>NZ_CP047318.1:0-4800000 GCF_009857135.1 Streptomyces sp. HM190
CGCCCGTGCTGACGGAGGCGACCCGGCGCGAAGGCCACACGCTCGCCTTCCCGGCCACCGTCGTCGTCGGCGCGCGGTCCGACAGCGGCGGGCCGCTGACGGACCTGGTGGCGGCCCGGGACGACCTGCTGGCCAACCTGCACGTGCACGTCACCGCCTGGACTCCGGGGGCGCAGAACACGCAGGGCATGCAGCGGGTCTACCGGCACGCCCACCGTGAGGGCCTGGTCACCCCGGACGTGCACCGGGTGCTGTCGGGCACCGTGGGCGCGCAGGCCATGCACGAACTGCTCGGCGTTCCGGCGCACCGGCTGTGGTCGGCCGCGGTCCATCAGCACGCGGTGCTCGCCGGGCCGCACGCGGACGCCATGAACCGGCTGATCAAGCAGGAATTCGGGATGGGCAAGGCCGACCGGCAGCGGGTCAGCGAGCGGCTGGCGCCCATGGCGCTGTCGGACTACCGCAGCCAGGAGGGCATCGAACAGCCGCTGCGCGCCTTCGGTAACGGCGGCACGATCACCGACACGGTGTGGAAGCAGCCGTGGGAGCTGACCAAGGGCGAGGACACCTTCGAGGTCCTCGACGACATCCTCGAGCGCGCTGTGGCCGGCGAGACGGGCGCCGTGGCGGAGCTGACCGTCCTGGGCGGCACCGCGGCGATCCTCGACGGCTACATCACCCGGGACCGCGGCTCGAAGGAGGGCACCGACCGCGAGGCCCGCAAGGCGCCCTTCCGGGCGACGCCGGTGAAGCTGCTGGATCTGCTGGCGCGGAGTGCCGGGGGTCTGCGGATGCTGCACTCCATCGCCCGCGCCCACGTCGCCGCCGACCCGGCCGTGCTGCCCAAGCTGTTCCACACCCAGGAGCGCGAGGTCGACGGTGTCCTGGTCCGCGACGGCGAGCCCATGCTCGACAAGGCCGGCCAGCAGATGATCATCGACTACGAGTGGGACCTCGTCCACGCCGCCGACCCGGCCCAGGCCCTGGAAACCATCGCCAAGAACCGCGCGGAGGCCAAGGCCAAGACGGGGGGCAAGCACCAGGAGCCCGAGGCGGAGGACGTGCGCCTGCGCCGGACGCTCGAGCAGGGCATCACCTCGGCCGCCAAGGCCGCGCGGGCCCTGGCCCGCATGAGCCAGAGGCGCGGCAACCAGGTGTTCGGCACCTTCGATGCCGTCCAGGGCCAGCGCGAGCAGCTGTCCCAGCTCGCCGAGATCCTCACGAAGTTCGGGCCCGTCGACACCTCCCTCTTCGTGTTCGACGAGGACGAGGAGGACACCGAGTGAGCGCCGGCCTCACGCTGCCCGCGCAGATCGGCCGAGCGCTGCGGCCGGTGCTGCGGCTGGTGGGCCCGGTGCTCGACGACAGCGCGGTCCAGGACGGCGGCAGGCATGCGCCGGTGATGGTATGCCCGGCCCGGCCGGATGCGGTGCGCCGCCGGGTGGCTGCGAGCTGTGCGGTGTATGTCGCGTGGGACAGCCGCCGCCGGTGCCGCTACGTGGGCAGCGTGTGCCGCCAGGGCTCCGGCGCGGTCGGCGACCGGCTCGCCGAGCACTACGCGCACCCCACGACCGGCGCGGCCCGGCGGGGGGCCTGGTTGCTGCTGACCGTCCTGCCCTTGGCCGACCTGAGCGCCCTGGAGGTGGTGCGCAGCACCGAGGGGTGGACGGCCCGGCTGCTGAACCCGGCGGACGGCTCGGCCCACCCACGAGTGGATCTCACGCAGACCCCCGCGACGCTGGTCTCCTTGCCAGCCCAGGAACGGTAGGAGACAGCCTCTGTCCTGCGGTGCCGGCTTGACGGACCGGGCATGGTGCGTGAACGGGTGCCTTCCGGCCGCCGCTTCCAGGCGGCCGGAAGGCACCCCCGCCGGTGGGCACAGGAGGCGGACGAAAGCAGGAGCTGTACCAGGGCCTGGGAACTTCGCTGCGGTGCGAAGGCCGCCGCCAAGTGTGCGGCAGCCCCTAAAAGACGAGGAAGTGCAGGCGGCGTTATGCCGCCGAGCAGGTGAGGAGGACGGCGCAGTGGCGCTGGATTGGGATCGGATCGGTACGGGGGACAGCGAGGCGCTGCTGCGGCCCCGGGACATCTACGCGGGGCTGGCCAGCCGGCCGTGGCCGTATCTGCGGCACGAGCAGGGCGAGGTGCTGGACAAGTGGTTCGAGCGGCGCGGTGACCGTGATGTGGTGATCAAGCAGAACACCGGCGGGGGCAAGACGGCCGTCGGCCTGCTGATCGCGCAGAGCACCTTGAACGAGGGCATCGGCAAGGCCGTCTACCTGACCCCGGACAACTACCTCGTCAAGCAGGTCCGCGAGGAGGCCGCCAGGCTCAGCATCGCCACCACCGACGATCCGCACGACCCGGCGTTCCTGTCGGCCCAGGCCGTGCTGGTGACGAACTACCAGAAGCTGATCAACGGCAAGTCGGCCTTCGGTGTCGTCGGGGACGGTAAGGAGCCGATCGACCTGGGTGTCGTCGTCGTCGACGACGCGCACGCCGCGCTGGCGCGGACCGAGGACCAGTTCCGGCTGCGGGTGCCCGCCGGTCACGGGGCGTACGACAAGCTGCTGCAGCTGTTCGCGGAAGACCTGCGCCACCAGTCGGCGAACGCCTGGGCAGAGCTGGAGGACAAGGACCCCACCGCTTTGGCACCTATCCCGTTCTGGGCGTGGGCCGACAAGCACGAGGAGGTGCTGAAGATCCTGCGCCCGCACCGGGAGGAGCGGACCTTCATGTTCGTGTGGCCGCTGCTCGCCGAGGTGATGCACCTGTGCACCGCCACGGCGACGTCGGCGGCGATCGAGATCAGGCCCTCGTGCCCGCCGATCGACCGCATCCCCTCGTTCGTGCGCGCCCGCCGCAGGGTCTACCTGACCGCGACGCTCGCCGACGACAGCGCCCTGGTCACCGACTTCGGTGCCGACCCGGCGCTCGTCGCCCAGCCCGTCACGCCGGGCAGCGCCGCGGACCTCGGTGAGCGGATGATCCTGGCCCCGGTGGCCCTCAACCCGGACCTGGACGACGAGGCCGTCCGTGTGCTGGCCCGCCAGTTCGCCGACGGCGACCAGGACGGCGATGGTGTCGCCGAGACCGAACCGGTCAACGTGGTGGTGCTGGTGCCCAGCGACCGCGCCGCCGCGAACTGGGCGCCCTACGCCCACCACATCTGGCGAGTCGGGGACCTCGAGGCGGGGGTGAAGGACCTCCAGGCCGGCCACGTGGGTCTGGTGGTGCTGGTCAACAAGTACGACGGCGTCAACCTCCCGGCCGGGGCCTGCCGTCTGCTGGTCCTCGACGGTGTCCCCCGGCCCCTGGACGGGGTGGAGCGGCGCGAGGCCGTCGCACTGGCCGACAGCACCATCCGCCTGGCCCGGGAGGTCCAGCGGATCGAGCAGGGCATGGGTCGCGGTGTGCGCGACGGCGAGGACTACTGCGCGGTCCTGCTGCTGGGCGCCAAGCTCGCCACGGCGATCCACGAAGCCCGTCACCTGGCCCTGTTCTCCCCCGCCACGCAGGCGCAGTTGAAGCTGAGCCGGGACATCGCCGGGCAGATCAAGGGCGAAGGCCTCGACGCGGTCCGGCAGGCGCTGCGGGCCTGCCTGGGGCGGGTGCCGCAGTGGCGGGAGCGCAGCCGGCGGGCGCTGGCGGAAGCGCAGCCGGCGGGCGCTGGCGGAGGTGCGCTACGCCGAGCACGGGACGGTGCGGGGCGAGGCCGTGGCGCTGCGTGAGGCGTTCGATCTCGCGGCCACCGGCCGTACCCCGGCTGCGGCGGAGCGGGTGCAGAAGGCGGTGAACGCCCTCGGCGACGGCGACAAGGCGCTGCGGGGCTGGCTGCGGGAGCAGAAGGCCGCCTACCTGCACCTGACCGATCAGAAGGCCGCACAGCAGGCCCTGGCCGGGGCGCTGAACGACAACGCGTTCGTCCTGCGTCCCGTCAACCACGGTGCCCCCGTCCAGCTCAAGGCGGCCGCGGTGCAGTCGCGCGCCGCCGCCGATTTCCTGGCCGCTCGGTACCGCGACGGCACCAGCCTCAGGCTCGGCGTGCAGGCGCTGTTCGAGGACGTGGTGTGGGGCGAGGAGGAGCGCTCCGATGACGCCGAGCGGGCCTGGCAACAGCTCGGACTGCATCTCGGGTTCGCCAGCACCCGCCCGGAGAAGCAGTACGGCACGGGCCCGGACAACCTGTGGGCGCTCTCGGCGGCGCGGCAGGCGGTCGTCGAGCTGAAGACGGGGTGCACCACCGACACCATCGCGAAGAAGGACATGGACCAGCTCGGCGGCAGCGTCCGCTGGCTCAACGACCACAACCCGGAGGTGGAGGCACTGCCGGTCATGCTGCACCCCAGCCGGGTCTGTGACGCCAAGGCCACCGCGGTGCCGGGCATGCGCGTCGTCACCCCGGCCCTGTTCGAGAAGCTGAAGGAAGCCGTGACGGCTTACGCGGCCGCGCTCGCCAGCAGCCCGGACCGCTGGGCGGACGAACAGGCGGTCCATGAACAGCTCGCACACCACAAGCTGACCGGCGACCGGCTTTTCACCACCTACACCGAAGCCGTGCGCACCTCGTGACCGCCGCCGGCATCGCGGCACGGTGGTGGCCTGCCAAGGCCTTCTGGCAAGCCACCACCGGGTGGCCGGAACACGGAAAGGTGCCGTGCTGGCCGTCTGGGCTTGTGTGAACTCGCGGCGGTAGACATGGCGTCAGCCGGAACTGCCCCAGTGTCGTGGAGGGGTGACGGCGTGTCAGCGGCATCTGGTGAACTGGCTGTTCCGGGGGACGGGTGCTCTCCACGGGTCGCAGGGGGTGGGTGCGTGGACGTCGAGGCATTCTTCAGCAGCGGGGACGGATGGGCCGAGCCGTGGGTGCTCGATGTCGAGCTGATCGAGTCGCTGCGGTTCGGCCCTCCGGGCGGCCGCACCGACCTGGCGGTCGCCATCGCACTGACCCGGCTTCTGCACCACGACTTCGTCTCCCACGGCACCGACGGCAAGAGCAGGCACCTGGATGACGAGAACGTCCCCATCGTCATCAAGGCCCACCGCGCCGTCCTGGAACGCCTCGCTCTCAAACCGCCCGCCTGGCCGTTTCGGGCGTTCGACGGGCCGCGCGGCTTCGGCACCTACTGGCGCGACAACGGCATGCGTAACAGTTGGCAGGCCCGCCGGGACTGCATCGAGCAGATCCTCGGCCCGACCCGCGACGCGCTCGAGGACCTGCAGGAGCTGGAATACGAACGCCGCTTCTCCAAGAGGCCTTCGGGCACCTTCAAGAACCTGATCTTCGCCGCCGACGGCGCGAAACCGCAGATCGTGCTGCGCGACGCGGTGAACAACGATGTGGAGATCGTCCGCCACGCCGACACCTGCCTGGTCTTCACCGATCCCCTGCCGCCGCACGGACTCACCTGGCGACAGATGGTCGCCTGGTGGACGACCAACCACCAGCCCGGCGCCGACGAGAAGAGTGCCGCCGACGCCCTCTACCGGCGCCTTTACCGGTCACTGGACTCGCCGCCCGAACAACTCCTCATGATCACCTACTGCGCCCGCTACGCCAAGGAAGGCGGCTTCGACCTGCCCGCGCTGATCCCGCAGGTCTATCTCCACTACGACCCCTACACACGGCGCAGCGGCAAGCAGTCCGGGGCGCTGCACCGGCAGAGGATGGACTTCCTGCTCCTGGCGCCGGACCGCTCGCGCATCGTCATCGAGGTCGACGGGGTACAGCACTACGGCCGCCCCAACCCGCCCGACGAGCACGGGCGGGTCACTCATACCGCCGCGCCGCAGCTGTATGCGGAGATGGTCGCCGAGGACCGCCGGCTCAGGCTCGCCGGATACGAGATCTACCGCTTCGGCGGCTGGGAACTGACCGGCCCGGGCGGTGAACAAGTCCTGACGGACTTCTTCACCGAACTCCTCGCCCGGCATCAGAAGCCGACCCCGTGACCGTACCTTCAGGGTGCAAAGACCGGACCGACACTCGGCGATCTCGCCGGCCCTGCAGCCTCAAGCACGTTGTGCATCCCCGCCTCGCGTTCGCTCATGAGGGCTCCGGCGTGGCCGGAGGTCGGGCGCGGCGGCTGTCGGGCGTACGGCCGATGCCGCGGGCGACGGTTTCGATCTCGCTGCTGCCGTAGGCGGTGCGGATCCCGGAGGGCGTCATGCCGCTGGCCTGGGCGAGGGGTTCGAGCTTGTAGGGGCGCTCGCCATGGAACTCCCGGCCGTAGGCGAGGAGATGGCGGATTTCGCGGTCAGCGGCCTCGCGGGCGGCGCGGGCGTTGCCGAGAGCGATCAGCAGGGGGTCTTCCCGCAGGTCGTCGCACTGGGCCTCGAGGGCGAACGCGTAGTCCCCACGCGCTCGTTCGGCCTCCTCGCGTGCATCGAGGTAGCCCTCCTGCGGCGTGACGTCACCGGGCTGCGGAAGGGGGATGCGGATGGCTGTGATGTCACCGATCAAATCCATGATTACGACAATCGCAAAATATTGCGGCAAGCGCAATATGGGGCTCAGAGGTATCCTCGCGCACCGCTCCCCCCTGCAGGGCATCGAGGAGCAGGGAACGGACCGCGCGGGAGAGGGCATGCGCCAGTGAGCCGGGGTGCCCTCCAGAGGTCCGTGCCTACGGCAGGCCCGAGCAGCCGTGGTCGGCTGCGGCCAGGTGCCCGCTCGGCATGGTCACCGGCCGCGGCATCCGTCGACACCCACACGGGCCGCAGCACAACGCAGCGCCCGGCGCACCGCAGTACGGCAGCGCCACCGCGGCAACCGTGACACCCCTGCGCGCCGTACATGGTGTGCGGGGCCCGCGCTGGCTCTGGGATCGGCGCGGGACCCTGCCCGCTCATCATCCGCGATCTTGGCCGCCCGAAGGCGTCACATCGCATATGTCGCCCGTCGGGATAGGTGCCGTCGCGGGGCGGCATGCCCGGGGTGGCCCGGACCTCCCAGCTACAACGCGACGGTGATGCCGAACTGGTGCATCAGGTCGGTGAAGGTCTCCTGGGCGTTCGTGCGCAGGAGGTCGTCCTCGTCGGCGGGGGTCACCAGGGCAGTCACCGGCTGGATACGGCGGGGCCGGCGGGCCTGGTCGGGGATGCTCCTGAAGGTGGCGTACTCGGTGACGACCGGCGTCATGGGCGCCGGTTCGGCGGTGGCGATGGTCGTCGTCACGGGGATGAGACTGTCCACGCCCAGGCGGCGGGCGAGTCCCCGGGTGAGAGCGAGGGTGTCGCGGCAGGCGGCGCCGACGACGTCCGCATCGACCAGGATGCCCCTCGCGTCGGGATCGGCCGGGTCGCCGCGCAGGGCCTTCCAGGACAGGTCGGCGGCCAGGACCATGCTGCCGTCGTGGTGCAGCTCCGCGTAGACCCCCCGGCCCAGGCTCGGATGCAGGGTGCTGAAGACCCAACGGCGCAGTCCGGGCCGGGGGTTGGACACGCTCTCCAGGGTCCGCAGCGGGCCGACAACGTGAGGGTTGCGTGCCAGGGCCTGGGAGCTGGCACTCGCCGTGGTGCTGATGTAGCTGGCCGCCTCCCGGGGCAGAGGTTCGGCGGTGCGCGGCAGCGGCCGATCAGGCCTGGCGACGGCGATGAACCAGGCCGACGGCTTAGCCTGCTCGGCCAGGACGTTCTCCAGGGCGTGGGCGAAGAGCCGGTCGGCTTCCTCCTGGGCATGCTGGACGCGGGTGAAGCGTTCGCGGTAGGCGCGTTCGATCTGGTGCTCGGCCATCCAGGCGGTGTGGTCACGGTCACGGTAGGGGACGACGGCCGCCTGCTGGTCCTTGTCCTTGGCGGCGGTGCCGTACACATGGTGCGGGGCCATGGGGCTGGCGGGCACGTCGATGACCAGGAAGCTCGTGGCGCCGTCGTCTGAGGGCAGGACGGTGAAGGTGATATCGGGCAGGTAGGGCTGGACGTGGTTGCGGATCCACTGTGCGTACTGCTGATTGTTGACCTGGTCCGGGTCGATGCCGACCGGCTTCGTGTCCTGGTCGGTGACACCGTAGATGAGCAGCCCGCCACGGGTGTTGGCCATCGCGGCGACGTCCTTGGCCAACTCGTTCCACCGGCCGTCCCGCGGGGGCTGCGGCAGGTGTTCCTTCCAGTCCAGGTCGTCGGACTCGGCGAGGTGGTCTTCGGCGGCTTTCTTGACCATGTCGAAGGTGAGGGGGCCGGGTTGGGCACCGAGGTGCTCGTGCAGTCGCGTCCAGGAACGGGCCATGTCCGGCACCCTACGGCGCGGCACTGACACCGGGTGGCGTGCCCGGTCGAGGCCAGCGTCACCGCGGTGCGCACGCCTGCGGGCGGCGCAATAGTTCCTAGCTGTTGCAGGCCCAGCGGCCGGTGATGTGGAACAGCGGCTTCTCCTGATCGTTCTCCTGCTGCCAGGGAGCAAGCCAGGCGTCGAGGGTGCCGGAGGTCAGTCCGTGATCGATCGTGACCAACGCCTTGCCGTCGTTGTGGCCGTCAGGGAGGTAGTAGATGTACTGGAACCTGCCAGCCCCTCCTCCAAGGACGACGCTGCTCGGGGCCTTGTCCGAGGCGATGTCGAAGGTCAGCGTGTTCGACGTGCCATTCGTGTCGGCGTCGTACACCGCAAGGTGTTTGCCCGGCTTCGGGGAGCCGAAGGAGGCACCGTTTCCGATGGAGATCTCCCAGTCGATGCCGTTCATGCGCACCGTGAACTGCGCCTCCCAAGAGCCGTCGGCGGCGGGCATCACGCACTGCGTGGTGCCATCGGGCACGGTGTAGTCGTAGTGGGCCCCGCTCTTGCCGTGGAGTACCTTCAGCGCTCCGCGAGCAGTTCCCTTGATGTCGCCGCTGAAGCGCAAATTGGTTCCGGCAGGCGGTGCGCTCGACGACTTGCTCACCTTTACGGCCCCGTGCTTATTCACGGCCGGGCGCTTGCCACTGACGGGGGGCTTGCTGCTGGCGGGGGCGGACCCGTGACCCGTGCAGGCGCCAGCGGCCCCCACCACAATCACAACGCCGACGATCATCTTCTTGCCAACCCCATGGGTTCTGTCTCTTCGCACAGTCGTAATAGTGGTCCACCAGCGTCGGCGTCGGTTCGAGAGGTGGGCCCGTACGCTGCGCGAGCAGGCCAGGGTCGGGTGAGCGGCGGGCAGACAACGGCCGCGGCGGCAGGAGCGAAGATGCGGCCGCTATGCGTAGGGCCAGCCGAGAGTGGTGCACAGGTCGAGCTCGTAGGCGTTCCCAGCATCGGTCAGGGCGAGGGCGAACTCGGCTCGCATCTCCAGGAGTTGCCCCATTGAGGTCAGCTGCCCGAACTCCGCGATCTTCCTGCGCCGGCGAGGATCGCCAGCGGCCGTGGCGTCGAGTGCGGCCGCCATCGTCTCCAGGGCGTCCAGTCCGACGAGGACAGCCGGGGTTCGTCCCTGCGGCGGCTTCCATGAGCCGTACGGGGTGGGTGGGGGAAGTGCCGGTGAGCCACCGCTGAAGCACCGGGCGGGCGGCGGAGGGCTGGGGAGTGTTGTTGGTCATCGTGCCGATCTCCTCGATCTCGCCCGGCCGGTGGTCGGGGGTGGGCAAGCCGCCTGTGGGATCAGGGCGACCGTCCGGTGCCGGTGGACCGCGTCCGCAACCGTCAGAAGCAGGACTCCCGGGACGGCCGCCGACGTTCGACAAGACTGATTATCTCGGGCGTCGTGCCTGCCAGCGTCGCCGCGCTTGCCGCCGTCCTCGCCGTCGTCGTGGCTGTCGGTGAACGCCGTTGAAAGGCGATGCCCAGTCCGTGCCGCTAGGGTGTGTGTCGAAAGTGGATCTTGAACGTGAGATGATCTTGCTTCGTGGCACGTGGAGATCTGACGGACGCGCAATGGGCGGTGCTGGAACCGCTGTTGCCGAAGGGCAAGAAGCCCGGACGGCCGCCGACGTGGGCCAGGCGGCAGCTGATCGACGGCATACGGTTCCGGGTCCGTACTGGCGTTCCGTGGCGGGACCTGCCCGCCGAGTACGGGCCGTGGGGCCGGGCGTACGACTTGTTCCGGCGGTGGCAGCGGGACGGCACCTGGCATCGGATCTTCACCGCGCTCCAGGCCCGGGCCGACGCGAAAGAGCTGATCACCTGGGACATCAACGTCGACTCCACGGTGTGTCGGGCCCACCAGCACGCCGCCGGGGCAAGGAAAAAGGGGAGCTGCAGAAGGAGCCGCCCGGCGGCGTCGGCGTCGAGCCCGACGACCACGGCCTCGGCCGCTCGCGCGGTGGCCTGACCACCAAGCTGCACCTGGCCGTCGAACAAGGCCAGAAGCCCATGTCCATCGTGATCACGGCCGGCCAGCGGGGCGACTCCCCGCAGTTCGAGCCTGTCCTGAACAAGATCCGCGTCCCGCGTCTTGGCCCAGGCAGGCCGCGCACCCGGCCCGATCGTGTGCGCGCCGACAAGGCGTACGCCTCCCGGAAGAACCGCGCTTACCTGCGGCAGCGCAGGATCCGCTGCACCATCCCGGACAAGGCCGACCAGGCCCGCAACCGCAAGAAACGCGGCTCGCGCGGCGGCCGACCGCCGAAGTTCGACCCGCAGGACTACAAGGCTCGGCACGCGGTCGAGTGCGGCATCAACCGCCTCAAAAGGCACCGGGCCGTGGCCACGAGGTACGACAAGCTCGCGGTCCGCTACGAGGCGACCGTCCTCGTAGCGGCCATCAATGAATGGCTGTGACCAGCACATTCGATACACGCCCTAGCGGTCGCGTACTCCCTCGTCTCCCGTGCGATCGCCCGGATTGGCAACGGCCAACTGCGGGTAAATCAGGGCTCTCGCGTACGGCCGGACGCCGCAACGGCGTGCCGTCGCACGCGTGATGTGCCCAGTTGCGGGGGGCGTTGGGGGGAGTGGACATGACGAGGAACCGGGTGCGTCTGAGCGGTGGCGCCGACTGGCAGACGGATTTCCGCCGCCGTACCACCGGCCGGGCGCCGCGCTCTGCGATGGAGATCGCCACGGTGCGCCGCACGCTGAACCACACGCTGACGGAGCTGAAGCGGGCCATCGACCGGCATTCCGTCGCCGCGGCGGCCGACTTGTACGCGCTGGCCTGGCAGCAAGCGGCAGGAGCACCGCCCAGTGAGACCAGGAGCAGCGAACACTCTTGCAGTCCTACAAGGAGATCCTCGCCTCCCGCAGGTGGCAGGAAGCCGAACGGCTCCAGGCGTCATCCGCCCCGCCAGCCCTCCATCGCGTCCCGGCCGGAGCGTCGCCGCGCCGCCGCGGCCGACGCCTGCCGAGCGTACGCAGAAGCCGGAGCCTGCCTGGTCCCCCTCTTCGCAACAAGACCGGCCGGGCAAGCCCCCCTCCCCGCGCACGCGGCAGGCAGCCCGCCCCGCTGACGCCTCCACAGCAGCGTCGGCCCAGCAGCCTTCCCGCCGGTCCCGGCCCGCTTTCCTGCAGGCCGCGCAGCTGTACGAGATCGCGACCGGCCTGCGTCCGCTGCTGGAGCAGAGCGCGAAGGCCGGCGCCACCACCAGCTGGCCTCTGATCCGCAAGCGCTTGCCCGGCCTGCCCCGGCTCCACCCCGACGATGAATCCGTGATCCTGTGGCTGGTCGACGAAGACCGCCAGGACGGCGAACCGCTCTTGTCCGCCCTCGTGGCCACCAGCAACCGGCAGATGCATCCACGCTTTCCCGTCATCGCCGGACACCTGGGCCTGTCCTGCGGCACGAACACCACCCAGCGGCAAACGGCATGGAGTTACGAGGTCCTCAAGGTCCACCAGCACTGGCGCCACCGCAGACGATGATCAGCCAGCCGCTCACTGCCGACAGGCGCCGCCGTCGGGCGGGGTGGTCCGCCGTTCCGCCTCGGGAACGGATTCCATGACCAGCTCAGTCGCAGCCGTGCCCGGCCCGGGTAGCGTGGGAAGCATGAGCAGGGGCGGACGGCAACGGCGGGACGGCTCGTCCAAACGCGTGCAGCTCACCAGCGGGGACCACGGCGGCCCAAAGGACAAAAAGCCCAAAGGCGCGCGCAAACCGACCGCCCAGGGCGACGGCTCACGCGCTGCGAAACTGCGTGAGGTCGAGCGGTTCCGGGAAGGCATCCGGGCCGCTGAGCAGCGGCGCACCGCACGCCAGGACTCCCCCGCCACCGCGCCTGCGGCCGACGCGGACCAGCACACACCAGCTCCTGAACCTCCCGCCGACACGGACACCAAGCTGCAGACTCACCTGGCCGCCTGCATCCAGGCAGCCCAGACCCCGACTGGAGGGCCCTGGCGGCTCACGCCCGCCAGCTCGCCGACGCCGCCGGTCGGCTCGACGCCGAAGCCGTGCGCTGACTCGGGCCCGAACGAGCCGAAGTAGGCACGGCAGCGCTCTGCCCGCCTCAAGGCGAAGACCAGACGAACCGCCGTCCAGCGCCCTGGCGTTGTCAGTGCAGGCAGCGGCCGGAGCCATGGATGACGGTGATATGTCATAAGCCGGGAATCCGGTCGGTTAGCCTTCCACGGCGGTATGACCTCCTTCTGCCATTTCACGGGGGAACCATGCATCACCCGGACATCGACTTCTCGCGTATCCGGTCGGCCGGGGCTGAGGGACAGCGGTCCGGCTTCGAGCAGTTCGTCTGCGAGCTCGCGGCCGAGGACCAGCCGCAGGATGGTGCCGTGTTCGTCAGTCTCGCCGGTGCCGGCGGCGATGGCGGAGTCGAGTGCTTCTGGACCCTTGCCGACGGCACAGAAGTCGGCTGGCAGGCCAAGTACTGGACACGGCAGGGGGACGTCGACAAGGCCCAGCTCGACGACTCCGTGCGTACCGCACTGGAACAACACCCGCAGCTGGTCGAGTACCTCATCGCCATCCCGGTCGATCCCACCGGCCCTCGGAAGGGAAAAGGCAAGTCGCTGCACGAGAAGGTTTACGGTCCGGGAGGTTGGCTCAGCGGCTGGCAGAGCGCGGCGTCCCAGCGCGGCATGCGGGTCGCCTTCCGTGTTGAGTGGGCCACGAATCTCATCACACGCTTCCGGAATATCGACCTCAATGGTGCGCGGACGCGCTACTGGTTCGACGCCGAGATCCTGGCCGGCCAGTGGTGGCAGGACCGGCTGGAGGAAGCCGTCCAGGCGGCCCGGCCTCGCTACCTTCCCGCGCTGAACGTGCCGGTACCAACAACGCAGGCGCTGGCCGCCGTATGCGGCGACCCCGAGGTAGCCGTAGCCCTCGAAAGCGACATCAAAAGTCTTCGGCGCCTCACGGATAACGTGCGCCAGGATCCCTTGGGGACGGAAACCGCAGGGGCCCCCGTTGGGGTCGACTTCGATCCCGCTCGGCAAAGCCTCGCCCTCCTCATCGACACGCTCACCCGGTGGAAAGAGGATCCTTCACTTGATGCGGTAGCCCACCTTCGCGAGGCATTGGCTGCTGCCCAGCAGCAAGTCGCCTCGACGGAACAAGCCGAAACCGCCGTCCTGGATGCGCAGTTCGGACCCCGCTGGGACACCCCGTCCTGGCGCCAGATGCAAGCCGAGTACATGGTCTCCCTGCCGGCAACCGCCGTCGATGCCCTGCGCCAGCTCAAGGAGGTGCTCACCGAGCTGGCCTCTCGTGTGCATGCGCTGGCCGACCTGCGCTCCGCCCGCGCGGTGCTGCTGACGAGCGAAGCCGGACAGGGAAAGACCTTCGTCACCCTCGATGCCGTCCAGCGCCGCCTTGAGCACGGCCTTTTGGGCGTGTTCCTGCATGGCCGTCCGTTCCGTCAGGGCGACATCTTGCAGCAGATCCGCGAACGTCTGGGGCTACCACAGGACCTCAGCGGGGACGACGTGCTCGCCCTGCTGGACCAGGCGGGCCGGACCTCCGGCAACCCTGTCCTCGTCGTGATCGACGCACTCAACGAGTCCCGGCCACGGACCGTGTGGCAGGACCAGCTCGACACCCTCATCACCAAGATCAACCGCTATACGTATCTGCGGGTCGTCTTCACCCTGAGATCGCACTACCGCTCGCAGGTCCTGCCGGAGGACCTGGAGCTGACGGAGATCATCCATCATGGTTTTGCAGGCGTGGAGCACGACGCGCTGCAGGAGTACGCCGACTACTTCCGCCTGGAGCCCCCGGCTGCCCCGCCGGTGCAGACAGAGTTCAGCAGCCCGCTATTTCTGCGGCTGCTGTGCGAGGCCCTCAACCGCCAGGGACACCGCTCGCTCAACGAGACATCCATGGGCCTGGATGCCCTAGCCGCTCTCCTGCTCGAGCAGATCAACCGGCGCGTCAGTAAGCAGCTGGGCGCCGTGGAAGCGGACCAGATCGTCCATCAGGCCATGGATGCGTTTGCGCAGGCCCTGAGCTCCGCCGGACAGCCCTGGCTCGACCGTCCGCAGGCCAACGCCCTGATGCGCAGCATCTGGGCCGATCAGCAGGCGGAGACGTCCCTCCTGGATGCACTGGTAGGTGAGGGCCTGCTGGCTGAAGACACCGACTCCGGGGCCACGGGGCCGCAGCGTCATGTCGTAGCCATGGCCTTCGAACGGCTGGGTCAGCACCTCGTGGTCAGCGCAGCCACCAAAACACTCACCACCGCGGCGGACGTCCGCCAGGCGCTGGCATCCGGAAGCCTGCGTGACCTGCTGGGCTTGAACGCTCTCGTCGATCCCGGCCTGCTGGAAGCCCTCTCCGTCATCCTGGGAGACCGGGGCATGGAGCTGACCGACTTCGCCGACGAAGTCGGCGACGAGCAGTCCCTGACGGCCGTCGTGGCCGGCCTTGCGTGGCGTGACCAGAGCAGCATCACCCCCCGCACCGCCCAGGCCGTCCTGGACTCGCTCGCCACCCCGGCGTTTCCTGAGGCCCTGGACATGCTCTTCCGGCTCTCCCCACGACCCGATCATCCGCTCAACGCCGAGTTCCTTCACCAGTCGCTGGCCGGCCGGTCCATGGCGGACGTCGACTCGCTCCTGACCCCCTGGCTGCACCACACGCGTGACACCGGCGGCGCAGCGCACCGGCTGATCTCCTGGGCCCGGCACGCGGACGTGACGCGCACAACGCCCCGTACCTGCAGGCTGTGGGTCATGGCACTGCTGTGGTGTACCAGCTGCTCTGATCGGCGCGTGCGGGACGACGCCACCATGGCGGCCGCGCGCCTACTCATCCAGCATCCGGAGCAGACTCCGGCCGTGCTGCACCAGATGACGGACGCCGACGACGACTGGATCCTTGAACGGACCTGCTACGCCGCCTACACCGCCTTGCTACGCGCCGGGTCAGCCACAGCCTGGAATGGCGCAGCCCACGCCGTGTGGGAGATGGTGTTCGCACGAGCACCGCGCGCCAACGCCGTCTTGCGTGATGTGGCCCGCAGCATCATCAGCCGCGCACAGCAGCACAGCGCCCTGGCCGACGGCATCGACATCGAGCGGACCCGTCCGCCCTACGCCACACCGTGGCCGATCACCTGGCCCACCGCCGCGGACACCCAGCTCTACAAGGACGCCTCGGCGCGCTACCCCAAGCTGCACTTCAGCTGCACCGCGGACGACTTCTTCACCTACGTCATCACTCCCGCAGTGCGGGACTACCCCGGCCTCGACCCGGCAGCCATCGCACGCCGCGTCGTCACGGACGTCACCGGCCTCGGCTACGACCCGGCCCTGCACGCCGACTTCGACCAAGAAATGCTGGACACGTACGGCGCCGGACGCAGCAAACCGAAATGGATCGAACGGATCGGCAAGAAGTACCAGTGGATCGCCTTCGCTCGTCTCCTCGGACGCATCGGCGACCACGTACCGCGCCGACGCGACCGCTGGGACCCGCCCAAACCCGCCATTTCCGGCCCCGAGGCGAGCCACCTGCACCAAATGGACCCGACCATGTGCGACGCCCGCCCCGATGAAGCAGCACCGCCACGCCCCCATGTCCCCGCATACGACTGGGCGGGTTTCAACCGGGCGGCATCACCGGCCGACTGGATCGCCGAAAACGGTGACCTGCCCGAGGTGCCCGTGCTCATCACCAGCGAGGGCACACCGCAGACAGTCCTCGCCGGCAACTACGAGTGGAGGCTGGACGCGGAACCGAAGAACGACCGGCCGTCTCTGTGGGTGCACATGATGTCCCGCTTCGTCAGAACGGCGGATCTTCCGGCGCTGCGTGAAGAACTGGACGGCACGGACCTCACCGACATCATCGCCCGCATCAGCGGGGCCATGTTCACCGACGGGTTCGTAGGCGAATACCCCTTCGGGCAGCACTTCGCAGCCGAACTCCACGTCAAGGACCACGAGCACGAGGAGCCGTTCGGCGTTCCCACGACCCCGACCACGTACGACATCCTGGGCGAATACGAGTACTCCCCCGTCCCCACCGTGAGCCTGCTCGCCCCCGCCCCCGATCTGTTCGGATCGGCGCCCGGCACGCTGCGCTGGGACGGCCGCTGCGCCTGGCGCGACGACGACGGCAACACCGTTGCCGTCGTCCGCCGGGTCTTCGGCGGCGGCCAAAACGAACTCACCATCGACCACGCCTGGCTGGCGGACTGGCTCCAGCAGCACGAGCTGACGATCATCTGGCTGGAGACCATCGGCAAGGACATCCTGCGGACCCACCTCGCCAACGGCCACTACGGACGTCTGTTGAGCACGCGCGTCCGCTACCAGCACCCCGACGGTACGATCGCCCACCTGCCGCTCGTCTTCGAACGCATCTCCCCCGACTCCTTCGGGCAGTGACATTGTTGGGACGACAACGGCATGCGGAACAACTGGCAGGCCGTCACTGCACGAGCAGTCGGGCATCTTCCAGAGCCTTATCGTCGCCTCCGATGGTGCGAACGCGCAAAGGTCACTGCGCGACGCGGCGACCAATGACGCGAAGATCGTCCGCCACGCTGACACCTGCCTGGTCTTCAACGATCCCCTACCACCACACGGGCTCAACTGACGGTAGATGATCACTACGCCTTCACGTTGAAGCCCGTTGCCTCTTCCTCGCGATGTTCTCCACGGGCAAGTCGTTGCAGAGCGCGACGGAGAAGGACGCCTTTTTGCAAGCCGGATCACTCGTCCACCGTCTCTGGTGAAGTGCGGAGTGCTCTTCATGAAGGCCGTCCGCATCGAGAACGGTCTCAGCGGTGACGCCTTTGACGATGAGAAGAAACTCTTTGGGCCTTCTTCTGCCAGTCTCAGCGCTTCCCCGTCCTCTCAGGGCAGGATCGCATAGCAACTCCCGCAGCATTGAAGCTTGCTGACAAACAGTGAAGAGCATGGATTCCAGCGCTTCGAGGGGGCGCGCGTTCACCCGATATACGCGCTCCCTGTGTGAGAACCGCCACGTACGGAACGGGAACCGCCGCTCGGCACCAGACGTACCGTCAGGAGACGTCGCAGCTAAGAAGGCCCGTCCGGTCAGTATGTGTAGACCACCTGGCCCTTGATCGCGTCATGGTCACGCTCCGTACCCGACTCGCGGTGTGCGGGGCGGGAGTTCACCTCACCCAGTTGGCGGAGCGTGCGGGTAATCTGCCTAGCTATCAGTCATCGCCCTGGGGTCCGAGACTCTCGCGCGCCACCCGGGTGTCCACGATGGTCGTGGCCCATGGAAGGGCGGTGATTGACCCGATGGCGATGAACGACGTGCCGGAGGGGCACTGCCGCTGCTGCAGCAGGCGTGACCAGACGTACAGGCTGGTGCGCTGGCTGGGGCCGGTCTACACGATCTACAAGATCGTGTCGGATCACTGGCCCTGGTAACGCGAAAAGCCCCGGCCTGACGGCCGGGGCCTCGCAGCAGTCGGTTGTGCGCTGTACCAGGAGGGCCTCACCCAGAGCTTTGCCAGGCAGCGGGTGGGGCCTTCCGTATGCCCGAATGCGTTACCGAGCCGTACGCAACCCTGACAAGGGTAGATGTGATGCAAGCCACATCTCGATACGGCAGTGCCCCCATCTTGCCTTGACTGGAGCGCAAAGTGCACGCGCGGATTACATCGTGGGCACAGGGCACTCTCTGTCGGAAACCGGCAAGGATGCAGCTCATTGAGGGTATGGTGCAGCTTGCCCGCCGCCCCTGTGGCACGAATCACACTAGAATGGTGAGGTGTGGCACGCCTGAGCGGTGGTCATTTTGGCGCCATTTGCCCGGGGCTTCATAATGCGCAACGCCCTGGAGGCAGCCCCTCCGATCTCGAGGGGAGCACTGTACCTGTAGCCACTGACAATGACTGACGACCACCCTGGAATCGCGCACTAGCTCGAATCCGAGTGTTGAGCCTACGCCGCACACCTCACAACGAGTTGGCCTCTCTGGTGTCCAACATCGACCGACTGATACAGGCTCTCGGCGTCGCTCGACTCCTGGTTCTGGATCACTTTCAGTGCCGGAGCCACGGAGGGCCACCACAAGCGCGATCATGAACGGCCTCGCCCGGCCCTCAGGATGCGGCCGCTGGCCGGGCGTCAATGCACCAAACCACCGTGACGCCCACCTCGCCGGGGGCTTCCGGACCATCCGGTTCCCTCACCCGCTCCGCCTCGGCAAAGCCGAGCCGACGCGCGACCGCGCCACTGGCGGGATTGGCCGCATCATGACGGATCTCGATCCGATCGACACCGGGGATACCCTTCCCCGCACCCACCAGCGCCCCAGCGGCCATGGTCGCGAATCCCTTGCCCGTCCATGCAGGATGGAGCCAGTAGCCGATGTACCAGACGCCGGCCCCGACTTGACGCAGCCCACAGCTGCCGATCACATCTCCCCCCGAGGTGATCGCATACCGGAAGTCCGAGCCAGCCTCCCATCCCCTGTCACTGCGGGCCAAGAACCCCTCCCACAGCTCGCGACCAGATTCGCCACCCACGGCATCCAGGGGCGCAGGTGATCGAGTGCCTCACCGACCACCTGACAAAGGATCTCAAGGTCGTCCTCGCGCCAGCGACGCAGCTCGACGTCGCCGCGACGGAGGAACTCGGGCGGTTGCTCCATGGGCGGGATGCTGCCTGAACCCGCCGACGCGCGCCAACGCATTCCAAAACAAGGGCCCCGGCATGGTCGGATGAGCTGCTCGGCTTCTCCGGAAATCTGCTCTCCCGCCTGGTGATGGCGGCAGCCGGCCAGCTCGCGCCGGACCGGGGCCCTGACGGACCGCCGCGGTGAGTGAGCTGCGCAGCCGCTCATGGGAGGCAAGGCTAGGACTGTACGGCGGGAGGGGCGCTCTCGTCAGCCCAGTCGCCGTGGAACAGCGGCGCGATCAAAGCGACGCGCTCGGAAGAGAGTTGACCACTGCGGTGTGCCGAACGGGCTTTGGCCAGCCAGGAGCCGATTCTGACCCGGTCGCCGTCGACAGTGATTTCCTCGCGAGCGGCAGGGGCACGGCGCTCGCGGTGCAGGAAGAACTCGAGGATCTGCACGTTCTCGGCGAAGGTGCGACGGGGGCGACGGGCTGCGGTCAGCGGATGGTTCTGTGCGTCCACTCCGATGTCGGTCAGGAGGCGCTTTTGATGGCCGGCGAGGGTGTGCCAGCCGCTGAGTTGGCGATGTAGCCAGCTGCCGATCTTCACGGTCCCCAGCACCGTGGTGCGGTCGAGTGCGTGCGGGTCGTTTCCCGCAGCCACGTGGGCGCGCAGTAGGTGGTATTTGCGGTGCCAGTCCGGGCCGTGGGGCAGGAGCCAGTCCGGGTCGATAGCCGCGAGGTCCGCGGCTCGTGCGGGGTCGAGTTGGCCGTGCGTGGCAAGCGAGCGCTGTTCGGCGAGCCAGGCTCCGGTAGGTGTGGTGGCTGGTGCGGCGAGGTGGCCATGGGCGCGGTGGTAGTCGGCTGCGGCGGTGAGCCGGGCGCGCCAGGCCGCATCGTGCTTGTCCCAGATCATGTCCAGGGCATCGAGTTCGGCGATCCATTCCGTATCCAGGCGGTTAGCGGTACGGGCGTCGCGCATGGTGGTGATGAAGGTGCCCAGGGTGTAGCCGTAGGAGTCGGTGTAGTCGGAGGGGACGTCAAGGTGGCCGTGGGTGTCGTGGAAGGCCTGGGCGGCGGCCAAGCCTTTACGGCGGGAGCGAGAGGTACTGTCGCGGGGGTCGAAGGAGGTCAGGTCGAGGGCACGGGCGATGCGTTCGGGGCGGACGGTGAAGTCGAAGTGCCAGCGGTGCTCGATGAGCTGGCTGGTCTCGGTGGACAGACGGTGAGTCTTGTCGGGCAGGCGCTCGAGAATGCGGTGGTCATGGCTGGCCAGCGCGGTGGTGATGGCCCATACCGGCTCGTACGGGGTGCCGAGGATGTCCTCGGGGTCGGCCTGGGGCGGGATGTAGACGGGCACGACGAGACTGGCGATCTTGCCGGAGACGTCACGGCGCAGCGCACGGCCCAGGGCCTGGACGCAGCGGACGACGCTGCGGGTGGGGTCGGCGAAGACGATCGCGTCGACGCTGGGGATGTCGATGCCTTCGGCGATGAGGCGGGCGTTGGCCAGGATCGCGCTGTCGGCCGCGGCGAAGCGGGCAAAGATGCCGGTGCGTTCTTCGGGGGTGTGCTCGCCATGTACGAAGAGGAGCTCGGGGCGGGTGTCGGGGCACAGGTCGGGAGCGTTCCTGCGCAGCAGGCGCAGGGTGTGGTCGAGTTCGCGGCTAAAGCGCCGGGCGTCGCTGACGAGGTTGAAGTAGACCAGGATCCGGCGCAGTTGGTGTTGGCGCATGGCGCGCAGGACGGACAGGTGCAGGGCGGTGGTGCGCAGCGCGTCCTCGGTACCGGGCGCGCTGGCGCGCTGTCCACTGAGGGCGGGAAGGTTGAGGCGCTCGCGTAGCTGGGTGTCGGTGATGGTGGGCACCACGATGCGGTAGTCCGCGGCCATGCCGTCCGCGATGGCCTGGGCGAGGGGATATTCGAAGACCTTTTTCCCGTAGGTGGCTTCGTTGTCCATGCTGTTGGCCAGCGCCTCGAGACCGGGCTGTTCGGTGCTGGTGCGACGGCCGGCACGGGCGGGGGCGGCCGATTCGGCGAGGTCGGGCGCTGCGAAGATCCGTGGTGTGGCGGTCATGTAGAGGCGTCGGTCGGCGCGGATGCGGTGCGCGTCGTTGACGGCGGCCCACTTCTTGTCGGTGCGTCCGGCGATGCGGTGGGCCTCGTCCATGACCGCCAGGTCGAAGGCGGGCACCGTGAATGCGCTGTGCACCGTGTTTTCGATCTTGTCGAGGGAGTCGTAGGTGCAGATCACGGTGAGCGCCGGGATTTCGTCCTTGCCGGGGCCGACCGACGCCATCAACAGGGCCAGGGTGCGGGTCTGGGACATCGAGGTGACGTGGGCGGCGACCAGGGAGTCGTGGCCGGAGGCGTCCATGGAGGACACGATCACCATGTGTTCGCTGCGGCCGTCTGCTCTCCAGGCCAGTGCGGTCTGGGCTGCCAGGTCCAGGGTGGGCACGACGAACAGCACCAGGCGGGCGGCCAGGGCGTCCGCGAGGCGCGAGGCGACCACGGTCTTGCCCGTGCCGGTTGCCGAGACGTACAGGGCGCGGCTGCCCGGCCGGCGCAGATGTCTGGCCGTGCGGCGCAGTCCTTCTTCCTGGTGCCGGTAGAGGCTCGCTCGCGGGCCGTGCGGGGTGGGGCTGGTGGTCATGGCATGGGTCGTCCGTCGCCGGTTTCTGTCGTCGCTGCGAGTAAAGCAGCTCAGCCGGGGGGCGCGGGCGTGGTCGGCGCCGTGTTCCCCTGCGCAGGAACCGCTGGGGTAGTGACCGTCATGGTCTGCTGGGCGAGTTTGCGGTAGCCGGTGGCGGTGATGGTGTGCCAGGACAAGTAGAAGCCCGCGGTCAGGGCCAGGCCGAGGGCGGTGGTCAGCGTCAGGAGCAGCGTGCGGTGCTCGACGTGGTAGCGCAGGAGGGCGAGGTCGCCGGCGAGGGTGAGCAGGGCGGTGTTGAGGATCCAGCCGCGGCAGATCCTCATCCGTGAGCGGGCGTAGTCGGCCAGCGCGACGAGTGTGGGCTGTTCTGCCAGCGTCAGGCGGGCCCGGGCGTATGCGCCGTCCGTGGGAAACGAGGCCTGTCGCAGGCGTCGGCGGGCGGGCGCGAGGGCCTTGTCGGCGGCCCGGTCGATGAGGATGCCCAGAGCGTAGGCAGCAGCAAGGCCTGCCCCTGCGGCGGGGGTTGACCCTGCTACGGGTGCGGCTCGGGCGGTCGTTTCCGGGCCGGCAGCCGCAGCGGCCAGCAGGGCGAGCCCGGTGACGAATCCGATGCCCACGACGAGTACTTCCACGAACATAGCGGTGGCGGCTGCGAGGGCGGGCGTTTCCGGCTGGGCTGAACTCACCAGCGCACTCCCCAGATTCTGGCCAGGTCCGTCAGCAGTCGGTTCTCCAAGTTTCCCTCCCAGGTCTCCTGCAGGTCGTGCAGGGCGTTGGCCAGTCTCTCAAAAATGATCAGGCTCTCGGGCTGGCTGACCAGGAGGTAGCGGCCGTGTTCGAGGAATTGTTCGCTGGTCGGTCCGAACTGCTCGTAGGCACGCTCGATGCGGCCGCGGTTCTGCTCGGCGAACTCCACCAGCTGATCTGCGTAGCCGGGCTCGTCCCCGATCGCGTCGACCAGGACGTCGACGACGTCCTCGGACAGGGTCCGGTCGTAGGGGTGTTGGCTGAAGGTCTGGTAGATGCGTTCGGCCTCGGCCAGGAGGCGGTTGCTGCGGCTGAAGTCAGGGTGTTCGGCCAACGCTGTCACCCCCCGTTCGACCTCCGAGTCGTACAACTCCACCAGGGCGATCAAACGGTACAGCGAGCGTCTGACATCGGACGGGATGTCAGTGGTGGCCCCCGGCTTGTACATCAGCGCGTGCGACATGCGCGCCCACACGTCCGCTGCCTCGGTGCGGATCTGCACCTCGCATTCATACGGCGCCCCGTCTGGGTCCAACCATTCCCCGTGGGCGCGGATTTGAACGTGCAGGCGCGGATATTCAAGGCGGTCTTCGAAGCCGGGCTTCTCGCGGTCGTCCTCGATCCGGATGCAGGTGAAGCCGTCGCCGGTGACCAGGTCGAGGGCCTCGTCGAGGAGGCTGGAGTAGGGCACGACGAGGCGGATGCCGGCCTTGTCGGTGATCTGCTTCCAGGGGTCGGTGTATTCGGTCTTGCGGTAGGCCTTCTTGATGAAGCTGCTGACCTCTTTGGCCCGGCAGGTCACCTGGCAGCTCAGGTGCCGGCGGGCCGCGCGGCGGCGTATGTAGGCAGCCGTGAGCTCCACGGCCTCTTCGATCCTGGGCCGCTCCTGGCGGTAGCGGCGGTAGGCGTCATGAGCGGTCAGCGTCACGGTCAAGGAGTTGGGGGTTGCGGGCGGCCGGAACGGTGTCGCTGGGCTGGGCGGTGCGCTGCTTCGGCCTGCCCTGTCCGTAGCTGCGTGTCTCGGTCATGACGCCGGTCACGGTCAGCCGTGTCCTGCCGTCGTCGAGGTCTTCGACGGTGATGGAGCCGTGGTCCACCGCCTCTATCGGGGCGACCAGGAAGGCGCCGTTGTCGAAGGCCACGCGCATCTTGCGGAGCTTGGTTTCGACCAGCTCCGTGTCCTTGTCGAAGACCTGCTCGGGGACCTCGCTGTCGCGGAGATAGTTCTCGAGGCTGGTCCGGTGCCCGGGCTGCAGCCGTGACCTGGTGAAGGCGTAGGGGTCGATCACGGGGGTGGGGCTTTGCAGCTCGACGAGGAGGGCCATGAGGTAGGCGATCCGTGTGTCGGCGTCTGGAATCTGGGAGTTGATCCAGTCAGCGACGGCGTCGTGGAAGCGGAGCGTGAGCTGGCGCGGTTCGTTCTTCAGCTGGCATCCCAGGAACGCCTCGCGGAAGAACTTGGCCAGCTTCTTGCCGGCCATCTGCTTGTCGGCGGCCCAGCCCTCGAGGCTGTCTTCGCTCAGTCCGTCGGCCGTGAACAGGGCGAGCTTGTAGACCCTGGACGCCTCCGTGAAGAGCAGGTTCGCGAAGTACGCGACGCTGAAGGTGGGAAGACCGCCTTCCGTGGTGATCGCGGTGGCCTGCATCCCGGACTCGGGTTCCAGTTTCACCATGAGCAGGCCCCGGTGGCCGCCCAGCCTTACCGAGGAGACCAGGAGCAGCCCCTCGGAGCTGTTGGTGGGCTGACTGGCCAGCAGCAGTTCGGCGATCTCCTTCGAGGCCTCCACCAGGCCTCGTTCACCCTTCAGGAATGCTCTGACCTGGTCCGGCAGCTGCGACTTGAACTCCGCGTCCACGACAACTTCGCGGCCCAGCTTGACCAGTACGTCCTTGAACTTCAGCTCGAGTTCGCCGCGGACCGTTCCGTCGAGGCTGCAGATGGCCTCACTGAACTTGACCTTCACGGGAGTGAGGTCGGCCTTCAGCTTCCGCGGAATCGAGTGCACGATCGCCTCATCGACGACCAGATCCCCGAAATCGATTGTCATTCCCACCCCACGTGAAAATCTTTGACACTCTGCCGACATGAACGGCTGCCCTGAAGGCTGTCGCCTCGCTCCGACGCTGCCCAGAGGGCGCCGGAGACGAGAGAGGTGAGCCGGACACTGCACGACCCACCTTCAGTACACCCCGTGATACCCCCATGTTCATCGTAGCGGAACGCAGTCCTCGCGAAGCGGGAGATGAGAGAGCATCCAGTGATGCAGGCTCTTGGCGACCCGCAGACGAAATTCAGACATCACCCGAATTCGCGAGCATGTTCGACGGTTTGAATGTACCGGTGGCCCGGCCGTTGACGCGCGTGTTCGGTGAACAGGATCGTAACCCACGGTAACAGTTGCTGAATTCTGGCTGGATTTCAGCAGCCAGGAAAGAGCCGGGCCGGGCAGAGGTGCCGATAGTCTCTCGGCCGGTACGCGCCGCGCCGAAAGCCGAGGCGTGTCATTCCCTGTCGCGTGTACGGCTCGGCGGAGACCTCGTGTTCACGGACCCTGTCCAACTGCAGCGCTACATCGAGTTCCAGCTGGCCCGGCTCGGATCGCACAACGCACATCACCAGTTCGAGGACTTGTGCCTGGCCGTGGCGCGGAAACGACTGGCCAGCAATCTGATGCCGTCCACCGGCCCGGTGAGCAGCGGAGGCGACCAGGGCAGAGACGCGGAAACCCACTGGAGCGACATCAGTTCCGCCTCACCGGACCAGGGACGGACCTCAGTGTTCAATACGCTGGTCTCGGCCGAACCCGCGGCGATGGCGTGCACCCTCCAGCGGGCCAGGCTTCCCGCAAAGATCAGGAAAGATCTCACGTCGATCTGCTCCCAGGGCGAGCCCGTTACAAGGGTTTTCTACTTCGCCATAGAACCTCTGGCGAAAGGGCAGCGCGCCGCTCTCGTCGCCGAGGCCCGGAAGAAGCACGGGATCCAACTCGAGATCTGGGATGCCCAGCTTCTGGCCATGAATCTGACCGACCGAGACCTGCGGCACGTCGCCAGACGCTATCTGCACGTGGCCCGGAGAATGATCTGGTCCTACGCCATTCTGGACCGCCTGGGCTTTCTCACCCCCGGCGCCCTGGCCGCCGTCTTGAGTGTGGCCGTAGTGGCCGGCAGTTCTCCTCAGCACACCCCGCAGCCCGCGACGGCCATTCCCCTGCAGATCGACAACGACCGAACCGTCAACCCGCCCAACTCACAAGGATCGTACGGGCCGTTCCTTACTGATCTCGGATGGACGTCCATGATCCCTCCCGGTTCGAGGCTGCCCGCCGACGCAAAACTCGTTCTCGTGCCGGACACCGTGCAGTACGACCGGGCAAGACTGGTCGTCGACCTGCGCCTGGACCTCCCCTGTGGAGCTGTTCCTTGGACGGTCAGCACGCGTGAGGATCAGACCCGGTCGGGAACGCTGACATCGCAACATGCCAGACAGCACGTCGACATGCCGATACCCGGCCGGACACCGGTAACCGTCACCATCACACTCGCAGGCAAAGACGCCTGCAACCCGGCTGGTCTGACCGTCAGTTCGCCACGCATCGAAGTGTGTGAACCCGGCGAAGAAAGCCGCAGCTGCAAGGCCAACCCGTTCGCCCCGCCGAGCCACCCCTGAACCACTCCCTCACACACAGCAGCGACTTGACGGGAGGATCCCATGACGCCCAGGAAACGTAACCGTCGTCCCCAGGCACCGATCACACAGCGGATTGACGAAGCGGTGGCCGCCGTGCCCGGGATACGGTCCAGCACCGCAACATACGTGCCCTACCTGCCCGTTGAGGCTGACGCGCAGGCTGTTGCCAGATTCGCCGGGGATGTCGAAGACCTCGCAACTCACCTCTATCAGCAGGCAGTCGCCCAAAGTCAGCTCTACACATTCAGCGACGGAGCCTTCGACGTGCTCTTCGACCTTGCGGCAGAACGCACTGTGCTCGTGCACGGGATATCGAAACAGACGGCACCCAACAGCCGCGACAACTCCTACCACCGCGGCTACCCGGGCCGATCGGGGTTCGACAAGGGACACGCGATGTCTCACGCTCAAGGAGGCCTGGAGGGAGGACCGAACTACTTCCTGCAGACGCCCGGCACCAACCGGCGCCTCGCACCGGCAGGCCGGCTCTGGCGAGACATCGAGACCTACCTCGCCAAGAACCCCGGAACGTACGCCTTCGTCCGGCTGATCTACCCGGCCGACATCACCGCCGACGTACCCGCCGCGATGGAGTACGGGGCACTGTTCACCGAAGGTTTTCGCTCGGTGGTCTTCGATAACGCGTAACGAGTTGGTGCGTGATAGCGGGTGAGGCGTGTTTGTCCTGCTCACGGCCCTTCTCAGGTCGTGGCGGTGCGGTCGGAGACGAGGCTGGCGATGGCGCGGTAGGTGTCGGGAAGGCGGTCGCGACGGTGGGTCCAGCGCGTCAGTTGCTTCCACCGCTTGTGATCGGCAAGGGCGTGCTCGACGGTGATGCGGTCGGATGAGTGCCCGTGGCGGTCGCGTTCCCACTGTTCGACTCTGCCGGGCAGTGCTCCGGGCCGTGGTTTTCTTGGCGGTGTGATCGCTTGCCCGCGGTGGTCGCGGCTCAGGCCGAGGTAGCCGTCGTCCAGGAGGACCTCAACGTCGGGGAAGTGCTGGAAGCAGACGTCGATGCCTTCGTTGCGGGCAGCCGTGGCATCGTGCATACGACCAGGCCGCATGGTGTCGGTCCATAAGGTGCGGCCGCGCCAGTCGGCGATGACGGTGGCCTTCATGGTGTTCTGTTTCTTCTTCCCGGAAACGAATGCGCGCCGTCCGCCGCGGCCGGCCGGAGGCCGGCGGACCTGGATCTCGGTGGCGTCCAGCCGCAGCTCGACGCCTTCGGCCTGGGCATAGGCGAACACGTCGGCCAGAGTCCGTAATCGCAGACCGGGACGGTCGGGGACCGCGCATCCCCGCTCGGCCAGGAGCGTCCGTATCTCGGCGATCGCACGGGTGATGGTAGAGCGGTCGATGCCGAACAGCAGGCCCAGCACCGAGTGCGGCAGGTCGTGCCGCAGATGGATCAGCGTGGCCACCAGCCGGTCGACGAAGACCAGCTGGTGACGGGCGCCAGCTCCTGCGGCCCGCTTCCTGGCCCCACCTCGTGCAGCATGGCGACGACCCTCGACCCCGGCTTGCCACGGCACCGCCAACTCCTCGACGAGGAGCGCGAGATGCCGTCGAGAGATCCCCGTGAACAGCGGATGCGCCAACACCGCCCGATTGACCATGATCGCCACACCCGGATCATGCCACTGGCCAGGAACGACGCCTCACCCGCTATCACGCACCAACTCGTAAGCCGGTATCTGCGTCATTACCGGGCTCACTCCCCCGCCTGTCGTGGAGCAGGGTGCAAAGTTTCCCGTCGTGTGGATGCCGGGCCGAGGAGGCGGGCGAGGACGGCGTCGTGTTCCTGGTAGAGGACGTGCCCTGTTACCTGCAGCTGGGAGGCCAGCTCGGGATCACAACTGCTCGGGAGAGGGCCGAGCGGGATGACGGACGGCCAGTCGCCTGCTGCACGCACGAGTGCGGTGTCCATGGCGACAAGCACCGCTCCGTAGGTCTGCTGCACCGTGGCGGCAATGTGCAGGCCTGCGGCATCCAGGTCTCCTGCGTAACGCAGGGGAACGCCCTGGTCGACTGCCAGTTGGAGGAGGGCGTGGTCGACGGCCCGGAGCTGGCCGCTGGTGCAGGCCATGGACTGGGGGCTGGCGCACTCCATCGCGGCCTCGAGGACAGAGGGGTTCTCGACGACGGTCAGCGGATGCGGAGCCAGCCGGGGCGGAGTGCGGGTGAGATCAAGGAGGTTGAGGGCGACGGGGGTGGTGGCCTCGTTGAGACGGCGGTCGATGGGGCCGTCGCCGAGAGCTCTGACCTGGTGGAGCAGGACGGTGGCGGAAAGCCGGTCGGCGATGATGCCGTGGCTGGCCAGCAGGGCGCGTATGTGGTCGGGGCGGGTGGGTTCCGGGCGGCCTGCGAGCTCGGCAAGAGCGGTAATGAGGCGCTGCCCGGGCCCGGTTACGGGATCGAAGTAGTGCGGGTCGCCTGCGTGGTCGTGGGCGAGTTTGGCCAGGGCGCGGGGTGGCGTGTGGGGAAGGCGGCGGGTGAGGGAGGCGAGGGCGTCGATGAGACGGCGCAGCTCGGGAACGGTTTCCTCGGCGGCTCCTGAGGTGAGCCGGGCCCGTAGCCGGGGCAGGTGCGGCAGCTGCTCCTGGGCATAGCGGACCAGTTCTTGGCGCAGTTCGGCGGTGGCGATGCGGTCGTGCCGGCGATTGACGACTGCGCGGCCCACGGCGTCCTCGACCAGGGACTGCAGGGTGTCCGGGGTGAGGCCGAGGGCGTCCATGAGCGGGGGTAGCGGCACTTTGACGCCGCGGTCGGTGTGGGGGACACGCGTGCGGCCTCGTCGGCGCTGGGCGGATGTGTCGAGCCATGCCTTCAGGGCGGCCACCGCGCCCGGCGTCAGGCCGGGCACAGTGACGGTGGCGATGTCGGCCGGAGTGCTGCCGGCGCTCAGGCGGTCGTGGATGGCCTGCCACAGCGGGGCGAGTTCCGCATCGGCGGCGAGGAGCGCGTGGTCGGCGGTCATGGGGTGTCCTGGGGCTGGGCAGCCGTCACGTCGAGGGTGAGGGGCTGGGGTTCGCCGTGGCCGTGCCACAGCCAGGGGACCGTGATGCGGCGCCGGCCGGCGGTGACGACCTCGTGGACCATGGCGCGCTGGGTCTCTCGTTTGATCAAGGGGGTCATGAACGGGGCGGTGGCCAGGACGTCGAAGTTCCAGGAGCGCAGCAGGGCCAGGACCTGGCGCAGGTTGCGTTCGTCGAAGGCTGCGTCGATCTCGTCAACGGACAGCAGGCGGGGGCCAGCGTAGCCGGGGGTGGAGTACATCGACCAGGCGGCCGCCAGCAGGGGCAGCATGGTGGCCAGGCGCCTCTCACCGGTGGAGAGGGCTTCCAGCGGGTTGGAGCGGGCGGTGATTTCGCGGAACTTCTCCTTGCCGGCGGCCTCGAAGGAGGCGTGGGTGACGGAGATGGTCCAGTCGTACCAGCTGCGGTAGTCGAAGGTGTGGGCGACGCGTTCGGCCCAGGGCTCGCCGGCCTTTTCGTTCATGCGCTGGCGCAGCGCGTCGTACATCTGCTCGAAGGTGTCGTCGGAGGGCGGCTTGCCGATGAGGTCCACCATGCGCTGGGCCTCGGGGGTCTCGCGGACGTCCCATTCGACCTGGACGCCGACGTGGGCCACGCCCGTGCGGACGTCTTTGAGGGTGTCGTGGATCTGAGCGACGAGTTCGGCGGCTGCTTGCCGGCGCAGCTGGATGTCGCGCTGGAGGCGGGTGAACAGGCTTGTCTTGAGGACCTGCTTGATGTCGGCGCGCAGGTCGTCCTCGAGCTGGGCGGCGGTGGCTTTGAGGTCCTGGACGGTGGTGGGGACGTCTTGGCCTCGCACCGCGGCGGGGTCGGCGACGACGGCACGCCGCCAGGGGGTGTCTTCGATGCCCACCAGCGTGACCTGCCGGTCGAAGCCGGCCAGGTCGGTGCTGGCCTTGCGGGCGGCGGTTTCCAGCAGGGCCAGGTCGCGGTCGCGCTGGCGTTCCAGGACGGTGCGGCGGTCGGTGGCGCCGGGGGCGTCGGCCAGCAGGCGCCTGGCCCAGGCCAGGCCTGCGGTGAGGTTGGCGGGGCGGCCGGGGCCGGTGGTGGGCAGGTCGTCGGGGACGACGGCAAGACGCTCCTCGGCCAGGCGGGCGAGGCGGGCGGTGCAGGCGTCGCGGTTCTTCTCGGCGGCTTCCCGCTGCGGGGCGATCATCGTCAGGGTGGCCTCGGCGGCGATGGCTTGCCCGTCGGCTTCCTGCTGGCGGATGCGGCACTGCTCGGCACGTTCTTCGGCCTGCCGTAGTCTCTCGGCGGTGGCGTCCCGGTGGGCCAGGAGCTCTTGGTACTGGGCGCCGTGCAGAGCGCGCATTTCGGCAACCGTTGCGGCTTCCTCCTCGGCGCGTCGCTGGGCGTGGGCGGCTTCCTGTTCGGCGTGAGTGTGACGTGTGCGGCGCTCGGCGGCCTCCTGGTGGTCGCTGTCGGCCCGTGCGAGCAGTTCGGCGACCCGCTGGGCGGCCGGAGCCCAGGCCTGGATGTGGCCCACGAGTTGGGCGACCGTTTCCCGGCGGGCGTCGAGATGGTCTGGTTCGGTGCGGAGCATGTCGCCTGTGGGGAGGGCTGCTGTGCGGTTGAGTACGCGCAGTGCCTCACTGACGGCTTTGGAGGCGTCCTCGTGGCGGGCTACGGCCTTGACGGCTTCGGCGCGTGCTCGGTTCAGGTCCTGCTCGGCTGCGTTCTCCGCCGTGTGCGCTGCCTCGACGGCTTCAATCTGCTGGTGCGGGAAGTTTTCGTGTTCGGCGTCGGCGGCCTGCTGGTCCGCTGCGGCGCGGGCCCGTGCGTCTGCGCTGGCCTGGGCGGCAGCCTCCTGCTCGGCTGCGGCATCTGCGGCGGCCTGGGCGGCTTCGGCGGCGCGGGCCTCACTGTGCCGGGCGTGTTCGTGGGTGAGGGCAGCGGTGGCGACGGCGGCGGCACGGGTGGCTGCGGCTGCCTTAAGTTCGGCCAGGATGCGTTCCAGAGCCCGGTCGGCTTCCGTCAGCGCCACGGTGGTGCTGTGCTGGGCGGCTTCGGCGGCCGCGCGCCGGTCGCCGGCCTGGCCGCGGGCGTCGTCGACACGGTCGGCGGGCGGCAGGCTGTCGCGTTCCGCAGCGGCTTCGGCGATGTCCTGGTGGCGGCGCGCCAGGTGTCCTTCGGCCTCTTGGAGGGTGCGGTGGGCGGCGGCCAAGTCGGCTTCGAGGCGCCTGACACGCTGTTGGCGTGTCCTCTCCCGGGTGGTGCGGCCGATGAAGGCGGCCCGGTATCCGGCTGGGGCGCTGGCGGTGAGGACGCCGTGGGCCAGCCGGCCGGTTGCCGGGTCGCTGCCGGGGGCGTCCAGCGGGATGGCGGCGAGGATCTCGCGTACGCGGGTGGTGTCGATGGCTGGGGTGTCCTCGACGACCAGCAGGTTGGCCAGGGTGCGTCCCTGGGCGGGGGTGGTGGGGGTGAAGGTGAGATCGCCGTCGCACACCCGGCCGTCCGGAGTGACCAGGGCGTCCAGAAGGCCTGAAACGAGGAGGGCGCCTTCGATGCGGTCGGCATCGGCGGCGCTCAGGCCGGGGGCGAAGTCGACGAGCGCCCACAGCGGGACGCCGTCCCCCTCGGTGCGGGTGCGCCAGGCCGGAGGTGCCGGGATGGGGGCGGCCTGCTGTGCCTGGTGCAATGCTTCGGTGACGGCGGTGACGGTTTCGGTCGCGGCCTGGACCTGCTGGGCCGCTTGTTCGGCCTGGCGTTGCAGGTGCGGTGTGGCCTGGGCGTGTGCACGCACCACCGCCAGGGTGAGGTCGGCGGGCCGCAGCGCGTGCAGGTCGGCTGTCGGTGCGGTCACCTGCGGCAGGGGAAGGTCGGCGGCGGACAGATGGGTGAGGCCGTCGCGCCATCCGTGCACCCGGCCCAGCCAGTCGCGAACCGCCTGAAGGGCTGCCGCGTCGGCCTCGGCGTGGGCCTGTTCGGCTGCCTCGAGCGCTGCCTGGGCATCGCTACAGGTCTGCTGGTGGGCTCGGCGTGCCTGGGTACGGCGGTCCTCGTCGGCTTCCGTCTCGACGCGTCCCTGCTGCACGGCGGCTTCGTGTGCGGCGCCGGCCTCGTCTGCGGTCTCTTTGGCTGCGGCGTGGTCGGTGCAGGCCTGGCCTGCGGTGCGGGCTGCGACGTGGGCGAGGGCGGCGTCGGCGGCCGCTTGCTGCTGGTGCCCGGCCAGGTCGATGCGGGTGCGGGCGGCAGCGGAGGTGGACGCGAGCCAGGCGGTGAGCTGGCGGGTGTCGGTGCGTTCCTCGGCCTCCACGGGTTCGCTCAGGTGCGGCGGCAGCGGTCCGAGCAGCGGCGCCGCCTGCTGCCAGGCGTCGAGGCGGGCAGAGAGTTCCTCCTCCGCGTGCCGGCGGTCGCTGGTGGCCTGGAAGGCCGCCTCACGGCGTGCGTGTTCTGCATCCTCAGCGGCACGCTGTTCGTCTGTGGCGGTGCGCTGGTTGTCCTGCATGTGCTGGTAGGTCTGCAAGGCCCGGTCGACGGCCTGGATCTGGCGCTGGTGGTCTTCCGCCCAGGCCAGCGGATGGCTGCACAACCAGGCCGTGTCCAGCGCGGTGTCGGCAGCGGTGCGGGCTTGCGTGAGCGTTTCGGTTGTCGCCACGAGCTGTTCGCACGCGGCATGCGCTCCCAGCGTGCTGGCGGTGGTGCGCAGGTCTCCGGAGATGTGGGTGAGTTGGGTCTGGGCGGCCCGGGCGTCGTTTCGGCTGTCGGCGGCCTTGCGGTCAGCCTCGCCGGCGTCGGTGCCGGCCGTTTGCGCGCGCTGGGCGGCGGCTTCGGCCTGGGCGGCGAGTTCGCGGGCACGGTCCTCGTGGTGGGGCAGTTCGGCCCCGGCGTGTTCGCTCAGCAGTGCTTCGTCCGCGGACAGTTGCCCCCGGGTGCGGGAGATGTCGCTCTGTGCACGGGCGTGCTCCTGCGCCGCGTCCTGGGATGCCTGCCGGGCGGTGGTCAGCTGGTCGGTGGCCTTCTTGAGGCTGCGGGCATGGTCGTCGAACTCGGTGTTGGCTGCGGTCAGGGCGGCGGCTTCCACCTGGGCCACGGTGTGCAGGTAGCGGCGGTAGCTGCGGTCGGTGCTCTCCAGGAGTTTGGCTTCCTGCCGGGTGCGCTCCAGCTTGTTTTCGAGTTCGGAGATGCGTTCCATCGCCTCGGCGACCTGGGTGAGGTTGTCGGTGTCGAGGGCGGGCAGGGCGTCGGTGAGGACCTGCCGCATCCGGGTGGGAGAAATGGCTTCGGCTGTGCGCACGCTGCGCAGGGAGCGCAGGACGGCGAGCAGTGCCTCGAACTGGACCTCGTTGAGTGGGGCGAACAGCCGGGTGCGCACGGTGTGGCGGTAGGAACGCTCGTCCTGGGCGGTGAGTTGTTTCAGGGAGCCGCGCAGGGTTTTGGAGTCGGTGAACATCTCGCCCTGGCAGGCGGCCAGTTGTCCGGCGAGTGCGTCCAGCGCGACGGGCTCGCGTTCCTGTTCCAGCGTCAAATCGCTGCCCACTCGGCCCGGAGCGAGGAAGAAGGCGCGGTGCAGGTGGCCTGCGGTGGCCCGCAACCACAGGCCGGTGGTCATGTAGCGGGTGCTGCCGTCGGCCGGATCGTGCAGGCCGTACTCGAGCCACCACATGCCGGTGCGGTCTTCGCGGTCGTTGAAGTCGGTGTGGCGGCTGGTGAGGGTGCCTGCGGCCTTGCCTGACACCGACAGGGCGGTCTGGGAGGTGTCGGCGTCCAGCAGGACGGTGATCAGCATGGAGGCGGTCAGGGACTTGCCGGAGCCGTTGGGGCCGACCAGGGCGAGCCAGCCGTCGGAGAAGTACAGCTGTTCGCTGGCCCAGGCCCAGGAGTTGACGATGCCGGCGCGTGTGGGCTGCCAGCGGCCTTCGGCGGTGGGGGTGCCAATGATCGGCTCGTCGCGTGTCAGGCTCAGGTGTGTGGTGGGGTGCTCGGTGGGATTCATCCGTCGTCTCCTCGGCGAGCCTGGCGCGCGGCATCGGGGCTGGTGGCCTTCTGGGTGGTCTCGGGCGGCGGGAACAGGGGTATGGCCGGGCTGGTGTCCGGGGTGGCGGCTGGTGAGGGCGGCGGGGCGGGCTGGCGGACGCGGATGCGCCACAGGTGCACGCCGGGGGTGGGCAGCCAGGTATCGGGGAGGGCGGGGTCGGGGGTGAGCAGGCCGACGCTGGTCAGTTCGGCGGCCGCGGCGCTGGCCAGTGCGGGCATGCGTTCGTAGGTGGCCGCCCAGCGGGGCTGGTTGGCGCGGAGTTGGAGGAACAGGTCCGCGATGTCGGTGAGGGTCAGCGGTGCGGTGGGGTCCTCGCGCCCGGGGAGGGTGGCCAACAGGGCGAGGGCTGCCTGGCGTTCGGTGCGGCGGCCGTTGGGAAAGTCGATGCTGCTGGACTGGCCGCTGGGGTCGGTGACCTGCCACCAGTCGCGGCGCACGGTGGCGGTGAGTCCGAGGGCGGCGACGGCGTTGAGGGCGCGTTCGCGTCCGGTCAGCGTGTGCAGGTAGGGGGTGGTGTCGGTGTCGTCGTCGAGAGGGTCGGTGGCGGGGTCGTCGACCAGGCGGCGGATGGCGTTCAGGCGCCGTTGCTCCAGCGTGGGGGCTTCGCCTGCGGTGTGGGCTGTGTGGTCCAGGAGGGATTCGGCGGACAGGGCGGCGGCGTGCTGGTCCGGCGGCACGCCGTCGAGTTGCAGGAGGGTGGGTGACAGTGAGGAGAATTTGGTGGCGAGGCGGTCCCGGGAGGCCGTGACGATGAGGTCGCCGTCCTCGTCGGCCAGGGCGCGGTCGAGGTCGGCGTCGACGGTGATGGTGCCTTCCGCGACGAGGATCTTCAGGGCGTCGGCCAGGCTCTGGCGGTTGTGGCGCGCCTCTTTCTTCCTGACGTCCTCGGTGGCGACGACCGGGAATCGAGGCAGGCGCCCGTCGGTCGTGTCGGCAGCACAGACCTGGGCGATGGCCTGCATGAGTTCGCGCACGCTCATGCGCGGGCGGCGCCACAACTGTTCGCAGGCCAGGCAGATAAGGATCATTACCAGGGTGCCGGCCAGCGGCTGCTTCTCCCGCACCAGCCTCGGGCCTCGGTCGGCCGGCACATCGTGGCGGCGTTTGTGCAGGCGGATCAGACCGGCGACCTTGTGGACCTCCAGGGTCCAGTTCAGTTCGGTGCGGAAGAACTCCGCCAGGGCCGGGTGGCCCTGCACGGCCACCCGGTAGTGCTCGGGATCGTCTTCGATGGTGAGGCGGCCGGTCGCGTTGAGCAGGCGGGCGCTGGCGCGCAAGTCCGCGTCGAGCAGCAGGGTGTCGTTCATGCCACGCTCCAGTTGGGCCCTGCCGTCTGCTCGGCTGGGCGGCGGGGAGAGGATGTGTGGTCCTGGGGGGTGACCGACAGGCGAAGGTCGGGTCCGGACAGGCGTCCTTCGGCCAGTTCGACGGTGACGGTGGTGTCGGGCCGGCCGGGCCTGACGGTGACGTCCAGGCCGGCCTCGTCGACGGTGGCCCGCCCCACGCCGTCCTGCGGGTGGTACTGGTTGAGCGCGACCTCGACGGCGTTGAGCAGAATCAGCGCCGCCTCGAACGGCAGTCGGCCAAGGTATTCGAGGCCGACTTCGCCGTCGGTGGCCAGCAGTGCGGCCAGTTGGCGGCGACGCTGTGCGGCTGCTTGTGCCTGGGCGTGGGCCGCGGTCCGGTCGGCGGTGGTGTCGGGCACTTTGCGGGGGCGCCCAGTGGTCCGCCCGTGCCGCTCGTGTTCCCGCAAGGTCACCTCGACCTGGTGACGGCCGGCGCCGGAATGGGCGGGGGTGCCGTGGGCGACGTCCTCCTCGGCGGCACCGATGACAGCGTGCCAGGCGGGCCAGTCCCCGAAGGCGGCCGCGTATACGCGGCGGGCCTCGGTGTCGTCTATCTGGCGGTACAGGCTGTAGGCGAGAGCTCTGAAATCGACGCCCAGGTCGCTGCCACGCCGGCGGGCCATGTAGCGGCGGTCGATGGCGACCAGCAGAGTGTGCACGGCGCCGCTGGCCGAGTCGATCAGGCGGTGCACCGTGCCGCCCGGTTCGAACCATGCTTCCAGGTCGGTCAGGCGACGGACGCGTTCGTCGATCCAGTGCTGCTGGTCGGCAGCATCCAGGAGACCGGCGTGCGCGACGGCGGTCTCCGCGGTGCGGGCAAACCCGGCTGCACGCAGTTCGGCAAGCGCCGACTCGACTCGTGGCAGGCCGCGCCCGTATTCGCGGGGGAACTGGCGCAGCGCCTCCACAACGCGGTCGCGGTTCTCGCCGAACACGTCGTTGTCGGTCACGTCAGACTGGACCATCTTCGCCAGTGCCGCGTAGAAGTCGGCGGTCACCCGCTGCAGTTCGTCGATGCGGGTACGTACGTCCTCCAGGTCACCCGGCAACCGGCCGTGGTCATCTTTCAGGTGATCGAGAATCGCCCGCAGCGTGTCCTGAACCTCCTCCAGAAGACGGCTGGGCAGTTGCAGGGCACGCACCACGTCGACAACCGCGGTGCGCACTGCGGCCACGATGCCGCGTCCCCGCTGGGTCAGTGCCCAGGCCTCCTCACGCGCCGACAGACCCTGCAGGCTGCGCAGCGGGGCCGCGTAGTCGTGAAACGGCTCGGCGAACTGCCACTCCATCAACTGGTCCAGCAGGGAGCGCAGTTCAGCCTGCGGCAGTGGATCGTGATAGCCGACCCTCTTCAGCTGGGCGGTGATGTCGGACAACGTCGCCATCGGCCCCCGCGTGGACAACTCCTCCAGGGCGGCCAGCAGCGCAAGATAGCGGTCCTTCACCAGGCCCTCGGGCGTCCCGAACACGTACCAGTCCCCCGGTACGACCTCCTGCCACCACATCCGCGAACGCAACACCATCTCCCCCTGCAGACGACGGCACCATGGCGTCTCGGCGAAGTGGACGGGCAAAAACCGGCGCCGCTTCCCTTTACCGAGCCGTATGTGAAAGCTAGACGCCGCCACTGACAACGCCCGCTCGAGACCCGGGAATTCGAGGGGATTCGACCACTCGTCAATGACTTGAATCAGTGCCCACGCACCACTGCAGGGGCACTGATTCAAGCGGGAGAACGGACGTTTTCGTCTCGCCTATCACGAGGAGGAAAAATCCCAGAAGAAACCATCTGAGCTGCGGAAACGAAAGCTTTCGACATGATCGTGGTCCACAGGACCAACCCTCCGGAGCGCCACGGATCAGCGACAGTTCACTTGCCGGCATCAGCCGAAATCAAGTCAGATCCTCATGGGAGACGCGCCGCATCCGCACAAGATACCGAACACGCATTCGCAGCAACGCATTTCGCATATGCGTTCGGGCTCTCTATTCGGCTGAGCAAGACAGCTCGCAAGACTCAGTCACAGGTCCGAGCGCGCGGAGTGTTCGGGGACGCCTACAGCTCGAACTCCAGGTGCATGATGTCGGTGAAGCGCACCTCCTCCAGCTGGCCGGCGCGGCGGCCGCCGTCTTGGAAGTACACCTCCTTGAGCGCTTCGGCGGCGATCTCCTGCAGATGCTGGTCGGTGGCGCCCTGCTCCTGGGCCTCGAAGAAGCGGGCGGCGTACTGGGGTGGCAGCGCCACGGTCAGGTGACGGAGCCGGTCCTCGTCAGTGGTGCCGACCGGCGCTTTGTAGCCGATCCGGGCGCGGGTGTCGATGACGATGCCGCCGGTGGTCGCCGCCTTCTGCCGCGCCTGGGCGCGGATCTGTGGTTGCCACCGTGCCTTGACCTCGCGCTCCAGGCGGGCGGCGAGCTGCGGGCGGGGCTTCTTGGCCTCGTCCTTGACGTACCGCTCCACCTGGCGCTGGGACATTGCAAGCAGTTCGGCGACCGCCTTGGTGCCCTTGAGCTGCTTGACCAGGTACCGCATCTGAGCACCCGCGCGTTTGGGGGCCGGGCGGGTGAACGCCTTCTGCACCGCCTTGTCCAGGCCGTCCCCGAACAGGGTCATCGTCGCTCTCTCCTACTCTCCGTTGTCGACGTCGGTGACGGTGCCGTCCTTGATGTACCGGGCGAGGTTGAGCTCCGGGGCGTTGAACCGCTCGCGGACCTCTTCGCCCCACAGCACGCTCTGGGTACCCTCGTGCTTGACCAGGCCCGGGTTGATGCCGAGCTTGAAGCCGCCGGGCAGCGGCTTGCCGTCCCGGTAGGGAAGGAAGTCCAGCGGGCTGTCGCCGTTGGCCGCGTACACGACGCAGTCGGAGAGGATCGCCACCGGGTACTGTCCGGTGAACGCCGCGTGCTTGACGATCTTCCGGTGCAGGTTGATCCGCGTGCGGGAGATGACCGCTGCACGGATGTCCGGCCGCCACGTCGGGCGGGACAGCGCCCGCCATGGCTGCCCGGGCTTCCAGCCCTCGCCCCGGGGGCGTTCGCGCAGCTTGCCGAGGCCGCCCTTGACCGTCGCCTTGATCGCCGAGACGGCGATCGCCAGCTGCGGGTCGCGCTCCTTGTAGCCGTCCATGGCTTCCAGGAAGTCGGCTGGGGACAGGTCGGCGTCGACGCCGAGGTCGGCCATCGTGGCGAGGTAGGCGTCGCGCAGGCGGTTGTACCAGGCGTCGAGGTAGCGGCCGTTGTCGTACCGCACGTATGCCTCGAGCGGCGCGACGTCGTAGCCGAGTTCCACCGCGTACGCCACCGTCGGCGTCGCGTACCAGGCCGGTCCTTCGGGGCGCTCGCCCTTCGGCGTGAACGGGCTGGGCAGCAGGCCGGCGTCCAGGTCCGTCCACTTGTCCTTGGCGACCTTCACGCGGGACAGGTCGACGTGGGACAGGTCGACCAGCCAGCTTCCGGGGAGCTTCGGGTCGAACACCGGCTGCTTGACATGCGTCGGCTCGCCGAGGCCGACGATCAGCCCGTTGGCGCCTGCGGCGAAGGCCATGTTGACGTCGATGCCGACGAGGTTGCGGCGCATGCATTCGTCGTCGGTGAGCGGGCGCGCCCAGTCGTACGCCTCCTCGAGCAGCTTCTCCGCCGGTCCCCGGACGTGGAAGCGCGGGAGGCCATTGAGGAGCGGGTGCCCGTCCGGGGCCTCGCAGGGCGCGCAGTCCACCGAATGCTCACCCAGTGAGCCGGGGTTCTTGCTGTCCGCCTTCCGGAAGCCGCCGGTGGCTTCGTCGCGCACGGCGTAGGTCGGTGGGTGCAGCGCGGTCATCAGCTCCAGGCCGGTCACGGCGGTGGAGCCGCGCGGCGTCATCACCCTCGACGTGTACACGCCCAGGAGCCGGGCGAGTTCCGCCGCCGGGAGCTGGGCAGCCTCGCCCCAGTGGCGGGAGTCGAGCGCGTGCCAGGACGGGATGCACAGCTGCACGCAGTTGCGTTCTGAGCCCTGCGCCGGGCGGTAGATCCTCGCCCAAGGCCCGAAGCCCCTTTTCGTGAGCTTCCAGTCGGCGCGGGCCAGCTGCTTGATGACCTTGTGGCTCTCCGGGATCCGTCCGGCGAGCTTCTCCTCATCGGTGAGGGCGACCGGCAGGCCGTAGCGCTCCAGCGCGGCCTCGGTGAGCACGATCAGCGGGTCGCCGTCTTTGCCCGGCCCGGACAGCTTTGGCTGCCCGAGCCTGGCCTCCTTCAGGGTCCAGTCGACCAGGGCCGGGACGGACTTGGCGGGCACGTCCAGGACCAGGCCACCGACACAATACGCCAGCACGTGGCCGTCGTCGTCGACATCGACGACCGCAAGCGGACCGTTGGCGAAGCGCGGATCGGCATTGGCGGGAGTGTTCTCCGGGGCGGCCTTCCGTGCGGCCGGGCGGCGTGACGCCGACGACGGTCTGGTGATGCGCGGCGGACGTGACGCGGCGGCCGAAGCAGCGGTGGTGGCGGTGGGGCGGGGTTCGGTGTTTTCGGAAGCAGCCATGGTCGCAGCCTCGGAGGCCGGGGCTGTGGGCAGAGTCCGCGCTTCCGGAGCGGGGGCGGGGGTGCTTGCGGACGTCGCGGGAGCGGCCGTGTCGTGTACCGGGGTTGTGGCGCTGGGATCGGCAGGGTAGAGCTCCACGAGCTTGCTGAGCAGGCGTGCGTACGCGTCACGCTCGGGGGGCCGGGGCTCCGTCTTACCTGACTCCCAGGCACTGACGGTCGCCCGACGCACCTGCAGAGCCTCAGCCACTTCGTCCAGTGTGAAGCCGTGGGCCTGACGCAGCCGCTTGCGCTCCGCCGGTGGCGGAAGCACGGCACGGGACGCGATCAGCGCGTCGACCCGGTCGAACAACTCGGGCATGGAACACCTCCTGTGCCTCAACCATAGTCTGAAGCGCATGTTTTGCGTACTAATGGCGTACGAACAGCGTGCGGGGCCTTTTGGCGAGTGACTCGCCGTAAGCCGCTTGAAGCCCGCATGACCTGCCTCAGCGAACTTTGGCGAGCCTCAGTGAAGTCGGACCGACTGGGGTCTGTCTCCTCGAGGTTTGACCATCGAGGTGGAGCGGGTTGTCCTGGCTGAGTACGGACGTCATGATCGCGGGATGACCGAGGAGACGGTTGTCGAGAAGACCTGGCGGCTGATGCTGGAGGGACATCCCACGGCGCGACGGGGAGATCTCGTGGTCATAGAGGCCGCCTACGCCGAGCCGCGGTTGCGGGTCCTGTTCCCGTTTCCGAGCCACGGGGCCCTCCATTTCCACAGGAACACCCAGTTCCCGTGAAGCAACGACCTGCCGTTCATCGCGAGCGGCACCCAGTCGTACACGGTTTACGCCCCGCAGTACACGGGCGTCTTGGGCGAGGTACTCACACCACGGGAGGCGGCCGCGTTGGTAGTGGCCCACCTGCCCCACGACTGCGGGCCGGCCTTCGAGGGTCCGTGGCCCCCGCCGGAGAGCTCCACCGGCTGAATCAGCTGCAGAGCTGCAGCCGTCATGCCAGTCAGACTTCGGAGAATGCTCAAACTTCGCTGAGACGGGTCACCGTCTGCATCACCTGGACCGGCTGTCTCCGTGCTGGTGGCTGGTGTCGTGGATTCACCATCCGTACGCCAGGGTCCAGTGCAGGTCTCCCGAGTCTGGGCAGGCCTGCCATGACCTGAGCAGCCCGGTGGCTGCCAGTTGGTCGAGCAGGGTGGGCAGCTCCGTGAGCGGGACGCCACAGGCGCGCGCCATCTGGTCGAGCTCGCCCAGACCGCTGCCGTCTTGCGGATCGGCGTGCGCCGCGAGGTAGGCGCTCGCCAGCTGCGGCAACGGTCCGATTGCCCTTGCGGTCGAGGAGGAGCTGGCGCGCAGTGCCCAGTCCGCGGCACGCATCCGGTCGGGGCGGGCCGGGGCTTGGCCAAGCAGCGCGGCGTCAAGCAGTTCGGCAACGACCTCGTTGGCCCCGGTCGCGGGGATGATGCGCAGCCATCGCGCGCGCTCCAGCTCGCGCCATGGGTCCTGGACGGCGTTGAGGCGGAGGCTGCGCAGCACCCCTTTGGGCAGCCGGACGTGCATTGTGGTGTTCACGCGGAGGGCGCACTGCAGCGCGAGCAAACGCGCGGCAGGCGAAGTGTCCGCTGGAAGCGCGGCGGCCAGGTAGCTGAGGATTTCACGTACCCGGGTCTGTTCGCCGGGCCCCTTGGGGCGGCGTCTGTGCCGCCGGGCGGCTGTCGGGTGCAGCGGTAGGCGGGCGAGGACGGTGTCGGGCACTACGGCGGCCTGTGCTGTCGCTGCGGCGCAGGCGCTGCAGGCGTCGGCGAGCCGCCATAGTCGTCCGCCGTGTCCGCGTGCGAGGAGGAGGCGGATTGGGCCGGCGCAGCCGCGGTGGCGGGGGTGCCAGTGGCAGCCGCGTTCATGACATTGGCAGATCCGTAGGTGCGAGGGGAGGAGGTTGCCGCGTGCGTGCCGTGCGAGGTGGGCGAGGGCGGCTGCGCGTGCGGCGGCTGCGGTGATCTGCCCGCTGGCTTGCGGGCATTGCCGGCATACGAGAGCAAGCCCACCGGCGTGCGGGCGCAGTTCCACGGTCCAGGCGCGTGGTGTCGTCGGACATGCTGTGCGCAGCCTCATGGGCGCGTGTTCCTCCTCGCTTCGTCCGTGCCGGTCCTGTTCGTGGGCGGAGGGACGGCCGCCCACCGTAGTGCAGAGGTCTGCCCTCTCGCGGGCGCCGCCACCTGGGAAAATAGGGCAGAGGTATGCACTGGCAGTGCAGGGGTCTGCACCGTCGGATGGACGGGTGACGATCTTGCCGCCCGATCCGGACCTCACTGCGCTGCGGTTCGAACTCGCGCGCCTGCGGGCCGCGCGCGGGTGGAGCTATGACGAGCTTGCCTCCCGCAGCGGCCTGGCCAGACGCACCGTCATCGAGATCGAGCAGGGCCGCACCATCGGCACGCTGAAGACCTGGCACGCTCTCGCCCACGCCCTGAACACCCCGCTCGACGAGCTCTTCAGCACCCTGTGCCGCGGGCACGACCTGCCCGGCCCGGCTGGGGACTGACTCCGCGCCCGGGTGCCAGCCGCAGATCACCCGAACCGGCGAGACCCGCCCAAACACGCGATCACGCATTCGCACGCCAGTCGCACCGGATGGGGCTGACCGGGCGATCCGGCGGAGCTGCTGCCGCGGATGCGGCGTGTTGGCTGGCAGGTTCGCCCGCATGCGCTCCACACCTCCCCCGGCCCGGCGCTGGGACGGAAGCCCCCTCGTCCACCGCGTGCGCCGTTCCCTGCACGTCTCCCCCGACGGCGTCAGCCGACTGCTGCGCTGCGGTCAGGGCGACCGGTGCCGCGAGTGCGGCAACCGGATCGAGTGGTACCACCGCGGCGCTCGGCGGCCCGTCCGCCTTCATCCGCACGAGCTTCCGGCCGCCCGGGTGCCCGCCGTGTGCCGCTGGCACGTCAGCTCCGGTGTCGCCTACCTGGGCGGGGACGGCAGCAGCTGGTGCCGTCTGCCGCACGCCGTCGTCTGTCCCGCCCGCGACACTCCCCCGCCGCCGCCCGAGCTGACCGGGCTGCGCCGGTCGCTGGCCGTGAACACCCGCCGCCTGATCGACACCGGCGCCTTCACCCCCTGCTCAGCCTCCCCGGACGGCCCGGCACCCCAACGGAAGAACTCGGCAGACTGCCGCCCGGCCCGCCCCGTCGTGCAACTGCTGTACGTGCGCTACCTCGCCGCCCGCCCGGTGGACGAGATCCAGTGCATCGCCCAGACCCGGCGCCGTCACCGCTGCACCAGCACTCTGCTCTCCCCCGAGACCCCGGCCGGCACCTGGAGGCTGGTCCCGGCCACCGCGACGAGCGGGCAGCTGGCCCTGCCCTCCGCGGTTATGGCCATCTACGACCTCAGCGCCATCCCGTACGTCGAGCAGCTGCGCTGGCGCGCCCAGCGCTGCCCGCAGCACGCCGCCATCCCCACGGCCGCCGACCTGGCGGTGGCCGACTGGGAGCCCTTCGACCCCCTGGCCCACCACGAGCACATCCACAACCGCCTTCCCACCCGCACCCGACGCCCAGGCCCCACCGGCAGGGCACACGAGGCAGTTGGCCCATGACGCCCTTCCACTCCCTCGAGCTCACCCTGCCCAGGCCCGCCACCCAGGGCAGGCTCCGGCATGCCCGGGCATGCGTCCGGCCGACCGCGAACGCGGACCGTACCCAGCTGATAGCAGTGCAGAGCGCGCAGCCTGGGCGGTGCCCTGCACGTGCTACGGCACCAACGGGGCATGCGACTGCCGATCGGCATCCTGACCACGCACCGCCCCAACCGGCACGGCCGGGTTCTGCTCAACATCGTTCTCGGCCTCTTGAGCAGGTGCGGTCCTCCGCCGGGCCGCAACAGATCTGGAGCAGCGGCCGCAGGATGTGCTCGGCCGGTACGTGGCCGCGGACCGTGCCCGGCGTGAGCAGGAACGCGCCCGGCGCCCGGAGAACCGGCTCGCGAGCCTGCTCACCACCCCACCATCGAAGAAGTACTGGTCTGCGCGGCCCGAATCCTGCACAGCCGGCATCACACTGCGTCCCGGCAGCGCTGCGAGCCCATCCCGGACGCTGCACCTTGCCGGGACGGCAGCCCACACCGCAGACCTCACTCATCATCCCTTTCCCCTTCCGATGTTTTTCTTCTCTTTCGCGGAGTTCTTGTTGCACACGCCCACCGACGAACAGGCGCACGCTGCCGACGTTTTCCGGGCCGGTCACCATCTCGTTCTGCAGGCCGGCGCCGGGACAGGGAAGACCAGCACCCTCGGCCTCCTCGCGGCCGGAACCCACCGCCGCGGCCGCTACCTCGCCTTCAACAAGAACATCGCCCAGGACGCCGCCGGCCGCTTCCCCCGCACGGTGCTGTGCAAGACCGCTCACGCCACAGCCTTCGCCGCCGTCGGTCACCGCTACACCCGCCGGCTCAACAGCCCCCGCCAGCCCGCGTGGAAGACCGGCCAGGCGCTCGGTATCACGCGTCCGGTCCGCATCGGTGCTCACGAGATCGGCCCCCGCGCGCTCTCCCACACCGTGCTGCGCACCGTCACCCGCTACTGCTACTCCGCCGACCGCGCCCTGACCGGCCACCACGTGCCACGATTGCGTGGCCTGGACACACCCGGCGACCATGCCCGACTTGCCGACGAGGTCATGCCGTTCGCGACCAAAGCCTGGGCCGATCTGCACAACCCCGATCAGGGCGTGGTCCGTTTCGAACACGACCACTACCTCAAAATGTGGGCCCTTACCGCACCCACCATCGAAGAGGACTTCCTCTTCCTCGACGAGGCCCAGGACACCAACCCGGTCCTCGAGGAGGTCTTCGCCGCCCAACGCGACCACGCACAGCTCGTCATGGTCGGCGACTCCGCCCAGGCCATCTACGGCTGGCGCGGCGCCCGGGACGTGATGACCGGATTCGACGCCACCCCTCTCACCCTGACCCGCTCCTTCCGCTTCGGCCCCCTGATCGCCGAAGAGGCCAACCGGTGGCTCACCCTCGCCGACGCCCCCATCCGCCTGACCGGCAGCGACACCATCCCCACCGACATCGGCAGCCTCGACCGGCCGGACGCGGTGCTGTGCCGCACCAACATCGGCGCCATGGCCGAAGTCATGCGTCTGCTCGCCGTCGGCCACCGCGTCGCCCTCACCCGCGGAGGACAGCAGCTGGCCGCGCTCGCCCTCGCGGCCCGCGACCTCAAAGACGGCCGCCGCACCTCCCACCCCGAACTCGTGCTCTTCGCCTCCTGGGGCGAACTGCAGGATTACGCCGCCCACGACCCCGCAGGACGCGACCTCCAGCCCTTCGTCGACCTCGTCGACACCCACGGACCCGACGCCATCCTCACCGCCGTCGACCAGCTCACCGACGAACAGCACGCCGACGTCACCGTCTCCACCGCCCACACCGCCAAGGGCCGCGAATGGCTCACCGTCAAAATCGCCGACGACTTTCCCCCGCCCAAGGACACCGACCAGCACGACGCCCAAGGCCAGCCCATTCCCGAACCTGTCAGCGACACCGATGCCCGCCTCGCCTACGTCGCTGTCACCCGCGCCCGCCACCACCTCGACCTCGGCGGCCTCTCATGGATCAACACCCACCCCGCCCCGCACCGAGCGCCAGCTGAAGCCCGCGCAACGGCTAGCGTCATGACCTGCGCGGGTTAACACCCGGCACCCCGCCGAGCAGCAGTTCCACCGGCCAAAGGAGGCCACCACGATGACATTCACGGCCGCGGAAAGAGAAGCGATCGCCGCCCACTCCGCCGCTCTCGGCCTGTCCGCCGATGAGTACATCCGTCAGACTGCAGCCGACCGGGCCCTGTCCTGGCAGCGCGAGCGGGAAACCTTCCACGCAATGGCGCAGCGACGCGGCTGCACCGCCGACGAGCTGGTGCAGCGCGGAACCCTCACCGACAACAGCCACTAACCAGCCCGCACCCAGAGCCCCCGGGAACAGCTGCCACGCGAGAGGTGCGGCTCGCCCGACAAGGCCGCCAAGGCCGGTGGCCGACCCGCCTGTTCGGCCCGGTTCGCGTGCTCCGCCTTGCCCTCGGCAGAAGGCACTGCTGACTGCCGCCCGGACCACACGAGTAGGATCCTCTTCGATAGAGCTGGCCTCGCAGGTCAGCAAGGGAGCATCCCCACGTAAGTAGGGGTCTATCCACGGCCGCGCCACTGGCGGCGTCACCACCTCGTTGTTCCCCACGCGGGTGGGGGTCCGCCCTCAACGAACGCGGCCAACCAGCTGCTGAGCAGTAAGCGGGCACCGGTCGAGTACGGCTTCGTGGACCGAGACGGGGCTCCGGAGCAACCGGCCCGTGTGGTGCGCTGGCTGGGCGGGCTGGTGATTGTTCGCCCCCTCCGGGAGCGTGGATGTGCCAGCCGCTCCCCCGCGTTGAGGATGACCGGGCGTTGGAGTATCACGGATGGCCGCCGGTGCCGCACCGCCAGCGCCGGTGACGGTGCGGATGCGCCCAGACGCCGGGGTGGCGCTTCAGTCGGTGTGACGTTGGGTGGGGTCGAGGCGACTGAGGACGGCGCGCACGAGGTCCCGGCTGTAGGGAGGGAGTGGTGCGGCCGCGCCGTGTGGAGTGGGCGGGTTCGTCGGCCCCGTGCTACCGGCTCCCTTCGAGCCGGGGCCGCCGTGCTGTTCCCGGAGCAGGTAGGTGATTTTGGCCCACTGGCGGAAGTTGCCGTGGCAGGCGACGTCGTCGATCCACAGCAGTTCGTCGGTGGGTGCGTCCGCCCACAGCGGGTGGTATTCGGGGATGACGGTGAGGACTTCGGCTGGGGTGAGGGGCTTGTAGCGCTGCCAGACGAGGATGCGGGAGTCCAGAGCAGGACGGTTCTTGATCTTCTGGTAGCAGGTTTCAGCGCCGACCAGGACGACGGCGAGGCGGGTGTCCTCGTCGTCCCAGAGCTCGCGGATGAATTCGAAGGCCCGGGTGTCCAGCCACTGCGCTTCGTCGACGACCAGAACGCGCGGGGTTTCCGACAGGGCTTCCTTGAGAATGGTTTCGCAGCGGGTGCTGTTGAGGGGGGCCTCGCCGGGCAGGTCGAGCCTTTTGTACAGGGCGGCGCGCAGGGCCTGGATTTTGGCGGAGCCGACCTTGATGCGCAGGGTGGTGTGGGGGGCGAGGTCGTGGAGGTGGCTGTTGACGGCGAAGGTCTTGCCCAGGCCGACGCCGCCGTGGACGCACATGATGGCGCCCTTGCCGGCGTCGGCGTTGAGGGTGGTGACGAGGTTGGCGTAGGTCTCTGCGCTGGCCTGGGTCAGCATGGCGCGGGCGCCGGGCAGTCCCATGTAGTGGTAGTTGGGGCCGGCGGCCGACTGGTTGTCGGGCGTGGTGCTCGCGTGGGTCACTCGGTGTCCTGGGGCTTGGGGCCGGGCCGGGGCTTGGTCCAGCGGGCGGAGTCGGGCTGGGGCCGGTTGAGGAGGTCGGGCCGGGCCTGGGCCTGCAGGTGACCTTCCGGTGTCTGCAACTGGCGTAGCTGGGCGGCTGCCTGGCTGGCGGTGAGCCGGTTGAGGGGTTCGGGCGCGGCGGCGACGCTGGTGGCGGCGTAGCGGGGTGTGGCGTTTTTGCGTGCTCGGCGGGCTTTGGCGGCGTAGCGGTCGGCTTCGCGTCGGCGGGCGTTGTGCAGTGCGCGGGCTTGGCGGGGGCTCATTTCGTCGCTGCGGAAGGCGGGGCCGCGGTAGGTGAGGGTGTCGGCGTCGTAGAGTTCGACGCGGTGGTAGTGGTGGGGTTCGTGGCGCAGGCGGACCATTTCGCCGGCGCTTGAGTGGCCGTGCATCCAGTCGCCGACGTAGTAGGCGCTTTTCCAGCGGACGCCCTTGCTGGTGATCTTCCGGGGTGGGCCGGCGTCGGTGAGGGTGTAGGTGTGCAGGTCGGCGGGGTCGAGGGTGTCGATGGGGGTGAGGTCGGCGTGCCAGGCCTGGGCGGGGGTGCGGCGGTGGAGGCGGGCGATGGTGTGGTCGTTGTTCCACCAGTCCACCCAGTCGAGGACGACGGTGACGAAGGTTTCGTAGTCGAGGAGTTCGTGAAGGGCCCATAAGGGCTGGCCGCGGCGGTCGCGGCGGCTTCGGGGGGTGTGGGCGTAGCCGGGCAGTCCTTTGAACAGCATGTGCTTGGCGGCGCCGTTGATGGCTTCGACGGTGCCTTTGAGGTGGGGGCTGTAGGGCGGCAGGACGATCAGTTCGGTGCCGAACTTTTTGAACGCCTCGTCCACGCACTTGCCCAGGAAGTCGCGGCCGCGGTCGGTGCGGATCTTGCGGGGGATGCCGCCGAAGGGCCGGTGGTGATCCGTGCAGAGGATGGCGTCGCGGGCGGCGGCCAGGATGGCGTCCTGGCTGGGCTGGTGGGGGGTGATGGCCAGGCCGCAGATGACGGCGGTGGTGTGGTCGATGAACCAGGTGATCCAGGGTTTGCTGCGGCGTCCGTCGATGTTGACGAAGACGCTGGCTTCGACGTGGTCGGTTTCCCAGACGTCGTTGCGGTTGCCGTGTGGGCGCAGGGCGTGTACGTCGTGTCGGCGGCGGGCTGCTTCGCCTCCTCTGAGGGCGGCACGCTGGCCGGGCGTGAGTTCCCGGTCTACGGCGCGGTAGAAGGTTGCCTGGGATACGCGGGGCGGGTTGCCAAAGATGCCGTCGGCGATGAGTTCGCGGTAGGTGGCTGCCGCGTTGCCGTTCCATCGGGCCAGGGCGTCGTGCATGGCCGGGGTGAGGGTGAAGTGGCGGCGGCCTTGGGGGGTGTAGGTGCCGTGGTGGGCGTCGGCGTTGTCCATCCAGCGGCGCACCGTGCGCCAGTGGACGTCGAACCCGGCGGCGACGGTACGGACATCGTGGTGAGCGAGGCGGTCTGCGTCGCGCAGGCGCAGCAGTCGGCGTACGGCGGCGGCGCGCAGGGAGGTCAGGTCGTAGGGGCCGTTAGGTGGTGGTGTGGCGGGCACAGGCGTTCGGGCGGCTTCCTTGGGGTGGTGGACGTCGGGGCGGTGGGTCAGGCGGGGGCGAGGGTGAGCAGGCCGGCGCCGTAGGGCTTGCCGCGGCCGATGCCGGTGAGCAGGGCGTGGCTGAGTTGGTCGGGGTCGGTGATGGTGGCCAGGCCGTCGAAGCGGGTCAGTGCGTGCACGGGGCCCAGGGGGTGGGCTTGTTCGCCGGGCTTGTCGACGCGGCGGCGTGTGCGGGGGAAGCGGGCGGGGGTGATGTCGGTGGTGGCCAGGGTGAGGCCGGCTTGGTGGGCGCGGCGCTGCCACCAGGCGAGGGCGTCGTCGCCGTAGAGCGCGACGATTTTTCTGCCGTGCTTGTTGTCGACGGGGTGGTGGTCGTCCAGGACGCGGCGGGCGGCGCTGGCGTTGGCGGTGATGCGGTAGCGCACCGCTCGGCCGGGGGTCAGGGCCTGGAACATGGGGTGCAGGGGTCGGGTTTCGGCGGTGCCGTAGTGGTGGGGCAGGCGGGTGAGGTCGGGCGGCTGGTGGGATTGGACGAGCAGGGTGGGTGGGGTGCCTTCGGTGGCGTCTTCCAGGCGGAAGAGCAGGCCGGCCTGCTGCCGGGGGTTTTCGCCGAGGTCGTCGGGGGCCAGGAGCATCACGCTCTTGTGCAGGCTGACGGCGTCGGCCAGGTCACGGCGGGCGGCCGGGCTGCGGCGGTTGAGGCGGATCCGGGTCAGTGTCGCTGTGGTGGCGAGGGCGGCGGTTGGGGTGCTGGTCACGGGGTGGCGTCCTGGTGGATGTAGGCGGTCAGTTCGGTGAGTGCGGGCGGTGGGGCGTACAGGGTGGCGGGCAGGTCTTCGGTGGTGTGCCAGGTGCGGCGGGTCTTGTGGAAGCGGCGTGTGGGGGTGAAGTCGTGGGGGACGTCGGCGACTTCGCGTTCGCTGTGTGCGGCAGGTACGTGGGAGGGCGGGTGTTCCCAGACGAAGGCGACGGGCACGGTGGCCTGGTCTGCGCGGGGTGGTGTGGTGAGGCTGAGGGGGACGTGGTGGAGGAGTTCACCGATGGGGTCGGGGTGCGGGCCGCCGAGGACGAGTGGTTCGTTGGGGAGGCAGGCGCGCCTGCCGAGGTAGGGGCCGAAGGCGGGTTGTTCGAGCCGCTTCAGGAGGTGTTCCAGGAACGGGTCGGGTCCTTGGACGGCGAGGGTGAAGACGGCGTCGGCGAGGTAGACCCGTTCGGTGATGAGGGTGGACTTCTCGCGGGGGCGGTAGGCGCCGCTGCTGGTGCGCAGGCCCTGGCGGTGCGGGCGGCCGCCGCCGACGGTGTGGTAGTCGGTGTGCCGGGTGCCGGGGCGGTCGATGCGGACGGTGAACGTCAGGTCGGTGTAGGGGTTTTGGCCGGTGGCCGGGTCGGGGGCGAGGGCTTCGCTGCGGGGGCGTCCGTCGGCGGCGGCGAACAGGCCGATGAGGGCCGAGCGGGAGGGGAAGGGGAGGGTGTCGCGGTAGTGGAAGGCGGCGTGTTCTCCGAACGACATCAGCGGTGCGGCCAGGCGCAGCAGGATGCCGTTCATACGAGGGGCCCGGTGGGGAGGGCCGCGTTTTTGGTGAGGGCGTCGATGAGGTCGTCGAGGCCGGCGTGGGCGGTGCCGAGGTGGTAGACGGGGCCGGGGTGCAGGGTGGCGTAGCCGCAGCCGACGAGGCGGCGGGTGCCCAGCATCCGGTTCAGCCCGGCGGCGTGTTCGGACAGGGCGGTGATGGCGGGAGCGGTGTAGCCGCCGCCGGGGGCGTGCTTGACGGGCTGTTCGAAAGCGGCGGCGTAGGAGACGGGGCGGCGGTCACGGATCGTGTAGTGGACCAGGTGGGGGTAGGTGTGCGGGGCGGTGGAGGTCTTCTTCGCGCCGGGCATGACGTCGATGAAGGCGTCGGCGAACAGGCCCAGCAGGTGCAGGGCTTGGTCGTGGTCGCCGTTCAGGTTGCGGGTCAGTTCGGTGAGGTTGACCGTGGCGTAGCGGTAGAGCAGGCCGGTGGTGAAGAACGCGGTCTGCAGGTGGGCGCTGCCGGCCTCGTTCGGGGCTGCCCAGTCCTCGACGGCGGTGAAATAGTCGGGCTGGGGTGAGCTGGGGTGGACGGTGAAGGCGGGTGCCATCTGCACGGCGCCGTCGACGTGGGCGTCGGGCACCTCGGCGAGCATGCGGCCGAAGAGGTTGATGGTCGCGGTGCGCCGGCGTATCACGGAAGCAACCCTGGGCGTGGGCAGGACGGCCTCGGCCTTGGGCTTCTTGCGGGTGCCTTTGGCCGGGGCGGTCTGTGCGGCGGTTTCCTTGGCGAGGGCTTCTTCGAGTTGTGGGCGGTGTTCGGTGCACAGGTCGGTGAGGTCATCGAGGACGTCGCGCGGCAGGTAGAGGGTGGCCGAGGTGATGCCGCGCTGGTTTTCCTCGGTCTTGAGGCCTTCCGTGGTGGCTGAGCGCACGACCTGGGTTCCGGCGAAGGCGGCCAGGTCGGTGGGCCAGCCGGCCGCGCGCAGGGCGTCGGCCACCCGTAGGGGCAGCATGCGGGTGCGGGCGGCGTGTTCGTCCAGGACGTCCTCCAGGCGCAGGCGCACGGCCCGCTTCCAGGACTGTGAGGACACCAGGGCTCGGACCGCGCCGCCGAGGTTCAGGGTTTTGGGCAGGTCGTCCTCTCCTCGGTTGAGGAGGGAGGCGGGCAGCGGGTGCAGGATGTGGAAGTCGGCGTAGCGGGCGGGGGCGTAGGCGGTCATGTCACTGTTCCTTGGACGTCAGGGTGTGCAGGGTGAGGAAGTAGTTCTCGCGCCAGCGGGCCGCTATCTCGAGTTGGTCGTCGTCCCACCAGGCCAGGTCTTCCAGCAGGACGGCGAAGTCGAGGCGGGCGGCGCCGCGGCTGTTCAGGTGGCCGGTCAGCGTCCATAGCCGCGGGTGCAGCAGCGAGGTGTCGAGCCGGGTGAGGGTTTTGACGCGGTTGGTCATGGTGGCTTCTTTGAAGCCGTAGCGGGCCACGGCGATGGCGAGGTGGGTGCCGAGATCGGGACGGCGGCGCCAGGGCCGCTCAGCCGTGCTCGCCGCCGGTGCCGAACCCGACGGGTCGGATGCCGGAGCTGTGTTCGCGGCCGGTGTGGTGGTGGCGTCCTGGTCCTTGCCGGGGGCGGCCTGCTCCGGCTGGTAGGGGCCTTCTTGGTGGGGCAGGTCGCGGTGCAGGGCGATGAGTGAGGCCACGGTGTAGTGGGCGCGGCGTGCTCCGAAGCCGGCGATGTGCCGGGTGAGGTGCTCGGGCATCCGGGAGCACTCTGCGACGGGCCGTCCGAAGCCCGAGTTGAGGTCGGCGCGGATGCCGTTGACCGCGCACAGGGTGATGACCTGGTGGACGAAGTCGTCGTAGTGGGCGCGGCGTTGCGCGGTGGTGACGGGCATAGGGGCGGCAGCCTCCGATAAGGCGGCAAGAAAGAGTGGGCAGAGGGATGTGGTGAGGGAGGATCAGCGGCTGCGCAGGCGCAGCTGGGCCAGGGCGGTGGCGACGGCTTCGGCGGCGCGGAAGTGCTGGGCGATCGCCGGGCGGGTGGCGGTGCGCAGGGCCTCGATGGCGTCCGCGGCGAACGCCGCGCGGGCGCTGAGGGCGGGGTTGTCCAGCAGGTTCCAGAAGGTGGCCTCGGCACGGGGCCAGTACAGGGTGCGGGCGCTGCGGGTCCAGGGCGGCAGGTGCCGGGGGCTGCCGGAGTTGGTGGTCTGCTTCCAGGCGTCCTGGGAGAGGCGGTCGAGGTGGGCGCCGATCTCTTCGGCGGCCTTGCGGCATGCGGCGACCCGCTCGGCCGCGGCCGGGTCGCATTCCTGCATCCAGGGCCAGATCGGCGGGGTCAGGGCCGTGTACCAGGTGCGGTTGGTGGTCTTGCCGTCCTGGTCGAATCCGTAGACCCGCACCCGCAGGACGGCGCGCAGGTCAGGAGGCAGGTCGTTGAGGGTCGTGAAGGCGTCGGGGCGCTGGACGGTGTAGCGGCCCTTGCCGCTCTTTGCCTGAGTGCCTTTGCGGTCGTCCTCGTCGCCCGCCAGCAGCAGGGCATCCAGGTCGCGCCACAGGGCCCGGTCGGCGTCCGCGCGGCGTGGTCGGTGGCGCCGGGTGACCGGTTCGTCCGCATGGACGTGATGGATGAGGTACGGGTCGAGGGCCGGGAGTTTCTTCTGGGTAGACCAGGTCAGGTAGGCGTCGGTCACCTGGCGTCCGTCCGGCGCCGGGATGAGAAGGACGGCGTGACGCGAGCGGCCGGTCAGCAGACGGCCCGGTGAGGACACCGACGGCGGCGCGGCATCGGGGTCCGGGCCCTCGACGGGGTCACCGTCGTCGTCAGGGTCGGGGTCGGGCAGCGGTTCCTCCCACGGGCAGTGGTCCACTGCGTCCGGCCAGGACGGGTCGGGCTTGGGGATGCCGGCCAGAAGGGTCTCGTACAGGGTCCGGCCCAGGGGGTGGAAGGACAGACTCGAGCGCAGTGGGCCGGCTTTCGCCCGGTTGAGGGAGCGGCCCCCAACGGTGCGCACGGACCACTGGCCGGCCGCGCCGTAGTAGTGGTGGATGAGCATGTGCCACAGCGCCTGGGCGCTGGGCACCGGCTGCGGGTCGCTGTCGGAGTGCGGGCTGAGCCAGGAAAGGTTGTTGCCCTCGGGACGGCCGAAGACCAGCTTGTTGACGCCGGCACGTTGCGGGCACTGGCTGGCCAGTCTCGGGTCTTGCAGGAACGGCCGCGCCCGGTGGAACAGGTCCCAGATGTAGTTGTCGAAGTAGGCATGAACGGCGTCGGGGTCGAACCCGGCGGGATGCGCCAGTAACTCCCTTCGGCGGGCAGCCCACTGACGTACCGTCATGCGCCGCTGTCCTCGTGCGTCCAGGCCGCTGACCCGTGCGGCCATCACCACGAGCAGGCGCAAGACGGCAGATGCCGCCGGCGGCACGGGAAGTGCCAGGTCCTTGATGAGGTGGGCGCGCAGCAGCACGTCCCGCCACCCCAACTCCTCCTGGCGTCCGTCCGGGAAGAGGACGGGAATGCACGGTTCTTTGTCGGTCTCAAAATGCGGGGAAGACACACAGGATCCATTGCCGGGTGCGAACAAGAGATGTATTTCGGGGAGACTCGCGCGCCGGAGCGGTAATTCTGCGCAGGCCAAGGCACAAGGAGCGCACCAGGGCGGCAGGAAAGGAGGGGGCAGACGGGGCGGGCGCGGGCCGGGTCAGGCCACGCCGACGTGCCGCCCCTGCACCACGGGGGCACCAAGGGTGCGGTGCACACGGCGCAGCAGGCAGGGCGCGCGAGACCGGACTCGAACGTCAGCCCGGCTCCGCGTTTTCCATATTAGCTATAGACGAGCAGCTTCCGAACCACATAGTCCAGCCGACAATTACCGGTCGGTGTCCCTTTTTTGAAGGTGAGACATTTCTGTATCGCCCTCCTCGATCCGTGCCGACGGGCGCGACGGCTGTCACTTCTCATTTCGATGTCACTGCCGGTTCTCGCTCAGATGTCAGGTCCTGTCTGGTCCCAGCCGCGGCAGGGGGCATCGGATGAGAAGTCCTGGCGGCCTGAGATGAGAATTCGCGGTCTTCTGTCTTCTGGCACCGCGCAGCTGCGTGCCCCGGGCAGGAAGGTCCGGCCTTCCTGCAACAGCGATGCCTATGAGGGGGTTCGGGCAGGCGGCGTGGGGCGGGAAGCGGCTCAGTCTTCGGTGTGGACCAGTCCCAGGGCGCCGTCGAGGTGCAGACGGTGCCGGCCAAAGCGCACCGGCCGGGAGGGATCGCCGGCGTCCTGCAGGAGCAGGACGAGGTCGGCGAGGAGGGCGTGACTGCGCCAGGACTCGGGGATGTGGTGGTCTCTTGTGCGGCCGGCGACCCAGGCGGCGGGGACGGGCAGGGTGTGCTGGAGGATCGTGCGGATCTGAGCGGTGGTCGGTTTGCGGTGCTCGGGCAGCGCCCGGGTGCCGGCCGCGTCCAGAGTGAGGCGGCCGCCGGACACGCGATAGACGGGCAGGAGGCGGCGGGGCATGGCGCCCAGGCGGGTGGCGGCCTCGCGGGGGTGCAGGTTCTGGCGGTGCAGATCGGACAGCGAGAGGGTGTCGTGCCAGGCCGGGACCAGGTGCAGCAGGCTGTGGTGTTCCTCGGTGCGGGTGCGGGCCTGGTGCAGGGTGTGGCTGCGGCGCAGGGCGGCATCGGTGCGGGCCAGGGTGTCGGCGTCTCCGTGTACGGCTTCCACGAGCTGCTGCACATCCTCGGGCAGGGTGAGCGGCTGCTCGGGCCGTCGGGCGAGATAGGCGGCGGTGGCGAGCGGCAGGAATGGGGAGTCCAGGGGGCGCCAGGCGGGCGGGAGGAGGGTGCGGCCGCGATGGTCGGTGGGCTCCAGGACGATCAGGCGGGGGCGACCGCCGCACAGCCAGTCGGGCCGCTTGATGTGGTCGAAGCGCCACAGGCGGCCCAGGCGTTGCAGGAGGGTGTGCAGGGGCGCCAGGTCGCTGACCATGACGTCGACGTCGATGTTGAGGCTCATATCCAGCAGGCTGGTGGTGACGACTACCAGCCGCCCGGGGCGCTCGCCGGCTGAGGTCAGGGCGGTGCGGATACGGCGGGTGAGGGCCTCGCGTTGGTAGCCGGGCAGGCGGGCGTGCAGCAGGAGCAGCTGGCCGTCAGGGCCGCCGTGCGGCCAGTCGAGGGCGGTACGCAGATGCGTGTAGGTGGTCTGGGCGTCGGCCATGGTGGCGCAGTACACCGCCGCGCAGCCGCCCGAGCGGGCGACGGGGGCGATCTCCTGAGTGATCCGCTCCAGGCGGCTCTCCCGGGCGGGTGTGTTTTCGGGGTCGGTGCAGGACGGGTGGCGCACCGGGTGGAGACGGAGGTCGGCGCGGCGGCGGTGGCGGTCGGCGTGGGCTTTGGCCGCGGCCGGGTCGATGCGGGTGAGGGAGGCGTCCGAGGCGGCGGCGTAGAGCCAGCCCGGGTAGGGGGGCCGGCAGTCCAGGTGGGCTGTTTCGGGGTGCGGGTGGTCGGCGCCGTCGAGATAGCTGCTGACGAGTTGGCTGCTGATGTGGCCGGGCAGGGTCGCGGACAGCAGCACCACGGGGCAGCCCAGGGCGCCGAGCCAGTGCAGCAGCCGGGACAGGGTCTGCCGCATGTACGGGGGCAGGGCGTGGACTTCGTCGATGATGACGGTCCGCCCGGACAGGGCCAGCATGCGCAGGGCGCTGAAGCGGACCGGCATGGCGGCCATGAGGGCTTGGTCGTGGGTGGCGACAGTGAACTGGGCCAGCAGGGCCCTGTCCCAGCCGCGCAGCCAGCCGTCGGGCACCGTGACGCGTTCTTCGGGCCGCTCCCCCGCAGCCGACTTGCTCTCCTCATCGTCGCCGTCGCTGTTGTCGGGCCAGTAGGCGTCGCTGGTGGAGGGGTCGTGGGCGGCCAGGCGGTGGTCGGTATAGGAGGTGTTGTCGTAGCTGTGGCTGTGGACCAGGGAGACCGGGGCGTGCTCGGGATGGTGGGCCGAGACGTAGGCCTCGAGGAGGTCGTAGGCGGCATCGGTGGTGGCCATGGTCGGCAGCAGCCACAGGATGCCGGCCGTGTCCCCGGAGGCGTTGAAGATCCGTGCTGCTTCCAGCGCGGTGACGCTCTTTCCGCCGCCGGTGGCGTCGGTGACCACCAGGATGCCAGGTCCCTTGTCCCCCACCGCGGCAGTGAGTTGCCCGATCACGGAGGCCTGCAGGGCGTTCGGCCGCTCCAGACCGCCGTGGGCCTGGGTGAACGGCACCTGCGGCAGAGTGATGCGGGCCAGCCCGGACTCCTCTACCACGGCGGGGGCGTCCCGGACGGCCTGGGCGAAGTGCTCGCCGGCGCCGAAGGCGGGCGCCTGGGCCTTGGGCAGCCAGTAGTGGCGCTGGCTGGCCAGCCGGTCCGCGATGATGCCGATTCCGGTGATCAGCACGGCCGCCGGCACCGACACGTCCGCGGGCACCGCGGTGGCGCCGGTCAGATGGCGCAGCAGGGCGAAGTAGCGGCGGCGCAGATCCTGCCATGCCGGCCCGCCCATGGCGAGGTTGACCCGGGAGGCTTTGGCTGCGCCGTCGATGTCGACCTGCAGGAACCGGCCGTGGTGGCCGCCCAGGATCTGGGCGACGAGCACTCCGGGGCTGTCGGAGGTGTCCGCTGGGTAGCCGGCCTCGGCCAGCAGGTGCAGCGCGCTGTGCATGGACGCCCGTTCGTGCGGCATACGCTGCCAGTCACGGATGTCCGCGCGCAGGGTGTCGCTGACCCGGGCCCAGGGATACGCCTCCTGTTCCTGGAACGCCGACAACTTGCCCAGATCGTGCAGGCCGGCGATGAACATCACCTGGCAGCGCGCCTGAGCCAGAGTGAGCCCCAGTCCGGCGGCGATCAGTCGGCGCTGACCGCGGGTCAGGTACCGGTCCCAGACCACGCCAGCGAGCGCCGCGACATCCAGCAGATGAAACAGCAGCGGATACACCGCCCACACGCCGCGGTCGAACTTGCCCCACGGCGTCAGATCGATCCCGCCGCGCCAGGCATCCTCCCGCACCCCCACTGAACGCTCCCGCTCTACGTCAACCCACCCTGGAATCACGGGTGTTGCACCTATCCTGCCGCATGCAGAGCACCTCCCCCGGCACACGTCCCCGGGAAGGCAGGGTGTAGCCTGCGATCCGGGTTTCGCCGGTTTCCTCATCCTGTGAGGGTTCGCCCCTGCTGGTCATCACGGGCCTCTCAGGGCCCTGTTTCCCCACGCGCGCGGGGGTCCGTCGAGCGTGTTGACGCTGCCGAAGGTGCACTCGGCGTCCCTACACGTGTGGGGGTCTGCCTGGCTGATGGATATGGTCTCGGTGGTTCCAGGAACACTCCCCACATGCCGTGGGGGTCCGCCAGGCGCCTACCTCTCCGCCCTGAAGATCCATCTGTTCTCCCCACACACGTGGGGGTCTGCCCAGCACGCGGGGAAAGACTGGATACCAGCGGGGTGCCCTCCCCACGCGCGTGGGGGTCTGCCTCCCGTCGTCGAACAAATATTCCTGGGCCAACGGTCGCTTCCCCACGCCCGTGGAGGTCTGTCGACTCTGGCCGTCAACACCTGCCGACGCGGGCTGCTATCCCCACGCGCATGGGGGTCGATCGTAGTTGTCCGTCAGCCAGTCGATAACGGCGGCTTTTTCCCCTCACCCGTGGGGGTCTGTCGTTCACTCGCGGTCCGGGCCACACGGTTCTGCGGTCTTCCCCACGCGCGTGGGGGTCAGCCGTACAGCAGGGCGGCGAGCTGAGCGATGCGCGGCCTTCCCCTCCGTGTGTGGGGGTCTGTCCACGAAAGCCCAGGCCAGCAGCACGCCCTTCAGGTTCTCCCCACGCCCGTGGGGGTCGGTCCACCTTGCCCCAGCACTCCGGACACGCAAGCTCGTCTTCCCCACACACGTGAGGGTCTGTCGCGCATGCGGATGTCCGCCAGGATGAGTTTGCCGTCCTCCCCACACGCATGGGGGTCGGTCCACGGTGCGCGCGGTCGCGGTCGACTACAAGACGCCTTCCCCACACGCGTGGGGGTCCTTCCGGCACCCTCAGGTCCCCTTGCTGGCGGGCGTCGATGTCCCTAGCCCGTGGGGGTCAGTCCACCTTGCCCCGGTCGGCAACGATCGTCTCGGGCTGCTCCCCACACGTGTGAGGGTTGCTCATCCGGGACACCGGACGCATCCTCTCCTCGCTCACATGTGTGAGGGTCTGTCAGGCGTGATCGGTTACCAGCGGCAGCCGACCGAGCACTCCCCACGCGCGTGGGGCTCTCGCCACGCTCGGGGGGCGAGCAACCGCTCTGCCGGGTGCTCCTGACGTACGTCGCCTCCCACAAGCGTGGGGTCAGTCGGCGAGTAGCACCGGGACATGCGGAGTGCAGCAGGCTTCCCCACAGGCCTGGGCGTCTTTCGAGCTGGCAGTGAGCCTTTTCCAACCTCACTCTGAGCTGGTCAGAAGGGTGAGGACGGCTTGGATGAGGCTGGTGATCCGGGTGGTTGAGCACCGCAGTTTGCGGAGGAGGCGCCAGGACTTGAGGGCGGCGACGGCTTGCTCGACGAGGACCCGGATCTTTGCGTGGGACCGGTTGACCGCCTGCTGGCCTGCGGAGAGGGTGTCCCATCGTCCCCAGCACGGGGTGCGGACGGTGCCGCCGGCGCCTCGGTATCCCTTGTCGGCCCAGCACGGGATGTCTGCCTCGGCGAGGGCGTCGACGATGCCGTGTTCGCGAGCCGCGCGGATGTCGTGGACGGCGCCGGGCAGGGCCGGTGAGGCCCACAGCAGCCGACCGAAGGGGTCGGCGATCACCTGCACGTTCATCCCGTGCTTCTTGTGTTTGCCGTAGTAGAACGGCCGGTCCGCGGCGATGCGGTCGATGGGCAGGAGCGTGCCGTCCAGGATCAGGTACGCCTTCGCCGAAGCGGTACGCACCGCGTCGGTCAGGCCGGGGGCGAGAGCGGCCAGGAGCTCGACCGCTTCGGTGACGTAGCGGTAGGCCGTCGTGGTGCCGATGCCGAACCCGGCTCCGAGCTGGGCATAGGTGTGGCCCATCCGCAGGTGGGCGAGGGTGAGCAGGGCCTGGCGGCCGGCGCTCAGGCGCCGCCACCGGGAGCCGATCGCGCGGCGGTGGCGCCGCAGCTGCTGCATGAGGAAGCGAAGGGCGGAGCTGGACACGTCGGGCGCTGTCTGGCGAACACGCCCCCCCGCCCGGAGTCTTGCCCCGTCCTTTGCGAACCCGCCTCAGGAGCTGGGGGGCCAGCCGCTCAAGGAAGGTCCGCAAACTCCCTGGCCTATAACCCGTCGTTCCCCCAGCATGGTCAGCTCGGTAAAGTCAGTAAAGTACGACCTGCCGATCTTCAAACGCGCAGCTCGTTGAGGGTCCTCCCCACGCACATGGGGGTCTGTCCCGTCTGCGGATCGCTCGGATCCAAGTCGCGGCGTCCTCCCCACGCACATGGGGGTCTGTCCTCCGCCATGCTCTTCGCGTCCCGGCCGTGACAGTCCTCCCCACGCACATGGGGGTCTGTCATCCATGCGCATGCCGGCGTCTGGCAGGGCATGGTCCTCCCCACGCATGTGGGGGTCTCTCCTCGCTGACGAGCATCTTCGGGATGGCGGCCGGTATTCCCCACGTCCGTGGGGGTCTATCCGCATGCAGGCCCAAGTCCTGGCACACAAGCAGGTCTTCCCCACGCCAGTGGGGTCTGCCCTTGTGCCGGTCGGCCATGTAGCCGAGGGTTCCGTTTTCCTTACGCCCGAGGAGGTCTGTCTCCGCCCTAGATCCCCGGCCTCACGAACGGGCCGTTCCCCCACGCACGTGGGGGTCTATCCCCGGTCTGGGGCGGCTGCCACGACACCGTTTCTAATGGCGTGATCACTCGTTGAGCCGTGCATGACTGATCTGGTGGAGCGGTTGGTGCCGGACGAGTTGTGGACGCTGTTCCGGCGGGTGGTCCCGTCGACGGAGGTCATACGCCCGCAAGGCGGCGGGAGACGGCGGGCGAGTGACCGTGAATGTCTGGCAGCGATCATCTTCGTGGCCACCTCGGGCTGCACGTGGCGGCAGCTTCCGCCGGTGTTCGGGCCGGCCTGGCCCACCGTCTACCGGCGCTTCGCCCAGTGGAGTCGGGACCGTGTCTGGGCTCGGCTCCACCGCGTCATCCTCGACGAGCTCGGCGCACGGGGTGAGTTGGACTGGTCGCGGTGCGCCATCGACTCGGTCAGCCTGCGGGCCGCAAAAGGGGGCCGTTGACCGGACCGAATCCGACCGACCGCGGCAAGCCGGGATCGAAAATCCACCTGATCACCGACCGGAACGGACTGCCGATCTCTCTGGGGATCTCGGGCGCCAACATGCACGACAGCCTCGGCCTTGAACCGCTCGTGCGCGGGATCCCACCCATCCGGTCCCGCCGCGGCCCACGGCGACGAAGGCCGGCGAAGCTGCATGCGGACAAGGGCTACGACTACGACCACCTGCGCCGATGGCTCCGCAAACGCGGCATCCGCCACCGCATCGCACGCAAGGGCATCGAGTCCTCAAAGCGGCTCGGCCGACACCGCTGGGTCGTCGAGAGAACCGTGTCCTGGCTCGCCGGCTGCCGTCGTCTCCACCGACGCTACGAGCGCAAGGCCGAACACTTCCTCGCCTTCGTCGGCATAGCCGCAGCCCTCATCTGTCACCGTCGCCTCACCAAATGAAACGACGTCCACGTCCAAGCGCCCTCTTCCCCACCATATGGGGGTCCGTCCGCGGCAACACCCTCCCTGGTCGTTCTGCCTCCCCCACGTCCCCCCACACGTGTGGAACTTTCACCAACAAGGTGGCTAACCCGGACTCCCACTCGTCTCCCCAGGTCAGGGAGCTACCCCTATGGCCTTCTTATTTCGGTGCGCTGGGAATTCTCATGCGATGTCATCACGACTTCTCGCTCGATGTCTCTTCGTCTCGGCTCTGACCTGCACAGGCGAGTGACATCGAGATGAGGGAATCGGTGACACCGAAACGAGAAGTCGCACGTGAAGCTCGTGGAGACCCTCTGCGACCAGGCCTGGATCCTCAGCCGCGGCACGGTCCACGGTCACGGCCCCGTGCCGGGGTCAGCGTCGCCGACGCCTACCTGGGCGCGTCCGACATCGATGAGCAAGTACACGACGGCGGACAGCCTTCGCGTCCGGATGAGAGGAAGTAGCAACGATGCTGCCTGACGCAGACCCATTCTCGGCCCCGGGAGGATCCGACGGCGCCCTCGTGGTCCACGGGTTCACCCCAGTCCATGAAGCCCCTGGCCAAGGCGTTCGCCGCAGCGGGCTTCGCCGTGGAGCTGCCACTGCTGCCCGGTCACGGGACGCACGTCAGTGACATGAACGCCACCAGCTGGCAGGACTGGTCCGAGGTCATCGACAAGGCGTATGTGGACCTCGCCTCGCGCTGCGACCGTGTCGTGGTCGCGGGCCTGTCGATGGGCGGTGCCCTGACCGCCTGGCTCGCCTCCCGGCACCCGGAGATCCTGGGGATCATCGTGGTCAACCCCCTCATCGACCCCACCGCGCCGCTGTGGGCCGCGCTGACGGCCGCCGGGGAGGCCGCGGACGGCGAGTACCTGCCTGAGGTCGGGTCCGACATCGCCCTGCCCGGTGTGGTGGAGTCGGCCTACGACGCCGTCCCGATCGCGCCGCTGAGGTCCCTCAACGAGGCGCTGGCGGGCCTGGTCCAGGCACTGCCGCAGATCACCTCGCCGGCCCTGGTCTTCGTCAGCCCCCAAGACCACGTCGTCGACCCAGCCTCCTCCCAGCTGCTCGTGGCCCGGAGCAGCGGAGAGGCGACGCTGGTGGAACTGCCGAACTCATACCACGTCGCCACCCTCGACTACGAGAGTGATCTCATCAACGAACGGTCCGCGGCCTGGGCCACCGAGCTGTGCCGGCAGAACCGCCAGACCGCTGGATAACGGCTGATCGGCACGCGGGGCGCGTGCTTCCCGCCGCCTCAGGAAAGCTTCAGCCGTGCAGTGGGCGAGGCGGGCGCGGACGAGTTGCCGGCATCGGCGCTTACGCCCGTACTCCTCTGTGGTTCTCGCCTGGAAGTCTGCATCTTCCGCCGCGATGGCTCTGACGGCGCAGGTCTCGGCCCAGTTCAGCAGCCGCGTGAGTGCGTGCCGTACCTGGGCGTCGCGGTGCCGGGCTGTGCCAGACAGGTCGCAAATGAACCAGCGCGGGCGGCTGCTGGGGTTACCGTGAGCGACACGGCGCCAGGCGGCGAGATTGAGGAGCAATAGGCGAAAGCCCTCGACGCCCCGCCCGCGGTCAACGCCGCAGGTCACAGCGCCTTGCCGGTGCTGTCCAGGGCGCCAGGAGCACTGGGCGCGGCGCCCGCAAGGGGCGCAGCCGTGCATTGGGGCGCCCGGGCGCAGACGGCCACAGCATCCAAAGCTGGCAGACGATCCCTGTTTGCGTGCGGGTCTTGAAATCCTGCCCCACACGCAGTGGCCGGACCGAAAGAGCGAGCCGGCCGCGTCGGGAGTTGCTTCAGCCGGGTTGGGATTGCAGGAAGAGGGCCCGTCCGCCAGCCGCAATCTGGTGCTGCTCGGCCCCGTTAATAGGGTGCTCCCGGTTTCGGCGGATGCAAGTGCAGACGACTGTCCATTCGCCGGTGGAACGAACTACTCGGACGGACGGCGTTCACTTTGAGAGACGAGCATGGAGCAGCTTCGCCTTACTGCCTGCGTCCCAGCCCGCTGACGATTCTCCTCACACAGCGCACCGGAGCAGGACCACGGTCAGGACGCCCTCGTACACATACAGACTGTGTGCACTCCCCTATCCCTCTGGGGTTGGTTCTCTTTTTTACATCGGTGCATCTGTCCGGCCAGTATGTCATCGCCCTACCAGTGCCACAGTCACAGCGAAAGGATACGGGCACCTGCGACGGGCATCGCGTGATTCCACGGATGCGTGCGATTTTCGGAGTACTTCGAGAGGGCGCATGGGCCACCCTACACGCCGCACTATCTTCAGATCCTCTTATCAGCCGGTGTACACATTGATGGGAAGAGAGGATGTTTTTGGCGTGCCAGCTTCACGGCGGCCCGACTGTCCCGAGGCGGATCCTATTCATTTTCCTTACGGGAACGCCATTTCCTGAACCGGGACGAAAGACCGGTTGTCGCATAGGGGGGAAGTCCTTCGCCGAACCCCTGGAGCTTTTCGTAGGCCTTTTTGAGCTGACCCTCGGTGGGGAACATACTGAACTCGACGGCCATCTCGAGGACGTCTTCCATCGTGATCACCTGGAGGTCGCGGCCTGCCGCGATGGCCTGGCCGGCGCCGTCATCGATGGCTACCAGGACCTCGTGACCGAGGTCCTGGTAGTGCACACCGTGCGCCACGACGACGGCTTCCCCCAGATCCCTGCGCTCGCGCAGGGCGTCTTCGAACTGACGCCCGCGTACGTCTTCGAAGACCTCGACCACACGGGGTGGGGCGGACTCGGCCTGGAGTGCGGGAAGGACCCGCACGTGCCGGCTGGCGGCCAGGCGGGTCCACCGGAGCCTGATCCCGGGGTATTTCCGGTCCTTGCCGACAACCTCGTCGCAGACCTCCTGCGGTACGAGAAGTACCAGGTCGGCCTTGCGGAGAACCTCTACGAGCAGGGCGTGGAGATTGGCGCCGACAAAGTGCACGCAGATGACCGCATCCAGGATGCAGACCGGTTCACGCTGCTCCGGCGAAGCCTCTTCGCCAGCTTCTTCCACCTGCTGCTCGGGCAATCCCCCACCCCTTCGAAGCCCCCGTCAGGACCACTCTACTAGGGTGTGTGTCGAAAGTGGATCTTGAACGTGAGATGATCTTGCTTCGTGGCACGTGGAGATCTGACGGACGCGCAATGGGCGGTGCTGGAACCGCTGTTGCCGAAGGGCAAGAAGCCCGGACGGCCGCCGACGTGGGCCAGGCGGCAGCTGATCGACGGCATACGGTTCCGGGTCCGTACTGGCGTTCCGTGGCGGGACCTGCCCGCCGAGTACGGGCCGTGGGGCCGGGCGTACGACTTGTTCCGGCGGTGGCAGCGGGACGGCACCTGGCATCGGATCTTCACCGCGCTCCAGGCCCGGGCCGACGCGAAAGAGCTGATCACCTGGGACATCAACGTCGACTCCACGGTGTGTCGGGCCCACCAGCACGCCGCCGGGGCAAGGAAAAAGGGGAGCTGCAGAAGGAGCCGCCCGGCGGCGTCGGCGTCGAGCCCGACGACCACGGCCTCGGCCGCTCGCGCGGTGGCCTGACCACCAAGCTGCACCTGGCCGTCGAACAAGGCCAGAAGCCCATGTCCATCGTGATCACGGCCGGCCAGCGGGGCGACTCCCCGCAGTTCGAGCCTGTCCTGAACAAGATCCGCGTCCCGCGTCTTGGCCCAGGCAGGCCGCGCACCCGGCCCGATCGTGTGCGCGCCGACAAGGCGTACGCCTCCCGGAAGAACCGCGCTTACCTGCGGCAGCGCAGGATCCGCTGCACCATCCCGGACAAGGCCGACCAGGCCCGCAACCGCAAGAAACGCGGCTCGCGCGGCGGCCGACCGCCGAAGTTCGACCCGCAGGACTACAAGGCTCGGCACGCGGTCGAGTGCGGCATCAACCGCCTCAAAAGGCACCGGGCCGTGGCCACGAGGTACGACAAGCTCGCGGTCCGCTACGAGGCGACCGTCCTCGTAGCGGCCATCAATGAATGGCTGTGACCAGCACATTCGATACACGCCCTAGTCCTTCGCCAGCCCGCGGGCTACCAGCCGCGAGAGATCGGCTCGGCGGGGGGCCGGAGGATTGGGGACTATACCCGCATCTTTCAGCCGGGCTTCCACTTCTTCCGGCTTGCTGTCCTCCAGCATGGCCAGGGCACGGACTCCGATGTGGTTCTGCCGGTACGCTTCGACGGCTCTTTCGAGGATGCGCCGCGGAGCCCGAACCGCCTTGGCGGATTCCTGCTCCTGCTGATATGCGGGGCCCCAGCCGTATTGCTGTGCCAATTGGGCACCGGTGGGCCCTTGCAGTCTGTTTTTCTGCTCCTTCGTGATGAGTGACATTGATTCGAGCTGGATGAGGATCACCATGAAACTGACTCGGAAATGGCGTGCGAGGAGAGCGGCTGTGCGCTCATCCATCACGCCTTTTTCTGGCAGTCCTTCCGCGGAAAGCCACGCCGTAATGCCTTCTTCAGGAGCCAGCAGATTGCGGGCAAAAGCGTCGCAGCGTTTCTCGCCCGGGGTTCTTTTGCCATCGAGTTGATGCGCTTCGGTGCCGTCGTTCCACAGCAGATGACCGAGTTCGTGCGCAAAGCTGAAACGCTGCCGTTCTGGGACATCGCAGGCCCGGACGGCGATGAGTGTAATGTCACGCTCCGGATCCGTGGCGGTGAATCCCTCTGTGGTTTTCGGGAGCCTCAGGACTGCCGTGTCCACGCCGGTGAGCTGTTCGATCAGCTCATCGACGTCGGCGATGGGAGCGCAGCCAAGGTGGAGCAGTTCCCGCACCCGTTGGGCCAGCACCCGGCCCTGCTCCTCGCGGGGCAAGTCTTCATCCGGCACGGACAAGGAGCCATCGGTCTTCCGGTGCCGCACCGCAACGGGGCCCAGCTTGTCCAGCCGGGCGTCCAGTTCCAGCACCTCCAGGGTGCGCCGCAGAGCTTCCTCCCGCTCTGCGGCCACCACCTCATTGATACGGGCCGCGATCCGTACCCTGCCGCGCACCGGATTCCCGCTGGTCAGCAGCCGCACTGGAATGTCCAGCGCAACGGCGAGCCGATCCAGCTCGGCGAGCGTCACAGTGGCGCGAGCGCCGTTTTCGATACGGGTCAAGGTCGATTGGGAGAGCTGAGCGCGAGAGGCGAGCTGGCGCTGATTGAGCCCAGCACGCTCACGTTCGCAGCGGATCCGCTCCCCCACAAGCACGAGATCCACGTAGCACCTCCTTCAGAATCAATTCTACCGGCCTGATTCACGCTGGCCAATGGCATGTGTATCACCTGGGACTGACAAGCCTGGAACTACGGCAGACTCAACGCCCCAGCTGTCCCCTTCTGGGCGTATGGGTTTTGCCATGGCCGCTGGTGCGTTCTGGGGCGAAGCAGGCGTGCCCAGCGCGCGGGCCCGTCTTTGCCGAGCGGCTCCGCAAGGCAGCCGGTTGCCCGTGTGCCCGGCTGGGGCGTGCCTGTGCAGGGGTGTCCCCCACCGTCCCTGCGTCGCGGCATCTGACACGGGCGGCGACGGAGCGGTTAAGGCGCAGCCGGGTGCGCCTTCCTTCGGTGCGGCCCGCGAAAGGGAGGCGCCGGCGCGCGGCCAAAGCGGGCAGGTCGGCGAGATCGCGCTTGGGTGGCCGTAGGGGCCCCGGGCTGGCGCTGTGAGCTGCCTCCGTCTCCTTTCGTGATCGGCTGCTGGCCCTGTGATGTCGGTGGGGCCGCTCGTCCTGGTGGCCACTGCGGCCGCGCGGCTGAAGCACCTGGCCGGTTGCCGCGGCCGCCTGTGCCAAGCGTCCCGGCGCGTGCTGCAAGGGCACGCGGTTGCCCGGACAGGAGCGGGCAAGATCACCTCGGCGCTTCACCGAGAAAGGCCGGCGGTGGTCCCGGCCGCTGGGTCAGGCGCGCGTTCGAGGGCTGGGGGTGGCGGCGGCGCGCTTGACCTGGCTGTCCGTGGCTGTTGAGGCTTCGTGCGCCTACGGCTGCCGTCGGATGCAGGGCCCTCAATTGCTGCCTCGGCTGGGCTCGTTTGCTTCGGGCGCCGTGGCTCTCCGAGCGGGTGCGGGCCGCGCCGCTGAACAGAACGCCTGGCCGCCGCTGCCTCACGGCTCGCCTCAACATGCAGGAAGATCCGTCTCCTGACGCCCGGCCTGGTACGAGCAGGGTGGCGACGGTACCTGCTGCCCGGCGCCTCCTGGTTCCTGCCCCTGGAGCAGGAGCAGGAGCAGTGTCACGACGACGGCCCCCACGGTGATGGGTGTCGCCAGTTCTTTCCACTTGTGGGCCGCGTAGGCGGTCAGCAGACCGATCAGGAGCAAGACAATGAGGTCCAGGTCGCCGTGCCACATAACCATCCCTGTGCCCTTTCGGCTCGGACCTGATCGCCCCGCCCGGGCGGGCGGGCGGGCGGGCGATAGAGGCTTCGTTCGATGGGCTCCTGGTCGGGAGTGCCAAAAGCCCTGCCCTCACAGGTTTGTAGTGATCACCGCCGGATCCTGGCCGACAGAATCGGGGGTGTTCCCACCGCGTGCTGCGGGCTGTCGGTCACCCGGGCTTGCGATAGTGGTCATGTGGTGTGGGGAGATCTGACCGAGCGAGGCCTGGTCCTGGGAGACTTGTACGGGTGGCCGGGGTGGGTGATCGAGGTTGATATCGACTGGCGGACGTGGAGCGCCACCCGGGTCCGGGACGTCCCGCCGCAGCGCACGCGGCGCAATTCCCGGCGGCCATGTGATGACCCTGAGTTGGTAGAGCGGATCAAGAAAGCGGCGGAGGCAGCACGTGAGGCACCCCGCAGCGGGATCTGGCTTGTCTCCCTCGGTCTTCCCTCGCCCCACGGGAAGAAGAAGGACGGGGTGCGGTTGCGTGCCCAGACCATCGCGGCACTGTACGAGTGCGCGCTCAACTTCGGGCTGTCTCCCCGGCGGGCCATCTCCGAGGTCTACGGGCTTCGTGTGTCCGAGGCGCCCGGTGAGCGCGCGCAGTACTCCCGAACATTGGAACGGTGGATCGAACAGGCCCGCAAAACGATCAACCCGGAGACGGACAGACCCTACCTGCCGGCCTATGACCCCGAGATGCACGCGCCGCGGTTGTGGCCGATCGGCCGGGGGCACCCGCTCGAGCCCCGCCGCGCCCAGCCGGCGCTGCCGGAGCCAGTGAGGCAGGGCCCATACGCCGGGCGCACCCTGGCCTTGCGGGTGACCCGAACGCCGCCGCCGACGGTGGAAGCGCACGAGGCTCAGGAGCGCGGGCGGCGGCTGATCGGGCTGGATTTGATCATCGAGGGGCGATGGTCCCACGGTGAAGACCTGCCCTCTCTTCCGCTCCTGCGGGCTGTCAACCCTGCTCAGACCCCCCGCCGGGTACAGGCCCTGGTACAGGAGCTGGAAGCACGCTTCCCCGGGGCCAAGGTCACAGCGACCGTCAGCGCGCAGGCGATGGGCAACCCAGTGACGTGAACTGGCCCTGTTCGGCCGATGCCCCGCTGCCAGGCACGACGCGTCCGCGTCGTGCTGCACCGCGAAGAGACAGAGAAGGTCTTGTCTGCCCGCACCGACCTTGCCCCGTCTGCGGATTCAAGAGGAGGTTTCTGCCGGACATTGCGACAGGAAGTGGCCGGGCATCACCGTTCGTGGCTGCCCCCTTGTTGACGCAAGCGGGGGCATGAAAAGCATCTGAAGCGGCTCAAGGATGACGACGCCCCTTTTGCGGCCTCTTGAGAGCGAGGCTGCTTCGAGGCCCCGCCGTGCCCGACGGCCGCCGGCCTGGCAAGGCTGCAGCGTGGCTCTACGAGGTGTCGCCAAGGCAGGCATTGTGCCGATCCCGCGGGTCCTCACGACCGAGTTGACTGTTCGTCACGGTGAGTTCGGACTTTCGTGGGATGGGTTCGGTGCTTTGCGCCAGGCGCTGTCCTCGCTCGGCAGCCGGCAGTCCAGCACGTGTGCGGCGACGAGTAGCTGTTCGTCCTGTACGAGGAGGCGCGCTTGCTCGACCTGCTGGCTGCGGACATCGTCGATTTCGTGGCCGGTGCTGGGGCAACCGCGCCTATGGGCGTTCCAGCGTGTGGAGTCGAAGTAGCCGACCAGCAGCAGACCTGCGGTGTGTGGTTCGCTGAGGTAGGCGCGCAGTTGGGTACGCGTGGCGGTGGGCAGTTCGTGGTTCCAGCATCCTTTCGCTTCGATCACTACTCGGATGGTGTGCTGGCCGGTGCCGGGCGCAGAGGGGGCCTCGATCTGGAGATCGGTTCTCAGTCCGGGCAGGCCGGTGCGTCGTACCTGCACTTCCCGGTTGACGACGACGCGGTGTCCTCCGATGTCGCGGCGGAGGAAGGAGGCGACTGCGTCGCTGAGGTCGTCCTCCCAGCAGGGCCAGCACCGAGTGTTGGCCTCGAATCGGCTGCGGTCGCGGTTCCAGAGGTTGACGGCAGTGCCGTTGTATCCCTGCAGATCCTCCTGCATGGCGGAGAGTGATTCGCGGACCAGGTCGAGGAGTTGGCGGGCATCTCGTACCAGACGCGTTTGAGTGTCGGTCGCGAGGCGGATGAGCTGTTCGGGTTCGAGGGGCAGCGCATCTCGGTCGGCTGCTGCCCTGGCCGTGGCACGGCCGTATACGCGTAGTTGCGAAACGCCCGGGTGTGTCTGGGCAAGGCGGCGCAAAGCGGCTGCTGCGGAAGAGGTCGCCCTTGAGGCGAGTAGGCGTGGCACGTGCTGCAGCAGGTCGACGAGGCGGTCGTCGGGCTGGATGCCGAGCTGGGGGTGGCGTTGCAGGCGGGCGAGGCTGTCCTCGTCGAGCAAGAGGGTGTAGAGCTCGGCCAGCGTGTCGTCGTCGAGGCGGTGAAAGGACCAGGTGTCGGGGTCGTGTCGGGTGAGCTGGCTGCGGTATTGCTGCAGGACGGAAGCGTCGCTGAGGGCGCGCCGTAGTGCGGGCCAGGAGGTGGCCAGGCTGTGGTGGTGGGGCATGGACTGGGCTGCGAGCAGCCATCGCTGCCGTGCCGGATCGTCCGGTTGCCGCGTTCGCGGGTCGGCGTCCAGGGCTTGGGCGAGTTGAGTGAGGGCCTGGGGGTCGTGTGCTGCAGCGAGTTCGTCGACAACGGCGTGCCACTGCTCGGGACTGCGTTCAGTATGCAGGGCCCAGGTGTGCAGAGTTGGTCTGAGTGCGTAGGTGGGCGGGCCCCCCAGGGCGCCGGCCAGGGTGCGCACGGTGTGGATCGAGGCGTGGTCCAGGGTGTCAGTCAGTCGTGGCGGGAGGTGGTCTTGGGCTCGCTCGACGCACAGCGGCAGCCAGGTGGCGCGGGTGATGTTCTCTCTGGATTCGTAGGCGGGGGCGGCGGCGAGGGCGAGGGCCCAGCCGGCCCAGTGCTCGGGGGTGACGTCCAGGGCCATGGGATCGGGGATCAGGGCGAAGGCGGTGAGTTCGGCAGCTGGGCGCGGGTCGCCGCCCGCGTTGAGGAGAGCGGTCGCGGTGAGTGGAAGCAGCTGCCTCAGGAGGTGGGCTGCTGCCTGGGCCAGACGCGCACCGAGGTCGCTGTCGGCCGCCGGACGGGACGGCGCGTGGGAGGCGTAGCTGAGCAGGCTCGCGTTGTGGCGGGAGGGGGAGCCGTCCGGGGTGCGGTGCAGCTGCTGAAGCACCTCGTTCCACGCAGGGAGCGGATCGCCCGCGTCGCTGGTGGCGATGACCTCCTCGATCGCGGTGTTCAGTGCTGCTGCGTCGAAGCGGCGTTTTTGGGCTGCGGCTTCCCGGCGTTCGGCCCGCTCTTGTTGCTGACGGGGGTAGATCTCCCACTGGAAGGCGGTGGCGGCGGCGAGTGTGGGATGAGCACGGCGGGCGGCCTCGCCTCGGGCTTTGGCGTCTGCGTTCGTGGGTGGGGTGAAGCGGACGGCGTGTGAAGCCAGGTCCGCGTTGGCGGTGATGAGTTGGTCCCAGTGTTCCATCCAGTACAGCGCGTCGGCGCCAGGGAGGATGGCGTCTTGGGGGATCACGCTGAGGGCGGTGGAGAGCTGCTCTTCGTCGCTGTGCTGGAGCGTGTGGAGGGCGACCTCGCGGCGGGTGTGGGGGCATGCTCCGAGGGCGTCCGCGAGATCCTCCAGAGCGGCCTGCATCGGGTCGGTGTAGAGGAGGTCCTCGCCGTGGTCGACGAGGTGGAGGATGGCCCTGCTGACCAGGGGAACGAGATCTGCGGTGGGGGTGTCTTCGTTGAGGGTGACCGCGCGTGCGAGCAGGCTGACGGCCAGGGGGCAGCTGACGGGGGTGGTGGAGTCTGGCTTCAGTGCGTCCTGTGCCCAGGTGACGGCTTCGACGACGGTGGTGCCATCGATACGCTCTGGAATTTCGCGCCGCAGCCGATCGGCCACTCCCCCGAAGTCCTGATCACTATCGCGGAAACGGGCGAGGAGATCCGCCAACGGCAGGTGCTCTGGGTAGAGGCGGTCCAGTGCCGCGGCGACCACCTCGCGTGAGGTGTCGTCGGTCAAGGCGGTCAATCGGGCGATCGTCTGCCTGGGGGCGGGCAGGGTGATACCGGTCAGGGCCGCAGTCCGCATAGAACCGTCGTAGCTGAGGTTTTCGGCGACTGCCATGAGAGCGTCGTTCAGTTCGGGATGAGGACATGCCCAGGCGATCTCGAGGGCCGCATACATCAGATGTGGGGCACTGGCCGTTGTCAGGCGTGCCTCGAGTTGTGCAGGTAGGTCTGGATGATCCAAGCGGTGCAGCAGGCTGGGGTCGAGGGTGAGGGTGCTGTCCCGCTCCAGCGCGGTGAACAGGGCGTCGACGGTACGCGCGCGCTCGGCGGCAGGCATGCTGGGCAGGTCGGCCAGCAGAAGGATGAGCGGGGCGTCACGCAGAAGGTCGGCGAAAAGGACGGGATCGCTGGTGGCGCGCCAGGCGGCTACTTCCTGATGAGCGGGGATGACGTGGCGGGCGTCGCCGTCACCGATCCACAGGAGCTGGCGTTGCGGTTCTGGCTGCATGGCACGCGTGCGCAGGAAGTACGCGGCGAGGAATTCGCGGTAGCTGTCGTGGGCGAACACCCACCGCAGTTCACCGACCGGCGCCAGGAGCCCCGACTCGGTCACCTGACGCAGCTCCCACAGCGTGCACGGGACCTGACTGTCCAGGTGTCCGGGTTCATCGCCGCCGTCCAGGCGTGAGAGCCGCAAGTCGGCTGCGGAGGCGCCCCCTTCGGCGGGGGTGTCGGCCACCGCTGTGTAGGGGCCGAATTGCAGGGCTGCCGCCAGGCGCGCCGCGACGGCCAGCAGATGTTCGGGAGAGCTCTCGGCCTGAAGCTGGCGGCGGTCGGTGGGGCGCCGGTGTTCGGTACAGAGCCTCAAGCACGCTTGCAGATAAGCGTCTTGTGCAGTTTTGGGCAGACTGGCGTTCGTTTGGTAGCTGTCGAGGAGCTGCAGCAGAGTGACGGGGTGCGTGGCGAGTGCCATAAGTCCTTGCTGGCGGACCGCTTGGAGGAATGCCTCGGTGTCCGTGACTTTGAATGCCTGCGCGGCGAGGGCGACGTCGTCACGGCTCAGGGGCGCCATCGCCATGATCTTGAGGTCCGTCCAGCGTTGCCGCAGAGCATCCTCCAGGCGCGCGGGCCAGCGGGCGCTGCGGCATGTGATCCGCAGCCGCAGGGCTTTGAGAGCCTCTTGGGGAAGAGTTGCGAGGACGTCGTCCATGAGCTGATCCAGTTGGGGAAGGTCGTTGAGACCCTCGTCCAAGCCGTCGAGCAGGACGTGCCACTCCCCCGCTTCGGTGGAGGGCGGCGTCAGTGCCTGTCGAAGCCGCGTCTGCGCCGATTCCATGGTGGTGCACTGTTTCAGCTCCAACCAGGCAGCCGGCACACCCTCCTTGCTCAGAGCCTCGTACTCCTGAAGGAGGGCGACGCTCTTGCCCAGGCCACGCTCACCACGAAGGACAAGCACTGCCGTGCTGCGCTCTTGGGCCAGCAGCACGCCGGCCTTCGAGTTGGCTGGTGGCCAGCCGTAACGGCCCTGCGCCGGTGGCTCGTCCAGCAAGAACAGTCGCCGCTGCCACGGGAGCCGCATGAGGTGGCCTCCTGAGATTCCGGGACTGCCTGCCGCGGCCCCACCGTGAACGGAAGTCCATTGTGATGCCTGCTGACTGCGCTGATGCGCGACACGGGCGTCACGAGGGAATGCTGGGAGCAGGCAGACTCCGGTGCGGTTCACGGACCGAAGGGGCCGGCCGTGGAGTCTTCCGCTTGAGAACAGGGCACTGCAGAAGTTGTGCCAGTCGGGCACAGGTACAACTCCTGCCGGGTCGCGATGATCTTGGTCGTCGCGTGCGTTGAAGGCCGCTCTACTCAGGGCTGTCCCGCGTCTTGGCTAAGGACCCGTGCCATGTGGACGATGCCGCGCGGGACGCGGGACAGGCTGGTGGCGACCGTTACGGCTCCGCCAGCGGTCAGTAGGGCCAGGTACCAGTCGAAGCCCTGGGTAAGCATCCAGCCTGTGAAGAGCAGCACGCTGAGAGTCTGAACGACCTGCGGCCAGGTGACGGTGCGGACCGGCGGAACGGAGTGGGCTGGACATGCATTCTCCGTAACACGTGACAAGTTGGCCACCATGAGCCTCCTAAGAGCCATCAGTATGTGACTGATGTGTCGCATACGAGGGGAATGATCAGGTGCGTGACCGTCGGCGCCGCACCTGTCGTAGGGCATCAGCCGCAGAACGTCCCGAGGGCTCGTGCGGCAATCGATACCGGGATCCAGGCCAACATATGTGCAGCGGTGGACTGATGGCATGGGTGGAACTGTCCGGATGGGCAGAGTCTCCCGGGATCGGACGGCTGAACTCATTCACGCTGAGCACACGCGACATCCAACCGGACAGCGACGTTCTGCCCGCATGGATCAATTTCGCACACGAAGACCATTCCAGCGGATCAAAAAAGGAGCAGGGACGGCCAGAAAGGACTGGACTTCGATCATCGGGTGGTGCAGATGTCGCGTGCGGGACACCTGTCTCCCGGTTCGACGGCGGTCCTCCTGTCACATGTCACGAACCAGGAGCATATGCTTTAGATCTCCTTGACTGCGCTGCCGCCGGCGCGGACAGCAGATCGGACAACGAATCGGACGGCCCCGCAGTGCAAGCGGCGGGTATCGCGCAGTATGGTCTGGTCAGTTGTTGGGTGCCGCTTATCAAGGAGACCCGTGAGCGAACTTCCGCCGCAGGCACCGATGTCACCCTCTGCCGAGGACTGCAAAGATCCGTTCGCTTTCGGCGAGGCATTCACGAGATTGCGCAGTCGGGCGAGGATTTCTCTGCGGATGCTGCAGAAGTCATGCGCGGAGGACCATCCGGTCAGTCATTCGACTATCGAGCACTGGGGGAAAGGGGGGGTTGTATCGGAGTCCAACGAGCCGGCATTCCGGCTCGTGCTGCAGAAACTGGGGGTGACCCAGCAAGCTGATCTGGAGGCATGGCTGCAGGCTGCCCGCGCTTTGCGGTCCTGGCGTCAGCGACCGTCGATCGCCGGGCCTTACCGCGGTCTGAAGAGTTACGACTCCGACTACGCTCAGGTCTTTTTCGGTCGGGAGCTGCTCGTCAAGCGCGTTCTGAGTGAACTGGAGGCTGTACGGGGCAAGGGAGGCACGATCCTACTGACCGGCGCTTCCGGCACAGGCAAGTCCTCGCTTCTGAAGGCCGGCGTCGTTCCGGCCCTGCGCGCTGGCAAGTTACCTGGCAGTGCCGACTGGCCGACAGTGAGCATGATTGCCGAAAGCGACGAACCGGACCCCTTGGACAGTCTCGCAAAGGCAATGGCTTCCTGCGCAGAGGCGGAACTTGCAGAGGTCACCGGGGCGCTGCACAGTGGGCCGCAGGCGGTCGAGGCCCTCATGCAGCAGATCGTCACCCTCGGGCGTGGTGCACGCCCCGGCGGGGGACCAGCGCCAGACGCAGACAGCCGGGTAGTCGTGATCATCGATCAGTTCGAACGGGCTTTGGTCAGCGCCGAGGACGGTCCCGGCAGCGACGAGCGGCTCCAAGCCTTCTACGCCGTTCTGCGCACGATGACGTCCGTACCCACGGCCGCAATTGTGATCTTGAGTGTGCGGCTTGACTTCCTCAACGCTGCCCTGCAGAGCGCTCCTTCGCCAGCGGGGGCGGACAGAAGACCTCCCGTCTTCGTCGAGCCGATCGGTGAGACGGACCTGACTGCCATCATTGAAATGCCCGCTCGCGCTTTCAAAGTGAATCCAGAGGCCGGTTTCGCCGGTTTGGTCCTGGGAGACATCTCCGCACGTGGAGGCCGACTCGCGCACCAGACCGGCGTCCTGCCCTTGCTCTCCCATGCGCTCCAGATGACCTGGGAGCGCGGCGGTGGCCGCGAGATGACCAAAGCCAACTACCGGGCGGTCGGCGGCGTCGAGGGCGCGCTGCGGGTCACCGCTGAAGAGATTTATGCTGCCCTGTCTCCCCGTCAGCAGGAGATCGCGCGGCAGATGTTCTTGAGTCTCGTGCACGTGCAGCACTCCGGTACCGCTACCCGCCGCCAGATCTCCCAGGATGATCTGTTCGACGAGGTCAACTGCGAGGAGGCGGAGCTTGAGGTTGTGCTGGATCGCTTCGTGGAAGGACGGCTGCTCGTCATCGACGACACGACCGTCGAGATCACGCACGAGGCTCTGATGGTCGCCTGGCCGACGCTGCGGGTGTGGCTTGACGCCGACCGCGGCAGCCGCCTGGTTGCGCAGCAGGTCGTGGCCGATGCGCGCGCTTGGGATCAGGCGAAGCGGCCGGTGTCCGACCTGTACTCGGCAAGCCGGCTGCAAAGCGCACAGGCCTGGCGTACGAACTATCCTGCAGATGTCACCGAGTTGTCGCAGGCATTCATCGACGCATCCGTCAGGCAGTCTCAGAAACGAACCCGGCGGCTGTGGGGCACGATCGCCGCGTTGACTGTTCTGGTGATGCTGACAGGTACCTTGGCCGTGGTGGTGTCCTGGCAGAAGAGCGACCTCAAGCAGCAGCGTGATGAGGCGCAGTCCCGGACCCTGGCCAGCCAGGCAAGCATCCTGCGCCACAAGGACGTCAACCTCGCCCGCCAGCTGGCGCTGGCCGCATACCAGATTTCCCCCACCACCGAAGCGCGCTCGGCTCTGATCGAAGCGACGGCTCTCCCGCCGGCCGTTCGGATGCTTGGCGGCAAGGACAGCGGCATCATGTATGCGGTCGGGATTCATCCGGGGGGTGCGGTCGCCGCCGCTGCTGTGGAAGGCACGGTTCGGTTCTGGAACCTGGCCGACGCAGGTCACCCCGCACCGCTTCCGGCCCTGCCCGGTTCCACCTGCCGCAAGTTCTACGCGCTGGCTTTTTCTCCCAGCGGAGATCTGCTGGCCGGTCCCTGCAACGACGGCACCATCCGCTTGTGGAACACGCGTAACCCGAAGGCTCCGGTCGCGTTGCCGGCCCTGCGCGGCCTGGGCGCGAAGGTCTACTCAGTCGCCTTCAGCCCGGATGGCGGCCTGATGGCCGCTGCCATCGCCGAGCCGGAGGCCGACGGCGTCGCCGTCGGAAGCATCCGGCTGTGGTCGGTCACCGGCTCCGCTGTGCAGCCGTTGAGCGCAGCGGTACGTGTCGACGATGCGGCTCCGGCCAAGTCGGTGTCCTTCCGCAATAATCAACAGCTCGCGGTAGGCACCGACGACGGCACCGTGCAGCTGTGGGACATCAGCAGCCCCGACCGACCCACTGACCCGGTGGAAGTCCCGGGAACGACGAAGGCGATTGGCCAGCTGGCTTTCAGCCCTGACGGAAAGCTGCTCGCCGCTGGCGGCGCCGACAACCTGGTCCATCTCTGGTCGACGAGTGGCTCCCGCCCTCGCGCAGAAGGAAAGCCGATCGGCGGCGCGACAAGCTACATCAACGCGGTCGCCTTCTCTCCGGACGGCGCCACACTCGCAATCGCCAGCTCCGACGGCGTCAACGGAATCCGTCTGCTGGACCTCGCCTCTCGTCGGATCATCGCCACGCTTCCGCACCCGGCCCCCGTCACGTCGGTGAAGTTCAGCCCCGACGGCAAGAGCGTGATCACCGGGGCGAACGACGGCACCGCTCGGCTCTGGCCCGTGAACATTCCGACCCTGGAAGGCATGGCCTACATCGTCAGCGCGGCGCGTTTCAGCCCCGATGGCAAAACTTTGGCCATCGGCAGCGCCGACCTGCAACTCTTCGATGTCACCCAGGCACACAGCCCTCATCGTCTCGGGCCGGCCGTCTCCAACCCGGACACGTTCTCCGGCACTGTCGCTTTTGCCCCCAACGGCCGTCTTCTCGCCGAGGGCCGCGGCAGATCCGGAACCGTCCAGCTCTGGAACGTTGCCACCCCCGCACGGCTGTCAGAGCTCGGTCCGCCGCTGGAAGCCCACTCCAAACAGGTCGAGGCTCTGGCCTTCAGCCCAGACAGCACCACCCTGGCCACCGGAGCGCGCGACGGGAGCATGCGCCTGTGGGATGTGCGCACACCCGAGCGGCCGAAGGAGCTCGCCGAGCCCGGCCCATTCGACGGCATGGTGACCGACATCAGGTTCAGTCCGGACGGGCGACTCCTCGTCGCCGGCAGCGCAGACAAGACGGTTCGGTTCTGGGACGTCAGCAACCCGAGAAAGCCCCGACCGTACGGCGCACCCATCACTCCCGCCAATCACTACGTCTTCTCAACGGTGTTCAGTGCGGACGGCTCGCTACTCGCCGTGGGCTTGGCCGACAGCACCGTCCGGCTCTACGACGTCACCGAGCCCGGCCGTCCCGAAGCCATCGGGCAACCGCTGACCGGGCCGGAGGGATATGTCTCCGCCCTCTCCTTTACCAGCGACAGCGCCTTCCTGGCCGCGACCGCCACCGACGGCACGGTGTGGCTCTGGGATCTGCAGGATCGCCGGTCCCCCACCGTATGGGCGACTCTCCGCACAAGCACCGACGCCGTGTACCCGGTCAGCTACAAGCCCCGCTCACGGACTCTGGTCGCCGGGGGTGCCGAGAAGAAGGCCTGGATCTGGAACACCGACGTCACTGAGGCGACCGCCTTGATTTGCCGCACCACAGGGGACCCGCTCACCCCCGAGGAATGGGACAAGTACTTTCCCCCCGACCGTTCCTACGCCCCGCCCTGCCCCTGAGTTCACATGCTCACAAGCGTCCGACAGGCTGTCCGATCTGGGCTTTTGAGCCCGCAGGACAGGGTGGGAGCCGAATCCCGCCGTCATGCTGGAGTCGTCCAGCCGCCACAGGGGCCGCACTGGCCCACTGCAAGAAGGGGACCTCACCCGATCATGAACCTTGCAACACGCCTTCGCCGCGCGGGCCGGAAGCCAGCCGTATGGATCGCGGCCCTGACGACGGCGTTCGGTTTCACGGCTCTGGCACCGTCAGCGGAGGCTGCTCCCTACCCCTACTGCGGTCCGAGCAAGTACGTCGAGAAGATCGAAGTCGCCCATTGGGCAGACGGCCAGTTCCAGGTCGTCCTCACCCCTACGCACGAGGCCCGCTGGCACGCCTTCGCCGCTCTCAACCCCCGCGATGCCGTCGTCGAGCAGTGGCACGCGATCCAGGCGTGCGTGCCCGGGCTCTATGGCGGAGTCGCCGACACGATCTGGGACCAGTTGGAATGCCACCAGCTGAACTCGTGGATGGTCCTGCCTCGGGAAGGAAGCAAGTGGGCGACCGGGGAGACCTACGATCTGGAGAGCTGGCGTCCCGTGCTGCCGCGTGTCGTCTCGGGAGAAGCCCTCATCATCACCGAGTGCCTGAACCACATGGGAGTTGACCCGGCCGGCCCGTTCAGCACCCCCTTCCGCCCCGACGACGGCCAGGTCGACCTGTACCAGGCGAACAGGAACATCGCCTGACACCCCTCAGAGGACGGGCTCATTCGCTGAGAAGCCGTATCTCAACCGATCTTGGAACGTGTGGATCGAACGGAGTTCCTGGTCGGGTGATCTTCCGGCGGTACGCGCATGAAGGCAGGGCCTCCTGGTAGCTCGGGGGTGCGACCCCATTCCGAGCGGTTCCCGGAGGCCCTGTTGTCGTTGTTGTACGCGCCCGAGCCCGTTGACTTCAACTCGCCCGCCGTGTCGTGCGATTGCCTCGCGCACGTGTACGGCAACGCGGCCGATCATCCTGATCGGGTTCGCCGGTATCCGTCGGACACGACGGACGCGGAGTGGGCGGCCATCCGGCCGTTGTTGCCGGTGCCGGCCTGGCTTCAGGGGCGGGGCGGACGGCCCGAGGGCTACTGTCACCGGCAGCTGCTGGACGCGATCCGTTACCTGGTCGCGGGCGGGATCTCGTGGCGGGCGATGCCCGCGGACTTCCCCGGCTGGGGCCGGGTTTACGCCTTCTTCCGCCGCTGGCGCGAGCATGGGCTGATCGCCGAGTTCCACGACCGACTGCGCGGGAAGGTCCGTGAGCGCGAGGGCCGTGAGGCCGAGCCCACGGCGGGGATCATCGACGCGCAGTCGGTGCGGGCCGCCGCGACCGTGCCGGCCGCCTCACGCGGCTATGACGGCGGGAAGAAGGTGCCGGGCCGAAAGAGGCACATCGTGACCGACACCCTCGGTCTGCTCCTGGCCGTCGCGGTCACCGCCGCGAACATCGGCGACCGAGACGCCGCCGTCGGCCTGCTGACCCGCCTGCGTCGCCTGCACCGCGACATCACCCTCGTCTGGGCCGACGGCGGCTACACCGGCGGCCTCGTCGGCTGGTGCCGGGACGAACTCGCCCTGACCTTGGAGATCGTCAAGCGCACCGACGACATGACCGGGTTCGTGGTGCTGCCGAGGCGGTGAGTGGCAGAGCGCACGTTCGCATGGTTGATGAACTCCCGCCGTCTGGCCCGGGACTACGAAACCCTGCCCGCCACCAGCGAGGCGATGATCCGGTGGTCGATGGTCACGCGGATGAGCCGGCGTCTGGCGCGGCCACGGGCCGCCGGCCGGCGCTGAATGCCCCGACGCCTCCAGGAGGAGCCAGCCGCGCTCCGCCAGGCGCCGGGCTTTCGACCGCAGCCCCTCGACCTTCGCCGGCGTCGCCTCAAGGCCCAGCTCCACCGCGATCTCCTTGGCTCGAAGCGGCCCGTGACCCGTGGATCGCTGCTGTTCCAGCACGCCCAGAATTCACTGATAGTCCGGCGCAAGAACCGTCACCGGCAGCCCTTCCCGCCAGGGCGGCACCGTCGAGCCCGGCACCGGCGCGAGCGACGGCGCCGCTTTCTGCTCCGCCTCGGTCATGGTCACGGCAGTGGACTCGGCCGCAGAGACTGCCAGGGCCTCGACCAGTTCCTCCCGCGCGATCACCCGCCGGTCCAGCTCGATCTCCGCGGCCTCCAACACCGCAGCCAACCGCGCGACTTCCTCCCGCAGACCCTCCACCCGCACGCGGGCAGCCGCCTCCCGCTCCTCCAGCATTCCCAGCACCGACGCCACCGCGCACCCCTCGACCATGAAGCGGACACAAGACGTCGGCATGCCTCCCTCAACCCGAGCGAAACCATGCCTGACCAGCAGGAATCAAGAGATCACGTTCGATTGAGATACGGCTTCTGATATCCGGCGAAAGCCTCCTGCCCCAGCCCCTGGTATGCGAGCACCCGGCACGCATACAGCGGGCTGGGGCTACCTGCACGGCGTGCGGGTCATCCTCTGCATCCAATGACCTGCATGCGCACGGCCCCTACTGAGGCGGTCATCCCCGCTTGGGCTCGTATGGGCTCCAGCCACGCAGGTACGGGCGCAGGTCTTCTGGTGTGAGGGCGTGTAAGGGACTTTGTGTAAGTCCTTGTCGTTCACCGAACGTTGAGCCGGTCCTCGAAGAAGAGTGAGAACTGGTTCAGCGCCTTCTTCCAGTGTGCCGCGACGTGGTTGACATCGCGTGCCTTGGGGGTGATCAGCTCGCGGACTGCGAGGTAGAGCACCTTCAAGGCCGCTTGCTCGGATGGGAAGTGCCCGCGGTTGCGGGTGGTCTTCCGCAGCCGGGCGTTGATCGACTCGATGAGGTTTGTCGAGTAGACCACCTTCCTTATCTCCGGCGGGAAGGCGAGGTAGGGGATGAACTCGCTCCAGGCGGCCCGCCAGGTCCGCACGATCGCCGGATAGCGTTGACCCAGCTCGCCTGCGGCGAAGTCGTCCAGGGCCTGCTGGGCAGCCTGTTCCGTCGACGCCGTGTAGATCTCCTTCAGCGACGCCACCAGCGCGGGGTGGTGCTGTTTGGACGCCAGCCGCAGCGATGCGCGGATCAAGTGGATCACGCACGTTTGCACCGTGGCCTTGGGCCATGTCGCGGTGACCGCGTCGGGCAGGCCCTTCAGCCCGTCGCAGGCGACGATGCACACGTCCTCGATGCCGCGGTTGCGCAGCTCGGACAGGACCGTCATCCAGGTTGTGGCGCCTTCGCCCTCGTTCCCGACCCACAGGCCGAGGACGTCTTTGCAGCCGTCCATGTCGACGCCGACCGCGAGGTAGACCGGCTTCGAAGCGACCGATCCGGAGCGGATCTTGATCCACAGGGCGTCGATGTAGATGATCGGCCAGACCGGGTCCAGGGGCCGCATCTGCCAGGCTGTGAGCTCATCGGCAATGGCGTCGGTGACCTTGCTGATCAGGTCCGGTGAGACCTCCACGCCGTACATGCCGGCGAGGTGGGAGCGGATGTCGCGCACGCTCATGCCGCGGGCATACAGCGACAGGATCTGGTCGTTGAAGCCCGCGAGCCGCCTGGCGTGCTTGGGCACCAGCTTCGGTTCGAAGCTGCCGTCCCGGTCCCGCGGGACGGCCACGGTGACCGCACCGGCGTCGGTCAGCACGGTCTTCGCCGAGGTGCCGTTGCGGCTGTTGCCCGAACCGCGGCCGGCCGGATCGTGTTTCTCGTAGCCGAGGTGTTCGGTCATCTCCGCGTCCAGCGCCCGCTCGAGCACGGCGCGAGTCACCTCGGTCAGCAGTCCGCCTTCGCCCAGCAGCGCCGCCCCGGAGGCGTCGGCGCGGTCCATCAGCCGCTCGACGACCTCATCCACCAGCTTCTCCTCGACCGTCTCAGCGATCGGGGTCTTGTAATCCGTCATGTCCGTCCGTCCCGGCTGGCCGGGCCCCAAGGCTGGGGGCCTCGGCCAGCCTGTCAGATTACGGACTTACACGATCTTTCAGACACGCCCTGGTGTGATCGCCGGGGGTTCTGGTGTCCCTGGGTTCTGGGGTACTGGGTCGATGCGGTCGGCATAGTCCCGGGCCCAGGTCGCCCAGGCAGTGGCTGCTTCGGCCTTGCCAGAGGTGGCGTGGTGGTCTTCGAGTGCGTCGCAGTAGGCGCGGATGGCGGTGGCTTCCTGCCATGCCTGCACTTGCGTGCGCAGGGCTTTCAGCCGATGGTCTTCCAGCAGGGCGGTGCGAGCTTGTTGCATCGCGGTCAGCCAGCGTTGGCGTGTCTCTTCTTCTTTGCGCTGTTGAGCCTGCTGTCGTTCGTACTCGGTGTGTGCACGGTGAGCGATCTCTCTGAACAGGGCGGGGAGTTTGTCTTCCAGGCTCCACTGCTTCCGGTCTCCCCAGTGAGTACGCCGGCCCCGATGCGCGTAGGTGTGCTCGAGGCTGAGCTCGAGTTCGTGGGATGGGCGTGTGGTGCGCGCGGTCACGCGTTGCCAGGCGTATTTTGCGCTGCTGGGGTCGGGGACCTCGTAGGAGCCTTCGTGGAGGGAGAGCGGGAAGGAACTGTCGCCGATGGTGATCACCAGGCTGGCTGCTGAACCGGTCTCTGGGTTGCTGACCGTGTAGGTGTTGGCCTCGGCTGCGTGGCAGAGGGCGTGGAGGATGCGGCGGGCGCGGGGCTGGCAGTCGGGGCAGGCCGGGATGTGTGCTGCGGCGGCTGCGGGGTGCAGGCGTTCTGGGGGCAAGTTCTCGGGAACTGGAACGGACTCGCCTGGGGGCGCGGAGCGTCGCGGCGGTGACCCAGGGCGCAGGGTGATGACCAGGTCGCCTTTGTCGCGTCCGGTGTGCCGGAGATGGTGGCCGTCAGGGACCAGGTGGTCTGCGCGTGCAGTGTGCAGGGCGCGGCGCCAGCGGGCGCGCTCGTCCGGGGTGGGGGTGGTGATGTGCAGGGTACCGCCGGCTTGCTGGAGTCTGGTGATCAGTTCAGCCGCCTCGGGGGCCGTCGAGGGGGCAGCGGCGTTCGAACGTGGGGCGAGCGAGGCGTCGGTGCGGGCGAGGTGTCGACGGCCGGCCTCAGTGGGGGCTGCGCTCCAGCGACCGTCAGCCCGGGTCATGGCGACCAGGCCCTGGTCGCGCAGGGCATAGACGGTCGTGGTGAGGCCGGAGTCGTCGGAGGTGACGGGTTTCTCGCCGTGGCAGATGCGACGCAGGACGTCGAGCTGGCGCTCGCTGAGCTTGGTGCGGGCCACGGAATCTTCCTGTCGTCGGTGCCAGGACGGTCGGATGTCAGTCGTCGCGCTCTGCATGGCGCAGCGTCTCGAGGGGGATGCCGAGTTCCCGCTCGAAGCGGTCGGCTGCCCTGACCTGTCCGGCCTGGCGGAGACAGCCGATGGCCTGCTCCATGAGCTGGCCGATGCGGAAGACCTCATCACGCAGCGCCTTCAGTTCCTCGAAGCTCTCTACAACGTCCGCGCCGCACCACTGGCGCAGCAGGTCGTAGGCGGGTTGGGAGCTGCGATCGACCTCTGCGCAGATCTCGGGGCTGATGTGGGTGCCGGAATTCTTGCCGCGGCCACGGTAGTAGCGGCCGTAGATCGCGGCTTGCCGTGCCTGGCGTTCGTGCTGGTCCACGACGGCCATGAGATGGTCGGCCCGGCTGCGGGCCAGGAGCCGCGCCACCTCAACGGTGGTGGGCCAGGGCGCGGTCAGTGCACCATCGGTGTCGGTGAAGGCCCGCGGGTCACTACAGAAGAAGCTCTCGGGCACGTCGAGGAGCGTCGCCAGCGCGGGCACATCGTCGACGTACAGCAGTCCCCGGTCACGGTAGTTGACGCCGAAAGACACCAGCCCCTCCCACAGGTGCTCGTCGAACAGGATGACGACCGCTCGGAATGCTGTGTCTTCGTCGTCCGGGCTGTCCCGCGTCAGCTCGCTCCACCGCTCCTCGCGGGCCAGCCAGGCATCCTTGTCCTGCCAGACCACACGCAGCCGGGCCGGCGGCACCCACTCCTGCCTGCCTTCGGCTTCCTCCGCGCCGAAGCGGACTTTGACACGCAGCGGGCGTTGCGTGGCCATCTTCAGGACCTCGACTTCCGCGACCGGTCCGTGGTGCGGCGCCACCCGGTACGCCCACCGCTCCCCCACTTCCACAGGCCCCCCTCTCCTGGCGAACGTTTCGCCACCATCCTGCTCCTGATCACACGACAGGAGGGTGAGCTCCGGCAGATCTGGCCCCCGTGGCGGTGTCCCCAAGTCCCTGGGTGGAGCGGCGTTTCGCTCGCTGGGCCGTCGGCCGCTGCTGCTGGGCGCTCCGATCCGGCAGCTGCGGTTGCGGTCCATGCCAGTCGAGGTTCAGGCGGCGCGCTCATAAGCGGTGCTGGTCCCGAAGACTTCGTCGAAGGGAAGCGCATGACGGCTACTGACCAGATGGTAGGCACCACTGGTGGGCCGGAGCGTGTGGAAGGCGTTGTAAAGGACTTCCGCGGGCGTCAAAACCCGGAGGTCCCCCAGGACGTAGTACAGCGGTACGGGCGCATGAGCGCCCATGAACTGCAGGCCTGCCAGGGCGCACGTGTGGGAGATGGCATAGTTCTGGGACGAGGTGCTGGGCATGCGGGCTTTGGCGTCGATGGTGACCAGCTCGCTGCCGCGGGCTGCGATGAGGTCGGGAAAGTAGCGCAGTGCCGAGTGCGTGTGGCCCAGGGCTTGCTGAATCGGTGCCGGGTAGGTGCCCTGTCCGCAAGGGTGGACGGTCCAACCGCGTGTCTCAAGTGCCTGTTTCACGGTGCGTTCGTGCTGGTCTCCGATGGTCTTTCGTGCCAGCCCGTCGGTCACTCCTGCGCCTCCCTGTCGGCCGCAACTTCGCGTAGTACGAAGCTCCACTGTGTTGTATTACCACCGTAGCGGCTATGATACCGCCATGCCGGAGTACGTTGACCCACGTTTTCGTCCTACGCTGTGGCCTGGGTCCACCATCCCGATCCCGCCCCTGACGCGACGCATCAAGAACGTGCGCGTGGAGGGCGACTGGATCCTGTGGACTCCCGCTCCCTTTGAGGACCGCACCTTCGTAGAGCTGCCCGAGGACTTCTACCTGCGCGAGCTGATGGAACTGCCGGCCGACGACCTCGAGGGCGCAGCCCGCATGATGTCGGCCTACGGCCCACTCTTCGGCGCCGACCGGGACGATCTGTCCTTCGATAACGAGGAGGTGTACTACAAGGTGCAGGACATCCCCGAAGCCGGCAGCGATCAGCAGTCCCATCCGTTCGGTGTCCACCGCGACCTGGTGGCCATCTACGTGCGGACCGCGCAGGACGCGATCACGACATGGCTGGCCTGCCAGCAGGAGGGCGGGCTCGAGGAACTCGTCCGCCCGCACGTCACCGAGGAGACGCTGGCCGACCTTCGAGCACAGACCCAGCACCGCGAGCAGCCCTGGCCGCAGTCGCTCGAGGAGCTGCAGGAGATACTCATCGACGCCGAACTCACCTCGCTGGAGGAGGTGCTGAACCGGGCCCTTGGCCGCTTCAGCATCGGCATCGGCGATCTCTCCGACCGCTACCCCACCGTCTACTCCGCGGCGTTCCTGCAGCTGTACAACCACCTCGTCGAAGGCGCCACCATCCACCACTGCGCCAACGAGAAGTGCGGCCGCGCCTTCGTCCGCCAACGCGGCCGCGCCGCATACCGCCAACACCGCACCACCGGCGTCAAGTACTGCTCCCGGGAATGCGCCCGCGCCCAGGCTCAACGCGAACTGCGCCGACGCCGCAAGCAAGAGGTCAGCAATCCCTGAATGGACCATGCCAACTGCCACATTCGCCTGCCACCGTGTTCACCTCCTGCTACTGGGACGAGTTGCCGCTCCTCACAATGCCTCGTCGGGCCTCTCTGCTGGCATGCCATGACGGCGCATCAAGCCGGCCGGGACAGACTCCACTGACTCAGGCTTCACCCGCCCGCGGCCCGCATGCTCTTGCCGGTGCAAGAACAGCTACAGCACCCCACTATCGAGGCACTCCAGCTGAGATCGACGCGTCTGCAGACCTATGCAGAGCGACCGCGTCCACGTCCGCACCGCGAGTTGCAGTTGTTCTGGCCACCTTGCGGGTGGCGTCCCGCCAGGGTGGTGTAGCCGATCAAGTCGCCGGAATCCGCAGGCCGACGGCGGTGGCTCCGTGCAACCGGGCGCTCAACTCCCCCAGCAGGGCGCCTCATGGACCGCGGACCTGGCGAAGGTCCCTGGAGCCTCGTACCGGAGCGCGAATCGCTTGATCACCTACACCACGACGCGGGACGGGACCACCTTGCGTCTCTCTCCATCCCAGGATCCAGCACGGCCGAAGGGCCAGCGGGCCTGTGTGATGGTGGCAGAAGCATCGAGGTAACCGCCGCCCATGGGGCGTTCGCCCGAAAGGTGGTCAGTCCTTAGGTGGCCGCTTCGGGGCCACGGCGACGTCCGGGGAACGTAGTCGACGTCGAACGCACCCCTTCAACGCCGCATGGTCTCAGCCCTGCCCAACTCCGTCACCAGACCTGGCACTGCCTGACGGCACGCGTCGGCATCCTGCGGACACGCTCGTTGCTCCCGCGCCTGCGCGGGTTACCTGGCTTTGTCTCCCTCCCGCTGAGTGGCCCGTGCGTCCACGTCGCAGTGGTGCGGACTGCGCCAAGTCGGGCGTCGCCCGGTTGGCGGACTTTTCCGCGGAATCTGGCACTCGGGCGAGCGAGTCCGCGAGAGGATGCGTGGACCCTGCAGGTCGCACGCACCGGGGCGCGTGGCTCCGGTTCGGCTGGCCGTACTAGATATGGGGACTTGGGGTGGCGTGAACGCCGAAGCGGGAAGAGCGAGGGCACGTGGCTGGGTGGTTTGAGCGTTTGGCAGCGATTCCCGGCATGCGTTTCACCGGGAGTCCTGGAGTCGTCCGTGACTCGCTCGCGGCGGCGCATGTCCGTCCGGAGAAGTCCTACGGCTCACTGATGTGGCCGTCCGCCGAGGGCAGTACGTCGGCAACGCCGGCCAGCCAGCATGTGCCGGTTGAGGCGAGCGGAGCGGGCCTGGTCACCCGGGTCTGGGAGGCGCTGGAGCTTCCCGGTGAGGCAATGGACTACCACTTCGTCCTGCAGAGCGCCGTGGACCGGCTGTGGAGCGGGCGGCGCGCATACCCTGACGGACTTGCGCTACTTGAGGTATTCGCGCTGCTGGACTTGGAGTTGATGGAGGCGGCTCCCCAGGCGATCTCCTTTGAGTCCGGCCCCGTCCCGTCAACGTTTGTGCACGTGACATCCGTTCCGCGGCTCGTGATGCTGCTGGAGCGAGAGGGCGCCTTCACCGAGGCCCTCGGCGTGGCGCAGCGGCTGGGACGGTTCGGGCAGGGTGAGGACGCGGTGGCCCGCCTCTCAGAGAAGCTCGGGGCACTGACTCTTGAGGCGACGGTTGGCGGGCCGACGTGAGTGCCGGGCTGGAGCAGCTGATCCCCTCGGCCTCCTATCTGGAAGAGGCATTCCTGCGCTGGGTGCTCACTCCGGCCGCACAACGGGGCATCGTGTCCCACGTGCGCAGCCAGTATCCGGTGACGGTCAATGAGCGCACCTACCGGCTGGACTATCTGATCGCAGGCGCGTCGCTGCATCTGGCCGTCGAGTTGGACGGGTTCACCTTCCACAGTGACCGTGCCGCCTTCACCTACGACCGGCTGCGGCAGAACGACCTGGCGGCCACAGGGCTGACGGTGCTGCGGTTTTCCTACGACGCGGTGCGCCTGGACACTGCACGCTGCGTGGCTCAGCTGCAGGCGATGCTGAGCCAGGATGCCGTGCTGGCGCCGCTGGTGATCGCCACGCCGCGTGTCGAGGTCCCGGAGATGGTGGGCGATCCCTTGCGGGCGGCCGATCCGCCTCGGGGCGTCCAGACGCCGGCCGATGAGGCCTATTTCGCCAGTGCGCGTGCTCGGGTCGTCCGGGAGCCGTTGCGGGCCTGCCAGGACGAGGCCCTGGCTGCGCTGGCCAACTATTACGCCTCTGGCGGCCAGCATGCGGCCACGGTGATGGCGGTCGGGGCCGGCAAGACCGCGCTGGGGGTGGCGGCTGCGTTGTCGTTCACCAGGCGGCGAGCGTTGGTGGTGACGCCGGGCTCGGTCATCCGTGGCACCTTCGCCAAGGCGCTCGATCCGGGAGTGCCGGGCAATGTCCTGTACGGGCTGGCGGGCGGTCCGCTGTTGCCGGGTGCCCGGCCGCCGGCCACGCTGGTCCTGGACGCGGACGACGAGCAGATCAGCCGCGTGAGCCGGCAGCGGATGCTGGCTGCGGACGTGCTGGTGACGAACTTTCACGCGCTGGGCACCGGTAACAAGGACGGGGACCTGCTGGCCAAGTTGGAGCCGGAGGATGTCGACTTTATCGTCGTCGACGAGGCCCACATCGCGGCCAGCGCCTCCTATCAGCGGTTGTTCGCCCACTTCCGAGGTGCGCGCACGCTGTTGATGTCGGCGTGTTTCCAACGTCTGGATGGCAAGCCGATCGACGCCGATGTCGTCTACCGCTACCGCCTGGTGGATTCCATCGCGGATGGTTCGGCGAAGAACCTGCGGGTGCATCGGTTCGCGCCGGATGCGGCGGCGACCGTTTACGAGGCGGTGTGGCCTGACGGCCGGCGCGAGCAGATTGTGGGCCGCGAAGCTCTGCTGGCCGCGCTCGGGGACGAGCGGAAGATGGCCCGCATCACCGCGCAGTCCGATGCCTCGATCCGGCACGTGATGACCGTGACGCGGGCCTGTCTGGATGCGCAGGCCAAGTTGCTGGCCCCCGTCAAGCCCCGGGCGCTGTTTGCGGCGTTGGGTGAGGCCCACGCCTGGCAGATCGCCCGGATCGCCGAAGAGCACGGCATTCCGTGTGCCACGCTGCACCACAGCATGTCCTCGTCGGCGATCAAAGCCACCCGGCGGCGTTTCGAGTCGGATGCGGGTGATCTGCAGGGAATCGTGCAGTTGCGGATGCTTGGCCAGGGCTACGACTTCCCGCCCATCACCGTGGTCGTGCCCGTGCGTCCCTATGGCAGCTTCGGCGAGTTCTACCAGTTCGTCGGGCGTGGGGTGCGGGTGCTGCGGCATCCCGGTCTGGCAGCCGAGCAGCAGTACCTGGATGTGGTCTGCCACGCCGAACTCGGCCTCGAGGACCATCTGGAGGCCATGTGCGAGGACAACGACATGGATCCCGCGCTGCTGCTCGACCTGCCGCTGATCGATGTCAGCGCGCTGGAGGCGGACATCGCAGACGGTGACGGCGCTGAGGAAGGGGCATCTGACAGTGCATTGCCGGGCGGGGTCGATGCGTTCGTGCTGTACGAGCAGGGGCGTGTAGAGCAGCGGGTCGTGCACGACCTGGACCGGGTGGAGGCCCGGCGCGCGGAGCGGGAGATGCAGCTTATGGCGCAGCGCTACGCCGTCTATGCGCAGAACACCGCGACTCCGATGCCGTTTGAGCAGTTCGTCGAGTGCATGCGGAGGCTGACCGATGGCCAGTGACCTGTCGCGCTGGTGGGAGCCTGCTCTCGACGCGCATCCCGAGGACCTGCTTGCCCTGGAGGCGGCTGCCGGACAGCAGCAGCGGTTCGGTCAGCTCGACGCGCTCGCGGCCCGGTTGCTGGCCGCGGCACTGGCCGGGCGGCCGGTGGCCTCGGTGGTCAGGGGTGAAGGGGCAGAGGCAGCGGACAGCGTCGAGGTGTTGGGGCTTACCGTCCAGGAGAGGACGTGGTGCGCTGAGGCGTTCGGTCTTCAGGAGCAGCAGCGGCGTGGTGCCTGGTACCTGCCGCAGAAGATGTCACTCAAAGCCGGAGCAGTGAACCTGCCATCTCTGGTGCGCGAACGGCCCGCCCATGCCCTGACGTTGGCCGCGGACGGCTCGGTCGGCGTCAGCTTGGTGGACGGCGCGGCCGAGGCAGTGTTGCTGTGGTCGCTGCTGGTTCCGTTGTTCGAGACACTGATCGAGCCGATCCAGGTGCGGGCGGCTGGCCCGGCGAAGGCGGTCGACGACCAGCAGCGGCTGTGGTCCGGCATCGAGGAGCGCTACCGATTGCTCGGCATTTCCGACGAGGCGCTGGAGATCTTCAGCTTCGGGGGCGGCTGGCACCGGTTGGACCGGCCCGGACAGCAACGTGCCCGCCTCCGTCTCCTGGACGCCCTTACGGCCGTGGATCCGCTGCAGCTCGTCACCCGTTATCGCAGCCTGCAGATGCAGGCCCTGATGGCCGGCTTCGCTAAGAAGGCCAAGACCGGCACCGCCCTGGCGCGCCGAGTTCTGACGCGCGCCCTGCAGCGGGTCGTCTGCGGCTATTTCGCTGGCGACTGGCTGGCCGTACTTGACTACCTTCAGGCGCCGCCGCACCCGGACGAGGAGGTCATCACCGCGTTGCCCGAGCCGCGCCTGTATGTGGGGATGTCCGCCCAGGCGGCCGGCATGGCGGCCGAGGCGGGTATACCGGAGCACGAGATTCATGCGATGCTCGCGGCGTTCCTTGGCGGCCCGACCTCCCTCTCCCCTGTCGAGGAGCGCGCGGCGGCGCTGCGCGGCTGGTGGACCGCCTTCGACCAGGCGCACGCCGCACAACGGCCCGGCATGCGGTCGCTGTGGGGGCTCGTCGACAACGAGGTCATGGCCTTCGAGTCGGGCGAGCGCGGCCAGCAGCTGTACCGGCAGGTGCTGCCCCCTTCTGTCAACGAGCAGGTGGACCGGCTGTGGCAGTCGGTGACGCTGCAGCGGCACGCCAAGAGCATCGTCAGCAACCCACGCCCCCACCAGTTGATGGCCGAAACCTTCGGCCCGGCCCTGGAGTTCTGGCACGGCGTCGCGCTCACCGCCTGGTTCGTGTGCGAAGGCCCCTACTCCCGCACTCCCCTGTCCGGTGTGGCCGACTACTACAGCCGTCCCCTCGCCGCTCTGCGTGCCGCCAACTGCCCCGTCGCGCCAGATCTGATCGAGGAGCTGCGCGTTGCGGAGCAGCATTTGGGGCCGGAGGAGGCGATCATCAGGGAGCGCAGTGAACTCCCGGTGGACACCGCCGTCGGTTCCTTCACCCTGACGATGAGTCACAGCAGCGGCAGCCGCCGGGAAGGCTTCGAGCGGGTGCGTGACATCGTCACCCGCCATCGCCGCGCCTGGACCGAGCAGTACCTCGACACCTACCTGCAGCAGCGCTGGCGCACCGCGCTGCAAGACGTCGCACGCGCCTACCACCGGTTCGTGGCCGCGAAGGGCCGACCGCCCACCCTGATCCAGTTCGCCCAGTTCGCCGCCGCCACGGCCAACCAGTGGACCGGCGGCGACCTCGGCGGCCTCTACACCGCGATCGGAGAGCCTGCACCCGCCCAGCAGGAGCGCCCGGCCCGTCTCCTGCCGGGCGACGGGGACGACTTCGCCCGCCGCGTCTACACCGCACTCGGCGGCATTGCCGTCGACAACGACCTGCGCATGAACCAGCCCGAGGAAGCTCAACGGCAATGGCAACTCACCCGCCTGGCCGTCGAAAGCCTGCGCTACCTGCAACTCCACGAAGCCCTCGGACAGCCCCCACACCCAAACAGTTTGGCTCGGCACGTCTGGCCTGGCCCTGGCCTGGGGGAGAAGCCGAAGGCTGGCCCGTCTTCCAGCGCACTCTGGCCACGCTGACCAACACCAGCCCGCCCTCGCAGACACCACCGGACGCGGAAGCAGCCGAGAACCGCCTGGGTGCCCCGCAGCCTGCCGGGAAGGCGCTGAGCAAGGGGGCCAACGCCCTTCTGGAAGCCGAATCCGTCACGGTGCGCATCATCACCACCGGTGTACCCGTCGATGTCTCCGCCGTACTCCTCACCAGCCACGGCAAGGTACGCGGCGACCACGATCTCGTCTTCTACAACCATCCCTACCAAGACGGTGTCCACAGCAGTACAGCCGCCATCACCGCGGAACTGCCCCATATCCCTGCTGACATCGACCGCGTGGCCGTCATCGCCAGCATCGACCTCGAAGCACAGCCCACGGCCGTCTTCGACCAGCACGCCACATGGCGTGCGGAGACCACGCAGCCCTCGGGCACCAGCTTGTCCTTCGAGCCACCACCCTTCACTTCGGGCGAGACCGTCTCCGTCGTCGTGGAGATCTATCGGCACGCAGCGGGCTGGAAGGTCCGTGCTGTCGGGCAGGGCTACAACACCGGCCTGGCAGGCATGGCCACGGACTTCGGCATCAACGTAGAGGGCTGACAGATCCAAGTCGCCCAGCCAGGATCATCACCGCTGGGCACGGGCACTTGCAACAAGGGCGGGCCCACCGGTCCGCACGTGCAGGTCCCACCACACCAGGACACACGCTGACCCGCCGGGCCGTCGTCAACGACAGCCTGGGACTGCTGATGCCCTCCGTTCCCCCAGCGTGTTCACGCTGCTGGCCGACCTGGAAAAGCTCTTCCGGGACTCTGCCGCGGACCGCCCCCGCTCCGTGGAGAAACTGCTCAGCCGCCTCAACGCCGTCGTCAGGCCCTTGTTCACCGAACCGGTGATGGAGGCCATCAGCCGGGCGTCGATGCTCACGGTGCTCTCCAACATCCCGCTGGGCCTTGCCACCATGCTCGGCGACATCGCCCCGCTGGCTGCGCGCCTGCCCCTGAGGTACGAGCCGCTGCTGCCTCTGACCCGCACCGTAAAGAAGGCCGGTGCCGTCGCCGTCGGCGTCGAGTGGCCCCGCCTCGACGGCCTGACAGCCGGTTGCGGCATCGACATCAACGCCTGCCTGGCAGGAGCTATGAGCGGTTCCAGCAGTCGACGCCCGGTCCTGTGACGGACTCCAGGTTGAGCGGGTGACACGACGGTGCTTGGGCCAGGTGATGGGTCAGAGAGTCTTTGCGGTTGGCCAGATCGCGGATGACGCTCAGGGCATCGCTTTCTGCCGCGCCTCGGGAGTACTGGATCTTGTGCCAGTTACCCAGGAACTCCAGCAACATGTCGACGACTCCTCGTGCGGCGTGTGCGGTCATAGCGTCCGCTGGGGCCGTGAACTGCCCTCGGTGGATGGCGCTGTTTCGTGTGGCGTAGAGCCACTCAAGCAGTGCATGATGGATGTCTTGCTGGTCTTGGAGCCAGTCGGACAGGAGCTTGGGGTCAGCCAGGCGGGCACGCCACAGTGTCAGGGTGTCCTGGGCGTACCCGCCGGCCATCCGGCTCAGAGCATCGATCGCCGCTTGTGCATCGCGTACGTCTTGTCCCGTCTGCGCCCGTGCGGGCAGCAGGACGTCGAGCCAGCCGTTGACATCAAGTTTCCAGCTGGTGAGGCGGAGGGGATGGCCATTGTCGCCGTCTTTCAGCAGGACGCGGCGCACCACGGCAGCGTGCGAGGTCACTGTCTGTTCCAGCGACCGCACCGCCTGCTCCTGAGGGGTCAGCTGCTGCCGTGCATGACGGGCCTGCTCGGCCAGCTGTGCGTGCGCTGCGCGTGCTGCGGGTTGTTCCAGCGTCTGCGTGCGCCCCACTGCTCGTTCCAGCTTGGCCAGGTCACTTGTGTCGTTGGCCAGCCGCATCTGTGCGGAGCGAAGGTAGTTGAGCGCCGAGTTCGTGACTGTCTGGTAGAGGGCGATGAGTAGCTGGCGGATGGAGTGCAGAGCGCAGGCTTTTGCGACGAGGTCGAGTTGCGTGGAGTCAACGTCCAGAGAATCGATGACGCTCCAGGCGAGAGCGGAGCTGGCCATCGGAGCGTCCAGTCGGGCAGCCAGGTGTGCGCTGCGCAGGGCAGGTCGTAGGGAGACGGGCCAGTGGGTGGTGAGGGGGCGGGCGACGGACGTAGAGACGCTCGTGAGATGGTGCGACTCTCGGCGTCCGGCGTCGTCGACAGTGATGGTGTGAGGGCCAAGGGTGAGGTCGACTAGTCGCTGACCGGCAGCGTACTGGTCTAGCGCTTCGCTGATCTGACGCCGCGCCCGGACGACAGCGGTCGCCGCATCGGCGGCAGCCACAGACAGATCGATCATGACTGCAGGCCCCTTGATGGCTGCAGCCCGGGCCGTCAGTTCTTGAGCCCCCACAGTGACGGGGCGGGAGGCGAGGAGCGGACTCTGCCGTGATCCCGGGAGGAGTTGGTCCAGGTGCTCGAGTTGACTGGCACCTTGGACAAGTCCTGCGACACGGTAAGTGCGCGAGGGCGGCCACAGCACTGCAGTGATCGATACGGCGTCCTGAACAGCCCTGGATCCCTTGCGGATCAGATCAATGTGCAGCGAGCGAGGATCTCGCCCATCCAGCACTATGAGCGCGGCAACCTCTCCACGGGCTCGTGCCAACACGTCGGGTGGAAGGACGGGACCGTCCCACACGGAGGTCACCCAGGTACGGATGTGGGCTGCCGTAGGGGCGATGTGAGCCTGGATGCGCGGAGCGTATGCGGCGGCCGTGGCCTTGCTGGTCGCACTGGTCAGTAGACCGGGGATCGAGGCGAGCAGCGTGTGAGCCTGCGTCGCCTGCTGCCCACCTCCCAGGGCCTGGTGGGCCGGCAGCCCTGCCGCCACGGTGGAGGCGGCAGTGGTCAGACACCGCTTGAGGAGTCCGAGTTTCGGCTGTCCGCCTGCCGCATGGCCGGCAAGTGCCTGGTGCGCTCGCGTCAGGGCAACAACAGTGCTGTTAGCGGTGGAGACATGGTCGCTTAGGTAGGCGCCTGGTTCGAGGCAGAGCAAGAGCCCTTCGAGGAAGCTCCTTTGCTGACGCGTCAGCTGCCTGCGATCAAAGTTGCTCCTGATCTCCTTGTCCCACACCGAGTAGCGCACGTACGTACCTTACGTTCAACCAGGCACGTTGGCGCCCCCGCCCAAACGTCTGTAGCAGTCGGCATGAGAATGACATGGCCCTTCGCCACTCATGTCAGCAACAGGTGAGCACCATCCGTCAGTGCCAACTACCAGGTCACTGAGCCTGCGCCACTGACGTTCAGATGACGATGCCCAACTGACACTCCCCCGCAGACCATCACGGTGAAAGCGGGTTACCTCGAATCGCGCGACGGTGGACTTGCCATCGCGCTGCTCATGGATGGGGGCGGGTACCGGGACTGGGCGTCTGAGTCCCCGCGATTGCGGGCAGCGACCGGCTGCCCGTCTGCCTCCCCCGGCCCCGCCAGTACCGCGTCCCTCCAGCCGGGAGCCCGCACCCTGGCCTTTCAGCACCAGGGTGCGTACCTCAAACAACACTCCCAGAGGCGAGAGTTAAGACAGCCCTCACTTCTGGCCCTCCCAGAGATAATGACTGTAATCAGGCAAAATGCACCCGTGGCGTTGACGTCTGCGAAATGATCTGACTTGTGACTCCAGACCCACGCGACCGTCGACGGTCCTCGCCACGAGCCCCAGCCAAACCACAGGTACGGATCCGTCCTTCCAGCGACGACGCTCACCAGGTCGTCTACTTCCAACGCCACCCTGACGACGACCCCTTGCAGACGGCTCCAGGGCGTGTATTCATGCGCGATGTATGCCCAGCCAAGGTACGCGCGACCATGACGGCAGTGCTTGCCGAGGTTGCCGCTGCACCCCCGAAGCGCTTCGCCGGCGGTGGGTACTGGGAAGCGATGAAAGGAGACATGGGTGGTTGGTACGAGGTTCGCGTAAACGGGCCCGGCCGCCATCACTACCGCTTGTTCTGCTTGCTCGACTACGAGGCGGAAGGACGCGAGAAGCCGCTGCTGGTCGTCGTTGCCGGGCTGGACAAGCCTTTCCGTACCGTCCTATCGGAGAGTGACTACCGATCGGTGCGGGAGCTGGGCGAGGAGTACCTGAAGCGCAACCCCCGCTCGACGCGGTGACTGGACGTCTGGTTAGGCGGCGGCAGTTGAGCGGGACTTGGAACGCCGCAGCTCGCTGAGGTGCTTCGCGAGCGCACGAGGATCTGCCGCACGACCTTCCAGCAGCGGCTCAGTGACGGTCTTCCGTTCAGCTGCTGGCAGCGGCTCAAGGGTGATCCTCATCCCTAGCGCCGCTGCCACTTCAGCCAGAGTGCCCAGCGTCGGATTGACGTGCCCCGCCGTGAACAGTCGCCGCACGGCGGCGGGCTCCGCACTGATTGCCCGAGCCAGTGCAGCCTTGGAGAGGTCTGCCGCGTCACGTGCCTCATCCAGCGCGTTCACGATCTGGTCGATCGTGGCGATACGCATGGACTCAACAACGTAGTGGCGGAGAAATTCAGGGTCCTGCAAGTCCTCGGCAAGGTCGTCCCAGAAAGCGCCATGCTCCGTAGTCATTGCTGCCTTCCTCTCCCTTTGCCAGTACCGTAGAGCGTATCAAATAAGTTACGCATGCGCTAGGCTCGCAAACCCACTGCCAGCCAGGACGCGCAAGGACAGTTCTCGTGCGGCCAGGAGGATGCGGCAAGAGAGCTGATGGCTGAGGCCGATGAGCAGCGGCTGTTCACCGAGGCGTGTCTGCACGGACTGCGGGCCCGGCTGTGTGAAGACGTCGACTCACTGGACAGCTTCCTGCCACCTCACGTCGCGGAGCTAGCGCGGAAAATCGCCGGGGTACTGGAGGTGCCACAGCCAGCACCCGCGGGACGAACCGGGTCGCGGCGTCGTTGGACGGTGCGACCGGGCCCCGGGGATGTCACGGCTGATTCCCCTGGGGCCCGTGGTGTCTCAGCTGCGGATCAGGGCCCGCGGCCGGCCGCGATACCAACCACCCCGCCAGGGCGCCCAGGGCGGCCTCTGGGGCGTTCGAGCGGGGCATCGCGGCCCTGGCGCAGTACAAGGCCCGCACCGGCTCTGTAGGGCCCATCAGCCGCTCCCACACCGAAGTCCTGCCCGACGGGAGTGAAGTCCGCCTGGGGGTGTTTCTGTCCAACAGCAAGACCAGACGCGCCAAGCTGAGCGCGGAACGGCTCCAGGCGCTCGCCGAACTCGGAGTCCACTGGGCGGTGACCGAGGAAACCCAGCACTGACTGCGCCAGGGGAAGACAACCAGAACACAGCCGGTGGGCGGGCCCACAGCCACACCCGCCCCGCAGCCCCTAAGGCACCACAACCGACAGCCAAGACGCCCCGACCCCGCGGGGCGTGGGGAGCACCTTCCCTACGGCCACGACGACTCGGTCGGCCTGGGACCATCCCCGCAGACGCGGGGAGCACGGCTTGGTCGTAGCCGGGGGCGGGATTCGCGGAGGGACCATCCCCGCAGGCGCAGGGAGCGCAGCTCGTTGCCGACGTTCGTTAGCTGGAACTGGGGACCATCCCCGCGGGCGCGGGGAGCACCGGAAGCTTCAGCAGGACGTCCAGAACCGCGTGGGACCATCCCCGCGGGCGCGGGGAGCACAGTCTCGGTCATCATCGTCTTCCTCCAGATTCGGGACCATCCCCGCCGGCCCGGGGAGCACGCCAGCAGTACCCGCAGCCGCAGCCGGGGTGGGGGACCATCCCCGCGGGCGCGGGGAGCACGACGTGTACGACGCCGCCATGGCCCAGGAGAAGGGACCATCCCCGCGGGCGCGGGGAGCACGGCCATCAGCTGCTCACCTCCCCGGAGTCCTTGGGACCATCCCCGCGGGCGCGGGGAGCACGCTGACGTTCGAGAAGACGATCCGCAACGACCGGGACCATCCCCGCGGGCGCGGGGAGCACGCACCCTTCGAGCGGCCCTTGGTCAGAATCCGGGGACCATCCCCGCGGGCGCGGGGAGCACGGCTACGTCACCACGGTGACGCACGACTTCAAGGGACCATCCCCGCGGGCGCGGGGAGCACTTTTCCTCGTACTCTCCCGATAGCTCAACCTTGGGACCATCCCCGCGGGCGCGGGGAGCACCGCTGTGCCAGCTGCGCTGGCCTCGGGGCAGAGGGACCATCCCCGCAGGCGCGGGGAGCACCAGACTCCGGGAGTACCGGACTTCCGGGTCTAGGGACCATCCCCGCGGGCGCGGGGAGCACGCCACCACCGCCGGCAAAGCCGCCGCCACCGCGGGACCATCCCCGCGGGCGCGGGGAGCACTCCTCCGCGTTCCCGCCGACGTGCTTGGGCGGGGGACCATCCCCGCGGGCGCGGGGAGCACCGCCTCGGCCCCGAGTTGTTCCAGACGCTGCCGGGACCATCCCCGCGGGCGCGGGGAGCACGACCAGCTCACAGGCGGCGTCCACGCTCATCGGGGACCATCCCCGCGGGCGCGGGGAGCACGGGTCGCTGGAGCGGGCCGTCACCATCGACTGGGGACCATCCCCGCGGGCGCGGGGAGCACCGGGTGTACCGGCGCGGGCACGGCTGGGGAGCGGGACCATCCCCGCGGGCGCGGGGAGCACACGGTCTTGATCGTGGAGACCTGTCGGAACGGGGGACCATCCCCGCGGGCGCGGGGAGCACAGCGCCCGCCTGCCGAAGGTCATGGGCTGGGTGGGACCATCCCCGCGGGCGCGGGGAGCACACCGTTGTGACCGAAGAACCCTGGCGGGCTCGGGGACCATCCCCGCGGGCGCGGGGAGCACCGGACGCCGGGCAGGCCACGGTTGTCGGTGCAGGGACCATCCCCGCGGGCGCGGGGAGCACGTTCCTTCCGGGGTTGGTGTGCGGGGTATCCGGGGACCATCCCCGCGGGCGCGGGGAGCACTACAAGCTGCTGAAGGGCCGCCGGGTGACCCAGGGACCATCCCCGCGGGCGCGGGGAGCACGCGGTGGCCTTGTCGTAGCTGGTCCAGTAGTCGGGACCATCCCCGCGGGCGCGGGGAGCACGCCCACCTCCGCCGCAAGGCAGGCGAGGACCTGGGACCATCCCCGCGGGCGCGGGGAGCACTCGACCCTGCGCTGAGCGACGGGCCGCAGCTCGGGACCATCCCCGCGGGCGCGGGGGGCACATCGGCAACCTTGAAGGCTGCCGCCTTAAGCTGGGACCATCCCCGCGGGCGCGGGGAGCACTGCTTGAGCTGTTCCTTCAGCTCCTCGATCTTGGGACCATCCCCGCGGGCGCGGGGAGCACGGATCTGGGCAATGCGCTGGGGCAGCATGTCGGGGACCATCCCCGCGGGCGCGGGGAGCACGACGCGACGGAGAAGGGCTGGCACGCGCACGAGGGACCATCCCCGCGGGCGCGGGGAGCACTCCCGGCAGAGCGGGTTCGGGTTCTGCGGCACGGGACCATCCCCGCGGGCGCGGGGAGCACCGCATCCGGCATCTCGCCGAAGTGGCGTGGCGGGGACCATCCCCGCGGGCGCGGGGAGCACTGGGCGATGCCGGCCATGAGGCGGGCGAGCATGGGACCATCCCCGCGGGCGCGGGGAGCACTGGTGCGGTGGACGTCGTGGGCTGGGTAGCCTGGGACCATCCCCGCGGGCGCGGGGAGCACGCCTACCGCTGCGCAGATGCCGTCGCCTTCAAGGGACCATCCCCGCGGGCGCGGGGAGCACTGGCGCGCCCACCTCGACCAGCTCACCGCACCGGGACCATCCCCGCGGGCGCGGGGAGCACGCCCTGGGTATCGCGGAGGCTCAGTTCGCCCGGGGACCATCCCCGCGGGCGCGGGGAGCACTCTGAGGAGGCAGGCATGCGGCCCGGAGGGCTGGGACCATCCCCGCGGGCGCGGGGAGCACACCGCGTGATTCGCCTGAAGGGCTCCGGGGTCGGGACCATCCCCGCGGGCGCGGGGAGCACGCGAACACGCTGCGGGCGCTCGGGGATGACGCGGGACCATCCCCGCGGGCGCGGGGAGCACGACGAGTGAGAGTGCCTCGTGCAGTCCGGGCCGGGACCATCCCCGCGGGCGCGGGGAGCACCTGCGGTTATGCGGGTATGCGGGTATCTGCGGGGGACCATCCCCGCGGGCGCGGGGAGCACGGGTGCTTGAGTCGTACGTCTTCCATGGCGCCGGGACCATCCCCGCGGGCGCGGGGAGCACGGATCGCCGGTCGGGTCGAACCCGATCTGCACGGGACCATCCCCGCGGGCGCGGGGAGCACGAGGCCCTGCTGGGCGTGCGCCTCGATGACCCGGGACCATCCCCGCGGGCGCGGGGAGCACGAGCTGGGGTTGCGCGCCCACATGACGACCTATGGACCATCCCCGCGGGCGCGGGGAGCACAAGCGGCGGTACCGGTCACCGCGCGCGACCTGGGGACCATCCCCGCGGGCGCGGGGAGCACCGGGGTGGGAGCACTCCCGAGGGCCCGGTGTCGGGACCATCCCCGCGGGCGCGGGGAGCACGAGCGGGGTGTCTTCGCTGAGCTGGGTGAGGAGGGACCATCCCCGCGGGCGCGGGGAGCACATCTCGCGGGGGCCGGTCCACCAGGGGTAGAGGGGACCATCCCCGCGGGCGCGGGGAGCACGGTGGCTCGTCGACCTGCTTGTCCCGGTAGGTGGGACCATCCCCGCGGGCGCGGGGAGCACGCTAACGTGCATCACTGTCAAACCTGAGCTGTGGGACCATCCCCGCGGGCGCGGGGAGCACCTGGCCATCCTGCTCTGACCGAGGATGCGAGCGGGACCATCCCCGCGGGCGCGGGGAGCACCCCTCCGGGCCCCTGGCCTGCGGCGGAGTTTCGGGACCATCCCCGCGGGCGCGGGGAGCACACTTCGTGACCTGCTCGTTTAGGCTCGGCGGCCCACGTTTTTCAGCACTTTCACAGATTCCGACTTTTGTCTCTTAACCGTCATTCCTTCTTCAGTCTCTCTTGAATCGGCGGCGTTGGGCGGCCTTGCTCCAGCCCTGTTTGGGGATGGTGTGGGTGGTCCTGGCGTTCGGGTTGGGGCGGCGGATGAGGGTCAGGCCCTCGTGGTCGACTGGATGCCAGGCGTGGTCGTGGGTGAGGAAGGTGAAGCCTTGTTCGTTGTTGGTGGTGTGGGCGAGTAGAGCGCGGCCTTGTCCTGCGTATTGCCGGACTTCGTCCCAGAGGGCATTGCGGATACGAGCTGACGGGTTGCCGATGAAGACGCCCGCCGAGATCTCCAGGAGCCAGCGGGTGAGGAATCCCCGGAGGCCGGGCGGGCAGTTGGTCAGGACGATGACGGTCACCAGAGCACCGCTTCCTCGCTGCCGGGGTCGGCGTAGTTGCGGCCGGAGGCGACCTGGTGGCCGCGGTCGGTGTGGAGGGTGACGCGGTCCACTTCTTCGGTTGTGTGGGAAGTGGCGTCGGGCAGGAGGAGGGTTTTGATGTCGTCGACGCAGCGGTCGAGGAGGGATGTTGCGTTGATGTGGTCGCGCAGAGCGCGGCGTGTTCGGGAGCCGACGTCCTGTTCGTCCTGTGCCGCGATGTCGAAGGCGAGGGGGATGCCGATTTCGGTCTTGTAGAGGTCGGCGATGTCCAGGACGAAGGAGAGTTCGTGGCCTGAGTGGACGAAGCCGAGGGCGGGGGTGCAGCCGAGGGATGCGATCACGGCGTGGGCGATGCCGTACATGCATTGTGCGGCGGCGGTCACGGCCTGGTTGACGGGGTCACCGCTGGAGAAGTCACCGGGGGTGTACTTGCGGCCTTTCCAGGGGATGCCGGTGCGGGCGGCGTGTTCGCGGTAGCAGTCCTTGACGCGGCGGCCTTCGCGCCCGAGGAGTTCCTGGCGGGTGAGGCCGGCAGGGTCCTCGTCGGGGAAGCGCATCCGGTACATGGCGCGGGCGACGGCGAGGCGGCTGCGCGGGTTGGCCCATTTCAGGGCCTGGGCTTCGGCGAGTGCCGAGGAGCGGGTCAGTGCGCGGCCGCCGGCGTAGTAGCGCACGCCGTGTTCGCCGACCCAGGCGACGGCTGCTCCTGTTTCGCCGAGGACGCTCATCGCCTGGTGGGTGATGCGGGTGCCGGGGCCGAGCAGGAGGGTGCCGATGGTGGCGGACGGTATGTGGGTGGTGCCGTCCGCGTCCTCGGCGGTGATGGCGTTGGCGTCGCGGTGGACGGTGCAGCGTTCGAGGTAGATGAAGGACAGGCGCTCGCTGGTGCGGGTGAGGTGGCGGGGGGTGAGCGCGGTGCGTTTGCCGACGGTCGTCACCTGGCTTGCTCACCTACGGCGGAGGGGGTGGGGGCGAGGGTCAGCAACCCGCAGCCGTACGCCTTGGCCTTGCCCAGGCCCTGGACGAGGGTGCGGCGCAGAAGTTCGGGGTCGGTGACCTCGAGGCGGCCGTCGAAGGTGACGGCGAGCAGGGTGACCGGCCGTCGGCCCGCTGTGCTGCTGAGGGGTTTGGCGAAGGACAGGTTGCGCTGGTCGCGGACGAGGAGTTCGTAGCGGTCGCCGTGGTGCGGGGCTTTCTTGTGGGTGGCGCCGTCGGGGAGCAGCCGTTTGCTGTCGGGTTTTTCGCAGATGCGGAAGCCGCAGCGTTGTTGCCGTTCCAGGAGCCAGGACATCTGGTGGACCGGGGTGATGTGGGCGGTGCGTTTGGTCGGTTCGTCGTCCTTGCGGCGGATGTGGTGCACGGGGTTGGCGGTGAGCCGGAATGCCCAGCGGGTGCCGGGGTTGAGCCGGTCGAGGAAGGGGGCGTAGGGGCGGGTCTGCCAGCCGGGGTTGGCCTGGTCGGCTGTTGCTGCGGCGGGCCAGCCGGCCTGTTCGACGAGGTGGGTCAGGTCGGGCTGGTCGGGGCTGACCACGTAGAGGAAGACTTCGGCGGCCGCGTTGCGGTCCAGGCGCCACAGCACCCGCGGCCCTGCGGCCGTTGCCTCGCTGGCGGCGGTGGGCAGCAGGTGGGGGAAGGAGGCCATGACGGCGGCGTGCAGGGACTGGGGGGAGGAGAGCAGTCGCCGGGCGCCGGGGCGGGCGGTGTTGATGCGGAAGCGGGACAGATACATCAGGTGCTTTCTTCCTCCAGGGCGGCGAACGGGTCGTGCGCGGGCACGGCTCTGGTCGCGGGGGCGGTCTTCGCGCTGGGGTTTAGTACCTGCACGGTCGTGGTGAGCACGGGGCGCAGGGCGTGGCGGCGGTGTTCGGCTGCGAAGCTGAGGGGCTGGTCGCGCAGCAGGTCCGCATCGGCTTCGTCGGGGCGGGCCTCGCGCAGCACGGTCAGGGACACCGTCGCGTCGCGGCGGCGCTGTCGGCGGTACCAGGCGGCGGCCTGCCAGGGCTCGTTCGCGAGCGCTTGGGTGAGGTGGGCTGTGCGGTGCAGGCTGAGCCGGACGGGGTGGGCGGGCGGGCAGGAGCGGCGGCCGAGGTAGGGGGCGTGGACGGGGCGGTTGAGGGCGGCGTCGATCTCGTCGAGCAGTTCGTCTGCGCCCTCGACGGCGGCGACGAAGACGGCGTCGGCGAGGTAGTACCGCTCGGACAGGGGCATCGGCTTGCCGGTGTCCGCGTGGTGGGCGGTCTGGAAGTCACGTACCCGCGTGCCGGGCTGGTCGATACGGACGGCGAAGCGGAGCGCGGCGAGGCGGGCCAGGCCCGTGTCGTCACCGCGGTCGAGGCCGCGGGCGGCGGCGAGCATGCCGATCACGCCGCTCTTGGTGGGGGCGGACTCGGTGGTGCGGCGGGCGAACCGGGCCGAGGCCCCCCATGCTTGCAGGGGGCCTGCCAGACGCAGGGTCAGCACGCTCATGCGGGCTTCTCCATGCGGTCGGCCACCGCCTGGCCGACCGCGGTGACGAGCGCGGACAGGCTGGGTGTCTGCTGGCCGAGGCCGGTGAGCTTGTCGGTGGTGGCTCCCACGCGCAGGACCCAGGTCATGGTGGACTGCTCGTCGCCGTAGGCACGTTCGACCTCGGGGATGTAGTCGGCCAGGCGGGCGGACGCCTCGCGCAGATGCCCCCCGCTCGCCTCGGCGGTCACCGGCTCCTCGAACGCGGCGACGAAACTGATGGGCCGGGTCGTGCTGAGCTTGACGACGACGGCGTCGGGCAGGGTGTGGTGACCGAACGTGCTGATCTTGCCCTTGGGCAGTGAGGCGACGAAGGCGTGCACGAACGCCTCCACAGCACGCCGCACGGGTGTGGTGAGGGGTTCGTCCTCGCGCAGGCCTTCACCGAGGTTGGCGGCGAGCTGGTGCACGCTGAGGGCGGCGTAGCGGTAGAGGGTGGCCGAGTTGAAGTCGACCGTTCCGATCATGCCCGCGCCGGTCTCGGCGTCGGTGTTCTCGTCGTCGACGGCCGTGTAGTAGTCGGACTCGTTGTCCACCCGGTGCACGCTGATGGCGTGGGCCACCTGTGTGGCGGCATCGACGTTGAAGTCGGCCGAGTCGGCGACCATCCGCCCGAACAGGGCGATGTCCACGGAGTGGCGGGTGTCGGCGATCTGTTTGGCCCGCGCCTTGTTGGCCTTGTCCTTCAGGTACGCGGTGATGTCGGCGGCGCCTTCCACGGCGAGCGCGGCGAGACCGTCGAGCTGGCGGGAGCTGAGGAACATCAGGTACTTCGACTCCGGCGCTGCCTCCTTCTCCTCCTCTGCCCCGGCCTCTGTCTTCGCCTTGCGTGTTGTGCGCTCCGGCGCCTGGATCTTCGAGCCGGTGGCCGTCTCGATCACCTCAGCCGCCAGCCGCAGCGCCTGAGCGTCCTCGACCGAGGCGTCGAGACCGGTGATGCGGGCGGCGAGGAGTTCGGCGACCTTCTTCGTCCGTACACCCAGTTCACTCGGGTCGAGGAGCTGCTCGCCCCGGAAGTACTCGCGGGTGACACGCTTCCAGGCCTGGCTGGAGACCCGGGCCCGGGGAACCCCGCCGTAGACGGCCGATTTCGGGGCGCCGGTGTCGTCCCGGTTGAGGTTGCTGGGCGGCACGGTCTGCAGGGCGTGCACGTCGAGGAAGATGCGGTTCACGAGGCGTCCTTGGTCGTGGCAGAAGTCGGAAGGAACGGTGGCTTTTTACAAGGCAGCTGCGGCCGGGTTCCCGGCGTCGGCGGCCGGGGGGCGGGGCGGACGGTGGGCGTGGAAGGAGCGGGCCCACGCCCGGCGCACCGTGTCCCGGCCTCCGGGCTGCTGCCACCGGTACAACTGCTCGGCGAGCAGGGCGTAGTCGAGGGTGATGTCCGCACGGCGCAGGAGCAGCACGATCTCCCGCAGCCGCACGGCCAGGGCGGGAAGATCCGGAGCATGGCCGGCCCGTACCAGGCGCTTGAGGACGGTCTCGTCGATGTCGCCTGCCGGCATGAGGCGGCGGACGGCGCCGCCGAGCCCGGCGGGCGCCTCGGTGCGGTGGGGCTGGTGCATGCCGGTCCCGCGTGACTGCTGGTGCAGGGCCCACAGGGTGACCGCGACGTGGACGGCGTCCTCGGCACGCGTCAGGTCCTCCTCACGCGGGGGCCGCCCGCCTTCCTGCACAGGGGTGTGCAGCGGGCCGGTGTCGATCAGACCCCACAGGTCCGGGACCTGCTGGATCTGCTTGCCGGCGCCGCGGCGCAGCCGGGCCAGCGCCGCCACCGCATGCGCCTGGTCGGCCAGATAGCCCCGCTGCAGGTCCCCAACGGTCTCCGCGGTGATCCCCCGGATCCGATCCGGGAGAGAGACGAAGGCAGCGGCGGTCACGAGTACGCCCTTTCTACGGACAGGCCCGCATCGGCTTCAGCGTCGTCAGCCAGGCCGGCAGGCGCCTGCTTTCCGTCCGTGCCTGCGCCGGAGAAGCCCGCGACACCGAGCGCATCCCCCAGCCGGTACCGGAACCACTTTTCGGCGTGCGCCGAGTTGAACCACACGGCGCCCTTGGGCGTGGACACGATCCGGCCCTCCCACGCAGCGTCAGCGGCCTCAGCCAGCAGCCGGTCACCGAGCCGGCCGATGAGACGGTGGACCTGGCGCCGCCAGAGCGTGCGCTGCTCATCGGGGTCCGCTGCTTCGGCCAGCGTGCGCAGCCAGATCCGGTACGGGTCATCCAGCACGTCAAAGCCGCGCTCGCGGGCCCTGGCCCGGGCTCCTTCCGTCTGCGCGCCCGCAGCCCGCGCCAGATCAGTGGCCAGATCTCCCACAGCGGTGACCGCGCGCTCCGCGTCCCCCACCGCGTCGATCGCCTGCAGCGCGCATCCGCGGTCCTGACGGTGCAGCAGCACCACCGCCATCGCCAGATGGTCATCGACGATCTCATCGATCACAGACTGCTGGGTGCCATAGACGGCGCCGACCACCCGGGTACGGATCAGAAAGCCGCGGGGCAGCTCCCCCTCCGTCACCAGCCGGGCGACCCACTCCAAAACCCCAGGGCGCAGCGAGGACGCCGCCTCACCGCCCTGACCGGCCACCTGCCCCTCGGCGATCAGCGAGGCCAGCCCCCGCCACACCGCCCGCGACGGGTCATGCTCCCGCGGCAGATAGACCAAGGCCTCGCCGCGCTTCTTCTCCTGGGCCCTGCTGCGCCGCCACGCGGTCATCGGCTCACGCGTGTGCAGATTGTGCGCCGGGAGCGGGTCACCGTAACCGAGAACCACCCCGTGGACACCGGCCTCGTCGAAGTGCAGCCGCACCCGCCGCGTCTGCCACGTGTACAGGTCCCGCACCCCTGACGGGCGGCGCCCCGCCGCAGCAGCGGCCGTGCACGGCTCCCGCCGCCAGGCCGGCCGGTCCTCCCCGTCGACACGCAGCCCGGCGGTGTCCGCGGCAACCAGATTGAGCAGCAGCGTCTCGCGCAGCGTCTCCCCCTCGACGAAGACCCCGCCCAGCGCGCCGGCCCAGCCCACCCCGAGCGGGTACACCTTGCCGCTCCTGGCCCGCTCGTCGCCGACGGCACCCGTCTTGATCCCGGAGGTGTCGTAGGCGTGGGTGTGGACCACCCAGCGGGCGGCCTCGGCGAAGGTCAGCCGGTCCACGGCGGGCATCCGGGCGGTGAAGAACGGCTCACCGTTCGGCACGTCGGCCACGATCCGGTTGAGAGGGAAGACCTCGTCCTTCGCCGTGCGCAGCCCGGCCGTCTGGAAGAACGGGGCGGCCGGATGCAGAAGGTCGAACCGTTCGCGGTGTTCCTCGAGGTATGCGGCGACCGGTGCGAAGCAGTCGTCGTCCTCCCACAGCTGCGACCATCTGTCGATGTCCTCCGGCCCGTCCAGCACGTCGTGGACGATCGCGAGCAGCAGCCGCAGCAGGGCGAACTCCTGGGTGGGCACGTCGCCCACGAGCCGCCGCACGTGGGCGGTCTGCGCGAACACCTCGTTCAGGGACAGCTCGTCGGTGCGGCCGTCGCCGAACAGGACCGGTATCCACGGCCGCCGTGTCAGATCGAACGACAATAAGCCGTCTGCGCGGCTCCCACTGGCGTCAGGCACACGTCACCTCAAGTCCGTCTAAAGGGCTGTAACGGAGTCGGAAGCCTGCCAGACGGGTCTGACAATCGGCGTCCAGCGCGAGAATCAGCTGGCCGGCCAGCCAGTGACTCTCCTTCACCTGCCAGGCGGGCACGTACAGTTCCTCCAACGCGGCGATCGCACGGTCCATCACCTCCGCGGACGAGAACTGGCTCGGCAGCCGCAGCCCGCACGAGGCGGCCGTCCTGGCCGCCCGAGGAGAAGGCGGCCGGTCCATGGGCAGCTCCAGCCCCGCCTTGCCCGGTGCGATCCAGTCGACCGTGGCCAGCGACCCGTCCGGCCGCCGCTGCACCACGACCACCTCCAGGCTCTCGCGGCTGTCACGCACCTGAGCCCGGCCGGTACGTGTGTCGTCCGCGTCTCCTGCACCAGCCGCCACCCACCCGATCAGCGCACGCCCCGGCCGGCCCACCGCATCCAGCCGGAACACACCCGCCCGCTCGGCCTGGTCCTTGCGGTGCTCCTCATGCCGGCGCAGCGCCTGCCCCATCGCCTCGGCCCAGCCGGCAGGACCCACCGGACCATCCCCGTAGGCGGCCTGCACCAGCGGGCTGATGTCCTGCGGAAGCCGGACCGGACGGCCATCGAGGTGCTCCAGCAGAACAGCCGCCGACCGCAGCAGCCCATGCGCCCCGTACACGGCAACCGACCCCCGCACCGGCAGCGGCACCTGACCCGTCCAGTCCACACCGGTCACCAGACACCGCGCCGCGCGCAGCCGTGCCGGCCGCTGCGCCTGGCCTGTGCCCCGGGTGTGCCGGTGCAGGCGTCCCATGCGCTGCAGCAGCAGGTCCACCGGACACAGATCGCTGACCAGCAGGTCGAAGTCGACGTCCAGGGACTGCTCCGCGACCTGACTGGCCACCACGATGTGAGGCCCCGCCGGACGCCCCTGGCTCTTGTCCGGGGGCCCGAACCGGGAAAGCAGAGCGGCATCATTGGCCGCCCGGTCCACGTCGATGAAGCAGGAATGGGCCACCGTGACGGCATCTTCACCGAACCGTTCACGCAAGACCCGCGCTGTTTCCAGCACGCGGCGGACCGTGTTGCGGACCACCAGCGCGCACCCGCCGCCCGCCAGCTCGACGGCCAACCGGCCTGCGAGGACACCGAAGTCGTCATCGAGGCGTTCAAGACGGACCTCTGCTCCGCGAGCCGCAGCCCGAGGAGACTCCACGACCGCAGTCCCGCCCGGCGCAACGGCGGTCAGCAGCGGGTAGGCATCAGATCGGCCCACGACATCGAACCCCTCGCCGGCGGCCCCGCCCTCGGCACCCGCATAGGCCTCGGCCATCTGCCGCCTGCGCCCGGCCGGCAGCGTCGCCGACAACACCACCACCGGCACCCGGTACGCCCCCAGCCACGACAGCACACGGTCCAGATAGGCGCTCATGTACGTGTCGTAGGCATGCGCCTCGTCGATCACCACGACCTTGCCCGCGACCGCCAGGTGCCGCAGCGCCAGATGCCGGCTCTTCAGCCCCGCGAACAGCAGCTGATCGACCGTACCCACGACGAACGACGACAGCATCGCCTTCTTCCGTCCCCGCAGCCACGCATGCGCCACCACCTCCGCGGGCGCAGCCCGCCGGTCCTCCCGCGGCCGCCACACACGCTCTTCCTCATCCACGGCGACAGCCGTGATCCTCTGAGCGCTTCCGCGCATCAGATCCGCATACGCCTCGTTCAGCGCCGCCTTGGAATGCGCCAGCAGCGCCGAGATGCGCGTTCCCCCTCCCGCAGGAATCCGTTTCAGCCAGTCCAGCAGCCGCGGAAACATCGCGTTGCCGGTCGCCATGGTCGGCAGAGCGAAGAACACACCGCCCGCACCCGAACGCGCCGCGAACACCTCGGCCGCCGCCAGCGCGGCCTCCGTCTTCCCCTCCCCCATCGGCGCTTCGATCACCAAGAGACCCGGTGCGGACATGCCCCGCGCCAGCCGCACCGCCGCCTCCTGCACCGGCCTCACCACAGCGCCCGGCGGCAGACCGAACCGCCCGCCGAACAGCTCACCCACGTCCTCGGGCGGCAGCTGGGCCCTCCACGGTTCGGGCAAGTCCAGCCCACGCCACGCGGCCGCCACCCGCTCGGCACTTGTACGGCCGGCCGCCTGCGGAAAATACGGGAACAGGTCGGGGTTGCTCGCGATCCAGTCAGCGACGATCACCAGCGCCGACAGCAGCACCTGCACCGGCTGCGGCAGCTTCACCGCCCGCCACACACCAAGCCGGCCCGCGACGCCGAACTCCTCGGCACACGCCTCCAGCAACTCCTCCTGCACCCGCTGCCACACCCCGCGACTCGGCCCCGGCGTCCGCAGCAGATGAGGGCGGTCCTGCAACGCCTTGAGCTGCCCATGGTCCGGCGGCACACCGTGATGCCCTCCCACCACCACCGCGAACTGCCCCGACTGCCGCCCCGTCCAGCCGTGCCGCTCCTCCAGCCACTGCCCCAGCAGCACCTGACCGGCCAGACCATGCGGAGCCAGCCGCCGGTCAGGACCGAACTGCCGCCGCGTCCTCATCTCCAGCCCCAGGCCGCGCATCACATCGGCCAGCTGATCCACCTGACACGCGAACGCCGGCGTCGCCTTCCCGATGTCATGCACCCCCGCCAGCCACACCGCCAGACGCCGCCCATCGGCCTCACCGTCCGGCAACACCCCCGAGACCAGCGCCCGCACGTTCGCAGGCAGCCACCGGTCCCACAACAAACCCGCTACCGCAGCACTGTCCTCCATATGCCGCCACAACGGCAGCCAACCCCCACCATCGCGGTCATGCTTCGCCCACACCGACCGCACCGGACCCGCAAGCCGACCCCCCAGCCCAGACCCGCACTCCCCGTCACACGCCATGCCAGATACATACAGCCAGACAATCTCCCGCAACGCCTCGTTCAAGAAACCGAACACGACCGCGGGCAAATCTGCCCGGGCGCCACGTAACGCCAGGCCAGCCGACGTAGGATGACCGGCCACCTCCCCACGACCCAACCGGTAGGCATTTACAACACTTTGAGCGGAATAACCGAATCAGTGAAAGTACCCTCGAACTATCTCCCGCAGCGATAAAGCCACAGGTCACCGAGCGGTGCTCCCCGCACCCGCGGGGATGGTCCCCGCCCTTGTCGCTCGCTTTTTTGCGCGGGCCGGCGCTCCCCGCACCCGCGGGGATGGTCCCGCCTGCTCCTGCCCGTGCTCCTGGTCGTGCTTGCGCTCCCCGCACCCGCGGGGATGGTCCCCAGGCGAGTCCCCATTGGCGGGGGCGTCCCGGGTGCTCCCCGCACCCGCGGGGATGGTCCCGCCGGCCCCACCGGCGCCGTCCCCGACCCCGAGTGCTCCCCGCACCCGCGGGGATGGTCCCCACCCATGGGGCGAGTACTACGAGATCAAGCGGTGCTCCCCGCACCCGCGGGGATGGTTCCTCGGCGGCCCCGACGGGACCGGAGGAGCCGCCGTGCTCCCCGCACACGCGGGTCTGCCCTGGATCGCTGCCGCGCTCTTCCTCACCGTCTGCCCGGTCGGCTTGATCCTGCCCACCACCACGGCCTTGTGCCTGCAGCGTGCGCCACACGCGGCGGGCAGCGCCTCCGCGCTGCTGGGTACCACCCAGTTCCTGATGGGGGCCCTCGCGCCCGCCCTGGCCGGTCTCGACGGCGAGTCCACCGCCCTGCCCATGGCCTGGTCGGTCCTCAGCCTCGCAATGGCCGCGGCGGGCTGCTTCCTCGCCCTGTGCCGCCCCTGGCGATCCACCCCCGACCCGCTGGATCACTGAGCCGACGCACGAGGACACGAGACCGCATCCGTCAGGCCGATCGAACACCACAGGAAGGAACCTTCTCCAGGCATTCAGCACCTGCGGCGCCGGACATCCGCACCGGAGAAGGAGCAGGCCCCTCGCGGTGTGGCAGGCGGCCTGCTCACAGGCGGAACTCCCCTCACCGGGCGGCACTGAGCTGCGGCCACCGGGTGACCGCCGCTCCGCCAGGCCGCCCAAGCCCGCAGCCGCTTCCGCGACGAACAGGCGGCCGTCGTGCTCGCCCGGCGCCGGCCGGGAACTACCGTGCCGAGGTGCGCCCACCTTGCCGGCGGGCCTGGACCCAACCGCCAAGAGCCGCAACACGCTGTACCCAGCGCAGCCAAGCCGTGCTGAACGCCTCCGGGATCACCATCGACGGCTGGCTCTCAGTCGCCCGCTGATCCCCCCTCACCCCTGGTTACACCGCTGCGTGGACACACCAGACCGGTCAGAGGGGGCAGTGGACGAGGAGTCGTCTGCCGCTGTGCGGCATGATCGGTGAGCGGGGTGGAAGCGGGACGGAAGGGGGCGCCACGACCGTGGACGAACAGGCGGAGATCTCGACGCCGAAGGACGCGGCGAACAACGCGCTGGTCCTGGCCTTCGGGCGGTTGCAGGGAGCTGCGAACCGGCTGGAGTACATCCTGGGCCGGGCTCTGGAGGTGGAGTGCGGCATCAGCCATCTGATGTTCGAGGTGCTGCTCATTCTGGGGCGTGCCGGCAAGCCGGGGCTGTCGATGCGAGCCATCGCCCAGGAGCAGGTGCTGACCACGGGAGGAGCGACACGCCTAGTGGACCGCATGGAGACGGCCGGGCTGGTCGAGCGCGTCGAGGACCCCGGTGACCGGCGCGGACGGCTGGTGCGCCTCACTCCGCTGGGGGAGCGGACCACGGTCGCCGCGTCACGGGTGCACATCGAGAACATCAGGCGCTATTTCCTCGCGCCCCTGCCGGTCGAGGACCGGGAGCGGTTCGCCGAGAACCTGCGCATGCTGAGTCATGCGGCGCGGGACATGCTGCCCCGGCTTCCCTGACCGCGGTCTGCGGCAGCCGACGCAGGGCCGCGCGGGGGTGGCCAGTGTGTGATGGCCGCCACTCTCACCGAGAAATTCCTGACGCGTCAGATACTGTTGTGTCAGGTGAAAGGTTCGCATCAGCGGGCACCGCACCGTTCTGCCGAGGTCCTCGATGAAGCTCGTCTATGTTTTCGACGCCTACTGCGGCTGGTCGCACGGATTCTCCTCGACGCTGCGCGAGGTGGCATCCCGGCATCCCGAACTCCCAGTGGACGTGGTCTCCGGCGGCCTGTTCACCGGAGAGCGCCGGGTACCCATCCGGGAGTTCGGCTACGTCCAGGGCGCCAATGCCAAGATCCGTGAGTTGACGGGCGCGGAGTTCGGCGAGACATACGATCGGCTGATCGCCGACGGATCCTTCGTGATGGACTCCGAGGCCGCCGCCCGCGGCGTGGCCGCCCTGCGCCAGGTCGCACCCGCGCGGGCAGTGGAACTGGCCGCCGCTGCCCAGCAGGCCTTCTATCTCGACGGCCTGAGCCCGTCCGATACGGCCACCTACCGGAAGATCGCCAAGCAGAACGGCCTGGACGCGGACGCCGTCGCCGCCGCTTTCGAAGCGCCCGCAGCCCGGGCTGCGGCCGAGGCCGACTTCGCGCGCGCCGCCGAACTGGGCGTCGAAGGCTTCCCCACGCTCCTCGCCGTCGACGGCGACCACGTGACCGCCCTGGCTCGCGGGCACGCCACCACGGACGACGTCGAGCGGCGTCTCGCGGCGTTCGCGGCCACCCACACCGTCTGACCTGCGCCCCTGTCCCCGCAAGCCCCAAAGCCCCCAAGGAGGCAGCCATGAGCACCCTTTCCTTCAAGGTCCTCGACCTGGACTTCCCGGCCGGCAGCAAGAACAAGACCGCCACCCTGGTCACCGGCGAGCACGAGGCCCTGCTGGTCGACGCCGCCTTCACCCGCGCCGACGGCCACCGCCTGGCCGCCGAGATCCTCGACTCCGGCAAGAAGCTGACCACCGTGTTCGTCTCCCACGGCGACCCCGACTTCTACTTCGGCGCCGAAGTGCTCGCCGACGCCTTCCCGGATGCGCACTTCGTCGCCACCCCGATCGTCATCGAGCACATCCGGCACTCCTACGAGGGCAAGCTCAAGGCGTGGCAGGCTCTCGGCCCGAATCTGCCCACCCGCCTCGTCGAGCTGGAGCCCCTGACGGGCGAGCTCACCCTGGAGGGCCACCGCTTCGAGCTGAAGGGCGGCCCGGCCGGCGTGCCCGACCGGCACTACCTGTGGCAGGCCGAGCACAAGGCGATCCTCGGCGGCGTCCTGCTGTTCCAGCAGGAGCACGTCTGGGTCGCCGACACCCCAACCTCCGCCGACCGCGCCGCCTGGATCGACCTCCTGGACGAGATGGCCGCCCTGGAGCCGGAACTGGTCGTGCCCGGCCACCGCCTGCCCGGCGCCCCCACCGACGCCTCCGCCATCACCGCCACCCGCGACTACCTGATCGCCTTCGAGGAGGAGCTCGGCAAGGCGGCCGACGGCGCCGCTCTGACCGACGCGCTGGTCAAGCGCTACCCGGACAACGGCATGCTGATCGCCGCCCAGATCGGCGCGAAGGTCGCCAAGGGCGAAATGAAGTGGGGCTGACACCATGACGGACGACCACACCGACTTCGCCACCTCCACCGCCCCCGCCGACGTCGTACGCCGCCAGTACCTGGCCTCGGCGGCCGGTGATCTTCAGGCACTGCACGCCACACTCGCCCCCGACGTCGAGTGGACCGAGATGGCCGGCTTCCCCCTCGCCGGCACCTACCGCACCCCCGAAGGCGTCACATCCAACGTGATGGAGAAGCTCGGCCAGGAATGGGACGGCTGGACCGCCCACGACGACACCTACGTCGTCGACGGCGAGAACGTCGTCGTGCTGGCCCGCTACACCGCGACCAACAAGGCCACCGGCAAACCGATCGACGTCCGCGTCGCCCACCACTTCACGGTCCGCGGCGGCCTGATCGTCCGCTTCGAGCAGTTCGTCGACACCGCGCTCGTCCGCGACGCGATGACCGACTGACCTCCCGCGCCACCTCAAGGACGTATCCCATGAACCCGACCGTCGTGCTGGTCCACGGGGCGATGCACACCCCGTGGATCTTCGAACCGCTGCGCGAGCGGCTCACCGCCCGCGGCGTCACCTCCCGCGCCGTGCAGCTGCCCAGCAGCAACCCCGACAGCGCCGCAGCCCGAGGGTTGACCGAGGACGTCGACGTGGTCCGCGCCGCGATCCAAGCCGCCGAAGGGCCCGTCGTACTGGCCGCCCACTCCTACGGCGGTGTCCCTGCCGCCTGGGCTGCCGCCGAAGCGGACCGGGTCGCCGAACTCGTCTACCTCGCCGCGTTCGCACTCGAACCCGGAACCTCGATGATGGAATGGATGGGCGGCGACTTCCCGCCCACCTGGATCCACTCCCCCGACGGCCTGGCCGTCAAGGCAGCAGACGCGGAGCAGTCCATCTTCAGCGGCGTGGACCCCGCCCTGACCGCAGAGGCCGTCAAACGCCTCAACTGGCAGGGCATGCGCGCCTTCACCGAGAAGCTGGCCGCCGCACCCACGAAGGTCCCCCTCACGTACGTCGTGGCGACCGAAGATCCGGCATTGCCGCCCGCCGTACAGGAACAGTGGGCAGCGCGTGCCGCCCACACCCTCCGCGTCCCCTCCGGGCACTCCCCGCACCTCTCCCACGCCGACCATGTCGCCGACGCCCTCGCCGAGGCGGTCGCACGGGCCACCACCGGAAGGTGACGCTCCGGCTGCGGCGAGTAGAGAATGCGGGCATGACGTCGACCGCAGCCCGTCAACGGACGTGACCGTTGCTGGTTGGGCCGGGTGACACGACACCGCGAGGTGTGGTGTCGGCGGCCTCGTCGGGCTTCCCGGCAATCACCGCAGGGCTGCACCGGCCGGTGATGGGCGGCTCCGGACGTCATGGCACCGACACATCCGGAGCCGCCGTCCCGGCCGGGAGCCGGGGGCAGCTGGCTGCGCGCGTTCGGCCTGTGTGCTGGTGTGGGCGAGAGGGTAGGGCTCCGTGCCGGTCACATCAGGCCTGACCTTCGGTAGCGGCGGCTTGGTTGATGAGTTCGCCGAGGCTCCGGTAGTAGGGGCTGGTTCTGTGCCTGATGCGGTGCCGCACTGCGTGCGCCTGTTTGCCTTCCATGTCGAGGGAGGTGATGGACGGGAAGTGGATCAGGATGCTGGGCGCGAGTCTCCACTCGCTGCCAGTGAGACGTGCCCAGATGTTGTTGGACACACACGCGTGAATCAGCAGGTCAGGGAGTCCCTGACGACCCCTTTGACTTGTGAGTGAGGCGGTCATGTTCGCCCACTCTTCGGGGCTGAGGGTCCAGTCCGAATACTGCATGCGCCGTGCGCGGTAGTTCACCGGCGATTCGAGCTGAGCGATGTGCCTGCCGACGCTTTCCAGGGATACGGCGAGGTCTTCGGTCCGGTAACGGTAGCGGCTGCGGGAGTGCAGTTTGCGCTGATGGACGGGCGCTTGGTGCCAGGCGTTGTCGGCGTACAAGCGAACGTGCACCACCTCGTACGGATGAAAGTGCACCATTCTTGATGCGGTGACGGGGTGTCGGCCGTGAGTCTGCTGCTGTCGGTTCGGGGTGGCAGGGAGGCGACAGACGGTGGTCTTGGATCCGCGTCGCTGGCTGGAGTTGAGGCGGTTTCGTCCGCTGTACGAGTCCGGTGCGATGAGCCTGCGGGAGATCGCGAAGGAGACCGGGCTGAACCGCCGGACGGTCAGCAAGTACCTCAAGGACCCCGCATCGGTCGCGCCACCGAAGAGAGAAACAGCAGATCAGCGGCCTCGGCGGGTGGTCGACGAGGTCGCACCGCTGATCGACGCGATGCTCCGGTCCGAGATCCTGCTCAAGGGAAGGGTGATCCACGAGCGCCTGGCCCAGGAGTACGGAGTAACGATCAACTACCAGCGGGTGAAGCTCTATCTGCAGGAGGCACGGCCCCGGATCGCGGAGGAACTGGGTATCAGCCCGGGTGACCTGGCGGGCCTGCACCGGCGGTTCGAGGTCGTCCCGGGGGCTCAGGCCCAGGTCGACTGGGGAGACGAGGGCAAGATCCTGGCCCATGTCGGTATCCCGAAGGTCTACTCCTTCCACATGACGCTGTCGTACTCGCGCGACCCGTTCTGCTGCTTCACCACCAGCCAGGACCTGGCCACGTTCTTCGACTGCCACCGGGCCGCGTTCGCGCACTTCGGCGGGGTTCCGATGAGCATCGTCTACGACCGGACGAAGACGGTCGTGCGCCGGCACGTCGCCCCCGGCGAAGCGGTTCCGCTGCATCCGGAGGCGGTCGCCTTCGCCGGGCACTACGACTTCGACATCGACGTGCTGGCCGCCTACCGGCCCCAAGGCAAGGGGCGGGTCGAGCGGCAGGTGAACATCGTCCGCGACCACGTCCTGGCCGGGCGGGCGTTTTCCTCCATCGAGGAGCTGAACGCCGCCTTCGCCGCCTGGGTCCCGCTGCGGCGGGCGAAGGTCCACGGCACCCACGGCGAGGTCATCGGACACCGGGCCGTGCGCGACCATATGGCCCTGCGTCCGCTGCCGGCGACTCCGTAGGTGGTCACGCAGCGGCATCTGCGGCACGTCGGCAAGGGCTGCCTGGCCGCCTTCGACGCGAACCTCTACTCGGTGCCCGCCCGCAAGGTCCGCCCCCGTCAGCTGGTCGAGATCCGGGCCACGAAGTCGCAGGTCAGCCTGCACTCAACCGTCCCCGACACAGGTGGCCAGACCTTGTTGGCCGTCCACCTACGGGCCGTTGGACGAGGCGCCCGCATCGTGGATGAGACGCACTGGGACGGCCTTCCCACCGGCGTCGGCCGCCGCGTCACCACCGGCGACGCCCTGCCCTCGTCCCGCCGCGGCCAGGCAGCCGGGCCGCAGGCCGGACCGCTACAGGCTCTGCTGAACCGGGCCGCCGCCGCGAACGTCGAGGTCGGCCGCCGTCCGCTGTCGGTCTACGACGAGCTGACCGGCACCCGCGCCTTCACTGCCAACTCCGCCACCAAGGAAGCCCGTTGAGCGAGCTGACCAGCACCCGCATCCGCACCACCGCCGCCAAGCTCGGCCTGCCGCACCTGGCCGAGGCCCTGAACCAGTACATCCAGCGGGCGGACGAGGCCAAGATGGGCTACCTCGACCTGCTCGACCTGGTGCTGTCCGAGGAACTCGCTGTCCGCGACGATCGTCGTTTCCGCAATGGCCTGCGGCTGTCGAAGCTGCCGCACCACAAGACGCTGGAGGACTACGACTTCTCCTTCCAGCCCGAGCTCGACCCGCGCAAGGTCAAGGACCTGGCCACCCTGTCCTTCGTCGAGGAGAAGGCCAACGTCGCTCTGCTCGGGCCGCCGGGGGGTCGGCACGACGCACATCGCCGTCGCCCTGGCCGTCGCGGCCTGCCGGGCCGGCTACTCGATCTGCTTCACCAGCCTCGACGACATGGTCCGCCACCTCAAAGCCGCCGAAGACCAGGGCCGGCTGATCAGCAAGCTCACCAGCTACCTCCGGCCCAGCGTCCTCGTGGTCGACGAGGTGGGCTACCAGCCGCTGGAACGGGCCGAGGCGAACCTGGTCTTCCAGGTCATCTCCAGGCGTTACGAGAAGGGCTCGATCATCCTGACCTCGAACAAGACCTTCGGTGAATGGGGCCAGGTCTTCGGCGACGAGGTTCTGGCCACCGCGATCCTCGACCGCCTCCTGCACCACTGCGAAGTCGTCTCGATCAACGGCAAAAGCTACCGGCTCAAGAACCGCCTCCAGGCCATCGAGCGGGACTCCGACGTGGCCTGAGCAATGGTGCACATTACTTCGTACTCGGTTGTGCACTCAGAGGAGTACCGGGACAGCCGGTGTGCCACCGATCGCGTGCCCCGCCCGCCTGTCGGTGTCGAGGTCTTGTTCCCAGCGCGGCTCGCCCCGGCGGGTGTCACCGATGCCCCGCACGTAGACCTCGGGCAAAGATGCTTCGACGACCTCACGGGCCCGGTCGCGCAAGGCATGCGTGCGGTCGGCCAGGACAGGTGCAGATCCCGCGGCCTGGACGACGGTGGAACCCGGCGTCGCGTATCCGGCGTTCGGCCGCGACCCGCAGTCGCATGGTCATCCGCGCGCCGGCCGGCAGCTGCGGGTCCTGCTCGATGGACGACCGGCGCGGGCAGGGCCAAAAGCCCCCACCCAGGACCAGCCTCACGTGCGCCCTGCTCACTTGGCGGCACCCCGCAGGGAACGGAAGCGGGGCTGTGAGTGAAGGCGATGGCGTGCTCAGGCAGCGGTGACCACATCTGCGTGAGCGACCCGCAGCAGGGTGCGGGCGGCGTCCTTGGCGTGACGGGCGGGCTCTGGAGACCCGGAGATGGCCGCTGTGGTCATCGCGCCCTCGGCGAGGAGGACGAGCTGGTCGGTCAGCCACGCGGGCACGTCCGCGGCGGCCACGAGATCGGCAAGATATCGCCGGAAGGCATCCTTGTGGGCCTTCGCGATGTCGGCCACGCTCTGGGACGTCGCCCCCAGCTCCCCGAAGGAGTTGATGAAGCCGCAGCCGCGGAACCCCTGCTCACTGAACCAGAGGAACAGCCAGTCGAAGACCGCCAGAATCCGCTGCTCGGGTGAGTCGTAGGTATCCACGTGCTGGGCAAGATCGCGGAGCCACCTCGCGTCCCGCCGCCTCAGGTACGCCTCGACCAGGGTGTCCTTGGAAGGGAAGTTCTGGTACAGGCGCTTGAGAGGCACGCCGGAGGCGGTGCGGATCGCATCCATTCCCACCGACTGAATGCCTCGGCCGTAGAACAGCTCCTCCGCAGCGTCAAGGATCCGCTGCTCAGTCGTCTCGGCTTCCACTTCGCTCACCCAATCTCGAAAACGGTCGTTCTCCCACGATACAGCCACCAGGTTGCACGGCAGATTCCCGGGCGCGGGCCGGCCGTCGCCGTGTGCGCCTGCCCGGATCGGGGCCGGGCGTGTTGCCCGCTGCCCACTCAAGCGAGCGCAAGGTCTGCCTGGGGCTGCTCAGCCGGTGCGGTGGCGACGCGGAGGCCGGCGCGGTCCCGCCGGTGATCCCGTTCCTCGAGTGTTCCGGTCCAGTCCGCCAGGAGTTCGACGATGCCCGCGCCGCGGCCGTGCTCATCAGGGGCACCGGTGCAGCGAGGGTGGGGCGAGGGCGCCGTGGCGCCGGAGTCGGCGACCTCGATACGCACGGCGCGGCCTTCGACCGCGAGGCTCACGATCATGTCGGCCCGTCCGTGCTGGGCCGCGTTTCCCGCAAGCTCGCCGACGATCAGCAGGACGGAGTCCTGATCCTCCGGGACGACGTCCCATCGGGCGAGCAGGGATGCGGCGAAGTGGCGGGCGGCGTGTACCCAGCGCTCCTCAGCGGGGAGGGCGATCATGCCGTGCCGGTGCATGCCCGTACGGGCATGGGCCAGCGCCGGGGGCACGGGGGCCGGCCGGGGCTGTTCGCCGGACGGGGGCAGCGCCATCGGCGGGGGTCGCATTGCGGTGTGCGAGAGAGTCATGGGATCACCCAGCTGAGCTTTCCGAGCCCGCATCAACAGGTTCGTGTTCTGCAGCTTCTCTGCCCTCGGCCCTGGATTAGGACGGCGTCAGGGCCCAGGCGGCGGTCCTGCGGCACTCGCGGCGGTCGACCGGCAATCCGTCCGGCCAGTTATGACAGTGTCGTGAGCCTTCAGACTAAGAACGATCGTTCTATCGATTGAGATGAGACCACCTGTAGAACGGTCGTTCTAGGCACAGGAGGGGTGCGCCGAACTGCCGAGGATCCGGAGCAGCGCCCCACGCTTACCGCAGGTGAGAGGGTCTGCAGGGCCTGCGAGGGATTCCTGAGCCCAAGCCCTCCAGGTGCGTGGCGGCCCCTGCCGCAGGTACAGCGTCACGAGCGAACCGCCGCACCGTGGATCCGGCGTCGGGTCCGGGTCCACGGCGCGGGGGTGGCCGGTCAGAGGCCGAGGTCGCTCAGGCCGGGGTGGTCGTCGGGGCGGCGTCCGAGGGGCCAGTGGAACTTGCGCTCCGATTCCTTGATGGGAAGTTCGTTGATGCAGGCGTAGCGGTGGTGCATCAGGCCGTTGTCATCGAACTCCCAGTTCTCGTTGCCGTAGGCGCGGAACCAGTTGCCCGAGTCGTCGTGGTACTCGTAGGCGAAGCGCACGCCGATGCGGTTGCCGTCGAAGGCCCACAGTTCCTTGATGAGCCGGTAGTCCAGCTCCCGGTTCCACTTGCGGGTGAGGAAGGCGACGATCTCGTCGTAGCCGGTGGCGAACTCCGCGCGATTGCGCCAGTAGGAGTCCACCGTATAGGCGAGGGCGACCTTTTCCGGGTTGCGGGAGTTCCAGCCGTCTTCCGCCAGGCGGACTTTCTGGATGGCGGTCTCCCGGGTGAACGGCGGGAACGGGGGCCGCGGTTCATGACTCATGTCGCTTCCTCTGGGTCTGTCGGTATCGCCGCTGGTGGGGTGTGAGTTCCGTTGGCGTGGGTGCGCTGCCGTGAGAACGAGCGTTCTCGTCGACGGGTATAACCTACGGGAACGATGGTTCTCGCGCAAGACCCCCAGGTGCGTCCGGGGCAAGCCGCTGTGAACAACAGGCTTGAGGTGAGGGGGTCGAGGGCCGGGCCCGTGACTCGCAGTCGCCCTGCACGCCGCCCTGCACGCCGCCCTGCACGGAAGCCTGGCGCCGCTCGGCCGCGCGACGCCTGCCGCTTCCTGACCAGCCGCCTTCAGGACATTCGCCCGTACCGTCGGCATCGCATCAGGCATCGTCGTCGGACGGCTGCGCCCGGCCGCCCGCCCGCCACTGGCAAGCCCAGACTGCTCAGCCGGACATCATCCGGAGCGCCCTTTTCGCGGGTGATGCGTTCCGCGTCACGGAGGGCGGCCTCGCGGGCGAACTCGGCGGCCGGCTCGGCGGCGAGGGCGTCCGCCTCGGCGCGTCGGCGATCACGTGGGTCATCGCCGGCTCCCGGCGTCCGCGAACGGGATCTGAGCAACGGGCTTTGCGGCCGTCGCGCCGCGGAACGGATGGCTCCACAGCCCGCGCGCCTGAAGCCGTGGCAGGACGCCCTCGCCGAACCAGTACGCCTCCTCCAGGTGCGGGTAGCCGGAGAGCACGAACTCGTCGATGCCGAGGGAGTGGTACTCCTCGATGCGCTCGGCGACCTCGTCATGGCTGCCGACCAGTGCGGTGCCCGCGCCGCCGCGGACCAGGCCGATGCCGGCCCACAGGTTGGGGTGGATCTCCAGACGGTCGCGGCCGCCACCGTGCAGGGCGAGCATCCGCTGCTGCCCCTCGGACTCGCTGCGGGCGAGCCCGGCCTGGACCGACCGCACGGTTTCCGGGTCGAAGCCCTCCAGGAGACGGTTCGCCTCCGCCCACGCCTGCCCGGAGGTGTCGCGGGTGATGACGTGCAGCCGGATCCCGAAGCGCACGGTGCGGCCCTCCTCGGCCGCCAGCCCTCGGATCCGGGCGATCTTCTCGGCGACCGCGGCCGGCGGCTCGCCCCAGGTGAGGTACACGTCGACGTGCTTGGCCGCGACCTCCCCGGCGAGGGGCGAGGACCCGCCGAAGTACACCTCCGGCACCGGGTCGGGCAGCCGGGCCAGCTTCGCCTCCTCGACCCGGAGGTGCTCACCGGTCAGGTCGACGGTCTTCCCTTGCCACAGCCCCCGGACGATTTCCAGGAATTCGCCGGTCCGGCGGTAGCGGGCATCCTTGTCGAGGAAGTCGCCGTAAGCCTTCTGCTCGTGGCTCTCGCCGCCGGTGACCACGTTGAGCAGCAGCCGTCCGCCGGTCTGCCGCTGGAAGGTGGACGCCATCTGCGCGGCGAGCGTCGGCGAGACGAAGCCGGGCCGGAAGGCGACCAGGAACTTCAGCCGCTCGGTGTTCTGGCTGACCATCGCCGTGGTCAGCCACGCGTCCTCGCACCAGGCGCCGGTGGGTGTGAGCGCGCCCACGAAGCCCAACTCCTCGGCCGCACGGGCGATCTGGCTCAGATAGGCGACCGTCGGCGACCGGTCACCGCCGGTCGTGGTGACCGGGGTGCCGTGGCCGCCGCCGACGACGTGGCGGCTGTCGCCATTGGTGGGCAGGAACCAGTGGAAGGTGAGGGACACGTGGGCCTCCGATGGGGGATTGGTTCGTCAGAGCAGGCCGTGCCGGGGCGGCCGTGTGCCGTTGAGCAGGTAACGGCCTATGTGCTGGACCTTCCAGCGGGCCGGGTCGTGCAGGGTGTGGGTGCGCGCGTCACGCCAATGGCGGTGCAGGCCGGCGGAGTCGAGCGCCGAGCGGGTGCCGGAGACCTCGAACAGGGCGCTGCCGACCTCCACGGCCACCTCCGCCGCCGTCACCTTGGCCGCAGCCACCGCTATCGAGGCTTCCGCCGCGGAGTCGTCCGTCAGCTCGGTGCGGGCGGCGTCCACGGTTCTGGCTGCGGTGGCGAGCAACGCGTCGGCGGCCCGCACCCGGATGGCCAGTTCCCCCAGCCGTTGGATCAGCAGCGGGTCGTCGGCGGCGGTCGGGTGTCCTTCGTCGACGCTCTCGAACCAGGGACGGCTCTTCGTGCGCACGAAGTCCACGGCCTCGGCCAGCGCTCCGGAGGCGATCCCGGCGTCGATGGCGGCGTGCAGCAACTGCGCCACCGCACCGTGGAGCTGCGGTCCCCGGAAGGTGAGGTGGTGCGGCACCACACGGTCGGCGGGCACCGGCACCGACTCCAGGCGGACGGTTCCGCTGGCGGTGGTGCGCTGCCCCATGCCGTCCCAGTCGTCCACGACCGTGAGGCCGGGTGCCTCCCGCGGCACGAAGGCCACGTGCAGGTTGTCGTCGTCGGCGCGGGCGAGGACCGGGACCCAGTCGGCGAAGAGGGCGCCGGTGGAGTAGTGCTTGACGCCGTCGAGGACGTACGACCCGTCCGGGCGGCGAGCGAGCCGGGTGCGGATGTCCTGCACGTGCTTGGTTCCCGCCTCGGACTGGGCGTTGCCGAAACGCTTGCCTCGCAGCACCTCGCCGAAGAGGAACCGCTGCTGCTCGTGGGTCCCCTGCCGGCGCAGCACACCCACGTACACGAAGTGGCTCTGCGGGATCTGGGCGAGGCTGGCGTCGGCGGCGGCCAGCAGCCGGAAGATCTCGGCGAGCGTCTCCACGCGGACGTCCGCGCCGCCGAACTCGGCCGGCACCGTCACCCCGAGCAGTCCGGAGGCGGACAGCCGCCCCAGCTCCGCGTGCGGCAGCCGGCGGAGCGCGTCCCGCTCCGCGGCGCCCTTGCGGAAGTCCGCGGCCAGCTCGGCGGCGACGGCGAGGGCCTCCCCGTCGCCGCCGATCACGGCCAGGGCGCTCATCCGGTGGCCGCCAGCAGCGTCGTACGGCCGCCCAGCGCGAGCGAGAACTGGTCCGTGACCTGGGCCAGCGCCTCGGCCGAGGCGGGCGCGACGATCAGCGAGCCGTCGTCGCCGACCGTGATGTCCTTGTCGAGCGTGAACCACCCCGGTGTGATGTGCGCGGGTCCCATGGAGGCGAGGACCGGCCGCAGGGCGTAGTCGATGGCCAGGACGTGGGCGGTGGAACCGCCGGTGGCCAGGGGCAGTACGGTCTTGCCCGCCAGGGCGTACTGCGGGAGGAGGTCGAGCAGCGACTTCAGCAGGCCGGAGTAGGCGGCCTTGTAGACCGGGGTGCCGATGACGACGCCGTCCGCGTGCTTGACCAGGGCGCTGGCCTCGACGATCGCCGGGTGAGCGAAGTCGGCGTGCAGCAGGGCCTCGGCCGGCAGCGTGCGGACGTCGAACGGGATCACCTCGTGGCCCTGGGCCGCGAGCCGGTCGTCGAGGTGGCGCAGCAGCCGGGCGGTGCGGGAGGTGGGAGAGGGACTGCCGGAGACGGAGAGGATGGTGGCCATGGGAGGGACCTTTCAGGAGTACCAGGTGGGCTGCGGCAGTTCACCGGTGAGGACGTGGCGGCCGACCTCACGGCGCTTGTAGGCGACGGGGTCGTGGAGCGTGTGGGTGCGGATGTTGCGCCAGAAGCGGTCGAGGCCTTCGGCGGAGGCGGTGGCGCGGGCTCCGGTCACCTCGAAGATGCGGTGGGTGATCTCCAGGGCGACGTCGGTGGCGCGGGCCTTCACCGCGGCCACCCGCACCTCGAACTCGCCCCGGGCCTGTGCGGTGACCGCGTCCGGGTCGTCGTGCAGCTTCTGGCCCTCGTCGGCCACGGCGTCGGCCAGGGCCTCGACGGCCCACAGCTGGGCGGTGAGGTCGCCGTAGATGTCGATGACGTAGGGCTCGTCGACGGCGTGCTCGTGGCCGCCGTGCAGCCAGGGCCGTGACTTGGTCCGGGTGTAGGTGGCGGCGGTCTTCAGCGCTCCGGCGGCGATGCCGAGGTAGAAGTTGACGAAGACGAGCTGGATGGTCGGCACGTTGAGGGTGTTGTACACGCGGGGCCGGAACTGCTTGTCCACGTATCCGGCGGCGGCGGTCCAGGGGACGCGTACGGCGTCGAGGGTGACGCCGCCGCTCTCGGTGAGGCGCTGGCCGATGTTGTCCCAGTCGTCGTGGAAGGTCAGGCCCTCGCTGTCGGAGGGGACGATGGCGAAGACGTGGTCGTCGGTGCCCTCCAGGACGCCTTCCAGCACGGTGACGTCGGAGACCTTGCTGCCGGTGGAGAAGGTCTTGCGGCCGGTGAAGGTGAGCGTGTCGCCCTCGTCCTTCACCACCACGTCCTCGTCGCGCGGGTTGACCGCGCCGCCGAAGAACCACTGGTTGCGGGCGGCCTCGGCCTCGACGTGCTCCCACTGTTCGCGGGTGCCGACCAGGCGGGCAGCCCAGTTCCACAGGTAGTGGTAGCCGAGCAGCTGGCCGATGGAGCCGTCGGCCTTGGCGACCTCGCGGACGACGCGGTAGGCGGTGGTCCAGTCCTGGCCCGCGCCGCCGTGCTCGACGGGGCCGAGGAGGGTGACCAGGCCGGACTCCTTCAGCAGCCGGACCTCCGCGTACGGGGTGGCGGCGGCCTTGTCCCGGGCGGCGGCGTCGGAGGCGAGGACGGCTGCGACCTCGGCGGCGCGGGCGATCCAGCCGGCGGCGTCGGTCGGGTCGGGGGCGGTCTTCCAGTCGGCCGGTGCGGCGGTGCTCATGGTGGGACCCTTTCGGTCTCGGGTGGGGGAGGGTTCGGGGCGTGCGGTCAGGCGCGGGCGGCGACGGGCACCGACTCGAACTGCCGGGCCTCCAGTTCGCGTACGAGGGGCAGCACCCGCTTGCCGAAGTACTCGACCTCCTCGTGGTAGTGCAGGAAGCCGAGGAGGAAGAGGTCGACGCCGAGCCGCTTGTAGGCGACGATCCGCTCGGCGATCTGCTCGGGCGTGCCGATCAGGCCCGTGCGGAAGCCGTCGTTGTACTGGACGAGGTCTTCGAAGCTGGAGTCCTGCCACATGCCCTTGCCGTCTGCGGTGGACTGCCCGGCCTGCTGGACGGCGTCGCGGAAGCCGTGGACGGCCGGTGTGTCGGCCTTGGCGACGATCTCGCGGAGTGTGTCGCGGGCCTCGGCCTCGGTGTCGCGGGCGATGAGGAAGCCGTTGAGGCCGAACTTCGGTGCTGTGCGTCCGGCTTGGGCGGCGGAGGCGCGGACGTCTTCGATCTGCTCGGTGACGCCGTCGAAGTCCTTGCCGTTGCTGAAGTACCAGTCGGAGACGCGGCCCGCCATGGTTCGGGCGGCGGTGGAGTTGCCGCCCTGGAAAATCTCCGGGTGCGGACGCTCGGGGGTGTTCAGCGGCTTGGGCTTGAGGGAGAAGTCGCGCAACCGGTAGAAGTCACCGGCGAGTTCGGTGTGATCCTCGGTCCAGATCTGGCGCAGGGCGGTGATGAACTCCTCCGCGCGGCGGTAGCGCTCGTCGTGCTCCAGCCAGGGCTCGCCGAGGGCCGTGAACTCGCCCTTGAACCAGCCGCTGACGACGTTGACGGCGAAGCGGCCGTTCGACAGGTGGTCGGCGGTGGCGCCGAGCTTGGCGAGGACGCCCGGGTGCCACAGGCCGGGGTGGACGGCGGCGATGACCTTCAGCCGCTCGGTGGCGAGCAGCAGGGCGAGGCTGAAGCTGGTCGACTCGTGCTGGTACTCGGCGCCGTAGCTGGCCATGTAGCGGACCTGGCTGAGGGCGTAGTCGAAGCCGTTGTTCTCGGCCAGCACGGCCAGTTCGCGGTTGTAGTCGTAGCTCCAGTCGGTGCGCTGCTCGATGGTGCTGGTGACCAGGCCGCCGCTGACGTTGGGTACCCAGTAGGCGAAGCGGACGGGGTCGGGTCCGGGGGTTGCGGGCATGGGGAACTCCTGGCGGGAATGCGCATGCGAAAAGGCGCGTGCGGTGACAGGGAAACGTGTTCAGTGATCGGGATTCAGGCGTGCGGCGACGACGTTCCCGGGACGGCAGAAATCACCACGAAAAGACCGGCAGTGGAATATCCAGGAAGGGCGTGTCGGCGCAGGTTCGAGGGTTTCCCTCGGGTGCGCTCAGACCCGACAGCGACAGCAGGAGCTGGAGACACGCGCGAGGTCGACGTGGCGTCGCCGCGTGAGGTCCTGTCGCTTCATGCCTTCGATCAAAGCAGTGGGGGTACGGCCGGTCAAGAATGCCCGGATGTCATTTCACATGCTGAGAGTCGGTATTCACGAGGTTGTGACAGGGATTCCCTTGAACGCGGCGCGCGGTGAACGGCAGTCTCCTTGCCGTGCGTATCGAACAGCTCGAATACATCGCCGCCGTCACGCGGTTGGGGTCGCTGCGGCGCGCCGCAGAAGAACTGCACCTGTCCCAGCCCGCGCTCAGCGAGACCGTACGCAACCTGGAGCGCGAACTCGGCGTGGACCTGCTGGAGCGGAAGCGTTCCGGGGCGAAGATCAGCGACGAGGGCCGGGAACTGCTGCCGCACATCATGACCGTGCTGGATGCGGTCGACCGGCTGCGTGGCGCGGCCGGCGACCAGCACCGCATCAGCCGCATGGTCCGCCTCGGCACGGTCAACACGGCCACCGTCCCGCTGGTCATACCCACGGTGCGGGAGTTCCGGGCCTCGCACCCGGCCACCCAGGTCGAGTTGGTCGGCGCACAGCAGTCCGAGATCCACCGCGGGCTGCTGGAGGGCGCGTTCGACCTGGGGCTGGTGAACTACCTCGGAGGCGACGACATGCCACCCGGCTTCGAGACCACCGAACTCCTGCGGGGCCGGCCGGTGGTGTGCGTGCGCCCGGACAGTCCGCTCGCGGCCCTGGACGCGGTGGACGTGGACAGCCTCCTGGCCGAGCCGCTGGTCGTGATGCGGTCCGGCTATGTCATGCACCGCTTTGTCCACCGTCTGCTGGGCGGCCGTACGCCGTCCTTCTCGTACTCCACCGACGGCGCCGAGATGGGCAAGCTGATGGTCGCCGAGGGACTGGGAGCCACGGTGCTGCCCGACTTCAGTGTCATCGGCGATCCCCTGGAACGGCGGGGCACGATCACCGTACGGCCGCTGGCCGGGGACGCGGCCGACGTGCTGCTGATCCTGCAGCGCCGGCACTCCGGTTCCGTCCCGCGAGCCGTCCGCGATCTGCACGAGCTGTTCGTGCGCAACGCACGGGCGGTACGAGGACTCTTCGCGACGGCCGGCGGACGAACGACCGCGTAGTCGTCTTCATGAGCGACACACCCTGCACCGGCAAGTCCACCCTCACCCGTATCCGGGCTGCCCGGATCGCTGTGGCCCTTGTGCGGGTCGACCCCATCGAGCATGCGATCGCGTCCGTTCCGCCTCCGCCGGGTACCAGGTTGGCCCCGCGGGCCACGCCGTCAGATACGCCCTGGCTGAGGAACACCTTCGGCAGGGGCTGACCGTGATCGCGGAATCGGTCATCCGTTGAGCGTGACACGCGGCGCCTGGCGGGACACGGTCAACGGGACGTGTGTGCCCGTCGCCGAGGCGGAGGTGATGCTCGGATCCGGCCGAGCACCGGCGCTGGGTGACCTCGCGGGCGGTCGGCTTTCCCGGTCTGCCGCTGCTCGAATGGCAGTAGATCGCGGATCGGGAGTACGAGCCGTGGGACCGCGAGCACGTCCTCGTCGACGCGGCGGTACAGAGCCAACGATCAGCCACTGGCTCTGCTCCTCCGTGCCCTCCCACCAGGCTGACCGTTGCCGTTCGGCGTTGCGGGGCTGCTCGGCCGAGTCGGCGCGTGGGTCGGTGCCTCGAACACCTTGTCATCGGAACGCCGAGCATCATCTCGGCTGGAAGGAGAGCCCTCGTCGGCGCCATTCCTCCGCGAGCAGTTCGTACGAGCGGACCCGGTCCGCGTGGTCGTGGGTGATCGTCGTGATGAGCAACTCGTCTGCGCCCGTGGCCTCCTGCAGTTGCAGCAACTGGTCGGCGACCCGGCCCGGCGAGCCGACGAACTGGGTGTCGAGGCGGTCCCGGACGAGGGCGCGGTCCTCGTCGGTCCATGGGTGGGCGCGCGCCTCCTGCGGCGTCGGGAACTCGATGGCGCCCTCGGCGGTGCGGATGCTGCGCACCCACGGGCCGTAACCGGTGGCGAGCTCCCGGGCCGTTGCGTCGTCCTCGGCGACGACGACGTCCGCCGAGACGCTGACGTACGGCTTGTCGAGGAACTCGGAGGGCTGGAAGAAAGACCGGTAGCCCTCCACCGCCTCCAGGACCGTGGCCGGGCTGACGTGATAGTTGGCCGCGAACCGCAGGCCGTTGCCGCCGGCCACCTCGGCGCTCTGGCCACCGCTGCTGCCCAGGATCCACACCTCCACATCGGCGCCCTCCCCCGGCACGACGTGAGCTTCGACGCCTTCCGGCGAGCGGTAGGTGCCGGCCAGCAGGGCAAGGATGTCGCCGATCTGCTCGGCGTAGTCCTGTGACTCGGCGCCGGGCAGCAGGAGCAGCCTGCGCTGCAGCGCGATGCGGGGTGAGCCGAGTAGATGCTCGAAGGAGAAGCGGGGTGGGATCAGCAGGCCGTTCGGGGTGCGGCCGTCGACGACCGGGGGCGCTGTGGTGGACGGTGCGGACGGCTGTCCCGGCGGGCGGCCTCCCGAGCGGCCCAGGCCCAGATCGAAGCGGCCCGGGTGCAGGGTGTCGAGCAGGCCGAACTCCTCCACGGTGGACAGCGCCGTCCGGTGCCCGAGCTGCACGGCCCCGGAGCCGAGCCGGATGGTGGAGGTGGCGGAGGCGGTCAGCGCCAGGACGACGGCGGGTGACGTTCCGGCCACGCCGGGATTGAGGTGGTGTTCCGCGAACCAGTAGCGGGCATACCCGAAACGCTCGGCCTGCTGAGCGAGGTCGATGGAGTTGCGTAGGGCATCGGCTGCCGTCGAGCCGGAGGAAATAGGGACCAGGTCGAGGACGCCGAGGGGAATGTCAGACACGGATGGACTCCTGAGCGAGTGGTGATGCCGGAAGCACGGGGCCCCAGGCGAATGGCGGATCCGGGATCTCCCGACGCAGCACGGGGGCGGCCTCGGACTGGAACAGTTCGAGCGAGGCCCGGTGCTGGGATTCCGTCAGCCCGTTCGCGTCGGCATGCAGGTGCACCACGGTGTGGCCGAACTGTTCGTGGTAGCGGTGCACCTTGTCGATGACCTGCTGTGGGCTGCCGATCAGGGCGGAGCTGCGTTCGACGAAGTCCGCCAGAGTCTCGAAGACCAGCGGCAGGCCAGCCTTCCTGAAGAAAGCCAGGTTGGACTCGAAGATCGGCCGGTACGCGGCCAGCGCCTCCTGGGAGGTGGGGGCCACGTAGATGCCGGCCGTCCCGGCGCCGACCGCGATGTGGGCCGGGTCACGGCCGTAGAACTCCCAGCGCTCGCGGTAGTAGCGGATCAACTCGGCATACGGCTCGATGGGGTTGCTGACGTTCGCGGAGAACAGCGGATCGCCGTGGCGGGCGGCGAGATCGACGGACTCCTTGCTGGTGGCGCTGCCGTGCCAGACCCGGACCGGCTGCTGGTACGGCCGCGGCCACACCTCGGCGTCGGTCAGCGGGGGACGGAAGCGGGTGTCGGCGGTGACCTTGTCCTGCCGCCAGATCTTCCGGAAGACCTCGTAGCTCTCGGCGTTGCGGTCCCACTGGTCCTCGGACGTGACGTGGAACAGCTCGCGCTGGGCGGAGCCGTTGCCCTTGCCGATGATCAGGTCGAGGCGGCCGCCCGACAGATGGTCGAGGGTGGCGTAGTCCTCGTACGCGCGGACCGGGTCCAGCAGGCTGAGCGTGGTCACGGCCGTGAACAGCCGGATGCGTCGGGTCAGTGCCGCGATGTGGCTGAGGACGACGGTGGGCGAGGAGGAGATGAACGGCCGCTCGTGGCGCTCCCCCACGCCGAAGCCGTCGAAGCCGAGTTCCTCGGCGAGCAGGGCGTTGTCAAGGACCTCGCGGAACCGGTCATGGGTCGGCTTGTGCACCCCGGTGATCGGATCCGGCCGGTGCACGATCAGGGTGATGGCGAGGAACTTCACGACGCCGCCCGCTTTTCGGACGCCTCGTCCGGGTGGGCGAGGCCGAGGTGGTGCCGGAGCGTCGGGCCCTCGTAGTCGGTGCGGAAGACGCCCTGTTCCTGCAGCAACGGGACAACCTTGTCTGCGAAGTCGTCGAGGCCGGTCGGGGTGATGTGCGGGACGAGAATGAAGCCGTCACTGGCGTCGGCCTGGACGTGGTCGTTGATGGTCTTGGCGATGGTGGCCGGGGAGCCGACGAAGTTCTGGCGGTTGCCGGTGTTGATGACCAGGTCGCGGATGGACCAGTTGTTCGCCTCGGCCAGCTCGCGCCACTCGCGGGCGGTGGCCAGCGGGTCGCGGTACATGCGGACCTGGGCGCGGCCCTGGGAGATGTGGTGGTCGCTGACATCGGGGTCGATGTCGGGGAGTGGCCCGTCCGGGTCGTAGGAGGACAGGTCCCGGTTCCAGACGAACTCCAGATGCTTGAGGGCGGTGGCCCCGCTGACCTGCCGGCGGCGTACCAGCTTGGCCAGTTCCTCCGCCTCGGCGTCGGTGTCGGCGAGGGCGAAGGAGGCGGCGGGCAGGATCAGCAGTTGGTCCTGCCTGCGACCGTACTTGGCGAGGCGGTTCTTGACGTCCGTGTAGAAGGCCTGGCCGGCTTCGAGGGTGGCGTGCCGGCTGAAGATCGCGTCGGCTTCGGAGGCGGCGAACTCGCGGCCTTCCTCGGAGTCGCCGGCCTGGAAGATCACCGGGCGGCCCTGCGGGGAGCGCGGCACGTTGAACTGCCCGTGGATGTCGAAGTGCTGTCCGGTGTGGACGAAGGCTCCGGCCTTGGCGTGGCGCAGGAAGGTGCCGGTCTCCTGGTCGGCGAGGATCTCGTCGCCGTGCCAGGAGTCGAAGAGCTCGTTCGCCGTGGCCAGGAACTCCTTGGCGCGGGAGTAGCGCTCCTCCTGCGGCAGGAAGCCGCCGCGGCGGAAGTTCTCGCCGGTGAAGGCGTCCCAGGAGGTGACGACGTTCCAGGCGGAGCGTCCGCCGGAGAGGTGGTCGAGACTGGCGAACTGGCGGGCCACCTCGTAGGGCTCGTTGAAGGTGGAGTTGATGGTGCCGGTCAGGCCGAGGTGCTCGGTGACGGCGGCGAGCGCGGCGAGCACGGTGAAGGTGTCGGGGCGGCCGACCACGTCCAGGTCGTAGATCTTCCCGCCCTGTTCGCGCAGCCGGAGTCCCTCGGCGAGGAACAGGAAGTCGAACTTCGCGCGTTCGGCGGTCTGCGCGAAGTGGACGAAGGAGCTGAACTCGATGTGACTGCCGGCCTTCGGGTCGCTCCACACGGTGGTGTTGTTGACGCCCGGGAAGTGCGCGGCCAGATGGATCTGCTTCAAAGGCTTGGTCATCGGTCGGGGATCCTTCCGGTTCAGACGGTGGTGGCGGCGTAGCGGTTGGCGGGGCGGGCCAGCCCCAGCAGGCCGCGCAGGGTGCCGGCCTCGTAGGCGCGGCGGAAGGCGCCCCGGCGCTGCAGTTCGGGGACCAGCCCCCGGGTGATCGCCGGGAGGTCGTGGCCGGCGACGGCGGGACGCAGCCGGAAGCCGGTCAGCCCGACGCTGTGCAACTCATGCAGCAGATCGGCGAGTTGGGCGGGCGTGCCGGTGAAGATGCGGGCATCACTCGTGTACGGCTGTCCCGCGAGCGCGTCGAGCCGTTCCCGGCGGGCGGTCGCGGCGGCCGGGTCGTCGTCGAGGAAGACGACCAGGTCGCCGAAGACATGGAGGGGGTCGGCGGCTCGCCCCGCCGCGTTCTGCTCGGCGCGGATCCGGGCGACGACGGCGCGGGCCTCGTCGGCGTCGTGCGGGGTGACGTACCCGATGTCGGCGGCGCGGGCCACCAGCCGGTACGGGACGGTGCCGTGGGCGAGGGCGCTGACGATCGGCTGGCCCTGCGGCGGGCGGGGCGTGATGCTGGGGCCTGTGACGCTGAAGTGCCTGCCCTCGAAGTCGATGTGGTGCAGCTTGTCCCGGTCGATGAAGCGGCCGGTGGCGGCGTCCCGGATCTCGGCGTCGTCCTCCCAGCTGTCCCACAGGCGGCGCACGACCTCCACGTAGTCGGCGGCCTCGTCGAAGAGGTCGGCCACCGGCTCCCAGGTGTCCGGGTGGTCGTAGGCCTCGATGCGCGGGACGCTGCGGCGGCCGAAGTGCGCGGCCTCGTTCGGGCGGGCCGTGATCTGCACGCGCAGGCCGGCGCGGCCGGCGCTGACGTAGTCGAGGGTGGCGATCGCCTTGGAGATGTGGAACGGCTCCGTGTGCGTGGCCACCACCGTCGGCACCAGACCTATGTGCCGGGTCAGCGGTGCGACGCGGGACGCGATGAGGACGGCGTCCAGGCGGCCGCGTACCTGGTCGGTGCGCTCGTCCGGGTCCAGGAAGTGGGAGGACTGAAGGCCGAGGCCGTCCTCGATGGTCACGAAGTCGAGCAGACCGCGCTCGGCCTCGGTGACCAGATCGGCCCAGTATCCGGCAGTGAACAGGTCGCGCGGGCGGGCCACCGGCTCGCGCCAGGAGGCGGGGTGCCAGCCGGTGCCGTCCAGAGCCACGGCAAGGTGCAGATGGGAAGCGGGAGTTGAGGACACGGGGGTGCCTTCCTGAAGGTGCGTACGAGATCGCCGGCCCGCGGGAAATCGGGCTTTCGGCGGCTGGGGAAACGAGGTCAGGGGCTACAGAGGGAGCCGGCCACGCGCTGGAGGTCGATGTGGGACCGGGAGTGGAGGCGGACAGCACGGAGTACACGTGTCACGTGTCGCACCTCTGTCCGGGCGGACACCGGCAACGCGGCGGCTATGCCGTTTCTTCCAGAGCGGCGACGCCGGTGTGCTGGACGAGCGAGAAGGCGGTGTGGCGGCGCACGGTGAAGCCGATCGATTCGTACAGCCGGATCGCGTTCGTGTTGGTGGCTGCGGCGTGCAGGAAGGGGCGTTCGCCGCGTTCCCTGACGCCGGCGGCGACCGCGCGGACCAGGCGGGTGGCCAGACCCCGGCCGCGGTGGGCGGGGTCGGTGCACACGGCGCTGATCTCCGTCCAGCCTGGTGGGTGCAGCCGCTCGCCGGCCAGGGCGATCAGCCGGCCCTGGTGGCGGATGCCGAGGTAGGTACCCAGTTCGACGGTTCGGGGCAGATAGGGGCCCGGCTCGGTGCGGGCGATCAGGTCGAGGATCTCGGGCACGTCGTCGGGTCCGAGCCGTACGGCCCCGGGGTCGTGTTCGGCCCGGAGGGAGGTGTCCACGAGTTGGACACCGTGTCCGGTTCGCACGACCTCCCAGCCCGCCGCCGCCTCGGTGACGCCCTGTACCGCGGCGGTGCCGCCTGGGCCGACGAGTGCGGCGAGGTCGGCCCAGGCACGCGGGTCGTCCTCGTCGGAGAGGGCGTGGAACGGAGCCACGTCCTGCTGGTAGCGGACTGCGCGGCCGTGGCGTTCGGCGAAGCGGGCGTGGGGGCCGGTGAGCGCGGCCCAGGCGGGGTTGTCCAGGATGTGCGAGGAGAGGGCGTCGATGCTGGTCACGGACATGGTGTGGCGGTCTCCGGTGTGCGGCTCGGGTGTCCGGCGCCCGGGGATTCCACCGCGAGGTGGCGGTGGAATCCCCGGTACGCGTTGGTCAGGAGTTGTCCAGTGGCAGCCCGGGCGGGTTGACCTCGGACGTGGCCACGGCCTCGTTCGAGAGGTTGTAGGCCTTGAGCCACTCGGCGTACTGACCGTTCTTGATCAGGTAGTTGATGGCGTCGGCGAGCGGCTTCGCCAGGCCGCTGTCCTTCTTCGCGGTGGCCGCGATCAGGCCCTGCAGGCTCTCGCCGGCGCCGGAGTAGGTGCCGGCGGTGCGGGTGGCGTTGGGCGTGTTCGCGGTTTGCCGATTGTGGTAGGCGATGCCGGGGTTGGGGCCGAAGTACGCGTCGATCTTGCCGCTGGACAGGGCGAGGTAGACGCTGTTGCTGTCCTGGAAGTACTTGACGGTGAGGCTCTTGCCCTCCTTGGCCAGCTTCGCCTTCCACTCCAGGAGGATCTTCTCCTGGTTGGTGCCGGAGCCGACGGAGACGGTCTTGCCGGCGAGGTTCTCGTAGTTGCCGTCGAAGTTCCAGGTGCTCTTCTTCGGCACGGTGAAGGCGAGGTTGTCCTGCCGGTAGGAGGCGAACTCGTACTTCTTCTTGCGCTCCTCGGTGTCGGTGACGTTGGAGAAGGCCACGTCGACCTTGCCGCTGTCGATGCCGACGAAGAGGTTCTCCCAGGTGGAGTTCTTCACCTCGGGCTGCAGGCCGAGGACTGCGGCGACCAGGCGGCCGAAGTCGGGCTCCGCGCCGGTGAGGGTCTTCTGGTCGCTGCCCACGTAGGCCAGCGGCGGGAAGCCGGCTGGCAGGGCGCCGACGCCGATCTCCAGCTTGCCGCTCTTCTTGAGGGCGGCGGGCAGTTCGGCGCTGATGGACTTGACCTCGGAGACCTTGATGGAGGTCTGCTTGGCCGCGCCGTTGGAGACCTGGCCGATGACGACCTCGCCGGACGTGGCGGCGCTGTCGATGGATGTTGCCGCGTCGCTGTTGCCACCGCAGGCGGCGAGCCCGGTGACCAGGGAGGCGACGGCGGTCGCCGCGGTGATGCCGCGTATCAGGCTGCGTCGGGTGATGTGGGTGGACATGGCCGTTCCTTGTCGCTGAAAGGGTGATGAGGGTGATCGTGGGGGGAGGTCACAGGGGTGGGGCGGGTCAGAGGACCTTGCCGAGGAAGTCCCTGGTCCGCTCGTGCTGGGGGTTGTCGAGGACCTCTGAGGGCGGGCCCTGCTCGATGATCTTGCCGTTGTCGATGAAAACGACCCGGTCGGCGATCTCGCGGGCGAAGCCGATCTCGTGGGTGACGATGACGAGGGTGGTGCCGCTGGAGGCCAAGTCCCGAATGACGGCCAGGACTTCGCCGACCAGTTCGGGGTCCAGGGCGGATGTGGGCTCGTCGAAGAGGATGACTCCGGGGCGCAGGGCGAGGGCGCGGGCTATGGCGACGCGCTGCTGCTGGCCGCCGGAGAGTTGGCGCGGGTAGGCGCCGGTCTTGTCGGCGAGGCCGACACGGCCGAGGAGTTCATGGGCGAGTGCCTGTGCCTCGTTCCTGCCGAGCCGGCCGGTGGCGACCGGGGCGGTGGCCACGTTGTCCAGGACGGTCAGGTGTGGGAAGAGGTTGAAGTTCTGGAAGACGAAGCCGATGCGCCCGCGCTGGGTGAGGATCGCACGCTCGCTCAGTTCCTTCAGCCGATCGCCATGCCGCTTCACGCCGATCGGTTCGCCGTTGATGCTGACATAGCCGATCTCGGGCTTCTCCAGGTGGTTGATGACCCGCAGCAGGGTGGACTTGCCGGAGCCGGAAGGGCCGAGGATGACCGTGACCTCGCCGGGGCGGACGGTCAGGTCGACGCCGTCCAGGACCCGGTGGGTTCCGTACCACTTGTGCACGTCATGGACCTCGACGGTGGCGGCTACGACGTCCGCCAGGGCCTCGGCGGTCTTGGCGGTCATACGGCGGCCTCCCGGCGGATGCGGGCCCGCAGGACGGTGAGACCGGTGCGGAGCTTCTGCAGTGGCGTCGGCGGCAGGCTGCGGGTGGCGCCGCGGGCGTAGTACCGCTCGACATAGAACTGGACGACGGAAACGACGCTGGTCAGGATGAGATACCAGACGGTGACGACCAGCAGCAGCGGCACGATGTCGCCGGGGTAGGTGGAACCCATGGTCTGCGCGGAGCCGAAGAGGTCGAGCAGGGAGACGTAGAAGACCAGTGACGTGCCCTTGATCAGGCCGATGAGCTGGTTGACGTAGTTGGGGATGATGGAGCGCAGCGCCTGCGGAAAGACGATCTTCCGGAACTGGTAGCCCTTGGGCAGGCCGAGGGCGGCGGCGGCCTCGTGCTGGCCCTGGTCGACGGAGAGGATGCCGCCGCGCACCACCTCTGCCGCATAGGCAGCCTCGTTGAGGCTGAGGCCGACGACGGCGACGACCATGTCGGTGGCGAGTCTCGACTCATCGAAGGAGAAGAAGGCCGGGCCGAAGGGGATGCCGACGCTCAACGTCTTGTAGAGGGCACTGAAGTTGTAAAGGAAGATCAGCACCACGATGAGCGGGATGGAACGGAACGCCCAGACATAGGTCCAGCTGACAGCGCGCAGCACGGGGCTCTTCGACAGCCGGGCCACGGCGATCAGGGTGCCGCCGATCAGGCCCAGCACCGCGCTGTAGGCGGTGACTTCGAGGGTGATCAGCAGGCCGTCGAGGATGGTGGGGCGCAGGAACCAGTAGCCCCAGCGGTCCCACTGGTAGAAGGGGTTGGAGATTAGTCCGTGCACGAACTGGGCGACCAGGACCACCATGACCGCGGTGGCAAGCCAGCGCCCTGGTCGTCGGAGCGGGAGAACTCGCTGGGCGGTGAGCGGTTTCGGTGGTTCGTCGGCGGTCGGCGCCTCGGGGAGGGTGACGGTGGCGCCAGGGGGTTCACTCATGGTCGGCTCCGGCTGTGTGGGAGCGCCCCGGAAGCGCGGCGGCATGCGGGGACGCACACGACGGCGAGGTACCGGGGGCGGGAGGGTAACGGCACACCGCAAGCGCGGTGTGGGTCAGGGAATGCGGGGAGATGCGGGGAAGTGTCAGCCCCGGCAGCGGGCACAGCCCGGTGCGGTACACAGCGCGCTGTTCACACGAAGCAGATCGACGGCGCGATCGGTGACGAGAGGGTTCGGGTACGGCTGTACACGGCTCTGCGGGCGGCGCGTGGCCGTCCTGTGAGCTGCGTACATGGCGTCACCATCTCTGTTCTGGCCCCGTGGGCCTCGCGCTTACCGAAGCGTCTTCGGTCCGGTCGTCACCTGGGGCACCCCACCGCGACGCGAGGGTTGCCGGTCAGCAAGCCAGGGCTTGTCGCTGACACTCATGACCGTTCTGGGCTGCAGTTAAGACAATTGCCCGAACGAATGTCAACGCCGGTCCACCAGGTGGAACGGCTAACGGGTGGTGTGTGCCGTCCAGTCCAGAATGCGGACGGCTGCTCCGGCGGCCTCCAGGCCCCGGCAGCCAGCGTGGTGACGGCGTGCGATGCCGCCGAGGTCGAGGTGGGCGCCGAAGGCGGGGTGGACGGTCAGGCATCGGGCGTAGGACCAGAGGGTGGGGTGGTCGGCGATGCGCTGGACCGCGGCGGCGTCCAGGTGGTTGCGGTGCACGGTGTCGAGCTGGACCAGGGTGACCCACAACTCCACGTCCGCGGCGGTGATTTCGTCGCGGATCAGGTACGTGCGGTTGACGAGCCATCGCTCCAGTGCGCCGAGTGTCTCAAGTAGCGTGCTCAGTGCCCTGTCACGTTCCAACGGCTCGAGACCGGCCGATCCGGCGCGCTGCGCGGCCTGTTCGATGCCCTGCGCGCACATCCGCTCGACCGCGTCGATGTCCGACTCCGCTCCGCACGGGTAGAGCGAGAGGCGGTCGGCACCGAACCGGCACGCGAGGTCACGCATGATGTCCGGGGCATGGGTGCTGACGATCCGTCCTGACCAGCCGTCGCTGAGCACCGGAGCGACGGCCGGCCCGGCGTACCGGTACGCGCTGGCCTCGTACAACGGACGCAAGACGCAGTGCCCGCCCTCGGGGCAGTCGGGGACCGCGGGCAGGAAGGTCACCGGACAGAGAGTGTCCAGGTCGAGCAGGCTGTGGGCGACGGCGATGCGCAGGCCACCGGGGCAGGCGGTCGACAGATGGAGGTGGTAGCGGCCAGGAACGGCGTAGTGCCCGCTGCGCGCGTCCCGGCCGATCCGGCCCCGGAAGGCGGGCGCGGGTCGGTCGGAGGCGCGGGCGGCCAACGGCGTGACAGTCATGGCTCTCCCCGAGAGCGGGCGTACGGACGTACGCGTGGCGGAAGCAACGTGGGGCGAGGAAGCAGAGGGCATCCGTGGGCGCCGGACGCATGAGTCCTCGCTGACGGGGCGCTTGCGGCACGGGATGCGCGCGGCTCAGTCCTGAGCGCTGATCGCGCTGCAGACACGCAGCAGATCGATGTGACGGCGGGAGGTCAGAAGAGGCGAACGGCTCACGCGTGCGGTGACCAGTTCCAGGCGCCTCATGTTTCCCTACCTATTCACTAGGATTTCCTCAGTGAGTGTCGATCCGGTCGGCCTCGGCGTCAAGAGGGCCGTCCCATATCGCGGACGCCCCGATGGACGACGGCCCACACGCCCCGCGTTTCCCAGTGCGACCGTCGGGACGCGGCACCGATATCCCTCCAGCAGGTCCAGCGTGCTGGCCAGCGCCGCCTGGGCATCCGCCAGCAACGTCAGCCGCGTAGCTCGGCGGTGATCCTGGCGACGCCGTAGGTGCCGTCCGACTCGCGTGCACGGCCCGTATCCGGGTGGCGAGGCGGGCGTCGGCCGCCTGCCGGGCGGCCCGGTCTGCGGCCGTCCGACGCCGGTAGCAGAAGCTGGAGCGGGCGATATCGAGGATGGTGCACAGCCGCTTCACGCCGTGGCGGCGGCGGTGGTCGGCAACGAACTGGAAGCGGTTCACCGGCGCTTCTCCCCGGCGAGAATACTTTGCCGCCTTGCGCAGGGTCTCGCGTTCTTCCTCCAGCTCACGGATCTTCTTGCGCAGAGCGGCGTTCTCCGCCTCCATTGGTGTCGACGGCTCGGTCGGCGCCTCCGCCCATCGTCCCCCCGGCCGGCTGCCCGCACCCAGTTCCGCAAGGTCCAGGGGTTGATCCCCAGATCGGCAGCGACCTGCTGGATCGTCGCCTCGGGCCGCGACTGGTACAGCGCGACCGCGTCCGCCTTGAACTGCGGCGGATCGCTCTTCATGACCACGAACTGTCCGTTCTCAGATCCTCATGATCCAGTGTCTCGCGTGTCCAGGAGCAAGGGTCAAGGTCCGTTCGGGGAACGGCCGGAAATCAGGACGGAGGATGTCGGGTTAAGACGTCATCATGGTGTGGAACAGCCCGTGTCGAGGATGGACGCGGGTCAGGAACGCACGAACAGATGAGGGACCTTCATGGAACGCACGCCCGACACGCCGGCTCCGGACCTTCGGGGGAAGATCGCGCTGGTCGCGGGTGCCACGCGGGGGGCCGGACGAGCCATCGCCGTCCAACTGGGCGCGGCGGGTGCGACGGTCTACGTCACCGGCCGCACGACTCGGGAACGCCGCTCGGAGTACAACCGGTCCGAGACGATCGAGGAGACCGCAGAACTGGTCACAGAGGCTGGCGGAACCGGGATCGCGGTGCCGACCGACCACCTGGTGCCGGAGCAGGTCCGCGCGCTCGCCGACCGCGTCGACACCGAGCAGGGGCGGCTCGACGTACTGGTCAACGACGTCTGGGGCGGTGAGCGGCTGTTCGAGTTCGAGAAGAAGGTGTGGGAGCACGATCTTGACGCAGGGCTGCGGCTGATGCGGCTCGGCGTGGACACCCATGCGATCTCCAGCCACTTCCTCCTGCCTCTGCTGGTGCGTCGGCCCGGCGGGCTCGTGGTGGAGATGACCGACGGTACGACCGCGTACAACGGCAGCCATTACCGCAACTCGTACTTCTACGACCTGGTCAAGAACAGCGTGCTGCGCATGGGGTACGTGCTGGCCCATGAGCTGGAGTCGTACGGCGGGACGGCGGTGACGCTCACGCCGGGCTGGATGCGTTCGGAGATGATGCTCGAGACGCTCGGGGTCACGGAGGAGAACTGGCGCGACGCGCTGACCGAGGTGCCGCACTTCTGCATCTCCGAGAGCCCCGCGTACGTGGGGCGCGCGGTCGCGGCGCTGGCGGGTGACGCGGATGTCGCGCGCTGGAACGGCCAGTCGGTCTCCAGCGGGCAGCTTGCTCAGGAGTACGGCTTCACCGATCTCGACGGCTCGCGCCCCGACTGCTGGCGTTATTTGGTCGAGGTCCAGGAGGCGGGCAAGCCCGCCGACCCGTCCGGGTACCGATGACGACACCCGGCGCGGGCCAGCGCTGATCGCGGTCGGTTGCCGGCCCCTATAGGTGTGGAGCTCGGGCGTCGGCAACACGCTCGCCCGGCATCCCTTGTGAAGGAGGGGTGCCGGGCAGCGGACGCGTGCCGGACGGGATCAGGAGGTGGGCGCGGGGTCCAGCGTCGCGGCGATGACCAGGTACCCGATGCCCGGGCTGGCTGCCGCGCGGCGCATGAGGCCGATGTACTGGTCGACCGGTTCCGGCCCGTCGATCCGGACCAGCTCGTCGCGCCGGGCCTCGACGGCGTCGGCCATGATCATTCCGGTGCGGACCACCTTGTCGCTGATGTCACGGATGTCGATGTCGACGAATCCGTTCGCGGTGAGCAGTCCCTGGTACTCGTCGGCGGTGGCGTAGGCACTCACGTGGTAGGCGGTGCTGAATTCGTCGAGGACGGCGCGGGCCTCGGCGTCCAGCGGCGGGCGCTGGACGGTGTCGGCGATCACGAGTCGTCCGCCGGGGCGCAGCACCCTGGCCGTCTCGGCGAGCGCGCGATGCCGGTCCGGCACATGGAGCAGGGATTCCACCGCCCAGGCGCTGTCGAACGAGTTGTCGTCGAACGGCAGCTCCTGTACGTCCGCGTTGCGGAAGGTGGTCAGGTCCGACAGGCCCGCCTCGGCGGCGCGATGGGTGGCCTGCTGCACCTCGACGTCGCTGATCGCGATGCCGGTGACACGCGTCTTCCTGGCCGCCACGAGCTGGAGAGCGGGCTTGCCGACGCCGCAGCCGATGTCGAGGACACCGGCGCCGGGCGCGGGGTCGAGCAGACTGATCAGCAGATCCGTGAGCCGGGCCGTGGCGACCTCGACCGTGCTGTCGTCGGCGTCGTCCTCCCAATAGCCGTAGTGCAGGTTCTCGCCCCAGGCGATATTGAGAACCTGGCCGAGGCCCTCGTAGAAACTCGCGACATTCTCGACGCCGGACGTTTCGGCAGCCATCCCTATCTCCCTGTCGTTACTGCTTTACCTTGGCCCCGGGCACTCGGTCGGTCGGATCGCCGCCGCGGCCGCAGGGGTTCGGCGGAAGTACGGCACGGGGAGCTTCCGGGGATACTCGTCTGCTTTCTGTGGCGCGTGAACCCGCTTATGTCCGGTGCAGGGCGTCGGGGCAGCCCGGATCGACTGCTTCCACTGAACTCGCCGCCGAACGAAAAGCGGCGCGTCGCGTTGTCCGGCAGCGGACACAGGAAAATTCGCCCGCCCGCTTCCGAAGTAAGGGTTCTTTTCGGCCAACGGAACGAGGCGGAGGGAGGTGCGGTGTGCCCGTCGACCGGCCGCGTGGCGTCCAGCGGGCACACCGCACCGATGCCGGATCAGGCGGGCCGGATCGACAGCGCGTGGCGGAACACATCACGAGGGTCGTAGGCGGACTTGACCCGCTGGAGCCGTGCGTAGTTCGCTCCGTAGTACAGGCCGTGCCACGGGGTGCCTGAAGTGTTCCACTCCGGGTCGGCGAGGTCGACGTCCGGGTAGTTGATGTACGCCCCGGCGTTGGCGGCGTCGGGCACCGGGACACCGCCGGTGTTGCGGTAGACGTCGCGGTAGAGCTTACGCACCCACGCGACGTGGGCGGCGTCCTCGGCCTCCGCGCGCCACACCCCGGGAGTGAAGTAGACCCGCAGGATCGAGTCCCGGTGGACGTAGGCGGTCGCGTCGGAGCGTACCGCGTTGATCTTTCCGCCGAGGGCGGCCAGGTTCACCTGTGCGCCGGGATTGCTGATGGAGTCGTCCGTCAGGTAGGCGTAGATCGTGTCGAGTTGCTCGTCGGTGTAGCTCTTCTTGAGGTCCGCCGTCTTGTCCTTCTGGCGTCCGGGGGCGCCCCAGTACCAGTTGTCGCGGTCGAGCCACGGCAGTTCGTACCGCGAGTCGGAGACGGCGGAGACGCCGGATCCGGCGGAAGTCGCCTCGAAGAGCCCGTCGAGCAGGGCCTCGCCGCCCGGAACGTCCTTGGAGACACCGGCCATCAGGCCGATCACGCCGGCGGCCTGGTGCGAGGCGGAGAACGAGGCCCATACCTGGACCTCCTTGGCCCCCGGGGCGCTGTTGAGCTCGTACCACCGGGAGAAGTTGCGCACGAGCGTCCTGAACGACTGCGGCGACAGGTCGTTCCACGACCACTGCACGTTCCGGACCCGCTGGTTCGAGCCACTGGGCAGCAGCTTGCCGGGGTCGCTGGAGTCGACTCCGGGCGTGCGCATCCAGTAGCGAGTGACGATCCCGAAGTTGCCGCCGCCGCCGCCCGTGTGCGCCCACCACAGGTCGCGGTTGCGGTCGTCCTGGCGGCTGGTGGCCACGATGGTGCGGGGCTGTCCGTCGGCACCGACCACGACCACCTCGACGGCGTCGAGGTGGTCGACGGCTATTCCGTGGATGCGGGAGTAGAAGTTGTAGCCGCCGCCGAGTATGTGCCCGCCAAGACCGACTTCCGAGCAGCCCGCCGAGGGTATGGTCACGCCCCAGCCCTTGAAGAGCGTGTTCTGCGTCGGGGCCACGATCGCGCCGGGGCCGACGGCGAAGGCCTGCCGACGCTCGTCGTAGTAGACGTCCGACATCTGCGAGAGGTCGATGAGGTGCTTGACCCCGGAGTACGTCGTGAAGTTCTCGAGGCAGTGGCCGCCGGAGCGGACGGCGACCTGCCGGCCGGCCGCGACGGCGCGGCCGAGTGCCTCGGCGACCTGGTCAGAGGAGGTCGCGATGGTGACCTGATCCGGCCGGTTGCTGAAGCGGGTGTTGTGCGCGCGGATGAAGCCGTCGTACCGGGGGTCCCCGGGCTGCACGGTGACGGAGTCGAACGCCGGGGCGCACTTTCCTGCGCTCTTCCCGGCGCTCTTCCCGGCCGCGACTGCGGTGCCGCCTCCGGCCAAGAAGTCCGCCGAGACCAGACCGGCCCCGACGAGTCCGGCGCGAGTGAGTAATCCCCGGCGGTTCAGTTCAGACATTGACGCACTCCTTGCTACGTACGGGAGATGGGCACAACTCGACCGTGTTCCTTCGCCAACTGGCCCGACATCGGCAGATCGGAAGCCTACGTCATTTACAGGGGCGTCGAAACGTATTGGTCCGACGAAGCGGCAATCTTAAAGGAGGCTTATGGATGACCGACTTTCGCCGGGTCTCCTTTCACAAACGGAGTCCGTGAGTCTGTTGCGCGCCAGAGTCTTGGTGTGCGGTACGGAGAACCGATTGACTGGTATAGCGCGGGTAAATACGTCGCAATGAGGGATGATTTGGGACGCTGTGGGCGCGGGCCCGGCGGAACGGTCCCTCTTCAGGAGGTACGCGACGGCACCTCGGCGCCGCCGGGACCGTTCAACTCGTCCGCCCCGTCCAGAGCATGACCGTTGTCCCCGGGAGTCGGGCGCAGCACCGCGATGGTGACCACGATCAGCAGGGTCACCACCGTGCAGATGACGCTGACGTAGAGGAGGCTTTCGGTGAACGCCTCGCGGGCCGCGGCGAGGACCGTCGTGCCGAGCTCGTCCGGCAGCCGCCCGGCCTCGTCCACGGCCGAACCGATGGTGTCCTGGGCGCGGGAGGCCACGCCGGCGGGCAGGGTGTCCGCGACCTCGGCGCGGTATACCGCGGTCCCGACGCTGCCGAGGATCGCGACGCCCATGCCCAGCCCGAGTTCCTGGCAGGTCTCGGAGATCGCGGAGACCGCCCCGGCCTTCTCGGGCGGCGCGGACTCGATCATCATGTCGGTGCCGAGCGCGATGGTCGGAGCCACACCGAAGTTGAGCATCCCCACCGCGATCATCACCGGGACGAGACCGCCCTCCGCCTCGACCTGGGTCAGTACGGCGAAACCGATCATGGCCATGGTGAGCCCCGCCGTCATCACGTACGCGGACCGCATCCAGCGCAGTGCCACCGGGGCCAGCAGGGCGCCCATCACCCCGCCGACACTGCCGGGCAACGACGCCAGTCCCGTCTCCAGTGGCGACAGCCCCACCACCATCTGGAGGTACTGCGCGACGAAGAACTGCGAGCCCGACATCACGAAGAGTGCGACGCCCATGGTGGCGAGCGAGACGGTGAAGGTGCGCTCACGGAACAGAGCGGGGTCCAGCAGGGGGTGGGTGAGGCGCCGCTGTCGTACGGCGAAGACCACGGCCAGTGCGAGCCCGGCGAGGAGCAGCGCCGCTGGCAGGACGTCGAAGCCCTCACCTGCGAGCACCTTGAGCCCGTACACCGTCGTCAGCAGGGATGTCACCAGCAGCAGCACGCTCGCGGGGTCGATACTGCCGGGGCTCGGGTCGCGGTATTCGGGGAGCAGCACCGGCCCCAGCATCAGCAGCAGCACCATCGCGGGCACGCTCAGCAGGAAGACCGATCCCCACCAGAAGTGTTCCAGCATCGCTCCGCCGACGAGGGGGCCGAGCGCTCCTCCCACCAGAAAGCAGGCGATCCACACGCTGAAGGCGACGGAGCGCTGTCGTGCGTCCAGGAACATGTTGCGGATCAGGGACATCGAGGAGGGCATCAGGGTCGCTCCCGCGATGCCCAGCAGCGCCCGGCTGACGATCAGCATCTCCGCGCTGGTCGAGAACGCCGTGAGTACGGAGGCCAGGCCGAAGCCCGCCGCCCCGGCAAGCAGCAGCCGGCGTCGGCCGAACCGGTCGCCGAGCGTGCCCGCGATGATGAGCAGGCCGGCGATCAGGAAGCTGTAGATGTCGACGATCCACAGCAGTTGCAGGCCGCTGGGGTCGATGCTCCCGCTGAGATGCGGGACCGCCAGGTGCAGCACCGTGCTGTCGAGGCTGATGAGCAACGCCGGTAAGGCGAGGACACCCAGGGCTGTCCATTCGCGTTTCCCGGCACGGGCGGGCGGGGCGGCGGTGGGGTCGTGAGTCATGTGGGAGTGCCTATCCAGCGACGGAAGGGGGAGGGACCCATCTGAACGGCTCGCGGCCGCCCTGGCAGCGGTTTTCGGCCGCGACGGAACGACGCGGCGCGGCACACCGGACCGAGGTCCGGGCTGGGCGGTGTGCGGGACCGGTCAGGTGGTGCGCCGCCGGGCCGTGATGACGCCCATGCCGCTGGGCAGCACCCTGGTCTCCTCCGGTTCCAGTCCGGCGGCCGTGAGCAGCGCGGTGAACTCCGCGCCGGTGCGCTCCTGGCCGCCCGCCGCTCCGAAGAGGGAGAGCATGTAGAGGTCCATGAGGGCGGGGAGCCGGTGGCGTCCGCCCCGGTCGTCCGCGGCGGCGTCGGTGAGCAGGTCGATCACCATGAGGTGACCGTGCGCGGGCATGGCGGCGGCGCAGGTACGCAGGATGGAGACAGCGCTGTCGTCACCCCAGTCGTGCAGGATGTGGCTGAGGATGTAGAGGTCCGCGCCGGGTGTGACGCTGTCGAAGAAGTCCCCGACGACGGCGGTGCAACGGTCGGTGAGGCCCCCTTCCACGATGCGCTTCTCGGCGAGCTGCACGGTCCCGGGCAGGTCGATGACGCTGCCGGTGCTGCCCGGGGTGCGGTGCAGCAGTTCGCACATCAGGTGGCCGTTGCCGCCGCCGACGTCCACGATCGTGGGGTACCGGTCGAAGGAGACCGCGTCGAAGATCTCGTCCAGTTCCAGTCGCAGTCCGGCCTCCTGGGACCGGTCGAAGACCTCGCGTCGGTCCGGCCGCCGCTCCAGGTGCTCGAAGAGGGCGCAGTCGTGGAGCAGGGTGAACGCCGAGTCGCCCGTCCGGACGGAGTACCCGAACTCCTGCCAGGTACGGCCGACTTCACCGGCGAGCAGCAGGGCGCTGGGGCGTGCCGTGCCGGGGGTGTCCGGCAGCAGGGTGGCGCCGAGGCGGGTCAGCGCGAAGGTGCCGTCGGGCTCCTCGGTGAACACGTCGAAGGGGACGAGTGCGCGGAGCAGCCGGCGCAGGGCGAGGGGGTGGGCGTCCACGTCGCCAGCGAGGTCCTCGGCGGAGCGGCGCCCGCCAGCCAGTGCCTCTGGCAGACCGAGCTCCACCGCTGTGCACACCGCCTTGGAGACGAGCTGGCCGTACAGCAGCATGCGCATCCGCGCCGCGTCGTCAATGAGCTGTGGGTGGAGCATGCGGTCCCCTTCTTGTGCGTCCTCTTGTGTGTCGCGTTGGGCTGGTGTGGTGAGCCCGTAGCGGTCGGTGGTGCTCACCGGACGGGGTGCCGCCGGGCCGCCGTGGCGGCCGGCCCGGTGGTATCCGCGTGCGTGGCCCCGGTGGGGCCTACTTGGTGGCGACGATGACGCCGTGCGGGGTCCAGCCCGGGAAGGGGATGCGCTTGATGGTGCTGAACCCGGCGTCGCGCAGGCACCGCTCGTGCGTCGCCCAGGAGTAGATCATGCCGCCCTCGGCGGGCAGTGCGGCGAAGTAGACGCTGTCGAGGGCGGCGACGACGGGGCCGTCACCCTCGTCGTTGGACATGGAGTTGAAGATGACCAGTTGACCGCCTTCGGGCAGGACCTCGTAGGCACGGCGCAGCAGTTCGGTGTTCTCCTCCGGCGTCCAGATGACCAGCTGGTGGGCAAACATCACCACGTCGCAGCCGGTGGGCAGCGGGTCGGCGAACATGTCGCCGGTGATGACGGAGACCTGGTCGCCGACCCCGGCCTGGGCGATCTTCTTCTCGGCGATGCTGCCGGACGCCGGGATCTCGAAGACGGTGACCTTGAGGTCCGGGTTGGCCTGGGCGAGGGCGATGGCGTTGACGGCGTCGCCGCCGCCGCAGTCCAGCAGGTGACGTCGGCCGGAGAGGTCGAGCTGCTCGACCAGGTGCTTGTTGGCCAGTTCGGACCAGGAACGCATGTAGCGGTAGAAGACCTGCTCCATGTGCGGGTTCTCGGCGAGCCGGTGGTAGAGGTCACGGCCGGAGCCGCGGACCCGCCGCAGACCGACGTTGCGGTTCTCGCGGAGCGAGTCTGTGAAGTCGAGCTGGCCCTCGTACACGATGTACTGCTCGAAGGCGACGGTGTCCACGAAGCGCTGCCAGTCGCCCTCGTCCATGAGGTCCTTGATGACCCCGGCCAGTCGGTACCGTCCGTCCTGCTTGACGAGGATGCCGAGCGAGGTGCAGCCGAGGAGGAGGATGTCGACGGCGCGGTCCTGGAGGGAGAGCGCGTCGCGGATCTCGTCCCGGGTGAGCTCCTGCTTCTCGGCGACCAGGTCCGGAAGGCCCAGTTCGCAGGCCGCGTTCAGGTACTGGAAGGCCGCATGCCCGAAGAGGATCCGGGACAGGCCGTCCATGTCGAGCTCGACGGGCCCGCCGTGCTGGGTGGATGCGGTCTGGGTCATGAGTGCCCTGCCTCTCGCATGTGAGTGAGTTCCCACCGGTTGCCGGCGGGTGGACCGGTGGCCCGGTGTTACGTGGGGAGGGGATGCTCGGAAGGTGCTCGCGGTCGTCCGTCCGGAGCGACTGCGGAGCGCGAAGTGCCTGCCACCGAAGGGCATCGCGCGGACGGTCACTTGTAGCGGTCGGGGAGCGGGGCGGCGGGCAGGGTGCCCACCCGCAGTCGGCGGAACTGTTCTATGACGCCGACCGCGGGCCGGTGGGACCTGCTGGTCGCGAGAAGACTCGGTGACTGGCTGCCGACGAAATGGCCGCACACGCCCTTGTGCGACTCGTACGTGGCGTCGAGTGCGGTCCGGAAGTCCCTCAGGGCATCGGGGCGGCGCTCCGCCAGCCAGGACCAGGCCTCGCCTGACGCGGTCAGCGCGGCCACCAGTGCCTCGTGGTCCCGCCAGCGCAACCCGCTCATCTGCGGGGGCGCGACCGGTGGCATGAGGGTGGGCCTGATCTCCGACTCGTACTGGTCGGGGTTGGCGTCTCCGGCGAACTGGAGGGCGGCGCGGCAGGCCCGCATGACCCGCGAGGCCACTTCGGCCGCCGTGGCGGCGGTCTCCTCGTCGCCGGCCTCGGCCGCCGCCGTGAGACTGTTCACGGCGACGGTGCCGCCTTGGGCGAGCACCATGAAGACATGGTGGCCTCGCACCCAGCGCCGGAGCCCGTCGAGGGGTTCGGGTTTCCCCGACGGCGGGCAGCCGGGCACCGGCAACGGCGCCGGCAGCCGGGTGGGATCGGTCGGCCACCGCACCAGGGTGTCGAAGCCCGCGACCAGGTCGATCCACGCGGTTTCGTCCAGGCCCGTGCCCCGTTCCTCGGCGATTTCCAGGATGCCGAGGTGGGCGTTGAGCGCCGCCGCGACGAACAGGGTGAGCGGGTCGCCGTAGTGCCGTTCTATGCCGAATGCCATATCGTTGTCGCGGTTCGGCCGGGACTCCCCCGGATCGTCCACGACGAGGGTGCTGGGCACCGGGCCGAGATCCGCGCGAGCGGTCCGTACGGCGGTGAGCATGTCGGCGAGACCGGTCCGGTGCGCCGGGTCGGCCACCTTGCCGGCCAGTGCGGCGAGGGCGGAGGGGGCCGCCGCCGCGACGGCCGGGGCGTCGCCCGGCAGGTCTTCCGGGCGCGGCATGGGGAAGGGGACGGTGGCGACCTGGGGCAGGTAGTCGGTCATCGTTCCTCCTTTACGTCTGCGGTGGGGCCGGCAGGGAGTCCGTGAGCGGCACCGTGGGGCGGTCGGGTCAGCGGCTCTTGATCAGCGGCTTGCCGAGAGGGAGGTTCTTGGCGCCGGTCGCCCTGTGCATGAAGCTCGCGAAGATGTACATGCCGACCGCGATGAAGAGGAACATCGTCGTGATCCCGACGTAGATCAGCCAGGGGTCGCTGGGCTTCAGCGGGTTGTTGACGGTCTGGTCGATGGCCTGCTCGATCGATCCGAACAGCACGAGCAGCGTCGCGGACACGACGACGAAGAGCAGCGTGAAGACGCTTGGCAGGCGCAGGGTGGTCAGCGTGAGCAGGATGATCACGATGGCCCAGACCAGGACGAAGTTGGCGGTGGCCTGGCGTTGTTCGATGTTCTCGAACTGTCCCATCCAGTTGTTGTTCAGGGCGAGGCTGAGGATGGAGAAGCTGAGCCAGAACGTCCCGAAGAGGCCGTACACAGCCGCGAACACCCCGTCGCCCAGGCGCATCGCCCAGACAGATGCCATCAGCAGCATGATGGTGCTGGCGAACACCATGATGGGCAACGAGGCCACCAGGGAGTTGGCCGGGACGCTGACGTCCTTCAGGTAGAAGGCGAGCGAGATGGAGCCCAGCAGGAACCCGCCGAAGCCCAGCATGGCGGGCTCGTTGGCTCGGGGGCCCTCGGACAGGTCCGGTACGGGCGCGGACGGCTTCGCCGTGTGCGCGGTGTCGGCGACGGGCGCTGGCGGCATGTCGAGTGTCTTCTCTTCCTGTTTCATCACTGTCTCCTGTTCTCGTAGAAGGCGGAGTTCGGATGGATACGGCGTTCGGATGGACGGAGCGGGGTGGGGGGAGGGGACGGATGTCACCCCGCGGTCGTTCCGCCCCTGACGCGTCGGATGCGCTGGATGCGGGCGGGGCCGGACGGCCAGCCCGCCGGATCGGGCAACAGGCGGGCCAGGTCGGCAAGTACGGGGTGTTCGAAGACGAGGTGGAGTGGTATCTCGGCGCCGGTGAGTGTCGTCAGGCGGCTGACGACCCGGGTGGCGAGGAGGGAGTGTCCGCCGAGGGCGAAGAAGTCGTCGTCCGCGCCGATCCGGGTGATACCGAGGAGCTCGGCCCAGACACGGGCGATCAGTTCTTCGGCCGGCCCGGACAAAGGGCGCAAGGAGGTGCGGTCCGCGCCGGGGGCGGGGTCGGGAAGAGCAGAGCGGTCGATCTTGCCGTTGGGGAGGAGAGGCAACTCCTCGAGAGCGACCACAGCCGAGGGAACCATGAAATCCGGAAGCCAGGCACGTGCATGGGAGGGCAGGTCGCAGGGAACGTCACCCTCGGCCCCGTGAGAGACGATGTAGGCGGCCAGCCGCAGTGACCCGGTCGTGTCCGGGCGGGCGACGACCACAGCCTCCGACACCTGCGGGTGCCGGCGCAGAACCTCCTCCACCTCGCCGAGTTCGACACGGTGACCGCGGATCTTCACCTGCCCGTCGGCGCGGCCCAGATACTCCAACTGCCCGTCAGGACGCCAGCGCACGAGATCTCCCGTGCGATACATCCTGGATCCGTCCGAGGAGAACGGATCGGGCAGATACCGCTCCGCGGTCAGCCCAGGCCGGCCATGGTAGCCACGGGTGACACCGGCCCCCGACAGATACAACTCACCCACCGCACCCACAACCACCGGCCGCAGACACCCGTCGAGGACGTGAGCCCGTGTCCCGTCGACAGGCCGGCCGATCGGCGTCCGCGCATCACCGGAAACAGTGACCGCGTGTGTCGAGTAGGTGGTGTCCTCACTCGGCCCGTACAGGTTGTTCACCACACCGATCACCGGATGCGCATACAACTCCGCAACCAGGCCCGGCGCCAACGGCTCACCAGCCAGATTCACCGTCCGCGCACGAGGAGGAATCGCACCGGCCGCCAACAGCTCACGCACCACCGACGGAACCGTGTTCACCAACGTCACATCCACATACCGGCCCGGATGCGCAATCAGGTCCAGCGCATTGTCCGGAACCAGATGCACCGTCCCGCCCACCGACAGCGGAGCAAAGATCTCGAACACAGACAGGTCGAACGACACCGACGTCGCAGCCAGCGTCTGCGACAACTCCTCATCCGAGAACACCCGGCCCGCCCACGACAACATCGCCACCACCTGCGCGTGCTCGATCACCACCCCCTTCGGACGCCCCGACGAACCCGACGTATAAATCACATACGCCACATCCGAACCGTCTCCCACCACCGGCACCCGGTCCGTGCGGCCCCCGTCCGGGAAGTCCTCGACCGACCTCAACACCACCGAGACACCCGAGTCCTCAACCATGAAGTCGACACGCTCACCCGGATAACCCGGGTCCATCGGCACATAACCCGCACCCGACTTCAACACACCCAGCAGAGCAACCACCAGGTCCACCGACCTCGGCAACAACACACCCACCACGTCACCGGGCCCCACCCCAGCACCACGCAAACCCCACGCCAACCGGTTCGCCCGCGCCTCCAACTCCCCGAACGACAACACCTCCCCCGCACACCGCACCGCCACACCCGCACCACCCAAGCGATCAACCACCCCCTCCACCAACTCCTCCACCCGACCCACCACCCCACCCGCCAACGGCACACCCGCCGACAGCACACCCACCCGCTCCCGCTCCCCCACCGACCGCACATCCACCTCCGCCACCGTCAGGCTGGGACCGTCGGCCAGAGCGTGGACCGCCGTGGCGAGCCGGTCCGCGATGAGCTGTGCGGTGGAGCGCTCGAACAAGTCGGTGTTGAACAGCAGGTGTCCGGTGACTCGGCCGTCGCGTTCCTCCGCCTGGACGACCAGGTCGTAGGGGGTGGTGCGGAATGGAACGGGAGCCGGGCTCATCTCCAGGCCGGCCAGTTCGTAGCGGGGCGGCGTCCCGTTGAGGGCCAGCAGGACCTGGAACAGCGGGCCGCGGTCGCCGTGGGGGCGTGCTTCGCGGAACAGTTCCTCCAAGGGGATGCGCGGGTGGGCGCGGACGCCGTCCAGGAGCTCCCGGGTCGCGTCCAGGGTCTCGGCGAGTGTGGCGCCCGGATCCGGGCACAGACGGAGTGGCAGCGTGTCGACGAGGTAGCCGACGACCTCCGCCGTGTCCGGGTGGTCGCGGCCGGCGACAGGTATGCCGAGGGTCACGTCGTACCGGTCCGTGAGCTTGACGAGGACGACGGCGAGGGCCGTCGCGAGGACGGTGAACGGGGTGGTCGCCGCCTTTCGTGCCGCGCCGGCCAGCGCTTCTTGCGGAAGGTTCAGCGGGACCGCGTCACCTCGGAAGGTTTGCCGAGGAGGACGGGGCCGGTCGGTCGAGAGGTCGGACGAGGACATACCTGCCAGGTGGGACCGCCAGAACTCCGCGTTCTCCGACGCCGTTTCGCGCTGCCAGGCCGCGGCTTCGGCGTACTGGACGGGCGCGGGCGAGAGGGCTTCGGTACCGGGGGCGCGCAGGAGTGCGGCGTAACTCCGGGCCATCTCCTTCAGGATCAGGTCCACGGACCAACCGTCGGCGATGGCGTGATGCAGGCTCATGACGACGACGTGATGCTCGGGCCCGGCACTGACGAGCGTGACGTGCCAGAGAGGGCCGGCGGAGAGGTCGAAGGCCCGCCGGGTCTCAGCGTCGATCACCGCTTCCCAGTCGGTGGTGGTGGTCCGGAGCAGCGGCACTTCGGGATCGGGTGCCACCACCTGGCGGAGTTCGCCGTCGATCTGGCGTAGCGAAGTGCGCAGGCTCTCATGGCGGCACGCGAGGTGACGGAGGGCGGTGACCAGGGCGTCCTCGTTCAGCGGCCCGTGCAGGTGGACGGCGCCCCTGATGTGGTAGGCGAGGTTGGCTTCCGGGTCCAGGGCGCACTGGACCCACAGGCGTTCCTGGCCGGGCGATGCCGGCAGTACGAGCGTGCCGTCCGGTTCCGGGATCCGGTCGAGCAGGGTGATCGGCGGAGTACGCCCTTGCTCCGTGCCATCGGGGAGGTGGGCGGCGAGGTCGGTGAGGGTGGGGTGTTCGAAGACGAGGTGGAGCGGTATGTGGGTGCCGAGGGCCTCGCCGAGCCGGTGGGTGAGCCGGGTGGCGAGGAGGGAGTGTCCGCCGAGGGCGAAGAAGTCGTCGTCCGCGCCGATCCGGGTGATACCGAGGAGCTCGGCCCAGACACGGGCGATCAGTTCTTCGGCCGGCCCGGACGGAGGGCGCAAGGAGGTGCGGTCCGCGCCGGGGGCGGGGTCGGGAAGAGCAGAGCGGTCGATCTTGCCGTTGGGGAGGAGAGGCAACTCCTCGAGAGCGACCACAGCCGAGGGAACCATGAAATCCGGAAGCCAGGCACGTGCATGGGAGGGCAGGTCGCAGGGAACGTCACCCTCGGCCCCGTGAGAGACGATGTAGGCGGCCAGCCGCAGTGACCCGGTCGTGTCCGGGCGGGCGACGACCACAGCCTCCGACACCTGCGGGTGCCGGCGCAGAACCTCCTCCACCTCGCCGAGTTCGACACGGTGACCGCGGATCTTCACCTGCCCGTCGGCGCGGCCCAGATACTCCAACTGCCCGTCAGGACGCCAGCGCACGAGATCTCCCGTGCGATACATCCTGGATCCGTCCGAGGAGAACGGATCGGGCAGATACCGCTCCGCGGTCAGCCCAGGCCGGCCATGGTAGCCACGGGTGACACCGGCCCCCGACAGATACAACTCACCCACCGCACCCACAACCACCGGCCGCAGACACCCGTCGAGGACGTGAGCCCGTGTCCCGTCGACAGGCCGGCCGATCGGCGTCCGCGCATCACCGGAAACAGTGACCGCGTGTGTCGAGTAGGTGGTGTCCTCACTCGGCCCGTACAGGTTGTTCACCACACCGATCACCGGATGCGCATACAACTCCGCAACCAGGCCCGGCGCCAACGGCTCACCAGCCAGATTCACCGTCCGCGCACGAGGAGGAATCGCACCGGCCGCCAACAGCTCACGCACCACCGACGGAACCGTGTTCACCAACGTCACATCCACATACCGGCCCGGATGCGCAATCAGGTCCAGCGCATTGTCCGGAACCAGATGCACCGTCCCGCCCACCGACAGCGGAGCAAAGATCTCGAACACAGACAGGTCGAACGACACCGACGTCGCAGCCAGCGTCTGCGACAACTCCTCATCCGAGAACACCCGGCCCGCCCACGACAACATCGCCACCACCTGCGCGTGCTCGATCACCACCCCCTTCGGACGCCCCGACGAACCCGACGTATAAATCACATACGCCACATCCGAACCGTCTCCCACCACCGGCACCCGGTCCGTGCGGCCCCCGTCCGGGAAGTCCTCGACCGACCTCAACACCACCGAGACACCCGAGTCCTCAACCATGAAGTCGACACGCTCACCCGGATAACCCGGGTCCATCGGCACATAACCCGCACCCGACTTCAACACACCCAGCAGAGCAACCACCAGGTCCACCGACCTCGGCAACAACACACCCACCACGTCACCGGGCCCCACCCCAGCACCACGCAAACCCCACGCCAACCGGTTCGCCCGCGCCTCCAACTCCCCGAACGACAACACCTCCCCCGCACACCGCACCGCCACACCCGCACCACCCAAGCGATCAACCACCCCCTCCACCAACTCCTCCACCCGACCCACCACCCCACCCGCCAACGGCACACCCGCCGACAGCACACCCACCCGCTCCCGCTCCCCCACCGACCGCACATCCACCTCCGCCACCACAGCATCCGGGCACTCCACCAACGCGGAGACGACGGAGGCGAGGCGCTCGGTGAAGAAGCGGGCGGTGCTGTCCGCGTAGAGATCGGTGTTGTAGGTCAGGTAACCGGTGATGGCGTCCTCGCCGTGCTCCAGGTGGAGGGAGAGGTCGAACTGGGTCCCGGCCGGGGGGATGTCGAGACGGCTGACGGTCAGACCGGGCAGGTGCAGGTTTCGTGACGGGGCTTCGTTGAGGGCCAGCATCGTCTGGAACAGGGGGCTGCGTGCCTGCCCGTCGGCGGCGAGGGTCGTGTGCCGGACGATCTCCTCGAACGGTGTCTCGGCATGCTCGTGTGCTTCCACGAGGGCTTCGTGGGTGGCGCGCAGTGTCTCCGCGAGCGTGGCCCGCGGGTCCAGGGTCCGGCGCAGGGGCAGGGTGTTGGTGAAGAATCCCAGGATGCCGGCGGTGTCGGGGTGGGTGCGGCCGCTGGTCGGGATGCCGATGGTCACGTCGTCGCTGCCCGACAGAGCGGCGAGGACGACAGTGACCGCGGTGGCGACAACGGCGAACGGGGTCGTGCCGGTACGGCGTGCGATGCCCCCGACCGCCTCGGCGCTCAGCTCCACCGGGACGGCCGCACCGTTGTGGGTGCGCCGTGCTGGACGCGGGTGGTCGGTCGGGACGTCCAGAGGACGCACTCCCGCGAGCCGCTCACGCCAGTGAACGAGCCCGCTGTCGTCCTCGGACGTCGGCTCGGCAGCTCGCATCCGGGCGAAGTCGCCGTAGTGGAGGGTGGGAGCCGAGGGCAGGGGGTGGCCTTGGCCGAGGGCGGCGTAGACGGCGGCGATCTCGTCCAGCAGGCTGATGAGTGTCCAGCCGTCGGCGATGGTGTGATGCAGGGACAGCAGGAGAAGGTGGACGTCCTCGGCGCGGCGGATGATCCGCGCGCGGAAGAGCGGGCCTTCGGCAAGGTCCACCGTGGAGTGACGCCAGGCTGTCAGCAGTTCGGCCTCGTCGCACTGCGGGGACGCGTACGTATCGACTGCCACCGTGCCGGACCAGACGGGGTGGACGACCTGGACGACCTCGCCGTTCTCCTCGCGCAGGGTGGTCCGCAGCACCTCGTGGCGGCGGGCGACCTCTTCGATCGCCCGCGCCAAGGCCGGGGCGTCGAGCCGGCCGGTGATCCTGGCACCGCCGTTCAGTGTGTAGGCGAGATTCGCCTGCGGGTCCAGGGCGCACAGCAGCCACAGTCGCTTCTGGCCGGACGTGGCAGGGAAGACGACGGTGCCGTCGGGGTTCGGGATGCGCGGTGCGACTGGTATGGGCGGGCGGGCCTTCCCCGGTCGGTCGAGGTGGGCGGCGAGGTCGGTGAGGGTGGGGTGTTCGAAGACGAGGTGGAGCGGTATGTGGGTGCCGAGGGCCTCGCCGAGCCGGTGGGTGAGCCGGGTGGCGAGGAGGGAGTGTCCGCCGAGGGCGAAGAAGTCGTCGTCCGCGCCGATCCGGGTGATACCGAGGAGCTCGGCCCAGACACGGGCGATCAGTTCTTCGGCCGGCCCGGACGGAGGGCGCAAGGAGGTGCGGTCCGCGCCGGGGGCGGGGTCGGGAAGAGCAGAGCGGTCGATCTTGCCGTTGGGGAGGAGAGGCAACTCCTCGAGAGCGACCACAGCCGAGGGAACCATGAAATCCGGAAGCCAGGCACGTGCATGGGAGGGCAGGTCGCAGGGAACGTCACCCTCGGCCCCGTGAGAGACGATGTAGGCGGCCAGCCGCAGTGACCCGGTCGTGTCCGGGCGGGCGACGACCACAGCCTCCGACACCTGCGGGTGCCGGCGCAGAACCTCCTCCACCTCGCCGAGTTCGACACGGTGACCGCGGATCTTCACCTGCCCGTCGGCGCGGCCCAGATACTCCAACTGCCCGTCAGGACGCCAGCGCACGAGATCTCCCGTGCGATACATCCTGGATCCGTCCGAGGAGAACGGATCGGGCAGATACCGCTCCGCGGTCAGCCCAGGCCGGCCATGGTAGCCACGGGTGACACCGGCCCCCGACAGATACAACTCACCCACCGCACCCACAACCACCGGCCGCAGACACCCGTCGAGGACGTGAGCCCGTGTCCCGTCGACAGGCCGGCCGATCGGCGTCCGCGCATCACCGGAAACAGTGACCGCGTGTGTCGAGTAGGTGGTGTCCTCACTCGGCCCGTACAGGTTGTTCACCACACCGATCACCGGATGCGCATACAACTCCGCAACCAGGCCCGGCGCCAACGGCTCACCAGCCAGATTCACCGTCCGCGCACGAGGAGGAATCGCACCGGCCGCCAACAGCTCACGCACCACCGACGGAACCGTGTTCACCAACGTCACATCCACATACCGGCCCGGATGCGCAATCAGGTCCAGCGCATTGTCCGGAACCAGATGCACCGTCCCGCCCACCGACAGCGGAGCAAAGATCTCGAACACAGACAGGTCGAACGACACCGACGTCGCAGCCAGCGTCTGCGACAACTCCTCATCCGAGAACACCCGGCCCGCCCACGACAACATCGCCACCACCTGCGCGTGCTCGATCACCACCCCCTTCGGACGCCCCGACGAACCCGACGTATAAATCACATACGCCACATCCGAACCGTCTCCCACCACCGGCACCCGGTCCGTGCGGCCCCCGTCCGGGAAGTCCTCGACCGACCTCAACACCACCGAGACACCCGAGTCCTCAACCATGAAGTCGACACGCTCACCCGGATAACCCGGGTCCATCGGCACATAACCCGCACCCGACTTCAACACACCCAGCAGAGCAACCACCAGGTCCACCGACCTCGGCAACAACACACCCACCACGTCACCGGGCCCCACCCCAGCACCACGCAAACCCCACGCCAACCGGTTCGCCCGCGCCTCCAACTCCCCGAACGACAACACCTCCCCCGCACACCGCACCGCCACACCCGCACCACCCAAGCGATCAACCACCCCCTCCACCAACTCCTCCACCCGACCCACCACCCCACCCGCCAACGGCACACCCGCCGACAGCACACCCACCCGCTCCCGCTCCCCCACCGACCGCACATCCACCTCCGCCACCACAGCATCCGGGCACTCCACCAACGCGGACAGAGCGGTGAGGAAGCGGTCGGCGAGGAGGGTGGCGGTGTCGGCGGAGTACAGGTCCGTGTCGTAGGCCAGGAAGCCGGTGACGCCGTCGTCGCCCTGCCAGAGGTACAGCTCGACGTCGTTGCGGATGGTGACGGGTGCCATCACCATCGGCCGGACCTGCAGGTCCCCGAGGCGGGCCTCGGCCGGACGCGGCTGGAGCACGAAGAGGACGTCGAACAGGGCGGCGCCCCGCCGGCCGAGCTGCTCCGCCACGGTCTCGATGGGCACATGGGCACCGCTGTAGGCGTCGAGGCAAGTGTCCCGGACCGCGTGGAGCGCCTCGCGGACGGTGCGGGCACCGGTGGTGTCGGTGCGCAGCGCGAGCATGGTCGCGAGGGGGCCGATGGCTCCTGGCGCGCGGTGGCGTTCACGGGTCGCGATGGGTGACCCGACGGTGATGTCCGAGTGTCCGGCCGTCCGCGCCAGCGTCAGATGGAAGGCGGTGAGCAGCACCATGAAAGGTGTCATCGCGTTGCTGTCGGCCAGGTCCTGTACGCGGCCCATGAGTTCGGCGTCCACGGTGACATCGATGTGGCCGGAGCGGAAGCGGCGGGTGTTCGGCCGGGGTTGGTCCGTGGGCAGAGAGAGCGGTCGAGCACCGGCCAGGCGGTCACGCCAGGCGGCGAGGTCGGCCGGGTCGGGGGTGGCGGGGACCACGGGCAGCGGGGTGGCCGGGCCGAGGGGCCGGCCGGCGTAGAGGGTGTCGAGTTCGGCGAGGAACACTCCCAGGGACCAGCCGTCGGCCACGATGTGGTGGGCGAGGAGCTGCAGCCGGGCGGTGCCGTCGGCGAGGGTCCAGACGGCGACGCGCCACAGCGGGCCGGTCGCGAGGTCCATGGCTGCGGCGGCGCGGGCGTCCGCCTCGGCGCGCGCCCGGGCGTGGCCGGCGTCGCGGTCGAGGTCGGAGAGGTCGGTGACGGTGAGGTCGGGTGCGGCTTCGGCTTCCGGGGTGACGGCGCACTGGGTGCGGTCCCCGGTGGGGAAGGTGGTGCGTAGCACGGCGTGTCGGCGGGTGAGGGTGCGCAGGGCGGTGGCGAGGCGGTCGGTGTCGAGGGAGCCGTTGGTCTCGGCGTCGTAGCGGAGGATGTTGGCGGCGGTGCCTGGGTGGATCTCCTCGAACAGCCGCAGGCCGAGCTGGATGGGGCTGGCCTGGGGGGCGGCGGGTGCGGTGGTGTCCGGTGTGCGGGCACGCCAGCGGGCGAGGAGGTCGCGGCCGAGGTCGGCGGATACCTGAAGGTTGTCAGACACAGGTGTCGTCCTCCGTGTGGTCACCGGACGTGGTTCTCCGCTGGGTTGCCGGGGGGTGGGTGTCGGCGGCGTCAGTCGTGGGACATCAAGGTCCTGACGCGTTCCAGGGCGTCGGCGTAGGGCAGTTCGTCGTCGGCCCAGCGCCGGGCGAGGCGGGCGGTGAGTTCTCGGGGTGTCTGGGCGCGGAGCACGTCCTCGACCCGTACCTGGAGGGTGAGGGCGTCCTCGGCGACGGCGGCGATCTCGGCGGCCCGCAGGGAGTCCCCGCCCATGGCGACGAGGGTCTCGTCGGGTCCGCAGGAGGGGACCTGGCAGACGGCGGCGAAGATGGAGGAGAGGAAAAGGGTGAGGAGTTCCGTGTCCTCCTCGGCGGTGGCGGTGACCGGTGTGGCGGTGACGGCGGTTCCGCCGAGGCTGCCCTCGAGGTGGCGGGTGCGGGCCAGGGAGTGCTGGACTTTCCCGCTGGTGGTGCGGGGGATGGTGCGGGGCGGGCAGAGGACCACGGTGTGGACGCGGACGCCGGTGGCGGTGAGGACGCGGGTGCGGATGTCGGCGGCGAGGGCCGCCGTGTCGTGGTTCCGGTCGGCGACCTCGACGGCGATGACGACCTCGTCGTCGGATCCGGCGAAGGCGGCGGCGGTGGGCCGTACGGCGGGGTTGTCCTCGGTCGCGGCGGAACACAGGTCGTGGGCGTGGTGGTTGACGCCGTTCTGGATGAGGACGTCCTTGCGGCGGCCGGTGACGGTGAGGTGTCCGGCGCGCAGCCGGCCGAGGTCGCCGGTCCGCAGACGGCGGGTGCCGTCGAGGACGCCGAAGAGGTCGTCGGCGGGGGTGCCCGTGCTGTTCCAGTAGCCGTTGCTGATGCTGGGGCCGCTGATCCAGATCTCGCCCTCGGCGCCTTCGGGGACGGGTGTGCCCGTGTCGGGGTCGACCAGGACGAGGGTGTGTCCGTCGATGACGGGGCCGCAGTCGACGCGGCCGTCCTCGTCGATGCCGTCGTCGGGTCCGGTCCAGTGGTGTCCGGTGACGATGAGGGTGGCCTCGGCGAGGCCGTAGCAGGGCAGGAACGCCTCGGGGCGGAAGCCGTGGGGGGCGAAGCGGTCGGCGAACCGCTGAAGGGTAGCGGGGCGGATCGGTTCGGCGCCGTTGAAGGCGAGGCGCCAGGTGCTCAGGTCGAGTCCGGTGAGGTCGGCTGTGGCGGCGCGCCGGTCGCACAGGTCGTAGGCGAAATTCGGTCCGCCGGTGTGGGTGATGCCGAGTTCGCTGATCTGACGCAGCCAGGCGAGCGGATTCTTGAGGAAATGCACGGGGGACATCAAGCGGACTGGGAATGCCCCGTGGACAGGTGTGAGGATGAATCCGATGAGCCCCATGTCGTGATAGGGCGGAAGCCAGGAGACGACGCGGGCGGTTTCGTCCAGTTTGAATACGTCGGTAATCGCTCTGATGTTGGCGAGGAGATTCCGGTGTTCCAGGACGACGCCTTTCGGCTGTCCCGTACTGCCCGAGGTGTACTGGATGAGAGCGGGGTCCTCGGGTGCGGCGGCGGTGCGCAGCAGGCCGGCCAGGACGTCCGCGTCGTGGTTCCCGTCCGCGGTCGCGTCGCCGTCGTCGGCGTCGTCGAGGGTGAGGACGCGCGGCATGGCCTCGGGGCTCATGCCGGCGGTGAACAGTCCGAGCACGTCCGGGTCGGCCAGCAGGGTGCCGGCCCGGGAGTCCTCGAGCATCCGGGTGAAGCGGGCCGCGATGCGGTCGGTGGAGCCGAAGATCGGCGGGTAGGCGGGAACGGCGGGAACCCCGGCGAGGAAGCAGGCCCAGACGGCGACGACGAAGTCCAGGCCAGGCGGGTAGAGCAGCAGGGCGGGCCCCTTGTTCCCGGAGTCGGCGCGCAGTCGCGGCGCCACCTTGGTGGCTCGTGCCAGCAGTTCCCGGTAGGTGAGGCTGTCCACTCGCCCGTCGTCGTGCAGGTACTCGTAGGCCGTCTGGTCGCCGCGGGTGGCGGCGTGCGTGACGAGGGTGTGCACCAGTGTGGGGCGAGCTGGGCTCGGCATCGGCTGACTCCATTCCCTCGGCCGCGGGCGGCCCGGTGTCGGATCGGCGGATCGCGCATCGGAGGGTGCGGGGCTCGGTGACAGGTCGGTATGACGGCGGCACACTCCGGCGCCGAAGCAATTAAAAGTGCGCTGTCTCTCACTCGGCTCTCACTTTCTTATCGCTCACCTCTCAGTCGGTCATGGGGTCGTTGAGTGTTCTCCGAGGGAACTGGTACGAATAAGGTCGGTTATTGATTTCCGTTACGTGACCCGGTGGGAGTTGCCGGTCCGGTACCGGTCCACCGCATTGACGCGTTCTGCGTTCGCCATCTCTCATGGAGGTAGAGGTGCGCCCGACCCGACCGAGTTCCCGCTGGTTCCGATCCTTCGGCGACGTCACCGATCCGGTCAGCGAAGTGGTGTGCTTTCCGCATGCCGGGGGCAGCGCAGCGATGTTCCAGAACTGGCAGCGGTACACCTCGGCGTTGAAGATCACGGCTGTGCAGTTGCCTGGCCGTGAGGTACGCCTCGGGGAGCGGCCGTTCTTGGAGATGACCGCGCTCGTGGACGCGCTGGCACCGGCGCTCGCACAGCTGACGGGGCGGCCGTACGCGTTCTACGGGCACAGCATGGGTGCGCTGGTCGCCTTCGAGGTGCTGCGGCGGTTCGGGAAGCTGGACCTGCCCCTGCCGTCGGCGCTGTTCGTGTCCGGCCGGGACGCCCCGCAGTACGCGGACCAGGAGCGGGTCCACCATCTGCCGGACGCGGAGCTGCTGGGGCGGCTGCGGGCCTGGGAGGGGATGGAGCCGCAGGACCTCTCCACGTACGAGGAGCTGGTCAGGCTGATGCTGCCCACCATACGGGCCGATCTGACTCTGGCGGAGACCTACCAGTACGTGCCGGGGCCGCCGCTGCCGGTGCCGGTGCGGGTGCTGCGCGGCAGACGGGACCCGCTGGTGCGGGAGGGGGACGCGGGCTGGGCCCGGCAGACCTCGGCGGACTGTTCGGTGCAGGAGTTCGACGGAGGTCACTACTTCGTCCAGGACCACGAAAGGAGCGTCGTCGCCCACATCGGGGCGGCGCTCGGCGTATCGGCCGCGAGGGAGGCGGGAACCCAGTGAGCAGTTCCTCGTACGCCGGCGGTGTCGGTAGTGGCGAGTCCCGTGACTACAGCGACTACTTCGTGCTCCCGGCCGCGCCGGCGCAGCGCAGTCTGTGGTTCGTCTGTCAGCTGACCCCGTCGAGCAACGCAGCGTACAACGTGGTGAGCGCGGTGCGGCTGACGGGTGAGCTGGACGTCGTGCTGCTCCAGCAGGCCGTGAACGCGGTGGTGGCGCGGCACGAGAGCCTGCGCACCGGGGTCGGCCTGGTCGAGGGCGAACCGCACCAGTTGGTGCTGCCGGAGGCCCTTGTGGCGCTGCCGGTGGTCGACTGCGCGGGCCTGCCGCCCGGAGCGGTCGAGGACCGGGTGCAGTCGCTTGCGCGGGAACAGGCGTCGGCGCCGTTCACGCTGGACGCGCCGCCGTTGCTGCGGCTGGTCCTGGTGCGCGAGGCCGCGGACCGGCACACGCTGATTGTGACGATCCACCATCTCGTGTGCGACAGCTGGTCGATGGACGTGTTCTACGCGGACCTCGCCGACGCCTACCGCGGGTTGCGCGAGCGCGGCGAGGCCGGTCTCGGTGAGCTGGCGGTGCAGTACGCCGACTATGTCGGCTGGCTGGACGAGCAGTTGGCCGGCGAACGGATGGACGAGCTGATCGCCCACTGGCGACGGACGCTGTCCGGTACGGCGCCGCTGCAGCTGCCGGTGGATCGCCCGCGCGAACTGGGGCGGGGCGGGGACGGTGGACGGGTGGAGGAGCGCCTGGACGGGGTGACGACGGCCGCGCTGGAGGAGCTGGCCAAGCGGTCCGGCGGAACGCTGTTCATGGTGCTGCTCACCGGTTTCATGGCGACGCTGGCCCGGGTGACCGGCCAGGAGGACGTCGTGGTGGGCACGCCGGTGGCGGGGCGGCACCATCCGGACGCGGAGCGGCTGGTCGGGTTCTTCGCGAACACCCTCGTGCTGCGCGCCAGGCTGCCGCTGTCCGGCGGGTTCGGGGCTGCGGCCGCAGTTGTGCGGGACGCTTGTGTCGGCGCCTTCTCGCACGACCGGATGCCGTTCGACCGGCTGGTGCAGGAGATGCGGCAGACCCGTGTCCTTGAGCGCAACCCGCTCTTCGACGTGATGTTCTCCATGCCGAACACCCCGCCAGCGGAGGTGGGGTTGCCCGGTCTGACGATGGCGCCGGTGGAACTGTCCCGTGCGGCGGCCAAGTTCGACCTGTGGCTGACGGTGCTGCCGGACGGGGACGGGCTGCGGCTGCAGCTGGACTACGACCGGGGCCTGTACGACGAGGCCACGGCGGCCCGGATCGTGGAGCTGCACAGGCTGGTGCTGACGGACGCCCTGCGGGACCCGGAGGCCCCGGTGGGGGCGCTGCCCCTGGCCGCCGACGCGGCACCGGTGCCGGCTGCGGGCGAGCCGGACGCGGCCGGACCGGCGGCGGGGACGACCGTGGCGCAGCTGCTCGCGGAGCGTCCCGCGGACAGCATGGCTCTGTCGTCGGCGGACGCCGTGCTGACGCTGGGCGAGCTGCGTGAGTGGGCGTCGGATCTGGCCGGCCGGCTGCGCGCCGAGGGCATCGCCGGGCCGGACGTGCGGGTGACCACTCCCCCGGTGCCGTCGGCGGCGCTGGTCGCCGTGCTGCTCGCGGTGTTCGAGGTCGGCGCGGTGCCCGCGTACGGGCTGCGGCACGACCGGGCGGGCGCCTTCGTGCGGCGGGCCGAGGAGGAGGACGGCGGCTGGCTGATCACGACCGGTCCGCGGTTCGACCCGGCGCAGGACACCGGGCCGTCAGGGCCGGACGCGCCGGCCTGGTCGCCACAGGACACCGACCCGGGGGGCGCGGGGGCGGCGCTGTCGCACGGGGCGCTGGCCGCCGCGGTGACGGCCGTCGCGGACCGGCTGTCGGTGACCCCGGAGGACGACGTGGTGCTGCTGGACGGCGGCTCCCCGCCGTCACCGGTGGATCTGCTGATGGCGTTGACGCACGCCCGCAGCCTGCTGCTGTCAGGGGTGCAGCTGGCTCCTCCGGGCCCGCCCGGAGCATTCGTCCTGGCCGATCCGCCGACCTGGCGGCGGGTGCTCACCGAAGGCTGTGAGCCCCCGCCGGGGGCACGGCTGGTGTGTGTCGGTGAGGTGCTGGCGCCCGATCTGGTGGACATGCTCGCACGGACCGGCCGCACCGTGTTCCTGGGCCGCCCCGGTCCCGGGGTGACGGCGGCCCCGGTCGCGCTCGCCCCGCTGGACGAGGGGCGGGGGCGCTGGCTGGGACCGGCTCCCAGCGGTGTGGTGCGCAGTGTGCTGGACGTGCTGGGCAGGCCCGTGGCCGCCGGTCTGGTCGGCGAGCTGTTCGTCACGGACGGGGCGGGCGCCGCCTTGCCGGCGGGGCTGCGGTGCCGCCGGGCCGGGGACGGGGCCCTGGAGGTGGTCGGGCCCGGTGAGGGCTGGCTGTTCACCGGGGACCGCTCCGTCCCGGCGGCGAGCGTCGAGAAGGTGCTCACCGGGTCCCCGGGGGTGGCGGCCTCGGCCGTGACCACGGATGCCGGGCAGAGCCGTCTGGTCGCCTGGCTGGTGCCGGACGGCACCGTCCCGGCCGGCACCGAGGCGGAACGTGAGGCGTTCACCTCCGCCGTCCGGAGCCGAGCCCGGTCCGCGCTGCCCGGCCACCAGGTCCCTGCCGTGTTCGGGGTCCTGGACGAACTGCCCCTGGGACCGGGCGGCGAGATCGACCGGGGCGCCCTGCCGGAGCCGCCCGCGCAGGCGCCGCGCGAGCCGGTGGCGCAGGTGCCGCCCCGCAACGGGGTGGAGCGCCGGGTGCTGTCCCTCTTCCAGGAGGTGCTCGGGCTGTCGGTGATCGGTGTGCATGCCGACTTCTTCGGGCTCGGCGGGCACTCCCTGCTCGCCGCCAAGATGCTGAGCCGCGTCCGGGCCGAGTTCGGTCTGCAGGTGCCGGTGCGCGACTTCTTCCGTCTGCCGACCCCGGCCGGTCTGGCCGCGGCCATCGAGGAACTCGAACGGGCCCGCGACCGCAGGCCAACCGCCGACGAGGCGCTGCTCGCCCAACTCGCCGGGATGTCCGACGACGAGATCGACCAGCTCCTTCGCCATCTGAACTGACCGGCGCATCCGGACCGTATCCGACACACCACGAGGAGGCCTCATGGGTATCGACGACGCAGACACCGTCTTCCAGGTCGTCATCAACGAACAGGACCAGTACTCGATCTGGTTCGCCGACCGGGCGGTGCCCTCGGGCTGGGCCGCCGCCGGCCCGGCTGGCACCAAGCAGGAATGCCTCAAGCACATCGAGCGGGTGTGGACCGACATGCGTCCGCGTTCGGTCCGCGAGCGCTCCGCCTGATCGCATCCGACACTAGGACGGGAGTCCACCGAATGAGCGGGCAGCAAGAGATCGGTTCCCTGACGTCCGAGGAGAAGCGCGCGCTCCTGGCGGGCCTCCTGGACGCCTCCGCGAACGTCACCAGCAATCTGACACTCGAGCAGCGCCGGTTGTGGCTGCTGATCCAGCTGGACGAGAAGCGGCCCTGGCAGACCAGCGTCGCCGTGCGGCTGACCGGCCGGACCGACACGGCCGTACTCCAGCAGGCGCTGTCGACGGCCGTGCAGCGCCACGAGGTGCTGCGCACCACCTTCCGCACGGTGGACGGCCACCCGCTGGCCACCGTCAGGCCGGTGGCGTCGCTGCGGCTGCCGGTGGTCCAGGTGGACCCGGACCGCCTCGACGCCGAACTGGCACGCATAGCGACCTCCGAGACACGCCGCCGGTTCGATCTGGCACAGGGCCCGTTGGTGCGGGCGAGTCTGCTGCGGCTCGGCGAGGAGGACCACGTCCTCTTGCTGACGGTCCACCAGCTCGTGGCCGACCGTCGCTCCGTACGGCTGTTCACCGACGAGGTGCTCACCGGGTACGCGCATCTGCTCGGCGGGAGCGGGGAGGAGGCCGCCGGGCCGGCCGCCGAGCCGCAGGCGCTGGCCGCCGCCCAGCGCGCCTGGCTGACCGGCGACGACGCCGAGAAGGACATCGAGTACTGGCGCGACCGTGCGACCGGCCTGAATGCCCTCGAACTGCCCACCGACCGGCCCCGGCCGCCGGTGAAGACCATCGACGCGGACGTGGTGACGGTGCCGGTGCCGCGTGAACTGCGGGACCGGCTGGAGGCGTTCACGTCCGGTTCGGGACGGCGGCTGTCCCGGCTGCTGCTCGCCGGCTGCACCGCGGTGCTGTCCCGCCACGCCGAGCAGCGCACGTTCGCCGTCGGTGTGCCCGTGCCTCCGTCCTGGCAGGAGGGCGCCGAGGACGTGGTCGGCCCGTTGGAGAACACCCTGCCGGTGCGTTTCGACCTGGACGCCGGTGAATCACTGACCACGCTGCTGGGGCGGACCGACTCCTCCCTGGACGAAGCCCTGGAGCACGCCCGGCTGCCGTTCGAGCAGATCGTGGAGGCGGCGCACCCGCAGCGCGACCTCAGCCGCACCCCGCTGTTCCAGGTGCTGTTCGGCTTCGAGGAGGAGTGGATCAGCCGGGAGCTGCCAGGGGTCACAGCCCGGCGGCTCGACCTGCCGGTGACGTGGACCCCGCACGACATCGACCTGTACGCGGTACGCCGTGACGGGGAGCTGTCGCTGCGGGCCCACTACAACACCTCGCTGTTCGACCGCGCGACCGTCGAGCAGTTCCTGGACCGGATGCTGCTGCTCCTGGACTCCGCGACCGCGGAGCCCGACCGTCCGCTGTCCGACCTGTCGCTGCTGTCCGTGCAGGACCGGGAGCGGCTGGAGGCGTGGAACGCAACGGCGACCGGGCACACCGGGGCCCGGCTGCTGCACGAGCTGGTCGCGGAGGCCGCCGCGGCCCATCCGGACGCGCCGGCGCTGACGTCGAGCACGGCGGAGCTGAGCTACTCCTCCATGGAGCTGCGGGCCGAGGCGCTGGCCGCGCGGCTCGCCGGACTCGGCGCGGGCCCGGAGTCCCTGGTCGGCGTGCTGGCCGACCGGTCGGTGCACACCATGGTCGCGCTGCTTGGTGTACTGAAGACGGGTGGCGCGTACGTGCCGCTGGACCCCTCGTACCCGGCGGACCGTATCGCGTCGATCGCGGAAGAGGCCGGGATCCGCGTGCTCGTCGGCGACCAGGGGACGCTGGACGGGCTCGACGGAAAGGCGGCGGGCCTGGAGCGGGTGGCGGTACCGACCGCCGATCCGGACGGCCCGGTGACACGGCCGGCCGTGGAGATCGAGCCGGACAACCTGGCCTACGTCATCTACACCTCGGGTTCCACCGGCCGTCCGAAGGGTGTGGCGGTGGAGCACCGGCAGATCACGCACTCCACACTGGCCCGTTCGATTCTCGAGGAGCCGGGGCTGCCGGAGCGCTACCTGGTGCTGGCCCCGTTCACGTTCGACGCGTCGGGCGGCGGTCTGTACTGGACGCTGATGCGCGGCGGCACCGTCGTCGTGCCCTCCGAGGCGGAGGTGCTGGACCCGCGGCTGCTCGGTGCGCTGATCCGGGACAAGGACGTCACCCATGTCGACGGGGTGCCTTCGCAGTACTCGGTGCTGCTGGAGACCGAGCAGGAGCCGTTCCCCTCCGTGCGGACGACCGTGCTGGCCGGTGAGGTGCTGCCGCCCAGCCTGGTCGAGGCGCACCGGCGGCGCTCACCCGGCGTGGCCCTGTTCAACGAGTACGGTCCCACCGAGGCGACCGTCTGGGCGTCGGTGCACCCGGTGACCGCCGAGGACGCCGAGTCCGGCCGGGTGCCGATCGGCCGCCCGATCCCCAACACCCGGGTGCATCTGCTGGACAAGCGGCTCAACCCGGTGCCGCCCGGTGTCCCCGGTGAGCTGTACATCGGCGGCGGCGGTGTGGTCCGCGGCTACGTCAAGCGGCCGGGGATGACGGCCGGCAGCTTCCTGCCCGACCCGTTCTCCGAGGAGCCCGGTGCACGGCTGTACCGGACGGGGGACCTCGCACGCTACCGGCAGGACGGCAGCATCGAGTTCCTGGGCCGGGCCGACACCCAGGTCAAGATCCGCGGCTTCCGCATCGAGCTGACCGAGATCGAGAACGTCCTGCTGCGCCACCCGCTGGTCGCCGAGACCTCGGTGATCGCGCGGGAGGACCAGCCGGGTGTGCCGCGCCTGGTTGCGTACGTGATCCCTGTCGTCGGCCGGGTGCTGACCAAGGAGACCCTGATCAAGCATGTGCTGGCGCAGGTGCCGGACTACATGGTGCCCAGCGCGTTCGTGACGCTGGAGCGGATGCCGCTCACCCCGAACGGCAAGATCGACACCGCCGCACTGCCCGCCCCGGACCTTGGCATCGAGGACTTCGTGGAGCCGGGGACGCAGCTGGAGGCGGAGATCGCGGAGACGTTCTGCTCGCTGCTGGGCGTCTCCAAAGTCAGCGCGGTGGCCGACTTCTTCGAGCTTGGCGGGAACTCGCTGCTGGTGGCGCGGCTGACCGCGCAGCTCTCCCGGACGCACGACGTGACGCTGCCGGTCGAGCAGATCTTCCGGGTGCCCACGGTCGCCGGCGTCGCCGCGGCCATCGAGGAGGACCGGCGGCAGCGGGACAACGTGGACAGCGAGGTCCTGTACGCGCAGCAGCTCGAGGAGCTGCACGCGGAGATCACGCTGCCCGAGGAGATCACCCCCGGGGACCTGCCGCACTCGGAGTGGTTCGCGCCGCGCCACGCGCTGGTCACGGGCGCGACCGGTTACCTGGGCGCGTTCCTGGCGGTGGAGCTGATCCTGCGCACGGACGCGCTCGTGCACTGCCTGGTCCGGGCGGAGAACGAGGAGGACGCCTGGGAGCGGATGGAGGCCACGCTCCGCAAGTACCACGCGTGGGACGAGTCCTACCGGTCCCGGATGCGGATGGTGGTCGGTGACCTGGCCAGGCCGCGGCTCGGCCTGGGCGAGGAGGAGTTCGCCGCCGCCGCGGCCGAGCTGGACGTGATCTACCACAGCGGCGCGGTGGTCAACTTCACCTACCCGTACGAGGCCGCCCGGCCGGCCAACGTTGAGGGCACCAAGGAGGTGCTGCGGCTCGCCACGACCACGACGCTCAAGTCGGTCCACTTCGTGTCCAGCGTGGACGTGTTCATGGGCACCGGGGCGGAGCGGCCGTTCACCGAGGAGGACTTGGACAGCCGTCCGATCCGCATCCCCACCGGATACCCGCGCAGCAAGTGGCTGGCCGAGAGGATCGTCTACCTGGCCCGTGACCGGGGCATCCCGGTGACCGTGCAGCGGCCGTGGATGATCACCGGCCACACCCAGACGGGCGCCTCGCACCACACCGACTACCTGTACGTGTACCTGAGGGGCTTCCTCGACCTCGGTGTGCTGCCCCTCTACAACGATGTGATCAACGCGGTGCCGGTGGACTTCACGGCACAGGCCATCGTCCACACCTCGCTGCGGGAGGAGAACTTCGGGAAGAACTTCAACATCACGAACCCGGCGCCCACCACGATGACGCAGTGCTACCAGTGGCTGCGGTCGTTCGGCTACGACCTCAACGTCATCGACGAGGAGGAGGCCCGGCAGCGGGCGCTGGGCGTCGATGAGGACCACGTCCTGTTCCCGATGACCCCGCTGCTGCGGGTCGCCTCGATGCGGCACGCCGCGCTCGACCCGGAACTGCAGAAGCAGATCGACCCGCAGGACGAGTGCCGGGTGCTGACCGAGGCTCTCGAGGGGTCGGGCATCAGCTGCCCGCCGGTGACCGAGGAGTGGGCGCACGCCTGCTTCCGGTTCCTGGTCGACGGCGGCTACCTGCCCGCGCCGGAGGACGTCGTTGTTCCGCAGGGATCCATCAAGTGACCTACAGGGCAAGGAGAGCTCGTGAAGGCACGAGACCGCTGCCACAGGGACTGGCCAGGAGCTGATGACCGGTGATCCGTTACGTGGACCTGGACGCGGCCGAGGCGGCCGCGCTGGACGAACTGACCCGCTCTGTCCTGCGGGACCACGGGGCGAGCAGTGCCCCGTCCCTGCTGGACGACCTGTCGCTGGTGGCCCACCGGATGCCCCCGCGCCTGATCCGGGAGCTACGGCGGTTCCGGACCGCCGAGGAGGCGTCCTGCCTGGTCGTGCGCGGCCTGCCGGTGGACGAGAGCCGGCTGGGGCCGACGCCGCTGCACTGGAGGGAACCGCCGAGGGAGCCGGAGTCGGAGGTGCACGAGGTGTTCCTGACGCTGGCGACGGCGCACCTCGGCGACATCTTCGGCTGGTCGACGCTCCAGAACGGGCGGCTGGTGCACGACGTGCTGCCGGTTCCGTCGCACGAGAACGACCAGAGCGGTCACGGCACGGTGGAGCTGGCCTGGCACACGGAGGACGGTTTCCACCCGTACCGCTGCGACTATCTGCTCCTGCTGGGGCTGCGGAACCATGACGCGGTGCCCACCGGCGTGGCCGGGGTGGACGAGGTGGTGCTGACCGACGAGGACCGGGATGTGCTGAGCCAACCCCGGTTCCTGATCCGGCCGGACACCGAGCACCTCCGGCACGCCCGGACGCTCACTGCGGACCGGGGAAGTCCGCACGTGGTGCAGCTGATGCAGGACGAACCGGAGCCGTGCGCGGTGCTGTTCGGGCACCCGGACCGGCCGTACCTGCGGATCGACCCGGCGTTCATGTCACCGCTGCCGGGTGATCCGGAGGCGGCGGCGGCGCTGGAGGCGCTCACCGCGGAGCTGCAACGGAACCTGACCGACGTGGTTCTGAGCCCCGGTGACCTTCTGGTGATCGACAACTACCGGGTCGTGCACGGCAGAGCCGCGTTCAAGGCCCGGTTCGACGGCACGGACCGCTGGCTGAAGAAGGCGGTCGTCACCCGGGACCTGCGCAAGTCGCGGGCCCACCGCAAGTCGCCGGCGGAGCGCGTGCTGCTCTGACGGCTTGTGAACACACCGAGGCGACCGGGCGGGTCCCGTCCGGTCGCCGTACCACGACAGCACACCTGAAGGGAACGAACATGCCCGCGTCGCCCGTGTCCCGGTCCGTGCGCACGCCTGGCCCGGTGGCCGGCCCGGTGGATGGTCCTCCGGCCGGACCGGCCGACGTGCCCCCGGGCGGCCGCGCCGGGCTCACCGCCGGCTGCTGGGTGGTCGACGGCCCGCTCGATCCGGGGGTGCTGCGGGTCCGGGTCGCGGGCGGCGGCCAGGAGGTTCCGCTCACGGTGCTCGGCCCGGGGAGCGTCGGGACGGACCGTGAGGAGTGGGGCGAGCTGATCCGTGACGAGACGGCCGCCGCCGAGGCGGAGCCGGGCCCGGCCCGCGTGCTGCTGGCCCGGCTCGACGAGGAGCGGTCCCTGCTGGTGGTGGTCACCGAGGACGCCCTGCCCCCGGCGGTGGTGATGCGGTGGCTGCTGACGGACGACGCCCCGTTCCCGGCGGTCGGCACGGGGCCTGAAGGGCTGTCACGGGCCGCCGCCGGGCCGGCGGACGGGCAGTCCGGGGGCGAGCGGGGGCCGTCGGGTCTGCCGGGCGGCGGTGACCGGGCCTCCGGGTACGCGGAAACGGTACGGGTCCCGGCCGGGCAGGCCGCCGCGCGGCTGCGCTCCACCGGTGTACCCGTGGAGGCGTCGCTGGCCGTGGCCCTGACAGTGCTGCTGGTCCGCTGCGGCGGCGCGCCCGGTACGGGGATCGTCGTCGCGACCGACGCGCCCGTGGCGGTCACCCCGCGAGTGGCCGAGAGCGTGTCCGGGACGGTCGCACTGCGGGCGAGCGGGCACGCGCTCGCCTCGGGTGTCCCGGTCCACCCAGGGTTCCACGCGGCGCTCGCGGTGTCCCCGTGCGGAGTATCGGAGCCGGAACGGGTCGGCGCACACACCGCGTCGGCGGTCCGGCCGCCGGACGCGGTGGCCCACCACGGGCTGCTGGTCCTGCTGGAGGACGACCGGCTGCGGATGGACTACGACACAGGTCTGCACGAGGAAGGCGCCGTCGCCACGTTCGCTGCGCGGCTGCTCGCCGTCCTGGAGGAGCTGCTCGACGACCGCCCGGTGTATGGGATCGTCGCCGCCGGGGCGGCGGAGCGGGCCGCGCTCGCCGAGTGGTCGCGCGGTGCGGAGGCGGCTGTTCCCGCCGTTTGCCTGCACACGCTGGTCGAGGAGCGCGCCGCGCGGACCCCGGACGCGCCGGCCGTGCTGTGCGGGGGAACCGAACTGACCTATGGACGGCTGGACGAGGACGCCAACCGGGTGGCCCACCTGCTGCGTGCGGCCGGGGTCGGTCCCGGGGGGCTCGTGGCGCTGCTGACCGAGCGTGCGGCCTGGTCGGTGACCGCGATGCTGGGCACCCTGAAGGCCGGTGCCGCCTACGTCCCGATCGAGCCGACGTATCCGCCCGAGCGCGTCCGGCGCATCCTCGACGACTCGGGCGCCGTGGTGCTGCTCACCGGTCGGGAGCCGGAGTACGCGGTGCCGGTGCCGGTGCTCGTGGGCGGGGAGGCGGCCGGGCTGCCCGGCACCGCGCTCGGCGTCCCGGTCACCCCCGACGACCTGGCGTACGTCATCTACACCTCCGGTTCCACCGGGACGCCCAAGGGCATCGGCGTGCACCACCGCGCGATCGTGGCGTCCACGGCGGCCCGGGCGGTGGCCGGTCCGCCGCCCGGCCGGGATCTGGTGCTGCCGCCGCTGTGCTTCGACGGGGCGGCGGGCGGCATGTTCTGGGCGCTGACCTCCGGGGGCGCGGTGGTACTGCCCACCGAGCGCGAGGCGCACGACCCGATGGCTCTGCGGAAGCTGCTGGAGTCCGCGGCCGTCACCCATGTCCACGCCGTGCCCTCGCACTACCGGATCGTGCTCCAGGTCGCGGGCCGGGAGGCGCTCGGCCGGCTCGCGATGGTGGCCGTGGGCGGGGAGCGGCTCGGCCCGGAAATCGTCGCCGAGCATCTGCGGCTGTGCCCACAGGCTCCGCTGTTCAACGACTACGGGCCGACCGAGTGCGCGGTGTGGGCCACCACGCAGCGCTGCGGTCCGGCGGAGGCGGCCGGCGCGGGCATCCCGATCGGGCGTCCGGTGCCCGGATACCAGGCGCACGTGCTCGACGGCGGGCTGCGGCAGGTCCCACCCGGGGTGCCGGGCGAGATCTGGCTCGGTGGGCCGGGGGTCGCCCGCGGCTACCAAGGCCGTGCGGCGCTGACGGCCGAGCGGTTCCTGCCCGATCCGTTCCGGCCCGGCGGGCGGCTGTACCGGACGGGGGACCGCGGGCTGTGGGGGCAGGACGGCCGGCTGCGCATCCTGGGCCGGGTGGACCACCAGGTGAAGGTGCGCGGCTTCCGGATCGAGCTGGGTGAGGTCGAGGCGGCGGTCCGCAGACATCCGGCCGTCAGCGAGTGCGCGGTGCTGCTGCGGCAGGAGGGGCCTGCTGAACAACTCGTCGCTTTCGTGGTGTTGGGAGCCCGTGCGACCGTCCCGGATCTGCAGCGGAAAATCGCAGAGTCGGTACCGGAGCAGATGCGCCCCCACCACATCGCCATAGTGGAGCGCCTTCCGCGAACACCGGGCGGAAAGGTGGACGCCTCGGCTCTTCGCACCATGTCTGTTCCCAGCCGAACAGGCACGACCGACACCCGAACAGGCACGACCGACGCCCGAACGGGCATGACCGACAGCCGTTTCCCTTAAACCGTTCTGTTCCAGCCATTCCCCCTCTCTCATGGCGCACACCGATCTCTTGCACCGCTGCCGGAAAGACTCGGTCAAGGTAACCCCACAATGGCGTTCGATTTGGGTATGGACATGCCAAGTGGAGTTCTGTAGAGTTCCCCGTTGGCTGCGATAAGTCCGTCACCTGGAGGATGATCTTGCCGTTCCACAATGGTTTTTCATCTCTCGAAACAGGTCGTCCGAGCGAGGGGAACAACGGCAATGTCCGCGATGTTTTCTTTCGCATTCTCGGGCCATTAGAAGCAGCTGTCCACGGTAAGCCGATTCGCGTGGGCCGAAATCGCCAGTTGACTGTTCTGGCAGCGTTACTGCTCAATGCGAACCGCGTCGTCCCGGTGAATTCACTCATCGACGCCGTATGGCGTTCCACGCCGCCCGCCACGGCGGACAAGCAGATCCAGACCTGCGTCTGGCGGCTGCGGAACGCATTCGCCGCAGCGGGTGCGCCGGTCGACCTGATAGAGACCGAACAGGGCGGCTACCGCATACGGCTCGACGAGGAGGATCTCGACGCACACGCGTTCGAAAAAGCTGTGCGCCGGGCCCGGGAGCTGACCGCTGCCGGCGACCTGGAGTCCGCTTCCGCCGAATACCAGCGGGCGCTCGCCTTCTACCGGGGCCAGCCGCTCGCCGACATCTCCGGGCCGCTGACCTACGCGGTGGCCGCGCACTGGGAGGAACGCCGCTTCTCCGTCCTCGAGGAATGGCTTGACATCGGGCTGACCCTCGGCCGGCACGCGGAACTCATCAGCGAGCTCAAGCCATTGGTCGCCGAATATCCGATGCGCGAGCGGCTGTGCGCCCAGTTGATGACCGCGCTGTATCAGTCCCAGCGTCGTGCGGAGGCGCTGGCCGTCTACCGCAACAGCCGCCTGGCACAGATCAAGAATCTCGGGCTGGAGCCGAGCACGGGACTTCAGGAACTGCACCAGAAGATCCTGGCCAGCGAGCCGATCGCCCCGCCGCCCGCCGTCGTGGCGCACCGGCCCTGGCCGGGCGCCAAGGTGCCGGCTCAACTGCCGCCCCGTATCAAGGACTTCACCGGACGGCGCGACCTGCTCCAGCGCATCACCTCGGACCTGCGCGCGGGCGGCGAACCACGCGTGGTGGCACTGGCGGGATGCGGCGGCACCGGCAAGACCGCCCTCGCGATCCACGCGGGTCTCGCCCTCCAGCAGCACTTCCCCGACGGCCAGCTCTACGCCGACCTGCGCGGGCACACCGACCCCGTGCACCCGCAGGAGGTTCTGAACGGCTTCCTCGACGCGTTCGGGGTGCCGGAACAGCGTATCCCCGCGGGTCTCGCCGCCCGTGCCGCGCTGTTCCGCAGCATCACCGCCAGCAAACGGCTGCTGATCGTCCTGGACGACGTGGCGGAGTCCACGCGTTACGAGGCCCTGCTGCCCAGCGGCGAGAGCGCGGTCCTGTGCACCGGCCGGGCCAGTCTGCTGAAGATCCCCGGCCTGACCGAGTACCGCGTCGACGGGCTGCCCACCGACGAGGCACTGGACCTGCTCGCCTCCCTGGCGGGCATGGAGCGCGTCTTCGCCGAGGTCGACAGCGCCCGGCGGATCGTGCAGCTCTGCGGACACCTGCCGCTCGCCATCCGGGCCGCCGGAGCGCGGCTGCGGGCCCGCCCCCACTGCACCCTGCGCAGCTTCACCGACCGCCTGGCGACGCGGCAGGACCGGATCGCCGAACTCTCCATCGGCTCGCTGGACATGGGGGCGCGGCTCGACTCGACCGTGGAACAGCTGTCGCCGCTCGCCTACCGGTTGTGGCTGCGGCTCAGCATGTGCGACCTGGACGCCGTCCCCGAGTGGATGGCCTCCGCCGTCTCCGACCGCCCCGGCGAGGACACCCAGCGACTGCTGGACACCCTGGTCAACGCCCACTTGCTCACGGTCACCCAGGACCGGGCACCGGACGGCCCCTTCTACTCGTTCAACCCGCTGGTGCGCGATCACGCCCGGCAACGCGCCGCGACGGAGCTCGGAGCCCTCGCCGGACAGGACGTGGTGGACCGCATCACGCTCGCCCCTTCCGGGCGGGAGGGCGCGGCCGGGGTGTCCGGCGCATTCCAGCCGGACGAGGAGTGCTCGGTCTATGGCACTCAGGCGGTATGACGGCGAGGCTGGCGGCTCCCGCCCCGAGAACCGGAACGGGTCCACGCCGGCCCGCGTGAGCGATCCCCGCCCTGGTGAGGGAGCCCACGGCAGCCCCGGCCACCCCCGCCCCGGCCAGGCCGGTCCGGAAGGGACGAGGCGCACCACCGGTGGGCGCTGGGTCTTCCCGGCGGCCGTCGCCGTGTTCGCCGCGCTGTGTCTCTCCCTGGTCGCCTGGAACAGCAGGATGCCCGCCGCCCGGGGGCCGGACGCGCCAGCCGACACCTTCTCGGCGGGCCGCGCCGCCGCGCACGTACGGGAGATCGCCACCGCCCCCCGGCCCAGCGGCTCCGCCGCGCACACCCGGGCCCGTGAGTACATCGTCCGCACCCTCACCGCGCTGGGCCTCGACACCCGGGTGCACACCGGGGCGGCGGCGTCCCACCGTCCCGGTCTGTCCCCCATCGGCGCCGACTCCCGCTACGCCGACCTGCGGCTGCAGAACGTGGTCGCCCGCGTCCCCGGAACCGCGAGCACCCGGCCGGTCGCGCTGGTCACCCACTACGACTCCACAGAAGCGGGGCCCGGCACCAATGACGCCGGTGTCCCGGTGTCGGTGCTGCTGGAGACGGCGCGCGCGATGCGGGAGGGGCCGCCCCCGCGCAACGACGTCCTCTTCGTGTTCACCGACGCCGAGGAGAGCGGACTGCTCGGCGCGCAGGCCCTGGTGGCCGGACCGGGGACGCTGCCGCCCGACACGGTGGTCCTCAACTTCGAGGCCAGAGGCAGCAAGGGTCCGAGTCTGATGTTCGAGACAGGACCGGACGCCGGCTGGCTGGTGCGCACCCTGGCCGAGTCGGCGCCGGACGCACGGGCCGACTCGCTGCTGGACGCCGCGTACCGTTACATGCCCAACCTCACCGACTTCACCGTGTTCCAGGAAGCCGGGCACCAAGGCCTGAACCTGGCCTATCTCGACGGCTACACCCACTACCACGGCACCGGTGACACCCCGGACCGGGTGGACCCGGCCACCGTCCAGCACCAAGGAGAGCAGGCCCTCGGTCTGGCCCGCGCACTCGCCTGGGCCGACCTGACGCACACCCCGGCCGGGGACTCTGCGTACTTCCGGGCGGGCGGATGGTTCGTCTCCTACCCGCTGGGCGCGGCGCTGCCCGCCGCGCTGGCTACGGTCGGGCTCGGCCTGGCGCTGCTGCTGGGGCTCCGGGCGCGCGGCGCGCTTACCGTGGGTGCCGTCCTGCGGGGGTTCGCCGTCGCCCTCGGGCAGCTGGTGCTCGCCGCCGGGGCCGCGTTCGGCCTGGCGCCCCTGGTCGCGTCGGGACACCCCGAGTTCGCCCACTACCACGACATCGGTGGTCACGGCCCGGCCCTGGTCGGGTTCCTGTCGCTGGCCCTGGCCGTCGGCTGCGCGCTCGCGCTGATCGCCAAGCGGTGGGCGGGCGCCCGGGCGCAGGTGGCGGGGGCCTTGCTGCTGTGGATCGTCCTGTCCGTCGTGTCGGCGGTGCTGCTGCCCGGCGGCAGCCATGTGTTCGTCTGGCCGACACTGGGGCTGCTCTCCGCGGCCGCTGTGCTCACCTCGCGGGCCGGGGAAACGGCGGGGGGCCGGGTGCTGGCCGCCGCCCTGGGCACGGTGCCGGCCGCCCTGCTGGTGTTCCCGCTCGTGCCGCTGCTCACGAACGCTCTGGGCCTGGGCCTTGTGGCCGCGCCGGTGGCCGTGGCAGCGCTGCTCACGGCGCTGCTGCCGGGGGTGCTGCCGGTCCTGCCCCGGCTGCTGCCGGTGACCGCCGCCGTGGTCGCGACGGCCGTGCTGGCGGGGGCCGCGCTGCTGCCCCGGGAACCCGAGAACCCGGTACGGGCCGACCTTCTGTACCTGTGGGACGCGGACCGGCGTACGGGCCACTGGATCAGCGGGGTCCCGGCGGACGACTGGAGCGACGACTTCCTGCCTGCGGACGCCGAGCGCGGCTCGGTGGCGGATCTCTGGCCGGGCTGGCGGGTGCCGGTCCGGCGGGGCCCGGCCGAGGCGTACCCGCTGCCCGGCCCCCGGGTCACCACAAGGGTCCTCGCGGACACGGCGGACGGCGGACGGCGGGTCCGGGTGACGGCGGCGTCCAGGCGGGGCGCCGACCACCTGGTGGTTCTCGTCAGCGGGACCGCCGTCCGCGGCTGGTCCCTGTCCGGGGTGCCCGGGCAGTACGCCGACGACCCGGCCGGTGACGCCCCGTGGGAGCTGTGGATCCGTCATGTACCGGCGCGGGGCGCGGAACTGGAACTGGAGCTGGGTGCGGGGCCGGCGACGGTCCGGGTCATCGACCGCACCCAAGGCCTGCCGGGGCCGGCGGCCGACCGATTGGACGGCACACGGCCGCCCGCGCTCGGGGTCGCCTCACTCGGAGAAGCCTCCCTGGCCGCCACCACCCGGACGCTGGAGTGAGGTGGTGCGTGACGCCGTACGGCGGAGAGTCGTGCGGGACATGCGACCGGGGGTGGCGCGTTCAGCGCCACCCCCGGTCCCCTTCGGTCGGGTCAGGCGGACGCGGAGGCCGACGGCTGCGGGGCGAGCCCGTCGGCCACCTTCGCCGTCGCCTTCTTCAGTGAGGTGCACACCTGCGGGGTCATCGCCGTGGTCCGGCCGAGCCGCAGTTCCACGGTGCTCTTCTCCCCCGCGTCCAGGAAGATCTTGCAGACGCCGTCCAGCGAACCCATCAGCATGACGGCGTCGTGCTCGCCGAAGCGCATCGTGCTCCGTTTGCCCTGCCCGGTGGCCGTGTCCTGCAGCGGCCGGTCCCGCAGCAGCACGGTGAGGGTGCCGAACTCGTGGCTGTGTGCGGTACAGCCTTCCCCGGACAGCTGGCTCACCGAGGGCTCCCCTAGGCCGAACTCGACGGCCAGCGGCCGCAGCACCTTGCAGGCGGGGGTGTCGGCCGCGTCGGAGGCGCGCACGGCCGAGTCGGGTTCGGCCCCGCAGGACACCAGCCCGAGGCAGGCGCAGACCAGCGCGGCTGCCGTCCAGGCGCGCCGGGCGGGTTGACGGCTCATAGCGTGTCACTCCGATCTGTTCGGTGGCGGAAGAGGGCTCCCCGGACAGGGCCGGGCCGGCTGGTCAGCACTGGAGGATCGCGCACGCCCAGTGCATGCCCCGGCCGTTGGTCGCGAGGGCCACGAGGTCCCCGGGCGACAGCTTCCCGGCCTCGTACGTGCGGGCGAGGGAGAACAGGTGGTCGGCGGCGCCGAAGTGCCCGTGCTGGCGTGCCAGTCGGGTGTTGGTGCGCTCCAGCGGTACCCCGATCAGTTCCGCCTGCGCCGCCAGGACCCGGGCGTTGTCGTTGAGCAGCAGGAGCCAGGCCAGGTCCTCCTCGGCGCATCCGGCCTGACGGCAGGCCCGGTGCACGGCGCGCGCGGTGCGGTCGTCGATCTCCTCGGCGTAGGCGGCCAGTCGCTCCGCGTCGTGCTGGAAGTGTTCGACCACGTCCCAGGAGTCCCGTACGCAGGGTGTCTCGGCGCCGGGCACGAAGGGCTGCCTGGCGCCGCCGACGTCCATCCGGAAGAAGTCGGCGTACCGGCCGTCGGTCTCCGCGTACGAGGCCCGCCAGCGCAGGGTGGGCGCGTCGCGTACGGCGAGCGCGGCGGCGGCCCCGTCGGAGAACAGCAGCGAGTGGGTGTCCAGCCGGTTCCAGTACGCCTCGACGGTACGGTTGGCGCCGACGACCAGGGCCGTGCCGTAGCCGGGATGGGTGGCGAAGCGTCCCGCGACGGTGTCGAAGGCGGTGACCCCGCCCGCGCAGCCCTGGTCGACGAGGACCGCCTCGGCCCGGCTCAGGCCGAGTTCCCACTGGACCCGGGCCGCCGCGTCCCAGTACAGATGGTCGGCGAGGTCGGTGAGGGCGAGGACGAGCAGGTCCACCTCGCGTGGGTTCACCCCCGCCAGGGCCCGCCGCCCGGCCTCGACGGCGAGGTCGGTGACGCTGGTGCCGGGCTCGGCCCGGTGGATGCAGTCGTATCCGTATCCGAGGACGCGCTCGACGTCCTCGGTGTAATCGGCCACCACGTCCTTGACGGCGGTCTCCTCGCCGAGTGCCGTGCCGAAGGCGGTCAACCCGTACGCCACGAGAACTCCTCACTTGACTGCTCCGGCGGCCGCAGGGCCGCTGGAGTCTGACCGGTCCGGGCAGGGCTCTGCCACAGCGCCACCACGTCACGTCCTCACTGCGGGTCGACCAGTTCGACGAGCTTCTCCGCGTCGTGGAGGGCGTCCGCGACAGTGCGCAGGAAGGCGACCGCGTCCCGGCCGTTGACCACCCTGTGGTCGTAGGCGAGTCCGAGGGTGACCACGGTGGTGGAGGCGGGCACCTCGTCCTTGAGGACGAGCCGGGTGAGCGCGCCTCCCACCGAGACCATGCAGAGTTGCGGCGCCATGACGATCGGCTGGACGAACAGGACACCGGGTTCGGTGTTCAGCGACACGCTCAAACAGCCGCCGGACAGCTCACCCGCGGTGAACTCGGCGCGGAACGCCTTCAGCCGGAAGTCCATGAGGTCGTCGGAGAGGTCGGCGAGGGAACGGCTGGCGCAGTCCCGCAGCACGGGGATGTAGAGGCCGTTCCCGGCGTCCAGGGTGACGCCGATGTCGACGGTGTCGGCGAGCCGCACGGTCCGTTCGTCCACCAGGGTGCCGAACAGGTGCGGGAAGGCGGGGTGCGCGGCGGCCACGGCCTTGACCACGGCCTCCGGCAGTCCGACCTCGGCGCCGGTCTCGTCGGACAAGGTGCGCAGCCTGGCCAGCACCGCGTCCACGGAGACCTCGACCGCGGCGAAGGCGACGGGCACTTCCCGGTGGGCGCGGGTGACCACCGCGGCGGTCCCCTGCTGGGCCCGGTCGAGCACGTGGGTGCGGGCGGCGGGGCCGGGCTCCTGGGCGGGAGGGGGCGCGGGGGCGGCCGCGGGCGCGGCGGAGGCGGTGGGTGCAGGGGTGCCGGGCGCCGGGGCAGCGGGTGCCGGGGCGGCGGGCGGTTCGGCGAGGAGCTCGGCGAGGAGTTCCCCGACGCCGACCTCACTGCCTTCCGGGGCGTGCACCCGCAGATGCCCGGCAGCCGGTGCGGCGATCTCCTCGACCGCCTTGGAGGTCTCCAGCTCGACCAGTGGGTCCCCCTCGTCGATGTACGCGCCGTCGTCGGCGAACCACCGGAGCACCAGGTAGGCGGTGTCGTTGTTGTTGAGCTTGGGCACGGCGACCGGCAGCCCGGCCGTCGGCTCGGCACTCTCCGCAGCGGCGGCTCCCGGCCCGGCGGCCTCCGGGCCGGCGGCCGCGAGCGGGGCGGCAGGCGGCGGGGCGGCAGGCGTGCGGGGCGGCAGGGACCGGGCCACGCCGGCCTCGATCTCGTCGGCGATCCGCTCAGCGCCGAGCAGCACCACCGCCTCCAAGTGCGGTGCGGTTGGCACCACCGAGTCGGCCGAGGACAACAGCAGGACAGGCGAGCGCAGTTGCGCCCAGATCCTCGTGTGCACCCGGGCGGCGATCTCGGCGCCCCAGGTACCGCCCTCGGTGCTCTCCTCCGCCACGGCGACCAGCCGGGCGTCCGCCAGCAGCGGCAGCACCGGCTCCAGGTCGGGCGGGTAGAGCCGGGCGGGGACCAGGACGTGCGCGGCGATCCGGCGGGCGCGCAGGAGCCGCGCGGCGTCGAGGGCCCGGTGCACGGTGCCGCCCGGACAGATCAGCACCACGTCGGCGGCGGTGCCGTCCATGGGGGAAACGTGCGCCCAGCCGGTGGACCCGCCCCGCAGCGCGTACCGGTGGTGTTCGTCCACCACCCCGTCGCGGAACATCCGCCGGGTGTAGAGGACCTTGTCCTCGAAGAGCATCGCGGGTCCCCGGTCGAGGCCCTCGGCAAGCTGGGCGTACGGGTCGTGGAAGGGACTCGTCTCGTACAGGGCCAGGTTGGGCACGCCGAGGAAGTGCTTCTGGAGGCTCTGGCTGTGGGTGGGACCGTAGCCACGGTTGCCGCCCACGGGACAGCGCACCACCACCGGCATCGGCACCCGGTCGCCGTACATTGTCACCGACTTGGAGATCAGGTTGAGTATCTGGTCGAAGGCGAGCGCGGCGAAGTCGCCGAACATCATCTCCACGATCGCCTGGTCGCCCGCGAGCGCCAGGCCGCCCGCCACGCCGGTGATGCCCGCCTCGCTGATCGGGGTGGAGAGCACCCGGTCCGGGTGGCGGGCCGACAGACCGCGGGTCACCTTGAAGGCGCCGCCGTACGGGTCTCGCACGTCCTCGCCGAGCAGGTGTAGTGAGGACCGTTCCTCGAACAGGCGGTGCAGGGCCGCGTTGAGTGCCTCCACCACGCGGGGCGCGGGGCGGGTCACGGCGTCCCCGGCTTCGCGGTGAGTGCCGCGCGCAGGGCGCCGACGCTCCGGCAGCGGCGCACCTCGCGGGCGGTGAGCCGGATGCCGTAGGTGTGTTCGATACGGGAGACGATCTGGACGTGTCGCAGGCTGGTCCAGGCCGCCGTGGTGGCGGTCCCGGTCTCCTCCGTCACCTCGGCGGCGGGTATCTGGAGCACCTCGGCGACGAGGCCGGTCAGTCCGCTCAGGTCGGTGGGCTCGGTCAGTTCGGCCATCGGTCCTCCTTCCTCGGGTCCGCGGGACCGGACCCCGTCCAGGTGGCGGGCGGCCGTGCCTCCACCTCGCGGGCCACTTCTTCCAGGTCGGCGCGGATGCGCGCGTCGAGTTCCCGGAACGGCGCGCCCAGTCGGCCGGTCAGCTCCCGGTGCCAGTCGCCGGCCCGGAGCCGCTCCACCTCCGCCGGGTCGCGGGTGTCGTCGCCCTTGCTGTGGGGGCCCAGCCGGTGGGTGGTGAACTGCACGACCGCCGGGCGGTGTTCCTCGCGGACCCGGCGCACCACGGGGGTGAGCCGTTCTCGGATCTCCGGTACGTGGTGGCCGGTGATCTCCACGAAGTCGATGCCGAAGGCGGCGGCCCGGTCGGCGATCGAGCCGGCCATCTGGGCGTGCGTCGGGGTGGATTGGGCGATCCCGTTGTGTTCGACGACGACCAGGACCGGCACCTGCCACAGGGCGGCCATGTTGAGTGCTTCGTAGACCGCTCCCTCGCCCCAGGTGCCGTCGCCGACGAACGCGGCGGCGAGCCGGCCGGATCCCGTGCGCTTGCAGCGCAGTCCGATGCCTACGGCGAGCGGCAGGCTCTGCCCTTGCACACCGGTGGAGAGGTAGCCGTCGCGGCGGATGTGCTGGCTGCCGCCGACGCCTGAACACACCGCGCCGACGCGTCCCATGATCTCCGCGAGCAGTCCGGCGGGGTCCCGGAACAGGGCGAGGTAGTGGCCGTGGCCCCGGTGGTTGCTGAGTACGTGGTCGCCGACGAGCAGCGGGGCCAGGGCGACCGGCACGTACTCCTGTCCGAGGCAGGTGTGCGTGGTGCCGTTGAGCCTGCCCTCGGCGAACATCCGCAGCAGCAGGTTCTCGAAGTGGCGGATGGTCAGCAGGGATTCCAGGTCCTCACGCCCGGGTGCGGCGGGGGGTTCCGCGAGGGACAGGGCAACCGGTGGGTGTGCGGCGGCCGGGGCGGCCGGTGTACGGCCCGGTTCCGGCGGACGCGCGGTCATGGCGGACTCCTCCCTGCGGACAGGACTGCGGGTGCACCAGGTGATCGGTCGTCACGCTAGGACGCGCCGTTCTCAATCCGGTGCTCGATCCGGTCTCATCCGCGGGCCCTCGCTCTCCGACGTCTCTTACCTCGTTCTCAGCGTGGTTGCGCCCGCTTCGCACCCGCCCGTTAACTGGCCGTCATCCCGACGGGAAGCAGCCCCGTGGTCCCGGACCGGCCCGCGCCTGCCGTGGTTTCGCGCCCCGCGCACTGCCCGTGCGGCGGGTCCGGCCGTTGCGAAGGAGTCAGAAGATGCCGCCGTCCCCTCAGGTGCTCATCGTCGGCGCCGGACCTGCCGGGCTCGCGCTCGCGGCGGAACTGGCCGGCTTCGGCGTCTCCTGCCAGGTGGTCGACAAGCGCACCGGGCGCAGCCGGCTGTCTCGTGCCTGCACGGTCGAGCCCCGCACCCTGGAACTCCTCGACATGCGCGGCCGGGTGGGTGACGTGCTGGCCTGGGGGCGGGAATGCCCGCATCCGCCGCTCGGCAACGAGGACGGCTACCTGGACTACGGGCTACTCGACACGCCTTTCCCGTTCAGCCTGTCCATCCCGCAGGCGCGGACCGAGGACGCGCTGCAGGCCGCCGCCGAGAAGGCGGGCGCGGTGCTGCTCTTCGGGACCGAGATGACCGGGCTGTCGCAGGACGACGACGGGGTCGATGTCGAGCTGACCGGTCCGGAGGGCCCGGCCACCGTCCGGGCCCGGTACGTCGTCGGCTGTGACGGGGTGAACTCCACCGTCCGTGACGCCATCGGCGTGGAGTTCGACGGCTGGAACTACGACCAGTCGCTGATGATGGCCGACGCCCGGCTGAGCAGTCCGCCGGGGCCGGCCGAGTACGCGCGGATCACCCGGCGCGGCATGGCGGCCCTGTTCCCGTTCCGTGATGGCACGTACCGGGTCATCGTGCTGGACCGGGAGAAGTTCGCCGTCCCCGCCGAAGAGCCGCTGACGCTGGAGGACCTGAGCGAGAGCTGCGCCGCCATCCTGGGCTCGGACATCGGCATGCACAACCCTCTGTGGCTGTCCCGGTTCCGCAGCTCGCAGCGGCACGCGAAGACGTACCGGGCCGGCCGGGTGCTGCTCGCGGGGGACGCCGCGCACACGCACATCCCGTCCGGCGGACAGGGGCTCCAGACTGGCATCCAGGACGCGTTCAACCTGGGCTGGAAGCTGCGGGCGGTCCTCGACGGATGGGCACCGCAGGGGCTGCTCGACAGTTACGAGGCGGAGCGGTACCCGATCGCGGCGGAGACGCTGCGCAAGACCGACCTGTCCTTCCGCTTCGAGACCTCCGACAGTCTTCCCGCGCGGATGCTGCGCAAGGCCGCGATGTGGTCGATGCGGATCCAGCCGGTGCACCGGCTGAACGTGCTGCATCTTTCGGGGCTGACCCTGCGTTACCCGGCGGACAAGCGTGACCGGTGGACGGGCCGGCGGGTACCGGACCGGCCGCTCGTGGCGGCCCCAGGCGGCCCGGAGCGGCTGTACGAGTTGTTCCGGAGCGGTCATTTCGTGCTGACCGGCACGAGAGGCTGTCCGTCCGCCGCCGCAGGCTGGGAGGCCCGGCTGCGTACGGGTGTGCTCGCCGAACCTCTCGGCGCCGGGTGGCCCGCGCATGTGCTGATCAGGCCGGACGGCTACGTGGCGTGGGCGGGCGTCGAACCGGGTCGGGGGTTGACGAGGGCACTGCGTCGCTGGTGCGGTGAGCCGCGCACGGTCGCCGGCTGATCCGGGGATCCGGTGTCCTCCGCGTTGTTCGTGGCGCTCGTGCTGCCGGTCCTGGCCGGTGCCCACTTCTTCGTGTGGTGGCGGATGGTCCGTGCCACGACGTCCCCGGGTTCGTGGTGGCGCCGGGCCGGTACGGTCCTGATCGTGCTGCTGGCGCTGCTGCTGGTGGCCGCGCCGCCCGGGGAGCGCGCGCTGCCCGCTCCGCTGGCCACTGCGGTCGGCTGGCCCGGCTTCACCTGGATGGCGGGGATCCTCTACCTGACGCTGGCGCTGCTGGCGGGTGAGGCGGTCCGCCCCGTGCTGCTGCGGGTCCGGCGGCGGCGCTCCGTCGGTGACGCGGCGTCCGCAGCCCTGAGCACGGCGTCCGAGTGCGGAGGGGAGCGCCCGTACGGTACGGGCTCCGCATCCGGCCCGGACAGCCCGGCGCCCGCGTCGGCCGACGGGCTCCTGGCCTCCCGGCGGATGTTCGTGAGCCGGGTCGTCGCCGTCGCCGCCGGGACCGCCGCCGGCGCCGCCGTGGGGTATGGCGCGTACACCGCGCTGGGGCCGCCCCGTGTCAGGCACCTCGTCGTGCCCCTGGCCCGGCTCGGCCCGGAGGCCCACGGTTTCCGGATCGCGCTGATCAGCGACATCCACCTGAACGTGCTGGTGGGGCGTTCCCGCACGCGGCAGTTGGTGGACCTCCTCAACGGCACAGAGCCGGACCTGGTGGCCCTCGTGGGTGACCTCGTGGAGGACGCCGACGTGGCTGTCCAGGGTCGGGCCGCCGAACCGCTCGCGGACCTGCGGGCGCCGCACGGCGCGTACTACGTGACCGGGAACCACGAGTTCTACTCGGGCGCCGAGCAGTGGGTCCGCTTCGTGAGCGGGCTCGGGCTGCGCCCCTTGCGCAACGAGCGGGTCGCCCTGCCGGGCTTCGATCTGGCCGGGGTTGAGGACGCCAGCGGCGTCGACCACGGCGGCGGCCCCGACTACGAGGCCGCGTTGGGCGGACGTGACCGGGACCGGGCCGTGGTTCTCCTCGCCCACCAGCCGGCTCAGGTCACTGAGGCTGCCAGGTACGGGGTGGACCTCCAGTTGTCCGGGCACACCCATGGCGGTCAGCTGTGGCCCTTCACCCGTCTCGCGTCGTTGGTCGAGCCGGACGTCGCCGGGCTGAGCCGGCACCGGGACACCCTGCTGTATGTGAGCCGGGGCACCGGCTTCTGGGGGCCGCCCGTCCGCCTGGACGCCGACCCGGACATCACCGTCGTGGAGCTGGCGTTGCCCCACGCCTGACCGTGTGGGCGACGGCAGGGCGCGGGGCGTCACCGGTGTGTCAGTGGTCGCCGTGCCCGTTCAGGAGCGGCAGGCCCGCCATGTACCGGCGGAAATATCCCGCGGTCGGGGTGTGGGCCTCGGCGACCTGGTCGGGGGTCCCGGCCGCCACGACCGCGCCTCCGTCCGGTCCGGCGCCCGGGCCGAGATCGATCACCCAGTCCGCGGAGGCCGCGACGGGGATGTCGTGCTCGGCGACGACCACCGTGTTGCCCGAGTCCAGGAGCAGGTCGAAGGCGTCCACCATGCGCTGGATGTCGGAAGGGTGCAGACCCGAGACGGGTTCGTCGAGTACGACCAGTCCGGCCTTGCGGCCCGCGGAACCACGCTGGATCGCCGACGCGAGCTTGAGGCGCTGCGCCTCGCCGCCGGAGAGTTCCGTGGCGTTCTGGCCGAGTTGCAGATAGCCGAGGCCGACCCGGTCCATGGCCTTGAGTGTCTCCGCCAACTGCCGGTTCTCCGTGAGGCGTTCGACGGCCTCGGCGACGGTCAGCTCCAGCACCCCGTCGACGGTCAGTCCCTGGTAGGTGATCTCCAGGGCCTCCGGTGTGTAGCGGCGTCCCTCGCAGGCGTCGCAGACCACCCACACGTCCGGCAGGAAGTGCATGTCGACCAGCTTGCGGCCGTACCCGGTGCAGACCTCGCAGCGTCCGCCGTTGGCTGTGTTGAAGGAGAACCAGGAGGCCTTGATGCCGCGCTTGCGCGCCTCGTCGGTCTCCGCGAACAGCTTGCGAACGATGTCGAACGCTTTGCTGTAGGTGGCGGGGTTGGACCGGGGTGTCCGGCCGATCGGCTCCTGGTCGACCACGGCGACCCAGCCGAAGGTCCCGGCACCGGTGACCCGGCGGACGGTGTCGGTCGCCGTTCCGCTCAGAGCCGCCTCGGTCCCGGCACCGAGGGCGCCGAGGAGGCTGCTCTTGCCACTGCCGCTGACCCCGGTCAGGCAGGTCAACCGGCCCACAGGAAAGCGGACCAGGTCCGCCGTCACGTTGTGCGCGGACAGCCCGTGCAGTTCCACCCAGCCAGTGCCCTCCCCGACCGGCCGGCGGGCACGGCGCAGCCGCGGTCCCTTCCCGGCGAGGTAGTGCCCGGTGAGCGAACGGGGATGCCCGGCGACGTCGGCGGGGGTGCCGGAGACGAGCACCTCGCCGCCCAGCCGTCCGGCACCCGGTCCCATGTCGATGACCCAGTCAGCGCGGGCGATGAGTTCCGGGTCGTGCTCGACCAGCAGCACGGTGTTCCCGGCGGCACGCAACTCCAGTGCTATGTCCAGCAGATGGGCCTTGTCGGCGGGGTGGAGGCCGGTGCCTGGTTCGTCGAGTACGAAGATGATGTCGCTGAGTTCGGTGCTGAGCTGTGCGGCGAGCCGGGTGCGCTGGAGCTCGCCGCCGGACAGGGTGGCCGCGCTGCGGGACAGTTGGAGGTGGGCGAGGCCGAGGCGGTCCAGCACCCGGAGTCTGCGGGCGAGATCCTGGAGGAGGGGTTCACCGACCGCGCGCTGTGCGGTGTCGAGGCCGGAGGTGACCCGGTCGCCCCAGGCGCGTACCTCGCGGACGTCGGCCTCCAGCAGTTCGGGGTAGGCGAGCCCGCCGAGCCGTACCGACCGGGCGATCTCGTCGTAGCCGGTGCCTCCGCAGGTGGTGCAGGGCATTTTGCGCATGTACGGCAGGTACCGTTCTTTCGCGCTGGGTGTCGCCGCGTTCGCGAAGACCCGCTCGACCTCGGCGAGCGCTCCGCGCAGCGGCTCGCTGGAGGTGTACGTCCACGAGGACGTCTCGTTCTTGTTCGGCATGTCGACGGTGGCTTCGATCTTCTCGTCACCAGTGCCGTACAGCACCTCGTGCCGGAAGCGCTCGGGCAGCGCCTGCCAGGGCAGGGCGAGGTCCACGCCGCGTTTCTCGGCCAGTGCGGGAATGAAGGCGTGTTCGGCGGAACGCCACTTCGCGTACCAAGGGGAGGCTCCCTCGAAGAGGGGCAACTCCGGTCGCGTGATGACGAGTTCCTCCTGCGCCTGCCAGAGTCCGCCGACGCCGTGGCACTCGGAGCAGCTTCCTTCTGGGGTATGCCGGTCGAAGTGCGCGGAGCTGAGATGTCCGTCACCGGGGAGCGCGTCCGGGCCGATGCCGGGCAGCCGGGAGTAGAGCAGTCCGAGGTGGCCGTCGATGCCGGTGATGGTGGCGACGGTGGAGCGTGGATTGCGGTTGAGCCGGCGCTGGTCGACGGCGAGGGTGGCGCCCAGGCCGAGGACCCGGTCCACCTTGGGGCGGTTTCGCTGGGTGATGTACTGCCGGACGAACGGCGAGAGCCCTTCCAGGTAACGGAGTTGGGCCTCGTTGTGCAGGGTGTCGATCGCTAAGGAGGTCTTGCCGCTGCCGCTGACGCCGGTGAAGGCCACCACCTGCCCCTTGGGGATGCGCACGGTGACGTCGCGGAGGTTGTTGGTCCGTGCTCCCACCACCTCGATGGTCTCCGAGGTGCGCACGCTTGCTGTCATTTCTTCAGTCCTCTCCCCTGTGACGGGAAGGGGAACGTACGAACCCGGAGCGCCCGGCAGGGCCGGATCTCCGCGTCCTGAGCATCTCGAAGGCCCTTCCCGGATGGATCACCGAGGTTACTAGGCGACGCCGGCCGCACACCTACGGGAGAGTCCTTCGAGCAGCTCCAGGGCACGGTGCGTCGCCTCGTACGGCACGAAGAGGTGGTCGTGGTGGAATCCGGCCACCACGTTGCAGCTCATTCCGGCCCCGGCGAGTTCCTGTGCGACGGCGGCGGTCAGGCCCACCGCGTCCAGGGCGGAGTGCACCCGCAGGACCAACCACCCAGCCACGTAGTCGTACTTGAGCCCTGCCGCCTCGGCGTCCTCCTGCCGCAGCACCAGGGTGAGACCCTCCGGTTCGGTCACCGTGACGACCGGGGTCACCCCGGGCGGGATGCCACCGGCCACGGTGGTGAACACATAGCGTCCTGGATTCAGTTCCGGGCGCATGCCGATCAGGAGTTGTCGCAGGTCAGTTTCACCGGGCACGACGGACAGCCTATACAGCCGGGCGGCCAGGGCGCGCACGGTGACGTGTCGCTCCTTCGGCGCAGACACCATCGAGTGATGACGGGCGGGGACGCCCGGCTACTTCGCTCTGGCGGTGCGCCCCTTCAGAGCGGGGATGACCGTGCGGAGGTCGTCGCCCTCCGCCGCCGTGCTCGCCGGGGCGCTTCTTCGACGGGCACCCGGCGGTCTTGGCGCCGGCCATGGCCGGGGTTCGCCTGGTCCTGGCCGCCGCGCACCGGTGGCCCGCCAAGGCCGGGGCTCGACCAGCGCCGGATAAGCTGGGGCTACATGGCTTCGGCGCTCCTGTTCGGCGTTTCGGCGCTGCTCCCGCTCCTGTGGGTGTTCGTGGTCCGGGCGTGCAGCCTGCTGCAGGAGGCAGGGCTCCTCCCGCTCGGCGACCGCCGCGACCGACCCCGCGACCGGCCGCGGACTCGGCCGACGCGGGAAGGCCGGTGGCGGGAGCTGTTCGCGGCGCCCCGTGACCCGAACCTGGCCGTGGACTCGGCCCACCTCGCCGAACGCTTCGGGCTGTTCATGATCCTGTTGCTGGGTGAGCTGGTGATCATGGTGGGGACGGCGGCGCTCGCACGCTCGGCCGACGACCTCGGCTACTGGCTGGCGCTGGTCGGCGGGCTGTTGCTGGCCGGGGCGCGGTGGTGGATGTACCTTCACGTCGGCCGTGGAAATGTACGAGTGCATGCTCGACCTCTCCGGCGGCAACCCAGCCCTGGCGTACTCGTTGTACGCCGTGGGGCACCTCATGCCGGCCTTCGCGCTGGTACTCGTCGCGGGCGGGGTGAACCTGTCCCTGCACGAGCCGGCACCGCACGCGGCCGCGTGGTTCACCACGACCGGGCTGGCCATGTACCTGGCGGGCACCAGGGTCTTCTCGGCCGCTTCCCGGCGCCGGCAGGTGAGCCTGGGCTGGAGCGCGGTCATCGCCGTCACCGTGACCTCGCCTTGCTTGCCCAGGTCCTGCCGGCTCCAGCGGTGGTCCTGCTGATCGCAGGCTGGGCGGTCCTCAGCGCCGCGGTGGCGGCGGCGATCCGGCACCGCGCACTCGACCGCTTCGGCGAGGACCCGGTGGCCTTCCTGCGGAGCATCACCGAAGCGTCCCCCCGGGCCGCTGTCCCCAGGTGCTGCCTACCTGGACCACGTGGGGCCGCATAGCCCGCGACACGGGTTTGCCGCGCAGAGGCCGTGCTCGGCCGGGTACACCGGCGCCCAGGATCGCACAGCGAGTCATCGTCCGGGCTGGTCGGCGCGTGAGCCCGCGTCGTATACGTCGGGGAGCAACGCCCTCAGCCGGGTGTCGCGCGGAAGGATGCTCGGACCAGCCGATCGGCGAACACGTTCGTTACGATCGTCGTTGTGACTGCGAGAAGAGAGCCGATCAGCCGCCGGGAGCGTCCGGCGAAGCCCGCCCTGTCCCGGCGTTGGATAGTGGACACCGCCGTGCGGATCATGCGGGCGGAGGGACTGGGGAAGGTCACGATGCGCCGCCTGGCGCAGGAGCTGGACACCGGCCCGGCATCACTGTACGTGTACATCGCCAACACCGCGGAACTGCATGCGGCCGTCCTGGATTCCCTGCTCGGCGAGGTCGACCTGACCGGACGGGACGGCGGTGAGGACTGGCGCGAGCAACTCCGCGCCGTCATGACGTCGTACACCCAGGTGCTGTTCGAGTACCCGCAGCTCGCGCGGGCCGCGCTCGTCGCCCGCCCGAGCGGCGAGAACTACCTCCGCCTGGTGGAGCGCATCCTCGACCTCCTTGCTCAGAGCGGCGCCGGCCGCGAGCAGGTCGCCTGGGGGGTCGACAAACTGCTCCAGGACTCGACAGCCACCGCTGCCGAGCATTCGACCCGTGAGCACGACCCCGCCTCCGAAGACGACTGGGACGCCACCGTGCATGCCCTGCATGCCGTGGACCCCGCCACGCATCCGGCGATCACCGCGCACATGCCCGCCCTGATCGGCGGTTCGGTGCCGGACAGGATGCGCTGGAGCTTCGACGTCCTCGTCAACGGCATCATCCACACACCCGTCCCGGGCGCAGTGGACTGAGCGCGGGGCGAGGGTAACGCGCCTGGGCGGCGGACGCCGCCCAGGGGGAACGGAAGGTCTCCGCGCCGCCTGCCGCTCATTGCGGCGAACTTGTTCGCAACGAACATGTTCGTTACGGTGAGGTGGTGGCCGAGGCATCCCGTGCCGCCCCGTCGCGCACGCCACTCCTGCGAGGAGCTTTGCGGCGCCGGCGGCGATGACTCGGCGCACCGAGGCGTTTCCCCTACTGCTTCCGGAGGCCCCCATGAGCACCAGTCATGTCCCGATCGCGATCATCGGCGCGGGTCTTGGCGGTCTGACCGCCGCCCGCGTCCTGCACGTCAACGGCATCGAGTCGGCGATCTTCGAGCTGGAGGCGTCCGCGGCGGCCCGCACCCAGGGCGGGATGCTCGACATCCACGAGAACAACGGGCAGAAGGCCCTGCATGCCGCCAGCCTCCACGACGACTTCGTCAAGATCGTTCACGAGGGCGGTCAGGCCATGCGCCTGCTCGGCCCCGACGGGACGGTGCACGTGGCCGAGGAGGACGACGGCACCGGCGGCAGGCCGGAGGTGGACCGCGGCGACCTGCGTGACCTGCTGCTGGACTCCCTGCCCGACGGCACGATCCACTGGGGTCGGAAGGTCACCGGGGCCCGGGCGCTGGGCGACGGATGTCATGAGGTGACGTTCGCCGACGGCTCGGCCATCACCACCGATCTCCTGATCGGCGCGGACGGCGCCTGGTCGCGGATCAGGCCGCTGGTCTCGAGCGCCCGGCCTGCCTACACCGGCATCTCCTTCGTCGAGACCGACCTGTTCGACGCCGACACCCGCCACCCGCGCAGCGCCGCGGTCGTCGGCGGCGGATTCTTCATCGCCCTGGGGCACGAGCGCGGTGTCCTCGCGCACCGGGAGAGTGACGGCAGTCTCCACGTCTACACCGCGCTCAAGGTCGACGAAGGCTGGCTGGACACGGTCGACTTCACCGACCCGGCCGCCGCCAAGGCCGCGGTCCTCGCCCGCTTCGAGGGCTGGGACGAGGATCTGCGGGGCCTGGTCGCCGACGCGGACACGATCACCCCGCGCCGTATCCACGCCCTGCCCGTCGGGCACCGCTGGGACCGTGTCCCGGGCGTGACGCTGCTCGGTGACGCCGCCCACGTGATGTCCCCCTTCGCTGGGGAGGGCGCCAACCTGGCCATGCTCGACGGCGCCGAACTCGCCCTGGCGATCGCCGCCCACCCCGGCGACACCGAGGCCGCCCTGGCCGCGTACGAGGAGGCCCTCTTCCCGCGCAGCGAGGAGTCCGCCGCCGAGTCCGCCACCAGCCTGGACACGATGTTCGGCGAGAAGGGCTTGGAGCAGATGGTCGCCTTCTTCACCTCCGGCCCGGCAGCCCAGTGACGCCAGCGTCTGCGGACGCCGCGTCCTCGGCCGGCGAGCATCCCGGATCCAGGAGGAGGGACCTCATGACCGCCCCCCTTCAGCGTGCCATTCCGGTACGGCCCGGCCTCGACCTCGCGGTGCGTGAGGCCGGCACCAGCGGCGGCCCGGTCCTCGTCCTGCACGGCGGCCCCGGCCCCTCCAGCATCAGGGCTTTGATCGACCACCTCGCACCGGATCACAGGGTGGTCGCGCCCACCCATCCGGGCTGGGAGGGCACCGTACGGCCCGACGACCTGGACTCCGTACCCGCACTCGCCGCTGCCTACCGGGACCTGCTCGCCCACCTCGGGCTGAACGACGTGACGGTGATCGGCACGTCCTTCGGCGGCTGGGTCGCCACCCAGACCGTCCTGGACGACCGCGAGGGCCGGATCTCCCGGCTCGTCCTCATGGACGCCATCGGCCCCGTCATACCCGGCCAGCAGATCACCGTGCCCGCCGGGCCACCGGCTCCGGCGGCCGCAGCACCGGCGCCGCAGGGCGGACCGTCCGGGCAGCCGATGGCCGCCATGCGCGCCTATGCGGGCCCGGGCATGGCAGACGCCGGCATGCTGCCCCGCCTTTCCACCGTCGCCTGCCCGGTGCTGGTGATCTGGGGCGCGGACGACCAAGTCGTCACCCCGGACTTCGGCCGCGCCTACGCCGCGGCGTTCCCCCACGCATGGTTCGAACTCATCCCCGGCGCAGGACACCTGCCCATCCGCGAGGAGCCCGAGGCGGTCTTCACCGCTCTGGACTCCTTCCTCACCCCCCGGGCCTCGGCCGCCGGGCACTGAACCCTGCCCTTGGGTCCCCGCCTGCGGGCCAGCACCGACACCGCGCTTCGGCAAGCGGGCGCCCATGGGACTCATCACGCGCGGTCGCAGGCCGGCCGCGCGGGGGCGGGGAACCGACCGTCCCTTTCCATCACCGGAGGCACGATGACGAAGATCGCGATCATTCTCGGCAGCACCCGCACCGCACGTGCCGGCGAATCCGTCGCACAGTGGGTCCTGGAGCAGGCTCGAAAGCGCGGCGACGCCGACTACGACCTCATCGACCTCGCCGAGGTCGACCTGCCGCAGATCGACGAACCGTTCCCGCCCGCCATGGGCCGCTACACCCACCCGCACACCCAGCAGTGGGCCACGACCGTCGCCGCCTACGACGGCTACGTGCTCGTGACCCCCGAGTACAACCACTCCTTCCCCGGCGTCCTGAAGAACGCCCTCGACCGCGTCCACGCCGAGTGGAACAACAAGGCCGTCGGCCTCGTCTCCTACGGCGTCGACGGCGGCGTGCGCGCCGTCGAAGCCCTGCGCCCGGTCCTGGGCGCCCTGCAGCTCGCGGACGTCTCCGCGACGGTCACCTTGAACCTGCGCACCGACTTCGCCGACTTCGGCGCCACGTTCACCCCCGGCGAGCACCAGGGCCCCGCCCTGACGGCGATGCTCGACCAGCTCCTGTCCTGGAGCAACGCCCTCGCCCGGACCCGCAACAGCGCAGCCCCGGCAGCTTCCTGAAGCCCCTTCGCACGACCTCCTCTCACACGACGGCCCCGGCCCGCAGCCCACTTCGCACGCCGGTGAAGCGCTGCGCTTTGCCTGCGAACAGGGCCGCGACACCGGCCACGCTGCGGCTCACACACGCGCTCCGCTCCCGGGGAGCCGCGGGGAACCGCAGCACGGATGAAAGGTCGACCATGACCGAGTACCGGATGGACCAGACACTCACCCTCGGACCCGTCACGCTGACGGTGGCCGACCTCGAACGCAGCACGCGCTACTACACGCAGCTCGCAGGCTTCCGCCTCCTCGACCGCCAATCACAGCGAGCACAACTGGGCGTGGAGGGACGGGTGCTGGTCGACCTGCACGAGGTCGCCGGGGCCATCGCGCCGCCGCCCTCCAGCCCCGGGCTCAGCCACTTCGCCCCGCTCGTGCCCACCCGGGCGGACGTGGCCCGCTTCACCCAGCGGCACCTGGACGCAGGACTCGACGTCGACCCGCGCGACCACGTCGTAAGCCAGTCCTGCTACGTGACCGATCCCGACGGCCACACGATAGAGGTGACCTGGGCCTGCCCGCAGGAGCAATGGCAGTGGACCGACGAGGGCCTGCCCGTCGTGGTCTCCACCCCGATCGCTGTGCAGGACCTCCTCGACGAGCCCGGCGCGAGCACGCCCGCACCCCTGCCGGCGGGAACGCAGATGGGGCATGTCCAACTCAAGGCGACCGACGCCGCCCTCAGCCGCACCAAGCCGTTCTACCGCGACCTGCTGGGCCTGGAGGTCTACGCCCGCTCGGGAGACGGGTTCATCGGCGTCGGCGTGAGCGACTACCGCAGCCTCCTCGTCCTCACCACCCGGTTCAGCCCGCAGGGAGGCACGCCCGCGGGACCCGACACCGCCCGGCTCACCTGCGTCGACCTGCTCCTCACCGATCCGGAGGCGATCGAGCAGCTGGCCGAACGCCTCACCGCCGCCGGCCACTCCCACCAGCGCACAGGAACCAGTCTGACCACACACGACCCCTCCGGGAACCCGCTGCGCTTCTCTGAAGCTTCCCCATGATCTTGGACACGCGTCGGTTATGCCGCGAGGGCGTGTTGATGCCGCTGTCTGGTCTCGGCTGGGGTGAGGTAGCCGAAGATCTTGTGCTTGTGCAGGCGGCGGTTGCAGAAGGTCACGACGAAGGTGAAGACCTCGGCGCGGGCGGCGGCCCGGTCGGGCCAGTCGGGCCGGTCGGGCCGGTCGGGCCGGATGAGGGTGCCGATCTCTTCCTTGAGCTGTCAGCAGGAAGCGGAGCTTCAGATCACTGCGTGCCGTCACGGCTCCCCTGGCTCACATCGGCCACGTCGGCAAGGGTCGTTCCGCATGAGGATCTCACGTCATCGAGCCGCTCCTGATCAGGATGGACTTCCGTCGGCCTTCCCGTGCCGGCGGCGGTCTATGTCGTGACCGATTTCCTCGGCCCAGGCACGGATGGCGGGCCAGTCACGGTAGTCGCCGTAGCGCAGCCCCATGGCCTGGAACTTCACGCGCCCGGCCCGTGTCAGGTGCTCCGGTTCGATCACCCCTGAGAACATACGGTGGCCACGTGGACGCAGTTGGCCGGCCAAACCGCCGATCACATGGCTTTCCTCCCTGGCGACCAGCGCTTTCCACGGACCGCGCAGGGCAGCCGGCATCCCCACGCTGAAGAGCCACACGTCCCGACCGGCGAGCAGAGCGGCGTTCGTGTGGACGAAGGCCAGGGCCTGGGGCAGCCATGCCATGTCGTGGACCGCGCTGCCTACGACGAACACGTCGTAGGCGCTCGGATCGCCCACGGCCTCGGCGGGAAGGGCCTCGGTTCTGATGCCCCGATCTGCCAGCCGGGCCGCAAGGTGAGTCGCGATACTCCTGGTCGACCCGTGGACACCTGCGTACACCACCACCGCATGCGGTCTGCCCGCTCCCGGGAGAGGGTGAGGAGTCACGCTCATGTTCACCAGTCTCGTCCACCTCGTGTCGTGCAGCGACCCGCGGGGATGGAGAGGGCGGCGAAGACGGTGTATGTGACGTAGGTCGCGGAGAGGTTCCAGCCGGCCAGGGACGGGAAGCCGGCGGCGATGGCCCCGTTGGCGATCCGCTGCGCGGAAGCGGCCACGCCCAGAGCCGCGGCGCGGATGCGGTCGGGGAACATCTCGCCCGGGAACACCCACACGACCACGCCCCAGGCCAGGGCGGAGTTGGCCCTCGCCCCGGACTTCCGGTCCTTCGCCGAAAGGCTTGCCTCCGCCCGTGATGTCGAGAGCGCGCGTGCGGAGGAAACACCCGCCTGATCGCGCTCTTGAGCGAAAGAGCGCGCATCCGCGACTGCGAGATCTCCGCCACTGACCCTCGACAGCACGGCAGAGGCTGCCTGATGCGGCACTAGAAGGTCAGGTTCCAGGCATCGATCTTGCCTGTGTCGGAGGCGGCGTTGTCGTTGACGCGCAGCCTCCAGGTGCCGTTCGCGACCTCCGAGGAGGCGTTCACGGTGTAGGTCTGGGTGATGTTGTCGGCGCTTCCGCCAGCGCGGTTGTGCAGGTTGTAGACGGTGCCGCCCGGCGCCACCAGGTCGACCTTCAGGTCACCGATGTAGGTGTGCTTGATGTCCACAGCCACCTTGAGGGTGGCCGGGGCGTTGCCAGTCACACCGGTCACGGCGATCGGGCTCTCCACGGTCGCGTTGTCGCTGATGGCGAAGTCCGCGACGTTCTCGAAGTACTTGCCGGTCGGCGGGGTGGTCCCGACGGCCTTCAGGGCGTCGACCTGTCCCTCGCCGAAGAACGAGTTGTTGGCCGTGGTGCCCGTGCAGCGGCTGTCCGAGGGGCAGGCGATGTCGTTGGCCTGGGTGGCCAGCCTGGCGCGGAGCTGTGCTGGGGTGATGCCCGGTTCGGCGCTGGCGATGAGTGCCGCCACGCCGGCCACATGCGGGGTGGCCATCGAGGTGCCGCTCTTGCTGCCGTAGCCGCCGCCGGGGACGGTGGAGTACACGTTGCTGCCCGGCGCCGCGACGTCGATGACACCCTGACCGTAGTTGGAGAACGAGGCCTTGGTGACGCCGGTGCCGTTGGCCGCGACCGTGACCACGCCCGGCAGTTCGGTCGGAAGGTCGAGGCAGGCGTTGGTGATGGTGCGGGTGACCGGTGTCGAGTCGTTCGGGCTCGCGGAGTCGGTCGTCTTGTGGGCGAGGTCGTAGTTCTCGTTGCCCGCGGCGGCGATCTGGAGGGAGCCCTTGCCCTCGGCGTACTCCTGGGCGCGTTCGACGCCCTCGATGATGGCGGCCTGGTCGATGTTGTCCGGGCAGTTGAACTGCCACGGGTCGGTGTAATAGCTGTTGTTGGTGACCTTGAAGCCGTGGTCACCGGCCCAGACGAAGCCGCAGATGGTGTTCTCGGCGAAGAAGAAGGAACTGCCCGGCTCGGCGACCCGGACCGCGGCGATCTTCACGCCGGGGGCCACGCCCACCACGCCCTTGCCGTTCTTGGCTGCAGCGACGGTGCCCGCTACGTGGGTCCCGTGCGTGCCGATGTCCCGCCAGGCGCCGGCACGCGTGTCGGGCTTGCCGTAGGCGCAGGAGACCGAGTCGGCCGCGTCGAAGTTGGGCGCCAGGTCCTGGTGCTGGTCGTCCACACCGGTGTCCAGGATGCCGACCGTGACGGAGGCGGAGCCTGGGTTCACGGCCCAGGCCTGGTCGGCCTTGATCTGGCTCATGTCGGCCCGGACCGGTTCCCCGGCCGGGGTCGTGGCCTGGGCCGGATTTGCCGGGAGTGCCGGGTTGTAGGCGTCGGCCGGGACGTCCGAGGTGCGCGTGGCGCCGACCTGCTGCACGCCGGCGACGGCGCGCATGGTGGCGGCGAACCCGCTGGCCGCCGAGTGGGCGACGATCACACCGATGGCGTCGAAGTCCGAGAAGACGGTGCCGCCGTTGGCCGCGATGGCGGAACGGACCGCCGAGCTGTCACCGGGGGCGGTGATCACAAGGTAGGCCCGTGTGCCGGCCACCCAGGTCGCACTCGGGGAAGCGGGCGCGGCGGTCGAAGTGGGGGCCTTGGCAGTCGACGCGGTGGAGGTGGCGACGGGAAGCGTGCCCGCGAGGGCTCCCGGGGCGCCGAACGCGAGGGCGGCACCGATCGTGGCCGCCACCACCGACGTGCGTCTGGGGCGGCTGGATATGTGGGGTATCAATGCGTCCTCCGGAAACGGCACGGCCACGCTGAGGGCACCGGCCGGGCCGTACGAAACGAGTGGTGGATGCAAGATGTCAGGTGCATGCCCTTGCACGGAAGTACCTTTCCGTGCAGGGACCCCACAGAGGCGTGGCCGAAAAGGGGCGCTCACCCCGTCGGCCCCGGCCGGGTGCGAGGGGTCAGGCGGCATGAGAGCTTGGCGGCAGGCCGTGCCCAGCACGCAGGACCGGGGATTCGTTCGGCGCAGTCGGGTACTCGGCGCTTGATCACAGACCCCCCCACCTCCGTGGGCCTCCACGGCCGCGGCTGGTCTGAAACAGAGAGACGATAGCGATGAGCCAGCCCAACCCCGTCAAGCGGGCGGCGGACAAGGTCACGGAGGTCATCCAGGGCTCCGGTGCGGGACCGGAGGAGGGGCTCCCCGGCAAACCGGCCCCTCGGTCCCCGAGCGTCGCGCGGCCGACCGAGCCACGCGAGCCACTGCCGCCGAAGCCGGACCAGAGCGGGCCCGACACGATGTCGCCCACAGGGCAGGCGACCGGCGCGGCCCAGGCCCGCATGGCCCAGTCGGGCGCCTACCTGACGGATGCTCAGGGCACACGCTTGTACGACACCGACCACTCGCTCAAGGCGGGCCCACGTGGACCGGTGCTGCTGCAGGACCACCACCTGCGCGAGAAGGTCATGCACTTCGACCACGAGCGCATCCCCGAGCGGGTCGTGCACGCCCGCGGCGCGGCGGCGCACGGCGTCTTCAAGAGCTACGGCACCGCCTCCGCCGTCACGAAGGCGGCGTTCCTGGCGCCGGGCGCGGAGACGCCGGTATTCGTGCGGTTCTCCACGGTCCTGGGTTCCCGGGGCTCCGCCGACACGGTGCGCGACACACGCGGCTTCGCGACGAAGTTCTACACCGAGGAGGGCGTCTTCGACCTCGTCGGGAACAACATGCCGGTCTTCTTCATCCAGGACGCCATCAAGTTCCCGGACATCATCCATGCCGGCAAGCCGCACCCGGACCGGGAGATCCCGCAGGCTCAGAGCGCGCACGACACCTTCTGGGATTTCGTCACGCTGCACACCGAGGCCACCCACCACACCCTGTGGAACATGTCCGACCGGGGCATCCCGCGCTCGTACCGGATGATGGAGGGCTTCGGCGTCCACACCTTCCGCCTGGTGGCCGCCGACGGCTCCACGACGCTGGTGAAGTTCCACTGGAAGCCGAAGCTCGGGGTGCACTCCCTGGTGTGGGAGGAGGCGCAGCTCGCGGGCGGCGTCGACCCCGACTTCCACCGCCGTGACCTCGCCGACGCCATCGAGGCGGGCGCGTACCCGCAGTGGGAGCTGGGCATCCAGACCTTCCCCGACACCCCGGAGCAGACCTTCGAGGGGATCGACCTGCTCGACGCGACCAACCTCGTCCCCGAGGAGCTCGCCCGCGTGCAGCCGATCGGGCTGCTGACCCTCGACCGCAACCCGTCGAACTACTTCACCGAGACCGAGCAGGTCGCCTTCCACGTCGGCCACCTGGTGCCCGGCGTCGACATCACCGACGATCCGCTGCTCGCCGGACGGCTGTTCTCCTACCTGGACACGCAGATCACCCGGCTCGCCGGCCCGAACTTCTCCCAGATCCCCATCAACCGGCCGCACGCGCCGGTCAACGACATGCTGCGGGACGGCTTCCACCAGGACGCGGTGCACCGGGGCGTCGCGCCGTACCGGCCCAACTCCCTCGACGGTGGCTGCCCGTTCCTCGCGTCACCGGAGAACGGGGCCTACGTCGAGACGCCGGTGCGGGTGCCGGAAACGACGAAGGTCCGGGAGGCCCCCGAGTCGTTCTCCGACCACTTCAGCCAGCCGCGCCGGTTCTGGCTGAGCATGAGCGAGGTGGAGCGCGAGCACATCATCGGCGCCTACACCTTCGAGCTCGGCAAGTGCTACGAGCAGGCCGTCAAGGAACGCGCGCTGCAGGTGCTGGCCAACATCGACACCCAGCTGTGCGCCCGGGTCGCCGAGGGCCTCGGTCTGCCCGCGCCCGAGGCGACCGTACCGCCGGTCGACGTCGAGCCGAGCCCCGCGCTGTCGCAGGTCGGGCGGTCCTGGCCCACCGACGGGCGTCTCATCGGCATCGTCACGGGCCCGGACGGGGACCTGGACGGCGTGCGCGCGGTACGCGAGGCCGTCCTCGCCGCGGACATGGTGCCGCTGATCATCGCCCCCAGGGGCGGCAAGCTGGGCGCGGGCGACGACGCGGTGACCGTGCAGCGGACGTTCGTGACCGCGCGGTCCGTCGAGTTCGACGCGCTGCTGGTGGCCGGCGCGCCCGCGCCCGGCGACGACGCCCGTGGTTCCCGCGTCGCCGGGGCGAGCCCCGCCGGTGCGGCGGGGGCTGTCGACCCGAGGGTGACGCTGCTGCTGGCGGAGTCGTTCCGTCACGGCAAGGCGATCGGCGCCTGGGCGGGTGGCGAGGCCCTCCTGGAGACGGCCGGGATCCCCACCGAAGCCCCCGGCGTCGTGGCGGGCCCGGACGGCACCTCCGTGCTGGAGCAGCTGCGGGAGCTGATGGCCACGCATCGTGTCTGGGAGCGGTTCGTCACGACCGTCTGACATCCCTCCGCGTCGCCGCCACGGCGGCACGGAGCCGGAACGTGTCCGCGCCCATGGGAGGGTTAGGGACACGTTCGTCCTCCCGCACGAGCGGTGCCGCCGGCCGTGGACGGCGGCACCTGCCCAGGCACAGCAGCCTCCGCCACCCGACGCCGGGCCCACGCGCCGCGCGGGCCTGCGGGCGTCGGGTGGCGGGCCAGGTCCGCAAGCAGCGTGGCGGTCTTCCCGGCAGTGCGCTCACAGCGGGTGAGTGCCCTCGTCTCGCAGCGGACAACGGCGTCGAGAGCGGCGCGGGAGGAACACCGGGTTCACCGCGACCACATGGGCCTGCGGGTACCCACCGGACTGCGCTGTGCTGCCGGCTTGCCGAGGACGTCGTTGTGCGCAGCCGTGTCCGGCACGGCCGGCAGTGTCCCGGCCGCACGACATCACACGGAGACAGGACCGTCCCATCACCCGCCAAGGGGCGACAGCACATCATCAGGAACGGGACTTGACGCCCTCCTAGGGGTTCGCCGTGGCTTGGTCGACGCAACACCCCTCAGGGTCTGGTGTCACGCCCGCCTCCAGAACCCGAGCTGACAGGCGGGGCCAGCTCAGGCTGTCGAAGCCGGGCGGGGTCCGCACCATCTTCGCGACCAGGTCAACGGCACCCTGGTGCACACCTGCAACCACACCGGACTGGTGAACGGTCTGCGGAGCATCATCACCGCGTCCGCCGACGACCGACACCGCTACGCACCCGCGGGCAGGAAGCTGGTCGCCCAGCCGTTCTCCGTGACGCACGTGGCGGACGAACCTGCCTCGGAGTACGCCGCCACGCACCCACCGCGAGCAGGCCCGGCCCCGGAATCGAAGTGCGCTGACATCCCCGGGACGTGTCCTCGCACCCCGTGACGACAAGCCGTCGCATCGCGGCGACGGCTCCCACCGTCGCCGACTCACCACAGTTGGGTGCCCGGAGCGCCCTTGAACGGCCCCCGCACCTCCGCGGTGATCCAGCCGCCGTAGAAGTCGCCCTCCTGCGCCGTGACCTCCTCCGCGTCGACCGTGCAACGGTCCATGCGGCTCGGGTAGAAGGCGAAGAAGTCTGCGATGCGCGCATAGGCGGGCTCGGGACGGGGATAGCTCCACGCGGCGTGAGCGCGTACGTCATCTCCCACGATGACATCCCAGTACCGAGCCGCCCCCTTCCATTCGCACCAGGTCCGGCCCGCGACCGCCGGGCACAGAAACTCCCTACGGACGTCCTGCGGAGGGATGTAGAACACGGGGGGATGGCTGGTCTCCAGTACCCGGACGGCCCTGCGGGTCTCGGCCACCACCTGGCCTGCGCACTCCACCAGCACCTCACGGTCGTCCTCCCGCATAACGGGCGGCCGCGGGTAGGCCCACACCGACTCGGGCGTCCGCGGGGCGGAACGCGGCACGGGCTCCTCCAGCGGGTCCAGATACACCTCGTCCTCGTAGCACCAGGCCCATGCCCGGTCGCGTGCCAGGGCGCGTGCCACCGGGTGTGCGCTGGAGGCGAAGTGGGCCGTGGCGTGAGCGCCGGGAGAGCTGTCGCTGCAGCCCACGTGGCCGCAGGTCAGGCACAGCAGCAGGTCGGCCGGTGCGCGTCCGCGCGCCGCGCAGGAGGCGCAGGTTTCACTCAGCGGGGGTGGGTCCGCTGTCCAGGTGTGCAAGCAGGATCTGCCCGAGGGCCGTCCGCCGTCGGGCCGGGGCGTCCATCTCGTCATTGGTGATCACCGGTCTGTGCCGTCGCGATGACGTTCTTCGGCGGCACCGCACGCCGGCCCGCACTCGTGTCGGTCACGTTCTCTCCTCTGCGGTCCCTGGTCTCCCCTCTGTTTCGCCCCGACACCGCTCAGGAGATGCAGGCCACCGGGCACTGCGCCCCGCGTGGCTACCCTCCACGCCTCGACGGTGCGGTTCTTGTACGTGATGCCGAGGTGCGCGGCGAGGAGACGTCGGTGCCGTGGTCGTAGCGGTTGCCGTTCCTCTTGTTCAGGGCCAGTGTGGTGGCCGCGCGGGAGACCATGAGCTGGTCTGTGACGGCGGCCGGGGAGTGGTCGGTGTCGCCCGCGTAGGTGACCGTGCAGGTGACCGTGCCTCCGGTCGGCGGGGTGTCGGTGAACGAGTAGGTGCCGTCCGGCATCACCACCACGAGTGGCAGGGCCGTGCCGACGGGGTTCTCCATGTCGGTACGGGTCACTTGAAACCACAGGCAGTCCGGCCGACCTGGGTGAGGCGTCGGCCGGACTGCCTGTGGTGATGCGGGCGGCCGGTCTCCGGGGGTGGTCAGGCCGGTCAGCCCAGTTGGTCGAGTGCCTTCTGGAAGGCGGCTGCGTGCCCGGCCTCGTCGGCGGCGGTGTCGCGCCAGTAGCGGGCGGCCGAGGTGTCGCCGACGGCGGCGGCGCGCCTGGCGAACCGCGGATACACGGTGGTCGCCTCGTTGCGCTCCCCGGCGATGGCCGTGCGCAGGTTCACCCTCGTCGTGCGGACCAGTCCGGCCAGCACCGCCTCGCCGGCGAAGTGCTCGTGCAGTTCGACCTTGGCCGTGCCCTCCCACAGGCGGGCCAGCGCGATGTTGCCGGTCTGCCGGGCATGGGCGGCGAAGAGCATGTACTTGGCATGGGCGAGCGCCTCACCGTGCAGGGCCGTGTCCAGGTTGGCCTTGGTACGGGCGGCCTTGACCTTCGGCGGCCCGGCGGGTACCTGCACCACGTCGGCCTCCGGCGGCTCCGGGATGGTGCCATGGCCGGTGGTCACGGCCCTGAGGGCCGCGCGGAAGGCGTCGCGGTGGCGGCCCTCGTCCTCGGCGATCTCGCTGAAGAGCTCCGCGGCTTCGAGGTCCCCGTCCGCGCGGGCCTGCTCGGCGAAGCGGCGGTACATGACCTGGTGCTCGTATGTCTCGCCACTGATGGCCTGGCGCAGGTTATCCGCATTTGATCCAACGGTTCCGGCCAGGGCCGCCGCCTCGCGCAGGTGCTCGTTCAACTCGGTCCGCGCGGTGCTTCGGAAGAGCCTGGCGACGACTGTCAGACCTTGGCGGTCGGCCTCGGCGGCGAAGAGACCGTAGGTGGCGTAGGCGTACGCCTCGCCCGTCATCGTGGTGTTCAGGTCGGCGAGCGTCTGTGCGTGGAGAGGCCGCGCGGCGGTGTGCGACGCCGGGGACACCGCACCCTCGGCCGGGACGGCCAGAGCCGGCGCGGCAGGTACAGCCGCGACCAACGCGCACAGACCCACTACGAGCGTTCGAGTCGAATGGTGGAACACGATCTTCTCCTTTCAGGGCGCACGCGTCCGGGTGCGAACGCCTCCTCCTTATGTCAGCCGCATATGCGCACCACCGCCCTTTCACGCATCCATCCCGGTGAGTGCGCACAGTAATCGCGTGCCCGAGGGCGTCGACGACGCGGTGCCGCCCGCGAACGCGCCGCGGGAGGTGGTCAGCGGCCCGCCCGGCCAGGGCTGGACCGAGTCGGTGCGGGTCCTCCTCGGTGCATTCACGGAAGCCGAACGCGCACCGCAGCCGCGCCTGGAGCCGACTACTCCACGTCACCGCCTGAGCCGGCGTCGTTCGCGTCGCCTTCGTCGTGGACGCTTTCTCCCGCCGCGTCGTCGGCTGGTAGGCGTCGATGTCGCAGGAGAAACCCAACTCCTCCTGGACGTAATGGACGTGGGCCGACCACCGGCGCGCCCGGGGTCGGACAGCCCACGGTGGCACGATGCTGCGGCTCATGGCGCCACCGCCCCGGTCGCTGCCGGCCCGCCGTACGGGCGCACCTGGCGATGACGCAACACCTCTGCGGGAGCGCTCATCCGTTGGACGAGGACGAGGAGCGCCGGCTCGCCGTCGTCGCATGAGCGCTCCGGCTCCTGCGCGGCCGCAGGCGTGGCCCGCCAGGTCCAGGCCATCCAGGAAGGTGCCGCCCCGGCACCCGCACGGCACCGCGAGGTGGCTGGGTCGCCCGGCCCGGGTCGTACGGCGGCAGCCGTGGCGGGACACCGGCTGCAGTGTGCGGCGCCGTCATACCTGAGGTGTATCGGTGGTCGGCGCCGAGTGGTACCGCGGTCCCACTCGGGCGCCGAAGTGCCTCCCTCGGTCCCAGGGATCGGGTCGGCCGCGCTTCTAACGTCGAGTGCAGAGGTCGGGGCGTTCGCCCGGCCTCGTCCGACGTGAAAGGCCCACCCCCGTGATCGAAGCACGTGAACTGACCAAGCGGTACGGCGACAAGACCGTCGTCGACGCGTTGAGCTTCACCGTCAAGCCGGGTGAGGTCACCGGCTTCCTCGGTCCCAACGGTGCCGGCAAGTCCACGACCATGCGCATGATCGTCGGGCTGGACGCCCCCACCGGGGGCTCGGTCACGGTGAACGGCAGGTCGTACGCGCAGCACACAGCCCCGCTGCACGAGATCGGCAGTCTGCTGGAGGCCAAGTCCGTCCACCCGGGCCGCAGCGCCTTCCACCACCTGATGGCGCTCGCGTACACCCACGGCATCCCGCGCCGCCGGGTCGACGAGGTCATCGAACTGGCCGGCCTGACCAGCGTGGCCGGCAAGCGCGTCGGGGCCTTCTCCCTCGGCATGGGCCAGCGGCTCGGCATCGCGGCGGCCCTGCTCGGCGACCCCGCGATCGTCATGCTCGACGAGCCCGTCAACGGCCTCGATCCCGAGGGCGTGTTGTGGGTGCGCAAGCTGCTGCGCTCGCTGGCCGACGAGGGCCGGGCGGTGATGCTCTCCTCGCATCTGATGAGCGAGACGGCCATGATCGCCGACCACCTGGTGATCATCGGCCGCGGCAGGCTTCTCGCGGACACCACCGTCGACGACTTCACCCGGGAGGCGAGCGGCGGGGGCGTCAAGGTCGCCAGCGCCGAGGCCGGCAGGCTGCGTTCGTTGCTGGCGGGCCCGGACGTGACGATCTCCTCCTCGTCCGCCGAGGAGCTCCTGGTCACCGGACGCGACGCCCGGCAGATCGGCCGGATCGCGGCCGAGCACGGGGTCGCGTTGTACGAACTCACCCCGCAAACCGTCTCGTTGGAGGCGGCGTTCATGGACCTGACCAGGGACGTCGTCGAGTACCAGAGCCACCCTGTCGAGGCCGAGCGAAAGGCCGCCTGATGACCGTCACCGAACTCTCCCCCACCCGGGCCGGCACCCGGGCCTACAAGGTCACCGGCCCGCGGGTGCTGCGCGCGGAGTGGGCCAAGTTCTGGTCGCTGCGCTCCAGTTGGATCACTCTCGGCGTCGCCGTGGTGCTGCTGGTCGCCCTCGGTGCGATCGCCTCCGCCACCTACAGCCCCGATGCCACCGCGCAGGGCGGGCCGCCCGGACCCGGCTCCGGCGAGCAGGACGCGGTCAGCCTCGCCCTGCTCGGGGTGACCTTCGCGTCGCTGGCCCTCGGTGTGCTCGGGGTCCTGTTGTCGGCCGGCGAGTACACCACCGGCATGATCCGCTCCACCCTCACCGCGGTCCCCCGCCGCCTGCCCGTGCTGTGGTCCAAGGCCGCGGTGATCGGCCCCATCACCCTCGTTCTGGCCACGCTGGGCGCCCTGGCCGCGTTCCAGCTGGGGACCCTGGGCCTGGACGGCGAGAGGATCGCCCTGTCCCTGGGCGACGACGGAGTGCTGCGCAGCCTGGCCGGTGCCGGCCTCTACCTCGCCCTCGTCGCCGTGGCGGGGGTGGCCCTGGGCGTGCTGCTGCGGTCCAGCGCCGGGGCGATCGCGGTCCTGGTCGGTGTCCTGCTCATCCTGCCGGGCCTGGCCTCCCTGCTGCCCGAGTCCCTCTACGACACCGTCAGCCCCTACTTCCCCAGCAACGCGGGCTCGGCGATGTACACCCTGCACCAGTCCTCCGACGCCCTCTCCCCCGGGGCGGGACTCGCCGTCTTCGCCGGGTGGGTGGCCCTCACCCTCGCCGCAGCCGCCTGGCGGCTCCGCAAGAGCGACGCCTGAGCCGCGGTGCGAGAGCATGGGGGATCATGACACAGACCCCCGCGACCGCCGCCCGGGGGACGGCCACCGCGCCGTCCCCCGGACTCGCCGACGCCTGGGCGCACCCCCTCCTGGGCCGTATCCTGCGCGGTCAGGGCGCGCGGCGCCGACTGGACCAGCGGCATCCGTGGCTGCTCGACACCGCGGTCGCCCTCGTCGTCGCCCTGTCCAGCCTCCCCGACCTGCTCTCCGACAGCCGCCACGGCCCCTTCGGAGCCGTCACGAACGGGACCGGGTTGCCGACCCCTGTGCTGATCGCCTTCGCCGTCGCACTCGCCGTACCGCTGTGGTGGCGCCGTCGGACCCCGGCCGTCACGTACTGGGTGATCGCCGCGGTGTTGCTGGCCCAGTGGTCGCTGGGGGTGTGGCAGCAGACCGGCTTGGCCGCGCTCATCGCCCTCTACAGCCTGGCCCTGCACGGCTCACTGCGCGCGCTCGGCTGGGCCGCCGCCGTGACCACGGCCGAGATGACCCTGGCGGTCTGGCTGCTGGCCCCCATCGAGCAGCCGTTCCTCGGGCTCTTCTTCATGCTGGGCACGGCGACGGCGGCCGTCGCCGTCGGCCTGACGCTGCGGATCCGCCGCCTCTACCTGGCGGCGCTGGAGGACCGGGCCGCGCGTCTGGAGGTCGAGCACGACCAGCGCATCCGCCTCACCACCGCCGCCGAACGCGCCCGCATCGCCCGCGAGATGCACGACATCGTCGGCCACAACCTCTCCGTCATGGTCAGCGTCGCCGACGGCGCCGCCGCCCTCGCCACCAACCGCGGCGAGGGGTCCGCCGAGCCCTTGCGCATCCTCGCCGACACCGGCCGTCAGGCGATGAGCGAACTCCGGCGCGTCCTGGGCGTGCTGCGCGAGGAGCGGGGACACGAGGAGGACGAACGGCCGCTCGGCCCGCAGCCCGGCATCCACGACCTGGACCCCTTGCTGGCCCGTGTACGCGCGGCGGGGCTGCCCGTGACCTACCGGACCACAGGTGACCTCGACGCTCTCGGCAGCGGTATCCAGCTCACCGTGTACCGCATCGTCCAGGAAGCCCTCACCAACACCCTCAAACACGCGGGCCCGGGCTCCACCGCCGACGTCACCCTCGCCAAGGACGCCGGCACCGTGCGCGTCAGGGTCGCCGACACCGGCGTACCCGCCGCCGGGGCGCCGTCCGGCGGCGCCGGGCACGGTCTCGTCGGCATCCGCCAGCGGGCCGCCATGTACGGCGGCACCGTCACCCTCGGCCCGCCCTCCACCGGTCAGGGCTGGCTCGTCGACGTCGTGCTCAACGTACCCCCGGGAGATCATCAGCCATGACCACCGTCCTCATCGCCGACGACCAGCCCTTGCAACGCATGGGCGTGCGCATGCTCCTGGAGGGCACCCCCGGACTGACGCCGGTCGGCGAGGCCGGACACGGCGCCGAGGCCGTGCGCATGGCCGCCGAACTCCGCCCCGACGTCGTCCTCATGGACATCCGCATGCCCGGCATGGACGGCATCGAGGCCACCCGCCGCATCAACGCCGCCGGTGGCCGCACGCGCGTCCTCATCGTCACCACCTTCGACCTCGACGAGTACGCCTACGAAGGCCTGCGCGCCGGAGCCAGCGGCTTCCTCCTCAAGGACGCCCGCCCCGAGGAACTCGTCGCCGGCATCCACGCGGTCGCCACCGGCGACGCCGTCGTCGCCCCCCGCCTCACCCGCCGCCTCCTGGACGCGTACACCCACCAGGTCCTGGCACCCGCCGACACCTCACCCGCCGAGGACCCCCGGCTCCGCACCCTCACCGACCGCGAACGCGAAGTCCTCCTCGCCATCGGTCAGGGCTGGACCAACACCGAGATCGCCGAACGCCTCGTCCTGACCGAATCCACCGTCAAGAAGCACGTCGGCCGCGTCCTCGCCAAGATCGGCGCCCGCGACCGCATCCAGGCCGTCATCACGGCGTACGACACCGGGCTGGTCAGAGCCAAGCCGTAGCGCGCCCACGACTCGTCGTCGAACAGCCACGGTCGGGGTGACGCTTCAGCACACCCGACCAGCCGAGTCACCCAGCCGGAAGACACGCTCCGACCGCCTTCGGGCATGAGTTCGGAGCGAAACCGGTTCCACGGAGCCTCATGTCCCGGACCCGGCCGTGGACCTCCCGGAGACCGGCTCGACCAGCCACCTCTGTTCCGCCTGTCCGTTGCGGGGGCTCAGCACCAGAATGGTGTCGGGCTCGGGCGAGGCGGGGGCGATCACGAGGCTCCCCTCGTCCTGGGTGCGTAGTTCCCCTTCGGGGCTCAACTCGAAGCGCAGACCGAAGGAGACCTCGCCCGAGGCGTCGCAGGACTCCAGATCCAGCACCTCGTCGTCCCCTCCGGCGTCCAGGCACAGATCCGGTTCCGCGAGGTTGCTCAGGAGACCGTCCTCGAGGTACGTCCACCGCTGGGTACTGGCGCTTGAGCAGGTCGACAGCGTGACCTCGGCGCCACGTGCGGGCGGCGTCCCACGGACGTCCATGCACAGGTCGGCGCCGGCGTTGCGCAGTCTGCCGCTCTCGGGGGAGACAGGCAGGGCGGTCGAGGCCACCGGGGACGAGGGCGACGGCGTGGGCGTGGTGGGCGTGGGCTGCCGCGACTGTGGCGGCGGTGCGGTGTTCTGCGAGGACGTACCGCTCACGAGGAGTGCGGCCGCGACAGCGGCCGCACCGGCGGAGACGCAGACGACGAAGATCATCGTGCCTCTGCGGGTGGCACGAGGCCGTCGCTTTCCTGCCGGCCCTGGTGGCGTCTGCCGGGTGGGCGTGGGACCGGCGTCGGCTTCGGTGGCGGCCGCGGCAGCGGATGCCGTGCGCGAAGGGCGCGCCCGGCACGCCGCCAGATAGGGGTGAGCGCTCTCGCCGAGGAGTGCTTCCGCCAGCAGCACGCCGGGGTTCTCGGCGCAGAGCCTGAGCTGTTCGGCGGCGTGTCGGCAGTAGGGGCACTGATCCAGATGCAGTTGCACCTCGGGCAGCGCGGAACCGGCACCGCGTGCGGGTGCGTCAAGAAGGCGGCTGTAGTCCCGGCACTCTCTCCCCGCCGAGTTCTCGACATGCGTCCGCAGGATCGCCGAACGCAACTGCTCCCGCGCCCGGTTCAACTCGTAGGGCGGTACGTCCCCTTCGATGCCGAGCAGGGCCGCGAGGACGGCAGACGGTTCGGCCTCCACGTCCATGTGCCACAGAACGTACTGCGTGGTCCTCGGGAGTCGCAGGAAGGAGACGTGGGTCAGGTGCCGGTTGGCGGCGACCGGATGTACGGGGGGTGCGGCGCTGTCGGCGGTCCCGGCCTGGTCGTACGACGGACCCGGGACGTTGCCGGTCAGTGACCGCGCTCGCGCGGAGTCCCGCACGGTCACGAGAAGGCGAGGGCGCAGGGCGTCGGTGGACCCGGTTGCCCGGAGTTGCTGCACCACATGACGGAACGCCGTGGAGGCGAGCGCTCGCGCGACGGCGGGAGACCCGGAAGCGCAGATCTCAGCGAAGTCGGAGACCGCCGGCCCATGTCGCGCGATCAGCGCAGCGACCGGAGTGGTGCCCTCGATGGTCCGGGACATCCTCAGCGCGGCGACGACGGCGTCGTCCGACATCCCCGGAGCGGTCTCGGGGTCGGGGGCCGTGCTTGCGGGATACGGGTGAGTGGAGGACACAGAGGGCTTTCCTTCTCCCAGGCGTGCTGGGGGCCTCATCCGGGGCTGTTACGGGAACAGCGGCAGCGCGGACCTGGCTGTGACCGTGCGGAGGGAGGGGCCTCGCGGTGGTGACCGCCTGGGCGTGCCGCGCGACCGCCTCGCGGGATACGCGGGCAACCCCAAAACCCGTGCGAACCGATGGGCCGGTTACGAGGTGTGCTGAGCATGAACCACCCTGTCACACAGGTCAGATGTCCAACAAGAGGCGCTGGGACGAAGGAGAACGGGAACGGCTCCCGCGGGCGGAACACGGTGCGCCGGTGAGCCCGCCGGGCCAGTCGGAGGCCGTGGCCGACGGTGGGACCAGGCCATCGGCCCGCCGTCGTCACGGCGCGACGCCGGGCTCGCGGTCACACGCGATCCGCACGCCGTCCTCGCGGAACCGCTGCGGACACGGCGTGGACGCCGCGACGTCGTTCCAGGCCGCTTCTCAGCAGGCCCGGGTCAGGTGCCCCCCATTCCCGCGGCAGTCGCGGTGAGCGTGTCCCGCCCGGTGGGTTCGCCCGGGCGGGACACGCTGTCCGTGCTGGCAGGTAGGGCGGCCACCCGAGGAGGTACGCCTTCACGATGGTGACCCGGCAGGTGTCGCCCTGCTTGTCGGTGAGTGCGTCCTTGAGGGAGACAGAGGTCGCCTTCTTGGGGTGGCTGAGAGAAAGTGTGGTGGTGACCTTGTGGGTGAACCCGGTGTGCAGGGAGCCGGTGCGGTCGTGGAGCGGGTTGTAGGTGGTGCTGCCCTTCTGCCTGGTACCGCCGATGTTCGCCGGTCGCGCCGAGGGTCGGCCCATGCCTGCTGCCAGGCGGAGCTCTTGTGGTAGGGCCAGGCACGGCCGTGTCGGCACCACAATCAGGGTGTTGGGTCGTGAAGGGGCGGTGGTGGGTGCACCGGCTCAGCGGGCCATCCATGCGAACTGCGCGTTCGCGGCCGGATCCACCTCGACGGTGTCCGGGTCGCCCCCATGCTCGCCGTGGCCGATTCCCGAGGCCAGTTCGAGTTCGGCCTCGAAGGCCTCGACCTGCCGCAGGAAGAGGCGGCCGGCACTGTTGGAAGGGTTCCACAGCGTCTCGTCGCCGATGTCGAAGTACATACTCATCGCGGATCCCCCGTGCTCAGCAGCCCTGGCACAGGTAGAAGATCGTGCTGGTGGGAGGCACCTGGGTAAAGCGGTGCCTTGGAGGCGCACAGGTCGTTTCCTCTGGCGGGGGCACAGTTGAGTTGTTGGCGCCCCTTTGACCGGACCCGTTCGTCGGCGCAGAGACACCGCTGACATGGGCGCGCGAAGACGAGTCGGCGATGCGCGCGCGTTGTCGCTCCAGGGCCTCCCGGGGAACTTGCACGGGAAAGCCTTGGCTGTCGCCGCGACGAGTCCCACGGGACCGCCTCAGGAATGGTGGGCGGGGTGGCCAGGGGATGCGTTGGTCGGTGAAGTGGATAGCCTGCCTCCATGGTTACGGAGGAAGGGGCCGGGCTCATCGGTGCCGGCCTCGGGGGTCAGGGCCGGGGTGCGACGCGTGCCTGGGTGGAGAAGGGGCTGTCCGAGGCAGAGCGCGTCGAAGAGGTCGTACGGTTGCGAGGCGGGTGGACGTCGGAGATGCGCCGTCTGGACGTCCGTGGGCCGGGCGGTCGCCGGTCACTGGTCCTGCGGTCCTTCGTCAAACCCTTCTTCGCTCGGCACGCGGAGGGCCTGCTGACCCGCGAGGCAGCTGTTCTGCGCCTGCTCGGCGACACGGACGTGCCCGCCGCCACGCTTGTGGCCGTGGACGCGACGGCGCAGCACTGCGATCATCCCTCCTTGCTGATGTCCCTCCTGCCCGGGAGCGTGCGCCTGGACGATGAAGGGGCCGATCTGCGTGCCGAACTGCTGGCTCGTCAGTTGCTGAGTCTCCATCGGCTGCCGGTGAGCGCAGAGGCACGTCCTCGCACCTATCAGGCGTGGACGTCTCCCGAGCGAGTGAGCCCGCCCGACGACACCGAGCGGCCTGAGCTGTGGCAACGGGCCGTGGACGTGATCCGTCGCGAGCCCCCGGGCTACCGGGGCTGCTTCCTGCACCGGGACTTCCATCCCGGCAATGTCCTCTTCACGGGCGACGGCGACGGTCTGCGGATCAGCGGCGTCGTCGACTGGGTGGAGACTTCCTGGGGTCCGGCTGACCTGGACGTGGCCCACTGCTCGACGGCCCTGGCCCTCCTGCACGGCATTCCCGCGGGCATGCACTTCGCCGACCGCTACGTCGCCGCGGGAGGCACACTGGCCGAAGACCGCGCCGTTCACCTCTACTGGCGGCTGCTCGACGCGTTGGCCTTCGCTCCGGACGCCGAGAAGGTCGCCGTTCCCTGGCGCGAGGTGGGCCGTACCGATCTGACCCCCACGGTGCTGACCAGGCGGCTGGAGGGATACGTCCAGGCCCTTCTCGACCGCTACGCCTGACTCCGGATCGGCAGCCGACGGCTTTTCGTTGGGTCGCCGCCGGCGGACGAGGGTTCTGCGGTGCGATGCCGCTCCCCCCGCAGAGCGCACCAGCGGTTCGGCTGCCGCCCAGGTGCGCGACGAAGGTCGGAGGCAAGATCAATGTCAGTACCCGGCCGTAGAGTGCACTGCAGGTGGCCTGTCCTCGGCCGCAGCCCGCAGCCGTGAGCCACCTCACCGGCCCCGCATCGTCGGCCGGAAAGTGAAAGAGAGCAAGATCCCGCGTGTTCCAAGAGACTCCCATCTTCAGCCGCCTCGTCGACGAGCGTGGTGACATCCCCGCCCAGGTGCGCGGTGAAGCCGAACGCATACGCCGCGACCTCGCACGGGTGATGCCCTGGGCACCCGTATCCGACCTGCCCGCCCGCACCATGCCGGACCGTGGCCGCCGGCCGTGATCCCGCGGGCGCCCTTCGTTTCCGCCTGTCCGGGAACGGGATGCTGCGGCCGGGAACCGAGGAACCCCGGTGTCAGTAGGTGCGCGGAACGGCGTCGGCCCGATGAGAGGCAGACGACACCGGGTGGAACGCGGCGGCTCACTGTCGTCAGACAGCGAGCCGCCCACCGGCGGGGTAGGAGGCGCGCCGACCGAGGAGCGGCCCAGGAGGGAACCGCAGTCGGCGAACCGCCCAGCCGTCCGGCGGCTGACACCAGTTGCCGACCCCGCGATCAGTACGGCACGGGGCGGGTCTGCGTGAGATGCACACCCAGCCTCCCCACGAACAGGCCGATGTCGCGTGTGCCGAAGCGGTGCCGTTCCCTGGCTCCCCGATGCCGGGCTACAGCCGGCCACGGCCCGGCGGCTGCCACCGTTCCGGGGGCGGCCCGGTCACGCGCACGGACGGCCACTGACCGGCGACGGCGCGCGCGGGGACACGGACACGGACACCAGCGCGATACATGTGATGTCTCATCCGCCTCTTGCTCGATGAAAAGCCTCAATGCGGCCAATGGTCATGGCAGTTGATCTGATTCATCCCTGCACGGGGATTGACCGTTCCGGCTCGCAGGTGAGATTCATAAGGAACAGCAACCCCTCCCCTCTCTCTGTTCCCGTGCGTCGGCGCTCCCTGCCCCTCGTCCGGGCCCGCTTGCGGTGCCCCCCGCCGGCCGCGACTCAATCACCTGGGAGTGACGAGTGTCGGATCGACTGTCCCGCAGACGCTTCATGGGTGTGGCCGGCGGTGCCGCCGTGGCCACCGCACTGCCCGTGGTCCCCGGACCGGTGTCCCCGAACCGGGCCGCCGCCGCGACGCCCCAGGACAACCTGGGCAGACTGGCCGACCTGCGTTTCGGGATGTTCAACCACTTCAACCTCGGCACCTTCACCAACGAGGAGTGGGCGGCACCGCACCAGAACCCGGCACTGTTCGCCCCCACCGCCGTGGACTGCGCCCAGTGGGCAGCCGCGGCAGCCGCGGCGAACATGAGCTACGGCGTGCTGACGACCAAGCACCACGACGGCTTCTGCCTGTGGCCGACCGCGTACGGCACCCAGAACGTGTCCTCCAGCGGCTACCGGCACGACATCGTCGGCCAGTACGTCGACGCGTTCCGCGCCAAGGGCCTGAGAATCGGCCTCTACTTCTCCATCTGGGACCGCACGCACAGCGTCGAGGCGTACGACCCCCGCCACGGGGTCGGCAGCGACGAGGCCGTCCAGCCGTCCGATCTCCCCTACATCCTGGGCCAGATCACCGAGCTGCTGACCGACTACGGCACCATCGACATGTTCATCACGGACGGATGGGCCTGGCAGATGGGCCAGCAGGCCGTCTCGTACCAGCTCGTCCGCGAGCACGTGAAGTCGTTTCAGCCGGACATCGTCATGATCGACCACGGCGCCCTGTCCGTGCCGTTCCTCGGCGACGCCATCTACTACGAGGAGCCGCTCGGCGTCACCGCGCCCGCCGGCAACACCTACGCCGCCCTGCAGGGACAGACCATCAGCAACGGCTGGTTCTGGCATCCCGCCACCCCGGCCGAGAGCCTCATGAGCAAGTCGGCGATCCTCTCCCACCTCGCCGATCTCGAACCGAAGTACACCTCGTTCATCCTGAACTGCCCGCCCAACCGCAACGGCGTACTCGACACCAACATCGTGAACCGGCTCGCGGAGGTCGGCGCCGCGTGGAGCCCGGACACCTCCAGACGCCCGCTGCCCGCCCAGCCCTTGCGGGTCGAGCACCCGGTCACACCGGTGAACGCCTACGCCACCGCCTTCCACACCGGCGAGGGCCCGCTCCACGCCATCGACGGCCTCAGCGACCGCGGCTTCGAGACCTGCTGGTCCACCTGGAACCTGCCGCTGCCCCAGTCGATCACCATCGACCTCGGCGGCGTCTGGAGCAACGTGTCCAGCCTCGAGTACCTCCCCAAGCAGTGGAACCGCACCAACTCCACCGACGGCGACATCACCTCGTACACGATCTCGACCAGTACCGACGGCGTCACCTTCACGCAGGCCGCCGGCGGCACCTGGGCCGGCGACCGCACCCTCAAACTGGCGGAGTGGCCGGCCAGGAACGTGGGCTTCGTGCGGATCCAGGTCACCGCCGCGACCGGCGGGTACGCCAACATCGGGGGCCTGCGGATCGGCGGCCGGACCGCCGGACCCGAACTGGTCTCCCGCCCACTGCCCGCAGCCGGCGCCCCCTGCCGGCTCGTCGCCCGGCACAGCGGCAAGGTCGCCGACGTGCAGGACGCGGGCACCGCCGACGGCACCAACGTCCTGCAGTGGACCTGGAAGAACAGCGCCACCCAGAAGTGGACCTTCGTCAGCACCGGTGACGGCTACTTCAAGATCCGCAGCGTCGCCAGCGGCAAGCTCCTCGAAGTCGGCGGACTGTCCAGGGCCGACGGCGGCAACGTCGCCATCTGGTCGGACGACAACGTCCCCCAGCAGCACTGGGCCGTCACCCCCGTCGGCGACGACTCCTATCTGATCGTCAACCGCTTCAGCGGACTGGCACTCGACGTCAGCGCGGCATCCACGAGCGACGGCGCCAACATCGACCAGTCGGTGTACGACGCAAGCCCGCAGAAGCGGTGGCGGATCGTCCCGTCCTGACGGACGAGCAGCACACACACGCACGCGCCACGGCAGTAGGGAAGCGTCGAACGGCCCGCGGCGGACACGACGACGCGCGATCGCCATCCGCCCGCCCCGGGTCCGACGCCGCGCCGGGCCGGACCGTACGGCACGGTGGCCTTCTCCACCGTGGCCGAACCAGCCGTCGAGCACGACCAGTACGGGCACCGCCGCGGTGGGTTGTTCTGTGGGAGGTCGCCGTCGGTGCCGCCACGGGAGCGCTCATCGGTCTCCATGCGCCGCTTCGCGCCACCGCATGCCCCGTGATGGGCGGGGGTGGATTGTCAGAATGCGTCTCCGGCTCTGCTGGTGAGCCGGTTCGGCAGCACCGCCGGTCTGAGGGACGTCGACGGTCGGTCGGGGGAGGGTGCGGCGTGGTGGAACCGCTCCGGTACGGAGTCGATGCCGAGCGGGTGGGACCGTACGATGTGACGGGCCGTCTGGGCTCCGGCGGCATGGGCGGCGCGGCGAACAGCAGCTTCACCCACTCGTGTTTCCCCGACCACAGTGCCGCGCCCCTGACCTGCCGTTGGAGCGATCCGTCCGTGTCGTGGGCAGTTCCACGGACCGGCGACGGCCGTGGCGGGTCAGATGCCGCCGGTGTTGAGCAGCCGGTTGGGGGTGTCGGCGCGGACGCCGCGCAGGACGCGACGGGTGGCCGTACGGTCGAGCCAGACGTGTGCCTCGGCGGCCGAGGCGCGGGGGTGCGCCGACAGGTAAAGCGCGAGCACGCCGGTCGCGTGCGGCGCGGCCCAGGACGTCGCGCCGTACTCCTCGGTGACCGTGCCGCCGCCGGCGAGTGCGGCGGTGATCTTCTGGCCGGGGGCGTACAGGTCCACGCACCGTCCGTAGCCCGATCCGTGGGAGGCGGTGTCGTTCCAGACCCGGTCCTTCGACGTGGAGGCCGCGACGACGATCGTGCCGGGGACACCGGACGGGGAGTGCTTGCAGGCGTCGTCGCGGAAGTTGCCGGCCGACACCACCGTCGGGATGCCCGCGTCGACCATCTTCCTCACCGCGGCGTCCAGGGCCGCCGACCGGCGGTCCAGGTTCAGGGACATGTTCACCACCGCGGGCTTCTGGGCGTGGGCGGTGACCCACTTGACCGACTTCACCAGGGCCGCCTCGGCCGCCGCCGGGGAGACGCCGCCGTCGCTCTCGCACGGGATGCCCTGGACCCTGACGAGTTCCGCCTGGGGAGCCACGCCGTACTTCGCCCCGCCGATGACGCCCGCGACGAACGTGCCGTGTCCGACGCCCTCCTCGCTGAAGCAGTCACCCGAGTCCTTCGGACCGACGAAGTCGGCGCCGCGGTGGGCGCGTCGGCCGAACTCCGTGTGGGAGATGTCCATCCCCGTGTCGATCACATAGACGTGCACGCCCTTGCCCGTGGCCTTGGTGGTGAGCCTGCCGTTCAGGGGCCGCGCGCGCTGGTCCAGGATGTCCAGGTTCCACGGCACCTGACGGGTCAGGGGTGACGCCGCGGTCCGCGCGAGCCCGGACGACTTTCCCTCGATGTCGGGCGAGGTCGAGGCCGCGCCGGACGGCACCCCGTCCCCGGTGTGTGCCGGGGAGCCCCCCGTGCGGGGCGTCCCGCGGTTCCCCTCGCCCGCCGCACCGGCCCCGCCGCCGCAGGCCGAGGCCCCGAGCACCGTCAGCAGGGCCATCACCACAAGACCGGTCCTTGTCACGTTCCGCGCCACAACGTCCCCCACGGTCCTCTTCGCGCACAGTCAGCGCACTAGACGACGAGGCAGGGGTGGGCGGTTCCTGCCCGTGTGCGGTTCACGACCAGGCGATCGGCACGGGCCCGCAGCCGATCCGAAGGGCAACGCCCGAGACGTGGGCGGCGGCGTGTTCCGTACCCTGGGCGGCATGCGCATGCGCCCCACCCTGAGCTGGTCTCCCACCGACGACCTTCCGCCGGGCACCACGGATCTCGGACCCGTCGCCGACGCCCTGGGTTCCGGCGGTGTGCTGGTGCTCAGCGGGGCGGGCCTCTCCACCGAGTCGGGCATCCCCGACTACCGCGGCGAGGGCGGCAGCCTGAGCCGGCACACCCCGATGACCTACCAGGACTTCACGGCGAGCGCGCAGGCGCGGCGCCGGTACTGGGCGCGCAGCCACCTCGGCTGGCGCACCTTCGGCCGCGCCCGACCCAACGCGGGGCACCGTGCCGTGGCCGCGTTCGAGCGGCACGGCCTGCTCGCGGGGGTGATCACCCAGAACGTCGACGGTCTGCACCAGTCCGCCGGCAGCGAGGACGTCGTGGAACTGCACGGAAGCCTGGACCGGGTCGTCTGCCTGTCCTGCGGCACGTTCACTGCGCGCCGCGCACTCGCCCGGCGGCTGGAGGAGGCCAACGCGGGCTTCGCGCCGGTGGCCGCCGGGATCAACCCGGACGGCGACGCCGACCTCGGCGACGAACAGGTCGGGGACTTCCGTGTCGTGCCGTGCGCCGACTGCGGCGGCATCCTCAAGCCGGACGTGGTGTTCTTCGGGGAGGCCGTTCCGCCTCGGCGGGTCGAGCACTGCCGCTCTCTGGTCCGCCGGGCGGCCTGCCTGCTGGTTCTGGGCTCCTCGCTGACGGTGATGTCCGGGCTCCGGTTCGTGCGCCAGGCAGCCGAGGCGGGAACGCCCGTACTGATCGTCAACCGGGACGCCACTCGGGGTGACCGGCACGCCGTCACCCGGGTCGCCCTCCCGCTGGGAGCGGCCCTCACCACGGTCGCCGAGCGTCTGGGCGTACCCGTTTCTGACGAGGGGGTGGCGTCCGGGGCGGGGTAGCGGCGAAGCCACATGCTAGTGCCGCGACGGGCAAACGTTGCCTGACGCGGCACTAGGGCGTGTATCGAATGTGCTGGTCACAGCCATTCATTGATGGCCGCTACGAGGACGGTCGCCTCGTAGCGGACCGCGAGCTTGTCGTACCTCGTGGCCACGGCCCGGTGCCTTTTGAGGCGGTTGATGCCGCACTCGACCGCGTGCCGAGCCTTGTAGTCCTGCGGGTCGAACTTCGGCGGTCGGCCGCCGCGCGAGCCGCGTTTCTTGCGGTTGCGGGCCTGGTCGGCCTTGTCCGGGATGGTGCAGCGGATCCTGCGCTGCCGCAGGTAAGCGCGGTTCTTCCGGGAGGCGTACGCCTTGTCGGCGCGCACACGATCGGGCCGGGTGCGCGGCCTGCCTGGGCCAAGACGCGGGACGCGGATCTTGTTCAGGACAGGCTCGAACTGCGGGGAGTCGCCCCGCTGGCCGGCCGTGATCACGATGGACATGGGCTTCTGGCCTTGTTCGACGGCCAGGTGCAGCTTGGTGGTCAGGCCACCGCGCGAGCGGCCGAGGCCGTGGTCGTCGGGCTCGACGCCGACGCCGCCGGGCGGCTCCTTCTGCAGCTCCCCTTTTTCCTTGCCCCGGCGGCGTGCTGGTGGGCCCGACACACCGTGGAGTCGACGTTGATGTCCCAGGTGATCAGCTCTTTCGCGTCGGCCCGGGCCTGGAGCGCGGTGAAGATCCGATGCCAGGTGCCGTCCCGCTGCCACCGCCGGAACAAGTCGTACGCCCGGCCCCACGGCCCGTACTCGGCGGGCAGGTCCCGCCACGGAACGCCAGTACGGACCCGGAACCGTATGCCGTCGATCAGCTGCCGCCTGGCCCACGTCGGCGGCCGTCCGGGCTTCTTGCCCTTCGGCAACAGCGGTTCCAGCACCGCCCATTGCGCGTCCGTCAGATCTCCACGTGCCACGAAGCAAGATCATCTCACGTTCAAGATCCACTTTCGACACACACCCTAGGTCGGGGGCCGCATGCTCCACCTGATGGCCCTCGTCAGGGCATGGCCCGTGAGGGGAATCGCGACGCTCTCGACCACCGGGAGACGAGGGAGGCCCAGCAGCGTGCGGGCCCAGTCGGGCAGGGATGTCACGGCGTTGGCGGCGAGCAGGGCGTAGGCGGGCCGGGCGGGGAGCGGCAGCGGTGGGTGGACGAGCAGGAAGCGCGCCGCCGCCCGGCTCTCCGGGGTCGCCCGCAGCTCCGGACGGTACGCGGCCAGACGTGAGTCGAGTTCGGCCCGTGTGCGGGGCGGGTCCGGTACTCCGAGGGCCGTCGCCACCTTCGCCGTGTCCGCCACATAGGCGTCGTAGCCGGCGGACGACAGGGGCTGTGCCCCGAACCGTTCGTGGGCGCGCAGGAAGCTGTCCGTCTCGGTGATGTGGACCCATTCCAGCAGGTGAGGGTCCGAGGCACGGTAGTGCTCGCCCTGCGGCGTCGTCCCCGTGACCCGGTCGTGGATCGCGCGGACCCGTTCGACGGCGCTGCGGGCGTCGTCGGCGGTTCCGAAGGTCGTCACGGCCAGGAACGTACTGGTGCGTTGCAGCCGTCCCCAGGGGTCGCCGCGATATCCGGAGTGGGCGGCCACGGCGGCCATGGGCAGCGGGTGCAGGGACTGCAGCAGCAGGGCCCGCAGTCCGCCGATGAACATCGAGGCGTCGCCGTGCACGACGCGGATGGGCCGCTCCGGGCCGAACCAGCGCGGACCCGGCGTGTTGTGGATGCGTGCCCGGTTCGCCGGACCGTCCGGCCCCGCGACGCGCCGGAAGAGTGCTTTGCCGAGTCTGTCCCGCACACCCGAGACAGTGAGGACGTCCCTCTGCATGGTCCTATTCTGCGTCGTCGTCGCCGAGAAAACAGGTGGCGGCGTACGGCGGGGCCGTCCGCCGAATGCCGGACCGCCTCGTGTGAGCGGGCGGGTGGCGTGGCAGCGATCCTGTATGTCCCTGGTGATCACGTGTGCCGGCCCGGTCGGGGTGCTGCGATGCCCGTGACCGCCCGTGCGGTTCCGGCACGCCCCGGATCGTCGTCCGTGCCCGCGCTGCTCGTCGCTGCCCACGGCGGGCCCGCTCTCGCGGTCACCGCTGTCACGGCGCTGCTCGCCCTGCGTGCCGGGCTGCGCCCGTTCGACGCCTTCGCCGTCACCGCGGCGGTGTTCACCGGTCAGCTCACGATCGGCTGGGGCAACGACCTGCTGGACCTCCGTCGCGACCGCGCCGTCGGTCGCGCCGACAAGCCGCTGGCCACCGGGGTCCTCCCGGCCGGCCGGGTGGTGGGGGCCCTGGTCGTGGCAGCAGGTGCCTGCATCGTGCTGTCCGCGCTCGCCGGCTGGCGCAGCGCGCTGCTCAACGCCACCCTCGCCACCGGCGCGGGTCACGCCTACAACCTGGGGCTCAAGGCGACCGTGTGGTCCTGGGCGCCGTACGCCTGCGCGTTCGGGACGTTGCCGTCGGTCGTCACCCTCGCCGACCCCGCCCTGGGCTGGGCGCCGCTGTGGATGGCCGGCGCGAGCGCCGCCCTCGGGGTCGCGGCGCACCTGCTCAACACGCTGCCCGATCTCACCGACGACGAACGGACCGGTGTCCGCGGCCTCCCCCACCGGCTGGGTGAAGGCCGTTCACGCGTCCTTGCCGCCGTGCTGCTGTCCACCGCATCGCTGCTCGCCGTACTCGGCCCGGCGGGGACACCGCCGGTCTGGGCGTGGGCGGCCCTCACCCTGGTGACGGTCCTGGCGCTGCTCACGCTGGTCGCCCCGGCCCGGACTCCGTTCCGTGCCGCGGTGGCCATCGCCCTCCTCGACGTCCTCCTGCTCGTGGCGGCCGGCTGATGACCCCGGCAGCCCTCCATGACGTCCCCGGAACCCGAGGGACGACAGGAGCCGGGCCGCTGCAGCACGGGCCGCACAAACCAGAGGAGCCAGAGGAGCCAGAGGAGCCACAGGCGCCACGACAGCAACGGGAGCAACGGGAGCAACGGGAGCAACGGGAGACTTCATGAGCACGCGCATCGTCAGCGTTCGCGGCGCCCTGCCCGAGCATCTCCACCGGCAGGAGGACATCACCGAGCTGGTCACCACCACCCTGCTGGGCGAGGAGCTCGCCAGGCAGGGCGTCGTCGAACGGATGCACCGCAATATGTGTGTCGAGACCCGGCACACCGTGCTCCCCCTGGAGGAGTACGCCCGGCTGAAGGACTTCGGCCAGTCCAACGACATGTTCATCCGGGCCGGCGTCGAACTCGGCGCTCGCGCGGTCGTGGACGCGCTCAAGGGAGTGGGCCTCACCCCGGCCGACGTCGACTACGTGGTGTCGTGCACGGTGACCGGCCTGGCCGTCCCCTCGCTGGAGGCCCGTGTCGCGGCGGAGATCGGGCTGCGTCCCGACGTGGTGCGCCTGCCCCTCGTCGGTCTGGGCTGTGTGGCGGGCGCGGCCGGTGTCGCCCGGCTGCACGACCTGCTGCGCGGTCGCCCGGACGGGGTCGCGGTGCTGATGTCGGTCGAGCTGTGCTCGCTCACGCTCCAGCGCAACGACACCTCGGCCGCCAACATCGTGGCCGGTGGGCTGTTCGGGGACGGTGCCGCGGCGGTGGTCGCCGTGGGGGCGGGACACGCGCTCGCGCAGTCCGACGACCCGGCTCGTCCGCAGGTCCTCGCGTCCCGCAGCCGCCTGTACCCCGACTCGGAGCGCATGATGGGCTGGGAGGTGGGTTCCGGGGGGCTGAAGATCGTGCTGGACCCGTCCGTTCCCGACCTGGTGCGGCACCACGTGGGTGAGGACGTCCGCGGTTTCCTCGCCGACCACGGGCTGACCCGTGACGACGTCGGCTGGTACGTGGCGCACCCCGGTGGGCCCAAGGTGCTGACGGCGCTGCAGGACGCCCTCGGAGTCGAGCGGGACGCGTTGGGCATGACCTGGGAGTCGTTGCGCCGGATCGGCAACCTGTCCTCGTCGTCGGTGCTGCACGTCCTGGCGGACACACTGGCCGAGCGTCCGCCCCTGCCGGGTTCCCACGGGCTGATGCTCGCCATGGGGCCGGGCTTCTGCTCGGAGCTCGTGCTGCTGCGGGCTCCGGGAGGTGCGCGGTGAGCAGCGAGGTCCTGTTCACGGCCCTGGTCCTGGCGGTCGGCCTGGAGCGGGTCGCCGAGCTGGTCGTGTCCCGGCGCAACACCGCGCGGAGTCTCGCGCGGGGCGGTGTGGAGGCCGGGCGGGGGCACTACCCGTTCATGGTCGCCCTGCACACGGGTCTGCTGGTCGGCGCGCTCGTGGAGGTGTGGCTGCGCCGGCCGGACGCCGTGGCGGTCCTCGCCTGGAGCATGCTCGCCGTCGTGGCGGCCGCGCAGGCGCTGCGCTGGTGGTGCATCGCCACCCTGGGACGGCAGTGGAACACCCGGGTGATCGTCGTGCCGGGCGCCGCACGGGTGGCGGACGGCCCTTACCGCTGGATTCCGCATCCCAACTACGTCGCCGTCGTCGCGGAGGGGGTCGCGCTCCCTCTGGTGCACTCGGCCTGGGTGACGGCGGTCGTCTTCACCGCGCTCAACGGGTTCCTGCTCGCCGCCCGCATCCGCACCGAGGACGCCGCGCTGGCGCAACTGGCCTGAAGGAGACGCCCATGGACCTGCTCGTCGTCGGCGGAGGACCGGCGGGCCTGGCCACGGCACTGCACGCGGCCCGCGCCGGGCTCGACGTATCCGTGTGGGAGCAACGCGCGGGCACGGTCGACAAGGCGTGCGGCGAGGGACTGATGCCCGGCGCCGTCACCGCCCTGGCGGCGCTCGGCCTGGACCCGCCCGGCCGTGCCCTGCGCGGTATCCGCTACGTGGCCGGACACCGCCGGGTCGACGCGGACTTCGCGGCGGGCCCCGGCCGGGGCGTACGTCGTACGACACTGCACGCGGCGCTGCGTGAGGCGGTGCTCGCCGCGGGCGTACGGATCGAGCAGCGCACCGCGCGGCGCGTCGAGCAGGACGGCGACGGCGTGCGGGTCGACGGCACCCGTGCCGCCCATCTCGTCGCCGCGGACGGCCTCCACTCGCCGATCCGCCGGTCCCTGGGACTCGACCGGCCTCGCCACGTCCGCTCGCCGCACGGGACGGAGTACGCGTCGGTACAGGGCTCGGGGCGCGGATCACCGTACGGGGCGTCGCATGGGGTGCGGTACGGGTTGCGACGCCATTACCGGCTCGCCCCGTGGAGCGATCGCGTCGAGGTGCACTGGGCAGCGAGCGCCGAGGCGTATGTGACCCCGGTGGCCGACGACCTCGTGGGCGTCGCGGTGCTCACCGCCGCCCGCGGGTCCTTCGACGACCACCTCGCGGCCTTCCCCGGACTGCGGGAGCGGCTGGCCGGTGCGGGGCCGGCCGGGCCGGTGCGGGGGGCGGGCCCGCTGCGCCAGGACGCGAGCGCGCGCACCGCCGGCCGTGTGCTGCTCGTCGGGGATGCCGCGGGCTATGTAGACGCCCTGACCGGTGAGGGCATCGCGCTGGCGCTCGCGCAGGCGCAGGCGGCCGTCCGGGCCGTCGCCGCGGGTGATGTGGCGGGCTACGAACGGGAGTGGCGCCGGCTCACACGGCGGTACCGGTGGCTCACCCACGCGCTGCTGCGAGCGACACGGGTGCCGCCGTTTCGCGCGTCGCTGGTGCCGATCGCTCAGCGGCTGCCGTGGGTGTTCACCGCCGCCGTGGACGCGCTGGCACGGCCGGGCGCGGGCACTATGACGTGATCCTGGACAACGTGGGCAACCGCCCGCCGAGCCGGCTGCGCGGGGCACTCACGCCGACGGGCGTCCTGGTCGCGAACGGCGGTGGCTCGCCCGGCCACGTGTTCGGGGCGATGGGCTCCATGCTGCGGTTGAGCTTGGTCAACGCGTTCGTCCGGCAGCGGCTCCGGCCGATCCTCCCGTCCGCCCCGGCCGGACCCACCCACGAGGACCTGCTCAGCGTCCCGGCGCTCATCGAGGCGGGCAGGCTCACCCCGGTCGTCGAGCGGACGTACCGGTTGGAGGACGCCCCCGCGGGCGTGCGCCATGTGGAGGAGGGACACGCCCGCGGCAAGGGCGTGATCATCATGCCGTGAGGGGGCACCCACTGACGCCGGCTTCGACGCCGCCCTCCCCACCGGTGGCCCAGTGCCGCGCCCGGGGGCGCTCGCGCGGTGTCGCCCGGCGCAGTACGGAGTTCTCAGTCGGCCCGCCACGTCAGCGTCCTGACGCCGTCGCCCTCGCCCTGGAACGACACCATCGCCGGGCGGTCCCCCTCGGGGAGCAGGTGGATGGTGCACAGGGTGAGCGTGGACCCCGGCGCGAGGCGGGTGTGCGGGACGCTGCCCCTGCACTGGTCGATGCCCTCTCCCCCGCCTGCGCCGGAGAAGTCGATCAGCGGCACCGGCTGGACCTCGCGGCCTCCGGCGGTCCGCAGGCCGACACCGTCGTCCATGACCGGCAGGAGCTTCTCCTTGCCGAGGTTGCGGTACTGGAGGGTGACGTACCACGGCACCGGCTTCTTCGACGTGCTGCCGAGGTCGTAGTCGCCCAGGTCCTCGAGACTGCCGGCCTCCACGCTCTTCGGCGTGACGCGGAGGGGCACCGCGTCGCCCTTGGTGGTCACATCCTTGTACGAGGATTCGGCGCTCGTCCTCGCGTCCAGCAGGCGTCCGTCGTTGTCGTCGCCCTTGCCGTCGCCCACCTTCCACAGCAGGGTGGCGCCCGCTTCGTCGGCGTACGCGACGGTGACGGGCGTCCGTCCCTTGGGCAGCATCACCAACTGGCACACGGTGGCCGTCGCCTTGGGGGCGACCGAGGCGGGACCTGCCGCGCCGCAGTCGTCGGGGAGCGGGCGACTGGAGGCGGTGGCCAGGGTGTCGGTGTTCCACAGCGTCACGGCCCGCCCCGGCGTGCCGTCCGCGAGAGTGACCGTGAAGTGCGACTCCGGGTCCGGCTGGGCCAGGGGCGCGGACCCGGTGTTCGTGTAGGTGATGGTCAAGTAGTACGGGACCATCCCCTTGAGGTCATCGTCCAGCCTGACATGGTCGAGGTCCGCGGCCGTGCCGCGTGCGAGCCGCTCGGGCGCGACCTTCAGGCTGTGCGTCGCGCTCCGGTCGGTCCACGTCGCCGACCGGACCGTCGAGTCGATCGGCAGCACCGTCGCCGCAGCGGGTTTGCTGTTTCCCTCAGCGGAATCACCGGACTTCGAGCCTTCCGCCCCGCAGGCCGCAACGCTCAGCGAGAGCAGCCCAGTTCCAGCAGCAGCCATCAGCCTTCTGCGCGCTCGCACATGCACCCCCGTGCCTCTTCACCATTTCGTTCGCAACGCGTGATCAGCTTACGCACAGACGGCGACGGTCACGTTCCGGGGTCCTGGCTCCTGGCTCCTGGCTCCTGGCTCCTGGCTCCTGGCTAGGACGATCGACCAGGACTGCGTCCGGCTGTCGGCTGCGCAGCATCTGCGGGGTGGAGATGTCCGAGGAGGAGCGGGGGCGGGAGCGACGGGAACCGGTTTTCGGCCTGACCGTGTTCGCCGGGAGTCGCGTGTTTCCCGCGGAGATGCCGGGTATCACTTCCGCGCGACGGCGGGCGCGCCTGCCGCCGGGAGGGGGGTGCCATGACCGGCCAGAGGCGGATGGCGAACACGAACCGTGTCATCGGGCTGCTGATGACGGTGTCCACGATCGTGGCAGCGATTCCACTGGGCGCTCTGGCCTTCGCCGATCACGTGCTCTGGGCGTACGGTCTCTTCGAACTGCTGCTCGGTGTGCTGATCTTCGGTGTCGCCATGCTGATCATGGGTGAACGATTCGAGGAAACCGGGGGCGAGACCAGCGGGAACGACGGCGTCGGCCTCGGGGGTCTGTAGGTCCGAATCCCTGGGCACAGCCCTGCTGCGACTCGTCGGCCCTCCCCGACCAGGATCTCGCCACCGCCGTCGCCACCGCCGAGGGGCCCACGACGCCCGACGGCCACACCGCTCACGCCGTCGTCCGACGTATCGCCGCCGCCCTCGCCCCGGCCGCCCCATCCCCAACCACCCCTGATCCGGGGCAGGGTGGAAGAGGCCGGGAACGCCCGGAGCCGGGAGGGACACGGGTAGCGTGTGGCCTGCCGGACGAGACAGCCGGTGAACCGGTCCGCCCCGAGCCTCCCCGGAGCACACCCCATGACCATGGTCGACGGCATCGACGACCGGGGCCTGCAGCACTGCGAGACCACCACACTCGCGGTGCTGCTGCGCCACGAGGGACTCGATCTGTCGGAAGCCATGCTCTTCGGGCTCGGTGCCGGGCTGTCGTTCATCTACTGGGACAGCAAGAGGATGGACTTCCCCTTCCTCGGGGGGCGTGTCAAGCCCTTCGCGCTCACCACCAACCTCGCGGACAGGCTGGGGCTGGAACTCCAGGTGAAGGAGACCACCTCGCCCCGCAAGGCCTGGGAGGACGTGACGGCCGCCATCGACGCCGGCCGGCCCGTGGGGCTGCAGCTCGACAGCCACCACCTCGACTACTTCACCTCACGCGTGCACTTCGGCGGGCACATCGTCGCCCTGTACGGCTACGACGACCAGTACGCCCACCTCGTGGACACGGCCCAGCAGGGCGGGGCGGTGACCACCGGCCTGGACGCTCTCGCCCGCGCCCGCGCCGAACGCGGCCCGATGACCGCCAGGCACCGCTCCTTCACCCTCACCGTCCCGGCGGACGCCGCCCCGCCCCGGGAACGGATCGTCCCGGCCATCACCGCCTGCGCCGACGCCTTCCTCGACCCTCCCATCGCCAACCTGGGCCACCGCGGCATCGAGAAAACCGCCCAGCAGGTCCCCACATGGCTCCGGCGGAGCGACCACCCCGAGCGCGATCTGCCGCAGGTCGCCCTGCTGATGGAGAAGGCCGGTACCGGCGGCGCCCTCTTCCGCAACCTGTACCGCGACTTCCTCGCCGAATGCGCCGAGCAGATCGACAGCCCGCACCTGCGCACGGGGCACGCGCTGTACTCGGAAGCAGCCGGGCTGTGGACGCACACCGCGGACCTCATCGCCCGAGCCGGGCGCACGGGCGACACCCAGTACCTCGAACAGGCCGGAACCCAACTGCGCGACCTCGCCCGGACGGAACGCGAAGCCATGCAGGCGCTGAGCCGCCTGGCGCCATGAACGCGCGCACGGCCCGCCGGCGCCCTGCGCCGACATCCAGCGGTGCGTCGTACGGCGTACGGCGGCGAGCGGTCGTACCGTCGGACGCGTCACCGAGGAGGACTTCCGATGCGCACAGTGACCTATTCGATGAACGTCTCGCTCGACGGGTACATCGTCGGGCCGGACGGCGGCCTCGACTGGACGCCACCCGACGAGGAGGTCTTCCGTTCCTGGATCGACGAGATCCGAGGGGTCGGCGTCCACCTGCTCGGGCGGCGGCTGTACGAGACGATGCTGTACTGGGAGACCGCCGACGAGGACCCCTCGCTCGACGCGTCGCAGCGCGAGTGGACCGCGCTCTGGAAGCCGCTGCCCAAGGTGGTGTTCTCCACCACGCTGTCGACGGTGCAGGGCCAGGCACGTCTGGCCTCGGGCGGCCTGGCCGAGGAGATCGAGCGGCTGCGGGCCGAACCGGGCAGCGGTGACATCGCGATCGGCGGCGCGACGCTCGCCGCCCAGGCCGCCGAGCAGGGGCTGATCGACGAGTACCGGGCCCGGGTCTACCCGGTGCTGGTCGGGGGTGGCATTCCGTTCTTCCCCCGGCATGAGCGGCGTGTGGATCTCGAACTCGTCGACACCCGCACCTTCACCGCGCAGGTCGTCTACGTCCGCTACCGCGTGGCGCGGTGAGCCGCCCCGGGCATCCCGCCGCCGACCCACTGCCGGGTCATCTCCTCCGCCAGAGCCTCCGCGGCCGGCGAGGTCCACCGCCTGCGATGGCGGGCCGGCCGCGCGGGCACATCACGGAGGTCCGGGGCCGGTACGCCCTGCCGCACGTGCTCCTCCACGCTCGTCAGCGGCAGCAGGGGCAGCCCCAGACCGGCGGCGACGCACGAGCGGGCCGCGTCGACGCCGCCGAACCGGGTCAGCCGGGGCCGGGTGTCCGGCACGGCGAGCAGCCGCCGCTCCAGCGCGTCGCTGTACGAGCAGCCCCACCGGCTGCGGCAGGTCCACGGGTGGTGTGCAGAATCTAGCCAGGACACGCACCTGCCGATGGCTGGAACTCGTCCCTCGTACCCGAGCCGACGAGGCTCGCCGAGCACTCGAACCACGAAGTGGGGGGCGGAACATGAACCTGACGCCGAGGAAGAGCCGGCGCAGACCCGGCGCCGTGCGGACGGCCCTGTTGAGCGTGTGCGCCGCTGCGGCGCTGGGCGTGACGGGTTGCTCCGGGGGCGGGAGTACGGACGACGTCGGCGGCGACGCGCAGCCGAGCGTGACGGCGACGAGCGGCGCCGGCGACAAGGGCGACGGGAAGGGGGCGACCGACGCTACGGCGGCGGGCGGCACCTCCGGCACGAAGGCGTCCGCGGGCTCGGGTGCGGACGCGGGCTCGGGTGCGGACAGCGGCGGCACGTCGGGCGGCGGCACCCCGGTCACCTCGAAGCCCTCCAAGGCCACCGCGACGGGGTCCGGGGGCGGCGGGGGCGGCTCCGCCGAGGGGGACGACTGCGACCACAAGATGCCCATCTCCCCCGACGAGATCGCGGTCTACCGCTACACGCCGGAGGGAGGGTCCCTGAGCCTGATCGTGAAGCACGGCAACTGGGGCTGCGGCACCCCCGACTCGGACGGGGCGCCGTTCGAGACGGTCGGCAAGGAGACGTACATCCCGATGGACCAGGCCGCGTACGTCACCGTGACCAACCCCATCGTGGAGAGCACCACGAACCAGAAGATCGGCGTCCAGGAGTTCCTCGACTGGCTCGACGCGCACCCGGACTCGGGGCTCGTCTTCACGTACCACCTCGGCGACGACGGGGCCATCGACCGCCTTGAGGAGGTCTTCATCCCGTAGCAACCGCCGGGTCGATCGCGGTGGGCGCGCCCGGCCGGACTTTGACGACGGGGCGTTCCGGGCGGGGTGCCGGACGTTCATCGAGGCGGGCCAGCGGCTCGACTTCGTCAGCGACCTCGCGGAGGACCTGCGGGAGGGGCGGCTCGGCGTACCGATGGAGACACTGAAGCGGTTCTCCGTCACCGTGGAGGATCTAGCGGCGGGGCGTGAGTCGGCCGGCGTACGCGAGTTGGTGGGCGATCAGGTGCGGGCGGCCCGTGCCGGGTTGCGCCCACCGAGACGAGCGGCGACCGCGGGGGCGTCCCGCGTATCGGATCGGGGTCCTGGTGGGCCACGCCGTGGCGGGCGCCCCTCACCACCTCCCTCGCCGGCGGTGCCTCGGCCCGGCCGTCGGACGAGGGTCACGGTGTGCGGCCCAGGTAGGTCACCGGGCCGGGGTCCGGGACCTTGATCTCGTGGAAGCCGAGGCGGTCGTAGAAGGCGCGGGCCGGTGTGTTGGCGGTCAGCATGGAGAGGTGGACGGCGTTCACCTCTCGCTCGCGAAGAGCCCTCAGGAAGATGTGCATCAGGGCTCGGCCGTGGCCCTGCCCCTGCCAGGCGGGGAGCAGGTCGATGTGCAGGTGGGCGGGGTAGGCGGCCACCTCGGGGACGAGCATGCGCTCGGGGCGGTACAGCAGTTCGGTGATCGCCTCGTCGGGCGTGCGCGGCGGGGACGGCGGCTCGGGGAAGCGGTCCGCCACACGGGGGAGCCACGTCGTACGGAACCACTCCACGAAGGCGGGGGTGTCGGCGGTGCCGAGGATGTAGCCGACGGCGCGGCCCCCACCGTCGTCCAGGACGAACGTCAGGTCCGGTTCGAGTCGGGCGTAGGGCGTCGCGAAGATCGCCGGGAAGATGTCGGGGTCGGCGTAGTGGGGGCGGCTGTCCTGGCCGACGTGGGCGGTGCGGACGCAGATGTCGTGGAGCGCCTCGGCGTCCTCGGGGCGGTAGGGGCGTACGGCGGCGGGCGCTGCGGGTCGGGTCACCGCAGCATCCTGTGCGGTCCGGGGCCGTTCCGGCAACCGCCGCTCTCGGGCCCGCGGCCGTGCCGTGAGGCGCGGCCCGGTCGGTGCCGCGGGGCCCGGACGTGGTCCGGTCCTCGTCCGCCGTGCCGTGCGGCGCGGCCCGGTGGGTGCCGCGGGGCCCGGACGTGGTCGGGTCCTCCTCCGCCGTGCCGGTCGCGCGGCCGGCGCCGCGGCCGGCGCCGCGGCCGGGTCCGGTGCCGCGCCGGGCCCGCACGGCTTCCGCAGCTCCGCTCGGGTACCCGGACCGTGGAGGCGAGGCGCACGGAGCGTGGTCCCCCGACGACGAGGTGTCCCGTCCCCGTGCGAGAGCACACGGCCGTCACCATCACCTCATGGGAGAGGGGCCACATCACGTGCGTACCGTCGGAGTGGAAGAGGAACTCCTCCTGGTCGATCCGGAGACCGGTGAGCCCCGGGCCAGGGCCGCGGCGGTGCTCGCGCGTGCCTCACGGGACGGCACGGGGCAGGACGTGTTCGAGAAGGAGCTCCACGACGAGCAGGTCGAGTTCGCGACGCGACCGCAGTCGAGGATGACGGACCTCGGGTCGGAGATCGTCCGCTGTCGCAAGGACGCGGCGCGGCACGCCGAGGAGGTCGGCGGGGCGGTCGTGGCGCTGGCCACGTCGCCGCTGCCCGTCCACCCGACGATCACCATGAACAGCAGGTACCAGTGGATGGCCAGGGAGTTCGGGCTCGACACGCAGGCGCAGCTGGTGTGCGGCTGCCACGTCCATGTGTCGGTGGGGTCCGAGGACGAGGGTGTGGCGGTGCTGGACCGCATCCGGCCGTGGCTGTCCGTGCTGACGGCGCTCAGCGCGAACTCGCCGTTCTGGCAGGGCCGCGACAGCGGGTACGCCAGCTACCGCAGTCAGGTGTGGGACATGTGGCCGATGGCCGGTCCGGCGGAGATCTTCGGCACGGCCGAGCGGTACCACCGGTACGTGGCGGGGCTGATGGCCACGGAGGTCGTGCGGGACGAGGGGATGGTGTACTTCGAGGCGAGGCTCGCCCAGCGGTACCCGACCGTGGAGATCCGGGTCGCGGACGTGTCTCTGCACCCCGACACCGCGGTGCTCGTCGCGGCACTGACCCGAGGGCTCGCCGACACCGCGGCACGGCAGTGGCAGGCGGGCCGGGCCCCTCTCGGCCACACGGCCGCGATGCTGCGGCTGGCCCGGTGGCGGGCCGCCCGGTCCGGGATGACGGGGAACCTGCTGGACCCGGTGACGATGCGGCCCCGCCCCGCCGACGAGGTGATCCGCTCCCTGGTGGACCACGTCGAGGAGGCCCTGGCCGACAATGGCGACCTCGATCTGGTCCGCGACTTCCTCGCCACACTCGCGGGGCGGGGCAACGGTGCCCGGGTGCAGCGGGAGGTGATGGAGCGGACCGGAAGTCTGCGCGAGGTCGTCGCCGCCTGTGTCCGGCACACCCAGGCGTGAGGGCTCCCTGGCCGGGCGGGGCCGCCTGAGCGAAGATGTCGTGCGCCTAGGTCGGCGCGGACGGGGTAGTGCGTTCCGAACGTCTGTCGGCTCTCCTTCCCCCGGCGGGGGGCCGGCGGCCCCGTTCGTCAAGTCTCGAAGGCGAGGAACCCGAGCATGGACGCGTGGAGTCCCGACCACACCGCCCAAGGGCCGTCCGGCCCCGCGGTGCGGGCACCGGGCGATCTGCCCGACCTGGTGCACGCGGGCATGTACGTGGTGGACGACCACGGTTCCATTGTCGCGGTGAACGCCCGGGCCGAGTTCCTGCTGGGCCGTACGGCCGCCGCGCTCGTCGGCCGGGACGCCCACGAGCTGCTGCACCGTGACGGCCTCGGTCAGAGCATGCCGCGGGCCGCCTGCCCCATGATGCACGCGTTCCTCGGCGGCACCACGCAGGGCGGGGCACGCGAGTGGTTCGCCCGGGGCGACGACACGCTGCTGGCGGTGTCCTGGCTGGTCACCCCGTGCCGCCTCGACGAGGGCGGTGCGCTGGGCGCCGCGGTCCTGTTCTACGAGACGGACTCCGCGGAGAAGGTGCCCCCGACGGGGGGCGCGCGGGCGCTGTCGCAGCTGGACCGGCTGGCGCTGCTCGCCGAGACGACGACCCGGCTGACCTCCACCCTGGATGCCGAGGAGGCCGTGGCACGGCTGGTGCGGCTGGTGGTGCCGCGGCTCGCGGACTGGGCGGTCGTCGACCTGATCACCGAGAGCGACGACGTGTGGCGGACCACGGTGGCCACCCACCACGGCGGTGCCGTGGTGCGGTGCGAGGAACTGGAGGGGCCGCTGCCCCCGGTGCACGAGGAGTCGCTCATGCCGCTGTCGCGGGCGCTGCGCGGCGCGGCCTCCACCCTCGCCGGGCCTGAGACCTACCAGGGGCCGCCGGACTCGGGGATCGCGGTGGCGCAGCAGCGGCTGTTCAAGGTGACGGGCATGCACTCGGCGGCGATCGCGCCCATCCGGGGGCCGCGCGCGGTCCTGGGTGCCCTCACGCTGGGCCGCGACGCCCAGTCGGGGGTGATGACGGACGCCGAGCTGTCGCTGTTGGACGACATCGCCCGGCGGGCGGGGCTGGCGCTGGAGAACGCCCGGCTGTACCAGCGGCAGCGGTACATCGCGGAGACCATGCAACGGCATCTGCTGCCGCAGCTGCCGGACGTGCCGGGGCTGGACATGGCCGCGCGGTACGTACCGGCGTCGCGGTCGGCGCAGGTCGGCGGCGACTGGTACGACGCTTTCCCGCTGGCCGACGGGGCGACGGCGGTGGCCATCGGGGACGTGGTGGGGCACAACATCGACGCGGCCGCGGGGATGGCGCAGGTCCGCAACATGCTGCGGGCCTACGCCTGGGCGCTGGAGGAGCCGCCGAGCGTGATCGTGGAGCGGCTGGACCAGGCCGTGGTGAACGTGACGGACGCGTCGATGGCGACCATGATCTTCGGCAGGGTGGAGCGGCGGGCCGCCGGGTGGGCGCTGTGGTGGACCAACGCCGGTCATCCGCCGCCGCTGCTGATCACGCGCGACGGGCGGTCGGCCTTCCTCGACGAGGAGCACGACCATCTGCTCGGTACCGGCCTCGCCCGCGGTCGAACCGACGTGCTGACCCCGCTGCCGCCGCTCTCCACACTGGTGCTGTACACGGACGGCCTGATCGAGTCGCCCGGACACGTCCTGGACCGCGGTATGGCCCGGCTGCGGCAGCACGCCGCGGCGCTGGCCCAGCGTCCCCTGCACGTGTTCTGCGATCTGCTGCTGGAGCGGGCGCGTCCCCCGGAGAACGGCGACGACGTGGCACTGCTGGTCCTGCGGACACCTGCCGAAGAGAGTGAATCGGCCACGCCGTAGCGGGCACTCGTACGGGGAGAGCGGCATGAGATCACTGTCTTCCCCAATGCCCCGTCCATCCCTACCATTTCGAACGCGTAGCCGCTCTCATCGGGGGAAGCACGTGCCTCGGAGAGGAACGCGACATCGCGTCCGCCTCGAAGAGCCGAGCGGGGAAAGACGAGATGGCAACAGAGCCGCGTTGGGACGACAAACTGCCGTACGAGGAGATGCACAAGCGCCACGCCGCCTTCGACGGAGAACTCGGCGACGTGACGGGTGCCCGCGCGACGGCGGAGGAGTTCCTCGGCGTGCTGGCGCGCACGTCGCTGCCCGCCGCACAGGAGCACTGGGACGACATCCTGCTGGTGGTGACCGAGTTGGCCGCGAACGCCGTGCAGTACGCCCCCGGGCCCTTCGAGCTCACCATGCGCCGCACCTACGACGGGGTGCACGTGATGATGCACGACACGAGCGTCACCTCGCCCGAACCGCGCCCGTTCCATCCGAGCAAGGGCGGCGGCGGTATCGGGTGGTATCTGATCCACACCCTGTGCGACGAGGTCAGCGTGGTGGTGCACGAGCAGGGCAGCGAGCGCGGCAAGGACATCCACGTCTTCCTGCCCTGGTGAGGGAGGCACGCGGAAGCGCCCCGGCCCGGTGGGTCGGGGCGTTCGCGGTTGCCCGGGATCAGGTCAGCGGCACGAGGACGCTGATCGTCTTGCCGCCCTCCGCCGGGCGGCGGACGTCGACCTGGCTGGACAGCCGGTTGATCAGCGGCCAGCCGTATCCGCTGCCCTCGTGGGAGCGGGGCGGCATGCCGGGGCCGTGGGCGGCGGTGGGGACGGCGGGACTGTAGTCCCTCACGTCCAGCCGTACGCCTGCCTCGGAGACCGCCACGTCGAAGCCGGCCAGGCCGCCGCCGTGCCGGACCGCGTTGGTGACCAGCTCGGAGACGACCAGCAGCAGGTCGATCATGGCCGCCTCGGACGGCGGTCCCGACGGCGAGCACCACCGCTCCACCACGACCGCGCGCACATGGCGGCGGGCCGCCGCGGCGCTGGTGACGGCGACGGGCGGGCGCGCCGCCCCGGGGGACGAGCCCTCGGTGGGGGCGGTGCCGCGCTCACCGACCGGCCGGCGTTCCATCGCCGTCACGGGGTGCGCGGCGGGGCCGGCGCGGTGGGACAGGGGTGTGCGTCAGTGTTCATGAAGCGCCGCATACCCGCTCCCGCCCGGACCATGGCTGCCGAGATCACCGCTCGTTGCCATCCCGTGCCCGCACAGCTCGGCCGTCGTGGTGGCCTGCGCCGCGGCGAGCTGCCGGCGCGCGGCCTCCAGGGCCTGCCGGACGTCGCGGGTGCCCGTGGACACGCACAGCGTGTACGCGAGGTCCTGTGCGCGGCGTGTGGCCTGCGGGTCGTTGTGCTCGCCCTCGTACGACGTGAGCGACTCGTACTCCTCGACGAGTCGGCGCAGGGTCGCGGGATGGGGCATCAGCATCTGTTTCGCTCCTGGGTGATCTGGACGGCAGGGTTCATGGACTGGACGACTCGATGCGGGGGCGGGCCGGACCGGGTGCGGTGCGGCGGACGGGTGGGCAGGGGGCCGAGGCGGTCGCTCAGCTGTCCCGGGCGCGCCGGCCGTTCCTGCGGCCGGCCTGGGCCGCCTGGCCGAGGGCCTCCTCGCGGACCCGTGCGCAGCTGCGGCTGATGAGGCGGGAGACGTGCATCTGGGAGATGCCGAGGCGGTCGGCGATGCGGTTCTGGGTCATGTCCTCGAAGAAGCGCATGTAGAGGATGGCGCGCTCCCGTTCGGGCAGCCGGCGCAGCCCTTCCTTGGCTGCCTCCCGGTCGACGACGACGTCGTACGCCTCGTCGCACGAACCGAGGGTGTCGGCGAGGTTGTAGCCGTCGTCCCCGGAGGACATCTCGGCGTCCAGGGACAGGGCGCTGAAGCTCTCCAGCGCTTCCATCCCCGCGTTGACCTCTTCCTCGGTGAGCCCGGTGTGGGCGGCGATGTCGGCGATCGACGGCTCGGTGGCGCCGGAGGTCTGGCTGAGTTCACGGCGGGCGACCCGCACCTTGTTGCGCAGGTCCTGCACGCGGCGGGGGACCCTGAGGGTCCACATCCGGTCGCGGAAGTGCCGTTTGATCTCTCCGGTGATGGTGGGTACGGCGTAGCTCTCGAACGCCCCCCGTTCGGGTTCGTAGCGGTCCACCGCCTTGACCAGGCCCATGGCGGCGACCTGGCGCAGGTCCTCCAGCGACTCGCCGCGGTTGCGGAACCGGCCCGCGATGCGGTGCGCCATGGGCAGCCACGCCTGGACGAGAGCGTCTCGTACGGCGTCCCGCTCGGGCCCCTCGTCCATCGCGGCCAGTCGGGCGAAGGCGGTGGCGGTGTCGGGGGCGTCGTCGTGTGACCTTCTGTCGGTGGTGCCGGGGCGGGCGGACGTACCGGATCCGTTTGCGGACACGTTGACCAGCATGCGGAATCGCTCCTGAACGACGCTGTCAGGGACTCGTGGAGGAGGACGGCGGGCGGGTGAGAGGGGGGCCCGGACGCGGAACGCCGTTTCCTCCGGCGTGCCTCCGTCACGGAGGCGTGGAGAACCGATTGCCCCTCGATTCGTGAGACAAACAACTGTGCGCGCGTTCTTCGTGACGGGTCCTCGGAGCGGGAGTCGGTGCCGGTGGGAGGGCCGAAGCGGTCGGAGGGCGTCGCGGCGGCGACTTCCGGCCAGAGTGCGGAGCCTGAGCGTCCCGTTCGGGGCGCGGCGGGACTGACTCGGGCGGACGGGGGCAACCGTGGGGTGGCAACAGGCAGTCGGGTGAGAGGGGTGGACGGCATGGCAGCCGTGACGGCAGCGCGGACGACGGGCACGGCACGGGAGAAGGTCCTGACCACGGGGGCGGCGCTGCCGTACATCGAGGACCCGTCACAGATCAAGCCGAAGGACGCGCGGGCGTTGTCGCGGCAGTTCTTCGACCGGCTGGCCATGCTGGACGAGGGGACCCACGACCACCAGTACGTGCGCAACACGCTGATCGAGATGAACCTGTCGCTGGTGCGGTACGCCGCCTCGCGCTTCCGCGGCAGAGAGGACTCACTGGAGGACATCGTCCAGGTCGGGACGATCGGGCTGATCAAGGCCATCGACCGGTTCGAGCTGTCGCGCGAGGTGGAGTTCACGACGTTCGCCGTGCCCTACATCGTGGGCGAGATCAAGCGGTTCTTCCGTGACACCAGTTGGGCCGTCCATGTGCCACGGCGGCTCCAGGAGGCGCGGGTGGAACTGGCCAAGGCCAAGGACGAGCTGCAGTCCCGACTGGGCCGGATGCCGACCACGCGTGAGCTGTCGGAGTTGATGTCCCTGTCCGAGGAGGAGGTCATCGAGGCCCGCAAGGCCGCCAACGGCTACCACACGTCCTCGCTGGACGCCGCGCTCACCTTCGACGGCGGCGAGGACGGGGAGACGGTACTGGGCGACCGGATCGGCGAGCTGGATCCGTCGATGGAACTCGTCGAGGACTTCCATTCGTTGGCACCGTTGATCGCCCGGCTCGACGAGCGGGAGCGGCGGATCATCCATCTCCGGTTCGTGGAGGAGCTGACCCAGTCCCAGATCGCCGCGCAGCTCGGCGTGTCCCAGATGCATGTCTCCCGGTTGATCAGCCGCATCATCAAGCGGCTGCGCACGGGGCTCCTGGAACCGGGAGTCGCCTGATCACACCCCGTGTGGACGGATGATTCGCGGGTATGCGCACGGGCGCGTCGCCGAGCGATGCATCGAATCCGTCGATCGGGGCACTCGGCCCCGGTCGGTAGCGCCTGTGGGAGGCCCTTGTGTCCGTTGCCCAGAACCCCCTGTCGATCACGGTGGATCTGCCACGCGAGGACGCCGTTCTGCTCACCATCGAAGGGGAACTGGACATCGATACGGCGACCGAGCTGCAGCACCATCTGGCGAACCAACTGAGCCACGGCCGACGGCATTTCCTCCTCGACGTCTCGGCGGTGCCCTTCATGGACTCGTCCGGGATGAACATCATCCTGCGGACCTACCAGGAGGTGCGGGAGATCCCGGGGGGTGTGTACGTCATCGCCCCGACGCCGGCGGTGCGGCGGATCCTCGATCTCACGGGGGTCAGCCTCACCGTGGCGACGGTGGACAGCGTCGACGAGGCGCTGGCGTCGGTGGACTCGGGCCGGCTGCCGAGCCCGCCGGACGAGCCGTCGGCCGGGGCGTAGGCGTCGAAGGGGGCGGTGGCGGCGAAGGGGGCGGCGGGCTGCGCGGTACGGGCGGTGCCCAGGGGTGGGCGGGGTCGCACAGGGGACCCGATGGTTGTCGTTTGACAACTGTCGCCGGAAGCAACAGAGTGAGCGCGAGACAAGCACGTGGGAAGGGTTCGGATGCCTGTCGGACCGAGGCCGGGTCGACGGTCGGACGCTCCTGGCGTCGGCGGCGCCCCCCTCATGGGTCCATGCCCCGGACTCGTGGATCCATGCCCTGGAGTCGTGGGTCCGTGCCCCGGAGGCGCCGGGCGACGCGCGGCCGGACCGCCCGCGCCGGGCCGTTCACGGGCGCGGCGCGCGGCAGCCGACGACGCCGGGCCCTTCTTCGTCGTAACCCAACTCCCGCGGGCCGACGCGGAGTCGGCCGTCCGCGGGGAGTGCCGGGCCGAGGGCCTGCGGATCGGTGCGTGCCCCGGGAGGCGAGGCGGACGACCGGCTCCTCCTCATGGCTGGCGGACCGCACGACGCCATGGCCGGGTGCGCCGCCCCACGACTTCGCCCCCCACTCGTTCCCCGCAGCGGGAAGTCACCACAGCACGTGAGGAGAGACCCGTGCCGGAACAGGACACGGCAGCGCACCGCAGGACACCGGCCCAGGAGGTGGCGGACTTCCTGCGCGGCCGGCAGGAACAGATCGCGCAGCGCTGGGCCGACGCCGCGCTGTTCCGGACCGTCTTCACGCACTCCCGGGACGAGGCGGTGGAGGCGGGCCGGGCCGTCGTGGACGCGCTCGCCGCGGTGGCCGGCGCGGACACGGTCGAGGACGCGGAGTCCGGCGGCTTCCACATCGTGCGCGACCAGCTCGCGCGGACGGCGGCCGCCCGGGCGCGGGCCGGCGCCAGCATCACCGACATCTCCCGTGAGGTCGACGCGCTGCGGCCCCCCGTCACCGAGCTGCTGCTCGCCGAGTTCCCCGACGCGCCGGCGGAACACGTCCGCGAATGCGCCACGACCCTGACGGTCCTCATGGGAACCCTGCGTCTGGTCGTGCTGGAGACGGCACTGAGCGAGGGCGAGGACGTCATCCACCGGCAGCGACTGCAGCTGCTGGAGGTCGCCACCCCGGTGATCAAGCTGTGGGAGGGCATCGTCGCCGTCCCCCTGATCGGCACCCTGGACAGCGCGCGCAGCCAGGTCGTGATGGAGACGCTGCTGGACTCCATCGTCGAACAGCACGCGAGGTTCGCCATCCTGGACATCACCGGTGTGCCGACCGTGGACTCCCTGGTGGCCCAGCATCTGATGAAGACGGTCGCGGCGGCACGGCTGATGGGGGCCGAGTGCATCGTCTCCGGGATCCGGCCGGCCATCGCGCAGACCATCGTGCACCTGGGCATCGACCTCAGCTCGGTCCTGACCCGCGCGAGCCTCGCGGACGCCCTTGCCTACGCGCTGGGGCAGCAGGGTGCGGACATCGTCGCGCGCGAGGGCGCCGGTTCGGAGCACAGGTGAGCGGCGCCTTCCCCTCGCCGTACGGCGGGCCCTCCCCGTACGCGACTCCCGTCCCCGTCCTGAGGCTGGGTGACGTGCTGCTGGTGACGCTGCCGGGGGATCTGCACGACGGCACGGCGGAGCAGCTCCAGCAGGACATCAGCGACACGGTCGCGCGCAGCGGGGCCACGGGGGTGGTCATCGACCTGTCGGGCGTCGAGATCGTCGACTCGTTCCTCGGGCGGGTGCTCGGCGACATCGCCGCCCAGACGAGTCTGCTCGCAGCCCGGACCGTCGTCGCCGGGATGCGTCCGGCGGTGGCGATCACCCTGGTGGAGCTGGGGCTGACGCTGCCCGGGCTGCGTACCGCGCTCACCACCGAGGACGCGATGCGTCTGCTCGGCGACCAGGGCCCGACCCTCCCCCGCCCGGGGGACAGCCGCCAGGAGCGTGTGTGATGCAGACCGCCGGCGGCGTCTCCGCCTGCCTGCCGATTCACTCGGACCTCGATCTGGTGTGGGTACGGCAGCATGTGCGGCAGGCGGCCGCCCAGCTCGGCTTCGGCCTGGTCGAACAGACGAAGCTGGTGACGGCGGCCAGCGAGCTGGCCCGCAACACCCTCATCCACGGCGGCGGGGGCCAGATGGAGTGCACGCCCGTGACCAGCGGCGGCGTGCAGGGGCTGCGGCTGGCGTTCAGCGACGAGGGGCCGGGCATCCAGGACCTCGACCGGGCGCTCGTGGACGGTTTCACCTCCGGTGAGGGCCTCGGCATGGGACTCGGCGGTGCGCGGCGGCTGGTCCACGAGTTCACCATCGACAGCCGCCCCGGCAGGGGCACCACCGTGACGGTGACGACATGGCTGTCGAGTCCGCCGCGGCCGCGCGAGGAGCAGTGATGTCCCGCGTGTGGGAGGTGCCGGTGCGCGACTCGACCCGGGTGCGCGATGCCCGGGTGGCCGCCCAGGACACGGCGGCACGGGCCGGGCTGGACGAGGACCGGACGGCCGAAGCGGCGCTCGTGGCGACCGAGTTGGCGACCAATCTGCTCAAGCACGCCGACGGCGGGCTGATACTGCTGGACGTCGTGGACCGGCTGCCTGCGGGCGAGGACCGGATCCCGATGGTGCAGATCGTGGCGATCGACCACGGGCCCGGGATGCGGGATGTGAGGGGCGCGTTGCGGGACGGTTACTCCACCACCTCCTCCCTGGGTGCGGGGCTCGGCACCTGCCGTCGGGTCGCCGACGACTTCGATCTGCACAGCACGGTCGGCCGGGGCACCGTCGCCCTGGCACGGCTCGGCTCCCGCAGGCGGCGCGGTACCGTGCGTCCCGCCGGGCACGGCGTACGGGCGGGGGGCGTGAACATCCCGCTGGCGGGCGCTGAGTTCTCCGGCGACGCCTGGGCGTGGGTGCGGGCGGACCACCTCACGACGCTGGTCCTCGCCGACGGGCTGGGGCACGGCCCCGAGGCGGCACGCGCCTCCACGGCGGCGGTGGAGGAGCTGCGCCGGGTGCCCGATCTGCCGCCCGCGCAGGTCATGCGCCGGCTGGAGGGGGCGCTGCGCGACACTCGGGGGGCAGCCGTCGCCGTCGCCCAACTCGACGCCTCGGCCGGGCGGTTGCTTTTCACCGGCGTCGGCAACATAGGGGCGAGGCTGCGGACCGGCGCGACGTGGCAGCCCTTGCTGTCGCGGCCCGGGATCGTGGGCGCGCACCGGCCGGCGACCATGCCGCAGCATGAGCTGCCCTGGGGGGACGACTGTCTGCTCGTGCTGCACAGCGACGGGTTGCCGAGCCGTTGGAGCCCCGGTCCGGCAGCCCACAGCACCGCTCTCGACCCCGCTGTCGTGGCCGCCGTGATCGTGCGTGACGCGAGCAGCTCCGCCCGGCCGGTCCGTGACGACACCAGCGTCGCGGTGCTGAGCCCGTCCCCGCCGGACCACCTTCCATGACCAGAACCTGGCACATCAGCTCCGTCACCGACGCGGCGCGGGCCCGTATCGCCGCCGCGCGGCTGGCCACGGCGCACGGGGTGTCCCCGACCGACCGTGCCCGGCTGGTGACCGCCCTGACCGCGCAGCTGCGACAGTGCCTGACCAAGGGCGGCACCTGGCTGCTGAGCGCGCGGGCCGCGGCGACCCCGCCGGCGGGCAGCCGGTTCCTCGTGGAGGTGACGTCGGCGACGCAGCGGCCGGGCGAGTTCCGGCAGCCGTGGCGGCTGACGGTCGGCTGTGCCCAGGAGGAAGGGCTGCCGGACTCCGGGCATGTGGGCGACGATCCGGTGACGCTCGCGGAGGCCCTGTTCGGCGCGGACGAGGACGCGGCGCTGCTGCTGGAGAAGCTCGACGAGCAGGAGGCTCTGGTCGCCTTCCACCGCGAGGAACTGCATCAGACCAACCAGGGTGTGCTCGCGCTGCACGCGGAGCTGGACGCGGCGGGACGCGCGCAGCGGGAGTTGTTCGCCGCCGAGCAGAAGGCCCGTGAGGAGGCGGAGAACGCGCGGGGCCGGCTCACCTTCCTCGCCGACGCCAGCGCCGCGCTGACGGCGTCCTTGAACCATGACGAGATCGTGCGGCTGCTGCCGACGCTGCTGGTGCCCCGGTACGCGCGCACCGCCGACATCTGGCTGTTCGACGGCGACGACGACGTGCGCCTGAGCGGTCCGCGCCCGGGAGCAGCCGTCGTGGCCGCCCGCCGGGGACGGCCCCAGTACGCCGCGGACCACCCCGGTGGCCTGCCCGGCGTCGAGGACCAGCCGCCCTCGGCGTTGGACCCCGAGCGGCCGCTGCTGTGCGTGCCCCTGATGACCCGCGGTGCTCCGCTGGGCGTGCTCACCCTGTCGCCGCCGGCCGACCGCTGGGACGCCGACGACGCGTTCATGCTGATCGAACTCGCCCGCCGGGCGGGGGTCGCCCTGGAGAACGCCCGGCGCTTCGAGCACAACCGGGACATCGCCGAGACGTTGCAGCGCGCCCTGCTCACCGAGCTGCCCCTCACGCCGGGGCTGCGGCTCGCCGCGCGCTATCTGCCGGCGACGCGGGGCCTGAACATCGGCGGCGACTGGTACGACGCCTTCCGTCAGCCCGACGGCGGCCTGATCACCGTGATCGGCGACGTCACGGGGCACGGTCTGCACGCCGCCGTGATGATGAGCCAGCTGCGGACCGCGCTGCGCGCCTACGCGGTGGACGGCAAGAGCCCCGGCCAGCTCCTCACCCAGCTGCATCTGCTCCTGCACCACATGCAGCCCGATCTGTACGCCACGGCGGTGATCGCCCGTTTCCATCCGCACGAGCCGACCCTGACCTGGGCGGCGGCGGGGCATCCGCCGCCGGTGCTGCGCTCGCCCGACGGCGAGGTGCGGGTGCTGGACGCCAAACCGGGCGCGATGCTCGGGATCCCGCTGCGCCAGGAGATCGCCGACCACACCGTCCCGCTGCCGCCCGGATCGACGCTCGCGCTGTACACGGACGGTCTGGTGGAGCGCCGTGCCCAGGGCATAGACCCGGGGATCGACCGGCTGGCCGGGGCTCTCGGCGCGCTGCGGCCGACGGCGCTCGCCGAGGATCTGGAGGGCTCCGCCGACCTGCTGCTGCACCCGCTGCTGGACGACTCCGAGCACGAGGACGACGTCTGCCTGCTGCTGTGCCATGTGCACGGCGACACGGGGAAGGTCACGGCCCCGCTCCGGTGAACCGGCGGAGCGGGGCGGGCCCGTGCGGCGGCGCGGGTTCAGGCCGCGCGGGTCACGGCTTGTACGCCACTCCCCCGTACACGTCGGTCGGCTCCGGGGAGGTGCCCGGCTCCGGGCGCCACAGCGGGCAGGAGACGATGCCGGGGTCCAGCAGTTCGAGGCCCTCGTAGTAGGCGGTCAACTGGCGGGGGCTGCGCAGCACGTAGGGGACGGCGCCGGTGTCGTCGTAGCCGTCCTGCGCGCGCTTGAGTTCGGCGTCGGTGTCGGTGCTGTCGTAGTGGACGAAATAGCTGCCCGGGGGCAGCGCCGCCTGGAGGCGGCGGACGATGTCCTTGGCCTCCTCGTAGTCCTGGACGTGGCCGAGGATGCCCATGAGCATGAGGGCGACCGGCTTGTCGAAGTCGAGTATCTTCCCGGCGTGTTCGAGTATCGCCTCGGGGTCGTGCAGGTCGGCGTCGACGTAGTCGGTGACGCCCTCGGGGGTGCTGGTGAGCAGTGCCTGGGCGTGGCGCAGGACCAGGGGGTCGTTGTCGACGTAGACGATGCGGGACTCGGGGGCGACCTTCTGGGCGACCTGGTGGGTGTTGTCGTACGTCGGCAGGCCGGTGCCGATGTCCAGGAACTGGCGGATGCCGCACTCGCGGGCCACGAAGGTGACCGTGCGGATGAGGTAGACGCGGGAGGCACGGGCCATCGTCTCGATGTTGGGGGCGATCTCCCGGTAGGCGTCACCGGCGATCCGGTCGACCTCGTAGTTGTCCTTGCCGCCCATCCAGTAGTTCCAGATACGGGCCGAGTGCGGCACCGTGGTGTCGATCTTCGACAGTGCTTCCTGGTCGGGGGTGGGGTGGCCTTCTGGCATGGGACTCTCCTGCCTCACATCGCGTGGTCGTCGCTAACCTATCGTCAACTGCTCAATGTCGCCCAGGAGTTGTTGCCGAGAGGGCTCGGTGGGCCGGGTGGAACGGCGCGCCTCGCCGACGTGGACGGTCACGACCGGCACGTGCTGGGCAAGGGTGTCGAACGCGCGCGCGTAGGCTGTGGCGGCCTCCGCCGCCTCGGTGGCCCGCTCGTCGCCGGGCGGGTGGCCCTCCTCGCACGGGGTGCGGCGGGTCGCGGTGAGGTGGAGCATGGCGCCGTCACGTTCGGCCACGGCCTCGGCGAAGTCGAGGGCCTGGATCCAGGTGACCCGGGACCGGCCGCGCCGCAGCGGTCCGTGGACCAGTTCGGCGATCAGTCCGCTGTCGACGGCCAGCCGCCCGGGTCCGGCGAGAAGTTCGCGGTAGGGCAGCGCGGGGTCGAGGTGGTGCAGGCCGGGCGGCATGTGCCGGATCTGGAAGCCCAGCCGGGCCAGCGCGGCGATGAGGACGCCCCGGCCGGGTCCTTCGTGGCCCTCGACGATCAGGGTCCGGTAGCGGGTCAGGGTGGGGGGCGGGGTCATCCCCGCCCCCCGGGAGCGGCCCGGCCGGGGCGGCCGGCGTGTCGGACGGTCGGCATGGCCCGACCGGGGACACGAGGCGGCGTGCGCATGCCGCTCCCTTCGGGTGGTGCGCCTGCGGTGGTGTGCTCGCCCCGCGTGGGCGGGGTTCCCCAGTGTGCGCGGGGACGGGGGCCGGGGGGAGTGCGTGCGGGCGTTGTCCGGTTGTGCGGGCGTAGTGGTCCGGGAGCCGGGGTTCCTCCGGTCATGCGATCAGGAAGTCCGCCTCACCGGCCTTGGCCCCTTCGAGGAACGCCACGATCTCGTCGCGGGAGTACACCAGGGCGGGGCCGCCGGGGTCCTTGGACTGGCGGAAGGCGACGCTGCCGTCGGGCAGGCGCTTGGCCTCGACGCAGGATCCGCCGTTGGTGCCGCTCCAGGGCTTGTGCCAGCCCTCGGCGCCGAGTTCGGGGGCGGGCATGCCGCTGTGGACGGGGCGGTCGGGTGTGCTTGCCATGTGTCACAACTCCTTGCGTAGTGCCGCCAGGATGTCCCTGGTCCGAGCCACCGGTTCCGCCTGCACGGACATCCGGTCCAGGACCTCCAGGTAGGTGACGACCTCGGCGGGCTGGTCGACGTACTGGGCGCCGGCGAGGCCCTCGGTGTAGACGATGTCGGGGAGTTCGGAGAAGCCGAAGCGGAAGTAGTGGAAGGGGCCGTACGCACCGGGGTGCGGTCCGGCGGCGAAGCGCATGATCTGGATTCTGATCCTGGGTCGCTCCGTCGCCTCGACGAGCCGGTCGATCTGGGCCCGCATCACCTCGGCGCCCCCGACGGGGCGGCGCAGCACGGTCTCGTCGAGGATGGCCCAGATGGCGGGCGCCTCGGGTTTGACCAGCAGGTCCTGGCGTCGGAGCCGTAACGCGACCCGGCGTTCGACGTCCTCGGGGCCCGCGTTGGGGAAGCCGACGCGCAGGAGCGCGGCGGCGTAGTCGTGGGTCTGCAACAGGCCGGGGACGTACTGGGGTTCGTAGAGGCGGATGACCTGGGCCTCGCTCTCCAGGCTCACGTACGCGCTGAACCAGTCGGGCAGCACGTCGCGGAACTTGTGCCACCAGCCGGGTCGGTTGGCTTCCCGGGCGAGGGAGAGGAAGTCGTCGATCTCGGTGTCGGACACCCCGTAGGTGCGCAGCAGCTCCTTCACGTAGGGGATGCGGAGGCCGACCTCGGCCTTCTCCATGCGGCGGACCGTCAGCGCGGTGACCTCGATGGCGCGGGCGGCGTCGTCGAAGGAGACGCCGGCCTGCTCCCGTAACTGACGGAGCCGTTTTCCGAGAACCATGCGCAGGACCGTGGGCGCCGCCGGGGCGCTCCCTCCGACGCGGGTCTCACTCACGTGCAACCTCCCGGGGCGGGATTCACAGCGTGCAGTGTGCCACGTGATCCATTGACAAGGACAGGTCCTCGGAGTTCATTCTGAAATTATCAGAACGCCGGTTGCGGGCTGAGTTGTTCGGCCACCATAGTGATCGAGCGACCTGCCGCACGCAGCGGGCAGTGTCCTTCGAACTCCTGCGGCCCGCCCCTGAGTTGGCGCACGGGTGGGTACGGGTTCACAGCCGCGCGCCGACACGATGCGACTCCTGGATGGCCGCCGTGACCAACGGATTAGCAAGGACCCCGGCGACGACGCCCGCTGGGCCCAACAAGCCGCTCGCGGCCGCCCTGAAGGAGGCCGGCTGTTCGTACGCCTCCCTCGCTCTGCGGGTCAATGAGCTGGGCCGCTGCCAGGGCTCGGAGACCAACTACGACAAGGCCTCGGTGACCCGCTGGTTACAGGGCCAGCAACCACGTGGCAACACTCCGGAGTTGATCGCCGCCGTCCTCGGCGAACGACTGGGCCGTGCCCTGACTCCGGCGGACCTCGGCTTCCCGCTCGACCGGGGACGGCCGGTGACGGGACGGGCGCTGATGTACGGGGAGAACGTGGCGGAGACCCTGCACACCCTGGCGGAGCTGGGGTCGACCGACATCTCACGGCGGAGCCTGCTGGGCTCCGTGCCGTTCGTGCCGGGCGCGCTGACGAACCCTCAGCGCGCCTGGCTGCTGTGGCTGGTGGAGAGCCGTGACGCGCCCCGTCCGGCGTCCGCGTCCGGCGCGGGGCCGGTGGAGCAGGTCCACGCGATGATCCGCATGTTCGACGAGATGGACAACCACTACGGCGGCGGCGGAGTCCGTACGAGCATCGTGCAGTACCTCACCACCGAGGTCGTGCCGATGCTGCAGCAGCGCGGCACACCGGCGAACCAGCGGCGTGAGCTGTTCGCCGCCGCGGCCCGGCTGGCCGCCATGGCGGGCTGGAGCTCGTACGACGCCGGGGAGTACGGCCTGGCGCAGCGGTACATGACGCAGGGGCTCCGGTTGTGCGCGGAGGGCAGCGACCATGTGCTCGGCGGGCAGATCCTGGCCGGGCTGTCCCATCTGGCGACGAGCCTCGGCCGCCCCGACGAGGGGGTGGCGCTGGCACGGGCCGGTGTCGCCACGGCGAAGGACGCGGGCAGTCCGCTCGGGCTGATGCGGCTGCACGCCATGTCCGCGCGGGGCCACGCGGCGCTCGGGCGGCCGCGTGAGACCGCCGAGGCGCTGCGCGCGGCGGAGAAGCAGCTCGACGCGAGCCGGGGTGCCGCCCAGGAGTCGCCGTGGGTGCGGTTCCTCGACCACCACTATCTGCAGGCCGAGTCGGCCCTGTGCTTCCGTGATCTGGGTCTGGCCGCGCAGGCCGAGCACACGGCGAACGAGTCGGTGCGCGCCCACGCCGACCGGCGGCGCCGGCAGGCCATCAGCCGGTCCGTCCTGGCCACGGCCCACCTCCAGCAGAACCGCCTCGACGAGGCCGTCGCCACCGCCACCGACGCGCTTCAGGCGCTCAGCGGGGTGCACAGCGAGCGGTCGATCCAGGCCCTGCGCGACTTCCGGGGACGGCTCGCGTCGCGCCGGCACGAGCCGGTGGTGCAGGAGTTCGAACGCAGGTCGCGGGTGGTGCTGGGGGCGGCGGCCTGACGGGACGTCGAAGCCCTACGTCGGAGGCTGCCGGCACCGTCACGGCGCAGGGCACCGCCCCCCACCGAACCGACCCGGTGGATACAGGGACCACGGTCGGTCATGCGGGGCGTCGGGCGGGATGAACCACGTGGCGCGCCGAGGCGCGCGGTACAGGGGGCGGCGGTGCGTCCGGCGCGGCCGGAGCCGATGACGATGACGTCGCGCAGGTCCGTCGCCCCGCCGCTCATGCCCGGTGTTCCCGGGGCTCCGGCGCGATCTCCTCGATCAGGCCCTCGACCAGCACCTTGATCTCGTCGCGGATCGGGCGGACGGCCTCGACGCCCTGGCCGGCCGGGTCCTCCAGCTGCCAGTCCAGGTACCGCTTGCCGGGGAAGACGGGGCAGGTGTCGCCGCAACCCATGGTGATGCAGACGTCCGACTCCTTGACCGCGTCGACGGTGAGCGTCTTCGGGACCTCGGCGGAGATGTCGATGCCGACCTCGGCCATGGCCTGAACGGCGGCCGGGTTGACGGCCGTGCCCGGGTCGGAGCCGGCGGAGCGAACCTCGACACGGTCCCCGGCCAGGTGGGTCAGCCAGGCGGCGGCCATCTGGGAACGGCCGGCGTTGTGGACGCAGACGAACAGCACGGAGGGCTTGTCGGACATCGGAGGCTCTCTCTTGTCTCACCACGGCATCAGGCACGGATGACGTCGGCACGCGGTGGTGTCAGTCACCACTGATGTGACAGTATCAGCCCATGATGACGTCAGTCGACGCTGACCTGATCCGGGTTCTGGCCGACCCGCTCAGGCTGCGGATCGTGACCCTGCTCGCCCGGGAGACGCTGTGCACCACCCACCTCGTGGAGGAGACCGGTGCCAAGCAGACCAACCTCTCCAACCATCTGAGAGTGCTGCGCGAGGCCGGGGTCGTGGAGACGGAGCCGTGCGGCCGGTTCACCTACTACCGGCTCAAGCCCGACGTCATCGCCTCCCTCGCGGACCGGTTCGCCGACCTGGCCGAGTCCGCCCGAACCGCCGCCGGCAACAAGCGGTCCTGCCCCTGACCCGCGCCGTCCGGCGACCGCACCGAGGAGCTCTTGTTGACCGCCACGCACGAATCCGCCACGGTGTCGGCCATGCCGTCCGCCGCGCCGCAGGCCGCGCCGGGCGCCGCCCCGCCCCGCAGGCCGCTGGCCGCCCGCGCCACCGCTGAACTGGTCGGCACCGCGGCCCTGGTGGCGGTGGTGATCGGCTCGGGCATCCAGGCCACGGAGCTGACGAAGGATGTCGGGGTGCAGTTGCTGGCCAACTCCCTGGCGACCGTCTTCGGGCTCGGCGTGCTGATCCTGCTGCTCGGGCCGGTCTCCGGCGCACACTTCAACCCGGTGGTCACGCTGGCCGAGTGGTGGACGGGCAGGCGCGGCGGCACAGGGGTGACGATCCGCGAGGTGGCCGCCTACGTCCCCGCGCAGATCGTGGGAGCGGTCGCGGGCGCGATCCTCGCGGACGCCATGTTCGGCAGGCCGCTGGTGGAGTGGTCCACCCACGACCGGTCCGCCGGGCACCTGCTGCTCGGCGAGGTCGTCGCCACCGCCGGCCTGATCCTGATGATCTTCGGGCTGGCCCGCACCGACCGGCTGCGGTACGCACCCGTGGCCGTCGCCTCGTACATCGGCGCCGCGTACTGGTTCACCTCGTCGACGTCCTTCGCGAACCCCGCGGTCACCATCGGCCGTGCCTTCAGCGACACCTTCGCGGGCATCGCGCCCGGTTCACTCGCGGGCTTCATCGTCATGCAGCTGATCGGTGGCGTGGTCGGGCTGGCGCTGGTGGCGCTCGTCTTCGTGCCCGAGCGGGGCGCCGCCGAGTGACGCGGACGCCGTCGGTGGTGGTGATCGGCGGCGGCCAGTCCGGGCTCGCCGCCGGATACCACCTGCGTCGCCTGGGCGTCGACTTCGTCATCCTCGACGCTGGAACCACTGCGGGCGGGGCCTGGCAGCACACCTGGGACTCCCTGCGGCTGTTCTCCCCGGCCGCCTACTCCTCCCTGCCCGGCCGCCTCATGCCACCGCAGGCCGGTCAGGAGTACCCCGGGGCGCAGCACGTGGTGGAGTACCTCGCCGACTACGAGAAGCGGTACGAGCTGCCCGTCGAGCGGCCGGTGCGCGTCGCCGGAGTCCACCGCGACGGTCACTTCCTGCGCGTGGACACCGACGCCGGAACCTGGCGCGCCCGCGCCGTCGTCAGCGCGACCGGCACCTGGTGGCGCCCCTTCCTGCCCGCGGTCCCCGGCCGCGCGGACTTCAGGGGCCGGCACCTGCACACCGTGGAGTACCGCGGCCCGCGGGACTTCGCCGGCCGGCGGGTGATCGTGGTCGGCGGCGGCAACTCCGGCGCCCAGATCGCCGCCGACCTCGCCCACGACACCGAACTGACCTGGGCCACCCGGCGTCCGCCCCGCTACCTCGCCGACGACATCGACGGCCGCGCCCTCTTCGACGCGGCCACCGCCCGCCGCCGCGCCCTGGACCGGGGCCACACCGACACCGGCGGTGTCGCCTCCCTCGGCGACATCGTCGCCGCCGCACCCGTCCGCGAGGCCCGCGACCGCGGCCTGCTCCGAGCGAGCCCGATGTTCACCCGCCTCACCCCGAGCGGGGTCGAGTGGGCGGACGGCAGCCGGAGCGAGGCCGACGCGATCATCTGGTGCACCGGCTTCCGCCCGGCCCTTTCGCATCTCGCACCGCTCCGGCTCCGCCGCACGCGCGGCCACATCGCCACGGACGGGACACGGTCCGTGGAGGAGCCGCGCCTGCATCTGCTCGGCTACGGCGACTGGACGGGGCCGGCCTCCGCCACCCTCATCGGCGTCGGGCGGCCCGCCCGCGAAGCCGCCCACCAGATGGCTCGGCTCCTGCTCTGACGCGGGCCGTCACCCCGTCATCACGCCGACCGCGCCGACCGGCACACCGCCCGCGCCCTTGCACGCCGGGCTCACCATCGGCACGTGCCGGACCACCCGGCACGCCCGGACCGCCCGACGTGGCGCGCTCCCACGTCGGCGTGCCCCGGGGCGGCGAGGACACACAGCCCTCGTCAATACCCGCCCGCACCCGCACAACCCCTCCACCACCTGGCGTTTCGTGTGCCCGGTGCTGTTGTCTGCGACAACAGCACCGGCGGTCCGCCAGCGGCCGCCCCGAGTATCGAGGAGGACCGCGATGACGGCCGTCCGTGTCCGCGCACACCGCCGACGGACCCCTGCCGCACCGGCACGCGACCCCGGCTGGAGCGTCCGTGACGTCCCGTCCGGCGGAGCGCCTGCGGAGGCGGACGCGGTGATGCTGCCTTGATCTCGCTCCAGAGGTCCCGGCTGGTCCGTCTGGCGGTGCCCGCGCGCCCGTCGTGCGCCGCCGGGGTGCGGCGTACGGTGGCCGCGTATCTCGCCCGCTGGGACCTGTCCTCGATCGCCGACGACGCCGTGCTCGCCACGGACGAACTGTTCGCGAACGCGGTGCGGCACGCGAGCGCCGGTCCCGCGGACACCATCGCCGTCACCCTCGAATGCGCCGACCGCGTGCTACGCGTGACGCTCGCCGACTCCTCGCCCGCGCGGCCCCGGCCCCGGACGGTGGACGGCACCGCCGAGTCGGGGCGCGGGCTCGCCATCGTCGCCGCGCTGGCCGACGACTGGGGCACCGATCCGCCGGACTCGGACGACGTGGGCAAACGCGTGTGGTTCTCGCTCGCCGCACGGGAGCCGACGTGAGAGACGCCGCCCCGGCCAGGGAAGGCATCCCCCTCCTCGCCGTCCCCCCGCAGCAGGTCCTGGCCGCCGAGTTGCTCCGCAGGGCGCAGGACGAGCGGCGACTGGCCCACGAGGCCCGGTCCGCACCGACCGCCCTGGCCGGCGCCCGTATCATCGAGTGCCGGGCCGGGAACGCGGACGCCCTGCACGCGATCGTCGCCCGCCACGGCTGGCCCAGCGCCGCCCTCGTCGGCGAGCCGGCCTCGACGGCCGCCCTCATGATCCTGCTGCACTCCCCCGACCTGGGGTTCCAGCTGACCTGCCGCGATCTGATCGCCGAGGCTGTCGCGGACGGCCGCTGCCCCGCCGTGCACCACGCCTACATAGCCGACCACTGCGCGGTCGAGCTGAGCCAGCCGCAGTTCTACGGCACCCGCGTCGATCCCGGCACACTGTTCCCGTACCCGATCCGCCACCCCGAGACGGTCGACGAACGCCGCCACGACGTGGGCCTCGGCCCCTTGGCGGACCATCTGCGGGCGGTGCGGTTGGAGGCGAGCGGGGCGATGTAGCGGTGGCGGGCGGGGAGGGCGGTCGCGGCGCGCTCCCCGCCGGCCCCGTTCCCGCCGCGGAGCGGCCCGCCGTCCCGAAATTTCCTTCGCGGGTCCGCACGGCAGGCGTTAGGGTGCGCCGATGTCCTCGATCAAGACCTTCCAAGTCACCTTCGACTGCGCCGACCCCGAACGCCTCGCCCGCTTCTGGTGCGAGGTGCTGGGGTACGTCGTACCGCCGCCGCCGGAGGGATTCGCGTCGTGGGACGCCTACGACCGCTCGCTGCCGCCCGAGCGGCAGGGCCAGGGGTTCGCGTGCGGCGACCCCTCGGGGGTGGGTCCCCGCCTGTACTTCCAGCGGGTCCCCGAGGGCAAGGTCGTCAAGAACCGGGTGCATCTGGACGTGCGGATCGGCACCGGGCTCGTGGGCGACGAACGCCTGGCCGCCCTGGAGGCCGAGTGCGCGCGGCTGGTGGCGCTCGGCGCCGTCCGCGAGCGGCTGCTGCGGGCCGACGGGGTCTACGAGTCGTGCATCGTCATGCGGGACATCGAGGGCAACGAGTTCTGCCTCGACTGAACCGCCGCGGGGTGGCGCGGCCACCGCTGGGCGGCGACGGGGCCGCGCCCCGGCCGGTCAGCCGGCCGCCCAGCCCGTGTAGAAGAGGCCGAGGCCGACGATGACGCAGATGCCCTGGATGGTCCAGAAGCGGACGACGACCAGGACTTCCGACCAGCCCTTGAGTTCGAAGTGGTGTTGCAGCGGGGCCATCCGGAAGACCCGTCGGCCGGTCAGCTTGAACGAGCCGACCTGGATGATCACGGACAGGGTGATCAGGACGAACAGTCCGCCGAGCACCACGAGCAGCAGCTCGGTGCGGGAGCAGATGGCGAGGCCCGCGAGCGCGCCGCCGAGGGCGAGGGAACCGGTGTCGCCCATGAAGATCTTGGCCGGTGAGGTGTTCCACCACAGGAACCCGAAGCAGGCGCCCATCAGCGCGGCGGCGACGACGGCGAGGTCGAGCGGATCGCGGACCTCGATACAGGAAGCGGGATCGGTGAGTTCCATGGCGTTGGCGCAGGAGTTCTGGAACTGCCACAGACCGATGAAGGTGTAGCCGCCGAAGACCATCACGGACGCGCCGGTCGCCAGTCCGTCCAGACCGTCGGTGAGGTTCACGCCGTTCGACATGGCGAGGATCATGAACAGGGCCCAGACGACGAACAGGACCGGTCCGATGGTCCAGCCGAAGTCCGTGACGAAGGACAGCTTGAGCGAGGCGGGCGTCTGACCCCGCTCGTCCGCGAACCGGATGGCCAGCACGGCGAAGACGATGCCGACGACCAGCTGGCCGGCCATCTTGGCCCCGGCCCGCAGCCCCAGCGAACGCCGTTTGACGATCTTGATGTAGTCGTCGAGGAAGCCGACGACACCCATGCCCGCCATCAGGAACAGCACCAGGACACCGGGGTAGGTGGGGCTCTCACCGGTGAGGATCTTGGTCAGGGCGTAGGCGACCAGGGTGGCCAGGATGAAGGCGATGCCGCCCATGGTCGGGGTGCCGCGCTTGCTGGCGTGCTCGCGGGGGCCGTCGTCGCGGATGTACTGGCCGTATCCCTTGCGGGCCAGCAGCTTGATCAGCAGGGGTGTGCCGATGAGGGTCAGGAACAGGCCTATGGCCCCGGCGTACAGGATCTGGTTCATGGGTCGGCGGTCTCCCCCTCGGCCTCACACTGGTCGGCGACCGCCTCGTCGGACTCGCGGGCTGTCACGGACGACACCCTATGCCGATGCTGGATCTTCGTTCGACGGTGGGTGGTTGAGGACGAGAGCCGGGTCGTTCACGGGCGATCGGCACGGGCGGTCCGCCCCGGGACCGGTGACCGCGACCGGCCGGTGTGACCCGCAGTCAGCCCACGCGCCCCACCGCGGCGGGCGTGTTCCGCGGTCGGCGCACGGCGGGATCGGCTTGGGGCGCCGGTCGGGGAGCTGAGAGACTGCACGCCATGGCCTCGCTCACTCCCGCACGCGCCCTGCTGATGCTGACCACCGGGCTGACCTGTCTGCTCATGGCGGGCGGCGCCCTCATCGGCGCGCTGCTCGGCGGTGGCCTCGTCGCGCTGGGCGCGGCGGTGTGCGCGGGGCTGGTGGGGATGGTGGGGTCGCTCATCGTGCGGCGGCGGGCGATGGCGCACTTCCTCGTGGCGCAACGTCAGGCGGGGCAGCGGGGGTACGCCGAGGGGATCGCGCACGGGGTGCTCCTCCATGTGACCGCGTACGAGGCCGCGGTCTTCCCCCGGACCGGCCCGCTCGGGGTCACCGCCGAGGAGCGTGAGGCCCGGCGCACGATCGCCTACCGGATGGCCGCCCTGGACGAGGTGCCGCAGCGGGTGCGGCTGGCGGCGGCGGACGCCCTCGCCCTGTTGGACAGGACCGACCGGGAGGGCGCCGAGGAGGCGCTGACCCGGCTCGCCACGACCGTGCGGCAGGAGTACACCCGGCCCTGACCCGCCCGACCGGGTTGGCGGCCGGGCACCGTTGGCGGCCGGTCCGGCGCGCGGACGCCCTCACCCGGCGTCTGGCCCAGGGGTGGACGGGGCTCAGTGCCCGCTGATCGCGCGGGGCGTGTAGGGCCGCTCCAGCTCATCGATCTCCTTCTCGGTGAGGGTGATGTCGAGGGCGGCCACCGCGTCGTCGAGGTGGTGGGGCTTGGTGGCGCCGACGATCGGGGCGGTGACGGTGGGCCGGCCCAGCAGCCAGGCGAGGGCGATCCGGGCACGGGGGACGCCGCGCTCGCCGGCGATCCGGGTGACCGCGTCGACGATCTCGCGGTCGCCGTCCTGGTAGAGGGTGCTGCCGAAGCCGTCGGTCCCGGTGCGTGCGGTGACGGTGCCCCAGTCGCGGGTGAGACGGCCGCGGGCGAGCGGGCTCCAGGGCAGCGTGGCCACGCTCTGGTCCGCGCACAGCGGCAGCATCTCCCGCTCCTCCTCCCGGTAGAGGAGGTTGTAGTGGTTCTGCATGGACACGAACCGCGTCCAGCCGTTCGTACGGGCCGTGTACTGCATCTTCGAGAACTGCCACGCGTACATCGAACTCGCGCCGATGTAGCGGGCCTTGCCCGCCTTCACCACGTCGTGCAGGGCCTCCATCGTCTCCTCGACCGGGGTGTGCGGGTCGAAGCGGTGGATCTGGTAGAGGTCCACGTAGTCGGTGCCGAGGCGGCGCAGGCTGTTGTCGATCTCCGTCATGATCGCCTTGCGGGACAGGCCGAGGGCGTTGGGACCCTGGTGCATGGCGCCGTTGACCTTGGTGGCGATCACGATCTCGTCGCGCCGCGCGAACTCGGCGAGGGCGCTGCCGACGATCTCCTCGCTGGTGCCGTCGGAGTAGACGTTCGCCGTGTCGAAGAAGTTGAGCCCGGCGTCCAGCGCCCGGCGGATCAGCGGGCGTGACTCCGCCTCGTCCAGCGTCCACGGGTGCGTGCCGCGCTCGGGCAGCCCGAAACTCATGCATCCCACGCAGATCCGGGACACGTCCAGACCCGTCGAACCGAGCTTCACGTACTCCATCGTCCGTACTCCTGACTGTGGGGTGTGCGCCTGGTCGGCAGCGTACGCAGGATCAAGGGCGTTCCTCCCCCGGTATCCGGTAACGCCGCAGGGCCGGCGTGACCGTCGCGAGGAGCAGGACGGCGGCGATGACCAGCAGCCCGCCGCCCGCCACGGCCGTGCGGGCGCCGAAGGCCGAACCGGCGGTGCCGTGCAGGACGTCGGCGAGGCGGGGGCCGCCGGCGACGACCACGGTGAAGACGCCCTGCATGCGGCCGCGCATCTCGTCGGTGGCGGCGGACAGCAGGATGGCGCCGCGGAACACCATGGAGACCATGTCCGCGACACCGGCGGCGACGAGGAACGCCACGGCGACCCACAGGCTGGTGCTCAGCCCGAACCCGGTGATGGCCGCGCCCCAGGCCAGGACGGCGAGGAGGACCATCAGGCCGTGCCGGGAGGAACGGGAGAAGGTGCCGGAGGCCAGCCCGCCGAGGACGGCCCCGATCGGGATGGCGGCGAACAGCAGGCCGAGGGCCAGACCTTCGCCGTAGGGGGCGAACGTGGTGTCGGCGAGCTGCGGGAACAGGGCGCGGGGCATGCCGAGGACCATCGCGATGATGTCGGCGAGGAAGGACAGCAGCAGCACCTTGTGCAGGGCGATGTAGCGGAACCCGGCGGCGACCTCCCGCCAGCCGGCGCGCCGTGTCGTGGCGGAGTCCAGGGGCGGCAGGGCGGGCAGCTTGTGGACCGCCCACAGGGTGACGCACAGGGCGAGGGCGTCGATCAGGTACAGCTCGGCCAGGCCGATCACCGGGATGAGGGCGCCGGCCAGCAACGGGCCCGCCACCAGGCCGAGTTGCATCACGGTCGAGCCGAGCGCGGCCGCGGCGGCCAGTTCACCGGCGGGGACGAGCCGGGCGATGGAGGCGTTGCGGGCGGGTGAGTTGAGGCCGAAGAACGCCTGCTGGACGGCGAGCAGCACCATCAGCACCCACACCGACCCGAGGCCGGTGACGGCCTGGACCCAGAACAGCACGGACGTGACGGCGATCCCGGTGTTGGTGACCAGGAGCAGGGTGCGGCGGTCCACGCTGTCGGCGACGGCTCCTCCCCACAGCGCGAAGAGCACCATGGGCAGGAGTCCGGCGAGGCTCGCGTAGCCGACCCACGCCGAGGAGCCGGTGAGGTCGTAGATCTGCTTGGGCACGGCGACGGCGGTCAGCTGGCTGCCGACCGCCGTGACGATGGTGGAGGACCACAGACGCCGGTAGGCCGGGCGGCGCAGCGGGCGGGTGTCCATCGCGAAGCGGCGCCAGCCGCGGCGGGGCACGGTCCCCGGGTCGCTCTCCGGGGCGGTGTCGTCGTCGATGCTCCTGGTGGTGTCCACGCACATCCCGTTGCTCGTTACATCTTTCGATCGGGCACCACTATCGCGGAGATCACCACCGCCGGGACAGTCGGTTTCACCGCCGTCTCACATACTGTCGGCGCCGCCACGCCCCCCGCTGCCGCTGCTGCCGACCGGGCGCCGCTCCCCCGATCACGCCCCGACGATCAGCATGCCGCCGAGGAAGAGCATGGTGACGGCGACCAGACCGTCGAGCGCGCGCCACGCCTCGGGGCGGGCCAGGAAGCGGCTGAGCAGCCGGGCGCCGAAGCCGAGGGCGGCGAACCAGCACAGGCTCGCCAGCGCCGCGCCGATGCCGAAGGTCCAGCGCAGGGGGCCGCGGTCGGCGGCGATGGAGCCGACCAGGAAGACGGTGTCGAGGTAGACGTGGGGGTTCAGCCAGGTCAGCGCCAGGCAGGTGAGGACGGCCCGGCGCACCGAGCCGGCCGTTCCGCTCCCGGCCCGCAGCGCGTCGCCTGCGGGCCGGAGCGCGCGCCGCGCGGCCAGGATGCCGTAGACGACGAGGAAGCCGCCGCCGATGAGGGCGACCGCGGTGAGGACGGCCGGCCAGGCGACGACCACGGCGCCGGCCCCGGCGACGCCGAGCGCGATCAGCGCCGCGTCGGACAGGGCGCAGATCGCCACGACCGGGAGCACGGCCGCCCGGTGCAGCCCTTGGCGCAGGACGAAGGCGTTCTGGGCGCCGATGGCGACGATGAGGGAGAGGCCGGTGCCGAATCCGGCGCTGAGGGCGGTCACTTGGCTGATCACAAGGTCGACGCTAAGGAACCAGGCCACCTTTCGTACAGCTAAAGATTCTTACGTATCATGAGCTCTCGTGATGTCCCAGCTTCCCCTTGATCTCGTCCGGACCCTGCTGGCCGTGGTGGACGAGGGCACGTTCGACGCCGCGGCCGGCGCGCTGCATGTGACGCCGTCGGCCGTCAGCCAGCGGGTCAAGGCCCTGGAGCAGCGGGTGGGCCGGGTTCTGCTGATCCGGGAGAAGCCGGTGCGGCCCACCGAGTCGGGCGAGGTGATCGTGCGGTTCGCGCGCCAGTTGTCCCGTCTGGAGCACGACGCGCACGCCGCGCTCGGCATGACGGGCGCAGGGGAGGCGACCCGGGTGTCGATCGCGGTGAACGCGGACTCGCTGGCCACCTGGTTCCTGCCCGCGCTGACCCGGGTGCCGGAGGAGCTGCGGCCCTGTTACGAGCTGCTGCGCGAGGACGAGCAGCACACGGCCCGGCTGCTGCGCGAGGGGCTGGTGATGGCCGCGGTCACCTCGGCACCGGACGCCGTGGCCAGCTGCTCCGTGCGTCCCCTCGGACGGATGCGGTATCTGCCGGTCGCGGCTCCGGCCTTCGCCCGGCGGTGGTTCGGCGTCGGACCGGAGGTGCCGCTGGAGGAGGTGATCGTCGACGCGCCGGTGGTGTTCTTCGACCGGCGGGACGAGTTCCAGGACGCCTTCGTACGGCGGCTGACCGGGGGCCGCCCGGCCTCGGCCCGACGGCACTACGTGCCGACGTCGGAGGGTTTCGTCGACGCGGTGGTCGGCGGCATGGGCTGGGGCATGGTGCCCGCCACCCAGGCGGAGCCGCTGCTCGCGGCGGGACGGCTGGTCGGTCTGGCTCCGGAGCGGGCCATGGACGCCCCACTGTTCTGGCAGCAGTGGAAGCTGGACTCCCCGGCGCTGACCGCGGTGGCCGAGGCGGTCGCCGCCGAGGCCGCCGAGGCGCTGGAGGGCACCTGACGGCCGCGGCGTCGGAAGATCACGGCTTGAACGGGCCCTCCAGCGCGGCCCATTGCAGCAGCATGATGGTCTTGGCGTCGGCGATCTCCCCGCTGCGGATCATCTCCAGGGCGCGCCGGAAGGGCAGTTCGACGAGTTCGATGTCCTCGCCCTCCTCGTCCAGGCCGCCGCCTTCGTGGGTGCGGGTCGAGGGGCTGTACGGGGCGGCGAAGAAGCTGATCCGCTCGGTGACGGAGCCGGGGCTCATGTAGACGTCGAAGACGTGCTGGATGTCGCCGATCGTGTGGCCCGTCTCCTCGACTACCTCACGCCGCACGGCGACCTCGGGGTGCTCGTCCTCGTCGTCGAGCAGACCGCCCGGCGTCTCGACGAGCATGCCGTCGGTGTGGCCGTTGACGTACACGGGATAGCGGAACTGGCGGGTGAGGAGGACGGTTTCACGTGCGGTGTCGTAGAGCAGGACGGTGGCGCCGTTGCCCCGGTCGTGCGTCTCGCGCTCCTGGGTGCTCCAGGTGCCGTCGGCGTGCTGGAAGTCGAAGGTGGTGGTGCGCTCCACGTACCAGTGGCAGGACAGCAGTTTCACGTCCCGCACCCTGACCCGCGGGTTGCCGGTGAGGCCGAGGCCCGTGCGGTCGAGTCCGGTGCGGCCCCGCCGGTCGGGGATGTCGACGCCGACGTTCATGTTGGTCATGCCCGCTTGTACCATTCCGCCGCGGACGGTGCCAGGCGCCTCAAACCCCCTGCTCCGCACGTCGCTTGGCGGAACCCGGGGCTCCGGGCCAGCATGCCGGTATGAAGAGCGATCTTTTCTCCAACGAGCACCTGGTCCAGCCGGCGTACGCGCCGGGGATGAGTGTGCAGAACGCCAAGTCCATCAAGTACGCCGTCAACGGTGAGATGTTCGCGCGGCAGGGCGCGATGATCGCCTTCCGGGGGAACCTGCAGTTCGAACGCAAGGGCCAGGGCGTGGGCGGCATGCTCAAGCGCGCGGTCACCGGGGAGGGCCTGCCGCTGATGGCGGTCCGGGGCCAGGGTGAGGCCTGGTTCGCGCACGAGGCGCAGAACTGCTTCATCGTCGACGTCGAGCCGGGCGACGTGTTCACCGTCAACGGACGCAACGTGCTGTGTTTCGACGCCACGCTGTCGTACGAGATCAAGACCGTGAAGGGTGCCGGCATGACCGGTGGCGGTCTGTTCAACAGCGTGTTCACCGGCCAGGGCAAGCTCGGGCTCGTCTGCGACGGCACCCCGCTCGTCATCCCGGTCTCGCCGCAGCTCCCGGTGTTCGTCGACACGGACGCGGTGGTCGGCTGGACGGCCCACCTGCACACGTCGCTGCACCGGTCCCAGTCGTTCGGCTCGATGATCCGCGGCGGCTCCGGGGAGGCGGTGCAGCTGAAGCTGGAGGGCGAGGGGTTCGTGGTCGTGCGGCCGAGCGAGGTGACGGCGCAGGCCCAGCAGCACTGACCGGCGGCGAGGAGGGGCCGGGCCACCCCGAGCCGGGGCCCCCGGAGCCGGGTCGTCCGGTCGCGGCACACCCGTGATCGAACAGACTTTCTATTGTGAGGGGTAGGCTGGTGCCATGGCCACGCACCTCCAGGGCTCCCTCTTCGACCAGTCCGACGACCTCCGCCTCGGCCCCCTCGACGGGCTGGGCCGACGCGAGCTGGGTGCCGGGGCCTGGGTCGATCTGCTGCCCGGCTGGCTCACCGGCGCCGACGCGCTGTTCCCGCGGCTCGCCGAGGAGGTGCCCTGGCGGGCCGAGCGGCGGCAGATGTACGAGCAGGTCGTCGACGTACCCCGGCTGCTCGCCTTCTACGGCGCCGACGACCCGCTGCCGCACCCCGTCCTCCGGCAGGCCCGGGACGCGCTCTCCGCGCACTACGCCGAGGAGCTGGGCGAGCCGTTCGCCACGGCGGGGCTGTGCTACTACCGCGACGGTCGCGACAGCGTGGCCTGGCACGGCGACCGGATCGGGCGGGGCGCCCGCGAGGACACGATGGTGGCCATCCTGTCCGTGGGCGACCCCCGCGATCTGGCCCTGCGACCGCACGGCGGTGGGCGGACCCTGCGGTTCCCGCTGGGTCACGGCGACCTGATCGTGATGGGCGGCTCCTGCCAGCGCACCTGGGACCACGCGATCCCCAAGTCGACCCGGGCGGTGGGACCGCGCATCAGCGTCCAGTTCCGGCCGGGGGGTGTGCGGTAGGGAGCGGGGCGTGGCGGACACCACCCCGCCGTCGGATCCGGGCGACCGCCGCCTCCCGGTCCGGCGGGCCCCGGGCGCGGCCGTGACAGGCACGCCCGGGGGCACACGGGCAGGGGTCCGCGCGACGGACCGGTCAGGGTCGCATGAGGATCACGCCCCCTGATGCGGGGCCCCCTGGCGGGCGGCCTCTTTGCGGGGCGCGAGCGCGCGGGACTGGGAGGTGCGGGCCAGCTTCGGGCCCAGCCAGCGCTTGAGTCGGCGCAGTGCCTCCAGTCGGCCGGCGGCGCGGTCGAGGCGGTAGTAGAGCTGCGGCGGCACGTACGGCAGCAACGGGGAGTGCCGCTGGCCGAGCAGCGCGAACATCTGCTCCGGGGGGAGGTGGATGTAGCGCGGGAGGTTCTCGTACCACTGGGCGCTGTAGCGGGCCGCGCTCTGGAGGCGGAGGAGGTCGGCCTTGCGCCGGCGTTCGTACGCGGCCAGCGCGGCCTGCTTGTCCGGTTGCGCCCCGAGCTCCCGCGCCAGGCAGATGGCGTCCTCCAGGGCGAGGGTGGTGCCGGCGCCGATGGAGTAGTGGGTGGTGTGGGCGGCGTCGCCGAGCAGCACGATGTCGCCGTGGCGCCAGGTGCGGTTGGTCAGGGTGCGGAAGGTGAGCCACTGGGCGGCGCCGTCGCCCTTCTCCCGGCCGATCAGCGGGTGGCCGTCGAGGATGTCGGCGAAGATCTTCTCCAGCCGGGCCAGACCGTCCGCCTCCCCCATGCCGTCCAGGCCGAGGCCGGCGAGGGTCCGGGGGGAGCACTCGATGACGCAGGTGCTCTGCTCGCCGCTGAAGGGGTAGCCGTAGGCCCAGATCCAGCCGTGGTCGGTCTCCTGGAACGAGAACGTGAACGAGTCGAAGACCTTGGTGGTGCCGAGCCAGATGTAGGCGTTGCGGCCGAGGGTGATGTCGCTGCCGAACCGGTCGGCGTACCGCTCGCGCACCGCGCTGTGCACGCCGTCGCCCGCCACCACGAGGTCGGCGTCGGGCAATGCGTCGGCGGTGACCTCGCACTCGTACTCGACGCGCACCCCGAGGGACCGGGCGCGTTCGGCGAGCAGTTCGAGCAGCCGGTGCCGGCCGATACCGAAGCCCTCGTCGCCGGGCTGGACCGTCGTGCGGTCGCGGACGTGCGCCACGCCACTGGTCCAGCTGACGGAGTTCTGGCTGATGGCGTGGGCCGTCTCGGGGTCTCCTTCGCGGAGCTTCTCCAGTAGCTCGGACCAGTAGGTCACACCCCAGCCGTAGGTGGATCCGGCGGGGTTCCGTTCGTGGACGGTGATGTCGTGGGACGGGTCCTGACGCTTCATCAGGATCGAGAAGTACAGGCCTGCGGGTCCGCCGCCGACGCATGCGATCTTCACGCACACTCCCATTTCGCTGCGTAAAGCGATCAATTGACCACGAAGAGTAGCAGCGCGGGGGCACGGTCCGGATTCGCGTCACTTTGTGTACGTGACCCCGGCCACGACGATCACACCGCCGCCGCAAGATCATCGGCGACGACCGCCCCGCCGGGCGGAATATCCCCCTCCGCACCCATCGGGGGAGCAGTCACAACAAGATCATCTTCGTTCAAGCTTGTACGGCATTTGCTTGATTGTCCTGATCGCGGCCAACCCCCCTCCTGGGATTTCCCCGGTGATCGACTCGGTCGATAGGCATGACGGGTCACCGCACTCCCCCTTCCCAGGAGGTCTCCGCATGCCTGACATCACCCGTCGCCACGTCCTCGGAACCGGAGCCGGTGCCGCCGTCGCGGTGGCCGTGACGGCCGGCGCAGCCGCCCCGGCCGCGGTCGCCGACGATCACGACCACCACCATGGCGGGCCCGAGTCCTTCGACGAGGTCTACCGGGGGCGCCGTATACAGGGCAGAGCCACCGCGGGCGGCCACCACGGCGCCGGCTACGCCGTTCTCGTCGACGGGGTCGAGCTGCACGTGATGCGGAACGCCGACGGCAGCTGGATCAGCGTCGTCAGCCACTACTCCCCCGTGCCGACCCCGCGCGCCGCCGCGCGCGCCGCGGTCGAGGAACTCCAGGGCGCCAGCCTCGTCCCCTTCGGCTGACCGCTCCCGCACCACCACGAGCAACACCAGCACCGCCAGCACCGCCAGCACCACGAGGAGCCGCACACCCATGACCCTGCGCAAGAACCAGGCCGCCCTGACCGCCGACGAGAAGCGACGCCTCGTCGCCGCCTTCATCGAGCTGAAGCGCTCCGGCCGCTACGACGCCTTCGTCACGACGCACAACGCGTTCATCCTCGGCGACACCGACAACGGCGAGCGGACGGGCCACCGTTCGCCGTCCTTCCTGCCCTGGCACCGCAGATTCCTGCTGGAGTTCGAACGGGCCCTGCAGTCCGTGGACCCCACCGTCGCCCTGCCCTACTGGGACTGGACGACCGACCGGACGGCCCGCTCCTCGCTCTGGGCGCCGGACTTCCTCGGCGGCACCGGACGCAGCCGTGACGGGCAGGTGATGGACGGGCCGTTCGCCGCGTCCACCGGGAACTGGCCGATCAACGTGCGCGTCGACGGCCGCACCTATCTGCGTCGCGCCCTCGGCGGTGCGGTGCGGCATCTGCCGACACGGGCCGAGGTGGAGTCCGTCCTCGCGATGCCGACGTACGACATGGCGCCCTGGAACAGCGCGTCGGACGGGTTCCGCAACCATCTGGAGGGCTGGCGGGGCGTCAACCTCCACAACCGCGTGCACGTCTGGGTGGGCGGCCAGATGGGCACCGGGGTCTCCCCCAACGACCCGGTCTTCTGGCTGCACCACGCCTACATCGACAAGCTGTGGGCGCAGTGGCAGCGCCGCCACCCGGGCTCGACGTACCTGCCGGCGGCCGGCACCCCGAACGTGGTGGATCTCGACGAGACCATGAAGCCGTGGAACGACACGACGCCTGCCGCGCTGCTCGACCACACCCCGCACTACACGTTCGACACGGTCGGCTAACCGGCGTCGGTCCGCTCCGGCGTACGGCACTCGGGGTGGCCCCAGCCCTGGTCGTTCTTGGCGATGGACTCGCCCGCCGCGTAGGAGCGGCCGCACACGCAACGGCCGGGGAACTTCGCCTTGATCGTGCGGGACGAGGACGCGGACGTCCCCGCCCTGCCGCCCGCCTTGCCGGGCCTCTTCCGCGCCGGGGCCCGGCGGGTGGGGACGGCGTCGGGCGCGGCCGGGGGCTCCGGGGAGCCCAGTTCGCTGCCCGCGGGCTCCTGGACGGTCGCCGCCTGGCTCGCCGCACGGTCGGCGAAGTCGTTGAGACGGTCGCCGTCGACCTGGTGGGCGGGGACGTAGCGGAACTCGACCGTGCGGCCGGCGAGCAGTTCGTCGATCCGGACGACCAGTTCCTGGTTGGCCACCGGCTTGCCCGCCGCCGTTCGCCAGCCGTTGCGCTTCCAGCCGGGCAGCCAGGTGGTGACCGCCTTCATCGCGTACTGGGAGTCCATCCGGATCTCGATCGGGACGTCCGGGTCGGTGGCGGCCAACAGCCGCTCCAGCGCCGTGAGTTCGGCGATGTTGTTGGTGGCCATGCCCAGCGGGCCGGCCTCCCATCGGGAGGGGATCTCGTCGTCCTCGGCCACCACCCAGGCCCAGCCCGCTGGTCCGGGGTTTCCCTTGGACGCTCCGTCACAGGCGGCCACAACACGTTCCGGCATGGCGTCGATCATGCCATGCGCGGGGGTGCGGTACCGTCCACGGGCCCGGCTCCCCGCCCCCGCCGTGCGGCGCGGTGGCGGTGCGCTCAGTCCACGGGATGCAGCTTCGGCGTCTCGCCCCGGGTGCTGGTGACGTCGATCACCGAGAACGAGGCGCCCTGCGGATCGCTGAGCGCCGCGAAACGGCCGTAGGGCGTGTCCATCGGGCCGAAGCGGAGGACGCCGCCCAGCTTGGTGGCCTTGGCGACCGCGTCGTCGCAGTCGGCGACGGCGAAGTAGACGTTGATGTACGGCGGGACCTCGGGCGGGAAGTCGTCGGTCATCTTCATCCGGCCGATCAGCGACTCCTCCCCCAGGTCGAAGACCCGGAAGTCCATGCCGGGTTCGTCGGGGGTCTCCATCTGCCGGGCCCGGTAGCCGAAGACCGCGGGGAAGAAGGCGTCGGACTTCTCCACGTCGCGGGTGAAGATCTCCGCCCAGGCGTAGGCGCCGGGCACGCCCGTCGCCTCGAAGCCCTCGTGGAGGCCCGCCTGCCAGACGCCGAAGACGACGCCCTCCGGGGAGCGGGCGAGGAGCATGGAGCCGAAGTCGCCGACCTGCATCGGGTCCATCAGCAGTTCGCCGCCGTGTTCGCGGATCCTGGCGCCGGTGGCGTGCACGTCGGAGGTGGCGAAGTACAGGCACCAGGCGGACTGGCCCTCCTGGCCGGGCATCGGCGGGACGACCGCGGCCACCGCCTTGCCGCCCGCGTACGCCTGGGTGTAGTTGCCGTACTCGGAGGACGACTCGCCGAACGTCCAGCCCAGTACGTCGCCGTAGAAACTCTTGGCCCCCTCGATGTCGCTGAACATCGCGTCGGCCCAGCAGGGGACTCCGTCGGGACGTGCGGCCATGGCTGCCACTCTCCTCGGTTCGACAGGTGGTATCCGCGGATCTCACGCTAGCCAGGGGCCGCTCCGATCGCGCGCCGAACAGGGCAAAGAGGAGGAAAGCACCCCGCAGTGGAGTGAGAGGACCGGGGCGGAGCCACGGCTGTGGGTCTTCTGATAATTTCGGCGATGCTCGCACTCCTGTCCACTCGACTCATCAGGTGCGCCCCATGTCCGGCCGACCGTTCCGACGTACGGCGATGCCGTGCGCCCGCGGCTGGACGCACGCCGTGGTCGTCGTCTCGTTGGCCCTGGCGGCGTTCGTGCTCTCCTGCGTGAGCCCGCCTCCCGGCGAGGGCTCGCGGAGGACCGGTCCCCCGTTCACGGGCCCGGTGTTCACCACCACGGCGGCGGAGGCGTCCGTCGTGGCGGCGCGGAACCAGCACGCGGACCACGACCCGTGCGAGGAGGGCCCAGGACACGACTGCCACGCGTCCGACCCGCAGGCCGTTCTCGGCCACGCGCCGCTGCCGGGCGCCGACCACAGCACCGTGCCCTGGCAGCCCGGCGCCGTGCCCGCCGTGTCGGCGCTCGGCCCGGGCCGCGCCCCCGGCCGGGCCCGCCCGCCCGATCTCCACGTTCTGCAGTTGCTCCGGGTCTAGGCCGCCGCCGCGCACCCGAGACACCGAAGACGACTCGCAGCACCGCCTGCCCGAGGAGGGCACGGCGGGGAGAGGGACATCCCGTGGCTACATCCAAGGCGAAGGCCGGCAAGAACCCCAAGGGCAACAAGGAGAGCGGGAAGAGCAGGGAGGCCGCGCGGCGCGCCCGCGTCGAGGAGATACGCAAGGCCGAGCAGGCCCGTGAGCGGCGGATGCGTCTGCTCACGATCGGCGTCACCACCGTGATCCTCGCCGGACTCGTCGGCGGCGGCTGGTTCCTGATGGACGCCGCACAGGACAAGGAGGAGGCGAAGGCCGCGCCGGTCGAGGGCGTGAAGAGCTGGTCGAAGCTCACCCAGAACCACGTCACCGGGACCGTGGACTACAAGATGAGCCCGCCGGTGGGCGGTGACCACAACCAGGTGTGGGTGAACTGCGACAAGCAGGTGTACACCAAGGCCGTGCCGAACGAGAACGCGGTGCACGGGCTGGAGCACGGCGCGGTGTGGGTGACGTACAACGACAAGGCGGCGAAGGCGGACGTCGAGTCGCTGTCCGACCTCGTGAAGAAGACCTCGTACACCTTCATGAGCCCGTACGAGGACCAGTCGTCGCCGATCGTGCTGAGCGCCTGGGGGCACCAGCTGAAGGTGGACGAGGCGTCCGACTCGCGGGTGCGGAAGTTCCTCGACAAGTACGTCCAGGGCGAGCAGACGCCGGAGCCGGGTGCCGCGTGCTCGGGCGGCATGACGCCGTGAGCTGAGCGCGCGGGGGCGTCCGGCCGGGCCGGGCGCCCTCGTGGCCGGACCCTCGCCGGAGCGCGCCCCTGAGGGCTGTCGTCACACTCCGGCCCGCCGGCCCCGCGACGCCCGGCCGGGTCCGCTGTTCAGACCCGCTGCGAGGCGGGTTCGGCCTCCGGGTCCGGGCGCTCGTCGGAGGGGGGGTCCTGCCGCTGGTAGCGCGTGGCCCACAGGCTCGTCGCGGTCGTCACGCCGAGGACCAGGACGATGAACCCGAGCGAGAAGGGGATGGAGATCTCGAGGACGTGGACGCCGGACTCGTGCAGCGCGTGCAGGACCAGCTTGACGCCGATGAAGCCGAGGATGAGCGACAGGCCGTAGGAGAGGTGGACCAGCTTCCTCAGCAGGCCACCGATGAGGAAGTACAGCTGCCTCAGGCCCATCAGCGCGAACGCGTTGGCCGTGAAGACGATGTACGGCTCCTGGGTGAGGCCGTAGATCGCGGGGATCGAGTCGAGGGCGAAGAGGACGTCGGTGGAGCCGATCGCCAGCATGACGACCAGCATCGGCGTCATGACGCGCTTGCCGTTCTGCTCGATCCACAGCTTGGTGCCGTGGTAGCGATCGGCCACGCCGAAACGTTTCTCGACGGCCTTGAGCAGCTTGTTCTCCTCGTACTCCTCGTCCTGGCTGTCCTTGCGGGCGTCCTGGACGAGCTTCCAGGCGGTCCAGACGAGGAAGGCGCCGAAGAGGTAGAAGACCCACGAGAAGCTGGAGATGATCGCCGCACCGGCCGCGATGAACACGGCGCGCAGCACCAGCGCCATGAGGACGCCGATCATCAGGACGCGCTGCTGGTACTGCGAGGGCACCGCGAACTTCGCCATGATCAGCACGAAGACGAAGAGGTTGTCGACGCTCAGCGACTTCTCGGTGATGAACCCCGCGAAGAACTCCCCTGCGGGTTTCCCTCCGCCGAAGGCCAGCAGACCGAGGCCGAACGCGACGGCGAGGGCGACCCAGACGCCCGACCAGATGCCGGCTTCCTTGATCGACACGTCGTGGGGTTTGCGGCCGACGAAGAAGTCCACTGCGACCAGCACGCACAGGGCCACGACGGTGAGCAGCCAGGTGCTGAGGGAGACGTTCACGGTTCCTCCGGTGACGGGTGGTGCACGGGAAAGCGTCATCCGGCCACTTGACCACCGCCACCCGAAACAGGTGAAGAAACGGCGAAGATGCGGTGCGTGCCTGGGTGGGCGCCCTTTCGGGGGAAGCGCCCACCAGGGTGCGAGCGCCTGGCGCCGGTCGCTACTCGCCCGCGTACGCCTTCTCCAGGGCGGCGATGTCCAGCTTGCCCATCGACATCATCGCCGCGTTCGCCCGCGACACCCGCTGTGGGTCGGGGTCGCTGATCATCTCCATGAGCCGGGTGGGGACGACCTGCCAGGACACGCCGAACCTGTCCTTGAGCCACCCGCAGGGGCCCGGCTCGCCGCCGCCCTCGGTCAGCCTGCTCCAGTAGTGGTCCACCTCGTCCTGGTCCGCGCAGAAGACCTGGAAGGAGATGGCCTCGGTGAACGTGAACTGCGGGCCGCCGTTGAGGGCGACGAACCGCTGGCCGTTGGCCTCGAACTCCACGGTGAGGACGGTGCCGGCCGGGCCCGGGCCGCCCTCGGGGTAGTGGGTGACCCGGCCCAGCCGGGAGTTCTTGAAGATCGAGACGTAGTGGGCGGCCGCTTCCTCGGCCTGGCCGTCGAACCACAGGCAGGTGGTGAATCCGTCACTGGACATGTGCGCCTCCTCGGGCGGGATGGGATGTCGTCTGTGTGGACCGGTCCCGACGCGGAAACTCATCGGCGGCCCGGACAGGCGTCACGCAAAGGGCTCACGCATCACGCGGACCGCTGCGAAACCGGTGCGGCTCTGCTGTCGGCGAATCTGCCGCGGGCAGAGAAAGTCCAGGTGGGAGGCGATCTCCGGGAAGTGTGGAGGCAGGCGGCCACGGTGGCCGCGTCACTGACCTGGAGGATGCATGACTCCCCTGATCACCGGCCGGGACCGGTCGCTCGCCCCGCGCGCCGAGGAGGGCGACACTCCGACCTCCCGCTTCGACGACCATCTCGCCGCACAACTGCTCGGGCAGCGGATCGTGTTCCTCGGCACCCAGGTAGACGAGGTCTCCGCCAACCGGGTCTGCGCGCAGTTGCTGCTGTTGTCGGCGGAGGACCCGCGCACCGACATCAGCCTGTACATCAACAGCCCCGGCGGTTCGGTGACGGCGGGGCTCGCCATCTACGACACGATGCGGCTGATCCCGAACGACGTGTCGACCCTCGTCATGGGCTTCGCGGCGAGCATGGGCCAGTTCCTGCTGACCGTGGGCGCGCGGGGCAAGCGGTACGCGCTGCCCAACGCGAGGATCATGATGCACCAGCCGTCGGCGGGCATCGGCGGCACCGCCGCCGACATCGCGATCCAGGCGGAGAACCTGGAGTTCACCAAGCGGGCCGTCGAGCGGATCACCGCCGAGCACACCGGCCAGGCCCCGGAGACGATCGCCAGGGACGGCGACCGGGACCGCTGGTTCACCGCCGAGCAGGCCAGGGAGTACGGGATGGTCGACCGGGTCGTCGAGTCGCTCGACGACGTCCGCCCGGCCACGTCCCGCCGACGGATGGGACTGCAGTGATGGGAACGTACACGATTCCGAACGTGGTGGAGCGGACCCCGCAGGGCGAGCGGTCCTACGACGTGTACAGCCGACTGCTGTCCGAGCGGATCATCTTCCTCGGCACGGAGATCGACGACGGGGTGGCGAACGTCGTCATCGCGCAGCTGCTGCACCTGGAGTCGTCGGCGCCGGACAGCGAGATCGCGATCTACATCAACTCGCCGGGCGGATCGTTCACTTCGCTGATGGCGATCTACGACACGATGTCGTTCGTGCGGGCGCCGATCTCGACGGTCTGCGTGGGGCAGGCGGCGTCCACGGCGGCGGTGCTGCTCGCGGGCGGGGACCCGGGGCGGCGGTACGTGCTGGAACACGCACGCGTGCTGCTGGGACAGCCGGCCAGCGGGGGCAGCCGCGGGACGGTGTCGGACCTCGCCCTGCAGGCCAAGGAGATGGCGCGGATCCGGGCCCAGGTCGAGGAGGTGCTGGGCCGGCACACCCACCACGACGTGGCGGTCCTGCGGGCCGACATGGACCGCGACAAGGTGTTCACCGCGGCGGAGGCGGTGGCGTACGGGCTGGCCGACGACGTGCTGCGTCGACGGGAGGTGTGAGGGGCTGACGGGCCCGTCGCCGTGCCGTCCCGCGCCCCCGGGGAACACCGGGGGCGCGGGACGGCAGGGGTACGCCGTTCAGGCCACCAGGCAGAGGCCGTTGTGCGGGGTGCCGGGGGTGGTCGCGCGGCGCGCCGCGGACGGGACGGTGCGGCGGCCCGACACCGACGGGGGCGTCCGGCGCGTCAGGGACGTGGTCGTACGGCGGGTCAGTTCGTCCCCGGCCAGGGCCAGCAGGTCGCCGAGGTTCAGCCCGAGGGCCCGGGCGGCGGCCGCGAGGACCTCGGAGGACGCCTCCTTGCGGCCGCGCTCCACCTCGGAGAGGTACGGCATGGAGATCCGTGCCGCGTCGGCCACGTCCTTCAGGGTGCGTTCCTGGGCGAGCCGCTCACGCCGGAGCACGTCGCCGACGAGGTCCCGCCAGAGGGGTTCCCGCACGGGCGGGGCGGCGGGGGCGGGGCCCGGTCCCGTGGCGGGGCCGGGTGCCGGGCGGGGCTGCTGCTGCAGGGGCGGGCGGGCCGTGCGGGCGGTCGCCGGGCGCAGCGGGATGACGCGGGCTTCGTTCGACGCTGGTTGGCTCACCCGTCCAGCCTAGTGCCGCAGCAGGCAACGGTTACCCGTCGAGGAGCGGCGTTTGGTGCGTGCTCTCGGCATGCCGGGCGCACGTCCTCGTGCTGGATGTACTCGGGCCTGTGCCCGGTGCGGCGAGAGTGCGTGCCGGGCGTCGCGACGGGGCGAACGTTGCCTGTCGCGGCACTAGGAGTCCTGAACGGGACGGGAGGGCCGCGGAGTTCCGCCCTCAGGGAAATTCCGGTCCCCCACCCGGACGGGGTCACGACGCGCGGACGCCCGGCCCTCCACGCCCCGTCCCGGACGCGTCCGTCGGTGCCGTACGACCCTCGCGCCCCACGGGCCGTCAAACAGGACGCCGGACGAGGAACGGGCCCTTTTCCGGACACCCCCGCGCTGCCCGGCCGTCTCTTTCTCTTGGGAGCCGTACATGCGCAAGAACCGTTCCGCCGCTCTCGCGGCGGCGACATTCCTTCTCGTCTCCGGCGCCGCGATCGTCGCCGCTCCGTCGGCGTACGCCGGGGTGCCGGGCATGGCCGCGATCGACGAGTGAGCCGGAGGGGCCCCGCAGCCCCCGGTGGGCCTCCCGCACGGCCGCGGGAGGCCCGTTCCGGTCAGGTGCCGTTCGACGCGGGCGCGCTGGAGAGGGGCGCGGACTCGCTCGTCGTACCGCCGTTTTGTGGGGTGCCGCTCGTCTCGGGGGCCTGCGGCTGGGGCTGCGGGGGCGCGGAGGTCGAGCTCTCCGGTGCCGGCGGGTTCGACGAGGACGGGTTCGCCGGGGACGACGACGGGCAGGGGCTGCCGGTCCCGTCCCGTGCGCCGCCCTTCGAGGTGGACGGGCACGGTTCCGGCGACTTGGTGGGGGGTGTCTCGGAGGACGGGGTCGAGACCGACGGGGACGGCCGGTCGACCGGCGGGGTGGTCTTCCTGTCCTGGCCACCGGTGTCGCCGGCCCGGCGGCTGAACCAGTCGTCGCGGGCGGGGTCGTACAGGACGAAGACGTCGACGACCACGGTCGAGCGCTCGACGACCACGACGTTCTGCGGCCGGTACGACGGCCACGCGTCGCCCTTGGGCTGGGGGGTGGACTTCAGCGCGACCGGCGGGCGCAGCGGGTTGCCGCAGGCGCAGCGCACGCGGGGCACGCCCCGGTCGTCGACGAGGACGGCGGTGCCGGCCTGGAGGACGGCCTGGTAGGCGGTGGCGGCGCCGTCGCGGTAGCCGTGGTTGGTGACCCGGGTGTCCATGCGCAGCTGCACCGGGGTGAGCGCGCGCAGATAGCCGGGCACGCCGGACGCCCTGACGCCGACGACGTCCGCGAACGCCTCGTTCTTGGCGGGCACCGCCTGAAGGTACCTGATCTGCTTCTCGACGTCGCAGCTGGCGGTGTTGCGGGTGCCGCCGTAGAGGCCGGGGGCCGAACCGTCCACGGCGCGGGTGACGTTGGCGGGCTCCGACGGGGTCGGTGAGGCGGAGGGGCTCTGCGGGACGGAGCTGTCGACCGCCGTCGACCTGGTGAACGGGTCGGGGCCGGACTTCCCGGCCGCCTGGAGGAAGACCTCTCCGCCGCCGTTGTCGCCGGACCCGCCGGTGCGGGTGAGGACGACGGCCAGCACCACGGCGACGACGGCCGCGGTGGCGATGAGGGCGACCCGGGGTGCGGACCGCCACCAGGGGCGCCCCGGCCAGCCGGGGCCCGGCACGGAGTCGCCGGAGCCCTCGCCCGGACCACCGGGACCACCCGGTCCGCCCGGTCCGCCACCGGTGTCGCCCGGACCTCCGCCGGTCCCGCCGGAGCCCGGACCTCCGCCGGTACCGCCGGTCCCGCCGTCGGTGCCTCCGGGACCGGCGGCGTCGCCGGGCCTCGTCGGCCCGGTGGAGGGCGGCGGGCCGGGCCGCGACGGCCCGGACAGGGGGCCGGAGGGGGGTCCGGTCGGGCGGCCGGAGGAGGGTTGGTCGGCGCTCACGGGTCGTCTCCCACCGTAGGGATTTCGCAGCTTTTCTCACTCTTGGTGCGGTTCTGCCACGCGACAGGGCCATTGTGTGTCCTGGTCCCGCTCCGCCCGCAAGCCGGGCGGCACCCGTCCGTCCGGCGCGCGGAGTGACCTCGCCGTGCTTAGCGTGGCAAGGGTGAGTCCTCAGACCCTGCGTTCCCCGCGGACGGCGCCCGAGCGGGAGGCCGCCCGGCACGGCTGGCTCCAGGCCCTCGGCACGGTCCTCGCCGGGCTGGTCGTGATGGTGGTGGTGGCCGCGCTCGGTCTGTGGGCGGCGGGTGCGGCGGACCTGCCGGACAACGCCTTCCCGCGGGTGGTCGCGGCCGCCGTCGTGACGGCGGTCGGCGGCACCGTCGAGCTCTCCGGCGGCGCCGGGGCCATCGCCGAGACCCAGGCCGGACTGACCGTGATCCCGCTGTCGGTGACCCTCGCGGGGGCGCTGGTGATCGCCGCCGGGTTCCTGCGCCCGCTGCGGCACCGCGCGGTGGCGGGGGCGACCGAGCTCGCGGGCTGGGCCGTACGCATCGCCGTGCTGTGGCTCGCGGCGCTCATCGGGGTCTCGCTCGGCGCGCGGCAGACGTTCGACATCCCCCTCGGAGACGTGGGGGACTTCCTCGGCATGTCGGCCGACGTGGGCTTCGAGACGGACATCGCGTCCACCGTCCTGTTCGGGCTGCTGTGGCTCGCCGGGATCCTCGTCCTCGCTCTGCTCGTCTCCCGCGCGGCTCCGCTCCCGCCACGGCTGCTGCGGTTCCAGGAGTCGGTGCGTCCGGCGGCGTACGCCATGGTGGCGCTGCTGCTGGCCTACGTGGCACTCGGCGTCGTCATCGGGATCGTGGTGGCCGCGACACGGGGGCACGCCGCGGAGACGGCCGCGGTCATGCTGCTGGGTCTGCCGAACGTCGTGTGGCTGACGTTCACGGTCGGGCTGGGCGCCACCTGGGACGGGCAGGTCGAGGGGCCCTTCGGGCTGCCGATGCCTCACCTGCTGGACCAGGTGCTGCGCGGTCCCGACGTCTCCGAGCTGAATCTCGGCTCCCTGGCCGAGTACGACGGACGGGTGTGGTGGCTGGTGGTGGTCGACGCCGTACTGCTGCTGGCCGCCGCGTTCGTGATGGCGGCCCGCTCCCCGGCGCGGGTGCGGCTGTGGCAGCACGCGGTGCACATGGCGGTCGCCCTCGTCCTCACCGTGCTGATGATCTGCCTCGTCGCCAGGATCTCCGCCCACTACGGCCTGTCGATCATCGGTATCGGCGATCTCGGCGGCGATCTGGGCGGGGAGCTGTATCTGCGGCCCCGGCTGTGGTCGGCGCTGGGGTTCGCCGCGCTGTGGGGGCTGGTGACGGGTTGCGCGGGCGGGCTGCTGGCCAGGCGGGTCCGGCGGCGCGGTGCGGTCGACGACGTCGCACGAGGCGGACGGTGAAGGGGCGGGCGCCGTGCAGCGCCCGCCCCTTGACGTCAGCCGTCGGTGACTGTGCCGGTGCCGGTGCCGGTCAGACCGTCACCGGCCGGGACGCGGCCGGTGCGGCCAGGCGGCCCGTGCGGTGCAGTCCGTGCACGGCGGCCGCGCAGGCGAGGCCGAGCGCGCACAGCGAGATCCACGGCAGCGCGGGCAGGCCCGCCTCCTGGGCGGCGTCCAGGGCGGCCCCGGTGAGGAGGTTGCCGACGGTGATGCCGAGCCCGCAGACCGTGTTGTAGAGACCGTAGTGCGTGGCGACGAGCCGGTCCCCGGAGAGGCGGACGATGGTGTCCATCTCGAAGGGGTACGCGATCATCGTGCCGACGGCGAGGAGCAGCGCGGCCAGCGCGGGCGGGACGGCTGCCGCGAGCCACCGGGCGACGCCGGGCCCTGGCACCGGCAGAGCGGCGGTCACCAGCAGGGGCAGGAAGGCGACGCCCATGACGGCCAGACCGCGGATCAGGGCCTGGCCCGGCTCGTAGCGGGCCCTGCACCAGGCGGTGACCCGGGTCTGCCCGAGGATGGTGCTGAGCCCGGAGACCGCGAAGAGCACCGCCACCGCGGCCGTGCCGAACGCACCGTCCCCGCCGATCCGCCGTACCTCCAGGGGCAGGGCCAGATAGACCTGGAAGGTGAGGACGTACGAGCCGATCATCGCCGTGGAGAACAGCAGGAAGGCCCGGTTGGCCAGGATGCCGCGCCACTGGGTGAGCACGCTCTCCCGGTGTCCGTCGGGCTGTCGACCGTCATCCTCCCGGCCGCGCGCCGGCAGGGCCCGGATCTGCACGACGGAGAGCACGGCGAAGACCCCGGCCGCCGTCAGGCAGGTGACGCGGAAGTCGACGCCGGTGAGGACCATGCCGACGAGCGGGCCGAGCAGGATTCCGGCCTGGTAGAAGACGTTGAACAGGGCGAACGCCTCGACCCTGCGCTCCCCCGCCTCCGCCGCGAGGTAGGCGCGGACGGCCGGGTTGAAGAGCGCGCCGGCGAGACCGGTGGCCGCCGAAGCGGCCAGCAGCGCGGGCAGCGAGTCGACGAAGCCGAGCGCGGCGAAGCCGACGGTGCGCAGTAGGCATCCGGCGACGATCAGGGGCTTGTAGCCGAGGCGGTCGGCGAGGGTGCCGCCCACCACGAACATGCCCTGCTGGCTGAAGTTCCGTACGCCCAGCACGAGCCCGACGACCCAGCCGGCGAGGCCGAGCGAGCCGGACAGATGGGCGGCCAGATAGGGCATCAGCATGTAGAACCCGAGGTTGATGGTGAACTGGTTGACCATCAGCAACTGGACGGCGCGGTCGTGGGAGCGCACCTGGGCGAGCGTGCCCTTCACTCGGCGGCCTCCTCACGGACCGCGGAGGGCAGGGTGAGGGGGTCGACGACGTGGGCGCAGCGGGTCCAGCGGTCGACCTCCCTCTCGTCGGCGCGACCGATGACGTCGGGGGCCGGTGGCGGCGGCCCGTCGAGGAGGCCGTGCCGGGCGCAGTACGCGTCGTCGTAGACGGTGTCGAGGTAGCGCTGCGGTCCGTCGGGGAAGACCGCCGCGATCCGCGTGTCGGGGGCCTCGGTGCGGGCCAGCCAGCCGGCGACCAGCGCCACGGCGCCGACGCTCCAGCCGCCGGTGGCGTAGTGCGAGGCGGCGAGACGGCGGCAGGTGTGCACCGCCTCGCTCGGGGCGACCCAGTGCACCTCGTCGAAGGTGGCGTAGGCGACGTTGCGGGGGTAGATGCTGGAGCCGAGTCCGCGCATCAGCCGGGGGCGGGCGGGCTGGCCGAAGATGGTCGAGCCGATGGTGTCGACGCCGACGATCCGGATGTCCGGGTACAACTGGCGCAGCACCCGGCCGATACCCGCGGAGTGCCCTCCGGTGCCGACGCTGCACACGAGGACGTCGATGTGCCCGAGTGCGGTGGCGAGTTCGAGGGCGAGCGGGGTGTACGCGGTGGTGTTGTCGGGGTTGTTGTACTGGTCGGGGCACCAGGAGCCGGGGTGGCGGAGCAGCAGTTCGGTGACCCGGTCGCGCCGTGCCTGCTGCCAGCCGCCCGTGGGATGGGAGTCGGTGACGATGTCGACCTCTGCGCCGTAGACGCCGAGCAGGCGGGTCATGGACGGTTCGAGTCCCGGGTCGGTGACCAGGGTGACGGGATGGCCGTGGACCATTCCGGCGAGCGCCAGCCCGAGGCCGAGGGTGCCACTGGTGGATTCGATGATCCGCGCGCCGGGGAGCAACTCGCCTCGGGCGCGGGCCCGTTCGACCATGTAGAGGCCGGGCCGGTCCTTGATGCCGCCGGGGTTGAAGCCCTCCAGCTTGGCCCAGAAGCCACGCCCCGCCGGGGTCAGCGGTTCGGACACGCGCAGGAGGGGCGTGTTGCCGACGAGGGCGGGCAGCGCCGAACCGCCGGACGCGGTGCGTGAGTCGGCGGGGAAGCCGGGCGTGTCGGGCAGGCCGGCGGGTACGCGGGCCACCGTGCCGTGCGTGGCCTCGTCGGTCGCGGGACCGTGCGCGGGGCCGCCTGTGGGGGGTGTGGTGGCCGTGCCGGTGGTGGCCGTGCCAGTGGTCGTCTTGGTGATCGACTTCATGTCGTTCGCTCTCGCTGGACGATGCGACGGATGGACGGTCTTCTCGCGCCGGGCCTCGGGCGGACGGACGGATGCGGCCGGTGGGCCGGCCGGTCCGCCCGGCGGGAGCGGGGCGCGGCAGCCGGTACGGGTCCGGCTGCGGGCGAGAGGTCTAGATGCGCCACCGGGAGCTGCGGGCGAGGGCGATCCGGCCGGTACGGGCGCGCCGCTGGCCGTGCGGGCGACGGCGCCCCCGCCACGGCGGACGCACCGCGGTCACGGCGACCGCGCTGAGCTGCGGCGCGTGATCGGTCGCGGGCGGAAGGTCGGACTGCGTGGCGGAGGCGCGCAGGACGCCGGGGGGCACGCACTCCTCGGCCGTGTGGTGGTCGTGGGGCCCGTGCGGTGTCTCGTGGCTGGAGGACGGTTCCACCTTCGTCTGGACGGTGGAGGACGGCGCCGGCGTCCGGTGGGACTGGTCGACCGGCCCGTGCACGAACGCGCACAGGACGATCGTGATCAGCAGGCAGCCGCGGACGAGGGCGGCGAGCAGCCTCAGCCAGGACGAGTGGACCCACGCCCGGTGGACGTACGAGGGCATGCGGGTGCGTGGGGGCCGGACGTGCGAGGGCATGCGGGTGCGTGGGGGCCGGACGTGCGAGGGCATGCGGGTGCGTGGGGGCACGGGGGTCCTCCGGGCGCGCGTCGGCTCGGCGGTGTGTGGCCTGTGTTCAGGGCACGTGGGAGCGAGCGGCGGACGTGGATGCGGGCGCGGGCGCGTAGGGGGTGAGCCGGTCGGGCGGAGGCGACCCGGGGCCTAGATCTGGCGGACCACCAGCGATCTCACGGTGCCGCCGGACAGGGCGGTCGGCGACGCGTCCCCTGTGCGGTGGGCGCTCGGCACCTGTTCCGGAGCCGTCGCCTCGCCGATCGACACCGCGCAGCGGGGCTGGGCGAGGGCAGGCCCCTGGTTCGGCTGGCCGGAGGCGCAGTGGTCGGCCGGGTGGCCCGGTCCGTGGTCGCCGCGTCCTTCGTGCGTACCGCAGGGTGCGGTGGCTCGGACGACCAGGTGCGTGCCGGGGGCGGCCGTGGGGGCGTCGGCTGCGGCCGGGTGCGCGGGCGGTGGGGTGGCCCGCGCGGTGGAGCCGGCCACCAGGTGTCCGGCTGCGCTTTCGGCGATGGCGCCGTGCAGGAGGACGACGGCGAAGAGCAGCACGGCGAGGCCGAGCACACGTGGCAGCGGGCCCGCTGGGACGCGGGCCCGACGCGTGCGTCGGGTGGACCAGGCCGTGATCACGCCGTGATGCTAACGCGTCGCGGACGCCGATCGTCCGGTTCCGCCGGGCGAGAGTGCCAACTCGCCAGGCGAATGACCGGTTTGCTTCGGCGGGCGTGTCGTCGGGTGAGGGCCGGGTGCCGTCGGTGGGGAGGCGGGTGTCGGTCGACGGGCGGGTGCGGGTGGTCGCTCGGGGGGACACCGCACCCGGGAGGGGCCACGTCCCCGGAGGTCAGGCGTCGACGGTGGGGGCCGGCGCCTCGTTCGCCGGGTCGAGGGAGCGGCGGGCCAGGAGGGACGCGCAGATCTCTCCGGCGCGGACCGCGGTGGTGGACAGGAGGGTGGAGGTGAGCCCGTGGGTGTGTTCGGTGCCGCCCTGGAGGTAGATGTCGGCGGTGACGTTGGGGGCGGTGGCCACGCGGTGGTCGCGGCCGACCCGCAGGGCGTCCTCGTCGTCGCGGAGGCACAGCTTGCCGACCTCGCCGAGGTGGTCGGCGAGGCCCTGCGGCTGGTAGCCGGTGGCGTAGACGAGGAGGTCGGAGGCGAGGATCTCGCGCTCCCCCGTCGGCAGGAACTCGACGGTCACCCGTACGTCGTCCGCGGTGGCCGCGACGTCACGAATGCGGGAGACGTTCATCATCCGCAGCCGCTCGTGCCCCTGGACCTTCTCCTGGTACATCGACCGGGACAGCGATTCGATCAGGTCCATGTCGACGACGGAGTAGTTGGTGCTGCGGTGGTAGTCGAACAGGGACCGCTTCACCTCGCGGGGCGCCCCGTAGTACAGGTCGACGGCCTCGGGGTCGAAGATCTTGTTGGCGAAGGGGCTGTCGTCGGCCGGTGTGTAGCCGTACTTGGCGAAGACGGAGCAGATCTCGGCGTCGGGGAAACTGCGGTGGAGGTAGTCGACTGCTTCCGCCGCGCTCTGGCCGGCGCCGAGGACGACGGCTCGGCGCACGGGTGTCCCGGAGCGGCGGACCTCGTCGACCCGTGGCAGTAACTGGCTGTTGTGCCAGACCCGTTCGGACAACACCGCGCCGGGCGGGAGGTGGGGTTCGAGGCCCGTGGCGATGCAGATGCTGCGAGCGCGGCGGACCGTCGGCCGGCCGGGGTCGCCGGGGGTGCGGGTGATGACGTCGTAGAAGCGGATCTCGCCGTCCTCGGTGACGGGGCGGACGGCGACGACCTCGGCGGAGTACTCGACGAGGTGGGCGACGCGGGCGGCGGCCCATTCGAAGTAGTCGTGGAACTCGATGCGCAGCGGGAAGAGGGTCTTGAGGTTGAGGAAGTCGACGAGTCTGCCCCGGTCGCGCAGATAGCACAGGAAGCTGAAGTCGCTCGTCGGGTCCCGCATCGTCACGAGGTCCTTCAGGAAGGACACCTGCATGGTGGCGTCGTCGATGAGCATGCCGCGGTGCCAGCCGAACCGGGGCTGCCGTTCCAGGAATCCTACCCGGAGCCCGTCCCGCCCGCCGGACCTGACGGAGTGTTCGTGCAGGGCGATGGCGAGTGCGAGGTTCGATGGGCCGAATCCGATGCCCAGTACGTCGTAGATGGGGTCGGGCCCGGTTTGCAGCGTCGTCACCGCTTCATCGCCTCCCATAGGTGGGGCACGGAGTTCCCCTGGCGGGAACATCGACCTCCCCCAAGCAGAGCCATGTTAGATAAGGTTAGCCTTACCTAGCAACGGCTGAGGAGGGCTCATATGCGGGTCGTCATGTTCGGTTACCAGACCTGGGGACACCGGACGCTGCAAGCTCTGCTGGAATCCAGGCACGAGGTGGTCCTGGCCGTCACCCACCCCAGGAGCGACCACGCGTACGAGAAGATCTGGAACGACTCCGTCGCCGATCTCGCCGAACAGCACGGTGTCCCGGTCCTGTTGCGCAACCGGCCGGGCGACGAGGAACTGCTGGGCAGGCTGAAGGAGGCGGAGCCGGACCTCATCGTGGCGAACAACTGGCGTACGTGGCTGCCGCCGGAGATCTTCGACCTGCCGACGCACGGCACGCTCAACATCCATGACTCGCTGCTGCCCTCGTACGCCGGTTTCTCGCCGCTCATCTGGGCCCTCATCAACGGCGAGCGGGAGGTCGGGGTCACCGCGCACCGCATGGACGCCGAACTCGACATGGGGGACGTGCTGGTGCAGCGCGCGGTGCCGGTCGGGCCCCGCGACACGGCGACGGACCTGTTCCACCGGACGGTCGATCTGATCGGTCCGATCGTCGCCGACTCGCTCGAACTCATCGCCTCCGGCAAGGCCGTGTGGACACCCCAGGACCGCTCCCGGTCGAGTTTCTTCCACAAGCGGTCCGAGGAGGACAGCCGCATCGACTGGACGTGGACCGCCGAGGAGTTGGAGCGGTTCGTGCGGGCCCAGTCGGACCCGTATCCGAACGCGTTCACCCATCACCGCGGCGAGCGCCTGCGGATCGTCTCCGCCGCGGTGTCCGAGGGCCGCTACGGCGGCACGCCCGGCCGGATCTTCATCCGCGAGGGCGACGGTGTCGTCGTCGTCGCCGGGGCCGGGGCCCGCTCGGGACGGCTGCCGGGGCTCGTGGTCGAGCGGGTGCGGACGGAGGACGGTTCGGAGTACGCGGCGACGGAGTACTTCCGCACGATGGGCGGGTACCTGACGGCGCACCCCTGATCGACCGGGCCGTCGCGGTGCTCCCGGCGCACGCCGGGCCCGAGCACCTCGACGGCCTCCGGCACCTGCCGGTGCCGTGCGTCAGCCGGTGGTGGCGCCCGGCACCGGCACGGCGGCGGGGTCCGGGGTGTTCTCGTGGTGGCGGCCCATCGGGACCACCAGGGGGGTGCCGCTGACGGGGTCCTCGCCGACGACGCAGCGCAGCCCGAAGACCTCCTCGACCATCACGGCGGTGATGACGTCGGCGGGGGCGCCCTCGCCCGCGACACGGCCCGCCTTCATGGCGATGACGTGGTCGGCGTAGCGGCAGGCCTGGTTGAGGTCGTGCAGCACCATCACGACGGTGCGGCCCTGGTGCCGGTTGAGGTCGGTGACGAGGTCGAGGACGTCGATCTGGTGGGCGAGGTCCAGATACGTGGTCGGCTCGTCCAGCAGCAGTACGGGGGTGCCCTGGGCCACGGCCATGGCGATCCAGGCGCGCTGGCGCTGCCCGCCGGAGAGTTCGTCGACGGGCCGGTGCGCGAGGTCGGTCATGGCGGTGGCGCGGAGCGCCTCGTGCACGGCCTCCTCGTCGCTCTGCGACCACTGCCGCCACCACGTCTGGTGCGGAGACCGGCCGCGCCCCACCAGGTCGACAACCGTAAGCCCTTCGGGAGCCACGGGTGACTGCGGCAGGATGCCGAGCTTCTGCGCGAGGGTGCGGGTCGGAATGGAGTGCACCGAGCGGCCGTCGAGGTGGACGGCGCCCGCCCTGGGGGTGAGCAGCCGGGCGAGGGCGCGCAGCAGGGTGGACTTGCCGCAGGCGTTGGCGCCGACGATCGCGGTGACCCGGCCGGTGGGGATCACCAGATCGAGGTCCTCGACGACGACACGGTCGTCGTAGGCCAGGCGCAGGCCGTGGGCGCGCAGGTCGGGGCCGCCGCCGGGGACGGCGGGGCGGGAGTGGTGGAGCGTTGCCGGTTGATGGGGCGTTGCCGGTTGGTGGCGCGTTCGCGGTTCGTGGCAGGTTGCGGGTTCGTGGCGGCTTGCGGCTTCGCTCCGCGTTGCCGGTTCGTTCTTCGGTGCCCGTTCGTTCTTCGAGGCCGGTTCGCACTTCGGTGCCCGTTCGTACTTCGGTGTCACGTCTTCAGCCTCCTGAACCGGCGCGGTTGGCGCGGATGAGCAGCCACAGCAGTACGGGGGCGCCGAGCACTCCGGTGACGACCCCGACGGGAAGTTCGGTGTCCGGGACGATCTTCCGGGCGGCGAGGTCGGACACGAGCACCATCACGGCGCCCGTCAGTCCCGCCGTCGCGGGCGGTGGGAAGGCGGTTCCGGCCAGGCGCTGGGCGACCTGGGGCGCGGCGAGGGCGACGAACGCGACCGGGCCCGCCGTCGCCGTGCCGAAGGCCACGAGTCCGACGGCGACGAGGAGGACCGCCACGCGGACGGCCTGCACACGCGTGCCGAGGCCGCGGGCGACGTCGTCCCCCAGTTGCAGGGTGCGGATCTGGCGGCCGAGCAGCAGGGCGGCCGGGACCAGGACGGCCGTCGTCGCGGCGAGGGAGCCGATCTGGTCCCAGGTGCGGCCGTTGAGGTTGCCGACGAGCCAGCCGAGGGCGGCCTGGGCCTGGAAGCGCTGGCCGCGGGCCATGAGGTAGTCGGTGGCGCTGGTGCAGATCCAGGCGACGCCGATACCGACGAGGACGATGCGGTAGCCGGTCGTGCCACGTTTCCAGGCGAGGAGGTACACGAGCAGACCGGCGGTCAGCGCACCGAGGAGGCCGAGGGCCTGGGTGCCGAGGCCCCCGTCCCAGCCGAGGACGATCCCGGCGACGACGGCCGTGCCGGCACCCTGGGTGATGCCCATCGTGTCGGGGCTGGCCAGCGGATTGAGGGTCACCGTCTGGAGGAGGGCCCCGGCGACGCCGAACGCGATCCCGACGAGGAGTCCGGCCAGGGCGCGGGGCAGCCGCAGCTCGTGGACGATGAGTGCGGTGGCCGGGTCTCCGCCGCCGGCCAGCGCCTTCAGCACGTCGGTGAGCGGGAGCGGGATGTCGCCGACGGAGGTCTCCACGGCGAAGGCGAGGAACGCGGTGGCGGCGAGGCCCAGGCAGACGGCGAGCAGACGGGGCCGGACGACGCCGGACACCTGCGGCGCGGGGAGCCGGAAGGTGATCCGCCGGGCGGTTCGGGTCGGCGGGGCCGGGGCCGGGGTGCCGCCGGGGCCCGGGACGGGGGCGAGGTCGGTGGTCATCGGCTCACTGCTCCTGGGATCACTTCTCCACGCTCCTGCGGGATCGCCGCTCCGCCGGTCCGCGCGCTCGCGCGGTGGCCCGAGGCGAGGCGGCCCCCGCCTGTCGGCTCGGGCGCGTCGCTGTCCTCGGTGACGGCGGGTCGTTCGTGGTCGTTCGCGCGGTTCCCCGCGTCCCTCTCGTGGTGGCGCCCCCCGCTTCCCCGTACCGGACGCCGTGCGTCACACATCCGCTCCCCCGGCGTCATCCGCTCACAGCTCCGCGAGGCGTCGGCGGCGGACGAGGGCGATGAAGAAGGGGCCGCCGAGGAACGCGACGAGGATGCCCGCCTGGACCTCCGCGGGGCGGGCGACGAGGCGGCCGGCGATGTCGGCGGTGAGCAGGAGGCAGGGGGCGAGGACGGCCGACAGGGGCAGCAGCCAGCGGTGGTCCGGGCCGATGCCGGCGCGTTCGGCGAGGACGCGGGCGATGTGCGGGACGACGAGGCCGACGAAGACGACGGGCCCGATGACGGCGACCGCTCCCCCGGTGAGCAGGGTGATGGCGACGACGCCCTGCACGCGCACCAGGCCGAGCCGGAGTCCGAGCGACTTCGCGACGTCGTCGCCGAGCGCCAGGCCGTTGAGCGCGGGCGCGCAGGCCAGGGCGAGGACGGCGCCGACCGCGAGGAACGGCAGGACGCGCAGCAGGACCTCCTCGTTCTGGTTGGCGAGGGAGCCCGCGTTCCAGAAGCGGTAGCGGTTGAGGGCGTCCGGGTCGGTCAGGGCGATGGCGCTGGTCAGCGAGAACAGCAGCGACGTCACGGCGACACCCGCCAGCGCCAGCTTGACCGGCGTGGAACCGGACCGGCCCAGTCCGCCGAGGACGTGGACGAGGACGCTGGCGACGAACGCGCCGGCGAAGGCGAACCAGAGGTAGCCGTACACGGAGCCGACGCCGAGCACGCCCACCGACAGGACGACGGCGAAGGCCGCGCCGGCGCTCACCCCGAGGATGCCCGGGTCCGCGAGCGGATTGCGGGTCAGCGCCTGCATCAACGCGCCCGAGAGGCCGAGCGCCGCACCGGTGGCGAGGCCGAGGGCGGTGCGCGGCAGCCGTACCGACCAGATCACGTTGTCGACGCGGGAGTCGGGGGCGTCGCCCAGCAGGGTGTGCCACACCTGGTCGAGCGGGACGCCCAGCGCACCGAACGCCATGGACAGGGCGCACAGGGCGAGCAGTACCGCGCCGGAGAGCGCGAGCAGCAGTACCGCGCGGGGGCCTTTCGCCGCCCGGACCGTCGAGGTCCCCACGTCGTCAACTTCCTTTGATGAGGCTTGCCTTAACTGTAGGCCGAGTGCCGGATGAACTGTAGAACGAGCGCGGATCACCGTGCCGACTTCCGGCCGGGTGCCACCACCCCCTCTATAAATTAGGTAACCCTTACCTTAGTATGACGGCGATCCCGGTCCAGGGCCGGGACCCCGACCCGCTGGGGAGGCTCGCTGCTGTGTGCGGTTCCGAGGAAGTCCTGGCCCATTGGCGGCGGTTGCTCACACCGCTTCCGCCGGAGGTCTCACTGCCCGCCGACCGGCCCCGTCCCCCGCAGCCGGTCCCGGAACGGGTGACCCGCACACAGGCCGGCGTCGCCGACGCCACCGACGCCCAACGCCTCGCCGCCTTCGTGGCGTTGCTGCACCGCTACACCGGGGCGACGGACCTGACGGTCGGCCATGACGGGCTTCCGTTACGGCTGTCCGTCGAACACGAACCGTCCTTCGCGGAGTTGGTGCGGCGGGTGACGCAGGCACGGGACGAGGCGGACATCCACCGGGTGCCCCTCGACCTTCTGGTCGACGAGCTGAGTCCCCGGACCACCCGCGGCGGCGGCCCCTTCTTCACCACGGTGTTCGCGACCGAGGCCCGGCCCGTCGGGGACCTCCCGGCACCGGCCGACCTGGCACTGGAGGTGTCCGACGGGGGTACGGTCCGGGCGACCTACCATCCGGGACTGTTCGACGGCACGACCGTCGATCGGCTCCTCGGCCACTACCGGACCCTCCTCGCCGACGCGCTCGCCCGGCCGGAGACTCCTGTCGCCCGCCTGGACCTGATGGGGGCGGACGAGTACCGGCAGGTCGTCGTCGACTGGAACGACACCGCGCACGCCGTCCCGGCCGGCACCTGGCCCGCGATGTTCGCCGAGCAGGTGCGGCAGCGGCCCGAGACGGTCGCGCTGGTCCTCGACGACGAGGAACTCACCTACGCCGCGCTGGACGAGCGGGCCAACCGCCTGGCCCACGCGCTCCTCGCGCGGGGCGCGGGCCCCGAGCGCATCGTCGCGCTCGCCCTGCCGCGCTCCGTCGACCTGTTCGTCGCCGAGGTGGCCGTCCTGAAGTCGGGCGCCGCCTATCTGCCGATCGACCACGACTACCCGGCGGACCGCATCGCGTACATGCTCGACGACGCCCGGCCCGTCTGCCTGGTGACCGTCGCCGAGACCGCCCGCGAGCTGCCCGCGCCGGCGCACGCCATGACCGTGGTCGCACTCGACTCGCCCGCCGTGGTCGCCGAGTTGACGCGGTGCCCGGTCCACGACCCCACCGACGCCGACCGGGGCGCACACCTCACCGTCGCGAACGCCGCCTACGTGATCTACACCTCCGGCTCGACCGGCCGGCCCAAGGGCGTCGTCCTCGCGCACAGCGGTGTGGCGAAGCTGGTGGCGACGCAGAGCGAGCGGTTCGGGATCGGGCCGCACAGCCGGGTCCTGCAGTTCGCGTCGCCCAGTTTCGACGTGGCCTTCTGGGACCTGTGCCTCGGCCTGCTGTCCGGCGGCCGGCTGGTCGTCGTACCGGCGGAGCGGAGGGTTCCCGGGGCCCCGTTGGCCGACTACGCGAACGCGCACGGCGTCACCTTCATGATCCTTCCGCCGGCGCTGCTCGCCGCCATGCCCGACGACGTGCGCCTGCCGGCCACGGCGACCCTGCTGGCGGGCACGGAGCGGGTCTCGCCCGAGCTGGTCGGGCGGTACGCGCGCGGGCGGATGATGTTCAACGCGTACGGTCCCACCGAGGCCACCACCAACTCCACACTCGGGCTGTGCGATCCGGACATCCCGGCGGGGGCGATCGTGCCGATCGGGGTGCCCGACCCAGGGACCCGCGCGTACGTCCTCGACGCGTTCCTGCGCCCGGTGCCGGCCGGTGTCACGGGTGAGCTGTACCTCGGCGGTGCGGGCCTGGCGCGCGGCTATCTGGGGCGGCCGGACCTGACCGCCGAGCGGTTCGTCGCCGATCCGTTCGGCGCGCCCGGTGAACGGCTGTACCGCACCGGTGACCTGGTGCGCCGGCGGGCCGACGGCGGGCTGGAGTTCCTCGGGCGGGCCGACGCACAGGTCAAGATCCGGGGCTTCCGCATCGAGCCCGGCGAGATCGAGTCGGTGCTGCGCGGCCATCCGGCGGTCGACCAGGTCACCGTCGTCGTCCGCGAGGACCGTCCCGGCGACCGCCGTCTCGCCGCCTACGTCGTCCCCGCCCTCGACGGGCCGCGCGACCCCGACCCGGACACGCAGGTCGAGCAGTGGAAGCAGGTGCACGAACTCCTCTACGGCGCGGCCGGTTCCGAGGGGGTGCGGGAGGAGGCGGCGGGCGGCCCGGACGGCTCCCACGCCCACGACGCGCCCGACGGCACGGGCGGTTCGGGCGGTTCGGGCAGCGCGGGCAGCGCGGGCAGCCCCGCGGATCTCGGCGGCTCGGGCCTGCGCGAGAACTACGCGGGCTGGAACAGCATGTACGACGGGGCGCCGATCCCCGTCGAGGAGATGCGCGAGTGGCGGGCGGCGACCGTCGAACGCATCCGTGAACTCGGCGCCGTGCGACGGGTGCTGGAGATCGGCGTCGGCAGCGGTCTGCTCCTCTCCCGGATCGCGCCCGGCTGCGAGGCGTACTGGGGCACCGACCTGTCGGCGGCGGCCGTCGCGGCGCTGCGCGCCCAGGTGGACGGTGATCCGGAGCTGGCCTCGAAGGTCGAGCTGCGGACCGGGCCCGCGCACGACACGGAGGGCCTGCCCGTCGGGTTCTTCGACACGGTCGTCATCAACTCCGTCGCCCAGTACTTCCCGAGCGGCGAGTACCTCGCCGACGTGCTGCGCCGGGCGGCGGCGCTGCTCGCGCCCGGCGGCCGGATCCACGTCGGCGACGTGCGCAACCTGCGCCTGCTGCGGACCCTGCGCGCCGCCGTGGAGACCCGGCGGGCGGCCGGTGACGAGACCGACGACAAGAGTGCCCTGCGCGCCGCCGTGGAGCGCTCGGTGCGCTGGGAGGGCGAACTCCTCCTCGACCCGGACTTCTTCGCCGCGCTCGACGGGTTCGACGCCGAGATCCACCTCAAGCGGGCCGTGAACCACAACGAGCTGAGCCGCTACCGGTACGACGTCGTGCTGCGTCCGGGGGCGGCCGCGCCCCCGCCGGAGGGCACCGGGGCCGCGCGGGCCCGGGAAGTCGGCTGGGGCGCGGTCGGCGGTCTCGCCGGACTGGCGGGACTGCTCACCGCGCGCCCGCCACGGCTGCGGATCACCGGCGTGCCCAACGCCCGGCTCGCCGACGACCTGGCCGACCTGCGGCGCCTGGAGGGCAGCAGCGGCGAGGCGGCGCCCGGCGTCGACCCCGAGGACGTGCACGCGCTGGCGGCGGAGCACGGGTACCGCGCGGCCCTCACCTGGAACGGGAGCGCCGACGACGGGTCCTTCGACGCCGTACTGATCCCCGCGCCCGTCGGCGACGCGGACGGCGGGGGCGGCAGCGCCGGGGCCCGCGGCAGCGGCGGCGGTCCGGGCCGCGGCGAGGGCACGGCGGGCGGCTCCTTCGGTCCGCTGTACCGGTCCGCCGGCGCCTACCCGCACGCCAACAGTCCCGCGCCCTTCCGTGACGTCGGCGCGCTGATGAGGGAGCTGCGCGGTCATGTCGCTGAGTGGCTGCCGGACTACATGGTGCCCTCGGCGTTCGTGCCGCTGCACGCGCTGCCGGTCACCCCCGGCGGCAAGATCGACGCGCGGGCGCTGCCGGCACCGGACTACGGGGCGACGAGCACCGGCCGCGCACCGCGCACCGCGCGGGAGAGACTGCTGTGCGCGCTGTACGCGGAGGTCCTCGGCGTGGACGCGGTGACCGCGGAGGACGACTTCCTCGCGCTCGGCGGCGACAGCATCATCGCCATCCGACTCCTCGTCCGGGCACGGGAGTCGGGCCTCCGGCTGACCACGCGGGACGTGTTCCGGCACCGCACGGTCGAGGCCCTGGCGAGGGCCGCCGCCGAGCGCACCGCCGAGCACGTCGTGGACACGCCGCTGGTGGAGGTCGACGAGGACGAACTCGCCGCGATCCAGGGCGCGCGGCCGCTGGCGGTGGCGGAGCTGTTGCCGCTCACCCCGCTCCAGCAGGGCTTCTACTTCCACGCGCTGACCGGCGGCGCCGACGGCGACACGTACGTCGTGCAGCAGGTCCTCGATCTGGCCGGTCCCGTGGACGGGACGGCGCTGCGCGCCGCCGCCCGGCGGCTGCTCGACCGCCACGCGCCCCTGCGCGCCGCGTTCCGCCAGAGGGCCGACGGCACTCCCGTGCAGATCATCACGCCCCACGCCGAACTGCCGTGGCGGGAGGTCGACCTGTCCGCGCAGGCCGCGCTGGTACGGGAGGCCCTGGGCGAGGCGGTGGCGGCGGACGAGCGGGCCCACGGGTTCGACCTGGCCGTACCTCCGCTGCTGCGCTGCGCGCTGCTCCACCTCGGGGAGCGGCGCAGCCGCCTCGTCCTGACGTTCCATCACATCGTCGCCGACGGGTGGTCGCTGCCGGTCCTGCACCGCGAACTGATGGCGTTCTACGGTACGGACGCTCCCCCGCTGCCCGAGGTCGCCCCCTATCGTTCCTTCCTGCGCCGCCTCGGGGAGCGGGACCAGGACGCCGCCCGTGACGCGTGGCGCGAGGCGCTCGCCGGACTCGACGGGCCGACCCGGCTGGTCGACCCCCCGGCGGGCGGGGCGCCCGTGCGACCGGAGCACGTCCGGGTGGAGCTGTCCGAGCGGACGACCGCGCGGCTCACCGAACGGGCCCGTGAGCACGGCGTGACCCTGGGCACGGTGATCCAGGGCGCCTGGGGTCTGCTGCTGGGCCGGCTGACGGGCCGGGACGATGTGGTCTTCGGCACGACGGTCTCCGGGCGCGACGGGGACGTCGACGGCATCGCCTCCATGGTCGGTCTCTTCATCAACACCCTCCCCACCCGTTTCCGCTGGGCGCCCGGTGCGTCGCTCGGCGCGCTGCTCGTCCGCCTCCAGGAGGAGCAGGCACGGCTCCTGGACCACCAGCACCTCGGGCTCGCGGAGATCCAGCGGCTCGCCGGGCACGCGGGCGAGGGCGACCTGTTCGACACGCTCGTGGTGTTCGAGAACTATCCCGCCGAGACGGACCTGCGGGACGCCTCGGGCCGGGTGCGGATCACCGGGGACGCCTTCCACGACGCCGTGCACTATCCGCTCGCCCTCGTCGTCAAGCCGGGCCGCCGCCTCGACCTGCGTCTCAAGCACCACGCGGAACGTCTCGACGCGAACACCGTCCGCCTGCTCGGGGGCCGTCTGGCGCGGGTGCTGGAGGCGATCGCCGAGGCCCCGGAGCGAGCCGCCGCCTCGGTGGAACTGCTGTCGGCCGACGAGGCGTTGCGCGCCCACCCCACCGGTGACGAGCGCCGGGTCGCCGGGACCACGCTGGCGGGAGCGTTCGCGGAGCAGGTGGCCCGGACGCCGGGCGCCACCGCGGTGGTCTTCGAGGGCGAACGCCTCACGTACGCCGAACTCGAGGCCCGTGCGGAGGCGTTGGCGGTACGGCTGCGTGCCCGGGGCGCCGGTGCGGGCGGGTTAGTGGCGGTCGCCGTGCCGCGTTCGGCGGAGCTGGTGGTGGCGCTGCTCGGGGTGCTGAAGTCGGGGGCCGCGTATCTGCCGGTGGACCTCGACTATCCGCCGGACCGGGTCGCGCACATGCTGTCCGACTCCGGCGCCACGGTGGTCGTCGCCCTCTCGACGACGGCCGGACGGCTGCCGCAGCCGTCCCCGCGACCCGGTGAACCCCGGCCGTCCGAGCCGCCCCTGCCTGGCCGAGGTGCCCGACCCGCCGACGTGTCCGGCCCCGTGGGCGAGGCCCGGCGGAACCTTCCGCCGGTGCTGCTGCTCGACGCCCCGGACGACGACCTCGTCCCGTCGGCAGCGGTCGACGCACGCCCGGCCGGCCCCGACGACCCCGCGTACCTGATCTACACCTCCGGCTCGACCGGCCTGCCCAAGGGCGTCGTCGTCACGCACCGGGCCGTCGTGAACCGGCTCGCGTGGATGCAAGGGGCGTACGGGCTGGGCGCCGACGACCGGGTGCTGCAGAAGACGCCGTCCAGTTTCGACGTGTCGGTGTGGGAATTCTTCTGGCCGCTGCTGGAGGGCGCGGCCGTCGTCCTCGCCCGGCCCGACGGCCACCGCGACCCCGCGTATCTGGCGGCGCTCGTGCGTGAGCAGGGCATCACGACCCTGCACTTCGTGCCGTCGATGCTGGAGGCGTTCCTGCGGTCCGACGAGGTGACCGCCGACCCGTCCTGGGCGGCGTCGCTGCGCCGGGTGCTGAGCAGCGGCGAGGCCCTCCCGGTCGCCGCGGCGAGACGCTGGCACAGGCTGACGGGCGTACCGCTGCACAACCTGTACGGCCCGACCGAGGCCGCCGTCGACGTCACGCACCACCCGTACGACGCCGGCGCCGACCGGGGTGTGTCCGTGCCGATCGGGCGCCCCGTCTGGAACACCGGACTGAGGGTCCTGGACGCCTGTCTGCGGCCAGTGCCCGACGGTGTGCCGGGAGAGCTGTATCTGACGGGGGTCCAGCTCGCCCGCGGCTACCACGGCCGTCCGGCGCTGACCGCCGAACGGTTCACCGCGGACCCGTACGGGCCGCCCGGCACCCGTATGTACCGCACCGGTGACCTGGTGCGCCGCCGCGGGGACGGCGTGGTCGAGTACCTCGGCCGCACCGACCGGCAGGTCAAGCTGCGGGGCAACCGCATCGAGCCGGGCGAGGTCGAGGCCGCCCTCGTCAGGCTGCCGGACGTCGCCCAGGCCGCCGTGACGGTACGGGACGACGCGCTCGTGGCGTACGTCGTCCCGCGGGGCGAGGTGGACGTCAGCGTGCTGCGCGAGGCGCTGGCGGCGTCGCTGCCCTCCCCCATGGTTCCGGGTGCCTGGGTGGTGCTCGACGCGCTGCCGCTCACCCCCAGCGGGAAGCTGGACCGGGCCGCGCTGCCCGCCCCGCGAGCGGTGCGGGCCGCGGTGACGCGCGCCCCGGCAGATCCCCGCGAGCAGCTGCTCACCGAGATCTTCGCGGCCGTGCTGAAGCTGCCGGAGGTCGGGGTCGAGGACGACTTCTTCCTGCTCGGCGGCGACAGCATCAGCTCCATCGCCGTGTCCAGCCGGGCCAGTCGCGCGGGACTCGTGCTGGGCCCGCGTGAGGTGTTCGAGCACCGCACACCGGCGGCCCTCGCCGCGGCGGCCGGCGTCGACGCGGCGGCGCGGGGAGCCACGGACGCCGTGTCCGCGTTCGCGCCGACCGAGGCGGAGCGGGAGCGGGTGGAGCGGCTCGCTCCGGGCAGGGTCGAGGACGTGTGGCCCCTTGCCCCGCTCCAGGAGGGGCTGTTCTTCCACTCGCACTTCGACGACGGCGCCCTGGACGTGTACACCGTCCACGAGTCCTTCGACTTCGCCGCGGGCGTCGACCGCGAGCGGCTGTCCGCCGCGGTGCGGGCGCTGCTGGACCGCAACCCGAGCCTGCGTGCCGGGTTCACCGGCGAAGGGCTGCGCCAGCCGGTGCAGTTCATCGTGCGGGACGCCGACGTCCCCCTGACGGAGGTGGATCTGTCGGGGCTCCCGGCGGACGAACAGGACCGCCGGATGCGGGAGTTGCTGGACGATTCACGGACGCGGCGCTTCGACCTGTCCCGGCCGCCACTGTTCCGGATGCTGCTGGTCCGCCTCGGTGAGGGGCGCGGGGACCGGCTGATCGTGGGCCGTCATCTGATCCTGTGGGACGGCTGGTCGGCCTGGCTGTTCCTCGACCAGCTGTTCGCGCTGTACGAGTGCGGGGGCGATCCCGCGGGTCTGGAGCGGCCCGGCTCGTACCGCGACTACCTGACCTGGCTGGAACGGCAGGACGACGCCGCGGCGACCCGGGCGTGGCGTGCCGCCCTGTCCGGTTTCGAGGAGCCCACGCTGCTGGTGCCGGCCGCCGACGACCGCCGCTCCGAGCCGGTGGTCCCGGTGCAGTTGGACGCCGTGCTGGACCCGGCGGTGGCGCGACGGTTGCGGGACACCGCACGGGGGCACGGTCTGACGCCGAACACGGTCCTCACCGCGGCGTGGGGGCTGGTGCTGGCCGGCGCGACCGGCCGGACGGACGTCGTGTTCGGTACGACGGTCGCCGGTCGCCCCAGCGAGGTGCCGGACGTCGAGAACGTCATCGGCATGTTCCTCAACACGGTGCCCGCGCGCTTCGCGTTCGACCCGCGTGAGCCGGTGCTCGGTCTGCTGCGCCGCGTCCAGGGCGAGCGGCTGCAGACCATGCCGTACGAGTACCTGGGCCTGGGGGTGCTGCAGGCGGAGACGGGGCACCGGCGGCTGTTCGACACGCTGTTCGTGCTGCGCAACGCAGACACCGACGAGCGGCTCGCCGCACTGCGGGAGCGGCACGGTGCCACGGCGGTGGCGAACGTGGACGCCACGCACTATCCGGCGAACCTGGTGGTCACACCGGGCGAGCGGGTGCGGGTGACGCTGGCGTACCGGCCCGATGTGCTGGACGGGGCGTACGCGAGGAGTCTGCTGGACCGTTTCGTGCTGCTGGTGGGGCGGCTGGTGGCGGACCCGTCGGCGGCCGTCGGCTCGATCGACCCGCTGCTGCCGGCCGAAGCCGCCGCGCTCGCCCGCGCGGAGGCCGGGCAGCGGCAGCCCGTGCCGCACGAGACGGTGGCGGACATGCTGGCCAGGCAGGCCGCCCGGACCCCGGACGCGACCGCGCTGGTCTTCGGCGGGCGGACCCTGACATACGCGGAGCTGGACGCCCGCTGCAACCGGATGGCGCGGCTGCTGATCGCGCGCGGCGCGGGTCCGGAGCGGATCGTCGCGCTGGGCCTGCCGCGCTCGATCGACATGGTGGTGGCGCTGTTCGCCGTGCTGCGCACGGGGGCGGCGTATCTGCCGCTGGAGCTGGACCACCCCGCCGAGCGGCTGTCGCTGATGCTGGCGGACGCCCGTCCGCTGCTCCTGCTGTCGACGCACAGTGTGTCGCGGACGCTGACGGGGGACACGCCGCGGGTGCTGCTGGACGACCCGGCGGTGGCGGCCGAGCTGGCGGGGCTGCCCGCCGACGCCGTGTCCCGGTCGTTCAGCCTGGACCACCCGGCGTACGTGATCTACACCTCGGGCTCGACCGGCCGCCCCAAGGGTGTCGTCACGCCGTACGTCGGGCTGACGAACATGCAGCTCAACCACCAGAAGGAGATCTTCGCGCCGGCGATCGCGTCGGCCGGCGGGCGGCGGCTGCGGATCGCGCACACCGTGTCGTTCGCGTTCGACATGTCGTGGGAGGAGTTGCTGTGGCTCGTCGAGGGCCACGAGGTGCACGTCTGCGACGAGGAGCTGCGCCGGGACGCGACCGCGCTGGTGGCGTACTGCGAGGAGCACCGTGTCGACGTCGTCAACGTGACGCCGACGTACGCCCATCTCCTCATCGAGGAGGGCCTGTTGGAGGGGCACCGGCCGCCGCTGGTGCTGCTCGGCGGCGAGGCGGTCACCGAGTCGGTGTGGAACACCCTGCGGGACACGGAGGGAACGTACGGCTACAACCTGTACGGCCCGACGGAGTACACGATCAACACCCTCGGCGGTGGTACGCAGGACAGCGCGACCCCGACCGTGGGGCGCCCGATCCGGGCCACCCGCGCCCGGATCCTCGACACGTGGCTGCGGCCGGTGCCGGACGGCGTGGCGGGCGAGCTGTACATCGCGGGCGTCGGGCTGGCGCGCGGCTACCTCGACCGGCCGGGCCTGACCGCCGAGCGGTTCGTCGCCGATCCGTTCGGGCGGCCGGGTGAGCGGATGTACCGCACCGGGGACCTGGTACGGCGGCGGCCCGACGGCGACCTGGACTTCCTGGGCCGTACCGACGACCAGGTCAAGATCCGCGGCCACCGGGTGGAGCTGGGGGAGGTCGAGACGGCGCTCGCCCAGCATCCCGAGGTGGCACAGGCCGCCGTGGTCGCCCGCGACGACGCCTCCGCGCCGGGTGCGCGGCGGCTCGTCGGGTATGTCGTACCGGCCGAACTCGACGCCGGTGCGCGGGAGTCGGTGGAGCGGGAGCAGATCGGGGAGTGGCGGGAGGTCTACTCCGCCGAGTACACCGAGATCGGCACCGCGCTGTTCGCCGAGGACTTCGCGGGCTGGGACAGCTCCTACGACGGTGCCCCGATCCCGCTGGAGCACATGCGGGAGTGGCGGGAGGCGACCGTCGAGCGGATCCGCGAGCTGGGGCCGCGACGGATCCTGGAGATCGGTGTCGGGTCGGGTCTGCTGCTGTCGCGGCTCGCCCCGGACGCCGAGGCGTACTGGGCGACGGACTTCGCGGCGCCCGTGATCCGCAAGCTCGGCGAGGACCTCCGGGCCGACCCGGAGCTGGCGCGGAAGGTGCACCTGCGCTGTCAGCCGGCCGAGGTGACCGACGGGCTGCCGGCCGGGTCCTTCGACACGGTCGTCATCAACTCCGTCGTGCAGTACTTCCCGAGCCTGGAGCATCTGCGGAAGGTGATCCGGGGGGCGACGGCGCTCCTCGCGCCCGGCGGCGCCCTGTTCCTCGGGGACGTGCGCGATCTGCGGCAGGCCCGGGTGTTCCAGACCGGTGTCCAGTTGGCCCGCGCGGGTGACGGCGTCGAGCCGGAGGCGCTGCGCCGGGCCGTGGACCGCGGGCTGGCGCTGGAGAAGGAACTGCTGGTCGATCCCGACTGGTTCACGACGCTGGGCCTGGACGTCGAGCTGCGCACGAAGGGCGGACGGCACCACAACGAGCTGACGCGCTACCGGTACGACGTGGTGCTCCGCGCCGGGGGGCCGCCGGCCGGCGGGGACACGCTGCGGCTGGGTGACGCGCCGGTGGAGGAGTGGTCCGGGCCCGGCGCCCTCCTGGAGCGCCTCGAAGGGCGGGAGCTGCTCCGGGTACGGCGGATCCCCGACGCGCGGACTGCGGGCGACCTGGCCGCGACGCGGGCGCTGGACGCCGGACGGATGCCGGGCGCGGTCGTGGCCGGGGACCCCGCGCGGCTGCCCGGCACCGCACCCGCGAGTCAGGCCGGGCACGCGGGCGATGCCGGGTGCACGCCTGGTGCGGGCGCGGGCGCGGCGGGTGTCGAGCCGGAGGATCTGCGGGCGCTGGGCGCGGCCCACGGCTACCGCGTCCTCACCACCTGGTCGGACGAGCCGGGCTTCTTCGACGCGGTCCTCGTGCGGGGCACCGCCCCCGTACCCACCACGGGCCTGTATGTGCCGCGCCCGGAGCGTGGTGGGGCCCCGTACTCCAACACGCCGACCGCCGCGCGCGGCAACGGCGCCCTCGTCCGGCGGCTGCGGGACGACCTGGGGCGGCGGCTGCCCGGCCACATGGTCCCGGCCGCCTTCGTGGTCCTGCCACGGCTGCCGATGAACGACAACGGCAAGCTCGACGTGCGCGCCCTGCCGGACGCCGGGCCCGAGGTCGCCCTGTCACGGGGCCGGGGCCCACGGACGCCCGTCGAGGAGGTGCTGTGCCGGCTGTTCGCCGAGGTGCTGGGGCTGCCCCGCACCGGCGCGGAGGACAACTTCTTCGACCTGGGCGGGCACTCCCTGCTCGCGACCCGGCTGGTCAGCCGCGCCCGCACCGAACTGGGCGCGGAACTCGCGATCCGCGACCTGTTCGAGGCGCCCACCCCCGAGGCACTTGCCCTGCGGGCGGGCACCGGGCGTCCCGTACGTCCGGCGCTGCGTCCGGTGCCTGATCGGCCGACGCGTGTTCCCCTGTCGGCGGCGCAGCGTCGGCTGTGGCTGGTCGAACGGATCACCGGCGGCGGCGTCGCGTACAACTTCCCGCTGGTGTTCCGGCTGCGCGGCGCACTCGACCTCGACGCGCTGCGTGCGGCGCTGACCGATGTGACGGAACGTCACGAGGCTTTGCGAACAGTGTTCCTGGAGGAGGACGGCGAGCCGTACCAGTGGATCGCGCCGCCGGGCACGGCCGAGCCCGGGTTCACGGTCAGCGGGATCACCGCGCAGGAGCTGGCCGGGGCCGTCGAGGCGGCGCAGCGGCGGCCGTTCGACCTGAGCGCCGAACTCCCCGTACGCGCGGAGGTGTTGCGGCTCGGGCCCGCGGACCATGTGGTGGCGCTGGTGCTGCACCACATCACCACCGACGAGTGGTCGGACCGGCCGTTCCTGCGTGACCTCACCACCGCGTACGAGGCCCGGCGGGCGGGCCGTGCGCCGGGGTGGGCTCCGCTGCCCGTCCAGTACGCCGACTACACGCTGTGGCAGGAGACGCTGCTCGGGCAGGTCGGCGGGACCCAGCTGGCCTACTGGACCGAGACACTGCGGGAGCTGCCGCAGGAGCTGGCCCTGCCCCTGGACCGGCCGCGTCCCGAGGTGCCCACCGGTCGCGGCGCAAAGGTGCGGCTGGAGCTGTCGACTGGGACCTTACGTGCGCTGCGTGCGCTGTCCGGCGCCGCCGGGGTCAGCATGTTCATGCTGTTCCAGGCCGCGACGGCCGCGTTGCTGCACCGGCTCGGCGCGGGCGACGACATCCCGCTGGGCGCGCCCGTCGCGGGCCGCGCCGACGACGCGCTGGACGACCTGGTCGGCTTCTTCGTCAACACGCTCGTGCTGCGCACCGACCTGTCCGGCGCCGAGTCGGGCCTGACGTTCGGACAACTGCTGACCCGGGTGCGTCAGTCCGCCCTGGAGTCGTTCGCGCACCAGGACCTGCCCTTCGACCATGTCGTCGAGGCCCTCAACCCCCCGCGCATCGCGGGCCGCAATCCGCTGTTCCAGGTGATGCTGGGCTACCACCACCGGCCCGACGGGGACCCGGACGTGCTCGGCATGCCCACCGAGTGGTTCGACATGGACACGGGCATGGCCAAGTTCGACCTGCACGTCACCTTCGTGGACGAGACCGGTCCCGATCGTCTCACCCTGCTGCTGGAGTACGCCCGCGACCTGTGCGAGGAGTCGACGGCCCGGCAGCTGGCGGGCCGGCTCGTGCGGCTGCTGGAGCAGGTGGCCGCCGACCCCGCCGTTCCCGTACGGGATCTGGCGGTCCTGGAGGACGGGGAGCGGGAGTCGGTGCTCGTGCGGTGGAACGACACCGGGCACGCGGTGCCGGCGACGACCCTGCCAGAGCTGTTCCGGGAGCAGGTGGCCAGGACACCGGACGCCCTGGCGCTCGTCGACGGCGAACAGCGCCTGACCTACGCCGAGTTGGACACGCGGGTCGAGCGGACCGCGCGGGTCCTGGCCGGGCGGGGCGTCGGCCCGGAGCGCACCGTCGCGGTGGCGCTGCCACGGTCGGCGGACCTGGTCGTGGCCCTGCTGGCGGTGCACCGGGCGGGCGGCGCGTATCTGCCGCTCGACGCCGGCCAGCCGGCGGGGCGGCGCGCGCTCATGCTGGAGGAGGCGCGGCCGGTGTGCGTCATCGAGGACGCCCTTCCCGAGGGCCCGGAGGATGAGACGCCCACCACGTACGACCCGTCGAGCCCGGCCTACGTGATCTACACCTCGGGTTCGACCGGCCGCCCCAAGGGGGTGGTCGTCCCGCAGCGGGGCATCGTGAACCGGCTGCTCTGGATGCGGGAGGCGTACGGTCTCACCGCCGACGACCGGGTGCTGCAGAAGACGCCGTCGGGCTTCGACGTGTCGGTGTGGGAGTTCTTCTGGCCGCTGATCACCGGGGCGGCCCTGGTGGTGGCGCGGCCGGAGGGGCACCGGGATCCGGCGTACCTGGCGCGGCTGATCCGGGAACAGGGCGTGACCACGGTCCACTTCGTGCCGTCGATGCTCCAGGCGTTCGTGGAGGAGCCCACCGCCGGCGGGTGCACCAGTCTGCGCCGGGTGCTGTGCAGCGGCGAGGCGCTGCCCCCGCCCGTGGCGGAGCGGTTCCACGCGGTACTGCCTGCGGAGCTGCACAACCTGTACGGGCCGACCGAGGCGTCGGTCGACGTCACCGCGGGGCGCGTGCCGGGGGGCGCCGGCCGGGTCACCATCGGGCGCCCGGTGTGGAACACCCGTGCCTATGTGCTGGACGCGGCGCTGCGGCCGGTGCCTCCGGGTGTGGCGGGCGAGCTGTACCTGGCGGGCGTCCAGCTCGCCCGCGGCTACCTCGACCGGCCCGGTCTCACGGCCGAACGGTTCGTCGCGGACCCGTACGGCGGCACCGGCGCCCGGATGTACCGCACGGGCGACCTGGCCCGCTGGCTGCCGGACGGCACCCTGGACTTCCTCGGGCGCACCGACCACCAGGTCAAGATCCGTGGTGTGCGCGTCGAGCCCGGCGAGGTGGAGGCCGTGCTCGCCCGGCACGCGAGCGTCGCCCACGCCGTCGTCGTCCCGCACGAGCAGCGGCTCGTCGCGTACGTCGTCCCCGCCGCCGGCCGGACCGCCGACCCTGTGGCGCTGCGCGCGCATGCCGCCACGGCGCTGTCCGAGCACATGGTGCCCGCGGCCCTCGTCGTCCTCGACACTCTGCCGCTCACCCCGAACGGGAAGCTGGACCGCCGGGCGCTGCCCGAGCCCGACTTCGCGGCGGGCGGCGGCAGCGGCGGGCGGGCGCGCGATCCTCGCGAGGAGATCCTCCTCGGGCTGTTCGCGGACGTCCTCGGCGTGGGGAGCGTCGGCGTGGACGACGACTTCTTCGCCCTGGGCGGTCACTCCCTGCTCGCGATGCGCCTGGTGGCCCGGATACGGGCCGCGTTCGGGACGGATGTGTCGCTGCGCACGGTGTTCGACGCGCCCACGGTGGCGCGGCTCGCGCGGAGGCTGGCGGAGGGCACCCCGGCGGACGCCGGGGCGAGGCCGCCCGCGCTCCGGGTCCGGGCGCGTCCCGCGCGGCTGCCGCTGTCGTCCGCCCAGCGGCGCCTGTGGGTGCTGTACCAGGTGGAGGGCGCGAGCCCGACGTACAACATCCCCGCCGCGTGGCGGCTGACCGGTGCTCTCGACGTCGAGGCGCTGCGGGCCGCCGTCCACGACCTCGTCGTCCGGCACGAGACGCTGCGCACCGTCTTCCCCGACGAGGAGGGGCGGCCCCACCAGCGGGTGCTGGACGCGGACGACGTGCGCGTCCCGTTCGAGGTGGAGGACGTGAACGCCGCACTGCTCCCGGAGCGGCTCGCGCGGGCAGGGGCGTACGGCTTCGCGCTGGACCGTGAACCGCCGTTGCGGGTGCGGGTGTTCCGGACAGGTGCCGAGGAGTGGACGCTGCTGCTCCTGCTGCATCACATCGCCGGTGACGAGTGGTCGGAGGGGCCACTGCAGCGGGACCTGGCGGTCGCCTACGCGGCGCGTGCGGCCGGGCGGGCGCCCGGGTGGGATCCGTTGCCCGTGCAGTACGCCGACTACACGCTCTGGCAGCGCGACGTCCTCGGCGACGAGAAGGACCCGCACAGCGTGTCGGCCCGTCAGATCAATTATTGGCGCCGGGCGTTGGCGGGGCTGCCGGAGGAGCTGGCGCTGCCCGTGGACCGGCCCCGTCCGCTGGAGTCGAGCCACCGGGGCGGTACCGCCGACCTGTCGCTCGACGCCGGACTGGCGGCGGATCTGCACCGGTTGGCGCGGGACAACGGCGTCAGCGTGTTCATGGTGCTGCAGGCCGCCGTGGCGACGCTGCTCACCCGGCTCGGCGCGGGCCACGACATCCCTCTCGGCAGCCCGATCTCGGGGCGGACCGACGCCGCTCTGGAGGATCTGGTCGGGTTCTTCCTCAACACGCTGGTGCTGCGGACCGACACCTCGGGCGAGCCCACGTTCCGGGAACTGCTGGGGCGGGTGCGGGAGGCAGATCTGGCGGCCTTCGACCATCAGGACGTACCGTTCGAGCGGCTGGTGGAGGCGCTCAACCCGGCCCGCTCGCTGGCCCGGCACCCGCTCTTCCAGGTCATGGTGGTGTACCTCGCGGCAGGCGGAAGGGACGCCGGGCTCCCCGGACTTCGGGCCCGCCGGGTCGACGTGGCCGGTGCCACCGCGAAGTTCGACCTTTCGTTCGACTTCATGGAACGCGGCGACGGTGACGGGGTCGACGGGGTGCTGGAGTACAGCGCCGACCTCTTCGACCACGCGACCGCGCAGTCCTTCGCCGACCGACTGCGGCGCGTCCTGCGGGCCGTCGTCGCCGACCCGGACGTGACGCTCGGCCATGTCGACATCCTCGGCACCGATGAGCGACGGCAGTTGACCGGCGGCCGGCCCAGCCGGCCGCTCCTCGCCGCCCCCACCACCGTGCCCGCGCTGTTCGAGGAACAGGTCCGACGCCACCCCGAGCTGCCCGCCGTCGCCTCCGACGGCATCGAGCTGACCTTCGCCGAACTCGACGCGGAGGCCAACCGTCTGGCCCGCCTCCTGGTCGAACTCGGCGCGGGACCCGAACGGTTCGTGGCGCTGGCGCTGCCGCGCACCGCCCGGTTCCTTTCGGCCGTGCTGGCGGTGCACAAGGCGGGCGCGGCGTACGTTCCGCTGGATCCCGACGCGCCGGCGGAGCGCACGGCGGGCATCCTCGACGATGTCCGGCCCCTGCTGACGCTCACCACGCGGGCGCTCGCGGGGACGCTGCCCGCGGGCGTGGAGCCGTGGGTGCTCGACGATCCCGCCACCGCCGAGCGGATCGCGGCGCACGGCGCCACCGCCCTCACCGACGCCGACCGGGGGGCCGTGCTGCTGCCAGCTCATCCGGCGTACGTCATCCACACCTCCGGCTCCACCGGCCGTCCCAAGGGTGTCGTGATCACCCACGAGTCCCTCGGCCACCTCTTCCACAGCCACCGCGAGACGCTCTACGCACCGGCGGTCGAGGCCACGGGGCGACGGCACCTGCGGGCGGGACACGCCTGGTCGTTCTTCTTCGACGCCTCCTGGCAGCCCCAGCTGTGGCTGCTGGACGGGCACTGCGTGCACATCGTGTCCGAGGAGGTGCGGCGCGACCCCGAACTGCTCACTGCGGCCGTGATCGAGCACCGGTTGGACTTCCTGGAGGTCACGCCGTCGTTCTTCGCGCAGATGGCCGACGGCGGTCTGCTGCGGGGCGGGGACTGCCCGCTCGCGGTGGTCGGCGTCGGGGGCGAGCCCGTCCCCGTGGACCTGTGGCGGCGGCTGTCCGGGCTGCGCGGCACCGAGGCGTTCAACCTGTACGGGCCGACCGAGTCGACCGTGGACGCCCTGGTGGCGCGTGTCCGGGACAGCGACCGCCCGCTCGTGGGGCGGCCCGTCGCCGGCACTCGGGCGTATGTGCTGGACGGACGGATGCGGCCCGTGCCGCCCAGGGTCACCGGTGAGCTCTATCTGGGGGGCGGTGGTCTGGCCCGGGGCTATCTGGGCGCTCCGGGGCTGACGGCCGAGCGGTTCGTCGCCGACCCGTTCGGGGCGCCCGGCTCACGTCTGTACCGGACCGGTGACCTGGCCCGCTGGACGGCCGACGGGCACGTCGACTACCTGGGCCGGGCCGACGACCAGGTGAAGATCCGCGGCTTCCGCATCGAACCGGCGGAGATCGAGTCGGCGCTCTCCTCCCATCCGGCCGTCGCGCAGGCGGTGGTGACGGTGCGTCAGGACGAGGCGCGCAAGCTGCTCGTCGCCCATGTGGTGCCGTCGTCGTCCGGTGGCGTGCCGGATCCGGCGGAGCTGCGCGCGCACGTCGGCGCCCGACTGCCCGACCACATGGTCCCGGCGGCGGTCGTCGCCGTCGACCGGTTCCCCCAGCTGGCGAACGGCAAGCTCGACCGGGCCGCGCTGCCCGCCCCCGACTTCTCGGCCCTGTCCACGGGCCGGGCGCCCGCGACGCCGGTGGAGCGGACGCTGTGCGCGGTCTTCGCCGAGGTCCTGGGGCTGGAACAGGTCGGTGCGGACGACGACTTCTTCGCCCTCGGCGGCGACAGCATCGTCGCGATGCGGCTCGTCGGCCGGGCCCGCGCCGCGGGCGTCCGCATCACGCCCCGGCTGGTGTTCCGGCACCGTACGGTGGCGGCGCTCGGCACCGTCGCCGGGACCGTCGACGGTGCCGAGCGCCGCCCCGAGGACGACGGTACCGGCGTCGTACCGCTCACCCCGGTCATGCACTGGCTGCGCGAACTGGGCGGCCCGTTCGCCTCCTACCACCAGTCGGCGCTCGTGCGCACCCCGGCGGACCTGGACCTGCCCGCCCTGACCGCCGTGCTGCGGGCCCTCGCCGACCGGCACGACCTGCTCCGGGCGACCCTGGTGAGGCCGTCCCGCGAGGCGACCGAGGACTGGTCGCTGCACGTCCCGGCGGCCGGGGCGGTCGACGCCGCCGGGTGGATCACCCGCGTGGACGTGGCCGGGCTGGACGCGGGGGCGCTGGCCGGGGTGGTCCGTGAGCACGCGCACCGGGCGCGGGCGGCCCTCGACCCGGACGCCGGGGTCATGGTGCGGGCCGTGTGGTTCGACGCGGCCGACGCGCCGGGACGGCTGCTGCTGACGGCCCACCACCTGGTCGTCGACGGCGTGTCGTGGCGGGTGCTGCTGCCGGACCTGGCGGCGGCGTGGCGGGATGTTTCCGCCGGGCGTCCGGTCCGGCTGGACCCGGTCGACACGTCCTTCGCGCGCTGGTCGCGGCTGCTCACCGACCTGGCCGGGGACGAGGAACGCGAGACCGAACTCCCCGTCTGGACGCACGTGCTGGCCTCCGCGGCGGAGCCCTTCCCGCTCCTGCGGACGCCCGAGCCGGACCGCGACACCGCGGCGACCCGGCGCGAGGTCGTCCTGCGGATGCCCGCCGAGGACACCGGTCCCCTGCTGTCGGCCGTACCGGCGGCCTTCGGGGCGGGCGTCAACGACGTCCTGCTCGCGGCGCTCGGTCTCGCCTTCGCGGACCGACGGCGGCGCGACGGCGGGAGCGGCACCTCCGTCCTGGTCGACCTCGAAGGCCACGGCCGGGAGGAGGAGCTGGGCGGCGACGGGATCGACCTGTCGCGTACGGTCGGCTGGTTCACCAGTGTGTTCCCGGTACGGCTCGACCCGGGGCCCGCCGATCCCGCCGACGCCTTCGCGGGCGGACCGGCGGCCGAGGAAGCCGTACGGCGGGTGCGCGCACATCTGGCGTCGCTCCCCGCGAACGGGGTCGGCTACGGCATGCTCCGGCACCTCAACCCCCGCACCCGTGAGGTGCTGGCGGCCCACGCACCGGCTCGCGTCGAGTTCAACTACCTGGGGCGGTTCGGCATCCCCGAGGAGACGGACTGGTCGTACGCGCCCGAGGAGGACGCGGCGGACATCGGGCCCGCGGGAGCCATGCGGGAGGGGCACGCGCTGGAGATCAACGTGGTGACCGAGGACCGTGCGGACGGGCCGGTGCTGGCCGCGCACTGGTCGTATCTGGAAGGGCTGGTGCCGCGCGAGACGGTCCGGGATCTCGCCGAGACCTGGTTCCGGGCCCTGCGAGGGCTGATCGCGTGGGCGGAACGGAATCCGAAGCGATGACGAGGAGTGGCATGAGCAACCCGTTCGAGGACCCCGAGGGCGTCTACCTGGTGCTGGTCAACGACGAGAACCAGCACAGCCTGTGGCCGGACTTCGTGGAGGTCCCGGCCGGCTGGCGGACCGTCCACGGGCCCGCCTCACGCGCGTCCTGCCTGGAGCACGTCGAGACCCACTGGACCGACATGCGGCCCCGGAGCCTGGCCGAGTCGATGGACGGCTGACACACCGCAGGGGCCGGTCGGCGACCGGCCCCTGCCCACCGCACGACACGTCCGGGCGTCAGGAGCACGTCCGAGCCTCGAGGAGCGCGTTCGGGCCTCAGGCGGCGGGCTGCTCCACCTTCGTGCCGGTCTCGCCGTCGACGGCGGCGGCCAGCTGCGGGACCAGCCGTTCGACGACGTACCGCAGGCTGAGGACGGTGCCCATGGACAGGGCGTTGCCGTAGTCGCTGGTCTCGCTGACGTAGACCTCGCGCCCCTCCTTCACGACGTCCAGGCCCTTGTAGGAGGGGTCCTTGTGCAGCTTGTCGGCGTCCTTGGTGACGTCGGTGACCTGCCAGACGAGGGCGTCCTGGTCGAGCAGGTCGGTGCGCTCCTTGCTGATGTTCGCGCCGAACCGGTCCCCGATGACCTTGTCGAGGTCGGCGGGCAGGGTGAAGCCGAGGTCGGTGAGCAGGTGGGAGCGGGGGTCCTGGCTGCCGAAGACGAACATGCCCTCGTACGGCGTGGCCATCACCGCGCTCTTTCCCTTGAACTCGGGGTGTTCCCTGACGGACTCGGCGATCGTCGCCTCGGTCTCCTCGACCGCCTCGCGGGCCTCGTGCGTCCTGCCGAGGGCCTTGCCGATGGTCTCGGTCTGCTCCTGCCAGGGGACGCCGTAGTCGTTGTACTTCTTCGGCTGGGCGACGACCGGGGCGAACTTCGACAGCGACGCGTACTGCTCCTTGGTGAGTCCCCCGTACACCGCGAGGATCAGGTCCGGCTGGAGGGCGGCGATCTTCTCGACCTGCGGGCCGGTGCCGGTGTCCTTGAGGACGGTCGGCGCCTCGGCGGAACCCAGGCGGTCCTCGGCCCAGGGGGCGACGGCGCCCTTGTAGCCGCCGAGCCACTCGGTGGTGCCGACGGGGACCTTGCCGAGGGCGAGGACGGCGTCCTGGTCGGTGAGGCCGACGGTGACGATCCGCTTCGGCTCCGACGTGATCGTCGTGCTGCCGTACTTGTGGTCGACGGAGACGGGGAAGGGGGACGCGCCGGAGGTGTTCCCCTCGTCGCCGGCGCCCGACGTGTCGGAGGCCGGGGCGTCGCCGCCGCAGGCCGTGGCCGTGGCGAGGAGCAGGGTGGCGGAGGCGAACGCCGCGGCGAGCCGGGGCGCTCTGCGGGAGCGGGACATCAGCGGTCCTTCGGTTCGGGTTCCTGTGGGGCGGTGCGCGTGAGGGTCTTCGGCGTCGTGGGCGCCTTGGGGGCGACGCGGGCGCCGGGCACGTCGGCGGGGGCGGGTGCGTCGAGGGCGTCCGCTGCGGTGTCCCGGGCGTCGGACCAGGCCGACCAGAGGTCGGCGTAGGGCCCCTGCGCGGCGCGCAGTGCGTCGTGGGTGCCGGTCTCCACGACGCGGCCCGCCTCCATGACGACGACGCGGTCGGCGGTCGCGGCCTGGCTGAGGCGGTGGGCGACGATCAGCGCGGTGCGGCCGTCCACGGCGTGCGCGACCGCCCTCTCCAGGGAGCGTGCGCCGGCGCTGCCCGCCTCCGCGGTGGCCTCGTCGAGGATCACCAGCGGCGGGTCGGCGAGGACCAGCCGGGCCAGCGCGAGCGCCTGCGTCCGCTCGCCGCTGAGCCGGTGGCCGCCGTCCCCGACGACGGTGGCGAGGCCGTCGGGCAGGGCCTCGGCCCACGCCAGGGCGTCGACGCGGTCGAGCGCGGCGCGCAGTTCGTCGTCGGTGGCGTCGGGCCTGGCGAGCCGCAGGTCGTCGGCGAGGGACCCGGCGAAGACATGGGTCTCCTGGGTGATCAGGGCGATCGTGCGGGGGCCCGGGGCGGGGCCCGGGGACGGGTGCGCGGCGTCCGCGGCCGTGCCGAGTTCCGTGGGCGGGACGCCGCCGACGAGGACCGTTCCCGCGGCCGGGGGCTGGATGCCCGCGACGAGCCGGGCCAGGGTGGTCTTGCCCGCTCCGCTGGCGCCGACGAGGGCGACGCGCTCGCCGTGACCGATCGTCAGGTCGATGTCGTGCAGCACGGGGTGACCGGGACGGTAGGAGTGGCTCAGCCCGCGCACCACGACGTCGACGGTGTCCGGCTCGGCCGGGGGGCGCCCGGCGGGCGGCGGCTCGTCCGTGACCCCGACCAGTCGGGCGAGTCCCGCGGTGGCGGCCTGGGCGTCGTCGAGGAGGGCCAGGGCGGCGTTGATGGGGCCGAACAGGCTGTGGAAGTACAGGGCGGCGGTGGTCGCCGTACCGATGCCGGCCGAGCCCTGGCGGACCAGCCAGTAGCCGGTGATCAGCACGGCGGAGAGCCCGATGTACTCGGCGATGTGCAGTCGGCTGTAGAAGCCGAGGACGAGCCGCAGTCCCCGCATGGTCAGCCGCACCACCGACCGGGACCGCTCGGTCACCCGCTCGGTGTGCTCCCGCTCCAGCCCGAACGCCCGCACGGTGGAGGCGCCGCCGACGGTGTCGAGCAGCTGCTGGTGCTGGGCGCCGGCGGCGACCCGCTGCTCGGCGTAGAGCGGGACGGCCCGGGTGACGTACCAGCGGGCGGTGGCCGCCTGGACGGGCACGGCGAGCAGCGCGGCGAGCAGGAACCGCCAGTCGAGGACGGCCATGGCGCCGAGGGTGAGGACGATGGTGAGCACCGAGCGGGCCAGTGCGGGCAGGGCGTTGCGTACGGCGTCGGCGATGAGGGACACGTCGGCGGTGACCCGGGCGGTCAGGTCGCCGGCGCCCGCCCGCTCGATCCGGTCCAGGGGCAGGGCCAGCGCCCGCTCGACGAAACGCTCGCGCAGCCGGGCCAGGGTCGTCTCCCCCAGCCGGGCGATCAGCGACAGTCCGAACCCGGCGCTGACGCCCTGTGCCACGGCCACGGCGACCAGCAGCGCGGCGGTGGTCGTGATGGCGTCCACGGAACCGCGCCCGGCGGCCAGATCGACGATCCGCCCCAGCAGCGGCTGCACGAGCAGCCCGACCGCGGTGGACCCGGCCGTCACGGCGAACGCCCCCACCACCAGCCCCCGCTGCGGCCGCAACAGCCCCGCCACGACAGCACGTGTACGAGCGGGGGTGGCGACGGGCAGGAGGGAGTCTGTGCGCGGGGGTGGGGAGGAGCGCGTGTCGGTGTTCGGAGCCGGGGCCGCGTCGGAGGCCGGGCCCGTGCCGGTGTTCGGGGCGGGATGCCCGTCGGCGCCGGGGTCGCGGCTCGCGTCGGTGCCCTCGGCCCGGTGCGGCTCGGCGCTCGTGTTCGGGCGGGGTCGGGTCATGTGAGGACCGCCGTGCGGTAGGGCGCGCACGTGTGGACGAGGCGCTCGTGGTGGCCCGTCGCGGTGATCCGGCCGTCCTGGAGGAGGACGGCACGGTCGGTGACGGCGAGGAGGGCGGGGCTGTTGGTCACCAGCAGCGTGGTGCGGCCCCGGCGGAGGTCGCGGATGCCGGCGGCGACGCGCACCTCCGTGACGGCGTCGACGGCGGTGGTGGGTTCGTGCACGACCAGGACGGGGGTGTCGGCGGCGAGGGCGCGGGCCAGCGCGACACGCTGCCGTTGCCCGCCGGACAGGGAACGGCCGCGCGCGGTGACGGGGGTGTCGACGCCGTCGGGCAGGGACCTGGCCACCTCGTCGGTGCCCGAGGCGGCCATCGCGGCTCTCGTGAGGGTGACCGCCGCGGGTGCGCCCGCCCCGGCGGCCGCGGTCACGTTCTGCAGGACGGTCCCCTCGAACAGGTCGGCGTCGTGGTCGGCGACGAGGATCGCCGCGCGCACGGCCTTGAGGTCCAGCGCCGTGAGGTCCCTGCCGTCCAGCTCGACCGCCCCGGCCGACGGGTCGGCGCTCCGGCCGAGGAGGCCGAGGAGCGCGACCGCGTCGGCGGGGTCCGGTGCGGCGACGCCGACGATCTCCCCGGCGGCCACGTCCAGGTCGACGTCCCGCAGAGGGCCGTACGAGACGCCGCGCAGCCGCAGCCTGCCCTCGACGGCGTGCAGCGACGGGTCGAGCTCGGGGCCGGAATCTCCCGTGGTCCGGTCGGTGGACGCCGGTCCCGGTGGGAGGGCCGGGGGCGCGCCGAGGATCTCCGCGATCCGCGCCGCGGAGGCGCGCCCCTGGGCCAGTTCGGTGTTGACCCAGGCGAACTCGGTGAGCGGGCCGATGAGGAAGAGCGCCAGACCGACGGCGGAGACGAGGTCGCCCAGGCCGATGTCGCCGCGGGCCGCGAGCCGGCCGCCGACGAGGGCGACCAGGGCGATGAACGTGCCGGTGAGGAGGGTGACGACGCCGTTCTGCCAGGCCTCGGCGCGGGCGGCGCGCAGGGTGGCGGACAGGGAGTCCCCGCTGATCCGCCGGTAGCGGGCGACGGCGGCCGGTTCCGCGCCGATGCCCTTGAGGACGCGCAGCCCGGCCACGAGGTCCGCCGCGACGCCCGACGCGCGGGCCGCGCGTTCCTGCTCGGTCTCGCTGCGGCGCTCCAGCGGCCTGCTCAGCAGGTGGCCGAGCCACAGCAGCAGCGGGGTGCCCAGCAGGACGAGGAGCCCGAGGACGAGGGAGACACGTAACAGCGCGACCGCGCTCACCACGAGACCGGCCGTCGCCGCGAGGGCGACGACGAGGGCCATGGCGACGGCGCCGACGCGCTTGGCGTCCTCGGTGGCGACGTTCGTCAACTCCCCCGGCAGCCGCCCCTCGTCGGCCCCGCCCTCGGGTGCGAGGACACGGGCCACCAGCTCGGCCCTGAGATGGTGGGCGGCGGTGACGGAGGCCCGTTCGCCCGCTCGGGCGCTGAACCGGAAGCTGAAGGAGAGCCCGACGTACACGGCGGCGAGCACGCCGAGCCAGAACAGCAGGCCGGGAACGCTCCCGTCGACGACTCCGCGTTCGACGGCCTCGCCGATGAGCACCGGTACGAGGGCCTCACCCGTCTGGTGCCCCATGCCCAGCACCGCGCCCAGCGTGACATCACGACGCTGTCCACCGACCGCGCGCCACAGGACGTCCCGTCCCGGCGGGTCCGCCACCCTCACACGTCCCTCCGGACCGGTCGCGCCAACACAGCAGAAGAAGGAAGAAACGAAGAAGCACCAGAGAACTTAGGTAAGGCTAACTACATTTGCTGTCCCGGGCCAGCCCCGGGGCGTCGTTGACGCGAACCGGCCGCCGAAGACCCCGCTCTGTCCGGGAGCGGTCCACTCGGTGATCATTCATGTCATCGACCCGTGCGCGTTCCGCGTGGCACTCGGCCTGTGCCCGCACCGACCGGAAGGACTTCTGCCCGTGCTCTGCACCAGGATCACCAACGCCCGTGTCGTCACGATGGACCCGGCGCGTCCGGCCGCGCGGGAGCTGGGTATCTGGCGCGGGCGGATAGTCGGCCTCGACGAGGAGGTGGCGGGGCTGCCCGCGCGGCGGACCCTGGACCTGGACGGCGCGACGGTCCTCCCCGGCTTCATCGACGCCCATGTGCACCTCGCCTGGACGGGGTTGAAGGCCGAGGCGCCCAGTGTGGCGCCGAGCCGGCGCGCCGACGACGTGCTGCGGGTCGTGGCGGAGGCGGTGAAGCGGGCTCCCGCGGGCGGCTGGGTGGACTTCGGCGGCTACGACCAGCGCACCCTCGACCGCCCCCTCACGGCGGCCGACCTCGACGCCGTCAGCGCCGGACGCAGGGTGTGCCTGGGACATCTGTCGGGGCATGCCTGCCTGGTCAACTCGGCGGTCCTGGAGGGACTCCCGGCCGAGGCGGTCCGGTCGGACGGGTTCCTCGCGGAGGGCGCGATGGGGGCCGCGCTCCGGTCCAGGCCGCCGCACTCCCTGTCCGAACTGGCCTCGGCGATCGGGCGTGCCGCCCGGGTCTGCCGGTCCGAGGGCATCACCGGCTGCGCGGAGGCGGGGATCGGGGCCCGCCTCTTCGGGCACAGCCCCCTGGAGGGCGCGGCGTTCCAACTGGCCCGGGAGACGGGCCGGTTGCCGCTGCGGGTGCAGCTGATGGTGGCGGCCGACGCGCTCCGCCCGGTCGAGGCGGCCGGTCAGGACACCACGAGTCGGGCGATCGACCTGGGCCTGCGCACCGGCTTCGGTGACGGTCCGCTCTCGCTCGGCGCGCTCAAGATCTTCACCGACGGCGGGATGATGGCCCGCACGGCGGCTCTGAGCAGCCCCTATCTCGGGGGCGGCGGTTCCGGTCAGCTCATGCACGAGCCCGACGTGCTGGAGGACGCGATCGTCGCCGGGCACCTGGCGGGCTGGCAGCTGGCCGTGCACGCGATCGGCGACCGGGCCGTCGATGTCGCCCTGGACGCGCTGGAGAAGGCCCAGAGGCTGCGGCCGCGGCCGGAGGCACGCCACCGTATCGAGCACGCGGGGCTGGTCCGCCCCGACCAGCTCCCCCGGCTGGGCGCGCTCGGCATGACCGTGGTCGTCCAGCCGAGCTTCCTGCGGTACTACGGCGACGACTACGCGACGGTGATGGGGGAGGAACGGGCCGACTGGCTGTACCGGGGCCGCGGCTTCCTCGACCACGGCGTCCGGGTCGCCGGCAGTTCGGACCGGCCGGTGGCCGACGGCGCGCCGCTGCGGGCGATCCGGTTCATGGTGGAGCGGGCCTCGGAGTCCGGCCGTCTCATCGGCGCGGGCGAGGCGATCACCGTCGAGGAGGCGCTGCGCGCGTACACCGTCGAGGCCGCCCGCGCCTGCCGCTGGGAGGCGGACGCGGGCAGTCTCACGGCCGGCAAGCGGGCGGACCTGGTGGTGCTGGGCGACGACCCGCGCCGGGTGGACGTGTCGAGGGTCGCGGACATCGAGGTGCTGCGGACGTTCGTCGAGGGGGACGACGGCGTCTGAGACGACGGCTGCCGAGAGGCGGGGGTGGCCACGGAGGTCACCGGGGCCACCCCCGGAGCCGCCCGGTCGGGCACGGACGGCCGCGCGGGTCAGGCGATCGACGCCCGCGCGGCGGGCCCGGCTACGCGGCCGGAGCGGGCGCCCCGGTGCCGGTCGGCCGGCGTTCCGCCGCCGTCCCCGGGCCGGTGGTCCGCACCGCCGGAATCAGGGCGGCGACCGCCGCGGCGACGAGTGCCGCGCCGCCGCCGATGGTGAGGCCGGTGCGGAAGCCCGCCTCCGAGGGCAGGGAGAAGCCGCCGAGCGTGGTGGTCATCTGGGCGAGGACCACACCGATCACCGCGGCCGCGGTGGACGTGCCGAGCGCCCGCATCAGGGTGTTGAAGCTGTTGGCGGAGGCGGTCTCGGACAGCGGCACCGTGCTCATGATCAGTGCGGGCATCGCACCGTAGGCGAGGCCCACCCCGGAGCTGACGACGAGGGAGACGATCAGCAGGCCCCAGGTGGAGCCCATCAGGACCAGCGCGAGGCCGTAACCGATCGCGATCACCAACGAGCCCGTGACCAGGGTGAACTTGGGGCCGCGGGCGTTGGTGAGCTTCCCGCCGAGCGGGGAGAGGGCCATCATCATCAGCCCGGCCGGGGCCATCCACAGCGCCATCGCCAGCATCGACTGCCCCAGACCGTAGCCGGTCGCCTCGGGCAGCCGGAGGAGCTGAGGGGTGATCAGCGACTGCGCGTACATCCCGAACCCGACGAGGACCGAGGCGGCGTTGGTCAGCAGGACGCGCGGGTGGGCGGTCGTGCGCAGGTCGACCAGCGGCTCGCGGGTGCGCAGTTCCCACCACCCCCAGCAGAGCAGCAGGACGGCCGCACCGGCGAACAGGCCCAGGGTCGTCGCCGAACCCCAGCCCCAGTCGGCCCCCTTGGACACCGCGAGCAGCAGGCACACCACTCCCCCGCCGAGACCGAGGGCGCCGACGAGATCGAAGCGCTGCCCCTTGGCGCCGGGCGGGGTCTCGGGTACCAGGAACCAGATCATGGCGGTGACGGCCAGGGCGAGCCCCGCGGATCCCCAGAACAGCACACGCCAGCTGGCGTACTGGGCGACGGCGGCGGCGATCGGCAGGCCGAGACCGGCGCCGATGCCGAGGGAGGCGCTGACCAGGGCGATGGCGGAGCTGAGCTGCTCGGGTGCCATGACGTCGCGCAGCAGGCTGATGCCGAGCGGCACCACCCCCATGCCGACGCCCTGGAGGCCGCGGCCCACGACCATCGGCACCACCGTCGAGGACAGTGCGCACACCACGGAGCCCGCGACCAGCGGGACGCAGCACACCAGCAGCATCCGCCGCTTGCCGTGGAGGTCGCCGAGGCGTCCCCCGACCGGGCCGAAGACGGCACCCGTGAGCAGGGTCGCGGTGATCACCCAGGAGGCGTTGGCCGCGCTGGTGTCGAGGATCGTGGGCAGTTCGGTGAGCAGCGGCGTCACCAGCGTCTGCATGATCGCGGCGACGATCCCGGCGAGTGCCAGCGTCGCGATGACGCCGCCCGGACGGGCGGACGTCGAGGGATGGGCGGTCAAGGGTTTCCTCCGTGCGGGGACCGGCGACTGGGCATACGTCATGCACCTGACGTGCACCATACACGCGACAGGCATGGCACCCGTTATGTGCATCATGCACCACAGGCGGGCGGAGGGCGGCCAGGCGGGATGGAAGGATCGCCCCTGCGAGGTCCGCTACGAGGAGGTAGGCGACGTGGAAGAGCCGACGCGCCGGGTCGAGTACGAGAACATGCTGCTCGGGCGCTACCAGCACCTGAGCAAGAGCAAGGGGCGCCCCAAGGACTCCACGCTGGAGCGCAGCGCGTACATCCTGCTGAGCCGGATCCGGATCGAGGGACCGATGTCGATCAGCGAGCTGAGCGACGCCTTCGGTCTGGACGCCTCCACGCTGCGCCGGCAGACCGCCGCCGCCCTGCGGGCAGGCCTGGTCGAGCACACCCTCGACCCCGACGGCGGGGTGGCACGCAAGTTCCGGATCACGCAGGAGGGCGAGCGCCGCCTCGACGAGGAGCGGGAGGGCAATGTGCGCAGCCTCGCACTGGTGCTGGCCGACTGGTCCGACGAGGACATCGCCTGCTTCGCCGACTACCTCCAGCGCTTCAACACCAGCATCGAACGGCTGGCCGGGAAGCCGTGGCCGCGCCCGTAGTCCCGGTCGCGCGGCGGCCCGTGGCCCTTGGTCCCGTGGGCCCCGTGGACGGTACTCTCCCGGGCATGCGGATCTCCGTCTCCTCGGACATGGACGAACCCGTGGCCCGCCTCCTCGTCGAGGAGTTGCGCGACCGCGGCCACGACGTGCTGACGCACGGGGCGCTGAGCCCGGGGGACGACCCGCAGTGGGCGGCGTGCTCGGAGGCGGCGGCCCGCGAGGTCGCCTCCGGTGCGGCGGACCAGGCCGTCGTGTGCTGCTGGACGGGCACCGGCGCGTCGATCGCCGCGAACAAGGTGCCGGGCGTACGGGCCGCCCTGTGCACGGACGCCTACACGGCGGACGGCGCGCGCCGCTGGAACGACGCCAATGTGCTGGCGATCGGTCTGCGGCTGACCTCCGCCCCGCTGCTGAAGGAGATCCTCGACGCCTGGTTCGCCGCCGAGGCCAGTCAGGACGCCGAGGACCGGGAGAACGTCGCCAGGGTCGAGCGGCTCGACCTCAGGGACCGATGAACACCGGCCTCGCCCAGGCGGGCGGTTCCGGGGGCGGCTCGGGTGTGCCGTTCATGGGCGCTCGTACGGTGCGGGTCGGCGGGTGTCCGGTCGGCGTGGGGTGGCGTGTACCGGCCACCCTGAGCGCGGCCACGAACGACAGGCACGAGTCGTAGCGGTCGTCGGGGCTCTTGGCCAGCGCCCTCGCCAGCACCTCGTCGACGGACGACGGCAGATCGGGACGCAGCCCGGTCAGCGGCGGCGGCTGGTCGTACTGGTGGGCCCAGAGCAGCGCCATGTCGTCGTCGCGCTGGAAGGGCGGGCGGCCGGCGAGGGTCTCGTGGACGACGCAGGCGAGGCTGTAGACGTCGCAGCGGCCGTCGACGGGCTTGCCGGAGATCTGTTCCGGGGCCACGTAGTCGAGCGTCCCCACGAACTGGCCGACGCTGGTGAACCCGGTCAGTGACAGCGACTTCTTCGTCAGGCCGAAGTCGGTGAGGTAGACGTGCTCGGGGTGGTCGCTGTCCGTGCCCTGCGCGACCAGGATGTTGCCGGGTTTGACGTCCCGGTGCACCAGACCGTGGTCGTGCGCGGCGTCCAGCGCGGAGGCCACCTGGCCGGTGATCCGGGTGGCGGTCGTCAGCGGCAACGGGCCCTCCTGGTCCAGGAGGTGGCGCAGGTCCCGGCCGGCCACGTACCGCATCGCGATGTACAGGACGCCCTCGGTCTCGCCCGCCTCGAAGACGGGCACGATGTGCGGGTGGTCGATCGCGGCGGCCACGCGGGACTCATGGGTGAAGCGGCGGCGGAAGGTGTCGTTGCGGGCCAGTTCGGGGGCGAGGAGTTTCAGCGCGACGGTCCGGTCCAGCCGCAGGTCCCTGGCCCGGTAGACGACGGCCATGCCGCCGCGGCCGATCTCGCGTTCGACGCGGTAGCCGGCGATCTGCTGCCCGACCAGGTCGGACGGCCGGCCCGCGTACGGCCGTGTCTCACTCATCGGGCGTCACCGGCCGCACGAGACGAGTGGGTTCGTGGTCGCCCGGGTCCTGTCGGCCGGGACGGGACCCCTCCGTACGCTCCCGCACCGCGTGCGCGGTGTCCGTCCGACCCGACACCACCGGCGTGGCGTCCGCCCGACCCGACACCACCGGCGTGGCGTCCGCCCGACCGGACTCCTTCGCCGTGGTGTCCGCCCGACCGTGTTCCTCGGCCGCGGTGTCCGCCCGACCGCGTCCCTCCGGCGCGGGCTCAGCCGGTCCGCGCTCCCCCACGACGCGGGTCGGCGCCGGACCCCTGGTCGGCTCCGCGGGCGGGGCCGGGTCCTCCTGGGGGTCCCCGGCGACGGCGAACGTGCTCAGCCGGGTGCCGTCGCAGTACACCCACCGCTCGTGCGCGGCGTCGAAGAGCCACAGGGAGTCGCCGTCGACGACGACACCGATCCGCAGGCCCTTCATCCGGTCGTGGAAGTCCCCTCCGTCGAGCCGTCCCGCCGCGAGGGCCTCCGCCTCGGTGCGGTAGCGGGTGAGGGCCTCCTCCGCGCGGGCCAGCAGGGGGCGGGGGTCGGCCGTGCGGGTGGGTCCGGTGCCGGCGGCCGGCGGCGCCTGGGGCACGGCGACGAGGAGGCGTCCGTCGACCCACGCGGACCAGCCGTTGGCGCACAGGACCTGCCCCCAGTCGCCGAGGCGGTCCAGGACTTGGACGGGCAGCAGCGCGTCGAGGGGCACGGTGGGGCGTGCGGGATCGGGGGCCTCCCAGGCGGGCAGTCCGCCCGGCGGGACGACGTGCGTGGGGAGGAAACCGGGGGTCGTCATCGCGGCTACTTCCGCATCACCGCGGGTTCGCGGCGGCGCAGCAGACGGGCGACGAGGACGCCGCAGACCAGGGACAGCACGACGAGCATCCCCAGGTCGAGCAGCCACACAGCGGCGGAGTGCGCGAACAGCGGGTCGGACGTGTCGGGGACGATCCGTTCGAGGTCGATCGTGCCGGCCATGGCGGCGAACGCCCACCGCGAGGGCACCAGCCAGGCCAGTTGTTCGAGGACGATCGTGCCCCGCACGTCGAGCAGCGCGCCGCAGAACACCACCTGGATGATCGCGAGGAGCACCAGCAGCGGCATGGTGACCTCTTCCTTGCGGACGAGCGCGGAGACGAGCAGGCCGAGCATCATCGCGGTGAAGGCGAGCAGGGCCACGGCCACGGTGATCTCGACGAGCGGCGGCAGCAGGACGCCGTCCCCGCCCGGGGCGTTGAGGTCGACGCCGAGGAGGGCCACCAGCGTGAGGACGACGGCCTGGAGGACCGTGATGGTGCCGAGGACCACGACCTTGGACATCAGGTACGCGGATCTGGACAGGCCGACGGCGCGTTCCCGTTGGTAGATGACGCGTTCCTTGACCAGTTCCCGTACCGCGTTGGCCGCGCCGGTCAGGACGCCGCCGACGCACAGGATGAGCAGCGCGTTCATGGCGGTCTCGCGGTCCAGTTCGCTGCCCGCGAGCGCTCGGGCCATGGCGCCCATGACGAACGGCAGCGCGATCATGATGGCGAGGAAGGTGCGGTCGGCGCTGAGCGCGGCGGCGTACCGCCGGACCAGTGTGCCGAGCTGGGCGCCCCAGCTCTGCGGCTTGGGCGGCGGCGCCACGTCGACGGGCGCGGCCTCCGGTCGGTACGGCCCGCTCATGGACGCGGTGACGTACTGGCGGTGGAACGGCGAGTCGCGGTACTCCCCCGCCCAGTCCCGGTCCTGGTCCCGTTCGAACGCCTCGAAGGCCTCGGGCCACTGCCGGAAGCCGAAGAAGGCGAGGGTGTCGTCCGGCGGGCCGTAGTAGGCGACCTTGCCGCCGGGCGCGAGGACGAGGAGGCGGTCGCAGACGTCGAGGCTGAGGACGCTGTGGGTGACGACGATGACGGTGCGGCCGTCGTCGGCGAGGCCGCGCAGCATGTGCATCACCGAGCGGTCCATGCCGGGGTCGAGGCCGGAGGTCGGCTCGTCGAGGAAGAGCAGGGAGGGTTTCGTCAGCAGTTCCAGGGCGACGCTGACGCGCTTGCGCTGGCCGCCGGAGAGGCTGTGGATAGGCTGCCCGGCGCGCTGTTCGAGGCCCAGCTCGTGGATCACCTCGTCGACGCGCGCCTGCCGCTCGGCCTTCGCGGTGTCCTGGGGAAAACGCAGTTCGGCGGCATAGGCAAGGGCTCTGCGCACGGTCAGCTGGGCGTGCAGGATGTCGTCCTGCGGGACGAGGCCGATGCGCTGGCGCAGTTCGGCGTAGTCGCGGTAGAGGTCCCGGCCGTCGTACAGGACGGTGCCGCTGTCGGCGGGACGCTGACCGGTGAGGGCGTTGAGGAGGGTGGACTTTCCGGCTCCGCTCGGGCCGACGACGGCGAGGAGTCATTTCTCGCCGACCGGAAACGTCACCTTGTCGAGCAGTGTCCTGCGGCGGCGGTCGACGGCGACGGTCAGTTCCTGCACGTCGAGGGAGACCTCTCCGGTGTCGACGTACTCCTGCAACTCGTCCCCGACCAGGCAGAACGCGGAGTGGCCGATACCGACGATGTCACCGGCAGTGACCGGCGCGGTGTCGATGGGGCTGCCGTTGAGGTAGGTGCCGTTGTGGCTGCCGAGGTCGGCTATCTCAAAGGTGCCGTCGGGGCGGGCCCGCAGTTCGGCGTGCCGGCGGGAGACCACGAGGTCGTCGATGACGAGGTCGTTGTCGGCGGCGCGGCCGATACGGACGGTGCGCTGCGGCAGGGGGCGGACGCTGGTCGGCCGGCGGAAGGTGCCCGTGGAGGCGGGCTGGTGGACGCCGGAGGGACGGGAGGGGGCCAGTCCGGCGAGAACGGCTCGTGGCCCGTCCTCGGGGCTGCCGAAGCGGATGACGGTGCCGGGGCCCACGTCCCGCTCGCGGACGCGGTGGCCGTCGGCGTAGGTGCCGTTGGTGCTGTTCTCGTCCGCGATGGTCCAGTGGTCGGTGTCCGCCCTGAGCACGGCGTGGTGCCACGAGACCCGGTCGTCGTCGAGCACGATGTCGCTGAGCGGGTCGCGTCCGACGTGGTACTCGTGGCTCGGGGTCATCACCGTGGAGCCCGACTCGGTCTCCAGCACGAGTGCGGGCGCAGTCGGTGCGATCGACCGCTCTGCCATGCCCGAAATTCTACCGATCGGCCCACTTATGCGCCCGATCAGCCAGGGAGGCGTGCAGGAGGCGGGTCGGCGCGTCACAGGGGCGTCCGGGAGGCCGGGCCGCACGACGAGGTCAGGCGGCGGGGGCGGCGATCCGCTGGGCGATCCGCTGCATGCGCACGGCGTCGACGGACTCGGCGAGCAGCTCGTACTCGGTGGTGTCGTCGTTGGTGGCGATGCGCACCAGGTTCCCGGCGGCCAACTCCTCGGCGACCAGTCCCTGCTGGACGCCGTCGGCGGACCAGGCGCGCAGCATGCTCGGCACGTCGGGGACGGTGTCGGCCACGGGGACCACGGCGTTGGGCGGGAAGCTCGGGTTCTCGGGGCGCGGGTCGAGGCGATCGGCGATCCATAACGCGCGGTCGCGCATCCACCAGAGCGCCAGCGCCAGCGTGGGGGCACGGTAGGTCCCCAGAGGCACTCCGACGCGCTGTCCGCCGCACATCCCGTACGCGGTGACATGGCACAGGAATTCGTCGTGCACCCTCAACTCCCCCGATCGCACCGCCGTCGGTCGCCGTCCGGCCCCGCTCGCCGTACGGACCCGTTCTCGCCTCACAGACCTGCTGGTCGTGCGCGCCAGGCGACCGGATGTCACGGACGGTGACGTCATGGACGCGTACGGAGGCCCGCTTTGTTCATGACTCAATCGCCTGTCACTCGAGTATCGCCACTCCTGACGCTCTGTCACCATGTCAATCCAGCCAGTCTCCTGGCATATGCGAGCGCGTGAATGGCCGAAACGGTACGACGAGCCCTCCGACCGGCGGCTCCCCCGGTGGCGCCGGAGCGCGAGGTTCCTCGGTCGCCAGGGGGCCGCTCCGGGTCAGGTCCCCGTCCCATACGTACGGCCGGGGCGGAGCGTTCACCGACCACGGCGACAGCGGTCGTGCGATCCGCCGCCGGGCGATGAGTTTCTCCGCTCCCGACGGTCTGTGTGGGAGAGACAACGGAAGCGGAGGGCATCATGAGCACACTCGACAAGCAGTTCACGGCCGAGCTGAGGAAGAGTCCCGCGAAGGGCGGCTGGACGTATCTCGTCTGGCCGGAGTCCGTCGCGTTCTTCGGCACGCGCGGACTGGTCAAGGTCCGCGGCACGATCGACGGCCACCCGTTCCGCAGCTCCTTCATGGCGCTCGGCGACGGCACCCACAAGCTGCCCGTGAAGGGCGACCTCCGCAGGGCCATCGGGAAGGAGGCGGGCGAGTCGGTGACCGTCCATCTGGAGGAACGCGTCGACTCCTAGCACCGCCCCCGCCCCGGCGGCTGGGAGGTGAGGGCTGGGCGGCTGGGGCTGGGGGCTAGAGCTTGCCCTCGACGATCGCGTCGATACGGGCCAGCTCGTCGGCCTCGAAGTCGAGGTTGCGGATCGCGCCGACGCTGTCCTCGATCTGGCGGGCGCTGCTCGCGCCGACCAGCGCGGAGGTCACCCGGCCGCCGCGCAGCACCCAGGCGAGGGCGAGCTGGGTCAGCGACTGGCCGCGCGACTTGGCGACCTCGTCCAGGGCGCGCAGCCGGCCGACCAGGTCCTCGGTGACGGCGTCGGAGTTCAGGAACGGGCTGTCGCTCGCGGCCCGCGAGTCCTCCGGGATGCCGTCGAGGTAGCGGCCGGTCAGCAGTCCCTGCTCCAGCGGGGAGAACACGATGGAGCCGACCTGCAGCTCGTCGAGCGCGTCGAGCAGGCCCTCGCTCTCGGGGCGCCGGTCGAGCATCGAGTAGCGAGGTTGGTGGATGAGGAGCGGGGTGCCCAGCTCGCCCAGGATGCGGGCGGCCTCACGGGTCTGCTCGGCCGAGTAGTTGGAGACGCCGACGTACAGCGCCTTGCCCTGCTGCACCGCCGAGTGCAGGGCGCCCATCGTCTCCTCCAGCGGCGTGTCCGGGTCGGGACGGTGGGAGTAGAAGATGTCGACGTAGTCGACACCCATGCGCTTCAGGCTCTGGTCGAGCGAGGACAGCAGGTACTTGCGGGAGCCCCACTCGCCGTACGGGCCGGGCCACATCAGATAGCCCGCCTTGGTGGAGATGATCAGCTCGTCGCGGTAGGGGGCGAAGTCGGCCCTGAGGGCCTCGCCGAACGCGGACTCGGCGGCGCCGGGCGGCGGACCGTAGTTGTTGGCCAGGTCGAAGTGGGTGACACCCAGGTCGAAGGCGCGGCGCAGGATGCCGCGCTGCGTCTCGACGGACCGGTCGGGGCCGAAGTTGTGCCACAGGCCGAGTGAGAGCGCCGGCAGTCTCAGACCGCTGCGTCCGGTGCGCCGGTAGGGCATGTCCGCGTAACGGTCGTGGTGTGCGGTGTACAACGCGACTCCTGAGAGGTTGGCACGGTGGGTCCGGGTTCCCTGAGAACCGGTGCCCACTCTTTCGCGACCTGGGGCATTGGTCCAACAGAAGAATCCGATGGGATTCAGCGCTTACGCTTCTCAGTCATGGAGCTCCGTCATCTGCAGCACTTCGTCGCCGTCGCCGAGGAGGAACACTTCACCCGGGCGGCCGAGCGTCTGCTGGTCTCGCAGTCCGGTCTGTCCGCGTCCATCCGATCGCTGGAACGGGAGCTGCAGACGCCGCTGTTCGTGCGGACGACGCGCCGGGTGACGCTCACCCCGGCCGGCCGGGCGCTGCGGACGGAGGCGGAGCGGATCCTCGCGCAGGTGCGCTCGGCGCACGAGGCGGTGGCCGCGGTGCAGGGTGTCCTGCGCGGCATGCTGGCGCTCGGGTCGGAGCAGTGCATCGCCGGGGTGCACGTGGCGGGGCTGCTCGCCGCGTTCCGGCGACGGCACCCGGACGTGGAGATCTGCCTGCGGCAGGCCGGTTCGGGCGCCCTCGCGGACGAGGTCGCGAGCGGGCGGCTGGACCTGGCCTTCGCGGTGCGGACCGCGCAGGAGGACACCGACCAGCTGCGGGTCGTCCCGCTGACCGGTGAGCCGATGACGGTGCTGTGCCATCCCAGCCACCGTCTGGCGGCCGCAGGCGCCGCCGTGACGCCCGAGGAACTCGGCGGTGAGGTCTTCGTCGACTTCCACCCGGACTGGGGACCGCGCCGCACGACCGACGCCGTCTTCGCCTCCGCGGGCGTCCGCAGGACGGTGCCGCTGGAGGTCAACGACGTGCACAGCCTCCTCGACCTGGTCGACGAGAACCTCGGCATCGCGGTCGTGCCGCGCCACTTCCGGCACAAGCGCGCGTCGCTGACCGCCGTCCCCGTGAAGGGCACCGGCGACACCGTGTACGAGACGGTCGCCCTGCTGCCGCCCCCGCAGGCCATGAGCCCGGCGGCACGGGCCCTGCTGGGGCTGCTGGAACCGCAGATCGACGGCTGAGCGGAGCGGTTCCACTGGGCCCAGATGGGCGACTTCAGGAGCGCGCCGGTCAAGGCGTTCAAGAAGAAGACGACCACGGCCGTGCACAAGCTCCACTGAGCCCACGGCCGCCCACCGGCACCACTGACCACACGACCATACGACCACGCACAGCAGAACTGAAAACCGGGGAACACACGTGAACGGCACGCGCACCATCCGCCGCGCCGCACTGGCCGCGAGCCTCGCCCTGGCGCTCGGCCTCGGCGTGACGGCCACGGCGTCCGCCGGCGGTCCGCGCACCGTCAGCGGCAAGCCGTCCGACGCGGTGACCCGTATCGCCGACTTCTACGGGGCCTACATCGACGCGCAGAGCGGCCCGGCGAACGGCGGCAGGCTCGCCGAGGAGCTGCGGAAGTACTACCTGACGGCCGATCTGCGCACGCAGCTCAAGACATGGGAGGCGAAGAACCACGCGGACGGCGTCCTGCGCGCCCAGAACGTGCCCGTGTCGTGGAAGGTCACCGACAACGGCACCGCGAACCACACGGAGGCCGGGATCACCTTCACCTGGGGCGACGGCACGAAGACCAGGCTCGTCGTAGACATGACCCGCGGCTACAAGATCTTCCACATCGGCACGAAGGGCGCGTCCGGCAGCTGACGGACGCGCCACACGCAGGGCTCACCCGGGGCTCACGCGAGGCGCACACGGGGCGGCGCGGACAGGGTGCGGGGGGCGGTGCGAGGGCCGCGCCGATGGCCGATGGTGGACGTATGGATGTGAAGGACGTTCTCATCGACGCGTTCGGCCGGATCAAGGAGGAGGTCCACGCCGCGGTGGAGGGACTCACCGCCGAGGATCTCCGGGCCCGCCCCGCACCCGGCGCCAACTCCGTCGCCTGGCTGGTGTGGCACCTCACCCGGATCCAGGACGACCATGTCGCCGACGTCGCCGGACTCGACCAGGTCTGGCTGTCACAGGGCTGGGAGAAGCGGTTCGGACTGGGGCTGCCGCGCCACGACACGGGCTACGGGCACGGCGCGGCGCAGGTCGAGCGGGTACGGGTCGATTCCGCCGGCCTGCTGAGCGGGTACTACGACGCCGTGCACGACCAGACCCTCGGGTACGTGCGCGGGCTGACCGGCGCACAGCTCGGCCGCGTCGTGGACGAGCGCTGGGATCCGCCGGTCAGCCTGGGGGTCCGCCTGGTGAGCGTCCTGGCCGACGATCTTCAGCATGTCGGCCAGGCCGCCTACGTACGGGGGCTGGTTCAGCGCGCGGACGCGTAGCCCGGCAGCACGACGTCACGGATCAGGGCGTTCCGCTCGTCGAACGGGATGAACGCGCTCTTGAGGGCGTTGACGGTGACGGTGCGCAGGTCGTCGAGGGTCCAGCCCGCCTCCTCGACGAGCAGGCCCATCTCCCGGGTCATCGTCGTCCCGGACACCAGACGGTTGTCGGTGTTCAGGGTGACGCGGAAGCCGAGGTCCTTCAGGGCCGTGACGGGGTGCTCCGCGATGGAGGTGGCCGCGCCGGTCTGGAGGTTGGAGGTGGGGCACATCTCCAGGGCGACCCGGCGGTCGCGGACCCAGGAGGCGAGGCGGCCCAGCTTGCCGTCGACGATGTCCTCGGTGATCCGGACGCCGTGGCCGATGCGCTGGGCGCCGCACACCTGGAGCGCCTGGTGGATGCTGGGCAGACCGTGGGCCTCACCGGCATGGATCGTGAAGGGGACGCTCTCGCGGCGCAGGTGCTCGAAGGCGGCCAGGTGGTCGGCGGGCGGGAAACCGTCCTCGGCGCCCGCGATGTCGAAGCCGACGACACCGGCGTCCCGGAAGGCGACGGCCAGGTCGGCGGCCTCACGGACCCGGTCGAACATGCGCATCCCGCACAGCAGCGTGCCGACGCGGACCGGAGTGCCCTGGGCCGCCGCCTTCGCCATGCCGGCGGCGAGGCCCTCCTGCACGGTCTCCACGACCTCGGCCAGGGTCAGCCCGCCCCTGGTGTTCAGCTCGGGGGCGTAGCGGACCTCGCCGTAGACGACCCCGTCGGCGGCCAGGTCGAGCACGTACTCCTCGGCGGCGCGCAGCAGGCCCTCACGGGTCTGGAGCACGGCGAGGGTGTGCTCGAAGGTGGCTATGTACCGCACGAGGTCACCGGAGTTGGCCGCCTCGTAGAACCAGGCGGCGAGGCCCTCCGGGTCGGTCTCGGGAAGGGTGTGGCCGACCTCCGCGGCGAGCTCGACGAGGCTGGCGGGGCGCAGACCGCCGTCGAGGTGGTCGTGCAGGACGACCTTGGGGAGGCGGCGGATGGTGTCGGCGTCGATGCGGGGCGCGGTCATGGCGTTCGTTCCTCGGCAGGTGGTGCGATGGGTGTGCGGCGCGCGAGCGCCGGCCGGACCGGGGCGGCCCGGCAGACGGCTCGGTGGGTGGCCGCTCAGTCGGCGGCGGGCTGGAGGAGGTCCCAGCGGTTTCCGTACAGGTCCTCGAAGACGGCGACCGAGCCGTACGGCTCGTGCCGCGGCTCCTCCAAGAACCTGACGCCCGAGGCCAGCATCCGGGCGTGGTCGCGGGCGAAGTCGTCGGTGTGGAGGAAGAAGCCCACGCGTCCGCCGGTCTGGTCGCCGATCCGGCCGCGCTGCGCCTCGTCCTTGGCACTGGCGAGCAACAGTCCGGTGCCCGCGCCCCCGGTGCCCGGCTCGACGACGACCCAGCGGCTGCCGTCGGGCCTCGGGGCGTCCTCGGCGAGCCGGAAGCCGAGCGCCTCGGTGTAGAAGCGGATCGCCTCGTCGTAGTCGTCGACCACGAGGGTGACCAGGGCGACGCGTCTCATCGGAGGGCCTCTCGGGTGGGGCGCGGTTCACGCGCGGGGCGGTGCGGGGATCTCCCCAGGGCTCGCTCGGGGTTCCCGGGAGGTTATACGTAACACCTACCGTGCGGCAAATGCCGGTCCCCGGGAGCGGGGGGAAGGGGGCGACAGCGGGCACCGGCCAGGGCACGCGAGGCACGGCGGGGGTCTTCGCCGTGGTGTTGCCCAGCCCTCGGTGCGGATGCCCGGGGAACCGCGAAGGCCCCCTGCCGGTGCAGGGGGCCTCGGTGCCGGCGGGTCCGGCGGGGCCGACGGTGGTGAGGGCAGGGTGCGGGGGCCGGTGATGGTCGGGGCCGGGGTGCCGGGGCCGGTGATGGTCGGGGCCGGGAATCAGTCGCCCGGCGAGGCCTTGCGGAGGGCGGCGATGCAGCTGGTGAGCGCCTCCTGGAGTTCCTCCAGGCGCTGCAGCATGTCGTCCTCGTAGATCGCGTCGAGGTCCACGGCGTCGTCGAGGGTCAGCTCCTCGAAGACCTTCGTCGCCTTCTGGAGGCTGCTGTAGAACTTCGTGCGGCGTTCCTGGACCCGCAGTTCGGGGTTCGACTCGACGGTCTGGACGACGAGCTCCTTGACGGTGTCGTACGCCTCCGTCGCCCACTCGCCGGTGTCCTCGTCGTCGTCCAGTTCGTCGATGAGCGACAGGTGCCGCTCGGCCTCGGCGCGCAGTTCGGCGGGGGCGTCGATGACCTGCCCGGCGGGAGTCTTGACCTGGCCGTTCTCCACGATCTGCCGGACGTAGCCGATACGGGTCGCCGCCTGGGTCTCGCTGGCGACGGCCTTCTTCAGCTCCTCCGTGCGGGCGATGTCACGGGCCAGTTCCGTCTGGAGGGACGGGTCCTCCTTGAGCCGGTCGAGGAGGGCGGTGCGGGCCGCCTGCGCGGTGGAGGGGTCGGCGAGGATCGCGGCGCGCAGCGCGGTGGGGTTCTCGGCGACCTCCAGGGCCTTGGTGGGGCGGATGCCCTCGGCCTCGGCTGCCGCGGTGATGGCGGTGCCCCGGTCGGAGGTCGCGCTGGAGCGGGAGCTGTAGTACGACAGCCAGACGTCCGAGTCGGGCAGTTCGACCTCGGCGCCGGGGGCGAGTGCCTCGAAGTGCGGGACCATGCCGTCGTCGGCCGCCCTGTCCCACGCCTTGTAGTAGCGCATGACGCGCTCCGCCGAGCACCCGGCCAGCTCCGCGAACCGCTTCGCGGACACCTTCACGGTCTCCCCGGGCAACTCCCCGCCGGGCCGCACGCTCCGCGCCACCTTCAGGGCGAACGCCCAGCCGCCGGTGCGGGCGTACACCCCGAAGTCGTGCGCGTCGCGGGCGACTTGTTCGTCCACGGCGTCCGCGACGCCCTCAGCGCCCTCGGCGCCCCCGGGGCCCTCGGCGTCCTCGGTGGTGACCGCGGCGACCGGGGTGGCGGTGGTGTGGCCGTCCACGGCGGGCGCGGCCGGATCGTCGGCCGGCGCCTGGGCGGCCACCTGGGCCGGCACCTGCCCCGCGGACGTCTCGGTCGGGCCCGCACCGGCCGCCCCGGCGTCGGCGGCACCCGGCTCGACCCAGATTCCCTCGTCCTGCGCCGGCACTCCCCCGGTCGCCGGCGTCTCGTCGGCGGGCGGTACGGCAGACGCGGAGTGGGCGGTGGCTACGCTCACGGATGACTCTCCCGAGTGGTGACGAACGACAGGGCAGAACAGGCAGCCTATATGAACCGCTTGGTGCCGCTTTGCGCCCCGATCCGGCGCGCGTGTGTCGCCACGCATGCGGGTCACCAGGCGCAGGGGGCGCCCCGCATGCGGATCTCCGCTCGTCCCGCCCGGAAGAGCCCGCGGGTGAGGTGCTCCCACCTTACGGATAGGTGTACGTGTTCAGGGTGGTGACCGCCGATGCCGCGTCGCCCAGGTTGTAGTGGTCGACGGCGAGGAAGTTCGGCTTCTTGCGGGCGGCCGGCTGGCAGAAGCGCTGGGCGCGGTCGGCGAGCTTCGCGTTGTCGTTGCCGGCGGTGGCGGTGATGCCCACGTCGCGGAAGTGGTTCATGACGAAGAGCGGCTTGAACGCGGACTCGGTGCGGGTGAGCGGGATGTTGGTGTTGGCGTCGTACCAGCGGCTGTAGCAGGACCAGTCTGAGGAGCCGATGCCGCCGCCCATGGACCAGTAGTTCTCGACGGTCCACTCCTTCTGGTACATGACGCCGAAGGTGTCGCGGGTGAGCCCGGCGGCCTGGTCGGAGGCACGGCTGCGGTCGGTGAAGAGGAGCAGGCGGTTGTTCGCGGCGATCAGGTCGGCCATCCTCGGCCAGCCGTTGGTGCGCACGCCGGTCTGGTCGGGCCGGTACAGCACGTCGGACAGGCCGTTGACGCGGACGAGTTCGGAGCGCAGGACGGCCGGGTCGACGTAGTCCTCCAGGAACACGGTGAGGAACTGGTCGGGGTTCTGCTTGAGGAAGTCGACCATGCGCTGGAGGTCGACCCACAGGGCGACGGGCCGGCTGACGAGAGTGCAGCTGTTGTGGCAGAGGATCGCGCCGTCGGGGGTCTGGTGGATGTCGAGCATGAATCCGCGTACGCCGTCGGCGAGTTGCTGGTTGATGCCTCGGGTCTGGTTCGGGACGAGGTTGACGAAGGGCGGTGCGAAGCCGCCGTCGACGCCGTTGGCGTAGGCGTTGTGGGCGGTGAGGAACGTGAGCTGGTCCAGGGTGCGCTGCCCGGCGGGCGGCATGGGGCTGGTGGTGGGGTTGACCGGGGTGAGGTACCAGGCGGCCAGGTCGCCCGCCCCGCCGGTGACCAGCGGGGCGGGGTAGTTGGCGCCGGAGGGCTTGGCGCCGACCGTGAGGTAGCGCTCGGCGCCGGGCACCTTGAGCCGGTGGCGGCCGGAGCCGAGGTCGGTGATGTCCCAGACGGCGTCGCCGCTGGTGCAGGCGACCGTTCTGGCCTGGTCGCCGGAGCGGCCGAGACAACTGCCCACGGCGTCCACGCTCTCCAGCACGTACGAGGTGCCGCTCGTCCGCAGCGTCCACTGCTGGCGGTCCTCGTTGCCCTTGGGCCGGTGCTGTTCCACCGCTCCCCCGCTGTCGGCCGCGTTGAGTCCGGTGACGGCGCTCTGCACGTAGTAGGCGCCGGGGGCGGGAACCGCGGCGGAGGCGGCGGGCGCGGGCGCGGCCACGACGGCGGCCAGTGCCACGGCGGCCGCGAGCGAGGTGGTACGGGGACTTGGCATGGGGGTGCCCTTCGTCGAACGGGGACGGGAGCGGGGCCCGGCCGCGACGCGGGCCGGACCCCGGAGTCAGAAAGTCAGGTGCATGACATCATGACGGAGGGGTCGCCGTCAGCAGTACAGGTTGCCGCCCGGCGAAGTCCCGAGGACCTGTACGAACCGCTGGTAGGCGCTCACCCGGCTCTGTACCTGCGCCGGGTTCCTGCCGTCGCACTCCAGTGAGCCGTTGATGCTGCGGATGGTGTGGCCGAAGCCCGATCCGGTGACCATCGCGTGGTGGCCGGTCATGCTGCCGGGGCCGGTCTGGGTGTTCCAGTACCACAGGGCGGTCTTCCAGGCGACGGCCGCGTCGTTCTGCACCAGCCAGGGGTTGCCCAGCAGGTTGAGCCCCAACGCGTCGCCCGCGGCCTTGTAGTTGAAGTTCCAGCTGAGCTGGATCGGGCCCCGGCCGTAGTAGGCCGCCTGTCCGGCGGGGCAGCCGTAGGGCCTGCTCCAGTCGCAGTAGGTGGGGTAGTTGGCGGTGTTCTGCTCGACGATGTGGACCAGCCCGCCCGTCTCGTGGTGGACGTTGGCGAGGAACGCCGCCGCCTCCTGCTTCCTGACGGTGTCGCTGCCGGTGGTGGCGAAGGCCGGGAACGCGCTCATGGCCGCCCGCAACCCGCTGTACGAGTAGAACGAGTTCCGGTTCGGGAACATCTGGTGGAACTGCGCCTCGCTCACCACGAACCCGGAGGGGTCGGTGGGGCCGTTCTCACAGGCGTACGGCTCCCAGTACCAGGTGCTGATGGTGGGGTCGTAGCCCGGGTTGGCGTGCTCGGCCACGTAGGCCCGTCCGTCGGTGTATCGGACGATGTCTCCGGCGGCGTAGGAACGGCCCGCCACCCAGTCCGGGTAGCTGGAGCAGGGAGCGGCGCTCGCGCTCTGGGCGGGCAGCAGCAGGGGCGTGGAACCGCCGATGACCAGCGCGGTCAGCAGGGCGGAGAGTCGGCGCCTCGACACGGGATCAACTCCTTCGTGGGGCACGGCCGCACCCGGGCGAGGCTCCTCGGGGCATGACGGGGACGGACCTCGCGCGCACGCGCCGGCGGAGCCGGCCACGGTGCGGGGCGGCCGTGGTGGGGGGCGTGGTGGCACACTCAACCGCGTTGGTCTGTACCAGTCAAGGGTGTAGACCAGTCAACGACACGTCGCCGACGCGAAAAGGTGATCTTCCGGCGCGGGGGCGGGGGAGAATCCCCCCATGACCACGTCACCGCACCCTCTCGTCGTCCGGGCGCGCAGTCTCGCCGCCGAAGTGCTGGCGCCCCAGGCCGAGCGTGTCGATCAGGAGCAGGTGCCCGCGAGCAGCATCGAGGCGATCAAGACGTCCGGGCTGCTGGGGGTGAACGCGCCGCAGGCGTACGGCGGTTCGGGGGCACCGAACTCCGTGGCGCGGGAGATCGCGGAGATCCTGGCGGGCGCGTGCTGCGCCACGTGGTTCGTGCAGACCCAGCACTACACGCCCGTACTGACCCTCACCAGGACCGAACTCCCGGCCAAGGAGCAGCTGTTGGCGAAGCTGGCCACGGGTGAGCTGCTGTCCGGGGTGGCGTACGCGCATCTGCGGAGCTACCCCCGGGTGCCGGTCCGTGCCGTGCCCAAGCACGGCGGCTGGCGGTTCCACGGAACGGTTCCCTGGTACACGGGGTGGGGCCTGAACGACGTGATGCTGCTGGCCGGGGTCACCGACGCGGACGAGGTGGTGTTCGCGTTCACGGAGGCCCGACAGCAGTCGGGGCTGACGGCGTCGCCGCCGATGCGGCTCGCCGCGCTGACGGCCGCCCGCACGGTCTCGCTCCAGCTCGACGGGCTGTGGATCCCCGACGAGGCGGTGGCCCTGCACGCCCCGTACGAGAGCTGGGCGGCGGGCGACCGGCCCGGACCTGCGAACGCCTCACCGGCGGTGTTCGGCGTCGCCGAGTCGGCCCTGGCACTGCTGGACCAGGACGACCCCACGACGAAGGGTCTGCGGCTGCGGCTGGACAAGGTGCGGCGGCAGGCGTACGCCCTCGCCGACCATCCCGCGCCGCACGAGCACATCGAGGAGCGGCTGGCCCTCAAGACGAAGGCGTTCGACCTGATGCGCACCGCGACGACCGCCGCGCTCGTCACCGGGGGCGGACGCGCCCTCGCCGTGGACAACCGGGCGCAACGTCTGGCGCGTGAGGCGATGTTCCTGCTCGTGCAGGGGCAGACGGCGGAGGTGCGCCGGGCCCATCTGGGGGCGCTGTCGGCCGCGTACTGAGGGGGCGGCACATCCCGAGGACCATCATGGCCCCGTCGCCGCGTCGGTCCGGCGCGGCCCGAACGGCAGCCGAAAGGAGGCGCGGCCATGTCCCTCGCCCGCGTCCACAACTTCTCCCTCTCGCTCGACGGTTACGGCACCGGTGAGGGCCTGGGCCGTGACGCGCCCTTCGGCCACGCCGGTGAGAGGTTGCACCAGTGGATGTTCGCCACCCGGTGGTGGCACGAGATGACCGGCGGGTCCGGCGGGCAGGGCGGGCCGGACGACACCTTCGCCCGGCGGTTCGCGCCCGGCATCGGTGCGGAGATCATGGGCGCGGGGAAGTTCGGCCACCCCGGATGGCACGACGACCCCGAGTGGAAGGGGTGGTGGGGCCCCAATCCGCCGTTCCACACGCCGGTCTTCGTTCTCACCCACCACCCGCGCCCGACGCTCGCGATGGAGGGCGGCACCTCGTTCCACTTCCTCGACGCCTCACCCGCCGAGGCCCTGGAGAGGGCGCGTGAGGCGGCGGGCGGCCAGGACGTCCGGATCGGCGGAGGGCCCACGACGGTCCGCGCGTTCCTCGCCGCCCGGCTCATCGACCATCTGCACGTCGTGGTGGTCCCGATCCTGCTCGGCCGGGGCGTCCGCCTCTGGGACGGGCTGGAGGGCCTGGAGAGGGACTACACGGTCGAGGCGGTCTCCTCGCCCACCGGCGTCACACATCTGACGTTCACCCGTGCGGGCGTCGCACCGTGAGGTCCGCGAACCGCTGCAGCCGGGCGCCCCGCCGCCGTACCCTCGGCCCCGTACCGCATCGCATGGCGGGCTTCCGACACGTTCTCCGACCGGAGGTCCCCCACGCCCTCGCTCACCGGCCCGTGCCGCCGGAACGTCGGCGCGGTCGGCTGGTTCGTCAGCCGGGTGCCGGCGTCCTTCCTGGCGGACTGCGAGGAGGCCGCGGACCCGCTGATGAGCGCCTGCCTGGCGCAACTGGCCCGACGGGGCGTGCACGCCCGGTACCCGGACGGGGGCTTCCCGTCCCGCACGCCGCCGACTGGCTGCGCCTGGGCCGCGTCGACCGGCTCCCGGCCTACGGGGCGGCGGCCGACCGCCCGGCGACCGGGCGGCTGGCCGCGGCGGGCTCGTGCGAACCGACCCGGACCGATCGCCACGGGGAGCACCGCCCCTGAATGCCTGAGGGCACGCCGAAGCGCGTCCGGGCCGCCAGGCGCGGCCGGCCCGGCCGGAGCGCCGCACGCCCCGGCCGGCGGCCCGGGTCCCCCGCGGCAGCCGCGGACGTGTCAGTCGCCGTCGGCCGCGGTCGCGCCGCGGCTCATGCGGCTCGGCCACCAGGCGCGTTCGCCGATGTCCCGGACCAGCGCGGGCACCAGCAGGGAGCGCACCACGAGGGTGTCGAGGAGGACGCCGAAGGCGACGATGAAGGCGATCTGGGCGAGGAAGGCCAGCGGGATGACACCCAGCGCGGCGAAGGTCGCGGCGAGGACCACGCCCGCGGAGGTGATGACGCCGCCCGTGGTGACCAGCCCGCGCAGCACGCCCTCACGCACGCCGTGCCGCAGGGACTCCTCGCGGACCCGGGACATCAGGAAGATGTTGTAGTCGACGCCCAGGGCGACCAGGAACACGAAGCCGTAGAGCGGCACGGACGGGTCGGTGCCGGTGAACCCGAACACGTGCTGGAACACGAGAGCGGAGACCCCGAGTGTGGCGAGGAAGTTCAAGGCCACCGTGGCGACCAGCAGCACCGGCAGCAGCAGCGAACGCAGCAGGCCGACCAGGATGAGGAGGATGACCGCGAGGACGACCGGGACGATCAGTGTGCGGTCGCGTTCGGCGGTGCGCAGGGTGTCGTACTGCTGAGCGGTGTAGCCGCCGACGAGGGCGTCCGCGCCGGACACGTCGTGCAGGTCGGTGCGCAGCCGCGCCACGGTCTCCTTCGCGGCGTCGCTGTCGGCCGCGGCGGTGAGGGTGACGTCGACCCGGACGCGTCCGTCGACGACCAGGGGCTCGCCGCCGGGCCGGCCGGATCCGCTGACGGCGGCGGCCGAGGCGACGCCGTCGGTGGCGCGGGCCGCGGCGAGCACCGGGTCCAGGCGGTCGGCGTCCGCGATGACCACGGCGGGGTTGCCCGAGCCGCCGGGGAAGTGGTCGCCGAGCGTCTGCTGGGCGGCGACGGACGGGGCGTCGTTGACGAAGGTCTCGTCGAGCGGGACCCCCTTGGAGGTGAGCGTCGGCGCGAAGGCGGCCCCGGCGAGCAGGACGGCCAGGGTCACCGCCCAGACCCGGCGCGGCGCCCGGTCGACCAGCGCGGCGACGCGCCGCCACACGCCCTCGCCGGCCGACTCGGACGCGGGCCGGGCGCCGGGCTTGGCGGGCCAGTAGGCGGCGCGGCCCAGCGCGACGAGGACGGCGGGCAGGAAGGTGAGCGTGGAGAGGACGGCGCAGCCGATGCCGATGGCGCCGACCGGTCCGAGCGCGCGGTTGTTGGTGAGGTCGCTGAGCAGCAGGGCGAGCAGGCCCAGCGCGACGGTCGCGGCGCTCGCCACGATCGCGCCCCAGGACTGCCGGAGGGCCTCGCGCATCGCGGTGAAGCGGTCGGTCCGGGCGGCGAGTTCCTCGCGGAAGCGGGCGGTGAGCAGGAGGGCGTAGTCGGTGGCCGCGCCGATGACGAGGATGGACAGGATGCCCTGGACCTGTCCGTCGACGCGGACGACCCCCCGGTCGGCGAGCGCGTACACGACCGCGCAGGCGAGACCGAGGGCGAACACGGCGCCCAGGATGATCAGCAGCGGCAGCAGGACGCTGCGGTAGACCAGCAGCAGGATCACCAGCACGGTGACCAGCGCGACAGCGAGCAGCAGACCGTCGATGCCGGCGAAGGCGTCCGCCAGGTCGGCCTGGCTGGCCGCGGGGCCCGCCAGCTGCACGGTGGTGCCGGGGACGCGTTCGGCGGCGGCCCGGATCCGGTCCAGGGTGCCGGCCAGGTCGTCGCCCAGGTCGGGCCGGAGCGGGACCACGCCCTGGAGGGCTTCGCGGTCCTCGGAGAGGAGGGCGGGCGAGACCGGTCCCGCCAGGCCGGGGCCGTCGGCGAGGGAGTCGAGGGCGCGGTCGGCGGCGGCACGCCGCTCGGGCATGTCCTCCCCCGTCCACACGACGATCACCGGGAGGGTCTCCTCCTGGCGGAAGGCCCGCTGAGCGGCTATGACCTCGGTGGACTCGGCGCTGCGCGGCAGGAACGCCGCCTGGTCGTTGGTGGCGACCTCGCCGAGACGCCCGGCGTAGGGGCCGAGGACGCCTCCGACGACCAGCCACACGGCGATCAGCAGAAGGGGGACGAGCCGGCGGGCGCGTCGGGGGGTGGTGGACATGGTGCTCCAGGCGGAAGGAGATGACTCAACGAAAAACAATCTCAATGATTGAAATTGTTGACGGCGGCGATCATAGACGGTGCCAGCTCTTCCGCCGTCACCCGGCCTTCGGATGCACCTTCGCTGAGAATCAGCGGTCGCGGTCGGCGCTCGCGCCCAGTTCCTCGTTCATCGCCGCGAGGAAGCGCAGGACGACGGCCAGTTCCTCAGGGGTGAAGCGGGAGCGGGCTGCCTCCGTGGCCTCCGCCAGGGGCCGGAAGTAGGTGCGGGCCGCCGAACGGGCGTCGGCCGCGTAGTACAGGTGGACCACCCTGCGGTCCTCGCTCTCCCGGACCCGGCGGACATGACCGGCGCGCTCCAGCCGGTCCACGCAGGCGGTGACGGCCCCGGAGGTGAGTCCGAGGTGCTCGCGCAGCCTCTTGGGTGTCATGGGCGCGTCCGCGTCGAGGATCGCCGCGAGCGCCTGGACGTCCGTCGCGTGCAGTCCGTGGTCACCCGCGAACGCGTGCACGAGCCGGTTGATCTCGCCGTTCATCCGGCGCAGGGCGACGGCGAAGGCGGCCAGATCGGTCGCCGCCGCGGCGGGACCCCGCGCCCCGTCCTCCGTCCGCCGTCGCGGGTCGTTCACTGTGGCCACGCGGCAAGGGTAGTCGCCCCACCGATCACTCGATCGCGCGGCGCCGGGCCCGCCGGTGCATCCGGGACCGGCCCCGTGGGGGTAGTCATGTCCGGGGGACGCAGACGCGGAGGACGAGGGACCCATGACGGGAGAGGCCGAGCGCGGCGCCGGGCCACTGGCCCTGGTGACCGGTGCGACGGGATACATCGGCGGCCGGCTCGTACCGGAACTGCTGGAGGCGGGCCTGCGGGTGCGCTGTCTCGCCCGCTCCCCGGAGCGGCTGCGCGACCATCCGTGGGCGGACGCGGTCGAGGTCGTCCGCGGAGACGTGACCGACGCGGAGTCCGTGGCCCGCGCGATGCGCGGGGTCGACGTCGGCTACTACCTGGTGCACGCGCTGGGCACGGGCGACGACTTCGAGGAGACGGACCGGCGGGCCGCGAGGATCTTCGGGGAGCAGGCGCGCGCCGCGGGTGTGCGCCGGCTCGTCTACCTCGGCGGTCTCACCCCCTACGGCGTGCCCGAGGAGGAACTGTCGCCGCATCTGCGCTCCCGCGCCGAGGTCGGCCGGATCCTGCTCGACTGCGGTGTGCCGACGGCCGCGCTGCGGGCGGCGGTCGTCATCGGCTCGGGATCGGCCTCCTTCGAGATGCTGCGCTACCTCACCGAGCGTCTGCCGGTGATGGTGACGCCCAGCTGGGTGCACACCCGGATCCAGCCCGTCGCCGTCCGGGACGTGCTCCGTGCCCTCGTGGGCTGCGCCCGCCTGCCGGACGACGTCAACCGGACCTTCGACATCGGGGGCCCCGACGTCCTGACGTACCGCGAGATGATGATCCGGTACGCGGCCGTCGCCGGGCTGCCGCCCCGGCTCATCCTGTCCGTGCCGGTGCTCACCCCCCGCCTGTCGAGCCACTGGATCGGGGTGGTGACGCCCGTGCCGGCCTCCATCGCCCGGCCGCTCACCGAGTCGCTGCGGCACGAGGTGGTCTGCCACGAGCACGACATCGCGCGGTACGTGCCGGATCCGCCCGGCCATCCGATCGGCTTCGACGAGGCGGTACGGCTCGCCCTGCGGCGGGTGCGCGAGGCCCGGGTGACCACCCGCTGGTCGTCCGCCTCCCTGCCCGGCGCGCCCAGCGACCCGCTGCCCACCGACCCCGACTGGGCGGGCGGCAGCCTCTACAAGGACGAGCGCGAGCTGCGCGTGGACGCCCCGCGCGCGTCCCTGTGGCGGGTCATCGAGGGCATCGGCGGCGACAACGGCTGGTACTCCTTCCCGCTCGCCTGGGCCGTCCGGGGCTGGCTGGACCGGCTGGCGGGCGGGGTGGGCCTGCGCCGGGGCCGCCGGGACGCCACCCGGCTGCGGGTGGGCGACTCGCTCGACTTCTGGCGGGTGGAGGAGATCGAGCGGGGGCGGCTGCTGCGGCTGCGGGCGGAGATGCGGCTGCCGGGTCTGGCGTGGCTGGAGATGTACGCGGACACGGACGACGCCGGCCGCACGGTCTTCCGCCAGCGCGCCCTGTTCCATCCGCACGGGCTGCTCGGTCACGCCTACTGGTGGAGCGTGGCGCCCTTCCACTCCGTCGTGTTCGGCGGCATGGCCCGCAACATCGCGCGGGCCGCGGTGTCGGACGCGACCGCCCGCGCGCGGGAGCGGGCGCCCGCACGGTGACGCGCGCCGGGAGGCCGCCGGTTCCGGCCCGCGCCCGGCGCATCCGTCGCGGGTCCCTTCCCGGAAGCAGCAGGTGATCCTTCTTCTCGCCACCGGAGCCCCCCATGAACGTCTCGGTCGTCCTGTTCACCTCCGACCTGCGCGTGCACGACCATCCGCCGCTGCGCGCCGCCCTGGACGGGGCGCGCGAGGTGGTCCCGCTGTTCGTGCGGGACCGGGCCGTGGCGGACGCCGGGTTCGCGGTGCCCAACCGGCTGGCGTTCCTCGCCGACTGCCTGCGCGATCTCGACTCGGGACTGCGGGAGCGCGGCGGGCGTCTCGTGGTGCGCTCCGGTGACGTGGTGCGCGAGGTGTGCAAGGTGGCCGCCGAGACGGACGCCGACGAGGTGCATGTGGCCGCCGACGTCAGTGGGTACGCGCGGCGGCGCGAGGAGCGCCTGCGGCACGCCCTGGAGGCGGAGGGCGTACGCCTGCACGTGCACGACACGGTGGTGGGCGCGGTGGACCCCGGCGCGGTGTCGCCGGCCTCCTCGGACCACTTCGCGGTCTTCACGCCGTACTTCGGTCACTGGTCGCGGCAGCGGCTGCGCGACCCGCTGGCCGCGCCGCGGACCGTGCGGGTGCCGGACGGGGTCGGCTCGGAGGAACTGCCGACCCGCGACGGGCTGTCGGGGCTGTCGCCGGGGCTGGCGGCGGGCGGCGAGACGGCGGGCCGGGCGCGTTTCGCGGCCTGGCTGCGGTCGGGCATCGCCGCGTACGAGGACCGCCACGACGACCTGGCGGGTGACGCGACCTCGCGGCTCTCGCCCCATCTGCACTTCGGCACCCTCTCCCCCGTCGAGCTGGTCCACCGGGCCCGCCGGGCGGGCGGTCCGGGTGCGGAGGCGTTCGTACGGCAGCTGGCGTGGCGGGACTTCCACCGTCAGGTGCTGGCGGCCCGGCCCGCCGCGGCCACCGAGGACTACCGCGCCAAGCACGACCGCTGGCGGTCCGCGCCGGAGGAGGTCCGCGCCTGGCGCGAGGGACGCACCGGCTACCCCGTGGTGGACGCCGCGATGCGCCAGCTCCTCCACGAGGGCTGGATGCACAACCGGGGCCGCCTCCTCGTCGCGAGCTTCCTCACCAAGACGCTGTACGTCGACTGGCGGGTCGGAGCCCGGCACTTCCTGGACCTGCTGGTGGACGGTGACATGGCCAACAACCAGCTCAACTGGCAGTGGATGGCCGGAACCGGGACCGACACGCGCCCCAACCGGATCCTCAACCCGGTCACCCAGGCCAAGCGGTACGACCCGGACGGGGCGTACGTACGGCGCTGGGTACCGGAGTTGGCGGACGTGGCCGGGCCGGCCGTGCACGAGCCGTGGAAGCTCCAGGGCCTGGACCGGGCCGCGCTGGACTACCCGGACCCGATCGTCGACCTGGCCGAGGGACGGGAGCGCTTCCTGCGCGGGCGCACGGGCACGCCGTGACTCCCGGACGACATCGGGCGGGATGAGGGCGGTCGGGCGTCCGGCGGCCCGAGGGGCACGGCCGCGGGCGGCTCAGGGGGCCCGGCCGTACAGGTCGGTGAGGACGTCCACCGCCTCGCCGAGCGCCGTCGGACGGACCATTCCCTCCGCGGGGCGTCCGTACCAGCCGGGGCCGCCGAGCACGACGAGGGGCCGGCGACGGGCGCCCTTCACGCCCCAGCGCGCGGCGGCGACATGGCGTGCCAGGGGCACGCTCGCCGTGGAGCGGGCCTGCGCCCACAGCACGACGGCGGTCGGCCCCAGCCGGTCGACCGCCGCGACGAGAGCCTCGGCGGGGACGGCGGCGCCGAACATCCGGCTGGGCAGGCCGAGTTGGCCCAGGGCGGCGTTGAGAGCCTCCAGCGGCAGGGTGTGCTGTTCGCCGGGGACGCAGGCGAGGACCACCGGGCCGGGGACCGCGGGCTCGTGCCGTGCTCCGGCGGGCGGGGCGCAGCGGCGCAGGACCGTGGAGACGTGCCACGACAACAGGTGCTCGACCTCGACGTAGCGGTCCCCGGAGGACTCCCACTTGCGGCCGACCGCGTTCAGCGTCGGCACCATCACCTCCTGCCAGGCGGCGGCGACGCCGTACCGGTGGACGACCCCCGCCAGCCGCTCCTCCACGGCGGGCGCGTCGAGCCGTACGGCGGCACGGGCCAGACCCCGGCACTCCTGGCGCACATCGGCTGCGGAGGGAGGGGCGGAGCCGATGGCCGGGGCGGCGGGCGCCGACGACCGCGGCGGTGCGGGGGCCGACGCTCCCGCACCGTCGGCGGCGTCCCCCGGGTCCCCGCCGTCCTCCCAGTCGTCGGGGACCTCCTCCACCGTCCCCTTCTTCGCCGCGCGCGCCGCCTCCGCCGTCGGCACGCCGGAGGAGGTCAGTCGGCACATCGTCTCGACCATCGCGACGTCCTGCGGGGTCCAGCGCCGGTGCCGCCCGTCGGGGCGCACGGCGGGCCCGATGCCGTAGCGCCGGTCCCAGGAGCGCAGGGTCGTGGGCGACACGCCCAGTCTGCGCGCGACGGCCCCGGTGGTGAGTCCCGCGTCGACGGGGGTTTCGTCCCTGAACAGACCCATGCGGCGACTATACGATGCAGAAGCGATGCGAGTTGAGGGCGTTCTGTCCCGCCTCACACGATGACGGCATTCCCACCGCCTACGCGAGGAGCCGTCCCCATGAGCGCTGTGTGCACGCACGCGCCGGCCGCCACCGACGACGAACTGGCGCGGGGCCTGGCGGCGGGCGACGAGACAAGCCTCGCGGCGGCCTACGAACGCTGGTCGGCGCTGGTGCACGCCCTCGCCCGGCGCAGCCTCGGCGACACGACGGAGGCGGAGGACGTCACCCAGCAGGTGTTCCTGGGGGTGTGGCGCGGGCGGCACGGATACCGGCCCGAGCGGGGCGCGGTCGGCGCCTGGATCGTGGGCATCACCCGGCGCAGGATCGCCGACGCCCTGTCCGCGCGGACCCGCCGGGCGGACCTGGCGGCCTCCGCGGGGACCGCGCTGGCGCTCGCCGAGCGGCCGGGCCGCCGCGGGGAGGATGCCGAGGCCGTCCTCGACCGCATGGTGATCCGCTCCGAACTGGCCCGGCTGCCCGCACCGCAGCGACAGGTCCTCCACCTGGCCTTCTACGAGGACCTCACCCAGACGCAGATCGCGGAGCGCACGGGCCTGCCCCTGGGCACGGTCAAGAGCCACACCCGGCGGGGACTGCGCCGCCTGCACGGCCGTCTGACCGAGAACGACCCCGGGTGACCCACACCCGATCACCACTATTCGCTACATGAACGATGCAGACCGATCCGAGCCTTCTCGCACACCCGCGCACGTCTCTGCATCCGGACCGGCCTCCGCGCCGGAAGTACGGGTGGCGGGGTCGAACGACCGTACCGCCGCCTCCGGTCGGCACGCCCGGCCGGGCCCGTCCCCGGGGAACGGTCGGCGATCCCCGGGGACGGCCTTCTCTCCTTCGCTCCCCGTACCGCCCGGCCGCGTCGCGCTGCTCGACGACGTCTACACATACGGGAGAAACAAGAGCAGAATGGGCATATGCGGCCCTTCCCGCACACCCGATCGGACGCGGTCAGGCTGCTGAGTGCAAAGGAGTCGACTCATGGCCAACGTCTCACACAGGAGTGACATCACCAGCCACCCTGATGTATCCGAAATGCGGGCGCGGTACGACCGCGTGCTCGGTGGTCGCGATGTGGTGCTCGTGGACGGACCGGTGTTCCTGCTCGGTCTGTACTGCGCCGTTTCCCCGTGGATTCTGCACTACACGACGAGCCAGCCCGCGCTGGTGCCCCACAACCTGATCGTCGGCGTGGCGATCGGCCTGCTGGCCCTCGGCTTCACCGCAGCACCGGAGAGGATGTACGGCCTGAGCTGGGCCATGTGCGCTCTCGGAGTCTGGATGATCATCGCCCCGTGGGTCGTGGGCGACAGCCCCGACGCCGGTGTCGTGGTCAACAACATCATCATCGGTGCCCTCGCCCTGGTCCTCGGACTGCTGTGCGCCGGTGCGTCGGCGCGGGGCGGCTCCCGTGGCTCCCGTACCGCATCGATGTAGAACAGAAGCCCGCGAGGGGTACTGACGGCCGATCCGCTCCGGCGGGTCGGCCGTCGCCGTGCGGGGGCCGCCTTGAGGGTCCCCGCGGAACGCACCGCCCCGGCCGATATTCGTTCGCCGGGGGCGCGCCCGCGCCCGCACACTTGCGCCCGTGAGTCGAACCGTCAGCGCATGGGTGACCTCGGGTGCGCACTTCCTCGGGGTCACCGGCCCGTTCCCCGTCGACATCCCCTGGTGGGCCGAGGTCGAACAGGTCGTCCGGCATCTGGAGGGGACTCTCGGCGCGCCCGTCCTGGTGCTGCGTCTCCTCGCCGTCGACGGGGGCGGGGGAGGACGCGACGGCCATGTGACCTACCACGTCGAGGCGGCCCACCCCCCGGAGCCGGGCTCGCTGGAACAGCGGCACGTGGACCGGGCGCCGTGCAACGACCACCACCCCCTGCGGTCCCCGTGGGCACGGGCGGACGGACTGCGGGACCTGCTCGACTGGGCCCGGCGGACGCTGTCCGCCCAGGGGCGGCCGGTGACGGGGGCGGTCGAACAGCGGCGCACCTGGAACCTGGCGGGGCTGTTCCGGCTGCCCACCGGACACGGCCCGGTCTGGCTCAAGGCCACCCCTCGTTTCGCCTCCGACGAGGCGTCCGTCATCGCCGCGTTCGCCGAGGTCGACCCCGGGCTCGTCCCGACCGTGCTCGGCTCGGCCGACGGACGCGTCCTGCTGGAGCACATCCCCGGCGAGGACTGCTGGAACGCAGACGCGCGCACCATCGAGTCAGGGGTGCGCCGCCTCGTCGCCGCCCAGGCCGCACTGGCCGGCCGGCGGCCCCCCGGACTGCGGGACCGGCGCGACGAGACGCTCGCCGGTCTCGCGCGGCGCCTCCTGGACGGCACCGTCCACCTGGAGATCAGCGCGCGGGAACGGGACACGGCACGGGAGTTGACCGACCGCTGGGGCCTCCTCGCCTCGTGCGGACTGCCCGACACGCTGGTGCACGCCGACTTCCATCCCGGCAACTGGCGCGGGAACGGCGGCCTGCCCGTCGTCGTGGACTTCGCCGACGCCCACTGGGGCAATCCGGTCCTCGACTGCCTGCGCCTGCTTGACCACCTCCCCGCGGCGCTGCGGGCGACAGCCGTCCGCACCTGGGTGGACGCCTGGCGGTCCCATGTCCCCACGAGCGCCCCCGCGCGTGCGCTCGCGCTCGCCGAGCCCTTGGCCCATCTCTCCTACGCCGTGCGCTACCAGGAGTTCCTGGACGGGATCGAGCAGTCGGAGCGGCCGTACCACGAGGGCGACCCGGCCGCGATGATCCGGAAAGCGGTGCGATGTGCCGCCCCTCCGGACGGTTCGTGAAGAAGCTGAAAACGAAACGGAGTGCACTCGCGTTCGAAGGGCACACGCATTCTGCGGGGGTCATCACGAAGGGGCGGAGTACAGATGGAGATCGACGGCATCATCAGTGCCATCGTCATCGGCATTGTGATCGGTGTCCTGGGGCGGCTGGTCGTCCCGGGGCGGCAGCGCATCGGCATCCTGCTGACGATTCTCGTCGGCATCGTCGCCGCGCTCATCGGATCCGCGATCGCCGCGGGGATCGGCGTCGCCGACACCAACGGCGTCGACTGGGTCGAGTGGCTCATCCAGATCGGGCTCGCGGCCCTGGGCGTCGTGGCACTGGACCGCGCCAAGGCCGGACGCTGACGCGACGTCGGGCAAGGACGGCGCAGTCCGGCGCGACGGCGCGGGCGGAACCGGGGCGGCAGCGGTACGACGGCCGCCCCGGCGCCGCGTCCGGCGGGCAGCCCTCAGGGGCCGGTGCGGCGCGGGCGGGGCCTGACCTGATTGCGTTGTGGAGCGGCACCTAATTCCCTTGTGGCGCTGCCGTGATCACGGCTAGCGTGCCCCGATCCGGCAGCCGGGGCTCCCCGGTCCGCCGCCCACCCCGCCGAACCGCTCCGGAGCCCTCTTGCCCCCACGCGTCACCCCGCTCACCGACCCCTCCCCCAGCCCGTCCAGCCGCCGCTCGGCCTGGCTGGCCTCAGGTCCCGGCGGCGAGCCCCTCGGCTCGGCCTTCCTGCGGCTGTTCACCGAGGAGGGCCAGACACATCTGGCCGAACTCGAACTCACCGTGCACCCGGCCGAACGACGGCGCGGCGTGGGCACGGTCCTGCTCGACGCGGCGGTCGGCGCGGCCAGGGGCGAGGGCCGCCGGACGGTGGTCGCCCAGGCCCGGCAGGGCTCCCCCGGTGACGCGTTCCTCGCGGCACGCGGCTTCCGCGGCGTCCTGACGCTGACGTACGCCCGTCTGGACCTCGCGGACCTGGACCTCGACCGTGTCCGGGCCCTGGCGCGACGGCCGCGGCCCGGCTACCACCTGACCGCCTGGGCGGGTGTCGTGCCCGCCGATCTGGCCGAAACCTATGCGGCCTCCCGCCGCGCGATGGACGACATGCCGATGGGCGAGACCGACTACGGGACGGTGGTCTGGGACGTCGAGCGGCTCGTGGCAGCCGCGGAGACCATCGGGAAGCGCGGCGACGCGCTCCACACGGTCGCGGCGGTGGACTCGTCGGACGGCACGATCGTCGGCTTCTCGGAACTCGTCCTGCCCGCCGGCGGCGAGGGCGACGGGCAGCACTACGGCACGGCGGTCCTGCCCGAGCACCGGGGCCACGGCCTGGCCCTGACGATGAAGGCACAGGCCGTCCTCCACGCGTACAGCCTGTACCCGGGCATCGCCCTGCTCACCGACACGGCGGAGGACAACGCGCCGATGCGCCGCGTCAACGACCGGCTCGGCTACCGGCCCACGCACCGGGCGGTGGAGTACCAGCTCGACCTGTGACCCGGGCGCGACCGGGTCACGCCGTCGCGGCCCCGCCCACGGCGTACTCGTACGGCGTCGTCGTCGTGAGCGGCTCGAAGCCGAGGCGGGCCAGGATCGGGCGGCTGCGGGCGAGGGCGTCGACCTGGACGTAGCGGTAGCCGCGGTCGGCCGCGACCCTGGCCCGATGGGCGACCAGGGCCCGGTAGACGCCCCTGCCACGCCATTCCTCGACGGTGCCGCCGCCCCACAGACCGGCGAAACGGGTGCCCGGCAGCAGCTCCATGCGGGCGGCGCTCACCGGCTCGTCACCGGCGAGGGCGACGACGGCCACCACCGTGTCGGTGTCCCCGCCGAGCTGGGCGAGAAGCTGGTGCCGCATCCGGGAGCTGTCCGTGCCGAACGCCTTCTCGTGGACGTCGGCCACCATCGCCACCCCCTCGGCGTCGGTGACGGGCAGGATGCGGACGCCGTCGGGCGGGTCGACGTCGAGGGTGAGGTCGGCGACCTCGGCGACCATCAGCGTCTCTTCCGGAGCGGCGGTGAATCCGGCAGCGCGGAGTCTTCGCCCCAGGTCCACGGGCAGGTCGTGTCCGTACAGCTTCCACTCGAAGTCGCGGCCGAGGTCGGAGAAGTAGCGGATCTGCTCGGCGATGGCCGCGTCGGCGTCGGCCTCGTCCAGATCGGACCAGACGACTCCGCTCCAGCCGATGTCGGAGCCGACCTGACGCACCACTCCGCCCACGCGCTCGATCCGGGCTCCGGGGCCGTCGGGGCGGGCGCCCTCCCGCATGTCCCGGTCGAACAGTGCCAGCACAGCAGCGTGATCCATACGGTCACTCCATCATCACTCGTTCGCCCTGGCAACGGGTTTCGCCCGCGGAAAGGGGTGTGATTCGGACACCCGGCGTAGGGTGCACCCGCGGACGGCATCCCGACGATCCCGAGGAGTGCGCGCTCGACCATGACGAACCCATCCGAACTGGCGTACCTGCGGCGGTGTGTGGAGCTCGCGACCGAGGCACTGGAGGCCGGTGACGAGCCGTTCGGCTCGGTGCTCGTCGGCGCCGACGGGACGGTGCTGGCGGAGGACCACAACCGGGTGGCCGGCGGCGATCGCACCCGTCACCCGGAGTTCGAACTGGCCCGCTGGTCCGCCGCCCGACTCACCCCGCAGGAGCGGGCCGCGGCGACCGTCTACACCTCCGGGGAGCACTGCCCGATGTGCGCGGCCGCCCATGCCTGGGTGGGCCTCGGTCGCATCGTGTACATCGCCTCCTGTGAGCAACTCGCCGACTGGCTGGGCGCGTGGGGGGTGCCCCCGCCGCCCGTGCGGACCCTTCCCGTACGGGACGTCGCGCCGGGTGTGGTCGTCGAGGGCCCGGTACCGGAGCTGGTGGAGGAGGTACGCGCCCTGCACCGCAGGTTCCACACGGAAGCCGCGGGCGGCGCCGACGACTGAGACGGCCGGGACGGGGCAGGCGGTCCGGGTCCGTCGCCGCCGACCGGGGAACCTGCCGCGATGCCTGAGGACGTGGCGCGGCACTCCCGTCCCGCCGCCGCTGGAAGTCCGATGAAGATCTTGGGTCTAGTGCCGCGACGGGCAGCGCTTGCCCCGTCGCGACGCCCGGCACGCCGAGAGCACGCACCGGACGCCGCTCCTCGACGGGCAAACGTTGCCTGCCGCGGCACTAGCCCAGCTCCAGAGTCGTGACGCCGAAGACGCGGTCGCGGGCGTACGGCCGGACCGGACCCGTGTACATGCGGGCCGTCTCGAAGGACGGCGTCAGCCCGTACTCCTCGGCCAGGGCGACCGCCGCGGTGTTCTCCTCGGGAACGTCGACGGCGAGCACCCGGCCGGCGGCCTCGGCGGCCAGGCCCGCGAGGAGTGCGCGGGCGTCCGCGGGGGTGTCGGCGAAGAGGGGTCCGACGCGCAGCGCGTCCCGGCCGGGACGGATGACGCCGTAGCCGGTGAGCCGTCCGTCGACGACCCGGGCCAGGGCCCGGTGCCCCTCGGTGGTCAGCCACCGTTCCAGGAAGCGGGGGCGGTCGGCGGCGCAGCAGGCGCTGTCGTAGGCGGCGACGGTCCGCGGGGCCTCGACGGGCCGGACGCCGGCGGGGACCTCCGCGCGGGGGGCCGTTCCCGTGTAGCGGAAGGTGCGGTAGGCGAACTCGAAACCGGACTGCCGGTAGTTGTGCTGCTGCGCGACCACCCCGTCGAGTCCGACGGTGCGGTCCCCGGCATGGGCGAGGGCGGTCTTCCAGGTGGTGAGGCCGTAGCCGCGGCCGCGCAGGTCGGGGCGGACGAGGTAGAAGCCGAGGAAGGCGTAGTCGGCACCGTAGTTGACGACGGAGACGGAGGAGACCGGCTCCGGGCCGATCCTGCCGATGAAGAAGCCGTCGGGGTCCTGGGCGAAGAAGCACGGGGCGTCCGAGAGCCCCGGGTTCCAGCCCTCCTCCCCCGCCCATGCGGCGACCACCGCCCAGTCGTCGAGCGTGGCCCGGCTGACGACGAGGTCCTGAGCACCCGAAGTGGTCATCTGTGCGCTCCGTTCGATGAGGCCGCGCGTGCGGGGGTCTGCCGCACGCCCGCAGCATCCTGGCCGCGTCCGGTGGCCGGCGCGACGCGGAATACGGACGGGACCGGTCGGCCGCCGGGGCTTCACGGCGTCCGGATCCACTCGGACGGGTGAGAGGTGTCCGACCGTTACGGGTCGGACTCGTGGCGCACGATACGGCAGGTCCGGGCGGGTCGCCCGCCGGGAGGCGTGGCCGCGGGGGCCCGCCTATCGTGATCCGGGGGTCGTTCCCGGTCGCCCCTGGCCGGGTGCCCCTGGAGGCACGCATGCGGTCCACGCGCAGACGGCGTCCGTTCAGCGGAGCCGCGGTCCTGGTGCTGGCGCTGCTGGGCGCCGGGTTGCCGGCCGCGGCGGCGGGCGCCGACGAGCAGGGCGACGAGCAGCCCGGTCTGTCCCGCTTCTACGAACAGAAGATCAAGTGGCGCCGGTGCACGGGCGTGGGGATGCCCGACGATCTGCGCTGCGGCAAGGTCACCGTGCCACTCGACTACGCGCGGCCCGGGAAGGGGACGCTCGACCTGGCGATGGCCCGCTACCGGGCGACGGGCGACTCACGCGGCAGCCTGCTGCTGAACTTCGGTGGTCCCGGCGGCCCGGGCGTCCCCGAACTGGCCTACGGCGGAGCGGAGTTCATGGCCCTCACCAAGGGGTACGACGTCGTCTCGTTCGATCCGCGCGGCGTCGGCCGCTCCTCCCCCGTGAGCTGCGGCGAGGGCACCGACGAAGCGCTGGAGGCGACGGACGACGGCGGCGACGCGAACGACCCCCGGGTCGCCCTCCGGCAGCTGAGGAAGGCCGCGGCGGCCTGCGCCAGGCACTCCGGTCCGGTACTGCCGCACATCGGCACGGTCGACGCCGCCCGCGACCTGGACGTGATGCGCGCCGCCCTCGGCGACAAGAAGCTCAACTACTTGGGCTTCTCCTACGGGACCAGGCTCGGCGCGGTGTACGCGGCGCAGTTCCCGAAGCGGGTGGGCCGCATGGTGCTCGACGGCGTCGACACCCTCACCGAGCCGCTGGCGGAACAGGGCCTGGTCGGCGCGCAGGGCCAGCAGACCGCGCTGGAGGACTACCTCGACGCGTGCACCGAGCAACTGACCTGTCCGTTCGGGCAGGACGCGCGGTCGGCCCGCGAACAGGTCGTCGACCTCGTCGAGTCGCTGGACGCGTATCCCGTCCCGACGGACTTCGGGCAGGAGTTCTCCGGGCAGGACCTGGTGGGCGCCCTCAGCCAGGCCCTCTACAGCGAGCAGATGTGGCCCGCGCTGACGCAGGCCCTCACCATGCTCGTCCACGACGGCGACACACGGGGTGTCGTGGCACTCGCGGGCGGCGGCATGAGCAGACCGCCGCGGTCTCCCACACCGAGTCCGGGCGGCGGACTCGTCGACGAGGAGGACGTGCCGCTGGACAACGTCCCCGCCGCGCTGATGGCGATCAACTGCGCCGATGACCCCGACCGGCCGACCGCCGACCGGATCACGCAGGAGATCGCGGACCTGCGTGACGCGTACGAGGACGCCTCCCCGGTGTTCGGCACGTACCGGCTCACGCAGGTGCTGATGTGCTACGGCCGCCCGAAGGGCACCGACTTCATCCGCGAGGAGGTGCGGGACGTGGACACCCCGAAGATGCTGCTGGTGGGCACCCGGGGCGACCCGGCGACGCCGTACCGCTGGACCGTGGAGACGGCGAAGCGCCTCGGCTCCTCGGCGGTCGTCCTCGACAACAAGGGCACGGGGCACACCGGGTACGCGTCGTCGAGGTGCGTGCGCGACACGGTCGACGAGTTCCTGCTGTACGGCTCGCTGCCCGACGACGGAAGTTCCTGCGGAGCCGACGACTGAGCATCAGGCGTGTAACACGGGCGGGTCGGCCACAACCCCGCCCGCGCCTCGCGCGTCACACTGGGTGTGCGTCGCATTTCACGCGACCCGCGCCCGTATGTGACCGAACCCGGGGGAATACACCGATGCGTATCCGTTCCGTCCTCACCGTCTCGACCGTCGCGACCGCCGGCGCCGCACTGCTCCTCGCGGCCGCGCCGCAGGGTCTGGCCGCCCAGCCGGCCGCCAAGGTCCCCGTCTGCAAGGCGAAGGTCCTCAAGATCGGCGCCAAGCAGGCGAAGGACACGAGGATCGTGCACATCACCGTCAAGAACACCGGCACCCTCGCGTGCACGATCGACCGGCTCCCGGTGGTCACGTTCGGCGACCTGGACGGATCGGCGCAGCCGGTGCCGTCGGGCGAGAGCGGCCCGTACAAGCTCGGCGCCGGGAAGACGGCGTACGCCACGGTCCGGACGATCGCCGACCTCAAGGACCCCGAGGCGCGCCGCGTCGACTCGATCGGCGTGTCGGCCAACCCGAACCTCAACGGCCGTTCGTTCACGCTGAAGCAGTTGGGTGCGAGCAAGAAGGTGAAGGTCTGGGAGCCGGTGACGACCTGGTGGAAGGCGTCCCAGGCGGCCGCGGACAAGTCGCTGAAGAAGCAGGTCGGCTGACGCCTGCGGCGGGCGTCCGCCGCCGCTGGACGACCGAGTCGGGCCCGTCGGGCGCGCACCCTCACCGGTGCGCGGCGGCGGGCCCGCCCCGTGCCCTCTCCGCCGGCCCACACCTCCCCCACCGGCGAGCGGTCCGGCCTCCGACCCACGGGGACAGGCGAGCCGAATACCCCAAATGCCCGATACGCGAATCAGTCCTATCGTGAAGTCATGGAGCCTGTCCTCAGCCCCGCGACCCTCACCGAGCTGCGCCGTCCGCGGCCCTACCCCGCCGTGTCGGTACTGACGCCGACACACCGGCGGGAGCCGGAGAACGCACAGGATCCGGTCCGGCTGCGCAACGTGCTCGCCGAGGCGAAGAAGCGACTGGAGCACGACCCCGCGGTCACCCGTGAGCGACGCAGTGACGTCGCCGATCAGCTGGACCGCGCACTGGCCGAGGTGGACCTGACGCACGCCGAGGAAGGTCTGGTGATCTTCGCGGCGCCGGGCGAGCACCAGGTGTGGTCACTGGCCCGGACGGTACCGGAGCGCGTGGTGCTCGCGGACACCTTCCTGACCCGGAACCTGGTGGCCGCGCAGGCCGCCGAACGTCCCTTCTGGGTGCTGTCGGTCTCCTCCGACCGGGTCGCCCTGTGGAGCGGCGGCGACGACCGGGTCACGTCCGCGCGCGTCGAGGGGTTCCCGCTCACCCGGGACCGCGACAACTTCGACGCGGAGCGGCAGCAGCGGATCGGCGACATGCCGAGCGCCTTCCGGGACGAGGACACCCGGCACTTCCTGCGGGACGCCGACACGGCGATGAGCCGGGTACTGCGTACCCATCCGCGACCCCTGTACGTGACGGGCGAGACCGCGGCGCTGTCCCTCCTGGACGAGATCGGCACCGTCACCAAGGACGCCACCCCCCTCCCGCACGGCGGTCTGGCGCACGGCACCCCGGAGGCGGTGTGGCAGGCGATCGGCCCGATGATCGAGGCCGAGAACCGCCGGAACGTCGACACCGTGGCCCGCCGGCTGGAGGCGGCACGGGGGAGCAGGACGTTCGCGGCGGGCGTCGACGAGGTCCGGCAGAACGCGGAGCAGGGCCGCGTCCAGCTCCTGGCCGTCGAGGAGAACTACCGGGCGACCGTACGCGCCGACGACGGCGGGGTCCACCTCGTACCGGCGGAGAGCGGCGAGCTGGACGCCCTGGACGACATCGTGGACGAGATCGTCGAACGCTGCCTCGACACCGGGGCCGAGGTTCGGTTCGTCCCCGACGGCACCCTCGGCGACGCACAGGGCATCGCGGGCGTCCTGCGCTACTGAACCCGCGGTCCCGCCGTCCGTCGCCACCGGGCCCGCCGACGTCCGCCACCGCGCAGGCGGTCCCGGTCCCGCCCCTGGGCACGCCGCGCGCGCCGGTCAGACACCGTCGAACAGGGCCGTCAGGCCCCGGTCGACGGCCCGTCCGACCTGCTCGCTGCCGGAGCCGACGACGGCGAAGGAGCGCACCAGGAAACGCCGCAGAGCGGCGGTGTCGAACCGGAGCAGGGCCATGCCGTGCGGCGAGTGCAGCTCCACGACCGTGCGGCCGCGCCCGCAGGGCCAGATGTGCACGTCCCCGGTCCCGGCGGGCCCCCGCAGTCCCTCGTCGAGCAGCTCACGGGCGAAGGTCCAGGTCACCGTGGAGCCGCTCAGCGAGATGTCCGCGGGGAAGTCGAGATGCACGGCCAACGGGTCGTCGGAGGTGTAGCGCAGCGTGGTGGGCACCGGCAGCTCGCGGTCCTCGGCCGTGACGAGGAGGACTCGTGCGGGCTGTTCCAGTGTGACGGTCATGCGCGCTCTCCGTTTCGGATCCGGGTCGGCCCTGCGCCGACATGCCTCATCGGCCTCGCGAAGGGCATTCGCGCGCCACGCCTTCCTGGATTCACCGCTGTGACCCAAGTCACCCGTTTCCCCCAAACCCGAGTCCCGCATCACCCCGGCGCTCGCCGGTTCTCCTCGGATGTACCGACCGCGCGACACACGATCAAAGCGGCTCGCACTAATGACCCTCGAACACGACCTTGAGAACGGCCCGAAGCGGACCCGACAATCCATCAAGTCACGTACGCCGCCTACGACTTGTCGCCTCGGAGCGCGGAGCCGGGCACCGCGACGGATCCGGCCCGCAAGGACAGAGGCATATGCCGGAAGCACCACCGGATCGTGTCTTGCCAAATCCCTTACAGCGCGTCGCGCGCTGTGCGACAGTCGTAACCGGCCCATCCGTCAGCGTTGGTCGTACCATCCCCCCTCGGAGTACGTGATGCCGTCCCCTCTCTCTGCGGATCGACCCGCCGCCCAGCCGCCGCGACGCGGCACGGTCGACGCGCTCATCTCGCAGACGCGTCGGCTGCGCGGCGACGTGGACGCCGTACGGCGGGGCACCTCAGCCGACGGGGCGGACACCGAGGGCAGGTGGCAGCGCGCCCTGTGCGAACTGACGCTCCATCAACTCAGCGACGTGGACGACCACCTGGCGCAGCTGCGGGACGGCCTCGACGCCCCCGCGGGGGACGCGGACGAGTCCGGCGCTCCCGCCGGACCGGTCGCCGCCCGCCCTGGCGTCTCGCTGCTCAGCCGGGTCGGCAGCGCCGAGTGGAACCTGCTCACGGACGAGGCGAGCTGGTCCGGGGAGTTGTACGCGATCCTCGGGCGCGATCCGGCCGCCCCGGCACTCACGCTCGACGAACTGCCGTCGCTGGTGCTGGAGGAGGACCGGCCACAGCTGACGGCGATGGTGACGGACTGCCTGATCGACGCCAGGCGCATCGACGGCGAGTTCCGCATCCCCCTCCCCGACGACATGGTGCGCACCGTGCACATGATGGGCGAGCCCGTCCTCGACGACGACGGAAACACCGCCTCCATGTGGGCGGTGCTGCGGGACGTCAGCGAACTGCGGCGCAGCCAGCGGGCGGTGAGCGAGACCCGTGACTCGCTCGAACGCCGCCGGCACATCGCGCGGGCCGAGCACCGGATCGCGGTCGAGCTCCAGGAGGCGGTGCTGCCGCCGTGGCGGGGCGCCCTGCGGCTCCCGCAGCGGGGCCCCCAGACCCTGGACGTGGCGGCCCGCTACCTCCCCTGCTCGACGACCGAGCTCATCGGCGGCGACTGGTACGACGCACTCGAACTTCCCGGCGGCGAGAGCCTGCTGAGTGTCGGTGACCTCACCGGCCACGGCGTGACCGTCACCTCGGGCATGGCGACCCTGATCGGCGCGGTCCGCGGGCTGGCCATGGCCGGCACCGAGCCGGGGCAGCTGATGGCCTGCCTCAACCAGTTACTCGACGCCACCGGGCAACCGGCTCTCGGCAGCGCCGTGTGCTGCCGCTACCGGCCCGCGACCCGCACCCTGGTGTGGGCGCAGGCGGGGCACCCCGCCCCGCTGCTGTTCCGCGACGGGACGGGGCGCGTGCTGCCGACACCGGACGGCGTCCTGCTGGGAGCGACCTCGGGCGCCGTCTACGGGCAGGACGAGGTGACGCTCCGACCGGGTGATGTCCTGCTGCTGCACACCGATGGGCTGGTGCCCCGGGGTGACACGGCCGCCGTCCAGCGGCTACTGGACCTGGCCCCGCGGTTCGCCGAGGCGGAGACCTCCCGTGACGGCGTGCGGGCGGTGGTGGAGGAGTTCGGCGAGGGTGAGCGCGAGGACGACGCCTGCGTGCTCGTCGCCACGGTCCTCGCCTGACGCCGGGATCGGCCGCGCACCGGCACCACCGGCCGGCGGTCACGCCGACGCGATGTCGCCCTTGTTCTTCGACTGCGGCTTCGGCAGGGCGAGCTTGATCTCCTCCCGAAGGTCCTGGATCTTCGGATAGCTGGAGTACTGCCCGGTGAGCCGGTACATCTGCCGCAGCCGGTCCCAGGTGCGTCCCGACGAGTTGGACCCCATCGACATCAGGGCCAGCCGGGCGTACCGGTTCGCCTGCTCGGGGTCGTCCGCGATGAAGCAGGCGGACGCCATGGAGAGATGGTCGAAGATCTTCGACCGCTCCCGTCCGTCGTTGCGCAGGGCCAGGGCCTTCTCCGCGTAGTGCTGGGCGTGCACGGCCGCGCCGGGCTCGAACTCGGCGAGGGTGCGGTAGGCGAGTGCCTGCATGCCGTACAGATCCTCGTCCTTGAAGGTCTGCATCCAGCTCGGCGGCGCCGTGTCGCCCTTGTCGGAGACGAAGAGGTCCTCCGCCAGCCCCAGGGTGCGGCGCATGGCCTGGCCCTTGCCCATGGACGCCTGCGCCCACGCCTCGATGGTGTGGAACATGGCCTTGGTGCGGGGCAGTAGCCGCTCGCCGGAGCCGGACTGGGCGAGCTTCATGAGGTCGAGTGCCTCGTCGGGCTTTCCGAGGTGCACCAGCTGCCGGGCCGCCCGCGAGAGCGCCTCGCCGGCGCGGGGCCGGTCGCCGCCCTCCCTGGCGGCGTGGGCGGCGATGATGAAGTACTTCTGGGCGGTGGGTTCGAGGCCGACGTCGTGGGACATCCAGCCCGCGAGGACGGCGAGGTTGGCGGCGACGCCCCACAGGCGGCGCTGGAGATGTTCGGGGTGGCGGTAGGTGAGCATGCCGCCCACCTCGTTGAGCTGTCCCACGACAGCCTTGCGTTGCAGCCCGCCGCCACGGGCCGCGTCCCAGGCCCGGAACACCTCGACGGAGCGCTCCAGTTCCTCGATCTCCTGTGATCCGATGGGGGCGGCCTCATAGCGGTCGAACCCAGCGGGGTCGGCGTGCAGGGGGTCGTCGAGATCGGGAGCGTCGGCCTTGAGCGTCGGGTCGGTGTGCAGCCAGTCGTGCATGGCGCTGCTGAGTGCTGATCCCGCGGTGAGCGCGACGCCCGCACCCACCAAGCCGCGTCGGTTGAGCATGAGGTCCATTCCCGTGAATTCGGTGAGGACCGCGGCGGTCCGTTCGGGCGCCCACGGCACACCGTCGGGATGCTCCGCATTCCCGCCGCCCTGCCGTTTCCCCGTACGCCCGTGCCGGACCAGACCGAGGTCCTCGATGGTCACGACACGGCCGAGACGCTCGGTGAACAGTGCCGCCAGCACCCGTGGCACGGGATCGCGCGGGATCTCTCCCATGTCGATCCACCGCCGCACCCGTGAGGTGTCGGTCGCCAGCTGCGGGTGGCCCATGGCCGCCGCCTGCCGGTTGACCAGCCTCGCGAGTTCGCCCTTCGACCAGCCGGCCAGGCCGAACAGGTCTGAGAGACGGGTGTTGGGTTGTCCGCTCACGTCAAGCCCCCAGGTTCTCGGCTGAGTTGAATGTAGCCCGCTGTCAGTTGCTGGGGGACTATTCGCCAGGCTTCGCCAGGGTGCGCTAGATGGTGTGCCACGGGCCGTCCGGTGTCAGGTAGGAAAGCGCCACCCCGGCCCGGTCGCCCGACAGGCACTCCCCAGGGTGTCCCCGGTCGGCCGGGGCGGGGTGGCGCGTGACAACGCAGGCACACGAAGGGATCTGTACCGCCCATGTACGCAGCATCGTCCTCCGTGTCCGCTCCGCCCCGGCCGCTCGCGCCCCGCCAGCCGGGCGGCGGCGGCCCCTACCTCGACCCCTCCCGTTCCGCGGCCCCCGGACTCGGTGCCGGCCGGGCCCGGCGGATTCCGGGGCTCGTCCCCCAACCGCTCAGCGGGAGAATCGACTTGTCCGGCCCCCAGGGCGCGCAGCTGCGCACGGCGATCGCCTCGGTGCATCGCATCTGCCCGGAGTTCTCTCCGGTCCAGGTGCTGCGCCGCAGCGGCCGCTCGGTGCTGCTCGTCGGTACGACAGGGCGCAGCACGGCCGTCGCCAAGTGTTTACTGGACCACTCGTCGATCTGGGAGGAGCGGATCCGGCACGAAATAGCGGCATACCGCTCGTTCGTCCGGCACCGCCCCCCGGTGCGGGTGCCGAGACTGATCGCGGCGGACCCGGACAACTGCACCCTGGTCGTGGAGCGGATGCCTGGCCGGGTGGCCGCGTTGCAGCGGCATCCGGTGGAGGCGCCGCCGCGCGCCGACATCCGGGCGGCGCTGGGCGCCATCTGCCGGCTGAACGCGTGGCGGCCACCGGCGGGCACGTTCGACGCTCCGCTGGACTACGCGGAGCGGATCTCCCGGTTCCACGAGCTGGGTCTGCTCACCGACCGGGACATGGGCGATCTGCAGAAGCTGCTGCACGGCATCGCGCACGCGTCGGGCCGTCAGGGCATGGGCCAGTTCTGCCACGGCGACGCCCTGCTGTCGAACATCCTGCTCTCACCGGCCGGTCCGGTGCTGGTGGACTGGGAGCACGCCGGGTGGTACCTGCCGGGCTACGACCTGGCGACACTGTGGGCGGTGCTCGGGGACGCTCCCGTGGCGCGGCGTCAGATCAGTCAGCTGGCGCAGTCCGCGGGCCCTGCCTCGCGGGACGCGTTCCTGGTGAACCTGATGCTCGTCCTGACCCGCGAGATCCGAACCTACGAAACGGCCGTGCAGCGTTCGATGCACGACACGACCCCGGCGGCACCGGGCCCGGCCCACCCGGCTGCTGCGCCGTCCGGCGAGGAACAGCGGCTGCTGCTCAGGCGGCTGCACGACGACTGCCAGCTGGCCCGCAAGGCCGTACGGGCGGCGGTCGGCACTCGCTGAGGGGAGACGAAGGCCCGCGGCGCGCTCCGCACACCGGCGCACCGCGGGCCTTCGCCGTGTCCGGGGACCCGCGGCGGAACCGCCCGCGGGGTACGTCGCGCCCCGGCTCGATGCGGGCGGGGCGACAGCGGTGGCGCCCGGCAGCTGCCGGAGCCCACGATCGGGTGACCGGGGCGTCGGCCGGGCATGATTGACGGATCGTCGGCCGACCGATAGCACTGGTGCACGCTCCGCACCGCACGCCCCGCCAACGCCCCACCGTTCCAGGAGGCCGCCTTGCGAGGATCCCCCACCGACCGCAGGCCCACCGTCCGTCGCAGACGCCTCCGCGGTACGGCGGTCGCCGCCGCCCCGGCGGTGCTGGTGCTGCCGCTGCTGGGCGCGGCCCCGCCCGAGACCCAGTCGTCCTCGTCGGCTCGGCTGCAGGGCGCCTTCGCGGCCGCGGCCGCAGAGTACGAGGTCCCCCGCAGTGTCCTGCTGGGCGTGTCCTATCTCCAGTCCCGCTGGGACGCGCACGGCGGTGCCCCCAGCGTCACCGGCGGCTACGGGCCCATGCACCTCACGGACGCGCGGACCGCGCTGGCCGAGGCCCCGCACCACAGCGAGGGCACGGAGGACCCGCGCGGCGACGACTCCCGTCCGCCGCTGCGCCCCGCGGCGGACCTGCCCGAGAACACGCAACTCCCGCCCCGGCTGCGGACCCTGCCCAGGGCGGCCGAGCTGACGGGGCTGCCCGCCGAGACACTGCGCACGGACGCCGAGGCCAATGTCGCCGGCGGCGCGGCACTGCTCGCGGCGGCGCAACGGGAACTGGGCCGCGAGCCGAGCACCGACCCCGCCGACTGGTACGGGGCGGTGGCACGGTTCTCCGGAGCCGACGACCGGGCCACGGCGGCTGCGTACGCGAACGAGGTCTTCGCCGTGATCCGGGACGGCGCCCACCGGGTCACCGACGCCGGTCAGCGGGTGACGCTCGCCGCGGAGCCGCGGCTGGCCCCCGACACCGGACAGTTGTCGCGGGCCGGGCTGCGCGCCGCCGCGGCGGACGGCACCGAATGCCCGAGGACGGTGTCGTGCGAGTGGATCCCGGCGCCGTACGAGGAGTTCGGCGACGAGGACTACGGCAACCACGACGTGGCCGACCGGCCGGCGTCCCAGCGCATCCGGTACATCGTCGTCCATGACACCGAGGCCACCTGGGACACCACGTTGCAGTTGGTCCAGGACCCGACGTACGTGTCCTGGCACTACTCGCTGCGCTCCACGGACGGGTACATCGCCCAGCACGTGAAGAACAAGGACGTGGCCTGGCACGCCGGGAACTGGTACGTCAACGCGGGGTCGATCGGTCTGGAGCACGAGGGCTTCCTCGCCTCGCCGGACGCCTGGTACACGGAGGCGATGTACCGGACGTCGGCACGGCTGGTGAAGTACCTGGCCGGCAAGTACCGGGTGCCGCTGGACCGCCGGCACATCCTCGGCCACGACACCGTGCCGGGCCCGACGACGGCGACGGTCCGGGGCATGCACACCGACCCCGGACCGTACTGGGACTGGCGGCACTACTTCGAGCTGCTCGGCAGGCCCTTCGGCCCGACGGCCGGCCGGCACGCCGGCCTCGTCACCATCCTGCCCGACTACGCGGACAACCGGCCCGAGTTCACCGGGTGTGTGAGCGGCGGGCAGAGTTGCGCCGTGCACGGCTCCAGCGCGGTACGCCTGTACAGCGAGCCCGACTCGGCCTCCCCCCTCATCAAGGACATCGGTCTGCGGCCGGACGGGAGCCCTTCCACGACCGACGTGAACGACGTCGGTTCACGGGTCTCCACCGGCCAGCAGTACGCCGTCGCCGAGCGGCGCGGCGCGTGGACGGCGATCTGGTACCTCGGGCAGGAGGCGTGGTTCCACAACCCCGCGGAGCAGCCCACGGCGGTCGGCGCGGCCGGGCTGGTCGTGACGCCCCGGAAGGATCTCGCGGAGGTCCCCGTGTACGGCAGGGCGTACCCGGAGAAGGAGGCCTACCCTGCGGACGTCCCGGCCCAGGCGGTGTCGCCGCTGCCGTACAAGGTCCTCCAGGGGCAGCGCTATGTGGTCGGTGACCGGCTGAAGGGCGAGTACTACTATGCCGTCTCCTTCGACCCGTCCGGGCACACGGTGGTGACCGGCGAGGATGTCTACTACGAGATCCAGTACGGGCACCGGGTGGCGTTCGTGCGGGCCGCGGACGTGCGGGTGCTGCCGGGGGTCTGAGGGGCGTCCCGGGCTTCGGGGGCGCGGGGAACTGCGCGAACACCCCCCACGCCCCCCGAAGCCGTCGAACAACCCGCCCCCGCCGTTCGGCTACCTGGACCAGACGTGGCGTCGGCCGGCGACCGCCCGAAAGGTCAGTTCCCCTCCCGGCAGCAGGGTGCTGCGGACGGTGAGGTCACGGGTGTGCCCGGCGGTGAGGGCGACACGGGTGGCGGTGCCCGAGGACCAGGCGATGTCGACGGTGGCGCCGCCGCGGGCGCGCAGCCCCCGGACGGAGCCCTCGGGCCAGGCGGCGGGGAGGGCCGGGAGGATCTCGATGACGTCGTGCTGGCTCTGCAGGAGCATCTCGACGACCCCGGAGGTGGCACCGAAGTTGCCGTCGATCTGGAACGGGGGGTGGGTGTCCCAGAGGTTCGGCAAGGTCGAGGACTTCAGCTGTTCGCCGAGCATCCGATGGGCGTGGTCACCGTCGCGGAGCCGTGCCCAGAAGTTGATCTTCCATGCCTTGGACCAGCCGGTGCCGCCGTCGCCGCGCGCCGTGAGGGACACCTTCGCCGCCTCGGCCCACGTGCTTCCGGGTTCGATCTGGCGACCGGGGTGCAGCGCGAACAGATGCGAGACGTGGCGGTGTTCGTCGTCCGGGTCGTCGAGGTCGGCCTTCCACTCCTGGAGCTGACCCCACGAGCCGATACGGAGCCCGGGGTCCAACCGCCGCAGGGTGTCCGCTAGTTGCTCGCGGAAGGCGGGGCTGTCGTCGAGGACGCGGGCGGCTTCCAGGGTGTTGGTGAACAGGTCGTGCACGATCTGCTGGGACATGGCCGCGCCCGCCGTGAAGTCACCGTGCTCCGGCGAGTAGCTGGGCGTGACGACGAGGGTGCCGTCGCGGGGGTCGGTGCGCAGGTTGTCCAGCCAGAACTCGGCGACCTCCTTCATCACCGGGTACGCGGTGGTGCGCAGGTACCGGGTGGAGCCGCCGAAGCGGTAGTGCTCGTACAGCTGCTGGGTGAGCCAGGCGGCGGCCTCGGGGAACCAGAAGGCGGTCGCCCAGTCGTGCACCCCGGTGAAGCCGTACGGGTTGGTCTCGTTGTGGACGACCCAGCCGCGTGAGCCGAACATCTCCTGTGCGGTGCGCCGGCCGGGCGCGCGCAGCGCCTCGACGAAGCGGTCGTAGGGGTCCGTCGTCTCGGCGAGGTTGGCGGCCTCGGCGGGCCAGTAGTTCATCTGGATGTTGATGTTGGTGTGGTAGTCCGCCGACCAGGGCGGGTTGGTGCTGTTGTTCCAGACGCCCTGGAGGTTCGCGGGGAGGGAGCCGGCGCGCGAGGAGGCGATGAGGAGGTAGCGGCCGTACTGGAAGTACAGCGCTTCGAGGGCGCGGTCGGCAGGGGTGGTGCCGCCGGAGTACGCCGCGAGCTGTTCGTTCGTGGGCGTGTCCGGTGCCTCGCCGCCGATGTCGAGCGCCACGCGGTCGAAGAGGGCGCCGTGGTCGCCGACATGGCGGGCGCGCAGCTTCCGGTACCCCCTGTGGAACGCCTGGTCGACGGTGCTGGTGACGGTGGCGTGCGGGTCGTCGCCGCGGTAGTGCGGGTAGGTGTCGGCGTAGTCGGTGCCCGCCGCGAGGACGAACCAGACGCTGTCGGCGTCGGTGACGGTGAGGGTGCCGTCCGGGTTCGCGGTGAGGGTGCCGCCCGTGTGGGCGACACGGATTTGCGCTTCGAACTTCAGCCCGTTGTCGGCGAGTTGCCCGCGCACGGTGATGCGGTCACCGGTGGCGGTCGCGGTGAAGTCGGAGCGGGGCGAGGTGTAACGCAGGGTGAGGGTGATGCCTCCGGTGAGGCTACCGACGAGGACGCCGTCCGGATGGGAGGTGAAGAACTCCCGTGTGTGGCGCCGCTGTCGGTGCGTGTACGTCACGGTCGCCACCGCTTCGCGCAGGTCGAGTGCGCGCCGGTAGTCGGCGGGGACGGTGTCGGGACCTCCGGGCAGGTCGAGACGTAGGTCGCCGAACGTCTGGTGGTGACCGTAGCCGACGCGCCGCTGGCCGAGGCGTGCGGTGACGGCGGCGGGGGCGACCTTCGTCTCGGCGTCGACGCGGTCCTGGACGGCGGCGATCGCGCCGGGGCGGGGCGCGGTCCAGTTGCCGTGGTCGTAGCCCTGGGCGGAGCCGGGGCCGCCGGTCCACAGGGTCTTCTCGTTGAACTGGAGCCGCTCGGACGCGAGCGTGCCGAAGACGGTGGCGCCGAGGGCGCCACCGCCGATGGGCAGGGCCTCGCGCTCCCAGTCGGCGGCGGGGGCGGTGTACCAGAGCGAGAGGGGTGTCCGGCGTGCTTCCCGCGGCTCGTGCGAGGGCTGTTGTCCCTCGGAGCTCGACTCGGACACATCGGAGGAATCATCGGCACTTGCGGACTGCCCCAAGGGTCCTGCGGCCAGGGTGATCGCACTCGCACCGGCCAAGGCGGTCTTCAGGGTCTCTCTACGCGAGATCTCAGGAGGCATGCCCCGGACCGTAATGGTCCGATCACTTGGTCAACAAGAGGCATGACAAAACCCGCGGACGACGCGTCCGCGGGTCGGTGGGGCCCGTCGGGGGTCAGCCCTGCTGGAACAGCTCCGCGGGGAGCGGTTTCAGGAGCGCGTACAGGTCGTCGGTGATGGGGCGGTCCCAGGCGGCGATGGTCACCAGGACGTTGTCGCTGCGGTCGAACTGGACGCAGGAGATCCGGGACTCGGAGAGCTTCAGGCGGCGGACGATCAGGAGGTTGTCGCCCTGCATCACCGGCATGTCCTCGGTGCCGACGACCGTGATGTCCTCCTCGTTCTCCAGCGCCAGCAGCAGCTGGGCCACCTCGAAGGGGACCTCCCCCTCGGCGACCTCGCGGGCCGGGGACCCCTCCGGAAGGTTGCCGATGATCATCGCGGGGCCGCGGCCGCCGTACAGGTCGTAGCGCAGGAAGACGCCCTGGCAGCTTCCGTCGGGTGCGGGCAGCAGGCCCGCGCCGAGATTGCCCGGCCAGTCGCCCGGGTCCATGGCCAGTACGTCGAATTCGGGCCCGGCAGGGGTGGCACTGCGGCGGCGGAGGAAGGACATGCCGCCATGGTACGTGTCCGAAGGTGGTCGGTGCCGGGTGGGCGAGACGATTCCCGGGGCGGCGGGGAAGGCGCCTGTCACCGGCCGGCGGACGCCCTGTGGCGCTCGTGGTGGCGGGCCACCCGGGCCCGGTTGCCGCAGGCCGGTTTGCACCACTCCTGGCGCGGGTGCTCCTTCAGGAAGTAGCGCACGCAGCGGGGTGCGTGGCAGGCCCGCAGCCGCTGCCGTTCGGGGCTCGCGAGGAAGGCGATGGCGGCCCGGGCCAGCGCCGCGGTGAGCGGGGCACCACCGGTCGTGGGCTCCTGTCGCAGGACGGGTTCGGCGCTCGCGGCCCAGGTCAGCACCGGGACGGTCGGGGCCTGGGCCGCGGCCCGGTTGAGGTGCTCCAGGGCTTCGGGGAGGGGCGGCAGCCGGGTGGCGTCGGCCGGGCTGGGCTCGGCGGGGCTGACGGCACGGGCGAACAGGGCGCGGACGGCGGCCCGGAGGTCGCGCACGGCGGCGAGGGCGGCCTCGTCGGCGGTCAGGCCGACGGTGCCCGGCAGGAGGTCGGCGTGGGCGCGGACCCAGGTGGCGAGTCCGGCGGGATCGGCCAGGTCGTCGGCGACTCCGCCGTCGCCGTCGTGGCGCACGGTGAGAGCGAGGTCGAGGGAGAGCCGCGCGTCCGCGCTGATCGAGTACTCCATGGCGTTAATGATAGGTGAGCCGGCATCCATTAGATCGGCCGGCGTCCGCTTCCTCCCGACCCCTCGTACGTGGGGGCGGTCAGACCTGGCCGTCCCCCGGCGTTCTCACCGGGTCCGGCGCTGCTCCTGGGATTCCGCCGCGTGCCGCGCCGTCACGGGCGTCGGCCGGTGTCAGGGCGGAGCCGGTTCGCTTTGCACCGGCAGCGGCGGGGGCGGCGGGGCGGCGGTCCAGCCAGAGCAGCAGCAGACCGAGCAGGCAGGCGAGCGCCGGCCAGTAGATGTAGCGGTAGTTCGTCGCCGGCATGGTGGGCAGATACCCGAGCACATAGGCCAGGGAGCTGACGCCCAGCGCCCGGACGGGCAGGGAGAACCGTCCCCTGCCGGGCCGGACGGTGAGGACGAGGGCGACCGCGAGCCAGAACCAGCCCCGGAAGAGCGGTCGGAGATCCCCGCCGACGCCTCTGACGTACGCGTCGAGGCTGTCCTCCAGCCGGGGGTGGGCCAGTTCGATGCCGAGGTCGTTGCCGAAGACCCCTGCCTGGTACGGGTAACCGGTCTCGAAGAGCAGGCCCGCGAAGAGCCGCAGCCGGTACTGGAGATAGCCGGGCACGTGGGAGCCCATCTCGCTCAGCCACAGGGCGGTGATCCCGTCCGCGTCCCTGGCCATCCCGTCCGCCCGGCGTTCGTAACACGCCCAGTAGGCGTCCGACAGGGCGCCGGTGTCACGGCACTTCTCCGCCGCCGCGACCAGACGCTTCCGGAGGTCCGGCGGGGCGTCCGCCGACCGCAGTTCCTCCACGGTCAGGACGTGGACGAGGTCGTCGAGCATGATCTGCGCGCCCTGTCGCGTCTCCACGGGATGGGCGATCCGCGAGATCGCGACGGCGGGCACCACGAGGGCGGTCACAAGCGCCGCCACGCCCAGGGCCCAGGTGCGGCGGCCGGGCCCGCGCCACAGCGCGAGCACCAGCAGGACGAACAGGGGGATCGCCGCGAGGAACACGTTCTTGCGGACGAGCATGGCGTAGGCGAGGAAGAGCACGCCCAGCCCGAGCAGACCCCAGCGCGTCGCGGGCGGCACGTCGCGGTCCCGCAGCCGCAGGCCCACGAACGCCACCGCGCACGCGGCGAGCAGCGCGGCGGCCGCGTGGACGTCCTTCCACACCACGCCGACGAACGTCAGCACGGGAGGTGTGAGTCCGATGCCGAGAACGGCGAGCGAACCGGCACGGCTCGCGGTCAGGTCCCAGACGCACCGGGCCACCACCCACAGCGCGCCCCAGAACACGACGGACTGGAGTACGGCCATGGACGCGGCCTTACCGGTGACGGCGATCAGCGCACGCCACACCAGGCTCAGCACGGGCGGGTGCCAGTCGGTGAGCGGCGTCCTGCCCATCGCCTGCCGGAGCTGCTCGATGCTGTCGGGACTCATGTACCCGGGGGCGAACACGACGGTCGTGCCCAGACAGCACGCCATGGCGGCAGCGGCCAACCCCCAGCCCCAGAGCTTTTCACCCTGAAACCACACATTTCGTCCCATGGGGCGGGATGCTAACAGCGGCGCCGGGACCGTACGGATCAGGGCGCGACGAAGACGTAGCGCCGGTAGGCGAAGAAGCGGAACAGGGTCGCGAGGACCCAGCCGAAGACGCGCGCGACGTTGTCGCTGAACACCGAGTCCAGGCCGAGCAGGTGCCGCGAGGCGTAGACCGTGCCCGCCGTCAGGGCGACGCCGACGAGGTTCGCCAGCAGGAAGAGGACCAACTCCTGGGTCAGCCTCTCGCGATGCCGGTGGCGGTAGGTCCAGTAACGGTTCCCCGCCCAGCTGAGCAGGGCGGCCGCGCCCGTGGCGACGACGGACGCCTGGACGGGAAACTCCCGCATCACCCCGCCCTCGGCACCACCGGGCAGCCCGAACACCAGCAGGTTGTAGCCGCCGTTGTCCACGACGAAGGCCAGCGCCCCGACCACCCCGAACTTGGTGACCTCGCGCCAGACACCCTTGACGGCGTCACGCGCACGCAGCGCCAAAGACGCGAGGACCGACACCCCGCGAGAGTAACGACCCGGCGCGCCCCCACTCCCCGGACGCGCCCATATCGCATGATTTCCACCTCATATGTCACCAAGGCGGACAGGGAGTGGACGTGCCACCGACGATCGCGTGTGTCGTGCCGTGTCACAACGAGGAGGCGGCCGTCGGGAAGGTGGTGCGCGACCTGAGGGCCGCGCTCCCGGAGGCGGACATCTATGTGTACGACAACGCCTCGACCGACCGGACCGTGGAGGTCGCCCGCGAGGCGGGCGCGATCGTCCGGGAGGAACGGCGCAAGGGCAAGGGCAATGTCATCCGGCGCGCCTTCGCCGACGTCGACGCGGACGCCCTGCTCATCATCGACGGCGACGACACCTACGACGCGTCCCGGGCGCGCGATCTGGTGGACCTGCTCTTCGAGGGGCCGTACGACCAGGTGGTCGGCGCCCGCCGGGAGACGGTCAGCGCCGCCTACCGGACGGGGCACGCGTTCGGCAACCGGCTGCTCACGGGTGTCGTGGGGGCCCTGTTCGGCAACGACGTGTCCGACATGCTGAGCGGCTACCGCGTCTTCTCGCGGCGCTTCGTGAAGTCCTTCCCCGCGCTCGCCCGCCAGTTCGAGACCGAGACCGAGATGACCATCCACGCGCTCCACCTCCGGCTCCCCACGGCGGAGGTGGAGGTGGACTACCGGGTCAGACCTGCCGGGAGCGAGAGCAAACTGCGCACCTTCCGCGACGGCTGGCGCATCCTGCGGGTCATCCTCGATCTGGCGCGGCGGGAGCGGCCCTCGCTCGTCCACACCGCGGTCGCGGGGCTGCTGGCTCTCGTCTCGGTCGTCCTCGGCATCCCCGTCATCGCCGACTTCCTCCGCACCGGCACGGTGCCGCGCATCCCCACGGCGATCCTCGCCGCGGCCGTCATGACGATCGCGGCGCTCGTCCTCCTCGTCGGGTACATCCTGGAATCGCTCACGCACATGCGTCAGGAGCAGTCCCGGCTCGTGCACCTCGCGTACGCGGCGCCGGCCTGCTCGCCGCGCTACACCACGCACCACGTCGGGACCGGCCGGGTCCGCGTGCGGAACGTCTCCGGCGGCCTGTGACCCGCGGGGGCGCCCGCCGACGGCCTCCGGGGCGGCGATCCTAGGTCAGGTCGAACTCGCCCTCCCTGGCCCCTGACACGAAGGCCCCCCACTCGGCGGGGGTGAAGATCAGCGAAGGGCTCTCGGGGCGGCGGCTGTTGCGCATGGCGATGAAGCCCTCGACGAAGGCGATCTGGACGTCTCCCCTCCCTCGGCTGCTGGACCGCCAGTCCGCGTTGCTCAGGTCGAGCTCCGCCGGCTTGTGCCAGCCGTCGAGCGGTCGCTGCTGCTGCATGGTGCTCTCGGCCACGTCCGTGCTCCTCCCGGTTCGTCGTCCGCCCGCCAGACTAGCGACCGGTCCCCGCCGCGGACAGGCCACGTGAGGAGGAGGTTCAGGAGGAGGGCGGCTCGGCCCCGACCAGCCACATCGCGAAGAACTGCGAACCGCCGCCGTAGGCGTGTCCGAGGACCCGGCGGGCGCCGTCGACCTGGTGCTCCCCGGCGAGGCCCCGTACCTGGAGCGCCGCCTCGGCGAAGCGGATCATGCCGGAGGCGCCGATGGGGTTGGTGGACAGCACCCCGCCGGACATGTCGACGGGGAGGTCGCCGTCCAGTTCGGTGACCCCCGCCTCGGTGAGCTTCCAGCCCTCGCCCTCGGCGGCGAAGCCGAGGTTCTCCAGCCACATCGGCTCGTACCAGGAGAACGGCACGTACATCTCCACCGCGTCGATCTCCCGGCGCGGGTCGGCGATGCCCGCCTGCCGGTACACGTCGGCGGCGCAGTCGCGGCCCGCGCGCGGCGAGACGCAGTCCTTGCCCGCGAACAGGGTCGGCTCGCTGCGCATCGCCCCGCCGTGCATCCACGCCGCGGGCCGGGGCGCACGGGCGGCCCCGGCGCGGTCGGTGAGGACCATCGCGCAGGCACCGTCGGAGGACGGGCAGGTCTCCGAGTAGCGGATCGGGTCCCACAGCATGGGCGACGCCTGGACCTTCTCCAGCGTGATGTCGTGCTCGTGGAGGTGCGCGTACGGGTTCTTCAGCGCGTTGCGGCGGTTCTTGTACGCGACGAGGGAGCCGACGGTGTCGGGGGCGCCGCTGCGCCGCATGTACGCGCGGACGTGCGGGGCGAAGAAGCCGCCGGCGCCGGCCAGCAGCGGCTGCTGGAAGGGGATCGGCAGGGACAGGCCCCACATCGCGTTGGACTCGGACTGCTTCTCGAACGCCAGCGTGAGGACGGTGCCGTGGACGCGGGCGGCGACCAGGCCGGCGGCGACCAGCGCGGTCGATCCGCCGACGGAGCCCGCCGTGTGCACCCGCATCAGGGGCTTGCCGACCGCGCCGAGCGCGTCGGCGAGGTACAGCTCGGGCATCATGACGCCCTCGAAGAAGTCGGGCGCCTTGCCGATGACGACGGCGTCGATGTCGGCCCACGTCAACTCGGCGTCGTCGAGGGCGCGTCGGGCGGCCTCGCGGACGAGTCCGGCGATCGACACGTCCCGCCGGGCCGCCACGTGCTTGGTCTGGCCGACGCCTATGACGGCCACGGGCTCCTTGCTCATCGGGGATCCCCTTCGAGGACGGCGACCAGGTTCTGTTGCAGGCAGGGCCCGGAGGTGGCGTGGGCGAGGGCGCGGTCGGACTCGCCCCGGTGGATGCGGGCGGCGGCCTCGCCGATGCGGATCAGTCCGGCGGCCATCACCGGGTTCGCGGCGAGGGCGCCGCCCGAGGGGTTGACGCGCACGCTGTCGCCGAGCCGCAGCGCCTCGCGCAGGACGACCTCCTGGGAGCTGAACGGGGCGTGCAACTCGGCGGTGTCCACGGGGCGTTCGAAGGCGCCGGCGCGCTCGGCGGCGAGGCGGGTGGAGGGCGAGTCGGTGAGGTCGCGGACGCCGATGGCGTGGGCCTCGACGCGGTGGTCGATGCCCCGGATCCAGGCGGGCCGCTCGCACAGGTCGCGGGCCCGCTCCCCCGCCGCCAGGATCACGGCCGCGGCCCCGTCGCCGATGGGCGGGCAGTCGCCGGTGCGCAGCGGCCGTACGAGGTAATCGCCCTGCGGCACCGAACCCCTGAGCTGGGCGTGGGGGTTGGTCCCGGCGTCGGCGCGGCTGCGGGCGCCGACCGCCGCGAGGGCCGGCTCGTCGGTGCGGCCCGCGTCGATGAGCGCCTGGGCCTGGAGGGCGGCCAGGGCGACGGAGTCGGGCCACAGCGGGGCCATGTAGTACGGGTCGAGCTGCCGGGTCAGGACGTCGCGGACGGAGCCGGGCGAGGACTTGCCGTAGGAGTAGACGAGGGCGGTGTCGGCGTCGCCCGTCCGGAGCTTCACCCATGCCTCGTACAGGGCCCAGGCGCCGTCCATCTCGACGTGCGACTCGGAGATCGGCGGCCAGGCGCCGACGCCGTCGAGGGCGAGGGTGAAGGAGAAGGCCCGGCCGGCGAGGTAGTCGCTGGACCCGGAGCAGGTGAAGCCGATGTCGGCGGTCTTCAGCCCGGTCCGCTCCAGCACCTCGTGCAGCACCGGCATGAGCATCTCCACCTCGGAGGACTCGTCGCTGGTGCGGCGGTGGTCGCTCTGGGCGAAGGCGACGACGGCGATCTCCCGGTTCACAGCAGCTCCTTGTACGTGTCGTACGCGGCGTCCGGCTCGCCGGTGGGCCGGTAGTGGTCGGGGTAGCGGCCCCCCTCCGTCCACACGGGTTCGACGCGCAGCCCCATCCGCACCTGGTCGTAGGGGATGCCGGCGATCCTGCCGTGCAGGGCGAGGTCGGCGCCGTCGAGGGCGATGTGGGCGTAGACGTAGGGGACTTCGATGTCCAGGTTCTTCGCCTTGATGTTGACGATGCAGAACGTGGTGACGGTGCCGCCGGGGCCGACCTCGACCTGTTCGGCGGTGGCCACGCCGCAGGTGGGGCAGGCGCCCCTCGGCGGGACGTACACCTTGCGGCAGGACGGGCAGCGCTCGCCGACCATGCGGTGCCCGGCGAGGGCGTGCAGGTAGCCGGTGGTGGCGCGGCCGGGCGAGTAGGTGTAGTCGAGGCGGGCCCGGGCGACGATCCCGGTCACCGCGTCGGCGAACTCACCGCTGTGGCCGGTCGGTTCGGCCGGGTCGCCGTCGTACGGTTCGAAGCAGGCGATGTCGGTGACGGCGCCGGAGCGTTCCCCGGCCCACCGGACCCGCACGCGCATCCCGGTGTGCACTGCGTCGGGGCCGGGGGCGTCGAGGGCGTGCAGGAGGGCGGTGTCGGCGCCGTCGAGCCGGACGAGGACCCAGGCGAAGGGGGTGTCGAGGGGCTGCCCTCGGCGGGGCGCGTGGTTCCAGGCCCAGGTGGTGACGGTTCCGGTGGGGGCGACCTCGACGAGGTCGCGGATCTCCTCGGCGGTGACGGGGTCGTACTCGACGGGTGGGACGAGGGTCCGTCCGTCGCCGGTGCGCACGCCGAGGATCACGCGTTCGCGCAGCCCGGTGAGGAAGGCGCTCTGCACGGGCCCGACGGATCGGGTGAACGGGAACTCGACGGTCAGGGGTGCCTTGAGGACTGCGGACATCGGCGGGGTTACTCCTTCGGGAGGGGGCGACGCGTCCAGGGCGCGGGGTGGGCCTTCGGGCTCCGCCGGGGTGCGAGCGGACGGGGACGCCCGCGGCCGGGAACCGTCCCCGGCGGAGCGCTCACGCCCGCTTGTAGACGGGGGGCCGTTTCTCGGCGAAGGCGCGGGCCCCTTCCTTGGCGTCGTCCGTGTCGAAGACCGGCCACCCCCGTTTCAGCTCGGCGGCCAGTCCGTCCGTCTCGGTCATCCCGGCCGTCTCGTACACGGACGCCTTGACGGCCTCCACGGCGAGCGGGCCGCACGCGTTGATCCGATCGGCGATCTCCAGGGCCTTCGCCAACGCGTCGCCGTCGGCCACGACATGGCCGATCAGTCCGATGCCGGCGGCCTCGCGGGCGGAGTACGGGCGGCCGGTGAGCAGCATCTCGAGCGCGTGGGTGCGGGGGATCTGCCGCTGGAGACGGACCGTGGAGCCGCCGATCGGGAAGAGACCGCGCCGCACCTCGAAGAGGCCGAAGGTCGCCGACTCCCCCGCGACGCGGATGTCCGTGCCCTGGAGGATCTCGGTGCCGCCCGCGACGCAGTGGCCCTCGACGGCGGCGATCACGGGTTTGCGGGGCCGGTGGTGGCGGAGCATCGCCTTCCAGTGGAGGTCGGGGTCGGCCTTGAGCCGGTGCCGGTACTGCTGGCCCTCCATGCCCTTGCCCGCGAGCGCCTTGAGGTCCATCCCGGCGCAGAAGGAGCCGCCGGATCCGGTGAGGACGATCGAGCGGACCTCGTCGTCCGCGTCGGCGGCCACCCAGCCGTCGTACAGGCCGACGAGCATCGGCAGCGAGAGCGCGTTCCTGGCCTCGGGCCGGTTGAGCGTGAGCACCAGTGTGGCGCCTTCGCGCCGCACGGTGAGGTGTTCCGTGCCACCCATCGCTTCCTCCCGTGGGGCAGGGCGGGAACAGGTTCCGTCTGCGGAACGAGAACAGGTTGCAGCAGGCGCCGAGCCAGTACAAGAGTTTTCTGACAGTCAGTCAGATTTTCTCTGCGCAGGCCCTTCACAGTCACGGCCCCCTTTGCTCTGATGACCGGCAACCGACGGATGGCAGCCACCCGCCAGGCGCGCCCGGGGTCAGGAGGAGCATGGTGGAGTACAACCTTGCCGACCTGTTCGAGTCGGTCGTCGACGTCGTCCCGGACCGGGCGGCGCTCGCGTACTTCGACATCCCCGGGACCGGAGCGGACCGGCGGCTCGGCTACGCGGAGCTGGACGCGGCGGCGAACCGGATCGGCCACCACTTGCTGGACAGCGGCCTGCGGCCCGGTGAGCACGTGGGCCTGCACCTGTACAACGGCGTCGAGTACCTCCAGACCGCGCTGGGCTGCCTCAAGGCCCGGCTCGTACCGGTCAACGTCAACTACCGTTACGTGGAGGAGGAGTTGGTCTACCTCTACCGGGACGCCGATCTGGCGGGCCTGGTGTTCGACGCGGAGTTCACCGGGCGTGTGGCGAAGGCCGTGCCGCGGACGGAGAAGCTGCGGCACCTGGTGCGGGTGGGGACCCGCGCGCCGGACGCGCCCGGCCTGTCCGTGACGGACTTCGCCGACGCCGAGGCCTCCGGTGACCCCGGGCGGGGCTTCCCGGCCCGCTCGGGCCACGACCTGTTCATCATCTATACCGGCGGTACGACGGGCATGCCCAAGGGGGTGATGTGGCGTCAGGAGGACCTGTTCTTCTCGGGGCTGGGGGGCGGGGCGCCGACCGGGGAGCCGGTGAAGGCACCGCGGGAACTGGCCGATCGGGTCGCCGCCGGCGGGGACGGGATCACCTTCTTCCCCACCGCGCCGCTGATGCACGGCACATCGACGCTCACGGCGTTCATCGGGTTCAACTTCGGCCAACGGGTCGTCATCCACCGCAAGTTCGTGCCCGAGGAGGTGCTGCGGACGATCGAGCGGGAGCGGGTCACCAGTGTGTCGCTGGTGGGCGACGCGATGCTGCGCCCGCTGATCGACGCGCTGAACGGCCCGATGAAGGGCACGGACTGCTCGTCGTTGTTCAGCGTGTCGTCGTCCGGCGCGATCATGTCGGAGACGGTGCGGCGGCAGTTCGAGGCCCTGGTGCCGAACGTGATGCTGCTCAACAACTTCGGCTCGTCGGAGTCCGGCTTCAACGGGACGGCGACCGACGACTCGGGGGCGGGCGACGGCTTCAGGATCCGCGTCCACGACCGTACCCGGGTGGTGGACCCGGCGACGTACGAGCCCGTCCCGGTCGGTGTGCCCGGCCGGGTCGCCCAGCGCGGGCACGTACCCCTCGGCTACTACAACGACCCGCGGAAGACCGCCGAGACCTTCTTCGAGAAGGACGGCGAGCGCTGGGTGCTCCTCGGCGACATGGCGACCGTCGACGAGGAGGGCGTGGTCACCGTGCTCGGCCGGGGTTCGCAGTGCATCAACACCGGCGGCGAGAAGGTGTACCCGGAGGAGGTCGAGCAGGCGCTCAAGGCCCACCCCGACGTGTACGACGCGCTGGTCGCCGGGGTGCCGGACGCCCGCTGGGGCCATCATGTGGCAGCCGTGGTCCAGCTGCGCGAGGGCGCGGCCCGCCCGACCCTGGAGGACATCCAGACCCACTGCCGCACCCGCCTCGCCGGATACAAGATCCCCCGCCGGCTCGTCCTCACCGACACCATCCAGCGCTCCCCCAGCGGCAAGGCGGACTACCGGTGGGCCCGCTCCGTGGCGGTGTCGGCGGACGGGTGAGGGCGCCCGGCCCCGCCGGGTGGCGCGGTGGCGGCGAGGAAGGCCGTGACGCGGCGTACGAACCACTCGGGGTCGTCGAGCCAGGGGAAGTGCCCGGCGCCGGGCTGGATCGCGTACGCGCCCTCGGGGAAGAGGCCGGCCGCCCGCTCCACGAGCCGCGGCGTCGGGCCGGTGTCGAGCGCGCCGCCGAGGTGGAGGACCGGGGCGGTCAGTTCCGCGAGGGCGGCTCGGGTGGCCGCGGGGTCGTAGGCGCCGGCGGAGCCGTAGGCATCGGCGGCGGCTTCGTTGGTCTGCGCCACCTCGGCGGCCATGTGGGCCTCGGCGGCGGCGTCCCACCGGCCGTAGAAGAACGGCATCATCGCGTCGTCGAAAGGGCCGCGCCCGGTCCAGGCGGCCTCGAAGTGCGGGTACGCGTCGGCGAACCAGGGCTCGTCCTCGCGCAGTCGGGCCGCGGCGAGCCGGTCCTCGACGGTCACCGGCAGGCCCAGCGCCCAGGGCGTGGCGGTGACCAGGACCAGGCGGGAGACGCGGTGCGGGTGGCGGGCCGCGTACAGCGTGGCGAGGTTGCCGCCGGCCGAGTGGGCGAGGACGTCCGCCCGGTCCAGGCCCAGGTGCGCGCGCAGGGCCTCCACGTCGTCGACCTGCCGGTCGCACCGGTACGTCGCCGGGTCGGCCGGGACCGCCGAGTCGCCCGTGCCGCGCAGGTCCAGCAGGACCAGACGGCGGTGGGCGGCCAGGCCCCCCAGGTCGCCCAGGTAGGCGGAGGCGCGCATGGGGCCGCCGGGGAGGACGATCAGCGGATCGCCCTCCCCGCGCACGTGGTAGGCGAGTTCGGTTCCGTCGGGTGCGGTGAGGCGGGGCATGGATCCGATCCTGCTGGCGGGGGACCGTGCGGTGCAACGGAGTTCGGGGGCGACGGCCCCGGGGGGCGGGCTCAGGGGGGCGGGGCTCAGGGTCGCGCGTAGCGATCCCTCAGTTCCCGCTTGAGGATCTTCCCGCTCGCGTTGCGCGGCAGCTCGTCCACGAAGAGCACCTTCTTCGGTGCCTTGAAGTGCGGGAGCTTCTCCCGTGCGTGGGCGAGGAGTTCGGCCTCCGTCACGTCGCCGCGGGGGACGACGACGGCGGTGACGGCCTCGATCCAGTGGTCGTCGGGCAGCCCGACGACGGCGACCTCGGCGACCCGGTCATGGGTGTACAGGGCGTCCTCGACCTGCCGGGAGGCGATGAGGACGCCACCGGAGTTGATGACGTCCTTGACGCGGTCGACGACGGTGAAGAACCCGTCGGCGTCGCGGACCGCGAGGTCGCCGGAGTGGAACCAGCCGTCGCGGAACGCGGCGGCGGTCTCCTCTGGCTTGTCCCAGTAGCCCTCGCACAGCTGCGGGGACCGGTAGACGATCTCACCGGGGGTGCCGTCGGGCACGTCCGCGCCCTTGTCGTCGACGACCCTGGCCTCGACGAACATGACGGGGCGCCCGCAGGAATCCATGCGGCCCTTGTGCTCGTAGGGGCCGAGGACCATGGCGAGGGGGCCGATCTCGCTCTGGCCGAAGCAGTTGTGGAAGGCGAGCTTCGGCAGGCGCTCCTTGAGGCGCTCCAGCACGGGCACCGGCATGATCGACGCCCCGTAGTACGCCTTGCGGAGCCCGCCGAGGTCGCGGCTGTCGAAGTCGGGGCGGTTGGACAGCGCGATCCACACGGTGGGCGGGGCGAAGAGGCTGTCGGCGTCGCCCGACTCGACGAGGTCGAGGATCCGGTCGCCGTCGGGCGCGTCGAGGATGGTGTTGGTGGCGCCGACGGCGAGGTACGGCACCAGGAAGACGTGCATCTGCGCCGAGTGGTACAGCGGCAGCGAGTGCACCGGCCGGTCACCGGCGGAGAGGTCGAGGGCGGTGATGGCGCTGAGGTACTCGTGGACCAGCGCGCGGTGCGTCATCATCGCGCCCTTGGGCAGGGCCGTGGTGCCGGACGTGTAGAGGAGTTGTACGAGGTCCTCGGCCCTCGACTCCTCGCCGTCGTAGGGCTGGCTTGCGGCGAGCCGGGCGAGCAGCGAGTCGTCCGCGTCGCGCAGCGGGAGGGTGCGGGTCGCCTCGGGCAGGTTCCCGGCGAGGTGCGGGTCGGTGAGGACGAGGGTGCTGCCGGACTGGTCGAGGAGGTACGCCAGGTCGTCGCCGGTGAGGTGCTGGTTGACCGGGACGTGGACGAGTCCGGCGCGGGCGGAGGCCAGGAACGCGATCAGATAGGCGTCCGAGTTGTGTCCGTAGGCGGCGACCCGGTCGCCCGGCCCCAGTCCGGTGTCGCGCAGAGCGCGTGCGGCGCGGGAGACGGCGTCGTCCAGTTCGGCGTACGTCCAGGAGCGGTCGCCGTAGCGGATCGCCACACGTGCCGGTGTCCGCCGGGCACTGCGCCGCAGCACCCCGTCGACCGTCACATCGCGTCCAGCCGTCATGATCCGCCCCTTCGTCCACCGGTCCCGGCGTGATCCTCGTCCGGCCCGTCGAGCCGGGTCAAGCGTGCCGCGCAGCTGACCGGAATCCGGCCCGTGTGGCGTGAACCGGCTCAACTCCGACGCCTGGTGCACGAGTCAACCAAGGTGAAGATCAACGCACACCTGGACTACGTACGAACGCACTGTCAGGCTCAACCGTTTCTTCACCATGATGTCGGGAGGCCCCATGCGCACCCGTCTGAGACAGCTCCTCGTCTCGGCCGTCGCCCTGCTCACCGCCTCGTCCGCCTTACCCGCGGCCACCGCCGCCGACGGCGACCGCGGCGGGCACCGTCCCTCGCACGGCGGGCTGTCCGCCGTGATCCGCTACACCGAGTACGGCATTCCGCACATCCTCGCCGACGACTACGCCGACCTCGGCTTCGGCACCGGCTGGGCGCAGGCCGCCGACCAGGTGTGCGTGCTCGCCGACGGGTTCGTGACCGTGCGCGGCGAGCGGTCGCGCCACTTCGGGCCGGACAGCGCGCCCGACTTCTCGCTCTCCTCGGCCACGAAGAACCTCACGAGCGACCTGTACTTCCGGGGCCTGCGGGACACCGGCTCCGTACAGCGGCTGCTGGAGCGGCCCGCGCCGCTCGGCCCGAGCCGCGAGGTGAAGGAGCTCATGCGCGGCTGGGCGGCCGGGTACAACGCCTGGCTGCGGAAGAACCGGATCACCGATCCCGCGTGCAGGGGAGCCTCCTGGGTGCGGCCGGTGAGCACGCTCGACGTGTTCTCCCGCACGTACGCCCTGGCCGTCCTCGGCGGCGAGGGGCGGTTCGTGGACGCCATCGCCTCCGCCCGGCCGCCCGCCCCCGGAGCGGCTCCGAAGGCCGCGGAGCCGGACGCGGGGGCCGCCGCGCGGGCCGCGGGCGAGCTGTTCTCCGCAGCCGACGCCGACATGGGCTCCAACGCGGTCGCCTTCCGCGGCGACACCACCGCGAACGGGCGCGGTCTGCTGCTGGGCAACCCGCACTACCCGTGGGCCGGGGGCCGCCGCTTCTGGCAGGCGCAGCAGACGATCCCCGGCGAACTGAACGTCTCCGGCGGTGCGTTGCTCGGCTCGCCGATCACCCAGATCGGGTTCAACGCGAACGTGGCGTGGAGCCACACGGTCGCCACCGGCGTCCCGATGAACCTGCACCAGCTGACCCTGGACCCCGCCGACCCGACGGCGTACCTGGTCGACGGCAGGGCGGAGCGGATGACGAGGCGGACCGTCACCGTCGCCGTGCAGGACGGTCCGCCCGTCACCCGCACCCAGTACTGGACCCGGTACGGACCCGTCGTCGCCTCCCTCGGCGCCGACCTCCCGCTGCCGTGGACGGCCGGGACCGCGTACGCGCTGTCCGACCCGAACACGACGAACCTGCGGTTCGCCGACACCTCCCTCGGCTTCGCCAAGGCACGCGGTACGGCGGACGTCCTGAAGGCGCTCGCCCGGCACCAGGGGCTGCCCTGGGTGAACACCGTGGCCGCCGACTCCGCCGGGCACACCCTGTTCACCCAGTCGCAGGTGCTGCCCCGCGTCACCGACGAACTGGTGGCGCGCTGTTCGACGCCACTGGGCCGGGCCACGTACCCGGCGGCCGGTGTCGCCGTCCTCGACGGGGCGCGTGGCGACTGCGTGCCCGGCAGCGACCCCGACGCCCTGCAGCCGGGGGTCTTCGGTCCGGCGAGGATGCCGACACTGAAGGACGCCCCGTACGCGGAGAACTCCAACGACAGCGCGTGGCTGGCCAACGCGGACCAGCCGCTCACCGGCTACGAGCGGGTCTTCGGCAACGTCGGCACCCAGCGGTCGATGCGCACGCGCGGAGCGGTCGAGGACGTCGCGGCGATGGCGGCCAAGGGTGGGCTGACCGTACGGGACCTGCAGCGGCAGCAGTTCGCGAACCGGGTGCCCGCGGCCGATCTGGCAGCCCCCGACGTGGCGCGGGCGTGTGCCGCGCTGCCGGGCGGCACGGCGACGGGCAGTGACGGCAGGGCCGTCGACGTGTCGAGGGCCTGCCGTGTCCTCGCGGCGTGGGACCGGACGGTGGACACCGACAGCCGGGGCGCGCTGCTCTACGACAGGTTCTGGCGCAGGCTGACCCGGGCGGTGCCGAACGCGCAGCTGTGGAAGGTGCCGTTCTCGGCGGCCGACCCGGTGGGGACGCCGCACACGCTGAACACCTCCGCGCCCGGCTTCGCCACGGCGCTCGCGGACACGGTGACGGAGCTGCGGGCGGCGGGCATCGCCCTGGACGCGCGGCTCGGCGACCACCAGTTCGTCGTCCGCGGGGACCGGCGCGTCCCGGTGCCCGGCGGCACGGAGTCGCTGGGCGTCTGGAACAAGATCGAGGCGCCGTGGGACGCCGCCGCCGGCGGCTACGCCGAGGTGTCGTCGGGTTCCAGCCACATCCAGGCGGTCGGCTGGGACGGCAGCCGCTGCCCGGTGGCGCGCACCCTGCTGACGTACGGGCAGTCCTCGAACCCGAACTCCAAGCACCACAGCGACCAGACGCGGTTGTTCTCCTCCGGGAAGTGGGTGACGTCCCGCTTCTGCGAGAAGGACATCCGGTCGTCGCCGAAGCTCGAGGTGGTGCGCGTGAGCCAGTGATCCGGGGAGGTGTGGTGCCGTCCCCCAGCGGGGCGGCACCATGCCGTTGGCATATATCCCGGCGCCCCGATCCGGCGGCGGCCCTCCGGTCCGGTGAGGTGATCGCGGTCGGCGGGGTGGCGCGCAGGCCGTGACGCTCACACGGACCTGTCCAGGCCCTCCCAGTAGGGTGCGCGCAGCCTCCGCTTGTAGAGCTTGCCGTTGGGGTCGCGGGGCATGGCGTCGGTGAAGTCGACGCTCCTCGGGCGTTTGTACCCGGCGAGTTCGCGGGCGCAGTGGGCGAGGATCTCCTCGGCGAGCGCGGGCCCCGGGGTGAAGCCGGGGGACGGTTCGACGACGGCCTTGACCTCCTCGCCCCAGTCGTCGTGCGGGATCCCGAAGGCGGCGGCGTCGGCGACGGCGGGGTGGGCGAGGAGGGCGGCCTCGATCTCGGCGGGGTAGATGTTGACGCCGCCGGAGATGATGAGGTCGATCTTGCGGTCGCGGAGGAAGAGATAGCCGTCCTCGTCGAGGAGCCCGAGGTCGCCGACGGTGAAGAAGTCACCGATGCGGTTCTTGCGCGTCTTGCCCTCGTCCTTGTGGTACGAGAAGCCGCCGGTGCTCATCTTCATGTACACGGTGCCGAGTTCACCGGGGGGCAGCCGGTTGCCGTCGTCGTCGAAGATCGCGAGTTCGCTGATGGGCCAGGCCTTGCCGACGGTGCCGGGCTTCTTCAGCCAGTCCTCGGCGGTGGCGAACGCGCCGCCGCCCTCGCTGGCCGCGTAGTACTCCTCGACGCTGTGGCCCCACCACTCGATCATGGCCCGCTTCACATGGTCCGGGCAGGGGGCGGCGCCGTGGATGGCGTGCCGCATCGACGACACGTCGTAGCGGGCGCGCACCTCCTCGGGGAGTGCGAGGAGCCGGTGGAACTGGGTGGGGACCATGTGCGTGTGGGTGCAGCGGTGGGTGTCGATGGCGCGGAGCATGCCCTCGGGGGTCCACTTGTCCATCACCACCAGCCGGTGCCCGATGTGCAGGGAGGCGCCCGCGAACTGCAGGACGGCCGTGTGGTAGAGCGGCGAGCACACCAGGTGGACGTTCCCGTCGAACGGCCTGATGCCGAAGATGCCGAGGAAGCCGCCGAGGTAGGACTCCTCGGGGAGTCTGCCGGGCAGGGGGCGGCGGATGCCGCGCGGGCGGCCGGTGGTGCCCGAGGTGTAGTTCATCACCCAGCCGAGGGTGCGGCCCTCGGGCGGTGACTTCGGCTGCCGGGCGAGGAGTTCGGCGTACGGGCGGAATCCCTCGACCGCGCCGACCGCAAACCGGTGGCCCGCCGGGAGGCCGGCCTCGTCGGCGGCGTGGCGGGCGGCCCCGGCGAACCGTTCGTGGGCGATCAGCACCTTGGCTCCGCAGTCGGAGACGATCCAGGCGATCTCGGGGCCCACCAGGTGGTGGTTGACGGGGACGAGGTAGAAGCCGGCCTGGCTGGCGGCGAGATAGGCGGTGAGGAACTCGACGCCGTTGGGCAGGACGACGGCGAAGGCGTCGCCGCGTTCGAGGCCGGCCGCGCGCAGTCCGTGCACCAGCCGGTTGGCGGCGCCGTGCAGGCGTCCGGCGGTCCACTCCTCGCCGTCGGGCGCGACGAGCACCGGGCGGTCGGGGTCGGCGCTCGCCTGGGCCCAGAAGCCCTGGGGGGCCTGTCCGGCGGCTTGCCCTTGGGGGGCTCGGCTCACTGTTCCGCGCTCCTTCCGGCGATCCGGGTGATGCGGTCCACGGCCTGCTCGAAGCCTCGGGTGAGGTCGTCGAAGACGGCCTGGACGCTGCGTTCGCTGGTCATCCGGCCGACGATCTGACCGACCGGGGTGCCGAGCAGCGGATCCACCTCGTACTTCTGGATGCGGGACACCGCGTCGGCGACGAGCAGTCCCTGCAGGGGCATCGGCAGGGCGCCGGGACCGTGCGGATCGTCCCAGGCGTCGGTCCATTCGGTGCGGAGCTGGCGTGCGGGTTTGCCGGTGAGGGCGCGGGAGCGGACGGTGTCGCCGGAACCGGCGGCGAGCAGCTTCTCGATCAGGCGCGGGGAGGGCAGTTCGGCCTCGGTGGTGGTGAGCCACAGCGAGCCCAGCCACACGCCCTGCGCGCCGAGCGCGAACGCGGCGGCGATCTGCTGCCCGCTGCCGATGCCGCCGGCCGCGAGCACGGGCAACGGGGCGACGGCGTCGACGACTTCGGGGGTGAGCACCATGGAGGCGATCTCTCCGGTGTGGCCGCCGGCCTCGTAGCCCTGGGCCACGACGATGTCGATGCCGGCGTCGGCGTGCTTGCGGGCGTGGCGGGCGCTGCCGGCGAGCGCGGCGACCAGCACGTCCTGCTCGTGGGCGCGGGCGATGACGTCGGCGGGCGGGGAGCCGAGGGCGTTGGCGAGGAGTCTGATCGGGTAGTCGAAGGCGACGTCCAGCTGGGTGCGGGCGACCTGTTCCATCCAGCCGGTGATGCGCCAGCCGGACGCCTCGCCCTCGGCGAGTTCCGGGACGCCGTACGTGGCGAGGGTGTCCTTGACGAACCGGCGGTGCCCTTCCGGGATCATCGCCTCGACGTCCGCCTCGGTGACGCCGTCCACCTTCTTGGCCGGCATGACGACGTCCAGCCCGTACGGCTTGCCGTCGACGTGGGCCTCGATCCAGTCCAGGTCGCGCTTGAGGTCGTCGGGGGCCGTGTAGCGGACCGCGCCGAGCACGCCGAAGCCGCCGGCGCGGCTGATGGCGGCGGCGACGGCGGGGAACGGCGTGAAGCCGAAGACGGCGTACTCGACTCCGAGTTTTCTGCTCAGCTCCGTCTGCATGGTGCGCAGGATGCCGCAGTCCTCCGGACGAGGGAAGAGGTATTCTGATGCACCGTCAGTTTTTGTGCGGTCGCGGGTGTGCCGGGCGTGCGGGGGGAGCGCCGCTCGGGCCGACCGCCGTCAGGGGCAGGTGTAGGTGAAGCGCTTCGTGGCCCTGTGCTCGCTGGGGGTGAGGATGTGGAGGTCTACCCGGGCGGTCTGGCGGCCCTTGCCCTCGAAGGTCCACAGCAGGTGCAGCCGGGCCCGGGTCTGGCCGCGGACCATCACCTCGCGCAGGACACCCGACTCGGTGCCGTCGCTCCGGGTCCAGCGGTAGGTGAGGGTGCCGGGGCGGCCGTCGGTGGTGACCAGGCCGACGAGGTCCACCGTCTCGTCGCAGCCCAGCACCGTCGGCCGGGCCTTGACCGCCACCGTGCGCACCTCGACGGAGGGGCCGAGCCGCTGCCAGGCGAGGAAGGCGATGACGCAGAGCAGCACGAGAGCGGGCAGCGCGTGCCGGCGCAGACGGCGTCGGCGCGGGGGCGCGGGGAGCGGCTCCATCGTGGGCAGCGTGCGGTGGGTGCGCTGGGCGACGGTGGCCGTCACGCCGGGGCCGAAACGGAGCACGGTGCCGTCGGTGCGGTCCGGCGGCGGAAGGGGGTCCTCCGCGCCGGTCGGGCCGACCAGGGTGGTGTCCGGCTTCACCGACGTGGCGTCCGGCTCGACGAGGGTCCTGTGCGGTGCGGCCGACGTGCCGTCGGGCTCGGCGAAGGTACCCTCCGGCCCGAGGGCGACGGGGGCCGGCCCGACGGGTGTGGCGTCCCGCGGTACCGGCGTGGTGGTGTCGGTGGTGTCGGGCTCGACCAACGTCGTGTCCGGGTCGGGCCGCTGGATCCACTGGCTGCCAAGGACGGTCGCGCTGTAGTCGGGGTCGTCGTAGCCGGACGTGTCGCGCGGGGCTGACCGGCCGGCGGTGTCGAGCACCTGGGTGTGCTCGCCGTCCTGGCCCTCGGCGGACGCGGGGTCGCGGTCGTACGGTGCGGTCATCTGATCTCACACTGCCTGGTCAGGAGTTGCTGCGAGGCGCCGCCGTCGGCGGAGGCCGGAGTGGTCGTGGCCCGCACCGCCCAGTAGCAGCCGGTGCCCCGGAAGGTGTGGTCGACGGTGAGGGTGTACGTGCCGGAACCGCTGCGCTGGAACGTCTGGGCGGCGCCGTCCGGGCTGAGCTGCCGGATTCCGCCCGAGAGCCACGAGACGGTGACGGAGAGCGGCCCGGGTCCGTCCGCGACGATCTCGATCGTCGCCGTGGCGGTGGTCGGGCCCGTCTGCCGGAACCCGGTGATGGTGACGTCCTTGACGGCGGGCGCGCTCGGGGCGCTGGGCGACGCGCTCGTCGGTGTCGTCTCGGCGGTCGTCTCCGTCGGCGGTGTCGACTCGGTCGGCGGCGCGGTGGGGGTGGCGGAGGTGGACGGGTCCCCCGTGCCGGTGCTCGCCGACGCCGAGGCCGACGGGTCGGCCGACGCGCTGGGGGTGGTCGACCCGGAGGACGAGGACGAAGGGGTCACGCTCGGATCGGCGGGCCCCGACGACTCGGCGCCCTGCTCGACGCTGGTGGTGGCCAGGGCCTGCGCCGCCTCCTGCGGGGTCACCGGGGCGTGCTGCACGCCGTAGGTGAGGAACGCGCCCAGGAGCAGCGCGGCACCGGACACCGCGAGGCCCGGCCGGCCGGGGCGCCACGACCGGGCCCCGTCGCGGCGCGTTCCCTGGCTCAGCACGGTGCGGGCGGTGTCGGTGGTGGTCTCCGGGGTGCTGCGGGCCGAGGGCAGCAGCAGGGCCAGCAGCGCCACCAGCGCGGCGAGCCGGCCACGGCCGCGTTCCTCCCAGTCGGGCCCGTAGGCGGCACCGGCGGCCGCCTCCAGGTCGGCGACGAACTCCTCGGCGTGCGGGGGGCGGTCCCCCGGATTCTTGGCGAGACCGCGCCGTACGAGGTCCCGCACCGGCTCGGGCACCTCCTCGACGGGGACGGGCGCGTCGACGTGCTGGAGCGCGAGGGCGGCGAGGTTGTCGCCCCCGTAGGGCTTGTGGCCGGTCAGGCACTCGAAGAACGTGGCCGTGGCGGCGTACACGTCGGCGGCGGGTGAGGCGGGTGCTCCGGTCCACTGCTCCGGGGCCATGTAGGAGGGGGTGCCGGCCGCGCCGGCCCGGGTGCCGGCGTCCGCCGCGATCCCGAAGTCGACGAGCTTGGACGCCCCGTCCGGTACGACCATGACGTTCTCGGGCTTGTAGTCGCGGTGGACGACGCCGACGCGGTGCGCGTCGGCGAGGCCGAGCAGTGAGCCCTTCAGGATCACGAGGGCGGCCTCCGGGTCGAGGGGGCCCTCCCTGGTGAGCAGGGTCCGCAGCGAGACGCCGTCCACCAGCTCCATCACGATGGCGGCGCCGTCGGCGCTCTCGACGTACTCGTACAGCTCGGCGACGTACGGGCTCTCCAGACCGGCGAGGAGCCGGGCCTCGGCGCGGAAGTCGCGTACGAAGCCGGGACGGCCGCGCAGCGACTCGCTGAGGTACTTCATCGCGACCGGGACCCCGGTCTCCTCGTGCACGGCGAGGACGACCCGCCCGCTCGCCCCCGCCCCGAGCTCCAGTGACTCGGTGTACCCGGGCACCGCCCATGTGTTCATTCCAGCCCCCCAAGGCCGCCGTGCCGCCGGGACCCCCACGCCCCGGAGTAGGACCACGCGTCCTGAGACACATATTCGGCCAGTTCGGTTGCGGTGGGACAACCCGCGGTCCGTCCCGTGGACTTTTTCCTCAAGTGCAACCGATCCGGGGGCCCGGCAGGAACGGATTACGTCCGGACACGGCGCGATGGTGGAGGAACCCTCGGTGAAAGAAGCGGTGCGCATCGGCAGGCATCCCTCGGCGGAGCCCGACCTCCAGGAGTTGGTGGGTCTGGTCGCCCTGGGGGACGAGGAGGCGTTCGCCCGGCTCTACGACTCCGTGGCCGGCTCCGTCCTCGGCGTGGTGCTCGCGGTGCTGCGGGACCGGGCGCAGTCGGAGGAAGTGGCGCAGGAGGTGCTGGTGGAGGTGTGGCGGACCGCGCCCCGCTACCGGTCCGACCGGGGCACGGCCATCAACTGGATCCTCACCCTGGCCCACCGGCGGGCGGTGGACCGGGTGCGTTCGGTGGACGCCGCGGTGGCCCGCGATCACAAGGCGGCGCTGCTGGCGCGGCTGCCCGAGTACGACGAGGTGGTGGAGCACGTGGAGGCGCGGCTCGAACGCGAGCAGGTCCGGCGGTGTCTGCGCATGCTGACGGAGGTCCAGCACCAGGCCGTCACCCTGGCCTACTACCGGGGTCTCACCCACCGTGAGGTGGCGGAGGCGCTCGCGGTTCCCCTGGGAACCGTCAAGACCCGTCTGCGCGACGGCCTCATCCGGCTGCGCGACTGCCTGGGGGTGACCGCATGAGGACCGTCGACCCGCACCGGCTGACCGGTGCCTACGCACTGCACGCCCTGTCCCCGGAGGAGACCCTGCTGTTCGAGCGTCACCTCGCGGGCTGCGATGCCTGCGCGCAGGAGACGGCCGAGCTGTCGGCGACGGCGGCCCGTCTGGGACTCGCGGTGTCCACGGCGACCGCGCCGGACATGCGGGACCAGGTGCTGCGCCGGATCACGACCGTGCGGCAGGACACGCCCGGCGGGCCCGCGCGGGGACGCCGTGGCCGGGCCGGACTGCGGGCCGGGCCGGTCTCCCTCTGGGCCCTGGCCGCCTGCCTCGCGGCGGCCGCCGCCCTGGGCGGGACGGCCGTGTGGGAGCACGGGCGGGCGGAGGACGCCCGAGCCGAGGCGCGCAGCGCCACGCGGACGGCGGACGAGATCGCCGCCGTGCTGGCCGCGCCGGACGCCGAGGTACGGGCGACCGAGCTGGCCGGCGGCGCGTCAGCGGCCGTCGTCGTCTCGCGCGACCAGGACCGCGCCGTGTTCGTCGCCTCGGGAATGGCCCGGCCGCCGGGCGGCAAGGTCTACCAGCTCTGGTTCGACGACCGTGGCGGCATGCGGTCGGCCGGTCTGATGGATCCGGGCCGCGCCGACCAGACGGTGCTGATGCGCGGGGCCGTCGACGGCGCCTCCGGGATGGGCATCACGCTGGAACCCGAGGGCGGCTCCGACCACCCCACCTCCGCCCCGCTCACCCAGGTGCCGTTCCCCACCTGAGCCTGCTCCGGGTCCACCAGGACCGGAGCTGAACCCCGGCCGCCCCGGGCGGTGCTCGTGGTCACCGGGGCGGGGCCGGGCTTCGGGTCATCCCGCCGGTGGGGGTGGCGTACGACCGTCGTCGGCGCGAGGCTCCTGCGGCGGCCGGCCTCGGGCCTCGGCCAGGGCCCGGTCCAGCGCCTCACGCGTTCGCCGTTGGATGCCTTCACCGCCGTGCAGGACCTGGTCCATCTCCTCGGGGGTAGGTGGTTCGAGCCGCGGTTCCTCGCCGGTCAGCCGGTCGTGGAGCCAACGGCATGCCTGGTCCTCGTCCGTGAACCGTTCCCACACCAGGCGCGTGCCGCGCTCATGGACACCGACGGCCCACAGGCCGCCGCGCTCCTCCAGGAAGTAGCGGTCGCTCGGCTGAGGCCCGTGGGGGCAGTCCTGGATCTCGTAGTACGCCTCCGGGACGCCGGCCGACCGAAGCGCGCGGCACAGCTCGAACCTGTCCATGGAGCCAGCCTCCCACCACGGGCCACACGGTCACGACCAGGACGGGTACGTGGTCTTCAGCCGTACGAGGGTGCCGTTGTTCACCAGGTCGGCGACGCTGGTGCGGGGGATGGTCGGGCAGAACGAGCTCGAGGTCACGAACTGGATACCCGTGCCCGGCTGCTCGAACGCCGGGGCCTGCGGGCCGGCGCACACGGTGACGTCCTTGGCGAGGCGGTACAGGTGGTAGTTGTAGGGGTAGCGGGGGTCGACGGTGTCGAGGCTGGACGGCGGGAGCGCCCTCAGCCCGTACTTCGTGCCCGCCGAGGCGAGGAAGCGTCCCGCCTCGCTGCCGAAGCGGTCGAGCAGCAGGTTCTGGTTGGCGTGGAGCACCAGCGGCGACGCGATCACACCGCCCTGGGCGTCGTGCGCGAAGCCGTCGTCCGGCGGATAGCGCCAGTCGCCCTGGCCCGAGTCGGCGGCCGGATTCCACCAGCGGTCCAGGAACTCCACCGCGCTGAGGCCGCCGAGCCGGTTGTAGCCCTTGAGGATGGCTCCCACCGGTCCGTGGTTCGGCAACCGTCTGGGGCCGAGCCGCCAGTCGCCGCAGTAGTAGTAGTGACGGTAGGCGGCGGGGATCGGATAGGGCACCAGGCCCCTGCACGCACGTGGCACACCGGACGTGTTGGGCCCGTCTCCGGGCTGCGCCAGGGGTCCGACCGGTGCGGGTGCCGACGTGGCCGGCCGGATCTGCCGGACGGCTGCCGTCCTGCCGTCGTCGTCGGCCGCAGTCGCGGACGACGAGGCTGAAGCACCCATGACGAGGGAACTGGACAGGCTGACCGCGGCGACGACGCGGACCCACCACCTTGACGATTTCACTGAACCTCCCGAGGGCGGCCGATTGCGGGGAAGCGGCCCGGTCAGCCGGGCATCGGCCACGGATCATCCGACAAGTCGGGTTCACTGAAACCGCAGGCAGGAGCGAGGGGGCAGCGACGTGCCGGGGCTGCGTCCGAACGACCGCCCGGGTTCACACGGGGAGCCCAACCGACGAGCGGCCCCCCGGAAGCCGGCGGAGGGATTCCAGGGGGCAGCGGCAGCTTTCCGGGCCACGAAGGGAGTTCGACGACGGTCCCTCGCAGGGATCAGGAACGGGATCAGGGACAGGCGCGGGCCGGGGACGGGCGACCGCGCGCCGTCCCGTGCTCAGAGCACGGGGAAGCCGTGCGTTCCGTAGGACTCCTCGGGCAGGGGGTCCGGTGCGTCGGTGGGGTCGAGGAGATGGGCGACGAGCGTGGTGGCGGTGCGGTGCCAGAAGTGGCGGCGGCGGAGCATCGCGTGGTCACCGCCGTGCACGACGGCCATGCCGGCGCGTACCGCGGTGTGCTGGGCGCGTCGCACGCAGAGCGCCGAGTCGGCGGGTGACGTGATCCGGTCGCGGTCGCCGTGCAGCGCAACGACCTGCCGGCCGGCCAGGTGGTCGACCGGTTCGTTGGGCGGCCACCACGGCGCGAGGGCGACCACGCCGGCCACCTGGGGGTGACCGGCGGCGCGCAGGGCTGCGCGGGCGCCCATGGAGTGCCCGAGCAGGACCGTGGGGACGGGTCCGACGCGGGCGCCGAGGTCGTCCAGCGCGATTTCGGTGTCCCGCACCGGGTCGGCGCGAAGGTCGTTCCAGCCGCGCAGACGGTAGCGGACCTGGGCGACGAGGACGTCCTGGTCGGGCAGCGCGGCGGACACCGCCCGGACGAAGGGGTCCATGCGCAGTGCGGCGAGCTGCCAGGGACGGGTGGGGCGTTGGCTCACCGCCTGCCCGCCGTGCAGCACCAGGACGGCGGCTTTCGGCCGGGTCGGGGTGGCCCGCAGGAGGAGGGCGTCCCCCTGCCGTGGTCCGTACGTCATCGTGCTCCCGCCGCGCTGTGCGTCCGTTTCGGCGGACGGGGGAAGAAGCCGCTGGTGCGGGCCTGGTACTCGGCGAAGCCGGGCCGGTCGGCCATGTGCTTCTCCAGCAGTCGCGCGCCGCTGCCCCGGGTGAGCAGCAGGCTCATCACCACCGGTGACACCACGGAGACCGCGGCTGCCCCGAGCGAGTCACAGGCGACGAGGAACAGGCCCCACCACACGCAGAAGTCCCCGAAGTAGTTGGGGTGCCGGGTCCACGACCACAGCCCCCGGTCCATGATCTTGCCGCGGTTGGCGGGATCGGCCTTGAACCGGGCCAGCTGGGCGTCACCGATCGCCTCGAAGCCGAGGCCGACCGCCCACAGTGCCGCGCCGGCCCAGGTGAGGGCCGACGGCGGGCCGGGAACGTACTGCGCGGCCTGGACGGGCAGGGAGACCAGCCACACCAGACCGCCCTGGAGCAGGTAGACGATGCGCAGGGCGTACACGTTCCGGTTGCCGGGGGCCTTGGACAGCATGGCCTCGTAGCGGGGGTCCTCGCCGTGGCCCCGGCCCCGGCGGGCGATGTGCACCGCGAGGCGCAGCCCCCAGATCGCCGTCAGCGCGGTGACCAGGAGCCGCCGCACCGGGTCGCCCTCGCCCGCGGAGACGGCGTAGGTGACGAGGGCGACCGCGGTGAAGCCGACGCCCCAGGCGATGTCCACGATCCGGTGCATGCCGATGCGGACCGCGACGGCGAAGGTGACGAGCATGACCGCGAGGGCCGCGGCGGCGGCCCAGGCGAGGTTCAGGGCGAAGGCGCCCCAAGGGAAGTCGCTCACAGCCGCTCCAGCCCTTCGTACCAGGTGTGCGTGGTCGCCGGCAGAGCGGTGTCGCCGTCGGGACCGGGCCGTACCGCGAGGATCTGGTCGACGCCCATCCGGCCCTCCTCGAACGCGAGGGCCGCGCCGACCATGTACAGCCGCCACACCCGGGCGGTCTCCTCCCCCACCAGCCGGACGAACTGCTCCCAGCGGTCCTCCAGGGTGCGGTGCCAGGCGCCGATGGTGCGGACGTAGTGCTCGCGCATCGACTCGGTGTGCCGGACCTCCAGGCCCGCCCCCTCCAGCAGGCCCACCGTTTCACCCAGGGGGCGCATGTGCATGTCGGGGGCGATGTACGCCTCGATGAACGGCCCGCCGCCGGGGGCGACCCGGCCGCGGGACATCTGCTGGACCAGCACCCGGCCGCGCGGCCGGACGTGCCGGTGCAGGGCGGCGGTGAACGCCGGGTACTCGGCGTCCCCGACGTGCTCCCCCATCTCGACGGTGGCGACGGCGTCGTAGGGTCCGCCGTCGATGTCGCGGTAGTCCTGGCGGACGACGTCGACCAGGTCGGTCAGGCCGCGCGCGCGGACCTGCTCCCGCACGTACGCGGCCTGTTCGCGGGCCAGGGTGACGGCGGTGACCCGGACGCCGTGCCGCTCGGCCGCGTGCAGGGTGAGCGAGCCCCAGCCGCAGCCGATGTCGAGGAGCCGGGCGCCGGGTGCCAGGGCGAGCTTGCGGCAGATCAGCTCCAGCTTGGCCCGCTGGGCGTCGGCGGGCCCGAACCCGGTGTGCTCCCCGGCCCAGTAGCCGCAGGAGTAGGCCATGGTCTCGTCGAGGAGGAGGGCGTAGAAGTCGTTGGAGAGGTCGTAGTGGTGGCTGATGGCGGCCCGGTCGCGGGCCCGGCTGTGCAGACCGCCGCGGAGCCGGGCCTGGGAGGCGGGGGCGGGCGGTCGCGGGCCGACCGCGCCGAGCCGTACGGCGGTGGCGACGGCGCGGGCCCGGTCGCCGGGGGTCAGTTTCGGCGGGCGCAGACGCAGCTCCCGGTGGGCGGCCCACGCCGTTCGCAGACCGTGCGCGAGGTCGCCCTCCACATCGAGTTCGCCGGTGACGTACGCCTGGGCGAGGCCCAGTTCGCCGGGCTGCCACAGGAGCCGGCGGAGCGCGCGCCGGGACCGTACGACGACCACGGGGGCGTCGGCCGGGCCGGTCTCGCTGCCGTCCCAGGCGCGCAGCCGCACCGGCAGGGGGCCGCCGAGGGCGTCCTCGGCGAGGGCGGTGAGCAGGTGGGCGGCGCCCGAGCGGGTCGAGGTGGCGGCGGTGGTCATCGGGCGGTGCCCTCCTTGTCGAACAGGTAGTGGTGCACGTCGAGGTAGCCGGCCCGGAACCCGGCCTCGGAGTAGGCCAGGTAGAAGGTCCACAGCCTGCGGAAGGTCTCGTCGAAGCCGAGTGCCTCGACGTCGTCGGCGCGCTCGGTGAACCGCTCCCGCCACAGGCGCAGCGTCTCGGCGTAGTGGGCGCCGAAGGCGTCGCGCCGCGCGAGGCGCAGCCGGGTGTGGTCGCGGGCGGTGTCCTCGATGGCGCGGGTGGAGGGGATCATTCCGCCGGGGAAGACGTACTTGTGGATCCAGGTGAAGCTGTCTCGGGTGGCGAGCATCCGGTCGTGCGGCATGGTGATGGCCTGGAGCGCCACCCGGCCGCCGGGGGCGAGCCGCTCGTCGAGGGCGCGGAAGTACACCGGCCAGAACTCGGCGCCGACCGCCTCGATCATCTCGACGCTGACGACGGCGTCGTACTCCCCCCGTGCCTCGCGGTAGTCGCACAGTTCGATGGACACCCGCTGGTCCAGTCCGGCGGCGCGGATGCGGTCGCGGGCCAGGTCGCGCTGCTCGCGGGAGAGGGTGAGAGAGGTGACGTGGGCGCCGCGGGCGGCGGCGCGCAGGGCGAGTTCGCCCCAGCCGGTGCCGATCTCCAGCAGCCGGGTGCCCTCGCCGACCTCGGCGAGGTCGAGGAGGCGGTCGATCTTGCGGTGCTGGGCGGCGGCGAGCCGGTCCCAGTCGGCGGGGAATCCCCGGAAGACGGCGGAGGAGTAGGTGAGGGTGTCGTCGAGGAAGAGGGCGAACAGGTCGTTGGAGAGGTCGTAGTGGCGGCTGATGTTGGTGCGGGAGCCCTCGGGCGTGTTGCGCTCCTCGCGCGGCTGACGCGGCGCCCACAGACCGCGCAGGCGTTGCAGCGGGGCCGGGATCAGTTCGGCGGCGTGGCCGGCGAGCACGGTGAGGGCGCCGACCAGGTCGGGGGCGTCCCACTCGCCGGCCATGTACGACTCGCCGAACCCGACGAGGCCGGCGGTGCCGATGCGGGCGTGGAAGGCGGCCGGGTCGCGCACGTCCAGCAGCGGCCCGCCTAGGCCGACGGTGCCGATGCCTTCGAGCCGGGCCCGCAGCGGCAGGCCGCGCAGGGCGCGCCGGACGAGTGCCGAGGTCACGGCGGTGCGCAGCGGGGAGGAGGCGGGGACGGCGGCGACGTCGGGCCAGCGGGCGGGATCGACCGGGGCGGTCCGGCCGCCGGGGACGATGCGGGGTTCTGCTGTGGTCATGCGGCGTTCTCCGGGATGCGGTCGTCGGGGCGCGGGTGGACGGGCAGTCCGCGCAGGTAGAGGCGTATGCCGTGGGCCCGGATGGCGGCCGACACGGCGAGGGTGGACCAGGGGTGGCGCACCGCCAGCCGCAGCAGGGTCCGCGCGGTCGCCTCACGGCGGGTGCCCCGGACGGTCGCGGTGAGGGTGCGGCCCTCCTCGCGGTCGAGGTGCACGGTCAGGTCGAGTCTCGTTCCGGGCGACGGCAGCCGCATGCGGTAGCGGCCGTCGACCGGGAGGAACGGCGAGACGTAGAACTCCTTGTCGGCGCGGTACGGCTCGTCGGCCGTGCCGGAACCGCCGGCGGGCAGGAGGTAGCTGTGGCGTCCGCCGTAGGTGTTGTGGACCTCGGCGACGACGCAGCGCAGTGCGCCGTCGGGTCCGTGGCACCAGAACAGGGTGAGCGGGTTGAACACGTACCCGAACACGCGCGCGTGGGTGAGCATCAGCACCCGCCCGCCGTCGAGGCGTACGCCGTGTTCGGCGAGGAACGCGTCGAGGCCGGCCCGGATCGAGGGCTGGTCGCCGGTGAAGTGGTCACGCGGGTCGAACCGGGCCAGCGGTCGCAGGAGGCGGGGCAGCCGGGGCGGCCGGTCCGGGTCGAGGAACCACATGTAGGTGCGGTGCCGCAGCGCGTAGCGCCGGGGGGTGGTCCGTACGTGGGTGATCACGCAGGAGTAGAGCGCGGGTGCGGCCGTGTCCGGTACGGGGTTCACCAGCGCGCCCCCAGGGCCGCGGCGGCCTCGACGCCGGAGCGGCAGCCGTCCTCGTGGAACCCCCAGCCGTGGTAGGCCCCCGCGAAGGCGCAGACGGGGCTGTTGAGTTCCGGCAGCCGGCGCTGGGCGGCCACCGACTCGGGGGTGTACACGGGGTGTTCGTAGACCATGCGGGCGAGGACCCGGTCGGGGTCGACGCGGTCCTCGCCGCCGAGGGTGACCACGAACCGCTCGGCGGCGTCCAGGCGCTGCAGCCGGTTCATGTCGTAGCTGACCCGTACCCGGTCGGCTCCGGCGTCGCAGGACGGCAGCAGGTGGTTCCAGGAGGCCTGGGCACCGCGGGACCTCGGCAGCAGCCGGGGGTCGGTGTGCAGGAGGGTGGTGTTGCGGGAGTAGCGGAAGGCACCGAGGACGTCCCGCTCCGCCTCGGTGGGGTCGGCCAGCATCCGCAGCGCCTGGTCCGGGTGGGCGGCGATCACGACGGCGTCGTAGGACTCGGTGGTGCCGTCGGCGGCCGTCACCGCGGCGCGGTCGGCGTGGCGGCGTACCGCTCGTACGGGCGTGCCGGTGCGGATCTCGCCGATGTGCTTGGCGACCCGGTCGACGTACTCACGCGATCCGCCGGTGACCGTGCGCCACACCGGTGAACCGCCCACGGACAGCAGCCCGTGGTGCTCCAGGAAGCGGAACAGGTAGGCGGCCGGGTAGCGCTGGGCGGTGGCGGCGTCGCAGGACCAGACGGCGGAGACGACCGGCGTCATGAAGTGGGTGCGGAAGTAGGCGGAGAAGCCCTCGCGGTCGAGGAACTCGCCCAGCGTGAGCGGCGGGTCGCCGCCCCGGGCGAGCAGTCGCCGGGCCGCACGGTGGAAGACGGGCACCTCCGCCAGCAGGCGCAGATAGCGGCCGCGCAGAAGGTTGCCGGGGCGGGCGAACAGTCCGGCGGGGCCTCGCGCGCCGGCGTACTCCAGTCCGCACCCCTCGCACCGGACCGACATGCTCATGTCCGATTCCTGGGTGGCGACGCCGAGCTCGTCGAAGAGCCGCAGCAGCCGTGGATAGGTGCGCCGGTTGTGCACGATGAACCCGGAGTCGACGCGGTGCACCCGTCCGTCGTGCGCCGACGTCACCTCGTGGGTGTGGGCGTGCCCGCCGAGCCGGTCGTCGGCCTCGTACAGGGTGACGTGCCCGGTCCGCCCCAGGATGTACGCGGCCGTCAGTCCGGCCACCCCGGAGCCCACCACGGCCATGCGCCGTCCGCGCCCTGCCGAGGGCCCCGTATCGTGCGGTGGCTTGCCTCTGTCCAGCGGATCCATCGTCTCTTCCTCCCACCCTGCGTTCACCTGTTCTCGCGTAATCCGGAGCAGGTCGGGCGGCGGATTGGCGAAGTTGTGAATCTTGTGGCGCGAGGGGCCGACGGACGGGGCGTGTGGGGGGGCCGGGGCCGTCGTGACCTGCGGCGACAAGGTCAGCGGTGTTCGGGATTCTCCGCGCCGGGGCGGCAGCCGGCGTCCCACTGGGTGCGCTGGTTGCCGTGGGCGGGCACACCCCCGGAGCGCTTCAGCAGGGCCGCCATGTGCATGAGGTTCCAGGTCATGAACGCGGTGTTGCGGTTGGTGAAGTCGTTCTCCGGGCCGCCCGAGCCGGGATCCAGGTACGACGGTCCGGGGCCGGCCGCGCCGATCCAGCCGGCGTCGGCCTGGGGCGGGATCGTGTAGCCGAGGTGCTGAAGGCTGTAGAGGATGTTCATGGCGCAGTGCTTCACGCCGTCCTCGTTGCCGGTGATCAGGCAGCCGCCGACACGGCCGTAGTACGCGTACTGCCCCCGCGCGTTGAGCTCGCCAGAGCAGGCGTACAGGCGTTCGATCACCCTCTTGGTCACCGAGCTGTTGTCGCCGAGCCAGATCGGCCCGGCGACGACCAGGATGTCCGCGGCCATCACCTGCTCGTACAGGGCGGGCCACTCGTCCGTCGCGAAACCGTGCTCGGCCATGTCCGGATAGACACCGGGCGCGATGTCGTGGTCGACGGCACGGATCTCGGAGGTGGTCACCCCGCGCGACATCATGATGGCCGCGCTCTTGTCGATGAGGCCCTGGGTGTGGCTGAGCTGTGGAGACGGTTTTAGCGTGCAGTTGACGAACAGGGCGGTCAGGTCGTCGAACCGGTACGGGTCCGTGGCGGGCGCCGAAGAAGCAGTCATGGGTTCAGCGTCTCGCGCGCCGCCCGTTTTGTCGCTTTCCGACGCACCGCCGCGGGTCACCCCAGCTCCGGCACAGCGGGCCGAAGAAGGCGCGCAGGTCGGTGACGAGCAGCTAGGGGGCGTCGTGGGCCGTCCAGTGGCCGCCGCGGTCACAGCCTACGTGCGAAGAGGCGCGCTCCCGTCGCCGTTTCACCGTCCGCACGAGGTTGCCGACCCGTGACGTGGACAGCCGCAGACGGTCGGTGGCCCGCCCGAAGCGGGGTTCCTCGACCACGGCCGGAAACGCCTCGGTCTCCCGCATCTCCGACATCGCGAGCACGCCGGCGGAAGCGTGCGACGGACGGACCGGTTCCGCCGAACATCCCTGCCGAACGTCTGCGCCGATCGCGTCGCGCCCGGTCGAGGCCCGTCCCGGGACGTCCGGCGGCCCCGTGACGTCCCTCCCCCCTCCGTCGGTCAGCCGCGGGTGCCCTCCTCCGCCTCCGGGCCGGGCACGCTGATCATCAGCAGCGTCACGTCGTCGTCATGGGCGTCGGGGTCGGGGAGGAGGGTGGCGATCAGCAGGTCCGCGGCCCGGTCGAGGAGTTCCCGGTCCACGGGGGCGCCCTTCAGTACCCGTTCGAGGGTGCGGCTCAGGACGCCGATCTGGACCTCGATGTCGGTGCCCGGTTTCTCGACGAGTCCGTCGGTGTAGAGCACGAGGGTGCTGCCGGGCGGCAGCGGCTGGGTGGCCTCCTCGAACGGCACCCAGCCGCTCGTCGCGTCGTTGACGCCGAGCGGGACTCCGACCGGTGACCGCAGCTGGTGCGCCGCCCCGTCCGGGGGCAGCGCGATGACGGGAAGATGCCCGGCCGAGCACAGGGTGACCTTGTCCGCGTCCTGGTCCATGACCAGGTACACGCAGGTGACGAGCTGGTCCGGGAGGTCACCGACGAAGGTGTCGAGGGCCGTCATGAGCGCGCCGGGCGAGGCGCCGGTACGGGCCAGCGCGTGGGCGGCGGCGCGCAGCTGCCCCATGACGGAAGCCGCCTCCAGACCCCGGCCCATCACGTCGCCGATGATGACGCCGGTACGGCGTCCGCCGAGGGGGATGACGTCGAACCAGTCCCCGCCGACCCCGGGGTCCTGCACGGAGGCCAGATAGCGGTGCGCGCTGGGCAGGTACGGGAGGCGGGGCGGCTCCCCCATGAGGCTGTGCTGGAGGGTGTAGGCGATGTGCCGGTGCTGCTCGGCGCGCTCGGCGCGCGCGGCCTCCGCCAGTCTGCGCTCGGTGATGTCCCGCACGCTCAGGACCACCAGGGTCTGCTGTTCGGCCTGCAGTCTGCTGACGCTGACCTCGACGGGGAACTCGGAGCCGTCGGGGCGCCGCCCGTACAGGTCCCGGTCCACGACCGTCGGCCGGGGGTCGGGCAGGCGCAGGTAGGCGCTCAGCAGGGCGCTGTGCCGTCGGCGCCGGCCGGGGGGCACCAGCCGGCCGACGTCGTGTCCGGCGAGGTCGTCCGGAACGAGGCCGAACACGCGTTCCACCTGGGCGTTGGCCATGACGATGGTGCCGTCGCCGTCCAGGATGAGGGTGGCGTCGGGCGCGGATTCCAGGAGGGAGAGGAAGCGCCGGCGGGCCCGCTGGACCTCGCGCTGGGCCGCGACGCGTTCGGAGATGTCGGTGATCACACCGCACACGGCGTAGGGCTTGCCGTCCGTGTCGTACAGCGGGAACAGGGAGCTGAGGACGTCCCGCTCGCCGTCCGGCAGCCTCATCAGCTCCTCGCGCTGCATGGGTGCGCCCCGGGCGAGCATGGCGAGGTCGGCGGCGCGGGCCTGACGTGCGAGGTCGGGCGGCAGGACGTCCGCGTCCCGCAGCCCCAGGACCTGTTCGCGGGTGAGGCCCGTGTCCGCCTCGAACGTCGTGTTGACGGCCAGGAAGCGGCCCTCCAGGTCCTTGATGAACACCTCCGCCGGAGTGTGGTCCATGAAGGCCTGGAGCAGTTCGTTCTGCCGTACCTGCCACTCGGCACGGGCATGGGCCTCCTCGACGCGCCGGCCCACCACCGCGGACGCGAGGACGACCGTCATGAAGACGGCGACGTGGCCGGCCACGAGGAGGGCGGTGCCCAGTCGCGCGCCGAAGAGTCCCTCGTCCTCACCCGCGAGGACGGCCCAGCCCAGCAGCGGCGGTACGACCAGGACGGTGACGAACAGCCGGCGCCCGAGAGCGCCGGTGGTGCCCGAGTTCATCAGCAGTCCGGCCGGGCCCTCGTCGGGTCGGACCAGGAAGAGGGCGGTGCCCAGTAGCACCAGGGCGATCGCGGTGTGCAGGGCCATGCCCGTGTACGCGCCGAACCGCTCCAGTTCGGGCACGGAGTAGAGGGCGCCGTAGAGCCGCAGCATGCCGAGGGCCAGGAGGGCGAGGCCGGGCACCTGACTGGTCCAGGCGCGCGCACGGGGCAAGCTCGCCAGCAGGGAGGCGGATCCCCCGAGCACCAGGCCCGCGGCCGTGTTCGGGGACATCAGTCCGGGCTTCCCCGTCGCCACGCCCGCCGTGTCGTCCTCGAAGAGCAGTTCGTCGATGCCGAATCCGGCCCCGGTGAGGTACTCCAGGCCGGTGAGACCGCCGATGAGGAGGGTCAGGGAGGCGGCGGCGCGGGCGGTGATCAGCGTGGCCCGCGAGGATCCCGTCGTCCCCCCGGAGGGCGGACCCGGCGCGCCCCGACCCGGCACAGTCCGCCCCGCCGCGCCGGTGCCGAGCGGTCGGCGCGCGACCAGGAACACCGACAGGCCGAGGGCGACGACGGCCACGGCGGTGTTCGCCTTCATGGAGGTCCCGGCACCGGGCAGAATCCGCTTCAGCCCGTCGACGTCGAGGATCCAGCCCGCCAGGCTCAGCCCTCCCAGCAGGGCGGCCAGCAGGGCGGCGACCTGGGCCGCCGCCCGGGCGGCGGCCAGCATCGAGGCGTGGAACGGCAGACCCCCGGCCTGTGGCACCGCACCCGCGCCGGGCGGCTCGGACGCCCGCTGCTCTCCCGTCACCGCGCTCTCGACTCTGTGGACGAAGCCGCATCCGCACACCCGGCTCGGGTGCGGATGCGGAAGGAAAGGTACCTATAGCGTCGCCCGCCTGTCCGGAATGCGCGATCGAAAGCATGGACGCCCACGGGTCAGGACGGACCGTCGCGGGCCTCCAGCACCGCCATCGCCGCGTTGTGGCCCGGCACCCCGCTGACCCCGCCGCCCCGCACGGCGCCCGCGCCGCACAGGAGCACGTTCGAGTGGCGGGTCTCCACGCCCCAGCGTCCGGTGCCCTCCTGGGTGTGGGGCCAGGCGAGGGCGCGGTGGAAGATGTTGCCGCCGGGCAGCCCGAGGTCGCGTTCCAGGTCGAGGGGGGTCCTGGCCTCGATGCAGGGGCGACCCTCGGCGTCGGTGGCGAGGCAGTCGGCGAGGGGCTCGGCGAGATGGGCGTCGAGCTGGGCGAGGGTGGACTTCAGGAGTTCCTCACGCACGGCGTCGTTGTCGGCCTCGAACAGCCGCGCGGGCGTGTGCAGCCCGAACAGGGTGAGCGTCTGGTAGCCCTGCTCGACCAGGTCGGGGCCGAGGATCGTCGGGTCGGTGAGGGAGTGGCAGTAGATCTCGGAGGGCGGCGCCTCGGGCAGCCGGCCCGCGGCGGCCTGTGCGTAGGAGGTCGCGAGCTGCTCGTAGCCCTCGGCGACGTGGAAGGTCCCGGAGAACGCCTCGCGCGGGTCGACGGTCTCGTCCCGGAGCCTCGGGAGCCGCTTGAGCAGCATGTTCACCTTGAGCTGTGCGCCCTCGGCCGACGCCGGCGGTGTGTCGCCGGTCAGCGTCGCGAGTTCCCGCGGTGAGGCGTTGACCAGGACGTGCCGGGCCGTGACGGTGCCTTCGCCGTCCGGTGTCCGGTAGGTGATCTCGGCGGACCGGCCATCGGTCGCGATCGACCGCACCTCGTGCCCGGTGGCGAGCACCGCGCCGGCCGCGCGGGCGGCGGCGGCAAGGGCGTCCGTGAGGGCACCCATGCCGCCGACGGGCACGTCCCAGGCGCCGGTGCCGCCGCCGATGACGTGGTAGAGGAAGCAGCGGTTCTGGCTCAGGGTGGGGTCGTGGGCGTCCGCGAAGGTGCCGATCAGGGCGTCGGTGAGGACGACGCCGCGCACCAGGTCGTCGTGGAAGGCCGACTCCACGGCGACGCCGATGGGCTCCTCGAACAGGGCGCGCCAGGCGTCCTCGTCGTCGACGCGGGCCCGTAGCTCGTCCCTGGTGGGCAGCGGCTCGACGAGCGTGGGGAAGACGCGTTCGGCGACGCGGCCCGTCATCGCGTAGAAGCGCCGCCAGGACTCGTACTCGTGCCCCGATCCGGTCAGTCGTGCGAACGCCTCCCTGGTGCGGCGCTGGCCGCCGCCGACCAGCAGACCGGTGGGGCGGCCGTCGCGTTCGGCGGGCGTGTACGAGGAGATCGTGCGGCCCCGGACGCGGAAGTCGAGGTCGAGGTCCCGGACGATCTTCTTGGGCAACAGGCTGACCAGGTAGGAGTACCGCGACAGCCGGGCGTCGACCCCGGTGAAGGGGCGGGTGGAGACGGCGGCGCCGCCCGTGTGCCCGAGCCGCTCCAGGACGAGCACGGACCGCCCGGCGCGGCCCAGGTAGGCGGCGGCGACCAGGCCGTTGTGACCGCCTCCGACGATCACCGCGTCGTAGGAGGCGTGCGGTCGGGGTCCCGGGCGGCCGGGGTGCGCTGGTGGGGCGGGGGTGGCAGGCATGGCTCCAGGTAACACGCGTCGATCGCGGACGGCCAGAGGGCTGGGGCAGGTGGACCAACGCCGGCGCGCCCCAGGTCACCTCGACGACGGCGGCGACGGTCCGTCATCGCCGACGGTCGCCCCCGTCCGTAGGGACCCGCTCTCCCCCGGCCGGTCCGGTGTCCGGTTCGGCGACCTATCTCATGACTTTGTACGGTGCCGGGCGAGTGCCGGGGCCGAGCCGGGCCATGGCCCTCAGGATGTGTTGGGGCGGGAGCTGCCAGCGCAGACGTGCGGGAACGCCGCGCAGCAGGGTGCCGGTGCGCCGCAGGCGCCGGGTGACGACCGCCGGCGCGGGGGCCGGTCTGCCGTACAGCTCGTGGGCGTACGGGGGCAGGGAGGCGTACGCCAGGTCGGCCACGCGCCGCCAGAGCGCTTCGCGTGCCGGTACGAGCAACGGGTGGGTGGGCGGACGGCGCAGGAAGTCGTCCACGTCGCGCGCTTCCGGTCCGGCGGCCAGTTCGGGGCGGACCCGGTCGAAGTAGGCGGCCAGCTCGGCGCGGCTGCCGGGGACGTCGGCCGGGTCGAGTCCCACCAGGCGGGCACTGACGCGGTGTTCGGCCACGTACCGGTCGGCGGCCGTCTCGCCGAGGGGGAAGCCGGAGCGCAGCAGGATGTGCAGATAGGAGTCGATCTCGGCGCAGTGCACCCACAGCAGCAGTCCGGGTTCGTCGACGCCGTACCGCTCCCCCGTCTCCGGGTCGGTGGCCGTGAGCATGCTGTGGATCTTCCGGACACGGGCGCCGGCCCGCTCGGCGGCGTCCGTGGTGCCGTACGACACGGTGCCGACGAAGTCCGCCGTGCGCAGCAGCCGGCCCCAGGCGTCCTTGCGGAAGTCGGAGTTCTGCATGACGCCGCGTACGGCCCGGGGGTGCAAGGCCTGGAGGTAGAGCGCACGGATCCCGGCGATCCACATCATGGGATCGCCGTGGGTCTGCCAGGTCACCGAGTCGGGCCCGAAGAGTCCGGGGTCGCCCCGGTGCGGGGCGCCCACGCCGTCGGGTCGGGTCACGGTCATCTGTGGTCACCTCGGGTGGCTGTCGGCTCGCGCGTGTGTCGACCGTTCAGCATCATCCCCCCGAATGGGTGAGCGAACACACGCCGCCGGCCTCCTGCCTCAGCGCCGGACGCGAGGCATGCCCAGGCCGATCCAGGCGATGATCTCGCGCTGGATCTCGTTGTTGCCGCCGCCGAAGGTGAAGATGACGGCCGAGCGGTAGCCGCGTTCGAGTTCGCCGTGCAGGACGGCGCCGGCCGAGCCCTCCTTGAGGGCGCCGCCGGCGGCGACGACCTCCATGAGCCAGGCGTAGGCGTCGCGGCGCGCCTCGGAACCGTAGACCTTGACGGCGGACGCCTCCTGGGGAGTGAGGGTGCCGTCCTGGACGGCGCTGACCATGCGCCAGTTGAGGAGCTTGAGCGCGTCCAGCCTGGTGTGGGTCCGGGCGAGGCGGCGGCGCACCCAGGGCAGGTCGATGACGCGGCGGCCGTCGGCGAGTTCGGTGTCCGTGGCCCAGCGCTGGACGTTGTGCAGGGAGCGGATGGCCATGGTGCCGTGGGCGGCGAGGGTGACGCGTTCGTGGTTGAGCTGGTTGGTGATCAGCCGCCAGCCCTTGTTCTCCTCGCCGACGCGGCGGGAGACGGGGACGCGGACGTTCTCGTAGTAGCTGGCGGTGGTGTCGTGCGAGGCGAGGGTGTTGATGAGGGTGCAGGAGTAGCCGGGGTCGTTGGTCGGGACGAGGAGCATGGTGATGCCCTTGTGCGGTGGGGCGTCCGGGTCGGTGCGGGTCGCCAGCCACACCCAGTCCGCCGTGTCGCCGTTGGTCGTCCAGATCTTCTGGCCGTTGACGACGTACTCGTCGCCGTCGCGTACCGCGCGGGTCCGCAGGGAGGCGAGGTCCGTGCCGGCGTCCGGCTCGCTGTAGCCGATCGCGAAGTCGATCTCACCGGACAGGACGCGCGGCAGGAAGTACGACTTCTGCTCCTCGGTGCCGTACTGCATGATCGTCGGCCCGACGGTGTTGAGGGCCATCAGCGGCAGCGGGACGCCGGCCTGGGCGGCCTCGTCGAAGAAGATGAACTGTTCGATGGCGGTCAGTCCGCGCCCGCCGTACTCCTCGGGCCAGCCGACGCCGAGCCAGCCGTCCGCGCCGAGGCGGCGGATGGTCTCCCGGTAGAAGCGCTTCTGCGCCGCCGGCTCGGAGTGCCTGGTGTAGGCGCCGGCAGGTACCAACTCGGCGAAGTAGGCGCGCAGTTCGGTGCGCAACCGCTGCTGCTCGGGCGTGTATTCGAGGTGCACGGCGCCTCCAGGCTCCCCAGGGCCGACCTGACGGCGCACACGCTAGAACGTGTTCCAGTAATTGGGAACACGCGGGAGCGTGGCGGTCCGGCCGATCGCCTTCGGAGCCGCCCGGGGAGGCATGGAGGGGCCCGAGGAGGACGCGCGGTTCAGCCGAGGGTGGCGAGGAAGTCCGTGCAGGCCCGGGCGCAGGCGCGGCAGACCCGGGCACTCTCCTCGGCACCGGGGTGCTCGTCGAAGACACGGGCGCACTCCAGGCTCACGGTCCGGCACCACTCGACCTGGAGGCGGACGGCCGCCTCGTCGAGGTCGGCCTGCTCGGACAGCGCCCGGCAGGTGGCGTCGCACACCTCCGCGCACATGATGCCCTTGCGGCGCACGCGCTCCTGCCCCTCGGGGCCGTCCGGGTCGGCGAGGCTCGCCCGCAGGGCACACTCACGCGCACATTCGGTGCACGCCTGTGCACACGCGAAGCGGTCCTCGAGGAATCGGATGAGTTCCTGCTGGGATGTCGTCGTCGAGGTCACCCCGGGCGGGTAGCCGGAGCGCGGTCGGTCAAACGCGACCATCGCCGCACAGGCCCGTCGCGCACGGTCGTCCGCCGGGTCGGACCCACCGGGATCGTTCGCCGGACGTGGTCCGCCGCGCACCGTCCGCCGCGTTCCGGTTTCCCCCGGCGGTCGACCGGGCACCCGTGCACACCCCGGCACGGGGGAGAGGAACGGTCGCCCCGGCCGCCTCCCAAGTGAGCAGAGCAGGTTCACCCGACCCTTTGGGGGTATTCATCCGATATGAACACGGAATGGGCTAATTTCGCAGCAGAGCGCAGCGTACTGGGCGGCGCCGCCCCCTTCATCGCGGGGGTGGTCGTCGTGTCGGTGCTGGTCGGGGCCCTGTGGCTGGGTGCGCGCGTCCGTGCGCGCGAGCCGCGCCGCCCCCTGCCCGAGGAGCAGCCCAAGCTGCCGGAGGGGGGCCCTGTGCGCGAGGAGCAGGGGAGCCGTGAACCGGACGAGATCCCGAAGAGCGACTACCGGCTGACGCCGTACGAGGTGCACGGGAACCAGGGCACCCGGCCCGACCCCGACAAGAAGCGGCCCCGCTGGAGCCGCCACCGCAGCGGCTCCTTCGGCAGCGGCGGGATCGGCGCCCACTGACCCCGTGGCGCGGCGGGCCCCTGCCACGGCAGGGGCCCGCCGCGCCACACCCGCTCGGGAACACGCCGTGCCACCCGGTCCGCGTACGTACCGCCGCGCGGGAGCACGAGGGAGTGAGAGTCATGACAGACCACCGGACGCTGCCTCTGCCCGACTACGACCATCTGCCGATCGGCGGTCTGGAGAGCCGGGTACGGTCGCTCACCGCTGACGACGTGGAGGAACTGCTCGCGTACGAGCGCGGCCACGCCGACCGGCTGCCGGTGACCCAGCTGCTGACGGCGCGTCTGGACCAGTTGTACTCGGGTGCCGAGCCCACGTCGGGCGATCCCGGGGCACTGCGACCCGAGCAGCACGGCAGTCGTTCCGGCTCCCCGGTGTCGCCGGCGACGTCGCCGCAGCCGATGCGCCCGCCGCCGCACGGCACCCCGGACCAGCGGGGCCGCCCGAAGGGCGACCGGGCTCAGGGTCCTTCCGACGGATCTCCGCGGCGTCGCGACGCGCGGGGTCCGGCGGGCCCGGACAGCCACGGGCCTGCGGTGGGATGCCGTGTCGAGTCGACGCACACTAGAGGCGTCCCGTGTCGTGCGGGGCGCCTCTCCCCCGTGGGTGGGGCGCCCCTCCCCGCGGGTGGTCAGTCCTCCAGCGCCAGTCCGGTGTAGTTCTCGGCCAGTTCGGCCGCCGCGTGGCGGGACGTGGCGACGCGGTGCAGCTGGGAGAGCTGGAGCTTCGTCTCGAACGGGGACTGATCCGGGTCGGTGTGCAGGGTCGTGGTCATGAACCAGGAGAAGTGCTCGGCCCGCCACACCCGGCGCAGACAGGTGTCGGAGTACGCGTCGAGCAGCTCCGTCGACCCGGTCTCCTTCAGCCGCGCGAAAGCGCGGGCGAGCACGATGACGTCGGTGGCGGCGAGGTTGAGGCCCTTGGCGCCGGTGGGCGGCACGATATGGGCGGCGTCACCGGCGAGGAGGAGGCGGCCGTAGCGCATCGGCTCGGTGACGTGGCTGCGCATCGGCAGGACGGCCTTGGCGGTGACGGGCCCCCGCTTGAGCCGCCAGCCGGGGTTCGCGGTCAGGGCGAACCGGGCGTCCAGCTCGTCCCAGATCCGTTCGTCGGACCAGTCGGCGGGGTCCGTGCCGTTGGGGACCTGGAGGTAGAGCCGGCTGACGGACGGCGAGCGCATGCTGGCCAGCGCGAAGCCCCGCTCGGAGTTGGCGTAGATCAGCTCGTCGTAGACAGGCGGGGCGTCGGCGAGGATGCCCAGCCAGGAGTAGGGGTAGACGCGCTCGTACGTGGTGCGCACCCCGTCCGGGACGGCGTCGCGGGCCACGCCGTGGAAGCCGTCGCAGCCGACCACGTAGTCGCAGGTCAGGGTCTGCTCACGGCCCTCGTGGGTGTACCGGATCAGCGGGCGGTCGCCGTCCACGCCCTCCACGGCGTGCACCTCGGCCTCGAACAGCAGCGGACCGCCGTCGGCGAGCTGGAGCGCGATCAGGTCCTTGACGACCTCGGTCTGGGCGTAGACCCACACGCGGCGCCCGCCGGTCAGCTCGGGGAAGTCGACGCGGTGGGCGCGGCCGGCGAAGCGCAGTTCGATGCCGTCGTGCGGCATCCCCTCGGCGTCGAGACGGGCGCCGGCCCCGCAGGCCCGCAGCACGTCGACGGTGGCCTGCTCCAGGATTCCGGCGCGCTGCCGCTGCTCGACGTAGGCCCGGTCCTTGCGTTCCAGAACCACACTGTCGATACCCGCGTTGTGCAGCAGACGGGCCAGCAGCAGCCCGGCCGGGCCGCCGCCGATGATGCCGACGGTGGTGTGCATGAGTACTCCTCGTCGTTGAGGACGAGCCGTGTCCCGCCTCCGGGAGCCGACCTTGTTCGTCAGGTGAAGTTCAGTTCACTAAGTTGCTGCATGAGTGTGCGCCCGGCTCGCCCGCCTGTCAACGGTCACACACGGAGGACGGTCGCGGTGGGCGGGGGGATCGGACGGGTACGGAGAAGAGGGACGGGCGGGAGGGGCCGGGGGCGGAGAGGGCTCAGTCCACGAGGTGGGCCCCGGGGTGCGGGTGCGTCAGGAAGTCGTGGTGGGAGATGTTCCAGGCGCAGGCGCCCGCGAGTGAGAACACCACCACGCTGTCCCCGCGCGCAGCAGCGGCGCGTGGACGTTCCGGGGGAGGTGGCCCTTGGGGTGCAGCGCTGGCCGGCGAGGGGGACGCGGCCCCCTTCGGCCGTGGGACGCGACGACCGGCAAAACGCGGAGGTCCATGACCCGGCCGAATCGGTCGCCCTCCGCGATGAAGCCTTCCCCCGGCTCGGGCTCAAGGGCGGGTGGCGGTCGGCCGATGACGAGGGCATGGAAACGCGCTCTCTCGCCGCACGCCGCAGGGTCTCCCGCCGCCTGGTGACTGCCGGGCTGCTCGCCGGGGCTTGGGAGGTGGTGTCCGGGCCCCCGACCGGGGCGGCGAGAGCCGTGCCGATGCGCCCGACGGCAGCCGCGGACGGCCTGCAGGCGCTGTTCGGGTCGGAGAACCGTCTGATCCGCACGCGTGAGCAGGTGGTCGCGGTGACCTTCAACGCGGCCTGGAACGACGCCGGCCTCGACAGCGTCCTCGGTGAGCTCGCCCGTCGGCACGCGCCTGCCACGTTCTTCCTGACCGGCGCCTTCGCCGACAGCCGGCCCGAGGTGGTCAGGAAGATCGCGGCCGCAGGGCACGGGCTGGGCAACCATTCCTACAGCCACCCCTACTTCCGGGACCTCAGCGCGGCCGGCCGGCGCCGCGAGGTCCAGGCGACGGACCAGGCCCTGCGCACGGCCGGGGCGGGAACGTCCCTGACACCGTTCTTCCGTTTCCCCTACAGCGAGACCAGCCCCGCTCAGATCAACGAGGTCAACGGCCTGGGTTTCGCGGACATCGAGTTCACCGCCGACACCAACGGATGGAAGGGCACCGAAGGCGGTATGACCGTGGACCTCGCCGTGGGGCGGGCGCTTGACGCCCTGGTTCCGGGGTCGATCATCCAGATGCACGTCGGCGCGTCCGAGGGCCGCACCGAGGTGATCGACGCGCAGGCCCTGCCGCGGATGCTCGACGCGATCACCGCGCGCGGCTACCGCGTCATCGACCTCCGCAGCCTGCTCACGCCTGCGGCCGGCTCGGCGGGCGCAGGCGCCAGGCAATGAAGGCCTCAGGCACGAGCACTGAAGAAACGCAGGCGCGACCTTCACCACGGCCCTCACCTGCCTCACCGGCCTCACCGAGTGGCAGTCGCGTCCGCTCGAAACTTTCGATGCCGTCCGAGAGCAGTTCGGCGATTGACGCCTGTCGTCCCAGATAGCAACACTCTTCGACAGGTTTCCAACAGGAAGCGTCAAAAGCTCGCAGCTCTGGAGGTCGGCTTGCAGGAGTACGCCGGTTACGTCTTCTTCTACTTCACCGGCGAGGGCAGCCCGGACGGCGAGCAGATCCGCTGCGCGCTCAGCCGGGGCGACGACCCCCTCCGCTGGCGCGAACTGAACGGCGGCGCCCCGGTCCTGACGTCGGACCTCGGGACGAAGGGCCTGCGCGACCCGTTCGTCATCCGCTCACCGCGGGGCGACGGGTTCCATCTGATCGCCACCGACCTCCGTATGCACGGCGAGCAGGACGGCGACTGGGACCGCGTCCAGCGCACCGGCAGCACCGCCCTCATGGTCTGGGACAGCACCGACCTCGTGCACTGGACCGACCAGCGGCTGGTCCCCCTCGCCCCCGGCGCGGCCGGCAACCTCTGGGCGCCGGAGGCGTGTCACGATCCCGACCGGGACGAGTACGTCGTCTTCTGGGCCTCCAAGCTGTACGCCGACGACGACCCCGACCACACCGCCGACACGCACAACGTGATGCTGTACGCGACCACCCGCGACTTCCGCGACTTCAGCGAACCCCGGCTCTGGAACGACCCCGGTCACTCCGTCATCGACTCCACGGTCGTCCGGCACGACGGCACCTACTACCGCTTCACCAAGGACGAGCGCGCCCGCTCGCCCGAGGTGCCCGGCGGGAAGTTCATCACCGTGGAGAAGTCGGCCGACCTGCGGGCCACGTCGTACGCGTTCGTGGCGGACGGCGTGGGGCAGGGAGGGATCGAGCAGGGTGAGGGCCCGATCGTGTTCAGGTCGAACACCGAGGCCAAGTGGTACCTCTTCATCGACGAGTTCAGCGGGCGCGGTTACGTCCCCTTCGAGACCACCGACCTCGACTCCGGCACCTGGACGCCCTGCGAGGACCATGCCCTGCCGCCCGGCGCCCGGCACGGCTCCGTCCTGCCGGTGACCCGGGCCGAGTACGAGCGGCTGCTGGCCGCCCACGCACCGAGCACGTCGGTCGTCGACGCCCATGTCCGTCCGGGGTTGAAAGCGTACGCCCTCGTCGACGAGCACTCCTCGAAGGTCGTGCTGCCGCTGCACCCCGACACCGAACTCGACGCGCTCGCACCCGACTTCGACCTCGCGGCGGGGGCCCGCATCGACCCGCCGTCCGGCACCCCGCGCGACTTCCGCACCCCGCGGGCGTACACGGTCACCGCGGCCGACGGCACCCGGCGCACCTGGACGGTCGAGGCCCTCCCCATGCGCAGCCCACTGCTGCCGGGGCTGACCGCCGACCCCAACATCCAGGAGTTCGGAGGCCGTTACTACATCTACCCGACCACCGACGGCTTCGAGGGCTGGGGCGGCACCCGGTTCACGGTCCATTCCTCCGACGACCTCGTCACCTGGCAGGACCACGGGGTCGTCCTCGACCTGGAGTCCGACGTGAGCTGGGCGGACCGGTACGCCTGGGCGCCGGCCGCCGGCGAGCGCGACGGGGCGTACTACTTCTACTTCTGCGCGAACCAGCAGATCGGCGTGGCCGTCGGGGACAGCCCCACGGGCCCTTTCCGGGACGCCCTCGACCGGCCCCTCATCGCACGGGACGACTACGCCGGCCAGATGATCGACCCGGCCGTGTTCCGGGACGACGACGGCACCACGTACCTGTACTGGGGCAACACGGAGGCCTACGGGGTGCCCCTCCACGACGACATGGTGTCGTTCGACCCGGCACGGGTACGGCGGTTCACCCCCGAGGGATTCCGCGAGGGCGCGTTCGTCCTCAAGCGGCGGGGCGTCTACTACTTCATGTGGTCGGAGGACGACACCCGCAGCGAGGACTACCGGGTCGCCTACGCCACCGGGCCCTCGCCGCTCGGACCGTGGACCAAGAGGGGGGTGATCCTGCGCAAGCGCCCCGAGTACGGGATCCTCGCCACCGGCCATCACACCGTCGTCAACGTCCCCGGGACCGACGACTGGTTCATCTGCTACCACCGGTTCGCGGTTCCCGGCCCCGGAACACCGCGCGGCGACGGAACGCACCGTGAGTCGACCCTGGACCGGCTGGTGTTCGCGGCCGACGGCTCGATCGAGGAGGTCGTCCCCACCCTCCGGTCCATCGACCCCGTCTGAGCCCTCCGCGCGCACGCGGGCAGTCGCACGCGGGCCGTCAGTCGTGCGGCGCCTGCCCGCTCACGCGGTGGTCGGCGTGGCTGAGGGCCTCCACGACCAGGCGCCGCAGATGTCCGTCGCTGAGGCGGTAGTGGATGTGGCGCCCCTCGCGGCGGGTCTGCACGAGCCCCGCGAGCCGCAGCTTCGCGAGGTGCTGGCTCACCGCGGTCCGGGAGGCGTCGCAGTGTTCGGCCAGGGATCCGACGTCGGACTCGCCCTGCGCGAGGAGCCACAGCAGATGCAGCCGGGTGGCGTCGGAGAGCATCGCGAACACCCCGGTCGCCTCGGTGAGCCGCGCGCTGTCGGGAGCGCGCAGATGCGCACCGGGTGCAGGTGACACAGCGTGGCGTTCGGGCATGAGGCCAGCCTAGAGCCATCGGCCGGGACGTGGGCCGATGGTCACGGTCGCGACGGGCGTGACGGGCGTGACCGCGAATCCAGGGCCATCATGTGCACAGGTGCGCACATGATGGCTACACTCGGACGGCATCGGCGCCGCCGCGCCGAGCCGTCGCGCCGTCGTGCCGAGGGGAGCCGCCCGTATGCTCGCCGTCCTGCGTCACCGCACCTATCGGCGGCTGTTCGCCGCCCAGGTCATCGCGCTGGTCGGCACGGGGCTCGCGACCGTCGCCCTGGGACTGCTGGCGTACGACCTGGCGGGCGCCGACGCCGGGTCCGTCCTGGGCACCGCGCTGGCGATCAAGATGGTGGCGTACGTGGCGATCGCCCCGGCCGTCGGCGCGATCGCGGACCGGCTGCCGCGCCGGGCGCTCATGGTGGCGGCTGACCTGGTGCGCGCCGGGGTCGCGGTCTTCCTGCCGTTCGTGGACTCGATCTGGCAGGTGTACGTCCTGGTGTTCCTCCTCCAGTCGGCGTCCGCCGTGTTCACGCCGACGTTCCAGGCCCTGATCCCGGAGGTACTGCCCGAGGAGCGCGCCTACACGCGGGCGCTGTCGATGTCGCGTCTCGCCTACGACCTGGAGAGCCTCTTCTCCCCCGCGCTCGCGGCGGCGCTGTTGTCCGTCCTCACCTATGACTGGCTGTTCACCGGTACCGTCGTCGGTTTCCTCGCGTCGGCCGCGCTGGTGGTCCCCGCCGTGCTGCCCGCACACGCGACCCCTCCGGGGCCACGGTGCCGTCGCCGTACGGGCGTTCGCGGGTTCCTCGCCGTCCCCCGGCTGCGGGCGCTGCTCGCCCTGGACCTCGCGGTCGCCGCGGCCGGTGCGATGGTCACCGTCAACTCCGTGGTCTACGTCCGCGAGGTGCTGGGTCTGTCCGAGGGCGCCGTGCCGCTGGCGCTCGGCGCGTACGGGGCCGGGTCGATGGGGGTGGCGCTGGTGCTGCCGCGGCTGCTGGACCGGGTGCCGGACCGGGCGGTGATGCTGCCGGCCGCGCTGCTCCTGACGGTCGTCTTCGCCGGGCTGGGTGTCGTCACGGCGGCGCCGGGCGGCGGGTGGCGGCTGCCCGCGCTGCTCGGCGTGTGGGCCGCGTTCGGCGCGGCGTGCTCGGCGGTGCTCACACCGACCGGGCGGCTGATCCGGCGGTCCGTACCGGACGGGGAGCGCACGGCCGCGTTCGCCGCCCAGTTCTCCCTCTCGCACGGCTGCTGGCTGCTGACGTATCCGCTGGCCGGCTGGCTCGGCGCGACGGCCGGACTCGGCTGGACGACGCTCGCCCTGGGGTCGGTCGCGCTGGCCGCGGCGCTGCTGGCCGTACGGCTCTGGCCCGCGCCGCCCGCGGCCCATGTGCACTCCGACCTGCCCCTCGGCCATCCGCATCTGGCGGACGCGCTCCGGGTGCCGGCGGGCTGGAGCCACAGCCACAGGCGGCTCACGGACGGACTCCACGCGGGTCTCTGACACCGGAACAGGCGGCGCCCACGGCGACCGTCCCGCACGCTCGGGGAGTTCGGCCCGCCGTCCCCTTCCCGGACCGAGCGGTTCGACCGGTCCGCAGCCGCGGGCCGGAGTCGAGCACCGGCCCACGGAGGTCAGGCGGAGCCCCCGCGGCGGCTTCGCCACCACCACAGGCCGCCGCCGAGGAGCAGGACGGCCGCGCCGATGCCGACGGGGACGGCCGGCGGCAGACCGTCGTCGGTGTCGTCCGCAGCCGGCTTCGCCGACGCCGCCGGGGTCTTCTCGGCGCCGGGGTTCTCCGAAGGGGCCGCTGTCGAGGGGGCGTCCGCCGGGCTGGGGGTGGGGGTGGGGCTGACGAGCTTCGCGCCGGGAGCGGCGGGCTTCAGGTCCAGACGGGGCGCGGGGTGACCGTGGCCGTGCCCGTCACCACCGGAGTCGTCCAGCTCGATCCAGCGGTCCACTGTGCCGTCGCTGTAGGACTGCAGGGTCTTGAACACGAGCGACTTCGCATCGGGCAACTGCCGTACGGTGACCTCGTACTCGACGTCCTGCCCCACCGCGAGCTCCGGTCCGGAGACCGTGTAGCCCCGGTCGGTGGCGGCGAACTTCCAGCCCCTGGGGCCCTCTTCGTAGGTGACGTCGGCGGGGTCGATGCCCTTCGGCAGGATCACCTCCAGCTTCGTGATGCCGGCGGAGGAGGACTCCGACTCGGCGGAGAAGGTCAGCTCGACGTTCTGGTCGAGGGCGCGGGCGCCCTCCGCCTCGACCTCCGCGTGGGCCGCGGCCGGTACCGCGGTGGCGACGGCGACCGCCAGTGCGGTCGCGGTGAGGACGCCGAGACGGCGCGTGCTGCGTGCCAGGGGCGGGCGGTGCACAGCTGACTCCCTTGTGCCGAAGGTGTGAAGCCTGCATTCAAGCGCAGGGCCCGCGCACCGGCCAAGGGCGGCCCGCGGTCCCGGGACGGCCGCCGGACGGCAGAACCGTCGTACGGGGCGCTGCCGTTGGGCCTCCCGTGGCGTGCGCCGCGTGGAACTGCTGGGGCGTGCGCCGGGTGTGTGCTGTTCACCACCGTCCCCACGCTCCCGTCGGCGCTTGTCAGCGTCGTCGTGCGGGCACTACTGTCACCACGCCTTGGTGAACGGGAAATCCGGTGTGATGCCGGTGCGGCCCTCGCCACTGTGATCGGGAAGTCCGGCTCCAGTCCTCACGGACAGCCACTGGGTCCTTGTGACCCGGGAAGGCGGAGCACGGGCGGTGGTACCCGTGAGCCAGGAGACCGGCCAAGGCGCGTCAACCATCCACGAGGTGCTGGAGAGGGTCTGCTGAGCCATGCACATAGCCGAGGGTTTCCTTCCCCCGGCGCACGCGATCGCCTGGGGCGTCGCGTCCGCGCCGTTCGTCGTCCACGGAGTACGGTCACTCACCCGTGAGGTCAGGGAGCACCCGGAGAGCACGCTGCTGCTCGGTGCCTCGGGGGCCTTCACCTTCGTCCTGTCCGCGCTGAAACTGCCGTCGGTCACCGGCAGTTGCTCGCACCCCACCGGCACCGGGCTGGGCGCGATCCTGTTCCGGCCGCCGATCATGGCGGTACTGGGCACCATCACCCTGCTCTTCCAGGCCCTGCTGCTCGCCCACGGCGGCCTGACCACGCTCGGCGCGAACGTCTTCTCCATGGCGATCGTCGGTCCCTGGGTCGGATACGCCGTCTACAAGCTGCTGCGGCGCTACGACGTGCCGTTGATGGTCGCGGTGTTCTTCGGCGCGTTCTTCGCCGACCTGTCCACCTACTGCGTCACCAGCGTCCAGCTCGCGCTCGCGTTCCCGGACCCGAGCAGCGGATTCCTGGGCGCGCTCGGCAAGTTCGGTTCCATCTTCGCCGTCACCCAGCTCCCCCTCGCGGTGAGCGAGGGCCTGCTCACGGTCCTCGTGATGCGGCTTCTGGTGCAGTCGAGCAAGGGCGAGCTGACGCGGCTCGGCGTGCTCGTGGCGGGCAAGCGGGACACGACGACCGAGGCGGTGGCGCGATGAGCCGGAACACCAAGATCAACCTTCTGCTGCTGGCGCTCGTGGCCGCGCTCGCCGTGCTGCCGCTGGCCCTCGGCCTCGGCGACCACAAGAAGGAGCCGTTCACGGGGGCGGACGCGGAGGCCGAGAGCGCGATCACCGAGATCGAGCCGGACTACGAGCCGTGGTTCTCCCCCCTGTACGAGCCGCCCTCCGGTGAGATCGAGTCCGCGCTGTTCTCGCTCCAGGCCGCTCTCGGCGCGGGCGTCCTCGCCTACTACTTCGGTCTGCGCCGGGGCCGCCGCCAGGGCGAGGCACGGGCGCTGGCGCGGCGGGAGACCGCGAAGACGCCGGCCGAGTCCGGCGCCGACGAGGTCTGACGCCGCGTGCTGCCGATCGACGAGGCGGCGCACAGCAGTCGCTGGCGCCGCCGCCATCCCGTGGACAAGGCCGTGCTCGGGCTCGGCCTCACCGTGCTCGCGATCTCGCTGCCGCCCTGGCCCGGCGCGGCCCTCGTCCTGCTGACCTCGCTGGTGGTGCTGCTCGGACCGGCCGGAGTGCCGCGTCGCCGGCTGTGGCGGGCGTACCGGGTGCCGCTGGGGTTCTGTGTGACCGGGGCGCTGCCGCTGCTCGTCCAGGTGGGCGGGCCGGGCGGTTTCGTGACCCTGGCCGAGGGCGGTCCGGTCCGCGCGGCGGAGCTGCTGCTGCGGACGTCCGCCGCCTCCCTGGGCGTCCTGCTGTTCGCCTTCACCACTCCCCTGTCGGATCTGCTGCCGCGGCTGGTGCGGGCCGGGGTGCCCGCGCCGGTGGTGGACGTCGCCCTGGTGACGTACCGCATGAGCTTCCTGCTGCTGGACTCGGTGCGCCGGATCCGCGACGCGCAGGCGGCCCGGCTCGGGCACACCACACGGGCCGCCACCTGGCGGTCGCTCGCCGGGCTCGGCGCGACGGCGTTCGTGCGGGCCTTCGACCGGGCGGCCCGACTGCAGACGGGACTCGCCGGGCGGGGCTACGACGGCACCCTGCGCGTCCTGGTGCCCGAGGCGCGGGTCTCCGTCCGCTTCACCTCGGTCAGTGTGGTCCTCCTCGCGGCCGTGGCCGCGCTCACCTTCGTCCTGGAAGGGCCGCTGACATGAGCGAGCCGGTGCTGGTCGCCCTGCGGGGCGTGTCGTTCGCGTACGAGGACGGCCCGGCCGTGCTCCGTGATCTCGACTTCGAGGTGCGGGAGGGCCGCGCGCTGGCCCTGCTGGGCCGCAACGGCAGCGGCAAGACGACGCTGATGCGGTTGCTCAGCGGCGGACTCCGGCCCCGTTCGGGCGAGTTGACGGTCGAGGGGCGCCCGGTGTCGTACGACCGCAAGGGCCTGACCGGGCTGCGGACGACCGTGCAACTGGTGGTGCAGGACCCCGACGACCAGCTGTTCGCGGCGTCGGTCGCCCAGGACGTGTCGTTCGGGCCGCTGAACCTCGGGCTGCCCGACGACCAGGTGCGGGTCCGGGTGGACGAGGCGCTCGCGGCGCTCGGCATCTCCGCCCTGGCGGAGCGGCCCACCCATCTGCTCTCCTACGGCCAGCGCAAACGGACCGCGATCGCCGGAGCGGTGGCGATGCGGCCCCGCGTGCTGATCCTGGACGAACCGACCGCGGGCCTCGACCCCGACGGCCAGGAACGCCTGCTCGCCGCCCTGGACGGGCTCCGCCGGTCCGGTACGACCGTGGTGATGGCCACCCACGACGTCGATCTGGCGCTGCGGTGGGCCGACGACGCGGCGCTGCTCACCCCGTCCGGCGCGCGGACCGGCCCGGTGGCCGCGATGCTGGCCCGCACGGACCTCCTCGAACAGGCGGGGCTACGCCTGCCCTGGGGCATCGCGGTCACCCGGCTCCTGCGCGAGCGGGGTCTGCTGACGGACGACGCGGCCGGTCCGCGCACACCGGACGAGCTGGCCGCGCTCGTGGGCGCCGCTCCTGCGGTACCCGCCGACGGCTGACCCCGGCCGCGCACGGCCGGGCAGGGGCGTCGTCCCACGGGTCACAAGCGCAGGCCGTACGTGCGGACGGCGCAGCCGGCGAAGACGTCGTGGTGCTCGGCCGGACCGAGCCCCGAGACCAACGTCTGCGCCGTGTCCAGCACTTCACCGTAGTCGGAGGCGAGCCGGCAGACGGGCCAGTCGGAGCCGAACATCAGCCGCCCGGGGCCGAAGGCGTCCAGCACGGTGGCCGCGTACGGCTGGAGATCCGCGACCCGCCAGGTGTCCCAGTCGGCCTCCGTGACCAGACCGGAGAGCTTGCAGACGGTGTTCGGCAGGGCGGCCAGCCGCCGTATCTCCCCCGCCCACGGCTCCAGTTCACCGGAGGCGACGGGCGGTTTGGCCAGGTGGTCGAGGACGAAGGTGAGCCGGGGCAGACGCCGGGCGGCCTCCACGGCCGCCGGGAGCTGGTGGGGCTTGACCAGCAGGTCGTAGACGAGGCCCGCGTCGGCGACGGCGGCCAGACCGCGCAGCACGTCGGTGCGCGTCAGCCAACTGGGGTCCGCCTCGCCCTGCACCTGGTGGCGGATGCCCACCAGGTGCTCGCCACCCGGCCCTTCGCGCAGCCGGGCGAGAGCGTCGTCGACCTCGGGCGAGGTGAGGTCGGTCCAGCCGACCACCCCGGCGACCAGGTCGCTGCCTGCGGCCAGGGCGAGGAACTCGGGGGTCTCCCCGGCCACGGTGACGGTCTGCACGAGCACGGTGGCGGCGACGCCGGCGGCACGCGCCTGCGGTTCCAGGTCCGCGAGGCTGAAGTCACGCCGCAGCGGGGCGAGTTCCGGACCGCTGATCCAGTCCTGGTCGCGGACGGCGAGGTCCCAGACGTGGTGGTGGGCGTCGACGATCCCGGCGCGCCCTTCCGCGGCGCCCTCGACGCCGGTCTCCGTGGCGCCGCCACCCGAGGACGTTGCGGTGTCCGTGCGGCTCACAGTTCCCACACCACGGGCAGGGTGGCGTCGGAGCCGTCCGCGGAGTAGTCGTGGACGACGTCGAGGAGTTCGGCCATGCGGGCCTGCCAGGCGATGTTGACGGGCAGCTTCTCCAGCTCCGCGATCATCGCCGGGTAGTCCTCGACCTCCAGGACGTGGAAGAGGTCCGTGCCGCTGCGCCAGATCGTCCACGCGCCGACCCCGGCGGCGCGGATCGCGGCGGTCAGTTCCTCGGGCACCTCGCGGTGGGCCGCCTCGTACTCGGCGACGCGGTCGGCGCGGACCCTGGTGTGCAGGGCGACCCTCACGACGGCTCCTTCGGCGACGGTGATCCCTCAAGGGGCGTGTCCAGGGACAGGTCCGGCGGCGGGTCCAGGGGCGTCGTCCGGGACGTGGGCACCGGGACGTCCGGGGCGAGCAGGCCCTCCGCGCGCAGCTCGTCCCAGAGGGCGGCCGGGACGGGGGCCCTGAGCTGCTCCACGGTGTCGCGCACCTCGTCGGTGGAGCGGGCGCCGGTCAGGACGCTCGCGACCGCCGGGTGGCCGAGCGGGAAGTGGAGGGCGGCGGCGCGCAGGGGCACGCCGTGGCGTTCGGTGACCGCCCTGAGCCGGCGGGCGCGGTCGAGGACGGGCTCGGGGGCGGGCGCGTAGTCGTAGGTGGCGCCGGGGGCGGGGTCGGTGAGGAGGCCCGAGTTGAGGACGCCGCCGATGAGGACGCTCCTGCCGCGGGCGGCGGCCGCGGGGAGCAGGTCCGTGAGGCCCTCCTGTTCGAGGAGGGTGTAGCGGCCGGCGAGGAGGACGACGTCGATGTCGGTCTCGCGCAGGAAACGGGTGGGGAGCGCGGACTGGTTCATGCCGACGCCGATCGCGCCGACGACGCCTTCGCCGCGAAGGCGTTCCAGTGCCGGGTACGCCTCGTCGAGTGCCTGCTCGGCGTGGTCGTCGGGGTCGTGGAGGAGGACGATGTCGACCCGGTCCAGGCCGAGGCGGTCCAGGCTGGCTTCGAGGGAGCGGCGGACGCCGTCGGCGCTGAAGTCCCAGACGCGGCGCAGGGTCGCGGGGACGGCGAAGCCGTTGGCCAGGTCGTCGCCGTGACCACCGCCGTCGCCGTCGGCGGGTACGAGCAGGCGGCCCACCTTCGTGGAGAGGGTCCAGGTGCTGCGGGGGCGGCCGCGCAGGGCCTCGCCGAGACGGCGTTCGGACAGGCCGAGGCCGTAGTGGGGGGCCGTGTCGAAGGTGCGGATCCCGGCGTCCCAGGCGGCGTCGATCGCGGCGGCGGCCTCCTCGTCGGCCACCGGCCGGTAGAGGTTGCCGATGCCGGCGGCGCCGTAGGACAGTTCGGTGACCTCGACGTCGGTGCGGCCGAGGGTCCTGGTCCTCATGAGGCCGCCGGGCGGAGCCGGAGCCCCTGCATGCCGCCGTCGACGGCGAGGGCGGTGCCGGTGACGGACGCCGCGGCGGGGCTCGCCAGGTAGGCGATGGCGGCGGCGACCTCGTCGGCGGTGACGAGGCGTCCCATGGGCTGGCGGGCGTTGAGGGCGGCGCGCTCGGCCTCGGGGTCGTCGGCGGCGTCGAGGAGCCGGCCGACCCAGGGGGTGTCGGCGGTGCCGGGGTTGACGCAGTTGACGCGGATGCCTTCGCGGACGTGGTCGGCGGCCATGGCGAGGGTCAGGGAGAGAACCGCGCCCTTGCTGGCGCAGTACAGGGCCCGCTGCGGCAGCCCGGCGGTGGCGCCGATGGAGCAGGTGTTCACGATGGCCGCGTGGTCCGAGTTCCGCAGGTGCGGCAGGGCGGCGCGGCTGGTGCGCACGATGCCGAGGACGTTGACGTCGAGGACCTGGTGCCACTGTTCGTCGGGGTTGTCCTCGACGGTGCCGATGGCGCCGATGCCGGCGTTGTTGACGAGGACGTCCAGACCGCCGAGGCGTTCGACGGCGTCGCCGACGGCGGCCCGTACGGAGGCGTCGTCCGTGACGTCCGCCGTGAGGGCCTGCAGCGGCGGCGGGACGTCGGAGGGGTTCAGGTCGAACACGGCGACCCCGGCGCCCCGCGCGGCCAGCAACCGGGCCGTGGCCAGTCCGATACCGGACGCGCCACCGGTGACGATCGCGCGCAGCCCTGTCAGATCCGTCATGCGACTTCCTCCCGTCCAGCGAGGTCGACGGCCCAGAACCCGCCGTCGGGGTAACGGTATGCGGCGAGCGACCCGGGGTGCATGGTGGCGGAGAATCCGGGGGCGAGCGGCGCGAGGTAGTGGCCCTCGCGCAGCTTGACCGGGTCGGTGAAGTGCTCGTGGAGGTGGTCGACGTACTCGATGACCCGGTCGTCGGTGGTGCCGGAGAGAGCCAGGTAGTCGAACATCGACAGGTGCTGGACCAGTTCGCACAGGCCGACCCCGCCGGCGTGCGGGCAGACAGGCACGCCGAACTTCGCGGCGAGCAGCAGGATCGCCAGGTTCTCGTTGACACCGCCGACGCGAGCGGCGTCGATCTGGAGGACGTCGATGGCGCCCGCCTGGAGGAGCTGTTTGAACACGACGCGGTTCTGGACGTGTTCCCCGGTGGCGACCTTCACCGGGGTGACGCCCTCTCGGACGGCGGCATGGCCGAGGATGTCGTCGGGGCTGGTGGGTTCCTCGATCCAGTACGGGTCGAACTCGGCGAGGGCGCGGGTCCATGCGACGGCCTCGCCGATGTTCCAGCGCTGGTTGGCGTCGATGGCGATGCGGATCCGCGAGCCGACGGCGGCGCGCGCGGTGCGCATCCGGCGGACGTCGTCGGCGAGGTCGGCGCCGACCTTGAGCTTGATCTGGGTGAACCCGTCGGCGACGGCCTGCTTGGCGAGGCGGGTGAGTTTCTCGTCGGAGTAGCCGAGCCAGCCCGGCGAGGTGGTGTAGCCCGGGTAGCCGCGCTCCAGCAGCGCCGCCTCGCGCTCGGCGAGCCCGGTCCTGCCCTCGCGGAGCATGCGGAGGGCGTCTTCGGGGGTGAGGGCGTCGACGATGTAGCGGAAGTCGATCTGGGAGACCAGCCACGCGGGGTCGGCGTGGGCGAGCAGCCGCCACAGCGGCTGGCCCTCCCGCTTGGCGGCCAGGTCCCACACGGCGTTGACGACGGCGCCGATCGCCATATGCATCACGCCCTTCTCGGGGCCGAGCCAGCGCAGCTGGCTGTCGCCGATCAGGTCGCGGTTGAGGGAGCCGGGGTCGGCACACAGCGCGTCCACCGACCGGCCGAGGAGGTGGGGGCGCAGGGCGCCGATGGCGGCGACCTGGACGTCGTTGCCGCGGCCGATGGTGAAGGTGAAGCCGTGGCCTTGGAGCCCGTCGCCGGCGTCGGTGCGGAGCACGACGTAGGCGGCGGAGTAGTCGGGATCCGGGTTCATGGCGTCGGACCCGTCCAGTTCCCGTGAGGTGGGGAACCGGATGTCGTAGGTGTCGACCGCGGTGATCCGGGCGGGGGTTGCAGTCAAGAGGGTGCCTTTCACGCTCGGCCGAAGGTCTGGTCCGGGCCTCCGAGCCCGTCGATCTCGGGCTCGACGGTGCCGCCGGCGCGGAGATAGGGGGTGCCGGGCAGGCCGAGGGCGACGCCCGCGGGCGTTCCGGTGTTGATGAGGTCGCCCGGCTCCAGCACCAGGTACCGGCTGAGGTGGGCCACGACCTGGTGGACCGGGAAGATCATGTCGTGGGTGCGGCCGTGCTGGCGCTTGACGCCGTTGACGCTCAGGCGCAGCTCCAGGTCCTGGGGGTCGCCGATCTCGTCGGCGGTGACCAGCCAGGGCCCCAGCGGGTTGAACGTCTCGCAGGACTTGCCGAGGTCCCACTGGGGCGAGTACTCCAGCTGGAACTCGCGTTCGGAGACGTCGGGGCTGACCGCGTAGCCCGCGATCACCTCGGCCGCACCGTCCGGGCACTCCAGGTGGCGGGCGCGGCGGCCGATCACGACGGCGAGCTCGACTTCCCGGTCGGTCTTCACGGAGCCGCACGGGACGAGCACCTCGTCGTGGGGGCCGGCGACCGTGCCGGGGTCCTTCAGGAAGACGGCGGGGCGTTCGGGGATCGCGACCCCGGTCTCGGAGGCGTGGTCACGGTGGTTGAGGCCGACGCAGACGATCGCGCCGGGGCGGGCGACGGGGGCACCGATCCGCAGGTGGTCGGGGTCGAGCTCGGGCAGCGCGCCCGCATCGAGGGCGGCGCGGGCCAGGTCGATCCCGCCGGAGCCGAGGAAGGAGCCGTCGACGTCGGCGGTCACGGCGGACAGGTCCAGCAGTCGGCCGTCGTCGGTGCGGACCGCGGGGCGCCGACGCGTAGCAGTTTCACTGAGCAGCTCCCTTGCCCACAGAGGATCAGAAGTCATCGAGGCCATCGAAGCCGGAGAAGTCATCGGAGGAATAGCACCACCGTGACTGTAGAGCCCGAACGGCGGGCTGACAACGCATTCCTCGGATGTATGTACCGGTTACAGTCACACTCCGCACACCAAAGGCGCCTCATGGGCGAAATCGCCTCACGTGAGCCGACGGATGGCTGCCCGCTCGTCGACGGAAATCCTTGCGGACTGCCTCTTGTCAGTGCCCGCAACGCCGTCGTAACGTCCTCGCCGTCCGAGATACATCGGAGGAATCGTCCCACGGATTCCCACGGATTTCCACGGCGTAGTGGCTGCTCGAACTCAGCTGCTCGTACACCGGTTGACCTTCATCCCTCCCCTCATCGGGCTGTCCCGCAGTTCCCTGCGGGAGGCGGTGCGGGCGCTCACCGCGGTGCGGATCCTGGTCACCCGGCAGGGCGACGGCACCTGTGTCTCCGGCCTGGGACCCCGTCTGCTGCTGGAGTCGCTCTCCTTCGCCTCGGACGTCTCCCAGGGGCAGACGGCCCCAACTGCTCCAGGTGCGACGGTTGCCGGAGCCGCAGGCGACGGGGCTGGCCGCCGCCCCGCTCACCGCCGACGAGCTGCGGGAGCCGGGGTCGGTCCTGGAGCGGTCGCGGGCCGCGGCGACGGTCGAGGAGTTCGTCGCCCACGACATCCTGTTCCACCTGCGGATCGTCGAGGCGGTGGGCAACCCGGTGCTGTCCATGCTGCTGCGGGTGCTGTCCACCCGCACCCAGCGGGCCCTTATCGTGCGGGGCACCCGCACCGAGCGTGCGGTGGAGCACGCCCACCGGGAGCACGACGAGATCCTCCGCGCGCTGCGCAACCGGGACGCCCAGTTGGCGGTCTCCGCGGCCACGGTGCACGTGGCCGCGGTCGAGCAGTGGCTGGCCGCCCGCCTGGTCGACGATCCGCTCTGCGCGGCACAGGACTGACCTCACAGGTCGGCGGCGTCCCTCAGGTCGCCGAGGTCCACGAACTTGAAGCCGGTGGCCGTGCGGGTGCCGCCGTCGCCGTCCGGCACCGCCGGGGTGTCCTCCCCGTCCTGGACGACGAGGAGGCCGCGCGGATAGCGGCTGCCCAGCGGGGCGTCGAGGATCGCGGCGCCGTCGCACTCCTGCACGCCGTCGAGGGTCGGTGTAGCGGCCCCGATCCGGAAGCCGCCCTCGTACGCGTTGCCCTCGCTCACCTCACGGTCGTACAGGGCGAAGGTGTCGTCGCCCTGGCTGGAGGCGAGCAGATGGCCGTCGCCGTCCCGGTCCTGAAGGAGCGTCAGACCCTCGACGTCGGCCGACAGCCGCTTCCCGCCGTAGCCGGGGTCGGTGCCCGGCACGCACTCCTCGCTCTCCTCGTCGTAGGTGCCGGGGACGCCGTACTCCTTCACCTTGTCGACGAGGACGGGCCTGCCGGTGAGGTCGGCGCGCAGCCGCCAGATGCCGATGTCCTCCTGGCCGGCGTAGAGCGTGCCGGTGGCCGGGTCGACGACCATGCCCTCGACCTGCGGGAGTTCACCGGGTTCGGCGCAGGGGCGCCAGGTGGTGCCGTCGGGCAGCCGGAAGGAGGACGGCAGGTCGAGGGTGCGCACCCTGCGGTAGCCGACCGTGCCGTGCGCGGCGGGCACGAGTTCCAGCAGGGCGAGCCGGGTGCGCTCGCGCCGGCTGACCAGGGCGTAGGAGCGGCCGGTGGCCCGGTCGGTCCAGGTGGCGAGGCCGTACGCGGTGCGCTGGTCGTTGATCTCGGCCTGGTCGGCGGAGAACACGGGGGCGGCGGCCGGGTCGGTGATGTCGGTGAGGGGGCCGCCGGGCCGGGCGGGGTCGATGCGGTAGACGCGCAGCCGGTCGTTGCCCCGGTCGCTGACCACCGCCACGTCGGCGCGGCCGGAGGTGGTGCGCAGGCCCGTGACGAGGTCGACGTTGTTGTACCGGCCCGGCGCGTCGTCCTCCGACGGGGGCTTGGGGGCGGGCAGGGACTGCACCGTGCGGGCGTCGAGGTCGTAGACGCGCAGTCCGCCCTCCTTGGCGGTGGCGACGACGAGGCTGCGGCCGGGGTCGGCGGGGTTGCGCCAGATCGCCGGGTCGTCCGCGTCGGAGTTGCCGCCGGGCTCGTCGTCGTGGAGGGCGGCGGTCTCGCCGCTGGCGGTCACCACGGGCAGGTCGGACGTGCCCGCGCCGGCGGGAGCCGCCGTGAGCAGGGCGGTCAGCGCGGTACCGGTGGCGAGGGCGGCCACTCGCCTGGTGGTGCGGGACTTTCTCACGGGCGCTTCCTCACCGTCGGTCGGATGTCGGCGGAGCGTGCTCGAACCCCTGCCGATCGTCGGGGACATGCAGATAGTGCGGAGGGAAGCTTGCGGACGGGCAGACGTGATCTGGCCATGCCATGACCAAAGGGTCGTGGGCGCCGTTCCGCGCCGGTGCGCCCGCGCCGGCGGGCGGGACTGCGGCCGGGGCGGCGGGCGGGACTGCGGGCGGGGCGGGGCCGGTTTCGTGCGCAGCCCTCGGCACGGGGCGCGCGGCGGACCTATCGTGTAAGAAGCACGGATTCGCCGCGTGCTGCTCCTGCCCTCCGCGGGGGGACCCATGAAGGTCGAACTGGTCCAGCAAGCCGCCGACGCGCTGTTCGACGTCCCGGACACCGTTCACGAGGAGATCGTCGCCCTCATCGAGGCGGTGGCCGAGGAACCGAGGATCCAGGTCAGAGAGCTGGCCGCGGTGTTCGGCGACTGGTGCTGGCTCGTCTACACGGTGCATGGCGACGTGATCGAGGTGCTGGACCTCGGCTGCGCCCGCTGACCCGGTCGGGGCGTTGAGGCCGGGGCGGGGGGCGCCCTTTGCGTGCGCCCTCCCGCCCGGCGGAGCACCGGCCGGAAGGGCGCGGGGTGCCGCGGCCGTCGGCCCCAGGGGCAGTCGGGTGGGGTCAGTCGGAGGTCAGCTCGTCACCCGGAACGTGGCGTCACCGCGTCCCGTCGCGTCGGTGATCGGGTCGAGGCGGAGTTGGTAGGCGTAGTGGCGGATGTAGCGGTCGGGGTGGTTGTACGACTGGAAGGAGGACCAGCCGGCGTCCGCCAGGCCGGCGACCTGACGGAAGGTCGCGTCCGCGGCGAACCGGGCGCTGCCGTCGTTGTGGACGAGTTGGAAGTCGTAGTCGGAGTGGCGCAGGAAGTGGCCGGGGAAGTTCACCGACTCGAAGGAGACGGTGCCGGAGCCGGTGAGGCCGGGCCTGATCCGGAACCGGGAGTCGTCGGCCGGGCTGACGTTCGCGTCGATCCGCGCGTCGAAGTCGGCGTGCCGTACGTACCGGTCCTGGAAGTTGAAGGACTGGAGCCGGTTGCCGGGGGTGTTCGCGTACCGGGCGAGGACCCGGGTCTCCTCGGCGGCCGTCAGGGGCAGGATGGAGCCGTGGCGCTTCTTCGTGCCGCCCAGGTGGTAGCTGCCCGTCGCGGGCAGCCGGTAGGTGGCGGTGCTGGTCGGGTCGGTCGTGAGGACGGGCAGGTAGCCGCGGCCTGAGGCGTACTGGTCGAGGTAGAGCGTCCACTCGTCGCGGTCGCGGAACTTCATCCACATCGGGCCCTCGACCTGGGAGCCGGTCAGGCCGATCCCGGAGAGGTTGCCGAGGGCGGTCCATGTCCCGAGGATCGAGTTGCTGCCCTCGAGCGTGATCTGGCCGTCGCCGGAGGCCCGCACGTAGCGGTAGGAGCCGACGCCCGCCGGCATCTCGACGATCTGCGTGTCGATGATCTCCTGGGTGCCGGGCCGCTCGATGTAGGTCTGCGGGGTGGTGATGGAGCGGAAGTCGCTGGTGCGGGCGTAGTAGATGCGGTGCTTCGTGGCGCCGTTGAGGGGCTTGTTCGTCGCCCAGTACAGGACGTAGTCGTGGGTGGCCGGGTTCCAGATCGCCTCCGGCGCCCAGGCGTTGCGTCCGTCGGGGATGGCGCCGGCGACGTTCAGCAGCCAGGGCTGCGACCAGGTGACGAGGTCCGTGGACTGCCACACCACGAGGTTGCGGCTGCCGTCGTTGATGGACTGGCTCCATGTCTGACCGCAGTCGATGCACAGATCGGTGGCGATGATCCAGTACGTGCCGCCGTCGGGAGAGCGCACCAGTGCGGGGTCGCGCACCCCGCGGGTGCCCACCGTCGAACGCAGCGTCATCCCGCCGCCGTTGAGGTCGTTCCAGTGCAGGCCGTCGGTGCTGTGCGAGAAGTAGATCTGCTGCCCGGTCGCCCCCTCCCCGATGAAGTGCGCCATCAGCTGGCCCGGGTCGGCCGCGGCCGCCCGGTCCGGTACCGTCAGCACCTGGCCGGCGAGGAGGAGGGCGACAGCGGCCAGCACCGCCGCGAGCCGGGAGAGAACCGCGGACATGACGTCTCCTGTCTTTCTGCGGGCACCACCCTGGAGACCCGACGCACACCGACCCGGGTGTTCGATTTTTCGGACGGCGTTCGCAAGACCGGCCAGACGTTAGGGGTGGGGTGAATGAGGCGTCAATACTTTGCGCACGGGGTTCTCCACGACGAAGCCCCGGCCCCTCCTCACGCGAGGGGGCCCGGGGCGGCGCGGTCCGGGCGTCCCCGCTCAGGACGCCCGGGGCTGCAGATAGCGGGCCAGCAGGTCGTCGAGGCTGACCAGGGCGGCCGGGCGGCCGGTGTCGTCGCGGATGACCGCGAGGGAGGCCCGGTTGCCGCGGAGCACGTCGATCGCGTCGGCCACGGTGGTGTCCCCGGTCACCTCGGGGACGGGCCGGGCCAGCGAACGGGCCGTGGCGGTCCGCCCCCTGGCCCGCGCCACCAGGGCGTCACGGGCGTGGACCGAACCGAGGACGGTGCCCCGGTCGCGGACCAGGAGCCGGGTGCGGTCGTGGTCGGCGGCGGTGCGCAGGATGTCCTCGGTGCTCGCGTCCGCGTCGACCGAGGTGATCTCGGCGGCCGGGACGGCGAGGTCGCGCACCGGGGTCTCGGGTTCGGTCAGCGAGCGGGTGATCAGCTCCGAGTCGGTCGCGGTGATGAGGCCGAGCCGGCGCGACTCCTCGACGAGGTGGGTGAGCTGCTCACGGTTGTGGACCGAGGCCAGCTCGTCGCGCGGGGTGACCCGGCACAGGCGCACCAGCGCGTTGCTGACGCGGTTGAGCAGCCCGATCAGCGGACGGACCGCCCTGACCACGGCCCGGAACGGCGGGGCCAGCAGCATCGCCGAGCGCTCCGGGCGGGCGATGGCCCACGACTTGGGGGCCATCTCGCCGACCACCATGTGCAGGAAGACCACCACGACCATCGCGAACACGAACGCCACGCCGTAGCTGAGCGCGCTGGGCAGGCCCAGGTCGTGCAGCAGCGGGTCGAGTTCGTGGGAGATGGCGGGCTTGGAGACCGAGCCGAGTCCCAGGGTGCACACGGTGATGCCGAGCTGGGCGCCGGCCAGCATCAGGGACAGCTCGCGCATCCCGGCGAGGGCCGCCCCGGCGCCCCTGCGGCCCTCCGCCGCGGCCTTCTCCATGCGGTGCCGTTTGGCGGCGACCAGCGCGAACTCGGCGGCGACGAAGAATCCGCTGCCGATCAGCAGCAGCACGGTGACGAAGATCGCCGTCGGGAAACTCATGCCTGCTCCTCCGGCTCACGCGCGGGCAGCTGTTCGATGCGGACCCGGTCCGGCACATGCCGGTCGAGCGTGCGTACGTCGATCACCGCGTGCCCGCCGTCGGGCAGGTCCACGGTGAGGCGGTCGCCGATGGCCGGGAAGCGGCCCAGGCGGTCCACGACCAGCCCGGCGACGGTGTCGTAGTCGTCGTCCCCGGGCAGTCGCAGACCGGTGGCGTCGGCGATCTCGTCGAGCCGGCGTCCCGCGTCGACCAGCCAGCCCGCTCCGTCGGCGACGGCGGGTTCGACGACGGTGTCGGACTCGTCGGCGATGTCCCCGACCAGTTCCTCCGCGATGTCCTCGTAGGTCACGATGCCCGCGACGCCGCCGTGTTCGTCGAGGACGACGGCGAACTCGTCGTCCTGCTCCCGCATCCGCGTCACCGCGTCCGGCAGGGGCAGGGTGTCCGGCAGGACGAGCGGGCGGCGCGCCAGGGCTCCCGCGGTGGTGGCGGTGAGGTCCGCGGCGGGCGTGCGCATCAGCTCCCGGACGCCCAGGACGCCGGTGACGTCGTCCGGGTGGTCGCCGAGCACCGGGTAGGTGGAGTGGCCGTACTTCGCGATCAGCTCGACCGCCTCGGCCGCGGAGGCGTCCACGCGGACGAACACCGTGTCGGCCCGCGGCACCATCACCTCGTCCAGGGTCCGCTCGGAGAACTCCAGGGCGTGGTCGAGGAGTTCGGCGGTGTCCTTGGGCAGTTCGCCCCGCTCGTGGGACTCGCCGATGAGGTGGCCCAGCTCCTCCAGGGTCGCGCCGTGGTGCAGTTCCTCCACGGGCTCGATACCGACCCGGCGCAGCAGCTTGTTCGCCGCGCTGTCGAAGACGTGCACCACCGGGCCCACGACCTTCAGGTAGACGAGGGTGGAGGCGGCCAGCGACTTCGCGAGCCGCTCCGGCACCGCGATCGCGAGGTTCTTCGGGGCCAGCTCGCCGAGCACCATCTGCACGACGGTCGCGAGGACGAAGGCGAGCACGACGGAGATGCCGCCGACCGCGCCGCCGGGGACGCCGATGCCGGTCAGGGCGGGCTCCAGCAGCGCCGACACGGACGGCTCGGCGATGAAGCCGACGACCAGACCGGTGACGGTGATGCCCAGCTGCGCGCCGGACAGCATGAACGACAGCCGTTCCAGCACCTTCAGGGCACGGGCCGCCCGCCGGTCGCCCGCCTCCGCCTCACGGGCGAGGGCGAGGCGGTCGGCGGAGACGTACGCGAACTCCTGGGCGACGAAGTACCCGGTGCCCGCGGTCAGGACGAGGACGGCCAGCAGGCCGAGGACGGCGTTCACGGCACTCACCGGACACCACCCCGCCGTGTGCCGTGGCCGAGACGGTCTACCGTGTCTCGGCGGGGTGGTCGGGGACTGTGCCCCGGGGAGTCCGTCAGGCCGGCGGACGCGGACACGGGCTTGCTCCTTGTGTCGATGTGCTGGGTGAACGATTCTGACCGGATCGGGGTTCCCGGGCCTGCTCAGACCCGCTTCGGCGCGGCGCCCGACGGCGCCGTCCCGGACGACGCCGTGTCCGACGGCCCTGCGGCGCCCGACGACGCCGGGAGCGGCTGTGCCGGGCCGACCAGTTCGGACAGCACGTCCTCCATGGTCACGAAGCCGAGGACCGTGCCGGTCGCGCCGGTGACGGCGGCGAGGTGGCTGCCGTCGGCGCGCAGGGCGGTGAGGGTGTCGTCCAGCGGGGTGTCGATGCGGACCCGGGTGACCGGGTGGAGGGTGCCGGGCGGGAACGGCCGGTTCCGTTCGGCGAGACCGAGGGTGTCCTTGATGTGCAGGTAGCCCAGGAGGTCGCCGCCGGGTCCGGTGACGGGGAAGCGGGAGTAGCCGGCCGCGGCGGCGGTGCGTTCCAGTTCGGCCGGGGTGACGGTGTGGCCGACGGTGCGCATCCGCTGGGCGGGGACGAGGATCTCGCCGACGGGGCGGGTGCCCAGCTCCAGTGCGTCGCGCAGCCGCTCGCCGTCGGCGGGCGAGAGGAGTCCGGCCTCGCTGGAGTCGAGGACCATCCGGGCGAGCTGGTCGTCGGTGAACGCCGACTCGACCTCGTCCTTCGGCTCCACGCGCAGCAGTTTCAGCAGGACGTTGGCGAAGGCGTTGATCCCGAAGATCACCGGCCGCAGGGCCCGGGTGAGCGCGACCAGGGGTGGCCCGAGGAGCAGCGCGGTGGGGACCGGTGCGGCCAGGGCGATGTTCTTCGGGACCATCTCGCCGATCAGCATGTGCAGATAGGTGGCCAGGGTGAGCGCGACGACGAACGCGACGGGGTGCACCAGGCCGTCCGGGATGCGTACTGCTTCGAACGCGGGTTCCATGAGATGGGCGATGGCGGGTTCGGCGACGGCACCGAGCACCAGGGAGGACGCGGTGATGCCGAGCTGGGCGGTGGCCATGAGGGCGGAGATGTGGCGCAGGCCCCACAGGGTCATCCGGGCCCGCTTGTCGCCCTGTTCGGCGCGCGGCTCGATCTGGCTGCGGCGCACGGAGATCAGGGCGAACTCGCCGCCGACGAAGAAGGCGTTGGTGAGCAGGGTCAGCGCGCCGATGGTGAGCTGCAGAACGGTCATCGGGAAGCCTCCGTCCGTTCCCGGACGGGCCGGTTCGCCGGTGCGGTGATGCGGACGCGGTCGGCGCGGTGGTGGTCGACGTCGAGGACGTCCAGCGTCCAGCCGTCGTCCAGGTCCAGCGCGTCGCCCTCGGCGGGGATGCGGGCGAGCCGGGTGGCGACCAGGCCGGCCACGGTCTCGTACGGACCGTCGGGCGCGGCCAGCCCTATCTCGCCGAGCCGGTCGACGCGGACCGAGCCGCCGGCCTCCCACACCGGGCGGCCGTCCCGGGTGGCCCGGGCGGGCAGCAGATCGGGGACCTCGACGGGGTCGTGCTCGTCGCGGACCTCGCCGACGACCTCCTCGACGATGTCCTCGACCGTCGCGACGCCGGCGGTGCCGCCGTACTCGTCGATGACGACGGCCATGGTGCGTGTCTCGCGCAGCCGCTCCAGCAGCCGGTCGGCGGTGAGGCTGTCGGGCACCAGCAGGGGTTCGGTGGTCAGTGCGGTGACCGGTGTGACGGCGCGCCGGGCGGGTTCCAGGGCGAGCACGTCGCGGATGTGGACGGTGCCGATGACCTCGTCCAGGGTGTCGCGGTAGACGGGGAACCGGGACAGGCCGGTGGCGTGGGTGAGGTTGGCGGCGTCGGCGGCGGTCGCGTGTGCCTCCAGCGCCTTGACGTCGACCCTCGGTGTCATCACGTTCTCGGCGGTCAGCTCGCCCAGGTGCAGGGTGCGGACGAACAGCTCGGCGGAGTCCGCCTCCAGGGCGCCCTCGGCCGCCGAGTGCCGGGCGAGCGCGACGAGTTCCTCGGAGGTGCGCGCGGAGGCCAGTTCCTCGGCCGGCTCCAGTCCGAAGCGGCGCAGGAACCCGTTGGCCGTGCCGTTGAGGTGGCGGATGAACGGGCCGAAGGCGGCGGTGAAGCCGCGCTGGGGGCCCGCGACGACCTTGGCCACGGCCAGCGGCCGGGAGATCGCCCAGTTCTTCGGCACCAGTTCGCCCACCACCATCAGGACGACGGTGGAGAGGGCCACGCCCAGCACGGTCGCCGCCGACGGGGCGGCGCCGCCGAGCCCGACCGCCCGCAGGGGGCCTTCGAGCAGCGCCGCGAGGGACGGCTCGGCGAGCATGCCGATCACCAGCGAGGTGACGGTGATGCCGAGCTGCGCCCCGGACAGCTGGAACGTCAGCCGGCGTACGGCCTTCAGGGCGCCCTCGGCGCCGCGCTCCCCCGCCTCGGCCGCGCGCTCCAGCTCTGCGCGTTCGACGGTGGTCAGGGAGAACTCGGCCGCGACGAACAGCGCGCAGGCCAGGGTGAGGAGAAGAGCGAGCAGGAGCAGCAGGATCTCGGTCACCGTGCCACCCCCGCTCCGTGGGGTGGTCGGGGCACGCTGCGGCCGGTACTGGGAGGCTCACCCATCGGGGGTCTTCGGCTCCTTCGTCGGTCGGTGGGTCGGTACATCTTCGCAAGGTCCGTCCCCATAGTAAAGGGAAGGCAAAACTCGCTGTTCATGTCGCCACGGTCACATCTGCGGCAGTTTTCGGACTTTCCCGTTCCGGATCCCGCGACGGCTCATCGACGGACGCTCCCCCGACCCTATGCTTCTACTCGCCTGTAGAACAATCGTGGTTTCCCGGTTGTTCCGCGGCGCATGACCGCATGACTTGGACGCACGAAAGAAGGAGTGGACGCCGCGATGGTGTTCAAACGGCTGCTCGGCTCGCTCGGTCTGGGCGGACCCACGGTGGACACGGTTCTCGACCCGGGCCCGGCCCTGCCGGGCGGCACCCTGTCGGGGCAGGTCCGCCTGAAGGGCGGCGACGCCGACTTCGAGATCGAGCACATCACCCTGGAGCTGGTGGCGCGGGTCGAGGCCGAGCACGAGGGGGGTGAGAGCGAGGGGACCGTCCCCTTCGACCGGTTCGTCGTCGGCGGCGGGTTCCGGCTGGCCGCGGGCGAGGAGCGCGCCGTGCCGTTCAGCGCGACGCTGCCGTGGGAGACCCCGATCAGCGAGCTGTACGGCCAGCCGCTCGGCATCGTCCTCGGGGTGCGCACGGAACTCGGGGTGGCCGGCGCGCGGGACAAGGGCGACCTCGACCAGCTCACCGTGGCTCCGCTGCCCGTGCAGGAGGCGATCCTGGAGGCACTGGGGCAGCTCGGCTTCGCGTTCCGGTCCGCGGACCTGGAGTACGGCCGCATCTCCGGCACGGGGCAGCAGCTGCCGTTCTACCAGGAGATCGAGATCACCCCGGCGCCCGCGTACGCGTCACGGGTGAACGAGATCGAGCTGACGTTCCTGGCCACTCCGGGCGGCATGGAGGTCGTCCTGGAGGCCGACAGGCGCGGCGGGTTCCTCTCCGAGGGCCGCGACGCCGTCACCCGGTTCACCGTCGCCCACGACGGCGTCGAGCACCAGGACTGGACCGCCCTCGTCGACGGCTGGATCCGGCAGCTGCTGGAGAGCGGGCCCGCGTACGGCTCACCCGCCGGATACGCGCCCGAGGGGTACCACGGTCACGGCGAGCACCACGGCGGGCACCACGACGAGGGCCGCCGCTCCGGTCCCGGCATGGGCACCGCCGTGGCGGCGGGGGCGGCCGGTCTGGCGGTCGGTGTCGTGGGCGGGATGGTCGCCGCCGAGGTGGTCGACGAGGTCGGGGACTTCTTCGAGGGCGACGACGAGGAGGAAGAGGAAGGCTGACGGCCCGAGGGCGTCGGTCGGCGGCCGGCGCCCCTCAGCGACCGGTGGGCACGCGTCCCGGCGCACGAACGGGTGACGTCCGGCAGCTCACGGCCCCCGAACGGGCTGCCGTCCCAGGGCTCCCGGAGCCCGCGCCGCGGCCACCGGAGGACCCACGGACCCAAGCCACCCGCAGCCGCTCGACCGGCAGGCGTCGGACGGCTCACAGCGATGTGGCCACGTGGAGGGTGAGGGCCGCGGTGACCGCGGAGTTCGCGGAGGACAGGACGGACACGGCGGTGCCGGCGGCCGGGTCCCAGGCGGCGAGGCCCACGCTCGTGAAGACCGGCGGCCAGGTCCGCGGCACCGGCTCGGGACCGGGCAGCGCGGCCACCCCGCGCGGCACCGGGCCGGGCACGGCGAACCCCGGACCGTCCGGGCAGGGGTGGAGCGGGAGACCGGCGCCGCTCTGCCTGAGGGCTGTCCCGTAATCGCGGTGGATCAGCGCACGGCGTCGGATGCGGTGCATCGCAAGGCGGAGAGGCATCCGCGTACTGGACGTATGCGGGCGTTCCGACAACGCGGCGAGGTGCCGTAGCCGGCGTCGTGCGCCCGCCGGGGATCACGGGACAGCCCTTAGCGCGGGCCACGACACGACCCGGCGGCTGCCGGCCGTCCGGGCGGCCTCCTCGTCCGCCCACCGCTCCCCGGTGTACGACACAGCCGTGCACCGGGGCCGCAGGAACGGGCCGGCCTGCGCGGCCAGTCGCACGGCCGGCGGGAAGCGGTGGTGCCCGGCCACGAGATGGGCGCGCTCGTGGGCGAACAGCACCCACCGCTCGGCCGGTTCGAGGCGGGCCAGCATGCCGGTGGTCACCGCCACCCGGTCGTGGCGCCGCCCGGGAAACACGTACGCGTACGGCGTGTCGTCGGGCAGAACGGCGACGCCCCTGCCCGGCAGCCCCGCCAGGGCCCGGTGCGCGGCGCGGGGGGGTGCGGGCGTGCGCCTCTGGCGGAGCGCGATGGAGGAGCCTCCCCACCGCTTCTACAGTGCTGTAGATTTCCTCGGGGCCGCTGCCGGCCCGCCCGACCACCGGCCCCGGCCCGGTTCCGGCCCGAGCCGCCCAGCAGACAGGACCAGCATGTTCGGACTGAGCGAAGTCGCCGTCGTCCTCATCGTCGTCATAGCCGTCCTCGCCGCCAAGAAGCTGCCCGACCTGGCTCGTTCGGCCGGCAAGTCCGCGCGGATCCTCAAGGCGGAGGCCCGCGCCATGAAGGACGACGAGACGAGTGCGCCCGCTTCGGTGATCCGGGGCGAGACGGCCCCCCGCCCCGGTGCCGCGCCGGGGGCGACGGAGCCGGACGGGAAGCCGTAGAGCGTCCGCCAGCCGGGCCGTCCGTCGGCCCGCCAGTCGGCCCGGACGACGTGGGCGTCGGCGAATCCCGCCGGTATTGCGCGGGCGACGACCCGGCGGGCTGAATTCCGTGGGGAGCCAGTCGCCGTCCCGCATCTCCGGCATCTCCCCGTACGGCTCGCGAAGGAATGCGGTGGAGGGGTGGCGTTGGAATCCGTCAGATCACTGAGGGTTAAAGCGTCGTGGCCGCCGCCGTCCGGGCGGAAGACACCCGGCTGTCCGTTCCCGTGGATGGCGGGAAATTCGGTGCGGAATCTCCCGCCTGTGGGGCGGGCATCGGTCGTACATGGGCGGGGCCGGCCCCTTCTCCCGGGAATCCCTTTTCTCTTCGGAAGTCAGTGCGGCAATACGGCGCCGGGATGGCGGTCCAGTGCCGCGCGGGCCAGTTCGACGGGCACGGAGAGCGTGTCGACCATCAGGTATCCGCCCACGGGACAGCGGACGACGGTCATCTCGGCGTCCTGCTCGACGACCACGGTGGGACTGCTCAGCGCCGGGCCGAGCGGGAATCCGTAGTGCACCACCACCGCGGTGCCGTCGTCGGAGCCGGCGGCCCGTCGGGCCCGTTCCCGTTCGGCGGCGGCGCCGAGGTCCCGCGCCAGCGCCCGTGAGATCCCGGACGCCAGGCCGGGGACGGCGTTCACCCTGGTGAGCGCCTCATGCACCTCCGGCGCCAGCATCAGGTGTTCGGCGGCGCGGAGCAGATCGTCCGCGTCCCGCTCGGTCATCGCGTCGGCCAGGACCGCGGCGTCTACGACGTCCCTCCCCCGCAACGGCTGCTGGAACAACTCCTCGGCGATGAGGAGCAGATGGGCCACCACCGGGTTGGCGGGCCACTCCGCGCGCAGCGGCACGTTCGTGGAGTTGCCGACGAAGGCCGCCGAGAGGAACTCCGCCGCGTACACGGGGTCCAGGTCCGACTCCGGTGAGGGCCAGTTCAGGGCCACGGCCCAGTGGCGGCGGCCGTCGCTCTCCAGCATGCTCACCCGGGCCTCGTCCACGGGCCGTTCACGCGCCACGGCGGCCACCGCCGCCCACAGCTCGTCCTCGTCGGGCATCAGCAGGTCCACGTCACGGCTGGTGCGCAGCACGCCCGGCGGATAGTAGGCCTGGAGCGCCGCTCCTTTGAGGACGTGGGCGTGGCCCGCCTCGCGGACGAGGGCGATGAGGCGCTCGTGTTCGTCGTGACGTGCGCGCTCCACGTCGAGCAGTGCCGTGCCGAGCGCTCCCATCCGGTGGCCCTCGGCCGCGGCCAGCGAGCACACGGTGCCGCCGAGCCGGTGGTCACGCCGTGTGGCGCGCTCCAGGACCAGGCCGAGCCTGATGTCCGGGTCGAGGCCCATGACCTCCCGCACGCTCCTCAGCGACAGTTCCACGGTGCACCTCCAGGGACGGAATTCCGAGCAGCGTAACCGCGCGGACGAGAACCGGACCCGCGGTGTGCGCATTCCGGAAAAGACGAGTCGGGGCCCGCTGCACGGGTTTACGGCGGGTGCGCGGGCGGTGGGGTGCGGATTACGGAAGCAGTCGTTGCCCGCCCGGTCCGACCCTGCCTACAGTCCTTTTCGTTCACTCAACCCCGAACGAAGGAGCATCACATGATGAAGCACGCTTCGATCCTGCGCCCGCGTCTCGACAAGGTGAAGCCGCAGAGCCGCTGAATCACCGCATGAAAGGGAATGCCGCCGCCCTCGGGGGGCGGCATTCGCTTATACGGACCAGTGAGGGAGAGTGCTTTCCTTGTACGAATTCCGGAACCTCGACGGGCCGCTTCCGGTCATGGCGGTCGTCGACGAACGGCTGAGCACCACCACGGTCTGTCTGGCCTCCAAGTACGGTTCGCGGGACGATCCGGCGCGGGAGTGCGGTCTCGCCCATGTGCTGGAACACGTGCTGATGTCCGCGCCGGTGGGACCGGTGCCGTCGTTCAGCGAGTACGTCGAGCGGCTCGGCGGGCACGCCAACGCGGAGACCGGCCTGGACCGCATGCTGTTCTACGCGCAGGTGCACGCGGACGACGCCGAGGAGATCACCGGACTGCTCCAGCAGGCGGTGCTGCGTCCCCGGTGGAACGACAGGACACTGCCGCAGGAGAAGGCGGCGGTCTTCCAGGAACTGGCGGCGGCCGCCGCGGACCCCAGCGACGTGGTGCAGGACGCCTTCCTGGAGCACCTGTTCCCCGGGCACCCGCTGGGCCGTCCCGTGGGCGGCACCCGGGAGACCGTCGAGGCGTTCGACGTCGCGGCGGTGGCGGCCGGACACCACGACCGGCTGCTGACCGCCCCGCTGTCGCTGATCGTGGTCGGACCGTCGGTCCCCGCGACGGCGGACCCGCTGGTGGCGGGTGTCCCCGCGGAGGCACTGGCGCGGCTGGGCACGGCCCGGCGCGATCTGTCCGCGCTGCCCGACCCCGGGCCGCACGGACCGCTGCCGTGGCCGGACGAGTTCGCGTGGGTCTGTGCGGGCGCGCGCTCCGTCGGCAACCACGATCCGCGCCGACCTCACTTCAACGTCCTCGCTCAGTTGCTCGGTTCGAGTCCGTCGTCGGTGCTCTACCGCCGGCTGCGCGGCGAGGCGGGTCTGGCGTACGCGTTCCAGTCGTGGAACCGCGGGTACGGGGAGACGGGCGCGTGGCGGGTCCTGGCCGGTGTCGAATCCGGCAACGGTGACGCCGCGCTCGCCGTGATCCGGGGCGCGCTGGAGGAGATCGCGGCGGACGGCCCGAAGCCGGACGACCTGGAGTCCGCCCGGCGCCAGGCCCAGATGCGGATCCACACCTCCGTCGACACCCCGCTGGAGTGCGCGCGTTTCCTCGCGCTGCGCAGCGGCGGCCCCGCCGACTGGTCGCCCGCGGCCGAGGTGGCGAACATCGCAGCGGTCGGCGCCGAGGAGCTGCGCGCGGCCGCCGCGCACGTGCTGGACGGCTGGCGGGCCGTGGTCCGGCCGGAGGCACGATGACGGCCGTCCGGGAGTACCTCGACCGGGCCGCGGCGGCCGGACTCCTGCGCGAGGCGGGCGGGTTCGGCTTCGTCGCGGACCGCTGCGACGACCCGTTCACCGGGCGCCGGCAGGTGCTGGTCGAGTACTGCGACCCGCGGCTGCCCGCGTCCGCCGACGCGCTGGCGGCCCTGCACGACGCCCTGCGCGCCGGCGCCGAGGAGGCCGACGCCGTGCTGCTGCGGGTCGTCGGAGACGTGCGGCTGCCCGCGCCGTGGCGCCCGCGGCTGACCTATGTGCGGCACGACCGCGCGCCCCGCCCGCCGGGAGCCGGCACCCCGCCCCCCGGCGGTCTGAAGGTGCGGCCCGCGACGCCCGCCGACGACCCGCGCGTACGCGACTGGCTCGCGCAGGCGTTCCGGAACGCCTACCCGGGGCAGGAGGTCGGCCCCGGGCACCCCGGCGTCACGGACGTCGTGGACGCCCCGGACCGGATGTCGCTCATCGCCGAGGTGGACGGCGAGGCGGTCGGGCACGCGACCGTGCTCGTCCGCCAGCAGGACAGCGTCACCGGCGAGGAGTTCGCCGAACTGGTGGACACGCTGGTGGACGACCCGGGCGTCCGGCGGGCCGCCGTCGCCGCGCTGGTGGACGCCGCCGTGCGCGCCACCGAGGGGCGTCCGCTGTGCGGCCATGTCGTGCACCCGTACGAGCCCGGAGCGGCGCGCGGCGCGGACACGGTGCTGCGCGCCCTCGTGGCGGGCGACTGGTCGGTCGACCACTGTTTCTGGGAGAGCCCGTGGTGAGCATGGAGAAGTACGGCCCGACGCGTCGCGGAGCGACGAAGCGCCCCGCGGACGGGGGTGCGCGGGCGGACGCCATCGTCGTCGAGGACCTCGGGCGGACCTTCGTCGACCGGCGGGGCCGGGGGGCCGGTGAGGTGACCGCGCTGAGCGGGATCAGCCTGCGGGTGGCGCCCGGCGAGGTGCACGGCCTGCTCGGCCCGAACGGCGCCGGCAAGACGACGCTGTGCAAGATCCTGACGACGACCCTGGAGCCGACGACGGGTTCGGCGCGGGTGCTCGGCCTGGACGTGACCCGGCAGTCGCGGGCCGTGCGGCGGTCGATCGGCCTGGTCTTCGGCGGCGACCGGGGACTGTACGGACGGCTCAGCGCCCGCGAGAACCTGTGGTTCTGGGGTGCCATGTACGGACTGCGCCGTTCCGAACTGCGGGCGCGCGCCGAGCTGTTGCTGGAACGGGTGGGGCTCGCCGACCGGGCGGACGCGCGGGTCGACACGTTCTCGCGCGGGATGAAGCAGCGGTTGCACCTGGCACGCGGCCTGGTCGGCGACCCGCGCGTGGTGATCCTCGACGAACCGACGATGGGCATGGACCCGGTGGCCGCGCTGGACTTCCGGGCGCTCGTCGCGGAGCTGCGGGAGGAGGGGCGTACGGTCCTGCTGACGACGCACGACATGGCGGAGGCGGCGGCGGTCTGCGACCGGGTGTCGCTGATCGACCGGGGCCGGCTGCTCATGACCGAGGACACGGACGCCGTCGGCCGGCTGCTCTCCCGCTACGAGCGGGTCGTCGCGCACGGGGTGTCCGCCGGTCTGGCGGACCGGGTGGGGGCGCTGGCGGGCGTCGTCGCCGTACGGCACGAGGCGGACCGGCTGGAGGCCGAGACCGAGCTGCCGTCCGCGACCGCCTCGGTCCTCGCCGTGCTCGCGGGGGAAGGCGTCCACCGGGTCAGCACGGCGCGGCCGGACCTGGCCGAGGTGTACCTGCACCTGGTGGGCCGGCGGGGCATGGCGGTGACCTGATGTCCCTCTTCATGGCCGCCCTGCGCTTCCAGTTGCGCCTCGCGGCGCACTCCCCCGGCACCTTGCAGGTGTGGGCGACGGCACCGTTGTTCACGGCGGTGTTCCTGTCGATCGCCGAGCACGCGGACCGCACCGACCTCACGTCGTTCGCCGTCGTCGCCCCGACCCTCATGGGCCAGTGGGCGCTGGCCCTCGGCATCGCGGGCGAACTCATCGCGGAGGAACGCAGCCAGGGCACCCTGGAGGCGGTGATCGCGACCCCGGGCCGGCTCTCGGTGATCGTCGTGGGCCGGATCCTGGCGGTCAGCCTGCTCGGCGTCACCACCATGGCGGAGGCGTGGCTGGTCGCGGGAGTCGGCTTCGGACGCTGGATCGCCGTACCGCACCCCGTCGTGCTGGCCGCCGCGCTGCTGGCGAACGCGGCGGCCATGGCCGGGACCGCGAGCATCATGGCGTCGCTGTTCGTCCTGATGCCGTCGGCTCGGATCGTGCAGAACACGCTCACCTATCCGCTGTACCTGCTGTGCGGCGTCCTGGTGCCGCTGTCGCAACTGCCCGCCTGGGTCAGGCCGCTGGGCCGCGTGGTGTTCCTGAGCTGGAGCGCCGACCTGTTCCGGGCCGCCCTGGACGAGGCGGCCGTCTCCCGGCCGGCGGGGCGGATCGCCGTCGTCGCCCTGCTCGGGCTGTCCGGATACCTCATCGGGGCGCTCCTGCTGGCCCGCGTGCTGCGCCGGGTCCGCAGGCTCGGCACCCTCACGCACACCTAGGGGCCGACGTGTACCCATCCCCGTTCCATCTCGTGCGCTACGGCGTCCTCAACGCCGTGGCCGACTTCAAAGCCACCTACACCTGGCGCAGTTGGTCGTTCGGCTGGCTCGGTCGGATGCTCGCCCAGGTACTGTTCTTCACCGGTCTCGGCGGGATGCTGGACCATCCCGGCGCCGTCCGGTACCTCGCGCTCGGCAACGCGCTGATGACCTGTGTCGTGGACACCATGGCCGTGGTGGCGACGACGAGCGGGGAGCGCCGGGCCGGCACGCTGTCGCTGCTGGTGGCGAGCCCGGCGGACCCGATGTGGGTGTTCGCCGGGCGCAGTCTGCACTGGCCGGTCAGCGGGTTCGCCACCGCGTCGGTGGCCCTGTTCGGCCTGGGTCCGTTCTTCGGGGTCACCTGGGCTGCGGCACAGGTTCCGCTGGTCCTGCTGCTGATCGCGCTCACCGCGCTGGGCACCTACTGCGTCGGGCTGTTCCTGGCCGTGCTGGTGATCAACGTGCCGCGGCTGCGCAACGTGGTGTCCAACTGCGCCTACCTGGCGATGATGGGGTTCTGCGGTGTCCAGGTGCCGGTGGACTTCTGGCCGCGCGCAGTGGGGGCGGTGGTCCAGGCGGTGCCGCTGACGCACACCCTGCGGGCGCTGCGGGCGGTGAGCGACAACCGTCCGGCGGCCGAGGTGTTCGGTCCGGTGGTGCCGGCGGTGCTGACGGCCGGCTGCTGGCTGCTCGCGGCGGTCGTCATCTTCCGCTGGCTGGTCGCGGTGCCCGCCCGGGGGGCGGGCACCCTGGACCTGTCCTACTGACGGCGGCCGCCGGCCGGGCAGCCGCAGGGCCGGTCCGCGGCCGGCCGCTGCGCGAGCAGGGCGTCGGCGAGCACCTCGGTGGCCGTGTGCAGCGCCGCGAAGTAGGCGTCGTCGCCGGTGCCCGGGGCGGGTTCCAGCCCGAGGTCGAGCACGGGACGGCGGCGCCCGGTGCGTCCGCAGGTCAGGTCGCAGGTGCCGAGCGTGATCCGGACCGGTGCCGGGACGTCCGGGGCGGCGGCGCGCACCGCCCGGCACAGGGCCGCCGCCGCCCGCGCGAACTCCTGCGGGGAGCGGGGCAGCACACCCACGCGGCGCCGGCCGGGCGTGAGGGACGCGGAGCGGTGGGCGTGGCCCTCGCAGCTGTCGTAGGTGACGAGCCGCCAGGCGCCCGTGGTGAGGGTGTCCACCAGGGGCCAGACGCCGTCCTCGATGGCGTCGCGCCACTGGGGGTGTCCGGGATCGACGTCGTCCGCCTCGTGGATGCCGGGGAGTCCGACCGTGTTGATGTTGCCGTCCGCGCTCCTGAGCAGACGGGCGGGGCGACGGGGCGCGGCGGGCGCGTTCCAGCGGCCGAGGAACTCGTCGACGTCGGGCATGACGTTCGGGAACCGGGGCCGGTGCGCGAGCGTGCGGCACCGCGCGCCCGCCGCCGTCATCCCCTCTTCGGAACCTGTCACAATTTCCCTCCCGGTTTATGGCCACGGATTCAGGATGCTGCCCGGCGATCCTAACGACGAAATAGCCGGGAACGGCCCGGCGATTCTCACGGGAGGCCCGATGGTGCGCATTCCAGCAGGGCCCGCACTCGACCGGATTCCTCTTCCGTTCGCATTTACGCAATTCCTTGGCCGCGGGCCGGTCGCCTCGGTCATCCTGCTGGAACGTGCCGCCGTCCACGGCGGATCACAGAATCCTCTTCCGCCGCAAGGGAAGGAGTCGGGCCCGTGGCTGAAAAGTACGATCTGGCCGTCGTCGGACTCGGTTACGCCGGGCTTCCGCTGGTCGTCGCGGCCGCCCGCAACGGCATGCGGGTCGCGGGCTACGACGTCAACGACGACCGTCTCACCGCCCTGGCAGGCGGGACGAGCTACGTCGACGACATCTCCGACCAGGAGATCGCCGAGGCGCTGGGCTCGGGGTTCACCCCGTCCTCGGACCCGGAGGTGATCGCCGCCGCGGCTGCCGTCATCATCTGCGTGCCGACGCCGCTGCGGGACGCCGTGCCCGACCTGAGCGCCGTCCTGGACGCCGTGCGCCTGGTGGCACCCCGGCTGCGCCCCGGGGCGCTGGTGGTGCTGGAATCGACCACGTACCCGGGGACCACCACCGATGTCGTGCTGCCCCTGCTCGCGCAGGGGTCACGGACGGTCGGCGAGGACTTCCTGCTGGCCTTCTCCCCCGAGCGGATCGACCCCGGCAACCCGGCGTTCGGGCTGCACAACACCCCGAAGGTGGTCGGCGGTGTCACCGCCCGCTGCACGGAGGCCGCCACCGCGCTGTACGAGCGCGTCGTGCAGAAGGTGGTGACGGTGAGCACGCCGGCGGCGGCCGAGTTGACCAAGCTGCTGGAGAACACGTACCGGCAGGTCAACATCGCGCTCGTCAACGAACTCGCCGTGTACTGCGACGGACTCGGTGTGGACGTGTGGGAGGTGGTGGCCGCCGCGGCGACCAAGCCGTTCGGCTTCCAGCCGTTCCGGCCCGGCCCGGGGGTGGGGGGCCACTGCATCCCGGTGGACCCCGGCTACCTGGCCTTCAGCGGCCGGGCATCCGGGTTTCCGCTACGGCTGCCGGAGCTGGCGCAGGAGGTGAACGACCGGATGCCGGCGTACGTCGTCGACCGCGTCGCGCGGCTCCTCGACGACCGGGGGCGCGGCGTCCGCGGCAGCCGTGTGCTGCTGCTCGGGGCGACCTACAAGGCGGACATCGCCGACGGCCGCGGCTCGCCCGCGGTGCCCGTGGCCGAACTCCTGCTGGACCGGGGCGCCCTCGTGCGTTTCCACGACCCGTATCTGCGCACCCTGCGGCTGCGCGGGCGGAGCCTCGTCCGGGCCGAGTCGCTGGACGCGGCGGTGGCCGAGGCCGACCTCGTCGTGCTGCTGCAGGCACACCTGGACTACGACCTGGCCGCCCTCGCCGACACCGCGCCGCTGCTGTTCGACACGACCGGACGCACCGTCGGCGCACGCGTGGCGCATCTCTGACCCCGCCGCACGACCACCCGGCCGGCCCCTTTCACAGAAAGGACGCCGACCGGGCATTCCACATTCCCGGAAAAAGGCGCTGCGGATATCGGAAATCATCAGCCCGACAATTCATTGATCCAGCCCTCCGGGCGCTGCTAATTTCATTCCAGGGAATCAACGGATTCCTCGACGCCAAAGAAAGAGGTTCATCATGTCCGAGAAGAACGAGATCTCCTTCGACGCGTTCGTCGACGCCGTGAAGTCGTACGACCTGGAGTCCGTCAGCGCCAAGGACACCGCCCACTCGTCGGCGGTCTCGGTGAAGCCCTGGGAGCACGTCACGGAGCAGACCTCCGACGCCGTCTGATCCGCTGCGCCAGACCGGCGGGCGGCTCTCCGCGGCCGCCCGCCGGAACCCCCGCGCCCACCGCGCTCCGGCGGCCGGGCGCCCGTCCCGCCGGCCCTGCGAGGTGACTCACATGCTCGACCCGTCCCCGTGGGCGGACCCTGCGGACCGCGAAGTGGAGACCGAGGTGCTGATCCTCGGCGGCGGACTGGCCGGCCTGTCCGCCGGTTCCCTGCTCGGGGACCGCGCGGTCGTGGTGGAGGCCGCGGACCGGCCCGGTGGCCTGGTACGCACCGAACGCGTCGGGAACCACTGGTTCGACCACGTCATCCACCTGCTCTACTTCAGCCATCCCGACGTCGAGGCCCGCGTCCGCGCGCTGCTCGGTGACGTCCTGCGCCCCTGCCCCCCGGACGCCCGGGTCGAGACGGCCCGGGGCACCACCCGCTTCCCCGTCCAGCTGAACCTGCACGGTCTGCCCGCCGAGGTGCGCGCCGCGTGCCTGGCGGACCTGAGGGCCGCGCACGCCCGGGGCGCGACGCCCGGCGACTACGAGGAACTGCTGCTCAGCGCGTTCGGCCGCACCCTGTGCGAGCTGTTCTTCTTCCCGTACAACCGCAAGCTGTGGCGGCGTCCGCTCGGCACGCTGTCGGCGTCCGGCTTCCACTGGAACCTGACGCGGCCCAGCGTGGCGGAGGTCGAACGCGGCGCCGACTCGGCGCGGCCGGCGGACGGTTACAACGCGCGGGGCTGGTACCCGCGGCCCGCTCCCGGCGGCCGGCGCGGCATGGAGGTGCTCTCCCAGGCGCTGGCCGACCAGGTCCGGGACCTGCGACTGCGGCACACCGTCACCGCCGTCGACCCGTCGTCCCGTACCGTGCGCACCCGTTCGCCCGAGGGCGTCACCGACTTCCGCTACACGCACGACTGCGTCTCCACGCTGCCGCTGCCCGCCACCGTCGAGCTGTGCCGCGGGGCGCCCGAGGAACTCGTCGCACGCTGCCGTGCCCTGCCCCGCAACCGCGTCCGGTCGGTCGCGCTCGCCGTCCAGGGGCCGCGCCCGCGCGACACCGGGCACTGGCGGTACTACACGCGCGAGGACGTGCCGTTCACCCGCCTCGTCTTCATGACGGAGTTCGACCCGGACATGGCACCCGCCGACGGCTGGGGGGTGCTCGCCGAGGTACTCGAACCGTCCGAGGCGCCGCGCGCGGCGGACGACACGCTGGTGGCCGACGTGCTGCGCGGGGTCGGGACGGTCGGGCTGCTCGGCGCGGACTGCCGGGTCGTCGGCTCCCGCGTGTTCACGAGCGACCCCGGCTACGTCGTCTTCACCGACGAGGCCCGGCAGACCGCCGACGAGGCCGTCCGCCACCTCGCCTCCCTCGGCATCACCCCGCTCGGCCGCTACGGCACCTGGACCTACTCCTCCATGTCCCAGGTCATGGAGGAGGCCTTCGCCTGGGCGGCGCGGCGTTCGGCCCCGGCGACGACATGACCCGGACAGCAGACAGGGAGATCCCCTTGCCCAGCACCACGAACCACGGATTCCTCGCGCTGGAGGGCGTCGACGGATCCGGGAAGACGACGACCGCACGGCTCATCGCCGAACACGTGCGCGCGCAGGGACGGCCGTTGTCCCGCATAGGCCAGCACTCGTGGCTCGATCCGCAGGCGGCGCGCGTCATCATCGACGTCCGCGAGGACCGGCCGCACCGGCACAGCCACCGGCGGATCACCGAGGCCTACTTCCGGGACAAGCAGTTGCAGGCCCGCGCCATCGGCGACCTGCTGCGCGACCGCACCGTGCTGTCGGACCGCTACGTCTTCAGCGACGCCGCCTACCTGGAGGTGCTGTACGGCATCCCCGCGCGCGAGACGCTGGACCGCCACCACGCGCACGGCACCCTGCTGCCCGACCTGATCGTCTACCTCGACGTCCCCGTGGAACTGGCCGCCGACCGCGTCGTCTCCCGCGGCAAGAGCATGCGCCACTACGAGAACAGCTACACCCTCGACAAGGTCAGCACGGTGTACCGCGCGCTGCTCCTCGACGACCCGCCGCCCTACCTGCCGCCGGTGCACGTGTTCCGCAACACCGCGGGCGCGCACGACGACGGCCGGATGCACGATCTGTACCGGGCCGTGGACGACGCCGTGGCCGGGCGGCGACGCGCGCTGCTGGAGACCTCGTGAGCCGCCTGGACGTCGTCGTCCCCTGCCACAACGGCGCCCACTGCGTGGGCCGGCAGCTCGCGGCGCTGGGTCGGCAGCGCACCGACGCCGACTGGGGCCTGGTGATCGTGGACGACGGCTCGACCGACGCCCTCGCGGCCGTCGTCGACGACCACCGCCGCCATCTGCCCGCCGACACCCGGATCGTGACCCGTCGCGTGCGCGGAGGCACCGGGGCCGCCCGCAACACGGGGGCGCGCGCGGCCCGCGGCGACCGCCTGCTGTTCCTGGACGCCGACGACGAGATCGCCGACGACCACGTGGCGGCGATGGCGGCGGCGCTCGACCGGGCCGAACTGGTCACGGCCCGCATCGACTACCGGCGCCTCAACCCGCCCGAGGTGCTGCGCGCGACGCCCCCCGACCAGCTCCCCGACATCCTGACCGCGAGCCTGTTCAAACCCCATGTGCTGGGCGGGCTGATGGGGATCTCCCGGAGCCTGTTCGAGGAACTGGGCGGTTTCGACGAGCAGTTGCCCGCGCTCGCCGACGTCGACCTGTCCTGGCGGGCCCAGTTGGCGGGCCGCACCATCGGCGTGGCGGACACCGTCGTGTCGGTCGGCATCCGGTCCACGCACCGCGGCAGGTTCCGCCGGGGCCGGTTCCAGGGACACGACATCGTGGCCCTGCGCCGCAAGTTCGCCGCGCACGGCACCGAGCCCCTGACCTGGCGCGACCATCTGGCGGACTGGGTGCGCCTGCCGGTCACCGCCGCACGCGCGGGAGCTCCCGCCGCCCTGTCCGCGCTGGTGTGGGAACTCGGCTGGCAGACGGGCGTCCTGGACGCCCTCCGCTCCGAGTCGCGCCCGCGGTCCCCCCTCACCGCTCCGGAGCCGTCATGATCACCCTGTCCCGGGGACTGAACCCGCACGAGAGCGCCTGGGCGGAACCGGTGGTCCCGGACCGGCCTCCCTTCACCCTCCTGCACGGCAGCCCCTCGTACATCAACGTGCTCGACGCGCTGGGCGCCCGGCAGGCGGTCCGGGCGCTGCGCGACCGGACCGGCGTGGCTGCCTGTGCCTCGTTCAAGCACACCTCCCCCGCGGGCATCGCCCTCGGGCGGCCCTTCGCGCCGGGGGACGAGGACCTCCACGACCGGGGGCCGCTGCCGGACGACGCCCTCGGCCGGGCCGTCGTACGGGCCCGGAACACCGCGCCCAAGTGCTCCTACGGGGACTTCGTCGCGGTGTCCGAGCCGGTCACCTCGGCACAGGTGCCGCTGTTCGCGAACGCCATCGGGGTCATCGCCCCGGACTTCACCCCGGAGGCGTTCGCCGCGCTCTCCCGCTCGAACCACGGCCGGTTCATCCTGCTGCGGTCCCACGAGGACGGGGAGCGGGACGGACACGGCGGAGCCGCGCGGGAGTCCGTCGAGACGGCCGGCCTGCGCCTGACGCGGTCCGCCGCACCGCTGCCGGGGTTCGCGGGCGGCACGCGCACGGAGTGCGGCACGCCCGGCAGCGCCGACGACCTGGCCGTCGCCCTGGAGACCGTCCGGCACGCCCAGTCGAACGCCATGGCCTTCGTCGTGGACGGCACGACGATCGGCATCGGCATGGGGCAGCAGAACCGCCTGGACTGCACCCGCCTGGCGGCGGCCCGCGCCCGGACCTGGCAGCGCCGCCGCCACCCGGACGTGCTGGGGCTCCGGTTCCGGGAGGGCGTCGGGACCGCGGAACGCGCGGTGTGGCGGGCGCGGCTCGCCGAGGGCGACCTGACCGCCTCGGTCCGCGCCGAGTTCGCCGGGGTGCTGGCGGACCCCCGGGACGCCGACTGGGAACCCGACTGGACGGCGACACCACCGCTGTCCGGGGTGACGCTGGCGGCCGACAACCACTTCCCGTTCGTCGAGGTCGTCGAGATCGCGGCCCGCCTGGGCGTCACCCAGCTGGTCACACCCGCCGGCTCGACCGGCGCGGACGCGCTGCGGGAGGCCTGTGCGGCCCACGCGATGAGCTGGATCGTGACCGGTGAGCGTTTCTTCCGGCACTGACACCGGTTCTCCCGGCACCGAACCCCTCGCACGCCCGTGGCGGCTGCCGGGCTGGCGCCCGCGTGCCGTGGCCGTCATCGACGCCCGGCTGGCCGCGGCGGGCCTGCGGCGCACCGGGCCCGTCGAGGACGTCAAGCGCTGGTCCCTGTCGGCCGTGCTGCGCTGCCCCACCAGCGGGGGCGCGGTGTTCCACAAGCAGTCGCTGCCGTCCCTGGCGCACGAGGGCCGGGTGCTGGGCCTGCTGGCCGGCCACCACCCCCACCTGGTGCCCGAACTGCTCGCGTCCGGGCCGCCGGACGAGGGCTGGTGCACCCGGGAGGTCGCCCTGCGGCCGGGCACGGAGCTGCCCGACGAGGAACGGGGCCGGGCCCTGGCGGTCCTCGGCACGGTGCAGCGCGCGTGGCTCGGCCGGACCGCCGACCTCACCACCGCCGGCTGCTGGGCGCGCACACCGCGGGCCCTGGCCGGCCTGACACCGCTTGCGGAGCGGGGCGAGCTGTTCGGGCCGGACTCGGGACTGCCGGGCGCGCTGAGCGCGGCGGAGTCCGCCCGGCTGGCCGACGCCTGCGCCCGGCTGCCCGAACGGTGCGCGGCGCTGGCCACGGCACCGCCCGGCGAGAGCCTCGTCCACGGCGACCTGCACCCGGGCAACTGGGGCGTGACCCCCACCGGCCGGACCGTGTTCCTCGACTGGGCGGAGGCATCCGTCGGCCACCCGTTCCTCGACGTCGCGGCGGCCCTCAGGAGCTGCGCGGACCCCGGGGTCCGGTCCCGCGCCCTGGACCGGTACTTCGCGAGCTGGTCGCCGCTGGTACCGGCCGCCGAGTGCCGTGAGGTGTGGCGGCTCGCCGAACCGGTCGCCGCGTTCAACCAGCTCGTCACCTACGCGCACTTCACGGACATGGCGGAACCGCACGAGCGGCCGGGCTGGGCGCCACGGCTTCTGGGGTGGGCGCGGGCCCTGCTGAGGGCCATGGACGGCGCCGGGCGCGGCTGACGCCCCGCCGCCCGTCCGTCTCCCGCCCTCCACGGGCCCCGCCCCTTCGTCCGCCCCACCGCCCTCCTCCCCTACCCACCGCCCTTGTCCTCCGCCCCACCGGCGTCCCACCCGCCTCCCATTCGAAGGAGACACCGACATGTGGTCCACCCCCTCGACACCCGTGCTCGTCACCGGCGGTGCCGGCTTCATCGGCAGCCGGCTCGTGCGCTCGCTGGCCGCGGCGGGCCACCCCGTCCGGGTCCTGGACGACCTCTCGACGGGCCGGCCCGAGTCCGTCGCGTCGGTCCCGGGCGCCACCCTGGTGCGCGGCAGCGTGCTGGACGCGGACGCGGTGGCCGAGGCCGCGCGGGGGACGGGGCTGGTGCTGCACCTCGCCGGCGTCGTCGGCATGCGGCTCGCGGCACGACAGGCCGAACTGGCCTACGCCGTGGGCCGCCAGGGGACGGCGAACGTCCTGGCGCACACCGGGGACACGCCTGTCGTGCTCGTGTCCAGTTCCGCCGTCTACGGGCTCAGCGACAGCTCCGCCGAGCTGCGCGAGGACCAGGCCGTGGACCGGGCCGTGCCGCTGGCCTACGACGGCGGCAGCCCGGGCTACGCCACCGGCAAGTGGGAGATGGAACGGCTGGGGAGTGAGGCCGCCCGCCACCGGCCCGTGCTCACGGTGCGGCCCTTCAACGTCGTCGGCCCCGGCCAGCGGGGGCGCTACGGCATGGTGGTGCCGACGTTCTTCCGGCAGGCCGAGTCCGGGGAGCCGCTGACCGTGCACGGCGACGGCAGCCAGCGCCGCTGCTTCACCGACATCGACCAGTTCACCCGCCGCCTGCTCGACCTCGCGGCCACCGAGTCCGCGTGGCGGCCCGGCGCCCATGTGGTCAACATCGGCTCCCGCAGCGAGACGACCATCGCAGGCCTGGCCCGCCTGGTCCTGGACGCCACCGGCAGCACGGCGGGCTGGGTCCATGTGCCGTACGAGTCGGTCTTCCCCGGCCGCACGGACGTGACCGGCCGGGTGCCCTGTCTGGACCGGCTGACCGCGGCCGTCGGCGAGACCGACTGGCTGTCCGCGGCGGATCTGGTGCGCAAGACGGCGCGGGCACGGCGGGCCCGGGCGGTCGCCGCCCGCTGACGGTTCGCCACGTGCGGGTTCCCGCAAGAAGAACGGCATTTCGTTGACGCGTTTCCACCGCCACGAGAGCCTTTTCCCAGACATTCAGCACGGAGGAGCTGCACCATGAAACTACAGCTGCCGGCTCCCGGGGAAACCATATTGGCGATGCTCAAACTCCCCGGAGAAATGTGCAATATCAACTGCCATTACTGCTACGAGCGGCGCAAGCCGTATCCCAACGCCCTCATGCTGAAGCCGGAGGTGCTGCGCAAGTTCCTCTCGCTGTGCGGCGGACGGCCGCTGGCGGTGGAACTGCACGGCGGTGAACCGCTGCTGATCGGCCGCCGCAGGATGGGCGAGCTGTTCGCCGAACTGCGCGCCTACGAGGGCCCGGTGACCGTCTCGATGCAGACCAACGGCATCCTGCTGAACGAGGCCTGGCTCGACTTCTTCGACCGTGAGTGGCCGGACATCGAGATCGGCATCAGCCTGGACGGGGACGAGCAGGGCAACGCTCACCGCGTCGACTTCCGGGACCGCCCCACCTACCGCAAGGTCACCAAGGCGCTGGAGCTGCTGGCGGCCCGGGGCCGCAACGTCGGGGTCATCGTCGTCGTCACGCGCCGCATCCTCGGCCGGGCCGCGGACGTGCTGGACTCGCTGAGCAGGTTCGAGGCCGTGAAGGTCGTCAAGCTCTCCGGCTGCCTGGACTTCAACGTCAAGAGCAAGGACTACCGGACGCCGAACCGCCAGTCGCTCCAGATCCTCAACCCCGACGGCGTGGGCATGCCCGGCTGGGCGACGACGCCCGACGAGTACGCCGACTTCCTGATCGAGGCGTTCGAGCACTGGTCGGCGACCCGCTCCTACGGCGCGTACGTGCTGGAGCCGTTCTTCAGCGTCATCCGGTCGCTGTCCGGGCTGCCCACCAGCTACACGAGCTTCAGCGACCGCAAGGAACCCTTCGTCGTGACGCTCTACCCCGACGGGCGCATCGGAAGCTCGGACGAACTGACCATGCCCGGCGCGCTGCTGGGTTCGGTGGACACGGCGACCGGGATGGACGAGCTGCTCACCCTGGACAGCAACCCCGGGCTGCGCCGGGACCTGTCCGCACTGCTCGACAAGTGCGCGGGCTGCTCGCACGAGGCCTCGTGCCGCGGCGGTGCCCTTCCCGACCGGCTCCGCTTCGAGGGCACCGGGTTCGAGGAGGAGTACTGCGACCACCGGCGCAAGGTCATCGACCACGTGGCCGCGGCCCTCCCGGCAGCGGTCTGAAAGGAGAACCGCGATGTTCCTCCTCCCCGTCATCGACGACGACGAGACACAGAACCGCTGCTGGAACGCCTCGCTGGACGGCCGGGCCATCCACTCGTTCCTGCTGTGGGTCGAGCCGCACAGCACCGCCTGGGCCCGCCGTGCCGCCACCGCGGCCGGTGCCGGGGCGCCGCGGACCACGGAACCGCCCGACCCGCTCACCCGCGCCCTGGTGGGGCTCGCCGGTGTCCCGGGCATCGCCGTCGACCCGGCCGAGGCGGGCGACGCGCTGCTGGCCCTGCCGGACGGTCCGCGTCTGGCCGTGCTGCACGGCGTGCCCGAGGACGGCGGCCGGCTGCGGCTCGCCCCGGCCGCCGCGCCGGACCGGGCGGCGGTGGGCGACGCCGTACGGGTGCTGGACGACGTCGGCCTGCGGTACGTCGTCGACCTCGCCGTGGGCGCGGTCGTCCTCGGCGACGCGGCGGGCGCCGCCGTGCCGGGCGGCGTGTGCGACGTGGCCCGGCTCTTGCCGGGCGGGTCCGACGCGCTGGCCCGCGCCGAGGCGCTGCTGCGCGAGGGCGCCGCGTCCTGGATGGACCAGTGGCTGCGCACCGAGGAGGCCGTCGGCGCCCGGAGTGGTCCGCTGTCCGGGACCGACCGCACCTGGCTGACCGGCGTGTTCGCCGACTCTCTCGCCTTCCAGCTGTACGACCGGCTCGCCGCCCGCCGGGCCGCGGACACCCCGGACACGGTCGCGCGCCGCCGAGGGGAACTCCTCGACGGGCTGCGCGCGCTGCGGCCCGTACTGCCGGACCGGATCGGCGAGACGGTCGGCATCGGCATCGTCGCCGAGCTGATCGGCACCACCTACCCGTGCTGGAACCGGCGGCAGTTCGCCGTCAAGTCCCCCTTCGACTACGTCCGTGAGATCCGGCCGCTGACGGACGCCGAGAAGGCGGAACACCTCCACCGGTGGGCCGCCCCGAGCGCCGTACGCTGACCGCCGCCGCCCTGAAAGGACCGAGACCATCATGACCCGAGCCGACACCATCGAGGCGGCCGCGTCCGTCACCTCGCTCCAGGCCGCGCTGACCGCGCGGCTGGTGGAGCACCGTGCCGAGCGGGCGCGCACGCTGCTGGCCAGCCTGCGCAGGCTCGCGCCGGACACACAGCTCGACGAACCGGACGGGGCGCCGGACGCCTTCGACAACGCCGTCCTGCACCACGCCTTCCAGCAGGCGCGCCTCGCCGCGCGGACCCGTGACGCGGACCGGGCCCGACGGGCCGTCCGCCTGTGGCAGGACCGGGCCGCGCTCCGGGCCGAGGCCGTGCGGACGGCCGTCGGACCGGTCCTCGTGCTGCGCGCGGCGGACTGCGACGCGGTGGACGACGACCGCCTCGGCAGCCGCATGTACCTGCTCGGCGACTCGCCCGAGCAGGACGCGGCGGAGCGGGCGCGCATCGCGCGGACCCTGAACGAGGCCGTGGACGCCGCGCTCGCCGTCGGCGGCGAGGTGCTCCGCTCCTCCACCGCCGTGGTCATCTGGACCGAGGCCGTACCGCTCGGGGCGACCTGCCGCAGCTACACCTTCGACTTCCTGCCCGGCACCGTCGTGCTGAACTGGACCGACGAACCGCTGCGCCTGGGCGAGACCCTCGTGCACGAGGCCACGCACTCGTGGCTCAACGAGTCCTTCGGCGCGGAGGACGTGTCGTTCGCGGACGACGGCCCCCTCTTCCACTCCCCGTGGAAGAACGAGGACCGGCCGGTGTTCGGGATCGTGCACGCGGCCCTCGCCTTCGCGAACGTCATCCACTACCTCTCCCGCATCCAGCCGGCGCCCGACGACGACTCGCGGCTCGCCGCCGTGCTGCGGCGGCGCCTGGAGGTGGAACGGGAGTCGCTGGAGGCCGGTCACGCCGCGGCCCTCACCTGCTTCGACCAGGTGCCCAGCGAACCGCTGCGCGCTTACCTGCGGGCGGCCGTCGCCGACGCGCGGCGCGCGGGCTGACGGCGGCGCCCATGCCCGGTCCGCCCTACCGTCACCTCGGCCCGCTGCCCCACCTCACCGCCGAGGACCTGCGCGAGCCCGTACGCGCGCTGCTGGCCGATCCCACGGCCGAGGTGACCGGCTGGAGCGGTGAGCCGATCGGCTACGAGAGCTGGAGCCGGGCCAGCGACGGACTGTACGCGGTGCGGGGCACGGCCTCGGGCGACGGCGGTGACCACGCCTGGGACCTGGTGCTGAAGCAGGTGCGGCACCGCTCCTGGACGCCCGGCCCGCGTGATCTGGCCCGGCAGATCGACGACGGCGGCGACGCTCCGGCGGACTGGGCGTACTGGCGCCGCGAGGCACTGGTGCTGGGCTCCTCCCTCCCGTACGCCGTCGCCGGCCGGTTCGCCGCCGTCCGCTGTCTGGGGATCGTGCCGGGGCCCGGTGACCGGCTCCGGCTGTGGCTGGAGCGGGCCGACGGGTTGCCAGGCGAGGCCTGGTCGGCGCGTGAACTGCTCGACACCGCCCAGTTCCTCGGCGGGTTCCACGCCCGGTCGCTGCGGCGGCCACCGCCGTCCCGGCCGTGGTGGTGCAGGCCCTTCCTGGAACAGGCCGCGCTGCGCGGGCGGTTCGCCCTGATCGAACGGGTCGCCGACGCGGAGACGAGCGCGGATCCGGCGGTGCGCGGCCTGTTCCGGCCGGGGACCGCCACGGCCCTGCGGTCGCTGGAGCGACGGCACGCGCAGGCCGTCCGGACGATGCGGTCCCTGCCGGCCGGGCTGGTGCACCGGGACCTGACACCGCGCAACCTGTTCCGGACGGCGGGGGGCACCGTCGCGATCGACTGGGGTCAGGCGGGGCTGGGGCCGGCCGGGGAGGATCTGGCCACCCTGGTCCTGTCGTCGGCGGTGGCCGCGGATCTCGACGCCGCGGCCACACTGGCCCTCGGGGGCGCCGCCGCGGCCCGCCATGCCGCGGGCGCGGCGGACGACGGGGGTCCGTGCGATCCGCAGGACGTGGCCCTCGCCTACCGTCTGGTGGCCGCCTACCACTTCGGACTGCCCGTGGTGCGGATCGCCGACCGGCTGCTCGCGCGGGACGCCGCGTCCCGCGCCGAGACCGCCGCCGACCCCGGCACGCGGCGGCGGGTGGCGGTGATGACGGCACTGCTGGAGGAGGCGCAGGGGGATCTGTGACGGCGGGAGGCCGAACCCGGCGGGCGGTGGGCCGGGGCCGTCCTCCAGGCCGCCGCCTCACCGGCCGGGGGCGCCGGCCGCGGACGGGAGAACCGCAGGCCGGGAGCCCTCGCGCACGGCGGACGCACGTCCGCCGCAGGCCGGGCCCCCGGCCCACCGACCGTCGGGCACAGGCCTTCCGGCCACCGACCGGCGCCTTCGGTGAGCGGTCGTCAGGCGGGGCCCGACGGGCGCATGCCGGTCAGGGTGAGCCGGCCGCGTTCCACGCGCAGCCGGTACCAGCCGCCCCGGCCCACGATGCTCGGCAGCGGGCAGTCGTGGGCGGCCGACAGGTACGCCAGCGTGGCGGGGATGGCGTCGCCGTGCGAGCAGGCCACCACGTGGCCGCCGTCGTGCCCGGCGGCGATCTCCACCAGCGCGCCCATGACCCGTCCGGCGGCCCAAGCGCCGCCGAGGGACGGGCCGACGGGAGCGAAGACGCCCTCGGTCCAGGCCGCCGGCTCGGCGAAGCCGCGCGCCTCCCGCAGCCGCTCGTCGATCAGCACGGGCACCCCGGCGACGGCGGCCAGCGGGGCGACCGACTGCCGGCAGCGCAGCGCGGGGCTGCTGTGGACGGCGTCGACGCCCTCCTTGAACACCTCGGCGAGGACGTCCGCCTGGCGTGCTCCCTCCTCGCTCAACGGACGCAGATCGTCGTCTTGGCTCCACTCCTCGCGCGGCGACGAGGAACAGTGCGGAACCAGATCCAACACAACAGTGCATGAATGCGTGAACATGGCGCGCATCATGCCGGGGCGGGCCGGCGGAGTCCAAGAAATAGCGGGTATCCGCAAAAGAGTTGACCACGCCGATCCGGCGCACAGAACCTGAATACCGAAATGCCCTGCAGGGCGGGCACGTTCCCCAGGCTACGGAGTCGTCATGGAATTGATCGACACAGCGACGCACCGGGACGGGCGGGAAATGGCGCGGGAATTCCTGGAGCACGGTGCCCCGTTCCTCTGGCCCGAACTGCCCGACCTCGCCGGCCTCCCGCCGGACCGTATCGCCGCACTGCCTCCCCTGCCGTACGGGGACCCGGAGTTCAGTGCCCGGCTGCTGCGGGAGCAGACCGACAGCACGACGACGGACTCCTCCCGCCCCCCGGCGGTGATCGAGCAGCAACTCGCCTGGCTGCGCGCGAAGTTGCCCGGATGGCGGGCGGGGCGTGTGCACCATCCGCTGTGCGGGCCCGGCGCCTACACGGCCGCGCTGGCGGGCCACGGTCTGACCGGGTACGTCGGCGTCGACGCGGGCCCCGCGGTGGTCGAACACGCTCGCCGCCGCTTCGCCGGGCAGGACCACGTCCGCTTCGTGCTCGGCGACGTGAGAGACACCGCCGTGCCCGCCGGGGAACCGGCCTGTGACACGCTGCTGCTCACCTACGACGCCGCCAACTTCTTCGCACCGCGCGCCTTGCGGGAACTGCTGGGTTCGCTGGTGCGGGGGCTGCGTCCGGGCGGCATCGCCGTCCTGGACCTGCGGCTCGCCGAGGACGGCACCCCGGGGTTCGACGAGGGCCGGCGGGTGCACCGGCGCCGGACCGGTTCGGTGTTCCGGGACGGGCCGCACCTGCTGCTCAGCGAGGGGTTCACCGCCGCGGACGGCACCCTGCTCGGCCACCGCATCGTCGCGGTGGACGACGGCCCCGGCGGCCGGCCCCCGGAGGTCTTCCACTCCGTGCTGCATGTCCCGACCGCCGCGCAGCTCACCGCCGTCCTCACGGCCGCCGGCCTCGACGTGTGCGTCCTGGGACGGCCCTTCGCCGGCTGCGACGACCCCAACCTCGCGCGGCATCTCGTCGCGGCACGCAAGCAGCGCACCACCCACCGCACCCTTCAGTGGAGGCAGCCATGAAGATCACGTTCCTCGGGCACGCGGGTGCCCTCGTGGAGGCCGACGGGGTGAAGCTGGTCTGCGATCCGTGGTTCTCCGAGGGCGGGGCCTTCCTGTCGGGCTGGCACCAGCTGCCCGACAACAGCGCCTGCGCTCCGCTCGTACGCGAGGCGACCCATGTGTACGTGTCGCACGACCACCAGGACCACTTCGACGCCGACGTGCTCGACGCGCTCGACCCCTCGGTCACGCTGCTGATGCCCGACTACCCGCTGCCGACCTGGAAGCGGCTGGTCCGCTCGCTGCGCGGTCCGGCCCCCGTCCTCCTCGGCGACCAGGAGGTGTTCCGGGCCGGTCCGCTCCGGCTGCGCCTGATCCACTCCCCCACGCCCCGGCACCAGGACTCGGCCCTCGTCATCGAGGACACCGTCACCGGCCAGGTCGTCGTCAACCTCAACGACTGCCAGGTGGACCGCGACCAGTTGCGGACCATCCGCCGGCTCCATCCCCGCATCGACGTCGTGCTGGCGCAGTTCTCCGGCGCCACCTGGTTCCCGTTCGCCTACTCCTTCCCCGCCGCGGAACAGGTGGAGGCGGCCCAGCGCAAGAAGGTCAACTCCATGCGCCGGTGGACCCGTTACATGCAGGCTCTGGAGCCGCGCAGCGCGGTCGCGTTCGCCGGGCCGCCGGCCCTGCTCGACCCGGATCTGGCCGCGCACTTCTTCGCGGAGTCCTCGGTGTTCACCACCCCGCCCGAACTCCTCGCCTGGCTGCGCCGCACGCACCCGGACCTGGCGGAGCGCACCGTGGCGCCGCTGCCCGGCGACACGCTCGACGTGTCCACGGGACGGTCGACTGCCGACCCGGCGATCCGGGAGGGGTTCGACTGGGAGGACCTCGCGCCGTACATCGCGGACTACGCCCGCAGACGTGCCCCCGCCATCGCGGAGGTGGTCGCCCGGTACCCGGAGCCGCGGCACGACCTGTACGACGGTTTCGCCGCGCACTTCAAGGCGTTGTTCGCGGCCGGCGAGAGGCTGTGCCGGGCCGTCGACGCCGTCGCCGCCTTCGATGTGCGCGGTCCCGGGGGCGGCTTCTGGCTCGTGGACTTCCGCTCGCTGGAGGTGCGCGAGGGCACCGGGCCGGAGAGCGATCCGCACGACTACCGCTTCACCCTGTCGTCGCGGTACCTGCCGGAGATCCTGGCGGGCGGGATGAGCTGGGAGGAGTTCTTCTTCTCGTTCCGCTTCAGCGCCTGGCGGCCGGGCATCGGCGCGTACAACGAGGAACTCATGTCGGTTCTGCGGTGCAGCGATCCCGACGACCTCGCCGTGTACCTGCGGCGGACGGCGCAGGGCGGCGTGCGCCCCGCCGGCACGTTCACGCTGGAGACGCCGCGGGGGACGTACCGGGTGTCCGACGTCTGCCCCCACCTGGGCGCGCGGCTCGGCCCGGGGGACTACGACCCGGAGCTGGACGCGGTGGTCTGCCCCCAGCACGGCTGGCGTTTCGCCCTGCCGGACGGCGCCTGCGCCAACGGCCGGGCACGGCTGGACGTCTCACCGGCCGGACCGGCGGCGGTTGCGGCCACCCCGGCGGACGTCTCGGCGGCCCTCGCACCGGACACAGCGACGCACACCCAGCCGCACACCCCGACGGACGCCCCGGGGCGTCCCCGAGAAAGGCAGGCACACCAGTGATCGACTACGCGGCCATGGAACGGCAGCTGAACGCAGCCCACGAGCCCTGTTTCCGCGCCGAACCCTTCCCGCACTACGTGTGGGACGGCATCCTGCCCGCCGACGCGCTACGGGCCGCCGCCGACGCGTTTCCGGACACCGCCGTGATGACGGCGAAGCCGGGCATCCCCCGCTGGCACTCGCAGGACCGGGAGCTGGCCGGACCGGCCCTGCGGGACCTGTGCGAGGCCCTGCTCGGCGACGACCTCGCCGCCTTCCTCGGCAAGGTGACGGGCGTGGAAGGGCTGCGTACGGAACCGGACGGGGACTGGGGCAGCTACCGGCTCGCCGGTCACGGCGCCGTCCATCACGCGCACGTCGGCTCCAACCGGCACCCGGAGACAGGTCGGCTGCGCCGGTACTCGCTGTTCACCTACCTCACGGAGGGCTGGCGCCCGGAGGACGGCGGATGGCTGGAACTGGGCGAACCGGTCGACGGCACGGCACCCGCCCGGATCATGCCCTCCTTCAACCGCAGCGTCCTCATCGAGACGACGGCCCGTTCGCTGCACGGCGTGTCCGTGCTGCGGGCCCCGGCACCGACCCTGCGCAGGACCGTGACGGTGCACTTCTGGACCGATCCGGCGGCGGACGGCGGGGCGTGAGGGGAGACACGCGGTGAAGCACCGTCGGCTGGGCCGAAGCGGCCTGCACGTCAGTGAGTTGGTGTACGGGAACTGGATCACGCACGGCGGGCAGATCGACGAGGACCGCGCCCGTGCGTGCGTCAGGGCGGCGCTGGACTGCGGTGTGACCAGTTTCGACACGGCCGACGGCTACGCGTTCGGTGCGGGCGAGGAGATCCTGGGCCGCGCGCTGGCGGGTGAACGCCGGTCCGGGGTCGAGATCTTCACCAAGGTGTACTGGCCGGTCGGCCCCGGGCCGAACGAGCGCGGCCTGTCCCGCAAGCACATCCTGGAGACGATCGACGTCTCGCTGCGCCGGCTCCGCACCGACCACGTCGACCTCTACCAGGCCCACCGCTTCGACCACGGCACCCCGTTGGAGGAGACCATGACGGCCTTCGCCGACGTGGTCCGCGCGGGCAAGGCCCTCTACGTCGGGGTGTCGGAGTGGCGGGCTGAGGAGATCCGCGCCGCGCAGCCGCTCGCGCGGGAGCTGCGGGTGCCGCTGGTGTCGAACCAGGCGCGCTATTCGGCGCTGCACCGCGTGATCGAGGCCGAGGTGATCCCCGCCTGCCGGGAGCTGGGGCTCGGCCAGCTCGCCTTCTCGCCGCTGGCGCAGGGCGTGCTCACCGGGAAGTACCTGCCCGGTCGGCCACCGCCCGCCGGGTCGCGTGCGACCGACACCAAGGGGTTCGGCGGGCACTTCATGGAGAAGGTGCTGCGTGAGGACATCCTCGGCCGTGTGCAGCGGCTGGTGCCGCTGGCCGAGGAGGCGGGGATGCCGCTGCCGGTCCTGGCCCTGGCCTGGGTGCTGCGGGAACCGAACGTGGCGGGTGCGGTGATCGGGGCCAGCGGGCCCCGGCAGATCACCGCCAACGCCGCGGCGTGCGACGTCGTCCTCGACGACGACCTGAAGGCGGCGGTGGACGCGGTCCTGGCACCGGTGGCGCTCACCGACCCGGCCCTGACGACCAGCCCGGCCGCCGCGTCCTGAACACCGCGCACGGTCCCGGCCCGCGACCGCCTCCCCCGCGCCCCGGCCTCCCCCTGCCCCCGGTCGGCTCCCGCGACCGGGGGCATCGCCATGCTCGGGGAAGGTGCGTCCGGCCACGCCCGGCCGGGCGGTCCGCGAAACCGGGAGGGTCCGGCCGGGCCGAACGGCGCACCGCGGCGCGCCCGGCGCCGGCCGCTCGCCGCACCTGGCCGGGGGCCGCCGGATCGCGGCCCCCGGCCCCGCGTCACGTCCAGGGATCCGCTGCCGGCCGGGGCGGTGCGGGCCGTACGGTCACGGCGGGCTCCGCGTGGGCCACGTCCGGATTCCCCGCGAGCGCCAGGTGCGGCAGAGACGGCTCCACGCCCGCCTCGCGGCACCAGCGCAGCGACAGCGCGAGCGGCACGCCCCGTTCCGACCACAGCCGCGTCAGCTGCCGCGCGGCCTCTCCCGGCCGCTCCGAGAGGGCGCCGGACCGCAGCAGCAGGGTGCGTCCGCGTACCAGCGCCCTCAGGAAGGCGTCCCGTTCCCGGGCCATGTGCACCCAGGAGCTGGCCGACAGTTCGGGGAAGCCGAGCGGTGCGCGGTAGGCGAACTCCGTGGTGGCGATGACGGAGGTCAACAGGGCGGGCGGCAGTCCGTGCACCGCGAGTTCGGTGCCGATCATGCGGATCAGCCGGCGCAGTACGTACGGACCGCCGCGGGGCCCGGGTGCCATTCCCTCGCCGAGCAGCAGGGACACGGCGCTGGAGAGGTCCGCCAGGAAGAGGGGGCTCGGGCCGGCCGCCGCGCCGGCCAGGGCCAGCAGGTCGGCGATGCCCGCGGTCAGCCGGCCGAGCAGGGGCGGCACCGGGGTTCTCCTGCCGCCCCGCACCGGCGGGCCGTCGGGAGCGGCGTGGTGTGTCAGCGCGTGCTCGGAGACGATCACCTCGAACAGCGGCCGGCGCAGGGGGGTCACACGGCCTGCCGTCCGCCGGCGTTCGACGAACTGGATGTGCGCGACCGAGAGGTGGCACCCGCAGGGGCAGTGTCCGTCGCAGTGCCCGAACACCACGTCCCGGGACCGGCGGCGCACCGTGAGGCACGGTCCCAGCTCGGTTTCCATCCGCTGCGGTGCGTCCGGCGGCCGGGGGCCGCGCACGATGCTCCCGGGCCGGACGCCGAGTCCGCGCAGGGCGGCTGTCACGGGCGGGCCGTCCTGCGGCTCCGCCCGGATCAGGAAGGTCAGTTCACCCGGTGGGACGCCGGCTTTCCGCAGCGCGTCCAGGACATCGCCCAGCGCCTCCTGGTAGGGGCGCCTGCCGGTCCACACGGCTCCGACGGTGCGTTGCACGCTCGGTGGGGAGGCGGGGGGCAGGTGAGCCAGCCGACTGGTGTTCAGGACCCACTGCAGGACGACCGCGCCGCCGGGTTCCGGCCGGGGGTGACCGGTCAGGAACCTGCGCCAGGCCGGTGCCGCCACCGAGGTGAAGAGGGTGGTGGCACCGTCGTCGGCCGCGAGCAGGGGTCCCGGTGGGACGCGGCGATAGCCGAGCCACACCAAACATTCCGCGAACGTCGACACCTGCGGCACGCTCTCCCGCACGCCCACCACTCCCCGTTTCAAGTTCACAGAGGCAAAACTTTACACGCTGTCACAAAATTCTGTCACAGCTCAGACGCGGCTGCATTCATTCCCACCAGGCTACCGAGATGCGAGGTTTGAGGCTGTTTCGCTCCGCACGCAAGACAGCTCAAAGCGCACCAGAAGCGCGCTATACGCATTTCTCGTGCCACTTAATTCTGGTGTTGACCATCAAGTCATGCCGTGCCAGCATTTGATCTCGTCGCAGTCAAGTGAGTCACAACATGAGTCACGTACCGCTGCCACTTGGGATCGAGTGAGGACTGAGGGATGAATCGCTTAAGGCGCCTGTCGGCAGCCGTCGCACTCCTGCTGTGTTTCGCCGCTCCGGTGGCGTCCGCCGCGCACGCCGAGCGGCCGGCCGGGCCCGCGTCGCCGTCCGCCGTCGCCGGGTCCGGGCCCGACTGGCCCCCGGCCATCAGCGACGTACCGCTCTGCTGTTGACCGCGGTGCCTCACCAGGTGAGGGCGGTCGCGTCCCCCTCCGCGCCGTCGCTACGTGCGCGACGTCAGCTTCCGGCCCGTCAGGAAGGTCTCCCGGTGCCCCATGCACCGCATGCTCTGCCGGTACGCCCACACCGCGCGCTCGTCCTCACCGCAGAGCTTCAGGATCTCGGCCAACTCGGCCCAGGCGAAAGCCGCCTGGCGATTGGCCTCCGACGCCTCCAGCATCAGGGCGCCCCGCTCGTAGGCGTCCTGCGCGGACTCGCGGTCCCCGAGCGCCAACCGGGCCGCGGCCAGCACCAGATGGTTGCGGGCGCTCTGCAACCGGTGGTCGGGGCCGAGCAGTTCCAGGGCCCGTTCGGCGTGCCCGATGGCGGCCTCGGCATTCCCGAGGCGCAGTTCGACCTGCGCGAGGGCGGAGAGGCAGTAGGCGATGTCTATGCTGCTGCCCACCTCGCGCAGGCTCGTGAGGCTCTGTTCGAGGACGTCGCGGGCGACCTCCGGCTTCGCCGTCTCCGACTGGAGGAGCAGCATGGCGTAGGCGTTCCGCAGCCGCGCCAGGGCCCGCTGGTCCTCGCCCTCGCCGTAGATGGCGAGGGCCTTCTCGATCAGTGTGAGGGCGTCCGCGGTGTTGCCGTTGCGGTGCATGACCACGCTGGCGTTCCAGTACGCGGCGCCGAGCGCCCGGGAGTCCGTGACCGTCCCCGCCTGCTCGATCGCCTGGGTGGCGAGGTAGGCCGCGCGGTGCATGTCGCCGCGCTCCATGTAGACGCCGACCAGGGTGGAGAGCAGTTCGATACCGATGACGGTCGGCCGGAGCTGGAGCTTCTCCAGCTCGGCCAGGGTGGCCTCGGCCACCTCGATGGCGTGCGACAGGTCGCCCAGTTCCCGGTAGCACCTGCACAGCGCGATCACGGTGGGCAGGCGCGGCACCATGTCGGGTCGGTCCAGGGAGGCAGCGTGCAGGTACTCGTACCGGGTGACCGCTTCCTCCAGCCGCCCGCCGTGCTCCAGCGACCGGGCCATGCCGTACTCCGCCTTGTACCAGACCTCGGGCCGGTCGGCGAGGCTGATCTTGTCCTGGAGCGACCGGTACGCCTCGAACGCGGCGTCCGGGTCCCCGTTGTTCAGGGCCATCTCGGCGTAGTTCAGCTCCACCTGGAACTCGTTGGCCGAGACCTCCGGCGGAGCGCCGCTCAGGTCCGCCGGGTCGCAGCCCAACCGCGCGGCCAACTGGTCGAGCACATCGGCCGACGGCACCCGCTTGCCCGCTTCGAGGAGCGAGATGTAGCTGGCGGACAGCCCGTCACCGGCGAGTTCGGCCTGGGACATTCCGGCTGCGCGGCGCAGGCGTCGGATGCGCGCGCCGACTTCACCCGAGTTCTTCACGCCTGCTCCTCGGCCCTGTGGATGATCATTACCAGTCGGTCAAGTTTAGCTCAAGACGACGGCGTACGGGGAAGCGTCACATTGAGCCAGAACGTGGACCACTGCCGTTCCATCCGGTCCGTCACCGACCGTCGACGCCGCCGTTTCCGCAGGTGAGCGCTCTCGCTCGCGGACACCGTCCGGTACTGGAGCAGATTGTTGACCGCAGTTATTTTCCGGTCACTTTCTCTGTCATCTTCTCTGTCAGCTTCCGCCCTCCGGAAACGGCGGCTGCCGGCCGCCGCACGCCATCCGACCACACCGACCAGGGGAGCCCAGTGCGTAGCTCGACCACACCCACACCTGTGCGCCGCGGCAGTCTCCGGGTACCCGGCGGCGACCAGCGGACCGTCCCGGCACGGCCGTCCCTGGAGGAGAGGCTCGCCGCCGTCATGCCCCTCGACGAGCGGCAGCGCAAGCTGGTGGCGCTGCTGCTCGCCGGGCACACGGACGCGAGCGCGGCCGGCCGGCTCGGCGTCAGCCCCCGCACGGTGACGAACATCCTCCGCTCGCTCATGGACCGGCTGGGGGTCGACAACCGCTTCCAGTTGGGGGTGGCCCTCGGCAGCCGGATGCGCGCGCCCGACCGCCCGGACCGCCCTCCCCGTCCCGTCCCGATACGGGGCGAGATGCCGGAGTACGGGGTCCCTGGGCCGTCGGCCCGTCGGGAGGCGGGCGCGTAGGCCCGACGGCCCCGGGGGAACGGGACTCCGGCCGCGCCCGGACAACGCTGTCACACGGCCACGGCCGTCCGGTGCGGTCCGACGCCCGCGCGCACGGCTGCTCACCGAGGCGCCGAGCGCCTTGCCGACCGGCGACGAGCCACCGCAGGTCGGGCCGCCCACCCGCACGGTGGTCCCGACCGGGCGTGAGGGTCGGGGTCACCTTCGTCCCGTCGCGGGTGATGCCGAAGCGGATGTCGCCCTCGACTGTGGAGGTCACCGTGTCGATCTGCTGAGGATGACCGTCTGCGGGACCACCTCGTACGTCTCCCAGCCGGGCTTCGCCGGCCCGCCCGCAACAGCCGCCGCAGCCCACGGGTGCGGGCGGCGCACCTGTCGGCCCCGGGTCCACCACGGTCCCGGCACGGCGGCGCGCGCCCGCCCACCCGTTCACCTCGTCGGCGCGCCCCGGCGGAGCGTGCGGAGAGTCGTTGGTGGTGCCGGCGGTCGCCACCACGGCGAACACCCCGGCCGTGGAGGTCAGCACCGCGTTCACGGCGTCCCCGGTGAGGTGACCCCGCCGGTCCACGGGGGCGGTGACGACGGTGACGTCCATGGCCCGCGCCGCGGATTCGATCGAGGAGTGGGCGCTGTCGGCGCACACGATCTTCCAGCCGTCCGCGGGCCGGGCCGGGACGCGGCAGCGGCGGCGCGGGCCGTGACGAGCGCCGAGAGGTTGCCGAGGGCGCCGCCGCTGACGAAGCATCCCGCCGCGGTGCTCGGCCATCCGAACGGGTCGCTCCTGCGGCGGCACGCGGGGGACTGACGCGGAGCCGGTGCGCACGGGGGCACGCAACCGCACGGCGGTGCTGGTGAGCACGGCCGAACAGGTACGCCCGGCAGAACGGTCCGCCCGCCGCGGTGGCGGTCGGGCGGAGTCCCGGTCCTGTGCCGCTGCGCGGCCGTGACGCGGTGCGCGCCGTCAGTCGTCGAGCGGCTCGTAGTCGAACCAGTCGAAGTGCGCGGAGTCCGCCGTGGCGTACATCCCGAGGACCCGGCCGGTGAAGCCGCCGGCGACCTCGGTGGAGAGGTAGCGGCCGTCCAGCGAGGCGAGTGCGGTGAAGGTGCCGTCGGGTTCCTCGAAACCGAGCGTGACGGTGTCGGGGCCGACGCGCGGATCGTGCGGGGCCCGCAGCTCCCGCGTCTCGGCGCGCAGGACCACGGGCCCCGCCGGCGCGGGACGGGAGGCCATGATCGTGCTCGACGGGCCGATCCGGGCCCTGACCCGCACCTGGCCGGAGGCGACCTCGACGCTGTAGTGGTGCTGCTCGTCGAGGCGGACGGCGAGGCCGCCGTGCCCGTCCGAGGCGTCGAGGGAGGTACGCACCCGGCACGCCACGTGCTGCTGCCGTCGGCCCACGAAGGTGACGTCGGGTTCGTCGAGCGAGCTGCCGCGAGCGCGAAGGGTCAGCCATCCGGGCCTTTCCTTCGTGGTGCACTCCTCCGCGGAGCGGTGCCGCAGGGAGACCCAGTGCGGGGCGAGTTCGCTCGTGTCGAAGTCGTCCCGGACCTCGGGCGCGGTGACCGGGGGCTGGAGCGGCCAGGCGGGGGCGGGTGCCTGCAGCGGCACCTCGTCGATGACGGGCCAGCCGTCCACCCAGGTGACGGGGGCGAGGTGGGTCTCGCGGCCGAGGACGTGCCAGCCGGGGGTGCCGCCGCCGGGGCGGACGCCGAGGAGGACCATCCACCAGCTGTCGTCGGGGCCCTGGACGAGGTCGGCGTGGCCGGTGTTCTGGATGGGGTGGTCGGTGCCCCGGTGGGTGAGGATCGGGTTGGCGGGGCAGGGCTCGAAGGGGCCGTCGGGGGTTCGTGCGCGGGCGATGGACACGCCGTGGCAGCGTTCGGTGCCGCCCTCGGCGATGAGCAGGTACCAGTAGCCGCCGATCCGGTAGAGGTGCGGCGCCTCGGGGGCCTTCGCACCGGGTGTGCCGGACCACAGGCGGCGGGAGGGGCCGAGGGTCTCCCCGGTGGTGGGATCGATGGGGATCTGCGCGACGCCCGCGGTGGTGCACCAGCAGGTGCCGTCCTCGTCCCAGGCGAGGTCGGGGTCGATGCCGTGGACACCGGGCAGTCGTACGGGCTCGGACCAGGGGCCGGCCGGGTCGGTGGCCGTGAACAGCAGATTGCCGTCGCCGCTGACGTTCGTGACGATCAGCCAGAACCGGCCGTCGTGGTGGCGCAGCGTGGGGGCGTAGATCCCGCCGGAGGCGGGGGTCTCCTTGGGGAGCCGCAACTGGCTGGGCCGGTCGAGGGCGTTGCCGATCTGGGTCCAGTGGACCAGGTCGCGGCTGTGGAAGAGGGGCACGCCGGGGAAGTACTCGAAGCTGGAGCAGGCGAGGTAGTAGTCGTCGCCGACGCGGCAGACGCTGGGGTCGGGGTGGAAGCCGGGGATCACCGGGTTGCTGAAGGTGGCTCCGGTATCAGGCAGGTTGGACACCCTCGTCGAATCCTTTCACCGACGGCCGGGGTCGCACGGGGGACCGTCCCCGGCGGCGGCGTCGAAAGTTTTCGCTTTGCCCTGTGGACACTTTCCGAAGGAGGCTAGCCAGGGGTCGTCAGCGAGGTCAATGGGATCTCGTCGACCGCCGGGAGCGCAACGAACGGGCCGGTCAGACCCGTTGGCGTCACGCCGGGACCTGACCACCCCTCGCCGCCGCTCCCGATCGCCGCACAGGAGGGCTCCGGCCTGGTCCGCGTCCGCGCCGTCCTGCTCCGGTCACAGCTGTGGCCCCGGCCACGTCGTCATGTTAATTTCTCCGCCGCTCACCGCGAAAGTTGCTCCGTCGAATCCCTATCTGTGTCGGCCTCCGGCCGGCTCCACGTGTCGCACACCCCCACAACAGAAGGTGCACGTGATGACGACGAGACTCGCACGACTTCTTCCGCGACGGCGCCGGTCGTCGCGGATCCCGCGGAGACTGACGGCACTCGTCCTGGCGCTCGTCCTGCTTCCACTGCTGCCCGCAACCGCGCTGGCCGCCGATCCCCCGGTGCCGCCGCCGAGTTCCCCGGCCGCGCGGAGCGCGGTGGCGGCGATGCAGCCCGGCTGGAACCTGGGCAACACCTACGACGCCATCCCCGACGAGACGTCGTGGGGCAATCCCCCGGTGACCAGGGCGCTCTTCCAGAAGGTCAAGTCCCAGGGTTTCAAGAGCATCCGGCTGCCCGTCACCTGGGGCATCCACCAGGGGCCGGCGCCCGACCACCGGATCGACGCGGCCTGGATGGCGAAGGTGCGCCAGGTCGTCGACCTGGCGCTGAGCGAGGACCTGTACGTCCTGCTCAACATGCACCACGACTCCTGGATGTGGGTGAACACCCTCTCCACGGACCACGACGCCGTCCTCGCCCGCTACCGCGCGACCTGGACCCAGATAGCGGCCGAGTTCCGTGACCGGTCGCCGAAGCTGGCGCTGGAGAGCATCAACGAGCCCACGTTCAGCGGTACGTCCGGGGACGAGGAGAACTACCGGCTGCTGGCCGAACTGAACAAGGAGTTCCACCGGATCGTCCGCGGCTCCGGCGGCGGGAACGCGGACCGTCTGCTCGTGCTGCCGACGCTGTACACCAACGCCGACCAGGGCAGGCTCGACGCGCTGGCCACCGAACTGGCGGACCTGCGCGACCCCATGGTGGCCACGACCGTCCACTTCTACGGCTGGTGGCCGTTCAGCGTGAACATCGCCGGCTACACCCGGTTCGACGCCACCTCCGAGCAGGACCTCACCGGCACCTTCGACCGGGTGTACAACGCCTTCACCGCGCGCGGCATCCCGGTGGTCATCGGCGAGTACGCGCTGCTGGCCTACGACCACTACCGGCCCGGCATCATCCAGCGGGGCGAACAGCGCAAGTACTTCGAGTTCCTGGGCGACTACGCCCGTCGGCGGAACCTCACCACCATGCTGTGGGACGCCGGCCAGTTCCTGAACCGCAACACCCTGCAGTGGCGTGACGCGGAGCTGTTCGGGCAGATCAGGTCGAGCTGGACCACACGCTCGGGAACCGCCTCCAGCGACATGGTGTTCGTGCCGAAGACAGGGGCCGTCACGAGCCAGGACCTCACACTCAACCTGAACGGCACCGACTTCCAGGGCCTGCGCCACGGCTCCCGCACCCTCCTCCGGGGCAAGGACTACACCCTGTCCGGCAACCGGCTCACCCTGACGGCCGCCACGCTCACCGAGCTGGTCGGCGACCGGGCGTACGGGGTCAACGCGACGCTGGAGGCGAGGTTCTCCCGCGGTGTCCCCTGGCGTATCGACGTGATCAGCCACGACCGGCCGGTGTTGTCGACCGCCTCGGGGACCACCGGCGGCCTGAGCGTCCCCACCCAGTTCCGGGGTGACATGCTCGCGACCATGGAGGCGAAGTACGACGACGGCGCCAACGCGGGACCCGCCGACTGGACGTCGTACCAGCAGTGGGACACCGCCTTCTCGGCGTACACCGGCGACTCCATCAAGCTGACCGCGGAGTTCTTCACCTCGCTGCGGGACAACGCGCGCGTGACGCTCACCTTCCACTTCTGGAGTGGCGCGAAGGTCACGTACCACGTCACCAAGTCGGGCGGCACGGTGACCGGTTCACCCGCCTGAGCACGCTCGGCAGTGGCGACGCCGCGCGGCGTCGCCCATGAGGGCGGCCCCGGGGGACGTCCCCCTCGTCGCGGTCGTCGCGCGGGTGTGCGTGGTCCTGCCGGCGGCCTTCTCTCGGGGCGCGTCACGGTGGGCGCCTGAGCGCGCCGAGTGCCCCGGTGCACCGGCATGACGCCGTACGCATCCGGTGGCGTCCGCGCGCCCGACGGTGAGGGCGTCGTTCGTGTGGCCGCGCGGTGCGGCTCGGGGCTCGGCGCCCCCGGGGAGGAAGGTGTGGTGCTTCCGGGAACGTCGTCGGGTCGGTGGTCGAAAGATCACCGACCGGGCCCCGGCCGGAGACCACCGTCCGGGGCGCAGTCCGGTGAGTCCACTCGTTGGGCGCCGCCGAGGGCCGCCGATCCGGCCGGGCCCTACCGCTTCCCCGGCCGGATCGGGCGCCTCCCGCCGGGTCCGCTCCGCCGCGGGGTGCCGAAGGGCTCTCCCGACGTGCCCGGTGGTCCCGGTCAGGGGGCCGGGTGACCCATGGCCGGGCGCGCACGCCGGGACGACGCTGGAGGTGACTCGGTCCGTACACCCGTTCCGGAGGTACGTCATGAACGCTCCCCCCACGCCCGGCATGCTGCGGGCGTTGCCCGCCGAGCACCGGCAGCGGCTGATGCGGTTCGCCCGCGAGGTGTCGTTCCCGCAGGGCGCCCGCATCTTCGAAGAGGGGGGTACGGCCGACCGGTTCTGGATCATCCGGACCGGCACGGTCGCCCTCGACATGCGGGTGCCCGGCCGCCGCCCCGCTGTCATCGAGACGCTGGGCCACAACGAGCTGATCGGCTGGTCCTGGCTCTTCCCCCCGCACGTGTGGCATCTGGGGGCCGAGGCCACCAGCCCGGTGCGCGCCCACGAGTTCGACGCCGCCGCGATCCGACTGCTGTGCCAGGAGGACCCCGCGCTCGGCTTCGCGGTCGCCCAGTGGGTGGGCGGCATCCTCGCCCACCGTCTGCACTCGGCCCGCACCCGGCTGCTGGACCTGTACGCCCCCTACGGCAGCGGCAGCCTCCTGTGACGGCCGACGACTGACGGCACACCCGCCACCCACCACCGACCACCGGCTGACGGCCGACGGCCGGCGTGCCTCGACGTCCAGCATCTTCCGACTTCGGGCACCTGACATCCGACGGCCCCGTGACGTGACGACCGAGGAGACATGATGCACGGCAGCCCGCACATCGTGAGCGACGTGATGACCCACACCGTCGCCGCCATAGGCAGCGGCGCCGCCTTCAAGGAGATCGTGCGGATGATGCACGACTGGAAGGTCAGCGCCCTGCCCGTCCTGGAGGGCGAGGGGCGCGTCGTCGGTGTGGTCTCCGAGGCCGACCTGCTGGCCAAGGAGGAGTTCCGCGACAGCGACCCCGACCGTCGCACCCAGCTGGCCCGCCTGGCCGACCTCGCCAAGGCCGGTGCCAGGACCGCCGGGGAGCTGATGACCTCCCCCGCCGTCACCGTCCGCGCCGACGCGACCCTCGCCGAGGCCGCGCGGGCCATGGCGCAGGCCCGGGTCAAGCGGCTTCCGGTGGTCGACGAGCTGGGCATGCTGGAGGGCGTCGTGAGCCGGGGCGACCTGCTGAAGGTGTTCCTGCGCGGCGACGACGAGATCGCCGAGGAGGTGCGCCGGGAGGTGGTGTCGTACCTCTTCCCCGAGCCGGCGTCCGCCGTGCGCCTGACCGTCCGGGAAGGGGTCGTGCGGGTCGGCGGACACGTCCGCGACACCTCCCTCGTGCCGGTGGCCGCCCGGCTGATCCGGGCCGTCGAGGGCGTCGTCGACGTCGAGTTCGACCTGTCGGGACGCCCCGACCTCTCGGCCGACGCCTCGTCGGGGCGCGACTCGTCGGGGCGCGAGGACGGCGTTGCGTCGTCCTGACCCGCGCGTGACGGCGTGCGCCGGCCGGAGGCTGCACGCCTCAGGCCGGCGCCCGCCGTCACGCGCGCGCTCGCTCCTCCCACCGCAGGTCGAGCCACCCGCGGCCACCGGACCCGCGATGACGGGCCCGGTGGCTGCGGGTGTCCGGACGGCCGCCGCCCTGCGCCGGTGAGGGCGGCGGCCGTGGCGCGAGACCTCCCGTCTCCCCTGTCAGGAGGGCTCGCCGGGCACCCTCGCGGCTGTTGGGGCACGGGTGCGTGCATGCCCGCCGGCGAGCAGCCGCGAGGAGTGGCTGGTCGGCCCCCGTCCGCACGGGCGGACGGAGTGCCGGTGTTGCTCAGAGGGTGGCGCGGCTCCCGCCCGGCGCGACGCCCGTGAGTTCCGCCGCCCGGTCCGCGGCCCATGCCCGGATCGCGGGGAAGTCACGGAAGTCCCCGCCCTTGCCGGACCGGAGGATCATCCCGGCGACCCATCCCTTGGCCCCTTCCTCCAGGCAGCCGCCGAAGGTGACGTGCCCCTGGGCGTCGAGGCGGGCCATGGCCTTGCGCACTCCGGGGACGGGTGGGATGTTCCGTTGTGTGGCGGAGGGGTCGAGGGGGCCGCTGCTGAACAGCCACAGGGGCCGTTCGGCGAGGGCGTGACGGTGCCGGCGCAGGAAGCGCCGGGCGTCCTTGTGCCAGCGTCCCGCGTAGAGCCCGCCGCCGACGATGACCGCGTCGTACGGATCGAGACTCGCCACGGAGGGCGCCGGGAGTGCCTCGGCGGTGAGTCCCGCCCCGGTGAGGGTTTCCGCGACGGTCTCGGCGATCCTCGCGGTGGAGCCGTTGGTCGATCCATAGGTGACCAGTACACGGGTGGACATGTGGTCCGCCTCCTCTCGGAAGCCGTCATGGGTGCGGTGTCCTGTCGTCGTCCAGTCGTCGTCCCGTCGTCTAGTCGGGGTGCGCCCGGTGCGGGACGACGGCGACCGGGCAGGCAGCGTGGTGGAGCGCTGTGTGGGCGACGCGGCCGAGCTGGAGCCCGAAGCGGTGCTCCCTGTGGCGCCGGGCCGCGCCCACGACCAGCAGGTCGGCGTCGGCCGAGGCGTCGAGGAGCACCTTGTGGGCGGGGCCCTCGGCGGTGCGCCGGTGCACCCGCACGGTCGGGTAGCGGGCGACCGCGTCGTCGAGCGCGGTCTCCAGCGTCTCGGCGGCGTGCTGTTCGTGCAAGCGGGCGGGTTCGCCCGCGAGCAGGGGGTGGTCGGTGGACTCGCGCGCGGGGCACCGCCAGGCGCGGACGGCCTCCAGTACGGCGCCCCGCCGCTCAGCCTCCTCGAAGGCGAACCCGACGGCCTCGGTTCCGTGCGCCTCCTCGCCGACGCCCAGCACGATCCGCCCGTGTGCTGTCGGCGGCTGCCCGTCGGGGGCGCCGCGCAGCACGACCACGGGGCAGGTGGCGTACGCGGCGACGCCCAGGCTGACGGAACCGAGCAGGAACTCGGCGATGCCGCCGCGCCCCCGCGCGCCGAGGACCAGTGCCGTGGCGTCGTGTCCTTCGTGGACCAGGGCGTACTCCGGTTCCTCGGGAACGATCCCGGTGAACACCTTCACCTCCGGGCGGCGTTCGCGCGCCCGGCGTGCGGCGGCGTCGACGATGCCCTCGGCGATCGTCTGCTCGGACGGTTTTCCGAGGTCCTCGGCGAGCGCGGCGCCCTCGTAGCGCTCCCACAGCGAGGCGTGCACCAGCCGGAGCGGCACGCCGTGCAGGGCGGCCTCGTCGGCCGCCCAGTCGACGGCCCGCAGGCTCGGTGCGGAGCCGTCGACACCGACGACCAGGGGACGTTCCATCGGTGGTCCTCCTCGGGATGCGCGGAGCGCGGGTGCCCCGTCAGGGGTGGGCGATCACGGCCACGGGGGCGGCCGAGTGGTGCAGGACCGCGTGGGTGACCGGGCCGATGTGCGCGCCGACCGGGCTGCGCCGGACGCGGCGGCCGACGACCACGAGGGACGCCTCGCGGGAGGCTTCGACGAGGGGGTGGGCGGCGTTGCCCCAGCGGCACACCTCGGTGACGTCGATGTCGGGGAACTTCACCTGCCACGGCCTGAGGACCTCGGTCAGGGCGGTGACCTGGTTGGTGCGCAGCTCGGGGCCGAGTTCCGGGTCGGCGGGCAGGGCGTAGGCGTAGTACGGCGGCGGGTTCCAGCCGTTGACGACCCGCAGGGAGGTCTCCCGCCGGGCGGCCGCGTCGAAGGCGAACTCGATGACGGTGTCGTGCGGGTTCTCGGTGTCGAGGCCGAGGACGACGGGCCGGAAGGGGGTGGCGGCCGACGGGATGCCGACCGGGTCGGCCTGGTGCTCGTCGGCGGCCTGTTCCCCGGCGCGGACGAGGACGACCGGCTGTTCGGCGTGCGCGACGACCATCTGACCGACGGAGCCCACCAGGAAGCCGCCGATGCCGCTGAGCCCCCGGGAGCCGAGGACGAGCAGGGCGGCGTCCTGCGCCGCGCGGGTCAGGACCTCGCCGGGCCGGCCCCTGACCTGTTCCACGGTGACGTCCACGCCGGGATGCCGCAGCCGCAGCCCTTCGGCCTCCTCGCGCGGTATCCGCTCGCTCCAGTGCTGGAGCGTCTCGGCGGCGAGCAGCGGTGCCTGGGCGACGGGGTCGGGTACCGGTTCCCAGACGTGGAGGAGGGTCAGCGGCAGGTTCCGCAGCTTCGCCTCGCGGGCCGCCCACTCGGCGGCGGCCCGGCTCTCGGCCGACCCGTCGAGCCCTACGACAACGGTGTTCACCATCTTTCTGCCTCCTGAACGGGGGGTGTGCTCCCAGCGTCGTGCCACGGGGGCCGGTGGTGGAGGGGCCGCAGGTCCCCGGCAGGGGCCGAACGTCCCTGACGCGACCGGTCCGGTGCGCGGACCCGCGATGTGGCTCGCGCGCGGGCCGCTCCTCGGTGGATGCTGATCCCCACGCGGTGGAGGGAGGCCCATGGTCCAGGGCGCGGGCGGAGAGCACGTTCCGGGGTGGCGGCGCGTGGCCCCCGGGCTCGGCACGCTCCTCGGCTACCGGCGGGCGTGGCTGAAGGGCGACGTCCTGGCCGGGGTCACCGTCGCCGCGTATCTGGTGCCCCAGGTGATGGCTTACGCGGGGGTGGCGGGGCTGCCGCCGGTCGTCGGGCTGTGGGCGATCCTGCCCGCCCTGGCCGCCTACGCGCTGCTCGGCTCGTCCCGGCTGCTGTCGGTGGGACCGGAGTCGACGACGGCGCTGATGACGGCGACAGTGGTGGCTCCCCTCGCCGCCGGGGACCCGGACCGGTACGCGACCCTGGCGGCGACGCTCGCGATCACGGTGGGCCTGCTGTGCGTGGGGGCGCGCCTGGCGCGCCTGGGCTTCGTCGCGGACCTGCTGTCCCGGCCGGTGCTGATCGGTTATCTGGCGGGCGTCGCGCTGATCATGACGGTGGACCAGCTGCCGAAGCTCACCGGGATCGACACGGCGGGGTCCGCGTTCTTCGCGCAGGTGTGGTCGTTCCTGGGGAACCTGCCGGAGCTGCACGTGGCGACCGCCGTGTTCTCCGCGGTGGCGCTGGTCGTCCTGTTCACCGTCGCCCGGTACGTCCGGGCCGTTCCCGGTCCTCTGCTGGTCCTGGTCCTGGGCACGGCGTCCGTCGCCGTCCTCGGGCTGGACGACCGGTTCGGCATCGAGGTGATCGGTGACGTGCCGGTCGGGCTGCCCGGGTTCTCCGCGCCGGACCTGGGCGAGCTGCCCCGGCTGGTGCTGCCCGCGCTGGGTGTGCTGCTGGTCGCCTACACCGACTTCATCCTCACCGCACGGGCCTTCGCCGGCCGCGACGGCGAGGAGACGCTCGACGCCGACCAGGAGTTCCTCGCCCTGGGCGCCGCCAACCTCGGGGCGGGCGCGCTGAGTGGCTTCCCGGTGAGCAGCAGCGCCAGCCGTACCGCGCTGGCGTCCTCCGGGGGTGCCCGCAGCCAGGCGTACTCGTTGGTCGCCGGGGCGGCCGTGCTGGCGGTTCTGCTCTTCCTCAGCCCGCTGCTGTCCCGCACGCCGAGGGCCGTGCTGGGCGTGCTCGTCGTGTACGCGGCCGTCCGCATGGTCGACCTGGCGGGGTTCCGCAGGCTCGCGTCGTTCCGCCGGCGGGAGCTGCTGCTGGCCCTCGGCTGCCTCGCCGGGGTCCTGGTCCTCGGCATCCTGTACGGGGTGCTGGTCGCCGTCGGCCTGTCGATCGCGGAGCTGCTGACGCGGGTGGCCCGCCCGCACGACGCCGTCCAGGGGCTGGTGCCCGGGGTGGCGGGCATGCACGACATCGACGACTACCCGACCGCCCGGACCATCCCCGGCCTGCTGGTGTACCGCTACGACTCCCCGCTGTTCTTCGCCAACGCGGAGGACTTCCGCCGTCGTGCCCTGGCCGCGGTGGACGAGCAGAAGGACCCCGTGCGCTGGTTCGTCCTCAACGCGGAGGCGAACGTGGAGGTCGACATCACCGCCCTGGACGCCGTGGACGAATTGCGGCGTGAGCTGACCCGGCGGGGCGTCGTCTTCGCGCTCGCCCGTGTCAAGCAGGACCTGATGAGCGACCTGAGGGCCTACGGCCTCACGGAGTCCGTCGGCGCCGACCGGATCTTCCCCACGCTCCCGACGGCCGTGGCCGCGTACCGGCAGTGGGGCGGCGACGGGGGCTGAGAACGACGTCGTGTTCAGGACGGCGCGGGGCCGCGGGCGGCCCGGCGCGGTCAGGAGAGCAGGGTCAGCCAGTAGGTCCAGAACCGGGTCGCGACGAGCATCCCGATCAGGGCGTACCAGGTCACCGGCACCACCCAGTGGAACTCCCATGCCGCGGCGACGAGGGGGCGCGGTGCGCGGATGATGCCGTGGCGGAGGTTGTGGACGGTCGTGTACCAGAACATGGCGATGGTGGCGGCCCACACGAGCATGCACCACAGGCAGAGCGCGCCGATGTCGTAGAGCGCCTGCGTCATCAGCCACATGCTGAAGACGACCCCGCCGAGGGTGCCGGCGTTGAGGCCGAGCCAGTACCAGCGCCGGTAGTGGGCCCCCGCCAGCAGCCCGAACCCGATGCCGGTGACGACGCCGAACGCGATCAGGCCGATCACCGGGTTGGGGAAGCCGAACACGGCCGCCTGTTCGCTGCGCATCACGCTCGTGCAGGACACCACCGGACTGAGACTGCACGGGGGCACGTACGAGGCGTTCTCCAGCAGCCGGAACTTGTCGACGGTGATGACGAAGGAGCCGAGGAGTCCGAGCGCTCCGGTGATCACGAGGAGCCAGGCGAAGGCGGGCCGTGCCCCCGTGCGCGTGTCGTGACCGTGTCGCGGGGCGCCCTCGCCGGCCGCGAGCCGCAGCGTGCTCACCTCGCACCGCCCTTCACCGCGGCGGCACCCGCGCGGGACATGGCCGCGGGCCTGATGCCCGCCGCGTCGGCCGGCGCGCCGTGGGTGTCCGCCGGCCTCGTCCTGCGGGCGGCCCCGGCCGGCCAGACGACCTCGACGGGGATGCCGCGGGACCGGGCGAACGCGACCAGGTGAGCGGTGGCGTCCCTGCCGTCGGAGGGCGAGCCGTCCCAGACCGCGAACACCCGCCGGCCGGCGGCGACGACACGTTCGTCGGCGCTGACGCGGGCGTCGCGGTCGGCGGGGTCGAAGCCCAGCAGCCGGACCTCCTCGGCCAGCGTCAGCAGTTCCGCGGCACCCGACCGATCGGGCTCGGGCAGGACGGCGGGTACGGCACGCTCGGTCGGCAGCAGCACCACCAGTCTCCTGCCCGCCGCGCGCACCGCCCGCCCGAACGCCACGGGCACCCCGGCCCCGGCTCGCACGAGCCCGGTGGCACCGTCGCTCAGCCGGTCCAGGTGGCCTCGCAGTTCGACCTGCACCAACTCCAGCGCGGGCGCGGTCAGATCCGCGTGCCCCACCGCGACGATCACCGCTCGCCCTCCCCAGCCGTCCTCTTGCCGGACATGCGTGTCCTTCCGCCTCGGCAACCGATGGCACGCAGTGAAGCCCGTCCCGACGGCCCGGGGGTAGGGCCGAACGGACCCACGGGCAGGGCGTTTCCGCCCTGGTGACGCGCGCAGACGTCGGCGCCGGCCGCCTGTTCCGCGGTCGGCGCCGACAAGGACGCGTCTGAGGGGCGCAGCGGGGTCACGCGCCGGGCCGGATGCGGCCACGCCAGGCTCCGGACTCGCCGCCGCGCTTCTCCATGTACTCCTTGAAGCGCCGCATGTCACCCTTCACACGCCGGTCGACCATGCCCAGCATGTCGCCCGCCTTCTCGACGGGGCCGCTGGGCTCGACGTCCATGACGAGCTCCACCCGGGTGTGCGTGTCGTCCAGGCGCTCGAAGTGGACCGTGCCCTTCTGCTTGGTGTCACCCGTGGTCGTGCGCCAGGTGATCCGCTCGTCCGGAAGCTGGTCGACGATCTCGGTGTCGAACTCGCGCCGCGTCCCACCGACCTTGGTCACCCAGTGGTTGTGGCGGTCGTCGAGCTGCCGAACCTCCTCGACCCCCTCCATGAACTGCGGGAACTCCTCGAACTGGGTCCACTGGTTGTAGGCGGTGTGGACGGGGACCTCGACCTCCACCGCTTCCTTGACCGTGCTCATCTGAGATCTCCTCGCTGTGGTTTCGCCCCGGCCGGACCGTCGCGACGCCGGCCATGGCCTCTGCACCGCGACCGGGTACCCGTGAAGCACTCGCCTACGACCGATGCCGTCACCTGATCTCGTCCAGGACGGTCGGGACCGCGGCGTCCGGACGCCCGGCACCGGAGGTGGTTCGCAAAAGGTCACGTCGTCACGGTTGCGAACGCCGGATTTGGCGTGAAAATGGGGGCCGCGCGGTGTGTCTGCTTCGCGACGAGGTCGGGCTCCCCCGGTGGGACAGCGCACTCGGCTGGCAGGGGGCCAGCGGACGCCGGGGCATCGGTGGCGGCGGTGGCCGCCGATGGCGGGACCGACCCGCTGGTCGCCGACGCGGACGGGAAGGCGGCAGCCATGGACTGGTGGCGGGACGCGGCATGTGCCCACGAGGATCCGGAACTCTTCTTCCCGGTGGCCGTCACCGGGGCGGCCCTGCGGGATCAGCAGGCCAGGGCGAAGGCGGTCTGCCGGCGCTGCCCGGTGATCCACCCCTGTCTGTCGTGGGCGCTCCAGGCGACGGGCGCGCAGGGCGTGTGGGGCGGTACGTGCGAGGAGGAACGGCGCGGACTGCGCCGGGGCGGCGTCCAGGGGGAGTCGGCGCTCGGCGTCACCGGGTCGGCGTGAAGCGGACGGGCGTGAAGCGAACGGGCGTGGCGCGGGCGGCGTGAAGCGGGTCGGCGTGAAACCGACGGGCGTGGAGCGGGCTGGCGGTGACACTCGGCGCCTGTGGGACGCACCCTTTGACCGGCGCACGCGCACCGCGCACGGGCCGGACACATGGACCTGGCGCGGGGGCCGGGCGTGCGGGCCGGCGCACGGTCGTGACGTCGGCGTACGCCCGCGCCGCCGTCCGGCGTCCCGTCCGATGCGCTGCCGTAGGCTGGCCGTAACAGCCATTCGGGCTTCTCGTCTTCGTCAGCCGTCAGCCGTTCCTGACCACCGTGAACGAACGAGGTCGACGGACGGAACCGGGCAGTCCCCGTTCGATGGGGCGTGGTGTGACGGTGTACGAGGACCCGGCGCGCATGCTCGTGGCGCTCACCCGGGCCAGCCATCTGACGACGTTCGAGAAGCTGTCCGCCCTGGTCGCCACCCACGCGGAGCGCGCCGGACTCGGCCGGACCAGTATCTTTCTGGCCGATCTGCAGCAGGACGTGCTGCGGGAGGTCACCGGCCGGGGCGTGGACGCCGGGGACGGCGGCGAGGAACTCCGCGTCGACGGCACCCTGGCGGGCCGGGCCTTCCAGAAGGGGCTGGGCGGCGGGGTGTCCGACGGACGCGGGCGGCACTGGATCCCCGTCGTGGACGGCACCGAACGCCTCGGGGTCCTGCGCGTCGACGTCACCACCGCCGACCCGGACCAGGAGGCGATGCAGGACCTGGCCTCCCTGCTGGGACTGATGCTGGTGTCCATACGCAGCTGCAGCGACTCCTACGCCCGCCTCACCCGCACCCGGCGGATGAGCCCCTCCGCGGAGATGCAGTGGACCCTGATGCCGCCGCAGACGTTCTCCGACGGCCGGGTGACCGTCGCGGCCGCGATGGAACCGGCGTACGACACCGCCGGGGACGCCTTCGACTACGCCCTGGCCTCGGACGTCGTCCATATGACCATCTTCGACGCGATGGGACACGACACCGCCGCGGGGCTCACCGCGAACCTGGCCATCGCCACCTGCCGCAGCCACCGCCGCCGGGGAGCCGGGCTGTCCGAGGCGGGCAGCGCGATCGAGGCGGCGCTCCTCGAACAGTTCCAGCACAGCCGCTACGCCACCGGCATCCTCGCCGACCTCCACCTCAGCTCCGGATACCTGAGCTGGGTCAACTACGGGCACCCTGTGCCCGTCCTCATCCGGGGCGGGCGCTGGGTCACCCCCCTGGCCTGTCCGCCCACCCATCCCCTCGGCACGGACCTGGAGCTGTCCGCCACGGTCTGCCGGGAGCAGCTGGAACCGGGCGACCGGGTGCTGTTCTACACCGACGGCATCACCGAGGCACGCGACACCGGAGGGCACGAGTTCGGCCGCGACCGGTTCGTCGACTTCGTCGTCCGCCACCACGCGGACGACGTGCCGCTGCCGGAGACACTGCGCCGGCTGATCCACGCGGTCCTCGACTACCACGACGGTTTCCTGGCCGACGACGCCACGGTCCTGTGCTGCGAATGGCACGGCAGCACGCCGCCGCAGTGAGCCGGCAGTGATCCACAGTGATCCGGTCGGACATTTTCGCAGGGCCGGCGCGGGCCCCGAGGGGACATCCGGCACGCGGTTCGGATCGAGGCCGGTCATCCGCTGATCGGACGTACAGGTGCTCCGACGCCGGGCCGTCTCCCGCCGGCTCTGGCAGAGTCGAGGGGGCGCCGGGGATCCGTGGTCGACGGCGCCCGGACCGCAGCGACCCGGGGAGACGCCATGAGGGAAGCGGGAGGTTCCCGCCCGCCCACGGACGGGACCGACGGCAACGGGACCACGGCCCTCGTCCCGCCCGCATGAGACGGCGCGAGCAGCACGCCGAGGGCGCCGGACCCTTCGTCACGCGGCTTACCTGGGAGCCGCCCGGCGGCGGTGTCGCGGTCTGGGAGTCCCGGCTCGCCCGGCGCCGCGGACTCATCACCGTCCACCCGCCCGGAGCGCCCGCCGCCCGTCGCGCCAGTGCCGACGACACCGCGGTCGCCCGGTTGCGCGGACTCAACGCGATCGCCGCCACCGCCTTCGTCCTCGGCGGAGCGCTCTTCGCGGTGGGCGCCACCGTCGCCCAGTTCCGCTCCGGCGACGCCACCACCTGCGCGACGATCTACTTCGTCGGCGGCCTGTTCTTCAACACCGGCGGCTATGTGTCCCTGCTCCAGGTGATCAACGCGCCGCGCCATGTGCCGGGCGGCGAAGGGACCCTGGTCACCCAGCGCTGGCGATGGTGGAGCTACGAGCCGGCACGGGCGGACTGGCTGAGCACGTTCGTCCTGTTCGCCGGGACCCTGGTGTTCGCGGTCAACCTGCTCGACTCCTTCATGCAGGGCCTGACCGTGCAGCAGATCAACCGTCTGATCTGGACACCCGACGTGATCGGCTGCACGCTCTTCCTGATCTCAGGGCACCTCGCCCTCGTCGAGGTCTGCCACGGCCGGCCGCGGCTCCTGCCGCGCGACCTCGGATGGTGGATCGTCGCCGTGAACCAACTCGGCTCCGTCCTGTTCATGGTCTCGGCGATCGCCGCCTACATCCGCCCGGCCACCGGCAGCCCGGTCAACACCGACATCTCCAACTGGGGCACCCTCACCGGCGCCCTCTGCTTCCTGGCCGGCGGCCTCCTCCAGCACGTCGAACGTCCCTAGTGCCGCGACGGGCAACGTTCGCCCCGTCGCGACGCTCCGGCACGCACTCCCGCCGCATCGGGAACAAGCCCGGGTACGTCCCGTACGAGGACGTGCGCCCGGCACGCCGCGAGCACGCACCAAACGCCGCTCCTCGACGGGCAGACGTCACCTGCCGCGGCACTAGTGCCGGTGCCGCGCCGCGTCGTGGTGTTCACCGCCACGCGGGCGACGGCACCGGCCGTTCTCCGACCAGCAACGCCTCGGACTCCGGCCTCGGGCACCGCCGGATCACCGGCCGGTGGGAGGGAGCGAGCCCCTACGCCTTCAGGGCGTTCAGGACCACGGACCTGGCCTCCTCCTGGATCCGGGTCAGGTGGTCGGGGCCGTGGAAGGACTCGGCGTAGATCTTGTAGACGTCCTCGGTGCCGGAGGGGCGTGCCGCGAACCAGGCGTTGGCGGTGGCCACCTTGATGCCGCCGAGGGCCGCGCCGTTGCCGGGGGCCTCGGTGAGGACCGCGGTGACCGGTTCCCCGGCGAGCGTGTCGGCGGTGACCTGACGCGGCGACAGCTTCGCGAGCAGTGCCTTCTCCTCGCGGGACGCGGGGGCGTCGACGCGCGCGTAGGCGGGGGCGCCGAAGCGTTCGGTGAGCCCGGCGTAGTGCTGCGACGGGCTCCGGCCGGTGACGGCCGTGATCTCTGCGGCGAGCAGCGCCAGGATGATGCCGTCCTTGTCGGTGGTCCACACGGAGCCGTCGCGGCGCAGGAACGACGCGCCCGCCGACTCCTCGCCGCCGAAGCCGAGCGTGCCGTCGGACAAGCCGTCCACGAACCATTTGAAGCCGACGGGGACTTCGACCAGTTGCCGGCCGACGTCCGCCGCGACCCGGTCGATCATGCTGGACGACACGAGGGTCTTGCCGATCCCGGCAGCGGCCGGCCACTGCTCCCGGTGCGCGAACAGGTAGGCGATCGCCACGGCCAGATAGTGGTTGGGGTTCATCAGGCCGCCGTCCGGGGTGACGATGCCGTGCCGGTCGGCGTCGGCGTCGTTGCCGGTGGAGATGTCGAACCGGTCGCGCCGCTCGATGAGCGAGGCCATGGCGTACGGCGAGGAGCAGTCCATGCGGATCTTGCCGTCCCAGTCCAGCGTCATGAAGCGCCAGGTGGGGTCGGTGAGCGGGTTCACCACCGTCAGGTCGAGCCGGTGCTGTTCGGCGATCCGGCCCCAGTAGGCGACGGAGGCGCCGCCCAGCGGGTCGGCTCCGATGCGCACACCGGCGGAGCGGATCGCGTCCAGGTCCAGCACGTGCGGCAGGTCGGCGACGTACGCGCCGAGGAAGTCGTGGCGGCCGGTGCCGGGGGCGGCGAGGGCGCGGGCGTACGGGATGCGCCGTACGTCCTTCATGCCGCCGGCGATGATCTCGTTGGCGCGGTCCTGGATCCAGGAGGTCGCCTCGGAACCGGCGGGGCCGCCGCTGGGCGGGTTGTACTTGAAGCCGCCGTCGGCGGGCGGGTTGTGCGAGGGGGTGACCACCACGCCGTCTGCGAGGGCCGAGGTGCGGCCGCGGTTGTGGGTGAGGATGGCGTGCGAGACGGCCGGGGTGGGCGTGTAGCCGTCGGCCTGGTCGATGAGGACGGTGACGTCGTTGGCGGCGAACACCTCCAGCGCCGTGACCCGCGCCGGCTCGGACAGGGCGTGCGTGTCTGCCCCGAGGAAGAGGGGGCCGTCGGTGCCCTGGGCGGCCCGGTACTCGCAGATGGCCTGGCTGGTGGCGGCGATATGGTCCTCGTTGAACGCCGCCGCGAGGGACGAGCCGCGGTGTCCCGAAGTGCCGAACGCCACCCGCTGCCCGGGCTCGGCCGGGTCCGGGTGCAGCGCGTAGTACGCCGTGACCAGGCGGGCCACATCGACGAGGTCGCCGGGTCCGGCGACCTGCCCCGCTCGCGCGTCCTGCATGTCCCGCTCCTCCGCAAGGTTCGACCGTTGGGTACGGCCCTCATTCTCCCCTGCCGGACGCACCGGGACGCGCACGGGGCGGACGTCGTGGCGGACGTTGTGGCGCACGTCCCGCGAGTGCGACGATGCGGGTCGGCCATCGAAGGGACACCGACGTGACGCAGGAGCACCAACGGCCGCCCGCCGCTGTGCTGTTCGACGCCCTGGGCGCCGACTACGAGAGGGCGTTCGCCCAAGCCCCGGCGCATCTGGCGGCGTTGGAGTGGCTGATCGAGCGGCTGCCTCCCGGCGCGCGGACGCTGGACGTGGGCAGCGGCACCGGGCGGCCCACCGCGGCGGCGCTGGTGGAGGCGGGGCACTCGGTGCTGGGGGTCGATGTCTCCCCCGTCATGGTGGAGCTCGCCCGGCGCCAGGTCCCCGAGGCCGAGTTCCGCCGCGCGGACGTGCGTGACCTCCCGCTGGAGGCGGGCTCGTTCGACGGTGTGTGCGTGTTCTTCTCGCTGCTGCAGATGACCCGCGCCGAGCAGTCGGCCCTGCTGCGGCGACTGGCCAGGGCCCTGCGGCCCGGCGGGCATCTGGTGCTGGCCACCGTGCCGGCGGACGTCGAGGACGTCGAGGTGGTCTTCATGGGCCGGCCGGTCCGGGCGACCAGCTTCGCCGAGGACGACGTCGTCGCCCTGGTGGAGGGGGCGGGCCTGACGGTGCTGTCCCGGCGCAGCGCCCTCTTCACCCCGGACCACCCCGGCGCCGGCCCCGAGCCGCACCTCTTCCTGCACTGCCGGCGCGACGGGACCGACCACTGACCCGAGGGCGCGGGACCGGAGCGGCCGCCCCGGTCCGCCGAGCGGCGCGCGGGGGCGGACCGTGCCGGGGCGCGTGCGCCGGTGGCGGCGGCTACCGTCGGCGGTATGCGCAGTGATCTCGGCGGGTGGCGGCGGTGCCTGCTCGGTGGGGCGGTGTTCGCCGTGTGCATGGTCGGCACGACGCTGCCGACCCCTCTCTACGGCCTCTACCAGGAGAAGTTCGGCTTCTCCGAGCTGACCGTCACCGTCGTCTACGCGGTCTACGCCGTCGGGGTCATCGGGGTCCTGCTTCTGGCGGGCAACGTCTCGGACGCCGTGGGCCGCCGGCCGGTGCTGCTGTGGGGGCTGGGGTTCGCGGCGGCGAGCGCCGTCTGCTTCCTGTGCGCCACCGCGATGGGCTGGCTCTACGCGGGACGACTGCTGTCGGGCCTGTCGGCGGGCCTCTTCACCGGGGCCGCCACGGCGTACGTCATGGAGCTGGCGCCGCCCGGCGGTGCCTCGCGTGCGACGTTCGTGGCGACCGCCGCGAACATGGGCGGCCTCGGCTGCGGTCCGCTGCTGGCGGGGGTGCTCGCCGAGTACGCCGCCTGGCCGCTGTATCTGCCGTTCGCCGTCCACCTCGCCCTGGTGGCCTGCTCAGCCGTCGTGCTGCTGCGGCTTCCGGAGACCGTGCGGGAGCGACGGCCGCTGCGCACCGTACGGCCCGAGCGGCCGGGGCTGACCCCGGGGGTCCGGGCGGTGTTCGCGCCGGCGGGGACCGCGTCCTTCGTGGGATTCGCGCTGTTCGGGGTGTTCACGTCGGTCAGTCCGGCCTTCCTCGCCCAGTCCCTGGACGTGCGCGACCACGCGGTGAGCGGTCTGGTCGTCGCGCTGGCGTTCTTCGCGTCCACCGGCGGGCAGTTGGCCGTCGGCCGGGTCGGGGTCGGCCGGTCGCTGCCGCTGGGGTGTGCCGCGCTCCTGACCGGTCTGGCACTGCTGGCGGGTGCGCTGTGGTGGGAGTCGCTGGCGCTGGTCGTCCTGAGCGCGCTCGTCGGCGGCACCGGGCAGGGGCTGGCGTTTCGAGGGGCGCTGTCGGCCGTGGCGCGTGCCGCCGAGCCGGACCGTCGCGCGGCCGCGATCTCCGCGCTCTTCGTGGTGGCGTACACGGGCATCTCCCTGCCGGTCATCGGGATGGGTCTGCTGACGGAGTCGATCGGCCTGGAGAACGCCGGTCTGGTGTTCATCGCCTGCATGGCTCTCCTGGTGTCGGCCGCGGGCCTGTAACTCCTGCGCCGCCCGGTGACCGCGCCGGAGGCGGGCGGGGTGCGCTGAGCGTGGCGGCCCGGCCATGGCCGGGGCACCCGGATCGCGGCCGGGCGAGGAGACGGCCGGGCGCATCGGTCACACTCGTGCGGCGGACCTCCCCCGTTCCCCACTCCTCGCAAGGACGCACCATGACGACCTTCGCCCTGATCGGCGCCGGTTCCGGCCTCGGACTGGCCGCCGCCCGCCGCTTCGGCACCGCCGGTCACACCGTCGCCCTCATCGCGCGGGGCGCCGAACACCTCGACGCCCTGACCTCAGAACTCGCGCGGGACGGCGTCCAGGCCCGCGGTTTCACCGCCGACGCGCTGGACCCCGCCTCGCTGGCCACGGCCCTGCGGGCCGCCGCCGACGCCCTCGGTCCCGTCGAGATCCTCCAGTACAGCCCCGCCGTCCGAGCCGACTTCATGAAACCGGTCCTCGACACCACCGCCGACGACCTCGACGCGCCCCTCACGTTCTCCGTCAAGGGCCCCGTCACCGCGGTGCGCGCCGTCCTGCCCGGCATGCGGCGACTCGGCCGCGGCACGCTCCTGTTCGTCAACGGGGGCAGTGCCGTACGCCCGCACCCGGAACGCGCCGGCACGTCCGTCGCGTTCGCCGCCGAGAGCGCCTACGCGCGGATGCTCCACGACACGCTCGCCCCGGAGAACATCCACGCCGCGCAGCTGATCGTCCCCGGCGCCATCCACCCCGACTCCGAGCACAGCAACCCCGACGCCCTGGCCCGGCGCCTGTACGCCCTGCACACCGACCGCGACGGCTTCCGCCACTACGCCGAGGCACTGCCCGACTGATCGGCCCCGCCGGGCGGGCATGGGGAGCCCTCGGTTCAGCGGCGTCCGCCGAACTCCCAGTCGTGGACCTCGATGTGGGCGTACCGGTGCGTGGTCAGGACGGCGCGGGCCCCGTCCGGATCGGTGGCCCGGACCAGCGCGGCCGTGCCCAGCCAGGTCGCGCCGTCGTCGGACAGCAGCGGCCCGTACGCGATCAGCCCGTCGTGGCCGGGCGGCACGGTGAGGTCGGCGGGCCCGCCCGAGCCGAGGCCGAGCACCAGGTAGCGGTTGCCGCCGGTCCGGCCACCGGGGAACTCCTCCATGGTGCGCCCCAGCAGGTTGCGCCACCGGCGCAGCAGGACGTCACGGTAGACGCCCGCCTGGTGGTTGGGCTCGTCGAAGGCGAACGCGCGGGCGGCGGCCGGGTCCGGCAGGTCGACGATGTGGACGCTGCCGGTGGGGGTCTCGCCGTCCTCGGCGAAGGTCGGGCCGCGGGCGATCAGCTGAGCGGCGTACTGGTCCATGTAGGACCAGTGCGCCTCCGCCAGCTCCTGCCGCAGGGGGAGGGAGCCGGGCCGGTCGCGGTGGTAGCAGAGGAACTCCATGGGACCGGACCCTCGCCGACATCGGCCGCCGTCTCAACCGGGTTTCGTGGCGAAGGACAGGAGTACGCGCGGGTGTACGCGCAGCCGCGCCCCGGGCCGGGCGGGGACGGCCCGCCCGGGCGGGCCGTGTTCAGGCGCCCTGGTGTCGCGGGGGCAGGCGGTCGGCGACGTACTCGGTGAGGTCGAGGAGGCGGTGGGTGTAGCCCCCTTCGTTGTCGTACCAGCCGAAGACCTTCACCAGGTCGCCGTGCGCCTGCGTCAGCGGGGCGTCGAGGACGCAGGAGGCCGGGTCGCCCACGACGTCGCGGGACACGATCGGTGCCTGCGACACCCGCAGGACGCCCTTCAGCGGTCCGTCGGCGGCCTCCCGGAAGGCGTCGTTGACCTCTTCGGCGGTCACCGGCCGGTCGAGGACCACGCTCAGGTCGGTGAGGGAGCCGTCCTCGACGGGGACGCGTACGGCGATGCCGTCGAGGGTGCCGGACAGCTCCGGCAGCACGAGGCCGACCGCGCGGGCCGCGCCCGTCGAGGTGGGGATGATGTTCACGGCGGCGCTGCGCCCGCGGCGGAGGTCCTTGTGGGGGCCGTCGAGGACGACCTGGTCGTTGGTGTAGCCGTGGATGGTGGTCATCAGGCCCTTGACGATCCCGAAGTGCTCGTCGAGGACCTTCACCATGGGGGCGACGCAGTTGGTGGTGCAGGACGCGTTGGAGACGACGTCGTGCCGTCGCGGGTCGTAGGTGCCCTCGTTGACGCCCATCACCACGGTGGCGTCGACGTCCTTGCCGGGCACGGACAGCAGCACCTTGCGCGCCCCGGCCGCCAGATGCCGGCCGGCCTGCTCGCGGGTGCGGAAACGGCCGGTCGCCTCGATGACCACGTCCACGCCGAGGTCGCCCCAGCCCAGGTCGGCGGGGTCGCGCTCGGCGGTCACGGCGATGCGGTGCCCGGCCACGGTGATCGAGTCGTCGTCGTGCTCGACGGGCCGGCCGAGGCGGCCGTACGTGGAGTCGTACGCCAGCAGATGGGCCAGCGCCGCCGGTGAGGCGATGTCGTTGACGGCGACGACCTCGACGGCCGTGCCGGTGGCGTTGTCCGTGCGCTCCAGCGCCCGGCGCAGGTAGTTCCGTCCGATGCGGCCGAAGCCGTTGATGCCGACGCGCACGCTCATGTCCGTCGCCCTCCCGATCGGTGTCCTCGTCCGTCAGCCGTCAGACTGCGGGCCGGGAACACGGCGGGGCTTGGGCCGGACGGGGGCGGGCCGGGGGACGTTCGGCCCGGCGGCCCGCCCTCGGACGTCAGCTGCCGTCCTGCTTGAGCCGGTCCGCGGCCTGGGTGGCGATGACGGCGGCCTGGACGCGCCGCTCCACCCCGAGCTTGGCGAGCAGCCGGGAGATGTGGTTCTTGACGGTCTTCTCGGCGAGGTAGAGCCGCTGGCCGATCTGGCGGTTGGTGAGCCCCTCACCGATCAGGGCGAGGATCTCCCGCTCCCGGTCGGTGAGGCCCGGCAGGGCGTCCGGCTCGGGCTCCGGCTCCTGGCCCTGCCGCAGCCGCGCCATCAGCCGGGCGGTGGCGCTGGGGTCGAGCAGCGACTGGCCGGCGGCCACCGTGCGGACGGCGGACACCAGGTCGGAGCCCTGGATCTGCTTCAGCACGTACCCGGACGCGCCCGCCATGATCGAGTCCAGCAGGGCCTCCTCGTCGTCGAACGAGGTCAGCATCAGGCAGGCCAGCTCCGGCATGGTCGAGCGCAGTTCCCGGCACACGGTCACCCCGTCGCCGTCCGGCAGGCGCACGTCCAGCACCGCCACGTGGGGCCGCAGGGCGGGGACCCGGACCAGGGCCTGCTCGGCGTTGGCGGCCTCCCCGACCACGGTGATGTCGGGCTCGTCGTTCAGCAGGTCGTGCACCCCGCGCCGCACCACCTCGTGGTCGTCCAGCAGGAAGACCCGGATCGGGTTGTCGGGTCCGGGCTGCTCGCCGTCCGCCATCGAATGCTCCTCGTTCGCTCTGCGTCGCTCCCGCGCCGTGCCCCGTGGGGCGACCGGCCACTGTCTACCGATGATCCTCCGTGATGCGGGGCCGAAGGGCCAGGGTCTGAAGGCCCTACCGGGTGCGCGGGGCCGGTCGGCCCCCTCCGTGAGGACGTCCAGCACCTGCCGCCGGGTCCCGGCGCGGCCGAGCCTGGATGCGGCATCGCGTCGACAGAGTCCGGGAGCATTCCATGAAGGCAGCAGTGGTCACGTCGTTCGGCCGGCCCTTGGTGATCGAGGAGCGGCCCGATCCGCGGCCGGGTCCCGGTCAGGTCCGTATCCGGGTGGAGGCGTCGGGGCTGTGCCACACCGACATCCACGCCGCGCACGGCGACTGGCCGGTCAGGCCCACTCTCCCGTTCGTCCCCGGCCACGAGGGCGTCGGTGTCGTCGAGGCGCTCGGCGAGGGGGTGACCCACCTGGAGATCGGGCAGCGGGTGGCGGTGCCGTGGCTGGGCTGGGCCTGCGGGCGGTGCGAGCACTGCCGGTCAGGTTGGGAGACGCTGTGCGAGCGGCAGCGGAACACCGGCTACGGCGTGGACGGCGGCCACGCGGAGAAGATGCTCGCCTCGGCGGACTTCGCCGCCCCGGTGCCTGAGGGTGTCGACCCGCGCGACGCGGCCCCGCTGACCTGCGCGGGGGTCACCACGTACAAGGCCCTGAAGGTGGCCGAGGTGCGTCCCGCCCAGTTGGTGGCGGTCTCCGGGATCGGGGGTCTCGGCCACCTCGCCGTGCAGTACGCGAAGATCGCCGGCGCGACCGTCGCCGCGATCGACGTCACCGACGACAAGCTCGGCCTCGCGCGCGAGCTGGGGGCCGACATCCTGATCGACGCCCGCAGGGACGACCCGGCTGAGGTGCTCAAGCGGCACGGCGGGGCCCACGTGGCGATCGCGCTGGCCGTCGACGAGGGGGCCTTCGCCTCGGTGTACGGCGGTCTCAGGCGCGGCGGCAAGCTCGTCATGGTGGCCCTGCCGGCCGGTGGCACCATCCGGGTGCCGATCTTCGACACGGTTCTGAACGGCACGTCCGTGATCGGTTCGATCGTGGGTACCCGCCAGGACCTGGACGAGGTGTTCCGGCTGCACGCCGCCGGACGCACGAAGGTGATCTACGAGACCCGCCCGCTGGATGCGGTCAACGAGTCGATCGCCGAGGTGCTCGGCGGTCAGGTCAAGGCGCGCATCGTCTTCGAGATGTGACCTGGCCGCCACACCTCCCCGGAAGCCGGACAAAGGAGCGCGACGCCATGGTCCGTTACGTGTACGAGTTCGCCGAGGGCGGCCGGGAGATGGCCGGCCTCCTCGGCGGCAAGGGCGCCAATCTGGCGGAGATGACCCGGATGGGTCTGCCGGTGCCGCCGGGCTTCACCGTCACCACCGAGGCCTGCCGGGCCTTCCTGGCCACCGGCTCCGTGCCGGACGGCCTGGACCGCGAGATCTCCGAGCACCTGTCCGCCCTGGAACGGGCGGCGGGACGCCGGCTGGGCGAGCCCGGGGATCCGCTGCTGCTGTCCGTCCGCTCCGGGGCCCGTTTCTCCATGCCCGGCATGATGGAGACGATCCTCGACGTCGGGCTGAACGACGAGTCGGTGCTGGGCCTGGCCAAGGTGTCCGGCAACGAGCGCTTCGCCTGGGACTCCTACCGCCGCCTCGTGCAGATGTTCGGCAGTACGGTCATGGGGGTCGACGGCGCGCTGTTCGACGAGGTCATGGCCCGGCTGAAGGAGCGCCGGGGGGCCGCCGACGACCTGGGGCTGGACGCGGCCGACCTGGCCGAGCTGGTCGAGGCGTCCAAGGAGCTGATCCGCGACCGGACCGGCGAGTACTTCCCTCAGTCGCCGGCCGAGCAGCTGCGCCGGGCGGTCCTCGCGGTGTTCCAGTCGTGGAACGGGGAGCGCGCCCGGATCTACCGCCGCCGCGAGCACATCCCCGACGACCTGGGCACGGCCGTCACCGTGCAGACCATGGTGTTCGGCAACCTCGGGTCGGACTCCGGCAGCGGTGTCGCCTTCACCCGCGACCCGGCCACCGGCCGGCCCGGCCTGTACGGCGACTACCTGCCGAACGCGCAGGGCGAGGACGTCGTCGCCGGCATCCGCAACACGGTCCCGCTCGACGAGCTGGACCGTCTCGACCCGGAGTCGTTCGCCCGGCTGCGCGCTCTCATGCGCACCCTGGAGACCCACTACCGGGATCTGTGCGACATCGAGTTCACCATCGAGCGCGGCTCGCTGTGGATGTTGCAGACCCGCGTGGGGAAGCGGACCGCGGAGGCGGCGTTCGCCATCGCGGGTCAGCTGGCCGAGGAGGGTCTGATCAGCGAGGACGAGGCGCTGGCCCGAGTGGGCGGGAGCGGGCTCGCGAGACTGATGTTCCCCCGCTTCGACACCGCGGCGGTCGGTGAGGCCCTCGCGCACGGCATCCCGGCCTCGCCCGGCGCCGCGGTGGGCGCGGTCGTGTTCGACTCCGCCGAGGCGGTACGGCGGGCCGCCGCCGGGGAGCGGGTCGTCCTCGTACGGCAGGAGACGACCCCCGACGACCTGCCGGGCATGGTCGCCGCCCAGGCGGTGCTCACCAGCCGCGGCGGGAAGACCAGCCACGCGGCCGTCGTCGCGCGCGGCATGGGCAAGGTCTGTGTGTGCGGCGCGGAGGAGATCGCGGTGGATCCGCACGGGCGCCGCTTCACCGTGGGCGGCACCACCGTCGAGGAGGGCACCGTCATCTCCGTCGACGGCTCCGAGGGCGCCGTCTACCCGGGGGCGGCCCCGCTGGTGGACTCCGCGGTGATGCGGTACTTCGAGACGGGCGGTCGCGGCGAGGAGCCGGCGGGGCTGGTGGCCGCCGTGGCGCGGGCCATGCGGCAGGCGGACGGCGTCCGGCGTCTGGGAGTGCGGGCGAACGCCGACACCCCCGAGGACGCCGCGCGGGCCCGGCGGTTCGGTGCCGAGGGCATCGGGCTGTGCCGTACCGAGCACATGTTCCTCGGCGACCGCAGGCAGCTGGTCGAGGCGATGATCCTGGCCGGGACCGACGCCGCGCGCGAGCAGGCGCTGGACGCGTTGCTGCCGCTGCAGCGGCGGGACTTCGTCGGCATCCTGGAGGCGATGGACGGGCTGCCCGTGACCATCCGGCTGCTCGACCCCCCGCTCCACGAGTTCCTGCCCGACCGCACGGAGCTGGCCGTCCGGCTGGCGGCCGCCGAGGCGCAGGGCAGCCCGCCGAGCGCGCACGACGCGGAGCTGCTGGACGCGGTGAACCGCATGCACGAGGAGAACCCCATGCTCGGCCTGCGCGGCGTACGCCTGGGTCTGGTCGCGCCGGGGCTGGTCGCGATGCAGGTACGGGCGATCGCCGAGGCGGTCGTGGAGCGGAAGCGGGCGGGCGGCGACCCGCGCGCGGAGATCATGGTGCCGCTCGTGGACACCGTGGAGGAGCTGCGGATCGTCCGTGAGGAGGTGGAGCAGGTCCTGGCGGAGGTCGCGGACCGGTCGGGCGTCGCCCTGTCGTGCCCGGTCGGCACGATGATCGAGCTGCCGAGGGCCGCGCTCACCGCGGGCAGGATCGCCGAGGAGGCGCGGTTCTTCTCCTTCGGCACCAATGATCTGACCCAGACCACCTGGGGTTTCTCCCGTGACGACGTCGAGGCGGCGTTCTTCTCCGCCTACCTCGACAAGGGGATCTTCACGGTGTCCCCGTTCGAGACGATCGACCGTGAGGGGGTGGGCCGGCTCGTCGAGATCGCCGTGGCGGAGGGCAGGGCCGTGCGGCCGGACCTGAAGATCGGTGTCTGCGGCGAGCACGGCGGCGACCCGGAGTCCGTGCACTTCTTCCACGCCGCCGGCCTCGACTACGTCTCCTGCTCCCCCTTCCGCGTTCCGGTCGCCCGCCTGGAGGCCGGGCGTGCCGCGCTGTCGGGGACGGACGGCGGCGACACCCGGTGAGAGAGGAGTGGGCGTCATGACGCGCATCGTCGGTGAGGTGATGACCCGTGAGGTCGTCGAGGCGCGCCGGGACACGTCGTTCAAGGAGGTGGCGCGGCTGCTGGACCGGCACCGCATCAGTGGTCTGCCCGTGGTGGACCACGACGACAAGGTGGTGGGAGTGGTCTCCGAGACCGATCTGATCCGCCGGCAGGCGGCGGCCGGGGCCGGGCGGGGCCGGGCCGGGGGGTTCCCCCGGCCCGCGTCGCGCCGCTCCGGCCGCCGGTCGGCGGACCCGGCCGCGGCCGTGACCGCCGGGGACCTGATGTCGTCGCCGGCCGTCACGGTGCACCCGGAGCAGCGCGTCGCGGACGCCGCGCGGGTGATGGAACGGCATCGTGTCGACCGGTTGCCGGTGGTGGACGAGGAGGACCGGCTGATCGGCATCGCCACCCGGCGGGATCTGCTGCGGGTGTTCCTGCGCACGGACGAGGAGATCCGCCGGGACGTGACCGACGGGATCCTGACCCGTGCGCCGGGCCTTCCGCCGGGGGCCGTCACCGTGTCGGTGCGGGACGGTGTGGTGAGGCTGCGGGGCCGGCTGGAGCGGCGCGGTGACGTGCCGGTCACCGTGCGGCTGGCGTGGCGGGTGGACGGGGTGGTCGGTGTCGTGAGCGAGCTGACGTTCCGGGTCGACGACGTCGCCGCCGATGACGCCGCCGTCGATCGGAGGCACCTGGGCGTCCGCCCCGCGCGGTGACATGACGACGGAGCGCCGGCCGGGTGGCGACTCGGCCGGCGCTCCGGTCCGTGTCACAGGGCCCGCAGGCCGTGTTCCCGGAACTGTTCGCGGACCCGTTCGGTCAGGGCCGCGTCGGGGGCGGGGGTGTCGCGCAGCGGGAAGGGGATGGCGAGCGCCTGGTACTTGTGGGCGCCGAGCTTGTGGAAGGGCAGGACGTCGACCCGGTCGACGTTGCCGAGGCCGGCGAGGAAGGCGCCCAGTTTGTCGACGGCGGCCGGGTCGTCGGTCCAGCCGGGGACGAGGACGTAGCGGATCCACACCGGGACGCCGAGCCGGTCCAGGCGGGTGGCGAAGGTGAGGGTCGGGGAGAGGTCCCCGCCCGTCAGCGTCCGGTAGGTACCGATGTCGAAGGACTTGATGTCGAGCAGGACGAGGTCGGTGTCGGCGAGCAGGCCGTCGCCGGCGCGGGCGCCGAGGAAGCCGGAGGTGTCCAGCGCGGTGTGCAGGCCGAGTTCCTTGCAGCGGCTCAGGATCCCGGCCGTGAACGCGGGTTGCAGCAGGGCCTCCCCGCCGGTGAGTGTCACTCCCCCGCCCGCGGTGGTGACGAAGGGGCGGTACTTCTCGATCTCGGCGACCACGTCGTCGACGGTGGCCTCCTGGCCGTCGCGCAGGTGCCAGGTGTCCGGGTTGGCGCAGTACAGGCAGCGCAGCGGGCAGCCGCTGAGGAAGAGGACGAACCGGGTCCCGGGCCCGTCCACTCCCGTGGACAGGTCCCAGGAGTGGACGCGGCCCGTCACCGGTCCGGCGGTGGTGCTCACAGCGTTCCGTGGAAGGTGCGGCTGATCACGTCGAGCTGCTGCTCGCGGGTCAGACGGACGAAGTTGACGGCGTATCCGGAGACGCGGACGGTCAGCTCCGGGTACTTCTCCGGATGCTCCATGGCGTCCTCCAGGGTGGCCCGGTCCAGGACGTTGACGTTCATGTGGAAGCCGCCGGAGGCGGTGTAGGCGTCGAGGACGCCGACGAGGTTGCCCGGGCGTTCGGCCGGGTCGTGGCCGAGTCCCTCGGGTGTGATCGTCGTCGTCAGCGAGATGCCGTCCCGGGCCTGTTCGTACGGCAGCTTGGCCACGGACAGGGCGGAGGCGGCCACGCCGTGCAGGTCGCGCCCGTTCATGGGGTTGGCGCCCGGCGCGAAGGGGGCTCCGGCGCGGCGGCCGTCGGGGGTGTTGCCGGTGTGCTTGCCGTACACGACGTTGGAGGTGATGGTCAGCACGGACTGGGTGTGCTCGGCGTCCCGGTAGGTGGGGTGGCGCCGCACCTTCGCCATGAACGACTCCACGAGGTCGACCGCGATGCGGTCGGCGCGGTCGTCGTTGTTGCCGTACGCGGGGAACTCGCCCTCGGTGCGGAAGTCGACGGCGAGTCCCGTGGCGTCGCGGAAGACCTTCACGCGGGCGTGCCTGACGGCGGAGAGGCTGTCCACGGCGACGGACAGGCCCGCGATGCCGCACGCCATGAAGCGGTGCACGGGGTGGTCGTGCAGGGCCATCTCGATGCGCTCGTAGGCGTACTTGTCGTGCATGTAGTGGATGACGTTGAGCGCGTTGACGTAGGTGGCCGCGAGCCAGTCCAGCACGCGGTCGTACGCCGCCGACAGTTCCTCGTAGTCCAGGTACTCGCCGGTCAGGGCGGGCGTCACGGGGGCGATCTGGTCGCCGGTCATCTCGTCCCGGCCGCCGTTGACCGCGTACAGCAGGGCCTTGGCGAGGTTGACCCGCGCTCCGAAGAACTGCATCTGGCGGCCCACCGCCATCGCGGAGACGCAGCAGGCGATCGCCGTGTCGTCGCCGGTGCGGGGGCGCAGCAGGTCGTCGGACTCGTACTGGATGGCGCTGGTGTCGATGGAGACCTGCGCGCAGAACTGCTTGAACCCCTCGGGCAGGCGCGGCGACCACAGGACGGTCAGGTTGGGCTCGGGGGCCGGGCCGAGGTTGTAGAGGGTCTGCAGGAAACGGAACGAGGTGCGGGTGACCAGCGGGCGGCCGTCGGCGCCGATGCCGCCGATGGACTCCGTGACCCAGGTCGGGTCGCCGGAGAACAGGGCGTCGTACTCGGGGGTGCGCAGGAACCGTACGATCCGCAGCTTGATCACGAAGTCGTCGATGAGTTCCTGGGCGCGGGTCTCGTCGATCGTGCCCTCCTCCAGGTCGCGTCGGAGGTAGACGTCGAGGAAGGTGGAGGTGCGGCCCAGGGACATCGCGGCGCCGTTCTGCTCCTTCACCGCCGCGAGGAAGCCCAGGTACAGCCACTGCACCGCCTCGTGTGCGGTGACGGCGGGGCGGGTGACGTCGCAGCCGTACGAGGCCGCCATCCGCGCCAGTTCACCCAACGCCCTGATCTGCTCGGCCAGTTCCTCGCGGTCGCGGATGACGTCCGGGGTGGAGGGCCGCGCGTCCAGCAGGGCCCGCTCGGCCCGCTTGGCCTCGATGAGCCGGTCGGTGCCGTAGAGGGCGACGCGCCGGTAGTCGCCGATGATCCGGCCGCGGCCGTACGCGTCGGGCAGACCGGTGATGATGCCGGCCTTGCGGGCGGCCCGCATCTCGGGGGTGTAGGCGTCGAAGACGCCGTCGTTGTGGGTCTTGCGGTAGGTCCCGAAGACACGCTTGACGAAGGGGTCGGCCTGGTAGCCGTACGCCTTCAGTCCGTTCTCCACCATCCGCAGGCCGCCGTTGGGCATGATGGCCCGCCGCAGGGGGGCGTCGGTCTGGAGGCCGACGATGAGTTCCCGGTCGCGGTCGATGAAGCCGGGCCGGTGCGAGGTGATGGTGGAGGGCAGCCCGGGGTCGACGTCGAGAACGCCCCGGCGCCGCTCCTCGGGGAACAGCCGGGCGACCTTGTTCCAGACGGCGAGCGTCCGCTCGGTCGGCCCGGTGAGGAAGGCCGCGTCGCCCTCGTAGGGCGTGTAGTTGGCCTGGATGAAGTCCCGTACGTCGACCTGGTCGCGCCAGTGGGCACCGGCGAAGCCGCGCCATGCCTCGGTCGTCGCACCGGGTCCCGCTGTCACCGTTGCCGTCATCGCCGGTCTCTCCCTCGTTCCGCTTGCAGAATCTCTGCACTTCGATGCTCGTCCCGCTCGGTGGCGGCGGGGAGGGTCGGTCGGCGCAGCCGGGCCGCGCCATCGGTCCCTGGCGGGTGGGGGCCGATGGGCCCTGGCGAAGTCCGGTGCGGGAGCGACCCGTTGACGGTCGGTGACGCGGACGACCGGGGGCGCCCCCGCGTCCTGGCGGAGGCGCCCCCGGTCCGACGAGCCGTCACCTTCTCGTCCGTCAGGGCCTGCTCTCAGAGGAGCCAGCGGTGGCGGCTGACGAAGGGCAGGCGGGCCCAGGCCCTGCCCAGGCCCCAGGTGGCGCCGGCTCCCGCGGCGGCCAGGGCCACGAGGACGACGGCGTAGACGAGGTGGTAGTCGGCGAAGGGGTTGGTCGACATGCTGGCCGACCCGTCGGACAGGTGCTTCGCCGGTGGCCATTCCGCGACCCACATCAGCGCCATCATCAGGGTGCCGGCGACGGCGGCGAGCCGCAGGCCGACGCCCGCGACCAGGGCGAGCCCGATACCGAGCAGTCCGAGCATGAACAGCGTGTCCGCCCAGGCGGCTCCGGCCCAGTCGTGGAACGTGGACTCCATCGGGCCGACGGCGACGTGGCTGAGGAAGCCCTCGGTCGGTGACCCGCCGTCGATCCAGCCCCGGCCGGACGGGGTCGCGTAGCCGAAGCCGAACGTCTTGTCGAGGAACGCCCAGAGGAAGACGAACCCGGTCAGGATGCGAAGCCCGGCGAACACGTACGGGCCGGTGGCCGTCGCCGCGGTGGTCGTGTCGTCGGTGGAGGCGGGAGCCGTGCCGGTGCGGCGCAGGGACGGGAGGCGGAACGCGGGGTGACGCTGGGGGTGGTGGTGCACTGCCATGATGCTCATCCCTTTCGAGGGTCCGACGCGCGGAATGGGGACGCCTGTCGTTGCGCCTTCAATGTCCCGCGTCTTCGTCGCCTGCCGCAGAGGCCCCACGGGCCCGGACCGCAGGCCGAACGTCCCGCGGTTCGGGCCCCGTTGGAGGTCGGACGTCCCGGACGGGGGCTTGGCCGGGTTCCCGGGCGGGGCGGCGGGCTCGCTGGTCCCGCGGGGCGCCCGACGAGTGACCAACGGCCCCGTGACGGGTGGCGCCGGCGCCGGGGAAGCTGGGGGCGCCCCGTTCCCGACGGGCGGGCGAGCGCGAGGAGTTGTGTGATGGCGAAGGCATATCTGGTGGGCAGCGGCATCGCGGCGCTCGCCGCGGCGGCGTTCCTGATCCGCGACGGCGGCTTCGACGGGTCGGACATCCACCTGTTCGAGGAGCAACAGCGCCGTCAGCAGGACGGGCACCGCGACGGCCGCCCCCGGCCGGGCCCCGCCGTGTCCGGGACGGGCGGCCAGCGGGAGCAGAGCGGAGGCCACCGCCACCCCGAGGCCGACTCCGAGGACGGTGACGAAACGGTTCCGGGCGCGGTGCATGCGCGCACGGGCCGTCAGCCACGGGGACGAATCCGCCCGGTCGACGTGACCCACGTCGTGCGCGTGGGCCGAGTGGGGCTGCTGGGTCGGCCGGGCTCGCTGGGGCGACTGGCTGTGCTGGGCCTGCTGGGCTTGTTGGGTCGGCTGGATCGGCTGGATCGGCTGCGTGGAGACGGCCGAGCGGGTCGGCCGGGTCGCCAGGGCCGCCCGTGCCCGCCTGGTCTCCCGTGCCTCGCTCCCGCGGCGTACGGCCGCGCGGATCCGCAGGCCGGCCGTGGTGGCGGCGCCCACCACGGCCAGGGCGCCCGGCGCCCACCACGGGTCGGCCACGAGCAGGAGTACGGCGACGCCGGCGACCGTCGTCCAGCCGCTCAGGCAGGCGGCCGCCCCACCGCGCAGGGAGTCCGGCCGGTCGGCCCCCGCGCGCACCGTCGCGAGGGCCGGCAGCCACCAGACGCAGCCGGAGGCGGCCACCAGGGCGACGCCCAGGGCCGGGACGGGGTGCGTCACGGTTCAGACCGCCCTCTCGATCGCGACGATCTCCGGGTGGTGCAGGTCGAAGGCCGGCGACTCGGAGCGGATGCGCGGCAGCGAGGTGAAGTTGTGGCGCGGCGGCGGGCACGAGGTCGCCCACTCCAGGGAACGGCCGTACCCCCAGGGGTCGTCCACGTCGACCTTGCTGCCGTACCTGGCGGTCTTCCAGACGTTGTAGAAGAACGGCAGGATCGACAGGCCCAGCAGGAACGAGCCGATCGTGGACAGCGAGTTGAGGGCGGTGAAGCCGTCCGCGGCGAGGTAGTCGGCGTACCGGCGGGGCATGCCCTCGGCGCCGAGCCAGTGCTGCACGAGGAAGGTGAGGTGGAAGCCCACGGTGAGCGTCCAGAAGGTGATCTTGCCGAGGCGTTCGTCGAGCATCCGGCCGGTGAACTTCGGCCACCAGAAGTGGAATCCGGCGAACATCGCGTACACGACGGTGCCGAAGACCGTGTAGTGGAAGTGGGCCACCACGAAGTACGAGTCCGACAGGTGGAAGTCCATCGGCGGTGACGCCAGGATCACCCCGGTCAGGCCGCCGAAGACGAACGTGATGAGGAAGCCGGTGGTCCACAGCATCGGCGTCTCGAAGGAGAGGCTGCCCTTCCACATCGTGCCGATCCAGTTGAAGAACTTCACGCCGGTCGGTACGGCGATGAGGAACGTCATGAAGGAGAAGAACGGCAGCAGCACCCCGCCGGTGACGTACATGTGGTGCGCCCACACCGTGACGGAGAGGCCGGCGATCGCGATGGTCGCGCCGATCAGGCCCATGTAGCCGAACATCGGCTTGCGCGAGAAGACGGGGATGACCTCGGAGACGATCCCGAAGAACGGCAGCGCGAGAATGTACACCTCGGGGTGGCCGAAGAACCAGAACAGGTGCTGCCAGAGCAGCGCTCCGCCGTTGGCCGCGTCGAAGACGTGGCTGCCGAACTTGCGGTCACACTCCAGTGCGAACAGGGCCGCGGCCAGCACCGGGAACACCAGCAGGATCAGCAGCGCGGTCAGCAGCACGTTCCAGGTGAAGATCGGCATCCGGAACATGGTCATGCCCGGTGCGCGCATGCAGATGATCGTGGTGATGAAGTTGACCGCGCCCAGGATCGAGCCGAAGCCGGAGAGGGCCACACCCATGATCCACATGTCGGCGCCGAGTCCCGGCGAGTGGACGGCGTCGGACAGCGGCGCGTACAGGAACCAGCCGAAGTCGGCGGCACCGCCCGGGGTCAGGAAGCCGAACGCGGCGATCGACGAGCCGAACAGGAACAGCCAGTAGGCGAGCATGTTCAACCGGGGGAAGGCCACGTCCGGGGCGCCGATCTGCAACGGCATGATCCAGTTGGCGAAGCCGGTGAACAGCGGCATGGCGAACATCAGCAGCATGATCGAGCCGTGCATGGTGAACGCCTGGTTGAACTGTTCGCCCGACATGATCTGCAGGCCCGGGCGGGCGAGTTCGGCCCGCATCATCAGGGCCATCACACCGCCGACGACGAAGAACGCGAACGCGGTGACCAGGTACATCGTCCCGATCTTCTTGTGATCGGTGGTCGTCAGCCAGTCGACCCACGTCGGCCGTCCCGCCGACGGGACGGCCGCCCCGGCCTCCGCACGGACCGGGGGACGCGACCGCGCCCCCGCCGTGTGCTTCTCCTGCTCCAGCTGCGCCTCGTCCATCGGACGGCGTCCTCCCCATCTGCTCACGTGCTTCAGAGCGCCGGGAAGCGCCCGCGCGTACGCATGGGAGACACGGCGCTTCCCGGCGCCGCCACATGATCGTCGGACCGGCCCCCCGCCCCGATAGGGTCGAACGGTCCCCAGGTCGTCCCCCGAGGGGGTCGAACGGTCCCCATCGGCCGCGAACCGGATACCGCCCGGCCGCACGGCCCGGGTCGAGGCCGGCCGCGGGCCCTTGCGCCGGGCAACCGCTGGCGGGACACACGTTCACCGGTGGGCCGTACGGGCTGGTCGGGCCTTGTACGGGGGCCGAACGGCCCTTGGGAGGGGCTCGGTGGCGGCGGACAGTGGGAGGGAAGAGAGGAAGATCAGCGCGAGCGTCCTCAGGAGGCGAGAGGCATGCGGCACCGGATGGTGAGTGACCTCATGACCACAGGCGTCGTACGGGTACGGCGGGACACCGGCTTCAAGGAGATCGCGAAACTCCTCGCCGAGCACGACGTCACGGCCGTCCCCGTCGTGGACGACGACGACCGTCCCCTCGGTGTCGTCTCCGAGGCGGACCTCCTGCGCAAGGAGGCCGCGCAACTCGACCCGGCCGGGCTGCTGCCGGTGCTGCGTCCGGGGGACTCGGCCGGCGCGAAGGCCGAGGCGTCCACCGCCGAGGGGCTGATGAACAGCCCTGCCGTGACCGCGCGACCGCAGTGGACGGTGGTGGAGGCCGCCCAGGTCATGGAGCGCCACCACGTCAAACGACTGCCGGTGGTCGACGAGGCGGGACGACTCGTGGGGCTGATCAGCCGCGCGGACCTGCTGCGCGTCTTCCTGCGCGGCGACAGCGCGATCCGGGAGGAGATCACCGGGGAGGTGCTGGTACGCACCCTGGGCCTCGCGCCCGACACGGTCACCGTGCGGGTGGTCGACGGGCGGGTCGCGCTGCGGGGTACCGTCGAGCGGAAATCCCTGGTCCCCGTGGTGCTCCGGCTGTGCCGGGGCGTGGACGGGGTCGTCGACGTCTCCGCCGAGCTGGATCACCGCATCGACGACACGGCCGAGGCCCTGTCGGGCCCGGGGATGTCACGCCGCTCCCAGCTGGCGAGCTGACCTGGGGCGGGGCGAGGGCAGCGGCTCCGGCAGCACGGACCTCGCCCTCGTCCTTCCCCAGCCGCCCTGCTCCCTCCTCCCCGCTCCCTTCCACGCGCTGCTTCTGCGCCCTACGCCGTCTCGTGCCCGGCGGGGACGATGAGGACCGGGCAGTGGGAGTGGTGCAGCAGCTCGCGGGCCACGGGCCCGAGGTGGCGGCCGGGGCCGTGCGCCGCGGGGCCGGCCGCGACCACGACGAGGTCGGCGGTGCGGGTCGCGTCCACCAGGGCCCGCACCGGGGCGGAGCCCGGCTCGGGGGCGTCCGCGCGTACGGTCGGGTGCTGCTCCCCCAGGTCCGCCAGTGCGGCGACCAGCGCGGAGCGCGCGGCCGACCGCCCGTGGGCCCGGGGGGCCGTCACGGGGAGCACGCGGTGGTGCGTGGTGAACGGGGGGATCCGCAGCCGGGCGCGGCGCAGTTCGGCCTCCTGGAAGGCGTAGGCCGCCGTACCCGCGTCGGTGGCGTCGTCGAGGGCGAGGATGATCTCGTCGTGGCGGTTCATCGGTGAGTCGCCGCGTACGAGGAGCAGCGGCCCCGGCGCGTGCGCGGCCAGCCGCGCGCTCACCGAGCCCACCACCGCGCCGAGTATCCCGCCGAGGTCCCGGCAGCCGACGACGGTGAGTGCCGCGTGACGCCCCCGTTCCGCGAGGACGCCGGCCGAGTGCCCCTCGACCGGGACGGTGGTGACGGCCGTGCCGGGACGACGGGCACGCACACGTGCGGCGGCGGACGCCAGCACGGGGCCGGCCTCGTCGAGATCCGGCACGGCATGGACGATCTCCAGACCCACACCGCGCAGGGCGGCCTCGTCGGCGGCGCGGTCGAGAGCGCGTACGGCGGTGACCGTGCCGTCCACGCCGACGGTCACGTGACGGGTCCTCATGGTAGTTGCTCCTGTCGGGGTTCGGGGTTCGGGGCGTCCTTGCTCCCGGGCAGCGGTCCGGACGTGCGCGGACGAGTCCTGCATCAGCCGTGCGCGCATCAGGCACGGGTGACTCGGCGCGAGGGCTCAGGTGTGCGGGGGCTCAGGCGCGTCCGCAACCGAGACGGTCGAAACTCAGGTGCCCGGGACTCAGGTGTGCGGTACGACGGCCACCGGGCAGCGGACGTGGTGCAGGGCCGCGTGGGTGACGGGCCCGGTGTGCGAGCCGAGCCGGGCGTCCCGGATCCGGCGGCCGACGACGAACAGCGAGGCGTCGGACGACGCGTCGACGAGCGCGCCCGCGGCCCGCCCCTGGACGACGGTCTCGGCCACGGCGACCTCGGGGAACTTCGCGGACCACGGGCGCAGTGCCGCGACCACGGCGCGCCCCCGTTCCGCGAGCAGCGCGGTTTCGGGAACCGGGTCGCGGGTGTCGTCGACGGCGTACGCCGTCGGCACCCGGTAGGCGTGAATCACACGGAGCCCGGTGCCGCGGAGCCGGGCCGCGGCGAAGGCGAACTCGATCAGTTCGTCGCACGGGTGGGAGACGTCGAGCCCGAGGACCACGTCCCGGTACGGGAGTTCGGGCACCTCGTCCGGCGACACCCCGTCCGGGGCAGGGAGGTGTTCGCCCGCGGCGCCCTCCCCGGACCGGACGAGCACCATGGGGCGCGTCGACCGTGCCACGACCCGCTGGGAGACCGAGCCGACGACGAACCCGGCGAGACCGCTCAGTCCACGGGAGCCGAGGACCAGCAGTTCGGCCTCGTCGGTGGCGTCGAGCAGGGCGGCGACCGGGGCTTCCCGCACGAGCCGGCCCTCGATCCCGAGGCCGGGGTGCGCGGCCCGGACGCTACGGGCCGCCTCCTCCAGGGTCTGTTCGGCCCACGCGCGCTGACCGGTCCCGAGGGGGACGGAGGCCGGCGGACGCGGATGCCACTCCCACGCGTGCACGAGCCGCAGCTGCGTGCCTCTGCGCAGGGCTTCCCTGGCCGCCCAGTGGGCGGCGGCGAGACTCTCGGTCGATCCGTCGACTCCCGCGATCACGTACCGAACCATGGTGCGCCTCCTGATTCCCTGCCGGATGGGCCTGAGCCCGAGCATCGGGGAGGGAGACGGCGGTGCGCAGGGGGCCGCAAGTCCTTCCCCTGGGCCCTTGGGCCCTCAACTCCCCCCGCCCCATGGCCCGGACGGCTCAACGCGACACGAGAGCCAGGGCGGGGCGAAGGGCCGCCGTGTCCGCCGGCGCCCCGGCCGGCGAGCCCGTCGGAAGGAGCGAGGGCACGGTCCTCGGCGGCCCCGTCGGAGCGACCGGCCCCGTCGGCGCCCCAGGGGCCAAAGGCGCCACTGGCGGCATCGGCGCCATCGGCGGCCGGCCGTTCGTGGCGTGATCCGCGCGGCGGCGCACCGCACGCAGTGCCAGCGCGTCGCGCACGGCCCGCAGGACGAAGGCCACCACGGCGGAGGCGGCCAGCAGGGCGGCGTACCGCCTCCGAACGAGCGATGCCGAAGCCGATGTCGAGGTCGAGGTCGAGGTCGAAGTCGGCCTCGATGCCGATGCCGATGCCGACGCCGATGCCCCTGCCGATGCCGATGCCGATGCCGATGGTGGCGTCGCTGCCCACCGCGGCGTCGCCTCCGATGTCGTCGTGACCATGCTGCGCACCCCTTTCCGGGTTCCGGTCCCCCTCCTCAAGGGAACAGCCTGGCGGGCCACGGCGCAGGGTGCCGAAGGGCTCCCGTGGGGTGCTGTGCGGCCCGGCCGTGGAGCCGTACGGCCCCTACTGCGTCCGGCGCGGCGCCGCGACTGTGGGCAGGGTCCACCCCCAGCCCCTCCGGCTCCGCGGCGCGGGCCGGGAAGGAGTCCCCGATGTGGTCCGCAGCATCCGCAGCTCCCGCTCTCCCGACGCTGGAGACGATCGTGTCGGCGGCCGTGGCCGCTCCCTCGATCCACAACACCCAGCCCTGGCGCTTCCGGTTCGATCCGGACACGGTGACGCTGGAGGTCCGCGCGGTGGCGGACCGCGGGCTACGGCACCTCGACCCCACGGGCAGGGCGCTGCACGTGTCCGTGGGCTGTGCCCTGCTCAACCTCCGGCTGGCGGTCGCCCACGTCGGCCGGGAACCGGTGACCCGGCTGCTGCCCCGGCCCGACGAACCGGATCTGCTGGCCGCCGTACGGCTCGGTGGGCCGGTGCGGAACACGGCCGTTCCCCGGCTGTACGAGGCACTGTGGCACCGGCACAGCAGCCGGTTGCCGTTCTCCGGAGCGCCCCTGCCGGGCGCGGTGGCGGCGGAACTCGCCGAGGCCGCGCACAGTGAGGGCGCTGCGCTGAGCCGACCCGGTCCGGGTGAGACGGAGCGGGTGCTGCGGCTGTTCCGTGATGCCGAGCGCCGCAACACGGCCGACCCCGAACGGGCGGCGGAGAGCAGACGTTGGGTGCACGAGCCGAACGCGGCAGCGCTCGGCATGCCGCCGGCGGCGATCGGGCCGCAGGACTTCTGGGAGCGGATGCCCCTCCGGGACTTCGGCGCGCACCGGCGTCCGTCCGTGCTGGCCACGCGTCCCTTCGAGAAACGGCCGTCGATCGCCGTGCTGTCCACCGCGCACGACCGGAGGTCGGACTGGCTGCGTGCCGGACAGGCACTCCAGCGTGTCCTGCTGGTGGCCACCGCCCACGGGCTGCGGGCCTCGCTCCTGCACCAGGCGCTGGAGTGGCCCGATCTGCGGCAGCGGGTCGTGCCTCCCGTGGACGCCCTCCGCGCCCACGCGCAGATGGTGATCCGGTTGGGCTACGGCCCGGAAGGCCCGCCGTCCCCGCGCCGCCCGGCCCGGCAGGCCCTGGACGCGGGCACTCTGTTCGCGTCGTGACGGACCCGTGGCCCTCGCGCACGGCCGCCGGACCGGCCCGGGGCGCGTGCCGTCCGGCCCTGACCCCGTGGCGATCGTCCCGCACGAGTGAACCGCGACCGCCTCGCGTGCACACCGACACCCGTCCGCGCGCGAGGCGTGGCGGCGACCGAACTGTCGGGCCCGCGCGGGAACATGACACATCCGCGCGGCGCTGTTCCTGATACCCCGGCCGGTATCGCGGCCTTCACGGCGAAGCCGTCCCGGAGGGGGTGTCCTCACGGCTCGGAGAAAGGTGTGAGACCCATGACGGCTCCAGGTCAGGAGCGGCGTTCACCGGGTGAACCGCCCCCGTTGGTGACCTCCTGCGGGCGCAGGATCACCGTGAGATGTCTGACGCTGGCGGCGGCCCGGCCGATCACCCGGGTGACGTTGCGGGTGGGGCCGGACCAGGGTGAAGAACCCGGCGTCTGGGCCTCGCTGACGACCGAGGAGGCCCGGGAACTGGCCCACCAGCTACTCGCCCACGCCGACCGGGCCGAGTCCGCCGCCGGTACCGGAGCCTCCCACGTGTGACGGGATCCCCGGAAGCCGTCCCCGCGCCGGGCCCAGGACGGGCGAGTCGCCGTCGGGGAGCCCCCGGCGGATTCGACGTGGCTCCCCGGGGGCCGTTCGGCCGACGGGACGAGCCCGCCCGGCCCAAGCGCCGTCTCCCCGCACCACCGCATGGTGGCTCCAGAGGCCATTCAGGGAGGCGGCCATGCCGGAAGTCACCGCCGAGAACACCATCGTCGTGGGCGTCGACGGCTCCGCGGCGTCCATGTCCGCGCTGCGCTGGGCGGTCCGGGAGGCCCGCGCCGTCGACGCGGAGGTCGTCGCCGTGCACGCCTGGGAACCGGCCGAGCCCACGCTCGCCCCGTACGCTCCCCCGTCGGCCCGCCCGACGGTCGCCGAACAGCGGGTGAGAGCCGCGGGATTGCTCGCCGACACGTTGCGGGAGGCCCTCGGCCCGCGGAACGACGGCGAGGTCCGCGCCGTGGTGACCCAGGGGCCACCCGTTCGGGTGCTCCTGCGACACGCCCGCGGGGCGCGGCTGCTCGTGCTGGGACGCCGGACCCACAGCGCGTTCGGGGTGCCCCCGATCGGGGCGGTCGGCCGGGAGTGCCTGCTCCACGCGACGGTTCCCGTGGTCGCGGTGCCCGCTCCCGAGCCGTCCGCGGCGACGTCGGGAGGAGGTCCGCTCCTGTGGGACACGGTCGACGGCCAGGACGGTTACGACGTCGGCGCTCTCGTGGCACGGGTCACGGCTCCCGTGAAGAGGTGACCCGTCGGGGGACGTTCGGCCCTGGCGCGTTCGGCGTCCTCGTGTTGTCCTTGAATCGACGGGAAGGGCCCCGTTGAACAGACGCGGAGAAGCGGCCCGCGAGGTCGCGCACCGCGCAATCAGGATCCGCGAGAAGCGGGTGGGGCCCTTTCCGTCCTGCTGTGCCGCTGCCGTGCCGCCCGTGCCGCCTGCCGAACGCCGCGGGCAGACCGCAGGGCGCCGCCGCCGTACGAGGGCCGTCGCCCCGCGCCCCCGATCCGAAGTGTTCCCGCCCTCGCACGGCGCGCCTCGCCCAGGGCTGAAAGGCCCTCGCGGGGCGGCGGGTCGGTCCCGTCAGGCCCTGACGACGGCACCTGAACGGCCCATGCGGCGGCGGCGTTCCGACTGGCACCTTCCAGGGGGACGAGGAGGAGGTGCGGACCGATGGCCGGCAGCAGACGAGGGACGGAGCCGCTGTGGCGGTGGCGGAGCAATCCGCTGCGACGCCACGAGGACGTGCTGGAGGCATGGGTCGTGCTCGCCGTCTGGGCGGTCATCGTGATCGGTGGCACCCTGGCCGGCTTCCTGACCTCGCAGGCGGCGCAGGAGGTCTTCGCCGACCAGCGCGCCGAGCGGCGTCCGGTCCCGGCCGTACTCCTCTCCGACGTTCCCGTACCGGAGTCGGATCCGTACAGCGCGGGCGACCGCTCCTCGGCGGAGATCCGCTGGACCGCCCCGGACGGCACCCGGCGCACCGGGACGACACTGGTGGAGGGCGGTCGGAAGGCCGGCACCCGGGTCACGGTCTGGACCGACGGGACGGGCGCCCTGAGCAGTGAGCCGCCCACGCAGGACGAAGCGGCGATCGAGGCCGGCGCGCTCGGCACGGCCGCGGCGCTCGCCCTGAGCGGCCTGACGTACGGCGTCGGCCGTGCCGGGCGGTGGTGGCTCGACCGGCGACGTGTCGAGCGGTGGGGCAGGGAATGGACCCTGGTCGGCCCGCGGTGGGACCACAAGGCGACCTGACGCCGCGCCGACCGCCACCTCCCGGCGTGCCCCCTCCCTTGCCCGCCCTCTCACCATCCCCCCTCCTGACCTGCCACCACCCTCACCTGCGGAATTGCGAAATTTAGCAATTCACTAGATGCTTGTCTCCGTGCCCGTGGTCCGCCGGGCGAGACGCAGGGGGCCGCTCCGAGGACGGGGCGCCGCAGGGAAGCCGAGGGGTCGTGTCCGTTCCGCTGTACCAGGCCGCGGCGCGGCTCACCGCGCTGCTGCCCTCACGCGCCGACCTGGCGGCCATGGGGCGCTCACCGAGACGGGATCTCCTCGCGGGGCTCACCGTCGCGATCGTGGCCCTGCCGCTCGCGCTCGGCTTCGGTGTCTCCTCGGGCCTCGGGGCCGAGGCGGGACTGGCGACCGCCGTGGTGGCCGGTGCGCTCGCCGCCCTGTTCGGCGGTTCCGACCTCCAGGTGTCCGGGCCGACCGGTGCGATGACCGTGGTGCTGGTACCGATCGTCGGCGAGTACGGCACGAGGGGTGTGCTCACCGTCGGGCTGATGGCCGGAGTGATGCTCATCGCGCTGGCCGCGCTGCGGGCCGGAACCTGCATGCGGTACGTGCCGGCGCCCGTGGTGGAGGGCTTCACCCTCGGCATCGCCTGCGTCATCGGGCTCCAGCAGGTGCCCCACGCGCTCGGTGTGCCCGCGCCCGACGGCGACCGGGTGCTGGTGGTGGCCTGGCGGGCCGTCGCGGAGTTCGCGGGGAACCCGGACTGGACCGCGGTCGGCCTCGCGGTGTCCGTCGCCGTGATCATGCTGGTGGGCGCCCGTCTGTGGCCGACCCTCCCGTTCTCCCTCGTCGCCGTCGTCGCGGCCACGGTCCTCACCCAGGTCGCGCACCTCGACGCGGCACCCATCGGTGACCTCCTGTCCGGACTGCCCGCGCCCTCGCTCGGGTTCCTCGACCCCGGCGCGCTCGGTTCGCTGCTCGCCCCGGCCGTGGCCGTGGCGGCGCTCGCGGCCCTGGAGTCCCTGCTGTCGGCCTCGGTGGCGGACGGCATGACGGTGGGGCGGCGGCACGACCCCGACCGCGAGCTGTTCGGCCAGGGGCTGGCCAATCTCGCGGCGCCCCTGTTCGGCGGGGTGCCCGCGACCGGAGCGATAGCCCGGACCGCCGTCAACGTCCGTACGGGCGCCGGTTCCCGCCTGGCGGCCCTGACCCATGCCGCGATCCTCGCCGCGATCGTCTTCGCGGCGGCACCCCTGGTGGCGAGGATCCCGCTCGCGGCCCTGGCCGGTGTGCTGCTGGCGACCGCGGTCCGCATGGTCGAGGTCGGTTCGCTCCGGGCGATGGCCCGCGCGACCCGCTCGGACGCGCTGATCCTCGTCCTCACCGCGGTCGCGACCCTCGCCCTGGACCTCGTGTACGCGGTGCTCATCGGCCTGGCCGTGGCGGGGGCGCTCGCCCTGCGTGCCGTGGCCCAGCAGGCCCGCCTGGACCGGGTGCCGCTGGACCGGGGCGACCACAGCGCCGAGGAGCACGCCCTGCTCGCCGAGCACATCGTGGCGTACCGCATCGACGGGCCGCTGTTCTTCGCCGCCGCGCACCGCTTCCTGCTGGAGCTGACCGAGGTGGCCGACGTACGGGTCGTCATCCTGCGCATGTCCCGCGTGTCCACGATGGACGCCACGGGTGCGCTCGTGCTGAAGGACGCGGTGGAACGACTGACGCGGCGCGGCATCCTCGTCCTGGCCTCCGGGATACGGCCCGTTCAGCGCCGCGTCCTGGACTCCGTCGGCGCGCTGGAGCCGCTGCTGCACGAAGGCCGGGAGTACGCCACCACCCCGGAGGCGATCAGGGCGGCCCGCCACCACCTGGAGACGGCCGGGATCCTGCCCGCGGGCTCGGGCCGGGGCGGGACGGTACGGGGATGACCACGCGACTGGACGCGCTGCCGTACCGGCACGTGCTCACCCTCCCGACCATGCCGGCCGCCGTGCGGCTGGCCAGGGAGACCGCCGAGCAGGCCCTGACCGAATGGGGAATCGGGCTGCGGCACCCCACCGTTGACCCGGCCCTGCTGATCCTCGGGGAGCTGGTGGCCAACAGCGTCCGGCACGCCGCCGTCCTGTCACCGCAGCTGACGGTGGTCTACGCGGCGGACCGGGACCGGCTGGCCCTCGCCGTGCACGACCGGCACCCGTACCAGCCCTCGCTGTACGGCGCGCTCACCAGCGACGGCACCGGAGGGCTGTCCACCGTCATGGAGCTGACGCTCGGGCTGGGCGGCACCGCCGTCGTGGAGCCCGACACCGACGGGAACGGCAAGAGCATATGGATCACCCTGCCCCTGTGAACGCACAGCGGACGGCCGGGGCGCCGGCTGCGACGGAGGGAGGCGGCGCACTCGGCGACCCGGGCGTGAAGCCGGGAGGGACCTCGGGAAAGCCACCGTCGCCGGGTCCGGCCGCTCGGTTTCCACCCCCGCGGTTTCGGGCTGTTCGGCGCGGCAGGCGAGGATGGACCGCATGTTCCTGACGAGTGAGTGGATGCGACGCGCCGCGCCCCTGCCGGTGAGACCGCGCGGATGCGTCGAGGAGGCGACGGCACGATGAGTACGCCGCTGTACCAACTGAAGGCCGAGTTCTTCAAGACGCTGGGCCACCCGGCCCGCATCCGGGTCCTGGAACTGCTGAGCGAGCGTGAGCACGCGGTCGCGGAGATGCTGCCCGAGGTGGGCATCGAGCCCGCCCACCTGTCCCAGCAGCTCGCGGTGCTGCGCCGCGCCAACCTGGTCAAGAACCGCAAGGAGGGTTCGACGGTGTACTACTCGCTGACGAGCCCCGACGTCGCCGAACTGCTGCGGGTCGCGCGGACCATCCTCTCCGGGGTGCTCGCCGGGCAGGCCGAACTGCTGGCCGACCTCCAGGCCGCGCAGACCGAGGGAAAGCCCCCCTCGTGACAGCGGCGGCCCCGCGGCTCACTGCTCCGCCGGGACGATGCGGCGCCCCGTGACGCGTGTGGGCCGGATCGCCACCCACATCTCGCGGCCGCCTCCGGCCCACGGTGAGGAATGGGCGCCCTCCACGAGGCCGCGCACCTCGTCGGGCGCGGTGACCACGCGCGCGGTTCCGACGACGAGGACGCTCCAGCCCTGGCTCATCGCCTCGTCCACATGGTCGACCTCGAAGGCCACCTCCGACCCGACGGCCGCCGCCGGCACCGACTCCGGCGCGGTCCGGAACGCGATCGTCTCCCCGACGACCTCGTAGTTCACCGGAACCACCGCCGGGCCTCCCGCCGACGAGACCGCCACCCGGCCCACGCCGTGGGTGGACAGCAGGGCACGGCACTCGTCGGGGTCGAGGTCCACCAGCCGGGGGTGCTGGAGCGCCTGACCCCGGCCGGGCGGCATGTCCACTCCGGCGCCGCGCAGGGCGGCGACGGTCGTGTCGAGGGCGTCGGCCAGGCCGATGAGGCTGGCCTTGGTCGGGTCGGCCGGCTGCTCCTCCACGTAGGCCAGGTACTCCGGTGCCATCCCGGCGCGGCGGGCCGCCTCCTCCCGGGTCAGCCCCAGGCGAAGGCGCGCGGCCGCGACGCGGCGGCCGATGTCACCGGGGTTGGGCGGCTTGGCCGGCGGGGTCCCGGGAGCCTGCGTGCCCGCGCGCGGCTCGTCGGCGGGCGGCGCGGGCGTCCGGGACGGTTCTCGTCCACCGGCGGGCCGGTGTTCGATGTGATGGATGTGGGCGTCCGGGCCGGGGAAGACGAGGGTCACCTCGTCCGTGTCCGACCAGCGCACGTCGTAGGGGGGCGTCCCGTCCTCGTGGTGGAGTCCGACGATCTCGCCGTCGCGCCTGGCGGCGCCGGTGGTGGTGCTCTCGACCACGAGTTGGTCACCGAGTTGAGCTCGCATGATGGCCGCCGTTTCGTCGTATACCGCTGTGACCTGTGGCTTGTGACTTTTGGCCGGTGCCTGTGCCGGTGCCGGTGCCTGTGCCTGTGCCTCGATCCGACGATCCGGGCCCGACCGCGGACCGCGGATCGCAGACCACGGACCGCAAACCGCGGGACCGCGGTCCCGCGCGACTCTGCGTGTCGTGAACCGCTTCCACGCCGTCGTGTCGGCCGCCGTCAACCTCCCGGTGACTGATCGGGCAGCGGCCACCCGGTCTCCGGAAGGTCGCCGCGCCCGGTTCCGGCCGCGCCCACGCCCTCGATGTCCTGGGCCGCCACACGCACCAACTGCCGGCCGAGGTCGTGCAGGGCCCGGCCCGCCGCGAGCTCGTCACCGATCTCCGGCACGTCCATGTCCTCGGGGCTCCGGCGCGCCACGCCGTGCCCGACGAGCTCCGTGGTCCCGGTGTCCAGCATCACGCGCGCCTTCGTCGTCCCCTCGTCCTCGAAGAGATGGAGACGGACTTTCCATTCCACGGTATGGGCCATCACGGTCCTCCTCATCCCAGTGCGAGACGGGCACGGAGGCGGTCGCCCCGCTCCCGTGCGTCCCGCGGGTGGGCGGTGGACGGTCCTCGGGCATCGCCGACGAATGCGGCACCCGGCCTCCTCGGCGCGTGCGGTCGAACCGCCACCACCACCGTCTCCAGCATCCGCGCGCCGCCCCTTCGCGGCCACTCGCACGCAGGCCGGGCAACCGACCGCTGCTTCCACGCAGAGCACATGCGCCCGGAAGCGATCTGCGGTACTCCTCGAAGAGAAACCGCCGCGCTCCGCCGGACGCCCGACGGCACCGCCCCGCGCCCATCAGGTCGTCGAGCGCACCCGAGCGCGTCCACACCGCACCGCCGACGCACCGGGGCGGCGGCACCCCCAGCGGCAGGAGCCCCGGCGGTGGCACGTCCGCCGACCTCCCCGCGTCCTACGAGACGGAGGCAGCCCCATGGAACAAGCCCTCACCGTCGGCCTCGACGGCACACCCGAGAGCATCGCCGCCGCCCACTGGGCCGCCGACGAGGCCGAGCGCCGCAACCTCACCCTGCGCCTCATGCACGCTTGGCCCCTGCTCATCCCCGAACCGACGCGGGTGCCCTCGGAGGTGGACCAGAACTACTGGGCGAGGCGGCTCGTGCACCAGGCCAAGGCGGAGATCCAGGCCCGCAGCCCGGGGCTCACCGTCGTCGGCAACCTGGTCGCGGACGACGCCCAGCACGCACTGATCCAGGCGGCCGGCGAGTCGGAGATGCTCGTCCTCGGTTCACGGGGCGTGAGCCCGGCGGAGAGCTACTTCCTCGGCGACATCGGCATGTCCGTCGTGGGACACGCCGACCGGCCCGTGGTCCTGGTGCGGGCCGAGGAGACGGACGACGGGGGCCCGCGCGGATCCACGACGGAGGGCGCCGTGGTGGTGGCGCTGAAGCTGCACGGACCGTCCGACGACCTGCTGGAGTTCGCCTTCACCACCGCCGCGGCCCGCGGTGTGCCCCTGCGCGCCGTCCACGGCAGCAGGGTGCCGCTGCACGCGTTCACCCCGTGGGGCATGGACCACACCGTGACGCACGAAGTCAGGCAGGAAGCCCGCACGAGCCTGGGCCGAGTGCTCCAACCCTGGCGGGACAAGTTCCCGGGAGTGGCCGTGTCGGACACCGTCCGCCTGGACAGTCCCGCCCGAGCGGTCCTGTCGGCCGCCAAGGGTGCCGGACTCCTGGTCGTGGGCCGCCGCAGGCACCGCCACACCCCGGTCCCCCGTCTCGGCCCCGTCACCCAGGCGGCCGTGCACCACGCGCGCTGCCCCGTCGCCGTCGTACCGCACGCCTGACCGGGGCGGCGGACGCGCGGCAGTACGCGGTCCCGGTCCCGCCGGCGGAGAGCGGTCCCCCTGTCCGCCGCCGGGTGCGCCCGCAGGTTCGTGCGGTTCATGCGTCCCCTCGCCGTGCCCGGGGCAGGGACCAACGACCCCGCCGGTCTGCCTCTTCGGCCCATGCCGGACGGAGCGCCGGTGACGACAGTGGGAGTGAGCGCCGCAGGCGCGGGGGTCAGGCCCACGCCCGGTGATCGCGAGGAAGCGGGTGACCGCGATGTTCTGGTACGGCCACGATCTCAGCGGGTGGGGCTGGTTCGTCATGTCGACGGGCATGATCCTCTTCTGGGCCGCGCTGATCGCCTTCGGCGTGCTGCTGTTCCGGTACCTGTCCGGACCGTCCCGGACGGACGGGACGGGCACCTCGACCGGTGGTCCGCGGCCGGGGCGCTCCCCCGAGGAACTCCTCGCCGAACGCTTCGCCCGGGGCGACATCGACGAGGACGAGTACCGCCGACGCCTGACCGTCCTGCGTTCGGGGACGAACTCGCCGTCCGGCACACCCTGATTCCGGTACGAGTCGAGCCGCTGCAGCAGCACGGGAACAGAGTCACGGGCGGGGGCCATGCACCGGTGGCCCGCCCGCTCGGGTGCGCGGACCGCGCGTCCGCGTGGAACAGTGGGAAGCAGGCACGTCACCCGTCCCACCTCGGCCGGTCGGCACTGGAGGGAAGCAGCTGTGGTGCCCGTACACGCAATCGACGAGAAGACCGTCACCAGCCTGGTGGAGGACGCCGCGGCGGCCCCCTCCATGCACAACGCCCAGCCCTGGGAGTTCCGCTTCCTCCGCGACGACGGGACCTTCCACGTCCGGGCGGACCTCGACCGCGCGATGCCGCGGACGGACCCGGCCACCCGCGCCCTCCACCTGGGGTGCGCCGCCGCCCTGTTCAATCTGCGCGTCGCCGCAGCCCACGCGGGCTGGACCCCGGTCACCGAACTGCTGCCCGATCCCTCGGACCGCCGGCTGCTCGCGGTCGTACGGCTCACCGGACAGGCCCCGGCCGAGGACGACCTCGCCCCGCTCCACCCGGCGATCCGCCGGCGCCGCACCAGCAGGCAGCCGTTCTCCGACGAGGTGGTGCCCGACGCCATCAAGGACGGCCTCAGCGCCGCCGCCCTGCTGGAGGGGGCACGGCTGGCGTTCCCCGACATGTGGCACATCCAGACCCTGCTGGACTCGGTCCGGGACGCGGAGGGGCGGGACGCGCACGACCCGGCCGCGGTGGAGGAACTGAGGCACTGGGTCCGCGTGGGCACGCAGGAGCGGGGCACGGCGGGCGACGGGGTGCCGGACTACGCCTTCGGCCCGCTCAAGCGGTACGGCGGGGCGCCCGTACGCGACTTCGCCGGCCGGCAGCCGCTTCCCGGCCGCGAGACCGTCGTGTTCGAGAGCGCGCCCCAGCTCGCCGTCCTGGGCACCAGGGACGACCGGCCGAGGGACTGGCTGGTGGCGGGGCAGGCCATGGAGCGTGTCCTGCTGCAGGCCACCATGGACGGGCTGGCCACCTCGCTCACCTCCCAGGCCCTCGAATGGCCCGAGGTCCGCTGGATCACCCGGGACCCGGAGTCCGCGATGGGTTTCGTGCAGATGGTGATGCGGCTCGGCTACGGCCCCTCGGGCCCGGCGACCCCACGCCGACCGGTGGACGAGGTGCTCACCATCGACTGAGGCGGACGTCGCGCCGGCCGCTCGGCCCCCCGCCTGGAGTCCTGGACGTGACCGCGCCGAACGACGAAGGGATCGGTCCTCATGAGCACGGAGTTCTACGCGCCCCCTCATCCGGCCCGGCTGAGCGCGAGGCTCGACACCCCGCTCTCACGCTGGCTGTGGCTGGTGAAGTGGTTGCTGGCGGTCCCCCACTACGTCGTCCTGATGTTCCTGTGGGTGGCGTTCGTCGTGGTCTGTGTCATCGCGTTCTTCGCGATCCTGTTCACCGGCCGCTACCCGCGGTCGTTGTTCGACTTCAACGTCGGTGTGCTGCGCTGGAGTTGGCGCGTGGCGTACTACGCGTACGGAGGGCTGGGCACCGACCGCTACCCGCCCTTCGCCCTCGCCGACGTCCCCGACTATCCGGCCCGCTTCGACGTGGCGTACCCGGAACAGCTCTCCCGCGGTCTGGTCCTGGTGAAGTGGTGGCTGCTGGCGATCCCGCACTACCTGGTGCTGGGGTTCCTGCTGGGCGGCACGCGGGTGGTGTGGTTCTCCGGAGGGCTCATCGGGCTGCTGGTGCTGTTCGCCGGTATCGCGCTGGCCGCGACGGACCGGTATCCGCGCGGACTCTTCGACCTGGTCATCGGGCTGAACCGCTGGGTGCTGCGGGTGGCCGCCTACGCAGCCCTGCTCACGGACGTGTATCCGCCCTTCCGGCTCGACCAGGGCGGTGAGGAACCCGCTCCGCACCTCTGATCCGATGTCCGCGAGTCCCGAGGCACGAGGGACCCGGGTCTCGTACGTGGGCCCGATCGGCCTCTGTCCGGGGCGGGCGGCGCGCAGGAGGCTGTCGGGGACGGAAGGCGTCCACCGCGACCGGAAGGGCGGACCGTGATGGAACCGACGAGGAGCACCCCGGGCACGCCGGTGGTGGAAAGCCGCACCGGGCACGGGACCGGCGGCGGGCGCCGCACCCGGGAGGTCGTCCTGGGCCTGGACGCGCGGAATCCCGTCGACAGCGCGGTCGGCTTCGCCTTCGACTGCGCCCGCGCGCGGGGGACGCGTCTGCGGGTCGTGCACGCGTGGGCGCTTCCCGCGAGCGCCGCCGAGTGGCCGTTCGCCGTACCGGAGAAGGACCGTGCGACATGGGAGGACCACGAGGTGCAGCTCCTGGCCGACGCGCTGCGCCCGTGGCGGGAACGGTACCCGGACGTCCCGGTGGTCGAGGACGTCGTACTGCTGTCCCCCGTCCAGGCACTGGCCCACCACGGGGCCGGGGCCGGGCTGGTCGTGGTGGGGACCACGCCCGGTCCGCGTTCCCGTGCGACCGTACGCGCCCTGCTGGACGAGGCGTTGTGCCCGGTGGTGGTGGTCCCGGCCGACTCACGGACGTGACCTGACGGGCAGCGGGCCACCTGTGCGCCGGCCGAGCGGTGGGACGGGCGTCAGTCCACGACGACCCCCGTCCGCACTGCGGGGGCCGTGCCGATGAGCGCGCCGCCGAAGTTGCCCTCGACCTCGGACTTCTCCGCGGCGTTCGGGTACGGGTTCGTGCACGCGGTGCCCGCGCTGGACCCGGACATCAGGCTGGAGCACGGTCCGGGCTTGCGGTCGGGCAGGCCCAGGATGTGCCCCAGTTCGTGCGCGGAGATGCGAACGGTGTTGTAGCCCTGGTCGACGGCCTGGCGTCCCATGTAGACGGTTCCGTTGCCGAGGGAGGTGGTGAGGGCGCGCGGCCAGCCGTTGTCCGCGACGACCCGGATGTTCGCGCGTTGCCCGGTGGCGGCGGGCCGCAGTTCGACGGCGTCGACGCTCTCGTTCCAGATCGCCGCGCCCCGGTCCACAGCGCTCCTGAACTCGGCGGAGCCGCTGGCGTCGTAGGTGAGGACGCGGGCGGCGGCGGGAGCGTCCGCCCCGGCAGGTGCGGCCGTGGCCTGACCGCCCGTGAGGGACAGGGACACCACCATGGCCGCGGCGAAGCCGCCGGTCAGCGTACGGATGTGCATGTTCGACCTCCTTGTGGGGGAAGGTAGTCGTGCGCATGACATTCTGGTGGTGCCTGCCCGGTGACGGTGAGGGTGAATCCGTCAATCTGGAACGGCATTCGGCCGGACCACCGTCGGGGGCCGTCCGGGCGACGGGTGAACCCTGGTCCGACTTCCTTCGCAGGCGTCGGCTTCATTCCGGGGCCCCAGCCGTACGAGCCCCACCAGATGTTCCATGGTGTTCCGCGGCTGGCACGCAGAGGCGGGCGTCTTCTCGGCTCTGCCGGACGCACCGGTGGAGCCGGACGACCCCCAACCCTGGTGGCGCAGGCTGAAGGTTCGGAAGGCCAGGACGCGGCCGGCCTCCTCGACGCACCTGAGTCAGCCGCCCAGAGCTACGCGCTGCGTCTGACCGGCCTCACTCGGCACGAGCGAGCGCCAACCGCCCCCGGGCCCCGACTACGCCACGACCGCCCCCCCTTCCGAGGAGGGTCCGGCCCGTACGGCTCGTCACCGCCCCACCCGCTACTCGTCCGTCCAACTCCCCGGGGCCGCGTCCCACGGACACGGACCGGTGCCGTCCGTCCAGTTCCCGAGCCGCTCCCCGTCCACGCAGACGATCCCGCACTGGTCGGCGTACTCCATCGCCGGCGCCGTGAAGTCGCTGGTGGTGACGAGGACGGCCACGTCGGCCCCGTGGACCGTGAAGCACGTGCCGCCGAAGCGCTGGAGGTCCTGGGAGCCGACGCGGTTCGACTCGCCGTAGTGCTTGCACTGGACGACGACACGGCGCCCGTCCGGCGTCACCGCCACGACATCGGCACCCAAGTCACCCGCGCCGCCCACGACTTCGACGTCCGAGCAGCCGTCGCGCTCGCAGAGGGCGGCGATCGCCTCCTCGAACTCCCCGGGCGTCAGGGAGTCGTAGCCGGGATCGACCGCATGGCCGGGATCGACCTCGTGGCCGGGGTCCACCTCATAGCCCGGGTCGGCCTGGACAGCTGGTCGCTGACGGGCGATCAGGTCCGCGTCCAGTTCCTCGGCCGCCTCCCTCGCCGCTTCGTCGAGCGCCGTCGCGGCCCGGCGCGCCGCCCGGGCCACGTGCAGGCGGCGCCGCAGACCCACCAGGGCTGCGGCGCCCATGACGACCAGCACCAACACCCAGCCGGGACGCCTCTCGACGGCGCCCGCCACCATGCGGGCCACCCAGCCGAGAACGCTGAGCAGCGCGGCCAGGATGACGAAGAACAAGGCGGTCGAGCGAAGGTCGAACCGATGTCGGCGGTGTGCGGCCGATGCTCGGCGGACGGGCAGAGTCCGCGTGGGCGGTGCCTGCCGCACAGGCCGTATTCGACGCACCGGCAGTGTTCGACGCGCGGGTACGGTCACGCCAAGCCCCCCTCAGGACCGATGGGAAAGATCACTTCCACCGTCTGCCCAAGATCGCCTTCTTCATCGTCCGCACCGCTGGCGACAGCTCAGACGCGATCCGCTCGACCTCGTTCCGCCCGAGGCGCTCCCGTCGGCCGGGAGGCACGGTCGTGCGCGGTCGGGCGCTGCGGCTTGGCCGGGGTCCGTGGGTGCAGTTCCAGGGCCAGGGGGGTGGCGGTGAAGACGGAGGAGTACGTGCCGACCGCCAGGCCGATGAGCAGGGCGAGGGCGAAGTCGGTGAGGGTGTCGTCGGCGAGGACGGCCAGGGCGGCGAGGATGAGGGCCGCGCCCGTTCCCGTGTTGACGGTGCGGGGCAGGGTCGTCAGGATCGCCCGGTTGGCCAGGCGGGCCAGGGGCCCGGTGCGGTCACGGGCGAGAAGTTCGCGTACCCGGTCGAAGAGGACGACGGAGTCGTTGACCGAGTAGCCGATGACGGTGAGCAGCGCCGCCAGGAAGACGCCGTCGACGGGCTTGCCGAGCCAGGCGAAGACGCCGGCGAGGATCAGCACGTCATGGGCGAGCGCGCCGACGGCCGCGGTGGCGAACCTCCAGCGGAAGCGGACCGCCAGATAGGCCAGTTGGGCGCCGAGGGCCAGGCTGAGGGCGATGAGGGCGTTGCGGCGCAGTTCGTCCCCCAGCGTGGGGCCGATCAGTTCGTCGCGGACCTTCTCCGCGTCGCCGCCGAGCCCGGCGACGGTGTCGGTGACGTTGGCCGTGTCGGTGTCGGTCAGGTCCTCCGCGCGGACCGTGAGCCGGCCGTCACCGGAGGACTGGACGAGAGCGCGCGGGAACCCGGCCTCGGCCAGGGCGACGCGTGCCCGGTCCGGGTCCACGGGGGCACTGGTGGCGTACTCGACGAGGCGGCCGCCGGTGAACTCGATGCCGAAGTCGAGGCCGCGCACCACGATGCCCGAGGCCGTCATGACGAGGAGGGCGGCGGAGACCGCGAGCCAGCGGCGCGGATGCCGCATCAGGTGCGGACCGCGGCGCAGCAGCCGGTCACGGACCCAGCCGGTGTGGGCGATACCGGACAGGTGCGGACGGCGGTGGACGGCCGCACGGCTCGCTGCGTACTCGGCGAGCACACGGGTGATCAGCAGGGCGCTGACCATGGAGGCGAGGACGCCGATGCCGAGGGTGACGCCGAAGCCGCGCACCGGACCCGAGGCGAAGGCGAACAGCAGGCCGGCGGCGATCAGGGTGGTGATGTTGGAGTCGGCGATCGCGCTCAGCGCGCCGCGGAACCCGGCGGCCAGCGCCGAGCGGGTACTGGGACGGTTGCGGATGGCGTGCTCTTCGCGGGCGCGTTCGAAGACCAGGATGTTGGCGTCGACGGCCATGCCGATGGCGAGGACGAACCCGGCGAGACCGGGCAGTGTCAGGGTCGCGCCGAGGGCGGCCAGGGCGGCGTAGGAGATCAGTCCGTAGCAGGCCAGGGCCAGAGTGGCGAGCAGTCCCATGAGGCGGTAGACGGCGATGACGAACAGCGCGGTCAGCGACGTGCCGATGACGGCGGCCCAGGCGGCCGCGGTGACCGCCGCGTCGCCGAGGGTGGCGCCGATGGTGCGCTGTTCGATGACCTCCACCGGTACGGGCAGGGCGCCGCCGGAGACGAGCAGGGCCAGTTCGCGGGCCTCGGTGGCGTCGAAGGAGCCGGTGATCTGGGTGGTGCCGCCGGCGATGCCGGCGCCGCAGGTCACGGAGGTGGCGACCTGCGGTGACGAGATGATCTTGTCGTCCAGGACGATGGCGATACGGCGCTGGGGGTCCCCCGCCGGGTGGCAGGCGGCGTCGGCGGTGATCGCGGCCCAGCGGTCGCGGCCGGTATCGGTGAAGTCGATGGTGACGTGCCATCCGGCGCCGGTCTGCTGGTCGATGCGGGCGTCGGCGCTCTTGACGTCCTGACCGGTCAGCTCGGCGGCCTTCAGCCGCAGGGGCTGCCCGGCCTCGTCCGGCAGCACACGTGCGGCGGTGGCGTCGGCCGGGGCCGCGGCGGTGTCGGCGTCCTCGGCCCGGCCGAGGACTTCGTGCACGGTGAGTTGCGCGGTGCGGCCCAGGACGTCGGTGGCCTTCTCCGGGTCCTGGACGCCGGGGAGTTCGACGAGGATGCGGTGATCGCCCGAGCGGACGAGGGTGGGTTCGGCGACACCGAGCGCGTCGACACGGCCGCGCAGGACCTCCACGGTGCGGTCGGTGGCCTCACGACTCGCCTCGGCGGCGGGCGTGGAACGGGTCTCCAGCACGATCTGACTGCCTCCGCGCAGGTCGAGTCCGAGACGGACCGGCACGGTCAGGGCGATGGCCAGTGATCCGGCGATCACCGCGAGGGCGAGCAGCGCACGGGTGCGCAACGAGCGGTTGTGGCGTTTCAAGACAAGCCTCCGGCAGGCATGCCGCGGCAGCCGTGGCGCGGCCGCGACGGGAAGAAGAAGAAAGGGGTCGCTCAGATGCCGGAGGAAGCCGGAGGCGCCCGGCCCCGGTCGTGGGCCGACCGGCCGGGTGAGACCGCAGGACGCGCGGACGGGACGGGGGCGTACGTCCCCTCGGCCGGGAGGCCGGTGGGACCGCCGAGGTCGTCGGTGGCGTGGTGTTCCGGGAGCGAGGGCCGCTCGCCGTGCTGTCCCTGCCGGGCCAGGACCTGGACCGCGCAGTCCAGGGCGCAGGAGGCCTCTACGCGGGGGGCGGTGTACGTGTGCGCGGCGGCCGTGCCTGCGGCGACCGGGTCGGGTGCGGGACCGGGACGGGCGTGCTCGACGAGGGCGGAAGGCGCCGAAGGCGCGGAGGCGGAGACAGCGGAAGGCGCTGCGGAGGCGGAGGACCTGGCGAGGGAGGAGGGCGTGGCGAGCGAGGAGAGGGCCTGCGTCCCCGGTATCAGGACGGCGAGGAGCAGCACCAGGGTCACGGCCATCCGGTGACCGGCGGCCGGGACGGCGTGGAGTGCTCGGCGCATGCGCCGTCCTTTTCTGTGTCGTCGCAGTCACCGCCGTACCGGGCCGCCGCCCGGCGGCGGTGGTGGCGGGCGGCGGCAGCGGGGGCGGGGGCGGGGGCGGGTCAGGGTTCGATGAGGCCCGCGCGAATCGCGTAACGGGTCAGTTCGAGCCGGTCGCGCAGGCCGAGCTTCTGCAGCAGGTTGGCCCGGTGGCGGTGCACCGTCTTGATGCTGATGACGAGGATGTCGGCGATGTCCTTGGAGGAGTGGCCCTCGGCGACCAGCTTGAGGACCTCCTCCTCGCGGGGCGTGAGGAGCTGGTCGGCGTTCTCCTCGCCGTGGCGTACCCGGTCGAGGTAGTTGCGGATCAGGGCGGTGACCGCGCCGGGGTAGAGGAACGGCTCGTCGCGCATCGCGGCGCGGCACGCGGCGACCAGGTCGCGGTCGGCGACGGACTTCAGCACGTAGCCGCAGGCACCTGCCTTGAGCGCCTGGAACAGGTACTGCTCGTTGTCGTGCATGGTGAGCATCAGGATGCGCAGGCCCGGCTTGAGCGTGGCCAGCGCGCGGGTCGCCTGCAGGCCGGTCATCCGTGGCATGGCGATGTCCAGGACGGCCAGGTCGATGTCCTGACGGCGGGCCGCCTCGATGGCCTCCGCACCGTCCCCGGCCTCCGCGACCACCTCCAGGTCCGGTTCCCGTTCCAGGATCAGGCGTACGCCACGCCGCACGAGGGCGTGGTCGTCGGCCAGCAGGATGCGGATCGGCGCCTGCGCGGCCGCGGGGCCGGGGCCGTACCTCGGTTCGGGAGCCGGGGACGCGGGCGGCACGGGCGGCGGGGCCGCGGCGGGGTCAGGCGGCGGGACCGGGGCGGACATGGTCGCTGCTTTCTGGGGACGGGGTGGTGAGGCGGATCCGGGTTCCGGTGCCCGGGGTGGAGGTGAGGTGCAGGGCCGCCCCGGCGAGGAGGGCGCGTTCGCGCATGCCGCGGATCCCGGCGCCCTCGCACGGTGCCTCGATGCCGCGGCCGTCGTCGGTGATCTCCAGCACCACGGCCTCCCCCTCGCGGCGCAGGCTCACGTCGACGCGGCCGGCGTCGGCGTGGCGGGCCGCGTTCGTCAGGCTCTCCTGCGCCACCCGGTACAGGACGAGTTCGGTCTCCGGGCTGAGGGCGGGCAGGTCGGTGTCGAAACGGCGCACGACGTGCAGACCCGTGTGGGTGGCGAAGTCCTGGGTGAGCGAGGTCAGGGCGCTGACCAGACCGAGGTCGTCCAGCACACCCGGGCGCAGGCGGCGGACCAGGCGGCGGACCTCGTCCAGGCTGTCGCGGGTGATCTCCTGCGCCTGCCGCAGCTCCTCGCGGAGCGGGTCCTCGGCGTCGTCGGCGGCCCGTTTGAGGACCAGCAGGATCGCGGTCATGCTCTGCCCCACCTCGTCGTGCAGTTCCTGCGCGATACGGCGGCGCTCCGCCTCCTGGGCGAGCAGGGCCCGCGCGCTGGAGGTGGCGCGCTCGTGCTCCAGCCGGTCGAGCATGGCGTTGAACGTGCGGATCAGCTCGCTCACCTCGCCCCCCGCGCCGGGCACCGGCAGCCGCTGCCCGGGGCGCAGCAGGTCGACGGTGGCCATCAGCCGGGTCAGCCGGTCCAGCGGGGCCAGGCCCAGACGCAGCAGGGCGGCGTTGGCGACCAGCATGACGGCGAGGCCGCCCACCAGGATGAACGCCTCGGTCAGCAGGACCGGCACGGAGACGGTCACCGGAGCCCACAGCAGCAGAGCCGTCGCGGCGCCCAGCACCAGGGCGTTGAGCCCGAAGATCCGCCAGAACAGCGACACCGGGGAAACGCCTCCCTCCGCGAACCCGACCTCGTTCCCCTCCACTGTCGGTCGCCGTGGAACCCTGGAGCAATCGAAGCCTCTGATTGTGACCGTTATCCCCCTACTCTGCCTTGAATTACGGGAGGAAGCGAGGGGCTGCGGTACCCATATCGGAGGTCGACCGGTACCCATGGGCATGGGCAACGCGGTGCCGGGGAAATGGGGCCCGCGCCCGATGGGCTTTGGGCGCGCGGACGGGCAGTGTCGTGGGTGACCGAGCCGCCCGGACGGCCGGCGGATACGGGGCCCCCGACCGTACGCCGCCGGGCCGGGCGGCCGTTGCTGCGCCCGGCCCCCTTCAGGAAGGACCCTTCCCGTGCCTCTGGACACATCCCGGACCGATTCCCGTCCCGCGCGACCGGCCGCGCATGAAGCGCGGCAGCGCCTCGAACACGCCCGCAACAGCCGGATGGCACAGCTCCGGGCCCTGCGTGAGAGCGGGCAGAGCGCGGAGGACCCCCTGATGTCGGCGCAGGCCGACGCGATCGGGAAGGTCCTCAAGGAGATCGACGCGGCGTTCGCCCGTATCGACGAGGGCACCTACGGCACGTGCGTGGGCTGCTCCACGCCGGTCCCCGTGGAACGCCTGGAGATCCTCCCCTACACGCGGTACTGCGTGGCCTGCCAGCGCCGCGCCGCCGCCTGATCCGTCCCGCCGTCCCGCCCGTTCCTGTCTCCCGCCCTGCTCACAAGGGGTGAAGTGGTGAACCACCAGACCATCGGCGTCCAGGCCACGCATCTGTCGCCCGAGGACCTCGCCGCGCTGCAGGAGAACCTGCGCGAGCAACTCGTGTTCCGCCGGGAACAACTGCGGCAGATCGCCGCGGCGTCCCGCTCCGAGGACCTGCGCCGACGCCGCTGTCCGGCGCAGGACGAAGTCCATGTGAAGCTCGCCGCCTCCGCGCGCATGGTCCTCGCCGACGTCGAGGCGGCACTGCGCCGTATCGCCGAGGGCCGCTACGGCATGTGCCACCTGTGCCGGCGCCCCGTCGACCGCGAACGGCTGACGGTCGTCCCGCAGGCCCGCTACTGCGGGCGGTGCCAGCAGGTGCGGGAGGCCGGGCGATGACCGTCATCCGCCGTCCCCGCGCCGTGTTCCCGGCGGGGCACCGGCCCTGGCCGCGGTGCCGGCGGTGCTGCGGCCTCGCCCTCGACCTGGGCAGCCTGCGCACCCGCGCGTGGATCGCCGGCCGCGGCATGATCCTCGACGTACCCACCGTGACCCGTCCCGGCACCGACGAGGTGTACCCGATCCAGCGCGGCACGATCGTGGACGTGCCCGGAACGGCTCGTATGCTCGACCGGCTGCTCGGTCACCGCCTGCCCGGCCTCACCCGCCCCCTGGTGGTGGTCACGACACCGGTGCTGGGCGGCCCCGTCTACCGGGAGCGGGCCCGCGCCGCGGTCGCGGTGCTGCGGCCTCGCGCGGTGCTGACCGTGCCCACGGCCCGCGCGGTCGCCCTCGCCGCCCGGGCCGACCTGGAGCGCCCGCTGCTGGTCGTGGACATCGGTGCGCACCTCACCGAGGTCGTCCTGCTCTGCGACGGCCTCGTCTTCGACGCCCGGCGTACGGCCCTGGGCACCGCCGACGTCTCCCGCGCCGGTGAGCCCGAGGAGATCATCGGGGCGATCACCACCATGGTCACGTCGATGCTGCGGCAGGACCGCACGTCCCTGACCGCCGACGCCCTGAGCCGGGGCCTGCTCCTGGCGGGCGGTGGCGCGCTGCGCCCGGACCTCACCTTCCGGCTCGGCGGCAGCCTGCGCACGTCGATGCGGGTGGTACCGGCACCGCACACGGCCGCGCTCCGCGGCGCCGCCGCCTTCCTGCAGTCCGCGCACGCCCACCCGTCGGCCTAGAAGGCTCACCGAGATCTCCATGAGCCTTCTAGCTGTTCCGTCCCGGGAGCCGGGGCCGGGGCGGAGTGCGGCCAACGGCCGACGGCCGCCGGGAGGCGGTGGGCCGGGCGGCCGGTCGGCGGCGGTGGCTCACCAGGTGTGGGCCACGTCCACCACGAGGTGCCCGTCCAACTGCAGCACCCGGAAGGGCAGACGGGCCCGCACCCCGAGTCCGAACTGCGTCTGGCCCTCGAAGGAGCCGCCGAACTTCGCGTCGCGGAAGGTGTGGTAGCCGGTGAGGTTCACACCGGGCAGGGCCTTGCCGACCTTGCCGGGGTACGTGGGAGCGCCGGAGTCGTAGGCCGGTGCCCGCACGACGACCTCCAGGATGGCGCCGCCGCTGACCGGGATGGTCTGGCCGGTCGGGTCCTGGATCAGGTGGTCGACGTACTGCACGGTGTAGCCGAGCTGGTCGGCGGAGGCGCCGGGGACGTCGACGACGAACCGGTCGTAGCAGTCGTGGCGACCGGTCCTGGCGTTGGTGATGTACTCGCCCGCCGTGCTGGACCAGTCCGTCTTGGCGAGGCTGCCCCAACCGGTCGGGCAGGCGGCCGCCACGCGCGGGGCGGCGGCCGGGGCGGCCACGCTCGGTACCGCGGCCGCACCCAGTGCGGCGGTCACGAGGGCGGCGGTCACGCAGACCGTTCTGCTTCTGGTCATCTCTGTTCCCCCCAAGGGCGTGAATGTCCGACATCAGGGGAGACATTCGGATCGGCCGGACGGTTGCACTCCGCTCACCGGAAAGCGGGAACTGCGCCCGCCGGGCGGTGGAGGGTCCGGGCGGGCGGGGCGGGTGGCGGTGACCGTCAGCCCTGCCGACGGCCGTCCGCACGGCGGGCAAGGAGCAGGGCCACGTCGTCGTCCGCCTCGGGGTTGAGGGCCGCGAGCAGCAGGTCGCAGGTGTCCTCCAGGGGGAGCCGGGTGTCGTCCAGGACGCGCAGCAGGTTGCGCAGTCCCACGTCGACGGACATCGTGTGGCTCTCGACCAGGCCGTCCGTGAACAGGGCGAGCAGGGCTCCCTCGGCGAGTTCGTGCTCGCCTGCGGTGAAGGGGACGCCGCCCACCCCGAGGGGGACACCGCCGGCGACGTCGAGGAGTTCGGCCTTGCCGTCCGGGTCCACCAGGACCGGCGGGAGATGGCCCGCCCGGGACAGTGCGCAGCGGCCGTTGCGCGGGTCGCAGACGACGTAGAGGCAGGTGGCCAGGGTGTCGGAGTCGCCGAGGGAGGCGGTGAGACCGTCGAGGTGGTGCAGCAGTTCGGCGGGAGGCAGGTCGAGCCGGGCCAGGGCGCGGGTGGCGGTGCGGAGCTGGCCCATGATCGCCGCCGCGTGCACCCCCTTGCCCATCACGTCACCGACGACGAGTCCGACCTTGCCGTCCTTGAGGGGCAGCACGTCGAACCAGTCCCCGCCCACCTCGCTGACGGCGGGCCGGTAGCGCGAGGCCACCTCCATGCCGCCGTGGTGCGGAGGCGCCTGCGACAGCAGGCTGCGCTGGAGGGTGAGCGCGATGTCCCGTTCCCGTCCGTACAGCCGCGCGTTGTCGATGGAGATGGCGGCGCGTGCCGCGAGTTCGACGGCGAGGGTGACGTCCTGGTCGTCGAACGGGCAGGGGTTGACCGTGCGGCACAGGCTGAGGGTGCCCAGGACCTCGCCGCGGGCCGTGAGGGGGACGGCCAGATAGGAGTGGACCCCGGCCCGGCGCAGGGTCTCCGCCGCGGCGTCGTCGCGGGCGATGCGCCGGATCACCGTGTCGTCGACGTGTGCCCGCAGGATGGGGCGTGCCTCGCGGACGCACTGGGTGACCATCCGGGACGGGCTGTACAGAGCGGGTCGCCCGACCGGGTCGGCGGCCTCGACGGCGTCGGTGGGGTGGCTCGCCTTGAGGGCGAGGGCCCAGAAGTCGAGGGACCCGTCCGCGCGGGGCGCGGCCGGGCCGCCGGGGTTGACGACGGCGGCGAGGGCGTCGACGGCCGCGAGGTCGGCGAGCTGGGGAACGGCCACGTCCGCCAGCTCGCGTGCCGTCCGGCGCAGGTCGAGCGTGGTGCCGATGCGGACACCGGCGTCGGCGATCACCGCGAGCCGTTCCCGCGCGCGGGCGACCTGGGCCGCCGCCCGCTGCCGTTCGGAGACGTCCAGGACGGAGACCGCCAGGCCCAGTACCCGCCCGTTCGGGTCCTCGATGCGGTGGTAGGACTCCGAGAAGGCGTGTTCCTCGGTGTCGGCCTCCGTGTGACCGACCGTCTGCTGGTCCAGCAGCGGCTCCCCCGTCCGCAGGACGTGGCGCATCCGTGCCTCGATGGCGTCGACGTCGAGGGCGGGCAGCACCTCGCCGACGCGGCGGCCGAGCACGGCTTCCTCGGGTACTCCGTTGAGGCGTTCCAGCGACGGGTTGACGCGCAGCCATCTGAGCTCCGTGTCGAAGACGGCGATCCCCACCGGCGACTGGCTGACCAGGATGTGGGAGAGCGCCAGGTCGCGTTCGACGTTGCGGACGGTCTCCGCGTCGGTGCCCAGGCCGAGGGCGAGGACGTCGCCGTCGGCGTCGCGCAGCTGCATGGTGCGGAACTCGACGCGGCGGGTGGAGCCGTCCTTGTGCCGCACCGGGAAGACACCCGCCCAGCGTGCTCCGGTGCGGACGCCGCGGAACAGGTCCCGCGCCCGCGCCCGGTTCTCCGGGGCGACGAGCAGCGCGCCGGCGTCCTGCCCCAGCGCCTCCGCTGCGGAGAAGCCGAACAGTGACTCGGCTTCGGGGCTCCACAGCGCGATCCGGCCGTCGCTGCCGAGGACGAGCGCGGCGACCCGCAGCACGTCGAGCAGCCCGCCGGGGGCGGCCGTGACGCCGTCCTGCCGGCCGCTTCCGGCCCGGGTCTCTCGCTCGGGCATACCGGACACTCCTTCCGGCGGCAGCACGGGAACCGGTCCCCTGCTGCCGGGCCCCCTGTCAGTCATACCTCCGCCCCCGCGCCGCCGCACGCCCTCACCGTCCACCCCGAGGGGGATCGGTCCGGGAGGGTGGATCGCCATGCGCGGAAAGTTCACGTACCTTCAGTACGTGAAGGACGGGGGGAGCAGATGACGCGAGGAACTCGGGCGGAGCAGCGGGAGCGGACCCGGCAGGCACTGGTGCGCGAGGGCCGCCGGCTGTTCGCGACGCTGGGGTACGGGGCCGTGGGGCTGTCGGAGATCGTGCGGGCGGCGGGCGTCACCAAGGGTGCGCTGTACCACCACTTCTCCAGCAAGGCCGAGTTGTTCCGGGCGGTGCTGGAGCAGGTGCAGGAGGAGGTGGCCGAGCGGATCGCCGAGACGGCGGACGCCCGGGAGGACACCTGGGAGCAGCTGGTCTCGGGATGCCAGGCGTTCCTCACCGTCTCCACGGACCCGGCGCTCCAGCGCATCATGCTCGTCGACGGGCCGGCCGTGCTGGGCTGGAGCGAGTGGCGGGCCATGAACGAGACGACGTCGGGGCGGCACCTGGCGCAGGTGCTCGGGGATCTGATCGAGGAGGGGACGATCGCCGCGCAGCCGGTCGAGCCGCTCACCCATCTGCTGTCGGGCGCGATGAACGAGGCGGCGCTGTGGCTGGCCGCCTCGAAGGATCCCGGCGACCTCGACGACACGCAGAACGCGCTGGTGGCGATGTTGCGGGCCCTGCGGGTGGCCTGACACGGGCCGGTGCCCCGCCGCGTGCGCACGCGGCGGGGCACCTCCGCGGTGTCGGCGGGTGAGCCGGTCAGGCCGCGCCGAGGGAACGGCCCGCGCGGTGCGCGCAGGCATAGCAGCCGCCCTGACCGCGGCGGATGTTGTTGAGCGCGGGCGTGCCGATGTGTCCGCAGGTCGTGCAGCGGCACCTCCAGGGGTCGCGCACCCGGCCGGGGAACGGCTCCAGCGGTTCCATGCCGACCGCCCGCATCTCCGCCTCGGCCGCCGCGCGGTCCACCGGGGCCCGACCGGCGCAGGCGCGGCAGCCGCCCTTCCCGGCGCGTATCCCGAACAGCCTCGGCTGCACGACGCGGCCGCAGACGACGTGCCGGCACAGCCATCGGACCCTGGCCCCGGGGTACGGCTCCAGCGGTTCGAAGCCCGCGGCGCGCATGTCGGCCTCGGCCTGCGCCCGGCCGGCCGCCCGTCGCCGTTCCCCGGCGGCGATGCGTCCGCAGTGGCGGCATCCCGCGCTGGCGCCGATGCGCACCGACGTGAACGTGGGTGCGACGTGGTGGGCGTTCTTCGCGCAGCGGCTGTTCCAGGCCACGTTGGCCCCCGGGTAGGGCTCCAGTGGTTCGAGTCCCGCGGCGCGCATCACCGCGACCGCGACCTCGGCGTCGATTCTTCCGGGCATGACCGCTCTCCCCCTCGTCCAGCGATCCCGCGCCCGCACCGGGGGTCATTCCGGTGCGATCACGCGGATCTTCACTCCATTGGGATCGGTGACGAGCACGTCGTCACCTTCCGGTCCGTCGGTGCCGGACCGTCTCGCTCCGGCCGGGGCCGCGCAGGCGGCGACCCGTGCCAGCTCCTTGTGCCCGCCCTCCACCTCGACCGTGAACCGGACCAGGTTCATCGGCCGCCGCAGGGCCGCCGGGAGGGCCGGGTGCGTGGGGTCGACGAGGAGGAGCTCGCGGGGGGCCGGTCCGGGCCGGCCGAGACCGACGTACCAGTCCGTCTCTTCGGTGACCTCGAAGCCGAACAGGTCGCTGTAGAACGCGCGGGACTCCTTGATGCGGATGGTGCGGATCACCGGACAGAGGCTGGTCAGCATGGAGCGCCCTCTCCAGTCACGTACCGAAGGTATGCGAGTGAACCTAGTGACGTACCATCGGTATGTCAACACGGCGGTCATCCGCCCGGAGCCGGTCCGCCATGCCGATGTCCGTGCGGGAAACCCAGTTCAGCTCGTACGGGGCGGCGGGTACGGGCGTACCCTCGGGCACGGCCAGGGCCGCGGCGTGGGTGGTGTGCGCGGGGCCGCACGGCAGGTTGCGGACGGTCCAGCCGGGTGGACGCCGGGGCGAGCCGGGCGGCTCGCCGTCGCCCAGGTAGTCCCGGTCCAGCGCGCGGGCGAGGCCGGTGCCGAGACCCTTCAGATAGGCCTCCTTGCGCGCCCAGAGGCGGCAGAACCACAGGGGTCTGACCCGCTCCGGGACCGCGGTGGCCTCGCGCCGCTCCTGGGGGTGCAGGCGCTCCAGGCACGACTCGACGGTCCGGCGGCCGGGTGTCCGCTCGGCGTCCACGCCCAGCGGCACGGCCCCGATCGCCACGAGCGACAGACCCGGGCAGTGGGAGAGCGAGAAGTGCGGACCGGCCCCGTTCCCCAGCAGCACGGGCCGCCCGTGCGGGCCGCCGCACCGCGCGCACGGCGCCCGCCCGAGGAGGACGTCCACGGGGTGGCAGCCGAGGTGCTCGGCGAGCAGCAGCCGCAGCGCGACGTGCGTGGCGACGTAGTGGGAACGGTCCGCCGGGCGCCGGAAGGAGCGGGCCCTGCGCCGTTCGTCCGCGTCCAGGAGCGACAGGCTCAGTGCCTCGTCCCACGGCGGCGGTCTCCGCACGGCCCACACCTGCGGCGACTCCGTATGTCTCGGCACTGCGGCCGCCATGCGTCCCCCGTTCCGCTGCCCGCGACGTGACGGTGGAGGTGTTTCCTCGTTGGCACGGCGAACGCGACCCGCGTTCGAACGCCCCGTGCCCACCTCAGAACGGTGACACCATGACGCCCTCCACCGTGACCAGCTTCTATCCGGTGATCTGCACCCCGAGGCTGCGGGAGTCCGCGGACTTCTACACGGACCTGCTCGGATTCGAGAAGACCTTCGAGAACGACTGGTACGTCAGCCTCCGCCGCCCCGAGCCCCCGTACTACGAGCTCGCCCTGGTCGACGCGGCCCACGAGACGATCCCGGACGCCTACCGCCGCCCCGCTCAGGGCGTCCTGCTCAACTTCGAGGTGCCCGACGTCGACGCCGAGTACGCCCGGCTCGTGGAGGAGTCCGGGCTGAAGCCGGAACTCCCCCTGCGCAGTGAGGACTTCGGGCAGCGGCACTTCATCGTGGCCGCGCCCGACGGCGTCCTCGTCGACGTCATCACCCCGATCGCCCCCACCGCCGAGCACGCCGCCGCCTACACGGAGCGTCCCGGCGCGTGAGGGCCGCGGCCCGCTCCCCGGTCAGGACGCGGGCTGCTCCGCGGGCGTGACCGGGCTCTCGGCGGGTTCCGGGGTCTGCTCCCCGGCGCCCGTGGGCGGGGCCTTGATGACGACCGCCACGAGCACGGCCGTGCCGAGCGCGAGCAGCGCGCCGACGACACCGATGACGTTCATGCCCTCGGTGAACGCCGCCCGGCCCGAGCCGACGAACGCCGCGGCCACGTCCGCGGGCAGGTCCTTCGCGGCACGAAGCGCCTCGGCGAGGGTGTCACCGGCGCCGTCCGGGACCCGCGCGGGCACGTCCACCTCGCCGCGGTACACGGCCGTGCCGACACTGCCGAGGATCGCCACGCCGAGGGCCATGCCCAGTTCGGTGCTGGTCTCGGAGATCGCCGCCGCGGAACCGGCCTGCTCGGGCGGCGCCGAGCCGACCACGATGTCGGTGCCCAGCGCGATGAGCGGGCCACCACCGGCGTACACGAAGGCGAACCCGGTCACCACCTGCGCGATGCCGGAGGTGCTGTCGGCGAGGGCCAGCATGACGTGTCCCAGCGCCGACACGGCGAGTCCGACGGCGACGACGTAGGCGGGCCGCACCTTGCTCGCGGCGATCGGGGACACCACGGACGTCACGATCAGCGCGAACGCCGCAGGCAGCAGGTACAGGCCGGCCGTCATCGGTGACAGGCCGCCGACGAGCTGAAGGTACTGCGTCACGAACAGATAGGTGCCGCCCGCGACCAGCATGCTCAGCAGCAGCGTCACCAGGGATGTACGGAACGCCGGGTTGCCGAACAGGCGGAAGTCCAGCAAGGGGCTGTCCAGGCCGCGCTGCCGGCGCACGAACACCACGCCCATGACCAGGCCCGCGACGAGGGCCAGCAGCGGCGGGGCCGACATCCCGTCGTTGGCGATCTCCTTCAGCCCGTAGATCACCGGCAGGATCGCCGCCAGCGACAGCGCCACGCTCACCAGGTCGACCCGGCCGGCCTGCTCGTCGCGGTACTCCGGCAGCAGCACGGGACCGGCCACCAGCAGCAGCGCCATGATCGGCACCCCGAGCAGGAACACCGAACCCCACCAGAAGTACTCCAGCATGGCCCCGCCGACCACCGGGCCGAGCGCGATGCCGACGGAGAACATGGTGACCCACACGGCGATGGCCACGCCGCGCTGCCTGCCGTCCCGGAACATGTTGGTGATCAGCGCGAGCGTGGACGGCATCAGCGTGGCACCGGCGACGCCGAGCGCCGCGCGCGCCGCGATCAGCGCGGCCGGGCCGTCCGCGTAGGCGGCCGCCACGGAGGCCACGCCGAAGGCGGCGGCGCCCGTCAGCAGCAGCTTCCGGCGGCCGACGCGGTCGCCCAGCGAGCCCATGGTCACCAGGAAGCCGGCGATCAGGAAGCCGTAGATGTCGATGATCCACAGCATCTGTGCGGCCGAGGGGTTCAGCGCCTCGCTGATGTGCGGGACCGCCAGGTGCAGCACGCTCACATCGATCGACAGCAGCAGCGTGGGAAGCGCCAGCACGGCCAGGCCCAGCCACTCCCGTGGCCCGGCCCGGTGGGAGGTATCGGCGATGGTGCTCAACTCGTCTCCTTCGACAGGTGCTTCGAACCGCCGCCCGGAACGGATACCGGGCGGCCGGACGTACGGAGGACCCGGCCCCCGTACGGGGTGCCCGCGTGCGGTGCGCCGGGTCGGCCGGCCACCAGACGGTGGACGACGGCCGCAGCGGGCGCGGGCTCGTAGAGGTAGAAATGGCCGCCGGGGAACATCAGCCGCCGGAAGCCGGCGGTGGTCTCCAGGGACCACAGGTGCAGCCGCTCGGCGACGACGACGGGATCGTCGACCGCGCCGAGCGCGAGGATGGGCACGCCGGTGCCCGACAGCGGCCGCTCGTGGTGCTCCATCGCCTCCAGGTCGGCGCGGATCGCCCGCAGCGACAGCCGGACCAGGTCGTCCCGGTCCAGCAGCCGGTGCGTCACGCCGCCGATGTCCAGCAGGTGCTCCACCAGTTCGGCGTCGCTCCTGAGATGGGCGAAGGGCGGCTCGGCGGGGAAGCACGGAGGCTGGCGCGCCGAGACCGCCAGCAGCTCCGGCGCGAAGCCCTTGTGCTCCATGATCCGGGTCAGTTCGTACGCGAGGACGCTGCCGAAACTGTGCCCGACGACGGCGTACGGCAGCTCGGGCAGCTCCGCCAGCGCCGCGGCGAGCGCTTCGACCAGGGGTTCGACGCGGGTGAGGGGCCGCTCGCCGACACGGGCGCCCCGGCCGGGCAGTTGGGCGACGACGAGTTCCACGTCCGGGGGCAGGAACCGCGCCCACGGGCGGAACGCGGAGGGCCACCCGCCGGCGTGCGGGAAGGCCACCACGCGGAACCGGGGCGGGTGCCCGGGGCCCACGGTGATCCACCAGTCACGCATCGGCCACCGCCCGTCCCGCGCCGATGTCGGCCTCGGCTCCGGTGGGGGTGGGGAGGGGGGCGCGGGTGTCGGCCGGTCGGCCGGTCAGCAGTGGGTGATGGGTCCGCAGATGCTCGATCACGCGGCTCTGGTGGCCCTGGAGGCGCTGGCCCGGCAGATGGTCCAGGGAGTGCAGGAACGGGTCCTGGGGGGCGGGCAGTGCGGCGATCGCGCTCGCCGTGGCGAGCACCAGCATCGGCTGGTACCAAGCGGAGTAGCCGCCCTCGTGCACGAAGACGACACGGCCCCCGGTCAGTTCGTCGGCGAGACGGCACATCGCCGACGTCATGGCGTGGAACGTCCGGCTGGTGCACATCATGCGGCCCATCGGGTCGTGGCCGCCCGCGTCGACGCCCGCCGCGACCAGGATCAGCTCGGGCCGGAACGCGCGGGCCGCGGGCTCCACCACCCGCTCGACGACGGCGAGGTAGGCGCCGTGCCCCGACCCCGGCGGCAGCGGGACGTTGAGCGTGCCGCCGGCGCCCGCGCCCGTCCCCGTCTCCATCACGTGGCCGGACGCCGCCGGGAACAGCCCGTCCTGGTGGACCGACACGTACAGCACGTCCGGGTCGTCGTAGAACACCCGTTGGATGCCGTTGCCGTGGTGCACGTCCCAGTCCAGGACCATCACCCGGCGCGCCCCACGGCGTTGTGCGGCCCGCGCGGCGACGGCGACGTTGTTGTAGAGGCACAGGGCCATCGCCCGGTCGGGTTCCGCGTGGTGGCCCGGCGGGCGGACCAGGCAGTACGCCCGCCGGAACCGCCCGTCCAGGACCTGCTCGGCGGCCTGTACCGCGGCGCCCGCAGCGAGCCTGGCGGCCTGCGCGCTGTGGTAGTTGACCTGCGCGTACACGCCGGCGTCGCCACCGCCGGACGCCGACACCGCCTCCACGCGGGCGATGTGCTCCGGCACGTGCACCAGCAGCAGGTCCTCGTCGGTGGCGGGCGCCGGCGTCACGCACGTGTACCGGTCCAGCACTCCGGACGCCTTCACCAGCCCCTCGGCGCGGCGCAGATCGGGGTCGACCGCGAACTGCCGCAGCGGTTCGACGCCGGGGCCCACCGGCACGTACCCCGAGCCGGGCCCGGGGTCGTGCCAGAAGCACATCTCGTGGCTGTACCACGCCAGGTCGGACGTGTTCACCCGGCGGACACACCCAGCGAGGCCCGGCTGACGCCGGAGACCTTCTCGATGTACTGGAGGTAGTACTCGCGCTCCTCGTCCGGGGTGCGCTTGGCCCGGAACGTCGTCTCCAGCAGGTCGAGGACCTCACCGGTCCGCCCCGGGGTGAGCGGCTGTTCGGCGACCTCCTCCTCGACGGCGCGGATGCGCGCGGCGGGCTCGACCACGCCTCTGGTGTGTTCGTCCTGGTCGGTGTTGTGGTTTCGGGTCGAGGCGATGGTCTTCAGCACCGCCGAGAAGAACGCCGTCTTGTCGATGTCCGCCATGTCGGTTCCCCCTTGCTCGTCGTGAGTGCGTGCGACGTGCCGTTCCCCCCGGACCGCGCGGCGTCCCGCGCCGCGCGGTCCGGGACGTGTGTCAGGTGATGAGGCCGCAGGCGCGGCCGGCCTTCTCCAGCGTCGCGACGGCCGTGTCCAGGTCCGCCTCGGAGTGGGTCAGGTTGACGATGGTGCGCAGCCGCGGCAGTGTGCGCGGCACCGCCGGGTACACGATCGGCTGCACGAACAGCCCGTCCTGCTGGCACAGGCGGGCCATGGCGCCCGCCTGTTCGGCGCTGCGGCAGATCACCGGCACGACCGGCGTCTCACCGGTGAGCGTGTCGAAACCGAGCGCCCGCAGCCGCTCCCGGTAGCGGGTGGTCCTGGCCCGCAGTTCCCGGGGCAGTTCGGGGGCGGCGTCGATCACCTCGATCGCCGCCCGCGCCGCCGCCACCTGGGCCGGGGTGGCCGCCGCGGAGAACATCCAGCCGCGCGCGTTGTTCTTCAGCGCGAAGACGAGGTCGCTGGACCCGGCCACGTAACCGCCCGCGCTGGGCACGGTCTTGGAGAGGGTGCCCATCTTCACGTCGACCCGGTCCGGGTCGATGCCGAAGTGCTCGGTGATGCCGCGCCCGGTGGGGCCGAGCACACCGAGGCTGTGCGCCTCGTCCACCATGAGCGGGGCGTCGTACCGCTCGCACAGTTCGACGATGCCCGGCAGGTCGGCGACGTCGCCGTCCATGCTGAAGACGGCGTCGGTGACGACCAGTCTGCCCGCGTCGCCCGCCTTGCGCAGGGCGCGCTCCAGGTCGGCGAGGTCGTTGTGGGCGTAGGTGAGGACGCGGGCGCCCGACAGGCGGTAGCCGTCGAGGATGCTGGCGTGGTTGTAGACGTCGCCGATGATGACGTCGCCGGGGCCGACGAGCGCGCCCACCGTCGCCACGTTCGTCATGTAGCCGCTGGAGAAGACGACGGCGTCCTCGGTGCCGAGGAACCGGGCCAGCGCCAGCTCCAGTTCGCGGTGCAGGTGGAGGGTGCCCGCGAGGAGCCGCACCCCGTGGGCGCCGGTCCCGTGCCGCTCGACGGCGCGCAGCGCCTGCTGCTCGATGTAGTCGTGGCCGATGAGTCCGAGATAACTGTACGAGGCGAAGTTGAGGAACCAGCGGCCGTCGAACTTGATGTGGGCGCCCCGCGCCTCCTCGATCACGGGCTCGTAGAAGTACTCGTCCTTCGCGACGATCACCCGGTCGTCCACGGAGAGGGCGTCGATGCGCCGCTCCAGGAAGGTGCCGCCGGGCCGGTCGGAGAGCCGGCCGGGGAGGGTGCGCCGGGGGACGCGGGGGGCGGAACGGGGCGTGTCGGGGGCCGGTGCGGTCACGGGTGCGGCGACCTCGGGCACGGCCGTCGCCGGGATCACGGCCTGCGGCGGCCGGGGTGCCGGCGGGGCGGTCGGGGCCGGGTACTCCTCGGCGCCGGCGGACGCGGGGGCGCGGAAGCGGTCCCAGTCGGGGACGAAGGAGTCGGCGGCGCTCCGGCGCACGGCGACGGCGGGCGCCGGGTGCGCCGGGGCCGACGCCGGGTCCAGGACGGGGGCCGGGGCTGGGGTCGGCGGGGTTGCTGCGGGTGCGGGGGCCGGATGTGTGGGAGCCGGGGTCGCCCGGGGCGCGGGCACCGACGGCGGGGCCGACGGTCGCAGGTGGTCGACCAGCGCGCCGACCGTGCTGTGTTCGAAGAACACCATCGGGTCGACCTCGAAGCCGTCGACGGACAGGGACGCCGCCAGTTCGACGGCCATCATGGAGTCGAGGCCCAGTTCCAGCAGATCGTCCTCGGGCGCCACGGCGTCGACGTGCAGCACGTTCCGCACAGCCGAGGTCAGCGACAGCCACAGTCCGCCTTCCGGCGTCACAACGGTCATGGGTTCTTCCTTCGCGTGGGCGGCGGCGCACAGGACGTAGTGCGCGGGAGGACGGCCGAGGACGGTGCGCAGCAGGGCAACACCGGCGTCCGCCGTGAGGACCGGTACGCCGTGCGCGGCGGCTTTCGGGGCGATGCCCTCGCCCATGCCGACGCTCCACAGGCCCCAGCCGAGGCTGAACCACGGCGCTCCGTCGGCGCGTCTGCGGGCGGCGTAGCCGTCGAGGTAGGCGTTGGCCGTCGCGTAGGCGCTCTGGCCGAGGTTGGCGCGGACGGCGGCCACGGACGAGAAGAGGGCGACGAAGTCGGGGGGACCGCTCGCGGCGATCAGGTCGTCGATCGCGTGCACCCCGCCGACCTTGGGGGCGAGGACGTCCGCGACCTGCTGCGGTGTCAGGGTGCGGGCCAGGCCGTCGCGCAGGACTCCCGCCGCGTGGAACACGCCGTCGAAGCGTGCGGCTCCGTCGAGTGCCTTCGGCAGCGTCCGGACGTCGGCGGCGACGGTGTGCAGGTCGCAGCGGGCGCCCAGCCGGTCGAGCCGTGCCCGGCCCTCCCCCGTGTCCGGGACCGTGCGGCCCACGAGGGTCAGATGGGCGCAGCCCTCGGCCGCGAGGAACTCCGCGATCCGCAGGCCGATGCCGCCCATTCCCCCGGTGATGAGGAAGCGTCCGCCGCGGAAGCGGGGAGCGGGCGTCGGCGCGTCGGCGCCGCCCGGCGGCAGCGCGTCGGGCGGCCCGGCCGGTTCGAACGCCGGCCGGTACCAGCCACCGGGGCGGCGGGCGAGTTCCGGCTCGGCGTGTCCGAGGAGGTCCGTCGGCGTGCAGGTCGTGAGGTCGGCGCCGGGCTCCAGGTCCAGCAGGCGCACCTCGGTGCGGGGGTGTTCCACGCGCAGGGTGCGGCCGAGGCCCCACAGGGAGGTCATGAAGGGGTCGACGGTCTCCTCCCCCGTCACCCGGTGGGCGCCGCTGGTGACGATGAGCAGGTCCGGCATCGGCGGTCGGGCGGCGAGCCGCCGGACCAGGGCGAAGACCCCTGCCAGGGCGTCGCCCACCCGGTCCTCGTCCGTCAGTCCGTGCGGCGCCTCGTAGACCACCGCGCCGACGGGCACCTCGTCGAGGACCTCGTCCAGGCGCTCCGGCGTCAGCTCCTCCGGAGCCAGCCGGACGGCCGGCGGTCCGTCCGACGCCGGCGGCCTCAGCCGTGAGACCAGCAGCAGGGCGCCTCGGCGTTCCCGTGGCGTGCGGGTGGGCCGGGTCTCCCGCCAGACCGGGGTCTCGACCGCACCGGCGGCGGGCGGGTTCCGCTCCTCCGCCGCCGTGGCGGCCGGGGCACCCGCCGTGGGCGACTTGAGTGTGATGCGCTCCAGTTCGAGCAGCACCTCGCCCTGCTGGCTGCAGACGGTGGCCCGCCCGCGCACGGCACCGGTGCGGGCCCCGGCCGTCGTGTCCCGCTCGACGAGGGCGAGGGCCGTGCCCGAGAGGGGCCGGCGGGCCACGAGCCGGCCCACGTACCAGGGCAGGCAGGCCCCGGCCGTTCCGTCGTCGAGCATGCCGAGGGCCTGGAAGACACTGTCGAGCAGCGGCGGCGGCACGAACCGGGTCGCGTGCAGGTCGTCGTCGGCGCGCAGGACCAGCAGCATGCGGTCCGTCCCCCGGTGCGCGGAGCGGACCACCCGGTAGGCGGGCCCGTACGTGATGCCGCTGGCCCGCCGCCACGCGTCGATGTCCGTCAGCGGGACGGGCCGGGTGCAGCCGGCCCGCAGTGCGTCGACGTCGATGTAGCGGGGCGGCGGCATCGGCACGCCGCGGGCGCGCGCCGAGCAGTGCTCGACCGGCGCGCCACCCGCGTCGTCGCCGGCCGTGGATCCGGCTGCGGCTGCGGCGGTGGCGGAGAGGACCGAGCACCGTCCGTCGTCGGCCGTGGTCACCCGCAGGTCGACGCCGGGTCCCGTCACCCGCAGGGGGGTGTGGAAGGTGACGTTCTCCAGCGTCCACACCCGGTCGGGGCGTCGGGCGTCGCAGGCGGTCAGCACGGCGTCCGTCTGGAGGGCGGCCGGTACGACCGGTGTGTCACCGATGCGGTGGTCGCGGACCAGCGGATCGGTGGCGCCGAGGTGCACCCGGAAGCCGCTCATGTGCGGAGGTCGAACCGCTCGGTGGCCTTCACCAGGCCGTTCACCTGAATGTCGACGGTGTGCTCCCCGGGGTAGTAGCGGCGGGTCTGGACCTCCTTGACGGGATGGGACTTGCGCACGGTCCGCCGCTCCCCCGCGGCGAGCCGCAGCGTCGTCAGTTTGAAGACCTTGGGGATGCTGCGGCCGTTCTTGCGCACGTGGTGGACGACGTAGTCGACGGTGACGTTGTGCGGCCGGTCGTCGCCGTTCTCCACGGTGAAGTCGATGAGGAGGGTGTCGCCGACGGTGACCGCGCCGGGCGTGACGCGCAGGGCGGACACCTGGACGAGTTCGCCGCCCGTCGCCCCGAGGATGGCCAGTGCCTGCTGGTCACCCTTCTTGACCAGGGTGCGCAGGGCGTGCTTGACGATCCAGTCGGTCTCGGGGGTGGGGCTCTCCTCCAGCCAGCGCAGCGCGGTGGCGAGCGCGAGGTCGGGGGTGTCCTTGGAGATGTCGTTGAGGTTGTTGGCGACGGACTTGCGGACGTACTCGGAGGGGTCGCTGCGCAGGGGTTCGAGGATCTCCAGGACGGGCCGCGGGTCCTTCACGAAGACGTCGAGGGTGCGGGCCCACGGCAGGCGCGGGCGGATGCCCTCGCTGGCGAGGCGCCGTACGTTGTGGCTGGGGCTGTGGGCCCACTGCGCGACCCGCTTCATGGTCAGCTCGTAGTGGTCCTCGACGAAGGGCCTGATGGCGTACTCGCCGGTGTGGCGCCGGGTGATCTCCTCGATGGCGTCGAGGGACACCTCGGGGTGGTCCCGGCCGTACTCCTCCACGAACCTGGCCACCGGCATCAGGAACCAGCTGGTGTTGAACATGCCCTCGCCCTCGGCGAGTTCGTCACCGAGCACCGGCAGGAGCACGGACACGGCCGTGGGGTAGTCCTCGGGGAGCCGGCTGCGCAGGCCCTCGGTCAGCACGAGGACGCGGTCCTTCAGTTCCTTGCCGGGGATGCGCTGTTCGACCTCGGCGGCGTACCCCTCGACGTCGAAGTCGGGGTGCACGGCGCTGACCTTGCCGCCGATGAGGCGTGCGGCCTCGCCGTTGAAGTGTCGCTTCAGTCCGTATTCGCTAGCCATGGTGCTCGGGCCTCTTCGTCTCGTGCGTGTGATTGCCGTGGGTGGTGGTCGTGGGGGCGGGGCCCTGGGCATCGCGCGTGCCGGGGGTGATCCAGAAGCGTCGGCGCCGGAAGGGGTAGCCGGGAGCGGTGGTGACGCTCTGGCCCTTGCCGTGGTGGAGGCCGGTCCAGTGCATCTCGGCGCCGGTGTGGTTGTGGTGGGAGGTCAGCGCGGCGTGCAGGTGCGGCTGGTCCTCGCGGCCCCGTTGGAGGGTGGGGATCCACAGGGGGGTGAGGTCGGGGCGCGCCTCGGCGAGCGTGGCGCGGGCGAGGGGGATCAGCTGCGGGTGCGGTCCGATCTCCCAGACGGTGTGGGGGCCGGTCTCGGCGAGGGTGGTGACGGCCTGGCCGAAGCGGACGGTGCGGCGGATGGCCTGGGCCCAGTGGCCGGGGTCGGTGGCGGTGACGTCGCTGTGCCAGGTGCCGGTGAGAGCGCTGGCGAAGGGGATCGCGGGCGGCGCGAGCGGGGTGGCGGCCACGGCGTCCGCGAAGGGGGCGAGAGCCGGTTCCATCACCGCGGAGTGGAAGGCGTGGCTGACCGTCAGGGGCTGCACGCGTGCGGAGGTCTGCCGACGGAAGCGGTCCATCACGTCCGCCGGGCCGCTGAGCGTGTGGACGCGGGGCGCGTTGTGGGCGGCGATCTCGAGGCCGGGGTAGGCCCGCAGTTCCGCGGCCAGCGAGTCGGCGTCGGTGTGGACGACGGCCATCGTCCCGGTCGCGGGCTGGGCCTGCATCAGCCGGCCGCGGAGCGCGGTCAGCCGCAGCAGGTCGGGCAGGGCGAGGACGCCGGCCGCCCACGCCGCGGTCAGTTCGCCCAGGCTGTGCCCGGCGACCACGTCGGGGCGGATGCCGACGGCCCGCAGGAACGTCACCAGCGCGACCTGGACGCCGACGATGCCGATCTGCGCGTACCGCGTCTGGTCCAGGAGGTGCCGTGCGTCGCCGTACAGCAGGTCGAGCAGGGGCACGTCGCTCCAGGGGCGGAGCAGGTCGGCGCACTCGTCGAGGGCGTCCCGGAAGTGCGGTTCGGTCGCCCTGAGTCCCTCACCCATGCGGGCGTACTGCGAGCCCTGCCCGGTGAAGAGGAAGGCGGTGGTCGTCGCCGTCCGGGCGTGGCGGGTCGTCGGGGTCGCCCCGGAGGCGACCTCGGCGAGCCGGGCGGCCAGCTCGGCGGCGGTGGTGCCGTGGACGGCGGTGCGGTAGGGGTGGGCGGCCCGTGCGGTGTTGACGGTCCGGGCGAAGTCACCGAGGCGGGCGTCGGAGAGCGGATTGTCGGAGAGCGGATTGTCTGAGGGCAGATTCCTGGAGGGCGGATTCTCGGGGATCCGATGCTCGGTGGTGTGGTTCTCGGAGAGCCGTTCCTCGGGGGTCCGTTCCTCGGCGAGACCGGTCAGGTGGTCGGCGTAGGCGCCGGCCAGGTCGCGCAGGGCGGTCTCGTCGGCCGCGCTGACGCGGACGATGTGGCTGTGCTGCGGCAGCGGGGTGTCCCTGACGGGCCGCGGTGGCTCCTCGACGACGACGTGGGCGTTGACGCCGCCCATGCCGAACGCGCTGACCGCGGCCCGCCGCGGATGCCCGCCCCGCGGCCAGGGCAGGGCACGGTCCGCGAGATAGAACGGCGTGTCCTCGAAACGGATACGGTCATTGGGACGCCTCACGTGCAGCGTCGGCGGAATCACCCCGCACTCCATTGCCAGCAACGCCTTCACCAGACCCGCCAGACCCGCCGCCGGCTCCAGATGACCCACATTGGACTTCAGCGAACCGATCGCACAGAACTGCGCCCGATCCGTGTGCACACGCCACGCCCGGCTCACCCCGTCCACCTCGATCGGATCACCCAGACTCGTCCCCGTCCCATGCGCCTCCAGCAACCCGATCGTCTCCGGAGACACCCCCGCGTCCCGCAACGCCTCGGCGATGACGTCACGTTGGCCTCGAGGGCTGGGCGCCGAGTAACGGGTGGTGCGGCCGCCGTGGTTCACGGCCGCGCCCTTGACGAGGCCCCGGACCGGGTCGCCGTCCCGTCGGGCGTCGTCGTGGCGTCGCAGCACGACCGCGACGGCGCCCTCTCCGGGGACGAAGCCGTCGGCCGTGCTGTCGAAGGCCCGGCAGAGGTGCCTCGGTGACAGGGCCATCAGGTCGCCCATCGAGCGGAAGTACTCGGGGCTGAGACCGGCGTGCACCGCGCCGATCACGGCCGTGTCGATGTCACCGGCGCGCAGGTGCTGGAGGGCGGTGTGCAGGGCCACCAGCGACGACGAGCAGAGGGTGTTGACGAGGCCGCTCGGACCGTGCCAGTCCATCAGGTACGACAGCCGGTTCGGGATCATCGCCTCCAGCCCGAGCCCCCGGCCGTCGGGGACACCGTGTCGGGCCCGCTCCTCGTGGTAGTGGTCGTGGCTGTAGGCGATCCACAGACCGGTCCTGCTGTCCGCGGCCCGCTCGCCCGCTCGTCCCCCGTCCTCCAGGGCCTGCCAGATCGTCTCGTACACGATCCTCGCCTGCGGGTCGATCAGCGGTGCCTCGCGGGGCGAGATACGGAACGGGCCCGGGTCGAACTCGTCCACGGCCTCCAGGAACGAGGCGTACGGGACGGGCCCGTGCGGCGGCCTGCTCCAGCGGCCGTCCGGCAGGGGGCCCACCGTGTCGCGCCCGCCGTACAGGAGGTCGGCGAAGTCGGCCAGGGTGTGCGCGGTGGGGAGCCGGACGGCCGCGCCGACGATCGCGATGTCGCGGGCGCGGGGTGATGCGGACGGGGACGAAGCCGGGGTGGGCGCGGGGGCGGCTGCGGGTACGGGACGGATGGTGGCTTGTGCGGCCGGGGGTGCGGTGGGGGCCGTAGCGGCGGGTGGTTCGGCCGGCCGGGCGGCGGGCGGCGGTTCGGGAGCGGGCGCCTCGTCCGGCGAGGGGGTTGACGGCGTCGAGGGGGCGAGGGTGGCGGCCACGTCCGGCGACTCCGCCACGAGGAAGTCTGCGAAGAGACGGGGCGTCGGGTACTCGAAGAAGACGGTCGGGTAGAGGGACAGCCCGAACTCCCCGGAGATCCGCTCGCTCAGCGACACGAGGCCCACCGAGTCGAACCCGGCCGACAGGAACTCCGTGTCGGCGTCGCCCGCGGAGGTCCCGGTCAGCTCCAGGAACCAGTCGAGCACCCGGTCGGGTGTGGCGGGCCGGCGGACCGGCGCGGTCGGCTCCGGTGGCGGTGGCGGGGCGGAGTCCAGGGCGGCGGGCGGGTCGGCGGGTGTGTCCGTGGACAGGTCGGCGGGCGCTTGCGTCTCCCGTCCGGGCGTCGGTGGTGCGGCGGGGCGGCGGGCCTGCGGGCGGTCCTCGGCGAACGCCTCCGCCGGTACCCGCTTGGACGACATGTCGGCGAGGACGAGCAGCGGTCGGCCCTCGGCGTCGGTCACCGTCTGGGTGACGCGGCAGGCCTCCTCGTTCCAGAAGGCGGTCTCCGTGCGGACGTAGGCCGCGTCGTGCAGCGGACCGTGGACGTGGACGCCCGCTGCCGACAGGGGGATGAACGCGGACGCCTCGGACGCGCCGAACACCGGGTTGTCCGGGGCGATCGCGGCGATGGTGACGCTGTCGAGCAGACCCGGGAACAACTCGACGCCGGGATCGTTCATCTCGCGCTGCCGCGCCCCCTCGACGCGGGCGAGCGTGCCGCCGTCGGGCAGGCCCGCCACCCAGGAGATGTTCCGGTAGTAGCGGCCGTGGTGGTAGCCGATCCGCCGCAGCCAACGGTAGAGGCCCGACCCGGCGTGCACCTCCCCGCAGGAGCCGAGCAGCGCGGCGACGGGCACCGGGGCGGGCACGGCGGCGGCGTCGCCCAGCAACCGGCCGGTGACGAAGGGGCCACCACCCTGCTCGTCCTCCACCGTGAAGCGCCCCTGAGCGTCGACGCGGCACACCACGCGGCACGCGCCGGAGGGGATCAGCGGGCGGTGGAAGAGCAGGTCCCGCACCCCGTGGAACGGTTCGCCGCGCAGCGCGGCCCCTTCGCGCAGGAACTCCAGCCACGCCACCCCGGGAAGCATGATCCTGCGGTAGACGGCGTGCTGCGCAAGGGGCGCCTCGCCCGGTCCGAACACCCGCGCGAAGACGTAGCCGCCGGGTCCGTCGTCCCGCACGAGTGCGGCGGGCGCGCCGGGTTCGGGTGAGCGCAGCGGCTCACGCAGGTCGAGGGCCCGGCCGCGGGACTGGGCCGACGGCAGCAGACGGGTGCGCCACGCGGTGTCCCGCTGGTAGGCGGCCCAGTCGATGTCGCGACCCGCGGTGAAGAGGCCGGCGGTGATCGAGGCGAGCTCCGCGGCCACCTCCCGGTCGTCGCGGGCGCGGGCCAGGCGCGCGCACAACTCGTCGTCGGCCGTCGGCTCGTACCCGGTCGCGGGGGCCGGGTCGCCGTCGCGGCGGAGGACCTCGGCGAGTGCCTCCTCCAGGGGGACACGGCCCCAGGCGAAGTCGCGGAGCGCCTCCCAGCCCGCGGGCAGGTCCACCGCGGTCCGTGGCACTCCGGTGTCCCGCAGGGCCACGGTGAGGGCGATCCCCTCGCTGATCCGCAGCAGTTCACCGGAGAAGTCGGCCAGGCGCACCCCGGTCGCCGTCTCGAAGAGGCCCATGATCTCGTGCACGGCGGGCACCGCACGGTCGAGCGCGACGAGCCAGGCGGGGGGTGACGCCTCCGACGTGGGGCGGACCCGTACGGCGGTGTCGCCGGGCGGGGCGTCGTCCGCGGTCTCTGGGCGGAGGAGCCAGGCACGCAGGGCGGACGCCAGCTCCGTCGCGTCGGCCCCGGTGACGGCGATCCGCGCGGCGCGGTGCGGACGGGCCAGCCTCGCGGTGGCGCACACGTCGTCGAGGTCACCGGTCGCGGTGGGCAGGAACCCGATCCACTGCGCGACCAGTTCCCGCAGCGCGTACGGCGTGTCGGCGGAGAGCGGCAGCACCTGGGGCGCCACCCGTGCCGCCGTCGTGCGGGACGACGCGCCCGCGCGGTCCTCCTCGCGGGAGACCGGGGAGACCGGGGAGACCGGGGGGAACGGGGCGACGGCTTCGGCGACGACGTGCGCGTTCGTCCCGCCGAAACCGAACCCGCTCACCGCGGCCCGCCGTACGGGCACCTCGGGCCAGGCGCCGTGCGCGGCGGGCAGGCGGAAGGGACTGCCGGCCAGGTTGAGGCGGGGGTTGGGGTCCTCCACGGTGAGCGCGGGGATCATGCCGTCGCGCAGCATGACGATCACCTTCGCCAGGCCCGCCAGGCCCGCCGCCGAGTGCAGATGGCCGATGCGGCGTTTGAGGGAGCCGAGCGCCACGGACTCGCGCGGTGCGCCGAGCCGCCCGAACACCTCCGTGAGGGCCCGCGCCTCGATCGGGTCGCCGATGGCGGTACCGGTGCCGTGGGCCTCGACGTACTGCACGGACAGCGGGTCGATCCGCTCGTACACCTTGCCCAGCAGTTCGACCTGGGCCTCCAGGTTCGGCGAGGTGACGCCCATGGTGCGGCCGTCGTTGTTGACCGCGCTCGCGGCGATCGCGCCGAGGATCAGGTCGCCGTCGGCGCGTGCCGCGCCCATCGGCTTCAGGACGAGCGCGACGGCTCCCTCGCCGGGGACGTAACCGTCGGCCCTGCGGTCGAAGGTCCGGCACAGGCCCGCAGGCGACAGGGCGCCGGTGCGGGAGAGCATGACGAAGGTGAGCGGGTCGATCAGCAGGTCCACGGCGCCGACGACGGCCAACTCGCAGGCGCCCGCCGTGAGGCTCTGGCAGGCCAGCCACACGGCCGTCAGGGAGGACGAACAGGCGGTGTCGACGACGAGGGCGGGACCGGCCAGGTCGAACCGGTCGGACAGCCAGGCCGCCGTGAAGTTCTGCGACCGCCCCCAGAGGGAGGCCGGCCGCGGCCCGTCGCCGGGGCCGTGCGCCGGGGTACCGGACAGTCCTCGGGTGCCGTCGGTGCCGAGGCCGCGGCCGTGGTCGAAGCCGTACGCGTTCATGCGGGCGCCGACGAACACGCCCGCGTCGAGCCGCCGGCGGGTCCCCAGATAACCGGAGTCCTCCAGCGCCCGTGCCCCGACCTCCAGCATCACCCGCTGCTGCGGGTCGAGGAGGACGGCGTCCTCGGCGGTCAGGCCGAACGCCTCGTGGTCGAAGGAGAACGGGTCCTGCAGGAAGGCGCCCCGGTGGTGCGTGCCCTGGTGGCTGCCGTCACCGAGGTACAGCTCGCGGGCCCAGCGGCTCGGCGGGACCTCGTCGACCTCGACGCCGTCCCGCCCCAGCAGGGTCGCGAAGTCCGTGACGTCCTCGGCCCCCGGGAGCCGTACCGCCATGCCGATGACGGCGATGCGGTCGTCGTGCTCGCTCACGGCGGTCCTCTCGTTCGGCTCGGTCGTCATGGCGTCACCGGTTCCGGTCGCGGGTGAGGAGGGGGTGCAGCAGGGCGCTCAGGGCGGAGACACGCAGGTCGTCGCCGGCCGCGGAGACAGGCGGAGCGTCCGCGGCCCCGGCCACGAGGGCGCTCTGGTCGTCGTCGGCCGCGAGGACACCCTGGTCGTGTCCCGCCGCGGATCCCGTCGGCGGCGCGGCCCCGGTGGGTGCCGGAGGGCTCTCGGGGGCGGCCGCGGCGAGACCGGCGGCGACGTCGGCTGCCGTGGGGGCCCGCATCAGCAGGGACGGATCGACGGTGAGGCCGCTGCACCGCTCCAGGGCGGCGGTCAGCTCGGCGATGACCAGGGAGTCCAGCCCCAGCGTCCGGAGCGGGCGGTCGCCGGGGTCCTCGCCCAGCACATGCACGAAGGCGTCCCGCACGTGACCGCGCAGCTGCTCGTGGTTCCGTCCGCCGGCCGGCCGTGCGGCGATCACGGTACGGATCTCCGTGGCCTCGCCGTACGGCCCGGTCCCGTTCGCGCCTGTCGTCGCGGGAGGGCCGGCCGGTGCGGGAGCGGGCGGCTGCGCGGCGGTGGAGACCGTGCCGGGGAAGACGACCGCGCCCGACGACCTGAGGTGGGCGAAGAACGCGTCGGCCGCCTCGTCCGCCGCGAGGGAGTGCGCGGCGGAGTACGACGCGTCGGCCTCCATGCCCGTGCCGGTCCAGTTGGGCCAGGCGTGCGCGGTGACCGTGGTGACGGCGTCGTTCTCGCGTTCGGCCAGGGCGAGTTGATAGGCGTTGGCCAGGCTGTAGTCGACGAGGCCGCGCCCGGCCCGGGGCCGGCTGCCCGCGACCGAGGACACCAGGACCGCGAAGTCGGCTCCCTCCGCGCGGGCCAGGCGTACGGCGTTCAGCGAGCCGGGGACCTTCGGGGCGACCACGCGCGCGGCGTCGCTCCAGGGCCGGCGGTGCATCGCGCCGAACGGGTTGACCCCGCCGGAGCAGTGCACCACACCGCGCAGGCGACCCCAGCGCGCCCCGAACTCGCGTGCGGCCGCGGTCAGGGCGGAGGCGTCGGCGACGTCACAGGGCAGGTAGGCCGCCTCGGCCCCCTTCGCCGTCTCCCGCAGCAGCGCGGCGCGGGCCTCGTCGAGGACGGACCGGCCGACGACGCCGATGTGACGGGCGCCGCCGTCGACGAGACGCCGGATCAGATGCCGTCCGACCGCGCCGAGTCCCCCGGTCACCAGGTAGTACCCGTCACCGGTCGGCCGGTACGCGGGGCCGGGCCGGGCGGCGGCCGTCCGCGGCGCGTAGCGGACGCCCCGGCGGTAGGCCGCGGTCGTGCCGGAGAACAGGTCCGTGCCGGGATCGGCGTCGGGGCTCCGGAGCAGGGCCGTGTACTCGGCGGCGATCTGCCGGGCCCGGACGTCGGCCGGGTCCGCCGGGTCCAGGTCGACGACGGCGCACCGCTTCCGGCTCTCCGCGCAGGCCGCCCGGACGGCCACGGCCATGGCGGCGACCTCCGGCCTCAGTCCCGCGCGTTCCGGCCGTCCGGCTTCCGACCGTACGGGCTCAGGGTTTCCGGGTTCCAGCCGCCGGTGTTCCGTGGCTCCGGGTTCCAGCCGCCCGTGTTCCGGTCGTGCGTGTTCCGCCGCGTGCACGGCCACGCCGTGGTGTCCCGCCCAGAGCAGCCTTCCGTGCGCGGGCAACGCCTTGACGAGGGCGCCGAGTTCGGACCAGAACGCGCTGAGGTCGGACGGTTCGGCGGCCGGACGGTCGGGGGCGTTCACCACGACGACGGTGTCGGCGCCCAGTCCGGTCTCCTCGATGAGCGCGCCCTGCTCGCGGAGCAGGGTCGTGAGGGCGGCCCGCAGGGCGGTGTCGGCGGTGACGAGGCGCACCGAGCCGCGCGGCGGCCGGACCCCGGCAGGCGGCAGTTCGCTGGGGTGCCATGTGACGCGCAGGGCCTCGGGGCCGTCCTGCGGCGCCGTCACCGTCGCGTCGTCGCGGGTGTGCCAGTGCTTCCGCGCGGCGAACGGGTAGGTCGGGAGGTCGGTGACGCGTGCTCCGGGCGTGCCGAGCCGGGGCCACTCGACGTGCGCGTATCCGGCTCTCACCATGGCGACGACAGCGGTGTGGCGGTGCGGCTCCCCGGCCGCGGCCTTGCCCCCGAGGGCCTGTTCGGCGGTGAGGGAGCTGTCGACGCGGGCGACCGGCAGCTCGCCGGCGGCGACGGAGCGCAGCGCGGCGGCGAGTTCGGCGGCGTCACGCCCGCTCACGGCCGTCTGGAACTCCAGCGGGGAGCGGCCCATGTTCGCCGTGTGGCAGAGGTCGGCGGTCTCCCAGTCGTCGCGCACCGCGTCGAGGCGGTCCGCGTAGGCCGCGGCGAGGGTGCGTACGGCGGTCTCGTCCGCCGCGGTGACGCGCATCAGATGCGGGCCTTCGACGGTCCCCGTACGGACGGGTGCGGGCGGTGGCTCCTCGACGACGACGTGGGCGTTGACGCCGCCCATGCCGAACGCGCTGACCGCGGCCCGCCGCGGATGCCCGCCCCGCGGCCAGGGCAGGGCACGGTCCGCGAGATAGAACGGCGTGTCCTCGAAACGGATACGGTCATTGGGACGCCTCACGTGCAGCGTCGGCGGAATCACCCCGCACTCCATCGCCAGCAACGCCTTCACCAGACCCGCCAGACCCGCCGCCGGCTCCAGATGACCCACATTGGACTTCAGCGAACCGATCGCACAGAACTGCGCCCGATCCGTGTGCACACGCCACGCCCGACTCACCCCGTCCACCTCGATCGGATCACCCAGACTCGTCCCCGTCCCATGCGCCTCCAGCAACCCGATCGTCTCCGGAGACACCCCCGCGTCCCGCAACGCCTCGGCCACGACCTCCCCCTGGCCACGGGCGCTCGGCACCGTCAGTCCGCTGGTGCGGCCCCCGTGGTTGACCGCGCTCCCCCGGATGACTCCGCGGACCCGGTCCCCGTCCCGCAGCGCCGCCGCCAACGGCTTGACCACCACCGCCACCACGCCCTCCCCCGGTACGAACCCGTCGGCCGCCGCGTCGAAGGCCCGCGACGCGCCGGAGGCGGACAGGGCCCGCAGATTCCTCATGGCCACGTAGTGCAACGGCGACATGGCGACGCGGACACCGGCGACGATCGCCTGCTCGCACTCGCCGTTGCCGATACTGCGCGCCGCCGTGTGCAGGGCCACCAGCGACGACGAGCACAGCGTGTCGACGGTCATGCTCGGCCCGCGCAGGTCCAGGAAGTGGCTGAGCCGGTTCGCGAGGAAGGCGTTGTGGTTGCCGAGGCCGCTGTGGGCGTCGAGTTCCGGCGGGATGTTGTAGTCGCGGTAGTGCTGGTAGCTGGCGCCCACGAACACCCCCGTGGACGGCGGCAGCCGGCGCGGCGGCAGGCCGGCCGACTCCAGCGCCTCCCAGGTCGTGCGCAGCAGCCAGCGGGCCTGGGGGTCGAGCACCTCGGCCTGCTTGGGGAAGAAGTCGAAGAAGCGGGCGTCGAAGTCCTCGACGTTGTCGAGGAAGCCGCCGAGGTCGGCCACGGAGCCCTCCGCGTACCTCCCCCAGCGATGGGCGGGCGCGGCCCCGACCTCCGAGTCCCCGCGGATCAGCAGCCGCCACAGCTCCTCGGGGGTCCGGGCGCCGGGCAGGGCGAGGGCGAGGCCGATGACGGCCATGTCCTTGAGGCGGGGCGCCGGTTCGGGCACGAGGTCGGGCGCCGGGTCGGGCTCGCAAACGCCGGTGGCCTTCGGTGGTGCGGCGGGGGCGGTGGCGGGCCGGGCCGCCTCCGTCCGCTCGGCCACGTGGGCGGCCAGGGCACGGCAGTCCGGCGCGTCGAGGACGTCCGTGGGGCTCAGCCGTACGCCGTGGTTCTCCTCGATCTCCGCCGCGACCGCCGTCGCCAGCATGGAGTCGAGGCCGGCGGAGGAGAGGGAGGTGGTGGGGGCGACGCTCGGATCGTGCAGGACGCTCCGCACGACCGCCAGCACGGCGGCCTCGATCCCGGCCCCGGCCCCGGGCACGGAGACCGGGGCGGCCAGGGAGGAGGCGGACACCGGAGCGGGTGGGGCGGCGGAGGCGGGCGCGGCCGTGCCGTACGCCTCCTGCCGGGAGCCGGCCGCCACCGTGCGGTACTCCACCTGCTCCAGGCGCACCAGGACGCGGCCCGCCGCGGACAGCAGGGTGACGTCTCCGCGGCGTACCCCGTCCGGCGCGGTGTCGTCGGCGTCGAGCAGCACATGGACGGCCCGCGCGGGATCGTCCAGCCGTACGACGCGCCCGATGGACACCGGCAGGTAGGCCGCCGACACCGCGGCCGGATCGGCCAGTGTCAGGACGGCCATGCTCTGCAGCGCGGCGTCCAGGGCGACCGCGGCCCCCTCCATGGCGTCACCGGCGGGGACGTCGATCCGGGCCAGCACTCTGGCCGCGGAGAAGCGCACCGTTGTGAGGGACCGCAGAGGGGCGGCGAAGTCCATGCCCTTGGCCGCGAACCAGGCGTACAGACCGGTGGGTTCGAGGCTGCGGTCGAGCCCCGCGCGCAGGACGTCGATGTCGTGGTCGGCGAACGTCCCGGCCGGCACCTCGTCCGCGGGGCCCGCCTCCAGACGGGCCACGATCCGGCCCCCCTGCCGGAAGGTGACCGGCCCGGTGCGGGTGGCGTCGTCGAGGTCGGTGACGAGGGGGTCGGAGCCGGTGCCGCGGGTGACGAACGCGACCCGCCGCAGGACACCGGCGCCGCGGAGCGCCAGGGCCAGCGTCAGCGCCCCGGGCAGCGTGTCCTCACCGAACACGCGGTGGGCGCGGGACAGCCGGCGGACGGTCCCCGTCAGGTCGGCGGTGTCCCGGCGTGTCCCCCGGTCCGTGGTGCTGGTCCCCGTCGAACGCTCCGCGGCGGCCCCGGTCCGGAAGGGGTAGGGCGGCAGGGCGACCCGTCGGGTCGGCATGCCCGCGTACACCCGGTTCCAGTCGACGGTTCCGCCGCCGACGTGGAAGAAGGCCAGCCCGGTGCTCAACCGGTCGTCCGGGAGCCTGAGTTGGGCCGCGATCCGGTCGGGGGTGCGGGAGGTGAAGGGGGCCAGGCGGGCGGCGAGCGCGGCGTCGACGGGACCGTCGGCACCAGCGGGCGCCACCCCGTCGCGCAGGACGATGCCGTGGAACTCCCCGTCCTGGCGGGCCTCCCCTTCCCCGTGGTTCCCCCCGGACCCGACAGGCTCGCCGGCCCCGGGAATCTCATCGGCCCGCAGGAGCTCCCGGTCCCCGTGTGCGATCCGGGCCAGGCCGGCCAGCAGGGAGTCGGCCGTGGCGCCGAGGACCACGATCCGGTGGCGCCGGTGGTCGCGCCCCACGGCGGCCGAGCGGCAGAGCGCGCCCGCGGCGGACGGCGCGGCCCGCAGCACCCGTTCCAGGTCCGCCGCGCGCCGGACCAGGGCCTCGGGGGTGTGCGCGGACAGCGGCAGGAGGTACTCGCCGAGCGCGTCCTGCGCGGGGGCGTCCGGTGCGGGAGCTGCGGTGTACTCCTCCACGACGACGTGGGCGTTGGTGCCGCCCATCCCGAAGGCGCTGATCCCGGCGCGGCGCGGGGCGTCGGAGCGCCACGGCGTGGGCCGCGTGGGGATCGCGAAGGGCCCGCCCGTGAGGTCGAGGTGCGGTCCCGGCGTCTCGTGGCCCGCGAGGGGCGGGATCTCCCCGTGCCGGAGGCACAGCAGGACCTTGACCAGGCCGGCCAGTCCGCTCGCCGGTTCCAGATGCCCGACGTTGGCCTTCACCGAGCCGAGGTGGAGCGGGGTACGGCGGTCCGGGTCGGCGCCGAACACCTCGGTGAGCGCGGCGATCTCGATCGGGTCGCCCAGCCGGGTCGCGGTGCCGTGGGTCTCGATCAGGGAGATGTCCGCCGGGGCGGCGCCCGCGTCGTCGAGGGCGGCCAGGATGACGGCGGACTGTGCCTCGCTGCGCGGCACGGGCAGGGCGCTGCCGCGACCGCCGTGGTTGACGGCGGTCCCCCGGATCACGCCCCACACGGTGTCACCGTCACGCTCGGCGTCCGCCAGGGGCCGGAGCATGACGGCGATCGCTCCCTCGCCGGGGACGAACCCGTCGGCGCGTTCGTCGAACGGCCTCGGCAGGCTCTCGGAGAGGGCACCGAGCTGGCTGAGGCTGCGGTAGTACCAAGGGGTCAGCCCGACGTGGCAGGCGGCCACGATCGCGGCACCGCACGTGCCGGAGCGCAGCGCCGCCACCGCCTGCTGGAGGGCGACGAGGGAGGAGGAGCACAGGGTGTCGACGGTCTGGGAGGGGCCCGTCAGGTCGAGCGCGTACGAGATCCGGTTGGCCAGGACCGCGTTAAGGGAGCCGAGGGCGGTGTGCGGTCCGACGGTGTCCAGTCCGCGCGCGTCGCGGTGGTGGGTGTAGGTGGCGCCCACGAAGACGCCGATGTCGCGGCGGCCGACGAGGCCGCTCTCGTCGCGTACCGCCCAGGCGTGTTCGAGCAGCAGCTTCTGCTGGGCGTCCATCTCCTCGGCCTCGCGTACGGAGATACCGAAGAACGACGGGTCGAAGCGGTCGATGTCGTCGAGGAAGGCTCCCGTGCGGCAGTAGGTGCCCGTCATGTGGGGGCCGCGTTCCTCGAAGTGCGCGTCGATGTCCCAGCGTGCGGCCGGGATCTCGGTGAACGCGTGTCCGCCGGAGCGGAGCAGCGGCCACAGGGCGGCCGCGTCAGGCGCGCCCGGCAGGTCGCCCGACACGGCGACGACCGCGATGTCCCGGCCGGCCCGATCCGCCGGGTCGGGCGTCCGCCGGGGCCGCCCGGCCGACGCGGACCTCGCTTCGGGTCTTGGCGCGTCCCCCGAGGCGGGTCTGGGCCCGGGCGCGCATGCGTCCCCCGCCTCGGGCTCGGGCTCGGCCCTCCGTGTGTCCCGTGCTGCGGGGTCCGACGGTTCCGGGGTCCGGTCGGTGGCCGGGGGCGCGACCGCGCCGGCCGCCCCGTGACGGTCCGTCAGTGCGTGGGCGAGGTCGGCGAAGTCGCCGTGCTCCAGGAAGAGGGTGGCCGGGAGATGGAGGCCCCACCGGCGGGAGAGTTCCTCGGACAGCTCGACGCTCATGATGGAGCTCATGCCGTAGTCGGCGAGGGGGGTGCGGCGGTCGAAGGAGGACACACCGAGCCGCTCGGCGAGGAAGCTCTCCAGCGCGTCCTCGACCCGTTCCCGGCCCTCGGCGACGTGTACGGCGTCCAGGTCACCGGTGTCCGTCCCGGCAGGCGGCCGGGGCGCGGCGGCGTTCCCCCCGTCCGCGTCGGGCCCGGCCTCCGAGGCGTCGGGGTGGGCGACGACCACCTGGCGGGCGTCCCCGCCCAGCACGGCGATCAGCGCGTCCAGGGCCTCGGCCGTACCCAGGGGCCGGACGCCCCGCCGCCGGAGCCGGTCCGCGACCGCCGTCCCCATGCCGACCTCGCCCCACAGGCCCCAGTCGACACTGAGCCAGGGCGCGCCGTGCGCGTGGGCGAACGCGTCCAGGTAGGCGTTGGCGGCGGCGTAGCCGCCCTGGCCGAGGTTGCCGAAGGTGCCGGAGACGGAGGCGAACAGCACGGCGAAGTCGAGGTCCGTGCCGGCGACGGCGTCGGCGAGTTCGCGTACGCCCGAGACCTTGGGCCGCAGGACGGCCGTGATGTCCTCGGCGGTGGTCGTCCGGATCAGCCCGTCCTTGAGGACGCCCGCCGCGTGCACCACGCCGTGCAGTTCGCCGTGCTCGTCGCGGATCCGTTCGACGACGGCGCGCAGTTCACCGGGGGCGGTGACATCCGCGGCGTAGGACACGACGGTGCATCCCGCCGGGCCGGTGTCGACCGGGCGGGAGGCGTCGCCGGCGGGCCGGCCGCTGCGGCTGACGAGCGCGACGAGCCCCGCGCCCTCCGCGGCGAGACGGCGGGTCACCTCCAGGCCCAGTCCCCCGTGTCCGCCGAGGACGAGATAGCGGCCGCCCCTGCGCACGGGCCGGGCCGCCGGGCCTCCCGGCGTGTCGAACACGCGGACGGGTTGGTGGCGGACGCCGTCGCGGTAGCCGACCTCCACGGGGCTGTCCTCAGTCGCCGTGGAGTCCTTCGCCGTGGAGCCGGCCGTCGCCGTGGAGCCGTCTCCGTTCTCCGGGCGGCCGTCGCCGAGTTCCGTCATGAGCGCGTCGTCGGAGGTGTCGTCGAGGTCGACGAGCCGGGGGCGCAGGCCGGGGTACTCGATGGCCGCCGTACGGACGAGTCCCCACAGGGCGGCGCGGGCGGGCACCGGCCGGTCGTCGTGCCCCACCGGCTGGGCGTGCCGGGTCACCACGAGGAAACGGGATCTGCGCTGCCGGGCGCCGAGCGTCTTCAGGGCGGCGAAGCACCCGTGGAGCCCGGCGTCGAGTTCCCCGTCCTCCTGCCCGTCGGCGTCGGTCGCGTGGGCGTTCCACAGGTGCACCACTCCCGCGACCTCGTCCCCCACGTCCTCCCAGAGCCCCCGGAAGGCGTCCTCGTCGGCGTGCGGCAGGACGAGCCGGTCGCCCGGGTGCGCCACGGGGGTCTCGTCGGGCCGGGGCGCGGCGGCGGTGCCGAGGCCGACCTCCACCACGCGGGCGCCGTCGGCGCGGAGCCGCCCGGCGGTGCGCCGGCCGAGGGCGTCGCCGTGGTGGAGGACCACCCAGGTGCCCCGCGCGACGCGGCGGGCCGGGCCGGGGGCGGGGGTGGGCCGCCACACGATGCGGGAGACGAGCCGCGCGGGGCGCCCGCTCGGCGCGGTGGCTCGGCCCGCTTCGGTGGTGCGGCGCATGCGGACTGCGGTGAACTCCGCCGCCACCTCGCCCGACGGCCCGAGGAGCAGGGCGTCGCCCGTCGAGTAGGCGCCCTCGACCGCGGTGCGACGGGCGACGACGGTGGCCCCGGACGCCAGGGCCGACAGATCGGTGTGGACGGCGACGCGCGCGACGCCGATCGGCAGCATGGGCCGCGGCCCGGTCGTCCCGTCGAGGTCCTGGAGGGCGCAGCTCATGACCTGGAGCACGCCGTCCGTCAGCAGGGGGTGGGCGAACCAGGGCAGGGGTTCGGCGTCGCTGCGCAGGACGGCGCGGGCGGTGCCCTCGCCGACGGTGAGTTCGCGGACGGTGCGGAAGTCGGGCCCGTACCGCAGGCCGTCCCGCGCCCAGCCCGCGTACAGGTCGTCCGGGGTGATGGTGCGGTGGACGGTGATCCGCGGAACGGCCCCGGCGGCTGTGCCGTACGGGAGGGGCCCGCCGCAGCCGGTGGAGAGCTGTTTGCGTTCCCCGGCGGTGACGGTGCTCAACTCGAAGCGGGTGTCCGGGTCGTGGACGACGTCGAGGCGGACGGCCGCCGTGGCGTCGTCGGCGAGGGTGAGGGGCCTGAGGAAGGCCACGTCGGTCAGTTCCAGCGGTGCGAACGGCCCGAGCCGGGCCACGCCCACCATCGCCATCTCCAACTGCGCCGCGGCGGGCAGCAGTCCGGTGCCGGCGGCGCGGTGCTGGGCGATGAGGGGCTCGCCCCCCGCGAAGGTCTTCTCGTACGTCTCGGCTCGCTGCGTCACTGTCCCTCGCTCCGGTGCTCGTAGTGGCGGTCGAACAGCGGGTGGCTGACGGCGTTCGTCACTGCGCGGCGACGTGCGGGGGGCGCGGCCAGCGGCTCTCGGTGGAACGGGTAGACGGGCAGGGTGGTCGTGCGGTGCGGTTTGCCCTCGTGGAGCGCGGGCCAGTCCAGGTCGGCGCCCGTCAGGTTGTGGTGGGTGGCGAGGGCGGTGTGCAGCTGTGTCTGGTCGCCCCGCCCGCGGTGGAGCGTGGTGAGCCAGACGGGGTGCGGCTCGGCGAGGGTCGTCCGGGCCAGGGGCGTGAGGTGGGGGTGCGGGCCGATCTCCCAGACGGCCTTCGGGTCGGTCTCCGCGAGGGCGCCCAGCGCCTGGGTGAAGCGGACGGGCCGGCGGATGGCCTCGGCCCAGTGCCCGGCGTCCACGGCGGAGTCCGGGGTGTGCCAGGTCCCCGTGAGGGTGGACGCGAACGGGATGGCGGGCGGGGTGAGGGCGGTCGCCGCCACGGCCTCGGCGAACGGCGCGACGGCCGGCTCCATGTCGGCGGAGTGGAAGGCGTGGCTGACCGGGAGGAGCCCGGTGCGGTGCGGGGTGTCCTCGCGGAAGCGGGCGAGCGTGTCGGCCGGACCGGTGACGGTGTGGACGTTCGGTGCGTTGTAGGCGGCGATCTCCAGGCCCGGATGGGCGCGCAACGCCTCGGTGAGGGTGGCGGTGTCGGTGTGGACGACGGCCATGGCGCCGGTCGCGGGCCGGTCCTGCATGAGGCGTCCACGCAGGGCGGTCAGCCGGAGCAGGTCGGGCAGCGGGAGCACTCCGGCGCACCAGGCGGCGGTGAGTTCACCGAGGCTGTGTCCGGCGACGGCGTCGGGGCGGACCCCGGTGGCCTCCAGGTACCGGGTCAGGGCCACCTCGACGCTGACGATGGCGGGCTGGGCGTACCGGGTCGTCTCCAGCAGGTGCCGGGCGTCGCCCCACAGCAGGTCGAGGAGGGGGACGTCGAGGTGCGGGACGAGGAGGTCGGCGCAGGTGTGCAGCGCGTCGCGGAAGCGGGGTTCCGTGGTGTACAGGCCGCGGCCCATGCCGGGGTACTGGGAGCCCTGCCCGGTGAACAGGAAGGCGGTGGTGACGGCCCTGCCGGTGTGCCGGACGACGGGGGTGCGGCCGGCCGCCACGTCGCCCAGCCGGTCGGCCAGCTCGCGGGCCGTGGCGCCCTGCACGGCGACCCGGTGGCGCTGGGCCGCCCGTCCGGCGTTGGCGGTGAGGACGACGTCGCCCAGCCGGTCCTCGGGGGTGACGGCCACACGGTCGGCGTAGGCGGCGGCCAGGGCCCGTACGGCGGCCTCGTCGGCGCCGGTGACGCGCAGGAGATGGCTGTCCTGGGCCGGGCCCGAGGGGACGGGCGGCTCGGGGGCCTCCTCGACGATGACGTGGGCGTTGACGCCGCCCATGCCGAAGGCGCTGACCGCCGCACGCCGGGGCCCGCTCCCCCGCGGCCACTCGACGGGCCGGTCCGCGAGGTAGAAGGGCGTGTTCTCGAAGCGGATGTGGTCGTTCGGGCGTGTCACGTTCGCCGTGGGCGGGATGACCCGGTGCTCCAGCGCCAGCAGGACCTTGACCAGCCCGGCGAGTCCGGCGGCGGGCTCCAGGTGGCCGATGTTGCTCTTCAGGGAGCCGAGCGCGCAGAACTGCGACCGTGCCGTGAAGCGGCGCCACGCCCGCATCAGCCCCTCCACCTCGATCGGGTCGCCCAGCCCGGTTCCGGTGCCGTGCGCCTCGACCAGCCCGATCGACTCCGGGGACACACCCGCGTCCGCCAGGGCCGCCGCCACGACCTCCTGCTGCCCCGCGCCGCTGGGCACCGTCAGGCCGCTCGTACGGCCGCCGTGGTTGACCGCGGTCCCGCGGATGACACCCCGTACCCGGTCGCCGTCGCGCAGCGCCGCCGCGAGGGGCTTCACCACGACCGTGACGACCCCCTCGCCGGGGACGAAGCCGTCGGCGCCCGCGTCGAAGGCGCGTGACCTGCCGGTGGGCGAGAACGACCGGAGGCGTGAGCCGAGCTGGAAGTACTGGGGTGACATTCCCAGGTGCACGCCGGCGACGATCGCCTGCTCGCACTCGCCGGCGCGGATGCTGCGGACCGCCGTGTGCAGGGCCACCAGCGACGACGAGCAGAGCGTGTCGACCGTCATGCTGGGGCCGTGCAGGTCGAGGAAGTAGCTGAGCCGGTTGGCGAGGATCGCGTTGTGGTTGCCGAGTCCCGCCGCGGTCTGCACGACGTCGTCGACGACCAGGTCCCGGTAGTGCTGGTAGCTGGCGCCCACGAACACGCCGGTGGAGCGGTCCGGCCGGCCGGCCAGCCCGGCGTCCTCCAGCGCGCGCCAGGCCGACTGGATCAGGTGCCGCTGCTGCGGGTCGATCCACCGGGCCTCGGCGGGTGACAGCCGGAAGAAGCCGGGGTCGAAGTCGGTGAGTCCGTCGACGAATCCGGCCCGCCTGAGGTAGACGGTGCCGGGCTCGCCGTCGGTGCCGTAGTAGGCGTCGATGTCCCAGCGGGAGGCGGGCACCTCGCGGAGGCAGTCCGCGCCGTCGAGGAGGACCCGCCACAGCTCCCCCGGGTCGGCGGCGCTCGGGAAGACACCGTCGACGCCGATGACGGCGATGGCGTGCCGTTCCGGGTCGGCACCACCGACGGCGGGGGCGGCGGGAGCGGTGGTCGGCGCGGTGGAGGCGGGTGCGGGGGCCGAAGCGGCGGAGGCGGGTGCGGTGGAGGCGGCAGGCTGCGCGGCCGGGGTGAGGGCCGTCCCGGTCGGGGTGGCGGCGGGTGCGGCGGGAACGAGGGGGTCCTCCGGCTGGGGTTCCCGCTCAGCCGGGTGCGCCGGCGTGTCGGGGATGTCGGCGGCGCCGGGCGTGAGGGTGACCCCGTACTCCTCGCGGAGTTCGGCGGTGAGCCGGTCGACCGTTCCGGTCTCCAGGACGAGGGTGACCGGGATGTCGACGTCGAGCCTGGCGCGGATGTCCTGCGCCAGGGCGACCGCGAGGACGGAGTCCAGGCCCTGTTCCTGCAGCGGGCGGTCCGGTTCGAGTTCGTCGACCCCCTTCTCCAGGGCGTCCGCCACCCAGCGGGCCAGGGTGGCGTCGAGGCCGTCGCCCCGCCCCCTGCCCGGACCGGGCGGCGCAGGACGGTGCCCGTTGCTGCGCGCGGCCGGGACCGCGGGCCTCGCCGGAGCGGCGTCGGCGCTACGGGCCGCGACGGGGCTCGGGGCGCCGGACGAGGGCGTGCCCGAAAGCCGCTTCCAGGTGATGCCGCGGGCCTCCAGGACCGGATCGTCGCCGTCGAGGATCACCAGACTCGCGGTCAGCAGGCCGGAGTCGGGCCCGGTGTCCCTCTCGCGCCGGGCGTGGACGCGGGCCGTGGCCGGGACCGGGCCGAGGACGGTGAGGCGTTCCACGGCGAACGGCACGTACAGTCCCTGCGCGCCGCACGCGGCGAGGGCGATCTGGAAGGCGCCGTCGAGGAGCCGGGCGTCGGCCACGCCCTCGGGCGCGGAGGTGGCCCGGAGGGTTCCCGTCGCCCGACCGGGGGCGGTGGCGAGCGCCGCGACGGTCCGGAAGGCGGAGCCGTAGACGAGTCCGTCACGGGCGAAGGCCCGGTACAGCGCACCGAGTTCGACGGGGGTGAGGCCGTCGTCGCCCGCCGGGACGCGGAGCGCGGGCGGCTCGGGCGCGGTCAGTTCGGCGGTGGCGACGAGGGCGCCGTCGCCGTCGCGGAAGCCGAGGCGTGTTCCGTCGCGTTCCGCCGACAGGGTCGCGGGCGTCTCGACGGCCCTGCGGAACGTCAGATCGCGCAGGCCGAACCGTTCCCGGCCGACGAGTTCGGCCACCTTGCCGGGGTAGGCCGCGCCGGGCAGGGTGGGCCTGCCGAGGACGACGTGCTCGTCGGCCTCGGGGAGCCGCGCCCAGGAGTGGGTCGTACGCCCGGTGGTGGCCGACCCGGCGGGCGTGTCGGGGAGCGGGACCTCGTGGGGCGTCGCGGGGGCGACGGGTTCCAGCCACAGGTACGTCTCGTCGTGGGGCGCGGTCGGGAAGCGTACGCCCGCCCGTCCCGGCCCGGTGCCGAGGTCGGCGCCGGTGACGAACCGCCGTGCCGTCGCCTCCAGTTCCTCCCGGTCCGCCCCGTCCGCGACCGGCGCGCCGTCCGTGTTCGACGAGGGGGCGGCCACTCCCAGGTGGAGGGAGCGGGCGTCGTCCACGCCGGCCAGGAACAGCCGCAGTTTGTCCTCCAGTTGCTCCAGGCTGTCGACCACGCAGGCGAGCCGGTGGTCCGCCGGGGTCCGCCTGTGGCTCGCTTCGCTCAGCGCCCTGAGGGACGGGCAGTACGGGGAGCGCAGCATCAGCACCAGACGCTGCACGAGGGTGCGCAGCGCGCCGTCCGACACGGCCGACAGGGTCACCAGTCGGGGCAGCCGGTCGCGGTCGGCGTCCTCGTGCGGTGCGGGGGGCGCGGCCTCGACGACCACGTGCGCGTTGGCGCCGCCGAAGCCGAAGCTGCTGACGCCGGCGATGCGCGGCCCGTCCCAGGGCAGGGGCCGGTCGGCCACGAACAGCGGTGAGGCCGCGAAGTCGAACGACTTGTTCGGGTCGGTGTGATGGAGGGACGGCGGGATGGTCCCGGCCTGGAGGGCGAGGATCGTCTTGATGAGTCCAGCGATGCCGGCGGCGGGCTCCAGGTGGCCGATGTTGGTCTTCACCGACCCCACGGCGACCGGGTGACCGGCCCCGGCGAGGACGGCGTGCAGGGCCTCCAGTTCGACGAGGTCGCCGAGCTGGGTGCCGGTGCCGTGCGCCTCGACGTAGCCGATGTCCGCGGGGGCGGCGCCGGCGGCGGCGAGCGCCTTGCGCAGGACCGCCGTCTGGGCGGGTCTGCTCGGCGCGGTGAGGAAGCCGGCGCTCCCGCCGGTGTGGTTGACGGCGGTGCCGCGGATCACCGCGAGGACCGGGTCGCCGTCGCGGCGGGCGTCCGCGAGCCGCTTCAGCAGCACGACGCCGCAGCCCTCTCCGCGGACGTAGCCGTCGGCGCCCTCGTCGAACGCCCGGCACACCCCCTGCGGGGACAGCATGCCGTTGCGGGCGAAGGACCGGGTCTTGTCCGGGGTCAGCACCAGGTTGGCGGCGCCGACCACCGCGGCGTCGATGTCGCCCGACCTGAGGTGGACGGCGGCCTGGTGGAGGGCGACGAGGGACGACGAGCACGCCGTGTCGACGGCCATGCTCGGGCCCGACCAGTCGAAGACGTGCGACAGCCGGTTGGCGACCATGGAGATCGCGGTGCCCGTGGCGACGTGCGGGTCGTCGTGGCCGACGCTCCGGGCGACCAGTTCCGGGAAGTCGCTGGCGATCGTGCCGATGAAGACGCCGGTGTCGCCGCCGAGCGATTCGTGGTCGTGGCCGCCGCTCTCCAGCGCCTCGGCGGTCACGCTCAGCAGCATCCGCTGCAGGGGGTCGAGGCGGCGGGCCTCGCGGTCGCTGAGGCCGAACCGTGCGGGGTCGAAGGACGCGACGCCGTCGACCCAGCCCATCGGCAGTGCGTCCGCCGCGGCGCCGGTCCACAGCCGGGCCCAGCCGCGTCTGTCCGCCGGGGCGTCACCGATGCTGCAGACTCCGTCGGCCAGGTTGCGCCAGAACTCGTCCGGGGTGGCGGCGCCGGGGAACCGGCACGCCATCCCGACCACGGCCAGCGCCCCTTCGGGCATCTCCTCCCGCGCGCGCTCGGGCACCTCGTCCGGCGCCCCCTCAGGCGCGTCACCCGGCGCAGGCCGGTCCACGGCCCGTGGGGACTGCGTCACGTCCGTCCGGGGCCGCCGGTCCGCCTCGGCCGTCTCCCGTGCGGGCTCGGCGGCCTCGACCGGGGTCTGTGCCTGCGAGTCCGGCGAGGCCGACGGGCACAGCGGGGACGACGGGGACGACGGGGACGACGGGGCAACCCGTACCACCCCCTCGTCGGCCAGCAGTCGCGCCAGCCTGGCCGGGGTGCCGGTCGCGAAGAGGGACGGGGCGGTGACCTCCGCACCCAGCTCCCGGCTCAGGCGCACGGCGGCGACCGTCACGTTGGCCGACTCACCGCCGAGATCGAAGAAGTTGGCGTCCGCCGGAAAGCCGTCCTGCCCCAGCACCTCGCCGAAGACCCGGGCGACGAGCGCGGTCAGCGCCTCACCGGTGAGGACGGCACCCTCGGTGGCCGGCGTCGTGTCCCGGACGGGCGTCGACGTGTCCGTGCGCAGGATCGTGTCGCGTGACGGCCGGGGCAGTCGGGCGCGGGCCACCTTGCCGTTGTCGGTCAGGGGCAGGGCGTCGAGCCGTACGTACGCGTCCGGGACCATGTACTCGGGCAGGGTGGCACCGACGAGCTCGTCCAACTGGTCCTTCGCGGGCAGGCGGTCGCCGACCAGGTAGGCGGTCAGCCGCGGCTCGCCCCGGCCCTCGAAGCGCGCGGCGGTGACGACGGCCGCGGTGACGCCGGGGAGCCGTTCCAGCACCTGCTCGATCTCGGCGGGCTCGATGCGGTTGCCCCGCACCTTGACCTGGGCGTCGGCGCGGCCGAGCCATTCCAGGGCGCCGTCGGCGTGGAGCCGCACCTCGTCGCCGGTGCGGTACATGCGCACCCCGGTGCCGGGGTGGACGGTGAAGGCGTCGTCCGTGAGGTCGGGCCGGTGGGCGTACCCGCGCGCGAGGCCGGTGCCGGAGATCCACAGCGCGCCCTCCGTACCGGGCGCGCAGGGGGCGAGGTGCTCGTCCAGGACGTGCAGCCGCAGGTTCGGCAGCGGTTCGCCCAGCGGGATGAAGGCGCCCACGGAGGTGACGCGGTGGGCGGAGGCCCAGATGGTGGCCTCGGTGGGGCCGTACAGGTTCCACAGGGCCCGCGCCGTGGCGTGCAGGCTCTCGGCGACGCTGCGGGGCAGGGCCTCGCCGCCGGAGAGGACGGTGAGTCCGGCGGGCGGGGTCCAGCCGGTGGCCAGGAGCAGCCGCCACATGCTGGGGGTGGCCTGGGCGACGGTGACCTGGCCGGCCAGTTCGGCGAGGCGCTGCGGATCGCGGGCCGTCTCGCGGGAGGCGAGGACGACCTCGGCGCCGACGGTCAGCGGCAGCAGGAGTTCCAGCAGGGAGATGTCGAAGGCGACCGTCGTGTGGGCGAGGACGACCTCGTCGGCGGAGGTGCCGAGCCGTTCGCCGATCCCGGTCAGGAAGGCGGCGAGCGCCCCGTGCTCGATCTCGACGCCCTTGGGGGTGCCCGTGGATCCGCTGGTGAACAGGGTGTACGCGAGGTCGCCGGCGGTGACGGTCGGCGGCACGGCCGGGGCCGACCCGTCCGCCTCGGGTACGGGCAGGGCGGTGCCCAGGGAGGCGCCGAGCGCGTGGGTGGCGGGGTCGGTCAGGATCAGGTCGCACCGCGCTACCTCGGTGTAGCCGCGCAGCCGGTCGGTGGGGTATCCGGGGTCGAGGGGCAGGAAGGACGCCCCGGCGCGGAGGATGCCGAGGAGGGCGGGCAGCAGCGGCAGACCGCGGTCGACGAGGACGCCGACGACCGACCCGGACTCGATGCCCTGGTCGTGCAGCCGGGCGGCGACCGCGTCGGCCCAGGCGTCGAGAGCGGCGTAGTCGAGGGTGCGGGTGCCGCTGCGGACGGCGGTGGCGGTGGGCCGGTCGGCGACCGCGGCGGCGAACAGGTCGAGGACGGTCCCGCCGCCGGACGCGGTGGCGTCCCCGGCGGGCGGCGCGGTCTCACCGGACCGGGAGACGGACACGGCCTCGCCCGACCGGGAGACGGACACGGCCTCGCCCGACCGGGAGACGGAGACGGTCTCGCCCGGCCGGGAGACGGACGGGATGTCGTCGCCGTGGAGGAGGGCGGCGAGGGCGAGGTCCTCGATCCGTTCGGTGAACTCCAGCGCCTCCTCCCGTGCCATCGCGGTGTCCCGGACGAAGACGGTGGGCGGGCCGTCCCTGAGGCAGAGCAGCGCGATCTCGGTGTGCGGGGCGGCCGACGCCTCCTCGCCCGAGGCGCGTTCGAGGACCATCACGTCGGTGAACGTGGGCTCCCCGCTGCCCAGGGGCCGTCCGGCGAGGCCGAGCCGGACCTCCAGGTCGGCGGTGTAGCCGCTGCGGGCCGCGGCCTCGTCCAGCTTGTCGCGCAGGGCGCTCGCGCTGTCGCCGTCGTACCGCACGGGGAACCGCGCTGCGGCGATGCCGTGGGTGTCCTCGGCACGGGCGCGGGCGGCCGACGGCGACCAGGCGAAGTCGAAGGCGGGTTCCTCGGCGCGTTCGGCGACGACGGCGAGGAAGGCGCGGACGAGACTGATCGTCTCCTCGCGGGAGCGGGGGACGAACGCCAGCTCGTAACGGCCGTAGTGCGCTGCGCCGGCACTGAAGTCGTCGACGGGCAGCCGGGCCGGGCGCAGGTCGAGCAGCCGGGCCCGCCACCAGGGTTCGTGGACGCGCAGAGCCTTCTGGGCTGCGGCGACGGCGGCCAGGCGTTCGGCGCCGACCGGAGGCAGGGGGGCGCCCTCGACGGCGCCGAGCCGCTGCGCGGCGGCCTGCCCGCTCAGGGCGCTGCCGTCGACGGCGGCGAAGTCGCTGAGGACGAGGTCGGCGTCCGGGGCGGAGAGGGTCAGCGCCGAGGTGGTCACGGACCGCACCACGGTGTCCGTGCGGGGCTCGTCGCGCGGGATCAGCCTGATCTGCCGGGTGAGGACGGCACCCTGCTCGGTGAGGAGGGTGGGGATGCCGAGCGGGTTGGGGAAGCTGCCGTAGTCCAGGGCCTTGGAGAGACGGGCTGCCTCGGCGGCCGGGGTGCCCGCGTGGACGATGCCGCCGGAGGCCATGCGCGCGGACCGCCGGTAGAAGCGGCGCTCCCGGTCGGCGGTGTCGACGGCGTCGGGCAGGGTGCCCGCCACGATGTGCGGGACGAGGCTGTCGAACAGGTCGATGCCGACCTCGGCGGTCTCGTACGTCAGGGAGAGCGCGGTGGAGTGGTCGCGCACCGGGAACCAGCGTTCGAGGAGGACGCCGCCGGCGTCCACGGCCTCCGTCATCCGGTGCCATGTCGCCGCGTGCCGGGTGGCGCCCTCGTACAGGGCCCAGGCCGGGACGTGGCTGCCGGAGTAGCGGGGCAGGGGGCCGTCGTGGAAGTTGACCGCGGCGACCCGCGGGAGGTTCAGGACGTCCGCGGTCAGGATGCGGAAGTTGACGATGCTGAGCAGGTAGTCGAAGGGCCGGCGGGACAGGGTCGCCGCGAGGTCGGCGTGCGGGTCGAGCACCGGCACGTCGTGCTCGCCGGCCCACGCCACGACGGCGGTGTCGTCGCTGAGGACGCCCGCGACGTGTACGCCCGCGTCGAGCAGCTTCGCCGTGCACCGGGTGAGGACCCTGGTGCCTCCTATGACGTAGCAGGTGGTCGTCATGCTCCGCCCTCCGCCGCGGCGGGGCGGACCGGGTCGGTGCCCGCGCTCTCCGGCGTGCCGTCCGCGGTGCGGGCGGCGACCCAGGCGTCGATCTGGGAGACGACCTCCTCGTCGAGGGAGAGCTGGCCCGGGGTCCACAGCGGGTTCGACAGACCGCGGTGGGTGCGCTCGCACATCTCCCAGTCCTCGTAGTTCGCCTTGTCCCACAGGGCGAACACGGCCTCGTGGGAGAAGTCGTCCTTGGCGGTCTCGGAGGGGTGGAACAGCCAGAAGTGCCGTACGAAGCAGGTTCCGGGGCTCTCGGGCCAGACCCACTGCATCATCACGTAGTCGGCGGTGAACCCGAACAGGAGGTTGGGCAGGATGGTGATCCAGTTGATCCGCTGCCGGTCGGCCTCGGGCACGAGCGGCAGCGGGGTGCGCCGGCTGCGCCCCGTCATGGACACGGAGTTGAAGCCGCTGCGGATGGACTGCCAGGCCCCGACGATGTCGCCCCGGAGGTCGTAGGTGCCGGCGTCGTCGAAGTCGGTGATGCGGTGCAGGTCCTTGTGGGCGGTCGGGAAGTGCAGGGACTCGTTGACGTTGTGGGCGACGAGCTTCCAGTTGGAGGCGACGGGATAGTCCTTGGCCTGGACGCACTCCAGGTCCGCGAGCGCGTAGACCCGCGCGAACTCGCCGAACTCGCCGAGGGCTTCGTCCAGGTCGGGGGCGTCGTCGGAGAAGGTGATGAAGACGACGCCGTGGCGGATCTCGGTACGGACGGGCAGCAGACCGTTCTTCTCCTTCTCGAAGAAGTGGTCGAAGTAGGTGCCGTTGAGGCTCTTGAGCCGGCCGTTGCGGTCGTAGACCCAGCAGTGGTAGAGGCAGACGAGGCTCTGCCGCTTGCCGCTGGGTTCCTCCACGAGCTTGTAGCCCCGGTGCCGGCAGTAGTTGTGGTACGCCTGGATGCCGTTGTCGCCGTGGAGGAGGAGGACGGAGCCGCTGCCGATGTTCAGCGTGCTGTAGGCGCCCTTCTCCTTCAGGCGGGAGACGTGGTCGACGGGGAGCCAGTGCCGGCCGTAGATGCGGGACATCTCCCGCTGGAACTGCTCCTGGCCGGTGTAGAACTCGTGCGACCGGCCGATGCCACCGGACTCGAAGTACGGCCTCTGCTCGGTCTGCTCGCTGATGAGGTCGAACATGCTGGACGCGCGCGTCATCTGCTGGGCTCCCTCGGGGTGAGGTGCGGGAAGGCGGTGGCGGAGGGCCCGGCCCGGGCCACGGGGCGTACGCACCGGGGTGCGACGGCCCCGGGAGTGCGCCCGCCCGTCCGGTGGCGGTCGGCGGCACGACTCCGTGCGGGTCGGCGGTACGGGGGCGGCTCGGAGCACGGGGAGGGCGGGACGGGCGCGGCGGCGCCGTACGTCACCCTGCCGGCGCGGCGTGGCGCGGGCTCCGGGGTTCCCGCCGCCCGGGGGGCACAGCGCATGGGCCGTGCGGCGGCGGGCGGGAGAGGGCGGGCGGCGGAGAGGCCGACGCGACCCGAGGGGGGCCATGGCCTCCCGGCGCGCGGCGCGTCGGGAGGGTGGCGGGACACCATGCCGCACCGGACGCGGCGGTCGGCCCGAGCGCCCGGGCACGACGACCGCTCCCCGGCTGCCGCCGGGGAGGGTGCCGTCCGTCCGAGTCAGGCGGCTGGGTCGTAGACCCGCTCCTCCTCGGGTACGCCGGCGTCGTCGTAGAGACGTTCCAGGGCGTCCGGCGCGTAGATCTCGTAGTCGGGGACGACCCCGCCGATCAGGCCGAGCATCTTGTTGGTCCACTCCTGGCTGGCGCTCATCGCGCTCATCGTCGCCTTGAAGAACGGCGGGAGTTCGGTGAGTTCGCCGAGCGTGGTGGTGAAGTCGTAGACGCCGGCGCTCTCCTCGTCGCGCACCTTGTTGTACTCGGCGAGCGCCTCGTCCATGGGCCGCTGCCCGGCCAGTCCCTGGTGGATGCGTTCGGCGAGCAGCTCGCCGTGGAGGAGGGCGTCCGTGATGCCCCACCCGGTGTAGGGGTCCTTGTGGTAGCCCGCGTCGCCCACGAGAGCCCAGCCGGGGCCGTGGGCACGGCGGTAGTAGTTGTCCGGGTAGCGCATGGGACGGAAGTCCTCCTCGCGCCGCCCGCTGTCGCGCAGTTGGGCGCCCATGTCGGGGTGGACGTCGTCGAAGACGGCCTGGAAGCGGGCCTCCACGTCGGTGCGGAAGTCCTTGAGCTGGGCTCGGGTGCAGATGACGGCCAGCATGGTCAGCCCGTCGTTGGTGGGCCAGCTGCCGAACCAGCGCTCGTGGAAGCCGGTCTTGTGGTGCAGGCCCCAGTCGAGTCCGCTGAAGTACGAGTAGTAGATGAATCCGGCCGCGGGCCGGACGTTGTACAGCTCGGCGCCGACCTTCTTGGCGACCGTGGAGTGGAAGCCGTCGGCGCCGATGACCACCGACGCCCGGAACTCCCGCTCCGGTCCGTCGCCCTCCCGCCCCCGGATGCCGGTCACCCGGCCCTCGGAGGCGAGGACGTCGGAGACGGTGAAGTTCTCCAGCACCTCGGCGCCGGCCCTGCGGGCGGCGTTGACCAGGATCTCGTCGAGCACGGTGCGGCGCGGGCAGTACACGGCGTCGAGGCCGTCGACGGGGTCGGCGAAGCCGTTGAGCTCGATGCCCCGGTACGCGTAGTGCATCTTGCGGAGCGCCGGGGTCTTCGCGTCGACGATCTCGTCGAGCAGTCCCCACTCGCGGAGCTTCAGCAGCCCCGCCTGGTGGATGTAGTGGGTCGAGACGGTGTCACTGGGGAAAGAGGACCGGTCCACCACCAGGACCCGGTGACCGAGGCGTGCCAGGAGCATGGCGACCGGAGAGCCGGCGCAGCGGGCACCCACAACAATGACGTCGTACACGCGATCCCCCATGTTCAGGTCAGGCAACCGGAAGATAATCGGGCCCGGTTCCAGCGCACGTGGTCGGCGGCGCCGATAGTGACGTGAAGGCTATGAGTATCGGCCAACAAAGGTCAAGAGAAGGTTAGAGGCGAGTCAATTGAGCATCGCGCCGATAAGGCGCCGGAATAAACAACTCCGCTCACATGCGAGAACATCGACGTCCACTATCAACCGTTATGACGGTTTCAGAATGGCGGTTTTGACCATACCTATGGCTTGCGTCACTCGCGAGGAGACCTGGATCACAGCCACGCTCAGTAAGTGATGGCGCTTCCATGGAACACACGGCGTAGGTAAAGGAAGCGATTTGAGAAATGAACCTCCGCTCCGCCTTCCCGCTCGAATTACTCAGTTGACGTAACCCGAGAAGTTAGAAGAATAAATCGCGCCAACAGTGGCCGAATACTTCCGCAGCGGGCCGGAATCCGCGGATGCCTGCGGCAGACCCGCAGCCGGGAAGATCAAGAAGCCCTCGGTCGAGGTCTCCTACGACGGCAAGACCTGGCGCTCCGCCCGGGTGGCCCCTGTCGGCAAGGGATGGACCTCCCTGGTACGACACCCGGAAGGTCCCGGCTTCGTGTCCCTGCGCACCACCTGGGCGCCGCCGGTGCCGCCGGTCGTCTCCACGCCCCTGTCCGCGGCCTTGTCGCCCCGGGCAGTGAGTGGACAGCCGGTCGAAAGCCCGCCCGGGCACGGTGATGTGTGTCCCCGAGACGTCCGGAGAACGGTCGCACGGCGCCGCTCGTTGCCGGCTGGCCGTTCCGTCGATTGCCCTCAAGGAAGTCGTATGAAGAAGATCGTGATTCTGGGCGGTGGCTTCGCCGGCGTGTGGAGTGCCGCGGCCGCCATTCGGCTGCGCGACAAGCAGAACGTGCCGCGGCACGAACTGTCGGTCACCCTGATCAGCCCGAGCCCGGATCTCGTCATCCGTCCGCGCCTGTACGAACAGGTTACGCACGACGTCAAAGTGCCGCTGCGCAAGGTGCTGGGCACGCTCGGCGTGGACATCGTCACCGCGGCCGCGACCGGCATCGACGTTCAGGCGTCGACGGTGACGCTCGACGGGGGTCATGAGCCCGTCCCCTACGACCGTCTCGTCCTGGCCGTCGGCAGCCGCGTCGTCCGCCCCGCGTTCCCGGGGTCCGAGGCGGTCCACGACGTGGACTCGATCGAGGCGGCCGAGGCGCTCCAGAGGCACCTGGACTCCCTGGCCGACACGCCCCCGTCGCGCGCTCGTTTCACGGCGGTCGTCGTCGGAGCCGGTTTCACCGGTCTCGAGGTGGCCACCGAGCTGGTCGGCCGGCTCCGCAAGCTGGCCTCCGCAGCCTCCGCGGCGGACGACGTACGCGTGATCCTGGTCGACAAGGCCGAGGTCGTCGGACCGGAACTGGGAGACGGCCCGAGGCCCGTCATCGAGGAGGCGCTCGACCGGCTGGCGGTCGAGCGCCGGACGGGAGTCACCATCGACTCGGTCGACGGTGACCGGGTGCGCCTCTCGGACGGCAGCGTCCTGGAGGCCGGGACGGTCGTGTGGACGGCCGGCATGCGTGCCCACCCTCTGGCCGCGGAGGTGGCGGCTCCCCTCGACCGGCTGGGCCGGCTGCACGTCGACGAGTATCTGGCGGTGCCGGGCGCACCGGGCGTCTACGCGGCCGGCGACACGGCGGCCCCCGAGGCGGCCCCGGGCCACCCGGTCACCCAGAGCTGCCAGCACGCGATTCCGCAGGGCAAGTACGCGGGGCACAACGCTGCGGCGAGTCTGCTCGGGGCGCCCCCGCTCCCGTTCCGTGCCGCGCCCTACGTCACGTGCCTCGACCTCGGTGCGCAGGGAGCCGTCTTCACCACGGGCTTCGAACGGACGGTCCTGCACACCGGTGAAACGGCCAAGGACATCAAGGTCAAGATCAACACCGAGTGGATCTATCCGCCGGTCAACGACGTGGAGGCCCTGCTGGACCAGGCGAACCCGCAAAGCGCGCGGGCGTCCTGACCCTGGCCGCATCACCCCCGAGCCCCGACCCCCCGTACCCCCCACACCTATTCGAAGGAAACCCCTGTGACCACGAACGTCAAGCTCGCCGACGGGCAAGGAGTGCAGCGGCTTCGTCACCACCGCCGCGGCCCACGGCGGCCAGGAGTCGACCCTGCTCGCGCTCCACAACTCGATCCACCACTTCGGCGGCATCCTCGTCGCGCCCGGCTTCACGGACCCGGTCAAGTTCGCCGACGTCAACCCCTGGGCACGTCCCACGTGGCCGGTCAGGGGGTCAACGCGGTCGACGAGACGACACGCAACACCGCCCACCACCAGGCCGAGCGTGCGATCCGGATCGTGGCCGCCCTGAAGTCCGGCCTGTAGGCCGCCTGCGCCGAAGCGGCGGACGGACCGACGGCTTTCCGGCCCTCTCACGCACCGCCGTCACCCGGGAAGCGGACACCGCGCCGGGGTGACGGCTGTGCCGTAGGCGCAGGCGGGGGACGGCCCGCCGCTCCGGCGGACGACGCTTCCGTTCTCTGCGGCACGGCAGAGACCCCACCCACGACAGGAGACACCCAGTGACGCCGGCGATATCGGTTCCTCCGTCCGGGGTCGGATCATCACCCCCGCCGGGGAGTTCCGGAACCGGATCGCGGGTGCCGCCACCTTCAAGGTGGCCAATCCGGGCTCCGCGCGCTTCTGGTTCGACACCCGGACGGCCCAGACCAGGCTGCTCGGCCGGGACGACGCCTTCAGCGCCATCGGCCTGACCGCCGGCCCCGGCGTGAGTGACGCCGAACTCCGCGCGAACACGGTCGCCCGCCTGGGCGCGTTCGCCGGTGCCTACACGGTGCGGACCAAGGCGGAGTGGGCCGCTGACCAGAAGCCCTGCACCCACATGGTGGTGAGCGGCTGGCGCCCGGCTCGGCCACGAGCGGGGCACCACCCGTGCGGCTGGAACCCCGCCTGCCGCCCGACGCCAACGTCGTTCGGACGTGACGGCCCCGGCTCCCCTCCACCTCCGGCTCGGGCAGCCGGCCTCCGGGTGTCATGGCGCGGGCTTTTCAGAACGTGGAACCCAGTTCCCTGACATGGTTCTCGGCGAGCCGGTAGGACAGGGCGGCCTCCGGTGCAGCGGGATCGTGGCGGAGGAGGACCTGCCTGACCTCCTCCATGCCGGACCACCGAAGCCACGCTTCGAGACCGGTGGGGGACGACGTGCCGTCCGGCGGCGTGGGCCCGTAGCCGGAACCGGTCCGGATGATCGCGGCCTTGCGCTGGGTGAGCAGTCCGCGTGCCGCGTCGTCGGGCCGGTAGAGCAGGCCCGGCTGTGAGACCACGTCGATGAACTGTTTCAGCACGTAGGGCATGTCCCCGTTCCAGACCGGCACGCTGAAGAGGTAGTGCCGGTGCGCGGCGAACCGTTCGAAGGTCTCGGTGACCGCGGCCCATGCCTCTTCCTGCGGGCCTCCCAGTTCCTGACCCGCCAGTATCCCCGCGCGTGCGCCGACGGCGGTCGGGCCGAACGCGGGCAACGTCCCGTCCCAGAGGTTGAAGGTGTCCACGACGGCCGTCGGATGCGCTTCGCGATAGGCGTCCAGAAAGACATCGGCCAGGGCGAGCGACAGGGAGGCGGTGGCCCGGGGAGAGCAGACGACGTGCAGAAGGCTGTCCATGGCACACCCCGTGTCGGTGACGTCGCGATGGAGGCGATTACCGTCAATGACGGCTTTTGCCTGTTTGGCTCTGCCACCACCGTCGGGGTTCTCTCTGTCCGTGTGCTGTCCACCCACTGTCCGGCTCGATCGGCGGGGGTACGCGGGCACCGTATCGGCCTCGGCCTTCCACCGGATGCCGCGGGCGGCGGACCGGCATGGAGCGCTGAGCGCCGTTCGGGCCACATCGTTCACCCTCGCCGGCGGGTGGACGGTCGGGCGGTCGTCAGTCGGCGGCCTGGGCGCTGGCCCTGCCGTCCGCGACCATGTCGGACGCCTCGGCGTAGATCCTGCGGTAGGCGTCGTCCCCGAGGAGGGAACGGGCCCGCAGGGAGGCTCGTTCGATGTCCTGGCTCTCCAGAGGCGACGGTGGGGTGTGGTGCATACGGCGATGGCGTGCCGCCTCGCTCAGAAGGCGCGTCGCAGCACTGCCGTCGCCCAGTGCGGCACAGCCGCAGGCCAGACCCTCGGCGGCGGCCGCCACGGCCGGGGAACCAGGGGTCCTGGCGGCTGTCGCGCGGGCCTGCCGGTGGCGTTCCTCGGCGAGAGCGAGGTCACCCGAAAGTTCCGCGACGTGACCGAGGCAGGTCAGCGCCGCCGCCGACCAGTCGGGCTTGTCCTGTCCCGCCAGGTACTCGAGGACCGCCTCGGCATGGCGGGCGGCGGTGGGCAGGTCGCCTTGCTGCCGCGCCAGGTAGGCCTGCCCCAGCGCGGCCAGCGGGTTGCCCCTGGCGCCGAGGGCCCGCGCCGTCTGGTGGGATTCCTCGAAATGCTGCTGAGCCGTGCGCGCATCCTGCAGGTTGAGTTCGACGTGGCCCATGTTCGCCAGCGCGTACTGAACGGTGTTGGCCAGGCCGATCCTCCTGCCGTCCGCCCAGGCACCCTGGTAGGCGACGAGCGCTTGGCGGAGTCGGCCCGCACGGTGCAGCGCCATGCCGAGGTGGTACTGGATGGCGGAGGTACCCCAGTGGTCACCGACGCTGCGGAAGTCGGCCAGGGCGCGCTCACCGCACTCGGCGGCCCTGTCGAAGGTGCCGAGCGCGAACCGCAGTTCCATCTCGACGAAGGAGCCCAGAGCGGTCCCCCAGCGGTCACGCTGATCTCGCAGAACACCGGTGGCCTGCGCGGCCTGCGCCAGGCACGTCCCGGTGTTCTTACCCGAGGCGCCCTCCACCGCCAGGAAGAGGCGGGAGTAAGCGGCGTTGTACTCGTCACCCGCTTCGACGAGCAGGCGCAGGGATTCCTCCGCCGCCACGGCGCAGGCCGGATCGGGATGGACCACGCAGGCGCCGGGGCGGCCGACCAGCGCCTGGGTCTGCAGGGCGAGACCTCGTGCCCGGACACCGGCCGTTCCGGCCGCGTCGAGCATCGCGGTGATCTCGTCGACGCCCTCGCGGTGGCTGGCGAAGTACCACAGCCAGCCGAGGGACGCGACGAAACGCAGTCCTCGGTCCGGGTCGGCCCCCGCCGTGGCCCGGGCCCTGTGGAGCGCCGTGCGGAGGTTGTCTCTCTCCGCCGACAGCCAGGAGAGCCACTCGCTCTGTCCCGGTCCCCGCGTCTCGGACTTGGCCGTCTCGACGGTCCGGGCGTAGTAGGCGACGTGGGCGTCGGTGACGGCCGCTTCCTCCCCGCTCTCCCGCAGCCGCGTGGCCGCGTACTGCCGCAGGGTCTCCAGGAGACGGAATCGCGCGCGGGGCCCGCTGCCGGGGACGACCAGGGAGTGGTCGACCAGGTGGCGCAGCAGGCTCACGACCTCCTCGCGACGCACCTCGCCCGCCTCGCAGACCTGCTCGGCCGCGCGCAGCTCGAAGCCGCCGCGGAACACCGAGAGCCTTCGCAGCAGAGCCCGCTCGGGCCCGGAGAGCAGGTCGTAGCTCCAGTCGACGGCGGCACGCAGGGTGCGCTGCCGGGCGGAGGCCGTCCTCGGGCCGTTGTCCAGGAAGGCGAACCGGTCGTTCAGCCGGACCTCGATCTCCGCGACGGGCAGGCTCCTGGTCCACGCCGCCGCCAGCTCCAGCGCGAGGGGGATGCCGTCGAGTGCGCGACAGATCCGTGTCACCGCGGAGACGTCGTCGGCGTGGGGAGCGAAAGAGGGATGCGCGTTGCGCGCCCGGTCGCAGAAGAGCCGGACGGCGTCGTACTCCTGGGCGCGGGTGAGTTCGGTGCCCTGAGGAGGGACGTCCATCGGCAGCAGGGGACAGTGCGCCTCTCCCGTCAGGCCGAGCGGTTCTCTGCTGGTGGCCAGGATCCGGAGGCCGGGGCAGGCCGCGAGGAGTTCTTCGGCGAGCTCGGCGCAGGCCTGCACGAGGTGCTCGCAGTTGTCCAGGAGCAGCAGCGCGGAACGGGTACGGAGCATGCTGATCAGATTCGGTCCCGCATCCTCCGCGCCGTGGGCCACTCCCAGGCTGTCCGCCGCAGCCGCTGCGACACGCGCCGGGTCGGTCACCGGGGCGAGTCTGACGATCCACACACCGTCGAGACGATCGGTGAACTCCTGGGCGGCCTCCACCGCCAAGGTGGTCTTGCCCACGCCGCCCATGCCGGTCAGCGTGACGAGTCGGTGCTCACCGAGCATCTCGTGAAGACGCCCGAGTTCGGCGTCTCTGCCCACGAAGGACTTCAGTCGGGCCGGCAGATTGCCGGCCCGACGGTGCTCGGGCTGGCGGGCGGTGTGCAGGGCCGGGTCCTGCCGGAGGATGGCCTGCTCGAGGGCGCGTAGTTCCGCGGACGGTTCCAGACCGAGTTCCGCGTCGAGCATGACCCGGGTGCGCTGGTAGACCTCCAGGGCCTGGGCCTGCCGTCCCGCTCCGTACAGGGCCCGCATGAGCTGGCCCTGCATCCGTTCCCGCAGGGGGTGCTCACCGGTCAGGAATTCCAGTTCGGCGACGAGCTCCGCATGGCGCCCCATGGCGAGGAGGAGATCGACGCGCTCCTCCTGCGCGGTGAGGCGCAGTTCCTCCAGACGCGTCGCCTCGGTCGTCGCCCACGGCTCGTCGATGAAGTCGACGAGTGCGGGGCCCCGCCACAGGCCGAGTGCCTCCTCGTAGCGCAGGACGGCTTCGGTCGGCGCGTGGATCGCGAGGTGGCGCGCGTCAGCGACGAGGCGGGTGAACCGGTGAAGATCGACATGCTCCGGGCCCACCTGTAGGACATATCCCGGCGGTCTGGTGACGATCAGGTCGGACGGGGCACCCATGGCCGCGAGCGCCCGCCGCAGCTTGGACACGCGTATCTGCAGGGCGTTGCCCGGGTCGGCCGGCAGCCGGTCGGCCCACAAGGCGTCGATGAGGGTGTCGGCCGTGACGAGCTTGCCGGCGGTCAGGACGAGCCGGGCGAGGACGGAGCACTCCGCACGTGAGGGCAGGTCACAGGGCCGGCCGTCGATCACCAGTGCCAGGGGGCCGAGAAGGTGAATGTCCACCCGCTCTCTCCTCATACTGCGCGAGAAGAAGACTCTTTATATTGGATTGCCCTATATTGCCACTTTCTCTGTTGCGTGAGGACCGCGCTGCGCAGAAGATGTCGGTCGATTTTCCGACGCGGACACGCCAAGGCGGGTGAACGCCACCCTCACAGGGTCCGCGCCGCCTCCTCCCCGGCCGCCCTGAACGCGGCGGCCGGACGCAGCCGGAATTCGGTGGCCGCCCCGCGCAGGACGCGTACGCGGTCGACGCGGAAAGCACGGATGCCGCCCCGCAGCAGGTCCCACGCGAGGACGTACCAGACCGGCAGGCTGCAGTAGAGGAACTGGGGCTCGATCTCGCGTCCGGTCACCGTTCCGTGCCGGTCCTCGTACCGCACCAGGACGGTGCGGCACCGGGCGAACGCATCGAGCGGTTGCCCCGGCACCGCGGACGGAGGCGCGGTGTACCCCGCGAGCACCCGCGCGGACGCGGCCTGCCCGGTCAGGATCCGGCTGCGCAGAGCACGGATGCGCCGTGCCTGCGCCGGCGCGAAGGCCGCGGCGAGCCTGCGGGTGACGGAGTCCAGGTCGTCCAGCAGCAGCGGACTGCCGACCTTCTCCGCGATGGTGAGACCCAGGAGCAGACCGAGGGCCTCCGCCTCGTTCAGATGAACGCGCCCCAGCGACCAGCCGGCCTCCAGTCGCAGCCCGCCCCACGTCCCACGATCGCCCTCAACAGGGATCCCCGTCTCCCGCAGCAGGACGAGATCACGGTGCAGGGTGCGCCTGCTGATACCGAGCTCCGCCGCCAGTTCGGCGGCCGTGGAGTACTCGCGCCCGGCGAGCAGCGCTTTCAGCTTGTCGAGGCGCAGAACCCGGCACTCCCGGGCGTGACCACCGCCCATCCCTCCAATATGCCATCCGCTGACACATTGGCCTCTAGCGTGGGCCGCCCACCACGAGAGGAAAACCGCCATGTGCATCGCACTGGCCCCGTTCCAGCTCAGGGAAGGCGTGTCCGAGGACACGCTGCTCACTGCCTCCGACCGTTTCGAGGAGGAGTTCACGAGCGGGCAGGACGGCATCATCAGGCGCGTCCTGGTCAGGGACGGTGACGGCAGCGGCTACGGCGACCTGTTGTTCTTCCGCGACGAGGCAGCGCTTGCCCAGGTCATCGAGGCGGAACAGGACGGCGGGGCCTGTGTCGCCTACGGAGCATCCCCGCGGGCGCGGGGCCGACCGAGATCCGCAGGCCAACAACCAGTTGAGGCACGGAGCATCCCCGCGGGCGCGGGGTCGACACTTGCTGAGCAGGGACGTTACCAAGCAGGTTAGCTGTTTTCATTCAGTCCCCTCTTGAGAGGGGACGCCAGGACCAGTTCAGCAACATCGACAGGACGCCGTCAGTCGCCGCCGGTAACAACTCACCGTGCCCGCCGCGAACCGACCGGGCAAACCCCTCCCGCAGAAGGCTGACACAGGCGCCTGCCCAGTCCTCCGGGACGTGGAGACTGCCCGGACGCGTGTGCTCCCGAGCCGATGTCGAAGCTGCGGGTCCACTGATCCTGCTGTCGAGCGCCAGTCGTGCTCTCCGGCTGCCGCCCACGTGACCTTCGCAGCCGCAAGGTCGATACTGCCTCTGTAGGACCCCGTTCGCCACGCCGTCGATCTGTCGCAGAATCTGACGTGACGTCATCAAGGTCAGCATTAAGTCAGCATCAGTACCGCCACCACCCGCTCCCGACCGCTACGGACCGCCAAGATCGAGCAGTGACCGAACCGGTCTGACCAGCGAAAACACAGGTCAAAGGCCACCTGCTAAGCCCATGAGGAGACCCCCATGAAGATGCTCATCAACGTCGCGGAGACCGTCGTCGCGGACGCGTTGCGGGGCATGGCCGCCGCTCATCCCGAGTTGGCGGTGGACGTGGAGAACCGGGTGGTCGTGCGGCGCGACGCGCCGGTCGCCGGGAAGGTGGCGCTGGTCTCCGGCGGCGGTTCGGGGCACGAGCCGCTGCACGGCGGATTCGTGGGGCCGGGCATGCTGTCGGCGGCCTGCCCCGGCGAGGTGTTCACCTCGCCCGTCCCGGACCAGATGGTACGGGCCGCCTCGGCCGTGGACAGCGGCGCCGGTGTGCTGTTCATCGTGAAGAACTACACCGGTGACGTGCTCAACTTCGACATGGCGGCCGAACTCGCCGAGGACGAGGGCATCCAGGTCGCCAAGGTGCTCGTCGACGACGACGTCGCCGTGACCGACAGCCTCTACACCGCCGGGCGGCGCGGCACCGGCGCCACCCTCTTCGTGGAGAAGATCGCCGGCGCCGCCGCCGAGGAGGGGCAGCCGCTGGAGCGGGTCGCGGCCCTGGCCCGGCAGGTCGACGAGAACTCCCGCAGCTTCGGCGTGGCGCTCAGCGCCTGTACGACCCCGGCCAAGGGCAGCCCCACCTTCGACCTGCCCGCCGGAGAGCTGGAGTTGGGGGTCGGCATCCACGGCGAGCCGGGGCGTGAGCGGCGCGCCATGATGACCTCGCGCGAGATCGCCGACTTCGCCGTGAACGCCCTCCTGGACGACATGAGCCCCCGCAACCCCGTCCTGCTCCTCGTCAACGGCATGGGCGCCACACCACTGCTGGAGCTGTACGGGTTCAACGCCGAGGTGCAGCGGGCCCTCACCGAGCGCGGTGTCGCCGTCGCCCGCACGCTCGTCGGCAACTACGTCACCTCCCTCGACATGGCCGGCGCGTCGGTGACGCTGTGCCAGATCGACGAGGAGACGCTGCGGCTGTACGACGCGCCCGTGCGGACTCCGGGGCTGCGCTGGGGCATGTGATCCGTCGGCCCCCGCACGGTGCGTACGGTACGTGCGGGGGTACGCCCCCCAAGGCCCAGTCCGCTGACTTCTCGTACCACGCAAGGAGAACCCGTGCTCGACGCCGACTTCTTCCGTCGTTGGATGACGGCCACAGCGGCCTCGGTGGAACGCGAGGCCGACCGGCTCACGGCGCTCGACTCGCCGATCGGGGACGCCGACCACGGCAGCAATCTGCACCGCGGGTTCACCGCCGTGCGGTCCGTCCTGGAGAAGGAGGCCCCGGACACGCCCGGCGGCGTGCTCGTGCTGGCCGGGCGTCAGCTGATCTCGACAGTGGGCGGGGCGTCGGGTCCGCTGTACGGCACGCTGCTGCGGCGCACCGGCAAGGCGCTCGGCGACGCGGCCGAGGTGAGCGACACCGACCTCGCGTCGGCGCTGCGGACGGGCGTGGAGGCGGTGATGGCGCTCGGCGGTGCGGCACCGGGCGACAAGACGATGATCGACGCGCTGGTGCCGGCCGTCGACGCGCTCGACCGGTCCTTCGCCGCGGCGCGGACCGCCGCCGAGGAGGGCGCCCTGGCGACCACACCGCTGCAGGCCCGCAAGGGGCGTGCCAGCTATCTCGGTGAGCGCAGCATCGGGCACCAGGACCCCGGCGCCACCTCCGCCGCGCTGCTCGTCGCCGCGCTCGCCGACACCGCGGAGGTCTCCCGTGGCTGAGGTGCGGCCGGTCGGCATCGTGCTGGTCTCGCACAGCGCCGCCGTGGCCTCCGCGGTGGCCGAGCTGGCGCGGGGGCTCGCGGGCGTGGGCGCCGAGGTACCGGTCGCCCCGGCGGGCGGCACCGCGGACGGCGGGCTCGGCACCAGCGCCGAGCTGATCGCGGAGGCGGCCGCGGCCGTGGACCGGGGCGCCGGGGTCGCCGTCCTCACGGACCTCGGCAGCGCCGTCCTCACCGTGAAGGCCCTGCTCGCCGAGGGCGACGAACTCCCCGAGGGCACCCGTCTGGTCGACGCCCCGTTCGTCGAGGGCGCCGTCGCCGCGGTCGTCACCGCCTCCACCGGAGCCGACCTCGCGGCGGTCGCAGCCGCCGCGTCGGAGGCGTACACGTACCGGAAGGAATGACAGCTCCGCCCGGGCCTGCCCGCACACTCCGGGGCGGGCAGGCCCTCGTCCCGTACGCTCACACCTCGTCCGCGCGGCCGTCCCGCGTACGGGCGCGTCCGGTCGGCGCGTCAGGACCGGACGAACTCGCGTGCCAGCGCCTCCCCCTGTTCCACCGCCGCCTTGTGGTCCTCGATCGGGGTGACCTTGGTGTTCTCGAAGACGATGTAGGTGACTCCGGAGGTGACGCCGCCGGTTCGGGGGTCGGGGCGGATGCCCAGGCCCTCGGCCGTGGCGTAGGAGGCCTCGCCGATGATGTTCTGCGGACCGTTGTCGCCGACGACGGCGTACTGGACGCGGTCGCCGTGGACGACGGCGGCGACCGAGCCCCCCGTGATGCCGTGCTTGCGGTAGTCCCAGACGGAGCTGGGGGCGGGGAGGACGACGAACGGCAGATCGGCGGCGCTGAGGTAGCGGCCGTCGGACTGCTGGTAGGAGGTCGTGGGCTGGAACCACGGGTCGGTGGTCCGGTTGCAGCGCGTGCTCGGGCGGCCGTCGCAGTCGATGTCCATGTCGGCCTTCCAGTACACCGCGCGGTCGAGACCGCAGACCGGGATGACGGCGGGAGCGTCGGCGTCGCTGCGGAAGAGCCCTTCCGACACCCGGACGCAGCCACGGACCTTCGCCAGCAGCTCCGCGGCCGTCACGGCACCCTCACGCTCTATGGACTGCTGCTGGTGGGCCAGGGCGGGCAGGGTGACGGGGGCCAACAGGGCGGCGCCGGCGGCGGCCAGCGTCAACGACCGGACACGCACGATAAGGGACCCTCTCCTGGGGGACACTGACGGTCACTCACCACCCCAAGGTGGAGGGGCCGGGAGAGGAAGGCCACTGGTAGGGGGCCGGACGGTGCACACCGCCCCCACACGAGGACGCGGCCGAGGGCCCGGTCCGTCTCGGCCCCGGCCACTCGGCCGCCCTGGCCGGCGCGGGGTGGGCGACGACAGCGGCCCGCGCCGTACGACGCGAACTGACCAGCCATGCGTGCGAGTTCACGCCGCGTCAGGGCACCAGCATACGTAGCCGCGGGCCGCGCCGTGAACCGAGCGGTCGCCCCCGTCAGCTCGGCTCCGCCCCTCGCGCCTCTTGATGTGGGCGCGTCAGCATGGCATACATACAAGAGGTCAGGTACAGACCAATCCGGTGTCAGGGGCACTCACGGCACCCGCTCACCCGTGCCGCCCGTGTGCTCCCTGTCCCGCGGAGCCGACGATCGAGGGGGCTGGATCGTGCGACGCGTTCCCGTGCCGCTGCCGGTTCCGGTGTCGTCGCCGGTGCCGGCACTGGTGGTCTGCGGCTCGTTGCTCCTCGCCGTCTCCTGCGGGACGGGGGAGAGCCCGGGTCGTCGTACGCCGCCCGCTCCCCGGGGGGTCACCGTCGCCGCGGGCAGCGCGACCAGCGTGCACGTCATGTGGAACCGGGTGTCCGGCGAGCCGGAGGTCGCCGGGTACGAGGTGTACCGCGGTGAGCGGAAGGTGACGGACGTACCCGGCGACGCGCACATGGTGGACGTCACCCGGCTGCGACCGTCCACCACCTATGTGTTCACGGTCCGCGCCCGCAGTACCGCCGGGGACCTCGGGCCGCCCAGCGCCGAGGTACGGGCCACCACCCCCGCCGGCGGGGTCGCCGACCGGCGCGCCCCCAGCCGGCCCTCCGGCCTCGACGGGCGGGTGATCGGGGGCACGGCGGCCCAGCTGTCCTGGGGACCGTCGGCCGACGACCGGGACGTGGTGTCGTACGACATCCTGCAGGGCGACTCGAAGATCCACAGCGTGGGCGGGGAACAGACCGCGGCCGTGGTCACGGGACTGCGGCCCGGCACCCGCTACTCCTTCACCGTGCGGGCGCGGGACGCCGCGGACAACCTCTCCCCCGCGAGCCGGGCCCTCACCCTCACCACCGGGAAAGGGGACGGCGGGCCGGGGGCGGGCGACGCGGCGGGCACCGCGCCCACCGCCTTCCGGGCTGGCACGCGCCTCAGCGACGGGGCGTACTCCATCGACCTGTCCTGGGTGCCGCCGCGCGCCGACGGGATGGTGACGGAGTACGAGATCCAGCTCGACGGGCGGCCCGCCACGACGCTCGTCTGGGGCGGGACCCCACCGCGGGGCCGGGCCACGTACAGCTTCTACGCGGGCCGGGAGGCCGGGGTGATGCACCGCGTGCGGATCCGGGCGAAGCTGCCGGACGGCACCTGGGGCGCCTTCTCGGCGGAGCGGACGGTGACCACGGGAGGGTGACGACGTCCCCCGCACGGCGGAACCCGTCACCTGCCCGGTCGCTGTCCGCATGCGGACGGGGCGCGAGGCACGTTGGCTCGCCCTGAGGCAGCACGGGTCCTCCGTTCCCCGGCGGCGCAAGGGATGTGCCGCCGACCGTGCCGCCGGAGGGCAGACCCATGCGTACGTCTCAGCTCCTTCTCCGCTCCGGCCTGACCACGGCGGCCGCCGCGCTGCCGATCGCCCTGGCCACGCCGTCGGCCGCCGTCCCCACGGGGATCTCGGTGAGCACCACCGGGTCCTCGGTCACCGTCACCACGAGCGATTGCCCGAACAGCACCAACGGCGCGTTCGGTACGGCCTCCCTGCTCGCGAGCGGGCAGGCGAACTTCTCCCAGGGGCGTCAGGCGACCCTCGTGGGTACGAGCACCAGCCAGTCGGCGTCGTGGACCGGCGTCACCCCGGGGACCTACACCGTGATCGTGGTGTGCCGGGACGGGACCACGGCGGGCACCCAGTCCGTCATCGTCACCGCCGCCACGCCCACGATCTCCGCGACGGCCTCGCCCACCCGGGGCGTCATGGGCGGCGTGGGCGGTGCCACCGAGGAGTACGGCACCGTCACCCTGGTGGGCGGTGGCGCGCTGGTGGCCGCCGGCACGGTGGCCGCGGTCTGGTACCTGCGCCGCCGGGCCAAGCCGCACCGGCTGTGAACACCGGGCAGGCGGTCGCCGTGCGACACCGACGACCGCCTGCCCGTGTGCGCACGGCCCGGCCGGCGCGGGCTACGGCCGCCCCGCCGCCGCTCCCCCACCGGCGTCCGGCACTCCGTCGTCCGGTGGCCCGCTGCCGTACGGCGCCGCGGCGTCCGGGAGGGCCTCCAACTCCGTCAGGGCGTTCCGCAGCCACTGGGTCCAGAAGGTCTCCAGGTCGATGCCGGCCCGCAGGATCAGATGCTGGAGGCGGTCCTGGGCGGAGTCCCTGCCCGGCCCGAAGTCCCGCTTCTCGATCTCCTCGTACTCCGCCAACTGCCGCTCGTGCAGAGTGAGATGGCGCCGCAGATCGGCCTCGATGCCGGTGGTGCCGACAACCGCCGCGGCCCGCAGCCGCACGAAGAGGGCGTCACGCCACGGCCGGGGTTCCTGGGGGGCGGAGGTCCAGCGGGCCAGTTCCTCGCGGCCCGCCGGGAGGACCTCGTAGCTCTTCTTCTGCCCCCGGGCGGGCCGTTCGGCGGGCAGGGCGCGGATGTAGCCCTCGCTCTCCAGTCTTCCCAGCTCGCGATAGATCTGCTGGTGCGTCGCCGACCAGAAGTAGCCGATCGACCTGTCGAACCGCCGGGTCAGCTCCAGCCCCGACGAGGGCTTTTCGAGCAGGGCGGTGAGGATCGCGTGCGGGAGTGACATGGGCTCATCCTAGGAAGGGCCGATGAGCCCGGCCCCTGCACGCTCCGCGGGGAACCGTCGCACTCGCCGCCCCGCCCGTGCCACCACAGGCGCCCGGCCCTCGGGCTACAGCCGCGCCGCCAGTTCCGTCCCCTGCTTGATGGCGCGCTTGGCGTCCAGTTCGGCCGCCACGTCCGCGCCGCCGATGAGGTGGGCGGTCCGACCGGCGGCGACGAGGGTGTCGTAGAGGTCGCGGCGCGGTTCCTGACCGGTGCAGAGCACCACCGTGTCGACCTCCAGGACCTGGCGGACGCCGTCCACGGTGACGTGCAGCCCCGCGTCGTCGATCAGGTCGTACTGCGCGCCGGGCACCATGACGACGCCACGGTGCTTCAGCTCGGTGCGGTGGATCCAGCCGGTGGTCTTGCCGAGACCGGCGCCGACCTTGGTGGTCTTGCGCTGGAGGAGGTGGACCGAGCGCGGCGGGGCCGGGCGCTCGGGGGCGGCGAGGCCGCCGGGGGCGCGGTAGTCCATGTCGACACCCCACTGGCGGAAGTACGCCGCCGGGTCCTCGCTCGTCTTCTCCCCGCCGTCGGTCAGGTACTCGGCGACGTCGAAGCCGATGCCGCCGGCGCCCAGGACCGCGACCCGCTCGCCCACCGGGGCGCCGTCCCGCAGGACGTCCAGGTAGCCGACGACCTTGGGGTGGTCGACGCCCGGCAGGTCGGGGACGCGGGGGGTGACGCCGGTGGCGACGACGACCTCGTCGTAGGCGCCGAGGTCGTCGGCCGTGACGGGGGTGTCGAGCCGTACGTCGACGCCGTGGGCGTCGAGCTGGTGGCGGAAGTAGCGCAGGGTCTCGTCGAACTCCTGCTTGCCGGGGACCTTGCGGGCCACGTTGAGCTGGCCGCCGATCTCGCTCGCCGCGTCGAAGAGGGTGACGTCGTGGCCGCGTTCGGCGGCGCTCACGGCGCAGGCGAGGCCCGCGGGCCCGGCGCCGACGACAGCGATCCGCTTGCGCAGCCGGGTCGGCGACAGCACCAGCTCGGTCTCGTGGCAGGCGCGCGGGTTGACCAGGCAGGAGGTGATCCTGCCGCTGAAGGTGTGGTCGAGGCAGGCCTGGTTGCAGCCGATGCAGCTGTTGATGGCCTCCGGCCGGCCCTCGGCGGCCTTGTTGACGAAGTCCGGGTCGGCGAGCATCGGGCGGGCCATGGACACCATGTCGGCGTATCCCTCGGCCAGCAACTCCTCCGCCAGTTCCGGGGTGTTGATGCGGTTGGTGGTGACGAGGGGGACGGCGACCTCGCCCATGAGCTTCTTGGTGACCCAGGTGTACGCGCCGCGCGGCACGGAGGTCGCGATGGTGGGGATCCTGGCCTCGTGCCAGCCGATGCCGGTGTTGATGAGGTTGGCGCCGGCGGCCTCCACGGCCTTCGCCAGGGTGACCACCTCGCCGAGGCTAGAGCCGCCGGGCACCAGGTCGAGCATCGACAGCCGGTAGACGACGATGAAGTCCTCGCCGACCGCCTCGCGCACCCGGCGCACGATCTCCACGGGGAAGCGCATGCGGTTCTCGTACGAGCCGCCCCAGCGGTCGTCGCGGTGGTTGGTCCCGGCGGCGGTGAACTCGTTGATCAGGTAGCCCTCGGACCCCATGATCTCGACGCCGTCGTACCCGGCCCGGCGGGCCAGCCGGGCCGCCCGCGCGTAGTCCTCGATGGTCTGCTCGACCTCGGCGTCGGTGAGGGCGTGCGGCACGAACGGGCTGATCGGGGCCTGGAGGGCGCTCGGGGCGACCAGGTCGGCGTGGTAGGCGTACCGCCCGAAGTGCAGGATCTGCATCGCGATACGACCGCCCTCTCGGTGGACGGCGTCGGTGATCCCGCGGTGCTGGGCGGCCTCGGCGTCGGTGGTGAGCTTGGCGCCGCCCTCGTACGGGCGTCCGGCCTCGTTGGGCGCGATGCCGCCGGTGACGATGAGGCCCACTCCCCCGCGGGCCCGGGCCGCGTAGAACTCCGCCATCCGCTCGAAGCCGCGCTCCGCCTCCTCCAGGCCGACGTGCATGGAGCCCATGAGCACACGGTTGGGGAGCGTGGTGAAGCCCAGGTCGAGAGGGCTCAGCAGGTGGGGGTATCGGCTCATCGGGGCCTCCATGCGTGGCGTCGTCACCACGGTTGTAGACGACCCACACTGTTTGTGCAACTAGTTGCATAATGACTGAGGGCAAGGCCACACCGAGGCAGGGCCTGACGCCGCGAGGGCGGGCCCGGTGGGGGTGCGCACCAACTCGGGCACCCACGACGTCCGGCCCGCGCCCCTGCGTGCGGTGGCGGTCAGACGGTCGTCGGTCTGGTGCCGGTGACCACGTGGGCGGCTCTCTCCTCCGAGACGGCCGTACCGGCGACGAGACCGGCACCGCGGACGACCTCGACGGCGTGCGGCTCCTGGCGTTCGCTGGTCTCGACGAGCAGGGTGCCGCCGGGGGCGAGCCACCGGGGCGCCTCGGCGGCGACGCGGCGCAGGACGTCGAGGCCGTCCGTCCCGCCGTCGAGGGCGACGAGCGGCTCGTGGTCGCGGGCCTCGCCCGGCAGCAGCGCGACCTCGTCGGTGGGGACGTACGGCACGTTGGCCGCGAGGATGTCGACACGCCCCCGCAGCCCGGCGGGCAGCGCGGCGAACAGGTCGCCCTCGTGGGCGTGGCCGCCGTACGGGGCGATGTTGCGGCGGGCGCAGCGCACCGCGGCCGGGTCGATGTCGGCGGCGTGGAGTTCGACGCCGCGGAGCGACGCGGCCAGGGCGGCCCCCAGCGCTCCCGAACCACAGCACAGGTCGACGACGACCGAGGCGTGGGGGACGGCGGCGAGGGCCCGCTCGACGAGGAACTCGGTGCGGCGGCGGGGGACGAACACACCGGGGTCGACGGCGATGCGCAGGCCGGCGAACTCGGCCCAGCCGAGGACGACTTCGAGGGGGACGCCGGAGACGCGGCGGTCGACCATGGCGGTGACGTCGTCCGGGGTCCGTGCGGTGGCGAGGATCAACTGCGCCTCTTCTTCGGCGAAGACGCAGCCCGCGGCGCGCAGGGCCGTGACGACGGAGGCGGTGGTGAGAGGTGGCATGACAGCCGAGAGCCTTTCGGTGGGCCGAAGGGCGCTCCTGCGGTGGCCTATTGGCCGTTCACCGCGCGGTGTTGAGGTGAGAGCACCCGACCTGACACAGCGGTAATGGGTCTCACCTCCTCGGTCCCGTGGCGACTGGCCCGGTTACCCTACCCCATGGTCACGACGGGTCGTCCGCAGCGCCGCACCCCCACGCGCCCGGTGCCTCGACCGCCTCCGTCACACGGCGACGCGCTCCTGCCCCGCCTCCACGGCGGGCACTCGGGCCGCCATGAACCGGGTCGTGCGGCGCAGCCGGAAGCCGAGGGACTCGTAGAGGCGGATGGCGTGGGTGTTGGTCGCGGCGGTGTGCAGGAACGGGGTCTCTCCCCGTTCGCGGATGCCGTGGGCGACGGCGTGGATCAGCCGGGTGGCGAGCCCCTCGCCCCGGAAGGCCGGGTCGGTGCAGACCGCGCTGATCTCGGTCCAGCCCGGCGGGTGCAGCCGCTCGCCAGCCATCGCGATCAGCGCGCCGTCCCGGCGGATGCCGAGATAGGTGCCGAGTTCGACGGTGCGGGGCAGGAAGGGGCCGGGCTGGGTGCGTTCCACGAGGTCGAGCATCTCGGGCACGTCGGCCGGGCCGAGCGGTACGGCCTCGGCGTCCGGGGCGGCGGCGATCCCGTCGTCCACGAACTGGACGCCCTCCAGGTCGAAGGTGACCTCCCAGTCGGCCGGGAAGCTCCCGCTGTAGGCGGGGACCGCGACCTCCGTGCCGGGGCCGGCCAGGGCGGCCAGGTCGGCCCAGTCGTGGGCGTCGGGGTGGTGGGGCAGGGCGAGCCACGGCGAGACGTCGACGGGGTAGCGCAACACCCGGCCGGACCGCTCGGCGAAGTGGGCGTGCGGCCCGGTGAGGGAGGCGAGGGCGGGGTTGTCGAGGACGTGCGGCGCGGTGTCCGCGCCCCTGAGGTCGCTCGCGTACTCGGTCATGCGCTCTCCGTTCTCCTCCGGTGCCATACGGTCACCGGCGCGTTCAGGGGACCGGGCCGGCCAACAGTGGCAAGGGGGATCACGGAGCCGCTATTCCCGGCGCGGAGAAAGAGTTCATACGGCCGCAGTGATCACGGCCCGCCCCGATGATCGAGCACCCGCGCCGGACACGTACCGTTGTATGGCCCAGCTGTCACCGCCGCCGTCATGTAGGACTCGTATGAACGTCACCCGAGGGTTCACCGGGCGCCCCCGCGCCGGCAATCCGGGGCTGCCGCCCGGACAGTACGACGCGGGCGACGACTGGCCGGTGCTGTCCGCCGAGGTCACGCCCGCCCTGTCGCCCGCCGACTGGACGTTCCGGATCGACGGGCTCGTGGCGCGGCCGCACACCTGGGACTGGGACGCGGCGCACGCGCTGCCCGGGTCGGTGTACGAGGGTGACATCCACTGCGTGACGGGCTGGTCGAAGTTCGGGGTGCGCTTCGGGGGTGTGTCGCTGGACGTGTTCCTGGACGCGGTGCGGCCCGACCCCGCCGCCACGCACGCGGTCGCGTACTCCCACAGCGGGTACACCACGAACCTGCCGCTCGCCGACCTCACCGGCGGGCGTGCCTGGATCGCCTGGGAGTACGGGGGCGAGCCGCTGGCCGCCGAGCACGGCGGCCCGGCCCGGCTGCTGGTGCCGCACCTGTACTTCTGGAAGAGCGCCAAGTGGATCGCGGGAATCCGGCTCCTCGACCACGACGAGCCCGGCTTCTGGGAGCAGAACGGCTATCACGCGCGGGGCAACCCGTGGGAGGAGCAGCGGTACTCCGGTGACTGAGACAGCGACGGCGACACAGGCCGGCCCGAGCGGCATGGCCGGCACGGCCGGGACGACCGGCACGGTCACGGCGGCCGGTGGGACGGCCGCCCCCGGGTTCACGCCGCCCACGCGGTTCGCCGTGCCCGGGCGGATCGCCGTGAGCAGCCGGGCGGCGACCCTCTGGCAGACCGCGACCTTGACGGAGATCCGGCGCGAGACGCCGCGGGTCGCCACGTTCCGGTTCGCGGTACCGGGCTGGGCGGGACACCTGCCGGGCCAGCATCTGATGCTGCGGCTGACCGCCGGGGACGGATACCGGGCCCAGCGCCACTACTCGCTGGCGTCACCGCCGGACGACACCGGGCACATCGAGCTGACCCTGGACCACGTGGAGGACGGCGAGGTCTCCGGTTGGTTCCACACCGAGGCCCGACCCGGCGACGTGGTGGAGGTGCGGGGCCCGCTCAGCGGTTTCTTCGCCTGGCCCGGCGACCGGCCCGCGCTGCTGCTCGGCGCCGGCTCGGGCGTCGTACCGCTGATGTCGATGATCCGCCACCACCGGCTGCGGGGCCTCGACGTGCCACTGCGGCTGCTGGTGTCCGCGCGCGGACCCGAGGAGCTGATCTACGCGCGGGAGTACGGCACGGAGACGACGCCCGTGTTCACCCGCCGGGCGCCCGAGGGTGCGCCGGTGGGCAGGCTGTCGGCGGCCCACGTGGCACCGCTGCTGGCCGAGCGGCCGCCGGGCGGCTGGGAGGCGTACGTGTGCGGCTCGAACGCGTTCGCGGAACACGCGTCACGGCTCCTGGTCGAGGCCGGTCAGCCGGTGGACCACATCCGCATCGAACGCTTCGGCTGACCCCGCGCCGCCTCCGGGCTCCCTCCACCACGGTTGTCACCCGTTCCCGGCGCCATGATTTCCGGCGCGAACGGTGCTGTCACCGCTCCTTTCGGGTACACCGGAAGTGCGGACCAGTCCTAACCGGCGTTCTCGTAACCGAGGGCCGTACCGGTGAGGGAGGGTGAGATGCGAGGCCAGGTGGTCGGGTGGCGGTGGCGGCGCAATCCACTGCGTCGGCGCTCGGACGTCGTCGAGGCGTGGACGGTGCTGATCGTCCTGATGCTGCTGGTCGTCGGCGCCCCGGCGGCCGGGTTCCTGGTGGGCCGCTGGGCCCACGGGGACGCGCGGGCGCACGCCGCGGCGCAGCGGGCCGAGCGGGACCTGGTGACCGCGGTGGTCGTGGAGAACGCCCCGGCCGCGACGCCCTCGGCGCACGGCGACAAGCCGCCCCTGCACTGGGTCCGGGCCCGCTGGACGGAACCCAACGGGGGTTCACGGACGGGTGAGGCGCGTGTCCCGGCGGGCACGAAGCGCGGCGACCGCGCCGACGTGTGGCTGGACGCGGCGGGCCGCAGTGTGCAGGCCCCGCCGACGAACACCGCCGTCTGGCAGCACGCCCTGTCCATGGGGACGTTCGCCACGGCCGGAGTCGTCGGCGTCGTGCTGGCAGGGCACTTCACCGTCCGCCGTGTCACCGTGCGGCGCCGCCTGGACGAGTGGGAGCGGGAGTGGGCGCGCACGGGCCCCGACTGGGGACACCACCGGGCCTGACGGGGCGGAGGAAGGCCGTGCCGTGAATGGAGGCCGGTTCGAAACGTTCACACAAATCCTCCCCACGCAGCAGTTGATACTTCAAGCGTCGCGCTGACATACTCCGCTCCCTCCCCCACGATTTCCGCACGCGACGTGACCACCGCAGTGGTCGAATTCCTCTGGGAACACATCCCATGACCGGTCGGCGTCACGTGTGAGACACAAAGCAGCAAAGAGGGTGCATGGTGTCCGACTCCACGGCACGGTACGGCAGTTCCGTCCCGCATCAACCTCCGTCCGAGCAGCGGGGCGACCCGTTTTCCCCCGCTCCCGCCCCGCGGGGCCCTGCCGCGGGGCGTCAGTCGATACACGCTCATCCTGAATTCCGTTCCGTGAGTGCCGCCTATCGCAGATTCGGGACGTGGGCGACGGTGCTCTCCGTCGGCGCATTTCTGTCGTACGTCGTCCTGTCGAGTTTCGCCCCCGGCGTGATGAACCAGCGATTGGCCGGACATCTGACGCTGGGCCTGGCACTCGCCCTCGCCCAGTTCGCGGTCATCGGCATGACCGCGTGGCTGTACGTGCGGCACATGCGCAAGAACGTCGACCCGGTCGTGCGGCGGCTGCGCGCCCAGGTGGAGGACCACGAGGGCGAGCAGCGTCGCCTCCCCGCCGGGCGACGGCTGCGCGCGTGGTGACGGTGTCCGCGAGCGTGGCCGACGCGTTCGGGCTGCGGCTGACCTTCGTCCTGTTCCTGTCGGTCGTGGTGGTCACCCTGTTCACGGCGCTTCTGACGGCGCCCCAACGCGACGAGATCGGCGAGTTCTACCTCGGCAACCGGGACATGTCGCCGCTGCGCAACGGCCTGGCCATGTGCGGCGACTACCTCTCGGCCGCGACCCTGCTCGGCAGCACCGGCCTGGTCGCCCTGACCGGGTACGACGGGCTGCTCTACCTCTGCGGCACGGTCGTCGCCTGGATGATGGTGCTGCTGCTCGTCGCGGAGCCGCTGCGCAACTCGGGCAGGTTCACCCTGGGTGACACCCTCGCCCGGCGCCTGCCGGGGCGGCAGCGGCCGGTGCGGCTGGCGCTGGCCGTCTGCACCCTCACCGTGTGCGCCCTGTACCTGGTGGCCCAACTGGTCGGCAGCATCGCCCTGCTGACGCAGTTCGTGGGTGAGCCGGGGCCGACCACCAGGACGATGACCGTGATCATCATCGGCTCCATCGTGACGATCTACGCGGCGATCGGCGGTATGCCGGGCGCGACCTTCATCCAGGTCGTCAAGGCCGTGATGCTCGTCGCCGGGGTCACCCTCGTCGCCGTCATGGTGTTGAACCGCTTCGACTGGAACGTCGACGCGCTGCTGTCGTCCGCGACCGCGGGCAGCGGCCTCGGCGACGCGTACCTCGAACCGGGGCTGCGCTACGGGGCCGGCCCCATCAGCAAACTGGACTTCCTCAGCCTGCAACTGGCCATCGTGCTGGGCCTCGCCGCGCTCCCCCACGTGATGATGCGGCTGCTCGCGCCCCGCCGGACCCGGGTGCTGCGCACCTCGGTGGTGTGGGCCGTGGGCCTGGTCGGGTTCGTCTGTCTGATGGCCGCCGTGCTGGGCCTCGGCGCCACCGCCGTCGTGGGCCGGGAGACCATCGAGGGCATCGACCACAAGGGCGACGCGGCCGTGCTGCTCCTCGCGGGCGAACTCGGCGGCGAGGTCCTCACGGCGATCGTCTCGGCGCTGGCGTTCGTCACCCTGCTCGCCGTCGCGGCGGGCCTCACGCTCGCCGCGGCGTCGTCGCTCGCCCACGACCTGTACGGCGAGGTCGTCCGCAAGGGGAAGGCGAAGGAGACGGAGGAACTGGGCGTCGCCAGGATCGCCGCCCTGTTCATGGGCGTCCTCGGCATGCTGTTCGCGCTGCTCGCCTGGGGCACCAACACGGCCACCCTCGCGTTCCTGGCCTTCGCGATCGCCGCGTCCGCGATCCTGCCGACCATCGTCTACAGCCTGTTCTGGCGCGGGTTCACGGCCCGGGGCGCCCTGCTCAGCCTGTACGGCGGTCTCCTGGCCTCAGTGCTGTTGGTGCTGTTCTCGCCGGTCGTCTCCTCGACCCCGAACTCCATCTACCCGGACGCCGACTTCGCGTGGTTCCCGCTGCAGAATCCGGGCATCGTCTCGATCCCGGCGGGCTTCCTGCTCGGCTGGCTGGGCTCACTCCTCGGTCCCCCGCAGGAGGAGACCGTGTACGAGGACTTCGAGGTCCGGGCGCTGATCGGCGCCGACCAGCGCTGAGCGGGCCGCCGGACGGCGGCACCGTGGCCGCCGCGGACCGCCGGGAGCCGAGGGGCTCTTGGCGGCCCGCGACCGCGCACGTACGGTGTGATCATCCGCACCGAGCACTCAAAAGGTGGTCCTTCATGGCCCTGTTCGATCTGCCGCTGGACGAGCTCCGTGGTTATCGAAGCGCTTCAACCGAGCCCGAGGACTTCGACGCCTTCTGGGCGAAGACGCTCCAGGAGTCCCGCGAGCACGACCTCGACGCGCGTTTCGAGCCGGTCGACACCCAGCTGACCACCGTCGACGTCCACGACGTGTCCTTCGCCGGCTTCGGCGGCCACCGCGTCAAGGGCTGGCTGGTGCTGCCCGCCGGGGCGACCGCGCCGCTGCCCACGGTCGTGGAGTTCATCGGGTACGGCGGCGGCCGCGGTCTGCCCCACACCCATCTGCTGTGGGCCTCGGCCGGCTACGCGCACTTCGTCATGGACACCCGCGGCCAGGGCAGCGCCTGGGGCGGGGGCGGCGACACCCCGGACCCGGTCGGCGGCGCACCCGCCTTCCCCGGCTTCATGACCCGCGGCATCGACGCCCCCGAGAACTACTACTACCGGCGCGTCTACACGGACGGCGTCCGCGCGGTGGAGGCCGCCCGCGCCCACCCGCTCACCGACGCCTCCCGCACCGCCGTCCTCGGGTCCAGCCAGGGCGGCGGCATCTCCATAGCGGTCGGCGGTCTGGTCCCCGACCTGGTCGGCGTCGCTCCCGACGTGCCGTTCCTGTGCGACTTCCCGCGCTCCACGACGATCACCGACCGGGACCCGTACCGCGAGATCGGCAAGTACCTGAAGACGCACCGCGGTCGCGCGGCGGACGTCCAGCGGACCCTCGCCTACTTCGACGGCGTGCACTTCGCCGCGCGCGGCCGGGCACCGGCCCTGTTCTCGGCGGCCCTGGAGGACCTGACGTGTCCGCCGTCCACCGTGTTCGCCGCGTTCAACGCGTGGGCCGAGGACGACAAGCAGATCGAGGTGTACGAGTTCAACGACCACGAGGGCGGCGGCCCCTACCAGGAGGCGGCCAAACTGCGCTGGCTGGCCTCGCGCCTCTGAGGAACGGCCGCCTCACCGGGCTCACCACGTCCGCGTGCCGAACGGGTACCCCTGAATGCGCCGTCCGCATCACGGGTACCCGCATGGTCGGAAGCCGCCGAAGAACGGCGATCACAACCGAAAGAGCCCCGTATGGTCATCCCGCTCAGGAAGCAGGCGGCAGATGAGCAGGGCACGGACGAGCACCTCACGCTGCGCTCCGGCGCGACCTGGGCCACAGGCGCGGCCCGCGCGGCCGATGCCCGGCGTCTGCTGCGCACCCTCCTCGCCCATTCCCTGCACACCGTCCGCACCCCCGTCCCGGCGCCCCTGGCACGGGACGCCGAACTCGTCGTCAGCGAACTGGTCACCAACGCCCTCCGGCACGCGCCCGGCCCGTGCGGGCTCGTGCTGCGGCTCAGCGAGGAGGCGCTGACCATCACCGTGTGGGACACGTCCCCCTCTCATCCCACGGTCAGGGACGGCGACCGGTACCGCGTCGGCGGCCACGGACTCCGCCTCGTCCACACGGTCAGCGACCACGTGGCGGTGACACCGCACGGCCGGGGGAAACAGATCACCGCGCATCTGCGCCTGCCCCGGCGTCCCGACATCGGCGCCGACCCCGACAGACCGGTCGCGCCGGTGCCCCTCTTCGGTGCTGCGTGAGTCCCCGCGTGCCGACCGCCGCCGACCCGGCGTGACACAGCGCCCGCCCGGCACTCGGCGACACCCCGTACAGCGTCCTCTGACCGGACGGCAGCCCGCGCTACCGCCCGGCGGCCCCGCCGCCGGGGGTGTCCGGGCGGGTGGCCACGACCATCCGGCAGCGCGGGCTGCCGTCCGGGCGCGACCCGAACTCGGGCAGGGCGAACAGCTCGACGTCGAACCCGGCCCGTGCCAGCTCGTGCCGGACGCGGCCGAGGCGGAACGGCCGGTAGTACATGACGAAGGGCGGCCGCCGGACGGCGTTGCGGACCCGCATCGCGGTGTCGAAGCCGAGGGCCGCCCAGTACCAGGGCGAGCGGGGCGGGGCGGGCGCCGGGAGCGGGAACGCGAAGCGTCCGCCCGGCCGCAGCACGGAGTGGACCTGCGCGAACAGGCCCGGCAGCTGCTGCGGGAGGAAGTGCCCGAAGGCCCCGAAGCTGACGGCCAGGTCGAACACGGGCCGGAAGGGCAGCGCGAGGGCGTCGCCGCGCACCCAGGCGAGGCGGGGAGACCCGACGGCGGCACCGTCCTCGCCGTCGTCCCCGGACCCCGCGGCGAGCCGGTCCCTGCCCACCGCCAGCATCCCGGCGCTGATGTCGACACCGGTGGCGCTCTCCCGGCACAGCCCGCGCAGCACCTCCAGGCCCGCGCCCGTGCCGCAGCACAGGTCCAGGCCGCGGTCGAAGGGGCCCATCGCGCTCAGGGCCCGTTCCACCGCGTCGAGGACGCTGTCCGGCGTGCGGAACGGGGTGTGGTCGAACTTGGGTGCGAGAAGGTCGTAGCCGTGTTCGACGGAGGACAGTGCCTGAACGGCGAGTTCGCGGAGGCTGGGGCCTTGCGGGGTGAACATCGGCTCAGCTTAGGCCTTGGCTCGGGGCAGCGGACGACGGGCGGGCTCGCCTAGGGTCGACGGCATGACTTCGTTCCGTCCTGCCCCGACCTGGCTGGCCGACGCCGTCTTCTACCAGATCTACCCGCAGTCCTTCGCCGACTCCGACGGGGACGGCGTCGGCGACTTCGCCGGCATCAGCGAGAAGCTCGACCATCTGTCCTGGCTGGGCGTCGACACCGTCTGGCTGAACCCCTGCTTCGCCTCGCCGTTCCGCGACGCCGGGTACGACGTCGCCGACTATCTGAACGCCGCCCCCCGCTACGGCTCGAACGCCGACCTGGCGCGGCTCGTGGACGAGGCCCGCCGCCGGGGTATCCGCATCCTGCTGGACCTGGTCGCGGGCCACACGTCCGTCGACCACCCCTGGTTCCGGTCGTCCGCGGACGACCCGGACGACCACCGCTACATCTGGACGGCCGAGGGCCGGCCCGACGGCTTCGTCGACTCCCCCGGCACCCGGCCGGGCGCGTACCTGCCGAACTTCTTCGACTCCCAGCCCGCCCTGAACTTCGGCTACGCCCGCGAGGACCCGGCCGAACCGTGGCGGCTGCCGGTAGACGCCGACGGCCCGCGCGCCAACCGCGCCGCCCTGCGCACGATCATGGACCACTGGCTGGGCCTCGGCGTCTCCGGCTTCCGGGTCGACATGGCGGCGTCGCTGGTGAAGGACGACCCCGGCAGGACCGAGACCGCCCGGGTGTGGACGGAGCTGCGGCACTGGCTGGACACCGCGCACCCGGACGCCGTGCTCCTGGCCGAGTGGGGCGAGCCGGAGGTGTCGATCCCGGCGGGGTTCCACGCCGACTTCTTCCTCCACTTCGGCGGCCCCGCCGACGGCCTGGCGCTGCGCTCGCTGTGGAGCAACGGCGAGGGCACCGTCCACGAGAGCTGGGACCCCCTCGACTGCTTCTTCGACGCCGGCGGCAAGGGCTCACCGCGCCCCTTCGTCGAGGCGTGGCGGCAGGCGACCACCGCCGTCGACGGCACGGGCACGATCTCCCTGCCCACCGCCAACCACGACTTCTCCCGCCTCAACTGCGGCCCCCGCACGGCGGAACAGCTCCCCGCCGCCTTCGTCTTCCAGTTGACCTGGCCGACGCTCCCGGCGATCTACTACGGCGACGAGATCGGTATGCGGTACGTGCCCGGCCTGCCCGACAAGGAGGGCAGCGTCCTCGGCCCCCGCTACAACCGGGCCGGGTCCCGCACCCCCATGCAGTGGGACGACAGTCCGAACGCGGGGTTCTCCACCGCGCCCGCCGACCGCCTCTACCTGCCGGTCGACCCGTCCCCGGACCGCCCGTCCGTCGCCGCCCAACGCGCCGACGACACCTCCCTGCTCCATCTCGTCCGCCGTCTGATCGCCCTCCGCCGCCGCACCCCCGCCCTGGGGCCAGGCGGCTCGGTGGAGGTGCTGCACCTCGGGTACCCGTTCGTGTACCTGCGCGGTGGGCGCTACCTCGTCGTGGTGAACCCGCAGCGCAACGAGGTGAGTTGCCCGTACCCGCCGGACGCAGGGCCTCGCCCGCTGGAGGCGGGGGGCGTGGAGGTCGCCGGCGGGCGGATCGCGGCGCGGGGCTTCGGCTACGGGATCTTCGAGGTCGGCGGCTGACGCCGGGGGCCGGCCGCCCGGAGCCCCGTTCCGGGCGGCCGGCCCTCGCACCCCCTCGTCGTCAGCCCGTCCGAGGGGCCGCGGGCCTCGTCGCGTTCGGCGCGGTGCCGTAGGCGGTGAGGAAGCGGTCGCGGAAGGCGTCCATGCGCCAGACGGGGGCGTCTGCGCCGGGCTCCAGGCCGTCGGACCAGCCCCAGTCGTCGATGCGGTCGAGGACCTTCGGGTCGCGGGCGACGATGGTGACCGGCACGTCGTGGTCGGCGCCGTTGCCGCTGACGCGGGCCATCGGCTGGTGGTCGCCGAGGAAGACGAGGACGGTGTTCTCGTCGCCGTACCTCTGGACGTATTCGAGGAGGCTCCGCAGGGAGTACTGGACGGACCTGCCGTACTCCTCCTTCACCTCGACGGGGTCGGTGAACACGTCCGCGGGGTCCTTGCCGGCCTTCTCGATGTCCCGGTAGACGGAGCCGTCGCCGACCTCGTCCCAGCCGACCATCCTGGGCAGCGGGGCCCAGGGCTGGTGACTGGAGGTCAGGACGATCTCCGACATCAGCGGCCTGTCGCCCTTCCTGGCGGCCTCCAGACGCTCGAAGGCGGTCAGGGCGTACTGGTCGGGCATGGTGGACCAGCTGAACTTCGGCCCGCGGTAGCCGAGGTCGCGGGAGTCGTACACCTTGTCGAAGCCGTAGAAGTCGCCCTCGGGCCAGCTGTACTGGACGCCGGGCACCACGCCGACGGTGCGCCAGGCGCCCGACCTGTGGAAGGCGCCGGGCAGGGTGAGGCGCTCGCCCGCGGTGACCGTGCGGTAGCGGTTCTGGTTGTCGATCCACAGCCCCGTCAGGAAGGTGGAGTGGCCGAGCCAGCTGCTGCCGCCGTAGGTGGCCGAGGTGAGCCAGCCGCTCCGCGCCGCGAAGCCCGCCCTGCGCAGCGCCTCGCCACGCTCGTCGAGCGTGGCCGTCACACCGGGCGCGATGGCCGGATCCTCCAGGGCGGCGCGGCCGTAGCTCTCGATGAAGGTGATCATGACGTCCTTGCCGCGCAGCCCGGTCAGCAGCCGGTCGGCGGGCACGTCGGCGAAGGCGTCCTTCCGGGCCTCCTCGGCGAACGCCGCCTCGTCCGCGAGGGTCTCCCGGGCGCGGGCCCAGCGGTCCTGCACGAACCCGATCGTGTTCCGGGAGGCGACCGGAGTGTCCTGAAGAGGTGTCAGACCGAGGGCCGCGCAGGTGATCCACACGGTGCCCGCGACGACCGTGCCCCGCATGGCCCGCTCCCGGTGCCCGACCAGGAGGTTCGCGAGCCGCACCACCGCCAGCGCCATGACGGCGAACAACACGACGACCAGGGTCACGAGGCCGGTCACGGCCGCGAGCGCGCCGGAGCGGCCGAGGGTGTCCTGCACGTACGACTCGGCGTCGTCGAGGAGCCCCCAGTCGAGGACGATGTTGAAGCCCCGGCCGAGGAATTGGTTGAAGCCGATGTCCAGCGACTTCACCACGATCAGCGCGGCCAGGCCCGCCCCGATGACGACCGCGAGCACCAGGCGCGGCCGACGCGGCAGCGCCGTCAGCAGGGCGGCACCCAGGATGGGCTCCACCGGAATCCGCAGGAACTGGCGGGCCGTGAAGTACTCGACGCTGCCCGGCATCAGCAGGGCGAAGAGCACGAGACCGGCGGCCAGCGCCGTGATCCCCCACGACACACCCCGCGCGGCGACCGGGTACCGCCGCCGCAGCTCCCGCGGGGCAGCCCGGAGCCGCCGCCACGGTCCGACCTTCCCGGCGGGCGCGTCGGTCGGCCCGGAGGGCACCTCGGCCGACGCGGGCGCCGCTGCGGCAGACGCGGGGTCGGTGTCGGCCTCCGTGTCGGTGTGGCCGGCCGTGTCGGTGTCCGGCAGTCGACCGGAGCGTGCGAAGAGCGACACCCGACGTTCCTTCCGTGCGAAGACCGCTGGTGGGACGGCGGTCCTGACTCGGGTGGGCGGGGCCGCCCCCTCCTGTACGGGGGCCCGCTCAGGTGGGTTCAACGGCCGTCGGTAAGGAAATCGCTAACGTTTGGTGACGAGAAGTGGTAGGATCAGATCGGCACGTGTGTATCGCCCGGTCCCGGGCGCCGGTGCCGTTCTCTCCGTTTCTCTCCGTTCCTGAGATCTCCTCAGCTGAACCGGCCGCCCGTCGATGTCCGACCGGCGACAGCTTCTCCGCACCACCTCGCGCAGGGCTCAGCCGTACCCGCGGGCGTGTGCCTCTCCTCCCCTTCCTCATGCATGTGCCTCTCCCAGGTAGTCCGCGAAAGGACCCCCCATGACCACCACCACACTCGAACACACTTCTCATCATCGGCAGCCTCCCACCCACGTCACCGGCGTCCTGGAGACCGTGCCGGGCGGGCAGGGGTTCCTGCGCACCGAGAACGGGCTGCCCACCGCCTCCGACACCCAGGTGCCCGCCGCGCTGATCCGCCGGTACGGGCTGCGCAAGGGCGACACCGTCGACGGCGTCCGCGAGGGCCGGCGCGTCCTCGCCGAGGTCGAGCGGATCAACGGGCGCACACCCGACGAGCTGCGCGGCCGACCGCACTTCCACGACCTCACCCCCCTGCACCCGCGCGAGCGGCTGCGGTTGGAGCACCGGGCGAGCGGGCTGACGGGCCGTCTAGTCGACCTCGTCGCCCCGGTCGGCAAGGGACAGCGCGGGCTCGTCGTGGCACCGCCGAAGACCGGCAAGACGGTGCTGCTCCAGCAGCTGGCCGCCGCGATCGCCGCCAACCACCCCGAGGCCCGTCTGATGGTGGTGCTGCTCGACGAACGGCCCGAGGAGGTGACCGACATGCGGCGCTCCGTGCGGGGCGAGGTGTACGCCTCCACCTTCGACCGGTCCCCCCGACAGCACATCGCGCTCGCCGAACTGGTCGTGGAGCGCGCCAAGCGGCTCGTCGAACAGGGCGAGGACGTCGTGATCCTGCTGGACTCCCTCACCCGGCTGTGCCGGGCCCACAACAACGCGGCCGCCGCCGGTGGCCGCACCCTCAGCGGCGGAGTCGACGCCGCCGCGCTGCACGGCCCCAAGCGGCTCTTCGGCGCCGCCCGGCTCACCGAGGAGGCCGGCTCCCTCACCATCCTCGCCACCGCCCTGGTGGACACCGGCTCGCGCGCCGACGACTTCTTCTTCGAGGAACTCAAGGGCACCGGCAACATGGAGCTGCGCCTCGACCGCGCCCTCGCCGACCGGCGGGTCTTCCCCGCCGTCGACATCACCCCGTCGGGCACCCGCCGCGAGGAACTCCTCCTGACACCGGGCGAGTTGACCACCGTACGCGGGCTGCGGCGGGCCCTGCGCCCCCGCGAGGGGCAGGCCGCTCTGGACACCCTGCTGGAGCGGCTGCGCGCCACCCCGGACAACGCGGCCTTCCTGCGGCAGGTGCAGCCCACCCTGCCCGCCGTATGACGCCACGGTGTGTGCGGCATCCGGGTGCTCGGTCCGCTCCCCCGGCCCTGGCATCGCGTTCCGCGGCGCGACCGTTCCTACGTTTGCGATATGACCATCGGATCTTCACCTCGCGCTGCTCGTTTCTCCCGTGCCGCCGTCTGCTGCTCCGTCGTCTGTGTGATGGGCGCCCTGGCGATCGCGTCGCATCCCGAGGGCGTCGGCGGCTCGGTCGAGGTGGGCGCCCAGGACGCCAAGTCCTCGCAGGAACCGGCCTCCCTGTACCGGTCGGGTACCCAGGTGAGACCACGGGCCGGGGCGCCCCGGGTTCCCCGTGACGTCTCCGCCGTGGCGTGGGTGGTGGCCGACGCCCGCAGCGGGGAGGTGCTCGCCGCGCACAACGCGCACCGCAAACTGCCTCCCGCGAGCACCCTCAAGACCCTGTTCGCCCTGACCGTGCTGCCGCGGCTGCCCGCGGGGCTCCAGCACACCGTCACGAGCAAGGAGCTCGCGGGCATCGGCGAGGGAAGCAGCCTCGTCGGCGTCCAGGAGAACCGCACCTACCGCGTGGCGGACCTGTGGCGCGGCGTCTTCCTCAGCTCGGGCAACGACGCCGTGCGCGTCCTCGCCTCCCTCAACGGCGGCTGGCGGGCCACCACCGAACAGATGCAGGACAAGGCCCGCGCCCTCGGCGCCCACGACACGCACGTCGTCTCCCCCGACGGCTACGACGCCCGCGGCCAGGTCTCGTCGGCCTTCGACCTGGCGGTGTTCGGGCGGGCCGGACTGCGCAACGCGGAGTTCGCCGGGTACTGCGCCACGGCCACGGCGAAGTTCCCCGCCAACCGCGGCTGGGGATACGGCATCCAGAACACCAACCGGCTGCTGACCGGCGCCGGGGTGGACCGCTATCCCGGCCTCATCGGCATCAAGAACGGCTACACCACCAACGCGGGCAACACCCTGGTCGCCGCCGCCGAACGGGGCGGGCGCACCCTCGTCGTCACGGTGATGCGACCGCGGTCGGGCGTCGGGTTCGCCGTCTACGAGGAGGCGCGTTCCCTGCTCGACTGGGGCTTCCGGGCCGCCGGCCGGGTCGAGCCGGTGGGCTCCCTGTTGCCGCCGCGTCCGGCGGCCGCGCCTCAGCCGCGCAGTGCGTCGTCACCGCCCGCCCGGGAGAAGGACCGGGCCACGGCTCCCGGCTGGTCGGAGGCGGGGGTGATCGCCGGAGCGGCCGCGGTCGGCGCGGCGGCCGTGGCCCTGTTCCTGCGCCTCAGGGGACGCCCCCAGCCGGGCGACTGACCGTCGGCCGGCGGACCGCCGGGCGACGGACCGAGCGGCAGCCGCAGCAGCAGACCGAGCGGACGTGACCGGGCGGCGGCGCAGCGGCCCGCGCGGCCGGGTGGGTCTGTGGAGGTCGGAGGACCGCGTGGCCCGGCAGGTCAGAAGACGGACAGGCCCGTCAGTGTGGTGAAGCGGTCCAGGGCCGCGACGCCCGCGACCGAGTTGCCCCGCTCGTCCAGGCCCGGACTCCACACGCACAGCGTGCAGCGGCCCGGGACGACGGCGATGATGCCGCCGCCCACGCCGCTCTTGCCGGGCAGGCCGACGCGGTAGGCGAAGTCGCCCGCGGCGTCGTACGTGCCGCAGGTGAGCATGATCGCGTTGATCTGCTTGGCCTGGCTGCGGGTGAGCAGCCGGGTGCCGTCGGCGCGGACGCCGTGCCGGGCGAGGAAGGTGGTGGCGAGGGCGAGGTCCGCGCAGGACGCGGTGAGGGAGCACTGGCGGAAGTACTGGTCGAGGAGGACCGGTACGGGGTTGTCGATGTTGCCGTACGACGCCATGAAGTGGCCGAGCGCGGCGTTGCGGTCACCGTGCGCGGACTCCGAGGCGGCGATCTCCGCGTCGAAGTCCAGCTCCGGGTTGCCGCTCTCCGCGCGGAGGAAGGACAGCAACGCGTCGGCCGCGTCGCCGGTGCGCGTGAGGAGGCGGTCGGTGACGACGAGGGCGCCCGCGTTGATGAACGGGTTGCGGGGGATGCCGTTCTCGTACTCCAGTTGCACCAGGGAGTTGAAGGGGTTGCCGGACGGCTCGCGGCCGACGTGCTCCCAGAGGGCGTCGCCCTCACGGGCCAGGTCGAGGGCGAGGGTGAAGACCTTGGTGATGGACTGCGTGGAGAACGGCTCCCGCCAGTCCCCCACGCCGTACACCGTGCCGTCGAGTTCCGCGACGGCCATGCCGAAGCGGCGCGGATCGCGGGCCGCGAGCGCCGGGATGTAGTCGGCGGGACGGCCGCGGCCCGGGGTCCGCTCGATCTCCTCGGCGATGCGCTCCAGGACCGGCTGGAAGGTGAGGGACGACGTCGTTGTCATGATCACCATTGTGCCTCCTTTGTACCGGTCCCGGAGCACAGCCCCAGGTCAGGACCCGTCTCGCACGAGGTCAGGAGCGGAGGGCCCCGCTGCCCGCGAGGACCTCGGGCCGCAGCAGCTGCTGGAGGCGCTCGGCGGGCAACAGGCCCTTCTCCTGGACGAGTTCGGCGACTCCGCGGCCGGTGGCGAGGGCTTCCTTGGCGATGTCGGTGGCGGCCGTGTACCCGATGTGCGGGTTGAGTGCGGTGACCAGGCCGATGGAGTTCTCCACCGCCGCGCGCAGTGCGTCGGCGTTGGCGGTGATGCCGTCGACGCATCGCTCGGCGAGGGTCAGGCAGGCGGCGCGCAGATGGGTGATGGACTCCGACAGGGAGTGCAGGATGATCGGCTCGAAGGCGTTGAGCTGGAGCTGGCCCGCCTCGGCGGCCATGGTGATGGTGACGTCGTTGCCGATCACCTCGAAGGCGACCTGGTTGACGACCTCGGGGATGACGGGGTTGACCTTGCCCGGCATGATCGACGAACCGGCCTGCACCGGCGGCAGGTTGATCTCGTTGAGGCCCGCGCGCGGCCCGGACGACAGCAGCCGCAGGTCGTTGCAGCTCTTGGAGAGCTTCACCGCGATCCGCTTGAGCACGCCCGACATCTGCACGAACGCGCCGCAGTCCTGGGTCGCCTCGACCAGGTTCGCGGCGGTGACCAGGGGCAGCCCGGTGATCTCGGCGAGGTGGCGGCGGGCGGACTCGGCGTATCCGGCGGGCGCGTTGAGTCCGGTGCCGATGGCCGTGGCGCCCAGGTTGATCTCGTGGATCAGCGCGACGGCCTCGTCGAGCCGTGCCCGGTCCTCCTCGATCATGACGGCGAAGGCGGAGAACTCCTGCCCCAAGGTCATGGGGACCGCGTCCTGGAGCTGGGTACGGCCCATCTTGAGCACGTCACGGAACTCGACCGCCTTGCGGGCGAAGGCGTCCTGGAGGACGGCCATCGCCTTCAGCAGCCCTCGCACCGCGAACACCGTCGCGATCTTCACCGCGGTCGGGTAGACGTCGTTGGTGGACTGGCCGAGGTTGACGTCCTCGTTGGGGTGCAGGAACGCGTACTCGCCCTTCGCGTGGCCGAGCAGCTCCAGCGCCCGGTTCGCGACGACCTCGTTGGCGTTCATGTTGGTCGAGGTGCCCGCCCCGCCCTGGATGACGTCGACGACGAACTGGTCGTGCAGTTCGCCCTCGCGTATCTCCCGGCACGCGGCGACGATCGCCGCCGCCTTCTTGGGGGCGAGCAGACCCAGTTCCTCGTTCGCGCGGGCCGCGGCCTCCTTCACCGCGGCCAGCGCCTCGACCAGATGCGGGTAGGCGGAGATCGGCATGCCGGTGATCGGGAAGTTCTCCGTGGCACGCAGGGTGTGCACACCCCAGTACGCGTCGGCGGGTACATCCCGGTCGCCGAGGAGATCGTGCTCGCTGCGGGTGACTGCGGCGGTCATCGCGGTACGGGTCCTCTTCTTTGAGGTGGATCAGACGTACGAGGTGCTTCGGTCGTACGAGGGGGTCGGGCGTAGGAGAGGGGGCGGGCGTAGGAGGAGGTCGGGCGTAGGAAGGAGCAGGTCAGGCGCGGGAGGAGGGGGTGACGGGGTCCAGGGCGCGGGCCGGGCGGATGTGGCCGACCACGTGGCCGCCGCCGAGCAGCGGGGCGCCCGCGAACTCGGCGAGGGCGACCGGGTCGACGCCCGCGCGGGCGAGGGCCGCCGCGGTGACGGGGACCCGGGCCCGGTCGGCGCCGTCGGCGATCTTCACGGCGACGGCGCGGCCGTCGGGGAGGGCGGCGACCTGGACGCCCTCGAAGCCGTCCTTGCTGAGCAGTCCGGGGACGGCCCGCATCAGCGCAGCCACGTCGCGCCCGGCGCCGGAGGCCATCTCGGCGTGGTCGCGCATCGCGTCGGCGACCTGGCGCTCGGGGGTACCCTCGGCGGCGGTGGTGATCCGGGCGAGGGCGCGGGCCAGGCCGTGCAGGGAGACGGAGAACAGGGGGGCGCCGCAGCCGTCGACGGTCACCCGGGCGATGGCCTGCCCGGTGAGGTCCTCGACGATCTCGGCGATGGCCTGCTGCAGGGGGTGCGCGGGGTCGGCGTAGTCGTCGAGGGACCAGCCGTTGAGCCGGCAGGTGTAGAGCATGGCCGCGTGCTTGCCGGAGCAGTTCTGCGCGAGCCGGCAGGGCCGGCGCCCGTCCCGGATCCACGCGTCGCGCACGGTGGGCCCGTACGGCATGTCCGCGACGTTGCGCAGGTCGTCCTCGGTGGCGCCGGCCAGCTCCAGGATGCGCCGGGTTCCGGCGAGGTGGCGTTCCTCGCCGGAGTGGCTGGCCGCGGTCAGTGACAGCAGTTCGCCGTCCAGGGGCAGCCCGGCGCGCAGCATGGCCACGGCCTGGACCGGCTTGAGCGCCGACCGGGGGTAGAACGCCGCCTCGATGTCACCGAGTTGGAGTTCCACCTCCCCGTCGGCACCCAGCACCACGACGGAGCCGTAGTGGATGCCCTCGATGACACCGCCTCGTACGAGGTGGGCGACGGGGGCGTGGAGCGGCTCCCGGATCGCGGGGGCCGCGGCCACCGGAGCCGCGGGGGTACCCGGGGCGCCGGTGGTCGTGGGGTCGTACGTCACTGCCTGGTTCACGCATCCGCTCCGGTCGACTTCCGGGCGACCCGGCCGCGTATGCCGAACCAGCCCGCCACGAGTGCGCCCACGATCAGCGGGACGCACAGCACCGTCGTGCGGCCCGCGCCGCCGTCGGCGTACATGAGGACCAGCACGGACGCCAGGAAGAAGAGCGTCACGAGTTCGGTCCAGGGGGAGCCCGGGAGCTGGTAGCTCGGCCGGGTCAGTTCGCCCTTCTGGGTCTTCTGCCAGAAGAGCAGGTGACAGATCATGATCATGCCCCAGGTGGCGATGATGCCGATGGCGGCGAAGTTGAGCACGATCTCGAACGCCTCGGCGGGGACCACGAAGTTGAGGCCGACGCCCAGGACACAGATGCCGCTGGTGAGCAGGATGCCGCCGTACGGGACCTGGCTGCGGCTCATCACGCCGGTGAACTTCGGGGCGGAGCCGGCCTTCGCCATCGAGCGCAGGATGCGACCGGTGGAGTACAGGCCGGAGTTGAGCGACGACATGGCGGCGGTGAGGACGACCAGGTTCATGATGCCGCCGGCCGCGGGGACGCCGATGTTGGAGAGCACCGTCACGAAGGGGCTCTCGCCGGCCTTGTACGAGGACCAGGGCAGCAGCATGGAGAGCAGGACGACGGAGCCGACGTAGAACAGGCCGACACGCCACATGATCGAGTTGATCGCCTTCGGCATGATCTTCTCGGGGTTCTCGGTCTCGCCGGCGGCGACGCCGACCAGCTCGACGGAGGCGTAGGCGAAGACGACGCCCTGGATGATCAGCAGCATCGGCAGGATGCCGTTGGGGAAGACACCGCCGTTGTCGGTGATCAGGGCGGGGCCCGGGTTGTGGCCGTCGACGGGCTGCTGGGTGACCAGCAGGAAGATGCCGATGCACATGAAGACGACGAGCGCGCCGACCTTGATGATCGCGAACCAGAACTCCAGTTCGCCGAACATCTTCACCGAGATCAGGTTCACGGTGAGGACCACCGCGAGGGCGATGAGCGCGATCACCCACTGCGGCACGTCCGAGAACATGCCCCAGTAGTGGGTGTAGACGGCGACCGCGGTGATGTCGGCGATACCGGTGGTGGCCCAGTTCAGGAAGTACATCCAGCCGGCCGTGTAGGCGCCCTTCTCGCCGAGGAACTCCCGGGCGTAGGACACGAAGGCGCCGGACGAGGGCCGGTACAGGACCAGTTCGCCGAGGGCCCGGACGACGAGGAACGCGAAGACGCCGCAGACGGCGTACGCGATGAACAGGGAGGGGCCGGCGTCGGCCAGCCGGCCGCCGGCGCCGAGGAAGAGGCCGGTGCCGATGGCGCCGCCGATGGCGATCATGTTGACGTGCCGGGCCTTGAGGGACTTGCTGTAGCCCTCGTCGCCCGCGTCGACATGGGGTGCGGCCGGTGTGCGCGTCTCTTCTTTGAGGTGCTGCTCGCTCACGCCTCGGGTCCGCCTTCCGTGGAACTGGTCGTGCGTGGGGACCGCACGATGTCGGTGAGGGTGGTCTCGACGCGGTCGAGGTGGTGGGACATGGCCTCCACCGCGTCGTGTTCGGAACCGTCGATCAGTGCCTCGACGATGGCCCGGTGCTCCCGGTTGGACTGCTCGCGGCGGCCGCCCAGTTCGTTGAGGAAGGCCGACTGACGCGCCAGTGCGTCCCGGATCTCCTCGATGACCCGGCGGAACACCGGGTTCTGGGCGGCCTCCGCCACGGCCAGGTGGAACAGCGTGTCCATCGCGACCCAGGCGGTGGTGTCGGTCTCCCGCTCCATCCGGTCCAGGAGGTGCGCCAGGTGGTCCAGGTTCTCCGGGGTGCGGCGGACCGCCGCGTACCCGGCGACCGGGATCTCCACGTGCCGACGCACTTCCAGCAGGTCGCTCGCCGCGTAGTCGCCGAAGGTGGGGTCCTCGACGGCGTTCGCGATCACGAAGGTGCCCTTGCCGGTGCGGGACTGGGTCAGTCCCATCACCTGGAGGGCGCGCAGTGCCTCACGGAGCACCGGGCGGCTCACTTCGAGCTGCCGGCACAGCTCCGCCTCGGAGGGGAGCTTGTCACCGATGGCGTACTCGCCGCGCTCGATGGCGCCGCGAAGGTGGGTGAGCACCGCTTCCATGGCGCTGACGCGCTGGGGTGCCGAGCCACCTGTCTGGCTGTCTGACAGGTTCACGGGGGTGATCCTGCGGGTGACGGGACGGGGCTGTCAAGGGGTGACTTGTTGGATCTTGGCGCTGGTCGGAGGGTGGATCACCTGCGACGGTCGGGCGCCGGGGCCGTCGTCAGCTGAGGCCACCCGCCGCGAGCAGCCCGAACAGCAGCACTCCGACGACGATCCGGTACGCCACGAAGACGGTGAGGGAGTGACGGGTCACGAAACGCAGCAGCCAGGCCACCGAGGCGTATGCGACCGCGAACGACACGGCGGTGCCCGCGAGGAGCGGCGCGGCGCCCACGCCGGCGCCGAGGGCGTCCTTCAGCTCGTAGATCCCGGCGCCGGTCAGGGCCGGTATACCGAGGAAGAAGGAGAGCCGGGTGGCGGCGACCCGGTCCAGGTCGAGCAGCAGCGCGGTGGACATGGTGGCGCCCGAGCGGGAGAAGCCGGGGAACAGCAAAGCGAGGACCTGCGAACCGCCGACCAGCAGCGCGTCCCGGAAGGACGTGTCGTCCTCGCCGCGCTTGTGCCGTCCCGTCCGCTCCGCCGCCCACATGACCGCGCTGCCGCCGACCAGCGACCCGGCCACCACCCACAGCGAGGCGAGCGGCCCCTCGATCAGCGGCCGGGCGAGCAGCCCGACGAGCACGATGGGGACGGTCGCGGCGATCACCCACCAGGCGAACCGGTAGTCGCGGTGCTGCCGCTCCCCCGCGTCGAACAGCCCTCGCAGCCAGGCGCCGGTGATGCGCGTGATGTCCTCGCGGAAGTAGACGAGCACCGCGGCGATGGCGCCGACCTGGATGACCGCGGAGAACCCGACGACCGCGCGGTCCTCGACCTGGATCCCCATGAGCCCTTCGGTGATCTTCAGATGGCCCGTGGAGGACACCGGCAGGAACTCGGTCACCCCTTCCACCGCTCCGAGGACGACGGCCTGACCTACGGTGATGGCGCTCATGTGGTCCAGTTCTGCTCAGCGGAGGACGCGACGACAGGGCAGTGTCGTACTACAGCCGGGTAAGGGCCCCGAACAGCTCGACGAGTGCCCGGCTCACCTCCAGAGGGCCTCCGCCAGCGCCACACCGGCGAAGGCCGCGCCCAGTCCCGCCGCCACGCTCGCGATCACGTTCACAGCGGCGTGCAGGCGGGCGCCGTCCTGTGCGAGCCGCAGGGTCTCGTAGGAGAAGGTCGAGTAGGTGGTGAGGGCCCCGCAGAGCCCGGTGCCGAGGACAAGCCGCAGGTCGGAGCCGGCCGCGCCGGCGGCCACGGCTCCGGTCAGCACGCCGAGGACGAGGGAGCCGGCGACGTTGACGGTGAAGGTGCCCCAGGGGAAGACCGTGTCGTGCCGGGACTGCACGGCCCGGTCGGTGAGATAGCGCAGCGGCGCGCCGACCATGCCGCCGACGACGACCAGCAGCCAGTTCACGACGACCTCTTACCTTCCTCATGTGTTCCGGGGGCGGCCGGGGCGACGACCTCGCACGCGTCGAGCGTCACCAGCCCGTCGGGGACCAGCTCCGCCAGTTCCGGCAGGAAGGCCCGCACGCGTTCCTCGGTGTCCACGACGACCACCGCGACGGGCAGTTGCTCGCTGAGCGACAGCAGACGCGAGGTGTGGACGACCGAGGAGGCGCCGAAGCCCTCGATGCCCCGGAACACGCTCGCGCCGGCGAGGCCCGCCGTGTGCGCCCGGTGCACGATCTCGCTGTAGAGCGGCCGGTGGTGCCAGGTGTCCTGCTCACCGATCAGGACGGTCAGACGCAGAGCCGGCCCGGTGAGCCGGGGCCGCGTCCGGTGGCTCGACGCGTCCGCGGTGTCAGGGGTCATCGTCGCCTCCGTGCCAGTGTCAGGCGTGCTGTGGTGGCCGCGAGCCAGACCGCCGCGAGGGCGGCCAGGAGGGTCGCGGCGAGATACGCGAGGGCGGTGCGGGGGTGGCCCTCGCCGACCAGGTTCCGGATGTCGACGGCGTAGGTGGAGAAGGTGGTGAAACCGCCGAGCACACCCGTGCCGAAGAACGGCCGGACCAGGCGGTGCGCCGCCCACACGTCGGTGATGACGACCATGAAGAGGCCGATGACGAAGCAGCCGGCGACGTTCACCCCGAACGTGGTCCAGGGGAAGCCGGTGGCCTCGGTGGGCCAGAGCAGGGACGCGCCGTAGCGGGCTGCCGCGCCGATGCCGCCGCCGACGGCCACCACCGCGACGACGGGCCCCTGGCCGTGCCAGGGGGACGGCCGGCGGGCGGGGGTCCGCGCGGTGGCGGGGGCCTGGGTGGCTTCGGCCCTGCCGGAGTGCGGGACTGTCATGTGCGTACGGCTCCTCCTCGCGTCCGCACCACCCGGCGGACCGCGGCTGATCGACAGCGTAACGCGGGGGCCGGGCGGCGGCTCGGTCGCCCCGGCCCGGCACGGGACGGACCCGGGACGCGCTCCCGGTTGTCAGTGGGGGCTGCGATGCTGCCGGGATGACCACCTGGAATCTGCTGGATCTCGACCGGGCCCTGCGCGTGAGCTGGACCGCCGACACCTGTTCGCCCGACGACCGGGCGACCTGGGAGCCCGGCAACCCGGCCTGGGGGCAGTGCGACATCACGGCTCTGCTCGTCCATGACGTCTTCGGCGGCGAGCTGCTGGTCGGTGAGGTGCGTCTTCCGGACGGTGTCCCGCGCGGTTTCCACTGGTGGAACAGGCTGCCCAGCGGGGTCGAGCTGGATCTGACGCGGGAGCAGTTCCGGCGGGGGCAGACCGTCACCGCGGGCCGAGTCGTCCAGCGCCCCGCGGGCCCTCTGCCTCGCCGCTGGACGGAGTACCTGCTGCTCCGTGAGCGGGTCGGCGAGCATCTGAAGGGCCTCCCCGCGCCGATCTGACCACGGGGCGCGGTCGGCGGGCGGTCCCCTTCGCGCGGGCGGCGGCTTGGGCGACCGGGGCCTCGGGATAGGTTGGGTCGGCCCCCACCGATCGGAGAGGTTGTGCCGTGCCCGCTCGCCCCCGCCTGCTGTACGTGACGGACCTGGCCTACCCGGCCCGCGGCCGGCGCTACGGCGACGAGGACGTCTTCCTCACCTCGCGGTTGCGCGCGGAGTTCGACCTCGCCCTGTGTCATCCCCTGGACGCGGCCGCCCTCATGGACGGCTTCGACGCCGTCGTGGTGCGCAACAGCGGGCCCGTGCTGCACTACCGGCGGGAGTACGACGCCTTCCGCGAGCGGGCGGCGGCGACCGGCACCCCGGTCTACAACCCGCTGACCGGCCGTGCCGACATGGACGGCAAGCAGTATCTGCTCGACCTCACACGGGCCGGGTTCCCGGTGATCCCCACCGTCGACCGGCCCGAGGACCTCGGGCTGCTGCCCGAGACCGACGTGTACGTGGCGAAGCCGAGGGCGGGCGCCGACTCGATCGGCCTGCGCTTCGTGACCGGCACCGAGCTGGCGGCTCTGACCTGGGACGACGTGCTGGTGCAGCCGCGCGTCGACTTCCGCCACGAGGTGTCCTTCTACTACGTCGACGACACCTTCCAGTACGCCCTGCACGCCCCCGACCCCGAGCGGCGCTGGGTGCTGGAGCCCTACGAGGCGTCGGACGCCGACCTCGCCTTCGCCCGGCGTTTCGTCGACTGGAACACCCTCGACCACGGCATCCAGCGGGTGGACGCGTGCCGGACCCGGGAGGGCGGTCTGCTGCTGGTCGAGTTGGAGGACCTCAACCCGTATCTGTCCCTGGACCGGGTCCCCGAGTCCACCAGGGACGCGTTCGTCGAGGCCATGACCGGCTCCCTGCACGGTTTCCTTCGCACCGCCGGCCGCTGAACGGCCGGAGGGGCCGTACGCCGAGACGTACGGCCCCCGTCGCGGTCAGCGCTCGCTACCGGTGGCTGAACCAGGCCATCGCCGGGAGGGCCCTGTCGTCGTAGCCGAACAGCGCCTGGTTCTCCCAGCCGTTCCCGGAGGACGCGTCCGTGGGGTCCCAGCCGTTGCCGTTGACGGCGGTCCAGGTCGACTCCCAGTAGAAGACCCCCAGGCCCCGGCCGTTCGGGACGGCCTCGACGATGCTGGCGACGTCCTTCATCCAGCGTGTCTGACCGGCGGTGGTGGCCGGGTAGCCGGACACCAGTTCGCTCGGCACGTCGATGATGTTCTCGTGGGCGTCCTTGCTGTCGAGGCGGAACGGGTAGGCCGTCTCGGCGAGGAAGACCGGCTTGGCGTAGCGGGAGGCCGCGTCGTCGAGGGTGGTCTGGAAGTCGGCGAGGGTGCCGTGCCAGTAGCCGTAGTACGACAGGCCGATGACGTCGAACTTCACGTTGTTGGCGACGGCGTTGTCGAACCACCAGCGGGTGCCGGACAGGTCACCGCCCTTGGCGAGGTGCAGCGCCACCTGGGTGGAGGAGTTGACGGCCTTCACCGCGTCGTAGCCGGAGTTGAGCAGTCCGGCGAGCTGCGGCCAGTTGGAGGTGGAGCCCGCGCTCCACAGCATGCCGCCGTTGATCTCGTTGCCGACCTGGACCATGTCGGCGGTGGTGCCCTGCGACTTGAGGGCGTTCAGGACGTCGTGGGTGTGGTGGTAGACGTCCGTCTTCAGCTGGCTGTAGGAGTGGCCGGCCCACGCGGACGGCACGGTCTGCGCGCCGGGGTCGGCCCAGGTGTCCGAGTAGTGGAAGTCGACCAGCAGTTTCATGCCCTGTGCCTTGATCCGCTTGGCGGCGGCGAGCACCCGCGTCTTGTTGTTGTAGCCGTCGGCGGGGTTCACCCAGACCTTGACGCGCGCCCAGTTCTGTCCGGCGCCCTTGAGGATGGCGAGGGCGTCCCCGGCGGTGCCGGAGCTGTTGCGGTAGACGCCGCCCTTGGCCTCGCTCTTGACGAGCGACGACACGTCGGAGCCCTTGACGGACAGGCCCGTCCGGCCGGAGGTGAAGGTGAGGTCGTCGACGTTGAGCCAGTTGCCCGCGTTGGCGTCGGAGGTGACGCTGATCGTGCACTGGTTGTTCGTCACCGCGATCGAGGTGACGATCCGGATCCAGCCACTGGCGGAGACCGGGAGGTCGGTGCGCTGCTCGGCGCTGCCGCAGTTCTTCAGCGCGAGGTACGCGGAGTTCTGGCCGCCGCCGGACCGCACCCACGCGGTGAGTGTGTAGTTCCCGTTGGTGAGGCCGGACAGGTACTGGTAGGTCTCCACCTTGTAGGCGGAGGACGACCAGTGGGAGAGGCGGTAACCGCCGCTGTGGCCACCGGACTCGGTGAAGGAGGCGGAGTTCTGTCCGGCCGCCGAGTACGTCGACCAGCCGGCCGGGGTCGCGGTCCCCGTGCCGTCGGACTCGAAGCCCCCGTTGGTCAGGGTGGAGGCCGCGTGGGCGGAGCCGGCGGGCACGGTCGTGAGTGCCAGACCCGCGAACAGCGGTATGAGCAGGGCCCTGAGGGCACGTCTCGCGTGGAACATCGTCGTCCCTTCGACGAAGGCGGGGACCTGGTCGCACGGTGCGAGGGCGGCGCCGCGCCCGAAGGCCGTGGGCGCGGCGCCGCCGTGACCGACCGGACGTCCCCAGGAATCCGGCCGGTGTTCGGGGGGGTCAGGGGTCGAGTCGGACGACCCTGACGCCGCCGGCGGGCACGGCGAGGTGGCCCGCCGCGCGCTCGCCGGTGAGGAGTTCGGTGCCGTCGCCGTCCAGCGGCACCTTCGCGTCGAGCGCGGTGTGGTTGATCGCGAAGAGGAAGTCGCCAGACTCGCCCGTACGGCGCACCACCTCGACGTCGCGCGGCAGTTCGGCGCGGGGCGCGATGCCCGCGTCGTCGGCGGCCCAGCCGAGCAGCGCGTCCAGGCCGTGCGCGTCGAGCCGGGTCGACACGTACCAGGCGGAGCCCTCCCCCAGCCGGTGCCGGGTGACCGCGGGCCGGTCGGCGGTGAGCCCGTCGGCGTACGTCCAGACCGTCTCGGCGCCGTCCGGCACCACGAACTCGGTCCACACGTCGCCGGTCAGCTCGGAGCCGTCGGGCCCGGTGATCCGTACGCTCTCCCCGGCGAGCAACGGCGAGAACTCCTCCACCGTCAGCCCGAGGACCTCGCGCAGGGCGCCCGGGTAGGGGCCCTCGTGGACGGCGTCGTGCTCGTCGACGATGCCCGAGAAGTACGACACCACGAGGGTGCCGCCGTTCTCGACGTACGCGGTGAGGTTGTCCCGCGCCGCTTCGGTCATCAGGTACAGCGCGGGAACGACGACCAGGGGATAGGCCGACAGGTCCGCTTCCGGGTGGGCGAAGTCGACCGTGAGGTGGCGGTCGTAGAGGGCCTCGTAGAAGGCGTCGGCGCGTTCGCGGGCGTCGTGGTCCTCGCTGGGGTGCCACTGGAGGTTCTGCGCCCACCAGGAGTGCCAGTCCCACAGGACGGCCACGTCGGCGGCGGTGCGGCTGCCGCGGATCTGGCTGAGCGAGTCGAGGGACGCGCCCAGTTCGACGACCTCGCGCCACACACGCGACTCGGTGCCGGCCTGCGGCAGCATCGCCGAGTGGAACTTCTCGGCGCCGCGCCGGGACTGCCGCCACTGGAAGAACATGGCGCCGTCGGAGCCGCGCGCCACGTGGGCGAGGGAGTTGCGGGCCATCTGCCCGGGGGCCTTGGCGGGGTTGCGGGCCTGCCAGTTGACGCCCGAGGTGGAGTGCTCCAGGAGCAGCCACGGGGCGCCGCCGGCGACGGACCGGGTGAGGTCGGCGGCCATCGCGAGGTTGACGTGGGTGCGTCGGCCGTCGGTGATGAGGTAGTGGTCGTTGGTGACGAGGTCGACCTCGCGGCCCCAGGCCCAGTAGTCGATGGAGTCGCACTGGCTGAGGGCGGTCATGAAGTTGGTGGTGACGGGGATGCCGGGCGCGAGGCGGTGCAGGATGTCCCGCTCCCTGACGAAGTTCTCCCGGATGGTGGCGTCGGCGAACCGCTTGTAGTCAAGGGCCTGGCCGGGGTTGCCGACGGTGGGTGACACGCGTGGCGGGTTGATCTGCGCGAAATCGGTGTAGTGCTGGCCCCAGAAGGCGGTGCCCCACGCCTCGTTGAGCGCCGCGACGTCGCCGTACGCGCGCTCCAGCCAGCGGCGGAAGTGCGCGGCGCACGTGTCGCAGTAGCAGGCGGACACGGGGACGCCGTACTCGTTGTGCACGTGCCACAGGGCGAGCGCGGGGTGGTCGGCGTAGCGCTCGGCGAGCCGGGTGGTGATGTTCGCGGCGGCGGCGCGGTAGTCGGGGTTGCTGTGGCAGATGGCGCCGCGTGAGCCGAACTCGTAGCGGGTGCCGTCGGCGGCCACGGGCAGTGCCTCGGGATGCTCCCGGTAGAACCACACCGGCGGTACGACGGTGGGGGTGCCGAGGTCGGCGCGGATGCCGTGGTCGTGGAGCAGGTCGAGCAGGCGGTCCAGCCAGGCGAAGTCGTACACGCCTCGGGAGGTCTCCAGCAGGGCCCAGGAGAAGATGCCGACGCTGACCATGGTGACGCCCGCCTCGCGCATCAGCCGCACGTCCTCGTGCCAGACGCTTTCCGGCCACTGCTCCGGGTTGTAGTCCCCACCGAAGGCGAGCCTGGTCAGGCCCGTGGGGGTGGTCTCCGGCATGGATCTCTCCCGTTGTGTCGTCATCTGGGAACGTGCACACACCTCGACAGCGGTGCGAGCCCAACATAACCGCACAGCAACAACCATTGACAAGTGTCCGGGATGTTTCTCTACTGTGAACGCTCACAGAAGCATGGCACGGTCTTCGCAACAGGTGAGGACCCAGGTCAGGGGAGAAACATCCATGCCCAACATCACGAAGCACCGGCGCTTTGTGGCCACTGCCGTCGCCGTGACGCTCGGCGCGACCACACTCGCCGCCTGCGGCGGGTCCGACGACGACGGCGAGGCCCAGTCGGGGCCCGCGAAGCTCACGTACTGGACCTGGACGCCGGGCATGGACAAGGTCGTCGACCTGTGGAACAAGGGGCCCGGCAAGGAGCAGCAGATCACCGTCACGGTGAAGAAGCAGGCGTCCGGCGACACCCTCGTGACCAAGATCCTCACCGCGCACAAGGCGGGCAAGGGCCCGGACCTGGTGCAGGCCGAGTACCAGGCGCTGCCGACGCTGGTCAGCAATGACGCGGTCGCCGACATAGCGAAGGAGGCGGGCGACGCCAAGGGCAAGTTCGCCGACGGCGTCTGGCAGCAGACGACGCTGGGCTCCGACGCGGTGTACGCGATCCCGCAGGACATCGGGCCGATGATGTTCTACTACCGCGAGGACCTGTTCGAGAAGTACGGCCTGACCGTGCCGAAGACCTGGGACGATTTCGCCGAGACGGCGCGCAAGCTCAAGAAGAAGGAGCCCGGCGTCGATCTGACCACCTTCTCCGCCAACGACTCGGGCCTCTTCGCCGGTCTCGCGCAGCAGGCGGGCGCGAAGTGGTGGTCCGCCGAGGGCCAGAAGTGGAAGGTCGGCATCGACGACGCGGCGACGCGCAAGGTCGCCGACTTCTGGGGCGGACTGGTCGAGGAGGGCGCCATCGACAACCAGCCGATGTACACCCCGGCCTGGAACAAGGCGCTCAACACCGGCAAGCAGATCGCCTGGGTCAGCGCCGTGTGGGCGCCGGGCACCCTGACCACGGCCGCGCCCGACACCCAGGGCAAGTGGAAGATGGCCCCGCTGCCGCAGTGGTCGGACTCCGAGAACGTCACCGGCAGCTGGGGCGGCTCCTCCACCGCCGTCACCACCGACTCCCGGCACAAGGGCGCCGCCGCGAAGTTCGCCGCCTGGCTGAACACCGACCCGCAGGCCCTCACCGCGCTCGCGAAGGAGGGCGGCATCTACCCGGCCGCCACGACCGCGCAGACCAGTGACGCGTTCGCCCAGCCGCCGGCCTTCTTCTCCAACCAGGCGGACTTCTACACCGCGGCCTCCGAGATCGCGAAGACCACGGCGCCCTCCGCGTGGGGCCCGAACGTGAACGTCGCGTACACCAGCTTCAAGGACGCCTTCGGCGCCGCCGCCAAGGACAAGTCGGACTTCGGTGCCGCCCTGAGGAGGATGCAGGACGACACCGTCGCCGACATGAAGAAGCAGGGCTTCGAGGTCTCCGAGTGACCAGCGCACGCCGGAAGTCGTACGGGGTCAAGGGGGCCCCGTACGCCTTCCTCCTCCCCGCGACGATCCTCTTCGCCCTCTTCTTCGCCCTGCCCATCGGCTACGCGATCTGGCTCAGCCTGCACAAGGTGCAGGTCAAGGGGCTGGGTCTGGGCTCGGGCGCCCGGACGGAGGTGTGGGCGGGACTGGAGAACTACGCCGACGCCCTCAGCGACTCCGAGTTCCTCGACGGCGCGCTGCGCGTGCTGGCCTACGGCATGATCGTCGTCCCCGTCATGCTCGGTCTGGCGCTGGTCCTCGCCCTGATGCTGGACAGCGACAAGGTGCGGCTCGCCCCCTTCACCCGGCTCGCGATCTTCCTGCCGTACGCGGTCCCGGGCGTCGTGGCGGCCCTGCTGTGGGGCTTCCTCTACCTCCCGGACGTCAGCCCCTTCTTCTTCGTGCTCGACAGACTGGGCCTGCCGCAACCCGACCTGCTGGACGGCGGCGGCCTGTACGTGGCGCTGTCGAACATCGCCGTGTGGGGCGGCACCGGCTTCAACATGATCGTCATCTACACCTCGCTCCGTGCGATCCCCACCGAGGTGTACGAGGCGGCGAAGCTGGACGGCGCGACCCCGCTGCAGATCGCCCTGCGCATCAAGATCCCGATGGTGGCGCCCTCGCTGGTGCTGACATTCTTCTTCTCGATCATCGCGACCCTCCAGGTGTTCAGCGAGCCCACCACCCTCAAGCCCCTCACCAACTCCGTCTCCACCACGTGGAGTCCGCTGATGAAGGTGTACGTGGACGCCTTCGGCAAGGGCGACATCCACGGGGCTGCCGCCGGCGCGGTGGTGATCGCCCTGGCCACGCTGGTGGTGTCGTTCGGCTTCCTCAGGGCCGCGAACTCCCGGAACAAGCGGGACGTCAGTCAAGGAGCCGCACGATGAGTTCCCTCGCCGTCCGCAAGACCGCCCCCGCCGCCGGCACCACGCCCGGCACCGTGCAGGGCCCGCCGCTGCGCCGCCGGATCGCGCTCGTCCCGACGCTGACCCTGCTGCTGGGCGCGCTGTACTGCCTGCTGCCGGTCGCCTGGGTGGTGATCGCGGCCACCAAGTCCGGCAGCGAGCTGTTCTCCACCTTCACCTTCCTGCCGGGCACCGGCTTCGCGGAGAACCTGTCCGACCTGAGCGCCTACCGCGACGGCGTCTACTGGCAGTGGATGGGCAACTCCGCGCTGTACGCGGGTGTCGGCGCCCTGCTGTCCACCGCCGTCTCCGCGATCAGCGGCTACGCGCTGGCGATCTACCGCTTCAGGGGCCGCGAGGCCGTGTTCAGCGTCCTGATGGCGGGCGTCCTGATGCCGCCGGTGATCCTGGCGATCCCGCAGTACCTACTGCTGGCGAAGGCGGACCTCGCGGACACGTACTGGTCGGTGCTGCTGCCGCTGGTGCTGTCGCCGTACGGCGTCTACCTGTCCCGGATCTACGCCGCCGCCGCGGTCCCCGCCGATGTGGTGGAGGCCGGGCGGATGGACGGGGCGGGCGAGTGGCGGATCTTCACCAGGATCGCGCTGCCGATGATGGTGCCGGGTCTGGTGACGGTCTTCCTGTTCCAGTTCGTCGCCGTGTGGAACAACTTCCTGCTGCCGTACATCATGCTCAGCGACGACGAGAAGTTCCCGATCACCCTGGGCCTGTTCACGCTCCTCGAACAGGGCTCCAACACCCCCGCGCTCTACACCCTGGTGATCACCGGCGCCCTGCTGGCGGTCCTCCCGCTGATCGCGCTGTTCCTGGTCATCCAACGGTTCTGGAGCCTTGATCTGCTGTCCGGGGCCGTAAAGTCATGACCATGAGCAACACGGGGGGCAGGCGCAAACCGCCGACCATTCACGACGTGGCGCGGGTGGCCGGGGTCTCCCGGGGCACGGTCTCGCGGGTGCTCAACGGCGGTCACTACGTCAGCCCGGCCGCGCAGGAGGCGGTCAACGCGGCGATCCGCAAGACGGGATACGTGGTGAACCGGCACGCCCGCTCGCTGATCACCGGCCGTTCCGACTCGGTCGGCTTCCTGCTCACCGAACCACAGGAGAAGCTGTTCGAGGACCCCAACTTCAACGTCCTGCTGCGGGGGTGCACCCAGGCGCTGGCCGCGCACGACATCCCGCTGCTGCTGATGGTGGCGGGCACGGAGGACGAGCGGCGCCGGATCATGCGGTACATCACGGCGGGCCACGTCGACGGGGTGCTGCTGGTGTCCAGTCACTCCGGTGACCCGGTCGCCGAGCAGCTCCGGGACGCGGGGGTGCCGCTGGTCCAGTGCGGCAAGCCCATGGGGCTCGGGTCGAAGGTGAGCTACGTGGCGGCGGACGACCGGGACGGCGCCCGTGACATGGTGCGCCATCTGCTGTCGCTGGGCCGCCGCCGCGTCGGCGTGGTCACCGGACCGCTGGACACACCGGGCGGTGTGGACCGGCTCGCCGGCTACAAGGAGGTGCTCACCGAGGCGGGCGTCGCCATCGACGACCGGCTGATCGTCTCCGGCGACTACAGCCGGGCCAGCGGCGAGGCGGGCGCGGAACGGCTGCTGGAGCGGGCGCCGGACATGGACGCGGTGTTCGTGGCGTCCGACCTGATGGCGCAGGGCGCGCTGACGGCGCTGCGCCGGGCGGGCCGCCGGGTGCCGGAGGACGTGGCCGTGGGCGGGTTCGACGACTCGGCCGCCGCGACGGAGTCCGTGCCCGCCCTCACCACGATCCGCCAGCCGTACGACCGGATCAGCAACGAGATGGTGCGGGTCCTGCTGGCGCAGATCGGCGGCGAGGACCCCGCCGCGGTGATCCTGCCGACGGAGCTGGTGCGGCGGGACTCCACCTGAGGCGGCGCCGCACGCGGTCCGCGCCTCAGTGGTGCGCGGGCAGCCCAGGGGGCGTGGACGCCTCCTCGGTGACCCGGGGGCCTGCCACCGTCACCCGGCGGTGCCCGACGACGTCAGCGAGCCGGCAGCCGAGCGCGAAGAAAGCGGCGAGGGCGAGCAGAGGGGCGTTGAGCAGCGTCGCCGCCGGGCCATGGGTCCGGTGGGGAGCGGCGTCGCCGGTGGTCACGGGCCCGGAAGTGGAACGTTCCGTCATGCCGGCCCTGTGCCACGGCCTCCCCTTGACGGAGGAGGCGCAGCGTATGCGCGCGGTAAGCACCGGAACCCGTATGTCATCACCCGAACGGTCGCTCGAAGATCACGTCTCCACCGGGATCGGAACGCCGACACGGGGGTACTCGGCAGGCGCCGACTCCGGTTCCGGTTGGACACTGGAGTGCGGCCGGTGTGGGCCGGTGGACTAGACCAGGACGCGACAGCCATGAACAGCGAGACGAAACCCGGGGGCACGACGAGTGTCGTGTCCACCCGATCCATGTACGGCGCACCCTGCTGGGTGAGCCTCACCAGCCGGGACCTGCCCGCCACGGAGGACTTCTACGAAGCCGTGCTGGGCTGGAGGTGGCGCACGGCGAAGCTCGGCGACCACTTCCGGATCGCGCTGGCGGACGGTGTGCCCGTCGCGGGGATCGCCGGGGTGGCGACCCTGTGGCAGATGGCGGTCGCCTGGACGCCCTACTTCGCGGTGGCCGACGCGGACGCCGCCGCCGCACGGGCCCGGGAGCGCGGCGGCACGGTCGCCGTCGGCCCGCTGTCCTTCCCGCCGGGCCGGGCGGCCCTGCTGGCCGACCGGCACGGGGCGACGTTCGGCATCTGGGAGGGGGAACTCTTCTCGGACTGGGAGGCCTGGCACCGGGCCGCGCCCGCCTTCGTCCGCCTCCACACACGGGACGCCTTCGACGCGGCGATCTTCTACGGCGAGGTCCTGGAGTGGGCCTCCGGGAAGCCGGGCTGCTGCGAGGTCCGCTACGAGGCCAACGAGGTCGTCCTGCGCAGTCAGGGCGAGGTCGTCGCCCGGATCACCTCGGGGGCGCTGGAGGCCGCGCCCGACCCCACGATCCGGCCGCACTGGCAGATCCATTTCTCGGTCTCCGACGTGGCCGCCTGCGTCGCGGCCGCCCAGCGTCACGGCGGCACCGTCCTCTCCAAGGGTCCCACCGAGGCGGTGCTGCGCGATCCGGACGGCGCGCAGTTCACGATCACCTCGGACCGCGAGCCCTGAGCGTCCCGCACCCACGCACAGCGCAGCACCGCACCGCCGACCGGGCCGTTCGCCCGGTCGGCGGTGCGGTGCTGCGCTGTGCGGTGCTGCGCGGGGGGGGTGCGCGCCCGCCGTTCAGGCCGTCCTGGAGGGCCGTGACAGCACGACCAGGGAACGGGCGGCGACGAGCACCTCGGTGCCGGCCTTGTGCTCCGTCTCGTCGGGGGTGCCGTCCGGCTCGGCGGCGGTGTCGACGCGGGTGGTCCAGCGCTCCCCGTAGGCGGTGCCGGGGAGGCGGAAGGCGACGGGCTCCCAGTGGCTGTTCAGCAGCAGGAGGAAGGAGTCGTCGATGACGGGCCTGCCGTACGGGTCGGGTTCGGCGATGGCGTCGCCATTGAGGAACACGGCGACGGAGTGGGCGTCGGGGCGGGCCCAGTCCTCGTCGGTCATGTCGTGGGCGTCCGGTCGAAGCCACACCAGGTCGGGCAGCGGCTGGTCCGCGCAGGTGGCAGTGGAGCCGCGGAAGTACCGGCGGCGGCGCAGGACCGGGTGGGCGGCGCGCAGGGCGATCAGCTGCCGGGTGAAGCCGAGCAGCGCGCGCTGCTCGTCGTAGAGCCGCCAGTCGACCCAGGAGACCTCGTTGTCCTGGCAGTAGGCGTTGTTGTTGCCTCCCTGGGTGCGGCCCAGCTCGTCGCCGTGGCACAGCATGGGGATGCCCTGGGAGAGCAGCAGGGTGGACAGCAGGTTGCGCTGCTGACGGGCGCGGAGCGTGAGGACGCGCGCGTCGTCGCTGTCGCCCTCGGCACCGCAGTTCCAGGAGCGGTTGACACTCTCACCGTCCCGGTTGCCCTCACCGTTGGCCTCGTTGTGCTTGTCGTTGTACGAGACGAGGTCGCGGAGGGTGAAACCGTCGTGCGCGGTCACGAAGTTGACGCTGGCGCGGGGCCGGCGCCGGCTGTGCTCGTACAGGTCGGCGGAGCCGGTCAGCCGGGAGGCGAACTCGCCCAGGGTGCCGGGCCGGCCGCGCCAGAAGTCCCGCACGGCGTCGCGGTACTTGCCGTTCCACTCCGACCACAGCGGCGGGAAGTTGCCCACCTGGTAGCCGCCCTCGCCGACGTCCCAGGGTTCGGCGATCAGTTTGACGCGGCTGATCACCGGGTCCTGCTGGATGAGGTCGAAGAACGCCGACAGCCGGTCGACCTCGTGGAACTGGCGCGCCAGTGTGGCCGCGAGGTCGAAGCGGAAGCCGTCCACGTGCATCTCGGTGACCCAGTACCGCAGCGAGTCCATGATCAGCTGCAGGACGTACGGGTGCCGCATCAGCAGGCTGTTGCCGGTGCCGGTGGTGTCGTAGTAGTGCTCCCAGTCGCCGTCCACCAGCCGGTAGTACGAGGCGTTGTCGATGCCGCGGAAGGACAGGGTGGGGCCCTTCTCGTTGCCCTCGGCGGTGTGGTTGTAGACCACGTCGAGGATCACTTCGAGGCCGGCGGCGTGCAGCGCCTTCACCATCGACTTGAACTCGGTGACCTGCTGGCCGCGCGTGCCGTGGGCGGCGTAGTCGTTGTGCGGCGCGAAGAAGCCGATGGTGTTGTAGCCCCAGTAGTTGGCCAGGCCCCGGTCCTGGAGCACGCCGTCCTGCGCGAACTGGTGCACCGGCATCAGCTCGATCGCCGTGACGCCCAGCGAGGTGAGGTGCTCGGTGATCGCGGGGTGCGCCAGCCCGGCGTAGGTGCCGCGCAGTTCGGCGGGGACGTCGGGGTGGGTGCGGGTGAGACCCCGGACGTGGGCCTCGTAGATCACGGTGTCGGCGTACGGCCGACGGGGCAGGCGGTCCTCGCCCCAGTCGAAGTAGGGGTCGGTGACCACGCCGAGCATGGTGTGCCCGGCGCTGTCGGTGGTGCGGTCGTAGAGCGAGGGGTGGTTGTCCACCTGTCCGTCCACGGCCCGGGTGTACGGGTCGAGCAGCAGTTTCGCGGGGTTGCAGCGGTGTCCGGCGGTCGGGTCCCAGGGGCCGTGCACCCGGTAGCCGTAGCGCTGTCCCGGTCCGATGCCGGGGATGTGGCCGTGCCAGACGAAGCCGTCGACCTCGGTGAGCGGGACCGTGCGGGAGCCGTCGTCGTCCACGAGGACGAGGTCGACGCCCTCGGCGACTTCGCTGAACAGGGCGAAGTTGGTGCCGGTGCCGTCGTAGGACGCGCCGAGCGGGTAGGGCTGCCCGCTCCACACGGTGACGGGCTTGCGCGGCGCCGTCCGCGCGGGCGGCGCCTGGTCCGCCCGCGCGTTGTGCGCCCGCGCCTTGCCCTGGCCGTCCGGGCGCGCGGATCCGCTCCCGCCGGATCGCGCGCGCCCGTTCCGCTTCCCCCGCCCCGTCACCGCGCGGCGTCGCAGGTGCTCGACACGGTCGGCACCGTGCTGGCGGGCCGCTCCGTGCTCGCGGCGGCCGCGGCGGTGTCCGGCGCGGCGGCCGGGGCGTCGCTCTGCGGGCCGGCGAGCGCGACCACCCGTACCTCGCGCGGCACCTGGAGGACCTCGCGCAGGGTGGGCGACGGGGCTGTGGGGACGAGGGGGACGCTCTCGTCGACGGGGGCCCGCTGGGTGAACCAGATGACCGTGCTGCCGGTGTCGGTGGCACAGCAGCCCCAGCCGTCGCTGAGCGCGGCGATGCGGGTCAGGCAGGGCCGCAGCTCGCGGTCGGGTCGCAGCTCGCGGTCGTTCTCCGCGATCGCGGCGATGAGGTGCTGCCCGTTCCACCACATCTCGACCGAGGTGTTCTTGTCCGAGGCGTGCTCGTCGATCGCGCGCAGCAGCAGCTCGGCGCTGTGGCAGACGGGTTCGACGAGGGTCTCCAGGTCCCAGAACCGGAGGTGGGCGGCCAGGATGCGCCTGACCTGCGCGACCCGTTCCGGACTGACTTCCACGTCGAGGTGGTAGTAGCGAGGCACTGCGGTCTTCATCGTCGTTGGCTCCTCACCGGCGAAGCTCCCGCCCCGCTCGTTCCTTCCGGAACGGGCCCCGGACAGTCCTCACGGGAGGGGTCCGGGACACGGAGCGTGAGCACCGATCATCTCTGAGTCAGCTCCAGCGTGCGGTGGCTACGCCATTCGTGCAACACGAGCGACGGACGAGATGGTTGAAGCGCCAACAAGACGCATTGTCGCCGTCCGTGCACCATGAGTGAAAGCACCGGCTCCTCATGCGTCGGTGCTCCTCAGTGCACGGCCTCCCACGGGAAGCGTGCTCCAGCGAGAGTGCCGGGAGGTGATCAGCACATGCTGCTGCCCGCCAAGAACGAGGTGGCCAGACAACTGCGGCGCTACCGCATGTGGGAACGCGTGATGCTCGCGGCGCCCGCGGACCGGGCCGCTCGGGACCATTTCGAGGACTCGGGATACACGCTGTGCGTGCTGATGGGCAAACGCTGCGCCCGGGAGGCCGTGGCCGCGGCCGAACGCTACCTCCAGACGACGCTGCCCGCGTACCTCAAGGAGCAGACCGGTCAGACCCGCAAGACCCGTGCGGTGCCCCACGGCCCGCCGTCCGAGCGGCGTTCCGCCGCGGGACGGTAGGGGGCGTCGGCCCCCGTTCGGCGCAGTTCCCATCCCGAGTTCGGCGGAGGTGAGACCCATGAGCCAGACCCCGGCCATCGGCCGTATCCCCATCAGGGATGTCCGCCCGCTCGTCGATTGCGGCAGGCGTCCCGCGAAAGCGGTGGTGGGAGAGACCTTCGAGGTCACCGCGACGCTCTTCCGGGAGGGGCACGGCGTCATCGCGGCCAACGTGGTCCTGAAGGACCCGGAGGGCCGCCCCGCGCCGTGGACGCCGATGAGGGAACTGGGGTCCGGGACCGACCGGTGGGGTGCGTTCGTCACTCCGACGTCGGTGGGCCGGTGGACGTACCGGGTGGAGGCGTGGAGCGACCCGGTGACCACCTGGCGCCGGGTCGCGCACATCAAGGTCCCCGCCGGGATCGACGGCGGCCTCGTGCTGGAGGAGGGCGCCGAGCTGTACGAGCGTGCCGCCGCCGGAGTCCCGGAGGCGGACGCGCACGCCGTGCTGACGCGTGCCGTGCGGCGGCTGCGAGACGACACGCTGCCGGTGGCGGAACGTTTCGCGGCGGCGCTGGCGCCGGAGGTGGACGAGGTGCTGGCCCGGCATCCGCTGCGGGAGCTGGTCACCTCCTCCGACCCGCTGCCCCTGCTGGTCGAGCGCGAACGCGCCCTGTTCGGCTCCTGGTACGAGTTCTTCCCCCGCTCCGAGGGCACCGCCGAACAGCCCCACGGCACCTTCCGCACCGCCGCCCGACGCCTGCCCGCCATCGCCGCCATGGGCTTCGACGTCGTCTACCTCCCCCCGATCCACCCCATCGGCACCACCCACCGCAAAGGCCGCAACAACACCCTCTCCCCCACCCCCGACGACGTCGGCGTCCCCTGGGCCATCGGCTCCCCCGAGGGCGGCCACGACACCGTCCACCCCGACCTGGGCACCCTGGAGGACTTCGACCGCTTCGTCGCCCGGACCCGCGAGCTGGGCATGGAGGTGGCCCTGGACTTCGCGCTGCAGTGCTCCCCCGACCACCCCTGGGTCGACAAGCACCCCGAGTGGTTCCACCACCGCCCCGACGGCACCATCGCGTACGCGGAGAACCCGCCGAAGAAGTACCAGGACATCTACCCCATCGCCTTCGACGCCGACATGCCCGGCCTGATCGCGGAGACGTGCCGCATCCTGCGGCACTGGATGGACCACGGCGTGCGGATCTTCCGCGTCGACAACCCCCACACCAAACCCGTGGTGTTCTGGGAACAGGTCATCGCGGACATCAACCGCACCGACCCCGACGTGATCTTCCTCGCCGAGGCCTTCACCCGCCCCGCGATGATGCACACCCTCGCCGCGGCCGGCTTCCAGCAGTCCTACACCTACTTCACCTGGCGCACCACCAAGACCGAACTCACCGAGTACGCCACCGAACTCGCCGGCGACGCCGCGAGCTACATGCGCCCCAACTTCTTCGTCAACACCCCCGACATCCTCCACGCCTTCCTCCAGCACGGCGGCCGCCCCGCCTTCGAACTCCGCGCCGTCCTCGCCGCGACCCTCTCCCCCACCTGGGGCGTCTACTCCGGCTACGAACTGTGCGAGAACACCCCCCTCAAACCCGGCAGCGAGGAATACCTCGACTCCGAGAAGTACCAACTCCGCCCCCGCGACTGGGACACCGCCGAACGCGAAGGACGCACGATCACTCCCCTCATCACCGCGCTGAACGACATCCGCCGGCGCCATCCCGCACTGCACGGGCTCAGGAACCTGCGCTTCCACCACACCGACAACGACGCGGTGATGGCCTACAGCAAGCGCACCGGCCCCGACACGATCCTCGTGGTCGTGAACCTCGACCCCCACCACACGCAGACCGCCCGGGTCTCGCTCGACATGACGGAACTCGGCCTGGGCACCGACGAGAACGCGCCGATGCACGACGAGCTGACGGGTGAGACCTACCGATGGGGAAGCACGAACTACGTGCGCCTGGAGCCGGGCCTGGCGCCCGCACACATCCTCCACGTCGGGGTCCACGGCGACGACGCCCCGTCCTCGGCCAGGAACGGAGGGCCCGGTACCCGATGACGACGAACAAGCCCATCCCGGACACCTTCGAGGACACGCCGCAGAAGGACCGGGACCCGGAGTGGTTCAAACGCGCCGTCTTCTACGAGGTCCTCGTCCGTTCCTTCCAGGACAGCAACGGCGACGGCATCGGCGACCTCAGGGGCCTGACCGCGAAACTCGACTACCTGCAGTGGCTGGGCATCGACTGCATCTGGCTCCCGCCCTTCTTCAAGTCCCCCCTCAGGGACGGCGGCTACGACGTCTCCGACTACACCGCCGTCCTGCCCGAGTTCGGCGACCTCGCCGACTTCGTGGAGTTCGTCGACGCCGCCCACCAGCGCGGCATGCGCGTCATCATCGACTTCGTCATGAACCACACCAGCGACCAGCACCCGTGGTTCCAGGAGTCCCGCAAGGACCCCGACGGCCCCTACGGCGACTACTACGTCTGGGCCGACGACGACAAGCAGTACCAGGACGCCCGCATCATCTTCGTCGACACCGAGGTCTCCAACTGGACCTTCGACCCCGTCCGCAAGCAGTACTTCTGGCACCGCTTCTTCGCCCACCAACCGGACCTCAACTACGAGAACCCCGCCGTGCAGGAGGAGATGATCTCGGCGCTGCGGTTCTGGCTGGACCTCGGCATCGACGGGTTCCGGCTCGACGCGGTGCCCTACCTCTACCAGGAGGAAGGCACCAACTGCGAGAACCTGCCCGCCACCCACGCCTTCCTGAAGCGGGTCCGCAGGGAGATCGACGCGCAGTACCCGGACACGGTCATCCTCGCGGAGGCGAACCAGTGGCCGGAGGACGTGGTCGACTACTTCGGCGACTACACCAGCGGCGGCGACGAGTGCCACATGGCGTTCCACTTCCCCGTCATGCCCCGGATCTTCATGGCGGTCCGCAGGGAGTCGCGCCACCCCGTCTCCGAGATCCTCGCCAAGACCCCCGCGATCCCCTCCCACTGCCAGTGGGGCATCTTCCTGCGCAACCACGACGAGCTGACCCTCGAAATGGTCACCGACGAGGAGCGCGACTACATGTACGCGGAGTACGCCAAGGACCCGCGCATGCGCGCCAACATCGGCATCCGCCGACGCCTCGCCCCCCTGCTGGACAACGACCGCAACCAGATCGAACTGTTCACCGCCCTGCTGCTGTCCCTGCCCGGCTCGCCGATCCTCTACTACGGCGACGAGATCGGCATGGGCGACAACATCTGGCTCGGCGACCGCGACGGTGTCCGCACCCCCATGCAGTGGACCCCGGACCGCAACGCCGGGTTCTCCGCCTGCGACCCGGGGAAGCTCTACCTGCCGACGATCATGGACCCGGTCTACGGCTACCAGGTCACCAACGTCGAGGCGTCGATGTCCTCGCCCGCGTCGCTGCTGCACTGGACCCGCCGCATGATCGAGATCCGCAAGCAGAACCCCGCCTTCGGGCTCGGCTCGTACACGGAACTCCACTCGTCCAACCCCGCGGTCCTCGCCTATCTGCGCGAGTACAAGGACGACCTCGTGCTGTGCGTGAACAACTTCTCCCGGTTCGCACAGCCCACCGAACTCGACCTGAGCGCCTACGACGGACGCCACCCCGTCGAACTCATCGGCCAGGTCCGTTTCCCCGCCATCGGTGAACTCCCCTATCTGCTCACCCTCGCGGGCCACGGCTTCTACTGGTTCCGGCTCTCCCGAGTCCTCTCCCGCGCCGCCCTAGGGCGTTGAGGCGCGGGCCGGTGAAAGGACGCGTCACCATGCCGAAGACCGCATTGCTCCGGCCGAGCAGCGACAGGGGCGCCGCCGACCTGATGACCGCGCTCGCGGGGCTGCTGCGCGACTGGCTGCCCCGGCAGCGCTGGTTCGCCGGCAAGGACCGGCCGGTCACGGACCTCACGCTGCTGTCCATGACGGAGCTGTACCCGGGCTGTCTGCACCTGCTGGTGCACACCGGACATCCCGGTCACAGCAGTCACGGCGGGGTGCCGGCTCCCGGCGGCACTCCCCCGTCCGGGGACTGCTACCAGTTGCTGCTCGGCGTACGGGACCATCCCGCGCCACGCCTGGGCCGGGCCCTCATCGGGCAGGTGCAGGAGGGTCCGCTCGCGGGACTCACGGTCTACGACGCCCTGCACGACCCCCGGTCGGCGCGGGTGCTGCTGGAACGGCTGCGGAACCCGGGCGCGGCGGGCCCGCTGCGCTTCGAGGGGGATCCGTCGGCGCGGGTGCCGGCCGGGCTGGCGCCGCGGCTGCTGGACGCCGAGCAGTCCAACTCGTCGCTGGTGTACGGCGACGCGTACATCCTGAAGGTGTTCCGGCGCATCCAGCCCGGTGTCAACCCCGATCTGGAGGTGCCCGGCGCGCTGGCGGGACAGGGCTGCGGCCGGGTGCCGGCGCCGGTGGCGTGGTTCCGGACGACCCGTCCGTTCGCGGCGACCCTCGGTGTGCTCCAGCCGTTCCTGCCCGACGCCTCCGACGGCTGGACGCTGGCGCTGGCCGCGCTCGCCTCCGGCGACGACTTCACGGCGCAGTCCCGTGAGCTGGGACGGGCCACGGCGGAGGTGCACCTCGCGCTGGCCTCGGCGTTCCCCGCCGGGGAGCACGACGAGAACGCGCGGACGGCGGCCGCGATGACCGAGCGGCTCGACGCGGCGGCGCACAGTGTGCCGGCGCTGCGGCCGTACGTGCCCGGGCTGCGGAACGCGTTCCGCGCGCTGCTCACCTGCGATGCGGGGCCGCCCGCGCAGCGCATCCACGGCGATCTGCACCTGGGGCAGGTGCTGCGGGCCGGCCGGGAGTGGTTCGTCATCGACTTCGAGGGCGAGCCGTCCCGTCCGCTCGCCGAGCGGTGCGGCGCCCAGTCCCCGGTCCGGGACATCGCGGGGATGCTGCGCTCGTTCGACTACGCCGCCCGGCAGCGACGCCCCTGGCGCCCCGAGTGGGCGCGCCGCTGCCGCGAGGCGTACTGCGCGGGCTATGCCGCCCGCGCCGGCTGGGACCCGCGCAAGAAGCACGGTCTGCTGCGCGCGTATGAGACCGACCGGGCCGTCTACGAGGTTCTGTACGAGGCACGGCACCGACCCGACTGGCTCCCCGTACCGATGGCGGCGATCGAGCGTCTCGCCGTAAGAGGAGGTTGAAGCAGTGGCCCTGCGCGACATCACTCCCCCCGAGTCGGCCGGTCCGCCGTCGCACCCGCCGGGCACCTTCGCGGGTGCCCCGCCCCTGTCCGCCGAGGAACGGGGACGGCTGCTGGCGGGCGCGCACCACGACCCGCACTCCCTCCTGGGTGCGCACCCGGTGCCCGGCGGGATCGCCGTCCGGGCGCTGCGGCCGTACGCGCACGCGGTGCGGGTCGTCATCGACGGGGTGCGCACGTACCTGTCATCGGAGGGCGACGGGCTGTTCGCGGGGGTGGTGCCGCTCGACGCGATCCCCGACTACACGCTGCTGGTGTCGTACGAGGACGCCGACCTGGAACTGCACGACCCGTACCGGTTCCTTCCGGCGCTCGGCGACCTGGATCTGCATCTGATCCGGGAGGGCCGCCACGAGCAGTTGTGGAAGGCGCTCGGTGCCGAGCCGATGGTCCACCAGGGTGTGGCCGGCACCCGCTTCACGGTGTGGGCGCCGAACGCTCAAGGGGTGCGGGTCGCCGGGGACTTCGGCTGCTGGGACGGGACGGCGTTCCCGATGCGGTCGCTGGGGTCGTCCGGGGTGTGGGAGCTGTTCCTGCCGGGCGTCGGCGAGGGCTCCCGGTACAAGTTCGAGATCACCTCCCGGCACGGGCACCGCTTCCTCAAGGCCGACCCGATGGCGCGGCAGGCGGAGGTGCCGCCCGCGACGGCGTCCGTGGTGACGGTCTCGCACCACGAGTGGGGCGACGCGGAGTGGATGGCGCGGCGCGGGGACACCCCGGTGCACGAGGCGCCTTTCTCGGTGTACGAGGTGCATCTGCCGTCCTGGAAACCGGGATTGACGTACCGTCAGCTGGCGGACGAGCTGCCGGCGTATGTGAGGGACCTCGGTTTCACGCATGTGGAGTTCATGCCGGTCGCCCAGCACCCGTTCAGTGGGTCCTGGGGCTACCAGGTCACCGGGTTCTACGCGCCCACGGCTCGGCTCGGCGGCCCGGACGACCTGAAGCACCTGATCGACTCCCTGCACCGGGCGGGGATCGGCGTGATCATGGACTGGGTTCCGGCGCACTTCCCCAAGGACGACTGGGCGCTGGCCCGCTTCGACGGGGAGCCGTTGTACGAGCCCGGGGACTGGCGGCGGGCCGAGCATCCGGACTGGGGGACGTACGAGTTCGACTTCGGGCGCACGGAGGTCCGCAACTTCCTCGTCGCGAACGCCGTGTACTGGTGCGAGGAGTTCCACGTCGACGGGCTGCGCGTGGACGCCGTCGCGTCGATGCTCTACCTCGACTACTCACGTGACTCCGGCCAGTGGTCGCCGAACGTGTTCGGTGGGCGGGAGGACCTGGACGCGGTGGCCTTCCTCCAGGAGATGAACGCGACCGTGTACCGGCGGGCGCCGGGCGTGGTGACCATCGCGGAGGAGTCCACGGCGTGGGACGGCGTGACCCGGCCCACGGACAGCGGTGGACTGGGCTTCGGTCTGAAGTGGAACATGGGCTGGATGCACGACTCGCTCGGCTACATGGCGAAGGAGCCGGTGCACCGCAAGTACCACCACAACGAGATGACGTTCTCCATGGTGTACGCGTACAGCGAGAACTACGTCCTGCCGATCTCCCACGACGAGGTCGTGCACGGCAAGCAGGCGCTGGTGTCGAAGATGCCGGGCGACTGGTGGCAGCGACGCGCCAACCACCGGGCGTACCTGGGCTTCATGTGGGCGCACCCCGGCAAGCAGCTCCTGTTCATGGGGCAGGAGTTCGCCCAGGGCGGCGAATGGTCCGAGCCGCACGGCCCGGACTGGTGGCTCCTCGACCCCGGCTACGGCGCCGAACCCGATCACCGGGGCGTGCGGGACCTGGTCCGTGACCTGAACACGCTCTACCGGGGCACCCCGGCGCTCTGGCAGCGCGACAGTGATCCGGCGGGCTTCCAGTGGGTCAAGGGCGACGCCGCCGAGGACAACGTCTTCGCGTTCCTGCGGCTCGCCGCGGACGGCACCCCGCTGCTGTGCGTCTCCCACCTCAGCCCCGTGGTGCGCCACGACTACTGCCTCGGCGCGCCCGGCGACATCCCCGCCTGGCGGGAGGTCCTCAACACCGACGCGGCGGCCTACGGCGGCGGCGACGTCGTCAACGCCGACCCCGTGAAGGCGGAGCCCGCTCCCTACGACGGCCGCCCGGCCACGCTCCGGCTGACCCTGCCCCCGCTGGCGACGATCTGGCTCAAGCCCGCGTAGATCCCGGCGTGAACTGGGCGGACGGCTCTCCCCGCACTCTCTGTTACCGTGCACATATGGCAGCGAACACGGCCGATGCCCGGCTGGAGGAACAGTGGCGGGACATCCTCGCGGTGCACGCCCGCACGATGTGCGAGATCGACCGCGCGCTACATCCCCACGGCCTCGGGGCCAGTGACTTCGAGGTGCTGGACGTCCTCGCGTCCGGGCTCGCCGCCGCGGACGCCGACGACCACTGCCGGGTGCAGAACATCGCGGGGAAGATCCACCTCAGTCAGAGCGCCCTGTCCCGGCTGATCGCACGGCTGGAGAAGGACGGCCTGGTCACGCGGTCGGTCTGCGCCGAGGACCGGCGCGGGGTCCGGGTCGCCCTCACCGACAAGGGCCGCTCGCTGCACTCCGAGGTGCTGCCGCTGCAGCGGGACGTCCTCGCGAGGACGCTGCGCGGCGACTGACCGACGCGCACCGGCGCCCTCGCGTCCGGAGAGGGGGCCGCGAGGTCCGTACACATCCCGGGCAGCCCCTCCCCGGACGGTGGAGGTCAGACGTCGTGCCTTCCCAGCAGGGTGCCCACGTCGTGGGCCTCCAGGGTCAGGCCGTACGGTGAGCCGGCGTCGATGGTCAGGAACAGATCGCTGTCGGGCCACTGCGAGGCGAGGGCCCCGAGCGGTACCAGCCGGTAGCGGGAGACGAACGGCAGCAACTCGGCCATCGCCGGTTCCGAGGTGAACACCGGGACGACCTGTTCTCCTCCGGGCTGCTCCAGGACGGGCAGCGTCACGGCCGTGGGGTCGTTCAGGGCCGCGTCGTCGGCGTCGTCGGGCACGGGCACCAGGACGTCGCTCCCGGCCAGGGTGTCCAGCGCGGCCGTGTCGCCGTTGTCGAGGGCGAGGGCGGTCAGCGCCCGCTGAGCCGGGGTGGCGTCCTGGGGCGCGGGATGGTTGTTGGCGGGTATGTCCATGGAAGATCCCTGATGGTGGGGACGGGCCGCCCGGACGAGATCGGTACCGGGCGCGACGCCCCTCGCGTACCCGATCCGCGGACGGCCAATCCTGTGCCCCGCCGATGCCGTGCGGCGGACGGGGCACAGGTCGGGGGCTCACTTCAGATACGGCCCGTCGACACCGATCCTGCCGGGGCCGTTCAGCACGTACACCCGCAGGTTGCCCTTGCCGGGGGCGGTCACGGCGAGCCTGCCGTCGGTGACGGTCCGGACATCGCCGGTGACGGCGTCACGATAGGTGCCGTTCGGGACGCAGGTGAAGGTGGCGGCGCCGGTGACGGTGACCAGGGCGAAGCTGTCCGTGGCCCCGGCGGTGTACCGGCGTTTGAAGGCCATCTGGCCGCTGACGCCCTCGGTGGAGTACTGGCCCGTCTGCAGGGCCGGGACCGCCCGGCGGATCTGGTTCAGCCGTTGCAGATGCCGGACCAGCGGCTGGGCCAGGGTCGTGGCGACCTGGCCGCTCGCGGAGTCGGCCCTGCCGAAGTCGGAGGCGGTGACCGATCCGGCGAGGTGGTCGCCGAAGTAGGCGCGGCCCGTGGTGGACAGGGGGCAGCTGGGGCCGCAGTCGATCTTCCGGCCCTTCTGGAACTCGATCTCGGATCCGTAGTACAGCGTGGGGATGCCGCGGAACGTCCACATCAGGGCCATGTTCTCGGCCCAGGCGTCCGTTCCTCCGCTGTACCGCTCGCTCGACTTGTTCGGTCCGTAGTCGTGGCTGTCGACGTAGACGACGTTGTAGGTGGCGTCGTTGACGCTGTCGTCGGAGTCCTTGCCGTTGGAGAAGGCGTTCTGCGCGTCGCTGAAGTTCATGTGCATGCGCATGTCGATGATGTTCATCCCGGAGAACCGGCTGTGGTCCGGTGCGTGGTAGTCGTTGCCCTGCAGGAAGGCGTTGGTGGAGGTCGGCTGGCCTCCGGTGCCCAGACCGTTCTCGTACGCGTACTGCTCCAGGGCGGCCTTCTCGTCGTCGGCGCTGTACTCCTTGCGCTCCTTCCAGGTGTAGAACTGCGCCGAGTGGTTGACCGAGCCGCGGTTCCACTTGTCGTTGACGAAGGCCGCGACCTCTCCGAAGACGAAGAAGTTCTTCGCGGCCTCCGCGCCGAACTTCCGTGTGACGCGTTCCTGGATGGCCGGCAGGAAGCGGCGGTTCCAGGTGACGCGCGGGATGTGGACGGCGGTGTCGACGCGGAAACCGTCGACGCCCATGTCGATGTACTTGTCGTAGGCGCCGATCAGGTAGTTCTGCACGGCCGGGTTCTCGGTGTCGAAGTCGGCGAGGTCCTCGTGCAGCCAGCAGGAGCGCGCGTCCTCGCCCTCCCAGTTCCCGATCCAGCACTGGTGGTAGTACGCCTTGGGGAACATGCCCGACGTGGGGCTCGGCCACTGGCAGTTGTAGAGGGTGTAGCCCTCGGCGCTCTTCCCGCCGGTCGGCCTGCCCCAGTTGACGCAGGTGTTGCCGGTCGGCTCGGCCGTCGACCACAGGTCGCCGTTGTAGTACGACTTCCCCGACTTGGGCTCGACGGTGAGGCCGTCGTAGGTGAAGCCCTCGTTCCGTTCGTCGTAGTACCAGCTCCACTGGCTGTCCCGGACGCCGTACACGGTGGGCGTGAACAGGCCCTTGGCGCCCCAGCGGGAGCTGTGGTTGTAGACGACGTCCTGGTAGATCTTCATGCCCTTGGCGTGGGCCGCGTCGATGAGGTCCTGGTAGGAGGCGCCCGCGGACTCCAGACGGGGGTCGACCTTGTAGAAGTCGTAGCCGTGGTAGCCGTGGTAGTCGTAGTCCGAACGGTTGAGGACGACCGGGGTGATCCAGACCGCGGAGAAGCCGAGCGCCTTGATGTAGTCGAGCTTGGCGACCAGGCCCTTGAAGTCGCCGCGGAACATGGGGTCGTCGGCCTCGGCGTTGCCGGACTTGGTGTGCTGGCTGCCGCCCCGGTTGTTGCCGCTGTCGCCGTCGAAGAAGCGGGCGGTCAGGACGAAGTAGATGGGGTCCTTGCGCGGGTCGGTGCCGAGGGGGGTGCCGCCGGCGGGTGCGGGCGGCTTCTCGCCGGTCGTGGCGGTGGCCGTGGCGGAGGCGGGCGAGACGTTGCCGGCGGCGTCGACCGCCCGGACCGTGTACGTGTACGGCGTCCGCTCCTCCAGTGCGGTGTCGGACAGGACGGTCGAGGCCACGTCGGTGACGGTCGTGCCCGTGGTGCCGCCGGTGCGGGTGACCTGGTACCTGGTGACGCCCCTGTTGTCGGTGGCGGCCTCCCAGCTCACCACGACCGAGGTGCCGTCGGCGCTCGCGGTGACCTTCGTGGGGGCGGTGGGGGGTTCGGTGTCCGGTGCCTCGGCGGCGCACGGGTCCTTCGCGTTGGCGGTGACCGTGCGGTCCTTCACGGTGGTCGTGCCGGCGGGGAGGGTGTAGTCGGCGCTGTTGTTGTTGTCCCAGACGCCGTTGCCGTTGTTGAAGGCCGCCTTGAGGGAGGTGGCGGTGCCGAGGTCGAGGGTCTTGCGCCACCAGCCGGCGCAGGCTGCCTCCATGCCGACGCCGGGAGGGGTCGTCCACGAGCCGCCGGCGGGCTGGTAGTGGATGTTCGCGGTGGTCCAGCCGGTCGTCGCGGTGGAGTAGTAGACGGTCGCTCTGGTGCCCTCGACGGGGCCGGTGTCGGCACACGGGTCGCTGTGGGCGATCACACCGTCCTTGACGGTGAGGGTGCCCGTGCCGAGGGCGTAGTCGGCGCCGCCGTTGTTGTCCCAGGTGCCGCTGCCGTTGTTGAAGGTGGCCTTCAGACCGGTGGCCGCGCCGAGGTCCACGGTCTTCTTCACCCAGTCGGTGCAGGCGGCCTCCATGCGGGTGCCCGGCACGGTCGTCCAACTGCCGCCCTCGGGGGCGTAGTGGAGGTAGGTCGAGGACCAGTTCTTGGTCTTCGTGTAGTAGAAGACCGTCGCCGTGTTCGTCCCGGCGGCGGCCGGTTCCAGAGCGGCACGGGCGGTTCCGGGCGTGGCCGTGAGCGCTCCGAGGAGGGCAGCCGCGACGACCAGCGCCACGCGTGGACGTCGTGGCCGGTGTGGGGATGTGCGTCTCAGCGGTCTCACAGGGACTCCAATGCGGGTGGGGAGGAGGAGAGTTGCTCTGCAAGATGAACCGGAAAGTTCCAGAAAGGGCTTGCAGGCGGAAGCTACAGGGACATGACAGTGGCGTAAAGGGATCGCGCAACGGGCGTTCGCACACAGGGGGTTCGCGCGGAGGCCGAGTGCGTGGCGGGCTCGGGGCGGACGCGAGCCGCCGGGGGCCGGCGGAGCCCTCGGGTGAGAGTCGAGCGCTTTCGCCTCGACCTGCCCCGGTTCGACGGCGAGCGCGAGCGGACCGAACAGCATCGGCGGATCGCGGAGCCGGCCCGGATGATCCTCCGGAGAACCCGGACACCGGCCTCCACGCCCGGATGCCGGGCCACGGGGACTACGTCACCCGGAGCAGGGCGTGCCGCTCGAAGGACCCGAAGGGCCATGAGAGCTGCGTCTCACCGTCAACGACTCATGGGGTTTCCAGCACCGCGACGACAACCACAAGTCGGTGCGCCGGCTGGTGCGCCACTGCACCGAGACGAATCGACGCCCCGGCGAGGCCGGCCTGGACCCGTACCCGTACCCGTACCCGCACGCGACGGTGCTCGCCGTCGAGTACGACGGGGAAGTGGACCTCCACCAGGGCTCGGGGCGCGCCTCACCGCCGACGAGCGCGGCGGGGCGGCACGCGGCGGGCGCGGGAGGGCAAGACATCGATGTGCAGGGGCTCGTCACCACCCCGGTGGCGGGATCGAGCGGGCGTCGGTTTAGCATATGAGCGCCGCCTAGCTCGAAAGATAAATCTGTGACTGTCAACGAGGACTCGTTCACCCTTTGGAAGCACCGCGAGGAGATCGCGGAGTCGATGATCCCGATCATCGGGAAGCTGCACCGCGAGCGGGACGTCACGGTCCTGCTGCACAGCCGCTCCTTGGTGAACAAGTCGGTGGTCAGCATCCTGAAGACGCACCGTTTCGCCCGGCAGATCGCCGGCGTGGAGCTCTCGGTCACCGACACGCTGCCGTTCCTCCAGGCCCTCACCACCCTCGACCTCGGGCCCTCCCAGATCGACATCGGCCTGCTCGCCGAGGCCCACCAGGCCGACGACCGGGGCCTGTCGGTCGCGGAGTTCACCGCCGAGGCCGTCGCCGGCGCCACCGGCGCCAACAAGATCGAGGGGGCCGAGGGGCGTGACGTCGTCCTCTACGGCTTCGGCCGCATCGGCCGTCTCGTCGCCCGTCTGCTGATCGAGAAGGCCGGGTCCGGCAACGGTCTGCGGCTGCGCGCCATCGTGGTGCGCGGCGGCGGGCGGGCCTCCGAGGACATCGTGAAGCGTGCCTCGCTGCTGCGCCGCGACTCCATCCACGGCCAGTTCCAGGGCACGATCACCGTCGACGAGGCGAACAGCACGATCGTCGCCAACGGCAACACCATCAAGGTGATCTACGCGAACGACCCGTCCGAGGTGGACTACACCGAACACGGCATCAAAAACGCCATCCTCATCGACAACACCGGCAAGTGGCGCGACCGCGAGGGCCTGTCACAGCACCTGCGTCCCGGCATCGACAAGGTCGTCCTGACCGCGCCGGGCAAGGGCGACGTCCCGAACATCGTGCACGGCGTCAACCACGACACGATCAAGCCGGACGAGCAGATCCTGTCCTGCGCGTCCTGCACCACCAACGCGATCGTGCCGCCGCTGAAGGCGATGGACGACGAGTTCGGTGTGCTGCGCGGTCACGTGGAGACCGTCCACTCGTTCACCAACGACCAGAACCTGCTGGACAACTACCACAAGTCGGACCGTCGCGGCCGCTCCGCGCCGCTCAACATGGTCATCACGGAGACGGGCGCCGCCTCGGCCGTCGCCAAGGCGCTGCCCGACCTGAAGGCGCCGATCACCGGCAGCTCGATCCGCGTCCCCGTCCCGGACGTGTCGATCGCGATCCTGAGCCTGCGCCTCGGCCGGGAGACCGACCGCGAGGAGGTCCTCGACTACCTCCGGGGCGTCTCGCTGACCTCGCCGCTCAAGCGCCAGATCGACTTCACCAACGCGCCCGACTCGGTCTCCAGCGACTTCATCGGCTCACGCCACGCCTCGATCGTCGACGCGGGCGCCACCAAGGTCGACGGCGACAACGCGATCCTCTACCTCTGGTACGACAACGAGTTCGGCTACTCCTGCCAGGTCATCCGGGTCGTCCAGCACGTCTCCGGCGTGGAGTACCCGACGTACCCGTCCCCGGCGGTCTGACGTCCGGGCAGGGCATCCCACGGTCGCGGGGCCGGTCGGACGACACGTCCGACCGGCCCCGCGGTGTGACCGGCGGGGGTCCATGGCACTCGCAGCGCCGTGAACGGACGAGGCGAGGAACGGAAACGGTGCTCGACCGTGTCGCCGTGCACACGGCGGGCGTGACCCGTACCGTGCCGGAGGTCTCGGCCCACGGCGGCGGGCCCGTCCCGTGCCGGGGATCACCGGTCCGTACGCGGACTTCCTGCGGCGCACCGCCTGCGCCGTCGGCCTGTACAGCCGGACCCGGTTCTCCGCGACCGGCGACGCTCGCGACGCCGACATCGCGCTGCGGGAGGCCGTCGAGGAGCGGTCCTGCGCTCTCGACGAACTGCACCGCCGGGTGCCCGACGCCGTGCGGGACGACCCGGACGCCCTCAGCGCCCACGGCACCCTGCTCGCGCAGGCCCGCCGGTCGGCCGATCAGGTCGTCCGGCGGTGACGCGGGCCCGGCCGGTCACAGGTCGATGATCACGAGGGCGGTGTCGTCGGTGGCGCCGCTCACGGGGAGCAGATCGAGCAGGAGGGCGTCGGCGAGTTCCTCCGCATCGGACCGGCGATGGCGGGTGAGGGCGTCGGCCAGGCGGGCCAGACCGGTGTCGATGTCCTCGACACGGCGCTCGATCAGCCCGTCCGTGTATAGGACGAGGGTGTCGCCCGCGGCGAAGCCCACGGTGGCCTGTGGGCGGGCCACCCGGTCGGGCCGGGCGCCGAGCGGCGGGTCGGTCGCCCGGTCGAGGAAGGTGACCGTGCCGTCCGCGCGGAGCAGCGCGGGCGGCAGATGGCCCGCGCTGCTGTAGGTGATGGTGTGGTCGGTCCAGTCGATGCAGGTCTGGACGACGGTGGTGTTCTCGGCGCCCTCGACGGAGTCGGCGTACAGACCGAGGGCGTCCAGCGCCTCGGCGGGTCCGTCCGCGACGAGGGAGGCGGCGCTGAGCGCGCTGCGCAGCTGGCCCATGGCGCAGGCGGCGGGCAGGCCGTGCCCGACGACGTCGCCCACGGCGACAGCGATCCGGTCCTCGCCGGCCATGTCCACGAGGTCGTACCAGTCGCCGCACACGTTCAGCGCGCCGGTGGCCGGCCGGTAGCGCACCGCCGCGCGGTGGTGGCGGACGGGGCCGGGCGCGGGCAGCATCGCCCGCTGCAGGGCGAGGGCGACCTCGCGTTCCCGGGCGTGCGCCCGGCGGAGGCGTTCGTTGACCTCCTGCAGTTCACGGGCGCGGGTGTACAGCTCGGCCTCCAGGACCCGGGCCCGGTCGCCCAGCGGTCTGGCACGGGCCCGGATCAGCTCGGTGACCTCCTCCACCTTGTGGATCAGCAGCACCACGCTGCCGTCGGGGCCGAGCAGCGGGGCGTTCACCGGGGACCAGTAGCGCTCCTCCCACTCGCCGGGCCGCTCCGCCGACTCCACGTCGTAGCGCTGGAGCGCCATGGCGTCCCGTTCGCCGCTCTCGACCACCCGGGCCAGGGACGCCGCCAGGTTCCGCATCCCGGTGGCGCCGGAGTCGCTGGGGTTGTCGGGGAACACGTCGAACAGGTACCGGCCCACCACCTGTTCCCTGGTGCGGCCGGACTGCCGCAGGAACTCGTCGTTCGCGTCCGCGTAGATCAGATCGGGCGTCAGGAGTGCCACCATGCCGGGCAGCGCCTGGAACACCGCCGCGTAGTCCGTCTCCGTCTCCGCCATGGTTCGCCGCCTCAGCGTCCGTGCCAGTCCTGCGATCTCCACCATAGGATCCTGCGGCCGGGACGGCGCGTCCCCGGCATCGGCGAAAGCGGCAGCTCACCTCTTGTGTCCGGAGGGGGCGCGGAGCGACCGGGCGGCGCGCGGGCACTCAGCAGGGCTTGCGCCATGCGTCCAGCTCCGGGCGTTTGACCATCGAGGACAGCCGCAGCCGCCGGGACTCCGCGCAGAAGGCGCCCCTCGGTTCGGTGTACTCGACGTGGAACACGGCCTTGCCGGCCGCGATGAACGGGCTGAGGTCGGCGCACTCGTCGTACTGGGCGCACTCCTCGTTGACCGCGAAGTCGAAGTGGGCCAGCAGTTGGGGGATCTGCGGGAGGTCGTTCTTCAGGCCCACCGACAGGCCCCGCTCATGGGCGATGTCGGCGATCATGCGGTTGTAGGCGAGCTGGTCACGGGCGGTGAGCGGGAAGCCGGTGTCGTTGCCGTAGCCCTCGACCAGGTCGGGTTCGACGGCGTCGAAGCCCTTGTCCCGGCACATGTCGAAGCGGCGTTCCATGAGCGGCCGCAGGACGTCCAGCCGCCGGATGTCCAGCCACCGTTCACCGGCCCAGCCGTTGGGCTCGCCGAGCACCGAGCGGGGGAAGGCGTCCTTGTCGGGCCGGAAGTCCTCCCAGGCGCCCACATTGACGTAGCAGATGACCTTGCGGCCGTCGCGGTGCAGCCGGGCCACGTCCGCCGCGGAGTTCTCGAAGCCGTCGATGTCGTAGACCGGCACGTCCGCCGACGGGTCGACCTTCCCGTCCAGCTGCCACTGCCAGGCGAGACCGGGACGGGGCAGCCACCGTTCGCCGGACGGACGGTCCGGGGTGTCGCCGCAGCCCGCGAGCGCCGAAGCCACCAGGGTGAACAGCAGGGTCGTGTACGCCAGTGCCGTGCGCCTCATCGTTCGGTGCTCCCGGTCAGCGCGGGCGTCAGCCGGGCCCACGGGTTGGGTGGTTCGCCGGTGACGGGGCCGCAGACGCCCGCGCCCCGATCGTGCGCGGTGCGCACGGCGAGCGGGACGAGCGCCTCGGGCACCCCGTAGACGAGGTGGCACAGCCGTTCGGGCAGGTGGCGGGCGGTCCACGCCGGTCTGCTGAACGACGACACGTACGTCGACCAGTGGCCTTCGAAGGTGACGGTCAGGTCGGCGAGGCGGGCGTAGCCGGGCGCCGGGTGGACGCCGGGGTTGAGGACGACCGTCTCCGCGCCGAGGCGGCGCAGCGCGCGCACCAGCCGCCGACAGGCGGGCAGGCCGTCCGGGGTGGCGGTCACCTGGTCGAGGAAGCAGCCGTCGGCCGCGTACCACTCCCGGTGGCGGCGGACGTCGTCGGCGATCTCGGCGCGGTCGCGCATCCCGTAGTCGGTGTCGACGTAGCCGAGGAGGCGGGCCCCGGCCCCGCGCAGGGCGGCGGCGGCCGCGCCGAACGCGGGGTCGGGGCGGTCGCCCGGCCCGTTCGCCGGGTTGAGGACGACCGCGTAGGTGCGGGTCGCGGCCGTGATCAGCCGGTGCCAGGCCCCCGGGTCCTCGGCCGGGTGGACGTAGAGGGGCACGAGCAGGCTCACCGGTGCTCTTCCCAGAGCGCGGTCAGGGCGTCGTCGAGGGAGTGCTCCGGCCGCCAGCCGAGCGCCTCCTCGGCGGCGGTGACGTCCGAACACTGCCACGACACATCGGCGGACCGCGCGGGCCCCCCGACACCACCACCGCCAGCACCAGCACCAGCACCAGCACCAGCACCAGCACCAGCACCGACCGTTCCCGCCGGGCTGCCCGGTGGCGTGGTGTTCTCCTCGACGCGGCCCCGGAACCCTGCCTTGTCGGCCAGGAGGTGGACCAGGTCGCGTACCAGGACCGCCCGGCCGCCGCCGATGTTGAGGATCGGGGGCAGGGGGCCCGGTGCCGTGGCCGCGAGGGCGGCGGCGCGGGCGACGTCGCGGACGTCGACGAAGTCGCGGTGCGCGGAGAGGTCGCCCAGACGCAGCACCCCGTCCCGGTCGGTCGTGCGCAGCAGGCGGGCGATCCTGCCGGGCAGTCCGCTCGCCGGCGCCCCCGGACCGACGGGGTTGCCGACGCGCAGGACCACCGCGTCCAGACCGGCGCCGGTGACCGCGACCGTGCCGGCCAGCTTCGTGGCGCCGTACGGGGCGGTCGGCCGGGTGGGCGCCGTCTCGGCCGTCCGGGTGCCGGGCGCGCCGGGCCCGTACTCGGCGGCCGAGCCCAGGTGCACGAGGCGGGCGCCGGGCGCCGCCTCGCGCAGGGCGGCGCACAGGACCGCGGGGCCGCGGGCGTTGACCTCCGCGAGGGTCACGGCGTCGCCGCCGGTGGCGCCCGCGCAGTTGACCACGGTGTCCGGTGCGACGGACGCCAGGGCCTTCGCCAGTTGCTCGGGTCGTACGGTGGCGAGGTCCACGGGGAACTCGGCGGCCGGCGAGCGCCCGCCGCCGAGGACCCGCGCGCCGGGCAGGCTGCGCAGCCGTGCGGCGACGTGGCCGCCCAGATAGCCGGTGGAACCCAGGACGAGAATGCGCATGTGGTGCTCAGGCTCCCTTGAGCAGAAGCGATTTGCGGGTGGTGAACTCGGCGTTGGCCCGGTCGTAGTCGTCGGGGCGGCCGATGTCCAGCCAGTACCCGTCGAACTCGTAGGCGTGCGGCTGGTTCCGGGTCCTGATCAGGTCGAGGACCAGTTCGTCGAAGCCGAGGGGCAGTCCGGGCGTGTAGCCCTCCAGCGTCGAACGGGACACCCCGTAGACGCCCATGGAGACCCGGTAGTCGATGCTGGGCTTCTCGGTGAACGCCACGACCCTGCTGGCGTCGGTGGTGAGCACACCGAAGTCGATGTGCACCTTGCGGGCGTACGTGGCGATGGTGAGCGGCGCGCCGGAGTCGCGGTGCCGGCGCAGGACGTCGGCGTAGTCGAGGTCGGTGAGGATGTCGCCGTTCATCACCAGGAACTCCTCGGGGAGCCGGTCGCGCAGGTTGAGCAGCGGGCCCATGGTGCCCAGGGGGCTCTCCTCTGTGGCGTAGTCGACGGTCAGGTCCCACTGGGAGCCGTCGCCGACATAGGCGCGGATGATCTCGCCCAGGTGGCCGATGGCGATGGTGCAGTGGGTGAATCCGGCGGTGGAGAGCTGGCGCAGCACGATCTCCAGGATGGCGTGCTGGTCGCCGATGGGGACGAGCGGCTTCGGCAGCGCGGTCGTGTAGGGCCGCAGCCGTACGCCCTTGCCTCCCGCCAGGATCACTGCGTGCATGGTGCTCCTCCTTCAGGACGTCGTGGACCGCGCGGCCGCGCCGGCCGAGCGGGTCGTGCCGGACGGGAGTCAGATGTTGTAGATCCCGGTCTTGTAGCGGGCGAGGTTGGCCGGGTCGCGGAAGAACTCCACGGTCTCGGCGAGCCCTTCCTCCAGGGAGTGGGCGGGCTGCCAGCCGGTGGCGGCGGTGAGCCTGCTCGCGTCGGCGACGAGCCGCATGACCTCGGAGTTGGCGGGCCGGATGCGGGCGGCGTCCTCGCGGACGTCGAGGGCGGTGTCCATCACCTTGCCGATGAGGGCGACGAGGTCGCCGACCGCGATCTCCCCGCCGGTTCCGGCGTTGAAGGTGCGGCCCACGACCCGTTCGGCGGGGGCGGTGCCGACGGCGAGGAAGGCCCGCGCGGTGTCCTTGACGAAGGTGAAGTCGCGGGTGGGCCGCAGGTCGCCGAGGGTGATGGTGCGCTCCCCCGCCGCGACCTGGCCGATGACGGTGGGGATCACCGCGCGCATGGACTGGCGGGGGCCGAAGGTGTTGAACGGCCGCAGGGTGACCACGGGGGTGTCGAAGCTGGCGTGGTAGCTGTCGGCCAGCCGGTCCCCGCCTGCCTTGGAGGCGGCGTACGGGGACTGGGTGTGGATGGGGTGGTCCTCGGTGATGGGCACGGTCCGCGCGGTGCCGTACGTCTCGCTGGTGGAGGTGTGCACCAGGCGGGGCGTGCCGAGGGCGCGGACGGCCTCCAGCACGTTGAGGGTGCCGGTGACGTTGGTGTCCACGTAGCTGTGCGGGGCCTGGTACGAGTACGGGATCGCGATGAGCGCGGCCAGGTGGTAGGCGGTGTCGGCGCCGTCGAGGAGACCGCGGACGGAGCCGGGGTCGCGGACATCGCCGAGGACGATCTCCACGTGGTCGAGGACGTCGGGGTGGAGGGTCTCCAGCCAGCCGTACGAGGAGAAGGAGTTGTACTGGGCCATGGCGCGCACACGGTGGCCGGAGGCGACGAGCGCCTCGGTGAGGTGGGAGCCGATGAAGCCCTCGGCTCCGGTGACGGCGGCGAGCGGTGCGGAGGTCAACGGTGGTGTCCTTCCGGTAGGTCGGATGTGGGGGCTGTGGCGGGGTCATGGGTGAGCGCGGGGCTCAGGCGTGCGGCGCGGGTCGGCCGAGCACGCGCAGCGCGCACGCCGACAGACACAGCGCGGCGGCGGCGCAGCTGAGCGCCAGCGCGGGGTCGCCGGGTGGCAGGCGCAGCAGAGTGATCGTTCCTGCGGTAGCGGCCGCGGCGAGGCAGATCAGGGCCGGCGGCCAGGCGGTGCCGAACGCCTGGAGCAGCAGCGCGGTCCACAGCGCGGCGGCGAGGAGCAGCAGCGGTGCCGGGTCGGCGCCGGTGAGCAGGGCCGCGGGCAGCAGCGGCAGGAGGTAGGCGAGCAGGCAGAGGCCGAGCACGCCGGCCGAGCGGAGCAGGAACCCCACGGGGGTCGCGACGGCCCGGAGGGCGGCGACGGACAGGCCCCGGTAGCGGTAGAGCAGCCATTCGGCCGGTCCCATGCTGACGGTGAGCACGATCACCGCGTACGGTTCCTCGCGTCCTTCGAGCAGGACGAGCACTCCGGCGGCCAGTCCGAACAGGCCGTACGGAAGGGAGGGCAGCAGGCGGGGCCGGGTGGCGCCCGGCACGGCGTCGACGGCGAGCGCGGTGCGCAGCACCCGGCCGGTGACGGCGAGGGTGGCGGTCAGGGCGAGCACCGGCAGTCCGGCCCGGAACAGAGGGCCGGGTTCCCACCAGGGCAGGACGGCGGCGCCGGCGATCAGCGGGCTGAGCGCGGCGAGCAGCAGCCGTTCGCGGGCCAGCACCAGCAGGACACCGGCCGCCGCGAGGTAGGCGGACTGCGCGGCGGCGACGAGGGTCACCGGTCCGCCTCCGGCGGGCAGCGCGGCGGCGGCCGTGGCGGCGGCCGCGCCCAGGGGCGCACCGGTCAGCAGGGTACGGGCGGCCTCGTGCCGTCCGGTCGCCATGCGCAGGTGGGCGCGGTGGCCGAGGGCCTGGCCCCAGGCCCAGGAGACGAGTCCGGCGAGGATCAGGGCGAAGGCATGCCCGCCGGGGTTCCACAGGGGCGCGGTGAGCAGGTAGGCGAGCCCGGGCAGCGCGAACAGCACGCCGCGCAGCAGGCAGCGCACGGTGTCGGGACGCCACACGTCGGGTTGCGAGGGGGGCTCGGGGAACGTCCTCGGTACCCGTTCGTAGAGCGCGGCGGCCAGGGAGAAGAGGGTGGGGTGACCGTACCGTTCCTTGATCACGGTGGCGGACAGGCCCTCCGCCTCCAGGAACGCGGCCACCTCGTAGGGGTGGACGGCGGGGCCTATGCGGTCGGCGAGTTCGGCGGCGAGTTCGCTGACCGCCGCCTCGTCGGGCCCCTGGCGGGGCAGCCGGATGGTGAGGGTGGTGTCGTCGGCGAGGGCCCAGCTGGGGCGGCGGCGCGGACGGCGCCGGTCGGCGAGGCGGATGGCGAGCGTGTCGTGTTCGACGCCGCCGGGTTCGAGTGGCATGGGCCCGCTCATCCGGCCACCGTGCCGACCGCGGTCAGCTCCCCCGGTGGGACCGGCGGGACCGGTGCGTCCGCCGGCGCCCGGACCAGGCCGGGGAGTTCGAGGTAGATGGACCGGAAGGTGTCGATGGTCTGGCGGAGCGTGAACTGTTCGATGACCCGCAGCCGTGCCGCCTCGCCCATGGCGGCGCGGCGGGCGGGATCGCCGAGCAGTTCGAGCGCCGCCGCGGCCATCGCCGCGGGGTCGCGGGGCGGTACCACGAGCCCGGTGTCGCCGACGGCCTCGCGGACCCCGCCCACGTCGGTGGAGACGGTGGCCCGGCCGCACGACATGGCCTCGATCAGGGTGAAGGGGAAGCCCTCGCTGATGCTGGAGAGCATCACGACGTTGCCGGCCGCGTAGGCGTCCTTGATGTCGTCGACGCGGCCCTCGAAGGTGACGGCGTCGGCGTGCCCGAGTTCGGCGGCGAGGGCCTCGCAGCGTTCCCGGTAGCCCTCGCCGCCCTTGGGGGTCCCGCCGAACAGCCTGAGCCGGGCCTCGGGCAGTCGGGCCCGGACGAGGGCGAAGGCCCGGATGAGGGTCTCCAGGTCCTTGATCGGGTCGACGCGGCCCGCCCAGCTGAGGGTGAGGGTCTGCGGTTCGGGTCCGGCGGGCGGGAACGCGGCGGGGTCGACGCCGTTGTAGACGGTGCGGATGGATTCCGGGTCGGCGCCGCCCTGTTCCTCCCAGAGCCGGTTGTAGCGGTTTCCGGGGGTGATCAGGGCGGCCCTGCGGTACGTCTCTTCCGCGAGGAGGCGGAAGAAGCCGAGGACGACGGCCTTGACCGGCCAGCGGTAGGGGGCGGTGCGATAGCCGAGATAGCGTTCGCGCAGGTAGACGCCGTGCTCGGTGAGCAGCAGGGGGACGCCGTGCCGGTCCAGTGCGGCGAGTCCGGGCAGGACGGCGACGCCTCCGCTGACCGCGTGGGCGACGCCGGTCTCGGGCGGGGGCGCGGCCAGCGGGCGCAGGGCGTGTTCCAGCAGGGAGGTCGCGGTGAGCGCGTCGTGGAGGGTGGGCCCGGACTCGCGCACGGCGAGGCCGGGGCGGTTCCACACCGTGGTCAGCAGGGTGATCGCGCGGTCCGAGCGCAGGAAGGGGCTGAGCGCGCCGTCGGCGGCGGCCCTGGCCATCGTGTACAGGGCGGGGGCGAAGCCGGGTTCGGCGCGGGGGTCGAGCAGGGCGGTGAGGAACTGCTCGTAGGCGGTGGCGAGCCGGCTGCGGGCGCGGCCCCGGGGCGGGTCGCCCTGCGGCGGGTCGCCCCACATGGGGACGGACAGCACGCGGGACACGTGTGCCGGCAGCTCCCAGACGAGGGGTTCGCGCCCGGTGCCGGTCACGGCGATGACGTCGAAGTCGAGATCGGGCATTCCCTGGACGAGCTGGTCGCACCAGACGCTGACGCCGCCGTGACTATGGGGATAGGTGCCTTCGGTGAGCAGGGTGACGCGCGTTGCGCCAGGGTTTCGCGTTCCGTGCGGAACGGGCATCGTTGTGCTCCACGGCCGGGGTGTGGGGTGGTTCGTACCGCTCCCGGCCGCCGCAGGGGCGGCCGGGACCTTCGGGCGGTGTGCGCCTCAGTCGTCCTCGGTGGACGTGTCCGCGCCGTAGGGGACTCTCTCGCTCACACCCGCGGGGACACGGGTGTCCGGTGCCGGTTTCGTGGCCGCGCCGGGTTCGGCGGCGGAGACCGTCGGGGGGGCGGCGGACGGCGGCAGGGTGAGGGTGAGGGGTGCGCCCGTGGCGGTGGTCCAGCCGGAGGCGGCGCCCGCGTACGCCTCGCCGAAGGCGGCGCCGCCACGGGTGGTTCCGGTGGGGAGGGTGGCGGTGACGGCGGTGCCGTCGGGTGCGTCGACGGTGACGGTGGAGCCGATGCGGTAGGCGGTGACGTCGCCGGCCTGGAGGGCGGCCTGCCAGGCGGCCCTGCGCAGGAGTTCGGCGCCGATGTCCTTCATCCGCAGGTTCACGACGGGGGTGTTGTCGGCGAACAGGGCGGCGTAGCCGTCGAGGACGCCGTCGAGGACCGGGTAGGCGATGCGGTCCTCGGCGAGGTTGGACTGGTGGATGAAGTGCGGCCGGGGGTCGTTGGCGAGGACGTGGCCGAGGGCGATCCGCTTCTCCAGCGGCACGATGACCTGGTCGTAGCCGGTGGCCGTGTCCAGGGGCGCGGTGAGGCAGGTGGTGGTGGCCGGGTTGTCCTCGCAGATGCCGCTGCCGCCCTGGGCGCGGCTGGTGTAGATCCAGTTGTACTCGTCGACCTGTTCGGCGGCGCGGCCCGCGTTGTAGAAGACGTTCATCGGGTGGCGGGGCACGGTGGTGGCGGGCCCGACCCGACGCTGGATGGGTTCGCGGGAGTTGTCCGAGCCGAGCCAGGTGATGTCGTTGTCGTCGACGGCGAGCGCGAGGTTGGGGTTGTCCTCGGGCTGCTGCGGCAGGACCTTCATCCCGGAGTGCTCGCCGGTGACCAACTCGCCGTTCTCCAGGGGCAGTCCGTTGATCTGGCCCCAGACGCGGTTGGTGGCGATCTCGTCGGAGATCTCGTTGCGGCTGACCCAGCGGGTGGAGCCGTCGGCGTTGGTCGCGCACGTCCAGGGGACCACGGTGGTGTCCTGGACGCAGCCGAGGAAGGGGTGCGAGTAGGTGTGGTTGATCCAGCGGAACTTGTTCCGCTGCGCGATCAGCCGGTCGGCGAGGGCGTCGGTGCCGTTGTGGTCCTCGCGGTGGTCGACGCTGCCGGCTCCGTTGTAGGCGAAGTCGAAGGTGAGGTTCTTCTGGTCCTGCCAGGTGATGGCGTGGTCGACGTCGTCCGGGGTCATGCGGATGGGGTCGGGCTGGGCGTTCGGGTCGGTGCAGTCGACGTCGCCGGGGGTGCAGTTGAGCTGGGTGTTCCAGCGGTCGTCGGCGGCGAACACGTCGTCGACGTGAACGGCGAAGTAGTTGCGGGAGGCGCCGAGGTGCACGCCGTCGGTCATCCATTCCACGATGCCGCGGGCCAGCAGCCGGAACTGCTGCTGGTACTGGTTGTAGACGAACGTGACGACGAGTTCACGGCGTCCGTCGTGCCGGTACTCGCCGACGAGGGCGCCCCGTGTGGACCGGCCGGGGATCGCGGCGTCGACGTACGGGGTGAAGTCGGCGCCCGCCACGGGTCTCGACAGGTAGGCGTAGCTCTCGCCGACGGCGGGGTCGTTGTCCTCGAAGGGCACCGTCCCGTCGAGGTAGCCGAACGGGCCCGCCTTGCCGGCGGCGGTGACCTGGGCCTGTGCGCCGTCGATGCTGCCGGAGTAGCCGCCGTACACCGGGTACTGGAGTCCGGCCTCGGGGCGGGCGTAGGTGTAGGCGTCGACCTGGGGTATCTCGTACGTCTGCTCGTAGGCGACGAGCGCGGCCATCTCGGCGGAACCGGCCGGGAACGGGTTGTCGTTGGGCAGGACGACGGCCTGGAACCTGGCGCGCGGTCGGCCGTCGACGGTGTCCGCGAGGAATCCGGCGTCGATGACGGGCCGGTCCGACCGGGTCAGGTCGATCTCGGTGTAGGGCGTGCCGGCCGCGGTGAGTTCGGCGGCGATGGCGTCGGTGGACGGTCCGCCGTCGCTCACCACCAGGACCCGCAGGTCGATACGGGGTGCGATGTCGTCGGCCTGTGCGGGGCCGGCGGGCAGGCCGAGTGCGGCGATGAGCGCGCCCACCGTGAGCACGGTGGTGCGTAAGGTCCGCTTCATGCGGTGAAGTCCCCTCCCCGGGCAGGGGTGAGCACGCCTCTCCTGAGCGGACGCACCCCCTTGCGTGACGCCGGCATCCCCCTCAGAAGCCAGTCGTCGACGCATCCGTCGCGTCACATAGTGGTGTCTGTGTGGAGCTTTTGTGGTCATGCGGAGAAACATGACGGAAAAGCGAAGGTGTCCGAACGGAATCGCATGGAACCGAATGAGGTGTTCTTCCGTCCGCACCGGGGGGTACGGAGGGCCGGTTCCGCGTGACCGTGGAGGCCCGGCGCGCTGGTCCGGGCGCTGCGCCGTGCGCCGACGGGCCGCGGGGGCCCGTCGGCGGAACTGTCAGTGGTTCATACCGCGACATGTACGTGATCGCAGATCATTTCAGGTCACGCCCCCCTCGGAGGCCCCCGTCCCGGATGAACCGTCAGGCGCAGAGGATCCGTGTCTGGGGGGTGTAGACCGGGCCGCCGCTGGTGTTCGTGGAGTCGCTGAACTCGGCGTAGTAGTACGAGTAGAAGCCGATGTTGCCGTTGCAGCCGGAGTCGGCGGCGACCTGGAGCGTCAGCGTGACGGTGCGGCTCTGACCGGGCGGGATGGTGGCGCCGTAGTTGGTGCCGAGGTTGGCGGGGCCGGTCCCGGAGCAGGGGGTGGCGCCGGAGGCGGTGGCCAGGCTGCAGCCGGTGAAGGAGTACTTGAGGTCGGGGCGCTGCGTGGTGAGCCAGGTGGGCTCGATGGTCTGGTACACGAACCAGATGTCGTAGGTCTTGTTGTTCGTGATCGTCATCGACAGGTTCACCGTGCCGCCGGGGGTGGTGGTGGCGCTGTCGGTGGCGAAGCTCAGCTCGGCCGGCGCGGGGTCGGCGCTCGCGGTGGGCGCCATCCCGAAGACGGCGAGGGCGAGGGCGAGGACGGCGCCGAGGCCGAGACGTGTCATCAGTGGTGATCGCATGGGCCGGGAGGCTAGGCACACGACGAGCGGGCCGTCTGCCCCTCGGCGAGCGGGCCGGGGAGCCATCGGCCGAAAGTGTGTGGGGCGTGAAGGTAGTGGAGGGTCTGTGTGCGACATCGCCCGGCAGGCCATAGACGCAGCGTGATAGACATGTCACGCAGGGCTCGGGCGCGGCGGGTGGGGATGGGGCGGGGCCTGAGGGCTCTGTGACGGCATTGGCGTGTTTCGAACCGTATGGCCGCCGCCCGGAGCGGGCTGTCGGCCGTCCGCCGGTTCCCGTGCCCGCCCAGGCGTCGGCGGACGGGGTCGCCAAGGGCCGGAAGTCGCCTGTGGGAACCGCCGCCCCGTTGATGGGACGCCGCATCGCCTGTTCCATGACCCCTGGCCGGTGGTCGACCGCCGCCGGGAGCCGACTTGCGTGGGGGAGACAGTGCGTCAGCACGGAGCGCGTTCCGGGAGATCAGCGGGCTTGTCGAGAGCACGGCGAGGTGGCGTGTCGGGTGCGGCGGCGCTGTTGGGCGTCGCCGCACTCGTCATGTCGGCGGTGCCCGCCGGCGCGGCGACCGGGGGCGGCACGGCACCACCGGTCCCGGGGGAGGTGGTGCCGGGGCAGCGGACGGCGACGCCCGCCCTGGTGGACGGCATCCGGGAGCGGGCCCCGGCGGCCGGCAGCGCGGCGGACGCGGCGCGCGCGTACCTGGCCGCCGAACGGGACCGTTACCGCATCGCCGACCCGGTGCGGGACCTGGAACCGGCCGGGACCGTCAGGGCGGACGGCGGACGGGAGACCGTGCGGCTGCGGCAGGAGCACCGCGGTGTGCCGGTGCTCGGCGGCCAGTACGTCGTCCGCATGGAGAAGGGGGACGACGGCCGGAGGGTCGTCACCGGCACCTCCGGGAGGTACTTCACGGGGCTGCGGACCGACACCGCGGCCGAGGTCGACGACATGCTCGCCGTCGAACGCGCGGTCGACGCCGTACGAGCCGAGCTGGACGCCGAGGACTTCACGGCGTTCGCGGGGGCCGACGAGGACGGGACCCCGCTGACGGGCACCTCGCACGGCCTGGTGGTCCTGCCCGCCGGCGCGGGCCTGCTCACCCGGCACGTCACCGTGCGGGGCGCGAGCCCGGCGGGCGGCGAGCCGGTGCTGCGCGAGGTGTACATCGACGCGCACGCCGGATACCCGGTGCTCCAGTACAGCGGTATCAAGACGTTCGGCGCCCCGCGCACGGCCGCCGCGGGGAAGGCCGCCGGGCGGGCCGCGCGGTCGGCCGATCCGGTGGGCTCCGGGGTCACGCTCGACGGGAGGTCCGTGGAGCTTCCGGTCGGTCAGGACGAGGTCCAGGGCACGTACGTGCTGCGCGACCGCACCCGGATCCAGAACGACTACGGGGACTTCCTCGGCACCTGGGACGCGCGGGGCCTCGGGGTCACGGACGTGGCCGGTGTGTGGCCGCCGGAACTGCCGCTGTTCTCGTCGCCGACCCCGGCCTTCGGGTCCGGGGCCACCGAGGCGGGCGCGGTCGACGCGCACTGGGCCGCCGGGCGGGTCTACGACTACTTCAAGGACCGGCACGGCCGGGACAGCCTCGACGGGCGCGGCATGTCCGTCCACTCGCTGGTCGGGGTCACCGACGGCGGTCAGCCGTACGTGAACGCCTTCTGGGACGGCGAGAAGACGGTGTACGGCACCGGGGACTCGACGTATCTCCCGCTCTCCGCGGGGCTGGACGTCGTCGGCCACGAGATGACCCACGGTGTCATCGACCACTCGGCCGATCTCGTCTACGCGGGCCAGTCCGGCGCCCTCAACGAGGGAATAGCGGACTACTTCGGCAACGCCATCGAGACGGACGTGTACGGCGTCCCCATGGACGACCCGACCGCGGGTCTGCTCGGCGAACGGCTGTGCCGCACCGGACCGGCGGACGCGTGCGCGTTCCGCGACCTGAACGACGGGCGGACCACCGCCGCGTCCTTCCTCGGTGTCGGCTTCGGCACCGACAACGGGGGTGTGCACCTCAACTCGACCATCTTCTCGGGTGCGTTGTGGGACATACGTGAGGACCTCGGCGCCGAGCGCGCCGACCGTGTCGTGTACAGGGCGGTGACCGAGTACCTCACGCCGCTCGACGGGTTCACCCAGGGCCGGGACGCGGTGATCGCCGCCGCGAAGGACCTGGGCGTCTCCGGGCAGGACCTCACGGCCGTGCAGCGGGCCTTCAACGCCCACGGCATCGTGCCCAACTGGGAGCTGGCCCTCGGCGTCGACTCCGACACGCTGCTCGAACGCGTCAACACCGCCGACACCCGGCTGGGCGCCGGCGGCGACTGGTGGACGGCCGCCACCTCCGACGAGGACGGCACGGAGCCGTACTCGGTGTGGGCCGGACGCAACGACGGCACCGGGCGGCTGAAGCTGATGAGCCCCAACGACGGCCGCTACCACGTCAATCCGGCCACCGACGGCAAGACCGTGGTGTGGCAGGCCCACGGATCGAACGGCATCGACATCCTCGCGCGCCCCCTCGCGGGCGGGCCGGTGAAGGTCCTCGCCCACCACCGGAGCGTCGGGCGCGCCCTGGACGTCGACGGTGACGTGGTCGCCTACGCCTACAACAACCACGGCGGACGCGCCGCCGTCGCCCACCTCAGTCTGAAGGACCCGGCGAACAAGGTCTCCCGCGGCGGGGGCACCTACCGCCGGGCGACCTGGCCGTCGGTGAGCGACGGCAAGCTCGTCTACCAGGACACGCGGCGGGTGGCCCATGTGTACGAGTCCAGCACCCGGGTGGTGGACATCGCGACCGGCGAGGAGAGCGTCGTCCAGACCGCCACGCCCGGCACGAGCCTCGGCCCGACGGCGGTCGCGGGCGGGCGGGTGTACTGGCTGCTCGACGAGATCGACGGGAACGGGACGACGGCGCTGCGCAGCGCCGGACTCGACGGCTCGAACGTCACCGACCTCAGTGCGGAGGCGGGTCCGCAGGGGCTGAACGTCTCGCACGTGACGGCCTCCGAAAGCGCGGTGACGATGGTCGCCAGGAAGCCGGACACCGTGCTGCGCAACGAGGCACTGTCGAAGCTCTGGCAGTTCTCGCCGGACGGCGACCGCCGGGACCGGGTCTCCTGCAACCGGGGCGAGCAGCTCTCGGCCGCGGCGGCGCCGGGCACCCGCGTGGTGTGGCTGGACGCGACCACCGGCACCGGCGAGGTGGTCACCCGGGCCAGGCCGAGCGGCAGGTGCGGCTGACCGGCCTGCGCGGAGCGGGGCCCGCGCGCCCGGTCGCCCGGTGCGCGCGGGCCCCGCTCCGCGCAGGTGTGAGCGGGGGTGAGCGGGTACCCGCAGGCGTGCGGCCCACCCGTTCGGCACGAAGGAGCATCCCGATGAGTCATGCGACACGGACCCGGCCCGCACGGACCTCCGCCTCCGCCCGGCGGACGCACACGGAACTGCTCTCCGTCTACCTCAACGACCATCTGGCCGGCGCCACCGCGGGCACCGACCGCGCCCGCTATCTGGCCCGTTCCTGTCGTGGCACCGACCTCGGCCCGACCCTGGAGGCGATCGCCGGTGAGATCGCCAAGGACCGGCGCAGCCTGACCGACCTGCTGCGCCGGCTGCACATCCCCGCACGCCGGTACAAGGTCTACGCGGGCTGGACCGCCGAGAAGCTGGGGCGGCTGAAGGCGAACGGCAGGCTGGTGCGCCGCTCCCCGCTCAGCACGGTGGTCGAACTGGAGATGCTGCGGGCGGGGGTCACCGGCAAGATCGCGTGCTGGGAGGCCCTGCGGCAGCTCGCCGAGAGCGACGAGCGCCTCGACCCCGCGGTGCTGGACGATCTCCTGCACCGCGGCCACCGGCAGTTGCACACCCTGGAGGAACTCCACCGGGAGCAGACGGCGGTCACCTTCCACGCCTCCGGCCCACAGGCCCCGACCCCGGCCTCGCGCGGCACGGGAGCACGGTGACGGACCTGGTCCAGCACGCCTCCGAGGACGCCCTCGAAGCCGGGGCCGCCCCGCGGCGGTTCCGGGTGAGCGGCGGACAGCAGCCACCGGACGGGATCGTCGGCGGCCGGTTCAGCCCGGCACGCGCTCCCGGATGACGACGGACACCGGGCGGGCCGGGGCGGTGGGGACCTGGGTGGTGCCGCGACGGGCAACGTTCGCCCCGTCGCGGCACTAGGAGGTGAGTCCGGCCCGTTCGCAGGCGGTGCGGAGTGGCGGGGTGCAGATCTGGTCGACGGTGTAGACACCGTCCTCGACGAGGGTCGGTCCGATGGTGTCGGCCGTCACGGGGGTCGGCGCGAGCAGCACGGTGGGAATGTCCTCGGTGGTGGGGCTGTCGGTCGTGGTGGTGGCGATGGCGTCGAGGTCCTCGCCGCGGCCCAGGGCGACGGCCATGCGGGCCGCCGCGGACGCCTCCGAACGGAAGGGCTTGTACACGGACATGGTCTGCTCGCCCGCGACGATGCGCCGTACCGCGTCGAGGTCGGCGTCCTGGCCGGTGACCGGCGGCAGGTCGCGGACGCCGGCCTTCTTGAGGGCGGAGATGACGCCGGCGGCGACCGCGTCGTTGACCGCGAGGACACCGTCGATGCGCTGGGGGCCGAGGGCGGCGATGGAGGCGTCCATGTTGGCGTGGGCGCCGTCCGTGCTCCACCCGGTCTCGTACTCCCTGCCGATCTTCACCTTGCCCTTGAGGACGGACAGCGCGCCCTCCCGGTACCAGGCGGCGTTGGGGCTGGCCGGGTCGCCGTTCATCATGACGACGGTCCCGCCCTCGGCGTCGCGGCCCATCGCCTTGAGCAGGGCCGTGCCCTGGAGCCTGCCGACCTCCGCGCCGTTGAAGGAGACGTAGCCCGAGACGGGGCCCTCGGCGAGCCGGTCGTAGGCGACGACCGGGACGCCGGCGCGGCGGGCCTCATGGACCGAGGAGCGGATCGCCCGGGTGTCGGCGGCGTCGAGGATCAGCACCTCGGCCCCCTTGGTGATCATGGAGGTGACCTGGTCCCGCTGGCGGGCCGCGTCGTTCTCGGCATTGGCGTACCGCAGGGTGCAACGGGGGCAGAGTTCCTTGATCCGTTTCTCGATCAGCGGCTTGTCGGAGTGCTCCCAGCGGGGGATGGCTCCGCTGGGCAGGAGCAGACCGACGGTGAAGCCGCCGTCCCCGTCCGATGCGTCGCCTCCTCCGCAGGCGGCCATGGACATCGCCAGGAGCGTGGTGAGGACCGCCGCCCCGGCCTGCCCCGTCCGTGCTCTCATGGCAGGTCCCTCGGTTCCGTTCGGGTCCCCGGATGCGCGGAGGCCGTGTCGGGTGGCGGTACGACGATCTCGCTCCACACCTGTTTGCCGCCTGCCACCGGCACCGTGCCGAACGCGTCGGACATCGCCTCGACGAGCATCAGGCCGCGCCCGCCGGTCGACTCCCAGTCCACGATGACCGGCTTGGCCGGGGCGCGGGGCGAGGAGTCGCTGACGCAGACACGCAGCCGGTCACCGCGCAGGGTCAGGTCGATGCGTACCGGGCCCTGGGTGTGGATCAGGGCGTTGGTGACGAGTTCGGAGACGACCAGCAGCACCGCGTCGGCCACCTCCTGCGCCTGCCACCGGCGCAGGGTGCGCGCGGTGAAGCGGCGGGCGTGCATGACCGCGTCGGGCAGCCGCCACACCGCCCAGCCCGCCTTGACCGGCCGGGTGCGCATGCCGTCGTAGCGCAGCAGCAGCAGCGCGACGTCGTCCTCACGGGGACCGAAGTCGCCGAGGAGGGCGTCGGCCACCCGTCCGAGGTCGGCCGGATCGGCGGCGGTGAGCGAGGCGCTCATCCGGCGCATGCCCTCGTCCAGGGGCAGGTCGGCGGCCTCGACGAGGCCGTCGGTGACGAGCGCCAGCAGCGCGCCGGGGACGATGGGGACGGCCGTCATGGGGAAGTCGGCGTCCGCGAGGATGCCGAGCGGGGGCCCGCCTTCGACCAGGACCTCCTCGGTGCGGCCGTCGGGGTGGCGCATCAGCGGAGAGAGGTGTCCGGCGCGGACGAAGAGGATGTTGTCCGCCTCCATGTCCAGTTCGGCGTAGCAGCAGGTGGCGAAGAGGTCGGTCTCCATGCCGACGAGGAGCCGGTTGGCGTGCGAGATGACCACGTCGGGCGGGTGCCCTTCGACGGCGTAGGCGCGGACCGCGGTACGCATCTGGCCCATGATCGTCGCGGCGCCGGCGCTGTGTCCCTGGACGTCGCCGATGACGAGCGCCACCCGGTCCTCGGACAGGGCGATGACGTCGTACCAGTCGCCCCCGACCTGGAGGCCCTGCCGGGCGGGCACGTAGCGGGCGACGGCGACGCCGCCGGGCAGGTCGGGCAGGCGCCGGGGCAGCAGACTGCGCTGGAGCATCGTCGCGAGTTCCTGCTCGGCGTCGTGCGCCTGCGCGCGTTTGAGCGCGTCGCCGACGAGCGCGGCGGTTGCGGTCAGCAGGGCCCGCTCGTCGGGGACGAACTCGTGGGGTCGGTCCCAGCCGATCAGGCACACGCCGACGGCGCGGCCCTTGGCGGGCAGCGGCAGGACGGCCAGTCCGCCGTCGCCGACGCCGACGAGCCCCGGTTCGAGCTCGGTGCCGGCCGGCCACAGGTCCATGCGTCCGTCCCGCAGGGCCGTCCTGAGGGTGGGGAGCATGCTGATGGGTGCCTCGGGCCACTCCGTACGCCATTCGGCCCGCCACCTCTCGGGCCAGTAGGTCGTCTGGGGCGGGTCCAGCACGGTGACCACGAGCCGGTCGCCCGTGATCTCGGCGAGCGCCACCCGGTCGGCGCCGAGGGGCTCGCGCAGCGCCCTGACCACGACCCGGCCGACGTCCCGGACGGTCGTGGCGTCGTCGAGTGCCGCCGTCAGCCACTGGATCCGGGCGACGTCGTCGGCGCTGCGGCGCAGCTCGGAGGTGGCCCGGACGATTCCGTGCACCCGTTCGGCCCGGCCGTCGGCGCCCGCCAGGACCCGGCAGCCGAGGCTCAGCCAGCGCATTCCGCCCGTGGGCCGGCGGACCCGGAACTCCAGTTCCCGCCGTTCGACGGTCTGGATCGTGGGCTCCACCACCGACATCAGGGCGTGCATGTCCTCGGGGACGGCGTGCGCCAGTACGGTGTCGACCTTGCCGTCGAACTCGTCCAGGGTGATCCCGACCAGGTCGAGCAGGGTCTCGTCCGCCTCGATGAGACCGGTGTCCGGCACCAGGGTGAACGAGCCGACGTGCATGCCGCGCAGCGCGGTGGTCAGCGGCGACGCCGGCACGGTCCCGCCGTCCCCGGACCGCAGGACGTCGGCCACGGCGTCGGCGTACCGGCCGAGGAAACCGCGCTGCTCGGGGTCGAAACCCGCGGTGGACGGCCCCACGACGACGAGGCAGCCCCGACGGCCGCGCTCACCCCCCAGCGGCAGGGCGCCCAGGGAGGCGCCCGGCTCCGGCGGCACCGTCCGTCCTTCCGGGTAGCCGGCGAGCCCCCGGGCGTCGAGCCAGAGCGGCCGGCCGGTGCGGACGGCCTGCGCGACGGCCGAGCCGCCGGACAGGGGCAGCCGGTCGGGCGGCGCGTACGCGGGGGTGGCGCGGCCCGTCGTCTCCACCAGCCGCAGCTCCGTGTCCTCGGGGTCGGCCGTGTAGACGGCGGCGAGGGCCGTCCCGGCGAACGCGAGCGCCCGTTCGCTCGCGGCGGCCTCCGAAAGCAGGAAGGGGTGGCGGGTGCCGGCGGCACCGTTCCCCGACACCCGCCGTTCCGAGACCCCGGCCTGGACAGGGCCGTCATGGGGCATGTCCGTGACCATCCTCCCGTCCATGCCGCGAGCACTGGCAAGATCAGGCATTCACCTACCAGAATCGCATAGACGAACCAGCCGGACAGAACGGACAGAGGAGTGGATGGCCGAGCATTCGCCGAACGTCGTGGCCGGTGACAAACTGACGACGTGGTCGCCCCGCCCCTTCCACACGCGGTACGTCCGAGGCCGGGTGGCGCCGCTCCGCCACCGGACACGCGTCCCCGATTCCACGGCGCACCCGGATGCCTCCGCGCGCGGTGCGGGGCGACGCGACGCCGGGTGAGGAGGTCGGTCGCATGAAGGCCCGCATCCGGGACGCGGCCACCGCGGTGACCGCGGTCTCGACGGTCGTCGTCCTCAGCGCCTGCGGGGCCGACGAGCCCTCCGACGACGCGTCGGGCGGGAGCGGCGCCACGACGATCGCGCTGCTGCTTCCGGACTCCACGACGGCACGGTGGGAGACGCGGGACAGGCCGATGCTGGAGCGGCAGATCAAGGAGCGCTGCGCCGACTGCGAGGTCGAGCACGGCAACGCCAAGGGCGATGTGGCCGCCCAGCAGGAGCAGATGGAGTCCATGATCACCCGCGGGGTCGACGCGATCGTGCTCGCGGCCGTGGACTCCAGGGCGCTCGCGGGCTCCGTCGGGAAGGCGGCGGAGGCGGGCATCCCCGTAATCGCCTACGACCGGCTCTCCGAGGGCCCCGTCTCGGGCTACGCCTCCTTCGACGGTGAGGAGGTGGGCCGCCTCCAGGGCGAGGCCCTGCTGACGGCCATGGGGAACGGCGCGGCCCACCAGCAGATCGTCATGATGAACGGCGATCTCAGCGACCCCAACGCGGTGGCGTTCAAGAAGGGCGCGCTGTCCGTGCTGGGGGGCAGGGTGAAGATCGGCAAGGAGTACGACACCGCCCAGTGGCGGACGGAGACCGCGAACATGAACATGTCCAGCGCCATCGCCAGCCTCGGCGCCGAGTCCATCGACGGGGTCTACGCCGCCAACGACGGTCTCGCCGCCGGCAGCATCGCCGCCCTCAAGGCGAACAAGATCGAGCCGCTGCCGCCGGTCACCGGGCAGGACGCCGAACTGCGGGCGGTCCAGCGGATCGTCACCGGCGACCAGTACATGACGGTCTACAAGCCGTTCGCGCCGGAGGCCTCCGCCGGTGCGGCCATGGCGGTGGCGGCGGCCCGCGGGGAGAACCTCGACCAGGTGGCCACGGACACCGTGACCACCGACGGCCGGACGGTGCCCGCCGTCAAGCTCACCCCGATACCCGTGACCGCGGACACGATCGAGGAGACCTTGGTGAAGGACGGCGTCTACACGGTCGAGCAGATCTGCTCCCCCGCCGTACGGGCCGCCTGCCAGAAGGTCGGCCTGACCTGACAGCCGGTCATGACCGGGCCCCGCGCCCCGGTGAGGAGATGGTTGCCCGTGCCGAGTCCCCCCTTGCTGGCGCTGCGCGGTGTGTGCAAGCGCTTCGGAGTCGTCGACGTCCTCAAGGACGTCGAGTTGGAGATCCACGCAGGACAGGTGGTGGCGCTGCTGGGCGACAACGGGGCCGGGAAGTCCACTCTGGTCAAGGTGATCTCCGGGGTGGCCCCCGCGGACCGCGGGGTCATCGAGTGGGAGGGTGGCAGGGTCCACATCAGACGCCCCCATGACGCCCGCGACCTCGGTATCGCCACCGTCTACCAGGACCTCGCGCTGTGCGGGAACCTCGACGTCGTCGGCAATCTGTTCCTCGGGCGGGAGATCAGCAGGTTCGGCCTGCTCGACGAGGTGGAGATGGAGCGCAGGACCCGGAGCCTGCTGGAGCGGCTGACCCGGGGCGTCCCGGATCTGCGCGCCCCCGTCGTGGCGCTGTCCAGCGGCCAGCGGCAGACGGTGGCCATCGCGCGCTCCCTGCTGGGCGAGCCCCGGGTGCTGATCCTGGACGAGCCGACCGCGGCCCTGGGCCTGGAGCAGACGAACGAGGTCCTCGACCTGGTCGACCAGCTGCGCGACCGGGGTCTCGGAGTGCTGCTGATCAGCCACAACATGGGCGACGTCAAGGCACTCGCGGACCGGGCGGCCGTGCTGCGCCTCGGCCGCAACAACGGCTTCTTCGACGTGAACACCGCGTCGCAGGAGCAGATCATCGCGTGCATCACCGGCGCCACGGAGAACGTGCCCCGCCGGGTGGCCGCCCCCGAGGCGGGGTGGTGAGGGGGATGCGCGAGATGCGGGAGGAACCGCGCACGGAGCCGACCGGGCCCGGCGCCGAGGCCCGCGCGCCGCGACGCGGCCGGGCCGTCGCCGCGGCGGTGGAGCACGGGCTCGCCGTGCTCCGGCGCAAGCTGAGTTCGGGCGAGCTGAACTCGCTGCCCGTCGTCCTCGTCCTCGGCGCCGTCTGGATCACCTTCCAGATCCTCAACCAGAACTTCCTCTCGCCCCGGAACCTGTCCAATCTGAGCGTGGACATCGTGGGCACGGGGCTGATCGCGGTGGGTATCGTCTTCGTGCTGCTGATCGGCGAGCTGGACCTGTCGGTCGGTGCGATCAGCGGGCTCGCCGCCGCCGTCTTCGCGGTGCTGAACGTGAACAACGGCGTCCCCGAATGGCTGGCACTGGTCGTCGCGGTGCTCGCCGGCACCGCCGCCGGCACCGTCCAGGGTTTCTCCTTCGCCAGAACGCGGGTGCCCGCGTTCGTCGTCACCCTGGCGGGTCTGCTCACCTGGAACGGCCTGATGCTCTACATCCTGGGCACCAGCGGCACCGTCAACCTCAGCGAGGACGGCATCGTCGCCAGGCTGACCAGTTACTACCTCAGCAATGACGTCGCCGCGTACGGTGTGGCGGCGATCAGCGCCGCCATGGTGTTCGTCGCCGCCCACCAGGACCGACGGCGCCGGATGGCGGTCGGCATGCCGCACCGCTCGGTCACGGGCATCACGGTGCGCACGGCCGCCGTGGCGGTGCCGGCGTTCGCCATCGCCTACGTCCTCAACAGCTTCCAAGGGCTGCCGCTCGCCCTGCTCGTGTTCCTGGTGGTGGTGGCCGGCCTCGACATCGTGCTCCGCCGCACCCATTACGGGCGGCAGGTGTACGCGCTCGGCGGCGGCGTCGAGGCCGCGCGGCGCGCCAGCCTCAACGTGGCCGGAGTCCAGACGGCGGTGCTGGCGGTGTCGGGCACCATGGCCGGGATCGGCGGACTGTTCCTGGCCTCCCGCATCACGTCGGTGAGCCAGAGTTCCGGCTCGGGCGTACTGCTGCTCAACGCGATCGCGGCGGCCGTCATCGGCGGCACCAGCCTGTTCGGGGGCCGGGGCACGACCTGGTCGGCGGTGCTCGGCATGCTGGTCATCCAGTCGATCGCCTCGGGCATGGCCATCACCGACACACCGGTCGCCGTCCAGTTCATGATCACCGGTGGGGTGCTGTTCGCCGCGGTGGTCATCGACGCCCTGTCGCGGCGCTCGCAGGAGGCACACGGGCGGGCGTGACGGCTCGGGCCGGACTGCCGGCCCCGTCGCGGACGGCTCTGCGCACGGGCGCCCCGTGACGTTTCGGCGCGGGACGGCGTTCGGGGTGCGCGGGTTCCGGCGACGCGCCCTTGACCGGGGCACGCCCCGACCGGACCATGTTGCGTATCACACGATTTGTTGCCCCATACGCATCACGCTTCATCGCGGAGGACGTCGATGACCGTTCTGAACACGCCCCTGCGCGAGCTGGACCCGGAGGTCGCGGCCGCCCTGGGCACCTGACGCGGAGCGGTGGCGGGGAGCACCCCCCTGTCCGCCGGACGGCCAGCGGATAAGGGTGGCGGCTCGGGCGGGGTCCGGCGAGGTGGGGGCGATAGGGGTTGGCGGGCGGGCCGCGGCGGAGCAGCCTTGCTGCCGGGTGCCGGTCCCGCAGCCCGGGGCGCGGCCTCTCCGCCCACCGAACGGAAGGTTTCCGCCCGATGCGGGTGCTCTTCGCGACCCACTCAGAGAAGACCCACTTCCACAGTTTGATCCCGCTCGCCTGGGCCCTGCGGTCGGCGGGGCACGACGTCTGCGTGGCGTCGCAGCCCGCGCTCGCCGAGGAGATCACCCGGGCCGGGCTCACCGCCGTACCGGTGGGTGAGGACCACACCTTCCTCCAGCGCCTCCAGGAGGCCGGTCAGGCCGACTTCTCGGGTGGCTTCGGACAGAACGGTGCCGTCGAGCCGCCCGAGACCTGGGAGGGCCAGGGACTGCTGTACCGGGCTTTCGTCGACTTCTACATGCGGGGGGTCAACAACGACGAGTTCGTCGCCGGGCTCACCGGGTTCGCCCGGCACTTCCGGCCGGACCTCGTCGTATGGGAGCCCTACACCTTCGCCGGTCCGGTCGCCGCGCGAGCCGTCGGCGCGGCGCACGCACGGCTGGTGTTCAGCCCGGACTACTTCCAGCAGATGCGACGCACGTTCCTGCGGCTGCGGCACGAGGCGCCCGAGGAACAACGCGCCGACCCGCTGGAGGCATGGCTCGGGCCGCTGCTGGAGCGGTTCGGCGGAGGCGGTTACGCCGAGGACATGGCAGTCGGGCAGTGGACGCTCGACACGGTTCCGGCGGAGGCCCGGTTCCCGCTCGACGTGCGGCGGGTCCCGATGCGGTACGTGCCGTACAACGGACCCGCCACGGTGCCCGGCTGGCTGCACGAGCCGCCCACGCGGCCCCGGGTGTGCCTGACCGGTGGGGTCACCCTGCGCAACCAGGCGGGGCACGACGCGCTCTCACCCGCCGACCTGCGCATGTTCGAGGACCTGGACATCGAACTGGTCGCCACCCTGCGACAGGTCCCCGGCGAGGAAACGGCGGTCCCCGCCAACACGCGGCTCGTCGACTTCGTACCGCTGCTGGCGCTCCTGCCGAGCTGCTCGGCGGTGATCCACCACGCGGGCGGCGGCACGTGGAACACGGCTCTCGCGGCGGGTGTTCCGCAGCTGCTGGCCGCCGACACCTGGTACGCCGTGCACCTGGGCCGGCACCTGCGGAGCGTCGGCGCGGGGCTCCATGTGTCGGAGCGGCGTGAGCTACGGACGGCGCTGGAGCGGCTGCTGAAGGAACCGTCGTTCGGCGAGTCCGCGCGGCGGCTGCGGGACGAGCGGGTCCTGGCCCTGCCCACGCCGGTGGACGTGGTGCCCGTGCTGGAGAAGCTGACGGCGGATCACCGCGCCTGAGACCCGTCGTTCCCGGCAGTGGACGAGGCCTCCGGTGCGGTGAGGACGTGGCGTCCTCACCGCACCGGAGGTCTTCGTGTCCCACGGCGCCGGCCGTCCGCCAGAGCACCGTCACGCGGGTCACGTCGGGGCAGCCGACGCGGCAGCCGATGCCTCGGCCGCCGCGTGGGCGTGGCGTCCTTTCCGGCCCGCCCCCTCGTCGCCGCACACACCGCGCCCTCTTCCTCGATGACTTGGAGTCAGGTAATGGACGTAGCCGAAGGCATCCACACGTTCCCGATCAGCGAACCCACGGGCTTCGCCTATCCCCCGTGCTATCGCGAGCTCCAGGAGAAGGAGCCGCTGGCGCGGATCCGCATGGCGTACGGCATGGAGGCGCGGCTGATCACCCGGCACGCGGACGTGAAGGCGGTGCTGTCGGACCCCCGGTTCAGCAGGGCCGCGACGGTGGGCGCGGACATCCCCCGCCCGACGGCTCCGCTGCTGCACGACACCTCGATCCTCAGCCTCGATCCGCCGGAGCACACGCGCCTGCGCAGACTGGTCGCGCAGGCGTTCACGGTGCGCGGCATCGAGACCATGCGGCCGCGGGTCGAGAAGGCCGTGGCCGGGCTGCTGGACGCGATGGAGGAACAGGGGCCGCCCGCCGACCTGGTGACCGCGCTGGCCCGGCCGCTGCCGCTCACCGTCATCTGCGACATGCTGGGCGTTCCCGACGCGCAGAGCGACACCTTCCGCGCACTGGCGCACACCTTGTTCACCGGCACCGACCAGGGCGAGGTGGAGTCCACGGTCGGGCAGATGATGGGCCTGATCGGCGAGTTGGTCGCGGAGCGCCGACGGGCCCCGTCCGACGACCTGCTGGGCAGGCTGGTCCAGGCCCGTGACCAGGACGACCGGCTGAGCGAGGAGGAACTCGTCAACCTCGCGCTGACGCTGCTGGTCGGCGGGTTCGAGAACACCGCCCACGAGATCGCCAACTTCGCGGCCCTGGTGCTGGGCAGCCCCGAGCACCTGGCGGAGCTGCGGGCCTCGCCCGAGCTGGTGCCGGCGGCGGTCGAGGAGGTCCTGCGGATCGCGCCGCTCTCGGTCACCGGCGGGTTCGTACGGATCGCGGTCGACGACGTCGAGCTGAGTACCGGCACCATCCGCAAGGGTGAGGCCGTGGTGATCGACACACAGGCCGCGAACCTCGATCCGGCCGTGTTCGACGAGCCGACGGAGATGGACTTCCACCGCTCCGCCAATCCCCATCTCATCTTCGGCCACGGCGCCCACCGCTGCATCGGCGCCGAGCTCGCCCGCATGGAGCTCCAGGTGGCGGCGGGGTCCCTGCTGCGGCGCTTCCCCGAGCTGGCGCTCGCGATCCCCCGGGACGCGATCGAGTTCACCGGGGGCGTCCTGCGCGGCCCCGCCTGCCTGCCCGTCACATGGTGAGCGCGGTGCCCGCCACGGCGGACTTCGCCACCTGGTTCGCCGAGCGCGCCCGGGTCAACGACCAGCGCGTCGAGGCGATCCCGTTCGCGGACCTGGACGGCTGGGGGTTCGACGGGGCCACGGGTGACCTGCGGCATCGCACCGGCCGGTTCTTCAGCGTGCGCGGCCTGCGGGTGCGGCCCGGCGGCGACGGCCCGGCCCCCGAACGATGGCAGCCGATCATCCACCAGCCGGAGATCGGCGTCCTCGGCATCCTCGCCAGGACGTTCGACGGCGTCCGGCACTTCCTGCTCCAGGCGAAGGCCGAACCCGGCAACGTCGACGGCATCCAGCTGTCCCCGACCGTGCAGGCGACCCGCAGCAACTACACCCGGGTCCACCGGGGCGGGTCCGTGCGCTACCTGGAGTACTTCACCGACCGCCGGGGACGGGTGCTGGTCGACGTCCTGCAGTCGGAGCAGGGCGCCTGGTTCCTGCACAAACAGAACCGGAACATGATCGTCGAGATCGACGACGACGTCCCCGTCCACGACGACTTCCGCTGGTTCACCCTGGAGGAGATCAGGGCCCTGCTCCACCGGGACAACCTGGTCAACATGGACGCCCGTACGGTGCTGTCGTGTCTGCCCCGCACCGAACCCGGGGCCGACGCTCCGGGCGGGCCCGGCCCCGCGTGGAGGGCCTCGGCGCAGGCCCTGGGGCCCCGGCAGGGCGCCCTGCACTCGATGACGGAGCTGTCGAGCTGGTTCACCGACGCCAAGACGCGGTGCGAGCTGACCGCCGACGTCGGGCCGCTCGCCGGGCTCCCCGGCTGGCGCCGCACGGCGACCGAGATCGCGGCCGAGGACGGCGGGCGGTTCCGCATCGTCGCCGTCGACGTCACCGCACCGCACCGCGAGGTCCCGCACTGGACACAGCCGATGCTGGCACCCTGCTCCCGGGGACTCGCGGCCCTGCTGTACCGGGCCATCGGCGGGGTCCCGCACTTCCTGGTGCGGGCGCACGCCCAGGAGGGCTGTCTGGACCGGCTGGAGATCGGGCCGACCGTGCACTGCGTACCGGACGAGCAGCGCGACCGGGCACCGGAGGACCGGCCCGCGTACCTCGACGTTCTCGGCGCGCTCCCCCCGGAACGGATCCGCTACGACCGGATCCTGTCGGAGGAGGGCGGGCGGTTCCTCGCCGCGGAGAACCGGTACGTGATCGCGGAACTGGAGGAGGACTTCCCCGCCCGGGTGCCGGCCGGGTACTGCTGGGTCACCCTGGGGCAGCTCAAGGAACTGCTCCGCCACAGTCACTACGTCGGCATCGAGGCGCGCACCCTGGTGGCCTGCGCGGAGGCCCTGCGGTGAGCGGGCCGTCCGGGACCGGACCGGAGCGTGTGGTGCGGGTCGGGGTCCTAGGCTGCGCGGACATCGCCCGGCGCCGGGTGCTGCCCGCCCTCGCCGCCGAACCGAGGACACGTCTGGTGGCCGTGGCCAGCCGGGACGCGGCGAAGGCACGCCGGTTCACCGAGCGGTTCGGCGGTGAACCGGTGGAGGGCTACGACCGGCTCCTCGACCGCGGCGACCTCGACGCCGTCTACGTCCCGCTGCCCACCGGACTGCACGCCGCGTGGACCGTGCGGGCGCTCCGCGCGGGTCTGCACGTGCTGGTGGAGAAGCCGCTGGCGACGAGCCGCGCGGAGGCGGCCGTGATGCTGGAGACCGCCCGCGCCCACGGGGTGTGGCTGATGGAGAACTTCATGTTCCTCCACCACGGTCAGCACGAGGAGGTACGGCGTCTGGTCGCCTCCGGTGAGATCGGCGCACCACGTTCCTTCAGCTCCGCGTTCGGCATCCCGCCGCTGCCCGCCGGGGACGTCCGGCACCGGGCCGACCTCGGCGGGGGATCGCTGCTGGACGTCGGCGTGTATCCGCTGCGCGCGGCACGGCTGCTGCTGGGTGACGAACTCGACCCGGTGGGCGCGGTGCTGCGGGTCGACGCGGGGCTCGGTGTGGACGTGGCGGGCCATGTGCTGCTGACGACCCCGGACGGGGTCACCGCCGAGCTGTCCTTCGGCTTCGAGCACGCCTACCGCTGCTCGTACGCGCTGTGGGGCAGCGGGGGCCGGATCGTCCTCGACCGCGCGTTCACCCCGCCGCCGGCGCTGCGGCCCGTGCTGCGGCTGGAGCAGCAGGATCTCGTGCGGGAGGTCACGCTGGCCGCCGACGACCAGTGCGGGGCAGTGGTGCGGAGTTTCGCGGCAGCCGTGCTGGACGGGGTGCCGCCCCGGGACGGTCCGGAGGACCTGCTGGGCATGAGCGGACTGCTGGACCGGGTGCGGGCCTGCGCGCGGGTGATCCGTTAGGCGCTCGGAGGCCGGGCGTGACGGGGCGGGGCCCCGGGGAGGCGTTCTCCCCGGGGCCCCGCCGTCGTCGTTCAGGCGCCGTGCCCGGTCAGCCAGTCGTGCACGGTCCTCGCGGTGGTCTCGCCGTGTTCCTCGATCATGGAGTGGTGGTCGCCGGGGACGTCGATCACGTCCAGGGGGACGGGCCATGTCGACTGCCACTGCTCGGGCCGCTCACGCAGCGCGTCGGCGTCGACGGCGATCGGTTCGGAGGCCCGGACGAGGAGTGCCGGCGTGCTGATGGGGCGCGGCCGCCACGTCTCGAAGAGGGAGAAGTACGACGCCATCGCGGTGAGCCGCAGGCCGGTCATCCGGCCGAACTCCGCCTCGCGTTCGAGGGAGCGGGACTCCATGGCGTGGACGATGTAGTCGGTCTGCGGGGTGCCGGCCACATAGGTGTCCAGCATGACCACGCCCAGGGCGGGGGTGCCGAGCTCCTCCAGGCGGGTGGCCACCGCGTAGGCGAGGGAGCCTCCGGAGGAGCGGCCGGCGAGGGCGAACGGGGCACCGTCCAGGGTGCGGGCGATGGTGCGGGCGGCGTGGTCCACGGCCGCCTCGACGCTGCCCGCGACCAGTTCGTCGGAGACGAAGCCCGGCATCATCAGCGAGTGCGTGTCGCGCAGTCCGCGCAGCGGCCGGGCCAGGGCGACGAACTCCTGGTCGCTGGCCCACACCGACGTGGACGGCAGCCCGACGAGCGCGGGGTGGCGGCCTCCGTCACCGAGCTTGACCAGGGCCGGTGCCTTGCCGACCGCGTCGGCGGAGGGGAAGGAGGGGCGCAGGCCCGCGGAGTTCATCAGCACCTTCCCGGCCTGGTCGTAGCGGCCGACGGTGACGGCGTGGCGGTAGAGGGACTCCACGGCCTGGGCGACGGCCGTGGTCGGGTCGGCCGGGGCGGAGGCCCGCGCGGGTGCGTCCGCCGGGGCGGTGAACTGCCGGTCGAGGGCGGCGGCGAGGTCGCCGGGCGTGGGGTGGTCGAAGACCAGGGTGGGTTGCAGACGCAGGCCGGTGGCGGTGGCGAGCCGGTTGCGCAGTTCGACGGAGGTGAGCGAGTCGAAGCCCAGTTCACCGAAGGCCCGGTCCGCGGTCAGACCGTCGGTGCCGCTGTGCCCGAGGACCCGGGCGGCCTGGGCGCACACCAGTTCCAGCAGCGCGGTCCGGCGGTCCGCCGGGGCGAGGGCGGCCAGGGCGGAGGCGTCCGCGCGGTCGGTGCGGTGGGTGACGGTCCGCCGGGGGACGCTGGCGCGCACGAGGGACCGCAGGACGGCGGGGACGCGGTCGGCAGGGAAGGACGTGGTGCCCGGGGAGAGCCCGAGGGGAACGAGCACGGCGTCGTCGGGGGCGGCGAGGGCGCGGTCGAGGGCGGCGAGACCGGAGCCGGCGGTGAACGGCCGTACCCCGCCGGCCGCCGGTCGGGGCCGCCCGTCGGCGGTGAGCGCGTCGGCCATGCCGCCGACGCCCTGCCAGGGCCCCCAGGCCAGGGACAGCGCGGGCAGGCCGAGCGCGCGGCGGTGCTGTGCCAGGGCGTCGAGGAACGCGTTGGCGGCGGCGTAGTTGGCCTGGCCCGGACTGCCGAGCACCCCGGCGGCGGACGAGAACAGCACGAAGGCTGTGAGGTCGAGGTCGCGGGTCAGTTCGTGCAGATGCCAGGCGGCGTCCGCCTTCGGGCGCAGCACCGCCGTGAGCCGTTCCGCCGTGAGGTCGCCGAACAGTCCGTCGTCGACGACGCCGGCGAGGTGGACGACGGCGGTGAGGGGGTGGGCGGCGGGCACACCGGCCAGCAGCCCGGTCAGTGCGTCGCGGTCGGCGACGTCGCACGCCGCCCAGGTGATCCGGGCGCCGGCCGCGGCGATTTCGGCCGTCAGCTCGTCCGCGCCGGGCGCGGCGGGCCCCCGGCGTCCGGCCAGCAGCAGATGCCGTACGCCGTGCCGGGTCACGAGGTGGCGGGCCACCAGGGCGCCGAGGGCACCGGTGGCGCCGGTGACGAGGACGGTGCCGCCCGGGCCGAAGAGCACGCCGGAAGGGGAGACCGCCGGGAGGGCCGTCTCCTGCTCCGCGGCGGGGGGGCCTCCCGCGGCCGGGGCATCGGCGGTCGCGGGAGGGGTCCGGCGGGCCGCCGGGGGCTCCGGCGGCGGCAGCGGGGTGAGCCTCGGGGTGTGGGGAACGCCGTGGCGGAGGGCGAGTTGGGGTTCGCCGGTCGCCAGGGCTCGGGGCAGGGCCGCGAGGGACGCGGTGTCGTCGTCGAGGTCGACGAGGACGAGGCGCTCGGGGTGTTCGGTCTGGGCGGCTCGGGCGAGGCCCCAGACGGCGGCGGCAGCGGGGAGCGGCCCGGGGTCGTCGGGGGCGGCCGTGACGGCTGCGTGGGTGACGAGGACGAGCCGGGTTCCGGTGAGCCGCTGGTCGTCGAGCCAGGGCCGCAGGGTGTCGAGCAGGTGCCGGGTCGCCGCGTGGGCGTCGGCGGCCGCGTCGTCCCGGCCGGGCGGGTCGCAGAAGAGCAGGACGGCGGTGGGGGCCGGGCCCCCCGTGTCGATCGTGTCGGTGAGGGCGTCACGGTCGAGGTACGGGACGACGTCCCGGCCGATGGCCGCGGCCAGCCGGGGGCGCAGTTCCCGGGGGTCCAGGCCGAGCAGGCCCCAACTCCCGGTCGCCGACGGTGGTTCGGCGGCGGGGGTTGCCTTCGGCCAGTCCAGCCGGTACAGCGGCTCGGCGCGGGGGGTGGTGGCCGGGGCCGCGGGGACGGTGTAGGGCGCGCGCAGGGTCAGGGCGTCGATGTCGAGGACGGGCAGGCCGTCGGGGGTGGTGGCCCGTACGGTGACGGCGCCGTCGGCGGTGGGCGCCAGCCGCACGCGCAGGGCGGACGCGCCGGTAGCGTGGGCGCGCAGGCCGGACCAGACGAACGGCAGGCCCGCCGGGACGGCGGTGCCGTCGGGCCGGTCCGCGCCGAGGACACCGAGGGCGAGTGGCTGGAGGGCGGCGTCGAGGAGGGCGGGGTGGACGGTGAAACCGTCGGTGCTCCCGCCGTCGGTGCTCCCCTCGCCGGCGTTCCCGTCGTCGGCGCCCTGTTCGGCGGCGTCGGGCAGGGCGACGTGGGCGTGGAGTGCGCCGTCGGCCTGCCAGAGTTCGGTCAGGCCCTGGAAGACGGGCCCGTAGTCGAGGCCCGCCGCGGCGGTCGTGGCGTAGAAGTCGTCCAGCGGCACGGGGCGCGCGCCGGGCGGCGGCCACACGGTGCTCCCGGCCGGGGGCGCCCCGGCGGGGGCGGGGGCGAGCACACCCGAGGCGTGGCGGGTCCAGCGGTCGGCGGCCGTCTCGGACCGGGCGTGGAGGGCGAAGGGGCGCCGCCCGTCGTCGTCCGCGTCGTCGACGGCGAGGTGGAGGGCGACTCCGCCCCGTTCGGGCAGCGCCAGGGGGGTGTGGATGACGAGTTCGTCGAGGGTGTCGCAGCCGAGGTGGCTGCCGGCGTGCAGGGCGAGGTCCACGAGGGCGGTGCCGGGCAGCACCGGGACGCCGCCGAGCGTGTGCTCGGCGAGCCAGGGCTGGTCGGCGCGGTCGAGCCGGCCGGTGAGGAGCAGCCCTCCGGTACCGGGCAGTTCGGTGACGGCGCCGAGCAGGGGGTGCCCGGTGGTGGTCAGGCCGACGGAGGAGGCGTCCCGGCCGCCGCTCGCGCCGGAGCCGAGCACGCGCAGCCAGAACCGCTGGTGCTGGAAGGCGTAGGTGGGCAGCGGGACGGTGCGGGCGCCGCTGCCCGCGTAGTACGCCCGCCAGTCCACGGGGGTGCCGTGGACGGAGAGCCGGGCGAGGGCGGCGACCAGGGCGTCGGCCTCGCCTCGGTCCGCGTCGCGGAGGGTGGCGAGGCAGGTCACGGCGTCGTCGGTGTGTTCGGCGGCGGTGGCGGCCGTCATGGCTGTCAGGGCGCCGCCGGGTCCCGCTTCGAGGAAGGTGCGCACCCCCCGGTCGAGAAGGGTGCGCACGCCGTCGGCGAAGCGGACGGTGTTGCGGACGTGGCGCACCCAGTAGCCGGGGGCGCGCAGGTCGCCGGCGACGGCGGGGGCGCCGGTCAGGTTGGAGATGAGGGGCAGGACCGGCTCGTGGAACTCGACGTCGGCGAGGGCGGCGGCGAAGTCCGCGAGCATGGGCTCCATGAGCGGGGAGTGGAAGGCGTGGCTGACGGTGAGCATCCGGGTGCGGTGGCCGCGTCCGACGAACTCGGCCGCCACGTCGAGGACGGCGTTCTCGGGCCCGGAGACGACCACGGAGGAGGGTCCGTTGACGGCGGCGATGCCGATGCGGCGGTCGCGGTGGGCGGCGAGCACGGCGACGACCGTGGTCTCGTCGGCCTCGACGGCGAGCATCGCACCGCCCGCGGGCAGCGCCTGCATGAGGCGGCTGCGGGCGGCGACCACCCGGCAGGCGTCGGGCAGTGACCAGACCCCGGCGACGTGCGCGGCGACGAGTTCACCGACGGAGTGGCCCATGAGCACGTCGGGGCGGACGCCCCAGCTCTCCAGGAGGCGGTAGAGCGCGGTCTCCACGGCGAACAGGGCGGGCTGGGTGCAGGCGGTCCGGTCCAGGTCCGCCCGCCGGTCCGGGTCGTCGGCGAAGACGACGTCCCGCAGGGGCCGGTCGAGCAACGGGTCGAGGGCGGCGCAGACCTCGTCGAAGGCGGCGGCGAAGACGGGGTGGCGTTCGTACAGGTCGCGGCCCATCTGAGGGCGTTGGGAGCCCTGGCCGGGGAAGACCACCGCGAGCGGGGTCTCCCGTGCGGTGCCCCGGACGACGTCGGGGGCCGTGGGGTCGCCGTCGGCGATGGCGCGCAGTCCGGCGAGCAGGGCGGGCGGCGTGTCGGCGACGACGGCCGCCCGGTGGGTGAGGGCGCCGCGGGTGGTGGCCAGGGAGCAGGCGACGTCGAGGGGCGTGCCCTCGGTCCGCGCGCCGAGGTGGGTGAGGAGCCGCGCCGCCTGGGCGCGCAGGGCGGCCTCGGTGTGGCCGGAGACCAGCCAGGGCACCACCGCGGCGGGGCGGGGCTCCGCGGTCGCCGGCCCGGTGACGGCCGACGGCTCGGGCGGGCCGGCCGGGGTCGGCTGTGCGGGGGTGGCCGTGGGGTCCGGCTGCCCCGGTGCGGGTGTCTCGTGCGGGGGCCCGGTGGTGGTCGCGTCCGCGGGGACGGGGGGCTGGTCGGCGGGGGTGTCGCCGGAGGTCTCGGCCGGCGCCGTCTCGGGGGCCTGCTCCAGGATGAGGTGGGCGTTGGTGCCGCTGATGCCGAAGGACGAGACGGCGGCGCGACGGGGGCGGCCGGTGTCGGGCCAGGGCCGGTTGTCGGTGAGGAGGCGTACGGTGCCGGCGGACCAGTCGACCTGCCGGGTCGGCTCGTCGACGTGGAGGGTGCGCGGCAGGGTGCCCGCACGCAACGCCATGATCGTCTTGATGACGCCGGCGACGCCCGCCGCGTACTGGGTGTGCCCGATGTTCGACTTGACGGAGCCGAGCCAGAGCGGCCGTTCGGTGTCCCGGTCCCTGCCGTACGTGGCGAGCAGGGCCTGCGCCTCGATGGGGTCGCCGAGGCGGGTGCCGGTGCCGTGGGCCTCGACGGCGTCCACGTCGCGGGGATCGAGGCCCGCGCCGTCCAGCGCGGCGCGGATGACGCGCTGCTGGGAGGGGCCGTTGGGGGCGGTCAGGCCGTTGGAGGCGCCGTCCTGGTTGACGGCCGAGCCGCGGACCAGGCCGAGGACGTGGTGCCCGTTGCGCCGCGCGTCCGACAGGCGTTCGAGGACGACGATACCGACGCCCTCGCCCCATCCGGTGCCGTCGGCGGCGTCCGCGAACGCCTTGCAGCGGCCGTCGGCGGCGAGTCCGCCCTGGTTGGCGAACTCGGCGAACGCGCCGGGTGTGGCCATGACGGTGACGCCGCCGGCGAGGGCGAGGTCGCACTCCCCGGCGCGCAGCGCCTGGCCGGCGAGGTGGAGGGCGACGAGGGAGGACGAGCAGGCGGTGTCGACGGTGACGGCGGGGCCCTCCAGGCCGAGCACGTAGGAGACCCGGCCCGACATGACGCTGCCGGACGAGCTGGTCAGGGCGTACCCGCCGGCGAGGGAGGCGGAGTTCATCAGCAGGGCGCCGTACTCCTGGGGTGTGCCGCCGACGAACACGCCGGTGCGGCTGCCGCGCAGCGACAGCGGGTCGATGCCGGTCCGTTCGATCGCCTCCCAGGAGGTCTCCAGGAGCAGTCGCTGCTGCGGGTCCATGGAGAGGGCCTCGCGCGGGGAGATCCCGAAGAACTCGGCGTCGAAGTCACCGGCGTCGTGGAGGAAGGCGCCCTGTCCGGCGAGGGTGGTGTCGCGCCCCGGGTCGTACAGCGACAGCGCCTCCCAGCCCCGGTCGGTGGGGAAGTCGCCCATCTCGTCGCGGCCTTCGGTGACGAGTGTCCACAGGTCCTCGGGGCCGCGGACGCCGCCGGGGTACCGGCAGGCCATGCCGACGACGGCCAGCGGGTCGTCGTCGGTGGTCCGCCCTGCGGCCGGTGTGGTGCCCGCTGCCTCGGTGCCGCCGAGGAGTTCGTCGCGCAGCCGTCCGGCGAGGGCGGTGGGGGTGGGGTGGTCGAAGACGAGGGTGGCGGGCAGCCGCAGTCCGGTGGCGGTGTTGAGGCGGTTGCGGAGTTCGGTGGCGGTCAGGGAGTCGAAGCCGAGGTCCTTGAACGGGCGGTGGGCGGCGACCTCCGTCGCGTCCGTGTGGCCGAGCACGGCGGCGGCACGGGAACGCACCAACTCCAGCAGTGTGGCGCGCTGTTCCGGTTCGCTCAGCGCGGCGAGGGTGCCGCGCAGCTGCCCGGCGGCCGTGCCGTCGCCGTCGGCGTGGCCGTCGCCGGGCCGGTCGCCGGTCAGGGCGCGGGCGGCCTCGGGGATCTCCTCGATGAGCGGGCGGCGTCGGGCGAGGGCGTAGACGGGGGCGAAGCGTTCCCAGTCCATGTCGCTGACGGTGAGCGTGGTCTCGGACTGTTCGACGGCCTCCCACAGCACGTCGAGGGCGGAGTCCGGCCGCATGGGGCGTACGCCCATCCGTTCCAACTGGTCGGCGAGGGCCGGGAATCCCGTCAGCATGCCCCCGTCGGCCCAGCCGCCCCAGGCGACGGAGGTGGCCGGCAGCCCCCGCGCCCGCCGCTCGTACGCCAGCCCGTCCAGGAACGCGTTGGCCGCCGCGTACGTGCCGTTGCCCGCGCTCCCCCACACCGCGGCCCCCGACGAGAACAGCACGAACGCGTCCAGGTCCAGCTCCGCCGTCAACGCGTCGAGATGACGGGCGCCCTCCACCTTCGCCGCCGTACCGTCGGTGAACTCCCGGTCCCCGACGTCGAGCAGCGGACCGTAGGAGGTGGAGCTGGCCGTGTGGAGGACCGCGGTGAGGGGGGTCTCCTCGGGGATGTCCGCCAGGACGGCCGTGAGGGCGTCGCGGTCGGCGACGTCGCACGCCGCGAACGTCACCTCGGCGCCCAGGGCCCGCAGTTCCTCCGCGAGCGCCCCGGTGCCCGGTGCCTGCGGGCCGCGCCGGCTGAGCAGCAGCAGGTGCTCGGCGCCCTCGGCGGCGAGCCGACGGGCAAGGTGGGCGGCGATCCCGCCGGTGCCGCCCGTGATGAGCACCGTGCCGCGCGGTTTCCACGGCCGGGCGGGGCCCCGGTCGGTGAGCGGGGCGCGGACCAGCCGTCGCGCGTAGACCGCGGAGCCACGGATCGCGAGCTGGTCCTCGGGGCCTGCCGAGCCCGCCAGGAGGGCGGCGAGCACCTCCGCCGTGCTCTCGCTCCACGCTCGGGGCAGGTCGACGAGCCCGCCCCACCAGTCGGGGTGTTCGAGCCCCAGCACCTGCCCGAGGCCCCACAGCTGTGCGGCGGTACCGCGCACGTCGTCGCTCGTCGCCACGGCCGCCCCGCCACGCGTCAGCCACCACACCGGCGCCCGCACCCCGGCGGCGTCCAACTCCCGTGTCAGGGAGAGCGCGTCGGCGGCCGAGTCGAGCAGCGAGACGACTCCCCGGTACGCGCCGTCGCCGCCGGCGGCGACGGGTACACCGGACACCTCCACCTCGGCCCCCGCCGTCCGCAGCGCCTCGGTGACCTCGCCCCCGTCACCGCCGGGGGCGACCAGCAGCCAGCGGCCCGCCAGGGGGGCGGCGGCGGTCGGGGTGATCCGCCGCCAGGCCACCCGGTAGCGCCAGCCGTCCACGGCCCGGCCGGTAAAGACGCCGGTCGCGACCGGCGTCTCGGTCCAGTAGCGCCGGTGCTGGAAGGCGTAGGTGGGCAGGTCGACGGTCCGGGCCCCGGTCCCGGCGAAGCACGTCCGCCAGTCGACGGGCGCGCCGTGCACGTACGCCTCCGCCAGCGACAGCAGCAGCCTCTCCAGGCCCCCGTCGTCCCGCCGCAACGTGCCCGTGACGGCCACCTCGCGACCGGCCGCCTCCGCCGTCTCCTGCACCGCCCCCGTCAGCACGGCGTGCGGGCTCATCTCCACGAACAGCCCGTGCCCCTGCTCCAGCAGGGCCCGCGTCGTCTCCTCGAACCGCACCGGCTGCCGCAGGTTGCGGAACCAGTACCCGCCGTCCAGTCCGGCCGTGTCGAAGCGGCCACCGGTGACGCACGAATGGAACGCCACCTTCGAGGAAACCGGCGCCACGGGCGCCAGTAGCTGCGCCAACTCCTCTCGGATGTCATCGACATGAGCGGAGTGCGAGGCGTAGTCGACGGCGATGCGCCGGGCGCGGGCGCCGCGCGCCTCCGCCTCGGCGATCACCTCGTCCAGACCCTCCGGCGTACCCGCCACGACCACCGAGGAAGGACCGTTGACCGCGGCCACCTCCACCCGGCCGTCCGTCACCGGCATGAAAGTGCGTACGTCCTCGACCGGCAACTGCACGGAAGCCATGCCGCCCCTGCCCGACAACGCCAGGATCGCCCTCGACCGCAGCGCCACCACACGCGCCCCGTCCTCCAACGACAGACCACCAGCCACCACCGCCGCGGCGATCTCACCCTGCGAATGCCCGACGACCGCCGAAGGCTCCACCCCGAACGACCGCCACACCCCCGCCAGCGACACCATCACCGCCCACAACACCGGCTGCACCACATCGACCCGGTCCAACGCGACCTCGTCATCGAGGACTTCACGCAACGACCAGCCGACATACGGCGCCAACGCCCGCTCGCACTCCCCCATCCACTCCGCGAACACCGGCGAAGCCTCCAGCAACTCCACCGCCATCCCCACCCACTGCGACCCCTGACCCGGAAACACGAACACGGTCTTGGCCTTGGTGCCCGTGCCGGTCACGACGCCGGGTGCGTCGGTGCCGTCGGCCAGGGCCCGTGCGCGGGTCAGCAGGTCCTCGTGCGAGTCGGCGAGGACGACGGCCCGGTGGGCGAGGGCCGCGCGGGTGGTGGCCAGGGAATGCCCGATGTCGAATGCGGTGTGGTCGGGGTGCGCGGCGGTGTGCTCCAGGAGACGGCGGGCCTGGTCGCGCAGGGCTGTCTCGGTGGCGGCGGAGAGCGTCCACGGGGTGGGCCCGGCGAGGGGCCGGTCCCCGGGCGTCGCCTCGGGTTCGGTGGGGGTCTCGGGTTCCGGGGCCTGTTCCAGGACCACGTGCACGTTCGTGCCGCTGATCCCGAACGACGACACCCCCGCACGACGCGGCCGACCCGTCTTCGGCCACTCCCGCGACTCCGTCAGCAACTCCACCGCACCCGCCGACCAGTCCACCTCCTTCGACGGCTCATCCACATGCAACGTCCTCGGCAACACCCCATGCCGCAACGCCAACACCGTCTTGATCACACCAGCGACCCCCGACACCGCCTGCGTATGACCGATGTTCGACTTCAACGACCCCAGGAACAGCGGCCGTTCACGACCCTGACCGTACGTCGCGAGCAGCGCCTGCGCCTCGATCGGATCACCCAGCCGCGTCCCCGTCCCATGCGCCTCCACCGCGTCCACCTCCGACGGAGACAGACCAGCGCTCGCCAACGCGGCACGGATCACCCGCTGCTGAGCGGGACCGTTCGGCGCGCTCAGACCGTTCGACGCACCGTCCTGGTTCGCCGCCGAACCCCGCACCACCGCCAGCACCGGATGCCCGTTGCGCCGCGCGTCGGAGAGGCGCTCCAGCAAGACGACGGCGGCTCCCTCGCCCCAGCCGATGCCGTCGGCGGCGTCGGCGAACGCCTTGCAGCGGCCGTCGGCGGCGAGACCGCGCTGGCGGGCGAAGATGACGAAGCCGGCCGGGGTCGCGAGGATGCCGACTCCGGCGGCCAGGGCCATGGAGCAGTCGCCCTGGCGCAGCGACTGGGCCGCGAGGTGGAGGGCGACGAGGGAGGAGGAGCAAGCGGTGTCGACGGTCACCGCCGGGCCCTGCAGACCGAGGGAGTAGGAGACGCGTCCGGACATGACGCTGCCGGTGCCGCCGGTGATGGCGTACCCCTGGTCCTCCTCGGAGTCCATGAGGAGTCCTCCGTAGCCGGTGGGCAGGCCGCCGACGAAGACGCCGGTGCGGCTGCCGCGCAGGGACAGGGGGTCGATGCGGGCGCGTTCGATCGCCTCCCAGGAGGTCTCCAGGAGCAGCCGCTGCTGCGGGTCCATCGCCAGCGCCTCGCGGGGCGAGATACCGAACAGCGTGGGGTCGAAGTCGCCCGCCTCGTAGAGGAACGCGCCTTCGCGGGTGTAGGTCTTGCCCGGCTTGTCGGGGTCCGGGTCGTACAGGTCGTCCAGGTCCCAGCCGCGGTCGGTGGGCAGGCCGCCGACCGCGTCGACGCCGTCGGCGACGAGGCGCCACAGCTTCTCCGGCGAGTCCGCCCCGCCGGGCAGGCGGCAGGCCATGCCGACGACGGCCAGGGGTTCGCGCCACCGGTCCTGGGACTCACGCAACCGGTCGCGGGTCTGCTGCAACTCCGCCGTGACCCGCCGCAGATACGTGCGGAGCTTGTCCTCGGTCATGGTCGACTCCAGATCGGTGTGGGGGGCGCCTGAACGGGCCGCGGACGGCGGTGGTGCCGTCCGGCGGCGCGGTGAGGTCACCCGGCTGCGGATGGGCGCGGCGGGGCGGCGCGGGGCAGGGTGGGGGGCGAGGGGGCGAGCCGGTCGGGGCGGGGTCAGCCGACACCCAGGTCACGGTCGATGAGGTCGAAGATCTCGTCGTCCGTGGCGGACTCCAGGCCGTCGGCGGTGCGGGGTGCGGCGTCCGGGTCGGTGCCGCTGAGCCGTGCCGCGAGGTCGCGCAGTCGCTGCGCCACGTCGGCACGGGTAGCGGGGTCCATGTCGGGCGCGGTCACCGCCGGGAGGAGGGCCTTTTCCATGCGGTCGAGCTCCTGCTGGACGCGCAGGGCGTCCATCGGGTCGTCCGGCGCGCCGCCGAGGAGTTCGTCGTGCAGGAGGCCGGCGAGGGCGGTGGGGGTGGGGTGGTCGAAGACGAGGGTGGCGGGCAGCCGCAGCCCGGTGGCGGTGTTGAGGCGGTTGCGGAGTTCGGTGGCGGTCAGGGAGTCGAAGCCGAGGTCCTTGAACGGCCGGTCGGGTGTGAGGGCGTCCGGGGAGGCGTGGCCGAGGACGGCGGCCGCGTGCTCCCGGACGAGGTCCACGAGGGTGTCCTGACGTTCGAGGTCGGTGAGGGCGGCGAGGCTCTCGCGCAGGCGGGCGGCGGCGTTCGTGTCGGCCGTCGTCGTGTCGTCGGTGGAGTCCCCGCCGGTCAGGGCGCGGGCGGCCTCGGGGATCTCCTCGATGAGCGGGCGGCGCCGGGCGAGCGCGTAGACGGGGGCGAAGCGTTCCCAGTCCATGTCGCTGACGGTGAGAGCGGTCTCGCCCTGACCGACGGCCTCGCTCAGGACACCGATCGCCAGCTCCGGCTGCATCTGCCGCAGCCCCATGCGCTCCAGTTGTCCGGCGACGGACTCGGAGCCCTGGAGCATGCCGCCGCCCGCCCAGCCGCCCCAGGCGACGGAGGTGGCCGGCAGCCCCCGCGCCCGCCGCTCGTACGCCAGCCCGTCCAGGAACGCGTTGGCCGCCGCGTACGTGCCGTTGCCCGCGCTCCCCCACACCGCGGCCCCCGACGAGAACAGCACGAACGCGTCCAGGTCCAGCTCCGCCGTCAACGCGTCGAGATGACGGGCGCCCTCCACCTTCGCCGCCGTACCGGAGACGATTTCGTCGTCGTCGATGGACAGCACGTCGGAGAAGGTCGCCACGCCGGCGGCGTGGACGACGGCGGTGAGCGGGGTTTCCTCGGGGATGTCCGCCAGGACGGCCGCGAGGGCGTCGCGGTCCGCCACGTCGCACGCGGCGATCGTCACGCGTGTCCCGCGTGCCTCCAGTTCCCGGCCCAGGTCGGCGGCGCCCGGCGCCGCCGTGCCGCGCCGACTGGTCAGCACCAGGTGGTCCGCTCCCTCGGCGGCGAGCCACCGGGCGACATGCGCGCCGACGCCGCCCGTGCCACCGGTGACGAGGACGGTGCCGCGCGGCTTCCAGACCTGCTCCGGCCGGCGTCCGCCCGCCAGGGCACGCACCAGCCGCCGCACGTAGGTCCCGGACTCGCGCACGGCGACCTGGTCCTCCCCGCCGACGGCTCCCCTGTCGGCCGTGTCGCCGAGGGCGGCGCGGTCGGCGCGCCCCGCGGCGAGTACGGCCGCCAGCCCGCGCCCCGTGTCCTCGGTCCAGTCGGCCGGCAGGTCGACGAGCCCGCCCCACCAGTCCGGGTGCTCCAGGCCCACCACCTGTCCCAGCCCCCACAGCTGGGCCGCCGCCGGGCTGACGGCGTCGCCCGCGACGACCGAGGCGGCACCCTCGGTCAGCCACCACAGCGGTGCCGTCACATCGGCGGCACGGAGGTCGCGGAGCAGGGCCACGGCGTCGCGGAGGGAGCGCGGGGCCGCGATCACGCCCGCGTAGTCGCCGGGCGCGGCCTGCGCCGCGAGGGTCACCTCGGCTCCGGCCGCCCGAAGCGCGGCGGCGATCCGGTCCTCGGTCGTGGTGGGCACGTCGGTCCGGGAGACGGCGCCGGGGTCCTCTTCCGAGTGGGGCGTCTCGGGCGCGATCAGCAGCCATCGCCCGGCGAGGCGCGGGTCCTCGCCGTCGGGGAGGGTGCCTCGTCGCCATACGACCCGGTAGCGCCAGTCGTCGACGGCGCGGCCCTTGCCCGCGGCGACCACCGTCGTTTCGGGCCAGTAGCGCCGGTGTTGGAAGGCGTACGTCGGGAGATCGACGTGCGGTACGCCGGAATCCGGGGTGGGCTCCTCGCCGGGCGGCGTGAAGCGCACCGTCCAGTCCACGGGGGCCCCGTGCACGTACGCCTCCGCCAGCGACAGCAGCAGCCTCTCCAGGCCCCCGTCGTCCCGCCGCAACGTGCCCGTGACGGCCACCTCGCGACCGGCCGCCTCCGCGGTCTCCTGCACCGCCCCCGTCAGCACCGGATGCGCGCTGACCTCGACGAACGACTGATGGCCGGCCTCCACCAACCCCCTGATCACGGAGTCAAGCCGCACCGTGGAGCGCAGGTTGCGGTACCAGTACTCCGCGTCCAGCCCCGACGTGTCGAGCCGTCCCTCCGTGACCGTGGAGTGGAACGGCACCGAGGCCGCGGTGGGCGTGATGTCCGCCAGTACCTCCGCCAACTCCTCTCGGATGTCCTCGACATGAGCGGAGTGCGAGGCGTAGTCGACGGCGATGCGCCGGGCGCGGGCGCCGCGCGCCTCCGCCTCGGCAACCACCTCGTCCAGACCCTCCGGCGTACCCGCCACGACCACCGAGGAAGGACCGTTGACCGCGGCCACCTCCACCCGGCCGTCCGTCACCGGCATGAAAGTGCGTACGTCCTCGACCGGCAACTGCACGGAAGCCATGCCGCCCCTGCCCGACAACGCCAGGATCGCCCTCGACCGCAGCGCCACCACACGCGCCCCGTCCTCCAGCGACAGACCACCAGCCACCACCGCCGCGGCGATCTCACCCTGCGAATGCCCGACGACCGCCGAAGGCTCCACCCCGAACGACCGCCACAGCCCCGCCAGCGACACCATCACCGCCCACAACACCGGCTGCACCACATCGACCCGGTCCAACGCGACCTCGTCATCGAGGACTTCACGCAACGACCAGCCGACATACGGCGACAACGCCCGCTCGCACTCCCCCATCCACTCCGCGAACACCGGCGAAGCCTCCAGCAACTCCACCGCCATCCCCACCCACTGCGACCCCTGACCCGGAAACACGAACACCGGACCAGGACCGCCACGCGCACGACCCCGCACCACCCTCGCGTCGGGCCGGTCGTCGGCGACGGCGGCGATGCCTCGCAGCAGGTCCTCGCGGTCGGTTCCGACCACGACCGCCCGGTGCTCCAGCCCGGCGCGGGACACAGCCAGCGTGCGGCCCACCACGTCGGCGGCCATGTCGTGACGGTCCGTCACGTGTGCTCCCAGACGGGCGGCCTGGGCTCGCAGGGCGGGCTCGGTGTGGCCGGACACGGTCCAGGGGAGCGGACCGGAGCAGGGTGGCGTGGGCTCCGTCGTGCTGTCGGGTTCCGGGGCCTGTTCCAGGACCACGTGCACGTTCGTGCCGCTGATCCCGAACGACGACACCCCCGCACGACGCGGCCGACCCGTCTCCGGCCACTCCCGCGACTCCGTCAGCAACTCCACCGCACCCGCCGACCAGTCCACCTCCTTCGACGGCTCATCCACATGCAACGTCCTCGGCAACACCCCATGCCGCAACGCCAACACCGTCTTGATCACACCAGCGACCCCCGACACCGCCTGCGTATGACCGATGTTCGACTTCAACGACCCCAGGAACAGCGGCCGTTCACGACCCTGCCCGTACGTCGCGAGCAGCGCCTGAGCCTCGATCGGATCACCCAGCCGCGTCCCCGTCCCATGCGCCTCCACCGCGTCCACCTCCGACGGAGACAGACCAGCGCTCGCCAACGCGGCACGGATCACCCGCTGCTGAGCGGGACCGTTCGGCGCGCTCAGACCGTTCGACGCACCGTCCTGGTTCGCCGCCGAACCCCGCACCACCGCCAGCACCGGATGCCCGTTGCGCCGCGCGTCGGAGAGGCGCTCCACGACGAGGAAGGCCACGCCCTCGGACCAGCCGGTGCCGTCGGCGGCGTCGGCGAACGCCTTGCAGCGGCCATCGGCGGCGAGACCGCCCTGCCGGGCGAACTCGTCGAAGGCCCCCGGGGTCGGCATGACCGCGACACCGCCGGTGAGGGCCAGGTCGCACTCGCCGCCGCGCAGCGCCTGACCGGCCAGGTGCAGCGAGACCAGGGAGGAGGAGCAGGCCGTGTCCACGGTGAGGGCCGGACCCTCCAGGCCGAGCGTGTACGCGACGCGGCCGGACATCACGCTCCCGCTGTTGCCGGTGAGCAGATAGCCGCCGGCGTCGGCGCTGTCGCCGACGACGCTTCCGTAGCCGGTCGGTGAGCCTCCGACGAAGACGCCGGTGCGGGTGGAACGCAGGGACGACGGGTCGATCCCGGCCCGTTCCGCCGCCTCCCACGCCACCTCCAGGAGCAGCCGCTGCTGCGGGTCCATCGCCAGCGCCTCGCGTGGGGAGATCCCGAAGAACTCCGCGTCGAATCCGGCGACGTCCGTGAGGAAGCCGCCCTCGTGGCCGCCCGCCGCGCCCCAGGCGTCCCAGCCCCGGTCGCCGGGGACGGTGGAGATCGCGTCGCGGCCCTCGGTGACGAGCCGCCACAGGTCCTCCGGTCCGGTGACACCGCCCGGCAGGCGGCAGGCCATGCCGACGATCGCCAGCGGCTCGTCGTGTCCGGCCTCGCGGACGACGACGGTCCGGGCGGCGGGGTCGGTGCCGCCGTACAACGCCCGGTGCAGGTCGTCGGCGAGGGCGGTGGGGGTGGGGTGGTCGAAGACGAGGGTGGCGGGCAGCCGCAGTCCGGTGGCGGTGTTGAGGCGGTTGCGGAGTTCGGTGGCGGTCAGGGAGTCGAAGCCGAGGTCCTTGAACGGGCGGTGGGCGGCGACCTCCGTCGCGTCCGTGTGGCCGAGCACGGCGGCGGCACGGGAACGCACCAACTCCAGCAGGGCGGTGCGCCGTTCACCGTCGGTGAGGTCCGTGAGGCGGCGGATCAGCCCGGAGGAGGCGCTGTCGGCGTCCGCCGTGTCGGTGGTGCCCTCGGGAGTGCCGGTGGTGTCCGTGTCGCCCTGGAGTGCGCGGGCCGCTTCCGGGATCTCCTCGATCAGGGGGCGGTGGCGGGCGCCCGCGTAGACGGGGGTGAAGCGGGACCAGTCGGTGTCGGTGACGGTGAGGCAGGTCTCGCCGTGTTCGACCGCCTCCCGCATGACGGACAGCGCGAGCGCGGGGTCCATGAGGGCGAGGCCCATGCGGGCCAGGGACTCCTCGTCGAGGTCGGCCGCCATGCCGTCGGAGCGCCAGGTGCCCCACGCGAGGGAGGTGGCGGGCAGACCCCGGGCGCGCCGGGACTCGGCGAGTCCGTCGAGGTAGGCGTTGGCGGCGGCGTAGGCGCCCTGGGAACCGCCGCCCCAGGAGGCCGCTCCCGAGGAGAACAGGACGAACGCGTCGAGGTCGAGACCGGCGGTGAGTTCGTCGAGGTGGCGGGCGCCCGTCGCCTTGCCGTCGACGACCTCGTGGATCTCCTCGGGGGTCAGATGGCGCACCTTGGTGTAGCGCACGATGCCGGCGGCGTGGACGACGGCGCTCAGCGGGGTCGTCGGCGGTATGTCCGCCAGGACGGAGGCGACGGCTTCCCGGTCGGCCATGTCGCAGGCCGCCAGGGTCACGTCGGCGCCCAGGGCCCGCAGTTCGTCGGCCAGGGCCTCGGCCCCCGGCGCGGCGGCACCGCGGCGGCTGGTGAGAACGAGATGCTCCGCGCCCTCCCCGGCGAGCCAGCGGGCGACATGGGCGCCGACACCGCCGGTGCCGCCGGTCACCAGGACCGTGCCCCGCGGCTTCCACGGGCGGGCCGGGGCACGCCCGGCCAGCGGGGCCCGTACCAGGCGCCGGGCGAACACCTCGCCCGCGCGTACGGCCAGTTGGTCCTCGCCACCGGCGGCGCCGGCGAGAACGGCCGCGAGCAACTCCCCCGTGGCGTCGTCCCCCATGGCGGGCAGGTCGACGAGCCCGCCCCACCAGCCGGGTTCCTCCAGGCCGACCACCTGGCCGAGGCCCCACAGCTGTGCGGCGTCGGGTCGTACGGTGTCACCGGAGCCGACCGCCACCGCGTCCGCCGTCACCCACCACAGCGGAGCCCGCGAACCGGCGGCGCGCAGGTCCCGCACCAGCGAGACGGCGTCCTCGACCGACTCCGGCAGGGCCACCACGCCCGCGAAGTCACCGGCCGCGGCCCGGTCCGCGACCTGCACGTCCGCGCCCGCCGCCCGCAGTGCCTCCGCCACCCGGGCGCCGGCCGCGCCTCCTGCGTGGACCAGCAGCCAGCGGCCGGTCAGGGCGCGTTCCCCGGTCAGCGGACGGCGCCGCCAGGTGACCTTGTAGCGCCAGTCGTCCACGACGCGGCCACGACCGGCGGCCACCCGCGTGTCGGGCCAGTAGCGGCGGTGCTGGAAGGCGTACGTCGGCAACTCGACCCGCCGCGCGCCCGTCCCCGCGAACACCGCCCGCCAGTCGACGGCCGCGCCGTGCACATGCGCCTCGGCCAGCGCGGACACCCACGCCACCGCCTCGTCCCGGTCCCGCCGCGCCGCGACCGCCGCCGCCTCCGGCTCCGTCTCCTGGATCACGGAGATCAACGAGCCGTCCGGGCCCACCTCCAGAACAGTCTGCACGCCCTGGGCGCGCGCGGCGCGCACACCGTCGGCGAACCGGACCGTCTCCCGTACATGCCGGACCCAGTACTCCGGGGTCCGCAGCTCCTCCCCCGCCACCTCACCGGTCACGTTCGAGACGACGGGGACCGACGGCTCACGGAACTCCACCCCGGCCAGCACCCCGGCGAAGTCGGCCAGCATCGGCTCCATCAACGCCGAGTGGAAGGCATGGCTGACCGCCAGCCGCTTCACCCGCCGACCCCGGGCGGCGAACCCGTCGGCCACCTCACGCACGGCCTCCTCGGTCCCCGAAAGCACCAGCGACGACGGGCTGTTCACCGCGGCCAGCGACACCCCCTCGGGCAGCTCCGCCAGCTCGGACTCCTCCGCCTGCACCGCCCACATCGCACCGCCCGACGGCAGCGCCTGCATCAACCGTCCGCGCGCCGCCACCACCCGACACGCGTCAGCAAGCGACCACACCCCTCCCACATGAGCCGCGACCACCTCACCCAGGGAATGCCCGAGCACCACATCCGGCCTCAACCCCCATGACTCCAGCAGACGGAACTGCGCCACTTCCCACGCGAACAGGGCAGGCTGCGCCCATCCCGTGGTCTCCAGCACCTCGGCGGGACCCCCGAACACCACGTCCTTGAGCGGGCCCGGCACCAACCCCTCGAACGCCGCGCACACCTCGTCGAAGGCGGAGGCGAACACCGGGAACGCCTCGTACAGACCACGGCCCATCCCCGGCCGCTGCGCACCCTGACCCGAGAACACCACCGCCAGACCACCGCCCGACGCGGTGGCCTGTACGAGGCCGGGCGCGTCCTCCCCCGTGGCCAGCGCGCGCAGGCCGTCGGCCAGGGCGGGGAGGTCGGTGGCGGTGACGGCGGCGCGGTGTTCCATGAGGCCCCGTGTGGTGGCCGCCGAGGCGGCCAGGTCCGTCAGCCGGGGGCCGGGGTGCCGGTCGAGGTGGGCGAGGAGGCGGGCGGCCTGGTCGCGGAGGGCGGGCTCGCTGCGGGCGCTGAGCAGGACGGGGACGGCCGGGAGCGTTGTGCCCCGGGTCCGCTCGGGCTCGTCGGCCGGCGGCTCGTCCTTCGGTGCCTCTTCGAGGACGACGTGGGCGTTGGTGCCGCTGATCCCGAACGAGGAGACGCCCGCGCGGCGCGGACGGTCGGCCCTCGCCCACTCCCGCTGCTCGGTGAGGACGCGTACCGCGCCGGCCGACCAGTCCACCTGTCGCGTCGGCCGGTCGACGTGCAGGGTGCGGGGCAGTACGCCGTGCCGCATCGCCATGACCGTCTTGATGACGCCGGCGATCCCGGCGGCGAACTGGGTGTGTCCGATGTTCGACTTGACGGAGCCGACCCACAACGGCCGCTCCTGCGGGCGTCCTTGGCCGTAGGTGGCGAGCAGCGCCTGTGCCTCGATCGGGTCACCCAGCCGCGTCCCCGTCCCATGCGCCTCCACCGCGTCCACATCGGCCGGGGACAGCCCCGCGTTCGCCAACGCGTCCAGAATGACCCGCTGTTGGGACGGACCGTTCGGCGCCGTCAGACCGTTCGACGCACCGTCCTGGTTCACCGCCGAACCCCGCACCACCGCCAGCACCGGATGACCGTTGCGGCGCGCGTCCGACAACCGCTCCACCACCAGCACACCCACGCCCTCGCCCCAGCCCGTGCCGTCGGCGCCGTCCGCGAACGCCTTGCAGCGACCGTCGGCGGCCGATCCGCCCTGGCTGTCGAACTCGCCGTAGATGGTGGGGGCGGTGAGGACGAGGACGCCGCCGACGAGGGCGAGGTCGCACTCGCCGCCGCGCAGGGACTGGGCCGCCAGGTGCAGGCCGACCAGGGAGGACGAGCAGGCGGTGTCGACGGTGAGGGCGGGGCCCTCCAGACCGAGGAGGTAGGCGATCCGGCCGGACATGATGCTGGCGGGCAGGCCGGTGAGGGCGTATCCGTCGGTGTTCTCCGGGGAGTCCCCGAGGAGGACGCCGTACTCCTGGGTGGCGCCGCCGACGAAGACGCCGGTGCGGGTGGAGCGAAGGGACAGCGGGTCGGTGCCGGACCGCTCGATCGCCTCCCAGGCCACCTCCAGCAGCAGCCGCTGCTGCGGGTCCATGGCCAGGGCCTCGCGCGGCGAGATGCGGAAGAAGCCGGCGTCGAAGTCCCCGGCGCCCGCGAGGAACGCCCCCTGGTGTCCGGGGTCGTAGGCGGGATGGTTCTCCCAGCCGCGGTCTGCGGGCGGGCCGGTCATGGCGTCGCGGCCCTCGGCGACCAGCCGCCACAGGCCCTCCGGGTCGTCGACCCCGCCGGGGAAGCGGCAGCCGATGCCGGTGATCGCCAGGGGCTCGGTCGCGGCCGAGGTGAGCCGCTCGTTCTGCCGGCGCAGCCTGTCGTTCTCCAGGAGAGAGGCGCGCAGTGCGTCGATGACCTCGTCGAGAGATGTGTTCATGCCGCTGGGCTCCCACTGGTTCTGCCGCTGGTGGTGGACGCGAGGGGCCCGGTCGGGAGGTGACCGTGGCCGGGTAGGGGCGGGGCCGTGTCCTAGGGGGCCGGCCTCCGGCGGGGTGGGGTGGGGCTCACCAGACGACGGGGATGCCGAGCGCGCCGTGCACCATGGTGTAGCCGCGGAAGGCGAGTTCCTCGCGCGGTACGGCGAGGCGGATGCCGGGGAAGCGGCGCAGCAGGGCGGAGAAGGCGATCTTCAGCTCCAGCAGGGCCATGGTGGCGCCGGTGCAGCGATGGACGCCGTACCCGAAGCCGACCTGCTGGCCGGGGGGCCGGGTGAGGTCGAGCCGGTCGGGGTCGGCGTAGTGGGCCGGGTCGCGGTTGGCCACGGCCAGCGCGGGGACGACGTACTCGCCCGCCTTGACGGTGACGCCGCCGAGTTCGAGATCCTCGGTGGCGGTGCGGCCGCTGGTGGCGGAGATGACGCTGAGGTAGCGCATGAGTTCCTCGACGGCGGTGTCGAGGACGGCCGGGTCGTCGCGCAGCAGGGCGAGTTGGTCGGGGTTGTCGAGGAGGGCGAGCAGTCCCAGTCCGATGGTGTTGGCGGTGGTGTCGAAGCCGGCGGACAGGAACATGTTGCTGATGCCGACGATCTCCTCGTCGGTGAGTTCGTCGCCGTGCTCGGCGACGAGCATGCCGATCATCCCGTCGCGGGGGTCGGCGCGCTGGGCGGTGACGATGCCCAGCATGAAACGGTGGGCGTGGTCGACGAGGTCCTTGGCCTCCTCGGGGGTGGCGGCGAGTCCGGCGGCGGCCTTGCCGGTGAGGGCGATGAACTCGTCGCGTTCCGCGTCGGTGAGGCCGAGCAGTTCGCAGATGGCGAGCAGCGGGAAAGGGGATGCGAACGCGGTCATGAAGTCGGCGGGCGGGCCCGTCTCTTCCATGCCGTCGAGGCAATTCTCCGCGATGCGTTCCAGCCGGGGGGTGAGTTCGCGCAGGCGCCGGGCGGTGAAGCTGGAGGTGACGGTGCGGCGCAGCCGGGTGTGCTCCGGCGGGTCCATGTTGACGAAGCTGCCCGGGGACACCTCCAGTTGGTCGTCGCCGAGACCGGGGAGCATCAGGGTGAGCGGGGTGAGGGCGCTGCTCAGACGCGGGTCGGTGAACATCTGCCGCACCTCGTCGTAGCGGGTGACGACCCAGATGTCCTGCCCGTTCGGGAGGCGGTACCGGTGCATCGGGCCCTCCCGCTGCGCCTGGCGGAGCCGGGGTCCGGGGTCGAACGGGCAGGCGGAGTCGCGTTGGTAGGGCAGCGGGGTTTCGATGTCGAGGGGCATCGGACTCCTTGGGGTGATCGGGGTCGCGGATCACGTGGGGGGATCAAGCCGCGAGGGGCCGGGACACGGGAAGGGATCAGGGCGGGCGGGGGGCGAGGACGGCGCCGCGGACGGGAGTCGTGCTGGTGGGCGCGGTGGTGACGCTACGGCTCCGCGCCGGGCGTGGGAGCCCCAGAATCCGGGGGGCCGCCCCCTAACCCGCGTGGTGCGCGGGCCAGGGGTGGCGGCCGTGTCCGCCCGGCCGTGGCGGGGGTCACCTGATGCCGAACTCGTCCCCGATCAGGCTGAGGAGTTCCTCGGTGCTGGCGGTGCTGAGGTCGGCGTCGGTGTCGTCCCCGGCGGCCGAAGCGGCGGCCGGGCCGCCGACGGCCGGCGTCTCCTCCAGCTTGGTGAGCAGCACCCGCAGGCGCAGCGCCAGGGAGGACCTGCGTGCGGGGTCCTCGGCGGGGGTCCGCAGGGCCTCTTCGAGGGACTGCAGGGCGAGCACGGCGGGGTCGGGTGCCTGCGCGGACGCCATGTCGAGGCCCTGGTGGAGGAGTGCGGCGAGGTCCTTCGGGGTGGGGTGGTCGAAGACGAGGGTGGCGGGCAGGCGCAGCCCGGTGAGGGCGGAGAGCCGGTTGCGCAGGTCCACGGCCATGAGGGAGTCGAAGCCGAGGTTCTGGAACGGCCTGCCCGAGGGCACGGCGTCCGCGGAGGGCAGTCCGGCGGCGGTCGCCGCCTCCGCGCGGACGAGTTCGACGAGGGCAGTGGTGCGGTCCGCCTCGGACAGGGGCAGCAGCCGCTCACGCAGCCCGGCCGCCGGGGCGGCCTGCGCGGTGCCGCCCCCGCGGGTTGCGGCGGCGAGTGCCCGCAGCAGGACGGGCGTGGTGGGCGAGCCGGGTTCCAGGGCGGAGGTGTCCAGCCGTACGGGGACGGCGACGCTCTCCCCGGTGGTGAGGGCCGCGTCGAACAGGGCCATGCCCTCGCGGTGATCGAGCTGGCGCAGGCCCGCGCGGGCGATGCGCTTGAGATCGCTGTCGGCGACGCCCGAGGTCATGCCCTCGCCGCGCTGCCAGGGGCCCCAGGCGAGGGAGAGGGCGGGCAGCCCGGTGGCGGCCCGGCGCAGGCAGACGGCGTCGGCGAAGGCGTTGGCGGCGGCGTAGTTGGCCTGGCCGGCGCCGCCCATGGTGCCGGCGAGCGAGGAGAAGACGACGAAGGCGTCCAGGTCACGGTCGGCGGTCAGTTCGTGCAGATGCTCCACGGCCTCCGTCTTGACCGGCAGCACCGCGTCGACCTGGGCGGGGGTGAGGGCGGTGAGGGTGGCGTCGTCGACGGTGCCCGCCGTGTGCACCACGGCCCTCAGACCGGGGGCCGAGTCGAGCAGCGCGGCCAGCGCGGCACGGTCGGTGACGTCGCAGGCCGCGACCCGTACCGTGGCGCCGAGTCCGGTCAGTTCGGTGAGCAGGTCCTCCATGCCGGGTGCGTCGCCGCCGCGCCGCGCGGCCAGCAGCAGGTCGCGGACACCGTGCCGGGTGACCAGGTGCCGGGCGACGAGACGGCCGAGGGTGCCGGTGGCGCCGGTGACGAGGGTCGTGCCGGTGGCGGGCCAGACACCGGGGGCGCCGTCGGTGGGGACGGGGGCCGACGGGTCGGCGGCTTCCGGCCGGTCGTCGGCGGCAGGCGGGGCGGCGGGGGTGAGCCGGGCGAGCCGGGGGGTGAGCAGCCGGTCGTCGCGGAGGGCGAGTTGGGGTTCGTCGAGGGCCAGGGCGAGGGCGACGGCCCGCGGCAGGGGTGTGGTGCTGTCGGGATGGTCGTCGACGAGGACGACGCTGCCGGGGTTCTCCAGTTGGGCGGAGCGGGCGAGGGCCCACACCGCGGCGGCCGCCGGGTCGGTGACGGTCTCGGTGTCCGTGGCGCGGACGGCGCCGGAGGTGCACAGCACCAGCCGGGTCGCGGCGAGGGCGCTGTCGGTGGTCCACCGCTGGAGCAGGTGGAGAGCCCGGTGGACGGCGTCGCGGGCGGCGGCGGCCGTCGGCTCGGCGGGCGGCAGCGGCACGACCACCACGTCGGGCAGGGGGTCCGCGCCGGTCAGGGCGTCCAGGTCCGTGTGGTGTCCGACGCCCTCGGTGGTCGCCGCCCAGGGCGCGGCGAGGGCGTACGCGGCGGTGTCGCCGAGGACCGCGATCCGGCCCGGGAGGGTGTCCGCGAGGGTGTCGGAGGGCGGGTCGAGGGAGGTCCACTCCGTGTGGAGCAGCCATTCGGGGCGGATGCGTGGGGTGTCGAAGCCGGCGGTGGACGCGGCCCGCATGTGCAGGGCGGCGACGGAGGCGACGGGGCGCCCGGACGGGTCGGTGAGGTCCACCGCGACCCGGTCCTCGGCCTCGTCGCGGACGTGTACGCGCAGCGAGGTCGCCTCCTGGGCGTGGCCGGTGACGCCCCGCCAGGCGAACGGCAGCAGGGGTCCGCCGGTGGTGGGCGCCGAGGGGCGGAACGCCAGGGAGTGCATGGCGGCGTCCAGCAGGGCGGGGTGGAGGGTGAAACCGCCGCGGGCGGGGTCGGGCAGCCGTACCTCGGCGAAGACCTCGTCGCCGCGCCGCCAGGCCGCGGTGAGGCCGCGGAAGGCGGGGCCGTAGGTGAAGCCGTGGTCGACGAGGTCGTCGTAGAACGTGGTCAGGTCGACGGGTTCGGCGTCCTGCGGGGGCCAGGCCGTGAGGGGCGCGGCGGGCGTGGTGGACGGGTGGGGGGCGAGGGTGCCTTCGGCGTGGGTGGTCCAGGTGTCGTCGTCGCCGGTGCGGGAGTGGACGGACAGGGCGCGGTGGCCGGTGTCGTCGGGCGGGCCGGCGGCGACCTGGAGCTGCACGGGCGCGTCGGCGGGGATGAGCAGGGGGGCGGCCTGGGTGAGTTCGTCGAGGTGGGGGCAGTCGAGGCGGCTGCCGGCCCACAGCGCGAGTTCGACGAAACCGGTGCCGGGGAAGAGGGCCGTGTCGAGGACGGCGTGGTCGGTGAGCCACGGCTGCGTCGCCGTGGACAGTTCGCCGGTGAACAGGGTGGTGCCGTCGGCGGCCGAGGTGACGTGGGCACCGAGCAGCGGGTGACCGGCGGGGCGCAGGCCGAGCGCGGTGAGGTCACCGGTCGACGCGGCGGGGCGGGGCTCGGGCCAGTAGGGGGTGCGCTGGAAGGGGTACGTCGGCAGGTCGGCGCGGCGGGCTCCGGTGCCGGCGAAGACGGCGGACCAGGTGACGGGGGTGCCCGCGAGGTGGGCGCGGGCGACGGCGGTGACGAGGGTCTCGTCCTCCGGGGCGTTCCGGCGCTGCGCGGCGACGCAGACCGGGGGTTCGTCGTCGGCGTCCAGGCAGTTCTGCGCCGATCCGGTGAGGACACCGTCGGGTCCCGCCTCCAGCAGGACGGTGACGCCCTCGGCGGCGAGGGTGCGCACCCCGTCGGCGAAGCGGACCGTGTCACGGACGTGACGCACCCAGTAGTCGGGGGAGCACGCCTGCTCGGGGGTGAGGAGTTCGCCGGTGAGGTCGGAGACGACGGGGATGCGCGGCGGACGGAGGTCGAGTGCGGCGACGACCTGGGCGAAGTCGTCGAGCATCGGCTCCATCAGCGGCGAGTGAAAGGCATGACTGACCGTCAGGAATGTCGCCCGTACGTCCTGTTCGCCGAAGTGGTCGCGGAGGGTGGTGAGGGCCTCGGCGGGGCCGGACAGGACGACGGAGCCGGGCGCGTTGACGGCGGCGACGGCGACGTCCGGGTGGTCCGCGAGTGCCTCGACGGCCCGCTTCTCGTCGACGGCGACGGCGAGCATGCCGCCGCCGTCCGGGAGTCGCTGCATCAGCCGGCCGCGGGCGGCGACGAGGCGGCAGGCGTCGGGCAGGGTCAGCACCTCGGCGAGGTGCGCGGCGGTGATCTCGCCGACGGAGTGGCCCAGCAGGTAGTCGGCGCGTACGCCCCAGCTCTCCAGCAGCCGGTACAGGGCGGTCTCGAAGGCGAACAGCGCGGGCTGGGTGTACTCGGTGCGGTGCACGGCCTCCGGGTCGGGGTCCTGCGTGCCGGTGCCGAACACGATCTCGGCGAGGGGCCGCCCCAGATGCGGGTCGAGGTGGACGCACACCGCGTCGAAGGTCTCGGCGAACACCGGGTGGGTGGCGTACAGGTCGCGGCCCATGCCGAAGCGTTGGGCGCCCTGCCCGGTGAACAGCACGGCGAGGGTGCCCTCGCGGGCGGTGTCGCGCAGTACCCCGGCGGGCAGGTCGCCGGCGGCGAGGGCGGTGAGCGCGGCGCTCGCACCGGCGCGGTCGCGGACGGTCGCGGCGGCCCGGTGGCCGAGGGCGGCGCGGGTGGTGGCCAGGGAGTGGGCGAGGTCGAGGGCGGTCAGGCCGGGGTCGCAGTCCAGGCGGTCGAGCAGCCGGGCCGCCTGGTCGCGCAGGGCGTTCTCGTCGTGCGCGGACAGCAGCAGCGGCCAGGAACGCGAACCGCCCGCCGTCGCCTCGCGGGTGCCGTCGGTCGCATCGCCCGGGGTGGTGTCGGACGTGCCGTCGGGTGCGGCTTGCCGTGCGGTTTCGGCGGGGGTCTCGTCCGGGGCCTGTTCGAGGACGACGTGGGCGTTGGTGCCGCTGATGCCGAAGGACGACACGCCCGCCCGGCGGGGGCGGCCGGTCTCCGGCCACGGACGGTGTTCGGTGAGCAGTTCGACCGCGCCGGCCGTCCAGTCGATCTGCTGGGAGGGCCGGTCCACGTGCAGGGTGCGGGGCAGTTCCCCGTGCCGCATCGCCAGCACGGTCTTGATGACGCCGCCGACGCCGGCCGCGGACATGGTGTGCCCGATGTTCGACTTCAACGAGCCCAGGTACAGGGGTCGTTCGCGGTCCTGGCCGTACGTGGTGAGCAGCGCGTGCGCCTCGATGGGGTCGCCGAGCCGGGTGCCGGTGCCGTGCGCCTCGACGGCGTCGACGTCGGCGGGGGTGAGTCCCGCGTCGGCGAGGGCGTCGCGGATGACGCGTTGCTGGGCCCAGCCGTTGGGGGCGGTGAGTCCGTTGGAGGCGCCGTCCTGGTTGACGGCGGTGCCGCGGACGACGGCGAGGACGGGGTGTCCGTTGCGGCGCGCGTCCGAGAGGCGTTCCACCAGGAGCAGGCCGACGCCCTCCGACCAGCCGGTGCCGTCGGCGGCGTCGGCGAACGCCTTGCACCGGCCGTCCGTCGCCAGGCCGCCCTGGCGTTCGAAGTCGGCGAAGAGGGAGGCGTCCGGCATGACGCACACTCCCCCGGCGAGCGCCAGGTCGCACTGCCCGGAGCGCAGCGCCTGGACCGCGTCGTGCAGGGCGACGAGGGAGGAGGAGCAGGCGGTGTCGACGGTGACGGCCGGCCCCTCCAGGCCGAGGACGTAGGCGACGCGGCCGGAGATGACGCTGGTGGCGGTGCCGGTGACGGCGTACCCGGCGAGTTGCTCGGAGCCGGGCGGGAACAGCAGCGAGTAGCCGAGCCCGGCGGCACCGACGTACACGCCGGTGCGGGTGGAGCGCAGGGTCGTCGGGTCGATGCCCGCGTGTTCGATCGCCTCCCAGGAGGTCTCCAGGAGCAGCCGCTGCTGCGGGTCCATGGTGAGGGCTTCACGCGGGGTGATGCCGAAGAATCCGGGGTCGAAGCCGGCGACGTCGTCGAGGAAGCCGCCGCGTGCGGCGTCCTGGGCGCGCCAGCCGCGGTCGCGGGGGAAGCCGGTGATGCCGTCGCGGCCCTCGGCGAGCAGTTGCCACAGCTCGTCGGGGCTGGTGACGCCACCGGGGAAGCGGCAGGCCATGCCGACGATCGCGAGGGGCTCGCCGTCGGCGGCGGCCCGTCGCGCGGGCGTGGCCGCCGCCGTCGCGGGCGTCTGCTCCGCGTCGTCGAACAGCTCCGTGTACAGCGCCCGCACCATGAGGCGGGGTGAGGGGTGGTCGAAGACGACGGAGACGGGCAGGCGCAGTCCGGTGGCGGTGGCGAGCCGGTTGCGGAAGTCGACGGCGGTCAGGGAGTCGAAGCCGAGTTCCTTGAACGGGCGGGCGGCCTGGACGGTGTCGGCGTCGGTGTGGCCGAGGGCCGCGGCGGCGGTGTCCCGGACCAGCCGCAGCAGGGCCTGGGTGCGTTCGGTCTCGGTGAGCGGGGTGAGGCGGCCACGCAGCGAGCCGGGATCGCCGTCGTCGGCGCCGGTGGCGGCGGTGCGGCGGGTGCGGGCGGGCCGGGGCACGGGGCGGGGGTCGACCAGGTCGAGGCGTTCGGCGGGCGGCACGGTGAGGAGGCCGGCCGGGTCGGCGGGGCGCAGCAGCAGGGAGTCGGCGGCAGCCACGGGGGCGCCGGTGGTGTCGGTGAGGAGCAGGGCGACGGTGCGTTCGCCGGTGCGGGTCAGGCGGATGCGGAGGCGGGCCGCGCCGGTGGCGTGGAGTTCGACGCCGCCCCAGGAGAACGGCACGGCGAACGGCACGGCGCCCCCCTGGCTGTCGCCGAGGGCGTGCAGGGCGTGCAGCGCGGCCTCGGTCAGGGCGGGGTGCAGGCCGAAGCGGGCGGCTTCGGGGTGCTGGGCGGCGGGCAGGGCGACCTCGGCGTACACCGTGTCGTCGGTGCGCCACAGGGCGCCCAGCAGGCGGTGTTCGGGACCGTAGCCGAAGCCGGCCGCGGCGAGCCCCTCGTACACGGCGTCGACCGGTACGGGGGTGGCGTGGGGCGGGGGCCAGGCCGTGAGGTCCGCGGCGGGGGCCCCGGTCTCGGCGACGAGGGTGCCGGTGGCGTGCACGGTCCACGGTCCGTCCGTGCCGGCCCCCGTGGTGGAGGCGTGCACGGCGAGGGTGCGGCGGCCGCCCCGGTCGGCGCCGATCCTGACCTGGAGGGCGACGGCGCCGTCCGTGGGCAGGGGCAGCGGGGTGTGCAGGGTGAGTTCCTCGATCCTGCCGCAGCCGACCTGGTCGCCGGCGAGGACGGCGAGTTCGACGAACGCGGTGCCGGGCAGGACCGCCCGGTCGCCGATGCGGTATCCGTCGAGCCACGGGTGGTCGTGCGGGGCGATGCGCCCGGTGAGGACGGCGCCGTCGTCGTCGGCGAGCCGCACGGCAGCGCCCAGCAGCGGGTGGTTGAGCGGGCCGAGGCCGGCCGCGGAGACGTCGGCGCGGCGGCGGGGGCCGTCGGGCCAGTGCCGGGTGCGCTGGAAGGCGTAGGTGGGCAGGTCGACGCGGCTCGCGCCGGTGTCCGCGAAGACGCGGGGCCAGGCGACGGGCGCCCCGCCGGTCCAGGCGTGGGCCAGGGCGGTGCGCAGCCGGCCGGGGCCGCCCTCGCCGCGCCGCAGGGTGCCGGTGACGGTGACCTCGTGGTCGTCGGTCTCGGCGCACTGCTGCAGGGAGGTGACGAGGACGGGGTGCGGGCTGGGTTCGACGAACAGGCGGTGCCCGTCGGCGAGCAGCGCCCGCACGGCGGGTTCGAAGCGGACGGGTTCGCGCATGTTGCGGCACCAGTAGGCGGCGTCGAGTCCGGCGGTGTCGAAGGGGCCGCCGGTGACGGTGGAGTAGAACGGCACGTCGCCGCTGCGGGGTTCGAGGCCGGCGAGTTCGGCCATCAGCTGTTCCCGCAACGGCTCGACGTGCGGGGAGTGGCCGGGGCTCGCGGCGCCGGGGATGCGGCGGGCCTGGACGCCGTCGGCCTGGCAGGCGGCCACGAACGCGTCGCAGGCGTCGGGGTCGCCGGTGAGCGCAACGGAGGCGGGGCCGTTGACGGCGGCGATCCACAGCCGGTCGCCGAAGGGTGCGAGCCGGGCGCGGACCTGGTCCTCGGGCAGCAGCACGGAGGCCATGCCGCCGCGCACGGTGAGGGTGCGCAGGGCGCGGCTGCGCAGGACGACGACACGGACCGCGTCCCGCAGGCCGAGGCCGCCGGCGAGGTGCGCGGCGGCGATCTCGCCCTGTGAGTGGCCGACCACCGCGTCCGGTGCGACGCCGTACGCCTGCCAGGTCCGGGCCAGCGACACCATCACGGTGAACAGCACGGGCTGGATGACGTCGATGCGGTCGGGGTCGACGTCGCCGGGTTCGCCCCGCAGGACGGCGAGGACGTCCCAGTCGACGAGTTCCCGCACGGCGGCGGCGCACCGCCGGGCGTGCTCGGCGAACACCGGCTCGGTGTCGAGGAGTTCGCGTCCCATGCCGAGCCACTGGGAGCCCTGGCCGGGCAGCACGAACGCGGTCCTGCCGGTGACGGCGGCGCCCTCGGCGAGCGCGTCGTGCGGGCGGCCCGCGGCGAGCGCGTGGAGCCCCGCGACCAGGGTGTCCCGGTCGGCGGCGAGCACGGCCGCCCGCTGGTCGAGGGGCGTGCGGGTGGTGGCGAGGGAGAAGGCGACGTCGGTGACGCCGAGCGGGGTGCGTGCGGTGAGGTGGTCGGCCAGCCGCCGCGCCTGGGCGCGCAGGGCGGCGGTGCCCCGGGCGGAGAGGACGGCGGGGAACGGGGCGGCGGTGGCGGAGGGCTGTGGTGCTGGGGAGGTGTTCGTGGACGCGGGGGCGGAGGTGGGTGCCTCTGTCGTAGAGGCCGCAGTCGGAGCGGTGGCCGGGGGTGCCTCTTCGAGGATGACGTGGGCGTTGGTGCCGCTCACGCCGAACGAGGAGACGGCGGCGCGGCCGGGCGCCTCGCCGTCCGGCCAGGCGCGGGACTCGTCCAGCAGGCGCACGGTACCGGCGGACCAGTCGACGAACGGAGTGGGCTCGTCGGCGTGCAGGGTCCTCGGCAGGACCCGTTCCCGCAGCGCCTGCACCATCTTGATGACGCCGCCGACGCCGGCGGCGGCCTGGGTGTGCCCGATGTTGGACTTCAGGGAGCCCAGCCACAGCGGGCGTCCCTCGGGCCGGGCGGCGCCGTAGGTGGCGAGCAGCGCGTCGGCCTCGATGGGGTCGCCGAGGCGGGTGCCGGTGCCGTGCGCCTCGACGGCGTCGATGTCGGAGGCGGTCAGCGCGGCGTCGGCGAGGGCGTCGCGGATGACGCGCTGCTGCGAGGGCCCGTTGGGGGCGCTCAGCCCGTTGGACGCGCCGTCCTGGTTGACGGCGGTGCCGCGGACGACCGCCAGCACGGGGTGCCCGCCGCGCAGCGCGTCGGAGAGGCGCTCGACGACGAGGACGCCGGCGCCCTCGCTCCAACCGGCGCCGTCGGCCACGGCGCCGAACGCCTTGCAGCGCCCGTCGGGGGCGAGGGAGCCCTGCCGGGACAGCATCACGTGCACGTCGGGCGTGGACATCACGGTGACCCCGCCGACCAGCGCCAGATCGCACTCGCCGGCCCGCAGCGACCGTACCGCCAGGTGCAGGGCGACCAGGGAGGAGGAGCAGGCGGTGTCCACGGTGAGGGCGGGGCCCTCCAGGCCGAGAACGTAGGAGATCCGCCCGGAGAGCACGCTGTTGGAGACGCCGGTGGAGCCGTGGCCGTCGATGCGCCCCTCGGTGGCGGTCAGCAGGGCGGCATAGTCCTGCTGGGAGACACCGGCGAAGACGCCCGTGCGGCTGCCCTTCAGGGTGAGGGTGTCGATCCCGGCGCGTTCGAGGGCCTCCCAGCTGGTCTCCAGGAGGAGCCGCTGCTGCGGGTCCATGGAGTGCGCCTCGCGGGGGGAGATGCCGAAGAACGCGGCGTCGAAGGAGGCGACGTCGTCGAGGAAGCCGCCCTCACGGACGTAGCAGGTGCCCTCCTTCGACGGGTCGGGGTCGTAGAGGGAGGCGAGGTCCCAGCCGCGGTCCGTGGGGAAGGGACCGATCGCGTCGCGGCCCTCGTCGACGAGCCGCCACAGGTCCTCCGGTGACCGTACTCCGCCCGGGTAGCGGCAGGCCATGCCGACCACGGCGATCGGTTCCCGGGCCGCCGACTCCAGTTCACCGAGGCGCCCCCGCGTCCGGTGCAGTTCCGCGGCGACCTGCTTGAGGTAGTCGCGGAGTTCCTTGCCATCAGCCATGTGAACCGTTCACTCCTTGCCGAGTTCCGAGCGGATGAAGTCCAGCAACTCGTCGTCCGAGGCGGCGGCGAGCCGCTCCTCGACGTCGGTGCCGCCCGTCTGGGGGGCCGTGCCGACGCCCGCGAGGGCCCGCAACCGGGCCGTGGCCCGGGGCCGTTCCGGGTCGTCGGCGCCGAGTTCCGCGAGCGCCGCCTCCAGTTGGTCGAGCAGCGCGGGCAGCGCAGGCCGCTGCCGGGCGTGCGCGGGACCAGCCTGGTCGACGAGGCGCCGCTCCAACTGTTCGGCCAGTGCGGCGGGGCTGGGGTGGTCGAAGACGAGGGCGGCGGGCAGCGGCAGCCCCGTGGCGGCGGCGAGGCTGTTGCGCAGTTCGACCGCGGTGAGCGAGTCGAACCCGGCCTCACGGAACGACCGGCGCGGGTCGAGGCTGTCGGGCGACGGATAGTCGAGGACGGCGGCGGCGCGCGCCCTGACCAGGTCGAGCAGGGTCCGGGACCGTTCGGCGGCGGGCAGCGCCGCCAGCCGTTCCGCCTGTACGGCACCGGAGGCCGCACCGTTGACGGGGGCGCCGTCGGCGTACGTGCCGTCGGGTCCCTGCGGCCGGGTCCGCGCGGGTGCCTCCCGGCCGGTGCTCGGCACCAGGGTGCGCAGGGCGGCGGGCAGCGTGCCGGCCGCGGCCCGGTCCCGCAGGACGGCGGGGTCGGTGCGCAGCGGCACGAGGACGGCCTCCCCGGTCGCCCAGGCCCGGTCGAACAGGGCGAGTCCCCGCTCCGCGTCCAGCGGCAGCACACCGGCCCGGGCGAGGCGCCTCAGGTCGACCTCGGCGAGTCGTCCGCCCATGCCGCCGCCGGTGCCCCACAGCCCCCACGCCAGCGACGTCGCCGGCAACCCCTGGGCGCGGCGTTCGCGGGCGAGGGCGTCCAGGTAGGCGTTGGCGGCGGCGTAGTTGGCCTGGCCCGCGCCGCCGAGGGTACCGACGGCGGAGGAGAACAGCACGAAGTGTGACAGGTCCGCATCACGGGTCAGCTCGTGCAGGTGATGTGCGGCGTCGGCCTTGGGGGCGAGGACGGTGTCCACGCGTTCCGGGGTGAGGGCGGTGACCACGCCGTCGTCGACGACGCCCGCCGTGTGGACGATGCCGGTCAGCGGCCGGTCGGCCGGTACGGCGGCGAGGACGGCGGCGAGCGCCGCACGGTCGGACACGTCACAGGCCGCGAACGTGACCCGCGCGCCGTCCCGTTCGAGGTCGGCCGCGAGCGCCTCGGCTCCGGGCGCGTCCGCGCCGCGCCGGCTCACGAGCAGCAGGTCGCGCACACCGTGCCCGGTGGCGAGCCGCCGGGCGACGAGCGCGCCCAGTTCCCCGGTGCCGCCGGTGACCAGGACCGTGCCGTACGCGGGGGCGGGGGCGGGAGTGTCGGCGGGCGGGGCCTCGGCGGGAACGAGCCGCGGCACACGCACCTGTCCACCGCGTACGGCGATCTGTGTCTCGTCCCGGGCCAGCGCGGTGGCCACGGCGGACGCCAGGGCGGGCGCGTCGGCGTCGTCGTCCTCCAGGTCGACCAGCAGGAACCGGCCGGGGTGCTCGGCCTGCGACGACAGCAGCAGCCCCCACGCCGCCGCACCGGCCGGGTCCCCGGTGGTCGCGCCCCCGCTCACGAGGACCACCCGGACGTCCGCCGACCGCTCCTGCGCCAGGACGGACTGCACCCGGGCGAGCGTGTCGTAGGTGAGACCGCGTACGGCATCCGGGCCACCACGCTCCCGGGACCGGTCCGCATCGGCGCCGGACTCCGCCCGGAGGGGCGGCTCCAGGGGCAGGACCAGGAATCCGGCGCCCTCGTCCACGCCCGACGCCTCGGGCCGGACGTCCACCGTGTTCCCGGCGTGCAGGGCGAGGGCCTTGGCCAGCAGACCGGCCCGCCCGTCCGGCTGTCCCAGCACCGTCCACCGGGCCCCGGCCGGGGTGACGCCCTCGACGGGCTGCCAGGTCGTCGTGTACAGGTCCCCGTCCCCGGTGCGGGGCTCCTCGGCGGAGTCGCGGACCGTCTCCAGCCAGTAGGCGTCCCGCCGGAAGGCGTACGTCGGCAGCTCCACCCGGCGCGCACCGCTACCGGCCAGGAACGCGGCCCAGTCCACGCCCACCGACCGCACGTGCAGCCACCCCAACGCGGTGACCAGCGCCCGTGTCTCGTCCCGTCCCTTGCGCAGAGCGGGAAGCGCGCGCAGATCGGGCACGGTCTCCTGGACCAGGGAGACCAGCGAACCGTCCGGACCGACCTCCAGCACCGTACCCACATCCTGGGCACGCACCGCACGTATCCCGTCGGCGAACCGGACCGTCTCCCGCACATGCCGGACCCAGTACCCCGGGGTCCGCAGCTCCTCCCCCGCCACCTCACCGGTCACGTTCGAGACCACCGGCACCGACGGCACACGGAACTCCACCCCGGCCAGCACCCCGGCGAAGTCGGCCAGCATCGGCTCCATCAACACCGAATGGAACGCATGACTGACCGCCAGCCGCTTCACCCGCCGACCCCGGGCGGCGAACCCGTCGGCCACCCCACGCACAGCCTCCTCGGTCCCCGAAAGCACCAGCGACTCCGGGCTGTTCACCGCGGCCAGCGACACCCCCTCGGGCAGCTCCCCCAGCTCGGACTCCTCCGCCTGCACCGCCCACATCGCACCACCCGACGGCAACCCCTGCATCAACCGCCCACGCGCCGCCACCACCCGACACGCATCCGACAGCGACCACACCCCCGCCACATGAGCCGCCACCAACTCCCCCAGCGAATGCCCGAGCACCACATCCGCCCGCACACCCCACGACTCCAACAACCGGAACTGCGCCACCCCCACCGCGAACAACCCGGGCTGAGCCCACCCCGTCGACTCCAACACCTCCGCAGGACCCCCGAACACCACCTCCTTCAACGAACCCGGCAACAACCCCTCGAACGCCGCACACACCTCGTCGAAAGCAGCGGCGAACACCGGGAACGCCTCATACAGCCCACGCCCCATCCCCACCCGCTGCGCACCCTGACCCGAGAACACCACCGCCAGACCACCGCCCGAGGGCGTGTCGGTGGCGGAGGCTCCGTTCTCGGCGAGAGCCGTGAGCGCCTCGTGGAGCTGGTCGCGGTCGGTGGCCGTGAGGACGGTGGCGGTGGGCAGGACGGCTCGGGTGGTGGCGAGGGAGAGCGCCAGGTCGGGCAGCCGGACGTCGGGGCGCTCCGCCAGGAAGGCGGCATAGCGGGCCGCCTGGGCGCGCAGGGCCGCGTCGTCCTGGGCGGACAGGACGAGGGGCACGGCGGGGGGCTCGTGCTCGACGGTCCCTGCCTCCGGCCGCCTGACGGGCGCAGACTCCGACTGCGCGGGCGGCTCGGGTTGTTCGAGGACGACGTGGGCGTTGGTGCCGCTGATCCCGAACGACGACACCCCGGCCCGGCGGGGACGGCCGGTCTCCGGCCAGGCCCGTGCCTCCGTCAGCAGCTCCACCGAGCCCGCCGACCAGTCGACCTCGGGTGTCGGCTCGTCCACATGGAGGGTGCGCGGCAACGTCCCGTGCCGCAGCGCCAGCACCGTCTTGATGACACCCGCCACACCGGCCGCCGCCTGGGCATGACCGATGTTCGACTTCAACGACCCCAGATACAACGGCCGTTCACGACCCTGACCGTACGTCGCGAGCAACGCCTGCGCCTCGATCGGGTCACCCAACCGCGTCCCCGTCCCATGCGCCTCCACCGCGTCCACATCGGCCGGAGACACACCCGCGTTCGCCAACGCGTCCAGAATGACCCGCTGTTGGGACGGACCGTTCGGCGCCGTCAGACCGTTCGACGCACCGTCCTGGTTCACCGCCGAACCCCGCACCACCGCCAGCACCGGATGACCGTTGCGGCGCGCGTCCGACAACCGCTCCACCACCAGCACTGCCGCGCCTTCCCCGAGGGCGAAGCCGTCGGCCGCGGCGGCGAAGGACTTGCTGCGGCCGTCACGGGCGAGGGCCTGCTGCCGGCTGAAGCCCACGAAGGAGGCGGGTTCGGACATGACGGTCGCTCCGCCGGCGAGCGCGAGGTCGCACTCCCCGGCCCGCAGCGCCTGCACGGCGAGGTGGAGGGCGACCAGGGAGGACGAGCAGGCCGTGTCCACGGTCACCGCCGGGCCCTCCAGGCCGAGCGTGTACGCGATGCGGCCGGAGGCGACGCTGGCGGCGGCGCCGGTGGCGAAGTAGCCCTCGACGTCGGTGGCCGCGTCCAGCAGGCGTGCCGTGTGGCCCTGCTCGCTGACGCCGACGTAGACGCCGGTACGGCTGCCGCGCAGGGTCGACGGGTCGATGGCGGCGCGTTCCAGGGCCTCCCAGGACGTCTCCAGCAGGAGCCGCTGCTGCGGGTCCATGGCCGGCGCCTCACGTGGCGAGATGTTGAAGAACGCCGGGTCGAAGCAGGCGGCGTCGGAGAGGAAGCCTCCGTGGTCGACGTAGCTGGAGTCCGGTGCGGTGCCCTCGGGGTCGTGGAGCCGGTGCAGGGGCCAGCCGCGGTCCGTGGGGAACGGGCCGATGAGGTCCGCCTCCTGGGTGAGGGCCCGCCACAGCTCCTCCGGGGAGCCGATGCCGCCGGGGAGGCGGCAGCCCATGGCCACGACGGCGATCGGGTCGTCGCCGTCGGCGGCGGCCCTGACCACGACCGGCGCGGGGCGTTCCTGTTCGCCCAGGAGTTTGCCGCCGAGGAACACCGCGAGGGCGGTGACGGTGGGGTGGTCGAAGATCAGGGTGCTGGGCAGCCGTACGCCGCTGGCCGCGGCGAGCCGGTTGCGCAGGTCGACGGCGGTGAGCGAGTCGAAGCCGAGCTCCTTCAGGGCTCGTTGGGGGTCCACGGCGGCCGGGTCGGGGTGGCCGAGGACCGCGGCGGCGTGTTCGCGCACCAGTTCGCGCAGGGCGCGGGTGCGGGCGGCGCCGTCGAGGTCGGCGAGGCGGCGGGCGAGCGCGGAGGGGGCGGAGCCGGTCGCCGGCTCCCCGGGAGCGGCGGGGCGGGCCTCGGGGATGTCGTCCAGCAGATGGCTGGGCCGTCCGGAGGTGAACACCTCGGCGAACCGTTCCCAGTCGACGTCGGCGAGGATCACCGCGACCTCTCCGTCGGCGAGGACCGTGCTCAGTCCGGCGACGGCGGTCTCCGGGTCGATGACGGGCAGGCCGGTGGCGCGGAGCTGGTCGTAGATGGTGTCGGAGACCATGCCGCCGCCCGCCCAGGGCCCCCAGGCCACCGACAGGGTGGGCACCCCGTCGGCGCTGCGCCGTTCGGCGCGCGCGTCCAGGACGGCGTTGCCCGCCGCGTAGACGGCGTGGTCGCCGGCCCCCCAGACGGCCGTGATGGAGGAGAAGTAGACGACGGCGTCCAACTGGTCGGGATCGAGGACGGCTTCGAGGTTCTCGATCCCGGTGACCTTGGCGCCCAGGACGGTGACCAGGTCCTCGAACGGGGCGTCGGCGACGGGTCCGAGGACGCCCACGCCGGCGGCGTGCACGACGGCGCGGATCAGGTCGCCGTCGCGTTCGACCTCGGCGAGGGCGGTGGCCAGGGCGGCACGGTCGCCGGTGTCGCAGGCCAGCAGGGTGACGCGTACGCCGGTCTCCTCCAGCTCGGTCCGCAGCGCGTCCGCGCCGGGTGCGGCGGCGCCCCGCCTGCTGAGCAGCACGAGGTGCTCGGCGCCGTCCCGGGCGAGCCAGCGGGCGACGTGGGCGCCGAGGGCACCGGTGCCGCCGGTGACGAGGACGGTGCCGCGCGGTGTCCAGCCGGGGTTGCCGTCGGCCGTGGGAGCGGCGTGCACCAGGCGCCGGGCGTGGACCCCGGAGGGCCGTACCGCGACCTGGTCCTCGCCGTCGGTGCCGGCGAGGACGGCGAGGAGCCGGTCGGTGGCGGCCGGGTCGACGGTGGCGGGGAGGTCGACGAGACCGCCCCAGTGCTGGGGCAGTTCGACGGCGGCGGCGCGTCCCAGCGCCCACACGGCTGCCTGCGCCGGATCGGCGGGCCCGGCGTCGTCGGCGGTGCCGACGGCACCCCGCGTCACGCACCACAGGGGTGCCGCGGTGCCGGTCCTGACGAGCGCCTGGAAAAGGGCCAGTGTGGTGGCGAGACCCGTGGGCACGACCGGATCGGCGGGGTGCGGTGTGGTGTCGGCGCCGGTCAGGGTCACCGCGGCGGTCGGCGCGATCTCCCGGACACGTGCGGCGAGGGTGTCGGCGTCGTCGTCCGGCGCGACGGTCAGGGTCACCGCCCGTTCGGCTCGCTCCCGCAGCGCGTCGGCCGCCGCCACGAGGCCCGGATCGTCCCGCAGTGCCTCCGGTACGGCGATGAGCCAGGTGCCCGGAAGCGCGGCGGGAGCCGGGGCCGGGTGCAGGGGACGCCAGTCGACGGTGTACCGCCACGCGTCTACCGTGCCGCGCCGGCGCCGGTCGCGGCGCCAGGACGAGAGCGCGGGCAGCACGGCGCGCAGCGCGGGTTCGTCGGGCGGCAGGTCGAGGGTGGCGGCGAGCGCGGTGACGTCCTGCTCCTCGACGGCCTGCCAGAACTCGTCGTGCGCCGGGTCGGCCAGGGCCCCACCGGGGAGGGTCTGCGGCCAGTGGCGGCGCCGCTGGAAGGCGTACGTGGGCAGCTCCACCGGCTCACCGACGGGCCCGGCGCCCACGTGATCGGCGTACGCCGGGGACCAGTCCACCCGGACGCCGCAGACGGCGAGTTCGGCGAGGGAGGCGAACATCCGCGCCGGACCGCCCTCGTCCCGACGCAGCGTCCCGACCACGAGCGGCTCGGCATCCGCCTTCTCGACGGTCTCCGTGAGGGGCGCGAGCAGGACGGGGTGCGGGCTGACCTCGACGAAGACACCGTGCCCGGCGCTGGCGAGCCCCGACACCGTCGCCTCCAACCGCACCGTGGACCGCAGATTGCGGTACCAGTACTCCGCGTCCAACCCCGACGTGTCGAAACGGTCCGCGGTCACCGTCGAGAAGAACGGCACACGCGACACGGACGGCACCACATCAGCAAGAACAGACACGAGTTCGTCGTGGATCTCCTCCACGTGCGCCGAGTGCGAGGCATAGTCCACCTCGACCCGCCGGGCCCGCGCGCCGCGCGCCTCCGCCTCGGCAACCACCTCGTCCAGACCCTCCGGCGTACCCGCCACGACCACCGAGGAAGGACCGTTGACCGCGGCCACCTCCACCCGGCCGTCCGTCACCGGCGTGAAAGTGCGTACGTCCTCGACCGGCAACTGCACGGAAGCCATGCCGCCCCTGCCCGACAACGCCAGGATCGCCCTCGACCGCAGCGCCACCACACGCGCCCCGTCCTCCAGCGACAGACCACCAGCCACCACCGCCGCGGCGATCTCACCCTGCGAATGCCCGACGACCGCCGAAGGCTCCACCCCGAACGACCGCCACACCCCCGCCAGCGACACCATCACCGCCCACAACACCGGCTGCACCACATCGACCCGGTCCAACGCGACCTCGTCATCGAGGACTTCACGCAACGACCAGCCGACATACGGCGCCAACGCCCGCTCGCACTCCCCCATCCACTCCGCGAACACCGGCGAAGCCTCCAGCAACTCCACCGCCATCCCCACCCACTGCGACCCCTGACCCGGAAACACGAACACGGGGCCCCGGCCGAGGAGCCGGGCCGTGCCCGTGACGACCTGCGGGGCGGTGGCCGTGCCGTCGGCGAGGGCGCGTACGCCGGTGAGCAGGTCGGTGTCGTCGGTGCCGATGACGACGGCCCGGTGTTCGAACAGCGAGCGGCTGCCGAGGAGGGCCTTGCCGACGGCGGCCGGCGTGGTGTCGGCGGTGGTGAGGTGGTCCGCGAGACGTGCGGCCTGGGCGCGCAGGGCCTCGGGGGTGCGTGCGGAGAGGAGCCAGGGCCGGACGGCGGGGCGTTGGGCGCCCGGCGCGTCGCCGCGGACGCCTTCCCCGTCGGCGGGCCCTTCGGGGTGCTCGCCGGTGGGCGGCGGGGTCTCGGCGGGGGCGTGTTCGAGGATGACGTGGGCGTTGGTGCCGCTCATGCCGAAGGAGGAGACCCCCGCCCGGCGGGGGCGGCCCGTGTCCGGCCAGGACCTGTTCTGTGTGAGGAGGCGTACGGTGTCGGCGGACCAGTCGACCTGGTGGGTCGGCTCGTCCACATGGAGGGTGCGCGGCAGGACGCCGTGCCGCAGGGCCATCACCGTCTTGATCACGCCACCGACGCCGGCGGCCGCCATGCTGTGGCCGATGTTGGACTTCAACGAGCCCAGGTACAGGGGCTGTTCGCGGTCCTGCCCGTAGGTGGCGAGCAGGGCCTGCGCCTCGATGGGGTCACCGAGGCGGGTGCCGGTGCCGTGCGCCTCCACCGCGTCCACGTCGGCCGGCGACAGGCCGGCGTTGGACAGGGCGTCGCGGATGACGCGCTGCTGGGAGGGGCCGTTGGGTGCAGTGAGCCCGTTGGAGGCGCCGTCCTGGTTCACGGCGGAGCCCTTCACCACCGCCAGCACGCGCCGGCCGTTGCGGCGGGCGTCCGAGAGCCGTTCCAGGACGAGGACGCCCACGCCCTCCGCCCATCCCGTGCCGTCGGCCGCCTCGGAGAACGCCTTGCAGCGGCCGTCGGCGGCGAGGCCGCCCTGGCGGGCGAACTCCAGGAAGCCGCCGATGGTGTTCATGACGGTGACGCCGCCGGCGAGGGCGAGGTCGCACTCCCCCGTCCTGAGGGCCTGCCCGGCGAGGTGGAGGGCGACGAGGGAGGAGGAGCAGGCGGTGTCGACGGTGACGGCAGGGCCCTCCAGGCCGAGCGCGTAGGACACGCGGCCGGAGACGACGCTGCCCGCCGTTCCGGTCATGACGTGGCCCTCGGTCTCGGGGGTGGCGGCGAGGACGTCCGCGTAGTCGGAGCCCGCGATGCCGGCGAAGACCCCGGTGCGGCTGCCGCGCAGCGACATCGGGTCGACACCGGCGCGTTCGACCGCCTCCCACGAGGTTTCCAGGAGCAGCCGCTGCTGCGGGTCCATCGCGAGGGCCTCACGCGGGGAGATCCCGAAGAAGTCGGCGTCGAACTCGGCGGCGCCCTGCAGGAATCCGCCGGTCGTGGGGGTGGCGCCGTCGATGTGCCGCAGGGCGGTGAGGTCCCAGCCGCGGTCGCGGGGGAAGGCGGTGACGGCGTCGCGGCCCTCGGCGACCAGGCGCCACAGGTCCTCGGGGGTGGTGACGCCGCCGGGATAGCGGCAGGCCATGCCGACGACGGCGAGGGGTTCGTCGGCGAAGCGGGCGCGGACGGGGGCGTGGCGGCCGGTGGTGTCGCCGTTCAGGTGGGCGACGACGGCTTCCGGGGTCGGATGGTCGAAGACGAGGGTCGTGGGCAGTGCCAGGCCGGTCTCCTCGGCGAGCCGGTCGCGGAAGCGTACGGCGGACAGCGAGTCGAAGCCGAGGTCCTTGAACGCGCGGTCCGGGGGCACCGCGTCGGGGCCGGCGTGTCCGAGGACCGCGGCGGCCACCGCGCGCACCAGGTCCAGGTCGACGCCCCGGTCCCCGTCCGGTGCGGGTGTCGGTTCGGTGACGGCGGGCGCCGGGGCGGGGAGGAGAGGGCCGCCGGTGCCGGCCGTGGCCGGCAGCCAGAAGCGTTCGCGGCGGAACGGGTACGTGGGCGGGTCCGGGCAGTCGCCGTCGGGTGTTCCGAGGACGGCGGTCCAGTCGATGTCGACGCCTCGGACGTGCAGTTCGCCGAGTGCGGTCAGCACAGCGGTGGGCTCGTGGTGGCCGTGCGGGACGGAGGGGACGAGGGCGGGGCCGGCCTCGGGCAGGCAGTCGCGGGCCAGCACGCTCAGGGCGCCGCCGGGGCCGATCTCCAGGCAGGCGGTGGTGCCGAGCGCGCCGAGCTGCCGGACGCCGTCGTGGAAGCGTACGGCGTCCCGGACGTGCCGCACCCAGTAGTCGGGCGAGCGGAGCTGCTCGTCGGTGGCGAGGCGGCCGGTGACGTCGGAGACGACGGGGATGCGCGGCGCGTGGAAGGTGAGGGTTTCGGCGACCGCGCGGAAGTCGTCGAGCATGGGGTCCATCAGCGGCGAGTGGAAGGCATGGCTGACCTTCAGGCGCCGGGTCCGCAGGCCGCGTTCGGCGCACAGGGCGGCGGTGGTGTCGACCGCTCCGGCGGAGCCCGACAGCACGGTGGCCCGGGGGCCGTTGACGGCCGCCACGGCGAGCCGGCCGGTGGTGCCGGCCGCGTCGAGCAGGGCGGGCACCTCCTCCTCAGCCGCTTCGACGGCGAGCATGGCGCCGCCGTCGGGGAGGGCCTGCATGAGGGTCGCGCGGGCGGCGACCAGGGTGCACGCGTCGTCGAGGTCGAGCACGCCCGCGACGTGTGCGGCGGCGAGTTCGCCGATGGAGTGGCCGAGGAGGTGGTCGGGGGTCAGGCCCCAGTGTTCGAGGAGCCGGAACAGGGCGACCTCGAAGGCGAACAGCGCGGTCTGGGTGTAGGCGGTCCGGCCGAGCAGTTCCTCGGAGTCCAGTGCCTCGGCGAGGGGCCGCTCCAGCCGCGCGTCGAGCCTGGTGCGTACGGCGTCGAAGGCGGCGGCGAACACCGGGTACGCCGCGTGCAGTTCCCGGCCCATGCCGACGCGCTGGGCGCCCTGGCCGGTGAAGAGGAACGCCAGCGGTCCGGGTGCCGTCGCCGTGCCGTGCACCGCACGGGCGTCGGGACGGCCCTGGGCGAGGGCGTCGAGTGCGGCGGTCAGCTCCGCGCGGTCGGTGCCGAGCACCACGGCCCGGTGCGCGAACCGGGTCCGCCGGGCGGCCAGGGCACGGGCCGCGCCGCGCGGGTCGGGGACGTCGTCACGGTCGTCGCCGTCCGCGCCGCCGTCGGCCGCGTCGCGGGAGTCCGCATCATCGGTGTCCAGGTCGTCGGCGTTCGCGGGGCCGAGGTGGTCGCGGAGTCGGCCGGCCTGTGCCCGCAGGGCCTCGGTGTCGCGGGCGGAGAGGAGCAGCGCCACGGGGGCGTTCGGTGCCGCCGCGCCGGGCGGCGTGACTGCGCCGCGGGTGCCGGCGGCCCCGGCGGCGACCTCGCTCCCGTCGGGTGCGGCGTCGGGCGCCTGCTCCAGGACGACGTGGGCGTTCGTCCCGCTGATCCCGAACGACGAGACCGCGGCCCGGCGGGGGCGGCCGGTCTCCGGCCACGACCGTTGTTCGGTGAGCAGTTCCACCGACCCGGCCGACCAGTCCACCTCGGGCGTCGGCTCGTCCACGTGCAGGGTGCGCGGCAGGACGCCGTGGCGCAGCGCCAGCACCGTCTTGATGATGCCGCCGACCCCGGCCGCCGCCTGCGCGTGGCCGATGTTCGACTTCAACGAGCCGAGATACAGGGGCTGTTCACGGTCCTGGCCGTAGGTGGCGAGCAGCGCCTGCGCCTCGACGGGGTCGCCGAGCCGGGTACCCGTGCCGTGTGCCTCGACCGCGTCGACCTGGGCGGGGCTGAGGCCGGCGTCGGTGAGGGCGGCGCGGATGACCCGTTGCTGGGAGGGACCGTTGGGGGCGGTCAGGCCGTTGGAGGCGCCGTCCTGGTTCACCGCCGTGCCGCGGACGACCGCCAGCACGCGGTGTCCGGCGCGGCGGGCGTCCGACAGCCGTTCCAGGACCAGGACGCCCGCGCCCTCGGCCCAGCCGGTACCGTCCGCAGCCGCGGAGAACGCCTTGCAGCGGCCGTCGCCAGCGAGTCCTCCCTGGAGCAGGAACTCCTCGTACAGGCCGGGCCGGGCCATCACGGCGGCGCCGCCGACGAGGGCGAAGGAGCACTCTCCGGCGCGCAGGGCCCGGACCGCCAGGTGGAGCGCGACGAGGGAGGAGGAGCAGGCGGTGTCGACGGAGAGCGCCGGGCCCTCCAGGCCGTAGTGGTAGGCGAGCCGGCCGGAGGCGACGCTCGCGGTGGTGCCAGTGAGGACGTGGCCCCGGACCTCCCGCAGCGCCTCGTCGCCCTCGGGGCCGTACTTCTGGTCGGTGACGCCGACGAAGACGCCCCCGTCGGTGCCCTTCAGGGCCGCCGGGTCGAGGCCGGACCGTTCGAGGGCCTCCCAGGACGTCTCCAGGAGCAGCCGCTGCTGCGGGTCCATCGCCAGCGCCTCGCGCGGGGAGACACCGAAGAACCCGGCGTCGAACTCGGCGGCGTCGTGCAGGAATCCGCCTTCGAGACGGACCCCGGCGCCGGACAGGGCGTCGGTGCGCCAGCCGCGGTCGGCGGGGAAGGCGCCGATGGCGTCGCGGCCCTCGCGCACCAGGTCCCACAGCGCCTCGGGGGTCTCCACTCCACCGGGGAAGCGGCAGGCCATCGCGACGATCGCCACGGGTTCGCGCCGGCTCTCCTCCAGCTCGCGCAGCCTGCCGCGGGTGCGCTGGAGGTCGGCGGTCACCCGCTTGAGGTAGTCAACAACCTTGTCGTCGTTCGCCACGGGTACTCCGATTCGAGCGTACGTACGGAAGAGGGGTCTGGTGGGGTCCGCGGGCGCGAGCCGGTGGGGCCCGCAGCGGCGGTCGGGTCGGGGTCGGGGAGCAGTCGGGTCGGGGTCGGCGGAGCGGGTCAGGTGAGGTCGCCGAACTCGCTGTCGATGAAGGCGAGCACCTCGTCGGCAGTGGCCGAGCGGAGGGCGGCGTCGCCGTCCGCGTCACCGTCCGGGGTGCCGGTCGGCGCTTCGAGGCGGTGCAGGATGCGGCGGAGCCGCTCGGTGACCTCGGCGTGGGCCGGGTCGTCGGCGGCGAGGCCCTCCGTGGTGGTCTCCAGCCGGTCGAGGTCGCCGCGCAGCCGTTCCCGCGGGCTCGGCCCGGCGGGCACCAGCCGGCGCAGCAGGTGCTCGGCGAGGGCGGTCGGGGCGGGGTGGTCGAACACGAGCGTCGCGGGCATGTCCAGGCCGGTGGCGGTCCGCAGCAGGTTGCGCAGTTCGACGCCGGTGAGGGAGTCGAACCCCTGGTCCTTGAATGCCTGGTCGGGGTCGACCTCGTCGGGGCGGGCGTGCCCGAGGACCTGCGCGGTGCTGTCCAGCACGAGGGCGAGGACACGGGCGGGCCGCTCCTCCTCGGGCAGCGCGGCGAGCAGGGTCGCGAGGTCCGCGGCGGGCGCGTCGGGGCGGCGTACGGCCGCCCGGCGCGGCACCGTGCCGAGCAGCTCGGACAGCAGGGCCGGGGCGGGCCGGTCCCGGTGCTCGGTCCGCAGCCGGGCGAGGTCGAGCGGGGCGGCCGTCACGACCGGGGCGGTGCCGGTGAGGGCGGCGTCGAACAGGGCGAGCGCCCGTTCGGTGGGCAGGGCGGCGGTGCCGGTGCGGCGCAGCCGTTCCCGGTCCCGCGCGTCCAGCGCGGCGGTCATCCCGCTGGCCTCCTCCCACAGGCCCCACGCGATGGAGACACCCGGCAGGCCCTCGGCGGCGCGCCGTTCGGCGAGGGCGTCGAGGCAGGCGTTCGCGGCGCAGTAGTTGGCCTGTCCGGCGGCGCCGAACGTGGCGGACGCGGAGGAGAACAGGACGAGGAACGACAGGTCCAGGTCCCGGGTCAGGTCGTGCAGATGGCGGGCTCCGTGCGCCTTGGCGTGCAGGACCCGTCCGACGCGGTCCGGGGTGAGGGAGGTGAGGACGCCGTCGTCCACGGTCCCGGCGCAGTGCACGACACCGGTCAGGACGTGTCCTTCGGCGGCGAGCCGGTCCAGCAGCGCCGTGACGTCCGCACGGTCGCCCACGTCGCAGGCGGCGATGTCCGTCTCGGCGCCGGCGGCGGCGAGTTCGTCCCGCAGGGCTGCCGCGCCGGGTGCGGAGGCTCCCGAGCGCGAGGTCAGCACGAGGCGCCGCACTCCGTGCCGGACGGCCAGGTGACGGGCCACGTGTGCGCCCAGGGTGCCGGTGCCGCCGGTGACGAGGACCGTGCCCCCGGCGGAGTGCCCGGCGGCGAAGGTCAGCACCGCCTTGCCGACGATCCGGGCCTGGGCGACTGCCCGGAACGCCTCGGGGGCGCGGCGGACGTCCCAGGTGGTCACGGGCGGCGCGGTGAGCACACCGTCGGCGAACAGCGCGGACAGTTCGGTGAGCATCTCCTGGATGCGGTCGGGGCCCGCGTCACCGAGGTCGAAGGCGCGGTAGCGGACGCCGGGGTGGTCGGCGGCGACCCGCCCGGGGTCGCGCGGATCGGTCTTCCCGATGTCGACGAACCGGCCTCCGCGCGGCAGCAGTGCGAGGGAGGCGTCGGTGAACTCCCCGGCCAGGCAGTTGAGGACGACGTCCATGCCGGCGCCGTCGGTGCGCGCGAGGAACCGCTCGCGGAATCCGGTGTCGCGGGAGTCCGCGATGTGCTCCGCGTCCAGTCCCGCCGCGCGCAGCGCCCCCCACTTGGGCCGGGAGGCCGTCGCGTACACCTCGGCGCCCAGGTGGCGGGCGAGCCGGACGGCGGCGGATCCCACGCCGCCGGCCCCCGCGTGCACGAGCACCCGGCTGCCGGGGCCCACGGCGCCGAGGTCGCACAGTCCGTACCAGGCGGTCAGATACGCCACGGGCGCCGCCGCGGCCTGCGCGGACGTCCAGGCCTCGGGTACGCGGGCGAGCAGCCGGTGGTCGGTGACCGCGACCGGGGCGAACGCGGCGTCCAGCATGCCCGCCACCCGGTCGCCGGGAGCGAACCCGGTGACGGCCGGGCCGGTTTCCAGCACCACTCCGGCGCCCTCGATGCCCAGGTCGGCCGCTCCGGGGTACATGTCGAGGGCGATCATCGTGTCCCGGAAGTTCACCCCGGCGGCCCGGACGGCGACGCGTACCTCGCCCGGCGCGAGCTCCCGTTCGGCGTCGGGGTGGGCCACCGGCTCCAGCCCGTCGATCGAGCCACGGCGGACCGTGTCCAACCGCCAGGGCCCGGCGGGCGTTTCCAGGGGCGCGCCGGCCTCGGCCCGGACGAGACGGCGCCCGAGGAGGCGTCCGGCGCGGACCGCGAGGTCGGGCTCGCCGGACGCCAGGAGCCGCGCGAGCGGGAGCCCGTGCGTCCCCGAGGTGTCCGCGTCGCCCGCGGAGGCCACCGGTCGGCCGGCGCGGTCGGCACCGGGGGCCGGGGTGCCGTCGACGGTGTCGATGCCGTCGATGTCCACGAGCACCAGGCGGCTGGGGTGTTCGGCCTGGGCGGCGCGCACCAGTCCGGCCACGGCGGCGTGGGCGAGGGTGTCGTCCAGCGTCTCGCCGGTCCCGGCGGTACCCGCCGGCAGACCCGGCTCCGGGACGGTGGCGGCCCGCCGGGTGACCACGACGAGGGGGACGGACGCGTACCGCTCGGCGCCCAGCCACTCCTGCACCAGCCGCAGCATCCGGGCCGTCACGGCGTCGACGTCACCGGACGGGCAGTGCGCCACCACGGCGTCGGGCAGACCTTCCAGGCGCTCGAAGTCGACGGCGCCCTCACCGGTCACCGGCAGCGGCACGGGATCGACGGGGGCCACGTCCACGGGCACGGGCAGCGGGGTCCACTCGACCCGGAACAGGGCGTCCCGGTCCGGGGCGGCGCCACCCGGCAGCCGTGCGGCGTCCGCCTCGCGCAGCACCAGGTTCTCGACGGTGACCACCGGGGCACCGTCGACGTCCACCGCCGTCAGGCTCACGGCCCCGTCGGATCCCCGGGTCACCCGCACCCGCAGGGCGTCGGCGCCGGTGGCGTGGACCCGTACGCCGCTCCAGGTGAACGGCAGCCGGGCCGGGGCACCGGGCGGCAGGTCCACGCCGAGCGCGTGCAGGGCCGCGTCGAGGAGAGCGGGGTGGACGGCGAACCGTGCGCTGCGTTCCCGGTCCTCCCCGTCCAGTTCGGCCTCGGCGTACAGCGCGCCGTCAGGGGACCGCAGTACGGTGCGCAGCCCTCGGAAGGCGGGCCCGTAGTCGAAGCCGGCGTCGATCAGCGCGGGGTAGAAGCCGTCCAGCGGGACCGGCACGGCCGACTCCGGGGGCCAGGACAGGGTGACGTCGGCGGTGGGAGCGGCGGCGGGCGAGAGGGTTCCCTCGGCGTGCCGCACCCAGACCTGGTCGCCGTCCGCGTCGGTGTCGGGGGACGCGGGCCGGGAGTGGAAGGCGACCGTGCGGCGACCGTCCGGGTCCGGTGCGCCCACGACGAGTTGGAGATCGACCGCCTCCTGCCCGGTGAGCGCCAGGGGGGTGGCGAGGGTCAGCTCGGACAGCTCCGGGCAGCCGAGCCGCTGCCCCGCCCAGCACGCCATGTCCACGTAGGCCGTGCCGGGCAGCAGGACCGTGCCCAGCACCGTGTGGTCCGCGATCCAGGGCTGCGCGGCGGACGAGATCCTCCCGGTGGCGATGACCCCCTCACCCGAGGCCTGCACGAGCCAGCTGCGCAGCAGCGGATGGTCGGCCGTGCCGAGCCCCGCGGCCCGAAGCGCACCCGTCGAAGCGAACCCGGCGTCGTCGGGCCAGTAACGGCGGTGCTGGAAGGCGTACGTCGGCAGCTCCACCCGCCGCGCGCCCGTACCCGCGAACACCGCCCGCCAGTCGACGGCCACCCCGTGCACATGTGCTTCCGCCACCGCGGACACCCACGCCGCCGCCTCGTCCCGTCCCTTGCGCAGAGCGGGAAGCGCGCGCAGATCGGGCACGGTCTCCTGGACCAGGGAGACCAGCGAACCGTCCGGACCGACCTCCAGCACCGTACCCACATCCTGGGCACGCACCGCACGTATCCCGTCGGCGAACCGGACCGTCTCCCGCACATGCCGGACCCAGTACCCCGGGGTCCGCAGCTCCTCCCCCGCCACCTCACCGGTCACGTTCGAGACCACCGGCACCGACGGCACACGGAACTCCACCCCGGCCAGCACCCCGGCGAAGTCAGCCAGCATCGGCTCCATCAACACCGAATGGAACGCATGGCTGACCGCCAGCCGCTTCACCCGCCGACCCCGGGCGGCGAACCCGTCGGCCACCCCACGCACAGCCTCCTCGGCACCGGACAACACCAGCGACGACGGCCCGTTCACCGCAGCCACCGACACCCCCTCAGGAAGGCCGGCGACCTCCGCCTCCTCCGCCTGCACCGCCCACATCGCACCACCCGACGGCAACCCCTGCATCAACCGCCCACGCGCCGCCACCACCCGACACGCATCCGACAGCGACCACACCCCCGCCACATGAGCCGCCACCAACTCCCCCAGCGAATGCCCGAGCACCACATCCGCCCGCACACCCCACGACTCCAACAACCGGAACTGCGCCACCCCCACCGCGAACAACCCGGGCTGAGCCCACCCCGTCGACTCCAACACCTCCGCAGGCCCCCCGAACACCACCTCCTTCAACGAACCCGGCAACAACCCCTCGAACGCCGCACACACCTCGTCGAAAGCAGCGGCGAACACCGGGAACGCCTCATACAGCCCACGCCCCATCCCCACCCGCTGCGCACCCTGACCCGAGAACACCACCGCCAGACCGCTTCCGGCGGCCCTCCCCCGCACGAGCGAGGGGTGGGGGCGGTCCTCGGCCAGCGCGTCGAGCGCGGCGCGGAGGGACTCCCTGTCGGTGACCGCGACGGCGGCGCGGTGGTCGAGCGCGGCACGGTGCGCGGCCAGGGTGAGGCCGGTGTCGTGGAGGTCGGGCGGGGTTCCGTCTCCGTCCAGGTGGTCGCGCAGACGGGCTGCCTGTGCCTGGAGAGCTGCCGCCCCGCGAGCCGAGAGCAGCACGGGGACGACGGGCAGCGGGCGGGCGGTGTCCGTGCCGGGCTCCGTCGGGTCGTCGCCCTGTTCGAGGATCAGGTGGGCGTTGGTCCCGCTCACTCCGAACGCGGACACACCCGCCCGGCGCGGGCGTCCCGTCTCGGGCCAGGGCCGGTTCTCCGTGAGCAGTTCCACCGCGCCGGCCGACCAGTCGACGTGCCGTGACGGTGCGTCCACGTGGAGGGTGCGCGGCAACGTCCCGTGCCGCAGCGCCAGCACCGTCTTGATGACACCCGCCACACCGGCCGCCGCCTGGGCATGACCGATGTTCGACTTCAACGACCCCAGATACAACGGCCGTTCACGACCCTGACCGTACGTCGCGAGCAACGCCTGCGCCTCGATCGGGTCACCCAACCGCGTCCCCGTCCCATGCGCCTCCACCGCGTCCACATCGGCCGGAGACACACCCGCGTTCGCCAACGCGTCCAGAATGACCCGCTGTTGGGACGGACCGTTCGGCGCCGTCAGACCGTTCGACGCACCGTCCTGGTTCACCGCCGAACCCCGCACCACCGCCAGCACCGGATGACCGTTGCGGCGCGCGTCCGACAACCGCTCCACCACCAGCACACCCACGCCCTCGCCCCAGCCGGTGCCGTCGGCGCCGTCCGCGAACGCCTTGCAGCGACCGTCGGCGGCGAGGCCGCCCTGTCGGGCGAATGCCTCGAACGCGGCGGTGGTGGCCATCACGGCGGCGCCGCCGACGAGGGCGAGGCCGCACTCGTCGTCACGCAGGGCCCGGACGGCGTTGTGGAGGGCGACGAGGGAGGACGAGCAGGCCGTGTCCACGGTGACGGCCGGGCCCTCCAGGCCCAGGGTGTAGGCGACGCGGCCGGAGAGGACGCTGCCCGCGGAGCCGGTGATGGCGTAGTCCCTGCCCTCCTCGGTGGTGAGGGCCAGGGTGGCGTAGTCGAAGTGGCCCGCTCCGACGAAGACCCCGGTGCGGCTGCCGCGCAGCGAGAGGGGGTCGATGCCGGCGCGTTCCAGGGCCTCCCAGGACGTCTCCAGCAGGAGCCGCTGCTGCGGGTCCGTCGCCAGGGCCTCGCGCGGCGAGATGCCGAAGAACGCGGCGTCGAAGCCGGCGAGGTCGTGGAGGAAGCCGCCCTCGGTGGGGAGGGCGCGGTCGTCGTCGGGAGCGGTGGGGTGCCAGCCGCGGTCGGTGGGGAAGGGTGTGACGCCGTCGCGGCCCTCGGCGACCAGCCGCCACAGGTCCTCCGGCGAGGCGACGCCGCCGGGCAGCCGGCAGGCCATGGCGACGACGGCCACGGGGTCGTCGGCCGTTGCTGCGGCGCGGGAGGAAACCGGTGCCGGTACCGGTGCCGTGGCGGGGCGGGACGTCAGCAGGGCGCGCAGTTCGGCGGCCACCGCGGCGGGGGTCGGGTGGTCGAAGGCCAGGGTGCCCGGCAGCCGGAGTCCGGTGGCGGCGGTGAGCCGGTTGCGCAGGTCCACGGCGGTGACGGAGTCGAGGCCGAGGTCGCGGAAGGGGGCGTCGGCGGCGACCTCGGCCGCGTCGGTGTGGCCGAGGGCGGCCGCGGCCGAGGAGCGGACGAGGTCCAGCAGGCGGCGGTCGCGTTCGCGGTCGGTGAGGCCCGAGAGGGCCTCCACCAGGGAGGTCGCGGCCGACGGCTGCTGGTCCGGGGCCGCTTCGCCGGCGCTGGGCGCCGCCTCGGGGAGGTCGTCGAGGAGGGTGCGGTGGCGGGAGAGGCGGTACCCGGTGGCGAAGGCCCGCCAGTCCATGTCGGTGACCGTCAGCGCGGTCTCGTCATGGGCGACGGCGTCGAGGAGCGCGCTGACGGCGGTGTCCGGGTCCATGGCCCGTACGCCGATCCGCTCGAACACGCGCTGGGTGCGGGCGTCGACCATGCCGCCGCCGGCCCAACTGCCCCAGGACACACAGGTGGCGGTGAGGCCGCGGGCGCGGCGGCGGGCGGCGAGGGCGTCGAGATGGGCGTTGGCGGCGGCGTAGGCGGCCTGGCGGGCGCCGCCCCAGACGGCCGCGCCGGAGGAGAACAGTACGAAGGCGTCGAGTTCGCGGCCGTCGAGGAGCGCGTCCAGGTGGCGGGCCCCGGTCACCTTCGCGGCGGCCGCCGCGGCGAGATCGGCGGGGGTGAGGGTGTCGAGCCGGTCGAGGGAGCTGACGCCGGCGGCGTGGACGACGGCGGTGAGGGGGTGGTCGGCGGGGATCGCGTCGAGGACGGCGGCCAGGGCGTCCCGGTCCGCGACGTCGCAGGCCGCGAGGGTCACCCGGGCGCCGAGGGCGCGCAGTTCCTCGGCGAGGTCGGCGGCGCCGGGCGCGTCGGCGCCTCGACGGCCGGTCAGGACGAGGTGGTCCGCGCCGTCGCGGGCGAGCCGCCGGGCGACGTGCCCTCCGAGGGCACCCGTGCCGCCGGTGATCAGGACGGTGCCGCGGGGCCGCTTGCGGGGGGCGGGTGCGGCGGGGCGCGGGGCGCGCAGGAGGCGGCGGACCCGGGGGCCCGAGGCGCGCAGCGCCCACTCCTGTTCGTCGCCGGGGGCGGCGAGGACGGCGGCGAGAGCGGAAGCCGTTGTGTCGTCGAGCCGGTCGGGCAGGTCGAGGAGGCCGCCCCACACACCGGGGGTCTCCAGCCCGACGACCCGGCCCAGCCCCCAGACCTGGGCCTGTTCGGGACTGACGTCGAGGGCCGGCCCGTCGGCGGGGATCGTCCCGCCGACGGGAGGCGTCCCGTCTCCGCGAGCAGTTCCGTCGGCAGGGGTCGTCCCGCCGTCGGAGGTGGTTCCGTCGACGGGGATCGTCCCGCCGACGTGGGTCGCGCTGCCGCCCGCGGAAGTCGTCCCGTCGGCGCGGGCACTCCCATCGACGGGGACCGTCCCGGCGACGGGGACCGTGCCGCCCGTGGAGGTCGGCGCGCCGACACCGGTCGTCGTTGCGCCGGGGAAGGCCGTCGACAGGGCGCGGGCCGTCCCGTCGGCCCCCGTGGCGACCGCACCCCGCGTCAGGCACCACAGCGGGCCCGTGCCGCCCGCGTCCAGCAGGGCCTGGACGGCCGTCAGGGTGGTGGCGGTGCCCACGGGCACTCCGGGCTGGTCGGGGTGGGGCCGCACGTCGGTGGCGAGCAGGGAGACGACACCGGCCGCGGAGGCGTGGCGGCGCAGCAGTGCGGCGAGTTCGTCGCGTCCGGTGGCCGTGGTGACCGTGATCCGGTCGACGCGGTCGGCGCCGTGGGCGAGCAGGGCGTCCGCCACCCAGTCGGCCGTCGGGGTGCGGCCGGGCACGAGGAGCACCCAGTCGCCGGTGGGCCGGGCGTCCTCCGGTGCGGGGACGGGCTTCCAGGTGACGCGGTAGCGGAAGCGGTCGGCGGCGGCGGAGCCGCGGGCCGCCGCCCGCCAGGCGGCGAGCGCGCGCACGGTGCCGGCGAGGGAGTCGTCGGGCCGGACGCCGAGCTGCCGGGCCACCGCCGGTGTGTCGTCCCGGGTCACGGCCTCCCACAGGGCGGTCGTCGCGGGATCGTCCGCGGCGGCCGGGGCGGGGCGGTCCAGCCAGTGCCGGGCGCGCTGGAAGGGGTACGTCGGCAGGTCGACGCGGCGGGCTCCGGTGCCGGCGAGCAGCGCCGTCCAGTCGACGGGGGCGCCGTGCGCGAACGCCTCCGCGAGTGCCTCCACGAACCGTTCGGGCCGGCCGCCGGGCCCCCGGCGCAGGGTGCCGGTCACCGTGGCGGCGGCCTCGGCGGCCTCCGCGGTGTCCTGGACGGCCGCGACGAGCACCGGGTGCGGGCTGATCTCGACGAACAGGGTGTGGCCGTCGTCGAGCGCGGCGCGGGTGGCCTCCTCGAACCGGACGGTGTGGCGCAGACTGCGGTACCAGTAGCCGGCGTCGAGGCCGGTGGTGTCCAGTCGGCCGCCGGCGAGGGAGGAGTAGTAGGCGGTACGGGCGGGGTGCGGGCGCACGGGGGCGAGGAGGCCGGTGATCCGGTCCTCGAGGGCGGCGACCTGCGGGGAGTGGGAGGCGTAGTCGACGTTGACGCGGCGGGCGCGGACGCCGTCGCGGGCGCAGTGGGCCGCCAGTTCGTCCAGGGCGGTCGCGTCGCCGGTGACGACCACCGTCGCGGGGCCGTTGACGACCCCGATGTCGAGGCGGCCGGCCCAGGGGGCGAGGCGGGCGCGTACGGCGTCGGCGGGTTCGGCGACGGAGAGCATGCCGCCGCCGGTCAGTTCGAGGAGAACGCGGGCGCGCAGGGCGACGACGCGGGCGCCGTCGTCGAGGCTGAGCGCGCCGGCGACGACCGCGGCGGCGATCTCCCCCTGGGAGTGCCCCAGGACCGCGTCGGGCCGCACCCCGCAGGAGGCCCACAGCTCGGCGAGGGACACCATGGTCGCCCACAGCACGGGCTGGACGACGTCCACACGGGTCAGCAGGTCGGCGACGTCGGGGGCGCGCAGCACCTCGGTGAGCCGCAGGTCGGTGTACGGGGCGAGGGCGGCCTCGCACGCGGCCATGCGGCGCGCGAACACCGGTGAGGCGTCGAGCAGGTCCACCGCCATGCCCGCCCACTGGGAGCCCTGGCCGGGGAAGACGAACACGGTGCGGGCCGGTCCGGGGGCCGGGTGGTGGCCGTGCACGAGCCCGTGCGGGGCGGTGTCGTCGGCGGCCCCGGCGAGCAGGCCGAGCAGTCCGTCGCGGTCCGGGGCGAGGGCGACCGCGCGGTGCTCCAGGGGGGCGCGGGTCGTCGCCAGCGTCCAGGCGACGTCGGCGGCGGACGCGTCGGTGGTGTCCTCCAGGTGCCGGCGCAGGGTGCGGGCCCGGTCCCGCAGCGCGGCGCGGGACCGCGCGGTGAGCGGCCAGGGCAGCAGGGGCGGTACGGCGAACGGGGCGGGCCCGGCCGGCTCCGGCGCGGTGGCCGCCTCCCCGTCGTCGGGGGCCTGTTCGAGGATGACGTGGGCGTTGGTGCCGCTGATGCCGAACGAGGAGACCCCGGCCCGGCGGGGCCGGCCCGACTCCGGCCACGGCCGGCTCTCCGTCAGCAGCCGTACGGTGCCGTCGGACCAGTCGACCTCGGGGGTGGGTTCCGACGCGTGCAGGGTCGGCGGCAGGGTCCCGTGCCGCATCGCCAGCAGCATCTTCACGACACCGGCGGCGCCCGCGGCGGCCTGGGTGTGGCCGATGTTGGACTTGAGGGACCCCAGCCACAGCGGCCGGTCCGCGGGGCGGTCCCGGCCGTAGACGGCGAGCAGCGCCTCCGCCTCGATGGGGTCGCCGAGGCGGGTGCCGGTGCCGTGGGCCTCCACGGCGTCGATGTCGGCGGGGGTCAGTCCGGCGTCGGCGAGGGCGGCCCGGATGACGCGTTCCTGCGCGGGTCCGCTGGGCGCGCTGAGGCCGTTGGAGGCGCCGTCCTGGTTGACCGCCGTGCCCCGGACGACCGCGAGGACCGGGTGCCCGTGGCGGCGGGCGTCGGAGAGCCGCTCCACCAGGAGGAGGACGGCGCCCTCCGACCAGCCGGTGCCGTCGGCGCCCGCGCCGAACGCCTTGCAGCGGCCGTCCGCGGCGAGGCCGCCCTGGCGTTCGAAGCTGAGGAAGGTGCCCGGGGTGGGCAGCACGCACACGCCGCCCGCGAGGGCCAGGTCGCAGTCGCCGCGCCGCAGGGCCTGGGCGGCCAGGTGCAGCGCGACCAGCGACGACGAGCAGGCGGTGTCGACGGTGACCGCGGGCCCGTCGAAGTCGAAGGTGTAGGCGATGCGGCCGGAGGCGACGCTCGCGGTGGTGCCGGTGAGGACATGGCCGCCGGTGTCGTCGGCCGCCTCGTCCAGCCGCGGCCCGTACTCCTGGGAGACCAGTCCCGCGAAGACGCCCGTACGCCGGGACGCGGGCGAGCGCGGGGCGATCCCGGCGCGTTCGAACGCCTCCCAGGCGGTCTCCAGGAGCAGCCGCTGCTGCGGGTCCATGGCCGCGGCCTCGCGTGGCGAGATGCCGAAGAAGGCGGCGTCGAAGCCCGCCACGTCCGGCAGGAAGCCGCCCGGGTAGGCCACGTCCCAGCCGCGGTCGGCGGGGACCTGCCCGATCGCGTCGTGGCCGCCGGCCACCAGCTCCCACAGCCGCTGCGGCGCGTCGGCTCCGCCGGGCAGGCGGCAGCCGACCCCGATGATCGCGAGCGGTTCGCGCGCGCTGTCCTCGACCTCGCGCAACCGCCCGCGGGTCTCGTGGAGTTCGGCCGTGACCCGCTTGAGGTACTCGACCAGCTTCTCCGCTTCCGCTTCCGCCATGTGCGTCACTCCCCGCGCTCCTGCAGGTCGGTACCGAGTTCCCGGTCGATGAAGGAGAAGATCTCGTCGACGCTCGCCGTCCGGAGCGCCGCGCGTACGCCGCCGTCCTCGGCGTTCCCGGCGCTCCCGTCGCCGGTGTCGCCCGGCCCGGCTCCGGCACCGTTGGCGGCGGTGCCCGCCCGGGGTGTGCCGTTGCCGCCCGCCGGGTGGGGTACGGAAGCAGCCGCCGTGGAGGTGGCCGCGTAGCGCTCCTCGCACCGGGCGAGCAGGTCGCGCAGGCGCCGAGCCGTGGCGTGCAGTTCGGCGGGGCCGGCCGGGATCCGGGTCAGGAGGTCCTCCAGGTGTCCGATCCCGTCGTCGAGCGAGCCCGCGGCGGGCCGGGGCGGTGGCGCGAGACGGGTGCGCAGATAGCGGGCCACGGCGGCCGGTGTGGGCTGGTTGAACAGCAGCCCGGCGGGCATGCGGTGCCCGCTCGCGGCGGTGAGCCGGTTGCGGAGTTCGACGCCCATGAGCGAGTCGAACCCCAGCTCCTTGAAGGTGCGGGCGGCGTCCACGCGGCGCCCGTCCCGGTGGCCGAGGACCGCCGCGGCGTGGCCGCGGACCTGTTCGAGGAGGGCGGCCTCCTGTTCGGGGGCGGTCAGCCCGGCGCCGACGGTGAGGCGTGCGGCCGTGCTGCCGGACTGCTCATCGCCGCCGGGACCGGTGCCGGGGGCCGCTGTGGCGGGGTCGCGCCAGGCGCTGCCGGCCAGTTCCCGGTAGAGCGGCGAGGCCGCCCCCTCGTGCGCCGTACGGCGCACGACCGGCAGGGACAGCGCCAGCGGCAGCCGCAGCGCGGGGCCCGGCCGCAGCAGGGCGGCGTCCAGGAGCGCGAGGCCCTGGTCCCGGTCGAGGGGCAGAAGTCCGGTGCGGCGCATCCGGCGCAGGTCGGTTTCGCCGAGCCCGGCGGTCATGCCCGCGGCCTGTCCGGCGGCCGGGTCCGCGCCGAGCGGGGCACCCGCCTCCGGGGCCCACGGTCCCCACGCGAGGGACACGGCGGGCAGGCCCCGGTCGCGGCGCAGGTGGGCCAGGGCGTCGAGGAAGGCGTTGCCGGCCGCGTAACTGCCCTGCCCCGCCGCGCCGTTGACGCCGGACACGGAGGAGAACAGGACGAACGCGGAGATTCGGGCGTCGGCGGTCAGTTCGTGCAGGTTCCACGCGGCGTCGATCTTGGGCCGCAGAACGCGGTCCAGGTCACCGGGCTCGATCGCCTCCACGACGGCGTCGTGCAGGACGCCCGCGGTGTGCACGACCGCTGTCAGCGGGTGGGCCTCGGGTATCCGCGCGAGCAAGGCGGCGAGCGCGTCCCGGTCCGCCGTGTCGCAGGCGGCGACCGTGACGTGGACGTCCCCCTCCCGGCGCAGGGCGGCCTCGATCCCGGCCGCCTCGGGGGCGTCGGCGCCCCGGCGGCTGACCAGCAGGAGCCGACGTGCCCCGTGACGGGCCACGAGATGCCGGGCGACGAGCCGGCCGAGGGCTCCGGTACCGCCGGTGACGAGGACGGTGCCGTTCGGGTCGAACGCGGTGCCGCTCGGGTCGGGGGCCGTGTCGCTGCGGTCCGGGTCGGTCCCGGGGGCCGTGGCCCGTACGACGCGGGGTGCGTACAGGCGGCCCGCGCGGACCGCGACCTGCGGCTCTCCACAGGCCGCTGCGGCGGTCAGCGCGGCGGCGGACGCCGGGTCGTCGTCGAGGTCCACCAGGACGAACCGGCCCGGGTGCTCGGTCTGGGCCGAGCGGAGCAGGCCCCACACGGGCGCCTCGGCGGGCTCGCACGGTCCGTCACCGGCCGCGACGGCTCGCCGTGTGACGACGACCAGCCGGGTGTCGGTGAGGCGGTCGTCGGCCAGCCAGGTCCGGGCCAGCCCGGCGGCCCGGTGCGCGGCGGCACGGGCGGCGTCGGACGCGGAGGCGCCGGGACACGGCCCCTCGGGGGGCGAGGGGGCGGCGGAGGCAGAGGCGTCGGCGGGGAAGGCGGGCGTGGCGGCGGCGCAGCGGGTGACGACCGTGTCGGGCAGCGGGGCCGGGGCGGCGAGGAGCGCGCCGAGGTCCGGATGGCGGTCGGCGTCCGGTACGGCGCCGGACGGGAGGGTGTGCGGATCGCCGATCAGGGCCCAGCGGTCCGGAGGTGTGCCGAGGGGCGGTTGGACGGGGCGCCAGGCCAGTTCGTACGGCAGGGCCTCGTCGTAGGGGTGGGCGGCCGTCGCCGTGGGCGCGGGACGGTGGAGCGGGGTGAGGGCGCCGACCGTCGTGACCGTGCGGCCGGTGGTGTCGGTGATCGTGACGGTGACCGTGTCGCCGTCCACGGGGGTGATCCGCGCCCGGAGCCGTCCGGTGGGCGTGCCCCGCACCGTGACGCCGCGGTAGGTCGCCGTGTGCCAGGGCGTGGCGCCGCCCGTCCGGGTGAGCCTCAGGGCGTGCAGCACGCCCTCCAGGAGCGCCGGGTGCAGTCCGAAGTCCTCCGCGGCGACCTGGTCGGTGTCCGGCGTGACCAGCTCGGCCCACACCTCGGTGCCCCGCCGCCACAGCGCGCGGAGTCCGGCGAGGCCAGGCCCGTACCCGACGCTCGCTGTGCGGTCGGGTCCGTCGTCGGCCGACGACGGCACGTCGACGGGCTCGGCTCCGGCCGGCGGCCACTCCCGCGCCTCCTCGGACGGGCGCGCTTCCCGCGCCGGGCGCTCCGGCTCGTCCTCAAGGGCGTGTCCCGCGCCTGGGGCGGTGGTCAGGGTGCCTTCGGCGTGCCGGATCCAGCCGGTGTCGCCGTCGTGGGGGCGGGCGTGCACGGTCACGGAACGGTGGCCGTGCACGCCGTCCTCCGGGCCGACCGTGACCTGGAGGTCGAGGGCGCCGCGCAGGGGCGGTACCAGCGGTGTCACGGGCAGCAGGTGCTCGACGTGGCCCGCGCCGGTCTCGCGGGCGGCGAGGACCGCGAGATCCAGCAGGACCGTGTCGGGGACGGACACCCTGCCGTGGACGGTACGGTCCGCCGGCCAGGGCCGGACGGTGGTGTCGACGCGTCCGGTCAGCAGGGTGTGCCCGGAGTCGGCGAGGGTGACGGCCGAGGTGAGCAGCGGATGGTCGAGCGGGGTGGCGCCGGGCACGGCGGTGGTGCGGGCCGGGGCGGGGGCCACCCAGTAGCGGCGGCGCTGGAAGGCGTAGGTCGGCAGGGTGTCGGGGCCGGCGGGCGGGTGTCCCGCGAAGACCGTGCCCCAGTCGGGGCTGTGGCCCGTCACGTGCAGGCGCGCGACGGCGGCCACCGCGCTCGGCGCCTCCGGCCGGTCCCGGCGCAGCAGCGGCACGACGAGTGCGGGGGCGGGCGCGCCGGCCTCCTCCGTCAGGGTCTCCCGGACCATCGCGCTGAGCACGCCGTCCGGCCCCAACTCGACGTAACGGGTGGCTCCCAGGTCCCTCAGCCGCAGGACGGCGGCATGGAAGCGGACCGTCTCACGGACGTGACGGACCCAGTGGTCCGGTGAGCACAGGTCGTCGGCCGTAGCCGTCCCGCCCGTCCGGTCGTCGACGACCGGGAGGACCGGCGGGTGGTAGGCGACCGAGCGGGCGACCTCCGCGAAGGCGGCGAGCATCGGGTCCATGTGGGGCGAGTGGAAGGCGTGGGAGACGCGCAGCATCCGGGTGCGGCGGCCTCGCCGCTCCCAGTGTCGTGCCGTACGCGTCACGGCCTCCGTGTCACCGGAGATCACCACGGCGGCGGGGCCGTTGACGGCGGCGAGGCCGATCTCGTGCTCCCGGCCGGCGAGTTCCGGCAGGATCTCCTCCTCGGTGGCCTCCACGGCCGCCATCGCACCGGTCGCGGGCAGGTCCTGCATCAGGCGGCCCCGTGCAGCGACGAGACGGCAGGCGTCCGGCAGGGAGAAGACCCCGGCGACATGTGCCGCCGCGAGCGCGCCGACGGAGTGCCCGAGCAGGTGGTCGGGGACGAAGCCCCAGTGGTCCAGTTGGCGGTGGAGCGCCACTTCCAGCGCGAACAGGGCGGGTTGGGCGTACTCGGTGCGGTCGAGCAGACCCGTGCCGTCGGCCAGTACCTTCGCGAGGGGCTGCGCGAGGTGCGGGTCGAGGTGCGCGGCCACCTCGTCCAGCGCATCCCGGAACACGGGCTGTGCGGCGGCCAGTTCCAGGCCCATGCCGGGCCGTTGGCTGCCCTGGCCGGTGAAGAGGAACACGGTCCGGCCCTCGGCGGCGGTCGCGTGGAACGCCGTGGCCGTCCCGGCGCCGGAGGCGAGGGCGTCGAGTCCGGCCAGTGCCTCGGCGCGGTCGGCGGCGACGACGGCGGCCCGGTGCGGGAGCGCGGCACGGGTGACCGCGAGCGCGTGCCCGACGCGGGCGAGCCCACCGGGTTCCCCGAACACGCCCTCCCCGTCCGGCGACGCGGCCAGCCGCGCCCGCACCCGCGCGGCCTGCGCCGCGAGCGCCTCCCCGGTCGCGGCCGACACCACGAGGGGCACGGGCGATACGGGGGGTACGGGAGATGGAGGGAGTACGGGAGACAGGGGTGGTTCTATGGGTACGGGGACGCCGACCGCCTCGTTGTCGGGGGTCTCCGCGACGGGGGCCTCCTCCAGGACGACGTGGGCGTTGGTGCCGCTGATCCCGAACGACGACACCCCGGCCCGGCGGGGACGGCCGGTCTCCGGCCAGGCCCGTGCCTCCGTCAGCAGCTCCACCGAGCCCGCCGACCAGTCGACCTCGGGTGTCGGCTCGTCCACATGGAGGGTGCGCGGCAACGTCCCGTGCCGCAGCGCCAGCACCGTCTTGATGACACCCGCCACACCGGCCGCCGCCTGGGCATGACCGATGTTCGACTTCAACGACCCCAGATACAAAGGCCGTTCACGACCCTGACCGTAGGTGGCGAGGAGGGCGTGCGCCTCGATGGGGTCGCCGAGCCGGGTTCCCGTGCCGTGGGCCTCGACGGCGTCCACGTCCGATGCCGACAGCCCGGCGCGGGCCAGCGCGTCGCGGATCACGCCCTGCTGGGCGGGGCCGTTGGGGGCGGTGAGGCCGTTGGAGGCGCCGTCCTGGTTGATGGCGGAGCCGCGCAGCACGGCGAGGACCGTACGGCCCTCGCGGCGGGCGTCGGAGAGCCGTTCGAGGACGAGAACGCCCACGCCCTCGGACCAGCCGGTGCCGTCGGCCCCGGCGGCGAACGCCTTGCACCTGCCGTCGCCCGCCAGCCCGCCCTGCCGGGCGAACTCCTCGAACAGACCGGGGGTGGCCATCACCGCCACACCGGCGGCGAGCGCCGTCGCGCACTCCCCACGACGCAGGGACTCGGCGGCCAGGTGCAGCGCGACCAGCGACGACGAGCAGGCGGTGTCCACGGTGACTGCGGGGCCCTCGCAGCCGAAGACGTACGCCAGACGGCCGGACAGGACCCCGGCGGTGTTCCCGGTGAGCAGATGGCCGCGCAGGTCGTCGGGGGCCTCGTGGAGCCGGGGCCCGTACTCCTGGGACATGGCGCCGACGTAGACACCGGTCCTGGTGGACCGCAGGGACGAGGGGGAGACACCGGCGCGTTCGAGGGCCTCCCAGGCCGTCTCCAGGAGCAGCCGCTGCTGGGGGTCCATCGCCAGCGCCTCACGCGGCGCGATGCCGAACAGGTCGGCGTCGAAGTCGGCGGCGTCGGCGAGGAAACCGCCCCGGTGGACGCCGTCGCCCCAGCCGCGGTCGGCGGGTGGCGCGGAGATCGCGTCGACCCCGTCCAGGACGGCCTGCCACAGCCCCTCGGGGTCGCTGATGCCGCCGGGCAGCCGGCAGGCCATGCCGACGATCGCGACGGGCTCGTCGGCGGGGACGGGAACGCCGGGGGTGGACCGGGCCGTGGCCGTGCCGTCCTCGGCGAGCCGGCGCGCGACCTCCGTGGGCGTGGGGTGGTCGAACAGCAGGGTGGTGGGCAGCCGCCTGCCCGTCACGGCGCCCAGGCGGTTGCGCAGTTCGAGGGCCAGGTGGGAGTCGAAGCCCAGGTCCTTGAAGGTGAGTTCGGGGGCGACGTCCGCCGCCGACCGGTGCCCGAGGACCAGGGCCGCCTCGGCCCGCACGAGGTCGAGCAGGTCACGCGGGTCGCTCGGGACGCGCGGGACCGGCCGGTCACTCGGGACCGACGGGTTACTCGGGACCGACGGGTGCTCCGACACGTCGCCCTCGCCCCGCCCGCTCCGCCCGTCGCCCCGCTCGTCCGGCCCGTCGTCCGGAGCCAGCCAGTGCCGGGAGCGCTGGAAGGGGTACGTGGGCAGGTCGAGACGGGGAGCGGGCCGGTGTCCGGCGAAGGCGGGGGCCCAGTCGACGTCCGTGCCGGCGACGAACGCCTGGGCCAGGGAGGCGGTGATCTGCTCGGGGCCGCCGTGGTTGCGGCGCAGGGTGGGGACGACCACCGGCGCGGTACCGGTCTCCTCCGCGATCTCCTCCACGGTCGCGGCGACGGCCGTGGTGAGGACCGGGTGCGGGCTGATCTCGATGAAGGTGTGGTGGCCGGCCCGCGCCAGCGCGCGGACGGCGGGGGCGAAGGCCACCGGCTCACGCAGGTTGCGGTACCAGTAGGTGCCGTCCTGGCGTGGTCCGTCCTCCCCGAGCACGATCCGGCCCGGCTCGACGGTGGAGTACAGCGGGACCCGGCCCGGCAGCGGGCTGACGTCGGCGAGCGCGTCGAGGAGCTCGGCGCGGACGTCCTCGACGTGGGAGGAGTGGGAGGCGTAGTCGACGGCGACCCGGCGGGCGCGGACGTCGTCGGCGGCGCACGAGGCGAGCAGTTCCTCCAGCGCGTCGGGGGCACCGGACACCACCACCGCGTGGGGGCCGTTGACGGCGGCGATCTCGACACGTCCGCCGAGAGCCGCGAGCCGGTCCCGGACGCGGCCCTCCGACTCGGGTACGGCGACCATGCCGCCCCGGCCCGACAGCCGGCGCGCGATCAGCTCGGCCCGGCGTACGGCGATCCGCGCGCCGTCCCGCAGGGAGAGGACACCCGCGACACAGGCCGCGGCGACCTCGCCCTGGGAGTGCCCGACGACCGCGGCGGGCTCGACGCCGTGGGCGCGCCAGACCTCGGAGAGGCTGACCATGACGGCCCACAGGACGGGTTGCAGCACGTCGACCCGGTCGAGCCCCGGTGCGCCCGGGGCCGCGCGGAGGACGCCGGTCGGCGACCAGTCGACGCAGGCCGTGAGTGCCTCCTCGCAGCGGGCCCAGGCGGCGGCGAACTCGGCTGAGCTGTCGAGGAGTTCGGCGGCCATGCCGGCCCACTGGGAGCCCTGGCCGGGGAAGACGAAGACGGGGCCCGGCCCCGCGGGCGGCAGGGGGCCCGGGTGGGTGACCAGGTCGGGGGCGCGTTCGCCGGAGGCGAGCGCGGTGAGGCCGCGCGTCCCGGCCGGGCCGTCGGCGGCGAGCACCACCGCGCGGTGCGGGAACAGGGTGCGGGTGGTCAGCAGGGCGTGGCCGATGTCGGCGGGCGGCGCGTCCGGAGCGGCGTCCAGCAGGGCCCGCGCCTGATCGGCGAGGGCCGCGGGCGTCCGGGCGGAGAGCACCCACGGAACGGCCGTGCCCCCGTGGTCGTCGGTGTCCGGTGCGGAGCCCGGTCCCGCGTCCCGAGCGTCCCGCAGGGGGTGGTCGCCCTCCCCCGTGCCTGAGCCCTCCTCTCCCTCCCAACTCGACAGGATCACATGGCAGTTGGTGCCGCCGAGCCCGAAGGAGCTGACGCCGGCGACGCGTGGCCCCCCGGTGTCGGGCCAGGGCTCGGTGGCGCGCTGCACGGTCAGACCGAGATCGTGCAGGGGGATCCGGGGGTGGGGCGTGTCGTGGTGCAGGGTGGGGACGAGGCGGGCGTCACGCAGGCACAGCACCGTCTTGAGGAGCCCGGCGATACCCGCCGCGCCCTCCAGGTGCCCGATGTTGGTCTTGACTGACCCGACGCGCAGCGGCCGGCCGGCGGGGCGGAACGCGCCCAGTGCGCGGCCGAGCGCGGCGGCCTCGGCGGGGTCGCCCTCGGGGGTTCCGGTGCCGTGGAGTTCGACGTACTGGACGTCTCCCGGCTCGGTGCCAGCACGCTCGCAGGCGAGGGTGAGCACCTCGCGCTGCGCCTCGGGGTCGGGGACGGTCAGGGCGCTGCCGCCGCCGTCGTTGTTGACGGCGCTGCCGCGGATCAGACAGTGCACGCGGTCGCCGTCGGCGAGGGCCCGGGACAGGGGTTTGAGGACGACGAGGCCGCCGCCCTCGCCACGGACGTAGCCGTTGGCGCGGGCGTCGAAGGTGTGGCAGCGGCCGTCCGGCGAGAGCGCGCCGAGCCGGGCGACGGCGAGGGTGCTCTCGGGGGCCAGGATGAGGTTGACACCGCCCGCGAGGGCGAGGGTGCACTCGCCGCGGCGCAGGCTCTCCACGGCCAGGTGGACGGCGACGAGGGAGGAGGACTGGCCGGTGTCGACGGTCAGGCTGGGTCCACGCAGGCCGAGGGTGTAGGAGACGCGGTTGGCGAGGAGGGAGCGCTGCACCCCGGTGAAGGTGTGCGGGGTGAGGGCGGCGGGGCCGTGCCGTCGCACGAGATGGGCGTAGTCGTCGGCGAGGGCGCCGACGAAGACCCCGGTGCGGGTGCCGTGCAGCCCGGCGGGGACGGTGCCCGTGTGTTCGAGGGCTTCCCAGCCGAGTTCCAGCAGCAGGCGCTGCTGGGGGTCCATCACGGCCGCCTCGCGCGGGGAGATCCCGAAGAACGCGGCGTCGAACGTGTCGACGTGGTCGAGGAATCCGCCGCGCGGGCGGGTCCCCGGCCTGTCGGGGACGGCGGCGCGGCGTGCGTCGGGGACCTCCGCGACGGCGTCACCGCCGTCGGCGAGCAGGGCCGCGAACTGGGCCGGGCTGCCGGCTCCGGGCAGTCGGCACGCCATGCCGACCACGGCGATCGCCTCGGACGCGGCCGTCATCCGCTTCCCTCCCTGTGTTCCAGACGTTCCGTCGCACGGCGTGTGCCGTGGGCTGAGCGGTTCGGGTGCGGTCAGATCCGGTGGAAGTGGAGGATGTCGCCGGGGACCAGGTCGTCGCCGACGACGATGAAGCCGTGCTTGACGAGGTGGTCGGCGTCGACGATCTCGAAGTCCTCCACGAACGCGTGGTGGGTGCCGAAGACCGCGCTGTCCCCCCGGAGCCTGAAGTGGCCGTCGACCCAGCCGGGGCCGGTGAACGTGCCGTGGTGGCCCCAGTCGTCGTAGTAGAAGCTGACGAAGGACTTGTCGACGTCGCTCCAGCCGATGAGCCAGGTGGCGACGATGCCGGGCACCGGGATCCGCTGGGTCAGTTCGTAGAACCGGCCGTCGGCCAGGGGGCGGGTGGAGCAGGTCGCCTCACCGGTGGTGACCTCGTCCGTGGTGAGGTTGGTGTATTCGATGCGGAAATCACCCAGGAGGAAATCCAGTTGCCGCATTTCCGGCGCGATGTCGTTACGGCTGGGCAGAACGACTGCACCGCTCTCGACGGGAACGGAATCCCGCGACGTGTCGTCCGCGGACTGAATGGGCTGCGCACTCATGGCAACTCCGTTGGCTGGGGACACCGTTGATACGGAAGGGAATTTATGGACCCGGGATTGCCGCGCACAAGCCCGGACGGATCTGTTAGGGGGGTCGCGGGACGTGATCGGGGGCGGGTCGCGCGGGAGCTAGGGGTGTCCGGCATCTGTTGAGGTCATTAGGCTCCCGGGGCGGAGCCGGCCACCGTCCGGTTCCTTCACCGAGGAGCGAGGCGATGACCACCGATCAGCAGTCCCCGTTGCCGGAAACCCAGGACGATTTCCCGTCCCTGCTTGCCTGGCTGACGCAGAGCCGCCAGCAGAATCCCGTTGTTCCCGATGCGTTTCCCGGGCTTTGGCATGTCTTTCGGTACGCCGATGTGTCCCGGGTGCTGTCCGACACGGCCACCTATTCCAGCGACATGTCCGCCGTGATTCCCTCCCATCCGGACACCGACTGGATGGCGAAGGGGAACGTGGTCGGAATGGACCCGCCGATGCACGGCAGGCTGCGTTCACTGGTCAGCAAGGCGTTCACTCCTCGGCTGGTGGCCGGCCTGGAGCCGCGGATCACCGAGCTGGCCTCCGGGCTGCTGGACGCGGTCGCCGACCGTGACCGGTTCGACCTGGTCGAGGCCGTCACCCATCCGCTGCCGGTGTTCGTGATCGCCGAACTGCTCGGCGTTCCGCTGGAGGACCAGCCCCTGTTCGAGAAGTGGGGGCTGGACTTCATCCTCGCCAACGGCGGCGGTGAGAGCGCCCTGCCGAGCGAGGAGAACATCGCCGCCTTCGTGCGGACGGCCGTGGAGATGCGGACGTACATGCTGGATCAGATCGCCCTGCGGCGGACGGCGCCGAGGGACGATCTGATCACCCAGCTGGTCCTGGCCAGGACCGACGAGGGGCAGCTCGACGACGACGAGATCGTCGGCTTCGTCGGCACGCTGCTGCTCGCCGGTCACATCACGACGACGGCGGTGCTCGGCAGCACCGTGCTGTGCCTGGACGAGAACCCCGAGGCGTTCGCGGAGGTGCGCCGGGACCGCTCCCTGGTGCCGGCCGCGGTGGAGGAGTCGGTGCGGCTGCGCCCGGCCTTCTCCCGACTGGTCCGTATGACGACCCGGGAGTCGGAGCTGGCCGGTGTGACGATCCCCGCCGGCCAGGTGCTGACGCTGTGGACGGTGTCCGCCAACCGGGACCCCGAGCGGTTCACCTCCCCCGACGCCTTCGAGCTGCGCCGGGACCAGGGCCGCCACCTCGGGTTCGGTCAGGGCGTCCACTTCTGCATGGGCGCCCCGCTGGCCCGGCTGGAGGCACGGATCGTGCTCAACCTGCTGATGGACCGGTTCCCCGGGCTGAGGGTCGCCGGGGACGCGGACGCGGTGGCCCACCACCACCCGAAGAACGTGGTCGGTCCGCGCCGGCTGACGGTCGAGGTCACCGGCTGAGGCGCAGCGCCGGGTTCGGCAGCGGGCCTGTACCTCCCTGCGGGGGAAGGTACAGGCCCGCTGCCGTGCGGGGGCCCGTCCGGCTCGGCGGCAGCGGACGGGCCCCCGCGGGCGTCACCAGGTGACCGGCATCCGCTCCACCTCGGGGTGCCAGCCGGGCCGGTCGTAGAACTCCTCGACGGGCAGCGTCGGTTTGAGGCCCGGCAGGCGGCGGAAGAGGGTGCCGTAGGCGACCTCCAGGCCGATCCGGGTGAGGTTGGCGCCGAGGCAGTGGTGGATGCCGGTACCGAAGGCCAGATGGCCGCGGCCCGCCCGGCGGACGTCGAGCCGGTCGGGCTCGGGGTAGTCGGCGGGGTCGCGGTTGGCGGCGCCGTTGGCGACGACGACGCCCTCGCCGGCGCGGATGAGCCGCCCGCCCACCTCCACGTCCTCCAGGGCTACCCGCGGCATCAGGTCCAGGGGGCTGATCAGCCGCATCATCTCGTCGACGGCGCCGGGGACGAGGGCGGGGTCGTCACGCAGCAGGTCGACCTGGTCGGGGTTGTCCAGGAGGAGGCCCACGCCCGCGGTGAGCATGGCCTGGACCGGTGACTGGCCGGCGATGAAGATCAGGAAGCAGAGGTTGGCGAGTTCGGTCCTGCTGATCGTGCCGGTCTTCACGTGCTTCTCGATGACGCGGCTGGTGGGGTCGTCGCCGGGGTTCTCCTGCTTGTTGTCGATGAAGCGCAGGAAGTACTGCTGGAGGGCGATCATGCGGGTCGCGACCTCGTCGCCGACCTGCGCGGTGTCGACGGCGGAGGTCGCCTGCCGCCGCACCTCCCGCTGGTCCAGCAGCCACGCCTGCATGTCGGCGTACTCCATGCCGAGCGCCCAGCAGGTGATGGTGCCCGAGAACGGCTCGGCGAACGCGGTGACGAGGTCCGCCTCGTTCCCGCCGGCCAGCATGGCGTCGATCAGTTCGTCCGCCTTGCGCTGCATGGCGGGGCGCAGCTGTTCGGCACGGCGCAGCGTGAACTCGCTGACGACGGCCCTGCGTTGGACGGTGTGCTGCGGCGGGTCCATGGTGAACAGCATCGGGAAGGCGCGGGACCCCTCGAACGCCTCGGCGTACATGGGGTATCCGGGGTTGGTGATGTCGGAGCTGAAGCGGGCGTCGTTGAGGACGGCGCGGGCCTGGTCGTGACGGGTGACGAGCCAGACGCGCCGTCCGTTGTAGAGCCGTCCCGGTGCGGGTCCCCCGGTGGCGCGCAGGGCGGGGTACTCCGCGGGCGGCGCGTAGGGGCAGGTTCTCAGCAGGGGGAAGTCGAACTCCGCGGTGGGGGTGGCTTCGGGCACGGCAGCGTTCCTTCGGTGGGAGGGGGCGGGACGGAGAAGGGGGAAGGACGGCGTTCGCGTCGGCGGGTGAACGGCCGGTGCGGGCGGCCGGGTTCACCAGCGCAGCAGGCAGAGCCCGGCTGCCATGCCCGCGCCGAAGCCGGCCAGCAGGAGCAGTTCGCCGTCGTGCAGCAGACCCGCGCGGGACGCCTCGTCCAGGGCCACGGCCACCGAGGCGGCGCCCATGTTGCCGTAGGTGACGAGCGGGGTGTGGGTGCGGGCTCCGGTGAGGCCGCAGCGTTCGACGAGTTCGCCGAGGAGCACGCCGTTGGCCTGGTGGGGCACGAAGTGCGCGATCTCCTCGCGTGTGGTGCCGGTGCGGGCGAGCAGGGGGTCGATCATCGGGGGGACGTTGTGCATGACGAAGTCGGCGACGCCGCGGCCGATCATCCGCAGGTAGTGGCCGCCGTTCGCGACGGTGTCGGCGGAGGCGGGGACGCGGCTTCCGCCGCCCTCGATCCAGATGAGTTCGTGGGCGTCGCCGCGTCCGGCGAGTTCGACGTCCAGGATGCCGCGCTGCTCCGGTACGGCGCCGACGACCGCGGCGCCGGCCGCGTCGCCGAGGAGCACGGCGGTGCCCCGGTCGCCGTAGTCGAGGAACCGCGAGTAGAGGTCGGCGCCGATGACCAGGGCGAGTGAGCCGGGACGCTGGGCGACGAGGGCGCGGGCCACGTCGAGGGCGTAGACGAAGCCCGCGCAGGCGATGTTGATGTCGAAGGCGGCGGCGCGGTGGGCGCCGAGCGCGTTCTGCACCAGGGACGAGGTGGGCGGCAGGGGGGCGTCGCCGGTGGAGGTGGCGACGATGAGGTGGTCGATGCGGTCCGCCGTGACGCCCGCGTCGTCGAGGGCGGCGGTGGCGGCGTGCCGGGCGAGGTCGGAAGTGGCCTCGTCGGGGGCGGCGTAGCGGCGACCGGTGATGAGGGTGCGGCGGCCGATCCACTCGGCGGTGATGCCGGGGACGCGGCGGGCGATCTCCTCGTTGGTGATCTCCTCCTTGGGGAGGTAGGAGCCGGTGCCGAGGACGCCGATGGAGGTGGTCATCGGGTCACCGCCAGGGCGCCGGGCACGTCGGCGGCGAAGGGGCGCAGCGGGTTGAGGCGGTCCTCGCCGATGCGGGCCCGGAGTTCGGGGTCGGTGACGCCGAGGCCGGGTTCGGGGGCGAGGCACAGGACGCCGACCTTGCCGATGTGGTCGTTGCGCTGCACGAGCCGGGTGGCCTCGCCGACCTCGCTCAGGGGGAACAGCGAGGACATCACCGGCATGATGCGGCCCTGGCCGAACAGCCGTGCGCACTCCCACTGTTCGTGGAGGTTGGCGACGTGGCTGCCGATGACCCGCTTGAGTTTCATCCACAGGTAGCGGTTGTCGTAGCGGTGCCGGTAGCCGGTGCTGGAGCCGCAGGTGACGACGGTGCCGCCGCGTCGTACGACGAACAGGGACATCCCGAACGTGGCCTGGCCGACGTGTTCGAAGACGATGTGGGGGTCCTCGCCGGTCTCGCGGCGGATGACCGCGCCGAGTCGTTTGCCGTCGGCGATGGCCTGCTCGAAGTCGTCGCCCTCGGACTCGCCGATGCCGATCTCCGAGCGGTCGATGACGATGTCGCAGCCGAGGGCCCGCAGCGCCTCGGCCTTGCGCGGTGAGCCGACGACGCCGACGGGTATGCCGCCGCCGTTCTTGACGAACTGCACGGCGTACGCGCCGACTCCACCGGTCGCCCCCCAGATCAGCACCACGTCGCCCTGTTTCATGCGGGCGCCGCGGTCCGAGACCAGCATCCGGTAGGAGGTGCCGGCGCAGGCGGGCACACAGGCGGCCTCCTCCCAGGTGAGGTGGGCGGGTTTGGGGATGAGCTGCCCGGCGCGGGCCAGGCAGTAGTGGGCGAGGCCGCCGAAGTTGGTCTCGTAGCCCCAGGCGAGCTGGTGTTCGCCGAGCATGCCGTCGGCCTGGGTGACGGCCTCCTGCTCGTCGACGCAGGCCGCGTTGACCAGGACGTGGTCGCCGACGCGCCAGCGCCGGACGGCCGAGCCGACCCGGACGATCACACCGGCCGCGTCCGAACCGAGGACGTGGTACGGCTGGTCGTGGCGGGCGGCCCAGCCGCCCTGCCGTCCGTAGCCGGCGAGGAACCGGAAGGTCGGCAGGGGCTCGAAGGTGGCGGACCAGACGGTGTTGTAGTTGATCGAGCTGGCCATGACGGCGACGAGGACCTCGTCGGGGGCGGGCTCCGGCAGCGGCACGGGGCCGACGCGGAGGGTCTTGCGCACGTCCTTGTCGGCGACACCCCGGAACACGTCCACGTCCTCGATGCGGAGGTGGGCCGCGGTGAACTCCTCCGGCAGAGCCGCACGCTCCACCTCCTCGGGACTCGCTCCCGCGAGCACCGCGTCAGTCACAGAACCCATGTCGGCCCTTCCTCGTACGGCTACCGGTGTCGTCGACGCTAGGTGAGGCTCCGCCCCCTAACGCCACCCCTCAGATCCCGCGGGGCCCCCTGTCCGGGGTGCGGGGGCCGCGCTCATTCCGCGATGGCGGTCCGGGTGATCCAGCGGAAGACGGCGACCTCCTCACCGTCGATGGTGGTGAATTCACCTTTGTGGACGAAGTGCTCGTATCCGGCACCCAGGCGGTGCTTGACCTTCTCCGTGAGGGAGGTGGCGAACTGCACCCTCTCCTCATCCGGGAAATACGCCGGGCCGTCGGACAGAAATACCTTGAAATTAACCATGCCGAAAACCTCCTCAGCCAGGGATTCGCAGTGGACTTCTGCCTCGGTGAGAATCTCGCAGCGCCCTCGCGCACGGACAACCCCTAGGCACCCCCGTAAAGGCGGTGTCAGGCCGTCTCGGGCAGCCCCAGCTCGATATGGAGCGGCAGTTCCTGGCGCGAGGTGATGTCGAGCTTCTTGTAGACACGTGTGAGGTGCTGCTCGACGGTGCTGACCGTGATGAAGAGCTCGCTGGATATCTCGCGGTTCGTCATGCCGCGGGAGGCGAGGACCGCCACACGTCGCTCCGAGTCGCTGAGTTTCGCGACGGGGTCCGGGGCCCGGCGGGGGCCGCGGGCGACCCGTACGGCGGGACGTCCGTCGACGAGCCCGAGGAAGGCGATCCGCTCGCGCAGCGGGCCGGCCCCGCACTCCTCGGCCAGTTGCTGGGCCTTGCGCAGGGTGAGGTCGGCGCGGGCCGGCTGGTCGAGGCCCCGGTAGGCCTCCGCGAGGTCGACCAGGACGCGGGCGAGTTCCCAGGAGTTGCCGGAGGCCTGGAGATGCTCGGCGGCGCGGGTGAGCAGTCCTGGCCGTTCGGACGGCGGGGCGAACTGGGCCCGTACGCGCAGCCACGATCCGGCGACCAGGGGGGACTCACCGCCGGAGTGGTTCTCGTGGTCCTCCAGCAACTGCTGGGCCTCCTGGGGGTTGTCGAGGGCGAGCCAGGCCTCCGCCGCGTCGATCCGCCAGGTCGGCTGGGTCCTCCGGAGCGCGTCGCAGCGTTCGGTGTGGCGGCCGACGGCCAGGAAGTCCGAGAGGGCGAGATGGGGGCGGCCGACGGCCAGCAGGAACTGGCCGCGTGCGCGGAGGTAGTCCAGTCCGTGCAGGCTGCGGAAGAACCCGTCGGGCACGGGGCGGTCCAGCAGGCGGACGGCCTCCTCGTACTGGCCGGACGCGGTGCAGACGGCGATCAGGGCGGTGATGACCTGGCCGCACAGCCAGTGGCTGGGTGCGTCCCCGCCCAGGTCGACGATCTCCCGGGCGTACGTCTCCGCCTCGGTCAGGCGGCCGCGGGCGAGGGCGGTCTCCGCGCGCAGCGCCGTGAACAGCTGGCGCCAGCCCTCGACGCCGCGTGCGGCCGCCTCGCTCTGGAAGTGTTCGCACCAGGCGTCGGCGAGGTCGGGGCGGCCGGCGGCCATGAGGTGGCGCAGTTCGGGGACGATCAGGGCGAGGGTGGTGTCGCCGAGCGTCCAGGCGGCGAGGTGTTCCTCGATCTCGTGGACGGCGGGGGGCCGGACGTGGTGGCCGTTGGCGCAGACACCGAAGTTGACCCCGTCGGCGCTGACCCGTCCGTCGAAGTCGTGCTCCTCGCCGCAGGCGGTCCGTTCGGAGGACATCGCCAGCGACCAGGCGTCGGGGATGCCGGGGGTGAGGCAGAAGAACCAGGGCCAGCCCTCGTTGAAGTGGTCGGGGCGCGCGTTCGCCTCCCCGGTGTCCACCTGCGCGGCCACCGCGCGGAGCATGGCTCCGCCTTCTTCCAGCCGCCCGCATCCGATCATCAGCAGGGCGGCGAGCACGGTCCGTGCCGGGCAGGCGTCCGCCCCGTGGTGGCACTCGGGCCACTCGATCCTGCCCAGGTACTGGTGCTCGACCCGCCACGGGTCGGTGCGCAGCAGCACAACGTAACGTTTCAGCGCGAGGCGGGCCCGCTCCCAGCAGTCGGTCGCGGCGTCATGGGCGAGGTCGACGCACGCCACGGCGAAGTCGGCGTCGTCCCTGGCCAGCGCCTCGTCGGCGGCGCGTTGGAGGACGGCCGTCTGCCAGGGCTCGCGGGCGGTGCCGATCTTCAGCAGATAGCGGGCCGTCGCCAGGGCTCCCGCGCCGCACCGGCGCACCTGTTCGGCGGCGCGCAGCAGGACCTCGGAGCGGTGGTCGGGGTCGGCGTGCTCCAGGATCTCGTCCTCGATCACCGGGTGCCGCAGCCGGCAGCCGTCGGCCACCCCGGCCTCGCGCAGCAGGTGCAGGCCGCGCGCGATCTCCGCCCCGTCCAGGCGCAGGACGGCGGCGAGCCCGACCGGGTCGGAGAACTCGCGCAGCGCGGCCAGCCCCAGGGCCACGGAGGCGGCCAGCGGGCCGCTGAGGCAGACGCAGTCCCGGGCGACCCGCGAGTACAGGCCGCGAGGGCTGGGCCAGGGCGCCCCCGCTTCGGCGCGCGACCGCATGTCCAGTTCCTCGGCCAGGGCGCGGACGAGCAGAGGGCTGCCACCGCTGAGGGCGTGCACGGCCTCCCGGTCGCTGTCGTCCAGGGGGCCGCCGTGCAGGGTCGCGCAGAGTTCGGCGGCCTGGTCGCGGTCGAGGGGACCGAGCCGGAGGCGGTGCAGGTTGGGCTGGCGGAGCAGTTCGCAGTGCACGTCGCCCTGGCAGCCGCCGTACGGCAGCAGGGGGACGACCACCATGACGGAGCTCTTGCGCAGCCGGCGCCGGAGGGCCGCCAGCAGGCGGCGCCAGACCGAGTCCTCGCGCTCCTGCGGCTGGTCGAGGCAGATGACCACGGGAGCCCGCTCCGCGAGCTCCCCCAGGCGATCGCTTAAGTCGGACGGCCGGGTGGATTCCGGTGCCCCGGGCGCGACGGTGCGATCCGGTCCGGTGGAGAGCAGGCCGTCGAGGTCGCGCTCGGACAGGACGGTGGCACCGTTGTCCACGGCATGGAGGGCGAAGCCTTCCATGAGGTCGGTCTTCCCGGAGCCGACTCCGCCCTCCAGGACGACGGTCAGGGCTGTACCGCGCTCGCATTCGGCGAGGAGGGCCTTCATGAGTTGCAGTTTGTCGTCTCGGCCAGAAAACAACATGTACCTAACCCCAATCACACCCCACCGTGTTCTGCGATTCGCATGGGGATCGACCCAGAAATCGCAGAGCGCGCCGGACGGTCTATAGAACTGTCCGATGGGTTCGGAGCCCCCGTGGAAACCACATCGGTTTTGATGAGCCGGAACCGTGGTTGACCGCCCCGGCCGAGCAGTCCGGTTGCCGACTCGCCACCAACATAGCCAAGGGTCAGCGGCCACGGAAGCCAGCATTCCGGAAACAGACCGGATGCGCAGTGTAAAGATTCTCAGAGTTCGATCAAAACCATGACTATGCAAGAGTTTCCGTTTCGGGTTCCCGGCCCGTGGAAAGAGTTCTGGCCATTTTCACCAGGGCCGCCGCGTCCATCCCGCGGATGTCGTCCCCCCGGTCGGGTCGTTCGACGCCGGCGGTGGCGGACGGGGCGGACCGCCCTGTCGCGAGGGCGAGCAGCGGGTCGAGCAGTCCGCTGCTGCGCAGACGTGCCAAGGGCACCGACATGAGGAGGCTGCGGATCTCCGCCTCCTTCTCGTCGCCGTCCGCCCCGGTGACCGCTCGGCCTCCGCCGGGGGCGAGGAGGTCCGACACGTGCGCGGCGAGGGATTCCAGCCGGGGGTGGTCGAAAACCAGCGTGGCCGGAAGTCGTAGCCCGGTCGCGGCATTGACGCGATTGCGCAGTTCGACGGCCGTGAGGGAGTCGAATCCCATGTCGCGGAAGGACCGTTCGGTGTCCACGAGCCCCGCGGTGGCATGGCCGAGCACGGCGGCGACCTCCGCGCGCACCACGGCGAGCAGGGCGGCGCGGCGGCGTTCCTCCGGCATCGCGGCGAGCCGGGCGCGCAGCGCCTCGCCCGGTGCGCGGGTCTCCGCGGCGGCCCGGCGTCGGGCGGGGGCCGCGGACGGGCCGAGGAGGCCCCGCAGGAACGGGGGCAGCGGGTCACGCGCGTGCCGGGCGCGCAGGGCGGCGGTGTCCGGCGGCGCGGCCACGACGGCGGGGCCGGGGACCGGGCCCCGCAGGATCTCGTCGAACAGGGCCAGCGCCTCGTCGGTGGGCAGGGCGCGGAAGCCGCCGGTCCGCAGCCGCCGGTGGTCGGTGGCGTCGAGGTGGGCGGTGAGGCCGCTGGCTTGTTCCCACAGTCCCCAGCCGATGGACACGGCGGGCGGGCCCTCGGCCCGCCACCGGTGCGCCAGGGCGTCGAGGAAGGCGTTGGCGGCCGCGTAGTTGGCCTGGCCCGGTGAGCCGAAGGTGGCGGCGGCGGAGGAGAACAGCACCACCCGCCGTACCTCCGGGTGGAGTCCGGTGAGCCGGTGCAGGTTCCGGGCGCCGTGCGTCTTGGGCCGCAGGACGCGCCTGATCCGCTCCTCGGTGAGGGAGGCGAGGGCGCCGTCGTCGGTGGTGCCCGCGCAGTGCACGATGCCGGCCAGCCGGTCGCCCCGCCGCCGGAGGTGGTCGTGGAGGAGCGTGGCGGCGCCCGCGTCACCGATGTCGCCGGCCACCACCTCGACGTCGGCGCCCGCCGCGGCGAGTTCGGCGCTCAGCGTCCGCGCCGTGTCCGGTTCGGGTCCCGAGCGCGACAGCAGGAGCAGCCGCCGGGCCCCGTGGTGGGTGACGAGGCGCCGGGCGACCAGGGCGCCCAGGGTGCCGGTGCCGCCGGTGACGAGGACGGTCTCGTCGGCCGTGAACCCGGCGCCCGGCAGGGTCAGTACGGCCTTGCCGACGAGGTCCGCCCGGGCCAGCGCGCGGAACGCGTCCGGGGCCCGGTGGATGTCCCAGCGGGTCACGGGTGGCGGGGTGAGCGTGCCGTCCGCGAAGAGGGCTCCCAGTTCCCGCAGGATCTCCTGGATCCGTTCCGGTCCGGCCTCGGCGAGGTCGAAGGGCCGGTACGTGACCGCGGGACGGTCGGCGGCGATCCGCCCGGGGTCGCGCAGGTCGGTCTTGCCCATCTCGACGAACCGCCCGCCGTGCGGCAGCAGTTCCAGGGAGGCGTCGGTGAACTCGCCGGCCAGGCAGTTGAGGACGACGTCCATGCCGTGGCCGTCGGTGGCGGCGAGGAAGGCGTCGCGGAAGTCGAGGGTGCGGGAGTCCGCGATGTGCGCGTCGTCGAGGCCGGCCGCGCGCAGCGCGTCCCACTTGGGGCGGGACGCCGTCGCGTACACCTCGGCACCCAGGTGGCGGGCGAGCTGCACGGCGGCGGAGCCGACACCGCCGGCGCCGGCGTGGATCAGGACCCGGCTGCCCGCACGCAGCCCGCCGAGGTCGACCAGGCCGTGGTACGCGGTCAGGAACGCGACGGTGGCCGAGGCGCCCTCGGCGTCCGTCCAGCCGTCGGGGACCGGCGCGAGCAGCCGGGCGTCGGCGACGGAGAGGGGCGCGAACGGGGTGTCGAGGGTGCCCATCACACGGTCGCCGGGGGCGTGGCCGGTGACGCCGGGGCCGACCTCGGTCACCACCCCGCACCCCTCGCTGCCGAGGGGCGCCGGGTCCGGATACATGCCGAGGGCGATGAGGGTGTCGCGGAAGTTCAGTCCGGCCGCGCGGACGGCCACCCGGACCTGTCCCTCCGCGAGTTCCCCGGCGCCTTCCGCGGTGGGCACGAGGGCGAGGTTGCCGAACGACCCCGGCTCGGTGACGTCGAGCCGCCACTGGGTGTGCCCGGCGGGCGGGCGCAGCAGGCCGGGTTCGCCGCCGGCCCGCACCAGCCGCCTGCCGTGCACCGAGCCGCCCCGCACGGCGACCTCGGGTTCGGCGGCGGCGAGCGCGGCGTCGAGCAGCTCCGGGGTCGGCGGTTCGTCCCCGGCGACGTCCACGAGGACGACGCGGCCCGGCTCCTCCGCCTGCACGGACCTGAGCAGCCCGACGAGGGCCGCGTGGGCGGTGCCCGTGGCGGTGGGGGGCGTTCCGGCGACGGGGGCCGCGTCCCGGGTGACGACCACGAGCGGCAGGTCGGCCGTCCTGGTGCCGCCCAGCCACTGCCGCAGCAGGGCGAGGCCCCATGTCGTGGCGCGTTCGGCGGCGTCCGCCGGCTCCTCCTCGTCGGCGGTGACGGGGCAGGGGGCCACCACGGCCGAGGGCGCCGGTTCGCCCGCCGCGAGCGCGGCGTCGAGGTCCGCCACCGTGCCGTAGGTGCGTGTGTCCTCCGCCCGGTCGCCGTCGAGCCACAGGTACGTCCCGGCGGTGGCGGCGCGCACGGGCAGTTCGGGCCACTCGACCCGCAGCAGCCCGTCCGGCCCACCGGGCGCCGCAGCAGACAGCCGCTCGGGGGCGACCGGCCGGAAGGCCAGCTCGTCCACCGCGAGCACGGGGGCACCGAGGGCGTCCACGGCGTGCAGGGACAGCCCGTCGGCCCCGGCCGGGGCCAGCCGTACCCGCAGTGAGGTGGCGCCGGTCGCGTACATCGTGACGCCGGACCAGGAGAACGGCAGCCGCGCACCGCTGTCCAGCGTGCCCGGCAGCAGACTGGCGCCGTGCAGCGCCGCGTCCAGCAGCGCGGGATGTGCCAGGAACGCGTCGCCGCCGGTTCCCGCCGCGTCGGTCTCCACCTCCACCTCGGCGAACACCTCGTCGCCGCGCAGCCAGGCGGCCCGCAGCCCCCGGAAGGCCGGACCGTAGCCGAACCCGGCGGTCGCCATCTTCTCGTACAGACCATCCAGTTCGACCGGTTCGGCGCCGGTGGGCGGCCAGGCGCCCAGATCGAACTCCGGTTGCTCGGCCCCGCTCAGTACGGCACTGCCGTGCCGGGTCCATTCCTGTCCCGTCGACTCCGCGCGGGAGTAGAACCGCACGGCCCGTCGCCCGTCCTCCTCCGGCCCGTCCACGACGATCTGCAGCCGCACCGGCTCCGACGCGGACAGCAGCAGTGGCGCCTCCAGGACGAGTTCGTCGACCCGTGGCGCCTGGGTCCGCTCACCCGCCCACAGGGCCAGCTCCAGGAAGGCGGCACCCGGCAGCAGTAGCGTGCCGTGCACCGCGTGATCCGCCGTCCAGGGCTGCTCCTGCGGCGACAGCCGCCCCGTGAACACCGTGCGGTCGCCGTCGGCCGGCTCGACGACGGCACCCAGCAGGGGGTGTTCGGCCGCACCGAGCCCGGCGAGCGTGGCGTCCCCGAACCGTGCGGCGGGCAACTCCGTCCAGTAGCGCAGATGTTGGAAGGCGTAGGTGGGCAGGTCGACGGTCCGGGCCCCGGTCCCGGCGAAGCACTCCCGCCAGTCCACGGGGGCCCCGTGCACGTAGGCCTCCGCAAGCGACAGCAGCAGCCTCTCCAGGCCCCCGTCGTCCCGCCGCAACGTACCGGTGACGGCCACCGCGCGTTCGGCCGCCTCCGCCGTCTCCTGCACGGCACCGACGAGGACGGGGTGCGGGCTGACCTCGACGAAGACACCGTGCCCGGCGCCGACGAGCCCCGACACCGTCGCCTCCAACCGCACCGTGGACCGCAGATTGCGGTACCAGTACTCCGCGTCCAACCCCGACGTGTCGAAACGGTCCGCGGTCACCGTCGAGAAGAACGGCACACGCGACACGGACGGCACCACATCAGCAAGAACAGACACGAGTTCGTCGTGGATCTCCTCCACGTGCGCCGAGTGCGAGGCATAGTCCACCTCGACCCGCCGGGCCCGCGCGCCGCGCGCCTCCGCCTCGGCAACCACCTCGTCCAGACCCTCCGGCGTACCCGCCACGACCACCGAGGAAGGACCGTTGACCGCGGCCACCTCCACCCGGCCGTCCGTCACCGGCGTGAAAGTGCGTACGTCCTCGACCGGCAACTGCACGGAAGCCATGCCGCCCCTGCCCGACAACGCCAGGATCGCCCTCGACCGCAGCGCCACCACACGCGCCCCGTCCTCCAACGACAGACCACCAGCCACCACCGCCGCGGCGATCTCACCCTGCGAATGCCCGACGACCGCCGAAGGCTCCACCCCGAACGACCGCCACACCCCCGCCAGCGACACCATCACCGCCCACAACACCGGCTGCACCACATCGACCCGGTCCAACGCGACCTCGTCATCGAGGACTTCACGCAACGACCAGCCGACATACGGCGCCAACGCCCGCTCGCACTCCCCCATCCACTCCGCGAACACCGGCGAAGCCTCCAGCAACTCCACCGCCATCCCCACCCACTGCGACCCCTGACCAGGAAACACGAACACCGGACCGGGACCGCCACTCACCCGGCCGCGTGTCAGTCCGGCGTCCGGTCGTCCCTCGGCCAGGGCCGCGACGCCTCGCAGCAGGTCCTCGCGCCTCCTGCCGACGATCACGGCGCGGTGCTCCAGGGCGGCGCGGGTGACCGCCGACGACAGGCCGATGTCCTGGTGACGCGTGTCGGGGTGGTCGGTGAGATGGGCGTGGAGTTTCGCGGCCTGGGCCTGGAGGGCCGACGCGCCGCGGGCGGACAGGAGCCAGGGCAGGGGCCGTGGGGAGGTGTCCTCCTCCGGGGGGCCGGCCGGGGACGCGTCGCCCTGTTCGAGGACGACGTGGGCGTTGGTGCCGCTGATCCCGAACGAGGAGACCCCGGCCCGGCGCGGCCGACCCGTCTCCGGCCAGGGCCGGGTCTCCGTCAGGAGTTCCACGGCGCCCGACGACCAGTCCACGTGTCGCGTCGGCCGTTCGACGTGCAGGGTCTTCGGCAGGACGCCGTGCCGCAGGGCCATCACCGTCTTGATCACGCCGCCGACGCCGGCCGCCGCGACGGTGTGCCCGATGTTGGACTTCACGGAGCCGAGCCACAGCGGCCGGCCCTCGGGCCGGCCCTGCCCGTAGGTGGCGAGCAGGGCCTGTGCCTCGATGGGGTCGCCGAGGCGGGTGCCGGTGCCGTGGGCCTCCACCGCGTCCACGTCGGCCGGCGACAGGCCGGCGTTCGACAGGGCGTCACGGATGACGCGCTGCTGGGAGGGGCCGTTGGGTGCCGTGAGGCCGTTGGAGGCGCCGTCCTGGTTGACCGCCGAGCCGCGGATCACCGCGAGCACGGGGTGGCCCTTGCGGCGGGCGTCCGACAGCCGTTCCACCATCAGCACGCCGACGCCCTCGCCCCAGCCGGTGCCGTCTGCCGTGTCCGCGAAGGCCTTGCAGCGTCCGTCCGAGGCGAGGCCGCCCTGCCGGGCGAACTCGGGGAAGATGCCGGGTGTGGCCATCACCGTCGCACCGCCCGCGAGCGCCAGGTCGCACTCGCCCGTGCGCAGTGCCTGAACGGCGAGGTGCAGGGTGACGAGCGAGGAGGAGCAGGCGGTGTCCACGGTCAGCGCGGGGCCCTCCAGACCGAGGGTGTACGCGACGCGGCCCGACATGACGCTGCTGGTGACGCCGGTCAGGGAGGCTGACTCGGCGGAGTCGCGGCGGATCGCCAGCAGGCCGGCGAAGTCCTCGGACCCGCCGCCGAAGAAGACTCCGGTGCGGCTGCCCCGCAGGGAGGTGGGGTCGATGCCCGCGCGTTCGACCGCCTCCCAGGACACCTCCAGGAGCAGCCGCTGCTGCGGGTCCATCGTCTGGGCCTCGCGGGGCGAGATCCCGAAGAACTCCGCGTCGAAGCCGGCGGGATCGTCGAGGAGGCCGCCCTCCAGGGTGGTCGAGGAGGAGTCGCCGTCGGCCGTCGCGTACAGGTCGTCGAGCGGCCAGCCCCGGTCGCGGGGGAAGGGGCCGATCGCGTCGACGCCGTCGGCCGCCATGCGCCACAGGTCCTCCGGGGAGCGGACCCCGCCGGGGAACCGGCAGGCCATGCCGGTGACGGCGATCGGCTCCCGCACCCGGTCCTCCGTCCGCTTCAGCCGCTCGCGCAGGTCGCGGGCGTCGGCGATGGCCCGCTTCAGGTACTCGCGCAGCTTGCTCTCGGTGGCGGTGCCGGGTTCGTCGGCTGTGCTGGGCATACGTGCGTCACTTTCCTCGAGGTGGGGGGTGTGCTGCCGGCGGGGCACGTGGGTGGGGGTGGCGTGCCGGAGCAGGTGGTGCGCCGCCGGACGGGGCGGCGGCCGGGGGGCCCCGGCCGGTTCAGTGCAGCCGGACGCCGTCGTCGACCATGGCGAAGAGGTCGTCGTCGGAGGCCGCGTCGAGGTCGTGGTGCGGATCGTGCTCCGGGTCGTGGCCGTCGGCGGTGGCGTCCGGTCGGCGCCAGGTCTCCAGCAGGTGCCGCAGCCGCTCGTCGAGGCGCCTGCGGTCCGGGTCGTCGGGGGCGACGTCGCCGAGGTGCCTCAGGAGGCCGTCGAGGAGGGTCAGGGCCTCCTGTGCCGGTGACGCCTGCGGCGGGGCGAGTTCGGCGCGCAGCAGTTCCGCCAGCGCCTGGGGGGTGGGGTGGTCGAAGACGAGGGTCGCGGGCAGCCGCAGCCCGGTGGCGGCGGCGAGGCTGTTGCGCAGCTCGACGGCGGTCAGGGAGTCGAAGCCGAGTTCGCGGAAGGTGCGCTGGGAGCCGAGTGACCCCGGTGAGCCGTGTCCGAGGACGGTGGCGGTGTGGGTGTGGACGAGGTCGAGCAGCAGGTGGTCGCGCTCGGTGTCGGACAGGGCGGCCAGCCGCTCGGCGAGGGCGGGTTCGCCCGCCGCGGCGCGGGCCGCGCGGCGCAGGGCGGAGGTCTGGACGAGGGCCCGGAACACGGCGGGCAGGGTGCCCGCCTCGGCCTGGCCGCGCAGGGCGGCGGTGTCCAGTGCCAGCGGTGCCACGGCGGGAGCGTCCACGCCGAGGGCGGCGTCGAACAGGGCGAGGCCCTGGTCGGCGCCCAGGGCACGGAGCCCGGAGCGGGCCATGCGTCGCTGGTCGGTGTCGCCGAGTGAGGCGGTCATGCCGTCGCCGGCCTGCTCCCAGGCACCCCAGAGCAGGGAGACGGCGGGGAGTCCGCGGGCCCTGCGCTGTGCAGCGAGGGCGTCGAGGCAGGTGTTGGCGGCGGCGTAGTTGGCCTGGCCGGGGTTGCCGGTGAAGCCGGACGCGGAGGAGAACAGGGCGAACACCGCCGGGTCGTGGCCGAGTTCGCGGGTGACGGCGTCGAGGTGGGCGGCGGCGTCGGCCTTGGGGAGCAGGACGCGGTGGAGTTGCTCGTCGGTGAGTCCCGCGGCGACGCCGTCGTCGAGGACGCCCGCGGTGTGGACGATCGCCGTGGTGGGGCGGTCGGCGGGCAGGGCGGCCAGGGCGGAGCGCAGGGCGTCGCGGTCGGCGACGTCGCAGGCGAGGGTGGTGACGTCGGTGGCTCCCGCCGCCCGCAGGTCGGCCTCCAGTTCCGCGGCGCCGGGGGCGGCGGGGCCGCGGCGGCCGAGCAGCAGCAGGTGCCGGGCGCCGTGGCGGGTGACGAGGTGCCGGGCGACGAGGCCGCCGAGGTGGCCGCCCGCGCCGGTGACGACGAAGGTGCCTGTGGGGTCGGGGGCGCGGGGGACGGTGAGGACCGCCTTGCCGACGAGTTTCGCCTGGCTCAGTGCCCGGAACGCGTCGCGGGCCCGGCGGATGTCCCACACGGTCAGCGGAGGCGGGGTGAGCGCGCCCTGCGCGAACAGGTCGAGAACCGCATGGAGCATCTCGCGCATCCGGTCGGGCGCCGCCTCCTGGAGGTCGTACGCCTGGTAGGCGACGCCGGGATGGGCGGCGGCCACAGCCCGCGGGTCACGGATGTCGGTCTTGCCCATCTCCAGGAAACGGCCGCCGCGCGGCAGGAGCCGCAGGCCCGCGTCGACGAACTCCCCGGCGAGGCAGTCGAGGACGACGTCCATGCCCTGTCCGCCGGTGGTCCGGTGGAAGTGGTCGGCGAAGCCGAGGCTGCGCGAGTCGGCGGTGTGGTCGTCGTCGAGTCCGGCGGCGCGCAGCACGTGCCGCTTCCCGGCGCTGGAGGTGGCGTACACGTCGGCGCCGAGGTGGCGGGCGAGCTGCACGGCGGCGGTGCCGACGCCTCCGGCGCCCGCGTGGACGAGGACCTTCTGGCCGGGCCGGACACCGGCGAGGTCGACGAGGCCGTAGTACGCGGTGAGGTAGGCGATGGGGACGGCGGCGGCCTGTTCGAAGGTCCAGCCGTCGGGCATGGGCGCCAGCCAGCGGTGGTCGGTGACGGCGACCGGGCCGAAGGTGGCGGGGCCGAGGCCGAGTACGCGGTCACCGGGGCGGACGCCGGTGACGTCGGGGCCGACGGCGGTGACGACACCGGCGAGTTCACCGCCGAGTCCGCGCAGGCCGGGGACCAGGCCGAGGGCGACGACGACGTCGCGGAAGTTCACCCCGCACGCGCGGACCTCCACCCGGACCTGGCCGGGGGCGAGCTGTTCCCCGAGGCCATCCGGGGCCGGTACGAGGGCCAGGTCGTCGATGGTGGCGCCGTCGCCCGCGCGGTCGAGGACCCAGGGTCCCGGTCCGGGCGGGGGCCGCAGCGCGGGGTCGCGGGTGAGGGGGACCAGGCGGGGCGCGTGGAGGGTGCCGGCGCGGAGGGCGAGGCGGGGCTCCGGGTGGGCCGTGGCGCGGGCGAGGACGGAGGCGGACGCGTCGTCGCCGTCCCAGTCGACGACGGTGATCCGGTCGGGGTTCTCGTGCGCGGCGGAGCTCAGCAGCCCCCACACGGCCGCCGCGACGGGATCGGGGACGGGGTCGTCGTCGCCGACGCGCGCGGCGCCCCGCAGCAGCACGGTGAGCCGGGCCCCGCTGTCGTCGGCGGACCAGCGGCGCACGGTGTCGAGCGCCCGCCGGGTCGCGGTGTGCACTGCCGTCACGGCGTCCGGGTCGCCCGGCTCGGTGCCGGGCGGGAGCGCCGCGTCGAGGACGACGACGACCTGGTCGGCGTCCCGTGCGGCGGACGCCGTGTCCGGGTGCTGGGCCGCGCCGGGGAGCCGGGGCAGTCCGCCGGGATCGCCGACGAGTGCCCAGCGGTCGGCCGGGGCGGCGGGTTCCGCGGGGACGGGGACCTCTTCCCAGCCGGGCAGGAGGAGGTCGCGGTCCGGCGCTGCGGCCGGCGTGGGAGCGGTCGGTCCGGGGGCGGCGCGGACGGTGAGCGAGCGGATGTCCGCCACGGGACCGCCCGTGGGGTCCGCGAGGGTCAGGGCGAAGCAGTCGGGGCCGGTGGGGGTGATCCGGACGCGCAGCGCGGTCGCCCCGGTGGCGTGCAGGGTCACTCCGTCCCACACGAACGGCAGCCTGCCCTCGCCGGTTGTCTCGGCGGCGGGGCCGCCGGCGAACACGGCGGCGTGGAGGGCGGCGTCGGCGAGCGCCGGGTGGAGGGCGAAGGCGTCGGCGTCCGTGACGGACGCGGGCAGCGCGACCTCCGCGTACACGTCGTCGCCGTGGCGCCAGGCCCGCCGTACGCCCTGGAAGGTGGGCCCGTAGGCGAAACCGGCGGCGGCGAAGCCGGGGTAGAGGGAGTCCGTGTCGAGGGGGGCGGCTCCGGTGGGAGGCCAGGAAGTGCTGGTTCCCGGGCCGGTGTCGGGCTGTGCGGCGCCGGTGTCGAGGACGCCGTCGGCGTGGGTGGTCCAGTCGTCGCCGTCGGCAGCCTCGGGGCGGGAGGCCACGCGGAACGCCGAGCGCCCGTCGGTGTCGGGCTCGCCGACGACGACCTGGATGTGGACGCCGCCGGTGGCGGGCAGCACGAGCGGGGCCTGGAGGACGAGTTCGCCGACGCGGAGCGCCGTGCGGGCGGGGGTGTGGTGCCGGGAGGCGGCGTGCAGGGCGAGTTCGAGGAGCGCGGTTCCGGGGACGAGGACGGTGCCGCCCACCGCGTGGTCGGCCAGCCAGGGGTGGGTGTCCAGGCCGAGGCGGCCGGTGAGCAGCAGGGTGCCGGTGCCGGCGACGGTGACGGCGGCGCCCAGCAGGGGGTGTCCGGCGGCGGGCAGTCCGGCCGCGCCGGTGGCGGCCGAGGCCCCGGGCCGGGGCCGCAGCCAGTAGTGCCGGTGCTGGAAGGCGTAGGTCGGCAGGGACACCGGTCGGGCGCCCCGGCCCGCGAAGAAGGCGGCCCAGTCGACCGGGACGCCGCGGGTGTGCAGGTGGGCGAGCGCGGTGACGAGCGCCCGCGCCTCGGGCTGGTCGCGGCGTTGGGCCGCCACGGGCCGGGCGGTGTCGTCGTCGCCGTCGGTCATCGCGGTCAGCGCGGCGTCCGGGCCGAGTTCGAGGGACGTGGTGACGCCCGCCTCGCGCAGGGCGCGGGTGACGTCGTGGAAGCGGACGGTGTCGCGGACCTGTCGGGCCCAGTAGTCCGGCGACCGCCACTCCTCGTCGGTCTGCGGGGCACCGGTGACGCTGGAGACGACGGGGATCGCCGGGGGCCGGAAGTCCAGGGTCCGGACGATGTCGCGGAAGGCGTCGAGCATGGGGTCCATCAGCGGCGAGTGGAAGGCGTGGGAGACGCGCAGCGGCCGGGTGCGGCGGCCGAGTCCGGTGAAGTGTTCCGCGATCGAGGCGACCGCCTCCGCCGTGCCGGACGCCACCACGGACCGTTCACCGTTGACGGCCGCGAGGGCGACGGTGTCCTCCTGGCCCGCGAGCAGCGGCGCGACCTCGTCCTCGGTGGCCTCGACGGCGACCATGGCACCACCGGCCGGCAGGGCCTGCATGAGCCGGCCGCGTGCGGCCACCAGGGCGCAGGCGTCGGGCAGCGTGAGCATGCCGGAGACGTGGGCGGCGGTGAGTTCGCCGATGGAGTGTCCGGCGAGGTGGCGGGGGGTGACTCCCCAGCTCTCCACGAGCCGGAAGAGCGCGACCTCCATCGCGAAGATCGCGGGCTGGGTGTACTGGGTGTCGTCGAGGAGCGCGGACGCGTCGGTGCCGGCTTCGGCGAACATCAGGTCCCGCAGGGGCCGTTCGAGGTGCCGGTCGAGTTCGGCGCAGACGGCGTCGAGGGCGCGCGCGAACACCGGGAAGGCGGCGTGCAGTTCACGGCCCATGCCGGGGCGCTGGGCGCCCTGTCCGGTGAACAGGAAGGCGCAGACCTGCTCGTCGGCAAGGCCCGTCACCAGTCCGGGTGCCGGTTCCCCGGCGGCCAGGGCCGTCAGGACGCGGGCGAGGTCGTCGCGGTCCTGCACGACGGCGACGGCCCGGTGCTCGAGGGCGGCGCGGGTCGTGGCGGTGGCGTGAGCGGCGTCGAGCAGCCGCGGTGCGGTGGCGCCGCCCATGTGCGCGTGCAACCTGGCGGCCTGGGCCCGCAGGGCGTCGGTGTCGCGGGCGGACACGAGGACGGGTACGACGGGCAGCGGCACCACGGGGCCGGCCGCGTTGTCCGGTCCCTGGCCGGCGGGTCGCGAACGAGCGGGGTCCGGCTCGGCCGGGCGCGCATCGGCCGGCTGCGCGCCCGCCGCCCGCGTGCCCGCCGGTTGCGCGCCCACCGGTTCGGCGTCGGCCGGTTCGGCGTCGGCCGGTTCGGCGTCCGCCGGGGCCTGTTCGAGGATCACGTGGGCGTTGGTGCCGCTCACGCCGAAGGAGGAGACGGCGGCCCGGCGCGGGCGGCCGAGGGCGGGCCAGTCGCGTGCCTCGGTGAGCAGTTCGACGGCACCGGCCGTCCAGTCGACCTGCGGTGACGGGCGGTCGACGTGGAGCGTGCGGGGCAGCCTGCCGTGGCGCATGGCCATGACCATCTTGATGACCCCGGCGGCGCCGGCGGCGGCCTGGGTGTGCGCCAGGTTCGACTTCACCGACCCCAGCCACAGCGGGTGCCCGTCGGGCCGCTCCGCGCCGTAGGTCGCCAGGAGCGCCTGCGCCTCCACGGGGTCGCCGAGGCGGGTGCCGGTGCCGTGCCCCTCGACGACGTCGACGTCCGCGGCGGTCAGCCGGGCGTTCGCCAGGGCCTGACGGATGACACGCTGCTGGGAGGGGCCGTTGGGGGCGGTCAGGCCGTTGGACGCGCCGTCCTGGTTGACGGCGGTGCCGCGGACCACGGCGAGGATCCGGTGACCGTGGCGGCGGGCGTCCGTGAGCCGCTCCACGACGAGGACGGCGGCGCCCTCGCCCCACGCGGTGCCGTCGGCGGCGTCCGCGTAGGACCGGCAGCGGCCGAAGGGCGCCACATTGCCCTGCCGGCTGCTCTCGACGAACGTGGCCGGGCTGGACATGACGGTGGCACCGCCGGCCAGCGCCAGGTCGCACTCCCCCGCCCGCAGCGCCTGGGCGGCGAGGTGCAGGGTGACCAGGGAGGACGAGCAGGCCGTGTCCACGGTGAGCGCCGGGCCCTCCAGGCCGAGGGTGTAGGCGACCCGGCCGGAGAGCACACTGCCGGACATTCCGGTACTCATCAGGCCCTGCACCTCGTCGGGCAGGGTGGACAGTTCGCCGCCGTAGTCGTGGTACATGAGGCCCGCGTAGACACCGGTGCGGCTGCCTGCGAGCGAGGACGGCACGATCCGGGCGTGCTCCAGCGCCTCCCAGACGACCTCCAGCAGCAGTCGCTGCTGCGGATCCATCGCCAGGGCCTCGCGGGGAGAGATCCCGAAGAAGCCGGCGTCGAACTCGCCCGCGTCGTGGAGGAAGGCGCCCTCCCGGGCACGGCTGGTGCCGATCCCCTCGTCGTCGGCGAACAGGGCGTCGAAGTCCCAGCCGCGGTTGTCGGGCATGGGTCCCACCGCGTCACGGCCCTCGTCCACCAGTCGCCACAGCTCGTCGGGGCCGTGGACACCGCCGGGGAACCGGCAGCCGATGCCGACGATCGCCAGGGGCTCGCTGTCGGCGTCCTCCAGCTGTTTCAGCCGTCTGTGCGCCTTGCGGAGATCGCCCGTCATCGTGCGGATGTATGCGACGAGTCGAGCTTCGTCCGTCACTGGAACCCCCTGGGGTCGGAGCCGTGCGGATGTTCACCAGGGAGCGGGCAGCGGTCGCCGCAGGACGGCGGGCCGAGCGGTCCTGGAAAATTGCAGGATTCAAGTAGACGAGATCACGGGCGGGTACCGACACCCCTGACCTCGTCCCCGGAGGTTAGGGGTGGGGTCAGGGGGCCGACGCCGGCCGGGCGGTGGCCGGCGGCTGTTAGCGTCCGAGGACCGCCAGCCCCCAGCATCCGGAGCCGACAGGTGACCGTGCAGACCGAGGACAGGGATCTGTGGATCCGCCGCTTCCACCCCGCCGCCGACTGCGACGTGCGGCTGCTGTGCCTGCCGCACGCCGGGGGCTCGGCGAGCTTCTACTTCCCGGTGTCCCAGGCACTGTCCCCACGGGTCGAGGTGCTCGCGGTGCAGTACCCGGGCCGGCAGGACCGGCGCCTGGAACCCTGCGTCGAGACCATCCCCGAACTCGCCGACCGGCTAATGCCGTTGGTCCTCGCGGAGGCGGACCGCCCCCTGGCCCTGTTCGGGCACAGCATGGGCGCGTCCCTCGCGTTCGAACTGGCGGGACTGCTGGAGGCACGCGCCGGGGTGGTGCCGGTGATGCTGTTCGCCTCCGGCCGGCGTGCCCCCTCCCGGTTCCGGGCGGAGGACGACGTGCACCGGCAGGGCGACGAGGCGCTCCTCGCCGAGATCAAACGGCTCGCCGGCACCGACAGCCGCATCCTCGGCGACGACGAGGTGCTGCGCATGGTGCTGCCCGCGATCCGCAGCGACTACCGCGCGGCCGAGCTGTACCGCCCCGAGCGGGTGCACCGGCTGACCTGCCCGGTGACGGCCCTGGTCGGCGCCACCGACCCCAAGGCCCCCCTGGACGACGTACGGGCCTGGCAGGACCACACGACCGGCCCCTTCACGATGCGGACCTACTCCGGCGGCCACTTCTACCTCGTCGACCAGGCCCCCGACGTCCTGCGCCTGATCACCGAGACCCTGACCAGGACCGACCCGCCGTCCCCGAGCGCCTCCTGAGCCCTGACACCTCCGCAGCGGACAGCCGGCTCCCGCAGGCTCCCAGATGCTCCCGGAGCGGGGTCTGCCGCGGGTGAGGTCGTACCGGGGGCATCCGGTGACGAGGAGCGACACGACGTGCGCCCGGGTTCCGGAGGCCATCGGCGCGTAGGCGGAGCCCGGTGCCCGGTCCGCCCACCCCTCGGAGCCCGGAGCCGGTCCGCCCACCGCCCGGCGCCCGGCGCCCTCCGCCCACCGCTCGGGGCGCGGTGGGCGGGGCGTTCACACGTACTCGGTCGCCGCGTCCAGCAGCCAGTGCGCGAGATGGCCGGCGAACGACGAGCGGACCAGCACCCAGAAACCGGCCCGGGGTTCGTCCCGGGCGACCAGGACGACCTGGGTGCGGCCCAGGGTCGTCTGGGCGCAGCGGCCCGGACCGAAGACCCGCGGGTGCAGGTCCAGCGGACAGCCGTGGGCGAGGACGTCGCGGGCGCGGGGACCCGCGACGAGGAGCGTGGTGCGCTGGGCGGAGACATCGGTGACGGAGACCGGTTCGTCGCCGGCCGCGTCCCGGATCCGGGTCTCCAGGTCCCGCTCCCGGCCGGGCGGGGCCACCAGGAGCCATTCGTCGGGGCCGAGCCACAGTGCCGTCGACTCGCCGGCACGGACGACGGTGTTGGGTTCGAGGGGCAGGGGCAGGTCCAGGGCGAGCCCCACGGCGTCGGCCGCCGGGCCCTTGGCGTCGAGACGCACGTTCACCTGGGTGAGGAAGGGGAGTTCGGCAAGCCGGACCGCGCCCGCGGAGGCGCGGGTGGCAGCGGCCAGCCGGGCGGCGGCACCGCCGAGGGGGCTGCGGGGCGCGGAGGTGGGGACGGTGTCAGCCATCGCGGCGGGCTCCCTCGGGGTCGTAGAGGACAGGGCTTGCGACGGTCACCGGGACCAGCCGGTCGCCGACGGGGGCGTACAGCCGCTCGCCGACACGGTCCCGGCCGCCCTTGATCAGGGCGAGCGCGAAGGTCCGGCCGAGGGCGGCACTGCGGTAGCTGGAGGTGACATGGCCGAGCATCGGGACGGGCGGCGCGGGCAGCACGCTGTCGGCGACCAGGTGGGTGCCCTCCGGGAGGAAGGTGCCGGGGTCCTCGGGGAGCAGGCCGACGAGGTGCTTGCGGTCGGGGCGCGCGGTGTCGGCGCGGGCGTGGGAGCGCTTGCCGATGAAGTCGGGCTTCTTCTTGGAGACCGCCCAGCCCATGCCGAGGTCCTGGGGGGTGACCGTGCCGTCGGTGTCCTGGCCGATGATGGGGTAGCCCTTCTCGGCGCGCAGCACGTGCATGGTCTCGGTGCCGTAGGGGGTGATGCCGTGCGGGGCGCCCGCCTCGTACAGCGCCTCCCACAGGGCGAGGGCCTCCCACGGTGACACGTTGATCTCGTAGGCCAGTTCGCCGGAGAAGCTGATCCGGCAGACCCGGGCCCCGATCCCGGCGACGGTCGTCTCCCGCCACGCCATGAAGGGGAAGTCGTCGTTGGCGACGGCGAGGTCAGGTGCGAGCGAGCCGAGGACGTCGCGGGAGCGGGGGCCGACCAGGGCGACGGTGGCCCACTGCTCGGTCACCGAGGTGCAGTGGACGCGCAGTTCGGGCCACTCGGTCTGGAGCCACTCCTCCATCCAGTCGAGGACGGTGGCCGCGTTGCCGGTGGTCGTGGTGACCAGGAAGCGGTCCGGGGCGAGCCGGATGACCGTGCCGTCGTCGAAGACCATGCCGTCCAGGCGGCACATCACGCCGTAGCGGATCATGCCGACCTTCAGGGTGCTCATCATGTTGGTGTAGAGCCGGTCGAGGAAGACGGCGGCGTCCGGGCCCTGGACGTCGATCTTGCCGAGGGTGGAGGCGTCCATGAGGGCGACGCCCTCGCGGGCCGCCCGGCACTCGCGCAGCACGGCGGTCCCCATGTCCTCGCCGTCCCGCGGGTAGTACCAGGGGCGCTTCCACTGGCCGACGTTCTCGAAGAGTGCGCCGTGCGCGACGTGCCACTCGTGCAGGGCCGTCGTGCGGACCGGGTCGTGGAGGACGCCCCGGTCGCGGCCGGCGAGGGCGGCGAAGGAGACGGGGGTGTACGGCGGCCGGAAGGTGGTCGTACCGAGCGCGGAGACGTCCACGCCGAGCAGTTCGGCGACGACACCACTGGCGAGGACGCCGGACGTCTTGCCCTGGTCGTTGGCGGTTCCGGCGGTGGTGTACCGCTTGGTGTGCTCGACGGAGCGCAGGCCGGCGCCGGTGGCGCGGGCCAGGTCGTCGACGGTGACGTCGCGTTGCAGGTCGACGAAGCGGGGGGCGCCGGCACGGCCGGGAACGGTGAACAGGTGCTGGGGCGGCGTCGGACGGGGCTGCGCGGGCACCTGCGGCAGGCGCGGCGTTCCGGCCGTGTAGCCCTCGGCCTCGATCGCGCGGGCGCCGGCGGCGGCACCCTGAGCGAGGGCCCCGGCGAGGTCCGGTGTGCCGCTCGCGCCGCCCGCGACCTCGACGGCCTGACGGCAGGTGTCGGGGACGAAGGTGCCGAGGGCCTCGTCGTGGCGCAGCCTGCCGCCGGCCTGGCTGAACAGGTGCGCCACCGGGTTCCAGCCACCGGAGACCAGCAGCAGGTCGGCGGCGAACTCCCGGCCGCCCTCGGTCTCCCCGTACGGGGCGACGGTCACGGCGGTGAGGCGGGCGTCGCCGTCGGTGCCGATGACGGCGTGGCCGGTCAGCACCTCGATGCCGGCCTCGCGGGCACGCTCGGCCCACTCCCCCGCCTCGGCGCGGGTGTCGGCGATCACGGCGACGTCCACGCCCGCCGCGAAGAGGTCCAGGGCTGCGGCGTAGGCGCTGTCGTTGGTGGTGAGGACGACCGCGCGCCGGCCGGGCAGGACGCCGTGGCGGTGCAGGTGGGCGCGGGCCGAGGCGGCCAGCATCACTCCGGGGCGGTCGTTGTCCGCGAAGGCCAGGGAGCGCTCGTGGGCTCCGGTGGCGAGGACGACCCGGCGGGCGCGGATCCGCCAGACCCGCTCGCGGGAGACGTTCTCGGGGGCGGCGGCGCCGAGGTGGTGGGTGCGGCGTTCCACGGCGAGGAGGTGGTTGTCGTCGTAGTAGCCGAAGACGGTGGTCCGGCCGAGGACGCGGACCTCGGGGGCGGTGCGGAGGCGGGCGGTGACCGCGTCGACCCAGTCGAGGTGCTCGCCCGTGCCCAGGAGGCTGCCGCCGGGCTCGGGCCGGTCGTCGGCGAGGATGACCCGGGCGCCGCTGCCTGCGGCCGCCTCCGCCGCCGCGAGACCGGCCGGGCCCGCACCGACGATCAGCAGGTCGCAGTGCGCGTGGACGGCGTCGTAGCGGGCGGGGTCCGGGGCGGTGGCGAGGCGGCCCTGGCCGGGGAGGCTGCTCGCGACGAGGCCGTCGTACAGTTCGACGGCGGTGGCGGGCAGCATGGGCTCGGGGAAGGGCTCCTCGATCTGGACGACCGCGTTGGGTTCCTCGACACCGGCGGAGAAGATGCCGCGGGGGCGGCCGAGCTTGATGCTGGTGCCCGCCTGGACGACGCCGTTGGCGAGGAGCGCGGAGGCGAGGGTGTCGCCCCGGTGGCCCTGGTAGGTGACGCCGTCGAAGGTGAAGGTCAGGACCTCGTCGCGGTGGACGCGGCCCAGGGTGGGGTGGCGGAACGGCTGGGTCGGCCGGCCCTCGCCGGGGGGCGCGGCCTCGGGCTTCCCCTCGGCGGGGACGATCCCGCTCTCGAACGCGGCCGGACGGGCCGGTTCTGCGGGGCCCGGCCGCGAACCGGCGGCGTGCGGCGGGGCGCCGACCGGGCTCGGCTCGATCGACGCCGGGCGTTCCTCGCCGGTCCGGTACACCGTCAGGATCTCGTTGGTCGAGGTGTCGCGGACGGCGTTGAACCAGCGGCGGCAGCCCGCCGCGTGGCTCCAGCGTTCGGCGAAGGGGCCCTTGGGGTTGTCGCGGAAGAAGAGGTAGCGCGCCCACTCCTCGTCGGTGAGGGCCGACGGGTCCTCGGGGTAGGGGACGTGGGCCTGACCGCCGTAGTGGAACTCGGCCTCGTCGCGCGGCCCGCACCACGGGCAGGGGATGAGCAGCATGGTTCGGCTCCCAAGTGGTCCAGCGGTCCTAGTGGGCCACCGCGGCCGCGCCGTGCTCGTCGACGAGCGCGCCGGTGGTGAAACGGTCGAGCGAGAAGGGGGCGTTGAGGGGGTGGGGGGTGTCGTGGGCGATGGTGTGGGCGTAGACCCAGCCGACACCGGGTGTGGCCTTGAAGCCGCCGGTGCCCCAGCCGCAGTTGAGGTAGAGGTTGTCGACCGGGGTGAGGCCGATGATCGGCGAGGCGTCGGGGCTGACGTCGACGATGCCGCCCCAGGTGCGCAGGACATGGGCGCGGGCGAAGACCGGGAAGAGCTCCAGGGCCGCCGACATCTGTTCCTCGATGATGTGGAAGGCGCCGCGCTGCGTGTACGCGTTGTAGGAGTCGATGCCCGCGCCCATCACCAGTTCGCCCTTGTGGGCCTGGCTGACGTACACGTGGACCGCGTTGGACATCACGACCGTCGGGTGGACCGGTTCCAGCAGCTCGGAGACGAGCGCCTGCAAAGGGTGGCTCTGCAGGGGCAGTTCGATGCCTGCCATGGCCGCCAGGACCGAGGTGTGGCCGGCCGAGCAGAGGGCGACCTTGCCGGCCGCGATGGGTCCCAGGTTGGTCCTTACGCCGACCACCCGGCCGCCCACCACGTCGAGGCCGGTGACCTCGCAGTTCTGGATGATGTCGATGCCGGCCGCGTCCGCGGAGCGGGCCAGGCCCCATGCCACGTGGTCGTGCTTGGCGATGCCGGCACGGGGCTGGTAGGTGCCGCCGAGGACCGGATAGCGCACGTCGGGCGAGGTGTTGACGATCGGGCAGACCTCTTTCACCCCGTCCGCGTCGAGCCAGTGCGCGTCGACGCCGTTGAGGCGGTTCGCCTCCACGCGGCGCACGCTGTCGCGGACGTCCTGGAGGCTGTGGGCGAGGTTCAGCACACCGCGCTGGGAGAAGAGGATCGGGTAGTCGAGTTCGTCCGCCAGCCCTTCCCAGAGCTTGAGGGCGTGCTCGTAGATGCCGGCGCTCTCGTCCCACAGGTAGTTGGAGCGGATGATCGTGGTGTTGCGGGCCATGTTGCCGCCCGCGAGCCAACCCTTCTCCAGCACGGCGACGTCGGTGATGCCGTGGTTCTTCGCGAGGTAGTGGGCGGTGGCGAGGCCGTGTCCGCCGCCGCCGACGACGATCACGTCGTAGGACCGCTTCGGTTCGGGGGTGCGCCACAGCCAGTCGGGGTGCTCGGGGAGTTCGGCGCCGGGGGTACGGGGGCTCATCGGACGGCTCCGTCCACGGGAAGGGACTGGTTCATTCGGGGTTCGCGTTCCTCTCGGCGGCCTCGACCACGTTGGCGAGGAGTATCGCCCGTGTCATGGGGCCGACGCCGCCGGGCATCGGCGCGAGCCAGCCGGCCACCTCGGCGGCGTCCGGGTGCACGTCGCCGACGAGCCCGCGGTCGGTGCGGGTGATGCCGACGTCGAGGACGGCCGCGCCGGGGCGCAGCATGTCCTTGGTGATCAGTCCGGGCGAGCCGGCCGCGGCGACGACGATCTCCGCCTCGCGCACGTGCCGGGCGAGGCCCTTCGTGCCGGTGTGACAGAGGGTGACGGTGGCGTTCTCCGACCTGCGGGTGAGGAGGAGTCCGAGGGGGCGTCCGACGGTGATGCCGCGTCCGACGACGCAGACCCGGGCGCCGGCGACCGGGACGTCGTACCGGCGGAGCAGTTCGACGATGCCGCGCGGGGTGCAGGGCAGCGGTGCGGGCTCGCCGAGGGTGAGCCGGCCGAGGTTCACCGGGTGGAGTCCGTCGGCGTCCTTGGCCGGGTCCATGCGTTCCAGGACGGCGCCCGCGTCCAGGTGGCGGGGCAGCGGGAGCTGGACGATGTAGCCGGTGCAGGCAGGGTCGGCGTTGAGTTCGTCGATGACGTCCTCGACCTGCCGCTGGGTGGCGTCGGCGGGCAGTTCCCGGCGGAGGGAGGCGATCCCCACCTGCGCGCAGTCGCGGTGCTTGCCGGCGACGTAGGCGCGGCTGCCGGGGTCGTCCCCGACCAGTACCGTGCCGAGCCCCGGCGGGCGGCCGCCGGCGGCGGTCAGTCGGGCCACGCGTCCGGCGAGTGCGCGGCGGACGTCGCCGGACGTCGCCTTCCCGTCAAGTGTCCGTGCGGTCTGTGTGCACGGTGCGGTCGGTGCGGTCGGTACGGTCACGGTGGCTCCTCAGCCGCGCAGCCGGGACATCGACGGGTCGAACAGCGGCTCCTCGGCCACGACTGCCTCCACACGCTGGTCGAAGTACCCGATGTGCACGGTGGTGCCGGGCACCGCCACCTCCGTCGGCAGCCAGGCGTAGGCGATGCCCTTGCCGATGGTGTAGCCGTACGCGGCGCTGGTGACGTACCCGACGGCACGGTCCCCGGCGTACACGGGCTCCTTGCCCATGACGACCGAGCAGGGGTCGTCGACGGTGAGGCAGGTCAGCCTGCGCCGTACGTCCTGCCTGCGGCGCTCCAGCGCGGCCTTCCCGATGAAGTCGCCCTTGTCGGGCTTGACGGCGAAGCCGACACCGGCCTCGTAGGGGTCGTGCTCGTACGTCATGTCGGTGCCGAAGGAGCGGTAGCCCTTCTCCAGGCGCAGGCTGTTGAAGGCCCCGCGGCCGGCGATGATGCCGCCGAGCGGCCGGGCCGCCGCCCAGAGGGTGTCCCACAGCTTCTGGCCGAGGTCGGCGGTGGTGTAGAGCTCCCAGCCGAGTTCGCCGACGTACGACAGGCGCATGGCGGTCACGGGCACGGAGCCGATGTGGGCGCGCTTGGCGCGGAAGTACTTCAGGCCGTCGGCCGAGAAGTCGTCGTCGGTCAGCGGCTGGAGGACCTTGCGGGCCAGCGGGCCCCACAGGCCGACGCAGCAGGTGCCGGGGGTGATGTCGCGGACCTGGACCGTGCCGTCGGCGGGGAGGTGCCGGCCGAACCAGTCGAGGTCGAGGTTGCCGTTGGCACCGACCTGGAAGTGGTCGCGTCCCAGGCGGGCCACGGTGATGTCGCTGCGGATGCCGCCGTCGTGGTCGAGGAGCAGGGTGTACGTCACCGAACCGACGGACTTGGCGACCTTGCCGGTGGTCAGCCGCTCCAGGAAGTCGGCGGCGCCGGGGCCGGTGACCTCCAGGCGCTTGAGGGCCGTCATGTCGTACAGCGCGACCGTCTCACGGGTGACCTGCGCCTCCGCGCCGACGATGGGCGACCAGAACCGCGCGGCCCAGTCGTTCGGGGTGGGGATGCCGCGGCCCTCGACGAGGGAGGCGTTCGCCTCGTACCACTGGGGGCGCTCCCAGCCGTTCGCCTCCAGGAAGAACGCGCCGTGCTCCTCCTGGCGTGCGTGGAAGGGGCTCTGGCGGATCGGGCGGGGCTCTCCGGAGGGCTGCAGGGGGTGGAGGATGTCGTAGACCTCGACGAAGTTGCGGCAGTCGCGGGCCAGGACGTACTCGGGGGCGAGCTGGTGCGGCTCGAAGCGGTTGACGTCGCACTCGTGCAGGTCGAAGGACGAGCAGTGGCCGTCGACGAGCCACTCGGCCATGGCCCGGCCGACGCCCGCGGAGTGGGTGACCCACACGGCCTCGGCGACCCAGAACCCCTTGACGTCGGGGGACTCGCCGAGGAGCGGGAAGTTGTCGGTGGTGAAGGAGAACAGGCCGTTGATGCCCTCCTCGATCTTCGCCTCCTGCGTCGCCGGGAGCAGCGACCGGGTCTCGGTCCAGGCGTCGGCGAAGTCGTCCTCGGTGAACTTCAGGACCGAGGGCATCGGCTGCGCGTCGTCGAAGGAGCGGATGTCGTCGGCGGAGACCGGCATCGGGCGGTGGCCGTAGGAGCCGATGCCGATGCCGTCGAACCGGTCGCGGTAGTAGAGGTCGGCGTCCTGGTGCCGCAGGATCGGGCGGACCGCCTCCTCGGTCTGGCCGGCGAGCGCGGGGATCGGGCCGGTCCAGGCGAGCTGGTGGGCGAGCGGGGTGAGCGGGAGGTTCATGCCGGCCATGCGGGCGATGCGCGGGCCCCAGATGCCGGCGCAGCACACCACGATGTCGGCCTCCAGGTCGCCCTGGTCGGTGCGGACGCCCGTCACCCGGCCGTCGGTCCGGAGGATGTCCAGGACCTCGTGGCGGGCGAGGAAGCGCACGCCGCGCTCGGTGGCCCGGCGGATCTGCGCCTCGACGGCGAGGACGGCCTTGGCGAGGCCGTCCGTCGGGACGAGGAGGCCGCCGAGGACCCGGTCGGGGTCGACGAGGGGGTGCTGCTCGACGCACTCCTCGGCGGTCAGCAGCCGGGCCTCGACGCCCCAGGCGGTGACCCAGCCGTGACGGCGGTGCAGTTCGGTCAGCCGTTCGGGGGTGGTGGCCACTTCGAGGCCGCCGACCTGGAGGAAGCAGGGCTTGCCGTCGACGTCGAGGGAGCAGAACTTCTCGACGGTGTAGCGGGCCAGTTCCGTCATGGTCTTGGAGGAGTTCGTCTGGAAGACCAGGCCCGGGGCGTGTGACGTGGAGCCCCCGGTGGCGGGGAGCGGCCCCTGGTCGACCACGGTCACTTCGGTCCAGCCGCGCGCGGAGATCTCGTCCGCGAGTGCCGCGCCAACGACGCCCGCTCCGATGATGACCACTCGGGGTCCCGCCATCGCCGCACCTCCGATTGAGAACGAGTCCAGCCGGTTCAGTTGCTGTCTGCGCAACATGGTTCAGGTTGCGCAACTCAATGTGCCTGTCGCGAGGAGGGGGTGTCAAGGGGTCCGTGACGTCGGGGAACGGCCTCGGGGAAGGCCCCGGGAACGACGAGGCCCGGCGGGCGGCGCACCCCTGTGCACGCCGCCCGCCGGGCCCGTCCGACCGGCCTTCCGGCCTCGCTACTTGATCCAGGCGTCCACCTTGCCGCGGTTGGCCTCGACCCACTTCTTCGCCGCCGCCTCCGGCGCCATCTTGTCCACGGCGATGTACTTCGCCACGGTGTTCTGGTCGTCGTTCGTCCACGTGAAGTTCTTGACCAGGCGGTACGCCGGGCTGTCCGACTTGGCGAACTTCGTGCTGACGATCTTGTCCAGCTCGTAGACGGGGTAGTCGCAGGCGACCTTCTCCGCGTCGGCGTCACAGCCGGTCTTGTACTCCGGCAGTTTCACCTTGACCAGGGGCACCTCGGCCATGAACCACTGCGGCTCGTAGAAGTAGCCGATCACCCATTCCTTGTCCTTCTCCGCCTTGCGGAAGGCCTGGATGAGCGCGGTCTCGCTGCCCGCGTACACCACCTTGAAGTCCAGCTTCAGGTTCTTCACCAGGGCCTCGTCATTGGTGACGAACGACGGGTCGCCGTCGAGGAGCTGGCCCTTGCCGCCGGACTCGGAGGTCCTGAACTTGTCGGCGTACTTGTCGAGGTTCTTCCAGTCGGTGATGTCGGGGTGCGCCTTCGCCAGCCACGGCGGCACGTACCAGCCGATCAGCCCCTTGTTCCCGGTGGCGCCGGCCTCGACGGCCGTCTTCTGGTCGGTGATGTACTTCTTCTTCAGGTCGTCGTGGCCCCAGTTCTCGATGACGGCGTCGACCTCGCCCGTCCCGAAGCCCTGCCAGGCGATCTCCTCCTTCAGGTCCTTCTTGGTGACCTTGCAGCCGAGGTCGTGCTCCGCGACGTACGCGACGACCGCGGCGTTGGCCTCGTAGCCCACCCACGGGTTGACGGCGAGGTTGAAGGTGCCGCACTTCCCCGAGTCGCCCGAACCGCCCGAGCCCGCCGGGGCCTCACCGACCTTCGCGCCGCCGCAGGCGGTCAGGGCGAGCCCGAGGACGGCCAGTCCGGCCACGCCGGCTCTCCACTGTCGTACTGGTGTTGCCATGGTCAGTGCTCCTTACGCGCTCACGCGTCGCGCCGCGGCCTGAGTGATCCGGTCGAACATGACTCCGAGGAGGACGATGGCGAACCCGGCCGCCAGGCCCTTCCCGTACAGCTGCCCCTGGGAGAATCCGGCCACGACGTCGTAGCCGAGGGCGCCCGCTCCTACCAGGCCGCCCACAACAACCATCGACAGCACGTAGATCAGGCCCTGGTTGGTCGCGAGTGTCAGGGCACTGCGTGACATCGGCAGTTGAACCTTGGTGATGATCTGCCAGGTGTTGCACCCGGCGGAGGTGGCCGCCTCCACGGTGGCGGCCGGCACGGCCCGCACCCCATCCGCGATGATCTTGATGGCGACGGGCGCCGCATAGACGATCGCGGCGACGATGGCGGTGAAGCGGGTCGCCCCGAACAGCGCGAGGAACGGCACGAGGTAGACGAACGGCGGCATGACCTGCGCCGCGTCGAGGGTCGGCCGCAGCACCCGGTCCACGAGGAGGCTGCGCCCCATCCACACCCCGAAGGCCACGCCGAGCACCATGACCAGCACGGTCGCCACAAGGGTGGAGGCCAGGGTCGTCATCGCGTCCGACCACAGTCCCGTCCCGACCAGCAGCCCCACGCAGACGGCGGCGACCGCGCCGGCCCGCCGTCCGCCGAGCACCGCGCCCAGCGTGACCAGCACGGCGGCCACGAGCCACCACGGCGAGTCGGTGAGCAGCGACTGGAACGGGTTGAGCAGCCCGTAGGTGATGGCGTCGCGGAAGGCGTTGGTGAGGCCGGAGAGGCTGTCCTGCACCCAGGTGGTCGTGGTGTCGGCCGCCTTGGCGATGGAACTGCCGATCCCGCCCTCGCCGGGGAACTCCGCAGCCCACACATAGGTGTGCGACAGGGAGACGAGGACGGCCGCGACCACACCGCCCGCGGCCAGCAGCGGTCGCCGCCAGGTCGCGAACCGGCCGGTCGCGTGCCGGGCCGCCTCCTGACGGGCGCTCGCCGCGGTGGTCACCCGGTCGAGGACGATCGCCATGACGACGATGGCGAGGCCCGCGTTGAAGGCGGTGCCCACGTCGAGCGACTCCAGGGCCTGCATCACGGTCTTGCCGAGACCGGGCGCGTCGATCAGGGCGGCGATCGTCACCATGGCCAGGGCGGCCATGATCGACTGGTTGACGCCCATCACCACGGTCCGCTTCGACATCGGCAGCAGCACCTTGAGCAGGGCCTGCCGCCGGGTCGCGCCGAGCGAGTCGGCCGCCTCGACCGTGGTCTCGGGGACGGACCGGATGGCGTGCGCGGTGATCCGGATCGCCGGCGGGGCCGCGTAGATGACGGTGGCGATGGTGGCCGAGGCGCCGCCGATGAGGAAGAACAGCGTCAGCGGGGCCAGGTAGACGAAGGTCGGCATCGTCTGCATGAAGTCCAGGAAGGGCGTCACGATCCGGTTGAACCGGTCGGACAGACCCGCCCACACGCCCAGCGGGATCGCGAACAGCAGCGCCACGAGGACCGCGGAGACGGTGAGGGCCAGGGTGTCCATGCTCTCCTGCCACAGCCCCTGCAGCCCGAAGAAGGTGAAGCCGGCCACGGCCAGCAGCGCCACCCGCCAGTTGCCCACGGCCCAGGAGACGTAGCCGACGACGCCGACGACGCCGAGCCAGCCGATCTGCGGGACGGGGCGCCCGGCGGAGGGCTGGGAGATCAGCTCCTGGACGAAGGTCACCAGGGTGTCGATGACCAGCCGGATCTCGTTGAAGAAGTAGAGGAAGACCGGGTTGGAGTTGCGGTTGGCGCCGATGGAATCGTTGAGGTCGTTGATCCAGCGGTGCAGGTCCGTGAGGTCCGCCGCGGCGAGGGTGAGGGTCTGCCTGCCGTGCAGCAGCGCGAAGAGCACCAGCCAGAGGACGACGATCGCCGCGACGACGGTGCCGCGTCCGACCTTGCGGGTGCGGGCGCCGGACGCGGCGGCCGGGGGCACGGCGTCGGTCCTCAGCGGGGGTTCGGGCTTGCGTGGTTGTTCCGGTTTCTCCACGGCGACGGTCATCACATGCCGCCTTCCTGCCCGGCGACCACCGCGAGGATCTCCTCGTCGCCGACGATGCCGAGCAGTTCGCCGTTCTCGACGACCTTGACCGGCTTGTCGGCCGCCAGCACCGCGCGGGTGGCCTCGCGGACCACGACGTCCGGGCCCAGCTCGGGGCCGTCCAGGGCGTCGCCGTCGGCGACCGGCCGCATGATCCACCGCAGGGTGAGCACGTCGCCGCGCGGGACGTCCCTGACGAACTCGCGGACGTAGTCGTCGGCCGGGGCGCCCACCAGCTCGTCGCCGGTGCCGCACTGGACCGTCCGGCCGTCCCGCATGATGAGGATGCGGTCGCCGAGCTTGAGCGCCTCGGAGAGGTCGTGGGTGATGAAGACCATCGTCTTGCCGACCTCGTGGTGCAGCCGGATGACCTCGTTCTGCATGTCGCGGCGGATCAGCGGGTCGAGCGCCGAGAACGGCTCGTCGAAGAAGAGGACGTCCGGGTCCCCGGCGAGCGCGCGGGCGAGGCCGACGCGCTGCTGCATACCGCCGGAGAGCTGGTCGGGGTAGGAGTTCTCGTAGCCGGAGAGGCCGACGAGTTCGACGACCTCCAGGGCCCGCCTGGTCCGCTCGGGCCGGCTCATGCCGCGGATCTCCAGGCCGAACGCCACGTTGTCGACGACCCGGCGGTGCGGCAGCAGCCCGAAGTGCTGGAAGACCATGGAGAACTTGCTCCGCCTGAGGTCCCGCAGGCGTCTGTCGTCCGCCTCGCGGATGTCCTCCCCCTCGAAGACGAGTTCCCCGGAGGTGGGTTCGATCAGGCGGGTGAGGCAGCGCACCAGGGTGGACTTGCCGGAGCCGGACAGGCCCATGACGACGAAGACCTCGCCCTTGCGGACGTCGAAGTTCACGTCGCGCACGGCGGCGGTGCAGCCCGTGCGGTCCATGAGTTCGCGGCGGGTGAGGCCGCACAGCTCCTCCGACTCCGGCACCCGTTCCGCCTTCGGCCCGAACACCTTCCACAGCCGGCGCACGGATATGACCGGGGTACCGTCCGGGTCCTGAGGTGTGCCGCGCCGCTGCGGTACCTCGGTCTGCGTTGGGGTCACGATCGACCTCTTTTCGGCGTTCAGCCGCGGAACCAGTGCTGCGGCCGGGGTTGGATGTTCTGCCAGATGTGCTTGGGCTCTCGGTACTCGTTCAGGCCGGTCGGTCCCAGCTCCCGGCCCACGCCCGAGTGCCCGAAGCCACCCCATTCCGCTTGCGGCACATAGGGGTGGTAGTCGTTGATCCACACCGTGCCGTGGCGCAGCCTGCGGGCGACCCGCTGGGCCCTGCCCGCGTCCTGCGTCCAGACGGCTCCGGCGAGTCCGTACTCGGTGTCGTTGGCGATGCGTACGGCGTCGTCCTCGTCGGTGAACCGCTCCACGGTGAGTACGGGCCCGAAGGACTCCTCGTGCACCACGCGCATGTCCTGGCGGCACTCGTCGAGCACGGTCGGCGGGTAGAACCAGCCGTGGGCGAGCGCCGGGTCGGTGGGGCGTTCGCCGCCGCAGCGCAGGACGGCGCCCTCGGCGAGGCCCGCGGCGACGTACGCCTCGACCTTGTCCCGGTGCTGGGCGGAGATCAGCGCACCGGTCTCGGCCCTGTCGTCGAAGGGCCCGCCGAGCCGGATGAGCCGGGCCCGGCGGACGATCTCGTCGACGAGGCGGTCGTGCAGGCGGTCCTCGACGATCAGCCGGGCGCCGGCCGAGCAGACCTGGCCCGAGTGCAGGAAGACGGCCGTGAGGGCGAAGTCCACGGCCGTCTCGAAGTCGGCGTCGGCGAAGACCACGTTGGGGTTCTTGCCGCCGAGTTCGAGCGCCACCTTCTTCACGGTGGCGGCGGCGGTGGCCATGATCCGTCTGCCGGTGTCCAGTCCCCCGGTGAAGGAGACCATGTCGACCCTCGGGTCCTCGGAGAGCGGGGCGCCCACCTCGGGGCCGGTGCCGAGGACGAGGTTGGCGGCCCCGGCCGGGAGTCCGGCCTCCGCCAGCGCCCGCATCAGCAGGATCGAGGTGGAGGGGGTCAGCTCGCTCGGCTTGAGGACGATGGTGTTGGCGGCGAGGAGCGCCGGGGCCACCTTCCAGCCGGCTTGCAGGAGGGGGTAGTTCCAGGGGGTGATGAGTCCGCAGACACCGATGGGCTCGTACACCACACGGCTGACGGCGTCGTCGCGTCCGGTGTCGATCACCCGGCCGGCGTCGATGCCGCCGAGACCGCCGTAGTAGCGGAAGCAGGAGACGACGTCGGCGATGTCGTACGCGCTCTCCACCAGCCGTTTACCGGTGTCCAGCGACTCGGCGCGGGCGAACTTCTCCGCGTCGCGTTCGATGATGTCGGCGGTCCGCAGCAGCAGTGCGCCACGCTCCCGCTCGGGGGTGTGCGGCCACGGTCCCTCGTCGAAGGCGGCGCGGGCCGCCGCGATCGCGGCCTCGGTGTCGGGCCGGGTGCCCTCCGAGACGGTCGCGACGAGCGAGCCGTCAGCGGGGCAGCGGATCTCCCGTCGCCCTCCGGCCACCGGATCCTGCCACGTCCCCGCCACATACAGGTCTGCCACTCGCCAAGCCCTTCAGCTGACATGCGTTGCGCATCATGCATCCCATTGCTTGTGGTGGAACACCCTGGCGGGCGCCAAGACCTACGTCAAGAGGGTGGTGGATGACGATTCAGCCATGCGGACACTTGCGCGTCCACCCTTGACCGGGAGCGACCGCAAGCCGACCATGTTGCGTATCGCTCACCTTGTTGTGCAATACGCACCGACGGAGGCTGTCATGTCCCCTCGACCGCACCCTGGCCGTGAGTACGTCCTCACCCTCTCGTGTCCCGACAGCGCGGGGCTGGTCCACGCGGTGAGCGGCTTCCTCGTGAGGAACTCCGGGAACATCCTGGAGAGCCAGCAGTTCGACGACCGACTGCAGGGCCGCTTCTTCATGCGGGTCCACTTCGATGTCGGCGACCCGGACACGGAGCTGAAGACGCTGCGGTACCGGTTCGGTCCGGTCGCCGAGGCGTACCGCATCTCCTGGAACCTCAGCGAGGCATCCATCCCGACCCGGACGCTGATCATGGTGTCCCGGTTCGGCCACTGCCTGAACGACCTGCTCTTCCGCAGCCGCTCCGGCGCCCTCAACATCGAGATCCCGGCGATCGTCTCCAACCACCGGGACTTCGAGGGCCTTGCAGAGACGTACGGCATCCCCTTCCACCACGTCCCGGTCACGCGGGACACCAAGGCCGAGGCGGAGGCGCGGCTGCTGGAGCTGGTGCGGGACCTCGACGTCGACCTGGTGGTGCTGGCCCGCTACATGCAGATCCTCTCCGACGACCTGTGCAAGCAGCTGGAGGGCCGCGCGATCAACATCCACCACTCCTTCCTGCCCAGCTTCAAGGGAGCCCGCCCCTACGACCAGGCCTACGACCGCGGCGTCAAGCTCGTCGGCGCGACGGCCCACTATGTGACCCCCGACCTGGACGAGGGCCAGATCATCGAGCAGGACGTGGTCCGCGTGGACCACTCCCTCGCCCCCAAGGACCTCGTCACCGTCGGCCGTGACGTGGAGGCGCAGGTCCTCGCGCACGCGGTGAAGTGGCACAGCGAGAGCCGGGTGATGGTGGACGGCAACCGCACGGTGGTCTTCCGCTGAGGGCGGGCACGGCCACGGGCGGGGCTGGCTCTCCAGCCCCGCCCCTTGTCGTGTACGACCCGCGGGGTGCACGCGTGTACAACCCGCGAGGGTGCCCGGCGGAGCCCGGGAGTGTCCGCGGGCACCGTCCGCCGCCGTCCGTCAGCCGTCGAGGCGGTCGAGCAGGGCGCGGCGCCAGCCTTCCGTCTCGGCGATCTGGTTGAAGGTGAACAGGTGCAGCCCCGCCACCCCCGCCGAGGGCGCGGTGAGGGCGCCCTCGGACCGGGTCAGCAGGGCCTCGGGCGCGTAGCCGCCGGGCGCGGCGAAGCGCAGGAACCACAGGGGGTGCCGGGCGAGGAACCGCGTCGACTCCCCCACCCCGATCTTCGTCGCCATGGCCAGCAGCTTCGCCCGCTGCACGGGGCCGGCGACCCCCACGTACACCGGCAGCGCGACTCCCCTGCCCCGTACCCGGGCGATCCACCGCGCGAGCACCCTCGGGTCGAAGCACAGGTTGCTCACGACGTACGTGGCGTGCTCGCGCTTGTCCCACATGGCCTGGACGGTGATGTCGTCGTGGATCAGCGGATGACTCTCGGGGTAGCCGGTGACGCCGACCTCGGCGAAGGGCCGCCCCAGCTCGCCGAGGCGGCGCAGCACCGGCAGCGCCCCGTCGTACGTCCCGGCCGGCGGATCGGCGTCGCCGGCAGGGACGAAGACGTCGTCGACGGCGGACTCGCGGAGCCGGTCGACGGTCTCCTTGAGGTGGGCGTCGTCCCGCAGCAGCCGCGCGGGCACGTGCGGGACGACCCGGTAGCCGTGGGCGGCGAGCCGCGCGGTGAGGTCGAGGGTCGGTTCCAGACCCTTGACGGGGGACGCCGTCACGGTGACGACAACGTCGCGCGGCAGATGGGCGAGGACCTTCTCCTCCGTAGCCCTGGCGGGCAGCACCTCGTAGCGGACGCGGCGCAGCAGCGCACGGAGCCCCGGGGCGGTCACCCTCTACCCCGCCGACTTCTGGGCGTCGCGGTGGCGGTAGTAGGCGGCCGTGGACGCGGGCAGCGGTTCCCTGCCGAGGATCAGGTCGGCGGCCTTCTCCGCGATCATCATCACGGGCGCGTAGATGTTTCCGTTGGTGACGTAGGGCATGACGGAGGCGTCCACGACGCGCAGGCCCTCCACGCCGTGCACCCGCATGCTGGCGGGGTCGACGACGGACATCGCGTCGGTGCCCATCTTGCAGGTGCAGGACGGGTGCAGGGCGGTCTCGCCGTCCTTGGCGACCCAGGCGAGGATCTCCTCGTCGGTCTCGACGGACGGTCCGGGCGAGATCTCCCCGCCGTTGTAGGGAGCGAGCGCGGGCTGGTTGAGGATGGTGCGGGCGACGCGGACGGCCTCGACCCATTCGCGGCGGTCCTGTTCGGTGGAGAGGTAGTTGAAGCGCAGCGCGGGGTGTTCGCGCGGGTCCCTGCTCTTGATCTTCACGGAGCCGATGGCGTCGGAGTACATGGGCCCGACGTGCACCTGGTAGCCGTGGCCGCCGGCCGGTACGGAGCCGTCGTAGCGGACCGCGATCGGCAGGAAGTGGAACATGAGATTGGGGTAGTCCACGTCGTCGTTGCTGCGGCAGAAGCCGCCGGCCTCGAAGTGGTTGGTGGCGGCGGGGCCCTTGCGGAACAGCCACTGGAGCCCGATGAAGGGGGCGCGCCACTTCGCCAGGTACGGCTGCATGGAGACGGGCTGTTTGCAGGCGTACTGGATGTAGACCTCCAGGTGGTCCTGCATGTTCTCGCCGACGCCGGGGAGGTCGTGGACGACGTCGATGCCGAGGGCCCTCAGCTCCTCGGCGTTGCCGACGCCGGAGAGCTGGAGCAACTGGGGGGAGTTGATGGCGCCGCCGCACAGGATGACCTCCCTGGCGCGGACCTGCTTCGGGGCGCCCTTGCCGCGCTGGTACTCGACGCCGACGGCCTTCTTGCCCTCGAAGAGGACGCGGGTGACGAGGGCGCGGGTGGTCACCGTGAGGTTGGGGCGCTTCCTGGCGGGCTTGAGGTAGGCCTTGGAGGCCGAGAGGCGGCGGCCGCGGTGGACGTTGCGGTCGAACTTGGCGAAGCCCTCCTGCCGGTAGCCGTTGACGTCGTCCGTGGGGGCGTGGCCCGCTTCCTCGGTGGCCTTGAGGAAGGCGGTGAACAGCGGGTTGGTCGCGGGGCCCCGTTCGAGGACGAGGGGGCCGTCGTGGCCGCGGAACTCGTCGTCCGGGTCGGCGGCGAGACAGTTCTCCATGCGACGGAAGTACGGCAGGCAGTGCGCGTAGTCCCAGCTCTCCATGCCCGGGTCGGCCGCCCAGCGCTCGTAGTCCATGGGGTTGCCGCGCTGGAAGATCATGCCGTTGATGCTGCTGGAGCCGCCGAGGACCTTGCCGCGGGCGTGGTAGACGCGCCGGCCGCCCATGTGGGGCTCGGGCTCGGACTCGTACTTCCAGTCGTAGAACCGGCTGCCGATCGGGTAGGTCAGCGCCGCGGGCATGTGGATGAAGACGTCCCACGGGTAGTCGGACCGGCCGGCCTCCAGGACCAGCACACGGTTGGCCGGGTCCGCGGAGAGCCTGTTCGCCAGTGCGCTGCCGGCCGAACCGCCGCCGACGATGACGAAGTCGTAGTGCAGGGGAGCCATGGTGCCTCGTCTCGCTCGCGCCATCGGTACGCGAGGCATGCTAGACCGGTATCGCCATACGCACCAGGTTGCGAGCAACGCAACTTGGCTGGGTGGGTTTCGCGCCTGTTACTTGCAATCGTGTTGTTTACTACGCGTATAGTTTCGTTGTGAGCAACCACAGCCAAGGCACCGAAACCTCGAATTCACAGTCCGGTGGAGTGCAGTCGGTCGACCGCGCCATCAGCGTCCTGGAAATCCTGGCCCAGCGCGGGGAGGCGGGCGTCAGTGAGGTGGCCGCCGAGATCGATGTTCACAAGTCCACCGCGTTCCGCCTGCTCGGCGCCCTGGAGGCGCGCGGCCTGGTGGAGCAGTCGGGCGAGCGCGGCAAGTACCGGCTCGGCTTCGGCATCGTACGCCTGGCCGGCGCGGTCACGGGCCGTATCGACATCACCCAGCAGGGCCGCCCGGTCTGCGAGCGGCTCGCGGAGGAGATCGGCGAGACCGTCAACATCGCGGTGCTCCAGGAGCACTACGCGATCAACCTCTACCAGGTGCGCGGCCCCGGAGCGGTCACCGCGCACAACTGGGTCGGCCAGCTGACCCCGTTGCACGCCACGTCGAGCGGCAAGGTGCTGCTGGCGTACCTGCCCGCGCGGGAGCGCGCGGCGCTGCTGGCGGAGGCGGGCCTGAAGAAGGTCACGCCGCACACCATCACCTCGAAGACCAGGCTGGAGAAGCATCTGGCGGAGGTGCGGGAGGCCGGTTACGCCTGGACCCAGGAGGAGCTGGAGATCGGTCTGCACGCCATGGCGGCGCCGGTCCTCGACCGGGAGGGGCAGGTCATCGCGGCGGTCACCGCCTCGGGGCCCTCGTACCGCTTCACCGAGGAGCGCATGCGGGAGCTGGCCCCGGTGCTGATGAAGGGCGCCGAGGAGATCAGCCACCGGATGGGTTACCTGGGCTGACCTCCCGGCGGCTGGGACCGGCCGCCGAGGCGTTCGCCGACCCAGTCGTGGAAGGCGCCGATGTGGTGCTCGCTGGGCACCAGGACGCCGCCCTTGGCGTACATCCGGGAGCTCATGCCCGGCTGTGTGCGTTCGCACGCCTCGAAGTCCTGCCGGTTGACCCGGTCGAAGAGTTCCACGGACCGGCTGACGTCCTTGCCGCTCTCCACGACGTGCGGGAGGTAGAGCCAGTCGCACTCGACGATCGTGCGGTCGACGGCCACCGGGTACATGCGGTGGAAGATCACGTGGTCGGGGACGAGGTTGATGAAGACCTGCGGCTTGACGGTGATCGCGTAGTAGCGGCGGTCCTGGTCGTCCGAGACGCCGGGGATGCGGTCCAGCCCCTCGGATCCGTCGACCGTGAAGCCCCGCACCTCCTCGCCGAACTCCGCGCCGTGGCCGACGTAGTACTGGGCCGCGTATCCGTCGGCGAACTCGGGCAGCACCTCGGTGAGTTCCGGGTGGATCGTGGCGCAGTGGTAGCACTCCATGAAGTTCTCGATGATGAGCTTCCAGTTGGCCTGGACGTCGTACACGATCCGCTTGCCGACGGAGAGGTGGTCGACGTCGTAGCGCTCGATGGACTCGACGTCGCCGAGCCGCTCGACGACCGCGCCGATCACGTCCTCCTCGAAGGAGGGCGGGTTCTCCGCCAGGCACACCCACACATAGCCGAGCCACTCCCGGACGGCCACGCTCACCAGGCCGTACTCGGTGCGGCCGACGTCGGGCATCTTGGTGAGGTTGGGCGCCGCGACGAGCTTGCCGTTCAGGTCGTACGTCCAGGCGTGGTACGGGCACTGGAAGGCCCGCTTGACCTCGCCGGTCTCCTCCGTGCAGAGCTTGGCGCCACGGTGCCGGCAGACGTTGAAGTAGGCGCGGACCGAGTTGTCCCGGGCGCGGGTGACGAGGATGCTCTCGCGGCCCACGTCGACGGTGCGGAACGCGCCGGGCTTCGCCAGTTCGGAGGCGCGCGCGACGCAGAACCACATGGTCTCGAATATGTGCTCCTGCTCCTGGGCGAAGATCTGCGGATCCGTGTAGGAGGAGCCGGGGAGGGTGGCGATCAGGCTGTCCGGCAGGCTGGTCGAGGTCACGGTGCACTCCTCGGGGAACGTCGTGGATCGGACTGTCACGCGCCGGGAAGAGCGACTCCGGACGGCGTTGTGTGGGGGGCGACGCTGCGCGCCATGAGGAGCCGCAGCAGGGGGTGGTGCGGCCGCGTCGTCACGGTGTGGCGGCGAGCTGCTTGCGCCAGCGGGTGAACAGCCGGGGCTGGTTCATCCCGAGCACGGCGACCGGGTGTCCGGCGCGCCGGTAGACGGCGAGGACGTCGCGGTCGTCGGCGGCGCCCTGCTCGATGGTCACGCTGTCGGCGCCGGACGCGTGACCGGCGAACTGGATCTTCACGCCGTACTGGTCGGACCAGAAGTACGGCGGCCGGGGCACGCCCGGTTCCACCGCGCCGCCCGCCAGCAGGGCGGCGACGGCCGCGGCGGGCCGCTCCTGGGCACCGGTCCAGTGTTCGACGCGGCGGTGGTGTCCGGCGCGCGGGTCGTACCAGGAGGCGCAGTCCCCGACGGCCACGACGCCGGCGAGGCTGGTGCGGCCGTCGGCGCCGCACGTCACGCCGTTGTCGAGGGCGACACCGGATCCCTCCAGCCACTCGACGCACGGGCGGGCGCCCACGCCGACGACGACGATGTCGGCGGGGACCGTCCGGCCGTCCTCCAGGAGGACGGCGTCGACCCTGGCCTCGCCGCTCAGCCCTTTGACGCCGACTCCGCACAACAGCCGTACGCCGTGGTCGGCGTGGAGGGCGGAGACGATACGGCCCATCTCCTCGCCGAGCGGCCCGGCGAGCGGAGTGGGCGCCGCCTCGACGACCGTCACGTCCAGCCCGAGGGCGGAGGCGGTGGAGGCGACCTCGGCGCCGATGAAGCCGCCGCCGATCACGACCAGCCGTCCGCTCTGGGCGAGTTCGTCCCGCAGGGCGCGGGCGTCGTCCAGGGTGCGCAGGACGTGCACCCCGGCGAGGCCCTCGGAGCCGGGCAGTTGCCGGGCGGCGGCACCGGTGGCGATGACGATGCCGTCGGCCCGCACCGAGCCGCCGTCGGCGAGCCGGACGGTCCGCTCACGGGCGTCGAGTCCCACGGCCCGGGTGCCGAGCAGCCACTCGGCCCGCAGGTCCTCGCCGTCCGTCTCCAGCGCGAGGTCCCTCTCGCCGAGCACACCGGAGAGGAACTCCTTGGAGAGCGGGGGCCGATCGTACGGGCGGTGGAGTTCGTCGCCGATGACGACGAGCCGTCCGTCGTAGCCCTGCCTGCGCAGCGAGCGTGCCGCCGAGAGCCCGGCGAGCGAGGCGCCCACCACGGCCACCGTCCTCACGCGGGACCACCGGCGAGCCGGGCGGCCACGCAGGGCGGCAGGTTGGGGGCGTCCGTGGACACCTTCACGTAGATCGTGCCGTCCTCGACGACGACCTCGTGCGTCCGCACCGGCAGCTTGGCCGGCGGGGCGTCGACCGCCCCGGTCCGCAGGTCGAACTTCGAGGCGTGCAGCGGGCATTCCACCTCGCAGCCCTCCAGCCAGCCGTCGGCGAGCGAGGCGTCCTGGTGGGTGCAGGTGTCGTCGATGGCGAAGACCTCGCCGTCGTCGGTGTGGAACACCGAGACAGGCGGGTCGATGTCGAGCCGGATGGCCTCGCCTCGCGGGAGATCCACGAGACGGCACGCGGGAATCATCATGACACCTCGGTGCGTATAGCGAAACGGATTGCGGTAAGCGCAACATCAGTCTGGGGTCGCCCTGAACCCTTGTCAAGGCGTCGAAAGGGCCGCTTCGGACGGGTCCGCGGGCCCGCCTCAAGACAGCTCGAAACGCCCGTACCACCTGCGGAAACAGGCGGTACGGGCGCCGCGCGGGGACCTTCGGGATACGTGCTCAGAAGCCGCGGTCGAGCCATTCCCCGAGGTGCGGGGCCTCCGTGGCGATCGTGGTCGTCCCCCCGTGACCGGTGTGGACGACGGTGTCGCCCGGCAGGGTCAGCAGCCGGTCGCGGAGGGAGTCGACGAGGGTGGGGAAGTCGCTGTACGACCGGCCCGTCGCGCCCGGTCCGCCCGCGAACAGGGTGTCGCCGCTGAAGAGCGCCGTCAGGTCCGGCGCGTACACGCAGACCGCGCCGGGGGCGTGGCCCGGCGTGTGCAGCACGGTCAGTTCGACACCGGCCACCGTCAGGACCTGCCCGTCGGCGAGTTCACCGTCGGGCGCGCGCTCGGGGTGGGTCTGCTTCCACAGCGGCATGTCGTCCGGATGGAGCAGGATCGGGGCACCGAGGCGTTCGGCGAGGGCGGGCGCGGCGTCGATGTGGTCGTTGTGGGCGTGGGTGCAGACGATGGCCGTCAGCCTGCGGTCGCCGACGGCCTCGGCGATGGCGTCGGCGTCGTGGGCGGCGTCGATGACGACGACCTCGTGGTCGTCGCCGACGATCCACACGTTGTTGTCGACGTCCCAGGTGCCGCCGTCGAGGCTGAACGTGCCGGAGGTGACGAGGTGCTCGATCCGGGCGCCGGCCGTCACAGAACTACCACCGAGCGCAGCACGTCGCCGTGGTGCATCCGCTCGAAGGCCTTCTCGACGTCGTCGAGGGCGATGGTCTCGGTGACGAAGGCGTCGAGGTCGAGCCGGCCCTGGAGGTAGAGGTCGATGAGCATGGGGAAGTCACGGGACGGCAGGCAGTCGCCGTACCAGGACGACTTCAGCGAACCGCCGCGTCCGAAGACGTCGAGCAGCGGCAGCTCCAGCTTCATCTCCGGGGTGGGGACGCCGACGAGGACGACCGTGCCGGCGAGGTCGCGGGCGTAGAACGCCTGCCGGTAGGTCTCGGGGCGGCCCACCGCCTCGATGACGACGTCGGCGCCGAAGCCGCCGGTCAGCTCGCGGATCGCCTCGACGGCGTCGGTGTCCCGCGAGTTCACCGTGTGGGTGGCGCCCAGCCTCTTCGCGGTCTCCAGCTTCCGGTCGTCGATGTCCACCGCGATGATCCTCGCCGCGCCCGCGAGGTTCGATCCGACGACCGCCGCGGCGCCGACGCCGCCGCACCCGATGACGGCGACGCTGTCGCCCCGGCCCACGTCGCCGGTGTTGATGGCGGCGCCGATGCCGGCCATCACGCCGCAGCCCAGCAGGCCGGCGGCCGCCGCGGACGCGGCGCGGTCGACCTTGGTGCACTGGCCCGCCGCCACCAGCGTCTTCTCGGCGAAGGCACCGATGCCCAGCGCCGGGGACAGCTCGGTGCCGTCGGTGAGGGTCATCCTCTGCACGGCGTTGTGGGTGCTGAAGCAGTACCAGGGGCGGCCGCGCCGACAGGCCCGGCACTGCCCGCACACGGCACGCCAGTTGAGGATCACGAAGTCGCCGGGGGCCACGTCGGTGACCCCCTCCCCCACCGACTCCACGACACCGGCGGCCTCGTGGCCCAGCAGGAAGGGGAAGTCGTCGTTGATGCCGCCCTCGCGGTAGTGCAGATCGGTGTGGCAGACCCCGCACGCCTCGATCCTGACCAGCGCCTCACCCGGACCGGGGTCGGGCACGACGATCGTCTCCAGGCTGACGGGGGCGCCCTTCCCCCGCGCGACGACAGCACGGACCTGGTGAGCCATGGCCACTCCTCGGCTGATACGAGACCTGCTCCTGATGTTGCTTATGGCGGTACACAACGCATGTGCCGCAACACAGCATCAGGGCTGGCGGACCGGGGGTCAAGAAGGTGACCGGTGGATCCCGGACGGCGTACGCGCGGTCCGACCGCGCCGAGGAGAGGTACGGCTTCCCCCACGGCCGCCGCGGCGCCGACCCGGGCCCGCTCTCCCCCATGGCCGGCGTCATGAGGCCGACCGGGGCGAGGGCACCCACTCGCGCGCGGGCGCCGACCCCCCGGGCGACGCACGACGGTCGCGAGCCCCGGGCCCCGGGGGCCCAGGGGTTCCGGAGGGGGCGCGGGGGCGGTCGGGGGGCCTGGGGCAGGAGTGGCCGGGGAGACCGGGGCGGTCTCTAATGGTGGGGGGGGGAGCGGCGGCGACGGGAGGATGTACGGCGCGGTCGACCTGGGGCTTCGGCCGGTCGGTGGATCCGTCGGCGCCCGGTGACGACGGATGCGCCGCCCCGGCCGCGGCGGCTCTCGCGGCCGTGACGCAAAACGGTTCCTCGGAGCGTTCCCGGTGGTCCGGCGCGGCATGGCGCGGGGCGCCGCCGGGCACACATGGGTCGGGTTTGCGGTGAAGCGGCTGGGCACTCGGATCGTCCCAGTACCACGCTCCTGAGTTGAGGTGATCAACCCCCCGTGGGACGGGTGTCGGCCAGGGTCCCTCGCGTGCCGGTCACGGCAGCGAGCCGAGCAGAGGGCGACTGATGACGACGATCGGCCTGGAAGAGGAGTACATGCTGGTCGACCCTGTCACGGGCCTACCGGTCCCGTACGCCGAGAAGGTTCGCCTGTCGGCGTGTCTGGCGCATCTGGCGGAGGAGCACGAGGTGCACTACGAGCTGCTCCAGTCCCAGGTCGAGGTGACCACCCCGGTGTGCCACACCCTGGACGAGATCGGCGGGCACCTGCTGCGGCTGCGGCACGCCGTGGGCGCCGCCGCCGAGGAGCACGGCTGCCGTATCGCCGCCGCCGGGACACCGCCGCTGCGCGACGCGCGGTCCATGGCCGTCACGGACCGGACCCGCTACCGGGCCATGCTCGCGCAGGCACCGCAGCTGGTGGCGGAACAGCTGGTCAACGGCATGCACGTACATGTGGGCGTACCCAGCCGCGAGGTCGGCGTCGAGGTACTGAACCGGCTGCGCGTCTGGCTGCCGACGCTGACCGCGATGTCGGCGAACTCGCCGCTGTGGGACGGCCACGACACCGGCTTCGGCAGCTGGCGCACGGTCCTCTTCGGCCGCTGGCCGGTCAGCGGGATGCCGCCCTCCTTCGTCGACGCGGCCGACTACGACCGGCGGCTGCACCGGCTGGTGGACAGCGGCCTGATCTGCGACACCGGCCAGGTGTACTGGCAGGTCCGCCTCTCGGAGCGCTACCCGACCGTCGAGGTGCGCTGCCCCGACGTGCAGCTGCGCGCCGACGACGCGGTGATGTTCGCCGGGATCGTCCGGGCGCTGGTGGAGACCGCGCGCGCCGAGGCGGAGGCCGGTACTCCCCCGCCCGACTGCCCGCCCGAACTCCTGGAGGCGGCCATGTGGCACGCCGCCCGCCAAGGGTTGAGCGACACACTGATCGGCCCCGACGGCCTGCGCCACCGGGCCGGTGACGTGCTGTGCCGGCTGCTGGGCCATGTCGGGCCGGCGCTGGACGCGTCCGGCGACACCCGCGAGGTGACGAGCCTGGTGCACCGGCTGCTGCGGGGCGGTACCGGGGCGGACCGGCAGCGGACCGCCCTCGCGACGGGCGGTCCACGGGCGGCGATCGAGCTGATCACCACGGAGAGCACCCTGCCCTGACCCGGCAACGATGTCACGCCGGGCGGTACCGCCCGGTCAGGGGGCGCGGCGCTCGCAGGAGAGGTCGGGCAGGCGTACGGCGTCGGCCAGGGCCTGCATTCCCGTGTCGTTGGGATGGATGTGGTCGCCGTTGTCGAGGAACGGCAGCATGCGCTCGGGGTCGTAGGGGCTGCGCAGCACGCGGTCGAAGTCCGCCACCGCGTCGAACTCCCCGCCGGTGCGGATGAACGCGTTGACCTCCTGCCGTACTGCCTCGGCGGCCGGGTCCCACTCGTACCAGCCCTTGAACGGGCCGATCGTGGCGCCCACGACGCAGATCCCGGCGGCGTGGGCCCGGCCGATGATCTCGCGGTGGCCTGCGATCAGGTCGTCGGCGGTGACACCGGTGTGCGCCTTGATGTCGTTGACCCTTCGAAGAGGACGACCGTGCGGACGCCGGGGTGGGACAGGACGTCGCGGTCCAGCCGTTTCAGGGCGCTCTGCCCGGCCCCGTCGGCGAGCACCTCGTTCCCCGAGATGGACTCGTTGGCCACTGCCCCGATGTCGGTGCCGGGGTCGGCGCGGAGCCGTCGGGCCAGGCAGTCGGGCCAGCGGCGGTCCCGGTCGGCGGTGGACTGCCAGCCGCCGGTGAGGGAGTCGCCGAGGGTGACGACCGACCCGACGCGCGGGCGGGTCCGTACGGTGACGGCGTCGAGGTGGAACCACGAGCCGGTCGTCCCGGTCCACGCGTCCGGGCCCTCCTGCGCGGCGTGGTCACCGTCGGCGGTGTACGAGGTCTGCAGGGCCATGCCGTGTCCGGTGGCGGGACCGCCGCTCTCGGCCACGTACAGACTGATCACCAGCGAGGCGGCGGGCGATAGCCGTCCGGGCAGTGGATCGCTCAGCACCGTCGCCCGGCGGGTACGGTCACGGACTGCTTTCCGCCGAACCTCAGCGGGTGCGGTAGTTGGCGAAGAGGTCCCGGACGAGTTCCTGGGCGTAGGTGATGCCCTTGGCGTCGAGGGGACCGTGTTCGGGCGACCGGTCGCTGTCGGCGATGAGGACCCGCCGTTCCGCACCCGTGGCGGGATCGGTGACCGTCGTCGGCAGCAGGCGCGCTTGTACGCGCTGTCCCAGCCGTTTTCTGTTGTCAACAAGAGAAGCAGGATCGCTGTGAGGACGCTCGCCACCAACGGTCCGTCACGGTGCGGGAGTCGGCCCCGGCCGCTCGCCTCGGCCGACGGAGACGCGGCCGCCCGTCCGCGTCTGCGGGGTCAGTTCGACCTGTACCTGATGGGTCGTCTGGCGGTCGACGGAACCGCCCAGTTCGGCCGTCACCACCCCGATGCGCACACCACCGCGGCCCGAACCGGCCTGGTGGACCTGCACGGTGAACGTCAGGCTCACCTTGTCGACACTGAACCCGAGGGACCGGCCCTGCGCCTCGTCCTGCGCCCGCTCCAGTTCGCCCCTGATCTGGCGGATCACCTCGGTCAGTCCCACGAACCCCGGTTCATCCGTCAACTCGCACCCCCGTACGCCCGTTGATCCCTGTCGCCCCAGTATGCGCCGGGACGCGTCGCTCGTATAGTTGTGGTATGGCGGACGACGGGGGAGTCGTTGATGGTTCGTCACTCGAGACGCCGGGCTGGGCCGTACGCATCCGCCGGGCGGACGGAAGGATCGCGGGCGCCGGCATTCTGCTCAGCCCCGACCGGGTGCTGACCTGCGCCCATGTGATCGAGGACCGGGAGGCTCGGTTCGCCGCCGAGTTCGTGGGAGCGGCGCCCGGTCTCACGGTGCCCTCGGTCGCCGCGTGGGTCGACGGGGACGCGTACGTGCCCAACACCCGGGACGCCGACGGCGATCCCCTGGGCGACGTGGCGCTGCTGCGCCTCGAACGGCCGAGGCCCGTGGCGGAGACGACCCTGCTGTACCGTCTCTCCGCGCCGAACCGCGCGGTCCAGATGTACGGCTTCCCGTACGACCACAACGGCGGCATCTGGTTCCGGGCCAGCATCGTCGGCGGCTGCGGACGGGACGGGCAGGTCCAGTTGAGCCCGACGAGCCCCGGTGAGCTGGCCAGTCCCGGATGCAGTGGCTCGGGCGTGATGGACACCCTGACCGGCAAGGTCATCGGGATGGTCCTCAGCGGCATCTCCGACCAGCACGGCAACCTGTTCTCCTTCATGAGCCCGGCCGAGACCATCGTCCGCCACCTCCCCCAGGTCCGCCGGTGGACCCGCGGCAGGGCGGCCGTGGACGACGGGCTCAGGACGACCCGGCAGGACACGGCCGAGGCCCTGCTCGACGAACCGTTCGCCCAGCGCCTCGCCGACTGGCTCCAGGACGACGGACAGCAGGTGAAGATCAGCCTGGTCCCCGCCGGGGACGCGGTACGGGCCGCCACGCTGCGCCGCGCGATCACCCTCGCCGACCGGGAGTTGCGCACCGCGGCGTCCGTCGGCCGTGCCTCCCTCGACCCGCCCGGCACGGTCCCGTCGGCCGGCGGTCACGACCTGGCCGTGGACGCGACCGGACTGACCGCCGCGGAGATCGGCGAGCGGATCGCCGAGCGCATGGGGCTGTGGCAGCATCCCGCGGACCCGGTGGCGGAGCGGATCAGAGCCGCGGACGTCACCCTCACCCTGGTCGTCGTCGGGGTCGACGAGGCCGCCGATCCACCCGCGCTGCTGGAACTGCTGAAGGCCCTGCGCGCCAAGGGCAACCGCCTCCTGCTGGTGTTCCGCGACGCCGGCACCGTCTACCAGCGTGCCCGGAGCGAGCTGGTCATCGAACCCGAACGGCAACGCCGGGCCCGGCTCGTCGCACGGCTGGAGGAGATCACCGGTCCGCTCGCCCGTGCCCTCCACGAGGGCACGACCGCCGTACGAGCCTACGAGGTGCCCCCCGCCGACGCCGACCTGGTGCGGGCGCACGCCGCCCTCGCCGCCCTCAGGCTCCGGCGGGCCACGGCCGACGACGGCCGCCCGCACCCGGAGCTGGCCCGGTACGAGCGGCTCGCCCAGCGGGTTGCCGCACGGCTGACCAGGACCGTACGCACCCTCGACGCGCTGCGCGACCGGCGGGACGAACTGGACGGCCGACTCCGGGGCTACCACGACCTGCATCTGAACTCCGTACGAGGCAACGAGGAGGACCTGACCTTGGACGCTCTCCGTCTGCGCGCGCACGAACTGCTGCGGGCCAGGCCCTGCGACGTCAGGGCAGCCGAGGCCGCCGTGGAGGCGTACACCCGCCGCGTCGACCAGCGCGCCCCGCGGGGACGGGGACACGGAGGTGGCTCCGCGACATGACGTCCTCACCGGTGCCGTGCCCGAGAACCGACTGCGCGGGCAGCGGCCGCATCATGGTGACCGGCTTCTGCGACACCTGCCACCGACGGCCCCCCGACCAGATCCGGACAGCCCCGGCACGGCCCACCCCCCGAAGCACACCCCGGCCCGGATCCGCCTCCACCTCCGGACCGGGGAAGCAGACGTCGCGGCCCGCCCGGCCGGCCGACGAGACCCTCGACAACGACGGACTGGTGGTCCTCCCCGAGGTCCCCTCCCCCGAGGCGTCGGAGGCCGCGGCCACCGTCGCCGCCCCGCCCACCGGCGGCCGGCGCTGCGGCGTCGACAACTGCCCCGGGACCATCGGCGTCGCCTTCCCGGGCGGCCCCGCCCTGGCCCACGGCTACTGCCCCCGGTGCGGCCGCGCGTACTCCTTCGAACCGAAGCTGCGCCCCGGGGACCGGGTCGGCGACCACTACCGGGTGCTCGGCTTCCTCGCGGTGGGCGGCCTCGGCTGGGTCTACCTGGCGGAGGACACCCGGGTGCCGGACCTCCACGTCGTCCTCAAGGGGCTGATCAACACCGGGGACGCCGTCGCCCGGCGGTCGGCCGTCGAGGAACGCCGCTCCCTGACCACGCTCCACCACCGGGACATCGTGCGGATCGTGACGTACGTGCGACACCAGGAGCCCGGCGAGACGGAACCCACCGGGTACATCGTCATGGAGTACGTCGGGGGCCGCTCCCTCGACTGGATACGGCGGGCCTCCGACCCGGACCTCGCGGCCCTCTTCGGCGGGCCCTTCGGCATCGGCCATGTCATCACCTACGGCTGCAAGATCCTCGGGGCGCTGGAGTACCTGCACCGTCAGGGCCTGCTGTACTGCGACATGAAGCCCGAGAACGTCATCCACTACGGACGCGACATCAAGGTCATCGACCTCGGGGCGATCCGGCGGACCGACGACCGCTCCTCCACGCTCGTCTACACCTCGGGCTACGCGCCGCCGAAGAAGGAGCGCGACCAGCGGGGCTTCCACGTCGACACCGACCTCTTCACCGTCGGACGGACCCTGGAGACCCTGGCAGCGCGCGCCGAGCCCGCCGCGGGGCTCGCCGCCCGCTCCTTCGACGCGCTGATCAGACGCGCCACCCACGCGGAACCGGCGGCCCGCTTCACGTCCGCGGCGGAGATGTCCCGCCAGCTGTGGGAGGTGCTGCGGGAGCACCGGGCGCTCAGCGGGCACGCTCCGTACCCGGAGCGCTCCACCCGGTTCGAGCCGACGGCGGCCGTGTTCGGCGCGGCCCTCGGCACGGTCCCCGCGCTGGGCCACTGGACCCGCCGCTCCGCGCCGGACCCGCCGGAGCTGCCCGTCGGGGCACCGGACCCGGAGGACACCGCGCGGGCGCTGCCGGTGCCGATCCCCGATCCCGGGGACCCCGCGGCCGTCCTGCTCGGCGGACTCGTCTCCGGCAGCCCCGAACGCATCGCGGAACGTGCCGAACGGGACCCGGCGCTCGGCACCGTCGAGACGGCGTGGTGGTTGTGCCGCGCCTATCTCGCCGAAGGGGACACCGACCGGGCCGGACGGTGGCTCGACCGGGCCCGCGAGCGGAGCGGCGCCTATGACTGGCGGGGCTTCTGGCACCAGGGCCTGGTGTGGCTGACCTGCGGCCAGGTGCAGCGTGCGGAGGCCGAGTTCGCGGCCGCCTATGCCGCGCTGCCCGGGGAGTCGGCGCCGAAGCTGGCACTCGGGTTCTGCGCCGAGTACCGCTCGGCCGCGGAGGACCGGACGGAGGAGTACTACGAGGCCGTGTGGCGGCGGGACCGGACGCAGGGCAGCGCGGCCTTCGGGCTCGCCCGGCTCCAGCTGCGGCGGGGGGACCGGGCGCGGGCGGTCGCGGTGCTGGACGAGGTGCCGACGACGTCACGGCACTACGACGCCGCGCGTGTCGCCGCGATCCGGGTGCTCACCGGACGGGTGGCCGGATCGGGGCCGACGGTGGACGAGTTGGCCGACGCGGACCGGCGGCTGGCGCGGCTGGCGGGCCCCGCCCAGCACCTCGTGGGATCGGCGGCCTGGGACCGGCTGATCACCGAGGTCCGCGAGAACGCGTTGGCCGGCCGCCCGCCCGGCGGGTGGGGGCCGCGCTTCCCGGCCGGCGAGGTGTTCGGACCTCTGGACACGCGCCGGGCGTTGAGCGGTCGGCTGTCGGGCTCGCTGCGGAGACTCGCCGACCAGGCGGGCAGCGCCGTCGAGCGCGGTGAGCTGCTGGACCGGGCGTACGCGGTGCTCCCGGAGCCGGTGCGGCTGCGGGAGCTGCTGCGGGGCCGGCGACGGACGGCGTGAAGGTGCGGGCCCGCGGCCGGGACGTCGGCGGGCCGTGGACGGGCCGGGCGGGCCGAGGCCCGCGGACGAGGGCGAGGAGCACGGACACCGTGGACACAGGGGCATCCGTGAACGAGTGGGCGGGGAACGGGAGAACGGCGGGCGGCGGGGCCGCGGGGACCACGACGGTGGGCCTCGGCCTCAGCCAGTGGAAGTACCTCTCCCGCGAGGCGCCAGAACCGCGCATGCACGCCATCCTGACCGTCGAGGCCGACGGCACCCGGAGCGGCGGCGCGGGCCCGATGCTGGCGCAGGTGCTGGCCGTGGACTGCTCCAGTTCGATGGCGTATCCGCAGGAGAAGCTGCGCGCGGCCCATCAGGCGGCCGTGGCGGCGCTGCGGCTGCTGCCCGACGGCACGCCCTTCGCGGTGGTGAGGGGCACCCAGTCGGCGGACCTGGTCTATCCGACGACGGCGGCCATGGCGCGGGCCGACGCCCGGCACCGCGCGCGGGCGGAGCGGGCCGTGCTGAACCTGGTGGCCGGGGGCGGCACCTGCATCGGCAGCTGGCTCGACCTGGCGCGCGGACTGCTGATCGACGCGGACGCCCCCATCGGGCATGTCCTGCTGCTGACCGACGGCAGGAACCAGCACGACGAGCTGATGCCGCTGTCGGAGGTCCTGGAAGCGTGCGCGGGACGGTTCGTGTGCGACGCCTGGGGCATCGGCGACGGCTGGGACGGCCGGGAACTGCTGCGGATCACCAGCCGGCTGCACGGCACGGCGTCGTCGGTGCGGGAGGAGGCGTCCCTGCCCGAGGAGTACGCGCGGCTGGTGCGCCGGCTGCTCGCGAAGAGCATCCCGGAGCTGGTGATCGCGGTGACCCCGACGGCCGGGGCCGAGGTGCGCTCCCTCAAACAGGTCTTCCCGACCGAGGTGGAACTGGAGCCGGTGGGCACGGACGGCGACGGGACCCGGCGGTTCGTCACGCGCGCGTGGGGCGACGAGGTCCGCCGGTACCAGCTGTGCCTGTCCGCGGACCCGACCGGCCTGCCCCTGGGCGAGGACCTGCAGCTCGCGGTCGTCGCCCTCGACGTACCCGGCGGTCACGGGGTGGAGGTGACGCCGCCGCTGCCGTGCGTGGTGCACTGGACCGACGACGTGGCTCTGTCCGGGCGCAGCGACGTCCAGGTCGAGCATTTCGAGCGGCACCAGCGGCTCGGCGAGGCCGTCGCCGCGGCGGCGGACGCCCACCGCGACGGGCGGCGCGACGCGGCGCAGCAGCACCTGGGCCGGGCCGTGCGGCTCGCCCACGCCATCGGCGCGGAGCAATCCCTCGACCGGCTGGAGCGGCTGGTGGAGGTCCTCGACGCGGAGGCGGGCCGGGTCCGGCTCCGTCCCGGGGTGGCGGCCGTGGACTTCGAGCATCTGATCACCGCGAGCAGTCACAGCACGTACGGGCCCGACGCGGGCTCCACCGACGACGTGTTCCCGGGCGACCCGTTCGCCGCCACCGTGCGCTGTCCGTCCTGCCGGGAGCGGACTCCGGCGACGGCGCGCTTCTGCCCGTCGTGCGGTCACGACCTGCGGGAACGGGCGTGAACGCCACCGGTCGTGATCTGGTGCGCAGGCTGTGGGTGCTGTCGTCCCTGGCGGTGGTCTCCACGCTGGTGCTGTTCGTGTCCTACCGGGGCGTGCACGGCGACACCGTACCGCTGGCGTCGTCGAGCGCGCCGGGGATCCTGGCCGTGGACACCGCGAGGAGCGCCGTGCAGCAGGCGCACACGGCCGTCGACGTCGACGGGAGCGGGCCGGGGCCGGAGGCGACGGGTGACTTCCACACCCGGATATCGGTGGCCCACCAGAGCATCGCCGTCGCGGCGTCGGAGGACGTGGCCGGTCCGGCGGACCGGCACACCCTGAAGACGATCACCGGGTTGATCACGGTGTACTCGGCGTGGGTGGAGCTGGCCGGGCAGGAGGAGGACGCGTCGCTGCGCGCGGCGTTCCTGCACTACGCCGAACGGGGCCGGGACGACATCGTCGAGCGCCTCGACGAACTACGGGACCGGCGGCTGGTGGTCGCCCGTGAGCAGGCGTCGTTCCCCTGGCCGCTGTGGCTGGGCTGGGGCGCGGTGGTGGTGCTGGGCCTCGCGCTGTGCGGGGCGCTGGTGGAGGCGCAGTGGTTCGCGCGGCGTCGCTTCCGTACCGCCGTGCAGCCGTGGCTGCTCGCCGCCACGGTCCTGTGGGCCGGCTGGGTGACGGTCCTCGGCTGGTTCACGCTGCGGGCGCGGCGGGCGATGACCGAGTCGCTCGCCGAGCTGCGCGAGGTCCGGTCGGCGGACGGGATCCCCGAGGCCGGGGCGAACGTGGAGCGGTACATGGCGGACGCCGGCTTCTGGGCGTCACTGTCCGGCTGGATCCTCGTAGGAGGGGTCGTGCTGATGGTGCTGACGGTGTCGGGGCTGGGGCCGCGCATCTCCGAGTACCGGTTCAGGGTGCCGCGGTGAGCCGCCCGCGGGCCAGGACGCTCGTCGCCGCCGGGGTGTGTCTGGTGCTGCTGGTCACGGTGGTCGCGGTGGTGCGTCTGACGGAGGGCTGGACGGGGTCGGTCACGGTGCTCGCCAACTGGAGCGGCGCCGAGCGGGAGCAGTTCGAGCGGGCGGTGCGGCCGTTCGAGGAGGAGCACCGCATCGACGTCGTGTACCAGGGCAGTTCCGCCCTGAGCCAGGTGCTGGCGGCCGATCTGGCGGCCGGTACCCAACCCGACGTGGCGGTGCTGCCGGGTCCGGGTGAGCTGACGGCGTACGCGGCCGAGGGCCGACTGCGGCCGCTGGACGGGCTGTTCGAGGCGGGTGACTACGACGGGTTCTGGGTGCCGCGGGTGGCGGGCCGGGACGGCCGGGAGCGCACGTACTGGCTGCCGGTGAAGACCGGTCTGAAGAGCATGGTGTGGCACGGGGGCGGTCTGTCGGGGGACGGGATCGGGCGGGCCGCCGGTGAGCCGGACCGCTGGTGCGTGGGCATGGAGTCCGGGGCCACCTCGGGCTGGCCGGGCACCGACTGGGTGGAGGACATCCTGCTGCAGCAGGCCGGTGCGGAGGTGTACGCGCGGTGGGCGAACGGCGATCTCCCGTGGACGGACCCACGGGTGCGGAAGGCGTGGCGGACCTGGGGCGCCATGGTGGGCGCGGGCGACCGGTCCCGGGTCGGCCGCCTGCTCCAGGACAACTTCGCCCGGGACTGCCCCCGGCGGAACCTGGAGCACCTGGGCTCGTTCCGCGACAGCCACTGGAAGCAGTCGGCGGGCGACTTCGTGCACTCCGCCGAGGTGATCCCGGGTGCGCGGGAGGGCGCCGACCACTGGGAGGTCTCCGGGGACCTCGCGGCGCTGCTGAATCCGACGGACGAGGCGAGGAAGCTGATCCGTTTCCTGGCCGATCCCGGCACCCGACTGCCGGACTTCACCGCCCACCGCAAGGCCGCGGCGCCGGCCGGTCCCGAGGACGCGCCCAGGCGGCGGATCGGATCGGTCCTGCGGGGCGCGGAGCGGCGACTGTGCTGGGACGCCTCGGACACCATGCCTGCGAACCTGCGGGACGCGTTCCACCGGGCGGTGCTGCGTTTCCTGGTCTCTCCCGGCGAACTGGACTCCCTGCTGCGGGAGTTGGAGGCCCTGAGCGGTGACCGCCGCCCGACCCTGCCGGTGTGCGGCGGCGGTTGACGGGCCGACGGCGAGGGCCCCGGTTCATCCGGGTGGGGCGGACGCGCCCCTGACGGTCATGTCGTCGCCCCTCGGGCGGGACGGCGCGGGGCGGGTGTCCTCGCGGCGCGACGGTCCGGCTCGGAGGCTCCGGCCGATGCCGTGCCAGTGCGGCCCCCGCTCCGCGGTGCTCAACCGGTCGCGTGGACGGGCTCCACGGGTTCCACGGGCTCGGCCACGGCCGCCGGCTCCCCGGTCGGGGCCGGTGCGCGGTGGTCGCCGCGTCGGGTGACGCGGCGGGCGAGGGGTTCGGTCCAGCGGGCGGCGAGCGGACCGAGGACGACGAGGATCAGGACGTAGGCGGTGGCGAGGGGACCGATGCGGGGTTCGACGCCGACGGCGAGTCCGGCGATGACGATGGAGAACTCGCCCCGCGCGACCAGGGTTCCGCCCGCCCGCCAGCGGCCCTTCGCGGGGATGCCGGCGCGGCGGGCCGCCCAGTAGCCGGTGGCGATCTTCGTGAGGGCGGTGACGGCGGCCAGCGCGAGGGCCGGGAGGAGCACCGGCGGAATGTCGGCGGGGTCGGTGTGCAGGCCGAAGAAGACGAAGAACACCGCGGCGAACAGGTCGCGCAGCGGGGTGAGGATGCTGCTGGCGCCTTCGGCGACCTCTCCGGACAGGGCGATCCCCACGAGGAAGGCGCCCACGGCGGCCGAGACCTGGAGGTGCTGGGCGACCCCGGCGACGACGAGGGTGAGCCCGAGAACGACCAGGAGGAGCAGTTCGGGGTTGTCGGAGGAGACGGCGCGGCTGATGAGCCGGCCGTGCCGCAGGGCCATGTAGAGGACGATGCCCACGGTGCCCAGGGCGATCAGCAGGGTGACGGCACCGCCCGCGAGGCTGACCCCGGCGAGCACGGTGGTGAGGATCGGCAGGTAGACGGCCATGGAGAGGTCTTCGAGGACCAGGATGCCGAGCACCACGGGAGTCTCGCGGTTGCCGAGCCGCCCCAGGTCGCCGAGGACCTTGGCGATGACGCCGGAGGAGGAGATCCAGGTGACCCCGGCGAGGGCGGCGGCGGCGACCGGGCCCCAGCCGAGGATCAGGGCGAGCGCGGCGCCGGGTGCCGCGTTGAGGACGAAGTCGACGGCGCCGGAGGGGTACTGGGTCTTGAGGTTGGTGACGAGTTCGGTGGCGCTGTACTCCAGGCCGAGCAGAAGCAGCAGCAGGATGACGCCGATCTCGGCGCCGGTGGCGACGAATCCCTCGCTGGCCCGCAGGGGGAGGATGCCGCCCTGGCCGAAGGCGAGCCCGGCGAGCAGGTAGAGGGGTATGGGTGAGAAGCCCACGCGTCCGGCGAGGCGTCCCAGCAGGCCGAGGGCGAGGATGATCGCCCCGAGTTCGATGAGCATGGCGGTGGTGTGATGCACGGGCGTCTGTCCTCCGTTGGCGAGGGCGGGCGGCGTCTGTGCCTGGTGTCGGGTGGGCGTGTGCGGCGGACGGGCGTACGGTGCGGCCCGTCACTCGCCGGTATCGGGAACACTGTCGCGAGCGGCGATCACGGCACGCACGCGGATGACTCGGCCCACGTCCCTCGCCCCCCTTCACGTCGGCCCTGGAACGCCGACCACTTCCCCCACGCCTGAGCGAATACATGCTCAATGGAGCATAAGTATTCCGTAAGGATGCTAGCGCATCATCGAAAGGGATAATCCGAAAACCACAATGTCCATACGCGGGACGCCTGGTGTGACGGGCCGGGAGCTGGGCCCTACGGCCGTACGTCTCGCGCCAGGTTGGTCAGCGCGGGGTGGCGAGCAGCGCGGTGAGCGTCTCGGTGAAGGCGGTCGCCGACTGGTCGGCGTGCTCACGTATGCGTGCCGCGACGGCGTCGGCGCCGCCGCCCTCCACGAGGCGGAGCAGCCGGTCGAGGCGCCGCTCGTGGCCCTCGCGGGTGTCGGGAAGAGTGGTCAGGTAGAAGTCCGCCGCGTCGTAAGCCAGATGGAACACGTGCTTCTTGACGTCGCTCAGCGTCAGATAGTCGTCGTGGGTCGTCGGCACCGGCTCGGGGGCGCCCACGCACAGCACCGGGGTGCCGGCACCCCAGGCGTTGACCGCCAGATGGTAGGTGTCGGTGACGACCAGCCGGTAGCGGGGCAGGACCCGCAGCAGGTCGCCGAGGGTGTGGTCGCCGGGCCGCCGCGCGATGTGGGCGGCGGGGGCCGGGACGTCCCGGTCGAACCAGGGCAGCCATTCGAGCGGGGCGCCGAGACGGTCCGCGAGGGACGCGCAGAAGTCCGGCAGCCAGGCCGGGATCTCGGTACGCGCGCCGAGGAACACGCCGATCGCGCCGCCCTCCGGCAGGTCCTGGGACCAGGCCGTGGCCGGGAGGTGGTCCAGGTCGCCGGGGCGGGACAGCAGGGCCGCGTCCGCACCGAAGTACTCGGTGGCGCGGTCCCCGCGGAAGCGGGCGATCCTGGCCGCGGAGAGCGGCTCCCGCGTCCAGATCCGGTGACTGCGCGTCACCAGGCGTGAGAACAGCGGGCCGTACTCCTTGTCCTCGTAGTCGGACTGCGTGTTGTGCAGGATCGTCCCGCCGTAGCTGAGGGTGCGCGAGAGGAGTTCGTCCGGCTGGTCCGCCATGAGCAGCGTGCGGTTCAGCAGTTGACGGGCCGCGTCCCGGTCCTGCGCCATGCCGAAGTCCATGAGGCGGTTCGTCGCGTCCTGCGCCAGGTAGTGCCGCGCGTGCAGGAAGTCCCCCCAGAAGACGACCGCGTCGTGCTCGCGCAGCTCGTCGACGTGCTCGGCCAGCGGCCGGAAGCGGAACGGGAACGCGGTGCCGCGGGCGCACTCCCGCAGGTCGACCGTCTCCGGTGGGTGCAGGGTGTACCAGGTGGCGTCGACGGGGCCGGCCATCCGCCGCCGGAGAGACTCAAACGCCAGGTCGACGGTGACCATGCCCGTGTTGCGGTACCCGATGTTCGGCGCGGTGATGACGGCAACGCGTGCCATGTGCTCGATTTCCCCTTCGCCGGTGTGCCGGCGCCGTCGCGGTCAGAAACGGATCATGTGCCAACGTACACGCCCGCCCCGGCCCGGACGCGCCCGGCCCCGTCGGCCCGGTGACACCAACCGCCCTGCGAGAAGGGGAACTTGGGGGTACTACGGACCCGCGGGGACCGTGCGCGGGGCTCCTCCGCCCCTAGACGACGGGGTCGAACCAGGTGGGCGCGTCGGACATGGACTGCTTGATCCGGAACAGCGCGAACTCGCTCAGGTCGGGCAGCGCGTCCAGGGAGTACCAGCCCACCTCCAGCGACTCGTCGTCGTTGACCCGTGCCTCTCCACCGACGGCACGGCACCGGAACGTGGTGTCCATGTACTGGCAGACGTCCCCGTTGTCGTAGCGCACCGGGGCGAGTGCCTGGACGAGGACGATCCGCTCGGCCACGCACCTGATCGCCGTCTCCTCGTGGACCTCGCGCACGGCGCAGGCGGCGGGCTGCTCCCCGGGGTCCGGGATGCCGCCGATGAGCGACCACTGGCCGTTGTCGGAGCGGCGGTTCAGCAGCACTCTGCCCTCGTCGTCGAAGACGACGGCGGTGACCCCCGGGAGCCAGAGGAGCTGATGACCGGCGGAGACACGGAGCGTGCTGATGAATTCAGGGGTAGCCATGGAGTCGACCCTAACGGGCCGGTTCCCTCACCCCGACGCTTGCCGCAAGCGCATGCGCGGCGTACGGCTACACGCCACCCGCGCGCCTCCCGCGCACACCGGCCCCGACCGCCCAGCCGAGCCCACCGGCCGCGACCAGGACCAGCAGCATCTCGGGCAGGATGCCGACCTTGGTGGCGGGCGTCTCGGAGGAGCGCAGCGGCACCTTCTGGACCAGCGAGTCGGCGACGAACATCCCGGTGCGCTGCGTGATCCTCCCGTCGGGCATGATGATCGCGCTGACGCCGCTGGTCACCGGCACGGTGACGGTCCGGCTGTGCTCGACCGCGCGGACCCGGGACATGGCGAGCTGCTGGTAGGTCATCTCGCTGCGGCCGAAGGTGGCGTTGTTGCTGGGCACGGAGATCAACTGCGCGCCGTCGGTGACCTCGGAGCGCACCGCCCAGTCGAAGGCCGCCTCGTAGCAGGTGACGAGCCCGACCTCGGCGCCGTCCATGGTGAACACGCCGGGCTCGGTACCCCGGCTGAAGTCCTTGCGGACCATGGACGTCCACTGGCTGTTGATGGCGCCGACGAGCGGCCTCAGGGGCAGATACTCGCCGAACGGCTGGATCTGCCGCTTGTCGTAGGTGTCGGTGGGGCCCTTCTCCGGGTCCCAGAGGATCTGCTCGTTGTAGAGCTTGCCGTCGCGTTCGACGACGCCGCCGACGGAGATGGGCGCGCCGATGGCGGTCGCCGCCTGCTCGATGACCGCGCGGGCGTCGTCGTTGGCGAAGGGGTCGATGTCGGAGGAGTTCTCCGGCCAGAGCACGAAGTCCGGCTGCTCCACCTTGCCGGACTTGACCTCGGCCGCGAGGCGCTCGGTCTCCTTGGCGTGGTAGTCGAGGACGGCCCGGCGCTGGGCGTTGAAGTCGAGGCCGAGCCGCGGGACGTTGCCCTGGACGACGGCGACGGTCGCCGTGCCGTCCTCGGCCCGGTCGGTGACGAGGCCGCGGGAGGCGAGGGCACCGGCCACGGGTACGGCCACGCTCAGCGCCGCCACGGCGGCGGTCCCCCGGCGCAGCGCGGCGCCGGTGCGCCGGGCGTCGGCGACCAGCCGGACGGTCTCGAACAGCCCGTAGCCGCACAGGACGACGGCGAAGCCGAGGACCGGGGTGCCGCCCAGCGCGGCGAGCGGCAGGAAGACGCCGTCCGCCTGGCCGAAGGCGATCTTGCCCCAGGGGAAGCCGTTGAAGGGGGCACGCGCGCGTGCGGCCTCGCCGGCGATCCACAGGGCGGCGGCCCACAGCGGCCAGCCGGGGAGCCTGGACACGACGGCGGTGCCCGCGCCGACGAGCGCCACGAACACCGCTTCGATGGCGACGAGCGCGAGCCACGGTCCGGGCCCGACCTCCACACCGGTCCAGACGAGCAGCGGCAGCAGGAAGCCGAGACCGAAGAGGTAACCGAGGCCTAGTCCCGCCTTCCAGCTCCGCCCGCGCAGCACCCAGCCGAAGCCCGCGAACGCCGGCAGGGCCAGCCACCACAGGGTCCGGGGCGGGAAGCTGACGTAGAGCAGCACTCCGGAGAGCGCCGCGACGGCGGCCGGGAGGAGCCGACGGGCCCATCGGGACGCGCGGGAAACGGGCGCGGCCTGGGGTTCGAGCTGCTCCGGCTCGTCTACGGGAGTCGCGGTGACGGTCACTCGGGGAGTGTACGGCGCGTGCCCCGGGCGCTGACAGCGCGGTCCGTGCGCTCCGCATACGGTCCGGGCGCGGTTCCGAGGCCCACCGGACGCGGTTCGGGCGGGAGTGCGGCACACCTCCGCAGCATCGTTCCTGCACAACTCTTCCACACTTGGGCGTCTCACCCGTTACGGTGTGCCCGAGCCTCTGACGTGCGGCCGAACACGGTCGAGCGGTCGGGGCCCGGCACAGTCGGGGGGCGTTGTGAGGTCCAGGGGGACGGAGCCTGCGGCCGGAGCGTCGGCCGCGTCCGACAGACGGAACGTTTCCGATGTCACGGGCGTGATCCTGCTCGGGGCGTGCGCGGCCTGGGCGCTGGTCACGGCGGCGGCCCGCGGCGGCCGCCCCGAGGGTGTGCTGCTGGCGGTGCTCGCGGTGTCGGCCGGTTATGCGGCGGGGCGCATCTGCGGAGCCCTGCTGCCGGTCGTGGCGCCGGGCGCGGGGGCGCTCGCCGGTCTCGGCCTGGCGGTCACCGCCCCGCACACCTCGGCGAGCTCACCGTTCGTGTCGCCGCTCGGGCACACGGGCGCGACGGCCGCGCTGCTGGTCCTGTCGGCGGGCGCCGCCTGCTGCGCGGCCTGGGCGGCCCGTGCTCCGGGCCTGCGGTTCGCGCTGCTGCTGCTGGCCGTCGGCGTCGCGGTGACGGCGGGTGTGCTCGGTTCGATCAGTGGTGTCGTCGCGTGCGCCGGGGTGCTGCTCTGCTCAGCTGCCGCGGCCCGGATGCGCCGGGGCCCCGGGCTCGCGGGGCTCGCGGTGGCCACCGCCCTGATGGCGGCGGCGACCTGGGCGACAGCGGAGCACGCGCTGCCGTCGGGGCTGACCGACTCCCTGGAGGGCCGGCTGACCCCGCACCGCGTCCTGCTGTGGCACGACGCGCTCGGCATGGCCCGCGCCGAACCGCTGCTGGGTGCCGGCCCCGGCCGCTTCGGCGAGCTGAGCCCCACGGTCGCCCAGGCGCTGCCGTCCGACGACAAGCCGCACTCGGCGCCGCTCCAGCTCGCGGCCGAGCAAGGGCTCGTCGGTGCCGCCCTCCTGGTCACGGTGTTCTGCTGGGTCCTGTACGTCCTGTGGCGGTCCCCGCGGTCCACCCCGGTCGTGCTCACCGCGGGGGCGGCCCTGACCGCGCTGGCCGCGATCGCCACGGTCGGCAACGCGCTGAGCTTCACGACGGTGACGGCGGGTGCGGGCCTGCTCGCGGGGATGGCGACGGCGCGGCCCCTCCCCGACGAGGAGGGCGGCGTAGGCGTACCGGACCGTGACACGGCCCGCGGATGAGACCCGCGGGGACTGATACGGACCGATCGGGACCCCAGGGGTTGCTTCGGCGGACGCCCCCGATTTCCCCCGAGCTCCCGATGCCCCTGACTCCCCGGCGCGCCCTTCGGCGTCAGCGGGCGGCGCCGGACGCCCTGGGCCTGAGCCGGGCGCGGATGACGTGTACGGCGGTCTCCGCGTGGTCGACGGTGATGGTGAACGTGTGCCCGTCCAGGAGGCGCAGCACCACGGCCTCGCCTCTGCGTACGACGACGGCGGTGCCCTTCTCGGGGCGCCAGCGGTAGCCCCAGCCGCCCCACTGGTGGGGGGTGACACGGGGGGCGTAGTGCACGTCGGCGACCTGGGAGAGGGGGATGCGGCGGCGCGGCACGCCGATGTGGCCGCAGCGCACCTCCACGTACTCCCGGTCGACCCGCACGGAGACGTGCACGAAGGCGAGCGTCCCGAACAGGACCAGCAGCCCGGCCGCGATGCAGCCGACGACGGACATGACCAGCGGGGCCGTGCCGGACGTCCACGCGGAGTCGAACGCGAGTTCGATGCCCAGCGCCATGAAGGCGGCGCCGGCGAGCGCCAGGAGCCACTGGGCGCGATTGGTCGCGCGACCGGTCCAGACCTCTGAGGTGAGGGCTTCGGGGGTGACCGGATCGCCGTGGGGGTGGTCCCTCATGGCTCCGAGCGTACTCAGGTTCCGCTGTGCGGGCACCTGGTCGCGGAACGTCACTTCTCGGGCTGGACCGCGAGCGCGGCCCCGATCGCCTGGAGCAGCCTGCCCTCCTCGTACGCCAGGGCGGGCACCGGCAGCGTGCCCTCACGTCCGCTGAGGATGACCGTCAGGCCGGCCTCGGTCCACTCGGCGTCGGGGGCCGGGAGCCCGCCGATCCGGCGCAGCGCCTGGGCGGCCACCGCACCGGCGGAGCCGTGCAGGACGAGGGGCGGCCGGCCGGGCTTCTGGACGGCCGCGCGGATGCGTTCGGCGACCAGTTCGTAGTGGGTGCAGCCCAGGACGACGGTCGTGACGTCGTCGGGGGTGAGGGCGGCGGCCGCGGCGATCGCGGCGTCGACGGCCGCGTCGTCGGCGTGCTCGACGGCCTCGGCGAGCCCCCAGCAGGGCACCTCGGTGACCGGCACCCCGTCGGCGAACTCCTCGATCAGTCCGCGCTGGTAGGGGCTGCCGGTGGTGGCGGGCGTCGCCCAGATGGTGAAGGGGCCGCCGCCGGCCGCGGCCGGCTTGATCGCCGGGACCGTGCCGATGACAGGCAGCTCCGGTTCGAGGAGGGCGCGCAGGGCGGGCAGGGCGTGCACGGACGCGGTGTTGCAGCCCACGATCAGGGCGTCGGGCCGGTGCGCGGCCGCCGCCTCGGCGACCGCGAGGGCGCGTCGCGTCAGGTCCTCGGGGGTCCGCGGTCCCCAGGGCATGCCGTCGGGGTCGGACGAGATCACGAGATGCGCGTCGGGGCGAAGACGCCGCACCGCGGCGGCGGCGGGCAGCAGACCGATACCGGAGTCCATGAGCGCGATCTTCACCCGGCCACGATAGACGATTGCCTCGGCGGGGCCGCCGCCGTGGGGCAGACTGCCGACGTGAGCGCCATCGCGTGGACCGCCGCCGGATCACTCGCCGCCTGGCTGTGGCTGCTGCTCGGCCAGGGCTTCTTCTGGCGCACAGATGTACGGCTGCCGCCCAGCCGGGACCCGAACGACTGGCCGTACGTCTGCGTCGTCGTCCCCGCGCGCGACGAGGCCGCCGTCCTGCCGGAGAGCCTGCCGTCGCTGCTGGCCCAGGACTACCCCGGCCGCGCCGAGGTCTTCCTGGTCGACGACGGCAGCACCGACGGCACCGGCGATCTCGCCCGCGAGCTGGCCCTGGGCCGGGATGGTCTGCCGCTCACGGTCGCCTCGCCCGGGGAGCCGCCCGCGGGCTGGACGGGCAAGCTGTGGGCCGTACGGCACGGGATGGGTCTGGCACACGCGCGTGGCCCCGAGTACCTGCTGCTGACGGACGCGGACATCGCGCACCGGCCGGACAGTCTGCGCGCCCTGGTGGCGGCGGCGCGCAGCGGCGGCTTCGACCTGGTGTCGCAGATGGCGCGGCTGCGCGTGGAGAGCGTGTGGGAGCGGCTCGTGGTCCCCGCCTTCGTCTACTTCTTCGCCCAGCTGTACCCGTTCCGCCGGATCGGGGTGCGGGGCTCGCGCACGGCGGCCGCCGCGGGCGGCTGTGTGCTGCTACGGACGGAGGCCGCCGAGCGGGCCCGGATCCCGGACGCGATCCGGCAGGCCGTCATCGACGACGTGGCCCTCGCCCGGGCGGTCAAGGGGGTCGGCGGCCACATCTGGCTGGGTCTCGCGGAGCGGGTGGACAGCGTGCGGCCCTATCCCCGGCTGGGCGATCTGTGGCGGATGGTGTCCCGTAGCGCCTACGCCCAGCTCCGCCACAACCCCCTGCTGCTGGCGGGCACGGTTCTCGGTCTGCTGCTGGTCTACGCGGTGCCGCCTGCCGCGCTCCTGCTGGGGCCGGCGGCGGGCGACCCGGCGGCGGCGTGGGCCGGCGGATCGGCGTGGGTCCTGATGGCGGCGACGTATCTGCCGATGCTGCGCCACTACCGGCAGCCGCCGTGGCTCGCTCCGCTGCTGCCGTTCACGGCGGTCCTCTACCTCCTGATGACCGTGGACTGCGCCGTGCAGCACTACCGGGGGCGCGGCGCGGCCTGGAAGGGCCGCACCTACGCCCGCCCGGAGGCGGTCCCCGAGGAGGGCTAGGGAAGGGCCAGGGATGGGCCAGGGAGTGTTCCGAAAGGAGCGTCGTCTGCCCGAAGGGCAGGCCCGGCGGCGTCCGGTGCGTGCGATCGCACGGCGGAGGGTCGCCCCGATACCGGTGGTATCGGGGCGATCCCGACAACGCGGCGAGCGTGCCTGCCGGACGCCGCCGGGCAGACGGGACTTTCGAAACACGGCCTCGTCAGCCGTACGACTTGTCAGCCGTACGACACCGACCGGGCTCCCTCGGCCGACCGCACCCTTCTCCTGCCATGGGGCCGCTACTTCCTGCCGGGCGTCCAGTTCATGCCCCACCCGTAGGCGTAGTCGACCGTGCGCTGAGGGCTGACGCCGCGCTCGGGGACGAGGTAGCGGGCCTCGCGCTGGACGATGAGGTCGCCGCCCTGGTTGGTGATGAGGGCGAGGGCGCAGACGGTGGAGGGGACGGTGCACTCGTCGAGGGAGAAGTCGACGGGCGCGCCGTGCTGGGGCTGGAGCGTGACCGTGGCGTGGAGGTCGGCGAAGGAGCGGGCGCCCTCGTAGACGGTGACGAAGATGAGGATGCGCCGGAAGGCGTCCTTGTGGTCGAGGTTGATGGTGAGGTTCTCGCCGCTCGTCACGGCGCCGGTGCGGTCGTCGCCGTCGAGGTGGATGAACGGCGGACGGTGCAGCGCACCGAAGGCGTTGCCGAGCGCCTGGACGACGCCCTTGCTGCCGTCGGACAGTTCGAACAGGGCGCAGAGGTCGAGGTCGAGGTCGGCGTGCAGGGCGACGGCCCGGCCCAGCTTGCTGCCCCACCCGGTGAACTGCTTGCGCACCTCCCAGTTGAGGTTGACGCGCATGGCGCCGGAGGTGCCGCCCTGCTTGGTCAGGGAGACCGCCGGGGCCTCCTTGGTGAGCGTGACCTTGGTGAGACGCACGGGGGCGGGCGGCGCGGTGGGCGGGGCCGGGGGTGCGGGCGGCGCGGTCGTCACCGGTGGCGGCACGGTGACCGGCAGCGGCACGGGCGTCTGCGGAGAGGCGAGCACGGGAGGGGACACGGGGGGCCGCGCGGGCGTCCGCGGGGCGGCGGCGTGCTGGGGCTCGTCCACGGTGATGCCGAAGTCGGTGGCCAGCCCTTCGAGGCCGCTGCTGTAGCCCTGGCCGACGGCACGGAACTTCCAGGCGCCCTGCCGGCGGTAGAACTCGCCGAGCACGAAGGCCGTCTCGGCCCCGGCGTCCGCGCTGTCGAAGCGCGCGACCTCGGTGCCCGCCCGCTCGTCGAGCACACGGATGTACAGGCCGGGCACCTGCCCGAACGTTCCTCCGTCGGCGGACGCCGCCAGCACCACGGTCTCGACGGCGGACTCCACGCGCGTGAGGTCGACGTGCAGGGAGTCGGTCACCTGTCCGCCGATGTCCCGTTTGCCGCCGTGCCGGACGGCGCCGGAGGAGTGTGCGGGCTGGTTGTAGAAGACGAAGTCCGCGTCGGAGCGGACCTTCCCGCCCGTCAGCAGCAGCGCCGACGCGTCGGCGTCCGGCACACCGGGGCCGGATCGCCAGCCCAGTTCCACGCGTAGCGCGGTCGTCGGCACGGCGACGTTCGATCCTTTCAGCATGGTCATGTCCGCCCCCTCAGAAGGTCGACCCGCCAGGGTCATCTCCAGGCCGCGTCCCACGCAGTCCGTCCGAACGTTCCGGCCCGTCTGTCGCGCCCAACCTATTCCCCCGGCGCCCGAACCCCCAGAAGCCGTACCGAAAGTCCGGCGGCCGACCTCCGGTAACCCGCCCGGAACTCGGCTTTTACACGATCACAGACCTTTTCGCCGCCCTTTTTCGCCAAGTTCGCTCGCATTGGGGATCCAGCGTCACCGCGGACACGGAAAACAACCCTCTTATCGGTCTCCCCAACCAGCACATCGTGGGCTTAACTTATGTGCCATGACCTCCCCCCGCTCCACCTACGGCGGCGGTTACTACTCCGCCTCGTCCTTCGCGGACACCCCGATCTACGATTCTCTCGTCGCCGAGCGGGGGACCCCTCAGATCGCGCCGATCCGAGTCCCCGCCGCGTACGACACCCCGGGCAGCAACCTGCCCGCCCTCCCGTCGGCGCTCCCCGCGCTGCCGTCGGGCCCCTCCCAGCCCTCCCCCGCCTACGGCTACCCGCAGGCCCAGCAGCCGTCGCCGCTACAGCAGGCGCCCACCGCGTACATCCCGCAGCAGGCGGGGGGTCCGCGCGGTTACCCCGGCGCGCAACCACCGCAGCAGCAGCGCCCCATGGCCCCCGGCACGGGTTACGAGGCCATGCGCCCCGCCGCCCCGCGTCCGGCCCCCACGGCCCCGTACCAGCAGGATCCGTACAACAACGGCCAGCAGTACCGCGGGTACTGAGCCGCGGACGCTGAGCCGACCGCACCATTCCGCATGGGTGGTCACCGCCGTTTGGCAGGATGGCCCGCATGGGGAATCCGTCGCTGCACTCGATCCACGTCCACCCGCTGAAGGCGGCCCGGGGCTTCGCACCCGAGCAGGCCGTCGTGGAGCCCTGGGGTCTGGCGGGTGACCGTCGCTGGGTGCTGGTCGACGACTCGGGCAAGGTCATCACGCAACGCCCGCATCCGCGCATGGCGTTGGCCGCCGCCGGGCTGGAGCCCGGCGGCGGCGTCGTACTGTCCGCGCCCGGCCGCGAGCCGCTCACCGTCGCCGTGCCCGGACCCGCCCGGACCGTCACGGTGGAGATCTGGCGGGACAAGGTCGAGGCGGTCCCCGCCGACCCCGCCGCACACGCCTGGTTCAGCGACTACCTGGGCGTCCCCGTACGCCTCGTCCACCTGGACGATCCCGCGACCCGCCGGCCCGTCGACCCCGAGTTCGCCCGCCCCGGCGAGACGGTCTCCTTCGCCGACGGCTACCCCCTGCTGCTCACCACCCTCGGCTCGCTCGACGCGCTCAACTCCCTGATCGCCCGGGGCGACCACCCCGAGGAGGGGCCGCTGCCCATGAGCCGTTTCCGGCCGAACGTCGTGGTGGACGGGACGCGGGAGTGGGCGGAGGACGACTGGCGGCGCGTCGCCATCGGCGAGGTCACCTTCCGGGTCGCCAAGATGTGCGGGCGGTGCGTGGTGACGACCACCGACCAGGACACCGCGGAACGCGGCCGGGAGCCCCTGCGGACCCTCGCGCGGCACCGGCGCTTCGGCGACAAGCTGGTCTTCGGGCAGAACCTCGTTCCGGAATCCGGCGGCACGGTTCGGGTCGGCGATCCGGTGCGCGTACTCGAATAGCCGCGCGTATAGGGGGTGTTCGCCCCGTGGAGATCCACGGTTCCGCGGCGGAGTACCATCCACCTTGAAAATTCAAGATCCTGGATTCGGTCGGCCACCGGGGAACACGGGTGCACGGCCCGGCCGTTGGGCCTTTGTGAGAAGTTCATGAGAAGGCCGGTCGGAGAGGTGATTTCGCTCTCTCTTCACCGGTACCGCGCGTGGGCGTCCCCGCAGGGCGTTATCACAGACGCGGAAGGGGGCGTGGGACAGTGCGGGCAATCGGCGGGCTGGGCGCATTCGCCGGGCTGTGGCGTTGGCGCCGCAATCCCCTGCGCCGGACGACCGATCTCGTCGAGGCATGGCTGGCGTTCGCGGCCCTCACACTGATCCTCGTCGCAGCCCCGCTGGTCGGCGCCGTCGTCGGCACCGCCGCCCAGGACTCCCTGCAGCAGGCCGTGCGGGACCAGCGGGCGGCCCGGCACCTGGTGACGGCCACCGTCGTCAAGCGGGTCGCCGGCTACCCGTTCGACCCCGACCCCGAGACGTCGACGTCCCGGGACCGGCACAGCCGCGTGGTCGCCGACTGGACCGCCCCCGACGGCACCGCCCGGCACGGCACGGTCATGTCCGGCCTCAAGGACCCGCGGCCCGGGAAGCGCTTCGCGCTGTGGACGGACGCCCGGGGCCGCACGGTCGGCCGGCCGCTCGACAGCGCGACCGCGACGACCCACGCGGTACTGGCCGGATTCGGTGCGACCGTTCTGGCCGCGGGCTGCGTCGAGGGCTGCAGACGACTGATCGTCTGGCGCATGATCCGCCACCGGTACGCGCGCTGGGACCAGGCATGGGACAAGGCGGGGCCGGACTGGGGCAGGACGGGCACGGGCAGCTGACGGCCTTCCCACTCCGGTCAACTCGCCCTGCCCGCGCACGCTACGGTGGACCGACCAGCCGAACTGTTCGGCATCGACCCGCGTTCCACGAGGTGGGGGCACAGCAACGCCATGGCACAGGGCACGGTCCAGGTGACGCACACCGGTACATCGCGGTGGCGGCGCCGCACGGGTGAGTACACATCGCTCGCCGCGGCCCTGGAGGCCGCGAGCGACGGCGATGTGCTCATCGTCGCTCCCGGCACGTACCGGGAGAACCTCGTCGTGGACCGGGGGGTCACGCTCCGCGGCCCGGAGGGATCGCCCGGCTCGGTCCGCATCGCGCCCGTGGACGGCGTACCGCTCACGGTGTCCGCCTCGGCCGTGGTGCAGGACCTGCACGTGGAGGGGCAGGACGCGGCGGCGCCGGCGCTGCTCGTCGAGGACGGCACGCCCGAGCTGCTGGACCTGCGGATCGTGACCCGCTCGGCGGTCGGCATCGAGGTGCGCGGCACGGCCCGCCCGACGGTGCGCCGGTGCACGGTCGACAATCCCGCCGGGATCGGCATCGCCGTGGTCGACGGCGGCGGCGGGGTGTTCGAGGAGTGCGAGGTCGTCGCGGCCGGGCAGGCCGGTGTCACGGTGCGCGGCGGCGGCCACCCGCGGCTCGACCGGTGCCGGGTGCACCACGCCTCCGGGTCGGGTCTGACGGCGACCGGCGAGAACTCCGCCCTGGAGGCGGTCGGTTGCGAGATCTACGAGGTCCGGGGCAGCGGCGTCCAGATCACCGGGCGGGCCACGGCCCACCTCACCGACTGCGACGTGCACCGTACGACCGCGGACGGCGTCACGCTCGACACGGACGCCGTGCTCACCCTGGCGGACTGCCGTATCCACGACATCCCGGAGAACGCGGTGGACCTGCGTTCCCGCTCCGTGCTCACCCTGACCCGCACCACGGTGCGCCAGTTCGGGCGCAACGGACTGTCCGTGTGGGACCCGGGGACCCGCGTGGACGCCAACCAGTGCGAGATCTTCGACAGTACGGGCGACTATCCGGCCGTCTGGGTCAGTGACGGGGCCACAGCGGTCCTGGAGTCCTGCCGGGTCCACGACGTGCCGGACGCCCTGTTCGTCCTGGACCGCGGCTCGCGCGCGGACGTCGTGGACAGCGATCTGACGCAGGTGCGGAACACGGCCGTGTCGGTGAGCGACGGCGCGACCGCGCAGCTCGACGACTGCCGGATCCGGGACGCGGCGACCGGCGCGTGGTTCCGCGACCACGGCAGCGGCGGCACCCTCAACGGCTGCACCCTGGACGGCACGCAGACCGGAGTGATCGTCACCAAGGGCGCGGACCCCACCATCGAGCGCTGCACGGTGACCTCGCCCGCCGAGGCGGGCTTCTACGTCTCGGCCGAGGGGCGCGGCAGCTTCCTCAACTGCCGGGTCACCGGCAGCGGCGGCTACGGCTTCCACATCATCGACGGCTGCCGCGCGACCCTGCGGAAGTGCCGTACGGAGCGCTGCGCGCGCGGTGGTTACGAGTTCGCGGAGGGCGGCCCCGGCTCCACCGGCGGCGGACCCGTGGTCGAGGAGTGCGCCAGCGACGAGAGCGGCGGCGTGCGGCCCCCGGTGGCGCACGAGACCGCCGCCCAGAGCGCGCCCCGCTCCCCCGGCCTGCTGGGCTCCCTCCCGGACCAGCGCGCCGTCGAACCGAAGCCACCGGCGGCCACCGCCCCCGCCACGGACCCCGAGCAGCCGGCCCGGACGTCGAAGGCCGTGCTCGGTGAACTGGACGCGCTGGTCGGCCTGGACAGCGTCAAGCGCGAGGTACGGGCCCTCACGGACATGATCGAGGTGGGACGCCGCCGCCAGCAGGCCGGCCTGAAGGCCGCCTCCGTCAAACGGCACCTCGTCTTCACCGGCTCCCCCGGCACCGGAAAGACCACGGTCGCGCGTCTCTACGGCGAGATCCTGGCGTCCCTCGGCGTCCTGGACAAGGGCCATCTCGTCGAGGTGTCCCGCGTGGACCTGGTCGGCGAGCACATCGGCTCCACCGCCATCCGCACCCAGGAGGCCTTCGAACGGGCCCGTGGCGGCGTACTGTTCATCGACGAGGCCTACGCGCTGTCCCCCGAGGACTCCGGGCGGGACTTCGGCAAGGAGGCCATCGACACGCTGGTGAAGCTGATGGAGGACCACCGGGACGCGGTGGTGGTGATCGTCGCCGGCTACACGGCCGAGATGGAGCGCTTCCTCACCGTCAATCCCGGTGTGGCGTCCCGCTTCTCCCGCACGATCACCTTCGACGACTACGTCCCCGAGGAACTGCTGCGGATCGTCGAGCAGCAGGCCGAGGAGCACGAGTACCGGCTGGCGCCGGGTGCGGGCGAGGCCCTGCGGAAGTACTTCACCGCGCTCCCGAAGGGCCCCGCGTTCGGCAACGGCCGTACCGCGCGGCAGACCTTCGAGGCGATGGTGGAGCGTCACGCGAGCCGGGTCGCCCAGGTCGACGAACCCAGCACCGACGACCTGACGTTGCTGTACGCGGAGGACCTCCCCGAGCTGCCGTGACCGCGTCCCCGGCGCCCGCCGCGGCGCCGTCGGGACGCGGCCCCTGGGGGAGCCCTCGTGCGGCACCGGCCGGATGGGGCGCCCGGAAGCACGGCGCGGCACGCTGCTGGTGATGCCGGGCGGCCCCGGTGGTTCGGGCGTCCGGCGTCCGACCCGGCAGGGGAAGGCGTTGCGCGGACAACGCGTGCGGCGACCGGGTGGTGACCACGTTCCTGCTCACGGAGCAGTGGCCCGAGCGGGACGTGTCCTGCCGGGACGCGTAGGCGGGGCGCGCCCCGGGGGCGGGCGCCCCCGGACCCGAGCCGGCGCCCCCAGGCCCCGGCCGTCGGCCGCGGCACGCCCTAGCACTCCCGGGGACCTGGCACCTCGGGGCCGATACGGGCCAGCAGGCTCCGGCGTTCGGCGGCGAAGGCCGGGTCCGCCTGGTAGTCGGAGTGGCCGAGGATCGGGGCGGGCAACGGATGGTCGGCGGTGCGGCCGTAGGCGAGCGGGTCCTTGAAGGGCTCGGCGTCGACCTCCGGCCCGCACCGGCCCGGCAGCCGCACGGGGCCGCCGATGGGGTCGGTGAGACGGTACAGATTGCGCCAGCAGTCGACCTCTCGGTGCAGGGAGGCGAGGGACTCCGGGCCGAAGTGGGCCGGGAACCAGCGCCCGTACAGCCGCTCCAGTGGTGAGCCGTAGGTCAGCAGCGCGACCCGGCGCCGGACCGACGGGGTCAGCTGCCAGGCGGCGGCCGCGGCGAGGACGCTGCCCTGGGAGTGTCCGGAGATGACCAGCCGACCGCCCGTGGTCTGTGTCCAGGTGGCCATCCGCCAGGTGAGGTCGGGCACGGCGCGCTCGGCGTAGCAGGGCGGCGCGAAGGGGTGCGCGGCACGCGGCCAGAAGGTGCCGACGTCCCAGAGGATGCCGATGGTGCGGCGCGCGGAGGCGTCCTTGTAGGCGCGGCGGCCCCAGGTGACGAAGAGGAGGAAGCCGACGCCGATCAGCCAGGACCCGAGCGCCTGCGCGGTCTGGGCGGCGCCCGCGACGAAGGCGTACGAGTCCCGTGCCGCCCGCGCGGGGGTCTGCCCGGTGGCGAACGCGCCGGCCAGCGCTCCGGCGCCGAGCAGCAGCGTCACGGTCGAGATGATGCCGACGACGCGGGGCGCGCGGTCGGTGAGGGCGGCCATGGCACGGGCACGGGCGATGCGCAGGGTCCGGGCGGTGTCACGGGGTTCGGCCCCGCCGTCCGGACCGCTCGCGCGCCGGCGTGCGGCCTCGGCCAGGCCGTACTCCTCTTCCACCGCCGCCGTCTCCTCGCGCCGCAGCACCCAGGTGCGGCGGGCCAGCCAGCCGAGCAGGATCACCACGACCACCAGCAGGGGCGGGATGACGGCGGCCTGCCAGGTGAGGAGGATGGGCGGGCCGGGGAGGGCGTCGTCGGTGCCGCCGAGCCAGTCGGCGACGCGCTGGGCGACACCGGCGGACATGACTCCACCGAGGGCGCAGGCCAGCATCGCGACGGCGGGCCCGCCCAGGCCGTACAGCGCGGTCCTCGGGTCGGGGCGGGAACGGTGGAGGACGCGGGCGACCACGCCGAGGGCCAGGACGAGGATGCCCTGGACCAGGGTGATCCCGCCGAAGGTCAGGTCCCCCGGCAGCCGGCCCGCCGAGCTCCAGCCGGGGCGGGACCAGCCCGCGTACCCCATGGCGAGGACGAGCACCGCGATCGAGGCCGTGGGCAGGCCGCGCACCAGGTGTCGGTCGAGTTCGCGGTCGAGGCGTCTCTCGGAGCGGCCCCTGCGGCACACCACCCACACCACGGCCCCGGCGAGCACGACGAGTGCCGCCGTGAACAGCCATCCCAGGAGGTCCAGGACGGCGGGCCCGCCCGGGCGGCGGTCCTCGCGGGCGGCGGACGAGCCCACGGCCGCCGCGACCGTCAGGAAACCGGCCGCCGTGTGGGCGGCGCGCAGCCGGGCAACGAGGCGGCGCCCGTACCAGAAGCCGGGGCGGCCGAGCGCGACGGGCTCGGCGTCGTCCTCGGTGGGACGGACCTCGGCGCGGTCCATGGGGCGCTGGGACTCGTACTCGCTCCAGGTGCGGTGGGAGAGGTACCACAGGAGCACGGTCAGGGCGGTGGGCACCAGGGCGGCCAGGGCCAGGCGGCGGCCCGGGCTGCTCCACCAGCCGTGATGGGAGAGGTCCGGGGAGAGGAAGCCGAGCCAGGTGTGCGCCTCGGCGCACCCGCGGTTGCCCGCGCACTGCCAGGCGGTCAGGTCGAGGGCGACCTCGCAGGCGGCGGCGACGAGCAGCACGGTCAGGGTCAGGCCGGTCAGGCGGACCAGGAGGCCGTGCAGTCGTACGGTCCGTCGGCCGCGGTGGGTGCTGGGGCGCATCCAGTGGGCGAGGTTGACGACCATGAACGGCAGCAGCAACAGCCACAGGGCGCGGGAGCCGTTGCCGGAGGTGAGGTTGCACCAGACGTACGCCTCGGGCACGGGGCCCTCGCGGTGGTCGGCGGGGCGGGACTCGGCGTCGGCGTCGGCGATGCGGCGGAAGACGGCCGCCGTGTCGTCGCCGGTGACGCGGACGGTGCGCGGATCGTCCAGCATGCGCTCGGGGGTGGTGCCGCCGACTCCGTGGACGAGCAGTTCCAGGGCGGTGCCGTCGTCGGTCCCGGTGCGGCCGGTGGCCTCGCGCCCGTCCGTCTCGGGCCGTCCGGGTCGTTGTCCGTACTCGGCGTGCTCCGTCGCACGTTCCACTGGTCCGCTTCCCCCGTGATGCGCCGCGAGGCAGGTGTCATGTGCAGGTACAGATGATCGCCGCTGAGCGGTGCTCGTACACCTGCGGTCACCGAATCTCCCCGATCCGTGTGATAGTGACGGGCGCGGACAGCGATTCGGGCTGTTCGCGCGTGTGCGGGTGGTGGCGCGACCAGTGGTGTGGCGTGCGAATATGGGACGTCCTCGGGACCGGGGGCGGGGAAATGTCCGCTTCAGAGGGGGTATGGGTGCGTGTCGGGCGCAATGGGGCGAAAGGACCGGAGCGAGCGTGAGTGAGAATCAGAACCTCCTCGCGGAGCAGCGGCGTGCCCTGATCCTCGACGAGGTGCGCCGCAGGGGCGGGGTCCGGGTCAACGAGTTGACGCGGAAGCTGGGCGTCTCCGACATGACGGTCCGTCGCGACCTGGACGCGCTGGCCCGCCAGGGCGCCGTGGAGAAGGTGCACGGCGGCGCGGTCCCGGTGGCCGAGGCGAGTACGCACGAGCCGGGTTTCGAGGCGAAGTCCGGGCTGGAGCTGAGCGCCAAGGAGGACATCGCGCGGGCCGCCGCCGAGTTGGTGGCGCCGGGTTCGGCGATCGCCCTGTCGGGCGGCACGACGACCTACGCGCTCGCGCACCGGCTGGTGGACGTGCCGGATCTGACCGTGGTCACGAACTCGGTGCGGGTCGCGGACGTCTTCCACGCCGCGCAGCGCTCGACGGGCCCCCGGCAGGGAGCGGCGACCGTCGTGCTCACCGGTGGCGTGCGGACCCCGTCCGACTCGCTCGTGGGTCCGGTGGCCGATCAGGCGATCGCGGCACTCCACTTCGACGTGCTGTTCCTCGGTGTCCACGGGATATCGGTCGAGGCGGGCCTGTCCACGCCGAACCTGGCGGAGGCCGAGACCAACCGCCGGCTCGTGCAGTCGGCGCGGCGCGTCGTCGTCGTCGCCGACCACACCAAGTGGGGCACGGTGGGTCTGAGTTCGTTCGCCGCGCTCGACCAGGTGGACACGCTGGTGACGGACGCGGGGCTGGCCGCGCAGGCGCGGGCGGAGATCGCCGAGCACCTGCGGCGGCTGGTGGTCGCCGGGGAGGACCAGGACGGCGACCTCTGACGAGGACGCCGACGGCGGTCCGCCCAGGCGCCGGCGTCACGCCGGGTGGACGGGGCGGACGGGCGGTCGCGTTCGGTCGCACCGCTCGCGTTCGGTCGCACCGCTCGCGTCACCGCGGGGGCGCCGCCCACACCCCGGTCGCCAGGAAGGACTCGATGGCCGCCGTGTACGGGGCGATGTCCAGGCTCTGCTCCCCCAGCCACGCGTCGGAGTAGTACTTGTCGAGGTAGCGGTCGCCGGGGTCGCACAGGAGCGTGACGACGCTGCCCCGGCGCCCTTCCCCGACCATCTCGGCGATGATCTTGAGCGCGCTCCACAGGCCCGTCCCGGTGGAGCCGCCCGCCTTGCGGCCGATGGCCTGCTCCAGGGCCCGTACGGCGGCGACGCTGGCGGCGTCGGGGACCTTCATCATGCGGTCGATGGCGCCGGGGAGGAAGCTGGGCTCCATGCGGGGGCGGCCGATGCCCTCGATACGGGAGCCGCAGTCGCAGGTGACGTCCGGGTCGCCGGTGGTCCAGCCCTCGAAGAAGCAGGAGTTCTCGGGATCGGCGACACAGATGCGGGTGTCGTACTGCATGTAGCGGACGTAGCGCGCGATGGTGGCGGAGGTGCCGCCGGTGCCGGCCGTGGCGACGATCCAGGCGGGCTCGGGGAAGCGCTCCAACTCCAGTTGCCGGAAGACGGATTCGGCGATGTTGTTGTTGCCCCGCCAGTCCGTGGCCCGCTCGGCGTAGGTGAACTGGTCCATGTAGTGACCGCCGGTCTGCACCGCGAGGCGGGCCGACTCCTCGTACATCTTGCGTGAGTCGTCCACGAAATGGCAGTGGCCGCCGTGGAACTCGATGAGGCGGATCTTCTCGGCGCTGGTCGTGCGCGGCATGACGGCGATGAAGGGGACGCCGATCAGTTTGGCGAAGTACGCCTCCGAGACGGCGGTGGAGCCGCTGGACGCCTCGATGACGGGGCGGGCCGGCCGGATCCAGCCGTTGCACAGGCCGTAGAGGAAGAGGGAACGGGCCAGGCGGTGCTTGAGGCTGCCCGTCGGGTGGGTCGACTCGTCCTTGAGATACAGGTCGATCCCCCAGCGCTCGGGCAGGGGGAAGCGCAACAGGTGGGTGTCGGCGGAGCGGTTGGCGTCGGCCTGGACCCGGCGGACCGCTTCTTTGAGCCAGGTCCGGTAATCGGCGTCGCTGTGGTCGACATCGAGGGTCGCGCCAGGGCGAGTGGTCTGGGGGGTGCTCACGGCGTGCTCCTCACGAGGTGCGCCGACGGCGTGTCGCAGCGTCGGACGTCCCGATGATAGACACCTTCCGCACGCTTCTCACCTGCATAAACATGCCTTTGAGCACCCCAAAGACACTGCTGTGGCGGCAATGCGCGGGGCGCATGGGGGGCGCATGCCGCGCGTGCGCCGGAACCCTGCCCCCGACCAACCGTGCGCACTGGTGCTCGACGGCGGGGACGTGCAGACTTCACCGCACGGACCTGGTCGGTCCCCCCGAGGGGGTGGCACGGGGAAACGCGCCCCTCGGGCACACTGGATCACGGTCCGGTACGGATCACGACAGCGGAGAGCCGAGGGCGCACTAGGGGGCGGGGCACATGGCGGAGCCGGAGTTCACGGCCACGGGCGTGCGGATCGGGAAGCGGCTGCGGCAGCTCACCCGGGCGGGCCAGGTCAGGATCGAGGACGGCCGGCTGCAGTTGCTGACCAGCTACGGCAGCGAGATCGACAGCGCCCCGGTGCAGGCGGTGCGTGCCTCGAAGCCCTGGTTCGCCCATGAGGACCGGGCGTTGGCCGATGTCAACGGCACCCGTTACACGCTCACCCTGAACGAGCACGACCCCGCTCCGGGGAAGCCCGGCCCGCCCTCGGCGCGCCGGTTCATCGAGGCGGTGCGCAAGGCGGCGGGGCGCGGTGGCTGACGGACCGCGAGTTGCGGGACCCGCCCCCCTGGGTCACGCTGGTCTCACGTAACTCTGGGTTTACCGGCGATAACGCTGCGAACCAGCCCGCCGGCCACGACAGCGGGCGGCGATCTGGACGCAGCCACCCCACGAGCGGACGGCAGCCCCCGGCGGCCGTCCCCCAGGCGGCAGTCACCGGCGGCCGCCCCGCAGCAGGCGGCGTTTTTCGCCCAGCCACCTCGCTGGATCCGTACTCCGATCTTCCGGACTCACATCGGGGAGTCGCAGCCGTGATCAGCCAGCAAAGCAGGCACTGCACGGTGGAGCTCCAAGCCCTGCCGTCGCGGATCGGCCAGGTCCGCAGAATCGTATCTGCGCAATTGCGCTACTGGCATCTGGATCCGTTGATAGAGCGGGCCGCGCTCGGTGTGACCGAGTTGCTGTCCAACGTCCACCGGCACGCGGAGCCGGACAAGTCGTGCACCGTGGAGATGGAGTTGCTCCTCGGCCGGCTCACGGTCTCGGTGCAGGACAACGACCCCCGTCTCCCGGTCGTCCAGGACGCGGAGCTCTTCGCCACCAGTGGGCGCGGGCTCGCCATGGTCGCCGCGGTGAGCGAGAGCTGGGGTGTCCGTCCGCACGGCCGGACGGGGAAGGTCGTGTGGTTCACGCTGCCCGCCTCCTCGGCCGCGGTGCCGAAGATCTCGCCGTACGACGTCGGGCAGCCCCAGCCGCAGATGCAGCCGTGCGACACCGGGATCCGGCCCGCCGCGCGCGGGCGCAGGCCCGAACACGCTCCCGCCCGGTCGGCCGTCGCAGGCTGACCGGGCGGTGACCACCTTCGCCGTACGGCTCGGCTCGTCCGCGTGCCGGCCGGTGGTCCCGATCGATGGGTCCCGACGGCGGTCCGGCCGGTGTCTCATACGTCCCCGCCGGACCGTCCGAACTGCTCGTCGAGGACGGGCAGTCGGCGCCCGCACTCGTCCGCGTCGGTCGCGCCGGAGGCGAAGCGGCGGCCGGGCGTCGCGATCGGTGGGTCACCGGTGGGACGGCTGTCGCCGTTCCGGGCGCGGCCGGCCACCGACGGCCACCACGGGGCCCGGTGCCCGCGCCGGGCGCTGTGGCGCAGGAGCTGACGGCTCCGGCGACGACCGCCGCCCCGATCAGGGGGAACAGGAGGAGCCAGGGGCCGGGTCCGCCGCCGCCGCCACAGTGCGCGAGGGCCCGCATCTCGAACTCATCACCTCGGGACACGCCGGTGGTCGATGGGTCGAGTTTCCCGCCGCAAGGGCGTGCGGTCGTCGTACGGGCAGCGGCAGTGCGCGTACCTCCCGCGGAGTACGGGAGCCATGCCGGGACGGGGCTCCCGCTCACGTCGTCACCGCGAGAGCCGCCGGACACCGCTCCGTCGACCGCCGACACCGTCAGGTCAGGGCCGCCAGCGGGTCGTCCAGTACGGGCTGCCAGGCCAGTTCGGCGGCGCCGACCAGGCTGTTGTGGTCGAGGGTGCAGGGGAGGACGGGGACGACCCCGCTCCGGCGGCCCCAGAGGCTGCGGTCGGCGACCACGCTGCGCAGCCGGTCGGGGTCGGCGTCCAGGAGGGTGCGGTGCAGACCGCCGAGGATGATCCGGTCGGGGTTGAGGATGTTGACGAGGCCGGCGAGACCCAGGCCCAGCCGGTCGATGAGGGACTCGGTGGCGGTGCGGACGGCCGGATCGGCGTACTTGGTGCGGATCAGGTCGTTGGCCTGCTGGAGCAGGGACACCTCGGGGCCGGGATCGCGGCCGGCCGCGGTGAGGAAGGCCAGGGGGTCGGCCTCCACGTCCAGGCAGCCGCGGCTGCCGCAGTGGCAGGGGCGGCCCTCGGGGTTGACGGTGAGGTGGCCGACTTCGAGGGCGAGCCCGGAACTGCCGGTGTGCAGACGGCCGTCGAGGACGAGTGCGCCGCCGACGCCCCGGTGCCCGGTGGCCACGCAGAGGAGGTCGCGGGCGCCCCGGCCGGCGCCGTGCCGGTGTTCGGCGAGCGCGGCGAGGTTCACGTCGTTGGCCGCGAACGCCGGGCCCTGGATGCCGGCCGCCCGCACCCGCTCGGAGAAGATCTCGCGGACCGGAGCACCCGCGGGCCAGGCCAGGTGGAGCGGGTTCAGGGCGAGACCCGCCGGTTCGGCCACGGCCGACGGCACGGCGAGGCCCGCGCCCACACACCGCCGGCCCGTCTCGCGGAGCAGGTCGGCGCCCGCCTCGACGACCGACCCGAGCACCTTCGCGGGGTCGGCGTCGACGGTCTCGCAGCCGGGGGCGGTCGCCACGATCCGCCCGCCGAGCCCGACCAGCGCGGCCCGCCATCCGTCGGCGTGCACCTGGGCGGCGAGCGCGACGGGACCCTCCTCGGCGACCTCCAGCCGGTGCGAGGGACGGCCCTGGGAACCGGCGGCCGCGCTGGGGTGCGCGTCGACCCGGATCAGCCCCAGCGCCTCCAGCTCGGCTGCCACGGCACCCGCCGTGGCCCGGGTGACGCCCAGCTCGGCGGTGAGGACGGCCCGGGTGGGCGCCCGCCCGGTGTGCACGAGTTCGAGCGCCGGACCGAGCGCGCCCCTGCCCCGGTCCAGCCGGGTGCGTGTCGTGGTCGCTGTCCCTTCGCCCGCCGCCTTGGGGGCCGCCTTGCCGTCCATGAGGGCGAGTCTCCCATGATCCGTACCGGCTCGGGTCACGCCGAGTCGGCCTCAGCCACCGCCGAAGCCGCTCACCCGCAGCGTGACGTTCAGCCGCCCGGTCAGGCCCAACTCGGGCGGCGCCGTCCCCGCGTACACGCGGGGCACCCCGTGGTACGCCTGCCGGGACGGCCCGCCGAACACGAAGAGGTCACCGCTGCGCAGCTCCACGTCCGTGTACGGCCGGGCCCGCGACCGCGGGTTGCCGAAGCGGAAGACACAGGTGTCGCCGAGGCTCAGCGACACGACCGGCGCGTCCGACTTCTCGTCGCTGTCGCGGTGCATGCCCATGCGGGCGTCCCCGTCGTAGAAGTTGATCAGGGCGATGTCGTACGGGTCCGTCATCCCGCGTGGGTCCGGCGCGAGGTCGGCTGCCGTGCCGGACGCCGCCACGGGGGAGAGGGCCTTCTCCGGGGCGCTGCCGGCGGCGTCCGCGACCGCGCGCCGGGCCAGGGCGTCCAGCCAGGCCGGGAACGGCTTCACGGGGGCGCCGTCGCCGTCGACCACCGTGCGGGCGTACCCGTAGGGGTACCAGTGGTGGCCGAGGCAGACCTGGCGGGCGGTCATCGTGCCGCCGCCGGGGGTGTGGACCGTGCGGAGCCCGGCGGGTGGGCGGGCCCACGCGCGGCAGGCCGCCAGGAGCCGCCGCTGCCACTCCAGGTCCAGCCAGTCGGGAACGTGGACCGCGCCCGGCGCGATCTCCGTGCGGCTGCGGGGGAACAGCTCGGCGTCCATGCCCCCATCATCACGCACCCCACGGGGAACGGTCCTGAGCTGCGGCTCGGCTAGCCTGGGCACACGATGAGCGACCGTATGACCGCGCCCTGGGGCGATTACGCCCTGGCCCGCCACCCCGACGACCCCCGTGACCGGCTGCGCGCCTGGGACGCGTCCGACGCGTATCTGCTGCGCCACCTCGCGGCGAGCGGGACACCGCTGGAGGGGACGGTCGTGGTGGTCGGTGACCGCTGGGGCGCGCTGACCACGGCCCTCGCCGGGCACCGGCCGACCCAGATCACCGACTCCTTCCTCACCCGGGAGGCCACGCGGGCGAACCTGGCGCGCAACGGCACCGACCCGGACACGGTGCGGCTGCTCACCACCCAGGACCCGCCTCCGGAGCGGGTCGACGTGCTGCTCGTCCGGGTGCCCAAGAGCCTCGCCCTCCTGGAGAACCAGCTGCACCGGCTGGCGCCCGCCGTGCACGAGGGGACGGTCGTCGTCGGCACCGGGATGGTGAAGGAGATCCACACCTCGACGCTGAAGCTGTTCGAGCGGATCCTCGGGCCGACCCGCACCTCGCTCGCCGAGCAGAAGGCACGGCTGATCCACTGCACACCGGACGCGGACGTCGTGCGGGACCGCGAGGCCGATCCGTGGCCGTACACCTATGAACTGCCGGACGGCATCGGGACGTTGGCCGGGCGCACCGTGGTCAACCACGCGGGGGTGTTCTGCGCCGACCGGCTCGACATCGGCACCCGGTTCTTTCTCCGGCACCTGCCGCGGGGCAGCGGTGGCGGGCGCGTGGTGGACCTGGGGTGCGGCAACGGCGTGGTCGGCACGGCGGTCGCGCTGGACGACCCGGACGCCGAGGTGGTGTTCGTGGACGAGTCGTACCAGGCGGTGGCCTCGGCGGAGGCGACGTACCGGGCGAACACGGACGGCAGGGCCGAGTTCCGTGTGGGCGACGGGATGGCGGGGTTCGCGCCGGGGAGCGTCGATCTCGTCCTCAACAACCCGCCGTTCCACTCCCACCAGGCGACGACCGACGCCACGGCCTGGCGGATGTTCACCGGGGCGCGGCGGGCGCTGCGGCCGGGGGGCGAGCTGTGGGTGGTCGGGAACCGCCATCTCGGGTATCACGTGAAGCTGCGGCGGATCTTCGGCAACAGCCGACTCGTCGCCGGCGACGCGAAGTTCGTGGTGCTGCGGGCGGTCAAGCGGGGGTCGTGACGCCGAGGGTGCGGGACGGGGTCGTGACGCGGGGAGTCCGGGGTGGGGTTCGGGACGCCGGTGTGCGGCGGAGGGTCAGGGAGCGACGCCGCGCAGGGCTCTCGGGGAGGCGCCCAGCTCGCGGCGGCACGCCTTGTTGAATGCCTGGAGGTCCGGGATGCCCACGGAGGCCGCGACGGCGGGGATGGAGAGCGTCGTGGCGCGCAGCAGGTGGTGGGCGCGTTCGAGTCTGCGGCGGCGGATGTAGCCGACGACCGTGCTGCCCGTCTCCGTCCGGAACAACCGGGTGAGGTGGTTGTGGGAGACCCCGGCGGCCTGGGCCACGTCCGGGACGGACAGCGGGGCCGCGAGGTGGGCCTCGATGTGGGCGATGGCCGTGATGACCGCAGGGTGCGGGCCCGGGTCCGCCGCGGCGGGCGGGGTGAGGTGGGCGACCCGCCACAGGGTGGTCCAGATCTCGGCCCTGGTGCGCTCGGGCTCGCTGGGGGCGGCGGCCACCGCATGGAGCAACAGGTCGGTCAGGGCGGGGAGTTCGGGGCCGGCGTCCTGGACGACGGGGACGGTGCGGAGCGTGCCGGTCGGGGCGATGCGCAGGTGGGCGTAGAGGTGTTCCGAGCGGCCCCGGTAGCGGTAGCGGACCGTGGTGCCGGGCGGGACGAGGCTGACACGGCCGGGGCGGATGGTGTGCACGGAGCCGTCGACCGTCAACTCGGCCTCGTACTGGTAGAGATGGAGCTGCCAGAGCTCCGGGAGCCGGAACACGTCCGTCCGTCCGGCCACCCCGTGCACGCCGACTCCGATGCCCGCGACGACGGGCGGCTCACCGAGGTGGATCTCCGTCTCCCGCATGACGGAAAAGTACCAGTGACGGCCGTCACATTTCCCGCCCGGACGGCTCCGTTAGCAGGACTTTTACACGGCAGCGGCCGGCGCGCCCGTTCCGTGCGGGCCGTCCGCCGGGCAGGTCGCCCGGACGTACCTGCCCACCGGGCGGCGGGCATCATCCCGTGGCCCGACGCCTCATGGCGACGGGGTGGCCAGGACGCCGATCAGCCGGGTCACCGTCTCCGTCATCGCCGTGCGGCCGACCGCCAGGTAGGCGCGGGGGTCGACCGCCTCGGGGCGGGCGGTCAGGAGGTCGCGGATCGCGCCGGTCAGGGCGATGTTGAGGGCGGTACCGATGTTGACCTTGGCGATACCGCCGGTGACGGCCGCCCGGAGTTCGTCGTCGGGGACGCCGGAGGAGCCGTGCAGGACGAGGGGGACGTCGAGGGCGGTGGCGAGCCGCTTGAGGAGGGTGTGGTCGAGGGTGGCGGTCCGGGTGGTCATGGCGTGCGCACTGCCGACGGCCACGGCGAGGGCGTCCACCCCGGAGTCGGCCACGAAGGCGCGGGCCTCGTCGGGGTCGGTACGGGCGCCGGGGGCGTGCGCGTCCAGGGGCGGCAGCCCGTTCTTGCCGCCGACCTGGCCCAACTCGGCCTCGATCCACAGCCCTCGGGCGTGCGCCCAGTCCACCGCGGCCCGCGTGGCGGCGAGGTTCTCGGCGTACGGCAGGCGCGAGGCGTCGTACATCACGGAGCTGAACCCGGCGTCGGCTGCCCGGCGCAGCAGGTCGTCGCTCTGGATGTGGTCGAGGTGGAGCGCGACGGGCACGGTCGCCCGCTCGGCGGCGGCGGTGGCGGCGCGGGCCAGTGGGAGCAGTTGCCCGTCGTGGTACTCGACCGCGTTCTCGCTGACCTGGAGGACGACGGGCTTGCCGACGGTCTCGGCGCCCGCGACGACGGCCTCGGCGTGCTCCAGGGTGATGATGTTGAACGCGGCCACGGCGGAGTGCGCGGCGGCGGCTGCCGTGATCAGCTCACCGGTCGAGGTGAGGGGCACAACTCCTCCTGAGGGCTGGGGGGTCGAGGATCCGCGCGCGACGGGGGTGGTCGCGCGGGCACGGGGCGTCGGGCGGCGTAGCGCGGGTCGGGCTCGTCAGGGGGTCGGGTCGAGGATCACCGAGCGGGTGAGGTGGCGTGGCCGGTCCGGGTCGAGGCCGCGGGCGGCGGCCACGGCGACGGCGAGGCGTTGGACGCGGACGAGTTCGGCGAGGGGGTCGAGCCGGCCGGCCACCCAGGTCGCGCCGGTCCCGCGGACCTGCTCCGCCAGCCCGTCGGGCGCCCTGCCGAACATCCATGTCACCGTTCCGCGCGTGGTGACGCTGATGGGGCCGTGCCGGTACTCCATCGCCGGGTATCCCTCGCTCCATGCCAGCGCGGCCTCCCGCATCTTGAGCGCGGCCTCGTGCGCGAGACCCACGGTCCAGCCGCGTCCGAGGAAGGTGAACTGGTCACTGCCGACGACGCCTTCGGGCAGCGGTGCCTCCAGCGCGGTGCGGGCGTCGGCCACGGCCCCGTCGACGGGCAGGCCCAGATGGGCGCGGAGCAGGGTGAGCGCGGTGGTGGCGAAGCGGGTCTGGACGACGGACCTCTCGTCGGCGAAGTCGAGCACGACGAGGTCGTCGGCGGCCGACATCACCGGTGTGTCCGGGTCGGCCGTGATCGCGGTGGTGCGCATACGGCCCCGGAGCGCGCCCAGCAGGTCGAGCACCTCGGTGGTGGTGCCGGAGCGGGTGAGGGCGACGACCCGGTCGTAGGCGCGGCCGTAGGGGAACTCGGAGGCCGCGAAGGCGTCCGTCTCGCCCTGCCGCGCACGTTCGCGCAGGAGGGCGGCGGCCTGGGCCATGAAGTACGACGTGCCACAGCCGACGAGGGCCACCCGCTCCCCCGCCGCGGGCAGGGACCTGGCGTGGGCCGCAGCATCGGCGACGGCGCGGGACCAGCACTCGGGCTGGCTGTTCAGTTCGTCCTCGACGTGGGTCATGCGGTCAGCCTCCCCAGCAGACGACAACTTCATGCTCGCACATGCAAGATAGAGCCTGATTTCAAACATCTTCAAGCATGACGGTGGTGCCGCTGTCGGCGTCAGGGTCGCTAGGGTCGTCCGGGGATCACGTACGGACGGAGAGGTGGGGTGCCCATGTCGCGCGACGCCCGCTGGCAGGCGCTGCTGGAACTGCTCGTGGAGCGGGGGCGGCTCGACGTCGAGGAGGCCGCGGCCGAGCTGGCGGTGTCGGCGGCGACGATCCGGCGTGACTTCGACCAGTTGGCCGAGCAGCAGATGCTCGTCCGGACACGGGGCGGCGCGGTCGTGCACGGGGTCTCGTACGAGCTGCCGCTGCGCTACAAGACCGCCCGGCGGGCCACCGAGAAGCAGCGGGTGGCGAAGGCGGTGGCGGACCTCGTCGCCCCCGGTGAGGCGGTGGGCCTGACGGGTGGCACGACCACCACGGAGGTCGCGCGGGCGCTGGCGGTGCGGGGCGATCTGGCGTCCGGGGCGCCCGCGCTGACCGTGGTCACCAACGCGCTGAACATCGCGAGCGAACTCGCCGTGCGACCCCAGTTCAAGATCGTGGTGACGGGCGGGGTGGCCCGCGCGCAGTCGTACGAGCTGGTCGGGCCGCTCGCGGACGGGGTGCTCGGGCAGATCACCCTGGATGTGGCGGTGCTCGGCGTGGTCGCGTTCGACGTCGTGCACGGCGCGGCGGCGCACGACGAGGCGGAGGCCGCGGTGAACCGGCTGTTGTGCGAGCGCGCGGAGCGGGTCGTCGTCGCGGCCGACTCCAGCAAGCTGGGGCGGCGGGCGTTCGCGTGGATCTGCGCGGCCGACTCGGTGGACACGCTGGTCACGGACGCGGCGGCGGAGCCGGAGACAGTGGGGCGGTTCGAGGAGGCGGGGGTTCGGGTCGTCGTGGCCTGAGGAGGGACCGGCCGAGTGGACCGAGGTGCGGGACGGCCACGCATGCGCCCCCGCTCCCTCTCAGTGACCGTGTCCGGTGGACGTGTCGTGCGTTCCCTCCGCGTCCTTCGGCTCCTCCGGGGTGGGCGTGGCCGCCGGGCCCCCGGCACGGACCGTGAACGCGGCGGTGCGGACCGTCCCCTCGTGCTTGAAGTCGAGGAAGAGGCGGTAGGCGCCGGCGCTGGGCGCGGTGGCCGTGAAGGAGATGCCGGGGCCGGGTTCGGTCACACCGTCGCCGGGTTCGCCGTTCGGGTGGACGTGCAGGTAGGCGAGGTCACCGGCGCGCAGGGCGACCAGGTGGCCGTAGGCGCCGAGGTAGGGCTGGAGGTCGGTGACCGGGCGACCGTCACGGGAGACCGTCAGCTTCAGCTCGCTCGCGGTGCCCGGGCGCAGCCCGCCGTCCAGTTCGACCTCGTAGCCGTCGACCTGCGCGGTGGCGTCCGGCTCGGGGAGCCGCTGCGGTTCGTAGGCGCCCGAGGCGGCGAGGTCGGCGCCGAGCGTGAGGTTCTCGGCGCCCTTCCGTGCGGGGGTGAAGTCGGCGAAGACGCGGTAGCCGCCCGCGCCGGGCAGGTCGACGGGGGTGCTCCAGGTGCCGTCGGCCTCGCGGGTGGGATGGAGGTGGCGGTAGGTGACCAGGTCGCGTGAGGCGACGATGAGGTGCAGTTCCTTGTCGTGCTCGCGCTGGTACGCGGTGACGGCGCGGCCCTCGTCGTCGCGGATGACGAAGCGCAGGTCGGCGCGCTCACCCGCGGTGACGGTCGTGGTGCGCAGGTCGAGGGTGTAGCCACCCTCGGAGATCTGCAGGCCCCCGGCCGGCGGTGTCTCGTGCCCCTCTGTGTGACCGCCGCCCTCGTCGGGCTCCGGTGACGTCCGCGCGTGACTGTCGTGGCGCGGGGGCGCGCTGTCCGCGACGACGGGCTCGACACCCTTGCCCACCCCGTAGGCGGTGCCGAAGGTCGCGGCCAGCGCGGCGGCGAACGCGGTGATCCTCAGTCCGGTGTTCATGGCCATCTCCTCGGAGGTCGGAGGGTTTCCATAGGGCCCACCATACCCCCTGGGGGTATCGAGTCAAGGCGCTGCACAGAACTTGCACACATACCCCTAAGGGGTATATGGAGTCTAGCGCGAAGACCCCCGACCCGTATCTGCGGTCTACGCTCCAAGGCCCTCCACCAGGCCGCCCCCGTGCGACCTGAAGGGGAGGGAGCGGGAGCCGGCCCTCGACGAACTGCGGTCGGCGAGGCAGCGGTTGGCGCCGGAGAAGCCCGGCTCACCGCCGATCCGGGGAGGACTTCGCGGACGCACCCGGCTTCGACGTCCGGGGAGTCGTCGACCGGCCGCGCCGTCCTCGTCGGCGGGGAACGACTGCCGACCGGGTGGCACTGGAGCGGCCTGCGGACCTCCGGTGGGCCCGGGGAAGGGAGGCCGAGGCGGCAGAGCGTACGACTGTCGCGGTCGCGCGGGACAGCCGGTGCCGAGACCGCGCCCGTTCTCCGGGGTGGATGGGGTCGAGCTGCGGATTTCGTGGTTCGCACACTGGCCGGAGCCCGTTGTCAGAGCCTCCCGGTAGCGTGCCGGCCACCAGCCGATCCGACTCCTCTCAGGGAGAACCACCGTGGACATCCTGCTCATCGCCGGCCTGTGGCTCGACGGATCCGCATGGGACGACGTCGTGCCCGAACTCACCGCGCTCGGCCACCGCCCCGTGCCGCTCACCCTCCCCGGCCAGGGCGACGGCTCCGCAGCGGCGACGCTCGACGACCAGCTGGCAGCAGTGCTGGCCGCGGTCGACGCGGCGCCCGGGAAGCCTCTGGTGGTAGGGCACTCGGCGGCGGCGACCCTGGCCTGGCTGGCCGCCGACGCACGACCGGAGAAGGTGGCCAGGGTCGCCCTGATCGGCGGCTTCCCCGCCGCCGACGGGCGGACCTACGCCGATCACTTCGCGATCGAGGACGGCACCATGCCGTTCCCGGGCTGGGATCCCTTCGAGGGCGCGGACACCGCCGACCTGGACCAGCAGACCCGGGACCGCATCGCGTCCGCCGCCGTCCCCGTCCCGGAGGCGGTGGCCAAGGGCATCGTGCGCCTGTCCGACGAGCGCCGCTTCGACGTCCCCGTTGTCGTCGTCTGCCCCGAGTTCACCGCCGCCCAGGCCAAGGAGTGGATCGGCGCCGGTGACAGTCCTGAGCTCGCTCGCGCCACCGACCTTGAGTACATGGACGTCGACTCGGGCCACTGGCCGATGGCCACCCGCCCCCAGGAACTCGCCCGCGTCCTGGCGGAGGCCGCCGCCTCCTGACGGTGGCGGGCGGGGCGGGCAGACCGTGGTCGATCGCGGTCCGCCGCCCCAGTGGACGCCCTTCGCGCCGCGAAGCGCGCCTCGATCGGGTCGGCCCTGCTCGGCCCAGGGCGACCCGGCGCGGGGCCATGGCGTTCTCATCGGTGTTCGTCGTCGGCAATTCCCCGGTGGCTGCGCACGTTACGCCCGAGCAATTCCGGCCATGCGGGCCGCCGCGCCGACTGAGCCGGAAAGGGGTGGCCCAGGCCGCGACCGACACGGCGCAGCTCGGCTCCCCTCACCGAAAGCCGCGCCGATCGCCGCCCTCGATCCCCTGCCCCGGCCCTGATATCTCGGCGAAAGGACCGAGCACATCCCCGATCAACTCCCCCTGCACAGCGGGGAAGTCGTGCGATCACACACAAGGACCGGACCGACGAGCGTCATCGACGACGAGGCCGCCTTTCACCGGCACGGAACCCAGCCCCTCCATTCCCGCGCGTCATCAGCGAGTTGCCGACTCCCGCTCGTCACTCACCTCACGGGATATCCCTCAGGAAAGCGAAAAACAATTCACCGCCGAGTGGGGCCACTTCCGAAACACGCGACGCGGGCCCGGCCGACCAAAGGCACCTCGGAAGATCCGGTGACGCACAGCGACCGAGACCACGTCGCTGCGAACCCCGTTCACCCGCGGCGCCGCCATCGAGATCGCCCACCTCAGGACCGGAAACCGAGGCACGCCGCACCCAAGCCGCAGAACGCGAGCCGCCGACCGCGAACCGAAGAAACACGCTTGCCCATCCACCCGGTCCGAACTAGCCTGCGTTTGTGCCGCAAATAAACAAAACCCGATCGCACAGCGTCGTGCCGGGTGGCGACCTCACCCGGCTCCGAGCCGCCATCACCGCCTTCTTCGCCCTGGACGGATTCGTCTTCGCCGGATGGGTCGTACGGATCCCCGCGGTGACGGAGCAGACCGGCGCGTCACCCGGAGCACTGGGCCTGGCCCTGCTGGGCGTGTCCGCCGGCGCGGTGGTCACGATGATGCTGACGGGACGGCTGTGCCGCCGGTTCGGCAGCCATCCCGTGACGGTCGCCTGCGCGGTCCTGCTGTCGCTCAGCGTGGCACTGCCGCCGTTGACCCACTCGGCACTCGCGCTGGGCGCCGTCCTGCTGGTCTTCGGCGCGGCCTTCGGCGGCATCAACGTGGCCTTCAACAGCGCCGCCGTCGACCTGGTGGCCGCGCTGCGACGCCCCGTCATGTCGAGCTTCCACGCCGCCTTCAGCCTCGGCGGGATGATCGGGGCGGGCCTCGGCGGCCTGGTCGCGGGCTCCCTGTCGGCCACCCGCCATCTGTGCTCCATCACCGTGATCGGCCTGCTGGTCACCGTCGTCGCGGGACGCACCATGCTGCGCCACGCGCCCCCGGCGCCTCCGGAACGCCTGCCCGTTACGGCGGACGGTGCGGCAGCCGAGCCGAACGGCTCCCGTGACAGCGTCGGCGGTCCTGGCCGTTCGGGCAGCGGCACCCGCGCCCTGGTGGTCACCTTCGGCCTGATCGCCCTGTGCACGGCGTACGGCGAAGGGGCGCTGGCCGACTGGGGCGCCCTGCATCTGGAGGAGGACCTGGACGCCTCCCCCGGCGTCGCGGCGATCGGCTACTCCTGCTTCGCGCTCGCCATGACCGTCGGCCGGCTCACCGGGACGACCCTGCTGGAGCGCCTGGGCAGGACCCGCGTGCTCGTGGCCGGCGGCGCCACCGCAACGGTCGGCATGCTGCTCGGCTCGCTCGCCCCGTCGGTGTGGGCGACGCTGCTCGGCTTCGCGGTCACCGGTCTCGGGCTCGCCAACATCTTCCCCGTCGCCATCGAGCGCGCCGGCGCCCTCGCCGGCCCCGGCGGGGTGGCAACGGCCTCCACGCTCGGTTACCTCGGCATGCTGCTCGGCCCGCCCACGATCGGCTTCCTGGCCGAATGGCACTCCCTTCCCACCGCACTCACCAGTGTCGCAGCACTCGCCGCGTTCGCCTCCGCCATCGCGTTCGCCACTCGGCACGCGGCGCCGAAATGACCACGCACCGTTGCCATTTGACGCCTCGCGGTGCAAGTCGAAACTGCCGACAAGATGAGGCAACCATTCAGTCGTTCGATTCGTATAACTCCCTGGAGGCACAGCGACCCGGCCCAACAGAGTGCGGCCGGAGCGTCACCATCCGTTTTTCCGGATGGTCCCGAACCAAGGAGAAACGATGCGACTGTTCGTACTCAACTACGCTCGCACCACTGAGCAGTTGGAGTTCAGCGCTCCGTACACCTACGACTCCGGGCTGCAGTTGAACGTGCTCCCCGACGGGCGGATCGCCGCCCACGACCTGGCTCTGATGCGGGAATTGGGGGCCACCACGTCCACGGCGGGCTCGAAGACCCACTTCGACGACTGAACGCGGATATACGACAGATGACGGTGCTGATCCTGACGTGCGAACAGGATGTGACGGCAGACCTGGTGGTGGCCCGACTGAACCGGTCCGGCGTACCGGTGGTCCGCGTCGACCCCGCCGACCTGCCCGGCGGGGTCGCGCTCTCCGGTGAGTACGTCCACGGCGCCTTCCGCGGGCACCTGTCCGCCGGGGGGCGCCTGGTCAGCATGAGCGGGCTGCGGTCCATCTGGCTGCGCAGGCCGGGTACTCCCGCCAGCCGGGCGGCCGAGCCGTCCGGCTGGCTCACCGAGGAGTCCTCGCAGGCCCTGTACGGCATGCTGCGCGCCACGGGGGCCCGTTGGATGAACGACCCCGACGCGGCCCGGCGCGCCCGGCACAAGCCCTGGCAGCTGCGGCACGCCCAGCAGATCGGGCTGCCCGTGCCGGCCACACTCATCACCACGTTCCCGCAGGCCGCCCGGGAATTCGCCGAGCGCTTCCCGGACCTGGTGGTGAAGCCCGTCTCCGGCACCCACCCGCAGGAGCCGCCCAGGACGGTCCCCACCAGCCGTATCGCGCCCGGCACGGACTTCGCCGCGGTCGCCTTCGGGCCCACGCTGCTGCAACGCCGGATCGCCAAGACAGCCGACATCCGTCTCACCGCCGTCGGCGACCGTTTGCTGGCCGCCCGCAAGGAGGTGCACCCGGACGCCCACCCCGACGAGGTCGACGTCCGCTACACCGCCTCCGACGCGCCCTGGCGTCCGGTCGACGTTCCGGCGCGTACGGCCGCCGCCGTACGCGCCTACCTCCGTGACGCGGGACTCGCCTACGGCGCCTTCGACTTCGCGGAGGACACCGACGGGATCTGGTGGTTCCTGGAGTGCAACCAGTCGGGCCAGTTCGGCTTCGTGGAGATGGACACGGACCAGCCGATCGCCCAGACGGTCGCCGACTGGCTGACCCACCGCGAACCGGAACGGCAGACCCACCGGGAGGACCGGCTCAGGGCGACACCCTGAGCAGGGAGGACCGGCTCAGGGCGAACCCTGACGGCGCACGGACAGGACGGCGCACGGACAGGACGGCAGACGGCACGCCGGCCTCGCCCCCCGGCATCACCCGAACGTGGTGATCACCCCTCCTCCCAGGACGTACGCCGACCCGCCCTGCCGGGCCCCGTGCTGCCGTGCTCTGCCGTGAGGGGCGACCCGGGGCGCTTCAGCGCTCCGTCGCGCCGGACCGCGGGTACACCAGGCCAACGTGGTGGGCGAGCTGGCCCGCCGCATGCCGGAAGAACGTCTCCCGGTCCTCGACCACCCGGTTGAACTGCCCGAACACCTCGAAATTGACCAGCCCGAACAGCTGCGCCCACACCCCGATCAGCACGACGACCACCGCCGGGGGCAGATCGGGGGCGAGGTCCTCCGCCATGCGCCGCGCCTCGGGCCGCAACTCGGCGGGCAGCTTCCACTGCGCGACACCCTTGTCCTGGTGGGCGTCACGCACGATCCCGATCAGCAGCAGCCCGACCCGCGCGGCGGCCGGCACGGTCGTCGAGGGCGCGGTGTAGCCCGGGACCGGCGAGCCGTAGATCAACGCGTACTCGTGCGGCCGCGCCAGTCCCCACTCCCGCACCGCCTCGCACACCACGACCCACTGCCGCGCCGGACTCTCCCCGCGCACCTTCGCGTACGCCGCCTCGGCGGCCTCACCCAGGGAGTCGTACGCGTCGATGATCAACGCGGTGAGCAGCTCGTCACGGCTCGGGAAGTAGCGGTAGAGCGCCGAGGAGACCATGCCCAGCTCGCGGGCGACGGCGCGCAGCGACAGTTTGGCGGCACCCTCGGCGGCGAGCTGTCTGCGCGCCTCGTCCTTGATCGCGGCGGTGACCTCGGTCCGGGCGCGGGCGCGGGCTCCTTGTGCAGTGCTCATGCGCAGCAGTGTGCCACAGAGGCAGAGCACTGCACACAATAGAGAGCACCGATCACAAACAAGAGCGGAGATCGCAGGCAAGAGCGGCGAGCACAACAGAGAGCACTGCTCTTGCTTTGGAGCACCCGTCTCATGCACACTGCTCTCAAGCGAGAGCACCGCTCTCTGATTGGCTCACCGCACACCCCCGGAGGGGACCATGTCGTCGACCCACTACATCAAGGTCAGCGCCGTCGACCGCGCCGTCAACAACGCCATCGGCTGGCTCGCCCGGCGAGGCGTCAGCCTCCTCGGCACGGCGGAACTGTCCGTGCGCGGCCGCAAGAGCGGCGAGTGGCGGCGTCTGCCGGTGAACCCGCTGCCGTACGAGGGCGGCCCTTACCTCATCTCGGCGCGCGGCCACTCCGAGTGGGTCCGGAACATGCGGGCCGCGGGCGGCGGGCGGCTCCAAGTGGGCCGCCGCGTACAGGAGTTCACCGCGGTCGAACTGCCCGACGAGGAGAAGCCGGCGATCCTGCGGACCTACCTCAAGAAGTGGGGCTGGGAGGTGGGCCGCTTCTTCGGTGACGTCAACGCCGACTCCTCGGACGAGGAACTGCTCGCCGCGGCCCCGAAGCACCCCGTCTTCCGGATCACCGTCAAGAAGTGACCGGCCGCAGGACCCGGAGCGCAACGCCCTGCGGGACGACGAGCCGACCCGGCGCCACCGGTACCGGTCCCCTCCCCTGGCCCGGGGCCCAGCCCCACCCCCAGCCCCAGCCCGCCTACCGGTCGAACGCCGTCAGCGCGCGCTGGGCGATCGGGTGGGTGCGCACGATCTCTCCCAGCGACGTCGAGCCGCGCGTGATGTCGACGAACGCGCGCCACGCCGGCCGGAAACCGGTGAGCGCCGCGTGGAACAGGCCGGGCCGCCGCTCGAAGGCGATCAGCAGCCGCTTGCCGACGCTCATCTCGACGCCGAGGCCGGCCTTCACCGCGAACGCGTAGTTGAGGGCCTGGCGGCGGGTGTCCACCGCGTCGTGCGCCTCGGCGATGCGGACCGCCCACTCCCCCGCGAGCCGCCCCGAGCGCAGCGCGAACGAGATGCCCTCGCGCGTCCACGGCTCCAGCAGCCCCGCCGCGTCCCCGCACACCAGGACCCGCCCCCGGGAGAGCGGCGAGTCGTCGGCGCGGCAACGCGTCAAGTGCCCGGAGGAGACGCTCGGTTCGAAGCCGGCGAGGCCGAGCCGCCCGATGAAGTCCTCCAAGTACCGCTTGGTGGCGGCGCCTTCGCCGCGCGCGGAGATGACGCCCACCGTCAGCGTGTCCCCCTTGGGAAAGACCCATCCGTAACTGCCGGGCATGGGGCCCCAGTCGATGAGGACGCGTCCCTTCCAGTCCTCGGCGACGGTCTCCGGGACGGGGATCTCCGCCTCCAGACCGAGGTCGACCTGGTCGAGCTTCACACCGACGTGCGCTCCTATGCGGCTGGCGCTGCCGTCCGCGCCGACCACGGCCCGCGCCAGCAGCGTCTCACCGCCCTGGAGGACGACGGCGACCGTGCGGCGGTCCGGTACGGCCGAGCCGTGCTGCTCGACGCGGGTGACGGTGACGCCCGTGCGCAGTTCGGCGCCGGCCTTCTGGGCGTGTTCGACGAGCTGCTGGTCGAACTCGGGCCGGTTGATCAGGCCGAAGAGCATCTGCTTGGACTTGCGCGTGCGGGAGTAGCGGCCGTCGAGGGAGAAGGTGACGGCGTGCACGCGGTCCTTGAAGGGCAGTTCGAAGCCGGGTGGCAGGGCGTCCCGCGAGGGGCCGATGATGCCGCCGCCGCAGGTCTTGTACCGGGGCAGTTCGGCCTTCTCCAGCAACAGGACGCTGCGTCCCGCGACCGCCGCCGCGTAGGCGGCCGAAGCCCCCGCGGGCCCCGCGCCCACCACGACGACGTCCCACACCCGCTGTACGTCGTCCGCCGAAGAGTTCTCGCTGCTCACGATGGTCTACTGCTCCCGATCCAGCCGCCTGCCGCACCTTTCCCACGCATCCTACGGCGGTCGTCACCGAGAGTCGCTGTGGGAGGATCGGCAGCGCGTGCGCCCTACACCGAAACACCGGGTACGCGCGTACGCACGCACACCCACAGAAGCACAACGTCGCACCCACGAGGAGCGTGCCCATGTCGTCGAACCCGGTCGCCGAGACCGTCGCCTCACTGATGCCCAGGGCGAAGGAGGAGCTCACCGAGCTGGTGGCCTTCAAGTCGGTGGCGGACTTCGACCAGTTCCCGAGGAGCGAGAGCGAGGGCGCCGCGAACTGGGTCGCCGACGCGCTGCGCGCCGAGGGCTTCCAGGACGTGGCCCTGCTCGACACCCCCGACGGCACCCAGTCCGTGTACGGCTGCCTGCCGGGGCCCGAGGGCGCGAAGACCGTCCTGCTGTACGCGCACTACGACGTGCAGCCGCCGCTGGACGAGTCCGCCTGGCTCTCGCCGCCGTTCGAGCTGACGGAGCGGGACGGGCGCTGGTACGGGCGCGGTGCAGCCGACTGCAAGGGCGGCGTGATCATGCATCTGCTGGCGCTGCGCGCGCTGAAGGCGAACGGCGGCGTCCCCGTCACCGTCAAACTCATCGCCGAGGGTTCGGAGGAGATGGGCACGGGCGGGCTCCAGCAGTACGCGGAGCAGCACCCCGAACTGCTGGCGGCCGACACCGTGGTCATCGGCGACGCCGGCAACTTCCGCGCCGGACTGCCCACGGTCACCGCGTCGCTGCGCGGCATGGTCCTCATGCGGGTGCGGATCGACGCCCTGGAGGGCAACCTGCACTCCGGGCAGTTCGGCGGCGCGGCGCCCGACGCGCTGGCCGCGCTGATCCGTGTCCTCGACTCGCTGCGCGCCGCCGACGGCACGACGACCGTCGACGGCCTCGCGGGCGACGGCACATGGGACGGTCTGCAGTACGACGACGAGCGGTTCCGTGAGGACGCCAAGGTGCTCGACGGTGTCGACCTGGTCGGGTCCGGCACGGTCGCCGACCGGATCTGGGCGCGGCCCGCCGCCACCGTGCTCGGCATCGACGCCCCTCCGGTGGTCGGGGCGACCCCGTCGATCCAGGCGAGCGCCCGCGCGCTGATCGGACTGCGGGTCCCGCCGGGCGTGGACGTCCAGGAGGCGAAGAAGCTGCTGGAGGCGCATCTCGTGGCGCGCACCCCGTGGGGTGCCCGGGTGAGCTGCGAGCCGATCGGTCACGGCCAGGCGTTCCGCGCCGACACCTCCAGCCCGGCGTACGAGGCGATGGCCGCGGCCATGGCGGTCGCCTACCCGGGCCAGGAGATGCAGTACGCGGGCCACGGCGGGTCGATCCCGCTGTGCAACACCCTCGCCGCCCTCTACCCGCGGGCCGAGATCCTCCTCATCGGCCTCAGCGAGCCCGAGGCGCAGATCCACGCGGTGAACGAGAGCGTGTCGCCGGACGAACTGGAGCGCATGGCGGTGACGGAGGCACTGTTCCTGACGAACTACGCGGCGGGCTGAGCGGACGAGGTGTCCCCGGTGCGGCACGCCGCCCACCGGGGACACCGGGTGTTTCTCCCGCACAGGGGGTGGCGGGGTCGCCGTCACACGGGAGCGCCCGCCTCCAGGTAGAACGCGGCGCCCCGTTCCCGGGCCCGCAGCGCCCACCGCAGCCGTTCGTAGCGGACCGGCGGCAGCAGGTCCGCGGCCTCCTGCTCGGTGACGAAGCGCCAGCCGCGCAGCTCGGGACCGGGCAGTACGGGGCGCTGGGATCCGGCCGCGTCGAGTCGGCCGCCGTCGAACAGGAGGCGCAGTCCGCCGTAGCCAGGGGGCGAGGGGGGTTCCCAGTCGACGACGAGCAGCCGGGGTACGTCGTCGAGGTGGATCCCCGTCTCCTCGACGACCTCGCGCATGCCCGCGCGGGCCGGTGCCTCGCCGGGCTCCACGACTCCGCCGGGGAACTCCCAGCCGGGTTTGTAGGTCGGGTCGACGAGCAGGACCCGGTCGTCGTCGTCGAACATCAGCACGCCGGCGGCCACGGTCTCCGCGGTCGGCTCGGGGGTCTGCACGATGTCGCAGACGGGTACGTTCCCGTCGCGTACGGCGTCGGCGATGCGCCGCGCGGTCTCGTAAGGGGTGAGGGCGCTCGTGTCGACGAGGTGGGCGTCGGCGGTGAGCCAGCCGCCGAGCGCGGCCCGGTAGGGCGCGATCCGGTCGTACGCCCATTGACGCATCCGCATCTCGCCGTCGGGGAGGTCCGGCGGTATGTCCCGCCCCGCTATTCGCTCCCGCAGGATCGTTTCGGCCGGTGCGAGGAGCAGATGCCGTACGGGGATGCGGCGGGCGGCGAGGCCGCCGAAGATCTCGTCGCGGTACTCCTCGCGGAGCAGGGTCATGGGGACCACGAGGGTGCCGCCCAGCTCCGCGAGGAGCGCGGCGGCGGTGTCGACCACCAGCCGTCGCCAGCTCGGCAGGTCCTGGAAGTCGGCGACCTCGGCGAGGCGTTTGGCCGGCAGCATGTGCGTCAGTGCGCCGCCGATGACCTCGGGGTCGAAGAGCGTGCTGTTCGGGATCAGGTCGATCAGTTCCCGTGCGGCGGTGGTCTTCCCCGCACCGAACGCACCGTTGATCCAGACGATCACGGTTCCCCCTCTTCTGTTGACCCCCTGAGGCTTGCCCTCCACTACGACGCGGAAACCAGCCGCTGATGAGGAGGTGAAATACACGGTGGCGGGTTCCCACCGAGGGGAACCCGCCACCGTGTCGTGCGAGGCGGAAGGGAGAACCCGCCGATTCCGACGGAGGGCGTCAGCCCTTCTTGCCGGCCTTGCCCTGCGGGCCCGTGACGCTCCCCAGGGCGTCGTCGCCGACCGCCAGGCTGTCGTCGGCGACCGTCCTGCCGACGCTGTCGAGGGTTCCCTCGACGTCCAGTTTGCTCAGCCCGTCGGCCTTTCCGAGGGCGTCCGCGTCGAGACCGTGCGACGGCGTGACGGCCGCGACGACGAAACCGGTGGCGAGGGAGGCGATGGCGAGCATGCTGCGCTTCTTCATGCCCCGCTCAACGCGACAGAGGCCCACCGGGTCACGGCCACCCCACCGTTTCGCCCCACCGAACCCATGATCGAACCGAACGCCCCGTACCGCGTGTCGGATCCGGCCCGCGACGACGGCCCCGTCTCGGCCACGACGGACACCACGGCCGCACCGGGCCCCGACCGACACGGGCGTCCGCCCCGCTCAGGGGCCGGGCCCGGACCGGGCGCCTGCCGGCCGCCGCGCGGCAGAACAGCCGCCCGCCCTCACTTCCCCCTCGCCAGCGCCGCCGCGGCCGCTCCCACCAGGCCGGCGTCCGTGCCCATCTCGGCCGGGGCGATGGTCAGGTGCTGGACGAAGGACAGGGTCGCGTAGTCCTTGAGGGCGGCCCGGAGGGGCGCGAACAGGACGTCTCCGGCGTTCGCGACGCCCCCGCCGATGACGGCGATGTCGATCTCGACGAGGGTGGCGGTGGCGGCGATCCCGGCGGCGAGGGCCTGCGCGGCCCGTTCGAAGGAGGCGACGGCGACCGGGTCGCCCGCACGGGCCGCGACGGCGACGGCGGCGGCGGAGGTGTCGCCGTCGGGGCCCGGCCGCCAGCCGTTCTCCAGGGCGCGACGGGCGATGTTGGGACCGCTCGCGAGCCGCTCGACGCAGCCGCGGGCGCCGCACGGGCAGGGGTCGCCGTCGAGGTCGACGCTGATGTGGCCGATGTGGCCGGCGTTGCCGGTGGGCCCGGCGTGGAGTCGGCCGCCGAGGACGAGACCGCCGCCGACGCCCGTCGACACCACCATGCACAGCGCGTTGTCATGGCCGCGCGCCGCGCCCTGCCAGTGCTCGGCGGCGGTGATGGCCACGCCGTCACCGATCAGCTCCACGGGCAGGCCGTCCGTGGCCGCCCGTACCCGGTCGACCAGGGGGAATCCGCGCCAGCCGGGGACGTTGACGGGGCTGACCGTGCCGGCGGAGGCGTCCACCGGGCCCGCGCTGCCGATCCCGACGGCCGTGGCCGCATCCCACCGCGGGGCGGCGGTCAGCTCACCGAGGACCTCCTCGACGGCCCGCATCACGGTGTCGGCGTCCTCCCGCGCGGGCGTCGGGCGCTGCGCGCGCACCAGGATCCGGCCGTGGTCGTCCACCAGCGCCCCGGCGATCTTGGTGCCGCCTATGTCGAGCGCGGCCACGAGGTCGGTCTGCATCAGTGTCAGTTCTCCCGCTCCGAGTCTCCTCCCGGGCACCCGGATCCTGCAGCGCCCGGATCTCCGGCCGGAAAAACGGGCAGCACGACGCTCGCCTGATGGGGGGCGCCGGCCAGAGAATGCGATAGACAGTCTCCCCCGGCTGTGACAACGTTGTCCAGGCTCTATGCTCGACGCCACATCCTCAACAGCTGCACTAATCCGAACCACACCACCCATGACGCCGCGGACCGCTCCCCAGGGGGACCTCCGACGAGAGCCGAGGCCGCGGACTCATCCACCGACACCACCTCAGGACAGCGCAGCCGGTGCCCGAAGCCGACGGCCGGGACCGGGGAACGGTGAGCACCGGCCCGTGCAGGCAGACCGGTGCGAGCCGACCGGACCCGGGCGCCGCGGCACCCGTGCCACGCCGACGGCGTGGACCACGGGAGACGGCGCCACCGGCCACGCACGGGGACGACAGGACAGGACAGCGCAGAGTGCCCGAGAGCGCCCGCAGCACCACCCGCAGACCGGAGAGCCGGTACGGAAACCGCCCGACGATGAAGGACGTCGCCGCCCGGGCCGGCGTGGGCCTGAAGACCGTCTCCCGGGTGGTGAACGGCGAGCCGGGCGTCACCCCGGACACCGAGCGCCGCGTGCAGGAGGCGATCGACGCGCTGGGCTTCCGGCGCAACGACAGCGCGCGGGTGCTGCGCAAGGGCCGCACGTCGAGCATCGGCCTCGTCCTGGAGGACCTGGCCGACCCGTTCTACGGCCCGCTAAGCCGGGCCGTGGAAGAGGTGTCCCGCGCCCACGGATCGCTCCTCATCAACGGGTCGAGCGCCGAGGACCCGGACCGGGAGCAGGAGTTGGCGCTGGCGCTGTGCGCGCGGCGCGTCGACGGGCTGGTGATCATCCCGGCCGGTGACGACCACCGCTATCTGGAGCCCGAGATCAGGGCGGGTGTCGCCACGGTGTTCGTGGACCGGCCCGCCGGGCGGATCGACGCCGACGTCGTGCTGTCGGACAGTTTCGGCGGCGCCCGTGACGGTGTCGCCCACCTCATCGCGCACGGGCACCGCCGGATCGGGTTCATCGGCGACATGCCGCGCATCCACACGGCCGCCGAGCGCCTGCGGGGCTACCGGGCGGCCATGGAGGACGCGGGCATAACGGTCGAGGAGACCTGGATGTCCCTGGGCGTCACCGACCCCGAGCGGGTGCGCAGGGCGGCCGAGGAGATGCTGTCCGGTCCGGCCCCGGTGACGGCGGTCTTCGCCGGCAACAACCGCGTCACCGTGACGGTCGTGCGGGTCATCGCCGAGCACGCCCGGCGGGTCGCCCTCGTCGGGTTCGACGACTTCGAGCTGGCCGATCTGCTCCAGCCGGGCATCACGGTGATCTCCCAGGACCCCGCCGGGATGGGGCGGACCGCCGCCGAGCGGCTGTTCCAGCAGCTGGACGGTTCCCTCGTCGTCCCGGAGCGCATCGAGCTCCCGACCCGGCTGATCGCCCGTGGTTCGGGCGAACTTCCGCCCGAGGACTGAGCCTTGACGCCCCGCGACACCCGTACGCTGGAGGCGCTCGGCCTTCATGTGGCGCCCCGCGAGGACCCGCTCAGCTACCCGGGCGCCTGGCCCGAGGAGTCGGCCCTTCTGGACGGCAACCGCATGCTGCCGCTGGACAGGCTGCGCTTCGAGGACCGCGTCCCCGTGCTCTCGGTCGGCTCCAACGCCTGCCCCGCGCAGCTCGCGCACAAGATGGCGGAGCACGGTGTGGAGTGCCGCATCCCCATGGCCAGGGCCAGGGTGACGGGCGTCGGGATCGGTGTCTCCGCCCATGTCAGCCTGCTGGGCTATCTCTCCGCGTCACCGTTCCGCTCCCCCGGTGCGACCCACGACCTGTTCCTCACCTGGCTCGACGAGGCGCAGCTCGCCGTGATCGACACCAGCGAGGGCGCCGACTCGCCGACCGGGAACTTCCACCGGGCCGCCCTGCCCGCCGCCGACTTCCGCGTGGAGTTGGAGTCGGGCGACGTCCTGGACACCGTCTGGATCTACGTCAACCGGTGGGGCGTCCTGCGCGACGGCGGGCCCGGACCCCGCCCCCACCCCGGTCGGCAGCGCCCGCTGCTCACCGAACTCCTCGCGGCGTCCGCCGAGTTGCGTGAGCTGTTCGGCACGACGCCCGACGAGTTCTGCGCGCGGGCGCGCGGCGACCGCGCCCTGTGTGCCCGGGGGCGGCAGTTGTTCGCGGAGAAGAGGTGGCGGACGGCCTCCGGCCTGGAGCCGTACATGCGGCCGCGTCCCCGGTCACAGCGGCCGACGGATCATCAGCAGACCGGGAGTCCGGGCACCGGGGCGTCGTTGTCGCCGCCCTTGACGTAGACGACGCTGACGAAGACACCGGTGTTGCCACTGTCGTCGTCGGTCTTGGCCCACCAGACGTTGGTCCAGCGGCCGGAGGTCTCGCGGCGGCCCGTGTTCTGCTGGCAATAGAAGTAGTTGGTGCCCGTGTTGAGGACGCCGACCTCGGTGCCGGCGGCGTCGTAGGACTTGGCGGTGGCCCAGACGGTGCAGTTGTACTTGCCGCCGCCGATCGCGTGGCAGACCGGTTCCTCGGTGGCACCGCCTCCGGTCGTGTCGCCGCCGGTGGAGCCGCCCGAGGTGTCCGAGCCGCCCGTACCGCCGTCCGTCGCACCACCGCCGGCGGTCTTCGACGGGGAGGCGGAGGGCTCGGTCTCCTTGTCGTCGTCGTCCTCCTCGGGCTTCTCGCTCGGGTCCGCCTTCTCGTCGTCCTTCTTCCTGTCCTCGGAGTCGTCCGAGACGTCGACCGCGTCCCTGTCGGTGCCCTTGGACGGCGTGGCGTCGGCCGAGCCGGTGGGCGCGGACCGGGCGCCCGTGCCGGTGCCGTCGTCGCCGTTCACCAGGGCGACCGTGGCCCCGGTCGCGGCGAGGACCACGAGGACGGCCGCGGCGGCGAGCAGGACGCCCCTCTTGCCGCGGCGGGGGCTGTGGGGAGTGGACACGGTGGTGACGGCTCCCGGCGCGGGGACCTGCGGCTGCGCCCCGGAGCCGGGTCCGGGGGCGCCGACCGACGGGGACGCCCCGGTTGCGGATCCGGGGATCGGCTGCGGCGGACCGAAGCCCGCACCGGCATCAGGACCGGCAACCGCACCCCCGTCCAACCCGGTACCCGCACCCGCAGCCGCAGCCGCGCCCGCCGTGGGCGGGCCGAAGCCCGGGGGCACCGAGGGCACGCTCCGCTCGGTCTCCTGTCCGCGCGGAGCCGTGGGGCTCGCGGCGCCCGGCGCCGGCGCGGCGGGCGCCGCGCCGGAGGCCACCGCCTCCAGCAGTTCCCGGGCTCGGGAGGCGTCGGGCCGGTGCTCGGGGCGCTTGTCCATGAGCTGGAGCAGAACGGGCGTGAGGGGGCCGGAGCGCCGGGTGTCCGGGAGCGGTTCGGCCACGATCGCGGTCAGGGTCGACCAGGTGGAGGTGCGACGGAACGGGGAGGTGCCCTCGACGGCCGCGAACAGGGTGGCGCCGAGCGCCCAGACGTCGGAGGCGGGGCCGGGGTCGTTGCCCTGGGCCCGCTCGGGGGCGAGGTAGTCGAGGGAGCCGACGAGTTCACCACTGCGGGTCAGATGGGTGGCGGAGCCGTCGTTCGGGTCCTCCATGGTGGCGATGCCGAAGTCGGTGAGGACGACGCGGCCGGAGCGGTCGAGGAGGATGTTGCCGGGCTTGACGTCGCGGTGGAGCACCCCGACCTGGTGGGCCGCGGCCAGCGCGTCCATCACTTTGGCGCCGATGGCGGCGGCCTCGCGCGGGTCGAGCAGGCCCCGGTCGCGCAGGACGTCGTCCAGGGAGGGGCCGTCGACCAGCTCCATCACGATCAGCGGGCGGCCGTCGACCTCGGCGACGTCGTGCACGGCGACGACCCCGGGGTGCCGGACACGGGCGGCGGCGCGGGCCTCACGCTGCATCCGCAGGCCCAGGTCGGCGAGTTCGGGCGCGTCGGCGTCGGTGTAGGTGCGCAGTTCCTTGAGGGCGACCTCACGGTGGAGCACCTCGTCCACGGCCCGCCAGACCACGCCCATCCCACCGCGTCCGAGCTGCCGCACGATCCGGTACCGCCCGGCGAGGAGCCGTCCGGCGCCGTCCGCCTGTTCGTTCGCCCCCGAAGACACCAGTGCCCCGTTCCTCTGCACGCGTCGTTGAGTGGGCGTACAGCCTACGGTGCCGCGGGGACGGCTCCGGACCGGCGACGACGGCTGTCACAGGACCGCCACAAGCACGGCCGTCTCAATGGCCGGAAACAGTCAGGTCGGCCCGGCGGGGCTCGGCGAAGCCCTCCAGGTCCGCGCGGGACAGTCCGGTCGCCCCGGAGACCTCGTCGATGTCGAGGGCGCCGCAGTCGAGGCCGCGCAGCAGATAGCCGCTGAGGGCCTTGGCCGTGGCGGGCTCGTCCATGACGTCGCCGCCGGCGCGGTGGACGTAGCGGGACAGGCGGGCGGCGGCCTGCTCGTAGCCCTCGCGGTAGAAGGCGAAGACGGCCGCGTAGCGGGTCGGGATGTGGCCGGGGTGCATGTCCCAGCCCTGGTAGTAGGCGCGGGCCAGGGCGCGGCGGGTGAGGCGGTAGTGGAGGCGCCAGGCGTCGTGGACCTGCTCGGTGGGACCGACCGGGAGGACGTTCGTCGAACCGTCCGAGACGCGTACGCCGGTGCCCGCCGCGGCGACCTGCATGATCGCCTTGGCGTGGTCGGCGGCGGGGTGGTCACTGGCCTGGTGTGCGGCGGAGACCCCGAGGCAGGCGCTGTAGTCGAAGGTGCCGTAGTGCAGTCCGGTGGCGCGGCCCTCGGCGGCGCCGATCATGCGGGCGACGGTGGCGGTGCCGTCGGCGGCGAGGATGGCCTGGCTGGTCTCGATCTGGATCTCGAAGCCGATCCGGCCGGGCTCCAGGCCACGCGCCTTCTCGAAGGCCTCCAGCAGGCGGACCATGGCGGTGACCTGTTCGGGGTAGGTCACCTTGGGCAGGGTCAGGACGAGGCCGTCGGGCAGGCCGCCGGCCTCCAGCAGGCCGGTGAGGAAGATGTCGAGGGTGCGGATGCCCCGGTCGCGGACCGGTGCTTCCATGCACTTCATGCGGATGCCCATGTACGGGGCGGCCGTGCCGTTCGCGTACGCCTCCGCGATCAGGCGGGCGGCGCGGGCCGCGGTCTCGTCCTCCTCTGCGTCGGGGCGCGGCCCGTAGCCGTCCTCGAAGTCGACGCGGAGGTCCTCGATCGGTTCCCGTTCCAGCTTGGCGCGGACACGGTCATGGACGGGTCCGGCGAGGTGGTCGGGCAGGTCGAGGACGGCGGCGAAGGACTCCGCGTCGGGGGCGTGCTCGTCGAGGGCGGCCAGGGCACGGTCGCCCCAGGTGCGGAGGGTGTCGGCGGCGTACGCGTCTGCGGGGACGTAGACGGTGTGCACCGGCTGGCGGGTGCCGGGGTCACCGGGGTAGCGGCGCTCCAGTTCCGCGTCGACGGGGGCGAGGGAGGCGCTGATCTCCTCGCTGACGGCGCCCGCGAGACTCGTCGCCACGTTCTCCTGCCGACCCTGCCCCATTCCGACCTCCATCTTCCGCTCTACGGAATCCACGATCCGCATGACGAAGCTAGTCGGGGGCATCGGCCCGGGTCAACACCGTCCCGGCGTGGGCTTCCCCATGTTTCCCCGCTGGTCACCGCTATCCCACCGCCTTCTTCCGTATTCATACGGCAAGCTTCATCCTGACTCCCAAGGGGAGGAGATCGCGTGCCGAACGAGGCCGGAGTGACACGCCGCCAGGGACTCAAGTCCGCGGCGGTGGCCGCCATCGCCGCACCATTGCTCACCACGGCTGGCTCCACACAGCCCGCCTCCGCCGGCGAGTACGCGGGGGCGCTGGACGTCATGACGTTCAATGTGCGCTTCGCGACCGTCGTCGACGAGACGCCCCGCTGGTCGGTCCGCCGTCCGGTGATGCGGGCGTTGCTGCGCCGCGAGCGGCCCCACCTCCTCGGCACCCAGGAGGGTCTCTACCAGCAGTTGCGGATGATCGAGAAGGATCTCGGCGGGCACTACGACTGGATCGGCACCGGACGTGGCGGCGGCAGCAAGGACGAGTTCATGGCGATCTTCTACGACACCCGCCGACTGGAGCCGATCGAGTTCGACCACTTCTGGCTGTCGGACACCCCGTACACGATCGCGTCCAACACCTGGGGCGCGGACTGGCTGCGCATGGTGACCTGGGTCCGCTTCGCCGATCTCGCCGACGGGGGGCGGGAGTTCTACGCCCTGAACACCCACCTCGACAGCGTCAGTCAGTACGCCCGGGAGCGGTCGGTAGGGCTCATCGGCGAGACGATGGCCGGGTGGGACCCGTCCTTGCCGGTCGTCGTCACCGGTGACTTCAACGCGGCCGCCCACGACAACCGGGTGTACGACCGGATGCTGGACATCGGGCTCGTGGATGCCTGGGACGCGGCGGGCTCGCGCGGCGAGGCGTACGGCACCTACCACGGCTACCGGGACCTCAGACCGGGCGGCCGGCGGATCGACTGGATCCTCACCTCGCCCGGTGTGACCTCCAACTGGGCCGCGATGAACACCTTCTCGGTGGACGGGCTGTACCCGAGCGACCATCTGCCGGTGCAGGCGTCCCTGACCCTGGGATGAGCGAAGGCCCCCGCGGCCGTGCTCACGGTCGCGGGGGCCTGCCGGCTCCGGGAGGTCAGCCCTTGCGGCTCTTGATCTCGTCGGTGAGTTGCGGGACGACGTCGAAGAGGTCGCCCACGACGCCGTAGTCGACGAGGTCGAAGATCGGGGCCTCGGCGTCCTTGTTGACGGCGACGATGGTCTTCGAGGTCTGCATGCCGGCGCGGTGCTGGATCGCGCCGGAGATGCCGGAGGCGATGTACAGCTGCGGCGAGACGGACTTGCCGGTCTGGCCGACCTGGTTGGTGTGCGGGTACCAGCCGGCGTCGACCGCGGCACGCGAGGCGCCGACGGCCGCGCCGAGGGAGTCGGCGAGGGCCTCGATCAGCGCGAAGTTCTCCGCGCCGTTGACGCCACGGCCGCCGGAGACCACGATCGCGGCCTCGGTCAGCTCCGGACGCCCGGTCGACTCGCGCGGGGTGCGGCCGGTGACCTTGGTACCGGTGGCCTGCGCGGAGAAGGTGACCTCCAGCGCCTCCACGCTGCCGGCGGCCGGGGCGGCCTCCACAGCGGCCGAGTTCGGCTTCACCGTGATGACCGGGGTGCCCTTGGAGACACGGGACTTGGTGGTGAAGGACGCGGCGAACACCGACTGCGTCGCGACCGGACCCTCGTCGGAGGCCTCCAGGTCCACGGCGTCGGTGATGATGCCCGAGCCGATGCGCAGCGCGAGGCGGGCGGCGATCTCCTTGCCCTCGGCGGAGGAGGGGACCAGCACGGCGGCCGGGGAGACGGCGGCGACGGCGGCCTGCAGCGCGTCGACCTTCGGCACGACGAGGTAGTCGGCGTACTCGGCGGCGTCGTGGGTGAGGACCCGGGCCGCGCCGTGCTCGGCGAGCGCGGCGGCGGTGTCGGCGGCACCGGCACCGAGCGCGACCGCGACCGGCTCGCCGATGCGGCGGGCCAGGGTCAGCAGCTCCAGGGTGGGCTTGCGGACGGCGCCGTCCACGTGGTCGACGTAGACGAGAACTTCAGCCATGGGAATGCTCTCCTGCGAAACGAAGTTGAGGGGCGGTCGGCGGGTGCCGGGCTCAGATGAACTTCTGGCCCGCGAGGAACTCAGCGAGCTGCTTGCCGCCCTCGCCCTCGTCCTTCACGATCGTGCCCGCGGTACGGGCCGGACGCGCGGCCGCGGAGTCGACGGCCGTCCAGGCGCCCTCCAGGCCGACTTCCTCGGCCTCGATGCCCAGGTCGGACAGGTCCCAGGACTCCACCGGCTTCTTCTTCGCCGCCATGATGCCCTTGAAGGAGGGGTAGCGCGCCTCGCCCGACTGGTCGGTCACGGAGACGACCGCCGGCAGGGACGCCTGAAGCTGCTCGGAAGCGGCGTCGCCGTCACGGCGGCCCTTGACCACGCCGTCCTCGACGGACACCTCGGACAGCAGCGTGACCTGCGGCACACCCAGACGCTCGGCGACCAGCGCCGGGACGACACCCATCGTGCCGTCGGTGGAGGCCATGCCGGAGATCACCAGGTCGTAGCCGGCCTTCTCGATCGCCTTGGCCAGCACCAGGGAGGTACCGATCGCGTCGGTGCCGTGCAGGTCGTCGTCCTCGACGTGGACCGCCTTGTCCGCGCCCATCGACAGCGCCTTGCGCAGCGCGTCCTTGGCGTCCTCCGGACCCACCGTCACAACGGTGATCTCGGCGTCGTCGGCCTCGTCGGCGATCTGCAGCGCCTGCTCGACGGCGTACTCGTCCAGCTCGGAGAGCAGACCGTCCACGTCGTCGCGGTCGACGGTCAGGTCATCGGCGAAGTGCCGGTCGCCAGTGGCGTCGGGCACGTACTTCACAGTGACAACGATCCTCAAGCTCACGCCGGCTCTCCTACTGCATCGTCATTTCTGGGCTGCCTGCTATGGAGGCAGCATAGGCGCCTGAAGCGGCCGATCCCGATCGGGGCGACCTGCGCTCCGGTCTGAATATTACTCGCCAGTACGGCACCTACCGTCCCGCACCTCATCCCCGCTAAGCAAGCGCTTTGAACTGTGAGGTAGGCAACCCTGCGTAATCGGCCAGGACTCGAAACCGGCCCCGGCGCCCCCCGTTCGCCCGCGCGGATCAGTCACGCAGGCCGCTGAATCGCCCCTGGTGGTAGAGCAGGGGCCGACCCGCCCCGGACGGGTCGCCGAGGACGACCTCGGCGAGGACGATCCGGTGATCGCCCGCCGGGACCCGGGCCACCACCCGGCACACCAGCCAGGCGAGCACGTCGTCGAGGACGGGAACCCCTTCCGGGCCGCTGCGCCATTCGGTGGGCGCGCCGAACCGGTCGGCGCCGCTGCGGGCGAAGGTGGCGGCCAGCTCCTGCTGGTGCTCGCCGAGGATGTGTACGCCCACGTACTCCGCCTCGGCGATCGCGGGCCAGCTGGAGGCCCCGGTGCCGATGCCGAAGGAGAGCAGCGGGGGCTCGGCGGAGACCGAGGTGAGGGAGGTGGCGGTGAAGCCGACCGGGCCCGTGAGCCCTCGGGCGGTGATCACCGCGACCCCGGCGGCGTGCCGCCGGAAGACGGAGCGCAGCAGGTCGGGGGAGGCGAGACGGGGCGTACCGAGGCCGTGGGCGGCCGTCATGGGCGATGTCCTTCGGGTGGGGTCGACGAGCGTGGGGTCCGTGGCTGCTCAGCAGCCCGGACAGCACGAACTCACCGTGCGGACCAGGTCCACATGAACGCGCTCGAAGAGAAGCAGTTCCCGGGGCATGCCGTCAGATTGACGATAGATGACGCGTACAGTCAAGCGCGTCCCGTCATCCGGAAGGCACGCCACAGGCCGCTTCCCTCATACGGCTTCGCCGAGCGCGGCGATCACATCCGCCTTGCGCGGCTGCCCCGCGGCACGCCGTACGATCCGGCCGTCCGCGTCGAGGACGAGCACGGTCGGGGTCTTGAGGATGTCGAGCCGGCGGACCAGGTCGAGGTGGTGCTCGGCGTCGATCTCGACATGGGCGACGCCCGGCACCACGGCGGCGACCTCGGCGAGCACCCTGCGGGTGGCCCGGCAGGGGGCGCAGAAGGCGCTGGAGAACTGGACGAGCGTGGCCCGTTCACCGAGCCCCTGCCCCAACTCGGCGGCGTCGAGCCGCTTCCCGCCGTCGCGCACACGCACTGCGACCCTCCCGCTCCGCCGCTGTCGCAGCACTCCGTAGGTGCTCGCCGCGGCGAGCACCAGAACGCACACCACCAGTCCGGTCACAGGGTGCTTCAGCGTTCATGAGACCGCAAAGATTCCCGCCTCCCCGACGAGATTGGCTTGAGGAATGCTTGACGCATGGACATAGATGTGAGGGGACCGCGCTTCGGTGCGGCCGTGACGGCGGTCGTGCTGGCCGCCGTGCTGATCAGTGGCAGCGCCTGGCTGCTGGCCTGGCAGACGTTCGTCTTCGCGCTCGGCGCGGCGGGCGGGGTCGGCCGTTCACCGTACGGCTGGGTCTTCCGCAGGGTCGTGCGGCCGCGGCTCGGGCCGCCGACGGAGTTCGAGTCGCCCCGCCCGCCGCGGTTCGCCCAGACCGTCGGGCTGGTGTTCGCCCTGGTGGGGCTGGCCGGTTTCACGCTGGGCCCCGAGTGGCTGGGACTCGCGGCGACCGGGGCGGCGCTCGCGGCGGCCTTCCTCAACGCGGCGTTCGCGTACTGCCTGGGCTGCGAGATGTACCTGCTCGTCCGCCGGGTGACGGCACGCGCCGGGTGAGGGGAGCAGGGGGCCGGGAGTGGGCCGAAGGGGCCGACGTGACGAGAATCTCGCACTTCACCGGCACCAGGGCTGGCTACTCGTGCGTTCTTGGGGCACGATCTGCGGCATGCCGTAAACCTACGGCAGCGTAACTTTTCCGCCGGGAGCCCCCGGTCCCAGGCAGAGAGAAGGGTCCACTCCGTCCATGGCAGAGCTTGTCTACCGTCCCGCGATCGGTCTCGCCCTCACCCTGTTCAAGGCCTGGGACCTGAAGATCGACTGCAAGGGGTCGGAGAACATCCCGCGCTCGGGCGGCGCCGTACTGGTGAGCAATCACATCAGCTACCTGGACTTCATCTTCGACGGGCTGGCCGCCCTGCCGCAGAAGCGGCTGGTGCGCTTCATGGCCAAGGAGTCGGTGTTCCGGCACAAGATCTCCGGCCCGCTGATGCGGAACATGCGGCACATCCCGGTGGACCGGGCGCAGGGCGAGGCGGCCTACGCGCACGCACTGGACTCGCTGCGCTCCGGGGAGATCGTCGGCGTGTTCCCCGAGGCCACGATCTCGCAGTCGTTCACCCTCAAGAGCTTCAAGTCGGGTGCCGCCCGGCTGGCGCAGGAGGCCGGCGTCCCGCTGATCCCGATGGCGGTGTGGGGCACTCAGCGGCTGTGGACCAAGGGGCACCCGCGCAACTTCAAGCGCAGCCACATCCCGATCACCATCCGGGTCGGCGAGGCCATAGAGGCGTCCAAGGACAAGTATGCCGGTGCGATCACCCGGCAACTGCGCGAGCGCGTCCAGGAGTTGCTCGAGGCCGCGCAGCGCGCCTACCCGGTGCGCCCCAAGGGTCCGGACGACACCTGGTGGATGCCGGCCCACCTCGGTGGCACGGCCCCGACCCCGGAGCAGGTCCGCGAGGCCGAGGCCCGCTGAGCCGGGCTACAGCGCCGCGGGGAGCGTCTGCCAGAGCCGCGTCCGGTCGGGCGCGGCTCTCAGCGCGTCGATGACCGCCGGGTGCGGCACTGCGTGGAGGAGGGGGCAGTCCCGCTCGCCGGCCGCCGGGTCGGGTACCCATGCCAGCCGCTCCCCGGTGAGGGAGAACCGGGCGCCCACGCCCGGCTTGTTGCCCCGGGGGTCCTGCCGGTGCCAGCCCCCGTTGAAGCGCACGGCGACCAGGCCGTGCACGGCGTGCCCCCCGCCGTCGTCGTGCGCCAGCCGCTGATAGCACAGGGCCGTCGGGATGTCCTCGGCACGCAGCAGGGCGGTCAGCGCGTGCGCCTTGGCGTGGCAGATGCCGGTGCCCTGCCCCAGGACGTCCGAGGCGCGCCAGGTGACGCGCGGGTCACCGGCGTCCGCCGAGTGCGGGACGGCGTCGCGGACGAAGTCGAAGGCGACTCGCGCGTAGTCATACGAGTCGGCCGCCCGTCGGGCCAGCCGGGCGGCGGTCTCGCGCACCACCGGATGGTGATGGTCGATGACGTCGTCAGCGGCCAAGTAGGCGGACAGATCAGGGGTTTCCTGGATGAGCTCCATGCCCGAGGAGCATAGAAATACGATCACCCGAGAGTCAATACATCTCCGGGCGACCGCATATCTATGCAACCGGCTGGTGGGAGCCGCCCCTCAGCGGGCCATCTCCTCCTTCAGCGCCACCACGAACCGGTCGACGTCCTCCTCGGTCGTGTCGAAGGAGCACATCCAGCGGACGTCGCCCGCGGCCTCGTCCCAGAAGTAGAAGCGGAACCGCTTCTGCAGCCGCTCGCTCACGTCGTGCGGCAGCCGGGCGAAGACCGCGTTGGCCTGCACCGGGTACAGCACCTCGACGCCGTGGACCGCGCGGACGCCCTCGGCGAGGCGCTGGGCCATCTCGTTGGAGTGCCGGGCGTTGCGCAGCCACAGGTCCCTGGCGAGCAGCGCCTCCAACTGCACCGAGACGAAACGCATCTTGGAGGCCAGCTGCATGGACAGCTTCCGCAGATGCTTCATACGCCGGACGGCGTCCTGGTTGATGACGACGACGGCCTCGCCGAACATCGCACCGTTCTTGGTGCCGCCCAGGGACAGGATGTCGACGCCGACGGCGTCGGTGAAGGTGCGCATCGGCACGTCCAGCGAGGCGGCAGCGTTGGCCATCCGGGAACCGTCCAGATGCACCCTCATGCCGTGCGCGTGGGCGTGCTCGCAGATGGCGCGGATCTCGTCGGGCGTGTAGAGCGTGCCCAGTTCCGTGCTCTGGGTGATCGAGACGACCTGCGGCATCGCCCGGTGCTCGTCCTCCCAGCCGTACGCCTGCCGGTCGATCAGCTCGGGGGTGAGCTTGCCGTCCGGGGTGGGCACGGTGAGCAGCTTCAGGCCGCCCATGCGCTCGGGCGCGCCGCCCTCGTCGACGTTGATGTGGGCGCTCTCGGCGCAGATCACCGCGCCCCAGCGGTCGGTGACCGCCTGGAGCGCGACGACATTGGCGCCGGTGCCGTTGAAGACCGGGAACGCCTCGGCGGTGGCGCCGAAGTGGCTGCGGATGATCCGCTGGAGGTTCTCGGTGTAGTCGTCCTCGCCGTACGCGACCTGGTGCCCGCCGTTGGCCAGGGCCAGGGCGGCGAGCACCTCGGGGTGCACCCCCGCGTAGTTGTCGCTGGCGAAACCGCGGACCTCCGGGTCGTGATGACGTCGTGCGTCGGTCCTGGGGGGATTCACGGCTTCTCGGTGAGCCACAGACGGTTCCCGTTCACTTCGGCGGCGGACTTCTCCCAGACGTCGACGATGGCCTCGGCCAGGTCCCTGACGTCGGTGAACCCCGCGAACTTCGCGTGGGGGCGGTCAGCGCGCATCGCGTCGTGCACCAATGCCTTGACCACCAGGATGGCAGCCGCGGACGTCGGCCCCTCCGGCCCCCCGGCCTTGCGGAAGTAGTCCGCCATGGCCAGCGTCCACGCCTCGGCGGCGGCCTTGGCGGAGGCGTAGGCGGCGTTGCCCGCGGTGGGCTTGCTCGCGCCGGACGCGCTGATCAGGACGTACCGGCCGCGGTCGCTGCGCTGGAGCGCCTCGTGGAAGGCGAGGGAGGTGTGCTGCACGGTGCGGATGAGCAGCATCTCCAGGAAGTCCCAGTCGTCGAGGCTGGTCCTGGTGAAGGTCTCGCTGCCGCGCCAGCCGCCGACGAGGTGCACGAGGCCGTCGACCCGGCCGAAGTCCTTCTCGACGCGCAGCGCCCAGTCGCGGGTCGAATTGAGGTCCAGCAGATCGACCGTGTCGCCGACGACGGTGGCGCCGCCGTGCGCGTAGCGGGCCGCGTCCACCGCCTCGGAGAGACGCTCCGGGTCGTTGTCGGAGCCGACGACGATCGCGCCGGCCTCGGCGAGCCGCAGCAGCGCCGCCCGGCCCGCGGGCCCGCCCGCGCCCGCCACCGCGATCACCGCGCCGCTGAGTGCTCCGTTGCCGTTCCCCATGGTCTTCGCCTCCTGAGCAGCCACTGTGGCCTCTGCGGATCGGGCGCTCACGCGGCGGCCCGCTCGGCGTCCGCCGCGGTGATGCCCTTGGTGGAGGCGATCACGTTCTTGAGCTTCTTGGCGAGCGCCTCATAGAACATGCTGAGCGGAAACTCGTCCGGAAGCACGTCGTCGACGAGCTTGCGCGGCGGCTGCGTCAGATCCAGGGCGTCGGGACCCTTGGCCCAGCGGGAGCCGGGGTGGGGGGCGAGGTAGGTGGAGACCAGCTCGTAACCGGCGAACCAGTGGACCAGCTTCGGGCGGTCGATGCCGTCGCGGTAGAGCTTCTCGATCTCGGCGCACAGCTCGTTGGTGACCTGCGGGGCGCGCTGCCAGTCGATGAACAGCTTGTTGTCGGTCCAGCGGACGACGTCGTGCTTGTGCAGGTAAGCGAAGAGGAGCTGGCCGCCGAGGCCGTCGTAGTTGCGTACGCGCTCGCCGGTGACCGGGAAGCGGAACATCCGGTCGAAGAGCACGGCGTACTGCACGTCACGGGCCTGCGGCACCCCGTCGGACTCCAGCTTCACGGCCTCCTTGAAGGCGGTGAGGTCGCAGCGCAGCTCCTCCAGGCCGTACATCCAGAACGGCTGGCGCTGCTTGATCATGAAGGGGTCGAAGGGCAGGTCGCCATGGCTGTGGGTGCGGTCGTGGACCATGTCCCACAGGACGAAGGCCTCCTCGCAGCGCTTCTGGTCGTGGACCATCGCGGCGATGTCCTCGGGCAGCTCCAGGCCCAGGATGTCGACGGCGGCGTCGGTGACCCGGCGGAAGCGGGCGGCCTCGCGGTCGCAGAAGATACCACCCCAGGAGAAACGTTCCGGCGCCTCGCGCACGGCGATCGTCTCGGGGAAGAGCACGGCGGAGTTGGTGTCGTACCCGGACGTGAAGTCCTCGAACTTGATGCCGCAGAACAGCGGGTTGTCGTAGCGGGTGCGCTCCAGCTCGGCCAGCCAGTCGGGCCAGACCATGCGCAGCACGACCGCTTCGAGGTTGCGGTCGGGGTTGCCGTTCTGTGTGTACATCGGGAAGACGACCAGGTGCTGCAGGCCGTCCCGGCGGTCGGCGGCCGGCTGGAAGGCCAGCAGCGAGTCGAGGAAGTCGGGCACCTCGAAGCCGCTCTCGGCCCACCGGCGCAGGTCCTTGACGAGCGCCTGGTGGTACGCCGCGTCGTGCGGCAGCAGCGCGGAGAGCTCCTCCACGGCACCGATGACGTCGCGTACGGCCCGCTCGGCCTCCGCGGCGGCGGGGGCACCCTCGGCGTCGAAGTCGATCGAACCGTCCTTGGACTGCCATGGCCGGATCCGCTCCACGGCATCCTTGAGCACGGGCCAGGCCGGGTGCTCCACCACCCTAGCGACCGGAGGAACGTCGCCCTCCGCACCCACCTGCACAAGAATTTCCGTCATGACCCATCCTCCACGGAAGAACCTTTCGTACGGACACCGTATGTAGGGAAGCTTGTCTCCCGCAAGGTCGATCACCTGACCAAGCCGAAAATCCTCCCGCCACTCCCCCTACCTAACCGCTGAATCTCCCGCCACACGCGGCACAGGTCACAGTTTGTACGCGACCCATCTCCACTGGGGTCGTCACGGTCAACGCGTGCCGGACTCGCCCACTCAGGGATGACCCGGTTCGGGTGGACACGCGAGGAAACGGTCTTTTTCTCCGACGTGACACGGCCTGAGACGGCTCGAAAGGGCTTGTGCACGTACGGATGCATCGCTCGGCCGGACGACTACGCTGCGGCCCAGCCGCGTACCGTCCCCTCCCGGTCGCGCGGCCCGAGCCGCCGTCGACGGAAGCGAGTCCACCTTGAACTTCCTCACCATCGGTCACCGCGGAGTCATGGGTGTCGAACCGGAGAACACCCTGCGTTCCTTCGTCGCCGCCGATCGCGCGGGCCTCGACGTCATCGAACTCGATCTGCATCTGAGCAAGGACGGCGCGCTCGTCGTCATGCACGACGCGGATGTGGACCGGACGACCGACGGCACGGGCCCCATCGCCGAGAAGACCCTCGCCGAGCTGCGCGCCCTCGACGCGGGCCGCGGCGAGCGGATCCCCACCTTCGAGGAGGTGCTCGACGCCGTCCGGGCACCCCTGCAGGCCGAGATCAAGGACACGGCGGCGGCCCGTGCCCTCGCCGAGGTCATGCACCGGCGCGACCTGGTGGGACGGGTCGAGGTGCTGTCCTTCCACGACGAGGCGGTCGCCGAGACCGCCCGGCTCGTCCCCGGCGTGCGCACCGCCCTGGTCGCAAGCCGCTACGGCCTGGACGTCGTGGACCGGGCGGTCGCCGTGGGCGCCTCCACCCTCGTCCTGAACATCCGGCGGCTCACCCTGGAGGTCGTCGAGCGCGCCCGCACGGCGAATCTGCGCGTCATCGGCTGGGTGGTCAACACCCAGGACCACCTGCGTCTGGTCCGCGCGCTGCAACTGGACGGCGCGACCACGGACTACCCGGACATCAAACGCACCGGCCGCTTCACGGCGTGACCGGCCCGCCCAGCTCCTTCACCAGCAGCTCGAAGCGCAGGTCGTCCCGGAGCGGGACGCCGAAGCGCTCGTCGCCGTACGGGAAGGGGGTCATGCGTCCCGTACGACGGTAGCCTCGCCGCTCGTACCAGGCGATGAGGTCGTCCCGTACGGAGATCACGGTCATGTGCATCTCCCTGGCGGCCCAGGTCTCGACGGCGATCCGCTCGGCCTCGGCGATGATCGTCTTGCCGAGGCCGGCGCCCTGGAGCGCCGGGCTCACCGCGAACATCCCGAAGTAGACGTGGTCGCCGCGGTGTTCGAGCTGACAGCAGGCGACGACCGTGCCGTCCCGCTCCACGGTCAGCAGCCGGCTGCCGGGCGACTTGATGGCCTCCAGCACGCCTTGCGGGTCGGTGCGCTGCCCGTCGAGGATGTCCGCCTCCGTGGTCCAGCCGGCCCGGCTGGAGTCTCCCCGGTACGCCGACTCGATCAGCGCGACGAGCACGTCCACGTCGGCGTCGGTGGCATCACGGAAGGTCAGGCCGGTGGCGGTGTCCATGGGCACTCCTGACGGATCTTGCTGCGGCGCGGGCACGCTGAAGCCTAGCCCTGCGCCCACTAGTGCCGCGGCAGGCAACGATCGCCCGTCGAGGAGCGGCGCCCGGTGCGTGCTCCCTGCATGCCGGGCGCACGTCCTCGTGCTGGATGTACTCGGGCTCGTGCCCGGTGCGGCGAGAGTGCGTGCCGGGCGCCGCGACGGGGCAAATTGCCGGTCGCGGGACTAGGCTCCGACGGCATGGTCCATGTACTGAGCAGCCGCACCCTTCTGCGCCCCACCGACCCGGAGCGTTCCCGCGTCTTCTACGGCGAGAAGCTGGCGCTCCCCGTGTACCGCGAGTTCGGTACGGGCGACCACCGGGGCGTCGTGTACTTCCTCGGCGGCGGTTTCCTGGAGGTCGCCGGGCGCTCGGACATCCCGCCCTCGCCCGCGCTGAAACTGTGGCTCCAGGTGGCGGACGTGACGGCGGCGCACGAGGAGCTGGTGGCGGCCGGGGTGGAGGTGCGGCGGCCTCCGGTGCGGGAGCCGTGGGGGCTGATCGAGATGTGGATCGCCGACCCGGACGGCACGGAGATCGTGCTGGTGGAGATCCCCGCGGACCATCCACTGCGGTACAGGCCCGGTATCTGACCCGGCCAGGCGTCCGACCCTGTCCGGCATCCGGCCCGGCCTGCCGGACGCCGTCCGGTGTCCGGCCTTCCTCGCGCCGCGCGGTTCCACCGGTGCGCCGGGACCCCGGTGGCCGGGGGCCGGGGTGCGGGCATAGCGTGCTGGTGGGGGCCGTCCCTTCCACGAGGAGCGCCATGAAGCTCGACAGGCCGGTGACCGGCGGGCCCTGCTGGACCGAGCTGGGGACAGGCGATCTGGAGGCGGCCAAGGGGTTCTACACCGAACTGTTCGGATGGCGCCCGGAGACCGACCCGCGCCAGGAGGCCGGCGGGTACACGGTGGCGCGCCTCGGCGACGCCGCCGTCGCCGCCCTCGCGCCGCTGTTCCAGGAGTCGCAGCCGGTCGCCTGGAACGTCTCGTTCGCGGTGGCCGACGCGGACGCCGCGGCCGAGACGGTGCGGGCGGCCGGCGGATCGATCGTCCTGGAGCCCGTGGACGTCCTCGACAGGGGGCGGTTCGCGGTCGCGTTCGACCCGGGCGGCGCGGCCTTCCAGCTCTGGCAGGCCCGCGCCTTCCCCGGTGCCGGTCTGTTCAACGCCCCTGGCACGCTCGGCTGGGTGGAACTGCTGACCCGTGCGCCGGAGGGGGCCGAGAGCTTCTACACGAGCGTGTTCGGCTGGACCGTGCACGCCTCCGCGCACTACACGCAGTGGGGCATCGGGGGCGCCGAGTTCGGCGGCATGGTCACCATGGACGAGACGTTCCCGCACGAGGTGCCCTCGCACTGGCTCTCCTACTTCGCCGTCGAGGACGTGGACGACACCGCCCGGATCGCCGTCGACGCCGGGGGCACCGTCCTGACGGAGCCGACCACGGTGCCGGACGGCCCGCGCATCGCCGTGCTCCGCGACCCCCAGGGCGCCCTGTTCGGCGTGTACCCGGTGGACGAGGAGCGCTGAGCCGCCGCCGTCGCCGCCGGCCGTGCGCGCGCAGGCGTCTCAGGGGCGCGGCAGGCCCAGCCGGTCCTCCAGCTGGATCAGCAACTCGCCGAGCAGACCGGCCAGTTCACGGCGATGGTCGGTGCCGACACCGGACAGCACCGTCGTCTCGTAGGCCAGTTGCTCCGGCAGGACGCTGTCCACGAGGTCACGGCCGGTGTCGGTGAGGCGGACATGGGCGACGCGCCGGTCCCGGGCGTCGCCGCGCCGCTCCACCAGCCCGCGCTCGCCGAGCACCTTGAGGCGCTTGGTGACGGCAGCGCCGGAGGCGAACGTCTCGCGGGCGATCTCACTGGGCGTCAGCTCGTGACCGGTGCGGCGCAGGGAGCCGAGGACGTCGAACTCGGGGCGGGTGAGTCCGGCGCGGCGCAGCGGCGCGTCCTCCACCTGCTGGAGGAGGGCGGCGCAGCGGTTCACCCGGCCGATGATCTCCATGGGGCCGGTGTCGAGACCGGGGTGCACCGTCTGCCACTGGCGCACCACCTGGGCAACCGTGTCCCCGAGAGCCGCGCCGCTGTCCGCCGCCGTCCGCCCGTTGCCTGCCGTCATGCCGGTGCGCCCTCCGAAGCGTGGGATCGGTGCTGTCGTGCCGCCGCCGTGAGCGTACGGCGTCCGGCCGGTCGGACACGGTCACCCACCCCGACGGTGGGGCGTGCCGCTGCCCTGATCAGTCGCGCCCCTGCCCGGGGGAGACCGGCACACGCCCGATGCACCCCGCGCGCTCCCCCGCGTACACCCGTGCGCGTGTCTGCGCGCCACCGGGCAGGGGCATGCCCTGACCGACCGGTCGACCTGGCGGTCATCACTGTCCGACGCCGTCGAGCGTGGAGGTGCACGGTGCACGGACCGGCTTCGCCCGGCTGGCTGCTGGTCGCGCTGTGCGCGCTGACCGGTGGGTACTGCCTGCTGCGGATGCGCAGCGCCGTCGAGGAGCAGCGCAGGGCCGCGGGCGGTGAGGCGCTCATGGGGTTCGGCATGGCCGCGATGGCCGTGCCCGCCGCTGTGGCGGTGCCCCCGCGCTGGGCCTGGGTGGCCTACGTCGTCGTGTTCGGCGCCGCCGCGCTGCGCGCGCTGTGGACGGCCCGTACGAGCGCGCACCATCTGCACCATCTGGTGGGCGCGGTCGCCATGGTCTACATGGCGGTGGTGATGGCGGCCTCCCCCGGCAGCCACGGCGGCGGCTCGCCGGTGCTGACCGGGACGCTCCTGCTGTACTTCGCCGGCTATGTCCTGTGGGCGGGCGTGCGGCTGATGCCGGTGGCCGGTCCGGGGAGCGTGAACGTCGCACGGGGCGGGACCGGCTGGGGCGACCGGCCCGAGGTGGCGCGGGCCTGCCGGCTGTCGATGGGCATCGGGATGTTCGCCATGCTGCTCACCGTGTGATCCACACCGTGGTCTGCGTCACTTGGGCCGCCCGGCCCATGTCGTCACGGCCCGTCCGGCTCATAGGCTTCGCCCATGATGGTCCCCGCGGCGTTGTTGCTGCTCGGCGCCCTGACCGCTGTCTTCGCTCCGCGACTGCTGGCCCGGGCGGACTGGGCGGACCGTGAACCGGTGGTCGCGCTGTGGGTGTGGCAGTGCGTCGTGGCGGCCGTCCTGCTGTGCTGCGCGCTGTCGATGGCGCTGAGCGCGGCCGCCGCCTGGACGGCGGTGCGCGGCCCGCTCTTCGCGCCGGCGCCGCGCGGGGTGGTCGAGGCGTACGCGCTGGGCGCCGGTGGTTCGTGGGCGGCGGTCACCGCGGTCGCGCTCGCGTGCGGCGGCGCGTGGACCGGGGCGATGCTGGCCGCCGAGATCGCGCTGGCCCGGCGGCAGCGGAGACGGCGGGAGGCGGAGATCCTGCGCCGCGCCCCGCTGTTGCCCGGCGAGGCGCCGGGGGCGGACCGGCTCGTGGTGGTGGAGGGCGAGCGGCCGGACGCCTGGTGGTTGCCGGGCTCGGCGCCCCGGCTGGTCATCACCACCGCGGCGTTGCGCCGGCTGAAGGGGCGGCAGGTGGACGCGGTGGTCGCCCACGAGCAGGGGCACGCGCGGGCCCGGCACGACTGGCTGCTGCGCTGCTCGGCGGCGCTGGCGGGCGGTTTCCCGAGGGTGCCGGTGTTCGCCGCGTTCCGCGCCGAGATGCACCGCCTGGTCGAACTCGCCGCCGACGACACCGCCTCCCGTCGCCACGGCCGCCTGACGACCGCCCTCGCGCTGGTAGGGCTTAACGAGGACCGGGGCGTGTTCGGGCCGTGCCCGGCCCCCGAGGACCATGTGCCGCTGCGCGTCCACCGGTTGCTCGCTCCCCCTGACCGGCTCACGCCCGCGCGTCGGCTGCGGCTCACCGCGTGCGCGGCCCTGCTGCCCGCCCTGCCGGTTCTGGTGGCTTTCGTACCGGGGTTACGGGCACTCGGTTGACCATGACCCGCCAAAGAACAGACCAAGGCGAACCCAAGAACAACGCGCGAGGCACGGCCTGCGCTCCGGTCGCGGCGCGTGACGGTGATCTCACTCCGCGGCATTGGCACGGAGCCCCACGGGTGGGCGAGGATCGCCGCATGCACACCCCCACCGTCGGCGCGCCGCCCCACCGGCCGCCGAACACCCGCACCGTGCGCGTCGCCGCGGCCCTCGCGGCGCCCACCGTCCTGCTGCTCGTCCTGGTCGCGATCTCCTGGGCGCCGCTGATGTCCCTGGACCGGGGCATCGCGGACACCACCCACCGCTGGGCCGTCGCCGACTCCGGGACCACCCATGCCTTCCGCATCCTGACCGACTGGGTGTGGGATCCGATGACGATGCGCCTCCTCTGCGTGGCCGCGGCGGCCTGGCTGGTGTGGCGGTACCGGGAGTGGTGGCTCGCGATCTGGCTGGTCGTCACCTGCGCGGTGGGCACGGCGGTCCAGCAGGGCCTGAAGGCCGCCGTCGGCCGGGAGCGGCCCGCGTGGCCCGATCCCGTGGACTCCGCCCACTACGCCGCCTTCCCGTCGGGTCACGCCATGACGGCGACCGTGGTGTGCGGGCTGCTGCTGTGGCTCCTCCATCTGTACGGCGCCGAACGCGTCGTCACACGGATCGCGCTGGCGGTGTCCGTGGTGTCGGTCCTCGGGGTGGGCCTGACCAGGATCTGGCTGGGCGTGCACTGGGCGTCGGACGTGGTGGGCGGCTGGCTGCTGGGCGCGCTGACCGTGGCGCTGGCCGTACTGGCGTATGAGAAGTGGGGTGCGCCGAGGCGTACTTGACCGGGCACGGGCCACCACGAAGGATCGCGGCCATGACGATCAAAGGCGTGCTGTTCGACTTCTCCGGGACCCTCTTCCGTGTCGAGTCCGGTGAGTCCTGGCTGCGGGCGGTGCTCGCGGACACCGGTGTCGACCTGCCCGAGCCGGAGGTGGTGCGGGCCGCCGAGGCGCTGGAGCGGGCGGGCGCGCTGCCCGGCGGGCCCGCCCCCGTGGAGCCGCCGACCGGCGAGCTGGGTGCGCTGTGGACCGTCCGGGACCGCAGCGCCGAGCAGCACCGGGCGGCCTACACAGGCCTGTCCCGGCGGGTCTCCCTGCCCGACCCCGCGCTCCACGACGCGCTCTACGAGCGCCATATGACGCCGTCCGCGTGGCGCCCGTACCCGGACGCCGCCGAGGTGCTCGCCGGTCTGCGGCAGCGGGGGGTGGCCGTCGGCGTGGTGAGCAACATCGGGTGGGACCTGCGGCCGGTGTTCCGCGCGCACGGCCTCGACCCGTACGTGGGCACCTACGCGCTGTCGTACGAGCACGGCGTCCAGAAGCCGGATCCGCGGCTGTTCACGCTGGCCTGCGCGGCGCTCGGCGTCGACCCGCGGGACACGCTGATGGTCGGTGACGACCGGCGCGCCGACGGAGGCGCGGCGGCCCTGGGCTGCGCGGTGCACCTCGTGGACCACCTGCCCGCGGACAGCCGGCCGGACGGGCTGCGCCCGGTGCTGGGGCTGGTGGACTGAAGACAGCGTGCGGTCGCGGGTCCGTCGGTCCCGTCGGGTGCGTCCCGACGCCGGGCGTCCGGTTCCCGGCGCCCGGGTCGCTGTCCGCCTACACCCCCGCCGTCCGTCCCGGACCGTCCCCCGTGCGGCCCGGGACGGACAGCGGCCGGACGGGACACACAGGGTCGCCGCCCGGGAGCGTTGAGTATAGTTGGCTGGCAGCCAGTCAACGCAGGAGTTACAGGATGTCCCCGCGCAGCGCCTCGGTCAATGAAGAGCTGCGTCGGCGTTCCCGCGAGCGACTGCTGCAGGCCGCGGTCGAGTTGGTCGACGAACGGGGCTACGAGGCCACGACGCTCGGGGACATCGCGGACCGCGCGGGATCGGCCCGGGGCCTGGTGTCGTACTACTTCCCCGGCAAGCGCCAGTTGGTCCAGTCGGCGGTGCACCGGCTGATGCACCGGACGCTGGAGGAGGCGCTGGAGCGCGAGCCGCGCAGCGAGGACGGGCGGGAGCGGATGGCTCGGGCGGTCGACGCGATCCTGCGACTGGCCCTGGACCGGCCGGTGCTGATGCGCCAGCACATGGCGGGGCTGCTCCAGGCGCCCGAGGGGTTCGTGCAGTGCCCCGAGCAGCAGCGGCTGGGCGAGCTGCTGCGGGACACGGTGGCCCGGCACGGCTCTGCGGACCCGGACGCCGACTACCCGCTGTTGCGGGCCCTGTTGATGGGCGCGGTGTACGCGATGGTGCTGCCGAACGCGCCGATGCCGGTCGCCACCCTGCGCGCGGAGCTGTTCCGGCGGTACGGACTCGACGGGGAGCTGGGCGTCCCGCCGGCCCCCGAGGGGACCGGCGGGACGCACGACCGGGATCTGTCGCGTTTCTTCGCCACCTGACGGTGCCGGTACCCGGCGGTGTCGGTCCGGCGTGCTACCAGCCGAAGTCGAAGTAGTCCGGCTGCGTCTGCACGTTCAGCTCACGCTGGTGGACCCAGCGGGCGGGGTTCGTGCGCCGGTCGTCGATCTTCAGGACGTCGAATCCCTTGGCTATGTCGTTCGAGTAGATGTAGCCGTTGTAGTAGTACGCCGACCACGAACCGCCACCGACCAGCGTGTCGGTGGAGAGGGGGCCGCGCTCGAAGTAGGCGATCTCCTTGGGGTTGGCGGAGTCGGTGAAGTCCCAGACGGACACACCGCCCTGGTACCAGGCCTGGACCATGATGTCCTTGCCCTTGACCGGGATCAGCGAGCCGTTGTGGGCGACGCAGTTCTCGGTGTTCGCCTGGTGGCGGGGGATCTTGTAGTAGCTCTTGAAGACGAGCTTGCGGTGGTCGCCCCGGCCGACGATGTCGTAGATGCCGTCGGCACCGCGGTTCGGGCCGATCTCCGCGTTGCAGGTGGCCGCGCCGCCGCCGCCCAGCTCGTCGGTGAAGACGACCTTGTCGGCCTTCTGGTTGAAGGTCGCCGAGTGCCAGAACGCGAAGTTCACGTTGTCCTGGACCTGGTCGATGATCTTCGGGTTCTCCGGGTCCTCGATGGAGAACAGGATGCCGTCACCCATGCACGCGCCGGCCGCGAGGTCCTTCGACGGCAGGACCGTGATGTCGTGGCAGCCCGTGGTCTTGGAGACGCCGGGGTTCGTGGGCCCGCCCGGGTTGCCGCCGCCGTCCGGTCCCTCACCGGGGAAGAGGACGGGGAAGCCCACCACGGCCGCCTTCTCGGGGGCGTGGCGCGGCACCTTGATGACCGAGATGCCGTCGTGCGGCGGCTGGCAGTCGGGGAACGCCGCGTTCGGCGAGTACGAGGAGACGTAGATGTAGACGTTCTTGCGCTTCGGCAGCAGCGTGTGGGTGTGCGAGCCGCAGGCGGTCTCGACGGCGGCGACGTACTTCGGGTTCGCCTTGTCGCTGATGTCGAAGATCTTCATGCCCTCCCACGACGACTTCTCGCTCGCGGGCTGCGTGGTGCTGTTGCAGGAACTGTCGCTGCGCGAGGAGTCCGTGGACAGGAAGAGCAGGTTGCCGGAGACGGAGATGTCGTTCTGGGAGCCCGGGCAGAGGACCTGGGCGACCGTCCTGGGGGCCTTGGGGTTGCTGATGTCGAAGACGCGGAAGCCGTCGTAGTTGCCGGCGAAGGCGTACTTCCCCTGGAAGGCGAGGTCGGAGTTGGTGCCCGGCAGCGCCTCCTTCGGGATGTTGGTCAGGTGCTCGATGTTGGCGGAGTGGACGATCTCGTCCTTGCCGGGTATCTCGCCGGCGGCGATCGCCTCGCGCGCCTCGGCCGCGTCGCTCTTGGAGACCTTCTCGCGCACGGTGGGCCCGTCCCCGGGGTCGGGAGTCGCGGCCGCGGGACCGGCCGTGAGCAGCGCGGCCAGGAGTCCGGCCGCCGTCGCGGCCACCCCCAGCCGTCTGTGGCGCGTCCGAAGGTTGTTCGACAGGGTCACTGTGTCCTCCCTCGTAGCCGTTCGCAGTCGAACGGTTCAGGCACCTCCGAAGTATCGTCTTCAGCATGCACAGAACAACAGGTGGCCATGTATGTGTAACGAAACTAATTTGATCACCGGCACCTGAATGTGTGTGAGGGAAGATCCCAACACACATTGGGTGTACGTCCGTTGCTCTGCCCAGGAGGTCACTGTGCTCGTTCGCCGCACATCCCGCGCGTCGCTGGTCACGGCCTCGTTGACGGCCGCTCTCCTCGCGCTCGCGGCCTGTGACTCGGGGTCGGACACCGAGCCCGACGGCGCCTCCGCCCGGTCCGGCGGCCCCGCGGTGATCGCTCCCGGGAAACCCGGCGAGGCGGCCCGCACCCTGTCCCCCGAGGAGGCGGAGAAGCGGCGCGCCGAGGACGACTCGCCGAACTCGGCGGACTTCGCCTACGCACGCATGATGATCGTGCACCACGGCCAGGCCCTGAAGATGACCGAACTCGCCCCGAAGCACGCGAAGTCGACACAGGTGAAGCGGATCGCGGAGCGCATCTCGGCCGCCCAGAAGCCGGAGATCGAGGCGATGGAGGGCTGGCTGGAGGTCAACGACGGCGCCGGGAAGGGCGCGTCGCACGAGCACGGGCAGATGCCCGGCATGGCGACCGAGGCGCAACTGGAGGAACTCGGCACGCTCGACGGGGCGGAGTTCGACCGCCTCTTCCTGAAACTGATGATCACTCACCACGAGGGGGCGATCACGATGGCCACGGACGTGAAGACCCAGGGCAACAACATCCTGGTCGAGGAGATGGCCGACGACGTGATCGCCCAGCAGACGACCGAGATCAGCAGGATGCGCGACCTTCTGACCTAGGGGGTGCCGTCGATCTCCCGCCCGCCTCGCGGCGCCCGGCACGCGCTCTCGCCGTGACGGGCTCAGCGGCGGGCGTGGCGGGGGGCCAGGAGGCCGGCGTCCCGGGCGCCGGCGATCATGCGGAGCGACTTGCGGCGGCTGTGCCCGGTCGCGCACATCACCGCGAGCACCGGGTCGTACCCCTCCCGCTGCGCGGTGAGGTACTCCTCCGCGACCAGCCGCCGCCCCTCCGTGCCCCGCGGCCAGGCGGGTCTGGCCCGGCGGGCGGCGGCGTACCGGCTGCCCGGCGCGCTGCCCTCGACCGGGCCGGACGCGGTGCCGCACGCCCCGAAGAGCGGGCCCTCGATCCAGTCGGCCAGTTCCGCCAGGTCGTCCAGGGACAACGGCGGCTGGGCCCGGACGTCCTCCAGGGACAGCCGCCCCCCGGCCACCACGGCGAGTACGTCCACCCGGGCCCCGTCCGGGAAGTCCAGCCGGGCGTTGAACCAGGCGGTGGCTCCCCCACCTTCCTGCACCTCCCACGCGGGCCACACCGAGACCGCACCGTCCTGCCAATGCCGATCAGAAAGGTTGAGAAAGGAAGCTTCAAGCACACACGAAACGTAAGGGAGTGATCACAATCGTTCGGCGCAGCCACGCCGAGCACCCCCTCCCCCGGCGGCCCGCGCGGTGCGATCCTGGAGGCATCAGCGATCTCCTCGCGTAAGGAGTTCCGCCGTGCTGCGTGTCGCCGTCGTGGGTTCGGGACCGAGCGGGTGCTACACCGCCCAGAGCCTCGTCCAGCGGGACCCCGGAGTCCTGGTCGACGTCCTCGACCGGCTGCCCTGCCCCTACGGACTGGTCCGGTACGGGGTGGCGCCGGACCACGAGAAGATCAAATCGCTCCAGGACAACCTGCGCGCCGTGCTGGAGGACGAGCGGGTGCGCTTCCTCGGCGGCGTGCAGGTGGGGCCGGGGGGCGTTCCGGTGGCGCGGCTGCGGGAGCTGTACCACGCGGTGGTGTACTGCGTGGGCGCCGCCACGGACCGCCGGCTCGGCATTCCGGGCGAGGAGCTGCGGGGCAGCTGGTCGGCGACCGAGTTCGTGTCCTGGTACAGCGCGCACCCGGACGCCGTGGCCGGCGGCTTCGTCCACGGCGCCCGTAGCGCGGTGGTCATCGGCGTCGGGAACGTCGCCGTGGACGTGACGCGCATGCTGGCGCGCGGCCCGGCCGAACTCGGCCCGACCGACATGCCGCAGTCCGCCCTCGCCTCGCTCGCCTCCAGCCAGGTGTCCCGCGTCCACATGGTGGGCCGCCGCGGGCCCTCCGCGGCGCGCTTCACCACCAAGGAGCTGCGCGAGCTGGGCACCCTCCCGGACACCCAGGTCACCGTCAACCCGGCGGAGCTGGAGATGGACCCGCACTACGTCGACCCGTCGGCGCTGCCCGCCGCGCAGCGCCGGAACATCGAGGTCCTGCGCGGCTGGGCCACCGCGCCGGCGCCCGGCGGCCGCCACCGCGTCCGGCTGCGGTTCTTCCTGCGCCCGGTGGAGCTCCTCGCCGACGGCGACCACGTCTGCGGCGTCCGGCTGGAGCGCACGCGGCCGGACGGCCGGGGCGGTCTCGTCGGCACGGGCCGGTACGAGGAGATCGAGGCCCAGCTCGTACTCCGCTCGGTCGGCTACCGCGGCGTGGCCCTGGACGGGCTCCCCTTCGACGCCGAGCGGGCCACGGTCCCCCATGCGGCGGGCCGGGTCCTGCGGGAGGGCGTGGCCGCTCCGGGCGAGTACGTGGCCGGGTGGATCAAGCGGGGCCCGACCGGAGTGATCGGCACCAACCGTCCCTGTGCCAAGGAGACGGTGACCTCGCTGCTGGCGGACAAGCCCGTGCTCCTGCGCCGCACGGTCCCGGCAGATCCACTGGCGGCACTGCGCGCGGAGGGCGTCCGCCCCGTGGAGTGGTCGGGCTGGCAGGCGATCGAACGGGCGGAGGCGGACCTGGGGGCGTCCCTGGGCCGCGGCGTGGTGAAACTCCCGGACTGGGAGTCGCTGTTGACGGCCGCTCGGGGCGGGGCGCAGGACAGTCCTTGAGGGCTGAGTGGTTCAGCCGTCGCCGAGGTCCCGGGCGGTCTGCCGGGCGGCGGCGTCCAGGAGGGCGCCCAGCAGGCCGGGGAAGAGGCCGTCGAGGTCGTCCCGGCGCAGGCCGTTCATCTTGGCGGTGCCCCGGTAGACCTGGCGGATCACCCCGCTCTCGCGCAGCACGCGGAAGTGGTGGGTGGTCGTGGACTTGGTGACCGGCAGGTCGAAGTACGAACAGGACAGCTCGCCGCCGCCGGCGGCGAGCTCGCGCACGATGCGCAGCCGCATGGGGTCGGCGAGCGCGTGCAGCACGGACTCCAGGCGGATCTCCGCGACCTCCGGGTGAGGGAGATCGCGACTGCTGACGGCGGGCGAGGTCACGAGGGCTCCCTTGCGTCGGTACTTCGGGGGGTCCATTGTACGAGAACTCTCGTAGTTTGACATTCACCGTACTACGATGGCTATCGTACGAAGCATCGAGTCCTACCCGACCCGTGTCGGCATCCCTGACGATCGGAGTCCGCCGTGAGCGTGCTGTTCGAGCCCTACCGCCTGCGTGAACTGACCATCCCGAACCGGGTGTGGATGCCTCCGATGTGCCAGTACTCGGCCGCGCCGGAGGGCCCCGGGACGGGTGCGCCGGGCGACTGGCACTTCGCGCACTACGCGGCGCGCGCCACCGGCGGGACGGGCCTGATCATCGTCGAGGCGACCGCCGTGGCCCCCGAGGGCCGGATCTCCCCCTACGACCTCGGCCTCTGGAACGACACGCAGGTGGAGGCGTTCCGCCGGATCACCCGGTTCCTGAAGACGCAGGGGACGGTGCCGGCCGTGCAGTTGGCGCACGCGGGACGCAAGGCGTCCACCGAGCGGCCCTGGCGGGGCGGGGCCCCGGTCGGCCCGGACGCGCACGGGTGGCAGCCGGTCGCGCCCAGCGCCGTGCAGTTCGACGAGAAGCACCCGGTGCCGGACGAGCTGACGATCGAGCAGATCCGGTCCGTCGTCGGGCAGTTCGCGGAGGCGGCCCGCCGTGCGCTCGCCGCCGGCTTCGAGGTCGTCGAGATCCACGGCGCCCACGGCTACCTGATCAACGAGTTCCTGTCCCCGCACTCCAACCGCCGGACCGACGCCTACGGCGGCTCGTACGAGAACCGGATCCGCTTCGCGCTGGAGGTGGTGGACGCCGTGCGTGAGGTGTGGCCGCAGGACAAGCCGCTGTTCTTCCGGGTCTCCGCCACCGAGTGGCTGGAGGAGGGCGGCTGGACGGCGGACGACACCGTCCGGCTCGCGGCCGAGCTGAAGGCCCACGGCGTGGACCTCCTCGACGTCTCCACCGGCGGCAACGCCTCCGGCGTCCGCATCCCCGTGGGCCCCGGCTACCAGGTGCCGTTCGCCACCCGTGTCCGGGAGGAGGCCGGGATGCCCGTCGCGGCGGTGGGCCTGATCACCGAGCCCGAGCAGGCCGAGAAGATCCTCGCCAACGGGGAGGCCGACGCCGTGCTGCTCGGCCGCGAGCTGCTGCGCAGCCCCTCCTGGGCCCGGCAGACCGCCCGGGAACTCGGCGGCGAGGTGCACGTCCCCGACCAGTACCACCGGTCGGTCTGACCTCCGCGGCCCCGGCAGGCACGCGGTGGGCCTCAGGCGGGGCTCGGCTCGGCCGCGGCGCGGCTCCGGGACCGCACCAGCCGCTGCACCGTCCTCTCCAGGTCGGGCAGGGCCCGCTGGCCGGCGGCCGCGAGGGCGATCGCCGCGGCGACGCCCGCCCAGGCGAGCGGGCCGAGCGGGGTGCAGCCGAAGAAGTGGCTGGCGCCCGGGATCTGTACGAGGACGACGAGGGCGGCGGCGGAGCCGAGGGCCGTGGTGCGGACCAGCGGGCTGTGCCGGCGGTCGACGAGGGTCTGGGCCAGCTGGGTGCCGACCACCCCGCACAGGGCCATCGTCGTGGACCGGCGCGCGGTGCCCGGCGTGAAGCGGCCGGCCAGCCAGGCGAGGGTGGCACCCAGACAGGTGGTCAGGGCACGCTGGCGGATCTGACGCATGAGAGGCGCGCCGAGGAGGCCGGTGCCCAGCGGCTCCGTGCCCGGGGCGGCGCCCTCGGTGCCGCCGCCGTTCGCGGTGCCCGGCTCCTCCTTGGGGGTCACCGCCACCGCCATCGCCGGGAACAGGTCCGTGAACAGGTTCACCAGCAGCATCTGGCGGGTGGACAGCGGGGCACGTCCGGCGAGCAGCGTGCCGAGGATGCCGAAACCGACCTCGCCCGCGTTGCCACCGACGAGGATGGCGACGGCGTCGGTGACGCTGTGCCACAGGGAGCGGCCCTCGGCGACCACCTCGATCAGCACCGACAGGTCGTCGTCGGTCAGCACCAGGTCGGCCGCGTTCCGGGCGGCGGCGGAGCCGCGGGCCTGGATGCCCACACCGATGTCGGCGGCACGGATGGCCGCGGCGTCGTTGGCGCCGTCGCCGACCATCCCGACCACCCGGCCCGCGTCCCGCAGCGCCTCCACGACCTGGAGCTTCTGCTCCGGCGCGACCCGCGCCACGACACCGGTGTCCCGCAGCAGCCTCGCCCGTACGGACCGGTCGGCGCAGGCCAGTTCGTCGCCGGTGACGACGGTCGTGTCCTCGGGCCAACCGAGTTGGGCGGCGATCGCGCGGGCGGTCTGCGGGTGGTCGCCGGTGAGCATGACCGGTCGTACGCCCGCCTCGCGCAGCCCGCGCACCAGCTCGGTGGACGTCTCGCGCGGTACGTCGGCCAGCGCGATCAGACCGGTGAACTCCAGGTCGTCCAGCGGCGCTTCGAGGGCGGCCGAAGGTTCCTCGCCCGCGCGCAGCGGGCGTTCGGCGACCGCGAGGACGCGCAGACCGTCGCGGGCGAGCGACTGCGCGGTTCCGGACGCGTGGCCGGGGAGCTCGGGACAGGCGGGCAGGACCGTCTCCGGGGCACCCTTGACCACCAGCACGGGGGTGCCGTCGCCGGTCGCGCCGACGGCGGCGGCGTAGCCGCGGGCTGCCTCGAAGGGCCGGCCCTCGGTCTGCGCCCACCGCGGGTCGGGGCCGGCCGCGTCCAGCACCGCCTCGTCGGTGGCGTGCACCGGGCGGTTCGAGCCGCCGTTCAGGCGGGGGCAGGCGCGGGCGGCGACGCGCAGGGTGCGGGCCGCCCCGTCGGCGGTGGTGTCCTCGACGGTGCGGACCGTGCCGTCGGCCTCGCCGACGCGGACCAGGCGGAGGCGGTTCTCGGTGAGGGTGCCCGTCTTGTCGAAGCAGACGGTGTCCATGCGGCCCAGTGCCTCCAGGGTCCGCGGGGTGCGCACGAGGACACCGCGGCGGCTCAGCCGACGGGCCGCCGACAGCTGTGCCACCGTGGCGACCAGCGGCAGCCCTTCGGGGACGGCGGCCACGGCCACCGCGACACCGCCGCTCACCGCCTCCCGGATGGGGGTACCGCGCAGCAGCGACAGACCGGTCACGGCGGCGCCACCGGCCAGGGTCAACGGCAGTGCCTTGCGCGTGAGTTCATGGATCTTGGCCTGGACACCGGCGGACGGGGGCGTGCGCGCGGCCAGGGCGACGGCGCGCGCCGCCTCGGTGCGGTCGCCGGTTCCGACGACGACGGCCCTGGCCTGGCCCGCCACCACAGTGGTGCCCTCGAAGACCATGCAGCTCCGGTCCGCGACCGGCGCGCGGGGGGTCGGCGCCGTCTGCTTGTCCACCGGCAGGGACTCCCCGGTGAGCGCCGACTCGTCCACCTCCAGGCCGTCCTCCCACAGCAGCCGGGCGTCGGCGGGCACCACGTCGTCCGCCTCCAGTTCGATCACGTCGCCGGGGTCGAGCACGGCGGCGTCCACGGTCTCGGCCGCGGCCGACGCGTCGGCGGCGGGCGGGCTGGTCGGCTCCTCCGGGCCCAGCGGCGCGACACGGGCCTTCCGCTGCTGGTCGGCGAGCAGCCCGGACAGCGCCCGTTCGGCGCGCAGCCGTTGCAGACCGCCGACCAGGGCGTTCAGATCGAGCGCGCCGAAGACAAGGAGGGCGTCCACGACGGAGCCGAGGATCGCGGAGGCCGCCGAGCCGACCGCCAGCACGGGGGTGAGCGGATCGTCCAGCTCCCCCCGGACGGCCCGGGCCAGATCGACGGTCCAGCGCAGGGGGGCCGCGGCGGGCGTGTGGCCCACCGTCTCGGCCACCTCGTGCAGCCGGCCGGCGGCCTGCTCGGCCACGGTGGTGTCCTTCTCCTCCTCGTCGGCCGCGTGGTCGAGCCGGTCGAGGACGTCGTCCGGGGGGAGCGCGTGCCAGGCCGTCCGCGGCCGGGGGTGCGGAGCCCGGGCCAGGGCCACGCCGAGAGCACCGCGCACACCGCTGAGCAGGGCCGTCGCGGCGCCGACGTCGACGGGGACGTGACGCAGCCCGGGCAGGCGGGCGCGACGGCGCGCCCCGTGGGTCTCGCCGACGGCCACGAGCAGTCCGGACAGGGCGGCGCCGGACCGGGCGAGGGTCTGCGACCTCCGGCTCACCGCACGGGCCGCGGGTACGGCCGTCAGCAGCCGCCACACGTCGGCGGGACCGTTGAGGGCGAGGACGTCCGCACCCCAGACGACGGCGGAGTCCCGGTCCGTGAGGGCGACGGCCACATCCCCGGCGAGCAGACCGTCCAGGAGGTCCGTGCCGCCCGGCGCGGGGGGCGCGGCCGGCCGGACGGCACCGTCCCGGTCCTGGTCGAGGGCGCCGCCGGCGCGTACGTCCGTGCCATCGTCCCCGGCAGGGGCGCCGTCGTCGGGGGCGAGGGTGGCGTCGTCCCGTACACGGGTGTCCTCGGCGCCCGTCCCGGGGGCGGAGGAGGGGAAGCGGGCGACCGTCAGGACGGTGGCGCCCTCGTCGCGCAGGCCCCGGACCACCTCGCGCAACGGGCGGTCCCCGGTCACGACCTGGTCGGCGAGCCCCGTGAAGTCGCGCAGCGCCGGGTCGTCCACCATGACGACGGCGAGCCGGGCCCGGCGGGCCGCGTCGAGCACCGTCTCGGCCCAGGGGTCCGCGCCCGCGCCGGGGTCCCGCAGCGCGCTGGAGTGCAGCACGACCGTGTCGACGGTCTCCAGCCTCCGCAGCCGCTCGGGGTCGCGGACCAGGACGCCGCCCCGGGCGAGGGCCCCGCCGAGGACGTGGTGGAAGGCGGCGGGGCCGTAACGTGCGGCCTTGGGCGAACCCGAGAGGACGGCCTCGGCGGCCTCCTTGCCGTCGTGCTTGACGAGCAGGGTCGCCGCGGCGCCCAGCACACTCCCGGTCGAGGCGTGGGAGGCGTACTCCTGGGCGGGGGTGGAGCGCAGGGGCGGCCGTACGGCGGGGCGCGGGGGCGGGCCGACCCGCCGCGGGGTGCACACCTGGTCGTGGACGGTGTCGAAGGCGGTCGCACGGGCCAGGGTCTCTCCCAGCTGGCAGGCGCGCAGCGCCCCGTCGAGCAGCAGGGCGATCGGGGTCTGGCCCGCACCGTGGACGGCGGCGTTGGCCGTGGCCAGCAGCACGTCCATGCGGGACGGGCCGAGCCGGTCGCGCAAAAAGGCCCGGAAGCGGGGGTTCTCACGCAGCAGCGTCACCACCGCCGTGACCAGGCGCGGTGAGCGCGGCAGCCGCAGGAACGAGCCGGCCAGGGCGACGCCGGCGCCGAGGGTGTCGGCGGCGAGGGCCGCCGCGGCGGCCCGAGTGGCGGCCGGGTCGCCGGGGTGGGCGTATCCCACGTCGCCCTCGTCGGCGTCCTCGTCGGCCGGCCGCAGCCCGTGCCGGGCGGCGAGGTCGACCGCCTCGTCCACCACCGTGTCACCGAGGGCATCCTCGGCGGCGGCCACCACCAGACGTGCCAGGCCCCGGTCCCAGTAGGCGAACGCCACGTCCGGCCGCTCGGCCAGTGCGGCCGCCACCTTGCGGGCCGCGTGTTCCGTGCCGCCCTCGCGGTGAACCCGTTCGGGTGTCTCGGGCCGTAGCGCGAGGTGGGCCCGCGCGCCGGAGCGCCAGGGGCGCGCGTCACGGGGCAGCGCGGTGCGGGCGACGCGCACCGCGCTGTCCGCGCTCCGGACTCCCGCCCGTGCCGTTCCGGCCACCGCTCCCGCGGCCAGGCCCACGGCGGGGCCGGCTCCCCGGGCGAGGAGCCGGGGCCCGGCCAGCGCGAGCCCGGTGGCGGCGGCCGTCGTAAGCGTCAGCAACCCCGACCGCCCGCTGCTCCCCCGCTCCGCCTGTGCATCACCCCACCGGCCACCTCGTGCCATGGCTTTCCCTCACCTCACGCGTGATGCGCTTCCGGGGAAGCCGGGTTCCCGCGAATCGGCCCGTCACCCATGCGTCTGCGACAGAAGGGACGGATGGGACGGATGGGGCGCAGTACGGGGTACGGGGCGGACGGACGACCGCGGAGGGGGCCGGTCACGGCGTGCGGCCGTGACCGGGGTGACCGGGGCCGTCAGGAGTTGCCGGGGCCGTCGGGGTGACCGGGGCCGTCGGGGTCGCGTGCGGTGTGCCTCACCTCCGCTGGAGCAGCCGGGCCGGGACCGTATCGGCGAGGACGCGGTAGCCCGCCGGGTTGAGGTGGAGCCAGTCGCCGTCGTGGAGGTCCGGCCGGAGCCGGCCGGGGTTGTGCGGGTCGCGGACGGCTCGGTCGAAGTCGAGGACGGCGTCGAAGCGGCCGCTGCCGCGGATCCAGGTGTTGACGGCCTGCCGTGCGTCCTCGCGGTGCCCGTCCGGGTCGTCGTACAGCGTGTTGCCGTCGAACGGGAGCAGGGTCGCGCCGTACACGCGGATGCCCCGGGCGTGGGCGCGGACGATGATCTGGTCGTAGGCGGCGATCAGGTCGGCCGTGACGCGTCGCTGGGCGGCGGGGGTGGCCTCGGCGGTTCCGATGTCGTTGACGCCCTCGAAGACGATCAGCTGTTCGACGGCGCTGTGGGCCAGGACGTCGCGGTCCAGTCGGGCGAGGGCGTTGGGGCCGAGGCCGTCGTTGAGGACGCGGTTGCCGCCGGCGGCCTGGTTCACCACGGCGATGCCCCGCGTGGCGGGCCTCTGCTGCAGGCGGTCGAAGAGCTGGTCGGGCCAGCGGTCGTTGCCGTTGGTGGTGGAGCCCCGGCCGTCGGTGAGGGAGTCACCGAGGACGGCGACGGCGGTGGTGGCGGGCCGGGAGAGGACCTCCACGTCGCTGAGCAGGTACCAGTGGTTGGTGGGGGTGGCGCCGGGGAGGTCCTCGTCCCGGGTGCGGTCGCCGTGCTGGAGGTAGGAGGTGGTGCGGGAGCCGGGGTGCGAGGTGAGGGCGAGGGATGCCTGCCCCTCGGCCAGATACGTGGTCACGGTGAGGTTGGAGCCGGGCCGCACCGTGAAGTCCAGCGGGTCGGAGACCACCTGCGCGCCGATCGGCACGGTCGTGGCGTCGCGTCCGCCGAACGTCACCGTCCGGGTGGTGCCGGGCTCGACGGCGTCGACCCCGGCCTGCCCGCCCTCTGGCAGGGCGACGGTGACCGCCGTCAGCGGCAGCGCGGTGCCGCCGAAGGCGTTGGAGAACCGCAGCCGGACGCGGTCGCCGCCGGTGGTGACGCGCACCGTCTGCCGCAGGGTGCTGTCGACGAGCACGGCCCGGTCGCCGGTGAAGGGCACCGGCGGCATGTTGTACGTCTCGGTGAGCTGCGGCATCGCCGACCAGGTGTTGACCCAGTGCCGGGCGGCCGTGGCCGTGTCACCGGTTCCGGCGCCGGCGGTGCCCTGCGGGCTCCTGACGAGCGCCACCACGGCGGAGGACGTCACGACGAGGGCCAGCGCGAGGACGCAGGCGGCGACGAGGTGGGCGAGCGACACGCGACTCGACGGCTTGGACGGCTGCACGGGCGATGCCTTTCTCCGGGAACGGGGCTTGGCTGAGCGGCGCCTGGCGTGGAGGGGGCCGGCTGGGAGCGCCTGGCGTGAGGGGCGACGCCGAGGCGCGCAACGGTGCACGGTGCGCCGGGCGCGCGCCCGGTCGGCACGCCCCCGGTGGTGGGCACCCACTCGTGCCCCGGCGGGGCGGGCCGGCGGGACAGACGCGGCCCGCCCCGCGGAGGGTCCGGGCGGTGGGTGTCACGGCGTTTCCGGACCGGCCGGCCCGACGGCCAGTGCCGGCATCCGGCATCCGGCATCCGGCATCCGGCATCCGGCATCCGGCATCCGGCATCCGGCGCGATCGTGGGGTCGGCGTCGGCGTCGGCACCGCGCGCGATCGGGAGGTCGCGGGTGACGTCGGTCGCGGTCACGGCGCCGCTCGCCGGGCCGTACGTGGCGCACCGGCCGGTGACGGGCCACCGGTCTGCCCTCCCCTCGGCGTCGGCCGAGGGGAGGGACACACTCACTGGCCGGTGATGCCGAAGAAGGTCAGCACGCGCTGGCCCATGCCCCAGGCGTACACGTTGTGGCCGACGCCCTGCATGCTGATGGCCTCGACGGGGGCCCGGTCACCGGTGCCGCCGTAGCGGGTGCGGGTCCAGCCGTTCTGGGGCGAGTCGGTGGAGCTCGGTGTCTGGCCGACGCCGCGCACGTTGGTCCACTGTTTGATCTCCTCCCCGAAGTTCGGGTACCGCAGCACGTCGTCCTGGGTGCCGTGCCACAGCTGCATCCGCGGCCGGGGGCCGTTGTAGCCGGGATAGGCGCCGCGAACCAGGTCGCCCCACGCCTGCGGGGTGCGGATGATCCTTCCGCCCGCGCACTCGCTGTTCCACTCGGAGCCGTTGGTGGTGGCGAAGCACGCGAACGGGACGCCCGCGAAGGCGGCGCCCGCGGCGAACACGTCGGGGTAGTCGCCGAGCAGGACGTTGGTCATCATCGCGCCGGAGGAGATGCCGGTGGCGAAGATCCTGCTGGTGTCGGCGTTGTAGGTGCGGACCGTCCAGTCGACCATCGACTTGATGCCCACGGGGTCGCTGCCGCCGCCCCGGCGCAGCGCCTGCGGCGAGGCCACGTCGAAGCACTTGCTGCTGCGGGTGACGGACGGGTACACCACGATGAAGCCGTAGCGGTCGGCGAGCGAGGCGTACTCGGTGCCGCTGTACATGGCGGGCCCGGAGCCGGTGCAGTAGTGCACGGCCACGACGACCGCCGGTTTCCTGGCGACGTTGTTCGGCACGTACAGGTACATCTGCAGGTTGCTCGGGTTCTGCCCGAAGTTGGTGATCTGGGTGAGCGCCGCGCGCGGCGCGGCCGAGGCAGCCGGCGCGGTGAGCAGCGTGGCCGCGAGTAACGGCACCAGGGCGGCGAGCAGCGCGACGAGGACTTTGCGGAGCGGTCGGCGTGCGGTGCGGTGGGGGGGTCGGGGCACGTCGTTGTCCCTTCAGCGGGCCGGGAGGGAAGCGTCCGCCGAGCATCGTGACATGCACATGGCCGCCCTGGAAGCGCTCCCACACGTCGAAAGAATTCGCTCCCACCGCACCACCGGGAGCCCTCGCGCCGAACCGCCGACCGGGGAGCCCGCTCCACCTGGGGCGCTCCATGGTCTTTTGCGCGAGGCGTTGACTAGAAAGCGCTTGCCCTCTACGTTCCGTTCAGCAGTGTGAACCAGACGCCATCGCCCGCCTGACGCGGACGACGACGCCTGCACGGCGTCTGCCTGCAAAAACGCACCACACAGGGAGTCGAGCCCCCCATCCCGACTCCTCGACCCGCCCCCGGAAGTCAATACCGCGCACAAGGTTCACTTACATGAACAGCCTGTTCTAGCTGAAGGGACGCACCCCCATGCGTACCGTCCCCCCACGTACTCACGCGCGGCGAACATCCCTGATGGCCGCGAGGGCCGCGGAGACGTCGCCGATCGGCTACGGCGCCGGCACCACCGGCGGTGGCGGCGCGTCCCCGGTCACCGCCCCGACCCCGGCCGCCTTCAAGAGCGCCGTGGCCGGTGACGCGGCGAAGGTCGTCCGCGCCAGCGGTCTGACATCGCTCAGCGGACAGGTCGACAGCGGCTCCCGCACGACGGTACCGGGCGTGGGGTCGTCCTCCGGGTTCACCGGCAGCGGCCTGCGCGTCAAGGAGAAGACCAACGCGGTCATCCGCAACCTGAACATCACCAAGCCGGTCGCCCCCGCCGACGGGATCACCGTGCAGGAGTCGACGAAGGTGCGGATCGACCACAACTCGTTCTCCGCCGACCGCGATCACGACAAGGACCACTACGACGGCCTGCTGGACATCAACCACGGGTCGGACAACGTGACGGTGTCCTGGAACACCTTCAAGGACCACTTCAAGGGCTCACTCGTCGGCCACAGCGACGACAACGCCTCCGAGGACACCGGCCACTTGAAGGTGTCGTACCACCACAACCGCTTCAGCAACGTCTATTCGCGCATCCCCAGCCTGCGCTTCGGCACGAGCCACTTGTACAACAACTACGTGGACGGCGCCGAGACCGCCTGCCACTCGCGCATGGGCGCCCAGATGCTCGTGGAGAACAACGTCTTCCGCAACACGAAGGTCGCTGTCACCACGAACCGCAGCAGTGGCGTGGACGGCTACGCCAACCTGCGCGGCAACGACCTCGGTGGGGCCGCCACCGAGATCTCCCGGACGGGGACGTTCACCTCCCCGCCGTACGGCTACACCGCGGAACCCGCCTCCTCCGTCGTCGCCTCGGTGACGTCGGGCGCGGGTGCCGGAAAGCTCTGACAACCCCCCAACCGCTCGGAGACAGAAGGAATCGGGACATGACTTCTGCGGCACGTACGCGCGCCCGCACGCGCGCACTGACCGGGACGATGGCCGCGTTCGGCCTTTCGTTTGGCATGATCATGACTAGTGGCGCCACTCCGGCGAGCGCCGCCACGTGGCCGTCGGCCTCCGGCAACCAGCCGGTGACCTCCACCATCTCGGTGTCCGGCGTCCGCGACGGCGGCATGAAGCGCTACTACGGCAGTGGCGATCTGGCCGGAGACGGCCAGGAGGAGGGCCAGGACCCGATCTTCAAGCTCGCGGCCGGCGCGACGCTGAAGAACGTCATCATCGGCGCCCCCGGCGCCGACGGCATCCACTGCGAGGGCAACTGCACCCTGCAGAACGTGTGGTGGGAGGACGTCGGCGAGGACGCCGCGACCTTCCGCGGCGGCTCCACCTACACGGTGACCGGTGGTGGCGCCAAGAAGGCCGCGGACAAGGTGTTCCAGCACAACGGGCCGGGGACCCTGAACATCTCCAACTTCGCGGTCAGCGAGTTCAAGACGCTGTACCGCTCCTGCGGCGACTGCTCCACGCAGTACACCCGCAAGGTGAACCTCAGCAACATCGAGGTCACCGGAACGGGATCCACCGCCCGGCTCGTCGGCATCAACGTCAACCGCGGCGACGTGGCGACCCTGCGCGGGATCACGATCCTGAACGACAGCAGCCGCAAGGTCGTCCCCTGCCAGAAGTACAACAACAACACGGCCGTCGGTACGGGCCCCGACAGCACCAACTGCCTGTACTCCAGCTCGGACATCACCTACAGGTGAGGCCGCTCGTCACCCACCGGTGAGTCCACTCCCCACGGCCGGACGGAGCCTCCCCCACGGGCCTCGTCCGGCCGCCCGGTGCTCGTCACCGGGCCACCGGCGGTTCAACGGTGTCCTCACCAGATCTTGCGTTCCCACAGGGGGGCGGTGCGCTCCCACGCCTCGTCCCACTGGTCCATCCTCCGCCGCTCCAGACGGCCGCGGACGAGCCTGCCGCCCGCGAAGGGCACAGCCGCCACGAAGATGCCCGCCAGCCCGCCGACCAGACCGGCCCGCAGCCGGGCCTGGGCCTCGCCGGCGGGTTCGGTCACCAGCCGGCCGCGGGTGTCCGTCCAGACGGTGACCGCAGTGCCCATGACGGCAGCCGGGTCGACCCGGGCCTGACCCTCGCGCGCCGAGCCGTCCGGCGCGGCCCAGCGGACCTTCGCCCACACCTTGTCGGCGACCGCGCCGCCCCCGGCGCCCGGCGCCGGCGCGTCCTCGACGAGCCGCGCCTGGACGGGCCGCCACTCCTCGCGCTGCCGGGCCAGACCGGACTCGACGGAGTCCGCGCAGAGCACGCCCGCGACCAGGCCGCCGCCCACGGTGAGGAGCCAGGCGACGAGCACCACCCAGGACTCCAGCCGGTCGACGCGCCGTTTGAGCGGGTTCCGCCGCCAGCGCCACAGCCACACCTTCGGACCACGGAACGCCACCATCGGGGGCACCCTCCCTCACGCGCACAGGACAGCCGGACCGCACTCCCATACGGCGGCGCTCCCCGCGCTGCTCATGCGACATGGGTCACCCCGGCCACCGCCTGGCTCGATGCGGCCTCTCTCTCACCCGCCACATGCCGTCCGACCTGCGGCGACGCCGCGTCGAGGGGTGACTGTCAGTGGCTGGGTGCAGACTGGCCCGTGACTGAGACGACGATGTCCAGGGAGGTGGCCGGGATGGCCGAGGTACTGCTCACCGTAGGCACGCGCAAGGGCCTGTTCGTCGGGCGGCGACGCGGCGGCGCCTGGGAGTTCGACGACCGCCCGTACTTCAACGCCCAGGCCGTCTACGCGGTCGCCATCGACACCCGCGGGGACACGCCCCGTCTGCTCGTCGGGGGCGACAGCGCGCACTGGGGCCCCTCCGTGTTCCACTCCGACGACCTCGGGCGCACCTGGACGGAACCGGCCCGCCCGGCCGTGAAGTTCCCCAAGGACACGGGCGCCTCACTGGAACGGGTGTGGCAGCTGCACCCGTCGGCCGCCGAACCGGACGTGGTGTACGCGGGCACGGAACCGGCCGCGCTGTACCGCTCCGAGGACCGCGGTGAGACCTTCGAGCTGGTGCGGCCCCTGTGGGAGCACCCGACCCGCGGCAGATGGCAGCCGGGCGGGGGCGGCGAGGGGCTGCACACCATCCTCACCGACCGGCGCGACCCGAGGGCGATGACCGTCGCCGTCTCCGCCGCCGGGGTGTTCCGCACCGAGGACGGCGGCGCGAGCTGGTCGCCGTCCAACTCCGGCGTCTCCGCGGTGTTCCTGCCGGACCCCGACCCGGAGTTCGGCCAGTGCGTGCACAAGGTCACACGGGACGCGGCGACCCCCGACCGGCTGTATCTGCAGAACCACTGGGGGGTCTACCGCAGCGACGACGGCGGCGCGCACTGGAAGGACATCGGCGAAGGGCTGCCGTCCACGTTCGGGTTCGCCGCCGTGGCCCACCCGCACCGCGGGGACACCGCGTACGTCTTCCCCATCAACGCGGACGCGGACCGGGTCCCCGCCGACCACCGCTGCCGGGTGTTCCGCACCGCGGACGCGGGCGGGAGCTGGGAGCCGCTGTCCAGCGGCCTGCCGACGGACGACCACTACGGCACGGTGCTGCGCGACGCGATGTGCACGGACGACGCGGACCCGGCAGGCGTGTACTTCGGCAACCGCAACGGCGAGCTGTACGCGTCGGCGGACGACGGGGACAGCTGGCGACAGTTGGCGTCCCATCTGCCGGACGTGCTGTGCGTACGGGCGGCGGTGATCGGCTGACGGCGAGGACGGACGGGGAAGCGGGTCGGCCATGAACGTGGTCGCGCATGACGTGGTCGTCGAGGACATCGTCGTCCATGTCGCCGGCCTTGTCGTCGCTCTTGTCGTCTTCGTCGCCCCCCGTCGTCGTCCAGGGTTCTCGCGTCGTCGTCCACACCCGCGTACCGCGCGCCAAGTCGGCCCGGAACGCCCGAGGTTCGGCATCGAAACGGTCAGCACCGGTCGTGCCGCGACCGGTGGTTGATCACCGGCGCGGCCGCAGCAGTAGGGTGACGCCGTGGCACCACGACCGTTGCATGAAATCGTCGAACCGGGCTGGGCGAAGGCGCTGGAGCCCGTGGCCGGACAGATCGCCCGGATGGGGGACTTCCTGCGCGCGGAGATCTCCGCGGGACGCACCTACCTCCCGGCCGGACCGAACGTCCTGCGCGCCTTCCAGCAGCCCTTCGACGACGTCCGCGTCCTCATCGTCGGCCAGGACCCGTACCCCACACCGGGGCACGCGGTGGGCCTGTCGTTCTCGGTGGCCCCGGAGGTGCGGCCCCTGCCGGGCAGCCTCATCAACATCTACCGGGAGCTCGGCAACGACCTGGGACTGCCGCCGCCCTCCAACGGCGACCTGACGCCCTGGACGCGGCAGGGCGTCCTGCTGCTCAACAGGGCCCTCACCACGGCACCGCGCAAGCCGGCGGCGCACCGGGGTAAGGGCTGGGAGGAGGTCACCGAGCAGGCGATACGGGCGCTGGCCGCGCGCGGGCGCCCCCTGGTGTCCATCCTGTGGGGCCGCGACGCGCGCAACCTCCGCCCCCTGCTGGGTGATCTGCCGTCCATCGAGTCCGCCCATCCCTCTCCCATGTCGGCCGACCGCGGCTTCTTCGGCTCCCGTCCCTTCAGCCGCGCCAACGACCTGCTCACCCGTCAGGGCGGTACTCCCGTGGACTGGCGCCTGCCGTGACGGCCGCCGGGGCGTCGTCCGGGCAGCGGCCGCAGCAGCGGCCGCAGCAGGGGTCCGGCCCGGCGGCCACCGGGGAGGGCCCCGTCGTCCTCGCGGTGGACTCGGGTGGGTCGGGGCTGCGGGTGGCGCTCGCCGTCGGCGGCAGCGTGGTCGGGGAGCCGCTCGCCGCCGGGGAGCCGGTGCGCACCGGGGCCTCGGGCATCGACGCCGGGCATCTGCTGGAGCTGGTGCTGCCCAGGGCACGGCAGTTGCTCGCGCAGGCGGGGCGGGAGCGTCCCGCGGCGGTCGCCGTCGGCGCGGCCGGGTTCGCGACCCTCGGGGAGCGGTTGCGGGCCGAGTTGCCGACCGCGTTCACGCGTGAACTGGGGGTGCGGCGGACGGCGCTGGTCGCCGACGCCGTCACCGCGTACGCCGGCGCGCTGGGGCCGCGGCCGGGTGCGGTGATCGCCGCCGGCACGGGGCTGATCGCGATCGGCACCGATCTGCGGGCCTGGCGACGGGCGGACGGCTGGGGCCATCTGCTCGGGGACTGCGGCGGCGGGGCGTGGATCGGGCGGGCGGGACTGGAGGCGGCGCTGCGGGCCCATGACGGGCGCGACGGTGGCTCGGAGATGCTCCTGGGGCGCCTGGAGCGTGCGTTCGGCCCGCCGGACAGGCTGCCCGGGCAGCTCTATCCCCGGTCCGACCGCCCGGCGGTGCTGGCCTCCTTCGCTCCGGAGGTGGCCGCCTGCGCGGGCGAGGACCCGGTGGCGGCGGACATCCTGCGCGCCGCGGCCCGGCACATGGCCGACGCCGCGGCCGCCGTCTGCCCGGCGTCGGGCGACCCCCTGGTGGCGCTGACCGGCGGCCTGTTCAAGCTGGGCGCCCCTCTCCTCGCACCGCTGGACGAGGAGTTGACGCAGCGGCTGCCGCGGGCGCGGAGGGTGCCCGCCGAGGGCGATCCGCTGGAGGGCGCCGTACGCGTCGCGACCGGTCTGGCCAGCGGTGACCTCCGATTGCCGTACGACGATCAGCTGTTGTACAGCGTGGCTGAAAAGTAGTACCCGAAACACGGACCAATGCAGCCTGTCGGACAAGCACCACTGTGGCCCGTCAAGAGCACTGCTCAGCAGATAAAAGCGGTATCGATCGGCCTGATCGACCCGTAACTCATCAGACAAATCCGGACGGATACCGCTCACCTGCACCCTCCCCGAACAGGGGAACCGCGGAAACAAGTAACATGCGGCGCCATGAGCTCCCCCACTGGGCCCGCGTCCGGCCTGCCAGTACGAATGCCGCGACCCCGCCAGCCCGGCCGGCACCGCCGACCGGAACCCCTGGCGGCTCCCGAGGGCGCGCCCGCGCTGCTCCTCGCGGTGCCGGGCACGCCCAGCGCCGCCACGCGCAGCCTCGCCGAGGAGGTCGTGAGCATCGCGCGCTCCGAGCTGCCCGGCCTCGACGCCCGCATCGGTTACGTCGACGGCGGCGACGACGACTTCCCCACCCTGCAGTCGGTGCTCACGGGTGCCGCCGAGGAGCGCACCGCCCGCTACGAGCAGGCGCGCGCCGCCGGGCTCGACGTCAAGGAACCGGACGGCCCCGTCGCCGTGGTCGTGCCGCTGCTGGCCGGTCCGGACAACGCGACGCTGCGCCAGGTCCGCCAGGCGGTCATGGAGAGCCGCATCGCGGCCGAGCTGACCGATGTCCTCGGCCCGCACCCACTGCTCGCCGAAGCCCTGCACGTGCGCCTGTCGGAGGCCGGTCTGGCCCGTGCCGACCGCGCCCGGCTGTTCACCGTCGCCACCGCGGCGGACGGCATCATCCTGGCTTCCGTGGGCGGCGACGAGGCCGTGCAGGCGGCCGGCATCACGGGCATGCTGCTGGCCGCGCGGCTCGCCGTGCCGGTGATGGCCGCCGCGCTCGACCAGGAGGGTTCGATCAGCTCCGTGGCCGAGCAGTTGCGCTCCTCCGGCTCCCAGCAGCTCGCGCTCGCGCCGTACCTGATAGGGCCGGAGATCGACGCCGCCCTCATCGAGGACGCCGCGGCGGAGGCGGGGTGCTCGGCCGCCGAGGCGCTCGGCCCGTACCCGGCGATCGGCAAGTTGGCGCTCGGCAAGTACACGACGGCCCTGGGCATCGCGCCGCCGCAGCAGCAGGGCATGCCGGTCCGCTGACGCCGGCCGCGCCCGGCCCGTCTCGACCCGTACGGCCGAGGGCCCGCTCCTCTCGCAGGAGCGGGCCCTCGGCCGTACGCGTGCGCGGGCGGTGCCCGGTGCGGCGGGCCGCCGTCAGGCGCCGAGGACCACGCAGGAGGCGGCGGGCACCGCGACGGAGCCGGCGAGCACCGGGACGCCGGTGACCGGGTCGACCGTGAACCAGGTGATGTCCCCGGAGCACTGGTTGGCGACGTACAGGGTGCCCGCCGCGTGGGCGAGGGCGCGGGGCCAGCGGCCGCCGCAGGGGACGGTGGCGACCAGGCGCAGGGAGGGCCCCTCGACGGCGAGCACGGACAGGACGTCCGTGCCGCGGGTCGCCGTCCACACGTGGCGGCCGTCGGGCGACACCACGATGCCCGAGGGGTAGGCGTCGCCGTCCGGGGCGGACGGGAGCACGGGGACCTCCTGCAAGGGCTCCAGCGGGCCGTCGGGGGCGTTCCAGCGGCACACGGTGACGGTCGGGGCGAGTTCGTTCAGCACATGGACGTACACGGCGTCCGGGGCGTCCGGGGCGTCCGCGGCGAGGGCGAGGTGGCGCGGACCGGAGCCCGGCCGCAGCCGGGTCTCGGAGCGCACGACGGGCACACCGTCCTCCAGGGCGCAGACCCGCACCGTGTCCGTGCCGAGGTCGACGGCGAGGAACCGGTCACCGGCCGAGGCGGGCACCACCTGGTGCGCGTGCGGGCGCCGCTCGCCATCCGCGCGCGGGCCGGGGTGGCGGAGGGTGCCGGAGGCGGCGGGGGCGAGGGTGCCGTCGGCGAGCAGGGGGACGGCGGTGACGCTGCCGCCGGCGTGGTCGGCGGTCAGGACGTGGCCGTCGAGGACGCACAGGTGGGTGGGGCCGGCGCCGACCGGGACGGGCGGGCCGGTCAGGGCAGGCCGGTCGTCCGTCACCCGGTAGGCGGCGACCGCGCCGCGGGCGTTCTCACTGACCGCGTAGAGCGTCTCGCCGTCCGTGGAGAGAGCCAGGTAGGACGGGTCGGGGACGTCGGCGGCGCTCCCGAGGAGGGTCAGGGCGCCGCTGTCCCCGTCCACGGCGGCGACGAGGACGCCGGGACCTCCCTCCGCCGTGAACGAGCCGATGTACGCGCGGCGCTGCCGCCTCCCGTGTGCTGCTGCCACTGCCGTCCCCTCCCGGTGCTGCTCGGTGCCGGTGAGGGTAGCAGCAGGTCTAGACCAACAGGGGTGCGCCCGTCGGCCTCATCCGTCGGGGCGGTGGAGCGCCGCGGGTCAGGAGCCGGCCAGCCGGGAGCCCCGGGGCCTGCCGAGGGGCAGGGCCAGGTCGGACAGGGTCCGCTCCAGGTTGTGCAGGTGGACCAGCGGGGTGCCGGGCTCCGGCGGGTGCGGGGCCTCCTGCCCGGTGAGGTGCTGCGGCCAGGCCGGCGCCCGCGTCTCGTGGAAGGTCAGGGCCTCCACCGCGGCCTTGACCCGCCAGCAGGCGGCCACGAGGGACGCCTCGTGGGAGGCCGGCGGTTTGGCGGTGGCCGACACCAGGGCGTGGACCTCGTTCACGCAGTCGTCGAGGAGGCGCAGGGCCTGACGGGCGCGCGCCTTGCGGGCGTGGAACGGGTTCAGCGGGTGCACCAGCGGGGCGAGGGCGACGCGGGCGCGTCCGAACAGCGCCTCCAGTTCGGCGGCGTGCGGGGCCGGGTCGGCCTCGGGGTCGCCCTCCAGCCGGGCGGCGGTCTCGGTCGCGGCGGCGTGCACACAGTGCAGGGCCCGCTGGATCCAGGCGTCGTTGGTCGCATGGGTGGTGACCGGCAGGACGAGGACGACAGCGAGCATGGCGCAGCCCGCGCCGACCGCCGTCTCGACGAGCCGCAGCGCGAGCAACTGGGCGTCCAGGACGCCCAGCAAGCCGTAGAGGAGGCTGGCCATGACGGTGACCGCCAGCATCATCCAGGAGTACGACACGGCCGCCGTGTAGAAGATCCCGAACACGCAGAGCGCGACGAGGGCGGCCGATGCCGCGGGAGCCCCGTCCAGCGGGACGGCCACGACGAGACCGACGGCGACGCCGATGACGGTGCCGAGGACGCGGCGGAAGCCGCGGACCAGGGTCTCGCCCCGGGACGTCGTGTTGACGAAGATCCACCAGGCGGTGCCGACGGCCCAGTACCAGCGGTCCTCGGAGAACCCCTGGCCGACGACGAGCGCGACCGCGCAGGCGGCCGCGGCCTGGAACGCCTGCCGGGTGGTGGGGCGGTCCAGGCCCGTACGGGGCGCCTCGGCGGGCGGCGCGACCGGCGGGACGGCGCGTTCGATGGGCCACAGGACGAAGCGCACGGCCCCGGCGACCAGCAGGGCGAGGGTCATGGCGGCGTAGAGCCCGGGCAGCTGGGCGGGGACGGCGTGCAGGAACTGGGTGACGAAGAAGCTCATGAAGGCGAAGATGCCGAGCGCCTGACCGCGTGCTCCCCAGCGGCGGGCGTAGACCCCGCAGAAGACCGTGGCGACGAACGCCGCGTCGCGGGCGGCCGTGAGGCCGTGCAGCGTGGTGGCGAACGCCAGGACCGGGAAGCCGGCCAGGGGCAGCAGGGCGGTGGTGATCCGCTGGGCGCGGACCGTGCCGTCGGTGACGGTGAAGAGGGCGAGGAGCGCGGCGAGACCTCCGGTGATCGACGCGGGGAGCGGGAAGCCGCTCAGTTCGGAGACGGCCACCGCGGCGCCGACGCCGATGACGGCGCGGACGGAGTTCCGCAGCCGCAGACGCCCCGGATCAGGCGCTGTGAACATCCTCTTCATGGCCGTGTACCGCCCCCTCGCACTGGTGCGTGCCGCGTCCGCGGCCTGCTGGGTCTCAGCGGTCGACGGGCACAGCTAAGGCGCCGCGCTCCGGGTCCGGCCTCGTCGCCGTCCGGCACTGCGCGGCGCCGAAACTTCGTGGATGGGACAAGAGATAAGCACCTCCGGCCCCATTGGCTCAACACGCGGGTGCGAAAGTGAGCCAATGGCCCAGGCGACGCGGGGCGCGGCGCTCATCCGGTGTGCCATCGGATCAGGTCCCGGCCGAACGGCCTTCGCGGGGCGGCCGGGCCGGCGCGTCCGGCTCGGCGCGGGGCCGCGCCACCGGGAGCGGCACGGAGGCCGTTGATACCGTTTCCATGATCGTCGAATGGCGCAGGGAGGTCGACGGGTCATGGCCGTGGACGAGCTGGACACCCGGATCCTGCGGTTGCTCCTCGAACAGCCGCGGACGAGTGTGCGGGAGTACGCCCGGGTGCTCGGTGTCGCCCGGGGGACGCTGCAGGCGCGGCTCGACCGGCTGGAGCGGGACGGTGTGATCACCGGGACGGCGCCGTCGCTGTCCCCCGCCGCGCTCGGCCATCCGGTGCTCGCCTTCGTGCACATCGAGGTGACCCAGGGGCATCTCGACGACGTGGGCGACGCGCTGGCGGCGGTACCGGAGATCGTCGAGGCGTTCTCCATCACGGGCGGCGGTGATCTGCTGACCCGGGTCGTGGCCCGCGACAACGCGCACCTGGAGGACGTGATCCAGTCGCTGATCAGCATGCCCGGCGTGGTGCGCACCCGTACGGAGGTCGCGCTGCGGGAGCGGGTGCCGTACCGGCTGCTGCCGCTGGTGGAGTCGGTCGGCCGGGAGGCCGGGAACTGACCGCCGCGTGGGCCGGGGAGCTCGGGACCCGCGGCCTCCTGCTCATGAAGGGCGGGGCCGCGGATCCGTTCCCTTCGGGGGAGCGGGGAACTGCGCGAGGAACCACGACGGACCCACGGTCGCCGACTCACCCGCAGCCCCGAGCTGTTGGGCGCCCGGCCCCACCCCTCACGTGTCGAAGTCGACCGTCAGCGTCTCCGACACCGGATACGTCTGGCACGTCAGCACGTACCCCGCCGCCACCTCCGCCGGTTCCAGAGCGTAGTTGCGGCGCAGGTCCGCCTTGCCGTCGGGGACGAGCGCGCGGCAGGTGCCGCAGACGCCGCCCTTGCAGGCGAAGGGGAGGTCGGGGCGGGTGCGCTGCGCCGCGTCGAGGATCGTCCGGTCGCGGGGCAGCGGCGCGGTGGTGGTGCGGCCGTCGAGCGTGATGGTGACCTCGCTGACCGGGCCCTCGGCGGCGGCCTCCTCGTGGCGGACCTCGCGGACGGGTTCGTCGTCGGCGTAGAACAGTTCCTGGTGGACGCGGTCGGCGGGGACGCCGAGGCCGGCGAGGACCTGCTGGGCGTCACGGACCATGCCGTGGGGGCCGCACAGCCACCAGTGGTCCGCCGTGGCGACGACGACGAGGGAGCCGATCAGTGCCGAGAGGCGTGCGGCGTCCAGTCTTCCGGAGAGCAGCTCCGCCTCGCGCGGCTCGCGGGACAGCACGTGGGCCAGCTGGAAGCGGGCCGGGTACAGGTCCTTCAGGTCGGCGAGTTCGTCGGCGAACATCACGGTGCCGGTGCGCCGGTTGCCGTAGAAGAGGGTCACCGTGGAGCGGGGGTCGGCGGCCAGGACCGACTCGGCGATGGAGATCATCGGGGTGATGCCGGAGCCCGCCGCGATCAGCACATGGTGGCCGGGGGCGGTGAGGTCGGGGGTGAAGAAGCCGGTGGGCGGCATGACCTCGACGGTGTCGCCGGGGCGTACGTCGTTCACCAGCCAGGAGGAGAACAGGCCGCCCGGTACGACCCGGACGCCGATGCGCGGTGCCGAGCCCGCCGGTGAGCAGATCGAGTAGGAGCGTCGTTCGTCCCGTCCGTCGATCTCGCGCCGCAGCGTCAGCGACTGGCCGGGGGCGAACGCGAAGTCCCCGGCCAGCTCGTCAGGGATCTCGAAGCCGACCGCGACGGCGTCCTCGCACAACGGCCGTACCTCGGCGACGCGCAGGGCGTGGAAGACGGGTCGGCGCCGCGCGCGCGGACCTGCGGCGGGCGCGGCGGCGTCACCGGCGGCCGGACCGGGCACGGCGGAGGCGGCCGGTGACGCGGCGACGTCCGCGACCGCAGCGGCGACCGCAGCCGCAGCGACACCCGGTGCCTCCCCCACCGGTCCCCCGCGCAGGCCCCCCGTCGGTCCTTCCGTGAAGCCCTTCATTCAGATCTCCTTGACGTGCTCGAACGGCTCGCGGCAGGTGTGGCAGCGCCACAGGGACTTGCAGGAGGTGGCGGCGAAGCGGGAGGTCTCCCCCGTGTCCCGGGAGCCGCAGCGGGGACAGGGGACCGCGCGCCGGGTGGCGGACAGCTGGAGGGGGACCGGGCCGCGGGGGGCGGGTCCCGGCGGGGCGATGCCGTGCTCGGCCAGCTTGCGGCGGCCCGGCTCCGTGATCCAGTCGGTGGTCCAGGGCGGGCTGAGCACCGTGCGGATCTCCACCCGCTCGTATCCGGCCGCGCGCAGCCGCGCCGCGACGTCGGCCCGCATCTCGGCCATGGCCGGGCAGCCCGAGTAGGTGGGGGTGAGGCTCGCGACGACGGTGCCGTCGCCGGTCAGCTCCACGTCCCGCAGGACGCCGAGGTCGGCGAGGGTCAGCATAGGCAACTCGGGGTCGGGCACCTGCCCGGCGATCTGCCGGGCCCGCCGCGCGTCGAGGAGGGCGGTCACCATGTCGCCTCCGGGAGGGCGCGGGCCACGCTCTGCAACTCGGCGAGCAGTGGCGCGAGATGCTCGGTGTGGTCGCCGGCGCGGCCGGCGCCCGGCAGCGGCCGGTACACCGGCATGGGCAGCCCGGCGGCCTCCGTGACCTGCCGCAGCACGTCGACGACCTCGTCCCGTACGTCGTACGCGGTGAACAGCTCGCCGACGTACGGGCCGACCAGCTCCAGCGCCTTGCGCATCCGCCGGTGCGACTCCTCGGTGCCGTCGCCGAGCCGTACGGACCAGTCGGCCGCGTACTGGCGGTGGTAGGTCAGCTCCTTGACGCCCTTGGCCGCGATCGCCGCGAGGACGGGGTCGGGGTGGTCCACCAGCCGTGCGAAGTGCGCGAGGCGCCAGCTGGACAGGACGAGGAGCCGGACGATCGAGAACGCGAAGTCCCCGTTGGGGAGTTCCGCCAGGCGCACGTTGCGGAAGTCGTCGGCGTCCCGGACGTAGGCGTAGGCGTCCTCGTCGCGGCCGGTGCCGTCGACCTGGCCGGCGCGGGAGTACAGCAGCCGGGCCTGGCCGAGCAGGTCGAGGCCGATGTTGGCGAGCGCGACCTCCTCCTCCAGCTCGGGCGCGCGGGTGGTCCACTCGGCGAGCCGCTGGGCCGAGACCAGGGCGTCGTCGGCCAGCGCCACGCAGACGCGGGCCAGTTCCCGTACGTCGACGCCCTCGGGCACAGCGGTGTCGACGCCGTGGAGGGGGTCCTCGAAACCGGTGCCGTACGCCCAGCGGGTGTCGTCCTCGTGCCCCTCGGCGAGGGTCAGGTAGACGTGGTCGTCACTCATACCCTGCTCCTCAGATGTGCGGGACGTCGTCGGGGATGTCGTAGAACGTCGGGTGGCGGTACACCTTGTCGGCGCTGGGCTCGAAGTAGGGGTCCTTCTCGTCGCGGGTGGAGGCGGCGATGTGCTCCGAGCGCACCACCCACAGGGAGACGCCCTCGTTGCGGCGGGTGTAGAGGTCTCGGGCGTGGGTGAGGGCCATCTGGTCGTCGGCGGCGTGCAGGGAGCCCACGTGGACGTGGTTCAGGCCGCGCTTGCCGCGGACGAACACCTCGTACAGCGGCCAGTCGCCCTTGTGCACGCGTGCCGCGCCGCTGTCGTCCGTGCCGGTCATGCCGCCGTCCCCTTCCGGGCTCGCTCGCCGCTCCGGGCCGCGTGGGCGGTGGCCGCCGCACGCACCCAGGCGCCTTCCTCGTGTGCCGTCCTGCGGCGTTCCATCCGCTGGTCGTTGCAGGGTCCGTCGCCGGTGATGACGCGCTTCAGCTCGGTCCAGTCGGGGGTGCCGAAGTCGTGGTGGCCGCGCTCCTCGTTCCACTTGAGGTCCGGGTCGGGGAGGGTGACGCCGAGCTTCTCGGCCTGCGGGACCGTCATGTCGACGAAGCGCTGGCGCAGTTCGTCGTTGGAGTGCCGCTTGATCTTCCAGGCCATGGACTGCGCCGAGTTGGGCGAGGCGTCGTCGGGCGGGCCGAACATCATCAGCGACGGCCACCACCAGCGGTCCACGGCGTCCTGCACCATCGCGCGCTGCTCGTCGGTGCCGCGCATCATCGTCAGCAGCAGTTCGTAGCCCTGCCGCTGGTGGAACGACTCCTCCTTGCAGATGCGCACCATCGCGCGGGCGTAGGGGCCGTACGAACTGCGGCACAGCGGGACCTGGTTGCAGATGGCGGCGCCGTCCACGAACCAGCCGATGACGCCGACGTCGGCGAAGCTCCTCGTCGGGTAGTTGAAGATCGACGAGTACTTCTGGCGGCCCTCGATCAGCCGGTTCGTCAGGTCCGCGCGGTCGGCGCCGAGGGTCTCGGCCGCCGAGTACAGGTACAGGCCGTGGCCCGCCTCGTCCTGGACCTTCGCGAAGAGGATCGCCTTGCGGCGCAGGGACGGCGCGCGGGTGATCCACTCGCCCTCCGGCTGCATGCCGATGATCTCCGAGTGCGCGTGCTGCGCGATCTGCCGGACGAGCGTCCTGCGGTAGCCCTCCGGCATCCAGTCGCGCGGCTCGATCCGCTGGTCCCGCGCGATCGTCGCGTCGAAGTGCTCCTGGAGCGCGTCCTCGGGCGGCGCCCCGGCGGAATCTGTCGTCGTCATCGATACCAGCTTCCCAACCGACCATTCGTTCGGTATCAGTGTGACGTGATTCGGGCGGCCGGGCAAGACCTCTCCACCCGCCCGCGGCGGCTCTGCACATCCTTGACAGCGGAACGCCCCCGGCGGTTACCGTGACCGCCAAGCACGGTGACCGAATGTTCGGTCGGCCCCGGATACGCGGGGCGGACGAAGGAGTCGCGATGAGCAGCCCGGGCCAACCGCTCCCCCACGACCTGCTGGACGGCGGCGAGCGCCTGACCCGGGAGGAACTGGCCGCGCTCCAGCTCGACCGGCTGCGGGCGACCCTGCGGCACGCGTACGACCACGTGGAGCTGTACCGGAGGAAGTTCGACGCGGCGGGCGTCGGTCCCGACGACTGCCGTTCCCTCGGCGACCTGGCCAGGTTCCCCTTCACGACGAAGGCCGATCTGCGGGACACGTACCCGTTCGGCATGTTCGCCGTGCCGATGTCCGAGGTACGGCGCGTCCACGCCTCCAGCGGCACCACCGGACGCCCGACGGTGGTCGGTTACACGGAACGGGACCTGTCGACGTGGGCGGACGTGGTGGCCCGCTCCATCCGGGCCGCCGGCGGCCGTCCCGGCCACAAGGTCCACATCTCGTACGGGTACGGGCTGTTCACCGGCGGCCTCGGCGCGCACTACGGGGCCGAGCGCGCCGGGTGCACGGTGATCCCGGCCTCCGGGGGCATGACCGCGCGCCAGGTGCAGCTCATCCTGGACTTCCGCCCCGAGATCATCATGGTGACCCCGTCCTACATGCTGACCCTCCTCGACGAGTTCGAGAAGCAGGGTGTCGACCCCCGTGACAGCTCGCTGGAGGTGGGTGTCTTCGGGGCGGAGCCGTGGACGGAGGAGATGCGCCGGGAGATCGAGGAGCGGGCCGGACTGCACGCCGTCGACATATACGGGCTGTCCGAGGTGATCGGCCCGGGGGTGGCGCAGGAGTGCGTGGAGACCAAGGACGGGCTGCACGTGTGGGAGGACCACTTCCTGCCGGAGGTGGTCGACCCGCTCACGGACGAGGTCCTCCCGGACGGCGAGCGGGGCGAGATCGTCTTCACCTCCCTCACCAAGGAGGCCATGCCGGTGATCCGCTACCGCACCCGCGATCTGACCCGTCTGCTGCCCGGCACCGCCCGCCCCGCCTTCCGCCGGATGGAGAAGGTCACGGGCCGCTGCGACGACATGATCATCCTGCGCGGGGTGAACGTCTTCCCGAGTCAGATCGAGGAGATCGTGCTGCGCACCCCGGGGGTGGCCCCGCACTTCCGGATCCGGCTGACCCGTGAGGGCCGCATGGACCACATGACGGTCCTGGTGGAGGCCCGCCCGGACGCCTCGCCCGGGGAACGGGCGAGGGCGGCGGCCGCGATCGCGGGAGGCGTCAAGGACGGGGTGGGTGTGACCGTGGCGGTGGAGATCGTCGACCCGGAGTCCCTGGAGCGTTCGGTGGGCAAGCTGAAGCGGGTGCAGGACCTGCGCGACCGGTGACCCGGCGGGGTGGGCGCCGGGCCGGTGGCACACCTGGCCGGCCCGCTCCCCCGTGACGCTACCGCCCGCTCCCCCGGTGGACCACGTGGCCGCCCGTCACCGTGAGGAGGACCGGTGCCTCGGCGACCTCGTCGGCGGGGGCGTCGACGGGGTCGAGGCCCAGGGCCGTCAGGTCCGCCCGGTACCCGGCGGCGATCCGTCCGGCGACCGCTTCCTCACCGGCCGCGAGCGCCGCGTGGCTGGTGCAGCCCTCCAGCGCCTGGAGTCCGCTCAGCCCGGCCCGGGAGGACGCGGCGCCGCGCGGTGCCCGGGCCGTGGCCAGGACCCCGCGGGCGTCGTGGTGGGCGATCGGCCAGTCCGAGCCGAGCGCGACCACCACGCCCGCGTCCCTGAGGTCCCGCAGCCGCCAGGCCCGTGCGGCGCGTTCCTCACCGAGCCGCGACGACCACGCGTCGGTCAGGTCGGCGCGGGTGTACCCGGTGTGCGGCGGCTGCATGGACGCGACGACCCCGACCCGGGCGAACCGTGCCACCACGTCGTCGGGCACCGACTCGATGTGCTCGACCCGGTGCGTGTGCCGCCCGCCGGGCCCCAGCGACTCGACCGTGGACAGGACGTGGCGCACGGCGGCGTCGCCGATCGCGTGCGTGGCGGTGCGCACCCCGGCGCGGTGCAGGGCCCGGACGGCGTCGCTGTACGCGTCCGGGTCGGGCCAGAACGCGTCGGTGCCCTGGCCGTGGCAGTCGGGGTGGTCGAGCCAGGCGGTGCCGCCCTCGACGGTGCCGTCCATGAACAACTTCACGCCGCCGACCTGCCAGTGCCGGCCGCCCCTGCCCTGGAGGGCGACCAGTTCCGCGAGGTCGTCCGCGTCAGCGCCGGGCATGCACCACGGGGCGAAGCGCAGCCGCAGCGGCAGGACGGTCTCCCGCGCCACGGCGTCCATCAGGGCGGGATCGCCGAGGTCCATGACGTGGGCGCCGGTGAGGCCGGTGGCCGCCATGGCGTTCAGCAGGTCGATCAGCCGGGCCCGGCGCTCGTCGTACGTCGCGCGGGGCATGACGGCCGTGACGAGGTCCATCGCGGCGTGCTCGACGAGGTGGCCGGTCAGTCGTCCGTCGGCGTCGACGGCGATGTGGGAGCGCTGGGCGAAGGCCCGCGGCCCGGTGATGCCGGCGGCCCGCAGCGCGGCCCCGGTGACGAGGGCGGAGTGGCCGTCGTAGAGGCGGAGGAAGGCGGGCGCGCCGCCCAGGACGTCCTCGACGAGCGCGCGGTCGACGGGACGGCCCTCGAAGGCGTTGTGGTCGAGGCCCCAGGCGAGGACCCAGCCGTCGGTGCGCGGCGCGGCGGCGAGGGCGGAGCGCAGTCCGTCGAGGTCGCGCACGGCGGTGAGGTCGAGGCCGGTGGCCAGGTCCAGGCCCCACACGGGGTGGCTGTGGCCGTCCACCAGGCCCGGAACCAGCCATCCGCCGCCCAGGTCCACCACCTCGGTGTCCGGCCCGCGCCAGTCCCGTACGTCCGCGTCCTCGCCGACGGCGGCGATCAGCCCGTCGCGTACGGCGACCGCCGAGGCGTGCGGCCGGCGCGGGTCGAGGGTGCGGATGTGGGCGCCGGTGACTACGAGGTCGGCGAGGGGCATCGGGAGGTGTCTCCTTGCGGGGTCGGACGGAGGGTGGGCGTGGTCACTCGGCGGCGTCGGACGAGGGCTCGGCGGCGAAGCCCGCGTACACCTCGGGCCGGGACCGGCGCAGCCACCACCCGAGGGCGAGGCCGATGACGAGGACGGCCGGGACGATCGCCGCGAGGACGGTGTTGACGGTGGTGGAGGCGCCGGTGAACTGGTCGAGGTGGGTGACGACCAGGGCGATGGCGCCGGTCAGGAGCAGCGCCGCGGCGACGGGTGCGACGACCGTGCGCAGGGCGCCCTCGCCGTGGGCGACGCGCCGGAAGTAGAGCGGCACGGCGATCGCGGCGAGCAGTTGCAACACCATGAGGGCGAGCATGCCGGGCGTGTTCACCCACAGCAGCAGTTGGGTGTAAGGGTCGGCGCCGGCCGCGGCGAAGGCGAGGACGACGGCCGCGCCGAGCACGGTCTGGGCGATGCCGGCGACGTACGGGGAGCGGTGGCGGGGGTGGACGCGGGTGAGGGCCTTGGGGAGGATCCCCTCCTCGGCGAGGGCCAGCCCGTAGCGGTTGATGGCGTTGTGGAAGGCCAGCAGGGAGGCGAGGACGCTGGTGACGATGAGGATGTGCATCAGGTCGGCCGCCCAGGAGCCGACGTAGACGGTGATGGCGGAGAAGAACAGGTCCGCGGGGTTCGAGCCGGCCGTGGCGATGACTTTCGCGTCGCCGAACGCCTGGATCACCGTCCACACGATGAACGCGTAGAACAGGCCGAGGAAGGCGACGGCGAGGTAGGTGGCGCGCGGCACGGTGCGGGCCGGGTCGCGGGCCTCCCGGCGGTAGATCACGGTGGACTCGAAGCCGGTGAACGCGGCGAACGCGAAGGCCAGGACGGCGATCATGCCGGGGACCATGACGTTGCCGGGCGCGAAGGAGGCGACGGACAGGCCGTCGGCGCCGCCGTCGACCAGGACCGCTCCGGCGAGCAGGACGAGGATGCCGGTCTCGGCGACGAGGAGGACGCCGAGGACCTTGGCGCCGAAGTCGATGGACCGGTAGCCGCCGTAGCCGATGAGCAGCAGGCCGAGCAGGGAGACGGGCAGCCAGGGGATGTCGGCGCCGAACAGGGAGCGGGCGGTGTCGCGGGTGGCGGTGCCGAGGAGGCCGTAGACGCCGATCTCCATGCCGTTGTAGCCGATGAGCGCGAGGAGCGCGGCGCCGATGCCGGCCCGGCGGCCGAGGCCGCGGGTGATGAACGCGTAGAACGCGCCGGCGCTGCGGACGTGACGGCTCATGGTGGTGAAGCCGATGGCGAAGACGGCGAGGGTGAGGCCGGCCAGCAGATAGCCGACGGGGGCGCCGATGCCGCCCATCAGGATCGCGAGGGGGGCGACGCCGGCCATCACGGTGAGCGGGGCGGCGGCGGAGACGACGAAGAAGGCGATGTCGGTGGTGCCGAGCGAGCCCCGGCGCAGGGAGTACGTGGCGGGCGGCTCGGTCTCGGTGGGCTCCGCGCTGGGCGCGGAGGGGGTGACGGTCATGGGGAAAGCCCTTCTGGCTGCTTGCGGGGACAGGGCCACCGGGTGGGCGGGGGCGAGGCCACCGGGTGGGCGGGGTCGCCCGGACCGGTAAACCTAAAGGCTTTCGGTTTTGGCAATGTAACCTTCACCACGACCGCTGGGAAGACCCCGAAGAGGACGGACACCATGGGACGGCCGCGCACACCCCTGCTGAACCGGGAGCGCATCACCACGACCGCGCTCGAACTCGTCGATGCGCAGGGCGACTTCAGCGTCCCCCAGATCGCCCGGCGGCTCGGGGTGCAGACCGGGTCCGTGTATCACCATGTGGACGGCCGGGACGGCATCGTGGAACTGCTGCGCGAGCGGGTCACCCAGGGCATCGACGTCTCCGCGCTGGAGCTGCGCCCCTGGGACGAGGCCCTCGCGGCCTGGGCCCGTTCCTACCGCGCCGCCTTCGCCGCCCACCCCCGCGCGATCCCGCTGCTCATGACGTCCCCGGTGCGGGCCCCGCGCGTCCTGGAGCAGTACGAGCGTGCCGTCACCCTGCTCCTCGACGCGGGCTTCCCCCTCCCCGACGTGATGCCGGTGCTGGTGGCCCTGGAGAACGTCGTCCTCGGTTCGGCCCTCGATCTGGCCGCGCCGGAGGCCATGTGGGAGATCGCCGACAAGGCGGCCGCACCGCGCCTGGCCGAGGCGCTCGACGCGGTCGGCGACCACCGGGCGGACACCGCCTTCGAGCTGGCCCTGGAGGGCTTCCTCGACCACGCGCGCCGCAGACGGGAGCGGCACTCGGCGCCCTGACGCCGACGGGGGCCGGCCGCCGGCCAGTGGCGCGGCTCGTCGCGACCGTGCCGGACCGTGCGGCGCGGTCTGCCGTTCCGGTCCCGGCCGACGTGGCGTCCGCCGCGCACCGGACCCGGCGGCACGGGAAACTCCTGTGCGGTGGTTCGCACATCTCTGCGATCATCCCGGAATGGCCAGCCGTCTCGCATCCGTGGTTCTCCGGCACACCCACCGTCTGCCCGCCCCCGAGGGGTCCGCGGGGGACGGCGGCGCCGCGGCGCGGCAGTTCGACGCCGCGTTGCTGTCGGTGGGGTTCAAGCTGTCGGCCGAACTGCTGGCGCACCTGTCGGGGCTGTCGCGGGCCGCGGTGGTGCACACCGCAACGCGGACGCTGCGCACGGTGCGGGAGATGGTGGGCGACCACGTCGCGCACAACACGTACTTCATCGACTTCCCCGCGAACGTGCCGGACACCGAGGAGTTCTGGACGCGGTGCGTCGCCGAGGCGCTCCGTGACCGCAAGGCGCGTGACAGCGTGCTCTCCCAGCTGGCGCACGGGGTGCTGAACCTGCTCAGCCTGCCGTCGTACGGCCGCTACCAGCACACCTACGAGGAGATGCTCGCGGTGCAGGACGAGCTGATCGCCTCGGCCGGCGACCGGCTGACGGTGCTGCACCTCGGCGGGGACCTGGACGACGAGGTCACGGCCCTGTACCTGGCGCTCGCGGGCGGCACCACCCCGCTGGGCGAGGAGCACCTCGCCGACCTGAGAGTCCTCGCGCAGCGGTGCGCGACCGGTCCGCAGCCCGAGGCGATCCCGATCCGGGAGAACCGCGCCGTCGTCAACGAGGCCCGCCTCGCCGCCGGTGCCGACCTGCTCCTGGACACCGTCACCGATGTGCTGCGGCTGGCCTGCGCCCTGTCGGGCGGTGACGTGACGCTGCGGGAGCCGACACGGTTCCGTACGGTGCCGCGGCCGGTGCGCCGGGCGCTGCTCGCGGGCCTGGACGCCGTGGTCGCGGAGAATCCCGCGAAGCTCTGCGACGTGCACGCCTACCGCGAGCCCTTCAAGCGGCTCGGTGAGCGCCTGCACCCGCACGAGTACCCGCGGTGGCCGCACGCCACCGAGGTCTTCGCCGTGGCCCGGGGCGAGAAGGAGGCGCCCTCCTTCGACAGCCGCGCGCAGCGGCTGCTCGGCGAGGGCGACGTCCGTGGCGCCGCCGGTCTGCTGAAGTCCGCACCCGGCAAGCTGTTCCGGGCCCTGGACCACCTGGTGCGGACCGCCCACGGCCCGCAGGAGCGGGACGCGGTGGTGGCCGCGGCCGTGGAGGTCGCCCCCGAGGTGTCGGGCCGGGTCGTCCTGGCGGTGCGCGAGCATCTGCTCAACCGGGAGCGGGAGTCCGGCGAGCGCCGGGTGTTCGTCAACCGCCGGGGCCGGGCCTGGGTCGCCGCCGACACCCGGCCGGCCGTGCCGGCGGGGGACCGTGCGCGTCTGATCGCCGCCCTCGACGCGGAGCTGCGGCGCCGTCTGCCGGCGCCGGCCCGGCTGCTGGTCGACCCGGACGTCCTGGACGTGGCGCTGCCGCTCAGCGGCCGGGCGACCACCGCAGGGCTCGGGGTGCTGCCGCGGGGCTCCGCGTCGGCGGTCGACGGCGAGCTGCTGCGCTTCTTCGTGTACTGGAGGGAGTGCCTGCGGTCGACCGACTACGACCTGTCGGCGCTGATCCTGAACGCCGACTACAGCACCGACAGCTGGCTCTCCTACACCTCGCTCAAGACGGTGGGGGGCAGGCACTCCGGTGACATCACGGAGGCACCTCAGGGGGCCTCCGAGTTCATCGACCTGAACCTGGACCGGGTGGGCGGCGCGTTCGTCGTCCCGCAGGTGAACATCTACGCGGGTGAGGGGTTCGACGAGGCGGAGGAGTCGTTCTTCGGTTTCATGCTGCGGGAGGCGAACCAGAAGGGCCGTCCGTTCGAACCGCGCACCGTGCGCATGAAGTCGGAGCTGCGAGGGCCGGGGCGGGTGGCGCTGCCGCTGGCCTTCAAGCGGGAGCCGGACGGCAGGTGGCGGGCGAAGTGGCTGCACCTTTACCTGAGGGGCCTCACGTCGGACAACCGGGTCGAGGAGAACCAGGCGTCGGTGTCGCGGGTGGTGCGGGCCGTCATGGAGCGGGAGCAGCTCACGGTGCGGTACCTCGTCGGCCTGATGACGGCCGCCGACGGGTCGAACGCCGTGGAGCCCTGGGACGGCAGGTCCGTACCGGACGAGCCGGTCACGTTCATCGGTCTCGAACGTCCCGAGGGGCTGCACCCGGAGTCCCGGATCATCACCGTCGAAAATCTGCGCGACTTGATTCCGGGCTGAGTGCTAGCGTGACCGCAGGCGAGGCCATGAAGGGGCTTCCTTCTCCATTCCTCCTTGAACCGAGTCCTTTCGCTCTCCTCGCCGTTCACGTCGCCCCGGGCGGCGCCCGCGTTCAGTGCGCGAGCGCCGCCCGTGCCGCGTCCAGAGCCTGCTCCGCGTAGCCGCGGCCGAAGAGCACCGTGTGGACCAGCAGGGGGAAGAGCTGGTGGAGGCCGACGCGGTCCCGCCAGCCGGCCGCGAGGGGCGCCGTCCGCTGGTAGCCGTCGAGCACGCGGTCGAGGTGCGGGCAGCCGAAGAGCGCGAGCATCGCGAGGTCGGTCTCGCGGTGGCCGCCGTGCGCGGCGGGGTCGATGAGCCAGGTCCGTCCGTCGGCGCCCCACAGGACGTTGCCGTTCCACAGGTCGCCGTGCAGCCGGGCGGGCGGCTCGGCGGGGCCCGCGAGGTAGGGCAGCCGCGCGCAGACCTCCTCGAGCAGGGCGGCCTCGGCCGGGCGGAGCGTGCCGCCGTCGACCGCGAGCCGCAGATACGGCAGCACCCGGTGCTCTGCGTACCAGCCGGGCCAGTCGGCTCCGGGGACGTTCCGCAGGGGGGCGTGTCCGATGGAGGCGCGCTCCGGCCCGCCGGGGGGCGCGGCGCCGAAAGCGGGCGCTCCGGCGGCGTGCAGGGCGGCCAGCGACTCCCCGAAGCGGGCCGCCGCCGCAGCGCCGGGTGGACCCTGGCGGATCCGGTCGAGAACCAGGCGGTCCCCCTCCTGGCCGTGGACCGCGGGCACGGGGACCGCGCCCGCCTCGGCGAGCCAGCGCAGTCCGGCCGCCTCCGCACGTGCCGCGTCCGGGCCGTCGGCCCGCTTGACGATCACGGCCCGGCCGTCGTCGAGGGTGACCTCGGTGAGGGTGCCGGAGAGCCGGCGCTCGCCGGCGGCCTCACGGCCGGTGAGCCGTACGGCCAGGTCGCCGGGCGACTCGTGCGCGCTCATCGCGTACCACCTCCGGATGCCGGTGCGGCCGGCCTCGTTCCCCGTGCACCGTACGGGCGGCCCGGGGCCCCGGTGAAATGCCCACGCCATGGCCTGCCCTGCCGTACGGCGAGGTCGTGGTCCTCGGGCGTCATCGCCGACGGCGACCGGACGGGCGACGGCGGCGGGGCGGCGGGAGTGCGGGAAGAGGGGCGGGAGAGCGGGTGGCGCCGATCAGGGTTCCGAGGTCTCGGACTCCAGCGCGGTGCGGGTCGGCAGGCCGTAGACGCCCGACTCGTCGTCGAGGACGATGCGGGTGAACTGGTAGCCGCGGACCGCGCTCTCGACGTCCCGGTCGTACTCGCCGTCGGCCTCCCCGCTGTAGAGGCCGACCTGGCGCAGACGGAGCTGGAGTTCGATGACCTCGGGGCCCTGGTCGCCGGGGCCGAGGACGGGGTTCGGCTCGGAGCTGCCGCTGGGCGTGGGGCCGGAGGCACTGGTGGCGCCGCTGTTGGACGGGGTCCGGGTCGGGTCGGGGGAGCCGGACGGGGTGACCGGGCTCTCGCTGGGGGTCGCGTCCGGGGAGCCGCTCGGGGTGCCCGTCGACCGGCTCGGTGAGGCCGTGCCCGACGGGGTCGGTGTCGGGGCCGTGTCCTCCTGGGAGGCCGATTCCGGCAGCCGGGCCCGGACGTCGTCCGGCAGGGCGCCGTCCCGCGCGGGCGCGTCGTACGAGAAGAGACCGCTCACGAGGCCGGCCGCGACCAGGGCGGCCACCGCGGCGGCTCCGGCCCCCACGGCGAGCGCCTTCTTGCGTCGCCGCCCGCTCTCGGGACGGCCGGTGCCGGTGGCGAACCGCGCGTCCGGGGCACTGGGCGGCCCCAGTTCCCCGGCAGGGACCGGCAGTTCCTCCGTGGGGTCGCCCGACCCGTACGCGAGGTCGTGGAACCCGGGGGATCCGGCCGAGTCGGCGGCGGCGACGGCGACGGCGTCAGGGGCTCCGGCCGCATCCGGAGCGCCCCGGGTCTCGTCGCCGACCTTCACGAAGGGCCGTATCCGTACCGGGTCGAAGTCCTCGACGGCCGCCGCCTGTGCCGTCCGGGAGTCGCGGTGGGCCTCGGACGCCTGCTCGGCGCAGGAACAGGCCGGGGTGCCGTCCACCGTCCGGGGCGTACCGCACTGGGGGCAGACAGGGCCTGTCGGTTCACTCACGCGTGCACTCTCTTCGAACGGGTCTACCGGAGTTCTCACAGTCTTCTACACGAAATCCCCAAGACTTGCTTGAATCCCGAACCAGAACCCGCACAGGAGATCGAAAAACGGTCAACTCACGTCAGTGCGAAATGAGGTGACGACACGTCGGGTCGTCGTGCGCGCCACGATTCAGGAGCTGCCGGCGGGTCAGGCGGCCGACCGTCCTGCGGGGCGCCGTGCGCAGGGTCCGCAGGACGGGCAGCTGATCCGGGGAGAGCCTGGCCCGCTCACCGCCGCCCGCGATGAGCGCGTTGACGGAGGCCATCGGGTCACCACCGAGCTGCCGGGCCACCAGCGCGCCGACCACCAGCGGGATCAGCACCACGGCGAGGGCCGAACCGGTCGCGGTGGCCTTGGCGGTGACGTGCCGGAGGGGGCGCGGGCCCGAGGTGTGCGTGTTCATGGCGACAGTGCACCAGCGGTGGGGGCGGCCCCGCACCTGACCGCGTACTCATGCGCGGCGCCCCGGATACTCAGTGCCGCGTGGGCACCCTTCGGGTACGGGCGGGTGCCGCGTGGGCACCGTCAGGTGCGGGCGCCGGGCCGCCCCGCCGCTCAGGCCGCCGCCGGGGCTCCCCGCTCCCCCGCCGTCCGGTGGATGGGGGTGTCCGACCCGGTCAGCGGCACCCCCGTGCCGCCGCGCCGGACGGCGACGATCTCCGCCGCGATGGACAGGGCCGTCTCCTCGGGCGTACGGGCCCCCAGGTCGAGCCCGATCGGGGACCTGAGCCGGGCCAGCTCCCGCCCGCTCAGGCCCACTTCGCGCAGCCGGCGCTCGCGGTCGGCGTGCGTGCAGCGCGAGCCCATCGCGCCGACGTACGCGACCGGCATCCGCAGCGCGGTCCTCAGCAGGGGCACGTCGAACCTGGCGTCATGGGTCAGCACGCACAGGACCGTGCGCGCGTCGGTCCGCGTGCGCCCGAGGTAGCGGTGCGGCCAGTCCACGACGATCTCGTCGGCCTCCGGGAAGCGGGTCCTGGTGGCGAACACGGGGCGGGCGTCGCACACGGTCACGTGGTAACCGAGGAACGTGCCGGCGCGGACCAGCGCGGAGGCGAAGTCGATCGCGCCGAACACGATCATCCGGGGCGGCGGGGCGGCGGACTCCACGAGGAGGGTGAGCCCGCCGGGGCAGTGCGATCCGTCCGGTGACAGGTCGACGGTGCCGGTGCGCCCGGCGTCCAGCATCGCCCGTGCCTCGGCCGCGGCCGTCCGGTCCAGCTCGGGGTGGCCGCCGAGCCCGCCCTCGGATCCGCCGTCGGGCCGTACGAGCAGGGCCCCGCCAAGGAGTTCGGCCGGGCCCCGGGCGACCCGGACGAAGGCGGCCGCCCCCTCCCCGGCGACGGCCGAGAGCGCCGACCGGAACACCGGGGCGGCCGCGGTGGTCCGGGTGACCGGCGTGACCAGGATGTCGATCACGCCGCCGCAGGTCAGCCCCACGGCGAAGGCGTCCTCGTCGCTGTACCCGAACCGCTGGAGGACCACCTCCCCGTCCGCGAGGGCCTGCCGGCACAGCTCGTACACCGCGCCCTCCACGCACCCGCCGGAGACCGAGCCGAGGGCGGTGCCCTCGCTGTCGACGGCGAGGGCGGCCCCGGGACCCCGGGGTGCGCTGCCGGCGACGGAGACCACGGTGGCGACCGCGAAGTCCTTTCCCTCGGCGGCCCATTGGTGCAGCTCGGCGGCGAGGTCAAGCATCCGGGGCTCCCGCGAGGAGGACCCGGTCGGGCCGGATGGGCAGGTGGCGGTGGCGTACGCCGGTCGCGTGCCAGACCGCGTTGGCGACGGCCGCGGCGGCGCCGACGATGCCGACCTCCCCGATGCCCTTGATCCCGACGGGATCGTCCGGGTCGTGGTCGTCGACCCAGTGCGCCTCGACGGCGGGCACGTCGGCGTGCGCGGCCACGTGGTAGGAGGCGAGATCGGCGCCGTAGTGGCCGCCCGTGGCCCGGTCCCGTACCCCTTCCTCGTGGAGGGCCATGGAGATGCCCCAGACCATGCCGCCGGTCAGCTGGCCGCGTGCGGTGAGCGGGTTGACGATGCGGCCGGCGGCGAAGACGCCGAGCATGCGGCGTACACGGACCTCGCCGGTGGCGGGGTCGACGGCGACCTCGGCGAACTGGGCACCGTAGGAGTGCCGTTCCCGCTGGGTGAGGGCGCCGAGGGCGGCGGTGGTGTCGGAGCGGACGGTGACGCCCTCCGGCGGCACGCGGACGTCCGGGGCGAGCCGCTCCCGCAGTTCGGCGGCGGCGAGGCGGATCGCCCAGGACCAGGAGCGGGTGCCCGTGGAACCGCCGGCGATCATGGCGGGGCCGAAGTCGCTGTCGCCGATCCGCACCCGGACACGGTCCGGCACGACGTCCAGCGCGTCGGCGGCGACCAGGGTGAGCGCGGTACGGGCGCCGGTGCCGATGTCCGCCGCGTTGATCCGCACGGTGAAGGAGCCGTCCGCCTCCGCCGTCACCGCCGCCGTGGAGGGCCCGGCGCCCGCGGGGAAGGAGGCCGCCGCCGTGCCGGTGCCGAGCAGCCAGCGTCCGTCGCGGCGGACGCCGGGGCGCGGGTCGCGGTCGGCCCAGCCGAAGCGGCGGGCGCCCTCGCGGAAGCAGGCGGACAGGTTGCGGCCGGCGAAGGGCAGGCCCGAGACGGGGCCCCGCTCGGGTTCGTTGCGCAGCCGCAGGTCGATCGGGTCGACGCCCAGCTTCTCGGCGAGTTCGTCGAGGGCGGACTCCAGCGCGAACGAGCCCGGTGCCTCGCCCGGCGCGCGCATCCAGGTCGGCGTTCCCACGTCGAGGCGTACGACGCTGTTCACGGTGTGGTGGGCGTCGGCGTCGTACATCACGCGCGACGGGGCGCTGGCCGACTCGTTGAACTCGTGCACGGTCGAGGTCAGGCTCAGGGAGCGGTGCTCCAGGGCGCGCAGTCGTCCGTCCGCGTCGGCGCCGAGCCTGATCCGCTGGGCGGTGGGGCTGCGGTAGCCGGCGAGGGAGAACATCTGACGGCGGGTCATGACGACGCGGACCGGGCGCCGCAGGACCGTCGCGGCCATCACGGCGGCCACCTGGTGGGCGCGGACGCCCTTGCTGCCGAAGCCGCCGCCGACGTGTTCCGAGCGCACCCGCACGGCCGACGGGTCGAGCGAGAAGAGGTTCGCGAGTTCCCCCGCGACCCACATGGTGCCCTGGTTGGAGTCGACGACCTCCAGCCGGCCGTCCTCCCAGCGGGCCGTCGCCCCGTGGGGCTCCATCGGGTTGTGGTACTCCTCGGGGGTGGTGTACTCGGCGTCCACGACGGCGGCGGACGCGGCGAGTTCGGCCTCCAGGTCGCCCTTCTCCGTGACCGCCGGACCGAATCCGCCCGTGGGCCGGGCGCGCGGGTGGTCGGCGGTGAACACGACGTCGTGCGGCTCCTGTTCGTAGTGCACGACGAGCGCCTCGGCTGCCTCCCTGGCCTGCTCGGGGGTCTCGGCGACGACCAGCGCCACCGGCCAGCCCGGATGGGGCACCCGGTCGTGCTGGAAGACCGCGGCGGTCGGGTCGGGCTTGCCGCCCATGAGGCCGGGGTAGTCGGTCGCGACCTGCGGGGCGTTGCCGTGGTGCAGGACGGTGCGGACGCCCGGCATCGCCAGCACGGGCGCGGTGTCGAGGGCACGGATCCGGCCGCGGGCCACGGTGGAGAGCACGAGCCAGCCGTGGGCGAGCCCCGGGAAGGGGATCTCGGCGGCGTAGCGGGCGGCCCCGGTGACCTTGTCCCGGCCCTCGACCCGGGTGTGGGCGGTGCCCACGGCGCCCTGGCGTGCGGTGGGGGCGGTGGTCATCGGGAAGCCTCCTCGGTGAGTCGGGTCAGTTCGGCCACGACGAGGTTGCGCATGAGGGTCACTTTGTAGGCGTTGTGGGGCAGGGGCCGGGCGGCGGCCAGTTCGGCGTCCGCGGCGGCGGCGAAGGTCCCGGCGTCGGCGGGCGCGCCGGTCAGGGCGCGTTCGGCGGTACGGGCCCGCCAGGGCCGGGAGGCGACGGCGCCGAAGGCCAGGCGCACGTCGTGCACGACACCGTCACGGACGTCGAGGGCGGCGGCGACGGAGCCGATGGCGAAGGCGTACGAGGCGCGCTCGCGGACCTTGCGGTAGCGGGAGCGGGCGGCGACGGGCACGGCCGGCAGGGTGACCCCGGTGATCAGCGCGCCGGGCGGCAGCGCCGTCTCCCGGTGCGGGGTGTCGCCGACCGGCAGGTAGAAGTCGCCGAACGGAAGTTCGCCCGGCCCGTCCGGGGTCGCGTAGGACACGACGGCGTCGAAGGCCGCCAGGGCCACGCCCATGTCGGAAGGGTGGGTCGCCACGCAGTGCTCGCTGGCGCCCAGCACGGCGTGGTTGTGGTGCTCGCCCTCGACGGCGGGGCAACCGCTGCCGGGGACGCGCTTGTTGCAGGGCTTGGTGATGTCGGCGAAGTAGCCGCAGCGGGTGCGCTGGAGCAGGTTGCCGCCGACGGTGGCCATGTTGCGCAGTTGTCCGGAGGCACCGGCGAGGACCGCCTGCGTCAGCGCCGGGTAGCGGCGGCGGACCTCGGGGTGGGCGGCGAGGTCGCTGTTGGTGACGGTCGCACCGATCCGCAGCCCGCCGTCGGCCGTCGGCTCGATCCGGTCCAGGGGGAGTTCGCGGACGTCGACGAGCCGGGCGGGCCGTTCCACGCCGGTCTTCATCAGGTCGACGAGGTTGGTGCCGCCGCCGAGGAAGCGTGCCTCCGGATCACCGTCGAGCAGGGCGAGGGCGCCGGGGACGTCGTGGGCGCACCGGTAGTCGAACTCCCTCACGCGACGGCCTCCTTGGCGGCCGAGCGGTCGGCGGCGGCGCGGGCCACGGCCTGCACGATGGACACGTACGCGCCGCAGCGGCAGAGGTTGCCGCTCATGCGCTCGCGGATCTCCTCCGGTGTGAGGGGTGGGGGGCCGGCCTCGGGCCGTAGGTCGTCGGTGGCGGCACTGGGCCAGCCCGCCGCGTGCTCCTCGATCACCGCGATGGCGGAGCAGATCTGGCCGGGGGTGCAGTAACCGCACTGGTAGCCGTCCAGTTCGAGGAACGCCTCCTGCACCGGGTGCAGCCCGTCGCCTTCGGCGACGCCCTCGATGGTGGTGATCTCCCGTCCCTCGGCCGCCACGGCCAGCTGGAGGCAGGAGAGGTTGCGGCGCCCGTCGACGAGGACGGTGCAGGCACCGCACTGCCCCTGGTCGCAGCCCTTCTTGGTCCCGGTCAGGTCGAGGCGCTCGCGCAGGGCGTCGAGCAGGGTGGTGCGGTGGTCGACGGTCAGCGTGTGCTTCTCGCCGTTGACGGTCAGGGTGACGGCACTGTACGTCGAGGAAGGGGCTGAGGACATGAACAGCCTTCTTTCGCGTATCCGGAGCGAGTGGGAGGAAGGCTCCGGCAGGCAGGAGTGTGCGAGGACATGACGGGTGGGTGGGGGCGCGGCCCGGGGCGGCGCTAGGATGACCCAATCGGACAGTTGTCCGTCTACCCGGCCAACGTAACGGACAACTGTCCGGATCGGCAAGCACGGAATCCGGTCACCAGCCGGCGAGGAGGACGCGTGGCGGAGGAGAAGGACGCGCCGCTGCGCTCGGACGCGCGTCGGAACCGCGAGCGCATCCTGGCCGTCGCCCTGGAGGAGCTGACCCGGTCCGCGGACGCGCCGCTGAGCGCCATCGCCAAGAAGGCGGGTGTCGGGCAGGGCACGTTCTACCGTCACTTCCCGAACCGCGAGGCCCTCGTCCTGGAGCTCTACCGGCACGAGATGCAGCAGGTCGCCGACAGCGCGGCCGAACTGCTCGCGGTCCACGCGCCGGACCGGGCGCTGCGCGAGTGGATGGACCGTCTGGCCAGGTTCGCGCTCACCAAGGTCGGCCTCGCGGACGCGATCCGGCAGGCGGCGGGCGCTCCGGGGAGCCCCGGCAGACCAGGCCCCGCCCCGGTGCTGGCGGCCGCCGACGCGCTGCTGCGCGCGGCCGAGGAGGCGGGCACCATCCGACCCGGCGTGAGCGCGGACGACTTCTTCCTCGTCATCGCCGGGCTCTGGCAGATCGACGCGAGCGACGACTGGCAGGCCCGGGCCACCCGCCTCATGGATCTCGTGATGGACGCCCTGCGCGCGGGGGCGCCGAAGAAGTGAGAGACCGCCGGGGAGCCGCCCGCCCGTGTCACAGGGCGCGCCCCGGCGGGTCGTCCGGGTCGTCACTTCCCGGGCTCGTACGCGTTGTGCCGCGCGATCGCCAGGGTCGGCACCCTTGGCCCCCGAGGCCGACGGAGCCGTGACCGCCGCGGTGGAGGTGCTCGGCGGGAGGCCCCTCCGGCGCCGGCCGGGCCACCAGCCCCCGGCCCTTCACCACCGGCATCGACCGCTCCACCGTACCGCCGCCGGAGGACGCCTCGACGATCAGCGTGGGCGTCCAGCCACGCGCACCCCTGGCCACCGGGTCCAGGGGAGCGTGCACGGCAGCGCGACGGCGCCCTGCGCGACGGTACGGCCGGCCACGCCCCGGGACCACAGGTCGACGGCGGTGCGAAACGCACACCGGTCAGCGGCGGCGCGGCTGCCGCCCTTTCGGCGGTCACCCCTTCGGCCGTCGCCTTCTTCAGCCGACCTTGCCCTTCGGCCGTCGCCCCTTCGGCCGACCATCCCGAACCGAGGGGTGCGCCCCGAACCGAGGATTCCGTCCCGAACTGCACGGTCCATACGGAACCGCACGGTCCATCCCGGGCCGAAGGAACGTGCGTCACGGCACCGGGATGGTGATCGTTTCCCGAGGGGGTCAACTCCCCCTGATCACCGGGGAATCGGACCGCTCGACGCACGCATCTTGACGCGTAAATGACAAGAATGGCATGTTCCCATGGGAGCGCTCCCCTCTCACCAGGGAAGGGAACACGAACACCATGCGCAGCACCCGCCACTCCCCCATCCGGATCCTTCCGCTTCTCGGCATGCTGGCCGCTCTACTCATCCCCTCCACCCTCACCTTCGCGGCGCCGGCCTCGGCCGCCACGGCGAAGGGGACGGCCGCCGACCCGGTGCGCATCATGCCGCTCGGCGACTCCATCACCGGCTCGCCCGGCTGCTGGAGGGCCGTGCTGTGGAACCGTCTGCAGAACGCCGGCTACACGGACATCGACTTCGTCGGCACCCTCGGCCCCCAGGGGTGCGGGCAGGCGCACGACGGCGACAACGAGGGCCACGGCGGCGAACTCGTCACCAACGTGGCCGACCAGAACCTGCTGCCGGGACGGCTCGCCGCGACCCTTCCGGACATCGTTGTCATGCACTTCGGCACCAACGATGTGTGGAGCAGCATCTCCCCCGACCGCATCCTCGCCGCCTACACCAAGCTCGTCGGGCAGATGCGGGCCTCCAACCCCGACATGAGGATCCTCGTCGCGCAGATCATCCCCATGAACCCGAGCACCTGCTCGGGCTGCGCGCAGCGCGTCGTCGACTTCAACGCGCGGATCCCGGCCTGGGCGCAGGCGACGAGTACCAGCCGCTCGCCGGTGACCGTCGTCGACCAGTGGACGGGCTTCGACACGGCCGCCGACACCTATGACGGCGTGCACCCCAACTCGTCCGGCGACAACAAGATCGCCGCCCGCTGGTACCCGGCGCTCAGCGCACTGCTGGAGCCGGGCTCCGGTGACCCGGGCGACCCCGGCGATCCGGGCGACGGACCGTGCAGCGCGGCCTTCCGCGCCGTCAGCGTCTGGCAGGGCGGCTACCAGGGCGAGGTGACGGTGACCAACACGTCCGCCTCCCCGGTGTCGGGCTGGACCGCGACGGTCGTACCGGCCGGAGGAACCCGGCTGACCCAGGTCTGGAACGGCACGTTGAGCACGGCGGCCGACGGGACGGCCACCGTCACCAACGCCAACTGGAACGGCACGCTCGCCCCCGGCGCCCACGCCACGTTCGGTTTCGTCGCCGACACGTCGACCGCGTCCGGGACACCGTCGGCGACCGTCACCTGCACGGCGAGGGGCGTCGCCGGCCGATGACGGTGGGGCCCCGCCGAACGATGCGGACCGGGGCCCGTCGCGACCGTCACCCGGACGGCGGCGCCGTCCGCCGCCGGGTGACGGCCGTCCCTCCGGCACCCGCCGCGCTCGGACGTCTCCACCCGCCCACCGCTCACACCAGTCCCCCCACCCGCACCTCCACCTCGATCTCCCCCCCCACCCCACCTGGAGCCGCGATGAGATCCCGTACGCCGACCGTCCGCCGTATGGCCACTGTGGCCGCGGCCCTCCTCGGGCTGCTGCTGCCGCTGTGGCTGACCGGCCCGTCCGCGCAGGCCGCGCCCGGGGCCGGCGCGTCCGCGCAGGCCGCGCCCTCCGGGTTCCGCATCCAGAACGGCCGGTTGCTGGAGCGTTCCGGCAACGACTTCGTGATGCGGGGCGTGAACCACGCCCACACCTGGTACGCGAACCAGACCAGTTCCCTCTCCCACATCAAGGCCAAGGGCGCCAACACGGTGCGCGTGGTGCTCTCCAGCGGTGACCGGTGGACGCGCAACGACACCGCGGACGTGGCGAACGTGGTCGCGCAGTGCAAGCAGAACCGGCTCATCTGTGTCCTTGAGGTGCACGACACCACAGGCTACGGCGAGCAGAGCGGGGCCGTCACGCTGTCGCGGGCCGCCGACTACTGGATCAGTGTGCAGAGCGCGCTGACCGGTCAGGAGGACTACGTCATCGTCAACATCGGCAACGAGCCCTACGGCAACAACAACTACGCGGGCTGGACCGCCGACACGAAGGCCGCGATCCAGAAGCTGCGCGCCGCGGGCTTCCGGCACACGATCATGGTGGACGCGCCCAACTGGGGCCAGGACTGGGCGTTCACGATGCGTGACAACGCGGCGTCGGTGTTCGCCTCCGACCCGGACGCCAACACGCTCTTCTCGATCCACATGTACGGCGTCTTCGACACGGCCGCCGAGATCACCGACTACCTGGGCCGCTTCGTCGCGGCGAAACTGCCCATCGTGGTGGGTGAGTTCGGGCACGACCACTCGGACGGCAACCCCGACGAGGACACCATCCTGGCCACCACCCAGCAGCTCGGCCTGGGTTACCTGGGCTGGTCGTGGAGCGGCAACGGCGGCGGCGTCGAGTACCTGGACATGGTCACGAACTTCGACCCGAACCAGCTGACCAGCTGGGGCAGGCGCCTGTTCGAGGGCACGAACGGCATCGCCGCCACCTCGAAGGAGGCCGCGGTCTACGCCTCCTCCGGCGGCGACACCACTCCGCCGACCGCCCCCGGCACCCCGACCGCCTCGTCGGTGACGGCGTCCTCGGCCAGGCTGGCGTGGACCGCCGCGACCGACGCGACCGGTGTCACCGGCTACGACGTGGTCCGCGTGAGCGGCACCACGGAGACACCGGCGACGACCACCACCGGCACGTCCGCCACCCTCACGGGCCTGGCGCCGTCGACGTCGTACGTGTTCGCCGTGTACGCCCGTGACGCGGCCGGGAACCGGTCGCCGCGCTCCGGCACCGTGAGCGTCACGACGCCGTCCGGCGGCACCACGGCGTCCTGCTCCGTCGGCTACCGGGTGACCGGGGAGTGGCCCGGCGGCTTCCAGGGCGAGATCGTCATCCGCAACACCGGCGGCTCGGCGGTCAACGGCTGGACCCTGCGCTGGACGTTCCCCGACAGCCAGCGCGTCACCAACCTGTGGGGCGGCACCGCGACCCAGAGCGGCGCGGACGTCACCGTCACCTCGGCCCCGTACACCGCGAACATCCCGGCGTCGGGCTCCACCACCCTCGGCTTCACGGCCGGCAAGGGCAGCGCGAACCCCAGCCCTACGGCGTTCACCCTCAACGGGTCGGCCTGCACGACGAGCTGACGCCGGGGCCTGCGCCGCTGCCGGGGGACGGGACGGTGGGCCGCCGTCCCCCGGCAGCGGGCCCGGAACGGTCCGTCAGATCTCGTCGGGGCCGGCGGCGTTGCGCAGGGTGCTGATCATGGAGAGGACGGTTTCGGCGGCGGGCGGCTGGACGCGTTCGGCTCCGCCGTGGGTGAGGAGGCCCTCCAGAGCGCTGTCGTCCACGTACGGATGAAGCCGGGTCGCCAGGAGGTGGCGGTCCTCCAGGCGCACGGTCGGGTTGCCCTGTGCTCGCTCGTAGAACGCGGTCAGCCTGCGCCAGGACTCCGGGTCCGACGTCAGCGTGTGGAAGAAGGCGCGGTGCCGTGTACGGATGATGAGGAGCACCGCGAGCTGGAGCCGGAACTCGCGGCTCAGGGCCTGCGTCCCGTGGGCCTGGAAGACGGCAAGGGCCATGTTGAAGACGTTGATGTACCGCTTGAGCCTGCGGGGATTGACCCCGAGGCCGCGCCGCAGCAGGTCCCAGAAGAAGGGATCGTCCCCGAGTTCGGACACGTAGGGCTTGAACGCCTCCTGGAGCGTGTCGAAGCCGACGTCGGGGAGGAAGAACGGCAGTTGGACGATCTTGTCCAGGTAGGCCATGCCGGACACGACGTCCGAGGGGGCGCCCTTGAGCGCCTCGTCGAACTTGTTGGTGGCGACCGCCGCCAGCACGTCGAGGTCCAGCGCGAGTACGAAGACGCACTGCGACTGGGCGAGGAACAGCTTCAGCGACTCAAGGACGGTCATCGCCGACTCCGGAGTGCAGCGGTCCAGGTCGTCGACGAACACGACGAGCCGGCCGTCCTCACCGACGAAGTCCCGGACGGCGTCCGCGAAGTCCAACTCGAAGCGGTTGACCTGCCGGTACTGCTCGGAGTCCTCCTGTGCGAGGTCCTGCAGCATCTGGTCGACCTGCTCGCTCTTGATCACACCGCCCGTGCCGAGGGCGGCCGCCGCGCCCAGCCCGGCCCGCACGGAGAGCCAGGTGGCCGCCTTGGCGAGCCTCTTCGCCTTCTTCCTGAGCGTGTCGTCCCCCTGCTCCATCTCGGAGAGGATGGTGTGCAGCAGCGCCGCCCACACCTCGACCTTGCGGTCGTACTTCCAGGGGTTGAACCAGATCGTCCTGGTCCGTGTCGCCTCGAAACGCCGCTGCCACAACTGCAGGAAGCTCGACTTGCCCGCACCCCAGGAACCGAAGACGCCGACGGTCAGCGGCAGTGGCGTGGCCTGTTCCACGGCGTTGTGCAGCACGTCGACGTACGGTCCGAACCGGAACGTGTCGTCCTCGGGGCTGCTGACGGGATTGTCGGTCAGGGGACGCAACGGAGACTCTCCTGTGTTTCGAACGGAAGGGTGCGGGGGCGGGGTTCGTGGGTCGGGCGGGGTCATGGGGCGGGCGGTGCCACCCGTCCGGGGCGGCCTTGAGACAGCCCTCGGTGCCGCGACGACGAACGCGATGATCGCGCCGAGCAGGTCTTCATCCGTGCGATCCCCCCGCTGGAACAGTGAAGCAGGTCTCCCGTGTCGCGGCTACGAGCAGCTACTCGAAGCGTGACCGCTCGTGCACAGGCGAGAAACGCTCAGCCCGGATTCGTACCAGGGTCGGCGACGAAGCGCGCCTTCAGAGGCTCATCGGCCATCCGGACCTCCAGGTCGTACAGGCTCAGGGGAAGCGGACACCGTACCGCTCAAGCCCGGGCGCCCAGAAGGTCATTGCACAGGAGAAGTACGTGTGGCGCGGTGTAGGGCATCACGCTCGGCACGGACCGCGCCGCCCGGCGCTCCCCGTGCCGGGAGACGGCGCCCGTCGTTCCCGCTACGCCCCGCCCCCCGGTGCCACCCCGTCCCCCTTCAGCCGTTCCAGGTCGGACGGGCGGACCTGGATGGCGAGGACGGCGATGAGCGCGGCGATCACCGTGAAGATCGCGGCCATGACGAACGCGGCCGAGACACCGGCGGCGAGGACCTCGTCGCTGTAGGGCGGAGGGAGTTGGCCGGTGCGCCGGAACTGGAGGCGTTCGAGCGGGGTCGCCTGGGAGAGGAAGCGGGGGATCTGCTTCTCCGCCTCGTTCGTGCTGGCCGTGCCGTACATGGTGACGAGGATGGACAGGCCCAGGGAACCGCCGACCTGCTGGGTGGTGTTGAGCAGCCCGGAGGCCGCGCCGGTCTCCCGGGTGGCCACGTTGGACAGGGCCATCAAGGTCAGCGACACGAACTCCATGCCCATGCCCAGGCTGAACACGAGCATCGGGCCGAGGACGCTGCCGGCGTACGTGGAGTGCACGTCGGTCAGGGTCAGCCAGCCCAGGCCGGCCGCCGCGAGGATGGCGCCCCCCACCATGAACGGTTTGGGCCCGTACACGGGCAGGAACCGCGACGCCAGCCCGGCGCCGAGCGCGATCACCGCGCTGACCGGCAGGAACGCGAAGCCGGTGGCCAACGGGCTGAAGCCCAGCACGTTCTGCACGAAGAGCGTCAGGAAGAAGAACATGCCGAAGATGGCGGCGGCGAGGCACAGCATGATGCCGTACGTGCCCGCGCGGTTGCGGTCGGCGAACATGTGGAGCGGGGTGATCGGCTGTCTGGAGCGCTTCTCCACCAGGACGAACAGCAGCAGCAGGACCACGGCGCCCACGAACGACGCCAGCGTCAGGGCATCGCTCCAGCCCTCCTGGGCGGCGCGGATGAACCCGTACACCAGGAGCACCATGCCCGCGGTGGAGGTCAGCGCGCCGGCGACGTCGAAGTGGCCGGGATGGCGCTCGGACTCCCGGATCCAGCGGGGGGTGGCGAGCACGATCAGCAGGCCGATCGGCACGTTGACGAACAGCACCCACCGCCAGTTGAGCCACTCCACGAGGATCCCGCCCGCGAGCAGCCCGATCGCGCCGCCGCCCGCCGAGACCGCCGCGAACACGCCGAACGCCCGGTTGCGTTCGGGGCCTTCGCGGAAGGTCGTGCTGATCAGGGCGAGGGAGGTCGGGGACGCGATGGCGCCGCCGACGCCCTGGAGGGCGCGGGCGGCGAGGAGTTGACCGGCGTTCTGGGACAGGCCCCCGAGGAGGGAGGCCAGCACGAACAGCAGGACGCCGAAGACGAAGACACGGCGCCGGCCGAGGATGTCACCCGCCCTGCCGCCGAGCAGCAGCAGACCGCCGAAGGTGAGTGTGTAGGCGTTCACCACCCAGGCGAGGCTGGTGGTGGAGAAGTCCAGGGAGCGCTGGATGTCCGGCAGCGCGATGTTCACGATCGTGATGTCGAGGACGACCATCAACTGGCAGGAGGCGATCACCAGCAGCGCCATCGCGCTCCCGCCACCACCTGATTCCCGGGTGGTGGTCTGTGCTGGGGAAGTCGGCTGGGGGTCGCTGCTCATGACATGTCGCTCGGCACTGTTCGGTGGACGGAAGGGCCCACGCAGGCGTCCGTTGTTCGACCGTACGCCCGCCCCATGCCCCTCACCACTCGAACGTCCGCCCCGCACACTGCCGGCCGCCGAGCGTCTTCCACTGCTCCCGGTGCCCCCGCCGAACGCCTTCCGTGGCCCCGGCGCGCGCCCTGCCGAGCGCCCTCCACGGCACCGCAGCACGCCCCACCGGATGCGTCGCACTGCGCCACCGCGACGCGACCGCGGGGTTCGAAAACCCGTATCGGCGTGGGGGCGGTGAGGGCTATGATCGCCGCGATGACGACTCATTCCGTGGACAGAATGGGGGTCCCGTCCGCGCAAGGTGAGTGCTGATGCTCACTCATGTCGTGAACGGGGATTCCCGACTCGCCCTCTGGTCGCGCGTGCGCAGGTTCGCCGTGCCGCCGTCGATGATCGAGACCGCCACCGCCCGCCGTGAGGCCGGCGACTGGGCGGGCGCCTGCGCCGCCGCCAACATCGACCTCGACCTCCACCCGCGTACCGTCGCCCGGTGCCACGGCCAGGACGTCGCCGCCCGACTACGGGCCGACCTGCGGCGTCTCGCTCCGGACCTGCTGCGCTGGCACCTGCCGAGGATCGCCCCCGACGGGCTGCTGCGGCCGGGGCTGACGATCACGCTGGCCCGGTACGGCGCCGAGGGGCGCGCGGGCCCGTACCCGGTGCACCTCGTGGTGCGGACCCCGCCCGCCTGGGCGGACGCCGGACAGCGGATCGGTCTCGCGCTGTGGGACGGATCCGCCGGATCCCGCTCGGCGCCCGACGCGCGCCGCCACCCGCACCCCCGGCCCAGCAGCCGCTACCGGCTCGATCTGCACCGGCATCTGTGGGACGCCCGCAGCGCCCCCGAGCTGCGGGCGCGGTCCGGCGCCGACCAGCCGTCCACGGACGGCCCCGTCGTATCGGGCTGGCGGGCATCGGAGGTCGTGCCGCCCGGGTACGGCTGTGCCGTGGGCCGGTGGGCGGACGAGGCGCGGATGCTGCTGGCGGCCGAGGGCCGGTCCGGCGGGCCCGTCCTCGTACGCCTCGGGGCGCGGCGCCGGCTGCTGCTGCACCTCGACGACGGCCCGGACGGCGCCGGATCGCCGGTCCCGCGGATCGAGGTGGCCTCTGACGGTGACGGGACCGCCCCTCGCCTGCCTGTGCTGCCCGATGCGGCGACCTGGGTTCCGCCCGATCTGGAGTTGCTGCATTGCGGGGCGATCCATCCGGACCGGCTGCATCCGCTGGTCGCCGGGGCGCTGGTGCCCGGCCATGCGGCCGCCGGGCAGCCCCGGGCCGCGGACCCCGCCGAGGAGCCGCGAATCGTGGAGTGCCGGGGGGAGCGGCACCGGATCGGGCTGGTCGACGGGGTACTGGCGCCCCTGGACCACGGTCCGGACGAGATCCGGCGGGAGGAACTGCTCGTCGCGCTGACCGGCACTCCCCTGCCCTGCCTCAAGGCGATCGACCAGGCACACCGCCGCCCGGACGACCTGTCCGGCGTGCGGGAACGGCTGGACCACGGGGACACCGCCGGGGCGCTGGCCGTCGTCGAGGGGCTGCTCGGCCCCGGGGCGGTGCTGCACGACGGCCCCCTGCGGGACGAACTCGAGGCGGCCGCGCGGCGGCGGATCACCTACGGGTTGTACCGGGCGGGGCTGACGGGGCCCGGCCCGGACCACGTCCGTCCGGACCGCCGGCGGGGGCCGCGCCGCGAGGGCGACGGCCTGTGCCTGTGCGGAGGCGGCGTGCGCGCCGCGTCCGGCTCAGCGGATCTCGACGAGGAGGTCTCCGCCCTCCACCTGCTGGATCCGGTTGATGGCGAGCCGCGCCACCCGTCCGGCCTTCGAGGCGGTGATCGCGGCCTCCATCTTCATGGCCTCGATGGTGGCGATCGTGGCGCCCGACTCCACCTCGTCGCCCTCGGCGACCGCGAGGGTCACCACTCCGGCGAACGGGGCGGCGACATGGCCGGGGTCGGAGCGGTCGGCCTTCTCGGTGGCGGGGATGTCGGAGGAGGCGGCGACGTCGCGGACCTGGATGGGCCGCAGCTGGCCGTTGAGGGTGGCCATCACGGTGCGCATACCGCGCTCGTCGGCCTCGCCCACGGCCTCCAGACCGATCAGAAGCCGCACACCGGGTTCCAGGTCGACGGCGTACTCCTTGCCGGGGCCGAGCCCGTAGAAGAAGTCCTTGCTGTCGAGGACGCTGGTGTCGCCGTACGTCTGCCGGTGCGCCTCGAACTCGCGGGTCGGGGCGGGGAACAGCAGCCGGTTGAGAGTGGCGCGCCGGTCCTTCTCCAGGCCGTCGCGGTCCTCGGCGGTCAGCTCCCGTACGGGCTTGGCCTCGCCGCGGCCCTGGAGGGCCTTGGTGCGGAACGGCTCGGGCCAGCCGCCGGGCGGGGTGCCGAGTTCACCGCGGAGGAAGCCGATGACGGAGTCGGGGATGTCGAACCGGTCGGGGGTCGCCTCGAAGTCGGCCGGTGCCACCCCGGCACCCACCAGGTGCAGGGCGAGGTCGCCGACGACCTTCGACGAGGGGGTGACCTTCACGAGGTGGCCGAGGATGCGGTCGGCGGCGGTGTACATCGCCTCGATGTCCTCGAAGCGGTCGCCGAGGCCGAGGGCCACCGCCTGGGTGCGCAGGTTGGAGAGCTGGCCGCCGGGGATCTCGTGGTCGTAGACGCGTCCGGTCGGGGAGGCGAGGCCCGCCTCGAACGGGGCGTAGATCTTGCGGACGCTCTCCCAGTAGGGCTCCAGGTCGCCGACGGCCCGCAGGTCGAGGCCGGTGGGCCGGTCGGAGTGGTCGGTGGCGGCGACGATCGCCGACAGGGAGGGCTGCGAGGTCGTCCCCGCCATGGAGGCCACGGCCCCGTCGACGGCGTCGGCGCCGGCCTGGATCGCGGCGAGGTAGGTGGCGAGCTGCCCGCCCGCGGTGTCGTGGGTGTGGATGTGGACCGGCAGGTCGAACTCGCGGCGCAGCGCGGACACCAGCTTGGTGGCGGCCGGGGCGCGCAGCAGGCCCGCCATGTCCTTGACGGCGAGGACGTGGGCGCCGGCCTCGACGATCTGCTCGGCGAGCCGCAGGTAGTAGTCGAGGGTGTAGAGCTCCTCCGCCGGGTCGGACAGGTCGGAGGTGTAGCAGAGGGCGACCTCGGCGACGGCGGTGCCGGTGGCCCGTACCGCGTCGATGGCGGGCCGCATCTGGCTGACGTCGTTGAGCGCGTCGAAGATGCGGAAGATGTCGATTCCGGTGTTCGCGGCCTCCTCCACGAAGGCGTCGGTCACTTCCGTCGGGTACGGGGTGTAGCCGACGGTGTTCCGGCCGCGCAGCAGCATCTGGAGACAGATGTTCGGCACGGCCTCGCGGAAGGCGGCCAGCCGCTCCCAGGGGTCCTCGGCGAGGAACCTGAGGGCGACGTCATAGGTGGCGCCGCCCCAGCACTCCAGGGACAGCAGCTGCGGCAGGGTCCGCGCCACGGTGGGCGCGACGGCGAGCATGTCCTTGGTGCGGACGCGGGTCGCGAGCAGCGACTGGTGGGCGTCGCGGAACGTGGTGTCGGTGACGCCGATCGTCGGCGACCGGCGCAGCCAGCTCGCGAAGCCCTCCGGTCCCAGCTCGACGAGCTTCTGCTTCGAGCCGGCGGGCGGCTGCGTGGCGGGTACGGCGGGGATCTTGTCCGCCGGGTCGATGAGCGCGGGCCGCTCGCCGTGCGGCTTGTTGACGGTCACGTCGGCCAGGTACGTGAGGAGCTTCGTGCCGCGGTCGGCCGAGTGGCGGGAGGTGAGCAGGTGCGGGCGCTGCTCGATGAACGACGTGGTGACCCGGCCCGCCTGGAAGTCCGGGTCGTCGAGGACGGCCTGGAGGAAGGGGATGTTCGTGGCGACGCCGCGGATGCGGAACTCGGCGACGGCGCGCCGGGCCCGGTTGACCGCAGTGGTGAAGTCCCGGCCCCGGCAGGTGAGTTTGACCAGCATGGAGTCGAAGTGCGCGCTGATCTCGGTACCGGCGTGGGTCGTTCCGCCGTCGAGGCGGATGCCGGAGCCGCCGGGCGAGCGGTAGGCGCTGATGCGGCCGGTGTCCGGGCGGAAGCCGTTCGCCGGGTCCTCGGTGGTGATACGGCACTGCAGGGCGGCACCGCGCAGGGTCACCGTCGCCTGGGAGAGGCCGAGGTCGGCGAGGGTGGCCCCGGCGGCGATCCGCAGCTGCGACTGGACGAGGTCGACGTCGGTGACCTCCTCGGTCACCGTGTGCTCGACCTGGATCCGGGGGTTCATCTCGATGAAGACGTGGTTGCCGTCGCGGTCGAGGAGGAACTCGACGGTGCCCGCGTTGCGGTAGCCGATCTCCCGGGCGAACCGTACGGCGTCGGCGCAGATCCGCTCCCGCAGCTCCGGGTCGAGGTTAGGGGCGGGCGCCAGCTCGATGACCTTCTGGTGGCGGCGCTGCACCGAACAGTCGCGCTCGAACAGGTGGATGACGTCGCCCTGGCCGTCGGCGAGGATCTGCACCTCGATGTGGCGGGGCTCGACGACGGCCTTCTCCAGGAAGACGGTGGGGTCGCCGAACGCGGACGCGGCCTCGCGGGACGCCGCCTCGATGGCTTCGCGCAGCGCCGCGGGTTCCTCGACGCGGCGCATGCCGCGCCCGCCGCCGCCGGCGACCGCCTTCACGAACACCGGGAAGCCGATCTCGTCGGCGGCGCGCACCAGTTCGTCGACATCGGTGGAGGGCGCCGAGGACCCGAGCACCGGTACGCCGGCCGCGCGGGCGGCGGCGACGGCGCGGGCCTTGTTGCCCGTCAGCTCCAGGATGTGGGCGCTCGGTCCGACGAACGTGATGCCCGCGTCCTCGCAGGCCCGCGCCAGTTCCGGGTTCTCGGACAGGAAGCCGTACCCGGGGTAGACGGCGTCGGCGCCGGCCTGGCGGGCGGCGCGCATGATCTCGTCGACGGAGAGGTACGCCCGTACGGGATGGCCCGGCTCACCGATCTCGTAGGCCTCGTCGGCCTTGAGTCGGTGCAGCGAGTTGCGGTCCTCGTGGGGGAAGACGGCGACCGTCCGCGCGCCCACTTCGTACCCGGCGCGGAACGCGCGGATCGCGATCTCGCCACGGTTGGCGACCAGTACCTTGCGGAGCATCCCTGATCCCTTCGGCCTGCGATGAGGAACACCATGGTCGCGGCAATGTAGCCCACGTGCCATGAGAGTCGTGTCACTGAGTGCCAGTATTTTTCGGACTGATGATGATGAAGGGTTCATATCCTCGGCGATGGATGCACCCGAACCCTGTCCCACAGTGCCACCCGGCATCGGGGGGGTGGCTGGTTTCGTATGTCCGACATGACGCTCTCCCCGTCTGGGCGTTCGCGTCGGCCCACGCGGCGGCCCGGCACGTCCTCGGGGTCCGCGTCGACGCGCCGGCGCCGCCGCGTTCCCGATCCGGCCGAGGACCGGCTCGCTGACGTACCGGGTGACGGGGACGGCTCCCGGCGGGCGCGGCCGGGTGCGCGTCGAGCCGTTCACCGACCTGACGGGCACCGTACTTCGGATCGGGCCTGTCGGTTCGGGCACGACAGTGATACGGAAGTGATGGAAACCGCGTACATGACGCCCGGCTGAGCTAGCCTCAACATCCAAAAGCGAACTGACGTACGCGGAAAGCGACTTCGGGAGTGTTGTGTCAGACCAGCGGCCGGTGCCACCGCGCTCGACGGCAGACGAGGCTCCGGCGCTGCGGAGGACGGGCGCCCTTCCCCTGCGCCCCGGCGACCCGGGCCGTATCGGCCCGTACGTGTCGCTGGGACTGCTCGGCAGCGGGGGTATGGGGCGCGTCTATCTGGGGCGCCCCTCGGACGGCGGGTCCGGGTTCGTCGCCGTCAAGGTGATCAGGCCCGAGTACGCGGAGGACGTCCGGTTCCGGCGCCGCTTCGAGCGCGAGGCGGCCGTCCACGGCCGGGTCCGCACCGCGCACCTGCCGAGACTGTGCGGCACCGGGTTCGAGGACGAACTGCTGTGGATGGCCACCGAGTACCTGCCCGGCGTCGATCTGGCGGACGCCGTGCACGAGGAGGGCCCGCTGCCGACCGCCGCTGTCTGGCGACTCGTGGCGGAGCTGGGGCAGGCGCTCACCGACCTGTCGGACGCGGGCATCGTGCACCGGGACCTGAAGCCCTCCAACGTCCTGATCTCCGCCCGGCGCGCCCACGTCATCGACTTCGGTATCGCGAAGGCCGCCGACGCGAGCGCGATCACCGGGACGGGCGACCGGGTGGGCACTCCGGCGTACATGTCTCCGGAGTACCTGCGCACCGGTGAGTGCGGCACGCCCTCGGACGTGTTCTCCCTGGCCTGCGCCCTGGTCTACGCGGCGACGGGCAGCGCCCCGTTCGGCGACGGCACCGGGGTCGACGTGATGCACCGGGTCGCCTTCGAGGAGCCCAACGCGAAGGTGATCCGGGAGCTCGCCGAGTCCGACGAGGCACTCGCCACGCTGCTGTGGTCCTGCCTCGCCAAGGAGCCGGGCCGCCGGCCCACGCCGCAGGACCTGGTGCGGAAGGCGGGGCCCCGCGCCGGCCCCTCCGGCACCTCCGACTGGCCCGAGCCGTTGGGCGGCATGGTGCTCGTGCGGCAGCAGGCGTACGAGGAGCTGTGCCGGCTGCCCCTCGTGCAGGCCCCCGTCTTCCCGGCCGCCGACGAGGCGGCGGAGCGGGCACCGGCGCCCGCCGCCGGTGATGTGCGGCCCGCCGCGGCCGACTCCGCCGGTTCCTCGCAGGAGGCTCCGGGCGCTTCCGCGGGCGGCCGGGCGGCGTTAGACCCGGCGGTGCCCACCCGGACGCGCCGGAAGCGGGTGCTGGCGGTCGGCGGCGCGGGCGTCGCGCTCTGCGCGGTGGCCGCGGGCGTCTTCGTCCTCACCCGCCCGGACGCGTCCCCGTCCGCCACACCGGAGACGGGCATCTGGTCGACCGGGAAGAGCGCGCCCGACGACGCGGTCTCCCCGTCGGCGTCCGGTAAGTCCCAGCGCGCGCCCGACCCGGACGGCGGGGGCTCGTCGCTCTCGAAGGTGTCCGGAAAGGGCAAGGACGACGGCAAGGGCAGTGCGGCCGTCGACGGGACGTCGGCACGGCCCGACGCCTCCGCGTCCGCCGACGACGACCGAGGCGCAGGCACCGGGACGGACACCCCGGTCGATGACGGCTCCGACGCCCCGGACGACCCCGAACCGACCCCGAGCGACCCGCCCGCCGACTCCGGTGACCCGGCCTGGCTCACGGACTGCGGCTACTACGCGGGCAACGGCCGCACCCGTGTCGGCGACAGCGGCAAGCGGGTGCTGCAGGCGGAGTGCATCCTGAGCAGGCGCGGGTACGGCGTCAGCGTGGACGGCGAGTTCGACAGCGGGACGGAGGCCGCCGTCGAGGCGTTCCAGAACACGGTGGGGCTGGAGGCGAACGGTGTCGTCAACCGCGACACGTGGGCCGCGCTGCGCAGCCCGGAGTGACGGTCCCGCACGCCCCACCCGCCCGTCGGTCCCGACCGCCCCACCCGACCGACGGGCCCGCACGCCGGCCCGGTGGGACCCCGCACCCCGAGCGGGGGTACCGGGCGGTCAGCCGGTGAGGCCGGCCTTCTGCAGCCACTCCTCGGCGACGGCGCTCGCGTCCTCCTTGTCCCTGACGAGTTTCCTCATCATCTCCAGCAGGTCCTCGGTGGTCAGCTGCGCGGAGACCGCGTTGAGCGCCTTCCTGGCCCTGGCGTCGACGGCCTTCTTGTGGACGAGCGGCGTCACGTTCTGTGAGGAGAAGAGGTTCTTGGGGTCCTCCAGGACGACCAGGTCGTCCTCGACGATGGCGGGGTCGGTGGTGTACAGGTTCGCGGCCTGCACCTTGTCGTCCTTGAGCAGCTTCACGAGGGTGGTCTGGGCGCCCGCGTCGAGCGGCTGGAACGTGCCGAACTCCACGCCGTAGACCTTCTTCAGGCCGACCCCGCCCTGGGTGCGGGTCTTGAACTCCGAACCGGCCCCGAGGGTCATCCCGCCCGCGACGGGCTTGAGGTCGGCGAGCGTCTTCAGGTCGTACTTCTCCGCCGTCCTCGCGGTCACCGTGACCGAGTCCTTGTCCTCGGCCGCGGCGGAGTCGAGTATCTCCACCGACTTCGGGAGTTTGGCCTTGAGTTCGGCGTTGATCTCCTCGGTGCCGGTCGCGGTGCTGTTCTTGTCGACGGCCACCGACAGCAGGGCGCCGTTGTACTCCGGGAAGACGTCGATGCCGCCCTTGACCACCTGGTCGTAGTAGACCTCGCGGGCCCCGATGTCGAACTTGCGGGTCACCTTGAGGTCCTTGTCCTCCAGGGCCTGCGCGTAGATCTCGGCGAGCAGCTGGTTCTCGGGGAAGTTCGCCGAGCCGACGACCAGGGCGGAGCCGCCGCCCCCGCTGTCGCCCGTCAGCGGATTGTCGTCGCTGCCGCCCCCGCCGCCGCAGGCCGTCAGGGACAGGGCGGTGATCAGGCCGAAGGCGACGCCTCGGTACATGCCTCGCATGGTTGTTTCCTTTCTCATGGCCCGAAGGGCGCGGAGGAACGGAGGAGTTCAGGACGACGCCGGGTCCGGGCGACCGGCAGCGTTAGGGACGACGCCGGGGTCCGGGAGACCGGCGGGGTTCAGGATTTCGGCGCCGAGACCCTGAGCCCCGGTGAGACGACTGCCCGCCCGAGCGCGGTGAACGCGGCCTGCACGACGAGCGCGAGGGCGACCACGACCGCGGAGCCCCCGATGACCAGCTCGTAGTCGTTGCGGGCGAGCCCGTCGACGATGAAGCGGCCGAGGCCGCCGAGGCCCGGATAGGCGGCGACGGTCGCGGTGGCCACGACCTGGATCGCGGCCACCCGCAGGCCCAGCAGGATCAGCGGCAGCGCCATCGGCACCTCCACCCTCGCCAGGACCTCCCACTCGGTCATGCCGACGCCGCGTGCGGCGTCCCGGGTGGCGGGGTCCACGCCCCGGACGCCCTCGAAGGTGTTGATGAGGATCGGCGGCACCGCGAGCGCGACCAGGGCGAGGAGCACCGGAACGGTGCTGAGCCCGGCGAGCGTCACGACGAGGACGACGAGACCGAAGGTGGGGATCGCACGGGCGAGGTTCGCGACGCTCGCCACGGCGAACGCCCCGCGCCCGGTGTGCCCGACGAGCAGCCCGGCCGACAGTCCGATCAGAGCGGCGCACAGCAGCGACAGACCGCTGTAGGTGAGGTGTTCCAGGAGTCGCGCGGGGATGCCCTCGTCGCCGTGCCACTGCGCGGGCGAGGTCAGCCAGTCCGCCACGAGCCGGATCTGGTTGAGGAAGTCGTTCACGCCGTCGTCCCCCTGCTCCGGGACCAGGGGGTGAGCAGTCGCTGCGCGACGACCAGCAGCGCGTCGGTGACGAGGGCGAGCAGCATGATCAGCACGATGGCGGTGACGATCGGCGTCGGGAAGTCGAGCTGGAGGCCGCGGGTGATGTAGTAGCCGAGGCCGCCCTGTCCGATGAGCTGGCCGACGGCGACGAGGCTGAGGGAGGAGACCGCGGCGACGCGCACGCCGGCGATGACGACGGGCACGGCGATGGGCAGTTCGACCTGGAGGACGCGGCGGACGGCGCCGAACCCCATGGCGGTCGCGGCGAGCCGGACCGGTTCGGGGACCGAGGCGAGGCCGTCGACGACGTTGGGCACGAGCACCGACAGGGTGTACAGCGTCAGCGGGATCATCACGGTCTGTTCGGTCAGCCCCGTGTAGCGGACGAAGACCATGAACAGGGCCAGCGACGGGATCGAGTACAGGATGTTGGCCACCGTCAGCACCGGCGGGTAGAGCCGGCGCCTGCGGTGGCAGAGGATGCCCAGCGGCACCGAGACGAGCATCCCGAACAGCACGGGCAGCAGACCGAGTCTGAGGTGGAGGGCGGTGTAGTCGGCCAGTTCGGCGGCGTGGTCGGCGATCCACTGCCACCGGACCAGCGGTTCCCCGTCGCTCATCGGTCACCGCCCGCGCTGTCGGCGGCCACCGGGCTCCCGGCCGCTTCCGTACGGCTCCCGGCGCCGCTCGTGCGGCTCCCGGCCACGTCCGCCCGGTCCGTGGGGGCAGCCCCGGCGGTCAGCTCGTGGGCGTCGGCCACGCCGACGACCGCGCCGTCGGCGTCCACGCCCACCGCGAGCCGGGCGGGTGACAGCAGCGCCGAGTCGAGGGCGGCCCGCGCCGAGTCCCCGGCCAGGCTGAAGGTGTGACCGAGCGGCACCAGGGCGGCGTCCGCGAGCGTGCCGCTTACCGGCAGGTCCGCGACCGGGGTCCAGCCGAGGGGCCTGCGCGCGTCGTCGACGACGAGCACCCACGGCTCGTCGAGGGCGCGGGCCGCGGCCACGGGCGAGGTGACCGGGAGCACCGGGCCGTCACGCAGCGGCAGTCCGGCGGCCCGCACGAAGGACAGCCGGCGGATGCCCCGGTCCTGGCCGACGAAACCGGCGACGAAGTCGTCCGCGGGGTCGGCGAGCAGCCGCTCCGGGGTGTCGAACTGGGCGAGCCTGCCGCCGTCGCGGAACACGGCTATGCGGTCGCCGAGCCTGATCGCCTCGTCGATGTCATGCGTGACGAACACGATCGTCTTGTGCAGCTCCTTCTGGAGCCGCGCGAACTCGGTCTGGAGTTCGGCCCGCACGACGGGGTCGACCGCGCTGAACGGCTCGTCCATCAGCAGCACCGGCGGGTCGGCGCCCAGAGCCCTCGCCACCCCGACACGCTGCTGCTGCCCGCCGGAGAGCTGGTTCGGGTAGCGCTTCGCCATCTCGGCGGGCAGCCCCACACGTTCGAGCAGCTCGGCCGCGCGGGCCCGCGCCTTCTTCCTGCCCCAGCCGAGGAGCAGGGGCACGGTCGCGATGTTGTCGAGGACCGTGCGGTGCGGGAAGAGTCCCGCGTGCTGGATCACGTAGCCGATGCCCCGGCGCAGCTCGGGCGCGTCGATCTCGCGGATGTCCCGGCCGCGCAGGCTGACCGTGCCGGCGGTGGGTTCCACCATGCGGTTGATCATCCTGAGGGTGGTGGTCTTGCCGCAGCCGGAGGGTCCGACGAGGATCGTGATGGCCCCCTCGGCGAGTTCCACCGTCACCCCGTCCACGGCTGTCGTGCCGTTCGGATACTTCTTGCTCACCGCGTCGAATCTGATCAAGAGTGCCCCTCACCCGACTGCATATGCACCTGCACAGTTGTCCGTGACTGAATGACAGTCAATGGACTTTCATGAAGGGCACGTTACGTTCACACGATGCCGGGCCGGGAACGTCCGGAACATGCGGGTACAGGGCCTGGTGTTCTCCTTCGCGTCGCCGCCGCGCGCCCGGCGGCCGTGCTTTCCTGGAGTCATCATGAGCAACGTCGACGTGCACCAGCACCTGTGGACCCCCGCGCTGGTGGCGGCCCTGCGGTCCCGCCGGGAGCCGCCGTTCATGGACGGCTGGACCCTGTTCCTGGACGGGGAGCCTCCGTACGAGGTGGCGCCCGCCGCCCACGACCTCGCCCGGCGGGCGGAACTCGCCGCCGACGACGGCCTCGGGCGGGCCCTCGTGTCGCTGTCGTCGCCGCTCGGCGTCGAGTGGCTGCCCGGGGAGCAGGCGCGCCCCCTGCTCGACGCCTACCACGAGGGCGCGGTGTCCCTGCCCGAGCCGTTCGGGGCGTGGGCCGCGGCCTGTGTGCGGGACGTCGACGCGGCCGCGGCCGCCGAGGTCCTCGACCGGGGCGGCTTCGTCGGCCTGCAGCTGCCGGCCGACGCCCTCGCCGACGCGGCCGGTCACGCGCGCTGCGCCCCGCTGCTCGACCTCCTGGAGGACCGCGGCCTCCCGCTGTTCGTGCACCCGGGCCCTGCGGGGAGAGCCGGGGCCGGGGGGCCGGGCTGGTGGCCGGCGATGGTGCCGTACGTGCAGCAGATGCACGCCGCGTGGTTCGCCTTCCGTGCCTTCGGCCGGCCCCGCCATCCCCGGCTGCGGGTCTGCTTCGCCCTGCTGGCCGGGCTGGCGCCGTTGCACGGGGAGCGCTTCGCCGCCCGCGGTGACGCGGCCCTCGCGGGGGCGGACCCACGGGTGTTCGTGGAGACGTCGTCGTACGGCCCCGCCGCCGTGGACGCGGTCGTGCGGGCCCTCGGGGTGGACGCGGTGGTCCAGGGCTCCGACCGGCCCTACGCGGAGCCGCCGCTCCACCCCGGCTTCGGCCTGGGGAGAGCGGCGGCGTACGCCTTCCGTGTCGCCAATCCGCGGCGGCTGCTCACGGGCGAGGGCTGAGCGGGGTCAGCGTCCGGTGCGGATCAGGCCCGTCAGGTAGCGCCACAGCGACGAACGGTGCAGGGCGGAACGGTCCCGTGCCAGCGTCCCCGTCACTCCCGGCTCGGTCCCCGTCCCTCCCGCGAGGTCCGCCTCCCCGAGGTCCGCCTCCCCGAGGTCGGTCTCCGCGGGGTCGGCCGACGACGGGCCGGGCGTCGGGGCCAGGGTGTAGCGGACGGGCAGCGAGCGCAGTCCGCGCATGAACGGCGAGGACCGCCACGGGAGTTGGTCGACGGGCAGCGCCAGCTCCAGATCGGTGAACCGCTCGAACAGGCGGCCGACGCCGACCGCCGCGACGGTGGAGGCCAGTTCGCGGGCGGGGCACTGGCGGGGGCCGGCGCCCCAGGAGAGGTGCGCGCGGGTGCTGACCGTGGTGTTCGTCGCCGCGTGGCCGGCGAAGACGGGGTCGGCGTGCGCGGCGGCGGAGGAGACCCAGACCGGGTCGCCCGCGCGGATGGTGTAGTCGCCGAGCCGGGTGTCCTTGGCGGCGAAGCGCGGGACGAAGTTCACCAGCGGCGGCTTGCGCATGACCACCCGGTTCATGGTCTCCCGGACCATGCCGGCGGAGAGGCTGGCGCGGATGCTGCCCTCGCCCGAGAGGACCTCGACGACGGTGTTGGAGATGAGGATGCCGACGTGGTCGGAGGTCATGCCGAGCAGCATGAACAGCTCGCGGGCCAGCTCGTCGAGGGTGAGGGCGGGGTGCGCGGCGAGGAGGTGGGAGGGGAAGTCGTCCCCGGGGGTCCTGAGCTTCTGCGCCGCCAGGTCGGCGAGGGCCGCCAGCAGGCGCTCCAGGGCGGGCTCGGCGTCCGGGCCGGCGTCCAGCACCCGCCACATGTCCATGAGCGCGTCGTCGCCCTGGGAGCCGGGGAAACCGAGGAGGTGGCTGGCCGCCATCAGCGGCAGCGGCCGGGAGAACTGGGCGGACAGGTCCGCCAGGCCCGTGCCGCCGGCCTGGCCCACCAGGGTGATCAGGTCGTCGGCGCAGGCGGTGACGGCCGCCCTGAGCCGCTTGGCCTGGGCGTGGCGCGGGTCCTGGAACGGTCGGAGCGCGGTGTCCCACGCGGCCCGCAGCGGCTGGTACCCGGCGCCGCCCTGGATGAGGACGTGGTTGACCTCCAGGGAGGGGCCGAGCGGCCAGTCTGCGGGTACCCGGCCCTCGGAGCGGGCCCGCCAGTTCTCCAGTCCCTTGGGCCAGCCGTGGTCGTCCTGGAGGACCTCCAGGGACTCCTTGTAGCCGAGGACCAGCCAGGCGGGGACGCCCAGCAGGTCGACCGGCGCCACCGCGCCGTGCCGCTGCCGCAGCCGCTCGTACACGAGGGACGGGCGCATCTCGTAGTCCCGGGTCAGCAGCGGCTGGGGGTCCAACGCCTCCAACCGTCTGTCGTCCGCGTGCACGGACCCGCCCTCGCCCGTCTGGGATTCCACCGCCATGCCGCCCCTCCGACACTCCCCGTACCGGCACACCTTCAGTCGGTAGCCGGGACCGCTCGGGACCTTACCCCAGGCCACCCCGCTCGGAGAACGACGGGTAGCGCGATTCTCGGGCAGGGACACGACAAAGGGGTCAGGCGTCGCGAAAGGTCGCGGCGTCCCGGTGCCGGCGAGGGTGTCCGGGCGGCCATCCCTCCCGGGGGACCGGGCGGGTCACCGCGCGCCGCGGGCGGCCTCCACGAAGGCGGTGATCAGGGCGGGGTCCTTGACCCCCCGGCTCCGCTCGACACCGCTGGACACGTCGACGCCCCAGGGCCGGGCGGTGTCGACGGCGTCCCGTACGTTGCCGGGGGTCAGCCCTCCGGCGAGGAGCCACTTGTCCCCGGGGTCGGCGACCGGCATCCGGGACCAGTCCCAGGCCGTGCCGGAGCCCGGCACGGGCGCGTCGAGCAGCAGCATGTCCTCGCCCATCTCGCCGCAGCGCGGCACCGCGTCGCCGAACGCGGCGGCGCGGATCAGCGTGCGGCCGTCCGCCGCCAGCGCGTCGTAGTAGCCGCGGTCCTCCGCACCGTGCAGCTGGACGGCGCGGATGCCCGACTCGGCGGCCAGGGACCGTACGTCGTCCAGGCTCTCCCCGCGGAAGACTCCGACGGTGAGGACGTGCTCGGGGATCCGGCGGGACAGCCGTGCGGCGGTGGCCGCGTCGACGCGGCGCGGGCTGGCGGTGAGGACGAACCCGATGGCGTCGGCGCCCGCCTCGACGGCCGTGTCGACGTCGTCCTCGGTCCGCAGACCGCAGATCTTCACGAAAAGGGAGTCACGGGAGTTGCTCACCGCCCCAGCCTGCCTCATCCGCGGCGCCCACGGGACCGCGCCCACCCTGTTCGACGCCGACACGAACGCCGGCCAGGTCGTGATCCGGTCCCCCGCCCCCTGCGGAACGCTCGCCCCGACCGGCGGTCTGCGCCGTCGGGTGCCTCACCGGCGGCCGGCCCCCGCCGGGTCATCGCAGGGTGGCGGGGTCGAGGTCCGTTCCGACGACAAGGGTGATCACGCCCTGCGCGGCGCCCGCGTCCTCGGTGGCCGGGGCGTCGGGAAGGCGCGAGGTGAGGACCTTCGCCTGCTTCGCCAGGTCCGGCGGATAGCCGACGGTCGTCCGCGCGGTGGTCTCGGGGGCGTTGCCCGTGCCGACGACGGTGAGGCCTGCCGCGCGCAGCTTCTCGGCGACGGCGGCGGCGCGTCCCGTGACGCCGGTGCCGTTGAGGACCTGCACCCGCACGTTCGAGGCGTAGACGAGGCCCTCCTCGGCCTGGGTCTGGAGCTGCTTCTTGTCGACCTCGCGGTCCTTGGCGAGGGAGGTGAACAGGTCGGCCGCGTACGGGTACTGCCAGACCACGTTGGCCCGGTCGGTCGGGACGTCCGCCTCACGGGGGTAGTTGGGGACCGTCAGGAAGGTCAGCCGGTCGCCGGGGATGCCCTTGAGCTGGGAGGCGAGGTCGTAGAGCGGGTCGATGCCGGCGAGGTCCTCGTCCGTGGTCAGGGACTTGGTGGCGGACTGCATGAAGCCGTACAGGTCACCGGGACTGGTCAGCTTGGCCTTCGCCTTGGCGGCGAGGGCCTCCATGAACTCCTGCTGGCGCCCGATGCGCCCGATGTCGGAGCCGTCGCCGACGGAGTAGCGGGTGCGGACGTAGCCGAGGGCCGTCTCGCCCTTGACGGTCTGGCAGCCCGGCTCCAGGTCCAGGAGGGCCCTCTTGTCGTGGATGGCCTGCTCGGGGCAGACCTCTATGCCCTCCAGGGCGTCGACCATCCCCTTGAAGCCGGAGAAGTCGACGGACATGAAGTGGTCGATGCGCAGCCCCGTGTTGGCCTCGACCGTCCGGATGGAGCAGGCGGCGGCCCCGGCGACCTCGCCGGTGGAGCCGCCGATCGCGAACGCCTCGTTGATCTTGGCCCGGTGCGGGCCCGAGGTGCCGCCGTCGCCCTTGTCGCACGCCGCTATCTCGACCCAGGAGTCACGCGGGAACGACACCACGGTCGCCCACTTCCGGTTCGCGGGGATGTGCAGCACCATCAGCGTGTCCGACTGCATGGTGGTCAGGTCCCGGCCGTACTCGGCGTTCTTCCCGTCACGGCTGTCCGAGCCGACGACCATGATGTTCTTCGATCCGGGACTGAGGTTCACCGGACGGTTCCCGCCGAGCTTGTTGTCGACGTCGGCGGAGGTGATGTTGTCGTCGAGGTCCTGGTAGACCCAGGCTCCGACCCCCGCGACGCCGAGCACGACCACCGCGGAGACGCCCGCGACCCAGCTCACGATCCTGCCCCGCCGTGTGAGCCGTGTTCCCCCGCCCCCGATCCCGGCACGCCGCCTTCCCGTACCACCCACCGGCGTTCCCCCCGCCTCGGCCGCCTCCGGCCGGTCGACTGACGCTCCACGCCCGGCACTTGCGACCGCCGAACCCGAGGACTCTATCCCTGGAGAGATACGGACGGGCGCCCCACTCGGCTCACCCACCACGGTGTACGCGCCCTGCGGCACGCCATCGCGTCGTCCCCGCGCCCCCGCCTCGACGGTCCGCGACCGGGCCGCGGCGGACCCGGTGCGTGTCAGCCGTGCGGGGCCCAGCGGGCGCGGAGTTCGTCGCGCAGACGGCGGGCGACCTGGCCCATGAGGGCGTCCGCGCCGGGCTGGACACGGGCGGCCACCCGGGACTCGGTGAGGGCGGCCACGGCGTAGCTGCGGCCGTCGGCGTGCTCGACGACCCCCGCCTCGTGGCGCAGGTTGAGGAGGGTGCCGGTCTTCGACGACCAGGTGGAGGCGTCGGTGGCGAAGTCCGGGGCGAGACGGTGGCGTACGACGTTGTCGGCCATCAGGTCACGCACGCGGGCGGCGACCTCGGGGTGGATCACGGGGGCGTCGGTGCCGGGCGGGTCCTGGCGCGACCGCCACACCGCCTGGAGGAGGTCGACGCAGGCCCGCGCGGTACCGGAGTTGGCGTGGGAGACGTCGAGCTGCGGCACCCGGTGGCCACGCCCGCGCGTACCGGCGTCGACCGCGAGGGCGTACGCGAGGTGCGTGTCGGCCGAACCGAACCGCTCCACCGGGGTCTCGGTGAGTTCCCGCATGGTGTGGCGGACGGACAGGCCGGACAGCCCCCACCGCGTCAGGAACGCCTCGACGGCCGACGGCGGGGTGAGGTCGAAGAGTGCGTCGGCGGCATGGCTGTCGCTCATGCTGGTGCTGAGGTAGAGCAGGTCGTCGACGGCGATCCGGGCGGGGTGGCGGAACCGGCTCAGGCCGGTCGGCCCCGGGGTGGTCATCCGGCCCGGCGGTATCTCGACGGCGTCGGCGCCGTCGAGTTCCCCGCGCCGCATCCGTTCCAGTGTCGCCAGGGCGAGGGGGACCTTCACCAGGGAGGCGACGGGGAACGGGACGTCCGGGTCGATCCCGATCTCCTCGCCCGTCTCCAGGTCCCGCACCAGGAACGACCCGTGGAGGCCGCCGTCGGCCAGGTCCCGGCGCAGCTCGCCCAGGAGCCGTTCGGTACCGGCGCTCACGCGGCGGCCCCGGCGTGCCCGGTGGCGCCGAGGCACCGGGCGACGCCCCCGGCACACACCTCACGCAGGCGGGCGGCCTCGGTGTCCGCCGCGTCGGCGAGGACCAGGGCGTAGCCGCGGGCGAAACCGGCGTCGAGTTCGCCCACGGGGCGCCAGTGCAGGCCGAGTTCACGGGCCTGCGCGGCCGAGCAGAGCAGCGCGTCGCCCCGGCTGAGGACGTCCGCGGCGGCGACGGCGAGGGACGGGGCGACGGCCAGTTGCGCCGGGAGCAGTCCGACCGCGTCACCGAGCCGGGCGAGCGGGTCCCGGACGTGGGGCACGTCGTCCTCGGGCGGCAGCCACACCCGTCGGGCCCGCCGGTCGCGGTCGGCGCGGCCGGGACGCAGGGTGTCGAGGTAGAGGGACCCGCCGTTCGGGGCGTCGCCGACCGCGAGGCCCAGGCGCACGGTCCAGTCCGCGCCCGCGGGGGGCACCGCCAGCAGCGCCGCGCGGACCTGCCGGGACGTCAGGAGGTCGGCCCGCTCCGTCGGCCCGGCGGGGCGCGGGTCGAGCGGGACTCCCCCGTCGTGGGCCTCGGCGATGAGGCGGGCGAGGCCGCCGGTGGAGCAGTCGGCGGGGACGGCCAGCCGCAGCGCGCGGCGCCGTGCGGCCACGGCCTCGTGGTCGAGCCGGTCGGCGAGTTCGACGAGCCGGCGGGCCAGCGGAAGCATGTCCCGGCCGAACGGGGTCAGCGCCACCGCGCGGGAGGACCGCTCCAGCAGCCGGTCGCCCAGCCGCTCCTCCAGCGCGGCGACACGACGGCTCACCACGGACTGCGCCGTACGGGCAGCCGCCGCGCCCACCGTGAAACTGCCGTGTTCGCTCACATGGACGAACGCCCGGCACACCGCTACAAGATCCACAGCTCCACTATGCCAAACGAGCATGGATCCGAACGTCGCCGTCTTGGACCGCGTGGCGGAGCACGGCCCACAGTGATCTCCAACGAGGGCGACGCCCACGGGAGTCCAGCGCTCCTCCCCTCTTTCGACGACGACTCGGAGGCTCGACCCATGTCTCGTTCCCTGCATCGATCCATCTCTCGTTCCCTGTCTCGTTCGCTGCCGTTCCCGTCGCGGCGACGCCGCCGGGCCGCCGGTGCGGCGGCCTGCCTGCTCGCGCTCGCCACGCTGACGGCCTGCGGTCAGGAGCAGCGGCCCGCGTCCGGCCCGGCCGCCGACGCCGCGCGGGCCGGGGCGCCGGTGGCGGCCACCGGGGCCACCGCTCCCGCGTTCCGGGAGCTGGAGCGCGAGTTCGACGCGCGGCTCGGGGTCTACGCCGTGGACACCGGCACGGGCCGTTCCGTGGCGTACCGGGCGGACCAGCGGTTCGCGTACGCCTCCACGTTCAAGGCGCTGGCGGCGGGCGCCGTGCTCCGCAAGCACGCCGAGAGCGGCAAGGACGGCGGGGACGGCATGGAGAAGGTCGTCACGTACGGGCGCGACGACATCGTCGAGAACTCGCCCGTGACGGAGGACTTCGTCGAGACGGGGATGACCCTGAGCGGACTGTGCGCGGCGACCCTCTGGTACAGCGACAACACGGCCGCCAACCTGCTCCTCGACGAACTCGGCGGCCCCGACGGGCTGGAGCGGGTCCTGGAGGAACTCGGCGACGACGTCACCGAGATGGACCGGTTGGAGCCGGACCTGAGCGAGGGCAGGCCCGGCGACGTCCGGGACACGAGCACCCCGCGGGCGATGGCCGGGAGTCTGCGGGCGTTCCTCCTCGGCGACGCCCTGGAGCGGGACGACCGCGCCCTGCTGCGTACCTGGATGGAGACGAACCGGACCGGTGGCACGCTCGTCCGGGCCGGTGTCCCGGACGGCTGGACCGTCGCCGACAAGAGCGGCAGCGCCGGGTACGGGGGCCGCAACGACATCGCCGTCCTGTGGCCGGAAGACGGCGGCAACCCCGTCGTCCTGGCGGTGCTGACCAGCCGCGACAAGCAGAACGCGGAACGCCGTGACGCCCTCGTCGCCCGCGCCGCCACCGCCGCGATCACCGCCCTGGGGCGCTAGGGGCCTGTGTTCACGGTCCCGCCGGGTCCGCGCCGGCCGTCAGCACGGTCGAGGAGGGACCGCGACGTCCGTGGGACCGGGCCGTCACCGGCCCCAGATCCTCCGGTACGCCTCCTGGTAGCCGGACGGGTTCCAGGTGGTGGCGCCCTCGCTGTTGCCGGCGGTGGTGATGTGGACGGGGGCCACGTATCCGCTGGCGGGGCTTCCCGCGAAGGCGCGGTTGAACTCGTCGACGATCTGCCAGCCCTGGAGGGACAGCGGCTCGGGCACGGTGGCCGCCTGGTACTGGCGACTGTCGATGCGCTGGAACGCCGACGGGTCGCCGTCCCCCGCACCGATGTTGAACGGCGGACCCGAGCCCTTCCGGCCGGCCGCACGGAACGCCGGGGCGGCGTCGGCGAAGTACAGGTCGTTGATGGCCACGGAGTGGGTCCACCGGTCCTGGAAACGGGAGAGGAGCGAGGACACCTCTCGGGGCGTGCGGCTGCTCGCGTCGGGGATCGGGATGTTCTGGTAGGACAGCAGCCGCACGCCCCGGCAGGAGGCCAGCTCGTCCCTGATCAGCTCGGACTTGCGCTTGGCGAAGGGGATCGAGGCGTCGGTGAACACCACGGCCCCGGCGCTCCCGCCGGAGTCCGCGATGACCCACTGGGCGCTGATCCTGGCCACCTCCTCGACGCGGGTGGTCACGTTGGTGAAGAGCGGGGGCTGCTCGCTGGGGCCCGGGGAGGCGACCGCGTGCCAGCCGACGAGCGGGATGTCCGCCGCTTTCGCTCGGGCGACCTGCTGCGACGTCGAGTTGGGGTCGAAGCCGCCGATGACGATGCCGGACGGTCTGAGGGCGAGGGCCTCGCTCATCGCCGCCTGGATGCCCGCCGGGGTGCCGCCGCCGTCGATCACCCGGACGTTCCAGCCGATCACCCGCGCGGCCTCCCGTACGCCGCCGGCGGCCCCGGCGACCCCCGGGTTCGTCATGGTCTGGGCGACGAAGACGAGGGTTCTGCGCGGCACCGCCCTCGGGCCGGTCGTCGGCCCGTTCCAGGGGACGTCGGTCCGCTCCGCCCTGCCGACGGCGTCCTCGGCCCTGGCGCGGACCGCGGGGCAGCCGTCCACGGTGGTGGCCGGCTCCCCCGAGCCGCTCGACGAGCCGCGTTCGCAGCCGGTCAGGGCGGCGGCCGCGGCCAGCAGGAGGGTGGCGGCGGACCGGGCCGTACGGGTGCCGGGGGTGGGGGTGTGGTGGCGGTGCACGGGGGCTCCTCGCGCGGGGGTGCGGGGCTCGGTGCCGGTGCGGGCGGTCCGGTTCACGGGCCGCCGTCCTCGGGTGTCACGGCCGCGGCGTCGGGGGTGGTGGCGGCACCGGTGCGCAGCCGGCGGCGCGCGGAGTAGCCCGCCAGGCCGACCGCGAGCAGCAGGGTGCCTCCGTGGAACAGCGGGACCGTCCAGAACGCGGCGCCCAGCTGGGCGATGCCGGTGAGGCCGACGGCGAGGACCGCGACCGCGACGAGGGTGCCCAGGGGGTTGGGGCGGCCGGGTCTGATCGCGGTGGCGCCGAGGAGGGCGCCGACGAAGGCGGGCAGCAGGTAGTCGAGGCCGACGCTGGGGTTGCCGAGCTGCTGCTGCGCCGCGAGCAGGACGCCCGCGCCGCCGACGATCAGCCCTGAGGTGGCGAAGGCGCACACGGTGTACTTGCGGACCGCGATGCCCACGAGGTCGGCGGCGCGCGGGTTGGAGCCCACGACGTACAGGTAGCGGCCGATGGGCAGCCGCTCCAGCACCACCCAGAGGACGAGCGTGAGGGCGAGGACGTAGAACGCGGGGACCGGCAGGCCGAGGAAGGTGGAGTCGTAGAGGTCGGTGAAGCCGGCCGGCAGTCCTTGCGGGCCGGGGACGATCCGGCCGCCGTCGGTGATCCATCCGGTGACGGCGTACATCATGCTGCCGGTGCCCAGCGTCGCGATGAAGGAGTCGATGCGGCCGAACTCGACGATGACGCCGTTGAGGACGCCGATGGCCCCTCCCCCGGCGACCACGACGAGGCAGGCGAGCGGCCAGGGCCAGCCCGCTTCGACGATGAGGTACAGCACCATGACGTGCGCCAGCCCGAGGCCGTAACCGAGGGAGAGGTCGAACGCCCCGGTGACGATGGGGACCATCGCGGCCAGCGCGAGGACGGCCGGGATGGACTGGGTGGACAGGATGGAGTCGAGGGTGTCCAGGGTGGGGAAGGTGCGGGGCAGGGCGAGGGAGAAGACCAGGTAGAGCAGGCCGGTGAGGACCAGGAGTCCGTATGCGCCGGCGAGGTGTCCGCCGCGGCCGGCCGGGCGGCGGGGCCCGGCCGGCCGCCTCAGCGGGTTCCGGCGGCGCGGCGGGGGCGGGGAGGGCGGGGCCGTCATGGGTTCCCGGCGGTTCGGGAGGGGGGCAGGGCCGAGGCCGCCCGGGTGAGTGCCTCGACGGTGAGGCCGGGGCCGCTCAGCTCGGTCGTCACGGTCCCGCGGACGAAGACCAGGGCGCGCCCGCAGACGCCGGCGACCTCCTCGAAGTCCGTGGAGAGCAGCAGGACGGCGAGGCCGTGGGCGCGCGCCTCGTCGAGGAGGCGGTGGATGGCGTCCTTGGCCCCGATGTCGACGCTCGCCGTGGGCTCCTCCAGGATCAGCAGGCCCGCTGCCGTGCGCAGCCAGCGGCCGAGCATGACCTTCTGCTGGTTGCCGCCGGACAGGATGGCGATGGCGGCCTCGCTGTCGCGGGGCCGGACGGAGAACCGGTCGATCAGGGCGACGGCCTCGGCGCGTTCCCGGCGGGGCCGGATCCAGTGGGGCGCCGACGTGCCCGCCGCGCCCGGGTTGGCCAGCAGGTTCTCCCGCACGGTCAGTTCGGTGAGGCAGCCCTCCCGCTGCCGGTCGCCGGGCACGAAGGCGACCTTGCGGGCGACCGCCTCCGGGACCGTACGGGGGCGGTAGGGGCGGCCCGCCAGCAGGGCCCGTCCGCCGAGGAGGGGCCGGGCGCCCGCGAGGGCCCGGCCGAGGTCCAGGTGTCCGGCGCCGGAGAGCCCCACCAGGCCCACGGCCTCCCCCGCCCTCAGGTGCAGGTCGACCGGTCCGGTCCCGTCGGTCCGTACGCCGTCGAGGAGCAGGACGGGCGGGCCGTCGGTGCGGGCCGGGGCCGGGCGGCGGCCGACCGGTTCCTCGCCGGTGATGTCGCGGACGAGACGGGCGGGGGCGTGGCCCGCCAGGGAGCCGTGGCGGACGAGGCAGCCGTCGCGCAGGACCGCGAAGGTGTCGGCGACCTCGTACACCTCGTCGAGGCGGTGGCTGACGTAGAGGATGCCGTGGCCGCGGTCGCGCAGGGTGTGCAGGACGTGGAAGAGGCGGGCGCAGTCGGCGGCGGGGAGGCGGGCGGTCGGCTCGTCGAGCACGATGAGCCGCGCGCGTGCGGCGAGGGCGCGGGCCACGGCGACGAGGGAGCGTTCGGCGGGGGCGAGCCGGGACACGGTGGTGTCGGGGTCGAGGTGGGAGGCGACGCTCCGCAGGGCCTCGGTGCCGCGCTCCCGGGTCCGGCGCCAGGAGATCAGTCCGGCGCGGCGCGCGTACCCGGCGCTCAGGGCGATGTTCTCGGCGACCGTCATCCACTCCACCAGACCGAGGTCCTGGTGGATGAAGGACATGCGCCGGCCGGCGGCGTGGCTGCCGAGGGGGTGTCCGTCGACGGTGACCCGTCCGGCGTCGGCGTGGTGGACGCCTGCGAGGATCTTGATGAGGGTGGACTTCCCGGCTCCGTTGGGTCCGAGGAGGGCGAGGACGCTGCCCGCGTGGACGTCGAGGTCGACCCCGGCCAGCGCTAGGGTCCCGCCGAACCGTTTGGTCAGCCCGCGGACGCGGACCAGCGGTTCCGCCCCGTCGGCGGGGACCTCCTGCGCAGAGGTGTCGTGAACGTCGCGCACGGACAGCTCCGGGGGTCGGCCTGGCGAGTTCTTCACGACTCGCGTCAGCGATAGTAGCCTCGCATATCACAATAATTCGGGCATTTCGCCAACTCGTGTGGTCCCCGGCGGATCAGCGGGCCGACCGACGGCTTCACCGCCGTCGAGCCGCGCGGGTGCCGCCCGCTCAGACGCCGTCCAGGTCGCAGGAGGCCCAGATGACCTTGCCCTCCGGCGTGTAGCGGGTGCCCCAGCTCTGCGCCAGCTGGGCGACGAGGAACAGGCCGCGGCCGCCCTCGTCGGTGCTGGCGGCCCGGCGCAGGTGCGGGGCGGTGTTGCTGGTGTCGGAGACCTCGCAGATCAGGCAGCGGTCGCGCAGCAGCCGGACCCGGATGGGGCCGCTGCCGTGGATGATGGCGTTGGTGACCAGCTCGCTGAGCATCAGCTCCGCGGCGAAGGCCGCCTCGTGCAGGCCCCACTCGGCCAGCGTGCGCAGGGCGGCGGCGCGGACCTCGCTGACGCGGGCCGGGTCGGCGGGCAGCTCCCAGGTGGCGATGCGGGCGGGGTCGAAGGCGTGGGTGCGGGCCACGACCACGGCGATGTCGTCCGCAGGATGGGCGGGGGCCACGGTGTCGAGGACCGCCCGGCAGGTTTCCTCCGGGGTGCGCCCGGCTGCCTGTGCGAGGGCGGTGCTCAACTGGTCGAGGACCACGTCGACGTCACGGGTGCGGTCCTCGATGAGCCCGTCGGTGTAGAGGAGCAGTTCGCTGCCCTCGGGCAGTTGGACCTCGGTGGCCTCGAAAGGCAGGCCGCCCAGGCCGAGGGGCGGCCCGGCGGGCAGGTCGGGGAACGAGACGGTGCCGTCGGGGCGGACCAGTGCGGGCGGCGGATGCCCCGCACGGGCCATGCTGCACTGCTGCGTGGTCGGGTCGTAGATGGCGTAGAGGCAGGTCGCGCCGATGATGCCGGCACCGTGGGAGGCGGGGTCCTCGCGGTCCAGCCGGCTCACGAGGTTGTCGAGGTGGGTGAGGACCTCGTCCGGCGGGAAGTCGAGTTCGGCGAAGCTGCGGGCGGCCGTGCGCAGCCGCCCCATGGTGGCGGCGGAGAACATGCCGTGGCCGACGACGTCGCCGACGAGGAGGCCGATGCGGGCGCCGGAGAGCGGGATGACGTCGTACCAGTCGCCGCCGACGTCGGACTCGGCGGGCAGGTAGCGGTGGGCGACCTCGACGGCGTCCTGGTCGGGCACGCCGTGCGGGAGGAGGCTGCGCTGGAGGGCGAGGACCATGGTGCGTTCGCGGGTGTAGCGCCGGGCGTTGTCGAGGGACAGGGCGGCCCGGTGGCCGAGTTCCTGGGCGAGCCTGCGGTCGTCGTCGTCGAAGGGCGCGGAGGAGTGGGCCCGGTAGAAGGTGGCGACGCCGAGGGCGACCCCGCGTGCCACCAGGGGCACCGCGATGAGGGAGCGGACGTGGCGCAGCAGCCGTTCGGTGTGTTCGGGGTCGTGGGCGAGCCAGTCGGCCGCGGCCGTCAGGTCGGGCTCCAGCACCGCTTCCCCGGCGGCCAGACAGTACAGCTGGGGCGCGGTCGGACCGTACTCGGCCTGCTTGCCGACGGGCTTGAAGGGCGGCTCGTCACCTGTGCCGTGGACCACCGTGCGCCGCAGGTCGGCGCGGGGGTCAGCGGCCTCCTCGCCCCGCAGGACGGGTTCGGCCAGGTCGACGACGACGTGGTCGGCCAGCCGCGGGACGATCGTCTCGGCGAGTTCCTGCGCGGTGCGGCGCACGTCGAGGGTGGTTCCGATGCGGGTGCCGGCCTCCGACAGCAGTTCCAGGCGGCGGCGCGCGGCCAGGGCGTACGTCCCGACGTGCGGCTCCCCGACCATCACCAGCCCTCGTGCGGGCGGCGGGGGGCTCGGGGTGTCGTGGGGGGCGCCGTCGAGGTCGAGAGGCACGGCGGTGAGGGCGTCCAGGGCGCCGGGTGCGGGACCGGGCGGGGCGAGGGCTCCGGCGCCGACGGGTGCGGCGGGGGACGCGACGAGGGGGATGCCGTCCAGCGGCGGCCGGCCGGCCGGCCCGGCGAGGGGGCCGAGGAGGTGGTCGGACTGGTGGGGGATGTCCGGGAGCGCCGGTGAGGGGCCGGGGAGGACCGCCTCGATGGCGATGCCCTCGACCCCGGAGGCGCTGGTCACGGGGCGGCTCAGGAGAGTGATGCGCCGGCCGTGGGGCAGGGGCACGTCGACGGCCGCCCGCTGGGCGCGGGCGATCAGCTCGGCGGCCCTCTCCATGAGGATCGCCCGGTCGCCAGGGCCGAGTTCGAGGGCCAGGGCATCCATTCCGACACTGTGGTGCAGACCGCCGCCGGTCTTGGCCTCGGCCGCCTCGTACGCCTGGAGCAGCGAGCGCTCACGGGCGGAGCTCTGCGCCAGCAGTCGCCGTTCGATGGCCGCGGCGGCCTTGCGGATCACGGGGGTCAGTGCCGGGTCCTCCGCGCTGCGGGGATAGCCGAAGCAGAGGACACCCTCGATACGGCCGCTCAGCGGGTCCCGGACGGGGAGGGCGCGGCAGGCGCTGCCCTGGGAGCGTTCGGCGAAGTGCTCGGCGCCGTAGACCCCGATGAGGCGCCGCTCCGCCAGGGCGAGACCGATGCCGTTGGTGCCGGCGACCCGTTCGGCGAAGACGAACCCCGGCACGGTCTGGATCGGGGGGAGGCTCCGGGCCATCGACGCCCGGCCGAAGCGCCGCATCAGCACCGTCCCGTTCCCGTCGGCCAGGGAGATGTTCATGGCGGTGCCGGCGAACCTGGCCTGCAGCCGGTCGAGCACGGGCGCCGCCGCGCGGACGATGCGGCCGTCGGGTTCGAAGTCGCCGTCGAAGGGCAGCTCGGACTCGTCCGGCGAGAGCCCCAGGGACCGGGAGCGCCGCCAGGAGTGCAGGATCGACGTCCGCACACCCTTCTCGACCGGTTCGCCCTGGAGAAAACGCTCACGAAAGCGGGCGGGTCCCGTGCCTTGTGTCGCACGGCCCGTGAGGATCGGCTCGCCGTCGGACCTGACCACGCTCGCCTCACACGCGCCTTCGGTAACCCGCTCATCGGAAGTATCCGGCATTGACGAGGATACGGGCATACGTAACGCGAGTCACGGTCGGCCGTGCAGCCGCGCACGGAGCCGGAAGGGCTGGAGCAACCGGAACCAGCCGGAAGGGCCTCAGAGGGCCGACAGGACCGGAACAGCCGGTGGGGCCGGGAGGGCAGCGGGGCCATGGCGTTCGCCCGCGCGCCGGCCGACCGCCGGTCACAGGACCGCGACCGGGTTGACGGGCGAGCCGGTGCCGCCGGGGACGTTCAGTGGGGCCACGACGAGCAGGAACGTGTACCGCCCCGCTTCCGCGGTGGCCGCGGAGAGCGCCTCCAGATCGAGGTTGTCCAGCAGGGGCACGCCCATCGCGGTCACGGCCAGGGCGTGGACCGGCGAGTGGACACCGGAGACGGGCGAGGGCCGTACGTCGCTGTCGCCGTCACCGCCGAGCAGGCAGACACCGCGCTCGGCCAGCAGGGGTACGGCGTCCACGTGGAACCCCGCGCTCGCGGCGTCGGGGTCCCAGGCGCCGAGTTCCGCGCGGCGGCGGACGTGGCCGGAGCGCAGCAGCACGGCGTCGCCCTCGCCGATCATCACCCCGAGTGCCTCCTCCGCCGCGAGGACGTCCTTGGCGCGCACGGCCCGGCCCGGCTCCACCCAGCGGACGCCGAGGACGGCGGGGAGGTCGAGCAGGACGCCCGTCGTGACGAGGGGGCCGAGCGCGGCCACCGCGCCGAAGCGGGCGCCGGCCGCGTCGACGCACTCGTGGGCCGCCCTGCCGTCGTAGAGCCGCCCCCGGTAGGCGATGTGGGACAGCGCGTCCAGATGGGTGACGCCCTTGCCGTGGTAGTCGGCGGCGAGGAAGTCCTTGTGGGTCGTGGGCTCCGGGCTCTCCACGTCGCCGAGGTCGGTCATGTGGTGCAGGGCGGGCTTGCGGTTGTCGGGGCCCGGCCGGGTGTTCCAGGGCAACGCCATCGGCACGACACGTCCGGACCGCACGTGCCCGGTGGCCCGCCGCACGTGCTCCTCGGTCACCCGGTTCCACGCGCCCCGGTCGGCGGGGGCCCAGCGGCCCCAGGTACGGACGGCCTCGAAGATCCGGTCGAACTCCGGCCGGGAGACGGCGGGGCCGTTCGGGGCGGCGGCATCGCCGGGGTCGGCGCCGCGGGCCGGCTCCGCGGCGGCCGCTCGCTCCGGGTGCGGGGGTTCGGCGGGCGTCGCGCTCATCGGCTCTCCCCGCGGACGTTCACGAGCACTCTCCACCGGTCCACCGTGCACCGGCCGGCGGATCCGGCGCCACAGCAGCCGGGCCCTCCACAGCCCCCGCCGCGACGGCAGCCGGCCCGTCCGCCACCACGGAGGCCGCGACGCGGCGCTCACGGACCCTCAGGTGCGCAGCCGCCGCCGGTCCTCGTCGGTCCACGTCCGCGTGTCACGCGGCTGGACGTACGGCTCCTCCTCGACCGGATGGCCCCCCGCGACGGCCCGCTGGCGGGCCAGCTCCGCGTCGAACTCCAGGCCGAGCAGAATCGCGAGGTTCGTGATCCACAGCCACACCAGGAAGACGATCACACCGGCGAGGGTGCCGTAGGTCTTGTTGTACGTACCGAAGTTGGCCACGTACAGCGCGAACCCGGCCGAGGCGACCATCCAGATCAGCAGCGCCAGGAGGCTGCCGGGCGTGACCCAACGGAAGCCGCGCACCTTGGCGTTGGGGGTCGCCCAGTAGAGCAGGGCGATCATGACGGTGACCAGCGCCACGAGCACCGGCCACTTCGCGATCGACCACACCGTCAGGGCCGTGTCGCCCATGCCCAGCGCCGAGCCCGCCTCGCGGGCCAGAGCGCCCGTGAACACGACGATCAGCGCGCTGATCACCACGAGGACCAGCAGGACGACCGTCACGGCGACCCGGACCGGCAGCACCTTCCAGACGGGGCGGCCCTCGGGGATGTCGTAGACGGCGTTGGCGGTGCGGATGAACGCGGCGACGTAGCCGGAGGTCGACCACACCGCCAGCAGCAGCCCGACGACCGCCATGACGGAACCGATCCCGGCGTTGCCCTGGAGCTGCCGGACCGCGTCCTGGAGGATCTCGCGCGCCGACCCCGGGGCGAGGCTCTGGATGTTGTCCAGCACCTGCTGGGTCGCCGAGCGGCCGGTGACCCCGAGGAGGGAGACCAGCACCAGCAGCGCCGGGAAGAGCGAGAGAATCCCGTAGTACGTCAGGGCGGCGGCACGGTCGGTCAGTTCGTCGTCCTTGAACTCCCGCAGAGTGCCCTTCAGCACCGCCGACCAGGAGCGCTTGAGCACCTGCGCCGGCTGGTCCGGCGCCCGCCGCTCCACGTCCGCGTCGGGCCCGATGGACTGCTCGCCCCCGTCCGGTCCGAACCGGTCGTCGGGCGCCCGCCGGTCCACCCGTTCCTCCAGGGCGTCGGCCTCGCGGTCGTGCGCCGGATCCTCGCCGTGCCTCATGAGTCGTTTCCGTGTCCGCACCATGCGGCACGCGTATCCGCGCACGAAACACCCATGCGTCCGATTGGTGGGAAATGTCGAGCATCCGACATCACGGAAGGCCGCGGACAGGGGGCGGTGCGGCTACGGGAGCGTCGTCGCGTCCGGCAGCGTCTGCTCCGCCCAGATGGTCTTGCCGGTGCGGGTGTGGCGGGTACCCCAGCGGCGGCTGAGCTGGGCGACGAGGAGGAGGCCTCGGCCGCCCTCGTCGAAGGCGCGCGCCCGGCGCATGTGCGGGGCGGTGCTGCTGGAGTCGGACACCTCGCAGATGAGGGTGTCGTCGCGGATCAGCCGCAGCCGCACGGGGGCGTCGCCGTAGCGGATCGCGTTGGTGACCAGTTCGCTGACGATCAGCTCGGTGACGAAGGAGAGGTCGTCCAGCCGCCAGGCGGCGAGCTGGTCGCAGGCCAGCTTGCGGGCCTGGGCGACGGACGTGGGGTCGGCGGGGACGTCCCAGGTGGCGACCCGGTCGGCGGCCAGGCCGCGGGTGCGGGCCAGGAGCAGGGCGACGTCGTCCGCGGAGCGGTCCGTCAGCAGAGGGCGCAGGACGGCGTCGCAGGTCTCCTCCAGGGTCCGGCCCGTGCCGCCGAGCGCCTCTCGCAGCAGGGTGAGCCCCTCACCCATGTCGTGGCCGGCGGTCTGCACGAGGCCGTCCGTGTACAGGGCGAGCACACTGCCCTCGGCCAGGACGCACTCCGCCGTCTCGAACGGCAGCCCGCCCACGCCCAGCGGCGGCCCGGTCGGCAGGTCGAGGAACTCCACCTCGCCGTCCGGGGTGACCAGGGCGGGCGGCGGATGGCCGGCCCGGGCCATGGTGCACTGCCGCGTGATCGGGTCGTAGACGGCGTACAGGCAGGTCGCGCCGATCTCGCCGGGGCTGTCGGTGTCACCGCCGCCGTCCGCCGCCGTCTCGGTGTCCAGGCGCAGGACGATGTCGTCGAGCTGGGTGAGCAGCTCGTCCGGGGCGAGGTCCACGTCGGCGAGGGTGCGCACGGCGGTCCGCAGCCGGCCCATGGTCGCGGAGGCCTGCACGCCGTGGCCCACCACGTCGCCGACGACGAGCGCGACCCGCGCGCCGGACAGCGGGATCACGTCGAACCAGTCACCGCCGATCCCGGCGCGGGAGCTGGCCGGGCGGTAGCGGGAGGCGATCTCCACGGCGGCCTGCCGGGGCGCGTGATGGCGCAGCAGGCTGCGTTGGAGTCCGAGGGCGATGGCGTGCTCGCGAGTGTAGCGGCGGGCGTTGTCGACGCACACGGCGGCGCGGGCGGCCAGCTCCTCCGCGAGCATGAGGTCGTCCTCGGTGAAGGGTTCCGGGGTGCGGTGGCGGGCGAGGAGCGACAGGCCGAGCGTGACGCCGCGGGCCCGCAGCGGCACCGCCATCAGCGAGTGGATGCCGTAGACGTCGATGCTGCGGTCCCGCGCGGGTGTGCCCGCGACCCACAGCCGCCGGGTGATGTCGTCGACGTCGAACAGCAGGGCGCGACCGCGGGTCAGGGCGCGGCCCGGCGGGGAGTTCTCGTCGTAGGTGTGCCGGCTGCCGACGGGGATGACGGCTTCGGGGCAGCCCTCCAGCACGGACCGCTGGGCGGTGCGGCGGAACAGCAGGGGGCCGGCGGCGGGCAGGGGTGCCTCCTCGCCGGCGAGCACCGAGTCGAGCAGGTCCACGATGACGAAGTCCGCGAAGTAGTCGGTGCACACCTCCGCGAGTTCCTCCGCGGTGCGCGCCAGGTCCAGGGTGGAGCCGATCCGGCCACCGGACTCGTTGACCACGGTGAGCCGGCGGCGCGCCAGGAACTGCTCGGTGCTGTCCAGCGCCACCAGACCTATGCCGCGCACCGCGCCGAGGTCGTCCTTCAGCGGGCTGAGCGACACCAGCCAGGCGTGCTCGCGGGTCTCGCCGGGTGCGCGCAGCCATGCCTCGTACTGCACCGACTCGCCCGAACGCAGGACGCGCCGCACCGCGGAGTCGAATCCCTCGAAGCCGGGCAGCGTGCGCGTGCCGTCGACGGACTCCCCCACCCGGCGGCCGAGCAGGTCCTTCTCCGGCCGGCCCATCACGTCCTCCATGGCGGAGTTGGTGGCCACGGCGAGCCCGTCCCTGTCGAACAGCGCGATCGGTACGGGCAGCTGGTCCAGGGCCCACCCCCGCAGTCGGGCCACGGGTTCCGGCACGGTGGCCGTCACGAACCACAGGGTCTCCCCCGCCGCGTCCGTCAGGGGGTGGGCGACCAGTTCCAGCTCCACCCGGTGGCCGTCCCGGTGCCGGGTGACGAGGGTGCCGTGCCATTCGGCCCGCCGGGTGAGACGGTGACGGGCCGGGGCGGGGAGGGAGCCGGTCAGCAGCTCGGCGGCCGGTCGGCCGAGCACCTCCTCGGGCCTGTATCCGAGCAGGTCACAGGCGCCGGTGCTCCACGCGACGACCACCCCACGGGCATCCACCGCGGCCGAGGCGACACCGTGCTCGCCCATCGTTCCCTCTCTCCACGACCGGCGCCGCCGTCAGCGGCCCGGTGAGATCGACTGCTCGCACTGCTTCCCGCGTTCATTGTGCGCCGGGCACTCCCCACGGCGCGCGACCGGGGAGCACGAGGGTCCGGAAGCCATCCGGCTGTGGGGGTGGTGCCCCACCGGTCGTCCGGAGAGGATGCCCCCTCGCGCGACACGTCGTGCCGTGCGTCGTGGCGGTGGACACCCGCCCGGACGGGGAGGGAGCCCGCGACGAGGGCTGATGCGGCACCGGGTCGTGGTGGGCGCGCCGTGGCCGCCGACCGTTCTCATGCCGGGTCCGCCTGGCCCCACTACGGGGGCGGCTGCGAGATGGACCATCCGGCGGGGCGAGTGGACGCACGGCCTCACCGCCTTCCACCATCCGTGCGGCGGCGAGCAGGGCTCCTTCCCCGGGGCCGACGGCTGGACCGGGTGGCACACCGTGTCCACGGAGTGGAGGGCCGGTCAGGTGCGGTTCTTCGTCGACGGCAGGCTGGTCGGACACGACACACGGCGGGTGCCGGACCGGCCCCTGTCGTGGGTGCTCCAGAACGAGAACACCCTGCGAGGACCCGGGGCCGCCCCGGCAGCAGCGCGCAGCTCGACATCCGGGGTCGCGGCCTACGCGTACGACTGGGGGGAGACCGGCCCGCGCCACTCGCTCGGCGCCCTCGCCCGTAGCAGCGGTTGGAGCGGCCCGTCCAGGGGGACCGCTCCAGGAGCGGCGCTCCGGCTGGCGTCAACGCCCCAACACCTGCCTGTCGGAGTGATCACGGGGTGGCCCGGTGCCTACCGTGCTGTGGCAGGCCCTCTGTGAGGGCACGCCTTCCGAAAGGACCTCCGTATGACCGGCTCACCCTCACCCTCCCCTGCCGCCGCTCCCGCCCCCGGCCCCGGCTCGTCGTCGGGTGCGGCCGGGCCGCCCACCGGCGGTCCGCGTCGGCTCGTGTCGCGCGCCGCCGCGGGGGCCGCCCTCCTCCTCGTCGGGGCCCTCACCGTCTCCGTGTCACCCGCCACGGCGGCACCCGAGGGAGCGGCCACCGATCCCCTCGCCCGCTACCACCGCCAGCACCTCGACTGGAAGAGCTGCGTGCTCGGGCCCGACGACGAGACCGGCAAGGAGCTCCGGAAAGCAGGCGCCCGGTGCGCGGACGTCACCGTCCCGTTGGACTACGCCGAACCGGACGGCCGTACGCTCACCGTCGCCATCTCACGGATCCGGGCCACCGACGCCGGCCGCCGGGTGGGCGCGCTGCTGCTCAACGGCGGCGGACCCGGCGGCCAGACGATCGGCGACCCGCCGTGGGTGCGCACGTCGATGAAACAGGTCGGCGAGCGCTACGACGTGGTGGGCGTCGACCCCCGTTTCGTCGGGCGCAGCTCGCCGCTGGACTGCCAGTGGCCGACCGGCTCCTTCGCCCGTGGGGCGGGGACGGACCGTTCGGGGTTCGACCGCATGGTGGCCCTGGCGAAGGACCTCGCCGCACGCTGCCGGACCAACCGGGGCGACCTCCTGCCGTACGCCAGCACCCGGAACACCGCCCGCGACATGGACGTGGTGCGTGCCGCGCTCGGCGAACGCAGGATCTCCTACCTCGGCTACTCGTACGGCACCTACCTCGGCCAGGTGTACGCCACGATGTTCCCCGGCCGCACCGACCGTGTCGTCCTGGACGGCGTCGTCGCCCCCGACCGCTACAACCCGCGGCTGCTCCGCGGCACGGAGCGGGCCAACAGGCGCGCCCTGGAAGGCTGGGCCGACTGGGCCGCGGCACGCGACGGGACCTACGGTCTGGGCCGGACGCGGGCCGAGGTCCTGGCGGTGCTCGACGGCGTCCGGGCGGCGGCCGGACGCACCCCGCTGCTGATCGGCGACCACCGGGTGGACGAGCACGTCCTGCCCGTCGTCGTGTTCAGCGGCCTCTCCCAGGACAACGACGCCGCCTACGCCGATCTCGCGCAGGCCCTGCGGGACATGCGACGCGCCGCCGACGGCCACCCGGTCACCCCCTCACCGGGGTTCGCCGACACGCTCTCCTTCCTGCTGGACGGATCGGCGTCCGCCTACGGCAGCGCCCAGGCGGCGATCCTCTGCGGGGACGTGGCCGCGCCCCGCTCCCCCGATGTGTACTGGCGTGACGTCGAACGCGCCCGCGCGCAGGACCCGTTGTTCGGTCCCGTCACACAGAACATCGGACCGTGCGCGTTCTGGGACCCGCCGCGTGAGCGCCCGACGAAGATCCGGGACGACCTGCCGGCCCTGCTGGTCAACGCGACCGGCGACCCGCGCACCGTTCACGCGAACGCGCTGACGGTACGCCGCATGTGGCCCTCCTCCCGACTGGTCACCCTCCGCGACGCGGACCAGCACGCCGTGTACGGCGTCTTCGGCAGCGCCTGCGTCGACACGAGGGTCAACTCGTATCTGGCCACCGGCCACCTGCCGCCCACCGACGTCACCTGCGACCGGGACTCGAAATGAGCCGCGGACCGGCGGCCACCGCGCCCCTGTGAGCGGTCCCTAGCCGAGGAAGCTCAGCCGGACCTGGCGGTCGGGGTTGTCCTTGTTGGTGTCGACGAGGCACACCGACTGCCAGGTCCCCAGTTCGAGGCTGCCGCCGACGACGGGGAGTGTGGCGTGCGGGGGGACGAAGGCAGGCAGGACGTGGTCGCGGCCGTGGCCGGGGCTGCCGTGGCGGTGCTGCCAGCGGTCGTCGGCGGGCAGCAGGGTGTGGAGGGCGGCGAGGAGGTCGTCGTCGCTGCCGGCTCCCGTCTCGATGATCGCGATGCCGGCGGTGGCGTGCGGGACGAAGACATGGAGAAGACCGTCCCGGCCGGCGGCAGCCTCGCGGAGGAACGCCTCGCAGTCGGGGGTGAGATCGACGACCCGCTCACGGGAACCGGAGGCGACGTTCAGGACTCGGGTGGTGAAGGCATCGGGCATGGCCCCATCCTCGCGCACCCGGAGGGTGCGGGAAGATCCGTGGCCCGCCCCTGGTTGGTGGAAGCGTGAACGACATGCGCGAGGTCGAGGTAGTCGTCATCGGTGCGGGTCAGGCCGGGCTGGCCGGCGCCTACCACCTGCGGCGCACCGGTTTCGTACCGGAGCGCGACTTCGTGGTGCTGGACCGTTCCCCCGGCCCCGGCGGCGCCTGGCAGTTCCGCTGGCCCTCGCTCACGTACGGCAAGGTCCACGGGATGCACGCCCTGCCGGGCATGGAGCTGACCGGCGCCGATCCCGCGCGCCCGTCGGCCGAGGTGATCAGCGAGTACTTCGCCACGTACGAGCGCACCTTCGACCTGCGGGTACGGCGCCCCGTGGACGTGCGCGCGGTGCGTGAGGGCGAGGAGGGCCGACTGCTCGTGGAGACCTCGGACGGCACATGGTCGACACGGGCGCTGATCAACGCCACCGGCACCTGGGACCGTCCGTTCTGGCCGCGCTACCCCGGCCAGGAGACGTTCCGGGGCCGTCAGCTGCACACCGCGCAGTACCCCGGCCCGGAGGAGTTCGCGGGGCAGCGGGTGATCGTGGTGGGCGGGGGCGCGTCCGGGACGCAGCACCTGCTGGAGCTGGCGCCCCACGCGGCGGCGACCACGTGGGTGACCCGGCGGCCGCCCGTCTTCCGCGAGGGTCCGTTCGACGAGGACGCCGGGCGGGCGGCCGTCGCCCTGGTGGAGGAACGGGTCCGGCAGGGCCTGCCGCCGAAGAGCGTCGTGTCGGTGACCGGCCTGCCGCTCAACGACGCGATCCGGCAGGGCATCGCCGACGGCGTCCTGGACCGGCTGCCGATGTTCGACCGGATCGCCCCGGACGGCGTGGAGTGGGACGACGGGCGCCGCGTCGACGCGGACGTCCTTCTGTGGGCGACCGGGTTCCGCCCGGCCATCGACCACCTCGCCCCGCTGCGGCTGCGTGAACCGGGCGGCGGCATCCGCGTGGACGGCACCCGCGCGGTCGCCGACCCCCGTGTCCATCTGGTGGGCTACGGCCCCTCGGCCAGCACGATCGGCGCCAACCGGGCGGGCCGAGCCGCGGTCCGGGACATCCGACGGTTCCTTCAGGACACGCCGGTCACCGCAGTCGGCGCCCCTGCGAGCACCGCCGTCTGAGTCCGGTGTGCACGGGCACGCCCCCTCTCGCCCGCACCCGCGCCCGCCCGCCCGCTCATGCCGGCGCTCGTCTCAGCCGGACGCCGGGGAGGGGCTTCCGGGGGCCGATCCCGTGGACGCCGACGGCTGCTTGCCGCGGCGTTCGTTGAACTCGGCGACATTGCGCAGGTGTTCCTCGTAGCTCGCCGTGAAGCGGGTGTCGCCCGGCTTGACGGTGACGAAGTACAGCCAGTCGCCCGGCGGCGGGTTGGTCGCGGCGCGCATCGCGTCCTCGCCCGGGTTGGCGATCGGCGTGGGCGGCAGCCCCATGCGCCGGTACGAGTTGTAAGGGCTGTCGATCTTCGTGTCGGCGACGCTCGTGTCCAACGTGGAGCGGTTCAGCGCGTAGTTGAGGGTGGAGTCCATCTGCAACGGCATCCCTCGCTCCAGCCGGTTGAAGACCACGCGGGCCACCTTGCCCATGTCCGCCTTGGTCGCGGCCTCGGCCTGCACGATGCTGGCGATCGTCACCGCCTGGTAGACGTTCATCGCGTTGCGCTGCGCCCCGGCCGTGACCTGACCGCCGTTGAACTTCTTGTGCGCGGTCTCGACCATGAACGTCAGCAGCGACTCCGGGGTCGTCTTCTTCGGCAAGGGGTACGTCGCCGGGAAGAGATAGCCCTCCGGGTTGCCCTGGGCTTCCGCGGGGAGCGACAGCCGGGCCTTGGCAAGGGACTTCTTGGTGGATCCGGCGGGCAGACCGAGCGCCTTGTCCACGGACTCGTAGACCTGTACGGCTCGCCTGCCCTCCGGGACCACCAAGGACGTGGGCCGCTCGGCCCCGCCTTCACCGCTGCCCACGGTCAGCAGCGGCACCGCCACGGCGGCGGCCGCCACGACCGCCCCGGTCGCGATGAGGGCAGCCCGGCCCCGGCGGGTCAGTCGAATCGTGCTCCGTGGCGGAGTGTTCATCTGCATGCGGGCACGGTAACCCGCATATCACCTTAAACCCGGCATATCTTCATCTTGTCGACTCCATCGGCCGTAGCGGCGAAGCCTCTTGGCCCGGACCACCGGGGGAATCGGCCCCGGCAGCCGGTTCCGGTCCCGGCTTCGGTCCCGGCTTCGGCGCCGGCGCCGATTCCGGTTCCCCTGCCGGTTCCGTCCGCGGGGCACGGGCGGGTTCCAGTCGGGCGTCGCGGCGGACCAGGGCGGCGTAGCGCCCGTTCTGCTCCAGCAGTTCGTCGTGGGTGCCGCGTTCGACCGCGTGTCCGCCGTCGAGGACCACGATCTGGTCGGCGTCGCGGACGGTGGAGAGCCGGTGGGCGATGGTGATGGTGGTGCGGTCGGCGGAGAGCGCGTCGATGGCCTCCTGCACGGCGTGCTCGGTACGGGTGTCCAGGGCACTGGTCGCCTCGTCGAGGATGAGGACGGGCGGGTCGCGCAGGATGGTGCGGGCGATGGCGAGGCGCTGCTTCTCGCCGCCGGAGAACCGGTGGCCGCGCTCACCGACGACCGTGTCGTAGCCGTCGGGCAGGGAGCTGATGTGGTCGTGGATCTGCGCCGCCCGCGCCGCCGCGTGGAGTTCCTCGTCGGTGGCGTCCGGCTTGGCGAAGCGCAGGTTGTCCGCGACGGTGGCGTGGAAGAGGTACGTCTCCTGGGAGACGACGCCGACGGCGCGGGCGAGCGTGTCGAAGCTCAGGTCGCGGACGTCGACCCCGTCGATGAGGACGGCGCCGCCGGTCACGTCGTACAGCCTCGGCACCAGGCAGCCGAGCGTCGACTTGCCCGCGCCGGTGGGGCCGACGACGGCGAGGCTGCCGCCCGCCGGGACGGTGAGGTCGATTCCGGTGAGTATCGCGGCGGAGGCGTCCTCGCCGTCGTCGTAGCGGAACTCGACGTCGTCGAAGCGGACCTCGCCCTTCACCCGGTCGAGGCGGACCGGCTCCTCGGGTTCGGTGATGTCGACAGGCAGGTCGAGGTACTCGAAGATGCGCTGGAACAGCGCGAGGGAGGCCTGGATCTGGACGCCGGTGGAGAGCAGGCTGACCGTCGGCCGGAACAGGTTCTGCTGGAGCGAGACGAAGGCGACCAGCGTGCCGACGGAGACGGACGGGCCGCCGAGCTGGAAGGCGAGGCCGGCCGTCCAGTAGATGACCGCGGGCATCGCGGACATGACGATCGTGATGATCGCCATGCGCCAGCGCCCGGCCATGTTCGACCTGACCTCCAGGTCGACGAGCCCTTCGGACTCCTCGGCGAACGCCCGGGTGAGCGAGTCGGAGCGGCCCATCGTGCGGCCGAGCAGGATGCCGCTGACGGAGAGCGACTCGGTGACCGTCGCGGCCATCGCGGCCATCTGCTTCTGCCGCTGGGTGGTGATCTTCTTGCGTTCGTCGCCGACCCGGCGGCTTATCCACACGAACAGCGGCAGCAGGAGCAGCGTGACCGCGGTGAGCCGCCAGTCCAGGGCGACCATGGCGACGATCGTGGCGACCACGCTGGTGAGATTGGAGACCAGGGAGGTGGCCGTGGAGGTGACGGTCGCCTGCATACCGCCGATGTCGTTGGCGATGCGGGACTGCACCTCGCCGGTGCGGGTGCGGGTGAAGAAGGCGAGCGACATGCGCTGCAGCCGGCCGTAGACGGCGGTCCGCAGGTCGTGCATCACGCGCTGGCCGACGGTCGTGGAGATCAGCGTCTGCAGCACGCCGAAGATGCTGGTGAGCACGGCGCTCACGATCATCCCGAGCGCGAGCAGGCTCAGCAGACCGAGCCGACCCTCGGGGATCGCGGTGTCGAGTATCTCCCTGAGCAGGAAGGGCGTGGCCACGGAGGCGAGCGACGCGGCGCCCACCAGCAGACCGACCACGGCGAGCCGGCCACGGTAGGGCCGGAAGAGTCTCAGGATGCGGCGGACCTGCCGCGGCGCCGGAGCGTCGACGGCCCCCTCGGCGCCTGCGGGCGCGGTGCGGGCGGGGGTCCAGGCGGGTTGGTCGTCGGGATGCATGGGCTCCTACGGGGCGGGTCACGGGCTGGCGCGGCGTCTTGTCAGCTCATAGCTTCGGCAGCACGTCCGGTCATGGATTCAGCCGGTGACGAAGGCAACCGGCCATGGGTTCGGCGAGGTGTGGTGAGGTGCAGTGCGGGGCGGTGCAGTGAGATGCAGGCGGGTGGTTCCGGATCACACGGAGACAGCTTCGGAGCATAGCTCATTGTTACCTATACTCACAATGAACGCCATCCTGATATTGTTCCCGTATGACCGCCCCCGATGCCGACGCCCTGCTCGCCGAGCAGTTGCTGCGGCTGACCCGCCGCGTGCACCGCATCCAGAAGCACCATCTGGTCCAGAGCGGACTGGACATCACGCCTGCCCAGTCCCGGCTGCTGCGGACCCTCGCGCACTACGACACACCTCCGCGCATGGCCGATCTCGCCGAGCGCCTGGAAGTGGTGCCGCGCGCCGTGACGACCCTGGTCGACGGGTTGGAGGCGAGCGGCCGGGTACGCCGGGTGCCCGACCCCACGAACCGGCGGGTCATCCGCATCGAGGTCACGGACGAGGGCCGCAAGGTCCTGGAGGAACTGCACCGCGCCCGCCGGTCCGCGGCGGAGGAGATCCTCTCGCCCCTGTCGGACGGCCAGCGGGACCTGCTGGGCGGTCTCCTCGACACGCTGGTGGACGGGCCGCCGGGGGCGGAGCGGGCATGCTGAGCCACGGCGTGCGGGCCCGCTGACGCGGAGCGGCGCGCGACGGCGAAGGCCGGAACAGCCCGCCGCACACGGAAGGGGTCCGGCGCCGAAGTGCGGCGCCGGACCCCTCTCGTCGGTGACGGCGGTCAACTGACCCCGGAGGCAGGCTCCTTGACCACCTCGCCAGTCGGCTGCGCGGGGACCGCCTTGACGGCGCTCACGGGAGCGGTGACCGAAGTGGCGGCCCCCCTGGTCGCGTTGCCCTCGTCCACCGCCTCCTCCTCCACGAACTCGATCTCCCCGTCCAGCATCTTCTTCGCCCGTACGGTGTCCAGCGCACCCTCCCACTTGGAGACGGCGAAGACGGCGACGCAGTTGCCGAGCAGGTTGGTGGCGACGCGCATCGAGTCCATGATCCGGTCTACGCCCAGGAGCAGGGCGACAGCGCCGGCGGGGATCGCACCGAGCGAGGCCGCGGTGGCCGACAGGGCGAGGAAGGCCGAACCGGGGATACCGGCCATGCCCTTGCTGGTCAGCATGAGGACGAGGACGACGGTGACCTGCTGGCCGAGACTGAGGTCCACCCCCACCGCCTGCGCGATGAACAGCGTGCCGACGGAGAGGTAGATGGACGCGCCGTCGAGGTTGAACGAGTACCCGGTGGGCAGTACCAGCCCCACCGCGTCGTCCCGCGCGCCCGCCTGCCGCAGCTTCTGCATCATGCGCGGCATGACGCTCTCGCTGGAGGCCGTACCCAGCGCGAGCAGCATCTCGGCACGGGTGTAGCGGACGAACTTCCACAGACTCAGGCCGGTCATCAGCTTCAGCGCGATGCCCAGCAGCACGAGGAAGACGGCGGCGACGGCGTAGCAGAGGATGATCAGCTTGGCGTAGGTCTTCATCACGCCGAGGCCGTACTCCCCCACGAGGTGGACCATCGCGCCGAACACGGCGAGCGGGGCCAGCCTCATGACGAAGCCGACGATCGCGAAGATGACCTCCTGTGCCTGCTCGATGGCGGGCAGGATCTTCGGCACCCTGGTGTGGCCGAGGTGCAGCAGCGCGGCGCCGGTGAGGCAGGCGAGCACGAGCACCTGGAGCAGCGCGTTCTCGGCGAACGCCCCGATCGCGCTCTGCGGCAGCGCGTTCAGGAGGAACTCACCGGTCGTCGGCAGTTCCCCGCCCGCCGTCCTGGCGTCCACCGCCGACGTGTCGAGCTTCGCGGGGTCGACGTTCATACCCGCGCCGGGGCCGAAGACGTTGGCGGCGATCAGGCCGACGAGCAGCGCGGCGGTGGACGCGACCTCGAACCAGATCAGCGCCTTGAGCCCGATCCGCCCGAAGGCCCTGAGATTGCCGGCCTTGGCGATGCCGACGACGACCACGCAGAACACCAGCGGTGAGATGACCGTCTTGATGAGCCGGATGAAACCGTCGCCGAGCGGCTGGAAGGTCGTGGCCGTGTCCGGCCATGCCCTCCCGACAACGATGCCGAGCACCAGCGCGACACCGACTTGGGCGAACAGTGAGGTACGCAGCATGCGTGCGGCGCGTCGCGGCAGGGACGGTACGGACTGCGGCACGGGCACTCCTCCGAGGTGACTTTCTGATATGCGGAAAAGATCTTCCGCGCTGATCACTATCGAGGAGTCGCTGCTCGCGGGGAAGACCGCCGCGTTTCCGCTGGGTAAATCATCGGACCGACGTCACCTCACACGCCTGCGGTGTCAGCAGGTCGTCCGGTCCCGCGTCAGCACTCCCCGCACCGAGACCAGCGCTCGGTCGTAGCAGCCGCCCGCCCCGTGCAGGCGAAGCGCTCACCGGTCGGGGCGGCGGCATGCCGTCGGTCACGCGGTACGAAGGCCGTGTACGTGGCATCACCCGTGTAGGTGTCGTCCAGCCGGGACCACGAGGTGCGCCCAGCGCCGTGCGTGCTCGGCGGCCGTCGCCCGGTCGCCGAGCATGAGGACCGTCCGCGGCGGGTCGCCCGCGCCGAGCGTCGTCGTTCCGTCCCTCGTGTACGACCGCTGGGTGCGGGTGGTGCGGGCCGGGCCGCACCCCTCGGCGGTGACCGTCGCGTCGTCGCTCCACCTCGCGTCGAGCGCGTCGGGGTTCTCGCCGTAGGACCAGGTGTGCACGGAGGTGTCGGCGACTGCGGCGCACGGTGGTCGTCACCCTGCCGTGCGAGGTGTCGACGAATCCGGCGACCGTGCGCCGGTGGCTCCCCTCGGTGTCGAGCCGGCGCTCCGTACCGGGCGTGCGGGTGGACGGGGTGGCGAGGTCACCCGCCCGGACCTCCGTCAGGGCACCGGTGACGTGGGCGCTCTTCCCGTCCTGCCGGACGAGCACGTTGACGGGGGTGCTCCAGCCGCTCTGCCCCTCGGGTACGCCGACGATCGAGCCCTCGGCCCGGTGCGGGCGCCCGTCGTCGAGGAGGCCGGCGAAGGGGTAGAGGTCGTACCGGATGGGCTGGATGTGGCAGGAGACCGCATGGTCCACCGCCGGAGAGACCTCCGGGATCTCAGGCCTTCAGCGCCGCCCTGTCCCCCATCACGATCACCGGGTGCGCGGCCGGATCGAGGGTGCGCAGCAGGTACTCCATCCCCGACTTCGACAGGCTGACGCAGGCCGACGTTCCACTGCCGTGGTCCATGTGCAACCAGATGCTGCCGCCCTTCGACTGGCCCTCGGGGCGCGTCGGGTCGATCGGCGAGGTGCCTTTGACGCGGTTGTAGTCGATGGCGACGACGTAGTCGAAGTCGTGCCAGTGCGACTTCGCCCAGTAGTGGGGCGCCTGGAACGACGGTGACTGGCTGTACGGCAGTTTGGCCCCCGGATCGGCGAGGACGCCACCCGCGTCGCTGAGCGTGAACACGCCCACGGGGCTGCGCTTGTCACCCTCGTGGTGGTCGGACGTCCAGCCCTTCTTGCCGTTGTGTCCCAGCCAGGTCCTCGTCTCCTTCCAGGCGGAACCGCTCTTCGTGTACAGGACGATCTTCGAGTCGGCGTCGTTGACGCCCTTGCCGTAGACGGCCACGACCTGCCGGGAGTCGGCGGGGATCCGCTTCTGCAGGCGGTCACCGACGTCGGGGATACGGGTCGGATCGGTCCTGCGCGTCTCGGAACGCCCCGCCCTGTCACCCGAGCCCGTGCCGCCCTTGCCGGCCCCGCCCGTGTCGGCCGAACCGCCGCAGGCCGCCAGCGACACCACCAGCGCCCCGCAGACCACCATCGCCGACCCTGCTCGCCTCACGCCCTCGACCCCGCTCGCACCGCCGACCGCCCCACGCCTCGTACCGCCTATTCGCATGCGCTCCATCGTCGCACCGCGCGCCGGCTCTCCGCGTCCACCGCCCCCGCGCGCCGAGCGTCATCGGGGCGGTCCAGGCCGAAACTTTGCCCGGCGACGGAAAACCGTTTGCCTCCGACCACGCGCTGACGCGAACCTTTCACGGCTGGTCGCCGGGCCCCGTCGCGTCCTGTAGCACCTTGATCCCCCCCTCCTCTGACACGACCCACAGGGACGTCATGCAGATTCAAGACCTTCCGTTCCAAGACCCCGGTGTGCCGGACGCACGCTCGGGTCCCCGATTCCTGTGGTGGCTGGGCCGCAATCAACTCGGCGGACAGTTCAAGGCGCTGGCGTGGGGACTGCTGCACTTCACCTCCGTGGCCGGACTGCCGTTCTGTGTCGGCGTCGCCATCGAGGCCGTGGTCGCCCGCTCCGGCACCCGACTCGCCCTGTCGGGAGCGCTGCTGGCCCTGTGCGGCTTCACCATCGCGCTCGGCGACACCTTCCTGCACCGCACCGCCGTCACCAACTGGATCACCGCCGCCGCCCGCGTCCAGCAGCTCCTGGCCCGCAGGACGGCGCAGCTCGGCTCGGCGCTGACCCGCCGGGTGGCGGCCGGCGAGGTCGTCGCCGTCTCCACCGGCGACGTCGAGAAGATCGGCTGGTTCGTCGAGGCCGTCTCCCGCTTCACCGCTGCGGCGCTCACCGTGGTGCTGGTCTGTGTCGCCCTGGTGGTCTACCAGCCCGCGCTCGGCATCGTCGTCGCCATCGGCGTGCCCGTGCTCGCACTCGCCGTGCTGCCGTTGCTGCCGCGGGCGACCCGGCGCGCCGACGAACAGCGCGAGAAGGCCGGCCGTGCCACCGAACTGGCCTCGGACACCGTCGCGGGCCTGCGCGTGCTGCGCGGCATCGGCGGCGAGGACCTGTTCCTCGACCGCTACCGCCGTGCCTCCCAGGAGGTCCGCCACGCCGCCGTCCGCAGCGCGCGCATGTGGGCCCTGATCTCCGGTATCCAGGTCCTGCTGCCGGGGCTGCTGATGATCGCGGTCGTCTGGTACGGCGTGGGTCTCGCCCGCGACGGCCGGATCACCGTCGGCGAACTCGTCACCGTGTACAGCGCGGTGATGCTGCTGGGGTATCCCCTCAGGCACTTCGAGGAGATCGCGATGGCGTACTCCTTCTCCCGCCCCTCCGCCCAACGGGCCGCCCGGGTGCTGTCCCTGGAGCGGGCCACCGCCGCCGAGGGATCACTTGACGCCGGCGTGCCGTCCGGGGACCTGTACGACCCGGCGACCGGGCTGCTCGCCCCCGCCGGTCGTCTCACCGCCGTGGTGTGCGGCGACCCGGACGCCGCGGGGCGGCTCGCGGAACGGCTCGGCGGGCACGCCCCGGAGGAGAGCACGTCGGTGCTCCTGGCCGGTGTCCCCCTCGACGAACTGCCGCTCGACTCCGCCCGGACGGCCGTCCTCGTCCAGGACAAGGACCCGGTGCTGCTCTCCGGCACCTTGCGCGAACTGCTCGACGTGCCCGCCTCCGGCGAGGTGTCCGCCGAGGAAGCACTGGCCGCCGCCCAGTGCGGTGACGTGCTGGAGGCGCTGGCGCAGGGCTCGTTGGACGCCGACGACCCGCTGGACGCACGCATCACCGAGCGCGGCCGGTCGCTGTCCGGTGGCCAGCGCCAACGGCTGGCCCTGGCACGCTCCCTGTTCACGGACCCGGAGGTCCTGGTCCTCGACGAGCCGACCTCAGCCGTCGACTCCCACACCGAGGCGAGGATCGCGGACGGCATCCGGTCGCTCCGCGCGGGCCGCACGACGGTCGTCCTCACCTCCTCCCCGCTCCTCCTCGATCTCGCCGAACGCGTGGTCCTGGTGCACGACGGCGAGGTCGTGGCGGTGGGTGTGCACCGCGAACTCGTGCGCAGGGAGCCGCAATACAGGGCGGTCGTCACCCGCGACACGGACGAGGAGACGGATGAGGCGACGGACGGGGTGACGGACGGGGTGACTGACGAGGCGATGGTCGCGGGCGCCCTGTGGAAGGACGGTGCCGCCCCGCGCGAGGGCGCAGTGCCGCAGGACCGCAGGACCACGCTCGGCGACGTACTGGACGAACTGGAAGAAATCGAGGAGACCGCATGATCGGCGTGGCGCCACCGGCGTACGACCCGGCCGCCCCCACGACGGCGAACACCCTGCCCGTCGGCACCCCCGCGACCGTCCGCGCCTACGTGGCCGAACTGTTCCGCCGCCACCGCCGGGCCTTCGCCCTGCTCATCGCCGTCAACACCGTCGCCGTTGTCGCCTCGATGGCGGGACCCTACCTGCTGGGCGACCTCGTCGAGCGGGTCTCCGACGGGGCACGCGAACTCCATCTGGAGCTGACCGCCGGGGTGTTCGTCGTCGCCCTCGTCGTCCAGGCGGTGTTCGTGAGGGAGGTGCGTCTGCGCGGGGCCATGCTGGGCGAGCGGATGCTGGCCGATCTGCGCGAGGACTTCCTCGTCCGGTCGGTCGGCCTGCCGCCGGGTGTCCTGGAGCGGGCCGGAACGGGCGACCTGCTGTCCCGGATCACCACCGACATCGATCGTCTCGCCAACGCGATGCGCGAGGCGGTGCCGCAACTGGCGATCGGAGTGGTCTGGGTGGCCCTCCTCCTCGGCGGGCTCGCCGTGACTGCTCCGCCGCTGGCGCTCGCCGTCCTGCTGGCCCTGCCGCTGCTGGTGGCGGGCTGCCGCTGGTACTTCAAACGGGCGCCCTCCGCCTACCGCTCCGAGTCCGCCGGGTACGCGGCCGTCGCCGCCGTCCTCGCGGAGACCGTCGACGCCGGGCGCACCGTCGAGGCCCACCGCCTCGGCGCGCGCCGCATCGAGCTGTCCAACCAGCGCATCCGTGAATGGACCGCCTGGGAGCGGTACACCCTCTGGCTGCGCTCGGTGCTCTTCCCGGTCATCAACCTCACCCACACCATGGTCCTCGGCGCGGTGCTGATCGTCGGCGGCACGTTCGTGCTCCAGGGCTGGATCGGGCTGGGCCAGTTGACGACAGGAGCCCTCATCGCCCAGATGCTCGTCGAACCGGTGAACCTCATCCTGCGCTGGTACGACGAGCTGCAGATCGCCGAGGTCTCGCTGGCCCGGCTGGTCGGCGTACGGGACATCGAACCGGGCGCGGGCGACCCCGACGTGGCCCCCGACGGACGCCACGTCCACGCCGAGCAGGTGCGCTTCGGGTACCGCGAGGGCGTCGACGTGCTGCGCCAGGTGTCCCTGGAGGTCGCGCCCGGCACCCGGCTGGCCCTCGTCGGCCCGTCGGGAGCGGGCAAGTCCACCCTGGGCAGGCTCCTCGCCGGCATCTACGCGCCCCATGACGGCCGGATCACCCTCGGCGGTGCAGAACTGTCCCGGATGCCCGCCGAGGGCGTCCGCTCCCATGTGGCCCTCGTCAACCAGGAGCACCACGTCTTCGTCGGCTCCCTGCGCGACAACCTGCGGCTCGCCCGCACCCGCGCCGAGGACGCGGAGCTGTGGGCGGCGCTCGGCGCGGTCGACGCCGACTCCTGGGCGAGGGCGCTCGACGACGGACTGGACACCGAGGTCGGCTCCGGCGGGGTCGCGCTCACCCCGGCGCAGGCCCAGCAGATCGCGCTGGCCCGGCTGGTACTCGCCGACCCGCACACCCTGGTCCTGGACGAGGCGACCTCGCTCCTCGATCCGCGGGCGGCCCGGCACCTGGAACGATCCCTCGCCCGTGTCCTCGACGGCCGCACCGTCGTGGCCATCGCCCACCGCCTGCACACCGCGCACGACGCCGACGTCATCGCCGTCGTCGAGAACGGGCGCATCAGCGAGCTGGGCAGCCATGACCAGCTGGTCGCGGCGGACGGCGCCTACGCGGCGCTGTGGCGGTCGTGGCACGGCTGAGCCGCATCCCACCGCTGCGGGGCCGCCTCGGGTCCGGTCCTCGCCGCCGGGTTCGCCCGCCGACCGGCCGCGCCCTGCCGGCTGCCGCGCACGGCCTGTCGCGCGTCGGCGGCTGCTCCGCCCACTCGCCACCGGCGCGTGGTCCACGCCCGCCTCGACCGTGGCACCACCGGTCCGGTCCGCCGGGGACGGTGGTGTCGCCGCGCGGTCGCCGCCCCGCCACGACGGGGGCCGCGTGGCCGAGGCCGGGAGCCCGCTGGCTCCCGGGGACCGTCCCCTGACGTTGCGTGGTGCCGACGGCGAGTGGAACTCTGGTGGTGGGCACTGATTCGGGGGACGCTCGTGAGCCGCCCGGTTCGCGGGGGTCTGACCGGCGCCCAGCGGTTCGCGCGCACACCGTCGCGGCACGGTGGCACCGGGCCCGTTCCACCACTGGAGGTACCCGTGGACAGAGCCGGCGGATGGGGAGACGACGTCTACCAGCCAGACGGATCGGAGATCCAGGACGACGCCGGGCTGCTGGACGCCGAGGACACCCTGGTCGCCGACGGTGTGGACGACCCGCTCGACCGGGGCTGGTCGCCACCGGAGCGCCCCTGGGCGGTGGAGCACACCGGGGTGACCGCCGCGGAGCGGCTGCGCGGCGAGACCCTGGACCAGCGGCTGGCGGAGGAGCTGCCGGACATCACCTCGGTCGACGGGGACGGGCTCGGCGACGCCCAGGACACCGATGGTGAGCTGCTGGACAACGAGGTCGGAGATCTCCGGTCGGGCCGTCTCGTCGCTCCCGACGAGGGCGCCCACGAGGACGAGGAGAGCGGTCTGATCGCCACCGACGTGGGCATCGACGGCGCGGCCGCCTCCGCCGAGGAGGCAGCGATGCACATCGTGGACGAGGACTCCCTGCCGGACTGACGCTGCCCGACCGCCCGTCCGCGCTGTCAGACGACGTTCAGGGCGAAGGCCGCTCCTACGCCCCCGAGGACCATGAACACCGGCATGAGCACCCTCAGCTCCACCCAACTGCCGGCCCGGAACCGCATCGCCTTGGGCGGACCGACCGGGTACCAGCGCTTGCGGCCGATCGGTATGGGCCACAGGATCGGGCAGCCCGAGACGGTCAGCGAATCGCCGATGTCGTGCACCAGCGCGCCCAGCAGGATCGGCAGTCCGAGCCACAGGTACTCCTGGCCCGGCTCGGTGAACAGCCAGTCCGCCCCGTTGCCCGGCTTGTCCAGGACACCGGCGATGATCCAGGCGCTGGTCGCCGCCAGGAGCCACACCAGCACGTCGCTGCTCGATCCTCGGGCCGCACGCCACAGCAGCCCTTCGATCGCCAGCACCATGTGCACGAACAGGATCGCCAGCACCGCCCAGCGGCCCCCCGTGATCGCCAGGGCGGAGGCCCCCGCGCCGAGCAGCACCGCCCACAGCCAGGTATGCGTGAGCGTGCGGTGCCCGCCGGAGCGACGTGGGTCGCCCTGCTTCTTCGTCGCCTTGTAGACCGCGTACGAGAGCTTGTCGACGATCTCGCACACCCAGCGGGAGAGTGGGCCGAAGGAACGGGAGATCGTCGCCGCCTTGTGGTCCAGGTCCGGAGCGAGCGCGGCACCCGCGCAGATCAACGCGCCGGCCAGGAGGACCGGCCAGGGCATGGTGCGCCCGGTCGCGGCTGCCGCCGCTCCTACGCCGAGCCAGGCCGCGGCCCCGGAAAGTGAGTGTGCTGGTCCCATCATGGCCGTGCCCCGCCCCATTCCTTCTGTGCAGCCGTCCAGTTGCCTCGGGCCGCTGTCCAGTTGTCCACGTGCGTCGATGCTCCGTCGGCGCCACAGCGTAGCGTTCGCGATCTTCGGCCGGGTATCCGATTCCCGCCTCGGGGGTGCGGGCAGGCAAGATGGGGGCGTGACCCTCATCGATCAGCTGCCGCGGACCGCCGACCCCGACGCCCTCTACGAAGCCTTCGAGTCGTGGGCCGTGGAACGCGGTCTCACCCTCTACCCCCATCAGGAGGAGGCGCTCATCGAGGTGGTCGCCGGCGCGAACGTGATCGTGTCGACGCCCACCGGCTCCGGCAAGAGCATGATCGCGGCGGGCGCGCACTTCGCCGCCCTCGCCCGTGACGAGGTCACCTTCTACACCGCCCCGATCAAGGCTCTGGTGTCGGAGAAGTTCTTCGAGCTGTGCAAGATCTTCGGCACGGAGAACGTCGGCATGCTCACCGGCGACGCGTCCGTGAACGCCGACGCCCCCGTCATCTGCTGCACCGCGGAGGTCCTGGCGTCCATCGCGCTGCGCGACGGCAAGGACGCCGACGTCGGTCAGGTCGTCATGGACGAGTTCCACTTCTACGCGGAGGCCGACCGCGGCTGGGCCTGGCAGATCCCCATCCTGGAGCTGCCCCAGGCCCAGTTCATCCTGATGTCGGCGACCCTCGGCGACGTCTCGATGTTCGAGAAGGACCTCACCCGGCGCACCGGCCGGCCCACCTCCGTGGTCCGCTCGGCCACCCGCCCCGTGCCGCTGTCGTACGAGTACGTGCTGACGCCGCTGACGGAGACGCTCACGGAGCTGCTCACCACCAAGCAGGCGCCCGTCTACATCGTGCACTTCACGCAGGCGCAGGCCGTGGAGCGGGCGCAGGCGCTGATGAGCATCAACATGTGCACGCGGGAGGAGAAGGACCAGATCGCCGAGCTGATCGGCAACTTCCGGTTCACCACCAAGTTCGGCCGCAACCTGTCGCGTTACGTCCGGCACGGTATCGGTGTGCACCATGCCGGGATGCTGCCCAAGTACCGGCGTCTGGTGGAGAAGCTGGCCCAGGCAGGTCTGCTGAAGGTGATCTGCGGTACCGACACGCTCGGCGTCGGCGTCAACGTCCCCATCCGTACAGTGCTGTTCACCGCGCTGACCAAGTACGACGGCAGCCGGGTTCGCACGCTGCGCGCCCGGGAGTTCCACCAGATCGCGGGGCGCGCCGGGCGGGCGGGCTTCGACACGGCCGGGTACGTGGTGGCGCAGGCACCCGAGCACGTCATCGAGAACGAGAAGGCTCTCGCGAAGGCGGGCGACGATCCGAAGAAGCGCCGCAAGGTGGTCCGCAAGAAGGCGCCCGAGGGATTCGTCGGCTGGACGGAGAACACCTTCGAGAAGCTCATCGCCTCCGAGCCGGAGCCACTCACGTCCCGTTTCCGGGTGACGCACACGATGCTGCTGTCGGTGATCGCCCGGCCCGGCAACGCCTTCGATGCGATGCGGAGGCTGCTGGAGGACAACCACGAGCCGCGCAAGCAGCAGCTGCGCCACATCCGGCGGGCGATCGCCATCTACCGTTCCCTGCTCGACGGCGGCATCGTCGAGAAGCTCGACGAGCCGGACGCGGAGGGCCGCATCGTCCGTCTGACGGTCGATCTGCAGCAGGACTTCGCGCTCAACCAGCCGCTGTCCACGTTCGCGCTGGCCGCGTTCGAACTGCTCGACCCGGAGTCGCCGTCGTACGCCCTGGACATGGTCTCCGTGGTGGAGTCGACGCTCGACGACCCGCGGCAGATCCTCGTGGCCCAGCAGAACAAGGCGCGCGGTGAGGCCGTGGCGGCGATGAAGGCGGACGGTGTCGAGTACGAGGAGCGCATGGAACGGCTCCAGGACGTCACCTACCCCAAGCCGCTGGAGGAGTTGCTCTTCCACGCGTACAACACGTACCGCAAGAGCCACCCCTGGGTCGGAGACCACCCGCTGTCCCCGAAGTCGGTGATCCGGGACATGTACGAACGGGCGCTCTCCTTCACCGAGTTGGTGTCGTTCTACGAGCTGGCGCGCACCGAGGGCATTGTGCTGCGCTACCTCGCGGGCGCCTACAAGACCCTCGATCACACCGTCCCCGACGACCTCAAGTCGGACGACCTGGAGGATCTGATCGCCTGGCTCGGCGAGATGGTCCGACAGGTCGACTCCAGTCTCCTCGACGAGTGGGAGCAACTCGCCAACCCGGAGGAGATGACCGCCGAGGAGGCCCAGGAGAAAGCCGACCAGGTCAAGCCGGTCACCTCCAACGCGCGTGCCTTCCGCGTCCTCGTCCGCAACGCCATGTTCCGGCGGGTCGAGCTGGCCGCCCTCGACCAGGTCGACGAGTTGGGCGAGCTGGACGCCGAGTCCGGCTGGGACGCCGAGCGGTGGGGTCAGGCGATGGACAAGTACTGGGACGAGTACGACGAACTCGGCACCGGCCCGGACGCCCGCGGTCCGCGCCTGCTGATGATCGAGGAGGAGCCGCAGAACGGGCTGTGGCGCGTTCGCCAGACCTTCGCCGACCCGAACGGCGATCATGATTGGGGCATCAGCGCGGAGATCGATCTTGCGGCCTCCGACGCCGAGGGCCGCGCCGTCGTCAGGGTCACCGACGTCGGTCAGTTGTGAACACCGGAGAGGCCCGCAGATGACGACCAACCCCGCCGAGCGGCTTGTCGACCTCCTCGACCTGGAACAGATCGAGGTCAACATCTTCCGCGGGCGCAGCCCGCAGGAGTCCTTGCAGCGGGTCTTCGGTGGCCAGGTGGCCGGCCAGGCGTTGGTCGCCGCCGGTCGCACCACCGAGGGCGACCGGCCGGTGCACTCGCTGCACGCGTACTTCCTTCGCCCAGGGCGTCCGGGGGTGCCGATCGTGTACCAGGTCGAGCGGGTCCGCGACGGGCGGTCGTTCACCACGCGTCGGGTCACCGCCGTGCAGCAGGGACGCACGATCTTCAATCTGACCGCCTCCTTCCACAAGCCTGAAGAGGGGAGCTTCGAGCACCAGCTGCCGCCGGCCCGCGAGGTGCCGGACCCGGAGTCGCTGCCGACGCTGACGCAGGAGATCACCGATCATCTGGGGACGCTGCCCGAGCAGTTGCAGCGCATGGCCCGACGTCAGCCCTTCGACATCCGTTATGTCGACCAGCTGCGCTGGACCCCCGAGGAGGTCGAGCGCGCGGAGCCGCGCAGCGCGGTGTGGATGCGGGCCGTGGGCCCCTTGGGGAACGATCCGCTGGTCCACACCTGCGCGCTGACGTACGCCAGCGACATGACCCTGCTGGATGCCGTCCGTCTTCCCGTGGAGCCGCTGTGGGGACCGCGCAGCTTCGACATGGCGTCGCTGGACCATGCGATGTGGTTCCACCGGCCGTTCCGTGCGGACGAGTGGTTCCTGTACGACCAGGAGTCACCGATCGCGGTGGGTGGACGCGGTCTGGCCCGTGGCCGCATCTACGACCAGGAGGGTCGTCTGCTCGTGTCGGTCGTCCAGGAGGGGCTGTTCCGCAAGCTCGGTTCGTGACGCGTCCGTCGGCCGACGCCCCTTGAAGGGCTCACCGCACCGGGTCGACGGATCAGGGATGCCCGCGCGTCAGCCAGCCGAGCAGCCCGCGTCGCTTCCCGGCTGCCGGACCCGGTGTCTCGGGGCGGTTCGCGGGACGCTTGACGTTCCTCGCCGGGCGTGGAGCCGGCTCCTTCCTGCGGGGCCTCGGCGCCAGCCGGTGAGCACGGGCCTCGACGAGAGCCTGCCGGAGGTCCGCCCGGAGCCACTCGATCTCATCCGGGTCGTCCGCCGTCATGATCGTGCCGGTGATCCGGGCGGCGGGCGAGTCGTGCGGGCCCTGGTCGGCCCGCGCGGGCCGGTGGCGGTTGAGATGGGCCCGCTCGTAGGGGTCCCGTACGACCTCCGCGAGGTGCACGGGGTCGAGGAGGGAGGCCGGCGCGGCGGCGCGGGCCCAGGGGTCGTCGGCATGCCGGAGCAGGAACCCGAGATGGCGTCCCCGCCAGTTCCTGGGCCGCAGATCGAGGCCGCTGTCCAGTTGGACCCTCAGCTCCTGGGGGAGGCGCCCGGTCAGCCACGGGGCGTTGTTCTTGTCGGCGGCGAACCGTCGCAGTTCATCTGCCAGATAGAGCCAGACGACCGCCCGGTAGCGGTTGAGGCAGAACTTCACCGGGGTGACGAGCCCCAGCCGTGCGAGGCGCACGAATCGAGTCGGCGCCACGTCCAGAATCGCTGCGGCGTCCTTGGAGCCGACGGCTTCGACCCGTGCGCGCAACGTCCGGGGGAAGCCCTCCTCGGTACGGAGCCGGTCGATCTCGCTGCGGACCACGCGACGTCCTCCGCCTCCCTCGTCGGGAACGGTTCGTACGCATCCGAGGTGGACGGCCAGGTCGAGTTCGCCGGGTTTCAGGCCCAGTTCACGAGCGGCACGGCTCCGGGCGAGCGGCCGGTCGGCCGCCTCGGCAGATACCACGGACACCGCGGATACTGGTGCGACGGTCGGCGCGGTGGGTGTGGCAGGTCGTGTGATGGTGTGGCCGGACATGGTGGTTCTCCCCCGTACGGTACTGCCGCGACGCTGGTGCGCGTCGCCTCGGGAAAACCGTAGCCCGTTTGCGGAAAGTCGTGGCGAGCCTGTGGATAACTTGGACGCGGCTCACGAAACAGCAGGTCAGAGGTCTCTGGTCGCGGATGGTGCGGGCTGCCGGGCGTCGACACCGAGGTGTTCGCCGACACGGTTCACCATCAGGGTCATCTCGTAGGCGATCTGGCCGATGTCCGCTTCCGCGGCGCTGAGCACGCACAGGCAACTGCCCGCTCCGGCCGCGGTGACGAAGAGCATGGCGTCATCGAACTCGATCATCGTCTGCCGTACGTCACCGGCGCCGAAGTGCCGTCCCGAGCCCTTGGCGAGGCTGTGCAGACCAGATGAGACCGCGGCGAGGTGCTCGGCGTCCTCACGTCTCAGTCCGGTACTGGACGCCGTGACCAATCCGTCGCTGGACAGCACCAGTGCGTGCCGTACGGGTTCCAGGCGCTCGGTCAAGTCGTCCAGTAACCAACCGAGTCCCGCGTTCTGCGGCATTTTTCCTACTCCCCGTTTTCGTCGTTCCTCCTGACGAGGAGGATCCGACGGTTCAGCCTTCCCCACTGCTGCCGTGGGAGCAAGCAGGATGGGGACATGGCAAAGAAGATGACCGACAAGGAATGGCGGGCCTTCGTCTCAGAGGGAACCCGCACCGGAAAGCTGGCGACGTCCCGCGCCGATGGACGTCCTCACGTCACTCCCATCTGGTTCTTGTTGCACGGTGACGAGCTGCTCTTCAACACCGGCAAGGAAACTGTCAAGGGACGGAATCTGGCCAGGGACGGCCGTGTGGCGCTCTGTGTGGACTCCGATCTGCCGCCCTACGCCTTCGTGGTACTGGAAGGCCGGGCGGAACTTTCCGAGGACCTCGACGAGGTACGTCACTGGGCCACGCGTATCGGCGCCCGCTACATGGGTGAGGACCGGGCCGAGGAGTTCGGCGCTCGCAACGGCGTGCCGGGAGAGCTTCTCGTGCGAGTACGTGTGGACAAGGTCCTCGCGTACTCCGGCGTGTCCGACTGAGCGCGGGCCCGGTCGCCACCTTCAGGCACCGGGCGGACCGGGCGCGTCAGCTCACGGAGTCGAGCAGCCGGGCGGTGTGCATCCGTCCGGCGTACTCGACGAGGCGTATCAGCACCTCCTTGCCCGAGGCGCGGTCCCGCGCGTCGCAGAGGACCACGGGGGTGCCCTGGTCGAGGTCGAGGGCGCGGGACACGTCGTCGGCGCCGTAGGCGCCCGCTCCGGAGAAGCAGTTGACGGCGACCACGAAGGGGATGTGCCGGTGCTCGAAGAAGTCCACCGCGGGGAAGCAGTCCTGGAGTCGTCTCGTGTCCGCGAGGACGACCGCCCCCAGCGCGCCCTGGGCGAGCTCGTCCCACAGGAACCAGAACCTGTCCTGCCCCGGGGTGCCGAACAGATAGAGCGACAGGCCGGACCGGATGGTGATGCGGCCGAAGTCCATGGCCACCGTGGTGGTCACCTTCTGGTCCACCCCGCCGGTGTCGTCGACCGACCGCCCGGCCTCGCTCAGGACTTCCTCGGTGCGCAGCGGCTTGATCTCGCTGACCGCCCCGACCAGCGTGGTCTTGCCCACTCCGAAGCCACCGGCGACGAGGATCTTCAGCGCCAGGGCGCCCGTGTCGCCATCTGTCGTGTCGGAGTGCTCGGAGGCCATCGATCACTTCTTTCGGGAGTGCGGGGCAAGGTCGACATCCGTATTGCTGCGCGGAGCCAGAATCATGACAACTGCCGCTCCTCAGCGGGGCATTGGACCAGTTCTTCCTGGCATCGACTGACTCTTGCGCGTTCGGTGCCCGGTTGGATGCACAAGTTCGCACGAGACCGACCCGCACCGTTACCCCTCCCTACAGTGCGCACTTTCGTTCGACACCCGCAGCGCCCTCAGCCCGGCGATCACATCACGCAGGACGCGCTCGTCAGGCAGCTGCGCGGGCGGCACCGGCCGGCTGACCGTGACGTGACCCGGTTCGAGCAGATTCCCCAGGAGTACGCGCACCACGCCGACCGACAGGTCCGCACCGGCGGCGAGTTCGGCGACCGGCTGGGGCTCGGTCCGGGTCCGGCACGGTTCGATCAGCGTGCGGTGTGCCGGCGACGCCCAGTCCGGTGGCAAGACGTGCCAGTGCCGATGGCGAACACCGCGGTGACGAGCCAGTTGCGGCGGGACCGGCCGGTGTCACCCAGCGCACGGACGGTGCAGCGCAGTCCGAGTGCCGCGCCCGTACAGGACATCACGTACGACAGCACGGGGGTCAACCAGCCGAGATGGCTGTCCTGGTGCCCCATGACTCCGGGACGCCAGTGGGAGCACGGGTGCGTGAAGGGGGCGCATTTCGAAGACTGGAGGCAGGTGGCGCTCATACGCGCCGTCACGATTGGCTCTCGCTCGAACGTGCACACCATGCTCGTTCACCCGAGGGTGGGGGATCATGCGGAGCATGAGCGACGACCACACGCACGTCCAGGAGTTCTTCACGGCACGGGCCGCCGACTGGGACGCGCGGTTCCCCGACGACGGTCCCGCCTACGCCGCCGCCGTCGCCGACCTCGACCTGCGGCCGGGTGACCGTGTGCTCGACGCGGGGTGCGGTACGGGGCGGGCCCTGACACCGCTGCGGAGGGCCGTGGGTCCCACCGGCGTGGTGCTCGGGGCGGATCTGACCCCGGCGATGCTGGAGGCCGCCGTACGGGCCGGGCGGCACCTCGACGGGCACCTGCTGCTCGCGGACGTGGCAGCTCTGCCGCTGCACACGGAGTCCATGGACGCGGTGTTCGCCGCGGGGCTCGTCGCGCATCTCTCGGACCCGGCGGCGAATCTCCGGGAGCTCGCGCGAGTGGTCCGGCCTGGCGGCGCGCTGGCTCTCTTCCATCCGATCGGCAGGGCCGCGCTCGCGACGCGCCAGGGGCGGCAGATCACCTCGGGCGATCTCAGGGCGGAGGCGAACCTCGGCCCACTGCTGGCCGGATCGGGCTGGCGCATGACGTCGTACGCCGACGAGGACAGCCGATTCCTCGCGCTCGCCGTACGCGCCGACTGACGCGCTGCGCACCCTCCGACCAGCACGGTTGACAGATCGCGGTCCCCGCCGATCACTCCCGGTCCCGGGATGGACCCTCTTCTGTCACCGCACCTCCGTCTCTACGTTGAGTAGGAACACGTGAACGGTCTGTGCATACCGAGATGGAGGTAGGCAGCCCTTATGCTCGACAGGCTCCGCAAGTCCTTGGCCAGTTTCCTCGACTCGACGCGCGCCGAGAAGACCACGCGGGAGGAGAAACGCACGCACAACCTGTTCGAGGCGGCGGCCGCCTACATATCGGCCTGCGCCGACGACGACCAGGACCGGATCGACGAGACAGTGACCTGGGTGTCGCCCGAAGCGCTGTCGTTCGGCGTGAGTGAACTGGCCTGCCGTGCGGTCATCGCGCTGGCACGCGAGCGGGACGAGTCGCCGCAGACGGTGGCACGGTCACTGCTGGGACTACCCGCTGCCTGAAGCGGCGAGAAGCACCGGTCGATTCGCCCCTGTCCTGCCGGAACCGCAGCTCTGCGTGGGTTTGGCTCTCGTGACAAGCGCCCGGCGGTCGCATTAGGGTGCGCCGACGGACGAGCGAGAGCAATGGGAGGCCCGCATGGCCGGGACGGATGATGACGCCGTCGCCGCCGGGGACGACGACGCACTGTATGTGCTGACGGCGGTGCTGCTCACGCCCGCGAACTTCCCCAGTGTGCTGGGCGACGACTACCCGGAGGCCTGCGCCGCGCTCGGTCTCGCCCCGCTCGCCGACGGCTACGGGATCGTCCTGGGCCAGGACGGCGACGGCGCCCGGTGGACGGTCGTGGTGGACGACGTGTCCCTGGTCGCCGTGGCGATCGCCTCGTGGGACTGCGGCATGGAGTACGACCTGTCGCCCGACGAGGACTCCGTGGTGGCCGCGCTGCCCGGCTGGCCCCTGGCGGTGGCCGTCGCCGCTCCCGGCGTGCCGGCTCCGCACGACCCGGCCCCGGAGGTCTCCGGCCTGCCTCCGCTGAGCCCGCCGGACACCACCGTCTGGGGGCCCGCGCAGCGGCGCCTGGGCGCCGACGAGATCGCACTGCAGTGGAGCACCTGGCGGGAACAGATCGACGACTCCGCCTTCACCGGACAGAACGGCGCGAACGCTGCGGCAGCCGCGGAGGCCGCCGAATCCGGCAGCGACGAGGGCGGCATCCGCTCGGGCATCCGCCGTGTCCTCGCCGAGGCTCGCGCCTACGTCGAGTCGCCGCCGCCCCTCGGACGTGTGCGCTCGTCGTTCGCGCCGGGCGACGCCCGGACACTCAGGGCCGACGGCCCCGGTTGGTCGATGGTGGCCAGGACCGACGACATCGCCTTCGTCCTGCTCGACGACGAACCGGGGGAAGTGCTCCCCGTGGGGCGGGGCGAGGAACTACCCGGTCTCCTGGAGTCCCTCGACAAGATCGCGGTACGTCCCAACTGAGCCCCGGCCCGCCCCGGCCCTGTCGCAGGTCACCGGCCCACCGCCGGGCCGGTGGCTCCTCAGCGTCCGAGCTCCTTGCGACCGACCCGGCGCAGCCTGCGTCGCTGCGAGGGGGCGAGCGTGAGGTACGCGGCCGTGGGGATCCCCAGGACTATGAGGAGATTGGCCCAGAACGGGAACGGCAACAGGAACAGCAGGACGATCCCGATGGCCGCACCCCCCACGACGATCTTCGTGCTCTTCGACATCTCCGTCGCCTCCTTCACGGCCCACTGCCGCTCTCTGTCCTGAGAACGGGCTCCCGCTCCCCGCAGTTCCGGTCCACAACCCTGACGCAACCCTGACTCCGCCCCCGGCACAACCCTGAGACGCTCTCGACTTCTCTCGACATGCCCCTCAGGCCGTTGCTCACGCCACCTCTCATCACACTCCCGGGAGATCTGAAGTGCGGTACCCTCGACGACTCCGAGTGCACTAGTCAAATTTGAGGAGTTCAGCATTCCTGTGCCGATGAACCTCGCGGCGACCCCTGCCGATGTCTCCCAGCTGGCCCGCTGTCACGTCGCTTTCGTGATGGACGACCCGGCCCGCGCCGGCCGTTTCGTCTTCCGGCGCCCCGACGGCGCGGCACCGCCGCCCGTCGCGGTGGGCTCCGCCGGGGAGTCGGTGATCGTCATGCCCGGCAAGACAGGGGTCGAACTGGTGCGGGTGCATGTCGTGTCGCTCTCGGTGAGCGCCGCCCTGCCTGTGCTCGCACGCGCGCGTGCGAGCACGGAGGCCGAGCGGTCGACCGTCTTCTGGGGGGCCGCCACCGTCCTGGCCCTGCAACTCGTCGCACGCGGACTCCTGTTGCCCGGTGTGACCGCCGCAGGCCATGACGCGTGGCGGATCGGCCCGCTCCGGGCGGAGGACCTGGAAGGGGTCCGCGAGCTGGCCGCGGCGATGCCGCCGGAGGCACACGCCGTGCCCGTCGACCACACGTCGCCGCTGCGTCTTCCGGATCCCGAGAGGTTGCTGCGTGCGTTCCTCGACGCGGTCGCCGACTCGCTGCCCCGCTCCCCTGCCGCCGCCCTGGCGGCGGGTGGCCCCGCTTTCGCGGCGCGGGAACCGACGCCGGTGCCCGAGCAGCGCGCCTGGGCCGCCGATGTCGCCGCCGGTCACGACGCCGGGGTCCGCCTGTCGCTGCGCGTCGAGGTCCCTGGCCTGGCCTTCGCCGACCCGGACGAGACCCGGTTGTCGGTCCGGGCCGTTCTCCAGGTGCACAGTGTCAGTGACCCGGCGCTGGTGGCGGACGCCTCCACGGTGTGGGCCGGCGCCGACGCGTTCGGCCCACGCGCGCGGATGGACGCGTTGCTCGCGCTGCGCCGCGCGTCTCGCGCCTGGCCCCCGCTCACCCCGCTGCTCTCCGCCGCCGTGCCGGACGCGGTGGATCTCGCCGACGAGGAGGTCACCGATCTCCTGGGCGAAGGAGCCCGGACGCTGGCCGCCGCGGGCGTCGACGTGCACTGGCCGAAGGAGCTGGCGCGCACGTTGACCGCCCACGCGGTCATCGGTCCACCGGACGACCAACAGGACGGCGACCAGAACGACGAACGGGACACCGGCACGGGCGGCCCCTCCACGACCCGCTCCGGCCGTACAGGTCCTGACGCGCCCGGCCCCGGAGTGACTGGTCCCGGTGGGATCGGTTCCGGTGGGATCGGTTCCGGCGCTCCGTCGTTGCTGTCGGCCGACGCGCTGCTCGCCTTCGACTGGCGGTTCTCCCTGGGCGACCAGCGGCTGACCCGGGAGGAGTTGGACGTACTCGCGGAGGCGAATCGCCCCATGGTGCGACTGCGGGGCCAGTGGGTCCTCGTCGACCCGGAGGAGATTCGCCGCGCCCGTGCGCAACGGAACCACAGGATGTCTCCCGTCGACGCGCTCGGCGCCGCCCTGACGGGCTCCACCGAGGTCAACGGCCGCCTGGTCGAGGTGCGGCCCACGGGGTGGCTGGCCACTGTGCGGGAGCGGCTGTCGGATCCGGAGGGGCAGGTACCGGTCGGGCCGCCCTCAGGACTCGCCGCGACCCTTCGCGACTACCAGCTGCGGGGCCTCGGCTGGCTGGCCCGGATGACGTCCCTGGGGCTGGGCGGATGCCTCGCGGACGACATGGGGCTCGGCAAGACGATCACCCTGATCGCCCTGCATCTGCACCGCCAGTCCGACGCCTCCTCCGCCGGCCCCACGCTCGTGGTCTGTCCCGCCTCCCTGATGGGCAACTGGCAGCGTGAGATCGAGAAGTTCGCGCCCGGAGTTCCGGTGCGCCGCTTCCACGGCGCCCGGCGGACCCTGGAGGGGCTGGCGGAGGGGGAGTTCGTCCTCACCACGTACGGCACGATGCGGCTCGACGCGCCACGGCTCGGTGGTGTCCCCTGGGGCATGGTCGTCGCGGACGAGGCGCAGCACGTGAAGAATCCGTACTCGGCCACGGCGAAGGAGCTGCGCACCATCGGGGCACGCGCACGTGTGGCGCTCACGGGCACTCCGGTGGAGAACAACCTGTCCGAACTGTGGGCGATCCTCGACTGGACCACCCCGGGGCTTCTCGGCAGGCTCGGCACCTTCCGCACCCGGTACGCGCAGGCCGTCGAGGGCAGCCGCGACCCCGCCGCAGCGGAGCGGCTCGCCCGCCTCGTACGGCCGTTCCTGCTGCGGCGCCGCAAGTCGGATCCGGGCATCGCCCCGGAACTGCCGCCGAAGACCGAGACGGATCGCGCCGTGTCGCTGACCAGGGAGCAGGTGGGCCTGTACGAGGCGTTGGTGCGCGAGACGATGGCGGAGATCGCGCGGGCCGACGGCATGGAACGGCGCGGGCTGATCGTGAAGCTGCTCACCGGGCTCAAGCAGATCTGCAATCATCCGGCGCAGTTCCTCAAGGAGGAGCGGCCCCGGATCGCCGGCAGGTCGGGAAAGTTGGAGCTGCTGGACGAACTGCTGGACACCATCCTGTCCGAGGGGGCGAGCGTGCTGGTGTTCACGCAGTACGTGGGGATGGCGCGGCTCCTGGAGCGCCATCTCGCGGCGCGTGGCGTGCCGACGCGGTTCCTGCACGGAGGGACACCGATCCCGGAGCGTGAGGCGATGGTCGAGAGCTTCCAGGAGGGAGGAGTGCCCGTCTTCCTGCTGTCGCTGAAAGCCGCCGGCACGGGTCTGAACCTGACGCGCGCCGAGCACGTCGTGCACTACGACCGCTGGTGGAACCCCGCCGTGGAGGCACAGGCGACCGACCGGGCCTACCGCATCGGGCAGATGCGGCCGGTGCAGGTGCACCGGCTGATCACGGAGGGAACGATCGAGGACCGCATCGCGGACATGCTGGTCCGCAAGCGCGCATTGGCCGAGGCGGTGCTCGGGTCCGGCGACGCGGCTCTCACCGAGCTGTCCGACGCCGAACTGGCCGACCTGGTGCAGCTGCGAGGGGACACACGATGACGGAACACACGGGACAGGGCGAGGAGCGCACGTTCGCCGCGCTCGCGCCGGTGCACGGGCGTGGATTCGCGCAGACGTGGTGGGGCCGGGCCTGGTTGAAAGCGCTGGAGGACGCCGCACTGGACGCGGGGCAGCTCAAGGAGGGACGCAGACTCGCGCGCGCCGGAGCCGTGGGCGCCGTGGCGGTGCGACCCGGACGGGTCACCGCCGTGGTCCGGGACCGGGACGGCACGGCCCATCGCGCCGACGTCCTGCTCCAGGAACTGTCCGAGGCGCACTGGGACCGTTTCCTCGGGATGGCAGCGGAGCGGTCGGGGCACATCGCCGCCCTGCTCGACCGTGAGATGCCGCCGCATCTCGTCGAGGACGCGGCGACGGCCGGCGTCGATCTGCTGCCCGGACTCGGAGACCTGGAGGCGGAGTGTGACTGTGGCGCCTGGGACCACTGCGGCCACACCGCGGCGCTCTCGTACCAGGTGGCACGGTTGCTGGACCAGGATCCGTTCGTCCTGCTGCTGATGCGGGGCCGGGCCGAGCGGGCGCTGCTGGACGAACTCCAGATCCGCAGTGCCGGCCCCGGAGCCGAGGAGCGGAGGGCACCGGAGCCCCCTCAGGACGGCCTGGACGCCGTCGAGGCGTACGCGACTGGGGACATCCTGCCTCCGCTCCCGGAGCCGCCGGGTCTGCCCGCGGAGCCCGGTCCGCCGCCGTCCCTCGACACCGAGGCCCCGCCCGGACCCGGTGTCGACCCGGGCGCGCTGGAGTTCCTGGCGGCGCGGGCCGCGCAGGAGGCCCACAGGATGCTGGCCGAGGCCCTGCGTGACGGACATGGTCGGCAGCCCGTGGAGGCGGCGCTCACGCCGGATGAGGACGCCGTGCGCCTGGCCGCCAGTGACCCGGAGCCGAGCATCGCGGCACGGCTGGCGGAGGGCTCCGGGCGTGGCCGGGAAGGGCTGGCGCTCGCCGTCCGCGCCTGGCGGTACGGCGGTGCGGCCGCGCTCGCCGTCCTCGACGAGGAGTGGCCCGTTCCGGCGGAAGCGCTCGCACGCGCGCGTGCCGCCCTGGAAGCGGCCTGGGACGAGGACGAACGGCCCCCGCTGCGCCCCACCCACAACCGCTGGACCGTGGTGGGCGGCTCGGCCCAGTTGCGCCTCGGACGGGACGGCCGCTGGTGGCCGTACCGCAAGGAGCGCGGCCGCTGGGCACCGGCGGGCCCGGCCGCGCACGATCCGGCGACGGCACTGGCCTCGGTCGACGCCGAGGACTGAGCCCTGGGGGACGCGTCCGTGCCTCGGCCTGCGGCGCGTCGGAGGAGCGCCCCAGGTCGCCGGGGAACTCCGTCGGTGGATCGCCGAGGAGGCCCCCGCCGCCGCGAGCGGTGGGGGCCTCCTTCACACGCGCGTGGTCAGCCGCGGGCACCCAGCAGGTGGTCCATCGCTAGCTGGTCGAGCTGCTCGAAGGCCATTCCGCGGGCCGCGGCGGCCTCGGCGTCGAAGTCCTCGAACGCCGTGCGGTCCGCGAGCAGCGCCTGCAGGCCGTCGGCGGCGGTCGGCTGGGCCAGCTGGTCCAGGCGGGCCGCTCGCAGGGCCTCCTGGACCTGCGGGTCGGCACGGAACGCGGCGGCGCGCTCCTTCAGGATGAGGTAGTTGCGCATGCAGCCGGCGGCCGACGCCCACACCCCGTCGAGGTCCTCGGTACGCGGCGGCTTGAAGTCGAAGTGCCTCGGGCCCGCGTAGCCGGCGTTCTCCAGGAGGTCGACCAGCCAGAAGGCCGAGCGCAGGTCACCGGCGCCGAAGCGCAGGTCCTGGTCGTACTTGATGCCGGACTGGCCGTTGAGGTCGATGTGGAAGAGCTTGCCGGCCCACAGGGCCTGCGCGATGCCGTGCGGGAAGTTCAGCCCGGCCATCTGCTCGTGGCCGACCTCGGGGTTCACGCCGTACAGCTCCGGGCGCTCCAGGCGCTCGATGAAGGCCAGGGCGTGACCGACCGTGGGGAGCAGAATGTCGCCGCGCGGCTCGTTCGGCTTGGGCTCGATCGCGAACTTCAGGTCGTAGCCCTGGGAGGTGACGTACTCGCCGAGGAGGTCGAAGGCCTCCTTCATGCGGTCGAGCGCCGCCCGCACGTCCTTGGCGGCACCGGACTCGGCGCCCTCGCGGCCGCCCCAGGCGACGTAGATCTTGGCGCCGAGCTCGACCGCCAGGTCGATGTTGCGGATCGTCTTGCGCAGGGCGTAGCGGCGGACGTCCCGGTCGTTGGCGGTGAACGCGCCGTCCTTGAAGACAGGGTGCGTGAACAGGTTGGTGGTGGCCATCGGCACGGTCATACCGGTGGTGTCCAGGGCGGCGCGGAAGCGCTTGATGTGCTCCTCGCGCTCACTGTCCGAGGACCCGAAGGGGATCAGGTCGTCGTCGTGGAAGGTAACGCCGTAGGCGCCCAGTTCGGCCAGACGCTGCACCGTCTCGACAGGGTCGAGGGCACGCCGGGTGGCGTCGCCGAACGGGTCCCTTCCCTGCCAGCCGACGGTCCACAGGCCGAAGGTGAACCTGTCCTCGGGGGTGGGCTGGTAGTTCATGCCGCGGCTCCTTGCGCTCCGACTATTTCGTCATGGCGATTTACAAATTAGTATGCGGACGCGTCCACGGGAAGACAAGATGTCGCCCGCCGGACGCGTCAGCCGCGTCGGCGGCAGTCACGAGCCCGCGTGAGAGGGAGAGCCCGATGTCAGCAGCCGAGGGTCCGCTCGTCGTCGGTGTGGACTCGTCCACACAGTCCGCCAAGGCCCTGGTCGTCGACGCCTCGACCGGACGGGTGGTGGCGAGCGGACAGGCCCCGCACACCGTGTCGTCCGGCGCGGGCCGGGAGAGCGACCCGCGGCAGTGGTGGGACGCGCTGTGCGAGGCGTTGCGCCAGTGCGGTGAACCCGCCCGTGAGGCCGCGGCGGTGTCGATCGGCGGTCAGCAGCACGGCCTGGTCACGCTCGACGCACAGGGCGAGCCGGTGCGTCCCGCGCTGCTGTGGAACGACGTCCGCTCCGCGCCTCAAGGGCGTCGGCTGGTGGCGGAGCTGGGCGGCCCGAAGGCTTGGGCCGAACGCACCGGAAGCGTCCCCGGCACCTCCTTCACCGTCACGAAGTGGGCCTGGCTCGCCGAGAACGAGCCCGAGGCGGTCCGTGCCACGGCCGCCGTCCGACTGCCGCACGACTATCTGACCGAGCGCCTCACGGGCCAGGGCACGACGGACCGCGGTGACGCCTCCGGCACCGGCTGGTGGGCGTCGGGGACGGAGGCCTATGACGAGGAGGTCCTCGCCCATGTGGGCCTGGACCCCGCGCTGCTGCCCCGTGTGGTCCGGCCCGGAGAGGTCGCCGGCACCGTGCGGGACGCCCAGGATCTGCCCTTCGCGAAGGGCACCCTCGTCGCCCCCGGCACCGGGGACAACGCGGCCGCCGCGCTGGGCCTCGGCCTGCGGCCCGGCACACCGGTGCTGAGCCTCGGCACGTCGGGCACGGTGTACGCCGTGTCGAAGCACCGTCCTGCCGACCCGACCGGCACGGTGGCGGGCTTCGCGGACGCCCACGGGGACTGGCTGCCGCTGGCCTGCACCCTGAACTGCACCCAGGCCGTCGACCGCGTCGCCGCGCTGCTGGGCCTGGACCGCGAGGCCGTGGAGCCCGGCACGGGTGTCACCCTCCTGCCCTACCTGGACGGGGAACGCACCCCGGCCCTCCCCCACGCCTCCGGTCTCCTGCACGGGCTGCGGCACGACACGACCGGCGGACAGCTCCTGCAGGCCGCGTACGACGGTGCCGTGCACTCACTGCTCGGCGCGCTCGACCTTGTGCTCGACGCGGACGCGGACCCGTCGGCTCCCCTGCTGCTGATCGGCGGCGGCGCCCGGGGCACGGCGTGGCAGCAGACCGTGCGACGCCTGTCGGGGCGTGCCGTGCAGGTCCCGGAAGCCAGGGAGCTGGTGGCGCTGGGCGCGGCGGCGCAGGCTGCGGGGCTGCTCACCGGCGAGGATCCGGCCGCGGTTTCCCGCCGCTGGGACACCACGCGCGGGCCGGTGCTGGAGGCGGTGGAGCGCGACGAGGAGACGCTGGCCAGGATCTCCGGGGTGCTCTCCGACGCGGCGCCGCTGCTGGAGCGCGAGCCGGGCGGCCACTGACCGGGCAAGGTGCGCCTGAAGTGGGGAGATACGCTTCCGGCATGATCCGAGGGGCTCCGGCCCAGACACTCCGAGAGGAACCGGGGGAGGTATGACCGCACCGCTGCACGAGGCGCACCCGAGCAGTCCCGGCCGTCGCCTGCCCGACACCCAGCAGGGCATGCGCCGCCGCAACCTCTCCCGGGTGATGCACACCGTCAACACCGAGGGCCCGCTCTCCCGTGCGGCGGTGGCGTCGCACATCGGCCTCACCCGGGCGGCGGTGTCCACGCTGGTGGACGAGCTGATCCGGGCAGGTCTCCTGGAGGAACTGGGTCCGGAGCGTCCCGGCCGGGTCGGTCGCCCCGGTTCGGCGCTCGCCCTCAGCGGACGGGGTCCCGCGGGAATCGGCGCGGAGATCGGCGTGGACCACCTGGCGGTGTGTGCGGTGGACCTGCGCGGCGCGGTACGCGCGCGTGCCGTGCGGCACGGCACCAACCGCGGCCGCTCCCCCGAGCCGGTGATCGACGAGCTGACCGCCCTCGTACGACAGGTCGTCGCCGAGGCCGAGCAGGAGGGCCTGTGGGCGGCCGGCCTCGCGGTCGCGGTGCCCGGTCTGGTGGCGCGCGACGCCCGCACCGTGGTCCGTGCCCCCAACCTCGACTGGCACGACACGGACCTGGGAGAGCTGCTCCCCGAGGATCTGCCGCTGACCGTCGACAACGAGGCCAACTTCGGTGGCCTCGCCGAACTCTGGCTCGGCGCCGCGACGCCGCGCGACTTCCTGCATGTCTCCGCGGAGATCGGCATCGGTGGCGCGGTGGTCGTGGACGGCCGGCTGCTGCGGGGCACCCGCGGCTTCGCGGGCGAGCTGGGCCATGTGCCCGTACGCCCGGAGGGCCCGGAGTGCGCGTGCGGGGGGCGGGGCTGTCTGGAGCAGTACGCCGGCGAGGAGGCCGTGCTGCGGACGGCGGGGTTGGAGCCTGGCGAGGACCGGATGGAGTTGCTGGCCGAGCGTGCGGCCGCCGGGGACGAGAAGGTGCTCGGGGCGCTGCGCGGCGCCGGTACCGCGCTGGGTGTCGCGCTGACCGGCGCGGTCAATCTGCTGGACCCCGAGAGGGTCGTCCTGGGCGGCGCCCTGGCCGCTCTCGCACCCTGGCTCGTCCCGGCACTGGAAGGTGAGCTGGCCGGGCGGACAGCGGGGCCCTCGTGCGCCGTGACCGTGTCGCGGCTCGGCTCCGAGGGACCGTTGCTGGGCGCGGCCCATTCGGTGGTACGGGCGGTGCTCGACGACCCGGCGACGGTCGGGGTGCGGGCGTAGCCGCGGAGATGACGAGCGCATCGGCCTGAGAGCACGGTAGGCCGAGCAAGGGAAAGCAGGCGTCGTCGGTCGGGCTGCCACGGCCCTCTCACCCCTGCGGGCGGCGGAGTTATCCACAATGATCTCCTTTTCCACCGTTTTCCCCATGCTTCGACGGCGTGCCCGCTGATCGCCGTACCGTGAATCACGCGCGGTCCAGCCGCTCGACCTGCGGATGCGTCTCGCACCAGGGCGCCCCTCCCCGCAGATCGGATTCAGCATCCTCGGAAAGGCAGACCCAATGGAGCGAGCCGAAACGTCACCGAGCAGGCGGCGGCTGCTGAAAGCCACCGCTCTCACCGTGATCCACTACGCGTTGCTCCCCGGCCCTCGCGCAGAGGCCCACCCAGCCCCCGTCGACCACGCGCATGCCCTGTGGGAGCCGGCGAGCGAGGCCAACTACACGGCGGCAAAGCGCCCGACGAGCCACCCCGTCGACCTGGTGATCATCCACGTGACGCAGACGACCTACAAGAACACGATGCCCGTCTTCTGGAACCCCGCGAAGCAGGTCTCCGCGCACTACGTGCTGCGGTCGGCCGACGGCCGGGTCACCCAGTGCGTCCGTGAACAGGACATCGCCTGGCACGCGGGCAACTGGGACTACAACGCGCGCAGCATCGGCATCGAGCACGAGGGCTGGGTGGATCGCCCCGAGTGCTTCACCACTGTCCTGTACGAGCAGTCGGCGGCCCTCGCCTCGGAGGTCTGCCACAGGTACGGCATCCCCAAGGACCGCGACCACATCATCGGCCACCACGAGGTGCCGGGCACCGATCACACCGATCCCGGGCCGCACTGGGACTGGGACCGGTACATACGCATGGTCAACGCCGTCTGAGGCCGTGGAGGCGGAACCGGCGGGTACGTCTCATGGCTTGTCGGGCGCGGGTACGAGGATGACGATGGACCCTGCCATGCACGGACTGCCGGGAGGCCGAGTTGACCGATCCATGGGTGGCTCTGGAGCCGGGAGCCGACCCTGTCGAGCGAGTGCGGACACTACGCCGCGCGCACGAGGCGTTCACCCAGGGTGGCGCGGTGACGCGGCCGGTCCGCTCCGTGGTGGCCGATTCTTGGCGCCGCTCCGCGAGAGCCGGCGTCGGGCCGGAGGGCACCGCGCGTGTGGACCTGACGGACGGCGACCTCGGTTCCTATCGCGCGGAGCATCCTCTGGCCAGGGTGATGCCTCTGGTCCGTGAGTTGCTGGGCACGTTCGCGGCGGACGGCGAGCATTTGCTGGCGGTGTGCGACGCCCAGGGCAGGCTGTTGTGGGTGGAGGGGCATCCGGCGACCCGACGCCGGGCGGACGGGATGAACTTCGTGCCGGGGGCGCGCTGGGCGGAGTCCGAGGTCGGTACCAACGCGCCGGGTACGGCCGTCGCCGTCGACCGGCCGGTGCAGGTGTTCGCGGCCGAGCACTTCATACGGCAGGTGCAACCGTGGACGTGTGCGGCGGCACCGGTGCACGATCCACGCACCGGACGGGTGATCGGTGCGATCGACATCACCGGTGGCGATGGGCTGGCGCACCCGCACAGTCTCGGTTTCGTGCAGGCGGTGGCCCGGGCCGCCGAGTCCCAGTTGGCCCTGCTCGCACCGCCCGGCGCCCCGGCCGACGCACTGCAACTGACGGCCCTCGGCCGGGACGAGGCACAACTCCTGGTGGCGGGAAGGAAGGTGAGACTCAGCCGCCGGCACAGCGAGATCCTGGTACTGCTCGCCCGGCATCCGGAAGGGCTCTCCGGCGACGAGTTGCTCTGCGACCTGTACGAGGACGAGTCGGTGACGCCGGTGACGTTGCGGGCCGAACTGGCGAGGCTGCGCCGACTGCTCGGGCCCGGGCTGCTCGGATCGCGTCCATACCGGCTGATGGTTCCGGTGGAGTCCGATGTGGCGATCGTGGAGCGGAGGTTGGAGACGGGTGCGGTGACGTCGGCCGTGACGGCGTACGGGGGGCCGCTGCTGCCCGGTTCGCAGGCCCCGGCGGTCGCCCGTCTGCGCCACAGGCTCGCCGAGGGGCTGCGTACGGCTCTCATCGCGCGGCGCGATCCCGACCTGCTGGCCGACTGGGCGCACGCGCCGTGGGGCGAGGAGGACCTCGACGTATGGCGCGCACTCGCGGCCCTGCGCCCCACACCGACGGTACGCGCCCGGTTGCGGGAACTGGAGGCGGAGCTGAGGGCACCGGCGGGATGGGCACAGCGGCGACGTACCTGAGTACGGGCAGGGCGGAACGACGGGAGAACGGGACGGCGGCACGGAGGGAGAGCAGGTGAGCGGGAGGAGAGGAGAGCGGCAGAGCGGGAGGACGAGGCTGCGTGCGTGGGGTGGAGGCGCCCCTGCCGCGGGTCGTGGCGCAACGTCGTTGCAACCGTCGGATTCCTAGCCTCCACACGAGAGCCGCCCAACGGCGGGTGGCGCTTCTGGGGAGGCAGGTATTCCATGACCCGTTTCGCAGCACCTGGTACGGATGGCGCGGTCGTCTCCTACGAGGCGCGGTACGACCACTTCATCGGCGGTGAGTACGTGCCGCCGGCCCGCGGGCAGTACTTCGAGAACCCGAGTCCGGTGAACGGGCTGCCGTTCACGGAGATCGCGCGGGGTACGAGTGAGGACGTGGAGCGGGCGCTGGACGCGGCGCACGCGGCCGCGCCCGGCTGGGGTCGTACGTCGGTGACGGAGCGTTCGGACATCCTGCGGAAGATCGCCGATCGGATGGAGGCGAACCTGGAGAAGCTGGCGGTCGCCGAGAGCTGGGAGAACGGCAAGCCGGTGCGCGAGACGCTGGCCGCCGACATCCCGCTCGCCATCGACCACTTCCGGTACTTCGCGGGAGTGGTGCGTGCGCAGGAGGGTTCGCTGGCGGAGCTCGACGACGACACGGTGGCGTACCACTTCCACGAGCCGCTGGGGGTGGTCGCGCAGATCATCCCGTGGAACTTCCCGATCCTCATGGCGACGTGGAAGCTGGCGCCGGCGCTGGCGGCGGGCAACGCGGTCGTGCTCAAGCCGGCGGAGCAGACTCCGGCGTCGATCCATGTCTGGCTGAGCCTGGTCGCGGACCTGCTGCCGCCGGGCGTCCTGAACATCGTCAACGGGTTCGGGGTGGAGGCGGGCAAACCGCTGGCGTCGAGTCCGCGGGTGGCGAAGGTGGCGTTCACGGGTGAGACGACGACCGGGCGTCTGATCATGCAGTACGCGTCGGAGAACATCACGCCGGTGACGCTCGAACTCGGTGGCAAGTCGCCGAACATCTTCTTCGACGACGTGTGGTCGGCGAACGACGACTTCCGCGACAAGGCCCTCGAAGGCTTCACGATGTTCGCGCTCAACCAGGGCGAAGTGTGCACGTGCCCGTCGCGGGCGCTGGTGCAGCGCGGGCACTATGCCGAGTTCCTCGAGGCGGCCGTGGCCCGCACGGAACAGATCAAGACGGGGCACCCGCTGGACACCGAGACCATGATCGGGGCGCAGGCGTCCAACGACCAGTTGGAGAAGATCCTCTCCTACCTGGACATCGGAAGGCAGGAAGGGGCCAAGGTCCTCACGGGCGGGGAACGCATCGAGCACGGTGGTGAGTTGAAGGGCGGCTACTACGTCCAGCCGACGATCTTCGAGGGCGACAACCGTATGCGGATCTTCCAGGAGGAGATCTTCGGTCCGGTGGTGTCCGTCACTTCGTTCGACGACTTCGACGACGCGATCAAGATCGCCAATGACACGTTGTACGGCCTGGGAGCCGGCGTGTGGACACGGGACGCCAACACGGCCTACCGAGCCGGCCGTGCCATCCAGGCGGGCCGTGTCTGGACGAACTGCTACCACGCGTACCCGGCACACGCCGCGTTCGGCGGATACAAGGGCTCGGGCATCGGCCGCGAGACACACAAGATGATGCTGGACCACTACCAGCAGACGAAGAATCTTCTGGTGTCGTACTCGCCGAAGAGGCTGGGCTTCTTCTAGACACCTGCGAAAAGGCGCCTGACCTGGGTTTTCACCCGTCAGGCGCCCTTCGTGCAACCCGTTCTCGACCGGGGCCCGACTTGCGCGCTAACTCCCCATTCCTCCCGCGACTGCACCCCTCCTGACCAGTACTTCCGGACCGATCACGGACCAAACCTCCGGTTCAGCCCTCGGGTACATCACCTTGACTGACGCGCTGCCACTCGTTCATGGACTGCTCGATGAGACGGTTCGCCTGCTCTCGAAGGCCGTCAAGGAACTTGGCGTAGTGGTGAAAGAGAACCTCGATGCTCTGGCTGAACTTTCCCCGTGATGCTGGACACTCCATACTTACGCCGCGAGGCGTGTCCTTGCTCGTGTCGCTGACTGATCTCCAGCGGGGTCAGGTAGCCCCAGTGCGGGTGTTTCCGCAGCCGCTTGCGGTTGGAGAAGGTCTCGATGAGGGAGAGAATCTCGACGCGGGCGGTGGCCCGGTCGGGCCAGCGGCGGGTCCCGATCTCCTCCTTCAGGACCGCGAAGAAGGACTCGGCGGCGGCGCTGACGAAACAGGACCCTGTCCTTCCCGTGGTCTGCCGCAGTCCCAACCTGCTCATTTCTCCCCGTAGTCGCAGAAGGCATGCCCGTCCCGCTCCCACCCGCCGAAACCGTCCTCCTGGCGACGGCCAGATCCGCGCCTGCCTCTTCGCCCGCGAGGAGACAGCCAGCCCGCATCTGCCGCCCGGCCGTGTGGGGCAAGAAGGCCGACGCGGGCTTGGACGACCCGTCGTTCGATCGGCCCGGCCGACCCATGTCGGCCATCGCAGGGCGAGTACCCGTCAAGGGTGACTGATCGGCGGCATTCGCCGCCCCCGAACCACCGGGATATGACCAGTGGCTCGGGGGCACGAGCCAGGACAGGCGATCTCCCGGTCGGTGGAACTTCCGGAGAGCGGAGCGCCTCGTCGGGTTGTCGGCCTGCGTCGGGACGAGGTCGCCCGGATGGCCGGGGTCAGCAACCGTCAGTACAGCCGCCTGGAGCAGGGGCGCGGCCCGGTGTCGGCGCATGTGCCGGCGGCACTGGTCCAGGCCCTGCACCTGGACGACGCACAGCGTGATCGCCTGTTCGGGCTTGCCGTTGCGGACATGGCCGACGTCTGCCACAGGCCGGCACAGAAGGTTCAGCCGCAGGTGAGGCAGATGCTGGACGACCTTCGTTCCACTCCGGCGTTCGTCCTCGGTCCTCGACCGGCAGTTCCGTCAGTGGTGGGGCGCTGCGCGTCTCTCCACTGTGCCCGTGGGAGCCAAGGCCCTGCGGCACCCGCTCGTCGGGGAACTCGCTCTCACCTGGGGCAGCTTCACGTGCACCACCGAACCCGAGCAGCGGCTGGTGATCTGGACACCTGAAGCCGGTACACCGTCGCAGGACAGCCTACGGCTGCTTTCCTCGTGGATCGTGTCACCGTCCAAGCGGCTGTCCGATGCCGCATGACGATCCGTCCGGGCCGATTGCGCGCATGTCAGGTGGGCAATGAACCGGTAAAGCAAAATGTAAAGTACACACAAAGGCCGATGGGTCGGATAACCGGTCCGATATACCCGGACTTGGCCAGGGAGAACGGTATCCAGGGAGAAAACCCTCTCTCCCAGTGGCAAGGTTGACAGTGCCAGAGTGGCAGCTGTGACGGACCGCGGACTGCTCGGCGGATCCGCATTCCCCTGTCTGGTGACACTGACGTCAGAAGATACGCACGTCTCTGCCTGTGTGCAGGTCAGGTGCCCCATTCACCGATGCGAAAGCGTACGTACGTATGTCCCCCAATGAGCTTGACGAGTCAGCAGTACCGCCCTCTGGAGACTCCCGCACCACGCCGACACGACGCACGTTCATCGCGACGACCACCGCGGTCGGCGGTGCCGTCGTCGCCGGTGGCCTCATCGCCGGGTCCCCCCTCCTCGACACGGACGAGGCGGTCGCCGCGGATGCCGCTCCCGCAAGCCGTGTGTCGCTGACGGTCAACGGCACCCGGCGGACCGTGACCGTCGACAACCGCACCTCGCTGCTGGACCTGCTGCGCGAGCACTTCGGTCTGACCGGCTCCAAGAGGGGCTGCAACGCCGGTGCCTGCGGCGCCTGCACGGTCCTGGTGGACGGGCACCGGGTGAACTCCTGCCTGACGCTGGCCGTGCGCCTCGAAGGGGCCGAGGTCACCACCATCGAGGGCCTGTCCGACGGTGACCGACTGCACCCGCTGCAGCAGGCGTTCATCGACGAGGACGCCTTCCAGTGCGGCTACTGCACCCCCGGCCAGATCATGTCCGGCGTCGGCTGCATCAAGGAGGGCCACACCGGCTCGCCGGAGGAGATCCGCGAGTGGATGAGCGGCAACATCTGCCGCTGCGGCTGCTACGTGAAGATCGTGCGCGCGGTCGAGCAGACCGCGGGCCGGAAGTGAGGCACTGATGCACCCCTTTGCCTTCACCAAGGTGTCGGACACGCGCGAGGCGCTCGACGCGGGTCGCCGCGGCGGCCGGTACATCGCCGGCGGCACGACCCTGGTCGACCTGATGCGGGAGACCGTCGAACGTCCCGAGACCCTGGTCGACATCACCGGCCTGCCCCTGCGCGAGGTCACCGTCACCGAACGCGGCGGGCTGCGGATCGGCGCCCTGGTGCGCATGGCCGAGGCAGCCGCCCACCCCAAGGTGCGCACCCTGTTCCCGGTCGTCTCCGAAGCACTGGAGCTGAGCGCGTCCGCCCAGTTGCGGAACATGGCCACCCTCGGCGGCAACATCATGCAGCGCACCCGCTGCACGTACTTCCGTGACGTCACCGCCGACTGCAACAAGCGCGAGCCCGAATCCGGCTGCGCCGCCCTGCACGGCTTCAACCGGACGCATGCCATCCTCGGCACCTCCGACCACTGCGTGGCCACCCACCCCTCCGACGTCGCCGTGGCTTTCGCGGCCCTGGAGGCCCGGGTGAGTCTGCTGGGCCCGGAGGGCGAGCGTCACCTCCCCTTCGCCGACTTCCTGTTGCGTCCGGGCAGCAGCCCGCAGCACGAACAGGCCCTCCGGAAAGGTGAGTTGATCACCGCTGTCGAGATCCCGGCACACCCGCGGCCCTTGCGGTCCGGCTACCTGAAGGTGCGCGACCGGCAGTCCTACGAGTTCGCCCTGACCTCGGCCGCGGTCGCGCTGCACATCCGCGGCGGGGTGATCCGCGAGGCGAAGGTCGCCGCGGGCGGAGTGGGCACCGTGCCGTGGAAACTCCCCACCGTCGAACGACACCTCGTCGGTGAACGTCCCTCGGAGTCGCTGTGGGCGGCCGCCGCTGAACGAGCCGCCGACGGCGCACGCCCGCTGGAGCACAACCGCTTCAAGGTCGAGCTGCTGAAACGGACCGTCGAGCGTCAGCTGCGCACCATAGGAGGAACCAAGTGAGCCCTCAGCCGCAGGCGGCCGTCGGTGCGCCGCTGTCCCGGGTGGACGGCCGGCTCAAGGTCACCGGCCAGGCGGAGTACGCCGCCGAACTCCCCCACGCTCGAACAACCTCGCGCGGGGGGACCCCCACCCTCAAGGGGGTCGTGCACGCCGTCATCGTCGACGCGAGCATCGGACGCGGCCGCATCACCTCCATCGACACGCGCGCCGCCGAGAGAGCCGCGGGGGTCCTTCGGGTGATCCACCACGGCAACGCTCCGAGGCTCCCCTACCGTGACAACTCCGGCTCCAACAACCCGGCCGGGCGGCGTTTGCGGGTCTTCCAGGACAACCGGGTGCTCTTCCACGGCCAGCCGGTCGCCGTCGTGGTGGGCACCACCCTGGAGGCCGCACAGCACGGCGCGAGCCTGGTCGAGGTCGACTACGACGCCGAGCAGCCCTCGACCGACCTCACCGAGGCCGAGCCGGGCGAGCCGACTCGTTACGCACGCGGGGACGCGGAAGCCGGTCTGCGCTCGTCGGCCGTACGGCTGGATGCGAGGTACGAGCTGGCACGCAACCACCACAACCCGATGGAGCCGCACGCCACCGTCGCCCACTGGGACGGCAACCAGCTCACCGTGTGGGACAAGACCCAGTGGGTGATGGGCACCCACGACGAGATCGCCGCGGTCTTCGACCTGCCGGCGGACGCGGTGCGGGTCGTCAACCCGTTCGTCGGCGGGGGCTTCGGCAGCGGTCTGCGCTGCTGGCCGCACACGATCGTCGCCGCGCTGGCCGCCCGGGTGACCGGCCGGCCGGTCAAGCTGGTGCTCAGCCGCAAGCAGATGTACTTCGGCACGGGCTTCCGGCCTGCCTACCGGTACCGGTTGCGCCTCGGCAGCGACCGGCGGGGCCGGCTGAAGGCCGCGATCCACGACATCGACGCCGAGACGTCCTCGTACGAGACGTTCACCGAGGCGGTCATGGGCGCCGGGCAGATGCTCTACAGCATGCCCCACGTCCGTCAGGCGTACCGGCAGGTGCCGCTGCACGTGAACACCCCGATCTGGATGCGGGGGCCCGGCTTCGCGTCGGCGTCGTTCGTGATCGAGTCCGCGATGGACGAGCTCGCCCACGAACTCGGAGTCGATCCGATCGAGCTGCGCCTGCGCAACGAACCGAACGAGGACGAGTCGACGAACGAGCCGTTCTCCACGCGCCGGCTGACCGAGTGCTACAGGGTCGGTGCCCGCGACTTCGGCTGGGACCGCCGCAGTCCGAAGCCGCGCTCGATGCGGGACGGGAACTGGCTGATCGGCCTGGGCATGGCCGCGGGCGTGTACGACTCGGGGCGGTATCCAGGGGAGGCCAGGGCCCGTCTGGATGCCGACGGTACCGCGGTGGTCGAGGCGGCCACCAGCGACATGGGACCGGGCACCTACACCTCGCAGACCCAGGTGGCCGCGGACGCGCTGGGGCTGACCATGCGCACGGTGACCTTCCGGCTAGGTGATTCCCGGTATCCGAGGACGTCGCCGCACGGCGGCTCGTCGACCATGGCCAGTGTCGGCTCGGCCGTCGTCGACGCCTGCAACAAGGTGAGGGAACAGGCGATCAAGCTGGCCGTCGAGGACCGCGAGTCACCGCTGTACGGCGTGGACGCGAACGACGTGGTCGTACGCGGCGGCAGACTGCACGTGCAGGGCAACCCGGCGCGCGGGGAGACATACCAGCGCCTGCTGGCCCGCAACAACCGCTCCCACCTGGAAGGGGACGGCGCCTACAACGGGCCCGGCAGCGACCGGTCCGCCTACTTCGCCTACAACGCCACCTTCGCCGAGGTCGCGGTGGACGCCGACCTTGGCCTGGTGCGGGTGCGGCGGATGCTCGGCGTGTACGACGCGGGACGGATCATCAGCCCCAAACTGGCCGAGAGCCAGGCGTTCGGCGGCATCGTGGGCGGTATCGGCACGGCGCTGCTGGAGCACACGGTCACCGACCACCGCGACGGGCGGATCGTGAACGCCGGCCTCGCCGACTATCTCGTGCCCGTGAACGCCGACATCCGCGAGCTCAAGGCCGTCTTCCTCGACGGCGAGGACAACGCCGGCAACCTGCTGGGCGTCAAGGGACTCGGCGAGGTCGTCCAGGTGGGTGTGGCGCCCGCCATCGCCAACGCCGTGTTCAACGCCACCGGCCGCCGGATCCGCCAACTGCCCATCACCGCCGAGGCACTGCTCTGAGCCGGGTGCCCCTGGCGCTGCGACGAAAGGCCCGGTCCCCGAGGCACTCCTTCCACGTCCGGCAGTCGATCCCCGTACGGCTGCCGGACCCCGGGCCGCCGACGCGGGACAGCGCTCCCCCACGGCGCGGTGGCGGCCCGCTCACCCCCCTCCACTCGAAGGACCCGTTCATGCTGAACATCGCGGACACACTGCACCGCTGGTGCCGCGAAGACCGCCCCTTCGCCCTCGCCACCGTCGTCGACGTGCGCGGCAGCGCACCCCTGCCGGTGGGTACATCGGTGGCGGTCGACGAGGACGGCAACGCGGTCGGCAGCATCTCCGGCGGCTGCGTCGAAGGCGCCGTCTACGAACTGTGCCGGCAGGCGCTGCGCGACAGGGGCGCTCCGCAGCGGGCCTGGTTCGGCTACTCCGACGACGACGCCTTCGCCGTCGGTCTCACCTGCGGCGGCGAGCTCGACGTCCTCGTCCAGCGCGTCGATCCCGCCACTCAGCCGCACCTCACCACGGCCCTCGCCGACATCGTGAACGGCCGGCCCACCGCCGTGGCGCAGGTGGTGGACGGTTCCGACGTCCTGGTCGGCGCCACTGTGAGCGTCCTCGACGACGGCGGCACGGCCCACGGCACTCTGGACGGCGGCACGGCGGATCTGGTGGCGGCAGAAGCCAGGGCCCTGCTGCAGGCGGGACGCACCGCCCGGGTCACGATCGGCGGGAACGGGGACGGCTGCCCCGAACCACTCACCGCGCTCGTCCACGTCCACACGTCCCGCCCTCGCATGCTGATCTTTGGCGCGGTGGACTTCGCGGCCGCCCTCAGCCGGGGCGGGGCCTTCCTGGGGTACCGGGTCACCGTGTGCGATGCACGGCCCGTCTTCGCCGCCCCGGCGCGGTTCCCGTACGCCGAGGAGGTCGTCGTCGACTGGCCCCATCGCTACCTGGAGCGGACCGAGGTGGACGCCCGGACGGTCGTCTGCGTCCTCACCCACGACGCCAAGTTCGACATCCCGCTGTTGCGTCACGCTCTGACTCTGCCCGTGGGCTACGTAGGTGCGATGGGATCCCGACGCACCCACGAGCAACGGATGCGCCTGCTGAGTGAGGCGGGTGTGCCGGAGGATCAGCTTGCCCGGCTGCACTCCCCGATCGGCCTGGACCTCGGTGCCCGCACCCCCGAGGAGACGGCAGTCTCCATCACCGCGGAGATCGTCGCCGCCGGCAACCATGCCAGCGGCCGACCCTTGTCCCAGCTGACCGGACCGATCCACCGGGACCGCACACTTGTACCCGTTGTCTGACAGGACGCGGCCTCTGGACGGCGCGCAACCCACAGACGGGGGGAGCGGCAGCGCCCGGCCTCCGCCATCCGTAACGGACAGCAGTACGGAGACCACCGGGGACGGTCAGGTGGAGCTGTGGCTGGTCGAGTGGCTTGGGCCGGCCGCCCAGGAGGCCAGCATGCGCAGGCTGTCGTCGGTGGGGGCCTGCCAGGCCGACTACGTGCGCATCCCCAACGCCCAGGGCACCCTGGTCGCCACCGGCGAGATCCCTGACGAGCGATTCTGGCCGGGTCTGCTGGCCGTCTCCGACGTCATGGGCACCGGCTGGTGGGCCGCCGACGCCGCCGAGGTCAGGCCGGGCTCCACCGCCGTGGTCGTCGGCGACGGCGCGGTCGGGCTGTGCGCGGTGATCGCCGCCAAGGAGATGGGTGCCGAGCGCATCATCGTCATGAGCCGGCACGAGACGCGGCAGAAGCTCGCCGAGGAGTTCGGCGCTACTGACATCGTGACCGAGCGCGGCGACGACGGCGTGGCCCGGATCAAGGACATGACCGGTGGAATCGGCGCCGATGCGGTGCTGGAGTGTGTCGGCACCGCCCAGTCCATGCGGCAGGCCCTGCACTCGGCACGCCCCGGCGGCAACGTCGGCTTCGTCGGCGTCCCCCACGAGGTCGCCGTGGACGGCCAGGAGCTGTTCTTCTCCCACGTCGGCCTGCGCGGCGGCCCGGCCCCCGTCCGCCGCTACCTGCCCGACCTGATCGACCGCGTCCTGACCGGAGCGATCGACCCGGGCAAGGTCTTCGACCTCACCCTCCCCCTGGAACAGGTCGCCGAGGGCTACAAGGCGATGGACGAACGCCGCGCCGTCAAGACCCTCCTCACGCCCTGATCCTGTCCACCAGGTCACCTCGTGGGCGTGAGCTGCGCCGGCCGCGCCCACGCCCACAAGGGCACACCCCACCGCACGGCCGTGAACCCGTCTCGCCTGGACTCCGCTGGGCCGGATGAGCCGCCGCACCGCGCACACGGCAGCGCCAGGGGCGGCCGTCTGTATGGGCGTGGCGGCCCGGTACGGCGGTTCAGCTGGTGGCCGGTGCGGCGGCGTACTCCTCGTCGGTGACGGGGGTGAGCCAGTGCACGACGTCGTGGTCGGCGTCGCTCTCGTTGATGGCCAGGTGGACCATCAGCCGGTTCGGCGCGGCGCCGTGCCAGTGCTCTTCGTCGGCCTCGAACAGGACGCGGTCGCCGGGCCGGATGACCTCGATGGGTCCGCCGCGGCGCTGGCACAGGCCGATGCCCTCGGTGACGAAGACGGTCTGGCCGAGCGGGTGGCGGTGCCAGTGGGTGCGGGCGCCGGGCATGAAGTGGACCAGGGCGGCGCTGACCCGGGAGGGCGCGGGTGCGGCGGCGACGGGGTCGACGTAGACGTCGCCGGTGAACCAGTCGGTGGGGCCCTTGACGGTGTCGATCGAGCTGCGGGTGATCTGCACGGTTGCTTGTTCCTTGCTTCCTGTTCGGGAGGACGGAGGGGGAGAGTCAGGGCTTGAGGAGTGCCTTGATGGCGCGGCGCTCGTCCATGGCCCGGTAGCCCTCGGCGACCTGTTCCAGAGGCAGCGTGAGGTCGAAGACCTTGCCCGGGTCGATCGCTCCGGTCAGGACGCGGTCGATCAGGTCGGGCAGGTAGCGGCGGACGGGGGCCGGGCCGCCGCGCAGGCCGACGTGGGAGAAGAACAGCTCCTGGCCGTCCACGGCGACCTCGTGGGGGACGCCGACGAAGCCGACGTTGCCGCCGGGGCGTGCCGAGTGCAGGGCCTGCCGCATGGACTGGGCGGTGCCGACACACTCCAGCACCGCATCGGCGCCGATTCCACCGGTCATGTCCTTGATCCGGGCCACGCCGTCGTCGCCGCGCTCGGTCACGATGTCAGTAGCGCCGAACTCCTCGGCGAGCTTCTGCCGCGTCTCGTGCCGGCTCATGACGATGATGCGCTCGGCACCCATCTCCTTGGCGGCGATCACCGCGCACAGCCCGACCGCGCCGTCGCCGACGACCACGGCGGTGGAGCCCGGCCTGACCTCGGCGGCGTCGGCGGCCCACCAGCCGGTGCCCATGACGTCGGAGACGGCCAGCAGACCCGGCCAGAATCGCTCGTCAGGGATCTCGCCGGTGGCGACCAGGGTGCCCTGGGCGTTGGGGATGCGCACGTAGTCGGCCTGGCAGGTGGACATGAACTCGCGGTGCAGGCAGTTGGACGGGAAGCCGTTCCGGCAGTTCGCGCAGTTGTTGTCCGAGGTGGCGAACGAGCCGACGACGAACTGGCCCGGCTTGACGGCGGTGACCTCGGACCCGACCTCCTCCACGAAGCCGACGTACTCGTGCCCCATCGGATGCGGGTCGCCGATCGGCTCCGCGCCCCGGTAGGGCCACAGGTCGGAGCCGCACACGCAGGTCACGGCCGTACGGATGATCGCGTCGGTCGGGTGGAGGATCTTCGGGTCGTCCAGGGTCTCGAAACGGACGTCGCCGGGAGCATGGATCACTGCGCCGCGCATGAGAGGGATTCCTTTGCGTGCCGTGGTGTGCGGCCGCCGGAGTCCGGGGCCGCACCGAGTGCAGGGCCAGGTGCGCACTTCCCGCCCCGCCGTGACGGGGCGGGCGGAAAGCACCACGCCATCCAGGTAACCCGCTCCCGGCACGCGCAGCGAGGCACCATCAAGGGGTGTACTGGCAGTACACCCCTGCGGCCGCGGACGGGACGTACCGTCGAGAGCGTGGACAACCAAGCAGAGATCCGCGAGTTCCTCACCTCACGCCGCGCGAAGATCACCCCCGAGCAGGCGGGGCTGCCCGCCGGCACCCGCCGACGGGTTCCCGGCCTGCGCCGCAGCGAGGTCGCCGCCCTGGCCGATGTGAGCGTGGAGTACTACGCCAAGCTGGAACGCGGCAACCTCGCCGGCGTCTCCCCGGCCGTCCTCGAAGCCGTCGCCCGCGCCCTCCAGCTCGACGACGCCGAGCGTGCCCACCTGCTGAACCTGGCCCAGGCCGCCGACGGCACCGACGTGCTCACCCGCCCCCGCCGCCGCACCCCCCGGGCCTGGTCGCCGCACCGCAGCCTGCAGTGGGTGCTGGACGCCGTCACCGCCGGCCCCGCGTTCGTCCGCAACGGCCGCATGGACATCCTCGCCGCCAACCAGCTCGCTCGGGCCTTCTACGCCGACGTCTACGCCACGCCCGGCAACCAGGCCAACCTGGCCCGCTTCCAGTTCCTCGATCCCGCCTCCCGCCGCTTCTACCCCGACTGGGACCAGGCCGCCGACATGGCCGTCGCCATCCTGCGCACCGAAGCCGGCCGCAACCCCCACGACAAGGACCTCCACGACCTCGTCGGCGAGCTGTCCACCCGCAGCGACGACTTCCGCACCCGCTGGGGCGCCCACAACGTCCGCCATCACGGCAGCGGCACCAAACGCTTCCACCACCCCGCCGTCGGCGACCTCACCCTCGCCTACGAAGGCCTGGAGATGACCGCCGAACCCGGCCTCAGCCTCACCATCTACACCGCCGAACCCGGCTCACCCTCCGAAGAGGGACTGCGTCTGCTCGCCTCCTGGGCCGCCACTCAGGACGCCGGCTCTCCCAGGGAGCAAGGAGCCGGCTGACGTCGTCGGCATCGGCCGTAGGCCACGCGTCAGGACGACCGCGGACCTGCAGCGAGCGCCTGGAGATCAGCGGCGTCAGCGCCGATGTCGCCGGCTGAGGCCGGATCAGAGGGATCCGGCGCCGTCACCGGGGCGCACGGTCCCGTCGGGATCGCCGGACTGCGGGACCAGAGGCACCGATGCCCGGCCACCTGCGCTTTCACCGGATCCGCCACAGCAGCGGTCCCCGACTCGATCCGCTCCTGTTCGGCCGGACGGCAGCACCCGCTCGGCGATCAGCCCTTCCTCCCGCTCCGCTACGACCACGTCGTCGTGGGCAGCCGACCGGCCCGCAGGCCGGGGCTCCCCGCACGTGGGCCGCTCGCGCAGGTGCAGGCCCCCGGTCAGGCAAGGGCGGAGGAGGGGGACAGCCTCTGGTCGGCAGCCCATGAGGCGAGGATGCGCAGCCGTTCGTGGGTGGCGGAGCCGGGCGCTGCAGTCCAGACGGTGAGGTGCTGGTCGGGGTCCGTGTTGGCGGTGTAGGTGTCCCAGTCGAGGACGAGCTCGCCCACGACCGGATGGTTGAGGGTCTTCGTGCCGACGGTGCGGGCGGAGACCCGGTGGTCTCCCCACCACCGGGCGAACTGCTGGTCGCGCGTGGAGAGTTCGCCGACCAGCGCGATCAGCCGGGAGTCCTCGGGGTAGTTGGCGGCCTCCATCCGCAGTTGCGCCACGGCGGTGCGCGCGGAGCCTTCCCAGTCGGCGTACAGGGTGCGCAGGGCCGGGGCGGTGAAGATGAGCCGCGGGTAGTTGCGGTGCTTCTCCGGGATGGCGGCGAAGTCGGTGACGAGCGCGGAGGCCAGGGCGTTCCAGGCGAGGACGTCCCCGCGCCTGCCCTGCACGATGGCCGGCGTGGCGGTGAGGTCGTCGAGGACGCGCTGCAGCTGCGGCTGGACCGTCTGGCGTCCGCGGCGCCGGGTGCGGGTGGTGGGTTTGCCTGCGAGCCGGAACAGGTAGCCCCGCTCGTCGTCGTCCAGGTGCAGCACCCGTGCGATGGTGTCGAGCACGGCGGCCGACGCCTGCATGCGGCCCTGCTCGAGCCGGGTGTAGTAGTCGGTGCTGATCGAGGCGAGCTGGGCGACCTCCTCGCGGCGCAGCCCGGCGACCCGGCGAGGGCCGCCCGTCTCGGGCAGCCCGACCGTGCGAGGGCTCAGCTCGGATCGGCGCTTCTTGAGGAATTCGCCCAGCTCGTTGAGAGGCACGTTGCTGGTCATGGCGCCCAGGATGACACCGATCGAGCCCTGGAAGGGGGGAGAGTTTCCTCCCAGGATGCGGCTCTCCCCGGATAGATCCCTCGCCTTTTCGCGCCCGCCCACACGTGTGACGCTCGATGCCGGGCCGCCCGGACGGAGCACATCGCGTGTTCGTGCCGGAGGCAGCCCGCAACCGACCTCGCACTGAAGGAAGCACCCTCATGCGCGGAGCAGTCATCCACGTGCCCGACCTCATTCAGCGGGTCTTCGACGGCGGTATGGACCAGGGCAAGGTCTTCGACCTGACGCTGCCCCTGACCAGGTCGCCGAGGGCTACAGGGTCATGGACGAGCGCGGCGCCATCAAGACCCTCCTGGGGCCCTGTCCCGCACCGTTCTCCGTCCTGCCTGGCAGGGGTGCCCGCCAGACCAGCCCCGGCCTTCCATCCGTAGTGAAGGAGCACTCACCGTGACCACCTACGCCCTCGTCGGTGCCGGCCCCGGTCTGGGGCCGGCCTGCGCCCGCCGTTTCGGTGCCGCCGGCCACAGCGTCGCCCTGCTGTCCCGCAGCGGCGAGCACCTCGACGACCTGGTGGCCGCCCTGGCCGGCCAAGGTGTCCAGGCTCGTGGTTACACCGCCGACGTCCTGGATCCCGCCGGGCTGACCACCGCGCTGACCGTGGCCGCCGACGAACTGGGGCCCGTGGAGGTCCTGCAGTACAGCCCCGTGCCACGGGCCGACTTCATGAAGCCGTTCCTCGACACGACCGCCGGTGACCTGGACGATCCGCCGACTTTCTCGGTCAAGGGCCCGGTCACCTGTATGAACGCGGTCCTGCCCGGCATGCGGGCCCTGGGGCGCGGCACACTGCTGTTCGGTCAACGGCGGCAGCGCGGTGCGCCCGCACCCCGAGCGGGCCGGCACCCCGGTCGCGTTCGCCGCCGAGAGCGCGTACGCGGCGATGCTCCGCGACGCGCTCGCCGACGAGAACATCCACGCCGCCCAGCTGATCATCCCCGGGGCCATCCGCCCGGACGCCGAGTACTCCAGCCCCGCCGTCCTGGCCGATCGCCTTTTTGCCCTGCACACCGACCGCGACGGGTTCCGGCACTACGCCGCACCCATGCCCGAATGATGTGACGGACGACGCGATGCCCTCCCCGACTCGACACCCTCTGCTCCGTGCCGCCCCGGCCGCCGCTCTGCTGTTGGCCCTGGCCGCGTGCTCCGACGACGCAGCCGACGCACCCTCGCCGACCGGGCAGTCCCGGCCTGCCGGGCAACAGGAGACACCGGCGTCCAGCACCCCGCCCAGCTCCGACAGGAACACCCCCATGGACATCCGTGTCACTCTCGACGGCCGGCCCGTCGAGGCGACCCTGAACAACAGCCCCGCCGCCCGCGACCTGGCCACCCTTCTCCCGCTCATCCTGGAGCTGAAGGACTTCCACGGGACGGAACGGATCGGCTACCCGCCGCGCAGACTCACCACCGACGGCGCCCCCGCACCGTCCCCGGCCAGGGCCGGTGACATCGCCTACTACGCGCCGTGGGGCAACCTCGCCCTCTTCTACCGGAACGGCCCCGCCGCCTCCGCCGACCTGCTGATCCTCGGCCACATCGACACCGACGCCGACCAGCTGGCCCGGGCCGAGCGGATCACCATCGAAGCCACCTCCTGACCAGCCCTCTCGTACGAAAAGGAAGATCTTCCATGTCCGCAGCAGCCGGATCCGCCACCGGCAAGCTGCCCTTCGTCGTCCGGGTGCTCACCGCCGGCACGTTCCTGACGGGAACCACCGAGTTCGTCCTCGCCGGCGCACGCATATGGCTTGTCCTTGCAGGCGACACGCTGAAGTGGACATGATCGCCTCATGAATCAGCGCTCGGCGCCCCTGGACAAGATCACTTTGGAGGATTGGCCGGCCATTCACTCGTGGGCGTGTCTGGCGGAGGCTTGTCGCTATCAGACGTGGGGGCCGAACACAGAGGACGAGACGCGGGACTTCGTGGAAGGTGCGGTCAAAGTCTGGTCGGACAGCCCCCAGCGGCGGTTTTCCTATGTGGCCCGCCTCGGGCGGGACGTGGTGGGCAGGGGGGTACTGCATGTTCGTAGTGACATCCACCGTCAGGCCGCGGCACGATGCAGCAGCCGGTCGAGCATGGCGGCGGCGACGGCGGCATCCCCGAAGACGCCGGCCCAGTCGGCGATGCCGACATTCGTCGTCAAGATCGTGGAGGACTTCAGATACCTCTGATGGATCACCTGGAACAGTGCGGAGGCCCCGTCCTCGGGCAGCGGCAGGCAGCCGAGCTCGTCGGTGATCAACAGCTTGGGTCCGGCGAAGAACCGCATGCATGTCTTCCAGCGGCCTTGGCCGCTCACTGCTCCTCGGGGGCCGACGGGGTCGCCGCAAGGATCACGCGAGCGACGAGGTCGGGTGCGTCGTTCATGGGTATGTGGCCGCAGTCGGGCAGCTGTACGAGCCGGGCTGCGGGGATCATGGCCTGGACACGAGCGGCCTGCCGGGGCGGCAGGACGCGGTCACAGGCGCCCCAGGCGATGGTGACCGGTACATCGGGGATGTCCCCGGTGAACAGACCCGGTGCCCGCCCCGCCCGCAGGGTCGCGCCGAAGGCGGTGGCCGCTCGCAGCGCCCGCAGATCGGCAATCAGCGTCTCGGCCGGGCACCTGTCCGGTCGGCCGTAGAGTGTGCCGGCCAGCGCGGTCCGTGCGACCACGGTGTGCGCCAGGCGGACCATGGCCGTATCCGGCAGCAGCCGCACGCTGTGTCGGGCCGCGGCCAGCATGGCGTAGGCGTGCCGCCGCTCGGCATCGGTCCAGAATCCCGCCGGCGCCAGGGCCGTCACGCTGCGCGCGAGCCCGGCTTGGCCCATACGCAGTGCGAGCAGCCCGCCCAGCGAATGCCCGACCACGTGCGGCCGCTCCAGGCCCAGCTCGGCGAGCACGGCACCCAGCCAGGCCACAGCTGTCTGCAGATCGCGCGGCACGGCCGGATCCAGGTCGGGGGATTCTCCGAACCCGGGCAGGTCCATGGCGATCGTCTCCCGCTGCCCGGCCAGCAGCGGCACGATCGCATCCCAGGCTTGCCGCCGATGCCCCACGCCATGCAGCAGGACCAGCGGCTCCCCGGTCCCCTGCTGCTCGTACGCCACTGTCACCGGCTCCAGACCCGCGGCACGGGCCTCCACGAACGACGCCGTCCTTGCCGGGACAACGACCTCTCCGGTCTCGCGCCGACGGCCGCCGTCGGGCTCCGGCTGTGTGGCGATCAGCCGGTCGCAAAGATAACCGGCCGCCGCCCGCACAGAGCGGCCCGGCAGATCTGTGGCGGCGACGAACGCAGAGATCAGGGTCATTGTCGGACACCTACCTCACCGCGAGCACTCCTTCATCAGAAGTCAGCGCTAGGAAAAATCATATGCCAACCCCGTATTGCATGCTGAGCGGCGAACCCCGCCAGCGGAATCGCGGCTGAGGCCGCCGCCCACTGTTCGGATCGACACCCGGCGGCGGGTGGAAAGCGCTTAGTCAGGTCCTCATAGGGTGTCGGTGGTCGCCGGCCGGCATCGCACCGCCGGGGCCGGTCGGCCTGTGCACGAGCCTGCCGCCATGCCGTCGCCCATCAGACGGCGGGACGGTGGTTTCACGCCGCGCTGACAGCAGGAGGAGGCGATCCGCACGGGCACGAGCGACACAGGTCGCCCGGTCGCGGACCCACCGGACCTGAGGCCGGGGCTGCTCCGCTCGGCGAGTACGTCCCGGCGCGGGCCGAGGTGGTCAACGTCCCCTGCTTCTCCGCACATGCAGACGCGACCGAAGTCATCGCCTGGCTGCGCGACGGCGGCGCCCCTGCGCCCTCTGCCGCCCACCTCGTGCACGGCGAGCCGGACGCTGCCCAGACCCTCCGGGACCGGATCGACGGAGAGCTTGGCTGGAACGCGGTCGTGCCGCGCTCCGGCGAACGCGTGCTCGTCCGGTAGCCACCACCAGCGTGTGTTCGAGGGCTGCTACGCGGCGGGTGTGACCAGGCCGTAGTGGCCGTCGTAGCGGTGGTAGAGGACGTTGCCGCGGCCGGTGCTGTCGTCGGCGAAGAACACGAACGGGAATCCGGTGATGTCCAGCCGTTGTTTCGCTTCGGCCACGTTCATCCGGGGCGCCGGGAGTTCGCTGACGGTCAGTGGTATGGACACATTGCCGTCCGGGCGCGGGTGGGGGTGCAGCTGGGCGAGCCGGTAGCCGGTCGGCTCAGAGCGGTAGAGCACGCTGTCCTCGCCGGAGTCGGCGTCGGTGAACAGATGGAAGCCGTAGTCCATCGACTCCAGTTCGAAGGCCGCTTCGTCCGGTGTCTCCCGGGCGAGGGAGAAGGACTTGTGGCGGACGACCTGCCGCTCCTCGGCCGGTCGCGGATAGTAATCGGGGCGGTCGGTGGGTTCATTGCCGTGCCGCCACTCGTGCGGACTGGGCACGGACATCCGGCCCCGGCGGGCCTCCCAGTGCTCGGCCAGCCGGGCCAGCCGTTCGGTCAGCCGGTCCTGGAGCAGGTCCACGGCCTCGGTGACGGACCCCGCCGCAACATGCGCACGGGCGGGCCGGCCGTTGACGTCCAGGTTGGCCTGGGCGATCACCGGCCGCTCCACGGCCGGGTTCGCCGCACGGGTCAGCCTCACCCGGGCGAACAGAACCGGTTCCCTTGTCCGGCCGAGGACGGCCTGTACCTTGTCGCGCGCATACGCGGCCGCGTCCGGTGGCAGTTGCCCGCCGGTCTCCACCTGAACCTCGGGGGCCTGCTGGGGTGCGGATCGTTTCATGACAAACTACTCGAAGTAGTACTTTCCAGACTTAACCTCCACTACCCGTGCACGGAAGGCCGAAGGCGCTTGCTTCCGGTCGGCTGCCTCCTCCGGGCCGGGGCCACACAGCGAGCGGAGGCGGGACAGTGCCACTCGGTGCTTTCGATCCTGCCAACGGCGCCAAAAGCGCCGATCCTGGAACTGGGACGCCCGCCCACGGTCCGCGTCTTTCGCATTCCGGGGACGGCCTCACCCGGGGTTCGTCCTTCAGTCTTCCGTCAAGGGAGCCGTCCGGTGATCACATCAGTCCGTCTGCCAGGGCGGCATCTGTCACGCTCGGCCAAGCCGGGCCCCTCACGGGAGCCGCCCAAGCCGCCGGCGTCTTCGCCGACGCCTTCCTGGACACGCTGGCTGCTGCCCGTCGCCACGTTGGCCCTGCTCCTCGTGGTGCTGATGCGAGTCCCCTCAACCAAGGAGGGCGCGTCGCTCTCGTACAGCGAGTTCGTCGGCAAGGTCACCGGGGGTCAGGTCAAGACGGTCGACATCAACGACAAGGGCGCCATCAAGGGCAGCCTCAAGGACGGTACGAAGTTCACCACGCGCATCCCAACCGCCCTGGACAACAGCCGCCTCGATCAGCAGTTGCAGTCCAAGAACGTGGAGATCACCGCCTCCCAGAGCGGCAACGGCAGTCCCTGGGGGACGCTGCTCCTGCTGTTCCTGCCGTTGCTGTTCATCGTCGCCCTGATCCTGTGGAGCGGCCGCCGGGCAGCCCGCACACTGGGCGGAGGGCTCAGCGCCATCGGGCGGGCCCGCGCCAAGATCATCGAAACCGAGCGGCCGACCACCCGCTTCGAGGATGTCGCCGGCTATGAGGGCGTCAAGCAGGAGATCAGCGAGATCGTGGATTTCCTGCGCAGCCCCGAGCGCTATGCGATCGCGGGGGCCAAGGGCCCCCGCGGGGTGATCATGGTGGGGCCGCCGGGCACCGGGAAGACTCTCATCGCCCGCGCGGTGGCGGGCGAGGCGGAGGTGCCGTTCCTGTCGGTGACCGGCTCGGCGTTCGTGGAGATGTTCGTCGGCGTCGGGGCCTCACGGGTGCGCGACCTCTTCGAGGAGGCACGCAAACGGGCGCCTTCGATCATCTTCATCGATGAGATCGACGCCGTCGGCAGCCGTCGCGGCGGGGCTGCCCGGATGGGCGGCAACGACGAACGCGAGCAGACCCTCAACCAGCTCCTGGCCGAGATGGACGGCTTCGACCAGGCCAGCGGCATCGTGGTGCTGGCCGCGACCAACCGGCCCGAGACACTCGACCCGGCTCTGCTGCGCCCGGGCCGCTTCGACCGGCACGTGACGGTGCCGCTGCCCAACCAGGCCGAGCGGGCGGCGATCCTGGCCGTCCACGGCCGTGGCAAGACCCTGGCACAGGACGTCGACTGGGACAACGTCGCCCGGGCCACGCCCGGCTTCTCCGGCGCCGACCTGGCCAACCTGGTCAACGAGGCCGCCATCAACGCCGTTCGCGGCGGCGGTGCCGTCATCGACGCCCAGGACCTCGCTGCCGCCCGGGACCGGCTCCTGCTCGGACGGCGGGAGTCCACCAACGCCCTGCTCCCCGAGGAGCGGCACTCGGTCGCCGTCCACGAATCCGGACACGCGCTGATGGCGGCCCTGTGCGAGCACGCCGACCCGGTCGCCAAGGTCACCATCCTGCCCGCCGGGCCTTCGCTGGGCGCCACCGAGCAGCTCCCGGAGGCCGAACGGCACTTGTACAGCGAGAGCTACCTGACCGACCTGCTCGCTGTCCGGCTCGGCGGCCGGGCCGCCGAGCTGGTCGTCTTCGGCGAGGGCTCGACCGGCGCGGCCGACGATCTGGCCGGCGCCACCCAGATCGCGGCCCGCATGGTCCGCGAGTTCGGCCTGTCCCCGGCCCTCGGCCCCGTCGGATACGGTTCCGGCGCCCCCCATCACCTTGGCGGCGAGAGCACCGAGGACACGCTGCGGCGGCCCTACTCCGAGCAGACCCAGCGCATCGTCGACGAGGAGACATCCCGCCTGGTGCGGCAAGCCGAGAAACGTGCGGTGGACCTGCTGCGTGACCACCGGGCCGCGCTGGACACCCTGGCCGACCTGCTCACCGCCCGCGAGACCATCGACGGGTCCGTCGTGCTCGGCGTACTCCAACGGCGATAACGGCAGAACGACCACCACCCCGCCGCGGCAGGCAAACCGAAGCCCTCCCCGTGACGCCGCGGCGACGCCCGCAAACTAGGAAGGTGGCAGCCATGGAACAGCAGCCGGGGGCGGCCCACGATGAGCAGGAGGTCCTGGCGCGGACGGTCGCCGACGTGATGCGCACCGCTGTGGTCACGATCGCTGTCGACGAAACCGTGCTCGTGGCCTGGGAGTTGCTGGAGCGATCCGGCTCCCGTCACCTTCCGGTCGTACGTCAGGACGGCCGCTGTGCCGGCCTGCTGGACAGGGCCGACGTGGCGGTCGCCTGCGCGGCACCAGCCGCCTCGCTGTCCAGCCTGCGCGTGGACGAACTCCTGCCCGCCCACAGGCCCGCGCTCGTCCACGCGGAGCAGACCGTACGCCACGCAGCCGACCTCATGAGCTGTACCGAAGCCGACGCCCTCCCGGTGCTGGAGGAAGACCGGCGTCTGGCCGGGGTGCTGACCGCAGCCGACATCGTCGCGGCCCTCGCCGGTCGCCCGGTGCGGAAGGAACCCGCCGACACACGGCCGCAGGCCCCGTCCACGGTGCTGCCCGGGCTCCCGCCCCGGCGGAGCTACCGCGGAACGGCGGTCCCCTGACCGCCCGCCACCGAGCAGCAACCGCGGCTGCACCAGGGGCGGGCGAGCAGCGCCAGCGCCGAACGGTGACGGCCCGTCAACCCACCTCTCGAAGGCGGTGATTGCGGCGGTGAACCGCCCCGTGTCAGGTGGGGACTCGATTCCGTGAAAGGATCGAGTCATGGCATGACCCTCCCGTTACCCGCTTGAGCTGCGCCGTCGTGCGGTGCGCATGGTCGCCGAAGTGCGCGACGACTACCCCGAACGAGACGGCCGCCCTGCAGGCGGTGGCGGACAAGCCCGACATCGGTTCCCGCGAGACGCTGCGGAACTGGGTGAAGCAGTACGAGGTCGACGCGGGGCAGCGTCCAGGGACGACGACGGAGGAATCCGCCCAGCTCAAGGCGTTGAGGAAGGAGAACGCCGAGCTGAAGCGGGCGAACGAGATCCTCAAGGCCGCGGCGAGTTTCATCGCGGCCGAGCTCGACCGGCCACACACACGCTCGTAGCGTTCATCGACGAGCGCCGGGACCGCTTCGGCGGGGTCGAGCCGATCTGCAGAACGCTCACCGCACACGACTGCCAGATCGCCCCTTCCCCGTACTACGCCCACACGAAACGCCTCCAAACTCCCTCTGCACGCTCCGTGCGCGACGAGGAGCCCAAGGAGAGGATCCACGAGGTCTCCACGTCCAACCACCGTGTCTACGGAGCGAGGAAGATCTGGCGCGAGCTGAAGCGGCAGGGGCATGAGGTGGCCCGCTGCACCGTCGAGCGGCTCATGCGCGAGCTAGGCATCCAGGGCGCGGTGCGCGGCAAGCGCGTCATCACCACGATCCCCGGCGGGTGGGCCGAGCGGACCCCCGGCCTTGTCGGCCGCGACTTCGGCGCCGGCGTCCCGAACCGCTGCTGGGTAGCCGACTTCACTCACGTGGAGACCTTCACAGGCGTCGTCTACGTCGCGTTCGTCGTGGACGCCTTCTCGCGCCGGATCGCAGGCTGGTCAGCCGCCACGGTAAAGGAGACGGTGTTCGTGCTGGACGCCCTGGAGATGGCGATCTGGCAGCGCGACCGGGACCAACATCCCATCCAGCCGGGCGATTTGGTACACCATTCGGACGCCGGGTCGCAGGACACGAGCCTCCGCCTCGCCGAGCACCTGGACGCCGCCGGCATCGCGGCGAGCATCGGATCCGTCGGCGACGCCTACGGCAACGCGCTGATGGAGTCCACGATCGGCCTGTAGGAAACCGAGCTGATCAAACCCCAGCGGCCCTGGAAGACGCTCTCCGAGGTCGAGTTGGCCACCACCGAGTGGGTTGACTGGTACCACCACCGCCGACTCCACGGAGAGACAGGGCACATCCCGCCCGTCGAATACGAAGCCAACTACTACACCGAACTCAAAAAACCCCAGGTCATCACCACGATCCGAGATCTCTACCGAACCCGGGGCGGTTCACCCGCGACCCGTGGCGGCCGGCTGGGCTACCGGGCGGTGGCTGAGATCCGGACAGCCGGATTACGGGAAAAGCGGGAGGGCCGGAAAGGGGAAACCCTACGATGCTCCCCATGAGTGTGCTGGTCTTCCTTCTGTCGCTCGGCACTGTATGTCGCATCACACGATTCATCACGAAAGACGCCCTCGCAGCGGGATTCCGCTCCCGGGTCGCCGGCCGTTTCGGCGACGACTCCCAGCCGGCATACCTGGTCAGCTGTGGATGGTGCGTCAGCGTATGGGTTGCCGGCGCCGTCACCGCACTCGCCCACTGGGCGGGCGACGAGACCTGGTACCAGGCGTGCGCCACGGTACTGACCCTTTCCTATCTGGCCGGCCTGGCGAACACTTGGCTCGACTGATCCGGCTGATGAATCACTGGATGCACTAACCTTCAGCGCCGCCGGTCATTTCATATGAATAGATGGTGACGAGTGTCGCTGCGGTAGAGCCCGGGAATAGAAATCGCGGGCCGAACTCCCGCCTCTGTCAGGGGATTTACCCCGGCCCCCTGGATCGGCCGCCCAGACGGGCGCCGGAAGGAGGATGACCATGGCACCATGCAACTGCGGACGTGTCGGCCGTTCCGAGATCGTCTACCGACTGGTCCTCCCCAACGGGGTCACACGCGACTATCCCACCCGGCGAGAGGCCGACGCGGCCAACAACAGGGCAGGTGGTCGCGGGTCCATCACCGCGATCCGCCGGTAGAGCGCAAGCGGGGCGCCGCGAACGCGCGGGGACCGCACACCGCGCGGGACGGCCCACACGGCAGCCCGCCGGTACACCGATCGTCTGGTGTGCCGGCGGGCTGCTGCATGGTGCGGCGCGCCGGGAATGCCGAGCGATCGCGCGGGAGTATCACGCCTCGTCCGGCATGAAATCCATGTGCAGGCCAACTGCGGGCCTGTCTGCAACTCCCCCAGGACACGCGACTGAAGAGGAGATCTCTTCCCTTGTCCGTCCAGTCGCGCGAGGCTCGCGAGAATGCGCCGTGCGGCAAGAGTTTCACACCTCCTGTACCCCGAAGTGCGCTGCGCCGAACGAGTGGCATTCCCGTCGCCCTTCTAGCCTAATGCTCTCACCGAAGCGCCTACTGCTCTTATCGGCGGGTGATGCCTCCAACTCCGTCCGGCCGAAGGGCTATTTCCGGAGCTCCGGACCGGTGTGTGTACGTACGTGCCTCCATTTCGGCCCCCACACCACGCACCGCGAAATGGCGATCACCTGCTTTCGTGCGTCATCCGAAAGGAGCCAGAGCATGGCCACCTCGACCACCACCGTGACATCGGCACCGGATCCGTCCGTCTTCGGTCAGCCGGTCACCTTCACCGCCACCGTTCAGTCGGAACCGGCCGGCGGCCCCGTCCCGACCGGCACCGTCGACTTCCTCGTCGACGCTGTGACCGTCGCGACGGTCCCGCTCGACCCGAGCGGCCAGGCCCAGTACACGACCGCCGACCTCGACGTCGGTCTCCACGCGGTGGGAGCCAACTACGGGGGTGACACCGAGTACGACCCGTCCACGGGCGCGGACACCCAGGATGTCTTCCTCGCGCGGACCACCACCACACTGGCCTTCGACCCCGAACCCTCGCACTGCGGCGAGCCGGTGACCTTCACCGCGCAGGTCACACCCGTCCCTCCGGCAGCGGGGGCGCCCACCGGTCTGGTGTCCTTCATCATCAGCGATGACGGCCCGGTGCAGACCGCCCCGGTGGACGAGAACGGGCAGGCGCAGTTCACCATCAGCGACCTGCCCGTCGGCTTACACCAGGCAGCCGCCTTCTACACCGGTGACGCGAACTTCGACGCGTCGAACAGTCCCCTGACGCTGCACGTGGTGGAGCACGCGCCCGTCTCGGTCGTCGTCTCGGCCGCGCCCGACCCGTCGGTGTGCGGCCAGTCCGTGACGCTCTGCGTCGCCGTGTCGCAGGTCTCGTCGGGGGTCGGCGCCCCGTCGGGCTCGGTGACCTTCACCGGACCCGGCGGACTCGACGAGACGGTGACCCTGGACGCCGACGGCACCGCCTGCGTCACCACCACCACCCTCGCCACCGGCACCGTCACCGCCGCCTACGGTGGCGACGGGTGTTATGCGAGCGGGACCGGCACAACTGACGTGACGGTCGGCCCCGCCGCGAGCGCGGTGTCGGTGGTGGTCGACCCGAACCCGTCCGTGTGCGGCGAGACCGTCACCGTGTGCGCGACGGTGACAGCGGTCGCCCCGGGCAGCGGCACCCCGTCCGGAACCGTCCACTTCACCGCCCCCGGCGGACTCGACGAGACGGTGCCCCTGAACGCCGACGGCACCGCCTGCGCCACCACCAACGAACTGGAAACCGGCACCGTCACCGCCGTCTACGACGGTGACACGTGTTTCCTGGGGTCGACCGCAAGCGTAGACGTGACGGTCAACCCGGCCGCGAGCGCGGTGTCGGTGGTGGTCGACCCGAACCCGTCCGTGTGCGGCGAGACCGTCACCGTGTGCGCGACGGTGACAGCGGTCGCCCCGGGCAGCGGCACCCCGTCCGGAACCGTCCACTTCACCGCCCCCGGCGGACTCGACGAGACAGTGCCCCTGAACGCCGACGGCACCGCCTGCGCCACCACCAACGAACTGGAAACCGGCACCGTCACCGCCGTCTACAACGGCGACAGCTGCTTCACCCCATCCACCGGCACCGCACCCGCCACCGTCAACCAAGCAGCCAGCACCACCACCGTCACCGTCGACCCCAACCCCTCCGTCTGCGGCCAGGCCGTCACCGTCTGCGCCACCGTCACCGCCGACCCACCCGGCACCGGCACCCCCTCCGGATCGGTGACCTTCACCGGACCCGGCGGACTCGACGAGACAGTGCCCCTGAACGCCGACGGCACCGCCTGCGCCACCACCAACGAACTGGAAACCGGCACCGTCACCGCCGTCTACAACGGCGACAGCTGCTTCACCCCATCCACCGGCACCGCACCCGCCACCGTCAACCAGGCGGCCAGCACCACCACCGTCACCGTCGACCCCAACCCCTCCGTCTGCGGCCAGGCCGTCACCGTCTGCGCCACCGTCACCGCCGTCGCACCCGGCACCGGCACCCCTTCCGGAACCGTCCACTTCACCGGACCCGGCGGACTGAACGAGACGGTGCCCCTGGACGCCGACGGCACCGCCTGCGCCACCACCAACGAACTGGAAACCGGCACCGTCACCGCCGTCTACAACGGCGACAGCTGCTTCACCACCTCAACGAGCACGGCGCTCGTGGGGGTCAACCCGGCCACGAGCGCGGTGACGGTGGTGGTCGACCCGAACCCGTCCGTGTGCGGCGAAACCGTCACCGTGTGCGCGACGGTGACGGCGGTCGCCCCGGGCAGCGGCACCCCCTCGGGATCGGTGACCTTCACCGGACCCGGCGGACTGAACGAGACGGTGCCCCTGGACGCCGACGGCACCGCCTGCGCCACGACGAACACGCTGGAAACCGGTACGGTCAACGTCTCGTACACCGGTGACGGCTGCTTCCTGCCGTCGGCCGGCGCGACAGACGTGACGGTCAACCCGGCCACGAGCGCGGTGACGGTGTCGGTGAACCCCGCCCCGTCCGTGTGCGGCGAAACCGTCACCGTGTGCGCGACGGTGACGGCGGTCGCCCCGGGCAGTGGCACGCCGACCGGAACCCTCGGCTTCCTCCTTTCCGACGGCAGCACCCAGGTCGTGGAACTGGACGCCCAGGGCACGGCGTGCCTGACCACCGACAGCCTCGTCAGCGGCACGGTCAACGCCTCCTACAGTGGTGACGGCTGCTTCCTGCCGTCGGTCGGTGCGACAGACGTGACGGTCGACCCGGCCACGAGCGCGGTGTCGGTGGTGGTCGACCCGAACCCGTCCGTGTGCGGCGAGACGGTCACCGTGTGCGCGACGGTCACCGCCGTCGCACCCGGCACCGGCACCCCCTCGGGATCGGTGACCTTCACCGGACCCGGCGGACTGAACGAGACGCTCCCCGTTGCCCCTGACGGAACGGCGTGTCTGACCACCAGCAGTCTCGCCGGCGGCACCTACATGGCCACCTACAGCGGCGACGAGTGCTTCGCCGGCTCGGACACCGTCTTCGACGTGACGGTGGACCGGGCGGTCAGCAGTGTCTCGGTGTCGGTGAACCCCGCCCCGTCCGTGTGCGGCGAGACCGTCACCGTGTGCGCGACGGTCACCGCCATCGCACCCGGCACCGGCACCCCCTCGGGATCGGTGACCTTCACCGGACCCGGCGGACTGAACGAGACGGTGCCCCTGGACGCCGACGGCACCGCCTGCGTGACCACCACCGCCCTCGCCACCGGCACCGGCACCGTCACCTACGGCGGAGACACCTGCTTCCTGGGCTCCACCGAGAGCGTCGACGTGACGGTCGACCAGGCGGGCAGCACCACCACCGTGACCGTCGACCCCCACCCCTCCGTCTGCGGCGAAACGGTCACCGTGTGCGCGACGGTCACCGCCGTCGCACCCGGCACCGGCACCCCCTCGGGATCGGTGACCTTCACCGGACCCGGCGGACTGAACGAGACAGTGCCCCTGGACGCCGACGGCACCGCCTGCGCCACGACGAACACGCTGGAAACCGGCACCGTCACCGCCGTCTACAACGGTGACAGCTGCTTCACCTCATCCACCGGCACCGCACCCGTCACCGTCAACCAGGCGGCCAGCACCACCACCGTCACCGTCGACCCCAACCCCTCCGTCTGCGGCCAGGCCGTCACCGTCTGCGCGACGGTCACCGCCGTCGCACCCGGCACCGGCACCCCCTCAGGATCGGTGACCTTCACCGGACCCGGCGGACTCAACCTGACGCTGCCGGTGGGCCCGGACGGGAAGGTCTGCGCCACCACCAACGAACTGGAAACCGGCACCGTCACCGCCGTCTACAACGGTGACAGCTGCTTCACCTCATCCACCGGCACCGCACCCGTCACCGTCAACCAGGCGGCCAGCACCACCACCGTCACCGTCGACCCCAACCCCTCCGTCTGCGGCCAGGCCGTCACCGTCTGCGCGACGGTCACCGCCGTCGCACCCGGCACCGGCACCCCCTCAGGATCGGTGACCTTCACCGGACCCGGCGGACTCAACCTGACGCTGCCGGTGGGCCCGGACGGGAAGGTCTGCCTGGTCTCCAGCAGCATCGCCAGTGGAACGGTCAAGGCCGTCTACAACGGCGACAGCTGCTTCACCCCATCCACCGGCACCGCACCCGCCACCGTCAACCGAGCGGCCAGCACCACCACCGTCACCGTCGACCCCAACCCCTCCGTCTGCGGCGAAACGGTCACCGTGTGCGCGACGGTCACCGCCGTCGCACCCGGCACCGGCACCCCCTCAGGATCGGTGACCTTCACCGGACCCGGCGGACTGAACGAGACAGTGCCCCTGAACGCCGACGGCACCGCATGCGCCTTCACCAACGAACTGGAAACCGGCACCGTCACCGCCGTCTACAACGGCGACAACTGCTTCACCCCATCCACCGGCACCACACCCGCCACCGTCAACCAAGCAGCCAGCACCACCACCGTCACCGTCGACCCCAACCCCTCCGTCTGCGGCCAGGCCGTCACGGTCTGCGCCACCGTCACCGCCGACCCACCCGGCACCGGCACCCCCTCGGGATCGGTGACCTTCACCGGACCCGGCGGACTCGACGAGACAGTGCCCCTGAACGCCGACGGCACCGCCTGCGCCACCACCACCACCCTCACCACCGGCACCGTCACGGCCGTCTACAACGGCGACAGCTGCTTCACCTCATCCACCGGCACCGCACCCGCCACCGTCAACCAAGCAGCCAGCACCACCACCGTCACCGTCAACCCCAACCCCTCCGTCTGCGGCCAGGCCGTCACCGTCTGCGCCACCGTCACCGCCGTCGCACCCGGCACCGGCACCCCTTCCGGAACCGTCCACTTCACCGGACCCGGCGGACTCGACACCACCGTCCCGCTGAACGCCGACGGCACCGCCTGCGCCACCACCACCGCCCTCACCACCGGCACCGTCACGGCCGTCTACAACGGCGACAGCTGCTTCACCACGTCGACGGGGACCTCGGGCGTGACCGTGAACCACGCCCCGACCAAGACCGTTCTCACGGTCAGCCCCAACCCCGTGACCTGCGGCCGGCCGGTCACGTACTGCGCCACGGTCACCGCCGTCGCACCGGGCAGCGGCACCCCGACCGGATCGGTGACCTTCACCGGCCCGGGCGGGTTCACCCAGACCGTCACGCTCAACTCCGGCGGCAGTGCCTGCGTCACCACCACCGCGGGCAGCAGCGGGACCGTGACCGCCGTCTACAACGGAAGCACCTGCAGCAGCCCTTCCGCGGCGACGGGGAACCTGACCGTGAACCCGGCTCCCACGACGCTGACGGCGACCTCGGCACAGATCCGCGTGCGCGCGAACGGCACGTTCGTCATCCCGTCGATGAGCGCCACGCTGAAGGTCACCTCCAGCGCCGCTCCGCTCGCCGGGCAACTGGTCACCTTCCGGGCGAACACGCCGCTCGGGCCCATGGTCCTCGGGACCGCGCTCACCAACGCCAGTGGGGTGGCGACACTGGCCCCGCCGGCACTGCCGGTCTCCAGCACGGTGATCACGGCGACGAGCTACACCGCGTCCTTCGCGGGGACGAGTTGCTACGCCTCGTCCTCCGCGACCGCACCGCTGACGCTCGTCCTCTTCCCGGTCCTCCCCTGACCGGGCGCCGGTGACCGCGCGGAGGAACCGCGGGAGCCGGGCCACATCCGAACCGGGGCGGTATCCGCGCCCCGGTTCGGTCTCGTTTCCGGACGGTCCGGGCCCCAGGCCGTGCGGGCCTGTTCGGCGTCCGCATTGCACCCTTCTCGACCACAGGCGGCGACTCAGCTACGGGGCACCGGACTTCGGGCGCCGCTCAGGCCGAGCAGCGCGAACACCGGACCGGCCGTCCGTTCCGCGTTCTACGGCGCGAGCGAGAAGTAGTTCTCCTCCTCCTGCGTGAAGTGCAGGCGCAGGACGGTGTTGAGGCCGTACAGGCAGGAGCGCAGGTCGTCGAGTTGTTCGGGGGCCAGGCCGCCGTCCGTGCGGGCGAGTTGGAGGTGGGTGGCGATGCGACGGGAGAGGCGTTCGATCTCGGTGTGGGCACGGCTCATGGTCGCGGTGGCCTCGGGGCCGCCGAGGGTGGGGGCGAGAGCGGGGTAGAGCTGGTGTTCCTCGGCGTATTCGTGGGGCAGGAGCCGTTCGGTGAGCAGGTGGTGGGTCTCCTCGACGGCGGCCAGCGCCTTGGGGCCGGGGGTGTCGGAGAGACGGTCCGCGGCGTCGCGTACGGAGTCGAGGACGTCCTGGAGGTCGTCGTGTTCCGCGGCGAAACGGTGGATGAGGGCTTCTGCGGCGGCAGTGAGGGCCGGGCGCGCGGCCTGGTCGACGCGCAGGGCACGCAGGGCGTTGAGGATGACGGCGACGTCGATGCCCTCCTGGAGCAGTGCGCCGACGGCGGGTGGGAGCAGGCCGACGGCGGCCGCGGCCATGGCGGCCAGGGACATCAGCATGCCTCCCAGCGCGCTCTGGACGGCGATACGGCGGGCGCGTTGGGCGATGGTGACGGCGTCGGCGAGACGGTCGACGCGGTCGGTGGTCAGGACGATGTCGGCGGCTTCGGAGGAGGCGGTGGAGCCTCGGGCGCCCATGGCGACGCCGATGTCGGCGGCGGCGAGGGCGGGGGCGTCGTTGACGCCGTCGCCGACCATCACGGTGACGGCGTGTTCGCGTTCGGTCCGTACGGCGGCGACCTTGTCGGCCGGGGTGAGTTCGGCGCGCACGCCGTCGAGGCCGAGGACGGCGGCGACTTCGTGGGCGGGCGCGGCACGGTCGCCGGTGAGCATCAGCAGCCGCTCGATGCCGGCCGACCGCAGGTGGCGCAGGGTGCGTGGGGCGTCGTGGCGCAGGGGGTCGCGCAGCAGGACGGCCCCGGCCGGCTGTCCGTCGAGGGTGAGCCAGGCGACGGCCGCGCCGTCGAGGAGTGCGCGGTTGTCGACCGCCTTGGCCCAGGTGGGGCGCGCGGCTGCGGGGTCGAGGCGGCCGATGGAGACGCGGTGGCCGTCCACGGTGCCGGAGGCGCCCCGGCCGGGCTCCTCGGTGACGTCCGTCGGGAGCGACAGCTCCAGCTTGCGTTCGCGGGCGGTGTCGACGATGGCCTGGGCCAGGACGTGCGGCGAGTACTGGTCGACGGAGGCCGCCAGACGCAGCACCTCCGCGGGCTTCAGGCCGGGGGCGGCGGTGACGTCGAGGACGCGGGGGCGGCCTCGGGTGAGGGTGCCGGTCTTGTCGAGCAGGAGGGTGCGGGCCCGGCCGAGGTTCTCCAGCGCGCCGCCGTCGCGGATGACCACGCCGAGGCGCGAGGCGCGCGACAGGCCGGAGACGATGGCGACCGGTGCCGCGAGCAGCAGGGGGCACGGGGTGGCGACGACCAGGACCGCGACCGCGCGGACCGCGGATCCGCTGATCAGCCAGGCCAGCCCCGCCACGATGAGGGACAGCGGGAGGAACCATGCGGCGTACCTGTCGGCCAGCCGCACGACCGGCGCGGACTCGGCCCCGGCCTGCTGGGCCAGCCGCACGATGCCGGCGTAGGTGCTGTCCCGCTCGGAGGCGGTGGCGCGTAGTTCGAAGGCGCCGCCCGCGTTGACCACACCGCTGCGGACCCCTTCGTCGCGGACCCGTTCGACCTGGAGGGGTTCACCGGTGAGCACCGACTCGTCGAGGACCGCGGCGGCGCTCTCGACGCGGCCGTCGACGGGCACGACCTCCCCGGGGCGGACGACGAGCAGGTCGCCGACGGCGACGTCGCCGAGGGGCACCGTGGCCACTCCGGTGTCGGTGCGGCGGTGTGCCGAGCGCGGGGCGTGTGCGAGCAGGGCGCGCAGGTCGTGGGAGGCGCGCCGCTGTGCGGCGGCTTCCAGGGTGCGGCCGGTGGCGAGCATGAGTGCGATCAGGGCGCCGGCGAGGTATTCGCCCACGGCCAGGGTGCCGACCAGGGCGACTACGGCGATGAGGTCCACGCCCGCGTGTCCGCGCCGCAGGGCGGCCAGCACCCATCCCACCGCGGGGACGACGGCGGACACGGTGCCCAGAGCCCAGAACAGGTCCGCGAGACCTTCGGCACCCGCGAGCCAGGCGATGCCGCCGGCGATCAGGGCCACCGCCGTGACGGCCAGGAGGAAGGGCTCGAGCCGGGAGGACTGGACGGCGCCGGTCAGGCGGCGCAGCCGTGCCGGGATGGGGATGGTGTGGTTCATCGCTTACCTCGGTCCGTCCGGTGCAACGACCCGTCGTGCCGCTTCCATGACATCGCGGCAGCCGAGCGGGCGCCAGGGGACGACCGGCCCTGCTCCGGTGCCGTGCGGCCAGTGGACAGGTGTTCCCTCACGGGGGGAGTCACCCGGGTGCGTCGTCGGCGTGGGGGGCGAGGCGGGGGCAGCGGCGACGGCCCGGCGGGCGTGGGTGCGCAGGTGGTCGGGGAAGGCCAGAGGGCTGCCGGTCAGGGCCGGTGTCGTCATCGCGGGCCTCCGGTGGCCGTGCTCCAGGAGTTCGCGGGGACGGGGGCGGGGGTGTCGGACGGCCGGCCGCCCACGCGTGTGACCGTGCCGTCGAGACCGGTCAGCCGGGCGGGCAGCGCGGTGGCGCGCAGCCGGCCGAGGGCCCGCTCGCCGAGCACGATCGCCGCCGTGGTCACGGCATCGGCGTCCACGCAGGTGGCGGCCGCGACGGTGACGGTGCGCCACACGGGTACGGCGGCGTCCCCGGTGATCGGGTCGCACCGAAGCGAACGGCGTGGGAGCGGACCGGCTGCTGGTGAGGTGGCTTCGTCGCGTCACCCCTCGTCCGCGCGGGACAGCCGCGCTCCGACCCGCGCCGCCGTCTCCCGCAGCCAGATGTGGGCGGCGTCGTGGGTGTGCACGGGATGCCACCACAGGGCCTCGCGCAGCGGGACCACCTCGTACGGCGGCTCGACGACGCGTACGTCGGCCACCGGCGCCATGAGCCGGGCGAGGCGGGCCTGGACGAGGGCGATCCGGCGGGTGCCCGCGACCAGCAGGGGCAGCAGCTGGAAGCTGTCGACGGAGACCTCGACGCGCGGTTCGACGCCGAGCATGCCGAGCTGGCGCACGGCGGGGGCGTCGTAGGTGCGCTGGTAGGTGACCCACGGCAGCCGGACCAGGTCGGCGTGGGTGAGCCGTTCGTCCACACCGGGGTTGTCGGCGGCGACGAGGAAGACCCAGCGGTCGTCGTAGAGGTCGGTGGCGGGGAAGTCGCTGATCACGCCGTGCGGCATGAGCAGGCCGTCGGTGGCGCTGAGCAGGGTGGCGGTGTCGTCGACCACGGTCGGCGGGGTCTGGGTGAAGCGCAGCCGGATACCGGGGGCCTCCTCGTGGACGACGCGGGCGAGTTCGGTGCCGAAGACGGAGACGGCGTAGTCGGTGGCGATCAGTCTGAACTCGCGGCTCTCGTTGGCCGGGTCGAAGTCGGCCTGGCTGGAGAAGAGGCGTTCCAGCACGTCGTAGGCCGTGGAGGTGCGGTCCAGGAGAACCTGGCCGAGGGCGGTCAGCTCGTAGTGGCCGCCGACGCGGGCGAGCAGGTCGTCGTCGAAGTGGCGGCGCAGCCGGGCGAGGGCCGCGCTCATCGCGGGCTGGCTCAGGCCGACGCGCTGTCCCGCCCGGGTGACGTTCCGCTCTTCCAGCAGGGCGCGCAGGGCGACGACGAGATTGAGATCGAGACGGGCCAGATTCACGGACGGTCCTCGCAGGGGGTGCGACGATGGGGGCGGCGAACGGGGGCAATAAACGGCGTGGATGCCGATCATCCACAGAATCTATTTCCCTGATCACGGGCGGCGGGTACAGATTAGTCGCACCGCAATCAGGAGGACACGTCCGTGAAACCCGCACCTGCGTCCGCGCTCTTCGCCGGACCGTTCGCCCTCGCCACCCTCTCCGCCCCTGACGGGCCGCAGTTCCCCGCCCTCGTCACCCCGGACGGCCAGGCCGTCGACCTGCGTGCCGCCCTCGGGGACGACCGGCTGACCATGCTCGACGTGCTGGACCGCTGGGAGACCGTCCTGCCGCGGCTGCGCACGCTCGCGACCGACGCCGGCCCGGCCCGCACGCCCGTCGCGGACCTGCGGGTGCACGCGCCGGTGACCCCCCGCCAGGTGTTCCAGTCAGGCGCCAACTACCGGCAGCACGTCATCGACCTGCACGTCGCCCACCGCGCGCCCGGCGACGACCGGCCGGAGAGCGAACGCCGCGCGGAGGCCGCGGAGATCATGGACCGGAGGGCGGCCGACGACCTGCCGTACGTCTTCGTCGGCCTGCCGAGCGCGATCACCGGCCCGTACGACGACGTGGTGCTGCCCGCCTGGGCCGAGCAGCCCGACTGGGAGCTGGAGCTGGCGGTCGTGATCGGCAGGCCCGCCCACCGGGTACCGGTGGAGGAGGCGGCCCGGTACGTCGCCGGGTACACCATCGCCAACGACCTCACCGACCGGGCCACCGTCTTCCGCCGGGACATGCCGCAGATCGGCACCGACTGGCTGCGCAGCAAGAACGCGCCCGGCTTCACCCCGCTCGGCCCGTGGATCGTCCCGGCCGAGTCGATCGCGGACCCGGACGACCTGCACGTCACGCTGAAGCTCAACGGCGAGACCATGCAGGACGAGTCGACCAAGGACATGATCTTCAAGGTCGCCCGCCTGGTGTCCTACGCCTCGCAGACCGCGCGCCTGCTCCCCGGCGACCTCGTGCTCACCGGGTCGCCGGCCGGCAACGGCATGCACTGGGGCCGGCTGCTGCGCGACGGCGACGTCATGGAGGGCCGCGTCACCGGGCTCGGTGTGCAGCGCACCCGGTGCCTCGCCGAGGCGGCCCCGTGAACCGGCACGACCCCGAGGGCGCCATCGCCGAGGCCGCCAAGTCCTTCTCGAACTGGGGCCGCTGGGGTGCGGACGACCGGCTCGGGACCCTGAACTTCCTCACCGAGGACCAGCGCCGCGCGGGCGCCGCACTCGTCCGGCGCGGAGTCAGTTTCTCCCTCTCCCAGTCCTTCGACATGAACGGCCCGCAGAAGGGCTGGCGCAGGCGCACCAACCCCGTGCACACCATGCTGGACACCGGCACCGACGCGGCGCTCGGTGTCCAGGGATTCCCGCACGGCATCGGCGGCGCCGACGACGTCATCGCGATGCCGCTGCAGTGCTCGACCCAGTGGGACGGGCTCGGGCACATCTTCGACCACGGGCTGGCCTGGAACGGACGTGCCGCCGAGAAGGTGGTCACGTCCGACGGCGACCTGGTGACCGGCATCGAGCACATGGCACCGTATGTCGCCGGCCGGGGCGTCCTGCTCGATGTCGGCCGTGTGATCGGCGAGAACGGCGAGCTGCCCGATGGATTCGCGATCACCGAGGAGCATCTGACGGCGACGGCGCAGGCGCACGGCGTCACCCCGGGCCGCGGGGACATCGTGGTGGTCCGCACCGGTCAGCTCACCCGGGTTCGCCGCGACGGCTGGGGCGACTACGCCGGCGGCCCGGCCCCTGGCCTGTCGTTCACCACGGCGGGCTGGCTGCACGGCAGCGAGATCGCCGCGATCGCCACCGACACCTGGGGCTTCGAAGTGCGGCCCAACGAGTTCGAGCACGCCTTCCAGCCGCTGCACCAGGTCGCCATCCCCCATATCGGCCTGCTCATCGGCGAGATGTGGGATCCGGACGCGCTCGCCGAAGACTGTGCCGCCGACGGCGAGTACACGTTCTGGCTCACCGCGGCGCCCCTGCCCATCACCGGCGCGGTCGGCTCTCCGGTCAACCCCATCGCCGTCAAGTAACCAGCGGAGCGAAGGAGTTCCCCGCCATGACCACACCCCGCTCGGTCCTCGTCATAGGAGGCGGCGCGGCCGGCAACGCCGTGACGATCCTCCTGCGACGGGCCGGAATCACCGTGGACCTGATCGAGGCCAAGGACGACTGGAACGCCACCGCGGGATCCGGCATCACCCTCCAGGGCAACGCCCTGCGGGTCCTGCGCGAACTGGGCGTATGGGAGCAGGTGAAGGCGTCCGGTTTCGCCTTCGGCTCCGTCGGCATCACCGCTCCCGACGGCACCGTCCTGCACGTCGCCGAGGACCTGCGCACCGGCGGGGACGACCTGCCCGCCACCGTCGGCATGCAGCGCCCACAGCTCCAGCGGACCCTCATCGACGCCGTCCGCGCCTGTGGCGCCCGGGTGCGGCTGGGAACGGAAGCGGAGTCGCTGGAGCAGGACGGTGACGGTGTGTCGGTGCGCTTCACCGACGGCACCGAGGGCCGTTACGACCTGGTGATCGGCGCCGACGGCCTCAACTCGTCGACCCGCGCGGCGATCGGTGTCACCGACAAGCCCGAGCCGACCGGCATGGCCATCTGGCGGGTCGCCGCGCCCCGCCCGGCCGGGGTCACCCGCACCGACCTGGCCTACGGCGGCCCGGCCTACATCGCCGGGTACTGCCCGACCAGCGACACGACGATCTACGCCTACGTCGTCGAGGCCAACCGCGACCGCGCCTCGATCCCTCCGGAGACGTACGCGGAGGAGATGCGCCGCCTCGCCTCGGCCTACGGGGGCTTCTGGCCGGAGATCACCGCGTCCATCACCGACCCGGCCAAGGTGAACTACACCTGGTTCGACCGGCTGCTGGTCGAGGGTTCCTGGCACCGCGGCCGGGTGGTGCTGATCGGTGACGCCGCGCACTGCTGCCCGCCCACGCTCGCGCAGGGCGCGGCGCTCTCGTTGGAGGACGCGTGGGTGCTCGCCCAGCTGCTGACCTCCGGGGAGCCCTGGAACGACGGCCTCCTCCAGGCGTACCACGACCGCCGCATGGCCCGCGTCCGGCCGGTCGTGGAGGCGTCCGTGCAGATCGGGCAGTGGCAGCTCGACGGCGTCCGCGACGCGGACGTGCCCGGTCTGATGGTCCGCACCATGACGATGCTGCGGGAGCTGCCATGAGCACCGCCCCCACGGTGGACGTCCACGCCCATCTGCTGCTGCCCGAGGTCGAGGCCCTGGTGGCCGGCCTGCCGGGGCTGGCGGAGGCGAGGGCGCTGGACGCCCGCCGCAACGGCCCCGCCGCCCTCGCCGTGAACGGGCCGATGGTGCGCGAGCGCGTCCCGTACCTCACTGACGTGGGCGTCCGCCTGGCGGCGATGGACGCGCAGGGCGTCGACCTCCAGCTGGTCAGCCCCTCGCCCTCGCACTACCACTACTGGGCGGACGAGGAGACGGCCGAGAAGGTGTACCGACTCGCCAACGAAGCGACGGCGGCCCACTGTTCGGCCGCGCCCAACCGGTTGCGCGGGCTCGGCCTCGTCCCGCTCCAGCACCCCGCCCAGACGGTGCGAGCGCTCGACCACGCGCTGGAACACGGCCTGGCGGGCGTGGAGATCTCCAGCCACACGGCGGGACGGGAACTGTCCGACCCTGCCTACGAACCCTTCTGGACCCGGGCGGAGGAAACCGGCGCCCTTCTCTTCCTGCACCCCTTCGGCTGCACGCTCGACGAGCGGCTGGACCAGTGGTACCTGTCCAACACCGTCGGGCAACCGACCGAGAACGCCGTCGCGCTGTCCCATCTGATCTTCTCCGGCGTCCTCGACCGTCACCCGGAGCTGAAGCTGATCGCCGCGCACGGCGGCGGCTATCTGCCCACCCACATCGGCCGCTCCGACCACGCCTGGTCGACCCGCTCCGACGCCGCGGCCGGCTGCGCCCACCCACCCAGCAGCTACCTCGGGCGCCTGTACTTCGACTCCCTCGTCCACGACCCGCACGTGCTGCGGGAACTGGTCCGCGTCGCCGGTGCCGACCGGGTGCTGCTCGGCTCCGACTTCCCCTTCGACATGGGGACCGAGGACCCCGTCGGCGCGCTGCGCGCCGCCCGACTGACCGACGCCGCCTTCGAGGCCGTACGCGGCGCGAACGCCACCGCCCTGCTCTCTCTGGAGTGATTCCCATGCGTCTGCTCACCCATCTGCGGCACGTCGACCTCGCCGTGCCCGACTACGACAAGCAACTCGACTTCTACGCCGGGGTCTGGGGCCTGACGAAGGTCGCCGAGGACTCCGGGATCTCCTTCCTCGCTGCCGAGGGCTCCCCCGAGCAGTACGTCGTCCGGCTGCGCAAGGCCGAGGAGAAGCGTCTCGACCTGGTCTCCTACGGCGCCGCCCACGCCGCCGACGTGGACACGCTCGCCGAGCGACTGCTGGCCGGGGGCGTGCAGTTGATCTCCCAACCGGGCAAGGTCGACACGCCCGGCGGCGGTTACGGCTTCCGCTTCTTCGACGTCGACGGACGCACCATCGAGGTCTCCGCCGACGTCGAGGTACGGCAGCACCGCAAGATCGAGGAGAAGGAGGCGATCCCGGTCAAGCTGTCCCACGTCGTCCTCAACTCCCCCGACCTGAACCGCACCCGGGAGTGGTACGAGCGCCACCTCGGCTTCCGCCTCTCCGACACCCTCAGCTCCCCGCACATGGGCGAGGTCATGCACTTCATGCGGATCTCCACCCAGCACCACTCGATGGCGCTGGCCAGGGGCCCGCACACCTCCCTGCACCACGTGTCCTTCGAGATGCGCGGCCTCGACGAGTACATGCGCGGCAGCGGCCGGGTCATGCGCGCCGGGTTCCGGAAGATCTGGGGTCCCGGCCGGCACATGGCGGGTGACAACACCTTCACCTACTTCCTCGACCCGCAAGGCAACACCGTCGAGTACACGACGGAACTGGAGTGCCTGGACGAGGACACCTGGCACCCGCACGTCTACGACTTCTCGCAGCCCGAGGTCACCGACCAGTGGGGCACCGCCAACCCGATGAACGAACTCGTCGCCAAGGAGTCCTTCAACGACCCCGACCGCGGCGTCTTCGTCGCCCCGCCGGTCTGATCCCCGGGAGCCGCACCATGAGATTCGCCGCCTACGAGCACCGTCACCGCCGCCACGTGGCCGTCGTGGAGGACGACGGCACCCTGCTGCCGCTGCCCGGCGTCACCTCGCTCACCGACCTGCTGAGGGAGTCCGGCGGGCTGCCCGGCCTCCTCGCGGCGGGCGCGGCAGCGCTCGACGTACCACCCGGCCCGCACGTGTCGCAGGTCCGGCTGCTCCCCCCGCTCCAGCCCGCCTCCATCCGTGACTTCGTCACCTTCGAGGAACACGTCGAGGGCGTGCGACGCTCGGTGAGCGGGGCGGTCGGCGTGCCGGAGCAGTGGTACGCCGCACCGACCTTCTACTTCACCAACCCGCACGCCGTCTACGGCCCGCACGACGGCATCCCCGTCCCGCCCGGCTCCGAGGTCCTGGACTTCGAGCTGGAGGTCGGCGCCGTCATCGGCCGCGAGGGCCGTGACCTCACCCCCGAGCAGGCCCGCGACCACATCGTCGGCTACACGGTCTTCAACGACTGGTCGGCCAGGGACCTCCAGTCCGCGGAGATGCGGGTCGGCCTCGGCCCGTGCAAGGGCAAGGACACCGCGACGACCCTCGGCCCGCACCTGGTCACCGCCGACGAGCTGGAGCCGTACCGGGACGCCGACGGCTTCCTGCGCCTCGCCCTGACCGCCGAGGTCAACGGCGAGACGGTCGGCACGGACCTGCTGTCCCACATGAGCTGGACCTTCGAGGAGATGGCGGCCTACGCCTCCCGCGGCACCCGGGTCGTCCCGGGGGACGTGCTCGGTTCGGGCACGTGCGGAAACGGCGGCTGCCTCGCCGAACTCTGGGGCCGGCGCGGCGAGCAGACCCCGCCGCCGCTGAAGCCCGGCGACACCGTCTCCCTCACCGTCGAAGGCATCGGCACGCTCACCAACACCGTCGTCCCGGGGGCCGACCCCGTGCCGCTGCCCACCGGGCGGCGCCGCGGCCGGGAGCGGCGGTGACCGATCTGCGCGCCACCAGGCTGCTCGGCAAGGTCGTCGTCGTCACCGGCGCGGCCCGCGGCCAGGGCGCCGCGGCGGCGGAAGCCCTCGGCCGCGAGGGTGCCCGCGTCGTCGCGACCGACGTCACCCCCGCCGAGGGCTGCCGCCGCCTCGACGTGAGCAGCGAGCGGGACTGGGCCGGCCTGGCCGCCGAGCTGAAGGAGTCGTACGGGCAGGTGCACGGCCTGGTCAACAACGCGGGGATCACCTGGCGCGCCCGCGTCGGCGAGGTCCGCCCCGAGGACTTCGCCCGGGTGCACGCGGTCAACGTGACCGGCCCGCTGCTCGGCATCCAGCACCTGGCGCCGCTGATGCCGCCCGGCTCCTCGATCGTCAACGTCGGCTCCTCGGCCGCCCTCACCGCGCACTACCCGGTCGCGTACACCACCAGCAAGTGGGCGCTGCGCGGCCTGTCGAGGACGGCGGCACTGGAACTCGGCCCGCGCGGCATCCGCGTCAACACGATCCACCCCGGCTACATCGAGACCGGGATGACCGCCTCCGCCGCGCCCGCCTTCCGCGAGGCAAACGTGCGCGAGACGCCGCTCGGCCGCACCGGCACCCCCGACGAGGTCGCCCCGCTGGTGGTGTTCCTGCTGTCGGAGGAGTCGTCGTTCATCACCGGCGCCGAGATCCCCGTCGACGGGGGACTCACCGCGCACGGTGGGGTGAAGTCGGTCTCCGACGCGCTGCGTGAGAGCGCCTCGTGAAGCGGTCGGAGGGCGAGGCCGCGCCGGTCTCCGGCGCGCCGCACCCCACCCCCTGACGCCCTGCGCACACATCCACTGAAAGGAACCCCCGCACGTGAACAAGGTCCGCGGCAGTGCCGCCGAGGCCGTCGCCGACATCCCCGACGGCGCGTCACTGGCCGTCGGCGGCTTCGGCCTGAGCGGCGTGCCGGACGTCCTCATCCGCGCCCTGTACGAGCAGGGCGCGCGGGACCTGAAGGTCGTCTCCAACAACTGCGGCGTGGACGGCCGCGGCCTGGGCGTCCTGCTCGCCGCCGGCCGCATCGCCCGCGTCACCGGCTCCTACGTCGGCGAGAACAAGGAGTTCGCCCGCCAGTACCTGGCCGGGGAACTGGAGGTGGAACTGGTCCCGCAGGGCACCCTCGCCGAACGGCTGCGGGCGGGCGGCGCCGGCATCCCCGCCTTCTACACGCCGGCCGGGGTCGGCACCCAGGTGGCGCGGGGCGGCCTGCCCTGGCGCTACGCCCAGGACGGCGTCGTCGCCCTCGCCTCCCCGCCCAAGGAGACCCGTGTGTTCCACGGCCGCCCCCACGTCCTGGAACACGGCATCACCACCGACTTCGGCCTCGTCCGCGCCTGGCGCGGTGACCGGCACGGCAACCTCGTCTTCCGCAGGGCCGCCGCCAACTTCAACCCGCTCGCCGCGATGGCGGGCAGGGTGACGGTCGCCGAGGTCGAGGAACTCGTCGAGCCGGGCGAACTCGCCCCCGACGCCGTGCACCTGCCCGGCATCTACGTCCAGCGGGTCGTGGCGCTCAGCGCCGACGAAGCCGCCGACAAGCGGATAGAGAAGAGGACGGTGCGTTCCTGATGGCCTGGACCCGCGACCAGATGGCCGCCCGCGCCGCCGCCGAACTCACCGACGGCTCCTACGTCAACCTCGGCATCGGCCTGCCCACCCTCATCCCCGGTCACCTCCCGCCCGGCGTGCAGGTCGTCCTGCACTCCGAGAACGGCATTCTCGGCACGGGCCCGTATCCGCTGGAGGGCGAGGTCGATCCCGACCTGATCAACGCCGGGAAGGAGACGGTCACGGTGCTGCCGGGCGCCTCCTTCTTCGACTCCGCGTTGTCCTTCGGCATGATCCGCGGCGGCCACATCGACACCGCCGTCCTCGGCGCCATGCAGGTGTCCGCCCGGGGTGACCTCGCCAACTGGATGATCCCCGGGAAGATGGTCAAGGGCATGGGCGGCGCCATGGACCTCGTCCACGGCGCCCGTCGCGTCATCGTCCTGATGGAACACGCCGCCAAGGACGGCAGCCCCAAGATCCTCGACGAGTGCGTTCTCCCCCTCACCGGCGAGCGGTGCGTCCACCGGGTCATCACCGACCTCGGCGTCCTCGACGTCACCGAGGACGGTCTCGCCCTCGTCGAGACGGCTCCCGGCGTCACCGTCGAGGACGTCGTCTCCCGCACCGGCACCGCCCTGCGGGTGGACAGCGTCCTTGCCGCACGCTGACCGGCGGCCGGCCGGGTCGCACCGCCGTGGCCCGGCCCGCACACCGACCACACCGCGCCCGGGCTTGCCGCGGCGAGGAACGCGACGATCGCGTGCGGGGTGTCGGGCAGGTGGCCCACCAGGCGGTCGCGGTCGCCCGTGCCGACGCCCAGGTCGCGCAGGATCGCCGCGACCGAGGGCGCCCTGGGCACGCCGGTGGTCACGTGGGCGCGCCGGGAACATCCGGCCCGGTCGCCACAGTTGGTCGACTCAGGGGCCGGCACCGCGCGGGCGGAGCCACGGACACCGCGAGGTCGTTCGCCGCACCGGGATCCGGGCCCCGTGATCGCGGTACACCGCCGCATGTGGACCAGGACATATGTCCGTAGGAGGACTGATTCGTGGCTGAACGGCCCCTGACGCTCATGGCAGTGCACGCCCACCCGGACGACGAGGCCACGGGAACCGGAGGGGTCCTCGCACGGTACGCGGCGGAAGGGATCCGCACGGTCCTCGTGACCTGTACCGACGGCGGCTGCGGTGACGGACCGGGAGGCGTCAAGCCGGGCGGCCCCGGACACGATCCGGTGGCGGTCGCCGCGATCCGCCGCCGGGAACTCGAGGCGAGCTGCGAGGTCCTGAAGATCAGCGATCTGGAGATGCTGGGCTACGCCGACTCCGGGATGGCGGGCTGGCCGAGCAACGACGCCCCCGATTCCTTCTGGCAGACCCCCGTGGAGAAGGGCGCGGCCCGACTCGCGGAACTCATGCGGCACTACCGGCCCGACGTGGTCGTCACCTATGACGAGAACGGCTTCTACGGGCACCCCGACCACATCCAGGCCCACCGGATCACGATGGCGGCGCTGGAGATGACCGAGCTGACACCCAAGGTGTACTGGACGACGATGCCCCGCTCGACGACACGGCGGTTCGGCGAGCTGATGCGCGAGTTCCGGCCGGACATGCCGGAGCCGGATCCCGCCGAGGCGGCCGTACCGGCCGAGATCGGCCTTCCTGACGACGAGATCACCACGTGGGTGGACACCACCGCGTTCAGTGGTCAGAAGTTCGACGCGCTGGCCGCACACGCCAGCCAGGGCGAGAACATCTTCTTCCTCGGCATGGGCAAGGAGAGGTTCAGCGAGTTGATGGGCATGGAGACGTTCACACGTGTCCAGGACCCCACCGGCGCGGCTCTCCCCGAGAACGATCTCTTCGCCGGTCTGCGCTGATCCACCCGACCACCCGGCCACCCCGCCCCCCCGGCCGGGTGGCGGGCGGCGGGCGGCGGCGCTGCGGAGAACCCTCTGTCAGCGCACGCCCGCCGCGTCGAGCAGGGTGATCACCGTGGGCGCGAGGAGCCCCCTCAGCTGGTCCGCGCCGATACCGGCGCGGGCGCTGCCGCCGTCGAAGACCAGACTGAGCTGCCGGGCCAGCAGACCCGGATCGCTCGCCCCGCCCCGCTCCGCCTCGACGTGGAAGAAGGCGGTGAGGTTGTCCTTGACCTGACGGGCGACCCGGCTCGCGGGGTGGCTCTGGTCCTTCAGTTCGATCTGCGCGGCCAGGAAAGGGCAACCGTAGAACTCGGGCGCGGCCGACTGCGTTTCCACCTGTTCGAAGACGTGCAGAATCCGCTCCCGCGGTGAACGGTCGTCGTCCGCCGCGGGCAGGAGTGCCCCCGCATAGGCGGACGTGCGCCGCTCCAGACTCGCCGCGAGCAGCTCGTCCTTGCTCTCGAACAGCTGGTACATGGAGCGTTTCGACACGCCCGCGGCCTTGCACAGCGCCTCGACGCCGATGCCGACACCGTCGCGGTAGGCGAGGGTGGCCGCCGCCTCCAGCAACCGCTCCCTGGGGCTCTGCTTCGGTTCCGTGGTCATGGCACGAGGTTAACTCAGCGGAACACAACCGAAAACCGATCGGTTTCCTCAACTCTCGCCAAGATCCCCCCAAACCCCTCCCCCGCCCCTCCGGCGACCTTGCGCGAGAAAACCGATCGGTTTACTGTCATGGAAACCGATCGGTTTCCAGTCTCTGTGGAGGTAGTCATGACCGCTCTGAAGGGCGCCACCGTCTTCGTCACCGGCGGCAGCCGCGGCATCGGCAAGGCTCTGGTGGAGGAGTTGTACGTGCGCGGCGCCGGCAAGGTCTACGCCACGGCCCGCGACGCGCGGACCGTGACGCACCCCGACGCGGTCCCTGTGGCACTGGAGGTCACCGACCCGGCCTCCGTGGCGGCGGCCGCCGCGCTGGCGGACGACGTCACCGTGCTGGTCAACAACGCCGGTGGCGTGGTCGGGGCGTCCTTCCTCGACTCCCCCGTGGACGACGTGCGCCGGGAGTTCGAGACCAACTTCTACGGCCCGCTGCTGCTCTCCCGTGCCTTCGTGCCGGTCATCGGGCGCAACGGCGGCGGCCACATCCTCAACGTGCACTCCGTCCTGTCGTGGCTGGCCCTCGGCGGCTCGTACAGCGCCTCCAAGGCCGCCCTGTGGTCACAGACCAACTCCCTGCGCCTGGAGCTGCTGCCCCGCGGTATCGCCGTCACCGGTCTGCACGTCGGATACGTCGACACGGATCTGGCGGCGGGCGTCGACGCCCCCAAGTCCGACCCTCGCGACGTCGCCGCGCTCGCCCTCGACGGCGTCGAGTCGGGCGCGTACGAGGTGCTCGCCGACGACCTCACCCGCCAGGTCAAGGCGGGCCTGGCCGGCGACCTGGCCGGGCTGTACGCCGAGCTGGCCGCGTAAGCCCCGCAGCGCACACCGCTGTCGGCGCGAGGCCCAGCCAACAGCCACGTCCCACGATCCGCGCTCCGGGAACCACCAGCCATCGGGGAGTCCATGGGGGCGGTGCTCGCGCTGACCGCCGCGGCCGACCTGCCGGAGCGGGTCCGGCGCGTCGCGGCCGTCACCGCGCACGACTTCCGCTGCGGGATCGCCCGCTCCAGTCTCCTCGCCCGCGAGGTGGTCGGCGGCGCCCTCCTGCCCGGAGCGGGCCGGGTGACCTACGGCGTCGAACCCAGGACCGCGCTCGGACCCGGCACACCCGGCGGACCCGGCGGACCCGGTGGCGTGACCGCCACTGCACACCCTGCCACCCCCTGAGGAGCGCTGCCGACAGGGCGCTGCGGTCAGGCTGTTCGGCTGCGCCACGGGCTCGACTCCGTCCCGGTCGCCCGGCGCCGGCGGGCGCTACCGGATGCCGGGGGTGCCGCTGTCCGAGGGCTGGAGGGCTTCGCAGACGATCTCGTCACGGGGGGTGTAGTGCGTGTGGAACGGCTCCCGCCGCACGACCCGGCCGCCGTCGTGGAAGACGCGCTCGACGGTGACGTCGAAGCCTTCGAGCGGGGTCTGCGGCACGCACTTCTCGTCGGTGCTCACCTTCCGCTCCGGCGGCTGCACATGGGTACGGGGGCCCGTCACCGACTCGATCTCGTCGTACTTCTTCGTGCCGAGGAAGGTGATCGTCACGGAGGTGTCCGTGGCCTCGGCCTGGATGTACAGGGCGTGGCCGGAGTCGTTGGCGAAACGGAGGTCGAGGCTGCCCCAGGCGACCGTCGCCTCACGGCCCTCGGGGTACCGCTCGATGTAGAAGGAGTGGGCGCCGTGCTCCACCGGCTCGACCCCGGCGAAGAACATCGCGTTGAACATCGTCGTGGCCACGGCCGAGACACCGCCCCCGGGCGCCTCGGTGAACTTGTCGTCGAGGATCATGATGCCGTCGACGAAGCCGTTGGCCGGGGTGCGCTCCCCGACGGTGCGGTTGAAACTCCAGGTCTCGCCCGGCTGCACGACGGAACCGTTGATGAGTTGCGCGGCCCGCCCGATGTTCCTCGTGCGGTACGCGGCCGGTTCGAAGTTGACGGTGAAGGAGGACATCTTCTCCGTCAGCCCGAGCCGCGCCGCGTTCTCGCGGGTGACCTCCGGCTCGATCCGCCGCACGGCCACGTCCCCGCTGCGGGCAGCGCCCGTCCTGGTGAGCAGCGGCAGCACGGCGTCGGTCAGCGCCCGGTCGGTGACCCGGGTGCCGGGCCGGGCGTCCTCGGCCACCACGACCCGGTCGCCGTCCAGCCGCAGCCGGGCGTTCTGTGGGGTGGTGGTGAGGCCGGCCAGGGGGCGGGCCACGGCGGGAGCGGTACGCAGCCCCTTGCCGTCCAGTTCCGGGACGAGTCTGCCGGAGGCGTCCGGCCGCATCGTCAGGTGCTCGCCCACGACGGCGGGGCTGATGGTGAACCGCCGGCCGCCCGCGGTGAGGGTGACCGGCGCGGACATCGCGGGCCGGGCGAAGTCGCGCACCGCGCGCCGTACCTCCGCCGCCGCCACCTTCGGCTCGGTGTCGCGTGTGGGCAGCGCCGTGGCCGTGTCAGCCGGACCGTGCAGGAAGGCGGTGCGCAGGGTGTCGACCGCGGCGTCCACGTCCAGGGCGTGGCCCCGGCGCGGGGTGACCTGCTCGACGTGGCCGTTCTCGAAGGTCACCGCTCCGTCGCGGACCCTCTGGTCGAGGTCCCGCGCCAGCTTCCCGAGGGCGGTGCGGGCCTTGCGCTCGTCGAGGCGAACGACCGGTTCGATGTCGCCCCCCGAGCGGAAGAACGAGCCGACCAGACTGACCGGATCGGAGGCCGTGCGCACCGCCCGGTCGACGGTCCGCTCGGTGTCGAAGGCGAGTCCCGCCCGGCGGGGGTCGACGGTCGCACTGCGGTCGCCGACCTTCACTGTCAGCTTCCTCGCTCCGGCCGCCGCCAGCCGATCGTCCAGTTTGCGGACGGCTTCCGCGTGGCTGAGGCCCCCGATGTCCACCCCGCGAACCGTCGTCCCCGCTTCGATGTCACCGCCCGCGACGAGCAGTCCGGCCAGATACAGACCGCCGAGGCCCACGGTCAGCGCACCGCCGGTCAGGGCGAGGGGCGGCATGGAGGCTATTCGAAGGCGCATGGGTCTCCCGGACCGGGATCGGTGGGCGATGCGTCCGGTCACGCAGCGCCATGGACAGGGCTGAGCACCCCAAGCTACTCATAGCGGAGCAAGGCCCCGTATGTCGCAGATCACTCCGGACATGGATCACATCGGACAATTCGAAGCCCGAACAGGTTTCTTGACAGCGGGCTCGACCTCTGTGCGGGGGCGCTGGTCCTAGTACCTTCTCCCGAGACGTGTTGCGCCGGGAGACCGATGCCCGTCGCCCGACGCACCCCTATGGTCGAACGCATGAGTGACGCATCGCACAGGACCTCCTACGACGCCGCGCTGGACGCCGTGCGGAGCTACACGTACTGCGACGCCGTCGCGGTGCGCGAGGCCCTGGCCGGTCTGGACGCGCGGGACTGGACGGAGGTGTACGCCGTCCTGAGCGGGCTGCTGCGCTCGACCATCACCATCATGGAGCTGACCGGCCGGCACTGGAATCTCGACGACCTCGTCCGGCTCTCCGACGAGGTGTCCGCCGCGGCGCCGCCCCACTACGAGTTCGCCATGGCCCAGGCGACGCGGGCCTGGGCGCACGGGGACCCGTCGATGATGCGGGCGTCCTCGGGCCGGGACGTCCAGGGGGCGGTCCACATGACGGCCATCGGCATCGCCGTGCTGGGCCTGGCCCTGTGGGGCAGGAGCGGGCTCCTCGGCGTCCTGGAGGAGTTCCGCGCGACCGCCGACGCACTCGTGTACGACGACCCCACCGACATCTGACGGACGACCCGTCAGGCGATGACCACAGTCAACTTGGTTACGCGCGAGCATTCTTGATGTCCTGTCACAGGAGTCGTCGACAGCACTCGGGCCGAAGTGCCGTCGCTGCGGACTCCTTTGCCAGTGGTGTGTCGGTGGGTGGGACACTGCGCGTCGCGGGATCGGCGGAGCTTCCGGGGGCGCGATGGGCCCGGCGGTGACTGCCGCGGCCATGCCAGTGGGGATCCGGGGTGTCCGAGGGAATGCCGTGCGCCCCGGAGATCTACCGGACATCGACGAGAACGCCCGGTGAGAGCGTGGCGGAGAACAGGCCGGTGCCCCGGTATCTGAGCCACCACGAGCCGTCGAGCGTGACCGGTAGGGACGTGCCGGTGATCCCGGAGGCACCGGTGGTCAGTGACCGTACGGACTCCACCGTCCGGCAGGGGACGGCGCAGGATTCGAGGGTGACGGGCTGACCGGAGCGGCCGGCATAGGCGTCGGTCTCCCAGTCCGCCACGGTGAGCCGGCCCAGCATCCCGACATCGCGCCCCGCGGCCCCGGGGTTGGGCGAGGCGACGAAGGTCAGTCGTGCCCTGCGCTGCATCATGAACGCGTCGGGGAACGACCGGGTGGTGATGCTGTGGTCGGGATCCTCGTCGATGGTGCTGCTCGCCACCAGGGCCCACACACGCCAGTCGCCCGCCCAGTCGTTGGTCACCTCCGCGCTGCCGGTGTCGACGCGGAACCACTCGGTGCACACCGCGGTGGTCGCGCTGGTGGGCGCGCATCCCGGCGCGGGCTCCGAGAGGCCGTCCAGGCGCTGCCCGTCCGGACCGAACAGGCTGATCTCGACGCCGCGGCGGTGGATGCCGACGTCCGCTCGCGCGGTGACCGTGGCGTGGAAGGTCAGCGACTGGCCGGGTCCCAGCACGAGAGGGCGTCCGCCGTTGACGGTGACACCGAGGATCTCGGGCGGCGTCAGGGCGTGGCCGTCGGCCCGGGCCGACGGCACCGGGGCGCACACCAGCAGCAGGGCGCCGCACAGGCCGGCGAGGGCCGCCCTCCGGGCGGGCACCGCTGCGGCCTCGGCCCTGATGCGGGCTGCGGCCCCGGCGGCGGGTCCGGCTGTGACCCTGGCGGTCGCTCGGGCTCTGGCTCTGGCTGTAGTGCGCATGGGTGCCTCCCCCGTGACTCGTCGTCAGGGGGGAGAGGGTAGGGAGCGGCCGTGGCACCCGGTACCGTCCGCGACCGCTCCGGTACACGGTCATGACATTCGTGACGGGGACGGCGATACGCGCACCGGCCGGGCGGGACAGCACGCGTTACGGAACAGGGACAACCCGCCGCAACCGTGTACGACCCGTCCGCGTCTCCGACCGTGCCCAGCGGAAGGGCCGGGCCATGGCGCGACGGGGAGTGACGAATGAACCGATCCAGGGGTTGTGGAAGACGGGTGTCCCGGGTGGCAGCGGCGGGGCTGGTCGCGGGGCTGGTGGTGGCCTGCGGACCGAAGGACCAGGCTGCGGGTGAGGTGGACGGCAGCGGGAAGACGGGCACGGCGTCGAAGTCCGCGACTCCCACGCCGGCGAGGACGCCCGGCAGTCCGAAGAAGACACCGGGCACCCCCACCAAGGCCCCCTCGGCCACGCCGTCCTCGAAGCCGAGCGGTGGGGGCGGCGGTGGCGCCAAGGCCCTGACCTGCGCGCAGTTGCAGAACGCGTCCCTGGACGGCGGAGGGCTGGAGGGGTACGGCATCGCGGGAGCCTCCCTCAGCGGGGGCCGCTGGGAAGGACCGGACGGTGTGGTGATCGAGCTGCAACCGCAGTGCGCCGTCGGTGACATCACCGGGGACGGCGCGGCCGACGCCGTGGGCGCCCTGAAGATCTCGACCGGGGGGACGGGCAGGTTCTACACGCTGGTCACCTGGCGCAACGACGGCGGCACCCCCGTCCCCGCGGCCACCGCCGAACTCGGCGACCGCACACCCGTCGTCTCCGTCGACTTCCCGTCCGCCGGGCCGCCGCGCCAGGTGACCGTGGTCTACCGGACGCGCGGCGACGACGATCCGGCGGCCGTCGTCACCCTCACCCGCACCGCGGTGTACGAGGTCAGCGGCGCCTCCATGGTGGAACTGCACCACAGCGACGCCCCGTACACCCCGTGACGCCAGGCGGGTGCACGGTTCAGGGGGCGGGCCGGGGGTCGATCCACAGCGACTCGGACGCGGCGCACAGCTCGCCCTCGGGTGTGGTGAGCGCGACGCCCATCGTGTGCTTGCGCCCGGACTCCGCGAGGAGCCACGCGTACAGGAGGTAGGGCTCGCCCGCGGCGACCGGCCGCAGGACCGTGCCGGTGAGGGAGGCGGTGACCGCGCCGGGGCGCTGGGTGCCGAGGAAGCGGCCCGCCCAGTGTCCGGGGCAGTCCAGGGCTCCCCAGACCAGGCGGGCCGGCAGCAGGCCGTCCGGGCCGGCGAAGACCCGCGACGGGGTCCAGGCGGAGGCCACGACGTCCTTGCCCGGCACCGGTCCGCAGTACACGCGCAGTCCGCGGTCAGCGGTGCGCAGGCCGCAGCCGAAGCAGTCGACGACGCCGGGGGGCGGTGCCGTGCGGAACCTCTCCGCCGCGGCGGCCGCCTCGTCCCAGGAGGGTGGGGCCGGCACGTCGAGCGGCAGGTCGGCGGGGCGGGCGGCGGCGAGGGGCCGGGCGGCCTCACCCAACTCGGCTCCCCCGTCGGGCGTTTCGGCGATCGGTACGGGAACCCCGACCGGTACCGGCCCGCGGAAGTCCACCCGCAGCGCCTTCGCCGCGGACCGCTCCGCCAGGGTGCCGGCGACATAGCCGCCGAAGGCCACTCCGGGGTAGCCGACGTACAGCTCCGGCACCACGATCGTGTCAGTCGTCGTCATGATCCCCACTTCACCACACCGCGGGGCCGCGCTCGGCAGCGCGGCTGGACCGGATGTCCTACGGTCGGGCCCCGGCGGGTCAGGGGCGCCGGTCGGCGCCGCCCGGGGTGAGGGCCGGCTGAAACTCCGCCTGCTGGAGCTCCGCGAGCAACTCGCTCTGTCCGGCCAGTAATTCGGTGAGGATGCGGCGGGCCGCGCGCAGCAGGTCGGCCACGTCGCCGCCGGCGAGCGCGTAGCTCACCGTGGAGCCCTCCCGGATGGAGACGACGATCCCCGAACGGCGCAGGACGCCCAGCTGCTGGGACAGGCTGGACGGTTCGATCTCGATCTCACTGAGCAGGTCGCGCACGGCGAGGGGACCGCTCTGCAGCAGTTCCAGAACCCGGATGCGCACCGGATGCCCGAGCATGCGGAAGAACTCGGCCTTGGCCTGGTAGAGGGGGACCTGCATGAGAATCGCTCGCTCCCTGCCGTGTTCGACGGGCTTTCTCCGGGCTTTCTCTCGGCACGGCGGCCCAGATGCCGGCGCAGACGGTTCGGCCGGGGCCGACGCCGCGTACTGCGCCCATCCTCGCTGATCCGGCCCCGCACCCCCATGGCATTGACCTCATCTGGATATTCCCAGTTGAAGAAGTCTTCAAGTCATGGGCGTGCGAGGGCACGCATCACGGCATGGCTACACGTGGAGGTCCGCTCCGACGCGCTTGAGCTGGTGGCGGGCCATGGCGAGGTTGGACTTGCCCCGGTCGAGCACGAGGTAGAGGAACAGGCCGTTGCCGCTGCGGCCCTTGAGCGGCTGGATGATGTGGTACTGACTGCCGAGCGTGATCAGCATGTCCTCGATCTCGCCCGTGAGGCCCAGGTGCTCCATGGTGCGGGTCTTGGCGCGGATCACGTCCGTGTTGCCCGCCGCCGCGACCGTCAGGTCGAGGTCCTTGCCACCCCCGAGCGTGCCCAGCGCCATCCCGCTCGTGTAGTCGACAAGCGCCGTCCCTAAGGCACCTTCGATCGACGTCATGATCTCCTTCAGCGAGATCTCGACATTGCTCATCCCGGCATCTCCTCCAAGTCATGGCGCGGGAGGGGCATCGCCCTCTCCGCCGGTGCTGGTGCCGCGACGGGCAACGCCTGCCCCGTCGCGACGCCCGGCACGCACTCTCGCCGCACCGGGCACAAGCCCGAGTACATCCAGTACGAGGACGTGCGCCCGGCCCGTCGAGAGCACGCACCAAACGCCGCTCCTCGACGGGCAAACGTTGCCTGCCGCGGCACTAGGGACCCTACGAAGTGCCCGCGACGGACTGCGCTGTTGTTCGGTTGTCGTTCGATACTGACCATGCGAGGCGTGAATTGCCGCATGACGTACCGCTTCTGACCGGTCGTGCATCGCGAAAGTCCGGCACCCCGTTCCCGGCACCCCGCGCGACGGCGTCGCGGTGCGCCTGGCCACATGGGCTGCCGTGGCACACGCCGAGGGGGCGGCCGCGTCGGTGCGGCCGCCCCCGGGCGTCGGGCTCAGCGTCAGGCGTCAGGCGTCAGGCGTCAGGCACACGGGATCAGGCGCCGGTGAGCATGCCCTCGCGCAGGCGGGTCAGGAGGCGGGAGATGAGACGGGAGACCTGCATCTGGGAGATGCCGAGGCGTTCGCCGATCTCGGCCTGGGTGAGTTCCTCCACGAACCGCCAGTGAATGATCTTGCGGTGGCGCTCGTCGAGTTCGGCGATCATCGGGGCGAGAGCGTGGAAGTCCTCGATCAGACCGAACGCGGCGTCCTCGTCCCCGATGAAGTCGGCCAGCGCGGACTCGCCGTCCTCGCTGTTGGTGATCGCCGCGTCCAGGGAGGCCGACTTGTAGCCGTTGGAGGCCAGCTGGGCCTCCACGACCTCGTCCTCCGGCAGGCTCATCAGCTCGGAGAGCTCCTTCGTCGTCGGGGTCCGGCCGAGGCGGCTCTGGAGCTCCTCGTTGGCGCGGGCGAGCTGCGCACGGGCCTCCTGGAGCCTGCGGGGCACGTGGACGGCCCAGGATGTGTCACGGAAGAACCGCTTGATCTCACCGACGATGTAGGGGACGGCGAAGGAGGTGAACTCCACCTCGCGGGACAGCTCGAACCGGTCGATCGCCTTGATCAGTCCGATCATGCCGACCTGGACGATGTCCTCCATCTCCTCCGGACCGCGGCTGCGGAAGCGTCCGGCCGCGTAGCGGACGAGGGACATGTTCATCTCGATCAGCGTGTTCCGGGCGTACTGGTACTCGGGGGTGCCCTCCTCCAGCACCTCCAGCTGGTCGAAGAAGAGCTTCGACAGCTCTCGTGCGTCCTTCGGCGCGACCTTGGAAGGGTCCGCGATCTCCGGAACGCCCGCCGTCCGTCCAGTGGTCTGTACGGCCGTCGCCATCATCCGCCCCTCCCAGTCGATCCGCCTCGTGCTCGCCGGTGCTCTGGTCCGGCAAGCACGCGCCTACCCCGGCCCACGATCCGCATTCCCCCGTCCTCAGGATTTTTTTCGACGCGGTTCGGACCGGGCCGTCCGCGGGCGGCGGGCGCTCCGGGTCGGACGGTGAACCGGTCCGGGTCCGCGGCCCGCCACCCGGCCGCCCACGAGGCGGGCGGCTCGGCGAGCGGCTGTCCCGGCGCGAGCCACTCGTACGGCCCGACGATTCCGAGACGTGTCACGCCTGCCGCGTTGCCCGGTCCGCACCGGCCATGCGTGCGGCCGGGCGGGAAGCGGTCGACCCGGCCGGCGGGCGGCGGCGGTTGCCGTGCCAGTCGAGCACCAGGACAGTGGCGTCGTCCGCGAGGTCGCCCCGGCAGGCGTCGAGGACCGCGCCGGTCAGCCGGCGCACGACCTCTCTGGGATGCAGGGCGCGGGTCTCGTGCAGGAGCGCGACCAGGTCGACGGCCGCGGCGCCGCGGTCCTGCATGCCGTCGGTGAGCAGGATCAGGCGGTCCTTCGGGCGCAGGCGCAGCTCCTGGGCGCGGTAGGGGATGGGCGCGGCGACACCGAACGGCAGGTTGACGGCGAGGGGGACCTCCTCGACGGTGCCGTCACGCAGCCGCAGGGGCCAGGGGTGGCCCGCGTTGACCAGTCCGCAGACGCCCGTGTCGAGGTCGACGCCGAGCAACTGGCCGGTGGCGAGGCCGCAGTTGTGGCGCACCAGTGCCCGGTGGGCCTGTTCGGCCTGTTCGACGGTGTCGCAGCCGCCGCGGCGCGCCCGCCTCAGCGCGCCGATCAGCAGGGTGGCCAGCAGGGCGGAGTCCGTGTCGTGGCCCATGGCGTCGGTGATGGAGACGTGCAGGGTGTCGCGGTCGAGGGTGTAGTCGTAGGTGTCGCCGCCGATGTCGTCGGCGGGGACGAGTCCGGCGGCGAGGGTGAACTGGTCGGCCTCGCAGCAGGGCGCCGAGGGAAGCAGTTGGTGCTGGATCTCGGCGGCGAGGCTGGTCTCGGTGGTGCGCCGGCCCAGGTGGTACAGGTCCGTGAAGCGGCGGTCCGTGACGATGATGTAGGCGAGCGCGTGGGCCGCGTCGCGGACCTGCCGCAGCGCGGTGTCGTCGGCGGACTGGAGGGTCACCTCCAGCAGGCCGATGCAGTCGCCGCGGTTGCTGACCGGCGTGACGACACGCAGCCCGTCCTGCCCCTGGGGCTCCACGTGTTGGCGCTGGCCGCGGAGCACGCCGTCGTAGAGGCTGCCGTGCAGGGCGATCGGCTCGGTGCGGTCCGTGGTGTCACCGCCGGGCGCGGCGAGGCGCACCAGCCGCTGACCGATGAGGTCGGCGAACAGGAAGGAGACACGCTCCGCACCGAACCGCTTCTGCAGATCGCGTGCCACCACGTCGACGGACTCACCGGGCGGGGCCGCCTCCGCCGCGGCCAGCAACTCGCCCAGTTCCAGGTCTCCACGCTCCACGACAACCTCCTGTCGGTTGCCGCAACTTTTTCCCCGAGTTTCCGTGACATCACCCGATGTGGGAGACGGCACCCGGTCCACGCACCCGACGCGTCACCGGTTGTCGCGTTCCCTTCCGCCGATCCTCGTCTACGGGGCGGGACGGCCGGCGACGTCCGGGCCGGGATCGTCGGGCAGGGCGATGCGGACGGTGATGCGCTTGCCGACCGGTTCGCGTCGCGCCTCGAAGCCGTGCGCGACGGCCATGACGATCTCCAGGCCGTGCTGTCCCACCCGGCCCGGGTCGGCGGCCCGCGCCACCGGGAACACGGGATCGCTGTCCCACACGGCGACCTCGACCATCGCGCCGGTGACCCGCAGCTCCATCAGCACCGGGCCGGGGGCGTACTTGCGTGCGTTGGTGACGAGTTCACTGACCACCAGCTGGGTCAGTTCCATCGCGCGGGCGGACACCGGCACACCGTGCTCGACCTGGACACGGGTGAGGAAGTCGATGGCGCTGTGCCGCGCCTGCGCGATGCAGGACCCGTCGCCGTCCAGCGCGACGGTGTCCTGGATCGGAGCGGCCTCGGGCATCACACCGCCCTCGCCACAAGGAACTGATTCCGCCGGGTCCACTTTGATCCCCCGTTCACCTGCCTGCGCGTACCCCGCACCATGCCTCACATGCTCCCTGCGATCGACTCAGGCATTGAGCACCTGTTCGCCGTACCATCGTGGCAGGGTGTCGGAGTACATCCTGTCGGAACCCGAGCGGCCACCAGCCGGAGCAGTCGAGGACACGAGCGGTGACAGACACCCAGGGAGCAGCCCGCCCGGAGCGGCTGTCGATCGGTCTCACCTCCGTCGACGGGGTCCGGGTGGTGACCCTGCGCGGTGAGATCGACCACACGGTCAGGGAACGGTTCAGCGCAGCCCTGCTGCCCGGCGAGGACACGGGCCCGCGGATCGTGGTCGATCTCGGCGAGGTGACCTTCATGGACTCCAGCGGCGTCAACGTCCTGGTCGCCGCCCACCACCAGGTGAGGGACGCACAGGGCTGGCTGCGCATCGCCGGCGCCCGGGACCCGGTGCGGCGGCTGCTGCGTCTGGTCGCCCTGGACCAGGTCATCTCCTGCCACCCCAGCGTCGAGGAGGCCCTCGCCGCCTGAGCCGCGGGCCGGCGACGGGACCGGGGACGGGGACGGGAGCCGGGCCGCGCGGGCAGATGACCACCGAGCGCGCGCAACTCCCGTGTGGGGCAGTTCACCGTCCCGGGTTCACGGTTCCACCCGCGCGACTCCTCCCGTTTCCAGGGCCACCCACAGTGCGCCGTCGGGCCCCAGGGTGATCCCGTGCGGCTCGGAGGACGGTGACGGCAGGCTGTACTCGGCTATCTCGCCGCCATCGGTGATGTGGCCGACGCGGTTGGCTCCCCATTCGGTGAACCAGCATTCCCCGGCGGAGGTCGCGACAATGGCGTGGGGTTTGGCCGTGCGGTCGGGAAGCGGAAATTCCTCGATCCCGCCGTCCACCGAGATCCTGCCGATCTGGCCCGCCGCGATCTCGACGAACCACAAGGCGGTGCCGTCGCTGGTGATGCCCACGGGTGCTGCGCCGGCGGTGGGGAGTGGGTGCATCACGATGTCTCCGTGCACGGTGATGCGGCCGACCGCGTTCGCCTGGTTGAGGGTGAACCACAGGGCCCCGTCAGGGCCTGCGGTGATTGCCGAGGGAAGGGCACCGGCATGGGGAAGCACGAACTCGGTGATCTCTCCCGTGCCGGTGATACGGCCGATACGGTCCGTGTTCATCTGTGTGAACCACATCGCGCCGTCCGGACCGGCGGTGATACCGAAGGGTCCGCTGCCGGGTGTCGGTACGGGAAAGGACTCCGTTTCACCGTCGGCGGTGACCCGGCCGATCCGGTGGTCCTGGAACCGTGTGAACCACAGTGCTCCATCGGGCCCAGGGGTGATGACCGTAGGGCAGCACTCGGACGAGTCCAGGACGTATTCGCTGAGTTCGCCGTCGAGGGTGAGACGCGCGATGCGGCCACTGTGCGCGAGGGTGAGCCACAGGGCCCCGTCAGGTCCGGCCGCGATGCCGTAGGGCCCGGCCCCCTTGTCCGCGACGGGGATCTCCGTAATGGCCTGGGCATCGGAATAACGCACGACAACTCCTTGTAGGGGTGGGATCGATCAACGTTCCTGACCAGTGCCGCAGCTCGGTCGCGCACATGGTCGAGCACCACGCCGTCCACGGCGCAGAGAGCGGCCGTTCCACAAGTCCACCGGCGGTGGCGGCCGTCACCGCGTGCCCGCCGGTGGAGCGGCCCGCCGGCGCGGGGCGGTCCCGGACCGGCGCGGCGACGACGCCATCGGTGTCTCGCCGGTACTGCTCGGGACCGGTGGCGTCGACCTGACCGCCGAGGTCCACGCCGGACAGGAGTCCCTCCACGACGGGCAGTTCGATCTCTGTCCGGGTCACCACCGCACCCTGTACGCGGGAAGACAGCGAGCGCAACTGCTTTCCTCCGGCCAACCCCTCGCCTCACCCCAGGGCATCGAGGACCTGGACGGCTGGACGCTCCACCGGCTCCGCCATGGTGCCCTCACACCAGACGCCGAGGACGGCGCGTCCACGCCGGAGCTTCCCTCATCCCCGGCCAGTTCGGGGGTTTCCGTCCCCACGCGGTCAGCAGGCCGGCGGAGCGGGCGGCGCACTCCTCGGAGTCCGGGTACCGGACCGCCTCGTCGAGGTCCCCATCGTCGACGAGACCGGTGGCGGGCATCGCCGCTCTGCTCCGCTGCCACGTGTCCGCCCAGAAGCGGCTGACGGGGCCGCCCGGAAGCAGGGGCGGCACGCGGACCTCGGCGGCCACGTGCCCGAGCCCCGCCGCCCGCAGCAGGTGCGGGTACGACGGCACCCAGGAGACGTCGGTCCCGATGGTGGCCCGCAGTCCCTTCCACATCGCCCGCATCACCCGGCCGTACGGGGTGTCGGGGCCCGGTCGCCGGTCACGGTGACCAGTCGGCCACCACGGAGGCCCGGTACGGCGACGGCGGCAACGCCGGGCAGACCGGCTGGACTCCGTTCCAGGGGTTCAACAAGGCGTTCTCGCACGCCGGGCGGGGCAGCAGGGTTCACTGCTCCTTGGGCGGGGCCGTGCTCTCGCGGAGGGTGAGGGTGGTCGCGATCTCCAGTCCGACCTGCGACAGCTCCTCACCGCGGCCGAGGGCGAGCGCCAGTTCGGTGGCGGCGCTCGCCATCTCGGCGAGGGGCTGGTGGACGGTGGTCAGGGGCGGATCCATCCACGCGACAGCCGGCACGTCGTCGAAGCCCACCACGCTGAGGTCGTCCGGGACACGCAACCCGAGTTCGCGGGCGGCCTGGTAGACACCGACCGCCTGCATGTCGTTCGCGGTGAACACGGCGGTGGGCCGGTCGGGCCGGGACAGCAACTCCCGTGCGGCCTCGTACCCGTGCTCACGGGTGAGCTGGGTCCTGACCACCAGGCGGGGTTCCGTGGGCAGGCCGGCCTCCGCGAGGGCGGAGGTGTAGCCGGACAGCCGGGCGAGGCAGAAGGCGTGGTCGGGTCCGCTGATCATGGCGATGCGCCGGTGCCCGAGGCCGATGAGGTGCCGGGTCGCCGCCTGGCCGCCCCGCCAGTTCGTGGCGCCCACGAAGGGCACGTCGTCGGGCAGTTCCTCGATCGGGTCGAAGACGACGAACGGGATGCCCCGCGCCCTCAGTTGCCCGCGTTCCGCCTCGGAGAGCTGCGCCACCGACAGGACGCACCGGGGGCGCCGGCCGACGGTGTCCTCGATGGTCGTGCCGGAGGTGTCGTGCAGGCCGAACTCCGACACCAGCACGCCGATCCGGTTCTTGCGGGCCACCCGCTCGACCCCGCGGATGATCTCCACGGCCCACATGCTCTCCAGTTCGCGGAACACCAGTTCCACGAGATTGCTGCGGTTCTTGGGCGGCTTGCGGTAGCCGTGCTGGTGGATCAGCTGCTCCACGCGGGCCCGTGTCTCGTCCGACACCCCGGACCGGCCGTTGAGCACCTTCGACACGGTGGGTACGGAGACGCCCGCGGACTCGGCGATGTACGCGATCGTCACCGATGCGGGTCCCTCGCCGCGCTCCCCGTGGCCCTCCGTCGAAGGTTGTCCCGCTCGGTTGTCCGGCACGGTCGCCCTCTCTCCTGCCCTGGCCTGCTGCCCCGCCATTCTGGCACCTCGCGCCGGGGACCGGTCGTCGTCCGGCGCGCGGCGGCCGACGGCCCGTCGGCCGCCGGACGCGGCCCGCGGTCAGCGGTCAGCGGTCGCGGCGGTCTCGGGTCAGCGGTCGAGGTGGATGCGGACGGTGGTGCCGTCGGGCGCGGTGTGGAGGCGGACGAGGTCGGCGACGTGGTGGACCAGCAGCAGTCCGCGTCCGCCGGGTTGGTCGCGTGCCGGGGGCCTGCGGCCGGCCAGCGGGTCGGTCAGCCGCCCGAGGTCGTGTACCTCGCAGACGATCTGTCCGCCCTCGGACCAGATCCGCAGCGTCCCCGAACCACCGCCGTGGACCACGGAGTTGGTGGTCAGCTCCGCGACCGCCAGCGTCAGGTCGTGCATCCGCGCCTCCCCCAGACCGAGCCGCCGGGCCTCCCGCACCGCGAACGCGCGGGCCCACGGCAGCGCCTCCGCGTCGAACGACAGGGCCGCCGCTCCGGGCGGGCCGCCGAGGGGCTGGTTGCAGCGGGCGACGACCTCCTCGGGGTCGTAGGCGGTGCTGGGCCGTGCGACGCCGGAGTCGATGACGACGGGATGCGTGGCGCGGGCGTCGCCGAGGACCGCCGGGGCCAGGGCGTCCGCGTCGTACGGGCAGAGGATCGTCACCTCGCGGTCCTGGAACGCCGTGTTGATGAGGGCCTCGTGCAGGACGCACGCCGGGTACTCCGCCGCCGAGCGGCCGGCCCAGATCGGCTCCCCGACGATGCGCGCCCGGCGGCCCGGGTGGGCGTCGGCGAAGGCGCGCAGGACGCCGGGGATGATGCGCCCGGGGTTGCGGCCCACCCGCGTCATGTCGAGGAACTCGACCCCGGCGGCGTCGGCACCCAGCCCGGCCTCGACGAGGGCGAGGCGGGGACCCGGCACGGCGACGGCGACGGCCTCCCCGGCGGCCAGGCCCTCGCGGAGGAACGGCACGGTGCCCGCCAGGTACTGCTCCGCACCCCGGTAGAACAGCGCCGGGTGCGCGAAGGATGCTCGGTCGGCGGCGGTGGTCATCGCTCAGCCACCTAGATCGTCGCGAGGCCGGGCCAGAACAGGTCGAGGATGCGCGTCAGCTCCGGCGGCGGACGGTGCACGACGATACGGCCGGTGGTCAGCCGCTGCGCGGTGACGGCGAGCACCGCCGCGCCGCCGACGTCGATGGACATCAGCCCCGACAGCTCCACGTGGGAGACGTCGCCATGGCTGCTCGCCACCTTCCTCAGGGCCTGTTCCCAGGACGGACGGGTGATCACGTTGATCTCTCCAGCGGCACGGATCCCGGGACGGCCGGACAACGAACGGATCTCCAGCGCGGCGCCCCCGGGCCGCGGTGCGAAGGCCGTCCCGTCCTCGCCGTCGTCGACATCCACGTTCCCTCCCTGCGTCGCGTACCGGGGACGACGCTCCTCCGTCGCGCCGCTCACCGCGCCCCGGAAACGACAGTCCGAAAGACACGTCATCGTATAACCCACCGGTCCGGCGGCCCTGCGAGGGAGCCGGGCCCGCACGGCGCGGGACGATCCACTCCTACGCCTGACCACGCGGCACGGAAACGGCGCGGACCCGCCGGGCACCCCCGGGTCCGCGCCACCGGGCCACCGGGGTGGCCGGGGGCCCGACGTCCAGCGCCGCGGCAGGCAACGTTCGCCCGTCGAGGAGCGGCGTCCGGTACGTGCTCGCGGCGTGCCGGGCGCACGTCCTCGTACTGGACGTACTCGGGCTTGTGCCCGGTGCGGCAAGAGCGCGTGCCGGGCGTCGCGACGGGGCGAACGTTGCCCGTCGCGGCACTAGTCCACCCGTACGCCCACGATGCAGGTGTCGTCGTCCGTGTCCGACTTGCTGTAGGTGAGCAGGCGGTCCAGCTGCTGGTCCAGTGTGGGCGGGACCGTGCTCGCGGCCGTCAGCAGCTGGGCCAGCGACTCCTCCACGGAACGGTCGCGGCGCTCGATCAGACCGTCCGTATACATCAACAAGGTGTCGTCGACGGCCAGCTGGACCTCGTGCTCCTCGTACGCCGCCTCGGGCACGGCGCCGAGCAGCAGGCCCTTGACCAGGGGCAGCGGTGCCGCCTCGCCGTCACGCACGAGGACGGGCGGCAGATGGCCGGCCCTCGCCCAGCGCAGGGTACGGACCTCGGGGTCGTACAGGCCGCAGACCGCCGTGGCGGTGACGGCACCGTTCAGGTGGTGGGCCACCATGTTCAGCCAGGACAGCAGTTGGGCCGGTCCGGCGCCCGTCACGGCGAGGCCGCGCAGCGCGTTGCGCAGGACGACCATGCTGGTGGCCGCCTCGATGCCGTGTCCGGCGACGTCCCCCACGCACAGCAGCACCAGCCGGGACGGCAGCACGACCGCGTCGTACCAGTCGCCGCCGACCAGGTTCTGCGTCTCCGCGGGCCGGTAGCGCACGGCCACGCGCAGTCCGGGGGCCTCCAGGGGGGCCTGCGCGGGCGGCATGATCGCGTGCTGGAGCTGGAGGGTCAGCCGGTCGCGTTCGCTCGCCTGCTGCTCGGTGTGGGCGAGCTGGTCACGGGTCGCGGCGAGGGCGACCTCCGTCCAGTGCTGGGCGGAGATGTCCTGGTAGGCGCCCCGGACGACGAACAGCCGCCCGTCGGAGTCGAGGACCGGTTCGGCCACCACGCGGATGTGCCGGGTGACGCCGTCGGGCCGCTGGAGCCGGAACGCCGTGGACGCGGGACGGCGGTGGTGCAGCAGGGTGCGCAGGAACCTGCCGATGGCGACGGCGTCGTCGGGATGGGCGTGGGCGGGCAGTTGCTCCAGCGGGACCGGGCCGCCGACGGCGGGCTTGCCGTAGAGGCTGTAGAGCTGCCCGTTCCAGGTGATCTCGCCGGTGAGGAGGTTCTCCTCGAAGCCGCCGATGCGGCCGAGGCGCTGGGCGTGCTGGAGCAGGCTCGCCAGGCGCGCCGTCTCGTCCTCTATCCGCCAGATGAGCAGGACGCTGCCCCCGTGGCGGCTGATGTTGACGTCGGCGACCGCCGCCAGCGGAACGTCGTCCACGAGGGCGGTCAGCCTCATGCGGTGGGCGCGGAACGGCTCGCCCGTGGCGTAGACCCGTTCGACCTGGCCGAAGAGTTCGCTGTCGCCGGCGGCCATCGGGTAGGCCTCCAGCAGCAGGGCGCCGTTGACCGCGCTGCGGGGGCGGCCCGCCGGGTCGAGGAAGCGCCGGTTGACGTGGTGGATGCGGAAGTCGACCAGTTCCCCGTCGGCGTCCAGGTGCGGGACGAGCACCAGCGCGGGGTCGTGGAGGCCGTCGGCCAGATCCATCAGTTCGGCGACGGCCGGCAGGACACCGGGGCGGGTGTCCGCGTCGGGCCGGCGCGGGACGTACGTCTCCAGCGTGTGCGCGCACAGCTCGGCCAGGGCCTCCACCTGGCGGACGATCTGCGGGGGCTGGGGCTCCAGCGGCGTCGGCCAGACGATCTCCAGCACGCCGTGGATACGGCCCCCGGTGCCCGCGGGGAGGGCGACGCGGCCTCCGTCGGGGTGCTGGTGCCGGCCGATGGACGGCAGCCCCGTCTCCGACAGACAGCCGATCCACTGGCCCGTCCGCTCGCCGAGTCCGCGGCGTGCCACCGTCGCCACGCCCGGCGGCACGTACCGCCAGCGGCCGGCCTCCGCCGCGGAGAACCCGGCGCTGCCCGCCAGGCTGAGGGAACCGTCGGCGTCCAGCGCCCAGATGGCGACGGCCTCCGCGCCGAGCGGTGTCAGGGCGTGTTCGAGCAGGGAGTCGGCCACGGCCTGCGCGTCGTCCGCGGCCAGCGCGCCGCTCTCGGCGGTCCGCAGCCGTACCGCGACGGAGTCGTCCCCGGGGTCGGTGGTGTCGCCGCGGCGCGCCGTGGTCGCGAGGAACGCGGTCGTCACCTCCGAGAGCCGGTCGCGCGAGGCCTGGTTGATGACCTCGACGGCGAACTCCAGCGGGGTCACGCCCGCCTGTTCGGTCAGCTCGGCCAGTTGCCGTGCCGCCTGCGCGGGTCCGCAGCGGAGGCGCTCGACGAGGATGCCCTTGGCCAGCTCGACCAGGGCACGGCCGTCGGCCTCCGCCTGGGCGACCTGCACCTCGCGGCGCAGTCGCTCCACGGTCGCGGCGAGCCGCCCCACCGGGGAGGACTCCCCTGCGGCGTGGTCTTCGTCCGGGCCGGTGACGGCCACCGCGCTGTCGTCCGGGACCCGGTCGGCGGGGGTCCGGGCGACGGTCGTCCCGGCGGGCCGGCCCGGGGCGAGCAGGTCGGTGGCCGCCGCCGGGTCGGCGGCGGGCGGCTCGCCCGTCGGGACGCCGGGGTCCGGCGGTTCGGTGGGCTGGAGGAGGTTGCTCACGGTTGGCCTGTTCCTGGGCTCGGGCGTCCGGGGACGCCGGGCGGTCGGCTGGTGGGCACGGCGGGGCGGTCCCCCCTCAGGTGGACAGCCAGCGTCGGACACGGCCGATGAGGTCGTTGGTGTCGACGGGCTTGGTGACGTAGTCGTTGGCGCCCGACGCGAGGCTCTTCTCCTGGTCTCCGGGCATGGCCTTCGCGGTGACGGCGATGATGGGCAGCTCGGCGTACCGGTCCATCGCGCGGATCTCCGCGGTCGCGGTGTATCCGTCCATCTCCGGCATCATCACGTCCATCAGGACGAGCGAGATGTCGGGGTGGGCGAGCAGCATCTCGATGCCCTTGCGGCCGTTGTCGGCGTGCAGGACCTGGAAGCCGTGGAGTTCGAGGACCCCGCTGAGGGCGAAGAGGTTGCGCGCGTCGTCGTCGACCACGAGCACCGTACGGCCGAGGAAGGCGTCGTCGACGACCTCGGCGGCCGGGCGCTGGAGGTCCTCGCCGCGGACCAGGGACAGGACGTCGCCCGGTTCCTCGGCGGACAGGTGCAGGGTGATCCGTTCGCGCAGTTCGTCCAGGCTGGACAGGAAGTCCAGCGGACGGCTCTCCGCGCGGGAGCGCAGCGTCTGCTCGTGGGCCAGTTCCACGCGGTGCCCGGTGTGCACGAGGACGGGCACGCTGGCGAGCGCCGAGTCGCCCTCCATGGCCTCCAGCAGGCGGGCGCCCTCGCCGTCGGGCATGCCGAGTTCCAGGACGACGCAGTGGCAGGGGTCGGCGGCCAGGGTGCTCGCCGCCTCCTGCGCGCCGACCGCCGTGATGATGTCGATCGCGCCGAGCGGGTCGTCGGGGTCGGGCGCGATGTCCGCGACGGCGCGTTCGGCGACGAGGGTCAGCAGACCGCGCGGCCGCTCCTCGACGACGAGGAGACGCCGCCTGCGCCGCTCCGGCGACACGCTGGGGGCGGTGTCCGGCCTGGTGGCGGGCGGGAGTTCGGCGGTGTCCGACTGTTCGACGGACCGGGGGCCGCCCGCGAGCACGTCCTCGAAGTCGGCGCGCGCGACGGGGAGGTACAGCGTGAAGGTGCTGCCCTGGCCGGGGGTGCTGTCGACCGTGACGGCGCCGCCCAGCAGATGCGCGATCTCCCGGGTGATCGACAGGCCGAGGCCGGTGCCGCCGTACTTGCGGCTGGTGGTGCCGTCCGCCTGCTGGAAAGCGCCGAAGATCGCCTCCAGTTGCTGGTGGGGGATGCCGATGCCGGTGTCCTTGACCCGGAAGGCCACCACGGGGCCGCCGCGGAGGACGCCGACGGGCACCTCCCGGTCGGCGGCGGGTTCGATGCGCAGTTCGACGCCGCCCTGTTCGGTGAACTTCACCGCGTTGGAGAGCAGGTTGCGCAGGACCTGCCGCAGCCGGGAGTCGTCGGTGAGCAGGTCGGCCGGGGTGCCGGGCGCGGTGGCCACCGTGAAGTCGAGGCTCTTCTGCGTCGTCATCGGCCGGAACGTCGCCTCCACGTACTCCAGCAGCTTGCGCAGCGGGACCCGTTCGGGGGTGACGTCCATCTTGCCGGCCTCGACCTTCGACAGGTCGAGGATGTCGTTGATCAGCTGGAGCAGGTCGGAGCCGGCCGAGTGGATGATGCCCGCGTACTCGACCTGCTTGGGGGTGAGGTTGCGGGAGGGGTTCTGCGCGAGCAACTGGGCGAGGATCAGCAGGCTGTTGAGCGGGGTGCGCAGTTCGTGGCTCATGTTGGCCAGGAACTCCGACTTGTACTTCGACGCGAGCGCCAGCTCCTGGGCGCGGGTCTCCAGTTCCTGCCGGGCCTGCTCGATCTCCAGGTTCTTGGCCTCGATGTCGCGGTTCTGCGAGGCGAGCAGCGACGCCTTCTCCTCCAGTTCGGCGTTGGAGCGCTGGAGTTCGTCCTGCTGCACCTGCAACTCGGCTGAGCGGGACTGGAGTTCCGCGGTGAGCCGCTGGGACTCGTCCAGCAGTTCGTCGGTGCGGGCGTTGGCGACGATCGTGTTGAGGTTGACGCCGATGGTGGGCATCAGCTGGGCGAGGAAGTCCTGGTGGATCTGGGTGAAGCGGGTGACGGAGCCCAGTTCGATGACGCCGAGGACCTGGTCCTCGACCACGATGGGCAGCACCATCAGGGCGCTGGGCACGGCCTGTCCGAGACCGGAGGAGATGGTGACGTAGCCCGGCGGCAGTTCCTCGACGCCGATGGGCCGGCGGTTGCGCGCGGCCTGCCCGACGAGGGAGCGCCCGACGGGGATCCGGTCGGGCCGGTCGCTGTCGTCGGGGTAGCCGTAGGAGCCGACGAGCCGCAGCTCGGGCCCGCGCGCGGTGTCCTCGGCGAGGTAGAAGGCGCCGTACTGCGCCGAGACCAGCGGCGCGAGTTCGTCCATGACCAGTTCGGCGACGACGGGCAGCTCGCGGTGGCCCTGCATGAGGCCGGAGATCCGGGCGAGGTTGGTCTTCAGCCAGTCCTGCTCCTGGTTGGCCCGCGTGGTCTCGCGCAGGGACTCCACCATGGAGTTGATGTTGTCCTTCAGTTCGGCGACCTCGCCGGACGCCTCCACGGTGATCGAGCGGGTCAGGTCGCCCTCGGCGACGGCGCTGGCGACCTCGGCGATCGCGCGGACCTGGCGGGTGAGGTTCCCGGCGAGTTCGTTGACGTTCTCCGTCAGCCGCTTCCAGGTGCCCTCGACACCCTCGACCTCGGCCTGGCCGCCGAGGCGGCCCTCGCTGCCGACCTCACGGGCGACACGGGTGACCTCGGCGGCGAACGACGACAGCTGGTCGACCATCGTGTTGATGGTGGTCTTCAGCTCCAGGATCTCGCCGCGGGCGTCGACGTCGATCTTCTTCGACAGGTCGCCGTTGGCGACGGCGGTGGTCACCAGGGCGATGTTGCGGACCTGGCCGGTGAGGTTGTTGGCCATCGAGTTGACGTTGTCGGTCAGGTCCTTCCAGGTGCCGGCGACGTTCGGCACGTGCGCCTGACCGCCGAGGCGGCCCTCGGTGCCGACCTCACGGGCGACGCGGGTGACCTCGTCGGCGAACGCGGAGAGGGTGTCGACCATGGTGTTGATGACGTCCGCGAGGGCGGCGACCTCGCCCTTGGCCTCGACCGTGATCTTCTGCGAGAGGTCGCCGCGGGCGACGGCGGTGGCGACCTGGGCGATGGAGCGGACCTGGCCGGTCAGGTTGGACGCCATCACGTTGACGTTGTCCGTGAGGTCCTTCCAGGTCCCCGAGACGCCCCGGACGATCGCCTGTCCGCCCAGGTTGCCCTCGGTGCCGACCTCACGGGCGACGCGGGTGACCTCGTCGGCGAACGCGGAGAGCTGGTCGACCATCGTGTTGATGGTGTTCTTCAGCTCCAGGATCTCCCCGCGCGCGTCCACGGTGATCTTCTGCGACAGGTCGCCCTGGGCCACCGCCGTGGCGACCTGGGCGACGTTGCGGACCTGCGCGGTGAGGTTGCCCGCCATGAAGTTCACGGAGTCCGTGAGGTCGCGCCAGGTGCCCTTGACACCCTTGACGTCGGCCTGGCCGCCGAGGCGGCCCTCCGTGCCGACCTCACGGGCGACGCGGGTGACCTCGTCGGCGAAGCCGGAGAGCTGGTCGACCATCGTGTTGATGGTGTTCTTCAGCTCCAGGATCTCCCCGCGCGCGTCCACGGTGATCTTCTGCGACAGGTCGCCCTGGGCCACCGCCGTGGTCACCTGGGCGACGTTGCGGACCTGCGAGGTCAGGTTGCCGGCCATGAAGTTGACCGAGTCCGTCAGGTCGCGCCAGACGCCGGCGACACCGGGCACCTGGGCCTGGCCGCCGAGGCGGCCCTCGCTGCCGACCTCACGGGCGACGCGGGTGACCTCGTCGGCGAACGACGACAGCTGGTCGACCATCGTGTTGACGGTCTCCTTCAGCTGGAGGATCTCGCCGCGCGCGGGGACGTCGATCTTCTGCGAGAGGTCGCCCTTGGCGACCGCCGTGGCCACCTGCGCGATGTCGCGCACCTGGGTGGTCAGGTTGCCCGCCATGGCGTTGACCGAGTCGGTCAGGTCCGCCCAGGTGCCCGAGACCCCCGGCACCTCGGCCTGCCCGCCGAGCGTGCCCTCGGTGCCCACCTCGCGCGCGACGCGGGTGACCTCCGAGGTGAACACGGACAGCTGGTCCACCATGCCGTTGAAGACCGTGGCGATGTCGCCCAGCAGTCCGTCGCCGTCGGACGGCAGCCGGGTACCGAAGTCGCCGTCCCGTACGGCGGTCAGTCCGGCCAGCAACTGCCGCAGTTCCTGTTCGCCCGGGGCCCGGTCGGTGGCCTCGATCGTCCTGCCGCTCATGCGCACCCTCGTTCCGCTCCCCTGGAGCCCTCACCCCGAGGACTCGGAACCCGCGCCGAGCCCCGGACGGGGCCCGCTTCTTCTCGGCGTTTCCGCAGTTCACGGATGAGCCGGATGAGAAAATCCGGTGAAGGTTAACTCAGTTGTCGCGCCACGACCAAAGCCTCGTACGGACATCTCGGCCGCCGCGAAATACCTCGAAGCAGGGGGCATACATCGAGGAAGAAGGGGCACTCGGCGTGGTTCGCCCGGACCGGCCGGCCGTCGTCGTGAGCGCGCCGCCGGCCGTCGTCGTGAGCGCGCCGCCGGCCGTCGTCGTGAGCGCGCCGCCGGCGGTCTCGGTGACGCGCACCGAGCCGTCCGACGGCGTGGCACTCCGCGCACCGACCGCGCGCTACTTCACCGATCCGGCCATGACCCCCTGCACGAAGTGCCGCTGGAAGGCGAAGAACACCACCACCGGCACGATCAGCGACAGGAACGCGCCCGGCGCCAGCACGTCGATGTTGCTGCCGAACTGACGGATCTGCGACTGGAGCTCCACCGTCAGCGGCTGGGAGGAGCTGTCGGCGAACAGCAGCGCCACCAGCATGTCGTTCCACACCCACAGGAACTGGAAGATGGCGAGGCTCGCGAGCGCCGGCCGCCCCACCGGCAGGACGAGCCGGGTGAAGATGCGCCACTCGGTTCCCCCGTCCATCCGGGCCGCCTCCAGCATCTCCTTGGGGATCTCGGCGAAGTAGTTGCGCAGCAGGAAGACGGCGAACGGCAGCCCGTAGGAGACGTGGAAGAGGACGACGCCCGGGATCGTGCCGAACAGGCCGAGCTGGCCGAAGAGTTTGGCCACCGGCAGCAGACCGATCTGCACCGGCACCACCAGCAGGGCGACCACCAGCAGGAACAGCGTGTCACGGCCGGGGAAGTCCAGCCAGGCGAAGGCGTACCCGGCGAGCGCGGCGATCACCACCACGAGCACCGTCGTGGGGACGGAGATCAGCACCGTGTTCCAGAACGCCCGGGTGATGCCCGCGTTCTCCAGCAGCGCCGCGTAGTTGTCGAAGGACAGCTGGCCGGGGCTGGTGAACGTCGTCCACCAGCCGCCCCTGGCGGTGTCCTCGGCGGACCGCAGGGACGACAGGAGCAGTCCGGCCAGCGGGGTGAGCCAGATCAGCCCGATGACCACCAGGAAGGCCTGGACCAGGCTGTTGCCCAGCCCGCGCCGGAGCGCACCGAGACTCATCGCTGACTCCCTCGGAATCGACGGACGTTGAAGACCATGGCCGGGATCACCAGCAGCAGGAGCAGGACCCCGAGGGCGCTGCCCAGGCCCTGGTTGTTGCCGCCGCCGAAGGACACCAGCCACATCTGGGTGGCGAGCACGGTCGCGTCCTCCTGCACCGGTCCGGGCGCGATGACGTAGACGAGGTCGAACACCTTCATCACGTTGATGACGAGGGTCACGAAGACCACGGTCAGCACGGGTGCCAGCAGGGGCACGGTGATCCGCCGGAACACCTGCCACTCGTTCGCGCCGTCCATCCGGGCCGCCTCCAGCGTGTCCCGTGGCAGGGTGGACAGGCCCGCCCCGATGAGCACCATGGCGAAGCCGGTCCAGATCCACAGGTAGGCGCCGATGATCGCGGGGGTGACGAGCGCCGGGCCGAGCCAGGAGACGCCGTCGTAGGGCGCGGCGAAGTTGGAGCCGGGGAGCACGACGGTGTACGAGCCGTCCGCGAGGTCCGCGAAGCGGAAGGAGCCGTCGGCCGCGGTGGTGGTGCTCGCGACCGTCCTGCCGTCGCGCACCGCCTCGACGGTCATCCGGGGCAGCCCGCTCTCCTCGGGGTCGACCCGGCCGGGCTCTCCGCCCCCGCCGCGGGTGAAGTCGAGGTAGACGACGCCGCGCAGTTCGCCGGGGGCAGCCTCGCGCCCGGCCGCGGTGCGGGCCGGCCGGGCGCCCGCGGGCAGGTCCTTGGGCGCGACGCCGACCAGTCCGAGGGCGACGGTGTCGCCGGGCGACACCGCGGTGCTGGTGCGGTAGCCGCCGCCGGCGGCCTCGCCGAGGCCCTGGCCGTCGCGGGCGCGGGCCGTCGGGTACGCGGAGGAGCCCTGGAAGGCGTCGTGGACGCCGACGACCGCCGCGTTGAGGACGCCCTTGTCGGGGTCCTCGTCGTAGGCGAGCCGGAAGATGATGCCGGCGGCGAGGAAGGAGACGGCCATCGGCATGAAGAGGAGCAGCTTGAACGCGGTGGCCCAGCGGACCTTCTCCACGAGCACCGCGAGGATCAGGCCGAGCCCGGTCAGCAGGGCCGGCGCCACGACCACCCAGATCGCGGTGTTGCGGACCGCCTTGAGGGTGGCCGGGTCGCGGAACATCTCGGTGTAGTTCTGGCCGCCGACGAACCGGGTGCCGGAGGCGTCGAAGAGGCTGCGGCCCACGGAGAACAGCACGGGGTAGACGACGAGCGCGCCGAGCAGGAGCAGGGCGGGGAAGACGAAGAGGAGGGCGACGGTCCGGCCCCGCCGCCGGGCGCGTCGTCGACGCGCGGCGGCCTCGGCGGCGGGGGGAGCGGCCACCTCGGTGGCAGTGGCGGTCATCGCGGTCAGCCCTTGTACGCCTTGGCCGCGGCGGCCTCCAGCTGTGCGGCGGTCCCCTTCGGGTCGGACGGGTCGCGCAGGAAGTCCTGGAGGATCTTCCACTCGCCGGCGCCCTTGGTCCCGCCGAAGGCGGCCGGGGCCTGGTCGGACATGTCGAAGCGGACGGAGTCCCCCGCGGCTATGAGGGACTCGGCGGTGGTGCGGGTGACGTCGTCGCCGTAGGCGGCGGGGTCGACCTTCTTGTTCGGGGAGAGGAAACCGCCCGCCTCGGCCCACACGGCGGCGGCCTCCGGGGTGGCCAGGTACTCCAGCAGGGCCATGCCGGCGTCGGTGTTCTTGCCGTCCTTGAGGACGACGGCCGCGTCACCGCCGCTGACCACGGGGGCCTTGCCGCCGTCGACCGGCGGGAACGGGAAGAAGTTCGCGTCCTCGCCGATCTTCCGGCCGAACTGGTCCTTGGCGACCCCGGCGACGAAGTCGCCCTCGTAGACCATGCCGGCCTCGGGTTCGGGGCCGAAGACCTTCTCGACGGAGCCGGGGAAGTCGGTGTTGAGGGCGCCCTTGCTCCCGCCCTCCAGCAGCCGCTTGTCGCCGAAGAGTTCGCCGAGCGTGGTGAGCGCGTCGACCACGCTGCCGTCCGTCCACTTCAGTTCGTGGGCGGCGAGGGCGTCGTACTTCTCGGGGCCGGCCTGGGAGAGGTAGACGTTCTCGAACCAGTCGGTGAGCGTCCAGCCGTCCTGGCCGGCGACGGAGAAGGCGGCGAGGCCCGAGTCGGAGACCGTCCGCCCGGCCTTCAGCATCTCGTCGTACGACTTCGGCGGCTCGACTCCGGCGGTGTCGAGGGCTTCGGGGCTGTACCAGACGGTCGACTTGTGGGCGGCCTTGAAGTACAGCCCGTACAGGGTGCCGTCGACGCTGCCGTAGTCCTTCCAGACGGTGGCGTAGTTGGCGTCGACGGCCTTCCGGGTGGTGCCGGACAGCGGCTTGAGCCAGCCGTTCTCGGCGAACTGCTGGAGCACGCCGACCTGCGGGACCATCACCACGTCGGGGGCGTTGCCGCCCTCGATCTTGCTGCCGACGACGGTGGAGACGTTGTCCCCGGTGGAGACGAACCGGGTCCTGGCGCCGGTCTTCTCGGTGAAGGCGTCCAGCACCTTCTGGAAGTTCTTCTGCTCGCTGCCGGACCAGACGCCGGCGACGGTGACCGTCTGGCCGTTCAGCGCCTTGTCGCCGCCGCCCGCGGAGACGGGGCCGCCGCCTGAGCAGGCGGTGGCGCCGAGCGCCAGGGCGAGGGCGGTGCAGCCGGTGAGCAGGGTGGTACGTCGTCGCATCATCGTTGATGTCCCTTCGGAGCGGGGGAACGGACGGTGTGAGGGGTGTGAGGGCTCAGGAAGCGGCGTCGTCGCCGATCCACCAGGCGGCCGTGGAGCCGGGGAGGACCCCGGCCGGGCAGGGGCCGCTGGACAGCAGGGGGGTGCCCGCGACGGGCGCGGGCGCGGGCGCGGTACCGAAGTTGACGGCGCAGACCAGGCCGTCGCCGCGGACGAAGCCGAGGACGCCGGGCTGGGTGTCCAGCCAGCGCATGGCGCCCTCGCCGAGCTGGGGCAGCGCGGCGCGCAGCTGGAGGCCGTCGCGGTAGAGGTGCCAGAACGAGCGGGTGTCGGCGAGCGCGCGTTCGGTGGCGTACTCGGCGAAGTACTCGGGCTGCGGCAGCCAGGGCTTGGCGCCCTCGACCCCGGAGGTGAAGCCGAACGGCGAGGCCTGCCCGGACCAGGGCAGCGGCACCCGGCAGCCGTCGCGGATCCGGGCGCGGCTGCCGGTGCGGCGGAAGATGGGGTCGGTGAGCACGTCGTCGGGCAGGTCGACGACCTCGGGCAGGCCCAGTTCCTCACCCTGGTAGATGTAGGCGGCGCCGGGCAGCGCCAGCATCAGCAGGGCGGCGGCGCGGGCGCGGGCGGCGCCGAGTCCGCTGCCCTCGACGGCGGGCTCGCCGTAGCGGGTGACGGTGCGGACCTGGTCGTGGTTGTTGAGGACCCAGGTGACCGTCGATCCCGTGCCCGCGATGTCGTGCATGGCCTCGGTGATGACCTTGCGGAAGGCGTCGGCGTCCCAGGAGGCGCTCAGCAGGTCGAAGAAGAACGCCTGGTGGAGTTCGTCGGGGCGGACGTACAGGGCGTGTTCGCGTGCCGTGGGGACGGATACCTCGCCGACCAGGAGCCGTTCGCGGCCGTCGCGTGCGGTGTACTCCTCGCACACCGACCGCCAGTGCCGCCACACGTCGTGGACCTCGGGCTGGTTCCAGGCCAGCGGGTTGACCGAGTCGCGGGTGCGGGCGTCGGCCTCGGGGTCCGGGGAGTCGGGCAGCTCGGGGTGCTTGAAGAGGCCGGCGGCGACGTCGATGCGGAAGCCGTCGACGCCCCGGTCGAGCCAGAAGCGCAGGACGCGGTCGAAGTGGGCGCCGACCTCGGCGTCGCGCCAGTTCCAGTCGGGCTGCTCGGGCGTGAACATGTGCAGGTACCACTGGCCGGGCCGGCCGTCGGCCTCGGTGACGCGGGACCAGGCGGGGCCGCCGAACATGGCGTGCCAGTTGTTGGGCGGCTCGGCTCCGTCCGGTCCCCGCCCGTCGGCGAAGTGGAAGCGGGCGCGGGCCTCGCTGCCCGGTGCGGAGGCAAGGGCCTCGCGGAACCAGGGGTGCTCGCTGGAGCAGTGGTTCGGCACGATGTCGAGGAGCACCTTGATGCCGAGCCGACGGGCGGCCGCCACCAGCAGGTCGAACTCGGCGAGGTCGCCGAAGACCGGGTCGACGTCGCAGTAGTCGGCGACGTCGTAGCCGTGGTCGTGCTGCGGGGACGGATAGAAGGGGCTCAGCCAGATGCCGTCGACGCCCAGCTTCCTGAGGTACGGCAGTCCGGCCCGGACCCCGGCGAGATCGCCGACGCCGTCGCCGGTGCTGTCCAGGAAGCTGCGGACGTACACCTGGTAGATCACTGCGTCGCGCCACCAGTGACGCGGTTCGATGTGCTTGGAGCTCACCCCGTTGGCCTGTCTGTGCGAGCTGACGGTTATGCATGCATGTTAGGTAGCCGTTTCACGGGGGTGTCAACGAACGTGCGACAGGTATCTGGAAGTTGGCCCCTTATATGCAGATATTTCATCCCGGATCGAGTCGGTTCGATACACGGGCGTTACCTAACATGTAGGTAGGGGGTGGAGTACGGCGGGCGAGGGATCAGCCGCGGCGGGAGATGTCGGCGAGCTCCCGGGTGAGCCGCCGCACCGCGGCCTCGGGCGTCGAGTGGCCCGTCAGCGCGTCGCGGACGACCGCCTGCACGACCATGCTGACCTGGTCGTAGCGCGGGCTCTCGGGGCGCGGCGCAGCCGCGAGGACGCTCCGGCGCAGCGTCGGCAGGTAGGGGAACTCCCGGATCAGGTCCGGGTCCCGGTAGAGGTCCGCGCGCACGGGAGGCAGCGCGCCCCGGGTGAGGACCTGCCGCTGGACGCGCTCACTGGTGAGGTATGTGATCAGGCGTGCGGCGGTGTCGGCGTGTTCGGCGTGGGCGCTGACGGCGAGGTTGGAGCCGCCGAGCACGCTCGTGCCGGGCCCGTCGGGGCCGGGCAGCGGAACGGCGCCGATCTTCCCGGCGACCGCGGAGCCGGGGGCGGAGGCGCCGACGTAGGCGTAGGGCCAGTTGCGCAGGAAGAGCAGCCGGCCGTCCTGGAAGGCCCGCTTGGACTCCTCCTCCTTGTACTCCAGCGCCTCCCGGGGTATCCACCCGTCGCGCACGCCGCGGGCGAGGAACCCGATGCCCTCGCGGGCCGCCGAGCCCACGGTGACGCGTTCGCCCTCGCCGCCGAGGATCGTGCCGCCCGCCGAGTAGACGGCCTCGGCCGCGTTGACGGTGAGGCCCTCGTAGGGCAGGAACTGGCCGGCGTAGCCGTCGAGGCCGTGCTCGGGCGCGATGGTGCGCGCGTAGCGCTCCAGCTCGGCCCAGGTGCGGGGCGGCGGGACGCCCTCCTCGTCGAGGACGTCCTTGCGGTAGAGCAGCAGACCGGCGTTGGTCACGTACGGCACGGCGTAGAGCCGTCCGTCGTAGGTCGCCGTGTCCACGACCGGCCGGAGGAAGCTGCCCAGCGGGAAGCGGTTGCGCGGCAGCGGCCGGACCCAGCCGGCGGCGGCGAACTCCGAGGTCCAGGTGACGTCGATGTTGAGCACGTCGAAACGGCCGCGGTCGCCCGCACGCAGATCGGTGATCATCTGGGCGCGGGTCTCGTCCGCGGAGTCCGGCAGTTCGACGAGGGTGACCCGCTCGCCGGGATGGGCGCGGTTCCAGCCCTCCAGGAGAGGGCCCAGGTAGCCGGTGAGGTCGCCCGCGGTGGCCAGGGTCAGCGGGCCGCGGCCCCTGAGTCCGCCCTGGGCCTGCGCGCCGGAGGCGCCGTAACCGGCCAGGACCACGGCGAGAACGAGGAGGCCCCTACCGGCGGCGCGTATCCACCGCATAGGTTCCTCCCTGTGCACCCGGCGCAGGGCACCCTCGCCCGGCGTCAGAGGCTATGTATACCCGTTAGGTATGGGCGATACTAGGGCCTGGAACACAATACGAGGCTGCGAGGAGGACAGCTCGAGTGCGCCTGCCCCTCCTGGCCCTGCTGGCGCGCGGCCCGGCCCACGGCTACGAGCTCAAGCAGGACCTTGAGCAGCTCCTGGGTGCCGCGTACCCTCAGCCGAACATCGGCCAGATCTACGTCACCCTCGGCCGCCTCGAGAAGTCTGGTCTGATCGAGGGCGAGGAGGTCGAGCAGTCGAGCCGGCCCAACAAGAAGATCTACCACCTCACCGCTGCCGGGCAGGAGGCGCTGAGCGCCTGGTACGAGGAGACGTCGGACGAACCCCGGGTGCGCGACGAGTTCTTCATGAAGCTCGCGCTCGCCCCGCGGACCGGCCTCGCCGACCAGATCGCCCTCATCAACCGGCAACGGCGCCACTACCTGAACACCATGCGCACGCTGTCGAAACTCGCCACGGCCGACCACCGGGACAACCGCATCGCCCATCTGCTCATCGAGGGCGCCATGCTGCATCTCCAGGCCGATCTCGACTGGCTGGAGCGCTGCCAGGAGGAACTGGAGAAGCCGGAATGAGCGACGCGCCCACTGCTGTGCTGCGGGCCGAGGGGCTCGTCAAGACCCACCACGGGGAAGGCGCTCCCGCCCACGCCGTGCGCGGGGTGGACCTGTGCGTGCGGCAGGGCGAGTTCGTGGCCGTCACCGGCCCGTCCGGCGCGGGCAAGTCGACGCTGCTGCACCTGCTCGGCGGGCTGCAGCGCCCGGACAGCGGCAGTATCTGGCTGGACGGCGAGCGCACGGACACCTACAGCGAGGCCCGCTGGGCCGTGGAGCGCCGCCGCCGGATCGGCATCGTCTTCCAGTTCTTCAACCTGGTCTCCAACCTGTCGGTCGCGGACAACGTGGAACTCCCCGCGCTGCTGGCCGGGGTCCCCGCCAGGCGGGCCCGCGCCGAGCGGGCGGAGCTGCTGGCCGAGCTGGGGCTGGCCGGCAAGGAGCGCAGCATGCCGGGCGAGCTGTCGGGCGGCGAGCAGCAGCGGGTCGCGCTGGCCCGCGCCCTGGTCAACCGCCCTCCCCTGCTGTTGGCCGACGAGCCCGCGGGCAGCCTGGACAGCAGGGGCACCCGTGAGGTGATGCGGCTGCTGTCCCGTTTCCACCAGCGCGGCCAGACGATCCTGCTCGTCACCCACGACGCCCGGCTGGCGAGCGCCGCGGACCGGGTGATCAGCTTCTTCGACGGCCGCATCGCCGACGACGTCGAGCTGGACGGCGCCCCGTCGCCCGGCGCGGGAGTGCCCGCCGTGCTGGAGCTGAGGGACTGACGGATGCGAGCCATGTTGCGCTGGGCGCACTCGGACCTGCGCACCCACCGGGGCGAGGCGCTGTTCCTGGTGCTGGCCACCGTCGGCATCGTGACGTCCCTGCTGCTGGCGGCGGCGCTGTTCGGGTACGCGACGAACCCGTGGCAGCGGCTGTTCACGCAGTCCCGCGGCGCCCACGTGTGGATCCACACCGCCCCGTCCGCCGACGTGTCCGCGCTGACCGGGCTGACGGGCGTCGAGTCCACCGCCGGTCCCTACCGCACCGCCGACACCACGGTCACCTCCCGCGGCACCCGTGCCTCCGTCGAACTGCGCGGCACCTCCGAGCGGCCCGAGGTGGGCCGGCCGCTCCTCACCGCCGGACGGTGGCTGGATCCCGGCCGGCCCGACGGTGCGGTGCTGGAGAGCAGCCTCGCCCGGACCCTGCTGGCCGGCCCCGGTGACGTGCTGTCCCTGCCCGGCGGCAGCGGGAAGCTGACCGTGCTGGGCGTCGCCGACAGCGCCGAGCCGCGCTACCGCAGGGGTGAGCGACCGGGGCTGGTCTGGGTCCCGCCGGCCGCCCTGCCCGGCACCGCCGCCGGGCACGGCCAGGTCATCGGGCTGCGTCTGACGGACCCCGACGACACCGACTACGCGGTGCAGCGGGCCGTCACCCTGCTGGGCGCGGGTGCCGTCAGCGAGGTCTCCGCCTGGCAGCAGGCGCGGGCCGAGGCGGAGGGCGACAACCGGCTGCTCGGTCTGGTGCTGGGGCTGTTCGGGCTGGGCGCGCTGGTCGCCGCCGGACTGGCCGTGCACGGGGCGATCGGCACCCGTATCCGGGGTCATCTGCGGGACATCTCGATCCTCAAGGCGATCGGCTTCACACCGGGCCAGGTCGTGCGGATCTTCCTGCTCCAGCATCTGGCGTACGCGCTGCTCGGTGCCGTGGCCGCGGCGACGCTCACCCGGGCCGTGGGCCCGCTGCTGCCCGGACGCCTCGGGGACGCGGTCGACCTGTGGCAGGACGTGCCGGGGCACACCGCCGCGCTGGTCGCCGTGCCGGTGGGGGTGGTGCTGTTCATCGGGGCGACGACCGGGCTCGCGGCCTGGCGCGCGGGGCGGGTGCCCCCGGTCCCGGTGCCCCGGGCCGCCGTGCCGGCCGGCGGGCGGCTGTCGGGGGTGGCGCGGCGGGCGCTCGGGTTCGGGCTGCCGCCCGCGCTGGTCCTCGGCTGGCACCGGGCGTTCACCCGCCGCCCGCGGTCCCTGGCCACGGTCGCCCGTCTGGCGCTGCCGCTGACGCTGATCGTGGTGGCGATGAGCGCGTGGACGACGATCGACCGCTTCCACAGCGAGCCGGAGCGGATGGGGCTGGCGGCGGCGCTCACCGTCCGCGCCGGCGACGGCCTCGGCGAGGCGGAGGCCCGGGCGCTGCTGGCGCGCGAGCCGGAGGTCGCCGCGGCCCATCCGGGTGTCGAGGTGGCGGCCCTGGTGGCGGGCCAGACGGCCACGATCGCGTTGCGGGGCCTCGGCACGGAGGCGGAGCCGTACCCGTTCACGCTGGCCGAGGGCCGTGCCGCCCGCGGCCCCGACGAGGCGGTGGCCGGGCAGGGCCTGCTCGACCTGCTGGACGTGGCGGTCGGCGACTGGGTGCGGCTGACCGTGGCCGGCCGGCCGCAGATCCTGCACATCGTGGGCCGCAGCATCGAGCCGGACAACGCGGGCCGGGTCATCTCCACCTCGCTCGACACCCTGCGGGAGAACGACCCCGGGCTCCGGCCGACCCTCTACCAGGTGCGGCTGCGCGACGGGGCGGATCCGCGGCGCGTGGCCGCCGAGCTGACCGCGGCGGCCGGACCGGACCGGCTGGACGTGCACACGGTGACGAACCCCGCCGACGGTCTGTCGCCGCTGCGCGGTGTCGTCGTCGGGCTGCTGGGCGTCCTCGCGCTCATCGGGCTCGTCGAACTGCTGACGGTCATCGGCGGCACGGTCCGCGAGAGTGAACGGGATCTGCTGGCGCTGAAGGCGATCGGGCTGTCGCCGCGGCAGATCACCGGCATCACCGTCACGGCCACCGGGTGCACCGCCCTCGCCGCGACCGCGCTCGCCCTGGCGCTGGGTCTCCCGCTCGCCCACTGGCTGATCGACGCGCAGGGCACCTCCAGCGGCATCGGGGCCGGGATCGCGCGGGCTCCCTCCCCCGTCGTGCTGTCGCTCTTCGCCGCGGCGGCGGTGCTGGGCGCCCTGGCGCTCGCGGTCCTGCCCGCACTCCGCGCCGCCCGCCGCCGCCTCACGGACACGCTGGGCGCGGTGGCGTAGCGCGCGGGCGCGCGCCGCGCGGCGGGGCGCGGACGCGGCACCGGCCGCGGTGCCCGGCACCCACCGGCACCCGGTCCCGCACGTCTCCCCCGCGCCGGACGGGTGCCCGTTCCGCTGCGCCCGCAGGTGACGTATGCGTACCGAACTCTTGACGTCCGCCGTATGACTGCGTAGACATGACAGCGCAGACATGACTACGCAGTCAGGCAGAGTGCGTCTGACATGATGGCGTTCGGTCGTGCGGTCAACCGGGAGGCACCATGACGCGAGGGGCAGGGCGGGGCGGGAGTTCCGCCGCGCCGCGCAGTGTGGACGTCGCCCGGGTGGCCGGGGTCTCGCAGAAGACCGTGTCACGGGTCTTCAACGACGAGCCGTACGTCTCCGCAGAGGTCCGCCGACGCGTCCTCGACGCCGCCGAGCAGCTCGGTTACCGGCGCAACAACGCCGCCCGCGCGCTGGCCTCGGGACGCACCCGCTCGATCGGCGTGGTGACGCTGGGCACGGCCCTGTACGGGCCCGCCTCGCTGCTCATGGGCGTCGAACGGGTGGTCCGGGACACCGGGTACGCGCTCCGCGTGGTCAACACGATGGAGGGCGACCCGGCGGGCGTCGCCGGCGCCGTCGGTTCGCTCCTCGACCAGGGGGTGGACGGCATCGTGATCTCCGAGCCGATCGACGAGATCGACGAGGGGCGCGCGGAGCCGGACGCCTCACCGCGGGTGGACGTGCCGGTGCTCGTCATCGGCGCGCCGTCGCCGGTCACCGCGCCCGCGGTGCTGACGGCGGGCGACTGCGCCGAGGTGATGGCCCGTACGGCGACCGAGCATCTGCTGGCCCTCGGTCACCGGACGGTCCACCATCTGGCCGGACCCCAGCGGTGGTACGCCGCCCGGGACCGGCTGGAGGGCTGGCGGGCGACGCTGGACGACCACGGCAGGGACGTGCCGCCGGTCGTGCACGGCGACTGGTCCGCCCCGTCCGGCTACGCGGCCGGACGGCGTCTGGCCGAGGACCCCGACGTCACGGCGGTGTTCGCCGCCAACGACGACATGGCCATCGGTCTGATCCGGGCGCTGACGGAGGCCGGGCGGCGCGTGCCGGAGGACGTCAGCGTCGTCGGGTTCGACGACATCCCGGTCTCCGCGTACGTGAACCCGCCGCTGACCACCGTGCGCCAGCCGTTCGACGCGGTGGCGCAGGAGGGCCTGAAACGGCTCGTCCACGTCATCGAGCACCCCGAAGCGGACCATCTGCCGCCGAGCGACCCGCCGATCGACCTGATCGTGCGTGCCTCCACCGCCCCTCCGCCGAGCCGGACGACCCCGGCCCGCGAACGGCGTACCACCGCCTGACCCCGCCCCACCCCGCCCCACCCCGTCGAGCGGCCCTCCACCCGGGCCCGCGCCCGCCGCCGCTCCCCGTCCCGCCCCCGGCCGCCGTGTCCGGGGCTCCCCGTCCGGTCCCGGGCCCCTGTGCCCGGGGCTCGCTCCCCCACGTCTCCGCACGCCCAGTCAGGCGTGTCGTCATCCACGTCTCCCGCGGGAGTTCACCATGCCCACGAACCCGTTCCTGTCCGGTACGTCCCGGATGAGCCGCCGGAACTTCCTCGCCGCGACCGGCGCCTTGTCGCTCGGCGCCGCCCTCACCGCGTGCGGTGGCGGCGACTCGGACGGCTCCTCCGCCCCGGCGAAGCCCGTCAGCCAGGCCGACATCGACAAGGCGATGCGGACGCCGACCGAGCTGACGTTGTGGACCTGGGTGCCGAACATCGCCAAGGAGGTCGCCCTCTTCGAGAAGAAGTACCCGGCGGTCAAGGTCAAGGTCGTCAACGCCGGTCAGGGCACCCCGCAGTACACCAAGCTGCGCACCGCGCTGAAGGCCGGCACGGGCGCCCCCGACCTGGTGCAGATCGAGTACCAGGCCATCCCGACGTTCACCATCACCGACAGCCTGCTCGACCTGCGGCCCTACGGCGCCTCCGCCCTCGAGTCGACGTTCGTGGACTGGACCTGGAGCCAGGTCAGCGGCAGCGACGGCGAGATCTGGGCGATACCGCAGGACACCGGCCCGATGGGCATGCTGTACCGCGAGGACGTCTTCGACAAGCACGGCATCGACGTGCCCACCACCTGGGACGAGTTCGCCGAGGCGGCCCGCAGGCTGCACCGGGCCGACCCGGACGTGTACCTCACCAACCTGGCGGCCAACCAGGTCGCCGCCTGGCACGGGCTGCTGTGGCAGGCGGGCGCGAAGCCGTACGCGACCTCCGGCGGCGGCGACATCACCATCCGCGTCGACGACGCCGCGTCGAGGAGGCTCGGCGCGTACTGGGGCGGCCTGGCCAAGGAGGGGGTCATCGGTGTCGAGCCCGACTTCACCGACTCCTGGTACGCGGCCCTCAACAAGGGCACGTACGCCACCTGGCTGACCGCGGCCTGGGGCCCGGTGTTCCTCTCCGGCTCCGCCAAGGCGACCGCCGGCAAGTGGCGGGCGGCGCCGCTGCCGCAGTGGGACGCGGCCAGGCCCAGCTCGGGCAACTGGGGCGGCTCCACGACCGCCGTGATCCGCTCCACCGAGAACCCCGTCGCGGCGGCCGTGTTCGCGCAGTTCCTCAACAGCGACCCGGCGAGCGCGCGGATGTTCGCGACGGAGCAGTTCTTCTTCCCGGCGACCAAGGCGCTCCTCACGGACGCCGAGTTCACCGGCGACGCCCCCGCGTTCTACGGCGGCCAGAAGGTCAACCAGGTCTTCGCCGACATCAGTTCCACGGTCAACTCCTCCTTCCAGTGGCCGCCGTTCCTGGACAAGGCGGCCACGGACTGGACGGAGACGGTCGGCAAGTCCCTCGCGGACAAGGGCGACACGGTCGCCGCCCTCGGCAGCTGGCAGCAGCGGCTGACGGCCTACGCCAAGGGCCAGGGCTTCACGGTCAGGGGGAGCTGAGATGGCCGCCACCACCGCGGCAGCGCCCGAGGCCCCGCGGCGCACGGCGGCGAAGGCCCGCCGGCGCCGTGGGGCGGGGCCCCTGTTCGTCGCCCCGTTCATGGTGCTGTTCCTGCTGCTCTTCCTCGCCCCGCTCGGCTACGCCGCCCATCTGAGCCTGTTCCAGGAACGGCTCGTCGGCGGCACCGCGTTCGTCGGCCTCGACAACTACGTCACCGCCCTGAAGGACCCGCAGTTCCGCGACGGGGTCGCCCGGGTGGCCGTGTTCTTCGTGGTCCAGGTGCCCGTGATGCTGCTGCTGGCGCTGGTGTTCGCCCTCGCGCTGGACAGCGGACTGCTGCGGCTGGCGCGGGTGATCCGGCTCGGCATCTTCGTCCCGTACGCCGTGCCGAGCGTGGTCGCCGCGCTGATGTGGGGGTACCTGTACGGTCCGGACTTCGGCCCGTTCGCCCAGCTGGGCCGGGAACTGGGGCTCGCCGCCCCCGACTTCCTCGGCGAGAGCTGGATGCTCGGCAGTCTGGCGAACATCGTGACCTGGGAGTTCGTCGGCTACAACATGATCATCCTGTACGCCGCCCTGCGGACGATCCCGCAGGAGCTGTACGAGGCGGCCGCGATGGACGGGGCCGGTGCCTGGCGCGTCGCCTGGTCGGTCAAGCTGCCCGCGCTCAGGCCCGCGCTCCTGCTCACCCTGCTGTTCTCGGTCATCGGCAGCTTCCAGCTGTTCAACGAGCCGAAGCTGCTGCAGAGCATCGCCCCGGACGTCATCAGCAGCTCGTACACCGCCAACCTCTACGCCTACTCCCTCGCCTTCACCGGTCAGCAGGTCAACTACGCGGCCACGGTGTCCTTCCTCCTCGGCCTCGTCATCGTGATCGCCTCCTACGCCGTCCTGCTCACCGCGAACCGCAGGAGGACCCCATGACGACCACGACCACCCCGGCCGGGGTCACCCCGAAGACCGCCGCACCGGTGCCCGCGGTCCGCGCGAAGGAACGCCGGGCCCGCCGCAGCACACCGCTGACGATCGCCATGCTGGCCGCCCTGGCCTACTTCCTGCTCCCGCTGTGCTGGCTGCTGATCGCCTCGACGAAGAGCACCCAGGACCTGTTCACCAGCTTCGGCCTGTGGTTCTCCGACGCCCCGCAGCTGCTCGCCAACCTCAGGGAGACCTTCGCCCAGGACGACGGGGTCTTCCTGCGCTGGCTGCTGAACACGGTGGTCTACGCCGCGGTCAGCGCCGTCGGCGCCGCGCTGCTGGCGGCGGCCGGCGGGTACGGCTTCGCCAAGTTCCGCTTCCGCGGCGACCGGGCGGCCTTCAACCTGGTCCTCGGCGCGGTGATGGTCCCGACGACGGCCCTGGCGATCCCCACGTATCTGGTGTTCGCGCAGGCCGGACTGGTCAACACCCCCTGGGCGGTCATCCTGCCGTCGCTGGTCAACCCGTTCGGCCTCTACCTCATGCGGATCTACGCCGAGGACGCCGTGCCCGACAGCCTCCTGGAGGCGGCCCGGCTCGACGGCGCGGGCGAGGCGCGGATCTTCTTCCGGATCGCCCTCAGACTGCTGGCCCCCGGTCTGGTCACCGTCCTGCTGTTCACGCTGGTCGCGACGTGGAACAACTACTTCCTGCCGCTGATCATGCTGAACGACCCGGATCTGTACCCCGTCACCGTCGGCCTCGCCTCCTGGGCGGCACGGGCGCAGAACGGCGGCGCGGGCGCCAGCAGCGACATGCTCGCGCTGGTGGTGACCGGTTCGCTGATCTCGATCGTCCCGCTCGTCGTGGCCTTCCTGATGCTCCAGCGGTACTGGCAGAGCGGCCTCGCCTCCGGCGGCGTCAAGCAGTAGCGCACCCCGTCCCCCGTACCACTCCCCCCTTTCCCGGAGGTTCCCCTTCATGGCGGCTCTGCCTGACCGCGTCCTGTTCGGCGCCGCGTACTACCACGAGTACCGGCCTCCCTACGGCACCGAACGGCCCGACGATCGCCTCACGACCGACCTGGACCTGATGGCGGACGCGCGCGTGTCCGTCATCCGGGTCGGCGAGTCGGTGTGGTCGACCTGGGAGCCGGAGAACGGCCGCTTCGACCTCGACTGGCTCCGGCCCGTGCTCGACGGCGCCCACGAGCGCGGCATCTCGGTGGTCCTCGGCACCCCCACGTACGCCGTGCCGCCGTGGCTGGCCCGCCAGTACCCGGAGCTCACCGGTGAGCGGCGCACCGGGGAGCGGATCGGCTGGGGCGCCCGCCAGGAGGTCGACTTCACGCACCCCGGGTTCCGCTTCCACGCCGAACGGGTCATCCGCAAGGTCGTCGGCCGGTACGCCGGCCACCCGGCCGTCATCGGCTTCCAGGTCGACAACGAGCCCGGACTGCACCTCCTCCACAACCGGGGTGTCTTCCAGCGGTTCGTGGACCACCTGCGCGAGAAGTACGGCGACGTGGAGACCCTCAACCGGGAGTGGGGCCTGGTCTACTGGTCGCACCGGCTGTCGACATGGGCCGACCTGTGGACGCCCGATGGCAACGCGCAGCCGCAGTACGACGTGGCGTGGCGGGAGTTCCAGGCCCGCCAGGTCACCGAGTTCATCGGCTGGCAGGCTGACATCGTCCGCGAGTACGCCCGGCCCGAGCAGTTCGTCACCACCTGTGTCTCCTACACCCGGCAGGCGGTCGAGGACGACGAGCTGACCGACCGTCTCGACATCGCCTCGGGCAACCCGTACTACGACATGCAGGACGGGCTGCTGCTGCCCGACCCCACCCCGGACGACCACGAGCAGCGGTGGAAGACCACCGGGGTGTGGGCGCTGTACCAGACCGCCGACTGGATGTTCTCCTCCCGCCAGGAGCCGTTCCTGGTCACCGAGACCGACGCGGGCTCCGTCGGCTTCCCCTGGGACAACCGGCCCGGCTACGACGGCCAGTGGCGGCAGGCGGCCTGGGCGCTCGTCGGACGCGGTGCCCGCATGATCGAGTACTGGCACTGGAACACCCTGCACTTCGGCGCGGAGACCTACTGGGGCGGGGTCCTGCCCCACACCGGCAGGCCCGGCCGGACGTACGCCGAACTCGCCCGGCTCGGCGCCGAGTTCGAGACGGCGGGCGCACTCGTCGCCGGGCTGGAACCGGACGCCGACCTCACGATGGTCTACTCGACGCCGAGCAAGTGGCTGATGCAGAAGTACCCGCCGCTGGCCACGCCGGACGGCGAGCCCGACCCGACCGCCTACCACCGGGTGTTCGACTCCTTCTACCGGGGCGCCTTCGACGCCGGGCGGCAGGTGCGGATCGTCCACGCCCGGCAGTTGCACGACCCGCTCGGGGAGCGCGCGGGCCTCACCCCCGAAAAGGCCGTCCGCCGCCACCCGGTCCTGGTGGTGCCCGCGCTGTACCTGGCCGCCGACTCCACCCTCGACTGGCTGGCCGGGTACGCCGAGGCGGGCGGCCATCTGGTCCTAGGTCCGCGCACCGGGTACGCCGACCACGAGGCACGGGCCCGGCAGGAGGCTGCCCCCGGCCGGCTCACGACCGCCGCGGGCGTCTCGTACGACGAGTTCAGCAACCTGGTGCGGGCGGTCCCCGTGCGGTCGGCGCCGGACGGTCCGCTCGCCGTGCCGCAGGGGGCCACGGCGACCCGGTGGGTGGAGGGGCTGACCGTCGCCGACGCCGATCCGCTGGTCACGTACGAGCACCCGCACTTCGGGCGCTGGCCCGCCGTCACCACCCGCCGCCACGGCGCCGGTCACGTCACCTGCGTGGGGACGGTGCCCGGCCGCGGGCTGGCCCGTGCGCTCGCCGCGTGGCTGACGCCGACCGCGCGCCACGGGTGGCGGGACCTCCCGGCGTCCGTCACCGCGACGACCGGCACAGCGCCCGACGGCCGCCGGGTGCACATCGTCCACAACTGGAGCTGGGAACCGGCGCGCGTCGACGCGCCGGCCGACCTGACCGACGTCCTGGACGGCAGCCCGCTCCCGGCGGGCGCGCCGCTCGACCTGGGCCCCTGGGACGTCCGCGTGTTCGTCTCCTGACCGGGGCGTCCGCACAAGCACCGCTCACCCCACGGACCTCCACCGGGGGCGGCGTGCGGGGGCCCGCGGGACGGGGAGCTGGTCGAGTAGGCCTCGGCCTCAGTCCTGCGGGCCCGGAAGGCGGTCGTCGGGCACGATGTGCACGGCGGCCTCCTCCGCGCCCGCCGCTCCGCCGTCGATGCCCTCGTCCTCGGCGACCAGTTCCTTCGTGGTGTCGGGGTGCGCGCCCTCGTCCGGTGCGACGAGACGGCCTGCACGCTCCGCGCCGGCCTCCGGGTCGACGGGTTCGCCCGCCCCGCCCGGCAGGTCGCCGACCCCGTCACCGGGCGGGACGGTCACGTCGGGGACCTCCTGGCGCAGCCGTTCGTCGAGGGACTCGCCCTCGTGCTGCTCGGCGGCCGTCGTACCGGTCCGGGTGACGCCGAGCGGCCTCTCGGGCGGGGAGTAGCCCTCGTCCAGCATGTCGTCGTAGGTGCGCTCGTCGACCGCGTCCTGGAGGTCCAGCGGGGCGGCGTCCGCCTGCTCCTCGTTGCCGCCGGTGGGCTGGTGGACGTCGTCCGCCGGGTTCTCTTCGCTCATGGTCGCCTCCCGCTGTGGACTGGTTGCTGTCCCTGTGCGGAGTACCGAGGAGCGGCGGTGTGACACCCGTGAAGGCTGTGTCACCGGAGACGCCGGGGAGACCCGGTCCTTGCCCCCCTCCCCCCTTTCGCCCCCGTCCCGCGGTGCTTCCTGGCGGGGCTGCCCGATGGCGACGCACTGGTACCGCGGGGCGGCGGCGCCCGCGCCACCGGCCACCCGTGCACGTGCGGCTGTGCGTCGACCACGCGGCGGGCTGACACCGGGCACACGGCCAACGGCCTCGCCGTGGACACCGCCGGCCGCGCCGCGGACACGAGGTCAGCGGACACGAGGTCAGCGGACACGAGGGGGCAGACCGGCGGGCGGTCCGCGCGTGACGGATGTCGACCCGAGGGGTTGACGTGGTCGTGCGGTGCGGTCACCTTCGAAAGCGCATGACCTGGGAGCGCTCCCACCAAAGCGCTCCCGCATTCCGCGCCCGTCCGTCCGCGTGTCGAAGGGATGTCACATGCACATGTCTCGCCCCTTGCCCCCACCGTCACAGCTCTCCCGCAGGACCCTGGTCACGGCCGCCGCCGCGGGCCTCGTCACCGCCGCCGTCCCCTCCCCCGCGCGGGCGGCCCCCGACGCGCGGGCCGTGTTCCACACCGTGGGCCGGGTCAAGGAGGCCGCCGACGGGATGGTGCAGTACACCTGGCCCGGCGTGTACTTCGAGGCGCGGTTCCGGGGCACGGGCATCGGGATCGTCCTCGACGACTCGAACAACGACTACGACGTCCGGATCGACGGGACGACCGCCGCCACCCTGCTCGCCCCCGGCCGCACCGTGTCCTGGCTCCGCGGCCTGTCCGACACCGAGCACACGGTACGGCTGGTCAAGCGCACGGAGAGCCCGTGGGCGGTGGGACGGTTCGGCGGGTTCACGGCGGCCCCCGGCGGGGCGATCCTCGGCGCGCCCCGGGCGCGGACCCGGCAGATCGAGTTCATCGGCGACTCGTACACCGCCGGGTACGGCAATGTCTCGCAGACCCGGGACTGCTCGGGCAACGGCGGTGTCAACCGGAACAGCAACGCCGATCTCGCCTTCGGCGCGCTGATCGCGCGCAGGCTCGACGCGGACCACCAGCTCAACGCGATCTCCGGTCGCGGCATGGTCCGCAACTACAACGGCGGCGACCCCGGCGTCAGCTACCGCACGTTCTACGAGCGGGCTCTGCTGAACGTGGACGGCGACGTGTGGCGCAAGCCCGAGAGCTGGCGCCCCCAGGTAGTCGTGATCGGTCTCGGCATCAACGACTTCTCCACCCCCTTGCGTCCCGGTGAGCGCTGGGCCACCCAGGAGGCGCTGGTCGCCGACTACGAGAGCGCGTACCACGGGTTCCTCGACCGGCTGCGGGCACGCTACGGCCCCAGCACGTTCCTGGTGGTCTCCGCCACCCGGCCGTTCGCCGACGCGACGACGCGGATCGTCCGGGAGCGCAACCGGCGGGGCGACGACCGGGTGCGGCACTTCTTCTTCGGCGACGCGTCCCTGGATCTCCTCGGCTGCGACTGGCATCCCTCGCTCGGCGACCACCGGACCCTCGCGAACCTGCTCACCGACTTCCTCGGGGGCCTGCCGCTGCGCTGGTAGCGGGCGGGCGGCCGGGCCTTTTCGCGGCCGGGGTTCAGGCCGGCAGGGCCTGCCCCGGCCGCAGTGCGTCGAGGAGACCGGCGTGGTGGCGTCCGGCCACGGGTGGGGGGAGGTCGGGGTGGCGCAGCAGCGCGGCCGCCCGGCGGTCCTGGACGTCAGGACCGGGCAGCCCGCGGAAGGCGACGGGGGAACCGAAGGTGTGGTGGGTGCCGGCGGCGGCCACCACGGCACCGGCCAGGACGGGGGCGGTGAGCGGGCAGGCCACCCAGCCCCGGCCCCCGGCCGACAAACCGCACGCGCCGGGCACGGGTGTCGTGGACCGGCTGCGCGACGCGCTGACCGGCCGGGGCAGGGAGTCCCTGAGCACCGGACGGCGACTCCACTCCGGCTCGGGGGTCCGGGGCGGACATCCGCCCCGGACCCCCGGGTCATCGGGCACCGGCTCCCGGAGCGTCCGCGCGGATCACAGTCCGTCGCGCACCATGGCGGCGACGATCCGGACGTGCCGGTCGGCCGCCGTGCCGGAGAACTCGTTGTCGTAGTTCAGCCCGTAGGGCCAGAAGTGGCCGCCGCCCGTGGAGATCCGCGCGCTCGCCCCGTCGAACTGCCGTACCAGCGCCGTGGCCTGGCCGCCGGTCCAGGTCCCGCCGCCGCCCAGCCGCGACCAGCCCGAGCTGGTGCCGACGCCGATGGTGTGGGCGATCTCGTGCAGGGCGGTCCGCTCGTTCATGTAGGCGCGGTTGCCGAAGCGAATGGTGCCGTTGATGTTGCCGTCGGCGGTGGGCACACCGGGGTCGTAGCGGACGGTGATGTTCTTGCCGAGGTCGCTGAGGTTGTTGTAGCGGGCCACGGCGGCGTTCATGGCCGAGGTGATCAGGTCGTACGCCGTCCGCTGGTCCTGCGTCGGGTTGCTCGCCCGTTGCAGGCTCCAGGTGATGGTCGCCGCGGCGGCCCGTTCCCGCGCGGCGGGCACGGGCTGCGGCGCGGCCTCGGCGGCGCCGGTGCCCGCCAGCAGCACCGCGGCCAGCGCACCGACGACCGCCTTCCTGCGGAGTGCGTTCATGAGGGGTCCTCCTGTGGGGGGAGCCGTCGCCGGGTGCGGGCGACGGTGGAGCGAGGGACGCGGGCCCGGATGCCCGGGAGGTGCGGGCGGACTCGCGGCCGGTCGTCACCGGCCCCGCGGCCGCCCGCGCTTGCCTACGGCGCCGGGACGGCGGCCCCGATCTTCCCGACGCCGGCCCCGGCCCGCACGAGGGCGGGCACGTCGGCGGCGGGGTCCAGGGTGTACGCGTAGTACGTACGCGGCTCGATCACGGTGCCGTTGGTCTCGCAGGCGCCGGACCCGTTGAAGACGTTGTTCCGCTGCACCAGGCGGCCCGGTCCGGAGGCGTCGTAGCCACTGGCGGAGTAGCAGGGGTGCGGGGCGTTCTCGAAGTGGTTGCCCTCGACGACGACGCCGGCGTTCATCGTGGACGCGATGCCGTAGAGGGCGTTGTCCTTGTAGTAGTTGTTGTAGACGTGCACGGGCTCGCCGAAGCGGACGCGCGGGTGGCGCTGACGGGAGCCGTCGAAGAAGTTGTGGTGGATGCTGGTCTTCAACTTCCCGGTGTCCTGGCTGCCGTTGCCGTCGGAGTGACCGATCAGCATGCTCTTGTCGGTCCTGTCGAACCAGTTCCAGGAGACGGTGACGTACTCGGCGCCGCGCGCGATGTCGACCGCTCCGTCCACCACTCCGGCGAACTCGTTGTGGTCGATCCAGATGTGGTGGGAGTCGCGGCCGATGCTCACGGCGTCGTCCTCGGCATTGGTGAACCTGATGTTGCGTACGACGACGTTGTGCGAGCGGTGGAACTCCAGCCCGCCACCGTTGACGACGGCCGACGAGCCCACGCCGATGATGGTCTTGTCCGGGCGTACGCCCTGCTTGCTGGTGATGTCGATCGTTCCCTGGACCCGGATCACCAACGGGCCCGCGGTGTCGAGGTACGCGAGGAACTGCGCGGCGGTGGTGGCGGTCACGGTGGGACCGCCGGCCCCTCCGGTGGTGCCGTTCTGGCCGAGCGCGTCGACCGCGGCGAAGCCGGTGGGCGACGTCTCCACGAGCGGTGCCGCGTCCGCCTCCACCGGCGCGGCGGAGGCGAGCAGCAGGGCGAGCGCGAGAGCGGGAACAGCGCGTGACGGCGACCTCATGCGGTCCCTCCCGGGGTGGGTGAGGCCTGACAGGGGGGAAAGCGCTTTCCAAGTTTCACGCATGCTAATGACGTGTTCTGGGCATGTCAACAAATCCGACGACCGGCGGATCGCACGACCACCAACCGGGATGCAGCCCGGAACGCGACCGGCAGCGTGACCCGAGAAGTCGCCCTTCATCTTGACGTGTTCATATCCGTCATCAAGCATGCCCAGAGCGCGATTCCTTCTGATCGGTTCTGTTCAGCTCTGTGTTGTGGAAGGGAGTGCCGTGTCCCAACGGCATCACATCGTCCGGGCCTTGGCGCCCGTGGTTCCCCTGGTGCTGGGCGCGGGGCTGATGGCCGCGCCCCCGGCGGTCGCGGACGCACCGGCTCCGGCGGCGCGGAGCGGAGTCACGGTACGGGTCGATCCCTCGTACCGGCAGCAGGAGTTCGAGGGCTGGGGTACGAGCCTCGTCTGGTTCGCCAACGCGACGGGCCGCTATCCGGAACCCATCCGAAGACGACTCGTGGACATGCTGTTCGACGACGACGGACTCGCCCTCAACATCGCGCGCTACAACATCGGTGGCGGCAACGCGCCGGACGTCCGCAAGGACTACATGAAGACGGGCGCGACCATGGAGGGCTTCTGGAAGGCCCCCGAGGGCACCACCCGGCAGGACATGGAGTGGTGGGACCCGGACGACCCCGACCACTGGAACTGGGACGCCGACGCCGGCCAGCGCTGGTGGGTGGACCAGGTCAAGGACAAGGTCACCAAGTGGGAGGCGTTCAGCAACTCGCCTCCCTGGTTCCAGACCGTCAGCGGCTACGTCTCCGGCGGCTTCGACGCGAACACGGACCAGATCCGGGCGGACCGCGTCGACGAGTTCGCCACCTATCTCGTGCGCGTCACCGAGGAACTGGAGAAGGCGCACGGCATCGACTTCGACACGATCGCCCCGCTCAACGAGCCCAACACCAACTACTGGGGCACCCAGATCGGCGCGAACGGCCAGCCCACCGGGGGCCGTCAGGAGGGCGCGCACGCGGGCCCGGCGCTCCAGCAGAAAGTGGTCCGCGCCCTCGACAAGGCGCTCGACGGGGCGAGGACGGACGCCCGGATCTCGGCGATGGACGAGACCAACCCCACGATCTTCACCCAGAACTGGAACGCCTACGACGCCTCCGCGCGGGCCGCCGTCCCCCAGCTGAACGTGCACACCTACGGCACCGGCATGCGCACCAGCGCCCGCGACCTCGCCAAGGGCGCCGACAAGAAGCTCTGGATGAGCGAGGTCGAGGGCACCTGGGGCACGGGCACCGACTTCACGGGCATGGAGCCGGGGCTCGGCATCGCCACGCGCATGGTGGACGACATCCGGGAACTGGAGCCGTCCGCCTGGGTGTTCTGGCAGCCGATCGAGGACTCGATCCCCCAGGCCGCGGCCGGCAAGAACTGGGGCAGCATCCATGTGCCGTTCAACTGCACGGCCACGGACACCCTGGAGACCTGCCCGATCCGGGCCAACTCCAAGTTCCACACCATCCGCAATTTCACCCACCACATCCGCCCGGGCGACCGCTTCGTGAAGGTCGACGACCCCTCCAGCGTCGCCGCCGTCAAGAAGTCCGGCCGCGCGGCCTCCGTGGTCCACGTCAACAGCGGGACGACCGGGCGCTCCGTCACCCTCGATCTCTCGCGCTTCGGGCAGGTCTCCCCTCGCGCCACCGTCACCCCCGTCGTGACGAGCGCCGACGGGGCTCTCGTCGAGGGCACGCCGGTCCGGGTGAAGGACCGTGCCGCCACCCTCGACGTGCCGGCCAAGTCGGTCACCACCTTCCTGGTCGACGGCGTCAGCGGCGTCGCGCAGGACGCCGCCCTCGTCCAGCCCGGCCACGTGTACCGGCTCCAGGGCGCCCAGAGCGGCAAGTCGCTGACCCCGTCGCAGGACGGCCCCGGCGTCTTCATCCGCACGACCGACGCCGCGAGCGCCCGGCAGCTGTGGTCCGTCGAGAAGCTGACCCCCGGCCGCGACAACCGCGAGCGCTACGCCCTCACCGACACCGGCAGCGGCAGGCGGCTCGCCGTCCGTGACAACCAGGCCGTTCTGGAGGAGTCGGTCGCCGGGGAGGTCCCCGCGGCCGCCCAGTGGATCATGTCGACCACGGGCGACGGCAGTTGGACCTTCGTGAACGCCGCCACCGGCCGCCTCCTCGACGTCACGGGGCAGTCCTCGGCGGACGGGGCCAAGGTGTCGACGTACACCCCGACCTCGGCCCCCAACCAGCGCTGGGCGGTGACCGACGAGACCGTGCTGCGCACCGAACGGGCCGAGGCGTTCACCGTCCCCGGGATGCGGCCGAAACTGCCGGAGACGGTGACCCCGGTGTTCCGGGACGGCGCCCGCGGCAGCCTGCCCGTCGAGTGGGAGCTGCCGTCGGACCGGAAGTGGCGCAAGCCAGGGACGGTAGGTGTGACGGGAGAGGCGACCGACGCCCTCGGCCGCAAGCTCCCCGCGAAGGCCCTCGTCACCGTCGACACGATCGCCTCGACCCTGCCCGCCCGCGCCAAGACGTACGTGGGCGGCGCACCGGAGCTGCCGGCGACGGTCGTCGGCGTCGGCCGGCACGGCGGCCGGACCGCCCTCCCGGTGAGCTGGGACGCGGCACTCGAGGGGGCCTTCGACGAGGCGGGGGTCGTGACCCTGCCGGGCAGCGCGGAGGTCGTCGGCGGGGGCACGGTCGAGGCGACGGTACGGGTCCAGGTCACCGAGGCGACGCAGGGCAACATCGCGACCGACCCGGACGTCTGGGTGGGCGCCACCTTCACCGAGAGCGGCTACTCCGCCGAGCGGCTGCGCAACGGCACCACCGCCGAGAAGGCCTGGTCCAACTGGAGGCCGGGCACGAAGAATCCGTCCGACACCATCACCTTCGGTCTCCCGACGGCCCGTGATCTCACCCGGATCGTCGCCCACTTCCACCGGGACGGGACCAACGTCTCCTTCCCGGAGAGCCTGAAGGTGCAGGTCCAGGCCACCGAGAACGGTCCCTGGACGGACGCGGGCGGCTCCGTCGCGGTCGGCGCGGAGGGCACCCCGGTGATCGACGTCCCGCTCGCCACGGGCCCGGTGACCGGTGTGCGCGTGGTGATGACCGCGCGCCCGGGCGGCTACATCACCATGGGCGAGATCGAGGTGTACGCCAAGGCCGCCGGTGTCTCCTCGGACGCGGCCGCCACCGCCGTCGAGGTCGCCGGCCGGCCGATCGGGTCCTTCGACCCCGACACCACCACCTACCGGGTGGCGACCGACGACCCGGCCCGGGCGCAGGTCACGGCGACGGCGCGCGACCCGTACGCGACCGTCACCGTGGCCCGGGTCGGCCGGACCACTGCCCTCGTCACGGTCACCAGTGAGGACGGCTCACGGACCCGGACGTACCGGATCACGCTCGTACGACGCTGAGGTGACCGGCGGGGGCCGCGAGCAGGCCCCCGCCGGTCACCTCGCGAGGAACGGTCACCTCGCGAGGAACGGGCGCCTCGCGGGAGACGGTCACCTCGCATGGCCGGTCAACTGCTCTCGCAACCCGCCCCGTTGAGCGTGAAAGCCGTCGGCGCGGTGTTGGTGGTGCCCTTGGTCCCGATGAACCCGACCGTCACGGACCCCGCGGCCGGGATGGTGGACGTGTAGGAGGCGGGCTTCACGCTCACCGAACCTCCGCTCTGAGTGGCGGTCCCGCCCCACATGTTGGCGACCGTCTGGCCGTCGGCAAAGGTGAAGGCCAGGGTCCAGGCGCTGACGGCGGTGGTGCCGGTGTTGCGGATGACGATCTCGCCCTGGAAGCCACCCTGCCACTCGTTGGTGGCCCGGTAGGTCACGGAGCAGTTCCCCGCGGGCGTGCCGCCGCCCTCGTCCGTCGTGACGCTCACGGTCGCCGAGCGGGCCGATCGGTTCCCGGCGGCGTCACGGGCATAGACGGCGAAGGTGTACGCCGTGTCGGCGGTGAGGCCGGTCAGGGTGACGGAGTTGGTGGTCGAGGCCGCGACCTTGGTCTCCGTGGAGCCGCTGACCCGGACGACGTCGTAGCCGGTGACACCGACGTTGTCGGTGGCGGCCGTCCAGGAGAGCGTGGCCGAGGCAGCCGTCACCGCCGAGGCGGCCGGGGTACCGGGGGTGCTCGGCGCCTGGGTGTCGCCCGGGGTGCCGCCAGCGAAGACGGTGGCCTCCTCGGCCGTCTGCGCGATGCCGTTGGCGCCGTTGAAGATGCGCTGGCCCCAGGCGCTGAGCCGCGTCGGGTCGAAGTCGATCGACAGGTCGAGGACCGGATCGGTGTTGCCGCTCCAGGACCAGGCCAGGTAACCGAGGTCGAGCTGCTCGGCGGCGGCCATCATGGTGTCCTCGTCGGGATCGCCCCACTGGTCGGCGGGCCCGCCGAACTCGCCGATGAGGAGGGGCAGTCCGGCGTTCACGAAGGCGCCGAGGTAGTCGGTGATCTCGGCGGCCGTGTCGAAGACGCTGTACATGTGGATCGAGAACATCAGGTTGCCGGTGGTGTCGGCGTCGTACACGGACTGGGCGTTGGCGCGCATGACGCCCTGCCAGTCCTGGCCCCAGTTCGGCGCGTCCACCATGATCGTGTGCTCGAAGCCGGCGGCCCGCAGCTTCTGCACGGCCGCCTTGGTGGGGGCGGTCCAGCCCGCGGGGTCGGTGTTGCCCCAGGGCTCGTTGCCGATGTTGACGATGACGTAGTCCTCCTCCCCGACGAGGACGTCCTTGAGGCCGATCCAGTAGTCGGCGGCGTGGTCGAGCGTGCCGGCGGCGGCCTCCTCTCCGTATCCCGTGGTGTCGTGCACCTCCAGGACACAGATGAGCCGGTTGGCCCTGCACTGGGCGACGACGTTCGCCACGTCGGCGGGACTGTTCTCGGCCCAGCGATGCCCGTCGGAGAGGACGACGCGGACGGTGTTGGCGCCGAGCGCCTTGATGTCGGCCAACGACTGTGTCTCGCCCGGGTACCAGGTGTGGGCGTGGTTGACGCCGCGCATCACGAAATCGTTTCCGTTGGCCTCCAGCAGCCGGCCGTCGCTGATGTGCAGGCCGGTGGCCCGGACGCCGGGGGCCGACTGGGCCAGGGCGACGGCCGGGGCGAGGACGCCGAGGAGGGTGAGCACGACCAGGCTCGCAAGACCGGTCAGGAGCATGCTCAGAGGATTGCTTCGCTGCGGGGAGATTCCCCGTGGGCCTGTTCTCTGCGTGCTTCGTCCAGTTCTCACTGCGACTCCAAGTGGGGGTGGGCGCCGAGAATGTCAGGCATCGAAAGATGTGGGGGTGCCATGACCCAGAAGTGCGTGGGAGCGCTCCCATGAACCCATCTCGCCCGGTACACGTCAACCCTTCACGCAAGGAAGGTCAGCCCGTCCCCACGGCTCCGGCTCGGGAACCCGGAGCGCGAGGGAGGTTGAGCCACCGCGCCCGGACCCGCCGTCGACCCCCGACATCACGGTGGCCGCGCCCGCCGCGGCCCCGGCGGGCGACGCACGACCCCGACCGGAGCTCCGAGAACGCTCTCGTGATCCGGCGGACCGTACGCGCGCTTTCGGGCGCGTGACCCCCAGCCGGTGCAGGCGGAGGCCGCGACAAACCGGGGCAACTTCCGTCCATTCAGTAGATTTTGACGAACCGTCACTCCGTTGTGGCGTCGATGACGCCATCAGGTCAACCGTCCCGGACTATTGACTCGGATCACCCGAGTAGAGATTCTCGTCACATCGCTTGTGCCAGCCATGACAAACGGGCCCATGGCGTCGTGGTGTGCGCGCGTCCCGCAGGGTCTGGCCGATCGACCGCGCTTCCCTCGACCAAGGACGTGAACGATGACCTGGACCCGACGCGCCCACCCCAGACGCAGACCCTTGGTGGTACTGACGCTGTTCCTGACCGCGATGGGCATGCTGCTCAGCCCGTCGGCCAGCTCAGCGGCCACCGGCGGCTGGTGGGTGCCCACCTCACGGCCGACGCCCGACTCCGAGATCAACGTGACGGGCGAGCCGTTCAAGGGCACCAACGCGGCCGGTGAGGTGCGCGGGTTCGTGGACGCGCACAACCACCTGTTCTCCAACGAGGCGTTCGGCGGCCGGCTCATCTGCGGCAAGGTCTTCTCCGCGTCCGGGATCGCCGACGCGCTGAAGGACTGTCCCGAGCACTACCCGGACGGGACGCTCGCGATCTTCGACTACATCACCCACGGCGGCGACGGCAAGCACGACCCGGTCGGCTACCCGACGTTCAAGGACTGGCCGGCCTACGACTCGATGACCCACCAGGCCAACTACTACGCCTGGGTCGAGCGCGCCTGGCGCGGCGGTCAGCGCGTCCTCGTCAACGACCTGGTCACCAACGGCATGATCTGCTCGGTCTACCCGTTCAAGGCCCGCAGCTGCGACGAGATGACCTCGATCCGGCTCCAGGCGAAGCTGACGTACGACCTCCAGGCGTACATCGACGCGCAGTACGGCGGCACCGGCAAGGGCTGGTTCCGGATCGTCACCGACAGCGCGCAGGCCCGTGAGGTCGTCGCGCAGGGCAAGCTGGCGGTCGTGCTGGGCGTCGAGACGTCCGAGCCGTTCGGGTGCAAGCAGATCCTCGACATCGCGCAGTGCAGCAAGTCGGACATCGACAAGGGCCTCGACGAGCTGTACGACCTGGGTGTGCGCAGCATGTTCCTGTGCCACAAGTTCGACAACGCGCTGTGCGGCGTCCGCTTCGACGAGCACGGCCTCGGCACGGCCATCAACGTCGGCCAGTTCCTGTCGACCGGAACGTTCTGGCAGACCGAGAAGTGCAAGGGCCCGCAGAAGGACAACCCGATCGGCGACGCCGCGTCGAAGGCCGAGGCGGACCTGCCGGCGGGCACCGAGGTCCCGGAGTACGACGAGAACGCTCAGTGCAACGTGCGGGGCCTGACCGACCTCGGCGAGTACGCCCTGCGCGGCCTGATGAAGCGCAAGATGATGGTCGAGATCGACCACATGAGCGTCAAGGCCACCGGCCGCGTCCTCGACATCCTCGAGGCCGAGTCGTACCCGGGAGTGCTGTCCTCGCACAGCTGGATGGACCTGAACTGGACCGAGCGGGTCTACTCCCTCGGCGGTTTCGTCGCCCAGTACATGCACGGCTCGAAGGAGTTCAGCGAGGAGGCCGCGCGCACGGACGCCCTGCGGGCCAAGTACGACGTGGGCTACGGCTTCGGCACCGACTTCAACGGCATCGGCGACCACCCCGCCCCGCGCGGCGCGAACACCTCGAACCCCGTGGCCTACCCCTTCAAGAGCGCCGACGGCGGCTCGACCATCGACCGGCAGACGACCGGGCAGCGCACCTTCGACTTCAACACCGACGGCGCCGCCCACGTCGGCATGGTCCCCGACTGGATCGAGGACATCCGGCTCGTCGGCGGCCAGGGCGTCGTGGACGACCTGTTCCGGGGCGCCGAGTCCTACCTCGGCACCTGGGGCGCGTCCGAGTCGCACAAGGCGGGCGTGAACCTCGCCAAGGGCGCCACGGCCACGGCGAGCGCGTCCGAGTCGAACCCGTTCACCAGCTACCAGCCCGGCCGGGCCGTGGACGGTGACCGCGGCACCCGCTGGGCGAGCGACTGGAGCGACGACCAGTGGTGGAAGGTGGACCTCGGCTCCACCCACACCGTCAAGCGGGTCACCCTCGACTGGGAGCGAGCGTACGGCAGGTCGTACCGGATCGACGTCTCCACCGACGGCTCGACCTGGAAGACCTTGTGGTCCACGACCTCGGGTGACGGCGGCCTCGACACGGCCGGGTTCTCCGCGGTGCCCGCGCGCTATGTTCGGATGCAGGGGGTCGACCGCGGGACCGACTGGGGCTACTCCCTCCACGAGGTCGGCGTCTACGGCGGCTGACCGCACGCACGGGGGAAAGGGAACCACATGGCACGCCTGCCGTCGGCCGAACGCCGCAGACAGCTGACCGAAGCGGCGATCCGCGCGATGACCCGGGACGGCGTCCCGAGGACGACGACCCGGTCCATCGCGGCCGAGGCAGGCGTGTCCCTGAGCGTCTTCCACTACTGCTTCGCCTCGAAGCAGGAACTGATCGAGTCCGTCATCACCACCATCACGGACCACTACGTGGCGCTGGTGCGGGAGGCGATCCGGCCCCGGGAGACGCTCGGGGAGACCGTCCGGGCCGGGTTCCAGGCGTACTGGGACCACGTGTCCGCCCACCCGGGCGAGCACATGCTCACCTACGAGCTGACCCAGTACGCCCTGCGGGAGCCCGGGTTCGAGCACCTGGCACGGCGCCAGTACGAGATGTACCGCGACACGTACACCGAACTGATCGAGCACCTGCGGTGCGCGATGGACTTCGAACTGACCGTGCCGGTCCCCGTCCTGGCCCGCTACCTGGCCGCCATGACGGACGGCCTCACCCTCAACTTCCTGGTCCTGGGCGACGACACGACCTGGACGAGCATCCTCGACACCATCACCGACCACGTCTCCGGCCTCGTCCGCGAGGAGGTCCGCCCCTGAGCACCGCGACGCCGCGCGCCCTGCCCGCTCAGCGGGCCGATGTCGCGATCAGCTGGTCCAGCAGGCCGATCAGCACGTCCCGGCAGGAGGCGCGTTCGCGGGCGTCGAACAGGAGCACCGGGGTGTGCTCGGGCAGGGCCAGCGCCTCGCGGATCTCGTCCGGTTCGTAGGGGTGCTCGCCGTAGAAGCCGTTGACGCCGACGACGAACGGGATCTTCCGGCGTTCGAAGAAGTCGATCGCGGCGAAGCTCGACTCGGGTCTGCGGACGTCCACGAGGACCACCGCGCCGAGCGCGCCGATCGCCAGGTCGTTCCACATGAACCAGAACCGCTGCTGTCCGGGCGTACCGAACAGGTACAGCACCAGGTCGTCCCCGATGGTGATGCGTCCGAAGTCGAGGGCCACCGTGGTGGCCTGCTTGTCGGGGATGCCGTCGAGGTCGTCGACGCCGAGTCCCGCCGTGGTGAGGGGCTCCTCGGTGCGCAGCGGGACGATCTCGCTGACCGACCCGACCATGGTCGTCTTGCCGACGCCGAACCCGCCGGCGATGAGTATCTTCACCGCGTCGGGAGCCGGCGTCCCCGCAGGGGTGGGGTCAGAGGCGGCCAAGGCCGTCCCTCACTTTCTTCAGCAGGTCCAGGTCGGGTGTGCGGGAGATCAGCCGCGGCTGCCGTACGGTGATCCGGCCCGCCTCCAGGAGGTCGCAGAGCATGATCGCCACCACGCTCACCGGAAGGTCGAGCCCGGTGGCCAGCTCCGCCACCACGATCGGCTTGGCGCAGAGTCTGAGGATCCGGGTGTGCTCGGGCTGCGGCCGGGGGCCGCCGACGGGCTGCGGGTCCACCGCCGTCACCGTGGTGATGAGGGTGAAGTCGCTCCGACTCGGTCTGGTCCGGCCGCCGGTCAGGGTGAACGGGCGGACCAGCCGGCCCGCCGCGTCGCCTCCGTTCACCTCACTCGCCGCTGTCCGCGACGACCACGCCCGCGCGGGGGGCCGCGCTGAGGTGCTCGCCGATCTTCTTCACCAGCATGTTCATCTGGTACGCCACCACGCCGACGTCGGCGCCCTGCCGGGTGAGCACGGCGAGGTTGGCACCGGGCCCGGCGTTGGTGAGGATGAGGAAGGCGTTGCCCATCTCTATGAGCAGCTGGCGCACGGGACCGCCGCGGAAGTCCATGCTGACGCCCTTGCTGAGGCTCATCAGCCCGGACGCGGTCGCCGCCAGCCGCTCGGCGTCGTCACGCAGGAACGCGGTGGACTTGCTGACGACCAGCCCGTCCTCGGAGAGCACGACGGCGTGGTCGACCTCGGCGACCCGGTCCACCAGTCCGGTGAGCAGCTGGTCGAGCTGGCTGTGGGTGGCGGGGGTGGGGCGTGTCATCTGTGTGTCCTTCATGAGCGGGCTGCGGCGGGGTAGTCGATGGGGACGTCAGGTGCCGGGGGCGGGGATCCTGTCCCCCGGGTCGGCGGACGCGGTTTCCTCCTCCCGTCCGTACTCGGGTTCCGCCCCGTCGTCACGTGCCTGAAGGGTTCCGCGCTGGAATCCGGCGAGCGAGGAGGCGGCTCGTTCGGCCGTGAAGTCGTCGTCCTCCACCCCGTCGGGGCAGGGCGCCGACTCCTCCTTCAGTTCGTCCACCAGGCTGGTCTGCGGCACCCGCCGGGGCAGGGGGATCCGGCCGCCGTTCGGACGGGCCGAGGACGTGCGGGCCGAGGACGTGCGGGCCGAGGACGTGCGGGCCGCGCTCCTGGTGCCGTTCGCGACCGGGGTCTCCTGGGTCCGGGGGCGCGCCGCGGGCCGGTCCTCCGGCTCGGGCTCGGCCGGTACGGATGCGGGCTCGGCGGCGGCGACCCGCCGGGCCACCAGCGAGGACCGCGCGGGCGGCTGCTCCTCGTCGGAGCCGTCCGTCTCCGGTTCGGGGGCCTCGTGGACGACGATGTCGTGCGGGATCAGCACGATCGCGGTGGTGCCCCCGTACGGCGAGGCCCGCAGGGTGACGCCGATGCCGTGCCGGGTGGCGAGGCGGGCGACGACGAACATGCCGAGCCGGAGGTCGTCGGCGAGGGCCACCACGTCGAACTGCGGCGGTACCGCCAGCTGGGCGTTGAACGCCTCGTAGTCCTCCTCGGACATGCCGAGCCCGCGGTCCTCGACCTCCAGGGCGAGGCCCTTCGCGACGATCGCCGCGCGCACGCTCACGGGGCTGGGGGCCGGCGAGTAGGAGGTGGCGTTGTCGATCAGCTCGGCGAGGAGGTGGATCACGTCGGCCACGGCGGGCGGGGCGATCCACACGTCGTCCTCGGTGTGCACCTCGACCCGCTGGTACTGGGCGACCTCGCCGACGGCGCTGCGCAGGATGTCGATCAGCGCGACCGGCTCGGTCCAGGTACGGCCGGGCCGCTCGCCGCTGATGATGACGAGGTTCTCCTCGTAGCGGCGCAGCTGGCTCGCGGTGGAGTCCAGCTCGTACAGGCCCTTGAGGATCTCCGGGTCCTGGTGCCGGCGCTCCAGTTCGTCGAGCTTGGCGAGCTGGAGGTTGACCAGGTTCTGGCTCTGCCGGGCGATGCCGAGGATGACGCGCTGGAAGCCGCGCCGGGTGTCGGCGAGTTCGACGGCGGTGTGCACGGCGGTGCGCTGGGCGGTGTTGAACGCCTTGGCCACCTGCCCGAGTTCGTCGGTGCCGTAGTCCAGCGGGGCCGCCGCCGTGTCGACGTCGATCTTCTCGCCGCGCTCCAGGCGGGCGACGACGTCGGGCAGCCGTTCCTGGGCGAGGCTGAGGGTGGCGGTCCGCAGGCCCCGCAGCCGCAGCGACAGGGAGCGGGTGATGCGCCAGGACATCACGACGCACAGCAGCAGCGCGGCGAGTCCGGCGGCGCTGAGCGAACCCGCCTTGATGAGCAGCCCGCGGGCCTCCTCGCCGCTGCGGTCCAGCAGGGCGCGGGTCTGTTCCCGGATCAGCTTCTCGTACTGGACGGTGAGACCGTCCAGGGCGGTGTCCCAGCGGTCCCGGGAGTCGGGGAGGGCGGTCCGGCGGTCCTTGCCGGTGCCGGTGGCGTGGGCGGCGAGGACCTGGTCCTCGACCGCCTGGAGGTTCTGCCAGTCCTTGTCCTGGACGATGCGCTCGACCTCGCTCTTGACCTCCCCTTCGAGGGAGGGCACGAGCTGGTTGTCGACGAGCCAGCGCCGGGCGTTGACCACCTGCGCGAAACGCTCGCGGGAGGCGTCGTCGAGTTCCCCGGCGGGCCAGTTCAGGGTGAGGAGGGCGTCCTCCTGGGAGACCAGCTCCGCGGCCTGTTCGAGGGTGACGAGCGGGCCGGCCCGGGAGGTGAGGTCGCCGTCGTCGACCTGGGACAGCTCCTGGAAGGCGTGGATCTGGCCGTCGATGATCTCGCTGTACTGGTCGAGGATCTGCTCGGGGGTGATGTCGGTGGGGTTGTCCACCTGGCCGCGGTAGTACTCCAGGCTGCCGGAGCCGGCCATCACCGAGTACAGCCGCTCGCCGATGCGGTCGGGGGCGTCCTCGATGGCGTCCGCCTTCGCGGCGAGCCGGGCGACCGCGGCGTCCGTCTTCCCGCGCTGTTCCTCCAGGGCCGTCCTGGAGCTGCCGGGGGCGGCCATGTAGGCGGCGGAGAGGGCGCGCTCCCGCTGGAGGGCCAGGGTGGCGTCGGTGCCCATGGCCCCGGTGGACTTGCTGAGCCCCGTCTGCGCCCGCAGCCGCAGCCCCTCGGAGAACATCTGCGTCGTCGTCATGGCCCAGCTCGCGGTGAGCGTGACGCTGGGGATGAGAGCCAGCAGGATCAGCGAGAGACGTATGGAGCCGAGACGGCGCCGGGCGCCGGTCCTTGGGGGCATCGTCGTCCTTGGGCGGTTGCGGGGAGCGGGCGGTTGCGGGGGCGGGGCTTCGTCGGCCGCGGGTGGTGGGTGGTCACCCGTCCGTACGGTGCACAGGGGATGCGCAGGATGTTATCCGCACAAGTGAACGCGCGCGTCCGGGGTGGTCGAAAGCTTGGTGCCGCCGTTACCGGACCGTTCCGGATGGTTGGGATCCGTGGTGAACCTGTGCCCGAACGGAGGGTTCCGTTCGGTGTGCGCGGCGGACGCGTGCGGGCCGCGGGCCCGGTGTGCGTGCCGCTCGCCTCGGGGCCAGGCGGGTCGTCGGCATCGCGTCATCGGGTGCCGTTCGCGGCGAACTTCTCGATCCCGGCGATGTTCTTCCTGGTCACGAACGCGGGACCGGTGAGCACCGGTTCCACGCCGCCGCCGCTGACGTTGCCGTTGGTGCGGTGGAGCCAGAGCCCGTCGACCGCGAGGTAGCCCTGGAGGTACGGCTGCTGGTCCACGGCGAACTGCACGGCACCGCTCCGGACGGCCTTGACCAGGTCCGCGTTGAGGTCGAAGGTGGCGACCTCGGCCCGGTCCCCCGCGTCCTCGACGGACTCGACGGCGGCGAGCGCGTACTGCGCGCCGAGGGTCACGACCTGGTCGATGGAGGGGTCCTGGCGGAGCTTCGCGGCGATCACGCCGGTCACCTGGTCCATGTCGGCGCCGTCGACGTAGAGGTTCTCGGTCTGTCCGCCGAACGTCTTGCGGACACCGGCGCAGCGGGCCTCCAGGGCGACATTGCCGCGTTCGTGGACGACGCAGACGGCGTGCCGGGCGCCGCGGGCGTCCAGTTCCCTGCCGAGCGCCCGTCCGGCGACGGACTCGTCCTGGCCGTAGAAGCCCAGCAGGCCCTGGGCCCGCCAGGCGTCGATACCGGAGTTGAGGGCGACGACGGGTATGCCGGCCGCGCGGGCCTCGGCGACCGCGGCGCGCATGGCCCGGGGCTTGGCGAGGGTCACCGCGATGCCGTCGACCTTGTCGGCGGTCGCGTCCCGCACCAGTTTCGCCTGGGCCGCGGCGTCGGGGTCGCTGACGAAGGTCAGGTCGACGCTGTCCTTGGCCGCCGCGGCCTCCGCTCCCTTGCGCACCCGGTCCCAGAAGGCGTCCCCCTCCGCCCCGTGGGCGATGAGGGCGATTCTCATCCCGCTTCCGCCCGACGTTCCGTCGCCCGCGCCGGAGTCGGATCCCGTGAGGACGGAGCATCCGGTGACGGTGAGGCAGACGGCGGCGGCGAGGGCCGCGGCGCGCGACAGCAGGGAGGAACGGCGGGCGGCGGGGGCTGGGGTCATGGGGGTGCGGCACCTCGCTGTGCGGCCAGGGCGGGACGTCGGGAGAGGCGAAGACGCCACGTGCACCGCGCTGACGTGCGGCGACTGGCTGACTTTCGCTGGGCGGAGCCAATCGCGTGTGACGCCCGGTAGTCAAGTGACCAACGAAATCGATGTACTGCTGTGACTGGTCGGAGGCGACCGGCACACACGTGTCACCCTCGGGGATCCCCGCACCTCCGGCACCGATCGGATCCGGCCAACTGCCCTGATCCGTCGGGGCCTTTCCCGGTTGGCCGGAATCCGCCCGGAGGGGCGGCAACCTCTTCCCGCCCGGCGGCGACTGCTCGGCTGACCGACCATCCCCCACACGGAACGGAAGCGACTCGTGACGGAGATCCGCAGCAAGGCCCGGCACCGCAGGAGGAGGACGGCGTTCCTGGTCGGGCTTCCCCTGGCCCTGACCGCCGCCGGCACCATGACGTACGGCTCCGCCTTCGGCGCGTCCGCCGAGGACGCCCGGCCGCTCGCCGCCGCGGCCGACCCCGCCTGGGCCACGGAGACCGCCGACGGTTTCGCCTCGGTGGACGCCCTCGGTCAGAAGGGCACCTACGGCGGCCGTGACGGCAGAACGGTCACCGTGCGGACCCTAGCGGACCTGGAGAGGTACGCGACGGCCGCCGAGCCGTACGTCATCGTGGTCGCCGGGACGATCGCCATGAACCCGGTGGGCAAGGAGATCAAGGTCGCCTCGGACAAGACGATCGTGGGCGCGGGGACGTCCGGGCACATCGTCGGAGGCGGCTTCTTCCTGGGCCCCGGCGTGCACAACGTCATCATCCGCAACCTGACGATCCGGGACTCCTACCAGGGCGTCTGGAACGACAAGGACCACGACTTCGACGCGATCCAGATGGACGGCGCCCACCACGTCTGGATCGACCACAACGACCTACGGAACATGGCGGACGGCCTGATCGACAGCCGCAAGGACACCACCTACGTCACGGTGTCCTGGAACAAGCTGAGCCAGAACAACAAGACGTTCGGCATCGGCTGGACCACGAACACCACCGCCGACCTGACGATCCACCACAACTGGTTCCGGGAGACCGAGCAACGCAACCCGTCCACCGACAACGTGGCCCACGCGCACCTGTACAACAACTTCCTGGAGGACGTGGCCGGCACGGACATCGCGTCGTCGTACGGCAACTACGCGCGCGGCAACACCAGGATGCTCCTGGAGAACAGCTACTTCCAGGGCATGCGCAACCCGGTGACGAAGGACGCGACGGCGTCCCTGGTCCAGCGCGGCAACGTCTTCTCCGGTACCTCCGGCCGCAACGAGAGCGGCGGCACCGCCTTCGACCCCCGGGCGTACTACCCGTACACCCCCGACAAGGCGGCCGATGTGCCCGCTCTGCTCAAGACCGGTGCCGGACCGAGGAGTTCGATCGGGACGACGACCGCGACGAAGGCGGCCGCGGCCACCACGCTCACCGTGGCCAAGGACGGCAGCGGCCAGTTCACCAGCGTGCAGAAGGCCGTCGACGCGGTGCCCGCGAACAACCCCGCACGGGTGATCATCTCCGTCGGGCCGGGCACCTACCGGGAACTCGTGAAGGTCCCGTCCAACAAGCCGCACGTCACCATCCAGGGCTCCGGCGGCAGCCGCAAGGACACCGTGATCGTCTACAACAACGCCGCCGGCACGCCCAAGCCGGGCGGCGGCACCTACGGCACCGGCGGCAGCGCCACCGTCGCCGTCGAGGCCGACGACTTCCAGGCCCGCAACCTGACGATCTCCAACGACTTCGACGAGGCCGCCAACCAGTCCCTCAGCGGCCACCAGGCGGTCGCCCTGCGCACCGCCGCCGACAAGGTCGTCCTCGACGGCGTGATCGTCACGGGCGACCAGGACACCCTGCTGCTCGACACGGCGTCGAAGGACCGGCTGGGCCGCGTCCACGTCACGAACTCCTACGTCATCGGCAACGTCGACTTCATCTTCGGCCGGGCCACGGCCGTCATCGACCGGTCGGTCATCACCCTCAAGAAGCGCTGGAACGGCACCTCCGCCGGTTACGTCACCGCCCCGAGCACGGCCGCGGGCCGCAAGGGCATCCTGATCGCCAACTCCACCGTCAACGGCGACGTCGCCGACCGGAGCTTCTACCTCGGGCGCCCCTGGCACGCGGGCGGCGACGCCTCCCTCGACCCGCAGACGACGGTCCGCAACACCACCCTCAGCGCCGCCGTGAAGACCACGCCGTGGACCGACATGAGCGGCTTCTCGTGGAAGGACGACCGCTTCGCCGAGTACCGGAACCAGGGCCCCGGCGCGGGCGGCCCGAGCGGAGACCGCCCGCATCTGACCGACGCGCAGGCAGCCGACCAGGAGGTCGCGGACTGGCTGGCCGGCTGGACGCCCGGCGCCTGACGTCCCCTCGGCCGAGGAGCCCCGGCCGAGGAGCCCCGGCCCTCGCGGAGGCACCGCCCCCCAGGGGCCTCCCCGTCCGCGGACTTCGGGAGCGGACGCGGTGCCGGTCTGACCGCGACCGGTCTCTCCGGCGTCCCGGCACGCAACGTCCTCGCAACCTGACGAGGCGTTGACTGCGGTCATGGATGTGGTCCCGCGTGTAGAGCTGACCCCCGCGGCCGCCGCCCTGGTGCGGCGGCTGCGGGCGGCCCACGGCCCGCTGATGTTCCACCAGTCGGGCGGCTGCTGCGACGGCAGCGCCCCCATGTGCTACCCCGACGGCGAGTTCCGCACGGGCGACTCGGACGTCCTCCTCGCGGAACTGCGGGTCGACGGGGTCGACGAGGCGGTGGGCTTCTGGATGTCCCGCGGCCAGTACGAGGTGTGGAGTCACACCCGGCTCATCGTCGACGTCGTCCCCGGCCGCGGCAGTGGCTTCTCCCTGGAGGCGCCCGAAGGAGTGCGATTCCTGATCCGTTCCCGCGTCGTCGGCCCTGAGGGGCCGCCCGGCCGGTAGTCGTCTGGTGCACTTCCCCTGGGTCCTGGGACGGTTGACGAGACATCAGGGGGCACCGTGACACGTCGTGGCGGACGGCTCAGAACGGTACTGACGGCTCTCGCGGCGTGGAGCGTGCTCACCGGCGCGGCCCTCGTGGGGGCGGCGCCGGCCACCGGCGCGCCGCGGTCCGCGGAGCTCGCGCCGGGCGTCGCGTACACCGAGTTCGACGTGACGGGCGCGCAGGGTGTGGCGCACGCGCATGTGCTGAGTGTCGACCTGCGCGACCGCCGGGTGGGCGTCGGCCTGCTATACCCGGGCGCGGTGGCCGCCCGGCAGACCGTGTCCCGGATGGCCACCGCCGCGGGCGCCGTGGCCGGGGTGAACGGCGACTTCTTCCACATCACCGAGGTCCAGCACCCCGGTGTCGCGGCGACGGGCGCGTCCGTGGGCCCGGCGATCGCCCGCGGGCAGGCTCTCAAGGCGGCCGTGCCCGACGGCCAGCGCTTCGGCCCGGCCCCGCCACCCGGTACCAGCACCAAGGACGTGCTCGGCGTCACGGCCGACGGCGTGGCCCGCCTCGACCGCATCGCCCTCGACGGCTCCGTCACCACCGCCGGGGGCGTCCGCCCGCTCGGCGGCCTCAACCAGTACGCCCTGCCCGTCGGTTCCGTCGGCGCGTTCACCTCAGACTGGGGCACCGTCTCCCGGATGCGGGCCGTGTGCGGCACCGACACCGACCGGGCGGCACCGTGCAGCACCGACGTCCACGAGGTGCTGGTCGCCGACGGCCGGGTGGTCTCCGTCGCGCCCGCACCCGGCAGTGGGGCCGTCGCGGCCGGCGCCACGGTCCTCGTCGGCCGCGAGGCGGGCGCCCGGTGGCTGCGCACGCTCTCCCCCGGCGACCCCGTCCAGGTGCGGCACCGGCTGGTGGCGGCGACGAGCGGCACCGCCTACACCTTCGCGCTCGGCGGCCACCCGCTGCTGCGGGCGGGCCGGCCGCTGCCGGGGATCGACGACACGGTCTCGGCCGTACGCACGGCCGCCGGTGTCGCCGAGGACGGCCACCGGCTGCTGCTGCTCGCCCTGGACGGCGCCCCCGCCCACCGGTCCGGCCTGACCGTCGCCGAGGTCGCGGAGGTGATGCGGGGGCTGGGTGCCGACGACGTGTTCAGCCTGGACGGCGGTGGCTCCTCCACGCTGGTCGCCCGTGCCGCCGGCGAGAGCGCCGTGACCGTACGGAACCACCCCAGCGCCGGCGAGGAACGGGCCGTGCCGAACGGGATCGGGGTGTTCACCACCCCCTGACGGCCGGCGTGCGGACACGCGCCCCGGCTCAGGGATCGAGGCTGCTGACGATGTCCGCCGTCGCGGTGATGCCGTTGTGGATGGTCGGCGCCAGGCTCGTGCTCGCCATGGTGAACCCGAGCAGCACACAGACGACGGCGTGCGAGAGTTTCAGCGCGCCGTTGCGCATGAAGACCGCCGCCAGGATCACGAGCAGCAGCACCACAGAGATGGAAATGGCCATCGTCGAACCTCCTCCGCCACGTCCGCTTCGCAGCATTCGGCCGCAAGTGTGGCGTAGCGGAGGGTTGGTCCGTGCGGCTGACGTGTCCGCCGAACGTGTGGTGTCGGTGGAGCGGTCAGCGCGCCCGGTGGGTGTCGAGGAAGGCTTCGAGGCCCGCGAGGTCGTCGGTGTGGAGGTGGTCCACGCCGGCGGCGAGGAGTTCGCCCCAGACGGCGTCCCGTTCGGGGCCCGGCAGGTCGGGCGTCGCCCAGAACCGCACCCGCTGCCCGCGTCCGTGCGCCGTCGAGACGACGGCCCGCAGCCTGGCCCGCTCGGCCTCGGGGAACGGACCGGCGCCCCGCCAGGTGAAGTTCAGCGACCAGTTGTCGGAGACCAGCGGGATGAGGGAGGCGGGCGCGGCTGTCGTGCTCACTAGTGCCGCATCAGGCAACGTTGCCTGCCGCGGCACCAGGTCGGCGAGCCGCCCGTCGTAGAAGGCGTGGCGCTCGGTCTGCGCCTCCATGGGGACGCGGGCGGCGCGGTCCCCGGAGATCACGGCCGTCACCGGTCCGGGGCGGACCCGGCCGTGCGCGTACGTCGTGAACAGGTGGCGGTGGCGCCGCAGACGGCGGTCCAGTTCCCGATAGGTCGCGGCGCCCTCGGTCTTGATGTCGATGAGGAGCTGCAGCGGCCTGCGGTGTCCCCGGTACACGGAGCCGTGGTGGGCGCGGACGCGGGCGGCGAGCGGCTCCAGGTAGAGGGATTCGAGGGTGCGGGCCGGGTCGAGGTCCTCGGGGTCGTGGGCGACGAGGAGGTGGCCGCCGACGAGGAAGAGGTCGGCCTCGACACTGCCGAAGCGGTGGTCGAGGGCGTCGAGGAGGGGGCGTGGGTGCTCGTAGTCGTTGTGCGCGTGGGCCCGCCACAGTGGCCGGGGGCGGTGGCCGTGCCGCTCCGTGGCCAGGGCGTCGGCGGCGGGCAGGGCGAGCGGGCCGGCGAGTGCGGCACCGAGGGTGGTGAGGGCTCTGCGGCGGGTGGTGAGGGCCATGCGCTGCCTCCCCTGAGTCGCGTACGGGACCCAGTGAGTATGGGGGCAGCGTTCCCGCAACGAGCAGGTACGGGGCAGGAGTTGGCTGGAGGTACGCCGTGCGTTCACCCCGCCCGCGCGCGGTGCGCGAGAAGGCCCGCCCCTGGTGGGGCGGGCCTTCTCGCGCGCTTGCGCGGTGCTGTCCGACGGCGGCTCAGGGGGCGCGCAGGTCGACCAGTTCGGCCAGTGCCTCCCGGTGGGCGCCCGCGGTGCCGTACGCGATCGCGTCGGCCTTGGCCCGCTTGAGGTACAGGTGGACCGGGTGCTCCCAGGTCATGCCGATGCCGCCGTGCAGTTGCAGTGCCTCCTCGGCCGCGTGGACGGCCACGGGCGCGGCGAACGCCTGGGCGACGGCCACCGCCACGTCGATGTCGTCGCTGCAGGTGGCGAGCGCGTCGGCCGCGTTGCGGGCGGCCGCCCGCAGGTTGACGACCTCCAGCCACAGCTGCGCCAGCCGGTGCTTGAGTGCCTGGAAGCCGCCGACGGGCCGGTTGAACTGCTTGCGTTCCTTGAGGTAGCGGACCGTCTCGGTCAGCGTCCAGTCGGCGAGCCCGAGTTGCTCGGAGGCGAGCAGGCCCGCCCCGGCGCGCAGGGCCCGGCGCACGGCGGGTTCCGCGTCGCCGAGGAGGCGGCCGGGCGCCCCGTCGAGCGTGACCGTAGCCAGCGGCCGGGTCAGGTCCAGGGACGGCCGCGGGGTGACGGTCGCGGCGGAGGCGTCGACCGCGTACAGGCCGCCGTCGTCGGCGGGGAGGAGGAGGACGTCGGCGACGGCCGCGTCCGCGATGCCGGTCAGCTCGCCGTGCAGGGCGCCGTCCTCGAACCGTACGACCTTGTAGGCGCCGCCGGCGGGGACGTTCAGCGCGACCGCGAGGGCGCCGATCCTGCGGCCGGAGGCCAGTTCGGCGAGCAGGTCGTCGGCGGCGCAGGCCAGCAGGGCCTCGGTGGCGACGACGGCGCTCGTGAGGTATGGCAGGGGGGCGACGGCGCGCCCCAGCTCCTCCAGGACGACGGCGGCCTCGCGGTGGGTGGCGCCCTGGCCGCCCCGGTCCTCGGGCACGAGGAGTCCGGCGAGCCCCATGCCCTCGGCCAGTGCCTTCCAGGCGGCGAGGTCGTGCGGGGCGTCGGACTCCACGCGCGCGATCACACCGGCCGCGTCGCAGTGGTCGGCGAGCAGGTCGCGGACGGCCGCGCGGAGCGCCTCTTCCTCCTCCGTGTACAGCAGGTCGGGCTGGGTGCTCATCGGGCCAGGTCCTTCCAGGCGACGTCCTTGTCGGTGCGCGCTTCGGGGGGCAGGCCGAGGACGCGTTCGGCGACGATGTTCAGCAGGACCTCGGTGGTCCCGCCCTCGATGCTGTTGCCCTTGGAGCGGAGGTAGCGGTAGCCGGCGTCGCGGCCGACGAAGTCGACCAGTTCGGGGCGGCGCATGGTCCAGTCGTCGTACAGCAGGCCCTCCTCGCCGCGGAGTTCGACCTCCAGGCCGCTGATCTCCTGGTTGAGGCGGGCGAAGGCGAGCTTCATGCCGGCGCCCTCGGGACCGGGCTGTCCGGCGACGAGCTGCTGGCGCAGCCGCTCCGCGGTGAGGCGGGCGGCCTCGGCCTCGACCCACAGCGTGAGCAGCCGCTGGTGGAGGTCGTGGGTGCGCAGTTCGGGCCGTTCGCGCCAGGTCCTGGAGACGGGGCCGATCATGCCGCCCTCGCGGGGCAGCCGCATACCGCCGATGGCGACGCGTTCGTTGTTGAGGGTGGTCTGGGCGACCTTCCAGCCGTCGCCGACGTCGCCGAGGCGGCGGGAGTCGGGGATGCGGACGTCGGTGAGGAAGACCTCGTTGAACTCGGCCTCGCCGGTGATCTGCCGCAGCGGCCGGACCTCGATGCCGGGGTCGGTCATGTCGCAGAGGAAGTAGGTGATGCCCTGGTGCTTGGGCACGTCCGGGTCGGTGCGGGCGATGAGGATGGCCCAGCGGGCGACGTGGGCGCTGGACGTCCAGACCTTCTGCCCGTTGACGACCCAGTCGCCCTCGCCGGTACGGACGGCGCGGGTGCCGAGCGCGGCGAGGTCGGATCCGGCTCCGGGCTCGCTGAACAGCTGGCACCAGACCTCCTCCCCGGTCCACAGGGGCCGCAGATAGCGCCGCTTCTGCTCCTCGGTGCCGTAGGCGAGGATCGTCGGGGCGGCCATGCCGAGGCCGATGCCGATGCGCCGCGGGTCGTTGTCGGGGGCGCCGGCCGCCTCCAGCTCCGCGTCCACGACGGCCTGGAGGGAGCGGGGGGCGCCGAGACCGCCGAGGCCCTCGGGGTAGTGCACCCAGGCGAGCCCGGCGTCGAAGCGGGCCCGCAGGAAGTCCAGCCGCTCGGTGCCGGCGGGCGGGTGCGCGGCCAGCAACGCGGCGGTGCGGCGCCTCAGTTCGGCTGCGTCGGTCATGCGGCGGCTCCGTTCTCCGGTGCGGGCACCACGACGACCCGGCCGGTGGTGACCCCGTCCGCGACGCGCTGGACGGCGGCCGCGGCCCCGTCGAGCGGCACCCGTTCGCTCACCAGGGGCCTGACGACGCCCCGCGCGGCGAGTTCGGTGAGCTGTTCGTGGCAGTGCTGGACCAGCTTCGGGTTCCTGGTGTTGTACAGGCCCCAGTGCAGGCCGAGGATCGAGTAGTTCTTGACGAGGGCGTGGTTGAGGCCGGGGCTCGGGATGCTCCCACTGGCGAACCCGACGACCACGATCCGTCCTTCGAAGGCGACGACCTTGGTCGACTGCGTGTAGGCCTCGCCGCCCACGGGGTCGTAGATCACGTCGGCGCCCCGGCCCCCGGTGGCGTCCTTGACGGCGGAGACGACGTCCTCGCTCCGCCGGTCCACCACCACGTCGCAGCCCAGCTCCCGGGCGACGGCGGCCTTGTCGGCGCCACCGACGACCCCGATGACCCTGGCGCCGGCCGCCTTCCCGAGCTGCACGGCCGCGCTGCCGACCCCTCCCGCGGCAGCGTGGACGAGCAGTGTCTCCCCCGCTTCGAGGCAGGCCCGGCGGTGCAGGCCGAACCAGCCCGTCTGGTAGCCGATGTGCAGGGCGGCGGCCTCCGCGTCGTCCAGCGCCCCGGGCGCCGGCAGCAGGGCCGCGGCGTCCGCCACGGCGTACTCGGCGAAACCGCCGTACGGCAGTGCCGGGGTGGCGATGACCCGGCGGCCGTCCTCGGTCTCGCCGCAGATCTCCACGCCGGGCGTGAACGGCAGCGGCGGGCGGACCTGGTAGAGGCCCCGGGCCATCAGGACGTCCGGGAAGTTGATGTTCGCGGCGCGCACTTTCAGCAGGACCTGGCCGTCGCCGGGCGTGGGCGGCTCCACGTCCTGGAGCCGCATCACCTCGCTCGGCTCGCCGTTCTCGTGCACGTGCCATGCCTGCATGCGGTTCCTCCACGTGACAGCTTCGTCGGACCGGGGTCGACCGACATCCGCATACTAAGCGGTCGCTTGCCGTCCGGGGAACACTCGGCGGGCAGGAGCGTGTGTCACGGGCGGGCGGGCTTGGCCCGGACGTGCATCCGCTCCCCCTGCGGCCCGAAGAGACTGAGGAACTCCGCCGGTGCCTCGCCCGCCGCCCCGAACCAGTGCGGCACCCGGGTGTCGAACTCGGCGGCCTCCCCGGCGGTCATCACCACGTCGTGCTCCCCGAGCACGACCCGCAGCCTCCCCGAGAGCACGTACAGCCATTCGTACCCCTCGTGGGTGCGCGGATCGGGGACCTGCTGCCCCTCCGGCTCGACGCGCACCTTGAAGGCCTGCAGGCCGCCCGGCTGGCGGGTGAGCGGCCAGTACGTCCGCCCGTGCCGCACGATCGGCCTGGACCGGATCCGGGGATCACCGACGGGCGGCTCCCCGACCAGTTCGTCCAGCGGGACCTGGTGGGCCCGCGCGATCGGCAGCAGCAGCTCCAGGCTGGGCCTGCGCAGCCCCGACTCCAGCCGGGAGAGGGTGCTCACGGAGATCCCGGTCGCCTCCGACAGGGCCGCGAGCGTCACCTCGCGCTCCTTGCGCAGGGCCCGCAGCCTCGGCCCGACCCCGGCGAGCACCTCGTCCGTCCCGCTCACCGCCTCACTGTTCTCCCTCATACCGCTATTGCAGTTTCGGCAAAGACATTTGTCAATACGGCATCTGCCGGGCGACCTTCTCCGTGGAGGTGGTCACCATGACCCAGCAGTACGAAGTGATCGTGATCGGCGGCGGCGCGGCAGGACTGTCCGCGGCCCTGGTCCTCGGCCGGGCCCGGCGGCGTACCCTGGTCGTCGACGCCGGGGAGCCACGCAACGCGCCCGCCGCCCACATGCAGGGCTATCTGTCGCGGGACGGCATGCCGCCGGGGGAGTTCCTGGCCGTGGGCCGCGAGGAGATCGCCCGGTACGGCGTCGATCTCGTCCGGGGCCGGGCGGTCGACGTCACCCGCGACGAGGACGCGGACGACGCGGGCTTCACGGTGACCCTGGACGACGGCCGGACGTGCCACGCCCGGCGCCTCGTCGTCGCCACCGGCCTCCAGGACGAGCTGCCGGCGGTCCCCGGGATCGCCGAGCGCTTCGGGCGGGATGTTCTGCACTGCCCCTACTGCCACGGCTGGGAGGTGCGGGACCAGGCGTTCGGCGTGCTCGCCACCACCCCCCTGAGCGTGCACCAGGCCCTGATGGTCTCCCAGTGGTCCAAGGACGTCACCCTGTTCCTGCACACCGTCCTCGAGAGCGACCTCGCCGACGACGACCTCCGCCGGCTCGCCGCGGCCGGCGTCCGAGTAGTCCCCGGCGAGGTGGCGGCCCTGCTGACCGAGGACGACCGCCTCACCGGCGTCCGCCTCGCCGACGGCACCACCCACCCCCGCCAGGCCCTCTTCGTCGCCCCCCGTCCGCTCCCCCGGACCGGCCTCCTCGAACACCTGGGCGCCGACCTCCACGAGACCCCCTTCGGCGCGTACCCCGTGGTCGACGCGACCGGCCGGACCTCGGTCCCCGGCGTCTGGGCGGCGGGCAACGCCATGGGCTTCTCCGAACAGGTCGTCAACGCGGCCTCCTCCGGCTACCGCGCGGGAGCCACCATCAACGGAGACCTCCTGATGACGGACCTGGACAGGCAGTGCCCGGCCTGAAGCGGGGGGAAGCGGGGGCGCGGGACCGCGCGGACGATCGGCCCGAAGGGCCGTCGAAGGGGCACGGGGAACCGCGTGACCAGCCCCCGCCACCCGCACCCGCCGGCGCACCCCCAGCGCCCCCACCCGATAGGCGCCCGGCCGAACTCCGTAGGACCATGGCTGCATGCTGTTCGCCCAGCTAGCCCACCTGTCCCAGCAGGTAGCCGCCACCTCGGCCCGCTCCCGCAAGACCGCTCTGCTCGCCGAGCTGTTCCGGGAGGCGGACGCCGAGGACGTGCCGATCGTCATCCCGTACCTCGCGGGCCGGCTCCCCCAGGGCCGTCTCGGCATCGGCTGGAAGGTGCTCGACCAGGACGTCACGCCCGCTGCCGAGCCCACCCTGACGGTACGCGACGTCGACGCCCGCCTGACGAAGATCGGCGGTGTCACGGGCACCGGCTCGCAGGCCGGACGCAGACGGCTCGTGGGCGAGTTGCTCGCCCAGGCCACCGACGTCGAGCAGCGGTATCTGTTCGGGCTGCTCACGGGCGAGGTCCGGCAGGGCGCGCTCGACGCGGTGGCCGTCGAGGGGCTGGCCTCGGCGACCGGCGCGCCCCCCGCCGGCGTACGCCGGGCGGTGATGCTCGCCGGCTCGCTCCAGACGGTGGCGCGGGCGCTGCTCGCGGACGGCCCGCCGGCCCTGGAGCGGTTCCGGCTCACCGTGGGGCGGCCCGTCCTGCCGATGCTCGCGCACAGCGCCTCCTCGGTCGGGGAGGCCGTGCAGAAGCTGGGCACCTGCGCGGTCGAGGAGAAGCTGGACGGCATCCGCGTCCAGGTCCACCGCGACGGCTCCGACGTGCGCCTCTACACCCGGACCCTCGACGACATCACCCACCGTCTCCCCGAACTGACGGCGGCGGTGCTGGAGTTGCGGGGCGAGCGGTTCATCCTCGACGGAGAGGTGATCGCGTTCGACGCGACGGGACGGCCGCGGTCCTTCCAGGAGACCGCCGGGCGGGTCGGCTCACGGCTGGACGTGGCGACGGCGGCCGAGCAGATGCCCGTCGCGCCCGTCTTCTTCGACGCGCTCTCCATGGACGGCCGGGACCTTCTCGACCTGCCGTTCACCGAACGCCACAGCGAGCTGGCCCGGCTGGTCCCGGAGCCGATGCGGGTCCGGCGCACTCTCGTGCACAGCTCCGACGACCTCGCCGAGGCGGAACGCTTCCTCACCGACACGCTCGCCCGGGGCCACGAGGGGGTCGTGCTGAAGTCCCTGGACGCCGCGTACAGCGCGGGGCGGCGCGGTGCCTCCTGGCTGAAGGTGAAGCCCGTGCACACCCTCGACCTGGTGGTGCTGGCCGCCGAGTGGGGCCACGGACGGCGCACCGGCAAGCTCTCCAACCTGCACCTCGGCGCGCGCACCGCCGACGGCGGCTTCGCGATGCTCGGCAAGACCTTCAAGGGCATGACCGACGCGCTGCTGGCCTGGCAGACCGAGCGGCTGCGGGAGTTGGCCGTCGAGGAGAGGGGCTGGGGTGTGACCGTCCGCCCCGAACTGGTCGTCGAGATCGCCTACGACGGCCTCCAGCGCTCCACCCGCTACCCGGCGGGTGTCACCCTCCGTTTCGCGCGCGTCATCCGCTATCGGCCGGACAAGACCCCCGCCGAGGCCGATACGGTCGAGACCCTGCTCGCCGCACACCCGGAGGTCACCCGGTGACGACGTCCAAGCGCAGTGCCGGCCTGCTGCTGTACCGCCGCACCGAGCACGGCGTGGAGGTGCTGCTGGGGCACATGGGCGGCCCGTACTTCGAGCGGAAGGACGCGGGCGCGTGGACGGTGCCGAAGGGCGAGTACGAGCCCGACGAGCCCGCGTGGGAGGCGGCACGCCGCGAGTTCCGGGAGGAGCTGGGGCTGGAGCCGCCGGACGGGGAGGCGGTCCCCCTGGGCGAGGTGCGGCAGACCAACGGCAAGATCGTCACGGTGTGGGCGATCGAGGCCGACCTCGACACGTCGGCCGTGGTGCCGGGGACCTTCCGGATGGAGTGGCCGCCCCGGTCGGGGCGGATCGAGGAGTTCCCCGAACTGGACCGCGTGGAGTGGTGCGACCTGGAGCGGGCCCGCGCGGTGCTCGTGACGGCGCAGAGGGAGTTTCTCGACCGGCTGCCTGAGCACTCGGACTGAGCCCGCGTTGCGGTGTTCACCGCCGCGCGGGAAGGTCGAGGGACAGCCCACGCAGGAGGTCAGGCATGCCCATCGCGACGGTGAATCCGGCGAACGGCGAGACGCTCAGGACGTACGAGGCCCTGGGCGAGGAGGAGATCGAGCGTCGGCTCGCGACGGCCGACCGCACGTTCCGCACGTACCGGACGACGTCGTTCGCGCAGCGCGCCCGGCTGCTGCGCCGGGCCGCCGACCTCCTGGACGAGGACACGGCGGACGTCGCCCGCGTCATGACGACGGAGATGGGCAAGCCGGTCAGGCAGGCCCGTGCCGAGGCCGTCAAGTGCGCGAAGGCGATGCGCTGGTACGCCGAGCACGCGGAGGTGCTGCTCACCGACGTGGAGCCCTCCGCCGCGGACGTGAAGGACTCCGGCGCCGACCGCGTCCTGGTCCGCTACCGCCCGCTCGGTCCGGTCCTCGCGGTGATGCCGTGGAACTTCCCGCTGTGGCAGGTGATCCGCTTCGCCGCGCCCGCCCTGATGGCCGGCAACGTGGGTCTGCTCAAGCACGCCTCGAACGTCCCGCAGACCGCGCTCTACCTGGAGGACCTCTTCCGCCGGGCGGGCTTCCCCGAGGGCTGCTTCCAGACCCTGCTCATCGGGTCCGGGGCGGTCGAGGCCGTCCTGCGCGACCCGCGGGTCCGTGCCGCCACCCTCACCGGCAGCGAGCCCGCGGGCCGGTCCGTGGCCTCCGTCTGCGGCGACGAGATCAAGAAGACGGTGCTGGAGCTGGGCGGCAGCGACCCGTACATCGTGATGCCGTCCGCGGACGTCGGCCGCGCGGCGAGCACCGCGGTGACGGCGCGCGCGCAGAACACCGGTCAGTCCTGCATCGCCGCCAAGCGGTTCATCGTGCACGCCGACGTGTACGACGCCTTCGCCGAGCGTTTCGTCGCGGGCATGAGGGCGCTGAAGGTGGGCGACCCGCTGGACGAGGACACCGACGTCGGGCCGCTCTCCAGCGAGCGGGGCCGTGAGGACCTGGAGGCGCTGGTCGACGAGGCCGTGGAGAGCGGCGCCACGGTGCTGTGCGGCGCGGAGCGCCCGGACGGGCCCGGCTGGTACTACCCGCCGACCGTCCTCGCCGACATCACGCCCGAGATGCGTGTCCACCGCGAGGAGACCTTCGGTCCTGTCGCCACCCTGTACCGGGTAGCCGACCTCGACGAAGCGATCGCGATCGCCAACGACACCCCCTTCGGGCTCAGCTCGAACGTGTGGACCCAGGACGCGGCCGAGGTCGACCGCTTCGTCCGGGACCTCGACGCGGGAGGCGTCTTCGTCAACGGAATGACCGCCTCACATCCGGCGTTCCCGTTCGGCGGGGTCAAGCGGTCGGGCTACGGACGTGAGCTGTCCGGACACGGAATCCGGGAGTTCTGCAACATCACCACCGTGTGGCACGGGGCGTGAGCGTTCCGCGGTTACCATCCCCGTTGTGAACCGCGAAGTGACTCTGCCTCTGATCGTCGACGACCGCGGGACCCTCCAGGTGGCCGCCGCCGATGTCAGCAAGCTGCTGCGCACGGTGGGCGGACGGTGGCTGCACCTGGTGGAGGCCGGCGCGGCCGACCTGGACGAGGACACGGTGGCCGCGCTGACGATCGAGCTGGCGAAGCTGGCCGACCGTATCGACGTGGCGTGCATCGCGCACAGCAGTGGTGCCGTGTCCGGCTGAGCCGGCCGCCCGCCCGCGCCTGCTCACAGGCGGGCGAGGGTGCTCCAGAACAGGGATTCGTAGCTCTGCAGCAGCCGGCCGTGGCGGTGGGCGAGCCTCTCGTCGATCCGGCCCGCCTCCCAGCCCTCCTCCACGGCCGCCCGTGCGGTCCGCTCCAGGTCCGGGGACGGCTCGGCGAAGAAGTCGAAGAACGCGCACGCCTCGTCGGTGAGGTCGTAGTGGTGGCGCAGGGCTCGCGCGATCGTGGCGCAGTAGCCGCCCCAGGAGGCGAAATTGGCGGTCAGGGCGAGGACCGCGTCGGCCGGCGCGGCCTCCAGGGCGAGCCGGGCGACGTACGACGGGTAGGCCTGGCAGCCCGGCAGCGGTTCATGGGCGGCGGCCCGTTCCTCGTCCAAGCCGCAGGCCCGCGCGAACGCCGTGAGATGGCCGGCCGCGACGTCCTCGCCGTCGGAGAGCAGCCGGAAGAAGGCGGCACCGGCGGGTGCCCCGGTCGCCGCGCGCTCGGCCAGACGGGCGAAGGAACGCTGGTCGGAGGCGATCACCAGGGTCTGTTCCAGGGCCAGCACGGCGAGGGTGGCGCGGTCGGCCGTGCCGGAGGCGACGAGCGGCAGCAGGGGGTTGTCGCCGGGGTCGGGGGCCAGTTTCGCGGTGAGGGTGTCCAGCAGGTTCCCCGCCGTGCGCGTCATGGCGTACTCCCGTCGGTTCCGTCGGTGGCGTGGTGCCCCCTCGACCATGGCACGGCCGCCCGGTGCGCAGTAGTGGACGGTGGTCCGTCCGGCTTCGCCGGTCCGGAGTAGTCCGGCGCGAGATCGCCGGGCCGGCGGGAGATCGTGGGTACCCGAGCGCATCTGCGCGTGCCCCGGGCCCGAAAGGCCCTTCCGGACAGCGAAAGCAGGCGTTTCCCCATGCGTGGCGACACATGACGACGAGCGAAGAGACCCTGGGCGCACCGCCGGTACGGCACTGGCCCGCCCTGAGGCTGGCCGGGGTCGACTTCGACCCGGTGCTGGCCGAGCTGATGCGGCAGGGGCCGATCAACCGGATCCAGCTGCCCAACGGGGAGGGGTGGGCGTGGCTGCTGACCCGCCACGACGACGTACGGCTGGTGACGGAGGACCCCCGGTTCAGCCGGGCGGAGGTGGCAGGCCGTCAGGTCACCCGGTGGGCGGCGCACTTCGCGCCGCGGCCCGGTGCGATGCCCCTGGCCGACACGCCGGACCACGCCCGGCTGCGCCGCGCGCTCGCCCCCGCCTTCGACGTCCCCGGCATCGCACGGCTGCGGGCGACGGCGCGGCGGAAGCTGGAGGCGACGGTGGACGCGGTGCTGCGCGGCGGCCCGCCCGCGGACCTCGTCGCGCGGGTGCTGGAGCCGTTCGCGGTCACCGTGATCTGCGACCTGATGGGCGTCCCCGAGGCGGACCGCGAGGACATGCGGGTGCGGACCCGGCGGATCCTGTCCTCGGCGGAGGACGCCGAGGCGGGCGAACGGGCCGAGCGGGAGATGACGGCGTACTTCGCGCAGGCCGTCGCCGGGCACCGGGACTCCGGCGGGGAGGACGTCGTCTCCCTGCTCGGCGCGGCCGTGGGCCGGGGCGACATCGCCGCGGAGGAGGCGCCGGCCCTGGCCGCCTCGCTGCAGGTAGGCGGTGAGGCCCTCACCCACAACACGGGCCGGATGTGCTTCGTCCTGCTGAGCCGCCCCGACCTCGTCGCCCGGCTGCGTGAGGATCCCGGGCTGCGGCCGCGCGCCGTCGACGAACTGCTGCGGTACATCCCGCACCGCAGCGCCGTCGGCCTGGCCCGGATCGCCCGGGAGGACGTGGTCCTCCACGGTGTCCGCATCCGGGCCGGCGACCCGGTGTACGTGTCGTACCTGGCCGCCAACCGCGACCCGGACGTCTTCCCCGACCCCGAGCGCATCGACTTCGACCGTGTCCCGAACCCCCATCTCGCCTTCGGGCACGGCGCCCACTCCTGTGTGGGGGCCGGCCTGGCCAGGCTGGAGGCCGAACTGGTCGTGGACGTGCTCCTCGGCCGGGTGCCGGGCCTGCGGCCGGCGGTGCCGCCCGCCGAGGTGTGCTGGCGGCGCGGCGCCCTGTTCCGGGGCCCGGAGGCCCTCCCGGTCACCTGGTGACCGTCGTCCCCGGGGCTCCGCCCGCCTCCGGGGCGGGGCCGCGGTGCTACCGGATGGACATCCCCGAGACGGTGCGGGCGATCACCAGGCGCTGGATCTCGCTGGTCCCCTCGAAGATCGTGTAGATGGCCGCGTCCCGGTGCATCCGCTCCACCGGGTACTCCCGCGTGTAGCCGTTGCCGCCGAGGATCTGCAGCGCCTGCGCCGTCACCTTCTTCGCCGTCTCGCTCGCGAACAGCTTCGACTGCGAGCCCTCGGCGGCGGTGAACGGCTTGCCGTTGATCGCCATCCACGAGGCCCGCCACACGAGCAGCCGGGCCGCGTCCACGGACGTGCGCATGTCCGCCAGTTGGAACGCGACGCCCTGGTTGTCGATGATCGGGCGCCCGAACTGCTCACGGGTCTTGGCGTACTCCAGGGCGACCTCGTAGGCGGCGCGGGCGGTGCCCACGGCCATCGCCCCGACCGCGGGCCGGCTCGCCTCGAAGGTGGCCATCGCCGCGTTCTTCACCCGCTCGCCGCCGGCCTTGGCCCGCTCGCGGGCGCGCGCCAGGCGCTCGTCGAGCTTCTCCTTGCCGCCGAGGAGGCAGGAGCCGGGGACGCGCACGTCCTCCAGGACGACCTCGGCGGTGTGCGAGGCGCGGATGCCGTGCTTCTTGAACTTCTGGCCCTGGGACAGGCCGGGCGTGTTCGGCGGGACGATGAAGGACGCGTGGCCCTTGGAGCCGAGTTCGGCGTCGACCACGGCCACCACGACGTGGACGTTGGCGATGCCGCCGTTGGTCGCCCAGGTCTTCGTGCCGTTGAGGACCCACTCGTCCTTGGCCTCGTCGTAGACCGCGCGGGTCCGCATGGAGGCGACGTCGGAGCCGGCGTCGGGCTCGGAGGAGCAGAACGCGGCCACCTTGACGTCGTTGGCGTCGCCGTACATCTGGGGGATCCAGGTGCCGATCTGCTCCTCGGTGCCGTTGGCGAGGACGCCGACCGCGGCGAGGCCGGTGCCGACGATGGACAGCGCGATGCCGGCGTCGCCCCAGAACAGTTCCTCCATGGCCATGGGGATGCCGAGACCGGTGGGGTCGAAGTACTGCTGGGCGTAGAAGTCCAGGGAGTAGATGCCGACCTTGGCGGCCTCCTGGATGACCGGCCAGGGCGTCTCCTCGCGCTCGTCCCACTCGGCGGCCGCGGGCCGGATCACATCGGCGGCGAATCCGTGCAGCCAGTCGCGGACCTCTCGCTGTTCCTCGTTGAGTTCCATGGTGAACTCGGCCATGACGCCTCCAGCACTGCCCTAAGATGTTACCTGCGGTAACGCGAGTCTGTTACCGGTCGGTAGGAAAAGTCAACTCCCGGGTCGCCCTCGGTAGCCCGTTCGAACGTGACGTGTGCGTCAGTGCTACTTTGCGCAGGCGTCACCGAAATCTGCACTGGGGGAGAGACATGGACACCACGCAGTCGACCGACCAGGAGCGGTCCGCCGACCGCCGTCGGCGCGAGCTGCTGGAGGCCGCGGACCGTGTGGTGCTCCGCGACGGCCCCGGGGCGTCGATGAACGCCATCGCGGCCGAGGCCGGCATCACCAAGCCCATCCTGTACCGCCACTTCGGCGACAAGGGCGGACTCTACGCCGCGCTCGCCCAGCGTCACACCGATGCCCTCCTGGACTCCCTGCGGGCCGCCCTGGACGCCCCGGCGGAGCGCCGGGAACGCGTCGAGGCGACCCTCGACACCTATCTCGCGGCCATCGAGGCCCGCCCTCAGGTGTACCGCTTCCTGATGCACCCCGCCGAGGGCGGCCAGCCCGGGGGCGACCAGGGCTTCGACGTCGGCAAGCACTCCGCTCCCCTGCTGCGCCGCATGGGCGAGGAACTGGGCAAGGTCATAGAGGACCGCCTCGACCTCGGCCCGAACAGCCGCCTGCTCTCACGGATCTGGGGCCACGGCATCGTCGGCATGATGCAAGCCGCGGGCGACTGGTGGCTGGGCGAACGTCCCTGCAGCAGGGCAGAGTTGGTCCGCAGCATGGCCGACCTGCTGTGGGGCCGGCTGGCGGCGGCGGGCGACAAGGTGGGCGGGCCGGGCTTCTGACACCGGCCGCGCCGGAAGGGGCGTGGTGCGCCCCCCGACCCGCGGCGGCGCACCCGCCGCCGGCTCCCGTGTCAGCGGCCCCACGGCGCCTTCGCGATCTTCCGCCGCACCCGGGACCGGCGCCACCCCGAGAGGTGGTCCACATACACCCGCCCCTCCAGGTGGTCGCACTCGTGCTGGAGGCACCGCGCGAAGAACCCCGTGCCCGGCACCCGTACGCGGTCCCCGTCGACCGTGCGCCCCTCCACCACGGCCTCGTCGTACCGTTCCACCCCCGCCTCCAGTCCGGGCAGCGACAGACAGCCCTCCGGCCCGCGCAGCAGGATCCCGTCCGCCGACACCAGCCGCGGGTTCACCACATGGCCGAGATGGCGCTCGTCCTCGTCGTCCGGGCAGTCGTACACGAACACCCTCAGCGCCCGGCCCACCTGGTTCGCGGCCAGACCCACGCCCCGCGCCGCGTACATCGTCGCGAACATGTCCTCCACGAGCCGCTCCAGTTCGGGACCGAACTCCGTGACTTCTTCACACGGGGCGTGCAGGACGGGGTCCCCGAGCAGGGTCAGGGGGAGAACGCGCCCTCGGGCGCCGGGAATCGAGCCGCTTCGCATGGGCGCAAGAGTACGTTCGGACCCGATATCGCCGGTCCCGTCGGTGCTACCGGCCCAGCGAGATTCGGGCGCGTGAGTGGATCTCGATAGGCTTTGGTCCACACGTTGCCGGGACTGGGCGCGGCGCTGTACGCAAGGAGGATCGAGAACTGATGGCAGGCAACTCGGACCCGCTGACGCCGCGGGCCAAGCTGGCCGTGACGGCGGGCAAGGCGGTCGCGGCGGCATCCCGTGCCGCGGGACGCGGTAGCGGATCGGTGATCGGCGGCCGGGTGGCCCTCAAACTCGACCCCGATCTGCTCGCACGACTGGCGCAGAACCTGGACGTCGTCCTGGTCTCCGCCACCAACGGCAAGACCACCACGACCCGGCTGATCGCGGAGGCGCTGCGCGCCGCGGGCCCCGTCGTGTCGAACGCGCTCGGCGCGAACATGCCCGCGGGCATCACCTCGGCGCTCGCCGGGAACTCCGACTCCAAGTTCGGTGTCATCGAGGTCGACGAGAAATACCTCGCCGGTGTGGCGCGGGACACGGACCCCAAGTGCATCGCGCTGCTCAACCTCTCGCGCGACCAGCTCGACCGGGCCGCCGAGACCCGCATGATGGCGGAGGCATGGCGCGAGGGCCTGGCCGGCACCAAGTCCGTCGTCGTCGCCAACTGCGACGACCCGCTGGTGGTGTGGGCCGCGTCGTCCTCCCCCAACGTGGTCTGGGTCGCCGTCGGCCAGATGTGGAAGGACGACGCCTGGTCCTGCCCGTCCTGCGGCGGTGTGATGCAGCGCCCGGGCGACGACTGGTTCTGCGGTGAGTGCGGCTTCCGCCGGCCCACCCCGAGCTGGGCGCTCTCCGGCGACCACGTCCTCGACCCGCACGGATCGGCCTGGCCGATCCACCTCCAGTTGCCGGGCCGCGCCAACAAGGCCAACGCCGCCTCGTCGGCCGCCGTCGCCGCCGTCTTCGGGGTCCCCCCGCAGGTCGCCCTGGAACGGATGTACCAGGTGCAGGCCGTCGCCGGACGCTATGACGTGGTGCAGTTCATGCAGCGCGACCTGCGGCTGCTGCTCGCCAAGAACCCGGCGGGCTGGCTGGAGACGTTCTCGCTGATCGACCCGCCGCCGTCGCCGGTGATCCTGTCGGTGAACGCGCGGGGCGCCGACGGCACCGACACCTCCTGGCTGTGGGACGTGGACTACACGCGGCTGACCGGCCACCCGATCTTCGTGCTGGGCGACCGGAAGCTGGACCTCGCGGTGCGTCTGGAAGTGGCGGGCCAGCACTTCCAGGTGTGCGACAGCCTCGACCAGGCGGTGCAGATGTGCCCGCCGGGCCGGATCGAGGTCATCGCGAACTACACCGCGTTCCAGGACCTGCGCCGCCGCGTCGGCAACTGACCACGAGGACTCGAGGGGAACTCATGAGTGACAACAGCCTGCGGGTCGTCTGGGTCTACCCGGACCTGCTCAGCACCTACGGCGACCAGGGCAACGTGCTGGTCGTGGAGCGCCGGGCGCGTCAGCGCGGCCTGGACGTGGCCCGGCTCGACGTGCGCAGCGACCAGCCGATCCCGACCTCCGGCGACATCTACCTGATCGGCGGCGGCGAGGACCGCCCGCAGCGGCTCGCGGCGGAGCGGCTGCGCCGCGACGGGCATCTGTACCAGGCGGTGAACAACGGAGCGATCGTGTTCGCGGTGTGCGCCGGCTACCAGATCCTCGGCCACGAGTTCGTCAACGACCTCGGTCAGCGCGAGCCGGGTCTCGGCCTGCTCGACGTGACCACGGTCCGCGGCGAGGGCGAGCGGTGCGTCGGCGACGTCCTGGCGGACATCGACCCGCGTCTCGGGCTGCCCCAGCTGACCGGCTTCGAGAACCACCAGGGCGTCACCCACCTGGGCCCCACCGCCCGCCCGTTCGCGAACGTGCGGCTCGGCAAGGGCAACGGCACGGGCGACGGCACGGAGGGCGCGTACAACGACACCGTGTTCGGCACCTACATGCACGGCCCGGTGCTCGCCCGGAATCCGCTGATCGCCGATCTGCTGCTGAAGCTGGCGCTCGACGTCAACGCGCTGCCGCCGACCGACGACCGCTGGTTCGAGGCACTGCGCAACGAGCGGATCGCGGCGGCCACCGAGCCGGCGTAGCGCTCCGCGCGGAGCGGCCCGGACGGCTTCCGGCCGAGGTCCGCGCGCGTGCGGCGGAGCGGGCCGGGGAGCCTGGGAAACGGTTCCTCAGTGCCCGTACCGAAGCCCGTCTGACACCGCCCCCGCTCAGCTGTGACAGCCCGTCTGACCAGGCGTGCGCTCACCTGTGCGGGGGCGTCCAGCAGGCGGACGCCCGCTACGGTCCGGCCCCTCGGCGCCGGTAGGGTGGCGGGGATTCCGCCGGACAGCGTGGTCCGGATCCTGCCCACGTTGAGAAGGTAATTCGGGCTATGCGCATTGGTGTCCTCACGTCCGGCGGCGACTGCCCCGGGCTGAACGCCGTCATCCGGTCCGTCGTGCACCGCGCCGTCGTCGACCACGGCGACGAGGTCATCGGCTTCCGGGACGGTTGGAAAGGTCTCCTGGAGTGCGACTACCTCAAGCTCGACCTCGACGCGGTGAGCGGCATCCTGGCCCGCGGCGGCACGATCCTCGGCTCGTCCCGGGTCCAGCCCTCGCATCTGCGGGACGGGGTGGAGCGGGCGAAGGGCCATCTCGCGGAGCTCGGCCTCGACGCGGTCATCCCGATCGGCGGTGAGGGCACCCTCAAGGCCGCCCGGCTGATGTCGGACAACGGTCTGCCCGTCGTGGGCGTGCCGAAGACCATCGACAACGACATCGCGGCCACCGACGTGACGTTCGGCTTCGACACGGCCGTCGGTGTGGCCACCGAGGCCCTGGACCGCCTGAAGACCACCGCCGAGTCCCACCAGCGCGTCCTGGTCGTGGAGGTCATGGGCCGCCACACCGGCTGGATCGCCCTCCACTCCGGCATGGCGGCCGGCGCGCACGCCATCGTCGTGCCGGAGCGGCCCTTCGACATCGACGAGCTGGCAGCGCGGGTCGGCGAGCGCTTCGCGGCGGGCAAGCGCTTCGCGATCGTCGTGGCGGCCGAGGGCGCCAAGCCGAAGGCCGGGTCCATGGACTTCGACGAGGGCGGCAAGGACATCTACGGCCACGAGCGGTTCGCCGGCGTCGCCCGGCAGCTCTCCGTCGAGCTGGAGGCACGGCTCGGCAAGGAGGCCCGGCCGGTCATCCTCGGGCATGTGCAGCGGGGCGGTACGCCGACCGCGTACGACCGGGTGCTGGCGACGCGCTTCGGATGGCACGCGGTCGAGGCCGTGCACCGGGGGGAGTACGGCAGGATGACCGCGCTGCGGGGGACGGACATCGTGATGGTGCCGCTGGCCGAGGCGGTGGAGACGTTGAAGACCGTTCCGGAGGAGCGGTACGACGAAGCCGAGTGCGTGCTCTGAGTGACATGAGCGCTGTACCGCCCCCGGTCGCCGACGCGGCCGGGGGCGGTTCTAGTCTGGTGCCGGACAGACAGCGCTCAACCCCCACGAAACAGGAGCCGGCGGTATGGATCACAGCGGGCACGGCACGGATCTCTTGCCCTTCACCCTGGGGCGGGGGCTCGGGTGGTCGGCGGACCCGTTCTTCCTGGTCGGCTGTCTGGTGGCGCTCGCGCTGTACGCGTGGGGCGTCGTCCGGCTCGTCCGGCGCGGCGACACGTGGCCGGTGGGGCGGACCGTCGCGTTCGTCGCGGGGGTGCTGCTGATCCTGCTGGTGATGTGCACCCGGCTGAACGACTACGGGATGGTCATGTTCAGCGTGCACATGGTGCAGCACATGGTGATCAGCATGCTGGCGCCGATCCTGCTGCTGCTGGGCGCGCCGATCACCCTGGCGCTGCGGGCGCTGCCGACGGCGGGCAAGGGCCGCAAGGGGCCCCGCGAGCTGCTCCTGATGTTCCTGCACAGCTGGTACATGCGGATCGTCACCCACCCCGCGTTCACGATCCCGATGTTCATCGCGAGCCTGTACGCCCTCTACTTCACCCCGCTGTTCGACTTCCTGATGGGGTCCACGCCCGGACACATCGCGATGATGGTGCACTTCCTCGCCGTGGGCCTGTTCTTCTTCTGGCCGATCATGGGCGTGGACCCCGGCCCGCACCGGCCGGGTTATCTGATGCGGATGCTGGAGCTGTTCGCGGGGATGCCGTTCCACGCGTTCTTCGGCATCGCGCTGATGATGGCGTCCACGCCGATGGTGAAGTCGTACGAGAACCCGCCCGCCTCGCTGGGCATCGACGCGCTCGCCGACCAGAACGCGGCCGGCGGCATCGCCTGGGCGTTCAGCGAGATCCCGTCCGTGCTGGTGCTGCTCGCGCTGCTCTTCCAGTGGTACGGCTCCGAACAGCGCCAGGCGCGGCGCAAGGACCGGGCGGCCGACCGGGACGGCGACAAGGAACTCGAGGCGTACAACGCGTATCTGGCCTCGCTCAACGCCCGCGGCCGCTGAGTCCCTCTCCTGGGCGTACCCGTGATCCCCGGGCCGTGCGTGGCCGTACGGCCCGGGGATCACGGGTACGCCCAGGACCTGTATGAGGTCGCTGTCCGGTGGGCGACAGTGGAGGGCATACGGACGCGCATGTCGTCGTCCGCACCGCGATGCGCCAGGAGAGGCGCACCATGGAGAAGGACGAACCATGAGGAGGGTGTGGCGATGCCCAGTTCGACTAAGGCCATGGGGGTGCTCACCGTGGGTGGGCTGGTCGTGGTGACGGCCTACACCGTGGCGCTCGGAAGCAATGGCTGGCTGTGGTTCGGATGGGTCGTCCTCGGCCTGCTGACGCTGGGGATGGTGGCGGCGCGCACCTGAGTCCGCACGCTGTGTGATCCTCAGGCCCGGGGCAATCCTCCGTCCGGGTGAACGCCCGGCTGGTATTTGGGCAGCCGGGCGGTGATCTTCATGCCCGCGCCGACCGCGGTCTCGATGACGAGGCCGTGGTCGTCGCCGTACACCTGGCGCAGCCGTTCGTCGACGTTGCTCAGCCCGATGCCGCCCGAGGGGCTCGTCTCGCCGGAGAGGATGCGGCGCAGCACCTCGGGGTCCATGCCGACGCCGTCGTCCTCGATGACGACGAGCGCCTCCGCGCCCGCGTCCTGGGCGGTGATGCTGATATGGCTCTTGTCGAGCCGTCCCTCCAGGCCGTGCTTCACCGCGTTCTCCACCAGGGGCTGGAGGCAGAGGAAGGGCAGGGTGACGGGCAGGACCTCCGGGGCTATCTGCAGGGTGACGGAGAGGCGGTCGCCGAAGCGGGCCCGGACCAGGGCCAGGTAGTGGTCGATGGCGTGGAGTTCGTCGGCGAGGGTGGTGAAGTCGCCGTGCCTGCGGAACGAGTAGCGGGTGAAGTCGGCGAACTCCAGCAGCAGTTCACGGGCGCGCTCGGGGTCGGTGCGGACGAACGAGGCGATCACGGCGAGCGAGTTGAAGATGAAATGGGGCGAGATCTGGGCGCGCAGGGCCTTGATCTCGGCCTCGATCAGCCGGGTGCGGGACTGGTCGAGATCGGCGAGTTCGAGCTGGACGGAGACCCAGCGGGCGACCTCCCCGGCCGCGCGGACGAGGACGGCGGACTCCAGCGGCGCGCAGGCGACGAGCGCGCCGTGGACCCGGTCGTCGACCGTGAGGGGGGCGACGACCGCCCAGCGGACCGGGCAGTCGAGGATGTCGCAGGTCAGACGGAACGCCTCGCCCCGGCCACTCTCCAGGGGGCCGGCCAGCCGCTCCATGATCTCGGCGCGGTGGTGCTCCCCCACGCCCTCCCAGACCAGGACCGACTCGTGGTCGGTGAGGCACAGCGCGTCCGTGCCGAGCAGGGTACGCAGCCGCTTGGCCGATCTGCGGGCCGTCTCCTCGGTGAGGCCGGCGCGCAGCGGGGGCGCGGCGAGCGTCGCGGTGTGCAGGGTCTGGAACGTGGCGTGCTCCACGGGCGTGCCGAGGCCGCCCAGGCTGCGGCCCGGCCGGGCCGTCCGGCGGCCCAGCCAGAAGCCGGCCGCGAGGAACGGCAGCACCGCGACCAGGAACCCGGCCAGGAACCCGCTGACCTCACCGCTCATCGTTCATCTCCCACCCCTCCCACCCCTGGCGCACCGCCCCTGGCGCACCGCCCGCTGCTCGCGGGTCGCCGTTCAGCGGCGCCACAGTTCGATCTCCTTCGAGGCCGCTCCGGGCTGGCCGCCGACCAGTTCCTCCGGCAGGTGGAAGCGGGCCAGGATCGCCGGGGTCTCGGCAGGGACCCGGCTCGGGGTGGCCAGGGAGACCAGGACCATCGTCAGGAAGCCGAGCGGGACCGACCAGAGCGCGGGCCAGGCCAGCAGGGCGTGGAACGCGCCGGTGCCGGGGTAGCCGGCCATCGTCGCCGCGACCGCGAGGAGTGCCGCCCCGCCGCCGGCGAGCATGCCCGCGGCGGCGCCCGGCGGGGTCAGGCGCCGCCACCAGATGCCGAGGACGAGCAGCGGGCAGAAGGACGAGGCGGACACGGCGAAGGCGAGGCCCACCGCGTCGGCGACGGGCAGTCCGCCCACCAGGACGCTCGCCGCGAGCGGTACGGCCATGGCGAGGACCGTGCCGAGCCGGAAGTGCCGGACGCCGCGTGCGGGCAGCACGTCCTGGGTGAGGACCCCGGCGACGGCCAGGGTGAGGCCGGACGCGGTGGACAGGAACGCCGCGAACGCGCCGCCGGCCACCAGCGCGCCGAGCAGGTCGCCGCCGAGGCCGCCGATCATGCGGTCCGGCAGGAGCAGGACGGCCGCGTCGGCGTCCCCGGTGAGGGTGAGTTCGGGGGCGTAGAGCCGGCCGAGGGCCCCGTAGACCGGGGGGAGGAGGTAGAAGGCGCCGATGAGGCCGAGGACGACGACCGTGGTGCGGCGGGCGGCGACACCGTGCGGGCTGGTGTAGAAGCGGACGACGACGTGGGGCAGGCCCATGGTGCCGAGGAAGGTGGCGAGGATCAGCCCGTAGGTGGCGTAGAGGGGGCGTTCCTCGCGGCCCTCGGCGAGGGAGGTGGACATGCCGCCGTTGCTGCCGCGGTCGGCGACGGGGACGGGGTCGCCCTCGGTGAAGGTCAGCCGGGTGCCCCGCTCGACGCGGTGGGTGCCGGTGGGCAGGTCGATCCGTGCGTCGTCGTGGCGGCGGCCGTCCACGGTGCCGGACACCGTGACCGTCAGCGGCTCGGCGAGCTTCAGGTCGAGGGTGGCGTCGACGCGGACGACCCGCTGCTCGCGGAAGGACGCCGGTTCGTCGAAGGCGTGGCGGGGAGCGCCGTCGCCCTGCCAGGCGAGGACCAGGAAGAGCGCGGGGACCAGCAGGGCGGTGAGTTTGAGCCAGTACTGGAAGGCCTGCACGAAGGTGATGCTGCGCATGCCGCCCGCGGCGACGGTCGCGGCGACGACGACGGCGACGATGACCCCGCCGAGCCACTGGGGCGCGTCGGTGAGGACGTTGAGGGTCAGTCCGGCGCCCTGGAGCTGGGGCAGCAGGTAGAGCCAGCCGACGCCGACGACGAAGGCGCCCGCGAGCCGCCGTACGGTCTTGGAGGCGAGGCGGGCCTCCGCGAAGTCGGGGAGGGTGTACGCGCCCGAGCGGCGCAGCGGGGCGGCGACGAACAGCAGCAGCACGAGGTATCCGGCGGTGTAGCCGACCGGGTACCAGAGCATGTCGGGGCCCTGGACGAGGACGAGGCCCGCGATGCCGAGGAAGGAGGCGGCGGACAGGTACTCGCCGCTGATCGCGGCGGCGTTGAGGCGGGGGCCGACGGTGCGGGAGGCGACGTAGAAGTCGGACGTCGTGCGGGAGATGCGCAGGCCGAACGCGCCGACGAAGACGGTCGCCACGACGACGAGGGCGACCGCGGGGACGGCGTACTTCTCGTTCATGCGGTGCTCTCGTTCATGCCGGGCTCTCGTTCACGCTGGGTTCTCGTCCATGCCGGGTTCTCGTCCATGCGGCGTTTCCGGTCGGCTCGGGCACGGGGGCTCAGCGGTCCTCGACGAGGCGTACGAGATCCTGTTCGTTGCGTTCGGCGCGCCGGACGTGCCAGCGGGCGAGGAGGACCAGCGGGGGGTAGATGCCGAAGCCGAGGACGGCCCACTCCAGGCCGGCGCCGTCCGGCATGGCGGCGAAGACCAGCGGCAGCGGGGCGACCAGCAGGACGAGGACCGCGAACACCACGAGGGCGGCGCGGAGTTGGCTGCGCATGAGGGAGCGGACGTAGGTGTGGCCGAGAGTGGTCTGCTCGTCGATCTCGGTGCGCGGGCGGTGATGGCCCAGGCGGTGCGGGTACCTGCCGCCGGAGCGGAGCCGGGAGTGCGGGAGCGTGCGGCGGGGCACGCCGGTGACGACGACGCGCCGTTCGGTCGGGTCCTGGGGCATGCCGTCTCCTTCAGCCCGTGGTCCGGCGCATCAGCAGGTCGCGCAGTTCGCGGGCGTGGCGGCGGCTGACCTGGAGTTCCACCGAGCCGACGAGGACGCTGACGGTGCCCGCGTCGAGGCGGAGTTCGCCGATGTGGCGCAGGGCGACAAGGTGGCGGCGGTGGATGCGGACGAAGCCGCGGGCGCGCCAGCGTTCCTCGAGAGTGGACAGCGGGATGCGGACGAGGTGGCTGCCCTGCGCGGTGTGCAGCCGGGCGTAGTCGCCCTGGGCCTCGACGTGGGTGATGTCGTCGACGGCGACGAAGCGGGTCACGCCGCCGAGTTCGACGGGGATCTGGTCGGGGTCGGGTTCGTGGACCGGTATCGGCGGGGCGGCGCCGCGCAGCTGGGCGGCTCGGCGTATCGCCTCGGCGAGCCGTTCCCGGCGGACGGGCTTGAGGACGTAGTCGACGGCCTTGAGGTCGAACGCCTGCACGGCGAAGCCCTCGTGGGCGGTGACGAAGACGACGAGCGGGGGCCGGGCGAAGCCGGTGAGCAGCCGGGCGAGGTCGAGGCCGTCGAGTCCGGCCATGTGGATGTCGAGGAAGACCACGTCGATCGCCTCGGGTCCGGCGGGCCCGGACTCCAGGGCGCGGTTGATCCGGCGCAGGGCCTCGGTGGCGTCGCTGGCGCCCTCGGCGCTGCTGATCCGCGGATCCGCGTTCAGCAGGTACAGCAGCTCCTCGAGGGAGGGTTTCTCGTCATCGACGGCGAGCGCGCGCAGCATGAACCCGGAGTGTAGGAGTAATTCGTACGACTGCACATGTCCGCGCGCCGGAGGGCTTCCGGGTGCGCGCCGCGGGCGCCGGTCGCTGGATACAGTGCCCGCATGAACAGCAAGTCCGCGGCGTTCGACGAACTCGATCGCAAGATCATCACGGCGTTGATGGCGAACGCGAGGACCAGCTTCGCGGAGATCGGCGCGGCCATCGGTCTTTCGGCCACCGCGGTCAAGCGGCGGGTGGACCGGCTGCGGGAGACCGGGGTGATCACGGGGTTCACGGCCACGGTGAAGCCGGCGGCGCTCGGCTGGCGCACGGAGGCGTATGTGGAGGTGTACTGCGAGGGCGCGGCGCCGCCCCGGCGGCTGGCGGAGGTGGTGCGCAACCATCCGGAGATCACGGCGGCGATGACGGTGACCGGCGGCGCGGACGCGCTGCTGCATGTGCGCGCGGTGGATGTGGAGCATTTCGAGGAGGTGCTGGAGCGGATCCGCACCGAGCCGTTCATCCGGAAGACGATCAGTTACATGGTGCTGTCGCACCTGCTGCCCGAGGCTCCGGAGGCCGCCGCCACCGCCGACGCACCGAACGCGCGCTGAGCGGGCCGGATACGCAGCATCACTGCGCGGACACGCAGCGCTCGTCGCTTGTCGGGCGTCTGTCCCGATTCCTACCGTGGTGTCATCCCCAGCCGACACCGCAGGAAGCGGAGAGACCCTCTGTGCCCGACAGCCGTGTGCCGCGCCTTCGGCGCTTTCTCGTCTGCGAACCCAGACACTTCGCCGTGCAGTACTCGATCAATCCCTGGATGCATCCGGACACCCCCGTGGACGTCGACCTCGCCCGTGCACAGTGGCAGGCGCTGATCCGCGCCTACCGGGACCACGGGCACACCGTGGAGACCGTGGAGCCGGTCGCGGAGCTGCCCGACATGGTCTTCGCGGCCAACTGCGCGCTCGTCCTCGGCGGCCGCGTCCTCGGCTCGCTGTTCCACGCGCCGGAGCGGCGCCCGGAGTCCACCGCGTACGACGCATGGTTCGTGGGCGCCGGGTACGAGGTGCACCGGGCCGAGACGGTGTGCGAGGGGGAGGGCGATCTGGTGCCGGCCGGCCGCTTCGTCCTCGCCGGGACCGGTTTCCGGACCACGCGTGAGGCCCATCGCCAGGCGCAGGAGCTCTTCGGCGTCCCGGTGATCAGTCTCCAGCTGGTGGACCCGCGGTTCTACCACCTGGACACCGCCCTGTTCGTGCTCGACGACGGGGAGGACGGCAACATCGCGTACTACCCCGAGGCGTTCTCCCCCGGCAGCCGCGCGGTGCTCGCCCGGCTGTACCCGGACGCGGTGATCGCCACCCGTGAGGACGCGCTGGCCTTCGGGCTGAACTCGGTGTCCGACGGCCGCCATGTGTTCGTCGCGTCCCGCGCCAAGGAACTCGCCGACCAGCTCGACCGGCAGGGCTACGTGCCCGTGCCGCTCGATCTGTCGGAGTTCCAGAAGGCGGGCGGCGGCATCAAGTGCTGCACGCAGGAGCTCCGCCCGTGATGCTGGAGTTCCGGCCCCCGTTCCTCCGCCCCCGCCCTCGCCCGGCGTTCCGTTCCATGATCCAGGAGGCCCGCTCATGACCGCCCCCGTCCGTACGCGTTCGTCGGCCGACCTCATCCGCGCCGAGGAGCCCGTCCTCGCGCACAACTACCATCCCCTTCCGGTCGTCGTCGCCCGTGCCGAGGGCACCTGGGTCGAGGACGTGGAGGGCCGCCGCTATCTGGACATGCTGGCGGGCTACTCCGCCCTCAACTTCGGTCACCGCCATCCGGCGCTGATCGCGGCCGCGCACCGCCAGCTGGACACGCTGACGCTCACCTCGCGGGCCTTCCACAACGACCGGCTCGCTCAGTTCGCGGAGTCCCTGGCCGAGCTGACGGGCCAGGACATGGTGCTTCCCATGAACACGGGCGCCGAGGCCGTGGAGAGCGGCATCAAGGTGGCCCGCAAGTGGGCGTACGAGGTGAAGGGCGTGCCCGCGGACCGAGCGACGATCGTGGTGGCCGCGGGCAACTTCCACGGCCGTACGACGACGATCGTCAGCTTCTCCACCGACCCGGAGGCACGGGGCGGCTTCGGGCCGTTCACCCCGGGCTTCCGGGTGGTGCCGTACAACGACCTGGCCGCGCTGGAGGCGGCCGTCGACGAGACGACGGCGGCCGTGCTGATCGAACCCATCCAGGGCGAGGCGGGTGTGCTGATCCCGGACGAGGGCTATCTGCGCGGGGTGCGGGAGGTGACCCGGCGTGCCGGGTGCCTGTTCATCGCGGACGAGATCCAGTCGGGGCTCGGCCGGACCGGCCGTACGCTCGCCGTCGAGCACGAGGACGTGGTGCCCGACGCCGTTCTGCTCGGCAAGGCGCTCGGCGGTGGCATCGTGCCGGTGTCGGCGGTGGTCGCGCGCCGGGAGGTGCTGTCCGTCCTGCGGCCGGGTGAGCACGGGTCCACGTTCGGTGGCAACCCGCTGGCGGCGGCGGTGGGCACGGCGGTGGTCGAGCTGCTGCGCACCGGGGAGTTCCAGCGGCGGGCGGCCGAGCTGGGCGTCGTCCTGCGGGACGGGCTGACGGGGCTGGTCGGCCGGGGCGTGGTCGGTTTCCGGGCGCGCGGCCTGTGGGCGGGCGTCGACGTCGACCCGGCGATCGGCACGGGCCGCGAGGTCAGCCGGCGGCTCATGGACCGGGGGATCCTCGTCAAGGACACCCATGGCTCGACGATCCGCCTGGCGCCGCCGCTGACCATCACCGCCGCGGAACTCCGCTCGGCGCTGGGGACGTTGGAGGAGGTCCTGCGGGAGGGCTCCTGACCGGGGGCGGTCTCCCGCCCGCCGGCCCGCGCGCTGCTGGTGCGCGACCTGCCGGGGCCTCCCGGCGTCAGCCGAGCGGGACGCCCGTGTGCTGCTCCAGGGCCCGGACCAGGCGGTCCTGGAACCGTCGGTCCCGGGCCGCGGGGTGCGGGGGCTGCGTCCGCCGGTGGTACCAGTAGCCGCCGGTGGGCGGGGTGGCATCGGGGTGGGTGGCCAGCCAGACCTGGGTGCGGTGGCCGGCGGCCAGGTCGTCCGAGGCGGCCGGCCCGCCCATGCGGGTCGGGACCCAGCCGGGGTCGACCGCGTGGCTGGTGGTTCCCTCCCAGCGGGTCGCGCAGGCCAGGGCGAGGGCGGTGACCCACAGTTTGGTGTCGTCGTAGGAGGCGGTGCCGTCGGTCAGGCGGCGCAGATCGGTGGAGCCCGTGCGGTGCAGGGAACTGCTGAGGTAGATCAGTCGGGACGGCTTCTCCATCAGGGCCGTCAGCACGTACGGCGCCACGATGTTGACGGCGATCTCGTCGGGGGAGTCCAGGACACCGGCGTTGTGGATGACGGCGTCGAACCGGCCGAACCGGGCGGCCTGGCGGGCGACGGACCGGACCTCGTCCGCGGCGGCGAGGTCCCCGGTGACGACGCCCTGCCACCGGCCGCCGCCCTCCGGTCCGGCGAGACGGGCCGCGTCACGGGCATGCACCACCACGTCGTGCCCTTCCTCGGCCAGCGCGTCCGCAGCGTGGCGCCCGAGTCCACCGGCCGCCCCGGTCACCAGTACCCACGCCATGTCCGTTCTCCTCCTGTGCGGCCACCTCGACCCTACGCCGGACGTTCCCCCGGTGGGACGTACGCAGATGCACCCTCACGAACCCGTGGGACACCGACCGTGCCGCGCTGATCGTCCCTGCCGTTCGTGGCAGGTCGGAGAGCCTCCTTACGGCCGGGACATCGGGCTACGATCGACCCTCGGCATCGCAGGACGGGGGCTCATCGGCGCGCGAGTGCCCGACGCAACGTCGGTACAGTCGGCGAGGAGGAGTCGGTACGCGTCCGACAGGAGCTGCCCTCACACGGCGACGGACCCAGCACGGTCGCGTCCACGGATGTCTGCTGCGACCTGGTGGAACACGTCCATAGAGCCGATCGGGTAGAGCGAAGGGGACGCCGTGTTCTATTACCTGCTCAAGTATGTGCTTCTGGGTCCGCTGCTGAGGCTGGCCTTCCGGCCTCGCATCGAGGGTCTCGAACACGTACCGTCGTCGGGCGCGGCCATCGTCGCGGGGAACCACCTGTCCTTCTCGGACCACTTCCTGATGCCTGCGATCCTCAAGCGGCGCATCACCTTCCTGGCGAAGGCCGAGTACTTCACCGGACCGGGCGTCAAGGGCCGTCTGACGGCGTTCTTCTTCCGCAGCGTGGGGCAGATCCCCGTCGACCGCTCCGGGAAGGAGGCCGGTCAGGCCGCCATCCGCGAGGGGCTCGGGGTGCTCGGCAGGGACGAGCTGCTCGGTATCTACCCGGAGGGCACGCGCTCGCACGACGGCCGCCTCTACAAGGGCAAGGTCGGCGTGGCGGTCATGGCGCTGAAGGCCGGGGTGCCCGTGATCCCGTGCGCGATGATCGGCACGTTCGAGGCGCAGCCGCCGGGCAAGGTCATCCCGCACATCCGCCGGGTCGTGATCCGGTTCGGCGAGCCCCTCGACTTCTCCCGCTTCGAGGGCATGGAGAACGAGAAGGCCGTCCTGCGTGCCGTCACCGACGAGATCATGTACGCGATCCTCTCGCTCTCCGAGCAGGAGTACGTGGACCAGTACGCGGCCGTCGTGAAGGCCCAGGAGGCCGAGGCCGCGGCGAAGGAACGCAAGGACCGGAAGGACCGGAAGGAGCAGAGGGACCGGCAGGACCCGTAGGACCCGAAAGCCACGAAGGACCGCGGGTTCCCGCGTGTGCCGCTACGTCGACGTGTGCGGTGCCTTCGGGCCGACGCCGGCGGCGCCATGGGTGAGGGGCGACCGGTCGGCCCGGTCGCCCCTCACCCACTCGGTTCCCTACGGTGCCGGCGTGGCGTGCGGGGCGCACTTCACGTCGGTCCCGCCCACCTTGCCGGTGAGCAGGTAGGTGTCCACCCGCTGGTTGACACACGCGTTGACGAGGCTGGTGACCCCGTGGGAGCCGGCCTTCGTCTCCGTGATCAGACGCGAGCCCTTGAACCGCTTGTGCAGCTCGACGGCACCCTCGTACGGGGTGGCCGCGTCACGCTCGGACTGGACGATCAGGACGGGCGGCAGGCCCTTCTTCGTCCCGACCTCCACCGGCGTGTACTGCTTCGACTGCCAGGTGGCGCACGGCAGGTTCATCCAGGCGTTGGCCCAGGTCATGAACGGGTAGTTCTTGTGCAGCCGGGTGTTGTCGCGGTCCCACGTCTTCCAGCTGGTGGGCCACTTGGCGTCGGTGCACTCGACCGCGGTGTAGACGGCGTTGCCGTTCTCCGACGCGGCGTTGCCCGCGGTGTCGCCGAGGTCCGGGGCGGCCGCGTCGACCAGCGCCTGGGTGTCACCGGCAGCGTACTTGCTCCACACCTGCGCGGTGGGCGCCCACGCGGAGTCGTAGTACGGGGCGCTCTGGAAGAAGGAGATCAGCTCGGCCGGACCGACGAGCCCGCCGATCGGGTTCTTCTTCGCGGTGGCGCGCAGCTCCAGCCACTTCGCCTGCACCTCGGCGCGGGTGTCACCGAGGTGGTACGTCGCGTCGTTCCGCGCGACCCACTTCGTCCAGTCCTTCCAGCGGCCCTCGAAGGCGACGTCCTGGTCCAGGTTGGCCTGGTACCAGATCTTCTCGCGCGAGGGGTTCACCACGCTGTCGACGACCATGCGGCGCACATGGGTCGGGAAGAGGGTGCCGTAGACCGCGCCGAGGTAGGTGCCGTACGAGACGCCGAGGAAGTTGAGCTTCTTCTCCCCGAGGGCGGCACGGATGACGTCCAGGTCGCGCGCGGTGTTCGCCGTGGTCATGTACGGCAGCATCGCGCCGCTGCGCTCCTTGCAGCCGGCCGCGTAGGCGGCTGCGAGCTTGCGCTGCTTGCGCTTGTCGGCCTCGGTGTCGGGCACCGGGTCCATCTTGGGCGCCTTCACGAACTCCTGCGGGTCGACACAGGAGATGGGCGCCGACTTGCCGACACCGCGCGGGTCGAAGCCCACGAAGTCGTACGCCTTGGAGACGTTCACCCACAGCGGGCTCTTGGTGGTGACCCGGCGCGGGAAACGCAGACCCGAGCCGCCGGGGCCGCCCGGGTTGTAGACGAGGGCGCCCTGGCGCTCCTCCTTCGTGCCCGTGTTGCCGATGCGGTCGACGGCGAGCTTGATCTGCTTGCCGTTCGGCTTGGCGTAGTTCAGCGGCACGGTGACCCAGCCGCACTGGATGGGCTTCTCCAGACCCCACGCCTCGGGGCAGTCCTGCCACGTGACGCCCTTCTTCGCCGCCTTGGCGGCGGCGACGGCGACACCCTTGGCCTCCAGGTCCTTGCCACCGCCGCCGGTCGCGGCGTTGGCCACGGGGGCGGTGACGGCGCCGGCTATCAGGGTCGCCGTGACGAGCAGTCCGGCGGAGCCGAACGCTGCCGCCCTTCTCGTCGGCCTCATACCTCTCAAGAGGGAACTCCCCGTACATCGTTTCGAATGTTCGAATGGTCACGGGGATCTTCGTACCTGTGAGGCACCGGGGAACAGAGGAGCGGAACGTTCTTTACTAATCCGATAACCGGTGAGGAAGGTTCCGTTGAGCGGGATACGGTTCAGCCGCCGAGGGCTGCCAACGCCTCGTCCAGCACCCGCCGCAGCAGCAGCGCGTCGGGCGCCAGGGCACTGACGAGGACGGCGGGCCCGGCCAGCGGAGTGAGCGCGGCCGACGCCCCCAGCACCCGCGGTTCAGGCGCCCGCTCCGCGAACTCCGGGCGTACGACGACGATTTGCCCGAGCGCCCGATGCCCGCCCAGTACGGCGGGACCGTCCCAGCCGCCCGGTGCGCCCGGCCCGCAGGACACCTCCTGGTCGAGCAGCGCCCGCCCGTCCAGCCGCACGGTGAGCCGGCTCCGCAACCGCCCCGGCTCCTCACCGGCGCGCCCCAGCACCTGCTCCTCCCGGAACACGACACGGGCACCGGAGGTGAGGTCCAGGCAGGTCGACACCCGCAGGTCGCTGCCGCGGGCCGAGATCAACTGCTCCGGCAGCCAGCACAGTTCGCCACCGGCCGCGACACGGACCCGTACCTCGTAGCGGGCCTCGTCCTTGCCCTGCCCCGGCAGCGCGATCGTCGCCGCCGCGGACCCCAGCCGCAGCCGGGCACCCTCCCCGACCTCCGCCTCCACGGCGAGACGGTCACCCCCGAGCGGGCCGCTCATGGCGCCGACCAGCATGACCCGGGCCTCGTCACCACTGCCCCGGGTGCGCCGCAGCGCGAGCGGCCCACGGCTCTCCAGCACGGGCAGAGCGGTGCCACCGCGTCCGTCGGCACGGGCGGCGAGCCGGGCGGTGGCGCGGACACCGGTCGTACTCATGGCGGGCGCGCCGGGGGGACCCGTGTCCCGTGGCTTCGTCGCGCCCGCACCTCGGGGCCCGGCGCCTCCCACCGCCGTCATGCCGTCCACGCCGCGAGCCGTTCCCGTACCCAGGCGGCGACGTCGCGGACGCCGGCCTCGCTCCTGAGCGACTGGAACACGACCGGCAGTTCGGCGCGCTGCGCCTTCGCGTCGGCGGCCATCCGGCCGAGGTCGGACCCGACGTACGGCGCGAGGTCCGTCTTGTTGACCACGAGCAGATCGGCGGTGGTGACGCCGGGACCGCCCTTGCGGGGGATGTCGTCGCCGCCGGCCACGTCGATCACGAAGATCTGCGCGTCCACGAGGCCCTTGGAGAACGTCGCGGTGAGGTTGTCGCCGCCGGACTCGACGAGGACGAGATCGAGCGGGCCGACCTCGTCCTCCAGGTCCTCGACGGCCTCCAGGTTCGCCGAGATGTCGTCCCGGATCGCCGTGTGCGGGCACGCGCCCGTCTCCACGGCCGCGATCCGCTCGGGTGGCAGCACGGCCTCGCGCAGCAGGAACTCGGCGTCCTCCCGCGTGTAGATGTCGTTGGTGACGACGGCCAGGGCCAGCTCGTCGCGCAGCGCACGGCACAGCGCCGCCACGGTGGCCGTCTTCCCGGACCCCACCGGCCCGCCGAGACCGATCCGCAGCGCGCGGCGACGACCGTCGGGCCGATACGCGTCCGCGCTCACCGCGGAGGGACCGTCGTGGACGTGGTCGTGGTCGAGATGCATGAAGCGACTCCTTTGTATAGGGGTGGCCGATGTAGGGGGGTGGCCGAGGAGTTCGGGAGGTGTGGTGATCGGGCGACTGCGGCTTGCGGGTGACCCACGGCAGCCCGCACCCGCCGACGAATCACCCGTCCCCGATCCCGGACGCGGGGGCGAAGCGGCGCACCCCCTGGGGACGGGACCGGTGGGGCCGGCGGGGGCGCCCCCCTCCTACGAGGCGAACAACCGCACCGCCCACGCCGCATGCACCTCCGCCCCGATCTCCAGCAGCGGCCCGGAGGCCGCCGGCAGCACGTCCGCCCCGCCCCCGACCGCCTCCCGCCCCGCCTCGACGGCCGTGCGCACCACGCGGTCCATCTCGGGAGCCAACCGCGCCGTCACCCCCGTCGCGTCGAACGGGTCCAGGCTCAGCAGCCGCACGGTCGCACCGGCCGGCCCGCTCACGCTCTCGTAGACGGAGCAGTACGCGGCGTCCTCGGGCCCGAGCCCGGCCGCCCGCGCCGTGACACCCAACACCACCGGCTGGTGCGCCCCCTTGGGGAACCGCCGTGCCAGCGCGTCCAGTTCACCGGACGGCCAGGTCGCCCTGGCCGCCCGCGTCAACTGCCGGCCCAGCTTGCGGGAGGCGCCCCGCAGGGCGGGGGACGGTGTCCGGGCGTCGGCCGCCGCGTCCAGCGCGACGGCGTCGACGCCGAGTGCCGCCGCCGCGGCCAGCGCCGCCGACACCAGGCCCACCGTGTGCAACCGCCCCCGGCAGAACACCTCCAGGTCCTTCGCCCCGCTGATCAGCCCGGCCTTGACGGCCGCTTCGGCCCCGCCAGAGTGCGCGTGCCCCCCGGCGGGAAAGCGGCCGTCGGCCAGCAGGAGAAGAGTCGCCCTGGACATCAGAAGAGGAAGTACCGCTGGGCCATGGGCAGTTCGGCGGCCGGCGTCGCCTCCACCAGCTCGCCGTCGATGTACACGGCGAAACTGTCGGGGTCGATCCGTACGTCGGGCCGCGCGTCGTTCTCCCGCATGTCGGCCTTGGTGACCCCACGCGTCGACTCGATGGCGACGAACCGCTTCCCGAGCGAGAGCCGCTCCGGCAGGCCGTCCTCGACGGCGAGCGGCGCCACGAAGTTGAACGAATTGGCGGCCGGCGACCGCCCGATCGCCCCGTACATCGGGCGCGGGAGGATCGGCTGCGGCGTCGGGATGGACGCGTTGGCGTCGCCCATCTGCGCGTACGCGATCTGTCCGCCCTTGATCACGAGCTGCGGTTTGACCCCGAAGAACGCGGGCTCCCACACCACCAGGTCCGCGAGCTTGCCGCTCTCCACGGACCCGATCTCACGGGCCAGCCCCTGCGCGAGGGCGGGGTTGATCGTGTACTTGGCGACATAGCGACGGACGCGGTGGTTGTCGGCGCGGCCGTCCCCCGGCAGGGCGCCCCGTCGCCGCTTCATGACGTGCGCGGTCTGCCAGGTGCGCAGGACGACCTCGCCGACCCGGCCCATGGCCTGGGAGTCGGAGGAGATGATCGAGATGGCGCCCAGGTCGTGCAGGATGTCCTCGGCCCCGATCGTCGAGGGCCGGATGCGGGACTCCGCGAACGCCAGGTCCTCGGGCACGGCGGCGTTGAGGTGGTGGCAGACCATCAGCATGTCGAGGTGTTCCTCGGCGGTGTTGACGGTGTAGGGCCGGGTCGGGTTGGTGGAGCTGGGCAGCACGTGCGGCTGCGAGACCACCGTCATGATGTCGGGCGCGTGCCCGCCGCCCGCGCCCTCGGTGTGGTACGCGTGGATGCCCCGTCCGGCGACGGCGGCCAGGGTGTCGCCGACGAACCCGGCCTCGTTGAGGGTGTCCGTGTGGATGGCGACCTGGATGCCGGTCCGGTCGGCGACGGTCAGGGCCGCGTCGATGACGGCGGGCGTCGAGCCCCAGTCCTCGTGCAGCTTCAGCCCGAGTGCGCCGCCCCGGATCTGGGACAGCATCGCCTCGTGGGAGACGGTGTTGCCCTTGCCGAGGAAGCCGATGTTCAGCGGGTACTGCTCCATCGCCTCCAGCATCCGGGCGAGGTGCCAGGGGCCCGGGGTGACCGTGGTGGCCTTCGAGCCCTCCGCCGGTCCGGTGCCGCCGCCGACCAGGGTCGTCACACCGGACGCCAGCGCCTCGTCGGCGATCTGCGGGCAGATGAAGTGGACGTGCGCGTCGATGGCGCCGGCGGTGACGATCCGGCCGTTGCCCGCGATGATCTCCGTCTCGGGCCCGATGACGAGGTCGGGGTGGACACCGTCCATGGTGTCGGGGTTGCCGGCCTTGCCGATGCCGGTGATCCGGCCGTCGCGGATACCGATGTCGGCCTTGACGATCCCCCAGTGGTCGATGATCACCGCACCGGTGACGACGGTGTCCGGGGTGCCGTCCGCGCGCGTGGCGCGGGCCTGGCCCATGGACTCGCGGATGACCTTGCCGCCGCCGAACACGGCCTCGTCACCTGCGAGTTGGGGACCCCCGGAACGGTCCTCCTCGATCTCGACGAGCAGATCGGTGTCCGCGAGCCGGATACGGTCCCCGGTGGTCGGCCCGAACAGGTCGGCGTACGCGGCACGCGAGATCTCAGGCATCGAGGGCACCTCCGGTCTCCCCACGCAGTCCGGGCACGACACGGGCGCCGGTGAGCGGGACGAGTTCCACGTCGACGGGGATGCCGGGCTCGAACCGTACGGCGGTGCCGGCGGCGACGTTCAGCCGCTTGCCGCGCGCGGCGGCACGGTCGAACTCCAGACCGGGGTTGGCCTCGGCGAAGTGGTAGTGGGAGCCGACCTGGACGGGCCGGTCGGCGGCGTTGAGGACGGTCAGCCGGGTGACCTCGCGGCCCTCGTTGTACACGATCGGGTCCTCGGCGAAGAGGATCTCTCCGGGAATCACGGCGGCCCCCTCAGACGATCGGGTCGTGGACGGTGACGAGCTTGGTGCCGTCCGGGAACGTCGCCTCGACCTGGACGTCGTGGATCATCTCGGGGATGCCCTCCATCACGTCGTCGCGGGTGAGCAGCTTCCGCCCGGACGCCATGAGTTCGGCCACCGTACGGCCGTCCCGCGCGCCTTCCAGGATGTGCGCGGTGATCAGGGCGACGGCTTCGGGGTGGTTCAGCTTCAGGCCCCGGGCCCTGCGCTTCTCGGCCACGTCCGCCGCCACGTGGATCAGCAGCCTCTCCTGCTCGTGCGGGGTCAGTTGCACGGCGTCCCACCTCACATCCTCGCTCCGGACCGTGCGGGGTCCGGTTGCCTCGCCACCGCGCAACGTCGCAGGTGGCGTGGCCGCAGGCTAGTTGGGCGGCGTTTCGGTGACGTTAACCGACACCGGTTCCCCGCGCGCCGACCCGCGGGCCGACCCGCGGGCGACCGGGGGTGCCGGTCCGACGCGGCCACCTCCCCCGGGCCGCCCCCGGCTCACGTACGGCTGGCCGGGTCCTCCATGCTCATCAGCGCCTTCAGGCCCAACTCGACCACCTGGACCGGTACGTCCCCGAAGAGCGCGTACTGGACCACGAAGCCCTGGGCGAGCGCGATCAGCGTCCGGGCCACGCTGAGCGCCGGGACGTCGGCCCGCATCATGCCGGCGTCCTGGTACGCCTCGACGATCTCGATCCAGGGCCGCCGCACCTGCGCGAAGCCGTCATGGAGCACGTCCCGCAACTCCGGGTTGCGCAGGGTCTCGGCCCAGACCTGCACCATCAGGCGGGGGTAGAGGGACCCGTCGCTCACCCCCAGCGTCGGTTCCTTGCCGAGGACCAGCCGGATGACCCTGCCGATCAGGATCTCCGGGGACGGCAGCGGACGCTGGGCGGCGGCCTGCTGGAAGGCGTCACGGATCTCGTCGATCACCTCCGCGACGATCGCGGAGATCAGCTCTTCCTTCCCTGTGAAGTAGCGGTAGACCGCCCCGGCGGAGAGGTCCGCCTCCTTCAGCACGTCCTGCATCGACGTGGCCTGGAACCCGTTGCGGGCGAAGCAGCGGGCCGCGGCGTTGACGATCTGGCGGCGGCGGGCGTCTAGACGCTCCTGCGATACGCGAGGCATGCCGCAAAAGTAAAACGAACGTTCCTTCTTGACAAGGCAGACCCCTGGCGCGCAGGGTGAAAGCAAGAAAAACGAACGCTCCTTCTTTTTAGCGGGGCGGGAGTCAGGCCGACCGAGTCGCGGTCCCCGCCCCGCCGCGCCACCGCCCGCCCGCCCACCCACCCCATCGGTATGGAGGGAAACCATGTCCGCCACGTCCACCGCGCCCTCGGCGGCCGAGCGCACCGCCACGGCCACTGCGGCCACCACCGCCACGCCAGACACTCAGGGCGCCCCCGGTGCGCACGCGCTGCCGCCGGGTCGCCGGATGGCCGCGGTCATCGTGCTGGTCCCCGTCGTCGCGGCACTCGCGCTCTGGGCCTTCGCCTGGCCCAACGCCCGCGTGGCACCGCGCGATCTGCCGCTCGGCGTGGCAGGGCCCGCGACGGCCACCGCGCAGATCGCGCAGCGTCTGGAGCAGCGGGACGGCGCGTTCGAGGTGCGCAGGTACGCCGACGAGGCCGCCGCGCGGGACGCGATCGAGGAACGGACCGTGTACGGCGCGGTCGTCGTCACCGAGGCGGGGCCGAAGCTGCTGACGGCGTCGGCGGCGAGCCCGATGGTCGCGCAGTTGCTCCAGCAGGCGGTGGGCGAGCAGGCAGCGCGGGAGGGTGCCCGGGTGGAGGTCACCGATGTGGTGGCGACCCCGGCGGAGGACCCGCGCGGGTCGGTCTTCGGTTCGAGTGTGCTGCCGCTGGCGCTGGCCGGCACCGCCTCCGGCGCGGTGGTCACGCTGCTCGGGCTGCGCGGGGCGCGTGCCGCCGGCGCACTGGCCGGGGCCGCCGTTCTGGTCGGCCTCACCGCCGCGGCACTGGCGCACACCTGGCTGGGTGCGCTCACCGGCGACTGGTGGGCGGAGGCAGGCGTACTGAGCCTCACCACCCTCGCGGTGGGCGCCACGGTGACCGGCCTGGCCTCGCTGCTGGGCCGGGCGGGTCTCGGCCTGGGCGCGCTGCTGATCGTGTTTCTCGGCAACCCCTTCTCGGGCGCCGCCTCGGCACCCCGGATGCTGCCCGAGCCCGCCGGGACGCTGGGCCAGTGGCTTCCGCCGGGCGCGGGCGCGACGCTGCTGCGCTCCGTGTCGTTCTTCGACGGCGCCGCCGCCCTCAGCCCGGCGCTCGTCCTCACCTGGTGGGCCGTGCTCGGCCTGGGCGCGGTCGTCGTGGGCCCCGCCCTCAGGCAGTCGAAGAGGCACGCCGCGTCGGAGTCCGCCACACCCGCCGGCGACCGTACTCCGGCATCCGCGCCCGCGCCCACGCACTGACCGCGAGCGACCCCGGCCCGACCTCGACACCGCCCCCGGTTCCGAGCCGGAGCCGGAGCCGGAATCGGCGGCACGGACGCCCGCGCCCCGCGGGAAGCGGCCCCACAGACAGATCGTGCGCCCCCGCTGTAGCGGACGGGGACGCACGACCGACTCACATGTACGCGATGTGCGCGATGTACGCGCGGGTAGGCGCAGGCGAGGTGCCCACACACGTTCCCGAGGAACCCCACGCGGATGCGCCCCCAGGAGGCGCTCCCTAGGAGGCGCCCGACCCCCGGTGCTCCGCCGTGATACCGAACCGCTGCTGGTCCCGGGAGGGCGATGCCACCTCGCGGACGCCGGAGACCGCGCTGATCACGGGCTCCTCCGCGGGATCCTGGAGCGCTTCGAGCTGCTCCAGATCGGCGGCGGAGACCAGGGCGACGAGGGGCTTGCCGTGCCGCGTCACGACGACTCGCTCGCCGCCGTAGACCACTCGGTTGATCAGATCGGCGAGTTCAGCCCTGGCTTGCGTCACCGGAATCTCGTAGGCCATGGGGTCCAGCTTAGACCGGGTCCCGCCGCCTCCCCGGAGCGGAAGATCCCATTCTGCCCCATGACGCTCCGTACGTTCGTACGATCACCACGGCCTCCAACAGGAGGCGTCCACGACTGTCGAACGGGGAGATCATGTCCAGCCTTTCCAGGCGCACACTGCTCGGGTACACGGGGACCGCGGCAGCGGGGACAGTGGCGGCAGGCGCCGCCCTGTCCACCGGGACACAGGCCCAGGCGGACACGGGGCCCGACTTCCCGGAGGGCACCAAGTTCAGCGGATACGTCCGTATGCCCGGCACCGAGATGACGGAACTCACGGTCAGCTTCACCGTGAGCACGACGGAGGCGCCGGCGGCCCAGCGGATCTCGGCGCTGGAGGTCGCGAACGCCCTCAACGAACTCGCCGCCGCCCGCGGCTGGCCCCCGATCACCTTCTACGGGACCCCAGCCCCCGCCCCGCTCAACTGACCCGACGCTCCACGCGGTACGCCGCACAGCACCCCCACCACCCACCACCCACCCGGGACCGATCCCCGCGGAGCCACGCTCCGCGGGGATTTTCGCTGTCAGCCGATCACCACCCTCCGGAGGCGTACGTCCTGTACATTTTTTACAGAAGTCGACCAGAGGAGACCTCCGTGCCAGCGCACCGGCCGTCCGCCCGCCATGTGCTCCCCGAATTCACCGAGCACACGAGTGCGGGTCACCGAACGATGGATCCCTACGCGAAGTTGCTGGAGGAGCGGATCGTGTTCCTCGGGACGCAGATCGACGACACGTCGGCGAACGACGTGATGGCGCAGTTCATGCAACTGGAGTACCAGTCCCCGGACCGGGACATCTCCCTCTACATCAACTCCCCCGGCGGCTCGTTCAGCGCGATGACGGCGATCTACGACACGATCCGCTTCGTCACCTGCGACGTGGAGACCGTCTGCCTCGGCCGGGCCCAGGCATCCGCCGCGGTACTCCTGGCGGCGGGCACACCGGGCAAGCGATCCGTGCTGCCGGGCGCGCAGGTGGTGATCCGTCAGCCGGCTCTGGCCGAGCCGGTCACCGGACGGGCGAGCGATCTGGCGATCCGGGCCGAGGAACTGACGCGCAACCGCCGGCTGCTGGAGGAGATGCTCGTACGGCACACCAGGCAGAGCCACGAACGGATCAGCGGCGACATCGAGCGGGACACGATCCTCGACGCCCAGGGCGCCGTGGACTACGGCCTGGTCGACCGGGTGGTGCCGGGCCGCAAGGGCTCACGGGCGCTCCCCGGCGCGAGGTGAGCCGCCGATGCTTCCCCCCGAGCTGCCGCCGTTGCCCGCGCTGACGCGCGCAGAGGCGGAGCTGATCGACCGTTATCTGGACGTCGTCGACCTGCTGGGCCGGATCAACCCGGCCCGCCCCGGCGACACGTATCGCGGACTGCGGGCCGCGCAGGCGCTCGTCGGCCGGGCGACGGCGCTGCGCGCCGCGCTCGAACTGATGCACACACGCGGCGAGAACGAGCTGCACGCGCCCACCCTGGCCCGGGCCCTGCGGGTGCTGGACGGGGAACGGCGGGCGGCCCGGGTCACCCTTCCGCCGGAACCCGAGGACTCCCCCGCCTGACACCGAGGGCTCCCCCACCCCGGCCCCGAGGGCTCATGCGTCCGCCCCCGAGGGGATGCGCGCCCGGCCCGACGCGCCCCAACCCGAGGGCTTGTGCGCCTGCTCCCGAAGGCTCGCACACGTCTGCACCCGAAGGCTGGCACGTCTGAACCGATCGCACCTCGTCCGCCGTACTACTGACGGGTCCTCCGGTCCGGGCTTCGGCCCACCGGACGGCCTACGGGGAACCACCCATCGGCCCATCCGTCCGCAGAACCGCCGGAGTTGCGCGTCATGCCTGCAAGAGTGCCGGAATCCACCCTTCCGATGCTGGTACGGACGCCCTCGATTCCGAGGACAGAACAGCCGAAAAGGGTCTGTCCACCCGAACGGGCGAGTGGTGAGGAACGCCACAAATCCCTGATTCCGTTGGGATTTTCGGACTTCCGTGCGTCAAGATCCCTTCCTGACGACAAGCCCCCGCCACAGCGGCGGGGCGATCCGGGCGGACGCCGAGTCCTGCCGCCGTCCGGATGACCGGTCGACAGGAGTGGATCGGCAGGAGTGGAGGACCCAAGCACGACGGGTCGCCGGGACGGTCACGCCATGACCGGGCCGAGCAGCCCTTGGGGTGAAGCCGCGTGAGCGGCCGGGCAACTTCGCCAGCCCGAATCCGACAGGTCATCCTTCACAGGCGGCTGACGAAGGGTTGCGCATGTCTGCGCTCAATCGTGTCCCGTCGCTGTTGACCCGGGCCGGCACGGCCTCGGCTCTGACCATCGCCGCCGTCGGCGGCAGCATCGTGGTCCCGGGCGTCGCCTCCGACGCCGAGGCCGCCACAGTGGCGTCGAAGGCACTTCAGGTCGCGGCTTCGAAGAAGGGCTCCCCTTACAAGTACGGCGCGACGGGCCCCGGCAGGTTCGACTGCTCAGGGCTGACGCTCTACTCGTTCAAGAAGGCGGGCAAGAAGCTGCCCCGTACTGCCCAGCAGCAGTACAACAAGACGAAGCACATCTCCGCGAGCAGCCGCAAGCTCGGAGACCTCGTCTTCTTCCACTCGGGGTCGAACGTCTACCACGTCGGTATCTACGCGGGGAAGGGAAAGATCTGGCACTCGCCGAAGACGGGTGACGTCGTGCGACTGCAGAAGATCTGGACGAAGAGCGTCTGGTACGGCCGGGTCCGCTGATCCGTCGGGGGCGGCCGGAGCACCGGCCGCCCCCTCGCTCACCCCGCCCGCTCCCCGGTCGCTCCCGAGTGCCCCGGAACCATCGTTCGCCCCCACCCCGGCAGGGGTGACACGGACACCGACGGTTACTCGTACAGTCATGGCCGACGAACGCATCACCCCCGCCCGCAACGAGACCCCTCTCGAACGGGCCGACCGCAACTTCGCCGAGTTGCTGCAGGAGCTGCGGGTCACCCAGACGGGGGTGCAGATCCTCTTCGCGTTCCTGCTGACGCTGGCCTTCACACCGCGGTTCCCGGACCTGGACTCGTTCCAGCGCGCCACCTACGTCACCGCACTGCTACTGGCCGTCCTCGCCGCGGCGCTCTTCACGGCCCCGGCCGCGCTGCACCGCTCGTTGTTCCAGCGGAACGCCAAGCCCACCATCGTCCGGGTCTCGTCCCGGCTCGCCGGCGTCGGCCTGGGGGTGCTGATGCCGGCCTTCGCCGGATCGGTCCTGCTCGTCGTGGACGTGACACTCGGCCGCGCCGCGGGCCTCACCGCCGGCGGTGGCACACTCGCCTGCTGTCTGCTGCTGTGGGGCCTGCTGCCGAAGCTGGTGGGCCGCGCCGTCGGCGGCAACCGCGCCCCGGTGCCCGCACCGCGCCCCGGCGGGACGGCACCCGCCCCCAGGAGCAGGACCCGGTCAGGGCTCCTGCGGACCGCCTGCCCTGACCGGCGTCACGGGCACGGCCCAGGGAAGTTCGATCGCCACCGTCTTGCCGCCCTCCCGCGTGGGTCTGACACTCAGCCGCCCGCCGCACTCGGCGGTCAGCCAGCGGATGATGACCATGCCCCGCCCGTTGTCCTGCTGGACCGCGGCGGGCAGGCGTTTCGGGAAACGCGGATGGCTGTCGGTGACACCGATGTGCAGATGCTCGTCACGGTCGAGGACGAGGTCCACGGTGAACGTGGGTGACTGACCGAACGTGTGCTGCACGGCGTTGGTGGCGAGTTCGGACACGATCAGGCGCACGGTGTCCGCGATGTCCGTGTCGCTCGGCAGACCCCATTCGGCCAGCACGGTGGCGACGTATCTACGAGCCGCGGACACCGAGGCGGGATCGCTCGGCAGAGTGACGGATGCTTCCTGGTGATCTGCCATGACGAGGCGTCCCTTTCCCACGGGACCGATGTCCGACTGGGAGCGGATGGTTCGAGTACGGTCCCGGACTGGTGCTTCGCGCCAGACTGCCACTACCTGGGCGGTCACGGGCGGCGATCCACCAAGATATGCATATATCTGTCGCTCGAAGCGGTGAACTCTCCGACGGCCGACCGTATTCGTGGGGACCCCCGGGCCATCCTCTACCGTCACCCGACTTCGCGCGCCGGGCGGAAGGAGACACCCGTGCAGTACGGTCCGGCGGTGCGCCGCCGCAAGCTCGGCGCCGAGTTGCGCCTCCTGCGCACCCGCGTCGGCATCACCAGCGTCGAGGCGGCCCGTCTCGTGGGCTGGCACCAGTCGAAGGTGAGCCGCATCGAGACGGGCGCCAGCGGGGTGAAACCCGCGGACGTCCACCGGCTGCTGGACGCCTACGCGGTCGACGACACCGAGTTACGGGACCTGCTGATGGCGCTGGCGGGATCCGAGGACGGGGGCGGACGGCACAACTGGTGGCACGCGTACCGCGGCGTGCTGCCGCCGACGTACCGGGACTTCATCAGCCTGGAGTCGCAGGCGAGCGGGATGCGCACCCTGGAGACCTCGGTCGTGCCGGGCCTGCTGCAGATCCCCGAGTACGCCCGGGCGGTGACCCGGGCCGCGGTGGAGGGGCTGGAGGACGACAAGATCGACGCGCTCGTGGAAGTACGGCTCGCGCGGCAGGACGTCCTGCGCGGACGTCCCCCGATGACACTGAGCGCCGTGCTCGACGAGGGCGTCCTGCGGCGTGAGGTCGGCGGACCCGGGGTCATGGCGCGTCAGCTGGAGCGGCTGGTGGAGGCGGCGCGCCTGCCTCAAGTGAGGCTGCAGGTGCTGCCGTTCACTGCCGGGGCGCACATCGGCATCACCGGTCCTTTCGTAATCTTCTCATTTCAGAGCACATCCGATCTGGACGTGGTTGTTCTCGACCACTTGACGAGTAGCCTCTATCTGGAGCGGAAAGAAGACCTCAGGGCTTATGTCGAGGCCTTCAACGCCCTTCAGATCCACGCCCTTTCGCCCGAGGACTCGTTGGATTACATCGCCGCACTGGCTCAGGGCCAGCTTCCGGCGCGTAAGGAGGCACCATGTCAGCTCTGCCTCGGAACGTACCCACCAGTACCGCACTGCGCGGCGTGCGGTGGCTGCGCAGCAGCCGCAGCACGGGGATGAACAACTGTGTGGAAACGGCCCGTCCCGGGTCCGGCCGGCTGGCCGGACTGGTGGCCGTGCGCGACTCGAAGAACACGGCGGGGCCCGCCCTGCTGTTCACGCCGGAGGCATGGGAGGGATTCGTCACCACGCTTCGGTGAGCACCACGGACCGCACCACCGGTTCCGCTTCCGGCGACGCACGGCCGCGACGCCGACTCATGGTCGCGTGTCGCCGATGATTCCCACGGCCCGGTCGATCTGCGCCTCGGTGAGATCCGCCCGGGCGGTCAGCCGGAGCCTGGAGACGCCGTCGGGCACGGACGGTGGGCGGAAGCAGCCGACGGCGAGACCCGCCGCCCGGCAGTCCGACGCCCACCGCACCGCCTGATCCGGAGACGGCGCCCGCACGGACACCACGGCGGCGTCGGGCCGCACCGCTTCATGGCCCGAAGCCGTCAGCCGTGCGTGCAGCGCCCGCGCCACCTCACGGGCCCGTGCGGCCCGTTCCGGCTCACGGCGCAGCAGCCTCAGCGCGGCGAGGGCGGCACCCGTCGCCGCCGGGGCGAGCCCCGTGTCGAAGATGAACGTCCGGGCCGCGTTGACCAGGTGGTCGATGACCTTCGCCGGTCCGAGGACGGCACCGCCCTGGCTGCCCAGCGACTTCGACAGGGTGACCGTCACGACGACGTCGGGTGCCCCGGCGAGCCCCGCCGCCCACGGCGCGCCCCGGCCGCCGTCGCCGAGGACGCCGAGCCCGTGGGCGTCGTCCACCACGAGCCCGGCGCCGTGGGCGCGGCACGCGGCGGCCAGACCGGTCAGCGGGGCGGCGTCGCCGTCCACCGAGAACACCGTGTCGGAGACCGCGATCGCGGGCCCCTCGGCCGCGCCGAGCGCCTTGCGGACCGCGTCCGGGTCGGCGTGCCCGACGACCTGCGTGGTCCCGCGGGCCAGCCGGCAGCCGTCGATCAGGGAGGCGTGGTTGCCCGCGTCCGACACGACCAGCGAGCCGTGCGGGGCGAGCGCGGTGACGGCGGCGAGGTTGGCGGCGTAGCCGGAGGAGAAGACGAGCGCGGCCTCGAAGCCGCAGAAGGCGGCCAGTTCGCGCTCCAGTTCGCCGTGGAGTTCGGTGGTGCCGGTGACGAGCCGGGAGCCGGTCGCCCCGCCGCCCCAGGTGCGTGCCGCCCCGGCCGCGCCCTCGATGATCTCGGGGTGGTGGGCCAGCCCCAGGTAGTCGTTGCTCGCGAGGTCGAGCAGGGGCGAGTCGGCCGGGCGGGGGCGCAGGGTGCGGACGAGCCCGGCGCGGCGGCGCGCGGACGCCTGCTCGTCGATCCAGCCGAACGCCATGAGTCCTCCGGGGGTCGTGCGGGCGGCCCTCGCGGCGCCGGTGCCGTGGTCAGGCAGCGCGGCAGGGGCTTGTAGGTAGTGCACAGACCCTAACGGGACGGCTGAGCACCCTGGATGTGGCGATACCCACACATCGATCCTTCCGCGTTGTCCGAAGTCTCCTTGGCCGGGAGCGGTCCCGTAGGACAGGATCGGCTCTCATGGACCTGCTGAACACGCTGGTGGACAAAGGGCTCCGGCGCGAGCCGCTGAGCCGTGCCGAGGCGCTCGCCGTCCTCGGCACCTCCGACGACGACCTGCTCGACGTGGTGGCCGCGGCCGGTAAGGTGCGCAGGCACTGGTTCGGGCGACGGGTGAAACTGAACTATCTCGTCAACCTCAAGTCCGGGCTGTGTCCCGAGGACTGCTCCTACTGCTCCCAGCGGCTCGGATCGACGGCCGGGATCCTCAAGTACACCTGGCTGAAGCCCGACGAGGCGTCCAGGGCCGCCGCGGCCGGTCTCGCCGGCGGTGCCAAGCGGGTGTGCCTGGTGGCGTCCGGGCGCGGCCCGACGGACCGCGACGTCGACCGGGTCGCGGGCACCATCAAGGCCATCAAGGAGGAGAACGAGGGCGTCGAGGTGTGCGCCTGTCTGGGGCTGCTCTCCGACGGCCAGGCCGAACGGCTGCGCGAGGCGGGCGCGGACGCCTACAACCACAACCTCAACACGTCGGAGTCGACGTACGGGGAGATCACGACCACCCACACGTACGCCGACCGGGTGGACACCGTGCAGAAGGCGCACGCGGCGGGGCTGTCGGCGTGCTCGGGTCTGATCGCGGGCATGGGCGAGACGGACGAGGACCTGGTCGACGTCGTCTTCTCGCTGCGTGAACTGGACCCGGACTCGGTGCCGGTCAACTTCCTGATCCCGTTCGAGGGCACCCCGCTGGCCAAGGAGTGGAACCTCACGCCCCAGCGGTGCCTGCGGATCCTCGCCATGGTGCGGTTCGTCTGCCCGGACGTCGAGGTGCGCATCGCGGGCGGCCGCGAGGTCCATCTGCGGACGATGCAGCCGCTCGCGCTGCACCTGGCCAACTCGATCTTCCTCGGCGACTACCTCACCAGCGAGGGCCAGGCCGGCAAGGCCGACCTGGAGATGATCGCGGACGCCGGGTTCGAGGTCGAGGGCGCCGACCAGGTCACCCTGCCGGAGCACCGGGCGGCCGGAGGGGGCTGCGGGTCCCACGAGAGCCGTGGCGGGTGCGGGGCCCACGAGGACGGCGGCTGCGGGTCCCACGAAGGCGGCGGGTGCGGGGCGCACGAGGGGGGTGGCGTCTGCGGTTCCGCGGACGCCACGGCCACCGCCGCCCCCACGGCGGCCCCGCAGGCGGGCGAGGCCCGGACGGACCTCGTCGCCGTGCGGCGTCGTGGTGCCGGAACGGACCTCGCGCCCAATGCCTGAGGTGCCCGGCCCGAGCACGGCCGAGCTGCTGGACCTCGACCGGCGGCATGTGTGGCATCCGTACGGTCCGATGCCGGGCCGGGTCGAGCCGCTCGTCGTGGAGTCGGCGAGCGGCGTCCGGCTGCGGCTCGCCGACGGCTCGGGCGAACTGGTCGACGGCATGTCGTCCTGGTGGTCGGCCATCCACGGCTACAACCACCCGGTGCTCAACCGGGCCGCGCGCGAGCAGCTCGACCGGATGAGCCATGTGATGTTCGGCGGGCTCACCCACGAGCCCGCCGTACGGCTGGCGAAGCGACTTGTCGACCTGTCTCCCGACGGTCTGGAGCATGTGTTCCTCGCCGACTCGGGGTCGGTCTCGGTCGAGGTCGCCGTCAAGATGTGCCTGCAGTACTGGCGCTCGCTCGGCCGCCCCGGCAAGCGGCGCCTGCTCACCTGGCGCGGCGGCTACCACGGCGACACCTGGCAGCCCATGTCGGTGTGCGACCCCGAGGGCGGGATGCACGAGCTGTGGCAGGGGGTGCTGCCGCGGCAGGTGTTCGTGGAGGCGCCGCCCGCCGAGTACGACGAGGCGTACGCGGAGCGGTTGCGCTCGGCGGTCGAGCGGCACGCCGAGGAGCTGGCCGCCGTGATCGTCGAGCCGGTGGTACAGGGCGCGGGCGGGATGCGGTTCCACTCCCCCGCGTATCTGCGGGTGCTGCGCGAGGCGTGCGACGCGCACGACGTGCTGCTGGTGTTCGACGAGATCGCGACCGGGTTCGGCCGGACGGGTGCTCTGTTCGCGGCGGAGCACGCGGCGGTGACGCCGGACGTGATGTGCGTGGGCAAGGCGCTGACCGGCGGTTACCTGACGATGGCCGCGACGTTGTGCACGGCGCGGGTGGCCGACGGGATCTCGCGGGGCGAGGTACCGGTCCTCGCCCACGGGCCGACGTTCATGGGCAACCCGCTGGCCTCGTCCGTGGCGCTCGCCTCGATCGAGCTGCTGCTGGGGCAGGACTGGCTCGCGGCGGTCCGGCGGATCGAGGCGGGGCTGCGGGAAGGGCTGGCGCCGGCGCTCGACGTGCCGGGGGTGAAGGACGTCCGGGTCCTCGGCGCGATCGGTGTGGTCCAGCTCGACCACGAGGTGGACATGAGGGCGGCTACGCAGGCGGCGGTGCGGGAGGGCGTGTGGCTGCGGCCGTTCCGCGACCTCGTCTACACGATGCCGCCGTACGTCACCGGTGACGAGGACGTGGCACGGATCGCGCGCGCGGTGTGCGCGGCGGCGCGGGAGGGATGACATGGCGATCCTGGTGGTGACGGGGACGGGCACGGAGGTCGGCAAGACGGTCGCCACGGCGGCCGTCGCCGCGGTGGCGGCGACCGCCGGGCGGTCCGTGGCGGTGCTCAAGCCGGCGCAGACCGGGGTGCGGCCGGACGAGCGCGGCGACGCGGACGAGGTGGTGCGGCTCGCCGGGGACGCCGTCGCCGCTCACGAACTCGCCCGCTACCCGGAGCCGCTGGCTCCGGCGACGGCCGCCCGGCGGTCCGGGCTGGCCCCGGTTCACCCCGAGGAGGTCGCGGAGGCGGCGGCGAAGCTGGAGACCAGCCACGACCTGGTCCTGGTCGAGGGCGCGGGCGGTCTCCTCGTCCGCTTCGACGAGGCGGGCGGCACGCTGGCGGACACGGCCCGGCTGCTGGGCGCGCCGGTGCTGCTGGTCGCCTCGGCCGGGCTGGGCACCCTCAACACGACCGAGCTGACGGCGCGGGAACTCGCCGTGCGGGAGGTCCGGCTGACGGGTGTCGTGATCGGCAGCTGGCCAGAAGCCCCGGATCTGGCGTCCCGCTGCAATGTGGCGGACCTGCCGGTGGTGGCGGGAGCGCCGCTGCTGGGGGCGGTGCCGGAGGGCGCGGGCGCGCTGGACCCGGCGGAGTTCCGGGCGCGGGCGGGCGGTTGGCTGGCACCGGCGCTGGGCGGCGCCTGGGACGCGACGGGCTTCGCGACGCGGGTGGGCGTGTAAGGCAGGGCGCGTCGCGGGAGGCCGTGCGGCGGCCGGTGCCCGGCACGGGGCGGGGGTCAGCTCGTCGTCTCTCCCAGCAGGCGGACCAGTTCGATGCGGGATCTGATGCCCAGGCGGGCGAAGACGCCGCGGAGGTGGTGGTCGATCGTGCGGGGGCTCAGGAGGAGGCGGGCGGCGATCTCGCGGTTCGTGGCGCCGTCCGCGGCCATCCGGGCGATGGCCAGTTGCTGGGCGGTGAGCCGGCCGGTGAGATCGTCGGTGCCCCGGGCGGCGGGGGCCCGTTCGCCGAGGGCGCGGAGTTCGGCGCGGGCCTGCTCGGCGCAGTGGGGCGAGCCGAAGTGGTCGAACGCCTCCCGCGCGCTGTGCAGCCGGTCGCGGGCCTCGGTGCGGTTGCGGAGCCGCCGCAGCGCGCTGCCGAACAGCAGTTCCGTGCGGGCCCGTTCGAAGTCACGGGTGCCGGAGGCGTGCAGGTCGAGCGCGGCGCGGTAGTGCTCGACGGCCTCCTCCCCCGTCGCGAGCAGCGCCCGGCAGCGGGCGCTGAGGGCGAGGTCGTCGGCGCTGCGGACGGTGCGGGCCCAGCGGTCGTAGTCGGCGTGCGCGGCGCGGGCGACGCGGGTGTCGCCGGTGCGGACGGCGGCCTCGACGTAGTGCGGGGTGGCGAGGTGGCGGATGGCCCGGTGCCCGTGCCCGGGGCCGAACCCGGCGAGCGCGCGGAGGCGGGCAGCCGAGGCGGCGTAGCGGCCGGCGGCGAGGTCCAGGAAGGCGAGGGCGGACATGGCGAGCGCCGCCGGGAGCCCGAGGCCCCGTTCCAGCGCGTGGGCGCGGGCGGACTCGGCGCGTTCCCGGCACACCCGCTCGTCCCCGGTGACGGCCGCGAACATCGCGAGGGCGGCCTGGAGATGGCAGGCCCCGTTGTCCTGCCCGGTGGCGTACGCCTGCCGCAGGGCGTCCACGGCGGCGGCCTCGGCGGCCCTGGGGCGCCCGGTCCAGAACTCGGTGTACGCCCGGAACTCCATGGCCTGCGGCACCGTGGCCGTCTCGCCCCTGGCGCGGGCGGAGGCGGCGGCGCGAGCGGTGGCGGTGAACGCGCGGGTGTGGTCGCCGAGGAGGAGGGCGGCGATCCCGGCGTGGATCAGCCCGGTGGGGTCGCCGCCGGGGCCGCTGCGTCCGGCGGCGGCTTCGAGGACGTCGCGGGCGTCGTCGTAGCGTCCCTCGAACGCGGCGGCCAGTGCGCCGAGGGTGCTCGGCGGCAGGATGCCGAGCCGGTCGGCGACGGCGGCGGCCTCCCGGCAGCGGCGCAGGTCCCCGGTGTAGACGGCGGCCTCGGTGGCTCGTGCCAGCAGATGGGCGGCCGTGTCCGGGTCGTGATCGGCGCCGTGCCGGACGGCGGCGGTGAGCAGGGCGTCGAAGGCCTCGGAGGCGTTGCCCGAGCGGAGGGCGAGGAGCCCGGCGAGGGTGTCGTCGTCGGTGGCGGCGACGAGCCGGCGGGCCCGGTCGCCGTCGCCCGACTGCCAGGCATCCGCCGCCGCCCGCGCGAGCAGGGGCACGCGTTCGGCGGGGTCGGGGGTGAGGGCGGCGGCGCGTTCGGCGAGGGCGGAGGCCAGCACGGGATCGCCGATGGCACGTGCCACCTTCGCCGCGAGGCGGAGTTCGGCGGCGAGCCGGCGACTGGGACCGAGGGCGGCGGCGGCCCGGTGCCAGGAGCGTGCCGGTCTCTCGCCCTCGCCGCTGAGGACTCCGGCGAGCAGGCGGTGGACCGCGCGGCGGTCGGCCGTGGAGGCGGACTCGTAGACGGCGATACGGGTCCAGGCGTCCCGGAAGACGACACCCTGGGCGGTGGCGTCCGCGAGGCCCGCCGCCTCGGCCTCGTCGAGGGGCCGGGTGTCGAGTCCGGCGGCCGCGACGGCCCGCTCGTAGGCGTGTGTCGGGACCGGGTACTGGTCGGCTGCGGCGAGGAGCAGCAGGAAGCGGGTGTCGTCGGGCAGGGCCCGCAGGTCGCGCCGGTGGGCGCGCAGCAGCGCGGGGGCGAGCGCGAACGGCTCGGCGGGCAGCGGATCGAGCCCGGTGGCCTGGCGCGGGGTGAGCGCGGCGGCGAGTTCGGCGGCGGCCCGCGGATCGCCGTGGGCGGCGTGCAGCAGACGTACGCGCACGCCCTCGGACAGCGCGGGCCCGGTCCCGGCACGCTCGGCCGGGCCGAAGGCGGCCTGGCGGGACGCGGAGGGGCGGGAGGCACGCGGGTGGGGCGCGGAGGGGCCGGTGACGGACGGGCCGGGTGCGCCCTCGCCCGATGCGCACGGGGCGGGCGAGGGCCGCTTGGGCGGGACGGACGCGGGCGAGCCGGACGCGGGCGGGACGGACGCGGGCGAGCCGGACGCGGGCGGGACGGACGCGGGCGAGCCGGACGCGGGCGGGACGGCGGTGCCCTGGCCGGGCGTGGTCGGGACGGGCGTGGTCGGGCCGCGTCGGGGCGGCGCGGGCACGCCGCCGGGCGGTGTCGGCGCGGCGGCCGATGCCGTGTGCGGGCTCGGCCGCGCGGTACTGGGGGGCGGTGGCGAGCGATGCGGAAGTCGTGGGGGGTTCACCGGAGTCACCACACTCATCACGTTACTTGCGGGTTAACCGACCAGTAAACACCGGCGATTTCACCGATGCGGCGCGCGTAGACCCCGCTGACACTCCTGACGAACCCCACCCGCCTCAGGAGGCTCCATGCATCGCCGCATGCGCCGTATCGCCACGGCCCTCGGGACCGTGACCAGCACGCTCCTGCTGTCCCTGACCTTCTCCGCGGCCCCCGCCCGGGCCGCGACCCACGACCCGGTCGTCTTCGTGCACGGTCTGAGCAGCTCGTCCAGCAGCTGGGACGACTGGATCGCCTACTTCAAGGCGGACGGTTACGCCGCCTCGGAACTGCACTCCTGGTCGTACGACTGGGGCCAGTCGAACGTCACGACGGCGGCGCAGCTGAAGACGAAGATCCAGAGCGTGCTCGCCTCGACGGGCGCCTCCAAGGTCGACGTGGTCGTCCACTCGATGGGCGCGCTCAGCTCGCGCTACTACCTCAAGAACCTCGGCGGGACGGCGTACGTGGACGACTTCGTCTCCACCGCCGGCGTCAACCACGGCACGACCGTGGCGGGTTGGTGCCGCTGGCTCTACACCTCGTGCGGCGAGATGTACACCGGCAGCTCGTTCCTGACCTCGCTCAACTCCGGTGACGAGACGCCGGGCAGCGTGTCGTACGCCAGCTACTGGTCGAACTGCGACGAGGCGCTCACCCCGGACACCACCGCGATCCTGAACGGGGCCACGAACGTCGAGGTCGGCTGTGTCTCGCACAACGAGATGAACAACGACCACGGCGTCTACGAGCAGGTGCGGAACTTCATCGCCTGACCTCCCGGCACGCCGGGAACACCGCCCGTCGTACGCCCCGCGCCCGTCGCGCGGTCTCCTCCCCAGGGCCGCGCGGCGGGCGCCGCCGCGCCCGTCTCCCGGTACGGGACGGGTGAGCCGGTCCCCGAGGGGGGACAATCGCGGTATCTGTCGTCCTCCTCGGGAGGTCCGTCATGGTCCGTGCCGGCAAGGACGCCGTGCGCCACCCCCTGTTCGCCCGGTTCTACGCCCGGTTGAGCGTGTCGGCGGAGCCGGTGATCGGCCCGTTGCGCGATGAACTGCTCGACGGGCTGTCGGGGCGGGTCATCGAGATCGGCGCCGGCAACGGTCTGAACCTCGCGCACTACCCGCGTACGGTCGCGGAGGTCGTGGCGATCGAACCGGAGTACTCCCTGCGGCAGTTGGCGCTGGAGGCGGCCCTGCGCGCCGACGTGCCGGTGGATGTCGTGCCGGGCGTGGCGGAGGCCCTGCCGGTCAAGAGCGAGGCGTTCGACGCGGCCGTGGTGTCGCTGGTGCTGTGCAGTGTGCGGGATGTGCGGCGTGCGCTGGGGGAGGTCCGGCGGGTGCTGCGTCCCGGCGGTGAGCTGAGGTTCCTCGAGCACGGCGGGGGCGGCGGCCGGGTGATGCGCACGACGCAGCGGGCGCTGGACCGCACGGTGTGGCCCCTGTTGTTCGGCGGCTGCCATGTGTCCCGCGACCCGCTGGGCGCGATCGGGGCCGCGGCGTTCGAGATCGAGTCGGTCAAGGAGCTGTGCGTACCGCCGCGGGGCCCGCGCCTGCCCAGTTCGTACCACGTACTGGGCCGGGCCCGGCGCTCCGGCCCGGCCGGCGACGTGGAGGCATAGAGGGCCTGTCGGCGCGGTCGTTCACCGGCTCCATCGGCGCAGTTCCTGTGCGATGTCGTGCACCGTCGCCTCGCCGGTCTTCACGAGTCGGGCCAGTTCGCGCACCCGCTCGGCGGAGGTGACGACCTTGACGCCGCTGGCGACGAGGTAGCCATAGGCGACGGCGGAGGCGAACAGCGCGTTGGAGCGCTCCAGGGCCGGGACGTGCATCAGGAGTTGCAGGAGTGAGGCCGCGCGGGCGTGCGGGGTGTCGTAGACGGGGACGTCGAAGATCTGCGCGTCGTGCCGGGCGACGGCGGCGACGAGGGCGCCCCAGTCGCTGACCTGGGGATCTCCGGGCGTCTTCTGTTCGGCGACCATCAGCAGCCAGGCGAGGTCGATGCGGAGCCGGCTCAAGGGATCAGTGACGTCCCTCGTGTCCGCCCCCGGGCTCCCCCGCCGCTCTCGACGTCGTCCGGGCGGGGGCGGCGCCGTCGAACTCCTCGGCGAAGACCGCCGCGTACTGCTTCATGAAATCGGCCGCGGACTCCACGAAGGTGTGGCCCACCTCTCCGGTGTCCTGTCTGACCAGCTCCTCGATGTACCGGTTGACACTCATCCCACGCTCCAGGGCTCGCTCCCGGGCGGCGCGCGCCGTGTCCTCGTCCACCCGTACGTTCAGCTGGGTCTTGGCCATGCCTCGACGCTAGCGCCGGAGTGCTAGCGCAGCAAGGGCGCACAGGAGCACGGCACGGCACCCGGCACCCGGCACCCGGCACCCGGCACCCGGCACCCGCAGGGACCTCACACCCGCAGGGGGACTACACCCATGCCCCTTACATCCACCTACGACGCCCGACCTGCGACGGAGAGCGACTCGGACTTCGGGGGGATACCCGGTGTGGACTGGATCACATTAGGCTCGTCCGGGAACGCCCGGAATGCGAACCCTTTCGAGCAGGGAGGCCGTTTTGTCCACTGCTGCCGCTGAGCACTCTCTCGGCCGCGCGGAAGCCGATGGTGTCGCCGCCCGCGCCCGGGGCCTGACGAAGGCGTACGGCTCGGGCGAGACGGCGGTGCTCGCCCTCGACTCGGTCGACGTGGACATCGCGCGCGGCCGCTTCACCGCGGTGATGGGCCCCTCGGGCTCGGGGAAGTCCACGCTGATGCACTGCCTGGCCGGGCTCGACACCGTGTCGGCCGGGCAGGTGTGGCTCGGGGACACCGAGATCACCGGGCTGAAGGACCGGGAGCTGACCCGGCTGCGCCGGGACCGCATCGGCTTCATGTTCCAGTCGTTCAACCTGATCCCGACGCTGAACGCGGCCGAGAACATCACGCTGCCCATGGACATCGCGGGCCGCAAACCCGACGAGAAGTGGCTGGACCAGGTCATCGACACGCTCGGGCTGCGGAACCGGCTGGGGCACCGGCCGGCCCAGCTCTCCGGCGGCCAGCAGCAGCGGGTCGCCTGCGCCCGCGCCCTCGCCTCCCGGCCCGAGCTGATCTTCGCGGACGAGCCGACCGGCAACCTCGACTCGCGGGCCGGACTGGAGGTGCTGGGCTTCCTGCGCGGGGCCGTCGACCAGCTGGGCCAGACCGTCGTCATGGTCACCCACGACCCCGGCGCCGCCGCCCACTCCGACCTGGTGCTGTACCTCGCCGACGGTCGGATCGTGGACCGGATGGAGCACCCCACGGCCGAGGCGGTCCTCGAACGCATGCGCCTGTTCAGCGGCAGCGCCGCCCAGCCCTCCGCACTCGATCCGCGCGCCCCGGCCGACGGGCAGGACGCGCCCTCCGACGCGCGCACCACCGGGACCACCGACCTCGACAAGGACTGAGACCGTGCTGAAGGCGACCCTGCGGAGTTTTCTCGCGCACAAGGGGCGGCTGCTGCTCTCCGCGCTGGCCATCGTCCTGTCCGTGGCGTTCGTCTCGGGCAGCCTGATCTTCTCGGACACGGTCACCCGCACCTTCGACCGTCTCTTCGCCTCCACCGCGGCCGACGTCACCGTCGGCCCGAAGGACGACGACCTGGAGGGGCAGCTGCCGTCCGGGGCCGTGGACACCGTGCCCGCCTCCCTCGCCCAGCGGGTCGCGAAGGTCGACGGCGTCGCGGACACCCATGTGGACGCCGCCGTGGAGAACATCACCGTCGTCGACCAGGACAACGAGTCGGTGGGCCCGACGACCGGCGCCCCCACCATCGCAACCAACTGGTACCCCACCGACCGCAGTCCCGTGGAGCTGACCAGCGGTCACGCGCCCGAGGGCCCCGGTCAGGCACTGCTGGACGCCGACACCGCGAAGAAGAAGGACGTCGAGATCGGTGACACGCTCACCGTGCTCGCCGCACCCGGCTCCTTCAAGGTGGAGATCGTCGGCATCGCCACCTTCACCACCACCAACCCCGGCGCCGCGCTGGTCTTCCTCGACACACCGACCGCGCAGTCCCGGCTGCTGGGCAACCCGGACGCCGCCACCGGCATCTCGGTGACCGCCGCCCCCGGCGTCGGCGACGACGAGCTGAAGGAACGGATCGCCGCCGCCCTCGGGCCGGACAGGTACACGTACCAGACCGCCGACGAGCAGGCCGATTCGGCGGCCGCCTCGCTGGGCGGGTTCCTCGACGTCATCAAGTACGTGATGCTGGGCTTCGCGGGCATCGCGACGCTCGTCGGGGTCTTCCTCATCGTCAACACCTTCTCGATGCTCATCGCCCAGCGCACCCGTGAGCTGGGCCTGCTGCGCGCCCTGGGCGCCGACCGGCGGCAGGTGCGCCGGTCCGTGCTCACCGAGGCGGCGCTCCTCGGCCTCGTCGGGTCGACGCTCGGACTCGCCGCGGGCATCGGGCTGGCCTTCGGGCTGATCGAACTCATGGGCGCGTTCGGGATGAACCTCAAGTCCACCGAGATGGTGGTCGGCGTGGGGACGCCGATCGCGGCGTACGTCGTCGGGCTCGGGGTGACCTTCGTGGCGGCGTACCTGCCGGCGCGGCGCGCGGCGACCGTGTCGCCGATGGCGGCGCTGTCGGACGCGGAGATCGCCGGGGCGGGCCGGCCGCTGCGGACGCGGGCGGTGGTCGGCGCGGTCGTCGGCGCGGCAGGCGCCGCCGCGCTCGTGGGGTGCGCGGTGTCGTCGGACACCGGCTCGGCGGCCTCGCTCCTCGGCCTCGGCGTCGTCCTCACCCTGATCGCGACCGTCATCGCGGGCCCGCTCCTGGTGCGGCCGGTGATCCGGGTCCTCGGCGGCGCGTTCCCGGCGCTGTTCGGCTCCATCGGCCGGATGAGCCAGCGCAACGCCCTGCGCAACCCGCGCCGTACGGGGGCGACGGCCGCCGCGCTGATGGTGGGGCTCGCGCTGGTCGCCGGGATGTCCGTGGCGAGCGCGTCGATGACCAAGTCGTTCGACAACGAGATCGACAAGACGCTGGGCGCGGACTTCGTCGTCCAGAACCAGAACTTCCAGCCGTTCCCGCAGGAGGTCACGGACAAGGTCCGCAACACCGAGGGCGCCGGCCTCGTCGTACGGCAGCGGTTCGCGCCCGTCGCCGTGCGGCTGCCGGACGGCAAGCGGGTCGAGACCACCGCCTCCGCCTACGACTCCCGGCTCGACGAGGTCGCGAACGTCACCTACGCCCAGGGCGACAGCGCCGCCGCGCTGGCCGACGGCGCCCTCGGCATGGACGTGGGCTTCGCCCGCGAGCACCGCGTGAGGATCGGCGACAAGATCCCGGTGCGGTTCCCGGGCGGGAAGGACGCCGAGTTGAAGGTCGGCGCGTTCACCGACCAGGACACCGCCGACGGCTTCGGGACGCAGGGCGGCTTCTTCTTCGGGACGGGCACCATCGAGCGGTACGTGCCCGGCGGCCAGGACTCGGCGCTGTACGTGAACGCCGCCCCCGGCGTCGGCGCCGACACACTGCGCGCGAACCTGGAGAGGACGCTGGACGCGTACCCCCAGGTGCAGGTGCGGGACCAGGCCGACTACAAGGAACTGGTCCGCGGCCAGATCGCCGTGCTGCTGTACCTGGTGTACGCGCTGCTCGGCCTCGCCATCGTGATCGCCGTGCTCGGTGTGGTGAACACCCTCGCGCTGTCGGTGGTCGAGCGCACCCGGGAGATCGGGCTGCTGCGGGCGATCGGCCTCGGCCGGCGGCAGCTGCGGCGGATGATCCGCCTGGAGTCGGTGGTGATCGCCGTGTTCGGCGCGGTCCTCGGGCTGGCGCTGGGTCTGGTGTGGGGCGTGTGCGTGCAGCAGGTGCTGGCGCTCCAGGGCATGAAGGCGCTCGCGATCCCGTGGGGCACGGTCGTCGCCGTGGTGATCGGCTCGGCGGTGGTCGGTGTGGTGGCCGCTCTGCTGCCCGCGCTGCGGGCGTCGCGGATGAACGTGCTGGCGGCGATCGCGCACGAGTGAACCGGCGGCGGAGTCGCGGTCCGGGCGTGCTGGCAGCGAGCGCGCCCGGGTGGTGTACTCGCCGGGACACCAGGCTCACATCCCTTGCCGGTGAGGAGAGTTCATGCCGCGCCCGTTCCGTTTCGGAGTCAGTCTGCTCAATCCGACCTCGGCCGAGGAGTGGCGCGCGAAGTGCCGCCGGGCCGAGCGGCTCGGCTACGACGTGATCCTGGTCCCCGACCATCTGGGCATGCCGGCCCCGTTCCCGGCGCTGGTGGCCGCCGCGGCGGCCACCGAACGGCCCCGGGTCGGCACGTTCGTGCTCAACGCCGGCTTCTGGAACCCGGCGCTCCTGGCCCGCGAGGTGGCCACCACGGACGCGCTGACCGGCGGACGGCTGGAACTGGGGCTCGGCACCGGGTACGTGCCGGCCGAGCACGCGAGGGCGGGCCTGCCGTGGGGGTCGCCGGGTGAGCGCGTCGACCGTCTCACGCGGACGATCACGGAGTTACGGCGGCTGCTCGCCTCGGAGGAGCACCAACCGCGCCCCGAGCAGCGGACGGTTCCGCTGCTCGTCGGCGCCAACGGCGACCGGATGCTGCGGGTCACCGCCGAGCACGCGGACGTCGCGGCGTTCACGGGCGCCCGGCCCGGGGCGGGCGGCACGCTGGAGGTGCTGACGGCGGAGCAGCTGGACGAACGGGTCGGCCGGTACCACGAGTTCGCCTCCGGCCGGGAGGAGCCGGCCGAGCTGAACCTGCTGATCCAGATCGTGGAGTTCACCGAGGACCGTGGCGCCGCCGTACAGCCGTGGCTCGGGCACGTCCCGCATCTGAGCGAGGAACAGGTGCTGCGGCTGCCGCTGGTCCTCGTGGGCACGCTGGACGAGATCGTCGACCAGGTGCTGGCGCAGCGGAAACGGTACGGCTTCACGTATCTCACGGTCCTGGAGCCGAACATGGAGGCGTTCGCCCGGGTCGTCGAGGCGCTGCGCGGCAGATGAGGGCGCCCGGTGCCCCCGCTCATGGCGGGCGGAGGACCGGACGCGCGGGGGTGCGGGGGTGCCGGGGACGGGAGGGCCGTCGCCGCGTCGGTGCGGGTGCCGTCAGGCGGTCGTGTCGACGGTGGTGCCGTGCCCGCTCCGGCGGCCCGTGCAGGGGGGTGCGCTCGTCGCCCTCGGCGGCGGCGCGTACGGCGGTGAGGGTGTAGGCCAGTGCGGCGGCGGCCACGACCGCGACGAGGGCGAGGCCGAGGGCGTACGACGCGTACGCGCCGTACGGGGAGCCCATGACCAGCGGCGGGAGGAAGCCGCCCAGACCGCCCGCCGCGCCGACCACGCCGGTGACCGGGCCGACCCGGGCCGCCGGGGTCATCAGGGCGACCAGGGCGAAGGTCGCCCTGCTGCCCGCGCCGAGCGCGGCCGCCATGGACAGGAAGGCGACGTGCCGACGGGCGCGAGTGGGAGCGTGAACTTTCGTCCTGGTGGTGGCGCGCCACCGGGGACCGCGCGTGCGCCGCAGACCCCTCGTCCGCGGAACGGCGACCCGTGGCCACTGTCCGGGTCCGGGTCCGGCCGGCGGCACGGGCCATGGGTCCCTGCCGCCGGCCGGACGGTCCCGGGTCGGCCCAGCCGTCCGCCATGCCGGGGAGGCGGTCTTCGCGCGCCTGCCGGGGGTAGGGCCGATCGGCCCTACCCCCGGCAGGCGCCCGCGTGCACGATGAACCGATGTTCCAGAACGACGCCTTTCGCGTGCTAGACGGGGAGGAGTGCCGGCGCCTGCTCGCCAGGGTGCCGGTCGGCCGTGTGGTCTACACCCGGCAGGCACTGCCCGCGGTCCTCCCGGTCAACTTCGCCCTGGACACGGACGGCTCCGTTCTGCTGCGCACCTCACGGGGCTCCGACCTCGTCCGCGCGGTCGACGGGGTGGTGGTCGCCTTCGAGGCCGACGAGTTCGACGCCGTGACCCGGTCCGGCTGGAGCGTCGTCGTCACCGGGCGGGCCACCACGGTGACCGATCCCGCCGATCAGGCGCGGCTGTCGCAGGCCGGGCCCGCGTCCTGGATGCCGCTGCGGGACCCGGTGTTCGTGCGGATCACGGCGGAGATGGTCACCGGCCGCGAACTCACGGGAGCGCACGCCCTGCGGTGAGGCCGAGGTCGGCACAGGCGCGGGGCGTGGGGCCGCCGTCGGGGCCGTACCCGAACCGGATCAGCAGCTGCGGGTGGCAGCGCCGCCGCGATCCCGCCGTGGCCGCCCGCAGGTCCGGCCACTCCATCGCCTGGTGCAGCATCGACGTGCGCACCCCGTGCCGGGTCGCCGTGAGCAGGACGCGCTGCAGCGCCTGCCCCGCCCGCAGCCAGTCCTCCCGCCGGTCCTGCGCCGTCCACAGCAGGGCCACCTGGGCGTGGCGTTCGAAGCGCAGGGCGGGCCGCGGAGGAGTGGGCGTGCGGCCCGTGAAGTCCCGTACCGGGATGCGCCCGGACGCGTCCCGCGGGCCGAGCGTCGTCAGGGGAATGCCGTAGGGGGCGGCCGTACCGGGAGCGGTGACCCAGGTGCGCGCCTCGGCCGCGCGGGCCGGGTGGGCGGTGTTGCGGGCCTCCGCGATCTGCGTCAGGCGCAGCAGGTTCCGTGTCCCGATGATGTCGGGCACGAGCAGGTGGGCGCCCTCGGCGAGGGCCGAGCCGGTCATCTCGGCCACGATCCGCTCCGGGACGGGGCGGCCGGTGAACGGCATCCGGCTCGTGTGCCGCCGCTCGACCGCCTCGTACAGCTCACCGAGGGGCAGCCGCCCGTCCGTGGCGGGTTCGGCGAGCTGGACCCCGGCCAGCAGGTCCGGGTCGTCCGCCGCGGGGAGCAGCCGGACGGTGGGCTCCCAGCCCAGGTGGGCGGCGGCCACCCGCAGGTTGAGGACGGCGGCGCCCACCGACAGGTGCTGGGCGCGCAGGTCCGGGTCGGCAAGCGGCAGACCGCGCCGACGGTCGGCGCGGACCTCGATCGACCGGCTCTCGGGGACGAGGCCGAACCGCCAGGGCTGCGTGTTGTGGATCGACGGCGCCGCGACCGCCGCGGCCAGCAGGGTGTGCACGGCGGTGGCGTCGACTTCGCGGGTGTGCATCGCGGCTCCTTCGCAGAGGTGTCCTCCCTTCTCCCACCCTGCGCCGCGGCTCGCGGGCCGGGGAGGGTTGGCCGGCCCCGGCCCGTGGGCCGTACGGCCTCATTCGGCAGCCGGATCACTCCCGACCCGTTCACGCGTTCGGGTTCCACGGCAGGTCACCGTGGGCGTGCCGCCGGCGGTGTGCGGGGCGCCGGCGGTGTGCGGGGCGGACCGGTTCGGCTGGACCTCCCGCACCTCCCAGCTCCTCGAACACCGGTGGCTGCGGTGGGGGAGCCCCCTGTTCCGCCTGGGCGCCTTCATGGTGATCGCCCGGCATGTCGTGGGGCTCGCCGTGCCCGACACCTGGACGGAGGCCGCCGGGATCTCCGAGCACGCCTACCACACCACGGCCGTCCGGGCGGGTTCCGTCGCGGGCGTCGCCATGGTCGCCGGGCTGGGCATGCTGTGCGCCCGCCGGCTCCTGTCACGCCGGATCCGGCTCGGCACCTACCGCAGCGACAGGCTCCTCTTCCCCTTGCTGTCCGCCACCGTCCTGCTCGGGATCACCGCGACCGCCGCGCACAACGTCTTCGGCGCCGGCTACGACTACCGGTCCACCGTCTCCGTGTGGTTCCGCAGCCTGTTCGTGCTCCGGCCCGAGCCGGAGGCGATCGCCGGGGCGCCGCTGCTGTTCCAGCTGCACGCGCTGACCGCGTTCCTGCTGTTCGCCGCCCGGCCGTTCACCCGGCTGGTGCACGCGTGGAGCGCCCCGGTCGGCACTCTGGTCCGCCCGTACCTGGTCCACCGGCGGCGCACCGCGCCGGCGGCCACCCGGGCGACGGGCGGCCGGGCGACGGGCGGCCGGGCGACGGGCGGCCGGGCCCAGTGGGCCCCGGGCTCGCGGCGAGCCGCCTGAACAGCGGACCAGCACCCGCACCAGCCGCCCCGTCCGGCCCGTCCGGCCTGTTCGGCCTGTTCGGCCTGCGATCAGGCGCTCCGGTGGGCTTTCTGGATGTGGAAGTTGAAGTCCGCGTGGCCGAGCGCACCGTACAGGCGCAGCCAGATGGGCAGCAGCATCTCGGCGCCACGGGCGGTGGTGATGTCGCCCAGGTCGATGATGTCGTCGGCGGGCCACCCGAAGGACCTGAGCAGGTCCGTGACAGCCCTTTTGGCCTCGGCGTCGTCACCGGAGACGAACACGGTGTGGGCACCCGGCACCCGTGCCGGGTCGACCATGATCCGGGCGTTCATCGTGTTGAGGGTCTTGACGACCTTCGCTTCGGTGAAGGCGCGCTGGATCTGCTCCCCGAGGCTGTCGGTGCCGACCGGGTCCAGCGACGGCGGCATGCCCCGGGAGAAGTCCAGGGGGTTGGCGATGTCGATGACGATCTTGCCGACCAGGTTCGCGGCACCGGCCGACTCCAGGGCCCGCAGACTGCTCAGGCCCTCGGTGGCGTTGAGCACCACCTCGCCCTGGGCGGCCGCGTCGGCGAAGGCCGCCAGTCGGACCTGCGGATGCTCGGCCTGCCACCGGGCGTACGGCGGATTGCCGTAGTCGTCGGGCTGGGTGCGGGCGAGGGTCGCCTGCGGGTCGCGGGTGCCGACGACGACCTCATGACCGAGTGAGGACAGTTTGCCGGCGATCGTCCGGCCGACGACGCCGGTGCCGAGTACTGCGTGACGCATGAATGCGGGTCCTTTCCGGCGGTACGGACGGCTCGGTGTGACGCCGTGCCCCCGTGCGCCAGGACGAAGCGGACATCGACACCTCCACCATCACCCCGGGACATCGACAGCGCCCGCGAACTCGGCCGAATGCCCGAAGCGGTGCGTGATACGGCGTGCCGGGTCGTCAGGTGTCCGACCGGCCCCGACCGGCCGGGACCCTCGGCCCCCGGCCGGGACCTTCGCCGCCTGGGGAGCGGCCCCCGGCCACGGAAGGGTGGGGGTGGAAGCGGTACCGGACCCCGGTGCGGCTCCCCGCACGGCCATCCCGCCGGTCTTCCGGCCCCCGACCTCGACGACGGAGGCGCACCCTCATGACCCGACAGGACGACGCCCTGCCCCGCCCTGCCGCACCGGGCGACGAGCCGTCCGAGACCGCGATCGCCGTCGATCGTCTGGTCACGAACGGGCTCAAGGCGCTCGCCGACTACGAGGACCTGACCCAGGAGACGATCGACCACATCGTCGGGAAGGCGTCGGTCGCCGCCCTGGACCGGCACACGGAACTCGCGCGGCTCGCGGTGGAGGAGACCGGCCGCGGTGTCTTCGAGGACAAGGCGGCCAAGAACATGTTCGCGTGCGAGCACGTCACGCACAGCATGGGCGGCATGAAGACCGTCGGGGTCATCGCCCGCGACGACATCGAGGACATGGTCGAGATCGCGGAACCCGTGGGGGTGGTGTGCGCGATCACGCCGGTCACCAACCCGACCTCCACCACGGTCTTCAAGGCGCTGATGGCGTTGAAGACCCGCAACCCGGTCGTCTTCGCCTTCCACCCCTCGGCCCAGCGCTGCAGCGCCCGCGCGGCGCGGATCGTGCGCGACGCGGCCGTCGCCGCCGGGGCACCGGAGCACTGCGTGCAGTGGATCGAGACGCCGTCCGTCCAGGCGACCGGCCTGCTGATGCGGCACCCGGGTGTCGCCCTGATCCTCGCCACCGGCGGCAACGCCATGGTCAAGGCCGCCTACTCGGCGGGGAAGCCCGCCCTGGGCGTCGGCGCCGGGAACGTCCCGGCGTACGTCCACAGGAGTGCCCGGCTGCGCCGCGCCGTCAACGACCTGGTGCTGTCCAAGACGTTCGACAACGGCATGATCTGCGCCTCCGAGCAGGCCGTCATCCTCGACAACGAGATCCACGACGAGGCCCTGGCGGAGTTCCGCAGGCTGCGCGCGCATGTGGCGAGCGCCGAGGAGAAGGCGAAGCTGGAGGCGTTCCTGTTCCCCGCCGGCCGGGCGGGCGCCGGGTGCGAGCCCAAGGTGAACGCCGCCGCGGTGGGGCGGAGCCCGGTGTGGATCGCCGAGCAGGCCGGCTTCACCGTGCCCGCCGACACCTCGCTCATCCTGGTGGAGGCCGACCGCGTCGGCCCGGACGAGCCGCTCACCCGCGAGAAGCTCTGCCCCGTGCTCGCCGTCCTGCGGGCCGGCTCCGAGGAGCAGGGCTTCGCCCTGGCCGCCGACATGGTCGCCTTCCACGGCCAGGGCCACAGCGCGGTCGTCCACACCGAGGACAGGGCGGTGGCGGAGGCGTACGGCAGACGGATGAAGACGGTGCGGATCATCGTGAACGCGCCCTCCTCCCAGGGCGCGATCGGCGGCATCTACAACAGCCTCCTGCCGTCCCTCACCCTGGGCTGCGGCTCGTGGGGCAGCACGTCGGTGTCCGACAACGTGTCCGCCGCCCATCTCCTCAACATCAAGCGGGTCGGCACCCGCCGCAACAACCTCCAGTGGTTCAAGGTCCCGCCGAAGATCTACTTCGAGCCGCAGGCCATCCGCTACCTGGCCGCCATGCCGGACGTCCACCGCGTCACGATCGTCACCGACGCGACGATGACCCGCCTCGGCTTCGTCGACCGTGTGGACCGCGTCCTCAAGCGCCGCCCCGAACCGGTGACGCTGCAGATCATCGACGACGTCGAACCCGAACCCAGCATCGACTCGGTGCGACGCGGGGCACTCCTGATGCGGGACTTCCGCCCGGACACGATCATCGCGCTCGGTGGCGGCTCACCCATGGACGCAGCGAAGGTGATGTGGCTGCTGTACGAACACCCGGACGTCGACTTCGCCGACATGCGGCACAAGTTCTCCGACATCCGCAAGCGGGCCTTCCGCTTCCCGACACCGGGCAGCCGGGCGCGGCTGGTGTGCGTGCCCACCACCTCCGGCACCGGCGCCGAGGTCACCCCGTTCGCCGTCATCTCCGACCCCGCGACGGGCAAGAAGTACCCGCTCGCCGACTACGCGCTCACCCCGAGCGTGGCCGTCGTCGACCCCCTCCTGACCACCGCGCTGCCCCCGGCGCTGGCCGCCGACAGCGGCTTCGACGCGCTCACCCACGCCATCGAGGCGTATGTCTCCGTCTACGCGAACGACTTCACCGACGGCCTCGCGCTGCACGCGATCCGGCTGGTCTTCGACCACCTCGAAGCAGCCGTGAACGACCGTGCGGGCGCGGCGGAGGCGCGGGAGAGGATGCACAACGCCGGCACCATCGCGGGGATGGCGTTCGGCAACGCCTTCCTCGGCATCGTCCACGCCATGTCCCACACCCTCGGCGCCACCTTCGGCATCGCCCACGGCCGCACCAACGCCGTCCTGCTCCCCCACGTCATCCGTTACAACGGCGCCGTCCCCGGCAAGCTCACCGGCTGGCCCAAGTACGAGCACTACCGCGCCCCGGAACGCTTCCAGGACATCGCCCGGACCCTCGGCCTGCCGGCCGGCACCCCGCAGGACGGCGTCGAGTCGCTCGCCCGGGCCGTCGAACGGCTGCGGGACGCCGTGGGCATCGAACCTTCGTTCGCATCTCTCGGTGTCGACGAGCGCGCGTTCCTCGACGCGCTGCCCCAGCAGGCCCTCAACGCCTTCGAGGACCAGTGCGCCCCCGCCAACCCGCGGATGCCGCTGCTCGACGACATGCAGGACCTGATGCGAGCGGCGTACCACGGCCGCGGCCGGACGGCGTCCTGAACCACCTCACCCACTCCAGGAAGGACATCACCATGACCAGCGACACGCCCCGGACCACGTCGGCGGTGCGGCTGCGTTCCGACGGCCCCGTGGACAGGGAGACGCTCGACTACGCGCGCACGAAGATCGACGCCGTGGTCGGGCGGCCGGGGCTGCCCGCCGTCACCGGCGAGGTGCGGATCGTGCGGGCGGGCGCCGGGCACGCGGAGCACCCCTGGCTGGCGACGGCCGACCTGCGGGTCGGCGGCCGGCACGTGGTCGTCGTCGCCGAGGAGGCCACCGGCCGGGAGGTCGTGGACGTGCTGCGGGACCGGCTGGACCGCCAGACCGACCGGGCAGCCCACGCCGGGCACGACACGCATCGGACGCCGCCCCCGCCGTGGCGTGGCGGCGGCCGGTCCGCGTAGGGCGTGTTTCGAGAGTGGCGTCGTCTGCCCGAAGGGCAGGCCCGGCGGCGTCCGGTGCGTGCGATCGCACGGCGGAGGGTCGCCCCGATACCGGTGGTATCGGGGCGGTCCCGACAACGCGGCGAGCGTGCGTGCCGGACGCCGCCGGGCAGACGGGACTTTCGCAACACGCCCCAGGGCCCGCTTCCGCCCCCGCGAGGAACGCGGGGGCGGAAAATCCGTTCGCCGGACAGGTGAGCGCTCTGCTTGGCTCGCCCCATGAGTGATCTTCGAATGCGCGCCGCCGCCCCCGCGGACATCGACACCGTGCTGCGCTTCTGGCGCGACGCCGCGGAGGGAACGAGCATCAGCGACGACCACGACGGAGTGTCCCGGCTCCTCGCCCGGGACCCCGAGGCGCTGATCCTCGCGGAGCGCGACGGCGTCCTGGTGGGTACCGTCATCGCCGGCTTCGACGGATGGCGCTGCTCCGCCTACCGGCTGGCGGTGCGTCCGGAGCACCGGCGGCAGGGCATCGCCACCGCGCTGCTGGAAGCGGCGGAGCAGCGGTTCGCCGCCCTCGGCGGACGGCGCGTGGACGCCATGGTCCTGGAGGCCAACGAACAGGCCCATCGGGCCTGGGCCGCCACCGGATACCACCGCGAGGACCACTGGCGACGCTGGGTCAAGCCCCTGTAGGGCAGTCGGCGGCTCATGCGCGGCGATCACCCGGGTACGCGCTCAGGAGACGACGGGGGCGGTGGGCGAACCGCCGCCAGGACCGAGGAGGCCGACGCGACCGGGAAGACCAACAGCACTTTGCCGACGCTTTACCATGGGTGGGCCACTGAACCTCTACGGAAAGGTCGTGAGCGTCCGCCCATGGGCGAGCCTCCCAGTATCCGGCCCTGTGCCCGTCGCGCCGGCGCCGGTGCACGACATCGCGCGATCATCCCGCCCCTGCCGGATCATGGGACGGGGGTGACCCGATGACCGAAGTGCTCCTCCTGCTGGTGGCGGTGCTGCTGTCGCTGGTCTGCGGCGCGTTCGTGGCCGCCGAGTTCTCGCTGACCACCGTCGAGCGCGGGCGGCTGGAGCGGGCCGTCGAGCGCGGCGAGCGGGGTGCAGCCGGCGCCCTCAAGGCCGTACGGAACCTGACGTTCCAGCTGTCCGGCGCGCAACTCGGCATCACGGTCACCAATCTGGTCGTCGGCATGCTCGCCGAGCCGTCCGTCGCCAAGCTCATCGCGGGCCCGCTGGAGGCGTTGGGGGTGCCCGCCTCGGCGTCGAGTTCCGTCGCCCTGGTGATCGGTACGGGGCTGTCCACGATCGTGCTGATGGTCGTGGGCGAGCTGGTGCCCAAGAACTGGGCGATCTCCTCGCCGCTGTCGGTGGCGAAGAAGGTGGCGAACCCGCAGCGCTGGTTCAGCGCGGCGTTCCGCCCCTTCATCACCCACCTCAACAACACCGCGAACCGTCTCGTCCGCCTGTTCGGGATCGAGCCCGCCGAGGAGCTGGCCTCCGCGCGCGGCCCCCAGGAGCTGGCGGCCCTCGCCCGGCACTCCGCGAAGGAGGGGGCGCTGGAGGCGGACACCGCCGAGCTGTTCGTGCGGACGCTGAACCTCGCGGACCTGACCGCGGAGAACGTGATGACGCCGCGCGTGCAGGTCATCGCCCTCGACACGCAGGCGACCTGCGAGGACGTGGCGAACGCCACCCGGGCGACCGGCCTGTCCCGCTTCCCGGTCTACCGGGGCGGTCTCGACTCGGTGGTCGGCACCGTGCACATCAAGGACGTGCTGGCGGTGCCCGCCGAGCGGCGGCTGCGCACTTCCGTGGCGGAGCTGCTGCGCGAGCCGTTGCTCGTCCCCGAGTCGCTCACCGTCGACCGGGTCCTCGACCGGCTCTCCGGCAGACGCACGATGGCCGTCGTGATCGACGAGTACGGCGGCACCGCGGGCGTGGTGACGCTGGAGGACATCGTCGAGGAGGTCGTCGGCGAGGTCCGCGACGAGCACGACCCGCACGAGACCCCCGACCTGGCCGCCGTCGGCACCGACGAGGACGGCCGCGAGCTGTACTCGGCCGACGGCGCCGCCCGCACCGACCAGCTCGCCCGCGTCGGACTGCGGGTGCCGGAGGGGCCGTACGAGACGCTCGCGGGCCTCGTCGCCACGGAGCTGGGCCGTATCCCGGCCGTCGGCGACACCGTCGAGGTCGCCCACTGGCGGCTCGACGTCGTGGACGCCTCCGGCCGGCGGGCCGCCCGGGTGCTGCTGCACGCCCCGGTCGACTCCGGCGACGAGCACGAGGAGGAGACGCGATGACCGCCGTCCAGCTGCTGATCGGCTTCGCGACCCTGGTCGTCAACGCCTTCTTCGTCGGCGCCGAGTTCGCGCTGATCTCGGTCCGCCGCAGCCAGATCGAGCCGTACGCCGAAGAGGGCGACCGCCGGGCCCGCAGTGTGCTGTGGGGGCTGCGGCACGTGTCGGCGCTGATGGCGGCCGCGCAGCTCGGCATCACCCTGTGCACCCTGGTCCTCGGTGTGGTCGCGGAGCCCGCGATCGAGCACCTGCTGGAGCCGGTGTTCCACGCGGTGGGCGTTCCGGCGGGCGCGGGACGCCTCATCTCCTTCGTGATCGCGCTGACCCTCGCCACCTATCTGCACATGCTGCTCGGCGAGATGGTGCCGAAGAACATCGCGCTGGCGGAGCCGGTGCGCTCCGCCCTGCTGCTGGGTCCGCCGCTGGTGGCGCTGTCGCGGGCGCTGCGGCCGGTGATCTTCACGGTGAACGCCTTCGCGAACGCGCTCCTGAAGCTGCTGCGCGTCGAGACGAAGGACGAGGTCGCGGCGACCTTCTCGGACGCGGAGCTGGCCCGGCTCGTCCGGGACTCCACCGAGGCCGGCCTGCTCGACGACCGCGCCCGGGAGCGGCTGCACGACGCGCTGGAACTGGGCCGCAGGCCCGTCCGGGACGTCGTGCTCCCGCTGGAACGCGTCGTCTACGCGCGCGTGGGCGTCACCCCGGAGGAGCTGGAGCGGCTGTCCGCGGCGTCCGGGTTCTCCCGCTTCCCCGTGGTGGACGAGGGGCGCCGGATCGTGGGCTACCTCCATGTGAAGGACGCGCTCGACGCGGCCCCGCGCGATGTGCCGTTCCCGATCCGGGACATGCGGCCCATCGCCCGGGTCCGGGAGACGACCCCCCTCGACGACGTGCTCACCGCGATGCGCCGCAGCCGGACGCACCTGGCGGCGGTGCTCGGCGCGGACGGACGGCTCGGCGGGATCGTGACCATGGAGGACGTGCTGCGGGAGCTGTTCGGGCAGCCCGCGGCCTGACGCCGGCGCGGGGAGAGGCGACCGACCGCTGGGTATGTGAAGGCGATAGCATCGGGTACGCCATGCAGACGAACGCCACGCACACCCACCCCGTCCCTCCCCCGTACTCCAGCCTCGTCGCGGTCGGCGACTCCTTCACCGAGGGCATGTCGGACCGGCTGCCCGACGGTTCCTACCGCGGCTGGGCGGATCTCCTCGCGGGCCGGATGGCCGCGCGGTCGCCCGGCTTCCGGTACGCCAACCTCGCGGTGCGGGGCAAGCTCATCGGCCAGATCGTCGAGGAGCAGGTCGGCGTGGCGGCCGCCATGGGCGCGGATGTGATCACACTGGTCGGCGGTCTGAACGACACCCTGCGCCCGAAGTGCGACATGGGCAGGGTGCGCGGGCTGCTGGAGGAGGCGGTGGAGCGTCTCGCGCCCGCCTGCAAGCAACTCGTCCTGATGCGCAGCCCCGGCCGCCAGGGCCCCGTTCTGGAACGGTTCCGGCCGCGCATGGAGGAGCTGTTCGTCTGCGTCGACGACCTGGCCGCCCGGCACGGCGCGCTCGTCGTCGACCTGTACGGCGCGCCCTCGCTGGCCGACCCCCGGATGTGGGACGTGGACCGGCTGCACCTGACCGCCGAGGGGCACCGCCGGGTCGCCGAGGCCGTGTGGCAGGCCCTCGGTCATCCGGCGGAGGACGCCGACTGGCGCACGCCGATGGCCGCGACACCGCCGCCCGCCTGGGCCGCCCGCCAGCTGGCACACGCCCGGTTCGCCCGGCAGTACCTGCTGCCCTGGATAGGACGACGGCTGACGGGCCGCTCCTCGGGCGACGGGCTGCCGGCCAAGCGCCCCGAGTTGCTGCCGTACGAGGGACCGGCAACCTAGAGTCGACGGGTTCCGCGGAGGGGCCGGACCGGAGGGAGCCGCAAGTGACCACGACCGTGATCAACCTCAGGGGCCGCATCCGGGACTTCGGACCGCGGCTGGAGAACGCCCCCGACGACGTCGTGTACATCGGCCGCCGCTGGACCATGGGCCACTGGGACCTGCCGCAGCACCCGCTGTACAACCCGTTCCAGCCCGACACCGCCAAGAAGAAGCGGGACGGGACGCGGGCCGAGGTGATGGCGAAGTACCGGGAGTACCTGACGGCCCGGCCCGAGCTGCTGGAGCTGGTCCCGGACCTGCGCGGCAGGACGCTGGCCTGCTGGTGCGCGCCGGAGCTGTGCCACGGGGACGTCCTGGCGGAGCTCGCCGACGGGCGCTGAAGTGCCGCTTCGCGTCCCTGCCGGGCGGGACGCCCCCACGGTTCTCGCGCTGTGACCGCGCTCTCGTAGGTTCCGACGAGCGGGGCCGCTGCGCTCACCTGCATGAATCGCCAGTAGAATCCGTACACGTGACTTCTGCGCCAGCCAAGCCCCGCATCCCGAACGTCCTCGCCGGACGGTACGCCTCCACCGAGCTCGCCACGCTCTGGTCGCCCGAGCAGAAGGTGAGGCTGGAGCGGCAGCTCTGGCTGGCCGTGCTGCGGGCCCAGAAGGACCTCGGCATCGAGGTGCCGGACGCGGCGCTCGCCGACTACGAGCGGGTCCTCGACACGGTCGACCTGGCCTCCATCGCCGAGCGCGAGAAGGTCACGCGGCACGACGTGAAGGCGCGGATCGAGGAGTTCAACGACCTCGCCGGGCACGAGCACGTCCACAAGGGCATGACGTCCCGCGACCTCACCGAGAACGTCGAGCAGCTCCAGATCCGGCTCTCCCTGGAGCTGATGCGCGACCGCACGGTGGCGGTCCTCGCCCGCCTGGGCAAGCTGGCCGGCGAGTACGGCGAGCTGGTCATGGCGGGCCGTTCGCACAACGTGGCCGCGCAGGCAACCACCCTCGGCAAGCGGTTCGCGACCGCCGCCGACGAGCTGCTCGTGGCGTACGGCCGGGTCGAGGAGCTGCTCGGCCGCTACCCGCTGCGCGGCATCAAGGGCCCGGTGGGCACGGCACAGGACATGCTGGACCTGCTGGGCGGGGACGCCACGAAGCTGGCCGAGCTGGAGGACCGCATCGCCGGGCACCTGGGCTTCTCCCAGGCGTTCACCTCCGTCGGCCAGGTGTACCCCCGCTCGCTGGACTACGAGGTCGTGACGGCGCTGGTGCAGCTGGCGGCGGCCCCGTCGTCGCTGGCGAAGACGATCCGGCTGATGGCCGGGCACGAGCTGGTGACCGAGGGCTTCAAGCCGGGCCAGGTCGGCTCCTCGGCGATGCCGCACAAGATGAACACCCGTTCCTGCGAGCGCGTCAACGGCCTCATGGTCATCCTGCGCGGCTACGCGTCGATGACCGGCGAGCTGGCCGGCGATCAGTGGAACGAGGGCGACGTGTCCTGCTCGGTGGTGCGCCGGGTCGCGCTGCCGGACGCGTTCTTCGCGCTCGACGGTCTGCTGGAGACGTTCCTGACGGTGCTCGACGAGTTCGGTGCCTTCCCGGCCGTCGTCGCGCGGGAGCTGGACCGCTATCTGCCGTTCCTCGCGACGACCAAGGTGCTGATGGGCGCGGTGCGCGCGGGCGTCGGCCGCGAGGTCGCCCATGAGGCGATCAAGGAGAACGCCGTCGCCTCGGCCCTCGCGATGCGCGAGCAGGGCGCCGAGCGCAACGAGCTGCTCGACAAGCTGGCGGCGGACGAGCGCATCCCGCTGGACCGGGCGCAGCTCGACGCGCTGATGGCGGACAAGCTGTCCTTCACGGGCGCCGCGGCCGACCAGGTCGCCGTCGTCGTCGGCCGCGTCGAGGAGATCGTCAAGCAGCGCCCGGAGGCGGCCGGTTACACGCCGGGAGCGATCCTCTGACGCGCTTCACCCCGCAGGAGCTGGAGGCCGCCCGCGACCGGCTGGTGCCGGACGTGGTCGCGGACGGTCTCCAGGTGCTGTTCTGCGGCATCAACCCGGGGCTGATGACGGCCGCGACCGGCCATCACTTCGCCCGGCCCGGCAACCGCTTCTGGCCGGTCCTGCACCTGTCCGGTTTCACGCCCCGGCTGCTGAGGCCCTCGGAGCAGGGCGAGTTGCCGTCGTTCGGGCTCGGCATCACGAACGTGGTCGCCCGGGCGACGGCGCGTGCCGACGAGTTGACGACCGAGGAGTACGTCGAGGGCGGCCGTCTGCTCACCGCGAAGGTGGAGCGGCTGCGGCCGCGGTGGCTCGCGGTGGTCGGGGTGACCGCGTACCGCGCGGCGTTCGGCGATCGCAAGGCCACGATCGGACCGCAGGACCGGACGATCGGCGCCTCCCGGGTGTGGGTGCTGCCCAACCCCAGTGGGCTCAATGCGTTGTGGACTATACCCAAACTGACGGATGCGTTTCGTGCGTTTCGGCTGGTCACGGGGCTACCCGACGCGTCGTGTGCGGGTGGCCCCGAGGACTAGTCTAGCCGTCTAGCGCCCCCAGGGACGGCTACGGCTGCCCCTGCTCGGCCCGTGCTGCCAGCGCCGGAATCGCCGCGATTTTCTCGGCGGTGAGGTCGTTCCACACCAACCCTGACGGTCGACGCCGGTTGGCGCACGGGATCACTTCGTCGGGCGTGACGATGTAGTCCACGCTGAAATCGTGCTTGGTCTCAGGGATGTCGTCCTCGACCACCTGGAGCGCGTGGACCGGTGCGACGATCACCGTCTGATCCGTCACGAGACCCGCTTCGATCAACAGCGCAACCTCAAGGTCAGAGTACCCGGCGCCCTTGCCGATGCGGGCCCCCGACCGGTTCACGGCGACACTCCCGCACACCACCACGTCGATAGGTTCCATCGACTCTGGCGCAAGCCGGCGGGCAACCTGAGCCGCGCCCTTCTTCTCGGCTGCTTCCTCGGGCGGAAGTTCGAGGTTCTTGGGGTCGAGCAAGTAGAAGGGTTCGAGCGACGCCATGCGCGGCACAGCCATGTAAAGAAGCTTGCCGTCCTTGAGCGCGCGGACTCTCACCGGAAGCTGTGCCCAGTCGGGGTTCGCCTTCACGGTGGCGGCCTTCCGCCAGAAGCCCTGACGAGCCAACTGTTCCGCAGTCCCCTCGGCACCGTAGAAGCCAGGGATCTTGCCGTACGAGTCGGCGGGTGCACCACCGCCGTCGATGAGGCGACGCCACACCCGCTCGCGGACGGCCTGCTTCTGCTGGTCGATGTCTGTCAACACCCCACCCGTTCTACATCAGGGCGAGCAAGCGATCGTTGATCTCCTGCGCCCACGGCTCCGTCCTCCACTGCCGCAACTCGCGCCCGGCAGAGAAGGCCAGATTAAGACCACCCCCACCGCGAGTCAGCTCGACGGCGTCAATGGTGCGGTGCATGGTCGCTGCAGCTTCGTCGAGCTTCCCCTGCCGGATGAGCGCCAAGGTTAGGTTCCCCAGTGTGATCGCCTGGCTCTTCTTCTTGGCAGCCAGCGCCCGAGAAGTCATGCGCAAGATGGGCTCGGCGCGCTCGGGGAGGTCGAGGAACAAGTAGCAGGAGCCAGCGAGTCGGTTGTACTCGTTCATTGTGTAGTACGGCGCGGCCACATCATCGGGATGGGCACGATCGAACTGGGCCTCAGCCTTATTCAGAGCACCCTCGCACTCAGAGAGCGCGCCAGTCATGGCGTGTCCCTCGGCGACGTGAAGCAGGCTCAACCCAGTGAGCGACGGACTGATAGCTTGAGCGGCGTCGGCAGCTTGTTCTGCAAGGGTCACACCCCGGACAGGGTTCTTCTCTCCGTACAGCGCAACGAAGCTCATGCGGAGCGTGGCGTACGACTCCGTCAGTGGGTCACGGGCATGGCGCGCAGCCGCGACGGCTTCCCTGAAGTACCCGAGTGGGGCTTGGTGGTCGCGGCGCTGAGAGACGTCCCAACACAGCTGTCCCATCAAGGTGCTTGAGTCGGCCTCGACTTCGTACAACGCCCGACGTACGCGTGGGTTTGCGACGTTCTCACGGAGGAAGCGCACCTGGCCGTGAAGCTGACCGGCTCGACCAAGCAGTGCCGTCGATGCCTCCTGGTCGTACGACTCATCCAACTTCCGCAACTGCTCATGGATGTAAGCGACCACCATGAGGTCAGCCGCCGCTGGATTCTCCAGGGCATACGTCATCCGCTCGCTGGGGCGTGAGTCGGTGACGGTGATGTCGTCGAGTAGTGCCTGAAACTCCTCGTTCGACACCTTGAGCGCGCGGGCAAGCTTTGGCCGTAACCAAGCTTGCGGCTCCGTCTCGGCAGACTCCCAGCGTCCTACCGTCGAACGCTCGACACCAAGAAACTCAGCCAGGCTCTCTTGGGTGTGGCCTGCTGCTTTACGACGCCGGACGAGACCCATCCGCTTCGCTGCCATCGCCCATCCCTCCGTGCGCGGGCGAGCCTTCACCATAACGGTGCAGGTGGCATCCGTGCAGGCCAGCGCCAGGAATCCCTCATCGATGCGGCAAGAGTGCCGCACGTTTGCTGTGGTGTCTTTGCAGGTCAACCCGCTTCTCTGAGGGCAGGTTGGCGAGCAGATGGCATCCCCGTGCCACTGCTTGTCAGCCGTTCCAGTCCCCCAGGAGGAACGGATGCGACCGCTCATGTTCGGCTATATGCGACTCGCAGTAAGCGATGATCCAGATGAAAACGCGGCAATCGAAGGGGAGTTGAGGCGCTACACCCAGGGCGAGGGCTTCGAGTTGGAGCGGCTGTTCATCGAACGGCTCGGTGTCAGCGACGAGTCCGCGTTCTTCGCGCTCGTGGATGCGCTCAAGACGACGGAGATCAAGCACGTCATCGTGCCATCGCTGTGGCACTTCGCCCGGCTTCCTGGCCTCCAGGCCGCCATGCGTGACCACATCGAGGGTGAACTTGGCGCCCGGCTTTGGGTCATCCAGAACACCATCCAGCAGCCGGGAAGTGTTGCGTCATGAGCGCCGACGACCTGACACCGATCCCGCTTCTGGCCTCCTCCATCCGCTTGAACGCCATCCCTCAAGCCGTGGCTGCTGCACGGTTGTTCGTGCGGCACAACTTGAGGCTCTGGCAGTTGGAAGAGCACGTCGAAACTGCGACGCTCATCATGAGTGAGTTGGCCACAAACGCCGTCAGGGCAAGCAACGAGAGCGACCCGCAGCCCACTGACGACGTGGTCATCGGGGGTCAGCTCCGTGCCATCGAAACCAGCTTGTTTGTCGAGGTCTGGGACAGAACGAGCACAACCCCCGTAAGGAAAGACCCCGACCAGGGCGCCGAGGGTGGACGCGGGCTGCTGCTTGTCGACGCCGTTGCGAAGCAGTGGAACATCTACCACCCGAGCGTCGGTGGCAAGATCGTGTGGGCTGAACTGCCACTCGGCTTTGCGCTGGAACCATCCAACTGTGTCTACGAGCACGCACCTCTACTTCTACCGCAGGGACTCCGTGCGAAGTACAGCTCAGCTGAACACCAAGCGCGCCGGGCACTTCTCGACAGCCTCCTCAGCACGACGCTCTCGGCGAACACGATGATGCGGATGACAGATGCGACCTGACAGTCGTGGCCGGCGCACGGTTGATGCCCTCGACCAACGACACCCCAGCATCCGATGAAGCCACAGCAGATTTGGGACTTGTTCGACTGGTACCAGGGGGCGTGCTTCCGCTGCGAGGCGCCTGGCGTCCCTGTTGCTCACGTCGGAGACATAGTCGTCCAGGATTCAACCTTACCGCTGTACGCGTGCCACCGGTGCATCTTCCGCATGCAGCAGGCGCACTGGTTCAGGACGACCAGGAAGGCATGGCCGCTGCGTCGGTTGCAGCTTCCTGGAGCGAAAGAACCACGCGCTTCACGCCCTCAACTTGGCTGTTGGCTGCGGTATGGCAGGTGGCGGAAGGGGAGGCATCGCTCTCGCGCGTGAGCTCCGGGCCGTTAGGTCAGGCTGACCACGGGCTCGTGGCCGGCGCGCGGTAGAAGGGGGGAATCAAGTGACAACTTCAAAGCGAAAGAACGCCCCGCAACCATCGTCGCGGGGCGTTCTTTGTTACTGGCAAGTCATTTCCGCTCAGGGGGTAGATGCATCGTCGTTTTCAAGCCGAACGGCTGAAAAGATTCCACGAGACTCATGAGCTTTGGCCAAAGCAAATAGATAGCTTGTTCGACTTTGTCGACTGTGTCCCTGTAACTGGCGGGACGCCTGCTACGCTCCTCGTCACTTGTTCGAAGGCGTGCTGTGGAACCCCATGGGGAGTGTGGTTCCACTGATGAAACTTACGCTCACCTTCGGAAAGAGAAAGTTTTATAATAGGGGGGCTTATGCTTTCTAAAATCGTCATTCAGAACTACCGGACGTTTCGTAGGTTCAAGCTCGACTTCGACCCCAAGATGAACATCTTGGTTGGCGACAATGACGCTGGTAAGTCGACGATTTTGGAGGCGATCAGCCTGGCGCTTACCGGCAGGCTGCGAGGTCGACTCCTCGCTCAGGATCTCTCGCCTTATTTGTTTCACAAGGACGCTGCCGCAGAGTACATCGCCGCACTGCAAGAAGGGCGAGAAGCCAGGCCGCCTGAGATCATCATCGACCTCTTCCTCGACAGCAAAACAGCTCCCGCCGAGCTGATGGGTACTAACAACCTCCTCAAGGCCAACGAGCCGGGTGTGCGTATCCGTGTGGCGCTTAATCCGGATTACGAGCCGGAATACAAGGAGTTCATCAAGGACCCGACTCAGGTTCGATTGATTCCGACCGAGTACTACAAGGTCGACTGGTTGGCCTTCTCGGGGAATGGCATCACCTTCCGCAGCATCCCGGCCACCGCCTCACTCATTGATGCCTCGAACATCCATCTTCAGAGTGGTGTCGACTACTACCTCAACGGCATCATTAACTCGCACCTTGCGGCGGACGAGCGCGTAAAGCTGACCCGGGCCTATCGCAGCCTCCGTGAAAATTTTGCGGCGGATGACTCGATCGTGAAGATTAATGAGAAACTGCGTGGCGCTCCAAGCGACGTGAGTGACCGCGAGTTGACGCTCGGTATCGACGTGTCGCAGAAGTCGAGCTGGGAAAGCAGCATCGTTCCGCATCTCGACGAGCTGCCCTTCCAATACGTGGGGAAGGGAGAGCAGAGCACGCTCAAAATCCTCCTTGCTCTCAACAAGAAGGTGGAAGACGCCCACATCGTTCTCGTTGAGGAGCCGGAGAACCACCTGTCGTTCTCCAACTTGGGTAAGCTGGTTAAGAAGATCAGCGACAAGTGCGACGGCAAGCAAGTCTTCATCACCACGCACAGCTCCTACGTGCTGAACAAGCTGGGGCTTGAAAAGCTCGTCTTGCTCTCAGAAACCGAGGGCTTCCGCCTCGACAGTCTTCCGGCTGACACGCAAGATTACTTCCGCAAGCTGTCGGGTTACGACACCCTGCGCCTTGTGCTTGCTCGACGGTCCATCCTTGTGGAAGGGCCATCCGATGAACTCATCGTTCAACGTGCGTACAAGGATGTTCACGGCTGCCTTCCTATCGAAGACGGCGTGGATGTGATCAGCGTTCGCGGTTTGGCGTTCCGACGGTTCCTCGATATCGCATCACTCACCGGCAACGTGGTTGCTGTTGTGAGGGACAACGATGGCACCGAGGCCGCAGAGGTGCAGCGAAAGTACGCCGCCCACACCGCTTTCCCGAACATCTCCGTTCACGTGGGACAGGATAAGGACTACAAGACCCTTGAGCCACAGCTCCTTAAGGCGAACGGTCTAGCCGTAATGAACGCCATCCTTGGGGAGAATTTCGCCTCCGAAGCAGACCTGCTTGAGCATATGGAGGATCGAAAGACCACCTGTGCTCTGACGATTTTCTCCAGTGACCAGACCATCACTATGCCGGAGTACATCAGGGATGCAGTCGCATAACAACCTGGCCGTCATCGCAGCGGCCGGCTCGCGGAAGACCCAGCACATCATCGACTGCGTCGTTGCTGACCCGAGCAAGCGCGTCTTGGTAACGACCTACACCAACGAGAATCTGCACCAGATCGTGAACCGGTTGAGTGCGGGAACCGGAGTGCTTCCAGGACACGTTACGGTCATGGGATGGTTCACCTTTCTTCTTAACGAGTGTGCTCGCCCATACCAAAGTTTTGTCCTCGGTGAAACCGGGATGATGGGTGGGCTCAACTTCGTGGGACAACGCTCGCGCTACATCCCCAAGAGCAGACCTCGGCAGTACTACCTAGACCGCAGCAAGTCGGCCTATAGGGACGGCGTTTCAGCCTTTTCCTTTGAGGCTAACCGTTTGAGTAAGGGTATGGTCGTCGACCGACTGTCTCGGATGTACGACCACATCTACATTGATGAGATCCAGGACATGGCAGGGTATGACCTGGAACTCCTAGACCTGCTGATGAAGTCGCCGATTGCCGTCACTGTCGTTGGTGACCCCCGTCAGGCCACGTTCGTGACGAACAACGCGGCCAAGAACAGGCAGTTCAAGGGAAGTGGCATCGTTGAGTGGCTCGGCAAGCGGACGAAGCTCTGTCACATCGAGAACCGTGTCGAGAGCTACCGATGCAACCAACACATCTGTAGCTTCGCCGATGACCTGTACCCCGATCTCGCACGGACGATTTCCAAGAACACTGAGATCACCGGCCACGATGGCGTCTTCGACATCAGGAAGTCCGATGTTCAGGACTACGTCGAGAAGTACGCGCCAGTCGTGCTGCGCTGGGACAAGCGGGCTGACACCTGTGGTCTCGACGCCATGAACATGGGCACCTCGAAGGGCAGCACCTTCGACCGCGTGCTGATCTTCCCGACGAAACCGATGATTAGCTTCTACCAGACCCGAGACTTCAATCAGGCCGGGGACAGAGCAAAGCTCTACGTCGCGGTGACACGAGCGAAGTACAGTGCCACGTTTGTCCTGCCGTGAGGAAGCGTCCCGCTCACATCTGAAACCCGCTGGAAGGCGTCATACCCTGCCACTACCGTTGATCCATGACGGAAGACCAGCGCGCACCGATCGCCAGACGCACGCCGCTTGATCCCTACAGTTCAAGCACGCCGCATCTGGTTGGCATCGTGGACACCAACGCGCTGCTCAGCAGCATCGAGAACGACTGCCGCAAAGGGTTCCGGTCACGGCTGCTGCGGATGAGCGATGACGGCACAGCCACGCTTTACGCTGCTGACCACGTCCTCGATGAGACGTACGAGCACCTTCCGAGGATGGCGGCGCGTGGGTTGGTGTCGCACTCCACCCTTCGCGCCCACTTTGAAGCCGAGTACCTCCCGGCGCTGCGGTTCGTCACGATGTCGGACGTCGACGGTCCGGACGAACAGGTCCTGGCGATCACCGACACCGACGATGTGCCAACAGGCTGGTTGGCCAAGCTCATTGCGCCGTGCGTCGTGTTCTCGGATGACCGACACCTCAAGAAGCCCGGGTTCGCCCCGAAAGACTGGCAACGAGCGGCGAAGTCTGTTCTCGACATCGCCGAGGGCGTGAGGGACCAGGCCATCACCGTGAACGCTGCCGCTCTTCCTGCCAGAGGCGCCGTGGGGTTGGTCAAGCTCCTGGGGCGACAGACTGGCATCTCCCCGTGGGCGATCGGTGCCGTCGTTTTCGGTGGTAGCGCGCTACTCCTCAAGAAGCCTGACAGGAGGAAGGCGGCTGCTTCATTCGCCATCAAGGCACTCGAAGTCGTCGGCACCAAGCTGGAGTTGGCAACGGCGCAGGAGCGGCGGGGCGTTGAGAAGCTGCGCGAAGTCATCCTGGCGGCACCTTTGCGGCCAACGCTACGACAGCAGGTTGCCATCACCCTGGCGCGGCAGAATGAACCACTGCTGGCCGCCGAGGTACACGAGCTGATCTATGAGCACTTTCCCGACGAGCCGGCCACCGACGTTCAAGCCGTCCGCGCTGTGCTGGAAGAAGGATCGGAGTTCATCCGAGTACAGCGGTATCGATGGCAGCTCGGTCGCGAGGTCGCGCCGCGGCAGTCTTGAAGGCTCCGAGCTCCCGCACGCCGGCCACGTGCCCTTGGTCGTGTGGTTCAAGGCGACAGCGCACATGCCGCGTCGCGACGATTCACCATCGGCGTTGCGACCGCAGGCACCACACTGATAAGAATCGCAATGTAAGACCGTTGTTTATCTCGAACCCTGAAGAAGGACGAACCGACGATGGCACAGCAAACCATTATCCAACTGCTGGATGACCTCGACGGGTCCGAAGCGTCCGAGACGATCGTGTTTGGTCTCGACGGCAAGACGTACGAGATCGACCTGAATGAGAAGAACGCAGCCAAGCTGCGCAAGGCTCTTGAGTCGTACGTCGACAAGGGCCGGAAGACCAGCCAGTCTCGTGGCGGCAAGCGTGGCGGTGCAACTCAAGCGACGGCTTCCAGTGGCGACACCGCCCTGATCCGGGCGTGGGCCAAGGAGAACGGCTACGAGGTGAACGACCGGGGTCGTGTCCCGGCGGACATCAAGGAGGCGTACGCGAAGGCCAAGGTTGCCTAACGCCTACTCAGCGAAGCCCAGAAATGAGAAACACCCCGCCGCCTGAACGGGCAGCGGGGTGCTCTCGTTTCAGGGTGCAGGGTGGTTGAGGTGTGTCAGAGAAGTTGGGACAGGAGGAGCCTCGCGGCATCCTCGCCGGAGCGGTCGGGGTGTTTGAGCACCCAGGACAGTAGACCGGAGAGATAGATCTCGGAGACTTCCTTGAAGTTGTCGTCGTTGTTCTGGTGGTTCGCCAGCAGTCGTCCGAGCAGCTCGGCGATCTGGTCGAAGTCCACCAAGACGACTTCCGCGGAGGTCGATCGGGCTTCGTCCCCGATCCTGGTGATATCGCGGCTTGCGGGAAGTAGCGAGATGGTCAGGACAGGGCACTGAACTGCCACTTCCGCCAACTCGTAGATGAAGGCCCGCATGGTTGCACTTGCCGTTCGGCTGTTCGCTTCCGCTTGCTCCACGACAGGCAGCAACATCGGTGCGTACGCCGCGAGGGCGACAGCCTGTTTGGTGGCGAAGTACCGGTTGAACGCCGCCACACTGACACCGGCCTCCCTGGCGATGTCATCCAGAGTCACGCCGTACCAGCCGTGTGCGTCGAACAGCAGCGCAGCAGCGCTGACAGTCCTGGCGATGGTCCTCTTGCGCTTGGTGGCAGCGGCTCGCTGACGAGGTCCAAACTCTTCTGTTGACACGCGTCTCTCCTGAGAACTGTGGATATGGGCGCGTCACCAATTAAGAATTACTTGGCGGGGCGCTCATATCCAGAGAGGAGAGAGGGCAATTACCGATGGGCAATCTATGCATATTTATAACATATTGCACAAGGAAATGCAATAGAGGCTCTGACGTTTAAAGAGGTCACCAAAGCCTCTATTGCGAGCTCGCTAGTATTAGATTTCTTGGTCTTCTCGCCGCTCAAACCAGCCGTCGACCTTCTCTTTGATTCGGGGGAGACGCGCGGAGAGATCGCGCGGATCAACTTCGGGCAGAGCGGCGGCGAGCATCTGACTGCACGCGAACTCTGCAACTCTGGACGGCTCGTCGTTCGCAGTGCCGTGGTAGAGCGTCATCATCAAGGCCCACGTGTGGTACCGGTGGTTGAAGGCTCCCCGGCGTGTCCCCGCTTGACTGAAGATGTGGATTGCCGCATCGACACCTTCGCCTGGGATGAACGGTGGCGCCATAAGGATCGGGTGCAGCCCCTTGGTGATGAAGCTTCCAAGGTCGAGGGTGCCGTCACTGGTCTGCTCGAAGTACGCCCGGATCATCGCCACTGTGAGTGCCTGGTGCTGCTGGCACATCTTGGCGATGGCGTAGATGTAGCGGATCAGTTCATCGACGCCGTCCTTCGGCTTGTAGGTGCCGTTCTCGGCGCCCGCCGTGATGGGTTCGATGATCGGAGCCAGCAGCCGGTCATGCGCCGTCCGCAGCACCTCGTACTTGGTGCCGAAGTTGTTGACGATGGTTGCAGTGCCGACACCAGCCTCTTCGGCGATCTGCCCAAGCGTGTAGTCGCCGTGCTCCTGGTCTTTGAACAGGTCGATCGTGCCGTTCACGATGCTCTCCCTTGTTCGCCTGCGCTTCGTCTCGGCGGCCCGTTGCCGAGGTCCCGATTCTTCTTCGTCCATGCCGTCATCTTAGCCCGATGATGCTCCATGCCAAGTGGGTACTTGTGCTCACTTGGCACTCATACTATTTTGGCTGTGGTCGAGCTGGCCATCTGGCCAGCTCACGTTGATGCGGGCCATCTACCGCGTTGGCACGGCGACTTGAAGGAGGGGTTCAAGTGGGCAGCGAACTGATGCTTGGTGGAGGCCAGGCCCAGGACCGAGGTGGATGGTTGGCTCGTCCGTCCAAGGTGCAGCGTGAGATCCAGCGCCGGGAGGAGCGTGACAGCGCGGAGCTGTTGTACGAGGCCAAGAAGCAGGAGTTCACCGCAGCGCTGCGTAAGCGCCTGGTGGAGAACGCCATCCACGACGTGACGGACGTGGTGGGGCTGGCCGAGCAGCTCGCAGCTGGTGACCCGTTCCTTATCCAGGAGTTGAGCAGGCTCGTCACCGAGTACAACCGGCAGGTCGCTCAGGACATCCGCACCTTCGGTAACGGGCTGAGCTTCTGATGGCCGTGGTGCTCCTGATCGCTCTCGCTGTCCTTCTACCTACCGTTTGCTTCGGGACTGCCTTACTCATCGAGCGGGCGGAAGAGCGCAAGAAAGAACACCGCCAACGAGTGCGCCTGGTGAACGAGGCGATCCAGTTGGACATCGCGGCAAGGAGTCGCAAGCACACCACCATGCGGCAGATGCGCGATGTTGCCCGCGACTACCGCCGTCCCTGAAGGAGGTGAACCTCATGCTCCAAGCAGCCAGCGAGGGTGGTCAAGGGTCGGGCAGTGCAACGGCCTTCATCCTGATCGTGCTCGCTATCTGGGCACTGTCCCGGCTCAGCCGCGCATCAGCCGCCCAGAGGGCGAGGCGTAAGCGCGAGATAGATGCCATCGTGCGCAGCCGCCCCGAAGACACCGACATCTTTCGCGAAGTCCTCGACGAGGTCGACTACGACAAGCGCCACTGATCTACCGCCTGGCCCCCTTCTGACTGATCGCCGGGATTTCACCACCCAGGGGAAGACAGCCAAGTCCGCTTGGCCAGTGTCACTCCTGCTCGGGATCACGACGGAGGGGGCTTTGCGTTTGGCTCTTCCGTTCCAACTCACCGCCGGCCGCCGCGCTTGGTCGGCGACGTCTACCTCTGGGAGGTCTCAGTGAAGAAGGCTCGGAGCTTCCTTCTGTTGCTCCTGCTCGCCGCGTTCACGATTCGCGTGCTGTGGCTCGCGGTAGAGCCGCTCGTGCCGTACGTCGTGAGCACGCTCGCCATCGTGTTGGTGCTGGGCTTCATCTACCACCGCATGACGAGGTGGTGACGGTGACGACTCAGATCTACCAACTTAACTTCCCGTCTGACCTCGACGCCGACCAAGTGGGTACGTGGCTGACGGCGGTAAGCGGCACACTCACCACTGGGCTGCGGCGCCTCCTGAACGTCTCGTCCATAGCGTTCGAGGTCGAGGCGCGTGAGACAGGCATTCAGTACCGGCTGGTGGTGCCGGAAGGTACGGCCGACTTCCTGACCAGTCAGCTGCGGGCATTGGTGCCAGGTTCTACGGTTCAGCCGGCGGGCGCGGATAGTGCCGCCCACCAATGGACGCTAGCTGTGGAGCTGGGACAGACGAACCCTCGACGCAGTCTGGGCACCATGAACCCCAAGGCCATCTCGGCCAGCTTGCTCGCATCTCTCCAGGGGATCGGTCGGGGTGAAGCGCTGCTGCTTCAATGGGTGGTGTCGCCAGCACTGCGACAGCGACCACCCGTCGAGCGGGAGGAGGGCATGGCTCGCCGTTCTATGGGTCATGCCCTTGGTGGTCGGAACGACCGTGACCGGATCAACGACATCCGGACCAAGCTGTCGGAGCCTAACTTTCTCGGTGTGCTCCGTGTCGCCGTAAAGGCACCCAGCAAGGAGCGCGGCGAACACCTCCTAGAAGTTGTCCCGTAAATGATCTGAGGCATGCAGGCTGACCTGCTCGTTTGCCTGTCATCCGGTGAGGGTGAGGTTGTACAGGCGTGCGATGCCAAGCATGGCGTGGTGGACGCCTTCGCCTTTGAGTCGGCAGTCGCGCAGGATCTTCCAGCTCTTCATGCGGGCGAAGGTGTGCTCGACGCGGGCGCGGACCTTGCGGTGGGAGGCGTTGTGCTCCTCCTTCCAGGCCGGCAGTTCTTCGTTCTTGTGCCGACGGTAGTGCGGGATGGTCAGGCCGGTGCCTCGGTAGCCGCCGTCGGCGATCACGGTGGGGGTGGTACCGACAGCGGTCTTCGTGCCGGAGTCTTCCCAGGCCCGGCAGTCGTTGCGGTTGCCGGGCAGTGGCTTGCCGACGGCGACGACGAGGCGGGTGTCGGCGTCGATGACGACCTGGTGGTTGGTGGAGTAGCGGTAGTTCTTGCTGGAGGCGGCCATGCTCCGGTCGCGGGTGGGGACCAGGGTGCCGTCCACGATGAGCACGGTGTTCTTGCGGAACCGCCGCCGGGGCTGGAGCGCGAGAGCCGGTCCGAGGTGGTCGACGATCCGGTCGGCAGCCGACTTGGAGATGCCGAACAGCGGGGCGAGCTGGCGCAGGGTGAGGTTGGTGCGCCAGTACGCGGCCACCAGCAGCACCCGGTCCTCGAGCGGCAGCGACCACGGCCGGCCCTTGCGGACCGGATCGGCTCCCTCGCGCCGCAGCGCGGTGATCAGCTTGTTGAACTGCCGCGGGATCAGCCCGGTGAACGGACCTATCCACGAGGGCTCCGACGCCGTGATCACACCAGCCACGGCAAGATCATCTCACCTCTGACCAGCAGTTACGGGACAACCTCTAGCCCGCGTGCGCGCCAGTCTGCGAGCGGTCGGCAGCAGTAGCAACCGGCTCAAGCAGCGGCTCATGACAAGTGGTCGCGTCATTTCACGGGTCCACGAGCGGGCGGTGCCGACGCTCTTTCCAATGCAGCTGGCCGGCTCCGAGTTGGTTGGCCTGATCTGCTGGCCGGTTGGCTCACCGCATGTTGCCGGGCTTCCCGCCGCCAGGTCGCGTCAGCTTGCCGCTACCGGCGCGATCCCACGCACGGGACGAGTACTCGCTCGCTCCAACTTCCCGGGGGCGGAACGGTTGCTCGCCCTGACCCCGGAAGAGTCGACGTGGCACATGCAGGTGGTTGGGCCGACCGGCTCCGGTAAAACGGCGCTGCTTACGAACCTCATCTCGCAGGACATGAACGCGGGTCGCGGGGTCATCCTGATCGAGGGCAAGGGCGACCTGTTCCAAGCGGTCCTCGACCGCGTCCCTGAACGCCGGCTTCAAGATGTCGTCCTGCTCGACGTAAGCGACACGGACTATCCGGTGGGCTTCAACATCTTGCAGGGCAGCCCTTTCGTGGTCGCGGCGGACATCCAAAGACTGTTCGACCACCTCTACCCGCAGGACGCCCGAGGGGTGCGCGTCCGGCAGGGGTTCTACCATCTGATCTTGACGCTCATGATGAGCGCCGGGACTTCCTCGCCCATGACGTTCGCGGATATCGGGCCGCTCGCCGTACCGAGGGCGGATCAGGTGGAGTTCTCGAAAAAACTGGTTCGCGGGGTCGCGCACATCGAGGACCTGGCCGCGTGGTGGGCCGGGATCGATGACCGGATGCGTTCTTCGCACTTCCAGCCGCTCATGGATCGGATCTGGCAACTCAACAACCGACCCTCGATCCGGAACATCATCGGGCAGAGCCAGAGCACGATCGACCTCCGCGATGTGATCCAAGGAAACAAGATCCTGCTCGTGAACCTCGGTCGGGCAACGGAGGGGAAGGACACGGCCGGGCTGCTGGGCTCGCTCCTCCTTAATGCCGTCTGGAGTGTGGTGCAAACGGGGGCGGCTAATCCGGCCCGTCCCACGATGCTGTACCTCGACGAGTTCCAGGACTTCATCAACCTACCGATCGCGCCCGCCGACATGTTCGCCCAGGCGCGTTCACTCGGCCTCGCTATGACGGTGGCACACCAGCACCTCGGACAGCTCACCCGTGACCTCCAGGACGCCACCCAGAACAACGCGCGGTCGACAGTGGTGTTCCAGACCTCCGCTGACGAAGCTCGTTCATTTGCCCGGCAGTTCGGCCGCAGCGTCACCGATGAGGACTTCATGAACCAACGACGGTTCGAGGTCTTGATGCGTCTCGCCACAAGCGACGGGGTGAGTTCACCGGTAACGGGCGTCACGCTCCCGCCTGTTGATGCGACGGGCTTCGCGGACGAGGTACGGCGGCGGTCACGCCGTACCTACGGCCGACCGGTCGCTGAGGTGGAAGCGGACATTAAGCAGCGCCGCGGGCAGCAGCCGGCCGCAAGCCCTCCTACGAGGCGACCTCGGTTCGGTGGACCTCGCTAACTCCCTGGCGCGAGGACGGAGTCGGGTCATATCCTGATCCGTTCTGTTGAGATCAACTTGAACCTGGAGAACCTACGTTGCTGGATACGGCGAAGATGGTGGAGCAGCTCGACATCCTGATCGGCGAGTATCAGGACATGCTTCGCACGGGGACGGAGGGGGTGCTGTCGTCAGACCGGGCCAAGCTCCTTGCCAGTCGGCTTGAGTCGGCGATCGATCGCTTGGCTGTGCCTGGCAGCAGTTACGTGCGCCAGCTTGACATCCATCGCGACGACAAGCGGACGACAAATAGGATTCGGGCGATCTATAGCATCACGCTCGGACTTCGTGAGGACCTCAATGCCGGTTGGACTGAGTCTGTTGTCGAGATGGTCCACGCTGACACTCACAGTGATTACCTGGGGATGTCGGAGACCTTGCTCCGATCCGGGTTCAAGGATGCCGCAGCGGTGATTGCAGGGACGGCCCTTGAAGTCCACGTACGTGCACTGTGTACGAAGAACGGTGTTGACACAGAGCTAGGCGACGGAACTCCGAAAAAAGCCACTGTCATGAACGCCGACCTCAAGAAGGCTGATGTCTACGCGACGCTTCAGGAGAAGCAGGTGACGGCGTGGATGGATCTGCGGAACCAAGCAGCCCACGGGAACTACGAGAAGTATGACATCAATGAAGTTCGGGCGCTGGCAAGCGGCGTTCGTGACTTCATGCTCAAGTACCCGGCGTAGTACGAAACGAAGGGAACGGGGATGGCCAACGTCGAGAAGGTAGTCGAACAGCTCAACTTCCTGATCAAGGCATCCGAAAACTACACACGGAACCAAACTCGACATCTCCTGGAAGATGCAGAGGACGCCGTGGTCCTTAGCAACCGGTTGGAGGCCGCGATTGAGCGAGCTACTCGACCAAACTCTATGTACATGAAGCAGCTTGACGCTGCCCGCCGTAAGACGCAGCCCTATCGACTGCGTGAGGTGCGCACTGTCGCGCTGGGGCTGCGCGATGACCTGATTGCCGGATGGGTTGAATCGGTTGTGGAACTGGTGCACGCCGATACCTACCGCGACTATCTGGAGATGGCCGAAGGGTTGCTGGCCAAGGGCTACAAAGACGCAGCGGCAGTTATCACGGGGACGTCCCTCGAAGTCCACGTGCGTGCCCTCTGCGTGAAGAACGGCGTGGCGACTCACGTGGCAGGTAAGCCGAAGAAAGCAGACACCATGAACGCCGACCTCAAAAAGGCCAGCGTCTATGACGGGTTGCAACAGAAGGAGGTCACCGCCTGGATGGACCTCCGGAACAAGGCGGCGCACGGCGACTACCCAAGCTACGACCGCGATCAGGTACGTCGGCTCATTGATGGAGTGGAAGCCTTCATGCGGAAGTACCCGGCATAGGCGAACCCCCTAGAAGTTGTCCCGTAAATGATCTGAGGCATGCAGGCTGACCTGCTCGTTTGCCTGTCATCCGGTGAGGGTGAGGTTGTACAGGCGTGCGATGCCAAGCATGGCGTGGTGGACGCCTTCGCCTTTGAGTCGGCAGTCGCGCAGGATCTTCCAGCTCTTCATGCGGGCGAAGGTGTGCTCGACGCGGGCGCGGACCTTGCGGTGGGAGGCGTTGTGCTCCTCCTTCCAGGCCGGCAGTTCTTCGTTCTTGTGCCGACGGTAGTGCGGGATGGTCAGGCCGGTGCCTCGGTAGCCGCCGTCGGCGATCACGGTGGGGGTGGTACCGACAGCGGTCTTCGTGCCGGAGTCTTCCCAGGCCCGGCAGTCGTTGCGGTTGCCGGGCAGTGGCTTGCCGACGGCGACGACGAGGCGGGTGTCGGCGTCGATGACGACCTGGTGGTTGGTGGAGTAGCGGTAGTTCTTGCTGGAGGCGGCCATGCTCCGGTCGCGGGTGGGGACCAGGGTGCCGTCCACGATGAGCACGGTGTTCTTGCGGAACCGCCGCCGGGGCTGGAGCGCGAGAGCCGGTCCGAGGTGGTCGACGATCCGGTCGGCAGCCGACTTGGAGATGCCGAACAGCGGGGCGAGCTGGCGCAGGGTGAGGTTGGTGCGCCAGTACGCGGCCACCAGCAGCACCCGGTCCTCGAGCGGCAGCGACCACGGCCGGCCCTTGCGGACCGGATCGGCTCCCTCGCGCCGCAGCGCGGTGATCAGCTTGTTGAACTGCCGCGGGATCAGCCCGGTGAACGGACCTATCCACGAGGGCTCCGACGCCGTGATCACACCAGCCACGGCAAGATCATCTCACCTCTGACCAGCAGTTACGGGACAACCTCTAGGTCAGGGGTAGGCCGACCGTAGGTCTACCCCTGTACCTGTAGCTGTTCTGACCAGCGAAGACGCTGTGGCCCATCCGGACGGAGGACGGACGTTGGAGCTGACCACCCGCGACTACGAAGTACTCAACCTCGCGCTTTCACGAGGTGAGCTGTCCAGGAGTTGATCAGAAACGCGGAAAGTGCCCTTGACCTGCAACGATGGGACTTGCTGAGGGTCCTGTTGGCTGCAAGGAAAAGAGCACTTTCCAGGTGAGAGAGCCTATCTCGTCGTACCCGCGTGTCCGTGTCCAGGCAGACGGTCGGCGGGTGGCTTCGCAGGCCGGTGCGGTCCTGCTGCTGGAGACGGTCCGCAAGATCGGCCTTGACCAGGCGATATCCACAGCCCTGGCGTCCTGGCGCAAGCCGCGGGCCGTCCACGATCCTGGGAAGATCCTCCTGGACCTTGCTTTGGCGGTCGCGCTGGGCGGGGACTGCCTCGCGGACGTCGCGATGCTGAGGTGTGAGCCGGCTGTCTTCGGGCCGGTCGCTTCCGACCCGACGGTCTCCCGCCTGATCGACACCCTCGCCGGCTCCGACGAGAAAGCCCTGCAGGCCATCCGGTCCGCACGGGCCGAAGTCCGCAGCCGGGTCTGGTCGTTGGCGGGCAAGAACGCCCCCGACGCCGATGGACAGGTCACGGTCGATCTCGACGGCGTTCTCGTGATCGCGCACTCCGACAAAGAGGATGCGGCCGCGACCTGGAAGAAGACCTACGGCCATCACCCCCTGACGGCCTTCGTCGACCACGGCCCGGGCGGAACCGGAGAGCCGGTCGCCGCTCTCCTCAGACCGGGAAACGCGGGCTCGAACACGGCCGCCGACCACATCACCACCGCCCAACGGGCCCTGGCTCAACTGCCGAAGAAGTACCGGCGAGGACGGCGGACGCTGATCCGCACGGACTCCGCCGGCGGCACCCATGACTTCGTGTCCTGGCTCGCGAAACGAGGCCGATGGCTGTCCTACTCGGTCGGCATGGTGATCACCGAGGCGATCCACCAGCACGTGCTGAAGATCCCCGGCCCGGCCTGGACACCGGCCGTGGAGGCCGGCGGCCAGGTCCGCGACGGAGCCTGGGTCGCCGAGCTCACGGGCAAGCTGCTGGACGGCTGGCCCAGCGGCATGCGGCTGATCGTCCGCAAGGAACGACCCCACCCCGGCGCCCAGTTGAGAATTACGGACGCGGACGGCATGCGGATCACCTGCTTCGCCACCAATACGACCGGTCGGCCGATCGCCGAGCTCGAGCTGCGTCACCGTCTGCGGGCCCGGGCGGAGGACCGGATCCGGGCCGCCCGGTCCACCGGCCTGCGCAACCTGCCCCTCCACCACACCGCGCAGAACAAAGTCTGGCTGGAGATCGTCCAGATCGCACTCGACCTGCTGGCCTGGATGCCCATGCTCGCTCTGACCGGCAAAGCCCGACTCTGGGAACCCCGTCGCCTGCGGCTCCGCCTGTTCTCCGCGGCCGGACAGCTCGTCACCACCGGCCGGCGCCGCATCCTCCGCCTCGCCCACCACTGGCCCTGGGCCCGTGACATCACCGACGCCCTCGAACGGCTCGCACTCCTGCCGAACCCCGGATGACCAACGGACTCACCCGTCCCTGCGAGAAGTGGATCCAGCCCGGAGCAGTGGAACCCGGCGTCCACCCGAGACGACACCCGGGCCCTCAGCCTGGCCGCCCTCCACCACCGACAACGAAATGGGCCGCCGACTTCGTCGACGGCCCATCACGAAAGTTCGAGGCTCAAGCTCACTCAGGTCTTTTCTCAGGTGGCCTCAACGCATATAACCGAGCTGCTGTTCGCGGACGTATCGCACAGCGTGCCGGACAGAGTGCTCGGACGGTTGGTCCGGTTCAGCTACCTTTCCCGGGTTGGTCGGAGAGCAACCAGTGCCAAGGGTGGAGCGGGGGCGTTCGTGTACCAGCTCGGCCGTGCTGGCCGTCTCCTCCTAGACGTCGAGGGGCGGCTATCTCCGAACGTCAACAACCACGCCCTCATGATGGCCGACACCTATTTGGAACTGCGGCGAGCGGAGAAGGCGGGCGTTCTCACGGTCACGGACTGGGAGGTTGAGCGGCGCGTGCCGCCCAGTGTCCGGGCAGATCTGTATGTGTCCATGGACTTCCCACAGCAGGAGCGGAGTAGTGCGTTCTTCCTTGAGATCGACCTGAGCACTGAACAACCTGCGCGCATCCGGGAGAAGGTCGCCGGGTACTGGCGGGCCGTCGAAGTGAGTACCGCCGACTACTTCCCGTATGTGGTGTTCGTGGTGCGGCACCAGCTACGTAAGAACGAGCTGGCCCTGATCTTTCGGCGGTTGCCAGAGGAGCAGCAGGAGATGATGCGAGTGGTTTTGATCGGGGAGTTGATACCTGAATTGATGCGTCTCTAGAAGTTGTCCCGTAAATGATCTGAGGCATGCAGGCTGACCTGCTCGTTTGCCTGTCATCCGGTGAGGGTGAGGTTGTACAGGCGTGCGATGCCAAGCATGGCGTGGTGGACGCCTTCGCCTTTGAGTCGGCAGTCGCGCAGGATCTTCCAGCTCTTCATGCGGGCGAAGGTGTGCTCGACGCGGGCGCGGACCTTGCGGTGGGAGGCGTTGTGCTCCTCCTTCCAGGCCGGCAGTTCTTCGTTCTTGTGCCGACGGTAGTGCGGGATGGTCAGGCCGGTGCCTCGGTAGCCGCCGTCGGCGATCACGGTGGGGGTGGTACCGACAGCGGTCTTCGTGCCGGAGTCTTCCCAGGCCCGGCAGTCGTTGCGGTTGCCGGGCAGTGGCTTGCCGACGGCGACGACGAGGCGGGTGTCGGCGTCGATGACGACCTGGTGGTTGGTGGAGTAGCGGTAGTTCTTGCTGGAGGCGGCCATGCTCCGGTCGCGGGTGGGGACCAGGGTGCCGTCCACGATGAGCACGGTGTTCTTGCGGAACCGCCGCCGGGGCTGGAGCGCGAGAGCCGGTCCGAGGTGGTCGACGATCCGGTCGGCAGCCGACTTGGAGATGCCGAACAGCGGGGCGAGCTGGCGCAGGGTGAGGTTGGTGCGCCAGTACGCGGCCACCAGCAGCACCCGGTCCTCGAGCGGCAGCGACCACGGCCGGCCCTTGCGGACCGGATCGGCTCCCTCGCGCCGCAGCGCGGTGATCAGCTTGTTGAACTGCCGCGGGATCAGCCCGGTGAACGGACCTATCCACGAGGGCTCCGACGCCGTGATCACACCAGCCACGGCAAGATCATCTCACCTCTGACCAGCAGTTACGGGACAACCTCTAGGTGTTGTCGATAGTACGGCGGTAACAGAGGTCGGGAGGCTTGATCAACAGGGGTTGAAGGAGGATAATAAAGGCAGAGATAAACTGAGGAATCAGCCCATGGCACGACGACCGCGAGAACCACTACTTCCGAAACTACTTTGGGCACCACGAAAGCGGACGCTTCGCAGGGCTGCCCGAGTCGGTGTCGTACGCGTTCCAGCATCACCAATGATACGTAGCCAGACGATCGAAGACTTTGCCGTGGCTGCCGTTCTAGCAGTTTCACTGACCGTCATCATGCTTCGATGATTGATCCAACATTAAAAGTATGTAGCACTTCAAGGAGACGTATCGTGGGCGAACCGACTTACCAAAATATCACCGCAACCGTGCGTCCACCCCGGTGCGCCATATTTATCAACAAGAACAGTGAATATTGGCAGACGGCAGCCAACGTTGCTATCACCCAGGCATCTCAAGTATGGGGTGGTCGCAACTTTCTGATTGTGCCTACGGATGGAGAAAAGATCGAAGACAAGTTTTGGGAGTTGCTTGAGGCCTACAGCCCTGACTATCTCGCAGTTTGCGATCTAACGTTCACGGATTTCGAAGAAGCTAATCCGGATCGATATGCGGAGATCAAGCACCTTCACAAAAATGGCGAGCCGGCCAAAGAATGGAGTGATACAGAGTTCGAAGATTGGTTTGCGGGTAGCGCTGCGCAGTCTCGGATTGATGAGCTCACTATCAGTGAAGCCTTGAGCAGTGAGCTCATCTATCGACTGAGCCCGTTTCACCACAGTGATGCGGTCGACCAGTATCTGACCAGTACGTCCGGCTTCGGGTATCCCTTCACGAAGATCGCAAAGATTATCTCGGCGACAACCAGACACATTGGTCTCGTGAGGCTTCCCCCTATAATTAACGACTCGACGTTCAAGCTACTCATCCATTCTGAGACGGGAGTGGGGAGCAGAGAGTACATCGACGAGATCAGCGAAGCTGGGTTCACTACAAAGCGAGTGCCGGACACGTATAAACTGACGAACGTTTTGACCCACGTGCAAGGACCGCAACGACCATTTCTAGGCGAGCATGAAGAGCCTCATCTAGATGAGAGTTTTCTGCCAAATACTCCGTTCGGCCTGAGCATGCTGCACCTGGGCCAGTATTACAGGGCTGACAAGCACCGTTCAGATAAAGAACCAGTGGTGGTTGTGCTTGGCGACTCTGTAGAGGACTTTTGCTTCTACTACTCGCTGTCCCGCATGCATGAGGGCATTAAGTGGCTCCCGCAAGCCTGGTTGCGCTCTTCCACTAAGGCACGGAATGCAGCTAGGAAACGTAGTCAGCAGGGACAAGAAGTAGATCCATTTACGCTAGAGCAGCAAGGCGCTCGCGAGCTGGTCAGCGTCGTTTCCTCCCTGATTCGTTACGGGCACAGCACCAAACATGTTCAGTTGTGCAGCATGAGCCTTAGTCAGCGACAGCTCGTCGCCTATCGAACCCAGATTGGAAGGCTCACGTATTTCGAGCCTGCCAGGTTCGCTTCCAAGATTGAATGCGTTCCCATTGAGTCGGTGTCTACCTCATGCGTGCTTCGGGTCTACGAGACCGACAACTACGTCAATCATCGCAGTATGGTGTTTGTCGACGGGAAGAGTGTCAGTCCCTTTGATACGCCGAAGCCTAAAAGCTTCAACGAGATTAGACTTCCCGACCACTATTGGCTGACTTCGCTGCAAATCGAGGGATACCAGCCCCCGTCGCTACCAACGTTGGGGCCGAAGCTCGCCAATCTCCACAACTCGACCACTGAGTCTCGTGTAGCTAACGATGGAATTGTTTATCTGTGCCCGAACTCCATGATCTTTGGCAGTGACCTCGACGCTATTTTGGTCCGCCCGAAGATCGAGATGCCAGATGTGCTGAGTCTCATCAACTCCTATTTCGAGAGTGTTGGCATCACAGCGAAATACTCAGACAAGGGTAAGTACTTCAATGACACGATCAGCCGTTTCGGCGGCCTCAATGCCTTGGGTGAGTTCATCAAGACCAAGATGACGCGCTCCATCCTAGATAAGTTCATGCAGACCAATAAGAACGCCGAGGATGGTGTCTTCTACGTCCGGACTGACCAACGTTCCTATCTAGACCTTGATGCATTCGCAGACTGCATGGGCAGTCCGCAGGCGGCAGCCGACCTCATAGACGACATGCTTACCAAGGAGATCATTTACCGAGGCTACATCCTCAAGTGCGAGAGGTGCAGCCTTTCCTCTTGGTATAGCCTAGACGCTCTATCTTCTGTCTTTAGTTGCAACCGCTGCGATTTTCAACAACAGTTCACGCAGAAGCACTGGAAGAACGGCATGGTGGAGCCTAGGTGGTGCTACAAGCTCGCTGAGACGGTCTACCAGTTCTATGAGAAGAACTCGCACCTCACAGCTCAGGTGCTCTACAAACTCAAATCGCAGTCAACTACAGCCTTTCACTTTGCTCCCGAGATTGATCTAATCGGTTTCTCTGGTTCTGGTGATAGTCGTGAGATGGATGTTGCCTGTATCCTCGACGGTCAAATCATCTTTGGTGAGTGCAAGACGGAAACGCTAAAGCTGAAGGACGTAGTGAAATTCGAGCAGCTTACGCAGATGCCGATGAAAAATCCCGCCAGGGTCATCTTCGCAACGACGAAGCCTGTTTCCGATGACTTCAAGAAGCGGATGGGCCAAGTTCCGAACGCAGAACTTATGGTTCGCAGTGACTTGTATGACGATTAGCGGAGCCGATCGAGTGGCACGGCTTACGCGTAGACAAGGCGAAACAAGGGTTGCCGCCGGCCTTGACCTTGTACGGCCAGCTCTACAGGCGTTCGCGATGGCCTGATGACCGGAGGCTTCCAATGAGGCACGTCAACCTACGGGCCGTGGTCGGCGGGGCGGTGAGTCGGGCAGTTCCATGCGCCGCGGTTACTGCGTGAACCCGACCGACCCAACCGCACGCCGGCGGGGACAGTAGGTCGAGACAATTCACGCCTCAACGACAGCCCCCCACCGCCACGACGGGCGATGGGGTGTTCTTGCATGGGAGCCAGACCCGAGGGTGTCTCGGATCAACGGCGCCGGGCTCGCGCTACGAGGCCTGGCGGATGTGCACCGTCTCGGCCTGACTGCCGTAGTTCTGGATGAAGACAAGCAAGCGGACAGCGCCGTCGTCCATGCTGTGACGGCTCACCGTCCACGAGACGTTTCCTGGTACGTCGGCCTTGCACTCGATGACCAGCTCGGGGACGAGGTCGCCACTCTCGTACTCGCCGATGTCGACCCGTTCCATCCTGTCTGGTCTGACGACGACGGAGGTTGGCAGTCCGTCGCTCTCGTCCTTGATGTTGCTACGTAGTGAACTCGCTCCCATAGTGCTGTGGTCCTCGTGGGTGTTAATTGGTATATCCCCAACTCCCGCGAGTTTCTACGACTTCCTAAGCAACAGAAAGTAACTACAAACAGGCGTCACCCCCCAATCTGCGGGGGAGGGTGTAACTCCTTGGTGGGTCTTTAAACCCCACACTCTACGTTACGTGGCTGAACGCCGGTAACGGTTTCCCTTACGGCGATTATGACATGCGTGATCCAGCGGTCAACTTTCTACACATGAGGTGGGTAGAAAACGCATGATTCAAGAGACGGTGGCCGGCTCACGATTGAACTTCCGGTGCTACGCGCCTGCGGTGCTGTGGTGATCGAACCGCTCAGGTGTCACCAGGTGCGCAGACAGTTGCGACCGACCCGGACGGCCTGGTCGACTCCTGTAGGTCGACAGCTTCCACCGCGTCGATGGGTCGATGAACCGTGCGGCGGCCAGGTGGCCCGCCAACCTGCCCTCGAAGCTGCCGTTTTACCCGCTCGGCCTGGCGTCTCCGTCCATACTGCTGCGGTGGACACCTTCCGTCATGCAGAGACCGACACGAGTCCAGAACGTCCTCAAGCCACTTCTTGGGAGGCTTACCGGGCTTCAGTGCTACCGCAGTGGCGGAGCCTCTTGGAGTCCTCCCCTAGTGAGCGGGAGGTGCAGGAGTTCTTGGAAGTTCATCCTTGCCTCCTCCCTGGAGCAACAGACAATATCGGCCCCGGTGGTCATCATGGTCCGTCGTTCTCTGCGGTGATCCGTCAGCCTCCGTTGAAAGGTCTTGGCCCAACACGCGTCCCGGACTTCATGTGGGTCCGGCTGGACACAGGGGCAATCCGGCCGATCTGTATTGAGATCGAGAGTCCTCGAAAGTCCTGGTTTAACAAGGGGGCGAGGACTCCTACAGCTGAGCTCACTCAGGCGGTCGACCAACTCACAGAGTGGAAGGTTTGGTTTTCTTCACCGGAGAACCAGCTCATTTTTGCGAAGACGTATGCCCCTGATTACACCTACCGCCCCATCGAGCCTCAGTTCGTCCTCGTCTACGGCCGAGACTCAGAATTCCGCGCAGCGACCTCCATTCACGACAACCCTGCCTATATGCGGCAGAAGCGTGACCACATGCCCCGGAGCCGTGAGTACTACTTCACCTACGACCAGCTGACTGCGGAGCGGGAGGCTGGCGACTACGCAACCATTACGTATGAGGTCGACAAGTGGCGCCTCGACTCACTGCCACCCACCTTCACGACCGGTTCAACCATGATGGATCTTGCTGAAATCATTGCTGACCCTTCTCCGGTACTTTCTCGTACTGCACTCATTAGCGAGGAGCGAAGGGCCTACGTTGTCGATCGCTGGAAATACTGGCGCCAGGTAGCGCTTTCGAAGCATGAATACTTCATAGCCGTGGGTCGAGAGTAGAACTGAGCCCGCGCGCAAGACGGTTGCTGTCAGCCGTCTGTGGGTTCCGGCTGATTTTCGGAGACACGCGTAATCCTGAATATGGCGACGGTTCCTAGAAGTTGTCCCGTAAATGATCTGAGGCATGCAGGCTGACCTGCTCGTTTGCCTGTCATCCGGTGAGGGTGAGGTTGTACAGGCGTGCGATGCCAAGCATGGCGTGGTGGACGCCTTCGCCTTTGAGTCGGCAGTCGCGCAGGATCTTCCAGCTCTTCATGCGGGCGAAGGTGTGCTCGACGCGGGCGCGGACCTTGCGGTGGGAGGCGTTGTGCTCCTCCTTCCAGGCCGGCAGTTCTTCGTTCTTGTGCCGACGGTAGTGCGGGATGGTCAGGCCGGTGCCTCGGTAGCCGCCGTCGGCGATCACGGTGGGGGTGGTACCGACAGCGGTCTTCGTGCCGGAGTCTTCCCAGGCCCGGCAGTCGTTGCGGTTGCCGGGCAGTGGCTTGCCGACGGCGACGACGAGGCGGGTGTCGGCGTCGATGACGACCTGGTGGTTGGTGGAGTAGCGGTAGTTCTTGCTGGAGGCGGCCATGCTCCGGTCGCGGGTGGGGACCAGGGTGCCGTCCACGATGAGCACGGTGTTCTTGCGGAACCGCCGCCGGGGCTGGAGCGCGAGAGCCGGTCCGAGGTGGTCGACGATCCGGTCGGCAGCCGACTTGGAGATGCCGAACAGCGGGGCGAGCTGGCGCAGGGTGAGGTTGGTGCGCCAGTACGCGGCCACCAGCAGCACCCGGTCCTCGAGCGGCAGCGACCACGGCCGGCCCTTGCGGACCGGATCGGCTCCCTCGCGCCGCAGCGCGGTGATCAGCTTGTTGAACTGCCGCGGGATCAGCCCGGTGAACGGACCTATCCACGAGGGCTCCGACGCCGTGATCACACCAGCCACGGCAAGATCATCTCACCTCTGACCAGCAGTTACGGGACAACCTCTAGCCTCGCGCTTTCACGAGGTGGGGCGTCCGAGGCTTGATCAAATAAGCGGAGAGTGCTCCTGACCTGCAACGATGGGACTTGTCGAGGGTCCTGTTGGTTGCATGGGAAGAAGCACTCTCCAGGTGAAGAAGCGTATCGGGTCGTACCCGTGTGTCCGCATCGAGGGCGGCGGCCGGGCGGTGGTCTCGCAGGCCGGGAGCGTGCTGCTGGTCGAGACCGTCCGCAAGGCCGGTTTGGACACCGCGATATCAGCGGCGCTGACGCCGTGGCGGAAGGCCCGGGCGGTGCACGATCCGGGCAAGATCCTGCTGGACGTGGCCCTGGCGGTCGCGCTGGGCGGGGACTGCCTCGCGGATGTCGGCATGCTGCGGGCCGAGCCCGCGGTGTTCGGGGCGGTCGCCTCCGACCCGACGGTCTCCCGCCTGATCGACTCCCTCGCCGCCTCGGGGGAGAGGGCCTTGCGGGCCATTCGCTCCGCGCGGGTCGAAGTCCGGCAGCATGTCTGGCGGTTGGCCGGCGGGAAAGCGCCCGATGCGGGCGGGTCGGTGACCGTCGATCTGGACGGGGTGCTGGTGGTTGCGCACTCGGACAAGGAGGACGCGGCCCCGACCTGGAAGCGGACCTACGGTCACCACCCGTTGATGGGGTTCGTCGACCACGGGCCGGGCGGCACCGGTGAGCCGGTCGCGGCCCTGCTCAGGCCCGGGAACGCGGGGTCCAACACCGCGGCCGACCACATCACCGCCACCCGCCTGGCCCTGGCCCAGCTGCCGGCGAAATACCGGCGCGGACGTCAGACCCTGATCCGCACCGACTCCGCGGGCGGCACCCACGACTTCGTCGCCTGGCTGACCCGGCGGGGGCGGTGGCTGTCCTACTCGGTCGGCATGGTGATCACCGACGCGATCCACCAGCACGTTCTGCAGGTCCCGGCCTCGGCCTGGACGCCGGCCGTCGAGGCGGACGGCGAGATCCGGGACGGGGCCTGGGTCACCGAACTCACCGGCGACGTCCTCGACGGCTGGCCCAACGGCATGAGGCTGATCGTCCGCAAGGAACGGCCCCACCCCGGGGCCCAGTTGCGGCTCACGGACGCGGACGGCATGCGGCTGACCTGCTTCGCCACCAACACCTCGGGCCGGCCGATCGCCGAGCTCGAGCTCCGTCACCGGCTGCGGGCGAGGGCCGAGGACCGCATCCGGGCCGCCCGCTCGACCGGCCTGCGCAACCTGCCCCTGCACCGCACCGCCCAGAACCGGATCTGGCTGGAGATCGTGCAGATCGCTCTCGACCTGCTGGCCTGGATGCCGATGCTCGCCCTGACCGGCACAGCCCGTCTCTGGGAACCCCGCCGCCTGCGGCTCCGCCTGTTCACCACGGCGGGGCAGTTCGTGACCACCGGTCGTCGGTGGATCCTCCGCCTGGCCGGGCACTGGCCCTGGACCAGCCACATCACCGCCGCCCTCGAACGGCTCGCACTCCTGCCGAACCCGGGATGAGCAGCGGATTCACCCGCCCCTACGAGAGAACCCTCCAGCCGGAGCAGTGGAACCCGGCGTCCATCCGAGACGACACTCGGGCCCTCAACCTGCCCAGCCTCAGCCCACAGCACGAAAACGGTCCACCGACTCCGTCGGCGGACCGTCACGCAAGATCGAGGCTAGAGGTTGTCCCGTAACTGCTGGTCAGAGGTGAGATGATCTTGCCGTGGCTGGTGTGATCACGGCGTCGGAGCCCTCGTGGATAGGTCCGTTCACCGGGCTGATCCCGCGGCAGTTCAACAAGCTGATCACCGCGCTGCGGCGCGAGGGAGCCGATCCGGTCCGCAAGGGCCGGCCGTGGTCGCTGCCGCTCGAGGACCGGGTGCTGCTGGTGGCCGCGTACTGGCGCACCAACCTCACCCTGCGCCAGCTCGCCCCGCTGTTCGGCATCTCCAAGTCGGCTGCCGACCGGATCGTCGACCACCTCGGACCGGCTCTCGCGCTCCAGCCCCGGCGGCGGTTCCGCAAGAACACCGTGCTCATCGTGGACGGCACCCTGGTCCCCACCCGCGACCGGAGCATGGCCGCCTCCAGCAAGAACTACCGCTACTCCACCAACCACCAGGTCGTCATCGACGCCGACACCCGCCTCGTCGTCGCCGTCGGCAAGCCACTGCCCGGCAACCGCAACGACTGCCGGGCCTGGGAAGACTCCGGCACGAAGACCGCTGTCGGTACCACCCCCACCGTGATCGCCGACGGCGGCTACCGAGGCACCGGCCTGACCATCCCGCACTACCGTCGGCACAAGAACGAAGAACTGCCGGCCTGGAAGGAGGAGCACAACGCCTCCCACCGCAAGGTCCGCGCCCGCGTCGAGCACACCTTCGCCCGCATGAAGAGCTGGAAGATCCTGCGCGACTGCCGACTCAAAGGCGAAGGCGTCCACCACGCCATGCTTGGCATCGCACGCCTGTACAACCTCACCCTCACCGGATGACAGGCAAACGAGCAGGTCAGCCTGCATGCCTCAGATCATTTACGGGACAACTTCTACCGGCGGTGAAGTCTAGAAGCCAGGGTTCAAATCCTTCATCACGGATGACCTCTGGCTTATACGCCGACTTGTCGTTGTCGATGTACTCGCGTGTTGCTGTACCACCGCTCGTTTCGATGAGTGGCAGTACAGTGCGAAGCTGCCGGTCAAGACCGGGAGCACGCTCCTCGTCCGTATCCGAGATACGAGCGTACGGGGCAACGATTATGGGTGATGTATCCGCTTTCATATACTATGCCCTAATTATACTATGTTGGGCATAGTTTCCAAAGCTTTGAGCGGCCTGAACGCGCATTGGACGGCGACGACGATGGCCGAGGAGTACGCCCGGCTCCGGGTGGCGGCGGAGGACTGAGCGGAGGGCTGCCCGGCCTGTGCGCGGTGGGGCTCGGGCCCGCCGCTCGTGGGACCCGCCTTGGTCAGGGCGGGTCCGTCTCCGTTATCAGGGCGACCAGTTGGAACGGCAGCTCCTTGTCCCACTGGGAGACACCGAGGGCGACCCAGCGGCCGTCGACCTGCCACAGGTGCACGTCGGGGACGTGCGAGCTGAGCACCGCCCACGGCTGCGGTATGTCCTCGCCCTCCATGGAACGGTCGAGGACGCTCCAGAGGCTGATCACGTCCGGGGCGCCCCAGCGCTCGGCGAGCCGCTCCGACAGGGCGTCACGGTCCGCCTCGTACTGCTCCTCGGTCTCCTCCCGGCGGGTGCCGTCGTCCTCCCAGAAGTCGGCGCTCGTCTGTAAGGCGGCGACGTGGTAACCGGGACCGCCCGGGCCGGCGTCCGAACGGCCGGGCTCCGCGGGGAACTCGGCGGAGCACAGCCTCTCGATGAGGGCGAGGTGCCGTGTGATGCTCATGGGTCCAGTAAAGCGGGCACCACTGACAATTGGCGTCCCGTCAGCGGCCGGTCCCGGCCCGACAACGGAAGGGCCGGGGGCGGGGGACGACGGTCCTCCGACGACGACGGGGCGGCAAGCGGCGCGGGGAAGGCGGTCGTCCGAAAACGGCGCTGCGGTCGGCCGACGCGGCGCTCGGGGAGGTCGGGGGCGGTGGACACTCGCCGGGGTCCCCGTCGGCGAGTACGATCCGGCAGACACGCGTGCTAGCTGGGAGGACGGGACGTTGGGGCAGCTGACCGGCGGGGATCCCTCTCTGCTCCGGAGAATCAACTCGGCTGTGGTGCTGCACGCGCTGCGCGCCACGGATCACGCCACGCTGACCGAGATCACCCGGGTCACCGGGCTGTCCCGGCCCACGGTCGAGGGCGTCGTCGAAGGGCTGGTGGAGGCCGGGCTGGTGGTGGAGCGGGCCGCCGACGAAGGGGCCGCCCGACGCCAGGGCCGGCCGGCGCGCCGCTACCGGTTCCGCGCGGAGGCGGGGCACCTGCTGGGACTGGAGGTGGGGTCGCACGGCGTCACCGCGCTGCTCGCGGACCTCGACGGGCGGGTGCTCGGCTCGCTGGCCAAGGACGTCGCCGAGACCGCGCCGGCGGGCGAGCGGCTGGAACGGCTGCGGTCGACCGTCGCAGAGCTGCTCCGCAGGTCGGGTGTCGCGCGGGACTCGCTGCGCGCGGTCGGCGTGGGCACCCCCGGCATCGTCGAGGCCGACGGCACCGTACGGCTCAGTACGGCCCTGCCGCAGTGGACGGGCCTGAACCTGGGCGAACGGCTGAGCCGTTCCTTCAAGTGCCCGGTCCTGGTGGAGAACGACGCCAACGCCGCCGCGGTCGCCGAGCACTGGAAGGGCGCGGCCACCGAGTCCGACGACCTGGTGTTCGTGCTGGCCGGGCTGAGCCCCGGCGCGGGTGCACTGATCGGCGGGCGGCTGCACCGGGGCTACGGGGGCGCGGCCGGGGAGATCGGCGCGCTGCACCTGCTGGGCCGGGAGGCCACTCCCGAGGCCCTGCTGTCGACCACCGGCGAGCCGCTGCACCCGCTCGACGAGCAGGCCGTCGCCGAGGTGTTCCGGCACGCGCGCGAGGGCGACGAGCGATCCCGCGCCGCAGTGGAGCGCTTCCTGCAGCGGCTGGTGCACGACGTGGCCGCGCTGGTGCTGGCGCTCGATCCCGAGCTGGTCGTCGTGGGCGGCTGGGCGACCGGCCTCGACGACGTCCTCGATCCCCTGCGGCGCGAACTCGCCCGCTACTGCCTGCGTCCGCCACGGGTGGCCCTGTCACGGCTGGGCGAGACGGCCGTCGCCATGGGCGCGCTGCGGCTCGCGCTCGACCACGTCGAGGAGCAGTTGTTCGCGGTCGAGGGCACGGTCACGGCCCGGCGCTGACCCGCGGCCGGCCGGGGCCCCGTACGCAGGGCCGTGCCCCGGAGGTGTCCGGGGCACGGCGGGCGCGGCTCGTCCGGGCCGGCGTCCGCGGGGACGCACGGCTCAGACCGCGCGACTCGGACCACGCGGCCTGAGGAGGCGTGGCTCGGATCGCCCGGCTCGGACCACGCCGCTCAAGGACGCGTGGCTCGGACCGCCCGGCCCAGAGCGCTCGGCTCAGGACGCCCGGCGTTCCGCGCCGTGGTGGATCTCGACGTCGCCCGAGGCGTCGAAGGTCAGGCGGCAGGTGTCGGCGCGGTAGGTGGCCAGGGAGACGGCGGCGGCACGTCCCCGGGCGAAGAATCGGGTCGTGACGACGAGGACGGGCGCGCCCGGCAGCCGGTCCAGTTCCTTCGCGTCCTCCGCGCGCGCGGAGCCCAGCTCCACCGAGCGGTCCTGCCCCTCCAGGTCGAGCCGCTGCAGCTCGCGCAGCACCGCACGCGCGCGGGCCGCGCCGGAGGGCGCGTCTATGGCGGAGAGGGCGGGCACCGAGGCGGCCGGGATGTAGAGCAGCTCGGCGGCCACGGGCTGGCCGTGGGACACGCGGGAGCGGCGTACGACATGGACCTGCTCGCCGTGGAGGGTGTCCAGGATCTCGGCCACCGCGGTGGGCGGCACCGCCTCCGCGCAGTCCACGGCCTGCCAGGCGTCCGCGGCCGTGCCCGGCCAGGCGTGCTGCTCGCCGCCGACGGAGACGCCCACGCGCGGCGGGGCCACCGTGGTGCCGACGCCGCGCCGGCGCTGGAGCCGGCCTTCCAGTTCGAGCTGTTCCAGTGCCTGGCGGAGCGTGGCGCGGGCGACGCCGAAGCGGGCCGCCAGGTCACGCTCGTTGGGCAGGATCTCGCCCACCGAGAACTCGGAGTCCAATGCCTCACTGAGCACGGTCTTGAGGTGCCAGTACTTCGGTTCCGGCACCGTTTCGAGCTGCTGGGTCCCCACCCTGTCCTCCGCTGCTTCGCCGTGTCCCGGCGGCGTTTTCGGCGCCCTTGTTTATGAAAGGTTGTTGCACTTTCTTGCGACCATAGGCCCGCCCCCACCCTTGGTCAAGACCAATCCTCGAAGCCCCGGGCATCCTCCGCGCGGGGCGTGGCGCAGCGTTCACGGAGCCTTGGCGAGGGCATGCCGAACCGCCGTACGACCGATCACCTGACGGGTCGTACGGCGGTCGGCGGGCAGGTGCCAGGCGGCCCACCGGCTACCGGTCGAGCGCGAGACCGAACAGCTTCTCCGGGTTGCGGACGACGTGGATGCGCTGGACCCGGCCGTCGGCGACGTCGAGCTGGAACACGGCGTCGGGCTTGCCCGCGGCGAGGACGACCAGCGCGGAGCCGCCGTTGATCTCCATGAAGCGGAACGAGGCGTCCGCGACGCCGCCCTTGGCGGACACGCCGTGCAGGAAGCGCCCCACCTTGTCGGCGGACTCGATGACCCGCAACGGGGCCTTGGCGAGGCCACCGCTGTCGGCGACGAGCCGGACGTCGGGGGCGAGCAGCGCCATGAGCCCGTCGAGGTCGCCGCCGGCCGCCGCGGCGAGGAACCGCTCGGTCAGCTCGCGGCGTTCGGCCGGGTCGACCACGTAGCGCGGGCGCCGCTCGCCGACGTGCCGGCGGGCCCGTCCGGCGAGTTGGCGTACGGCGGGCTCGGTGCGGTCGAGCACGCCGGCGATCTCGGCATAGGGGTAGCCGAAGGCCTCCCGGAGCACGAACACCGCGCGTTCCAGGGGCGAGAGGGACTCCAGGACGACGAGGACGGCGAGGGAGACGGTGTCGGTGAGCACGGCGCGTTCCGCGGTGTCCGGGACGGTGGCCTCGTAGTCGGTGGCGTACGGCTCGGGCAGCCAGGGGCCGGGGTAGGCCTCGTTGCGCGACTGCACCTGGCGGAGCCGGTCGATGGCGAGGCGGGTCGTCACGCGGACCAGGTAGCCGCGGGGTTCGCGTACGTCGGACCGGTCGGCGCCGGTCCAGCGCAGCCAGGCCTCCTGGACCACGTCCTCGGCGTCGGCGACCCTGCCGAGCATGCGGTAGGCGACTCCCATGAGGACGGGACGGTGCTCTTCGAAGACGTCGGTCGCGGTGTCAGCGGTCACCGTCCCATCCCATCCGACGCGCGGACCGCTGTCCAGGCCGCTTGTTACCCACGGGGACTACCCGCCGGTAGCGGTTGCTGACAAGCTGTCCAGGAATGCCGTACGACGGCGCGCCCCACCCTCACAGACGAGGAGCTGCACCATGTCCGCCACGGTCTCCTTCCAGGTCCCCTCCCCGCTCGGTCCGCGGCCCGTGACGGTCTCCTACGCGCGCGAGGGCACCGGCGAACCGCTGCTCCTGCTGCACGGCATCGGCCACCACCGGCAGGCCTGGGACCCGGTGGTGCACCTGCTGGCGGCCGAGCGCGAGGTGATCAGCGTGGACCTGCCCGGATTCGGCGCGTCCCCCGGCCTCCCGGACGGCCTGGCCTACGACCTGCCCACGACCACCGCCGTGTTCCGCGCCTTCTGCGAGACGCTCGGCCTCGACCGCCCGCATGTCGCGGGCAACTCGCTCGGCGGTCTGCTCGCCCTGGAACTGGGCCGGGAGAAGCTCGTACGGTCGGTCACGGCACTGTCGCCCGCCGGGTTCTGGAACGAGGCCGAGCGGCGCTACGCCTTCGGCGTCCTGCTCACCATGCGGGCCCTCTCCCGGCGGATGCCGGTGCCGCTGGTCCGGCGTCTGTCGCGTTCGGCGGCCGGCCGGGCCGCCCTGACGAGCACCATCTACGCCCGTCCGAGCCGCCGTTCACCGGAGGCGGTGGTCGCCGAGACGCTCGCGCTGGCCGGGGCCACCGGGTTCGACGCGACCCTGCGGGCCGGTGGCAGCGTCCTGTTCACCGACGACGTCCCGGAGCTGCCGGTCACCGTGGCCTGGGGTACGCGGGACTGGCTGCTCGTCCCCCGGCAGGGCGTCCGCGCCAAGCGGGTCATCCCCGGGGCCCGGCTGGTGCGGCTGCCCGGCTGCGGCCACTGCCCGATGAACGACGACCCGGCGCTGGTGGCCCGCGTCATCCTCGACGGCAGCCGCTGACACGCGGCGCGCGGCCGGCCTGGAGCCCAGGGCGACCCCGGCGCCCACCAGGACGCTGCCCGCCGCCTGGGCGGCACCGTAGGAGCCGGTACCGACGAGGGGCGCGGTGCAGGCGGCGGCCACGGGACGAGGCCGGGCCTTGCGGCCGCCTCGTGGAGCGGGTCACGGCGGGGCCGGGTTCGCGGTGCGGGAGCGGGGACGGCACGGGCGCGCGTGGGACGACCTGCCACGGCTGGTCCTCGGTACGCGCACCTCGCGCCGGCGCGGATCGGAAAGGGGTGCCGCTGATGGCGGAGGCGGCCCGACCGGAAGGCCGCCCGTGACCCGGGCTGCCTGACCGGGCTCGGCGCGGCGCCTCCGGGAGGGCGCGACACGCCCGTCCCTGGCGCGCACGACGCACCGCCCGACCCGCGCGACGCACTCCCTCCCGGCCCGCGCGACACACCCCGCTCGGGCGTCGCGGCATGCTTCCACCGCAACCCCGGTCAGTTGTTCACTTGTCGTTTCCGCGTGCGCCTCGGCGCACCAGTACTTGTGGCACTGCGCACTGGCCGAATCCGTCCCAGGAGGCTCATTCATGTCACACCGTCCGCCGATCTCCCCGCCCGGCCGCCGCAGTGTGCTGCGCGGTTCCCTGGCCGCGTCGGCGGCCCTGGCCCTGCCCGGCTCGCTCGCGGCGGCTCCGGCGTTCGCCCTGTCGGGGCGGCCGCGGGCCGGATGGGGTGTGCAGGCCGGGGACGTGAGCGCGCACTCCGGTCTCGTGTGGGTGCGCTCGGACCGGCCGGCGCGCATGATCGTGGAGACGTCCGCGACCGAGTCGTTCCGCAACCCGCGCAGGTGGCACGGACCGCTGCTCGGCGCCGACACCGACTTCACCGGGACGACCCGGCTGCGCGGCCTGCCGGCCGGTGAGCAGATCCACTACCGGGTGCTCCTCGCCGACCCGGACGACCCGCGCCGCACCGGCGAGCCGGTGACCGGCACGTTCCGTACGACTCCGGTGAAGCGGCGCTCCGGCGTACGGTTCCTGTGGTCGGGCGACCTGGCCGGGCAGGGCTGGGGCATCAACCCGGACCGCGGCGGGTACCGCATCTTCGACGCCATGGGGCGGCTGGACCCGGACTTCTTCCTGTTCAGCGGGGACACGATCTACGCCGACGGCCCCATCGCCGCGACGGCGACGCTGCCCGGCGGCGGGACCTGGCGGAACATCACCACCGAGGAGAAGTCCAAGGTGGCGGAGACGCTGGCGGAGTTCCGCGGCAACTTCCGCTACAACCTGCTGGACGAGAACCTGAGGCGGTTCAATGCGCAGGTGCCGTCGCTCGTTCAGTGGGACGACCACGAGGTCACCAACAACTGGTACCCGGGAGAGATCCTCACCGACGCCCGCTACACGGAGAAGAGCGTGGACGTGCTCGCGTCCCGGGCTCGGCGTGCCTTCAGCGAGTACTTCCCCCTCTCCACGCTGCGGCCGGGCTCCCGCGAGGGCCGGGTGCACCGGGTGATGCGCCACGGCCCGCTCCTCGACGTGTTCGTCCTGGACATGCGCACGTACCGCGACGCCAACTCGCCCGGCACGCAGACCACCGACCCGGTGGGCATCCTCGGCGCCGAGCAGTTGCGGTGGCTGAAGCGGGAACTGTCGCACTCCCGCGCCGTGTGGAAGGTGATCGCCTCCGACATGCCGCTCGGCCTGGTCGTGCCGGACACCGGCGACGGGAAGCCGAACATCGAGGCGGTGGCCCAGGGCGACCCGGGCGCGCCGCTCGGGCGTGAGCTGCAGATCGCCGAACTGCTGCGGTTCATCAAGCACCAAAGAATCACCGGGACGGTGTGGCTGACGGCCGACGTGCACTACACCTCGGCGCAGCACTACCAGCCGTCGCGGGCCGCGTTCACCGACTTCGAGCCGTTCTGGGAGTTCGTCTCCGGGCCGCTCAACGCCGGTGCCTTCCCGGCGAACGCCCTCGACAACACGTTCGGCCCCGAGCGGGTCTTCATCAAGGCGCCGACCACGGCGAACGTGTCGCCCGCGGGCGGTTACCAGTTCTTCGGCGAGGTCGACATCGACGGCCACAGCGGGGAGTTGACGGTGCGGCTGCGCGAGCAGGACGGCACGGTGCTCTACACCAAGACGCTTCAGCCGGGGCTGGTGGGGCAGTGACCCGCACGGCCTGAAACGGGAGGTCGGCGAACCCGGCCCCCGACATGGGGCGGACGGCTCGGCAACACCGGGCCGTCCGCCGCGTTTTCGCAGGTCACCGCCCGTTGTCAGTGGTCGCTCCTACGGTTCTCCCATGACGCGATCTGTGCAGGCCGTGGCCTATACCCGACCCTCCGTGCTGGAGTCCGCGGCGGGCGGACAGCGGCTGGGGCTGGAGACCTCCCGGGGTGCGACCCCGACGGGGTACCAGGACCATCCGCGGTTCTTCACCGGCTTCCTGACCTCTCCTCAGGTGGCCGCGGCCGGCCTGTTGGCGGTCGCGGACGTGGCGGCGGCCCGCTACTACCAGCAGCAGCTGCGGGCCTCCCTGGACCCGGTGGTGACGGGCAACGGGGACCGGCTGCGCTTCGAGTCGTTCTCCGGCTGCGGCGGGGTGTACGCCCGGCTCGACGTCCTGGAGCCGGGACTCGACGGGAGCGAGGTCGGCCACGGCACGACCAACGTGGACGTCAACAACCCGCTGCGCGAGGCGCTGTCCCGCGTCGGCTCCGACGATCCGCTGCATCTGCGGGTCGGCCCGGACGAGCTGGCGGTGACCACGCTGGACGGCCCCGTGGTGGAGAAGAAGGTGCCGTTGCCCGACCGCTGGCTGCGCGGTTTCGCCGAGGCGCAGGTGGTCGCCGCCGGGTTCGATCTGCGGGCCGAGCTGCCCGCCGCGGAGGCCGTTCGGTTCCTGCGGTCGCTGCCGCGCGGCGGGGCCCGTGGCGCGTCTCGGGGCGCCCAGTGGGTCGTGCCCTCGGGCCGGGTCCTGCGCCCGACGACGCGGCCGGTGCCCGGCGCGGTCTGCCTGCCCGGCCCGGAGCGGCTGGTGGCCCTCCAGCGGGTCCTGCGCCACGCGACCGCGTTGCGCGTCTACGGCCCGCCGGCCGCCGGGGCGGCGGGCCTGGCGAGTGCGTGGGAGGTCGAGCTGCCCGGCATGCGGCTCACCCTCACGCTGTCCCCGGAGGCCGCGCGCGGTTTCTCGGGGGAGGGCGGCGTGCTGGACGCGCTCGCCACCGACGAGGCCGCCGAGGACGCGGAGCTGATCTCGGTGCTCCTCGCCTGGGAGCCCCGCATCGACGTCGGCGACCTGGCCGCGTCCTCCGGCCTCACCGCCGAGCGGGTACGGGCGGCGCTGACCCGGCTGGGGACCTCGGGCCGCGTCGGCTACGACACCGCAGAGGCCGCCTACTTCCACCGGGAACTGCCCTACGACGCCGACCGCGTCGAGCGGCACAATCCGCGGCTCCGCTCGGCCCGCGGCCTGGTGGCCGCCGGGGCCGTCACCCTGGACGGCGCGCTCGGCACGGTGACCGCCGAGGACGGCCATGTCCACCGGGTCCGCGACGACGGGGGCACACTGAGCTGTTCCTGCCTGTGGTGGGCGAAGTACCGCGGCGGCAGAGGCCCTTGCAAACACGCGCTGGCGGTGCGGATGGTCCGCCGGGGCACGGACGCCGGGACCGGCGGGACACCGTCCCCCGGGGAGCAGGGCAGCACGACGACCGACAGGGAACCGAGCGGGACGAGCATCGACGGGGGTGCGCGATGACGGCGACGACGCTGGTCAACGCGGTACGGGCGGGTAACACGGGTGACGTCGTCACCCTGGCGGACGGCATGACGGACGCCGAACGACGGGCGTGCATGCCCGAGTTGAAGGAGCTGCGCAAGAAGCTGCGGTCCGAGCCGTGGGGCTCGCCCCTCCAGCGCGCGTACCCGGCACTGCACGCGGCGGGTGCCGCCTGCCAGACGGGCGCTGCGGCGGTGGCCGACTGGATCGCGGGGTCCGACATGCGCTGGCGGCAGGCGTCGGCGTCGGTCCTGATCGACGTGCTCGGTGACCGTGAGCCGCACTGGCTCTGCGACCTGGTGCACCGGCTGGCGGAGCGCCCGCTGACCGCGCAGGTGCCGTACGAGCTGATGTCCGGCCTGGTGAGGCTCGCGGGCTGTGCCGTGCCGACGTCCGAGACCTATGTGCGGGGCTGGATGGAGCACATCGGCCGGGCGCGCTGGAAGGCGGGCACCGTCATCGGCAACCTGCGCAAGGACCCGCACCTGACGGAGCTGGTCACCGCGCTGTTCGACATCGCGGAGATCGGCGCGCGCAGCGACTGGCGGTACGGCGAGGGGCTGGACAACTGGACCTACGCCCTCACCCAGCTCGCCGGGGAGGGGATCCTCGACCGCAAGATCCTCGTCGACGGCTGTGTGTCCCGGTTGCTGCGCGGCGGCGGCTCCACGGCCGACAACAAGGTGTTCCTCGGCCTGCTGACCTCCCTCGACCTGACCCGCGGCGAGCGGTGCGAGCGGATCGCGGACTGGATGTCCCTGTGCGCGGACGCCCCCTCCGCGGTGGCCGGACACGCCCAGTCCGTGCTCGCCGACTTCGCCCTGGACGGCGAACTGGGGTCGCGCCGGCTGATCGAGATGTCCGGCGCCGTGTTCTTCCGCCCCGAGCGGCGGCTGGTCCGTTCCCAGCTGATCCTGCTCGGCAAGGTGCTCAGGCAGGACCCGTCCACCGCGGGCGCGCTGCTCCCCGTGGTCGCCCAGGCGTTCGGACACGAGGACACGGAGGTGCAGGAGCGGGCGCTGAAGCTCGTCGAGCGGCACATCGGCGACATCGCGGACGGCGACGCCGCGGACGGGGACGCCGCGCGTGAGGAGATCACCGGCGCTGCCGCCGATCTGAGCCCCGGCCTGCGGACCCGCGCCCTGGCCGTCCTCGGTGCCTCCCCCGCCGAGGCGTCCCCGGAGGTGTACGAGGAGCTGCTGCCTCCCGTCCCCCGACCGACGCGGCTCCTGCCGGCGCCGGAGACGGCCGCCGAACTCGCCGAGGAGGTCAACGCGCTGCTGGCCTCGGACGGCGACACCAGCGCCTTCGAGCGGACGCTGGACGGGCTCGTACGCCATGCGCACCGGGACCGTGCGGCACTCGTGGAGGCGCTGCGTCCGGTGGTGGCGCGGCGATGGTGGGTGCAGACGCAGCCGACGTACGTCGACCGGTACTTCCAGGAGTCGCCGCACGGCCTGGAGATCGTCCTGGCGTCGCTGTTCGAGCGGGTGCGTCTGTCGGTCCTGCACGAGGCGCGCTCGGACACGTCCGCGTCCGGAGGATGTGTGCACAGCGGCCTCGCCGGGGTCCGCGACGCCCGGCTGTGGGAGGTCGCCCACCGTGTCCGCACCGAGCCGCCGCCGTTCCTGCTGGCCACGCCGACCTGGAGCACCGGCTCGCTGGAGCCCGGGGACCTGGTGGCAAGACTCGACGCCTGTCGGCGGCTCGGGGTCCGGCCCGGTCGGGCGGACTTCGCGCAGGCCCTGCTGCGGGTGCGTCGCACCGACGCGGCCGCCTCGGAGTCCGCCGCCGTGGCCGCGCGCGAGCTGGGCACTCCGGAGGGCGACCGGCTGGCGGAGTGGCTGGCGACCGACGTGCCCGCCCAGCCCGTGCGGCGCGGCCGCACCGAGGGGCCGAGGGTCCTGGTGGAGTTCGGAGCGCTCCCGGAGCTGCAGAACGCGTCCTTCCCGCCTGAGGTCCACCGACTGGGACGCCCGTTGTCCGCGTCCGAGCACCAGGGCCGCTGGTACTGCTCCCACTGGGACGACTCCGAGTGGCGGCACTGGCTGGCGGTCGTGCCGGGGCGCCCGGAACTGGTGGCGGGACGGGTGCTGCGGGACATCTCGCAGGGAGTCGTCGAGGACACCGGGACCGGGTTCTCGTTCCTGCCGACGCTCGCCGAGGCGGAGGGCGAGACGGGCGAGGCCGTACGGCTGTGCGTGGTGTACGGACTGGGCGCCAAGCGTCCGGAGGACCGTCTCGCGGCCGTGGACGCCCTGCTGGTGCTGGCGGCCCGGGGGCAGCTCGACGTCGAGCAGGCCGGCGCCGACCTCGGGCAGCTGGCCGTGACCGGCTGTGTGAAGCCGCTGCGGATCGCCGAGGCGATACGCACGGCGGCGTCCACCGGCGCGTACGGCACGGCGTGGGCGGTCCTGCGAGCGGCCCTGCCGCACCTGCTCGCCGAACTCTGCGACGGGCAAAGCGGCAAGGAAGGCGAGACCAAGAGCCAGGTCGAGGGCGGTGGCAAGGGCCGTTCCCAGGCGACCACGCCGGTTCGGGGACTCGGGGAGCTGCTGGCCGTCGCCGCCGAATGCGTGGAGCGTTCCGGGGCGCGCGGAGAGCTGCCCCACCTCGATCTGGCGGCGGACCGGAAGGGCTCGTCCCGGCTGGTCACCGAGGCGCGGCGGCTGCGCGCGGCGCTTGCGGTCTGATCCGGCCCACCGGCTGTCCGACCTGCCACCACCCCACCGGTCTTCCAAACTGCAACAAAAGGGACGGAAGGATGCTTTTACCGGCCGGTCACAATGCGTTCGTGATCACGCAACACCCCTCCTTCACAGTGACCACATGACTGCAGACATGTCTGATGTGACGCGGGCGAGGAACGGTCGCCCGGTGCGCCACTGGCGGCGGGCCGTGGTCGGTCTCGCCGCGCTCCTCGCGGCGGCGGCCGTGGCCGACGCGGTGGCGGGCCCCGCCGTGCGGGGCCGGGCCGGTGCGGCGTCGGCGGCGGTCGCGGCGGCCGTCGTGCTCGCCGCTGTCGGGTTCCACGCCCGGTGGACACGGCGCCACGGTCACGCGCCGCCCACGAGCGATACCGGCGCCCGGCCGTCGCTCCCCGCGGAGCGGGAGGCCGGGCCGGCCGGTGCGGGCGAGGAGACGGGCGGGGCGGAGGCCGTGGCGGGGGCGACCGTGCTGTGGCGGATGCGGACGACCGTGAGGGACGAACCGGGGTCGCTCGCGGCGCTGTGCACGGCGCTGGCGGCGCACCGGGTCGACATCCTGAGCCTGCAGACGCACCCGCTGGCCGAGGGCACCGTGGACGAGTTCCTGCTGCGGGCGCCCGAGGAGTTGTCCGCCGCGGAGATCAGCCGGTCGGTGTCCGGCGCGGGCGGCAGCGCGACCTGGATCGAGCGCGGCGACGCCCATGACCTGGTGGACGCGCCGACACGGGTGCTCGGCCTGGCGACGCGTACGGCGTTGGACGCCGCGGAACTCCCCCTGGCACTGCGGCAGTTGCTCGGCCGCTGCACCATCCGCTCGCTGCCCGCCACCGCTCCCGGCTCGGGCCGGGACCAGGAGGGCGCCCCGGTCGAGGGGGCCCTGGAGGGCACGGTGATGCGGCTGCGGGCGCCCGAGGGCGGGACGGTCACGGTGGAGCGGCCGTATCTGCCGTTCACGCCCACGGAGTTCGCGCGGGCGCGGGCGCTGGTGGAACTGGACGCGCGGCTCGGGCCGCGGATCCCGCGCAGCCTGGACGTGCTGACACTGCCCGAGGGCAACGACATCACGGTGCGCCGGGCGGACGCCGGCGATCTGCGTGCGGCGAGGGCAATGCACGAGCGGTGCTCGGCGCGGACGTTGAGCATGCGGTACCACGGGCCGGTGGGCGACGCGGACCGGTACCTCAAGCATCTGCTGAGCCCTCGCTTCGGGCGGACGCTCGCCGCGCAGACCACGTCGGGGCGCCTGGTCGGACTGGGTCATCTGCTCTGGGACGGCGACGAGACGGAGATCGCGCTGCTCGTCGAGGACGCCTGGCAGCGGCGCGGTATCGGCAGCGAGTTGCTCCGCAGGCTGGTGGCCATGGCGGGCGACGCCGGCTGCGCGAACGTATACGTCGTGACGCAGTCGTCCAACACGGGGATGGTCGCGGCGATGCGGGCCCTGGGCCTGCCGCTCGACTACCAGGTCGAGGAGGGGACGCTGGTGATCACGGCCCGTCTGGAGGCCGTGCCGGCACACCGGGCCGAGGGTGCGGAGGGGCTCCGCAAGGGGCGGTGACTCCGCGCGAACGCCAGGGGACACGGAAGGCCGCCGAGGGAGGCGGAAAGCAGCGCGGGAGCCGTTGACGGGCTCCCGCGCTGTTCGCTGCCACCACCGCGCTCCTGCTTGTCACCACCGCGCTCTCGCCGTCGGCGCTGCCACCGCCGCGCTCTCGCCGTCATCGCTGTCGGCAGCGCGCTCTCGCCGTCATCGCTGTTGTCACCGTCGTCGTGGCCGTCACCGCCGCATCGGCGCCTTCACGGGCTCAGGCCCGCCGCCCGCTGGAGGCCGTCGAGGATCAGATCCAGCCCGAAGTCGAACTCGTCGCCGTAGTCGTAGCCGGGCCGCATGACGTGCTCGGTCGCGATCTCGGCCAGGTACGGGTACTCGCCGTCGCCGAAGCCGCTCATGATGGCCTCCGCCACCTCGGCGGTCCGCTCCGGGGTGTCGAAGGGCAGGGCCTTCTCCTGGAGGGCGAAGCCGTAGATGTAGCCGTCGAGGACCGACACGGCGTGCGCGGTGAGGGTGAGGGAGAAACCGGCCCGGCGCAGACAGCCGAGAACGGCGTCGTGGTGCCGCAGGGTTGCGGGTCCCGGCGTGGCCCGTGACGCCATCAGCCCGATCGACCAGCGGTGACGGGACAGCACACGGCGCATCGACGCCGCCCGCAGCCGCATCGCCTCCCTCCAGTCGTCGTCCGGGGAGGGCAGGTCGACCTCGTCGAAGACCAGGTCGACCATGCCGTCGAGCAGGTCCTCCTTGTTGGCGACGTGGTTGTACAGGGACATCGCCTCGACACCGACGGCCTCGCCGAGCTTGCGCATGCTGAGCGTCTCCAGGCCGCCGCTGTCGGCGAGCGCGACGGCGGCGCTCAGTACCCGCTGTCGGGTCAGCGTCTCGCGGGGCGGCTGCGGGGCGGTACGTCGCGTCACGGGGGACGGTCACTTCCTCTCGCGGTCTCCGGGCGTTGACGAGCTTACGGCGTAAGTGCTCTACTTACGCCGTAAGTGCTGCACTTACGGCGTAAGTCCAGCGGGACACCCGACGCGGGAGAAGACCATGCGGAGCACCAGCCAGGCAGCGCGAGCCGAGGAGACCGGGACGATGGCGGCCGTCGTGCAGGAGCGCTACGGCACCGAGCCGGAAGCCGTCCTGCGGATGGCGCGGCTCGCCCGGCCGGCGCTCGGGCCGGGGCAGGTACGGGTGCGGGTGCGCGCCTCCAGCGTGGACCGCGGCACCTGGCACCTGATGGCCGGCCTGCCCTACGCCGTCCGGCCCGTGAGCGGGCTGCGCGCGCCCAAGCTGCCCAACCCGGGCCGCAACCTCGCCGGCGTCGTCGAGGCGGTCGCCCCGGACGTGACCGGGTTCGCGCCCGGCGACGAGGTCTACGGCACGGCGGCGGCCGCGTTCGCCGAGCACGCCGTCGCCCGGCACGACAGGATCGCCCCCAAGCCGGCCGGCCTGACCTTCGAGGAGGCGGCGACGGTCCCCGTCAGCGCGCTCACCGCGCTCCAGGCGGTTCGTGACCGGGCCCGGGTCCAGCGGGGCCAGGAGGTCCTGATCACCGGGGCGTCCGGTGGTGTCGGCACCTTCGCCGTGCAGATCGCCCACGCCCTCGGGGCGCGGATCACGGCCGTCGCGAGCACGGCCAAGCTCGACGCCGTACGGGCACTGGGCGCCGACGAGGTCGTCGACCACACCCGCGAGGACTTCCTCGCCGGCGCGCGGCGGTACGACGCCGTCGTCGACATCGCGGGCAACCGCACCCTGCGGGATCTGCGCCGCGTCCTCACCCCACGCGGCCGACTGGTCATCACCGGCGGCGAGACGGCCGGCCGGTGGCTCGGCGGCACCGACCGGCAGCTCCGCGCACAGGCGCTGTCGCCGTTCACCGGACAGCACCTGGGGACGTTCATCTCCTCCGAACACGCCGACGGTCTGCGGGACCTGACCGTGCTCATCGGGGCGGGCACCCTGCGCCCCGTCGTGGACCGCGTGTACCCCCTCACGGAAGCCGCCGCAGCCGTCCGCCGCCTGCTCGACGGCGGCGTCACGGGCAAGCTGGCGCTCACCGTAGCCGGGGAGTAGCCGGACCCGGAGCCCTCGGGGCCCACGGGGCACCCGGAGCCTCCTGCGAGCCCTCCGCGCAGCCGGAGCCTCAAGCCCAGGGCCCGGTGGCCGGGGGAGCCACCCCGGCCACCGGGCCCTCGATCACCGCCTCAGCGGCCGGAGGCAGCCCCCAGGTCCGCCACAGGCCGTTCGGCGGCGACGCCCCTACCCGTGGTGGCGGTGTCGGCCGTTGCACCCAGCGCCCCGTCCAGGTCCGCCCACAGGTCGTCCACGTCCTCCAGGCCCACCGACATCCGCAGCAGCCGGTCGCTCACCCCGGCGCCCCGGCGGTCGGTCTCGTCCACGATGCGGTGGCTGATGGAAGCCGGGTGCTGGATCAGGCTGTCCACACTGCCGAGGCTGACGGCGGGGGTGATCAGCCGGACGCCCGCGATGACGTCGTGCGGGTCGCCATGAACCTCGAAGGCGATCATCGCGCCGCCGACACGGGGGTAGTGGACCCGCGCCACCCGCGGGTCGGCGTCGAGGCGCCGGACCAGTTCCGCGGCGGTCGCGGAAGCCGCCCGGACCCGGACGGGGAGGGTCGCGAGGCCACGCAGGAGGAGGTAGCCGGCGAGCGGGTGGAGGACACCGCCGGTCGCGAAGCGTATCTGCCGCAGCCGTCCGGCGAACTCCTCGTCGCAGGCCACGACCCCGGCCATGACGTCCCCGTGGCCGCCGAGGTACTTGGTGGCGCTGTGCAGGACGAGCCGGGCCCCCTGCTCGACGGGACGCTGGAGGACCGGTGTCGCGAAGGTGTTGTCCGCGAGGAGCGGGACCGAGCCACAGGAGTGGGCGAGGGCCCGCAGATCGAGTTCGGCGAGGGTCGGGTTGGCCGGGGACTCGACGAGCACCAGACCGGTGTCGGGCCGCAGCGCGTCCGCGACGCCGGCCGGGTCGACCCAGGTGACCTCGGAGCCGAGCAGCCCGGCGGTCAGGAGATGGTCGCTGCAGCCGTACAGGGGGCGTACGGCGACCACGTGGCGCAGGCCCAGGGAGGCGCGGGCGAGGAGCACCGCGCTCAGGGCGGCCATGCCGCTGGCGAAGGCGACGGCGCTCTCGGTGCCCTCCAGGCGGGCGAGGGCGGTCTCGAAACGGGCGACGGTCGGGTTGCCGAGCCGTCCGTAGATCGGAGTGCCCTCGGGTTCGGCGCCCTCGGTGGCGAAGGCGTCGATGCGGGCGGCCTCACCGCGGCTGTCGTACGAGGGGTAGGTCGTGGACAGGTCGATGGGCGCGGCGTGCAGGCCCTGGCGCGCGAGGTCGTCGCGGCCGGCGTGCACGGCCTCGGTGTCCAGCGCCCTCGGCGCGGTGCGTGCGGGGTCGTACGCGTGCGTGCTCGCTGAGTTCATGGGCGTCAGGGTGAACATCGGCCGGGCCGCGTGGGCCGGTGTCCGTGCTACGTTCGGGCAATGGCCGAGTCTGTCGTACTGGATCCGGTGGACCTCCACCTTCTGCGCCTGTTGCAGAACGACGCACGGGCGACCTACCGCGATCTCGCCGCCCAGGTGGGGGTCGCGCCGTCGACGTGTCTGGACCGGGTGACCCGGCTGCGCCGCTCCGGAGTGATCCTCGGTCATCAGCTGCGACTCGATCCGGCCAAGCTCGGGCGAGGGCTGGAGGCGCTGCTGTCCGTCCAGGTCAGGCCGCACCGACGGGAGCTGGTGGGGCCGTTCGTGGAGCGGATCCGGGCGCTGCCCGAGTCGCGGACCGTGTACCACCTCACCGGCCCGGACGACTATCTCGTGCATGTCGCCGTCGCGGACATGGCGGACCTGCAGCGGCTGGTGCTCGACGAGTTCACGTCCCAGCGCGAAGTGGCGCGCGTGGAGACCAGGTTGATCTTCCAGCAGTGGGAGTGCGGGCCGCTGCTCCCGCCGGACGCCGAACGGCCCGCCTGAACGGTACGGGCGCCGCGCGCTGAGAGTCGCAGGCCGCCGCGGGCCCGGGAGCAACGGCGCGGCGCAGTGCGGGTCGACGGCACCGCACGCCGACGGGCAGGGGCGCTGCGCCCTCAGCGGAATCCGGCCGCCGTCAGACTCAACAGCCGGTCAAGCAGCTGACGGCGACGGGGGGCCGTACCAAGATTGTCCGCATGTCTGACACCAAGAGTCCCCTGCCCCGCGAGGTCGCCGACGCGTATGTCGACGACCTGATCGCCCTCGACCCCGTGACAGGTACCTACCTCGGTGTGAAGGAGAGCTCGAGCAGGCTGCCGGACACCTCGCCCGCCGGTATGGAGGCCCGTGCGGAGCTGATCCGGACGACGCTGGCCCGGCTCGACGAGGCGGAGCGGCGACCGGGCGCGGACAGCGACATCGAACGCCGGTGCGCGCGCCTGCTGCGCGAACGCCTCACCGCCGAACTCGCCGTGCACGAGGCGGACGAACATCTGCGCGCGGTCGGGAACATGGTGACGCCGCCGCACGAGGTGCGTGAGGTCTTCACCATCACCCCGGCGGAAACCGAGGAGGACTGGGCGGCGATCGCGGAGCGGCTGCGCGCGGTGCCGGCGGCCTACGCCGGGTACCGCGAGTCGCTCGCGCTCGGGCTGGAGCGCAAGCTGTACGGGGCTCCGCGGCCGACCGCCACCTTCATCGGTCAGCTCACCGAGTGGGCGGACACGGACGGCGCGGGGCGCGGCTGGTTCGAGGAGTTCGTGTCGGAGGGCCCAAAGTCCCTGCGCGCCGAGCTGGACGAGGCGGCCCGCGGGGCGACGCGGGCCGTGGTGGAGCTGCGCGACTGGATGCGCGACGTGTACGCCCCGGCCGTCGAGGGCGCCCCGGACACGGTGGGCCGTGAGCGGTACGCCCGGCTGGCCCGCTACTTCACGGGGGCGGACCTGGACCTCGACGAGGCGTACGCGTACGGCTGGTCGGAGTTCCACCGGCTGCTCGGCGAGATGAAGCAGGAGGCGGAGAAGATCCTGCCGGGCGCCGCGACGCCGTGGGTGGCGCTGGCGCACCTGGACGAGCACGGCCGGCACATCGAGGGCGTCGACGAGGTCCGCGCGTGGCTCCAGTCCCTGATGGACGGGGCGATCGAGGCGCTCGACGGCACCCACTTCGACCTGGCGGAACCGGTGCGGAAGGTCGAGTCGTGCATCGCTCCGCCCGGTGGTGCGGCGGCCCCGTACTACTCGGCGCCGAGCGAGGACTTCTCCCGTCCGGGCCGTACCTGGCTGCCGACGATGGGGGCGACCCGCTTCCCGGTGTACGACCTGGTGTCCACCTGGTACCACGAGGGTGTCCCCGGCCATCACCTCCAGCTCGCGCAGTGGGTGTACGTCAAGGACGACCTCTCCCGCTACCAGGCCACCATCGGCGGGGTCAGCGCCAACGCCGAGGGCTGGGCGCTGTACGCGGAGCGGCTCATGGACGAGCTGGGCTTCCTCAAGGACGCGGAGGAGCGGCTCGGTTATCTGGACGCGCAGATGATGCGCGCGACCCGTGTCATCGTCGACATCGGCATGCATCTGGAGCTGGAGATCCCGGCGGACTCCCCCTTCCGCCCGGGAGAGCGCTGGACCCCCGAGCTGGCCCAGGAGTTCTTCGGCGCCCACAGCAGCCGCCCGGCGGACTTCGTGGAGAGCGAGCTGACGCGCTATCTGACCATCCCCGGGCAGGCCATCGGCTACAAGCTCGGCGAGCGGGCCTGGCTGCTCGGCCGTGAGAAGGCCCGGCAGCGCCACGGCGACGCCTTCGACGCCAAGGCCTGGCACATGGCCGCCCTCTCCCAGGGCTCCCTGGGCCTGGACGACCTGGTGGACGAGCTCTCCCAGCTGTGACACGAGCGCGCCGGGCCCACCCGACCGCACCACCGGGCCCGGCCGCCGAACCCATGGCTGCCCCGGCTGCCGAACCCGTTCGCCGCCCTCGACGCCCGCCCCTCGGCGCTCGACCCCCGCCCCTCGGCCCTCGACGCCCGACCGCCGACCGGCCCGGATCAGGCCGCAGGTGCTCCGACCCGCACCAGGCGGAGCCCCGCCCACGGCCCCGTCGGCACGTACGCGGCGCTGACCCCGTACCGTCCGGGCGTCAGCTCCACCCGCACATGGCCGGTCGCGGTGGCGGCGTGCCCGGGGCGGGCCGCGTCGAACAGGACCAGCGGTCCCGGTACGCGCCACTCCAGCGCGGGCGCCCACACGGCGTCGTCGAGGACGGCGGGCACCTCGGCGAGGAGCCGGCCGTCGGGGTCGGACGGGTCCTCGGGGCCGGCCGGGTGCCGGCGGACGAAGAGGCCGTGCTCGGGGAGGTACGCGGTGGCGGCGGGTTCGTCGCCCAGGACCAGGGCGCGGGTGTCGCCGACGGGCAGCAGCCCGGCGTGGCCGGCGACGTCGCAGGCACGGTCGTAGTCGGAGGAGGTCTCGTCGCCGTCGGCGCCCGCCCAGAACGACAGGACCGCCTCCGGCACGGCTATGAGCGGTCCGCCGGCCGACTCCACCCACCGCACCACACCTGGAACCACCGGATCCGCACAACGAGCCATGCCCAGAAACTACACGGCCACGATTCCCGTCAACTCACCGGTTCCACAAGGTTCTTGACAGTATGTCAGCAATGGTGTGGTCAGCAGCCGCAGTCCTCCGCGTCCACCGGCACGGTCAGCGGGTCAGCCGCACGCCGCCCGGTGCCCTCCCAGGTCTCGTACGCGAAGCCCTCGCGGGCCCAGTACTCGAAGCCACCGAGCATCTCCTTCACCTGGAAGCCGAGTTCGGCGAGGGCGAGGGCGGCACGGGTGGCGCCGTTGCAGCCGGGGCCCCAGCAGTACGTGACGACCGGGACGGACGTGTCGAGGAGCTGCTCGGCCTGCTCGGGAATGAGGGCGGTGGGCAGGTGGACCGCGCCGGGGATGTGGCCCTGGTCCCAGGAGGCGGTGGAACGGGAGTCGAGGACGACGAAGCCGGGGTCGCCGTCGGCGGCGAGGGCGGCGGCCACGTCCGAGACGTCGGCGTGGAAGGCGAGGGCCGCCCGGAAGTAGGCGGAGGCCTCGGCCGGGGCGGCGGGGGCGACCCGCAGGACGGGGTTCACGGCGGTCGTGGTGGTCATCTCGGGGCCTCTCTCTGCCCGGCGCCGGGGCCGGCTCCTCGACGGGGCCGGCGTCCGGCCCCACTGCCGGGAAATCTACGGCCGATGCCCCCCACCCTGAAGGGGCGTTCCACGGCCCAGACCTTGCCCGGCCGGGGATTCCCCTGCTATTCCTCGCTCATGACCGTGAATTCCCCGTACGTGCCGGACGCCACCGACTGGCGCATCCTCGAAGTCCTCCAGCGGGACGGGCGGGCCAGCTTCGCCGATCTGGCGCGCGCCGTGTCGATGTCGGCGAGCGCCGTCACCGAACGGGTGCGGCGGCTGGAGGAGGCGGGCGTCATCCAGGGGTACGCGGCCGTGGTCGAACCGGAGCGGCTGGGCCTGCCGATCCTGGCGTTCGTCCGCCTCCGCTACCCCCACGGCAACTACAAACCGTTCCACGACCTGGTGGCCGTCACCCCCGAGATCCTGGAGGCGCACCACGTCACGGGCGACGACTGCTTCGTGATCAAGGTCGCCGCCCGCTCGATGCGTCATCTGGAGGAGGTGTCGGGCAGACTCGGTTCGCTGGGCTCCGTCACGACCAGCGTCGTGTACTCCTCCCCCCTCCCCCGGCGCCCGCTCGGCCGCTGACGCCACCACGCCACCGGGACGCGTCACCGGGCCCCCGGCGGGCGGCCCGCCACCCGGCCAGACCGTGCCGTCAGGCCGTCGTGCGCTGCCGTACGACCGACCCCGACCGTTCCTTCACGACCTCCAGCTGTGCGTGGATCCGCCGTCTCAGGTCCCCGACGTGGCTGACGATGCCGACGCTGCGGTCCCGCTCGCGGAGCGCGTCGAGGACGTCGAGGACCTCGTCGAGGGTCTGGTCGTCGAGGCTGCCGAACCCCTCGTCGACGAAGAGGGTGTCGAGGCGTACGCCGCCGGCCTCGTCGGTGACGACGTCGGCGAGGCCCAGCGCGAGCGCGAGGGACGCGAAGAACGTCTCGCCGCCGGAGAGCGTGGCCGTGTCCCGTTCCCGGCCGGTCCACGCGTCGACGACGTGCAGTCCGAGTCCGCTGCGCCCGCGCCCGGACCGGTCGTCGGAGTGGACGAGGGTGTAGCGGCCGGAGGACATCCGCTGGAGCCGTACGGTCGCGGCGGCGGCGACCTGTTCGAGACGGGCGGCCAGGACGTACGCCTCCAGGCGCATCTTGCGCTCGTTGTCCGCGGCGGTTCCGGCGGCGAGTCCCGCCATGCGGGCGACGCGGTCGTACTCCTCCCGCAGCGGTGCCAGCCGCCGCACGGAGGCGGCGGCCCGCGCGGACAGCCGGTCGAGTGCGGCGCTGCGCCGCTCGGCCTCGTCCCACGCGGACACGGCCCGCTGGAGGCGCAGGGCGGCGGCCTCGGCGGCCCGCTCGGCGGCGGCGACATCGGCGGACGGCCGCTGGGCCGCTGCGGCCGTCCCGGGCTCGGCGAGCACGGCGCGCACCGCCGCCTCCTCCGTCTGCCAGGCGTCGAGGCGCCGTTGCAGGTCCCGGTGGGCCGCGGCGTCGAGGAGCGCCGCGGCGGCCTGTCGCGGTGTGTCGAACCCGGCGCGGAAGGCGGCGTCGGCGAGGCGTGCGTCGGCGTCCTTGAGCCGCTGCGCGGTGTCGTCGGCGGCGCGCACGGCCTCGGCGGCCTCGGCGAGCCGGGCGGCCCGCAGCTCCAGTTGCCCGGCCCGCTCGGCCACGCTCCGGGCCTCGCCCCTGGCCTGCGTCAACTCCTCCTCCAGGGCGGCCCGTTCCCGTTCCAGGGCGTCCCGTCGGGTGTTGCGGGTGGCGGCCCGGACCGCCGCCTCCTGCCGTGCGGCGGCCCGCCGGTCGCGCTCCCGTTCGGCGTGCAGCAGCGCCTCCTGCGCGGGATGCAGGTCCGAGGCGCCGCGCCGGGCCCGGGCGTAGTCCCGCTCGACCTCCTCGGCGAGCGCGGCGAGTCGGTCGGTCGGTGTGTCCCCGGCCTCCGCGCTCGCGGCGGCCAGCGCCCGCCGCAGGTCCTGAAGGCGCCGTTCGGCGTCGGCGCGTTCCTCGTCGGCCCGCTGGAACGCGGCGAGCGCCGCCTCCTCCGTCTCGCGGTCGACGTGCCCGGCGTCCTTGCGGGCGGGCGCGGGGTGTTCGGTGCCGCCGCAGACGGCGCACGGCCGGCCGTCGACCAGCTCGGCGGCCAGCTCGGCGGCGATGCCGTCCAGGCGCTGTTCCTTGAGGTCCAGCCAGTGGGTGCGCGCCTCACCGGCACGCTCGGCGAGCCGGAGCGCGTCGGTCCGGGCCTCGTCGGCGTCCCGTTCGAGCCGGTCACGCTCGCGGGCGGCGCGCAACCGCCTCTCGGCGGGCTCGCGCTGGACGGCGAGCTGCTCGGCCCGGGTGGCGGCCTCCTGAGCGGCCTCGACGCGGGCCTGCAGCCCGGCCCGCGTGGTGTCCCAGTCGGCCAGCCAGCCCTCGGCGTCCTGGAGGACGTCGTCGTCGGCGCGTTCCTCGCCGTCGAGTTCGGCGCGCTCGGCGAGGAGGTCGGCCAGCTTCCGTTCGGCGCGGCGGGCAGCCGCCAGGCCGCCCAGTTCCTCCGAGGCATTCCGGGCGGCGGCCGCGAGCCCGGCCGCGCCGGCGTCGGCGTGCTCCGCGGGCAGGGCGGCACGCGTGCGGGCCTCGTCCTCGGCGGCCCGCCGGTGCGCGGCCTCGGCCTCGTCCCGCAGGGCGAGCGCCGGTTCCACGGCCTCGGCCTTGCGGCCGCGTTCCATGCGGTCGCGGTCCGCCCGGTGGGCGTCGGCCCGTTCCTCCAGCTTCCGGGCCCGCTCCCGCGCCTCGGCGAACCGCCGCTGCAGCCGCGCCACTTCCCGTACGTCGTCGAGGTCGCGCTCGGCGGCGGCGTGCGCGGACTCCGCGGCGGCCCGCGCGCAGTGGGCGACGGTGAGCTGTTCCCGTGCGGTGCTGCGGGCGATCGCGGCCCAGCCGAGGACGGCTTCGGCGAGTCCCGGATCGCCCGGCGCGAGCTGGGGCGGGGCGAGGTCGCCGCCGGCGGCCTGCTGCATGCGGTGCGCGTCGGCGAGCAGGTCGGCGTCGCCGTCGCGGACCTGTGCCTCGGTGGCGCGGCGCCGGTCGGCGAGGCGCTTCTCGACGGCGGCGAACCGCTGGGTGTCGAACAGCCGGCCGAGCAGTCGGCCGCGGGCCTCGGCGTCGGCCCGCAGGAACCGGGCGAAGTCGCCCTGCGGCAACAGCACCACCTGGCAGAACTGCTCCCGGCTCATCCCGAGGACCTGGGTGATCTCCTCGCCGATCTCCTGGTGCGACCGGCTGAGGTCCTTCCAGGCACCCGCGACGGCGTCGTACTCCCGCAGCAGGCTCTGTGCCTTGTCGAGCGTCGTACCGGTGCCGCGCTTCTTGGGCCGCTCCCAGGGCGGCTGGCGGGTGAGTTCCAGGCGGCGGCCGGCGACGGTCAGTTCGAGGCGGACCTCGGTGCGCGTCGCGGGGTCCGCGTGGTCGCTGCGCAGGGTCATGCCCTGGCCGCTCTGGCGGGCGCCGGGCACGGAACCGTACAGGGCATAGCAGACGGCGTCGAGGACGGACGTCTTGCCGGCGCCGGTCGGGCCGTGCAGCAGGAAGAGGCCGGCGGCCGACAGGTCGTCGAAGTCGACGGACTGGGTGCCGCCGAAAGGGCCGAAGGCCGTGATGTCGAGCCGGTGCAGTCTCATCGGGCGGTCTCCCGGAGGGTCTCGTCGGCCCGTACGGCGTCGAAGGCGTCGCGGAGCACGGCCTGTTCGTGGGGGTCGGGGCCGGTGCCGCGCACATGGGCCACGAAGTCCTCCGCGATCTGCTGGTCGTCGCGGCCCGCGAGGCGCCGGGCGTAGGAGACGTCCGGGTCGTCGGGGGCGCGTTCCGGGTCGAAGACGAGGCTGAGGGTGTGCGGGAAGCGCGCGCAGAGCCGGGCCATGGGCTCGGCCGGCCGCACCGGGTCGGTGAGGGTGGCCTCGACCCAGGCGTCCTCGTGCCGGGCGAGGCCGGGGTCGTCGAGGAGTTCGTCCAACCGGCCGCGGACGCGGGCGAGTCGGCGCGGCACGGGGCAGTCGACGCGCTCGGCGGCGATCGAGCCGTCGGCGCCGAGGTCGACCAGCCACATGGTCTTGCGGTGGTCGGCCTCCGAGAAGGAGTACGGCAGCGGGGAGCCCGAGTAGCGAACGCGTTCGGTGAGGGTCTGGCTGCCGTGCAGATGCCCCAGGGCGACGTAGTCGACGCCGTCGAACACCCCGGCGGGCACGGACGAGACGCCGCCGACGGAGATGTCCCGCTCGCTGTCGCTGGGCGCGCCGCCGGTGACGAAGGCGTGGGCGAGGACGACGGACCGGGTGCCCGGCGCGCGGGTCGCCAGGTCGGAGCGGACGCGGTCCATGGCGGCGGCCAGGACCGCCTCGTGGCCCGGCCTGTCCACCGCGAACTCGTCCTTGACCAGGGCGGGTTCGAGATACGGCAGCCCGTAGAAGGCGACGTCGCCGTGGGCGTCGGCCAGCACCACGGGGACTCCGGCCGCGGAGGCGTCGGTGCGCAGGTGGATGCCCGCGCGGTCCAGGAGCCCGGCGCCGACGCCGAGCCGGCGTGCCGAGTCGTGGTTACCGGAGATCATCACCGTCGGCACGCCCAGCTCGGCGAGGCGGTGCAATGCGTCGTCGTACAGCTCGACGGCGGCCAGGGGCGGCACCGCCCGGTCGTACACGTCCCCGGACACGAGCACCACGTCCACGTCGCGCTCCCGCACGGTCGTGACGAGGTGGTCGATGAACCCGGCCTGCGCCCCGAGCATGCTCACCCGGTGGAACGCCCGACCGAGATGCCAGTCGGAGGTGTGCAGAATCCTCAAGACGCCACTCCGACCCGCATGTTTCCCCTCATCCCTCCCCGGACCCGCCCGGCCCCTCGGCAGCCGGCCGTGCCGCGCCGACGCACCGACCACGCTAATGCCTGCCGGCACCTGGTCTCGCACGGTCCGGCACAGTCACCGGTCCACGGAGACGCGCGGCGTCCGCGAAGAAAACTGTCGAACCGACGGAAAAAGGAGCAATTCGCAGCAATTCTCTCTGCGGCCACCGGTGACTGGTGACCGGTCACCGGTCGGCCGGCCGCCGCCCCGGACGTCAGTCAGGCGAGGGGTCAGGTCCACCAGCGGCGTCACCACGTCACATCCTCACTGTCAGGCGTCGCCGTACGCCTCCCCGCCGAGTGCGAAGCCGGCCGTGCCCGCCGTGGTGTCGGCGAGCCACGCGCGGAACGCGGGCACCTCGGCGTCGGGGAGCCCGATCTCGATGGTGACGGCCTCCCCGTAGCGGACGTCGCGGACCTCGCGGCCGGTGGCCCGCAGGTCGTTCTGCACCTTGCCCGCGCGCTGGTGGTCGACGGTGACCGTCGCGAGGCGGAAACGACGGCGGGTGAGGGTGCCGAGCGCGTCCAGTGCCTCCCCCACGGCGCCGCCGTACGCCCTGATGAGGCCGCCCGCGCCCAGTTTGACGCCGCCGTAGTACCGGGTGACGACGGCGACGACGTAGCGCATGTCACGCCGCATCAGCATCTGCAGCATGGGCACGCCCGCGGTGCCGCCCGGTTCGCCGTCGTCACTCGCCTTCTGCACGGCGGCGTCGGCGCCGATGACGTACGCGTAGCAGTTGTGCGTGGCGTCGGCGTGCTCCTTGCGGACGGCCGCGACGAACTCCTGGGCCTCCCGCTCGGTGGCGGCCGGGGCGATCGCGCACAGGAAGCGTGAGCGGTTGACCTCGGTCTCGTGCACGCCGGCGCGGGCGACGGTGCGGTACTCGTCCTGCATCGGGCCAGCCTATGCGCAGCCCGGTACGGGTCCGCGCCGGGCGTGCGCGCCGGCGGTCGCGGCCGGGCCGGGGCCGCCGTCAGTGCTTCTTCTCGCCGCGCGCCACGATCAGGTCCGTCAGGAGCGCCGTGCCCGGGGTCAGGGCGGACCAGGTGTCGCCGTGCCAGGCGAGGACGGCGACGGCGGAGGTCGGGAACTTGGCGCGGACGGTGTCGAGGGCGTCGTCCAGGGCGTCGCCGGCCAGGTCCAGCACCAGTTCCTCCAGGCCCGGGTTGTGCCCCACCAGCAGCAGGGTCCGGACCCCCTCGGGGACCTCGTGCACGACGTCCAGCAGCTCCGCCGCGTCGGCGGCGTACACACGCGGATCGAGTCGTACGGGCGGCGGTGTCCCCCACTGGGCGGCGATCGCCTCCCAGGTCTGGGTGGCCCGGACGGCCGTGGAGCACAGGGCGAGGTCGGGCAGGCAGTCCGCCTCGGCGAGGGCCCGCCCGGCGGCGGGGGCGTCACGGCGGCCGCGGGCGGCCAGGGGGCGCTCGTGGTCGGGCACACCCACCGGCCAGGCCGACTTGGCGTGCCGCAGGACGACGAGTCGGCGCAGAGGGCCCGCTCCCCGCCGCCCGTTCACGCCGGTGCTCCGATCTGGCGGGTCAGCTCCAGCCCGAGGAGCCGGTCCGCGTAGGCGAACGTCTCGAACCGTGCCCCGTCCGGCAGGTCGTCGGCCCCTTCCACGGCCCGCAGGACCGCGAGCACGGCGGGCACGTCCAGGTCGTCCTCCCAGGCGGTGCGCAGGGCCTGCCGGGCGTCCTCCGGGATCGGCCTGGAGGGGCGGGTGGCCCAGCCGGCCACCGCCGCGCGCCACGCGCCGAGGGTCTCGTCCGCCTCGGCCAGGGCGGGAGCGTCGAGGGCGACGGGGGTGCGGCGGGGCAGGCGGAGCAGGGCGAGCCGCAGGGTGGTGCCGGACGCGGCCGGCGCCTCGGGCCCGGTGACCGGGGCGACCTCGACGCCGACGCCGTCGCCGGCCGGCTCTCCGGTGCCGGCCACCCGCAGCACCTGCCGTCCGGCGCCCGCCGCGCCGCCCGCCCCGGCGGCCTCCGTCGGCCGGATGCCCAGATCGTCGGCGCGAGCGCGCAGCGCGGTGGGCGGGTCGGCGACCAGCAGCGCGGGGACACCGTCCAGGTCCAGGGCGCGCGCGAGGACATCGGCGACCAGCAGCACACGCAGCGCCGACGCGTCGTCGCCCGGCACGTGGACGTGGACCCTGGTGAGCGCTCTGCGGACGTCGACGGGCTCGCCGGTCCGGGCGTCGGTGATACGCAGCACGAGGTGAGCGTAGGCGCGTGTGCGGCGGAACGCAGTACGCACCACGACATTCCGTGCGGCGGACCGGCGCGACCACGCGGCCCGCCGCCCGGCCCCACCGGGTGGCCCGACCGGGTGGCCCGGCGGAACCGCTGTGGAGGGCGCGGGAATCAGCGGGCCCACCGCGCTGTTGGCGCAGGCAGCCCGCACCGGGCGCTCCCGTACGGACGAAGAGGAGACAGGACATGGACGGCGACGCCGCCACGATCCGCAAGATCCTGACGGAACTCGGCGACACCTGGGCCGTCGTGGGCCTGTCCACCAACCGCGGCCGCGCCGCGTACGGTGTCGCCGAGGTCCTCCGGCGCTACGGCAAGCGGGTCGTCCCGGTCCACCCGAAGGCCGAGACGGTCCACGGCGAGCAGGGGTACGCCTCGCTCGCGGACATCCCTTTCCCGGTGGACGTCGTCGATGTCTTCGTCAACAGCGACCTCGCCGGTCCGGTGGCTGACGAGGCCGTACGGATCGGCGCCCGCGCCGTCTGGTTCCAGCTGGGCGTCGTCGACGAGGCCGCCTACGACCGCACCCGTGCCGCCGGGCTCGACATGGTCATGGACCGGTGCCCGGCGATCGAGATTCCCCGGCTGGGCTGACCGTCGACGCGGCGGCGCGGGTGCCGGTCGGCGGTTCCGGAGCCGGTCGGCGGCTCTGGAGCCGGTCGGCGCTCAGCGGTGGGCGACGACCGCCACCGGGGCTGCCGCGTGGTGCAGCACCGTGTGGGTGACGGGCCCGAGATGGGCGCCGAACGGGGAGTGACGCACCCGGCGGCCGACGACGACCAGCGACGCCTCCCGCGACGCCTCGACGAGGTGGTCCGCCGCCTTGCCCGGAGATGACTCCTCGACGACCTCGACGGCCGGGAACTCCCGCCGCAAGGGGTGCGGTGTGCCGGGCGGACCGAGGACGTCCCCGAGGTCGGGCGCCGTGTCCGGCGGACCGCCCGTATGGGGACCACCCGCGTGCGGGCCGTGCCCCGGCGGCGGGGGGCCCGGGTCGTGGACGACCCGCAGCGTGGTGTCCCGCAGGGCGGCGGCCTCGAAGGCGAACCGGAGGAGCGTCTCGTCCGGGTGCGCGGCGTCCAGACCGACGACGACAGGCCGGAACGGCGCCTCGGCGGACACGGCACCGGACGGATCCGGCACGTGCTCGTCGGCGGCCGACTCGCCGGCCCGGACGAGGACGACGGGACGCTCGGCGTGCGCGGCGACGTGCAGTCCGACGGAGCCGACGAGGAAGCCGGCGACACCGCTCCGCCCGTGCCAGCCGAGGACCAGCAGTTCGGCGTCCACGGCCGCCTTCAGCAGTTCCTCCGTCGCCCGGCCCGTCAGCTGTTCCAGGGACACGTCGACGGCCTGATGGCGCCGCCGGACGTCGTCGGCGGCGTCACGCAGGATCCGCCGCGCCCCGGGCCCCACGGACGTCTCCCCATGCTGGGCCCAGCCCGGCTGGGTCGACGAGCCCAGCATGGGGGACCGTCCCATCGGCGCGGGCACCGGTTCCCACACGTTGACCAGGAGCAGGGGCAGGGCACGGAGGCGGGCCTCACGGGCCGCCCACTCGACGGCGGCACGGCTCTCGGGGGAGCCTTCGAAGCCCACGGTGACGGTGCGGGGCATGGGCGCACCTCCTGACGTCGAGAGTCTGTCTCAAGGATCGCGGCTGGGCGGCGCACACGCAGCGGCGGGGCGGTCCGGGCGCGCGGGGAACGGCGCATGCCGGGTGGTGCCGGGGCACCTGAGGAACCCGGCCCCGGCTGTCGCTCGGGCAGGGCGAGACGCCGGCGCAGGCGCGGCCCCGGGGCATCCGCGCCGCGTCACACCGGCAGCAACCGGGTCACCAGTTCCGCGAGGCGCCGCGCGTTGCGGCAGGAGTGCATCTCGACGACCTCGGCGTAGACGAGCGCGGCGGAGTCGCCCGTGGACCACAGCTCGGGTGACTCGGGGTTGAGCCAGTGGACGCGGCGGGCGCGGGCGGCGACGCGGCGCAGGGCGGCCGCGTTGGGGTCGAACCCGTTGGTGCGGGCGTCACCGAGGACGATCACCGAGGTGCGCGGCCCCACGGCGTCGATGTGGTGCTCGGCGAACTCCCCGAGCGCGGTCCCGTAGTCGCTGCTGCCGTGCCAGCCGCTGATGGTCGCCTCCTCGGCGATCCGGCGGCCGAGTTCCGCCGGGTCGGCCTCACCGGTGGTGACGAGGTGCGTGACCTCGTCGACCTTGTTGACGAAGGCGAAGACCCGCACCTTGCTGAACTGGTCCCGCATCGCCTGCACCAACAGCATCGTGAAGTTCGCGAACCCCGCGACGGAACCGGACACGTCGCACAGCAGCACGATCTCCGGGCGGGCGGGCCGGTGGCGCCGGTAGGCCGGGCGCAGCGGTACTCCCCCGGTGGACAGCGAGCGGCGCAGAGTGCGCCGGATGTCGATCCGACCCCGCGCCGCCCGGCGCCGCCGGGCGGCGAGGCGGGTCGCCAGTCTGCGGGCCAACGGCTGGACCGTGCGGCGGAGTTCGACGAGCTGTTCGCGGTTCGCGACGAGGAAGTCGACCTGTTCGGCGCTGCGGGCGATGCCCCGCTGGGCGATCAACGCCGCGCCCCGCCGTTCGGCGACCCGTCGCCGGGCCTCGGTACGCACCCGTTCGCGGAAGTCCTCGATACGGCGCCGGATCTCGTCCGCGTCCAGCCGGTCGGTGAACCCGCCGGATCCGGAACCGCCCGAGCCCGCTCCCGCCGCGCCCGTACCGGCGCCGTTCCCCGGCCCGAAGCCGGAACCACCGCCGCCTCCGCCGCCTCCGCCGGCCCGCTGCGCCGCGAGGATGCCCGCGAGCAGCGTCTGGGGCCGCAGCCGGTCCAGCGTCTGGTGGGCCGACCAGCCGTCCGACTCGGACGACGTGCCGTACCGGCCGAGCAGTTCGACCGCCTCACCGGCGAGCCGGTTGAGGGCGGCGACGTCACCGGCGGCGAGCGCGGCGGCGATCCGCGCGCGCAACTCGTCCCGGTCCGCGGCCGGTGCCTCCCACGCTCCCGTCAACTCGCCCACACCGAGCGGGAAGTACAGCTCGAAGGCCGCGTCGAACACGGCCCGCTGGCGGTCGGCGCGCAGCAGTGCCGCCGCCAGGCCCGCGCGGATCCGCTCCCGGTCGGCGAGGCCGAGCACCTCCAGCACGGCCGCCGCGTCCACGGTCTCGCCGGGCCCGATCCGGATACCGTGACCGCGCAACGTCCGCACGAACCCCGTGAGCCGCTCGGTGAGCGGCGCCCCGGAGGAGACGGCGCCCGAGGAGGCCGTACCGGCGGAGGCCGCGGAGGGCACCGTGCCCGGTGAGGCCGCTCCCGTGGATGCCGCGGCGCCGTCCGCGGCGGTCATACCAGGGTCAGCTTCCGTGTGGCCTTCTCGATGTCGTCCCGGTGCTTGAGGATCACGCCGAGGCTGTCCCGGACGACGGTCTCGTCCAGGGTGTCGGCGCCGAGGGCCAGCAGGGTGCGGGCCCAGTCGATCGTCTCGGCCACGGAGGGCGCCTTGCGCAGGTCCATCTCCCGCAGCGCGCCGACGACGCGGACGAGTGAGTCGGCGAGCACGGCGTCGAGGCCGGGCACCTTCAGCCGTACGATCCGCTGCTCCAACTCGGCGTCGGGGAAGTCCAGGTGGAGGAAGAGACAGCGGCGGCGGAGGGCCTCGGAGAGCTCGCGGGTGGCGTTCGAGGTGAGGACCGTGAACGGGCGCCGGGTGGCGGCGATGGTGCCCAGTTCGGGGACGGTGACCTGGAAGTCGCCGAGCACTTCGAGGAGCAGCCCCTCGACCTCGACGTCCGCCTTGTCGGTCTCGTCGATGAGGAGCACGGTCGGCTCGTCGCCCCGGATCGCCGTCAGGAGGGGCCGGGTGAGCAGGAACTCGTCGCTGAAGATGTCGTTGCGGGTGTCGTCCCATGCCTCGTCGCGTCCGGCGCTGATGCGCAGCAACTGCTTGGCGTGGTTCCACTCGTACAGGGCGCGGGACTCGTCGATGCCCTCGTAGCACTGGAGCCGGACCAGGCGGGCGGCGCCGACGCGGGCGACGGCCTTGGCCAGCTCGGTCTTGCCGACGCCCGCGGGTCCCTCCACGAGCAGCGGCTTGCCCAGCCGGTCGGCCAGGAAGACCGTGGTGGCGACGGCCGTGGAGGCCAGGTAGCCCGCTTCGGCGAGCTGGGCGAGGACGTCGTCCACGGAGGAGAAGAACCCCGTCCCCGTGTCCTCGGACCGGGACCCGTTCGCGTCGGCCATCTGCCACTCCCCCTCACCCGTACGCGGTGCCGCCGACCGGCACCGCCCTCAAGCTACCAAGCGGTCGCTTTGCCTGCACAGGGGTGGGGGAACCCTGCCGACGGAGGGACGTGCGAGGCCACGTCGGCGACCGGCAGCCGGAGCACACGCGCCCCCGCCACCCGCCACCCGCCACCCGCCACCCGCCACCCGCCGTCAGGCTGCCGGGACGAACCGCCCCACGAGGTCCCCCCACCCGCGGAACGAAGTCGATCGGATCGTCGAGGGGGTCGGCTCCCGGGGGTCCGACCAGGGGCGGCAGCGGCTCGTTCACGAAAGGAACGTAACGCTGGTCACAGAGAAGTGGACCGCGGTCCGCAGATGTGCTACAAAGTTCAACGGACCCCGGTCCGTTTAAACCGCGGATCCACCCGCCTTCAGCCTCCCCCCTTGCTAGGAGTCACCCCATGTCCGTACGCATCCTCGCGCTCGTCGGCAGCCTTCGCGCCGGTTCGCACAACCGTCAGCTCGCCGAGGCGGCCGTGAAGCACGCCCCCTCGGGCGTCGAGATCGAGCTGTACGAGGGCCTGGCCGACATCCCGTTCTACAACGAGGACATCGACACCGAGGAGGCCCTCCCGGCCACCGCCGCGCGGCTGCGCGGGGCGGCGGGCCGGGCGGACGGCTTCCTGCTCTTCTCGCCCGAGTACAACGGCACCATCCCTGCCGTCCTGAAGAACGCCATCGACTGGCTGTCCCGCCCGTACGGCGCCGGCTCCTTCACGGGCAAGCCGGTCGCCGTGGTCGGCACCGCCTTCGGCCAGTACGGCGGGGTGTGGGCGCAGGACGAGGCCCGCAAGGCCGTCGGCATCGCCGGTGCCACGGTCCTGGAGGACGCCAAGCTCTCCATCCCCGACTCGGTCGTCCGCTTCGCCGAGACCCACCCGGCCGACGACGCCGAGGTCGTCACCGGCCTCACCGCCGTCATCGAGCAGCTGACCGCCGGCACGGGCGCCGCGGCCGCCTGAGCCGCACTCCACCGCACCCCGCCACACACAGCGGCACACCGCCGGGTTCCGGGCCGTCAGGTCCGGGGCCCGGCGCCGCCGTCCCCGCCGCTCTCGCCCGTTGCCGCCATCCCCGCCGCTTTCGCCTGTTCCCGCCGTCGCGCCGGTCAGGCGATGCCCAGCCCCTCCAGGACGACCGCGCCGGGGAGTTCGGCGAACGCCTTGCCCGGCACCAGCAGCTTGCCGCGCCGCCGGCCGCTGCCGACCAGGACGTACGGCAGGTCGACGACGGCGGAGTCCACCAGGACCGGCCAGCCCTCCGGCAGCCCGACGGGCGTGATGCCGCCGTACTCCATGCCCGTCTCCCCGGTGGCCGTGTCCATCGGCGCGAACGACGCCTTGCGGGCGCCCAGTTGCCGCCGGACCACACCGTTGACGTCGACGCGGGTGGTGGACAGCACCACGCAGGCCGCGAGGCTCGTGCCACCGCCCCGCCTGCCCGCGACGACCACGCAGTTCGCGGACCGCTCCAGCAGGTCCCGCCCGTAGTGCTCGACGAACACGGCGGTGTCGGCCCACGCCGGGTCCGTCTCCACGTACAGGATCTGCTCGGCGGGCACGGCCCCTCCCCAGTGGCGTACGGCGTCGGCGACCGGCCCGACCAACTGGTCGAGGCATGCGGGGGCAGGGGTGGCGTGGTCGAAGTCTCCGATGGGTGCGCGCATGACCGGCACGCTAACAAAGTGCCGGTGGGGCCAGGCCCGCGTCTCAGTGGACGGGCGGCACCGAGACCGTCAGCACCATCTCGGTCGGGACGTCGCCGTCGTTGGCGTACCGGTGCGCGGCGTTGGCCTCGAAGGTGACGCTGGCGCCGGCCGGGACGCGGTACTCGGCGCCCTCGACGGTGAGCGTCAGCTCGCCCGCGGTGACATGGGCGATCTCGACGGTGCCGGCCGGATGCGGATCCGAACCGCTGCCCTCGCCCGGCATCAGCCGCCAGTCCCACATCTCCAGCGGACCGGGGGCCTCCGTACCGGCGAGGAGCCGGCTGTAGCTGCCCGCGTCGGTGTGCCACAGGCGGACCACCTGCTCGGCCGGGACGATCCGGACCCGGGGGCCCTGCTCGTAGTCGAGCAGGGTGGTGATGCTGACGCCGAGGGCGTCGCCGATCTTGACGACGGTGCCGATGCTGGGGTTGGTGCGGGCCTGCTCGATCTGGATGAGCATGCCGCGGCTGACTCCGGCACGGGCGGCGAGGGCGTCCAGGGTGAAGCCGCGTTCCGTGCGCCAGCGTTTGACGTTCCGCGCCAGGGACTGGGTCAGCAGGTCGAGGTCCGACACATTCCGTCCAATATTTTGAATGACAGAGTTCAGTGCGATGAACTACGGTGGAGTGCACCCTTCGTTCACCGAACTGTACTGCGAGGCCGCCCGATGACCGCACTCTTCGCCCTGGCCACCAGCCTGCTGTGGGGCCTGGCAGACTTCGGCGGCGGGCTGCTGAGCAGGCGCGTCCCGGCGCTGACCGTGGTCGTCGTCTCCCAGACGATCGCGGCCACCGTGCTCGGCGCGATCGTCGTCGCGACCGGCGGCTGGAGCGAGGCAGGCCCCCGGCTGTGGTTCGCCGTGGCCGCCGGCCTGGTGGGCCCGGTCGCCATGCTCGCCTTCTACAAGGCGCTCGCCCTCGGCCCCATGGGCGTCGTCTCCCCGCTCGGCTCGCTCAGCGTGGCCGTCCCGGTGGGGGTCGGGCTGTTCCTCGGCGAACGTCCCGCGCTGCTCCAGGTCGCCGGCATCGTGGTGGCCGTCGTCGGGGTCGTCCTGGCGGGCGGCCCGCAGCTCAAGGGCGCCCCGGTCCAGCGGCAGGCCATCGTGCTGACCCTCGTCGCGGCCTTCGGCTTCGGCGCGGTGATGGCCCTGATCGCCGAGGCGTCGACGACGCTCACCGGTCTGTTCCTCGCCCTGTTCGTCCAGCGCGTGACGAACGCCGTGGCGGGCGGCGCGGCCCTCTGCGTCTCGGTGCGACGCGGCTCCCCCGCCCTGCCGCCGGAGGGCTTCCCCTACGCCTCGCTCCCGGCCTTCGCCTTCGTCGGCCTCGCGGACGTGGCAGCCAACGGCACGTACTCCGTGGCCGCCCAGCACGGCCCGGTGACCGTCGCCGCCGTCCTGGCCTCGCTGTACCCCGTGATCACGGCGCTGGCCGCCCGCTTCGTGCTCTCCGAACGCCTGCGCGCCGTCCAGGCGGCCGGCGCGGGCCTGGCCCTGGCAGGCACCCTCCTCCTGGCAACGGGCTGAGCACCCCACCGCCAAGCCCATGAGCCCTCAGGCGGACTCCCCGGCACCGTCCGCCTCCCACTCGGCCAACGCCAGCAACTGCTCCGGCGTGACCCCGTCGGGGATCGGCACGGGCGCGGGCGTGCGGATCGGGGGCTGCCAGCCCTCCACCGGGTCCCAGCGCCGCACGACCTTCGCGGGCGCCCCCGCCACCACCGAGCGGTCCGGGACCTCGCCCCGGACGACCGCTCCCGCGGCCACCACCACGTTCCGCCCGACCCGCGCGCCCGGCAGGATCACCGCGCCGGTGCCGATCCAGCAGCCGGGCCCGATCGACACCGGGTCCATCCGCGGCCACTGCTTGCCGATCGGCTCGTGGGGGTCGTCGTACGAGTGGTTCGTGGACGTCACGTACACGTACGGCCCGAAGTAGCAGTCGCTGCCGATGGTCACGCTGGTGTCGGCGATCACATGGCTGCCCCGGCCGAGCACGACTCCGTCGCCAATGCGCAGGATCGGCTCCGCGCCGAGGTCGAGGTCGGGCATCAGTCCGGCGGTCAGCGTGACCTGCTCGCCGATGATGCAGTGGGAGCCCAGGTGGATCCACGGCTCACCGAAGACCGTGCCGAGCGGGAAGGCCAGTCTGGTACCGGTTCCCATCGCGCCGAACCGGAAGCGGCCGGGGCGCTCGGCCGTCACCGCGCCCGTGCGCCGCACCCACTCCCAGCCCGCGTGGACGGCGCGCTGCACCGCGCGACGCCGCCATGACGAGAACGTGTTCCTGCTTCTGGACACCCGCTCACCGTACTCACCGGTCGCCATCCGGACCGGGTCGTTCGGCTGTGATCTTCACCCCACGCGACGCCGTGCCCATGGCTTACGGTGCGGAGGGAGACTGATCCACCACCAGGAGGCGGCACATGAATCGGCAGCGGGCCCTGATCACGGTGTTCGGCGGGAAGAAGCCGGACGTGGAGGACGCCGCGTTCGTCTCCCCCACGTCGGCGGTGATCGGCGACGTGACGCTGCGCGCCGGGGCGAGCGTCTGGTACGGCGCGGTGCTGCGGGCCGAGTTCGAGCCGATCGTGGTGGGAGCCGGGAGCAATGTGCAGGACAACTGCACGCTCCATGTGGACCCCGGCTTCCCGATCTCGATCGGCGAGCGCGTCTCGATCGGGCACAACGCCGTCGTGCACGGCGCGACCATCGAGGACGACTGCCTGATCGGGATGGGCGCCACCGTGCTGAACGGCGCGGTGATCGGGGCGGGCTCCCTCGTCGCGGCGCAGGCGCTGGTGCCGCAGGGGATGCGGGTGCCGCCGGGTTCGCTGGTCGCGGGGGTGCCCGCGAAGGTCAAGCGCCCCCTCACCGAGGAGGAGCGCGAGGGCGTCACCCTGAACGGCGCGCACTACACCGAACTGGCCACGGCGCACCGGGCGGCGCAGGAGGAGTACGGCGCCTGAGACGACCGAGGGGCCGCGCCACCCGTCGGCGGCACGGCCCCTGTCCGTCGTCACAGCCTGCCGTCCATCGGCACAGCCCGCGCAGTCGGCCCGGCATACTCGGGCCGGATGTCCCAGTCGACGGCGGGAGTCCCAGTCGGTGGCGGGGGTCTCAGTCGGTGGCGGGGACCAGTTCCGCCTCGCCGGCCTCGGCCTTCTCCGCCGCCTTCTTCGCCTTGCGCCTGACCACCAGCATCGACGTCACGCCGATCAGCACGGCCAGCACCAGGCCCAGCCACGAGAAGCGCTTGAGCCACGCCTCGGCCACCACACCGACGTAGAAGATGACGGCGGTGGTGCCGCCGGCCCAGAGGATGCCGCCGAGGACGTTGGCGGTGAGGAAGCGCCAGTACGGCATCTGCAGGACGCCGGCGAGGGGACCGGCGAAGATCCGCAGCAGGGCGATGAAGCGTCCGAAGAAGACCGCCCACATGCCCCAGCGGTCGAAGGACCGCTCGGCGACCGCGATGTTGCTCTCGCTGAAGTGCTTGGGGAATCTCCGGCCGAGCCTGGCCAGCAGGGGACGTCCGCCCCTGCGGCCGATGGCGTAGCCGATCGAGTCGCCGATGATCGCGCCGGCCGTGGCGCAGGCGCCGAGGACGACCGGGTTGATCTCGCCGTGCTGGGACGCGAGCAGCGCGGAGGAGACCAGGATGATCTCGCCCGGCAGGGGGATGCCCAGGCTCTCCAGACCGATGACCAGCCCCACCAGCAGATAGATGCTGAGCGGTGGCACCGTTTCGAGCCACTCCTGGACGTGCAAAGCCGCTTCCTCCCATGCGTCCGGTTCTCGGGCTCCCGGCGCCCGCTCACGCTGGACCGCGCGCCGGGGCAGCCTACCCGCTCACTGAGACGGCGGGAGAGCCCGCCAGGTTGTCCCACAGGTCGCACGCGTGCTCCTGGTGCACGGTCCGGCTGAGCCCGTTCCCGCCCTGCGCGGCGACCCTGAGAGTGAGCACCTGGTCGCCCCCGGCGGGGACGGCGGGCTGACCGGCGGACCTCGGCACCCCGTCGCGGATGAAGGAGCCCCAGTAGTCGGTCATCCGGCGCGCCAGTGCCCGCTGCCCGGCGTCCAGCGGGCTGTCGAGGCCGAAGTGCCGGAAGAGGTACTGCACCTCGTTGACGTGGGTCGCCCCGAAGTCGAAGTCGGTGCCCAGGTTACGCAGCGAGGCGAAGGGCGGGGAGGTCCGGTCGGCGAACTCGTACGCGTACACCGGTCCGCGCCCGGCGAGGACCTCGTTCAGCCGCAGCGCGGGGCAGGCGAAGCTCTGGTCGCCCTGGGCGGTGCCGTACGCGATGGTCGGCGAGGGGTGGTCCGTGAGCGGGTAGCGGGCGAGGACCCGGTCGCCGTAGGCGGTCCGCATGACGGTCGGGTACTGCTCCGCGGTGAGCGGGGTGCCGGCCGCGTCGAAGCGGCCGAACGCGAAGAGGCGGCCCTCGTCCTGGTTGGCGCCGTTGAGGACGGGCACCCGGGCGGCCGCCCCCTTCTCGAACGCCTCGAAGGGCTGGACGGGCAGGAAGGCGCCGCCGGCGACGGGCCCCCAGTCCAGGCCCGCCTGGGCGGCGAGGATCTCGGCGGCGCTCTTGCCCCGCAAGCACGCCGTGTCCGCGCAGCCGAGCCGCGTCATGAAGGTCCGGCCCTGGGCGACCGCCGACGCGTGCGTGCGGGCCGCGCAGTCGCCGTACGCGCCGCTCTGTACGATCCCGGCGCGGAACAGGCCCCGGGAGGTGGGTGAGGCCAGCTGGGTACAGACGGAGCGGCCCCCCGCGGACTCGCCCGCGACGGTGACGCGGCCCGGATCGCCGCCGAAGCGGCCGATGTTGGCCCGTACCCAGCGCAGCGCGGCCTGCTGGTCGAGCATGCCGAAGTTGCCCGAGACGCCGTCGCGCGCCTCCTTGTCGAGGTCGTCGGTGGCGAGGAAGCCGAGGGCGCCGAGGCGGTAGTTGACGGTCACGACGACCGTGCCGGTACGCCGTGCGAAGGCGTCCGGTACGACGTCCTCGCCGGCGCCCGCGGTGAGGCCGCCGCCGTGCAGCCAGACCATGACCGGACGGCGGGCGGTGCCCTGCGGCGTGTACACGTTGAGGGCCAGGCAGTCCTCGGTGTGGCTGGGCCGCTCGTAGCCGGGGTCCCAACTGGCCGTCTGGGCGCATCTGCTGCCGAACGCGTCGGCCGCGCGCACCCCCTGCCAGGGGGTCACCGGCCGGGGCTCGGTCCAGCGGAGGTCCCCGACGGGCTGCCGGGCGTAGGGGATGCCGAGGAACTGCCGTCCCTCCGCCGTGGTCTGGCCGCGTACCCAGCCGGCGTCGGTGCGCACGACTGCCGCCTGTCCGGTGCCGGCGGCGGCCTGGGCCGGGGCGGGTGACAGGAGGGCGGCGGCGAAGGCGGCGACGGCGGTCGCTGCCGCCGACGGCCACCGTAAGCGGACGGAACCCCGGGACACGGTGTCTTTCATGAGCCTCACTCCTTCGTGCAGGCGTCGTCGTGGACCACACGTGCGTGTCGGCGGGGAACCTAGGGCCGTCAGTGACTCGTGTCAATGATCTGCCCGAAGGAGCCCTCGCCGGTCGGCCGGGACGGCGGACGGCGAGGGCGGAGGCCGGGAGCCGGAGGGAGCGGGCCCGGTCAGCCGTTGGGGCGCAGGGTCCAGACGACGGTCATCTCGCCGGTGACGGCGCCGTCCGCGCGCCGGATGGCGACGGAGACGGGGAACTCGGGGCGCTCACCGGCGTCGAGTTCGGCGACGACCTCGGCGGCGGGACGGCCGAGGACGGCAGTGGCCGTGACCTCGCCCATGGCGAGCTTCCGGTACGCGATCTCGGCGCTGACCGCGAGGGGCACGGCACGCGAGAGCTGGTCGCCGAAGGCGGCGAGGACGATCGCCCCGCTCGCCGACTCGCCCAGCGTGAACATCGCGCCGGCGTGCGGCCCGCCGACATGGTTGTGGAAGTCGCTCCGGTCCGGCAGCGCCACCACGGCCTTCTCCGGCGTGGTCTCCAGGAACGTGAGGTTCAGCGTCCTGGCCATCGGCACCGTGGCGGCGAGCATCTCGCCGATCGACATCTGGTCTGCGCTCATGCCGCGATGTTACCCACGAGTAGGGCAGCCTGACCAGGGGTGTCGCCGTGTGGTCGGCGCTACACGCAGAGCCCCGGGGCGAGGCCGCCGGGCCGTGCGGCGGAACGACGGCCCCGGGCGCCGCGGTCAGGAGAACGCCGGAAGACGCCGGAGGTCACACGCCTCCCCGCCGACCGGGGGCGCCCCCTCCCTCACGCACTCTCCATCTGACCAGTACATGCCTGAGGGCGCACGGTGACGGAACCGTGGCACGGGCTCATTACTGTTGCCGGGCATGTGGCCAGGACAGCAGCAGCCGCCCGGGGGCGAGCAGAACCCGCAGCAGCCGAACCCGTACCAGCAGCCGGGGTACCAGCAGCCGAATCCCTACCGGCAACCCGGCTACCGGCAGCCGACCGCGCAGGGACCGTACGGGCAGCAGTGGGGCACGCCGGGGTCCTCGGGCGCGCCGGCGCCGCCCGGCAGGGGCGGCGGCGACCGGACCAGGCTCGTCGCCGTCGTGACGGCGGCGGCCGTGGTCGTGGCCGCAGGGGTGACCGGCTTCCTCGTCCTCGGCGGCGACAAGGACGAGGAGGCGAAGGGCGGCGGCAAGGGCGGGAAGTCCTCGGCGAGCGCCTCCCAGGACCCGAGCGCCTCCGCCTCGGCCGACGACGGCCGCGGTGCGGACGGCCCGGAGCCGACCGTCGAGGGCTGGAAGGTCGTCGTCAACCCCAAGTGGGGCACGGCCTTCGACGTCCCGGCCGACTGGGAGGTCGCGTCGCCGACCACCATCACCGGCTTCGAGGACGCCAAGGGCGAGGCCGGCGACCCGCCCCTGATCACCATGTCGGCGCCGGCGTTCCTCAAGTCCGAGTGGTGCACGTCGGACGACGACAAGGACGGCCGCGAGGACCACACCGAACTCGCCGCCGCGGGCACCAAGGGCGCGAACGGCGCCAAGGACACCGACGAGGTCGCCCTCAACCAGGTGCCCTGGTACGTGTACGGCGGCTACACGCAGCCCGACCGCAAGAGCCTCACCGTCGACAAGAAGGCGCAGCCGTACACGACGGCCTCCGGTGTGGAGGGCAGTGTCGCCTGGGCCCGCTCCAAGAACACGCCGCAGAAGGGCAAGTGCGCCAGCGACGGCAAGGCCGTCACCTTCGGGTTCAAGAACTCCGCGGGCGACTTCGTGGCGTGGAGCCTGTTCGGCGCCACCGGTGTCGACGACGAACTCCCCGACACGACCGTCGAGAAGATCCTGAGCACGGTTCGGCTGTACGGCGAACCGACGGGCGGCTGACCACCGTACGGCAGGGCCTCCGTGGCACCCCGGCCTCCGGCACATCTATGGTTACGAGCCATGTGGCCAGGACAGCAGCAGCCGCCCGGGGGCGAGCAGAACCCGCAGCAGCCGAACCCGTACCAGCAACCCGGGTACGGGCAGCCGGGGCAGACGGGGCACCAACAGTCGGGGTACCAGCAGCCCGGGTACCAGCAGCCGAACCCCTACCAGCAGCCCGGTTACCAGTCGACGGGACAGCAACCGCACTACGGGCAGCCCCCGTGGGGTGCCCCTGCCCCGATGGGTGCGCCGGAACCGCCGGGCGGAGGCGGCGGCAACCGGACCAAGCTCATCGCGATCGTGGCGGCCACGGCCGTCGTCGTCGCCGCGGGGGTGACCGGCTTCCTGGTCCTCGGCGGCGACGAGGACGGCGGGACCGCGGCGAAGGGCGACCCCAAGGCGTCGGCCTCGCCGACACCGACCGCCTCGGAGAGCCAGGACAACCCGCGCGGCGAGGACGCGGGAGCGCAGCCGACCGTCGAGGGCTGGAAGGTCGTCGTCAACCCCAAGTGGGGTACGGCCTTCGACGTCCCGGCCGACTGGGACGTCAAGTCGCCGGGCACCTTCATCGGCTTCGACGACAACTCCAAGGACGACACCTCCGTCATCATCGGCATGTCGGCGCCCGCCATCCTCAAGGAGAAGTGGTGCGTAGCCGACGCCGACAAGGACGGTTACAAGGAGGAGACGTCCCTCGCCGCCGCCGGCACCAAGGGGCAGCAGGGCGCGAAGAGCACCGACGAGATCGCCCGCAACGACTCGGCGTGGTGGGTCTTCGGCGGGTACACCGACCAGAAGGACTCCTCCAAGAAGCTGATGAAGGTCGGCAAGCCGGCGGCGTACACGACGGCGTCGGGCGTCGAGGGCAGTGTGGTGACCACCTCCTCGACCGGCGTCCCCAAGAAGGGCAAGTGCGACACCGACGGGAAGGCGACCACGTTCGCCTTCAAGAACTCCAAGGGCGACTTCGTCTCCTGGACGTTCCACGGCGCCAAGGGCGTCGACGACGAGGTGCCGGACACGACGGTGCAGAAGATCCTCAGCACGGTACGGCTGTACGGCGAGCCCACGGGCGGCTGAGCGCGCCAGCGGCACGGGGGTCGGCGGGCGCCGGCCCCCGAGGCGGCCGGGCCGTCCCGCCCCGTCCCGGTGACCCGATCCGCCCGTACGCCGTGCAGAAACGGTCGCCAGGCAGCGCCCGGGGCGGCGGCGGGCGACTGGTGCCCGCCGGCGCCTGCCGACCGGGCTCCGCGCCCGGCTCAGCCGATGCCGAAGGCACCGTCGGGCGGCTCGGGTGACGGCACCGCGTCCTCCTCGCGGACGGGCGCGGCAGCACCGACGAAGTCGCGCAGCGCCGCCCCGTGCTCGACCCGCGCGGGGAAGGTGTCGCCGGCGGCGCGCCGGGTGAGTGCGGCGACGTCGAGCGGCCGGTGCGAGGCGAGCACGACCGCGTTGCCGAACCTCCGGCCGCGCAGCACGCCGGGTTCCGCGATCAGCACCAGCTGCTCGAACACGGTGCCCAGCGTCGCCAGTTGGGACCGCAGGAAGGCGAAGGGCGCGGCGTCGGCGAGGTTCGCGAGGTAGACGCCGTCGGCCCGCAGGACCCGTGCCGCGGCCCACGCGTACCCCTCGGTCGTCAGATGCGCCGGCACCCGCGAGCCGCCGAACACGTCCGCGACGACTACGTCGGCGGAGCCGGCGGGAGCGCCTTCGAGCCATGTCCTCGCGTCGGCGCCGTGCAGCGCGATCCGGGCGTCCGCCGGCAGCGGCAGGTGCTCCACGACGAGGTCCAGCAGACCCCGGTCGTACTCGACGACGTCCTGCCGGGACCCCGGGCGGGTGGCGGCCACGTAGCGGGGCAGGGTGAGCGCGCCGCCGCCGAGGTGCAGCACGTCGAGCGGTCGCCCCGGCTCGGCGACCGTGTCCAGCGCGTGCCCGAGGCGCCGTGCGTACTCGAACTCCAGGTGCGTGGGCTCGTCCAGGTCGACGTACGACTGCGGGGCACCGTCCACCGTCAGCAGCCAGGCCCGCTCCCGGTCGACGTCGGGCATGAGCTTGGCGGTGCCGCGGTCGACGGCACGGGAGACGGGTATCGCTTCGTTCACGGGGCCATTCTGCCGGGGCGGACCGGGCCGGGAGACCGCCGAGGCGGCGTGGTGGTACGGCACGGTGAAATGGCGCGGTGAAACGTGTGATGCGGCGTGGGAGGCCGCTCGACCGGCCACGACGGTTCCCGGTCCCCGGTCCCCCACGCCGTGCTCCCCGCCCTAGCGGACGGCCGTGACGGTCCCCGCCCCCACGGTGCGGCCGCCCTCACGGATCGCGAACCCGAGACCCGGCTCCAACGGAACCTCACGTCCGAGCTCCACGGTCATCGTGACCCGGTCGCCCGGCCGGGCGACGGCCGCCTCCCCGAGGTCGACGTCACCGACCACGTCCGCGGTACGGATGTAGAACTGCGGCCGGTACCCGCTGGACACCGGCGTCGTACGGCCCCCTTCCTTCGCCGACAGCACGTACACCTGAGCGGTGAAGCGCCGGCTGGGCACGACGCTCCCCGGGGCGGCCACCACGTGTCCGCGCCGGACGGTGTCCCGCGCCACCCCGCGCAGCAGCAGCGCCACGTTGTCCCCGGCCTGCGCCTCCGCCATGGGCTTGCCGAAGGTCTCCAGACCGGTGACGACCGTGTCGACGTCCGCGCCGAGCACCTCGACCCGGTCACCGACCCGGATGACGCCCCGCTCGACGGCACCGGTGACGACGGTCCCCCGTCCGGTGATCGTCAGGACGTTCTCCACGGAGAGCAGGAACGGCGCGTCCAGATACCGCTCGGGCATCGGCACGTAGGTGTCCACCGCGTCCAGCAGCGCCTCGATCGACGCCGTCCAGCGCGGGTCCCCTACGAGGGCCCGGAGTCCGGAGACCCGTACGACGGGGACGGAGTCGCCGCCGTAGCCGTGCGCGGTGAGCAACTCGCGCACCTCCAGCTCGACGAGGTCCGTCAGCACGGTGTCCTCGCCGTCGTCGGCGGCGTCGGCCTTGTTGGGCGCGACCACGATGTGGTCGACGCCCACCTGCCGGGCCAGCAGGACGTGCTCGGCGGTCTGGGGCATGATCCCGTCGAGCGCGGAGACGACGAGGATCGCCCCGTCGAGCTGCGCGGCGCCGGTGACCATGTTCTTGACGTAGTCGGCGTGACCGGGCATGTCGACGTGCGCGTAGTGCCGGGTGTCGGTCTCGTACTCGACGTGCGCGATGTTGATGGTGATGCCGCGCGCCGCCTCCTCGGGGGCGCGGTCGATGCGGTCGAACGGCACGAACGTGCCGGCCCCCCGCTCGGCGAGGACCTTGGTGATGGCGGCGGTCAGGGTGGTCTTGCCGTGGTCGACGTGGCCCATCGTGCCGATGTTGAGGTGGGGTTTCGTGCGGACGTAAGCGGTCTTGGACATGGCGGTACCTCGAAGCCTCTTCAGTGGTACTGAGTGATGGCCCCGGCGCCGTGCGGACGCGGCCGGGACGGGGACCCCGAGCGGACGCCGACCCTCCCCCTGCGGGGTCCGCCGGAATCTCCGGGAAGGGTCAGCTTCGGGCGCCGTCTGCGGCGGCCACGACGATCAGAAGGGCAGCCTTCGGCGCATCCGCGTCGACCGCGGACGCTGCGAGAACGAAGGCGTACCGGAACATGGGGTCGATCCTCGCCGACCCGCGGGCCCGCGTCGAACGGTTTTCCGCGCGGGTGCGTCCGGATGCCGGACCGAAGAGAGATGCTTCACAGGTCGGTGGGCGGCTGAACGCGGGCCGGGCGGTGCGCGTGCACCCGAAGGCGCAGGCCGCACGGTGTACGGTCCCCGGCCGGGCGGCCGGTGGCGGACGCCCGAGGGGTCTGTCGTTCCGGTTCCCGTGACGGCGGTGAGACGTTCCGTAGGGCATACACGCACATCGGTCGGTTACCGTCGACGAATGCTCGATGCCACCACCCGCTCTGGGGGCACCGCCTCGGTCCTTCCCCGGACCGCCGCCACGGAGCTCGCCGTCGCCGCACCCGCAGCCGTCCCCGCCGTTTCCCCGAACGGCGCCACCCGCTGGGGCAGAGCGCTGCTCTCTCCGTGGGCGCGGTTCTCCCTGCTGGTGGCGCTGCTCGCCGGCGCCGTGGTGACCGTGCTGCTGTTCGAACCACAGCGGCTGCTGGCCGACGGCTGGCCGCCCCAGCTGAGCGGCGGCGCCGCGGCCGGGGTGTTCGCGGTGGCGTACGGGCTGTGCACGGTGGCGTTCGTGCCCCGGCCGATCCTCAACATCGCGGCGGGCGCCCTCTTCGGCTGGCAGCTGGGGCTGGCCTCCGCGCTCGCGGGAACGGTCCTCGGGGCGGGGATCGCGTTCGGGCTGGGCCGGGTACTCGGGCAGGACGCGCTGCGGACGCTGCTGCGGCACCGCTGGCTGAAGTCGGCGGACGGGCAGCTCAGCCGTCACGGGTTCCGCTCGATGCTGGCGGCCCGCCTCTTCCCCGGGGTGCCGTTCTGGGCGGCGAACTACTGCGCCTCCGTCTCCCGCATGGGCTGTCTGCCGTTCCTGCTGGCCACCGCCCTCGGCTCCATCCCCAACACCGCCGCCTACGCCGTCGCCGGCGCCCGCGCCTCGGCCCCGACGTCCCCGGCCTTCCTGATGGCGATGGCGTGCATCGCGCTGCCCGCCCTGCTGGGCGCGGCGGTGGCCTGGCGCAAGCGCCACCGCCTGCGGGCCCGCTGACACCACCGGACGGGACGGGGCGGCAGCCCCGTGACATCGCGGCGCGCCACCGTGGGGGGCGCGCGGGCGTGGGCCGCCACGCGGGCCGCGTCAGATCACGGCGGGCCGGTCCACCAGCAGGTGCAGCCTCTGCTCGGCGTACTCCGTCGGCAGTCGTCCGGCCCGGGTCAGGGTCGCCCTCGGTCCACAGGGGCCCCACCACCCCGGCCTGAAGGCGCCCGTCGCCCCCGGCTCAGTCGCCCTGGTAGACGTCCAGCCGCCCGCACATCCCGAACTTCCCGTACGACGAGGGCTCCTGGGCCCGGACCACGGCGTCGGCCAGGTGGGACACGTCCCCGCGCTCCAGCCGGTCCAACTGCTCACCCGTCGCCTCGGCGGCGGCCCGCGCGCCCCGCGCCCAGCGCGCCCGCCACTCGGCGAGCCGGGGCCGGACCAGCGCGGCGGCGGCCCGGTGGAAGGCGGCGAGCGGCTCCGGGCCGTCCGCCTCACGCAGCGCCCGGTAGCCCTCCAGGGCCAGGTCGCGGCGGGCCCGTGCGGCCCGCTCCTGCTCCTCCTGCGGAGCGCCGACCGGGATACGGGTCGCCGCGGCGTACGTCTCCGGATCGGTCAGGTACTCCGGCGGCAGCGTGAGCACGGCGTCGCCCGCCTCCGGCAGCCCGCTGTTCTGCATCAGGACGGTGATGCGCAGGCCGTCCTCGTTGACCAGCCGGTGGATGGTGCCGGGCGTGAACCATGCGACCGTCCCCGGCGTCAGGGGCGTGACCTCGTACCCGGAGGCCGTCAGGGTCTGCACGGCGCCGCGTCCGCCGGTGACGACGTACCCCTCCGAACAGGTCAGGTGCATATGGGGCGTTCCGCCGCACACCCCGTCGGTCGCGGGCCAGTCGTAGACGGACAGGTGCGACAGGGCGACCCCGCCGGGCAGTCCCGCGTAGGCGTTCACCACGGGTGCGCCTCCAGGTACTTGGCGATCTCCTCCCGTTCCCAGGCCCCGTCCGCCACGACGACCCGGTAGCGCCGGGTGAGCGTGTCGCCGGGGGCGAGCGCCAGTTCGTCGAAGAACGCCCAGGAGGGGGCGACGGCCGCGAACGGCTCGTTGCGGACGAACCAGTGGGCCGGGTGGGCGCCCTCGGCGCCCGTGTGGTCGTTCTCGGGGGCGTGGGCGAAGACGAGCGTGGCGTGCCCGTCGGTGCCGTCGTGCTCGCCGGAGTACGCCAGCCACGGCGCCTGCCCGCCCATCAGCTCCGGCCCCTCGGCGTCGGGGCCGATGATCCGTCCGTCCCGGAAGGCGCGCGGTCCGCGCCAGAACAGGCCGGTGTAGCCGGCCATCTCGCGCCCGGCGGTGGTCGGGCTGCCGAACAGCAGCGGCTCGTCCCGGCGGTTGGTGATCGCGCTGGTCCAGGTGAGCGCCCACGACCCCGCCTCGGGGTCGACGTCGTGCACCTCGATCCGGCGCTCCTCGTCGGCCCACAGCTCGCCGCCGTACGGGTGCCAGGTCAGCCGTTCGGCGATCACCACCCGGTCGCCGTCGGAGACGACCTCGTCGAAGCCGGTGTGGGTCATCGAGCCGACCCGCTCGGGGATCGGCAGGTATCCCTCGCCGTGGACGTAGGAGTTGCCGCCCCACAGGTTCTGGCCCGACAGGTGCGAGGCCGTCAGCTGCAGGCCCTTGTGCCAGCGGTGGTCGTTGGGGCGGTAGTCGGTGACGATGTCGCCCGCGAGGGTCCGGACCGGGTGCAGATACGGCTTGGGGGCCTCCCAGGCCGCCTCCGGCCGGTACACATAGCTGAACAGCTCGACGCCCGTGGCCGGCTCGGTGACCGTGATCCGGTCGCCGTGGGCGTGGACGACGCGCAGCCCGTCGTGGAAGGTCATGCGGGGATCTCCTCACTCGTGGCGGGCTCCTGGGCGGGTGCGGGCGCCCAGCCGGGGGCTCCGCCGTGCATGGCCGTGTAGTACGGGTCCCCCGGACCGATCTCGCCGCGCCGTACGGTCGTGTCCGTGAACGCCGACTTGTAGAGCGCGGCGATCAGTTCCAGGCTCGTCCGGCCGTCGGCGCCGCTGCTGCGGGGCCGTTCACCGGCGCGCATGCTCGCGACGAGTTCGCGCAGCTGGGCCAGGTGGGAGCTGGGCACGTCCGGGCCGAAGTCGCGCCAGGCCGCCGCGTCCGCCTCCGGGGTGCCCGGGGCGGGGGTGATGGACCAGTCGGCGTTGGAGTGGCCGTACAGGTGGGTGAGTTCGATCGTGGCGCGCTCGCAGTCGATGCGGATGCGGCTGACCTCGTCGGGGCTGAGGACGCTGTTGACGACGGTGGCCAGGGCGCCGCTCTCGAAGCGCACCAGGGCGGTGGAGACGTCCTCGGTCTCCACGTCGTGGACCAGGCGCCCGGCCATGGCGCGGACCTCGCTCCACGGGCCGAGCAGGTCGAGCAGGAGGTCCATCTGGTGGATGCCGTGGCCCATGGCCGGGCCGCCGCCCTCGGTGGCCCAGCGGCCGCGCCAGGGCACGGCGTAGTAGGCGGTGTTCCGGTACCAGGTGGTCTGGCAGTGCGCGACGAGGGGACGGCCGACCGCCTGCTCGGCGATGAGCTTCCGCACGTGTGTGGCGCCCGAGCCGAAGCGGTGCTGGAAGACGATCGAGGCGAAGGGCCCGCCGGTGTCCGCGCCTTCCTCCGCCTGCACGGCGTCGAAGTCGGCGAGCGTCGGCACCGGCGGCTTCTCGCACCACACCCAGGCACCCGCCCGCAGCGCGGCCACGGTCTGGTCGCGGTGCAGGGTGGGCGGGGTGCACACGCAGACCAGGTCGGGGCGCTGCTCGGCCAGCATGCGGTCCAGGTCGGTGTAGCCGTGCGGGATGCCGTGCTCGGCGCAGAACGCGCGCACCGCCTCGGCATCGATGTCGACCGCCGCGACGACCTCGGTCTCGCCCTCCTCGGCGAGGCGCGCGAGCGCGGGCAGATGGGAGCCGCCGCCGATGGCGCCGATACCGATGATGGCGGCGCGGACCCGGCGGCCACGCAGCGGGGCCGGCGGCCGGTCCGCAGTCGGGTTCGGATCGTTGCTGGGTGTGGGCATGGACGTGATCAGCACTCCATCGAACGGGACGTCGGACAGTGGCCAACGCCTGGTGGCCAGGGCTCCGGCGGTACGGCGGCCCTCGCAACGGCAAGCGCTTTCTCCAGCCAGCAACGTATGTGCGGACATAGTCACTGGTCAACACCATGGATCCGGCCGTTCCACGCCTCGGGACGCCGGCCCGCTCCGCTGCCCCGGACGGCCCTGCCAAACCCCTGTGGCGGGCCCGTCATCTCGGGGCGCTAGGCTGCCCCCCGTACCTGTGATCACCCGCCCCGCACGGCCGCCCGGCGGCCGGGTCGGCGGTGTGTCACCTCTCCCGCCGGCCCCTCACGATCAGCGCTTGGACCACGTAACTTCATGTCTTGGTTTGAATCCCTCATCCTCGGACTCGTCCAGGGGCTGACCGAGTTCCTCCCCATCTCCTCCAGCGCGCACCTGCGCCTGACGGCGGCCTTCTCCGGCTGGGAGGACCCCGGAGCGGCCTTCACGGCGATCACCCAGATCGGCACGGAGGCCGCGGTGCTGATCTACTTCCGCAAGGACATCGTCAACATCATCTCGGCGTGGTCGCGGTCCCTGTTCGACAAGGAGATGCGTGGCGACCACGACGCCCAGATGGGCTGGCTGGTGATCGTCGGTTCGATCCCGATCGGTGTCCTCGGCGTGACCCTCAAGGACCAGATCGAGGGACCGTTCCGTGATCTGCGCATCACCGCGACCATGCTGATCGTCATGGGCATCGTCCTGGGCGTAGCGGATCGCCTGGCCGCGCGGGACGAGACGGGCGGCAAGCACCGTGCCATCAAGGAACGCAAGACCCTGGAGCAGCTGAGCGTCAAGGACGGCCTGATCTTCGGCCTCTGCCAGGCCATGGCCCTCATCCCGGGCGTCTCCCGCTCCGGCGCGACGATCAGCGGCGGCCTCCTCATGGGCTACAAGCGCGAGGCCGCGGCCCGCTACTCCTTCCTCCTCGCCATCCCCGCCGTGCTGGCCTCCGGCGGGTACGAGCTGAAGGACGCCATGGAGGGCGGTCATGTCTCCTGGGGTCCCACCATCTTCGCCACGGTCATCGCGTTCGTGGTCGGGTACGCCGTGATCGCGTGGTTCATGAAGTTCATCTCCACCAAGAGCTTCATGCCTTTCGTCTGGTACCGCATCGTCCTCGGCATCCTCATCGTCGTCCTCGTCTCGATGGGCGTACTGAGCCCGCACGCCGGGGAGTCGGCGGGCTGACCGGGGGCGTCCCCGCGGGCGGCCGGTCACCGGGTCCGCGCCGAACAGGTGAGTCGGGGCGTCCACGGTCGAGCGGACGCCCCAACTCCCTTCAGTGACCAAGCACATACGTGATCCGTAGCCGGGTTGTAGCGCACCGTCAGCCCTTGCGCCTACGCTTGTCCGCATGTCCCCCGATTCCCTTGCCTGTGGTTCCGTGCGGTCCGCTGCCGATGTGAACGACCAGATCCGCGCCCTGTGGCGGCGCGCGGGCGGTTCGCTGTCGGCCCAGGAGCGCGCGGAGTACGAGCTGTTGGTGGTGGAGTGGGCCGCGGCGATCCGCGAAGAGGTCATCGAGGCAGCGTGAGCGCCCCGGAGCAGGGCGCGGCCGCGACGGACGGCACCCCCGGAGGGCTGATCGTCTTCCTGAACGGCACGTCCAGCTCGGGCAAGTCGAGCATCGCCGCGGAGTTGCTGCGGATTCTGGACGAGCCGTTCTTCCATCTGCCGGTCGACGCGTTCCACGCCATGCGGACCCGGCGGGAGATGGAGCCCGAGCGGCTGGCCACCGTGCTCCACCGCACCTGGCGGGGCTACCACCGCGCGATCGCGGGCATGGCCGCCGCGGGCAACAACGTCGTGGTGGACCACGTCCTCAGCGAGGAGTGGCGACTGCGGGACTGCCTCGACCTGTTCGTACCGCAGGACGTCGTGTTCGTCGGCGTCCACTGCCCCCGCGCCGAGCTGGAACGCCGGGAGCGCGAGCGGGGCGACCGGCCGCCGGGGCTCGCGGCAGGACAGCTGGCGCAGGTGCACGCCCACGGGATCTACGACATCGAGTGCGACACGTCTGTCGCGGACCCGCTGCTGTGCGCCCGGCGGGTGAAGGAGTTCCTGCCGCGCCGCCCCGCCCCGACCGCCTTCCAGCGCCTGCGCGAGAAGCGGGGCGGTCGGTAGCACGGGGCGCAGCAGCCGGGCGCTGTCCAGGGGCGCGGGGAACTACGCGACCGGCCCCACCCGCCCGCGCCCGGCACCGCATCCGATGCCGGCCCGCACACCCCACGCACGCCACGCAGACCCCCCGCGTCCGCCGGACCCTCACCGCCCGCCGGCCACCCGCAGTACCGCGCCCGTCGTGTACGACGCCTCCGGTGACATGAGCCAGGCGATGGCCGACGCGATCTCGTCCGCACGCCCCGGCCGCCGCAGCGGAATGGACGCGGCGATCCGCTCGGGACGCTCCGGATCACCGTTCCTGGCGTGGATCTCGGTGTCGATGACGCCCGGCGCGACGGCGTTGACCCGGATGTTGTCGGGGCCGAGTTCCTTGGCCAGCCCCGTCGTGAGGGTGTCGACCGCGGCCTTGGTCGCCGCGTAGTGGACGTACTCGCCGGGGCTGCCGAGCGTGGCCGCAGCCGAGGACACGTTCACGATGGCTCCGCCGCCCCCGGCGGCCATGACGCGCGCCGCGCGGCGGGAGCAGAGCAGCACACCCAGGAGGTTGACCTCCACGACCTCGCGCAGCACGGCCGGATCGGTGTCGGCCAGCCTGCCGAACGGGCCGGTCACCCCGGCGTTGTTGACCAGCCCGGTGACCGGGCCGAGCCGATCCGCCGCCGTCTCGAAGAGCCGGTCGACATCGGCCTCGACGGACGTGTCGGCCTTCACCGTGACGCACCGGGCGCCGTTCGCCCGGACCCCCGTGGCGATCCATTCGGCGGCGGCTCCGTCGCTGACGTATCCGACGACCACGTCGTGGCCGTCCACCGCGAGACGCAGACAGGTCGCGGCGCCGATGCCCCGGCTTCCCCCCGTGACCACCGTGACCGGACGTGACATGGCGACCTCCCTGTAGGCGGCGGCTCCGCATCTCCACTGTCCCCGCCCGATGATCGATCATCCTACGAACCTGGGCGGGCCACCAGGCATACGCCGATTTCCCTCGTGCCCGCCCTCGCTCCCCCGGCGTGAAGCGAAAGCGACGGCAACCTTTCCGCACCCGGCGGCCACTGATGAGGTGTGCGCTCCCCCCACAGGAGCCCCACCCGCACCATCCGTTGGCCCGAGCCAGGCAAGGACTCATCCGTGGCATCCCGTTCACACCGCTCACCGCGCCGTTCCTCCCGGCCCGGCCGGCGCACCGCCCTCGTCTCCGCCGTCGCCGTGGCGGCCGTCGCGCTCGTCGCGTCCCTCGTCATGGCGTTCGGCTCCGGCCGCGGGAGCGGGGGTGAGGAGGCCGGCAAGGTCACCGGCACGGCCGCCGCCGACGCCCCGGTGCGCGAGCGCCCGACACCGTCCGGGCGCACGTCCTCACCCTCGCCGTCCCCGTCGGCCTCCACGAGCGTCTCCCCCAGCCCGTCGCCGACCCCGACCGCGAAGTCCCCGAAGCCGAAGGCCACGAAGCCGAAGGCCACGACCGCCCGCCGACCGGGGTCCGGCACGGCGACCCTCGCGGGACGCGTCCGCCCCGGAACCACGTACCAGGGGATCGCCACCCTCTACGACGCCGGGAACGGCGACGGCGCCTGCTCGTTCGGCCCGAGCGACGACATGATGATCGCCGCGATGAACACCACCGACTACGAGACGTCCAAGGCGTGCGGGGCGTACGTACTGGTCCGGTCGGGCAGCGCCTCCGTCACGGTCCGGATCACCAACGAGTGCCCCGCCCCCTGCAAGCCCGGCCAGCTCGACCTCTCCACCCAGGCCTTCGCCAAGCTCGCCGATCCGTCACGCGGGCAGATACCGATCACCTGGAGCCTGGTGAGCCCCGGCTCGTCCGACACGCTCGCCCTCCGGTACAAGACCGGCTCCAGCCGCTACTGGTGCGGCATCCAGGCCCTCGGCCACCGCAACCCGCTGGCCCGGCTGGAGGTGCGCACCGGCAGCGGCTGGACCGCGCTGACCCGCACCGAGTACAACTACTTCCTCTCCGAGCAGGGCGCCGGCTGCGGCGGCGCGATCAGGATCACCGACATCTACGGGGAACAGCTGACCCTCGACGGGATCGCGCTGCGGCCCAACGCGGTGCAGCCGACCGGGGTCCAGTTCGCCCGGCACTGACGCACCCCGGCGGGGCCCAGGACCGGGGGACCGGGGCCCCGCCGATCCGCCGGACAGAGCAAGCTCACGCGCGCACGGCAGCCGCTCCTGCCCATGCTGAGGGGGCCCGCCCCCCTACGCTCCCCGGGACCACCATGCCGCTCACCCCCCGCCCCCGCTTCCGTGTCCGTGTCCGTCTGGCCCTCGTCGCCCTGCTCGGCTCCTCCTGTCTCGGCGGCCTCCTCGCCGCTCCGGCGGTGGGTGCCGCGCCCGGCGGTGGGGACGAGCGCGCCCTACGCGGCCAGCTCGAACAACTGGTCCACGCGCCGGGGGGACCACCCGGTGTCATCGTCGTCCTCCAGCACGAGCACAGGACGCGGGTACTGCGGGCCGGTGTCGCCGAGCTGGCGACCGACCGCCCGATCCAGCCCCCCGACCACATGCGGATCGCCAGCACCGCCAAGGCGTTCAGCGGTGCCGTCGCCCTCCGTCTGGTGCAGCAGGGCGCCCTCGGCCTCGACGACACGATCGGCCGCCGGCTCCCCCGACTCCCGCGCGCCTGGCGCGAGGTGACCCTCCGGCAGCTGCTGAACCACACCAGCGGGCTGCCCGACTACACCGAGGACCCGGAGTTCCTGGAGTTGCTCCTCGCGGACCCGCACCGCACCTTCGACCCGCGGCGGCTGCTGGACTTCGTCGCCGACGAACCGCTGCTCTTCCGGCCGGGCTCCCGGTACCGGTACTCCAACTCGGACAACATCGCCGTGGCCCTCATGGCGGAGTCGGCCACCGGGCGGACGTACGAGGATCTGCTGCACCGCCTCGTCAACCGGCCGCTCGGCCTGCGCGACACCAGCCTCCCGCTGGGCTACGAGCTGCCGGAGCCTTACATGCACGGGTACGACGTGCGCCCGCCCGGGCCGCCGGAGGACGTCAGCGAACTGCTCAGCGCCTCCGGGGTGTGGGCGTCGGGCGGCATCGTCTCCACCCCGCGCGACCTCACGCGGTTCATCCGCGCCTACGCCGCCGGTGAACTGACGTCCCCGGCCGTACGCGCGGAGCAGCGCCGCTGGATCGAGGGCGCCTCCGAACCGGCCGGCCCCGGCCGCAACTCGGCGGGCCTGGCCGTCTTCCGCTACGGCACCCGCTGCGGGGTCGTGCTGGGGCACACCGGGAACTTCCCCGGCTACACGCAGCTGATGGCCGCGACGCCCGACGGACGGAAGTCGATCACCTTCTCGATCACGACACAGGTGAACCGGACCTCGGACCCCGCCCTGCTGGCCCGGCTGCGCGCGATCCAGGAGAACGCGGTCTGCGTCCTCCTCGGCCGCCACCACCGCTGAACCCTACGGCCCACCAGGGCCGGACGAGCCACCCGGGCCGGACGGCAGGTACGGCCCACCCGGACCGCTCGACCGGTCCGGTCCCCCGGCCACGCCGGCTCATCCGCGCAGATGGGCCGGCATGGTGTCGTCGAGCGGGTACGGCCGCTCCTCGGGCAGCAGCTCCGCCGCCCGTGCCGGCTCGCCCGCCCGGACGAGGCCGTGCACCTCGCGGGCGAGCGGGGTCACGTCCTCGATGCCGACGATCCACTCGTCGGCGTACCGGACCGCCGCCTCCCCCGACAGCCCCAGCTGCAACGAGCGGTACGGCAACGGGTTCAGCCGCAGATCACGCTCGGGGTCCCACTGCACCCGGGCGGGCGACCGGCGCAGCTCCCGCTGCCAGGCGGCCCGGTCCGCGTGCAGCTCCGGGACGTGGTGCGACAGGCAGGAGCGGCGCAGCGCCCACTCGAAGCCGTCGCGGCGGATCTCGACGGCGAGCACCGTCTCCTGGCCCTCCTTCAGGCCCCAGCCGCAGCGGTACATCATCCAGAGGAACGAGGGCTTGATCCAGGTCATCCGGTCCCGCTTCCACGCGGCCGGGAAACGGCCGTCGCGGGCGGCCGGGCCGCCGATCCCGGGCCGGTACGCCTGGTACACGGTGATCGTGTCCGCCGTGTGGCGGGCCCGGACCCGGAATCGGGGCTCGGTCATGTCCTGTGTTCGTTCTTGCTCGCTTTCCTTCACGGGGGCAAGACTCGATCACCCCGGCCCGGACGGCCACCGAATATCGGCCCGTCGTACGTCGGCACCGCACAGCCCTTGGCGTGTCGTGCCCCCTGCCCCAAGACTGAACCGATGACGCAGCGTGTGGAGCTCGCGACCGTGATGGACCGGCTCGCCGTCGACGGCCTGATCACCGAGTACGCGGTGGCGGTGGACGACGGCGACTGGACGGCGTACCGGGGACTGTTCGCCCCGGGTGGCCGCGCCGACTACCGCTCGGCGGGCGGCATCGAGGGCGACGCCGCGCAGGTCGCCGACTGGCTGGCCCGCAGCATGGAGCTGTTCCCCGTGCGCCAGCACCTGATCGTCAACCGGCGGGTGCGGTTCGGGTACCTGGAGCACGACACCGGCGACACCGCCGAGGTCCAGGCGGACTACGTCAACCCCATGCGTCTCGCCGGCCCCGACGGCGGATCCACGGCGCCCGACTTCGTCTGCGGCGGCCGCTACGCGTTCGGCCTGGTCCGCACGGACGACGGCTGGCGGCTCAGCGAGGTCGTGGTCCGGGAGAAATGGCGCCGCGCTCCCGACGGTCTCCCCACCGGCCGCCAACCCCACTCGGCCTGACCCCACCCGCCCGGCCGGGCCTGATTCCACCCGCCCTGCTGGATTTCGCCGCGCCGCGCGCCCCGGCGTCCCCTCCCGTCACGCCCGCCCCTCCCCACGCCCTCTGTCGGAGATCGTCTCGGGGGCGCACACTGGAAGACACCCACCATCCCGGGGAGGGAGGCGCTGGATGACGACGCCCGAAGGGAAGACCTCCCCATGGCGGCGTGGTCTCGGTGCCGCCGCGGCCGGCGCGCTGCCCGTGCTGGCCTTCCCCGAACCGGCCCTGTGGTGGTTCGCGTACGTGGCCCTGGTGCCCTGGGTCCTGCTGGTCCGCACGGCCCCAACCCCGCGGCGCGCGGCGTACGACGGCTGGCTGGGCGGCTTCGGGTACATGCTGGCGCTGCACCACTGGCTGCTGCCGAACCTGCATGTCTTCACGTTCGTCATAGCCGCCCTGCTCGGGGCGCTCTGGGCGCCCTGGGGCTGGCTGGTGCGCCGTCTGCTGGCCGGCGCTCCCCCGCCCCGGCGGGTCGCCGCCGCCCTGCTGCTCGTGCCGTCGGGCTGGCTGGCGATCGAACTCGTGCGGTCCTGGCAGGGGCTCGGCGGGCCCTGGGGGCTGCTGGGGTCCAGCCAGTGGCAGGTCGAGGCCGCGCTGCGGCTGGCCTCGGTCGGCGGGGTCTGGCTGGTCAGCTTCCTGGTGGTCGCCGTGAACGTCGCGGTCGCGGTCCTCGTCGCGGTGCGGCGGGCCCGGGTGCCCGCCGTCGCGGCGCTGGTCGCGACGGCCACCGCGACGACCGCCGTGTGGATGTGGTCTCCGCGCCCCGACGTGGACGGCAGGGTGCGGATCGCCGTCGTCCAGCCCGGTGTCACCGACGGCCCCGGCAACCGGTTCGCGAGGGAGGAGGCGCTGACCCGGGGTCTCGCGGGTCAGGACCTCGATCTCGTCGTGTGGGGCGAGAGCAGTGTCGGCTACGACCTGGGGGAGCGTCCCGACCTGGCCGACCGCATCGCCGCGCTGTCCCGCGCGACGGGCGCGGACATCCTGGTCAACGTGGACGCCCGCCGTTCGGACCGTCCCGGCATCTACAAGAGCTCGGTGCTGATCGGCCCCGACGGCCCGACCGGCGACCGCTACGACAAGATGCGTCTGGTGCCCTTCGGGGAGTACGTACCGGCGCGCTCCCTGCTCGGCTGGGCGACCTCCGTCGGGGACGCGGCCGGGGAGGACCGCAGGCGCGGCACGAAGCAGGTGGTGATGGACGTCGGCGACGGGCTGCGCGTCGGACCGATGGTCTGCTTCGAGAGCGCGTTCCCCGACATGAGCCGCCACCTCGTCGGCCAGGGCGCGGAGGTGCTGCTCGCGCAGTCGGCCACCTCCACGTTCCAGCACAGCTGGGCTCCGGAGCAGCACGCCTCCCTGGCCGCGCTGCGGGCCGCGGAGACGGGCCGCCCGATGGTGCACGCGACCCTCACCGGTGTCTCCGCCGTCTACGGCCCGAGCGGCGAACGCGTCGGCTCCTGGCTCGGCACCGACGAGAGCACCGCGGCGGTGTACGACGTGCCGACGGCGAGCGGTACGACTCTCTACGTCCGCTTCGGCGACTGGCCGGTCCACGCGGCGCTGCTGGTCCTGGCGGCGTGGGGCGCCTTCGAGGGCCTGCGGGCCTGGCGGGCTAGGGTGTGTGTCGAAAGTGGATCTTGAACGTGAGATGATCTTGCTTCGTGGCACGTGGAGATCTGACGGACGCGCAATGGGCGGTGCTGGAACCGCTGTTGCCGAAGGGCAAGAAGCCCGGACGGCCGCCGACGTGGGCCAGGCGGCAGCTGATCGACGGCATACGGTTCCGGGTCCGTACTGGCGTTCCGTGGCGGGACCTGCCCGCCGAGTACGGGCCGTGGGGCCGGGCGTACGACTTGTTCCGGCGGTGGCAGCGGGACGGCACCTGGCATCGGATCTTCACCGCGCTCCAGGCCCGGGCCGACGCGAAAGAGCTGATCACCTGGGACATCAACGTCGACTCCACGGTGTGTCGGGCCCACCAGCACGCCGCCGGGGCAAGGAAAAAGGGGAGCTGCAGAAGGAGCCGCCCGGCGGCGTCGGCGTCGAGCCCGACGACCACGGCCTCGGCCGCTCGCGCGGTGGCCTGACCACCAAGCTGCACCTGGCCGTCGAACAAGGCCAGAAGCCCATGTCCATCGTGATCACGGCCGGCCAGCGGGGCGACTCCCCGCAGTTCGAGCCTGTCCTGAACAAGATCCGCGTCCCGCGTCTTGGCCCAGGCAGGCCGCGCACCCGGCCCGATCGTGTGCGCGCCGACAAGGCGTACGCCTCCCGGAAGAACCGCGCTTACCTGCGGCAGCGCAGGATCCGCTGCACCATCCCGGACAAGGCCGACCAGGCCCGCAACCGCAAGAAACGCGGCTCGCGCGGCGGCCGACCGCCGAAGTTCGACCCGCAGGACTACAAGGCTCGGCACGCGGTCGAGTGCGGCATCAACCGCCTCAAAAGGCACCGGGCCGTGGCCACGAGGTACGACAAGCTCGCGGTCCGCTACGAGGCGACCGTCCTCGTAGCGGCCATCAATGAATGGCTGTGACCAGCACATTCGATACACGCCCTAGCGGCGGCCGGGACGGGAGCGGTCCTCCACCTCACGTACGACGCGCTCGCACATCTCATGGGTCGACAGCGCGTCCCGGGCGCTGAGCACCTGGCCCCCGCGCACGGCGTCGAGGAAGGCGAGCACCGCTTGTTCGATGCCGCGCTGCCGGGCCACGGGCACCCAGTCCCCGCGCCGCCGCAGGGACGGCTGCCCCTTGTGGTCGATGACCTCGGCGAGGTTCACGACCTGACGCTTGGTGTCCTGCCCGGAGACCTCCAGGATCTCCTCCGCGGAGCCGCTGAGGCGGTTCATGACGCCGAGCGCGGTGAAGCCGTCCCCGGAGAGCTGGAGGACGACGTGGTGCAGCAGCCCGTTCTCGGTCCGGGCGCGCACGGTGATGTCCTGGACGGTGCCCGGGACCAGGAAGCGCAGGGTGTCGACGACGTGGATGAAGTCGTCGAGGATCATCGTGCGGGGCTCCTCGGGCAGGCCGATGCGGTTCTTCTGCATCAGGATCAGCTCGCGCGGATGGTCGGCGCACTGGGTGTATCCGGGCGCGTACCTCCGGTTGAAGCCGACGGCGAGACCCACGTTCCGCTCCTCGGCGAGCCGTACCAGGCGCTCGGAGTCGGCGAGTTCGTAGGCGAGGGGCTTGTCGACGTAGGTGGGGACGCCCGCCTCCAGCAGCCGGGTCACGATCTCGGGGTGGGCGCCGGTCGGCGCGTGCACGAAGGCGGCGTCGAGGTCCTGGGCGAGCAGCGCGTCGAGGTCGGCGTGGCGTCGTCCCGGCGGAAGGTGCAGGCTGTCGGCGACGCGGGTGAGCGTGGCGGGTGTCCGCGTCTGCAGGTGCAGTTCGACGCCCGGCTGGGTGCCGAGGACCGGCAGGTACGCCTTCCGCGCGATGTCGCCGAGCCCGATGCAGCCGACCTTCACAGGGGTCTCCCGTCCACGGTGTGCCGAGGACCCAGCATAGGCGTGGCCGTGCGGGGGCCGAGTGGGTGAGGATTCGTGCATGACATCGCAGCGCACCGAACCCTCCGTGACCGCCGGTGAGCGGGACATGCTGGAGGGATGGCTCGACCACCACCGGGAGACTCTCGCGCTGAAGTGCCGGGGGCTGGACGACGCCCGGTTGCGACTCGCCTCGGTGCCGCCCTCGGAACTGTCCCTCATGGGGCTCGTGCGGCACATGGCGGAGGTGGAGCGCATCTGGTTCCGCAAGGTGCTCGCCGGTGACGACCGGGGGCCGATCTACTTCAGCGACGAGGACCCGGACGGCGAGTTCCACCTCACCGAACGGGACACCTGGGAGGAGGCGTATCGCGTCTGGCAGGACGAGATCGCGGTCGCTCGCCGCGCCGCGGGGCGCGCCGCCCTGGACGACATCGCCGTGGCGGCGCACGGAGCGGGGGAGGCGCCGAGCCTCCGGTGGATCTACACCCACATGATCGAGGAGTACGCCCGCCACAACGGTCACGCCGACCTCCTGCGCGAACGGATCGACGGGACGACGGGTCACTGAGGCGACGGGGGCGCGGGGCTCGTCGTGCCCGGCGTACGGGTCACCGGCGTCGCCCGTGGGCCCGGGGGTCACCCGTGTGGGGGCATCCTCTGCCTGCCCTCTCCCCAAAGCGGCCCGGACCCAGCAGAGTTGCGCGCGTGCATCGACCGACCACCACCGCAACGCTCCTGGTCACCGTGGCCGTCTCGGCTCTGACCGGCTGTGTGACCACGCACCGCCCGCCGCCGCCCGGGACACCGCCCGCTCCGTCCCAGTCGTCGCAGCCCCGGCCCGACGGCACCACCGAGACCCAGGTCGTACAGGCCCCGGCGCGGGAGGCGCTGGAACTCATCGGCCCGTCGCGGCGCCCCACGCCGGGCGCGTCCTCGCCGCCTCCCGGGCCCGCCGCCACGTCGGCGCCCGACGCGTCGACGCCCACGGCACCGGCTGCCCGCCGGGAACGGCCCGCCCCACCACGGCGGCCCGGCCCGCCGCCCGCGTCCCGGCCGCGCGTCGAGATCCCCCCGATCCCGGAGGCGGTCCCGACCGGGCCCCGGCGGAAGGGGGACGTGTGCGCCCTCGGCCACAAGTACGGCGGTTGGGGCAAGGACACACCTCAGGCGGTCATCTGCAGGGACGTCTACGGCCATTGAGCCGCCGGGCGGAAGGGCGCGCGGCGCCGGGCCGCAGGACCCTAGGGCCGCTGTCTGGGCGGGCCCGGCCACTGACCCCCGGTGGACGGGCTCTCCTCGTCGAGGCGGGCCTCCAGCCGGGCGAGGGCGGCCCGGATGCCGTCGCCGTAGCCGTCGTCCGCGAGGGCGCCCAGGGTGCCCCTGGCGAGGGCAAGATGGCTGCGGGCGGCCTCGGGGCGGCCGAGCTTGGCGTAGTCGGCGGCGAGGTTCAGGTGCAGCGAGGGGTAGAAACCGCGCACCGCGAGGCCCTCGTGGTGCCGCGCCACCCGCTCGTCGGTCAGCTCGTCCGCCGCCGACAGGGCCCTGAGGTCCCACGCCAGTTCGTCGACCGGGTCGTCCTGGGTGTCCGCCATGTAGTGCGCCAGGGTGCAGCGGTGGAACGGGTCGCCGTCCTCGCCGATCTCGTCCCACAGCTTCAGGAAGCGGTCCCGGGCCTCCTCGCGGTCCCCGCCGTGGTGCAGCATGACCGTCTGCCCGATGCGGGTCATCGTGGCGTCCGGCGCCGCCTGCTCCTGTCGCTCCACCGTGTCCTCCACGCTCGTCGCCCCCGGTCCCGGCCTGTCCCCACCGACGCCAAGGACCCTAGCCGCAGGCACCGACAATCCCGGTCAGGCGGCCCCGTGCGGCCGCCGGGGGCGCCCCGGCGGCCGCACGGGAACGGCCGGGTGGCCGCCGGGGCGCCGTCGGTGTCAGCCGAGGTTCGGGATGGTCCAGTCGATCGGCTCGTGGCCCTGCCGGGCGACGGCGTCGTTGATCTGGGTGAACGGGCGGGAGCCGAAGAACTTCTTGGCCGACAGCGGCGAGGGGTGCGCGCCCTTGACCACGATGTGGCGCTCCTCGTCGATGAGCGGGAGCTTCTTCTGCGCGTAGTTGCCCCAGAGCACGAAGACGGCCGGGTCGGGCCGGTCGGCGACGGCGCGGATCACGGCGTCGGTGAACTTCTCCCAGCCCTTGCCCTTGTGGGAGTTCGCCTCACCGGCGCGGACCGTGAGCACCGCGTTCAGCAGGAGCACGCCCTGCTCGGCCCACGGCATCAGATAGCCGTTGTCCGGGATCGGGGTGCCCAGTTCGGCCTGCATCTCCTTGTAGATGTTCCGCAGGGAGGGCGGGGTCTTCACACCGGGCCGCACCGAGAAGCACAGGCCGTGGCCCTGGCCCTCGCCGTGGTAGGGGTCCTGGCCGAGGACGAGCACCTTCACCTGCTCGTACGGCGTGGCGTCAAGGGCGGCGAAGACCTCCTCGCGCGGGGGGTAGACGGGACCCTTGGCTCGCTCCTCCTCGACGAACTCGGTGAGTTCCTTGAAGTAGGGCTGCTGCAGCTCGTCCCCCAGGACCCCGCGCCAGGACTCGGGCAGCATGGCGATGTCGGTCACGTCAACTTCCTCCGGTGTGCGCTCACTTCACGACCGCGATGCGCGCGGCCATGGACGGCCGCGCGAGGCGCGGCCGCCGTCAGAGCACAGAACCTACAGGCGTCCACTGACAATCGGGTCCGCCCGCCGGGGACACCGGCCGGACCGGCGGACGGTCGGGCCCGTGGCCGGGTCCTACCAGCTGGTCTTCCGGGAGAGTTCCCACATCGTCATCATCGTCGCCGGGTCGATGAGCTTGTCCAGGCCGGCGATCTCCTCGTCCGCGGCCACGTACAGCTTGCCCTGCCACAGCGGGATCAGCCGGGCGTCGTCCAGGAGGATCTGCTGGGCCTCCTCGAACTCCTCGCCGACGGCTCCGCGGTCGCTCTCCGCGCGGGACTCCGGCAGCAGCTCGTCGGTGATCTCCGGCGACTCGTACGGGGTGCCGAGGGCGTTCTGCTTGCCGACGAAGGGGGCGATGAAGTTGTCGGCGTCGTTGAAGTCGGGGTTCCAGCCACGGCCGAAGACCGGGTACTCGCCCTTCTGGTAGCCCTCGGAGTAGGTCTTCCAGGGGCGGCTCTTCAGCGTGACCGTGAACAGGCCCGACTCCTCCAGCTGGCGCTTCAGCTCCTCGAAGGCGGGCTTGGTCTGGGAGCCGTAGCGGTCGCTGGTGTACCACAGGGTCAGCGGGACGGGCTCGGTGATGCCCGCGTTCTCCAGGATCTTCCTGGCCTTGGACGCGCTGGGGCTGCCGTAGTCGTCGAAGAAGCCCGTGGTGTGGCCGACCAGCCCCCTCGGGATCATGGAGTACAGCGGCTCGACGGTGTCCTTGTAGACGTTGTGGGCGAGCGCCGGCCGGTCGAGGACCTGGGCGACCGCCTTGCGGACGGCGGGGTTCTTGGACCACTCGTACTTCGGGTTGAACACCAGGTAGCTGATCTCGGTGGTGGCGTTCTCGACGATCTGGAGGCCCTCCTCGTCGCGGTGGGCCTTGATGTCCACCACGTCCTTGGCCCCGAGACCGCGGTAGACGACGCTGATCTCCTTGTCCTTGAGGGCCTTCACCAGCTCGTCCGACTGCTGGAAGTAGCGGATGGTGATGGCGGAGTTCTTGCGGTCGGCGATGCCCTCGTAGTTGTCGTTGCCGACCAGCTCCGCGGTCTTGCCCTCTTCGTAGGACTTCAGGTTGTACGGCCCGGAGCCGGTGATCCCGCCGTCCTCGCGGAGCTTGTCCGCGGGGTACTCCGCGGGGTCCACGATGGACATCGCGGGTGTCGTGAGCACGAGCGGGAAGGTCGCGTCCGGCTGGCTGAGGTGGAAGACCACCTCGCGGTCGCCCTTGGCCTGCACCCGCGACAGGGTGGTCAGCAGACCGGCGGGGCCGCCGTTGACGTTGATCTTCTTGATCCGGTCGAACGAGTACTTGACGGCCTTGGCGTCCAGCTTGTTGCCGTTGGAGAACCGCAGGCCCTCGCGCAGCGTGCAGGCGTAGGTCGTGCTGGCGTTGTCGGTGAACTCGCAGCTCTCGGCGGCGTCCGGCTCGGGGTCGGACCCGCCGGGGGTGTAGTTCAGCAGCGGCTGGAAGACGTTGCGCATCAGCTCCCAGGAGCTGTCCCAGGCGGCCGCGGGGTCCAGCGTGCTCGGCGCGCTGGTGGTGCCCACGATGATGGGGGCCTTCTCCTCCGAGGCGTCCGAGGAGAACACACCACATCCGGCCACCATGGATATGGACGCGACCGCCGCGAGGGGCGGCAAGTATCGGTTCCGGTTGAACACGTGCATGCTCCTCGAAATGCCGTACCAAGAGTGGCCGAACGATACCGCAGGCCCCGCCGGGCGCCACCGTCCGGCTGGCAGAACCCTCGACCGGCTCCCGGTGACGGCGTGGTCGAGCCCTCGGTGAGGACTCGCGGCGGGCACCGGGGAGATATGGCGAAGACTCGGCGGAAGCCCTCGCGAACGCCCTCGGCGCCCCGCCGCGGTACGGGGCCCGCTCGCCGGTCAGCCGACCCCGGCGTTGAGGAAGATCCCCCCGTCGACCACGAGCGTCTGGCCGGTGATCCAGTCGGACTGCTCGGAGGTGAGGAACGCGGCGGCGCCGCCGATGTCCGAGGGCACGCCGAGTCGGCCGAGCGGGTAGGCGGAGGCAGCCTCGGCCTCCCGGCCCTCGTACAGGGCCTGGGCGAACCTGGTCTTCACCACGGCGGGCGCGATCGCGTTGGCCCGGACCTTCGGCGAGAACTCGTGCGCCAGTTGGAGGGTCAGGTTGATCATGGCGGCCTTGCTGATGCCGTAAGCGCCGATGAACGGCGAGGCGGAGACACCGGCGACGGAGGCGATGTTGACGATCGCGCCGCCGTTGTCCTTCTGCCAGGCGTGCCAGGTCCGCTGGGCGAAGCCGAGCGCCGAGACGACGTTGGTCTCGAACACCTTGCGCGCCACGTTCAGGTCGAGGTCGGCGATCGGTCCGAACACCGGGTTCGTACCGGCGTTGTTGACCAGGAAGTCGACGCGTCCGAACGCCTCCATCGTGCGCTCGACGGCCTGGGCCTGGTGGGCCTCGTCGTGGGCCTTGCCCGCGACGCCGATGACGCGGTCGGCGCCGAGCTTGTCGACGGCCTCCTTGAGGGCGTCCTCGCCCCGGCCCGTGATGCACACCCGGTCGCCGCGTGCCACGAGCGCCTCGGCGATGCCGTAGCCGATGCCGCGGCTGGCGCCGGTGATGAGGGCGACCTTGCCCGAAAGCTCGGGGAGTTCCACCGAAGTCATGTTCTGGGTCCTCTAGTTGAGCGGTCCGCCGGCGACGTACAGCACCTGGCCGGAGACGAATCCGGCGTCCTCGCCCGTGAAGTAGGCGATGGCGCCGGCGATGTCCTCCGGGCGGCCGACGCGCTGGACCGGGATCTGGGTGGCGGCCGCGGCCTGGAAGTCCTCGAAGCCCATGCCGACGCGGGCGGCGGTGGCGGCGGTCATGTCGGTGACGATGAAGCCGGGCGCGACGGCGTTGGCGGTGACACCGAACTTGCCGAGCTCGATGGCGAGGGTCTTGGTGAAGCCCTGGAGGCCGGCTTTGGCGGCGGAGTAGTTGACCTGGCCGCGGTTGCCGAGCGCGGACGACGAGGACAGGTTGACGATCCGCCCGAACTTGGCCTCGACCATGTACTTCTGGACGGCCTTCGCCATCAGGAAGGCGCCGCGCAGGTGCACGTTCATGACCGTGTCCCAGTCGGAGGCGCTCATCTTGAACAGCAGGTTGTCGCGGAGCACGCCCGCGTTGTTCACCAGGATCGTCGGGGCGCCCAGCTCCTCGGCGATACGGGTGACGGCGGCCTCGACCTGGGCCTCGTCGGAGACGTCGCAGCCGACCGCGAGCGCCTTGCCGCCCGCGGCCGTGATCTTCTCCACGGTGTCCTTGCACGCGGCCTCGTCGAGGTCGATCACCGCGACGGCCCGGCCCTCGGCGGCCAGTCGTACGGCGGTCGCGGCGCCGATGCCGCGCGCGCCACCCGTGACCACGGCGACACGCTGCTCAGTGGTGGACATTGCTGGTTCTCCTCGCCCTTGGGATGCGGCTCCTGCGGCTCGCCCACCCGGTGAGCGACCGCTTAGTACCTTCAGCACACGTGACGCTAGAAGTCCTGGCACCCCGTGTCAACGCCCCACCAGGTGTGATCCCTTACGCCCGGCCGATCGGCGGCGTGTCGCCGTCCGGCCGGGGGTGTCAGCGGACCAGGAGGTCGAGCAGCCGGGCGGCCTCGGCGACCGGGTCCGAGGTGAGCCCCGTGTGCACGAGCCCGGCCTGTACGACCGTGGAACGCGGCGCGACCAGCCACCGGAACCGCCGTCCGGCGTCGTCACCGGCGGCCTGGCCCGCCGCCTCGCCGCCGGCGCAGACGCCCTCCACGGCCCGCAGGGCGGCTCGTACGCCCGCCACGTCCGCCCCCGGGTCCAGGGTGAGCAGCTTGGTCTCGTCGAGGTGGGTGCGGGCGGCGACGACGGCCCGGGAGCGGCTGTAGACGAGGACACCGGCGTTGAAGCACTCGCCGCGCTCGATCCGCGGCACGACGCGCAGCAGCGCGTACTCGTAGACGTCCTGCCCGGTCGCGCCGGTGGCGAGGAAGCGGTCGCTCACTTGATCCCCTCGATGCGTTCGTGGATGCCGGCGGCACGGGCGAGGAGCGGTTCCGCGTAGGCCCGCCGCAGCGCGTCCGGGGTGTCGAAGCCGGGCTCGTCCGCCAGCCACACGTCCGGGATCTCGGCGGTCACCTCGGCGAGGAGTTCCTCGGTGATCAGGGGTGCGAGCGCGGCGGCGGCCGTCGCGACGTCGGGGCCGAAGCGGGCGAGTGCGTGGTCGGAGGCGTCGTACGGCTTGGCTGCGGACGCGCGGGCGCCGGGCCAGTGGTGGTGCCAGATCATGGTGGCGCCGTGGTCGATGAGCCAGGGCTCGCCGTGCCACATCAGCAGGTTGGGGTTGCGCCAGGACCGGTCGACGTTGTTGATCAGCGCGTCGAACCAGACGATCCGTCCGGCCTCCTCGGGGCCCACCTCGAAGGCGAGCGGGTCGAAGCCGATCGCCCGGGTCAGGAAGTCCATGCCGAGGTTGGTTCCGCCGCTGGACTTCAGCAGGTCCTGCACCTGCTCGTCCGGCTCGCCGAGCCCGAGGACGGGGTCGAGGTCGACGGTCACGAGGCGGGGAACGCGCAGACCGAGCCGCCGGGCCAGTTCCCCGCAGACGACTTCCGCGACGAGGGTCTTGCGGCCCTGTCCGGCGCCGGTGAACTTCAGGACGTAGGTGCCGAGGTCGTCGCCCTCGACGAGCCCGGGGAGCGAACCGCCCTCACGCAGAGGGGTGATGTAGCGGGTCACAGTGACGTTTCTCAGCATTTCCTCAGGCCACCCACGCCGTTCCCCTTACGATCCATGGTCGCCTTGCAGCCACGGAAAGGTGCAAGGTGCCCGCCATCAGCCCTGGGGGAATCTGGGGAGTTCCGACCGGCATGCAGATCGCCCTGCCTCCCCAGCAGTCCGTCAACGGTTACTCGCCCCTTGCTTCCGGCCTCCGGCATGAAGTGAGCATAGTAACCGAGGGTGATCGTCGGCGTGGAGTGACCGAGCCACCGCGCCACGGTCACTACGGATTCTCCCGCCTCCAGCACGATCGAAGCGTAGGTGTGCCGCTGCACGTGGGAACGCCCGCACCCCGGCGCCCAGTTACGCTTCACCGACGCCGACGGGCTGCGTTCGACCTGCTTCGCCACCAACACCACCGGTCAGAAGATCGTCCAGCTGGAGCTGCGGCACCGCCAGCGGGCCCGCGCCGAGGACCGCATCCGCTCCGCCCGCTCAACCGGCCTGGGCAACCTGCCCCTGCACGACAACGCGCAGAATCAGATCTGGCTGGAGCTCGTCCAGATCGCCCTGGATCTGCCGGCCTGGATGCCGGTGCTCGCCCTGACCGGCGCCGCCCGGCTCCGGGAGCCCCGCCGCCTGCGGCTCCGCTTGCTCTTCGCCGCCGCCCGCCGCCGACACCTCGGGTTCGCCCGCCACTGGCCCTGGACCGATGTGATCACAGAGGCGATCCAGCGACTCGCAGCCCTTCTGGACCCGGGCTGACCAGCACGTTCCCATCCCTACGAGTAGCACCGCCCCACCGGAGCCGTGGAACCCGGCGCCCACCCGACGCGACAATCGGACCGCCGTCACACCCGAAAAACACCGCCGAACACCGATCGGCCGTTGGAAAGAGTTGACGGCCAGTCACGAAAGTTCGCGAGAGCAATCACAGTTGTCGGTTCGGCCCGATGGTCAGCCGGTGTGGCGGCGGGCGGCGTCCAGGAACTGGTCGACGTCTTCGGGGGTGTGGGAGAAAGAGGTGACGAGGCGGACGATGCCCGGCGCCCAGCGGTCATGGTAGAAGGTGTAGCCCTCGGCGAGGAGTCCCTCGGTTGCTTGTTGGGGCAGGCGGCAGAAGAGGATGTTGGCTTGCGGGCTGCCCAGGAGCTCGGTGCCGGGGATGGCTTTGAGGCCGTCGCCGAGCCGGGTGGCCATCGCGTTGGCGTGGCGGGCGTTGCGCAGCCACAGGCCGTCGGTGAGGTAGGCGTCGAGCTGGGCTGCGTGGAATCGCATCTTGGAGGCGAGCTGTCCGGCGCGCTTGGCACGGAAGGCGAGTTCGGTGGCCAGTGCGGGGTCGAAGGAGACGATGGCGTCGGCGGTCATCGCGCCGTTCTTGGTGGCGCCGAAGGACAGCACGTCGATACCGGCCTTCCAGGTCATCTCGGCCGGGGTGGCGCCGAGGTGGTCCAGGGCGTTGGCGAAGCGTGCGCCGTCCATGTGGACGCGCAGTCCTGCGTCCTTGGCGATGGTGGCCAGGCGGCGGATCTCGCCGAGGGTGTAGACGCTGCCGCTCTCCGTGGCCTGGCTGATACTCACCACCGTAGGCTGCACGCTGTGCACGTCCCCGATCTTGCGGCGCACCGCCTCGCGGAGTGCGTCGGGGTCGATCTTGCTGTCGTCACCGGGAACCGTGACGAGTTTGGCGCCGTTCGTGAAGAACTCCGGCGCACCGCACTCGTCGTTGTTGATGTGGCTGTCCGGGTGGCACAGCACGCTGCCCCAGGGCGGGGTCAGAGTGGCCAGGCCCAGGCCGTTCGCGGCGGTTCCGGTGGAGACCGGGAAGACCTCGACTTCACGTTCGAAGATCTCGCTCAGCCTGTGGCGGACGCTGCCGGTGAAGGGATCGTTGCCGTAGGGCAGGGCGTGCCCGGCCGCCGCCGCAGCGACAGCCTGCGCTATTTCGGGCGAGGCGCCCGCCATGTTGTCGCTGCTGAAGGCCCGATTGGAGGGGACGATGTCGGTGGTGGTGCTCATGGGCGGGTTCCTGGGCTCAGGGGCTGATGGGGGAGGCAAAGACGACGGTGATGTCCACCGCCTCGGCGGCTGTGCGGTAGAAGTGCGGGGCGTCGCCGGCGAAGGCGAGCATGTCACCGGGGCCCAGGTCCTGCGGGGCATCGACCGGCCCGGCGGTCACGTGCCCGGCTGCGATGAGCAGGTGCTCGATGGTGCCGGTGGCGTGGGGGACGCCGGTCAGCTCTGTCTCGGGCGGGATGCGCAGCCGCCAGATCTCCAGGCTGTTGCCGCTACTGATGCGGCGCAGCAGTTCCCGGGCGACCTCGCCCGGTTCAGCGGGCGTGCCCGGCCGGTAGACGGGGCCGGTGTCGGCGTCGCGCGCCAGCAGGTCCGCGATCGGGATGCGCAGGACGACCGCGATCGCGTCCAGGGTGTCGATCGTCGGGTTGCCCTTGCCCGCCTCCAGCTGCGACAGAGTGGCCTTGCTCAGCCCGGCTCGCCGGGCCATCTCCGCGGCGCTCATGCCGCGCTGCTGGCGGCGCAGACGGATCTTCGCGCCGACCGCGGCCGCGGTACTGCTCACCGGCTGCCGACCTGACCCAGGCGCAGCCATCAGTGGCTCCGGTGGCTGGCACTGTAGGACACGCGGATGCACCCCTTCTTCACCTTCAGCGTTGGCAGGACCACCTCGGCCAGATCGCCGAGGCTGCGCACGTGGGTGCCCCCGCACGGCACGCAGTGCAGTGTGTCCAGGTGCACCAAGCGCCGCCCCTCACCCTCGTACCGCGCGAAGACCGGCAGATCGTCGGCGATCGCGGCGGCCACCGCGTCCCGCAGCGCGGCGGTGACCTCCTCCCGCCCTTCCCCATCGGCCAACCGGGCGTCTTCCTGTGGCGCCTGGAACTCGATGCGGGCCTGACCTGGGAAGTGGTTGTTGCTGAGCAGCTCCCAGCCCTGACGGCGTCCGACCGCCTCGACCAGGTGCCCGGCCGTGTGCAGCGCGGCGTGCGTCACCCGGGCCTGCACATCGATCCGCGCCCGCACCTCCTGCCCCACCGTGAGGGGCGGCAGCTTGCCGCCGTCGGGCTCCACCGCCACGACCAGCCCCGACTCCCGGTCCCGGACCGGGACGACCTCCACGTCGTCCAGCCAGCCCCGGTCGGCGGGCTGACCGCCGCCCTGCGGATGGAACAGGCAGTGCTCGACGGCAGCCCACGGTGCACCGCCCCGCTCACCCACGGCGATCACCTGTGTCTCGACCTGATCCAGATACGTGTCATCCAGGTACGTGGCGACCTGGACAGCTCCCTGAACTGTCTGGCTTGAATGAACCATGGGTTCACTATAACGAACGGACGCCCGACGATGAACATAGCGTTCAGTAAAACGAACTAGGGTGTCGCCGACACACTCCTCGCCCTTTGCCAGCCCCTCCCCGGACCAGCGCCTCACCCAAGGTCACCCCTACCTGTACAAGCTGCTCGCAGACCGAGGCCACACCGTCTCGGGCTGGATCCGTGAACGGCGGCTGGAGCAGTGTCACCGGGACCTCACCGGTCCCGCGCTCGACACGCTGCCGGTGGGCGCCGTCGGAGGGCGCTGGGGCTTTCCCGACCCGGCCCGCTTCAGCCACGCCTTCAAGGCCGCCCACGGGATGAGCCCCGGCCAGGCACGGGCCGCCGCTCAGGCCTCGCGCCAGTAGTCGTTCGCCGCCGCGATGGTGGCGAACGCGACCGCCACGACCTGCGCGACGGCGATGAGCGAATCCGCGTTCTCGGCGTACTCGGGACGCAACCGGCCGCGTGCGGCGTCGTCCGGCTGCGTCGCCTTCACCACCAGCCGGGCGGCCACCAGGTGTAACCCACACGGAGACAAAGATGATCAGGCGCCGTCCCGTATTTCCTTCGGTGCCTCCGGTGCATAACTGATGTGGTCGAAGACCACATGGCATCCCGCGCCGTTGGGCGACTGGGCCAGGAACCCGATCTTCATGGGCGTCGCGACGGCGCCGAAGGTGAAGACGCGCACCATCCGCCAACGCTTGCCGTCGAGAGAGGCGTGCAGGGCTATCACACGTCCCATCCGAGCAATGCGAAGCCAGATGGAACGTGCCTGGGTGTCAAAGGCGTTGGCGTCGTCGGCGAAATCCCGCGCGACGACCGAGACCACCATCCCCTCCTCGGACGGCGAGTACTCGAAACACAGCTTCGCCCACGTTCGGTCGTCCTGCCAGAGCAGCAGGACACCTGCGTCGAACGTGCTCTGGAAGTCGACACTCACCCTCGCTGCGAAGGAGAAGTCCGATGCGGGGAGCTCGCCGAGCAGAGTATCGGCGTTCAGGCGCGTGTACTCGTCCGGGACCTCGGTGTAGCCCGGGTCGATGAAGTAGTCGGTCTGCGGAGAGGATGTGACCTCGATACGGTCTCCGTCGACCTGCCATTCGGTTCCACTCGAGCTTGCGAGGACGAACGGAAGAAACGGAACAGAGATGTTCACAGAAGCCCTTTCAGGTCCAACACGACGTGATTACGGACTCGGCGGTACGAGAGCAGTCAGGCGCAAGGAAGTCATCGTGCGGATCTCCGGAACGACAATGTCATCGCGGCAATCTGAAGGACGACGCTCTGGGCTTCGTATCCGCGAAGCGGAACTTTCGTTCCTCGGACGGCCAGGAAGCAGGACGCACGCTACTGAATTCGGACGCCCTGATCACCGGTGCCTCGGGCTGACGGCCATCAGCTCATCGTGAGGCCGCAGACCGGCTGGTGCTCCTTTCTCTCTGACGGGTCGAGGCCGGAAGGCGGCGCGGAGGGCCGGCTTCACTGACAGCCGGTCGCGCCTGCGCCTGCAGGGCGAGCGAACCACAGTCCCGGCGGGCCCCGGCCGGCATCTGCTCTTGCACCCCATCCCTGGTGGCGGATCAACTCGGTCGGCTCATGCCTGATTCAGCCGTTGTCCCGTCCTTCGTAGATCAGCCAGTCGACGTCCACCGTCCCCTCCGCGGCGTACATGCCCATAACGCGGCCCGTGAAGGAGGCAGCGGTCTCGGCCGCGACATAGCGACCGTCCAGCACAGCCAGATCAGTCCATTCGTCTCCCGCCCGTACCGACAGCCGTACGACGTCCGGACCGAGGCGTCCCGGACCGCGCTCCGGAGCCGGCTCGGCGCTGATGCGGAGTTCGACGCGTGCGGCGTCTCCCTGCAACGGGAGTTCCCAGGTCTGAGTGAGCGTCCCGGTCCTCCCGCGGGCACACACGGTCCTGGCATTCGCTTCGATGTCGTAGTGGTGCCACTCGTCCATGCGGACACTGAGTCCGCCGCGCCCTTCCCGGACGTCGAGCAGGGCCGTCACACTGGCCCGTTCATGTTGCTGTCTGCGGCCGAGGAAGCAGGGACGGAGGGCGTCCATGTCCGCTGTGCCGTCGGCCGTGAGCCGGAGCCAGCCGGGCCGTTCGGTCAGGTTGGCCAGGGCGCGGGGCTCCTGACGGACCGCCAGCCACTCCGGCCCCAGGCGGTCCGCAGCGAAGTCGTCTCGGATGCGCACGGTGGGGCCGGCAGGGCTCAGTTCGACCGGCTCGATGACGGGCCATCCGTCGACCCAGCGCAGGGGCGACGCAAAGGTCTCGCGGCCCATGGGAGAGAAGGCTCGGGTCATGCCTCGGGGCCGCATGCCGAGCAGCACCATCGTCCACGATCCGTCCGGCCCCTCGACGAGGTCGCCGTGGCCGGTGTTCTGGACGGGCCGGTCGGTGCTGCGGGCGCTGAGCACGGGGTTCGCGGGACAGCCCTCGAAAGGACCGTCCGGGCGGGTGGAGCGTGCCACGCTGACAGCGTGGCCCCGTTCCGTGCCGCCCTCAGCGATCACCAGGTACCAGGTGCCGTCGATGTCGTAGAGATGCGGGGCCTCGGGGAACATCAGGCCGGTACCGGACCACAGCGAGCGCGGTTCCTCCAAGGCCTTGCCGCTCTCGGGGTCGAGGCGGACCTGCTGGATGCCGAGGTGCGTCATGTCGGTTCCGTCGCCGTTGAAAACCAGCCCCGAGTACGTGAGGTAGCAGGTGCCGTCCTTGTCCCAGGCGATGTCCGGGTCGATGCCGCTCACGCCCTGCATCGGGGTGCCGTCCGACCAGGGGCCCTCGGGCCGCTCGGCCGTGAAGATCAGGCTGCCGCGTCCGTTGGCGTCGGTGACGACGCACCAGAAGCGCCCATCGTGGTGACGCAGCGTGGGGGCCCAGGCGCCGCCGAGGGTCGGGACGTCGTGAAGCCCCAGCTGGGACGCTCGCGTGGCGACATGACCGATCGGTGTCCAGTCGGCAAGGTTCCTGCTGTGGTAGATCGGGATGCCCGGCAGGTATTCGAAACTGGAGCAAGCGATGTAGTAGTCGTCACCGACCCGGCAGATGCTCGGGTCCGGGTTGAAGCCGGGAATGAGGGGGTTGGGGAGGGGGGTCATGCGCTGCCTGCTTTCATGCTTGCCGATTCCCGTGCGGTGAGTTCCCGGCGCGCGGCGCGCCGCTCGGCCTGCCTGGCCGGGTGCGGCACCGGGGCGGCCAGCAACAGCTTCTGGGTATAGGGGTGTTGTGGTTGGCCCGTCACCGAGGCCGCCGTGCCTGTCTCGACTATCTCTCCGTGGTACATGACGGCTACCCGGTGGCTGATGTGGCGTACGACGGACAGATCGTGGGTGACGAAGAGGTACGCGACAGAGGTGCGTTCCTGGATCTCGACGAGGAGGTCCAGGACGCGCGCCTGATTGGACAGGTCGAGCGCGCTGACCGGCTCATCGCAGACGATGAGCCGCGGTGAGCGCGACAACGCGCGGGCGATGGCGATGCGTTGCCGCTGGCCGCCGGAGAACTCTCTTGGCAGTCTTGCCCCGGCGTCGGCCGGAAGGCGTACCTGATGCAGCAGTTCACGCACCCGGGCACGGGCGTCACGGCCGGACACACCGGTGACGAGCAGTGGCTCGGTCAGGATGTCGTCGATGGTCAGGGCCGGGTTCAACGAGGTGTACGGGTCCTGGAAGACGACCTGGATGTCCTCGCCGAGCGCCCGCCGCTCTCTCTTCCCCAGGTGGGAGATGCCCCTGCCCCGGAAGGTGATCGTGCCGTGCGTGACCGGGGCGAGGCCGAGAATGGCCCGGCCGAGCGTGGTCTTGCCCGAGCCGGACTCGCCCACCAGCCCCAGGGTCTCACCGGCTCCGATGGTGAGGCTGACGCCTTTGAGGGCGCGGAACGGCACCTTGCGCCGTTTCCCTGGATATTCGACCACGAGGCCGTCCACGCTCAGCAGCGGTCCGTCGTCCGCAGGGTCCTTGTCCGGTCCGTGGTGCCGCGTGAGGTCGGCAGGTACAGCGCTCATGCGTCCGCTCCCTGTTCGGTTCCGGTGGTGCCCAGAGGACGACGCGGCTCGCTGTCCTCCAGGGTCGAGTCCAGCAGCATCCGCGTGTACGGATGCGTGGGCGCGGCGAACAGGTCCCGCGCCGGGGCGGCTTCGACGATCCGGCCGTTCTGCATGACCGCGACCCGGTCGCAGATGTCGGCGACCACGCCGAAGTCGTGGGTGACGAGGATCATGCCCATCCGCCGTTCCTGCTGGAGGGACCTCATGAGGTCCAGAACCTCGGCCTGCACGGTCACGTCCAGCGCCGTCGTCGGCTCGTCCGCGACAAGCAGGTCCGGGTCGCAGGACACGGCGGCGGCGATGAGGACCCGCTGTGCCATTCCGCCGGAGATCTGGTGGGGGTAGGAGGTGTAGACGCGCGCCGGATCGGCGATCCCCACCCGTTCCAGCAGTGCCAGCGCCTTCTCTTTCGCCTCGCTCCGGGACAGTCCGAGATGCCGGCGCATCGGCTCGGCCAGCTGGGAGCCGATCCGGAAGGAGGGGTCGAGGTTCGACATCGGTTCCTGTGGTACATATCCGATCCTGCGGCCGCGCAGTGCCTGGCGTGTCCGGCCCCGGTCGGAGGTCCCGAGCTCGGTGCCGTCGAAGACGAGCCGCCGGGCCGTCGTGCGGGCCTCGGCGGGCAGCAGTCCAAGGACGGCGAACGCCGTCTGGCTCTTGCCCGAGCCGGACTCGCCCACCAGGCCGAGGACCTCGCCCCGCCGGACGGTCAGACCGACCCTGTCGACGACGATCGTCTCGCCGTCGTCCTTGGGGTAGGTCACCTTGAGGTCCTCGACGACGAGGAGTTCGTCGCCGGACAATCGAGGGAGAGGCAGCGAGGTGGGACGGTCCTCGCCGACGGATCGTTTCACCGGCTTGGCGGACCGGCGCTTTCGGGACCGTCCGGCGGCACCGCCGAACAGCGCGTCGGTCAGCGCGTTGCCGAGCAGCCCGGAGGCGGCGACCGTCAGCCCGATGGCGAGGCCGGGCCACAGCAGCAGCACCGGCTTGGTGTAGATGTTGCCGAAGGCGTCGTTGAGCATCGCCCCCCAGCTGGCCTTCCCCGACGAACCAAGCCCCAGGAACTCCAGCCCCGACTGGATGAGGATGCCGATGCCGAGAATCTGGACGGCCTGGATGATCACCGGTGCCTGGACGACGCGCAGGATGTGGCGGCGGATGATGCGACCGTCGGACAGGCCCGACACGCGGGCGGCGTCGACGTACAGCTCCTCGCGCACGGCGTTGACCAGTCCGCGTACCAAACGGAAGACACCCGGTGCCATCAGCAGACCGAAGACGGCCATCGCTACGTAGGTGTTCTGGCCGACCGAGCCGAGGACCACCAGCAGCAGGATGATGGCCGGGACCGACATGACCAGGTTGGCGGACCAGCTCGCGACTCCGTCGAACCAGCCGCGGAAGTAGCCGGCCACCAGCCCCAGGGGAACGCCCAGGAGCACCGCGACCGCGGTCGCCAGGGCTGTTCCCAGCAGGCTCGTGCGGCCGCCGTACAGCAGGCGGGCCAGTACGTCGCGGCCGACACCGTCCGTGCCGAGCGGATGGGCGCCGCCGGCAGGGGCCAGCGCGTGCGCCACGTTGGAGCCGGCCGGATCGTGGGCGGTGAGCAGGGGCGCGGCGGCGGAGGCCAGGACCACCAGGCCGAGGATCGCCAGGCTGACGGCCGCGACCGGGTCCTTCAGGAGCCGGCGCAGCAGCCGTTGCCGCGAGGCGGGAGCAGCGATCACCGGCTCCCCGCCGAGGGTTCCGGGTTCCGGGAGCAGGGTCATGCGACACGCACCTTCGGGTTGAGCCAGCCCTGGGCCACGTCGAGCAGCAGGTTGACGACGACGACCAGAGCCACCATCACCACCACGACGCCCATGAGCAGCGGGGTGTCCCCGTTGGAGGCCGCGGTGTTGGCCAGGGAGCCGATGCCCGCGAGGCCGAAGACCTTCTCGACCACCACCGCGCCCCCGACGAGGCCGATGAACTGCAGGGTGAGCACGGTCAGCGCTGACGGCGCGGCGTTGCGCAGTGCGTGCCGCAGCAGCAGGCTGCGCGAACTCAGCCCCCGGCTGCGCAGGGTCCGTACGTAGTCCAGGCGCAGTACGTCGGCCATGGCGCTGCGGATCTGCTGCGCCGTGGCCGCGATGGCGCCCACGGCCAGCGAGACGGAGGGCAGGATGATCGACTGCAGCCACAGGGACGGGGACTCCGAGAAGGCGGTGTAGCCGGTGGCCGGCAGCATTCTCCATCGGACACCGACGAAAAGGGCCAGTACGAGCGCCATCAGGAAGCTGGGTACTGCGAAACCGATGACGGCGAGCAGCTGGACGGCACGGTCCAGGAGGCCCCCGCGGACCGCAGCGCCGACTCCCAGCAGCACGCTGAGGATCGCCGACAGCAGCAGTCCACCGATGACGATGGACAGGGTCACCGGCAGCTTGTCGCTCAGGGAGGCGGCGACACTGTCGCCGCCGGCCCAGGACCGGCCCAGATCGCCGCGCAGGGCGGATCCGAGCCAGTCCGTGTACTGCGCCGCCACCGGCCGGTCCAGGCCCAGCTCGGTCTTCTTCTGGGCGACCTGCTGAGCGGTCGCGGTGGCACCCGCCAGGTTCCTGGCGGTGTCCGTCCCGGTCATGCTCATGAGCACGAAGGTGAGAGCGGAGATCACCGCCACCAGGACCACTCCGGACAGCAGGCGCCGCGTCAGAAACGAGATCATGACCGCCTCTTGTGATCTTTCACGTTGCCGGCCTCGTGTCCTCAGGCGGCCGGGCTGAAGTTGTACAGCGGCGGCACGGGAGTGAAGGGCTGCGGGACGACCTCGACCGTCTTGGTGGTGGCGTAGGCCGCCTGCACGGCTGCCCACGGCGCGTTCCATGCCTGGTCGACCAGGTAGGTGTTGAGTTCCTTGAAGGCCCGTTCCTGCTTCGCGCCGGTGGCGTGCTGCGCGGTGTCCATCAGCTTGGTCACCTTCGGGTCCTCGTACTTGAAGATGTTCCACGTGGCGTCCTTCGCGACCTCGATCTGGGTGGTGTCCCAGGGACGGAAGGAGGCCAGCGGGAAGTACGACATGGAGAACTTGCCGGCGAGCAGTTGCTTGATGGTCTGGTCGGAGGGGACGGTGACCAGCTTGACCTTGATGCCCACCTCGGCGAGCTGCTCGACCATGGCAGCCTGCGCCTCGGGAAACGGCCCGCTCAAATCGAGGACCTTGACCGTGAAGCCCTCGGGATAGCCGGCCTCCTTCAACAGGGCCTTGGCCTTCGCGGGGTCGTGCGGGTACTTCGCGTCGAGGGACGCGTCATAGGCGGCACCCGAGGAATTGAAGAACTGCGTCGTCGCCTTGCCCGCCCCCTGATACACGCTCTTGACCAGGGAGGACCTGTCGAGGGCGTAGTTGATGGCCTGACGGACCTTGACCTTCCCGAGGGCAGGGGTGAGCTTGCCACCGCGATCCCATATATAGACGCCGGCGATGTCACCGGAGGCGTACGTGGTGACGTCCAGTCCACCGCCGCGGGCGACCGGGATGTTCTTGGGGGTGGTCAGCAGCGCGCCGTTGATCTGGCCGGAGCGCAGGGCGTTGAGGACGGCCGTGGGGTCGTTCAGGGGCTTGAGGACCACCTTGTCGAAGGGGAACGCCTTGCTGTTCCAGTAGTCCTTGTTCCGGACGAACGTGTAGACGCTGCCGTTGGTGGTGGCGGCCTTGTCCAGCTTGTAGGGCCCCGATCCGACCGGGGCGTCCTTGAGGGCGCCGCTGTCGATGGCCTTGGGGCTGGCCAGCATGCCGGCCACCGAGCCGAGGTTGGGCAGGAGCGACGGGTCGGGCGCGGACAACTTCAGCGTCACGCTGTCGGAACCACTTGCCGTGACGCTTTCGACGGCCTTGAGCTGGCCCGCCGCCTCGTTGGTGCCGGTGCGGGTGTGCTCCAGGTTCGCCTTGACGGCCGCCGCGTCCAGGGCCGAGCCGTCGGTGAACTTCAGGCCGGACCGGATCTTCAGAGTCAGCTCGGTGTTGCCCGCGGCGTACTTCCACGAGGTGGCCACATTGGCGACAGGCTCGGCCTTGGTGTCCAGACGCAGCAACGAGTCGTACACGGGCTGGTAGTACTGGGCGTTGTTGCCCAGGCCGGCGTCCTTCAGGTCCCAGGGCTGGGGCGGGACGATCGGTGCGAGCGTCAGCGTCTTGGAGCCCGCCGTGCCACTGCTGGGCGAGCCACCGGAACAGGCGGACACACCGGCCACCAATGCGACGGCGCCTGCGGCAATGAGGGTTCTTCTCATGATCTGCTCCGGTTTCTCAGATGTCGGGAGCACGGAAGAGGAAACTTACGCGCGTCAGTTGCGCGCGTAAGTGAAGGTAGAGCGAACGTGTCCGAAAAGGCAACAGGTCATTGCCGACAAATTTCACGAGGAGGCCGGGAGGTCTGCCGCCGGACCGGGACGACCTGGGCGGGAAGACTTCGTACCGCCGAGGAGGACCCTGACTGTGTCCGGACACAAAGTCGTCCGCACAGCCGCGATGCGGCACCGGCGAGACCACGCGCACCGGCACTCACCGGGACTCTGCCCGGCAGACGGCGTGGACCGCTTGCGACTTCCCCGCCGGTCAGCGCGGCCCTGCGGGCATACCCGGACGCGCACACGGCAGGAACACGGGGGTTCCGGCAGCGGCACCCACGAGCGACCCGGCCCGGCAGACCGTTCCGCTACAGGGCAGCGAGCGGTCGGCAGCGGGACGGCCGCCGCAGACGTCAGGCGGAATCGCGCACGATGAGCCGGACGGAAATCGGTGACACGTCAGGGAAACGCGGCATGCCGCCCGCCGCGCGGACCACCTCGTCGGCCAGGAAACGCGCCTGCGCCTCGAGATCAAGCTCGACCGTGCTCAGCGGCGGATCGGCCAGACCGGCTGAGGGAATGTCGTCGACGCCGATGACAGCGAGATCACCGGGCGCCGTCAGGCCCAGGCGGCGCAGGCCCGCAAGGATCGCCAGGGCCGTCTCGTCGTTGTAGGCGCACACGGCTGTCACGGGCTCACCGTCACCCCGACTCCGCCACGCCTCGACCGCGGCCGCCGCCCGCTCGGGGTCCAGAGGCACCGGGTGGACCACGGGTTCGGGCAGGCCGAGATCCTCGCAGGCTCCCCGGACCCCGTCGAGGCGCAGCTGCGCGAATCCGGCCAGGCGCTCGTCGTCCGTGCCGGCGAACCCGAGCCTGCGGTGCCCGGCGCCCGCGAGATGGGCGACCTGCACTCGGCTGATCTCCATCTGGGACAACCGCATCTCGTTGTGCTCGGCGGTACCCGGCTCGTCGAGGATGTGCACGGCCTGGATCCCGGCCGCCTGGATCGCGGTCCGGTCGGCGTCGCTGAGGCCACCCATGACGACCACGCCGATCGGCGCCACCTTGCGCCAGATGTCCTGCACCAGCCCGTCCTTCACCGACGCCAGGTGGGTCACGAGGGTCAGACCGTGCTCCGCCACAGCTCGGGACAGGTGCTCCAGAAGCCGGCCGACGGAGAAACCGATGGGCCAGTCGGGCAGCAGGCACAGGACGAGGTCGCTGCTGCCCCGCGCCAGCTCGCGCGCCGCGGGCGAGGGCAGATAGTTCAGACGGGCCGCCGCCTCCAGGACCCGGCGGCGCGTGTGTTCCGGGATGGACTGGCGGGGGTCGGCGTTGAGGACGTAGCTCACCGTGGCACGCGAGACGCCGGCCTCACGAGCGACGTCGCTGCTGGTCACGCGGCGGCGGGCAGAGTTCGCCACGACGTCCTCCCCCGGAAACTGTTGGGTCCTGAATGGTTGTGCCGGTCGACATCTTATGACTATGGTCCGCTTACGCGAGTCACTGACGCGCGTAAGTTGAGCGATCCGACTATTCTTTTCTCGCACCAACCTCAGGGACTTGGCATGACCGCACAGGATGTCGACAAGGCCTCGGAGACAAGGGTCTCGACGGCGCGGACTCCCGACGCCCCCACGAGCCACCGCGCCCTCATCGCACTGCTCCTGATCGGCAACACCGCGGTCATCGCCGTCTACATGGGGGCAGGGGTCCTGCTGGCCGTGCAGGCGGCGCAGATCTCGCCGAGCGGCAAGGTGGCCGCCCTCGGTACCGTCACCGGCGTCGCGGCGCTGGTCGCCACCCTGGTCCAGCCGATCGTCGGTGCGCTGTCCGATCGCGGCGAGCGCCGCACCCCCTGGATCCTGGGCGGTGCCCTGGCCGGGTTCGGGCTGCTCGCGGTACTGGCCGACCTGCGTACGGTCCTGCTGCTGACCGTCGGCTGGTGCGCGGTGAGCGCGGCGCTGAACGCGTACCAAGTCGCGATCGGTTCGGTCGTTCCCGACCGGATACCCGAGTCGCTACGCGGCACCGCCTCGGGATTCGTGAGCCTCGGCATCCCCCTGGGTGCCTTCCTGGGGCCGTGGCTCGCGGCCCGGGCTGCGCCGGTGTCCCTGCGCACCGGATACCTCCTGCTCGGCGGACTGGTCGCGTTCGCCGCGCTCCTGCTGACCTCCCTCGCCAGGGAACGGCGGATCCCGGGCGCGCGGTCCGCCGGGCTGCGCGGGCAGCTGACCTCGCTGGTGTCGGCCCTGCGCGGCCGGGACTTCCGCTGGGCCTTCACGGGCCGGGCGCTGATCACTCTGGGCTACTTCTCCGTCGCGGGGTTCCAGCTGTACATAGTGCAGGATCACACCGTGCTGCCTGAGGGCCTCTCCCCCGTGGAGGCGGTGGCCGTGCTCAGCCCGGTGGGTGCCGTGGCCATGGCCGTCTCCACAGGGCTCGGTGGGGTTCTGTCCGACCGTACGGGACGACGCAGGCCTTTCGTGGCGGGAGCGGCGATCGTCTCGGCGGTGGCCGCACTGCTTCCGGTCTTCAGCGACAGCTGGAGCGCGATGCTCGTCTTCGCCGCGCTGAACGGGCTCGGCTTCGGCTGCTTCATGGCGGTCGACCTCGCCATCGTGACCCTGGTACTGCCCTCCGCCTCCGACGCGGCGCGTGACCTCGGCGTACTGAACATGGCGCAGGCCGGTCCGCAGATCGTGTCACCTCTCATCGGCTCGCTCGCGGTCTCGGTGCTGGGTGGCTTCACCGGGCTTTTCCTGGTGGCCGGGGCGGTCGCCGTGCTCGGGTCCCTGGCCATGCTGCCGATCCGCGGCGTGCGCTGAACCAGCGGCGGGCCGCGTCCTGACCCGCGGCCCGCCGCTTCATTCCCCCCTGTTCGCCTGCGCTGTCCCGACCCTGTCGTGACCTGTGTCCGGGCCCTCTCCCCACTGTTCCCGGGCCTGTGCGGCAGCCCCGCGGGCTCCCCCGTCCTGTCCGAAAGGAATTCCTCACATGCCCTCTTCACCGGCGCCCGATGTCGTCGAGGCCGCGCTCGCCCGGCTCGACCTGGACACCAAGGCCGGGCTGCTGGCCGGCCAGGACATGTGGTCGCTCCCCGCCGTCCCCGCCATCGGCCTGCGGTCGCTGGTGATGTCCGACGGTCCCGTCGGGGTCCGCGGCACCCGCTGGTCTCCGGAGGACCCCTCAGTGGCGCTGCCCAGCCCCACCGCGCTGGCCGCGACATGGGATCCGGGGCTGGCTCACCGTGCCGGACAGCTTCTCGCCGCCGAGGCCCGCCGCAAGGGGGTGCACATGCTGCTGGCGCCGACGATCAATCTGCACCGCACTCCGCTGGGCGGACGGCACTTCGAATGCCTCTCGGAGGATCCGGTGCTGACCGGCCGGATGGCGACGGGTTACGTACGCGGCGTCCAGGGCGGAGGAGTAGCGGTGGCCGTGAAGCACTTCGTCGCCAACGACAGCGAGACGGAGCGGTTCTCCCTCGACGTCCAAGTCGATGAGCGCACGCTGCGGGAGCTGTACCTGGCCCCGTTCGAGCATGTGGTCACGCAAGGCGGCGTGTGGGCGGTGATGTCCTCGTACAACGGTGTGAACGGTTCGAGCATGACGGAGAACCACCAACTTCAGCGCGAGGTGCTGCGCGGCGAGTGGGGGTTCGACGGGATCACATTGTCCGACTGGGGTGCGGCACGGGACACGGCGCGTGCGATCACCGCCGGACTGGACGTGGCCATGCCCGGCCCCAAGACGGTGTACGGGCAGGCTCTGGCCACTGCCGTCCGCGACGGCAGGGTCCCGGAGGAGGCCGTCGACGAGGCGGTGCGGCGCGTGCTGCGACTCGCCCTGCGGGTGGGCGCGCTCGATGGTGCGGAGGTTTCCCGCAGGCAGGGCAAGGGCAGCCCTGCCACACACGGAGGCGACCTGGCTCGCGAGATCGCCCGGCGGTCCTTCGTCCTGCTCAAGAACGACGATGCGGTGCTTCCCCTGCGGCAGCCGGACGGGCTGCGCAGGATCGCGATCATAGGTGACGCGGCGAAGGACGCCCGGGTGATGGGCGGCGGCACCGCCACCGTGTTCCCGCCCCATGTCGTGACCCCGCTCGCGGGACTGCGCGCCGCCCTGCCCCGTGAGGTGGAGATCGTCCACGCCCAAGGCGCCGACCCGCGCGCCCACCTCGCCCCCGCTCTCCACGGCTTCACCCTGCGCGCGCAGTTCCACGACGGCGAGGGCACCGTCCTGGCCGACCTCCCGCAGCCGGACGGCAAGGTCCAGATGTTCGGGAGCATGCCCACCGGCGTCAACTCCGACCGGCTCCGCTCCGCACGGATCAGCGGAACGTTCACCCCTGACCGCACCGGTGAACACACCTTCGCCGTCAGCGGTCACGGCCGTCTGCGGTTCACCCTCGGCGGACGCGTGCTCTACGACGCCCACCTCGCGCCGGAAAGCGACGATCCCTTCCTGGCCGTCATGTCGCCGTCGGAAGAGCGCCTCACCGTGCACCTGGAGGCGGGCAGAACGGTCGATGTGACGCTGGACCACGTCCCGACCGGCCGTGACGTGGGAGAGGGAATTCCGGCGCTGTCCTTCGGTCTGGGACACCGGCCGCCGACACGGCCGGACGAGGAACTGCTCAGGGAGGCCGTGGAAGCCGCGGCCCGCGCGGACGTCGCTGTGGTCGTCGTGGCAACCACCGAGGAGGTCGAGAGCGAGGGGTTCGACCGTACGGATCTGAAGCTGCCCGGGCGCCAGGACGAACTGGTTGCCCGCGTGGCCGCCGTCAACCCCCGGACGGTCGTGGTGGTGAACACCGGTTCCCCGGTGGAGATGCCGTGGCGTGACGACGTGTCCGCGATCCTGCTCACCTGGTTTCCCGGCCAGGAAGCCGGTCACGCGCTCGCCGACGTACTCCTCGGCGAGGCCGAGCCCGGCGGCCGACTGCCCACCACATGGCCCGCGGAGGCGGAGGACTGCCCGGTACTGGATGTTCGGCCGACCGGCGGAGTGCTGCGCTACGAGGAGCAACTCCTCATCGGCTATGCCGCCTGGCAGCGTGGGCGAACAGAGCCTGCCTACTGGTTCGGACACGGCCTCGGATACACCGAATGGGCTTACGAGAAGGCCGAGTTCACCCCAGGCACTCCCGGGTCCGATGTCCTCGGCACACTCCGTGTCCGGGTCCGCAACGTGGGTTCCCGCACAGGCCGGGAGGTCGTGCAGACCTACATCGAGTCGATGGAGGCCGAAGCATCCACGTCGTCCCCGACCCCGTTGCGGCGCCTGACCGGATTCGCCACCGCCCAGGCCGAGCCGGGGCAGTCCGCCTCCGTCGAGATCACCGTGCCGCGCCGCGCCGTGGAAGCCTGGGACACCGCTACAGGAACCTGGCGCACAGTGACCGGTGAGCACTGGCTGCGTACCGGCCGAAGCTGCGTGGATCTGCGCCTGGACACGCCGATCACGGTGCTCTCCTCCTGACGACTCCGGCCCGGGGGCCTTCCCGACCCGCCCCGCCTGGATCCCCGGCGCCGGAGTCAAGGGCCCTGGCACGAGGAAGTGTTCTTCGTGCCAGGGCCCGCCTGTTCTTTGAACACCGAGACCGCGCGCCGCCGGCGCAACACGACGGCGGTGCAGTGCGGACAGGTGAGGGCTCCCGCCGCAGCCGCGGCTCGCCCCCGGTGGGTGACGACATCGGCCGCTCCTGGTCCATCCGTCGGGACCGGTGTCGCTTCGACAGGTCAAGGAAGTCCGGACGACTGCGCCCGGCAAGTGCACCCTGTAGGCGCGAATCCCGGACACCCGTGCGGACCGGTGGACGGCCAGGGACGCCTGCGGCGGGGCGTCCAGGCCGGTGTCGACCGCGACCACGAAGAAGTCCCCCAGTCATCACCCACGACTGGCGGCAACGACCTCAGCCGCCGGCGCCGGGTCGAGCATGCCCGTCATCGGCACCGCCGAGGGGTGACGTGCCCTCGCTGTCCTGTCAGTGCGAGGAGAGCGTGGCGGCCGGGAGCACCTGCTCGCACCAGATGGTCTTCCCGGTCGTGGTCTGGCGGGTGCCCCAGCGGTCGGTCAGATGGGCGACCAGCAGGAGACCGCGGCCTCCTTCGTCGAAGGCCCGCGCCCGCCTCAGGTGGGGAGCGGTGCTGCTGCTGTCCGACACTTCGCAGATCAGCACCCGGGGGGAGGCGCTTCCTGGAGTGGCGGAGGACTGCGGGGTGATCAGCCGGAGCTCGATGGGCGTGTCTGCGTAGCGGATGGCATTCGTGACCAGTTCGCTCACCACAAGCTCGGTGACGAAAGAGGCCTCTTCAAGACCCCATGAGCCGAGCTTGCGGAGGGTCTCTGCTCGTGCTCGGGCCACGGCGGCGGGATCCGGGGAGATGTTCCACACGGCGACCTGTTCGGGACCCAGGGGACGGGGACGCACCAGAAGCAGGGCGGCATCGTCGGAGGGGCGCACGGGGAGCAGCGTCTCCACCACACGGTCGCACAGCTCCTCCAGTGAGTCGGCGGGGGCCCTCAACGTCCGGCACAGGGTGTCCAGGCCCTGGCCGATGTCGCGTTGTCGCGATTCCACCAGGCCGTCGGTGTAGAGGGCGAGCACACTCTGCTCTGGCAAGTCCAGATCCGCCGACTCGAACGGCAGGCCCCCGAGGCCGAGCGGCGGCCCGGCAGGGAGGTCCACGAAGGACACGGCACCGTCGGAACCGACGAGGACGGGCGCCGGATGGCCGGCCCTGGCCATGGAACAGTGCCCTGACACCGGGTCGTAGACGGCGTAGAGACAGGTGGCTTCGATCCCCGCTCCGGCGTCGGCGTCACTGTCATGGGCCAGGTCGGCAGAGACCGAGCCGGCGGATTCCGCCGACAGCCGGATGACCAGGTCGTCCAGGCGCGTGAGCAGTTCCTCCGGAGTGGGGTCGACATCGGCGAGGGCGCGCACGGCCGTGCGCAGCCGGCCCATGGCCGCGGCGGCGTGGATGCCATGGCCGACCACGTCGCCGACCACCAGGCCCACTCGGGCCCCGGAGAGCTCGATCACGTCGAACCAGTCACCGCCCACGCCCGTGCGATGGCTGGCCGGGAGGTAGCGGGAGGCGACCACGGCGGCGGACGGCTGGAGCAGCCCCTGCGGCAGCAGGCTGCGTTGCAGCGCCAGCGCGGCGGTGCGCTCACGGGTGAAGCGCCTGGCGTTGTCCAGGCACACGGCGGCTCGGGACACCAGTTCCTCGGCCAGCGCCAGATCCTCCGGCTCGAAGGGGTCCGGAGTGTCCCGGGTGCGGGTGCACATCACCACGCCAAGGGTCGTGCCGCGTGCTCTGACCGGTACGAGGATCCAGGAATGGGTGCCGTACCTGCTGACCTTGGCCTGGCGGGCCGGGCTCGCCGCGATCCAGGCGCTGACCGCCGGATCCGAGGTCCGGTACAGCGCCGATCGGCCGGAGGCCAGGCACAGTGCCGCCGGGGAGCTGGCCAGGTAGACATCGGCGTCGCCGGCGACGGCGACCTCCTCGAAGGCGCCTTCGAACCACACTCTCTCGGCGATCCGCCGCAGCCGCACCGCGCCGGGAATGGGGCCGGGAGCGGGTTCGTCCCCTCTGAGCAGCCCCTCCAGCAGGTCCACCCGGGCGAAGTCGGCGAACCCCGGGACGGCCACCTCCGTCAGCTCCTGGGCGGTGCGGACCAGATCCAGTGTGCTGCCGATGCGGGCGCCTGCCTCGTTGAGCAGCGATAGGCGCTCCCGGGCCAGCCGTTCCTCCGTGACATCGCCGACCGTGGTGCACACCCCGAGTGTCCGCCCCAGGGCGTCCCGGAGCGGAGCGGTGGTCACGGTGTACACGTGTGTGCGCGACACGGTGGGTGGTGTGGCGCGGAAGTCGAAGCAGATCTCTTCCTCGCCGGTCTCCAGGACACGGCGCATGCGCTGTTCCCACCCGGCGACGCTCGCGCCCTGGACGACTTCGCCGAGGGTTCGCCCCCGGCGCAGGTCGTCCGGCACACCAGTGATCCCTCGCATCGCGGCACTCTGGCAGACACAGCGCAGGTCGGCGTCGTACACCGTGAGGGCCGTACCGGAGCGGTTCAGGAGCCACTCCACGAGCGCCTCTCGTTCTTCGCCCCCGAGAGGACCGGGAGGCGGCCCGAGCAGCAGCACCCAGCCCTGCGGGGCGTGATCGGAAAGCAGGGGATAGCCGGACACCGGCAGGGTCAGCAGCCGGCCGTCCCGGCACCGGACCGGGAGTACCCGGTGGCTCTCCTCGACGGCGCCCGACCCGGCGGCGGCCGGGGGCGGCAGGTCCACCAGTTCCTTCAGTGACCGGCCGGCGGCCTGGGCGGATGTGTACCCCACGAGGTGCTCCGCGCTCCGGCTCCAGGCCAGCACAACGCCCTGCGCATCGATCACGACCAGCCCGGTCGGCCGGTCCGCCGGGCCGGCGGGATCGCCCTCGTTCACGGACGGGCCGAAGGTCGCCATGGCTCCAAGCGTCGTCCTGATTCGCCGCACAATCAACCGGACCCACGCCGGTCCAGGGTCAGCCGCTGAGGGCTGACGTCGATCGTGGCCACGGCGCCGAGCGCGCCGGCCATGGCACGTGCCGCCGAGGTGAGCAGCTGACCGTCGACGCGCTCCGAGACCAGGCGCAGGGCCTGCGTCGCGTCGAGCCCGAACCACGAGGCGATCGTCCGGAGTCCGTGCGGAGTGAGCCGCCACAGTTTGTCGGCGTCCCTGACCACCGCGTCGTCCGGGCCGAGTGAGTGGTCCCGGGTGTCATGGCCGTCGACGATGGCCGCGACGTCGGCGGTCAGTTCCGGCGGGTAGCCGAGGTCGCGCAGGATGCGGACGGCGATGCGCGCCCCTTCCCTCTCGTGGGCACGCACCGTCTCCCGGTTCGACACCGGGTCGGCGACCGCCGCGAGGATCTGGTCCGGGGACACCGCCTTCCAGCCGGTGTCGTGCAGCAGGGCTGCCGGCAGGACGACGTCGGGCCGGGCCTGGGGTACCTCGTCGAGCAGGGCCGAGGCCAGGCCGAAGGTGTACAGGGAATGCACGTCGTTGCTGCGTACGTCGAGATGGGGCAGGGCCTGTTCCCAGACCTTCTCGAAGGTGCCGGTGAGGCGGGCCGTGCGCCGCGGCCAGTGCTCCGCGGGGAGCCCGGCAGGTGGGGGCGGCCGGTCGGCCACGGGATCGTGGGGCATGACGACCTCCTGGCGCACGGATGGGCCGACGGACACGTGTCGGCGGAGAAGCCGCCACACATCCCCACTGTCAGTCCAGGACGGTGACCGTGCCGGTGGTTCCGTCGACACGGATCCGTCGGCCGGTCGGGATGAGGGTGGACGCGTCTCCGGTGCCGGTGACGGCCGGCACCGTGTACTCACGGCACACGATGGCGGCGTGGGACATCACCCCTCCGATGTCGGTGACCGCCGCCCGCACCTTGCCGAACACCGGGGCCCAGCTGGGTGCGGTGACCGACGCGACGATGATCTCGCCCTCCTGGACGAGGGACAGATCACGCGGACCGCGGACCACGCGGGCCGGTCCCTCGGCAGTGCCGGGTGAGGCCGGTACGCCGGTCAGCCCGCCGGTGGCCGAGCCCCCGCCCAGCCAGGAGCGGATCCGCTCCTCGTCGATCCCCCACAGCATGATGGTGAACGGCTCGGTGACCGACGGCGGGGGGACGCCGAGCGCGGGCTGGGGTCGCCGTCGGGCGAGGGCGGCCATGATCCGACGGCGCCGCGCGATCTCCGGTGGCCAGTAGTCGCAGCCCACGGGCCGGCTGCCCGAGGCCCAGCCGTTGACGTGGTCGAACAGCGCCTCCCGGACCTCGTCACGGGTGAGGTGGAACATGTCCCCGTCGGCGGGCCAGAATCCGGCGCTCCGCAGCAGCCGGGACAGTTCCCTCGCTTTGCGCCAGAACACGCCCATGGTCCAGTGCTCGATGTAGAAGTTGTGATTCTCCACGTACGGGTACGCCTGTCGTGCGACGCTCAGTTTCGCGTCGAAGACCGGCCGCTGCGCGGGATCGAGGAGTTCCCTGTACTCGCCGGTGATCCGCTCGCGGTCGGCGACCAGCCCCGGGAGGTCCCGGTCGATCGTCTCGCCTCGGAGCAGCCTCAGAACGTAGTCGCGGATGTACCCCAGGGGCAGCGAGGGGTCGTCCCGCCAGTAGACGTCACTCGCGTAGAAGCCGTTGCCCGAAGTGAAGTTGAACCACGGGTCGCGTGCGGCGTCCCAGGCGTCGAGCCACTCCCTGCCCGGCCGGCCGGAGACGGCCAGGGCCCTGAGTGTGTGCGCGCCGGGGTCCGCAGGCATCAGCCTGTTCTCGACATTCAGTTCGACAGCGAGCTTGGCCAGCCGCTTCAGCTCCTCGTCGGGACGGAACAGTTCCATCTCCACGCCCTGGACCACTCTGGCGACCCCGAGGTCCGGGATGTCGGGGAACCAACGCCTGCACGCCAGGAAGAAGTCCAGGTAGGCGGCGTAGCCGAGGTTGAGGAACTCGAAGTGGTGCTGCCAGCCGCGGTGGCAGAGCGCGATGAGCCGGTCGTATCGGGTCAGCAGTGCGTCACTGGCGCCGGTCCCGGCTCCGGCCTCGACCTCCTCGGCGGGCTGGGTCTCGGGCAAGGGGGCGAACCTGATCGCCTCCAGTTCACGTACCGTCTCCAGGACCTTGCGCTTCCAGTGGGCCAGCAGCTGTTCCCAGTGACCGAAGTAGTGCCCGGCTCGCCTTTCGAACTCCGGTACGCGCTCCGCGACACGGTCGGCGGGCGCGGGAACCGGGCTCAGGTAGCAGTAGCCCTGGTGGATGCGTCGTTCCAACCCGTACGAGGTCGGTACCAGGAAGTACCTGGTGTTGTACTCGCCGAGGCATTTCACCGCGAACTCCGCGCCGATCGTCTCGAACGGCTTGATGACGCTGGGCCAGTGCTGACTGTCGCAGAACCAGAACGCGGACTCGTCCGCCTCACGCCGGTCCTCCTGGAACAGCAGGTGGTACGGGTACAGGTGTCGCCATCCCTCGGCGCCCGGTGGGTCCGGCAGCTCGTAGGGGCTGGGGAACGCGGTTCGGGTGTCGGTCGCCATGGTGCGGTCCGTTCCTCGTCGCGGCTCACAAGCCTGTCAGGGCCCTGGCTATCCCGGCGGCGCCCGATTCCGCGGTGACCTCGGCGGCCGTTCCCCGCCTTCGGCTCCACACGGTCTCGGCGCGGCTCTGGAGCAACCGGAGTCCGCTCGGCGCGGGGAGGTCGCGGGCGAGCGCCCACTCGATCTCCTGGGGAGCCCCACCGCATCGCTCGCTCTGCTTGGCGAGACGGGCTATCTCCACGACTTCGGCCGCCGTGAGGCAGGGGGCGGCGCGGCGCTCGTCGTCCACGGGGCGGCGAAGCAGCCCCTGGCCGTCCGGGGCGGGCACCAACTCGTGGAACTTGGAGCCCACCACGGTCCGTACCGGGACGAGCAGCACCTTGTCCACGAGGTAGTGGTCCGGGGTCACCTCGCCGGAGAGCACCGGCTCACCCAGGCCCCAGCCGGCCTCGACGACGACCTTCGAGCGGTCTCCGTTGACCGGATTCAGTGTCATGGCGACGCCCGCCGTGCGCGCGTCCACCATCTCCTGCACGCATACGGCCATGCCCAGCCCTTCGTCGGGCACACCGTGGGCGGCCCGGTAGACGAGGGCACGGGCGGTCCACAGACTCGACCAGCAGTGCCGTACGGCGTCCAGGACGGCCTCGACGCCCCGGATCCACAGGCAGGTGTCGTACTGCCCGGCGAAGCTGGCCTGCGTCAGGTCCTCCGAAGTGGCGCTGGAGCGCACGGCCACCGGCACGTCCGGCTGCCCGAGCTCCGCGCACAACGCGCGGTATCCGGCGGAGATGTCCTCCTCCAGCTCCGCCGGCACCGGGTGGCCGGACACCAGGCGGCGGATCTCGGAGCTGACGGTCTCGGCCACTGCGAGATCAACGGGATCCAGCTCGGAGAGGACCGCGCCGACCGCCGCGCGCAGTGCCGGATCGGCGAACAGGGTCCGAAAGGCGTCCACCGTCACCGCGAACGCCCGCGGCACCGGCTGTCCGGCGCGGGCGAGCTCCAGCAGACCGGCGCACTTGCCACCCACCAGGTCCGCTGGTGGGCCTTCCGCCCCGGATCGCAGCGGGACGGTGTACCGGCTGGACATACACCAAGCTAAACATCTCCCGTGGCCACGAGAAAGCGGGAGTAACGGCGTGCGCGCCCGGCCCTCCGGAGCTGCCCGGTCCAGGACGGGCAGCGGGCCCGCTCCTCCCGCCCGGGTGGAGCGCCTGAACGCGGCCGGAGCAGGGCCGCTCACCACACTCGGCTGATGAAGAGCCGGCGTCGGCCACGATGCGGGTTCCGCCGCAGGCCACCTCGCCGCCGAGATCGCGACCGGTGATGTCGTGGAGCGCGTACACGCCGAAGACGGCAATGCCTCGGGCACTGTGCGCGGCTGAGTTCCGTGTCATGCCCCCGGAGTCGGAACCACGCGGGTCGGCCGGTTCCCGGCAGTGGTCCGAGCCGTCTGTGCCGTCCGGCGGGAACCGCCCCGCCGTGCGGCACTCGGCATCGGGGTGCTCTTCGGCCCGGTGCCGCACGGCCTCGGCGATGTCCTCGGCGCTTTGGCGGTCCGGGACCGGGACCCCGTGCAGCCCCAGTCCCGCCATAACCGGATGGACATGACTGTCTTCGAAAGGCAGAGAGCAGTGCGCCGCCGACGGCGGTGGCGAGAGGGCCACGAGCGGCCGGTGCAGCCGCCCCCAGGGCGCTGATCCGGCCGCCGACGACGGCGAGGGCGCGGCCCTGAACCAGACCCTGATCGTGCCCGGCCACGGCGCCGCTTTCGCCCCCTCACCGTCGATTGCGAGCAGTCCGTCGGCGCGAGGTCGAGCGCCGCGAGCGCCGCGGCGGTGGTGGTGCGCACCCCGCCCGTGGTGGCGGCCGCACTCGTGCCGTGTCCGACGACATCGCCCACCACCAGCCCGATCGGGCGCCAGACCGAACGGTTCCTCGGCTTCCCGGCTCCAGCCGGTGAACCACGGGTGCTGGTCCAGCACCGCGGTCGCGCCGTGCTGGTCCAGTTCCGCGGTCGCGCCGACCTGCGCAGGTGTGGCCGGGGGCGTCGTACCGCGCGGCGGGACTGGCTGGTCATGCCCTTCGCGCAGGCTCGTCATCGGCGCTCCTGGGGTTGGTGCAGGAGTCCTTCGGCTCGTTCGACGCAACGCCGGCCGTCGTCGGTGACGCCTGCGCGCGGTGGGCCGCGAGGAGTCGGCGCAGGGCGTCGACGCCCTTCTCGGTGCGCTCCGGTGCGCCGGAGGTGACCTGGTGGAAGACCAGGCCCTCCAGGGCCGCGAAGACGATCTCCGTCAGGTCCGGGGACACGCCGAAGCAGGCCAGTGCCTCGCGCACGGCAGCGCGGTACGCCTCGTAGAGCAGGTCGACGTGGTGGCCCAGCTCGGGCCGGCGGCTGGCTTCGAGCTTCAGCTCGTACTGGAACGCCTGGAGGTCGGGGTCGGCCTCGATGACGTCGGCCAGGGTCGCGGCGAAGTCCTCCAGCCTTCCGCTGGCGGGCACCAGCGACGACGTCTCGATACTGCGGGTGACGCACCACCGCAGCGCCTCCTCCAGCAGGGCGTCACGGGAACCGAAGTGGTGGGCGACCAGGCCGTGCGTGACGCCGGCCTCGGCGGCGACGGCGCGGTAGGTCAGCTTCCGCAGGCCGCCCCGGGCCACCACCCTCACGGCCGCGGCCAGGAGCGCCCCTCGCCCTTCGCCGTAACCGGGCCGGGCCTCCTCGCCGGCCTCACCGTCCGTCTCCACCGCGGCGGTCACGTGCCCTCCCTCTGTCTGCCGTCCCCTCGACTCAATCTATCCTATTGACAAGTTATCCAGATGGATAGATTCTCGCTGCGGCGCACGCCCTTCCTCTCTTCCCTGGAGTCTCCATGGCCGTCCCCGAAGGACTGAGCACCACCCCGTTCGCTCCCCGCTACGCGGACCGCGTCGAGGAGTGGATCGACATCTACGGCAACGCCGTACCGCTGGCCATCAGCGACCCGGCCGAGGAGTACCTGGCCATCCGGACCTCCGTCGGGGCCTCGGAGTACTCGATGCTCCACAAGTGGCATGTCGAGGGTGAGGCCGCGGTCGCCGTCGTCGACGCCGTCTTCTCGCGCAGCGTCAAGGGGCTGGGTGCCGGCCGCATCGCCTACGGCGTCGTGGTCGACGCCGACGGGATGATGCTCGACGACGTGACCGTGGCCGTCCTCGCGCCCGACCACGTGGTCGTCACCGGCGGCAACCCGGCCACCATGGACGCGCTGGCCGCGCACACCCCCGCCGGGAGCACGGTCACCGAACGCCGTGAAGAGTCCGCCGTGCTCACCCTGCAGGGCCCGCGCAGCCGGGACGTCCTCCAGCGCCTCACCCATGTCGACGTGTCCAACGCGGCGTTCCCGTACTACACCTTCCTGGACGACGCGCTCGTCGCCGGCATCCCCGCCCAGGTGAGCCGCCTGGGGTTCACCGCCGAACTCGGCTACGAGATCCAGGTGCCACGGCAGCGGGCGCTGGAGCTGTGGGACGCGGTCTTCGAGGCCGGTGCCGACCTGGGCATCAGGGCCTTCGGAGCGATCGCGCTGCTGACCTGCCGCACCGAGGCGGGGATGATCATGGGTGAGCTGGAGTACGACCACACCGTCACCCCGTTCGAGTGCCGGATGGGCTGGGCGATCGACTTCGACAAGGGCCCCTTCCAGGGCCGCGACGCGCTGCTCGCCAAGAAGGACAGCGCGACCGGACGGGTCGTCAGCGTCGTCGTGGACGCCGCGCCGGAGGCCGCCGAGGGCGCCCGGCTGGAGCTGGACGGCCGGGACATCGGCTACGTGACGACGGCGTTGCCCTCCCCCGCGCTCGACGGCGCCACCCTCGGCCTGGCCCGCGTCCACCGTGACGCCGTGAAGTCCGGGACCGCGCTCACCGCCGTCGCCTCCGACGGCTCCAAGGCCGACGCCACCGTGCGGCCCACCCCCGTGTACGACCCCGAGCGCGCCCGCGTGCGGGCCTGACCCGACGGAGACCCCTACCGTGCAACGCACCATCCTCACGCTCCGCTGCCCCGACCAGCCCGGCATCGTCCACGCACTCGCCGCGGGCGTCGCCGCCGAGGGCAACATCCTGGAGAGCGCCCAGTTCTCCGACCCCGGCACCGGCGTCTTCACCCTCCGTGTGTGTCTGGAGACACCCGAGGCCGACACCGAGAGGCTGCGGGACGAACTCACCCTGCGCCTCGCCCGCTTCGACCCGGTCCTGACCGTCCGCCCGGAGGAGCAGCGCCGTCGGGTGCTGCTGATGGTGTCGAAGTTCGACCACTGTCTGGTCGACCTGCTCTACCGCTGGGACCTCGGCGAACTGCCCGTCGACATCCCGCTGATCGTCTCCAACCACCCCGACCTGGAGCCGGTCGCCAAGCGGTACGGCATCCCCTTCGTCCACCTCCCCGTCAGCCGCGACACCAAGCCCGAGGCGGAGGCCGAACTGCTGCGGCTGGTGGCCGAGCACCAGGTCGACTTCGTGGTGCTCGCCCGCTACATGCAGGTCCTCTCCGACAACCTGTGCCGCAGGCTGTCCGGGCGGGTCATCAACATCCACCACTCGTTCCTGCCGGGTTTCAAGGGAGCCAAGCCCTACCACCAGGCCCACGACCGGGGCGTCAAACTCATCGGCGCCACCGCCCACTTCGTCACCGCCGACCTCGACGAGGGCCCGATCATCGAACAGGACGTCGTCCGCGTCGGACACCGCCACACCGCGCCCGAACTCGTCGCGATCGGCCGCGACGTCGAACGGGTCGTACTGGCCCGGGCGGTCCGGCTGCACGCGGAGGACCGCGTCGTCCTCACCGGCTCCCGCACCGTCGTCTTCGCCTGACGACCGCACCGAGAGGCCGGTACGACATGACCACCGCCACGCTGCTCGACGGCAAGGCCGCGGCAGCCGAGACCAAACGTGAACTCGCCGAGCGGGTGGAGGTGCTCAAGCGCCGGGGCGTCGCTCCCGGCCTGGGCACCATCCTCGTCGGCGACGATCCCGCCAGCCACTCCTATGTCGGCGGCAAGCACCGCGACTGCGCCCAGGTCGGCATCGCCTCGATCCGGGTGGAGCTGCCCCGAACAGCGTCCCAGGGCGAGGTCGAGGACGCCGTGCGGAGGCTCAACGCCGACCCTGCCTGCACCGGCTTCATCGTCCAGCTGCCGCTGCCGACCCACATCGACACCCACGCCGTGCTGGAGCTCATCGACCCCGCCAAGGACGCCGACGGGCTCCACCCCGCCAACCTGGGCCGGCTCGTGCTGGGCATCCCGGCGCCGCTGCCCTGCACCCCCCGGGGCATCATCGACCTGCTGCGCCGCAACCACGTGCCCATCAGCGGGCAGCAGTTCTGCGTCATCGGCTGCGGGATCACCGTCGGCCGCCCGCTCGGCCTGATGCTGACCCGCAGCACCGAACACGCCACCGTGACCCTGTGCCACGAAGCCACCCAGGACACCGCCGCCCATGCCCGCGTCGCGGACGTCGTCGTGGCCGCGGCCGGTGTGGCGCACCTGGTCAGGCCCGACTGGATCAAACCGGGCGCCACCGTCCTGTCCGTGGGCATCACCCGGACCGTCGAAGGCATCCTCGGCGACGTCCACCCCGACGTCGACCAGGTCGCCGGCTCCCTCGCCCCGCCCGTCGGCGGAGTGGGACCCATGACCCGCGCCATGCTGCTGGCCAACATCGTCGAGGCGGCCGAGCGGGACTGAGAAGGCACGGGGCCGCACCGCGCGGACACTGCGGCCCCGCCCTCCGGACAGCCCTGTCGCGGGCGTCCTCGGCACGGACGACGTCCCGACGCCGTCCGTGGACCCGTACTGGTCGCCCTGCTCCGGCGTCCTGGTCGCCCTGTTCCCGCGTCGACGAGCGGCGGCCCGAGGTCGCCGGCGTCGTGCAGCTGGGCGCACGGGTCCGTGAGGACCGCGCGCACACCTACCCGCGACCGGAGTAGTCCGTGTAGCACTCCACCGGGTCCCCCTCGTAGGCCCACGGCCACGGCGACACCAGCCCGCCGACCGCGGAGAAGACCGGGCCGGCGTCGCCTCTGCGGCCCGCCCGGACCAGGGCGTAGGCGAGTGTTCCCAGATCCGTGACGGCCGCCGCGTGACGCAGGTGGCCGGGCTGCGGCCACAGGGCGGCCCCCTGGTCCAGCAGCCGCGCGGTGTGCGGCTGCGACCAGTACTGGCTCACCCCCAGTGCCTCGATCCCCCCGCCGCTCCTCGCGCGGTGGTACTGCCGCACGGCCGCCGTCAGGGGCAGGCATGCCGTCGGCGCGTCCCCCGGCATGACCGCGACGACGTCGTCGAGGAAGTCCCGCAGCGCGGCCTGACTGCCCTGCTCCTCCGGGGAGAGGTAGCCCAGGATCTGCAGGTGCGCCTCCCGATGCCATGGATCACGCGCCCGTATCTCCTGCCAGACGGGAGAAAGCTCGCGGCTCGGCCGCCCCAGCAGCCGCAGCGCCGCCAGCGCGGCCACCCACGGGGTCGGATCAGCCGGCCGGGCGTCGGCGGCGGCGCGGCAGAGCGCCAGGGAACCGCGCGGATCGGTCGCCAGTTCGCACCAGCCGGCCAGCGCCAGGGCGTCCGGGTCGCGGGGCCGGCGTTCACGCCAGCCCCGGGCCAGCGCGGGCGCGGCCTGCGCGAGGACGCCGATCCGGTGGCATCGGCGGTCCCAGTCGTCCCCGGTGCCCCGCAGGAGCCGTTCCACCTGGGCGATGGCAAGGTCCTGCGGCCCCGGCCCCCGGGCGGCGGCGATGCCTCTCAGTACCCGGCCCAGGGCGACGTCGTCGAGTTCGGGGGCGAGGCGGGGTGCCTGTCGCTTGTGGCCGAAGAGAGCCATGTCCCTTTCACCGTCTGTGGCGGGCGGCGTGCACCAGGGCGTCGAACAGGGCCTGTTGGGCCGGGTCCTGGTCCGCGGTGTCCTCGGGGTGCCACTGCACCGCCGTGAACCAGCCGGGGCGTCCGGGGAGTTCGAGTCCCTCCACCGTGCCGTCGGCGGCCCGCGCGGTCGGTTCGAGCCCGTCGCCGATGCGGTCGACCCGCTGGTGGTGGTAGCAGGAGGCCTCCGTCTTCTCCGCGCCGGTGGCCTGTTCGAGCAGGGTGCCGCGCCGGATCGCGACCGGGTGCACGACGTGCCGGTGTTCGCGGTCGGCGCCCCCCATGTCCTGTTCCAGGCTGCCGCCGAGGGCGACGTTCACCACCTGCAGACCGCGGCAGATCGCCAGCAGGGGCAGCCCCAGGTCCAGTGTCCGGCGGGCGACTTCGAGGTCGAACGCGTCCTGGAGGTCGTCGACGTCGTAGACGCTGTCATGGGTGTCGGTGGCTCCGTAGCGGTGCGGGGCCAGGTCTCCCCCGCCCGGCAGCAGGACGCCGTCGAAGCGGGCGAGCCGGTCGGCGACGTCGGCTGCGGCCGGGTCGGCGGGGTGAACGCTCACCGGCTCGCCCCCGGCCCGCCACACGGCCTCGACCAGGGCGCGGGCGTTGACCTCGGCGGCGTAGCGGAGCGCGGAGGTGGTGGCGGCGAACCGGGCCGGAATCGCGATCAGGGGGCGCGCGGGCGTCAGGGGTCGTGTGGAGGTGCGGGTCACAGCTGGATCCAGGTGGTCTTCAGTTCGGTGTACTTGTCGATGGCGTGCGCGGACTTGTCGCGGCCGTTGCCGGACTGCTTCATGCCGCCGAAGGGGACGGTGAGGTCGCCCTCCTCGTAGCAGTTGACCCAGACGGTTCCGGCCTTGAGCGCGCGGGAGACCTGGTGGGCGGTGGACAGGTCGGAGGTCCACAGGCCGGCTGCGAGGCCGTACTCGGTGGCGTTGGCGAGCCGTACCGCCTCGTCCAGGTCGTCGAAGGCGAGGACGGACAGGACCGGGCCGAAGATCTCCTCGCGGGCCAGGCGCATGCCCGGGTCGACCCGGTCGAACACGGTGGGCCGCAGGTAGCTGCCGCCGGTCTCGGGCAGGGTCCGGCCCCCTCCCGCGCGCAGTCGGGCGCCCTCCTCCAGACCGGAGGCGACGTGTTCCAGGACCCTGGCGAGGTGGCTGTCGCCGACCAGTGCGCCCATCTCGGTGGCCGGGTCGAGCGGGTCGCCCACCCGCAGTTCGCGCGCCCGCGCCACGACGGCCTCCGTGACCTGTTCGGCGATGGAGGAGTGCACCAGCAGCCGGGAGGGCGCTGTGCACATCTCGCCCTGGTTGAAGAAGATGCCCCAGGCGGCGGTGGCGGCGGCCTTCTCCAGCTCGGGGGCGTCGGGGAGGATGATGTTCGGCGACTTGCCGCCCAGTTCCAGCCAGACGCGCTTGAGGTTGGAGTCGGCGGCGTAGCGCAGGAAGTGGCGGCCGACCGCGGTGGAGCCGGTGAACGCCAGCACGTCCACGTCGGGGTGGAGCCCGAGGGCCCGCCCGGCCACCGGCCCGTCGCCGGTGACGACGTTGAGAACACCGGGCGGCAGTCCGGCCTCGGTGGCGATCCGGCCGAGGAGCAGCGCGGACAGGGGCGAGTTCTCCGACGGCTTCAGGACGACGGTGCAGCCGGTGGCGAGCGCCGGGGCGACCTTCCAACCGGCAAGCGTCAAGGGGAAGTTCCACGGCACGACGGCGCCGACGACGCCGGCGGGCTCGCGGGTGATCAGGGCGAGGGAGTCCGGGGCGGTGTGGGGGGACTCGTCGGTGAGTTTGTCGGCCAACTGCCCGTACCAGCGGAAGGTGTTGATCGCGGCGCGCAACTCGATGGCGTACGCGTCGGTGATCGGCTTGCCCATCTCCAGGCTGACGGTCAGCGCCAGTTCCTCGCGCCGCTCCTCCAGCAGGTCGGCGATCCGCTGCAGGACCCGGCCGCGCTCGGCGGGCGCCAGGCGTGGCCACGGTCCTGTGTCGAAGGCGCGACGGGCCGCGGCGACGGCGAGATCGACCTCGGCCTCCCGCGCGTCGGCCACCCGGACCAGGTGCTGACCGTCGCGCGGGGAGACCACGGCGAACGATCCGCCGTCACCGGCTTCGCTCCTGCCGTCGATGTGGTGCTGCGTGGGCGGATCGAGATCCTTGGCGCGGCGCAGCAGTTCCTCATGGGTGGCGTTCAGCACGCGCTCCTTCTCCCTCTCATGCGATGACAAACGACTCACGCGGTTCGGTGAAAGACCGGATACGGCCGGGGCGTGGGCTCCGGCCGTATCGGCGGGGGTGGCGGTGTTCAGCCGGTGGTCTCCGCCCGGGCCCGTGTCAGCCGGGCGCCGACGACGCCGAGGACCAGCACCGCCGGAACGGTGACCTGCAGCCATAGGGCCGTCGTCCGGTCACCGCCGATGAGCGTCGTGAAGTTGGCGATGATGAGCCAGATGGCGCCGGCTATGCCGAGCGCACCCAGCACAGGGGCGATCACGGTGTTCCAGGGACGGTTGTCGGCGCGCGAGCGGCGGAAGAACACGACGACCGAGACCGAGGTCAGGAAGTACAGCAGCATGATGCCGAGGACGGCGACCCCGCTGAACCAGGAGAAGAGGGTCAGCACGGGATCCTTGCCGAGGATCGCGAAGGGCATGACCAGCAGCAGGGCGATCCCGGTCTGCACCGCGCCGGCGACCCAGGGTGAGTGGCGCCCGTTGATCACGGTCAGGCCGTGGGGCAGAAGGCCCTCCCGGCCGAGGGAGAACAGGTAGCGGTTGGCGGAGTTGTGGAAGGCCAGGATGCCCGCGAAGAGGGAGGTGGCCAGCAGGATCGGCAGCACGTCGGCCGTCCAGCCGCCGAACAGGGCGGCGATCGGCCCGAAGACGAAGCCTGCCGCGTCGCCGCTCTGCAGCGCCTTGCCCGCCTCGCCCGCAGCCCGGGAAGCGCCGTGCGCGGAGACCAGCATCCACGAGGTGAAGGCGAAGAAACCGGTGATCACCGCGACCGACAGGTAGGTGGCCCGGGGGACGGTCTTGCGGGGTTCGCGGGCCTCCTCGCCGTAGATGGCGGTGGCCTCGAAGCCGAACATCGACGCCACGGCGAACATCAGCGCCACACCGGGAGCGCCCTTGAGCGCGGCGGACGGCGAGAAGCTGTCGGTGAGGCCGAGCCCTTCGGGCCCACCGCCCTTGAAGAACGTCACGAGGGCGAAGGCGATCAGGATGCTGAACTCCGCCAGGACGAAGACAGCGAGGATCTTGGCGCCCATCTCGATGCCGGAGGCGCCGAGGACCTGCACGACCACCATGGTGACCAGTGCCCAGACCCACCAGGCCACGTGGACTCCCGAGTAGTGCTCGACCAGGCCGCTCACCGTGGCGCCGTACAGCCCGTACATGGCGGCCTGGACGGCGCAGTACGCGAACAGGGCGACTCCGGCGCTGCCGGAGCCGGTCGGGCGGCCGAGCCCCTTGCCGATGTAGGTGTAGAAGGCTCCGGCGTCCACGACATGGCGGCCCATGGCGACGAATCCGACGGAGAACAGCAGGATGATGACGCCGGCGGCGAGGTAGGCGGCGGGAGTGCCCGCGCCGGTGCCGATGGCGACCGCGATGGGCACGGCCCCCGCGATGCCCGTCAGCGGCGCCTGTGCGGAGAGAACGAAGAAGAGGATGCCCAGGACACCGAGAGAATCGGGCTTGAGCCTGCCTGCCATGGAGACATCATGACCAGTTTGTCTGGGAATCACGGTCTGACTGTCCACTCGAATGCACCTGCCGGGGACGGGGAGGGATGAGAACTTGTTTCGAGCCAAACGAGTTGCCCCATAGTGGGCCGGAACTATCCGTTTGGCAAGGGGCTGTGGAAGATCCTTTCGCGGACGCGGGGCTCTTTTTCGCAGGACCGCGACTCAGGCGGCCGGCCGGTCGGCCGCGTCCCGGCGTACGAGCCGTACGAGCCGTACGACGACCGACGACGTGGGGGTGTTGCTGAGGTCGGCGGTCCTGTCCAGGCGTACCGGGACGTCGGTCCCGGCGAAGTACGCGGCCCGGCAGCCGCGGGCGGTCGGGTGGGACACCACCCGGAAGTCGGGCGCCACGCGGACGGCGCCGTCGGGGCACTCGCCGACCCGGTCGACCCGGTCGGCGTCGGCCGGCCGGAGAGCGGCGAGGTCGTCGGGGTGGAACGACGGCCGACAGGGTCGGTCCGGCACCTGTTGGGCGGCCGCCGTGCCGCCGCGACGGGAGGACGGCGGGACGCAGGCCGCGCACTCCTGGGGCGGGCCCACGCTCAGACCGCTGTCGCCGGCGTTCTCCGGGGGCCGGACGCCATCGGTGGCATGCCGCGTTCCCGTCTACTCGTGCACCGTGACGGCCTGCAGCGGGCAGACCTCGGCGGCCTCGTACAGTTCCTCGGCGCTCTCCTCGGCCACGTCGGCCACGTAGACGTCGGTGGCCTCCGAGCGCAGGGACAGACGCCCCTCGTCGTCCAGCGCGAACAGGTGGGGGGCCGCGTACACGCACTGGCCGTGGTCCTGGCACTTCCTGAGGTCGACTTCGACCTTCATGACGGCTCCTGCCTCTCGAAAGGGTCGGGGATCAGCGGAAACGGACGGGGAGGTGGGTGATGGTGCGCAGGAACTCGGTGTGCGCGTAGGCGGGCCGGCCCGCGAGCTCGACACCGGAGAACCGGTTGACGATCGAGCTGAAGACGATGTCGGCCTCCGCGCGGGCCAGGACCTGGCCGGCGCAGCCGTGCATGCCGGAGCCGAAGGCCAGGTGCTGGCCGGCGGCGAGGGGGCGGGTGTGGTCGAAGGTGTCGGGGTCGGCGAAGACCTCGGGGTCGCGGTTGGCGGAGGCGATGAGCAGGGCCAGCGCCTCTCCGGCCGGGACGGTGGTGTCGCCGATGACGGTGTCCTGCGTGGTCAGGCGCACCACCATCGACTCCGGCGTGTCGATGCGCAGGATCTCGTTGATGATGCCGGGCCGCGCCTCCGGCTCGTCCCGGTAGGCGGCGAACAGCTCGGGGCGCTGGGTCATCAGCCAGATGCCGTGGTTGATCAGGTGCTTGACGTCGAGGTGGCCCACGGCGAAGAACAGGAAGATCGTGTGGACGACCTCTTCCTCGGTCATCCTGCCCTCGTCCTGCGCGGCGATGAAGGCGTCGATCAGTCCCTCGCCGGGGTGGGCCCGCTTGTCGGCCACGAGCCGGCGGATGTGCTCGGCGAACCAGCCGAACGCCTCCGTGGTGGCGCGGGCCTCCTCGTCGTTGCCGCCGGGGCCCAGGCTCAGCCCGATCTCGTAGGTCCTGCGCTGGATGGTGTCCATCTCGGTCGGCTCGATGCCGAAGATGTGGCAGGTGGTGTCGAAGGCGCACTTCAGGGAGAGGCCGTCGGCCGCGTCCAGGGTGCCGTCGCCCTTCTCGACCTCGTCGAGCACGGCCTCCACGGAGGCACGCATCACCGTGGACCACTCCTCGACGGCCTTGGGCGTGAACCAGCGGTTGGTGATCCTCCGCAGCCGCGTGTGGTCGGGGGCGTCCTTGCCGAGCATGGTGTGGTGGATCGGGGCGGCCGGCCCGAAGTCGAGCCGCTGCACGCTCAGGGTGGGGTTGCGGATCAGCCGGGCGATGTCCTCGTAGCGGGAGACGACGTACAGGCCGAGCGGATGCCGGTAGACGGGGTGCTCCTCCCGCAGCCGCGCGTAGTACGGGTACGGGTCCGCGCGGAAGCCGGGGTCACGGAAAGGCAGCAGGTCCTCGGTGGCGGACGCGGGTCCGGCGGTGGTGACGGTCATGGTGTGGCACTCCTCGTATCGGGCGCGAGGCGGAGGGGGAGCTCGGGAGGGGAGGAAGAGACAGGGAGGGGCGATCGGGGCCCCGCTCCGGTCGAGAATTATCCACTCGGATAGTTTCGTCAATACCTCGCGGCCCGCATATCGACTCTTCACGCAGCCGGAAGCGGACGAGCCCCCGTCGCATGGCGACGGGGGCTCGTCCTGACCTGCCGTGACGGCAGGGATGGTGAGGAGGTGACTACTCTGCGCACACGGGCGGCCGGGTCAGCAGGGACCGCAGCTCCTTCAACGCGGCCTCCGTGACGTCCGGTTCGTCGAGCACCAGCTGGTGCAGCACGAGGCCCTCCAGGGCCGCGAAGACGAGCCGGGTCAGGGCAGGGCTGGTCCCTTCGGGCAGGCTGCGGGACAACTCCCTCTCCGTGGCCTGGAAGTACTCGTCGTACAGTGCGCGGATCTGCGGCAGCAGCTCGGGCCGGCGCCGGGATTCGAGCATCAGCTCGTACTGGAAGGTCTGCAGGGCCGGCTCACGGGTGACCATGTCCGCCAGCCCCGCCGCGAAGTCAGCGATGTCGCCCGTGCCCGGTTCCAGGGAACTCGTGCTCGCGCTGGTGCGCACCGCGTGTTCGAGGGCTGCCTCGATCAGCGCGTCGCGCGAACCGAAGTGGTGGACCACGAGCCCGTGCGTGACACCCGCCTCCTCCGCGACGGCACGATAGGTGAGCTTGCGCAGCCCGCCACGGGCCACCACGCGCACGGCCGCGTTGAGCAGGGCCTCACGGCCGGTCCCGTAGTCCACACGCTTGCGGGGCCTGGCGGGCGGCTTCTGGACGGAATCGCTCATGCACGCGACCCTACCCGTACGCCGGGGCCGGCAGAGCGCCGCAGGGGTCACCGCTTCGGGGGGCGGATGCCGCGGAACTCCCAGTCGCCGCCGAGCGCGGTGGACAGCACCTCCTCGGACTCGGTGGGCTGCGCGCCGACGTCGCCGCGGATCAGGGTGGGGCCGGTGACGATGTGGTTGGTGAGCCGGCCGAGGCCCTCCACCTCGACCTCGACGACGTCGCCGGGCTGCACGGGCCGGGAGTTGGCCGGTGTGCCCGACAGCAGTACGTCGCCCGGGTACAGGGTGATGGTGCGGGCGATGTCGGCGACGAGGTAGTGCATGTCCCACTGCATCTCGTCGGTCGTACCGTCCTGGACGACCTTGCCGTTGACGTAGGTCCTCAGGCTCTTGCCGCGGAAGTCCCAGTCGGTGACCAGTCCCGGACCGAGCGGGCAGAGGGTGTCGGAGCCCTTCACCCGGAGCATGGAGCCCGCGTCGGTGTCACGGAAGTCGTGCAGGCCGTAGTCGTTGGCGACGGTGTAGCCGGCGATGTACTCGCCCGCCTCGGCCGGGGAGATGTTCCGCGCGGTTCTGCCGATGACGATGGCGACCTCGCCCTCGTAGTTGAGCCACTTGCAGCCCTCGGGGCGGACGATCGCGCCCCGGTGGGAGTTGAGGGCCGAGGTCGGCTTGTGGAAGTACGTGGGCGTGTCCGGCAGTTCGATGCCGAACTCGTCGACCCGGCTACGGTGGTTGAGGTGGACGGCGATCACCTTGGACGGCACCACCGGAGGCAGGTGCTGTGCGTCCTGGGTCTTGACGCGGCGGCCGTCCCCGGCGACGAGTTCTTCCCCGTCGACGGTGACCTGGACGGCGGCGCCGTCCAGCAGGATGCGGCGGTACTCAGGCATGGGTGGACTCCAGGGAGGTGGTGGTGGGGCTGCCGGTCCAGCCGCCCTCCGGGCGGTCGAACCAGAGGTGAACCTGGCCGGTGCCGATCGAGTTCTCGTACTCGCCGTACTGTCGGGCCCTGGCGACGCAGGCGCGCTCGCCGAGGGCTCCGGCCATCATCAGGTAGTGGAAGAACTTCGCCTCCGGCTTGTACTTCCAGAACGCGTCCATGGTGTCGAGGACCTTGTCGTGACGGCCCTCCTTGAACCAGGCGATCCGCTCGAAGTCCGCCGCGCGGGCCTCGGGCGTGAAGATGTGCACGGGGTCGCTGGCCTCGTGGTCGCGCAGCTCGCGCAGGGGCCAGAAGGTGTGCGACAGTGCGCCGGAGGCGATCAGCAGCACGCGCCGGCCCGGGGTGGCGGCGATACCGTCCGCCAGGGCGCGGCCGAGCCGCAGGTGGTCCTCCATGTCACCGGTCTGGCAGACGCCGGTGGTCACCCACCGCTTGTCGGGCAGGCCCTCGCCGAGGAACTTCCACAGGTTGATGGTGGCGTAGTAGATCGGCAGGTACTCGTCGTCGATCGCGGTGATCCAGGTACCGTGCTTGTCCGCGAACTTCTCGATGTTGGCGGCGAGTTCGGGGTCGCCGGGGAAGTCGTACGGCATCCGGCACATCCCGCGCGGCAGTTCCTCGGAGGTGAACAGGCCGGCCCGGCGGGCTTGCGCGGTGACGACGAACTCGACGGTGGTGGCCCAGTGGGAGTCCAGGACGACGACGGTGTCGTAGTCGTCGCGGGCGAAGACGTCCTCGCGGAGCTGGTGCAGGCCGGTGACGAGGGTGATCTCCTTGCCCCCGTTGAGCTCCAGCCGGGCCTCCTCGGGCAGCACGATGGTGGGGACGTGGGCGAGCAGGCCCGCCCCGACGATCTCACCCATGGTCCTTCCATCCCTTCGGGGCGGTGACGGTGTTCTTGACGTCGCAGTAGAAGTCGAAGCTCCAGGTGCCGCCCTCGCGGCCGACCCCGGAGAGCCGGGAGCCGCCGAAGGGGGCCTGGAGGTCGCGGACGAAGAAGCAGTTCACCCACACCGTGCCCGCGACCAGCCGCGCGGTGACCCGCTCGGCGCGCTCCGGGTCGCCGGTGACCACGGTGGCGGCCAGTCCGAACCGGGTGCCGTTGGCGAGCCGGACCGCCTCCTCCTCGTCGGTGAAGGTCTGGAGGGTGAGGACCGGTCCGAAGACCTCCTCCTGCACGATCTCCGCGTCCGGGGCGACGTCGGTGAGCAGGGTCGGCGCGTAGTACTGGTCCTCCTTGCGGTGGCCGCCGATCACCGCACGGGCCCCGGCGGCGAGCGCCCGCTGCACGAACCCGTCGATCTTCTCCAGCTGCCGGGGGTGGATGTTGGGCCCGATGTCGGTGGCCTCGTCGCGCGGATCCCCCTGCTTCAGCGCGCTCGCCCTCTCGACGAACCGGCGCGTGAACTCCTCCGCGACCGGCTCCTCGACCAGCAGCCGGGTGCCCGCCAGGCACACCTGGCCGGCGTTGTCGTACTGCTCCACCGCCAGGTCGACGGCGAGGTCCAGGTCCCCGTCGGCGAACACCAGCAGCGGCGACTTGCCGCCCAGTTCGAGGCTCAGGGGCGTGAGGTGCGCGGCAGCCGACTCCGCGATGCGCTTGGCCGTGGGCACCGAACCGGTGAAGCTGATGCGGCGCACGTCGGGGTGCGAGGTCAGCGCGTCGCCGATCTCGGAGCCGTACCCCTGGACGACGTTGAGGACACCTGCCGGCAGCCCGGCCTCGGCGGCGATGTCGGCCAGCAGGGAGGCCGTCAGCGGCGACCACTCGGCGGGCTTGAGGACGACCGTGTTCCCGGCGGCGAGGGCCGGCGCGACCTTCCAGGTGGCCAGCATGAGCGGGGCGTTCCACGGGGTGATCAGCACGCAGGGGCCGGCCGGGTCCCAGCTGACGTGGTTGGTGTGCCCGCGGGTGTCGAAGTCCTCGTGGTCCAGCTGGAGCAGCCAGTCGGCGAAGAAGCGGAAGTTGTGCGCCACGCGCGGCATCACGCCGCGGCGGTGGGAGCGCAGCAGGGCCCCGTTGTCGGTGGTCTCGACGATGGCGAGCTCTTCGATCCGCTTCTCGACCCCGCCGGCGATCGCGTGCAGGATGCGGGCGCGTTCCGCGCGGGAGGTGGCGGCCCAGGCGGGGAACGCGGCCTTCGCGGCGGCCACGGCGGCGGCCGCCTCCGTGGCCGTGCCCCGGGAGATCTCGCCGATCGTGCTGCCGTCGATGGGCGAGACGTCCGGGAACGTCCGGGTCGAGGCGACGCGTTCGCCGCCGATCCAGTGCCGGGCGTCGACGGCGACCCCGGCCACGGTGATGGTGTGTTGGCTCATGCTCTGTTCCTCCGGTCTCGCGAGGTGGTGGGGGTCTACTCGGCGCCGGAGGTGCCGGATTCCAGCAGCCGGCCGCCGTCCCAGACGACGCCGACCTGGCGGTAGTAGGCGGCGATCGGCTCGCGGATCTCCAGGCGGGCCAGCTCCTCGGTGGGTGCTTCGAACAGTTCCAGCTCGGCGTCGCCGCGCCATGCCTGTCCCGCCTCGAACGACGCGGCACCGGACTCGATCAGCTCGTCCAGGGCCAGGCCCTTGCCCTTCTCGATGGAGGGCAGCCAGCGGTGGTGGGCCATCGGATGGGCGTTGACGAAGCCGTTCGTCTCCGACGGCTCGCGCAGGGTGACCACGGTGTGGGCGAGGCGCCGGTCGGCGGCGGCGAGCGTCGCGCCGAAACGGGCCCCCGCCTCGATGCGCGGCGCGGGACCGTACGGGTGGGGGCGGGTCTGGTGGATCGAGCCGAGCTTCTTCGGGTAGCCCTGGTGCAGTCCGCGGGCGATGGCGAAGTCCTTGTCGACCCAGATGTAGACGCAGCGCGAGTAGGTCTGTCCCCGGTACCTGCAGCGGACGACCGCGAAGGCCTCCTTGTACTGGGAGAGCACCGGGTCGAGCAGTTCCGCGCCGGACGCCGAGCAGGACTGCCAGTCGGCCCAGATCAGCGCCACCGCGCCGGGGTCCTCGTCGGCGAGTTCCAGGGGCTCGGGAAGCAGCTCACGCACGCGCGCCGGGTCGGTGCGGTACTCGACGGTGAGCAGGTCCCCGGAGTAGCGCCAGGGCGGCGAGGGGATCAGCGACGAGGCTCCGCTCGCCGTCTTGGGGGAGAAGAATCCACGAACAGGGGTCATGATCAGCGAGATCCTTGGGCGGTGAGGGCGGGCTGCTTGAGCAGTTCGGCGCGGTATCGGGCCGCGGCGGCCGCCGCGGCCTGGCCGCCGAGGGCGACGACACCGGCCAGCCGGCCACCGGAGTGGTAGCCGACGACGACGTCACCGTCGAGATCGCCTTCGAGCACGCGCACGTCTTCCTTGCCGAGGACGGGCGCCCCGAAGGACTGCAGGCGGAAGTCGTGCTGGTCGCTCCAGAAGGTGGGCAGCGGCGCGAACGGGGAGAGGACGTGGTCGGCACCGGTCAGGCCGGCGACGAGGGTCTTCGCCGCGTGCTTGGCGGTGTCCGTGGGGATGCACCAGTGCTCCACCCGGCGCGGCAGACCGTCGTAGCGGGCGTTGGGGAAGCGGGCGACGTCACCGACGGCCACCACGTCGGGCCGGCCGCCGACGCGCAGGTGCTCGTCGGTGAGCACGCCGTCGCTCAGGTCGAGACCGTTGCCGTCCAGCCACTCGGTGTTGGCGACCGAGCCGACCGACTCGACCACCACGTCGGCGGGCAGGACGGTGCCGTCGCCGAGCGCGACGCCGGTGACGTGGTCGTCGCCGGTGAAGCCCGTCACGCCCGTGCCGAGGGCGAAGCGCACGGCGCGTTCCTCGTGGCGCCTGAGCAGGGCCTTGGCGAGGAGCTCGCCGAGGGGACCGACCATCGGCAGGGGCAGCGGGTCGACGACGGTCACCTCACGGGCGCCCAGGGCGAGGGCGGTGGCGGCCACCTCGCAGCCGATGAAGCCGCCCCCGACGACGACCACGCGGGCTCCGGGCCTGGTGAGGGCCTGTCGCAGGCCCTGCGCATCGTCGATGGTGCGGACCGTGTGCCGGCCGACGAGCGGGCCGGGGCAGCGCAGGCGCCGGGGCCGCATTCCGGTGGCGACGACCAGGCCGTCGTACGAGAGCGCCTCGCCGTCGTCGAACTCGACGGTGTTCTCCGCGAGCCGCGCGGCGACGACCCGGGTGCCCAGGCGCCACTCCGCGTCGGCCACGCTCGCCCGCGGGCGGAAGGCGAGGGACTCGAAGGGGGCCTTGCCGGCCAGGACCTCCTTCGACAGGGGCGGCCGGTTGTAGGGCATGTGCGGCTCGTCACCGACGAGCGTGATGGCTCCGGTCCAGCCGGCGGCCCGCACCTGCTCGGCCGCGCGCAGGCCGGCCATGGAGGCGCCGACCACGACGATGCGTGCGTTCATCATCAGTCCTCGATGCGGATGGCCTGGAGCGGACACACGTCGGCGGCTTCCTCGACCTCGTCACGCAGCGCGTCGTCGGGGTCGGACACATAGGCCAGGTGGCCGCTGTCGTCCATGGAGAAGACATCGGGGGCGGCGAAGACGCACTGGCCGTGGTCCTGGCACTTGTTCATGTCGACGACGACCTTCATGGCCGGTCCTCCTGAATGTGCGGGCGTCGGGGCGGGGGCGAGGGAAGAAGAGGGGCCCGGCCGCTGTCTGCCGGGCCCCGGCCAAGGGTCCGGTGACTGACCGGACCCTTACTCATTTGGCTTCAAACAACATAGGAAGCCACCCACCCCTGGTCAATACCTATCCATGCGGATAATTTTTTTCCGACCCCCCTTGCGAGGCGCCCGCAGCACCCATACCGTTTGGCACCAAACAAATTGCCCGTGGGTCCCCACTCCGCACCGGCCTCTGACTTCCCTCGCCATCCACCCCAAGCGCCCGAGGAGACATCGGTGAGCGCAACCCCAACCCCCAGCCTCCGTCAGCACATGCAGCGGCTCGCCGCCGAGGGCATCGACGTGGTGCGCGTGACCTATCCCGACCTCATCGGCACCGACCGCGCTCGCGACATCCTGCTGGACCACCTGCCGTCGGCCTGCGACCACGGCCTGGCCTTCTGCCGGGCGGTCTACCACACCAGCCCCGTGGGCGACGTGGTCCCCGTCTCCGGAGGTCTGGACGCGGGTCTGCCCGACATCACCGTGCGCCCCGACCTGGACAGCCTGGTTCCCCTCCCCTGGGAACCGGGGGTCGCCGCCTGCCTCGCCGAAGTCACCGACCCGGCCACCGGTACGAACGCGCCCGAGTCACCCCGCGATCTGCTGCGCACCGTGCTCGACCGGTGTGCCGAACACGGGCTGCGTCCGGTGGTCGGCCCCGAACTCGAATACTTCCTCTGCGACGAGGCCCCTGCCTCCCCGAGCGGCTGGCAGCGTTACTCCGGCGCCGCCGGCGTCGTCTACACCGCCGGTCTGCGCGCCGACGGCGACAACCACCTGCTGCGCACGCTGCGCCTGCTGCGGGACATGAACATCGGCGCGACCAGCGGCAACCACGAGTTCGACGGCGGCCAGTTCGAGATCAACCTCACCCACTCCGAGGCACTCTCCGCCGCGGACCGCGCCTTTCTCTTCAAGGCCGCGGTCAAGGAGCTGGCCCGGAAGGAGGGGAGACTCGCCACCTTCATGGCCAAGCCGTTCAACGACGCGGGAGGCTCCGGTTTCCACCTCCACCTGTCCTGCGACAACGACGAGGGCGGCAACGCCTTCGACGATCCCGCCGGGCCGTACGGGCTGTCGTCCACCGCCCGGCACGCCGTCGCCGGCATCCTCGCCCATGCCCCGGCACTGGCCGCGCTGGCGAACCCGACCGTGAACTCCTACAAGCGTTTCGGCCCGGACACCCTCGCCCCGTGGCTCATCGACTGGGGCCTGGACAACCGCAGCGCCATGGTCCGCATCCCGCCCGAGCGCGGCTCCGGCGCCCGGCTCGAACTGCGCCTCGGTGACGCGAGCGCCAACCCCTATCTGCTGATCGCGGGCACGATCGCCGCCGCGCTGCTCGGGGTGCTGGCCGGCGAGGAGCCGCCCTCCCCATTGGAGGGGTACGGCTACGACACCAGCAGGGCCGCCGTGCTGCCCATGAGCCTGCCGACCGCGCTGGACGCCCTGGAGGCGGACACCGAACTGACCGACGTCCTCGGCAAGGAGTTCACCGCGTCCTTCCTCTCCTACAAGCGCAACGAGACCGAACGCTTCCACCGGCACGTCACCGACTGGGAGTTCACCGAGTACGCCTACCACCTGTGACGACTGGGAGCCATCCGATGACGACCGAGACCCCGACCGCCGCCGTGCACGAACCCCTGCCGCTGGCGGACGTCAACCTCGCCGACCTGGACAACTTCACCGACGGGATCACCCCGTGGCGCATGTTCCACACCCTGCGCCACGAGGACCCGGTGCACTGGCAGCCCGAGGAGGCCCCCAACTCCGGCTTCTGGGCGGTGACCCGGCACGCCGACATCGCCCGCGTCGACCGCGACGCGGAGACCTTCACCTCGACGAAGTTCGTGAACCTCGAAGAGGTCGACGAGGACCAGATCAAGACGCGTGCCTCCATCCTGGAACTGGACGGCATACGCCACCGCGCGCTGCGCAGTCTGCTCCAGCGCCAGTTCGGCGCGACCGTCATCAACAGCTACACCAACTTCCTGCGCGGCCTGACCGCCACCACGCTGGACGCGGCGCTGGCCAAGGGGACCTTCGACTTCGTCAAGGAGGTCTCCGCCGACTTCCCCATCAACGTCCTCGCCCGGCTCCTCGACGTACCGCCGGAGGACAACCAGCAGCTCATCGACTGGGGCAACCGCATCATCGGCAACACCGACCCCGACTACGCCGACGTCCTGCTGGACAGCGCGGAGAGCGAGCAGTACCGGCACCTGCCCTTCCGCTCCCCCGCCTCGCTGGAGGTCTTCGAGTACGGCCGCGAACTGGCCCGGCAGCGGCGCGGCGGCGACGGCACCGACCTGGTGTCCCGCCTGGTCAACACCACCCCCCGGGACGGGGTGCCGCTCTCCGCGCAGGACTTCGACAACTACTTCCTGCTCCTCGTCGTGGCCGGCAACGAGACCACCCGCCACACCATCACCCACTCCATGCTGGCCCTCCTCCAGCACCCCGAGCAGCTGGCCCGCCTCCAGGAGGACCCGTCGCTGATCCCGGTCGCGGTCGAGGAGTTCCTGCGCTGGGCCTCGCCCGTCTACCACTTCCGCCGCACCGCGACGCGCGACGTGGAACTGGGCGGCAAGCACATCAAGGAGGGCGAGAAGGTCGTCATGTGGTACGCCTCCGGCAACCGTGACGAGGAGGTCTTCGGCAACCCGTACGACTTCGACGTCACCCGCGCCGACAACGACCATGTGACCTTCGGCAAGGGCAGCCCTCACCTGTGCCTGGGCAACCTGCTGGCCCGCACCGAGATCCGCATCATGTTCGAGGAGCTGATCCCGAGGATCGCGGACATCCGTCTGTCGGGCGAAGTCCCGCGCGTGCGCTCCAACTTCGTCAACGGCATCAAGAAGCTGCCGGTGGAGGTGACCCTCGCCTGATCACCCGCCTCGCCTGCCGCACCCGCCCGCACGACTGCGGCAGGCGAGGCACCCCGTCCGGACGAGCGCTCCCTCACGTCCGCCTTCGCAGACGCTCGGCCCTCGTCGGCGGACGCGCCCGGCGGAGCAGACCCCTGAAGACAGGACGTCGTTCGGCGGGCGGTTCGACGGTCACGTCCTCGCCCCCGAGCGGTTGCAGCACGTGGCGACGGATCAGTTCCTCGATCGGCGAAACGGTGGTGGCGGACGCGAGGGCACCGGTCGGAGGCGTCCACGCGTCGGAGGCGTCCACGCGTCGTAGCCGCTCCGCGGCCCGGGCGCGTGCCGACGGGTACGGCGCTCTCCTGGTCCGCGGCCCAAGCAGCGTTACGCCGGGGCGCGCCGACCTCGGGATCGACAGGTCCGAGACAGCTTCACTTGACGCGATCGTGATGCCGGACAGACCAAGATGGGCCCCTGTCTGAACGTTCAAGCACGCCGTGGCCGTATCCATGGGCGAAAGTGCAAAGCGATCTCGGAGGGATTCGTCCGCATGAGCAGCGAAACGATCACACCCGCTTCGGAACCTGCCCGTCGCACGATGATGGCGGCGGCCGGTGTGGCGGGGCTCGCCGTCGCGCTGACCGCGTGCGGGTCGGGCGACGACTCGTCCGGCTCGTCGGGCTCCGGCAGCGACGCGAGCGGTTCCGCGAGCGGCGGCAGCACGAGCGGGGGCGGCACCGGAGGCGACGACGCGGCGTCGGGCGGCACCGAGCTGGCCAAGACCAGCGACATCCCGGAGGGCGGCGGCAAGATCTTCGAGGACGAGAACGTGGTGGTCACCCAGCCGAAGGCGGGCGAGTTCAAGGCGTTCTCCTCGACCTGCACCCACCGTGGCTGCGCCGTGAAGACGGTCGCCGACGGGGTGATCAACTGTCCGTGCCACCAGAGCAACTTCTCGATCGTCGACGGCAGCGTGAAGAGCGGCCCGGCGACGGAGGCACTGCCGGCCAAGGAGATCAAGGTCAGCGGGACGTCGATCACGCTGGCCTGACGCCCCCGGGACGCTCAGGTCCGCCGCCCGGCCCGTTCGACGCAGGCCAGGACCTCGGCGGTGGTCGCGACCGTGGCGACCAGCGCGAGGGTGTGGCGGATCATCGCGGGGGTGTAGTCGGCAGGCACCCCCGCGATGGCGTCCCCGGGTACGACGACGCGGTAGCCGAGGTTCACCGCGTCGAACACGGCGTTGGGCACGGCCACGTTGGCGGAGACGCCGACGACGATCAGGGTGCGGCAGCCGAGGTTGCGCAGCAACGCGTCGACGTCGGTGCCGGCCAGCGGGGACAGCCCGTGCAGCCGCCGGACGACCAGGTCCTCCGCGGCGACCTCGATGGGCGGTGCGACACGTACGGCCGCGGTTCCCGTGAGCTGCCGTACGGGCAGCCGCGCCGCGGCCCGGAAGAGGCGGGCGTTGTGGTTGGCGCCCCGCCCGTCGGGCCGTCGCTCGGCGACCGCGTGCAGGACCTGGACCCCGCTCGCGTGGGCGGCGGCGACGAGCCGGGCCACGTTCGCGAGCGCCCCCGAGGAGCGGGCCGCCTCGGCGAGTTCGGGGAGGGCGCCGTCCGGTCCCACGACGCCCTGTTGGCACTCCACGGTGAGCAGCGCGGTGGTGCCGGGGTCGAGGAGTCCGTCCAGCTCCCGCTGCCTCTTCGGCTCGTGCGCGTTCGACGGCATGGTGTCCCCCAGGGTTTCGAGCGAGGTCGAGAGCCGGGCGGGCGACCGGCGGCAACGGGTGCCGGTGACCGGGGCGGGCGAGCGTAACGCCTCTTGCGCGGGGACGGAAGACGACCCATGCTCATCTGATCCCACGTCAGAGGAGAGGAATTCCATGGCCGTCACTCAGCGCAGGGGCCGGAAGATCATGATGGAGCCCGGCGAGCTGGACGCGTTCCTGGGCGCGCAGCGCACCTGCCGGGTCGCGACGGTCTCGGCCGACGGCGCGCCGCACGTCAGCCCGCTGTGGTTCGTCTGGGACGGCACCTCGCTCTGGCTGTACTCGATCACCCGCAGCAAGCGCTGGTCGGAGCTGCGCCGCGATCCGCGCGTCGCCGTCGTGGTCGACGCGGGCGAGGACTACGGCGAGCTGCGGGGGGTCGAGCTGTCCGGCACCGTCGAGGTGGTCGGCGAGGTTCCCCGCACGGGCGAGCCGCTCGCCGAACTGGTGGAGGTGGAGCGCCTGTTCGCCCGCAAGAACTTCGACATCGACGACATGCCGCACGACGGCCGGCACGCCTGGCTGCGCCTGACCCCGGACGCGATCACGTCCTGGGACTTCCGCAAGCTCGCTGCGCAGTGACCGGGGCGTGCTCACCGGGACGCCGACCGACCAGCCGAGCACCCGGCGGACACACTCCGCCGCTGGCACATCCACGCGGGAAGCACGAGGAGCAGGACGGATGACGAACAGGACGGATGAAGAGCGCCCGGCATGACGAGCGCCCGGCATGAGAGCGGAAGACCGTCCTACGTCCCGTACGCGGCCCCGGCCGCCCTGAGTGCCTCGACGGCCGCCCTGATGGACGGCCTGCGGTCCGCGTCGGCGCGCCATACGGCGTAGACGCTGCGGTGGACCCGGTGCCGTACGGGCACGGTGCGCACCCCGGCAGGCATCGGGTCCCGTCCCAGCCGAGGCGCGATGCACACGCCCAACCCGGCTGCCACCAGCGCGAGTTGGGTGTGGTGCTCACCGGCCCGGTGGGCGATGTGGGGCTCGATGCCGTTCGCGCGCAGGGTGTAGAGCAGCCATTCGTGGCAGAACTCGCCCTCGGGCCACGCCACCCACGCCTCGTCCGCCAGCTCCTCCAGGTCGATGTCGTCCCGCCCGGCGAGCGGGTGGTCCTCGGGCAGGGCGACCTCCACCGGGTCGTCGAGGATCGAGGCGCGGGCGAGTCCCTCGGGCACGGGCAGCGGTTTGTTGTACCAGTCGAGGACGACGGCCAGGTCGGCGTCGCCCCGCACCACCGCGTGGATCGCGAGTTCCGGCTCCAGCTCCCGCGACCGCACCCGCAGCGCCGGATGATCGGCCCCGAGCGCGCGGAAGACGGCGGGGAACAGCCCCCGCACCGCCGTCGGGAACGCGGCGAGCCGCAGCTCCCCGACGACCTGGCCCCGCTGGGCCTCCAGGTCGGACTGGGCCAGCTCGACCTGGGAGAGGATCCGCGCCGCGTGGTCGGCGAGGAGCCGTCCTGCGTCGGTGAGCCGCACTCCGCGGCCGTTCTTGGCGAGCAGTCGCTGCCCCACCTCCCGCTCCAGCTTCGCCATCTGCTGGGAGACGGCGGACGTGGTCACGTGCAGGCCGTCCGCCGCACCGCTGACCGAGCCGTGCCGGGCGAGGGCGTCGAGGGTGCGCAGGCGCTCCAGGTTCAACATGTAAGTGATGCTACGAGAATCAGCTCATGAAATCTCGCTTGTGCTACGAGATCCTTGCGGAGCATGGTGTCAAGCATGACCACGGCGACGCCCACCCGAGCCCCTTCCCCTGTCTCCGCGGAGCGCCGCACCACCGTCGACTGGCGCCTGCGTTTCGGCTTTCTCTCCCTGATCTGGGGCTTCAGCTTCCTGCTGATCAAGGTGAGCACGGCGGCCTACGCGCCGTTCCAGGTGACCTTCGGGCGGCTGGTCTTCGGCACGCTGGTCCTGGCGGCGGCGATGGCGGTGAAGCGTCAGCGGCTGCCGCGCGGCGCCCGCACATGGGGGCATCTGACGGTGGCGGCGCTCCTCCTCAACGCCCTGCCGTTCTCGCTCTTCGCCTACGCCGAGCTGACGATCCCGTCGACGCTCGCCGGCATCTGCAACGCGACCTCCCCGTTGTGGGGCATGGCCCTGTCGCTGGTGGCGCTCTCCGAGGACCGGCCGACGCGGGTGCGGGTCGCCGGTCTGGGCCTCGGCTTCCTCGGTGTACTCACCGTCCTCGGCGCCTGGCAGGGCTTCGACGGCCTCGACCCGAGGGGCACCGCGATGGCCCTGCTGGCTTCCCTCAGCTACCCGATCGGCTGGATCTACGTCCGCCGCACCCTGGCCGGCACCGACCACTCCCCGCTCTCCCTCACGGGTGCCCAGCTCCTCCTGGCCACCGTCCAACTCGCCGTGGTCACACCGCTGTTCACGAATCTGCCGAGCCACTTCCCGGTTGTTCCCCTGCTGGCCGTGATCGCGCTGGGCGCCCTCGGCACGGGAGTCGCCATGCTTGTCCAGTACGGACTGGTCTCCGAGGTCGGCCCGACGACCGCGCAGATGGTCACCTACTTCATCCCGGTCATCGCCACGGCCGCCGGCGTGGTGCTCCTCGGTGAATCCCTGACCTGGTCGACCCCGGTGGGCGCGGCGATCGTCCTGGCGGGCGCGGCCCTGACCCAGGCGAGACCCCGCACCTGAGACGACCACGGCCGACGGTACCCGGGCCCGCGGACGGCACTCGCGGTCCGGTGCTGACGCCCGCGCCTTCACGCCCCTCTCCCCCCACGGACGTCACCCGCGCACCTCACCCACGCACCTCACCCGCGCACCCGTCCCGTCCCGTCCCGCGCACCGGACCCGTCACGCGTACCCGCCCGCCACCCCCGGCTCCACCGCGGAGGCCACCGCGTCCGCCACTTCCTCGATCTCCTCCTCCGTGAGTGTGGAGACGGTGATCCTGATCCCTTGCGGCGCGTTCATCCGGAAGCGGGCGCCGGGGGCCACGGCCCAGCCGGCGTGCAGGAGGCGGGCGACCGCGCCGGTCTCGTCCGGGACGCGGATCCACACGTTCATCCCGCTGGAGCCGCACGCCTGGACCCCGCGCCGGGCGAGCGCGGCGATCAGCGCGTCCCGGCGGCGCCCGTACGCCGCCGCGACGACCGGCGCGTCCACCACCCCGTCGGCCCACAGCCGGACGACGGCACGCTGCACCAACCGGCTCACCCAGCCGGGTCCGAGCCGCTGCCGCCCCCGGACCCGGTCGAGGGTGGCGGCGTCCCCGGTGAGTACGGCGAGCCGCAGATCGGGGCCGTACGCCTTGGCGACCGACCGCACGAAGGCCCAACTGCGCGTGACACCGGCCAGGGGACGGAGGGGCTGGTCGACGATCCGGTACCCGTGGTCGTCCTCGACGAGGAGGGTCTCCGGGTACTCCCCCAGCACGGCACGCAGGGCACGCGCGCGTTCGGCGCCGACGGCAGCGCCGGTCGGGTTCTGCGCCCGGTCGGTGACGATGAGGGCGCGTGCCCCGCCTTCGAGCGCCTGGCGTACGTCCTCGGGGAGCGGCCCGTCGTCGTCGACGCCGACCGGCACGATCCGCAGCCCCAACGCCGGAACGAGGTCGAGGACGCTCCCCCACCCGGGGTCCTCCACGGCCACGGCGTCCCCGGGTTTGAGGTGCACGGCGAGCACCCGCTCGATGGCGTCCAGCGAACCGGAGGTGACGGCGACGGGCCCGTCCGGCACCCCGTCGGCGTCGAGATCGGCCCGGGCGATCCGCGCCAGCTCGGGCTCGACGGGCCCGGCCCCGTACAGCACGGGCTCGCGGTCGCCCTGCTCGGCGGCGGCCCCGAACGCGCCAGCGAGGGGCGGGAGCAGCGCGGGGTCCGGATTGCCGTCGGCGAGGTCCCGCACGCCTTCCGGCACCTCGACCCGGATGCACTCGCGCCCGGTGGTGGCGGGCCTCGGCCGCACCCGGCTGCCCCGCCGCCCGGCGGTCTCGATGACCCCGCGCTCACGCAGGGTGCGATAGGCGGCCGCGACCGTGTTCGGGTTGACCCCCAGCCGAGCCGCCAACTCCCGCAGAGGAGGCAGCAGTTGTCCCGGATTCAACTCCCCGGCCCCCACCGCGCGTTCGACGCTGGCCGCGATCTCGGCTGCGCCCCGACCAACGATCGTATATTCTCCTAGCACAAAGCCAAGTATGCACTAGTGCAATGGAGAGCGCAATGACGGGGACCCCGCAGTCGACGACACCGACACCGGCCGCCTACGCCGCCACCGACCGCACGGTCCCCACCCGGGCCCCGCAGCGGGCCTCGTACGACAAGGAGGTGGTGCACGCGATACTCGACGAGGGGTACGTCTGCCACCTGGGCTTCGTCCGCGACGGCGCGCCGGTGGTGCTGCCCACGCTGTACGGCCGGGTCGGCGAGACCCTGTACGTGCACGGTTCGACCGGGTCGCGTCCGCTGCGGATGACGGGGCAGGCGGACCCCGGCCTCCGGGTGTGCCTGACGGTCACCCACGTGGACGCCCTGATCCTGGCCCGCTCCGGCTTCCACCACTCGATCAACTACCGCTCCGTGGTCGTGCACGGCACAGCCCACCAGGTCACCGACCCCGAGGAGCGGCGGATCGCCCTGGACGCCCTGGTGGACCACGTCGTCCCCGGCCGTTCCCGGGACTCGCGGCCCGCCAACGCCAAGGAGTTCGCCGCGACGTCCGTGATCAGGCTCGACCTGAACGAGGTCTCCGCCAAGACCCGCACCGGAGGCGTCAACGACGAACCCGAGGACCTCTCCCTCCCCCACTGGGCCGGCGTCGTCCCCCTGCGGAAGGGCTACGAGGCCCCGATCCCGTCGCCCGACCTGGCGCCCGGCATCGAACTCCCCGCGTACCTCAAGGGTCTGTGATGCTGATCCACCCCTGGGACGCCCCACGCGACGACAGCGAATGGAGGCTCTGGCTCGCCGCCCGCGACTTCGGCCAGCTCGCCGTCAACGGCCTGCCCGGCGAGCCGCCCCACGTCCAGCCGCTGCACTTCTCCTACGACCCCGACGTGGGCGAACACGGTGTCGCCCTCGCCCATCTGGCCCGTCTCAACCCGCTGTGGCCGGCGCTGGAGGCCGCGCCCGACGTCGTCCTGAGCGTGGTGGACGACTACGTCTACATCCCCGGCCCCTGGCAGGCACCACCGGACGCCCCACCGGAACACGGCACTCCGACCAGCTTCTACGCGGCCGTCCAGCTCCGTTGCACGGCCCACGTCGTCGACGACCCGGCGGAGAAGGCCTCTCTCCTCAACCGCCAGCTGGCCCACTTCCAGCCGGAGGGCGGCTCCGCCACCGCGGCCGCCGACGAGGCGCCCTACGGCCGTCTCCTCCCCGGCATCCGGGGCCTGCGCCTCGAAGTGACCTCCGTACGCGCCAAGTTCAAGTACGCCGCCCACCGCCCCGAACCGGTTCAGGACCGCGTCGTGGCCGGCCTCTCGACCCGAGGCGGCCCGCACGACGAGGCCGCACGCAACCACCAGCTGAACCGCAGGGGCATCTGGCCACCGTCGAGTTGAACCGGCCCGGAGGGCGAGTGAAGGCCGAAGGGTGCATGCCGCGTCTGAAGGACGAGCAAAGCCGGGGGGACGAGCAAAGCCGAGGGGGCGAGCAAGGGCCGGGGGCGGTTCAGGGCTGAAGGGCAGGTCAGGACCGACGGTCGGATCAAGGCCCTGAGGCCGCCATCGCCGCTCGGCCCGCTCAGCCCGCTCAGCCCGCTCAGCCCGCTCAGCCCCCTCGACCCGCTCCCCGCTCTCCTCTCCCCGTCCCCGTCCCCGTCCCCGTCCCCGTCAACGCCGACCGGCGGCCACCTCGTCCCGCTGGACGCTCTCCCCGCCGGACGCCACCACGTCGGCCGCTCCGACCGACCCCTTCTGCGGCACGGACCGCTGCGCCACGAACGCCCCCACCAGGACGACCACCCCGCCGATGACCTGCGGCGCCGACAGATGCTCGCCGAGCAGCACCCAGGCGAGCACGGTCGCGATGACCGCCTCCAGACACGCGACGACGCCGGCGACCTGCGGGGACAACCGCCGTACACTCACCACCCCGGTGACGTAGGCGAGAACCGTGGCGATCAGCACGACCCACCCCAGCAGCAGCCAGGCCGGCACCGGCCGTCCGTCCATCTGGGCGTTCCCCGCGAGCACCGGCCAGTCCATGCCCCAGGGCCGGGCCACCACGGTGAGCACCGCCGTGCCGACGAGCAGTCCGTAGGCGATGACACCGAGAGGGTCCGGCGCCTCGTCGCCCTCGTCACCCCCCTGGTCCGAGAGGACGAAGTAGCCGACCTGGCAGCAGGCGGCGCCGAGCGCGAGCAGCAGGCCCAGCAGGTCGAAGCTCAGCCCCGCCCACACCTCGACGACGCAGGCGAGTCCCCCGACCGCGAGGACGACCCCGGCGGCGGCGGTCCGGGTCACCGGCCGCCGCTGCACGAACCGGACCCAGCCGAGCACCATCGCCGGGGCGAGATACTCGACGAGGAGGGCGACCCCGACGGGGATCCGGGATATGGACGCGAAGTAGAAGGCCTGCACACCGGCCACGGCGAGCAGCCCGAACCCGGCGAGCAGCGCGGGCCGCCGCCGCACCAGATCCCGGTGCCGCACGGCCAGCGGCAGCATGACCAGCGTGGCGCCCGCGACCCGCAGCCACACCACGTGCAGCGGGTCGAGCCCCGCCTCGATGAGTGGTTTGGCCGCGGGCCCGGACCCGCCGAAGGCGAACGCGGACACGAGCGCGAGCCCCAGTCCGACGCGCCCACCCTGCACCTTGCTGCTCTGAGACGTATGCACCGGCACATGATGACAGGCGACAACAGGAGCGTCACCCCCGATGCTCCTGTCTCATCGCTCGGACGCCCGACGAACCCTCAGCGCTCCCCTCTCCGCCCGCACCCGTCAGAGGTCGCTCCGGGTCCCCGCACTCCACAGTCCCGTGCCCCTGACATCGACACCGGCATACCCGAGGACCTCCACCGCCCGTGACGCCGGCGCCGAGACGACCGCGGCGAGCAGATCGATCCCGTGGGCCCGGTCGGCACCGCGCCGCGCGGCCCGCTCGTACGCCTCCGCCATGGCCCGGGCCGCAACCGGCGACCAGCCCGACACACCCGGTGCGACGGGCCCCGCCCCCGAGTCCTCGACGCCGGTCTGCCAGCGCAGCCCGTATCCGATGCTGCGCTGCACGAGATAACCGAGCAGCCGGGCGATCTGCGCGGGCTCGAAGGCGGCCCGCACCTGCGGGTCGGCCTCCAGGAGGGAGTGCAGCAGATGAGCCGTGTCGATCTGCCGGTCCCCGTCCCGCAGCGCCCGTCTGCGCGCGCCACCGACCACCGAGGCCAACTCGTCCGTGAGCCCGCTCTCGAGCTCCGCGTGACACAGGCCGTCACCGACGGCCTCTTGCCGGGGAATACGGGATCGCACGCCTTCCACCCCATCAGCCACGGGGGGCGGACGGCATCCACGAAAGGAACCATCTTCGAGTCCCACACAGGTTGCGTACGACCGACCCCCGCCTCCTCCCTACGGATGAGACGCGACACTGACCACGCACTGACCCACGGAGGCTTTCTGACAGTTCATCAGTATTGAATGTTCCGGCCCTCGCCGCTACGTTCCGCGACACCACCGTCCGAGACGAAGGGGTTGTCGCATGGCCGATGTCAGCGCGGAGGCACGCATCGAGGCACCCGCCGAGCAGGTCTGGGCCCGCCTCGTGGACTGGCCGTCGCACGGCGAGTGGAACACGACCCACACCGGCTTTCCCAAGGGCGGCCCGCGGACGCTCGCGGTGGGCGGCACCTTTCAGGAGAACCTGAAACTCATGGGCTTCCCGGCAGAGGTCGTGTGGACCATCGCCGAGCTGGAACCGGCCAGGGTGCTGGCCATCCGCGGCAAGGGACCCATGGCCGTCGACCTCGCCACCCGCTACACCCTCACGCCTGACGGCGACACCACCACGGTCCGCATCGACGGGAGCTTCACCGGAGCGGCCGTCTCCCTCATGGCGGGCAAGCTCAGGGACTCCGCGACGGCCGCCCTCAACGAGTCCCTGCGCAAACTGGACGCACTGGTGAAGTGAGACCGCCGCACGACTCCCGCCCCCACACGACGCGCGCACGCCCCGCAGACCCGGACACGGAAAGCGCCCCGCGGAACCACTCCGCGGGGCACCCCCAGCCACACCGAGGAGGACCTCACCCGGGCCCTCGCCTCGGAGGACCCGAACCGGGACCCGCGCCGCCTCAGTCCTCGTCGGCGAGGATCAGATACAGCTTCTTGCGGGCCTCGTTGATCACTGCCAGCGCCTTGTCGCGCTGGTCCTTGTCGCCGGTCTTCCAGACCTGGCCGAACGCCTCCATCAGACCGAACCCGGCCTGCCGGATCTCGCTCAGCGCCTCCCAGTCGACGCCACGCGAAGCCTCTTCCCAGGGAGCTTCGGGCCCGTCCTCGGCCGCGGTTCGGCCTGCCTCCGTGAGCGAGAACAGCTTCTTGCCGCCCTCGGTCGCGCTGGCGATCAGCCCCTCGTCCTCCAGCAGTTGGAGGGTGGGGTACACCGAGCCGGGGCTGGGCTTCCACGCCCCGCCGCTGCGCTCGGCGATCTCCTGGATCATCTCGTAGCCGTGCATGGGCCGGTCCTTGAGGAGGGCGAGGATCGACGCGCGTACGTCTCCGCGCCGCGCCCTCCCCCGGGGACCGCCCCGGCCTCGCCCACCCCAGGGTCCCGGACCGAAGGGTCCGAAGGGTCCGGGGCCGCCATGGCCCGGACCGAAGGGTCCGAACGCGGCACGCGGCGCCTCACCGTCACCCCGGCCGAACGGATGGCCACCACCGCGGCGCCCATGCCCCCGCTCGAATCCGAAGCCCTGTCCGTAGTCCTGTCCACGGGAACGCATCACGATCACTCCATTCCATCGTTGATCTGTCGCGATGCTTCAACGATATATCGGAACCTGTCGTGGGACAACCCCCTTCACCGAGCGGACCCGTCCAGCGCCCAGTGGAGTCGGCGGGGCGGCCGGAAAATCCCGGTCGTTGCGGGCACGGTCCCGGAATACTGGCCGTCACCCCAGCCCTCGAGAGAGACGGCCGATGCACGACGACCAACTGGACGTGACGACCGACACCGTCGCGACCCTGATCCGCGACCAGTTCCCTCGGTGGAGCGACAGGGCGATCCGCCCTGTGGCGTCGACCGGGACGGTCAACGCGATCTTCCGGCTCGGGAACGACCTCTCCGCGCGTCTCCCCCTGCGTCCGGCGGAGGCGGCCGGGGCGTGGGACGTCCTGGAACGGGAGGCCCGGGCGAGCGCGGAGCTGGCCCGGGTGTCCCGCTTCCCCGTCCCGGAACCCGTCGCTCTGGGACAGCCCGGAGCGGGTTACCCGATGCCGTGGTCGGTCCAGACATGGATACCGGGAACGGTCGCCTTCGACGCCGACCCGAGCGGGTCGGAGGCGTTCGCCGAGGACCTCGCGGCCTTCATCGCGCCCCTCCGGAAGGCGGACACGCGGGGGCGGCCCTTCAGCGGCGAGGGGCGTGGCGGTGTACTCGCCGACCACGACGACTGGATGGCGAAATGCCTCGCGGAGAGCGAGGGCCTGCTCGACGTGCCCCGGCTGCGCCGGGCGTGGAGTCGTTTCCGGGAACTGCCCCGTTCGGATGCCGACGTGATGAGCCATGGCGACCTGATCCCCGGCAACGTCCTGGTCGCCGGAGACCGACTGGCCGGCGTACTCGACACGGGTGGCTTCGGCCCCGCCGACCCCGCACTGGATCTGGTGAGTGCCTGGCACCTGTTGCGGCGAGGCCCGCGGGACGTGCTCCGGCGGACACTGAGCTGCGACGACCTGCAGTGGGAACGCGGCAAGGCGTGGGCGTTCCACCAGGCGATGGGCCTGGTCTGGTACTACGTCGACAGCAACCCCGCGATGAGCGAGCTGGGGCGCCGCACCCTCGACCGTGTCCTGGAGTCACTGGAGTCGCAGCAGTAACCGGAGCCACCCGAACCACCGGAACCACCGGAGTGACGGTGCCCCGATCACCGGATCCAACGACCGGTCCAGTGCCCGGCGATTGGCCTTGGCCCGCGCCGTCACCGGCCCCCTAGCGTCGTCCCATGCGCATTCGTATCGTCGACGCCTTCACCGACCGCCCCTTCCACGGCAACCCGGCCGGTGTCCTCCTCCTCGACTCCTTCCCTGACGACGCCTGGCTCCAGAACGTCGCCCGCGAGGTCAACCACGCCGAGACCGCCTTCGCCCACCCGCTCCCCGAGGGAGGCGAGGCGGACTGGGCGCTGCGCTGGTTCACCCCCGTCGCGGAGGTGGACATGTGCGGCCACGCCACCCTGGCCACCGCACACGTGCTGGCCTCCACGGGCTCGCACGAGGGCCCGGTACGGTTCGTCACCCGCAGCGGCGTCCTCACCGCGACGCCCCGGCCGGACGGCTCCCTCACCCTCGACTTCCCGACCGCGCCCCTCACCCCGGTCACCGCCCCGGACGGCCTCGCCGAGTCCCTGGGCGCCGCGCCGCTCACCGTGCTCGACACCGGCCCTCACGTCGGGGACCTGCTGGTGGAACTGGCGGACGAGAAGACGGTCCGCGGTCTCACCCCCGATCTGCGGGCCCTCGGCCGCCACTCCCGACGCGGTGTCATCGCCACCGCCCGCGCCGAGGACCCCTCCGCCGGCCACGACTACGTCTCGCGCTGCTTCTTCCCCAACCTCGGCATCGACGAGGACCCGGTCACCGGGAGCGCGCACACCGCCCTCGCCCCGTTCTGGTCCGAGCGCCTCGGCACCCCCGTCCTCACCGGTCTCCAGGCCTCCGCCCGCTCGGGCCACGTCCGCACGGAACTCCACGGCGACCGCACCCTCCTGAGCGGCCGAGCGGTCACGGTGATCGACGGCGAACTGCTGGCCTGACAGCACCCGCCAAGGCCGTACGGAAACCACGTACGAACACCACAGGGGCGTACGCGACCCGCCGTACGCCCCTGCCCGCGCCCTGGTCACGGAGCCCTCGTCCCCGTCATGGCGCGCTCGCCCCCGTCACGCCGTCGGCAGCCACCCCACCTTGCCGGCGAGCAGCCCGTATCCGACGAACGCCCCGATGTCGAGCAGCGAGTGGGCCACGACCAGCGGACCGACCCGTCCCCACCGCCGGTACAGGAAGACGAACACCACACCCATCACCACGTTGCCGACGAACCCGCCGATGCCCTGGTAGAGGTGGTACGAACCGCGCAGCACCGAGCTGGCGGCCAGCGCGCCGCCCGGGGACCAGCCCAGTTGCTGGAGCCGGCGCAGCAGGTACCCGACCACGATCACCTCTTCGAGGACCGCGTTCTGGATCGCGGAGAGGATCAGCACCGGGTACTTCCACCACACCTCCGGCAGCGCCTCCGGCACCACGGTGAGGTTGAAACCGAGGCCGCGGGCCGCCAGATAGAAGGCGATGCCCGTGCTGCCGATCACGGCGGCGATCACCGCACCCCTGCCGAGGTCGAACCACGGCTTCGTACGGTCGAAGCCGAGCGTCCGCAGCCCCGCGCCCTCCCTCATCAGCAGGTGCGCGACCAGCGCCACCGGCACCAGGGCGGTCGTGATCCCGAACAGCTGCCATGCGAGGTCCAGCCACGGGCGGCCGGGCGCCGCCGAGGCGTTCATGGTGGCCGCCTGGTCCTTCAGCCCGCCCGGCCTGGTGACCGAACCGATGAAACTGATGAGCGCGGACACCCCGCTCGCGCCGAGCGAGAGGCCCAGCACCAGCAGGGTCTCGTCCCTGAGTATCCGCCGGGTCGGCCGCTCCCACGGCAACGCACCGTCCACCGGCTCCGCCTGCCCCTGCACCCACGCCTCCACTGGTCCGTTCCCACCGAAGGACCATCATCGCCTGCGGCGCCACGGAACTTTCCGGGGGCGTACGTCCAGAGCGCGAGCCACGAGCCGAGCCGGCCCCGGGGACCCGTCCCGTCAGCCCGTCGGCACCGGCTCCGGCAACCCCACCGGCCAGGTGTGGACCGGCTCCCCGACGTGCATCAGCTCGCAGTACCGCCGTGTGGTGGCGGCCAGCGCCGCATCCCGTCCAAGGCCCTTGGCCAACGCCTGGTGGAACGTGTCGACCTGCCAGGAGGCTCCGTTGACCCGCCGCCGGCAGCGCTCCTCGATCACCCCGAGGTAGAAGTCCCGGTCGACCGGCTCGACACCCCACGCGTCCAGCCCCGCCTCGGCCAGCGGCAGCAGTTCCTCCCGTACGAGGTTGACGGCGTCCACCGACCCCACCCCGCCGTACCGGCCCCGACGCGGCCACTGCAACCGCGCGTCGATGCCGTGCCGGCACGCCTCGTCGAAGTTGGCGGCCGCCGCCTCGAACGGCATCCGCGTCCACACCGTCCGCGACTCCTCGGCGAGGGCGCGCACGACCCCGTAGAAGAAGGCGGCGTTGGCGATGACGTCGGTGACGGTCGGCCCCGCGGGCAGCACCCGGTTCTCGACCCGCAGGTGCGGGACCCCGTCGGCGATGCCGTACACGGGCCGGTTCCAGCGGTAGACCGTGCCGTTGTGCAGGGTCAGTTCCGCGAGTTTGGGAACGCCGCCCGCGTCGAGGACACCGAGCGGATCCTCGTCGTCACAGATCGGCAGCAGCGCCGGGAAAAAGCGCAGGTTCTCCTCGAAGAGGTCGTACGCCGAGGTGATCCACCGCTCCCCGAACCAGGTGCGCGGCCGCACCCCCTGGGCCTGGAGCTCCGGGGGCCTGGTGTCCGTGGACTGCTGGAACAGCGGCGGCCGCGACTCACGCCACAGCTCGCGCCCGAAGAGGAACGGCGCGTTGGCGCCGATCGCGACCTGCGCCGCCGTCACCGCCTGGGCCGCGTTCCACACGTCCGCGAAGCGCTCGGGGGTGACCTGGAGGTGCAACTGCACTGAGGTGCAGGCGGCCTCGGGCGCGATCGACTTCGAGGTGCACACGAGCCGCTCCACCCCCTCGATGTCGAGGGTGAACTCCTCACCCCGCGCGGCGACGATCTGATCGTTGAGCAGGGTGTAGCGGTCGCCCGCGGAGAGATTGGACGACACCAGATCGTCACGGTCGAGGGTGGGCAGAATACCGATCATCACGATGCCGGCGTCCACCTCCCCGGCCTTCCGTTCGGCGTACGCCAGGGACGTCCGCAGCTCCTCGGAAAGCTGGTCGAATACCCGGCCACCCAGCCGGTGTGGAGCGATGTTCACTTCCAGATTGAACATGGCGAGTTCTGTTTGGAAATCTCGGCTCGCAATCCTTTCGAGTACTTGCGCATTCATCATTCTCGGCAGACCGTCCGCCCCGACGAGGTTCAGCTCGATCTCCACGCCCATCAGGTTCTTGGGGCGGTCGAACCGCTTCTCCTCCAGCAGGCGCTCCAGTCCCGCCAGGCACTGCCGCAGTTTGTCACGGTAGAGCTGACGGTCGGACAGGCCGAACGACCCCGCCACGACCTTCTCCCCCATCGAAGCGTCCCTCCTCGGATGGGCAGGCCGACGAGCCGGCCACGACTGCGGTTCACGGATGATGATGCCCAGGCAGAGCCGCCGATAACGTCCCGCCGGAGACCTGCGCCCGCTAGGCTGAGCGCGTTCGCCCTCCACGTAAGGGACTCGGCGTGCTTCTGGCACATTCACACGGCACGAAAGAGCACACGCTTTCCCCGCCGGGACATTCGTGAAAAGCGCCGATGAGAACCGGCCTACCGCTACGCGACGGTAATCCGAGGTCATCCTCTCGCTCCATAGAGAAAATCGGGATGATTTCCGCGATTCAGCGACCGGATACCGCCTTGCTCTTCATATCGAAGACAGCTAGCCGAAACACTCATTGAACACACGTCGTATAAACTCCGCGAACGAGGCTGAGAGTCGGCTCTCGCGGTCCCCGGTCCTGCCGTCGGAGCTCGCACGGCGGACCCCCAACCCACGCAACCGGACCCCGGGCACCCGTCTCTCCGATCCCCGAGAGCTGACAGCGCCGTCCGCCCCCGCCCTCGCGCCACCGTGCCTGTCGAATGAGAGGCGACCCACCATGCCGCTGCTTGTCCCCCCGGCTCCCGCGCCCGCACTGCGCACCGTCCTCACGGCACTCGGATCTCCCACCGCCGTCAGCGAGGCCCGAACTCCCTCCCTGCGAAGCGCCCAAGGTCCCGCCGCACCCGAACTCCCGCTGCCCGTCCACGTCCTCGACCGCATCACCCCCGAGGGCGCCGGCAGCACCCGGCTCGCGGGCTGGCGCTTCCTGATCCGCTCCGGCGACCGCGCCCTGGCCGCCGCCGAGACCCGCCTCACCCCGGACGGCTGGGCCTTCTCGCACTTCTTCGAAGGCCCCTACATCACCTCCACCGAACTCGCCCTGCGCCAGGCCGATGTGATGCAACAGCCCTACCAGCCCCGCCTGCTGTCGGTGCCCGAGCTGTACATGCTCACTCTCTGGCTGCACGCGGACATCACCACCGACGGCGCCACCGGCGTCCCGGCGCCGACCGACCTCCTCGTCCCGCTGGCGCCCGCCCCACCCGGGATCGCGGCCCATCGTCCGCACCGGGTCGCGGACCTCCTCCCGGTCCTGACGACGCGCCTGCCCCCCGCACCTCTCATGGGGTCACCCGCCTGAACCGGGGCCGCCTCCTCACGCGCACCATCGCGTACCCCGCCGCCGACATCCGGGCCGCGGGGTACGCGATTGCCCTCGGCACCGCATTCCGCTCTGACGCGCGGCAATACGCTCGTACGAGCCCTTCATAGTCCTTGTCCTACGCCGGACTAGCCCCATCCGACCATGGCGAACCACCCGAACGGACAGGGCAGTTGCGATGAACCGTGCGCATGGAGGACGCGTCATCAACCTGTGAGAAAACCGTGCTGCGAAATGCCTGCGGATTGACGTCCGTGGGGCAACACTGGGACCGGACCGAATTATCACAACGGGGGGCGGCCATGAGCGAGGCTTCACGCCGCGACACAGACACGACAGCCATCTCACCACTGACGACAGAGCGAAAGATCCCCACAACCATGTGCCAGCACCAGCCACCGTGCCCGACCGCCGAATCCGCCGACCGGGAAGGCGCCCGCCTCGTGGCGCACCACCCGGAGCAGGGATGGAGCCTGCTCTGCAACGGCGTTCTGCTCTTCGAGGACACCGGTGAGCTCCTTCCCGACGGCCAGATCATCGCCCCGCACCGCCCGCTGGCAGCGGCACGGTGACGACGGTGGCCTGAGCCGCACGAGGTGCGCACAGGGCGGGCGGCCGCGCAGCGGACACCCGCCCGGACACAGAGGGGCCGGCCGGAGAACCACTCTCCGAACCGGCCCCGACGCGTATCCGCGGGCGACTACTCCTCGTAGGCGTCCAGCGGCGGGCAGGAGCAGACCAGGTTCCGGTCGCCGAAGGCCTGGTCGATCCGGCGCACCGGCGGCCAGTACTTGTCGGCGGGCTTGACCCCGGCCGGGAACACGGCCTCCTCACGGGTGTACGCGTGGTCCCACTCGCCGCCGAGCGCGGCCGCGGTGTGCGGCGCGTTGCGCAGCGGGTTGTCCTCGGCGGGCCACTCGCCCGAACCGACCTTCTCGATCTCGGCGCGGATCGCGATCATCGCGTCGCAGAACCGGTCCAGTTCGGCGAGGTCCTCCGACTCGGTCGGCTCGATCATCAGCGTCCCCGCCACAGGGAACGACATCGTCGGCGCGTGGAAGCCGTAGTCGATCAGCCGCTTGGCGATGTCGTCGACGCTCACCCCGGTCGTCTTCGCGAGCGGCCGCAGGTCGACGATGCACTCGTGCGCGACGAGCCCGCCAGGACCGGTGTACAGCACCGGGTAGTGCGGCTCCAGCCGCTTGGCGATGTAGTTGGCGCTGAGCACGGCGACCTGCGTCGCCCGCTTCAGGCCCTCGCCGCCCATCAGCCGGACGTAGGACCACGAGATCGGCAGGATGCCCGCCGAGCCCCACGGGGCCGCCGAGATCGGGCCCACACCCGTCTCCGGGCCTGCCGCGGGCTGCATCGGGTGGTTCGGCAGATACGGCGCCAGGTGCTCCCTGACCGCCACGGGGCCGACACCGGGACCGCCGCCGCCGTGCGGGATGCAGAACGTCTTGTGCAGGTTCAGGTGCGAGACGTCACCACCGAAGTGGCCCGGCTTGGCGAGGCCCACGAGCGCGTTGAGGTTCGCGCCGTCGACGTACACCTGGCCGCCGGCGTCGTGCACCTGGGCGCAGATGTCGGCGACGTGCTCCTCGAACACACCGTGCGTCGAGGGGTAGGTGATCATCAGCACGGACAACTGGTCGCGGTACTGCTCGATCTTGGCCCGCAGGTCCTCGACGTCGATCTCGCCGTCCCCGGCGGTCTTCACGACGACGACCTTCATGCCGGCCATCACGGCGCTCGCGGCGTTGGTGCCGTGCGCGGAGGACGGGATCAGGCACACGGTGCGCTGGTCGTCGCCGTTGGCCCGGTGGTAGCCGCGCACGGCGAGCAGCCCCGCCAGCTCACCCTGCGAGCCGGCGTTCGGCTGGAGGGACACCTTGTCGTACCCGGTGACCTCGGCGAGCCGCTCCTCCAGCTCGCGGATCAGCGTCAGATAGCCCTGCGCCTGCGCGGCGGGCGCGAAGGGGTGCAGCTGCCCGAACTCGGGCCAGGTCACCGGTTCCATCTCGGTGGTCGCGTTGAGCTTCATCGTGCAGGAGCCCAGCGGGATCATGCCCCGGTCGAGCGCGTAGTCGCGGTCGGCGAGACGGCGCAGGTAGCGCAGCATCGCGGTCTCGGACCGGTGCTCGTGGAACACGGGGTGGGTGAGGTAGTCGTCGGAGCGCAGCAGCGCCTCGGGCAGCGTGTCCTCGGCGACCGCGTCGAGGACCTCGACGTCGCCCTCCACCCCGAACGCCGTCCACACGGCGCCCAGCTGCGCCCGCGTGGTGGTCTCGTCGCAGGCCACGGACACGTGGTCGGCGTCCACGAGGTGCAGGTTCACACCGTGCCGGCGCGCGGCCTCGACGACCTCCGCGGCACGTCCCGGCACCCGCGCGGTGAGCGTGTCGAAGTACGCGCCGTGCACGATCTCGACGCCGCCCGAGGCGAGCCCCGCGGCGAGCACGGTGGCGTAGCGGTGGGTGCGCCGGGCGATGGTCCGCAGCCCCTCGGGGCCGTGGTAGACGGCGTACATGCCGGCCATCACGGCGAGCAGCACCTGGGCGGTGCAGATGTTGCTGGTCGCCTTCTCACGGCGGATGTGCTGCTCACGGGTCTGGAGGGCGAGCCGGTACGCCTTGTGCCCGTCCGCGTCCACGGAGACACCCACGAGCCGTCCGGGCAGGCTGCGCGCGAACTTCTCGTGCACGGCCATGTAGCCCGCGTGCGGCCCGCCGAAGCCCATCGGCACACCGAACCGCTGCGTGGTGCCGACCGCGATGTCGGCGCCCAGCTCGCCGGGCGGGGTCAGCAGGGTGAGGGCGAGCAGGTCGGCGGCGACGGTGACGAGGGCCCCGAGTCCGTGGGCCTGCTCGATGACGGGCTTGAGGTCGCGTACGGCACCGGAGGCGCCCGGGTACTGCAGGAGGACGCCGTTGATCTCGCGGGCGGCGAGGTCGGCGGGGATGCCGTCGCGGAGGTCGGCGACGACGACCTCGACCCCGGTGGGCTCGGCGCGGGTCTCGATCACGGCGATGGTCTGCGGCAGCGTGTCCGCGTCGACCAGGAAGAGGCCCTTCTTGTTCCTGCCCATGCGCCGGGACAGGGCCATGGCCTCGGCGGCGGCGGTGCCCTCGTCGAGCAGGGAGGCGCCGGAGGTGGGCAGCCCGGTGAGCTCGGCGACCATGGTCTGGAAGTTGAGCAGCGCTTCGAGCCGGCCCTGGGAGATCTCGGGCTGGTACGGCGTGTAGGCCGTGTACCAGGCGGGGTTCTCCATGACGTTCCGCAGGATGACCGGCGGGGTGAAGGTCCCGTAGTAGCCGAGCCCGATCATGGAGCCCAGCACCTGGTTGCGGTCGGCGAGCGTGCGCAGCTCGGCAAGTACCTCGGCCTCGGTGCGGGCACCCGGCAGCTTCAGGGCCTCGGCGTTCTTGATCACATCGGGGACCGCGGCGGCCGTCAGCTCGTCGAGCGAGCCGTATCCGACGTGGGCGAGCATCTTGGCCCGGGCCTCGGCGTCGGGTCCGATGTGACGCCGCTCGAACGGGATTCCCTGTTCGAGCTCTGCGAGCGGAATGCGGTGGGCGGTCATGGCGGAGGCCTCCTGGTCTGACGCGACCTTCGAGGGCACCACGGCAGGGGTGCCCGGACGGCCTCCCCCTCTGTCATCTCGACCTGAGAGCTTCACCGGTCCGGGTGCGGACCGGCTTTCACCGTCGGTGAGAGCGGAAACCGTCGACACCCGCTCTGCTTTCCAGAGTGACCTCGTCCGTGCGGTACGTGAGCCTGAGAGATTCCGGGGAGGATTTGCTCCTTCGGCGCCTCCGGATGGTGTCCGGAGGACTCTCCCGCACGGGTTCAACAGCCGCTGCAAGCGTATCAGCGCGGTCGCCGCACGTGTCTTCGAGTGGCCACCTTCCCCGATGTGCCTTTTCGTAGTGGTGAGGAAGGATTTGCAACCCCCATGGCTACCACTTGGAGGGCCCGTGCAGACCGACATCGATCCGCGCAACCTGATCGGCCGCAAGGCGTTCGACCGTAAGGGCACCAAGATCGGCACCGTGGACGAGGTCTACCTCGACGACGCGACCGGCATCCCGGAGTGGGCCGCGATACGCATGGGTCTGTTCGGCCGCGACGCCTTCATCCCTCTGGAGCCCAGCGAACTCGTCGAGGGCTCGCTCCGCGTCCCCTTCGACCGGGCCCTCATCAAGGACGCCCCCGACTTCGGCGTCGGCCGCCATCTCTCCCCCGAGCAGGAACTCCAGCTCTACCACCACTACGGCCTGGACATAGCCCCGCCGCCCCCGCTGGACCGCGACTTCGGCAACGTGGCGAGCCAGGAGGACCCCTGACCCCAGACCCCCGAGCCCCCAGGCCCATCCTGACCCGGTCCCGGACTGGTCCCAGCACCCCGCCGACCGCCGACCCACGACTGCGGCGCTCCCGCGCGGCCACCGGCCCGCCTCATCCCGGCGCCGGCGCCCTCCCCGCCCCTCCCTCGTGCTCCGGCCCCGGCACGGGCACCGTCTCCGACGGTCGCACCGGCCCGCCCGGCACCAGCGGCAGCGGATCCACCGCTTCGAGACCGGGATCGTCCGTGCGGAACGTCCGCACCCGCCCCGGCTCCTCGTCCTCGGGCGCCTCGAACCGCACGGTGACCCGCCCGAGCCCGCTGCCCTGCACCCAGCCGTGCCCGTACGCGGCGTGCCGGACGTCGTGTCCAGCCGACCAGCGACGTTCGGCGGCCTGGCCCGCGCTCTCCTCCGGAACGGCCTCCTCCACCGTCTCTTCCTCCGACAGTTCCTGCTCCCCGGCGGCCTGCGCGAACAGGTCCTCCTGCGTGTAGTCGGCGAGCCCGCTGACGCCCACCCCCAGCAGCCGCACCCCGCCGGTGGTGTCGACGGCCTCCAGCAGCCGCGCCGCGGCCTCCCGCACCACGGCCGGGTCGTCGGTCGGCCCCCGCAGCGTCTCGGACCGGGTCAGCGTCGAGAAGTCGTACCGGCGTACCTTCAGCACGATCGTCCGCCCCGACAGACCGGCCGCCCTGAGCCGCCGCACACACCGGTCGGCGAGCCGCTGCACCTCCAGCCGCACCCGCACCCGGTCGTGGATGTCCACGTCGTAGGTGTCCTCCACGGACACGGACTTCGTGTCCCGCTCGGCGACCACGGCCCGGTCGTCGCGCGCCAGCGCCATCGCGTACAGGCCGTGCCCGTGCGCCTTCCCGAGCAGCCGTACGACCTCGTCCTCGCCCGCTTCCACGATCTCCTCGACGGTGGTGATCCCGGCGCGCCGCAGATGGTCGCCGGTGGCCGGCCCGACCCCCGGGAGGATCCGCACGGACATCGGCCCGAGGAGGGCCCGCTCGGTGCCGGGCTCGATGAGCACCAGGCCGTCCGGCTTGGCCTGCTCGGAGGCGATCTTCGCGAGCATCTTGGACGCGGCGAGCCCCACGGAGCCGGTCAGTCCGGTCACCTCGCGTATCTCCTGCCGCAGCCGTACCCCGGTCGCCCGCGCGGAGGCCTCGTCCCAAGCCGCTCCCCCGGACTCCAGGTCCACGAACGCCTCGTCCAGGCTGAGGGGCTCCACCAGGGGCGACAGGGCGTGCAGGAGCCCCATGACCTGCTGGCTGATCGCCCGGTAGAACGTGAAGCGGGGCGTGAGGTACGCGGCGTTCGGCGCGAGCCGACGGGCCTGCGCCGTGGGCATCGCCGAGTGCACACCGAGGGCCCTCGCCTCGTACGAGGCGGTGGCGACCACGCCGCGGGGACCCAGCCCGCCCACGATGACGGCCTTCCCGCGCAGACTCGGCTTGGACGCCTGCTCCACCGAGGCGTAGAAGGCATCCATGTCGAGATGCAGGATCGTGGGCGCGGTTCTCACGTCTCCGATGCTGCCCTACGCCACTGACAATGCCCCGCCACCCGCGACGATGACGCCCCGGTCGCGGGCTGCCTCGCACCCCGCCCCGAGGGGCACGGGCCCTCAGCCGTGGCCCGCCGTCGCACTCCGCTCAGACCGCGCGATTGCGCCTGCGCGCCAGTTCGTCCGCGGGGTTGGGACGGACGAGGGTCTCGCCCGTGTCGATCCGCTCGCCGTGCAACTGGGAGAGAGCGCTTTCCACATCACGCCAGACCACCCCGACGGCAATCCCGAAGATCCCCTGGCCGCCTTGGAGGAGGGCGTGGACCTCGTCCGGCGAGGTGCATTCGTAGACCGTGGCCCCGTCGCTCATCAGCGTCATCCGCTCGAGATCGCTGAAGCCCCGCTCCCGCAGGTGCTGGACGGCGGTGCGGATGTTCTGCAGGGAGACCCCGGTGTCGAGGAACCGTTTCACGATCTTGAGGACGACGACGTCCCGGAAGCTGTAGAGCCGCTGTGTCCCGGAGCCGTGTGCGGGCCGCACGCTGGGCTCCACCAGGCCGGTGCGGGCCCAGTAGTCGAGCTGGCGGTAGGTGATGCCGGCGGCCGCACACGCGGTGGGGCCGCGGTACCCGACGTTCTCATGGGGCTCGGGCCCGGCCTCCGTACTGTCCTGGACAGCCGTCGGCAGCTGGGGAACGGGACCGGCCGCGCCGCCGGGATGGGGATACCCCCTGCTCGAGCGGAGCCGAGCGCTCGGGGGAGGGTACGAGCCGCTCTCCCCCAGGCTGCGTCCGGGGGCACCCCCAGCCGTACCGTCGCCGCTGTTCCTCACGCCGACCTCCGTCCTTGACCTGCCTTCTCGACGGTAGGCAGCCACCAGGGGTGCGTCAACGACCGCCACACTCGGCACGCCGAGTGATAATCACCCTGAGAGTGGTTTCCCGTGCCCTTCCGCGGGGAAAGGCTAGCCGAATGTGCTAAGCGGAACCCCGGCACGCCGCACGGGCACGTGCCAGGTGTTGCACTCTCGTGATGCCGCTCTCCGGGCCGGCCACTCCCACCGGTGATGACCGCACCGCCGGACGACGGCGGGGCCTGGTGGTCCACCGGTCCTCGACAAGGCGACGGCAGCACGGCCCCACGCCACGGACCGACCGACCGGCTGGCCTGACAACCGACACCACCACGGCGCGGCCTCACTGGCTGCTGGTACCGAAGTCCTCCGGCGAGATCTGGTCGAGGAACTCGCGGAACTTCTCCACCTCGTCCTCCTGCTCGTCCGGGATCGCGATGCCCGCGTCGTCGAGCACCCCGTCACTGCCGAAGATCGGCGTTCCGGTGCGCAGCGCCAGCGCTATGGCGTCGGACGGCCGGGCGCTCACCTCGACACCGCTGGCGAAGACCAGCTCGGCGTAGAAGACGCCCTCACGCAGATCCGTGATGCGCACTTCCGTGAGTTCCTGGCCGACGGCCTCCAGCACGTCCTTGAACAGGTCGTGCGTCAGCGGCCGCGCGGGGGCCATGCCCTGCTGGGCGAAGGCGATCGCGGTGGCCTCCCCGGGGCCGATCCAGATGGGGAGGTAGCGGTCGCCTCCCACTTCGCGCAGGAGCACGATCGGTTGGTTGGAGGGCATTTCGACCCGGACACCTACGACATCGAGCTCGTTCACACAGCAACCCTAGGCCGTGCTCGGGATGTTTGGGTAGTCGAGCACGGATAGGGCGGACGATCCGCCACGGGCGAACACACGTCCTCAGCGGAGCCGGACACCCAGCGCGCTCTGCACCAGCGCGGCGTGGAGCTTCACCGTGAGCCCCGCGAGCTCCCTCGTACGGTCCTCCGCATGCGCCCTGGTCTGGGGGTTGCGGTGGCGGCGCAGCGGCGCGACGACCTGCTCCACGAGGCCCGCCTCACGGTCGGCGGCGGCCCGCATCACCCGCAGATGGCGCGGCTCGATACCGAAGCGCCCCAGTTCCACCACCAGCGTGGCGACCGTCAGGGCCTCGGCGTCGTACGAGCCGTCCGGCAGCGCCGCCACCAGCCCGTACGACTCCCACTCGGCCAGCTGCTCCTCGCCGATCCCGGCACCGGCGAGCAGCTCGGCCCGCCCGATCCGGGCGGCGGTGGGCTCCTCTGGCTCCCCGAAGAGCTCGCGCAGGCGCTCTCCGTCGCCGATGTCCCGCTGGCGGCCCACGGACGGCAGCCGGACGTCCTCGCCCCGCTCCAGGGCCGCCAGGTGCTCACGGATGACCTTGAGCGGCAGATAGTGGTCCCGCTGCATCCGCAGGACATGTCCGAGGCGGTCGACGTCCCCGGCGCTGAACTTGCGGTACCCCGAGGGGGTCCGCTGCGGCTCGATGAGCCCCTCCGACTCCAGGAAACGGATCTTGGAGATCGTGACCTCGGGGAACTCCTCGCGGAGCAGGTTCAGCACCGAGCCGATGCTCATCAGCCCACTGTCCGCGGCGGTGGTGCCGTGATCGGCACCACCGCTCGATGTTCGAAGCATGGACCTTCCCTGGGGATTCCCCCCGGAACGAGTCCGGGGGCGGGTCAGTAACCCCGCTGGCTCGCGTAGAAGACCAGCCGGTACTTGCCGATCTGCACCTCGTCACCGTTGTGCAGGGCGACCTGGTCGATCCGCTCACGGTTGACGTACGTGCCGTTCAGGCTGCCGACGTCGGCGACCGTGAACGAGCCGTCCTGGGCCCGGCGGAACTCCACGTGGCGACGCGAGACGGTGACGTCGTCCAGGAAGATGTCGCTCTGCGGGTGACGGCCCGCCGTCGTCAGGTCACTGTCGAGCAGGAAGCGGCTGCCCGCGTTCGGTCCGCGGCGCACCACGAGGAGTGCCGAGCCGAGCGGCAGCGCGTCTACGGCGGCCTGGGCCTCCGGCGAGAGCGCCGGCAGCTGTGTCTGCCCCGTCGTCTCGGAGTCGTAGGCCTCCAGGCCGGAGATCGAGATCGTGGAGGTCGTCTCCGACGGACGCTCCGGAACCGCGCCGGGGCGCAGCGGCGCGCCGCAGTTGGAGCAGAAGCGGCTGTTCTCCGCGTTGCGGTTACCGCACCTCGTACACACCAGGGCCGACATCGACGGATCCTCCTGCCGCGGCTGCCCCGCCGGGGCATGGGACGCATACGGGTCGGTGGCGAACCCTCCACCCGTACCTGAGGCTGACGGGTCCCCGAAACCTATGCGGCCCGACTGGGAAGGGTCAACAGACGGCGCGCCCTGACCTCCGGAAATGTCACCGCCCGGACCAGCGACCTGGTCCCGGAACAGGGGGCGCTCGCCCCCCTGGCCCTCCGCCTCCGAAGGCTGCGCGCGATGGCGGGAGGTCGCGTTGCCGCTGTCCTCTCGCGCGCTCTTGCCGAACAACTTCGCAAACAACTTCACGGGCGATTCCCCTTGACCGAAACAGACCCGCCCGTGGGGCAGGACGAACCCTGACTGAACACACCGGCCGACCCGGACATCCTCACAACGTCCGTTTCCACCAGACAGTTTCCACCACGCACCACCCATTCGGTGCGCCGACCCCCCGCAACCTCATGCCCTCGCCGGACGACCCCTATGCACCTGCGGTTCACCGGGAGGACGACCGAGCGTAGTCAGGCCGCTTCGCCGCTCGCAAGGCGTCCACGACGATCTTGTCAGCCCGCTCCACGGTCACGGTGGCCTGCTCCTTCTCCAGTGTCTGCACCACGCCTCCGGGGATGTTCAACGCGGGCTCGAGGTCCTGCGGGTTGCCGATGACCTTGAAACGAAAGGGCTGGGTGATCTTGTTCCCGTCGACACTGATTCCCTTGCCGGAATCGGTGAGATAGGTGCTGGCGACCACGCGCACGCCGTTCACCTGGATCGCCTCCGCGCCGGCGGCGCGCAGCTCCTGGATCGCGTCGAGCAACATGTCCGCCTCGACCGTCCCCTTCGTGTCGTTGATCGTCAGCGTGATGCCGGGTCCCTGCGCGGCCACGGTGCCCGCCAGCACGCCGAGTTGTCTTTCCTTCTCGACCGTCTGCTTGCGTGCCTCCTCGGCCTGGTCCGAGCTGTTCTCCAACTCGGTGCGCTGATCCTCGAGACCCTGCTTCTCCTCCTCCAGACGCTGAGTACGGTCATCCAGTTCATCGAGGATGCGTACGAGATCTTCCTGGCGCGCGCCGCGCAGGGCGCTGTCGTCGTTGGTGGAGGCCACCTGGACGGCCAGACCGAAGCCGAGGCCGAACAGCAGGAGAGCCACGATGAGTTGGGCCCGGGTGAAGCGCGGCGGCCACAGCCCCTGGGCCAGCCGCTGCCGACCGGTCAGCCGGTTCTTCTCCTCGGGCACGGCCTTTCCGGGCCCTTCGGCGGCCGTGACCGGGACCTCCTGCGGGAGTTCGCGGCGCAACCGGGTCGTCGGCTCGTCGTCGTCCGCCCCGCCCGCCGCGGGCCTCGGGTTCTCGTCCCTCTCGCTCATCGGCCTCACGCCCGGAACACGTGCCGGCGGATCGCCGCGGCGTTGGAGAAGATGCGGATGCCGAGAACGACCACGACACCCGTGGAGAGCTGGGCGCCCACGCCCAACTTGTCGCCGAGGAAGACGATCAGGGCGGCCACGACCACGTTCGACAGGAACGACACCACGAAGACCTTGTCGTCGAAGATCCCGTCCAGCATGGCGCGCAGCCCGCCGAACACGGCGTCCAGGGCAGCGACGACGGCGATGGGGAGGTACGGCTCGACCACCGCGGGTACCTCGGGCCGGACCAACAGTCCGGCCACGACTCCGAGGACGAGGCCCAGTACGGCGATCACTATGTGCCCTTCCTAATGCTCGGTTCTGCTGTTCGTACGATCACGCTCGGCGCGGCCGGCACCTTGACATCGCTCTCGGCGGAGATGCTCGTCCGGATCCCGAAGTTCTCTTGCAGGGCATGCAGATACAGCCCGTCGGGGCTGTTCTGGAACCTGGTGCTCAGCCGCTGCCCGTCGCCCACCGCCAGGACCGTGTACGGCGGCACCAGCGGCTTGTTGTCGACCAGTATGGCTTCACCCGCGGCCCTGATCGCCGACAGTGCCGTGAGCCGCTGTCCGTTGATCGAGACGGCCTCGGCGCCCGACTCCCACAGCCCGTTGACGACGCGCTGCATGTCCCGGTCGCGTACGCGCCCGGTGTCGGAGAACCCCGAGGTCTCGCGCGGACCGCCGTCACCGCCCTGGCTGGCGTCCTTGGAGTCGTTGACGACGAGTTTCACGCCGGGGCCGTGCACCTCGACGGCGCCCGACAGGATGCCCACGAGGTCGTCCTGGCGGCTGCCGCCGTCCTTGAGGGCCTCGCGCTGGCGCGCGCTCACGTCGTCGCGGAGGTCGTCGACGGAGTCCTCCAGCTTGTCCGCGGCCGCGGTCTGCTGCTGGATGCGGTCGATGAGCTCTTCGCGCTCCTTGGCCATGACGGGGGCGCTGATCCGCGCCTGCGCCGCGCCCACGGTCACGACCAGGGCGGCGAGCACCAGCCCGACGGCGAGGCCCAGCTTCGCCCGTACGGTTTTGGGCATGCCCCCGGTGCCGTCGGCCTTCTTCCGGGCGGCGGCCTCGGCGTATCCGTCGTCGAGGCTGTGGTCCATGACGTTGTTGAGCAGCGACATGGAGGCGTCCGGACGCGACGGGCGCGTGGGTGTGCTCCGAACGGGGGGGTGCTGCGGCATGCCGCACATCGTCGCACGTCGCGCCCGCTACCTCCGAATGGCCCCACCCACGTGCCGGACAGGCCCCGTTGGGGGCAGTTGTCCGGCACGCGAGTGCGGCGGGTCCTTCAGCGTCCGGCGCTGTCGACCACGGAAGACCATTCGTCGAGCAGGGCCTGCGCCGAGGCGTCGTCGGGCCCCTCGGCCCACAGGTGGGTGACGGCCTCCGCCGGGTCCGGCAGGACCATCACCCACCGCCCGTCGGTCTCCACGACCCGCACCCCGTCGGTGGTGTCGACGAAGCGATCGCCTGCGGCCTCCACGACCCGGCGCATCACGAGCCCCTTGACGGCCCACGGAGTGGCGAGATCCTTCTTGAGGACATGCGCCCGCGGAATGCGCGCGTCGATCTGGCTCAGCGTGAGCTGCGTCCGCGCCACCAGGCCGATGAGCCGTACGAACGCCGCCGTGCCGTCGAAGACGCTGCTGAACTCGGGGACGATGAAGCCGCCACGTCCGTCGCCGCCGAAGATGGTCGTCTCGTCCCCGCCGACCCGGGTCAGGTCGTCCGGCGAGGTGGTCGTCCACTCGACCTGCGTGCCGTGGTACGCGGCGACCTGTTCGGCGATCCTGGTGGTGGTCACCGGCAGCGCCACGCGCCCGCTCCGCCGCTCCGCGGCCACCAGGTCGAGCATCACCAGCAGGGCCCGGTCGTCCTCGACGATCCGCCCCTTCTCGTCGACCAGGGACAGTCGCTCGCCGACGGGGTCGAACCGCACGCCGAACGCGGCCCGCGAGGACGCCACGATCTCGCCGAGTCGCACGAGCCCGGACCGCCGCATGTCGCCGGTCTCCGTCGGCCTCGACTCGTCGAGGCCGGGGTTGATCGTCAGCGAGTCGACGCCCAGCTTGCCGAGCAGGCTCGGCAGCACGAGGCCGGCGCTGCCGTTGGACGCGTCGACGACGACCTTGAGCCCGGACTCGGCGATCCCCGTGGTGTCGACGTTCCGCAGCAGTGACCCGGTGTACGAGTCGAAGACGCTGGCCGGGAAGTGCAGGTCGCCGATCTCGCCCGGGAACGCGCGCCGGTACTCCTGCCGCGCGAACACCCGGTCCAGCTTCCGCTGGCTGGCCTGCGACAGGTCCGCGCCCTGACTGTCGAAGAACATGATGTCGACGGAGTCCGGAACGCCGGGGGTGGTCCGGATCATGATCCCGCCGGCGCTGCCCCGAGCGGTCTGCTGCCGCGCCACCGGCAGCGGCACGTTCTCCAGGTCCCGTACGTCGATGGCGCTGGCCTGCAGCGCCGAGATGACCGCCCGCTTGAGGGCGCGCGCTCCTCGGGAGTGGTCACGTGCGGTGGTGACCGTCGACCCCTTCTTGAGCGTCGTCGCGTAGGCCCCGGCCAGCCGCACGGCCAGCTCAGGGGTGATCTCCACGTTCAGGATTCCGGACACGCCTCGGGCACCGAAGAGGTGCGCCTGCCCGCGGGACTCCCAGATCACCGACGTGTTGACGAACGCACCGGCCTCGATCGTCTTGAAGGGGTAGACGCGTACGTTCCCCTGGATGATCGATTCTTCCCCGACGAGGCACTCGTCACCGATGACGGCGCCGTCCTCGATCCGTGCGGCCCGCATGATGTCGGTGTTCTTTCCGACGACGCAGCCGCGGAGGTTGCTGTGCTGCCCGATGTAGACGTTGTCGTGGACGACGGCCTTGTGCAGGAAGGCCCCGCTCTTCACGACGACGTTCGAGCCGACCACGGTGTGCTCGCGGATCTCGGCGCCGGCCTCGACCTTGGCGTAGTCCCCGATGTACAGCGGCCCGCGCAGGACGGCGTCGGGATGCACTTCGGCGCCCTCGGCGATCCACACACCGGGTGAGAGCTCGAACCCGTCGATCTCGACGTCGACCTTGCCTTCGAGGACGTCGGCCTGGGCCTTCACATAGCTCTCGTGCGTGCCGACGTCCTCCCAGTAGCCCTCGGCGACATAGCCGTAGATCGGCTTGCCTTCCTTCATGAGCTGCGGGAAGACGTCGCCGGACCAGTCGACGGGAACATCGGCCTCGACGTAGTCGAAGACCTCGGGTTCCATCACGTAGATGCCGGTGTTCACGGTGTCCGAGAAGACCTGCCCCCAGGTGGGCTTCTCCAGGAACCGCTCGACCTTGCCTTCCTCGTCGACGATCGTGATGCCGAATTCCAGGGGGTTCGGCACCCTCGTCAGGCAGACGGTGACGAGCGCACCCTTTTCCTTGTGGAAATTGACGAGCTCGGTGAGGTCGAAGTCGGTCAGGGCATCGCCGGAGATGACGAGGAAGGCGTCGTCCTTCAGTGCTTCCTCGGCGTTCTTCACGCTCCCGGCAGTACCGAGTGGCTTCTCCTCGTTGGCATAGGTGAGCTCCATCCCGAGCTCTTCACCATCGCCGAAGTAGTTCTTGACGAGTGACGCCAGGAACTGGACGGTAACGACGGTCTCGTTGAGCCCATGCCTTTTGAGCAGCCGAAGTACGTGCTCCATGATCGGGCGGTTCGCCACGGGCAGGAGCGGCTTGGGCATGCTCGAGGTCATGGGGCGAAGGCGTGTGCCCTCGCCTCCGGCCATCACGACGGCCTTCATGTCGGAAGCGTCCTCCTTGAAGAGACACGGTCTAGCCGACTTCACCCGTCCTGATTGTCCCGCACTTTTCCGAAGCGGGCCATCGAGCCACTACGGCCGTCCCTTCGGACGGGCTCAATCGGCCATGGCGTCCGCCGCGACAAGTCGGCGGACCTGAACCACGTAGAGGATCCCTGCCCACCAATACAGAGTTGTACCCCATCCGGCGAACGCCCATCCGAAAATAGCAGCGAGTGACGAGATCCACCCGGTTCCGTCACTGAGCAACAGCAAGGGGAAGGCGTACATCAGGTTGAAGGTGGCTGCCTTCCCGAGGAAGTTCACCTGCGGCGGAGGATAGCCGTGCCGACGGAGGATGCCCACCATCACCAGCAGAACCAGCTCACGCAAGAGAAGTACAGCCGTCAACCAAAGGGGGAGAATCTCGCGCCAGGTGAGACCCACCAATGTCGACAGAATGTAGAGCCGGTCCGCCGCGGGGTCGAGGAGCCGTCCGAGGCTGCTGATCTGGTTCCAGCGTCGCGCCAGTTTGCCGTCCAGATAGTCGCTGACGCCGCTCAGGGCGAGCACGAGGAGCGCCCAGCCGTCGACCTGGGGGCCGCCGAACTCGGGCCAGAGAATCAGCCACAGGAAGACGGGGACTCCGAGGAGCCGCGCCATGCTGAGGATGTTCGGGATGGTGAGCACCCGGTCCGTCTGGACTCGGGTCTCCTGGACCTCCACCCGGGGGCCTCCTGTGCAAAACGAGCCAATGATGCTCCCCGACCCTACCTCAACGCAAGAAAGCTCTGGCTCCTGGGCGCAGTGCCCAAGAGCCAGAGCTGTAAAAGGAGTTCGGCGGCGTCCTACTCTCCCACAGGGTCCCCCCTGCAGTACCATCGGCGCTGTGAGGCTTAGCTTCCGGGTTCGGAATGTAACCGGGCGTTTCCCTCACGCTATGACCACCGAAACACTATGAAACAATCAACCGCACCACGCTCTGTGACAAACGCGGGGTTGTTCGTGGTTTCAGAACCAACACAGTGGACGCGAGCAACTGAGGACAAGCCCTCGGCCTATTAGTACCGGTCACCTCCACACGTTACCGTGCTTCCAGATCCGGCCTATCAACCCAGTCGTCTACTGGGAGCCTTACCCCATCAAGTGGGTGGGAGTCCTCATCTCGAAGCAGGCTTCCCGCTTAGATGCTTTCAGCGGTTATCCCTCCCGAACGTAGCCAACCAGCCATGCCCTTGGCAGAACAACTGGCACACCAGAGGTTCGTCCGTCCCGGTCCTCTCGTACTAGGGACAGCCCTTCTCAAGACTCCTACGCGCACAGCGGATAGGGACCGAACTGTCTCACGACGTTCTAAACCCAGCTCGCGTACCGCTTTAATGGGCGAACAGCCCAACCCTTGGGACCGACTCCAGCCCCAGGATGCGACGAGCCGACATCGAGGTGCCAAACCATCCCGTCGATATGGACTCTTGGGGAAGATCAGCCTGTTATCCCCGGGGTACCTTTTATCCGTTGAGCGACGGCGCTTCCACAAGCCACCGCCGGATCACTAGTCCCGACTTTCGTCCCTGCTCGACCCGTCGGTCTCACAGTCAAGCTCCCTTGTGCACTTACACTCACCACCTGATTGCCAACCAGGCTGAGGGAACCTTTGGGCGCCTCCGTTACCCTTTAGGAGGCAACCGCCCCAGTTAAACTACCCATCAGACACTGTCCCCGATCCGGATCACGGACCCGGGTTAGACATCCAGCACGACCAGACTGGTATTTCAACGACGACTCCCCCTGAACTGGCGTCCAGAGTTCACAGTCTCCCAGCTATCCTACACAAGCCGAACCGAACACCAATATCAAACTGTAGTAAAGGTCCCGGGGTCTTTCCGTCCTGCTGCGCGAAACGAGCATCTTTACTCGTAGTGCAATTTCACCGGGCCTATGGTTGAGACAGTCGAGAAGTCGTTACGCCATTCGTGCAGGTCGGAACTTACCCGACAAGGAATTTCGCTACCTTAGGATGGTTATAGTTACCACCGCCGTTTACTGGCGCTTAAGTTCTCAGCTTCGCCCACCCGAAAGTGAGCTAACCGGTCCCCTTAACGTTCCAGCACCGGGCAGGCGTCAGTCCGTATACATCGCCTTACGGCTTCGCACGGACCTGTGTTTTTAGTAAACAGTCGCTTCTCGCTGGTCTCTGCGGCCACCCCCAGCTCAAGCAGCACGTGCTCTCACCAGGCGTGGCCCCCCTTCTCCCGAAGTTACGGGGGCATTTTGCCGAGTTCCTTAACCATAGTTTACCCGAACGCCTCGGTATTCTCTACCAGACCACCTGAGTCGGTTTAGGGTACGGGCCGCCATGAAACTCGCTAGAGGCTTTTCTCGACAGCATAGGATCATCCACTTCACCACAATCGGCTCGGCATCAGGTCTCAGACTACATGCCAGGCGGATTTACCTACCCGACGTCCTACACCCTTACCCCGGGACAACCACCGCCCGGGATGGACTACCTTCCTGCGTCACCCCATCACTCACCTACTACAAGTCTGGTTCGTCGGCTCCACCACTCCCCTTCACCCGAAGGCTCCGGGGCGGCTTCACGGACTTAGCATCGCCTGGTTCGATGTTTGACGCTTCACAGCGGGTACCGGAATATCAACCGGTTATCCATCGACTACGCCTGTCGGCCTCGCCTTAGGTCCCGACTTACCCTGGGCAGATCAGCTTGACCCAGGAACCCTTGGTCAATCGGCGCAAACGTTTCTCACGTTTGTATCGCTACTCATGCCTGCATTCTCACTCGTCAACCGTCCACAACTCGCTTACACGGCTGCTTCACCCGGCAGACGACGCTCCCCTACCCATCACGATCCCCGTTGGGGGTACATATCGCAATGACACGACTTCGGCGGTACGCTTGAGCCCCGCTACATTGTCGGCGCGGAATCACTAGACCAGTGAGCTATTACGCACTCTTTCAAGGGTGGCTGCTTCTAAGCCAACCTCCTGGTTGTCTCTGCGACTCCACATCCTTTCCCACTTAGCGTACGCTTAGGGGCCTTAGTCGATGCTCTGGGCTGTTTCCCTCTCGACCATGGAGCTTATCCCCCACAGTCTCACTGCCGCGCTCTCACTTACCGGCATTCGGAGTTTGGCTAAGGTCAGTAACCCGGTAGGGCCCATCGCCTATCCAGTGCTCTACCTCCGGCAAGAAACACACGACGCTGCACCTAAATGCATTTCGGGGAGAACCAGCTATCACGGAGTTTGATTGGCCTTTCACCCCTAACCACAGGTCATCCCCCAGGTTTTCAACCCTGGTGGGTTCGGTCCTCCACGAAGTCTTACCTCCGCTTCAACCTGCCCATGGCTAGATCACTCCGCTTCGGGTCTTGAGCGTGCTACTCAAACGCCCTGTTCGGACTCGCTTTCGCTACGGCTACCCCACCCGGGTTAACCTCGCAACACACCGCAAACTCGCAGGCTCATTCTTCAAAAGGCACGCAGTCACGAGATGCCAGCAAGCTGACATCCGACGCTCCCACGGCTTGTAGGCACACGGTTTCAGGTACTATTTCACTCCCCTCCCGGGGTACTTTTCACCATTCCCTCACGGTACTATCCGCTATCGGTCACCAGGGAATATTTAGGCTTAGCGGGTGGTCCCGCCAGATTCACACGGGATTTCTCGGGCCCCGTGCTACTTGGGTGTCTCTCAAACGAGCCGCTGATGTTTCAGCTACGGGGGTCTTACCCTCTACGCCGGACCTTTCGCATGTCCTTCGCCTACATCAACGGTTTCTGACTCGCCTCACAGCCGGCAGACTGTGAAAGAGAGATCCCACAACCCCGTATACGCAACCCCTGCCGGGTCTCACACGCATACGGTTTGGCCTCATCCAGTTTCGCTCGCCACTACTCCCGGAATCACGGTTGTTTTCTCTTCCTGCGGGTACTGAGATGTTTCACTTCCCCGCGTTCCCTCCACTTGCCCTATGTGTTCAGGCAAGGGTGACAGCCCATGACGACTGCCGGGTTTCCCCATTCGGACACCCCCGGATCAAAGCCTGGTTGACGACTCCCCGGGGCCTATCGTGGCCTCCCACGTCCTTCATCGGTTCCTGGTGCCAAGGCATCCACCGTGCGCCCTTAAAAACTTGGCCACAGATGCTCGCGTCCACTGTGCAGTTCTCAAACAACGACCAACCACCCACCACCCCGAACCACCCGGTTCGAGTTCACTGGGGCCGGCACCGAAGGACGAGCAACGCTCGCACCCTCAGACACCCAACAGCGTGCCCGACACGATCAGTCGATGAGCTTCGCGTTCCACGCCGAAGCAGTACTAGCGCTCTCATCCATCCCGACCGTGCCGAATAATCAACGTTCCACCCATGAGCGACCAGCATCAGACATTCGCTGATGTTCTGGCGTCTGGACCCCCCGAAAGAGGCCAGGTGCTCCTTAGAAAGGAGGTGATCCAGCCGCACCTTCCGGTACGGCTACCTTGTTACGACTTCGTCCCAATCGCCAGTCCCACCTTCGACAGCTCCCTCCCACAAGGGGTTGGGCCACCGGCTTCGGGTGTTACCGACTTTCGTGACGTGACGGGCGGTGTGTACAAGGCCCGGGAACGTATTCACCGCAGCACTGCTGATCTGCGATTACTAGCAACTCCGACTTCATGGGGTCGAGTTGCAGACCCCAATCCGAACTGAGACAGGCTTTTTGAGATTCGCTCCGCCTCACGGCTTCGCAGCTCATTGTACCTGCCATTGTAGCACGTGTGCAGCCCAAGACATAAGGGGCATGATGACTTGACGTCGTCCCCACCTTCCTCCGAGTTGACCCCGGCAGTCTCCTGTGAGTCCCCATCACCCCGAAAGGCATGCTGGCAACACAGAACAAGGGTTGCGCTCGTTGCGGGACTTAACCCAACATCTCACGACACGAGCTGACGACAGCCATGCACCACCTGTACACCGACCACAAGGGGGCACCCATCTCTGGATGTTTCCGGTGTATGTCAAGCCTTGGTAAGGTTCTTCGCGTTGCGTCGAATTAAGCCACATGCTCCGCTGCTTGTGCGGGCCCCCGTCAATTCCTTTGAGTTTTAGCCTTGCGGCCGTACTCCCCAGGCGGGGAACTTAATGCGTTAGCTGCGGCACCGACGACGTGGAATGTCGCCAACACCTAGTTCCCACCGTTTACGGCGTGGACTACCAGGGTATCTAATCCTGTTCGCTCCCCACGCTTTCGCTCCTCAGCGTCAGTAATGGCCCAGAGATCCGCCTTCGCCACCGGTGTTCCTCCTGATATCTGCGCATTTCACCGCTACACCAGGAATTCCGATCTCCCCTACCACACTCTAGTCTGCCCGTATCGAATGCAGACCCGGGGTTAAGCCCCGGGCTTTCACATCCGACGCGACAGACCGCCTACGAGCTCTTTACGCCCAATAATTCCGGACAACGCTCGCGCCCTACGTATTACCGCGGCTGCTGGCACGTAGTTAGCCGGCGCTTCTTCTGCAGGTACCGTCACTCTCGCTTCTTCCCTGCTGAAAGAGGTTTACAACCCGAAGGCCGTCATCCCTCACGCGGCGTCGCTGCATCAGGCTTTCGCCCATTGTGCAATATTCCCCACTGCTGCCTCCCGTAGGAGTCTGGGCCGTGTCTCAGTCCCAGTGTGGCCGGTCGCCCTCTCAGGCCGGCTACCCGTCGTCGCCTTGGTGAGCCGTTACCTCACCAACAAGCTGATAGGCCGCGGGCTTATCCTTCACCGCCGGAGCTTTCCACGCACATCGGATGCCCGAGCGCGTCGTATCCGGTATTAGACCCCGTTTCCAGGGCTTGTCCCAGAGTGAAGGGCAGATTGCCCACGTGTTACTCACCCGTTCGCCACTAATCCACCCCGAAGGGCTTCATCGTTCGACTTGCATGTGTTAAGCACGCCGCCAGCGTTCGTCCTGAGCCAGGATCAAACTCTCCGTGAATGTTTACCGGTTATCCGGTGCACACACACGAGAGCGGAACCACCGGAGGAATGATCCGATGGTTCACAGCGTCCTCGCTGTGTTTATTTCAAAGGAACCTCGCCCCGACCAACCGGCCGGAGACGGGGTATCAACATATCTGGCGTTGATTTTTGGCACGCTGTTGAGTTCTCAAGGAACGGACGCTTCCTTTGTACTCACCCGAGCAACTTCTCAGGCTTTCCTCCGGGCGCTTCCCTTCGGTGTTTCCAACACTATCAGCGTTTTTCCGTCCCCCTGACCACCCTCTCGCAGACATGCGAAAGCGGACCCCGGGATAGGTTCTGACACGTTGGTTGCCGCTTGGAGTGGGACGCTCAGTGGCGCCGCCCGGCCCCAAGCAGGTCTACGACTGTACAGCGGGCTCCGGAGCCCTGCAAATCGATGGGACTGGTGGTCTAGACCACTAGGCGGTATGTTCCGTGGGGAACCCCGCATCTGACATACGCTGCTGGGCAGAGCCGACCGTGACCGGCGGTGCCGGCTCGTACGCGCAGCTCCACCCCCGGGAGGCTTCCCATGACCACCGTGACGTCCCCGCTCGCAGGACGCGCCATCGGACTGGCCGCAGTACCGGACCCCGTCTTCGCGGGAGCCATGGTCGGCCCCGGAACGGCGATCGAGCCGGCGGATGACGTGACCGAGGCCGTCTCCCCTGTGGACGGAGTCATCGTCTCGCTTCACCCCCACGCGTTCGTCGTGGTCGACAGCGAGGGCCACGGTGTGCTGACGCACCTCGGGATCGACACCGTGCAACTGAACGGCGAGGGCTTCGAGCTGCTCGTGAACAAGGGCGACACCGTGCAGCGCGGACAGGCCGTGGTCCGCTGGGACCCGGCCGCCGTCGTGGCCGCCGGCAAGTCGCCGATCTGTCCTGTCGTGGCCCTGGAGGCCACGGCCGACGCCCTCTCCGATCTCCGCCTCGACGGCGACGTGAAGACCGGTGACGCGCTCTTCGGCTGGCAGTGACGCCAGGTCCGTACCGCACGGCAAGTTCCACAACCACCGCGGCGGCGGGGCCCGCCGCACAACCGGAGACGGGTGAGATGGAGACAACGCTGCGAGGCGTCGGTGTAAGCCACGGTGTGGCGATCGGCGAGGTTCGGCACATGGGCACGGCGGTACTGGAGCCGCCGGCCAAGCAGATACCGGCAGAGGACGCGGAGCGCGAGCAGGGACGGGCCCGCAAGGCCGTGGACGCCGTCGCGGCCGACCTGATGGCGCGGGGCAATCTGGCGGGCGGCGAGGCCCAGGCGGTGCTCGAGGCCCAGGCGCTGATGGCCCAGGACCCGGAACTGATGGCGGACGTGGAGCGTCGCATCGCCGTGGGGAGCACGGCGGAGCGGGCGGTCTACGACGCGTTCGCCGCGTACCGGGCCCTGCTGGCCGGCGCCGGTGAGTACCTCGCGGGCCGGGTCGCCGACCTCGACGACGTGCGGAACCGCATCGTCGCCCGGTTGCTCGGGGTGCCGATGCCCGGTGTGCCGGACAGTGACGAGCCGTACGTCCTCATCGCCCGCGACCTGGCGCCCGCTGACACCGCGCTGCTCGACCCGACGCTCGTCCTCGGGTTCGTCACCGAGGAAGGCGGGCCGACCAGTCACAGCGCGATCCTGGCGCGGGCGCTCGGTGTCCCGGCGGTCGTGGCGCTGCCGGGCGCCGGGGAGATCGCCGAGGGCACCGTGATCGCCGTGGACGGAAGCACCGGGGAGATCTTCGTGAACCCGAGCACGGCCAAGAAGGCCGAACTGGAGGCCGCGGCCGCGGAGCGCAGGGCCGCGCTCGCCGCGTCCAGTGGGCCGGGAGCCACCTCCGACGGTCACAAGGTGCCGCTGCTCGCCAATGTAGGCGGCCCCGCCGACGTGCCGGCGGCCGTGGAGGCCGGGGCCGAGGGCGTCGGACTGTTCCGTACCGAGTTCCTCTTCCTGGACGACAGCAAGCAGGCGCCGTCGGAGGAAAAGCAGGTCGAGGCATACCGGAAGGTGCTGGAGGCGTTCCCCGAGGGGCGCGTGGTCGTCCGCGTGCTCGACGCGGGCGCCGACAAGCCGCTGGACTTCCTGACGCCGGCCGACGAGCCGAACCCCGCGCTCGGTGTGCGGGGGCTGCGGACGCTGCTGGACCACCCCGAGGTGCTGCGCACGCAGCTGACGGCGCTCGCCAGGGCCGCCGAGGGGCTGCCGGTGTACCTGGAGGTCATGGCGCCGATGGTCGCCGACCGCACGGACGCGAAGGCGTTCGCCGACGCGTGCCGTGAGGCCGGGCTGCGGGCCAAGTTCGGGGCCATGGTCGAGATCCCCTCGGCGGCTCTGCGGGCGCGGTCGATCCTGCAGGAGGTGGAGTTCCTGTCGCTGGGGACCAATGACCTCGCGCAGTACACGTTCGCGGCCGACCGGCAGGTGGGTGCGGTGTCGAGGCTGCAGGATCCGTGGCAGCCCGCGCTGCTCGACCTGGTCGCGCTGTCCGCGGAGGCGGCGAAGGCCGAGGGCAAGAGTTGCGGTGTGTGCGGTGAGGCGGCTTCGGATCCGCTGCTCGCGTGTGTGCTGACGGGTCTGGGCGTCACCTCCCTTTCGATGGGTGCGGCGTCGATCCCCTATGTGCGGGCGACGCTGGCGAAGTACACGCTGGCTCAGTGCGAGCGTGCCGCGGCCGCCGCTCGGGCCGCGGACACGGCCGAGGAGGCGCGCGGCGCGGCCCAGGCGGTGCTGTCGGGCGAATGACCTCGCGTCGACCGGTTGGTCGAGGGGCGCTCCACCCGCGGGTGGGGCGCCCCTCGCGCGGTCAGTGGAGGTGTCCGTCCTTGGCGGTGCCGCCGCTTCCGAGGTCGTCTCCCAGGTCGGGCGGGGTGCAGTAGTCGACGCCGGACTCCGGGGAGACGAGGTCTCCGGACTCCACGTCGGTGCAGTAGGCGTCGAAGACCTCTCCCGCGGTGAGGGGTTCGAGGCCGTCGCCACGCAGGCGCCAGCCGTAGACGCGGTCGGTGGTGTCGGGCGAGCTGGTGCGCATGACGAGTCCGCCGGGGCTTCGGGTGGCGATCCCGAGGGCGAGGACGGTGGCGAACTCCAGGGCCTCGGTCTCGTCCAGGCGGGTCGCTCCGTCAGGGTCCTGTTCGGCGCGGACGACGGCGACGAGTGCCTGGGGCTTGGAGGAGACGCTGCACACGAGGTGTCGTTCGCCCGGGGCGGCCGTGTCGAGGATGCGGGTGAGGAGGTCCATGGCCCGGGCGAAGGACGTGCGTCCGATGTCCTCGCCGCAGCAGGCGCAGGTGCCGATCTGGGCGAGCAGTGTGGTGGCGTACTCCCAGGTGGCCCTGCGGACCGCTTCGTCGATCAGGACGGGGACGAGTTCGGTGAGGGGTTGTCCCTCGTAGGGGACGGCGGCGCCCGTCGCGGCCAGTTCGGCGGTGAAGCGGGTGCGGCTGGAGGGGATGTCCGGTTCGAGGCCCGTGTCGGTGCAGAACTCCGCGTACTCCTCGGGGTCGAAGAGGGCGACGGTGGTGTGGTTGCCCTGCTCGGCGCGGGTGCGGAGCAGGGCTTCCACTTGGTCGAGGTAGGTCGTGTGGTCGTCGAAGGTGAAGCTGCGGTAGCGCCGCATGGCGGTGAAGTCGTGCTCGTCCGCGAGCAGGCCGATGGTGCCCGCGATCTCTCGGCGCAGGACGCTTCGCATGCTCGGCCGGCCGGTGTGTGCCATGGTCTCCCCCTGTGCGAGCAGTCGATCAATGCTCACTCACAGTAACCGGGGCCACTGACAACGGGCGCGGGGCCGGTGTGCGGCCCCGCTGCGCAAGGTGTCCGTCAGGCTCGTTCGCGGGCCAGGCCCTCGTAGAAGCGCAGCAGGTCGACGTTGTCGATGGAGCCGGGGTTGACCGCCTTCTCCATGGGGGTGCCCTGGAGGAGGCGTTTGACGGGGACCTCGATGCGTTTGCCGGTGAGGGTGTGTGGGATGCCGGGGACCTCGATGATCTCGTCGGGCACATGGCGGGGGGAGAGCTGTTCGCGGATGGTGCGCTTGATGCGATCGAGGAGGGCTTCGTCGAGGGTCGCGCCCGGGGCGAGGTGTACGAAGAGGGGCATCCAGTAGCCGCCGTCGGGCTGTTCGATGCCGATGACGAGGGATTCCTTGATCTCCGGGAGTCGTTCGACCGCTTCGTAGATGTCGGCGGAGCCCATGCGCACGCCCTGGCGGTTGAGCGTGGAGTCGGAGCGGCCGTGGATGACGACGGAGCCCCGTGAGGTGACGGTGATCCAGTCGCCGTGGCGCCAGACGCCGGGGTAGGTGTCGAAGTAGCTGTCGTGGTACCGGGTGCCGTCGGGGTCGTTCCAGAAGTGGATCGGCATGGACGGCATGGGGTTGGTGACGACGAGTTCGCCGACCTCGTCGGTGAGGGGTTTGCCGCTGGGGTCCCAGGACTGCAGGTCGGTGCCGAGGCAGGGTGCCTGGAGTTCGCCGATGTGGACGGGGAGGGTGGGGACGGCGCCGGCGAAGCAGGAGCAGACGTCGGTGCCGCCGCTGACGGAGGCGATCCACAGGTCCTCGCGGACCTCGTCGTGGAGCCAGCGGAAGCCGTCGGGCGGGAGCGGGGAGCCGGTGGTGCCGACGCACTGGACGCGGGAGAGGTCGTAGTCGCGGCCGGGGTGGACGCCGGCCTTGGCGCACGCCATGACATAGGCGGCGGAGGTGCCGAAGAGGGTGGCGCCGGTACGTTCGGCGACGCTCCACTGGGCGCCGGTGTCGGGGTATCCGGGGCTGCCGTCGTAGAGGACGACGGTGGTACCCGTGAGGAGGCCGGAGACGAGGAAGTTCCACATCATCCAGCCGGTGGAGGTGTACCAGAAGAAGCGGTCCTCGGGGCCGAGGTCGCAGTGCAGGCCGAGCTGTTTGAGGTGTTCGACCAGGATGCCTCCCTGGGACTGGACGAGGGCCTTGGGCAGGCCGGTGGTGCCGGAGGAGTAGAGCACCCACAGGGGGTGGTCGAAGGGGACCTGTTCGAAGGTCGGTTCGGTGTCCGCGGCGGTGAGGGCGGACCATTCCAGGGCCCTGTCGGGGGCGTCGGTGCCGAGAAGGGGGATGTGGACGACGGCGCGCAGGCTGGGCAGTTCGCGGCGGAGTTCGGCGACGGTGTCGCGGCGGTCGTGTTCCTTGCCGCCGTAGCGGTAGCCGTCGACGGTGAACAGGACGACGGGTTCGACCTGCTGGAAGCGGTCGAGGACGCTGCGGGCTCCGAAGTCGGGGGCGCAGGAGGTCCAGACGCCGCCGACGGCGGCCGTGGCGAGGAGGGCGACGACGGCCTGGGGGATGTTCGGGAGGTAGCCGCTGACGCCGTCTCCGGGGCGTACGCCGAGGGCGCGCAGGGCGTCGGCGAGGGAGCCGACCTGGCGGCGTAGTTCGGCCCAGGTCACGGGGTGGGGTTCGTGGGTCTCGTCGACGTGGAGGAGGGCCGGTTCGTCGGCGCGGGTGGCGGCGGCGCGCAGGGCGTGTTCGGCGTAGTTGAGGGTGGCTCCGGGGAACCACTGGGCGCCGGGCATGGCGCGGTCACCGAGCACGCGCGCGTAGGGGGTGGAGAAGCGTACGTCGAACCATTCGGTGACGGCTTTCCAGAAGGTCTCGAGTTCGTCGACGGACCAGCGGTGCAGGGCTGCGTACCCGCCGTCGGCTGGGGCTCCGTGGTGCTCGGCCGCCCAGGTGTGGAACTGGGTGATCCGGGCCCGGGCGATGCGGGCCGCGTCGGGCTGCCAGAGCGGCGAGGGGTTCGCTGAGGTCATGGGTCGGCTCCCGGACTGTGCGCGTCGTGTGCGTCGGGCGCGCACGAGCGGGGTGTGCGCGTGACGCGGCCACCACGGACGATGCCATGTGATCGACTTCGGCACCAGGGTGTGCCGTGGTCGGGCGGCGGGTCGGGCGGTGACATGAAGTGTGCCGTCACCATGGGTGAACGGAAGTTGAACGACTCACACAAACGGGCCGGTCAATGGCAGGGTGAGCCGCATGGACGGTCGTGACCTGGTGCGTTCGGTGAAGGCGATCGGTTCGGCGGGGGCGGTGCAAGGGCTGCGCACCGTCCGGGCCGCGTGGCGCAGGAGGCGCTCCGACGCCACCGGGTTGGTGGCGCGGGGTGCCGAGCGGGCGCGGGTGCCGGGGCCGGTGCGGGAGGTGGAGCCGGGGCCGGGCGGTGGGGTCGTGCGGTTCGACCGGGCGGAGCTGCGGATCACCGTCGATGTGAACGGGGCCGTGTTCTGGGGCTGGGACGGGGCCGTGCAGGAGCCGTCGTACGCCCTGGCGGGCCGGTGCCCGGAGCCGGACCCGCGGGCCGGGCTGGAGCCGGACAAGGACGGCGGCTGGCGGGTCGTGGCCGAGCGGGTGACGGTCGTGGTGTCGCGGCTCGGGGCGGTGGAGGTGTGTACGCCCGGTGGGGTGACGTTGCGGCGTGATCTGCCGCCCCGGTGGTGGGAGCCGGTGGGTGGGGGCGAGGCGCGGTGGACGCAGCGCTCGGAGGTCGCGGCCGATGCCCGGTTCTTCGGTCTGGGTGGGCGCGCGGCCGGGCCCCGGCTGCGTGACGGAACGTATCGGCTGTGGAACACGGATCCCGGGCACGCGTTCGGGCCGGGTGATGATCCGCTGTACGTCACGATGCCGGTGCAGATGGTGGTGGCCGACGCGGGGACGCATCTGGTGTTCCACGACTCCACGTGGGACGGCACAGTGACGTTGCGCGGGGGCGAGGAGGGCGCGGGGTCGGGGCACGACCGGGTCGGCACGTCGGAGCTGCGGATGTCCGGGGGGCCGCTGCGCTGCTGGGTGATCGTCGGTACTCCCGCGCGCGTGCTGCACGCGTGGGCGGCGCTCACGGGCGCTCCGGCGCTGCCGCCGGCGTGGGCGCTCGGGCACCATCACGCGCGGTGGGGGTTCGGCAGCGCGCAGGAGGTGCGGCGGGTGGTCGCGGGGTACCGGGAGCACGGGCTGCCGCTCGACGCGATCCATCTGGACATCGACCACTACGCCGGCCACCGGGTGTTCACGGTGGACGAGGAGCGCTTCCCGAAGCTGCCGGACCTCGCCGAGGAGTTGCGGGGGCAGGGCGTCCGGCTGGTGTCGATCGTCGACGCGGCGGTCAAGGCGGAGCCGGGCAACGCGGTCTACGACAGCGGGACGGCGCAGGACGCGTTCGTGCGGGACGCCGCGGGGCGCGTCGTGGAGGGGCTGGTGTGGCCCGGGAAGTCGGTCTTCCCGGACTTCACGCGGGCGCGTACGCGCGCGTGGTGGGGCGGTCTGTACGAGGAGAGGCTGACGCAGGGTTTCGCCGGGTTCTGGCACGACATGAACGAGCCGACGTCGTTCGTGGCGTTCGGGGAGAACACGCTGCCGCGGTCGGCCCGGCACGATCTGGAGGGCCGGGGCGGCGACCATCGGCAGGCGCACAACGTGTACGCGCTGTGCATGGCGAGGGCGGGTTACGAGGGGCTGCGTGAGCTGGTGCCCGAGGAGCGGCCGTTCGTGTTCTCGCGTTCCGGGTGGGCCGGGATGCAGCGGTACGGGGGCGCGTGGTCCGGGGACGTGGCGACGGGCTGGCCGGGGCTGCGGGCGTCGCTGTCGCTGGTGCTGGGGCTCGGACTGTGCGGGGTGCCGTACTCGGGTCCGGATGTGGGCGGTTTCGACGGGAGCCCGTCGGCGGAGCTGTTCCTGCGATGGTTCCAGCTGGGGGCGTATCTGCCGTTGTTCCGTACGCACGCGAGCATGCGGGCGGGACGCAGGGAGCCGTGGGAGTTCGGGGACGAGGTCGTCGAGCACGCGCGCGTGGCGCTCGTCGAGCGGCGGCGGCTGCTGCCGTACTTCATGACGCTGGCCCATTGGGCGCGGCGTACCGGGGCGCCGTATGTGCGGCCGGTGTGGTGGGGTGCGCCGGAGGACAGGGCGCTGCGGGACTGTGAGGACGCGTTCCTGCTGGGTGGCTGTCTGCTGGTGGCGCCGGTGCTGGAGCCGGGTGTGGACCGGCGTGCGGTGCGGCTGCCGCGGGGGTGCTGGTACGACACGGTGACCGGGAAGGCGTATCAGGGGCCCGGGCAGGTGGTGGTCGACGCGCCCTTGTCGCGGATCCCGGTTCTCGCGCGCGCGGGTGCCGTGCTGCCGGTCCGGGGCGCCGACGGCGGCCTGGAGCTGGAGGTGTGGGCACCCGCGCGCGGGCGGACGGGGGGCGGGCTCGTGGTGCCGGACGCGGGCGACGGCTGGGACGAGCCGGAGGTCGAGCGGTACACGACGCGCTGGGAGGGGCGGCGTGTGGTGGTGGAGCGGGACGGGGACGAGGGGCCGGTCGAGCCCGCGTACCCGGTGCGGGTGCGGGGGCTCGACCGGGACTGAGCGTTCGGTTCAGATGTAGCGGCCGTCGAAGAACGCCTGTACCGCCAGGGTGTGCAGCGGGAAGGCGAGTTCGGTCGGTCTGCGCAGCAGGTGCCAGCCCTCCGTCTCGTCGGTGGCCTCGGGCGGCGGGAGGTTGGCTGCCGGGCGTTCGGGGAGCAGGCCGAACAGGAGCAGGTGGCCGTCGGGTGAGCTCATGGCGTCGGCGAGGCGGACGTCGCGGTCGGCCGCGCAGATGCCCGTCTCCTCCTTGAGCTCGCGGACGACGGCGTGCCGCCAGTCCTCCCGGTGGTCGATGAAGCCGCCGGGCAGGGCGGTGCCCCCGCGCGCGGGGGCGACGGTCCGTGTGATCACGACGAGGGCTGTGCCCTTGGTGTCGTACACGGGCTGGAGGGCCACCGCGACGGGGAGCGGATTGCGGTAGGCCACGGTGTGGCAGGACTCGCAGGTGCGGGGCCAGCCGGAAACGCCCTCACCGTAGGGCGCTCCGCAACTGGAACAATGCGAGTCCGGTGCGGAGTTGGCGGTTGGGTGTTGATTTGCGGACACGCGGCGGACTGTATCCGATCATCTGCTGGTCGTCCTGTCGGGGCGACGCTGTGCGCCACCGCGCGGGCGGGGACCGGTACGCGTGAGGGGCGGCCGGAACCACCCCCGTGGGCCCCGGCCGCCCCTCACGGGTACTGCGACGCCGGGAGGGGCCGGTTGGTTCGCTCCGGGACCTGCTCAATTCGAATCGCCCGTGACAGACTTCCGGCGAAACCTTCTGACGGTTCATCAGATCTGTTGCCGGGGAGGCGCTTTGTCGCGCGGTCGCACACCTGTGGTCACCGGCTGGTTCACCGGGGAGGGGGAGGAGTTCCGTCTTCTCGGCACGCGCTGCTCGGCGTGCGGTTCGGTGTTCTTCCCGCGCGAGGACGTCTTCTGCCGCAATCCGGGGTGCGGTGGGGGCGAGCTGCGGGAGGTGCCGCTGTCCCGACGGGGGCGCGTGTGGTCGTACACCGACGCCCGGTACCGGCCTCCGTCACCCTACGTGTCCGATCCGGAACTTCCATGGGAGCCGTATGCGTTGATCGCGGTGGAACTGGCCGCCGAGCGTCTCGTGGTGCTGGGGCAGGCGGTTCCCGGGGTCACCGTCGCCGATCTGGCGGTGGGCATGGAGGTGGAGGTCGTCCCCGGCGTGCTGAACGAGGACGCGGGGACGACCTGGACGACGTGGCACTGGCGGCCGACGGGGGTGACGGCGTGACGGGTGACGTGGCGGTGCTCGGCACGGGCATGCACCCGTGGGGCAAATGGGGAAGGAGTTTCGTCGAGTACGGCACGGTGGCCGCGCGAACCGCGCTGGACGACGCCGGGATCGACTGGCGGGACGTCGGTTCGATCGTCGGGGCCGACACGGTGCGCGGCGGCTATCCGGGGTACGTGGCCGGGGCGACCTTCGCGAAGGCGCTGGGCTGGCAGGGTGCGCGGGCCACGAGTGTGTACGCGGCCTGCGCGTCGGGGGCGCAGGCGGTGGCCGCCGCCCGGGCCCAGATCCTCGGCGGCCTCGCGGACGTCGTGCTCGTCGTGGGTGCGGACGCGGCGCCGAAGGGGTTCTTCCGGCCGGCGGGCGGGGACCGCCCGGACGACCCGGACTGGCTGCGGTTCCGGGTGCTCGGCGCGACCAATCCGACGTACTTCGGGCTGTACGCGCGGCGCCGGATGGCGGTGCACGGTGACACCCCGGAGGACTTCGCCCGCGTCAAGGTGAAGAACGCGGCGCTGGGGGCGCTCAATCCGTACGCGCGTTACCGCAGGCGGGTGACCGCCGAGGAGGTCGCGGCCTCCGCCGTCGTCGCGGACCCGTTGCGGCTGCTGGACATCTGTGCGACCTCGGACGGCGGTGCGGCTCTCGTGCTGTCCAGCGTGGATTTCGCGCGGCGGCACGGCGTGGCCCGGCCGGTGCGGATCCGAGCGGTGTCCACGGTGACACCGCGCTATCCCAGCACGGTGCTGGATCTGCCGGACATCGCGACGGACTCCGCGGTGGCCGTGGCTCCGGTTCCGGAGACGTTCCGGGCGTCGATCGCGCGGGCGGCGTACGAGGAGGCCGGCATCGGCCCGGACGACCTGTCGCTCGCCGAGGTCTACGACCTCTCCACGGCACTGGAGTTGCAGTGGTACGAGGACCTGGGACTGTGCGGCGAGGGCGAGGGGGCGAAGCTGCTGCGGGACGGGGTGACGGCTCTCGGCGGTCGTACACCGGTGAACACGAGCGGGGGTCTCGCGTCGTTCGGTGAGGCGGTTCCGGCGCAGGCGATCGCCCAGGTGTGCGAGCTGGTCCGGCAGTTGAGGGGTGAGGCCGGGGACCGTCAGGTCGCGGGGGCGTGTGTGGGGCTGAGCGCGAACCAGGGGTTGTTCGGGCACGGTTCGGCGGTGATCGTGGTGCGGTGAGGCGTAGGGGGCCAGTGTGGCGTTCGGGCGCGGTGGCCCACTCAGTGGGATGGCGGCTCGCTCGGTCGTGGCTCGCCCGGTGGCGGCTCGCTGCGGGTCGGCCGGGTGCCCGCCCCACCGACGAACGCCGGCGGTGAGCGCGCGGTCCTCCGTCAGGATTGTTCGTCCTTGTTCTTGACGCCGTTCTTGACGCCCCCTGGGTGCCGGTGAACACTTCCGGTGTCAGTCGGCATCGCCGCATTCGGGCGTCTTTGTGCACTGCGCCGCTCGGGTCTCCCGCCTGCCTCTCGGGCCGTCCCCCACGGGCGATTCGGCTGCTACGGCACGCTCGTCACGGACGCCGGGCGGGGCGCGGGACTCTTCCTGCCTTCGGCTGACGTGGCCATGGGAACGCACCCTGCACGGATGGTCCGGGGTCGATCACCCCGGGCCGGGGCCTAGGAGCCGCCATGAGCTACGGAGACATATTCCTCGGCGGGGTCATCGGTACGGCGATCCTGATCCTGTTCGACGCCGGTGTGTGCGCCGCCGTCACCCTCCGGTTCTCGAAGGCGAGGGCATCGGGCTGGATCGTCATCGCGTTCGGCTGGGGCTTCGCCGTCCTGGCCGGTGCCTACACCGCCGCTCCCCTCTCGGGCGGGCACCTGAACCCGGCGGTGACCGTGGGGATCGCGGTCGACACCGGGACGTGGGACAAGGTCTGGGTGTATCTGCTGGGCCAGATGGTGGGCGCGATGCTCGGCGCGGTCCTCGCCTACCTGGTCTACCTGGCGCAGTTCCAGGCGAACGTCCGTGAGGGGGGCACCAGGGAGGGCACGGCGGACGAACCGACACCGACCCTCGGGATCTTCTCCACCATCCCCGAGATCCGGAACCCCGTTGCCAACCTGATCACCGAGATCGTCGCGACGATCGCGCTGGTGCTCCCGATCCTCGCCTTCGGCCGCAACACGGGGATCGGCATCGGCCGGATCCCCGGCGAGGAGGCCGGCGTCTACGGCTCCGGGATATCGGTGCTGCTGGTGTCGTTCCTGGTCGTGGGCATCGGCCTCTCCCTCGGCGGGCCCACCGGCTACGCGATCAACCCGGCGCGTGACCTCGGCCCGCGCATCGTGCACACCTTCCTGCCGATCCCGAACAAGGGCACCTCCGACTGGGGCTACGCATGGATCCCGGTCGTCGGCCCGCTGGCCGGCGGTCTCCTCGCGGGCCTCGTCTACCACGCGGCCTTCTGACCCGGGACCACGCGGGGGCGCAGGAGCACACAGCGGCGCAGGGCCGAGCAGAGACACAGGAACACGCAGAGACGCAGCCGCGCGGAGACCCACCGACACGCAGGGCGCGTGGTGACGCAACACGTGTATCGACGCAGGACGTAAGGGGATGTCATGCCGGACAACGCCCAGAAGTACGTCGCCGCCATCGACCAGGGCACCACCTCCAGCCGTTGCATCATCTTCGACCGGGACGGCGCCGTCGTCGCCGTGGACCAGCGTGAACACCGCCAGATCTTCCCCAAGCCGGGCTGGGTGGAGCACGACGCCACCGAGATCTGGTCGAAGGTGCAGGCGGTGGTCGCCGGGGCGATCGCCAGGGCGGGGCTGCGCCCGGACCAGATCAGCGCGCTCGGCATCACCAACCAGCGCGAGACGACCGTCCTGTGGGACCGGGCCACGGGCAAGCCCGTGCACAACGCGATCGTGTGGCAGGACACGCGGACCTCCGCGCTCTGCAGCGAACTCGGCGGCCCCGACGGGCAGGACAGGTTCCGCGGGCGGACGGGTCTGCCGCTGGCCAGCTACCTCTCCGGTCCGAAGGCGGCCTGGCTGCTCGACAACGTGCCGGGCCTGCGGACCCGCGCGGAACGCGGCGAGATCGCCTTCGGCACGATCGACTCCTGGCTGATCTGGAACCTCACCGGCGGGACGGACGGCGGCCGGCACGTCACCGACGTCACCAACGCCGGGCGCACCATGCTGATGAACCTGGAGACCCTCCAGTGGGACCCGACCATCCTGTCCGCGATGGACGTGCCGGAGGCCGTCCTCCCGGAGATCAGGTCCTCCGCCGAGGTGTACGGCACCGCCGTGGGCCAACTCGCGGGTGTGCCGGTGGCGTCGGCGCTCGGCGACCAGCAGGCGGCCGTGTTCGGGCAGGCGTGCTACGACGTGGGCGCCGCGAAGAACACGTACGGCACGGGCAGTTTCCTGCTGCTCAACACCGGCAACCGGCCCGTGGCGTCGAAGAGCGGACTGCTCACGACCATGGGGTACAAGATCGGTCACGAGGCGCCGGTGTACTGCCTGGAGGGGTCGATCGCCATCACGGGCGCCCTGGTGCAGTGGTTCCGCGACCAGCTCGGCATCATCCGTACCGCCGACGAGATCGAACCGCTGGCCGCGAGCGTCGACGACAACGGCGGGGCGTACATCGTGCCGGCGTTCTCCGGGCTGTTCGCGCCGTACTGGCGCTCCGACGCCCGCGGGGTCGTCACCGGGTTGACGCGGTACGTCACCAAGGCGCATCTGGCGCGGGCGGTACTGGAGGCGACGAGCTGGCAGACGCGGGAGGTCGTGGACGCCATGTTCCAGGACTCGGGGGTGCGCATCACGACCCTCAAGGTGGACGGCGGCATGACCCGCAACAACCTGCTGATGCAGCACCAGGCGGACGTGCTGGGCGTCCCGGTGATCCGGCCGCGGGTCTCCGAGACGACCTGTCTGGGAGCCGCCTACGCGGCCGGGCTCGCGACCGGGGTGTGGCACGACCTGGACGAGCTGAAGTCGCACTGGAGCAAGGACGCCGAGTGGACACCGTCCATGGCGGACTCCGTCCGCGACCGCGAGTACCACAACTGGCGCAAGGCGGTGGAGAAGAGCTTCGGCTGGCACGAGGACGACGCCGACTGAGGGGGGACCCACAGGCCACGGCTCGTACCCCGGTCGGCGGGGGTACGAGCCGTGCTCAGGTCGTGACGCTGTGGCGGTGCTCCGCCGTGTACGCCATCGCGTGCCGGACGACGGCGACGAGGACGTCCTTGACGGACTCCCGCCGACGCGCGTCGCACAGCACGACCGGGACGTCCGGGTCGAGGTCGAGGGCCTGGCGGACGGTCTCCGCCGGGTAGTGGGCCGCCGTGTCGAAGCAGTTGACGCCGATGACGAAGGGGATGGAGCGGCGCTCGAAGTAGTCGACGGCGGCGAAGCAGTCCTCCAGGCGACGGGTGTCGGCGAGCACCACGGCCCCCAGTGCGCCGGACGCCAGCTCGTCCCACAGGAACCAGAAGCGGTCCTGGCCGGGCGTGCCGAAGAGGTACAGGACCAGGTCCTCGCGCAGGGTGATGCGCCCGAAGTCCATGGCCACGGTGGTGGTGTGCTTGCCCTCCACACCGGTGGTGTCGTCGACCGGGCGGCCCGCCTCGGTCAGCACCTCCTCGGTGCGCAGCGGCTTGATCTCGCTGACCGCGCCGACGAGGGTCGTCTTGCCCACGCCGAAGCCGCCGGCCACGAGGATCTTGAGCGTGACGGGCTCGACCGGAGGTGTGCCGCGCTCAGTGCGCCCGAGGATCATCGGTCTCTTCTCCTGCTGGATGGTTGTCGCGCGACGGCGGACCGCGGCCTGCTCACAGCGCCCGGAGGCCGTTGATCACGTCGCGCAGAATACTCTCGTCCACCAGTTCGGCAGGCGGAACTGGACGATTCACATGGACCAGTTCCTCGTCGACGAGGTCGCCGACGAGGACCCGGACCACTCCGACGGGTAGGTCCAGTTCGGCGCCGAGTTCGGCCACCGACTGCGGGGTGTCACGGCACATCTCCACGATGCGGACGTGCTCCGGGGACAGCGAGTGGTCGTCCTCCGGATCGTCGACGTGGGGCTCCGTGACGACCACGGCGATCAGATCGAGGCGGTGCTGCACCGCATGGCTGGTCCGGCCGCGCGTCATGGCGTAAGGACGGACCACCGGTCCGGCCTCGTCGTCGAACCAGTGACTTCTTCCCTGACCGTCTCGGCTCATGCCATCCCACTACCCGCCCTGGGGCAGATCGGTGCGTGGGGCGGAACCCAGATGTACGCCGACCCGCTTGACCAGCAGCGTCATCTCGTAGGCGACCTGACCGATGTCGGCCTCCGCGTCGGCGAGGACGGCGAGGGCGCTGCCGTCGCCGGCGGCCGTGACGAAGAGGAATGCCTCGTCGAGTTCGACGACGGTCTGACGGACGTTGCCCGCCTCGAAGTGGCGGCCGACGCCCTTGGCGAGGCTGTGGAAACCGGAGGAGACGGCGGCAAGGTGCTCGCTGTCCTCCCGGGTGAGCTCCTTGGAGACGCCCGTGGGCAGTCCGTCGCCGGAGAGCACGAGCGCCTTGCGGATGCTGGCGACGCGCTCCACCAGGTCGTCCAGGAGCCAGTTCAGCTCGCCGGACGTGCCGATCGCGGTGGGCCCTTCGGCCTTCGGTGCGGTCATCGACCGTCCCCCTCTGTCGTTCCTCGTGGTGCTGAGACGTCTCGGGCGTCGTCGCCCTCGGCGTTCTCCTCGCGGCCTCGCTGCCAGCCCCGCTGGAGCGAGGCCATACGGCTGCGTACTTCGTCGGCGTCACGTTCGGCCGTGTCCGACCGGTCGGCGCGAGCCCTCTCGCGCTCGATCCGCCGGGCCAGGCCGTCCTTCAACTGCGGTGCCAGATTGGCCTGTCGGACGCGACGCGGCAGCGGGCTCGGAGCTGATTCTGCCTGGTCGGCCGTCGGGTCCGTACGCGGGGTGGGCATGCCCGGAACCGGCCTCGGTGCGCGGGTGGCCGGGTCGTCGCCCGCGGTCGTGCGCCGCCGCTGGGGCAGCGCCGGTGGCTCGTCCCCACCGGTCGGGGCCCCCGGGCGGTACCCGTCGCCGAACGGGGCGGGTGCGGGGCGTACGGGGGGTTCGGCGCGGTCGCCTCGCAGGGCGGTGAACGGCCGCGCGTCTCCGACGCCCGCCTCGCGTCCCTGCGGGGGGTCGTCCTCCGGGCGGCGCGGCTTATGGCCCGTCACCGGGCGGCCGTGCGAGCTGACCAGGTGCGGCGTCCGGCGCGGCGGCAGCGCCACGGGGCCGACCGTGGGGTCGGGGTCGGTGAGCGGTGTCCGCTGCGCCTCGGTGTCGTGGGCCGGCCGCGGGTCGCCGTCGACGCCGGTGAGGGGGCGGCGCGGCCGGAACAGCTCGCCGCCCTCGCCGTCGTCGCCGAGGGTGGCCGGGAAGCCGCCCAGGGGGTCCAGCTCGACCGGTGCCTCCAGCTCGACCGGACCGTCGAGGATGGTGGCTGAGATGCCGGGCAGCCGGACCGGCACCTGGGAGAGGGCGGCGTTGCGCTCCTCCTCCAGCTGGGCCTCACGGCTGGGGTGGGCGCGGTCGAGGCGGAAGCCGATGCCGTTGGTGTCGGGGACGTCGTCGGTGAGGAGCGCGTCGGGGATGAAGACCACGGCGGTGGTGCCGCCGTACGGCGAGGGCTGCAGGGAGACGCGGACCTTCTGCCGCTGCGCGAGCCGGCTGACCACGAACAGGCCGAGCCGGTCGGTGTCGGACAGTTCGAAGTCGGGGGTCTCGGCGAGCTTCAGGTTGGCGTCGAGGAGCGCCTCGGCGGCCATGCCGAGGCCACGGTCGTGGATCTCCAGGGTGAAGCCGTTGGCGACGCGCTCGCCGAGGACCTGCACCGCGGTGTGGGGCGGCGAGAACACCGTGGCGTTCTCGAGGAGTTCGGCGACGAGATGGGTGAGGTCGGCGACGGCGGGGCCGGTGACGGCGACCCGGGGCAGCCGGCGGACCTCGATGCGTTCGTAGTCCTCTACCTCGGCGACGGCGGCGCGGACGACGTCCATGAGCTGGATGGGCTTGCGCCACTGCCGCGACGGAGCGGCGCCGGAGAGGATGACCAGGCCCTCGGCGTGCCGGCGCATACGAGTGGTCAGGTGGTCGAGGCGGAACAGGTCCGCGAGTTCCTCGGTGTCGTCGGTCCGCCGCTCCATCGTGTCGAGGAGGGTGAGCTGTTTGTGGAGCAGGACCTGGCTGCGGCGGGCGAGGTTGACGAAGACCTCGGAGATGCCGCTGCGGAGCTCGGACTGCTTGACGGCGGCCTCGACGGCGGCCCGCTGGAGGGTGTTGAGGGCCTGGCTGACCTCGCCGATCTCGTTCTTGTCGTACTCCAGGCGGGGCACTTCGGTCTCGACGTCGACCTGTTCGCCCGCGGCGAGCCGGCGCATCACGCTGGGCAGCCGCACATCGGCCGTCTCGTGGGCCTCCTGGCGCAGTCGGCGCAGGTCGCGGATGAGGACGCGGCCGATGCGGACGGACATGAACAGCGAGACCAGGAGGGCGAAGAGACCGAGGACTCCGGCGACGACGGCCCGGAGGATGACGTTGGTGGCCAGGGGGCGCACCCGGTCCTGGTAGCGGTCGCCCGCCTCGATGCTGAGGTCGCGGAGGTCGGAGAGCACCGGTTCGACCGCGCTGTCCCAGCTCTTGGCGCTGACACCGGCCCGCTGTCCGGCGACGGAGGCGATGACGTCCTGCTCGACCGAGCGCAGGGGCGCGGTGTTGGCGCTGCGCCAGTAGCCGGCGAGGCGGTTGCGCTCGGAAGAGGGCAGCAGCGGCAGGGTGATGTCGTACAGCAGGTTCCGCTGGGCCACGAGGTCGGAGAAGTCGCGGATCTCGTCGCGGCTGATCCGTCCGGCGACGAGGACGGAGCTGAACAGGGCGTCCTCGCGGGAGAGGAGCTCGCGGGCGCGCCCGATGTTGACGAGGGCGCGGCCCTGCTTGTCCATCTCCACGTTGTCCAGCGCGGGGAGGTTGGACAGGAGGGCGAAGCAGGGGTCGACCAACTCGTTGTAGAAGTTCAGGCCCTGGGTGACGGTGACGGTGCCGTCGTCGACGCCGGTACGCAGGGCCGGGAGGCCGTCCAGTGCGTTGAGGATGGTGGTGAGCCGCAGCGCGGTGGACTCGCCCATCTCGTCGCGCAGTTCCGCGTCGGTGGCGTGGGTGCGGAACTGCTTGACGGCCTTGTCGGTGGCTTCGCGGCTGCGTTCGAGGGCTGCTGCGGCGTCGGAGCCGCGTGGATCGGCGAGGAGGACGAGGGTCTGGCGGCGTTCCTGCTGGAGGACACGGATGGTGTCCTCGGTGGGGAAGCCGATCTCCTCGACGATGTCGGCCACCCGGAAGAGGTCGCTCGCCGCACGCCCCGTCAGCACCGTGGCGAAGGCCCAGACGCTGGTCAGGGCGATCAGGGGCACGAGCAACAGCGCCACGATCTTCCGGCGGATCGATTTCCCGCGAAAGCGCATGGCCTCCCCCAGCTCAACCCCCGCTGGTCCGGGGGCACACACGTGCGTCAACAAACGGCGTGAGCCTACTACCGTCACGGGGGTATCTCGAAGAGCCGTCGGTACGCACCTACCGCCCATGACGAACCAGACATGGGGAGTTGTCCGTTCATTGGGGGAGATTGCCGCCCCCTGTGGGGCAGTTGGACCCATGACATCCCGTCGGGGAAGTTGGCCGGTTGGCCGGATTTTTGCGTTCCTTGGGAATCTTTCGGCGCTCCTCGATCGTCTTTCTGTATGGGAACGGGGTGCGGATGGGGCGTCAGGCCCCGCGAGCCGCCCCCGGGTGGCGTAATTCGGAGGAAGTCGGGCACCAGAGGGGGGCCGGGATCTCGTGATCCCGGAGCTCTTGGTCCACCGGCGGTGGGGAGTGACAAGGTGATGGGCACGGCGGAGCGGCAAGTGGCGCCCGGGAACGACACGGTGACACCACGGGCGGCGGCAGCGGCCGTTCGGGCACCCGAGCGGGGCCCCGGAGCAGGTGGGGGTGTCACGGTGACAGAGCGGAAGCCCGTCGCCAAGGACGAGGAGCGTACATATCACCGACCGTTGTGGGTCGAGGAGCCGGCGCGCAGGCGCCGACTGCCCGATCCGGTGCGGACGGCGGCGGTGCGGGCGGTCCTCATCATCGCGGTGACGCTGATTCAGGCGATGGTGGCCGTCCTGTGCACCCTGGCGGGCTCCTGGCTGGCCTTCCCCATGGTCCTGAGCAGCGTCGCCAGTACGGTCGCGGCGACCTGGGGCGTGCTGGACGTGTGGGTGACCCGGCAGGTGTGGAGCCAGCGCAACGGCGTGGTGTCGGCTCCGAGCAGCACGGCGCGCGCGCTGCGGCGCGAGCGGCGGCGGGCCCGTCGTGAGGCGCGCGCGGCGGAGCGTACGCAGGCGCGAATACGCCGCCGGGGCGGCGCGGGCCAGCTCTCCCACTCGTAAGGCAGGCGACCTGCCGCCTCGTTCCTCCTGGCGCCCTTCGCGCGCCCCGGGCGGGGCCCCTTCCGGGCCTCTTCCGGGTTCCTTTCGGTGCTCCCGCGCGGGTTCCTCCTGGCGTTCTTTCCGGCTGAGCGTGTCAACCGTCACATGTGACCGGTCGGCGTGCATAGAACGCGGCCTTCCGGTTAGGCGCTCAGCCGCAAGGGCGCCTGCAGCACGGCGCTGACCAGGAGGAACGAGAGACATGCCCGAACTTTTCATCGGCGGAGCGTGGCGTGGCGCGCTCGATGGGCGCACCCGTGAAATCCGCTGTCCCGCCGACGGCAGCCTGGTCGCCGTCGTCGACGAGGCCGGCCCCGAGGACACCGTGGAGGCGATCGCCGCCGCGCGCCGCGCCTTCGACGAGGGCCCGTGGCCCACCACGCCGGCCGCCGAGCGGGGCGCCCTGCTGCTGCGGGTCGCCGACCTGCTCGTACGCGACAAGGACGCGCTCGCCCGCGCCGAGTCGCTCGACACCGGCAAGCGGCTGGTGGAGAGCGAGTACGACATGGACGACATCGCGAACTGCTTCCGCTACTTCGCTCACGCGGCCACCGCCGAGACGGGCCGGGTCGTGGACACAGGGCGGGAGGGCGTCGACAGCCGGGTCGTGTACGAGCCGGTCGGGGTGTGCGCGCTGGTCACCCCGTGGAACTATCCGCTCCTGCAGACGGCCTGGAAGGTCGCCCCGGCGCTCGCGGCGGGCAACACCTTCGTGCTGAAGCCCAGCGAGCTGACCCCGCACACCGCGATCCATCTGATGCGGCTGCTGGAGGAGGCCGGGCTGCCGCCGGGCACGGCGAACCTGATCCTCGGCGCCGGTCCCGAGGCGGGCGCCCCGCTCTCCGAGCACCCGGACGTCGACCTCGTCTCGTTCACCGGCGGGCTCCAGACCGGTCGGCGGTTGATGGCCAACGCCGCCGCGAGCGTGAAGAAGGTCGCGCTGGAGCTCGGCGGCAAGAACCCGAACATCGTCTTCGCCGACGCCGACTTCGACGCCGCCGTCGACATGGCTCTCACTGCCGTCTTCCTGCACTCCGGCCAGGTGTGCTCCGCAGGCGCCCGGCTGCTCGTCGAGGACACGCTGCACGACCGGTTCGTCGACGAGCTCGTGCGCCGGGCGGAGCGGATCCGGCTGGGCGGCCCCTTCGACGAGCGGGCGCAGACAGGACCGCTGATCTCGGCGGCGCACCGCGCGAAGGTCGAGGAGTACGTCGCCAAGGGCCTCGCGGAGGGCGCGGTCCTGCGCTGCGGGGGTGAACGGCCGACGGGCGAGGCGTACGACCAGGGCTTCTACTATCTGCCGACCGTCCTGGACGAGTGTGCGAGCACGATGTCCGTCGTCCAGGACGAGTCGTTCGGGCCCGTGCTGACCGTGGAGCGGTTCAGCGACGAGGCGGAGGCCGTGCGGCTCGCCAACGACACGATCTACGGCCTGGCCGGCGCCGTCTGGACGACGGACGAGGCCAGGGCCCGGCGGGTGGCCGCCCGGCTACGGCTCGGCACGGTGTGGATCAACGACTACCACCCGTACGTCCCGCAGGCGGAGTGGGGCGGTTACAAGCAGTCCGGCTTCGGCCGTGAGCTGGGGCCCGCAGGGCTCGCCGAGTACCGCGAGGCGAAGCACATCTGGCGCAACACGGATCCCGCACCGCAGGGCTGGTTCGCGTAACCCTCCTGTGAGGTACAGCAGTTGAGGCGCGGGACCTGATCCTTCTGCCGTTTCCTGCGGACGGCGGACGCGGTCCCCCTCCCCGCACGTGCCCACGGGCACCTCGTCCCGGCACCTCGTCCCGGCACCCGTGAGAGCCGCTCCCCCTTTCCCCGAGGCCACCAGGAGTCCGCTCATGACGACCATCGAGCAACCGACCGGACCACAGAAACCGAACGACGACGCCGGACTCGCCGAGTTCGGCTACAAGCCCGAACTCAAGCGCACCCTCGGCAACTTCCACACCTTCGCCGCCGGGATCAGCTACATCTCGATCCTCACCGGCACCTTCCAGCTGTTCTACTTCGGCTACAGCAGCGGCGGGCCCGCCTACTGGTGGTCGTGGCCCATGGTGTTCGTCGGCCAGTTCATGGTCGCGCTCTGCTTCGCCGAGCTGGCGGCGCGCTACCCGGTGGCGGGCTCCGTCTACAACTGGTCGAAGAAGATAGGAAATCCGCATCTGGGCTGGCTCGCCGGCTGGATGATGCTGACCGCGTCGATCGTGTCGATCGCGGCGGTGTCGCTCGCCTACCAGCTGACGCTGCCGCAGATCTCCGACGTGTTCCAGTTCGTCGGGGACGGCACCGGCACGTACGACGTGGCGACCAACGCCGTCATCCTGGCCGGGGTGCTGATCCTGTTCACCACGCTGGTGAACGCCTTCGGCGTGAAGCTGATGGCCACGATCAACACGGCGGGCGTGTTCATCGAGCTGATCGCCACCGTCGTGCTGATCGTCCTGTTCGCGGTGCACATCACGCGTGGCCCGCAGGTCGTGCTGGAGACGAACGGCACGGGCGAGGGGTACGGCGGCGCCGGGTACCTGGGCGCGTTCCTCGTGGCCTCGCTGGCGTCGGCCTACGTCATGTACGGCTTCGACACGGCCGCCTCGCTCGGCGAGGAGTCGCTGGACCCGTCGCGGAACGCGCCGCGCGCCATCATCCGGGCCATCGTCGCCTCCTTCGTCCTCGGCGGTCTGATCCTGCTGCTGGCGCTGATGAGCGTCTCCAGCCTGAAGGGCGAGAAGCTGTCCACGGACGGTCTGCAGTACGTGGTGCTCGACGTCCTCGGCCCGACAGCCGGCAAGGCGATGCTCTGGTGCGTGCTGATCGCGGTCACGGTGTGCGCGCTCGCCGTCCACACGGCGGCGATCCGCCTGGCCTTCGCGATGGCCCGCGACAACAACCTGCCCGCGTCCTCGCTGCTGGCCAAGGTCAGCCCGCGCTTCCAGACCCCGGTCCTGCCCGCCGTGATCATCGGCGTGCTGGCCCTCTCGATCCTGGTCGTCAACATCCGCCAGCCGCAGATCTTCACCGTGGTGACCAGCATCGGCATCATCATGATCTACCTCGCCTACCTCGGCGTCACCGTGCCGATGCTGGTGGCCCGGCTGCGCGGGAAGTGGCAGCCGGCCGGTGACGGCAGGTTCTCCCTGGGCCGCTGGGGCGTCCTGGTCAACGCCCTGGCCGTCCTGTGGGGCGCCGGCATGACCCTCAACCTGATCTGGCCGCGGGCCTCCGTCTACAACGCGACCGAGCCGTTCCACTGGTACCTGCGCTGGGGCGCGGTCCTCTTCGTCGGGCTCATCGCGGGCGGCGGCTTCGCCTACTACTGGTTCGTCCAGCGGCACAAGACCGGGGTGCTCGCCGAGCACGCGATGACGGCCCCCCGGACCGGCACCGAGCCGTCCGGCCCGACGACTCCCCCCGCCTCGCGCGTCGCCTCCCAGGCGGCCGACTGACCGGACCCGGTCACGGAGGCACCGGGCCCTCGACGGGGCCCGGCCACCGGGACCGGGCACAGCACGCACCGCGCGGTCCCCCGGCGCCGATCCGCCGGGGACGCATGCAACGCAAGGAGGACAACTCCCCATGAGCGCAGAAGAGTTCGATTACGTCGTGGTCGGCGGCGGCACCGCGGGAAACGTGGTCGCGGCCCGGCTGTCCGAGGACCCGTCGGTCACCGTGTGCGTCCTGGAGGCGGGACCCAGTGACGTCGGCGACGACGCCGTCCTGAAGCTGGAGCGCTGGATGGGCCTGCTGGAGTCCGGCTACGACTGGGACTACCCCGTCGAACCGCAGACCAGCGGCAACAGCTTCATGCGGCACGCCCGCGCCAAGGTCCTCGGCGGCTGCTCCTCCCACAACTCCTGCATCGCCTTCTGGGCCCCCGCGGAGGACCTGGACGACTGGGCGGCGGCCGGCTGCACGGGCTGGTCCGCGGCCGACCTCTTCCCGCTCTACCAGCGGCTCGAGAACAACGACGCCCCCGGTGACCACCACGGCCGCAGCGGCCCGGTCAAGCTCCGCACCCTGAAGAGCGACGACCCGTGCGGGACGGCCCTGCTGGAGGCGTGCGCCCAGGCCGGTATACCGACGACGCCCTTCAACTCCGGTACGACGGTGATCCGGGGCGCCAACTGGTTCCAGATCAACTCCGACGAGAACAACATCCGGCAGTCCTCCTCGGTGGCCTATCTACACCCGATCATGGGCAGGCGGCCCAACCTGGAGGTCCGCACGGGCGTCCGCGCGAAGAAGCTGGTGCTGGAGGGGCGGCGCTGCGTCGGCGCCGAGTACCTCGACCCGGACCAGATCCACACCCGTACCGTCCGGGCCCGGCGCGAGGTCATCGTCTCCTGCGGGTCCATCGACACGCCGAAGCTCCTGATGCTCTCCGGCATCGGCCCCGCCGAGCACCTGCGCGAGGTGGGCGTGGACGTGGTCGTGGACTCGGCGGGCGTCGGCGAGAACCTCCAGGACCACCCCGAGGGCGTCATCATGTGGGAGGCCGCGCAGCCGATGACCACCACGTCCAGCCAGTGGTGGGAGGCGGGCATCTTCTACGACACCGAGCCCGGTCTGGACCGCCCCGACCTGATGTTCCACTACGGGTCCGTGCCGTTCGACATGAACACCGCCCGGCACGGCTACCCCACGGCCGAGAACGCGTTCTGCCTCACGCCGAACGTGACCCGGGCGAAGTCCCGCGGCACGGTGCGGCTGCGCACCCGCGACTACCGGGACAAGCCGAAGGTCGACCCGCGGTACTTCACCCACGAGCACGACGTGCGGGTGATGACGTACGGTCTGCGGCTGGCCCGGCGGATCGCCGCGCAGCCGGCGCTGAGCGGCTGGGCGGGGGCGGAACTGGCGCCGGGCCCCGACGTGCAGACCGACGACGAGCTGTTCGACTACATCCGCAAGACGCACAACACCGTCTACCACCCGGCCTGCACCGTGAAGATGGGCGCGGACGACGACCCCATGGCACCGCTGGACGCGCGGCTGCGGGTCAAGGGCGTCGAGGGGGTGCGGGTGGCCGACGGGTCGGTGATGCCGGACCTGGTGACGGTCAATCCGTGCATCACGACGATGATGATCGGCGAGAAGTGCGCGGACCTGCTGAAGGCCGACGCCGAGGGGTAGCCGCCGGGGGCGCGGGGCGACCGCGCGTCCGTCGTGGCCGCCCACGCCGTTGCCCGCGCCCCGGTGAGGGGGCCGCGCCCCTCACCGGCGCCCCTCACCGGGGCGCGGCCCCTTCTCGGGCGGGGGTCGATGTCGGGCGCTTGTACATCCTCGTCGCGGTGATCTCGCTGTGCACCGCCTCTCCCGCCCGGGGCTGCTGCGGCAGTCCCGGGCGGAGGTGTTCCTCGACGCTGATGTACTTCAGGCCGGCGCGCAGGTCGGCGTCATTGCGGAGGCGGATGACCAGGGGGAACTCGGCCAGGGCGGTCGTGTCGAAGAGTCCGGTGGTGTAGAGGAGCTGGACGCCGAGGGCGTCCGACACGGCCCGCTGCAACTCCAGCAGGTAGGTCGCGTTGGCCCGGCCGATGGGGTTGTCGAGGAAGAGGGTGCCGGCGTGGCGGTGCCTGTCGCGGCCCCGGTCGTTGCTGCGCAGCGCCGCCATGGTGCAGTACAGGGCGATGGCCGCGGTGAGCAGCTGGCCGCCGGAGAAGACGTCGCCCATCTGGCCCACGGGGACGCGCTCGGCGCGGAGCACGGCGTCGGGCTTGAGGATCTCGACGGCGACCCCCTTGGGCTGGAGGGCGGCGCTGACGCCGCGCAGCAGCAGGGACATGCCGTCGCGCCGCATGTCGGAGTTCTTCTTCACGGCCGCGCGGGTCGCCTCGTCGATGACCTCGCCGAGTCGCTCGGTGAGCGTGGCCTGGTCGGGTTCCTCGAAGCGGATGCGGAGGAACTCCTGGCCGGACCACTCCCCCAGGCCCTCGGGAAGCCTGGACAGCCGCTGCGCCGAGCGCAGGGTGGCGAGCGCGGACTCCACGAGTCCCCGCAGCCGGTCCACGATCGAGTCGCGGTTGCGCTCCAGCTGGGCCAGCTCGTCGGTGAGGACCCGAAGCCGGGGCGCGAAGGCGTCCGCCCACTTCTGGGCGTGCTCGGGCAGCGCGGAGGCGGGCAGCTCACGGATCTGCTGGCGGGCCGGGGTGCGCACCTGCTCGTAGCGGGTGGAGTTGGCGTGCCGTACGAGGATGTCGCAGGCCTCGCGCACCGCGCCCTCGGCGGCGGAGAGGTCGGCGGCGCAGCCGCGCAGGGAGCGGCGGGCCTCGGCGGCGGCCTTGCGGGACTCCTCCAGGCCGCCCGGGTAGGGGTCGGGCTCCTCCTGGTCGTCGTCCGGGGTGTGGTCGCGCAGGAGGTCCCTGAGCAGGGCGGCCGTCTCGTCGAAGCCGCCGGCCGCGTCCTCGGCGGCGCGGTGGGCCGCCAGCAGCTCGGCGTGGGCCTCTCGCGCCTGGGCCAGCGCCTCGGTGCGGGAGGCGAGTTCGGTGGTGGCGGTGCGCAGCAGGGCCTGGGCGTGCTCGGCGTCGCGCGGGACCCTTTCCTCGGGCAGCTCGGTGTGGGTCTCGCCGTCCTCGGGGGCGTGCCGTTCGGCCTCGCCGCGCAGCCGTCCGAGCTGTTCGCTCGCGGTCGACATACGGGTCTCCAGGAGCTGCACCAGCTCCTCGGCACGGGCCGACGCGGCCTGCCGGGAGGGGCCGTCGGAGCCGTCGGGCGACTGCAGGAGCTGCTCGGCACGGTTGCGGACCTTGTTGCTGAGCCGGTCCAGTTCCGCGCGGGCGGCGCTCTCGTCGCTCTCGGCCCGGGCCTGTTCGGCGCGCAGGTCGGCGCCCACGCCGACCTTCTCGTACACCTGGGAGGCCGCGCGGTAGGCCTCGCGGAGGGCCGCGAGGGGCTGCCTGGGCGTGTCGCTGTCCGCTTCGGGTACGTCGTCGGGGGCGCCCGCGATCTCCGCGCGTTCGGCGCGCAGCGCGCGTGCGGTGCGGCGGGCGTCGTCGGCGGCGCGCTGGGTGGCGCGGCGGTCCTCGTCGGCGGCGCGGGCCCGCTCCAGACACACCTGGGCGCGGGCCTCGGACTCGGCGGCCTCGTCGGCGAGTTCACGGAGCTTGGCCTGCCAGCCGGCGCGTTCCCGCAGCCGGAAGGCGAGTCCGGCGAGGGCGTCGGCGGCGCGCCGGGCCTTCTGCGCGGCCTCCTGCCGTTCGTCCCGCACCTGGGCGGCCTCGGCCGCCGCCTCCTCGGCCTCCGCCCGCACGGTCCGGGCCTCGGCGAGTTCCGCCTCGGCCTCCTCCGCGAACGCGCGGGTCTCCGCCGCCGACAGGGCCAGCTCGGTGAGCCGGCCCGCCGGGCAGCCGGTGCGCCAGGAGGCGAGCCGCGCCGCGAGCTCCCGGTCCTTGCCGAGCCGTGCCGCGAGCGCGCGGATCTCCTCGTCGCGCGCGGTCGCGCGGGCGCGCAGTGCCTGGCGCTCCTCGTCGGCGGCGCCCTCGTCGTGCATGGCCGGGTTCGGCGGGACGAGGAACACCTCGGACAGGGCGCCGTCGGCCGCGTCCAGGGGCGGTGTCGGCGCGAGCAGCGCGGCCGCCGTGCCGACGGCGACGGCGGACCGGGGGAGCAGGGCCGCGTCGCTCAGCGCCGCACGGGCGCGGACGTGGGAGTCGGGGTCGGTGATGATGACGCCGTCGACCAGCTCGGGGCGCGCGGCGAGCACGCGCGCGTGGTCGGCGGGGTCCACCGCCTGGGCGAGGTAGCGCCAGCCGGGCAGCGCGGGGATGCCGTGCTCGCCGAGGAACTCGACGGTGGCCAGGACGTCAGGGCCCGGCGGCAGCAGTCCGCCGTCGCCGAGGGCGCCGAGGATGCGGGAGTCGTCGGCCGCGGCGGTGCGCAGTTCGAAGAGGGTGCGCTCCGCGGAGGACACGTTCTCGTCGAGCAACTCACGCAGTTCGTCCGCGAAGCGGTCCAGTTCCTCGGGGGTGAGGGGGCCGTCGCCGGGGGAACCGGAGGCGTCTGCGCCGGGGCCGTCGGCGGCGCCGGCCGCCGGGCCCGTCCGCTGCGGCTGGGTGGACCTCTCGGTCGGGATGCCGCCGGGGCCGTCACCGGCGGCACGGGGTACGGGCACCCCGGCCCGGCTCCTGCGGGCGGCGCCCGGCAGGCTCAGCAGTTCGGCGAGGCGTTCCTCCGCCGCGAGGGCTTCCGCGGTGCGCCGTTCCCCGTCGTACGCGCGCTCGGCCGCGACGGCGGCGTCGGCCGCGCGGGCCGCGGTCAGCTCGGCGCGGGACTCGGCGGAGGCCGCCTCCCTGGCATGCTCGGAGGCGCGCCGTGCGGCCTCGCGGGCGGTGTCCCAGGCGGCGACGGCGGTCTTCTCGGCGTCACTCGCGGCGAGGGCGGCGCGGGCCGGGTCGGCGTCGGGCGCGCTGTCGTCGAGCCAGCCGGCCCGGACCGCCTCGGCGGTCTCCTGCTCGACCTCGGCGAGCCGCTGCTTCAGGTGTCCGATCTCGCTGCGGGCCCGCTGCGCCTCGGTGGCGGCGGCCGTGGAGTCCCGGTGGGCGGTCTCGCCGACCTCCTGCAGGGCCGCCGAGCGTTCCTCGCCCTCGTTGGCGAGGTTCTCGGCGCTCTGGGCGGCCGCGTGCAGGGCCCGTACGAGATCGACGGCGGCCCTGGCGCGGGCGGCGAGCGCGGGGGCCGCGTCCCGCTCGGCCTCCTGGATCGCGACGGCCACGCGCGCGACGCGGTCGGCGGCGGCGCGGTGCCTGAGCACGGCCTCGGCGGCCTGCCAGGCGGAGTGCAGGGTGCGGGCGTCAGCCAGTTCCCGTTTCTGGGCGGCGGCGGACTTCTCGGCGGCGGCCAGCGCGAGCGAGGCGTGCCGGTAGGCGAGTTCGGCCGCGATCAGCGCGCTGCGCTCGCGTGCGCCCTCGGCGTGGGTGACCGCGTACGCGGCGGCCGTGACCCGCTGGGCGAGATCGGTGCCCCTGACCCGTTCCCGGGTGGCCCGGGCGGAGAGCCGCCGGGCGAGGATGCGGGTCCGCCGCTCGGCGGCCGTGTGGATGTCACGTGCCCGCGACCGTGCCTCTGCGGCCTCCACGATCCGGCCGAGGAGGTCCACGGAACCGGCGGTGAAGTCGCGTTCGGCGATCAGTTCGGCCCGGCGTCCGAGCTTGTTGCCGAAACCGCCGACGAGGTCGGCGAGCCCGTCGGTGTCCCGGGTGTCCGTGACCGCGCGGAGCAGCAGGTCGGTGAAGTCGGAGTCCTTCTTCACGGCGAAGAGGCCGGCTGCCTCGCCCTCGTCGGCGTTCATCTCCCGCTGGTAGCGGAAGAGTTCGGGGTCGAGTCCGAGGTCCGTCAGATGCTCGTTCCAGCGGTCGTGGATCTCCTCCCAGTGCACTTCGAGGTGCGGGTACGCCTTGCCCGCCTCGGTGAGGGCGTCCCGGAACCCCTTCATGGTCCGCCGCCGCCCCTGTGCGCCGGAGGCGCCCTCGACGGGCGGCCGTACGGCGGTGGACTCGGCGACGGGGAGGTTGTCGAGGCTGAGGCCGGGGCCGGGCCGGAAGGAGTACCAGGCCTCGGCGAACTTGCGGGGGTCGTTGGAGACCTGGCGTCCGCGCCACTCGCTCACCTTGCCCACGACGACGCACTCACCGGTGAGGGTGTGCTGCCACTCCAGCGCGACGTGCCCGCAGTCGTCGGCGAGCAGGAACTTGCGCAGCACGCCGGAGCTGGCGCCGCCGAGGGTGTTGCGGTGTCCCGGCAGCATCACCGAGAAGATCAGCTTGAGCAGGACCGACTTGCCGCCGCCGTTCTCCAGGAAGAGCACGCCCGCGGGCGCCGGCCGGCGGGGCGGCCCGGTCGGCTCCTCCTCGAAGAACTCCGCCTGCTGCGGCGCGGGGTCGGGCACGGGCTCGCCGACACCCCTCAGGTCCAGCACGGTGTCGGCGTAGCGCGCACCGGCCGGCCCGATGGAGTAGAGGCGGACCCGGGACAGCTCGTACATGGTGGGGGACTTTCGCGGTCGTGAGGGTGGTTCGTGCGGAGACGTGGTGCGGGTCGGGGGCGGGTGCGGGCGGTGCCGACGCGGCGGGGTGGGTGGGGTGTCGGAGAGGCGGGTGGTGCGGTGTCGGCGAGGCAGGCGGCGGGGCAGGTGCGGGCGGTCAGGAGTGGAACGGCAGCCCGGCGTCGGCCACCAGTTCCAGGTCGTCGGTGTCGTCGGGGGGCAGCAGGGTGGCCGTGCCGTCGGTGACCGGGACGATCCCCAGGTCGAGCAGCTCGGCCATCGCGGCGCTGCCCGCCATGTCCCGCACCTGGAGCTGGTAACGGGCCGTCGTGCGGTACGTACCGCCGTTGTCGTCGCCCGTGCGCTGGAGGAACCCGGAGTCGGTGAGGAAGCCCACCGCCTTGCCGACGATTCCGGTGGTGGAACCGGCGAGCCGGCGGGCGTCCTTGGTGGCCCCGGTGGAGCTGCGTCTGGCCCAGATCCGCCAGGCGGCCTCCAGTCCGGGCGCGTCGGTCGCCGGGTCGGTGTTCTCTCCCTGCTCCTCGGCGCGCTCCTCCAGCCGCCGGCAGGCCTGCCGTACGAACGAGTCGACCCCGTTGACCGACACGCGCCCGATGTATCCGTCGTCCGCGAGGTCCTCGGGGCGGGGGAACGCCATCGCGGCGACCGCGAGGTGGGCGAGCCCGTGCAGGAAGCGGTCCACGGAGTCGGCCGAGGTGCGCCGCGCGTAGTCCCCCATCCGCACGGCGAACACGGAGTCCTCGGCGGCCGTCACCGCCATCCCGGCTCTCGGTGACACCTCCAGCACGACCAGTCCGAGCCCGGTGGCGACGGCGTCGGCGAGCCGGGCGAAGGCGGGGTCCTCGCGGTAGCGGCGCAGCAGATCGCCGTACTCCTGGTCACGGGCGGGCTGGAGCTTGGGCTGGAGCCCGAAGGCGACGAGCCGCGCCGCGTCGGCGGCGTCGGCGGGGGTGACGGCGGCTGCCACCGGAGCGGCGGCGGCCTCCGGCTCACTCCACTCGACGTGCTCGCTCACAGCTGGAACTCCTCGATCTCGGAACAGGGCTCGGAACGGGTGTCGGGACTGGGCTCGGAACATGGCTCGGACCGGGTCACGGAGCGAGTCTCCGAGCAGGTCCCGGAACCGGGAGCAGCGGCAGCGGGGGCGAGGGCGAGGCCGCGTCCGGCGGGGAGCCATCCGCGGGCGGGGCCCGTCCGGTGGCCCGGTGGCGTTCTCATGCCGCCTCCGAGCGGTCCGCCGCCATCCCGGCCGCGTCCAGCAGCGCCGTCCCCACGATGAGATCGGCCCCGCCGAACTCGGGGTCGTCCAGTTCCGTCCCGTCGTCCACGGCGAAGAGCAGCTTCTCCTCCCCCTGCCGGTAGGCCGTGCCGACCGGCGGGCTGGCCGCGTGCACGGCCAGCAGCGCGACCAGATAGGGCAGTTCGGGGTCGGACCGCCGGGCCTCCGCGAGCAGTCCCGACAGTCGTCGGGGCGCGTCCGCGGGCAGGTCCAGCAGCCGCATCGCCGCGGCCAGCTGCTCCTCGCTGAACCGGCTGTCGTCCGGAGTGGCGATCAGGTCCGGCTCCGGCATCTCCGCGCCCAGGTGCTCCCGCTCCACCGGCGGCGTGAACAGGAGGTCGACGAGGTCGCCGAGGCGCGGGGACCCGGGCGTACGCAGCCCCGTCCCCCGGGCGAAGAACGCGTCGGTCACCCGCCGCGCCTGCTCCACGGGCAGCGGCAGCAGCGGTGCGAGCAGATGGCCGTAGAGGTCGGTCCCCGAGGTCGTCATGGGGGTGGCGAACGCCTGCCGGTCCTGCTCCGCGCGGAACAACGGGCCGGCCTCCAGCAGCCGGGACTGCAACTGGGTGTGCCGCCGGATGCAGTCCTTGACGATGTCGACGAGTTCGGCGGCGCGCCGCTTGTGCTCGGGGTCCTCGGACTCGTCGCGGGCCTTGCGGATGTTGGTGAGGATCGCGTTCTCGTGGCGGTAGCGGTCGGCGACGTGGTCGAGCGCCTCGGCGATCATGTCGGGGACGGCCTGGAGCCAGTCGACCGCGCGGACGTTGCGCCGGGTGGCGTCCAGGGCCTTGCGGAGCGTCTCCGAGTACTGCACCGTCCGGTAGCGCGCCTGTTCGGCGGCGAGCTGGGCGTCGGCGAGCCGGCCCCGGCTGATGAGGACCTCCAGCTTGACCTCGGCGGCGATCTGCGCGCTGGTGACGTCGGTGTCGAGGGCACCCACGAGGACGTTGACGGCCTCGTCGGTGGTGCGGAGGTAGACACCGCCGCCGTAGCCGGGAACCTCCTCGATCAGCTTGAAGTCGTAGTCGCGGCGCACATAGGTGCCGTCGGAGGCGAAGGTGCCGTAGACGGCGCGGAACCCGCGGTCGACGCTGCCGACGTTGATCAGGTTCTCCAGGACCCAGCGGGCGACCCGCTCGTGCTCCTCGACGGGGCGCTGCGGGGCCTGGGCGGAGATGCGGGGGACGAGCCGGGCGACGATCTGGTCGTGGTCGGCGCCGGTGTCGAAGTCCATGTTGAGCGTGACCAGGTCGATGGCGGCGAGGGCGACCTCCGCCATGCCGTACACCGAGTACTCACCCGCGAGGTTGGCCTTGCGCGCGTCGAGGTCGTGCAGCGGCGCTGTGCAGGCGAGCGCGCGCAGCCGCCGCGCCAGGCCCTCGTCGGCGGCCGGGCCCGGAGCCGGGCGCGACCCCGCGCTGAGCTGGGGCGGAACGCTGTCCGTCGATACGGGTGAAGTCACGGTGCACAGATTAGGTCCTGGGTCCGACAGCGACCCAAATCGCTGCGCCGTGCCGGGGCCCGCGCAGGCACCGGCATCGACACCAGCACCAGCACCAGCACCAGCACCAGCACCAGCACCAGCACCAGCACCACGGTCGCCCGGCTCGGCCGGAGGCCGCTCAGGGGGCGTCGGCCACCCGGCGGCCGTAGACCTCGACCAGGCCCTGCAGCGAGTCGTCGAGGTACTCGGCCAGCATCTCCTCGGCCCGGTCGCGTTCGCCCCGCTGGAGCGTCCGGAGGATCAGCTGGTTGCGCGCCAGGTACGGCTCGTAGAGCTTGCGCGGGTTGTCCACCACGTGGAACGCGAGCCGCAGTTCGGCGAAGACGCTGCGCATGAGTTCGTCGGTGCGGTCGCTGCCGGCGAGGGCGACCAGTTCCCGGTGGAAGTGGATGTTGGCGGTGGAGACGCCCTTCCAGTCGCCCTCCCGCGCCAGCCGCTGACCGTCGGCGACGGCCTCGACGAGCCCGTCCAGGGCGTACGGCGGTTCGCCGAGCCCCCGGACGACGGCGCACTCGACGATCCGGCGGGTGCGGTAGATGTCCTCGACGTCCTGGACGGTGAGGACCCGCACGAACACCCCGCGGTTGAGCTCGTGCACGAGGAGCCGTTCATGGGTGAGCAGGCGGAACGCCTCCCGGAGGGTGTTGCGGGAGACCCCGAGGGCGCCGCCGATGCTGTCCTCGGACAGGCGGGTGCCCGGCGGGAAGAAGCCTTCGGCGATCCGGCTCCGGAGGATGTCCGAAACCCGCTCGGCGGTGCTGGTGCGACCCAGCAGGGCCCGGTCGTCGGCAAGTCCCGTGAGTTCGGCGGCCATGCGCCGCATTCAATCGCAGTCATCAGAACGAGACAACATGGGTATTGAAGGATCGTTCAACGATCCTCTACCTTGCTGGACAGGCGCCCCGCACCACGCCACGGTTCGACCCACCCGGCGCCGGCCGCCCGCACGCGGGCACGGCACAACCGCACGGCACTACGGCACTACGGCACGACGACCCAGTCCGACGCCATGGCTCACCCCTCACGCATCCTCCGTCCCTCATTGCGAGGTGCTCATGAGCTCGACCCCTCCCTCCTCCCCGGCCCCCTCGACCACCGGTCGGCCCCCGGCAGACGCACAGGCCGCCGCCGACGACGGCGCGTTCGGCTGGCTGCGCGCCCTCGGTCCGCGCGGCCGCCGCGCCTTCGGCGGCGCGTTCGGCGGCTACGCCCTCGACTCGTACGACTACTTCACGCTGCCGCTGAGCATGGTCGCGCTCGCGGCCTACTTCGGGCTGGACAGCGGCCAGACCGGCCTGTTCACCACGGTCACGCTGGTCGTCTCGGCGATCGGCGGCGCCGCCGCGGGCGTCCTCGCCGACCGGATCGGCCGGGTGAAGGCCCTGATGATCACCGTGATCACCTACGCGGTCTTCACCGTGGCCTGCGGCTTCGCCCCCAACTACGAGACCCTGCTGGTCTTCCGGGCCCTCCAGGGACTCGGCTTCGGCGGCGAGTGGGCGGTCGGCGCGATCCTCGTCGCCGAGTACGCGAGCGCCAAGCACCGGGGGCGCACGCTCGGCGCGATCCAGAGCTCCTGGGCCGTCGGCTGGGGACTGGCCGTGATCGTCTACACGGTGGTCTTCTCCCTCTTCGGCGACGACCTCGCCTGGCGCGTGATGTTCTGGACGGGCGCCCTGCCCGCGCTGCTCGTCGTCTGGGTGCGCCGCTCGGTCGAGGACGCCCCGGAGGCGGCCGCCGCGCGGGAGCGGAGCGCCGAGAAGGGCTCGTTCGCCGCGATCTTCCGGCCCGGCACCGCAGCCGCTCCCGGCCTGCTGCGCACGACGCTCTTCGCCGTGCTGCTGTCCACGGGCGTCCAGGGCGGCTACTACACGCTGGCGACCTGGGTGCCGACGTATCTCAAGACCGAGCGCGACCTGTCCGTCGTCGGCACCGGCGGCTATCTCACGTTCCTGATCTCCGGTGCCTTCATCGGCTACCTCACCGGCGGGTACCTCACCGACCGTCTGGGCCGCCGGCGCAACATCTGGCTGTTCGCGGTGCTGTCGGCGCTGTGCATCCTGGCGTACGCGAACATACCGAGCGGCGCCAACGGCCTGCTGCTGGTGCTCGGCTTCCCGCTCGGGTTCTGCATGTCGGCGATCTTCAGCGGCTTCGGGTCGTACCTGAGCGAGCTGTACCCGGCGGCCGTGCGCGGCACCGGGCAGGGCTTCACGTACAACACCGGGCGCGCCGTGGGCGCCGTTTTCCCCACGACGGTCGGCTTCCTGGCGGACAGCTGGGGTGTGGGCGGCGCGCTGGTCTTCGGCGCGATCGGCTACGCCCTGGCGGCCGTCGCCCTCCTCGGCCTGCCGGAGACGCGCGGGAAGGAGCTGGTATGAGCCCCGCGACCGCTCAGGACCGCCCCGTGACCCTGGTCGAGCCGCACGCGCACGCGTGGAGCCCCGGTGAGGCCCGTGCCCGGTTCCGCGCCGGGCTGTCGGGTCCCACCGCCGGGGTCGCCGCCGGGCACACCCAGGCGAACCTGATCTCGGTGCCCGCCGACTGGGCGTACGACATGCTGCTGTTCTGCCAGCGCAACCCGAAGCCCTGTCCGGTGCTCGACGTGACGGACGCGGGCGCCTGGACCACCCCGCTCGCCGAGGGCGCCGACCTGCGCACCGATCTCCCCCGCTACCGGGTGTGGGAGCACGGCGCGCTGGTGGCCGAACCGACGGACGTGGTCGACGTCTGGCGGGACGACCTGGTGTCGTTCCTCATCGGCTGCAGCTTCACCTTCGAGTGGGCGCTCGCCGAGGCGGGCGTCCCGCTGCGCCACATCGAGCAGGGCCGCAACGTCCCCATGTACGTCACCGGCCGGCAGTGCCGGCCCGCGGGCCGGCTGCAGGGGCCGATGGTGGTGTCGATGCGCCCGGTCCCGCCCGAGCACCTCGCCACCGCGATCCGGGAGAGCGCTCTGCTCCCGGCGGTGCACGGCGCCCCGGTGCACTGCGGGGAGGCCGCCGGCCTGGGCATCGCCGACCTGTCCCGCCCGGACTTCGGCGAGGCCGTGACCGCAGAACCGGACGACATCCCGGTGTTCTGGGCCTGCGGGGTCACCCCGCAGGCCGCCGTGATGGCGTCACGCCCACCGTTCGCGATCACCCACGCGCCGGGGCGGATGTTCCTGACCGACGCCCGCGACGAGCAGTACCGCGTGGTCTAGACGAGCGGCACGTCGCCGTCCGGACGAGCGATACCACGCCGTCCGGACGAGCACTACCACGCCGTCCGGACGAGCACTACCACGCCGTCCGGACAAGTGGCACCACGTGGTGCGGACGAGCAGCACCGCGTGGTCCGGCGGACACCGCTGAAAGAGGAGAATGGGAACCATGACGTCGATCGACCTCAACGCCGACCTCGGCGAGGGCTTCGGCCGCTGGCAGCTGACCGACGACGAGGAACTGCTGTCCGTCGTCACCAGCGCCAACGTGGCCTGCGGCTTCCACGCCGGGGACGCGGTCACCATGCGCCGGGTCTGCGAGCTGGCGGCGGAACGCGGGGTGCGGATCGGCGCCCAGGTCTCGTACCACGACCTCGCGGGCTTCGGGCGCCGCGCGATGGACGTGCCGGCCTCCGAGCTGGCGGCCGAGGTGGCCTACCAGGTCGGTGCCCTGGAGGTCTTCGCACGCGCGGCGGGCACGCGCGTGTCGTACGTGAAGCCGCACGGCGCGCTCTACAACCGCGTCGTCCACGACGCCGAGCAGGCAGCGGCGGTCGTCGAGGGGGTGGTGCTCGCCGACGCCACGCTGCCGGTGCTCGGTCTGCCCGGATCTCACCTGCTCAAGGTGGCGGAGCAGGCCGGACTGCCCGTGGTCACCGAGGCGTTCGCCGACCGCGCGTACACCGAGCGCGGCACCCTGGTGCCGCGGAGCCAGGACGGCGCGGTGATCACGGACGCCGCCGCGGTCATCGAGCGGTCGGTGACGCTGGCCCGCTCCGGCACGGTCGTCTCCCACTCCGGCGAGCACGTCGCCGTGCGCGCCCGCTCCCTGTGCCTGCACGGCGACACGCCGGGCGCGGTGGAGCTGGCGCGGCGGGTGCGTGCCGAGCTGACCGCGTCGGGGGTCCGTGTGGAGGCGTTCGTATGAGGGCCATGCCGGTCGGCGCCCACGCGCTCCTCGTCGAACTGGACTCGGGCGAGGAGGCCGAGGCACTGCACGCCGAACTGCTGCGCCGCCGCGCCACGGGCGACCTCGCGGTGGCCGAGATCGTCCCGGCGGCCCGTACGGTCCTCCTGGACGGCCTGGAGGCACCCCTGCGTCTCGCCGAGCACCTCGTCTCCTGGGACGTGCCGCCCGCCCCGGCCCGCGCCGAGGAGGTCGTCGAGATCCCCGTCCGGTACGACGGACCCGATCTGGCCGACGTCGCCGCCCACTGGGGTGTGGACGAGGCCGAGGTGGTCCGCCTCCACGCGGCGGCCGAGTTCCGCGTCGCCTTCTGCGGGTTCGCCCCCGGCTTCGGCTATCTGACGGGCCTGCCCCGCGAGGTGCCGCGCCGGGCGACGCCCCGCACGGCCGTCCCGGCGGGCTCCGTCGCCCTGGCCGGCCCGTACACCGGTGTCTATCCGCGTTCCTCCCCCGGCGGCTGGCAGTTGATCGGCACGACCGACACCGTCCTGTGGGACCCCGCGCGCGTGCCGGCCGCGCTGCTGGCTCCGGGTACCCGGGTCCGCTTCACACCGACGGCGGCGGCCCCGTGAGCGACCGTGCCCTCGCCGTCGTCCGGGCCGGTGCCCTCACCACCGTCCAGGACCAGGGCCGCCCCGGTCACGCGCACCTCGGCGTCCCCCGCTCGGGGGCGCTGGACGCGCCCGCCGCCGCCCTGGTCAACCGTCTGGTGGGCAACGCCCCGGAGGCGGCCGTCCTGGAGACCACCCTCAACGGCTGCTCCGTACGGCCCCGCGCGACGGTCACCGTCGCCGTCGGGGGCGCGCCCTGCGCGGTCACCGTGGACGGCCGCCCGGCGGCCTGGGGGGCGCCCGTGCGGGTTCCCGGCGGCGCGCTGCTGGACATCGGGGCGGCACGCGCGGGGGTGCGCAGCTATCTCGCCGTCTCCGGCGGTGTGACCGTCGAGCCGGTGCTCGGCAGCCGCTCCACCGACCTGCTGTCCGGTCTGGGCCCTGCCCCGCTGACGGACGGCATCGTGCTCCCCCTGGGACGCCCGGCGGGGCCGCACGCGTGCGTGGACGCCGTTCCGCATCCGGCGCCGCCGACGGAGCTGGTCCTGCGGGTCGCCCTGGGCCCCCGCCACGACTGGTTCACGGACGCGGCGCTCACCGCGCTCACCGCCCGCCCCTATGTCGTGTCGTCGGCGAGCAACCGCATCGGGCTGCGCACGGAGGGGCCCACGCTGGAGCGCGCGCGGCCGGGTGAGCTGCCCAGCGAGGGCATGGTGCTGGGAGCCGTCCAGGTGCCGCCGGACGGCCGCCCGGTCGTCTTCCTGGCCGACCACCCGACCACCGGCGGCTATCCGGTGATCGCGGTCGTCGACCCGGCGGACCTCCCGGCCGCGGCCCAGGCAACACCGGGCACACCGGTGCGGTTCGCGGCCGTACGACACCGCCGCTGACCGGCTGCACGGCCCGGTTGCACGACGTCAGGTGTGCGCCCCGGGTCCACCATGCCGGCTCCACGACCCGGGTCAGCCGTCGGCTGCACGCTCCCGCTCCACTCCGCTTCCACGGCGGGGTCACCCTGTCGGCAGACCTCTGTCGGCGGTGGCCTCACGCCACCTCCGGGCGCTGCTCGGCCCCGTCAGCGCCGCGAGGGCCGATGCCACCGCGTGGGACGCGGTCAGGTCGAGGCGGGCGCTGGTGCCGCGTGCCTCGTGACGCATCTCGGCGACGGCGAGGGTGAGGAGCTGCGGCAGCAGGTCGGTGCACCGCCGGGCGACCCATCCCGTGCCCGCCGTGGCCAGCCACCACAGACCGGCGGCGCGGGTCGGCGTGGGGGAGTCGGGCTCCGGCGAGGGCGCCGGGCCCGTCGCGAGTCCGGCCTCCGTGAGCAGCGCGTGGAAGCGGACCGCGAGCCGCCGATGTCCGCGCTCGCCGGGGTGCAGCCGGTCCGCGCTCCACAGCGCGCGGTCCGTCAGCCAGGCGCCCTCGCAGGCGTGCAGGTGGACCGCTCCATGGCGCTCGGACAGGGCGTGCACGACGGTGTTGACGGCTCGCTGCCGCCGGGCGAGCGGCCTGGCGAGGGCCCCGGGCAGGCCGAGCATGGCGCCGGGGTCGGGCAGGCAGGCGGTGAGCAGCTCGGCGCCCTGGTCCCGGAAGGCCCCGTACACCTCGTCGAGGCGGGCGGCCACGGCGTGGATGTCGAAGGTGCAGCGCAGGGTGTCGTTGACGCCGACGACGACGGAGGCGATGTCCGGGCGGAGCGCGAGCGCGGCGGACAACTGGCGTTCTTGGACGTCGCGCGTCTGTGAGCCGCTGACGGCGAGGTTGGTGAACTCCACTTCGGGGGCGAGGCCGTCGGCGAGCAGCGCGGCCCAGCCCCGCCGGCCGCCCGCGACGGGGTCCCCGACGCCTTCGGTGAGGGAGTCGCCGAGGGCCGTGAACCGCACGGGTCTCATCCGACGCCCTCCCGTGCCGGGCGGCCGGCGTGCGCGTCGTGGGCGGCGAGGAAGGCGTCCACGGCGGTCTGCCAGCCGAAGCGCTCCGCACGCGCGCGTGCCGCGTCCCGCCGTTCCCGCTCGGGTCGGTCGAGCAGCGACTCGACGGCGTCCGCGAAGGACGCGCCGCTGTCCGCCGCCGTGGCCCCGGCCGAGCCGACGACCTCGGGCAGCGCCGAGGAGGAGCTGGCCACGACGGGCGTCCCGCAGGCCATCGCCTCCAGCGCGGCCAGCCCGAACGTCTCGGCGGGTCCGGGCGCCAGGCACACGTCGGCGGATGCCTGGAGGGCGCCGAGCAGGTGGCGGTCGGCGACATGGCCGAGGAAGGTCACGGGGAGCCCGCGGGCCCGCTGTTCGAGGCGGCCTCGCAGCGGTCCGTCCCCGGCGACCACCAGCGCCGCGCGCCGTCCGCGCCGGAGCAGCGCCTCCAGCGCGTCGAGCGCCGTGCCGGGACGTTTCTCCACCGAGAGCCGGGAGCACATCACCAGCAGCACCTCGTCCACGCGCGCGTGCCGCTCGCGCAGCGCCGGGTCCAAGAGCGCGGGGTGCCGTCCGACGAGGTCGACGCCCAGCGGGGCGCGGACGACGTTCCGGGCGCCGATCCGTACGAACTCCCGCTCGGCGAACTCGGTGGTGCACACCACGCGCGCGTAGGTGTGTGCGGTACGGGCGTTGAGGGCGTCGGCGGCCCTCCGGGCCATCGCGTCGGACAGCCCCCAGGTCCGCAGCACCCCGTCGGCGGTCTCGTGGGAGACCATCACGGCGGGCACCCGGGCGCGGCGGGCCCACGCCCCGGTCCAGCGCAGGGTGGTGCGGTCGGAGACCTCCAGCCGGTCGGGGCCGAGGGACTCCAGGAGGGACGCGACCCGCCGCCTGTCCATGAGGACGCGGTAGCCGCCGGTGCCGGGCAGCAGGGGGCCGGGGAGGGTGATGACGCGGCCCTGCCCGGTGGCGCGGTCGGTGTACCGCTCGCCGGGCACGAGGAGCACGGGGTGGTGGCCCGCCGCCCGGTAGCCCCGGCCCAGTTCCCGCAGGGCGGTCCGCAGTCCGCCCGAGGCGGGCGCGACGAAGTTGGCGAGCCGTACGATCCGCAGTCCCGGGCGGACGGCGTCGTCGCGTGTTCCGCCGGAGGCGGCCGCGTTCATGCCGCCACCGCCGTCCGCGCCGCGAGCACGTCGGCGTAGTGCCCGATGAGCTGGTCGCCGACCGCCGCCCAGGTGCGCCCCTCGACCATGGCCCGCCCGGCGGCCCCGTAGGCCGCGCGGAGCGCCGGATCACCGGCCAGCGACACCACGGCGTCCCGTACGGCGACGGCGTCGCGCGGCGGCACCAGCAGCCCGGTGCGTCCGTGAGCCACGAGGTCCAGCGGTCCGCCCGCGGCGGGGGCGACGACGGGCACGCCGCTGGCCATGGCCTCCTGCACGGTCTGGCAGAACGTCTCGAAGGGGCCGGTGTGGACGAAGACGTCGAGGGAGGCGAAGATCCGGGCGAGGTCGTCGCCGGTGCGGCGGCCGAGGAGGACGGCGCCGGGCAGGGCCTCGCGCAGTGCCGGTTCGCTGGGGCCGTCGCCCACGACGACGACGCGTACGCCGTCCAGCCCGCACACCCCGGCCAGCAGTTCGACCTGCTTCTCGGGGGCGAGGCGGCCGACGTAGCCGACGATCAGCTCGCCGTTCGGCGCCAGTGCGCGGCGCAGCGCCTCGTCGCGCAGGGCGGGCCGGAAGCGGACGGTGTCCACGCCGCGCCGCCACAGCTTCACCCGGGGCACCCCGTGTTCCTCCAGGTCACGCAGGGCGACACTGGACGGGGCGAGGGTGAGGTCGGCGGCGGCGTGCACGGAGCGGATGCGCCGCCAGGCGGCCGCCTCGCCGGCGTGCACATAGGTGCGGGCGTAGCCGGCGAGGTCGGTCTGGTAGACGGCGACGGCGGGGACCCCGAGACGCACGGCGGCGGCCATGCCGCGCACCCCGAGGACGAAGGGGCTGGCCAGGTGGACGATGTCGGCCCGGTGCTCGACGATCGCCCCGGCCACCCGGCGGCTGGGCAGGGCGACACGGACCTGGGGGTAGCCCGGGAGCGGGAGGGAGGGGACACGGACGACGGGGCACGGCGACTGGAGGTCGGCGCCCGCCGCCGTGCCCGGGGCGGTGGCCGGGGCCACGACGAGCGGCGCGTGGCCGCGCGCGACGAGGTGCCGCGCGGTCTGCAGGGCGCAGTGGGCCACGCCGTTCACATCGGGGGGAAAGGACTCGGTCACGATGACGACACGCATACCGGTGTTGTCGTCGTACCGGACGTGGCCACGTCAACGTGGATCTTTCCGGACGAGGAACGTCCCATGAGCGTTGCGCTGCGCACATGTCCAGGTCAGACCGTGTCCATGCCCTCCTGACCTCCGGGCCACGGGGTGTTCACATCGCGGGCATGTCAGGGCCGATTCGGCTGCGTACGGCTGTCTGGACCTCGGCCTCCTCGGCCGGGTCGGCGGCCAGCCGGCGCAGTTGGTCGACGACGCGCGTGTCGCCCGTCTCGGCGTGCCGGGCGGCGATCTCGCGGGTGGTCTCCTCGCAGTCCCAGAGGCACTCGACGGCGAAGCCCGCCGGGAAGGAGGGATCGGTGGCGGCCAGGGCGCGGGCGGCGCGGCCGCGGAGGTGGGAGGAGGCGGTCTCCCGGTAGATGTGGCGCAGCACGGGTGCTGCGCAGGCGATGCCGAGGCGTCCGGCGCCGTCGACGAGCGTCCACAGGGTGAGCGCGTCGGGGCCCTCGCCGCGCACGGCCTCGCGCAGGGCGCCCAGCACCAGGTCCTTGTCCTGGGCGCCGCCCCGGCAGGCGAGGACGCGCCCGGCGGCCGCGCCCAGCGCGTCGGGCCGGTGCACCCAGCCGCGCGCCCGGTCGACGGCGGCCACGCTGCGCATCCGTTCGAAGGCGTCGACGGCCGCTTCCACGACCATCGTCGTGCCGTCGGTGGCCGCGCCCTCGATCAGGTCGAGGGCGTCGGGATCGTTGCCGTCGGCGAGATAGCGCAGGGCGGTACAGCGCGCGCCGTCGTCGCCGGAGCGGGCGGCCTCGACGATCTCCGGCCGGTCCTCGGGGCCGGCGACGGCCATGAGGCAGCGGGCGGCCGGCACATGGAGGACGGCTCCGCGTTCGATGCCTTGCCGGGCCCATTCGAAGACGGCACCGACGCTCCAGCCGGGGCGGGGTCCGCTGGGCCGCATCTGCCGCTGCCAGCGGTCGAAGCAGCCGGCCTCCTGGGCGGCACGCACGCGTGCGGCGACGGCTTCGCGGGGGTCGTCGGCCCACAGCCGCCAGGGCCTGGGTTCGAAGGCGTCCCGGACGGTCGCGGCGAGTTCCGCCTCGCCCTCAGGGTCGGTGGTGAAGCGGGCGAGGACGGGTTCGGCGAGGGCGCGCAGCCCTTCGTCGTCGTCCCTGAGGGCCAGTTCGTCCAGGGCCCAGGACCAGTTGGTGCCCGTGGCGGCGTACCTGCGCAGCAGTTCGAGCGCGTCCCGCCTGCCGTACGAGGCGAGGTGCCCGAGGACCGCGAGGGCCAGCCCGGTGCGTGACTCCTCGGCGTCGAGGACGTCGTCGGCGTCGAAGAGATGCCGTTCGATCTCGTCGAGTTCGCCGTGCAGGTCGAGGTAGAGCCGGGCGTAGTAGAGCGAGCGGTTCTCCACCTGCCAGTCGTGGCGGGGGTCGCTCAGCACACAGGTGTTCAGTGCCGCGAGCGCCTCGGCCCGCGGGGCGGTGAGCGCGTGCAGGGTGCCGTCGCCACGGCCCCGCTGCAGCAGGCCGAGCAGCGTACCGCTGGGCGCTATGAACGGTTCGAACATGGGAAACAGCCTCACATCAAGCGTCGACGCAACCGGGATCTTGCTCTACCTGGCCGCGTGACAACACGTCGGGGCGCCCGCCGTTTCCTGCTTGCTGTAGACCATCTTCCTCTGCCTCTCGTCAGTGGCCCATGCGGACCGCATCACGGTCCACGTGGTGCGGCAACACCTGCCCAGCCATCGCGTCCGTGAATCACGACGTCATGATGACCCGGCGGTTCTTCCTGCCGCGACCGATATTTCCGGCGGCCCTGTACCGCCTCCCCCGTCTTTTGTGTTCTACCTGGTCAGAACATGTGGATCAGCGTGCGCCGAACAGTTCCAGCAGCTCGGTCCTGCCGAACATGCGGGCCGTGTCGACGGCGTTCGGCGTGCCCTCCAGCGGGTCGGCCCCGCCCTCAAGGAGCACCCGGATGACATCGGACTCCCCCTTGAAGACCGCCCCCGCGAGGGGGGTCTGCCCCCGGTCGTTGACGCGGCCCGCCTCGGCGCCCCGGGCCAGCAACTCCCGTACCGCGTCGGCGTGGCCGTGGTAGGCGGCCAGCATCACGAGCGAGTCACCGCGGTCATTGGTGAGTTCGGCCGGGACGCCGGCGTCGACGTACGCCACGAGCGCCTCCGTCTCGCCCCGTCGGGCCAGATCGAAGACCTTGGTCGCCAGCTCCACGACCTCGGGGTCGGGGGCTTCGCTCATCGCCGGGTCCACCTCTCACTTCGCGTTGCCGCCACGAGCACGTGTGCTTCTGGAGCGTACGACGGCGGCGCCGCCGTACGGGTGAATCGCCAGGGTACTGGCTTCTCGCGCACATGAGCGGTGGTGGCCGAGGCAAAGATCACATCGAGTCGGACGCGGCGCAACAGCCCAGCTCGGACGGCCGAACGCCCACTCGCCCGCCCAGGTGAAAAAGCCGGAATTTCCTTCATTTGCACCTTTTATCGTATGGATACATGCTGTGACCTTGGAAGAACTCATGGTGACTGTCCCCACCTACCAGGAGAACCCACATGATCCTGAACATCTCCGGCGTCGTCCTGCTCGGCGTCATCGTCTTCCTCTTCTTCCGCAAGGACGGCCTCAAGGCCTCGCACGCCATCGTCGTCACGCTGTTCGGCTTCTACCTGGCCAGTACGGGTATCGCCCCGAGCATCACGGCGGGCGGCGAGAGCCTCGCGAGCCTCCTCGGCGGGATCAAGTTCTGACCCCGTCCCCATCCGTACGCACCTCCAGGAGACAGCCGTGGCCCGGGTCCCCCTCCCCCGCATTCTGACCAGCGGTGGCGCACATCTCGCCAAGAGCCGGGAGCTGGCCCGGACGGCGGCCGACGGCGCCACCGACGTCCTCCATCCGCTGATCACGATCACCCGTGGACTGCGCCGGCTGGCCGCGGCCGGCCGGCGCAGATGGGTGGAGACACCGAAGGACCGGCGCGGGTCACTGCTGTTCCTCGCCACCTCGGTGGTCCTGGTGGTGACCCTCGTGCCGTACGGAGCGCTGCTCGCCGTCATCGCCCTGATGGCGGCGGCAGCCTGGGCGGGCCGCGACGGCGCGACGCCCGAACCCACCGGTCCCGACGAGTCGCAGACCCAGCGGCTGCGCTCCCTCTACGAGGCCCTGGTCCCGTGTTTCTCGGCCGCCGAGGACCCTGAGCCGCTCTACGCGCACGGCGGTGCCTGGGACAAGGCCTTCCCCACCTACGCGTTCGACGGCACCGGACGGATCAGCCAACTGCTGATCCACTACCCGGCGTACTTCGCCGACGGCGAGCCCGAGTCCCGGGCGCGTGTCGAGCACCTGCTGCACGCCAAGGCCGGCCGCGGCCGCGAGTACCGCTTCGACTGGGACGAGGAGGGCAACACCCTGTCCGTCAGCGTCCTGCCCCCGCTCGCCACCGACATCGCCGCCCAGCGCTTCGTGACGGCTCCGGGCGAGACGGTCCTCGGCTTCACCGACGCGGCCCAGGTGCAGCGCACGCTGCCCCTCTCCTTCGGGGAGGAGCGGCGCGACGTACCGCCGGTCGTCTGGCGCACCGGCGCCCGCTCCACCGAACCCCATCTGCTGGCCGTGGGCGAACCGGGCAGCGGTACGACGACGCTGCTGCGCTCCATCGCCCTCCAGGCGCTGCAGCACGGTGACGTCGTCATCGTCGACGGCGCCGGCAGCGGCGACCACGCCTGTCTGACCGGCCGGGACGGCGTCCTCGCCGTGGAGAGCGGGCTCTCCGGGGCGCTGGCCAGTCTGGAGTGGGCGTCCCAGGAGACGGAACGCCGGCTGATCGCCACGAACCGCGCCCGTCAGGCGGGGCAGCCGGCCCCGGACGACACCCAGCGCCCGCTCTGGCTGCTGCTCGACCGCCCGACCGTACTGGCGCATCTGGCGGCGGCGGACGGCGGGCGCGACCCGCAGTCCCTCCTCCAGGTCCCCCTGCGCCACGGCCGGGCCGCGAACGTCACGGTCGTCGTGGCCGAGCAGTTCGACCACCTGGACGCCCTCGGCGAGGCGGTGCTGCGTCACACCCGTGCCCGCGTGGTCCTCGGCCCCGCCACCGCCGAGCAGCTGCAGTCCGTCCTGGGGGCCCCACCCCCCACGACCCCGACCCCCGACGTCCCCGCGGGCCGCGGCTACGCCCGCCTGGGCACCGCGCCCGTCCTGCGTCTCCAGGTCCCCGCAACGCCCGACCCCCACGACCCCGACACCCCCGAGCCGCACCGGGAGTCCGTCCTGGCCCTCCTCCCACCGCTCACGACCCCGGCGGACGCGATGAAGGACCTGGCGGCAGCGGACAGCTGAGAGCGCGCGGCGACCGCCGCGCGCTCCCACGTCCCCCAGCGGCACCGTCCCCCAGCGACACCGTCCTGCGCCGCTACCGCCCCGGCCGTCCGCGTCCCCTCACGCCACGAACGTCCGCGGCCCGTCGCTCCCCCCGGACGCCCCGTTCCGGACCAGCCGCGCCGCCGCGGCCAACCGCACCGCCGCCTCCTCCGCGACCGCCCCGCCCACAGTGAACGGCAGCCGCACATACCCCTCGAACGCCCCGTCGACCCCGAACCGCGGCCCGGACGGCACCCGGACGCCGACCCGCTCCCCCACCTCCGCGAGCCGCGACCCGGACAGGCCACCCGTACGGACCCACAGCGTGAGTCCGCCCCGCGGCTCGGTGAACTCCCAGTCCGGCAGCTCCCTGCGCACGGCGGCGACGAGCGCGTCCCGGTTCTCCCGGGCCTGCTCCCGCCGCATCCCCACGGCCTGCTCCCAGCCGCCCGACCCCATCAGCCAGTTCACGGCCAGCTGCTCCAGCACCGGCGTCCCCAGATCCGCGTACGCCCGTGCCGCCACGAGACTGCGGATCACCTCGGGCGCGGCCCGCACCCACCCGATCCGCATGCCCGCCCAGAACGCCTTGCTGGCCGACCCCACCGTGATCACCGTGGACCCCGCCGGATCGAACCCGCAGACCGGCCGCGGCATCCGCACCTGCGGGTCGAGGTACAGCTCGGCCATGGTCTCGTCCACCACCAGCACCGTGCCGGCGGCCCTGGCCGCGTCGACGAGCCCCCGTCGCCGGTCCTCGTCGGCGAGCGCCCCCGTCGGGTTGTGGAAGTCGGCGACGACGTACGCGAGCCGCGGCGCCGCCTCCCGCAGCACCTGCCGCCAGCGGTCCATGTCCCATCCGGCGAGCCCCTCGGCCATGGCCACCGGCACCAGCCGCGCCCCGGCCTCCCGCATCAGCTGGAGGATGTTGGCGTACGACGGCGACTCCACGGCGATCCGTTCGCCGCGTCCCGCGAAGAGATGGCAGATCGCGTCCATGGCGCCCATGGCCCCCGTGGTCACCATGATCTGCTCGGGCATCGTCGGGATGCCGCGCGCGGTGTACCGGTCGGCGAGCATCGAGCGGAGCGCGGGCAGCCCGGCGGGGTAGTCGCCGTGCGTGTGCGCGTACGGCGGAAGCTCCTCCAGGGCACCCTGCACGGCCCGGGTCAGCCAGGGCTCGGGCGCGGGCAGCGCCGCGCACCCCAGGTCGATCATGGAACCGAGCGCCTCCGGGGGCAGGGGCTCCAGACCGCGCGCCGGCAGCGGCTTCCCGGCCGGTACCGCGGTCCAGCTGCCCGCCCCGCGCCGGGACTCCAGGAACCCCTCGGTGCGCAGCGCCTCGTAGGCCGCCGCGACGGTCGTACGGGAGACGGAGAGCGCGAGCGCCAGCTCCCGCTCGGCGGGCAGCCGGGCCGCCACCGGGACCCGGCCCTCCAGGACAAGCAGCCGCACCCCGTCGGCGAGGGCGCGGTAGGCGGGCGGACGCTTGCTGCCGGGCCCGCTGGGGCGGTCCTGCTGGGAGTTGAGCATACGAGCGAGCTGCGCGGCCCCGACCGCGGAGGTCCACTGAGACACTTTTCCAGTCCACCTTCCCCGAATTGGCCATGGAGGACATCACTCCTCAAGCCACAGGGTGACATGCGACGGGCCACTACCACCAACAAGGGGGACCTCTCGTGTCCGCTCCCGGGCATCTCACGCGGCGCCTGCTTCAGCTCTACCTCGGCCTCACCCTCTACGGCTTGAGCTCTGCCCTCCTCGTCCGGTCGGGTCTCGGGCTGGAGCCCTGGAACGTGCTCCACCAGGGGCTCTCCGAGCGGACCGGCCTGTCGATGGGGATCGTCCTCACCCTCGTGGGCGCCGCGATCCTGCTGCTGTGGATACCGCTGCGCCAGCGCCCGGGCCTCGGCACGGTCTCCAACGTCCTGGTGATCGGCGCCGCCATGGACGCGACGCTCGCCCTGACCCCCGACGCCCGCACCTGGGCGGCCCGCGTCGCCCTGATGGCCGTCGGGATCGTCCTGAACGGCGCCGCCACCGGCCTCTACATCGCCGCCCGCTTCGGCCCCGGTCCCCGCGACGGTCTGATGACCGGCCTGAACCGGGTGACCGGCCTGTCGATCCGTCTCGTCCGCACGGGCATCGAACTGACGGTGGTGGCGACCGGCTTCGTCCTCGGCGGCACGGTCGGCGTCGGCACCCTGCTGTACGCCGTGTCCATCGGCCCGCTCGCCCAGGTGTTCCTGCGTGTGTTCGCCGTTCCCTCGGCGTCCGGCAGCACGGTCGTTGCCACCGGTCCATCGGAGCGGGCCATACTTCCCCGGTGACCGCCCAGACCCGCCACCCCTACCTCGACCATCCGGGCCCGATCGCCTTCGCCCACCGGGGCGGGGCGGCGGACGGCCTGGAGAACACCACCGCCCAGTTCCGGCGCGCGGTGGACTCGGGCTACCGGTACATCGAGACCGACGTGCACGCGACGCGCGACGGCAAGCTCGTCGCCTTCCACGACGCCACGCTGGACCGGGTGACCGACGGGGCGGGCCGGATAGCGGACCTGCCCTGGAAGGAGGTGCGGCACGCGCGCGTGGCGGGCGCCGAACCCGTCCCCCTCTTCGAGGAGCTCCTGGAGACCTTCCCCGGCGTCCACTGGAACGTGGACGTCAAGGCGGAGTCCGCGCTCCACCCCCTGCTCAACCTGATCGCGCGCACAGGTTCCTGGGACCGCGTCTGCGTCGGCTCCTTCTCCGAGCCGCGCGTGGCCCGCGCCCAGCGTCTGGCCGGTCCGCGCCTGGCCACCTCGTTCGGCACCGGCGGCGTCCTCGGGCTGCGGCTGCGCTCCTGGGGGGTCCCGGCTCCGCTGCGCCGCTCGGCGATCGCGGCGCAGGTGCCGGAGTCGCAGTCGGGGGTGCCGGTCGTCGACGAGCGGTTCGTGCGGGCCGCCCACGCGCGCGGGCTCCAGGTCCACGTGTGGACCGTGAACGAACCGCAACGCATGCACCGTCTCCTCGACCTCGGCGTCGATGGCATCATGACCGATCACATCGACACGCTGCGCATGGTGCTCGAAGACCGGGGGACCTGGGTCTGAGGCCGTCGCGCGGCGTCTTCCCGGGGAAGCGAGGGGGGCGCGGGTGGGCACCGACACCGTGCGGACGGACGAGGCCGGCGAGGCCGCGGACCGGCGGCGCGAGCAGCGCGGCTGGTACTTCTACGACTGGGCATGTTCCGTCTACTCGACCAGCGTCCTGACCGTGTTCCTCGGCCCCTATCTGACCGAGGTCGCCAAGTCGGCCGCCGACCCGGACGGTTACGTCCACCCGCTGGGCATCCCGGTCCGCGCCGGCTCGTTCTTCGCGTACTCGGTGTCCCTGTCGGTGATCGTCGCCGTGGTGGTCATGCCCCTGGTGGGCGCCGCCGCCGACCGAACCGGCCGCAAGAAGCCCCTCCTGGGAGCGGCCGCCTACCTGGGCGCCACCGCGACGGCCGGCATGTTCTTCCTGGACGGCGACCGCTACCTCCTCGGCGGGGTGCTCCTGGTCGTCGCGAACGCGGCGCAGTCCGTCGCGATGATGCTCTACAACTCCTACCTCCCCCAGATCGCGCCCCCCGAGGAACGCGACGCCGTCTCCTCGCGGGGCTGGGCCTTCGGCTACGCGTCGGGCTCCCTGGTCCTCGTCGCCAACCTGATCCTGTTCACCTCGCACGACAGCTTCGGTCTCTCGGAGGGCATGGCCGTCCGTATCTGCCTGGCCTCGGCGGGCCTGTGGTGGGGCGCCTTCGCCCTGATCCCGCTGCGCCGGCTGCGGGACCGGCGCACCCCGGTGGCGGACACCGGGGAGGCCGCCGTCCCGGGGCTGCGCCAGCTGGCGGCGACCGTCCGGGACATGCGCCGCCACCCCCTGACGCTGGCCTTCCTCCTGGCGTACCTGATCTACAACGACGGCATCCAGACGGTGATCTCCCAGGCGTCGGTCTACGGCTCCGAGGAACTGGGCCTCGGGCAGTCCACGCTGATCGTGGCGGTGCTGCTCGTGCAGGTGCTCGCGGTGTGCGGCGCCCTCGGCATGGGCCGGCTGGCCCGCCGCCACGGCGCCAAACGCACGATCCTCGGTTCCCTGGTCGCCTGGACGCTGATCCTCTCCGTCGGCTACTTCCTCCCGGCGGGGGCGCCCGGCTGGTTCTTCGTGCTGGCCGCCGGCATCGGTCTGGTCCTCGGCGGCAGCCAGGCCCTGTCCCGCTCCCTCTTCTCCCACCTCGTCCCGCCCGGCAAGGAGGCCGAGTACTTCTCGGCGTACGAGATGAGCGACCGCGGGATGAGCTGGCTCGGCCCGCTGCTGTTCGGGCTCACCTACCAGCTGACCGGAAGTTACCGGGACGCGATCATCTCCCTGGTCCTCTTCTTCGTCCTCGGGTTCGCCCTGCTCGCGAGGGTTCCGGTGCGCCGGGCGATCGGCGACGCGGGCAATCCCGTTCCCGAGAGGATTTAGCACCGGAAGCGAAAGGGCTGTAGTGTACGCGTTTGGCCTGCCAGGCGTACCGTTACTGCGCGTCAAAGATGCCGAAACGCTGGATGACATCTGCTGTCAGATGTGACAAACCGGGCGCGGGTGGGTACAACAAGGGCGGCTACGACGGCGACGCATGACCCGGAACGGGACACGGAACGGGAATCTTTACCGCCGACCGGACGTTGACCGGATGACGACGACAGCGACACCTGTCCTGTGGGCGACAAGCCCGGGAGGCACGATTCATGAGTGAGCGAGCTCTTCGCGGCACGCGCCTCGTGGTGACCAGCTACGAGACGGACCGCGGCATCGACTTGGCTCCGCGCCAGGCCGTGGAGTACGCATGCGAGAAGGGGCACCGCTTCGAGATGCCCTTCTCGGTGGAGGCGGAGATCCCGCCGGAGTGGGAGTGCAAGGTCTGTGGGGCCCAGGCACTCCTCGTGGACGGCGACGGCCCTGAGGAGAAGAAGGCCAAGCCCGCGCGTACGCACTGGGACATGCTGATGGAGCGGCGCACCCGTGAGGAGCTCGAAGAGGTCCTCGAGGAGCGCCTGGCCGTTCTCCGCTCCGGCGCGATGAACATCGCGGTCCATCCGCGAGACAGCCGCAAGTCCGCGTAGCCCCTGCGGGGCCGGGCGGCAGATCCAGAGCGCACGAAGACCGCGGGCGCCGTACGTGACGTACGGCGCCCGCGGTCTTCGTGCGCTGCGCGCTCGTGTGCCCCAGCCTCCTCAGCGGGTAAGGCGCGGGGGCGGGGCCACCGGCCCACCCGCTCCCGGCACCGCCGCGTCCTCGGCACCCCGGCGCCGATCCTCAGTACCCCACCGGCGGCCGCGCGTCCCTCGGCTCGTCGGCGCCGCCGGCCGGCTCGTCCCTGATGACCTCGCCCTGGACGACCTTGCCGTCGGGCCGGTGGATCCGTGCCTGCGTGTACGCCTCCCCGAGCCCTCCGGCTCCCGCCTCCCGCAGCTTCCGCTCGAACGTGCGCTCCGTGTACCGCCCCAGTGCCTTCTGCACCGGCGGCACCAGCAGCACCAGCCCCACGACGTCCGAGACGATGCCCGGCAGCATCAACAGCAGCCCGCCCAGCATCAGGAATCCGTTGCCCTCGTTCTTTCCGGTCTCGGCACCGGGCTGCGCCGGCCCGCCCCCGCCCTGCTGTTGCAGCGTCTCGGTCAGCGACCGGAACGCCCGCCGCCCGGCCCGCTTGACCACCGCGGACCCGGCGAGGAACCCGGCGAGCAGCAGCACGAACACCGCGAGCCCACCGGCCGCGCTTGCGACCACCGAGAGCAGCCAGATCTCCAGCACGAGCCACGCGGCGATCCCCAGGGGCAGGAACGTGCGCAGCCGGGAGCGCCGGGGCCGGGCCGGGTACGTCGGGGTCGTCGGGGTCGAAGCGCCAGTCGTCATGCTTCCAGTGTGCCTGGCGCCGTCTCAGGACGGGATAAGGGAACGATCAGTCCGTCCCCCGGCCCGCCACACCCCGATCCGGGCTCCCCGCCAGGGTCAGCTCTTGCCGTCCGGGTCAGCGCTCCTGCTCTCGCGGCCGAGGACCTTGCCGACCCGTTCGCCCACGCCCCAGGCGGTGACCCGCCACAGCGCCTCGACGAGGATGTCGCGGCTCATCTTGGAGTCGCCCAGCTCGCGCTCGACGAAGGTGATGGGCACCTCGACGACGTGGTAACCGGCCTTGACCGCCCGGCGGGCGAGGTCGACCTGGAAGCAGTAGCCCTGGGAGGCGACCTCGTCGAGGCCGAGCCCTTCGAGGGTCTCGCGGCGGAAGGCGCGGTAGCCGCCGGTCACGTCCCGGACGGGGACGTCGAGCAGGACCCGGGAGTAGAGACTGCCGCCGCGGGAGATGAACTCGCGGGACTTGGGCCAGTTCACCACGCGGCCGCCCGGCACCCACCGGGACCCGAGGACGAGGTCGGCGCCCTTGAGCGCGGTCAGCAGCCGGGGCAGTTCCTCGGGCTGGTGCGAACCGTCCGCGTCCATCTCGATGAGGACGCCGTAGCCGTGCTCCATGCCCCAGCGGAAGCCCGCGAGATAGGCCGCGCCCAGTCCTTCCTTGCCCTTGCGGTGCAGCACCTGGACCTGGTCGTCCTCGGCGGCCAGTTCGTCGGCGAGCTTGCCGGTGCCGTCGGGGCTGTTGTCGTCGGCCACCAGGACGTGCGCCTCGGGGACAGCCGTGCGCACCCGGCCGACGATGGCCTTGATGTTCTCCGCCTCGTTGTAGGTCGGAATGATCACCAAGGCCGTGCCGAGCGGGCCGAAGCGCCTCTCCTGGCCTGCTGCCGCGAGGGTCCCGTCGCCGTCGTTCACTGCTGCCCCTTCAAGTCCGTACGCAGGGGTCCACCATAGTGGCCGCGGCCTGCGATGGAGTGTCGCCTCCTGTCCGGAGGGGCGCCGATTCGGCGGGGGGTGCGCGGGAGCACGCCCCGCGGGGCGTGGGGGATGCCGTCCGCCGCGGCGGATGGGGGCCCGGTGCCCTTCGGGCCGACCTGGGACCCGCTGGCTGCGGGTCGACCGAGAGCCGTTGTCTACTGAGCTGCCGGGCCCCACCCGGGTCGCACCTACCCGACCGGGCCGGAACGTTCCCTCGCCGAGCGCGAACCCTGGGCCTGGCTGCCAGCGGTGGTGCGCCGGTGCGGCGCACCACCCCTGACCCAGCGGCGCTTCGGCGACTCTGAGGAAGTTCCTCGGTCGGACGTCCGGTGGTGGACCCGGCAGAACCTACCGGCCCTCCGCTGCCCGCTGTCAACTGCCGTCTGACCTGCAGGTCTTCTCTATGTGGCCTGGTGAGAGCGGAGGATGCGCAGGTGGCGCGGCGGCGGGGCGGGCCGCCGTCCCTCCCGCGCCCACCGTGGAGATCACTCGCCCGGCCGTACGAAGACCGTGCGTCCGGCCACCACGGTCCGCAGGCAGACGGGCAGGTCGGTCCCGGGGCTGAGATCGGGCAGGCCGGGGGTGCCCGAACGGGGGTCGGTGGACCAGCGGGCGACCCGGTCGTCGGGGGCCTGGACGACCAGTTCCCCAGTGCGCCAGACCGCGTAGTCGGCGGGCGCGCCGGGGACGAGGACGCCCGCGTCGTCCCGTCCGACGGCACGCCAGCCGCCCCGCGTGTGGGCCGTGAACGCCGCGCGCACGGACACGCGGTGCTCCGGCGTGCGGTGGAACGCCGCCGCACGGACCGTGCCCCACGGGTCCAGGGGGGTGACCGGGCTGTCGGAGCCGAAGGCGAGCGGCACACCGGCCCGCAGGAGGGCGGCGAAGGGGTTGAGGGCACGGGCGCGCTCGGCACCCAGGCGCTGGGCGTACATGCCCTCCGCACCGCCCCACAGCGCGTCGAAGGCGGGCTGGACGGAGGCGGTGAGGCCGAGTTCAGCGAAGGCGGCGACGGTGTCGGGGGTGAGCATCTCCGCGTGTTCGACCCGGTGGCGGGCGGCTCGCACGCGGGGCAGGCCGACCTTCTCGGCGGCCGCCCGGACTCCCTCGACCACGGAGGTCACGGCGGCGTCCCCGATGGCGTGGAAGCCCGCCTGGAGGCCCGCTTCGGTGCACGCGACCACATGGGCGGCGACGGCGTCGGCGTCGAGGTACGCGGTGCCGGTGTGCGGGGCGTCGGCGTAGGGCTGGTGCAGGCACGCCGTGTGCGAGCCGAGCGCGCCGTCGACGAAGAGGTCGCCCGCGGCGCCGACGGCCCCGAGGGCCCGCGCCTTGGCGACGTCCCGCTCGGCCCAGTAGCCGACGACCCGGGGGCCCGGCTCCTCGGCGGCGAGCCGCAGCAGTGCCGTGAAGTCGTCCTCCGAGGAGATCTCCGGGCCCGCGCACTCGTGGACCGAGCCGATGCCGAGGGAGGCGGCGCGGGCGAGGGCCGCGCGCTGGGCCTCGGTGCGCTGGGCGGGGGTGATGGCGCCGAGGGCGGTGGCCCGTACGGCGTGGTGGGCGTCGCGGGTCAGCGGGCCGTCGTCGAAGCGGTCGGCGCCAGGGACGAGGTCGAGCAGGGCCGTGGTGGCGACGGCCGAGTGGACGTCGATACGGCTCAGGTACAGCGGGCGCCCGCCGGTGGCCTCGTCGAGTTCGGCGCGGGTCGGGGGGCGGCCGCCGGGCCAGCGGGCGGCGTCCCAGCCGTGGCCGAGCAGGACGCGGTCGGCCGGGCGGGCGGCGGCGAATTCCCGGACGAGAACGAGTGCGGCCTCCAGGGAGGGGGCGGCCGAGAGGTCGAGGCCGGTGAGTGCGAGACCGGTGGAGGTGGTGTGCACATGGGCGTCGGTGAACGCCGGGGTGACCAGGGCGCCTTCGAGGTCGATCACCTCGTCGACGCCCCCGGCGAAGGCGTCGGCGGCGCCCTCGGACCCGACCCAGGCGATCTGTCCGTGTTCGACGACCATCGCGGTGGCGAACGGGTCGGCGGGGCTGTGGACCTCTCCTCCGCGCAGCAACATGGTGTCCGACGAGGCGGTGCGTTCACTCATGGGGACAGTCTCGCGCCTGCCGCCGGCGCGGTCGCACCCGGGCGTTGCCCGGCGGCGGCCGACCGCGGTCAGATGCGGGGCGGCCTGGCCTCGTACGGGGTGGACAGGACCACCGTCGTGCGGGTGGAGACGCCCGCGAGCGAGCGCAGGCGGGCCAGCAGCTCCTCCAGTTCGTGGGGGGTGGCGACGCGGACCTTCAGGATGTAGTTCTCGTCGCCGGCGACGCTGTGGCAGGCCTCGATCTCGGGCACGCCGGCGAGGCGTTCCGCGATGTCGTCGGGGGCGCTGGGGTCGAACGGTTTCACCGAGATGAACGCGGTCATCGGCAGTCCGACGGCCTCCGGGTCCACGACCGCGGCATAGCCCCGGATGACACCGCGCTGCTCTAGTCGGCGCACGCGCTGATGAACGGCCGACGTGGACAGGCCCGTGGCCTTGCCCAGGTCGGTGTAGCTCATCCGCCCGTCCGCGACGAGCAGCTGCACGATCTGTCGGTCCAGCTCCTCCATGGCGCAAGAACCTACAGGGCGGTTGATCTCCTCGGATACCTCAGCGACGCAGGTCATACCCGGTTCGTGATGTGACCGGGGAGCCGCCGCGGGCCGCCGGGGGGGTCGGGCCGGTGGGCGGGGCACCTGCGAGCGGCGTGTGACGAAGGCCACAGCACCCGAACAGGCTTCGTGATGATCTCGTGATTACCGCTGACACGGGACGGGAAGTGCTTGCTGTGGTCGAGGCCGCAGTGCCCGAACGGCCCAGCCCGAGGGGGAGAATCCCATGCAGAGTCTTAAGCGCCCTGGTCGTACCGCGCCCAAGCGCCTCCAGCCGGTCATCGAGCCCGAGCCGGAGGGCGTCGAACCGGACGACGAGTTCGACGCGTACGACACCTTCGAGATGTACCGGGTCATCTGCCCGGACTGCGCTCAGCCCATCGCCCTGCTGTCCGACGAGGACGCCCTGCCGGAGCACGCACGGGTCGTGTCGCCGTGGAACCCGTTCGGGCTCACGGTCTGTGCCGGTACGGGCCGTTCGGCGGCCGACGCCCGGTCCGCGGACGAGTCAGTGGAGCCGCAGGAGCAGGACACCGCCCTTCTGTTGACGCTCCCTCAGGGGCTCGACTGGCGGACACAGCCCTTCTCGCACGTCGGCGGACCGGGTTCGCGCCCGATGCGGATGCCGATGACACGGCGCCAGGCCGCCTGATCCACGGGCCCTTCGGCCCTCCGGTTCCGCGGCCCCGTGCCGGCGTGACCGCCCCCGAGACCTGCGGTCGTGGTCGCCCCGCGCCATGGCGTGCTCCAGGCCGCCGTGGAGCGGGTTCGGTGCGTCCGGCCCTCGGGAGTGCGCCTGTCGCGCGGACCGGGGCCGTCGCGAACGCGCACACGATTCACCGGGGCGGTGACCGCCGCGCCGGTTGTCGCGTTGACCGGGTATGACCCCCACGTATCCCATGGCCGGACATCGCCGGCACATCTTCGTCCCGGCCCCGGCAGAATCGGTTCCCCATGGGGCGGCCCTGTCGCAGGATCCGCCCATCTACCGGGCCCTGATGCGGACGTGGGCGGACGGGGGCCGCACCCTGCCGGGGCGTCATGACCCGGAGTGGGTGCGGCTGGCGGCGCCCCCGAGCGGCCTCGGTCGGTTCGGGGGCGCCGACCCGTTCGCCACGAGCAGTTCGTACGGCAGCTCGACGCTCGGCTTCCACGGCCCCTGCGACGGCTCCCCCGCCGGCTTCGTCCATTCGTTCAGCGTGACTCGGGACCCGCGAGATGCCGGGCGATGACCATGCGCTGGATCTGATTGGTGCCCTCGACGATCTGCAGCACCTTGGCCTCGCGCATGTAGCGCTCGGCCGGGAAGTCGGCCGTGTAGCCGTATCCGCCGAGGATCTGCACGGCGTCCGTGGTCACCTGCATCGCGTTGTCGGTGCACAGCAGCTTCGCCATGGCCGCCTGCTTGGAGAACGGCCGGCCCGCGTCCCGCAGCCGGGCGGCGGAGACGTACAGCGCGCGGCCCGCCTCTATCCGGGTCGCCATGTCGGCGAGCATGAAGCGCAGCCCCTGGAAGTCGGCGATCGGGCGCCCGAACTGCCGGCGGGACGTCGCGTAGGCGACCGCCTCGTCCAGCGCGGCCTGGGCCACGCCGATCGCGCACGCCGCGATGCCGAGCCGCCCGGAGTCGAGCGCGGACAGGGCGATCGCGAAGCCCTGGCCCTCCTCGCCGAGGCGCCGGCTGTCGGGGACGCGCACCCCGTCGAAGTGGACCTGCGCGGTGGGCGAGCCCTTCATGCCCATCTTCTTCTCGGGCGCGGCTCCGCTCAGCCCCTCGGCGTCCCCGGGCACCAGGAAGGCGGTGATGCCGCGGGAGCCCTCGCCGCCGGTGCGGGCCATGACCGTGTAGAAGTCGGCGATCCCGCCGTGGGTGATCCACGCCTTGGTGCCATTGATCACCCAGTCGTCGCCGTCGCGCACCGCCCTGGTCCGCAAGGACGCGGCGTCGGAGCCGGACGAGGGCTCGGAGAGGCAGTAGGCGCCGAGCAGACCGCCGCCGAGCATCGCCGGGAGGTGCTCGACCTGCTGCTCCTTGGTGCCGTAGGTGGCGAGGGCGTGGCAGGCCAGGGAGTGGACGCTCACGCCGAGGCCGACGGTGAGACGGGCCGCGGCGAGCTCCTCCAGGACCTGCAGATAGACCTCGTACGGCTGGTCGCCGCCACCGTGCTCGGCGTCGTACGGCAGGCCGAGCAGTCCCGACTCCGAGAGCAGGCCGAAGAGTTCACGCGGGAAGCGACCGGCGTCCTCCTCCTCGGCCGCGTACGGGGCGATCTCCCGCTGCGCGAGCTCACGGACGAGCGAGATAAGATCCCGGGCCTCTTCCGTGGGCAGTTGACGGTCCACCGGCTGCGGGGCGCGGTCGGGCATGGCGACGCTCTCCTCCCTGTCGGGCACTGCGGCGGCGCACACCAGGGATGGGGCGGCCCCGCCGGGTCTTACGGGCCGTGGCCGATGCTGCCCCTCCGGATCTCGGAAGTGTGCTGGTCAGCGGCTGTGGCGCTTGGAGTATGCCCGATCGGCGGCACCGAGTCACCAGTTAACGACCGCTAATGAGAATAAAGACCGGGGAACGACCCGTCGAAGCCGGTCGGCCAGCACTGTTGACCCATTGGCCCGGTCCTCATGGCGCCGACAGTGCGCCCCGTCTCCACGCCGGGCGGCGGGCACGGCGGGCGGCGGGCGGCGGGCGGCGGGCGGCGCCTGATCCAGGGCGGTCGGCCACGTCCGCGGCCCGCCCGCGACAGCGGCGGCAGGGAGTCCGTGGAGGAGCTGATGGCGGTACCGAGACGACGCGTCGCGTCAGCCGTCGCGGCGGGCCGGCGCGGGGGCGGCGTACGACGGGTCGATCTCCTCGATGGCGCGCAGCGCCCCGCCCAGCATCTTGACCAGCAGCTCGCGCATCGTGTCGCGGTCCAGCCCCGGGCGGTCGATCCAGTCGAGGGTGGCGCCCTCGACCCCGCAGACCCAGCCGAACAGGCCCATGCGGACCACCGGGGTTATGTCGCTCCTGCCGTAGGCGCCCTCGGCGATGGTGGCGACGATGGCCTCGCGGACGCCGTCCCGGATGGCGTGCACCTGGGCGTCGAAGCCGACGCCGCCGCTGACGATCGTGCGGTAGGCGGCCTGGTTGTCCTGGGCGTAGCGCAGATAGCAGTCGATGGTGCGCTGCACCCGCTCCACCGGCGGCAGGCTCAGACCGCCGGCCGCGTGCGTGATCAGGTCGGCCACCGAGTCCTCGACGATCGCGAGGTAGTAGCCGCGCTTGGACTTGAAGTAGTAGTAGATCAGTCCCTTGGCGACATGCGCCTGCTTGGCGATGTCGTCCATCGACAGCGTGTCGTAGGACCGGTCGGCGAACAACTTGCGCCCGATGGAGATGAGTTCGGAGCGGCGCGCTAGGGATCGGTCCGTGCCCCGGGTCCGCGGACGGTCGATCCCGCGCTGTTGACTGCTGTTCAATTTCGGTCCTGGTCTCCAACTGCCAGCGGGACAACCCGCAGTATGGCAGACCCGCACCACCAGCTTGTTCGAACTCTGATCGACAGATCGGGCGGTGGATCAGGCCTCGGGATCGGCGGGGTGGCGGGTCACAGCAGACCCAGCTGTGTCACGAGCATCGCGACGACCACGACGAGGGTCCAGCCCATGACGTGCTCGGCGATCTCGGGGCCGCGGTCCTCGGGGCCGCCCGTGCGGGTGCGGACGTCGGTGGTGGCAGAGGTCGCGGTCATGGCAGCTCACTGGTGTGGTCGATGTGCGGTGGACTCCCCCCTACCGTGCGTCCACCTTGCCACCGGTCGGGGAGGTCGCGGCCGAGAGCTTGGTCACACGCGCACCCCGACCTCCGCGAGCGCGGCACGCTGGCGGGAGGTGGGCCGCGCGGGGAAGTAGAGGTAGCAGACGCCGCCGGTGCCGGAGACGACCTTGCCGGAGGCGTTGTACCGCTTGGTCCGCAGCCAGATGTTCTCCCACTCGCGCCGCAGGTAGACCCGGCGCACCGCCTCGTTGGTCGGGGAGTTCGGATCGTTGGCGATGACGTCGCCGTCGGCGGTGAAGCCGATCACCGTCATCAGGTGGCCGGCCGTGCCGTAGCCGGCTCCCGTCAGCTCCGCGGCGAGGAACGACTGGGAGGTGATCACCGGGATGCCCGCCGCGATCAGCTTCTCCAGGTCGGTGAGCGAGCCCAGCCGGGTCACCACGCCCTGGAGATCCTGGTAGGTGGCGGCGTACGCGGCGTTGAAGGGCCAGTTGCCGCAGCCCTCGTAGGCGTAGTCGTAGGTGAACCGGGCGGCGTGGCAGACCTGGGGGTCCGCGTACTCCGGGTTGACCCAGGCCAGGTCCTCGGCGGTGGGCTTCCGTCCCCAGTACTCGATGATCATCTGCGAGGAGGTGGGGCTGCACCAGGCCTCGCCGCCGTTGTCGTACTCCGGGTACTGGCCCTTGTGGGTCTCCTGGGAGTAGCGCGGGACGTCCAGCTCGCGGGCGAGGCCGGGGGCGGAGGACGGGACGGTGAAGCGGTCGGGGATGTCGGAGCCCATGGCGCCGACGCGCCAGACCGTGGGGGTGAGGCGGGTGCCGGGAGTGCGGTGGAGGGTCAGCCGCAGCCGGTACGAGGCGAGGCGCAGCCCGCTGGCGGGGTCGTCGATCGCGAAGGTGTCCGTCCAGACGCTGCTCCGGCCGTCCTGCTGCCCGTCGAGGGAGGTCCGCCGGATGTCCTCGTCGCCCGACGCCCAGCGGCCCATGACGTACCAGGGGGTGTCGGTGCCGTCGGAGTAGGTGCCCTTCAGTTCGATCTGGAGCCAGGTGCCGTGCGGGGTGCGCGCGTTCCAGGAGGGGACGACCTCCGTGGCGGGCACGGCGAGCCGGTGCACCGGCGACGTCCAGGTCGCGTACTCCCAGGTGGCCGTGCGGCCGGTGTGCGGGTCGGTGTAGTCGGTGGTGCCGGCCGGGGAGCCGATCACCAGCCCCGGCCGCTTCCCCGTCTGCGCGCGGGTGCCCTCAAAGGTGCCGCCGCACCAGTCGGCGTACGACGTCCACCCGTGGTGGTCGACCAGACGCTCCGGCGCGCGCTCCGGGCGTGCGGGCGCCTCGGTCCGGACCGGGGGCGCGGCGGCGGCCGGGACGGCGGCTCCGCCGGCCGCAGCGGCGGCGGTGGCCACGGCTGCGGTCAGGACGGTCCTGCGGGACGGCTCGGAAAGTCTCGACATGGGCGGGTGACCCCCAGTGGTCCGGTAAAAGACAGTTCAGGCGCACGGCTGCTCGCCAACTATGGACGCCGGACACGGACTTCTGCCAGCACCTCGGGCGTCGCCACGCCCTCCGATATTGGTCGATACCACTGGCGCGTGCCGGTACCGCCCGTCCCGGTGTTCAATCGGCGCATGCGCACCTCCCCCGCCTCCGAGGACCCCGCCGTCAGTGACCTGGCCGACCGGTTGCGGCTGCTGCCGCCCTCCTGCGGGCCGGTCCGGCTCGTCGGCGTCGACGGTCACGCGGGCTCCGGGAAGACCACGTTCGCCGAGCGGCTGGCCCGCGCGCTCGGGGACGCCCCCGTGCTCCATCTGGACGACATCGCCACCCACGAGGAACTGTTCGCGTGGACCGACCGGCTGCTGGGCCAGGTGGTCGCACCGCTGCGGCGCGGCGGCACCGCGCGCTACGCCCCCTACGACTGGCGGGAGCGGACCTTCGGCCCTCGTGTCGCCCTGCCACCGGAACCCGTGATCGTCGTCGAGGGGGTCGGTGCGGGACGCCGGGCACTGCGGCCGTATCTGGCGGGGCTGGCGTGGATGGAGTTGCCAGACGAGGAGGCATGGGCGCGGGGGCGGGCACGGGACGGGGAGGAACAGCGTGAGTTCTGGGCCGGATGGGTCCGGGCGGAGCGCCGGCACTTCGCCGGGGACCCTTCGCGGCCGTTCGCCGATCTTCTGGTTCGCGGGGGAAGGACGGGATACGAGGTGCTGGCGGGACCTGCTGTGACTCCTCTTTCGAGGCCCTATCTCACTCAGGGTGACGACCCATCGGCAATGTGTTGAACTTGTGAAGGCGTATACCAGAGAAGTTCCCGGAGTGCCTCAACTCGGCTTGACCGAGGGCCCGTACAGGTCTTACGTTCTGAATGTGCGGCCCATGGGAGCCGCCCTCCTACGCGAAGCCCCCGGTTGTTCCCCCGTGATCGGGGGCTTCGTTCTGCCCTCGCCCGGTCTCCGGACCCCTCCCCGCGCACGATTCCTTCACCCTCCGTCACCGTGCGCTATGCGCCCCGTCTGCTCCCACCTCGTCATTCGAGTCCTGCGGCACCCTTCGGTGGGCCCCCGACCCGCAGGTACGATGCCTCTGGGTGCGACCTTCGGACGGTTGCGGCAACGTGACCCAAGCAACTCCCGTCCGCGGCACAGCGGTTCGAGAAGGCTGCCGACGGGCACCGGCCCGTTCGGTTTCCACACGGGGGCACGGTTTGTGGGGGACGTGATGGACTTCGGCTCGCGGGGCCCCGAGGCTCCGGCCGACCTCGCCTGGCTGCGAGGCGTGGACGCCTACACCATGGGCGCCTATCCACAGGCGGAGGAGGAGTTCCGCGCCGCGGTGCGGATGGACCCTGGCATGGCCGACGGCTGGCTGGGGCTGCACGCGCTGCGGGTGGACACGACCACCGCCCTGCTGCGGATGTTCCGGCACCGGGAACGCTTCGGGGAGCAGCGCGCCCGCCATCGCCGCACCCTCAATTCCTGGTACTGGCTCGGCTGGTGGGTCCAGCCGGTCCTGGAGACCCCGCGCGACCTGCTGCTCGCCCACGCCTCGCACTGGCTGGACGGGCGCCACGTCCCCGAACTGGACCGGGCGCTCGCCGGGCTGCCGCCGGTGGACGCCGACTCCCAGGTGCGCTTCCTGCACGCCTGCCGCGCCTACCTGGTCAAGGACTGGGAGCAGTTGGTCCGGCATACCGATCCCCTCCTCGACGATCCCCTGCTCGGTATCGAGGCCGGTCTCTTCGGCGGGATGGCCCGGGTCCGCCTGGAGACGTACGGGCAGGCGGAGCCGCTGCTGTCGGCGGCGCTGATGCGCTGCCGCAGCGAGCAGCCGCAGCGCAAGGAACTGCGCTACTGGCTGGCCCGGGCCCACGAGGGGACCGGGCGCAGCGCCGCCGCGCTGCCGCTCTACCGGGCCGTCCACCGGGTCGACCCGGCCTTCATGGACACCTCCGCGCGGCTCGCGGCCATCGCCGAGGGGGACGGGTACGACGACGCGGCCGACCTCGCGGCGATCGCGCTCGCCGGGATCGGGCAGGACGCGCTCGACGGGAGCGACGGCCTCGATCCGCTCTTCGACGCCGAGGGCCGGGACCTGAAGCTCTCCGACCCGGACCCCGTACCGCCGGGCGGGCTGCCGCCCGAGGCGGGCGACACCTTCGTACGGCAGAAGTCCGCGGTGCGGGTCGATCCGCTGCCGGCCGGGCCGACCGATCCCGAGCTGCTGGAGGAGGCGCTCGCCGAGCTGGAGCGGATGGTCGGCCTGGAACCGGTGAAACGGCAGGTCAAGGCATTGTCCGCGCAGCTGAACATGGCGCGGTTGCGGGCCGGGCAAGGGCTGCCCGTGCAGCCTCCCAAGCGGCACTTCGTCTTCTCGGGGCCGTCCGGGACGGGGAAGACGACCGTCGCCCGAATACTGGGACGGGTCTTCTACGCGCTCGGGCTGCTGGGCGGCGACCATCTGGTGGAGGCCCAGCGCGCGGATCTCGTCGGCGAGTACCTCGGCCAGACCGCCGTGAAGGCCAACGAGCTGATCGACTCGGCGATCGGCGGGGTGCTGTTCGTGGACGAGGCGTACTCCCTGTCCAACTCCGGGTACGGCAAGGGGGACGCGTACGGCGACGAGGCGCTGCAGGTGCTGCTGAAGCGGGCCGAGGACAACCGGGACCACCTCGTGGTGATCCTCGCGGGGTACCCGGAGGGGATGGACCGGCTGCTCGCCACCAACCCCGGACTGTCGTCGCGGTTCACGACGCGGGTCGACTTCCCCTCCTACCGGCCGCTGGAGCTCACCGCGATCGGTGAGGTGCTCGCCGCGGAGAACGGGGACGTGTGGGACGAGGAGGCCCTGGAGGAGCTGCGCTCCATCGCCGGGCACGTCGTCGAGCAGGGCTGGATCGACGAACTGGGCAACGGGCGGTTCCTGCGGACGCTGTACGAGAAGAGCTGCGCGTACCGGGATCTGCGGCTGTCGGGATATCCGAGCGTGCCGACGCGGGACGACCTGTCGACGCTGCGGCTGCCGGATCTGATGCAGGCGTACGGGGAGGTCCTGTCGGGGCGGGGGCCGCAGGATCCGTCGGCGCGGTGACTACCGGTGGGGCGCCCGGTGGCGCGGGAGTGCGCCCGGTGGCACGGGAGTGCGCCCGGTGGCACGGGAGTGCGCGTGCGTGGGCGGGTGCGGGTGATGCGTCCGCACCCGCCCACGCACGCGTCAGCTCGCCAGGACGTTCTCCGCTGATTCCGTCGTCCTCGGCTCCGCCAGGCGTACCGGCGGGGCCTGCCGGTGCGCCGGGTCGCGGACCTCGCCGACGAGGAGTTCGAGGACGTCCTCCAGGGCGACCAGGCCGAGCACCTTGCCGGACGCGTCGACGACCTGCGCGAGGTGCGTGGCCGCGCGGCGCATGACGGTGAGCGCGTCGTCGAGGGGGAGTTCCGAGCGGAGGGTGGTCATGGGGCGCCACACCTGCTGGGGGACGGCCCGGTCGGAGTCCTCCACGTCGAGGACGTCCTTGACGTGGAGGTAGCGGCCCATGAACGCGCCGGTCTCCGCGACCACCGGGAAGCGGGAGTAGCCGGTGCGGGCCGTCAGGGCCACCACCTGCGCGGGGGTGACCGAGGGGCCCACCGTCACCAGCGAGTCGCGCTTGAGCAGGACATCCGTGACCGGGCGGGAGCCCAGCTCCAGCGCGTCCTCCAGGCGTTCCTGCTCCTCGGGGTCCAGCAGTCCCGCCTGGCCCGAGTCCTCGACCAGCCGGCCGAGCTGGACGCTGGTGAAGACCGCCTCCACCTCGTCCTTGGGCTCGACGCGGAACACCTTCAGGATGACCCGGGCGCAGGCGCCGAGGCCCACCGTGACCGGTCCGCAGACGCGCGCGAAGGCGACCAGTCCGGGGCTGAGCCACAGTGCCGTCTTCTCGGGCGCCGCCATCGCCAGGTTCTTCGGCAGCATCTCGCCGATGACGAGGTGCAGGAAGACCACCAGGGCCAGCGCGATGACGTATCCCAGGGGGTGGATCATCCCGTGAGGCAGATGGATCGCCTCGAACACCGGTTCAAGCAGCTTCGCCACGGTCGGCTCCGCCACCGCGCCGAGCGTCAGGGAGCAGACCGTGATGCCGAACTGGGCCGCCGCCATCATCTGCGGCAGGTTCTCCAGGCCGTGGAGGACCTGCCGGGCGCGTGCCGTGCCGAGCGGTTCGATCTGGCTGCGGCGGACGGAGACCAGTGCGAACTCGGCACCGACGAAGAAGCCGTTGGCGAGCACGAGGAGCAGGGCGAACAGGAGTTGCAGCACGCTCATCGGGCCGCCTCCGCCACGGTGAGGGGTTCGGGGACGGGGGCGGTGCGCACGAGGCGTACCCGCTCGGCGCGGTAGTGCCCGACCTGGCGCACCGCCAGCCGCCAGCCGGGCAGCTCCGCCTTGTCGCCCGGTGCGGGGATCCGGCCGAGCAGGTCGGCGACGAGGCCCGCGACGGTCTCATAGGGGCCCTCGGGCACGTCGAGGCCGATGCGCTGGAGCACGTCGACGCGGCAGCTGCCGTCGACGTCCCACGCGGGGTGGCCGTCCTCGGGCGGGGCGACGGCCAGTTCGGGCAGGTCCTGCCCGTCGTGCTCGTCGCGGACCTCGCCGACCAGTTCCTCGACGATGTCCTCCAGCGTCACCACGCCGGCTGTGCCGCCGTACTCGTCGACGACGACGGCGATGGGCTGTTCGCTGCGCAGCCGGGCCAGCAGGGGCTGCACGGGCAGGCTCTCCGGCACGAGCAGCGGCGCCTTGGCGATACGGCCGACCGGGGTGTGCAGCCGGTCCCGGGCCGGGATCGCGAGGGCGTCCTTGAGGTGGACCATGCCGACGATCTCGTCGATCCGCTCCCGGTAGACGGGGAAGCGGGACAGGCCGGTGGCGCGGGTCAGGTTCACCACGTCCTCGGCGGTGGCCGAGGACTGCAGGGCGCTGACCTTCACGCGGGGCGTCATCACGTTCTCCGCGGTCAGCTCGCCTAGGGACAGCGTCCGGACGAAGAGGTCGGCCGTGTCCTGTTCCAGGGCGCCGGCCTGCGCGGAGTGGCGGGCCAGGGAGACCAGTTCGCCGGGGGTGCGGGCGGAGGCCAGTTCCTCGGCGGGTTCGACGCCGAGCGCGCGGACCAGCCGGTTCGCGACCGCGTTGAGGCCGGCGATGACCGGGCGGAACAGGCGGGAGAAGACGTGCTGGGGGCCCGCGACGAAGCGGGCGACCTGCATCGGCCTCGACACCGCCCAGTTCTTCGGGACCAGTTCGCCGATCACCATCTGCACGGCGGACGCCAGCAGCATGCCGACGACGACGGAGACCCCGGAGACCGCGCCCTCGGGCGTCCCGATCGCGGTGAACGGGCCGTGGAGCAGCTCCGCGAGCGCCGGTTCGGCGAGCATGCCGACGACGAGGGAGGTGATGGTGATGCCGAGCTGGGTGCCGGACAGCTGGAAGGACAGCTCCTTGAGGGCGTCCACCACCTTGTGGGCCCGGCGGTCGCCCTCGGCGGCGGCCTTCTCGGCGTCCGGACGCTCGACCGTGACGAGGCCGAACTCGGCGGCCACGAAGAAGCCGTTGGCGAGAATCAGCAGGAAAGCGGCTGCGAGCAGCAGCAGAGGGATGGTCATGCCGCCGCCTCGGTATCTCGGGAGGGGGCGGCGCAGGTACTACAGGACGATCCGTCCATCGCTGGAGGGAGTCACTCCTCGAAGTAGCAGGGGGCCACTGGCGTACCCGGTGGTACGACAGCGGCGGAGGCGCAACGAAAACGCCTCCGCGAACAGATTAATCAAGACAGGGGCCGGTACGGCAGGGGCGACGGCCCTGAGTCGGCCCTGATCTTGCCCCAGGGAGGTCGCGTGCCTGGTCGGGGGCGCCCCGGACGCGCTCGCTGTCGGTTCCGGGGCACCCGCTGTCAGCCACGGGGCTGTTCGGGCTCGCCGACGGAGCGGGCCTCGACCAGTGCCCTCAGGGCGCGGGCGTCCTCGATGGCGTGCTGCTTGGCGATGCCGGGCTGGATGCCGAGCGCGGGCAGGCTCGTGCCGTCGGTGAGGTCGAGGAAGACCCAGGGGTCGCCGACCCGCAGGTTCACCTGGACGATCTCCGCCCAGCCGAGCCGGCGCCTGCCGGCGATGTTGACGACGGTCACACCGGAGTCGTCCGCGACCACCTTGGGCCGGGAGAGCAGACACAGCACACCGGCGAGCAGGGCCGCCGTGAAGACGAAGCTGAGCCGCTCCCCCGGGCCGAGGGTCGGCAGCAGCAGCGCCACCACCGTGATGACCACGAAGATCGCGGCGGCGGCGGTCAGCAGGACGGCCCGGGTGCGCCCCGGCCGGAAGGTGACCGGCAGGGCGGGCAGATCCGACATCGCGTACGACTCCCCGGGACTCAGAGGCGGCAGGCGTGGATGGCGGTGGTCAGGATGGCCCGCGCACCGATGTCGTACAGGTCGTCCATGATCCGCTGGGCCTCCTTGGCGGGGACCATGGCGCGTACGGCGACCCAGCCCTCGTTGTGCAGGGGCGAGACGGTCGGGGACTCCAGGCCGGGGGTGAGGGCGACGGCCTTCTCCAGCTGCTCGACGCGGCAGTCGTAGTCCATCATCACGTAGGTGCGGGCCACGAGGACGCCCTGGAGGCGGCGCAGGAACTGCTGCACCTTGGGCTCGCTCTCGGAGGCGGTGCCGGCGTCGACGCGGCGGATGACGACGGCCTCGGACTTCATGATCGGCTCGCCGAAGACCTCCAGGCCCGCGTTGCGCAGGGAGGTCCCGGTCTCGACGACGTCGGCGATGACCTCGGCGACCCCGAGTTCGATGGCGGTCTCGACGGCGCCGTCGAGGTGGACGACGGAGGCGTCGATGCCGTGGTCGGCGAGGTGTCCCGCGACGATGCCCTCGTAGGAGGTGGCGACGGTCCTGCCCTTGAGGTCGGCGATGCCGGCCGCCGTGCCGGGCTTGGCGGCGAAGCGGAAGGTGGAGCGGGCGAAGCCGAGCGGGAGGATCTCCTCGGCGTCGGCGCCGGAGTCGATCAGCAGGTCGCGGCCGGTGATGCCGATGTCGAGCCGGCCGGAGGAGACGTAGATCGCGATGTCGCGGGGGCGGAGGTAGAAGAACTCGACCTCGTTCTCCGGGTCGACGATCCGCAGTTCCTTGGACTCCCGGCGCTGGAGGTAGCCGGCCTCATGCAGCATCTCCCCCGCAGGGCCGGACAGGGAACCCTTGTTGGGGACGGCGATGCGCAGCATGAGGCAGGCTTCCTTCGTTCTCGTGGGTGCGGAGCGGTGTGTGTGGGGCGGGGACGGCTCAGAGGTGGGCGTACACGTCGTCCAGGGAGATGCCGCGGGCGACCATCATCACCTGGACGTGGTACAGCAGCTGCGAGATCTCCTCGGCGGCGGCTTCCTTGCCCTCGTACTCGGCGGCCATCCAGACCTCGGCGGCCTCTTCGACGACCTTCTTGCCGATGGCATGGACGCCCTTCCCGACCAGTTCGGCGGTGCGGGAGGTGGCGGGGTCACCGTGGGCGGCCTTGTGCTGGAGCTCGGTGAAGAGCTCCTCGAACGTCTTCTTGGACATGGTGGGCCCCACACTACGCCGTCACGGGTGTGCCTCAGCGCCAGGGTTCGGATACTGAGCGGAGCGTGGCCGCGGTCGCCACGGCGGCGGTCACCGCCTCGTGCCCCTTGTCCTCGGTGGAGCCCTCGATACCGGCGCGGTCCAGGGCCTGTTCCTCGGTGTCGCAGGTCAGTACGCCGAAGCCGACGGGTACGCCGGTGTCGACGGAGACCTGGGTGAGGCCCTGGGTGACGCCCTGGCACACGTACTCGAAGTGGGGAGTGCCGCCGCGGATGACGACGCCGAGGGCGACGATGGCGTCGTAGCCGCGGCCCGCGAGCACCTTGGCGACGACGGGGAGCTCCCAGCTGCCGGGGACGCGCAGGAGGGTCGGCTCGTCGATGCCCAGGTCGTGCAGTGCGCGCAGGGCGCCGTCGACGAGGCCGCTCATCACCTTCTCGTGCCACTGGGCCGCGATGACCGCGACGCGCAGGTCGCCGACGTTGCTGACGGTCAGTTCGGGTGCGCCCTTGCCGCTCACGTTGCTCCTTGGTTCCTGAATCTCGGTTCGAGACGGTCGTGCCGTGTTCGTGTGGTCCGGTTGTGTTACTGCTCGCCGCAGGTGGTCACGGTGGCCGTGTCCAGCCAGGGCAGGTCGTGGCCCATCCGGTCCCGCTTGGTGCGCAGGTAGCGGAGGTTGTGCTCGCCCGCGCGGACGGGCATCGGCTCGCGGCCGGTGACGGCGAGGCCGTGCCGGACGAGGGCGTCGGTCTTCTCGGGGTTGTTGGTGAGCAGCCGCAGGCTGTGTACGCCGAGGTCGCGGAGGATCTGGGCGCCGGCGCCGTAGTCGCGGGCGTCGGCGGGCAGGCCGAGTTCGAGGTTGGCGTCGAGGGTGTCGCGGCCGCGTTCCTGGAGTTCGTAGGCGCGCAGCTTGGACAGCAGGCCGATGCCGCGTCCCTCGTGGCCGCGGAGGTAGACGACGACGCCGCGGCCCTCGGTGGCGACGCGTTCGAGGGAGTTCTCCAGCTGGGGGCCGCAGTCGCAGCGCAGGGAGTGGAAGACGTCGCCGGTGAGGCATTCGGAGTGGACGCGGACGAGCACGTCCTCGCCGTCGCCGATCTCGCCGTGGACGAGGGCGACGTGTTCGACGCCGTCGACGGTGGAGCGGTAGCCGTAGGCGGTGAAGTCGCCGAAGGCGGTGGGCAGCTGGGTCTTCGCCTCGCGCTTGACGGTGGGCTCGGCGGAGCGGCGGTAGGCGATCAGGTCCTCGATGGAGATGATCGTCAGGCCGTGCTTGCGGGCGAAGGGGATCAGTTCCGGCAGGCGGAGCATGCGGCCGTCCTCGCCGGCGATCTCGACGATGGCGCCGGCCGGGCGGAGTCCCGCGAGGCGGGCGAGGTCGACGGCGGCCTCGGTGTGGCCGTTGCGCACGAGGACGCCACCGGCGCGGGCGCGCAGCGGGAAGATGTGCCCGGGGCGGACGAAGTCGGTGGGCCGGGCCGTGCCGCTCGCCAGCAGTCGGAGGGTGGTGGAGCGGTCGGAGGCGGAGATGCCGGTGGTCACGCCGTGCTCGGGGGCGGCGTCGACGGTGACGGTGAAGGCGGTGCGCATCGACTCGGTGTTCTGCTGCACCATCTGCGGCAGTTCGAGGCGGTCCAGTTCGTCGCCCTCCATGGGGGCGCAGATCATGCCGCGGCATTCGCTCATCATGAAGGCGACGATCTCGGGGGTGGCCTTCTCGGCGGCGATGACGAGGTCGCCCTCGTTCTCGCGGTCCTCGTCGTCGACGACCACGACGGGGCGGCCGGCCGCGATGTCCGCGATGGCCTGCTCGACGGGGTCGAGCCCGAAGCTCTCGATGTCGTCGGTGTTGTACAGAATCGGCGCCATGGTCATGCCGGGGCTCCTTCCAGGGCGGGCTTGCGGGACCGCAGCCACCAGTCGCGCATGCCCCACAGGACGAGCGCGCCGTAGATGATGTAGACGAAACCGGAGAACGCGTAGCCGTTGGCGAAGTTGAGCGGTACGCCGACGAGGTCGACGAGCAGCCAGGCGAACCAGAACTCGACCATGCCGCGCGCCTGGGCGTACATGGCGACGACGGTGCCGGTGAAGATGTACGCGTCGGGCCAGGCGTCCCAGGAGAGGCTGGGGAACGCGGTGAAGAGGCCGCCGACCGCGAGGGTGCCGAGGGCGGCGCCGGCGATCAGGTAGCCGCGCTCGCGCCAGGTGGCGAAGCGCGGGGTGATCGCGCCGTCCGTGCTCTGCCCCTTGGTGCGGCTCCACTGCCACCAGCCGTACGCGGCGACGGCCATGACGATGACCTGCTTGCCGGCGCTGCCGGTGAGGTGGCCGACGAAGGCGCCGAAGAGGATGAGACCGGAGAGGAACTGCACGGGCCAGTTCCAGAGGGAGCGCACGGCGCCGAGCGCGAGGGCGATCAGGCCGAAGATGTTCCCGATCATGTCCGCCCAGCGGATCTCCTGGCCGAACACCGTGAAGGCGACCGAGTTCAGCGAGTTCACCGTGTCGCTCCCTGCGAGCCGAGGAGCCGCTCGACGTACTTGGCGATGACGTCGACCTCGAGGTTGACCGGGTCGCCGGGCTGCTTGCGGCCGAGGGTGGTCAGGTCGAGGGTGGTGGGGATGAGGCTGACGGTGAAGTGGTCCGGGCCGGCTTCGACGACGGTGAGGCTGATGCCGTCGACGGTGATGGAGCCCTTCTCGACGACGTACCGGGTGAGGTCGGCAGGGAGCGAGATCGTGACGATCTCCCAGTTCTCGGACGGCTTGCGCTCGATGATCCGGCCGGTGCCGTCGACGTGGCCCTGCACGATGTGCCCGCCGAGGCGTTCGCCGACGGCCATGGGGCGTTCGAGGTTGACGCGGGAGCCGACGGTGAGGGCGCCGAGGCTGGAGCGGTTGAGGGTCTCCGCCATGACGTCGGCGGTGAACCAGTCGTCCTCGTGCTCCACGACGGTGAGACAGACGCCGTTGACGGCGATGGAGTCGCCGTGCTTCGCGCCTTGGGTGACGACGGGGCCACGCAGTCGGAAACGGGAGGAGTCGCCGAGGTTCTCGACGGCGGTGACCTCACCCAGTTCTTCGACGATTCCGGTGAACACTTCCCGGGTCCTCCTGCCTCGTGGGGCACGGACTCCGGGGCTGTCGAAGACGACAGGGTTCAGCGGACAACGGCACACGGGAGGCGACGCCGTGTGGACGGCCCCCTCCTGCTGGAGCAGGCCGACAACAGTCGGCGGCGCGCACGCATGCCCGCCCGCCGCGCACTGCCTCCCATCCGGACTTTAACCGTCGGTCCAGGAATTTCACCTGGTCAACCGGCCGCTGGAAGCGACCGGGTCGCGGACTGTAACCGCCGGTTCGGACTTTCACCGACCCCGGAGTGCGCTGCTTCTGGTACATGGCCAGTGTGCCACGCCCGATCGGCACCCATGCGGGTGATGGCTGTGGGGTGGCTCACAGATCGTGTCACTGGACTTCCACGGCGAGTGACGTGAAGGCCCGGCACCGACTGACCACCAGTCACGCGCCGCCCCATCGGCCCCGGTCGAACCTCCACGCACCCCGTCGAACGGCACGCCGAACCCATTGACCAGGTTGGTCTAGTCCTTTTAAGGTCTGCGATCGCGGTTACTCGTCCTGAAGGGGCGCAGGCCGCCCCCAGTCGGCCCGGCGGCGGTGACGACGGCCCTTGCCCCGCCGCCGGGTCCCTCTCCCTCGTGGGCCGACGGGTCCCTCGCCGTTCCGGGGGCTCGGCGCCGCCGTGTCACATTCCGGGGGTGCTGTCCGGTCATAGATGTCAACGGGCGTTCCAGCGGGGAGCGGCCCGGGCGTCGAAGGGTTGGGCAGCATGACCACGATCCTGGTGACCGGTGGGACCGGTGTCCTCGGCCGGCTCGTCACCGAGCGGCTGCGGGCGGACGGGCACGAGGTGCGGGTGCTCAGCCGGCACGCGCAGCAGTACTCCGTCGACCTGGTCGCGGGCGGGAGCGGGCTGGACGCGGCGCTGGCGGGGGTGGACACGGTCGTGCACTGTGCGTCCTCGCCGCGCGGCGGCGACGAGAAGGCGGCGGCGAACCTGATCGCGGCGGCGCGGCGGGCCGCAGTGGGGCATCTGGTGTACATCTCGATCGTCGGCGTCGACCGGGTGCCGTTCGGCTACTACCGGAGCAAGTTGGCGGTGGAACGGATGATCGAGCAGTCGGGGCTGGCCTGGACGGCACTGCGGGCGACCCAGTTCCACGACCTGCTCGTGACGCTCTTCGAGGGCCTGTCGAAGTCGCCGGTGATGCCACTGCCCGCCGGGGTGAGCGACCAGCCGGTCGCCGTCGCCGAGGTCGCCGACCGTCTGGCCGAGCTCGCCGTCTCCGCACCCGCCGGCCGCGTCCCCGACCTGGGCGGCCCGGAGGTCCTGAGCCTCCGCACGCTGGCTCGCGCCTACCTGACCGCCACCGGCCGCCGCCGGGTCCTGCTGACGGTGCCCCTGTTCGGCAGGGCGTACGCGGGATTCCGGGCCGGGGGCCATCTGGCGCCGGAGCGGGCGGTGGGCAAGGTGACGTTCGGGGATCACGTGGCCGAACGGTTCGGCGGGCGGGGGAAGACGAGGTGAGCCGCAGGGCCGACGGGTCAGGGGGCGGCCCGGGGGCGGGGTCGATCGGCGGGTGGGGGGCCACAGTCATGCCGGGCCCGGAGGCCAGCGGCCCTCTTGCAGGACCGCGAAAAACATAACGGGGGGCGTCGCGGGCGGCACGGTGCTCGGGAACCGACAGGCAGGCGCACGCCCAAGGCGGGTGAGCCGCGCACCGGCAGTGCATGGCGAAGGCCCGGTGGGGTGCGAAGGCTGCCCGGCGGACGGACCTCGGCGGGCCACCGGGCGGGCACCTACCGCGGTGGCGGTGCGAAGAGTTCGTCCTGGGCCGCGTCGCGCGCCATGAGCAGGGCCCCGCGCAGGACGGCGGGGCCGCCGAGGGCGCTCGGCCGGACCTCGGTGGGCAGCGGCGACAGCGCCGCGAGCCGCGCCTCGATCCGGGCGGCGAGCACGTCCCCGCCGGCCTGACCGACCTCGCCCCCGAGCACCACACAGCCGGGGTCGAGGACGGCGACGACGGAGGCGGCACCGATGGCGAGACGGTCGGCGAGGGCGTCGAGGAAGCGGGCGGGGGCGTCGGCAGCCGGGCGGGTGCCCGGAGCCGGGTGCGCGTCGGCACGGGGGCGTACGGATGACGCCGAAGTGTCCGCCTCGCCCGTCGGGGCGCCGAACGGAGCAGTGCCGCTCCCCGCCGCCGGAGTTCGGCTGCTCGCCGCCTCGGCCGCCGCCCTGACCAGGGTCGCGGCGTGTGGCTCGGCGGTGGAGGGGGCGGCCGTCAGGTCGTGTGCGATCGCCAGGGACTCGATCGCGGCGGCGGAGCCCAGGGAGTGGAAGCCGCCCTCGCAGTCGGAGGCGGAGGGCAGGGTCGCGGTGCCCGGCACGGGGAGGAAGCCGATCTCGCCGGTGCCGCCGGAGGCGCCGCGACGGAGGGTGCCGTCGAGGACGACGGCCGCGCCGGTGCCGAGGCCGAGCCAGAGGAGGACGAAGGTGTCGCGGTCACGGGCGGCGCCGTCCCGCTGCTCGGCGAGCGCGGCGAGGTTGGTCTCGTTCTCGACGAGGACCCGGGCCGTCAGGCGTTCCCCGAGGGCGGCGGCCAGCCGGCGGTGCCATTCGGGCAGGCCGGTGCTGTCGCGCAGTTCGCCGGTGGCCGGGTCGATGAGTCCGGGGGCGCCGATCGCCACCGTGTGCAAGCGGTCGGCGCCCGCCTCCTTCGCGGCCCGCTCCACGAGGCTGACGGCCTGCTCGACGGCGGGCCCGGTGCCCGCGTCGTCCGTGATCGGCACGGACGCACGCGCCAGTTCCGCGCCGAGCAGATCGGCGACGACGACCGTGACGCCCTCGGTGCGCACGTCGAGCGCGGCGAGGTACGCGCGGTCGGCGACGATGCCGTAGAGGCGGGCGTTCGGCCCGCGCCGCTGCTCCCCCGACTCCCCCACCACCGCGATCAGTCCGGCCTCGGTGAGGCGCTCCACCAGGTCGGCGACGGTGGGCCGGGACAGGCCGGTGAGCTGCTTCAACTGCCCCGCCGTCAACGGCCCTTCCTCCTGCAGCAGCCGCAGGGCGAGCCGGTCGTTGATGGCCCGGGCGGTGCTGGGTGATGCGGGCATGCCGGGATCCTCCCAGATCGACGACGCGTGCGGGCGCCGGCCCTGTGGCAGCCGGACACACGACCCGGCCCACGGCCCCCGCGACGCCGTACAGACAGCGCTCTCTATCTATCAGGCAGGGTTCCTGATAGTTTACGGCGGCGCGAGCCCGGGTCGAGACGCCCGGAACGCGCGGGTCGGGACGTCCGGAACGGACGGGAACGGCTGGAGTCGGAGTTCGAGGGCATTCAGGAAGCCAGGGAGGGCGGAGAATGAGCGCAGTGGTCTACGAACGGCGCGACGTGCGGCGGGCCCGGTACGCCGTGGCCGCCGTCTTCGCCGTGCACGGGGCGGTGACCGGCTCGTTCGCGACCCGGGTGCCGTGGATCCAGGACCACGCCCAGCTCGGCGCGGGCCAGTTGGGGCTGGCCCTCGCGTTCCCGGCGATCGGCGCGTCCGTGGCGATGCCGCTGGCCGGCTACGTGAGCCACCGGCTCGGCGCCCGTACCGCGATGCGGGCCCTGATCGCGCTGTGGACCCTCGCGCTGGTCCTGCCGTCCCTCGCGCCGAACCTGTGGACGCTGTGCGGCGCGCTGTTCGTGTACGGGGCGACGGCCGGCATGGCGGACGTGGCGATGAACGCGCTCGGCGTCGAGGTCGAGGCCCGCCTCGGCAGGTCGATCATGTCGGGGCTGCACGGCATGTGGAGCGCGGGCGCCCTGGTGGGCGCGGCGGCCGGCACGTTCGCCGCGCACCTCGGCTCGGACGCCCGGCTGCACCACGCGCTCGCGGCGGCCACCCTCACCGTGCTCGGTCTGGTCGCCTGTCGGTGGGTGCTGGACATCCGGGCCACCGAGGACGAGGAGCCGCCGCCCCGGTTCGCGCTGCCGCCCAGGTCGGCGCTGCTCATCGGCGCGGTCGGGTTCTGCGCGGTCTTCGCGGAGGGGGCGGCCCTGGACTGGTCGGCGGTGTACCTGCGGGACGAGCTGACCGCCTCGGCGGGCCTCGCTGCGGCGTGCACCACCGGATTCATGCTCACCATGGCGGCGGCACGGCTCGCGGGCGACGCGGTGGTCAACCGCTTCGGCGCGGTGCGCACGGTGCGGGCGAGCGGGGTCCTCGCGGCGCTCGGCGGTCTGCTGATCGTCGTCGCGCACCACCCGGCGGTCGCCATGGCCGGGTTCGCGCTGATGGGCCTGGGCATCGCCGTCGTCGTACCGCTCTGCTTCGCCGCGGCCGGGCGCAGCGGCCCGAACCCGAGCCTGGCCATCGCGGGCGTCGCGACCATCACGTACACCTCGGGGCTGATCGCGCCGAGCGCGATCGGTGGTCTGGCGCAACTGACCAGCCTGGTGGTGTCGTTCGGTCTGGTGACCGTGCTGGCGTGCGGGCTCGCCGTGTTCGCGGGGGTGCTGGGGGCCGGGGAGGGCGACCGGTCGCGGATCAGTCGGCAGGACGCAGCAGTTCCCGACCCGAAGCCCTGAAGCCGTCGGTCCACGCGGTGGGCCGCAGGGTGTCCGCGTCCAGCCTGACGAGGACGCGGGTGCCCCGCGCGTAGGTCCGTGCGCCGTCGGCCGAGCAGAAGCGGAAGCCGTAGGTGAGGCCGGTGGTACCGAGGCGCTCCAGCCACAGGTGCACGGCGTAGCTGCCGGGCCGGGTGACCGGTGCCTCGTAGCTGATGCGCAGTTCCTTGACCACGTTGCAGAAGTCGCCGGCGGCGGCCCAGTCGCCGTCGAAGCCGTAGCCCTGTTCCCGCCAGTGCCGGGCCCAGGCGCGCTCGACCATCAGCGGGTAGCGGGCGTTGTGCAGCATGCCGAGGGCGTCCAGGTCGTCGAAGTGCACGGTGACGGGGACGAGCCTGCCGTAGGTGAGGGCGGGGGCTGTCGGGGCTTCGGCGGTCACGGGTGGTGCTCCTGGAGTGCGTCGGCGCGGAACGGGACCCCCACATCCTAAGCAACCGCTCAGTGCGGGCCGTGGGCGCGGTCTCCTCGCCCGGTCCGCGCGACGCGACGCGACGCGCCGGTACGGCGCGGGACCCGCTCAGCCCCGTGCCAGTTCGTACGCGTACCCCGGTGAGAACGCGCCGGCCTCGCCCCGGCACCCGTCGGCCTCCCCCGGCAGTTTCACCCACAGGTAGGCGTCGATGCGGGACTCGCCGGTGGTGAGCGTCGGCGGGCGGCCGAGGCGGCGGCCGGGCGGGTCGCACCAGGTGCCGTCGGCCGGGGCGCCGTTGCCGTTGCGGCTGGTGTCGATGACGGCGCCGAGGCCGGGCGGGCCGCCGAGGGCGTCCAGCACCTGCCGGGTGTAGGCGATCTCCGCGTCGGTGCGGTTGAAGTTCGACACGTTGCTGAAGACGCCGTCGGAGGAGTCCGGTGCGGCGGCGCCCGCCAGACGCAGCAGGGTGGCCTGCTTGTCGGGCGCGTTCCACTGCGAGTGCCCGGCGTCGTGGTAGACGCGGGCCCTGGGGTCGGCGTCCTTCAGGACGCGGCCGGCGCGGACGAGAGAGGCGAACCGGTCGGCCCGCTCGTCGGCGGAGAGACAGTCGGACTGGGCGATCGCGTCGGGTTCCAGGATGACGATGACCTCGTCGTCGCCCAGCCCGGCGGCGAACGCGTCGATCCAGGCGTCGTAGGCGTCGAGGTTCCGGGCGCCGCCCTGCGAGGCTCCGCCGCAGTCGCGGTCCGGGATCGCGTACGCCACGAGGACCGGCACTCGGTCGCGCTCGGCGCCTCCGGAGGCGACTGCGGCCACCTCGGCGGTGACGGTGGCCGGGTCCGGGTCGGTGAACCAGACGGCGGCGGGGCGGTCGGCGATACGGGACGCGATGACGGCGCTGCGCGGGTCGTCGGGGTGGGCCCGCACCCAGTCGCGGACCTGGGACTCGGGGTGCCGGTAGAGCTTGACGGGGCCGTCCGGCCGGGGCCCGGTGGGCCGGTCCGTCTCCGGCTCCTCCGCCGAGGGGCGCGCGTCGGCCGTCCCCGACGGTCGGGGCGACGCCTGCGGTGCGGGCGAGGTCGTCGACGGGGACGGGGGCGGGGAGGCCGGGCCCGGGTGGGACGGGTGGCCGGGTGGGCCGCCGGACAGGGTCCGCGCCTCGGCGGTGCCTCCGTCGCCGTTCAGCCCGGCCATCGCACCGGTGACGGTTGCGGCGACGGCCACGAGCGACGCCGCGGCGATCATGGCTCCGCGGCACACCTTCCGCCGGTGCGCGGCGCGGCGTGCGGCCAGTCGCTGGGCGCGTAAGCCTGACACGTGGTGCTCCCCCCTGCTCCCGGACCGCGGCTCACCGGCTTCCCGGTACGCGCCGCCGGGCACGCGTTCCCCCGTTCCGGGGATGTGCCGGGCACGGCGGCATCGGCGTCAGCCTAGGCCTGGGACCCTGCCCCCTATGGCGCAGTTGGAACATGTCACCAATTCCGTGGACTCGGTGGACGCCGTCGTCGCCCGTATGCGGGCCCTCGACGCCACCCTGCCCGAGCGGGACGGGATCGCGGTCTTCAACCGTGTCTACCTCACCGTCACGGAGGCCGTGGGCCGGCACGTCGACGCCGGTTGCTTCGCCGATCCGCGGGCCGCGACCGCCCTCGACGTGCGCTTCGCGGAACGGTACCTGAGGGTGGCGGAGGGTGGTCCCGCGCCCGCCTGCTGGCGGCCGCTGCTGCAGCTCCGGCACCATCCCGGCGTACGGCCGCTGCAGTTCGCGCTCTCGGGCATCAACGCGCACATCGGGCACGATCTCGCGCTCGCCGTCGTGGACGCCTGTCGTACGCTCGGCTGCGAACCCGTCGATCTGGAGGACGAGTTCGAGCACGTGGGCGATCTCCTCGTCTCGATGGAGGAGCGGGTCCGCGAGGAGTTGATGCCCGGCCCCGATCTCCTCCAGGTCGCCGATCCGCTCACCCATCTGCTCGGGGCGTGGAGCCTGGAGCGGGCCCGCGAGGCCACCTGGGCGGCGGCCCGGGCGCTGTGGGCGCTGCGCGGACTGCCCGATCTCGCCGAGGAGTTGGCCCACCGCCTCGACGCGGCGGTGGGCTGCGCTGGACGGATGCTGCTGACTCCGCTGCCGCACTGAGCCGCGCCCCGGCTCAGTCCTCCGGGAGTTCCACGGGCGCGATCTCGTCGTACACGTCGCCGGGGCCGGGGTTGGTCGCGTCGGTGGTGCCGCCGAGGTGGTGCATGACGCCCCAGACGGCGTTGAGCGCGGTCTGGATCGCGCCCTCGGCCCAGCCGGCCGTCCAGGAGATGTCGTCGCCGGCGAGGAAGATGCCCCGCTTGTCCTCGGGCAGCCGGTCCTGCATGAAGTGGGTGAACAGGCGCCGCTGGTAGCGGTAGTGGCCGGGCAGGTTGGCCTTGAACGCGCCCATGAAGTAGGGCTCGTTCTCCCAGGAGACCGTCACCGGGTTGCCGATGATGTGCTTGCGGATGTCGACCTTGGGATAGATCTCGCCGAGCGACTTCAGCATGACCTCCATCCGCTCGTTCGCGGACAGCGGCAGCCACTTCAGGCTGTCGTCGCACCACGTGTAGGACAGGCAGATGACGGCGGGCTTGTCCGGGCCGTCGTCCAGGAGGTACGTGCCGCGGGTCATACGGTCGGTGAGCGTCATCGACATGACGTCCCGGCCGGTCGGGTTCCCCCGGTCGTCGACGGCCTTGTCCAGCCAGAAGGGCCGGTCCACGGGCACGAACAGCTTGCTGGACTCCATGTAGTGGGTCCGCTCGATCGCCGTCCAGTGGTCGATCGGGAAGAGCGAGTCGTCGCAGTCGATCTTCGACAGCAGCATCCAGGACTGGGCGGTGAAGATCGCCGCCTCGTAGGTGCGGATGTCGCCGTTCGCGTCGGTCACGGTGATCCGGTTGCCCGCCGTGCGGTGCAGGCGGGTCACGGCCGGGCGGGGCTCACCGCCCTCGTGCAGGGTGGCGAGCGAGGTGCCGAGGGCCCAGTGCACGATCTTCCGCGGCTCACGCTCCCACAGGCGCAGCGGCAGCTGCTGGGAACCGCCGACGATGCCGCGGTGGTGGTCGTCGGCCTCGGTGTAGACGACGCGCAGGATCTCCAGGATGGAGTTGGGGAAGTCGGTGTCCCAGCCGCCGGTGCCGAAGCCGACCTGGCCGAATATCTCGCGGTGCCGGAAGGACTTGAACGCCTCGGAGTCGCAGAGGAAGCCGTAGAAGGTCTGGTTGTCGAGCTTCTCCACGAGCCGCGCCCAGATCTCGCGGATGCGCGGGACGTCCCGCTCGCGCATGGCGCGGTTCATGTCGGAGAAGTCGGCGCCCTCCTCCAGGCACGTGTTCCAGGCGTCGGCGACGTCACGGTAGACCTGCGGGAGGTCGGCGATCGTCTCGGCGTAGTGGGTCTCGCCCTTGAGGTCGACGACGGTCGACGGCGTGGTCTCCGCGAGGGGGTTGGGGAAGGGCCGCGTCTCCAGGCCGACCAGGTCGATGTAGTGCTGGAGGGCGGTGGAGGAGGGTGGGAAGCGCATGGCGCCCATCTCGGCGGTGAGCGAGGGGTCACAGCCCTCGAAACCGACCGTGCGCAGCCGGCCGCCGATCCGGTCGGCCTCGTACACGACCGGCTTGAGGCCCATCTTCATCAGTTCGTACGCGGCGACGATGCCGGACAGCCCGCCGCCGATGACCGCGACCTCGGTGCCGTGCTCGGTCGCCGGGATCTGGCCGAGGCCCGCGGGATGGGCCAGGTAGTCGTCGTACGCGTACGGGAAGTCCGGGCCGAACATGGTGATCGGCGGCTGCTGCTCGTCTGCGTGCTCGATGGCGTTGGGCACGGTGGACGTCATGGGGTACGGACTCCTTGCGGGAAAGCTGCGGGGCGGGGAGGGTCAGACGAGGGACCCGTAGAGACCGGGGCGGCGGTCCGTGAGATACGGGTTCGCCTCGCGGGCGGCCGCGACGAACGCGGGGTCGACGTCGGCGAGGACGAGGTCCTCGTCGCGTCCGGCGCGGGTGCGCGCGACCCCGTCGGGCCCGGCCAGGGTGGACAGCCCGACGAACTCGAACTCCCCTTCCCGGCCGACCCGGTTGACGTACGCGACGTACATCTGGTTCTCGAAGGCCCGCACCGGGATCATCGACTCGGCGACGAACTGGAACGGATGCATCTGGGCCGTGGGCACCACGAGCAGGTCGGTGCCGGCGAGGGCGTGGGCGCGGACGTTCTCCGGGAACTCCACGTCGTAGCAGATCATGATCCCGACGCGGACGCCGTCCAGTTCGGCCTGGACGACGGGCTGCTCGCCCGGTGTGAAGTGGTCCCGCTCGAAGCAGCCGAAGAGGTGCGTCTTGCGGTAGTTGGCGAGCCGGGTGCCGTCCGCCGAGACGAGCTGCGCCGAGTTGAAGACGGTCTCGCCGGACCGCTCGGGGTATCCGTACGCGACGGCGAGCCCGTGGCGCCCGGCGATCTCCGCGACCGCGTCGGCCGAGTCGCCGTCGGCGGGCTCGGCGAGCCGGGCGATGTCGTCGCCGATCGCGTACCCCGTCAGGAACATCTCGGGGGCGGTCAGCAGCCCCGCCCCGGCAGCGGCGGCACGGCCCGCGGCCTCGTCGAGCACCTTGAGGTTCTCGACGACCGAGCCGGGGCGGCCGGAGCTCTGGAGCAGGGCGATGCGCATGCGCGTTCCTCACCGGAAGGAGGGGGTCTGGGGGTCATGTAGACGGTACGGGCGGCTGACCAGGGGGGACAAGGAGGAGCCGTTGCGCGCCGGTGAGCGGTTCGTTGCGTCCTGAGGCGGGTCCGCGGTGATTCGTTGCGCGCCTCGGGCGTTGCTTCCCGTCGTCCGGGGCCCGGTGGGGCCGCCCCGTCACGGACGGGATGGGCAGCCCCACCGGGCGGGTGTCAGGTGCGCACCGTGGACGTCCTCGTCCTCGCGACCAGGACCAGTGCCGTCACCAGATAAGGCACCGCGAACACCGCGAAGACGGTGCCGTGGGCGTGGTGCGCGCCGAGCAGGGCGTACCCGGCGAAGACGGCGACGGTCGCCAGTTCGGTTCCCATGCCCGCCACCGAGGTGAGGGTGGCCCGGTGGTCCCCGTCGACACGGTCCTGGAGCCGGGCGTCGACGAGCACGTTGACCAGTTGGAAGCCGCCGAAGGCGACGCCCACGAGGGCGACACCGGCGGGGGTCGCCGTCAGTGCGCCTCCGGCGAGGGCGAGCGCGGAGACGGTGAGGACCACCCCGAGCCCGGTCGGGCCCAGGCGTTCGCCCGCCCCGGCCAGCAGGCTGCCGATCGCGGGTCCGGCCCAGATCAGCAGCAGCAGGTAGGGCACCGTCTGCTCGGCCACGCCGGTGTCACGGGCGAGCAGCGGGGTGTACTCGTCGAGGGCGCCCCAGACCGCGCCGACCGCGGGAACCAGGAGCAGGGCCCCGCGCAGGGCACGGTCGCCGCGGACCTCGGCGAGTCCGGTTCGCAGGGTCGTGAGGGTGGAGGCACGGTCGCCGCCGCCGGCGGCCGTCGGCCGGTGCTCGGGGAAGCGGGTCGCCAGCGCCGAGGTCAGCAGGCAGACCAGGACGCTCGCCGCGCCGACGGCCGGGTAGCCGCCGAGGCCCAGCACCGGCCCGGCCAGCCCCATCGCCGCCATCACGGCGATCATCCCGCCCGCCTGGGCCCGGCCGATCACGCGCGCGTACCGGTCGGCGGCGCCGAGCCGGTCTAGTTCGTCGTAGACCAGCGCCTCCAGGGCGCCGGAGCCGAGCGCGCCGCGCACCCCCCACAGCACGAAGCCGAGGGCGAACGCCCCGTACGACGGCGTGATCACCCACAGGGCGAAGCCGGCGGCGGTGAGCAGCGGGCCGAGCCACAGCAGCAGCCGCCGGGAGACGGCGTCGGCCCAGGCACCGGAAGGGACCTCCAGCAGGATCCCGGTGATCGACCACAGGGCGAACAGCGAGGAGACCTGCCAGAGGGACAGGCCGGTGTCGCTGAACAGGAGCGCGTACACCGGGTAGAGCAGCACGAAGTCGTCGAGGAACGCGTAGCCGTACAGCGTGGCCGTCAGCCGGCGGACACCGCTGGTCCGGGTGTCCGCGGCGCGGGGCGCACGAGCAGGTGAGAGTGTCATGGGGCCTTCCCGCAGGGGCGATTCGGACGTCGGGGGTACGGCGTCCGAGGTGGCCCTCGGGAGGCAGGGCTGGTGGATCAATGTCGCCAGGTCATGGCACCGATGCTAGCCGGGCGGTCCCGTCCGGCCCAGGGGATTCCGGCCGTCGGCCGACGGCGGCCCCGCCCAGGGCGAACGTCGTGACGACCGCCGCGTGGTCCGACGGCCAGTCGTTGTCCCCGACGTCCGGCCAGGGGCGCGGGGTGCCACGCACGTAGGTGCGGGAGTCGAGCACGGCCAGGCCCCGGTGCAGTCGTCGGTGGTCGTGGTCCCGGGCGCGCTGACGGTGAGGTCGATGACGGCGGTTCTCGGTGGGAAGAGGTCCACTGGCTCTCCGGGGATCCGCGCGGGGACGATCCGGATGGAGCACTTGTCTGAACAAGTTGGCCTCATCAGGTCCGTATTTCCTCTCACGCACGCGACCTCCGGCGCAATGGTCGTGCGCGTTCTCCCACACCATCACCGGCGGACGGACATGGTCAGCGGCCTCCACCCGGCCTCGTTAGGCTGGTCCCGCTGTACACAGCGGCGACCGGATGACGGAGGGGACCATGGCGGCGCGACACGAGGAGATCGCGGACGCGCTACGGCGGGCGATCGACCGTGAGGACTACACGGTGGGCAGTCTGCTGCCCCCGGAGACCGAGCTCGCGGCCCGCTACGGCGTCTCGCGCGGCACCGTCCGCCAGGCGGTGGCGACACTGACCGCCGAGGGGCTGATCGGGTCGCGTCAGGGTGCCCGCCGGGTGGTCCTGGCCGGCCGGCGCAGCCAGAGCTTCGCGGAGCTGCGCAGTTTCGCGCAGTGGGCGCGGGCGATGGGCCGGGAGGCGACGGGCCGGGTGATGGCGCAGGAGTGGCGGACGGTCACCGCCGAGGACCGGGCGCGCCTCCAGCTCGACCCGGGCACCCGGGTCCTGCACGTCCTGCGGCTGCGCGGTCTCGACGGGCAGCCGGTGCTGCTGGAGCGCACGGTCTACGCGGACTGGATCTCCACCGCCGTCGAGCACATCGAGGCGGACTGCCCGTCGGTCACCCAGCGCCTGCTGGACGACACCGGCCTGGTCCTCGCCTACGGCGAGCACGTCATCGACGCGGTGGCGGCCAGCGCCCGCGACGCGGAGCTGCTGGCGGTGCGCCGGACCAGTCCGCTGCTGCGCGTCCGCCGCGTCACCACCACCCGCGAGGGCCGCCCGGTGGAGTGGTCCGACGACCGCTACCGCCCGGACGCGGTGCGCTTCAGCGTGCACACCTCGATCGGCAACAACGCGCTGGCCAGGATGACCGCCGACCAGTAGCGCGCCGCCGCTCCGGCCCTCCCGCCGCTCAGGTCGGCGACCCCGAGGAGAACCGGCGCAGCAGGGGCGACAGGACGAGGACCGACTTGGTGCGCTCCACGAAGGGCTCCCCGGCGATGCGTTCCAGGACCCGTTCGAAGTGCCGCATGTCGGAGGCGAAGACCTGTACGACGGCGTCGGCCTCGCCGGTGACCGTCGACGCGGCGACGACCTCCTGGTAGCGCTCCAGCCCTCGCTGGATGGTCTCCGGCGAGGTGTTGCGCCGGCAGTAGATCTCGACGAACCCCTCGGTCTCCCAGCCGAGCGCGGCGGGGTCCACCCGGACCGTGAACCCGGTGATGGCCCCGGTCGCCCGCAGCCGGTCCACACGCCGCTTGACCGCGGGCGCGGACAGGCCGACGAGGTGGCCGATGTCGGCAAAGGAGCGGCGGGCGTCCTCGGCGAGGGCGTGCACGATGCGTTCGTCGAGATCGTTCAGCACTGCGGGTGGATCACTTCTCTGGAGTGGCGAGACGGGAGCGGCGGTAGCCGTAACTGAAGTAGAACACGAGCCCGACGGCCATCCAGATCCCGAAGACGACCCAGGTGATGGTGTCGAGGCTGCCCATCATCCACACGCAGAACGCGAGCCCGAGCGCGGGCAGCACGGGCGACAGCGGCACCCGGAAGGTCCTCGGCATGTCGGGCCGCGTCCGCCGCAGCACCACGACCGCCACGTTGACCAGCGCGAACGCGAACAGCGTGCCGATGCTGGTGGCGTCGGCGAGCTGCCCGAGAGGAACGGCCGCGGCGAGCACACCGCAGAACGACGACACGATGACGGTGTTCACGCGCGGCGTCCCCGTCCTCGGGTGCACCTTCGAGAACACCTTGGGCACGAGCCCGTCGCGCGACATGGCGAAGAGGATGCGCGTCTGCCCGTAGAGCACGGTCAGCACGACGCTGGCGATGGCGATGACCGCGCCGGCCGCCAGCAGCGTCCCCCAGAACGCGTCCCCGGTGACGTCCTTCATGATCCCGGCGAGCGCGGCCTCCGAGCCGTCGAAGCCCTTCCACGGCCGCGCCCCGACGGCGACGGCGGCGACGAGCACGTACAGCGCGGTGACGATGATCAACGACAGCATGATGGCCCGCGGCAGGTCCCGCTGCGCGTTCTTGGCCTCCTCGCCGGCGGTGGAGGCGGCGTCGAACCCGATGTACGAGAAGAAGAGGGTGGCGCCGGCGGCGCTGACGCCGGCCATGCCGAGCGGCATGAAGTTCTCGTAGTTGCCGGAGCGGAAGCCCTGGAGGCCGATCAGGCAGAACAGCAGCAGCGCGGCGATCTTCACGACCACCATGATGGTGTTGGCGCGGGCGGACTCACGGGCGCCGCCGAGCAGGAACGCCATGGCGAGCAGGACCACGACGAGGGCGGGCAGGTTGAAGATCCCGCCGTCGCCGGGCGGCGCCGACAGCGCGTCGGGAATGGTCACGCCGAGGGTCCCGTCGAGCAGTTCGTTCAGGTACTCGCCCCAGCCGACGGCCACGGCCGACACCGAGACCCCGTACTCCAGCACCAGGCACCAGCCGCAGATCCAGGCGACCAGCTCACCCATCGTTGCGTACGCGTACGAGTAGGAGGACCCGGAGACAGGGATGCTGCCGGCCAGCTCGGCGTAGGAGAGGGCCGAGAACAGCGCGGTGAGGCCGGCGATCACGAAGGAGAGGGTGACGGCGGGACCGGCCTTGGGCACGGCCTCGCCGAGAACCACGAAGATACCGGTGCCCAGGGTGGCGCCGATGCTGATCATCGTCAGCTGCCACATGCCGAGGGAGCGCCGCAGCGAGCCTCCCTCGCCCTGCCCACCCTCCGCGACCAGGCGTTCCACGGGCTTGCGGCGCAGCAGCCGTCGAGCGGCCCCGCCGGGTGGCGGGGCGGGGTGACTCTGCTGCTGCGGGGGTGCGCCTTGGTCGAGCACGCGCCGGCTCCTTCGTCGAATGGGTTCAGGGCGAGAGAGGACCGACAGCACCGGAACCGAGGGCCACCGAGCAGGAGGTCCCCGCAACGCCACGTACAGCGCACGACCCTACGAGTCAGGGCTTTACGAGCGTAATGCGGCAACCTTGCGCAGCCGCGCAAGATCGTTGCGTTCCTCCGGGAGGGACGCGCGTTCGTTGCACGCCTGGTTCACACCGTTGCGAACGGTGTCCTTCGGGGCCGGCCGCGCGCGACGAAGGCCCTCCTCGCCCAGGTGACCCCGGGGGCCGTCAACTCCAGCTGGCGTGCAGCGGCTTGCCCTCCGCGTACCCGGCGGCGCTCTGGACGCCGACGACGGCCCGCTCCGCGAACTCCGCCAGCGATCCGGCGCCGGCGTACGTGCAGGACGACCGCACGCCCGCGATGATCGAGTCGATCAGGTCCTCGACCCCCGGCCGCGCCGGGTCCAGGAACATCCGCGAGGTGGAGATACCCTCCTCGAACAGCGCCTTCCGCGCCCGGTCGTAGGCCGACTCCTCGCTCGTGCGGTTGCGGACCGCCCGCGCCGAGGCCATGCCGAACGACTCCTTGTACAGCCGCCCGCCGGCGTCCTGCTGGAGGTCGCCCGGCGACTCGTACGTCCCCGCGAACCAGGACCCGATCATCACGTTGGACGCGCCCGCGGCGAGCGCCATCGCGACGTCCCGCGGGTGCCGGACGCCACCGTCGGCCCACACGTGCTTGCCGTACTTCCTGGCCTCCGCGGCGCACTCCAGGACGGCCGAGAACTGGGGCCGTCCCACGCCGGTCATCATGCGGGTCGTGCACATGGCGCCGGGTCCGACACCGACCTTGACGATGTCCGCGCCGGCCTCGACGAGATCGCGGACGCCCTCCGCGGCGACGATGTTGCCCGCGGCGATCGGCACCCGGGGGTCGAGGTCACGCACCAGCTTGATCGCGTTGATCATCGACTCCTGGTGCCCGTGGGCGGTGTCGATGACGAGCGTGTCGACGCCGGCGTCGAGCAGCTGCTTCGCCTTGCCCGCGAAGTCGCCGTTGATGCCGACGGCGGCGGCGACCCTCAGCCTGCCCTGCGCGTCGACGGCCGGGGTGTAGAGCGTGGCGCGCAGGGCGCCCTTGCGGGTCAGGATGCCGGCGAGACGGCCGTCCTTGTCGACGGCGGGCGCGTAGCGGCGGTTGGCGTGGTCGAGGCGGTTGAAGGCCTCGCGGGGGTCGATGTCCGCGTCGAGGAGCAACAGGTCCCTGGACATGACGACTTCGAGCTGAGTGAAGCGGTCGACCCCGGTCAGGTCCTGGTCGGTGACGACGCCGACGGGCCGCAACTGGTCGTCGACGACGACGCCCGCGTTGTGGGCCCGCTTCGGCAGCAGGGCGAGCGCGTCGGCGACGGTCTGGTGCGGGTTGAGCACGATCGGGGTGTCGAGGACGAGGTGGCGGCTCTTGACCCAGGAGATGACGTCGGTGACGACCTCGATGGGGATGTCCTGCGGGATGACCACGAGTCCGCCGCGGCGGGCGACCGTCTCGGCCATGCGGCGGCCGGCGATGGCGGTCATGTTGGCCACGACCAGCGGGATGGTGGTGCCCGTGCCGTCCGGGGAGGCCAGGTCGACGCCCTGCCGCGATCCGACGGCGCTACGGCTCGGGACCATGAAGACGTCGTCGTAGGTCAGGTCGTACGCGGGCTGGATGTCATTGAGGAAACGCACGTGCCGCACATCCCAGTCGTTCAGAGGAGACCCCCTGGCAGGACCGCCAGGGGGAAGAGCACGTACTTCATTGTCCCATGTCAACGGCCAGGGGCGGGCCCGACGGATCGTCCAGAGGACCGGTCGCGGGCTAGGAGGATCCTCCGAGAGCGAGTACCGCGCGCAGGTCGGTCCCGGTGCCCGTCCAGCGGTCCGCGGCCTCGTCACCGACACCTCCTGGGCGATGCTCCGGTCGTTCGGCTCGGCCAGGGCGCGGGCGCGCCGGCCGGTGATCACGACCAGCCGTCCCCGGACATGCGGCGTTCACGGCAGGTGCGGGAGGCAGTCGGCGAGGGCGTCCCCGTTGCGGCCGAAGTGGTCGGTCAGATCCAGGGCGCGGGCGCAGCGGTCCCTGAAGGCGGGGTTGTCCGTGACCCCGGTGAGGTCCGGCTCGCCGTGGAGCCGGTCGCCGGCGCCCGGCACTTCCGTGCGTGCGCTGCCGTTCATCCGCGTACCGCCTTCGTCTCGGTACCGCCGTGGCCGAAGCCTGCCGGTGGCCGGCTTCCCGCGTCCCCCGCGTGCTCGTTCCGCTCTCGCCGCCCCTCTCTGGCACCGTGCGCCGCCCTCTGGCACCGTGCGCCGCCCACGGCGCGCTGGGCGGCGTGGGGGCCGCCGGGAACGCGAGGGGCCGAGAGGGCGAGGGTCCGCCAAGAACGCCAGGGGCGGACCGCCGCGGCACCTGCCGGTGCCACCGCGCCCGCCCCTTCCCGGCTCCCCGCCGGGACCGTCCAGCCCGCTTATGTCGCCGAGCCGCTCAGTGCCCGTCCGGGTCCGCGCGGTTGAGCGCGGGGCGGGGGGTCAGTCCGGCCGTCAGCAGCGAGTCCGCCGCGGAGGTGTCGGTGACGAGGCTGGTGACCAGCCCCGACCGCAGGACCGCGTCGATCGCCGCCGCCTTGCGCTGCCCGCCCGCGATCGCGACGACCTCGGGGATACGGCGGAGCTGGTCGGCCTTGACGGTGATGCACCGCTCCCCGAGGTCCCGCCCGACCCGGCGGCCCTCGGCGTCGAAGAGGTGCGCGGACATCTCGGCGGCGACACCGAGGGAGGCGTAGTGGGCCCGCTCCTCGTCGCTGAGCATGTCGTGCACCGTGGAGATGCCCGCCTCCCAGGAGCCGATGGAGACACAGGCGACCGTGACCTTGTCGAAGTACTCGAAGGCCCGGGCGATCCCCGTCTGGTGGCGCAGGGCGGCCGCGGTGGCCGCGTCCGGCAGCAGCATCGGCGCGTAGATGGGGTGGGCGTCGCCGCCCGACACCTGCGCGGCCCGCCGTACCGCCTCCACCGAGCCGCGCTCGGCGGTCCCCGCGTCGTAGACACCCGTCAGCTGCACCACCGTGCACGGCGGCAGCCGGTCGAGGGCGGCCGCCATGTGGATGGTCGAGCGCCCCCACGCCAGCCCGAGGACATCGCCCTCGTTGACGAGTTCACCGAGCAGGTCCGCGGCCACCTCGCCGAGGTTCTCGGGGTCGGGTGACTCCTCGGCCTCGGCCGGGGACTCGACGACCACGGCGTGCCGGAGGCCGTAGCGGGCACGCAGGGCGTCGGAACGCTCGGCGTCCAGTTCCGCGGGGACTCGGATCTCGATGCGTACGAGATCCCGTTCGAGGGCGGTCTCCAGGACACGGGCCACCTTGAAGCGGCTCACGCCGAACTCCTCGGCGATCTGGATCTTGGACTTGCCCTCGAGGTAGAAGCGGCGGGCCATCGCCGCCGCCTGAACCAGCTCAGCGGGTCCCATCCGCATGGCTGACCGGCCCGCCGACATACCCGACACGGCCATCTCCTCACTGCTCTTCACACATGGATACGCCGTTCATCCTTGCAGATCCGACGTTTTCGATCAGCCCGAAGGAACGCCGTTCACGTTTCCTTGGCCCGGAGGTCGCCTGACCTGCGCCGCTCATCCGGCGGTCGCACGGTCGTACGACAGTGTCTCAGTGTCCGCAGGCCCATCCCGCGGCTGCCGTGGCGGCGTCGGCCCGGGCGCGCAGCGCGCGGACCGCCTCGGCCGGGTCGTCGGCCCCGTAGACCGCGGAACCGGCGACGAAGACGTCGGCGCCCGCCTCCGCGCAGCGCTCGATGGTGGACGCGGAGACGCCGCCGTCGACCTGGAGCCACAGGCCGAGGCCGTGCTTGCTGATCAACTCGCGGGTGCGGCGGATCTTGGGGAGCATGATGTCGAGAAAGGCCTGGCCTCCGAAGCCCGGTTCGACCGTCATGATCAGCACCATGTCGAGCTCGGGCAGCAGGTCCTCGAACGGTTCGATCGGCGTCGCGGGCTTGAGCGCCATGGAGGCACGGGCGCCCTTGGCCCGGATCTCACGGGCGAGCCGCACCGGTGCGGCGGCCGCCTCGGCATGGAAAGTGACGGAACCGGCACCCGCTTCCACGTACTGGGGGGCCCACCGATCGGGGGCCTCGATCATGAGATGACAGTCCAGCGGCGTCCGCGTCGCACGGGCCAGGGACTCTACGACCGGCACACCGAGCGTGAGGTTCGGGACGAAATGGTTGTCCATCACGTCTACATGGAGCCAGTCGGCCCCTTCGACCGCCTTCGCCTCGTCGGCGAGACGGGCGAAGTCGGCGGACAGGATGCTTGGGTTGATCTGCGCGGCCATGCACCAAGCCTGCCATGCCCCCGGGGGGTTGCGGTCATCGGTACCGGCCGGGAAGGCCGGTGCGCCGGCCGAGGGCTGTCCCGGCCCGACCGCACCGCTGCCCGCGTGCTCCGTGCGGCGCGTCCGCGGGGGTGCCCATGACGGGGAGTCGCGGTGTCGCCCACCTGGTGTGCGGGCGGCGTGCCAAGTGGGTCGTCCTGGTGCTGTGGCTCATCGTCCTCTTCCTGACGGCACCGCTCGCCTCCCGGCTGACCGACGCGCAGGACAACGACGCGGCGTCGTGGCTGCCGGGCTCCGCCGAGTCCACCCAGGTGCTGCAGGCGTCCGAGAAGTTCCGGCCGGAGCAGATCCCGGCGGTCGTCGTCTACGCCAGGGAGAGCGGGCTGACCGCCGCGGACCGGGCCCGGATCCAGCAGGACGCCCGTGAGCTGAGGCGGCTGACGGACCACGGCATCATCGGCGCCCAGACCCGCGGGCCGGTGTACGACCGCCCGACCGACCCGAGGGCCGCCCGGATCCAGGTACCGATCACGATGGACGAGAAGGGCTGGGAGCGGATCGCGCCCGCGGTCGACTCGATCCGCGACGACGTGGGTGAGGGCGGCGACGGGCTCGCCGTGCACATCACGGGTCCGGGCGGGACGAACGCCGACTTCTCCAAGGCATTCGAGGGCATCGACTCCACCCTGCTGCTGTCGGCGATGGCCGTCGTCATCGTGATGCTGCTGTTCACGTACCGCAGTCCGACCCTGCTGCTGGTACCGCTGCTCGCGGTGGTCGCCGCGCTGTTCACGGCCCAGGCGCTGATCTATCTGCTCGCCGAGCACGCGGGGCTGACCGTCAACGGGCAGAGCGCGGGCATTCTCACGGTGCTGGTCTTCGGCGCGGGCACCGACTACGCCCTGCTGCTCGTCGCCCGCTACCGCGAGGAGCTGCGCCGCCACGAGGACCGTCACGAGGCGATGGCGCTGGCCCTGCACCGGGCGGGACCGGCGGTGATCGCCTCGGGCGCGACGGTCGTGCTGAGCATGCTGGTGCTGCTGGCCGCCGAGATGAACTCGACGAGCGGGCTCGGCCCGGTGGCCGCCATCGGCGTCACGGTCGCGCTGCTCGCGATGATGACGCTCTTCCCCGCCCTGCTGGTGATCGTCGGCCGCTGGATCTTCTGGCCGGTCGTCCCCCACTTCGGCAGTGCCGAGCCCACCGAGCGCGGCGTGTGGGCGCGGATGGGCAGGCGGATCGCCGGCCGCCCGCGCACGACCTGGATCGCGACGGCGGCCGCCCTGGCCCTGTGCTCGCTGGGCCTGCTCCAGCTGCGCGCCGAGGGCATCGGCAACGCGGACGCGTTCACCGGGAAACCGGACTCGATCGTCGGCCAGGAGGTCTCCGCTCGCTACTTCCCGGCGGGCAGCGGCGATCCCCTGGTGATCATCAGCAACCGGGCGCAGGCCCGCGAGGTGGGCCGCGCGGTCGCTAACACGGATGGGGTCGTACCGGACTCGCTCGGGCTGCCACCGGGCACGAGACCCTTCCACGACGGCAGGGTCCTCTTCGAGGCGACCATGTCCGCCCCGGCCGACAGCCAGGCCGCGAAGGACACGGTCGAACGGGTCAGGGACGCCGTCCACGCGGTTCCGGACGCCGACGCGCAGGTCGGCGGTGGTACCGCGGCCCTGCTGGACATGGAGAAGGCCACCACGCACGACAATCTGCTGATCATCCCGCTGGTGCTGCTCGTGGTCCTGCTGATCCTCTGCGCCCTGCTGCGTGCGCTGATCGCCCCACTGGTGCTGATCGGCACGGTGATCCTGTCGTTCGCGGCGGCCCTCGGCATCAGCGCGCTCGCGTTCCGCCACCTCTTCGACTACGCGGGAGAGACGACGGACTTCCCGCTCTTCGTCTTCGTGTTCCTGGTCGCGCTGGGCATCGACTACAACATCTTCCTCACCACCCGCATCCGCGAGGAGGCCACCCACCAGGGCACCCGCCAGGGTGTCGTGACGGGCCTCGCGGCGACGGGCGCGGTCATCACCTCGGCGGGCCTGGTGCTGGCCGGCACGTTCGCCGCGCTCGCCACCCTGCCCATGGTCGCCTTCGCCGAGATCGGCTTCGCGGTCGCCCTCGGTGTCCTCCTCGACACCCTGGTCGTCCGCTCCGTCCTCGTGACGTCCCTCTTCCTGGACATCGGTCCGAAGGTGTGGTGGCCGCACCCGCTGGCCCGCGACGAGGGACTCCCGCGTCGCGCGTGACCGGGGTGTTCAGGCGGTGCGGCGGATCAGCGCGAGGTACATCGCGTCCGTGCCGTGCAGATGCGGCCACAGCTGCACGTCAGGGCCCTCACCGAGGGCCGGTACGCCCTCCAGCAGCGGCCGGGCGTCGATGAGGTCCGCCCCGTCGCCGTACTGCTTGAGGACGTCCGCGACGACCGCGCGGGTCTCGGCGAGGTGCGGCGAACAGGTCGCGTAACCGACGACACCCCCGACCCGTACGGACTCCAACGCGGTCCGCAGCAGGGCCCGTTGCAGCGGGGCGAAGGAGTCGAGGTCGTCGGGGCGGCGCCGCCAGCGCGCCTCGGGACGCCTGCGCAGCGCCCCCAGACCCGTGCAGGGCACGTCCATCAGCACCCGGTCGAACGACCCGGGCCGCCACGGGGGACGCGTGCCGTCGGCCGCGATCACCTGGTACGGCCCGGGGTTGCCGTCGAGCGCCCTGGCGACCAGGCCCGCGCGGTGCGGCTGCTTCTCGGAGGCGAGCAGCACGGCTCCGCGTTCGGCGGCGAGCGCGGCCAGCAGCGCGGCCTTGCCGCCGGGTCCGGCGCACCCGTCCAGCCAGGCCCGGTCGGGCCCGTCGAGCGGCGCGTTCGCGAGGGTCAGCGCCACGAGCTGGCTGCCCTCGTCCTGCACACCCGCACGGCCTTCCCGTACGGCGTCGACGGCCCCCGGCTCCCCACCCTCGGTGAGCCGCACGGCGTAGGGCGACCAGCGGCCCGGCATCGCGGAGTCCTCCCGGAGGAGTTCCTCGGTGGTGGCCCGCCCCGGCCGGGCGACCAGCGTCACCTCGGGCCGTTCGTTGTCCGCCTCCAGCAGGTCCTCGATGCCCGCCCGGCCGCCGCCGAGCGAGTCCCACAGCGCGGAGACGACCCACCGGGGGTGGCTGTGCACGACGGCGAGGTGATCCTCGGGGTCGTCGTCGTACGGCGGCGCGACCCGCTCCAGCCAGCCGTCGAGGTCGTGCTGCGCGATCTTGCGCAGCACGGCGTTCACGAACTTGGCGCGCCCGTCGCCGAGCACCACCCGCGCGAGGTCCACGGACGCCGAGACGGCCGCGTGCGTCGGGATGCGCGTCCCGAGCAGCTGGTGCGCCCCCAGGCTCAGCACGTCCAGCACGGGCGGGTCGACCTCGCGCAGCGGCCGGTCCACGCACTCGGCGATCACCGCGTCGTAGGTGCCCTGCCGGCGCAGCGTCCCGTACACCAGCTCGGTCGCCAGCGCCGCGTCCCGCGCGTCGAACTTGTCCGGCCCCTCCTTCTCGCGCGCCTTCCGCAGCAGCGGCGGCAGGACGAGATTCGCGTAGGCGTCCCGCTCGTCGACGGCCCGCAACGCCTCGAAGGCGAGGAGGCGGACGGGGTCCTTCTGGGGCCGTCGGTACGGCTTGCCCGGCTTGCGGGGAGGGCGGGACTGCTCACTCACGAAAAAGGTGCTCCGGATAAGGGATGAGATGCCACGACCAGCGTACGACGCGCGCTGGAGGGGTCGGGCGGGGCCCGGGGGCCGCTACCGCGGGGCGGTGCCACCCGCGCCGTGGGGCGAGGCCGTCGACGCCGAGGAGGTGACCGCGGGCGGTGCCCCGGCGTCGCGAACCCGCTCCTGGACGGTGTCCTCGGTGCCGGGAGCAGCGCACTAGACGGTGTCCTCGGTGCCGAGGGACTCACCGGAGGAGATGCGCACGCCGCGCGCCCAGTCGGCGGCCCGCATCGGCTTCTTCCCCTGGGCCTGCACCCAGAGCAGTTCCACGGCGTACGAGCCGGTCCCGGCGTGCACGGTGTTCTTGCCGACCTCCAGCGCACCCGGCGCGAGTCCGGTCCGCTCGGGGACCGGCGCGACGTGGATGAGCTTGAGCCGCTCGCCCCGGAACGTGGTCCACGCGCCCGGCGCCGGTGTGCACCCGCGCACCACCCGGTCGATCCGCAGCGCGGGCGCCGCCCAGTCGATCCGGGCGTCGTCGACGGTGATCTTCGGGGCGAGGGTGATCCCGTCGGCGGGCTGTGGCACCGCCTTCAGGGTGCCGTCCTCGATCCCGTCCATGGTGGCGGCGAGCAGCCCCGCCCCCGCGAAGGCGAGGCGCGTCAGCAGGTCCCCGCTGGTGTCGGTGGCCCGGATCACCTCGGTGACCGTCCCGTACACGGGCCCGGAGTCGAGCCCCTCCTCGATGAGGAACGTGGACGCACCGGTGATCTCGTCGCCCGCCATGATCGAGTGCTGCACGGGCGCGGCACCGCGCCAGGCGGGCAGCAGCGAGAAGTGCAGGTTGACCCAGCCGTGCAGGGGAACGTCCAGGGCCACCCGCGGCAGCAGGGCTCCGTAGGCCACCACGGGGCAGCAGTCCGGCGCGATCTCCCGCAGCCGGGCGAGGAAGTCCTCGTCCCGCGGCCGGTGCGGCTTCAGCACCTCGATGCCGGCCTCCTCGGCCCGCTGCGCCACAGGGCTCGCGACGAGCCGCCGTCCCCGTCCCGCCGGCGCGTCGGGCCGCGTCACCACCGCGGCCACCTCATGCCGTCCCGACGCGATCAGCGCGTCCAGGGCGGGAACCGCCACCTCGGGGGTACCAGCGAAGACAAGCCTCATGGGTGACTGTCGGCCTCTCGGACGGAACTTCAACAACCCCTGCGCACAAGACACAGGACAACGCACCAGTCTATGCCCCCGGACCACCGCCGACCTCTCGCAGCCCGCGCCCCGCCCCTGCCCCCACCACCCGCAAGCCGCGGCCGCAGCTGTGGCCTTGACCGCACCCCGCCACGCTGTTGGGGCCAGGAACGCGGGTGCGGGACCCAAGGGCGGGCGGGCCCCGACAGGCGGTCCCGCCTCGGGAAACCCTCCTGTTCAGGCCGCCCGGCACGGACGGTGCGCGGGCGGGAGATCACGTCGCGCGGCCCTCCCCACGCGCCCCGCGCACATTCCCCCACGCCCCCACCCCGTTACCAGCGGAGCTGATCCGCGTTGGTCAAGAGAGAGTTGACCACTACCGGCCGCAATCGCGGCCCATCCTTTTCAACGCCGGTTCGAGAGGCTTGTTCATGGCCGACCACGCAACCCACGACGCCCAGGCTCGGGCCAGCCTGCACTTGCTGGTGCGGGACATCGAGCGGGTCCGCCGGCAGGTGGACGCACTACGCACCCTCACCGCCCAGTTGGGCAACGTCTACCGCCCGCGCCGCTCCGGCCCCTCCACGGGCTTCGTCGTCTACGGACGCGCCCCCGCCCCGACCGTCCGTCTCGCCCAGGAGTTGCGGGACAGCGTCGAGACCCTGGTCACGGCCGCCGTGGACTTCGACCGCTCACTCGGCTTCTCGTGGGACGCGGTGGGCTCGGCCCTCGGGGTGACCAAACAGGCGGTGCACCGCCGCTACGGCGCCCGCCGTGCCGCCGCCCAGGCAGCGGCCGAGGCGGAGCGCACGGGTGAGCCGCAGGGCACCCGCACCGTCAACGTGGGCTCCGGCCTGCCGACGGTCCCCGCGGCCCGATCCATGCCGGGCCAACTGCCCGGACAGATGACGGGACAGATGACGGGACAGATGCAGGGCAGGATGACGGGGCCGATGCCGAGTCAGATGCCCACCCAGCCGACGGCCGGCAGCCCCACCCTCCGGGACGAGGCACGCCCCACGGCCTTCCCCGGCCCGCGCAACGGCTGACGACACCGGCGACCGCCTCCCGGCCCGCTCCGGGAGGCACCGCCGTACGCCGGGCGGCAGCCGTCGACTCCCCCGGTGCTCAGCACCACACACGGCGTCATCCAAGTGAGCCGCTGTCCCGCTCCCCCGTGTCTCACCCGATGTCGAGGGGATCCACGCGGATCCGGACCACCTCGCCGCCCCCACGCGCCATCCGCGCGGCCTGGGCGCTCTTGAGCGCGGCGGCCAGCGCCGCACCGCTCCCCGGCGGCACCCGGATCAACGCGCGCTCCCATGCCTCCCCCGGCGGCGGCGCCCCCACCCGCCGTACCCGCCCCGGCTCCACGACGGGCACCGGCACGGGCCCCAACACCTCAGCGTCCGGCGGCAGTTCCACACCGCCCAGGAAGTCGGCCAGCACCTGGGCCGCGCCCGACACGGCCGCCATCCGGGACACCGGCGGAAACCCCAGCTCGGCACGGTCCGCGAGCTCCCGTACCGCGTGCCCCACCGGATCCCACCGCACGAGCGCCTGCACGGGCCGCAGCGTCGGCTCGGCGACCACGACGACCGTGCCGCCCGCCCCCTGGTTCCGCACGAGCGCGGCCGCCCCGATCCACCGGCGCAGCGCCTCCTCCCCGGCCCGCAGATCGGGCCGCCCGAGCATGGCCCAGCCGTCGAGCAGCAGAGCGGCCGCGTACCCGCCCTCGGCGACCGGTTCGGCGCCGGGTGTGCTCACGACCAACGCGGGCGTACCCGGCACGGTGTCGAGCACGTGTTCCCGCCCGGAGGTCCGCACCGGCACGGCGGGAAAGGCCCGTCCCAGCTCCTCGGCGGTACGCCGCGCCCCCACGACCTGGGCCCGGAGCCGACGGCTCCCGCACTCCGGGCACTGCCAGTGCGCCTCCTCACGCCCGCACCACCCGCACACCAGGGGACCTGCGCCCTCCCGCGCCTCCAGAGGTCCCGCACAGTGCCGGCACCGGGCGGGTTCCCGGCACTGCGCGCAAGCCGTCCGCGGCACGTATCCACGCCGGGGGACCTGGACGAGGACAGGCCCGTCCCGCAGCCCGTCCCTGGCGACCTGCCAGGCGAGGCTGGGCAGACGCGCGGCCCGGGCCGCCTCGTCGCGCGCCAGCTCCCCGTCCCCGACGGTCCGCACCAGCGGAGCGACCGCCCGCACCTGCTCCCTGCCGGCGACGACCGGCGCGGCCCACCCGCTCTCGACGAGTTGCGCGGCCTCGACGGTGCAGCTCCAACTCCCCAGGAGGAACGCGCACCGGTCCCGGGTCGCCCGCAGCTCCAGCACCTCCCGCACGTGCGGGAAGGGAGCGTTGTCGTCGCTGTGGGCGGCGTCGCCGTCGTCCCAGACGACGACCAGCCCGAGGTCGCGCACTGGGGCGAACATGGCGGCCCGGGTCCCGACGACGGCCCGTACCGCCCCCCGCCGCACGGCCAGCCACTCCCGGTACCGCCGCTCCTGCCCCGCGTCGGCGGTCAGCAGCGCGTGCTGCCCCTCCCCCAACAGCTCCCGGAGGGCCTCGTCGACCCGCGCGGCGGGCCGCCCCGCCGGTACGACGACGAGCGCGCCCCGCCCGGAGGCCAGGGTCGCCTGCACGGCCCGCCCGATCTCCTGCGCCCAGTCGGGCCCCGGCAGAGCCGTCCACACCGCGCGCGGCGAACGACCGGCGGCCAGCGCCCGCAGGAACTCCGGGCCCCGCGCGTACCTCGCCCAGGACCCCGGCTCCGGCGCCGGCGGAGCGGGCGGCGGCCCGGCCGTGCCGGCCGCCTCGGCCCGGGCGTGGCGCGGCGGCACCGCCAACTGCAGCACATCCGCGAGGCTCCCCGCGTACCGGTCGGCGACCGCCCGCGCGAGCCCCAGCAGCTCCGGGCTCAGCACCGGCTCCGGCGACACGACCTGGGCGAGCGCGGCCAACGGCCCCGCGTAGTCCGACTCGGCGACCCGCTCGACGAGGAACCCGTCGATCAGCGTTCCCCCCTCCCGCCGCCCCTCGCGGACATTGCGCCCCCCGGCCCCGAAACGCACCCGGACCCGCACCCCCGGCTGCGCGACGGCGTCCAGCTCCTCGGGCACCGCGTAGTCGAAGTACCGGTCGAGATGCAGCACCCCCTTGTCGACCAGCACCCGGGCGACGGGCAGCTCCTTCGCCAGGGCGGCCCCCCGCCACGTCCGCGGCTTGGCCCGCGGCGCCCTGGCCTTCTGCACGGCCTCCCGAATGAGCGCGAGCTGCTCCGGCGCCGCACCCCCCGCGCCACCACGCGCCCCGTCCTCGCTGCTCACGCAGGCATTCTCCCAAACCCCACCGACAACCGACGGCGCCCGCGGGTCACGGATCGGCGGGCAACGACGGCCGATGACGACGCCGAAGCCCCGCAACGCCGAGGCCCGGCGCCCCCGGACAGGGGGACACCGGGCCTCGGAAGGAACCGAAGGGTGCCGCGGGTTACAGACCCGCCGCCTCGCGCAGGGCGTCCACGCGGTCGGTGCGCTCCCAGGTGAAGTCGGGGAGCTCACGGCCGAAGTGGCCGTACGCGGCGGTCTGGCCGTAGATCGGGCGCAGCAGGTCGAGGTCGCGGATGATCGCGGCGGGGCGGAGGTCGAAGACCTCGTCGATCGCCTTCTCGATCTTCTCCGTGTCGATCTTGGCGGTGCCGAAGGTCTCCACGAACAGACCGACGGGCTCGGCCTTGCCGATGGCGTAGGCCACCTGGACCTCGCAGCGTGAGGCGAGGCCCGCGGCGACCACGTTCTTGGCGACCCAGCGCATCGCGTACGCGGCGGAGCGGTCGACCTTGGACGGGTCCTTGCCGGAGAAGGCGCCGCCACCGTGGCGGGCCATGCCGCCGTAGGTGTCGATGATGATCTTGCGGCCGGTGAGGCCGGCGTCGCCCATGGGGCCGCCGATCTCGAAGCGGCCGGTCGGGTTGACCAGGAGGCGGTAGCCCTCGGTGTCCAGCTTGATGCCTTCGTCGAGGAGGGCCTTCAGCTCCGGCTCGACGACGAACTCGCGGATGTCCGGGGCGAGCAGCGACTCCAGGTCGATGTCGCTGGCGTGCTGCGAGGAGACGACGACCGTGTCGAGGCGGACCGCCTTGTCGCCGTCGTACTCGATGGTGACCTGGGTCTTGCCGTCGGGACGGAGGTAGGGGATGGTGCCGTTCTTGCGGACCTCGGACAGGCGCTTGGACAGTCGGTGCGCCAGGAAGATCGGCAGCGGCATCAGCGTCGGCGTCTCGTCCGTCGCGTAGCCGAACATCAGGCCCTGGTCGCCGGCGCCCTGGCGGTCCAGCTCGTCCTCGTCGCCCTCGACCCGGTTCTCGTACGCCGTGTCGACACCCTGCGCGATGTCCGGGGACTGCGAACCGATCGACACCGACACACCACAGGACGCTCCGTCGAAGCCCTTCTTCGACGAGTCGTAGCCGATGGCCAGGATCGTGTCGCGGACGAGCTGGGCGATCGGCGCGTAGGCCTTGGTCGTGACCTCGCCGGCCACGTGCACCAGGCCGGTCGTGATGAGCGTCTCCACCGCGACACGGGACGTGGGGTCCTCGCGCAGCAGCGCATCGAGAATGGCATCGCTGATCTGGTCAGCGATCTTGTCGGGGTGGCCCTCGGTCACGGACTCCGAGGTGAACAGGCGACGGGACACAACGCTCCCTGTGGTTGCAGCGGCTGCTGGCTGATCATTGGCGGACGGGACGGAGGCTGCGCCCGGCGTCGTCCGTGAACAGTTTATCGGTCGGTCTCGACCACCGGCCCACCTGTCTCGCCTCTCGGGAGCTCTGTGACCTGCGGCACGTGCATTCTGCCCAATGCCCGCCGGTGTCCGCCAGGGTCGCCACACCCCTAAGTTGTCCACCGTTCACGTTCCGTGGCGCGAATGGAGCAGTCAGCCCAGCCGGTCCACGACCAGGTCCCACACCGTGTCGGCCAGGGCTTCCTTCGGTCCGTACGGTACGGCCGTCTCACTCCCGTCGGCTCCCAGCACCACGGCCTCGTTCTCCTCGGAACCGAAGGTCTTGCGCTCCCCCACCTCGTTCACCACGAGGAGGTCGCACCCCTTGCGCGCCAGTTTGGCGCGGCCGTTGGCGAGGACGTCGTCGGTCTCGGCGGCGAAACCCACGACCAGTTGCTCCGGACGGGGACGGTCGGCCGCCATCTCGGCGAGGATGTCCGGATTACGAACCAGGACGATGGGCTCGGGGTCCTGGCCGTCCTTCTTCTTGATCTTGCCGGTGGCGTAGGTCTCCGGGCGGAAGTCCGCCACGGCGGCCGCCATCACGACCACGTCCGCGTCTGGCGCCGCCTTGAGCACCGCCTCGCGCAACTGGACCGCCGTGCCGACCCGGACGACGTCCACGCCCGCCGGGTCCGGCAGCCCGGTGTTCGCCTCGATCAGGGTGACCCGGGCGCCCCGCGCGGCGGCCGTCCGGGCGAGGGCGTAGCCCTGCTTGCCCGAGGAGCGGTTGCCGAGGAAGCGGACCGGGTCGAGCGGCTCGCGGGTGCCGCCGGCGCTGACCACGACGTGCCGTCCGGCGAGGTCCGGTCCGGCGGTGCCGCGGGCGAGCACCCGGCGGCAGACCTCGAAGATCTCGGCGGGATCCGGCAGCCGGCCCTTGCCGGTGTCGGCGCCGGTCAGCCGGCCCACCGCCGGGTCGATGACGAGAGCGCCGCGGCGGCGCAGCGTCGCCACGTTCTCCTGGGTGGCCGGGTGCTCCCACATCTCGGTGTGCATCGCGGGGGCGAAGACGACGGGGCAGCGGGCGGTGAGCAGGGTGTTGGTCAGCAGGTCGTCGGCCAGGCCGTGGGCGGCCTTGGCGAGCATGTCGGCCGTCGCCGGGGCGACCACGACCAGGTCGGCCGCCTGGCCGATGCGGACGTGCGGCACCTCGTGGACGCTCTCCCAGACCTCGGTGGAGACCGGGTTGCCGGAGAGCGCGGACCAGGTGGCGGCGCCGACGAAGTGCAGCGCCGAGTCGGTCGGCACGACCCGTACGTCATGCCCGGACTCGGTCAGCCGGCGCAGCAGTTCGCACGCCTTGTAGGCGGCGATGCCACCGCTGACCCCCAGAACGACCTTCGGCTTGCCCACCGGGCCTCCCCGCACTCGATCCCGAACCCCGACCTGACCGACGCGCACCGCGGCTCGTCGGCGTACGCGTCCATCACACACCACAGGCCCGACAGTCGCGCTGCCGGGCCTGTGGAAAAACCTACCGCGGTCCTCGGATATGACGATCCGAGGAATCCGTCGTGTGCTGCTTACGCGGGGCCGTCGACGGCCTCGGACGTGAGCAGCCCCGCGTTGATCTCGCGCAGGGCGATCGAGAGCGGCTTCTCGTGGACGTGCGTGTCGACGAGGGGACCGACGTACTCGAGGAGGCCCTCGCCGAGCTGCGAGTAGTACGCGTTGATCTGGCGGGCACGCTTGGCCGCGTAGATCACGAGGCTGTACTTCGAGTCGGTGGCCTCGAGGAGCTCGTCGATCGGCGGGTTGATGATGCCCTCGGGCGCGGAGATGGAAGAGGACACGCTCTACCTTCCGATGGATGGGAAAGATTTCAGTGTACTGGTCGTGCAGGGGCCACGACGATCACACAACGTCCATCAAGGCTAGCAGCTCGCGGGCCACGTCCTCGACGGAGGTGTTGACCAGGGTGACGTCGAACTCCGGCTCGGCCGCGAGTTCGACCTTGGCGGCGTCCAGGCGGCGTTCGATCACCTCGGGCGGTTCGGTGCCCCGGCCGGTGAGCCGGCGGACCAGCTCGTCCCAGGAGGGCGGGGCCAGGAACACCAGCTGGGCGTCGGACATGGTCTCGCGGACCTGACGGGCGCCCTGGAGGTCGATCTCCAGCAGGACCGGCTCGCCGCGCTCCAGGCGTTCGAGCACGGCGCCCCGCGGGGTGCCGTAGCGGTTGCCTGCGAACTCGGCCCACTCCAGCAGCTCGCCGTTGGCGATCAGCTTGTCCATCTCGTCGTCGGAGACGAAGAAGTAGTGGACGCCGTCCTTCTCACCGGGGCGGGGCCTGCGGGTCGTCGCCGACACCGAGAGCCAGACCTCGGGGTGTGCCTTGCGCATATGGGCGACGACCGTGCTCTTGCCGACCCCCGAGGGGCCGGAGAGCACGGTCAGCCGCGGACGTACGTCCGGGGGCTCGGGGGTCGTCCCCCGGAATGTTGCAGCCATGCAGCGATTATTCCAGCAATCCCGGAGTGCCCGGGACTCCCTGCCCGCAGGACCGGGTCAGGAACCGGTGCTGCCGAACTCACGCTCCAGGGATGCGATCTGGTTGGAGCCGAGGCCGCGCACACGACGGCTCTCGGAGATGCCGAGTCGCTCCATGATCTGCTTGGCGCGGACCTTGCCCACGCCGGGCAGCGACTCAAGGAGGGCGGAGACCTTCATCTTGCCGATGACGTCGTTCTCCTGGCCCTGCTTGATGACCTCGTGCAGGGAGGCGCCGGAGTGCTTGAGTCGATTCTTGACCTCGGCCCGCTCCCGGCGAGCCGCGGCGGCCTTTTCGAGCGCGGCTGCGCGCTGTTCAGGGGTAAGGGGCGGAAGAGCCACGCCTACGTCACCTCGGATGTCGAACTGTCGGATACGGACCGGTGAGGAACCTAGTCGCCCCACACCAGGGGAGTACGAGCAACACGCCTGCCCGTTCTCCCCCTACTGCCTGGAGGGCGTGGGAGGTGCCCTCACTCGTCGGAGACTAGCGGCCAACTCCGCCAGAGTCAGCGAGAACAGCGGAAAAGTCCTGGTCAGCCTCCCTGGAGTCGGACATAAGACGCATATCTCCCCGGATTTGAGAATGTATTCAGACTCAAGTCGTCCGTCGAGCGCCGCCGGAGCACTCATCGGAGGTCTCAGGCGGCCTCCACGGCGTCCCTGATCTCGTCCGCGAAACGATCCGAGGCGTCACGCAGCGCGACGACATCGGGACCGTGACGAAGAACACCCCGGCTGACATTGGGCACCACATGGCGCACGGCCGCCCCGAACACCGCCGGGAGATCGGACGGGGTGGCCCCCTGCGCCCCGATGCCCGGCGCGAGGAGAGGTCCGTTGATCCGAAGGTCGTACGACGAGAGGTCGCCGAGCGTGGCGCCGACGACGGCGCCGAAGGACCCCATGGGCTCCTCCCCCGCGTTCTCGGCGGCCAGGTGCGCCAGCATCGTCGCCCCGACGTCCCGTCCCGCGGCGTCCTGCGTGCGCACGGCGTGCTGGACCTCGCCGCCCTCCGGGTTGGAGGTCAGCGCCAGTACGAACAGCCCGGCGCCGTTCTCGCGTGCCAGGTCCACGGCCGGCTTCAGGGAGCCGTAGCCGAGGTAGGGCGAGACCGTCAGCGCGTCCGAGAACAGGGGCGCGTCCTTGTGCAGGAAGGTCTCGGCGTACGCGGCCATGGTGGAGCCGATGTCGCCGCGCTTGGCGTCCATGACGACCAGCGCGCCGGCCGCCCGCGCCTCCTCGACCGACTTCTCCAGGACGGCGATGCCGCGCGAGCCGAAGCGCTCGAAGAACGCGCTCTGGGGCTTGAGGACCGCCACCCGGCCCGCGAGCGCCTCGACGACCGTACGGCTGAAGCGCTCCAGGCCCGCGACGTCGTCGTTCAGGCCCCAGGCGGTGAGCAGGGCGGAGTGCGGGTCGATCCCGACGCAGAGCGGGCCGCGTTCGTCCATGGCGTGGCGCAGTCGCGCGCCGAAGGGCTCGGTCATGCCGTCTTCTTCCTCACGTCGGCGCCGACCGCGTCGGCGAGGGTGGCGTACGGGCTGGTGCGCAGGCGGGCGGCGAGACCCTTGTGGACGGCGCGCGCCCAGAAGGGGCCCTGGTAGACGAAGGCGCTGTAGCCCTGGACGAGGGTGGCGCCGGCGAGGATGCGCTGCCAGGCGTCCTCGGCGTTCTCGATGCCGCCGACGCCCACCAGGGTGATCCGGTCGCCCACGCGCGCGTAGAGGCGGCGCAGGACCGCCAGGGAACGGGCCTTCAGGGGGGCGCCGGAGAGCCCGCCGGTCTCCTTGACGAGGGAGGGTTCGGAGGTCAGACCGAGTCCCTCGCGCGCGATGGTGGTATTGGTGGCGATGATCCCGTCCAGGCCCAGCTCCACGGCGAGGTCGGCGACGGCGTCGATGTCCTCGTCGGCGAGGTCGGGGGCGATCTTCACCAGCAGGGGCACCCGGCGGGTGCGCACCGTGCGGTCGGCGGCCTCGCGGACGGCGGTCAGCAGGGGCCGCAGCGCCTCGGTGGCCTGGAGGTTGCGCAGACCGGGCGTGTTGGGCGAGGAGACGTTCACGACGAGGTAGTCGGCGTACGGGGCGAGGCGCTCGGTGGACTTCACGTAGTCCGCGGCGGCCTCCTCCTCGGGGACGATCTTGGTCTTGCCGATGTTGACGCCCACGACCGTCCTGAAGACGGGGTTGCGGGAGGCCAGGCGGGCGGCGACGGCCAGGGAGCCCTCGTTGTTGAAGCCCATGCGGTTGATCAGCGCCCGGTCGTCGACCAGGCGGAACAGCCGCTTCCTGGGGTTGCCGGGCTGCGCCTCGCCCGTCACGGTGCCGATCTCGACGTGGTCGAAGCCCAGCATCGACATCCCGTCGACGGCGACGGCGTTCTTGTCGAAGCCGGCGGCCAGCCCGAACGGGCCGTGCATGCGCAGGCCGAACGCCTCCGTGCGCAGTTCCTCGTGGCGGGGCGCGAGCGCGGCCGCGAGGAAGGTGCGCAGCACGGGGACGCGTGCGGCGAGGCGGATCCATCGGAAGGCCAGGTAGTGCGCCTCCTCGGGGTCCATCCGGGTGAAAACCAGACGGAAGAACAGCTTGTACATCTCGAAGTCCTCGGGTCCTCAGTCCTCATGAGGAGCGGACGTCCTCATGGCGGGTGTCCTCAAGAAGAGGGGGTGTCCTCATGAAGAGGGGGACACCGTTTCCGGTGTCCCCCTCAGGGCTGCTAGTCGCGGGCCGCGATCAGGTGTTCGGCGTGTTCCTGGAGTGAGCGCACCCCGACGTCACCGTGGTTGAGCGCGTCGATGCCCTGGACGGCCGCGGCGAGCGCCTGGACCGTCGTCAGGCACGGCACGGAGCGGGCGACGGCGGCCGTACGGATGTCGTAGCCGTCGAGGCGGCCGCCGGTGCCGTACGGGGTGTTGACGATGAGGTCGACCTCGCCGTCGTGGATGAGCTGGACGATGGTCTTCTCGCCGTTCGGGCCGGTGCCCTCGGACTGCTTGCGCACGACCGTGGCGTTGATGCCGTTGCGCTTGAGCACCTCGGCCGTGCCGGACGTGGCGAGCAGTTCGAAGCCGTGGGCGACCAGCTCGCGGGCCGGGAAGATCATCGAGCGCTTGTCGCGGTTGGCGACCGAGATGAACGCGCGGCCCTTGGTGGGCAGCGGGCCGTACGCACCGGCCTGCGACTTGGCGTACGCCGTGCCGAAGACCGAGTCGATGCCCATGACCTCGCCGGTGGAGCGCATCTCCGGGCCGAGGACCGTGTCGACGCCGCGCCCGTGGATGTCGCGGAAGCGCGACCACGGCATGACGGCCTCCTTGACGGAGATCGGCGCGTCCAGCGGCAGCTCGCCGCCGTCGCCGTTCTTCGGCAGCAGACCCTCCGCGCGCAGCTCGGCGATGGTCGCGCCCAGCGAGATCCGGGCGGCGGCCTTGGCGAGCGGCACCGCGGTCGCCTTCGAGGTGAAGGGGACGGTGCGGGAGGCGCGCGGGTTGGCCTCCAGGACGTAGAGGATGTCGCCGGCCATCGCGAACTGGATGTTGATCAGTCCGCGGACGCCGACGCCCTTGGCGATGGCCTCGGTGGAGGCGCGCAGGCGCTTGATGTCGAAGCCGCCGAGGGTGATCGGGGGCAGGGCGCACGCCGAGTCGCCGGAGTGGATGCCGGCCTCCTCGATGTGCTCCATGACGCCGCCGAGGTACAGCTCCTCGCCGTCGTAGAGGGCGTCGACGTCGATCTCGATCGCGTCGTCGAGGAACCGGTCGACGAGGACGGGCCGGGAGGGGCTGATCTCGGTCGACTCGGCGATGTACGCCTCCAGGCGCGCCTCGTCGTAGACGATCTCCATGCCGCGTCCGCCGAGGACGTACGACGGCCGGACGAGGACCGGGTAGCCGATCTCGTCGGCGATGGCCTTGGCGCCCGCGAAGGTGGTCGCCGTGCCGTGCTTCGGGGCCGGGAGGCCGGCCTCGGCGAGGACCTGGCCGAAGGCCCCGCGGTCCTCGGCGGCGTGGATGGCCTCCGGGGAGGTGCCCACGATCGGGACGCCGTTGTCCTTGAGCGCCTGCGACAGGCCCAGCGGGGTCTGGCCGCCGAGCTGGACGACGACGCCCGCGATCGGGCCGGCCAGCGACTCGGCGTGCACGATCTCCAGCACGTCCTCCAGGGTGAGCGGCTCGAAGTAGAGCCGGTCTGAGGTGTCGTAGTCGGTGGAGACGGTCTCCGGGTTGCAGTTGACCATCACGGTCTCGTAGCCCGCCTCGCTCAGCGCGAAGGAGGCGTGGACGCAGGAGTAGTCGAACTCGATGCCCTGGCCGATACGGTTCGGGCCGGAGCCCAGGATGATGACGGCCGGCTTCTCGCGGGGCGCGACCTCGCTCTCCTCGTCGTAGGACGAGTAGAAGTAAGGGGTCTTCGCGGCGAACTCGGCGGCGCAGGTGTCGACCGTCTTGTACACCGGGCGTACGCCCAGCGCGTGCCGGACCTCGCGCACGACGTCCTCGCGCAGGCCCCGGATCTCGCCGATCTGCTGGTCGGAGAAGCCGTGCCGCTTGGCCTCGGCGAGGAGGTCGGGGTCGAGCTTGTCGGCGGCGGCCAGCTCGTCCGCGATCTCCTTGATGAGGAAGAGCTGGTCGACGAACCAGGGGTCGATCTTCGTGGACTCGAAGACCTCGTCCGGGGTCGCGCCGGCGCGGATGGCCTGCATGACGGTGTTGATGCGGCCGTCGGTCGGCCGGACCGCCTCGCGCAGCAGCTCCGCCTTGTCGCCGGGCTCCCCGACGAAGGTGAACTGGCTGCCCTTCTTCTCCAGCGAGCGCAGGGCCTTCTGCAGGGCCTCGGTGAAGTTGCGGCCGATCGCCATGGCCTCGCCGACCGACTTCATGGTCGTGGTGAGCGAGGAGTCGGCGGACGGGAACTTCTCGAAGGCGAAGCGCGGGGCCTTCACGACGACGTAGTCGAGCGTCGGCTCGAAGGAGGCCGGGGTCTGCTCGGTGATGTCGTTCGGGATCTCGTCCAGCGTGTAGCCGACGGCGAGCTTCGCGGCGATCTTGGCGATCGGGAAGCCGGTCGCCTTGGAGGCGAGGGCGGACGAGCGCGAGACACGCGGGTTCATCTCGATGACGATGACGCGGCCGTCGACGGGGTTCACGGCGAACTGGATGTTGCAGCCGCCGGTGTCGACGCCGACCTCGCGGATGATCGCGATGCCGACGTCCCGCAGCACCTGGTACTCGCGGTCGGTGAGTGTCATCGCGGGCGCGACGGTGATCGAGTCGCCGGTGTGCACGCCCATGGGGTCGAAGTTCTCGATGGAGCAGACGACCACGACGTTGTCGTTCTTGTCGCGCATCAGCTCCAGCTCGTACTCCTTCCAGCCGAGGATGGACTCCTCCAGGAGCACCTCGGTGGTCGGCGACAGGGTGAGGCCCTGGCCGGCGATGCGGCGCAGCTCCTCCTCGTCGTGCGCGAAGCCGGAGCCGGCGCCGCCCATGGTGAAGGACGGGCGGACGACGACCGGGTAGCCGCCGAGCGTCTCGACGCCGTTGAGGACGTCCTCCATGGAGTGGCAGATGACCGAGCGGGCGGACTCGCCGTGGCCGATCTTGGCGTTGACCGCCTCGACGACCAGCTTGAACTGGTCGCGGTCCTCGCCCTTGTGGATCGCCTCGACCTTGGCGCCGATCAGCTCGACGCCGTACTTCTCCAGAACGCCGTTCTCGTGGAGCGAGATGGCGGTGTTGAGTGCGGTCTGGCCGCCGAGGGTGGGCAGCAGCGCGTCGGGGCGCTCCTTGGCGATGATCTTCTCGACGAACTCGGGGGTGATCGGCTCGACGTACGTGGCGTCGGCGATCTCCGGGTCGGTCATGATCGTCGCCGGGTTGGAGTTCACCAGGACGACGCGCAGGCCCTCGGCCTTGAGGACGCGGCACGCCTGGGTGCCGGAGTAGTCGAACTCGGCGGCCTGGCCGATGACGATCGGGCCGGAGCCGATGACCAGGACGGACTGGATATCGGTGCGCTTAGGCACGCTGGCCCTCCATCAGGGATACGAAGCGGTCGAACAGGTAGGCGGCGTCGTGCGGGCCGGCTGCCGCTTCGGGGTGGTACTGGACGCTGAAAGCCGGGCGGTCGAGGAGCTGGAGCCCTTCGACCACGTTGTCGTTGAGGCACACGTGGGAGACCTCGGCGCGGCCGTAGGGGGTCTCGGAGACCTTGTCGAGCGGGGCGTCGACGGCGAAGCCGTGGTTGTGCGCGGTGACCTCGACCTTGCCGGTCGTACGGTCCTGCACCGGCTGGTTGATGCCGCGGTGGCCGTACTTCAGCTTGTAGGTGCCGAAGCCCAGGGCGCGGCCGAGGATCTGGTTGCCGAAGCAGATGCCGAACAGCGGGGTGCCGCGCTCCAGGACCGTCCGCATGACGGAGACCGGGTGGTCGGCGGTGGCCGGGTCGCCGGGGCCGTTGGAGAAGAACACGCCGTCGGGGTTGACGGCGTACACCTCCTCGGCGGTCGCCGTCGCCGGGAGGACGTGCACCTCGATGCCGCGCTCGGCCATGCGGTGCGGGGTCATGCCCTTGATGCCGAGGTCGACGGCGGCGACGGTGAACTTCTTCTCACCGATCGCGGGGACGACGTACGGCTCCTTGGTGGCGACCTCCGCGGAGAGGTCGGCGCCCTTCATCTCGGGGGCCTGGCGGACCTCGGCGAGCATGGTGCCCTCGTCGGGCAGGGCGTTGCCGGAGAAGATGCCGACCCGCATGGCGCCGCGTTCGCGCAGGTGGCGGGTGAGGGCGCGGGTGTCGACGCCGCTGATGCCGACGACGCCCTGCTGGGCCAGTTCCGCGTCGAGGGTGCGCCGGGAGCGCCAGTTGGAGGGAACGCGCGCGGGGTCGCGTACGACGTAGCCCGCGACCCAGATCCGCTGCGACTCGGGGTCCTCGTCGTTGACACCGGTGTTGCCGACGTGCGGGGCGGTCATCACGACGACCTGGCGGTGGTACGACGGGTCGGTGAGGGTCTCCTGGTAGCCGGTCATGCCGGTGGAGAACACGGCCTCGCCGAAGGTCACCCCCACGGCCCCGTAGGCGCGGCCGCGGAACATCCGGCCGTCCTCCAGGACGAGTACCGCGGGAACCTTGGTGGCTCCCCTAGTGGAGGTCGTCATCGTGCGCCTTCCGTTTCCGTCTTCTTGATCATCTGGTTCAGGGTCTCGACCCACTCGTTGTGCTCGGCCGCGTGGTCGGAGCGGAACCCGGAGTCGAGGAGCTTGTCGCCGTGGGCCCAGGTGACGACGAGCAGTCCGCCCTCGGTGAGGACCTTGCCGGCGATGCCCTTGTCGAGCCGGGCCTCGCGCAGCGCCTCGCGGGGGACGAAGAAGTCCGTCGCTCCGGGCCGTACGACGTCCATGCCGGCGTCCGTGAGGGTGAGCTCGACCCGGCTGCGGGTGCCGAGGCCGTGCGCCACGATGCGGTCGAGCCACTGCCCGGCGGTCGTGGAGCCGTGGTAGCGGCCGCTCATCGTCAGTCTGGCCTCACCGGGCCGCTCCGGCACGGTGGGCAGCTCCGGCAGGTCGCTCTGGAGCGTGCCCCGCCACTTCCAGCCCTCGCGCATCAGCCAGTAGACGAGGGCGACGAAGAGGGCGAGTCCGACGACCCAGCCGATGCGTCCGGCCCAGTTGGTGACCTCGGCCGACTCCTTCTGTGCGGCCAGCAGCATTACAGGTGTCACGTGAGCTTCCCGTCGACGAGCGTGGCCTTGCCCCGCAGCCACGTGTGGGTGACACGGCCCGGCAGCTCGCGGCCCTCGTAGGGGGTGTTGCGGCTGCGCGAGGCGAAGCCCGCGGGGTCCACCGCACCACGGTATGCCGTGTCGACGAGCGTGAGGTTGGCGGGCTCACCTGCCGAGACGGGACGGCCGTGACCGGCGGCCCGGCCGATGCGCGCGGGCGTGAACGACATGCGGTCCGCGACGCCCGCCCAGTCGAGCAGTCCGGTCTCGACCATCGTCTCCTGGACCACGGACAGGGCGGTCTCCAGGCCGACCATGCCCATGGCGGCCGCGGCCCACTCGCAGTCCTTGTCCTCGTGCGGGTGGGGGGCGTGGTCGGTGGCGACGATGTCGATCGTGCCGTCGGCGAGCGCCTCCCGCAGGGCCAGCACGTCGCGCTCGGTGCGCAGCGGCGGGTTGACCTTGTAGACCGGGTTGTACGAGCGCACCAGTTCGTCGGTGAGGAGCAGGTGGTGCGGGGTGACCTCGGCGGTGACGTCGATGCCGCGGGACTTGGCCCAGCGGACGATCTCGACGGACCCGGCGGTCGACAGGTGGCAGATGTGGACGCGGGACCCCACGTGCTCGGCGAGCAGCACGTCACGGGCGATGATCGACTCCTCGGCCACCGCGGGCCAGCCGCCGAGGCCCAGTTCCGCGGAGACGACGCCCTCGTTCATCTGGGCGCCCTCGGTGAGCCGGGGCTCCTGGGCGTGCTGGGCGACGACCCCGCCGAAGGCCTTCACGTACTCCAGGGCGCGGCGCATGATCACCGCGTCGTGGACACACTTGCCGTCGTCGGAGAAGACGGTGACCCCGGCGGCCGACTCGTGCATGGCGCCCAGCTCGGCGAGCTTGTGCCCTTCGAGACCGACGGTGACGGCGCCGACGGGCTGGACGTCGCAGTAGCCGTGCTCCAGGCCGAGCCGGTAGACCTGCTCGACCACGCCGGCGGTGTCGGCGACCGGGAAGGTGTTGGCCATGGCGAACACGGCGGTGTAGCCGCCGGAGGCCGCCGCCCGGGTGCCGGTGAGGACCGTCTCGGAGTCCTCCCGGCCGGGCTCGCGCAGATGGGTGTGCAGGTCGACCAGCCCCGGCAGGAGGACCTTGCCGCCGGCCTCGACGACCTCGGCGCCGTCGGCGGACAGTCCGGCGCCCACCTCGGCGATGGTCTCGCCGTCGATCAGCACGTCCTGCGGCTCGCCGCCGAGCACCTTCGCACCACGGATCAGGATCTTGCTCATCTGTCTTACTTCTCCTCGGCCGCGAAAGGGGTGTGCGCTGAGTGCTCGTTGGAAGGGTGGGCGACGGGCGGGCGGGTGTGGGTGACGGCGGGCTCGTTGCCCCCGAGCAGCAGGTAGAGGACGGCCATGCGGATGGAGACGCCGTTGGCGACCTGCTCCACGACGGTGCAGCGGTCGGAGTCGGCGACCTCGGCGGTGATCTCCATGCCGCGGACCATCGGGCCGGGGTGCATCACGATGGCGTGCTCGGGCATCCGTGCCATGCGGTCGCCGTCGAGGCCGTAGCGCCGGGAGTACTCGCGCTCGGTGGGGAAGAACGCGGCGTGCATGCGCTCGCGCTGCACGCGCAGCATCATCACCGCGTCGGACTTGGGAAGCGTGCTGTCGAGGTCGTACGACACCTCGCAGGGCCAGGCCTCGATGCCGACCGGCAGCAGGGTGGGCGGCGCGACGAGGGTGACCTGGGCGCCGAGGGTGTGCAGCAGGTCGACGTTGGAGCGGGCGACGCGGCTGTGCAGGACGTCGCCGACGAGCGTGACGCGCTTGCCGGACAGGTCCTGGCCGAGGCCGGCGTCCCGGCCGACGAGCCGTCGGCGCATGGTGAAGGCGTCGAGCAGGGCCTGGGTGGGGTGCTGGTGGGTGCCGTCGCCCGCGTTGATGACGGCGGCGTCGATCCAGCCGGAGTTCGCCAGGCGGTACGGCGCTCCGGAGGCGCCGTGGCGGATGACGACGGCGTCGACACCCATGGCTTCGAGGGTCTGGGCGGTGTCCTTGAGGGACTCGCCCTTGGACACGCTCGATCCCTTGGCGGAGAAGTTGATCACATCCGCGGAGAGGCGCTTCTCGGCGGCCTCGAAGGAGATCCGGGTACGGGTGGAGTCCTCGAAGAACAGGTTGACGATCGTGCGGCCGCGCAGGGTCGGCAGCTTCTTGATCGGCCGGTCGGCGACCCTGGCCATCTCCTCGGCGGTGTCGAGGATCAGGACGGCGTCGTCGCGGGTGAGGTCGGCGGCCGAGATGAGATGACGCTGCATCTGTCAGGCTCCGTAAAGGCGTTCGATGTCGGGAGGCGCGGCCCGGTCGGCCGGTGACAGCCGGGGGCGGGCAGGCGCGCGGGTGGGCGACGTGGGGCGCACGGCAGGGCCGTACGCCGGGTGGTCGCTACTGCTGCGCGCCCCGGGCGGCCGGCTTCGCGCCGAGCAGCACGGTGTCCCGACCGTCCTCCTCGGCGAGCTGGACCTTGACCGTCTCCCGCAGCGACGTGGGGAGGTTCTTGCCGACGTAGTCGGCGCGGATGGGCAGTTCGCGGTGGCCGCGGTCGACGAGCACCGCGAGCTGGACGGCGCGCGGGCGGCCGATGTCGTTGAGCGCGTCGAGCGCCGCGCGGATCGTGCGGCCGGAGAAGAGGACGTCGTCGACGAGGACGACGAGGCGGCCGTCGATCCCATCACCGGGGATCTCCGTGCGGGCGAGCGCACGCGGCGGGTGCATGCGCAGGTCGTCCCGGTACATGGTGATGTCGAGCGAGCCGACCGGGATCTTGCGGTCGGTGATCTCCGCCAGCTTGTCGGCGAGCCGCCGGGCCAGGAAGACGCCCCGGGTCGGGATGCCGAGGAGCACCACGTCGTCGGCGCCCTTGGCGCGTTCGACGATCTCGTGGGCGATGCGGGTCAGTACCCGCGCGATGTCGGGGGCCTCGAGGACCGGCCTGGCATCGGACGGCTGCGGATCGTGTTGCGGATTTTCCTGCGTGTCCATACGAAACGGACCTCCTTCTCCGCCTCACGGGACGGACTTTAAAGGACGTCGGATTTGCGCCATCCACGGTAGCAGGCCCGGGCAACGCCCCAGATCACCCCCCTGGCCCAAGGGAGAGCGTTTACCACGGAAGCGTCGGTCCGGACCATTCGGCTTGACGGGGCAGAGTCACGCTGCGTAACCTCACAGTGAGTTACCAGCCTTCGTCCGGGGAGCTATATGTCCAGCGAATACGCCAAACAGCTCGGGGCCAAGCTCCGGGCCATCCGCACCCAGCAGGGCCTTTCCCTCCACGGTGTCGAGGAGAAGTCCCAGGGACGCTGGAAGGCGGTCGTGGTCGGTTCGTACGAGCGCGGCGACCGCGCCGTCACCGTGCAGCGCCTCGCGGAGCTGGCGGATTTCTATGGGGTTCCCGTGCAGGAGCTGCTTCCCGGGACGACCCCAGGTGGTGCCGCCGAGCCGCCGCCGAAGCTCGTCCTGGACCTGGAGCGCCTGGCCAACGTCCCGGCCGAGAAGGCGGGCCCGCTCCAGCGGTACGCCGCGACGATCCAGTCCCAGCGTGGTGACTACAACGGCAAGGTGCTCTCCATCCGCCAGGACGACCTGCGCACACTCGCCGTCATCTACGACCAGTCCCCCTCGGTCCTGACCGAGCAGCTGATCAGCTGGGGTGTCCTGGACGCGGACGCGCGTCGCGCCGTCTCCCACGAGGAGGGCTGACCCCTCGGGCGAAGCTCAGCAGAAACGTGCCGCCGGGGTGGCCCGAACCTTTCGGTTCGGGCCACCCCGGCGGTTTCTGTCTTCAGGGACGCGGACGGGCCGGCGTCGCCGACGGCCTCCCGACGGAGGCCCTCTGCGGGCAGTCGCCTATTCGGCTTCCCTGCGGAGCGACGGCTTCAGGTCCTTCAGGCGCCCGAGCAGTCCGTTCACGAACGACGGGGAGTCGTCCGTGGAGAACTCCTTCGCCAGCTGCACCATCTCGTCCAGCACCACCGCGTCCGGGGTCTCGTCCACCCAGATCAGCTCGTAGGCGCCGAGCCGCAGGATGTTGCGGTCCACGACCGGCATCCGGTCGAGGGTCCAGCCCACCGAGTACTGCGCGATCAGCTCGTCGATCCGCTTGGCGTGCTCGGAGTACCCCTCGACCAGCTGCATCGTGTACTCACTGACCGGCGGCTGCCTGGTGTCGGACCGGGAGTGCCGGATCCAGTCCGCGAGGACGGTCAGGACGTCGGCCCCGCGCTGGTCGCCCTCGAAGAGGATCTGGAAGGCGCGCTTGCGGGCCGTGTTACGGGCAGCCACGGTTAGCTGTTCACCCGGCCGAGGTAGTCGCTCGTGCGGGTGTCGACCTTGATCTTCTCACCGGTGGTGATGAAGAGGGGCACCTGGATCTGGTGACCGGTCTCCAGGGTGGCGGGCTTGGTGCCGCCGGTGGAGCGGTCGCCCTGGACGCCCGGCTCGGTCTCCTGGACGACGAGCTCGACGGCGGCCGGCAGCTCGACGAAGAGCACCTCGCCCTCGTGCTGCGCGACGGTGGCGGTGAAGCCCTCGATCAGGAAGTTGGCGGCGTCGCCGACGGCCTTGCGGTCGACCATCAGCTGGTCGTAGGTCTCCATGTCCATGAAGACGAAGTACTCGCCGTCCATGTAGGAGAACTGCATGTCGCGCTTGTCGACGGTGGCCGTCTCGACCTTCACGCCGGCGTTGAAGGTCTTGTCGACGACCTTCCCGGAGAGCACGTTCTTGAGCTTGGTGCGCACGAAGGCCGGGCCCTTGCCGGGCTTGACGTGCTGGAACTCGACGACGGACCAGAGCTGGCCGCCGTCGAGCTTGAGCACCATGCCGTTCTTGAGGTCGTTCGTGGAAGCCACGGTTGCTTCAATCTCCTGGACTTACGTGGACGACCCCGGGGCACGCGCGCAGCTCAAGGGCTAGAGCGCGAGCAGCTCCTTGGTCGTGATGGTGAGTAGCTCGGGTCCGCCGTCCGCCTCGGGGCGTACGACGAGCGTGTCATCGATCCGGACACCGCCCCGGCCCGGGAGGTGGACCCCCGGTTCGACGGTGACCGGCACGCAAGCGTCCAGTTTACCCATGGCCGCGGGGGCCAACTGCGGGTCCTCGTCGATTTCGAGTCCCACACCGTGCCCCATCAGTACCGGGAGGTCCGCGCTGTGGCCCGCGGAGTCCAGTACGTGACGGGCCGCGCGGTCGACGGCGCGGTAGACGGCGCCGGGGACGAGGCTCTCGCGGCCGGCCCGCTGGGCTGCGAAGACGAGGTCGTAGAGCTCGATCTGCCAGTCGGCGGGCGAGGTGCCGATGACGAAGGTGCGGCCGATCTCGCAGCGGTAGCCGCGGTAGACGGCGCCGAGGCAGACGGAGAGGAAGTCGCCCTCCTCGACGCGGCGATCGGTGGGGAGGTGGCCGCGGCGGCCGGAGTTCGGGCCCGTCGCGACGGAGGTGGCGAAGGCGGGGCCGTCGGCGCCGTGGTCGACGAGCCGGCGCTCCAGTTCCAGGGCGAGGTGGCGCTCGGTGCGGCCGACGAGGATGGATTCCAGGAGTTCCCCGAGTGCCTGGTCGGCGATCTCCGCGCCGATCCGCAGACAGGAGATCTCCTCCTCGTCCTTGACGACGCGGAGCTGTTCGACGGCGCCGCCGAGGTCGGCGAGCCGCAGCCGGGGGGCGACCGAACGGATCGCGCGGTGCCGGGCCACGGTGAGGTGGTGCTCCTCCACGGCCAGGGACTCGGCGCCGGCTGCGGTGACGAGGTCGGCGGCCGCGACCGCCGGGTCGCCGCCGGGCCTCGGCAGCAGCTGGACGCGGACGGTGTCGTCGGGCCGTCCCTCGGAGCTGTCGCCCGTCGGGGGTGTGCCGCAGAGGAGGACGTCCTCGGTCGCGCCGAGCAGGAGGACGGCGCCGCGGGGGGCCGCGCCCGTGAGGTACCGCACGTTGGCCGGGCGGGTCACGAGAGCGGTGGCGCTGCCGCTCGCCTGGCAGCGTTCTCTCAGCCGGGTTCGGCGGGCGGCGTGGGCGTCTGACATGCCCCGAGCGTAAGAGCTCCGCTGGTCGGCCGCCGGTTCAGCGCGGCCGAGTGGGGGTGGGAAGGCGGCTCAGGGAGGGGGGTGGGGGTGGGGGTGGGAGTGGGTGTGTGCCGGGTGCGGCGGGTGAGGGCTTGTCGCACGGTTCCCCGCTCCCCTGGTTTCGCGGGTCTGGGCCGGGGCTTTGAGTACCACGGGTGCGGGGGAGCTGGACCGGGCGGCGGCCACGGGTGCGGGGAGAGCCGCGACCGGGCGGTGGCCGCGGGGGCGGGCCGCCCTGCGCGTCACCGTCCGTCGGCCGTCGGGTACGTCACCACTTCGGAGGGCTCGCTATGGACCTGGCCAGGACCTCGTCCAGGACGCGGGCGGTGGCGGGGACGTCGAGCTGGGAGTTGTCGATGATGGGCAGGCCCGAGCCGTACCAGCCGGCCATGCGGCCGTGGATGCGGGCGACCTCCTCGTCGGTGAGGCGGCGGTTGCCCGTGCGCTCCGCGTTGCGTTCGAGGACGATCTCCAGGCCGGGCAGGAGGACGACGGGGAGGAGCCCGGGGCCGACGTGACGCTTCCAGCCGCCGAGGCCGACGACGGGTCGGTCGGGGAAGACCGCGTCGTCGAGGATGCAGGAAATGCCGTTGGCCAGGAAGTTCCGCGCAGCGAAGCCGCAGGTGCGGCGGGCGAGACGGTACTGCGCCTCGGAGTTGTCGTTCCACCCGGACTGCGGGTCCGCGAAGCCGGAGCGAACCCATTCGCGGACGTCGTCGAGGCTGATGTGCGCGGTGGGCACCCGGCGGTGGTCCGCCCAGTACTTGGCGACGCTCGTCTTGCCCGCGCCGGCGGGGCCGATGAGGAGGACGGCGAGCGTGGTGGTCGTGACGTCCGGCGCGCCGGTCGCGGGCGGCGGGCTCGGCATGGTGACGGGGCCGCCCGGCGGCAGTTGCACGTGTCCGGTGGTGTCCCGGGGGACGCCGGTGTGCTGCGGGGGCGAGACGGGCGGGTGCCCGGGGCCGCCCGCGAAGCCCGGTGGGGGCGGCGGCACGGATCCCGGCGGGGCAGCGGGCGCAGGGGGCGCCGTGGGCGCGGGCGGGCCGGCCGGCGCGTGGCCGGGGTGCGGGGCCGGGGGCACGGGGTGGCTCGGGCCGGCGTGCCCCGGAGGGGTGGCGCCCGGCGCCCCGGGATGAGGCGCGGCGGGATGTCCCTGGTGGTTCGCGGCGGGCGACCAGGGGGTCGCCGGGTCCTGCCCCGGCCGATGGGGCGGCGGCAGCGGAGCTCCCACTGCGTGCTGCATCCGGTGCCACTCCGTCTCGTACAGTCACATCGACACTGGCAGGCGGGGCTCTGGGACCCCCGCCTTCACCGAACGGTACCGCCCCCGGCCGCCGTTCGGTGAACGGTCGGGGGCGTCCCGGAGTGCCCAAGTGGCCATGACCACAAGGCGAATCGGGCAACAACGGCCCGAACGGGCGTTACTGGCCCACTTCGCCGTACGCCGCGAGGAGCATCGCGGGGTCGGGTCCCTCCAGGACGGTCGGCTTGGCCAGACCGTCGAGGACGATGAAGCGCAGCAGGTCGCCGCGGGACTTCTTGTCGACCTTCATGGTCTCCAGCAGCTTGGGCCACTGGTCGTAACGGTAGTGCAGCGGCAGTCCGACGGACTCCAGGACCGTGCGGTGACGGTCGGCGGTCGCGTCGTCCAGGCGGCCCGCCAGACGGCCGAGTTCGGCGGCGAAGTGCATACCGACGGACACCGCCGCGCCGTGGCGCCACTTGTAGCGCTCGTTCTTCTCGATGGCGTGGGCGAGGGTGTGTCCGTAGTTGAGGATCTCGCGGCGGCCCGACTCCTTGAGGTCGCCGGAGACGACCTCCGCCTTGACGCGGATGGACCGTTCGATCAGTTCGGCGGTGTGCGGTCCGGCGGGCGTGCGGGCGGCCTGCGGGTCGGCCTCGACAAGGTCGAGGATCACGGGGTCGGCGATGAAGCCCGCCTTGATGATCTCGGCGAGCCCGGACACGTAGTCGTTGACCGGCAGCGAGTCGAGCGCGGCAAGGTCGCAGAGCACCCCGGCGGGGGGGTGGAAGGAGCCGACGAGGTTCTTGCCCTCGGCGGTGTTGATGCCCGTCTTGCCGCCGACCGCCGCGTCCACCATCGCGAGGACGGTGGTGGGGATGGCGATCCAGCGGACGCCGCGCAGCCAGGTCGCCGCCACGAACCCGGCGAGGTCCGTGGTGGCGCCGCCGCCGACGCCCACGATGACGTCGGTGCGGGTGAACCCGGACTGGCCGAGCGCCTTCCAGCAGTAGGCGGCGACCTCGGCGGTCTTCGCCTCCTCCGCGTTGGGCACCTGGATGGCGACGGCCTCGTAGCCCTGCCCGGCCAGGTCGGCGCGCAGGGCCTCGGCGGTCTCGTCCAGCGCCTCGGGGTGGATCACCGCGACCCGCTTGGCCCGGTCGCCGATCAACCCGCCCAGCTCACCAAGGAGTTGGCGGCCCACCAGGACCTCGTACGGCTCGGTTCCCGCCGTACCGCCGACCTGGATCCGGGTCACTGTCTCGCTCATGCTTCCTTCAACTCCAGAGCGTCAAGGGCCGCTTGGGTGACTTCCTCGGGCGTGCGGCCGTCCGTGGGCACGACAGCCGTGGCGACCTCCTCGTACAGGCTCCGCCGGGCCTCCATCAACTCCCGCCACTGCTTACGGGGGTTGACGGCAAGCAAGGGGCGGGCGGCGTTGAGGCCAGTGCGCTTGACCGCCTCCTCGACGTCCATGGAGAGGTACACGACCCGCTGCCCGGCCAACAGGGCGCGAGTATCGGCGTCGAGGATGGCGCCGCCCCCGAGGGCGACGACGCCGTCGTGGTCGGCGAGCGCGGTGTGCACGGCCTGCTTCTCGAGGGCGCGGAAGGCTGCCTCGCCCTCGTCGACGAAGATCTCGGCGATGGTGCGGCCCTGCGCGGCCACGATGTCGTCGTCGGTGTCACGGTAGGCGACGCCGAGCCGCTCCGCGAGCAGCTGTCCGACGGTGGACTTGCCGACACCCATGGGGCCGACGAGGACGACCAGAGGCACCCGGCTCACCGGATCGCGAGGTTGTCGAGGTACGAGCGGACGTTGCGGCGGGTCTCGGTGACGCTGTCGCCGCCGAACTTCTCGGCCACCGCGTCGGCCAGGACCAGCGCGACCATGGCCTCGGCGACGATGCCGGCGGCCGGCACCGCGCACACGTCGGAGCGCTGGTGGTGGGCCTGCGCGGCCTCGCCGGTGGTGACGTCCACGGTCTGGAGCGCGCGCGGCACGGTCGCGATGGGCTTCATCGCGGCGCGCACCCGCAGCAGCTCGCCCGTGGACAGGCCGCCCTCGGTGCCGCCGGAGCGGCCCGTGGCCCGCTTGATGCCCTGGTCGGTGGCGAGGATCTCGTCGTGCGCCTTGGAGCCAGGCACCCGGGCCAGGTCGAAGCCGTCGCCGACCTCGACGCCCTTGATCGCCTGGATGCCCATCAGCGCGGCGGCGAGCCGGGCGTCGAGACGGCGGTCCCAGTGCACGTGCGAGCCGAGGCCCACCGGCACGTCGTAGGCGAGCACCTCGACGACGCCGCCGAGCGTGTCGCCGTCCTTGTGGGCCTGGTCGATCTCGGCGACCATCGCCTTCGAGGCGTCCGCGTCGAGGCAACGCACCGGGTCGGCGTCCAGCTTCTCGACGTCGGCGGGGGTCGGGTACACGCCGTAGGGGGCCTTCGCGGCGGCCAGCTCGACGACATGGCTGACGATCTCGATGCCGGCCGTCTCCTTGAGGTACGACCGGGCCACGGCGCCGAGCGCCACGCGGGCGGCGGTCTCCCGGGCGGAGGCGCGCTCCAGGACCGGCCGGGCCTCGTCGAAGCCGTACTTCTGCATGCCTGCGAGGTCGGCGTGGCCGGGGCGGGGGCGGGTCAGCGGGGCGTTGCGGGCGAGACCGGCGAGGACCTCGGGGTCGACCGGGTCGGCCGACATGACCTGCTCCCACTTGGGCCACTCGGTGTTGCCGACCATGATCGCCACCGGCGAGCCCATGGTCAGTCCGTGCCGTACACCGCCGATGAACGTGATCTCGTCGCGCTCGAACTTCATCCGGGCACCGCGTCCATAACCGAGGCGCCGGCGGGCCAGGTGGTCCGCCACCATCTCCGTGGTGATCGGCACGCCGGCGGGAAGGCCCTCCAGCGTCGCCACAAGTGCGGGACCGTGGGACTCCCCCGCGGTCAGCCAGCGCAACCTGCTCAACGGTGCTCCTCAGTGCTCGCGCCCTGGTACTGCGTCCTGCCTGCGTGTACGCGCGTCCTCGCGTACGGCGACGGCTACCGGGTGCGCGGCCCCGGCCCGCCACCTCCGATCCTCCCACGTCCGGGCGCCCGATCCGGTCGCAGGTCCATCAGGCGGACGCGCCGGCGCCGGGCGTGTCCGTCAGCCCGCCTTCGCCGCCGCGCTCTTGATCGCCTCGCGGATGCGGAAGTACGTGCCGCAGCGGCAGACGTTCGCGATCTCGTCGATGTCGGCGTCGGTGGGGTTGCTCGTGCGCTTCAGCAGGGCGACGGCGGCCATGATCTGGCCGGGCTGGCAGTAGCCGCACTGGGCGACGTCCTGCTCCAGCCATGCCTCCTGGACGGGGTGCAGCTTCTCGCCGTCGGCGAGTCCCTCGATGGTGGTGACCCGGCGGCCGGCCGCCTCGGACACGGGGACCACGCAGGGCCGGACCGCCTCGCCGTCGAGGTGACTGGTGCAGGCCTTGCACACGTCGATGCCGCAGCCGTACTTCGGACCGCGGATGCCGAGCAGATCGCGCAGCGCCCACAGCAGGGGCAGGTCGTCGGGGGCTTCGACGGTGACGGTCTCACCGTTGACGGTGAAGGTGTGGGAGGGCACGGGCGGGCTCCTTGAGCAGGGGGTACGGGGCGGGGCGGGGACAGCGCCTCAGCGGGGGAAGGGCGTGAAGTCGACGTCGAAGGTGACGGGGAAGCTGCGCGGCCTGGTGCCGGTGGCGCGCGCGTAGGCGTTGGCGACGGCGCCGACGGCCGCCGGGACACCCAGCTCGCCTGCGCCGCCTGGTTCGTCCGCGCCCTCGATGACGTGGATGCGGACGTCCTGCGGGGAGTCCTTCTGGCGCGCGTAGTGGAACTGGGAGTAGCTGCCTTCCAGCGGCAGCCCCTTGTCGATGTGGAGCCCGGCGCGCAGGGTGGTGGAGATGGCGTCGGTGAGTCCGCCGAGGAGCTGTGCCTCCAGTCCGCGCGGGTTGACGACGCGGCCGACGTCGGCCGCGATGACCGCCCTGGTCACCCGGGGCTTCTTCGGGTCGGTGGCGTCGATCTCGACGAGGCAGGCCGTGCAGGACTTGTACTCGTCGTGGAAGCCGACGCCCTGGGCCCAGCCGTCGGGCAGGGCGCGCCCCCACTGCCCCTCCTCGGCGACCTTGTCCAGCACGGCGCGCTGCCGCGCGGTCCTGAGGAACTCCCGCCGGAACGTCACCGGGTCCTTGCCGAGCCGCGCCGCGAGTTCGTCGACGATGATCTCCTCGGCCCCGCGGGTGTTGGCCGAGTACACCGAGCGCCAGGACCCGGTGTGCATCCTGATCGGGACCTCGGTGAGCGTCTGGGTGGTGATCCCGAAGTGGTACGGGGACTTCACGGTGGTCAGGAACAGGGTCTGGGCGAAGGTCGCGTTGCCGATCCCGGAGGGCAGGCTCGCCGCGGCGGCGGTGAGGGCGTCGCCGAGTCCGTGCCGGAAGTCGGTCTCGACGGCCGCGACCCGGTGCTGGAAGGAGAGCACCTGCCCGGCCGCGTAGGTGGCCCGGATCCGGTGGTGGGTGGCGGGCCGCATGCGTCCGTGCCGCGTGTCGTCGATCCGCGACCACATCAGCCGGATCGGCCGTCCGCTCTTCTTCGACACCACGGCGGCCTCCAGTGCCGCGTCGTGGAAGAGCCGGCGTCCGAACGAGCCGCCCGCCTGCACGACGTGCACCGTGACCTTGGAGGCCGGCAGCCCGACGGCCTCGGCGATGGCCGCCCGGGCGACGATCGGCGACTTGAGCCCCGACCAGATCTCGGCCCGGTCGGCCCGTACGTCGGCCACGGCCGAGTTGGTCTCCAGCGGGGCGTGGCCGACGAAGGCGAAGTCGAACTCGCCCTCCACCTTCTTCACCAGCGGTCCGAGCAGGTCGAGCGAGGGGGTCGCCGCCTTCAGTCTCGCGCGGATGTCCCGGTCGGAGAGTCCGTCGACGGTGCCGGGCCCCCAGGAGACGTCCAGGGCCTCCTTGGCATCGAGGGCCTGCCCGAACGTCTCCGCGACGACCGCCACGCCCGTGTCGATGGTCACCACGTCGAGCACACCCGGCATGGCCCGTACGGCGGCCTCGTTGTTCACCGACTTCACGGTGCCGTTGATCGTCGGCGGGCGGCGCACCATGCACGGCTTGGCGCCGGGCACGTCCAGGTCGAGGGTGTAGACCTGCCGGCCGGTGACCAGGTCGCGGGCGTCGATCCGTGACGTCGGGGTGCCGACCAGGGTGTGCTCGGACGCCTTCTTGGGCCTCACGACGAGCGGGCCGAGGTCGAGGGAGGCGGCGGCCGCGGACAGTGAGCCGTACGAGGCGGTGCGGCCGTCGGGCGCCGACACGACGCCTCGACGCACCGTCAGGTCCTGTGCGTCCAGACCCCATTGCCTCGCCGCGGCCCGAACCAGCCTGGCGCGCGCGGCAGCCGCGGTGTGGCGCACCGGGTCGTACAGGGAGCGGACGGAGTTGGAGCTGCCGGTGAGCTGGTTGAACAGCAACTCGGGCCGCGCGTCGTCCAGTCGCACCCGGACGTGGTCCAGCGGTGTGTCCAACTCCTCCGCGACAAGCATCGCCATGGCCGTGGTGAGCCCCTGCCCCACCTCTTCCCTCGGCAGCCGGAAGTGGACGAGCCCCTCCTCGTCGACGCGCAGCACCAGCATGTGCGCGGTGGGCGCCCCGGCGAGGATCAGCAGGTCGCCGAGGTCCACCAGGTCCGCCGGTGCGGGCGGCGTCGGGATGGCCGCGTCGGCGCTGCCGGGCGCATAGGCGTCCAGCCCGAGCTTCGTCGCGACCGCGAGGGTGGGCGCCGCCACCAGATAGGTGAGGAACCTGCGCCGAGAGTGACGTGACATGACGACTCCGTTCAGCGCCCCGCCGTCGTCGCCGGGCCGCCCCGCGATGATCGCGCCGGGTTACCCCTCAGTACAGGCCCTTCACCGGATCGACACACACCTGCGGACGGACCCCCACGTGGCGCGCGCGGGGCCACCGCGGCCACTGGAAGTGTCCTGAGGATCTTGAAAATGCGGCCGGCTCGCCCTGGTTGACGGCGATGGGCATGTGCGGGCAATCCGGGGTGAGCCGGGCGGCCGGAGCAGGCTCCTTCAGCGGTCTTCTAGCCCCGCTCGGCCAGGGCCCGCTCGCCCGCCCGCCGCATCGCGCCCACCGGGGCCGCCTCACAGCCGGTCATCTGCTCGACCTGCAGGACCGCCTGGTGGACCAGCAGGTCGAGCCCGCTGACCACGGACCCGCCGTACGCCGACCAGCGCGCCGCCAGTTCCGTGGGCCAGGGGTGGTACAGCACGTCGAACAACGTCGCCGGCCGCTCCGGTACGGCCCCGGACAGTGCGTCCGTGGCCCCGGCCGGCGTCGTGGCGATCACCAGCGGGGCGCTCAGCGCCCGCTCGGCGTCCGCCCAGTCCGCCGTGCGGACCTCGACGTCCAGCCGCTCGCCCCACTGCCGCATCTCGGCGGCACGGGCGTCGCTGCGCACGTACGCGACGACCTGCCCGGTGCAGATCCGCGCGAGCGCGGCCAGCGCGGACGACGCGGTGGCCCCGGCACCGAGGATCGCGGCGGACTCGACCTGCTCGATACCGCGTTCCCGCAGGGCCGCGACCATGCCGGGGATGTCGGTGTTGTCACCGGTCCGGCGCCCGTCCTCGCCGAACACCAGCGTGTTGACCGCCTCCACCGACATCGCCGTGTCGCTGATCTCGTCCAGCAGCGGCATGACGGCACGCTTGAGCGGCATCGTCAGCGACAGCCCCGCCCACTCAGGCCCGAGCTTCTCGACGAACGCGGGCAGCGCCTCCTCGTCGACCTCGAAGCGGTCGTACGTCCAGTCGGTGAGGCCGAGTTCGGCGTAGGCGGCACGGTGCAGCACGGGAGAGAGCGAGTGGGCGATGGGCGAACCGAGAACGGCGGCGCGGTTCTTCCCGATGGTGCGGCTCATTGCTCGTTCAGTTCCTTGAGGTACTTCTCGCGATTGCGGTTCTGCTCTTCGTTCGTCTCGGCGAACAGCGTCTCCTTCTTCAAGGAGACGAAGTAGTACCAGTCGCCCTTGGCGGGGTCGAGGGCCCCCTCGATCGCCTCGTCACCGGGATTGCCGATGGGCCCGGGCGGCAGACCCTTGATCTTGTAGGTGTTGTACGGGTCGTCGATCCGGCGCAGGGAGTCGACCGAGCCCGTCGCCAGCTTGGACTCACCGCGCAGGTAGTTCACCGTCGAGTCGAAGTCGAGCAGGCCGAAGGTCTCCTGATTGGTCGGCTCAAGGCGGTTGTAGACGACCCGGGCGATCTTCCGGAAGTCCTTCTTGTTGTTTCCTTCAGCCTGCACGAGACTAGCGACCGTGACCACCTGGAGCGGATTCTCCAGCTTGAGGTCCGCCGCCTTGCCCTCGATGTCGAACTGCTCGTACTTCACCTTCGCGAGGTCGACCATCTCCTTCAGGACGTCCTTGGGCTTCATGTCCTTGGAGACCGGATAGGTGGAGGGGTAGAGGAATCCTTCCAGCGGATCTTTGATGTCCTCGTTGTCGTTCGCCCAGTCGGGGAGACCGAGCTTCGACCATTCCTTCTCCGCGACGTTCCTGGTCGTGCCCTTCTTGAGGCCCAACTCCGCGTCGATCTTGGCGTAGACGACGACGTTCCTGTCGCCCTCGACGACGGTGAAGTTGTTCTGGCTCTTGGGATCGAGCATCAAGTCGAGGGCACTCTTGGCGGACATCTCCTTCTTGAGGAGGTACACACCCACCTGGATCTGGGGTTTCGAGGGATCCTCCGCCAGAGCGGCAGTAAAGGCGTCCACGCTCGCGACGACGCCCGCATCCTTCAGTTTCTGCCCGATCACCGAGCCGAATTCGCCCTTGCCGACCGTGATCGTGACCGTCTCGTTCGTACCGGATCCCTCATAGTCGGGAGCCTCGCCGAATCGGCTTTGGTAGAACTGGTAACCGAAGTAGCTGACGCCCGCGAAACCACCGCCGAAGACCACGACGACCACCAGGCAGGCGAGGCCGCTGCGGCGTTTCTTGGCGCCCTTGCCCGGCTTCCCCGGCTTCCCTCCACGGCCCTTCCGCTCGCTCCGGCTGCCGCGCCCCTCGGCTTCGTCGTGCTCGTCGTCGTCGCCACCCGCGAAGAACGCGAGTTCGCCCTGGTCCGGTCCGGGGTCCCAGTCGGTGTGCTCGGCGGTCTGCCGCTCCTCTCGCTCGGGCTCGGGCGAAGCCGGTGGCGCCGCGGCGGGTGCGGGTTCCGCCGCGCGCCGCGACGGCGGCTCCGGCGGTGGATACGCGTCGGGCGTGCCGTAGAAGTCCTGCTGCCCGCCGGCGTAGGCCGCCGCCTGCTGCTGCCCGTACGGATCGGAGGGGTCGGGGGTGTAGGCGCCCTGCGCGTGCTGGTGCGAGCCGTTCGCCCAGCCGTCGTCGGCCTGGCCGTAGTGCCGCTGGTCGTGGCCGGGGTACTGCTGCTGGTGCTGTCCGGCGTACTGCTGCTGCCCCGGGTCGCCGTACTCCTGCTGGTACTGCTGCTGGGCGTAGGCGTCCTGCTGGCCGTGGCCCCAACCGCCGTTGCCGTTGGCGTCGGTGTACTGCTGGTACTGCTGCTGCTCGGGGTAGTGCTGCTGCGGCTGGCCGCCGTAGGGGGTGTGCCGGCCCACCTGGGCCTGCTGCCCGTCCCATCCGCCGTCCCCGTACAACGGGTCGTCCGGATGCCACGGTTCGGAGCCCGGGCCCCGGCCATACTCAGTCATCGATCCCCTAGAGCCGCGAGGCGGCGGTCACGCGGGGCTTGTGGCTCGGCTTTCGTCCCCGCCTCTTTCTGTGCGGAGGCTGTTCGAAGGCCACCCGCATCGCGCGGAACGTTACCGTATCGCGATCAGTGGGCCAGTTCGACGCCTTCGCCAGGAGCTTTACCTGACACCCGTTCCGATTCCAGCGCTTGTTGCAGGATGATCACCGCTGCTACCTGGTCGATGACCGACCTGCCCTTCTTCGCCTTGACCCCCGAAGCGCGCAGGCCCTGGCCGGCCGTCACCGTGGTCATCCTCTCGTCGACGAGTCTGACCGGAACGGGCGCGATCATGCGGGCCAACTCCTGGGCGAAACCCCGTACCTTGACGGCCGCCGGACCCTCTCCACCTTTCAGAGAGCGTGGCAACCCGACGATTACCTCGATAGGTACGTATTCGTCGACCAGTTGTCTCAATCGCCGCTGAGCCGCCGGGACATCACGTCCGGGAACCGTCTCGACCGGGGTGGCGAGGATCCCGTCGGGGTCGCAGGAGGCGACCCCGATACGGGCGTCCCCGACGTCGATCGCGAGGCGACGGCCGCGGCGCAGGGCCGGACCGTCGCCTTCGCTCGTGTGATCCGTGGTGCTCACGTGGCCGTCTCGGCGACCAGGCGCTCGACCGCGTCCACGGCGTCACCGATGGCGGCCGGGTTCTGGCCGCCGCCCTGGGCGACGTCCGGCTTGCCGCCGCCACCGCCACCGAGGGTCTTGGCGGCCGTGCGGACCAGGTCGCCGGCCTTCAGACCGCGCTCGCGGGCGGCCTCGTTGGTGGCGATGACCGTCAGCGGCTTGCCGTTCGCCGTGGTGAACAGGGCGACCACCGCGGCCCGGCCGCCCTGGATGCGGCCACGCACGTCGAGCACCAGCTTGCGCAGGTCGTCGGCGGTCGTGCCGTCCGGGACCTGGCCGGTCACCAGCGCGACGCCGCGCACGTCCTTGGCGGACTCGGCGAGACCGGCGGCGGCCTGCAGCACCTTCTCCGCGCGGAACTTCTCGATCTCCTTCTCGGCGTCCTTCAGCTTGCCGAGCATGGCGGAGACCTTCTCCGGGAGCTCCTCCGGACGGCCCTTGATCAGCTCCTGGAGCTGGGCGACGACCGTGTGCTCACGGGCGAGGAAGTTGTAGGCGTCGACGCCCACGAGGGCCTCGATACGGCGCACACCGGAACCGATCGAGGACTCGCCGAGGAGCTTGACCAGGCCCAGCTGGGCGGTGTTGTGGACGTGCGTGCCGCCGCACAGCTCCTTGGAGAAGTCGCCGATGGTGACGACACGCACGCGCTCGCCGTACTTCTCGCCGAACTCGGCGATGGCGCCCTGCTTCCTGGCCTCGTCGATGCCCATGACCTCGGCGCGCACGTCGAGATCGCGGGCCAGCACCTCGTTGATCTTCTGCTCGACGTCGGTCATCACGGCCGTCGGCACGGCGGACGGGGAACCGAAGTCGAAGCGGAAACGGCCGGGCTGGTTCTCGGAACCGGCCTGGGCGGCCGTCGGACCGAGGGCGTCGCGCAGGGCCTGGTGGGTGAGGTGGGTCGCGGAGTGGGCGCGGGCGATGGCCGTACGGCGGCGGGCGTCGATCGAGGCGTGGGCCTTGGCCCCGACGGTCACCTCGCCGACCTGGACGACGCCCTTGTGGACGTAGACGCCCGGCACCGGCTTCTGGCAGTCGCGGACCTCGACGACGGCACCGGAGTCGATCCTGATCCGGCCGGTGTCGCCGATCTGGCCGCCGCCCTCGGCGTAGAAGGGGGTGCGGTCGAGGACGATCTCGACCTCGTCGCCCTCGGTGGCGGCGGGCGAGGAGACACCGTCGACGAGGATGCCGACGATCGTCGACTCGCCCTCGGTGCTGTCGTAGCCGATGAAGTCGGTCTCGCCGGAGTCGTCGGCGATCTCGCGGTAGGCGCCGAGGTCGGCGTGGCCGGTCTTCTTGGCCTTGGCGTCGGCCTTGGCGCGCTCCCGCTGCTCCTTCATCAGGCGGCGGAAGCCGTCCTCGTCCACGGACAGGCCCTGCTCGGCGGCCATCTCCAGGGTGAGGTCGATCGGGAAGCCCCAGGTGTCGTGGAGCAGGAACGCCTTGTCACCGGCGAGGACCTTGCCGCCGCCGGCCTTGGTCTCGGTGACGGCGGTGTCGAGGATGTTGGTGCCGGCCTTCAGCGTCTTGAGGAAGGCGGCCTCCTCGGCGAGGGCGACCTTCTCGATGCGCTCGCGGTCGGTGATCAGCTCGGGGTACTGCTGGCCCATCATGCCGATGACGACGTCGATGAGATCGTGGACGACGGGGCCGGTGGCGCCGAGGAGACGCATGTTGCGGATGGCGCGGCGCATGATGCGGCGCAAGACGTAGCCACGGCCCTCGTTGCCGGGGGTGACGCCGTCGCCGATGAGCATCACGGCGGTGCGGATGTGGTCGGTGACCACGCGCAGGGAGACGTCGGAGTCCTCGGCGTCGCCGTAGCGGACGCCGGTCAGCTCGGTGGCCTTGTCGATGACCGCCATGGAGGTGTCGATCTCGTACATGTTCCGCACGCCCTGCAGAATCATGGCGAGGCGCTCCAGGCCGAGGCCCGTGTCGATGTTCTTGCTGGGCAGCTCGCCGAGGATCTCGAAGTCCTCCTTCGAGGTGCCCTCGCCGCGCTCGTACTGCATGAAGACCAGGTTCCAGATCTCCACGTACCGCTCGTCGTTGACGGCCGGACCGCCCTCGACGCCGAACTCGGGGCCACGGTCGTAGTTGATCTCGGAGCACGGGCCGCACGGGCCGGGGACGCCCATGGACCAGTAGTTGTCCTTCATGCCGAGGCGCTGGATGCGCTCCTTCGGCACGCCGATCTGCTCGTGCCAGATGCGCTCGGCCTCGTCGTCGTCCTTGTAGACGGTGATCCAGAGCTTCTCCGGCTCCAGGCCGTAACCGCCCTTGTCCTGGGGGCTGGTGAGCAGCTCCCAGGCGTGCTTGATGGCCCCTTCCTTGAAGTAGTCGCCGAAGGAGAAGTTGCCGCACATCTGGAAGAACGTGCCGTGCCGGGTGGTCTTGCCGACCTCTTCGATGTCCGGCGTGCGGACGCACTTCTGCACGCTGGTGGCGCGGGCGAAGGAGGGCTTGACCTCACCGAGGAAGTACGGCTTGAAGGGGACCATACCCGCGTTGACCAGGAGCAGAGTCGGGTCGTCCGCGATGAGCGACGCCGAAGGGACAACGGTGTGACCGCGCTCCTCGAAGAAGCTCAACCAGCGGCGACGAATCTCGGCCGACTCCATCAGTGGTCCTCATTCCGGTTGTACGGGTACGACGAGCTGTCGACGTACCTCGAATTCCTGCTGTACTTCGGGGTGTTGCTGTTCTCGATGGCGGCCACCCGCCGGGGCGCCGGCAGCTCGGGGAGCCGGTCGGGGTTGGCCTCGATGCCGAGGGCCTCGCCCAGTTCGGCCTCCCGCTGGGCCATGTTGTCGCGGACGTCGAGCGCGAAGCCGACCGCCCGGTCCTTGAGCCTGTGGCCCGCCTCGATCGCCCTGTTCGCCGCCTGGGTGGCGAGGTGTTCGGGCGTGAGCTGCTTCAGCTTGCGGTTGACCTTGGTGGTGGCCCACACTCCGGCGGCGACACCTGTGGTGAACCAGAACGTACGGCGGAACATCGCTCGGTCAGTCCTTCTTTCCACGGGTGCTGCGCCTGCTCCGACGGGCTCCGGGGACCGTACGGCCCACGATCACCGTACGCCGCTGCTCCGCGGGGGCCTCGCCCTCGCGGCGCCCGCCGAGGGCCCGGCGCACGCCGTAGCCGAAGGCGGCGACCTTGACGAGCGGGCCGCCGAAGGTGGAGGCGACGGTCGTGGAGAGCGCCGAGGCGTTCGACGTGACCTCCTGGACGTCGGACGCGATGGCGTCGACCCGGTCGATCTGGGTCTGCGCGGAGCGGACGGCGGTGGAGGCGTCGGCGAGGAGGGGGACGGCCTGGTCGGTCACGTCCGCGACGAGCTTGGTGGTCGCCTTGAGCGTCTGGGCCAGCCTCGCCAGCGCGACGGCGAGGAAGGAGACCAGGATCGCCCAGAAGACGGCCACCAGGATCCCGGCCACCTCTCCACCGGACACTGTGTGCCACCCGCTCCCTGAGACATGCCTGAACATCGAGAAGTCGTGTCCCGAGCCTATCGCGCCGGGGCGGTCACTCCGAACCGCATTAACGCCCACCGCAGAAGGCGAGAGCCCGCCGTCCCGCCCGCCGGAAGAGGCGGGGGGACGACGGGCTGACGCGTGGTGCGTACTGCGTCCGTCGGAGGATCAGCGGGCGTAGTACTCGACGACGAGCTGCTCGTCGCAGATGACCGGGACTTCCTTGCGGTTGGGCTCGCGGTCCAGGCGGAACGCCAGGGCCTTGAGGTTCACCTGGAGGTAGCGCGGGGTCTCGCCGTCCGCGGCGAAGCCACCCTCGCGGGCGATCTCGAACAGCGGCTTCTGACGGCTGCGCTCACGGACCATGACGACGTCGTCCGGCTTGACGCGGAAGGACGGCTTGTCGACCTTCTGGCCGTTGACCTCGATGTGGCCGTGGACGACCATCTGGCGGGCCTGGTAGATCGTGCGGGCGATGCCCGAACGGAGGACCAGCGCGTCGAGACGGCGCTCGAGCTCGATGATCAGAGCCTCACCGGTCTTGCCCTGGACCTTGGAGGCACGCTCGTAGGCGCGGACGAGCTGACGCTCGGACACGTCGTACTGCGCGCGCAGACGCTGCTTCTCCAGCAGACGGACCTTGTAGTCCGAGTTCTGCTTGCGGCCGCGGCCGTGCTCACCCGGCGGGTAGGGACGGGCCTCGAAGTACTTGACGGCCTTCGGGGTCAGCGCGATGCCGAGGGCACGCGACTTCTTGACCTTGGGGCGGGACTGGTTCGCCACTGTTCTTCCTTTTCCTGTGTTCGGCTGCCTCAGGGTTACGGGAGGTCGCATCCGCAGCCGGGGATTCCCGTCAGGTCCGCGAGGGACGTGCCGGGCAGCCGCTCCCTGGTCTGGGCACATACGTGCAGCACACGAACGGCCCACCGACCGGTCCCGGGAATCCGGGTGGTGGTGGGCGGCCCGCGACACCTACGACGGTGCGCGACGCTCCTGGATCCGATGGATCCGGCTGGATGTCCCGCCTGAGGCGCCGACCGGAGCCGGACACGGGACGCAGCACTGTGGGGAAGTCTACAGGGGGTTCAGGACTGCTTCCGACCGAGGTGCTTCCTGGTCCACTCGACGGCGTCCGCGTACCGGGCCTCGGCCCCGTGGCGGGTCGGGGTGTAGTACGCGCGGTCCTTCAGGGCGTCCGGCGCGTACTGCTGGGCGGCGATCCCCTCGGGCAGGTCGTGCGGGTACACGTACCCCTGGGCGTGGCCGAGCTTGGCCGCGCCCTTGTAGTGGCCGTCCCGCAGGTGCTGCGGCACCGGTCCGGCCAGTCCCTTGCGCACGTCCTCCAGGGCGGCACCGATCGCGGTGGTCGCGGCGTTCGACTTGGGGGCGAGGGCCAGGGCGATGGTGGCGTGGCTGAGGGTGAGCGCAGCCTCCGGGAAGCCGATCATGGCGACGGCCTGCGCGGCGGCGACGGCTATGGGCAGGGCGTTCGGGTCGGCGAGGCCGATGTCCTCGCTGGCGGAGATCATCAGGCGGCGGGCGATGAACCGGGGGTCCTCGCCGGCCTCGATCATGCGGGCCAGGTAGTGCAGCGCGGCGTCGACGTCGGAGCCGCGGATGGACTTGATGAGGGCGCTGGCCACGTCGTAGTGCTGGTCGCCGTCGCGGTCGTACTTCACGGCGGCCCGGTCGACGGTCTCCTCCAGGGTCGTCAGACCGATCGCCTCCTCCCCCTTGTCGAGGGCGGCGCCGGCCGCGGCCTCCAGGGCGGTCAGCGCGCGCCGGGCGTCGCCGCCGGCGATCCGCAGGAGGTGCGTCTCGGTGTCCTCGGGGAGGGTGACGGCGCCCTTGAGGCCGCGTTCGTCGGTGAGGGCGCGCCGGAGGAGGCCGCGCACGTCGTCGTCGGTGAGGGGTTCGAGGGTGAGGAGCAGGGAGCGGGACAGCAGGGGGGAGATCACCGAGAAGTACGGGTTCTCGGTGGTCGCCGCGATCAGGGTGACCCAGCGGTTCTCGACTGCGGGCAGCAGGGAGTCCTGCTGGGCCTTGCTGAAGCGGTGGATCTCGTCGAGGAAGAGGACGGTCTCCTTGCCGAAGCCGCCGGTGGCGCGGCGGGCGCCGTCGATGACCGCGCGGACCTCCTTGACGCCGGCGGTGATCGCGGAGAGCTCCACGAAACGCTTGTTGGTGGCCTTGGAGACGACGTAGGCGAGGGTCGTCTTGCCCGTGCCGGGCGGGCCCCAGAGGATCACCGAGGAGGGTCCGGCGGGGCCGCCGCCGGACTCGCCGACCAGTCTGCGCAGGGGTGAGCCCGGCTTCAGCAGATGCTGCTGGCCCAGGACCTCGTCAAGGGTGCGCGGACGCATCCGCACGGCCAGGGGGCTGGCGGCCGGGTCCTTCTCCTGGCGTTCTTCTGCGGCGGCGGTGAACAGATCGGGCTCCACACTTCCGGAGCCTACGTCAGAGGTACGACACCGCCCGCCGCGACCGGGTCAGGCCCAGAGGTTGGCGCCCCAGCGGGTGAGGATCAGCATCCCGATGATGCCCACGTGGGTGACGGGCAGGACCCAGGTGAACTCGCCGAGGAACCGCTTCAGCGGGCCGGGGGCGGGCAGGAAGTCGTGGCGGACGTTGAACGAGGTCACGTACCAGAACATGGTGATCGTCGCGACCCAGGCCAGCGAGCACCACAGGCACAGCGCGTTGATCCGGTACAGGGACTGGAACTGCAGCCAGGTGCAGAAGACGACGCCGAAGAGGGTGCCGGCGTTGAGGGTCAGCCAGTACCAGCGGGGGAAGCGGGCGCGCGCGAGCAGGCTCATGCCGACGCAGATGACGATGCCGTAGGCGACGAGGCCGAGCATCGGGTTGGGGAAGCCGAAGACGGAGGCCTGCTTGCTCTCCATGACGCTGCCGCAGGAGACGATCGGGTTGAGGCTGCAGCCGGGGGTGAACGTCTCGCCCGCGACCTTGGCTTCGAGGATCTTGAACTTGTCGATCGTGATGACCCACGCGGCGAGCAGTCCGGCCGCGCCGGTGAGCACCAGCATCACCGCGAAGGCACGGCCGGCACCCACCGTGCGCGGGGCGTCGTGGTGGTCGGGCTCGGTGGAGACGTCCCTGACTGTCGTCTTGCTCATCACGTCGCTTCCGTAGCGTCGAAGGGGCCTCTGGGGCACGGTCATTGTGCCGTACACCCTCGCGCGTCCACCGTTCGCTGGACGTAAATGTCGCCCCCGTAGCCCGGATCGGGCGACGGGGGCGGCATCGGCTTGACTCAGCCCAGGCGGGCTTCCAGTTCGGCCACGACCTCGTTCACGCCGATCGCCACCTGCTCGCCGGACTCCATGTCCTTGAGCTGGACGACGCACTCGGCGAGGTCGCGCTCCCCAGCGACGATCGCGTAGCGGGCGCCGCTGCGGTTGGCGTTCTTCATCGCGCCCTTGAGGCCCTTCCCGCCGTACGCGAAGTCGGCCGCGATGCCCACCTTGCGCAACTCGGTGATCTTGGCGAACAGGACCCGGCGGGCCTCCTCGCCGAGCGGGACGGCGAACACGCTGGTGGAGGCGGGCAGTTCGAGCTCGACGCCCTCCGCTTCCAGGGCGAGGACGGTGCGGTCGACGCCGAGGGCCCAGCCGACGGACGGCAGCGCGGGGCCGCCGATCATCTCGGACAGACCGTCGTAGCGGCCACCGCCGCCCACCGCGGACTGGGAGCCCAGGCCGTCGTGGACGAACTCGAAGGTCGTGCGCGTGTAGTAGTCGAGGCCGCGGACCAGCTTGGGGTCGTCCTCGAAGGAGACGCCCGCCGCCGTGATCAGCTCGCGCACCTCCTCGTGGTACGCCTTGCAGCCGTCGCACAGGTAGTCGCGCAGCAGCGGGGCGTCACCGAGCTGCTTCTGGACCGACTCGCGCTTGTCGTCGAGCACGCGGAGCGGGTTGATCTCCGCGCGACGCAGGGTGTCCTCGTCGAGGTCCAGGCCGCTCAGGAACTCCTGCAGGGCGGCCCGGTAGACGGGACGGCACTCCTTGTCGCCCAGGCTGTTCAGCAGGATGCGGAAGTTCTGGAGGCCCAGCGAGCGGTACGCCTGGTCGGCCAGGATGATCAACTCGGCGTCCAGCGCGGGGTCCTCGGCCCCGATGGCCTCGGCACCGACCTGGGAGAAGTGGCGGTAGCGGCCCTTCTGGGGGCGTTCGTAGCGGTAGTACGAGCCCGAGTACCAGAGCTTGACCGGAAGGTTGCCCGCCTTGTGCAGGTTGGCCTCCAGGGCCGCGCGCAGCACGGAGGCGGTTCCCTCCGGGCGCAGGGCGAGCCTGGTGCCGCCCTTGGTCTCGAAGGCGTACATCTCCTTGGTCACGATGTCGGTGGACTCACCCACACCGCGCGCGAACAGCTCGACGCTCTCGAAGCCGGGCGTCTCGATGTAGCCGTAGCCGGAGTTACGCAGCGGCGCGGCGATGGCCTCGCGGACGGCAAGGTACTTGGCGCTGTCCGGGGGCAGCAGGTCGTACGTGCCCTTGGGGGCCTGGAAGGTACTCACGGAAGGTCTCGTCACATTCCTCGTCGGGGAGGGGTCGTCGGACCCGCTCCCTGGCCGCCGGACGCCACCTGCCGCAGATACGGGTTGGTGGCGCGCTCCTGGCCGATGGTCGTCTGGGGGCCGTGGCCGGACAGCACCACGGTCGAGTCGTCGAGCGGCAGGCACACACGGGCCAGCGAGTCGAGCATCTCGGCCATGTCACCGCCGGGCAGGTCGGTGCGTCCGATGGAGCCGGCGAAGAGCAGATCCCCGGAGAAGAACACGGAGGGGATCTCCGTGGTCTCGGGCATCCGGAAGGTCACCGACCCCTTGGTATGGCCGGGAGCGTGCGCGACGGACAGCTCCAGACCCGCCAGCTCCAGCTTCGAGCCGTCGGTCAGCTCCCTGACGTCGTCGGGCTCGCCGATGGTCAGCTCGCCCAGGAGCGGCATGCCGATCGAGCGGCCCAGCGCCTTCTCGGGGTCGCTCATCATGTACCGGTCCTCGGGGTGGATCCAGGCCGGTACGTCGTGCGCGCCGCACACCGGGACGACCGAGGCCACATGGTCGAGGTGGCCGTGGGTGAGGACGACGGCGACGGGCTTGAGCCGATGCTTCCTCAGCGTCTCCTCGACTCCCTGGGTGGCCTGGTGGCCCGGGTCGATGATCACGCACTCCTCACCGGCGGCGGGGGCGACCAGATAACAGTTGGTCCCCCAGGCCCCGGCGGGGAACCCGGCAATGAGCACGATCGTCCTTCTTGTGTCGTACGAGGGGTGGGTTGCTGTGGACCAGAGCCTACCGGCGCTGCCGTTTCCTCAGCGAACCCATATACGGTACGGGTCACACACAATCAGTCGGCTCACGAGACGCGCGACGCACCCGTCGACGTACGAGACGCATAGGGAGAGAACCCGGTGGTCAGCCAGGAGCAGCGGCGGCGTCAGCTCGCCCGGGAGAAGTTCTTGCGGCAGCAGCAGCGACGCACCCAGGCACGGCGCAAGGCACATGTCCGCAACGCCGTGATCGCCTCGGTCCTCGGCGTGATCCTGGTGGGCAGTGTGGCGCTGTACACGACCGACGTCCTCAAGGGCGACGACAAGAAGGACAACGCGAGCGCGGAGGTGTCGCCGAGCGCGTCGCCCAGCAAGGCGCCGGATCCGTGCGAGAAGCCGGCCGCGGGCAAGGTGAAGGACCTCACCTTCAAGAAGGAGCCCGCGATCACCATCGACAAGACGGCGAAGTACACGATGGACCTGCAGACGACCTGCGGTGACATCGGGATAACGATGGACGCGGCGAAGGCACCGCACACCGTCAACTCGTTCGACTTCCTGGTGAACAAGGGGTACCTGGACCACACCAAGTGCCACCGTCTCACCACGCAGGGCATCTACGTGCTCCAGTGCGGTGACCCGAAGGGCACGGGCATGGGCGGTCCCGGCTACACGATCCCGGACGAGAACCTGAAGGACTCGCGCCTGAAGGGCGATGTCTACCCGGCGGGCACGGTCGCGATGGCGAACCAGTTCAACGCGCAGACCGGTGAGGGCAAGAACAGCGGCGGCAGTCAGTTCTTCCTGGTGTTCCAGGACAGTCCGCTGCCGGCCAACTACACCCCGTTCGGCACGGTCTCCGAGGGCGGTATGAAGGTCCTGAAGAAGATCGCCGACGCGGGTGAGAACACGGGCATGGGTGACGGGACGCCCAATGCGACCGTGGTGATCAACAAGGCGACTGTCAAGAAGTCCTGACCGCCACCAGCGAAATTTCGGTCGCGCGGGATGCGGACAGGCAACCCGCCGGTCGCCTATGTTGGCGGTGACGAAACTGTGGACGATGCCCGGGGGAGCTTCAGGCCCCTCGCAGGCATCATGTGGAGGAGGCGCTGTGAGCAGCGACCCGTGGGGCCGCGTCGACGAGACGGGGACCGTGTACGTGCGTACGGCCGACGGCGAGCAGGTCGTCGGTTCCTGGCAGGCCGGCTCCCCCGAGGAGGCGCTGGCCTACTTCGAGCGCAAGTACGAGGGCCTGGTCGTCGAAATCGGCCTCCTCGAGAAGCGGGTGAAGACCACCGACCTGTCGGCGAAGGACGCCCAGGCCGCGATCGACCACATTCGCGAGCAGGTGGACGCGCATCACGCGGTCGGTGACCTGGACGCGCTCAAGGTGCGGCTGGACAAGCTCGTCGAGGCGGTCGAGGCGCGCCGTGAGGAGCGCAAGCAGCAGCGGGCGAAGCAGTCCGACGAGGCCCGGCACGCCAAGGAGGCACTGGTCACCGAGGCGGAGGAGCTGGCGCAGTCGGACCAGTGGCGGGCGGCCGGTGAGCGGCTGCGGGCTCTGGTGGACACCTGGAAGGGCCTGCCGCGGCTCGACCGGAAGTCCGACGACGAGCTGTGGCACCGCTTCTCGCACGCCCGCTCGGCGTTCTCCAAGCGTCGCAAGGCCCACTTCGCGCAGCTCGACGCGCAGCGCGAGGAGGCCCGCAGGACGAAGGAGAGGCTGGTCGCCGAGGCCGAGGCACTGTCGAACTCGACGGACTGGGGTCCCACGGCCGCGCGCTACCGCGAGCTGATGGCCGACTGGAAGGCGGCGGGCCGCGCCCAGCGCGAGCACGAGGACGACCTGTGGAACCGCTTCCGCGGCGCGCAGGACGTCTTCTTCGCCGCCCGCAGCTCGGTGTTCGCCGAGCGGGACGCCGAGCAGGCCGAGAACCTCAAGCTCAAGGAGGAGCTGGCCGGCGAGGCGGAGAAGATCCTGCCCGTGACGGACCTGAAGGCGGCCCGCGCGGCCTTCCGCTCCCTCAACGAGCGGTGGGAGGCCATCGGCCACGTGCCGCGCGACGCCCGTCCGAGGGTCGAGGGCCGGATGCACGCGGTCGAGCGGGCCATCCAGGAGGCCGAGGAGGCCGAGTGGCGCCGGACGAACCCGGAGGCCCGCGCCCGCGCGGCCGGTCTCACGGGCCAGCTGCAGGCCGCCGTGGACAAGCTGAAGGGTCAGATCGAGCAGGCCCGCGCCCAGGGCAACAACGCCAAGGCCGACAAGCTCGAGCGTGAGCTGGAGGGCCGCCAGGCGCTGCTGGACCAGGCACTGAAGGGTCTGCAGGAGTTCGGCGGCTGACGCCGCGTGCTCCACGACGAGTGAGGGGCTCCCGTACGGTTCGTACGGGAGCCCCTCACTCGTCGTCCGCTGTCTGCGGGGGCGGCACGTCCGGTCAGCCGGGCCTGCGCGCCGAGGTCACCCGGTACACGTCGTAGACGCCCTCCACTCCCCTGACGGCCTTCAGGACGTGGCCCAGGTGCTTCGGGTCGCCCATCTCGAAGGTGAAGCGGGAGGTGGCGACGCGGTCGCGGGAGGTCTGGACGGCCGCCGAGAGGATGTTGACGTGCTGGTCGGACAGGACGCGGGTGACGTCCGACAGCAGCCGGGAGCGGTCCAGGGCCTCGACCTGTATGGCGACGAGGAACACCGAGGACTGGGTGGGTGCCCACTCGACGTCGAGGATGCGCTCGGGTTCACGGGACAGCGACTCGACGTTGACGCAGTCGCTGCGGTGGACCGAGACGCCGCTGCCGCGGGTGACGAAGCCGATGATGGGGTCGCCGGGGACGGGGGTGCAGCAGCGGGCGAGCTTGACCCAGACGTCGTCGACGCCCTTGACGACGACACCGGGGTCGTTGCTGCCGCGCCGCTTGCGGCGACTGCGGGTGGGCGGTACCGACTCGTCGATCTCCTCGGTGGCCGCCTCCTCGCCGCCGAGGGCCTGGACGAGCTTCTGCACCACGCTCTGCGCGGAGACATGGCCCTCGCCTATGGCGGCGTACAGCGCGGAGATGTCCGGGTAGCGCATCTCGTGCGCCAGGGTGACCAGGGAGTCGCCGGTGAGGATGCGCTGGATCGGCAGGTTCTGCTTGCGCATGGCGCGGACGATGGCGTCCTTGCCCTGCTCGATGGCCTCGTCGCGGCGCTCCTTGGAGAACCAGGCACGGATCTTGTTGCGGGCGCGCGGCGACTTCACGAAGCCGAGCCAGTCGCGGGAGGGGCCCGCGCCGGCCGCCTTGGAGGTGAAGACCTCCACCAGGTCGCCGTTGTCGAGGGTGGATTCCAGCGGGACCAGGCGGCCGTTGACGCGGGCGCCTATGGTGCGGTGGCCGACCTCGGTGTGGACCGCGTACGCGAAGTCGACGGGGGTGGCGCTGGCCGGCAACGCTATGACGTCGCCCTTCGGGGTGAAGACGAAGACCTCGTTGCGGGACAGGTCGAAGCGCAGGGACTCCAGGAACTCGCCGGGGTCCTCGGTCTCCTTCTGCCAGTCGAGCAGCTGGCGCAGCCACGCCATGTCGTTGAGGTGGTCGTCCTTGCCGGAGGTCCGGGGCGCGTCGGTGCGCACCTTGGAGGCGCCGGCGACGGCCTCCTGCTTGTACTTCCAGTGCGCGGCGATGCCGTACTCGGCGCGGCGGTGCATGTCGAACGTGCGGATCTGGAGTTCGACGGGCTTGCCGTTGGGTCCGATGACCGTCGTGTGCAGCGACTGGTACATGTTGAACTTGGGCATCGCGATGTAGTCCTTGAACCGCCCCGGAACCGGGTTCCAGCGGGCGTGGACGGTGCCCAGGGCCGCGTAGCAGTCACGGACGGTGTCCACCAGGACGCGGATGCCGACCAGGTCGTAGATCTCCGCGAAGTCACGGCCGCGGACGATCATCTTCTGGTAGACGCTGTAGTAGTGCTTGGGGCGGCCGGTGACGGTCGCCTTGATCCGGGCCGCGCGCAGGTCCTGCTGCACCTCGTCGGTCACTATGGCGAGGTACTCGTCGCGCTTGGGGGCCCGCTCGGCGACGAGACGGACGATCTCGTCGTACATCTTGGGGTAGAGGATCGCGAAGGCGAGGTCCTCCAGCTCCCACTTGATGGTGTTCATGCCCAGGCGGTGGGCGAGCGGCGCGTAGATCTCCAGGGTCTCGCGCGCCTTCTTCTCCTGCTTCTCGCGCTTGAGGTAGCGCATGGTGCGCATGTTGTGCAGGCGGTCTGCGAGCTTGATGACCAGGACGCGGGGGTCCTTGGCCATGGCGACGACCATCTTGCGCACGGTCTCGGCCTGCGCGGCCTCGCCGAACTTGACCTTGTCCAGCTTGGTGACGCCGTCGACGAGGAGGGCGACGGAGTCCCCGAAGTCTCGGCGGAGCTGGTCGAGGCCGTACTCGGTGTCCTCGACGGTGTCGTGCAGCAGGCCCGCCATCAGCGTGGCCGGATCCATACCCAGCTCGGCGAGGATCGTGGTCACCGCGAGGGGGTGGGTGATGTACGGGTCGCCGCTCTTGCGCTTCTGGCCCCGGTGCCAGCGCTCGGCGACCTGGTACGCCTTCTCGATCTGGCGCAGCGTGGACGTCTCGATCTTCGGGTCGTTGCTGCGCACGATCCGCAGCAGCGGCTCCAGGACCGGGTTGTACGGGTTGGAGCGCTGCACGCCCAGGCGGGCGAGGCGGGCGCGGACGCGGTTGGAGGAGCCGGAGCGGGCGGGCTGGCCGGGGGCGGCGGAGCGGGCCGGGGGCGGCGGGGTGGGCGCGGGGCGCTCGGGCGCCGGGTCCGCCCCGGTGCGGGGGGAGTCGGCGCCGGGGGCGGGCTTGGGGCGCGACGGCTCGGCGGCCTTCTCGGCGGGCGCGGACTGGGCGTGCTCGACGGAGCCCTGCGCGGGGTTCTTCGCCTGCGTCGCGTTCTGCGCGGGCTTGGCCGCGGGGCCCGAGGCGGGCTCGGGCTTGGCGGCGGTCAGGTGCTGGGCCTCGTCTGGCAAGAGGGCTCCTCGTGCGCGATCCGGGTCCCCGGTCAGGCTCCGGAGCACCCATGGTAGCGATCCTGCGCCCCGGGATCGCCTTCAGGCCAGTGCGAGGGCCGTCTACCCGCGAAACTCCAGGGGTGCCGCGGGCGGCACACGTCCACGAACGGAGCGGGCGCCCCGGGGACGAATCCCGGGGCGCCCGCTCCACGTGGTCGCGCGCACCGTCTCAGACGGTGATCAACGCCTCCAGCGGTGCCCCGCCGAGCGCCGGCTCCAGACGCTGCCGTCCGGCCAGGAACGCCAGCTCCATCAGCACCACGACGCCCGCCACGTCGGCGCCGGCGCGGCGGATGAGCTGGAGGGACGCCTCGGCGGTGCCGCCGGTGGCGAGGACGTCGTCGATGACCATGACGCGGTCGCCCACGACGAGGTCCTCGGCGTGCACCTCGATCTCGGCGGAGCCGTACTCCAGGTCGTACGCCTGGCTGAGGGTGGCTCCGGGGAGCTTGCCCGCCTTGCGTACGGGGATGAAGCCGACGCCGGCCCGGACGGCGGCCGGGGCGCCCAGGATGAAGCCGCGGGCCTCCAGACCGACGATCTTCGTGGCGCCGTGCCGGACGGTCAGCTCGGCCAGCGCGTCCGTGAGGGCGGTGAACGCCGCCGGGTCGGCCAGCAGCGGGGTGATGTCCTTGAACATCACGCCCGGCTCCGGGTAGTCCGCGACGTCACGGATGCGGCTGAGCAGCAGTTCCTTGATGTCGGTCATCGCCGCTTACCGCCCCGGCCGCGGCTGCGGGCCCCGGACTGGGAACGCGGCCCGACCACGGCGGGCGTCGCGTCCTCGTGCTGGTCCCCGTGCGGGCCGTCGGCGGCGGTGTCCGCCGCCTGCTCGGCCTGCGCGCGCTTGGCGAGGACCCGCTTCTTCAGGGCCTTCATCTGCGGCTCGCGCTCCTTGAGGTCGGCGACGAGCGGCGTGGCGATGAAGATCGAGGAGTACGCGCCGGCCGCGAGGCCGACGAACAGCGACAGCGAGATGTCGTTGAGCATGCCCGCGCCGAGGACACCGCCACCGATGAAGAGGAGGCCGGCGACCGGCAGCAGCGCGACCACCGTGGTGTTGATGGACCGCACCAGGGTGCTGTTGATCGAGCGGTTGGCGATCTCGCTGTACGTCCAGCGGGTCTGCTTGGTGATGTCCTTCGTCTGCTCCTTGAGGCTGTCGAAGACGACGACCGTGTCGTAGAGCGAGTAACCGAGGATGGTCAGCAGACCGATCACCGTGCCCGGCGTCACCTCGAAGCCGACGAGGGCGTAGATGCCGACGGTGATGGTGATGTCGTGGATCAGGGCGACGAACGCGGCGACGGCCATGCGCCACTCGAACGCGATCGCCAGGTAGATCACCACGAGGACCAGGAAGATGGCCAGACCCTGCCAGGCCTTGTTCGCGATCTGGTCACCCCAGCTGGGGCCGACCAGCTCCGCGCTGATCTTCTCCGGGTCGAGCTTGAGGTCCTGGGCGATGTCCTTCTTGATCTGGTCGGCCTGGCCGGTCTCGACACCGGAGACCTGGATCCGCAGCGCGCCGGTGCCGAGGCCCTGCACGATGGCGTCGTGACCGGACGCCTTCTCCGCAGCGTGCTCCGCCTCGGTGGAGGAGACGCTGGTCTTCGGGGTGGTGAAGACGGCACCGCCCTGGAACTCGATGCCCATGTTCATGCCGCGCACCGCCAGGCCGAGGATGGCCGTGATGGTGATCAGGATGGAGACCGCGTACCAGATCTTGCGGTTGCCGACGAAGTCGTACCCGACCTCGCCGCGGTGGAGTCGTGCTCCGAGGTCACCGAGCTTGGACATCTCAGGCCTCCTTCGGGTCGGCGGGGGCAGGACGGCGCGTGCGGCGCAGCGGGGGCTGCACACCCAGGCTCTTCGGGTCGAGGCCGGACAAGCGGTGGCCGCCTGCGAAGAACTTCCTGCGGGCCAGCAGCGTCAGCAGCGGCTTGGTGAAGAAGAACACCACGACGACGTCGAGCAGGGTGGTCAGACCGAGCGTGAACGCGAAGCCCTGCACCTTGCCGACGGTGACCACGAAGAGCACCGCGGCGGCGAGGAACGACACGAAGTCGGAGACCAGGATGGTGCGTCGGGCACGCGGCCAGGCGCGCTCGACGGCCGGACGGAGGCTGCGGCCCTCGCGGATCTCGTCCCGGACGCGTTCGAAGTACACGATGAACGAGTCCGCCGTGATTCCGATCGCGACGATCGCGCCGCACACCGCGGGCAGGTTCAGCGCGAAGCCGATGGCCGGTCCGAGCAGCGACATGATGACGTAGGTGAGCGCCGCGGACACCAGCAGCGAGGCGATCGCGATGAGCGACAGGCCGCGGTAGTACACGAGCAGGTAGATCACGACCAGGGCGAGGCCGATGGCGCCGGCGATCAGACCCGCGTGCAGCTGCTCACCGCCGAGCGCGGCGTCCACCGTGGTGACGCTGGACTCCTTGAAGGTCAGCGGGAGCGCGCCGTACGACAGCATGTTGGAGAGGTTCTGCGCCTCCTGCTGGGTGAAGCTGCCGGAGATCTCGGCCTTGCCGCCGGTGATCGGGCCGTTCACCTCGGGGTGGGAGACCACCTCGTCGTCCAGGACGATCGCGAACTGGTTCTGCGGGGAGGCCTGGCTGGAGAGCTTGGTGGTGACGTCGAGGAACTTCTTGCCGCCCTTGGAGTCGAAGTCCATGACGACCTTCCACCCGCTGCCGTTCTGGGTGTCGAGGATCGCCTGCGCCTTGGTGATCTCCGTGCCGTCGACGCCGACCGGGCCGAGCAGGAACTTGCTCCAGACCTTCGGGGCTTCCTCACCGCAGGCGATGATGGGCTCGTCGTTCTTGCCCTTGCCCGCCGTGGCCCGCTGCTTGGGGTCGCTGCAGTCGAGCTTCGCGTACGCCGCCTCCAGGTCCTGGGTGGCCTTGTCGGCGCTCGGGGTGGGGGTCGGCGAGGCCTTGTCGGCGCTCGGGGAGGCGGAGCCGCTCGGGGACGGAGTCGGGTCGGCCTTCAGCGCGTCGGTGACGGCGCGGCCCTGCGGGGACGCGGAGCCCGTGGGACTGGCGGACTCGGGAGACGTCGCCTTGTCGGTGCCGTTGTCCGCGTTCTTGTCGCCGGACTTCGACGGGCTCGGCGAGGCGCTGCCGCTGGCGTCGCCGCTCGGCGGGGTGCTGGGGAGGGCGGCGGCTCCGCTGCCCTCGACCTTCAGCACGGGGCGGAAGTAGAGCTTCGCGGTGGTGCCGACCTGCTGCCGGGCTTCCTCGGAGTCCGTGCCCTTGGGGATGTTGACAATGATGTTCTCATTGCCCTGGGTCTGCACTTCCGCCTCGGAGACGCCCAGACCGTTGACCCGGCGGTTCATGATCTCGACCGCGGTGTCCATGTTGGTCTTGTTGATCGCGTTGGGCTGGCCGGGCTCGTTGATCGCCGTCAGCGTGATGCTCGTACCACCGGCGAGGTCGATGCCGAGACGCGGTTTCGTGTGTCCGGAGGCAAACATTCCCCCAGTGAGCGCCACGATGGCGATCAGGATGAGGGCCAGCGCGCGCCCAGGCTTGCTCTGGGTGCTGGCGCTCCGGCCCTTCTTCGGTGCTGCCACCTTCTCGTACTCCCTCTCGGGCCGCCGTGCGCGGGGTCAGCGCGGAGGCGGCCATGACTGGTGTCGGGAATCCGGACGAGGACGGCACGTACCCGGGGCGCGGGCGGTTCACGCCCGTGCTCCCGGGACGTGACTACTTCGCGTCGGACTCGCCGTCTGTCTTCTTCGGCTCTGCTTCGTCGGCCTTCGCCTCGACGGGCTCGTCGGTCGCGTCGCCGGACACGTCCTTCTTGCCGAGGTCGATGGGCTTGTCGTCGGAAGCGGCGGAAGCGTCGTCGGAGGGCTCGTCGTTCTCGGTGAGGGAGGAGGCGTCGTCCGGGACGATGTCGGACTTCAGGTCGTGCTCGATGCCGTGGACGATGCGGTTGTACTCCTCGTCGCTGAGGACGGCACCGATGGCGTTCTTCGCGAACAGCAGCTCGACGCCCGGCCCGGCGTCGAGGAGGACCGTGTCCTCGCTGACCTCCTTGACCGTCGCGTACATGCCCCCGATCGTGCGGACGCCGGAACCGGGCTGCATCTGGTTCCGCATGTCGACGGCCTGCTGCTGCTTCTTCTTGGCCGATCGGGTCATCAGGATCATGGCCCCGATGAGCACGATGAACGGGAGGAGGGTCACGAGACTCACGGGTCGGAACTTCCTTCACACGACCGCGATGGCGAGCGGCCTGATGGTTGGGGGTATGTGCGCTGCCGACAAGGGCGGCATCGGCGGAGTCTAAGCGAGTCCACCGTGATGGAACAACGCACAGCATGTCACCGTGGTTCCTTGCCGGGCGAGTACCGCGCCGTCACGAGACGGTCACGCCCCGAACAGGTCCTGTTGTCCGTTTCCGCCGGTCGTGCCGCGTGGCGGGGTGAGGCCGAGGTGGGTCCAGGCGGCCGGGGTGGCGACGCGTCCGCGGGGGGTGCGGGCGAGCAGTCCCTCACGGACGAGGAAGGGTTCGGCGACCTCTTCGACGGTCTCGCGCTCCTCCCCCACGGCGACGGCGAGGGTGGACAGGCCGACCGGTCCGCCGCCGAAGAGCTTGAGCAGGGCTTCGAGGACACCCCGGTCGAGACGGTCCAGACCTCGGGCGTCCACCTCGTAGACGGCGAGGGCCGCCGCGGCGATGTCGCGAGTGATGATCCCGTCGGCCTTGACCTGCGCGTAGTCGCGGACGCGGCGCAGCAGGCGGTTGGCGATGCGGGGCGTGCCCCGCGAGCGGCCGGCGATCTCGGCGGCGCCGTCCGGGTTGATCTCCACGTCGAGCAAGTTCGCCGAGCGGTGGATGACCCGTTCCAGTTCGGCGGGCTCGTAGAACTCCATGTGCGCGGTGAAGCCGAAGCGGTCGCGCAGCGGCGGCGGCAGCAGTCCCGCGCGGGTGGTGGCACCGACCAGCGTGAACGGGGGCAGTTCCAGCGGGATGGCGGTGGCGCCGGGGCCCTTGCCGACGATGACGTCGACCCGGAAGTCCTCCATCGCCATGTACAGCATCTCCTCGGCGGGCCGGGACATGCGGTGGATCTCGTCGAGGAAGAGGACCTCGCCCTCCTGGAGGGAGGAGAGGATCGCGGCCAGGTCGCCCGCGTGCTGGATGGCGGGGCCGGAGGTGATGCGGATGGGGGCGCCCATCTCGGCCGCGATGATCATGGAGAGGGTGGTCTTGCCGAGGCCGGGGGCGCCGGAGAGCAGGACGTGGTCGGCCGTCGCCCCGCGCGCGCGGGCGGCCCGCAGGACGAGGTCGAGTTGTTCGCGGACCTTCTCCTGGCCGATGAACTCGTCCAGGTCCTTCGGGCGCAGGGCCGCCTCGACGGCCTGGTCCTCACGGTCGGCGACAGAACCCACCAGCCGCTCGGGGGCTGTCGCGTCGGTCGTGTCGTCCCAGTTCATCTGCTGTGCCTCGCGGGTCGCGGTCGGGTGGAGGGGCGGTGCTGGAGGAGTCGTGGGTACCGGGCCCGCGGGCGGTGCGCGGCCTCGACGGGGCGGTCAGCGGGCTCTGTTGAGGGTCTGGAGGGCCGCCTTCAGCAACTGGCCCACCTGGGGCGTGCCTTCGGCGGCCTCGGCCTGGGGGGCCACGGCCGACACGGCCTCGTCGGCCTCACGGGTCGCGTAGCCGAGGCCGATCAGCGCCGCGTGCAGCTGGTCGCGCCAGCCCTGGGTGACCGGGGCGCCGATCGCGGGGGCGCCGATGGGTTCGCCGAGGCGGTCCTTCAGCTCCAGCAGCAGTTTCTGGGCGCCCTTCTTGCCGATGCCGGGGACGGCGATCAGCGCTTTCTCGTCGCCGGTGGACACGGCTCGGCGCAGGGCGTCGGGGGTGTGCACGGCCAGCATCGCCTGGGCGAGGCGGGGGCCGACGCCGCTCGCGGTCTGGAGCAGTTCGAAGACCTGGCGCTCGTCGTCGTCGACGAAGCCGTAGAGCGTGAGGGAGTCCTCGCGGACGACGAGGGAGGTGGCGAGCTTGGCCGGCTGGCCGAGGCGCAGGGTGGAAAGGGTGTTGGGGGTGCACTGGACGGCCATGCCGACGCCGCCGACCTCGACCACCGCGGTGTCGGGAGCGAGGGCGGCGATCGTGCCGCTGACGAAGGCGATCATGCCGTACGGCCTTTCCGTGCGTGCGGGGCTTGGGCTGCGTGCGGGGCTTGGGCTGTGCGGGATGCCCTGGGTGTGTGCAGGGCGACGGCCTGCTGGAGGCGGCTCTGCGCGGGAGCCCGCCAGATGTGGCAGATGGCGAGGGCCAGGGCGTCGGCGGCGTCGGCCGGCTTCGGGGGCGCGTCCAGCCGCAGCAGCCGGGTGACCATGGCTCCGACCTGGGCCTTGTCGGCGCGGCCGCTGCCGGTGACGGCGGCCTTGACCTCACTGGGGGTGTGCAGGGCGACCGGGATGCCGCGGCGGGCGGCGCACAGCATGGCGACGGCGCTGGCCTGGGCGGTGCCCATGACCGTGCGGACGTTGTGCTGGCTGAACACCCGCTCCACGGCGACGAATTCAGGGCGGTGCTCGTCGAGCCACTGCTCGATGCCCTGTTCCACGGCGACGAGGCGGTGGGCGAGGTCGGCGTCCGCCGGTGTGCGGACGACACCGACGCCGAGCATGGTCAGCGGCCGTCCGGCGACGCCCTCCACGACGCCGACACCGCAGCGGGTCAGCCCTGGGTCCACCCCCAGTACGCGCACGCGCCCCTCCCATCGATCACCTGTTTGTGCAGGCTATCGGGTGCCACTGACATCGGCCGACAACGCGACGGGCCGACGGGGTGTGTCCCGTCGGCCCGTGGGAGTCCGCTCGAACGTGGAGTCCGTCCGGCTCGCGGAGGTTACGCGTCGACCTTGGCCATCACGTCGTCGCTGACGTCGAAGTTGGCGAAGACGTTCTGGACGTCGTCGCTGTCCTCGAGGGCGTCGATCAGCTTGAAGATCTTCTTGGCGCCCTCCTCGTCCAGTTCGACCTGCATGGTCGGGACGAAGTTGGCCTCGGCGGAGTCGTAGTCGATGCCGGCCTCCTGGAGGGCGGTGCGGACCGCGACCAGGTCGGTGGCCTCGCTGAGCACCTCGAAGGACTCGCCCAGGTCGTTGACTTCCTCGGCGCCCGCGTCGAGCACGACCTCCAGGACGTCGTCCTCGGACAGTTCGCCCTTGGGGACGATCACGACGCCCTTGCGGTTGAAGAGGTACGACACGGAGCCCGGGTCGGCCATGGAGCCGCCGTTGCGGGTCATGGCGACGCGGACGTCGGAGGCGGCGCGGTTGCGGTTGTCGGTGAGGCACTCGATGAGCACCGCGACACCGTTCGGACCGTAGCCCTCGTACATGATCGTCTCGTAGTCGGCGCCGCCGGCCTCGAGACCGCCACCGCGCTTGATCGCGGAGTCGATGTTCTTGTTGGGAACCGACTGCTTCTTCGCCTTCTGCACGGCGTCGTAGAGCGTCGGGTTGCCCTCGAGGTCCACGCCGCCCATCCGGGCCGCGACTTCGATGTTCTTGATCAGCTTCGCGAAGAGCTTGCCGCGCTTGGCGTCGATCACGGCCTTCTTGTGCTTCGTCGTAGCCCATTTAGAGTGGCCGGACATCTGCCTGTCTCCTTCGCGTTACCCAACTCCGTACGAACCCCAGAGATCCTACAAGGACTCCGCCGCCCGGTACGCGCGCACCATGTCGACAAAGAGGGCGTGCAGGCGGTGGTCGCCGGTCAGCTCCGGGTGGAACGACGTGGCCAGCGCGTTGCCCTGGCGTACGGCGACGATGTGCCCGTCGTGCTCGGCCAGCACTTCCGTCTCCGCGCCCACGGACTCCACCCAGGGGGCGCGGATGAAGACGCCCTCCACGGGGTCACCTTCGACGCCCTTCACGTCGACGGCCGCCTCGAAGGACTCGTTCTGCCGTCCGAAGGCGTTGCGGCGCACGATCATGTCGATGCCGCCGATGGTCTCCTGGCCCGAGCGCGGGTCGAGGATCTTGTCGGCGAGCATGATCAGGCCGGCGCAGGTGCCGTACACGGGCAGTCCGCAGCGGACCCGCGCGCGCAGGGGCTCCATGAGGCCGAAGAGGACGGCCAGTTTGGAGATGGTGGTGGACTCGCCGCCGGGCAGGACGAGGCCGTCCACCTCGGCGAGTTCCTCGGGGCGCCGCACCGGCCTGGCCACGGCGTCGGCCGCGGCCAGGGCGATGAGGTGCTCCCGTACGTCGCCCTGGAGGGCCAGGACGCCTATGACCGGGGTGTTGCTCATGGGATGCAGTGCCTTACCAGCCGCGGTTCGCGTAGCGCTCGGCCTCGGGGAGGGTGTCGCAGTTGATGCCGACCATGGCCTCGCCCAGGTTGCGGGAGGCGTCAGCGATGATCTTCGGGTCGTCGTAGAAGGTGGTGGCCTTCACGATGGCGGCGGCGCGCTTGGCGGGGTCGCCCGACTTGAAGATGCCGGAGCCGACGAAGACGCCCTCGGCGCCCAGCTGCCGCATCAGGGCGGCGTCGGCGGGGGTGGCGACACCACCGGCGGAGAAGAGGACCACCGGGAGCTTGCCCAGCTCGGCGACCTCCTTGACCAGCTCGTACGGGGCGCGCAGCTCCTTGGCGGCGGCGTACAGCTCGTTGTTGTCGAAGCCGCGCAGCTTGGCGATCTCGTTCTTGATCTGGCGCAGGTGGCGGACGGCCTCGACGACGTTGCCGGTCCCGGCCTCGCCCTTGGAGCGGATCATGGCCGCGCCCTCGGCGATGCGGCGCAGGGCCTCGCCGAGGTTGGTGGCGCCGCAGACGAAGGGGGTGGTGAACGCCCACTTGTCGGAGTGGTTGACCTCGTCGGCCGGGGTGAGGACCTCGGACTCGTCGATGTAGTCGACGCCGAGGGACTGCAGGACCTGGGCCTCGACGAAGTGGCCGATGCGGGACTTGGCCATGACAGGGATGGAGACGGCCTCGATGATGCCCTCGATCATGTCCGGGTCGGACATACGGGCGACGCCGCCGTCCTTGCGGATGTCGGCCGGCACCCGCTCCAGGGCCATGACCGCGACCGCGCCCGCGTCCTCGGCGATCTTCGCCTGCTCCGGGGTGACGACGTCCATGATCACGCCGCCCTTGAGCTGCTCGGCCATGCCGCGCTTCACTCGGGCGGTGCCGGTCTCGGGGGTCTGGGCGGCGGAATTGGGGAGCGTGCTGGACACGGGTTCGACCTCGCTCGGGGAAGGGGGTTTCTGCAATCACCGAGGAAACGGGAGGGGCACAGGCCACGGCAAGGGCCAATGGGGAGGCGGTGGATCGTTTTCCTTCGCGGCCACCGCCCGGGGCGGCCCGCGCCGTGCCGCTCGGGGGCGTGCTCCGGCCTGCTCGGGTGGGCCGGATCCGCGGCGACGGGTGGCGGCTGGTCCGGTGGTCGTTCGGGCGGTGCTCCGGGCCCCTGACCAGCGGGGGCGCGGCCGTGGCCCGGCCCCGGCCGCGGCGCCGTACCCGCGCCGCGGCGCCGTACGCCCGCCGCGTCGTCCGTCGCCCGGTCGTCAGGTCGCCGGTCGTCAGGTCGCCGGTCGGTCGGCCAGGGCCGCGGGGGGGTCGTCGTCCATCTCGAAGGCCAGCGGGAAGGGCGCGTGGCCGGCCAGCCGGAACCAGCGGACCTTGCGGTGGCGGCGCAGGGCACGGGCCGCTCGTACGGCGTCGTTGTGGAAGCGGCGGGCCATGGGCACCCGGCGGACGGCCTGGGCCAGCTCGTTCGCGGCGGCCTCGCCCCCTGGTGCCTCGCGCACCGCCTCCACCTGCTGCGCCTCGCCGAACACGGCGCGCAGCGCCTGGCTCAGCTCGCTCTCGGCGACCTCGCGCTGTTCCTCCTCGGCCTGCCGCGCGGCGTGCGCCGCCTCGTAGAGCACGATGGAGGCGGCGGGGTCCAGCACCCCGGAGGTGGCCAGCTCCTGGGCGACCGAGGCGCGGCGCAGCAACTGCGCGTCGAGCGCGGCACGGGCGGCGTCGATCCGCGCGTGCAGACGGTCGAGGCGCCCCGCCGTCCAGCTCAGGTAGAGGCCGATCGCGAAGAGGACGACCGCGATCCAGATGAGTGTCGAAGTCACGGGCCGCAAGGCTACCGGTGCCGGGTGCGGGCGCCGGACCCACCCGAAGTCCGGGCGTCGGAGCGCTCGGCCCGCGCCCCCACCGGGGCGGACTGCGCCCCCGCCCCTCCCGGAGCCCCGCACACATCGCACCGGACCGCGCCCCAGCCGGGGTCACCCGGCACGCCGAGGGCCTCTCGCCGGCCTGGCGGCACGGCCGTGCTCCCGCCGCCTCACCTGCCGACGCCCGAAACCCCACGCCGGACGCCCGAAGCCCCACGCCCGGCACGCCCGTGTCAGTCCCTGGCCAGCCCCAGCCGTGCCCGCAGGCCGATCCGCTCGTCCGCCGCCACCGAGGCCGCGCCCTCGGTGACCGTCTCGTAGACGCCGAGGATGTCCGCGCCGACCGTCGACCAGTCGAAGCGGCGGACGTGGGCGCTGCCGCGTTCGCGGAGCTCGGCGCGGCGGGCGGGGTCGGCGAGGAGGCGTACGGCGGCGGTGGCGAGCGCGTCGGCGTCCTCGTTGGCGAAGAGTTCGCCGGCGGCGCCCTGGTCGAGGACCTGGGCGAACGCGTCGAGGTCGGAGGCGAGCACCGGGGCGCCCGCCGACATGGCCTCGACGAGGATGATGCCGAAGCTCTCGCCGCCGGTGTTGGGGGCGACGTACACGTCGACGCTGCGCAGGAAGCGCGCCTTGTCCTCGTCGCTGACCATGCCGAGGAACTCCACGCGCGAACGCAGTTCCTCGGGCAGCGACGCCACGGCCTCCTCCTCGTCCCCGCGCCCGGCGACCAGCAGCCGGGTCTGCGGGCGCTCGGCGAGGATCTTCGGCAGCGCCTTCATCAGGACGGACAGGCCCTTGCGGGGCTCGTCGATACGGCCGATGAAGCCGAGCGTGTCGCCCTGCCAGTGGGGCTCGGGCTTGGCCCGGGCGAAGAAGTCGACGTCGACGCCGTTCGGGATGACGACCGCGTCGCCGCCGAGGTGCTCGACGAGGGTGCGGCGGGCGTACTCGCTCACCGCGATGCGCGCGCTGATCTTCTCCAGCGCGGGCTGGAGGATCGGGTACGCGGCGATCATCGCCCGTGACCGCGGGTTGGAGGTGTGGAACGTGGCGACGATCGGCCCCTGCGCCGCCCAGCACGCGAGCAGGCCGAGCGAGGGCGAGGCCGGCTCGTGGATGTGGATCACGTCGAACGTGCCCTCGTGCAGCCACCGGCGCACCCGGGCCGCGGACAGGAACCCGAAGTTCAGGCGGGCCACCGAACCGTTGTAGGGCACCGGGACCGCGCGGCCCGCGGAGACCACGTAGGGAGGCAGGGGCGTGTCGTCGTCGGCGGGGGCCAGGACGGACACCTCGTGGCCGAGGCGGATGAGATGGTCGGCCAGGTCGCGGATGTGGAACTGGACTCCCCCGGGCACGTCCCAGGAGTAGGGGCAGACGATGCCGATCCTCACGGGCGTCCCTTCCCGGGGTCCTCGGAGGACCCCTCGGAGGTCCTCTCAGGATCCTTCGCGGGATCGAGGTCCGCGAGCCACAAGCGCTGGAGCATGTGCCAGTCCTCCGGATGGTCGGCGATGCCGGTGGCGAAGGCATCGGCCAGCGCCTGTGTCATGACAGACGTCTTCTCGGCGCGGGTACCTGACGGGGGTACCTCGATCGGGGGATGGACCCGTCCCCGCATGACGGGAGAGTCGTCGTACCAGAGCGTGACCGGCAGCAGCAGGGCTCCGGTCTGCTGGGCGAGGAGGGCCGGTCCGGCGGGCATCCGGGTCGGCTCGCCGAAGAAGTCGACCTGGACGCCGGAGGCCGAGAGGTCGCGGTCGGCGACCAGGCAGACCAGGCCGCCGTCGCGCAGCCGCCGGGCCAGCGTGCCGAAGGCGGTGCCGCCGTTGTGCGGCAGCACCTCCATGCCGAGGCCCTCGCGGTAGGCGACGAAGCGGTCGTACAGGGACTCGGGCTTGAGGCGTTCGGCGACCGTCGTGAACGGGGTCTTCAGCTCGGTGGTGACCCAGGCGCCGGCGAGGTCCCAGTTGGCCAGGTGGGGCAGCGCGAGGACGACGCCCCTGCGCGCGGCGAGCCCGTCGGTCAGGTGGTGGACGTCCTCGACGGTGAGGCCGGTCCTTATCCGCTCCTCGCTCCAGGCGGGAAGCCGGAAGGACTCCATCCAGTAGCGCAGATACGACCGCATGCCCGCGCGGGACAGCTCCGCGAGCCGCTCGGGGCTCGCGCCCGGCACCACGCGCGCGTAGTTGGACTCCAGGCGGCGGACGAGCGGACCGCGCCGCTTCCAGGTGGCGTCGGCGATCGTGGTGCCGAGGCGGACGGCGACGGGTTCCGGCAGCTTCTTCACGGAGGCCCAGCCGAGGCCGTACAGCCCGTCGGTGAGGCGCTCCTGCAGACCGCTCACGAGGTCGCCTCGCTGTTGTGCGCGGTGTCCTCCGGGGCCTGGTCCGCCGCCGGGGCGGCGGCCTCCGCCTCCGCGGATTCGCGGCGCACGGTCACCACGCGCTGGATCAGCGTGACGAGGCTGCCGACGGCGACGATCCACAGGGCGATCGGCAGCAGGACGTCGATGCCGGGCACACCGAACGCGTGCAGGCCCGAGAGGCCGGCGGCGACCAGCGAGATCACCAGGCGTTCGGCGCGCTCGACGAGGCCGTTGACCGCGACCGGCAGGCCGATCGACTCGCCGCGCGCCTTGGTGTACGACACCACCTGGCCGCTCGCCAGGCAGAAGATCGACACCGCGCACAGGACGTTGTCGTTCCCGCTGCCCGCGTACCACAGGGCGAAGCCGCCGAAGATCGCGCCGTCGGCGACACGGTCGAGCGTGGAGTCGAGGAAGGCGCCCCAGCGGCTGGAACGGCCCATCTGGCGGGCCATGTTGCCGTCGACGAGGTCCGAGAACACGAACAGCGTGATGACGACGGTGCCCCAGAAGAACTCGCCCCGGGGGTAGAAGACCAGCGCGCCCGCGACGACTCCGGCGGTGCCGAGGAGCGTGACCGTGTCGGGGCTGACGCCCCTGCGGATCAGAAACGCGGCGAACGGTGTGAGGACACGCGTGAAGAATGCACGCGCGTACTTGTTCAGCATGGCCTTCCCGAGGGTCGGTGTCGCCGGGCGGCCCCTGCTGGCCGTCGGCTGGCCCATCGTAGCCACGGGCGTGCGCGGGCGGCCGTCGGGCGTCGGCCTGCCGTGTCCTGTCCTGAACGCACCGGTGGCACGGCGGGGGCGCGGCCGGCCGGGACCGCGCCCCGCCTGCGCGGGAGGAGGGATCACGTCGCTCGTATGGACGCACCGTGACGGGAGTGGAAAGCTCGAAGGACCGCGGGCGTCGCCGGAGCCGCCACCGCACGCGGCCCTCGCGTGTCCGCGCCCACAGTGACCTCACCGTGCACGGGAGGCAGGACCATGGGCGACAAGGCGAACGCACACCCCGGGGCCGCCGGCAGGGCTACGGCGGCCGACCACCCCGCGTCCGTACGGAATGTGGTGCTGGTCGGCCACTCCGGATCGGGCAAGACGACTCTGGTGGAGGCTCTCGCGCTGACCGCGGGGGCCGTGAACCGGGCAGGCCGTGTGGAGGACGGCGGCACCGTCTCGGACTACGACGAGATCGAGCACCGGCAGCAGCGCTCGGTGCAGCTCTCCCTGGTACCCGTGGAATGGGGCGGGTACAAGATCAACCTTCTGGACACCCCCGGATACGCCGACTTCGTCGGGGAACTCAGGGCCGGTCTGCGGGCGGCGGACGCGGCCCTCTTCGTCGTCTCGGCCTCCGACGGCGTCGACGGCTCGACCCGCATGGTGTGGGAGGAGTGCGCGGCGGTCGGCATGCCGCGGGCGATCGTGATCACGCATCTGGAGGCCGCGCGGGCGGACTTCGAGGAGACGACGCGGATCTGCGCGGAGACGTTCGGCGGCGACGACCCCGACGCCGTCCTGCCGCTCTACCTGCCCCTGCACGGCCCGCAGGGTCCGGACGGGCACGCGCCCGTGACCGGGCTGATCGGCCTGCTGTCGCAGAAGCTGTTCGACTACGCGTCCGGGGAGCGCAAGGAGGCCGAGCCGGGCCCCGAGCAGCTGCCGGACATCGAGGAGGCCCGCAACCGGCTGATCGAGGGGATCATCTCGGAGAGCGAGGACGAGACTCTCATGGACCGCTACCTCGGCGGCGAGGAGATCGACCTCAAGACGCTCGTCGAGGACCTGGAACGGGCCGTCGCCCGCGGTGTCTTCCACCCCGTGCTGGCCGCGGCCCCCGCCACCGAGGGCGCCCGGCAGGGCATCGGCACCGTCGAGCTGCTGGAACTGATCACCGGCGGCTTCCCCACACCGCTGGAGCGCGAGGCCCCGTCGGTCACGACGCCGGACGGCGCGCCCCGGGAGATCGGGGCGGCCTGCGATCCGGCCGGCCCCCTGGTCGCCGAGGTCGTGAAGACGGCCAGCGACCCCTATGTGGGCCGCATCTCCCTGGTGCGGGTCTTCTCCGGAACGCTGCACCCCGACGAGACGGTGCACGTCTCGGGGCACGGGCTCGCCGACCGCGGGCACGAGGACCACGACGTCGACGAGCGCGTCGGCGCCCTGTCCGCGCCCTTCGGCAAACAGCAGCGGAGCCTCACGCACTGCATCGCGGGCGACCTGGCGTGCGTGGCGAAGCTGAGCCGCGCGGAGACCGGCGACACCCTGTCGTCGAAGGACGACCCGCTGCTCATGGAGCCGTGGGAGATGCCCGACCCGTTGCTGCCGCTCGCCATCCAGGCGCACAGCAAGGCCGACGAGGACAAGCTCTCCCAGGGCCTTTCCCGGCTGGTCGCCGAGGACCCGACGATGCGGCTCGAACAGAACCCGGACACCCACCAGGTGGTGCTCTGGTGCCTGGGCGAGGCGCACGCCGACGTCGCCCTGGAGCGGTTGCGCAGCCGGTACGGCGTCCAGGTCGACGTCGTGCCGCACAAGGTCGCCCTGCGGGAGACGTTCGCGGGCAGGTCGGCCGGGCGGGGCCGGCACGTGAAGCAGTCCGGCGGGCACGGGCAGTACGCGATCTGCGAGATCGACGTGGAGCCGCTGCCCGGCGGTTCGGGCATCGAGTTCGTGGACAAGGTCGTCGGCGGTGCGGTGCCCCGGCAGTTCATCCCGTCCGTCGAGAAGGGGGTGCGGGCGCAGGCCGCCAAGGGCGTCGCGGCCGGTTACCCGCTCATCGACGTGCGGGTCACGCTGCGGGACGGCAAGGCGCACTCGGTGGACTCCTCCGACGCCGCGTTCCAGACGGCGGGCGCGCTGGCGCTGCGCGAGGCGGCCGCCGACGCGAAGATCCATCTGCTGGAGCCGGTGGCGGAGGTGTCGGTGCTGGTCGGCGACGAGTACGTGGGACCGGTCATGAGCGACCTGTCGGGACGGCGCGGCCGGGTCGTCGGCACGGAGCAGGCGGGCGGCGGGCGCACCCTGGTGCGCGCCGAGGTGCCCGAGATCGAGATCGACCGGTACGCCGTCGATCTGCGCTCGCTGTCCCACGGCACGGCGCGTTTCGGTCGCCGCTACAGCCGGCACGAGCCGATGCCGCCCCAGGTGGCCGAGCGGCTTCGCGAACGGGCGAAGGAGAACTGACGGTTCGGGATCGGCGGGAGGGACTGCCGGCACACCGGTGGGCGGCTGCGGCCGTCCACCGGCGGGTGTCGGGGCCCGGGCCGGCCGCTGGGGAGGATTCGGCCGACGGGTTCGGTGAATGTCCGTTCTTGGCGCCGCGCGATGTCCGTGGCTGCGGATACGCTGATCACCTGATCGACAAGTGTGGCTTGATCAGCTCCGGATCGGGCGATGACCTGATCAACAGGTGTGCGGAGCACGGAAGTCGGGAAGAGCCGCAGGAGCGAGTGTGCGGCGATGGGGGCGGCGGTGGCGGACGAATTCGATTTCACTCCCGGGGCACAGGTGCCGCTGACGGGCACCGCGGGACAGACGGCGGCGACGTACGCCCTGGCGTCCGCGGCCTACCGGGACAACGAGGTCGACGAGATCCTCAAGGCGAACAACGAGTGGCACAAGTCCTCGGTGAAACCGGGCCGCAAGTGGGCGACCATCTTCCGGCCCAACCTCGGGGAGGCGTTCTCCCTCGCGGTGCGGGACAGGATGGTCGGCGCGGGCCGCAGCCCACTGATCCAGTCCTTCGGCATGGAGCCCCAGGTCGTCGTCGAGCACTGCCTCGCGGCGACCAACATCCGCCGGGAGCGCGACAACTGGCTGTCGGCCGTGATGGTCCTGTGCGGCCTGCTCTTCCTGCCCGGCCTGCTGCTGTGGCTGCTGGTCTTCCAGATCCGCACGACGATCTCCAAGCGTGAGGACAAGCGGGCCGGTGCCCTCGGCACCACCCTGCTGGTCGCCGTGGGCGCCCTCGCCGTGATCTTCCTGCTCCGGATGCCGTTCGACGGGTTCTGGGCCTGGTACGCCCGCGCCTGCGTGGTGCTGCCGGTCGTCGGCTGGTTCTGGGCCAAGCAGATCTGCGAGCGCACCGCGCAGGACCTGCGGGACCGCTGGTCCGGTCTGCTGGCCGGCGGCGGCATCGGCGCCAAGGTCCCCGAGGCCGTGCCCGGCAGCCCCGGCGAGACCAAGGCCGAGCAACTGCGCAAGGAGCTGGCCCGGCTCAGCGCCGAGCAGCGTTCCAACCTCGTCTTCTACGCCGGCCCCAAGGGCATCCTCGGCATGGGCACCCGGTGGGGCAGCTGGCAGCTCGCCGAGGACCTGGTGCCCGCCGAGGCCGGCAAGGAGATCCACCCGTTCCGCAGCTGGGACGTCATACGGGCCATCCACGACCAGCTCCGGATGCTGGAGCGCACCCCGCTCAACACGGGTGGTTTCACGGCCCCTTCCATCAAGCACTGGATCGTCAGCCCCATCGGTGAGGGCGCCGGCGCCGTGGCGCGGCCCGACAGCACCGACGTGGAGGCGTACCAGTACAAGACGCACGCCATACAGGAGATCTGCAACAAGCAGCACTTCGGCAGCGGCAACCGGCACTACCTGGGTGTCCAGTGGACGCTCTGGGACGGCCAGTTGATCATCACCATGCTGGTGACGGTCACCGTCCTGCACCAGACGCTCCGCATCGAGGTGACCGGGCACGCCCTCGGCCCGGTGCACGGCCTGTTCACGACCGGGCCGGCGGCGAAGGAGAAGGAAGTCCAGAAGTCGGTCAGGTTCTGGGAGACCCGCAAGGTGAAGCTCCCCCTCGTGGACGCCGACGAGGTCGTTCGCCTCGCGGCGCGCGCCCCGCTGACCTGGTACCCGCCGCTGCTCAACTGGCTCGGCGGCTCCATCGGCCTGCCGGAGCCGTTCGGTCTGCGGCACGCCTGGGCGGACCAGCCGTGGCGTCACCGCTTCATGGCCGACGACGCGCTGCGCGCCGCGACGCCTGTGCTGAGGGTGGTCCACAACGCCGCGATCAAGGTGCTGGCGGACAACGGCGTGGACACGGAGAAGTTCGGATCCCGCTCGTCGTTCCTCAGCGGGGCGGTGCAGGATCCTACGCCGCGTAAGGCGGACGTCTACGACGCGTGAGCGCTGCGCCGGCTTGACCGGGCGCCCAGTAGCTCGGGGGTGCGGATCCGTCGGCGGGTGCGGGTGGGTGGGAGCTGATCGCGCAGTTCGCCGCGCCCCTGAAACGGCCGGGGCTGCGCCCCGTGCTTTTCAGGATGAAGGGCGGGCCGTAGGCCCGTTCCCTTCAGGGGCGCGGGGAACTGCGCGAGCGACCGCCGCGCACCCGCAGACACGCACGCGCCCTCTCCCAGCAGGCGGGCGGGCGGCTCTACCTCACACGCTGGGCCACGCCTCCGCGAGCATCTTCCTCGTGTCGGCCAGCAGCTGCGGCAGCACCTTCGTGTGGCCCACCACCGGCATGAAGTTCGTGTCGCCGCCCCAGCGGGGCACGATGTGCTGGTGGAGGTGGGCCGCGATGCCCGCGCCGGCGACCGTGCCCTGGTTCATTCCGATGTTGAAGCCGTGCGCGCCGGAGGCGGTGCGCAGGGCGGTCATGGACTGCTTGGTGAGTTCGGCCAGCTCGGCGGTCTCCGGGACGGTGAGGTCCGTGTAGTCGGCGACATGCCGGTACGGCACGACCATGAGGTGGCCGCCGTTGTACGGGTAGAGGTTGAGCACCGCGTACACGTGCTCCCCGCGCCGGATGATCAGGCCGTCCTCGTCCGACTTGGCCGGGATGGAGCAGAACGGGCAGCCGTCGCCGGCCCCCGGGCCGGTCGGCTTGTTCTCGCCCTGGATGTAGGCCATCCGGTGGGGCGTCCACAGGCGCTGGAACGCGTCCTGCGTTCCCACTCCGATCTGCTGTTCCGGCTCACTCGTCATGCAGTGCAGCATATGGCTTCGACCCCTCGCGGCGTGTCGCCGGGTGCCGGGGCGGGAGGGCCGACGTTCGCAGGGCGGGGGCAGAGAGAACGAGCGGAGGCCCCCGGGGTTCGAACCCCGGGGGCCTCCGTCCCACGTGCTCACACGTGAGAGCGGGTCACACCTGGACGCGGCGCTCCACCACGTCGGCGAGCTTCGCCAGTGCCTCGTCGCGCGGGATGCCGTTCTCCTGGGAGCCGTCCCGGTAGCGGAAGGACACCGTGCCCGCGTTCATGTCGTCGTCACCCACGATGATCATGAACGGCACCTTCTGCTTCTGCGCGTTCCTGATCTTCTTCTGCATGCGGTCCGAGGACGAGTCGACCTCGACGCGCAGCCCCTTCTTCTTCGCCTCCGCGGCGAAGCTCTGCAGATACTCGACGTGCGCGTCGCCGATCGGGATACCGACCGCCTGGACGGGCGCCAGCCACGCCGGGAACGCGCCCGCGTAGTGCTCCAGGAGCACCGCGAAGAAGCGCTCGATGGAACCGAACAGCGCGCGGTGGATCATGACGGGCCGCTGCTTGGAGCCGTCCGGGCCGGTGTACTCCAGGTCGAAGCGCTCGGGCAGGTTGAAGTCGAGCTGCACCGTCGACATCTGCCAGGTGCGGCCGATGGCGTCACGGGCCTGCACGGAGATCTTCGGCCCGTAGAAGGCGGCGCCGCCCGGGTCCGGCACCAGCGGGAGGCCCTGCTTCTCGGCCACCTGGCGCAGTGTCTCGGTGGCCTCCTCCCACGCCTCGTCGGAGCCGACGAACTTCTCCGGGTCCTTGGTGGACAGTTCCAGGTAGAAGTCGGTGAGGCCGTAGTCCCGCAGGAGGTTCAGGACGAAGGTGAGCGTCTTGTCGAGCTCCTCCGCCATCTGTTCGCGGGTGCAGTAGATGTGCGCGTCGTCCTGGGTGAAGCCGCGGGCCCGGGTCAGCCCGTGCACGACGCCGGACTTCTCGTACCGGTACACGGTCCCGAACTCGAAGAGGCGCAGCGGCAGTTCACGGTAGGAGCGGCCGCGCGCGTCGAAGATCAGGTTGTGCATCGGGCAGTTCATGGGTTTCAGGTAGTAGTCCACGCCCTCGTCGAGCTGCATGGGCGGGTACATGCCGTCGGCGTACCAGTCCAGGTGGCCCGAGACCTCGAAGAGCTTCCCCTTCGTGGCGTGCGGGGTGTAGACGAACTCGTAGCCCTCCTCCTCGTGGCGGCGCCGTGAGTAGTCCTCCATGACCCGGCGGACGATGCCGCCCTTGGGGTGGAAGACGGCGAGGCCCGAGCCGATCTCGTCCGGGATGGAGAAGAGGTCGAGTTCGTTGCCCAGCTTGCGGTGGTCGCGCTTCTCGGCCTCGGCGAGGAAGTCGAGGTGCGCCTTCAGCTCCTCCTTGGAGGGCCAGGCGGTGCCGTAGATGCGCTGGAGCATGGGGTTCTTCTCGCTGCCGCGCCAGTACGCGGCGGCGTTGCGCATCAGCTTGAACGCCGGGATGTTCCGGGTGGTGGGCAGGTGCGGACCGCGGCAGAGGTCCTTCCAGCACAGGTCACCGGTCTTCGCGTCGAGGTTGTCGTAGATCGTCAGCTCGCCGGAGCCGACCTCGACGTCCGCGCCGTCGTCGGAGGACGCCGAGCCCTTCAGACCGATCAGTTCCAGCTTGTACGGCTCGTCCGCGAGCTCCTCGCGGGCGGCCTCGTCGGTGACGACGCGGCGGGAGAAGCGCTGGCCGCGCTTCTGGATCTCCTGCATCTTCTTCTCGATGGCCTTGAGATCCTCGGGCGTGAACGGCTTCTCGACGTCGAAGTCGTAGTAGAACCCGTCCCGGACCGGCGGCCCGATGCCCAGCTTGGCCTCCGGGAACAGCTCCTGGACGGCCTGGGCCATGACGTGCGCGGTGGAGTGGCGCAGGATGTTCAGGCCGTCCTCGGAGGCGATGTCGACGCCCTCGACGGTCTCGCCGTCGCGTACCTCGTACGCGAGGTCCTTGAGTTCTCCGGCCACGCGGGCCGCGACGATGGCGCGCTCGCCGGCGAAGAGGTCGGCGGCCGTAGTGCCCGTCGTCACCACGCGCTCTTCCCGCTCGGAATCGCGTTGGATGATCACACGGACGTCTGACACCGGTCTCTCCTGCCTGATGGTGGTCGCGTACGCGTCCGCGTACGCAGACAGGAATCGTACCGAGCCGGGGGTGCCCTCTGCGAAACGGTTATGCCCCCGCCGGTCCCCGCGGACGGGCGGGGGCGCGGGGGCCCGTGCGTGGCCGCCGTTCGCCCCGAGGGGACCCGCCCGTCTGTGGGGGCCGTCACTCCCCTCCGCACGCCTCCTCGAAGAAGGCCGTGATCTCCGCCGTCTCCTGGAGCGACTTCATCAGGCGGTCCCGCTCCGCCTCGTCGACCTGCACGGGTGCGACGCCGCCCGCGTCGGTGAGCCGCCGGAAGCCGCCCCTGCTCTCCAGCCGTCCGCGGACCCGTACGGGGAGCCCGACGAGATGGGCGTGGCCCGCGATCCGGTACGCGTCCTCGCCCAGGGTCATGCGGACGTGCGGGACCTCGGCCCCGGCGAGGACGCGCAGCCGTACGGTGCCCTCGCCGCGCGCCGCGGACCGGCGCATCCGGACGACGACGCCGGTGAGGCGGACCGGTACGGAGGGTTCCGCGCGGAGGTAGCGGGCCCCGGCCTCGCGCAGCACGGGCAGGTCGCCGGGGGAGAACTCGACGGGTTCGGGCGGAGTCGTCCCGCCCTCGGGGACCCCGGCGGCGGGCGCCCACTGGACGGCGACACGGGCCCCCTCGGTGCCGTGCACGAGGGCGACGAGGGCCTCGGTCAGCTCATGGCTCACCCCGGCCTGCACGGCGCCGTCGAAGGCGTCCATGCGGCCGGTGGCGCGCTGGTAGTCGACGGCCTCGCGGGTGGCGTACAGGGCCTGCTGGAGGCGTACGGCGAGGGGGCGCGCGGGGGTGACGGGCACGAAGGCGGTGAGGCTGCGGCCGCCGGGCGCGGCGCCGACCAGGACGCCGTCGAGGAGGGCGGCGGCGGGCAGGCGGTGGCGGGCGCCGTGGTAGCCGGCCCGCGCGCGGGTGGCGAGGGCCGCCGCGAGGAGCATCTGGCGTGCGGCGGAACGGAGTTGGTCCTCGACGACCCAGGAGGCGGTGCCCACGGGTCCGGTCGGCACGTCCCGCCACCAGCGGATCTCGTCGCTGGGGACAGCGAGGCCGACCAGCACGTCGCGTGCGGCCGGGGACCCGCTGCGGTAGAGGGCCGTCAGCGCCTCGCCGAGCAGGTCGTCGCTGTCGGGGAAGGCCCGGTTCTCCGGGACGAGCAGGCTCGTGCCCCTGCCGCCGGGGCCGGGTGGGGTCCAGCGGCCGTAGCGTCCGGCGGCTCCGCCGCGCCGCTGCCAGCCGTGCCGGAGCAGCAGGGCGCCGAGCACGGCGGGGTCGACGCGGGCGGGGTCGGGCGGCTGGATCCGGGCGGGGTCGACGGGACGGGGCCGTACCGGGCGTAGGGGCTGGTCGTTGGGCCCGTGGGTCACGGTCTGCCTCCCGTTCCGACCCGCGACATGATCTCGCAGAGCGCTCGGTCGTCGAAGATGCGCGAGGTCGGTATGCGCACGGTCGTGCGGTGCCGGCCGGTGATCGGGTGCCCGGCGAGGTTGATCCAGTAGCAGCAGTGACGCAGGTCGAGGCGGTCGTGGCCGGCCCGCAGCCACTGCTCCCGCGACCTCGGGACGATCATCACGACGAGGATCTTGTGCACCGTCACGGGCGTGCGGGCGAGCTTCGCGAGGTGGTCGTTGTCGAGCGTGAAGGAGAAGGTGCGCCCGGAGGGGTGGGGGGCGACCTGGTAGGTGGCCTTGAGCTGCACCTTGATGGTGACCTCGTCGTCGACCGTGTGACCGGGTGAGCCATGGCTGACGTGCCAGTCGATCCCGTTGTCCGGGAAGGGCTGGGACAGGGAGCAGCCGGCCGCGGCGGCCACCGCGTGCAGATAACCCACCTGCAGTGTCTCCATGCAGGCGGTGGTGGCGAGGGAGCCGCGGTGTGGCTCCGCGTGCTCGGGCAGCAGCCCGCCCCGCTCGGGCTGCGCTATGGCCATGACCAACAGCCTTCCCCTACAGGTCCTTCCCCGTGCCGAGCCCCTGAACTGCGCAGACCCGTACTTCTGTTGTCTCCTTCCGGCGTACGGCGCAAACAGCCCGGGTATCACCAAACGGGCAGAAGACGGGGCGTCAGCCGCACCGGGCGAACGAGGAGTTGAGTACGCATGACGTGTTGGTACGAGGGGCCCTTGGCGGCGTTCGACACGGAGACCACGGGTGTGGACGTCGAGACCGACCGGATCGTGTCGGCCGCCGTCGTCGTCCAGGACGCGCCCGGCACCCGCCCGCGGGTGACCCGGTGGCTGGTGAATCCGGGGGTGCCGGTGCCGCCCGGGGCGACGGCGGTGCACGGGCTGACGGACGAGCGGTTGCAGCGCGAGGGGCGCTGGCCGTCACCGGTGATGGAGGAGATAGCCAGGGTGCTGGCCGAGCAGGCGTCACGCGGCCGGCCGCTGGTGGTGATGAACGCGCCGTTCGATCTGACGCTGCTGGACCGGGAGTTGAGGCGGCACCGCGCCTCGTCGCTCGACCAGTGGTTCGAGACGACGCCGCTGCGGGTGCTCGACCCCCGCGTCCTCGACAAGCACCTGGACCGCTACCGCAAGGGCCGCCGCACGCTGACCGATCTGTGCGCGCACTACGAGGTCGTACTGGACGGCGCGCACGACGCGGCGGCCGACGCGCAGGCGGCGATGGACGTCGTACGGGCCGTGGGGCGCCGTTTCGCCACCCGGCTGGCCCGCCTCTCCCCCGCCGAGCTGCACACGTTGCAGGCGGTGTGGCACGCGGCGCAGGCACGCGGTCTGCAGGCGTGGTTCGCGCGCAGCGGCTCGGAGGAGGCGGTGGATCCGGCGTGGCCCCTGCGTCCGGGGCTGGCCGCGGCGGCGTGAGCGGCAGAAGCAGCGGCGGAGGACGCGCGGGCGTCGCGGCACAGCGAAGAACCGGCCCGACTCTGTCGGACCGGTTCTCTTCCGGGTGGGCGATACTGGGTTCGAACCAGTGACCTCTTCGGTGTGAACGAAGCGCTCTCCCACTGAGCTAATCGCCCGGGAACGCACTGAACAATACAGGTCCCGACGGCTCTGGTTCAAACCGCTCGGCCGTCGGCCGCGAGGTACGCGGCGAGCCCTCGGCGTCCCGCCCGCATCATCAGCGCGTGGTTGGCGCGGAACAGGGGTCGGCAGGGCACCGCGAGCCGTCTCATGAGGGGCTTGGTGACGTCGACCTCCTGGTCGTAGCGGGCGAGGGTGCCGGTCTTGTCGGCGGTGAGCGTCCAGCGGGCCCAGCCGTCGAGGTCCCCGCTCATCTCGATCTCCAGGATCCCGGTGGCCGGATCCCGTCGTACCGCGCGTGCGGTGAGGACGAGGTCGTACGGCAGGACCGAGCGGATGCGGAGCGTGCCGCTGGTGCCGTCGGCCGGGACGACTTCCCGTACCTGGGGCCACCAGCGCGGATAGTCCTCGGCCCGCTGGAGCGCGTCGAACACGGCGGCGGTCGGAGTGGGCAGGGCCCAGCGGCTGCGGAAGCGGTAGTGGCACCAGTCCATGCCGGGATTGTGCCCGTCGGCGGGCGCCGTACCGGAGACGCGGTGGCTGGATCTGAGTACCGCCCTGAGTACGTGCGCTCATGCTGTCGTGGCGCGACGTCGACCACACTGCGGAACATGACGCATTTTCCGTCCCCGGCCGAGGAGTTGCGCCTCCTCGACACCGAGCTGCGGCAGCTCGACGCCCGCCGCGCCGTTCTGTTGAACCGCCGCGCCTGGCTGGTCAACGCGCTGTACGCCCAGGCCGCCGGGCAGTCCCACCCGTCCGCGCGTCCGACGGCCCGGGATCCCGAGGCGACGGCGCCCGGTGTCCAGAACGTGCTGCTGATCCTCGGTGGTGTCCTGCTGACCGTCGCGGCGCTCGCGTTCACGCTGGTCAGCTGGGGACACCTGGGGATCGCCGGCCGTTCGCTGGTCCTCGGCGGCGTCACCCTCACCGCCCTCGCCACACCCGTGGCGCTCCTGCGCCGAGGGCTGCGCTCCACCGCGGAGGCGGTGGCCGGCCTCGGCATGGCCCTGACCGTGCTCGACGCGTACGCCCTGCACGAGGTCGCCCTCCCGGGAACCGACGGTACGGGGTTCGCGGCGGCCGCGTCGGCGGTGCTGGCGGCGACCTGGGCGGCGTACGGCCTGGCCGTGGGCAGAACGGCCCCGCAGGCCGTCGGCGACTCGCGGGACCGTGCGTCCGCGGGTGATGCCGAGGGCAGCCCTTCCGCGGACGCCGGGGCGGGGCGTGCGCGTGTCGCCCTGCGTCTGCCCTTGCCCTTCGCCCTGGTCGCCGCGCAACTTCCGCTGCTGCTGTGGGTGTCGGCGCTGGGCGCGGGCGTGGAGACGGTCACGGCCGTGGTGCTGGTGACGGCCGCGGCCGACAGCGCGGTCGCGCTCCGGGCGCGGGTGACGCCGGTCCGGGTCGTCGCCCTGGTGGGCGCGTTCGGCTGGGGTGCCTGGGGTGTTCTGGCGGCAGGCTGGCTCTCGTGGGCCGCCACGGGCCCGGGCTCCGCCGCCCGTGCGGCGGCGCTCCTCGCCCTGGCCGCCGCGACCGCGCTGGCCGTCGCCCGGCTGTCCCCGCGGCCGGGCCCGGCTCTCGGTACGGCGCTGACCGGCGGCCTGCTCGCGGTCGCGGCGCTCGGCGGGGTCCTGCGCGCCGTGCTGCCGGACGTGTGGACGGTGCCCGGCTACCTGCTGTGCGGCGTCGCCCTGTTGGCGGTCGTCCGGACCGGCCTGCCCGACGCGGTACGGCGTGGTCTCGTCCTGTCCTCCGTGGTGGTCCAGGCCGTCGCCGTGGTCACCGCGCTCCCGGCGGTCGCCGTCACCCTGCTGGGCCCGGTCGGCTGGGTCGAGCACCTCTGGTCCGGTACGCCGGCCGACGCCCGTGCCGCCGTGACGGTGGGCGCGCCCTGGCCGCCGCTCACCGCGACGGTCCCCCTCGTCCTGACCGTGGTCGCCGGGGCGTCGGCCCTGGCCGGGCGGACGGCCGCGTGGCGGACCCCCGCCCTGGTCGGCGCACTCGTCCTGGGCTGGGCGACGGCCCTGGTGGTCCCGGCGGTGCTGGAGATCCCCTACCCGGCCGGGCTGTCGGCCCAGGGAGCCGTGGTGGTGGCCCTGCTGGTGGTGGCAGCGCGGGTGCGGCCCGCGTCCGGCCCGGGTCTGCGGGTTCCGCTGTCCCTCACCGCCGTCCTGCTGGCCCTCGTCACCTCGGTGCACCTGGCGCTGGCGGCGCTCGCGGCCGAAGCCGCGACGCTCACCGTGCTCGCCGGTGCCGCGGCCCTGTTCGCCCTGGCTGCCTGGCGCACCGACCTCGGCCCGCTCACCGCGCCCGCCGCGCTCGTCCACGGCACCGCCCTGACCTGCGCGGTCGGCGCGTCCGCCGACTGGGAGACGGCGCACACCGCCCTGCTGGTCCTGGTGGTACCGGCCGTGGCCGCCCTGGTCGCGGCGCGGCTCGGCGCCTCCCCCGCGACCGTTCCGGTCGAGGTGACCGGAGCCGCGGCGGGTCTGGCGGCCATCGCCCTCTCCGTCACCGACGCGCCGATGCTGGCCCTGACCCTCGCGCTCTGCGGGGTCGTCGCGGCGGGCACCGCCGTCCGCCCGGACCGGCGGAACGTCGGCTACGCGGCGGCAGCGCTCCTGGTGCTGGCGAGCTGGGTGCGGCTGGCCGCCTGGGAGGTCGGGTCCCCGGAGGCGTACACGCTCCCGGTGACCGTCCTGGCGCTGGCCGTCGGCCTCCTGCGGCGACGCCGTGACCCGGCGGCCTCGTCCTGGACGGCGTACGGTCCGGGCCTCGCGGCCACCTTCCTGCCGAGCCTCGCGGCGGCCTGGGGCGACGCGCACTGGCTGCGCCCGCTGCTGCTCGGCACGGCGGCGCTGGCCGTCACCCTCGTCGGGGCCCGCCACCGTCTCCAGGCCCCGCTCCTGCTGGGTGGTGCCACCCTCACGCTGGTGACCCTGCACGAACTGGCTCCGTACATCGCCCAGGTGGTCGACGCCCTCCCCCGCTGGGCGCCTCCGGCCCTGGCCGGCCTGGTCCTGCTGGCGGCGGGCGCCACCTACGAGCAGCGCCTGCGCGACGCGCGCCGGGTGCGGGACGTCTTCGGGAAGATGACCTGACGGTCCCCAAGTCCCCGCGCCCTCCTCAGGGGCGCGGGGAACTGCGCGCCCGGCCAGAGCGGACCCGCAGCTCCCCACCTCCGTGACGCCCTCTGTTCCCTCAGCGGAGCGTCACGGCATCTTGTCGCCGACGAGCGCCAGGTTCTGAATGGCGGCCAGTCCGTACAGCGCGGTCGCGTTGGTGGACACCCACGCGGCCTCGCTGCCGGGGACGAGCCCGGTCGGGCCCTCGACCTTCTTCGTGGACCAGTCGGTGGACTCCTTGTAGTCCCAGGTGTCGGCGCTGTTGTAGAACTGCCGCCAGGCGCGGGCGGCGAGTTTGTCGTCGCCCAACTGCACGGCCGCGTAGGCGTCCTGCCGCGAGTGCCCCTGGAAGAGCAGCAGCGTCCCGAAGTTGGAGCCGTAGCGGGCGGCCTGCTCGGCCTTCGTGGCGTTGAAGTAGCGGCAGTAGTCCAGCCATGCCTCCTTGAACTTCGGCATGTCGATCTGGTCGATGAGTTCCGCGCACATCTCGACCAGGCCGAACATCGCCGACAGGTGCGACACCCCGACGACGGGCTTGTCCGCGACGGCGAACTTCCCCGTGTCCAGGTCGTACAGCCCGGTGCCCTGGACGAAGCCGTTGGGCTGCGCGGCGATGGTCTCCATGGTCGACAGCACGCGTGCCTTGGCCTTCTCCCACTTGGGGCCGCGCCGCTCCCACTCGGTCAGCCACGCGGAGACCAGGCCCGACCAGTCCGTGCCGAAGCCGATCGACAGGGCGTTGCGGTCGGGTGTGTACGGCTCGGTGCGGATCTTGCGGATGGGGTCGAGGACGAGGAACGTCTCGTCGGAGTCGACGTTGGCGTGCATGAGGTCGCCGACGCGTTCGTCGGCGGTGAGGAAGTAGTAGTAGCGGCGGTAGGTGGTGTTGGCGATGCGCTGCTGCTTGGCGCTGTCGGCGTAGTGCTGGACGCCGTGCCGGGTGCCGAGACCGGCCCACTTGCCGAGGTGGTAGACGTCGACCTCGCCGGTGTGGCGGGTCATGGCCTCGGCGAAGCGGAAGATGTCGGCGCGGCCGGATCGCATGTACGCGAACCACAGCCACAGGTCGGGCGAGAGCTCGGAGTTGTCCCAGGCGTAGCCGCCGACGTCGTAGCACCACTGGTGACGGCTCGGGTCGTAGCTGTGCATGATGTCGCCGTAGTCCCAGAAGCCGTACCAACGGCGCATCTCCACCTGGTCCTTGTAGTAGGTGAAGAGGAAGTCGAGGTGGTCCTCGATCTTCGCCTTGGCGGCGGTGGAGCGGTCCGGCTGGGAGAACAGCTTGCCGAAGACACCGGCCTTGATGAGCTGCTTGGGCGGCGCGGCAAGCTGCGGGGGCGTGCGGACCGCCTCCACCTGCCGGGCCATGTCGTCGGCGGCGGGCGTCGACTCGTGGGCCCAGAAAAGGAGTTCGCTGGTGCGGGCGATGCCGTAGGGGGTGCCGAAGCCGGGCTCGTAGTCCTCGTAGGTGATGTTGAGACCTTCGAGCTGCTCGGGGTAGGTGTCCTGGCCCATGCCGTCGTGGTAGAAGCGCAGGTCCATGGGCTGCGCCTCGGGGGACCAGAGCCACATGGTGACCTCGGCCTCGTCGGTGTGGGCGTCCCGGATGTCGAGCTGCGCGGGGAACTTCTCCCAGAAGTCCCGGAGTCCCACGGCGAATCCCCCGCTCGCCCCGCCGACGTACGCGAAGCCGCTCGCCCGCCGGCCGCCGCCCGCCGGGATCCAGCCGTGCCCCTTCTTCGTCCGCTTGCGGACGGAGAAGCCGTCGGCGGAGAGCTGGGAGAGCGTGTAGTCGCCCCACTCGGGGATGTACTGCAGGCGTGTGGTGACCCGCTGGTCCCAGGTCGACGGGTCCGGCAGCTTCTTCCCCTCGAACTGTGCGGTGCGCACGGCGGAGCCGGGGTCGCGGCGCAGTCCGGTGACGCCCTTGACGGCCTCGCGGAGCAGACCGGTGCCCTCGCCGCCGATGCGGATGTGCCGGTCGTAGGCGGCGTCGCGCATCGGGACCTTGAAGCGGACGCCGATGCCGCGGATGAAGTCGCCGCTCGCCTTCCCGGGCTCCTGGGTCCCGTCGAAGGTGATGGTGTGGACCATGCGGAACGATTCAGCGCCGGCGTAGAAGTAGAGGCGGATCGAGAAGGGCAGCCAGCTGCGGCCGCCCTTGCGGTGCTTGCCGTCGACGCGGACCACGGCGCGGACGGGACCCTCCTGCTCGACCTCGACCTCGTCGATGACGCTCTCGAAACGCTCGTACTTCACCGTGCCCTGGTCGCCGTCCTCGATCTCGGGCTGGCGCAGCAGGACGAGGCGGCCGCTGCGGGCGACCTCGGTGGAGCCGCGCAGCACCGACTTGACGAGGGTGGAGCCGCTCTTGCCGATCCTCGCGGTGATGACGCCGGTCGACACGTCGATCGTGCCGCCGCGCTGGTCGACGGTGACCTTCTTCGCCGGGGCGGCGGGAGTGCCCGCGGTCAGGGTGAGCTTGCCGGAGCCGGCGCCCGCGCCGACCGCGTGGGCGGTCCACTTCAGGGAGCCGTCGGGCCAGTAGCCGATGGGCCAGGACTGGACGGGGATGTCCTTGCCGTCCTCGTCCTTCAGGGAGAACGACTGTTCCTTCTCGTACGCGCCCTTCGGCCAGGGAACACCCACGGTGGAGCCGGGCGCGGCGCCGAGGCCGCCGTCCTCCAGCCAGTCCAGGGTGACCGGGTCCGCCTCGGCGGCCTCGGCTCTCGGTGCCGCCTGGGCGGCCGTACTCCCTAGCGCCCAGCTGAACTGCGTGGCGGCTCCGGCGACGGCGGCCGCCTTGAGCAGGGACCTGCGGTCGATGGGGGACATGGCCTTTCCTTTCCGTACGGGGGTCTTGCGTGCGGGGTGGTCAGGGGCATGACAGAGAGAGGTGCGGCGCCGGGGGCGCCGACCTGGTGCGAGGCACCGCGGCCGGTCAGCGGCGGCGCCGGTACCGCTCCTCCACGGCGAGGGCCGCCGCGGCGACGGCCCCGAGGACCGGAACGGCCAGCGGGGCGGTGAACCAGGCGGAGCAGGCGACCACGGCAAGTCCGCCGACGACGAGGAAGGACCCGGCGGGGTCGAGCACCGTCCGGCGCCCGGCCGCCCCCAGCAGGGCCCGCCAGGCGGCACCGGGCTCCCAGACCGCCGCCGCGCGCAGCATCGTGACGGCGGCGCCGATCAGGGCGAGGACGCCGACGGCGCCGACCAGCGGCCCGCCCGGGATGCCGGCGCGCACGGCCTGGACGTCGACCCACACCGCCGCGAGCGCGGCCCAGCCGGCGAGCCCGACGAGCCACCCGCCGCGCAGCGCCGCCCGGAAGTCCACCACGAACTCGCGCAGTCCGCCGCCCACGTGGGCGGTACGGCGGCGGAGATGCCGGGAACCGGCGGCGAACGCCGCCGGGTACGTCACGAGCGGCAGCGCGGCCACCGCGATCCACACCCCGGCGAGCAGGCACTCGGCGAACAGCGCGAACCGTTCGGCGAGCGGCGACTCCCCTCGGGGCTTCGCGGTCCCCACCCGGGCCTGGGCCATGATCCGTTTCACCTCAGCCCTTCAGGCCGGACGTGGCCATGCCGTCGATGAGATAGCGCTGGAAGGCGAGGAAGAAGGCGAGCACCGGCAGCAGGGCCACCAGCGACATCGCGATCATGCCTCCGTAGTTGGCCACGGCGTCCTGGTCCACGAACATCTTCAGACCGAGCGAGACGGTGTACTTCTCGGGGTCGTTCAGATAGATCAGCGGGCCCATGAAGTCGTTCCAGGCGTTGATGAAGGTGAAGATCGCGCTGGTGATGAGGGCGGGCCGGGACAGCGGCAGCACGATCGACCAGTAGATCCGGAAGTGCCCGCAGCCGTCGAGCCGGGCGGCCTCGTCGAGTTCGCGGGGCAGGTTCCGCATGAACTGCACCATCAGGAAGACGAAGAACGCCTCAGTCGCCAGGTACTTCGGCAGCAGCAGCGGAGTGTTGGTGTTGATCATGTCCATGTTGCGGAACAGCACGTACTGCGGGATGAGCAGCACGTGGTAAGGCAGCAGGAGCGTGCCGATCATCAGCGTGAACAGCAGGTTCCGGCCCGCGAACTTGATCTTCGCGAAGGCGTACGCGGTCAGCGAGCAGGACACCAGGATCCCGATCACCGAACCCACCGCGAGCGTGAGCGAGTTCACGAAGAACGTGGAGATGGGGATGTCGGCGATGCCGTCGGAGAGCCGTGTGTAGTTGGAGATGATCGGGTCGCTCGGGAAGAGGTCCAGGCTGCCGACGATGTCGTCGCTCTTCTTGAACGAGCCCCCCACGACCCAGATCACCGGGTAGAGGATCACCGCGAGGATCAGCAGGGACCCGATGTGCCAGGCGAGGGAGCCGGGCAGCCTGCGCCGGAGGGCGCCGCCCTTCACCGTGGGCGCCGGGGTGATCTCGGTGGCCTGTGCACTCATCAGGCACCCTCCTCGTAGTGCACCCAGCGCTTCTGGGACCAGAACAGCACCGCCGTCACCAGGGCGACCGCGACGAGCAGCACCCAGGCCATGGCGGAGGCCAGGCCCATCCGGCTGTTCTCGAAGCCCTGGACGTACAGATAACAGGTGTAGACCATCGAACCGTCGGCCGGACCGCAGGCGTTGCCGCCGGCACCGCCGCCGACGATGTACGCCGAGCTGAAGATCTGGAAGGAGTGGATCGTCTCCAGCAGGACGTTGAAGAACAGGACCGGGGAAATCATCGGCAGGGTGATGTTCCAGAACCGGCGGAACGTCCCCGCCCCGTCGACCTCGGCCGCCTCGTACAGCTCGCGCGGGACCTGCTTGAGACCGGCGAGGAAGATCACCATCGGAGCGCCGAACTGCCAGACGGTGAGCGCCACGAGGCTGTAGATGATCAGGTCCGGGTCACCGGTCCAGCCGCCGACGTCGATCCCGAACAGCTTCTGCGTACGGTCGACGATGGCGTCGTCAGAGAAGATCGCCTTCCACACGATCGCGATGGAGACGCTCGCGCCGATCAGCGACGGCGCGTAGAAGGCGGCCCGGTAGAACGCCTGACCGCGCCGCTTCTGGGCGAGCAGCAGCGCCACCCCGAGGGCGGCGATCAGCTTGATCGGCGTGCCGACGGCGACGTACCAGAGCGTCACCTTCACCGAGTTCTGCCAGCGCGGATCGGCGAACATCTCGGAGAAGTTGTCGAGGCCGATCCAGCGTGGCGCGTCGAACAGGTTGTAGTCGGTGAAGGCGAAGTAGAGCGAGGCGACCATCGGGCCCGCTGTCAGCAGCAGGAACCCGGCGATCCACGGCGACATGAAGAGGTAGCCGGCCAGGGTCTCCCGGCGGCCCCGCCGCTTGAGGGCGGCGGGGCGGGGAGACTTGGCCGGACGGTGCCGCGGCTCGGAGTCCTTGGTCAGGTCCTCCGTCGCAGGGGCGTGTGTCACGGCGGTTCCCATCAGCTGCCGAGAGCCGTCTTCGACTCGGTGAAGAACTGCTTGACGGCGTCGTCGACCGACCGCTTGCCCAGCGCGAGCTCCTCGGCGATGCGCATGAACCCGGCCTCGCAGATGTCCGCGCCGTTCGGGTGCGGGGTGATGGGCTCCAGGACACCGGCCGCGACGAGGGACTCCTCGTACTCGGCGATGGCCTTGTTGACCGGGTCGGTCGGCTTGAACGCGTCGTACTGGGCCTGTGTGGCGGGCACACCCCGGTCGTAGCCCATGATCTTGGCGACCTCGGGCTCGTGCACCATGAAGTTGATGAACTGCGCGACTTCCTTGGGGTGCTGGGTGCGCCTGGACGCGCTGAGCATGAGGGAGCCCAGGTACTGGCCGGTCTTCTTGCCGTCGGTGGTCGGGATGGGGGCCAGACCGTACTCGCTCTTGCCCTCGGAGGTGTAGCGGACGGTGAAGTTGTCCCAGGTGAACTCACCCGCGGCGAGTTCCGCGGCGACCGCCGACTTGGGCTTGGTCTGGGCGACCTTCTTGGGGTCGGCGTAGATGCCCTGCTTGATGCCCTTCTCCGCCTTCGTCCACCACTCCTTGAGGTCCGCCTCGGTGAAGCCGAGCCCGTCCTCGGTGAAGAACGCCTTGCCGTTCTGGCGCAGGTAGAGGTCGTAGAGGTACATGACGCCGTACATGCCGCTGTCGCCGGCCCGCCCCGCCTTGTCGCGGATCTTCTTCATCGCCGCGTCGAAGTCGTCCCAGGTCCAGCCCTGTTCCGGCTTGACCCCGGACTTGGTGTAGACGGGCTTGTCGATCACCAGGGCCATCGAGTTGGAGCCCACGGGGATACCGAGCAGCTTCCCGTCGACCTCGCCGAACTTCTCCAGGCCCGCCCGGAAGCCGTCCAGGGAGAGGTTGCCCGCCTCGACCTGTGCGTTGAGATCGAGCAGCACGTTCTTCGCATCGTATTTCCGCAGAAAACCGATGGCATTCTGGAAGACGTCCGGCGGATTTCCACCGGAGGCCTGCGTGTTGAACTTCTTCCAGAAGTCCGGATAGACCTGGAAGTCGGTCTTCACCTTGATCTTCGGGTACTTCTTCTCGAAAAGCGCGATGGTCTTCTTGATGCGCTCCGCCCGGTCCTCGGCACCCCACCAGGCGTAACGGATCGTCACCGTCCCGTCCCCCGACCCGCTGCCGCCGCCGCAGGCCGTGGCCGTCGCTCCGAGCCCCGCGACGGCCAGTGAGGCTCCGGCCGCCTTGAGGACAGTCCGCCTCTCAACATTCTTGTCCTGGTGCATGGTCAGGCCTCCCCGCGACGTTGCGTCCGCCTCATGAATCGTTTCAAGTAAGCGCTTGCTGGCACAAGGTACGGAGCCCCTCAGGAGACGTCAATGATTCGGACAGGAATTGATGGAAAGCGGAGGGGACGCCGCGCGCGGTCACACGGCCGCGCGGATGACCGGCCGTCAAGTAAACCTGCAGGTGGGAGAGTTATGTCCGACCCGCCGAACGCTGGACAGGCCGTTGGCCGGAGCCTCGGCGAGACCGAAAGGAGTCAGGTCCCGCCGCACGGCGCGAGGCGGACCCGCACCATCCGGCTCCGGAGACTGACTCTGAGTGAGGGCCTTCGGGTGGGTGTCGGCGACAGGGGCGAGGGGTGACGAGGGGTCGAAAATGGCCACATGCAGACGCACAGGGGAGGACTGAGGGTGGGGCGGGGCCAGGACCTCGGGGTAGGCGAGGACCTTGAGGTGGGGGTGCGCGGAGCTGCGGTGGGGGCCGAGGGGAGGGCGACGGACGGGCGGGGCAGGCGGGGGGATGACAGCAAGGGTGGGGGTCTTGGCGTGGGATTGTTCGGGGCGGACGAGGGCGGGCGGCAGGTGAATGCGGACTGCTTGACACGACTCCGAGCAGGGGGTTCATGGGAGCCGGCCAGCAGACTGCGGGTGCTTCCGGGGGACGGGACACGTCTGCGGCGTGGAGCGTGAGGTTATGCGCGGAGGCCGGGGTCAAGGGTCGGGGAGGGCATACGGGTGGGCCGCCTGCGAGGCGTGCGTGCACGGCCTGAGGCCAGCGAACGCGCCCGTCGACAGTCACGGCCCGACGGCTGATTCCGGCCACTTCCATGTCCGGTCTTCGCCCCTACGATGTCGGGATCGCTCGGCACCTGAAGGTGGGGTCTGGGCCGCATACGGTCCCTGATGCAGAGCTTCTACCCTCGGGCCGCCCACCCCTGGCCCCGCCGCCTGCCACCTGCCGGAACTCCGCCCCACGCAGCCTCCCGAGGCCGTCGCGAGCGCATGCCGTCCCGCTGTCCTTACATGCGAAACGACCTGGTCCACGGAGTCCGTGGACCAGGTCGTTTCGAGTGGTGGGCGATACTGGGTTCGAACCAGTGACCTCTTCGGTGTGAACGAAGCGCTCTCCCACTGAGCTAATCGCCCGGGCGCAGGAAGAACATTACCCCATGTCAGGGGGTGCCTCGGACACGGTGCGGAGGCTTGGCGGCGGTCCGGGCCGCGGCTACTGGTTCTCGATGTTCCAGGGCATCTCGAAGCCGAACTTCCAGAGGTAGACCCCGACGAGGACGGCCACGATGACCAGGCCGATCGTCGTGAGGATGAGGTTCCGGCGCCGGACCCGGGGATCGAGGGCACGCTGGGTCGCCTCCGTGACCTTCCGCTTGGTCCAGCGGAGCACCAGCTGAGCCCACACGAACTCGGTCGCCCAGATCGCCATGCCGCCGAAGATCACGACCCAGCCGGGGCCCGGGAGGGGAAGCATGATCACACCGGTCACGACCACCGCGAGGCCGATGACGAAGACAGCGACCTGCCAGCTCAGGTGCAGCATCCGGCGCGCCTTGACGAATTCCGGCGCACGCGATCCGAGCGGCGCTTCCTCCTTCGCCACATCGGCCCCGCTGTTCGCTACACCCGTCTCGGCGTTCGTCCTGTCGGCCGCCACCGCGACCTCCCCCGTTCCGTCACTCCCCGTGTCCATACAGCCAAACCCTACCGGAGAGAAACCCGTCACCGGAATGGTCGTACCGGACGAAGTCGACCTCGGCCGGATGAGCTACCAAAAGCGACGCAAAACTCCCAGAGGGGTTTACAACGGCACCGTAGGTGGCATGTCGATTTCGCCGACGTGCGAATCCCCGAGCGCACACTGAGCGAAAGGCCTTGGCGCTTATGAACACCACGGTCAGCTGCGAGCTGCACCTGCGCCTCGTTGTGTCGAGCGAGTCCTCACTGCCTGTTCCCGCGGGACTGCGGTATGACACGGCCGATCCCTACGCCGTGCACGCCACCTTCCACACCGGAGCCGAGGAAACGGTCGAATGGGTGTTCGCCCGCGACCTCCTCGCCGAAGGGCTTCACCGGCCCACCGGCACCGGCGACGTCCGAGTCTGGCCGTCGCGCAGTCACGGTCAGGGCGTCGTCTGCATCGCCCTGAGCTCTCCGGAGGGCGAGGCGCTGCTCGAAGCCCCGGCGCGGGCTCTGGAGTCCTTCCTGAAGCGCACAGACGCCGCCGTGCCACCCGGCACGGAACATCGGCACTTCGACCTCGATCAGGAGCTCTCGCACATCCTGGCGGAGAGCTAGACCGAGACCCCACAGAGCCGCCCGGCGCCGTCCACTCGGGGAGACGGCTCGGGCCAGGACAACCGCATACGGCTCAGGCCGACCGATCGACGCCGTCGCTGCGGTTCTCCGCGCGGCGGCGTCCGTATGCGCGCTCCGTGACGGAGCACGCCCTCGTGACGGAGCGCGTGCCCGTGACAGAGCGCGTGCCCATGACAGAGCGCGTGCCCATGACAGAGCGCGTGCCCGTGACAGAGTGCGTCCGGTCCGGTCGCGGAACGGGCCCCGTCCGATCATTCGGGCACCCGCACCCCCTCTGACCACGCCCCCGGCGGTTTCCCGGGCTCTGGGCCGGTCCGCGCGGTCCGGGGAGCCGTTACCATCGGCCAGCATCGGCGGGCGGCTGCCCGACCCTCGCAGGCCAGGGAGCGAAACGTGTTGATCACCCACGACACCCGGTGTGCCCTCGACACCGTGGTGGATCTGGTGAACACCGCACCGGAGAACGACACGGCGACGGACGGGCTCGCTGATGTCGCGTCGCTCGACGCCTTCGTACAGGAGCACGACATCAGCGATGTCGGCACGCTGTCGGAGTTCGATCTCGCCGCTGTGCGCAAGGTACGCGGCAGGTTCGCCGAGGTCTTCTCGGCGCCGGACCCCGGCTCGGCCGCCTCGGTCATCAACGACCTCGTCGCCGCGGCGGGCACCACGCCCCGGCTCACGAACCACGACGGCTACGACTGGCATGTGCACTACTTCGCGCCCGGCGCGTCCGTCGCCGACCATCTCGCGGCCGACTGCGGCATGGCCCTCGCCTTCTTCGTCGTCGCGGGGGAACAGGAGCGGCTGCGCCGCTGCGAGGCACCGGACTGCCGGCGCGCCTTCGTGGATCTCTCCCGCAACCGCTCGCGCCGCTACTGCGACAGCCGCACCTGCGGCAACCGCCTGCACGTGGCCGCGTACCGGGCGCGCCGCAAGGAAGCCGCGGGCTGAGGGACCGCCGCGCGCGACCGATGACAGCAACGGGCCGTGGCGGATGATGCTGGGGACTGACGGAGCCCTCGACGGGTGACGTCAGGGGCTCCGTTTACGGCTCAGAGCATCAGCAGGTCGTGCAGTGACGCCATGAGCAGCAGGCAGCCGATCACCGCTAGGAAGATCATCAGCGGCGGCTGGGAAAGCGCGAAGAGACAACCTCGCCGCTCCTCGGGCGGGGCGGTGGTGTCTCTCTGTTCTGTTGTATCCAGCATCTCGCGGCGATGATGACGCAGCGGGGACCCTCCGCGCGATCAACCAACCGCGAATGACGGAGAGTTCGCCAATATCCACAACGTCCGGAGCGATCGTGATCACTTCGGCGTCGCGGGTCGACCTACTGTGTCGTTTCAGTCCGTTCGATGCGCCACCGGTGCAGGACGGCTGATCGGCGGATGTGTGGTCAGATGCCGTGCTTCTTCAGGATCGCCTCGATGTCGCTGAAGTCGTCCGCGGCGGACGCACCGGGGCTCGTCGGCCGGGAGCCGGTGGTAGGGCGGCCCGCCGGGCGGGCGCTGCCGCCCAGCGAGGGCGCCGAGGCGGCCGGGGCTATCGCCTCCGTGCGGGACGCCTTGGCCGCCTTGCGGTCCTTGCCGGTGTCGCCCCGGCGCCGCTCCACGGCGCGGGTGGTCATGAAGAGGAACCAGGCGGCGCCCAGCATCCCGAAGCCGGCCCACGCGGTCGGGCTGAACGCGGTGTCCGCCGCCCACTCGACGACTCCGGTCATCACCAGGCCGATGGGCACGAGCGCGTAGGCGGCGATGCGGGTCGCCCTGAGAAACCGCTTCCGGTACGCCGTGATCGCGGCGAGGCCCAGGCCGGCCGCGGAGACGGCGGCGCAAACTGTCTCGGCAATCATCCGGTCCTCCAAGGCACAGCGCGGTCGGTCGGGCGGGTCGATCCGTCCCTTCCATCCTGCACCGCCCCGCGCCCGATATGCCATGGTCCGGGGAGACCTCAGGGAGATCTCCGGGTCGTCTCGGGGTCGCCAGGTTCCGAGGCGGTCCGGAAGGACCGTCCCTACGCAGGACGGGTCGGCACGCGGCAGGCAACTGGGGCAGGTACGACGGCGGCCGATTGGGCCGGTGCGGTCGTGGGCTGGAAGACTGATCGCATGAGCGACTCCTCCCCCGCACCGTCGGCCGTCGTCCTGGACGTCTGGTGCGAACTCCAGTGTCCCGACTGCCGCCAGGCCCTCGACGACCTCCGGGCATTGCGGGCCCGCTACGGCGACCGGCTCGACATCCGGCTTCGGCACTTCCCGCTGGAGAAGCACAAGCACGCCTTCGCCGCCGCCCAGGCCGCCGAGGAGGCCGCGGAGCAGGGGCAGGCGTGGCCGTACGTCGAGGCCGTACTGGGCCGGGTGGAGCGGCTGGACAGCGCGGGTGAGCCGTTCCTGGTGGAGGTGGCCCGTGAACTGGGCCTGGACGCCGAGGAGTTCGACACCGCGCTGATCGACGGCCGGCACATCCTGATCGTGGACGCCGACCAGGCCGAGGGCAAGGCGATCGGCGTGACCGGCACCCCGACGTACGTCATCGGCGGCGAGCGCCTCGACGGCGGCAAGAGCCAGGAAGGACTGCGCGAGCGCATCGAGGAGATCGCCGACCGCCTGCTGGCCGGGAGCGCCTGACAGCCCGGCACCGTCCTCCCGCGCCCCCCGGCGGAGGCACACCCGCAGTCCTCGCCGGCGCGAGCCCTGTTCGTGCGCCCCGGCGGAGGTCGCCCACGCGCACCGCCGCCCGGCACATCGCGGCCCCCACGCCGCCGCCCCCGCATCGCCGTCAGAGCAGCGGTTTGGACAAGTGGTAGGTGGTCGTCTCGTAGCGGAGGGACTCATAGAGGCACTCGGCGCGGACGTTCCCCGCGAAGACGTTGAGCATCAGGACGCTTCGGCCGGCCGCCCGGGCCTGGGTCTCGGCCAGCAGCATCAGCGAACGGCCGTGGCCCCGTCCCCGGTGCGCGGCGTCCGCCTCCACGTCGTAGACCCAGGCGGCGTCGGCCGTCAGCCACACCCACAGGGTGCCGACCCTCGCGCCCTCGTGCTCCAGCACGCTGCACACGTTGTTCGGGGAGGCCGGTCCGTGGGGCAGGCACTGTGCGTAGCCCTCGGCGGCGCGCGCGTACGCCTCCTCCTCGGGCACCCCGTGGGCGATCAGGTCCTGGGCGTAGCCGTCGAGCCCGGCCTCCTTCCAGGGGCCGAACTCGGCGTCGCTCATGGGGCGGGCCCGGCTGCCCTCCGGCAGTTCGGGCGGGGCCCCGTCGAGGGGTTTGCGCATGTGGCGGTTGCGCAGGACGTAGCCGAGCGTCTCCGCCAGCCGCAGGGCGGGCTCCGTACCGGCCGGGACGGACATCTCGATCCGTCGGCAGCCCCAGCCGCGGGCGACTTCCTCGGCGGCCAGCGCGGCCACCGTGGCCCGGCCGCGCCGACGGTCCGGTTCGTCGATCCGCAGGTCAAGGATCCGGGCGGCCGAGGACGCGGGGGCGGGCCGGGTGCCGAGGTGGATGGCGCCGACGGGACGGCTGTTCACGCACACCTGGTAGCGGCGCGAACGGGACCCGTCGGCTGCGTACTGGAGCGGCTCGATGGGCCGCAGGGTGGTGGTCATCACGGGTGTTCTACCCGCCTCACCGCCCTCTGTCTGCCGAATATCGACAGGCTCTACGGATCGGCCCTACGGATCGAGGTCGTTCCCGGACCGCTCGTCGAAGATCCGCATGGCCTTGGCGGTGACCGGGCCGGACGCGCCCGGCAGCTCGCGGGCGTCGACGCGGTGCACGGCCTGCACGTCCCGCAGGCTCGACGTCAGGAAGACCTCGTCGGCGCTCTCCAGGACGTCCATCGGCAGGTCCGTCTCGCGGGCGCCGGTCCATTCGACGACGAGCGCGCGGGTGATGCCCGCCAGGCAGCCGGAGGCGACCGGCGGGGTGTGGATCTCGCCGTCGAGGACGACGAAGACGTTGGAGCCGGTGCCCTCGCAGAGCCGCCCCACCGTGTTGGCGAACAGGGCCTCGCTGGCGCCCTGTTCGTGGGCGCGGGCGAGCGCGACGACGTTCTCCGCGTACGAGGTGGTCTTCAGGCCGGTGAGGGCGCCGCGCTCGTTGCGGGTCCACGGGACGGTGATCACTGCGGTGGAGTCGGCGCGCCGGGAGGTCTCTCCGAGGGCGACGACGAGGGTGGGTCCCAGGTCGCCGCGGTCGGATCCGAGCGGGGAGACACCGCCGGTGTACGTGACGCGCAGCCGGCCGAGAGGCATCGGGTTGGCGTCGAGGACGGCGGAGCAGGCACGGCGCACCTCGTCGTGGTCGGGCTCGGGCAGGCCGAGGCCGCGCGCCGACCGCGTGAGCCGGTCGAGATGCCGGGTGAGCGCGAACGGCCGCCCGTCGACCGTCTTGACGGTCTCGAAGATGCCGTCGCCCACGGTCAGCCCGTGGTCGAGGACGGAGACACGGGCGGAGTCGATGTCCTGCAGTCCGCCGTCGAGCCAGATCTTCACGTAGGGGTCCTCCCACTCGCCTCGTACGTTCCCGACGCTACCGCGAGCAGCCGGGCGGCCTTCAGCTCGGTCTCCCGCCACTCCGCCTCGGGGTCCGACCCCCAGGTGATGCCCGCGCCGGTACCGAACCGCAGCTCGCCCGACGGCCGGTCGATCCAGAAGGTGCGGATGCCGACGGCCAGCTCTCCGGCGCCCCGGTCGGCGTCGACCCAGCCGATGCCGCCGCAGTACGGGCCGCGGGGCGCCGTCTCCAACGCGTCGATGATCCGCAGGGCGCTGGACTTCGGCGCGCCGGTGACCGAGCCCGGCGGGAAGGTCGCGGCGAGCAGCTCCGGCCAGCCGGCGTCCGCGCCGAGCTCGCCCCGCACGGTCGAGACGAGGTGGACGAGCCCGGGGTGCTTCTCGACGACGCAGAGGTCCGGGACGGTCACGGAACCGGTGGCGCAGACCCGGCCGATGTCGTTGCGGACGAGGTCGACGATCATCACGTTCTCGGCGTAGTCCTTCTCCAGGAGGTCGGCCTCGGTCCGTCCGGTCCCCTTGATCGGGCCGGACTCGACGACCCGGCCGTCGACCCGCAGGAACAGCTCGGGCGAGGCGGTGGCTATCTCCACGCCGTGGTCAGGCAGGCGAATCGTTCCGGCAAACGGTGCCGGGTTGCCGCGGGCCAGCAGCGCGGTCAGCGCGTCCACGTCCGCGTCCGGCGCGACGGGCGCCGACAGCACGCGGCAGAGGTTCGCCTGGTAGACCTCGCCGGCGGCGATGTGCTCCCGGATGCGGCGCACGCCCGCCGTGTACGCGGCGCGGTCGAGCGACGACGTCCAGTCCTCGACGGCCGGACCGCGCCATCGCCCCGGCACCGGCCGCGGGACCGGCTCGTGCCGTACGTCACGGAAGCGCGCGCACACCACACCGCCCTCGAAATCGGCGCGGACGGCCCAGAACCCGGACGAGCCCAGGGCGGCGGGATCGCTGGTCACATCGACGAGACCGGTGGCGACGCGGTTGCCGAAGCGGGCGAGAGGAGGCAGTTCGGACACGCGGTCGAGTCTAGGACGGGCACCCGCCGGGCGGCCCCGGCCGGGTGGCGGAGAGGGCGCACCGCAGCACGCTGCACAAACGCGTTTTTGTACTGGCCCCGGAATCCGCTAGAGTTCAACTCGTCGCCGGGACGCGAGAGCGGACCGAAACGACAGGCGGACGTAGCTCAGTTGGTAGAGCGCAACCTTGCCAAGGTTGAGGTCGCGAGTTCGAGCCTCGTCGTCCGCTCGAAGGAACAAGGGGATCTTCCCGAACCCCTCACTCCTGGTGGAGTGGCCGAGAGGCGAGGCAACGGCCTGCAAAGCCGTCTACACGGGTTCAAATCCCGTCTCCACCTCCAAGGACGATTAGCTCAGCGGGAGAGCGCTTCCCTGACACGGAAGAGGTCACTGGTTCAATCCCAGTATCGTCCACTGGATCTTCGACGGATCATCGAAGATCTGTCCCGCGCGATTAGCTCAGCGGGAGAGCGCTTCCCTGACACGGAAGAGGTCACTGGTTCAATCCCAGTATCGCGCACGCGGTATCACCGTGATCTTCGGATCACGCCCGAGGACGATTAGCTCAGCGGGAGAGCGCTTCCCTGACACGGAAGAGGTCACTGGTTCAATCCCAGTATCGTCCACATCTCGAAGCCCCCGGCGGTATCCGCGTCCGGGGGCTTCGGCGTGCGTGGGGTCAGCTGGAGAACAGCATGTGACCGAAGCCGCGGTTGTGGTGGCCGCCGTGGTGCCCCCCGTGGTGGCCGCCGTGCGGGGCGCCCCAGGCGGGGGCGGAGTGGTGGCCGCCGGCCGGGTACTGCGGGGCGGCGGGGGGCGGCGGAACGGCCGGGCCGCCCCACTGGGACTCCAGCCGGGTCAGCGCCTCCAGCTCGCCGTAGTCGAGAAAGATCCCGCGGCAGCCGCTGCACTGCTCGATCTGGACACCGTTGCGGTTGTACGTGTGCATCGACGCATGGCACTTCGGACACTGCATGTGCATGGTTCGGCTCAACTCCTCGCCGTTGGTGCTGCTTCGCGTTACGCCAGGACAGACACTGCCCGGCGGTGGTCGGTTGCACCCTACTTCGGGAAATCGCTCGCCAACTCCGGCGGGACGGTACTCATTCGGTCACATGCGTCGATAACGGCCCCCTCCACGTCGTCGAGCGGGCGGTCGGCCGCCGTGGCCTTGGCGATGGCCAGCGCGGCAGTCTGCACGGTGAGTGCGCGGGCCGATACGTCCAGTACCGGCCAGGGATCGGCGTCGGCGGGGACCGCGGGGCCGCCGGCCCGCTGATAGGCGTCCAGGAAACAGGCCCAGACGTCGGGCGGGAGCAGGCCGCAGGCGTACCAGGCGGCCGGGCGGGCGAGGTCCCAGGCGGGGACGCCGACGCCGAGGTCGTCGACGTCTATCAGGCGCCAGGCGCCGCCGGACACCGGGTGACGGACGAGCTGGCCCAGGTGCAGGTCACCGTGGCAGAGGGCGGTCGGGGCGGACATGGGGACCTCGGCCCTCGCCCAGGCGGGGAGCGCGCGCCAGGCGCCGAGGACGGGTGGTGCGGCGGGGTGGTCCACCGCGGTCCCGGTGAGCCGCGCGACGGCTCGAGCCGCCTTCACGGGACCCCGCATCGGGGGGAGACCCGGGTGTGGCCGGCGCCGGTGGAGGCGGGCGAGGAGGGTGGCCGCCTCCTCCCAGGGAGCGTCCTCGGGGGCCTCGGGGTCGACCGGGGTGCCGTACGGCCAGAACGTGATCAGTCGGCCGTGGAGGGCTGCCGGGTCGGGGCGGAGGGGAGCCAGGAGGATGTCGGGGTGGGCGGTGGCGACCGCCAGACGGAGCGCGAGGTGGGCGGGGTCCGTGTCGGGGGCGTGGGCCTTGGCGACCGTGTCGGCGTGGCGGACGACCGTGCCGTCCTCCCGTTCCGCGAGAACGGCGTCGGGGTGGGAGCAGCGGGCCGCCTGCGGGTGGGCCGCGCCCCGCACCGTTGCCCTGAGGGCGGGCAGGACGTCCGTGGTGGTCATGGGCTCCCCCTGCGGAAGGTACGGCACACTGGCGCTGAGCCTACGCAGTCGGGTGCCGACGCGACGACCGCCCGTCGCGGGGGCGGACGGCGACGGCGGACTCCGCGGGCCGGCGCGGGCGGACGGCGACGGCGGACGCCATGAGGCCCGCCATGTCCAAGGTGGACGTGGGCGCGACGCCGGAGGGGTCAGCAGTCGCCTCGGGGTCCGGGCCACGGAGTCCGGAGCGGCTGAGTCGGGGCCGCAGGTTCTCGGGGCGAAAGGCAACGCCCGCGCAGCTCCCCAGCTGCGCGGGCGTCTCTTTGCCGTCCGCCGCACCCCCGTCCCCACGGGGTTTCATGGATGGATGTCCCCGCCCGGACCGCTCTTCCGGGCCTGGAGTCGCCGCTCAGCGCCCCAGCATCACACCCACGGACGACGCCTGTGTGACCACTGCCTCCCAGCCGCCGAAGGCGTACACGAGCAGGGCCGCCAGGGGGAGGACCATCGCGGTCGCCACCAAGGGGTGGCGGCGGCCCGCCCGGCGTTCGGCGGTGAACACGCTGCGCTCTCGCGGGCGGAGTGCCGTCCGCGGTGCCGTGTGGGCCATGATCCCTCCTCCTGACCGATCTTGTCTGTGGTGCTTGTCGTGGGCAGCGGCGGGTGCCTGACCTCGGGGGACGAGTGCTGCACCCGCCGCTTGACCTCAAATCTAGGCGCGCGGCGGGAAAGGGTCGTCATGCCCTCGTACCGATTGGCGGGCCTCCCGGAGGATGAGCGATGACCTGCGGCGTACTCCCCAGGGTGGAGACGAGGTCCTGGATCTCGGGGTCTTCCCGGAGGGAACGGCCGGGAGATGCCTGGAGTGTCCCTTCTGTCGGTGGTCACGCCGCGCGGACGGGAGGGGTGCACGGGAGGGTGACTTCGCTCACTTCCACCCCGCCCCGGCGGGCCGCCGAACGCGTCCGGCGGTCCACGGCAAGGACGATCACCTCACCTCTGCATGTCATGTTCCCGACGTCCCCCACCCCCTTCACCGACCCTCCTGCCAGTTCACCAATCCCCCTTTTCCGTCCGGGCGTTGAGTCGACACGGGACTCAACACCTGCCCGAACTGCTGTTCCCTGACTGCCTTTCATGCCGTGCGCGCGGGGCCGACAATCGATCGGGGCGCGAGGGCGCGGCCTCTGCGCACGCCCGGCCGTGGAAACGTAAGCTGTGGCTCGTCAGACGGAACGGGCAGCGGGGATGAACATGGCGATGATGCGCCTGAGGCGCGAGGACCCGCGCGTCGTCGGCTCGTTCAGGATCCACAGACGGCTCGGCGCGGGCGGGATGGGCGTCGTCTACCTGGGCTCCGACCGGCGTGGACAGCGAGTCGCGTTGAAAGTGATCCGGCCGGACCTGGCGGAGGATCAGGAGTTCCGGTCGCGGTTCGCACGCGAGGTGTCGGCCGCGCGACGGATCAGAGGCGGGTGCACGGCCCGGCTGGTCGCCGCGGATCTGGATGCGGAGCGGCCCTGGTTCGCCACCCAGTACGTACCGGGGCCCTCGCTGCACGACAAGGTCAACGAGGAGGGGCCGCTCACGGCCGCCGAGGTGGCCGCGGTCGGTGCCGCACTCTCCGAGGGACTGGTGGCGGTGCACGAGGCCGGTGTCGTCCACCGCGACCTCAAGCCGTCCAACATCCTGCTGTCCCCGAAGGGGCCGCGGATCATCGACTTCGGCATCGCGTGGGCGACCGGCGCCTCGACGCTGACGCACGTCGGCACGGCCGTGGGGTCGCCCGGCTTCCTCGCCCCCGAGCAGGTGCGCGGTGCCGCCGTCACCCCGGCCACCGACGTCTTCTCCCTCGGGGCCACGCTCGCCTACGCGGCGACCTCCGACTCCCCCTTCGGCCACGGCAGTTCGGAGGTCATGCTCTACCGGGTCGTGCACGAGGAGCCGCAGCTGCGCGGGGTGCCGGACGCGCTCGCCCCGCTTGTGAGGGCCTGCCTGGCGAAGGACCCGGAGGAGCGGCCCAGCACCCTGCAACTGTCGTTGCGACTCAAGGAGATCGCGGCCCGCGAGGCGCAGGGGCTGTCGGACATCCGGCCGCCCGCACCGCGCAGCGACCCGGACCGGCCCTCGGGACGGCTCGCCGAGCAGTACGTCGAGCAGCGCACGCTGCGGCAGCCGCCCGAGACCCGGACGACGCAGCAGAGGACGCCGCTGCCCCGCCCCGGAGGAGGCTCCTGGCCCGGCGGGGACGCACGGACCGGGGGTGGCTCCCGGCCCCGGGGCGGGTCCGCGTCGGGTCGCGGCGCCACCGGCTCCGGGAAGCGGCCCGCACCTCGTAGCGGCGCCGGGCGCCCAGGCCCCCGTACCAACGGCACCGGACGCAGGCCCGCCAACCCGCGGCTGCTGCGTCAGCGGCTCGTCGTGTTCGTCGTGGTGACGCTGCTGGCCGCACTCGGCATCGCCGCGGCCCAGGGATGTCAGGGTCCGGCGCGTGGACTCGGCGCGGACGAGGTGCGGCACGAGCGGACGGTCCTGGAGCCGGACGACGACTGACCGTCGCGCGGGTGCCGGGTCCCGGGTGCCCAGGTGCAGGCCGGACCGGGGTCGTGATCGCTTGGTGCATCGCGGCCCCGCGTACGGGCAGCTCGCCGCCGCGGCCTCTCGGCCGCGACGTCACGCCTGCGGTCGCCCCGTCGCCACCGCGTAGAACGCAACGGCCGCCGCCGCGCCCACGTTGAGGGAGTCGACGCCGTGCGCCATGGGGATGCGGACCCATTCGTCGGCGGCCATCAGCGCCTTGGTGGAGAGACCGTCGCCCTCGGCGCCGAGCATCAGCGCGACACGGTCCATCGTGTGCGGGGCCGCCTCGTCGAGGGACTTCGCCTTCTCGTCCGGGGTGAGGGCGAGAAGGGCGAAGCCGGCGTCGCGCACCGCGTCGAGGCCCTTCGGCCAGACATCCAGGCGGGCGTACGGCACGGAGAAGACGGCACCCATGGAGACCTTGACGCTGCGGCGGTAGAGCGGGTCCGCGCAGTCCGGCGAGATCAGGACCGCGTCCATGCCCAGAGCGGCGGCCGAGCGGAAGATCGCACCGATATTGGTGTGGTCGTTGACCGACTCCATGATCACGACCCGGCGGGCGGAGCCCAGCAGGTCGACCGCCGACGGCAGGGGCCTGCGCTGCATGGAGGCGAGGGCGCCGCGGTGCACGTGGTAGCCGGTGACCTGTTCCGCCAGCTCCGGGCTGACCGCGTAGACGGGGGCCGGCAGTTCGTCGATGACGTCGCGCATGACGTCGACCCACTTGGCGGAGAGCAGCATCGAGCGCATCTCGTACCCGGCGTCCTTGGCCCGGCGGATGACCTTCTCGCCCTCGGCGATGAACAGGCCCTCGGCGGGTTCACGTCTGCGGCGCAGTTCGACGTCGGTCAGGCCCGTGTAGTCACGCAGGCGCGGGTCGGCGGGGTCCTCGACGGTGATGAGTTCGGCCACAGAGTGATACTGCCTTGTCCTGGGTGTGGTGCCAACGGCTCGGCACGGGTGGGTTACCCGCGGTTACTTGGCGGGGTGAGGGCCTACGGTCACGACCTCGCCGACGACGATGACCGCCGGCGGCTTGATCTCGGCCGAGACGACCGTCTCGGCGACCGTGGCGAGCGTGGCGTCGACCCGGCGCTGGGCCGCCGTGGTGCCTTCCTGCACCAGGGCCACGGGGGTGTCGGGGGACTTGCCGTGCGCGATCAGGGTCTCGGCGACCTTGCCGATCGTGCCGACGCCCATGAGGATCACCAGCGTTCCGGTGAGCCGGGCCAGGGCCGGCCAGTCGACCAGGGAACGCTCGTCGTCGGGGGCGATATGGCCGCTGACCACGGTGAACTCATGCGCCACTCCCCGGTGGGTGACGGGGATGCCGGCGGCGCCCGGGACCGAGATCGAGCTGGAGATGCCGGGCACGACCGTGCAGGGGATGCCCGCCTCGGCCAGCGCCTGGACCTCCTCCATGCCGCGGCCGTAGACGAAGGGGTCGCCGCCCTTGAGGCGGACGACCGACCTGCCTTGCCGGGCGTGCTCGATCAGGGCGCTGTTGATGGCCTCCTGGGCCATGAACCGGCCGTACGGCAGCTTCGCCGCGTCGATCACCTCGACGCCCTGCGGCAGTTCAGCGAGCAGGTCGCGCGGGCCGAGGTGGTCGGTGATGACCACGTCGGCCTCGGCGAGGAGGCGGCGGCCCCGCACGGTGATCAGGTCCGGGTCTCCGGGTCCGCCGCCGACCAGGGCGACGCCGGGGGTACGGGTGCGATGGTGCGGGGCGACCAGGGTGCCGTCGCGGAGCCCCTCGACCACGGCGTCGCGGATCGCGGCGGTGTGGCGGGGGTCGCGGCCCTTGGCGTCGCTGGTGAGGACGGCGACGGTGACACCCTCGCTGGTCCCGGTGGCCGGGGTCCAGGCGGTGGCCGCGTCGGCGTCGTCGGCGCGGACGCACCACACGCGGTGCCGCTCCCCCTCCGCCGACGCACGGATGTTCGCCTCGGTGTCGTCGGTCGCGATGAGGGCGTACCAGGCGTCGGCGAGGTCACCCTCCGCGTAGGGCCGCTTCTCCCAGATCAGTTCGCCGGCGTCGACCATGGCCTCCACCGAGGGGGTGGCCGTCGGGGAGACGAGGAGGATGTCGCCGCCCGCGGCGATCAGGGCGGGCAGGCGGCGCTGGGCCACCTGGCCGCCGCCGAGGACGACGACCTTGCGGCCGGAGAGGCGGAGGCCCACGGGGTAGGCGGGATGTTCGGCCATGAGGGTGCGGCTCCTCTAGCGGCAGCAGTGCGGGACGGAGCCCCTGCGGCGTTGGAGCGGCCCCTGACGTGCGGATTTTAAGGCGCGGACGAGGGTGTGGCGGGGGCGGGGTGGGATTTGTCTCCCCGCCCCCGCCCGTTTCCGGTCAGCCCCGGCGGCAGGGGCAGGGGCGAAGGTCTCCGCCGCCCGCTTCCCCTCGGCTTCTCGGTGACACCACTCTCTCTCGGTGACACCACTGTCTCTCGGTGGCGGCCCCGCTTCTTCTCTGGCGCCATTCCTGCGTCTCTGGCACTCCTGCGTCTCCGGCGCCTCTACTTCTCGGTGACGCCCGCCGAGTCGAAGGTCGCCACCTCGTGCATCGCCCTCGCCGCGCTCTGGACGACCGGCAGGGCCAGGAGGGCGCCGGTGCCCTCGCCGAGGCGGAGGTCGAGGTCGACCAGGGGCCGGAGACCGAGCTTCTTCAGGGCCGCCACATGGCCGGGTTCGGCGCTGCGGTGGCCCGCGATGCACGCGGCGAGGACCTCGGGGGCGATGGCGCGGGCGACCAGGGCGGCGGCGCCGGCGCTGACGCCGTCGAGGATCACCGGCGTGCGCAGGGATGCGCCGCCGAGGAGGAGACCGACGATCGCGGCGTGTTCGAAGCCGCCGATCGCGGCCAGGACACCGATGGGGTCGGCCGGATCCGGCTGGTGCAGCTCGATGGCCCGGCGGACGACGTCGGTCTTGCGGGCGAGGGTCTCGTCGTTGATCCCGGTGCCCCGGCCGGTGACCTCGGCGGGGTCGGCTCCCGTGAAGACCGAGATGAGCGCGGCGGACGCCGTGGTGTTGGCGATGCCCATCTCACCCGTGAGGAGGGCCTTGTTCCCGGCGGCGACCAGATCGCGGGCCGTCTCGATGCCGACCTCGATGGCCTTCTTGGCCTCCTCGCGGGTCATCGCGGGACCGGTGGTCATGTCGGACGTTCCGGCGCGCACCTTGCGCGGCAGCAGACCGGGGGTCGCCGGGAGGTCGCTCGCCACACCCACGTCCACGACGCAGACCTCGGCGCCCACCTGGTTGGCGAAGGCGTTGCAGACCGCTCCCCCGCCGAGGAAGTTGGCCACCATCTGACCGGTGACCTCCTGCGGCCAGGGGGTCACGCCCTGGGCGTGGACGCCGTGGTCGCCGGCGAAGATCGCGACGGCTGCGGGCTCCGGGATGGGCGGCGGGCACTGGCGGGACAGGCCCGACAACTGCGCGGAGATGATCTCCAGCATGCCGAGCGCGCCGGCCGGCTTGGTCATGCGCTTCTGCCGCTCCCACGCCTCGCCGAGCGCCTTGGCGTCGAGCGGGCGGATCCCGGCGACGGTCTCGGCGAGCAGGTCGTGCGGCTCGGCCCCGGGCAGGGCGCGGCGGCCGTACGTCTCCTCGTGGACGACCCAGGACAGCGGGCGGCGCTTGGCCCAGCCCGCCTGCATCAGCTCGGGTTCCTCCGGGAACTCGTCGACGTACCCGACGCACAGGTAGGCCACGACCTCCAGGTGCTCGGGCAGGCCGAGGGCGCGGACCATCTCGCGCTCGTCGAAGAAGCTGACCCAGCCGACGCCGAGGCCCTCGGCGCGGGCGGCGAGCCACAGGTTCTCGACGGCGAGGGCCGAGGAGTACGGGGCCATCTGCGGCTGGGTGTGGCGGCCCAGGGTGTGCCGGCCGCCGCGCGTCGGGTCGGCGGTGACCACGATGTTCACCGGGGTGTCGAGGATGGCCTCGATCTTCAGTTCCTTGAACTGCTTCGCCCGGCCCTTCGGCAGCGACTTGGCGTAGGCCTCGCGCTGGCGCTGGGCCAGTTCGTGCATGGTGCGGCGGGTCTCGGCGGAGCGGATGACGACGAAGTCCCACGGCTGGGAGTGGCCCACGGACGGTGCCGTGTGGGCGGCCTCCAGGACACGGAGCAGTACGTCGTGCGGGATGGGGTCGCTGCGGAAGCCGTTGCGGATGTCGCGGCGCTCGCGCATGACCTTGAGGACGGCCTCGCGCTCGGCGTCGTCGTAGGGCGGCGCGGCCGGGCCGGCGGGCTGCTGCCCCGCGTCCGCCTCTTCGGACGCCTCGTCCGCCGGGGGCACGCTCGCGTCGGCTGCTTCCACTGTCTCGGCCTCCTCGCCGTCCTCCTGGTCGGCGGCCCTGGTGTCCAGGTCCTCCGCGTTCTGGACGACGTCGGGCTGCGCCTCGGCCGCGGTGGCGACCGGCTGCGGTTCGACGATCGTCTCGACCCCGGCCTCGGGGTCGCGGGGGGCGGGAACGGGGGCGAGGGGTTCCGCCGCCGACTCCTGCTCCGGTGCCTCGTCAGCGGTCTCGCCGGGCGCCGCGGCGGCGGGCACCGACCGGTCGTCGGCGGGCGGCGGTACGACCATGCCCTGGGGCGGTGTCGGAGCGAGGGGCGGGGTGGTCGGCACCGAGCCTTCCACCGGCACGAACTCACCCATCGGCCGCGGCGGCTCGGTCCCGGCCCCCAGGGCCGCGTCCGCGGGTGCAACACCGGTCGGGGAGGCCGCCGAGGGCTGGAGGACGGCGCCCTGGGGCGCGTCGAGCGGGGAGCCCGTCACGGTCGCGGGGGCCTCGGCGGCCACGACGTCGGCGGCGACCGGCTCGGCGGGCTGTGCGAGGGCCCCGGGGCCCGGGGAGTCGACCGGCTCGGCGGGCTGCGCGACGGCGGCCTCACCGGCGGGCGGCTCCTCGGCGGTCGCGACGGGCTCGGCGGGAACGGCGTCGCCGGGCTGGTCCGGCGCCTGCGCCGCCACGGGCATGTCGGCGACCCGCGCCGGAGAGGCGGCGTTCTCGGGTGCCTGGGGGGTCTGCTCGGCAAAGTCCGCGGCGGGGGCGCCGGGCTCGGGGGCCTCGGGGCCCTGCGGGGAGGGCTGCGGCTGCTCCGGCTCCGGCTTCGAGGTCGGCGCCTCCTCGGTGACGGCTTCCTCAGCGACGGGCTCGTCGGCGGCGGTCTCCTCACCGGCGGGGGCCCGCGGCTCGGCCGGGGCGGACTCCGCCGGGGCGGGCTCGGTCGGCTGGGCCTCTGCGGCTGCGGCCTCGGCGGCGACCGGTTCAGCGCCGCCGGCCGCCTGCGGCTCCGCGGGCTCCGCGGCAGGAGTCTCGGCGGCCTGCGGCTCCGGCCCTTCCTGCGGCTCCCCAGGTTGCTGGGCGTCCTGGGCGGCTACGGCATTCGGAGCCTCGGGCAGCGATTGCCTGTCCTCGGCGGGCGGAGCCTCACCGGCGGCGGGCTCGGCCGAGGCGCCGGCCGCGGGCTGCCCGTCCTCGGCGGCGGGCGCCGGCTGCTCCTCGACGGGGGCTGCCGTCTCGTCGACCGCGGCCTCGGGCGCCGGCTGTGCCTCGGGGGCAACGGGCGCGGCGTCGGCCTGCGGCGGGACGGGGGCGTCGGCCGGCAGGGCGGCGTCCTCGTTCTGCTGCGGAACCGGGGAGACGTCCTGGGCGTCCGCGGGCACCTGGGCCTGGATGGGCTCCGGACCCTCCGCGGCGGGCGGGAACGGCGTGGCCTCCGGCACCTGGGCCTCGCGGGCGACGAGGGCGTCGAGGGCCGACTCGGTGGGGGTCCCGGTGGCGGGCGGCTCGGGAGCCCCCGGAGCGACGGCCGCGCCCTCCTCCGGCGCCTGCGCGTCCGGGGCCGTCTCCGCGGACTCCGGGCTCTGCGAGCCGTCGGACGCGGGCTCCGCCACCGGCTGGGCGTCGGCGACGTTGGCGCCCGTCACCGGCTCGGCGGCGGGCGCCTCCTCCACGACGGTCTGGGCCACGGCGACCGGCTGGGACTCGGCGGCCTCCCCGGGGATCTGGGCTTCGGCGGCCTCCGGGACCGCCACCGCCTCGACCGGCTGAGCCTCACCGACCGGCTGGGCCTCGGTGGCCTCGGGAACGACCGGTGCCTCGGCGGGCTGCGGGGCGGTGGCCGGGGCGACGGCCTCCGTGACCTGCACATGGCCGGTGGCGAACTGGGCGACCGCGGCTTCCTGGGCCTGCGCGTAGGCCGCGTCCTGGGCGTCATGGAGGGCCTCGGGGTCCTGCTCGGCCTGTGTGACCTGCGCGGACTCCGGCACCTGTGGCGTCTCGGCGACGACGGCGACGGGCGGCGCCTCCTGCGGAACGACCGTTTCTGCAGCCTGCCCCCGGGCGGCCTGCGCGGGCGGGGCCGCCACGGCCGCGGACACGGGGGCGCTCCAGGGAGCCACACCCTGCGGGGGCACGTCGAGGTATTCGGGTCCGGTGGTGGGCGGGCCGGAGTGGCGTACGGCGGCGGGCGGGACGGGGGCGCCGGCGGGGCCGCGGTCGGCGAGGGAGCGGACCGGGCTGGCGGAGGCGTCCGGGGTGGGCGGGCCGAGGTGCAGCGGCCGACGGGCCACCGGCGGCTGCGGGACCGGGGTCGCGACAGGGTGGCGTACGGCTCCGAGGTCGATCGAGCCGCTGTCCCGGCCGGCCGTCTCGTGCGGGCCGGGCTCGTGCACGACCTGGACGACGGGTTCGGGGGCGGGTGGCGGCACTTCGTTGCCCCATGCGCCCTGGGCGCCCGGCAGCAGCAGCTCGTCGTCCTCGACGGGGGTCTCGGAGAGGTAGGTGTACGCGCCCGGCGCGGCGACGCCCGGCTGTTCCACCATGCCTGCGCTCTCCGGCTGCCCCTCGCCCGGGACCTGGCCGGTGTCGGTCATGCGTAACCCCTCGCCCATCGGTTAGTGCCTCTGTGCCAGCTGGCCCGGAACGGCGCACCGACCGTTCCACACATGGAGAACGAGCGTGCGTGCCCAGCGGCACGTGACGACCCACCTGCAAGTCGACAAAGCCATTCGATGGCCATTGTCGCGGTCGTCCCGCCATCGCGACAGCTTGATCGGCGACGGTCCGCTGTGGACTGCGCCACGTTGCGCGCCCTCCGGTACCGCCGTACCACACACGCCCTCAAAACGGGCGCGCTTTCCGGACATTGACCGACGAAGTGTCGGGTGCCGGAGTGCGGTACGACAGTCGGCCAGCCTACCGCGCCGGTACGACAACCGGATCACTGGGAACGATCGGGCAAAGTCCCGCTGAGCAGGAACGCGACGCTCCGTTCGCGCTCCGTCCAGGCCCTCGTGTCGAGTTCGACGGACTGGACGAACTCGCACCGGACGTCGTATCCGTGCTCGCTCAGGTCGCGTCCGACGCGCTCGGCGGCGGGCCGGGTGAGGGCGTGGGTGACGATGCGCCTCGGGCGCCGGTCGGCGACGGCGGAGACCACCGCCGCTCCCCCGCCGCCGACGCGGACGACGTCGGGTTCGGGGAGGTTCTCCAGGATGTGCGGGGCGATGCCGTGGACCACTTGGAGTTGCACGCCGAAGCGGCGGGCGGCGAGGGTCGTACGGCCGCATGCCTCGGGGTCCCGGTCGACGGCGATGACACCGGCACCGCAGCGGGCCGCCTCGGTGGCGAAGGCCCCGCTGCCGCAGCCGATGTCCCACACGAGGTCGCCCACGCGCGGTCCGAGGCGGGCCAGTTGGGCCGAGCGCAGCAGTTCGCCCTCCCCTTCGCCCAGACCGCCGCCGTAGACGTCGTCGGGCAGGGACCAGCCGCGGGGTCCGGCGCTCGGGTCGCGGCCGGCGATCCAGCCGCCGTCCTCACCGGTGCCCGTGGGGCCGATGACGATGACGAGGTTGGGGTCGCGCCAGGTGTGGTCGGCGGCCTTGTCGGAGGTGACGACGGTGACGCGTTCGCGGTCGGTGCCGAGTTCCTCGCAGATCACGAAGGTGCGGTGCACTCCTTCGAGGAGCAGGCCGAGTTCGGCGGGGCCGGCGCCGGGCGAGGTGAGGACGGCGACCTTGGCGTGGGCGCGGCAGACGTTCACGGCGCGCCTGAGCGTACGGCGGTGCGCGACGACCACCTGTGCGTCGTCCCAGGGCATTCCGGCGCGGGCGAAGGCGGCGGCCACCGAGGACACACCGGGGACGACCTCGACCTCCAGGCCGAACTCGGGGGCTCGGAGCGTGCGGACGACTCCGAAGAAACCGGGATCGCCGTCGGCGAGGACCACGGCGGTGCCGCGGTGGGCGGCGATGCGGCGGGCGGCGAGGGCGACGCTGCCGAGCCGGATGCGTTCGGCGGCCGGGGGCACTTCGGGCAGGGCCAGATGGTGGGCGGCGCCGGCGACGAGTGTGGCGGCGGCGAGGGCGGAGCGCGCCGCGGCGGTCAGGGGGGAGCCGTCCCAGCCGATCACCGTGACCCGGTCGGCCATCGTCGTCAGTCTCCAGAGGGTTTTCGCAGCTCGTCAGGGAAGCCCGCACGGGGTCCCGTGAGCGTACCTGGTGACGGGGCGGGGTCCGGTGGCCGGGCGGCGGCCTTGCGCCCGAGGGTCGTTCAGTTCCAGTCCGAGTACGCGCCGAAACCGCCGCTGTCGGCCAGTTCCTCGCTGACGCCCTCGATGTCCTCCGGGAGGAGGCTCCACACGATGTAGTCGGTGCGGACCTCGGTCCAGCCGTCCTCGGGGGTGCGGGCGCGCGCTATGCAGGCGTTGCGCAGGACGCCTTCGCTGATACAGCCGATCTTCTGCGCGACCTGCTGGGAGGCGGTGTTGTCGGCAGCGGTGCGCAGCTCGATCCGTTCGAACTTCTGCTCGCGGAACAGCCATTGGGCGGTGGCGAGGGCGGCTTCGGAGGCGTAGCCCTCGCCCCGCGCCCAGGGGGCGACGACGTACGAGAGTTCGGTGGACCGGACGTGCCAGTCCGTGCCGGTCAGCTGGATGACGCCGACGAGGCGCTGGGTGAGGAACTCGGTGACGGCGAGGTCGAGACCACGGCCTGAGGTGCGTTCGGCGGGGGCGTGCTCGGTGATCCAGGTGCGGGCGCCGGCCTCGGTGAAGGGCTGCTGGACGTCGGTCCAGGCCATCACCTGCTCGTCGTTCATCATCTCGGTGAGCGCCTGGACGTCGTCCTCGTCGAACGGGCGCAGGACCAACCGCTCCGTGCTGATGGAGATGTCGGGAAAGGTGCTCGTCATGCGCCGCTCCGTAACCTTCGAAACCGTTGGGGGCTGCTGAACTGCCCAGCATGCAGCATGAAAGCACTGAATCGCACCACGGGGCCCACTCCCTGTGAGGGAGCGGACCCCATGCGTGGCGATACGCCGTATACGTGCCGCCGATCCGGCGGGACGGCTCAGAAGGACGGGATGACCGAGCCGTTGCTCCACTTCTCCTCGATGAACTTCTTCACCTCGGGGGAGGTGAGGAGCTTCGCGAGCTTCTTCACGCGCGGGTCGTCCTCGTTGCCCTCCTTCACGGCGAGGAAGTTGCCGTTCGGGTTGTCCTTGGCGGGTTCCAGGGCGAGGGCGTCGTCGGCGGGCGACAGGTCGGCGTCGAGGGCGTAGTTGCCGTTGATGACGGCCGCGTCGACGTCCTCCAGGGAACGCGGGGTCTGTGCCGCCTCCAGCTCCTTGAACTTCAGCTTCTTGGGGTTGTCGGCGATGTCGGCGGGGGTCGCCGCGTTGTCGGCGCCGTCCTTGAGCGTGATGATGCCGGCGGCGTCGAGCAGCTTGAGGGCCCGCGCCTCGTTGACGGTGTCGTTGGGGACGGCGACGGTGGCGCCCGTCTTCAGGTCGTCCTTGCTCTTGACCTTGTCGGAGTAGAGGCCGAGCGGCTCCAGGTGCACGGTGACGACGGGCACGATGTGGGTGCCCTGCTTCTTGTTGAAGTCGTCGAGGTAGGGCTGGTTCTGGAAGTAGTTGGCGTCCACGGAGCCGTCCTCGGTGGCCGTGTTCGGCAGGACGTAGTCGGTGAACTCCTTGACCTCCAGGTCCAGCCCGGCCTTCTTCGCCAGGTTGTCCTTGACGAAGGTGAGGATCTCCGCGTGCGGGGTGGGGCTGGCGGCGACGACCAGCGGTCCGCTGGTGTCGGACGCGGTGTCGGCCGCGCCGGAGCCGCAGGCGGTGAGCCCGAGGGCGAGGGCTCCGGCGGCGAGGACGGCGGTGGTGAGCTTGACGGTGTTACGCACGAAAAGTGCCTTTCCTTTTGGGTGGAGCTGTCCCGTCGTGGGTGGGACGGGAAGTCTGCGGGTGCCGGGAGAGGTGCGCGGAGGTCAGACCTTGGTGACCTCGGGGGCGGCGGCCTCGGCCTTCAGCAGCCGGAGCCTCGGGGCGGCTCCCGAGCGGCCGCCGCGGCGGTGCAGGGCGCGGGCCGCGTAGTCGCCGGCGAACTGGATGACGGAGATGACCACGGCCAGGACCGCCACGGTGATCCACATGAGGTCGGTCTCGAAGCGCTGGTAGCCGTACCGGATGGCGATGTCGCCGAGGCCGCCCGCGCCGACGGTGCCGGCCATGGCGGAGTAGCCGATGAGGGCGACGACGGTGGTGGTCGCCGAGGAGATCAGCGAGGGCAGGGCCTCCGGGACGAGGACCTTGCGGACGACGGTCCAGGTGGTGCCGCCCATGGCCTGCACGGCTTCGACGAGCCCGTGGTCCACTTCGCGGACGGCGGTCTCGACCAGGCGCGCGAAGAAGGGGATGGCGCCGATGGCGAGCGGCACGATCGCCGCGTCACGGCCGATGGTGGAACCGGTGACCCAGCGGGTGAAGCCCATCAGGGCGACCATGAGGATGATGAAGGGCATGGAGCGGGCGATGTTCACGACCTGCCCGACGACCTTGTTGGCGAGGACGTTCTGCAGCAGCCCGCCGCGCTCGGTGAGGACGAGCAGCAGACCGAGCGGTAGTCCGCCGACGACCGCGATCAGCGTGGACCAGCCGACCATGTAGAAGGTGTCCCCACAGGCCTGCTCCAGCAGGGGCCGCATCTCGGTCCAGTTCACTTGGCAGCCTCCTTCGCGAGCACGGCCTCGGGGCCGGTACGGCCGACAACGTCGATCTGCAGGCCCTGCTCGCGCAGGAACCCGATGGGTACGACGTTGTCCTCGTAGCGGCCGGGCAGTTCGATGCGCATCCGGCCGATCTGGAGCCCGCCGACGGTGTCGATGGCGGCGCCGAGGATCGAGATGTCGATGTTGTAGGTGCGGGACAGCTGCGAGATGACCGGCCGGGTGGCCGCCTCGCCCTGGAAGGTGACGTCGAGGACGGTGCGGTCGGCGCCGGACGTCTCGCCGGTGACGGGGAAGAGGGCGGAGGCCAGTTCGGAGCCGGGGGTGGCGAGGAGTTCGCTGACGGTGCCGGACTCGACGACGCGTCCCTTCTCCATGAGCGCGGCCGAGTCGCAGATGGACTTGACGACGTCCATCTCGTGCGTGATGAGCAGGACGGTCAGACCCAGCTGCCGGTTGAGGTCGCGCAGCAGCGTCAGGATCGAGCGGGTCGTCTCGGGGTCGAGGGCGCTGGTGGCCTCGTCGGAGAGGAGCACCTCGGGATCGCCGGCCAGCGCGCGGGCGATGCCGACGCGCTGCTTCTGACCGCCGGAGAGCTGGGCCGGGTACGCCCTGGCCTTGTCGGCGAGGCCGACGAGGTCGAGCAGTTCCAGCGCCTTGCGGGAGCGCTCCTTGCCGGAGGTGCCGAGGATCTCCAGCGGCAGTTCGACGTTGTCCTGGACGGTGCGCGTGGAAAGCAGGTTGAAGTGCTGGAAGACCATGCCGATGCGGCTGCGCGCCCGGCGCAGCTCCCGGCCGGCGCGGGGCCCGCGGCCCGCGAGGGCGGTGAGGTCCTGACCGGCGACCGTGACGGTGCCGGAGGTGGGGCGTTCGAGGAGGTTGACGCAGCGGATCAGCGAGGACTTGCCGGCGCCGGACTGGCCGATGACGCCGTACACCTCGCCCTCGCGTACGTGCAGGTCGACTCCGTCGAGGGCGGTGACCTCGCGGCCACGGCCGCGGTAGACCTTGGTGAGGCCCGATGTGGTGATCACTGGGTTTCCATCACTGTCGAGTACGCGGGCGTGGATGTGCCCGGGTACGGGAGACAAAGGTGTGCGCGGGGCATGGAGGTCACGTACGGCGTTCGGCGTACGGACGTGCCACAGCTGCTCGCTTCGGGGCTCCCCCACTCTCGGCTTCGCTCGAGCGGGGGCACCCCCATGACTCAGGGGGTGGTGCGGGGGCCCTCTAGAAGGCGCACATTCGACACATACAACGAGCACCGGGCGTCATGGTCGCCTCGGTCGCACAGATGCGGCAGCTCGTCGTGGTCATGAGAGCAGTAAAGCAGACGTATCCCCGGGGCGAGAGACGGCTGTCCGTATCGTGGACAGCGCAGGGCGGCGGAGCAGCAGGTCAGAGGCGTGCCGTCCACTCTCTGGGCGCCGGTGACTGTGGTGAAGGCCACGACGCCCGGCGGGGGCGCGTTCTCGCCCGGGGCCGGGCGCGGCGGGTGTTTTCCGCCGTAATAGGGTCGCGGCATGCTTGTTGCCCTGACGGTGGCGACCGCCGTCGCCGCGCTTCTGCTCGCCGCGTGGTGCGGCTGGGCCGCGTACCGGGACCAGCCGACCAAGGACTGGCACTTCATCGGGATGGCCGTGGTGACGGCGCTGACCCTGGTGCAGCTGGTGGTCGGGATCGTGCTGCTGGCCCGCGGCGAGAAGCCCGAGCAGGGCACCACGATCTTCGTCTCCTATCTGCTCGGCTCGTTCGCCTGCGTTCCGGTGGCGGGGTTCATGTCCCTGGCGGAGCGCACCCGATGGGGCAGCGTGACCGTCGCGGCCGGCGGTGTGGTGCTCGCGGTGCTGCAGGTACGGCTCTACGACATCTGGGGAGGCTGAGGTGACGACCACGGACGGCGCCCCGCACGGCACGGACGACACCCCGCGGCAGAACGACGCGCCGCGGGAGCGGGACGACGCGCCGCGGGAGAAGAAGCGGACCCGTCTCATCGGCGGGCCCGGGATGCTGCTCGTCTGGCTGTACGGCGTGATGGTCGTCGGCGCGGTGTCGCGGTCCGCCGTCCAGATCTCCACCGAGTTCGAGCACGCGCCGCTCGCCTACTCGCTCTCCGCGGTCGCGGGCCTGGTGTACGGGTTCATCACGTACTCGCTGGTGCGGGGCGGGGAGTTCGCCCGGAAGGCGGCGCGGGTGTGCTGCGCCGTCGAGCTGGCGGGTGTGCTGGTCGTGGGGACGTGGACGCTGGTCGAGCCGTCGGCGTTCCCGGACAAGACGGTGTGGTCGGACTACGGGATCGGCTATCTGTTCATCCCGGTGATCCTGCCGATCACCGCGATGTACTGGCTGCGCAAGAGCGCGCGGCAGAAGGACGCCGCCTGACGAGTGTCAGGCGGCTCGGCGTGCCGGACGGCTCGGCGCCGTCCGGGGCAGCGGTACGCCACGCCCTTCGGCGGGGCGTGTGTCAGGCCGTGGCGGCGTACGCCTGGGCCGGCTTCTCCAGGATCACCATCGGTACGCCGTCGCGTCCCTGGCTGGTGCCGACCGCCTCGTAGCCCACGCGGCGGTACAGCCGGAGGCTGCCCTCGCTGCGGTGACCGGCACTGAGGCGGAACTTGGTGGCGCCGCGCTCCTCCGCGAGCGCCGACTCGGCCGCGCGGAGCAGGCGGGCGCCGATGCCGTGGCCCTGGAGCCGGGGGTGGACACAGAGTTTGCCGATGGCGGCGGCGCCGTCCTCGTCGAGGGCGCCGCGTACCGAGCCGACCACCTCGTCACCGAGGCGGGCCACGAACACACAGTCCGAGGCGACCTCCGCGCGGACCGAGTCGAGGCTCTGGACGAGCGGATCGATGCGGTAGTTGCCGTACAGCGCCGCCTCGCTCTGGAAGCACAGGTACTGCAGCCTGAAGATCTGCTCGGCGTCCTGCTCGGTCGCCACCGAGATGGTCACGCTCATGCCCATGTGTGCACGCCTCCCGCTCACCTGCTCACCTGTTGTCCCCCACTCCTATCCCCGCGGTTCGCGTGCCGCAACCTCCGTCGTCAGCATTCGCCGGAGACATCCCAGGCATCTGGAACGTTCCGGGCCGAGACTGCCCTGTGAGATACCCAACTCGCCCGCGATCTCGCGATAGGTGAGGTCGTGCGGTGAGAGCAGGGCCGCGAGCAGCCGGGGGCAGCGCCCGGGAAGCCGGCGGACGGCGGCATGCAGGGCCCGGCGGCGGGCGGCGGTGAGCGCCTGCTGTTCGGGACCGGGGGCATGGGCGTCGACGGGCTCCGCCTCATACGGCCGTTCGACCCTGGCCGTCCGGCGGCTGAGGCGCGCCTCGAAGCGGACGGCGCTGCGCAGCCAGCTCTCGGGATCGGTGGGCGGGCCGTCGGCGTCGAGCCGTTCCAGCAGACGCAGCCAGACCGCCTGCTCCAGGTCCCCCGCCTCGGCGCCGGCGGCGTACGCCTCGGCCGACGCCTCCGCGACGAGCAGGGGGCGGAGGGTGGTGAGCATGTCGGGTGTCATATGCGCCGGGACGCCGCCGCCCCGGCGGTGGGTTGCCGGGGCGGCGGGGTGTCACCCCCATCGGGGCATGCGCCCGATCCGTTGACGCGGGGTGCCTCGGGAGGGAGGCGCGGGGGCATGGGGGCGCGGGTCAGTCGCCGACGAAGTCCGCGTGGGCCAGCAGGCCCGTGTCCGCGTTGTCGGTGAAGATGCCGTCGATGCCGGTCTCGAAGTACACCTTGAACGCGCCGAATGCGTCGCCGTAGGCGTTGGCGTCGGTGCCCCTGCGGAACTCGGCGGGCAGGAAGGTGTTCTCGTTGCGCATGGTGTAGGGGTGCAGGATCAGGCCCTTGGCGTGCGCGTCCGCGACGAGGGTGGTCGGCGTGGTGAGCCGGCCGCCGGAGTCGCGCGGGATGATCAGGTCGAGGGTGGGACCGATGCCGTTGGCGTAGGAGGCGATCCAGGCCAGGCCCTCCGGCTTGACCAGGTCGGCGACGGTGCGCGGGTCACCGGCCTCGACGAAGTCCCAGGGGCGGGTGGCGGCGCCGGACAGCAGGACGACGAGAGGGCTGTCCACCAGGCGGTTGAGGCGCTGGATGCTGCTCGGCTCGAACGACTGGAGGAAGACCGGCGAGTTCTTCCGGTGGCGGTCGTACTTGCGCAGCAGCCGGGCGAGCGGCTCCTCCAGGCCGAGGCCCAGCTTGCGGAAGTAGGTGGGGTGCTTGGTCTCGACGTGCAGCCAGATCCGCCGGCCGCGCTTCCTGCCCTCCTTCTCGGCCCAGCGCAGGACCTCCTCGAAGGTGGGGACCTCCCAGCGGCCGTCGTAGAGCGTGTTCTCCTGCCGGGTGCCGGGGATGCGCTCCTTGGCGCGCAGGGTCTTCAGCTCGGCGAGGGTGAAGTCCTCGGTGAACCAGCCGGTGTAGGAGACGCCGTCGACGACCTTCGTGGTCTTCCGGCCGGCGAACTCGGCGTGGGACGCCACGTCGGTGGTGCCGGTGATGTCGTTCTCGTGACGGCACACCAGGTGGCCGTCCTTGGTGGGCACGAGGTCCTGTTCGATGACGTGCGCACCCATGTCGAGGGCCAGCTGGTACGAGCCGAGTGTGTGCTCCGGGCGGTAGCCGCTGGCCCCGCGGTGGGCGATGATCGTCGGCACCGGCAGGCCGCGGTAGTCGCCGTGCGACGACGTGCCTGCGGCCTTCGCCTCCTCGGCCCCCGCCGTGCCCGGCAGCCCGAGGACGGCTCCGCCCGCGCCGAGCACCGCTGCCCCGAGCAGCGTCCGCCTGCCCGTTGCGCGCCCCTGCCCGTTCGGGTTCTGCGACTGACGCGACTCCTGCGTCCCCATGCCGGCTCCTCCCACCGTGTCCCCTGCACCTGTCGAACCGGGTTGATCGTAGGTGCCGCGAGGTGACCGTCGGGAGACCTGGGACCGAACACACGGGTGATGCCTCGTGTCGTACGAGTGGCGGAATGTGACGGAGCGTCGGACGGGGGGCGCGACGTCCGTCACATGTTCCGGGGCCGTGACGACCCGCCATCCGGGCGATACCGCAGGTAAAGGTATGTCAACAGTGCGTATCCACTCGGTGAACCCGGCGTGCGCGGGCCCGGTACGCGGGAGTATCGTCCTCACCTGCACAGACTTGTTCCGGAACGCTAGACATGGGAGGGCCCGTTGTCCCGCTTCGCGCTCATCAAGGCAGTGCTCGGACCGATCATGCGCCTGATGTTCCGCCCCCGGGTGGAGGGTGCGGAGCACATTCCGGGGGACGGCCCGGTGATCCTCGCCGGCAACCATCTGACCTTCATCGACTCGATGATCCTGCCGCTGGTCTGCGACCGGCAGGTCTTCTTCATCGGCAAGGACGAGTACGTCACCGGCAAGGGCCTCAAGGGGCGGCTGATGGCATGGTTCTTCACCGGCGTCGGCATGATCCCCGTCGACCGCGACGGCGGACGCGGCGGTGTCGCCGCCCTGATGACCGGGCGGCGCGTCCTCGACGAGGGCAAGGTGTTCGGCATCTACCCCGAGGGCACGAGGTCGCCCGACGGGCGCCTCTACCGGGGCCGTACGGGCATCGCCCGGCTGACCCTGATGACCGGCGCGCCGGTCGTGCCGTTCGCCATGATCGGCACGGACAAGATCCAGCCGGGCGGCGCGGGTCTGCCCCGGCCGCACCGGGTGACCGTGCGCTTCGGTGAGGCGATGGAGTTCTCCCGGTACGAGGGCATGGACCGGGACCGCTATGTGCTGCGGGCCGTGACCGACTCGGTGATGACCGAGGTCATGCGGCTGTCGGGCCAGGAGTACGTGGACATGTACGCCTCCAAGGCGAAGGAAGCGGCGTAATCCGCGAGCCCTGGCGCCCGGCCGGGCGCTAGGGTCTCCGTGTGCGTTGATCCTCCGGGCGGCAGCCGTGTGCGCTGCCGCGGACGATGCGGGGCGGCTCCCGGACGGGGCCGCCCTCGGGCATACCCGTCGTCACACCACCGGAGATCCGCGCCATGACCGCGCAGCAGCCGCTCACCTACGACGCCTTCGTCCGTCTCGCCACCGCCGATCCGGCCGTCGTCGGTCTCGTCCTCAAGGGCTCACGGGCCCATGACGGCATGAGCACCGAGCAGTCCGACCACGACCTGTACGTGGTCCTCGCCGACGGGGCGAGGACCGGTCTCACCTGGTTCGCGGGCCACCGCACGCCCGAGCTGGACCTCGTCGTCCTCTCCCTCGACGCGTTCCGGGCGGCGGGCATGCCCGGTTTCGAGCGCTACGCCCTGGCCCGCGCACGCGTCGTGCTCGACCGCCTCGACGGAGGCATCGCCCGGATCCTCGCCGCCAAGGCGCGACTGGAGGCCGCCGAGGCGTTCCGGGCCGCCGGCGAGTGGCTCGACGCCTACGCCAACTCCCTCTACCGCTCGGTCAAGAACCACCGGGACGGCCAGGCGCTCGCCGCGCGGCTCGACGCCGCCGACAGCGTGCGGTTCCTCCTCGAACTGCTCTTCGCACTCGACCGTCGGCCCCGCCCGTACAACAAGTACCTGGAGTGGGAACTCGTCCGGCACCCGCTGCCGGGCTGGGACACCGCCGGGTTGCTGGACGCCGTGGGACGTGTCGCGGCGACCGGCGACGTGGCCCCGCAGCGGCGGCTCTTCGCCGGCGTCGAGGCGGTGGCGCGGGACGCCGGGCTCGGTGACGTGCTGGACGCGTGGGGCGCGGACCTCGCCCTCATGCGCCCGCGATGAGCGACCGGTCCGCGGCCCCAGGCGGGGCCCGGGGGCCGCGCCGGTCTGGTGCCGTGACCGGAAAGGTTCACCAGCTCGCGACGCCCGGCACGGCACTAGTGCCGCGGCAGGTGCCGTTTTGCCCGTCGAGGAGCGGCGTTTGGTGCGTGCTCTCGGCGTGCCGGGCGCACGTCCTCGTACGGGATGTACTCGGGCTTGTGCCCGGTGCGGCGAGAGTGCGTGCCGGGCGGCGCGACGGGACGGACGTTGCCTGATGCGGCGCTAGCTCCGGCTCTCCAGCCGTTGCCCGCGCAGCATGAACCAGGCCGCGACCGCCGTCGCCAGCAGGACCGCCGCCCCGACACCGGACGCCAGGGTCAGGCCGTCGACGAAGGACGCACGGGCGGACGCGAGCAGGGCCTGGGCGCCGTCCGCGGGCAGACCGGCGGCCGCCTCCACCGCTCCGCCCAGCGACTCGTGCGCCCCCGCCGGGGTGCCCTCGGGGTCGGCGAACCCCCGGTAGACCCCGGTCACGATCGAGCCGAGCAGAGCGATGCCGAGGGCCGCGCCGAGTTCGTACGCCGTCTCGGAGACCGCCGAGGCGGCCCCGGCCTGCTCCTTGGGGACCGAGGAGAGGATGACGTCGGCGGTCACCGTGAAGGAGAAGCCCGCGCCGACGCCGACGACCAGGAGAGCGGCGCCCAGCAGCGGATAGCCGGTCGACTCGTCGATCACGGTCAGGACGCCCAGGGCCAGGCCGATCGCGGCCAGACCACCGGCGACGACGGACCGTACCGAGAAACGCCGGGCGGCCCGGCCGGCGACGAGGCCTGCGACGACCGCGCCCACGGCGGCGGGGAGTTCCGCGAGGCCCGCCTCGAAGGGCCGTCTGCCCTGGACGAGCTGCAGGTACTGGGAGAGGAAGAAGACCAGGCCGGACAGCCCGAAGACGGTCAGCAGGTCGGCGAGGACGGCACCCGAGAACCCCCGGTCACGGAAGAGACGCATGTCCAGCAGCGGCTGCGGAAGGGCCAGTTGGCGGCGTATGAAGAAGAACAGGGCGGTGACACCGAGCAGACCGGCGGCGAGCGCGTTGCCGTCGATGCCGTGGCTGGCGGTCTCCTTCACGGCGTACACCACGGCGATCATGCCGACGAGGGACAGGCCCACGCTGGGCAGGTCCCACGGGCCCGGGTTCGGGTGGCGGGACTCGGGGAGCAGCTTGCTGCCGACGACGACCAGCACGATCATCACCGGCAGGTTGATCAGGAAGACGGAGCCCCACCAGAAGTGCTCCAGCAGGAAACCGCCGACGACCGGGCCGACCGCCGTACCGGCGGAGGCGGTGGCACCCCAGATGCCGATGGCGAGACTGCGTTCGCGCGGGTCGTGGAAGAGGTTGCGGATCAGGGCGAGGGTGGCGGGCATCAGCGTCGCGCCCGCGACACCGAGCAGCGCCCGCGCGACGATCATCATCTCGGGTGTCGTCGCGTAGGCGTTCAGGACGGATATCGCGCCGAACGCGGTGGCGCCGATCAGCAGCAGCCTCTTGCGGCCGATGCGGTCGCCGAGGCTGCCGGCGGAGACCAGCAGGCCCGCGATGACGAACGAGTAGACGTCACCGATCCAGAGCAGCTGGGTGCCCGAGGGCTTGAGGTCCTCGCTGATGTAGGGGGTCGCGAGACCGAGGACGGTCGCGTCGACGGCCACCAGCAGCACGGCGAGCACGAGGACGCCGAGCGCGAGCCAACGGCCCGGTCGCTTCACCGCCTCGGTCGTGGACGCCGGCTGCAGGGTGCTGGTCATGATTCCTCTCTCCGTACTGCTCCGCCGAGCAGCAGCTCGGCGATCATGTGGGTGAAGTCCTTGCCGGCGACCCGTCCCTCCGACACCGCCCAGGCGCCGGAGGCCAGCAGGCCGTACAGCGCCTCGGTGAGCCAGGCGGGGGTCAGGTCGATGCGGAACTCGCCGGCCGCCTGGCCGCGTCTGAAGACGGCCGCGACGCGGTCGTCGATCCGGGTCCAGCCCGCGTTCTGCCCGTCCCCCTCGAACAACTGGCTCTCGGTGTAGAGGAAGGCGAGCAGGCCCGCGGCTGGTTCGATCTCGCGCACGAGGCGTCGTACGGCGTCGTGCGCCGGGCCGTCGTCCAGGCGGGCCGCGTCGAGCGCGGTCTCGCACTCCGCGATGCACAGCGCCTCCAGGGCCAGGACGAGCGCGTCCCGCCCCGCGAAGTGGCGGTGCAGCGTGGCCCGGCTGATCCCGGCGGCTTTGGCGACCTCGTCCATGGTCGCGGTGGATTTGCGGGTCAGCAGGGCCGCGGCACTGCGCAGCACATGGTCACGGTCGACAGCCATGAGACAACCATAGACCACATGAGACAACATTGTCTCACTGCGGGCATATGTGTCTCATGTCTCATGTCTTGTGTCTCAGGCGGCGCCTCTCAGTGCCAGGGCAGGCTGCCGCGCTTGTCCCAGTAGGCGCGGGGCTCCTCGGCGAGTGCCGCGAGCCGGGTCAGCTGGTCGTCGTCCAGATCCACGACCGCCGCGTGCAGGTTGGAGGCGAGCTGGTGGACGGTGGCGGCGCCGGAGAGCACGACACCCGTCCACGGCTGGCGGAGGATCAGCGCCAGGGCGACCGCGTCGCAGCCATGGGACGTCTCCGCGGCCACGGCGCGCAGCTCCTGCGGCGCGTGCGGCTCGGCGAGCCTGCCGTTGGCCATGCCCTCCTTGACGATCACGGTGAGCCCGGCGTCGTGCGCCTCGGCGAGGGCGGGGGCGGCGGAGGTCTCCAGCGCGTTGTACGTCGACTGGACGGTGCGGAAGAGGGGCTCGCCGTCGACCGTCACGGCGAGGGCGGCCCGGATGGCGTCGGCCTGCGCGGGGCCGCTCGTGGAGAAGCCGATCGTGACGCCCTGGCCGGCCGCTTCCGCCAGCCTGGTGTGGAGTTCCTTGTCGGTGAGGGCCGGGCTGTCCGGGGTGACGGAGTGGATCTGGTAGAGGTCGAGCCGGTCGCCGAGCAGGGCTGCGGTCTCCGCGCGCTGCCGCTCGTACGTGGCGACGCCGTGGTCCTTGACCTCGTGATGCTCGGCGTCCGTGGTCCAGTCGGCGGTGTAGGTGTAGCCCCATTTACTGCCCACGACGATGTCGTCGATCTCGGGGCGGACCTTCAGCCAGTCGGCGAGGAACTCCTCGGAGCGGCCGTAGGAGCGGGCCGCGTCGACGTAGCGGACGCCCTGCGCGTAGGCGGCGTCGAGGAGTTCATGGGTGCGGGTGCGCAGCGCGTCGACGCCGCGGTCGGGGCCGAGGTCCCGGTCCCGGCCGAGGTTGATGTAGCCGGGGCGGCCGACGGCGGCGAGGCCGAATCCGATGTGGCAGGTGGGGGTGGTCGCTGAGGCCAGTCGGGCGAAGGGCATCGCGGGCTCCGTTCGGTCGGCTCCTTACGGCTTGCGACCAACGTAACCCGCGATGACCTTGGTTGCGGGGAGTGGGTGGACCGGCGTCGGCGTCAGCCCTTCTTCGCCGTGGCCCAGGCGTGCTGGACGGCCAGGTCCTGCTTGACCTCCGCCAGCTGGACGGCGACCGCGGAGGGGGCCGTGCCACCGCGGCCGTTGCGGGAGGCGAGGGCGCCGGGGACGTTGAGGACCGTGCGGACCTCGGGGGTGAGGTGGGCGGAGATCTTGGCGAACTGTTCGTCCGTCAGCTCGTCCAGCTCCTTGCCGTCGGCCTCGGCGACCTTGACGCACTCGCCGGCGACCTCGTGCGCGACCCGGAACGGCACGCCCTGCTTGACCAGCCACTCGGCGATGTCGGTGGCGAGGGAGAACCCGGCGGGGGCCAGTTCCTCCATGCGCTCGCGGTGGACGGTGAGGGTGGCCATCATGCCGGTGAAGGCGGGCAGGAGGACCTCCAGCTGGTCGATGGAGTCGAAGACCGGCTCCTTGTCCTCCTGGAGGTCCCGGTTGTAGGCGAGCGGGAGGGCCTTCAGGGTCGCCATGAGACCGGTCAGGTTGCCGATGAGGCGGCCGGACTTGCCGCGGGCCAGCTCGGCGATGTCGGGGTTCTTCTTCTGCGGCATGATCGACGAGCCGGTGGAGAACGCGTCGTGGAGCGTGACGAAGGAGAACTCCTTCGTGTTCCAGATGATGACCTCCTCGGCGATCCGGGAGAGGTTCACCCCGATCATCGCGGTGATGAAGGCGAACTCGGCGACGAAGTCGCGGGAGGCCGTGCCGTCGATGGAGTTGCCCGAGCTGCCGTGCTCGAAGCCGAGGTCCCTCGCGACCGCCTCCGGGTCGAGACCGAGGGAGGAGCCGGCGAGGGCGCCGGAGCCGTACGGCGAGACCGCCGTGCGCGCGTCCCACTGACGCAGCCGCTCGGCGTCCCGGGACAGGGACTGCACGTGCGCCAGGACGTGGTGGGCGAACAGCACCGGCTGGGCGTGCTGGAGGTGGGTGCGGCCGGGCATCGCCACGTCCGGGTGGGCCTCGGCCAGGCCGACCAGCGCGTCCTGGAGTTCGGCGATCAGGCCGCCGAGGATACGGGCGTGGTCCCGCAGGTACATGCGGAAGAGGGTCGCGACCTGGTCGTTGCGGGAGCGGCCGGCGCGCAGCTTGCCGCCGAGGTCGGGGCCGAGGCGCTCCAGCAGGCCCCGCTCCAGGGCGGTGTGCACGTCCTCGTCGGCGATGGTGCCGACGAAGGAGCCGTCGGCGACGTCCGCCTCCAGCCGGTCGAGGCCGGCCAGCATGTCGGTCAGCTCGCCGTCCGTGAGCAGTCCCGCCTTGTGCAGCACGCGCGCGTGGGCGCGGGAGCCCGCGATGTCGTAGGGCGCGAGCCGCCAGTCGAAGTGGACGGACGCGGACAGCTTCGCCAGGGCCTCGGCGGGACCGTCGGCGAAACGGCCGCCCCAGAGCCGAACGTCACCGCTGTTGCTGCTCACTTGCGCTGCTCCTAGAGGGGTGTGGGTCTTCCACGTGCGTCTGCCGCGACCTTGGGCGACCGACCGTTGCAATGCATGATTATGCAGAGTTCTGCATGAATCGTCAATGTGAGAGAACTTCAAGAGAAAAGCAAGAAGCCTTGAACACTCGAAACCGCTTTCGCGTACCTACCCCCGAACGCAGGCGCCGCGTTAGTTCACACCGACCACACCAGACCCGAGTGAGGCATCCGCATGTCCAGGGCTCTTCCGAAGTACAACAAGCGTCGCGTAGGGATCATCGGCGGCGCCGCCGCGGTCGTGCTCTCCGGAGCGGTCATCGCGGGTTCCGCTCTCGCCGGTGAGGGTGCCAACAACGAGGGCCAGGACGCCGCGTCCCCCGGCACCATCTCGTGCCCGGCGGTCGAGGGCAGCCTGCCCGCGATCCCCGCGTCCGCCAAGGCCGAGGTCGACCGCAACCTCGCCCAGCTGCAGACCCAGATCCAGGAGGCCAACCAGCGCCTGATCGACACGGTCGGCCAGGGCGGCCCCAACTTCGTCCAGAACGCCATCCTCGGCCCCCTGGAGGACAAGCGCGTCGCCGCGCTGAACCGCATCGAGACCGCCATCGGCCGCGCCGCCGCCAAGCCCGAGGGCCTGGAGAAGCTCGCCCCCTGCCAGCTCGACCAGGGCGGCGCAGCGGCCGCCGGTGACCAGGCGGGCGCCGGAGCAGGTGCCGGTGCGGACGCCGGGGCCGGAGCGGGCGACTCCGGTGCGGGGAACGCCGCGGGCGGCCCGGGCACCATCTCCTGCCCGGCGGTCGAGGGCAGCCTGCCCGCGATCCCCGCCTCCGCGCAGGCCGAGGTCACCCGCAACCTGGAACTCCTCGACACCCAGATCCAGGAGGCCAACAAGCGCCTCGTCGACACCGTCGGCCAGGGCGGCCCCAACTTCGTCAACAACGCCATCCTCGGCCCCCTCGAGGACAAGCGCGTCGCGACGCTGAACCGCATCGAGACCGCCATCGGCCGCGCCGCCGCCAAGCCCGAGGGCCTGGAGAAGCTCGCCCCCTGCCAGCTCGACCAGGGCGGCGCAGCGGCCGCCGGTGACCAGGCGGGCGCGGGCGAGGAGGCCGGCGCGGGCGAGGACGCGAGCAACGCGGGCAACGCCGGTGCCGAGACCAACGCGGGTGCCCCGGGCACCATCTCCTGCCCGGCGGTCGAGGGCAGCCTGCCCGCGATCCCCGCCTCCGCGCAGGCCGAGGTCACCCGCAACCTGGAACTCCTCGACACCCAGATCCAGGAGGCCAACAAGCGCCTCGTCGACACCGTCGGCCAGGGCGGCCCCAACTTCGTCAACAACGCCATCCTCGGCCCCCTGGAGGACAAGCGCGTCGCGACGCTGAACCGCATCGAGACCGCCATCGGCCGCGCCGCCGCCAAGCCCGAGGGCCTGGAGAAGCTCGCCCCCTGCCAGCTCAACCAGTGAGCCGTACCACGGACTCACCGGGTGGGCACCGCTCGGGTCGGCCGCTCATGACGACCCGCTCGCCCGGCGAGTGACCTCCTGCGCCCCTCGCGGGCGACAGGGGCCGTGGCCGCCCCGAGCGCCGGCCGGGGCGGCCATGGAGGACCGGCTCCGATTCCGGGTGGATCCCAGCGATGGCGATCCACCCGGACTTCGTTTTTCCTCGGACAGGCGAACGACATGCGCCGAGAATCATGAGCCATGGGAAAGACCTACGCGCGCATAGACGGCCGCCTGCGCACCTTCATCGAGGCCCAGCCCCTCTTCTTCACCGCGACCGCCCCCCTGTCCGCCGACGGCACGGTCAACCTCTCCCCCAAGGGCCTGCGGGGCTCGTTCGCCATCCTCGACGAACTGACCGTGGCCTACCTGGACTTCGCGGGATCCAACGCGGAGACCATCGCGCACCTGCGGGAGAACGGCCGGATCACCCTCATGTGGTGCGCCTTCCAGGGCCCGCCCACCATCGTGCGCGTCCACGGCAGGGGTGAGGCCGTCTTCCGTGACGACCCGCGCTTCCCGGAGCTCCTGGCCCGCTTCCCCGACATCGACCCCGGCCGGCACGGTCTGCGGGCGGTCATCGTCGTGCGGGCGGAACTCGTCCGGGACAGCTGCGGCTACGCGGTGCCCTTCATGGCGTACGAGGAGGACCGGGACCTGCACGGGCGCCGCTTCGCACGTGAGGACGACGACTCGCTCACCGCGTACTTCCGCTCCAAGGAGCACATCGAGACCAGCCTGGACGGACTGCCCGGACTGCCGTTGCCGCTGCCGCCCTCGGCCGGCTGAAACAGAACGTCCCGTTCGCCCGGTGGTTTCCCCACCACGTTGAACACACGGCACTCCCAGCACGTACGTGTGGGCCAAGGGTCCAGCCCACCACGGAGGAACCGTGACCACGATCGCCGGAGGTCGCGCCGCGCGACGCCAGACGATGCGCCGCATCAGACCTCGCCGCTCCCCCGCCGTCCCGCTGCTGATCGCCTTCTGGGCGGGCGCGGCGGCGGTGGTGTGGCTGTGGTGGGACAACACGCCCTCCATCGCGGACCAGGGCAGCCAGATGGTCAACGCCGGCCGGATCACGGGCCTGCTGGGCGGGTACCTGATGGCGCTGGTGGTGCTCCAGATGGCGCGGGTGCCCGCGCTGGAGCGCCGGGTCGGCTCCGACCGGGTCGCCCGGTGGCACGCGATGACCGGCCGCTACACGCTCTGCCTGGTCGTGGCGCACGTCGTCCTCACGATGTACGGGTACGCCCTCCAGGCCGGTCTGACCCACACCGCGATCCTCCAGCAGACCATCGACTCCATCAACCAGCTGCCGGACATGGGCAAGGCCGCCATCGGCACGGGCCTGCTGGTGTTCATCGGGCTGATCTCGATCGGCCCGGTCCGCAAGCGGATCCCGTACGACCTCTGGTACCACACCCACCTGCTGACGTACGCGGCGACGTTCCTGACGTTCTGGCACCAGATCACCACCGGCAACGAGTTCGCCGCCACCCCCGAGGCGAAGACGGGCTGGTACGCGCTGTACGGGTCGGTGACCGCGCTGGTGGTCTGGTACCGGATCCTCACCCCGATCCGGCTGAACATGAGGCACCGGCTGCGCGTCGAGGCCGTCATCGAGGAGTCGCCCGGCATCGTCTCGGTACTGATGAGCGGGCGCAAGCTGCACCGGATGGGCGCGGAGGCCGGACAGTTCTTCCGCTGGCGGTTCCTGGCCCCCGGCATGCGGTTCAGTTCGCACCCGTACTCGCTGTCGGCGGCGCCGCGCCCCAACATGCTGCGCATCACCGTCAAGGCGATCGGCGACCACAGCTCCGCCCTGCGCGACCTGGAGCCCGGCACCCGGGTGTGGGCCGAGGGCCCGTACGGGGCGCTCACGGCCGCCAGGCGCAGCCGGGGCAAGGTGCTGCTGGTGGCCGGCGGGGTGGGCATCACGCCGATGCGGGCCCTGTTCGAGACGCTGCCCGGCGCGGCCGGTGACCTGACCCTGCTCTACCGGGCCAACAGCACCCAGGACCTGGCGCTGTGGGACGAGCTGGCGCAGATCGCGGAGGAGCGCGGGGCCCGGCTGATGTACGCGGTGAACAGCCCGGAGGGCGAGCGCCCCGACATCTCGGCGGACTCCCTGCGCCGGAAGATCCCGGACATCGAGCGCCACGACGTCTTCCTGTGCGGTCCGCCCGGGTTCGCCCAGGGCGTGTACGAGGCGCTGCGCGGGGCGGGCGTTCCCACCCGCCGTATCCACCACGAGTCGTTCGAGATGTGAGCGGCGGGCCCTCGGGCCGCCGCGCACGCACCACGGGGCCGTCCCTCACCGCCCCCTGCCCATGGGAACGCCCGCGGGGCTGCCCCCTACTAGACTTCTCACTTCAGGAGCTGAAGGAGCGATGAAGAAGAGCCACCCCATCCGGCGGACCCTGCTCGCGACCGCCGCCACCGTGTCCGGCATCGTGCTGCTGCTGTCGCTGAAGCCCGCCTCGGACCCGGCCGGATCGGTACAGGCCGGAGCCGCCGGGGGCGCTCCGTCGGCCCAGGGCGGGGTGGTGGCGGGCGCGCAGACCCTCACGGGCACCGCGGTGCAGACCGACTACGGGCCGGTCCAGGTCCGTATCACCGTCGACGGCGGCAAGATCACCCAGGCCGAGGCCGTCCAGAAGCCCAGCGGCGGCCGGTCCACCCAGATCAGCGACACCGCCATCCCCAAGCTCAACCAGGCCGCCGTGACCGCCGGCAACGCCGACATCGACGCGGTGTCGGGCGCCACCTACACCAGCGACGGCTACAAGAAGTCCCTGCAGTCCGCCCTCGACCAGGCAGGCAGCGCGCAGGGCTCGGGCGGCCAGGGCTCGGGGGCGCAGACGCTCACGGGTACGGCCGTGCAGACCGACTACGGCCCCGTCCAGGTCCGTATCACCGTCGACGGCGGCAAGATCACCCAGGCCGAGGCCGTCCAGAAGCCCAGCGGCGGCCGGTCCACCCAGATCAGCGACACCGCCATCCCCAAGCTCAACCAGGCCGCCGTGACCGCCGGCAACGCCGACATCGACGCGGTGTCGGGCGCCACCTACACCAGCGACGGCTACAAGAAGTCCCTGCAGTCCGCCCTCGACCAGGCAGGCAGCGCGCAGGGCTCGGGCGGCCAGGGCTCGGGGGCGCAGACGCTCACGGGTACGGCCGTGCAGACCGACTACGGCCCCGTCCAGGTCCGTATCACCGTCGACGGCGGCAAGATCACCCAGGCCGAGGCCGTCCAGAAGCCCAGCGGCGGCCGGTCCACCCAGATCAGCGACACCGCCATCCCCAAGCTCAACCAGGCCGCCGTGACCGCCGGCAACGCCGACATCGACGCGGTGTCGGGCGCCACCTACACCAGCGACGGCTACAAGAAGTCCCTGCAGTCCGCCCTCGACCAGGCAGGCAGCGCGCAGGGCTCGGGCCCCGGGGCCGAGGCGGGCGGCTCGCAGGACGCGGGCGGCGGCGCGGCGGACTCCGGGGCCGGGAAGTCGACGGGCACCCAGGTGCTCACGGGCTCGGCCGTCAAGACGGAGTACGGGCCGGTCCAGGTCCGGATCACCGTCACCGACGGCAAGATCACCAACGCCGAGGCGCTCCAGCAGCCCAGCGGCGGACGTTCCACCCAGGTCAGCGGCAACGCGATCCCCAAGCTCAACCAGGCCGCCGTGACCGCCGGTTCCGCCGACATCGACGCCGTCTCCGGCGCCACCTACACCAGCGAGGGGTACCGCAAGTCCGTGCAGTCCGCGCTGGACCAGGCGGGCTGATCCGGTGACCGATCCCGCCGGGTCCGCCGCGCCCGCCCCGTTGCGGCACGCCGAGGAGGTCATGGGCACCGTCTTCTCCTTCGACGTGCGCGGAGGAGAACCGGCGGCGGTCAGGGCCGCGCTCGACGAGGCGGTGGCCGGGCTGCACCGCGTGAACGAGGTGTTCAGCACCTACCGCGAGCAGAGCCAGATCTCCCGCCTCGCCCGGGGCGAGACCACCATCGAGGAGTGCGACCCGGAGGTCGCCGAGGTGCTCGGGCTGTGTGCCGAGGCGGAGCGGGTGAGCAACGGCTGGTTCAGCGCCACCTACGAGGGGCGCTTCGACCCGACCGGCCTGGTGAAGGGGTGGGCGACCGAACAGGCGGCCCTGCGTCTGGTCGAGGCGGGCGCGGCCGGGGTGAGCGTCAACGGCGGCGGCGACGTCCAGCTGTGCGGTGTGCCCGGCCCCGACCGGCCCTGGCGGGTGGGCGTGGCCGATCCGCTGCGGCCGGGCGGGCTGGCCGCGGTCGTCACCGCGGCGGGTGCGGACCGGTTGGCCGTGGCCACCTCGGGCACGGCGGAGCGGGGCACCCATATCGTCGACCCGCGCACCGGGAAGTCCGCGGTCACCGACCTGGTGTCGGTGACGGTGGTCGCTCCCCGGCTGACCTGGGCGGACTGCTGGGCGACTGCGGCGTTCGCGATGGGCTCGCGGGAGGGCCTGGCCTGGCTGGAGTCACTGCCGGACGTGGAGGCCCTGCTCATCACGGCCGGCGACGAGGTGCGGTGCACGGGAGGGCTGGCCTCACGCCTGGGGTGACCTCGGCCCGCCCGGAGCGACCGAGGGCCGCCTGGCCGGTCCGGTCGCTCCGGGCGGTCCGGTCGCTCCGGGCGGGCCGGTCGCTCCGGGCGGGCCGGTCGCTCCGGGCAGGCCGGTCGCTCCGGGCAGGCCGGTCGAGGACGCGCGGAGCCGCTCGACCGGCCGCGTGCCGCCCACAGCCGTTCACCTCACGGCCGGCCTCCCCGCGCAGCGTGCCGTCGCTGTCAGTGGCCGTTCTGGGCCAGCCGCAGCAGGTGGTCCGCGAGGGCCTGGCCACCCACCGGATCACGGCTGATCAGCAGCAGCGTGTCGTCCCCGGCGATCGTGCCGAGCACGTCGTGCAGTTCCGCCTGGTCGATGGACGAGGCCAGGAACTGGGCGGCACCCGGCGGCGTGCGGAGCACCACCAGGTTCGCGGACGCCTCGGCGGAGATCAGCAGTTCCGCGGAGAGCCGCCGCATCCGCTCCTCCTTCGCCGACTCGCCGAGCGGCGCCCGGGGCGTACGGAACCCGCCCTCGCTCGGCACCGCGTAGATGAGGTCGCCGTCGGTGTTGCGGATCTTCACCGCGTTCAGCTCGTCCAGGTCCCGGGAGAGCGTCGCCTGGGTGACGCTCAGCCCGTCGTCGGACAGCAGCTTCGCCAACTGGCTCTGCGAGCGCACCGGTTGCCGGTTGAGGATGTCCACGATCCGCCGGTGCCGTGCGGTACGGGTCTGCGGCACCGCGGGCCCCGCCTGGTCGTGCTCCTGCGCCTGGCTCATCGTCGTCCCATTCCCCGGATCATCCCTCCCCCTTGGCCACGTCCAGGACACCGGGCAGCGCCCGGAGGAAGGCGTCCACCTCGGCGTCGCCGATGTTCAGCGCCGGCATGAGCCGGACGACATCGGGGGCGGGCGCGTTCACCAGGAGACCGGCGTCCTGAGCCGCCTGCTGCGCCTCGGGCGCGAGCGGCTCGGTGAGCACGATACCCAGCAGGAGGCCCGCGCCACGGACGCGGGCGATCAACGGGTGGCCGAGGGACTCGATTCCCTCCCGCAGCCGCTCGCTCTGCCGCTTGACGTTCTCCAGCAGGCCCTCGGACCTGATGGTCTCCAGCACGGCGAGCCCGGCGGCGCAGGCCACGGGGTTCCCGCCGAAGGTGGTGCCGTGCTGACCGGGCTGCAGGAACTCCGCGGCCCGGCCGAAGGCGACGGTCGCGCCCAGCGGGAGTCCGCCGCCGAGGCCCTTGGCGAGGGTGACGACGTCGGGCAGGACGCCTTCGTGGGCCTGGTACTCGAACCAGTGCCCGGTCCGGCCGACGCCGGTCTGCACCTCGTCGAGGACCAGCAGGGACCCGGTGGCCGCGGTGATCGCGCGGGCGGCCTTCAGATAGCCGGGGGGCGGGACGACGACGCCGTTCTCCCCCTGGATCGGCTCGATGACGACGAGTGCCGTCTCCTCGGTGACCGCGGCGGCCAGGGCCTTCGCGTCGCCGTAGGGAACGTGGGTGACGTCGCCGGGCAGCGGGTGGAAGCCGGTCTGCTTGCCGGGCTGGCCGGTGAGGGCGAGGGCGCCCATGGTCCGGCCGTGGAAGCCGCCCGTGGTGGCGACCATGTGGGTCCGCCCGGTCAGCCGGCCGATCTTGAAGGCGCCTTCGTTGGCCTCGGCGCCGGAGTTGCAGAAGAAGACCTTGCCGTCGCGGCCGAAGACCTCCAGGAGCCGTTCGGCGAGCGCGACGGGCGGCTCGGCGACGAACAGGTTGGAGACATGGCCGAGGGAGGCGATCTGCGTGCTGACGGCCTCGACGACCGCCGGGTGGGCGTGACCGAGGGCGTTGACCGCGATACCGCCGACGAAGTCCAGGTACTGCCTGCCGTCGGCGTCCCACAGCCGGCTGCCCTCACCGCGGACGAGGGGCAGCCTCGGGGTGCCGTAGTTGTTCATGAGCGAGCCCTGCCACCGCTGGGTCAGCTCTGCGTTGCTCACGGTCCCGGTCATCCGGCGTCCCCCTCGGTCACGGCGTCGGGCACGACCATCGTGCCGATGCCCTCGTCGGTGAAGATCTCCAGCAGGATCGAGTGCTGGACCCGGCCGTCGATGACGCGGGCGGTGTTGACGCCGTTGCGTACGGCGTGCAGACAGCCCTCCATCTTCGGCACCATGCCGGAGGACAGCTCCGGCAGGAGTTTCTCCAGCTGGGAGGCGGTGAGGCGGCTGATCACCTCGTCGCTGTTCGGCCAGTCCTCGTAGAGGCCCTCGACGTCGGTGAGGACCATGAGGGTCTCGGCGCCCAGAGCAGCAGCGAGTGCCGCAGCCGCCGTATCAGCATTGACGTTGTAGACATGTCCGTCGTCCTCGCTCCGGGCGATCGACGAGACGACCGGGATGCGGCCGTCGGCGAGCAGGGCCTCGATCGCGCCCGTGTCGATGTCGGTGATCTCGCCCACCCGCCCGATGTCGACGCGTTCGCCGTCGATCTCCGGCTGGTGCTTGGTGGCGGTGATGGTGTGCGCGTCCTCGCCGGTCAGACCGACGGCGAGCGGTCCGTGCTGGTTGAGCAGGCCGACCAGTTCGCGCTGCACCTGTCCGGCGAGCACCATGCGGACGACGTCCATGGCCTCCTCGGTGGTGACGCGCAGTCCGGCCTTGAACTCGCTGACGATGCCGTGCCGGTCGAGGGCTGCGCTGATCTGCGGACCGCCGCCGTGTACGACGACGACGTCGAGGCCGGCGTGCCGCAGGAAGACGACGTCCTGGGCGAAGGCGGCCTTCAGCTCCTCGTCGACCATGGCGTTGCCGCCGAACTTGATGACGACCGTCTTGCCGTTGTGGCGGGTGAGCCAGGGCAGCGCCTCGATGAGGATCTGGGCCTTGGGGAGGGCGGTGTGCTTCCGCGTGGTGCTCATGAGGAGTAGGCGCTGTTCTCGTGGACGTAGTCGGCGGTCAGGTCGTTGGTCCAGACGGTGGCGGTCTCGGACCCGGCGGCGAGGTCGGCGACGATGTGGACCTCGCGGTAGCGCATGTCGACGGTGTCGCGGTCCTCGCCGACGCCGCCGTTCTTGCAGACCCAGACTCCGTTGATGGCGACGTTCAGCCGGTCCGGCTCGAACGCGGCCTGCGTGGTGCCGATCGCGGACAGCACACGGCCCCAGTTGGGGTCCTCGCCGTGGATGGCGCACTTGAGGAGGTTGTTGCGGGCGATGGAGCGGCCCACCTCGACGGCGTCGTCCTCGGTCGCGGCGTTGACCACCTCGATCCTGATGTCCTTGCTGGCGCCCTCGGCGTCCCGGACGAGCTGCTGTCCGAGGTCGTCGCAGACGGTGCGGACGGCCTCGGCGAACTCCGCGTACTCCGGGGTGATCCCGGAGGCCCCCGAGGCGAGCAGCAGCACGGTGTCGTTGGTGGACATGCAGCCGTCGGAGTCGACCCGGTCGAACGTGACCCGGGTGGCCGCCCGCAGGGCCTTGTCGAGGGTCTCGGCGTCGACGTCGGCGTCGGTGGTGAGGACCACGAGCATGGTGGCGAGGCCGGGGGCGAGCATGCCCGCGCCCTTGGCCATGCCGCCGACGGTCCAGCCCTCGCCCTGGGCGACGGACGTCTTGTGGACGGTGTCGGTGGTCTTGATGGCGATGGCGGCCTTCTCGCCGCCGTGCGGGCTGAGCTGGGCGACGGCCTGGTCGACGCCCGGCAGCAGCTTGTCCATGGGCAGGAGGACGCCGATGAGACCGGTGGAGCACACCGCGACCATGCCGGCCGCGTGACCGCCCGTCTCGTCGAACCCGGCCGTGTTGAGGGATTCGGCGACCTTCTCGGCGGTCGCGTGCGTGTCCTGGAAGCCCTTGGGGCCCGTGCAGGCGTTGGCGCCGCCGGAGTTGAGAACGACGGCCGAGATCCGGCCGCTCTTGAGGACCTGCTCGGACCAGAGCACCGGCGCGGCCTTGACCCGGTTGGAGGTGAAGACGCCCGCGGCGGCGAGGCGGGGCCCGTCGTTGACCACGAGGGCCAGGTCCGGGTTGCCGTTCTCCTTGATCCCGGCGGCGATCCCGGCCGCCCTGAATCCCTGTGCTGCCGTCACGCTCACGGCGCAACTCCGATCGTCGTCAGCCCGGTGGACTCGGGGAGCCCGAGGGCGATGTTCATGCTCTGGACGGCACCGCCGGCGGTGCCCTTGGTGAGGTTGTCGATGGCGCTGATCGCGATGACGCGGCCCGCCGCCTCGTCGTACGCGACCTGCACCTGGACGGCGTTGGAACCGTGGACGGACGCCGTGGCGGGCCACTGACCCTCCGGGAGGAGGTGGACGAACGGCTCGTCGACGAAGGCCTTCTCGTACGCGGCGCGCACGGACTCGGCGGTGACGCCCGCCCGCGCCTTGGCGCTGCACGTGGCGAGGATGCCGCGGGACATCGGCGCGAGGGTCGGGGTGAAGGACACGGAGACCCGCTCGCCGGCGACCCCGCCGAGGTTCTGGATCATCTCGGGGGTGTGCCGGTGGCCGCCACCGACGCCGTACGGGCTCATCGAGCCCATGACCTCGCTGCCGAGCAGGTGCGTCTTGGGGGCCTTGCCCGCGCCGGACGTCCCGGACGCGGCGACGATCACGGCCTCGTTCTCGGCGATGCCGGCCGCGTACGCGGGGAACAGGGCCAGGGTGACGGCCGTGGGGTAGCAACCGGGCACCGCGACGCGCTTGGACCCCTCCAGCGCGGCGCGGGCGCCCGGCAGTTCGGGGAGGCCGTAGGGCCAGGTCCCGGCGTGCGGGGAGCCGTAGAACCTCTCCCAGTCGGCGGCGTCCTTCAGCCGGAAGTCGGCGCCCATGTCGACGACGAGCACGTCCGGTCCGAGCTGCTCGGCCACGGCGGCGGACTGCCCGTGCGGCAGCGCGAGGAACACGACGTCGTGGCCGGCGAGGACCTCGGCCGTGGTCTCCTGGAGGACCCGGTCGGCCAGCGGCAGCAGGTGCGGCTGGAGGGAGCCGAGGGGCTGGCCGACGTTCGAGTTGCCGGTCAGGGCACCGATCTCGACCTCGGGGTGCGCGAGCAGCAGGCGCAGCACTTCGCCGCCCGCGTAACCACTCGCTCCCGCCACCGCTGCACGTACCGCCATGGAAACCCTCCTCCTGGATGGCATGACTATACGTTTCGCTGCACGTTTATGCAATCATGGATCGGGGGCGTCTTCCGCATCGACGGGGCCGACCGTGACCGGCGGACCGCTCGTCCGTGACCCGTGTCCGCCCGTGCCCCGGCAGGGCGTCAGTCAGACCCCGAGCCACGGCCGCCGGAACCCGAGTGCCGGCATCACTGTCAGACCCCCGTGTCACACTGCGTCGCATGTCTCTCGCCGGTCTCACTCTCGACGCATGGCGCGGCCTCGCGCCGGCCACCGCCGTACGGGTCGCCCGCGACGCCGCCGCCCGGGTGGGCGGCCGGGTGGTCCGCGTCGACGCCGTCGAGCATCTCGGTGCTCAGCTGCACCGTGCGCTGATCGAGCGGGACGGGCAGGAGTTCGCGCTGATACCGGGCGGCCGGGTCACGCTCGGTTTCGACGCCGCCGCCTGGCGGCCGACGCCCGCGCAGTCGGCGGACTACGCCAGGAGCGCGGCCCGGGGATACGGGTACGCCACCGACCTGAAAGGGCATCTCGCACAGGTGCTCAGCCCACGTCGTGAGGTGACCCTGGCCGCCGTGCTCATGGCGGTGGAGGGCGAGCACCTGACGGAGCCGCCCGCCCGGACCCCGTCCGCCCTGGCGGCGCGCGGACTGCGCATGCCCACCTCGGACGAGTGGGAGCACGCCTGCGGCGCCGGGGCACGCACCCTGTTCCGCTGGGGCGACGACTGCCCCCTCGACCGTGTCCCGTACGACGACCCCACCGGCCCGCAGCACACGCCGAACGCCTTCGGCCTGCGCATCGCGTACGACACGTACACGACGGAGCTGACGAGCGACCCGTCGGTGGTGCGCGGCGGCGACGGCGGCGAGTCCGTGTGCGGCGGCTACGGCACCCTGCTCGGCTGGCTGCCCCTGGCCACGGCGAACGTCAACCCGGCGATGGCGGAGTTCGCGTACGGGGAGGACGGCGAGGACCTCTACGAGGACTTCACCGTACGGCCGGTGCTGGCGCTCTGAGGGCGGCCCGTGCGCCGGACCGGCCGACGACGGCCTTCAGGAGCGTTCCGCCGCCCGCTCCGCGTTGCGCTTCTTGATGCGGGCGCCCTCCTTGCGGACCTCGGCCTGCGTGGCACGCTCCCGCTGGAGCCACTCGGGGCTCTCGTCCTTCAGAGCCTCGATCTGCTCGGTGGTGAGGGCCTCGGTGACGCCGCCGCGGGCCAGACCCGCGATGGAGACGCCCAGCTTGGCGGCGACGACCGGGCGGGGGTGCGGGCCGTTGCGGCGCAGCTCCTGCAGCCAGGCCGGCGGATCCGCCTGGAGCGCGTTCAGTTCGGCGCGCGAGACGACGCCCTCCCGGAACTCGGCGGGGGTGGCTTCGAGGTACACACCCAGCTTCTTCGCCGCGGTCGCGGGCTTCATGGTCTGGGGTGCGGTCTGGTGCGACGTCATGGTGTCCAGGGTATCGAGCATGTGCGCCACCGCTGACCACGCCCGGAGAGCGGGGGCGACGGCCCGGCCCGCTAGCCTGGTCGTGTGACTGGCTCGGATGCATCGCCCTCGTTCCGGCTCGCGTACGTCCCGGGAGTGACGCCCACGAAGTGGGTGCGGATCTGGAACGAGCGGTTGCCCGACGTTCCCCTCACCCTCGTCCCGGTGTCCGCCGTCGAGGCGCTCGGCGCGCTGCGGGGCGGTGCGGCGGACGCGGGTTTCGTGCGGCTGCCGGTGGACGGGACCGACCTCAGCGCGATCCCCCTCTACACCGAGACCACGGTGGTCGTGGCCCCGAAGGACCATGTCGTCGCGGCCGTCGACGAGGTGTCCGCGGAGGATCTGGCGGACGAGGTCGTGCTGCACCCCCTCGACGACACCCTCGGCTGGGAGCGCCCGCCGGGGCAGCCGGCGTTCGAGCGTCCCGCCACCACGGCGGACGCGATCGAGCTGGTGGCGGCCGGGATCGGACTCCTCGTCGTCCCGCAGTCGCTGGCCCGCCTGCACCATCGCAAGGACCTCACGTACCGCCCGCTGACCGACGCCCCCGAGTCCCGGGTCGCTCTGTCCTGGCCGCAGGACGCGACCACGGACATGGTGGAGGACTTCATCGGCATCGTCCGGGGCCGCACGGTCAACAGCTCCCGGGGCCGCCCCAGGCCCACCGAGGAGAAGCAGCAGCAGAAGCCGAAACGCCAGCCCGGCGGCGGCACCCGCCGCCAGCCCACCACCGGAAAGCCGACGGCCCGCACCCCCCGATCCGGCTCGGGCGGCACCAGAACATCGAAGAGCGGCGGCAGGCCGGGAAAGCCCCGCCGCCGCTCGTGAACCATGCCCCGCGGCCGGACCACACCTCGGCCCCGCGGGCGGATGGCGTCCGGCCCGCGGGCGGGTTTGGCTAGGCGGCGCCCAGCCGCAGGTTCCAGTGGCCCGGCCGGCCCGCGACGGTGAGCGTCGACAGGGGGCGGACGTCCAGGTGCCAGTACGTCGACGGCGGCGCCTGGAGCGCGTGGACGAGGGCGGCGCGGAGCACGGAGGGCTCGGCCACGGCGACGATACGGCCGCCGTCGTCCTTCGGCCGGGTGTCGAGCCAGCTCCCTATCCGGGTGATGAAGGACAGCAGGGACTCACCGCCGTGCGGGGTGCAGCGCGGGTCGGCGAGCCAGGCGTCCACCGCCGAGGGCTCCCGGGCCATGGCCTCGCCGAGGGTGAAGCCGCGCCAACGGCCCATGTCGCAGTCGCGCAGCGCGGGCTGGGCCAGCGGCGCGTACCCGAGGGCGTCGCCGGTGGCCCGGCTGCGGGGCGTCGGCGAGCAGTAGCGCAGCTCGGCCGCCGCCAACGGCACCAGTTCGTGGGCGGCGCACTGCACCGCGTCCCAGCCGGCCTGGTCCAGCGGCCGGTCGTCCTCGAAGCGCTCAGCGAGCAGCGAGGAGCAGCGCGCCGCGGCGACGAACGTGACCCGAAGATGCATGCGGAGATGGTGGTGGCCGGAACTGGGCAGGTCAAGGGGTGTTACCCAGAGGTTACGGCAGGCCGTCGGCCCCTCACGGGCCACGGCCCGCGCCCTCCCGCACCTTCCCGCACTGTTCCGCCGGGGCCACCCGCCGTCTCACTCGAAAACGAGCGCCATCCACTGGTCGGGGTCCACGAGGGGACGGAAGCCGAGCTGCTCGTAGACGGCGTGTGCGTCGTGGGTGGCGAGCAGGACGCGGCGCAGCCCGAGCGGTTCCAGGGTGGCGCGTGCGGCGCCCACCAGAGCCTTCCCGATCCCCTTGCCCCGCAGGGCCGGATCCACGTACACGTCGCACAGCCACGCGAACGTCGCCCGGTCGGTCACCACCCGCGCGTACGCCACCTGCTCGCCCGAAGTCGTGTCGTACACACCGAAGTTGAGCGACCCGGCGATAGCGCGTTCCTGCTTGTCGAAAGGTCGGCCGAGGGCCCAGTACGCGTCGGACGACAGCCAGCGGTGGACGCGTCCGACGTCGAGTCGGGTCGGGTCGGTGGAGACCTCGTAGCCCCCGGGCAGGGGGAATGCGGCGTTCATGGCTGGACGTTCGCAGGTCAGAGTCCCGCTGTCGAACCCTTTACGGCCGCCCTCAGCCGTCGGACGCCCTCGACGATCTCCCCCGCCCCGCTGACCCCGGCGAAGCTCAACCGCAGGTGCGCGGCCGGGGGTTCGGCGCTGAAGTAGGGGCGGCCGGGGGTGACGGCGACACCCGCGCGGAGGGCGGCGGCGACCAGCGCGGACTCTCCGCCGGAGCCGACGGCCCGGCCGGTGCCCCCGGTGCCGTCGGGGAGGCGCAGCCACAGGTGGTAGCCGCCGGAGGGGATGTGGGGCAGGGCGAGTTCGGGCAGGTGCAGCCGCAGCGCGGAGGTCATCGCGTCCCGACGGATCTTCAACTCCCTGGACACCGAACGTAGATGGCGGGGCCAGGCGGGAGAGCCGACGAGTTCGAGGGCCGCCTCCTGGAGGGGGCGCGGCACGAAGAAGGTGTCGACGACCTGGATGGCGCGCAGCCGTTCCAGGACCGGTCCGCGGGCGGCCAGCGCGCCCACCCGGAAGCTGGGCGAGGTCGCCTTGGTCAGGGAGGACACGTGCACGACGACGCCGTCCGGGTCGTCGGCGGCCAGCGGTGGCGGCAGCGGCCCGGCGTCCTCGTGCACGAGCCGGCGCACGAAGTCGTCCTCGATCACGAAGGCCCCCGCCTCGCGTGCGATCCGCAGCACCTCGCCCCGCCGCTCGACGGACAGGGCGGCACCCGTGGGGTTCTGGAAGAGGGGCTGGCAGACGAAGACCCGGGCGCCGGACGCCCTGAACGCGTCGGCGAGGAGCGCAGGCCGCACCCCGTCGGGGTCCACCGGCACGGGGACGGGGCGCAGACCGGCGGCCCGCGCGATGGCCAGCATGCCCGGGTACGTGGGGGACTCGACCAGCACCGGCGCGCCGGGCGACGCCAGCGCGCGCAGGGCCGTGGTCAGCGCGGACTGGCCGCCCGCCGCCACGATCACCTCGGCCGCCGTGATGCCCCCGCCGATGCTCCGGGCGAACCACTCGCGCAGCTCCGTCACACCCTCGACCGGGGGCCGCGCCCAGACGCCGGGGCGCCGCCCGGCCCGTGACAGGGCGGCGCCCATGGCCTGTTCCGGTTGCAGTGCCGGATGCAGATAGCCGCCGTTGAACTCGATCACGCCGGGCGGTGGGGAGGCGAGGGAGACCAGCACGCCCGAGGCGTCGACCGTGCGCGGTGTCGGCTCGGCGGTGCCGTCCGCGCTCAGCGCGACCTCCTGCCAGGAGGTGTCGCCCACGGCCGCCGCCCCGCTCTCGCGCGGCCGCGCCCGGAACGCGCCCGCACCGGGCCGGGTCACCACCAGGCCCTCAGCGGCCAGGAGGGCCAGGGCCCGCGAGACGGTCACAGGGCTCACCCGGAAGCGCTCCACCAGGGCCCGACTCGATGGCAGCTTTCCACCCGGCGAGTAGCGGTCCAGCTCCTTCCTGAGCTGTTCCACCAGTTCCGCGACGCTGCTACGCTCTTGCATGAGAGCACAGAGTAGCGCTATCGACCAGCGCACAGTAGCGGTGGAAGCCCCTCCCGCCGGGGAACGCCATTCCCGGAGCGGCGGCACGAGCGGCGGCACCCTCCAGGCGGCCCTCGGAGTGGTCGCCTTCTCCCTCACGTTCCCGGCCACCGCCTGGGGCCTCGAAGGCTTCGGCCCCTGGTCCCTGGTCGCGGTGCGCAGTGTCCTCGCCGCCGTCATCGCGGGCGGCTGCCTGTTGGCCCTGCGGGTGCCGCTGCCGGGCCGTCGGCACTGGGCGGGCCTGGCGGTGGTCGCCGCGGGAGTGGTCGTCGGCTTCCCGCTCCTCACCACGCTCGCCCTGCAGACCTCGACCACCGCGCACGCCGCCGTGGTCGTCGGACTGCTCCCGCTGACCACCGCACTGCTGTCGGCGCTGCGCATGGGGTCACGGCCCTCGCGCACGTTCTGGTGCGCGGCGCTCGTCGGGGCCGCCGCAGTGCTGGCGTTCACGGCGACGCAGAGCGGTGGTGCCCTCGGCACCGCCGACCTCTATCTCTTCGCGGCGCTGCTGGTGTGCGCGGCCGGCTACACCGAGGGCGGTCGGCTGGCCCGGGTGATGCCCGGCTGGCAGGTCATCGGCTGGGCGCTGGTGCTCTGCCTGCCGTTCAGCGTGCCGGGCGCGCTGCTGGCCCTGTCGTACGAGCCGGTCCAGCTGACCGCGCACAGTGTGACGGGGCTGCTGTGGGTGGCGGCCGGGTCACAGTTCCTCGGCCTCGTCGTCTGGTACCGGGGCATGGCGGCCATCGGCATACCCCGGGCCAGCCAGTTGCAGCTCGCGCAGCCGCTGCTCACACTGGTGTGGTCGGTGCTGCTGCTGGGCGAGCACCTGACAGTGGCCGCCCCCCTGACGGCCGCGGCGGTGCTCGTGTGCATCGCCGTCACCCAACGGGCTCGGGGCTGAGTCCGGGCAGGTTCCGGTCGGACCGGCCCGCCGTGGACAGGCCACGGACCGATGCTCCCGCACCTGGTGAGGAGGCCCCGAAGATGCGTGCAACCGTGGGCGACCAGCTTGTCCAGCACGGCAGGGTGGTCGGGCAACACGACAAGGTCGGCGAGATCGTGGAAGTCATGGGCGAGGAGGGGAACCCTCCGTACCGCGTCCGGTTCGAGGACGGGCACGAGGGCGTGTGCTCGCCCGGCCCGGACACGGAGATCCGGCACAGGGAAACGCGCCCGTAGACACGACGGTGGATCAGCGCGGCGGCTCCGCCGGCTGCTGGTAGTGGTCGGCGACCACGCGCGCCATCGCCCCGATCCGGTCGACGGTCACCTCCTTGGCCGCGAAGAACACGTGCCCGTCCACCTCCGGGACGTCACGGGCCAGTGACAGGTGCCCGGAGAGTTCCGCCGGGTCCTGCCAGGCCGCGGGCTGCGCCGGGTCGCCGGCCTTGTAGAGGGCCTCCCCGATGTAGAGGCGTGTCCCGGAGTCCCGCGCCGTCCGCGCCCACCAGGGCAGCAGCTTCGCGTAGTCGGCGGCGGCGAAGCCGACGTTCCAGTACAGCTGCGGGACGATGTAGTCGATCCAGTTCTCACGGACCCACGTACGGGTGTCGGCGTACAGGTCGTCGTACGTCTGCACACCGGCCCGGGTGTCCGAGCCGCGCGCGTCGGTGGCGGCGTTGCGCCACACCCCGAAGGGGCTGATGCCGAACCGGGTGCCGGGCCGGACCGCCTTGATCTGCGCCGCCATCTCCCGGACCAGCTTGTCGATGTTGTCTCGCCGCCAGTCGGCCCGGTTGGAAAAGCCCCCGCCGTGGGCGTCGTACGCCGCGTCGTCGTCGAAGACCTGGCCGGCGACCGGGTACGGGTAGAAGTAGTCGTCGAAGTGCACCGCGTCGACCGGGTACTTCCGTACGGCGTCGAGCATGGCCTTCTGGACGAAGGCGCGCACGGCGGGGACGCCCGGGTTGTAGTACAGCTTGCCGCCGTAGGGGACGACCCAGTCGGGGTTCTCGCGGGCCGGGTGGCCGGCCGCCAGGCGGCTCGGGTCGGTGTGGTTGGCGACGCGGTACGGGTTGAACCAGGCGTGCAGCTCCAGCCCACGGGCGTGGGCCTCCTCGACCGCCGTGCCCAGCGGGTCCCAGCCGGGGTCCTTGCCCTGGGTGCCGGTGAGGTACTGCGACCAGGGCTCGTACGGGGAGGGCCAGAGCGCGTCGGCCGTGGGACGGACCTGGAAGATCACCGCGTTGAGGCGGCGCTCCACGGCGGTGTCGAGGTGGGCGAGCAGCTCGGCGCGCTGCTCGTCGGCGGTGAGGCCCGCCCTGGAGGGCCAGTCCCGGCCCGCGACGGTGGCCAGCCACACGCCGCGCAGCTCGCCGGGGACCTGCCGGCGGCGGTCGGAACCCTGACCGGCGACGGCGGTACCGGCCGCCACCCCGCCGGCCGCCGCGAGTGTGGTGACCGCGGCCGCCCAGAACGCCCTTCGTGACATCCATGGCTTCCGATGCATCCTCGTACCTCCGGTACCGCTTCGTGTCCGCCACGTCGCGGACCGTTCGTGGAGCCAGCCTTCCATGTGGTACCCGCGATACTGATCGGTAGCGGCCGGGGTAACGTGCAGGTTTGGCGCAGGACCGCACCCGGGGTATCTGCCAGGCACACAGACCAGTGAAAGGGACGATGTGACGGACTTCCCAACGGGAGATCTCACGCGAGTCGGAGTCGTGGGCTGCGGCCAGATGGGAGCGGGTATCGCCGAGGTGTGCGCCCGCGCCGGACTGGACGTCAAGGTCGCCGAAACCACCGGCGAAGCCCTGGAGATCGGCCGTACCCGGCTGTTCAACTCCCTGTCCAAGGCGGCCGAGCGCGGCAAGATCAGCGAGGCTGAGCGGGACGCCACACAGGCACGTCTGAGCTTCACCACCGACCTCGGGGAGTTCGCCGACCGCGATCTCGTCATCGAGGCCGTCGTGGAGAACGAGCAGGTGAAGACGGAGATCTTCCAGGTGCTCGACCAGGTGCTGACCCGCCCCGACGCGATCCTCGCCTCCAACACCTCCTCCATCCCCCTGGTGAAGCTGGCGGTCGCGACCTCGCGTCCGGACCAGGTCATCGGCATCCACTTCTTCAACCCGGCGCCCGTGCAGAAGCTCGTCGAGCTGATCCCGGCCCTCACGACCTCCGAGGGCACGCTCAGCCGGGCGCAGCTGTTCGCCGAGAAGGTCCTGGGCAAGCACGCGGTCCGCGCGCAGGACCGCTCGGGCTTCGTGGTCAACGCGCTGCTGGTGCCGTATCTGCTGTCCGCCATCCGGATGTTCGAGTCGGGCATCGCCGGCCGCGAGGACATCGACAACGGCATGGAGCTGGGCTGCGCCCACCCGATGGGCCCGCTGAAGCTGTCCGACCTGATCGGCCTGGACACGATCGTCTCGATCGCCAACTCGATGTACCAGGAGTACAAGGAGCCGCTGTACGCCGCTCCCCCGCTGCTCCAGCGCATGGTCGACGCGGGCCGCCTCGGCCGCAAGACGGGCTCGGGCTTCTACACGTACGCCTGACCCGTCACGACGGAGACGGGCCGGACACGGACGGCTGACCTGCACGACCTGCGGACGGCCGGTCACGCGCACGCACCGCGGGGACCCGAGTGAGACCCGCTTCCCGACACCCCGGGGAGCGGGTCTTTGCGTCGTCCGGGAATCCAGCCCTACGTCCGCGACCACGGAACGTGAGAAGTGACCTGGTGGACGGGCCCGGCACCGGAACGAGTGCCGGGCCCGTCGTCTTCACACGCCGTGTGCGCGGCGGACACGCATATGCCGTTCGCACACGCTCCCCACGCGTCCACCAGGGGAGTTGACTTGCGATGCGCATGCAAGGGATGTGACGACTACCGAGACGACTACAGAAAGGAGCGGACTCGTGGCCATCGACCCCGAGCATCCCGTGGTCCACGGTGAACTCGCAGAGTTACGCCGCCGCCTGGACGTGGCGCAGGCACGCGTCGAGGGAGGGCTCACCCTGCTGAGCCACCGTGCCGAACACACCGCCAAGGAGCTGGACGAGCTGAGCACACGGGTCGTCACCCTGGAGCACTCCCGCTGGCCACTGCCCGCGGTCGCGGCCCTCACGGCCGTGGGAGCACTGGTGGTGGCCGTCTGGCAGGCCGTGGGCCGCTGACCGGCACGGGTGGGACGCCCGGAGGGATCAGCGCCCCGCGTCCTGTCCGAGCCTCAGGTGGTGCAGGAGGAGCAGTGCGGCCGCCATGTTGGCGGCCGGGACCTCGCCGCGGGCGACCATGTCGGGCACCAGCTTGAGGGGTACCCATTCCCTGCGGTCCGACTCGAAGTCGTCCACCGGGTGACCGACGTACGCGCCCTCGTCGGCCCAGTAGATGTGGTGCCGGGCGTCGGTGAGCCCGTTGGAGGGCTCGACGCTCATCAGATGGTGCAGTGGTCCCGGCCGCCATCCGGTCTCCTCCTCCAGTTCCCGGGCGGCCGCGTCGACGATGCCCTCGCCGTCCTCGACGACGCCGGCCGCCAGCTCCCAGCCCCAGCTGTCGGTGATGAAACGGTGCCGCCACAGCAGCAGCACCTCGTTGGCCTCGTTGACGACGGTGGCCACGGCGACGGGCCGCAGCCGGATCAGGAAGTGATCGAGGTGCCGCCCGTCCGGCAACGCGACATCTGCGAGATTGACGCTGAACCAGCGGTTTGAGTACACAGTCTGTTCGCTCTGTTTCGTCCACTGCACGGTTCTGCCACCTTTCGCCGAGTAAGTGGCAATATCGCAGCAGGAGCGTGGTGACAGCAGGCGCACAGGCGGTGCACGGCAGGGCCGTGGACGCGCTGTCAGAGCGGTACGCGCAGTGCGCCGTCGATGAGTTCGGCGGCCTCCCGGGTCCCCGCGCAGCCGTTTCGTACGAGATGTTCGCGTACCGCCCGCAGTCTGTCGCGCAGGCGCATGGACTCCATTCCGCGCGACCGCTCGGCCATTTCGACGGCGGTGTGCACCGCCTTGTCGGCGTTGCCCTGCCGTAGTTCGATCTGGCTGAGCATGGCGAGCCGGTGGACGCGGCCCCGGTCGTGCGCCGGGGTGTCGACGGCCGCCGCCGCGTGCTCCGCCGCGGCCGTCAGGTCGCCGAGGCTGAGCAGCGCCTCCGCCACCTGCACGTTGACCAGGCCGGGTTGGACATAGCCGGTCTCGTCGGGTTCGTGGCCGCGCCGGATGCGTTCGGCGGCCTGTTCCGCCCGCCGGATGCAGGACAGCGCGCTCGTGCCGTCGCCGAGGTGCGCGTACGCCTTGGCCTGCATGGCGTACAGGTCCGCGGCGAGCGCCGGGGTGATGTGCTTGCCCGCGGCACGCAGCGCGGCCTCGGCGAAGGCGACGGCCTGCCGGTACTCCCGCATGAACAGCGACTGGTTGACGAGCAGCGCGATCACGTAGGCGCCGAGTCCCTGGTCCCCGCTGGCCTTGGCGAGCCGCAGCGCCTGGTGGAAGTAGCGCTGGGCGAGGCCGTGCGCGTCGGAGTCGTAGGCGCAGATGCCGGCGATGGCGACCAGTCCGCCGGTGGCCCGGTGGAGTTGGCGTCCGGTGGCGTCGGTGTAGCTGCCGCGCAGCAGGGGCGCCGCCTCGGCGTTGAGGAATCCGACGATGCGGGCGCGGGTCGCGATGCCGCCCGCCTTGCGGTACAGCTGCTCGTAGTGCGATCGGGCGGCGCGCAGCATCTCGATGTCGGCCATGCTGACGCGATGGCGTCCCCCGCGGGAGACGTCGACGTCCTCCGGCGGGTTCTCCCACTCCCACACCGGCATCACGGCGGGTGTCCCGGTGACGGCGGGGGCGCCGAGGACGTGGGGGCGCTGTTGTTCGTCGGAGCGCCACAGGGCGGTGGCGCGCTCCACGAACCCGGAGAGTCCGGCGCCGTGCTGGGAGGTCGCCTCGCCCGGCACGCCGAGACCGATGTCGTCGAGGGTGACGGTCCGCTGCAGCCGCCCGGCGAGCACGTCGCAGATCAGGTCGGGCACCTGGCCGCGGGGGCGCTGCCCCTTCAACCACCGGGCCACGGCGGTGTGTTCGTATCTCAGCGCCAGACCTCGCGCTCGCCCTGCCTGGTTGACATGTGCGGCGAGTCCGGCGTGCGAGATACCGGCTTCGTCGAGGATCGCGTCGAGCAGGGTGTTGGGCTGCATGGAGGCCCCTCCGGTGGCTCGGTGCCGGCGTGTGGCAGCGTAGCGCTTCCGTCTTCACACGGGGTGTGAAGGGAATGCCCGAATTCGGGTTGTACGCGCGCTGTTGCGGAGAGTTTCGGAACGCTTGACTGGAATGCCTCGTCAGAGGCCGACTGGGCCACCGGCTCCCCCTCGTACAGCGCGGTGGCCCCGTCGGGACGAGTGCGTCGAGGGTGCTCGGCGGCTACGGTCCGGGGACGACGGGTGGGGTGTCGGCCGCGGGGCCGGGCGGACCGATCGGGCAGCTGCCCGCGCCTCGGCATGCGGCGGCCCTGATGAGCCGGTCGTTGCGGATGACCAGTATCGCGATGTCGTCCTTGGGCCGTCCCCCGGTGTGGCGCAGGAGCTGGGCGAAGACGGCGCGCAGGACGGAGTGCGGCGAGAGGGGTCGGCCCCGCACGGCTTCCGCCAGGGCCGCGGGCAACGGGAAGAAGCGGCCGTCGCCGTCCCGGGCGTCCTCCACCCCGTCCGTGTGGAGGAACAGCGCCTCTCCGGGGAGGAGCCGTCCGAACGCGGTGGCCGGCAGTTCCGCCGGCAGCGGGAACGCCCCCAGCGGGGGCAGCGGATCGGCGCCGGCCATCGGTTCCGCCCGGCCGCCGCTCAGCAGATACGGCCAGGGGTGTCCGCAGTTGAGGGCGTGGACCTCGCCGTCCGGGGCGATCTCCAGCAGGAGTACGGTCACGAACTCCTCGGTGTCCTCGGCGCGGGCGCGGTCCCGCAGGTGACGGGCGAGAGCCCGGTCGAGGCGGGTGAGGACGCCGGTGAGTTCGGCCTCGTCGTGGACGGCCTCGCGGAAGCTGCCGAGCACGGCGGCGACGGTGCCGATGGCGGAGAGGCCGTGGCCGCGGACGTCGCCCATCACGACGCGTACGCCGTGTTCGGTGGCGATCACCTCGTAGAGGTCGCCGCCGACGGTCGCGCCGTGGTCGGCGGAGAGCTGGGCGGCGGCGGTGGCCAGTCCGTCGATCCGGGCGGGCAGGGGCCGCAGCAGTACGCTCTGTGCGGCTCCGGCGACCCGGCGCGCCTGCCGCAGGTCCCGCAGCATCAGTTGTCTGACCTGCAGGACGAGTCCGGCGCCGACCGCGAGGAACACGGCGCTGTTGGCGAGCCGGGCGCCGGCCCGGTTGCTGTGCGCCACCGGGCAGGCCCACTTGTAGGTGACGGCTGTCGCTCCCCACACCGCCGGCAGCCCCAGCGCGAGCGCCCGTCGTACAGTCCGCCGGTCGGACGGGCGGCGCCTGCGGACCCATGCCCGTGGAGGTGCCCCGGTCCTGATTCGAATCATGCCGTTGGCCCCCCATCAGGCCCTGACAGCGGTACGGCCCAGAGAGGCCGGTCCGATTCTGTCGACCGAATGCCCCGTTCGGGCCAGATCGCCCGGAGATCTCACTCGAATGAGTGAGATGAGGTCAGGGGGTGGAGAGGGCCGCGCCACATCACGGGGCGAAGCCCCTGAAGGGGCGCGGGGAACCGCGGGACGAGCCACGGACAACCCGCAGCCGCCGAAGCATCCGCAGCTCCCCGCCCTCTTCGGCACTCTCGGCGCCGTAGCGCGCCCTAGCTCCGCAGAACCGCTCCCGTGCGCTCGCCCGCGAGGGCGACCGCCGCGTCGCGGGCCGCGGACGCCTCGTCCACGGTCAGCGTCCGGTCCCCGGCCCGGAAGCGGAGCGCGTACGCGAGCGACTTGCGTCCCTCACCGAGCTGCTCCGCGTTCTCGTAGACGTCGAACAGCCGGATGCCCTCCAGCAGTTCACCGGCGCCCTCGCGCAGCGCGGCCTCGACCTCGGTGTGCGGCACGAACTCGTCGACGACCAGCGCGACGTCCTGCGTGGCGACCGGGAACGAGGAGATGCTCGGCGCCTGCGGGGTGTCGTCCCCGACCTGCTCCAGCACATCCAGGTCCAGCTCGGCGGCGCAGGTGCGGGCGGGCAGCCCCAGGGCCTTCACGACGCGCGGGTGCAGTTCACCGGCGTGGCCGACGACGCGCTCGGCGCCGTCGACGACGACCACGAACTCGGCGCAGCGGCCCGGGTGCCAGGGCCCGTACTGGCCCTTGCGGACGATCAGCTCCGCGCCGGCCTCGCGGGCGACGACGCGGCCGGCCTCGACCGCGTCGGCCCAGTCGGCCGGACGGCCCTTGCCCCACCAGCCGGCCTGCTCGCGGGCTCCGGCGAGGACGACGGCGACATGGCGCGGCTGCTCGGGCAGCGCGGCGTCCAGCGTCGCGATCTCCTCGTCGGTGGGCCGGCGGTCGACCGGCAGCGCGACGGCGACGCCCTGCTCGGCGCGCGGCTGGAAGACCAGCCCGGTCTCGAAGAGGGCCAGGTCGTGCGAGCCCCGGCCGTCGTTGCGCCGCAGCGCGCCGAGCAGGCCCGGGAGCAGGGACGTGCGGAGCGCGGGCTCCTCGTCGCTCAGCGGGTTGGTGAGCCGGACGACGCGGCGGGCCGGGTCGTCGGCGTCCAGCCCGAGCTGGTCGAAGACCTGCTCGCTGATGAACGGGTAGTTCGGCGCCTCGACGTACCCGGCGCCGGCGAGCGCCCGGCCGACCCGGCGGTGCAGCCGCTGCCGGTGGGTCAGGCCGCGGCCCGAGGGGGGCTTGGGCAGCGTGGAGGGCAGGTTCTCGTAGCCCTCCAGGCGGATGACCTCCTCCGCCAGGTCGTTGATGTCGGCGAGGTCGGGCCGCCACGACGGCACCGTGACGATCAGCTCGTCCTGGCCGTAGACGTCGCAGCCGACCTCCTGGAGGCGGCGTACGACGGTCTCGCGGCCGTAGACGACACCCGCGACCTTGTCGGGGTGGTCCGCCGGGACCGCGATGGTGTGCGGCGCGGACGGGGCGATGACCTCGGTGACGCCCGCGTCGGCCGTGCCGCCCGCGAGAAGGACCAGCAGGTCGACGGTGCGCTGGGCGGCGGCGGACGCGGCCAGCGGGTCGACGCCGCGCTCGAAGCGGCGGGACGCCTCCGACGACAGCTTGTGCCGGCGGGCGGTGCGGGCGATGGAGACCTGGTCGAAGTGGGCGGCCTCGATGACGACCTCGGTGGAGGCGTTCGCCCCGTCCTCGGCGTCGTGGTCGGCGATCTCGGTGTCGGCACCGCCCATGACGCCCGCGAGGCCGATGGGGCCGCGGTCGTCGGTGATGACGAGGTCCTCGGCGTGCAGCTTGCGGGTGACACCGTCGAGGGTGACGATCTTCTCGCCCTCGGTGGCCCGGCGGACCCCGATGGTGCCCTGGACCAGGTTGCGGTCGTAGGCGTGCAGCGGCTGGCCGAGCTCCATCATCACGTAGTTGGTGATGTCGACGGCGAGCGAGATCGGGCGCATGCCGACCTTCTGCAGCCGGCGCTTGAGCCAGATCGGGGAGCGCGCCTCGGGGTCGAGACCGGTGACGGTGCGGGCGGTGAAGCGGTCGCAGCCGAACGGGTCGGAGACCTGGACGGGGTGGCCGAAGGCGTTCGGGCCGGGCACGTCGAGGAGCGCCGGGTCGCGCAGCGGCAGGCCGTAGGCGATGGCGGTCTCGCGGGCGACGCCGCGGATCGACAGGCAGTCACCGCGGTTGGCGGTGACGGCGATGTCGAGGACCTCGTCGACCAGCTCCAGCAGCTCGATCGCGTCCTTGCCGACCTCGGTCTCCGGCGGCAGCACGATGATGCCCTTGGTGCCGTCGTCGCCCATGCCCAGCTCGTCGCTGGAGCAGATCATGCCGTGCGAGTTGCGGCCGTAGGTCTTGCGGGCGGAGATCGCGAAGCCGCCGGGCAGCACGGCGCCCGGGAGGACCACGACGACCTTGTCGCCGACGGCGAAGTTGCGGGCGCCGCAGACGATCTCCTGGGGCTCGCCGGTGCCGTTGGCGGTGCCGACGTCGACGGTGCAGAAGCGGATGGGCTTCTTGAAGCCCTCCAGCTCCTCGATGGTCAGCACCTGGCCCACGACGAGGGGGCCCTTGAGGTCGGCTCCGAGCTGCTCGACGGTCTCGACCTCCAGACCGGCCGACACGAGCTTGGCCTGCACGTCACGGCCGGTCTCGGTGGCCGGCAGGTCGACGTACTCCCGCAGCCAGGAAAGCGGGACCCGCATCAGATCTCCATCCCGAACGGCCGGGTGAACCGGACGTCACCCTCGACCATGTCTCGCATGTCTTCGACGTTGTGGCGGAACATCAGCATCCGCTCGATGCCGAACCCGAAGGCGAAGCCGCTGTACTTCTCCGGGTCGACACCGCACGCGGTGAGCACCTTGGGGTTGACCATGCCGCAGCCGCCGAGCTCGATCCAGCCCTCGCTGGAACAGGTGCGGCAGGGCCGGTCGGGGTTGCCGACGGACTCGCCGCGGCAGACGTAGCAGACCATGTCCATCTCGGCGGACGGCTCGGTGAACGGGAAGAAGTTCGGCCGCAGCCGGGTCTTCATGCCCTCGCCGAACAGCGCCTGGACCATGTGGTCGAGGGTGCCCTTGAGGTCGGCCATGGTCAGGCCCTCGTCGACGGCGAGCAGCTCCACCTGGTGGAAGACCGGGGTGTGCGTGGCGTCCAGCTCGTCGGTGCGGTACACCCGGCCGGGGCAGATCACGTACACCGGCAGCTCACGGTCGAGCAGGGAGCGGATCTGGACGGGCGAGGTGTGGGTGCGCAGGACGACACCGGACTCGGTGCCGCCGTCCGGCCCCTGCACGAAGAAGGTGTCGGCCTCGCCGCGGGCCGGGTGGTCCGGGCCGATGTTGAGGGCGTCGAAGTTGAACCACTCGGCCTCGACCTGGGGGCCCTCGGCGACCTCGTAGCCCATGGCGACGAAGACGTCCTCGATGCGCTCGGAGAGCGTGGTGAGGGGGTGGCGGGCGCCGGCCGGGACGCGGTCGTGGGGCAGCGTGACGTCCACGGCCTCCTCGACCAGGACGCGCGCGTCACGCTCGGCCTCCAGCTCGGCCTGGCGGGCGGCGAGGCCCTTGTTCACCGCGCCGCGGGCCTGGCCGACGAGCTTTCCGGCGGCGGCCTTGGCGTGCGGGGGCAGGGCGCCGATCTCGCGGTTGGCGAGCGACAGCGGGGAGGTGCCGCCGGTGTGGGCGACCTTGGCCTCCTGGAGCGCGTCGAGGGAGTCCGCGGCGGCGAAGGCGGCGAGCGCCTCGTCCCGCATGCGCTCGATCTCTTCCGGTTTCAACGCCTCGACCTCTACAGGGTCGTACGACTTATTCGGTGCCGACATCTCTTCCCGTGCTTCCGGTTGGCTGGCTGAAGGTCCCCGTCACACCGACTCGTGGACGAATCGTCTCCGTCATGGGACGCAAAGGTGCCAAAGGCCGAGTCTAACGGGGTTGAGGTGTGCGAACGCGCCCGCGGGCGGCTAGACCAGATAGGCCGGGGCCGCCACGGGCAACGTAAATCGGAACTCGGCGCCGCCGCTCGGGGCGCGTCCGACGGTGATGGTGCCGCCGTGGGCCTCGACGATGCCCTTGACGATGTACAGCCCGAGGCCGGTGCCACCGCGCTTGCTGCCCCGCCAGAAGCGGGTGAAGACGCGGTTCATGGACTCCTCCGGGATACCGGTGCCCTCGTCGCTCACCGTGACCGACGTGGCAGCAGCTTGACGGCCGTCCCCTTCCCGGGGGGACGCCGTGGGCGTGACGTCAATCGTGACGGTTCCCTCGCCGTGCCGCACGGCATTTTCCAGCAGGTTGCTGAGCACCTGATCGATCTTGTCGGGGTCGGCCCACAGGTCGGGCAGCGGCTGCTCGATGCGGAGCAGGAACCGGTCGGCGGGCTGTCCCGCCGCGACGTACGCCTGGATGTGCCGGCCGACGGCCGCGCCTATGTCGACGGGCTGCCTGCGCACCTCCAGCCGGCCGGAGTCGATGCGGGAGATGTCGAGCAGCTCGGCGATCAGCCGGGTGACGCGGTTGGCGTCGGCGTCGACGGTCTCCAGCATCAGTTTCTTCTGGTCGTCGGTGAACCGCTCCCACTTGGCGAGCAGGGTCGCGGTGAAGCCCTTGACGGAGGTGAGCGGCGAGCGCAGTTCGTGGGCGACCGTGGCGATCAGTTCGGCGTGGCTGCGTTCGGTGCGGCGCCGGGCCTCGGTGTCGCGGAGGGAGACGACGACGCGGCGGACGGGCCCGGTGGGTTCGGTGCGGACGTAGCGGGCGGACACGAGGACCTCGCGGGCGCCGGGCAGCAGCAGGTTCCGCTCGGGCTGGCCGACGCGGATGGCGAGGCCGCCGTACGGGTCGGTCAGCTGCCACCAGCGACGGCCTTCGAGGTCCTCCAGGGGCAGCGCCCGCTCCAGGGGCAGACCGAGGGCGTCGGCGGCGGGGACGGCGGTGATGCGGGCGGCGGCGGCGTTGAAGCAGATCACGCGGCCCTGTTCGTCGGCGACGACGAGTCCGTCGGGGAGGTCGTCGGGGTCGATGCCGAGTCCGGCGGTCCCGGTGTGGGGCGCCGTGGGTGTGACGCGCTCCTCGCGGCCCCGCAGTGTGCTGCTCGTGCCGACCCTCATCCCCGTACCCCACCTCTCCGTTGTGCAGTGGGCCCCCGAGCCCGTCACCCTACTAGCCGGACGTGACGGTGCGGCACCCTCCGAAGGCGCGCTGTGCACGGGCGGACGCGTAGAGACATACGGCGGCGGCGGTCGCGAGGTTCAGGCTTTCCGCCTTTCCGTGGAGGGGAACCCGTACGACGGCGTCGGTGAGCGCCCGGGTCTCCTCGGGGAGCCCCCATGCCTCGTTGCCGAACACCCAGGCCGTGGGACCGCCCATGGTGCCCTTGTCCAGTTCGTCGTCGAGGTCGTCCTGCCCGGCGCCGTCCGCGGCGAGGACGCGTACGCCGGTGTCCCTGAGCCCGGCGACGGCCTGTTCGACAGGTACGCCGACGGCGACGGGCAGGTGGAACAGCGATCCGACGGAGGCCCGGACGGTTTTGGGGTTGTAGAGGTCGACGGAGGCGTCGGTGAGGACGACCGCCTCGGCGCCTGCGGCGTCCGCGCAGCGCAGGACGGTTCCGGCGTTGCCGGGGTCGCGGACGTGGGCGAGGACGGCGACGAGCCGGGGCCGGGCGGCGAGGATCTCCTCGAACGGGGTGTCGAGGAAGCGGCAGATCCCGACGAGGCCCTGCGGGGTGACCGTGGTGGAGATGTCGGCGATGACGCTCTCGTCGGCGAGGTGGACGCGGGCGCCCGCGGCGCGGGCCTCGCCGACGATGTCGGCGTACCGGTCCGCGGCGTCGACCGTGGCGAACAGTTCGACGAGGGTGGGCGTGCCGTCGGCGGGTGCCCGGTGCGCGGCCGCCTCCCGCACCGCCTGGGGGCCCTCGGCGAGGAACAGGCGGTCCTTGCCCCGGAAGTTCCGCCTGGCGAGGCGTCGGGCGGCCGAGACCCGTGCGGAGCGGGGGGAGATCAACTCGGGGGCGGCGGACATGGATCACCTTCGGGTGGGGCGGGGGGACGGAGGGGCGCCGTGGAGCTCGGGGCCGCGGGTTCCTCGGCGGGTGCGGGTGGGTGGGGGCAGTTCGCGCGGCCCCGGCCGCTTCCAGGATGAAGGCCGGGCCGCCAGGCCCATGTCTCAGGGGCGCGAGAAACCATGACGCACCCGCACCCGCCGACGAACCCAGCACCCCCGAGCTGTCGGGCGGAACAAACACCCGGACCCGCGGGCCTCGACAGGCCCACGGGTCCGGGGTTCACATCACATCCGGCTCAAGGCCAGCGCGGCGTCACGCGGCCTTCGGCGCGTTGACGTCCGCCGGGAGCGCCTTCTGCGCGACCTCGACCAGCGCGGCGAACGCGGTGGCGTCGTTGACGGCCAGCTCGGCGAGGATCTTGCGGTCGACCTCGATGTTCGCGGCCTTCAGACCCTGGATGAAGCGGTTGTAGGTGATGCCGTTGGCGCGGGCAGCGGCGTTGATGCGCTGGATCCACAGCTGACGGAAGTCGCCCTTGCGCTTCTTGCGGTCGTTGTAGTTGTAGACCAGCGAGTGGGTGACCTGCTCCTTGGCCTTGCGGTACAGGCGCGAACGCTGACCGCGGTAGCCGGAGGCCTGCTCGAGGATCGCCCGGCGCTTCTTGTGGGCGTTGACTGCCCGCTTGACGCGTGCCACTTTTTAACTCCTTGTAGCGGGGCCGTGGTTGTCGTCACACGACCCGAAATCGATGGGGTCCCGGTCCTGACGTACGGCGCTGGGTGATCGACGGACGATCAGCGCCGCGGCGTCACTTGCCGAGAAGCTTCTTGATCTTCGCGGCGTCGCCCGGGGCCATCTCGGCGTTGCCGGTGAGGCGACGCGTCACGCGGGACGACTTGTGCTCGAGCAGGTGGCGCTTGCCGGCGCGCTCACGGAGCACCTTGCCGGAGCCGGTGACCTTGAAGCGCTTGCTGGCACCGCTGTGCGACTTGTTCTTCGGCATAGCGCCGTTCTCTCCTCGTCAGTGGCGCTCCGGTGCCCGGTCCTTGAACCGGGCACGACGGAACGTCATTTCTATCGGTTGACACCCCGGACTCGCGTCCAGGGCTTCCCCCGGACTCGCGTCCAGGGGACTTACGCCTCGGCGGGCTCCTCGGCAGGCGCCTCGGCCTCGACGGGCTCGGCGTCGGCGGCGTTCTGCGACTTGCCGGGGTTGGCCTTCGCTTCCGCCTTCCGCGCTTCCTGAGCCTGGCGGGCCTCGGCCATCGCCTCGGTCTTCTTCTTGTGCGGACCGAGGACCATGATCATGTTGCGGCCGTCCTGCTTCGGGTTCGACTCGACGAACCCGAGGTCCTGGACGTCCTCCGCGAGACGCTGCAGCAGTCGGTAGCCCAGCTCGGGCCGGGACTGCTCGCGACCACGGAACATGATCGTGATCTTGACCTTGTCGCCCTGCTTGAGGAACCGGACGACGTGACCCTTCTTGGTGTCATAGTCGTGCGGGTCGATCTTCGGCCGGAGCTTCATCTCCTTGATGACCGTGTGCGCCTGGTTCTTGCGCGCCTCACGGGCCTTCATGGCCGACTCGTACTTGAACTTCCCGTAGTCCATGAGCTTGCAGACCGGCGGACGCGCGTTCGCGGCCACCTCGACCAGGTCGAGGTCGTACTCCTGCGCAAGCTCCAGGGCCTTGGCAAGCGGAACAATTCCGACCTGCTCGCCGCTGGGACCGACAAGTCGCACCTCGGGAACGCGAATCCGGTCGTTGATGCGGGGCTCGGCGCTGATGGATCCTCCTCGGTAGCACCCCACGACGGTCTGGCGGACCGCCGTGTCATGTCTGGTTGACATAAGGACCAACCGCCGAGAGGCATGAAAAATGCCCCGGACGGGACACAGGCGGGGCTCCAATGACTGCCGGAGCACCGCCGCGGTGACCGCGGGGCGCGATTTCGGACGACTCCACCGTCCGTACGGAACGGTGGTGGCCGTCTGACCGGTGACCTGCCGTCCCGGAGGATGGTCAGGTGGGAAGTCGGAGCCTCCACTTGCGGGCCGGGCACACAGATGTCCAGCCGGTCGTGAAGACCACCATACCGGGTTCAAACCTGGGGTGCCAATCGGAGCGCGGCGGACTCCCGCAGGTGGGAGCGTACGCGCCGGGGCCTATCGTGTGGGGCATGAGTGACACCCCTCCTGAGTCCCCCGGGTCCACCGGGTCCCCTGAGTCCCCCGACTTCGAGTCGATGACCCGTGACATCGCCGAGGTCCCCGCGGTCGAGGTGATCGTGACGGTCGCCGTCAATCTGATGAGCGCCGCCGCGGTGAAGCTGGGTCTGACCGAGGAGGGCGACACGTACAAGGACCTGGACGAGGCCAGGAAGCTGGTGCACGCCCTCGCGGGTCTGCTCGACGCGTCCACGACGGAGATCAGCTCGTTCCACGCGGCGCCGCTGCGCGACGGTCTGAAGTCGCTGCAGCTGGCGTTCCGCGAGGCGTCGGTCGTGCCGGACGACCCGGGTCAGGGTCCGGGCGAGAAGTACACCGGCCCGATCTACGGCTGAGCTGGTGCCGCGGCAGGCACCGTTTGCCCGTCGAGGAGCGGCGTCCGGTGCGTGCTCTCGGCATGCCGGGCGCACGCCCTCGTACGGGATGTACTCGGGCCTGTGCCCGGTGCGCCGAGAGTGCGTGCCAGGCGTCGCGACGGGGCCAACGCTGCCTGTCGTGGCACTAGCTCTTCACATACAGGGGCTCGCCCGGAGGCGTGGTCCCGGCCGGCAGGAGTGCCAGGTCGAGACCGCGCACCAGGCGGGCCCTCAGTGTTTCGTCGGCGGCGAGCCGTGCGGCGACCGCGCGGGCGGCCTCGGCGGGCGCGGCGGCCGGGTCGAGGACCAGGGCGAGAGTGCCGTCGGACCGGCCGGGCCCGAGGTGGGCGCGGAGCACGGAGGGCTCGGCGGCCACGGCCGCGCGCACCGCCGCGACGACGGCGGGGTCGGCGAGCGGATCGGCCGTGGTGCGTCCCTCGGCGAGCGCGAGCAGCGCGGGTCCGGTCAGTTCGAACGGTACGGGCCCCGCCAGGTCCAGGACGAGCGTGTCGGCCTTCTCGTGCGCGACGGCCTGCAGGGCCTGGTGGGTCGGTACGGCGACGGGGCGGGCGGCGGGGTCCCAGCGGGCGAGGGAGTCGGTGGAGGTGAAGGCGGGCAGGGCGGTGCGGTGCCCGGCCTTCAGGGTGGGGACGGCCATGTCGCTGGTCTTCTCGCGGCGCAGTCCGTTCTCGTCCTCCTCGACCTCACCGAGCACGGCCACGACGGGCACGAGCAGCCGGGCGTCCTTGAGCGCTTCGAGGACGGGGCCGACGGCGGTGCGGTCCTCGGCCCAGGCGTTGAGCGCGGCGCTCAGCCGGGGGTCGGCGGAGCCGTCGTCGTCGGAGTAGCCGGGGTCGGGGATGTTCTTGTTCGCCACGGTGGTCGACCCTATCGGGGGAGGTCTCCCGGGCCGTGGCCGGGCCGGACACGGGGTGGTGGCGTCGTTCACGGTTTTCTCAGGGTGTCCTGACGTGGCTCTCATCCGTGCCCCACTCCCCGCACAGCACGGGCCACGACCCTCGCGGCATGCCTTCTCGCAGAGCCCGTCGCCGGGCCCGCCCGGCGGTGCGCCGCCCCCGCCTCCGCGCGGCCCTGGCCGCCGCCGTCCTCGTGTGCGGTACGGCCGCCGTCGGCACGCTGTACGTGACGGCCCGGACCCAGGATGGCGGGGGTGCGGCCGTATCGTCGGCGGCGGCGCCGGTGTCGCCCTCGGCCTCCGTGTCCAGCGTGCCGGGTGCGGACGCGGTCGCGGAGAAGGACTCGGAGAAGGACTCGGCGGGGGGCTCGGTGGAGAAGGTGGCGGCGCCGGGGGCGGATCACGACGCACGGCTCGCGACAGCGCTGGCGGAGGTGCCGGTCGAGGACGGGGCCGCGTTCTCGGTGGCCGTGCTGGACATGGAGTCCGGGGCCACGGCGGTGCACGGGGACGGGTTGTTCGAGACCGCGAGCATCGTGAAGGTCGACATCCTGGCCGCGCTGCTGCTCCGGGCGCAGGACGCGGACCGGGCGCTCACGGCGCGGGAGAAGGCGTACGCCGCCACGATGATCCGCGACAGCGACAACACGGCCGCGACGGCGCTGTGGGAGGCCATAGGCCGGGCGCAGGGTCTGGACGCGGCGAACGAGCGGTTCGGTCTGACGCGGACGGAGGGCGGCGACGGCCTGTACTGGGGCCTGACCCGCACCACCGCCGCCGACCAGCTCGTGCTGCTCGGCCAGGTGTTCGGGGACGACGACGAGTCGGAGCTGAACGCGGCCTCGCGAACGTATGTGCGGCGGCTGATGGGACAGATCGCGGCGGGCCAGGACTGGGGGGTGTCGGCGGCTGCGGCGGACGGCTCCGCGGGTTCCTCGACCGGCGCCGGGTTCGCATTGAAGAACGGGTGGCTGCCGCGGACGGCCACCGGGCTGTGGGTGATCAACAGCATCGGCCGGGTCACCGTGGACGGGCGGGACCGCCTGGTCGCGGTGGTGTCGCACGGCAACACGACGAAGGCGAAGGGGATCGCGCTGGTCGAGGCGGCGGCCAGGGCCGGGGTGTCGGTGTTCTCGTCGTAGCGGCCGCTCGGGGTGGGACGTCCGCGGGGCGTCGCGGCGGACCGGACGCCCCCGGTGCGCTCAGATCAGGAACTCGTCCGGCCGCCGGCGGTCGCCGCGCCAGATGACGAAGGCCGTGATGAGGAGGGCGACACCGAGGCCGCCCGCGGCGGGAGCTGCCCAGCCGGAGGCGGTGTCCTCCTCCTCCACCGGGTCGGGGCCGGGGCCGAAGTACTTGCGGCCGTACGCCGCGGACGTCAGGTCGTCGGGCCTGAGTCTGCCGCCCTCCCGGATGGCGGCGGCCGGGTCGACGAAGCCGAACCCGCGGGCGTCGTCGCGGCCGCCGACGGGGGCGTCGCGGGCGGTGTCCTCCAGGAGCCGTTTCACCTGGGCCGGGGTCAGGCGGGGGTGGGCCGCCTTGACGAGGGCGGCGGCGCCGGAGACGAAGGCCGCGGCGGCGCTGGTGCCCCAGCCCTCGTAGTACTTGCGGTCGGGGTCGGCGATGACGACGTCGACGCCGGGCGCGCTGACGGTGGCGTACCAGCGGCGGGTGGAGAACGGGGCGCGCTCGCCGTCCTCGTCGACGGCGGTCACCGCGATGACGCCCGGGTAGGCCGCCGGGTACGAGACGTGGTCGCCCTTCTTGCCGCCGTTGCCCGCGGAGGCGACGACGACCGAGCCCTTCCTGAGGGCGTACTGGACGGCCGCGTCCTCGGAGGGCTCGGGGTGTGCGGACTCGGAGTCGTCGCCGAGGGAGAGGTTGATGACGTCGGCGCCCTGGTCTGCGGCCCAGCGGATGCCTTCGGCGAGGGCGTTGCCGCGGGTGCTGCGGGCCTTGGAGCGGGCGGAGTCGCCGTCCTCGAGGATGACGCGGACGGGCAGGATCCTCGCCTCGGGGGCGATGCCGAGGACGCCGTCGCCGTTGTTCACTCCGTGGCCGTGACCGGCGATGATGCCGGCCATGGCGGTGCCGTGCCGGGCCCAGGAGCGGTCGCCACGCGAGGCCCCGAAGCCGACGAGGTCCCGGGTCGGGAGGACGTTCCCGACGAGGTCGGGGTGTTCGTCGTCGACGCCGGTGTCGAGCACCGCGACGGTGATCCCCTCCCCCTTGGTCGTCCGCCACGCCTCCTCGGTGTGCATCGCGTCGAGCGCCCACTGCTGGTCCCGGATGCCGTCGGCGTGGGCGGTGGTGGAGGGCAGGAGGACCAGGGAGAAGGCGAGGGGGAGCGCGAGGAGGGCGGCGCGCCGGGGGCGCGGGACACGGCGGGTCCGCGCCGGGGCGGACACGGCGCGCGCTTGGTCCGTCGCCGGGGCGCCGGCCGTCGTCGGTGCCGGTTTCTCCGTCTCGGGGTACGACGTCACGGGGGTCGGGGCCTCCTGCGGGTGCGCGGCGGTCGGGGAGCGGCGGTCCCGGCGGCCGTGGACGGGTGCCGTTCCGTCGATGCGGCCGGTCTCGTCGACGCGGTCGGCGCCGCGGGCGCTCGCGGCCTTCTCGGCGGTCACGAAGGCTGCTCCGAGGCCGATGCGGCGGTCCTGCGCAGGCCGCGTTCGATACGGTCGGCGAGGCCCTGGGCCTCGTGGCCGAGACCGGCCTGGGCGGGGGCGGTGGTGGCGTCGGACCGCATCGCGTCGTCGGCGGGCTGGGGCTCGGTGACGGTGCGGCCGTCGGCGAAGCCGGAGACCGCGTACACGACGACGGGGACGTCGGTGAGGACGGAGATGGTCCAGGAGGCCCGCTGGTCGTCGCCGAAGCCGGCGGCGACGGTGCCCTCCGTCGCGTACGGGCGGGGCATCAGGTCGGTGCGCCGGTCGAGGCCGTCCCGTGCGAAGTGGGTCTTCAGGGTGGCCATGCCGGTGGCGTCGGCCTTGGTGAACATCAGGCCGACGGTGGTGACGCTGCTGCGGGTCGCGTCGGTGTAGGTGGCGCGCAGCAGCCGCAGGCAGCCGACGGGGGCGAGGGCCTGGCGCAGCAGAGGGTCGAAGGCGTCGGCGCAGTCGCTGTCGGGGGCGACGGCGACGCGGGTCCAGGTGCGGTCGGTGCCGCCGGGTCCGGCGCCCTCTCCCTGGACGGTGGGCGGGAACAGTTGGTCGACGGGTACGCCGTGCCAGAGTGCGCCGGCCGCGGCGAAGCCGACGCGGGTGCCGTCCGGGCCCGAGTCGCCGGTGAGCCAACTGCCCGCCGCCGCGCCGCCGATGAGTCCGAAGCCGAGCACCACGCAGGCGGCCATCGCCGCGGCGCGGGCGCCGGTGGGGCGCGGCCTGCGCCGTACGTCGCCATCCGACTCGGCCGGGGTCCACGGCGAGGTGTCGGGCTCGGCGAACGTCACGTAGGGCCGCCCGGAGCTGCCGCCGAGCGCGTCGTCGAGGGCGTCGGCGGACCGCCGGGAAGGCCCGGAGGGCGGCTGCCACGCTCCCGGATGACCGGGGTCCCCGGGGCGCATCCGCAGGCCGGCCCCGGTACCGCCGTCCTGGTCCGCCGGTCGGTCGGCCCGGCGGGGCGGGGTGGTGTCGGAGCGTGCTTCGGGCATGCCCGGCTCCGCGGGGGCGGCAGGTGCGACGCGGCGCGGTGTCGGTGTCGGTGTCGGTGTCGGTGTCGTGAGCCTCGTGGGGCGGCCCGTAGGGCGGGGTGCGGGGGTGGGCGGGGCGTCGGGGAAGCGGGCCGAGGCCGCAGGAGGTGGTGGGGTCGCGCCGCCGGCCGCGGCGGTCCTGCGGAAGTCGGAGAAGCGCGGGTGTTCGGCACGGTTGCGTGAGGCCGGGCCGCCGTCCGACGTGGAGCCCTGCGCGGGCCGCCGGCCGGGGATCGGGCCGGCCCCCTGCGCGGGTACGGGCGCCGAGCCGGCCCGCTCGCCGGAACCGCGGTGCTCCCGTGACGTCCGGGCGGCGTCCGAGCCGTGCGGGACGCGCTGCCCGTCTCCCCGCTCCCGCCGCCGGTCGTCCCCGGGCGCGCCCTGGGGCGTGGAGGGTGCCGAGGAAGGGCGGGGAGGAGCCGTGGGCCGCGCGGGCACTCCGGTCGTGGGCGGTCGCTCGGGACGCCGTGGCACGGCCGGCGTCTCGCCGGTGGACGGCGTCCGGCCCGGTCGCGGCGGCGGGGCCGACGAGGAGCCGTGCGAGGGCCCCGTCCCCGACCCGCCCCTGTGCGGGGCGGCGGGCAACGATCCGTCGGAGCGCCCCGACGGCGGCCCGTCGGAGGCCCACCCCTCGGAGGTGCCCCCCGCGGAGGCGTTCCCGGCCGACGCGCGGGCACCGCCGGAACCGGAGGCGAGGTTCCCGGCGGACGGCCGACCGCCGGGAGCGCCCCCGAAGAACGGGCGCGGTCCGAACACGTTCTCACCCGTCTTGGGCGCGCGGGGCGGCCGTCCGCCGTTCGCGCGCGCGTCGGAGACGCTGTCGCCCGTGCTGCGTGCGCCGGAGCCGCTGCCGAGGAAGGGGCGTGCCCCCGGCGCGCCACCGCTGGGTGCCTGGGTGCCGAAGTCGCCCTCGTCGGACGGGCGTTCGTCCCTCGGGGTGTCGGGGGAAGGGGCGGGCTCGCGGCGCGGCGACGGGGTGTCGGTGGGGGGCACGGCGCTCTGGGGTGGGGTGTTCGGCGGCGCGGGGACGCGCGGCGGTGTCGAGGGGCGCCTCGGTGGGCGTGGGGGGATGGAGGCGCGACGCGCTTCCGTGCTCATGCACCCCCCGTTTCCTCGAGCCCGGGCCGACCCGGAGCCGTCCGGGCCCCGGTCGCCCGTGGGGGCGACCGGCACGCATGCGACGGGACCGCTCCCCTGGACATGCGCCACACCACGGGCCGACCGCACCCGTGGTCACACCACACGCAAGCCATACCCGTGGCAGCGGATCGGCATCCCCGTCGAGGTCGTCCCCTGCGTTCGCGTCACTCTACGGGTTGCCCGGGGTCCAGCGGGAACCAGTCGGCGGCACCGGGGCTTTAGCCCGGAACGTCCCCCTACCCTGCGGTAATCATGTCTGGCAGGCTTCGTTCATGACTGCGCGCGCCGCCGACCGGGCCCGCTACGACCGGGCCACCGCTCATCTCGACGCACCTCTGGCGATCGTCGACCTCGACGCCTTCGACGCGAACGCCGACGACCTCGTCCGCAGGGCCGGCGGCAAGCCGATCCGCGTCGCGAGCAAGTCCGTTCGCTGCCGGGCGCTGTTGGAGAGAGTCCTGGCCCGGGAGGGCTTCCAGGGCATCATGTCGTTCACCCTCGCCGAGTCCTTGTGGCTGGCCCGTTCGGGGTTCGACGACATCCTCCTCGCCTACCCGTCCGCCGACCAGGACGCCTTCGCGGAACTGGCGGGCGACCCCAAGCTCGCCGCCGCCGTCACGGTGATGGTCGACGACCCCGCCCACCTGCAGCTGATCGAGAACTCCCGGCGCGGCGGCACCGAAGTGGTGCGCGTCTGCCTGGAGTTGGACACCTCGCTGAAGTTCCTCGGGGGCCGGGTGCGGGTCGGGGCGCGGCGTTCGCCGCTGCACTCCCCCGAGCAGGTCGCCGAGGTGGCGCGGGCCGTGGCCGAGCGGCCCGGGTTCAAGCTGGTGGGGATCATGGCCTACGAGGGTCACATCGCCGGTGTGGGCGACTCGGTGGCCGGGCGGCCCCTGCGTTCGCGGGCGGTGCGGTTGATGCAGGCCACCGCGCGGAGGGAGCTGGCCGCCCGCCGGGCCGAGGTCGTCCGTGCCGTACGGCGGGTGGCGCCCGACCTGGAGTTCGTCAACGGCGGCGGCACGGGCAGCGTGCAGCACACGGCGGCGGAGGACGCGGTCACCGAGATCGGTGCCGGGTCCGGGCTCTACGTGCCCCGCCTCTTCGACAACTACACGTCGTTCAGTGGGCGTCCGGCCGCGCTGTTCGCGATGCCCGTGGTCCGGCGGCCGGGGGTGGGCGTGGTGACCGTGCTCGGTGGCGGCTACCCGGCCTCCGGTGCCGCGGGACCGGACCGGCTGCCGGTGCCGTATCTGCCGGAGGGGCTGAAGTACGACCCGCAGGAGGGGCCGGGCGAGGTGCAGACCCCGTTGCTCGGCGCGGCCGCGGACGATCTGCTGCTCGGCGACAAGGTGTGGTTCCGGCACGCCAAGGCCGGTGAGCTGTGCGAGCGGTTCGACGTGCTGCACCTGGTGGAGGGCGACGAGGTGACGGCGACGGTCCCGACGTACCGGGGCGAGGGGCACACCTTCCTGTAGGTCCCGGGCGCGGCGGGGCCCGGCGCGTCAGCGCGGGCCCAGGCTGCTGCCCACTCCCCCGCCGGTCTCCTCGTCGCCGAGCGTCCGGATGCCGCGGACGATCCGGTCGATGTCGCCGACCGGCGGGCCGTCGTCGCCCGCGTCGACGGCGAACCGGACGAGGACGGGTGCCTCGGAGCCGACGCCGGACGGGAAGACGAGGGACTGGACGTACCCGCCGGGCCCGGCGTCGGTGGTGACCCGCCAGCGCACGAAGTAGCCGGCGCGGCCCGCGACGGCGACCGATCCGGAGCCGACGACCTCGTGTCCGGTGATGCCGTTGTACGGGCGCCGGTCCAAATCGTCGCGGTCGTACGCGTCGTTCGCGGCGTCCTCGATGTCGTTCTCGGCGAGGACCTTGGGGGACGTCTCGTCGCTCTGGGTGACGGTGCGCGAGTAGACCCAGCCGCTGCGGCACAGGCCGTCGTCACCGGGGCAGTCGTAGGTGCCGTCGGTGACGAGGACGGCGTCCTCGTCGGCGTCCTGGCCGTCGGTCCAGCCGTCGAGGACCGGGAAGGTGATGCCGTTGAGGTCGTCCACGACGACGGAGGCGTCGTCGCCGCTGGTCCCGGAGGGGGACGAGGAGGGAGCGGCCGGGGACGGGCTGCGGTCGTCGCCGGAGGAGGGGGCGGAGGGGGCCGTCCGCGTCGTGCGACCCCCGTCGCCGTCGCCGCCCAGGACGAGGACGCCGGTGACCGCGCCCGCGACCAGTACGGCCCCGGCGGCGGCGAGCGCGACCGCCTTGGTGCGTCCGAGGCCCTGGGCGGGCCGGGGCCGGACCGGCGGCGGGACGGGCGGCTGCTCCGGCTGGCGCCGGTGGTCGGTCCACGCGGACCCGTCCCACCAGCGTTCGGTGAGCGGGTAGGACGGGTCGCGGTACCAGCCGGGCGGCGGCGAACTGCTCATCCCGGCACTCTAATCACACCGACGGGTCGGCGTTCGGCGTGCCCTGACGGACCGAGCCTTCTAGAGGGGAGTGACGTAGGCGCCCGAGATGCCGCCGTCGACGAGGAAGTCGGTGGCGTTGACGAAGGACGAGTCGTCGCTCGCGAGGAAGGCCACGGCGGCGGCGATCTCGTCGGCCTCCGCGAACCGCCCGAGCGGGATGTGCACCAGCCGGCGCGCGGCCCGCTCGGGGTCCTTGGCGAACAGCTCCTGCAGCAGCGGGGTGTTGACCGGGCCGGGGCACAGGGCGTTGACGCGGATGCCCTCCCGCGCGAACTGCACGCCCAGCTCGCGGGACATGGCCAGCACACCGCCCTTGGAGGCCGTGTACGAGATCTGGGAGGTCGCCGCGCCCATCCGGGCCACGAAGGAGGCGGTGTTGATGATGGAGCCCCGGCCCTGGCGCCGCATGTACGGGATGGCCGCCTTGCAGCACAGGTACACGGAGGTGAGGTTGACCTCCTGGACGCGCTTCCACGCCTCCAGCCCGGTCTCCAGGATGGAGTCGTCGTCGGGCGGGGAGATGCCCGCGTTGTTGAAGGCGATGTCGACGCTGCCGTAGGTGTCGTACGCGGCCTTGAACAGCGCCTCCACCTGCTCGGCGTCGGTGACGTCGACCTTCACGAAGATCCCGCCGACCTCCTCGGCGGCCGCCTTGCCGCGCGCCTCGTCCACGTCGCCGCAGACGACGTGGGCGCCCTCGGAGGCGAGTCGGCGGGCGGCGGCGAGGCCGATGCCGCTGCCGGCACCGGTGATGACGGCGGTGCGGCCGACGAGTCGGCGGCAGATGGTGTCCTGGGGCTGGGTCACAGTGCGGGGCCCTCCGTGCTGATGAAGACGTTCTTGGTTTCGGTGAAGGCGGTCAGGGCGTCCGGGCCGAGCTCGCGGCCGATGCCGGACTGCTTGAAGCCGCCGAAGGGCGTCCAGTAGCGGACGCTGGAGTGGGAGTTGACGGACAGGTTGCCCGCGCGGACGGCCTGGGAGACGCGCAGGGCGCGGCCGACGTCCCGGGTCCAGATGGAGCCGGAGAGGCCGTACGGGGTGTCGTTGGCGAGGCGGATCGCGTCGGCCTCGTCGGCGAAGGGGAGGACGACGGCGACCGGGCCGAAGACCTCCTCGGCGGCCACGCGCGCGTGCGGTTCGACGCCGGTGAGGACGGTCGGCGGGAACCAGAAGCCGGGGCCCTCGGGGGCCTTGCCGCGGATGCCGGGCGCGTCCGGGTCGACGTAGGCGCGGACGCGGTCGCGCTGGACGGCGGAGATCAGCGGGCCCATCTGGGTCTGCTCGTCGGCCGGGTCGCCGACGCGGACCGACTCGATGCCGGGGGCGAGGAGTTCGAGGAAGCGGTCGTGGACGGAGGCCTGCACGAGGATGCGGGTGCGGGCGCAGCAGTCCTGGCCGGAGTTGTCGAGGAACGACATGGGGGCGGCGGCCGCCGCGGCTTCGAGGTCGGAGTCGGCGAAGACGATGTTGGGGCTCTTGCCGCCGAGTTCGAGGGTGACGCGCTTGAGGAGCGCGGAGCCCTTGGCCAGCACCTGCTTGCCGACGGCGGTCGACCCGGTGAAGACGATCTTCGCGACGCCGGGGTGTTCGACGAGGGCGTTGCCCGCGACGGCGCCGTGTCCGGGCAGGACCTGGAACAGCCCCTCGGGGAGTCCCGCCTCGTGTGCCAGCTCCGCGAGGCGCAGGGCGGTGAGCGGGGTGGTCTCGGCGGGCTTGAGGATCACCGCGTTGCCCGCCGCGAGCGCGGGGGCGACACCCCACGCGGCGATGGGCATGGGGAAGTTCCAGGGTGCGATCACGCCGACCACACCGAGGGGTTCGAGGAGGGTGACGTCCAGGCCGCCGGGGACGGGGATCTGGCGTCCGGTGAGCCGTTCGACGCCGCCGGCCGCGTAGTCGAGCAGGTCGCGGACGTTGCCGGCCTCCCAGCGGGCGTTGCCGATGGTGTGCCCGGCCTCGCGGACCTCCAGGAGGGCCAGTTCCTCGCGGTGCTCGTCCACGGTGACGGCGAAGCGGCGCAGCAGCCGGGCCCGGTCGGCGGGCGCGAGCGCGGCCCAGGCCCGCTGGGCCTTCGTGGCCAGGGAGACGGCCGCGTCGACGTCCGCCGGGCCGGCGGCGGGGACGGTGGCGACGACCTCCTCGGTGGCGGGGTTCAGTACCTGGAGCTGCTGCTCGTACTGCGGGGACTGTCCGGACACGTAAGGGCCCTTCCGCGGGGAGTGGTTCACAGGCGTTCGAAGGAGCGGCGCAGCTCCCAGTCGGTGACGGCGGCGTCGAACGCGGCCAGTTCGACCCGCGCCATGTTGAGGTAGTGGGCGACGACCTCGTCACCGAAGGCGGCCTTGGCGATGGGGCTGTTGCCCCACAGTTCGGCGGCCTCGCGCAGGGTGGTCGGCACATGGGCGTACGCGCCGGCGTACGCGTTGCCCTCGCACACCTCGGGGAGTTCCAGCTTCTGCTCGATGCCGTACAGCCCGGCCGCGACGAGTCCGGCGACGGCGAGGTGCGGGTTGACGTCGCCGCCGGGGAGCCGGTTCTCGAACCGCATGGAGCGGCCGTGGCCGACGACCCGCAGGGCGCAGGTCCGGTTGTCGTGGCCCCAGGCGACGGCGGTGGGGGCGAAGGAGCCGGGCTGGAACCGCTTGTAGGAGTTGATGTTGGGCGCGTACAGCAGCGAGAAGTCGCGGAGCGCGGCGAGCTGCCCGGCGAGGAAGTACCGCATGACCTGGGACATCCCGTGGCCGTCGGCCATCACGTTGGTGCCGTCGGCGTCCGCGAGGGACAGGTGGATGTGGCAGGAGTTGCCCTCGCGCTCGTTGTACTTGGCCATGAAGGTGAGGGAGACGCCCTCCTGGGAGGCGATCTCCTTGGCGCCGGTCTTGTAGATGGCGTGCTGGTCGCAGGTGACCAGGGCGTCGTCGTACTTGAAGGCGATCTCGTGCTGGCCGGGGTTGCACTCGCCCTTGGCGGACTCGACGGTCAGCCCGGCGCCCGCCATCTCGTTGCGGATCCGCCTGAGGAGGGGCTCGATGCGGCCGGTGCCGAGGACCGAGTAGTCGATGTTGTACTGGTTGGCCGGGGTGAGGCCCTGGTACCCGGCGTCCCATGCCTGCTCGTAGGTGTCCTTGAAGACGATGAACTCCAGCTCCGTGCCGACCTTGGCGGTCCAGCCCAGTTCGGCGAGGCGCTCCAGCTGGCGGCGGAGGATCTGGCGGGGCGCGGCGACGACCGGGGAGCCGTCGCTCCAGGCGAGGTCGGCGATCAGCAGGGCCGTGCCCTCGTTCCACGGCACCCGGCGCAGGGTGGACAGGTCCGGGTGCATGGCGAAGTCTCCGTAGCCGCGGTCCCAGGAGGACATCGCGTAGCCGTCGACGGTGTTCATCTCGGTGTCGACGGCGAGGAGGTAGTTGCAGCCCTCGGTGCCGTGGTCGAGGACCTCGTCGAGGAAGAAGCGGGCGGCGAACCGCTTGCCCTGGAGTCGCCCTTGCATGTCGGGGAAGGCCAGGACGACAGTGTCGATCTCGCCGCCCGCGACGAGGGCGTGCAGTTCCTCGACGGAGAGCGGGGGTGTGCGGTCTGCCACGGGAAAGCCTCCTAGGGGCTTCTTCGGCCATCCGGGAGCCATAAGGTATTACCCGGAACCATTTATGGGAAGGGGGTACCGTCGCATGTCGCGGACAGGGGCGGGACCAGACAGTCCGTGGGCGGACGACCGGCTGGCGTCCGTACTGCGTCCGGTGCGGGCGGGCAACGGCTTCGAGGAGGCCCTGGAGCAGATCCTCCAGGTGGTCCGGCTCGGCCTGGTGCCGGGCGGCGAGCGCCTGCCGGCCGAGCGCGACCTGGCCGAACGGCTCGGGATCAGCCGGGTGACGCTGCGCGAGGTGCTGAAGGTGCTGCAGGAGCAGGGCCTGGTCGAGGCGCGCCGCGGACGCTACGGAGGAACGTTCGTGCTGCCGCGCGCCGAGTCCCCGGGCGAGGACGAACTGCGCAGGCGGCTGAAGGACATCGACGTCGAGGACACGCTGCGCTTCCGCGAGGTGCTGGAGGTGGGCGCCGCCGGGCTGTGCGCGGCGCACAGCCTGACCGACGAGCAGGCCGAGCGACTGCGCACGGCGCTGGCCCGCACCCGTGACGCGCCGCTCGCGGAGTACCGCCGCCAGGACACCCTGCTCCACCTGACCCTCGCCGAACTGTCCGGCTCCCCCTCGCTCGCCGCCCAGTACGCCGGTGTGCGCGCCGCGGTGAACGACCTCCTCGACTGCATCCCCCTGCTGGTGCGCAACCTGGAGCACTCGCAGCAGCAGCACACGACGCTGGTGGAGGCCGTGCTCGACGAGGACGCCGAGGCGGCGCGGGAGATCATGCGGGAGCACTGCGCGGGCACGGCGGCCCTGCTGCGCGGCTTCCTCGGGTGAGACCGACAGGCCCGGCGGGGCCCGCCCGGACGGCGACGGATTTACGACGGCTTAACGCAGGGGTATTGCTTTTCGGTCACCCGCCCCACAAAGGTATGGATCCATTCCTTTGAGTGGGGAGAGTGCCCATGTCCCTGAGAGCCTCGGACACCGCCGAAGCGGCGGACGACTACCTGGAGCGCAGGACGCTCCGCCGGGGAAGCGCCGGCTGGGTGTTGCTGACCGGCCTCGGCGTCGCCTATGTCGTCTCCGGCGACTACTCCGGCTGGAACCTCGGCCTGGCGAAGGGCGGCTTCGGCGGTCTGGCGATCGCCACGGTGCTCATGGGCACCATGTACGCCTGCATGGTCTTCGCCCTCGCCGAACTCTCCGCGATCCTGCCCACGGCGGGCGGTGGCTACGGCTTCGCCCGCCGGGCGCTCGGCCCGTGGGGCGGCTTCCTGACCGGCACGGCGATCCTGATCGAGTACGTGCTCGCACCCGCCGCGATCGTGATCTTCATCGGTGACTACGTCGAGTCGCTGGGCCTGTTCGGCCTGACGTCCGGCTGGCCGGTGTACCTGTTCTGCTTCGCCGTGTTCATCGGCATCCACCTGTGGGGCGTGGGCGAGGCGCTGATCGCCAGCTTCGTCGTCACCGGTATCGCGGTCCTCGCCCTGATCGTGTTCGCCCTGGGCGCGCTGCCCGACTTCAGCGTGTCCGCCCTCGACGACATCCCGGTCGAGACCTCCGCGTTCGGCGCGAACTCCTGGCTGCCCATGGGGCTGCTCGGCATCTGGGCCGCGTTCCCCTTCGGCATGTGGTTCTTCCTGGGCGTGGAGGGCGTGCCGCTCGCCGCCGAGGAGACGAGGAACCCGGCCCGTACGCTGCCGAAGGCGATCCGCTGGTCGATGGGCATCCTCGTGGTGCTCGCGGTGATGACCTTCTTCGCCGCGGCCGGGGCGCGCGGCTCCAGCGCCATCCAGGCGGCCGGCAACCCCCTGGTCGAGGCGCTCCAGCCGGACGGCAGGGCCACACCGCTGAGCCGGTTCGTGAACTACGCCGGTCTGGCCGGCCTCGTGGCCTCCTTCTTCTCCCTGATCTACGCCGGTTCCCGGCAGCTGTTCGCCCTGTCCCGGGCCGGCTACCTCCCCCGGGTCCTCTCCCTCACCAGCAGCCGCAAGGCCCCGTACCTGGGTCTGCTGGTACCGGGTGCGATCGGCTTCGCACTGGCCGCGGCCACGGGCAACGGCGGACGGATGCTGAACATCGCCGTCTTCGGCGCGACCATCAGTTACGCGCTGATGTCCCTCTCGCACATCGTCCTGCGGCGCCGGGAGCCGCAGCTGGAACGGCCGTACCGCACGCCGGGCGGCATCCTGACCTCGTCGGTGGCCCTGGTCCTCGCCTGCTCGGCGCTGGTGGCGACGTTCCTGGTGGACGTGACGGCCGCGCTCATCGCGCTCGGCGTCTACGCGGCCGCGGCGGTCTACTTCGGGCTCTACAGCCGCAAGCACCTGGTGGCGAAGGCACCGGAGGAGGAATTCGCGGCGCTGGCCGCAGCCGAGGCAGAGTTGGCACGGGACTGAACCGTTGTCCCGAAGTCCTCTGCGAGTCATCAGTCAGGAGCACGTGTGACCAGGCCGTTGATCGGTGTGAGTACGTATCTGGAGGCGGGCGCGCGCTGGGGCGTCTGGGAGCTGGAGGCCGCGTTGCTGCCGGTCGGCTACCCCCGGCTCGTGCAGGCGGCGGGCGGTGTCGCCGCGATGCTCCCGCCGGACGACCCGTCGCACGCCTCCGCGGCGGTGGCACGTGTCGACGGCCTGGTCATCGCGGGCGGCCCCGACGTGGACCCCGTCCACTACGGCGCCGAGCGCTCCCCGCGCTGTGGGCCTCCCACGCCCGAGCGCGACGCCTGGGAGCTGGCGCTGATCCGGGCGGCGCTGGAATCCGGGACGCCGCTGCTGGGCATCTGCCGGGGCATGCAGCTGCTGAACGTGGCACTCGGCGGCACGCTCGTCCAGCACATCGACGGGCACGTGGCCGAGGTGGGGGTCTTCGGCCGTCACTCCGTGAAGCCGGTGCCGGGAACCCGGTACGCCGAGATCGCGCCCGAGGCGGCCGACGTGCCGACGTACCACCACCAGGCCGTCGACCGCCTCGGTCAGGACCTGGTGGCGTCGGCGTTCGCGACGGACGACGGCACGGTGGAGGCGATCGAACTGCCGGCCCCCGCGTGGGTCCTGGGCGTGCAGTGGCATCCCGAGATGGGCGAGGACCTGGGGGTGATGCGGGCGCTCGTACGGGCAGCGTCGTGACGGCGGGCACGGCCGGAGGGCTGGGTGTCCCAGCGCTCGGACACGGAGGGCTGGACGCCAGGAGGCTGGACGCCGGGCTGGATGTCCCAGGGCTGAGTCCCGGGCATCCAGGGGCGCGGGGAACCGCGCGACCAGCCACGACGCACCTGCGGCGCGCCACCGGGCCGGACCCACTGGGGCGAGGGGATCGCGCCCCTGGGATGCCGGGAGCTGATCCCCGGCATCCCACCGTTCAGTCGGCGGCCGGCGTGCCGCCCCGGGTCAGCCCCAACAGGTCCCGCGCCGGGCCCGCCGGCCGGTGGCCCGTCGGCCAGACCGCCCGCAGCGCGCGGCGGAGGCGGACCCCGTCGACGGGGATCCGGACGAGCCGGCGGGCGGACAGCTCCTCCCCCAGAGCCAGTTCGCTGAGGACGGCCGGACCGGCCCCGCTGAGCGCGGACGACTTCACCGCCGTGGTGGACGACAGCTCGATCAGCGGCCGGGCGAGTCCCCCCAGCGCCGACTCCAGCACCTGCCGCGTCCCGGACCCCTTCTCCCGCAGGATCAGCGGCGTCGACGCCAGCTCAGCCGCCTCCAGCGGCCGGCGCCGACGGGCCCACGGGTGTCCGGGCGCCGTCACCACGATCAGGTGGTCGTGCGCTATCACGACCGCGTCGAGCCCGGCCGGCACCGTCGGCCCCTCCACGAACCCCAGGTCCGCCTCGTCCGCCAGCAGCCGCTCCGCGACGGTCGTGGAGTTGCCCGCGAGCAGTGACACCGCGGTGTCCGGCCGCGCGGCCCGCAGGGCGATCAGCCACCCCGGCAGCAGATACTCGGCGATCGTCATGCTCGCGGCGACCCGGAGCCGTGAGTCCCGCCGGTCCCGCAGCGCCTGCGCGCCCACGTCGAACGCCTCGGCCGCCTCCACGATCCGCCGCGCCCAGTCGGTGACCAGCGCCCCCGCGTCGGTGAGCCGGGAGCCGCGCGGCGACCGGTCGACCAGGGCCACGCCGAGCTGCCGCTCCATGGAGCGGATCCGGCTGCTCGCGGCGGGCTGGGTGATCCCCAGCTCCCGCGCCGCGCGCCCGAGCGAGCCGAGCCGGGCGACCGCCAGCAGCAGTTCGAGGGCTCCCAGATCCGGCACCCGATGGGCCAGCCCGCCCCGCGGCTCCTCCAGCTCACTCATAACGCCAGCTTATGTCCCCATACACACGGACTCCCTGGTGGCCCCGCCTGAGCGGCGAGAGGCTCGGTTGCATGGTCACCCCGGTCCGCCCCGCCCCGCCGTCCCCACAGGCCCCGCCGACCCGCACCACGGGCACCCCGCCGTCCCCACAGGCCCCGCCGGCCACCCCGGCTCGCCCCACGGGCACCCCCTCCCCCGCCACCGACTCCGCCTCCCCAGCACCCTTCGCCCCCGCCGTCCGGGCCGCGTCCTTGCGCCACCTCGGCCCCCAGTGGTACGCCCCCGTCATGGGCACCGCCATCGTCGCCACGGCCGGTGCCGGACTCCCCGGGGACCTCGCGGGCGTCCGGACGGTCTGCGCGGCGGTGTGGGCCCTCGCGCTGCTCGCCCTGGTCGCCGCGCTCGGCGCCCGCGCCCTGCACTGGCGTCACCACCGCGACCAGGCCCGGGCCCATCTCCTCGACCCCGCCGTGGCCCCCTTCTACGGCTGCCTCTCCATGGCCCTGCTCGCCGTTGGCGGCGGCGCCCTCGTGATCGGCCGGGACTGGATCGGCCTGCGAGCGGCCGTCGTGCTGGATGCCGTGCTGTTCGGCGCCGGCACGCTCGTCGGGGTCGGCGCGGCGGTCGTCGTGCCGTATCTGCTGATCGTCCGGCACCGTGTGGAGCCCGGCCGGGTCACCCCCGTCCTGCTGCTCCCCCTGGTGGCGCCGATGGTGTCGGCCGCGCTGGGTCCGCTCCTCGTCCCGCACCTGCCGCACGGTCAGGCCCGGCAGACCCTCCTGTTCGGCTGTCTCGCGCTGTTCGGGCTGAGCCTGCTGGCGACACTGCTGGTGCTGCCGCTGGTCGTGGCGCGCCTGGTGACGGTGGGGCCGCTGCCGCTCGCGGTGACGCCGAGCCTGTTCCTGGTGCTGGGCCCGCTCGGCCAGTCGGCCACCGCAGCCGGCAACCTCGCGGACGCCGCGCCCGCCGCCCTGCCCGCGTCATCGCCGTACGGGTCCGCCCTCGCCGTGCTGTACGGGGTGCCGGTCATGGGTTTCGCGCTGCTGTGGTTCGCCCTCGCCGGGGCCATGGCCGTGCGGGCGCGGAGGCGGGGCATGAGGTTCTCGATGGGCTGGTGGGCGTTCACCTTCCCGGTGGGCACGTGTGTGACCGGCGCGGAGGGCCTCGCCCGGCACACGGGGCTGGTCGCCCTCGACGTCCTCGCCGTCGCGCTGTACACGCTGCTGCTGGCGGCCTGGACGACGGCCGCCGCCCGTACCGTGCGGGGGCTGGTCAGCGGAGAGCTGCTCGCAGGGCCTCGCCGAGCACCCGCGGCGCCTCGACCAGCGACGGCCCGTACCAGGTGAGATGGCGTCCGCTCAGCAACGCGCACGGCAGGCCGGGGAACGCCTCGGGGCCGTCGTCGGCGGTGAAGCGGTACGGCTCGTCGGGGAGGACCACGACGTCGGGGGCGGCGGCGCGCAACTCCTCGACGCGCACCTTGGGGTAGCGCTCGGCGTGTCCGCCGTACAGGTTGTCCACGCCGAGCCGGGCAAGGACGTCCCCGGCGAAAGTGTCCCGGCCGAGCACCATCCAGGGCCGCCGCCAGATGGGCACCACGGCCCTCGACCGGCGGTCCGGGTCCGGCAGCCCGGTCCACGCCGACTCGGCCTCGTCGAGCCAGCCGGGCCGCGACCGGGCGCCGCAGGCCCGCAGGACGCGCTCCAGTTCGGTGAAGGCCGCGGGGACGCCGCGCACCTCGGTGACGAGGACCTCGACGCCCGCCTCGCGCAGGGCGGCCACGTCGACGGCGCGGTTCTCCTCCTCGTTGGCGACCACCAGGTCGGGGGCGAGCCGCACGATCGCGTCGATCACGGGGTTCTTGGTGCCGCCGATCCGTACGACGTCGAGATCACGCGGGTGGTCGCACCAGTCGGTGGCGCCGACCAGCGCGCCCGGCAGCGTGACCGCGACGGCCTCGGTCAGGGACGGGACGAGGGAGACGACACGCGGCACGGCGTCACGTCCCCCTGCGGTGCCGGTCCTCCAGCGCCTCGATGTGGTCGGCGACGGCGACCACGACGACGCGCGTGTCGGGGACGGTGGCCCGCCAGCGGTGCCGAACGCCACCGGACATGTACAGCGTGTCGCCGCGCCCCAGGCGGTGGGCGCGGCCCTCGGCCTCGACCTCGACGGCGCCCTCGACGACGTACATCAGCTCGTCGTTGCGGTGCTGGACCTCGCGGCCCTCGTCGTGGTCGCCGGTGAACTCCATGGCGTGCAACTGGTGGTGACCACGCACGAGGGAGCGCGCGCGGGAGACGGGGGGCGCGAGGCAGTCGTCCTCGGCGCGCACGACATCGACGCTGCACGCCGGGTCGGCCGCGGCGAGCAGTTCGACGGCCGTGGTGCCGAGGGCGTCCGCGATGCGTTCCAGGGAGGGCTTGCTGGGGCGGGCGCGCTCGTTCTCGACCTGGCTGAGGAAGGGAACCGACAGGCCGCTGCGCTCGGCCACGGCCGAGAGCGTGAGCTCCAGTGTCCGGCGCCGCCGCCGGACGGCCGCGCCCACCCGAAGGGGCTGCTCTTTGTGGTCGCCCATAGCTCCGGCTCCCTCCTTCGCTCGTCGCTCTTGGTCCGGGGTCTTCGTCCGCGGACGGGACCGGGAGCGCCCACGGCTCCACGTACGGAGGGTCGACGGCCCGGCACTCATCCGGCGCGGTTCTCCTGATGAGTTCTCTGCACCCTACGCATGTTCGGCAAACCGTTTCACGTGGCCGTCACATCCCCGTGAACCCGTCGGGGAGTGATGCTCAGGGTTCACGCCAGCGAGAGAGCCGCTCCGGCCGCCCAGCCGGGCGCTTGGCGTGATCCCGTCGGTACGTTCCGTCACCGGTCCGGGCGGCCGGCCGGACCGCAGTTGACGCTGGGTCGCGTACGAGTGCCGGTACCGGCCGACGAGTTCGAGCCCGGCCCAGGCGCGCGGGGCGGAGCGGTTGTCCGGATCTTTCCCGTACGCCAGTACGTGACCGCCCCGCCCGTTCGGCACGGGTGTCGGGGCGATCACGTCGCGTTGCCCGGCCAGCGGGTCCCGGCGACCGGGGCGAGCTTGTCGACGATGCCCGGGCTCTCCTTCAGCCAGGCGCTGACGCCCTCCTGGTGGCCCTTGCCGGTGTCCTCGATGGCGCCCTCCAGCGCGGTGAGCTGTGCCTCGGTGAGCTTGAAGTCCTTCAGCCACCGGGCGACCCGGGGCTCCTTCGCCGGGCAGCCCTCGCGGCCGAGGACGTGGATCCCGTCGCCCGAGCCGAAGGCCTTCCCGGGGTCGGCCGGCTTGGTCGGACGGTACGTGTCGTACGCCCGGTGCGGCGACCACGGGGTGACCGCGCACGGGGCGCGGCGGTTGCGTCGGGGGCCCGCCGTCGGCGCCGTACGGCATGATGCGGGACGTGACTGGACGCCTGATGCTTCTCGACACCGCCTCCCTGTACTTCCGCGCCTACTTCGGCGTGCCGGAGTCCGTGAAGGCCCCGGACGGCACCCCGGTGAACGCGGTGCGCGGGCTGCTGGAGTTCATCGACCGCCTGGTGAAGGACCACCGGCCGACGGATCTGGTGGCGTGCATGGACGCGGACTGGCGGCCCCGGTGGCGGGTCGACCTCATCCCCTCCTACAAGGCGCACCGCGTGGCCGAGGAGCACGAGGCGGGGCCCGACGAGGAGGAGGTGCCGGACACCCTGTCGCCGCAGGTACCGGTGATCGAGGAGGTGCTGGACGCGCTGGGCATCGCGCGCGTCGGCGTCGCCGGGTACGAGGCGGACGACGTGATCGGCACGTTCACGGCGCTCGCGAAGACCCCGGTGGACATCGTCACCGGCGACCGGGACCTGTACCAGCTGGTCGACGACGAGCGCGGCGTCCGCGTGCTGTACCCGCTCAAGGGCGTGGGCACCCTCCAGCTCACCGATGAGGCGGTGCTGCGCGAGAAGTATGGAGTGACCGGCCGGGGGTACGCGGATCTGGCGCTGCTGCGCGGGGACCCGAGCGACGGTCTGCCGGGGGTGCCCGGCATCGGTGAGAAGACGGCCGCGAAGCTGCTCGCTCACTTCGGCGACCTGGCCGGGATCATGGCCGCGGTCGACGATCCGGCGGCGGGACTCACGCCGTCGCAGCGCACACGGCTGGACGGGGCGCGCGCGTACGTGGCGGTCGCACCGAAGGTGGTGCGGGTCGCCTCGGACGTGCCGCTCCCCGATGTCGACACCGCCCTGCCGAAGGCGCCGCGGGACGCGGCGGCGCTGGAGGCCCTGGCCGCCCGCTGGGGCCTGGGAGGATCGTTGCAGCGGCTGCTCACCACGCTGCGGGGGTGACGGCCGCGGGTCGTGCCGCGGGACGGCGGTGACCGGTGCGGGCGGGGGCCGCTCCTGACGGGGCGGGGCGTGCGCCGTGGGCGGGGCGACACTGGAGTGGTGAGGCGTCTGAGGCGCGACTCACCTCGCGAAGTGCTCGCCCCATGGTCGAGGATGGGGTGATTTCCGGGGGGAGATGGTAACTTAGGTAAGCCTTACTAGGTATTCGGGAGGCCGTCATGGCAGAGCGTCCGGTACGCAGGAGCCCCAAGCCCCACTCCGCGCGAGTCGTCCGCACCGAGCGGCTCACCCCGCACATGCAGCGCGTCGTCCTCGGGGGCGACGGTCTCGCCGGTTTCGCCACGCGGGGCAGCACCGACCACTACGTGAAGCTCCTCTTCGGCCCGGACGGCGTGACGTACCCGGAGCCGTTCGATCTGGAGCGCATCCGTGCGGAGATGCCGCGGGAGCAGTGGCCCGTGACCCGGACGTACACCGTGCGCGCCTGGGACGCCGAACTGCGCGAGCTGACCGTCGACTTCGTGCTCCACGGCGACGAGGGCCTCGCCGGCCCCTGGGCGACCCGCGTCCAGCCGGGCGAAACAGTACGGCTCCTGGGCCCGGGCGGCGCGTACGCGCCGAACCCCGAGGCCGACTGGCATCTGCTCGCCGGGGACGAGAGCGCCCTGCCCGCGATCGGCGCCTCCCTGGAGGCCCTGCCCGACGGTGCCCGCGCCCACGCGTTCATCGAGGTCGCCGGCCCCGAGGAGGAGCAGAAGATCGACTCCGACGTGGACGTGGTCTGGCTGCACCGCGGTGACCGCCCCGTCGGCTCGCTGCTCGTCGAGGCGGTGCGCGCGCTGGAGTTCCCCGAGGGCCGACTGCACGCCTTCGTCCACGGCGAGGCGGGCTTCGTCAGGGAGCTGCGCCGACTGCTCCGCGTCGAGCACCAGATCCCCCGCGAGGACCTGTCCGTCTCCGGGTACTGGCGCCTCGGCCACAACGAGGACGGCTGGCAGGCCACGAAGAAGGAGTGGAACGCCCGCGTGGAGGCGGAACAGGACGGCACGACCGCGTCGGCCTGAGCGACGAGGGGCGACGGGGGGCGACAGGCCCCTTCAGGCGCCGTTCGTCGCCGCGTCGGCGAACCGGGCCAACGCGGCCGCGAGTTCCTCCAGGCAGGGGCCCGCCGGGCCGCCCGGTTCGGTCATGTAGACGTCGCGGCGGATCTCGATCATCAGAGCGGTGACCCGTGGGTCCTTCCCGTAGTACTCCAGCGGGACGTACGCGCCACCGAACGGACTGTTGACGCACGTCCCGCCGAACCCCGCGAACGTCTTCCGCGCGAGGGCGAGAAGCTCGGGCGGCGTGTGGAAGGGGTCGCTCCCCAGGCAGATCGGCGGCCGGGGCCCGTCGCCGTGCAGTTCATAGGGGAGGCGCTCGCTCGGGTACGAGTGGACGTCGACGACCACGGCCCGTCCGGTGGCTCCCAGGCGCCGCGCCACCGCGTCGGTCATCGCGGCGGCGTACGGCACGAAGTACGCGTCGACGAGGGGGCGTCCGTCGTGGCCGTCCGGGCGGAGGGCCTCCCCGTGGGTGGTCCTCGTGTAGACGGCGCCCATCCCGACGGCCAGCATCTCCTCCCGCTCGTCGGGGAACCGCTCGGGGTCGACGACCAGCCGCGAGAGCCGGTTGACGAACCTCCAGGGCGTCGTGGCCGCGCGGGCGGCGGCCCGCTCGGCGATCCGGTCCGTGTACGCGTCGGTGATGTGGTCCAACTCCCGCTCCAGCGCGGCGTCGTCGAGGACGATCCCCTCCCGTACGGCCGCCGGTACCACCCGTGAGCCGTGCGGGACGTGCAGGAGCAGGGGGGACTCCGGCGCGCCCGGAAGCAGCCGGTGCGCGGGCGACGCGTCGTTCATCCACGGCTCCTCGCGGTGGGATGGTGCACGGAGGCCGCTCAGCATAGAGCCGACCCGGCCACCGCCCTCACCCACCCATCCGCCCGAACGACCGGGTGCGGCTGACACGGACGGGGTCCGTAACGGCGGCGCGCGGAGCCGGACGGCGTGACACCGCGCATCCGGCCGCCGTGGGATCCGCTCCGTGCGCCGGGCCGTACGCCCTTTTGTGCGCCCGGGAACCATCGCATGGTGCCAAGTGGCGGGATTTGGGCGTGCGTTGCGGCACGAGACGGTGCCGCAACACGACCCGCCGGAGGGGGTGTCCCGATGCCCACTGCGGCCGGCGGCCACCACGGGCCCCGAGAGCGTACCGAAGCGGTCAGACGCGGGGGCGGCGCCGATCCGCGTCCGCCCAACATGTTCCAACTTCGAACAGTTGACGAAACCCATTCAGCCACTGGAAGGTGGAGGCGATCCATGACCTGACCGCCCGCGGCGCGGTCGTCACGGTGGCGACCACCTTGTCAACACGCGGATCCTCTCCCGGATCCGCCCCGCCGCCGACAGCAACACATCGAGCACAGCGTGTAGTTCACGTACGTTGATCGACTCCGCCATCCGGAGGCATCGTGAAAGGCTCTGCTCAGGTTCAGTCACTCGGGGCCTCGGTGACCCCGAAACCGTCTCGCGCGCCCAGGGGCGGCTCAAGTTTAGCTCCGGAGCCGTCGACGCAGTGTTCCACTCAAGCCGAAAGGCCTGAAGACGACCGTTCCTGCCAGGTCTTGGACACGCGACGGGAGATCAGTCGCCCGACGGTTCAGCACCATCCCGCGCCTGCTGCGACGACGGCCACGGGCCGCCGGCCGCACAAGGGCTCAAGAGGAGGCAGGCCATATGAGGGGGGAGCAGCCAGTGGTTGAGCTGCCGAGTCCGACGACCACGGTGAGCCCCGGCCTTCCACGCCGGACCGCGCCGACCTACGACCACACGGGCTGGCGCAACTCGGTCACGTGGCTCCTGTCCGACCCCGATGCCGTCGCCCTGTCCCGGATGCTCTGCCACGCGATCGACGCCGACGCCGCCAATGCCAGCCGCGCCGCGTTGCGAGCACCCAGCTCGCCCCTGGACGCGCTGCGGTCCCCCGATCTGAACGCGGTACGCGCCCTGCTGCGCCGTGAGCAGTGGCAGGTGAACTGGCAGGCCCTGCTCGGCAGGGACACCGGAGGGCTGCTGACCGCCGCCTGTGACCGGCTGATGCGGACGCCGTCAGGGCCGCCGACCGTCGGGGTGCGGGAGGAACTGCTGGTCGCCCGGGCCGAGGAGTGGTGCCGAAGGGCAGTGGGCGGTACGCCCTCCTACTCGTTCGCACGGGAGATGTCCGGTCTCTTCACCGCTCTGTGCACCGCTCCCGAGTCGAGCAGCGCCCTCCAGGCCAGGACCACCTACCTCTGGGGCGTCCTGGCCGGGATCAGCGAGTACTACGCGGGCACGACGGTGGACGAGCGGGAGATCGGGCGCCTCACCCAGGAAGCGACAGCCGCGTCCCGGGAATGCGTGCGGGAGCACGGGGAGGAGGGTGAACTCGTGGTCGCCGCCCAGGCGGAGTGCGGCTCGGTCCAGCTCCTCGACAACCTGACCGGGATCCTGCAACTGCCCTACCTCTTCACGACCGAGGAGTACATCCGGATCAGGGGCGCCGACATAGGGGTGCACATCTACACCGTCCAGGACGACCTGTCGGGCCGCTACCGGGAGATCGCCGAAGAGGCCACGATGGTCGCCGTGCTCGCCCACGACCTGATCGACCAGGGGCGCGACGCCGACAACGGCAACCGCAACAACCTCGGTCTGCGGCTGTCGGAGCGGGACCAGCTCTGGGACATCCTGGAGGTCTGCCTGAGCCACACCTGCGCTGTCGGGGGCGAGCAGTGGCAGCGCGTCGTCGCCGGCTTCGTCGTGGGCACCTGCCTCTACGCGCGCGGGGGCCGGGAACGCCTGCACGACGGCACCCGGACCGCGGTACGCGGCAAGCTCCGCCCGAGCGTGGAGTGGACGTACGCGCCCCGGCTGGCGGACCACTTCTCGCGGGCCGCCTGCGACTGCGGGGAGCAGACCGGTCAGGTGGACGTCGGCCCCGCGCTGGACCGGCTCTACGCGGACAGCTCGACCATCGTCCGCGGCTGGCTGCAGGGCCGCTGGGACGCGCATGTCGACGTGGTGGATCTGCAGCGGCTCGCACTCGCCTGTGCGTCGGCCGTGCGGAGCGGCAGCTCGCTGTTCGCCGGCCGGAACGGAGCGGAAGTGATCCCCTGACGCGGGGTCCGGCGCGCGGGGCGGCGTCTCGGGGCGAGGCCGTAGGCTGGACACCGATGAGACGCCGCACCCCGCCACCGCCCTCCCCCCTGCCCCAGTGCGAGGGAGTGGACCCGGTCCGTGTGCGGCTTCCGGCCGGGAACACCTGGGCGACGGTCCGCGACCATCTCGTGGAGCGGCTCGCGGCCGGCGCGGGCGTGATCGACGGGATGCTCGACGCGGGTCTGATCGTGGACGCCGACGGGCGGCCGGTGCCGCGGGACATGGCGTACGCGCCCGGGATGTTCGTCTGGTTCCACCGGGAGCTGCCGGACGAGGAACGTGTGCCGTTCCCGGTCGACGTCGTGTACCGGGACGAGCACGTGGTGGTGGCCGACAAGCCGCACTTCCTGGCCACCACGCCGCGCGGCAGCCATGTCGCCGAGACGGCCCTGGCGCGCCTGCGGCGGCAGCTGGGGACACCGGCGCTGAGTGCGGCCCACCGCCTGGACCGGCTGACGGCGGGCCTGGTCCTGTTCACGGTGCGCCCCGAGGAACGCGGCGCGTACCAGTCGCTGTTCCGCGACCGGCGCGTGGAGAAGGTGTACGAGGCGGTGGCTCCGTACGACCCGCGCGTGGACCTGCCGCGCACCGTGCGGAGCCGGATCGTGAAGCCGCGCGGGCAGCTGGCCGCCCAGGAGGTCGACGGCGAACCGAACGCCGAGACACGGATCGAGTTGCTGGCGCGGCGCGAGGGCATTGCCCGGTACCGGCTGCTGCCACGTACCGGGCAGACGCATCAACTGCGCGTGCACATGAGCGCGTTGGGGCTGCCGATCCTGGGCGACCCCCTCTATCCCGTGGTGACCGGCCCCGTGGCCGTCGGCGATTTCCGCCGCCCCCTCCAACTGCTGGCGCGGGAGATGGAGTTCACCGACCCGGTCACCGGACGCACGCACCGCTTCGTCAGCCGCCGTGAGCTGGGAGCCTGGCCCTCGCAAGCCGCGGCCGACGCGGCCGACGCGGGGGCACCGTGACGCCACGGGCCCGCGGCGGGGGGCGTTTCACTTGCCCACGAGCCAGCGCAGGAGGCGGTGGAACACGCCCCCGCGGCCGGTCTCTTCCGGCGCGGACGGGGACGGCGACAGGGACGGGGACGGGGACGCGCCGAGCGTGTCGACGGGGTGCGGGGCCGCGGGCCGGGGCTGTTCGGCGGCCTGGGCGCCCGAGCGCTGGGAAGGGACCGACTCCGCCGACGCGCTCAGGGTGACCTCCTGCCGGGGCGAAGGAGCGAACTTCACCGGCAGCTCCACCAGATGCCGGTTCGAGATGGTCTCCCGCCACCGCAGTTCGTGCTCGTCGCAGGCGAGCTGGATGTCGGGCACCCGGTTCAGCAGCGCGTCGACACCGACGTCGGCGATGGCACGGCCGATGTCCTGGCCGGGGCACTCGTGGGGGCCGCCGCTGAAGGCGAGATGGGAGCGGTTGCCCTGCATGTTGGCCTTGAGGTCGGGGCGCACCCGCGGGTCGACGTTGCCGGGGGCGATGCCGAGGAGGAGGCCGTCGCCCTGGCGGATGCGCTGACCGGCCAGCTCGGTGTCCTGCTTGGCGAAGTAGGCGATGATGGTGCTGAACGGCGGTTCGTCCCACAGGGTCTGTTCCACCGCCTCGGGCACGGTCATCTGACCGCCGTTGAGCTGGGCGCGGAAGCCGGGGTCGGTGAGCACCACGCGCAGCACGTTGGCGAGCAGGTTGGCGCAGCTCTCCGCGGCGACGATCAGGACGAGCCGCAGGTGCTGGGCGACCTCCTCGTCGGTGAGCCGCGCCTGGTGGTTGATGAGGTGGCTGGTGAAGTCGTCCCTGGGCTCGGCCCGCCGCCGGACGGTGAGCCGCATCAGGACGTCCATGATGTACGCGTTGCTGGCGAGGGCGGTCGCCGTGCCCTTGGGCAGGTCGCGGGCGGCCTCCACGAGCCGGTCGTTGTACTCCTCGGGCATGCCGAAGATCTCGCACAGGACCAGCATGGGCAGGCGCTCCGCGAACTGGCTGACCAGGTCGGCCCTGCCCTCCTCGCAGAACTTGTTGACCAGGTGCTGGGTGGCACGGTTGATGTGCCGGCGGATCGCCCGGTAGTCGATGGTCGCCATGGCGCCGCTGACCGCGCCGCGCAGCCGCTGGTGCTCGTCGCCCTCGGCGTGCGAGCACAGGGGCTGCCAGGCGAGGTGGGGCATGAGCGGGTTGTCCGGCTTGGCCGTGCCGTCCCGCATGGGGGTCCACAGGCGGGTGTCGCGGCAGAAGTGGGAGGGCGTGCTCACCATGTGCATGTTCTCGCTGTGGCCGAGCACCACCCAGATCGGCAGGTCCCCGTGGAGGAGGGCGGGGGCCACCGGGCCGTGCTCGGCGCGGAGCTTCTCGTACACGGCTCCCAGGTCTTCCGCGGCGGGGCCGTAGAGGCGGCGCAGTCCGCCGGGACCGAGGTCGTGCGCGGGGCAGCCCGGGGGCGGCGCGGCCGAGGGGTCGTCCGTGTCGGTCAGGGAGCGGGGTTCAGGCGTCACAGCGATCGCTTTCGAACGGCAGTGGATCCGGTAGGGGGTGCGCGGGGACCGGGAGGGGAAAGCGTGCGGGACGACACGGCTCCCGGTCGGGACGGGCGTGGCGGGCGGCTCGGGGCAGTAGCGGCTCGACGGCCCGGAGAGGTTCCGGGGTCAGGCCGACGGCCCTGATATCGCCAGGGAGTGCAGGAAGCGCATGAGGGTCAGCAGGACGTCACGGCTGGACGCGCGGCGGCGCGCGTCGCACCGGATGATCGGGATCTCCTCGGCCAGGTCGAGCGCCTGGCGCAGTTCCTCGATCGCGTAACGGGGGGCGTCCGGGAAGTCGTTGACGGCGACCACGAAGGGCACGTTGCGCTCCTCCAGACGGCCCATGACGTCGAAGCTGACCTCCAGCCTGCGGGTGTCGACGAGGACGACGGCGCCGAGCGCTCCCTCGAACAGTCCGTTCCACAGGAACCAGAAGCGCTCCTGGCCGGGGGTTCCGAACAGGTAGAGCACCAGCTGGTCCGTGATGCTGATGCGGCCGAAGTCCATGGCCACGGTGGTGGCGGTCTTGGACTTGGACCCGTAGTTGTCGTCGACCCCGATGCCGGCCTGGGTCATGGTCTCCTCGGTCGTCAGCGGTCTGATCTCGCTGACGGAGCCCACCATGGTCGTCTTGCCGACCCCGAACCCGCCGACGATCACGATCTTCGCGGCGGCCTGCGCGGTGTGCGGCAGGTGGTCCTCGGTCCGTGGACCCGTGATGGTGTCAGAGCTTTTGAAGTCCATGCATCACCGCTTCGAGGAGGGAACGGTCGGCCCGCGCCTGTCGAACGACGGGTGCGCGCGCCTGGACCAGTTCGGCCGTCAGCAGCTCGGTGAGCAGGACGGTCACCACGCTGATCGGCAGGTTGAGATAGGCCGAGATCTCGGCCACGGACAGGGGGGCCTGGCAGATGCGGATCAGTGCCGACTGCTCCGGTGCGGCGGACGGCGGTGGCTCGGCCCGCGCGACGATCAACGTGACGAGGTCGATCGGGGCTCGTTCGCCGTCCTCTCCGGTGAGGATGTAGAGGCGCTCGGGGGGCCGCTCCCCCGCCGCGCCCGGAAGGTCCTCGGGGATCGGGGGGGACGGCTCGTGGGTGGGTTGGCGCCGCTGGCGCTGCGGAGGCGTCATACGGTCTGCCCGTTCCGACGGGGCGGACTGGTCAGATGGGCGCCGATCCGGTCCACGAGGTCCCGCATGCGGTTGCTCATCAGGCCCGGCTCCGCGATCTCGTTGGCGAGGACCGCGAGGTAGGCGTTGGAACCGGCGGCCATCAGATAGAAGTAGCCGCCGTTGATCTCGATGATGACCATCCGCATGTGACCGTCGCTCTGCGGGATCTCCCCCGCGACGGCACCGGCCAGGCTCTGCAGTCCCGCGCAGGCGGCGGCGACCCGGTCGGCGGCGTCCGGGTCGCCGCCGTGGCGGGCGATCCGCAGGCCGTCGGCGGACAGCACGACGATCTGCTGGATGCCGGGTACGCCGTCGGCCAGATCCTTCAGCATCCAGTCGAAGTTGGCTCGTTGCTGGATCACTTGAGGTCCCCCTCGTCGTCGGCCTCCGTGCGGGCCGGCTCGGTGTTCGCGGTGAGAGCGGTGGACGTCGTCGAGTCGTCCGGGTTCCTGAATGCGTTCGGGTCGGGATCGCCCTTGAGCCCGGCCATGAAGGCCTCCACCCACATACCGGGCGGGGGCAGCTCCTTCTTCGGCTCAGGTTCCGGCTGCCACACGGGAGCGGCGGCCATCGCGGCCTCCGCGGCGGCCTCGGCGGCGGCGGCCTCGGCGTAGCGCTGGCTGAGCGGGATCTTGTTCCGGCTGCGGCGCTGCGGCAGGCCGTTGGGGGTCCACTCGGTGACGACGGGCACGTCGTCCTCCATGCCCCGGCCCATCTCCTCCGCCGAGCTCGGGATCCGCGGGCCGGTGGTCGGACGACGCCGCTTCGGCTTGCGGTTGGGGCCTTCGACACCGCCGGTGTCCATGGTGGGGACGGCACCGATGCCGATGCCGTGGGCGAGACCCGGGGCGGCTTCCTCGGTGAGCATGTCACGAGGGACGACGACGACGGCCCGGACACCGCCGTAGGCGGACGGCCGCAGCGAGACCTGCATGTTGTACATCGTCGACAGCCGGCCCACGACGGCGAGGCCGAGGCGCGGGCTGCCGCCCAGGTCGTTCATGTCCATGCCCTGCTGGGCCTTCGCCAGCAGGTCCTCGACCTTGGCCCGCGCCTCCTCGCTGAGGCTGATGCCGCCGTCCTCGATCTCGATGGCGACGCCGGTCTGCACCTCGACCGCGGTGACGTGCACCTTGGTGTGGGGCGGGGAGTAGCGGGTCGCGTTGTCGAGGAGTTCGGCGCAGGCGTGGATGACGGGCTCGACGGAGACGCCGTTGACGTTGACCTTGGCGATGGAGTGCAGCTCGATGCGGCGGTACTCCAGGATGCGGGACATCGCGCCGCGCAGACAGCTGTACAGCGGGACGGGCTTGGGCCAGACACGGCCGGGGCGGCTGCCGCCGAGGACGGCGATGGAGTCGGCGAGGCGGCCGATCAGCGCGGTGCCGTGGTCGATGCGCAGCAGGTCGTCGAAGACCTCGGGGTTGCGCCCGTGGTCCTCCTCCATCTCCCGGAGTTCCTTGTTCTGCTGGTGGACGATCGCCTGGACGCGGCGGGCGATGTTGACGAAGGAACGCTGCGCGGAGTCGCGGATCGCCTCCTCGCGGTCCACGATGTCGAGCACCGCGTGCAGCAGGTCGCGCTGCGACGCGGGGAGTTCACGCCACTCGGCGTCACCGTCGACGACGTGGCGAATCACCTCTGTGGGGGATGCTCCACGACGCAGCCGGTACAACGCGGCGGGCAGGATCTCCTTGCCCAGCCGGATGAACTCCTGGTCGTGGGCGGCGATCCGCTGCTCCAGGGCGAGGGTGCGCCGCTCGTGTGCGGCACGCAGGTCGCCGACGAGGCGGCGAGTGCCGCGCACGGCCAGGGCGGCGACGGCGATCAGCAGCAGTGTCGCGACGGCTCCGGACACGCCGACGGCGAGCCGGAGCGGACCCGTCACCAGGAGGACGGTGATGCCGGTTGCCGTGGCCATCAGTATCGCCGGCAGCAGGAGTACGCGTCCGTGGGGGAGGTCACGGCCACCGGGGGGCGATTGAACACTCACCATGTATGCCCTCTAACGACAAATCGGCTGGAGGTCGGGGGGACTTGCTGGGACTTCTGGAACTGCTGGAGCTTGTGGAACTACTGGGACGTGCTGGGGGTTCATCCGTGAATCAAACTGGAACTTCGGTATTTTTTGGAACAAGCGCACGAATACACCTCAACTCGGTGCGCTGCGGGCGAGCTTAGTCCGACCGGATCATCGCTGTGTCATATTCAGCAACCACCTGAAATCACCCCCATGACAGGAGTACGCTCTGGTCGTTTACACGCTCAGACGCCGGTCGAACGCACAGCGTGACGAAGTACGGGCGTGCGAAGGCACGGACCGCGAGGGCAGGGGCGAGGACAAGGGGTCCTCGGTGGGGAAGGGCGGTCGGGCGGTCGGGCACCCCGAGACATCAGGCCGCGGACCTCGGACCACACAGGCCGGCACGACACGGTCGGCGGCATCTGTTCCACGGAGCAGAACACCGGGGGCGCGGCGCAGCCCGAAACGCCGTGAGGGGCGCGGGGAACCGCGCGACCAGCCGCGGATCACCCGCGCTCGCCGAACACCCCGCGCCCCTCACCCCCGATGGACGCCACCGCACCCCGTGGGCGTCACCCCACCGAGGAGTAGGCCACAACCCCCCGCAACAGCTCGTCGACCGCCTTGCGCGCGCTCTTCCCCACGGTCGACCCCGAGGGGGCCGCCGCCGAGATCTGCCCCAGGACGTCGATCACCTGCTTGCACCACCGCACGAAGTCACCGGCCGGCATGTCCGCCTCCCGCAGCACCTCGTCGAGCCCCTTCCCCGAGGCCCACATGTACGCGGCCCAGGCGAAGCCGAGGTCCGGCTCGCGCTGTCCCACCCCTTCGCTCTGGGTGATCCGGAACTCCTCCTCCAGCGCGTCCAGCCGCCCCCAGATCCGCACCATCTCGCCGAGCGCCGCCTTCGCGGCGCCGGACGGCAGCTTCGGCGCCATCGCGTCGTCGCCGACGCGGGCCTCGTAGACGAGCGCGGAGACACAGGCGGCGAGTTCCGCGGGTCCCAGGCCCTCCCAGACGCCGGCGCGCAGGCATTCACTCGCCAGCAGATCCAGCTCGCCGTAGAGCCGGGCGAGCCGCTTGCCGTGCTCGGTGACCTCGTCGCCCCGCAGGTAGTCCAGCTCGGTCAGGAGCGCGACGATCCGGTCGAAGGTGCGGGCGATCGTGTTGGTGCGGCCCTCGATGCGCCGCTCCAGCTGCGTGGTGTCCCGCTTGAGCCGGTGGTAGCGCTCCGCCCAGCGGGCGTGGTCCTCTCGGTCGCTGCACCCGTGGCAGGGGTGGGCCCGCAGGTCGGCGCGCAGCCGGGCGATCTCACGGTCGTCGGCGGCGGCGGAGCGCCGCTTGCGGTGCCGGTCGGGCACCAGGTGGCCGGCCTTCGTGCGCAGCGCGGACGCCAGATCGCGGCGGGACTGCGGCGAGCGGGGGTTGAAGGACTTCGGGATCCGCATCCGCTCCAGCGCCTCGACGGGCACCGGGAAGTCCATCGACGCCAGCCGCTTGACCTGCCGCTCGGCGGTGAGCACCAGCGGGCGCGGCCCGTCGTGGTACTCGAAGCCGCGGTGGCCGTTGGACCGCCCGGCGGGCAGTCCGGGGTCCAGCACCAGGGCGAGCCCCGCGTACTTCCCGGTCGGGACGTGGATGACGTCGCCCGGCTTGAGCTTCTCCAGCGCCACGGCGGCCTCGGCACGCCGCTGGGCCGCGCCCTGCTTGGCCAGTTCGGTCTCGCGGTCCTTCAACTCGCGCCGGAGGCGGGCGTACTCCTCGAAGTCCCCGAGGTGGCAGGTCATGGACTCCTTGTAGCCCTCCAGCCCCTCCTCGTTGCGCTGCACCTGCCGGGAGATGCCCACGACGGACTTGTCGGCCTGGAACTGCGCGAAGGACGTCTCCAACAGCTCCCGCGAGCGGTGCCGGCCGAACTGTTCGACCAGGTTGACCGCCATGTTGTACGACGGCTTGAAGCTGGAACGCAGCGGATAGGTGCGGGTGCCCGCGAGTCCGGCGAGGTGGTCGGGGTTCATGCCGCGCTGCCACAGCACGACGGCGTGTCCCTCGACATCGATGCCGCGGCGTCCGGCGCGGCCGGTCAACTGGGTGTACTCGCCGGGGGTGATGTCGGCGTGCTGCTCGCCGTTCCACTTGACGAGCTTCTCCAGCACCACCGAGCGGGCGGGCATGTTGATGCCGAGGGCGAGGGTCTCGGTGGCGAACACGGCCTTGACCAGGCCCCGTACGAACAGTTCCTCGACGACCTCCTTGAAGGTCGGCAGCATGCCCGCGTGATGGGCCGCTATACCGCGCTCCAGGCCCTCCAGCCACTCGAAGTAGCCGAGGACATGGAGGTCCTCGGAGGGGATGGACGCGGTGCGCTCCTCGACGAGGGCCCGCACCCGCAGGCGGGCGTCGTCGTCGTTCAGTCGCAGGCCGGCGTGCAGGCACTGCTGGACGGCGGCCTCGCAGGCGGCGCGGCTGAAGATGAAGGTGATGGCCGGCAACAGACCCTCGGAGTCGAGCCGTTCGATGACTTCCGGCCGGCTCGGGATCCACACGCGGGAGCGCTGGCGGCGCTCGCGCTCACGGTCGGCCTCGCGCATGGCGCGGCCCCGTCTGCGGTCCTGGTAGGAGGGGCGGCTGGCCTCCATGCGGGCCATGCGCGTGAGGTCGGGGTTGACGGCCTTGCGGTGGCCCTCGCCCTCCTCGAAGAGGTCGTACATCCGCCGGCCGGCGAGCACGTGCTGGAACAGCGGCACGGGCCGGTGCTCGGAGACGATCACCTCGGTGTCGCCGCGCACGGTGTCCAGCCAGTCGCCGAACTCCTCGGCGTTCGACACGGTCGCCGAGAGGGAGACCAGGGTGACCGACTCGGGGAGGTGGATGATCACCTCTTCCCAGACGGCGCCGCGGAAGCGGTCGGAGAGGTAGTGCACCTCGTCCATGACCACGTAACCGAGGCCGCGGAGGGTCTGGGAGCCCGCGTACAGCATGTTCCGCAGGACCTCGGTCGTCATCACGACCACCGGGGCGTCGGAGTTGACACTGTTGTCGCCGGTGAGGAGTCCGACCCGGTCGGCGCCGTAACGGCGGCACAGGTCGGCGTACTTCTGGTTCGACAGGGCCTTGATGGGGGTCGTGTAGAAGCACTTCTTGCCCTGTTTCAGGGCGAGGTGGACGGCGAACTCGCCGACGATCGTCTTGCCCGAGCCGGTGGGGGCGGCCACCAGGACGCCCTTGCCGCCCTCGAGCGCCTGGCAGGCCTCGATCTGGAAGGGGTCGAGGCCGAAGTCGTACATCTCGCGGAAGGACGCGAGCGCGGTGGCCTGCTCGGCAGCGCGCCTACGTGCTGCCGCATACCGCTCGGCCGGTGAGAGATCCTCTGTCATCGTGCTTTCGAGCGTACCGGGCCCCACTGACAACGGGACGATCATTATCCGGATCAGATCGCACTGAACACGGGAAACGTGCAGCTGACCCCCTGCTGCCGCGTCACATCGGGTGCCCCGGCCGCGGCGCCTCGCGCTTGATCGCTTACGTGATTCAACGTTGACCGGTTACGTTCACGAAGCAATGATCATCTGCGCGCGACAGGCGGTGACCACTCTGTCGCATGTCGTTCATTTTCTTCGGGGAGTTTCGCTCGAAGCGTTTGCCGGGGAACCGCGGTTTCTCGACCACGACCTTCCACAGCACCACGACCGGTGGCTGGACGCCCGACGGCACCATCGACTGGGACATCAACAACGACGGAACGGGGGCGGCACGACCCAGCTGCAGGGCTCGGGGCACTGGACAGCAGTTGCGCGCCTATATCACTGGGGGCCTACCGTTGCGCAGTAGGCCCCCGGCCGTTTTCGTCAGAACGCCTGCCGAGGTCTATGTGACGTCGTCGTAGCCGTTGATCCGTTCGCGCTCGGCTTCCGGCGAGGGCGAGGGCGACGGCAGTGCCCGGCTCGCCGAGACAGCCTCGACCTCACCCACTTCTTCCGGAGTGAGATCGAGCTCGGAGGCCTCGTCGTCCCCAGGCTTCATGGCTTCGACGCGGGCCCGGCGCCTGTCGTTGGTCAGCGCGATGCCCGTGGCGATGAAGTACAGCACCCAGATGGGACCCGCCAGCGCGAGCATGGAGATGGGGTCGGTGCTGGGGGTGGCGATCGCCGCGAAGAGCGTGATGCCGAGGATCATGCCGCGCCACCAGCCGGCCATCCTCTTGCCGGAGAGCACCCCACCGAAGTTCAGCATCACGAGCAGCAGCGGCAGCTCGAAGGAAAGGCCGAAGACGACGATCATCCGCATGATCAGGTTCAGCAGATCATCGAGCGGCAGCTGGTTGTCGCTTCCGATGATCGAGAACTCCAGCATGACCGACGCCATCTTGGGCAGCGACCAGTAGGCGAAGTACGAGCCAGCGAGGAACAGCGGGAAACCCGCCGCCACGAAACTGAGGCCGTACTTCTTCTCGTTCCGGTGCAGGCCCGGTGCTACGAAAGCCCAGAGCTGGTAGAGCCAGACCGGGGTGGCGAGCACGACACCCGACGACAGCGAGACCGTCAGAGCGAGCGTGAACGGGCTCAGCAGACCGTTCTGAACGATGCGGGCACAACTGGTCTGGCTACTGTCCTTCGCGAGTTCGGCGAAGCTGTACTGGCATCCCACCGCTTGGAGAATGGGATCTGTGAAGAACTGGATGATGTCCTTGTAGAACATCGCCGCGAGAACCGTCGTGACGACGATGGCCAGAAGGCTCTTGACAAGGCGGTTCCGTAGCTCGCGCAGGTGCTCCGCGAGGGGCATTCGCCCCTCCGGATCCTTGTTCTTCTCCGTCTTGCGGGCAGACTTGAGCAACCCACGTCCTCATCTCGTGCGGCAGGCCGGATGTCTCGTCCGGCCCTGCGTCAGCGCTTGGTCGTGTCCGTCGGCTCCGCCACCGGGCGGGAGCTGGTCACGTCACCGGGGGCAGCCTGGATGGTGCGCTGAGCGGGGGTCTCGCCGTTCGCGTGCGGCGGCGCGGCCGAGGTGGTGGCGTCCTCCTGGCCGTCGCTCTTCATGGCCTTCGCCTCGCTCTTGAGGATGCGGGCGGACTTGCCGAGGGAGCGCGCCATGTCCGGGAGCTTCTTCGCACCGAACAGCAGGATGATGACGACGAGGATCAGAATGATCTCGGTGGGGCCGAGCCTACCCATAGCTGTCTACCTTCTTCACCGAGGCGGCGGGTGGGGGCTGTCCGACCGGTCGGACACATGTCCGAACGATCGTACTGGCAGCGATCGTAACGCTCAGGGGTGAATCAGAGGCAATCCCTGTGCGTACTCCCGATTCGCGCGACCAGGGCCTCGTTCACCGGGCCGCGACAGGCAGCGTACCTGCCGAAGGTATGAGGGTGACAGGGCGAAGTGGCGCAAACCGCACAGGCTCACCGACTCACAGCAGGCACGCACGTACCTCACAGCGGACACGCTCATACCGCACAGCGCGCTCGCGGAACGAGCCGACCGCGCACAGCGCGCTCACGGGGGCGGGCGGAGCGCTCACAGCGCGTCCACGGAGCGGGCCGCGCTCGCCGTCGCCCGCTCCAGGTCCTCCGCCGCCCGGTTGATCCGCCGCGTCGACTCGGCGACCTGCCTGCCCAGACGCTGGGCCTCGACGAAGACCCGGACGGCGAGCACCCCCAGCACGGCGAGCCCCAGAAAACCCATAGCGACGGCGAACATCGGCCAGAACATAGCGACGACCCTAGCCCGGCGAATGCAGCCGCAGCGTCCGCACGCCGCCCCCGGTCAGCAGCTCGACGATGCGCTCGCCGGCCGGTTTGCGGACGGCGACACCACACTCGGGGCAGGTGAAGGAGTAGAACGTGGTCTTGCTGGTGGCGCCGATGGCCAGCCGCAGCGCGCTCGCGCCGAGCTCGACGTTCGCCCGGCAGTCGGGGCACCCGGCCCTGAACACCACGTCGGCCACCCGCTTCATGCCCGCGAACGCGACCGCCGCAGTCATCTCCTGCACACCCTGCAGGGTCTGCAGGCCCTGAACACCCTGCAGACCCTGCACACCAGACACAACCGACCCGCCGTTCACAGCCCTCGCTCCTGTCTGTCGTCCTGCCGCTCCCCCGCTCCACCGGGCACACCCGACGCACCGAACGGGGCGTCGAGCCCGTCGTACGCCGCCATGACCTCGTCGTAGGCCGCCAGGGCCTCGCGCGCCGCCCGGCGGGCGCTGTCGGCCAGGTCCCGGGGCGAGACGATCCGGCCGTCCGGTCCGAGCCGCAGCGCCAGCCGCCGCAGCGAGGCGGGGTCGGGGGTGCGCAGGGTGATGCGCAGACCGCCGTCCGGGAGCTCCTCGGCGCTGTCGTGCGGGTAGTACTCGGCGACCCACCGCCCGCCGGGTCCGACCTCGACGACGACCTCCGGGTCCTCGGCGGCGGGCTGCACCAGCGCCTCCGACAGGTCCCGCAACTCGATCTCGGGCGGCGCGGACGGCTCGTCGAGGATCTTGATCTCGGCGACCCGGTCCAGGCGGAACGTCCGGCGCGCCTCCGAGCGGCGGCACCACGCCTCGACGTAGGTGTGCCCCACGCTGACCAGGCGGATCGGGTCGATCTCCCGCTCGGTGACCTCGTCGCGGGCCGGCGAGTAGTAGCGGATCCACAGCCGTCGGCGCTCCGAGATGGCCCGGTCGACGTCGGCGAAGACACCGCCCTCCGACTCGAAGGTCACCGACAGCCGGGAACTGGCACCGGCGGCCTCACCCGCGGCCGCCTCCACCTTGGCGGTGGCCCGCAGCAGCGCCTGCCGGTCGCTCTCGCGCAGCCCGGGCAGCGTGGCGACCGCGCGGGCGGCCACGAGCAGGGCGGTGGCCTCGTCGGCGGCCAGCCGCAGCGGCTCGGCGGCCTCCGCCCCGAGCGCGGCCGGGTTGTGCCACCAGATCCGCTCGCCGTCGGTGTCGATGTCGAGCAGGTCACCGCCGCGGAAGCTGGTCCCGCACATGGGCAGCACGTCGAGGTCCGACACCAGCTCGTCCTCGCTGATCCCGAAGGCGCGCGCCACGTCCTCGATACGGGCGCCGGGGCGCTCGCGCAGGTACGTCACCAGGGAGAGCATCCGCCGGGTCTGGTCGATGGCGTTCGCCGGCCGGGCCGGTTTTCCCACCACGTTCTTACGTCCCCTCAACCCTTGGCCACGGCACGCAGCCGGTCCACCACGTCGGCCCGCAGCTCGGCGGGGTCCAGGACGACCACGTCGGGCCCGAACTCGACCAGCCAGGCATCCAGACCGTGCCCGTACGGAATCTCCAACTCGTCCCAGCCGTCACCGAGTTCCCGCACGGCGGTGGCCCTGGCCCGCAGCGGGTAACCGGCGCCCGCGCGGAGCCGGATCCGCGCCGAGCGGTCGGCGGTCTCCCCCGCCCAGCTCGCGACGGTCTCCCGTACCGTGACGACGTCCGGGACCTCGGCGGTGAAGGCGCCGCCCCGGCTGCGCACCTTGCCGGTGATCCGCGACAGCCGGAAGACCCGCTCGGCACCCCGGTCCCGGTCGAATCCGGCGAGGTACCAGTGGCCGCGCCAGCACTCCAGCGCCCACGGCTCCACATGGCGGGGCTCGGGGCGGGCGGCGGTGGCCTTGCGGTACTCGAACACCACCGGGCGGCGGTCCCGGCAGGCCAGCATCAGCGGCTCGAAGGCGGCCTCGTGCACCGGGATGCGCGGCTCCAGCGCCCCGTGGGCCTCGTAGGGGTCGACGTCCTCCGGAAGGCCGGCCGCGCGCAGCTTCTGCAGGGCGCCGCTCGCGGCACCGGCGAGCCGGGCCTGCTGCCACACCTTGGCGGCGAGCCCCAGGGCGGCGGCCTCCTCGGCGTCGAGGGTGATGGGCGGAAGGCTGTTGCTGTCGCGGCGGGCCTGATAGCCGACCTCGCCGTCGAGGTTCTCCACCGTCTCGATGACCAGGCCGAGTTCGCGCAGATCGTCCTTGTCGCGCTCGAACATGCGGTTGAAGGAGTCGTCGGACCCGGCTTCCAGATAGGCCTCGATGGACTCCCGCAGCTCGCGCTTGCTGAGCGGTCGGCGCGTCCCCAGCAGACACAGCGCCAGGTTCATCAACCGCTCGGCCTTGGCAATGGCCATCGACGCCCTTCCCTATGGGTGCTTCTGCGGCACGACCGTACCGCTACCGAGCGTCGCGGCAAAAGCCGAGGGCCCACGCCCGGACAGGCATGGACCCCAGGTGGTCGGCTCCGGTCCCAGGACCGGGCCGCTCCGGTCGTACGGTGATCAGACCCCGAGCAGGTCGACCACGAAGATCAGCGTCTCGCCCGGCTTGATCGCCGGGGTCGGGCTCTGGTTGCCGTAGGCGAGGTGCGCCGGGATGGTCAGCTGGCGGCGGCCGCCGACCTTCATGCCCTGGACGCCCTGGTCCCAGCCCTTGATGACCCGGCCACCGCCGAGCGGGAAGCGGAACGGCGTACCACGGTTCCAGCTGGCGTCGAACTCCTCGCCGGTACTGAAGGCCACGCCCACGTAGTGCACGGTGACGGTCTGGCCCGCCTGCGCGACCTCGCCCTCGCCCTCCCAGATGTCCTTGATCTCAAGGTCCTTCGGGGGCTCGCCACCGGGGAAGTCGATCTCGGGCTTCTCAATGCTCACGTCTTCAGGCTCCTGCTCTTGTACGAAAAGACAACGCGGGACAGTCTCGCATCCCGCAGACTCACATCTTCGCGAGGATGTCCACGGTGAAGACCATCGTGGAGTCCTTCTTGATGTCGCTGCCACTCGGCGGCGTGTCGCCGTAACCCAGCTTCGGCGGGATCACGATCAGCAGACGGCTGCCCACCTTCTTGCCCGCCATCCCCTGCTGCCAGCCCTTGACGACCTGCTGCATCCCGAACGAGCTGAGCGCGTCCCGGCTGTACGAGGAGTCGAACTCCTTGCCGGTGTCCCAGATGACGCCCTTGTACTGCACCAGCAGGCTGTCGTCGGCGGCGACCTCCGGACCGTCACCCTCGATGATGTACGTCGAGGACAGGCCGGCCGGCGGGTCCGTCTTCGGGATGTCGATGGTGGGGGCCTTGCCGTCGGTGTTCGTGCTCACCTTCGGCAGCTTCGCGTCGTTCTGCGGGACGTTCTTGCCCTTGGCGGAGCTCTTGGCGTTGAACGTGTCCTGGATGTCCACGACGAAGACCAGCGTGTCGTCGCCCTTGATGCCCGCCTGGGCGTTCCCCTGGGTGCCGTAGCCCCAGGTCGGCGGCACGGCCATCTCCACCCGACTGCCGGCCTTCTTCCCGGTCAGCGCATAGCGCCAGCCGTCGATGATGCCCCGCGGCGTCAACTGTAGGACCAGCGGCGTCTTGCGGTCGTAGGAATTGTCGAAGACCTTCGCCGTGTCCCAGATCTGCCCCAGGTAGTTCGCCTGGATGTAGTCGCCCTCGGCGACCGTCCTGCCGGTGCCCGCGATCACCGTCTTCACCGCCAGGTTCTTCGACGGCTCCCCATTGCCCTTCGCGACGGTCGGCTTCTCGTCGAACTTCACCCCGGCCGTGATCGCGGGCAGCGGACCGTCCACGATCTTCGGCGGCTTGGCCGCACTCGCCGACGCGGACGGGCTGCTGCTGGCCTTGGCCGAGTCGGACTTGTCGTCACCACAGGCGGCGAGCGTGACCAGTCCAGCGGGGACAGCGATGAGGAGTGAGCGTCGGCGCACGGTGAGGGCCTCGTATCGGTCGATCTTGTCGGATGCGTGCGCGCAACTCTACGGCGTGAGAAGGGCGCCGTACGGCAAACGTACGGCGCCCCGCGTTGCGTTCCGACGGTGACGCGTCCCACTCGGGTGAATTCGAGCACGGGAGGCGCACCGGGAACAATCCGGCTCACATTCCGGCGATCAGCTTCTCCACCCGGTCGTCCACCGAACGGAACGGGTCCTTGCACAACACCGTGCGCTGTGCCTGGTCGTTGAGCTTCAGATGCACCCAGTCGACCGTGAAATCCCGGCGCTGTTCCTGCGCCCGCCGGATGAAGTCACCACGCAGCCGCGCCCGAGTGGTCTGCGGCGGAACCGACTTGCCCTCGAAGATCTTCAAGTCATTGCAGATCCGGGCGGCTTGACCTTTCCTCTCCAGGAGGTAGTACAACCCACGACGACGGTGGATGTCGTGATACGCGAGGTCTATCTGCGCGACCCGCGGATGCGACATGGTCATGTTGTGCTTGGCCCGGTACCGCTCGATGAGCTTGTACTTCATCACCCAGTCGATTTCGGTACCGATCCGGTCGAGGTCCTCGGCCTCGATCGCGTCCAGCGTGCGACCCCACAGCTCCAGGACCTGCTCCACGGTGCCCGTGCGGATACCGCGCCGCTCACAGAAGTCCACGGCCTTCTCGAAGTACTCGCGCTGCACCTCCAGCGCGGACGCCTCCCGGCCACTGGCCAGCCGCACCTTGCGCCGGCCCGTGATGTCATGGCTGACCTCGCGGATCGCCCGGATCGGGTTCTCCAGCGTCAGGTCCCGCATCACCGTGCCCGCCTCGATCATGCGCAGCACCAGATCGGTCGCACCGACCTTCAGCAGCATGGTCGTCTCGGACATGTTCGAGTCGCCCACGATCACATGGAGGCGACGGTACCGCTCCGCGTCCGCGTGCGGCTCGTCACGCGTGTTGATGATCGGACGGGAGCGCGTCGTCGCCGAGCTGACACCCTCCCAGATGTGCTCCGCGCGCTGACTCACGCAGTACACGGCACCACGCGGGGTCTGCAGCACCTTCCCCGCGCCGCACAGCAACTGCCGCGTGACCAGGAAAGGAATGAGGATGTCCGCGAGCCGGGAGAACTCCCCGTGCCGCGCGACCAGATAGTTCTCGTGGCAACCGTAGGAGTTGCCCGCCGAGTCCGTGTTGTTCTTGAAGAGGTAGACGTCGCCCGCGATTCCCTCCTCGTGCAGGCGGCGTTCGGCGTCGACCAGCAGTCCTTCCAGAATGCGCTCGCCGGCCTTGTCGTGAGTGACCAGCTCGGTCACGTTGTCACATTCGGGTGTCGCGTATTCCGGATGTGAGCCCACGTCGAGATAGAGGCGGGCCCCGTTCCGCAGAAACACATTGCTGCTGCGGCCCCATGACACGACACGGCGGAAGAGGTACCGCGCCACCTCGTCAGGAGACAGACGGCGCTGTCCCCTGAACGTGCACGTGACGCCGTACTCGTTCTCCAGCCCGAAAATGCGGCGGTCCATGACTGAACATTACGCCCGATCCACCGACCTGAAACGGGGTTCGGCAGCACGGTTCGGATCATTTTCCGAGGAGACCGCCACCACCGCACCCCCCGAGGGAGCAGCCAGAACCCGTCCCGTCGCCAGCAGAACCAGCAACGACACGGCCCCCGCGGCGCCCGGCACCACGAAGCCCCACCGCGTCCCGCCCCACTCCACGACCGGCCCCGCCACCGCCGTACCCACCGACTGGCCCACCGTGAACGTCGTCACGATCCACGAGAACGCCTCCGTCACCGTCCCCCGCGGCGCGTGGCCGTCCACCAGCACGAACCCGCACGCGATCGCCGGCGCCAGGAACACCCCCGCGAGCACCGCCAGCCCCGTCATCCCGACCGGACCCGGCACCAGCGTCAGCGGCACGTAACAGACCGCCAGGAGCCCCACCAGCACCCGCAGCCGCCGCTCCGGCGGCCCGCTCCACCGCCGCGCCCCGTACGCCGTACCGCCCACGAGCGCGCCCAGCCCCACCCCCGCCATCAGCCAGCCGTACACCGCGTCCCCGCCGTGGCCGTCCGCGTACGACACCGCGGCGACCGTGATCGACCCCAGCGCGATCCCCACGAACAGGAACGCGCCCAGCAGCGCCAGCATCCCCGGCGAGCGCAACGCGCCCAGCCAGTGCGCCTCCCGCGGCGCGGACCGCCAGGCCCGCGACGGCGGTGACACCACCACCCACAGCGCGCCGAACACCCCGATGACGTTGAGCACGATCAGCGCCGCCGCCGCGGACCACAGCGACACGCACAGCGTCACCAGCAGCGGTCCCACGGTGAACATGATCTCCTGAGCCACCGCGTCCATCGCATACGCCGTGTGCACCTGCTCCTCCCGGCGCAGGACCGTCGCCCACAGGGCCCGCAGCCCGCCCTCCAGCGGAGGCGTGAACAGCCCCGCGACCGCCATGGAGAGATACGCGACCGGCAGCGGCTCCAGACCCGACAGGGCGAAGACCGTCATCCCGAGCGCCGATACCAGCGCCGCGGGCAGCTGCACCCGCGGCTGCCCGCGCAGATCCACCAGACGGCCCAGCAGCGGCTGCCCCACCGCGTTCGCCACGCCGTACACGGCGGCCAGCGCCCCCGCCAGGCTGTACGTCCCGCCCTCCGCGCGCACGAACAGCACGATCGCGATCGCGGCCGTCGCGTTCGGCAACCGCCCCACCAGCGTGCCCGCCAGCAGACGCGCCGCGTGCCGCGCCCTGAGGATCTCCAGGTATCCGGCTGCCATGTTCCGCCCCTCGGACGACTCTCGTCGGCTCGTCGGCCCCACCGGTCCGAAGAGACCGACAGGGGAAGTGTTACGTATAACGTCTTCTGCCATACGTACCATGAGCCCGGACGACGAGTCCATACGCACGAGTCCGACGAAGGAGCGCGCACACGGTGGCACGAGCAGGTACACGGCCCACGAGCCGTGACGTCGCCCAGGCCGCCGGAGTCTCCCAGGCCGCCGTCTCCCTCGTCCTCGGCGACAAATGGCGCGGCCGCGTCTCCGAGACCACCGCCGAACGCGTGCGCGAAGCCGCACGCGAACTCGGCTACCGGCCCAACCTCGCCGCACGCAACCTCCGCCTCGGCCGCACCCGCACCGTCCTCCTCGTCGTCCCCGCCCTCACCACCGAGTTCTTCGGCGGTGTCTACACCGGAGCAGCCCGCGTCGCCGCCCGCCACGGCTTCGGCGTCGTCCTCTACCCCTCCCCCGAGGGCGTCGGCCCCGCACGCGACCCCTTCGCCTCCGCACAGGCCGCCCTCGACGGCGTCATCGCCTCCTCCATGGCCGCCGACGCCCTCAGCGCCATCCGCGGCGACCAGCTCCCCCTGGTGATGCTCGACAGCGACCCCCGAGGCAGCCACGGCGCCGTCACCGTCAACCTCGACATCGGCGACGGCGCACGACAGGTCGCCGACCACCTCCTCGCCCTGGGCCACCGCCACTTCCTGCACCTCGCCGCCGACGTCCCCTCCTGGACCTTCGAGGTACGCGCACAGGAACTCGCCGCACGCCTCGCCACGGTCGCCGGAACCACCCTGCGGACAGCGGCCGCACCCATCTCCATCGAGGGCGCCCTGACCGCCACGGAGGCCGCGCTCACCGCACCCCAAGGCCGCCGCCCCACCGCCCTCGTCTGCGACGACGACAAACTCGCCGCCGGCGCCTACAAGGCACTGCGCCGCCTCGGCCTCAGAGTCCCCGACGACATCTCCGTCACCGGCGTCGACGACCTCGGCCTCGCCACCGCACTCGACCCCGAACTCACCACGATCCGCCTCGACGCGGAAACCTTCGGGGAACGCGGCATGGCAGCCCTCCTCGCCGTCCTGGAGGGCCGCACACCCGAAGAGGGGGACATCCCCGTCGAACTCGTCGTACGCGGCTCCACCGCGCCGGCAACGCCCTGAACGCCGAGTCCGCCATCCGGGTGAGCGGTGACAGTCCGCCGGCCACCAACGCCGCGCGCCCCGGCCATGGTCGGCCGGGGCGCACTACGGGCGGACTGGAACCTGACGCGCGAGCTACTCCTCCTCGGAGCTCTCGGCCTCCGTGGATGCGCCGTCCGTCTCCAGGAGACGGTCCAGCTGACGGCCGACGATACGCTTGAACTTGCGCTTCTGCGGACGCGTACGGTCGAGAACCGCCACCTCCAGACGCTCGGCGGGAATCTCCCGCTGCGTACCGCTGGTGTCCCGGGACAGCGCCTGGACCGCGAGCTTCAGCGCCTCCGCAAGCGACATGCCGTCCTGGTGGCGCTGATCCAGGTAACTGCTGATCTGCTCGGCGTTACCCCCCACCGCGACCGAGCCGTGCTCGTCGACGATCGAGCCGTCGTGCGGCAGACGGTAGATCTGATCGCCCTCGGGCGTCTCCCCCACCTCGGCCACGACCAGCTCCACCTCGTACGGCTTCTCGGCCGCCGAGGAGAAGATCGTGCCCAGCGTCTGGGCGTAGACGTTCGCCAGACCACGCGCGGTCACGTCGTCACGGTCGTAGGTGTACCCCCGCAGGTCCGCGTAGCGCACACCACCGATCCGCAGGTTCTCGTACTCGTTGTACTTGCCGGCGGCGGCGAAACCGATCCGGTCGTAGATCTCGCTGAACTTGTGCAGCGCACGGGACGGGTTCTCGCCGACGAACACGATGCCGTCGGCATACTGCAGCACGACCAGGCTGCGGCCACGGGCGATGCCCTTGCGGGCGTACTCCGCCCGGTCGGCCATGGCCTGCTGGGGTGAGACATAGAACGGCGTCGACACCGGTTATCCGTCCCTTTCTGTCGAAGTCACTGGATCACCTTGATAAGAGGGCCGTCCGCGCCGGACCGGCTAGAGCAGCGCGGCCCGCGGACCGTCGGGCTGCTCCAGGCGCCGCTCCAGGATCGAGCGGGCGATCCCGGAGGACTCCTCGTCGGTCAGCCGGCGGAAGCCGTCCTCGGTGATCACGGTGACGATCGGGTAGATCCGGCGGGCGACATCGGGACCACCGGTCGCCGAGTCGTCGTCAGCCGCGTCATACAGAGCCTGCACCACGAGCGTCGTGGCCTGCTCCTCGGTCAGGTCCTCACGGAAGAGCTTCTTCATGGCACCGCGCGCGAAGATCGAGCCGGAACCCGTGGCCGCGTAACCGGTCTCCTCGGAACGGCCGCCCGTCACGTCGTAGGAGAAGATGCGACCCCTGTCCCGGTCCACGTCGTAGCCCGCGAACAGCGGGACCACCGCAAGCCCCTGCATCGCCATGCCGAGGTTGGAACGGATCATGGTCGACAGACGGTTCGCCTTGCCCTCCAGCGAGAGCTGCGCCCCCTCGACCTTCTCGAAGTGCTCCAGCTCCAGCTGGAACAGCTTGACCATCTCCACGGCCAGACCGGCCGTACCGGCGATACCCACCGCCGAGTACTCGTCCGCGGGGAACACCTTCTCGATGTCCCGCTGCGCGATCATGTTCCCCATCGTGGCCCGCCGGTCACCGGCGAGCACCACGCCGCCGGGGAACGTCACGGCCACGATCGTCGTGCCGTGCGGGGCCTCGATCACGCCCTGGGTCGGCGGCAGCTGCCGCTTGCCGGGCAGCAGCTCCGGCTGGTGCTCCGACAGGAAGTCCATGAAGGAGGACGACCCAGGCGTCAGGAAGGCAGCTGGTAGACGCCCGGTGCTACGAGTGTTGGCTTCCACGCGTTTCCTTCCACGTATGTCGTAGCCCGCCTCATGACGTCGGGCCGATCCTTGAACTGCCCCAGCGCCGCGTTGCAGCTGAAGCACAGTACGCCTCGGACCCTACCCGTCTCGTGGCAGTGATCCACATGCTCGGCCGGAGCAGCGAGGCAGATACAACAGATGCCGTGCTGCTCGGCGATTGTGGCGTCCAACTCGGCTGGCGTGAGGCCGTACTTGCGCTTGAAATAGCTGATCCGATTGCGCTCCGCGCGGCACTTCCGGCAGTAGCTCGCCCATCCATCCGACGCGGACTTGTTCGGCTCCCATTCGGAATGCGGCTTGACCTGTTCGCACTGGGGGCACCGCTTGTGCCCGCGAGGAACCGGCACCTTGGGCCGGACCGTTTCACCCTTGGCCTCCTGGCGCTGCCGGTAGTACTCGGCCGAGCACTCCCGGCAGTACGCCTGAAGGCCGTCAGGCATGGCTTTGTTACTGGCGAACGCCGCCCGCGGTAAGTACCCCTTGCACCGCGAACAGCGCCGCGACTCCGACTGCTGCTCCACCGAACGACCCCCGCTTCACCTTTGAATCAAAGGTGAAACTACTCCCCACCTTTCTGAACGAAGGACCTCACGAAATCCTCGGCGTTCTCTTCGAGCACATCATCGATTTCGTCGAGAACCGAGTCGACGTCGTCGCTCAGCTTCTCCTGCCGTTCCTTGAGGTCGTCCGAAGCCTGCACCTCGGGAGCCTCTTCGACCTCTTCGGTGGAACGGGTGGCCTTCTGCTGTCCGCCGCCGGTGTCCTTGGTCGCCATAACCCTCACCCCGCTCAGTTCGCCCGACATGGTCGGCAGGTCGGCTTTCCTGCCGATCGGTCATGATCAGACCCTACAAGCCCGGTCTGACATTGGCCCCGTTGTTTCGACAACGTCCGGGAACCACCTCGATGATTCCCGGACTGCGGTGTTTCCACCCTGCCCGGCTGATCGGGTTCGAACCCTGTTTCAGTTGCCGGACAGGACCCTGACCAGGTCTTCTGCCGTGCGGCAGCGGTCCAGGAGCTCCTTGACGTGATTTCGCGTTCCGCGAAGGGGTTCGAGGGTTGGAACGCGCTGGAGCGAGTCCCGGCCCGGGAGGTCGAAGATCACGGAGTCCCAGGAGGCGGCCGCGACGTCGTCGGCGTACTGCTCCAGGCAACGGCCGCGGAAGTACGCGCGGGTGTCCTCCGGCGGCTTCGTACGGGCCCGCTCGACCTCCGACTCGTCGAGGAGCCGCTTCATCTTGCCGCGGGCCACGAGACGGTTGTACAGGCCCTTCTCGGCCCGTACGTCGGCGTACTGGAGGTCGACCAGGTGCAGCCGGGCGGCGTCCCAGTCCAGGCCGTCACGGCGCCGGTAGCCCTCCATGAGTTCCCGCTTGGCGACCCAGTCGAGCTCCCCGGAGAGGCTCATGGGGTCGTGCTCCAGGCGGTTCAGGGTGTCCTCCCAACGGCTGAGGACGTCCTTGGTCTGGTCGTCGGCGTCGGCCCCGAACCGCTCCTCCACGTATTTGCGCGACAGCTCGTAGTACTCCATCTGGAGCTGCACGGCGGTCAGCGTGCGTCCGCTGCGGAGCGTGATGAGGCGTTGCAGCGTCGGGTCGTGGGAGACCCGGTGGAGGGTGCGTACGGGCTGGTCGACGGCGAGGTCGACGGCGATGAAGCCGTCCTCGATCATGGAGAGGACCAGGGCGGTGGTGCCCAGCTTCAGGTAGGTGGAGATCTCCGAGAGGTTCGCGTCGCCGATGATCACGTGGAGTCGGCGGTATTTCTCGGCGTCCGCGTGGGGTTCGTCGCGGGTGTTGATGATGGGGCGCTTGAGGGTGGTCTCCAGCCCGACCTCGACCTCGAAGTAGTCGGCTCGCTGGCTGAGCTGGAATCCGTGTTCGTGGCCGTCCTGGCCGATGCCGACGCGTCCGGCGCCGGCGAAGACCTGGCGGGAGACGAAGAACGGCGTGAGGTGGCGCACGATGTCCGAGAAGGGGGTCTCCCGCTTCATCAGGTAGTTCTCGTGCGTGCCGTAGGAGGCGCCCTTGTTGTCGGTGTTGTTCTTGTAGAGGTGGATCGGCTGGGCGCCGGGGAGCTGGGCCGCCCGTTCGGCGGCTTCGGCCATGATCCGTTCGCCGGCCTTGTCCCAGAGGACGGCGTCCCGGGGGTTGGTGACCTCGGGGGCGCTGTATTCGGGGTGTGCGTGGTCGACGTAGAGCCGTGCGCCGTTGGTGAGGATCACGTTGGCCAGGCCGATGTCCTCGTCCGTGAGCTGGCTGGAGTCGGCCGCCTCGCGGGCGAGGTCGAAGCCTCGCGCGTCCCTCAGCGGATTCTCCTCCTCGAAGTCCCAGCGCGCCCGGCGGGCCCGGTGCATCGCCGCTGCGTAGGCGTTGACGATCTGGGACGAGGTGAGCATGGCATTGGCATTGGGGTGGCCGGGGACGGAGATCCCGTACTCCGTCTCGATGCCCATTACTCGCCGTACGGTCATGCGGCCCTCCTTGCCCGGCGGCGTCCTCGGTCGGGGACGCTGCTCAAGTACCGCTGGCGCTCCGGTGCGTGTGCGGTGCCCGTCCCCGCACTGCGCGACTCGGCGGTACGAACGAGCCTAGAACGGCTTCGCGCTGGTGGGGAGATCATTTGCGTCATTGACTGCTCCAGCCGTGACCCGAAAAACAGTCGGCTGCGGGTACCCGTCGAGGGCACCCGCAGCCGCCCTGTCTTTTACAGGTACTGTCCGGTGTTCGCCACCGTGTCGATGGAGCGTCCGGTGTCGGCACCCTGCTTTCCGGTGATCAGGGTACGGATGTAGACGATCCGTTCGCCCTTCTTTCCGGAGATGCGGGCCCAGTCGTCCGGGTTGGTGGTGTTCGGCAGGTCCTCGTTCTCCTTGAACTCGTCCACGCAGGCCTGGAGGAGGTGGGAGACGCGAAGGCCCTTCTGGTTCTTCTCGAGGAAGTCCTTGATCGCCATCTTCTTGGCGCGGCCGACGATGTTCTCGATCATGGCGCCGCTGTTGAAGTCCTTGAAGTAGAGGACTTCCTTGTCGCCGTTGGCGTAGGTGACCTCCAGGAAGCGGTTCTCCTCGGATTCGGCGTACATGTGTTCCACTGCCGTCTGGATCATGCTCTGGACGGTGGTGGCCTTGCTGCCGCCGTGCTCGCCGAGGTCGTCGGAGTGCAGGGGGAGGCGCTCGGTGAGGTACTTGCCGAAGATGTCCTTGGCGGCCTCGGCGTCGGGACGCTCGATCTTGATCTTCACGTCGAGCCGGCCGGGACGCAGGATGGCGGGGTCGATCATATCCTCGCGGTTGGAGGCGCCGATCACGACCACGTTCTGCAGGCCTTCCACGCCGTCGATCTCGGCGAGCAGCTGGGGGACGATGGTGTTCTCCACGTCCGAGCTGACACCGGATCCGCGGGTGCGGAAGAGGGATTCCATTTCGTCGAAGAAGACGATGACGGGGGTGCCCTCGCTGGCCTTCTCCCTCGCACGCTGGAAGACGAGGCGGATCTGCCGCTCGGTCTCGCCGACGTACTTGTTGAGGAGCTCGGGGCCCTTGATGTTGAGGAAGAAGCTCTTGCCGGCGGCCTGGCCGGTCACTTCGGCGACCTTCTTGGCCAGTGAGTTGGCCACGGCCTTGGCGATGAGCGTCTTGCCGCATCCGGGGGGCCCGTAGAGGAGGACGCCCTTGGGCGGCCTCAGCTCGTGCTCCTTGAAGAGGTCGGGGTAGAGGTACGGGAGCTCGACCGCGTCGCGGATGGCCTCGATCTGGCCGCCGAGGCCGCCGATCTGTTCGTAGCCGATGTCCGGGACCTCTTCGAGGACGAGTTCCTCGACCTCGCTCTTGGGGACGATCTCGTACACGTAGCCGGAGCGGGGTTCGAGCAGCAGGGCGTCGCCGGGGCGGATGGTGACGTCCAGCAGCGGCTCGGCGAGCCGTACCACCCGTTCCTCGTCGGTGTGCCCGAGCACCAGGGCGCGTTCGCCGTCCTCGAGGATCTCCTTGAGGGTGACGATGTCCCCGACGCGCTCGAACTCCATGGCTTCGACCACGTTGAGCGCTTCGTTGAGCATGACTTCCTGGCCGCGCCGGAGCTCTTCCAGGTCGACGCTCGGGCTGACGTTCACACGGAGCTTCCGGCCTCCGGTGAAGATGTCGGCCGTGCCGTCCTCGTTCGCCGTGAGGAAGACACCGAAGCCGGCCGGGGGCTGTGCGAGCCGGTCGACTTCTTCCTTGAGGGCCACGATCTGGTCGCGGGCCTCACGGAGCGTGTTGGCGAGCCGCTCGTTCTGCGCGGACACGCCGGCCAGGTTGGTCTGCAGCTCGACGATCCGCTCCTCGAGAATCCTCGTGTGTCGCGGAGAGTCGGCGAGCTTGCGTCGCAGGACGGCGATCTCCTGCTCAAGGTAGGCAATCTGCCCGGCCGGGTCGTCGGACCCTCGTCCCGGGCGGATGCCGCGGTTCATGTCGTCGTCGTGGGCTGCCACGGTCCTCACCTCCTCCAAGGGGAGCTGGACGCTTCCAGACCCTACCTGGGTGGGTGTCGATTGAAACCCCTAGATCACAAAGACGGTCGGGGTGTGTCCGATCTTCACCCTTGCGCTCTCCCTCACGCCAGGGGAATACCCACGGAACATGGTTGGGAAGCCGGTCCGGGTAGGGTCGAAGTGTTCAACACCCGTCAGGGCCTGCGTGGTTCCCGACCGGTTGACGAGAGGAACGGCAGGAGAGATGACCGTGCGACAGGAGTCCGGGACCGCGGGCGAGGGGCTCGAGGTCTGGATCGATCAGGACCTGTGCACCGGTGACGGTATTTGCGCGCAGTACGCGCCCGAGGTGTTCGAGTTGGACATCGACGGGCTGGCGTATGTGAAGAGCGTGGACGACGAGTTGCTGCAGGCTCCGGGGGCCACGACGCCGGTTCCGCTGCCGCTGGTGACGGACGTGGTGGACTCGGCGAAGGAGTGTCCGGGTGAGTGCATCCACGTGCGTCGGGTTTCGGACGGGGTCGAGGTGTACGGGCCGGACGCGGAGTGACCGGGCGGCCACTCGGCGCCATGCCGTGTCTGCTTTCTCACACCTGGCCCGCCGGGTGATCGTGTCCCGTCGGGCGGGTGTCAGACGCTGCGGGAGCCCGCAGGGGTCGAGCGTACGAACGCCCCGTCGCGCCACTGCCATTCGACGTCGTCGGTGACGTCGGGGCAGCAATTGGGCACCTTGCGGGAGGAGTAGCCGTGCAGAGTGGCCGTGACGGCTCCGTCACGGACGGCGAAGTCGGTGACGGTGTTGCGGTCCTTGGGGGCGACAAGGGTGGCGACGACGCGGGGCCGTGCGGCGTCGGTGGAGCGGGTGAGGACGTAGACGGCGTCGGGCGGGGTGCCCATGGCGGCGTCGCAGTGGACGACGGCCACGGTCTCGGGGCGGTGGTCCCCGTCGAGGTCTCCGGAGGCCCGCTCCTTGACGACGACGTCGACGGGGCCGCAGTCCAGGGGCAGGTCGACGTCGGCGGGGTCGGGGGCGGCGACCACGGCGGGGGCGGGCTTGGGGCCGGGCTGGGCGGCTCTCGCCGCGTCCGGTTGGAGGGCCGACGACAGGGCCACGACTCCGGCGAGGGCGGTGGCCGTGGCGAGCCAGTGGATCGGGCGGGTGTGCGCGTGTGCCAGTTCCGGGACCGCGGTCTGCTGCACTAGGAGCGTCTCCTGAGAGGGCTGTGGCGGTGGGGGTGTCCCGCATGGTGCCACACGTGACAGCGGGGTGGAACGGCGGGGTGCGGGGTTCTCTTGGTCTTCTGGTGGCGCGTCAACGGGAGAGCGCCGTGGCCGAGTTCCCGGGCGCTGCGGGGAACTCGGCCGCGTCGGGGCTGGGTTGCCGGTGGGCTCAGCGGGCGGTGCCGCCGTCGGCGTTCGGGCCGGCGTAGTCCTCGCCGTAGGCGCCCTTGGCGGGGCGGCGGCGGCGCATGGGGGGCTCGACGCCGTCGGCGAGGCGGCGGGCGGTGAGCAGGAAGCCGGTGTGGCCGATCATGCGGTGGTCCGGGCGGACGGCGAGGCCCTCGATGTGCCAGTTGCGGATCATCGTCTCCCAGGCGGTCGGCTCGTTGAAGGAGCCGATCTCGCGGATGGACTCGACGGTCCGGGCGAGCTGGGTGGTGGTGGCGACGTAGCAGCAGAGGATGCCGCCGGGGACGAGTGCCTTGGAGACGGCCTCCAGGCATTCCCAGGGGGCGAGCATGTCGAGGATGACGCGGTCGACGTCGGTGTCGGACAGGTTGTCCTGGAGGTCGCCGACGGTGAGCTGCCAGGCGGGGTGGGGGCCGCCGAAGTAACGTTCCACGTTCGCCTGCGCGATCTCGGCGAAGTCGGCGCGGCGCTCGTAGGAGTGGAGCATGCCCTGGTCGCCGATGGCGCGCAGCAGGAAGCTGCTGAGCGAGCCGGAGCCGACGCCTGCCTCCACGACGCGGGCGCCGGGGAAGATGTCGGCGAAGGCGAGGATCTGCCCCGCGTCCTTGGGGTAGACCACGGCGGCGCCGCGGGGCATGGACAGGACGTAGTCGGGGAGCAGGGGGCGCAGCGCGAGGTAGGCGACGTTACCGGTGGTGCGGACAACGCTGCCCTCGGGTGCGCCGATCAGCTCGTCGTGGGGGAAGGAACCCTTGTGGGTGTGGAAGTTCTTTCCCTCTTCGAGCGTGAACGTGTAGTGGCGGCCCTTGGGGTCGGTCAGCTGAACCTGGTCCCCGACCTTGAAGGGCCCGCGACGGCGGGCGGCACCGGTCGGTTCGGACATGTGACCAGCCTACCGGTCCCGGCACGGGCCGCGGACCACGGGCGTGGGCGGGTGGTGGGCGGTGTGCGGGTCAGGAGGGCCTGGCCATGGCCTTGACGAAGGCGCGTTCCACGTCGGCGGCGGAGAGGACGCCGTAGATCTCGCCGGTGTCCTCGACGACGAGGTACTCGGTGGCGGGGGTGGCGCGCAGGGCGTCGAGGAGTTCCTCGCCGGCGAGTTCCGCGGAGACCCGCATGCCGTCGGTGAGGTCCTGGGCGAGGCCGCTGACGGCGACCCAGGGGCGGCGGTGTTCGGGGACGCCGACGATGGCGGCCTCGCGGACGAGGGAGAGGGGTTCGCCGTCGGCGTCGACGACGACGAGGGCGCGGGCTCCGGCGTCGTTGGCGCGGCGGAGGGCTTCGGAGAGGGGGGTGTCGGTCTGGACGGGGACGGCGCGGCGGGTGAGGGCGCGGGCGCGGAGTTCGGGGAGGTGTTCGCGCAGCCGGGCCATGCGGAGGCTGTTGCCGGCGCCGGTCCAGATGATGGCGGCGAGGATCGCGGCGAGCAGTGCGTCGAGGACGGTGTCCATGCCGACGCTGTCGGTGGCGTCGGCGCCGAGGAGGCCGGACTGGGTGAGCCAGGGCAGTCCGATGAGGACGGACAGGGCGAGGGCGCGGCCGACCCAGGCGGCGGCGATGGTGCCGCTCATGGGCTTGCCGGTGATCTTCCAGACGACGGCGCGGAGCATGCGGCCGCCGTCGAGGGGGAGGCCGGGGAGGAGGTTGAAGGCGGCGACGATGAGGTTGGAGATCATCAGGCCGGCCAGCAGGACGCCGGGGACGGTGCCGGGTTCCACGGCGAGGAGGGCGAGGTAGAAGACGCCTGCGAGGACGAGGGAGAGGAGGGGGCCGACGAAGGCGAGGACGAACTCGCGGCCGGGGGTCTCGGACTCCTTCTCGATCTCGGAGACGCCGCCGAAGAACTGGAGCTGGATGCGGCGTACGGGGAGTTTGAAGCGGAGGGCGGCGATGGTGTGGGCGAGTTCGTGGACGAGCACGGAGGCGTAGAAGGCGACCGCGAAGAAGAGGGAGACGAGGTAGCGCAGGGCGCCGAGTTCGGGCAGGACGCGGTCGAGTTGGCCGCCGAAGACCCAGGTGATGAGGGCGGCGACGAGGAACCAGCTGGGCGCGACGTACACGGGGACGCCGAAGGGGCGTCCCATGAGGATGCCGCCGCCGGGTTCCTTGGGGCGCTCGGGGGGCTTGGGTCCGCCGTGGGCGTGGGGCCGTGCGGTGCCGGTGGTGTGCTGGGAGCCGGGTGAGGACCCGGTCGAGGGGCCCTTGTGCAGCGAGGTGGGGGCGGCCTCCGGGTGGGGGGCGTCGGGTCGCCCGGCCTCCTCGTCAGCGTTCTCGGCGGGGGTGTCGGCGGTCGGACGGTGGTCCTCGGGCGGGAGGGCGCCCGCGGTCCGCTGGGGGGCGTCGGCCGGGTGGGGTGGCTCGGCCGGCCGTGCTTCGGCGGAGGGTGAGGGGTGCTCGGTGCCGCCGGGTCGGTCCGTGTCCCCGTGGTTCTCGCGGTCCTGGTAGTCCTCGGGGGTCTCTGGCTCGCGGGGCTCGGCCGCGCCGGTGGCGGGCTGGGGCGGCCGGGCGTTCTCGGCGGTGTCCTGCTCCTCGGTCTCCCCGGTGGTGTGCGCGCCCGGCCCGGCCTCGTCGGTGGGGTCCGAGGGTTCGGTGTCCCCGGTGGCCTGCGGTTGCCGAGGGGGGGTGGGGGTGCCCTCGGGTGTCGGGGCGGTGGGTTCGGTGGGGGCGGTGTCGGCGGTGTGGGTCCTGTCGCCGTTCGTGTGTTCGGTCGCGTCGTCGTTGCCCGACCGCGGCTGCCCGCTCCCGCCGCTCGTCTCCACGATGTCCCCTCGTTCGAAGCGTCTTCCGCGCCCGTGTCTAGGGGCGGAAGGGTCTGTGGTCGATGCTATGCGGTCGCCGCCACGGCTTCCGCCCCGGCACCCCCTCAGTTTTCCCCGGGTCGCACGAGGCACACGGGCCCCTCCGCGGGCGGGGGCGGCGCGGGGGCAGGCGGGCGCGCCGGGGCGGTGGCCGACGGCCCCGTGGCGGTCACTGTCAGTGGTGGGCCGTAGGGTCTGTGGTCATGGAAACCAGCACCGACGGCACCGGCGCCGACACCGCTCCCTCCGGCGGGGTGGACGATACCGGCGAGGAGGGCGCGCGCCCTGCGCGGGAGGCGGCGCCCCCGGCCTCGCTGTCGCCCTCGCGGGCCAGTGACTTCATGCAGTGTCCGCTGCTGTACCGGTTCCGGGTGATCGACCGGCTGCCGGAGAAGCCGAGCGAGGCGGCCACGCGGGGCACCCTGGTGCACGCGGTGCTTGAGCGGCTGTTCGACGCGCCGGCGGCGGAGCGGACGGCGCCGCGGGCGAGGTCGCTGGTGCCGGCGCAGTGGGACCGGCTGCGGGAGTCGCGGCCGGAGGTCGTGGGGCTCTTCGCGGACGACCCGGAGGGCGAGCGGCTCGCGGGCTGGCTGGCGGAGGCCGAGCGGCTGGTGGAGCGTTGGTTCACGCTGGAGGACCCCACCCGGTTGGAGCCGGTCGAGCGGGAGCTGTTCGTGGAGGCGGAGCTGGAATCGGGGCTCCGGCTGCGCGGGATCATCGACCGGGTGGATGTGGCGCCGACGGGAGAGGTGCGGATCGTCGACTACAAGACGGGGAAGGCACCGCGGCCCGAGTACGCGGAGGGCGCCCTGTTCCAGATGAAGTTCTACGCTCTGGTGGTGTGGCGGCTGAAGCGGGTGGTGCCGCGCCGGCTGCAGTTGGTGTACCTGGGCAGTGGTGACGTGGTGACGTACGACCCGGTGATGGCGGACCTGGAACGGGTGGAGCGCAAGCTGCTCGCGCTGTGGGAGGCGATCCGGCTGGCCACGGAGACCGGTGAGTGGCGGCCCCGGCCGACGAAGCTGTGCGGCTGGTGCGACCACCGGGCGGTGTGTCCGGAGTTCGGTGGTACTCCCCCGCCGTATCCGCTGCAGGTGAGGTCGCCGGAGTCCCCCGCTCGGGTGCAGGGCAGAATGGGCCCGGACTAGCGAAGGAGATTTTCGTGGCCATCCGCGTCCTACTGGTCGACGACCAGCCGCTGCTGCGTACCGGCTTCCGGATGATTCTGGAGGCGGAGCAGGATCTCGCGGTCGTCGGGGAGGCCGGAGACGGCCTGCAGGCGCTCGACCAGGTGCGGGCGTTGCAGCCCGATGTGGTTCTGATGGACATTCGTATGCCCCGTATGGACGGGGTGGAGGCGACCCGTCAGATCACCGGTCCCGGGCGGGACGGTCCGGCGAAAGTGCTGGTGCTGACCACGTTCGATCTGGACGAGTACGTGGTGGAGGCGTTGCGGGCGGGGGCCAGCGGGTTCCTGTTGAAGGACGCTCCGGCGCACGAGCTGGTGCAGGCGATCCGGGTGGTCGCGGGGGGTGAGGCGATGCTGGCGCCGAGCATCACGCGTCGGCTCCTGGACAAGTACGCGGTGCATCTGCCGTCGGGGGAGGAGCCGGTGCCGGACACGTTGCACACGCTCACCGACCGTGAGGTCGAGGTGCTGAAGCTGGTGGCGCGGGGTCTGTCGAACGCGGAGATCGCTGCCGATCTGTTCGTGAGCGAGACGACGGTGAAGACGCATGTGGGGCATGTGCTCACCAAGTTGGGGCTGCGGGACCGGGTGCAGGCCGCGGTGTACGCGTACGAGAGCGGGCTGGTGCGTCCCGGCGCGCAGTAGGGGACGCGGGGCCCGCCGGGGTCGTTGACGCGCCGAGGGCGCCCTCTTCGTGGTGAAGAGGGCGCCCTCGGGTGTCGACGGGGGTGTACGGGCCCGCGGTCAGTCCTTGCTGATCTCCCAGAAGCGGAAGACGGTGGACGCGTCGAGGCAGTAGTCGAGGCCGTAGACGTTGTCGCGGATGACGGCGTACTGCTTGGCCTGCCAGACGGGGAGGACGGGGACCTCCTCGGCGACGATGTTCTGCAGCTCGGCGTACTCCTGCTCGGTGGCGGAGCGGTCGCTCTGGGCGGCCGTGCTCGGCAGGAGGTCACCGGTGATGGTCTTGTTGGTGTAGTTGTTGTCGAGGACGTTGCCCTTGCCGAAGAAAGGGCTGGTGAAGTTGTCGGGGTCCGGGTAGTCCGGGACCCAGCCCTTGACGTAGAGGCCGTACTTGCCGGCGGCTATGTCCTTCTCGTACTGGGCGAACTCGACGGACTTGACCTTGGCGTCGAACAGGCCGGAGGCGTTGAGCTGCTTGGCGATCGCCTCCAGCTCCTGGTCGGTGGAGGGGCCGTATCGGGACGGCGTGGACCAGAGGGTGAGCGCGACCTTGTCGGTGATGCCGTCGGCGCGCAGGGCGGCCTCTGCCTTGGCCTTCGAGGGACGGGCGCCGTAGGTGTCGAAGAAGGCGGTGTTGTGGCCGGTGATGCCCGCCGGGATGATCGAGTACAGCGGGGTGGCGGTGCCCTGGTAGACGTCGTTGACGAGGGCCTCGCGGTCGAGGAGGTGGGCGATGGCGCGGCGGACGCCGATCTTGCCCGTGACCGGGTCCTTCATGTTGAAGACGAGGTGCTGGACCTCGGCGCCGGTGCCGTCGACGAGTTCGACGCCGCTGGCGGTGGAGGTGTCGGTCTCGATGTCGGAGATGGCTCCGGCGCTGAGACCGCGGAAGGCGACGTCGACCTCGCCCTCCAGCAGGGCCTGCTTCAGGGCGCTCTGGTCGCCGTGGAAGAACTTGAGGGTGATGCCCTGGTTGTCGATCTCGGCGGGGCCCTCGTAGTGGTCGTTTACGGTGAAGACGGCCTGGTCCTCGCCGAAGGACTCCAGCTTGTAGGGGCCGGAGCCGACCGCTTCTCCGTCCTTGCGGAGGCCGTCGGCGTCGTAGGAGCTCTCGTCGACGATGGCGCCGGCGCCGGAGGCGATCTTGCTGGGGAAGGTGGCGTCGGCGTACTTCAGGTTGAAGCGGACGGTGGTGTCGTTCGGCGTCTCGACGGTGTCGAGCATGGGGAACATGATCGCCGGGCCGGCGTCGTCGTTGATCTTGAGCATGCGGTCGAAGGAGAACTTGACGTCCTTGGCGGTGAGGGCCTCACCGTTGCTGAACTTCAGGCCCGTCTTCAGGGTGCACTCGTAGACGGTGGTCCCGGGGCCGGCGAAGGAGCACTCCTCGGCGAGGTCGGGCTCGGGTTCGGTGGCGCCGTTGGGGAAGCTCAGCAGCGACTGGAAGACGTTGTTGAAGAGGAGCCAGGAACCCGGGTCGTAGCCGGAGGCGGGGTCGGTGGCCAGGACGTCGTCGGTCATGCCCAGCACCACGTTGGAGCCGGTGTCCCCGGTCCCCCCGGATTCGGAGCCGCAGCCGGTCAGCAGGCCGGCGGCCAGCCCTGTCGCGATGGTCAGGACGGACCACTGGGTGCGCATGTTCACGTGTGAGTGCCTTGTGTCGTCGTCGGGTGTCGTGGACGCGCCGTGCTCCCCCGGTTTCCCGGCGCGCGGGGTGAGGGGACGGTCAGCCGCCGATGCCGCGGCCGAGCTGCCACAGCTGGAGCGTGGAGGCGGAGTTGAGGGCGTACTCGGCGCCGGTGACGTCGTCGCGAGCGGCGACGTACTGGTTGCCCTGCCACAGCGGGAGGATCGGTACCTCGTCGGCGACGATGTCCTGGATGCCGGTGAGGCTCTCGGAGGCCGTGAGCCGGTCGGCCTCGCGGCGGGACTCGGGGATCAGCTTGCTGCGGATCTCGCTGTTGTCGTACGGCGAGTTGAGGAAGTTGTCCTTGTCGAGGAAGGGCGCGAGGTAGTTGTCGGCGTCCGGGAAGTCAGGGAACCAGCCCATGCCGTAGACGGCGTACTCGCCCTTCTGCTCGGCGGGGCGGAACGTGGACCAGGGCGCGCCCTTGATGGTGACGTCGAACAGGCCGCTGGCGTCGAGCTGCTTCTTCAGGACCTCGAACTCGGTCTTCGTGGCGGCGCCGTAGTGGTCGGTCGTGTAGTGCAGGGTCAGCTTGACCGGGGTGGTGATGCCGGCCTGCTTCAGGGTCTCGGTGGCCTTGGAGACGCTGGGGTCGCCGTACTCGTTGAAGAACGAGTTGGAGTGGCCGGTGATGCCCGCCGGGACGATCGAGAAGAGGGGCTCGGACTGGGAGCCGTAGACCTTGGAGACGAGCGCGCCGCGGTCGACGAGCTGGGCGATCGCCCGGCGGACGGCCGTGCTCTTGACGGGGGACGCGTCGGTGTTGAAGGCGAGGTAGCGGATCTCCAGCCCGGAGGATTCGATGAGGTCGATGTTCTCGTCCTCGGACTTGGCGTACTTGTCGATCTGGGCCGGTGTCATGGTCCGGGTCATCAGGTCGATGTCGCCGCTCTCGAGCGCACTGCCCATGGCGTCGGGGTCGGCGAAGGAACGCAGTTCGATCTGGTCGTTCTTCGGGTCCAAGTGGCCCCGGTAGTGGGGGTTCTTGGTGAAGACGGCCTTGACGAGTTCGTTGTTCTCGACCTCGGCGTCCAGGGTGTAGGGGCCGGAGCCGTCGACCTTGAAGCCGTCGCGGAGCTTGTCCTTGTCGTAGTCGGCGGGGTTGACGATGCCGGCGACGGGGGTGGACAGCTTGTACGGGAGGGTGGCGTCGGGGCTGTTCAGGTGGAAGATGACCTGCTTGTCGCCCTTGGTCTCGACGAGGTCGATGGTGGACAGCAGGGCGAAGACGCCGCTGTCGGCCTTGATGGAGCGGGCGCGGTCGATGGAGAACTTGACGTCGTCGGCGGTGATCGGGCTGCCGTCGGCGAACTTGAGGCCGTCGCGCAGGGTGCAGACGTAGCGCTCGCTGCCGGTGTCGGTGAAGCCGCAGCGGGAGGCGGCCTCGGGCTCGGGTTCGCCGTCGCCGCTGGGCTGGACCAGGAGGGTCTGGACGGTCTGGCGGAGGATGTTCCAGGTGCCGACGTCGTAGGCGTAGGCCGGGTCGATCGGGGCCGGGGCCTCCTTCGAGGCGGTGAACCGGTCGGTGGTGCCGACGACGATCGCGTCGCCGTCGCTGCTCGCGCCGTCGGTGGCGCCGCAGGCGGCGAGCACCGGGGCGAGCAGGCCGAGGACGGCCGGCAGCACCAGGGTCTTGCGGTTCATGCTCGAGTTTCTCCAGAGCTCAATTCCGGGGCGGGTGCCTGCGGGGTGGTGCGGGCGGGTCCCGGGCGGTACGGCGATGTTTCCGCGTCGAGATTAGCCCGCCCCGTGCAGGGCGCCCGCGCACCGGAGTTGAGTTCCCCTCACGCTGTGGAACCGCGTGCGGACGGACGGACGGGGATGGGGGCGGAATGTTTGGTGCACCCTGCACCAATCAGGACACATGGGCGCGCCAATCGCCCCTGAAAGCGGGGTTTGGCCAGGACGGAGCCGGCCGTGGGGACCGGGTCCGAGTGGTAAACGTCACAGACCGAAAGGGCTTCCCGCCGACGGGAATTCGGTTTCTCCCGGCCTGTTTCTCCCGGCCCGAATTCGGCCCGCGGAAGCCCGTGAATGATCTTGCGTTTTATTGTGCGTTCAATTGTTCACGCTGGGTGCGCGGACGGGGCTCGTTCCGTCGCCGTCAGAACGTCACCAGGCCGTGCAGGAATGGCAGGTCGACCTCTTCCAGCGAGGTCACGACGGTCCGCCGCACGGCGGGGGCGATGGGGGCCACGGACGGCACGGCGACGACGTGGCAGCCCGCCGCCTCCGCGGCCGCGACACCGGTCGCGGTGTCCTCGACGACCGCGCACCGGCCCGGGTCGGCGCCCAGCCCGGCGGCCGCCAGGAGGTAGGGGTCGGGGAACGGCTTGGTGCGTTCCACCTCGTCGCCGGCGACGGTCAGGGCGAAGTGCTGGGGGCCGAGGGAGGTCAGGACGCGGTCGATGATGCGCCGGTGGGACGCCGAGACCAGGGCGGTGGGCACGCCGTGCGCGGCGAGTTCGCCGAGGAGGCGCGCCGCACCCGGCATCAGCGGCAGGGCCTGCCCGATCATGGCCTCGAAACCGTCGTTGAGCAGCACGGACAGCTCGGCGAGGGTGATGTCGGCGCCGGTGGCCTCGATGAGGAAGCCCGCGCTGCGGCTCATGGGGCCGCCGACCACGACATGGCGCCAGGACTCGTCGAGGGTGTGGCCGAGGGACCGGAAGACCTCGACCTCCACGTCCCACCAGAAGCCCTCGGTGTCCACCAGGGTTCCGTCCATGTCGAGGAGCACGGCCTGCAGGGCGGAGCCTTCGGCCGTCCGGGTTCCTAGCGCGGGGATCGTCGTGGTCATCCGGCGCACCTCCTTGGGGGACGAGCAGGCCGGTTCCCGGATGGGGAACCGGCCTGCGGTGGACCGACCAGTGTACGACGCCGCGCGGCGAAGCGCCTTTCGCCGACGGATCCGAGGAGGCTCCTCGACGGGCCGGGGCTGCCTGCCAGGGGTGACGGTGGCTGGAGCGTGTTTCGAAAGTAGCGTCGTCTGCCCGAAGGGCGGGCCCGGCGGCGTGTGGTGCGGGCGATCGCACGGCGGAGGGTCGCCCCGATACCGGTGGTATCGGGGCGGTCCCGACAACACGGCGAGCGTGCGTGCCGGACGCCGCCGGGCAGACGGGACTTTCGCAACACGCTCTAGAAGGCTCATGAAGATCTTGGGTTCTGGCCCTGCCGTGTCAGCGGCAGGGCCAGACTCGTCATGTGGCGATGGGTGAGTGGGTCGGCGAGACGGTCGGGCCGGACGTGTGGGAGACCTGCCGGGAACTGATTCCGGCGGGGAGTGTGTTCGCGTTCCTGGCCGAGCATCGTGGCGAGCTGTTCCCGGCTGAGATGTTCACGGACATGTACCCGTCGGCGAACGGACGGCCGAGCATGCCGCCGCAGATCCTGGCCGCCGCGATCACCTTGCAGGCCCTGCACGGGCTGTCGGACTTCGAGACGGTGCAGGAACTGCGGTGCGACCTGCGGTGGAAGGCCGCATGCGGGCTGGGACTTCACGACATGGCGTTCGATCCGTCGCTGCTGGCCTACTTCCGCCGCCGGCTGGCCCGTTCCGCCCGCCCGAACCGGATCTTCGAGGCCGTGCGCGAGGTCGTGAAGGCCACCGGCGTCCTCAAGGGCAGGCACCGCCGGGCGCTGGACTCCACCGTGCTGGACGACGCGGTCGCCACCCAGGACACCGTCACCCAGATCATCGCCGCCGTCCGCGCGGTGATCCGCGAGGTCCCCGGCGCCGAAGCGGTCGCCTCTGCGCGATGCACCGCGCACGACTACACCGGCCCGGGCAAGCCCCGCATCGCCTGGAACGACGAGCAGGCCCGCGCCGAGCTGGTCGACGCACTGGTCACAGATGCCCTGCGGCTGCTGGGCCACCTGCCCGACCAGCAGCTCGGCGACAAAGCCGCGAACGCGGTGGGCATCCTGGCCCTGGTCGCCGGCCAGGACGTCGAGCCCGCCGAGGACTCCGACGGCCGCGACGGACGCTGGCGCATCACCCAAGGCACCGCCCCGAACCGGATGGTCTCCACCGCCGATCCGGAAGCCCGGCACGTGCACAAGACCCGCTCCCACCGGCAGGACGGCTTCAAGGCCCACCTGGCCGTCGAGCCCGAGACCGGCTTGTACACCGCCGTCGCCCTGCGGCCCGGCGCCGGGCCCGAACACCACGAGGCCGCCGTCGGACTGGACCTGCTTGCCGAGGAGGACACACCGGTGGACGCCTTCGGTGATACCGCCTACTCCACCGGCGACGCCCGCCAGGCCCTGCACCGGGCAGGGCACCGGCTGTTCCTCAAGCCCGCACCGCTGCGGCCCGCCGTCCCCGGCGGCTTCACCCTCGACGACTTCGCCATCGACACCACCACCGCCACCGTGACCTGCCCGGCCGGACACACCGTGGCCCTGTCCGACCCCGGCGGGCAGCACCGCCAACGCAAAGCCATCTTCGGCAACTTATGCACCGGCTGCCACCTGCGCGAGCAGTGCACCAAAGCCAGGGCCGGACGCATCCTGACCATCCGCCCGCACCACGACCTCCAGACAGCCGCCCGCCACCAGGCCACCGACCCCGCCCGGCAGGCCGACTACCGCCGCTGGCGGCCACCGGTCGAACGCGCCGTCGCCTGGCTCGTCCACCACGGCAACCGGCGCCTGCGCTACCGCGGCACCATCAAGAACGACACCTGGCTCCACACCCGGGCCGCCGCCCTCAACCTCCGCCGACTGATCAACCTCGGACTCACCCACACCAGTGGCACCTGGCACATCGCACCAGCCGGTACATGACCGGAGGCCTGTCCGGCCTGACGGCCGGACAGCCCCTCACCAAGATCTTCATCAGCCTTCTAGCGGGCGTTGAAGTACTTCGCCTCGGGGTGGTGGATCACGATGGCGTCCGTGGACTGCTCGGGGTGGAGCTGGAACTCCTCCGAGAGCTGGACGCCGATGCGCTCGGGCTCCAGGAGTTCGGCGATCTTGGCGCGGTCCTCGAGGTCGGGGCAGGCGCCGTAGCCGAGGGAGAAGCGGGCGCCTCGGTACTTGAGGTCGAACATGTCCTCGATGGCCGCCGGGTCCTCACCGGAGAAGCCGAGTTCGGCGCGCACCCGGGCGTGCCAGTACTCGGCGAGGGCCTCGGCCAGCTGCACGGACAGGCCGTGGAGTTCGAGGTAGTCGCGGTAGGAGTTGGACTCGAAGAGCCTGGCGGTCTCCTCGCCGATGCGGGAGCCGACGGTGACGACCTGGAGTCCGACGACGTCGGTCTCGCCGGACTCCTCCGGGCGGAAGAAGTCGGCGAGACACAGGCGGCGGCCGCGGCGCTGGCGGGGGAAGGAGAAGCGGGTGCGCTCGTTGCCGGCGTCGTCGAGGATGATCAGGTCGTCGTCCTTGGAGACGCAGGGGAAGTAGCCGTGGACGACGGCCGCTTCGAGGAGGTTCTCGGTCTGGAGGCGGTCCAGCAGGCCGCGCAGCCGGGGCCGGCCCTCGCTCTCCACGAGCTCCTCGTAGCTGGGGCCCTCGCCGGTGCGGGCCTGCTTGAGTCCCCACTGGCCCTTGAAGAGGGCGCCCTCGTCCAGCCAGGTGGCGTACTCCTTGAGCTGGATGCCCTTGCTGACGCGGGTGCCCCAGAACGGCGGGGTGGGCACGGGGTTGTCGATGGCGACGTCGGAGCGGACGTGGCCCTCCTCGGGGCGCTCCTCGACGACCGTGGCGGTGGCGGCGCGGACCCGGCGCTGCTTCAGCTCGGGCAGCCTGGCGCCGGGCACGCCGCGCTTGACGCCGATGAGGGCGTCCATCAGGCGCAGGCCCTCGAAGGCGTCGCGGGCGTAGCGGACCTCGCCCTCGTAGATCTCGTGCAGGTCCTGCTCGACGTAGGCGCGGGTGAGGGCGGCGCCGCCGAGGATGACGGGGTAGTTCGCGGCGAGGCCCCGCTGGTTCAGCTCCTCCAGGTTCTCCTTCATGATCACCGTGGACTTGACCAGGAGTCCGGACATGCCGATGACGTCGGCGCGGTGTTCCTCGGCGGCGTCGAGGATCGCGGAGACCGGCTGCTTGATGCCGAGGTTGACGACGTTGTAGCCGTTGTTGGACAGGATGATGTCGACGAGGTTCTTGCCGATGTCGTGGACGTCGCCGCGGACGGTGGCGAGGACGATGGTGCCCTTGCCCTCGGCGTCCGACTTCTCCATGTGGGGTTCGAGGTGCGCGACGGCGGCCTTCATGACCTCGGCGGACTGCAGGACGAACGGCAGCTGCATCTGGCCGGAGCCGAAGAGCTCACCGACGACCTTCATGCCGTCGAGGAGGGTGTCGTTGACGATGTCGAGGGCCGGGCGGGTGAGCAGGGCCTCGTCGAGGTCGGCCTCCAGGCCGTTGCGTTCGCCGTCGATGATGCGGCGCTTGAGGCGCTCCTCCAGCGGCAGGGCGGCCAGTTCCTCGGCCTTGCCCGCCTTCAGGGACTTCGCGGTGGCGCCCTCGAAGAGCTGCATGAGCTTCTGGAGGGGGTCGTAGCCTTCGCGTCGGCGGTCGTAGATGAGGTCGAGGGCCGTCTGCACCTGCTCCTCGTCGAAGCGGGCGATGGGCAGGATCTTGCTGGCGTGCACGATCGCCGAGTCGAGGCCGGCCTTGACGCACTCGTCGAGGAAGACCGAGTTGAGCAGGATGCGGGCGGCCGGGTTGAGGCCGAAGGAGATGTTGGACAGGCCGAGGGTGGTCTGCACGTCCGGGTGGCGGCGCTTGAGTTCGCGGATCGCCTCGATGGTGGCGATGCCGTCCCGCCGGGACTCCTCCTGACCGGTGCAGATGGTGAAGGTCAGGGTGTCGATGAGGATGTCCGACTCGTGGATGCCCCAGTTGCCGGTGAGGTCGTCGATGAGCCGTTCGGCGATCTCGACCTTCTTCTCCGGGGTGCGGGCCTGGCCCTCCTCGTCGATGGTGAGGGCGATCAGCGCGGCGCCGTGCTCCTGGGCGAGCCGGGTGACCTTCGCGAAGCGGGACTCGGGGCCGTCGCCGTCCTCGTAGTTGACGGAGTTGATGACCGCGCGTCCGCCGAGCTTCTCCAGGCCGGCCTGGATGACGTCGACCTCGGTGGAGTCGAGGACGATGGGCAGGGTGGAGGCGGTGGCGAAACGGCCGGCGAGTTCGGCCATGTCGGCGACGCCGTCGCGGCCCACGTAGTCGACGCACAGGTCGAGCATGTGGGCGCCCTCGCGGATCTGGTCGCGGGCCATCTCCACACAGTCGTCCCAGCGGCCCTCCAGCATGGCCTCGCGGAACTTCTTCGAGCCGTTGGCGTTGGTGCGCTCGCCGATGGCCAGGTACGAGGTGTCCTGGCGGAACGGCACGGTCTGGTAGAGGGATGCGGCGCCGGGCTCGGGGCGGGGGTGGCGCTCGGCCGGGGTGAGGTCGCGGACGCGTTCGACGACCTGGCGCAGGTGCTCGGGGGTGGTGCCGCAGCAGCCGCCGATGAGGGACAGGCCGTACTCGCGGACGAAGTTCTCCTGGGCGCTGGCCAGCTCGGGGGCGGTCAGCGGGTAGTGGGCGCCGTCCTTGGTGAGCACGGGCAGGCCGGCGTTCGGCATGCAGGAGAGCCGGACGCGGGAGTGCCGCGAGAGGTAGCGCAGGTGTTCGCTCATCTCGGCGGGGCCGGTGGCACAGTTCAGGCCGATCATGTCGATGCCCAGCGGTTCCAGCGCGGTCAGCGCGGCGCCGATCTCGGAGCCGAGGAGCATGGTGCCGGTGGTCTCGACGGTGACCGACACGATCAGCGGGACGTCGTAGCCGGCGGTGGCCATGGCGCGGCGGGCGGCGAGGACGGACGCCTTGGTCTGCAGCAGGTCCTGGGTGGTCTCCACGAGCAGGGCGTCGGCGCCGCCGGCGAGGAGGCCCTCGGCGTTCTGCTGGTAGGCGTCGCGGATCGCGGTGAAGGTGGTGTGGCCGAGGGTGGGCAGCTTGGTGCCGGGGCCGATCGAGCCGAGGACCCAGCGCTGCCGGCCGTCGCGGGCGGCGAACTCGTCGGCGGTCTCGCGGGCGATGCGGGCGCCGGCCTCGGACAGCTCGGCGGTGCGCTCGGGGATGTCGTACTCGCCGAGGGCGGTGAGGTTCGCGCCGAAGGTGTTGGTCTCGACGCAGTCGACGCCCGCCTCGAAGTAGGCGGCGTGCACCGAGCGGACGATGTCGGGGCGGGTCACGTTCAGGACCTCGTTGCAGCCCTCCAGCTGCTGGAAGTCGTCCAGGGTGGGGTCCTGGGCCTGGAGCATCGTGCCCATCGCGCCGTCGGCCACCACGACGCGGGTGGCGAGGGCCTCGCGCAGGGCGTCGGAACGGGCCCGGCCTGCGGCGGCGGACGAAGGGGACGGATTCGGCGACGAGGCCATGAAGGTGCTCCCTGGAGTGCGACGGCTGTCGGCTTTGCGTCTTCCCGCGGAAGGCGCACGCCGTCAGGGTAGCCCGGAGAGCCGGTGAGGGTCAGGGGCGTCCACGGGACGGACCGGCGTGGCGTGAGCGGTCGAGTGCGGTTTACTCCCTCGACGGACGAACGGCGGACACCGCTCGGGCACCTGGTGTCCAGGGGACGTGCACCGGACGTGCACGGGACGGGCACGGGAACGGCACCGGACGGGCGCCGCCTGGGCAGGTTCGGCCGAAAAGGTGTTGACGGCTATTAGCGAGAGGTCGGCAACGACCGGTAGTGTTCGACATTGCCGAACGGCGGAAGTTCATGCGCGGGCGGCGGTCGAAGGGGACGGAGGCAGGACGGCGATGGCACGGAACATCCAGTCGCTCGAACGGGCGGCCGCGATGCTGCGGCTGCTCGCGGGCGGCGAGCGACGACTCGGCCTGTCGGACATCGCCTCGTCGCTGGGCCTCGCGAAAGGCACCGCCCACGGCATACTGCGCACCCTCCAGCAGGAGGGCTTCGTCGAGCAGGACGACGCCTCCGGGCGCTACCAGCTGGGCGCCGAGCTGCTGCGCCTGGGCACCACCTACCTCGACGTCCACGAACTGCGGGCGCGGGCCCTGGTGTGGACGGACGACCTGGCCCGCTCCAGCGGCGAGAGCGTCCACCTGGGAGTGCTGCACCAGCAGGGCGTGCTGATCGTGCACCACGTCTTCCGGCCCGACGACAGCCGGCAGGTGCTGGAGATAGGGGCCATGCAGCCGCTGCACTCCACGGCCCTCGGCAAGGTCCTCGCGGCCTACGACCCGGTGGCGCACAGCGAGGTCCTGGAGACCGACCGCAAGGCGTTCACCGAGCGGACCGTGTGCGAGCCGGACGCCTTCGAGCACGTCCTGGACCGTACCCGCGCGCGCGGGTACGCGGACGACGTCGAGGAGACCTGGGAGGGCGTCGCCTCGATCGCGGCCCCCATCCACGACCGGCGGCGCATGCCCGTCGGTGCGGTCGGCATCACGGGCGCCGTGGAACGGCTGCGCCGGGACGGCGAGCTGCGGCCCGAGCTGATCGCGGCGGTGCGGGACTGCGCCCGCGCCGTCTCGCGGGACCTGGGCGCCGCCCGCTTCTGACCCCGCTCCCCCCACCGCCACCGCCGGGCCGCCGCGAGCGTGCCGTGCGGCGGCCGCCGCGCCTTCGAGGGCCGGGACACCGACCGTGTCCCGGCCCTCGCCGTATGCGGTCGCGGCGGTCTCGGCGTGCGCGCGCACGGCAGCGGACGCACGATCGATAAGACAGTTCGATCAGTAACGATCGGGTTTTCGATAACGGGACCCTTGACGAGTCGCGCACGCCACAGCAAGACTCCCGTCCATCGGTCGGCATTGTCGAACACTTACCGGCAATACGCGCTAGAGTGTGACAACGCCAAGGGCCGGTGCAGCTCTCACCCCCGAGGGCGCGGACCTCCGGAATGGGACCCGTGGTCCGCCTTCCCCTGGACGAAGGACAAAGGAGTCGCGGGTGTCCAGCTCCGACATCTTCATCGGCGAGACCATAGGTACCGCCATACTCATCCTGCTCGGCGGTGGCGTCTGCGCCGCCGTCACACTGAAGGCCTCCAAAGCCCGTAACGCCGGTTGGCTCGCCATCACCTTCGGGTGGGGTTTTGCCGTTCTGACGGCCGTCTACACCTCCGCGCCGCTCTCCGGCGCGCACCTGAACCCGGCCGTGACCCTCGCGCTCGCGCTGAAGGACAACGGCATCCCGTGGAGCCAGGTCCCCACCTACTGGGGCGGGCAGCTCCTCGGCGCGATGATCGGTGCCGCTCTGGTCTGGGTCGCCTACTACGGCCAGTTCCACGCCCACCTCACCGACAAGGAGATCGTCGGCGGTCCGGGCGCGGAGACCACCAAGGCGAAGGCCGTCGAGGCCCGTGAGTCCGGCGCCGGCCCGGTGCTCGGCATCTTCTCCACCGGTCCCGAGATCCGCAACGCGGTGCAGAACGTCGCCACCGAGGTCATCGGCACCTTCGTGCTGGTCCTCGCGGTCCTCACCCAGGGCCTCAACGACAGCGGCAAGGGTCTCGGCACCCTCGGCGCCCTGATCACCGCACTTGTCGTGGTCTCGATCGGTCTGTCCCTCGGCGGTCCGACCGGTTACGCCATCAACCCGGCCCGTGACCTCGGTCCGCGCATCGTGCACGCCCTTCTGCCCCTGCCCAACAAGGGCGGCTCCGACTGGAGCTACGCCTGGGTCCCGGTGATCGGTCCGCTGCTCGGCGCCGCCGTCGCCGCGGGCATCTACAACGTCGCGTTCGCCTGACAGCCCCGCCTGCGCGCGACGAGCCGCAGGTGTCGCCCGACACCCGGCACGCGCCGTACGTACCGCCCTTCGACCAGTTGACCTTCAGGAGCACACCGTGACCGACGCCCACACCGCCGGCCCCTTCGTCGCCGCCATCGACCAGGGCACCACCTCCAGCCGCTGCATCGTGTTCGACCGGGACGGCCGCATCGTCTCCGTCGACCAGAAGGAGCACGAGCAGATCTTCCCGAAGCCGGGCTGGGTCGAGCACGACGCCAACGAGATCTGGACCAACGTCCAGGAAGTCGTCGCCGGAGCCATCCAGAAGGCCGGCATCACCCGCGACGACATCAAGGCCATCGGCATCACCAACCAGCGCGAGACCACGCTGCTCTGGGACAAGAACACCGGTGAGCCCGTCCACAACGCCATCGTCTGGCAGGACACCCGCACCGACGCCCTGTGCAAGGAACTCGGCCGCAACGTCGGGCAGGACCGTTTCCGCCGTGAGACCGGTCTGCCGCTGGCCTCCTACTTCGCCGGTCCGAAGGCCCGGTGGCTGCTGGACAACGTCGAGGGCCTGCGCGAGCGCGCCGAGGCCGGCGACATCCTCTTCGGCACCATGGACACCTGGGTCATCTGGAACCTGACCGGCGGCGTCAACGGCGGCAAGCACTACACCGACGTCACCAATGCCTCCCGCACCATGCTGATGAACCTGCACACGCTGCAGTGGGACGCGAAGATCGCCGAGTCCATCGGCGTGCCGCTGTCGATGCTCCCGGAGATCCGCTCCTCCGCCGAGGTGTACGGCGAGGTCACCGGTGGCAAGCTCGGCGACCTGCTCGGCGGCATCCCGGTCGCCTCGGCGCTCGGCGACCAGCAGGCGGCGCTGTTCGGCCAGACCTGCTTCGCCGAGGGCGAGGCGAAGTCCACCTACGGCACCGGCACGTTCATGCTGATGAACACCGGCGAGAAGATCATCAACTCGTACTCGGGCCTGCTGACCACCGTCGGCTACCGCATCGGCGACGAGGCCCCGGTGTACGCGCTGGAGGGCTCGATCGCCGTCACCGGCTCGCTGGTGCAGTGGATGCGCGACCAGATGGGCCTCATCTCCACCGCCGCCGAGATCGAGACCCTCGCGCTCTCGGTCGAGGACAACGGCGGCGCGTACTTCGTGCCGGCCTTCTCCGGTCTGTTCGCCCCGTACTGGCGCTCCGACGCCCGCGGTGTGATCGCCGGCCTCACCCGGTACGTCACCAAGGCGCACCTCGCGCGCGCCGTCCTGGAGGCCACCGCCTGGCAGACCCGTGAGATCACGGACGCCATGACCAAGGACTCGGGCGTGGAGCTCGCGGCCCTGAAGGTCGACGGCGGCATGACCTCCAACAACCTGCTGATGCAGACCCTCTCGGACTTCCTGGACGCCCCCGTGGTGCGCCCGATGGTCGCCGAGACGACCTGCCTCGGTGCCGCCTACGCCGCCGGCCTCGCCGTCGGCTTCTGGACCAGCACCGACGACCTGCGCGCCAACTGGCGGCGGGCCGCCGAGTGGACCCCCCGCATGGACGCGGAGACCCGCGACCGTGAGTACAAGAGCTGGCTCAAGGCCGTCGAGCGGACCATGGGCTGGCTCGAGGACGAGAGCTGAGCCGGGGCCCCGAAGGCTCCGGTACCGGCTCTGATGAGGAGTAAGAACCCGACATGACCAGTCAGCCCACCCTGCAAGCCCTGCCTGCCCTGGGGACGCGCCCGGCGTCCGGCTCGAACCCGAGCCGAGCCGAGACCCGGGAGCAGCTCTCCAAGGCGTCGTACGACCTCCTCGTGATCGGCGGCGGCATCCTGGGCATCTCCACCGCCTGGCACGCCGCGCAGTCCGGGCTCAGGGTGGCGCTGGTCGACGCCGGTGACTTCGCCGGAGCCACCTCCTCCGCCTCCTCCAAGCTGCTCCACGGCGGTCTGCGCTACCTGCAGACCGGCGCGGTGAAGCTGGTCGCGGAGAACCACTTCGAGCGCCGTGCGGTCTCCCGCCAGGTGGCCCCCCACCTCGCGAACCCGCTCACGTTCTACCTCCCCGTGTACAAGGGCGGGCCGCACGGCGCGGCGAAGCTCGGGGCGGGCGTGTTCGCCTACTCCGCGCTGTCGGCCTTCGGTGACGGCGTCGGCCATCTGCTGTCGCCGGCGAGGGCCGCGCAGGACGTGCCCGAGCTGCGCACCGAGAACCTGAAGGCCGTGGCCGTGTACGGCGACGGCCAGATGAACGACTCCCGGATGGCGCTGATGACGGTCCGCGCGGCCGTCGAGTCCGGCGCGGTGGTGCTGAACCACGCCGAGGTCACCGGGCTGCGCTTCACCAAGGGCCGGGTGACCGGCGCCGAGCTGCGCGACCGGCTCTCCGGCGACGAGTTCGGTGTGAGCGCCCGGCTGGTGCTGAACGCGACCGGCCCCTGGGTCGACCACCTGCGCCGTATGGAGGACCCGAACGCGGCCCCCTCGATACGGCTGTCCAAGGGCGCGCACCTGGTGCTGAAGCGGACCTCCCCGTGGAAGGCCGCGCTCGCCACCCCGATCGACAAGTACCGCATCACGTTCGCGCTGCCCTGGGAGGACATGCTCCTGCTGGGCACCACGGACGAGATGTACGAGGGCGACCCCGCGGACGTCGCCGTCAACGACAAGGACATAGCCCAGATCCTGGACGAGGCCGCGTTCTCCGTCCGGGACCAGCAGCTCGACCGTGATCTGATCACGTACGCCTTCGCGGGGCTGCGGGTGCTGCCGGGTGGCCCCGGCGACACCGCCAAGGCCAAGCGGGAGACGGTCGTCACCGAGGGCCGGGGCGGCATGCTGTCCATCGCGGGCGGCAAGTGGACGACGTTCCGGCACATCGGCCGCACCATCATGAAGAAGCTGGAGACCCTGCCCGGCCACCCGCTGGGCGAGGACTTCGAGTCGGTGTCCACGCTGCCGAGGAAGCTGCCGCTGCCGGGCATCGCCAACCCGCGGGCGGTCGCGCACCGGCTGCTCACCGACCGCCCGGCGCCGGGCCCCCGCATGGGCGCGGACACCGCGCGCCACCTGGCCACGCACTACGGTTCGCTGGCCTTCGACATCGCCCGTCTCGCCAACGAGAACCCCGATCTGGCCGAGCGGGTCCACCCCGACGCGCCGGAGATCTGGGCGCAGGTCGTGTACGCCCGTGACACCGAGTGGGCCGAGACGGCCGACGACGTGCTGCGCCGCCGTACGACGCTGACGATCCGGGGTCTGGCGACGGACGAGGTCCGCGCCAAGGTCCAGGACCTGCTCGACAAGAAGTAGCACCTGCTCGGCAAGAAGTTGACGAGAAAAAGGCCCGCCCGCCCTCCGGCCTCTCCCCTGACCGGGGCCGGACGGCCGGGAAACGGCCCCCGCCGCTCCGGGGCCGGACCGCGAGGGGGCGGTTCCACCGCATCGGTGGGACCGCCCCTTCGGCATGTGCCGGAGCTTCTCACCGGTCAGGGCTTCTTCCGGTCAGTGCGCCTCCGCGATCGGGGCTTCTTCCGGTCAGTGCGCCCCGCGATCGGGGCTTCTTCCCTGTGGGCCCTGCCACTGCCCTGATCAAGGGTCATGAACGGGGCAAACGAACTCCATCGGTTGTCCGAGGCATGCCGCCAGGGCCGGTCCGGGGGACTGACGACGGCGGCCCATCCGGCCGTGGTGTGGCTGCTGGTCTCCTGGTGGCCGCAGGACAACTTCTACCGGCTGGCGGCGAAGCACGCCTGGGAACGGCGGGCGGCGCTGGTGTACGCCTTCAACGTGCCGCTGATGGTCGCGGCGGCGGTGTACGTGACGCGGGGACCGGAACGCTCACCCGCGGGTGGCCCATAATGACCTCTGAGACATCGGATGTCTGATCAGGCAGGGAACGACAGGGAGGGCGGTCGCCATGGCAGTCACCGACGAGGCGATCGAGAAGATCAAGGACATGATCGTCTCCGGCGCGCTGCGCCCGGGCGACCGGCTGCCCAAGGAGAGCGAGCTCGCCGCCGACCTGGGGCTGTCCCGCAACTCGCTGCGCGAGGCGGTGCGCGCGCTGTCGCTGATCCGCATCCTGGACGTACGGCAGGGCGACGGCACGTATGTGACGAGTCTCGACCCCCAGCTCCTGCTGGAGGCGCTGAGCTTCGTGGTCGACTTCCACCGCGACGACACGGTGCTGGAGTTCCTCGCGGTGCGCCGCATTCTGGAGCCGGCGGCCACCGCGATGGCCGCCCAGCGCATCAGCGAGCAGCAACTGGACGCGCTGGGAGCCCAGTTGGACAAGCTGGGCGACGATCCGTCGGTGGAGGAACTGGTCGCCTGCGACCTGGAGTTCCACAAGGGCATCGTACAGAGTTCCGGCAACTCCGTGCTCTGCTCCCTCCTGGACGGCCTGTCCGGCCCCACCACCCGGGCCCGTGTCTGGCGCGGCCTGACCCAGGAGGACGCCGTCAGCCGCACCCTCCACGAACACCGCGCCATCCTCGCCGCCCTGCGTGACCGCGACGCCGAGGCCGCCCGCTCCTGGGCGACGGTCCACATCGCGAGCGTCGAGCAGTGGCTGCGGTCGTCGCTGTGAGGCGGTGATCGCCCGCGCCCGGCGGGCGGCGCGTGTTTCCGCCGCGCGAACGGGGCATTGATCCGTTCACTCCCCCGTGCAAGGGGGCTGCGAAGGCCCCCTGGGCACGCCGTAAGGTTGGGGCGTACGCGAGGGCACGTCGGAAGGAGGCGCTGGGTGATCGAGCTGGAGGGGGTTCCCGAGCTGATCGACCCAGTCATGGTGGCCGCGTTCGAAGGCTGGAACGACGCCGGCGACGCCGCCTCCACCGCGGTCGCGCACCTGGACCGGGAGTGGAAGGGCGAGGTGTTCGCGGCGCTGGACGCCGAGGACTACTACGACTTCCAGGTCAACCGGCCCACGGTGTGGCTGGACGGCGGCGTACGCAAGATCACCTGGCCGACGACAAGGTTGTCGGTGGTGCGGGTCGGCGGCGAGAAGCCCCGCGATCTCGTGCTGGTCCGGGGGATCGAGCCGTCGATGCGGTGGCGCTCGTTCTGCAACGAGCTGCTGGGCTTCGCCCACGAACTGGGCGTGGAGCTGGTGGTGATCCTGGGCGCCCTGCTCGGCGACACCCCGCACACCCGTCCGGTCCCGGTCAGCGGGGTCACGTCGGACCCGGATCTCGCGCAGCGGATGGACCTGGAGGAGACCAAGTACGAGGGCCCGACGGGCATCGTCGGCATCCTCCAGGAGGCGTGCACGCACGCCGGGGTCCCGGCGGTGTCGCTGTGGGCCGCGGTGCCGCACTACGTGTCGCAGCCGCCGAACCCGAAGGCGACGCTGGCCCTCCTCAACCGCCTGGAGGACCTGATCGACGTGCGTATCCCGCTGGGCGAGCTGCCCGAGGACGCGCGCGCCTGGCAGGTGGGCGTGGACCAGCTGGCCGCCGAGGACAGCGAGGTCGCGGAGTACGTGCAGACGCTGGAGGAGGCGCGGGACACCGCGGAACTGCCCGAGGCGTCGGGTGAGGCGATCGCCCGCGAGTTCGAACGGTATCTGCGGCGCCGCGACGGCGGACCCACCGGTGCGGCCGGCGGGCACGCCACGGCCGACGGGGGCGACAGCCCCGGCGCGTGGAACCCGAAGGACAACCCCGGTGGCCGGGCGCGACCGCCGAAGCCGCCGCGGCCGGGCGCCGGCGACGACGAGGAGTCGTCGGAGGACTGATCGGCGCGGTCCCATGGCCGTGACCCGAGACCTGGTGCCGTGACCGTGACCGTGACCCGCGAGCTGGCCCCGTTCCCGTGGCCGTGACCCGAGACCTGGTCCCGTGGCCGGTGACCGTGGCCGGTGACCGTGGCCCCCGTGACCGGTGCCCCGGTGTGAGGACGTGTCACCGCGCCCCCCGTCCCCTGACGCGGGGCGCCGGGCGCGCGGGGAGCGCGGCGGACTCCCTCCTCCGTGCCGGTCCGTCGGGCGTCAGCCGCCGGTCAGCGCTCCACGGCGACGACCGTGTACGTCGTGTCCGGCGTCGGGGTCGTGGTGAAGCGGGCGTTGGGCAGGTACAGGCGGTTCTTGTGGGCGGCGACGGTCGTCGGGACGTCGAAGTCCGGGTCCGTGAGCCGGCCCTCGAAGACGCCGGTGCGGCCGTCCGCGGCGAGCTTGAACACGTCGATCGCGTTCTGACGGTTCTGCACGACGTACAGCCGCCGTCCGAGGAGCAGCAGGCCGTCGCCGTTGGTGAGGGGCGCGGAGTCCCCGAGGTCGACGAGCCGGGTGACGCCGGTGCGCGGGTCGACCCGGTGCAGTCCCCCGGCGCCGGACTGCACGACGAGCAGGGCCTTGCCGTCCGGGGTCCCGGTGATGCCGTTGGCGTTGACCGTCTCGCCGGGCGCCTGGGTCCAGTCGCCGCGCAGGGTGAGCGTGACGACGTCGTCCGCGTGCGGCAGCCCGCCGTTCCTGCCGAGCGGCAGCGCGTGGAGGGCCGGCTGGAACGAGTCGGTGAACCAGGCGGCGCGCGGGGTGAGGAAGACGTCGTTGGCGAAGGTGGGCGTGCTCGTGGTGAGCCGGTACGAGGCGAGGACCGCGCCGGTGCGTACGTCCACCACACGGGCGCCCTGGGCGCGTCCGGCGACGAACAGCCGCCCCCGTCCGTCGAGTTCGAGACCGACGGAGGGGGTGCCGGGCCCGGTGGAGATGATGCGGCCCTGTCCGGTGCGCAGGTCGGCGCGGTAGATGGAGCCGTCGCCGAGGGAGCCGAGGTAGGCGTAGGGGCCGCCGCCGATGGTGATGCCCTCGGGGCGGAAGCCGTTGGGGAGCGGGATGACGTCCGGCCAGGTCTTCCCGGCCGCCGCGGCGGTCCCGGCGGCCGACGTGCCGACGAGCAGGGCGCCCGCGGTGGCGGCCGATGCCGTGAGCAGTTGGCGTCGGCTGACGGGGTGTCGGGCGGAGAGGGGGGAGAACGGGGAGAGGGAGGAGCGGGATGAGGAGTGCGGGGGTACCACTGTGCGTCCCTTCCACGAAGGGACCGGCGGCTGGCCGGTCCGGCTTCGACTGACGTCTGTCACCCCATCACATGCCGCCCCGCCCCGCAGCCCTCGCCGACCGACCGACAGGGTCTCGACAGCCCCACGCCGGCCTCCTCGACACCCCCGCGTACGCGCGGGGAGCGGGCCGCGCGCGTGCGCGGGGCCCGATCCAACGGGAAAGGGGCGCCCCCTCCGTCCGGAGAGGGCGCCCCTCACGGCGACTCCGCCACGCCGCCCTGAGAGCGTCACGTGTGACGGCGGCTCACGCCTGTGCCGCCCGTGCGGAGTCGTGCCGACGGCGCACAGCCGTGCCGCCTGTGCAGAGTCGTTACTTCACAGGGCCACGCCGAGCAGGGCGTCCACGGCGCGGGAGACGACGCCGGGCGCCCCCTCGTCCGTACCGCCCTGCTCCTGCTGCAGCGCGGCCCAGCGGTCGACCGCAGCGAGCGCGGCGGGGGCGTCCAGGTCGTCGGCGAGGGCCTCGCGGATCTCCTCGACGAGGGCCTCGGCGGGCGGCCCGTCGGGCCGGGAGACGGCGGCACGCCACCGGCCCAGCCGGGCCACGGCATCCTCCAGGACCTGGTCGGTCCACTCCCAGTCGGCCCGGTAGTGGTGGGCGAGGAGCGCGAGCCGTATGGCCGCCGGGTCGACCCCGTCCTGGCGCAGCCGGGAGACGAAGACGAGGTTGCCCCTGGACTTCGACATCTTCTCGCCGTGCAGCGCCACCATGCCGGCGTGGACGTACGCCTTCGCCATGGGGAACTCGCCGGTCAGCACCTGGGCGTGCGAGGCACCCATCTCATGGTGCGGGAAGGCGAGGTCGGAGCCGCCGCCCTGCACGTCGAAGCCCATGCCGAGGTGGTCCAGGGCGATGGCGACGCACTCGATGTGCCAGCCGGGCCGGCCGCGGCCGAGGGAGCCGCCGTCCCAGCTGGGCTCGCCCTCGCGCGCGGCCATCCACAGCATCGGGTCGAGGGGGTTCTTCTTGCCGGGCCGGTCCGGGTCGCCGCCGCGCTCGGCGGACAGCAGCCGCATCGCCGCGGCGTCGAGGCCGGAGACCTCGCCGAAGTGGGGGTCGGACTCGACGGAGAAGTAGACGTCGCCGTCGAGTTCGTACGCGGCGCCCGCGTCGCGGAGCCGCTCGACGAGCGGGACGATGCCGGGGATGGCCTCGACGGCGCCGATGTAGTCCTGCGGCGGCAGCATCCGCAGGGCGGTCATGTCCTCGCGGAAGAGGGCGGTCTCCTTCTCGGCGAGGGCCGCCCAGTCGATGCCGTCGCGCTCGGCCCGCTCCAGCAGCGGGTCGTCGACGTCGGTGACGTTCTGGACGTAGTGAACCTGCCGCTTGGTGTCGAGCCACACGCGCTGAACGAGGTCGAACGCGTTGTAGGTCGCCGCGTGACCCAGGTGGGTCGCGTCGTACGGGGTGATGCCGCAGACGTAGATACGGGCGACGGGACCGGGGTCAAGGGTGACCAGACCGCCGGTCGCGGTGTCGTGGATCCTCAGGTCGCGGCCCTTGCCGGGCAGGACGGGGACCTCAGAAGCGGGCCAGGCATACATGCCACGAGCCTAACCCGATCCGTGCCGGGTTAAGCGGGGCGCCCGACGGCGCGAGGCTGCGCGGGGGACGCCGGGCCCGGAGGGCGGGGCGGACGGTGCGGCGGACCGCGCTGTCCGCCGCGCCCGTCCGGGGTTTCGCCGCGGGTTCGCTCACACCGGCGGCCAGGGGATCGCCGGCCATTGCCCGCTCGGTTCCGGGTGACGGCCGGTCCGCAGCAGCGCGGCGACCCGCTCCCTGGTGGCGTCCAGTTCGGCGGCCGTGATCAGGCACGACAGCTTCGCCGCCAGCGCGCCGCCGTCGCCGAGCGCGTCCCGCAGTCGCCTCAGCACGTCGACGGCCTCGTCCGTGAGGGGCTCCCCCGCCCATCCCCACAGCAGGGTCCGCAACTTGTTCTCGACGTTGAAGGTCACCCCGTGGTCGATGCCGTAGAGCCGGTCCTCGGCCGCGGGCAGGAGATGGCCGCCCTTGCGGTCGGCGTTGTTGATGACGGCGTCGAGGACGGCGAGGCGGCGCAGTCGCCGGTCGTCGGCGTGCACGAGGAGCGCGGTCCCGCCGTCGCCGACCTCGGCGAACCCGACGGCCTTCCAGCCCTCGCCCGCCTCCTCGCCGTCCACGAGGGCGAGCAGCTCCGATCCGGGCACGCCCTCGATCCACAGCTGGCACATGCCCTGCCCGTACGGGCCGTCACGCAGCACCGTGGGCGGTACGAGGCCCCACCCGGTCGCCTCGGACACCTCGTACGCGGCGACCTCGCGCTGCGCGAGCGTCCCGTCGGGGAAGTCCCACAGCGGGCGCTCCCCGGCGACGGGTTTGTAGACGCAGGCAGCCTCGCGTCCCTCGTACGACACCGAGCAGTACAGGACCGCGTTGGACGCCTCGCGCACCTGGCCGCGCACGGTCAGCTCGCCCTCGGCCAGCAGCTCGGCGGCCGAGATCCGCCCGTCGGAGGTCACGCCCCGCGGCGGTATCCGTTCTGGCGCGGACATACGTGTCCCTCCGGGTCGAGCGGCAGACTGCACAGCGGGCACGGCGGCCGGCCCGCGTTGACGACGTCGAGGGCGCGCTTGGCGAAGGCCCTGGCCTGCGCGCCGGTGAGGCGGACGCGGAGCATCGGCGGGCCGTTCTCCTCGTCCTGGAGGAGTCGCTCCTCCGCCTCGGCGAGGTCCTCCTCGGATTCGGCGTCCAGCTCCACCAGGGCCTGGGCCTCGACGATCATGCGCTGTTCGTCGCCGTCCCAGGCCAGGGCCATGGTGCCGACGCGGAACTCCTCCTCGATGGGGGTCTCCAGCGGTGCCGTGTCCGAGACCTCGGTGGGAGCGACGGCGGGTACCGGGGCACTGCCGCCGCTGCGCCGCACGACCTCGTCGAGCAACTCGTCCATGCGCTCGGCGAGCGCCGCAACCTGGGTCTTCTCCAGGGACACGCTGGTGACCCGCTGCCCTGAGGAGGCCTGCAGGAAGAAGGTCCGGCGCCCGGGCAGCCCGACCGTACCGGCCACGAAGCGGTCCGGGGGGTCGTAGAGGAACACCTGACGGGACACGTCCTGTCTCCATTGGAATCGACGTCGGGACCGGTCGCTCCGGCTGCTGACGGGTTCAGCTCCGTCGCGACCGCTTCACCCTACTGCGGTTGACGATCACGGTGCTCCCGCGCCGCCCCCGACGGCGGCGTCGCCGTGCGGGGGTTCCTCGCGCGGCGCCAGGGACGCGAAGTCCCCGGTGTCGCCGAGACGGACGAGAAACGGCCGCAGTCGTGTGTAACGGATCGCGGTGATGGAACACGGTTCGACAGAAATCCGCTGGAAGAGGTCCAGATGAAGTCCGAGTGCGTCCGCGACGAGCGACTTGATGATGTCGCCGTGGGAGCACATCACGTACACGGCGTCCGCTCCGTGGTCGCGCTCCACGCGCGCGTTCCACTCCCGTACCGCCTCCGCGGCGCGGTGCTGCATCTCCCGCATCGACTCCCCGCCGGGGAACTGCACGGCGGTCGGGTGCGACTGGACGACCTGCATCAGCGGCTCGTCGGCGAGTTCGGCGAGCTTGCGGCCGGACCAGTCGCCGTAGTGGCACTCGCCGATGCGGTCGTCGGTGTGCGGCGTCAGCTCGGGCCGGGCCCCCAGGAGGGGACGGATCGTCTCCTGGCAGCGCTGGAGGGGACTGGTGACGACCTCGGAGATCGGCAGCCCGGCGAGTCGGCCGGGCAGCGCCGCGGCCTGCGCGGTGCCGCGCTCGTCGAGGGCGACGCCGGGCGTCCACCCGGCGAGCACCCCATCGGTGTTGGCGGTGGACCGGCCGTGCCGGACAAGGATCAACGTGGGCATGCGGCCCAGCCTAAGGGCTGTCCCGTGATCCCCGGCGGGCGCACGACGCCGGCTACGGCACCTCGCCGCGTTGTCGGAACTCCCGCATACATCCAGTACGCGGACGCCCCTCCGCCCTGCGATGCACCGCATCCCACGCCGTGCGCTGATCCACCGCGGATCACCGGACAGCCCTTACGTGCTGGCGTCAAACTCCCGCCTGCCCCGCGACGCCCCTTAGGTGGCTCCCCCCGTCGAGAAAGGAACTCCCCGTGATCGTCGACTGCGCCGTCTATCGGGACGGCCACCGTACCGAGGGACCCGGCGACCTCTCCGAGGCACTGGCCGCCGCGCGTGCCTCGGGCGGCTTCGTGTGGATCGGTCTGCACGAGCCGACGGAGAAGGAGTTCGCCCTCGTCAGTGAGGAGTTCGCGCTGCATCCGCTGGCCGTCGAGGACGCTCTGAAGGCACACCAGCGGCCGAAGCTCGAGGTGTACGACGACTCGCTGTTCGTCGTGCTGAAGCCGGTCGTGTACGAGCCGGCCGAGGACACGGTGAGCACCGACGAGATCATGGTGTTCCTCGGTGACGCCTTCGTGGTGACCGTCCGCCACGGCGGCGGCTCGCCCCTGAACGCCGTACGGCGGCGGCTGGAGCAGGAGCCGGAACTGCTGGGCGAGGGGCCCACGTCGGTGCTGTACGCGATCACGGACGCCACGGTCGACCACTACCTGGAGGTGGCGACCGAGCTCCAGACGGACCTGGAGGAACTGGAGACGGAGGTCTTCTCCCCCGACGTCGGCGGCTCCCGGAACACGGCGTCGCGGATCTACACCTTCAAGCGTCAGGTGCTGGAGTTCCGCCGCGCCACCGGCCCGCTCGCCGCGCCCCTGACCCGCCTCTCCGGCCAGGGCGCCGCCGGTGCCGCGGTGCCCTTCGTGAACGAGGGGGCCCGGCCCTTCTTCCGTGACGTCAGCGACCACCTCACCCGGGTGAACGAGTCCGTCGAGGGCCTCGACCGGCTGGTGTCCGACATCCTCTCGGCGCACCTCGCGCAGATGAGCGTCCAGCAGAACGACGACATGCGGAAGATCTCCGCCTGGGCGGCCATGGCGGCGATCCCCACGATGGTCGCCGGGGTCTACGGCATGAACTTCGAGCACATGCCCGAGCTGCGCTGGGTGTGGTCGTACCCGGTGGTGATCGCGGTGACGGCCGCGCTGGAGGTGCTGGTGTACCGGCTCTTCAAGCGGCGGGGCTGGCTGTGACGGCCGGGCCGCCGCGCGCGGGGCGGGCGGGGCTGCGCCACGCACGCGAGCGGCCGGCCGTGCCCGGGGGCTCAGGCGAACTCGGGTGCCGCCGTCGCCGGTCCGCCGAGCGCGTCGCGGCGCGCCGGCATCTGCAGGGTGACCATGCGGCGCCAGCCGAGGACCCGCTCGTAGGCGTAGACCGCGTGGATGCCCGCCGCGAGCACGGCGGACTTGGCCTTCGGCCAGCCGAGGACGCGCCCCATGTGGGCCATGACGGCAAGGCTGACGTCGCGGTACACGGCGATCTCGGCGAGGGCGCACTCGCGCAGCGTCCGCTGGATGAGGCGGCCGTGTCCGGCGGCGGCGAACCGCAGGAGTTCCTCGTGGGTGTACGCGAGGTGGTTGTCCTCGTCGTCGGAGATCATCCGGACGGCCTTGCCGATCTCCGGGTGGTCGGCGAAGTGCTTGCGCAGCAGCACCATCTGCTCGGAGGCACGCTGTTCGGTGACGCGGCTGTGGGACAGGTAGACGATGATGTCCCGCACCGTGAGGGCCTGGTCGGCCTTGAGTTTCTCGTGGGCCAGACCGATGCCCCTGCGCTCCAGGAGCATCGTGTAGTCGGTGTCCGGCGGGACCTCCACCGGTTCGAGGCCGCGTTTCCTCATCAGGGCGTTGAAGATCCGTCCGTGCTTGTCCTCGTCCGCGCCGTGACGGGTGATCCTGGGGGCGAGCGCGCGCTGGCTCTCCGGGACGAGCGCGGCGATGCGCGCGTTCTCCCAGCCGCCCTGCGACTCGCCGCTGGCGGCGATGGAGCAGAACAGCCGGAACGACTCGTCGTCGTCGATGATCTCCTGGAACAGGCTCTTGGCCGAAAGCATCTGAGGCACCTCTCTGCAGGACCCTGAGAACCGAGTCAAATGGGGTACCAGCGGTCGGGCAACAGCAGTGTCGGACAAATCCGCCGAACGAAGGACGACAGGGCCGCGAGAACGCGTAACCGGGAGGGACGGTGGCGCGTTGTGTTCCATGACGGCCGTGGCGGGGAAGACCCCCGAGCCCCCACCACGGCCGTAGAACTTCTCCGGGCCGGCGTGCGCGCCGGCCGCTCCCGTTACGCGAGCCCGGCCCGCTCCAGGGCCTCGGTGCCGGCCCGCAGCGAGGCGATCCGCTCGTCCAGGGTGAAGCCCGCGGGCGCCAGCGTGAGGGTGGTGACGCCGGCCGCCGCGTAGGCCTTCATACGGTCGGCGATGCGCTCCACGGAGCCGAGGAGGGTCGTCTGGTCGATCAGCTCGTGCGGGATCGCGGCCGCGGCGCCCGCCTTGTCGCCGCCGAGGTACTTGTCCTGGATCTCGGCGGCCTCCTTCTCGTAGCCCATGCGGCGGGCGAGCTGGTTGTAGAAGTTCTGCTTGCGGCTGCCCATGCCGCCGACGTACAGCGCGGTGTACGGGCGGAAGGTGTCGGCGAGCGTCGTGACGTCCTTGTCGTCGCCGACGGCGATCGGCAGCGTCGGGCACACGTCGAAGCCGTCGAGGGTCTTGCCGGCCTTCTCGCGTCCCGCGCGCAGGTGCGTGACGGCCGTGTCCTCCAGGTGCGCGGCCGACGGGAAGATCAGCAGCGCGCCGTCGGCGATCTCACCGGTCTGTTCCAGGTTCTTCGGACCGATCGCCGCGATGTACAGCGGGATGTGCTCGCGCGTGGGATGCACGGTCAGCTTGAGGGGCTTGCCGGGGCCGCCGGGCAGGGGCAGCGTCCAGTGCTCGCCCTCGTGCGACAGGCGCTCGCGGGTCATCGCCTTGCGGATGATCTCGACGTACTCGCGGGTGCGGGCGAGCGGCTTGTCGAACTTCACGCCGTACCAGCCCTCGGAGACCTGCGGCCCGGAGACCCCGAGGCCGAGGCGGAACCGGCCGCCGGAGAGCGAGTCCAGGGTCGCGGCCGTCATGGCGGTCATGGCCGGCTGGCGGGCCGGGATCTGGAAGATGGCCGAGCCCACGTCGATGCGTTCGGTCTTGGCGGCGACCCAGCTGAGCACGGTGGCGGCGTCCGAGCCGTACGCCTCCGCCGCCCAGCACACCGCGTAGCCGAGGCGGTCGGCCTCCTGGGCCACGGCCAGGTTGTCCCCGTCCATTCCGGCGCCCCAGTAACCGAGGTTGATGCCGAGCTTCATGTAGACCCGCCTTCCCCTTACCGATCAGTAACGTGCTTGTCCCGCCGACCATACCGGGGGGAGGCGGCCGTGGGGCGCGCGCGGGTGCGTCGGGGCTGGTCGCACGGTTGCCCGGTCCCTGGGGAAATCGGTTGTCCACAGGCCCCCACACGGCGAACTCCGGACAGTAGTGTCGGCGTCCATGGAGCAGAGGCATCTCGGCCGTACCGGCCTGCGTGTGTCCCGGATCGGGCTCGGCACCCTGACGTGGGGCCGTGACACGGACGAGCATGACGCCGCGGACATGTTGAAGGTGTTCTGGGAGGCGGGCGGCACCCTCGTCGACACGGCGGACGTGTACGGCGACGGCGAGGCCGAGTATCTGCTCGGCCAGCTGATGGACGGCCTCGTACCCCGCCGTGACCTGGTCATCTCCACCAAGGCCGGCAGCGTCCCCGACCCCGACCGCCGCTTCGACGGCTCCCGCGGTCATCTCCTCGCCGCCCTCGACGCCTCCCTGGCCCGCCTCGGCACCGACCACGTCGACCTCTGGCACCTCCACGCCTTCGACCCCGAGACCCCGCTGGAGGAGACGCTCCACGCCCTCGACCTGGCCGTCAGCAGCGGCCGCGCCCGCTACGCCGGGGTCTCCAACTTCTGCGGCTGGCAGCTCGCGAAGGCGGCCACCTGGCAGCTCGCCGCTCCGGGCATACGCACCCGGCTGGCCAGTACGCAGATGGAGTACTCCCTGCTCCAGCGCGGCGTCGAGCGCGAGGTGCTGCCGGCCGCGCTGGACCTCGGGGTGGGGCTGCTCCCGTCCTCGCCGCTGGGCCGGGGGGTCCTGACCGGCAAGTACCGGCACGCCACACCGCCGGACTCGCGGGGCGGCTCGGAGCACATGGCCCGGTTCGTCGCGCCGTACCTCGACGACACGGCGAGCAGCATCGTCGACGCGGTGCAGACCGCCGCGGACGGGCTCGCCGTGACGCCGCTGCAGGTCGCCCTCGCCTGGGTGCGGGACCGGCCGGGCGTGGCCGCGCCCATCGTCGGCGCGCGCAACGCCCTCCAGCTCACGGCGGCGTTGTCAGTGGAGACCCTTAGTCTTCCTGACGAGATCTGCCGGGCGCTCGACGACGTGTCGGCGCCCGTGCACCGCTATCCCGATCACGACTGGAGCACGCTGTGAGCACGGAGCCCGCGACCACGGAGCCGGACGAGCCGGGGGGCCGGGCCGACCGAGCCCCCGACGCCGGGGCACCGGAGGCCGAGGGCACACCCGACGACCACGGCACGCCACCCGCGACGGCGCCGACGACGGACGACGGAAGCCCCGGGGTCACGGAGAGCGGGGACGCCGAGGGGGCCGGGGGGACGACCGGTGCCACGGGCGGCCCGGAGGACGTGGCCGACGCGGCGGCTGCCGCGGAGACCGGCGCCGGCGCGTCCGACCTGTCCGAGGCGCAGGCCGAGTTGGCGGCGCAGAAGCTGGAGCGGGAGCGGATCGAACGGCGCAAGGCCGAGAAGAAAGGGCCCATCACGGCGGGCGCCAAGCTCAGCGGCACGGCGGCCGACCTGCTGGCGGCCGTACGGGCCGTGGAGGGCGGGCAGAAGCCCTCGGCCACCGTCTTCGCGGAACCGGAGCCCGCGCCCCGGCGGCCCGCGCCGGAACCGGTGAGGCGCCCGCAGCCGGTGGCCGCCCCCGTCGCCGCCGCTCCGTCCGGCGAGACCGTCGAGTCGGTGCGGGCGGTGCTGACCGAGGGCGGTGCCCCGCAGACGCTGGCTCCGCAGGTCGCCGAGACGCTCGGCGAGGGCGCCGGCGACCTGCTGCGCGAGGACCCCTGGCAGTTGCTGCGGGTCCCCGGGGTCCGGCCCGAACAGGCCGACGGGTTCGCGCGGGCGCTGCTCGGCGCGGAGTGCGGACCGGACGACGAGCGGCGCGGCCGGGCGGTCACCGTATGGCTGCTGGAGCAGGCCGCCGTCGCGGGACACACCGCGCTGGAGGTCCCGGCGCTCACCGCCGCGCTCGCCCAGCGCGCGGTGCCGGACCCGGACGAGGCCGTGCAGAGCGCCGTCGCCGAGGGCGAGGCACTGATCTTCCAGGACGCGCTCGACGACGCCCCGGCCGTCACGGCGGCCACCGACGCCGAGGACGACGAGGAGGACCGGGAGCGCCCCGTGCGCGTCCTGGTCGGTCTGGAGCGTTATGCCCTCGCCGAGGAGAGCCTCGCCGACGGCCTCGCCCGGATCGTGAACTCCCCGCCCAAGGACGACACCGCGGACTGGGCGTCCGCGGCCGGGTCGGCGCCCCGGCCCGCCGCCGAGCTGATCCGCGCCGTCGCCGGGCACGGGCTCGTCCTGCACACCGGCGGCGAGGCGGCCCGCGCCGAACCCGCCGCGCTGGTCGCCGCCGCGCGGGCCCTCGGGCTGCGGGCGTGGGCGGCCACGCACAGCACGGACGGCAGACGGCGGTTCGCCGCGCTGCTGGACGCCGCCGGGACGGGCGGCGCGGCCCCCGCCGACGCCAACACCCCCGCGGACGCCGGGGAGAGCGGTTCCCCGGTGGTCACGGTGGGCGGGCTGCTGGCCGGGGTCGAGGGGCCCGGCAGGGACGGCGAGGGCGCGTTCGCCCTCGATCTGCTCGTGGTGCTGGACGCGCCGCAGCTCGACGTGGAGACCGCCGCCGTCCTGGCCGAGTCGCTGCCCGACGGGGCTCGGCTGGTGCTCAGCGGTGATCCGGGGGTGCTGTGGTCCGCGGGACCGGGGCGGGTGTTCGCGGACCTCCTCGCCGCCCGGGCCTGCCCGCAGGTCTCCTCACGGACCCCGGACCCCGGCCCTCTCGGTGAGCTGGTCTCCGGGATCGGGATCGGAGAGCTGAACCAGGTGGCGGCGCCCGGCAAGGAGGTCGTGATCGTGCCGGTGCGGGACGCCGGGGAGGCCGTGCACCGGACCGTGCAGCTCGTCGTCGACTCCGTGCCGAGGGCCTTCGGCGTCCCGGCCGCGCAGGTGCAGGTGATCACCCCCGGGCACGGGGGCGCGGCGGGCACCCGTGCGCTGAACGCGGCGCTGAAGGAGCGGCTGAACCCCGGGCAGGGCCGCTTCGGCGGGTTCGACCCCGGTGACCGTGTCGTCCACTCCCCCGTGCCGGGCCGTGCGACGCCGGGGCGCGTCGTCAGGGCCGACGCGGAGGGGCTGCACCTGGAGTGCGCGGAGGGCGCCGTCGTCGTGCCGAAGGAGCGGGTCGAGACGGCCGTACGGCACGGGTGGGCGCTCACGGCGCACCAGGCGGTGGGGCATCGGTGGCAGGCTGCGGTGGTGGTCCTGCCGGGTGACGCGGGCGCGGCGCTCAGCCGTCCCTGGGTCTACACCGCGTTCTCCCGTGCGGAGCGGCACCTGTCCGTGGTCCACGGGGTGGAGCAGACGCTGCCCCGCGCGGTCGCCGAGGTCCCCCCGAAGCCCCGGACGACCCGCCTGCCGGCCCTGCTCAAGGCACAGGTACCCACTGCAGGCTGAGCCGGGGAGCAGCCCGATCGGCCGGGGGCGACCCGCGGTCGCGCTCCCGCCGGGGGCCCGATCCCGCGGGCACCCGGCGGTCCGGTCCCGTCCGCGCTACCGGTCCGTGTCCAGCGGCTCCAACTCGTCGTCCGGATCCTCGTCGAGGTCGAGCTCGTCGTCGAGTTCCTCGACGTCACCCTCGGCGTCGTCCTCGTCCTCGTCGAAGACCGCGCTGACGTCGAAGCGGCAGACGACCCGCTGGGGGTCGACGTTCTCGAACGGGGCCTCCAGCCACTCCCCTGGATCGGCCGTGTCGTCCCCGGCGGTGACCCAGAGGGTGGAGTCGCCCTCCTCCAGGCCGAACTCCTTGTGCCGGGAGGCGATCTCGTCCGCTTCGAACTCGCCGAACAGCACACCCAGGGCGCCGTGGACGGTGGCCGACGCCGCGTCGTCGCCGACGCCGACGGCGGACGGCTCGTCGGCCGCCTCCACCCGCTGCGCCTGCGCCCGCAAACGCTGCGGCTCCACCACCGTGTAGTCCCGCCGGATCAGCACGCTCAGCGCGCTCGGCTCCTCGGGGCCGGTGTACGGCGGCATGTCCTCGGTGCCGGGGATCTCGAAGGGAGTGACCTCGTCGTAGCGGTCGTAGAGCAGTTCGTCGTACTCCTCGGCGGCCGCGGCCAGCTCGTTGAACGCCTCGTAGACGGCCGGGTCGTCCTCACCCGACCGGCGTTCGACCGCGGCCAGGTGGCGGTCGAGCGCGGTCTTGACCGCCTCGGCGGCGGCGCGTACCTCGGCAGCGGTGGGCTGCGCAGCATCAGACATAGTGCAGACGCTATCCGTACCGGGCCCCAGCCCGCACAATAGATACCGATGCCGGAATACGAATTTGTCGACGTGTACGTACCGCGCGGGGTCTCCCGCAAGGACGCCACACGCCTGCTGACGGACCATGCCGAGTACGGACACTGGGAGTTGGACCGACTGAGTCTGCTGCGCGACGGCAGCCGCCGGGTGCGGTTGCGCCGACGGATCATCCGCCAGGTGCGGGCCACGTGGTGATGTGAGCAGACCGAAACGGAGCGGGCCCCGCTGGTGCGGGGCCCGCTCCGTTTCGTGGGCTCGGGTCCGGTCTACCGGACGGTGGCCCGGGCCTTGCGGTAGATCAGCGCGCCCCCGAGGAGCGTGCCGGCGCCCACCGACAGGGCGAGACCGAGCGGAACCTCGGCGCCGGTCTGGGCGAGCTGCCCGACCGGACCGGGCTGGGTGACCGTACGGGTACCCGGCGTGTTCGGCTCACCACCGGGGCCGGGGCCACCGGGGTTGCCGGGGTTGCCGGGCTCACCGGGCTGTCCCGGCTCGCCGGGCTGCTCCGGGCCGGGCGGGTTCTGCGGGCCGCCGGGGTTCTCGGGCGACCCTCCACCGCCGGGGTTCCCGCAGTCGTTGCCGGTCGTGCCGTTGCCGAGGCCGATGACGCTGACGCTGTTGCCGCAGGCGTTGACCGGGATGTCGATGGGGATCTGCACGTGGTTGCCGGAGCCGACGCCCGGGGAGCCGTCGGTGTGTCCGCCCGCGTGGGATCCGCCGCCGTGGGAGGAGCCGTGGCCGCCGCCATGGTGGCCGCCCCCGCCGTTGGAACAGTCGTTGCCCGTGGCCGGGTTGCCGACGCCGACCACGTTGACGCTGTTGCCGCAGGCGTTGACCGGTACGTGCACCGGGGCCTGGACATGGTTGCCCGAGGCGACGCCGGGCGAGCCACCGGCGTGCCCCTGGGCGCGGGAGCCGCCGTGCGACGATCCGGAACCACCGGCGTGCTTGCCGGTCTTGACGCCGTTGGAGCACTTGTTGCCGGACGCGGGGTTCAGCAGCCCGACTGCACTGACGGTGTTGCCGCAGACGTTGACCTCGGCCTCCACCGGGGCCTGCACGGTGTTGCCGGAGAGGACGCCGGGCGAGTTGGTCGCGGAACCCTGGGCGGCGGAGTCGGCGTGCGCGTAACCGCCGGCCGCGGCGAGGACGCCGGACGCGGCCGCCATCGTCATCAGGCCCTTGCGGGTGACCTGTCGCATCTCTGAATTACCTGCCTTAGCCGTATGGTCTGATCTTCTTCACCTTGTCCGGGGAACCGGTCGGCCCCGGAGTGCATGGCGCGCACTCCGGGGCCAACGGTTATCGGACCCTCACCGGGTGAGGCACAACGTCACTTGTTGATGCAGGTGTTGCCGAAGGCGGGGTTCAGCAGCCCGATCACGTTGATCGTGTTGCCGCACACGTTCACGGGCACGTGAACGGGCACCTGGACGACGTTGCCGGACGCGACACCCGGGGAACCGACAGCGGCACCCTGGGCGCCGGCGTCGGCAACAGCCAGACCCGCACCCGCGAGCACGAGACCACCGGTGGCAGCCGCAGCAGCGACGACCTTCTTGATCATTATTCCTCCTTGTTGGCAAAGCGACCCCGAGTAGCGAGCCGCATCACGTGTAACGAGGAGGGATGAATGGAGCTACGAGCTTATGTTTCGATTCACCCGTCCCGGTTGATCGTCGTACGCGCTGCCGAATAAACGGCGTCGCGGAGGAAGGCGCGGTAGAAGGCACGGAAGAGGCTGCGGAAGAAGGTCAGGACGCGTCGATGAAACGGTCGAGCACGCGCACACCGAACTTCAGGCCCTCCACGGGCACCCGCTCGTCGACGCCGTGGAACATGCCCGCGAAGTCCAGCTCCGGCGGCAGCTTCAGCGGGGCGAAGCCGAAGCCGCGGATCCCGAGGTCGTCGAAGGACTTGGCGTCCGTACCGCCGGAGAGCATGTACGGCACGGCCTTCGCGGCCGGGTCCTCGGCGACCAGCGCCGACTGCATGGCGTCCACGAGGGCTCCGTCGAAGGACGTCTCCAGCGCCTTGTCGGAGTGCACGTCCTCGCGCCGCACCTTGGGCCCGAGGATCTTGTCGAGGTCGGCGAGGAACTCCTCCTCGAAGCCGGGCAGGAACCGCCCGTCGACGTGCGCGGTGGCCTCGCCGGGGATGACGTTGACCTTGTAGCCGGCGCCGAGCTGGGTGGGGTTGGCGGTGTTGCTGAGGGTGGCGCCGATGAGCTTGGCGATGCCGCCGAGCCTGGCGAGGGTGCCCTCCATGTTCTCCGGGTCCAGCTCGGTGCCCAGCGCGTCGCCGAGTTCGTCGAGGAAGGCGCGCGTGGTCTTGGTGACGCGTACCGGGAACGTGTGGCGGCCGAGGCGGGCGACGGCCTCGGACAGCTCGGTGATGGCGTTGTCGCGGTGGATCATCGAGCCGTGGCCCGCGGTGCCGGCCACCGTCAGCTTCATCCAGTGCATGCCCTTCTCGGCCGTCTGGATCAGGTACAGCCGCCGCTGCTCGCTGACGGTGAAGGAGAACCCGCCGACCTCGCTGATCGCCTCGGTGACGCCCTCGAAGAGGTCGGGGTGGTTCTCGACCAGGTACTTGGCGCCGTACGTGCCGCCGGCCTCCTCGTCGGCAAGGAAGGCGAGGACGATGTCGCGCGGGGGCTTGCGGCCGCTGCGCAGCCGGTCCCGGACGACCGCGAGGGTCATCGCGTCCATGTCCTTCATGTCGACCGCGCCCCGGCCCCACACGCAGCCGTCGGCGATCTCACCGGAGAAGGGGTGGTGGGTCCAGTCGTCGGCGTTGGCCGGAACGACGTCGGTGTGGCCGTGGATGAGCAGCGCGGGCCGGGACGGGTCCTCGCCCTCGATACGGGCCACCGTCGAGGCGCGCCCCGGGTGCGACTCGAAGATCCTCGGTTCGAGACCCACCTCGGAGAGCTTCTCCGCGACGTACTCGGCGGCCTTGCGTTCGCCCGGCCCCGAGTGGTCGCCGAAGTTGCTGGTGTCGATCTGGATCAGCTCGCGGCAGAGGTCCACGACCTCGTCCTCGCCGGTCACGCGCCTGGCCGTGTCCGTCTCGCTCACGCTGCTTCCTCCCGCTGTCGCTGCTGGTGGTTCCCCCTCATCCTCCTCCTGCCCGGGCTCCCGCCCCAAGAGCGGGAGCGGCCCGTCACACGCCGTTCACGCCGGGGACCTCAGGGAACGGGGGTGATCGAAGGCCCTCGAAAGCCTGGTAATGTTTCCTCTGTCGCCGCGGGGGAAGCCCCGCACGACAGACACCTTGTCCGGGTGGCGGAATGGCAGACGCGCTAGCTTGAGGTGCTAGTGCCCTTTATCGGGCGTGGGGGTTCAAGTCCCCCCTCGGACACACAGGGGCGAAGGCCGCGACCGTCAGGTCGCGGCCTTCGTGCGTGTGGTGCGGGCAGTGTGGGAGATGTCTCCTCTCGCCGGGAAAACACCAGCTCACGACGGATGCCCGAGGTCTGCGGGTTGCTTCCCGGATGCGCCCTCTTGGCCGATACGACAGGCCGTGGTCACGTGAGCACTAGAGTATGGGGCTTGTTCGGCGCCGGGACGGAAACATCCCCAGGCAGACCTGCGGGCCCGCCGGCGCCCCCCGGATCGTCCGGGTGTGAAAGGCGAGGATCCGATGGCCGCCGTGTACGACAGTCCCGAGCTGACCCTGTTGGAGGGGGAACCGGCGGAGGTACTCGACGGGCCGGCCCGGTTCTCGGCGGGGCCCGCCGCCTCCCCCCGCACCCTCGTCGACGTCTTCGAGGCGTCCGTGCGGTCGTTCCCCGACGAGCCCGCGCTGGACGACGGCACACGGCGGCTCACCTACCGGGCGCTGGCCATGGAGGTGGAGCGGCTGCGCCGGCGACTGGGCGCGGCGGGCGTCGGGCTCGGGGACCGGGTCGGGGTGCGGGTGCCGTCGGGCACCAACGACCTGTACGTGGCGATCCTCGCGGTGCTGGCCGCCGGGGCCGCGTACGTCCCGGTGGACGCCGAGGACCCCGACGAGCGCGCCGAGCTGGTGTTCGGCGAGGCCGGGGTGCGGGCCGTCGTCGGCGCCCGGCACGAGCTGACCGTCCACGGCGTGTCCGGCTCACCCGCCGCGCGGCCCGGGGTCGAGCACGACGCGTGGATCATTTTCACCTCCGGGTCGACCGGGAGGCCCAAGGGCGTCGCCGTGAGCCACCGCAGCGCCGCCGCGTTCGTGGACGCCGAGGCGGAGCTGTTCCTGGCCGAGGAGCCGATCGGGCCCGGTGACCGGGTCATGGCCGGGCTCTCGGTGGCGTTCGACGCGTCCTGCGAGGAGATGTGGCTGGCCTGGCGGTACGGGGCCTGCCTGGTGCCGGTGCCGCGCGCGCAGGTCAGGAGCGGTGCCGATCTGGGGCCGTGGCTGGTCGAGCAGGAGATCAGCGTGGTGTCGACGGTGCCCACGCTCGCGGCGCTGTGGGAACCGGAGACCCTCGACGACGTCCGGCTGCTGATCTTCGGCGGGGAGGCCTGCCCGCCGGAGCTGGCGCAGCGGCTGGTGACGGAGGGGCGCGAGGTCTGGAACACGTACGGGCCGACCGAGGCGACCGTCGTCGCGTGCGCGTCGCTGATGAACGGTGCGGAGCCGGTCCGGATCGGGCTGCCGCTCAACGGCTGGGAGCTGGCCGTCGTCGACGAGGCCGGGGAGCCGGTGCCGATGGGCGGCAGTGGGCAGCTGGTGATCGGCGGGGTGGGGCTCGCGCGGTACCTGGACCCCGAGAAGGACGCGGAGAAGTACGCGCCGCTTCCCTCGCTGGGCTGGGAGCGCGCCTACCGCAGCGGTGACCTGGTGCGGGCCGAGCCGCAGGGGCTGGTCTTCCTCGGGCGGGCCGACGAGCAGATCAAGCTGGGCGGGCGCCGGATCGAGCTGGGCGAGGTGGACGCCTCGCTGCGGGGCCTGCCCGGGGTCGCGGGCGCCGCGGCCGCCGTACGGACCGCGCGGAGCGGGAACCAGCTGCTGGTCGGCTATGTGGTCACCCAGGACGGGTGGGACCGGGCGGCGGCCGTGGAGCGGCTGCGCGCGGAGCTGCCGGCGGCGCTGGTGCCGCTGCTGGCGCAGGTCGGGGACCTGCCGACCCGGACGTCGGGGAAGGTCGACCGGGACGCGCTGCCGTGGCCGCTGCCGGAGCTGGACGGCGGGCCGGCCGAGCAGTTGTACGGCACCGAGGCGTGGCTCGCCGAGCAGTGGGCCGAGGTGCTGGGTGCGCCGGTGGGCGGCGCCGACGACGACTTCTTCGCGATCGGCGGCGGCAGTCTGGCGGCCGCGCAGCTGACGACGCGGCTGCGGAGCCGGTATCCGAGCGTGGCGGTGCTGGACGTCTACCAGCGGCCGACGCTGCGGAAGCTGGCCCGGTACCTGGAGGAGTCGGCGCAGGGGGACGGTGCGCGGCGGGCCGTGGTGCCCGTGCCCGTGCGGGCGCGGGTCCTGCAGTTGCTGCTGCTGGTGCCGCTGTTCACGCTGCTGGGGCTGCGGTGGGTGGTCCCGCTGGCGGCGCTGGGGAATCTGCTCGGGTCGTACGCGTGGCTGCCGACGGCGCCCTGGTGGGCCGTGGTGGCGGGGGCGCTGGTGCTCTTCACGCCGCCGGGGCGGCTCGCGGTCGCCGCGGGCGGGGCGCGGCTGCTGCTGCGCGGGGTCCGTCCGGGGCGGTACGCGCGGGGCGGGAGCGTGCATCTGCGGCTGTGGGCAGCGGAGCGGCTGGCCGAGTTCAGCGGGGCGACGTCGCTGACCGGGGTGTGGCTGGAGCGGTACGCGCGGGCCCTGGGCGCCAAGGTGGGCGCCGAGGTCGATCTGCACACGCTGCCGCCGGTGACCGGGCTGCTGAAGCTCGGGCGGGGCGCGGCCGTGGAGTCGGAGGTGGACCTGTCCGGGTACTGGCTGGACGGGGACCGGCTGGAGATCGGCGCCGTGAAGGTGGGCGCCGGCGCGGTGGTCGGGACGCGGAGCATGCTGCTGCCGGGGGCGCGGGTCGGCAAGCGGGCCGAGGTGGCGCCGGGGTCCGCGGTGGCCGGGCAGATCCCCACCGGGCAGCGCTGGGCCGGGGCCCCGGCGGTCAAGCTGGGCAGGGCGAAGCGGAACTGGCCGAAGGAGCGTCCGCGGCGGGGCCCGGTCTGGCGGGCCGCGTACGGGGCGACCGGTGTCGGGCTGACCGCGCTGCCGGTGCTCGCCGGGGTCGCCGCGCTGATGGTCCTGGCGCTGTTCGTGGCGCCGGGGGCCGGGCTCGGACGGGCCGTGCGGGGCGCGGCGGTGGGTCTGGTGCCCGCGACGCTGGCGTTCGGGGCGGCGTACGCGCTGTTGCTGCTCGTGGCCGTGCGGGTGCTGAGCCTGGGGCTGCGGGAGGGCACGCATCCGACGCACAGCCGGGTCGGCTGGCAGGCGTGGACGGTGACGCAGCTGATGGACCGGTCGCGGGAGACGCTGTTCCCGCTGTACGCCGGGCTGGTGACGCCGGTGTGGCTGCGGCTGCTCGGGATGCGGATCGGGAAGGGCGCGGAGGTGTCCACGGTGCTGGCGCTGCCGAGTCTGACGACGGTCGGCGACGGGGCGTTCCTCGCGGACGACACGCTGACGGCGCCGTACGAGCTGGGGGGCGGCTGGATGCGGATCGGGCGGGCGGAGATCGGGCGGCGGGCGTTCCTCGGGAACTCGGGGATGACCGCGCCGGGGCGTTCCGTGCCGGAGGGCGGGCTGGTCGGGGTGCTGTCGGCGACACCGAAGAAGGCGAAGAAGGGCAGCTCGTACCTGGGGCTGCCGCCGATGAAGCTGCCGCGGGCGGCGGCCGCCGGTGACCAGAGCCGGACGTACGAGCCGGCGGCGCGGCTGCTGTGGGCGCGGGCGCTGGTGGAACTGTGCCGGATCGTGCCGGTGTTCTGCTCGGCGGGGCTGGCGCTGCTGACCGTGGCGGTGCTGAGCGCGCTGGGGGGCTGGGGGTGGCTGCTCGGCGGGCCGGTGCTGCTGGGCGCGGGCGCGGTGGGGTGCGCGCTGTCGGTGGTGGCGAAGTGGCTGCTGGTGGGGCGGCACCGCGGTGGCGAGCATCCGCTGTGGAGCGGGTTCGTGTGGCGCAACGAGCTGGCGGACACCTTCGTGGAGGTGGTGGCCGTGCCGTGGCTGGCCGGGTCGGTGCCCGGTACGCCGCTGATGAACGTGTGGCTGCGCGGGCTCGGGGCGCGGATCGGCAGGGGGGTGTGGGTGGAGAGCTACTGGCTGCCCGAGACCGATCTGGTGACGCTCGGCGACGGCGCCACGGTGAACCGGGGATGCGTGCTGCAGACGCACCTCTTCCACGACCGGATCTTGCGGACGGATACTGTGGAACTCCGTGAGGGCGCCACGTTGGGCCCGGGCGGGATCGTCCTGCCCGGCAGTGTGGTCGGGGCCCGTACCACGCTGGGTCCGGCGTCGCTGGTCATGGCGGCGGAGTCCGTCCCGGACGACACCCGGTGGCTGGGCAACCCGATCGAGGTGTGGCGGCCCTGAGTGCCGTGTCCGCGACGCCGGGGGACGATGGACGTCGTACGACAGCGGAGCGGGGAGCAGAAGCGGCAGTGGCGGTTCAGCAGGCGATGGGTCCGGACCCGTACTTCCCGGCGAACGGTGACGCCCGTTACCGGGTGCACCGGTACGAGCTGGGTGTGGACTACCGGCCGGGGCCCAACCGGCTGTCCGGCACCGCGCGGCTGAACGCCATAGCGGGCCGCGCGGCGCTCACCGAGTTCCAGCTGAACCTGGCCGACTTCAAGATCGGGCGGGTCCGCGTCGACGGGCGGGCGCCGCACTACACGCACCGGGGCGGCAGGTTGCGCATCCGGCCCGCGAAGCCCGTCCGGGCCGGGGCCGCGTTCACGGTCGAGGTGCAGTGGTCGGGCAATCCGAGGCCGGTCAACAGCCCGTGGGGCGGGCTCGGTTGGGAGGAGCTGGCGGACGGGGCGCTGGTGGCGAGCCAGCCGGTGGGGGCTCCGTCGTGGTACCCGTGCAACGACCGGCCGGCGGACAAGGCGTCGTACCAGATCTCGATCACCACGCCGTCGGCGTACCAGGTGGTCGCGGGCGGCCGGTTGCTGACGCGGACGACGAAGGCGTCGACGACGACGTGGGTGTACGAGCAGTCGGCGCCGACGTCGAGCTATCTCGTGGGGCTGTCGATCGGGAAGTACCAGACGGTGCTGCTGGGCGATCCGGGGCCGGGCGGGGTGCCGCAGCACGGGCACATCCCGGCGCACATGCTCACCGAGTTCTCACGGGACTTCGCGCGGCAGCCCGCCATGATGGAGCTGTTCGAGGAGCTCTTCGGGCCGTATCCGTTCGGTGAGTACGCGGTGGTGGTGACCGAGGAGGAGCTCGACGTCCCGGTGGAGGCACAGGGGTTGTCGCTGTTCGGCGCCAACCATGTGGACGGGGCGCGGGGTTCGGAGCGGCTGGTCGCGCACGAGCTGGCCCACCAGTGGTTCGGCAACAGCGTGTCCATCGCGGACTGGCGGCACATCTGGCTGAACGAGGGGTTCGCCAAGTACGCGGAGTGGCTGTGGTCGGAGCGCTCCGGCGGGCGTACGGCGGAGCAGTCGGCCGCCGCCGCGCACCGGAAGCTCGCGGCGCTCCCGCAGGATCTGCGGCTGGCGGACCCGGGCCGCAAGCTGATGTTCGACGACCGGCTCTACGAGCGTGGCGGTCTGACCGTGCACGCGGTGCGGTGCGCCCTCGGTGACGCGGCGTTCTTCCGGATGCTGCGCGGCTGGGCGACGGTGCACCGCGGGGGTGCCGTGACGACGGCGTCGTTCACCGCGCACGCCGGGCGGTACGCGGACGGGCCGCTGGACGACCTGTTCGCGGCGTGGCTGCACGAGCCGGCGCTGCCGCCGCTGCCGCGGGCGCCGTCGGCGGGTGGTGCGGTGCCGGCGCGGCCGCCGTACCCGCCCACGAGCACGGGCTCCGCGTAGGGGCGGGTGCCGGGGCGGGCAGAATGGTGGTCATGTCGTCGCGTCGCAGCCCCAAGGCCCGTTCGCAGTCCTCGTCCCGGTCCGCCGCCAGGTCCTCGGCGCCCGGCGGGGTGCCGTCGGGGGCGGGCGGCCCGTGCCCGTGCGGTCTGCCGGGGACGTACGAGGGCTGCTGCGGCCGTTTCCACGCCGGGCCGGCGGGGGCCCCGACCGCCGAGGCGCTGATGCGGTCCCGGTACAGCGCGTTCGTCGTCCGGGACGAGGCGTACCTCCTGCGGACCTGGCATCCGCGCACCCGTCCGGGGCGCGTCGACTTCGATCCGGGCCTGCGCTGGACCGGCCTGGAGATCCTCGGCACGAGCGAGGGGTCGGCCTTCCACACCACCGGCACGGTCACCTTCCGCGCCTCGTTCCGCGGCGGCGCCCTGCACGAACGCAGCCGGTTCGAGCGGGTGGACGGGGCGTGGGTGTACGTGGACGGGGAGTTCCCGGAGCAGGGTCCGTCGTAAGGGGCCCTGGCGGCCCGTGCCGGTCAACCGGTGGTCGCCGGGCGGCCGTTGGGGGCCAGGATGTCGAGTTCCTTCAGTGCGCCCTCGGTGATCTCGCGGGTGAGGTGTTCGGCGCGGGCGGCGTCGCCCTCACGGATGGCCTCGGCGACCCGGACGTGGAGGGTGACGGCGGCGGGGTCCGGGTCGTGGAACATGACCTCGTGGTGGGTACGGCCCGCGAGGACCTCCTCGACGACGTCGCCGAGGCGGGCGAACATCTCGTTGCCGGAGGCGTCGAGGATCAGCCGGTGGAAGGCGACGTCGTGGAGGAGGTAGCCGTCCAGTCTGTGGCCGCGTGAGTGGGCGACCATGCCGATCGCGCACTCGGTGAGCGCGGCGCACTGCTCGGCGGTGGCGTGGGTCGCGGCCAGGCCCGCGGCGACCGGTTCGACCGCCGACCGCAGGACGGTCAGCGAACGCAGCTGGCGGGGGCGGTCGGCGCCCGCGAGACGCCAGCGGATGACCTGCGGGTCGTAGACGTTCCAGGCGGCGGCCGGACGGACGATCACACCCACCCGGCGGCGGGACTCGACCAGGTGCATCGACTCCAGCACCCGCACCGCCTCCCGCATCACGGAGCGCGACACCTCGAACCGCTGAGCGAGTTCGTCGGTGCGCAGGACGCTGCCCGGCGGGTACTCACCCGCCGTGATCGCCGGGCCGAGCGTGTCCAGTACTCGGCCGTGCAGCCCCCGGCCCGGTGTGCTCATGGGGATCAGGGTACGAGGAAGACAGGGCGGAGAAAAAGTCAGGTTTATTTGCCGCGAGGGCTTGAATTAGTCCTATGTAATGAGCTTCAGTGTCGTCGACGTCGATGACGTCCCAGAGTCGACGAGGACAGCGAGGTAGCGATGCGTACCCCTCCCGTCGTCGTGGTGATGGGCGTGGCCGGGACCGGCAAGACGACGATCGGTCCCCTGCTCGCGACCCGGCTCGGCGTTCCGTACGCCGAGGGCGACGACTTCCACCCCGAGTCCAACATCGCGAAGATGTCGGCCGGGACACCGCTGGACGACGCGGACCGGTGGCCGTGGCTGGACGCGATCGGCGACTGGGCGCGCGGCCGGGCCGGGCTCGGCGGGGTGGTCAGCTGCTCGGCGCTGAAGCGCGCCTACCGGGACCGGCTGCGGTCCTCCGCGCCCGGCCTGGTCTTCGTGCACCTCGCCGGTGACCGGGCGCTCGTCGAGGACCGCATGGCGCACCGGCGGGGGCATTTCATGCCGACCGCGCTGCTCGACTCGCAGTTCGCCACGCTGCAACCGCTGGGGGCGGACGAGGCGGGTGTCGAGGTCGACGTCTCGGGCGACCCCGAAGAGATCACCGACCGGGCGGTCGCCGCGCTGCGGGGGCTCGCCCCGGCGTCGTGACCCGCCGCCCCGGTCCCACGCCCCCTCCACTGTCCGCTTCCTCCGCTCCCCTTTCCTGCCTTCGCCTCCCCTTCCTCTGCTCTCCCCTTACCCCTTCAAGGAATCACCGTGACCGGACTCAGCGCCGAGATGCTGGCAGCGGACACCGTCGAGCCGATCACCTCGGCGGGCCACGCGCAGCTGGGCATAGCCGTCCTGGCGGGCATCGCCGTCATCGTGCTGCTCATCACCAGGTTGAAGGTGCACGCCTTCCTGGCCCTGACCATCGGTTCGCTCGCGCTCGGCGCGTTCGCCGGGGCACCGCTGGACAAGGCGATCGTCAGCTTCACCACCGGGCTCGGGACGACCGTGGCCGGTGTGGGCGTGCTCATCGCGCTGGGCGCGATCCTCGGCAAGCTGCTCGCCGACTCCGGAGGCGCCGACCAGATCGTGGACACGATCCTCGCGAAGGCCGGCGGGCGCGCGATGCCGTGGGCGATGGTGCTGATCGCCTCGGTGATCGGGCTGCCGCTGTTCTTCGAGGTCGGGATCGTGCTGCTGATCCCGGTGGTGCTGATGGTCGCCAGGCGCGGCGGCTACTCACTGATGCGGATCGGCGTCCCCGCCCTCGCGGGCCTGTCCGTCATGCACGGCTTGATCCCGCCGCACCCCGGGCCGCTGGTCGCGATCGACGCCGTCAAGGCCGATCTGGGCGTCACGCTGGCGCTGGGGCTCCTCGTCGCCGTGCCGACCGTGATCGTCGCCGGGCCGCTGTTCTCGAAGTACGCGGCGCGCTGGGTCGACGTCCCGGTGCCCGAGCGCATGATCCCGGCACGGGCGTCGGAGGACCTGGAGAAGCGGCCCGGGTTCGGGGCGACCATCGCCACGATGCTGCTGCCCGTCGTGCTCATGCTCGCCAAGGCCCTGGTGGACATCGTGGTCGACGATCCCGAGCAGATGGTGCAACGGGTCTTCGACGTCGTCGGCTCGCCGCTGATCGCGCTGCTCGCGTCGGTGATCGTGGGCATGTTCACGCTGGGGCGGGCGGCCGGGTTCACCAGGGAGCGGCTGTCGTCGACCGTGGAGACGTCCCTCGCGCCGATCGCGGGCATCCTGCTGATCGTCGGCGCCGGCGGCGGCTTCAAGCAGACGCTGATCGACTCCGGGGTCGGGCGGATGATCCTGGAGATCTCCGAGGACTGGTCCGTCCCCGCGCTGCTGCTGGCCTGGCTGATCGCGGTGTGCATCCGGCTCGCGACGGGCTCGGCCACCGTCGCGACCATCTCGGCGGCCGGGCTCGTGGCGCCGCTGGCCGCCGACATGTCGACGACCCACACGGCGCTGCTCGTCCTCGCCATCGGCGCGGGCTCCCTGTTCTTCAGCCATGTCAACGACGCCGGCTTCTGGATGGTCAAGGAGTACTTCGGGATGACCGTCGGCCAGACCATCAAGAGCTGGTCGGTGATGGAGACGATCATCTCGGTGGTGGCGGGGGCACTGGTGCTGCTGCTGTCGCTGGTGATCTAGTGCCCAGGCGGGCGCCCGGCCGGGCGTCTGTTGCGCGGCCGGGCGCCCGTTGCGCGGCAAGGGCTCTTGTCGCGCGAGCCGGGGGCCGGCTACCGGTTCCGGCTCGCTACGGCCGCCACAGGGGGTGCTCCCGGTCAGCCCACTCCTTGGTGACCAGGCCCGTACGCAGGCCCCGGCGGGCCTCCGGGTCGCCGAGGGCCATGCCGATGTGGCCGGCCAGGACGATCCCGACCGTGAGGGCCAGCCAGTCGTGGACGAAGGTCGCGCTGGTGCGCCACGCCAGCGGGGTGAGGTGGGTGAACCACATGATCAGACCGGTGGCGAGCATGACGAGCGTGGCGCCGGCGATCCACGCGGCGTAGACCTTCTGGCCGGCGTTGAACTTGGCGGCGGGCCGCGGGCCCGGCGTACGGCGGCGGACGGCGCGCAGCCAGACCCGGTCGTGCGGCCCCCAGCGGTTCAGCCGACCCAGGTCGGCGCGGAACGCGCGGGAGGCCAGGCCGGCGAGGACCGGCAGGGGCAGCAGCAGGCCCGCCCACTGGTGCACGGTCACCACGAGGGCCCGCCGTCCCACCAGCGCGGCGAGGGAGGGGAGGTAGAGGCAGGCCGCCGTCACGACGCAGACCCCCATCAGGGCGGCCGTGGTGCGGTGGATCCAGCGTTCGGCGGTCGTGAAGCGCCGGACGCGGGCGGACGCGCCCGCCCCGGCCTCTTCCCTGGTCCCGGCCCCGGTCCCGGTCCCGGCGGGCGGTGTCTCAGGTCGTCGGTTCATCGTCCCGCCCGTTCGACCGGCCGACCCAGGCGTCGATGTCGTAGCCGCGCTTCTCCCAGTAGCCCGGCTCGACGTCCTCCGTGACCTCGATGCCGGAGAGCCACTTGGCCGACTTGTAGAAGTACATCGGAGCGGCATAGAGACGCACGGGGCCGCCGTGGTTGTGGCTGATGTCCTCGTCCTGCATGCGCAGCGCCACGAGGACGTCCGCGCGGCGGGCCTGCGCCAGGGTGAGGCTCTCGCTGTACGCACCGTCGAAGCAGGTGAACCGGACCGCGCCGGCCGAGGAGCGCACCCCGGCCGCGTCGAGCAGTACGGAGAGCCGTACGCCCTCGAACGGGGTGTCGGGGACGCGCCAGCCGGTCACGCACTGGACGTCCTTCACCATCCGGGTCTGGGGCAGGGCCCGCAGGTCGGCGAGGGTGTAGGAGGTCGGCCGGTCGACCAGGCCGTCGACGGTGAGGCGGTAGTTCCGGGCGGTCCTGCGGGGGACGGACGCGGTCACCGAGTAGTAGCGGAAGCCTCCGCCGTTGGGGAGCAGTCCGGTCAGGCCCGTGGGGTCCTTCTGGGCGGCGTCGCCGAGGAACCCCTCCAGACCGCGCTGGAGGACGGGCGCGGAGACCACGCCGAGGGCGCCCAGGCCGAGGGTGCCGAGGAAGATCCGCCGGCCGACGGGCTTGCCCTGCTCCGGGTCCCGGCCGTGGTCGTGTTCGTGGTCGCGGTCCCGGCCGTGGGCGCGGTCCCGGTCGCCGTGGCTCTCGCGTTCTTGCGGGTGGTCCGTCGGTGCTTCCCGCGCCTCGGGATGTTCAGGGTTCACACACCGATTCGACCATCCGCCGTCCCTGGATGCCAGGGACGGCGGGGGTCCGTCAGCATTCCGTCACATCCGCCGAGGGATGTCACATCCGCCGAGGGATCAGGCCGTCGCCTTCGCCGCCGCGCGGCCCGCGGTGCGGCCCGAGAACAGGCAGCCGCCGAGGAACGTGCCCTCCAGGGAGCGGTAGCCGTGCACACCGCCGCCGCCGAAGCCGGCGGCCTCGCCCGCCGCGTACACGCCCTCCAGGGGGTCGCCGCCCTCGGTGAGGACGCGGGACGACAGGTCCGTCTCCAGGCCGCCGAGGGTCTTGCGGGTGAGGATGTTGAGGCGGACGGCGATCAGCGGGCCCGCCTTGGGGTCGAGGACGCGGTGCGGGGCCGCGGTGCGGATCAGCTTGTCGCCGAGGTAGTTGCGGGCGCCGCGGATCGCCATGACCTGGAGATCCTTGGTGAACGGGTTGGCGATCTCCCGGTCACGGGCCACGATCTCGCGGCGCAGTTCCGCCTCGTCGATGAGGGGGTCCTTGGTGAGCGCGTTCATGCCGCGGACCAGGGAGCCGAGGTCCTTCTCCACGACGAAGTCGACGCCGTGGTCCATGAACGCCTTGACCGGACCGGGCACGTCCGCACGGGCCCGGACGAAGACGTCCTTGATCGACTTGCCGGTGAGGTCGGGGTTCTGCTCGGAGCCGGAGAGCGCGAACTCCTTGCCGATGATCTTCTGGTCGAGCACGAACCACGTGTAGTCGTAGCCGGTGCTCATGATGTGTTCGAGCGTGCCGAGGGTGTCGAAGCCGGGGAACAGCGGCACCGGCAGGCGCTTGCCACGGGCGTCCAGCCACAGCGACGACGGTCCGGGCAGGATGCGGATGCCGTGGTTGTCCCAGATGGGGTTCCAGTTCTGGATGCCCTCGGTGTAGTGCCACATGCGGTCGCGGTTGATCAGGCGGGCGCCCGCCTCCTCGGCGATGCCGAGCATCCGGCCGTCGACGTGCGCGGGCACACCGGAGATCATCTTCTCCGGAGGGCTGCCGAGGCGCCGCGGCCAGTTGGCGCGGACGAGGTCGTGGTTGCCGCCGATGCCGCCGGAGGTGACGATCACCGCCTGGGCCTTGAACTCGAAGGCACCGGTGACGGTGCGGGAGCTGGGCTGCCCGCGCTCGATCGAGGACGGTTCGAGGACCTCGCCGGTCACGGTGTCCACGGCGCCGGCGCTGCGCCCGAGCCCGGTGACCCGGTGGCGGAACTTCAGCTGGACCAGGCCCCGGGCCACGCCCTCGCGGACCCGGCGCTCGAACGGCTCCACGAGACCGGGGCCGGTGCCCCAGGTGATGTGGAAGCGGGGGACGGAGTTGCCGTGCCCGTTCGCGTCGTAGCCGCCGCGCTCGGCCCAGCCGACGACGGGGAAGAAGCGGACGCCCTGCGCGTGCAGCCAGGAGCGTTTCTCGCCGGCCGCGAAGTCGACGTACGCCTGCGCCCACCGGCGCGGCCAGTGGTCCTCCTCGCGGTCGAAGCCGGCCGTTCCCATCCAGTCCTGGAGGGCGAGGGCGTGGCTGTCCTTGATCCGCAGACGGCGCTGCTCGGGCGAGTCGACGAAGAAGAGACCGCCGAAGGACCAGTGGGCCTGCCCGCCGATCGACTGCTCCGGCTCCTGGTCGAGGAGGATCACCTTGCGACCCGCGTCGACGAGCTCCGCGGTCGCCGCGAGCCCGGCGAGGCCCGCCCCGATCACGATCACATCTGCGTCGTACGACATGGAGGACGTCCTCTCGGGAACGGGCGCGGTCAAGCGGGGGCGGGCGTGGCGGGCCAGGCGCCGCCGGGCGCTTTGTTACTGGCCGGTCAGCATCTTGGGGTCTGATCCTTCGGCAGAACACCTGACCTAGTCAACTGTCCGGATGTGTCTCCCCTTACGGACAGCCCACGGCCCGGCGGCTACAGTCGTACGAATACATACCGAGTCGCCCGTCGAGGCATGAATCGCCCTCGTGCGGAAATCAGAGCGGCACGTCCCCCGGGACGGTCGCGGCGGCTCGTCCGACGACCCTAGGTACTCCGCGTGTCGGTTCTCGTTCTCCTCCTGTCCGTGTGTGCCGCCTGCTGTCTGGGCTTCGGCTTCGTGCTCCAGCAGCAGGCCGCCGCGCACGCGCCGATCGGTGACTTCCTCTCCCCCCGGCTGCTCCTCGACCTGGTCCGCGTGCCCCGCTGGCTCGGCGGGATCGGGCTGATGGTGTGCGGGATGGCGCTCGGGGCGATCGCGCTGGGCCAGGGCGAGGTGACGCTGGTGGAGCCTCTCCTCGCGACCAACCTGCTCTTCGCGCTCGCCCTGTCCCGCCGCCGGAGCCGGCAGTCGCTGGGCCGCCAGGGCTGGGCGGGCCTCGTCCTGCTCGCGGGCGGGGTGACGGCGTTCATCGTGGCCGGTCAGCCGCAGGGCGGCACGGCTCCCGACGGGGCGTTGCGGCAGTGGGTGATCATCGGCGTGATGGTGGGGGCGGCGCTGCTGCTGACGGCGTACGCGAAGCGGCTGCGCCTCGCCGCCGCGCCGGTGCTGCTGGCGGTGGCCGCGGGCCTGCTGTACGGCGTCCAGGACGCGCTCACCCGGGTCAGCGGGCAGTTGTTCGCCGACGGTGGCTGGGGCGGGCTGTTCACGACCTGGGAACCGTACGGGGTGCTGATGCTCGGGGTGACGGGGCTGCTGCTGGTGCAGAGCGCCTTCGAGGCGGCGCCGCTGCGGATGTCGCTGCCCGCGCTCACCGCCGCGCAGCCGCTCGCCGGTATCGCGTGCGGGGTGGGCTTCCTCGGCGACCGGCTCCGTACCGACGCGGGGGCGCTGGCCTGGGAGGCGGCCGGGCTCGTCGGCATCGTCGTCGGGGTCGTGCTGCTCGGGATGCATCCGGCGATGCCGTGCAACCACTCCGGCAGCGCGCGGGTGCGGGAGTTCCAGCAGGGCTGACCGCGCCGGGGCCGCGCGTCCCGGCGGGCGCCCGCGGCGCGCGGGCCGGCCTGGTTGGATGGGGACATGAGCGCCGCCGACGAGATCCTCGACATCGTGGACGAGAACGACCAGGTCATCGGACAGGCCCCGCGCGGGGAGGTGTACGCGCGCGGGATGCGGCACCGGGCGGTGTTCGTACGGGCACGGGACGCCGAGGGACGGATCTTCGTCCACCGCCGGACGGCCACCAAGCTGGTCTTCCCCTCCCTGTACGACATGTTCGTGGGCGGGGTGGTAGGCGCCGGCGAGTCCTACGACGAGGCGGCGCTGCGCGAGGCCGAGGAGGAGCTGGGGGTCCGTGGCCTGCCCCGGCCGGTGCCGCTGTTCACGTTCCTGTACGACGACGGGGCCGGGCGGTCCTGGTGGTCGGCCGTGTACGAGGTGCGGTGCGAGCTGCCGGTGGACCCGCAGGCCGAGGAGGTCGACTGGTACGGCTTCCTGACCGAGGCCGAGATCGAACGGCGGCTGCGGGAGTGGGAGTGGGTGCCGGACGGGCTGGCCGCGTGGGAGCGGCTGCGGCGGTCCGGGGGCACGGGGGCGGGGACCGGGGCCGGCGGGGGCGACGGGTAGGGTCCCTCGGGTGATCGAATTCGTGCGGAACGTCCGGCTCTGGTTCGCGCCGGAGGAGATCCGCGAGGAGGGCGGGACGCCGGACTACCGGTTCTCGCTGGCCAACGAGCGGACGTTCCTGGCGTGGCTGCGCACCGCGCTGGCACTGATCGGCGGCGGGTTCGCGGTGGACCAGTTCCTGCCGGACCTGCGCTGGGGGTGGCGGGTGGGACTCGCGCTCGCCCTCCTCGGTGCCGGGGTGCTGTGCGCGCTGCGGGCGGTGAACCACTGGGTGCGGTGCGAACGGGCGATGCGGCGCGGCGAGGATCTGCCGGTGTCCCGCTTCCCGGCCGCGCTGGGCCTCGTCGTCGCCGTCGTCGCGATCGCGATGGTGGCCCTGGTGCTGCTGGGGTGGGAGGGGTGACCCCTCCCCGCGCGGCCGCCGAGCGCGATCCGGGGCTCCAGCCGGAGCGGACCCGGCTGGCGTGGCGGCGTACCACCCTCACCGGAGCGGTGATCGCGGTGCTCGCCGTGAAGTCCGCGCTGCACGGCGGCGCCCCGCCGTCCGGGATCGTGGCGGCCGCCCTGTGCACGGGAGTGTGGCTGGGGCTCCTGGGGCTCGCCCACCGCCGGATCGGCGCCCTGGCGGCCCCCCGGCCCGTCGCTCTCGCGCCCCGTGCGGCCGTCACGGCCGTGCTGTGCGCGGTCGCCCTCGCGGTGTGCGGTGTGGCCCTGGTGCTCTGAGCGCGGGACTGCCCGGCGGGAGGGTGAACCGTGGCCGAGGCTCGGGGTGCGCATGAGGTTTCGCGGAGGAAGAACAGGGACTTGTGTGCCTACGTTGGTCCGGTCACCCCCGCACCACTGAAGGTGAGCAGCACCATGACCACCGTGCACCGGGAACACCCCCTCCACGACCACGCCCACGGCCCCGCATGCGGACACACGGCCGTGCCGCACGGCGACCACACCGACTACGCGCACGACGGGCATCTGCACCGCGAGCACGGCGGGCACTGGGACGAGTGCGAGCCGAGCGGTCACACGGAGCACGCCGGGCACCCCCACGAGCACGGCGAAGGATGCGGGCACCCGGCGGTCGCGCACGGGGACCACGTGGACTACGTCCACGACGGCCACCGCCACGCGCCGCACGACGGGCACTGGGACGACCACTAGTGCCGCGGCAGGCAACGTTCGCCCCTCAAGGAGCGGCGTCCGGTGCGTGCTCCCGGCGTGCCGGGCGTACGTCCTCGTACGGGATGTACTCGGGCTTGTGCCCGGTGCGGCGAGAGTGCGTGCCGGGCGTCGCGACGGGGCGAACGTTGCCTGACGCGGCACCAGCGAGGGCCCGGGTGGCCGCTCGGGGCGGTGCCCCGAGCGGCCACCCGATGTCCCCCCGTACCCCGGATTCCGGTGGGTCGTCGCCGACTGGCAGGCTCTGAGCACCAGTTGGACCTTTCGGGGGGATGAAGGGGAGCACGATGACCGCAGCGGAGCCGTACACCGTCGAGCTGGCGAGCGACGTGTACGCGTATGTGCAGCCGGACGGCGGATGGTGTCTCAACAACTCCGGGTTCGTGAGCGACGGGACGACCACCCTGCTGGTGGACACCGCCGCGACGGAACGCCGGACCCGGGCGCTGGGCGCCGCGCTCGACGCGACCGGCGCCCCCGCTCCGCGCCTCCTGGTCAACACCCACCACCACGGCGACCACACCTACGGCAACGGGTTCTTCACACCGGCCGCCACCCTCGTCTCGCACTCCGCCTGCCGCCGGGAGGCCCTGGCCAGTGGGCAGCACCTGCATCTGCTGTGGCCGCAGACCGACTTCGGCGACGTCGGCGTCCGGGGCGCGGACCTGACGTACGACGACCGGATGACCGTGCACGTCGGGGACATCGAGGCGCAGGTGATCCATCCCGGCGTCTCGCACACGGTCGGCGACTCGCTGGTCTGGCTGCCGCACCGGAGGATCCTGTTCGCCGGGGACCTGGTGTTCGAGGGCGGTACGCCGTTCTTCCTGATGGGGTCGCTGAGCGGCTCGCTGCGGGCCCTGGCGCTGATGCGGGAGCTGGGTGCCGAGACCGTCGTACCGGGGCACGGGCCGGTGACGGACCCGTCGGCGTTCGACCGGGCCGAGCGGTACACGCGGTTCGTGGCGGAGGTCGCCGAGAGGTCCCGTGCGGCGGGGCTCACCCCTCTGGAGGCGGCCCGGACCACGGATCTCGGCGAGTTCGCCGCGCTCCCCGAGAGCGAGCGGCTGGTGGCGAACCTGCACCGGGCCTACGCCGAGCTGGACGGGCTGCCCGAAGGCGAGGGCGTGGACCCGTTCGCCGGGTTCATGGACATGGCGGCCGTCAACGGCGGGGAGATGATGACCTGCCACGCGTGACGCCCGGCCGGCTCGCGGGCGCCCAAGGGGCCCGCACCCGGGGTGGCGGCACCGGTTTCGGGATCCGGCTCGCGCGGCCGGATCCCGTGGAGACACCGATCACTTTCGCCTCACCCACTGGACGACATACCGACCGGTCGGCATCATGTGTCTGGTTACCCTGTCCCCGCGTGTAGGAGCAATGATGCGCCCAGACGACCCGCCAGGTCTCGACCCCGACCGGCTCCGCGCCCTGCTCGACGCGGAGCGGCCCGGACTGGTGGCCGGTCCCCTCACGGGCCGGCTGATCGAGGGCGGGCGGTCGAACCTGACGTACGAGGTCACGGACGGCGTCACCCGGTGGGTCGTCCGGCGTCCGCCGCTCGGCCACGTCCTCGCGACCGCGCACGACATGCGGCGCGAGCACCGTGTGATCAGCGCGCTGCACCCGACGGACGTCCCCGTGCCGCGTCCGGTGCTGCTGTGCGAGGACGCGGAGGTACTCGGCGCGCCCTTCTACGTCATGGACTTCGTCGAGGGCACCCCGTACCGCACCGCCGAGCAGCTCGCGCCGCTCGGCGCCGACCGCACCCGGGCCGCCGTGCTGGGCCTGGTCGACACCCTCGTGGAGCTGCACGCGGTGGACCCCGCCGGGGTGGGCCTCGCCGACTTCGGGCGCCCGGAGGGCTTTCTGGACCGGCAGCTGCGGCGCTGGGGCAAGCAGCTCGACGCGTCCCGCAACCGCGACCTGGCCGGCATCGACGAACTGCACGCGGCGCTCGGCCGCCGGCTCCCGCACTCCCCCGCCCCGGCGATCGTCCACGGCGACTACCGGCTGGACAACGTCCTGCTCGGCGAGGACGACCGGATCAGGGCGATCCTCGACTGGGAGATGTCCACGCTCGGCGACCCGCTGACCGATCTGGGTCTGCTGGTGATGTACAGCGTGCCGATCGGGCTGCCCGACTCCCCCGTCTCGACGACCGCGACGGCCGCCGGGCACCCCGACCCCGCGGAGATCGTGGCCCGCTACGCCGAGCGCTCCGGCCGGGACGTGTCGTCCGTGGCCTGGTACACGGCGTTCGCGTGGTTCAAGCTCGCGGTGATCCTGGAGGGCATCCACTACCGGTACACCCTCGGCCAGACGGTCGGCCGCGGCTTCGACCGCATCGGCGACCTGGTCCCCGTCTTCATCGAACACGGCCTGACGACTCTTCGTACCGGCTCCGGTTCCGGCTCCCAGGAGGGCTGATCCACCATGGACTTCGCATTCGACGCCCGTACGGAGGAGCTGCGTGCCAGGCTCCTCGCCTTCATGGACGCGTACGTGTACCCGGCCGAGGCCGTCGCGGAGGAGCAGCGGGCCGAGCTGTCGTCGCCGTGGGACACCCCGGCCGTGGTGGAGGAGCTGAAGGCCGAGGCCCGCAGGCAGGGCCTGTGGAACCTCTTCCTGCCGGACTCCACGTACGGGGCCGGCCTGACCAACCTGCAGTACGCGCCGCTCGCCGAGATCACCGGGCGTTCGCCGCAGCTGGCGCCGACCGCGCTGAACTGCGCGGCGCCGGACACCGGCAACATGGAGGTGCTGGCGCAGTTCGGCGACGACGCGCAGAAGAAGCAGTGGCTGGAGCCGCTGCTGGCCGGTGAGATCCGGTCCGCCTTCGCGATGACCGAGCCGGACGTGGCCTCGTCCGACGCCACCAACATCACCACGCTCATCGAGCGGGACGGCGACGACTACGTCATCAGCGGACGCAAGTGGTACATCTCCGGGGCGATGAACCCCGACTGCAGGATCTTCATCGTGATGGGCAAGACGGACCCGGACGGGGCCGACATCCGCCGCCAGCAGTCGATGGTGCTGGTGCCCCGCGACACCCCGGGCGTCACCGTGAAGCGGGCCATGCGGGTCTTCGGGTACGAGGACCACTACCACGGCGGCCACGCCGAGGTGGTCTTCGACCGGGTGCGGGTGCCGGTGTCGAACCTGATCGGCGAGGAGGGCGGCGGCTTCGCCATCGCCCAGGCCCGGCTCGGCCCCGGCCGCATCCACCACTGCATGCGGCTCATCGGGATGGCCGAGCGGGCGATCGAGCTGATGTGCCGCCGGGCGGTGGCCCGCGAGGCGTTCGGCAAGGCGCTGGCCCAGCAGGGCGTGGTGCACAACTGGATCGCGGACGCGCGGGTCGCCGTGGAACAGCTGCGGCTGCTGGTGCTGAAGACCGCGTGGATGATGGACACGGTCGGCAACCGGGGGGCGCACACCGAGATCCAGGCGATCAAGATCGCGACGCCGCGGACCGTCGTCGACATCATCGACCGGGCGATCCAGCTGCACGGGGCGGGCGGTGTCAGCCAGGACTTCCCGCTGGCCGAGCTGTACGCGGGGGCGCGGACACTGATGATCGCGGACGGGCCGGACGAGGTGCACCAGCGGTCGCTGGCACGGCGGGAGCTGAAGCGGTACGTGTGACCTCCGGTGATTGCCGGGCGCCTATCGGGTCTCGGGGGTGCGGGGTCGTCCGCGGGTGCGGGTGCGTGGGGGTGGTTCGCGCCGTTCCCCGCGCCCCTGAAGGCGACGGGCCTGCGGCCCGCCCTTCGTCCTGAAAAGCGCGGGGCGCAGCCCCGGTGGCTTTTCAGGGGCGCGGGGAACGGCGCGAGAAACCACGACCCACACGCACCCGCCGACGACCCCGCACCCCCGACCCGGTAGGCGCCCCGCCCCCTACGGCCGCAGCGCTCGCAGCAGCAGGTCGGCCAGGTGGTCGGCGACCTCCTGCGGGGTCATCGGGCCGTCCGGGCGGTACCACGTGGACAGGTGGTGGACGGAGCCGAAGTGGTAGTCGACGACCAGGTCCGCGGGGGTGGCCCGGGAGAAGACGCCCGACTCCTGCCCCTCCTCGATCAGCGCGCGGAACCGCTCGTGGTAGCGGCGGCGCTCGGCGCGGACCTGCTTGTTCTTCTCGGGGCTCAGGTGGTGCATCGAGCGGAAGAAGATCATCGCGTCGTCGAGGTTGTCGATGGTGGTGACGACGACGTCGGCGGCGGCGCCCCGCAGGCGCTCCTCCACCGGCGCGTCGGCGCCCGCGAACGCGTCGAGCCGCTCCTGCTGGATGCGCAGCACGCGCGCGTACACCTCGTGCAGCAGGTCGTCCTTGGAACCGAAGTAGTGGTACAGCGCGCCCTTGGTGACGCCCGCCGCCTCCACGATCTCCTGCACGGACGTGCGGTCGTAGCCCCGCTCGGCGAAGAGCCGGGTGGCGGCGGCCAGCAGCCGCTGCGGGACGGGGGTACCGTCTCCGTCCGTCGTCCTGGGCACTTCCGCCACCTGCCTTTCGGAGTCATGTCGTCGCCTACAGGTCGTCCCTCGACCGTCGAACGGTTCCCGGCCGGGCGGGCCGGAAGGGGACGATCCCGTCGCAGATCATCCCACTCCCCGCGTCCGGCCCGCCGGGCAGGTGGAGCACGGGTCAGCCCGTGGCCTCCCACTTCCGCTGGATGTGGTTCATGTTCGTCAGCCAGCGCTCCGGGTCGGTCGCGCGCGCCTGGTAGAAGCCGGCCACCTCGGGGTGCGGCAGGATGAGGAAGCGGTCGCTCTCGATGCCGTCGAGGAGCGCGTCGGCGACGTCCTCCGGTTCGATCGCCGTCGGCGCGAGCACCAGGTCGCCCGCGCTGCCGGAGGCCGTCAGCATGTCGGTGCGCACCCCCTGGGGGCAGATGGCGTGCACCTTGAGGCCCCGGTGGCGGTAGGTGAGGGACAGCCACTCGGCGAAGGCGTACGCCCCGTGCTTGGTGACGCTGTAGGGCGCCGCGCCGATCATCGTGAGCAGCCCGGCCGCCGAGACGGTGGAGACGAAACGGCCGCTGCCGCGCTCCAGCCACTGCGGGAGCAGCGCGTGGGCCGCGCGGACGTGCGCCATCACGTTCACGTCCCAGGCGAGCGCCCAGACCTTGTCGTCGGCGGCTTCGGTGCCGCCGCTGGCGACGCCCGCGTTGGCGCAGTACACGTCGACCGTGCCGCCGAGCGCCTCGCGCGCCGGGGCGACGATCTCCGACGCGTCCCCGGGCACGGCGATGCCGCCGATCTCGTCGGCCACGGCCCTGGCCCGGTCCCCGTCGAGGTCGTTCACGACGACGCGGGCGCCCTCCGCCGCGAACCGCCGGGCCAGCGCGGCGCCGATCCCGCTCCCGGCCCCCGTGACCACCACTCCCGCACCCTGCACGACACCCACTCCGGATCTCCTTACGCGAGGCTCACGACCACGAACGGCTCATCGTCCGCCGTCAGACTAACCGGTCGGTATGTGCTGAGGAAGGGGTGCCGGGACGCCGCCGCCCGGGTATGCGGGGAAACGCCCGAGCGGCCGTGCCGGACGGGGGGTCTGCACACCGGCCGCGGAAGCGCTTAGCTTGCAGGGACGCCGCTTCCCCCACCCGCGCCCCGGAGGTCACCCCCATGCGCCTCTCCCGCCGCACCTTCCTCGCCGCCTCCACCGCCGCCGCGGCCGGCACCGCCTGCGCCCCGGCCGGCGGCCCGCCGGCCGCGGGGGAAACGGCCTCCACCCGGCCGCGCACCGGCTTCGAGCGCCTGGCGGCCGACGGCTACCGGCTCCTCGACGGCCGCCGGATCGGCGTCGTCACCAACCCCACCGGCGTGACCCGCGACGCCCGCCACATCGTCGACGTCATGCACGCCGACGACCGCGTGGACCTCACGGCGGTCTTCGGTCCCGAGCACGGTTTCCGGGGCACGGCCCAGGCCGGCGGTTCCGAGGGCCGCCAGGACGACCCGGCGACGGGACTGCCCGTGTTCGACACGTACCAGAAGAGCGGCCGAGCCCTGGCGGACGTCTTCACCGCCTCCGGGGTGGACACGGTCGTCTTCGACATCCAGGACGTGGGCGCCCGCTTCTACACCTACATCTGGACGCTGTACGACTGCATGGAGGCGGCCCGGCTCGCGGGCAAGCGGTTCGTCGTCCTGGACCGGCCCAACCCGGTGACCGGGCGGTCGGCGCAGGGACCCGTCCTGCACAAGGAGTTCGCGACGTTCGTCGGGCGGCAGCCGATCTCGCAGGCGCACGGCATGACGGTGGCGGAGCTGGCGCGGCTGTTCAACGGGGAGTTCCTGGAGGAGCCCGTACCGCTGGAGACCGTCCTGATGTCCGGGTGGAGACGGTCGCGGTTCTACGACTCCTCGGGGCTGCCCTGGGTGCCGCCGAGCCCCAACATGCCGACCCCGGACACGGCGCTCGTGTACGCGGGGACCGGCCTGTTCGAGGGGACGAACCTCTCCGAGGGGCGCGGCACCACCCGCCCGTTCGAACTGCTCGGCGCGGAGGGCGTCGACCGGCGGTGGGCGGCCGCGGCGAACGACCTGGGGCTGCCGGGCGCCCACTTCAGGGAGGCGTACTTCACGCCCACGTTCTCCAAGTTCCAGGGGAAGACCGTCGGCGGCGTGCAGATCCACGTCCACGACCGGACGGCGTACGACCCGGTGCGCACCGGGATCGGTCTGCTCGTCACCGCGAAGAAGGTGTGGAGCGGCTTCGCCTGGCGTCCGGACCGGTGGATCGACAAGCTGACCGGGTCGACGCGGGTGCGCACGATGATCGACGCCGGGGCGGACACCGACGAGGTCGTGGCCGGCTGGCAGGAGGAGCTCGCCGCGTTCCGGAAGGTGCGCGAGGAGTACCTGCTCTACCGGTGACCCGCGCGGGGACGTTCGCGATGTCCGCGAGGCCGAGGCCTTCCGCGACACCCGGGACGTCCGCGCGAAAGAGCCGTACGTGACGTATGGCCATCCCCCGCCGTTGGCAGGACCATGCGCCTGAGCGCACCAACGGGGTCGAAGGGGGCTCGTCATGGCGGCTTCGGACGTGAGTGTGACGCCTTACTGGGAAGTGACCTTCGACGCGGACGGTGACGTCGACACGGGTCAGCGGGACCGCCTGCTCGACGGGGTGGTGCGGCGGGGGGTGGCGGACCTGGTCGTCTTCGCCCACGGCTGGAACAGCGACCGGTCCGGGGCCACCGGCCTGTACAGCAGGTTCTTCGCCCCGTTCCCGGCGCTCGCCCCGTCGGCGCGGCTCGGGTACGCCGGGGTGCTGTGGCCCTCGATGCGGTTCTCCGACGAGCCGATCCCGGACTTCACGCCGGTGCCCGCGCTGGCCGCCGCGCGTCCCGCGCTCGACAAGCGCACCAGGAACGCGCTGCTGGAGGTGTTCCCGGGCCGGGCCGCACTCGTGGAGCGGATCGCACGGCTGCTGGAGCTGCGGCCGGACGAGGACGCCTCGTTGGAGGAGTTCGGCAGGCTCGTACGGCTGCTGGTGGAGGCGCCGCCGCAGGGGCCGCAGGGCGCGTTCACGGCGGACACGCTGGCCGAGGGGGTGCCGGAGGACACGCCCGGGATGCTGTGCGGGGACACGGCGGGGGTGTGCGCGGAGTTCGCCGCGGCGCTGGCGGAGGTCGAGGCGGCCGGAGCGGCGGCCGAAGCACCCGCCGACGTGTCCGCGGCCGGTCCCCCCGGCGTCATGACCGGTGCGGCCGTTCCGGGACCTCAGGTCTGGGACGGCGCCCGTGAACTGCTGCGCCAGGCCACGTACTTCGCGATGAAGCGGCGGGCCGGGACGGTCGGGGAGCGCGGGCTGGGGCGGCTGCTCGGGCGGCTGGCGGAGGAGGCGCCCGACGTACGGGTCCATCTCGTGGGGCACAGCTTCGGCGCGCGCCTGGTGTCGTTCGCCCTGCGGGGGCTGCCGCGCGGGGTGCGGACGGTGAAGTCGGTGACGCTCCTTCAGGCGGCTTTCTCCCACTACGCGTTCGCGGCGCGGCTGCCGCACGACCCCCGGGCGAGCGGGGTGCTGAACGGGCAGCAGAAGCGGATCGACGGCCCCCTGGTGTGCTGCCACTCCCGGCACGACTCGGCGCTCGGGACGATCTATCCGCTGGCGTCCCGGCTGGCGGGCGACGCGCGGACGGTGCGGGGCCTGAGCGTGGACGGTCTGCTGGGCGCGAAGTGGGGCGCGCTCGGTTACGGCGGGATCCGGGCGGTGCCGGGCACCCGCTCGTTCCCGCTGTCGGCCGCGCTCGCCGGACGGCTGCCGACGTCCGGGTGCGTGAACGTCGACGCGTCGGCGGTCGTCCGGCGCGGTGGTGCGCCGTCCGGCGCGCACAGCGACATCTGTCACCAGGAGCTGGCGCGGATCGTGCTGGCGGCGGGCCAGGTCGTCTGACCGGCCCGCCGCCGCACGGGAGTCACTCGCCGCCGGTGGTGGTCACCGGTGCGAGGTGAACTCCACGACCTGCTGGAAGGTCGGCCGGTTCTGCCAGCTGATCCTGCCGTGCTTGATGCCTCCCAGGGTGCGGTGGATGATCGCGTCGGCGCACCACTGGTCGCCCGCCGAGCAGGACTCGTCGCCTGGGTAGACCTGGGCGGCGGTCTTGCCGGCCGCCTCCTTGAGGGTGTCGATCAGGAGGGTGCGGCAGGCGCTGAGGCTGCCGTCGCCGCAGTACGTGCGGCCGAGCGGACCCTGGACGGACTCACCGAGCACCGCGCGCATGTCCTTGTCGACGTAGCTCCACCAGCCGTACTGGAAGGAGCTGCCGGCGTGGGAGCCGGTCGGGCCGTGCGCGGCCGACGGGGCCTCGTCGACGGGGAGGTTGACGGTCATCGCGTCGTACAGCTTCGTGCCGAGGCCGGGTTCGAACTCGGCCTTCACCAGAAGCGGCCACCAGGCGTCCAGGATGCGGATCGCGTCGGCGTCGGCGTACTTCTTCGAACCCGCGGACGTCTCCGTGCGCTTCGAGCCGGAGGCGACCCAGCTCTGCAGCTTGCCGACGGCCGCCGCGGCGGCGGAGTCGGTGACGGGGCTGCTGTTGACGACCTTCAACAGGTCGGGGAGGACGTCCTCGGCGCGCAGGTCGACGAGGGCCGCCTCGGCCATGGCCTTGGTGAGGGAGGCCCGGGTGACCCCGCCGGCCGCGACGAGCCGCTTCACCCGGTCGTCGAGCAGATTGCCGCGGTGGACCGAGCCGTTGCCCCAGGGAGCGGAGGGGTAGTCCTTGGCCTGCTTGTTGTTCCAGGAGATGTAGTAGTCCTGGTCGATGGAGTGGGGGTGCTCGGAGGGCGGGGTGTAGTCGGCGGTGTTGGTGGCCGGGTCCCAGCCCCGCCACTCGTACGGGGCCCGCGCCCACGCGGGGAACTCGGCGTCGACGCCCGCGGCGCGCACCGGGTTGTCGCCGCTGTTGTAGTACGCGGTGTGCCGGGAGTCGGCGTAGAACCAGTTGAAGGTGTAGTTGATGTTCTGGACGGCCTTCTGGAAGGTCTCGGGGCCCTTCACGTAGTCCGGGTCGTTCAGCATCTGGAAGCCGATGATCGACTCGGCCTCGTTCATGTACGAGGAGCGCAGTGTGGTGTAGGCGACCTTCTTGCCGCCGACCGTGGCGCGGTGGGTGACGGGGCCGTACTTGGTGCGCCAGACCTGCATGCGGTACGAGCCGGCCGGCGTGGAGTCGGCGGTGGTGGGCTTCCAGGCGTTGGTCTGCTCGATCTTCTCCATCGGCGTGCAGGTGCCGTGGTACAGGTAGTGGACGTCGTCCTGGCACAGCTCGACGGCGTAGGCGTCGATGATGTCCTGGCCCGAGGTGGTGGCGCTCCAGGCGTAGTCCTGGCCGCGGCCGAGTTCGACGTACATGCTCAGGCCGGCGAAGGAGGCGCCGCGGGCGCTGAGTCCGGGGCCCTGGATCTCCTGCAGCATCAGCAACTGCGGGGCGAAGTAGCCGGTCTGGGGGCCGAACACGGCGATGGGGTTGCCGCTCGCGGTGTGCTTGCCGCCGACGACGAGCGCGTTGGACATGCCGCGCCGGGCGGAGCTGAGGGCGCTGTCGGTGGCCGTGGACGAGACGCCCTTGGCGGTGGCGCCGGCCGCGCTGCCGGTGCGGTCGTACACCAGGGGTTCCTCGGTGACGGCGCCGTTGTCGGGCAGCGCCATGCCCTGCGGGTCGGCCGGCTTGACGGCGTAGGGGAAGCTGCCGTCGTGGACGGTCAGGGCGGCCTCGGGGTCGTTGCGTTCGCGGAAGGACTCCCAGACCTTGGTGCCCTCGGTGACGCCGTACTTCTCCTGTGCGGCGAGCAGGGAGAGGGCGTTGTTGACCTCGCCGCCGCCGCCCGAGCCGAAGAGGGCGCCGATGACGGAGGCCAGGGCGACCAGGTCGGTGGGCTTGAACTTCTCGATGGTGCCGGCGTTGGTGATGGAGTCCTTGTGGCCGGTCAGGACGTACTCGCCGGGGAAGTAGCGGCCGCTGTCGGAGGCGTCGATGTAGGCGTTGATGCCGTCGATGTAGGCGTTGACGTCGGCGAGGGCCTGGCGGCCGCGGTCGCCGTTGGAGGCGACGGCCTTGTCGATCTGGGCCTGCAGATCGGCCTCGGTGTACGGCGCGTGCCGCCAGAACTCCTGTTCAAGGCCCTGGTTGGAGGGAGCACCGCCGGCGAACGGGGTGAGCTTGCCGCGGCCCACGTGGCGGAAGACGTCCATCAGCCACAGCCGGTCCTGGGCGGCGGCGTACCCGGCGCCGAACTCGGTGCCGTAGCGGGTGGTGCCCGTGATGTGCGGCACACCGGTCTTCTTGTCGCGGACGATCGTGACGTCGGTGCGCCCGGCGGGCTTCAGGGTGGAGGCGACCTGGTCGGAGGCGACGCCGAAGGAGGCGTCGTTGAAGAAGGTGTTGATGGTGGCGTTGGTGAGCCCGGTGTACCCCTTGGCGAGGTTGTTGTAGGGCCCGAGCTGGTTGCTCGCGTTCTCCGGCATGCTGCCGAAGGCCTGGTTGAGGAGGATCTGGGCGAGGGTGGCGTTGCCGTTCTGGCCCGGCGGCAGGATGTCCGAGCACTGGCCGCCGCAGTAGTCGTTCGCGGCGGCCGCGGCGGCTCGGGTGCCGGCGGTCGGGGTGGTGCCGGTGTCGGCGGCCGCAGCCTGGGCAGCCGGGGAAAGAGGGGACAGAAGACCGGCAACGAGTGCACATACGGAGGCGGCCTTGAGGAACTCCGGGAATCGACGGGGAGTTCTCACTCTGTCCGGTGCGTTGCGTGAGGTGCGTGGGGTGTGCCAGGGCATGGCAGCTCCTCCCGAAGGGGGGTGGGGCCGGATGTTACCGCCGGTATCCCCCGCTTCGAAAGTGAACATGCGTCATGTTTTCGGAGCCGTCCACCACCGCACAGGCGAGGGACAGCGTGAACAGGTACGCAAAAGGAGTCGTAAGCAGGAAGAAGAAGTCGACAGCAGTCAGACACAGGCAGGAACGGTCCATGAACGGCTCAGTGGACGGCTTTTGGAGGTCATCGGAAATCGGATGGAGCCGAATCGTGTGTCGATACGTCTATTCGGCGACGTCGCGCGACGTTCCGAGGACGACGCCGAAGTGACCGAAGTACAAGTGCAGGTGTGACGGAGGTGCAGGGCGATGGCCGGTTTCCGGAGTCTGGCAAGACAGGTGCGCGATCCGCGGTGTGATCTGGCACTGCGGCGTTATTCGCTGCGCAAGTGCCTGGAGAGGTTCGCCCCTTATGGGCATCGGGCGACCTGGGACCACTTGTGCTCCCGGGCCGGGTTCGGTCCCGAGGACCGCAACCCCGATCCAGCGCGGCTCGTGGCCGCACTGGACGAGTTGGAGGAGGCCCGCTCCGTCTGGCTCGACTACGAGGTGCAGTTCGCGCAGCGCCGCAAGAAGGAGAAGCACGACGGGCTGCGCAGGCCGGGCAGTGTCGACGACTGGCACCGGCTGACCTGGGGCGGGTTCGGTGTCGCCTGGTGCGACGACCCGACGGTCCACCCCGACGGACCCCTCGCGGAGGTGCTGCGCCGGCTGATCGCCGCGCTGGAGCGCGAACCGGGCTCGACCTGCCCGGTGTGCGACGGCGAGCGCCTCGTCTGGAGGTACGACCTGGCCCACGAACCGTCCGCGGGCCCGGTCTGCACGGAGTGCGGAATCGTGGTGCCCCGACCGGTGCTGACACCCGAGGCCCTGGCCGGGACCAGGCGCGTACGGATGCTGGTGTCGGCGTAGCACGGCGGGGGTGCGCCGGGGATGCCGCACCCCCGTGCCGGTACGGCGTGTCGGCGACCGCGTCCGCGCCCCGCGCCGGGGATCGCGGCCTCTGCGGGCCGGTGCCGTCGGCTACGGCTCCTGGACGTCCGTGTGGATGGCGAGCTTGAACTCGGCGAGGGTGAGCGACGTGGAGCGCCTGGTGTCCCCCGGCCCGCGCGCGGAGACTTTCAGGCCGACCGGTGTGCCCGTGCTGACGAACATCTGCCACAGGTAGGTGCGGAACTGTCCGCCCCGGGTCAGCGCGCTGTCGGTGGTGGCCGTGGAGTCGTATCTCCTGTCGGTCATGTCGAGCGGGTCGCGCACGAAGCGGGCCCGGTACTCCAGCGTCTTCGGGTCCGCCGCCCAGAACACCATCGCGGAGAGCACCCCCCAGCCGTCGTGGCTGGGCCAGATCAGCCCGGAACGCGGGTCGGGGAACTCCGACGGGGTGTCACCGCCGTTGGCCGGGTCGTGCATCCCCCACGGGTCGTACGACTCCTCCGACTCGCCGTAGGGGAAGCGCACCAGGTGGTAGCCGTCCGGGTCGTAGCTGACCCGCTGGGCCCCCGAGCGCGCACTCTCCCACTTCAGCGAACATATGACGACGCTCATCGGCGTTCCTCTTCGTACCGGGCCCGGCGCTCCGGGGCGCGTGACCTCACCAGTGCCAAATTACGTCGCTCGCCCCCTTCCCCGTAAGGCCAGTTGGGGCCGATGAAACCGAGCTGAGCGCCCCAGGGGTTCCGGAGGTCGACGCCGCGCGTCACCGCGGAGGCGCTGAACCCGCGCCGGTCCCGGCCGTCTGGTCCACGACGACGTCTCCGCGGAGATCGGCGGCCGGGTGCGCCGGCTGGACACCGCGGGGCCGACCGACCTGCCCGACGGCGAACCGCCCCTCGCACCAGAGCTGCACGAGGGCCCGTACGCCGTCGACCGGATGCCGGGGGTCGCCACGGGCTGCCAGGGGGCGTTGAGCGCTACTCGGCCGGTGGGGTGGTCCGGTGCTCGACCATGAGCCGGGAGCCGGTCCGCCGTTCGCCGAAGGCGTCGTCGGGGTTGGACAGCACACAGGTGGCCAGGGACAGGCAGCCGCAGCCGATGCAGTCGGCGAGGTGGTCGCGGAGCCGGCTGAGCTGCTTGATCCGCTCGTCGAGCTCGGAGCGCCAGGCCTCGGACAGATGCGCCCAGTCCTCCCGGGTGGGTGTGCGCTCCTCGGGGAGTTCGGCGAGCGCCTCACGGATCGTGGCGAGCGGGATGCCGACCCGTTGCGCGGCCCGGATGAAGGCGACGCGGCGCAGGGTGTCACGGCTGTAGCGGCGCTGGTTGCCCGTGGTGCGGCGGCTGCGGATCAGCCCCTTGGACTCGTAGAAGTGCAGGGCCGAGACGGCGGCACCGCTACGGGCGGACAGCTGGCCGACGGTCAACTCGTGGATCTTCTCAGGAATCTGGGGCACCCCTCCGAGCCTACCCACCCGGGCGGTGTCGCCGCGCGTTGACAGGACTCGCCCACCCGACCATGCTAAGCAGTTGCTTAGCCACATGGGGCAGGGTTGACGCGGATGCGGTGGCATCCGGGATGCGGGAGGCAGGGACATGGCAGAGCCGAGGATCTTCACGTCCGCCGAGGAGCTGAGGGCGGCGGTCGGCGAGCAGTTGGGGTACAGCGACTGGCTGGAGGTCGACCAGAAGCGGATCGACCTGTTCGCGGAGGCCACCGGCGACCACCAGTGGATCCACGTCGACCCGGAGAAGGCGGCCGCGGGCCCCTTCGGGACGACCATCGCCCACGGCTATCTGACCCTGTCCCTGCTTCCGCTGCTCGTGCCCCAGGTGCTCAAGGTCGACAACGTGAAGATGGGCGTCAACTACGGCACCAACAAGGTCCGGTTCCCGGCAACCGTCCCCGTGGGGTCCCGACTGCGGGCCACGGCGACCCTCCAGCAGGTCACGGAGGCCGGCGGCGGCGTACAGGTGACCGCCGCGGTGGTCGTGGAGCGCGAGGGCGGGGACAAGCCGGTGTGCGTGGCGGAGTCCGTGTCGCGCTACTACTTCTGAGCCGGCGACGGGGCCCCACCGAGTACCGACCGGGCCGGTGACGGGGCCCGGCCGAACCGGTGGTGTGGCGCGGCGGAGATGAGGAACCGCCGCGCCACGGGTGCCGCGGTGAGCCCCGGCGGGCTTCGCCCGCCGGGGCGTGACCCCGCTACGGGGCCTCAGGGGGCCACGGCGCGTCCGGTCTGCGGCGAGATCCGCCCGGCGCACAGCCCGCGGGCGGCGAGCGTCTGCGCGATGCGCGGGATCGCCGCCCGCGTGTTCGCGGGCCCGTCGTGCATGAGGATGACCTGCCCGTTGGTGAGCCGGCCGACGGACTGCACGATCGCGTCCGCGCTCGCGTTGTTCCAGTCCTGCGAGTCGACGTTCCACAGGATCTCGGTCAGCCCTCGCTGGGCCGCGACGGACTTCACCGTCGCGTTGGTGTCCCCGTACGGCGGCCGGAACAACTGCGGGGTGCCGCCGCCCGCGTTCGCGATGGCCTGCTGGGCACGGACGATCTCCGAGTCGATCTGCGCCGTGGAGAGCCGGGTCAGATACGGGTGGGAGTAGCTGTGGTTGGCCACCCACATCCCGGCGGCGACCTGGGCGCGGACCTGGCCCGGGTTGGCCGCCGCGTTCTGGCCCGTGTTGAACATCGTGGCCCGCAGCCCGTTCTGGCGCAGCGCGTTGAGCAGGGCCGGGGTGTTGCCGGTCGGGCCGTCGTCGAAGGTGAGCCCGACGTACCCGTTGCAGGCGGCGGCCCCGGCGGCCCCTGCGGGCGTGACGGTGCCGGCGGTGAGGGCGCCCACGGCGGCCATCACGACGGCGGCCGGGAGCGCCACCAGGGAGCGCAGGGAACGGCGCCGGGAGGAGGGCCGCGCCGGGGGACGTGCCGACGAAGGTGCCTGGAAGGGAACGGTCATCGTCAACCGCCGACCGTGATGCTGGAGCTGCCGCTGCTCTGGTAGCCCTCGGTCGCCATGATCATGTAGTAGCGGAAGCTGCCCAGGGGCATGCCGGCGCGGCCCCAGGCGTCGAAGTGGTTGCCGGTGGTGATGCTGCCGCCGGTCCGCCTCTGCTGGCGGACGCTCCAGTACTGGTCGAAGGTGCGGGTGCCCTCGACGGACGGGGCGTTGTACCGCGTGGTCCGGTAGATGTCGTACGTGCCGCCGTCGCTGTTGACCGTGCCGCGGTAGGTCCCCGTGGGCCGGTAGTTGCCCCAGTTGTCGACGATGTAGTACTCGACCAGCGGGTTCGAGGTCCAGCCGTAGAGGCAGAGGTAGGCGTTGCCCGACGGACTGAAGCTGCCGGAGTAGGTCACCGTCCGGCGGGATCCGTTGCTCCAGCCCTTGCCGCAGACGAAGTTGCCGGTGTTGCGCCAGGAGGTGCGGTAGGTGCCGCCACTGGCGAGCGTCATGGAGACGCTGCCCGGGGCGTCGGTCCAGAACGAGTAGTAGAAACCGCTGTTCGTTCCGGTCTGGTTGCTGGTGACGACCGTGTCGGCGTGGGCGGAGCCGGGCAGAGCGAGCGTGGTCGCGGCGGCCAGCGCGGTGGCGCCGACGCCGCCGAGGAACAGCCTGCGGCTGGGGGTGCCGGGCACGGGTGCGGGTGCGTCGTTCATCTGGCGTGCTTCCTCCCTCTCGTGGGGCACTGTCACGGGGAGTGTTGAGCTGACCCTGTCAACTGTCAATGGTTTCGGCAATGATCCCGAAACATTCGCCGGGGAAAGCGGACCGAAGAAGCGGCCTTCTGCCTGTTCAGCTGCCGTTTGCGCCACCATGAAGAAACATGCCCCGCGAGACCCCGGAATGTGAAGATCAAAAGCCCGTCCACCATCTTCGAATGTTTCGAAGACTCTCCCGAACCATGCCGTGCGGCCATCGGGCCTTGGCAGCAGGACCGCAAGACCGCAGGAGCGCAAGACCAGAACGCGCCGGACGCGCGGACGTACGGGGGTAGGGGTACGGGGGTGCGGGTACGGGCGCGCCGGCCCGCACGCCTACTGGGTGGCGCCCACCATGCGCAGCACGAGGTCGGCGTAGAGGGCGCCCACCTCGTCGGGGGTGCGCGGGCCGTTGACGTTGAACCAGCGGGCCACGTCGATGCACAGGGAGAGCACGGCCACCGTGGTGCCCTTGACGTCGGGCACGTCGAAGTCGCCTGCGGCGACTCCGTCCTCGATGATGCCGCGGACGGCCGCGTCGTTCTGGCGGCGCAGGGCGACGATCTCGGCGCGGGCGTCGGGCCCGAGCGCGTCGAGTTCGTACTGCACGACACGGGCGACGGTGTGCTGCCCGGCGTGCCAGCGGACGAAGGAGCGCACGGCCTCCGCGAGGCGGTCGGCCGGGGTCCCCTCGGAGTCGGCGGCGCTGCGCAGTACGTCGAGGGCCTTCTCGTGGCCGATGCGGCTGATCCGGTGGAGCAGCTCTTCCTTGGTCTTGTAGTGGATGTAGAGCGCGGCCGGGCTCATGCCGGCGCGGCCCGCGATGTCACGGGTCGTCGTGGCGTGGTACCCGCGCTCGGCGAAGGCCTCCACGGCGGCCACCAGCAGCCGCCGGGCCGCGTCCGGGCTGACCTCGCCCCACGGCTGCGGCTCGCCGCCCGCCGTCTCCTCCGCCGTACTCATCGATCGTTCGCCCCTTCCCATGGCCGGGCACCACCATACCGCCGAGGGTGAGCGAGCGCTTAGAGTGCCCGCTCAGCGGGGTGCGTGAGTGGGGGCGCGGGGTACGCCGCCGGGCGGGGGCGCGGGGCCGGGCGCGCCTCGCACACGGCGGGAAAGGGCGTCAGAGCTTCTCGAAGGGGTCGTGCTCGGCGAGGAGCTTCTCCAGCCTGGCCTGGTCGACCCGGCTGACGATCTGCCCGGCCTCCTGCCGGTCGCGGATCACCTTGGCGAGGGTGAAGGCCGAGGTCACGAGGTACAGGACCGCGATGGCGAGGAAGGCGCGGACCCAGACGTCGGCGTCCAGTTGGTAGATGCCGATGCCGGTGGCCGCCATGGCGACGGCGAACGACGCGACGGCCTGCCCGTAGAAGGCGGCCGTGTTCTGCTGCTTGACCGGTGTCTCACTCATGGGGACCAGGGTCGGCGGATGTGGGGCGCGCCACATCCGCGCGGATACTCAGTCGGGGACCGCTCCCGGTACTCAGAACGCGGACACCCCGGTCAGCGCCCGCCCGATGAGGAGCTTCTGTATCTGGCTGGTGCCCTCATACAGGGTCATCACGCGGGCGTCGCGCAGGAGTTTGCCGACCGGGTACTCGTCGATGTAGCCGTAGCCGCCGAAAACCTGGAGGGCGTTGTTCGCGGCGCGGACGGCGGCCTCGGAGGCGAAGAGCTTGGCCTTGCTCGCCTCGGTGGCGAAGGGCAGGCCCCGGTCGACGAGGTCGGCGACGCGCCAGGTCAGCAGCCGGGCGGCGTCCACGTCGACCGCGATGTCGCTGAGGAGTTCCTGGACGAGCTGGTGGTGGGCGATCGGCCGGCCGAACTGCTCGCGCTCACCCGCGTACCGGACGGCCGCGTCCAGGGCGGCCTGGGCGATGCCGACGCAGCCCGCGGCGACCGACATCCGCCCCTTGGCGAGCGCCGACATGGCGACGGTGAACCCCTTGCCCTCCGGGCCGAGTATCGCGGCGGCGGGGACGCGGACGCCCTCCAGGACCAGTTCGGCGGTGGCCTGGCCACGCAGGCCCAGCTTGCCGTGGACGGTGCGGCGGGTGAGACCGGGGGTGTCGGCGGGGACGAGGAACGCGGTGACGCCCTGATGGCCGGGGGCGTCGGTGGAGCGGGCGAAGAGGAGGACGACATCGGCCCAGGTGCCGTTGGTGATGAACATCTTGGTGCCGTCGAGGACGAAGTCGTCGCCGTCGCGGACCGCGCGGGTGGCGAGGTTGCCGGCGTCGGAGCCGGTGCCGGGCTCGGTCAGGCCGAAGCAGCCGACGTACTCGCCGGACGTCAGCCCCGGCAGCCAGCGCCGTTTCTGCTCGTCGCTCCCCCAGGCCGCGATCGTCTTGGCGACCAGGCCGAGGGAGACGGAGACGATGCCGCGCACGGAGGAGTCGCCGCGGCCCAGTTCCTCGGTGACCAGGCAGTACGCGAGGTGGTCGCCGCCACAGCCGCCGTACTCCTCGTCGACGGTGAGCCCCAGGAAGCCGACCTCGCCGAGCTTCTTCACGAGCGAACGGTCGACGCTCTCGGCGCGGTCCCACTCCACGACGTGCGGGGCGATCTCGCGCTCCACGAAGTCCCGGGCGAGTCGGCGGACGGCGGTCTGCTCCTCGCTGAGCTCCAGGTTCACGACGGCTCACCCCTCCTTTAATTATCACTGCTAGTTTAATGACGCACCCCTACTATGTGCGCCATGGCCCGACCGCGCAAGCCCTTGCTGAGCACCGACCGCATCGTGGAGACGGCACGGCACCTGGTCGACGCGGAGGGGCTGGCCGCCCTCTCCACCCGGCGGCTCGCGGCCGAGCTGGGAGTGAGCGGGCCGTCGCTGTACAACCACTTCCGCACCAAGGACCAGATCCTGGAGGCGGTGGCGGACTCGGTGAGCGCCCAGGTCGACCTGTCGATGTTCGAGGACGGACGCGACTGGCGCACCGCGCTGCACGACTGGGCGCTCTCCTACCGGAGCGCCCTGCGCGACCATCCGAACATCGTGCCCGTCCTCGCGCGGGGGCCCGGACGGCGGCCCGCCGGGCTGCGGGTCGCGGACGCGGTCTTCGGCGCCATGGTCGACGCGGGGTGGCCGGCGGCGCAGGCCACGTCCATCGGGGCGCTGATGCGGTACTTCATCATGGGGTCCGCCCTCGGGTCGTTCGCCGGGGGGTTCGTGGACGACGAGAGTGCGTACGACCCGGCGGACTACCCGCATCTCGGTCAGGCGCATCTGCTGGCCGAGCAGCAGGAGAAGGTGGACGAGCGGGCGTTCGAAACGGGCCTGAACGCGCTGCTGGAGGGGCTGGCGGCGCAGTACGAGCGGGTCGTGCGGCCGGGGTCCTAGGGCTGGATCCGAAAGGAGCGTCGTCTGCCCGAAGGGCAGGCCCGGCGGCGTCCGGTGCGTGCGATCGCACCGCGGAGGGTCGCCCCGGCACTGGTGGCATCGGGGCGACCCCGACAACGCGACGAGCGAGCGTGCCGGACGCCGCCGGGCAGACGGGACTTTCGAAACACGCCCTGGCAGCGGGAAGGGTGCCCGAGGCCGGGATCCCCGTGTCCGAAAATCGCGAGCCCTCTGTGGGGGCGCCCGCCTAGGGTCGGGGCATGGCTGAGAACTCCCGGGTCCGTCCCGCCCGTCGTGCCGAGCTGCTCGCCGGCGGTGCCGCCCTGGTGACCGTCGTGCTGTGGGCGTCGGCCTTCGTGTCCATCCGCAGCGCCGGGCAGGCGTACTCGCCGGGGGCGCTGGCGCTGGGCCGGCTCGCGTCGGGAGCGGTGGCGCTCGGGCTGATCTGGGCGGTGCGCCGGGAGGGCCTGCCGCCGCGGACCGCCTGGCGGGGGATCGCGGTGTCCGGGGCGCTCTGGTTCGGGTTCTACATGGTCGCCCTGAACTGGGGCGAGCAGCAGGTCGACGCGGGTACGGCGGCGCTGGTGGTCAACATCGGCCCCCTCCTGATCGCCCTGCTCGGCGCCCGGCTGCTGGGCGATCCCATGCCTCCCCGGCTGCTCGCGGGCATGGCGGTGTCGTTCGCGGGCGCCGTCGCCGTCGGTCTGTCGATGTCCGGCGAGGGCGGCGCGTCGGTGCTGGGCGTCGTGCTGTGCGTGCTCGCGGCGGTGGCGTACGCGGGCGGCGTGGTCGCGCAGAAGCCCCCGCTGGGCTCGGCGAGCGCCCTGCAGGTGACCACCTTCGGCTGTCTCGTCGGCGCGGTGCTGTGCCTGCCGTTCGCCGGGCAACTGGTGCGGGACGCGGCCGACGCCCCGCTCTCCGCGACGCTCAACATGGTCTACCTGGGCGTCTTCCCGACCGCGCTGGCGTTCACGACGTGGGCGTACGCCCTGTCCCGTACGACCGCGAGCCGGATGGGCGCCACCACGTACGCCGTGCCCGCGCTGGTCGTCCTCATGTCATGGCTGGCGCTCGGCGAGGTACCGGGGCCGCTCACCCTGGCCGGTGGCGGGCTGTGCCTGGCGGGTGTGGCGGTGTCACGGTCCCGGCCGCGGGCAGCGGCGGGCGCCCCGGACGCGGCGGCGGGCGTGGCGGTGGCCGTGGCCCCGGACACGGTTGCGGAGCCACGGCCCGAGCGCGATCAGACCGCCTGACGGGGCGGCGGGGGAACCGCCCGGCCGCGCGGGAGGCGGTCCGACAGGCCGTTGGACGGGCCGTTCGCGGGGCCGTCCGACGGGCCGTTCGCGGAGCGGTTCGTCACACGGCCGGCGCCCCGGCTAACCGACCTGTTCCGCCGGCTCCTCCCGTGGCGCCGGTTCGGTACGCTCGCCCGCCGGGCGGGCGAGCACCCTGATCGACAGGAGCGCCACCACCGAGAGCGCGATGATGTACGCCGACACCGCCATCGACGTGCCGGTGGCCTCCAGGAGCAGCACCATCAGGAGCGGCGATCCCGATCGTCTCGTACGTGGGGAGGCGGCCGATGCCGGTGGTGGCGAGGCCCATCAGGGTGAGGGCCAGGACCAGCATCGGCTTGCGGCCGCGCTTGTCGCCGAGGTGACCGGCGACGATGCCGCCGAGGGGGCGGGCGAGGAAGCCGACGGCGAAGGTGGCGAACGTGGCGAGGACGCCCGCGGAGGAGCTGCCGGCGGGGAAGTAGAGATCGCCGGGGACGAGGGCCGCGGCGATGCCGAAGACGAAGCAGTCGTACCACTCGACCGCCTAGGCGAGGGCCGCGGCCGTGGCGACCTTGCGGCGGTGGCGGGGGTCGGGCTGCTGGGGACGGGGAGAGGGAGCGGTGTCCATGCGTGCACACTCCGGTGGGTGCGGGGACGCTCCTGGGAACGCGTTGACCGGGCGGTATGTCGGTCAGCGGGTGTGCAGGGGTGGGTTCTGGGGGCCGGGCGGCCGAGGGGGTGGGGGTTCGTCGGCGGGCGCGGGTGCGGCGCGAGCGCTCGCGCAGTGCCCGCGCCCCCGGGAAAGCGCCCTGCGGCCGCGCCCGGCGCTCCTCATCTGCGGATACGTGTGCGGGTCAGGGTCAGAACGTCACCACCGCCCGGCCGCCCCTGCCCGCGCGCATGGCGTCGAAGGCCGCCGGGATGTCGTCCAACGAGATGCGGTCCGTGACCAGCGCGCCGAGGTCGAGACGGCCGGCCCGGACGTGGTCGGCGAGGACCGGCAGGTCCCGCGCCGGATCGGAGTTGCCGTACACGCAGCCGGACAGCGTGCGCCCCCAGTGGAAGATCTCCAGCGCGTTGAAGGTGACCTGCTGCTCCTTGCCGCCGATGCCCACGACCGTCGTGCGCCCGCCCCGCCGCGTGGACTCCCAGGCCGTACGGATCGTGACCGCGCGTCCGACGCACTCCACGGCGACGTCCACGCCCTGCTTCCCGGTCAGCGCCCGGATCTCGCGGGCGGTGTCCGCGGAGGCGACGACGAACTCCGTGGCCCCGGCCGTCCGCGCCAGTTCCTCCTTCGCCGGGGAGACGTCCACCGCCACGATGCGTGACGCGCCCGCGATCCGCGCCGCCTGGAGCGCCGCGAGCCCCACCCCGCCCACGCCGAACACCGCGACGGTCTCACCCTCCCGCACCCGCGCCGAGTGGTGCACCGCCCCGTACCCGGTCAGGACGGCGCAGCCGAGGAGCGCCGCGTCGGTGAGTGGGACGCCGTCCGGGGCGGGGAGCACGCACCCGGCGGCCACCACCGTCTCCTGCGCGAACGCGGCAACGTTCAGGCCGGGGTGGAGGTCGGAGCCGTCATCGGCGCGCCGGGCGTACACGTCGCCCACACCGGACAGCGCGTTCGCGCACAGCCACACCTCGCCGAGCGAGCAGGCGTGGCACCTCCCGCAGGAGGGGGCCCAGTTGAGGACCACTCCGGCGCCGGGCGCGACATGGGTGACCCCCTCCCCCACGGCCAGCACCGTCCCCGCGCCCTCGTGGCCCAGCACGGCGGGCACCGGCACCCGCATCGTCCCGTCGGACAGCGACAGGTCGGAGTGACAGACCCCGGCGGCGGCGAGCCGCACCCTGACCTGGCCGGGCCCGGGCTCCGGCAGCTCGATCCCGGCGATCTCCAACGGCGCCCCGACGGCGGGCAGTACGGCGGCTCGAACGGTCATGACGGAACGACTCTCCTACGGCAGAGGCGACGGCGGCGGCAACGGGCAGGGGCGGCTGGGAGGGGCGGCGCAGGGAACGGCGGTCCAGGGCAGACGGGACTTTCACAACACGCCCTAGAACTGGAGGGACTTGGTCTGGAGGTACTCGGCCAGGCCGTGGGCGCCCAGTTCACGGCCCACCCCCGACTGCTTGTAACCGCCGAACGGCGCCCGCGGGTTGAAGCGGCCGCCGTTGATGTCGACCTGGCCGGTGTCCATGCGGCGGGCGAAGGCGACCGCCTCGGCCTCGTCGGCGGCCCAGACGGCACCGGCGAGCCCGTACACCGTGCCGTTGGCGATGCGCAGCGCGTCCTCCTCGTCCTCGTACCGCAGGACGGACAGCACCGGGCCGAAGATCTCCTCCTGCGCGACGGTCATCCCGGGGGTGACGTCGGCCAGGACGGTGGGGCTCACGAAGTAGCCCTTCTCCCGCGGCGATTCGGGGCCGCCCGCGACCAACCGGGCGCCCTCGGCGATGCCCTTCTCGATGTATCCGCGTACCCGGTCCCGCTGCCTGGCGTTGACCAGCGGGCCGAGGCGCTCGGCGTACTTCGCGGCAGTGGCCGCGGCCAGCTCGACCGCCTCGTCGTAGTGGGAGGCGTGCACCAGCATCCGGGTCCAGGCGCTGCACGTCTGGCCCGAGTTGGACATGACGTTGGCGACGCCCACGGTGACCGCCTTGGTGAGGTCGGCGCTCGGGAGGACGACGTTGGCCGACTTGCCGCCGAGTTCGAGCGCCACCCTCTTGATCGCCGCGCCGGCGGTGGCGCCGATGCCGCGGCCGACCGCGGTCGAGCCGGTGAAGGACACCATGTCGACACCGTCGTGCGCGGCGAGCGCCTGTCCGGCGACCACGCCGAGACCGGTGACCAGGTTGAACACCCCTGCGGGCACCCCCGCCTCGTGCACGGCCTCCGCGAACAGCTGGGCGACGAGCGGGGTGTCCTCGGCGGGCTTCAGGACGACCGTGCAGCCCGCCGCGAGAGCCGGGGCGACCTTGGCGACGATCTGGTGGAGCGGGTAGTTCCAGGGGGTGATCGCGCCGACGACGCCGATGCGCTCGTGGAGCACGGTCGAGTTGCCGACCCGCTCCTCGAAGGTGTGCGTCGCGGCCAGTTCGGCGTACGAGCCCGCGACCGTGATCGGCAGGTCGGCGTGCACCTTCCGGGAGAACGGCAGCGGCGTGCCCAGCTCCGCCGTCACCGTCTCGGCGATCTCCTCCCGGCGCGCGGCGAGCACGTCCCGCAGCGCGCCGATCACCGCGCCGCGCTCCGCGGGCGGTGTGGCGGCCCAGCCCGGCAGGGCCGCCCGTGCGGCGTGTACGGCGGCGTCGATGTCGGCGGCGGTGCCGGCCGGGACCCGGCCGATCACCCGCTCGTCGACCGGGTCGACCACCTCGATCGTGTCGGTGCCGGCGGGGGGCCGCCAGGCGCCGCCGATGTACATGCCGTCGTGTGCCTTCATCGTGGTGCCTTCCGCCGCGCCGCCGAGTGGTCCGCACCAAAAACTAGCTCTGATAGTTTTCCGGCACCAGAGCGGAGGGCTGTGACGACCGCCCCGTCCGCGGGCCGACGCCCCGGCGCGAGGCGGGCCGGTGACCGCAAGGGCCCCGGAGGGAGCCTCCTCAGAAGTCGACGCGCGTACGGTCGTCCACCCTCGCCACCGCCTCCTGGCCGAAGGCCCTCCGGTGGTCGACGCGGATCTCCTCGATCCTGCGGTCGCTCGCGACGGCGGCCGACACCGGGTACAGCAGCGTCAGCTCGTACGACCGCTCCGTCTCGATGACGCCGCGCGCGTCCCGCCACTGCCCGCGCCCCTGCTGCACGGTGAGCCCCGCCGGGAAGCCGGGGGTGACCTCCAGGTCGGCGAAGGCCATGAACTCCTCGTCGGTGACGGCCGCTTCGCCGTCCGGCCGCTCCGTGCCGAAGAGCAGCCGGGTCTCGATGTACGGGGCACCGCGGCCGGGGGCGAGGGCGGGACCGGAGGAGACGTCGGCGGCGAGGGTGGCGTACGCCGTCGGGGCTCCCGCGGCGAGCAGACAGGCGGCCGCCGCGAGAGCGACGCGGCTGCGGGTGAGGTGCCGGGCGAGGGCGGGGCGCCGGGGGACGGCAGCGCGCCGGGGGGCGGCGGGGTGCGAGGTCATGCCCCACACCTCTAACGGAATCCCCTGCTCCGGGGCGACGGCCGCGCCGGGGCCGGGCGGCGCGTGCGCCGATACGCCCCCGGAGCGACCGATGAGCCGGCTCCCGCTCCCCGCGCGCTGGTTCGCTCCCTGCCGCGGGGTGCCGCTTCCCCGTCCACAGCCGGCGGCTCCGCTGGCCGGCTCCGCACCGTCCCCGGCCCTCCCCTCCCTGCCGCGTCGCCCCGGTCACCCCCTCCCCGCGACGCCCCGGACGCCGGTCAGGTGGGCGAAGACGACGACGTTGCTCGTGTAGCCCTTCCTCCGGTCGTACGCCCCGCCGCAGGTGATCAGGCGCAGCTCGGGACGGTTCCGGGTGCCGTAGACCAGCTCGTTGGGGAAGTGGGCCTTCTCGTACGTCTTCACGGCGTCCACCGTGTAGACGGCGGTACGGCCGTCGGCGCGCCGGACCTCGACGACACGACCGCGTTGGACCATGTCCAGCGCGGCGAACACGGCGGGACCCGTCCGGGTGTCGCGATGGCCGACCACGACCGCCGTGCCGGGACCGCCGGGTGCGGGGCCCTCCGCGTACCAGCCGACGAGCTTCGGCCGGTCGTCCGGCGGCGCGGGCAGCCGTCCCTCACGGTCGAGGCGGAGTTCCATGACCGGGGCCCTGATGCCCAGGGAGGGGACGCTGACGGTCTTCGCCGGCGAGGGCGGGAGCGTACGGGGCCCCGCGGGCCCACGCGGCTTCGCCGGCCGCTCGGCGGTGGGGCGGGCGGGCCCGGTGGGGCCGGGACGTGCCGGCCGGCCGGCCGCCGGGCCGGAGCTCTCGGCGGGGGCGGACCCCGCAGATCCCGCGGGCCCCGCACGCCCGGCGACGCGCCCCCCTCCGGAAGCCGCCCCTGGCGAAGGCGGTCCGGGCGCCCCCGGCACACCGGAGAACGCGCCGGGTCCGCCGGGCCGACCGGACCCACCCGCCCCGCCCGTCCCACCCGTCGGCCCGGAGGCCGCCGCTCCCTCCGCCGCCGACGCGGCCCCGGGCGCCGCGGTCGCGTCCGGTGGTGTGCGGGGCGGGGGCGCCGTCCCGGGGCGCGCCGCGGGCGAGCGCGTGAGCCGTGGGGATGGGGAGTGGCGGGGCGCCGGGGTGCGCGATGTCCCCGCATCGCGCGCCCCCTGCCGGGCCCCGGCGAGGTCGGCCTCGTGGGGGCCGCCCCGCTCCTCGTCCTTCGCCCAGTTCGCGACGCTCACCACCAGCACGACGGTCAGCACGATCGTCCGTGTGAGGCGGTAGGCGCGCGTCCGGTGCCAGGGCCGCGGGGCGCGTCTACGCGGCGCCATCGGCGCGACGGCGGCGCAGTCGCAGATAGGCGACCCCGCCGACCGCGGCGACACCCACCGCGGCGGCCCCGGCGACCGGAGAGAAGTCCTGCGTCATGGCGAGACCGCCGCCGCCGGCCGGGGGGCCGCCGTTGGGGGCGACGGGGCAGTCGACGTTGAAGTCCTTGAACTTGGGCGCGGCCGTCTCACCGACGATCCGCCAGGTCAGCCGGTAGTCGCCCTCCTGGAACCGGACGGCTCCCTCGGGTGTCACCGGCGGGGTGTGACCGGTGCCGTCGACGCCGAGCACGATGGCGCCCTCGGCGACGGGGGCGGGGACCGCGGCGGGCGGCAGCTTGTCGATGGTCCAGGCGATGCTCTGTCCCGCACGGAAGTTGAACGCGGCCAGGTAGAAGTCGCAGACGTTCGGCTGGCTGCGCTGGCTGCTGAACGGGAGGCCCACCCGGTGGATCTTGACGTCGGGGTCGCCCGGCGCCGCGACGGCGGCCGGTGCCGAGATCATGGTGGCTCCCGTGGCGGCGAGCGTCGCGAGGACGGCGGCACTCGCGCGTGCTCCGGCGCGGCGGGGGCGGGACGAGGTGGACATGCACGACCTCCGAGTCAGGTGATTGTCATACAAATCACGCTTTCACCTGACTCTCTGTCACATCACGGGGGCGGCGGCGGGAGCCGCGCCTCACACGCCGTCAGAGATCCCTCTTCCGGCTCAATACCGCCCCGATCCGGGAACCGCGCCGCCCTGCGGAACCCTTCTTCCCACCGCCCTCCGGTGCCGCTGCGACCGGGGAACGCAGGGCGATCCCCGACGACACCAGCAGCAGCGCGCCGAGCATCACGAACGGCGCGGCCACCCCCGCGACACCGGCGACCAGACCCGCGGCGGCGGGGGCCGCGACCTGTCCGAGCCGGTTGCCCGTGAGCCGGAGCGCGAGGGCGGTGGAGCGGGCGTCGTCCGGGGCGGCGTGGACGACCGTCGTCATGGACAGCGGCTGCCCGACCCCGAGGCAGAAACCGAGCGCGGCGAGCATCAGGGCCAGCGCCCACACGGGCACCGGCACCGCGATCCCCGCGCACAGCACGGCACCGAGCACACACGTCACGGTGAGCAGGGCGGTCCGGCCGAGCCACCGCAGCATGGGCGTCATCACCAGACGGCAGGCGATGGTCGCGGCGGCCCGCAGGCTCAGCAGGAGGCCGATGACGGACGGCGCGATCCCGCGGTCCTCCCCGACGACCGGGAGGTAGGCGGTGAGGATGTCGGTCGCCGACAGCACCGCGAGGCTGATGAGGATGCCGCCGGGCACCCCCCTGGTGCGCAGGATGCGGTGCACGGGGACCCGTTCGCCCCGCTCGGTACGGGACTCTGGGTCCACGGGCCGCTCGATGCGCCACAGCGAGGTGAACGCGACCGCCGCCCCCGCGCCCGCCACCACCAGCGCCAGGGCACTCGTCCGCGCCATGTCCGGGCCGCCGATGAGGGCGCCCGCGGCGACGGGGCCGATCAGTTGGCCGAGGGAGGCGCCGATGGTGAAGTGGCCGAAGTTGCGGTCGTGTTCGTGCGGCGCGGACTGCCGGGCGACCAGCGACTGGGCGCCGATGACGAAGGAGAGGTGGCCGAGGCCCATCACCCCGCTCCAGACGGCCATCGCCACCAGGGAGTCCGCCAGACCGCTCAGCGCGCAGCCCCCGGCGATGAGGACGACGCCGACGGGCAGCAGCGGCGCGCAGCGCCCCCGGTCGGTCCTGCGGCCGAGCGGGACCGCGGCGAACAGCGGGAGCAGGGCGTAGACCCCCGCGATCACACCGATGGCCCGCTCGTCTGCGCCCAGCGCGAGGGCCCGGTAGGAGACGGCGGGCCGCGCCATCGACACCGCCCCCTGCGCGAAGCTGAAGGCGATGACGAGACGAAGCAGCCAGCCGCGGTTCCTGCCGGGCCCCACGTGACGATCCTCCTCGACTCGGTCGACGGTGCCCGTCGGCTCAGATGATGCCCATCAGGATCCCGGCGCCCAGGACCACCAGCGAGGTGAGCGCCGCCCACTTCACGACGAACCTGGTGTGGTCGCCGAACTCGACCTTCGCCATGCCCACGAGGACGTAGACGGCGGGCACGAGCGGGCTGGACATGTGCAGCGGCTGGCCGACGAGGGAGGCGCGGGCGATCTCCAGGGGCGAGACGCCGTGCGCGGCACCGGCCTCGGCGAGGACCGGCAGGACGCCGAAGTAGAAGCCGTCGTTGGACATGAAGTACGTGAGCGGCAGGCTCAGGAAGCCGGTGACGAGGGCCATGTGCGGGCCCATGCCCTCGGGGATGCCGTCGACGATCCACTTGGCCATGGAGTCGACCATGCCGGTGCCCTGGAGGACGCCGGTGAAGACGGCGGCGGCGAAGACCATGCCGGAGACGTTGAGGACGTTGTCGGCGTGGGCGGCGAGCCGGGCCTTCTGGTCGGGGATGTGGGGGAAGTTGACCGTCAGGGCGAGCGCGGCGCCGAGGAGGAACAGCACCGGGATCGGCAGCCACTCCATGATCATGGCGGTGAGCAGCGTGACCGTCAGCAGCGCGTTGAACCAGTACAGCTTGGGACGCAGCGTCGGGCGGTCGGGGTCGAGGCCCTGGAGGCGGACGTCGTCGACGTCGTCGTCCTCGGGGTCGGCGTCGGTGCCGGATCCGGCGCCGCCGGTGGTCTTCGCCGTGCGGACCTTGTCGTCACCGGAGCCGGCGGCGACGGCGCCCGCGCCGACGAGCACGGTCTCCTCGGACTGCTCCTTCTCCTCGTCCTTGACGATCTTCTCCTGTTCCAGGACCTCGTCGAGGCTCAGTACACCGAGGCGCTTGCGCTCGCGCAGACCGAGGAAGTAGGCGAGGACGAAGACGAAGAGGAGGCCGACGGCGAGCGCCGGGATCATCGGGACGAAGATGTCGCCCGCGTCGAGCTTGAGCGCGGTGGCGGCGCGGGCGGTCGGACCGCCCCAGGGCAGCGTGTTCATCACGCCGTTGGCGGTCGCGGCGACACCCGTCATCACGACCAGGCTCATCTTCAGGCGCTTGTACAGCGGGTACATCGCAGAGACGGTGATCATGAAGGTGGTCGAGCCGTCGCCGTCGAGCGAGACGATCGCGGCGAGCAGGGCCGTGCCGATGACGATGCGCAGCGGGTCGGCCTTGCAGAACTTCAGGATGCCTCGGACGATCGGGTCGAAGAGACCGACGTCGATCATGAGGCCGAAGTACACGATGGCGAACATGAGCATCGCGGCGGTGGGCGCGAGGTTGCCCACCCCCTCGATGACGTAGTCGCCGAGCTTGGCTCCCTTCCCTACGAAGACGCAGAAGAGAGCGGGGATCAGCACGAGCGCCGCGATCGGCGACATCTTCTTCATCATGATCAGGACCAGGAAGGTCGCGATCATGGCGAAGCCGAGGATGGTCAACATGTGGCTACCTAACGTTCGCCCTTGAACTCCCACCAGGGCACCGGCGGTGCGACGACGTTAGGGCGGCTCCACAAGCGTTAACAAGACGTTGACATGCGAGCAATAAGAGCAAAACTCCAGGTCACAGCGCTGCACCTGCTCGCACCAGCTCCACGGGCACCCCGTTGAGGACCGCGTTGCCCGACAGGGGATCAAGGAGCGAGCCGTCGAGGAGCTGGTTGACGTTGACGCCGGGGTCGAGCGCGGCGTGGCTCATCCGGGTGCCCGGCCGGTCGTGTCCCCAGCCGTGCGGAAGGCTCACCACGCCCCGGCGTACGCCGTCGGTGACCTCGGCGGGGGCGGTGACCTCTCCCCCGGCGCCCTTGATCCGTACGGCGTCCCCGTCGGCGATGTCGAGGCGTGCGGCGTCCTCGGGGTGGATGTGCAGGGTGCAGCGGTTGGTGCCGCCGGTGAGGGCGGGGACGTTGTGGAGCCAGCTGTTGTTGGACCGCAGATGGCGCCTGCCGATGAGGACGAGGCCGTCCGGGCGCTCCCCGAGGGCCGCGCGGAGCCTCGGCAGGTCGCCGGCGATCGGGCCCGGCAGCAGTTCGATGCTGCCGCTGACCGTCTTGAGCGGCTGGGGCAGCCGGGGCCGGAGGGGCCCGAGGTCGATGCCGTGCGGGTGGGCGAGCAGCCGCTCCAGGTTCAGGCCGTCGGGGCGGGCGCCGAAGCCGTCGCCGTACGGGCCGAGGCGCAGCATCATGTCGAGCCGCCGTTCGGGGCCGCTCTCACCGGTGAGCAGGGCGGACAGTTCCTCGGGGTCCCGGCCGTGGACGGGCGAGTGGGTCTCCTTGACGGCCTTGCCGAGGGTCTGCCGGACGACCAGGTCGTCGACGGCGGAGCGGTCCGCGCCGTGCATGCCGGTGGCGGCGAGGGTCAGGCGCGCGAGGATCTCGGTCTCCGCCATGCGGCCGTCCTCCAGGGGCACGGCGGCGCGGTTGTAGCGGACCTGGTTGCGGACGGCGAACGCGTTGAAGGCGAAGTCGAAGTGCGGGGCCTGCGAGGGCGGGGGCGGCGGCAGGACCACGTCGGCGTGGCGGGCGGTCTCGTTGAGATAGGGGTCGACGCTGACCATGAAGTCGAGCGAGTCGAGGGCCTTGTCGAGGCGGTCGCCGTCGGGCGCGGAGAGCACGGGGTTGGCGGCGACGACGACGAGGGCGCGGACGGGGCTGCCTTCGGGGGTGGCGGTGTCGATCTCCTCGGCGAGCGCGGACAGCGGCAGTTCGCCCTTGGCCTCGGGGTGACCGCTCACCCGGCTGCGCCACCGGCCGAGGGCGAAACCGCGGCCGGGTCCGGCGGGCCGGGGTGTCCTGTCCGTGGCGGAGTGGGGGAAGAGGGCGCCGCCGGGCCGGTCGAGGTTGCCGGTGAGGATGGTGAGGACGTCGACCAGCCAGCTGGCGAGAGTGCCGTGCGGGACGGTGCAGCTGCCGATGCGGCCGTAGACGGCGGCGGTGGGCGCGGCGGCGAGGTCGCGGGCCATCGCCCGGATCGTGCCGGCCTCCACGTCGCAGGCCCCGGCGACGGCCTCGGGGGTGAACTCCCGGACGGCCTCGGCGAGTTCCTCGACGCCCAGGACGACGGGTGCGAGGTCGCCGAGGTCGACGAGGTCCTCCTCGAACAGGACCTGGGCCATCGCAGCGAGGAGCAGCGCGTCCGTGCCGGGGCGGATCGCCACGTGCCGGTCGGCGAGCTTGGCGGTGCGCGTCCGTCGCGGGTCGACGACGGTGAGGGTGCCGCCGCGGGCCTTGAGCGCCTTGAGCCTGCCGGGGAAGTCGGGGGCGGTGCACAGGCTGCCGTTGGACTCCAGCGGGTTGGCGCCGAGGAGCAGCAGGTGGTCGGTGCGGTCGAGGTCCGGTACGGGGATGGCGTGGGCGTCGCCGTACAGCAGTCCGCTGGAGACGTGCTTGGGCATCTGGTCGACCGTGGAGGCGGTGAACAGGCTGCGGGTGCCGAGCCCGGCGAGGAGGACGGGCGGGTAGAGGGCGCCGGCCATGGTGTGCACGTTGGGGTTGCCGAGGACGACGCCGACGGCGTGCGGGCCGTGCGCCTCGACGACCGGTCGCAGTCCGGCGGCGACGGCGTCGAAGGCCTCCGACCAGGTGGCCTCCCGCAGTTCCCCGTCCTCGCGGACCAGGGGGGTGCGCAGCCGGTCGGGGTCGCCGTCGGCCGCGCCGAAGGAGGCGCCCTTCGGGCAGATGAACCCCTTGCTGAACACGTCGTCCCGGTCGCCGCGGGCCCGGGTGACCCGGGTGCCCTCGATGGTGAGGGTGAGCCCGCAGGTGGCCTCGCAGAGCGGGCAGATCCGCAGGGCGGTGCGGGAGTCGGGGGTGGTGGACACGGGTCCCTCCCGGAGGGCGACGGCGATGACGCTCGGACGGGCGCCGCGCCCACGGGGGCGCGGCGCCGCAGCCGAGCATACCGACCGGTATGCATCAGCGGGAGGGGCGAGCGGGGCCGGGTCGGACCGGGTCAGTCCAGGACGCGCGCGAGATAGGCCCGCAGCAGCTGCCGCGTCTCCTCGATGATCCGCGGGTCGCCCTCGGGGGAGACCCGGAAGGAGAGATGGACGAGGGTGTCGGCGGTCTCGACGGCGATGAGGAAGGTGCGCCGGAGGTCCTCGTCGGGGGTGCGGCCGATGTAGTCGGAGAGCAGCTCCGAGAGGCGGTCGGCGACACGGGTGTTGGGTTCCTGCCGGCTGCCGCCGACGGGGATCTGGTTGCCGAAGTCGATGAGAGCGAAGCCGGGGGCGTGGCGCTTCATGTCGAGGTACTCGTCGAGGACGGCGTCCATGGCGGTGCGCCAGTCCCGGCCGCCGTCCGCGCCCTCCAGCCGGCGTCCGACGCGTTCGGTGAAGCGGGCGAGGTTGCGTTCGGCGAGCGCGTCGGCCATCGCGCGCTTGTTGCCGAAGAAGCGGTAGACGGAGCCGATGGGCACACCGGCGCGCAGCGCCACGGCACGGGTGCTCAGCGCGTCGTAGCCCACCTCGTCGAGGAGTTCGGCGCAGGCGTCGAGGATCCTGGTCAGTCGTTCGGCACTGCGCCGCTGCACGGGTGCGCGGCGCAAGGAGGCCGCCTGGGACACGGGCTTCATGATGCCTTTCCGCCGAGGTCCGATGAGCTTCCGGATACAGGTACGGCCGGTACCGCCACTCCCCCCTCAGCGGTCGAACGCGGCGGACGACGAACATCCGCACGTCCGGGCCCTGCCGGGAGCGTAGAGCACCGCACCGACAAGACGGAGCCACCCCGGGTCCGGTTCTCCGCCGCGACCCGACGGCACCCGATGGGGCGACACGAGACACCGCGGCTTGCCGCTCCCCGGCCACGACCCTCTTGCGCCCGCCCGGCCCGAATCCTACGGTGATGCATAGGAATCAGGAGCGCGAGGGAGCGATCATGAGCGGGGACGCGAGGAAGACGGCCGAAGGGCTGGAGTACCTCTCCGGTTTCGGCAACGAGCACGCCTCGGAGGCGGTCCCGGGCGCGCTGCCCCAGGGCCGCAACTCGCCCCAGCGCGCCCCGCTCGGCCTGTACGCGGAGCAGCTCAGCGGGACCGCCTTCACCGAGCCGCGGGCGCACAACCGCCGCTCCTGGCTCTACCGCGTCCGCCCGTCGGCCGCGCACCCGGCCTTCACCCGCGCGGACAACGGCACACTGCGCACGGCCCCCTTCACCGAGACGGTCCCCGACCCCAACCGGCTGCGCTGGAACCCCCTGCCGGAGCCCCCGGCCGGCACGGACTTCCTCGCCGGCCTGTGGACGCTCGGTGGGAACGGCGACGCGGCCCAGCGCTCCGGCATGGCCGTGCACCTGTACCACGCCACGTCCTCCATGGAGCGGGTCTTCAGCGACGCCGACGGCGAGCTGCTGATCGTGCCGGAGCGCGGCGGCCTGCTCCTGCGCACCGAGTTCGGTCTCCTCCACGCGGAGCCCGGCGAGGTCGCCCTGGTCCCGCGCGGGGTCCGCTTCCGGGTCGAGCTCCTCGACGCCACCGCCCGCGGCTACGTCTGCGAGAACTACGGCGCCGCCTTCCGGCTGCCGGACCTCGGCCCGATCGGCGCCAACGGCCTCGCGAACCCGCGCGACTTCCGGGCGCCGGTGGCGGCGTTCGAGGACGCGGAGGGGCCGGTGGAGGTGGTGAACAAGTTCTGCGGGAACCTCTGGACGGCCACCTACGACCACTCACCGCTGGACGTGGTCGCCTGGCACGGCACCTACACGCCGTACGTCTACGATCTGCGCCGGTTCAACGTCATCGGCTCGATCTCGTACGACCACCCGGACCCGTCGATCTTCACCGTGCTGACCTCGCCGTCGGACACCCCGGGGCTGGCCGGTGTGGACTTCGTGGTGTTCGCGCCGCGCTGGCTGGTGGGCGAGGACACCTTCCGGCCGCCGTACTTCCACCGGAACGTGATGAGCGAGTACATGGGCCTCATCGAGGGCGCGTACGACGCCAAGACGGCCGGAGAGGGGGGCTTCGTGCCCGGTGGCGGCTCCCTGCACCCGATGATGTCCGCGCACGGCCCCGACCGGGAGACCTTCGACCGGGCGAGCGCCGCCGAGCTGGTGCCGCAGAAGGTCGACGACGGGCTTGCCTTCATGTTCGAGACGCGGTGGCCGATCCTGACGACCGCGCAGGCGGCCGGGGCGGACCATCTCCAGCAGGGGTACGACGACGTGTGGTCGGGCCTCCACCGGCACTTCGGTCCGTTGCGCTGAACGCGCCGGGCCGGGTACGGATAGCGTCGTGACCTCCTTCGCCCCGGACTCGATCGTCCTGAACCGCAAGCTGCCTCTCTGGTATCAGGTCTCGCAGTCCCTGCGCGCCTCGATACTGGGCCGGTCGCCCCACGATCCGCTGCGCCTGCCCACCGAGGAGCAGTTGGCCGGGCACTACGGGGTGAGCGTGCTGACCATGCGGCAGGCGCTGAAGGAGCTGGAGGACGAGGGGCTGATCAGCCGGCACCGGCGGCGCGGCACCTTCATCGAGCCGAGTGCGCGACGGGGCACGCCCGTGCGGCTGCTCGGCTCGGTGGACGCGATCGTGGCCCAGCAGTCCGGTATGACGACCGAGCTGCTGGACCAGGGCAGCACCCCCCTGTCGGGTGAACTCTCGGACTACTTCCCCGACTTGACGGAGGTGGCCACCTACCACCGGCTGCGCGGCGACGAGCGGACGGGCGAACCGACCAACCACGCCCGCAACTACGTCCGTCCCGAGCTGGCCGAACGCATCGGCCGGGAGGACCTGCTGCGCTGGCCGATGACCAAGGTGCTCCGGGACGCCGTCGGCGTGGCCATCGGCCGGATCACCGACACCGTCGAGGCACGCCTCGCGGACCCGGAGACCGCCCGCCTGCTCCAGATCCCCCTGCTCAGCCCGATCCTGCACTACACGGGCGTCACCTACGACGAGGCGGGCCGCGTCCTGGACGTCGCGGTCATCCACTACCGCGGCGACCGCTTCTCCTTCACGGTCACCCTCGACGCCCACTGACGAGGCCGTACGATGCCCAGCGTGACGCACGACGACGCTCCGCTCCTGGCGGACCTCATGCCGTGGTCCGTCGCACCGCCCCGGCTGGGCCGGGCGTGGCCGGCGGCGCCCGACGCGGCGTCCCTCAGGGCCCGCTGGGACGCGTTGACGAAGGCGGAGGGCCCGGACCGCGAGGCCCTGTTCGTCCCGACCCGCTCCCGCACCCTCACCTCCGCGGTCCCGGGGCTGCCGGGCCGGTCCGGCGGCACCGGCCGGCTGGTCCGCGAGTCGGGCCCCTGCCCGGAGCCGGTACGGGTGCTTGCCGCACCCTTCGACGAGCAGTGGCTCCTTGCCGACCACCGCCTGATCGACGCGGCCCGCCCCGAGCTGTGGCGGGTCGCGGACGAGCGCCAGGTGTTCGTGGTGGAGCAGACGCCCGCGCCCGAACCGTCCGGGCCGCCGCTCCTCGCCACGGCGGTGCTGCCGCTGGCTCCCCCGCACGGTCCGCGCGCAGGCCGGGTCCGCCCCCTGTACCGGCGGCCCGACGGCCGGGAACCGAACCTGGCACCGGGCCTCACGGAGTTCCTCGCCGACCGCGTCGGCGCCGACCTGGTCGACCCCGTGGACATCCTCGGCTGGATCCTGGTGACGGCGCATCCGGGCCCGCGGGGCATCGAGGTCCCGCTCACCGCGGACCCCGACGTCTGGTCCCGGGGCGTCGGGCTGGGCCGCCGCGCCCTCTGGCTGATGCGCCGCGACGGCGACCGCCCCAAGCTCCCCGGAGGCCGGCGCCCCTACGTCCGCGCCCCGTTGCCGGCCCGCCCCGTGGAGCTGCGCTACGACCCCGACGAGGAGGCGCTCCTGCTCGACGAGGGCCGGGTCTCCCCGGTGCCCGCGGAGTCCTGGGACTTCCATGTCGGCGGTGTCCGCGTCCTCGACGCGTGGTTCGCGCGCCGCACGGAGCCCGCGGAACCGGGCACCCTGGAGGCCGTACGCCCGGCGACCTGGCCCCAGACCTGGACCTCGGAACTCCTGGAGCTGATCACGGTCCTGGCGCTGCTCGCCGAACTGCGGCCGCGGCAGGCCGCACTGACGGTGACGGACCCGCTCACGGCGGAGGACCTGCGCACGGCGGGCGTCCTGCCCGTCGCGGAGTCGGCGCGCAGGCCGGCGTCGGTGCTGGACCACGACGAGGAGGGCCCGGAGGGCCAGTTCACCCTGCTGTGAGCGAACCCGCCGCCAGGGCCCGGCGTCAGGGCGCGAACGAGTCCAGCACCCGGTCCAGCATCCACGCGAACACGGCCTCCAGGTCGATCGGCCCCGCGTCCTCCGTGAACGCCGCCGCGGTCGAGGAGCGTGCCGCGTGAGCGCGTTGGCGTACGACGGCGCGGCGATGCTCGGCCGCCAGTTGCGGCGGGCCCGGAACAATCCGGGGCTGCTGGTGCTCACCCAGACGATGCCGGTCTCGATGCTGCTGTTCTTCGGGTACGTCTTCGGCAGCGCCCTGGCCGTGCCGGGCGAGGAGTACCGGCGGTTCCTGGTGCCCGGTCTGCTGGTCGCGACGGCGGCCGGCGGGATCATGACCGGTATGTTCCAGGCTGCCCAGGCCACCCACCGGGGCGTGATGGACCGCTTCCGCACCCTGCCGATGAGCCGGGCGGCGGTACCGCTCGGCCAGGTGGCGGCGGATCTGGTGCTCACGGCCGCGGGGACGGTGCCGTTCCTGCTGGTCGGACTGGCGGTGGGCTGGCGGATCGAGGGCGGTGCGCTCGCCGCGGCCGGCGCGTTCGCCCTGCTGCTGCTGTTCCGGTGCACGGATCGGTGTCTTCCTGGGCCTGCTCACCCGCAGCGAGGAGGCGGCCGGCCGACTGGGCCGGGCCACCTTCCTGTTGCCGATGCTGTCCAGTGCGTACATCCCGACCTCGGGCCTGCCGGGCTGGCTGCGGACCGCCGCCGAGTGGAACCCGATCAGCGCGGTCACCACGGCGCTGCGCGACCTGTTCGGGAACGCGCCCGTGCCCGAGGGCGCCGCCTGGCCGGTGGCCCATCCGGTCGCGGGTTCGCTGGCCTGGTGCGCCGTCCTGGTCGCGGTGTTCGTGCCGCTCGCGGTGCGGACCTACGCGGCCGGACCCCGATGACCTCCGGCCCGTTCGGGGGACGGGCCGGACCCGGGTGGCCCCCGGACCCGCGCCGGCGGGGCACGTGACGCTCGGCACGCCCTGCTGACAACGGCACCCCGCCGGGGACATGATCCACGGCATGCGCTCACCGACCGGCAACGGCGACCCCCTGCCCCTCGACGGCCTCACCGTCGTCGCCGTCGAGCAGGCCGTGGCGGCCCCCTTCGCCACCCGGCAGCTCGCCGACCTCGGCGCCCGTGTGATCAAGGTCGAGCGGGTGGACGGCGGTGACTTCGCGCGCGGCTACGACACCGCAGCCGGGGGCCTCGCCTCCCACTTCGTGTGGTGCAACCGGGGCAAGGAGTCCCTCGCCCTCGACCTGAAGGACCCGCGCGGCCTGGACGTCGTGCGGCGGCTGGTGGCGGACGCGGACGTGTTCGTGCAGAACCTCGCGCACGGCGCCGCGGCCCGGCTCGGTCTGGACGCCGCGACGCTGTGCGCCGCGCACCCCCGGCTGGTCGCGGTGGACATCTCGGGCTACGGGGCGTCGGGGCCGTACGCGGACAAGCGGGCGTACGACATGCTCGTGCAGTGCGAGGCGGGGCTGGTGTCGGTGACGGGCACCCCGGAGCAGCCGGTGAAGGCGGGCGTCCCGGCAGCGGACATCGCCGCCGGGATGTACGCGTTCTCGGGGGTCCTCGCGGCGCTCGTCCGGCGGGGCACCACCGGGCGCGGCGGGCCGGTGGAGGTGTCGATGCTGGAGGCGCTCGCCGAGTGGATGGGGCATCCGCTGCACCACACCCTGCACGGCGGCACTCCCCCGGTGCGGACGGGTCTCGCCCACGCGGTGATCGCGCCCTACGACGCCTATCCGACGGCGGACGGCGGCCGGGTGCTGCTGTCGGTGCAGAACGACCGCGAGTGGCGGCGCCTCGCCGAACAGGTGCTGGGGCGTCCGGAGTTGGCCGGTGATCCGGCGTTCGCGACGAACCCGGCCCGGGTCGCGCACCGGGACCGAACGGACGAGGTGGTGGCGAAGGCGCTGGGGGTCCTGGACGCGGACGAGGCGATGGCGCGGCTGGAGGCGGCCGGGATCGCGTGCGCACGCCTGCGGGACGTGCGCGAACTGGCGGAGCATCCGCAACTGGCGGCCCGGGACCGGTGGCGGGAAGTGGGGTCACCGGTGGGGCCGCTCAGGGCGCTGCTGCCTCCCATCACGCTGCCGGGCGGGGACGAGGCACGGATGGGGGCGGTACCCGCGCTCGGTGAGCACACCGAGTCGCTGCTGCGCGCCGTGGGGATGACGGGCGACGAGATCGCAGCGCTGCGCCGGGACGGTGTGGTCGCCTGAGCGCGGGTTTCCTGCTGGAGGTCCTTGGCGTCAGCGGCTGCCGAAGAGCGACCGGCGCAACCGCCTCAGGGGTGCGAACAGCGAGACACGGCCGACGCGGGTGTCCTTGGCGGCACGCTTCTCGTGCGGGGAACGCGCCGTTATCTCGCGCATCAGCGAGGTCGCCTCGGCCGTCTCGCGCTGCGGCACGGCGGGGCCGCTCAGCACCGAGAGATGGCGGTCGAGGCGCGAACTGGTCGCGCTGCTCCCGCAGGTGATCGCAGGCACGCGCGCCCTGCGGACTGTTATCTGTTCCATGTCACTCCCCACCCGTTCGAGTCCACCCGGCCCGGGCAGCGTAACCATATCGCCCCATCCGGGCACTCGGGAATCACGGTCTGGGTATTCACCTACCCCGTAAGGGCGTTGTCGATTACTCTCCGAATCCAACTGATTCCAGGGCGAGTTGGACAATTGGCTGGCTGGTGGGCTGCGGTGACCCCCCGTCGGGTTCGACAGTCACGGCGAGTGACGTCGCGTCGGTGTCCAATCCGTTCGTGACCAAGGGCGTGTCGCCGTCGAAGAGACCCAGGGAGCGTGGTTGCACGTCGGGGCGCATGAGCCAGAGCTGGTGCACCCGGTCGCGCGGGAGGTCGTCGAATCCGGTGAGCGTCACGATCGCGGCCCCCTCCTTGGCGGAGGCGATCACTCCGATTCCCTGGCCGTCCGCGTCCTGCTCGCGGGTCGCCCGGGCGTCCGGCGCGGTGAGAACGTGGGCGATCTCACGTGACTGCGCGCGCTCCGCGTCCAGTTGGTCCTGTGTCCGGTTCGCCTCGACGGCGAAGAGCGACGCCACGACGAGCGCGCCGGCGGCCGTCACGGTGGCGAACGGCACGAACAAAGGGCGCATCCGGGGCGCACGGGCGCGTGCCTTCGGCGGCGGCGCGGTGCCCCAGACGTGCTGCGGCAGATGCTGCTGGGGCCTCGCCCGCGCCGGGGCTTCCTGGGGAGTGCTCCGTACGGCGGCGAGCACCCGGTCGCGCAGCGCGGCCGGCGCGGGGACGGCCGTCGACCAGGCGAGGCGGACCGCGTCCTCCGCCAGGGCGCGCACCTCGGCGGGGCAGCGGTCGCAGCGCTCCAGGTGCTTCTCGAAGCGGCGGCGCTCGTCGGGCTCCAGTGCGTCGAGGGCGTAGGGGGCGGCGAGCGAGTGGAGGTCCTCGCGGCGGAACAGGTTCATGCCGCGCCCCCCTCGGACACCCGGGCGCGGGGCGCGGTGGAAGCGAACGGGGCCTCATGTGCCGTGAGGCGGGTCAGGGCGCTCATGCGACTCCTCCCAGGCATTCGCGCAGCCGTGTGAGTCCGTCGCGCATACGGGTCTTGACCGTGCCGAGGGGCAGGGAGAGCCGCTCGGCCACTTCTCGGTAGGTGTAGCCGTCGTAGTAGGCGAGGGTGACCGACTCGCGCTGGCGCACGGTGAGCCGTCCCAGGCAGTGGCGCACCCACTGGCGTTCGAGGCCCGCCTCGACCTCCTCCGCGACCTGGTCGAAGGCGGTGTCGTAGGCCCGGCGGCCCTCGCGCTGCTCGCGCTCGGTGGCGGCGCGGGCGCTGCGCACCCGGTCCACCGCGCGCCGGTGGGCGAGGGTGAGGACCCAGGACAGGGCGCTGCCCCGGGCGGGGTCGAAGCGGCCGGCGGAACGCCAGAGTTCGAGGAGGACCTCCTGGGCCACCTCCTCGGACTGCGCGGGGTCGCGCACGACGCGGCGCACCAGACCGAACACCGGCCCGGACACCAGGGTGTACAGCTCCTCGAAGGCACGCTGGTCACCGCCGGCCACCCGGACCAGGAGTTCGTCCGCCTCCACTCGCTCCCCCTCGTCTCCGGCCGAGCACGGCCATCCCCGCGCGTAAGGCATTCGCAACCGACCCACCTCCGCATGGGGTTACGGATCAGCGTGCCGAAAACGCGGGTCCGCCGTCGACGAATCCGATCCGATCCGGCCGGACCGGGCCCTGACGGCTCCGGACCGCGTCGGGACAAGACCCAAACCAAGTCGGGACGAGGCCCGGACGGGGTCGGGAAGGGGCCCGGACGGGGTCGGGAAGGGGCCCGGACCGGGTCGGGACGAGGCCCGGACCGGGTCGGGAAGGGGCCCGGACCGGGGCGAACGGGTCAGGACGTGATCTCGATCGAGGAATCGCGCTGTCCGCTGAGACAACCCTTCAAACGCGCCGTAAGAACGTTTGGGATTCGACCAATCCACCCTGCCGATCGCTCCGAATGGCGTTCGTCAGGCAAGTTGGGACAGAGGACGGACGGCATGACGACACCTACTTCCAAGAGCGGCGCGGGGCGGCGGAGCATCGCGTCCCTCATCTGTGCTTCGCTGGCCGCCGGAGGGCTCGCGGCCGCCGGCGTCACCGTGCTGGAGCCGGGGGCCGCGTCCGCCTCCAGCCACCGCGAGGCCCCGCTGATCTCGGGGGAGCCGCAGTTCGACAACACCGACGTGTACGCGTTCGTCAGCCCGGACCGCCCGGACACGACGACGATCATCGCGAACTGGATCCCCTTCGAGGAGCCGGCGGGCGGTCCGAACTTCTTCCCGTTCTCCGAGGACGCCCAGTACGACATCCGCGTCGACCAGGACGGAGACGCGAAGGAAGACCTCATCTTCCGCTACACGTTCGACACCAGGACGAAGAACGACCGGACGTTCCTGTACAACACGGGGGTCGTGGAGAGCCTGGACGACCCGGACCTCAACATCACGCAGACGTACGACATCGAGCTGATCAAGCTGCGGGACCGCCGCGCGGTGTCCCGGACGAAGCTCGCCGACGACGTGCGGGTGGCGCCCTCCAACGTCGGCAAGGCGTCGATGCCGAACTTCAAGAAGCTGCGCGACGAGGCCGTCTACAAGACCGCGAGCGGGGTCACGACGTTCGCCGGCCAGGCCGACGACCCGTTCTTCCTGGACCTGCGCGTCTTCGACCTGCTGTACGGCGGTGACCTCTCCGAGGTCGGGCGGGACACCCTCAAGGGCTACAACGTCAACTCGATCGCGCTCCAGGTGCCGAGTCAGGCGCTCGCCTACTCCAAGGACCAGCCGATCGTCGGCATATGGTCGACGACGCAGCGCAAGGGCGCCAACGGCCGCTTCCACCAGGTGTCGCGCCTCGGCATGCCGCTGGTGAACGAGGTCGTCAACCCGCTGAAGGACAAGGACCGGTTCAACGCGTCCTCGCCCACGGAGGACGCCCAGTTCCTGAAGAACGTCACCGAGCCGGAGCTGCCGAAGCTGATCGAGGCGATCTACAAGATCCCCGCGCCGAAGACGCCGCGCAACGACCTCGTCGACGTCTTCCTGAAGGGTGTCGAGGGCCTCAACCAGCCGCCGCACGTGACCCCGTCGGAGCAGCTGCGCCTCAACACCTCCATCAGGCCCACCGCGAAGCCGAAGCGGCTCGGTGTCCTCGACGGTGACAACCAGGGCTTCCCGAACGGGCGCCGGCTCACCGACGACGTGATCGACATCGCGCTCCAGGTGGTCGAGGGCGAGCTGGTCGGCGCCAAGAACGACCTGGGCGACGCGGTCGACAAGAACGACAAGAAGTTCGGCAAGTCCTTCCCGTACGTCGGTCTGCCCACGGCCGGTTCGCGGGGCAAGACGGTGAAGGGCAACACCACCAACAACGTGCGCAGCGCGCTGGGCGGTGGCGTCGAGACCGGCACGGACGACACCGCGCTGATCGCGGCCTCCGCGGGCGCCGGCGCGGTCGGTGTCCTGCTGATCGGCTCGGGCCTGCTGTGGTGGCGCCGCCGGAACGACCGCGCCTACTACTAGGACGTATTTCGAAAGTCCCGTCTGCCCTTCGGGCAGACGACGCTCCTTTCGAAACACGCCCTGGGCCCGTCCCGGCCGGGCCCCACGGGGCCCGGTCCACCGACCGGCGCGGTCCGCTCGTATCCATCCCCCACGGCGCGGGCCGCGCCCCCGACGTCACCACCGTTGCTCGGCAAGGACTTTGAGGAGAGGGCATGTCCCCGCGTACGAACGACAACGCGTCGCAGGACGGACGTCCGCGCCCCGACGAGGGGGCTCCCGAGGCCGACGGGCACGAGAGCGTCGAATCCGCCGCGGAGTCCGGTGCCCGGTCCGGTACCGCGAGCGGTGCGGAGTCCGCGAGCGCGTCGCATGCCGCGAGCGGTGCGGAGTCCGCCGGCACGACGCATGCCGTGTCCGCCGCCGAGTCCGGCGCCGGGTCGGCTGCCGGTTCCGGCGGCATGGCGCCGGTCCGTGAGCCCGTTCGTGAGCCCGCCCGGGGGCGGCTGCTGCGGCTCACGGCGTGCGCGGCCGCGCTGGCCGTCGCGTTCACCGGGTTCGCCGTCGCGCTGGGCGCCCGGGACGACGACCGTACGGTGGCTCTCTCCTCCTCGGCGGGGCTCCCGGCGGCACAGCTCGCCGGCGGGGACCTCGACACGTCCGTCAAGGCGTTGCAGGCCCATCTCAAGGCGCAGCCGAAGGACTTCGGTTCCTGGTCGACGCTCGGCCTCGCCTATGTGGAGCAGGCCCGCACCAAGGGCGACCCCTCCCGCTACCCGCAGGCCGAGAAGGCCCTGAACCGTTCCCTGAAGCTGCGCCCGGACAACGACCCGGCGCTGGCCGGTCTCGCCGCGCTCGCCGCGGCCCGGCACGAGTTCGAGGACGCACTGCGCTACGCGGACCGGGCGCTGAAGGAGAACCCGTACAGCGAGCGGGCGTTGTGCAGCCGGATCGATGCCCTCGTCGAACTGGGACGCTACGACGAGGCGTTGAAGGCGGCGAAGCTCGCCGACACCCGCCGCCCCGGCATCCCCGTGTTCACCCGCTACGCCTATGTGCACGAGCTGCGCGGCGACGTGCGGACCGCCCGCCGCGTCCTGCGGCAGGCGCTCGACTCGGCCGTGACGCGGGGCGACATCGCCTACGTGGCCACCCAGCTCGGCCAGCTCGCCTGGAAGCAGGGCGACGTCAGGACGGCGCTCGACCACTACGCGCGCGCCCTGGGCGCCGACGACACCTACCTGCCCGCGCTGGAGGGCCGCGCCCGCGCCCAGGCCGCGAGCGGCGACACCACCGGCGCCGTCCGCGGACTCGAACAGGTCGTGTCCGCCTACCCGTTGCCGGGCCCGCTGGTCCTGCTGGGCGAGCTGTACGAGCAGAAGGGCGACACGTCGGCGGCCCGCGAGCAGTACGCGCTGGTGAACGCCTACACCGCGATCGCCCGCGCCAACGGCGTCAACGCCGACCTGGACACGGCGCTCGCCGCCGCCGACCACGGTGACCGGAAGGCGGCCCTGCGCGCGGCCGAGGCCGAGTGGAAGCGCCGTGAGACGGTCCACACGGCGGACGCCCTCGCCTGGGCGCTGCACGTCAACGGCCGCGACGAGGAGGCCCTGCCGTACGCCAGGCGGGCCACCGCTCCCGGCTACGAGGACGCCACGTTCCTGTACCACCGCGGGATGGTCGAGTACGGCGCCGGCGAGAAGAAGGCCGCGAGGGCCTCGCTCAGGGCGGCGCTCGATCTGAACCCCGGCTTCGCACCGCGCGGCGCCGCCGAGGCCCGTACGACCCTGAAGGCTCTGGAGGCCAAGTGATCGCCCCTCGGCGCCTGTTCGCCTCCTGCGCGGCGGTCCTCACCGCCGCCTGCGCCCTGGTGCTCGTGCCCAGCGGGACCGCGAGCGCGCACCCGCTCGGCAACTTCACCGTCAACCGGTACGACGGGCTGGTCGCCGCACCGGGACAGCTCGGGATCCACCATGTGGAGGACCTGGCGGAGATCCCCGCCACCCAGGCCGGCCCCGCCATCGAGCGGCAGGGCAGGGCGGGGTGGGCCCGCGAGCGGTGCGCGACGGCCGCCGGGGACACCGAGGTGACCGTCGACGGCCGGACCGTCGAGGTGACCGTCGTATCGAGCCGGGCCCAGGAGCGGCCGGGCCAGGCCGGGCTGAAGACGCTGCGTGTGGAGTGCCGGCTGCGGGCCCCCCTGCCGGACCGGGCCGTCGACGTGCGCTTCCACGCCGCCGTGGACTCCGGCCCCGGCTGGCGCGAGGTCACCGCCCAGGGCGACCGGATGACCCTGACCGGGTCGGACGTGCCGGAGGAGTCGGTGTCGGACCGGCTCACCGACTACCCCCAGGAACTGCTCCAGTCCCCCGAGGACACCGCCGTCGCGTCTCTCCAGGTGCGGCCCGGCGGTCCCGCGCTGGCGCAGCGCGAGGGCGACGCACCGGGGGCCTCGATCCTCCCGCGCGGGGCGGACCGCTGGACCCGGGCCCTGGACGACCTGGTCTCCAGCCACGACCTCACCCTCGGCTTCGGCGCGCTGGCCTTCGGCATCGCCCTGTTCCTCGGCGCGATGCACGCGCTCGCGCCGGGCCACGGCAAGACGCTCATGGCCGCGACCGCCGCCGCCCGCGACCGGGCCCGGATGCGCGACGTGCTCCCCATGGCCGCGTCGGTGACGATCACCCACACGCTGGGCGTGGTCGCCCTCGGCCTCCTGGTCCTCGCCGGTTCCGCCGCGGCCCCGTCCGTCATCACCTGGCTCGGCATCGCGAGCGGCCTCCTCGTGATGACGGCGGGCGTGACCCTGGCCCGCCGCGCCTGGCTGAACCGCAGACTCGCGCTGACGCCGGGGCACACACACGGCCACGATCACGACCACACGCACGGCCACGATCACGGCCACGGCCACACCCATGGGCACGGACACGGACACGGGCACCACAGCCACGACCACGGCCACGGAGGCGGGCACTCCCCCACGCACCACCACGCGGCCGAGCCCGAGCCCCGGAAGCAACTCGCCCTCGCCCACGCGCACCCACGCGCGCACGGGGAAGCCCACACCCACGACCACGGACACCGCCACGCACCCGGTCACGAGCACGCACACGACGGTGCCCACACCCACCCGCACGACCACGACCACGACCACACCCCCGCCCCCAAGCGCTCGCTCCTCGGCGGTGGTCTGACCCACACCCACGGTGGTGTCACCCACACCCACCCCACCGCCCCCACCCTGCGCGGCACGATCCTGCTCGGTTTCGCGGGCGGCATGGTGCCGAGCCCTTCCGCGGTGGTCGTGCTGGTCGGCGCGGCGGCGCTGGGCAAGGCGTGGTTCGGGTTGCTGCTGGTGCTGGCGTACGGCATCGGTCTGGCGCTCACGCTGACCGCGGCCGGGTACGCCGTGGTGAAGGCGGGCGGCTGGGCGGCGCGGGTGCTGGACAGGGGCCAGGGCCGGCTCGGCGGTCCCACCGCGGCGCTGGTCCGCCGCACCGTCCCGCTGGCGTCGGCGCTGCTGGTCGTCGTCCTGGGCGCGGCTCTGGTGTTCAAGGGGGCGGCATCCGCGTTCCTCTGAGCTACTTTTGGGGAGAAATCGCACGGAGTGCAGACGTCGCGCGGTGGCGAACGATGGGGGATGTCCGTGTCCGAAGTACCGGGCAGTGAACGTGTGATCGCGGGCCGCTACCGCCTGCTGACCCCGCTCGGCCAGGGCGGCATGGGGACGGTGTGGCGGGCCCGTGACGAGGTCCTGCACCGCGAGGTCGCGGTCAAGGAGGTGCGGGCCCCGGCCGGAATCCCGACGTCCGACGTCGAGCGGATGTACGCCCGGCTGGAGCGGGAGGCGTGGGCGGCCGCGCGGGTCGCCAACCGCAACGTGGTCACGGTGTACGACGTGGCCCTGGAGGACGGCCGCCCCTGGATCGTGATGGAGCTGGTGCGCGGCCTGTCGCTCGCCGATCTCCTGGACGCCGAGGGCCCGCTCACCCCGCAGCGCACCGCGCAGATCGGCGCCGAGGTGCTGGCCGCGCTGCGCGCCGCGCACGAGGCGGGGGTCCTGCACCGGGACGTCAAACCGGCCAACGTGCTGATGTCCAACGACGGTCGTGTGGTCCTCACCGACTTCGGCATCGCCACCGTGGAGGGCAGTTCCGCGCTGACGATGACCGGCGAGGTGATCGGCTCGCCGGAGTTCCTCGCCCCCGAGCGGGCGCTCGGCCGGACGCCGGGGCCCGAGTCGGACCTCTGGTCGCTGGGCGTGCTGCTGTACGCCGCGGTCGAGGGCAACTCCCCCTTCCGGCAGGACACTCCGCTGAGCACGCTGCGGGCGGTCGTCGACGAGGAGTTGCCGCCGCCGCGCCGGGCGGGCCCGCTGGCGCCGGTGATCGAGGGGCTGCTGCGCAAGGACCCGGCGGAGCGCATGCCGGCCGAGCGGGCCGAGCGGGACCTGCGGATCATCGGCGCGGGGGGCACCCCCTCCGGGGCCGACACGGTCGGGGCGGCCCCCTACGCCCCGACGGTGACCACGTCCCCGGCGGCGGACGGACGGACCCGGCGGGAGACGGCGGGGTTCGGGGCCCCGCCGCCGTACACGGGCGGCGCGGCCGCGGCGACGGGCCCCTCGGCGGTGCCCGCCGGTGCGCAGGCCCGTGACCGGCGGTCCCTGGTGTTCCTGATCGCGGGCATCGCGGCGCTCGCCCTCGCCGTCGCGGGACTCACGTACGCCTGGGCCAACCGGGACGACGGCGGGGCCGACGGCAACACCACCACCGGGGCGGCCACCTCGGGGGACGACCAGGGGCGGGCGAGCGGCGGCGGGACGTCCGGGGAGCCGAGCGACGAGCCCACCACCGAGGACGAGGGGACCTCGGACACACCGGACGACAGGCCGACGACCAGCCGGCCGCCGGCCCAGTCCGTGAAGGTGGTGGTCGCGGGCGAGGCCACCCACTACACGGGGGCCTGTCCGCCGTCCGAGAGCGACGCCCCGCGCTTCACGGCGACGTTCACGGTGGGCCGGGTGCCCGTGGAGGTCGAGTACCGCTGGGTGACCGCGAGCAGCAAGGCGCCGGACACCGAGTGGAAGACGCTGTCGTTCCCGGAGGGCGGCGGGAGGACCGAGCAGGACCGGATCGTCGTCACGACGTACGCGGCGGACACGACGTACGAGGACGAGATCAGCGTCGAGGTGCGCGGACCGGTGCGGACGAAGTCCAACTCCGTGGCGTTCTCCGTGACGTGCGAGGGCGAGCCCCCGGCCACGGGCGGCACCCCCTCGGTTTCGGGGGACCCCGGCGGCTCGGGCGACGGGGCCGGGGCCCCCGGCAGCGGGGTGGAGCCGGGGGCGTAGCGCCCGGCGTGCGGATCACGGCCCGGCCCGGACGTGGGACCGGGCCCGACCGGGCCGGCCCCGGGGAGCGGGGGGCCGGGCCGGTCGGGCGTGCTCAGGGCGTGCAGGACATGCAGGACATGCAGTACCGGCTCAGGACGTGCTCAGGGCCTGTCCGTGCGGGCCGTCGGCCGGTGTCAGGCCGCGTTCCTGAACACCGGCAGGTAGCCGCCAGACTGCCCCGCGGCCTTCGGGTGGTACGAGTCGCTGATGTTCAGCAGGTTGAGGCTGTTCAACCAGGGGTCGCCGGAGCACAGTTCGTGCCCGGTGAAGGCGGAGCGGACGTCGCCGAAGGTGAATCCGTGGTCGGCGGCGCGCTTGGCGACCGCGGTGTTGAGGTAGTCGGCCGCGTTGTTGATGGCGGAGCGCTTCGTCTGGGACAGCCCGGGGCAGGTGCCGCCCAACTGGTAGAAGCGGGGGTAGCCGAGCACCACCACGTGGGCGGCCGGCGCCTTGGCGCGGATGGCCGAGTACACCTTGTCGAGCTGGGCGGGCAGCGTCGAGTCGACGTACGCCTTGGCCGTGTTGATCCGGGATAGGCAGGAGCTGTCGGACTGGAGCACGCACGTGGTCATCACGTCGGCGAACCCGGCGTCGTTGCCGCCGACGGAGAGGGACACGAGCCCGGTTCCGGCGCCCAGCGGGCCGAGCTGACTCGCCAGAACATCACCCGTACGGGCGCCGGAGCAGGCCGTGAAGTCGAAGGAGGAGGGGGAGTTGGCGGCGGCCCAGAGGTAGGGGTAGGCCTTCGTGCTGCGCTTGCAGTCGCCGCTGGAGGAGATGTAGCTCCCGGCGCCGACACCGGAGGAGTAGGAGTCGCCGAGGGCCACATAGCCGGTGGCGGCGGCCTGTTCGGACGTCTGGGCAGCCGCGGTCCCGGTCAGGGTGGCGGCGAGGGCGAGGAGGAGCGAGGTCGTGAAGACCGCGAATCGGGAACGTCTCATGGAACCTCCCTTTAGCAGGATCTCTGTGTCAACCGTCGTAGCAACTACGCGGGTTGAACGGAAGTGTTCATGTCAATACTTTCGGGTCCCAACCGCCCCGAAGCCACCTCGTTCAACTCCCGTTGAATCGCGTACGTCTGGCATACGCATGACAAGACCCCAACCCCCTTGTGCCGCGCTTGCGCATCCGGCGACCGGAGGCCACGGGCCGCGGGCCGGCGACCCCCGCCGCCGCATCCGCGCCGGCCTCCCGCACGAGCGCGTGCCGTCGGGTTCCGCGTCTTGACTGCCCCGCGCCCGCTGAGCGACATTGAAGCCCGGCATCCGGCGCTTCGGGGGGCAAAGTCGCCACATGCAGACCTTGAGTACCAAGCCATCCCTGTCCGACAGCGGCGGGCCACTGCTCGCGGGCGTGGCCACGGCCGTGGCGGGGACCGGCGCGGTGCTCGCGTTCGCCGACGCGGACTCGGTCCTGCGCGGCCCGTTCACGCTGTTCTTCCTCCTCGTCGCACCCGGGGCCGCCATCGGGGCCGGGCTGCGCGGACTGGAGCCCTTCGGCCGCGTCGTGGCCTCCGTCGCGGGTGCGATCGCGGTGAACCTCCTCGTCGCCCAGGCCATGATCGCCACCCACTCCTGGTCGGTGTCCGGCGGGATCGCGGCCGTGACCGTGATCAGCTCGCTCGTTCTCCTGCTGAGCCTGGTACGGCGCGTGCGCGGCCGTACGGAGAGAAGACGGACCTGAGACGTGGACATCAGCGTGTACCGCCCAGGCGAACTGAGCGGCGCCGACCGGGCGGCGTGGACCGCCCTGCAGTCGAAGGCGCACCTCCACGGCGCGCCCGAGCTGGCGAACCCGTTCCTGTCCCCCGAGTTCGCCCTCGCCGTCGGCCGGTGCCGGCGCGGGGTGCGGATCGCGGTCCTGCGCGAGGGCGGCGAGCCGGCGGCGTTCTTCCCGTTCCAGAGAACGGCCGTCGGGGTGGGCCGGGCCGTCGGCCTGGGGCTGTCCGACTGCCAGGGCGTCGTCCACCGCCCCGGATTCACCTGGGACGCCGAGGCGCTGCTGCGGGCCTGCGGACTCGCCGTCTGGGAGTTCGACCACCTGGCGGAGGGCCAGACGCCGTTCGCGGACCACGTCACCGGGACCTTCCCGTCACCGGTCATGGACCTCGACGAGGGGTACGAGGCCTATCTGGGCCGACTGCGGGCCGGCTCACCGAAGTTCGTCCGCTCGACGCTCGCCAAGGAGCGCAGGCTCGGCCGCGCGGTGCGCGAGGTCCGCTATGTGCACGACGAGCGCGACCCCGGGATCCTGCGCACCCTGATGGCCTGGAAGTCCGCCCAGTACCGCAGGACCGGGCGCAGCGACCGCTTCGCCCACCCGTGGATCATCCGGCTCGTGCGGCAGCTGTTCCACACCCGCTCCGACTCCTTCGCCGGCCAGCTGTCCGTGCTGTACGCGGACGGCAAGCCGGTCGCGGCCCATTTCGGACTCCGCTCCGAGCGGGTGCTGACCTGCTGGTTCCCGGCGTACGACCCGGCGTTCGCGAGGTTCTCGCCCGGACTGCTGCTGCATCTGCACATGGCGGAGGAGGGCGCCGCGGACGGGATCGCCTACCTGGATCTCGGCCGGGGCCAGAAGCAGTACAAGGACTCCCTCAAGACACGGGAGATCTCCGTGTCCGAGGGGTGGGTCACCCGGCGCCACCCCGTGGCGCTCGGGCACCGGGCCCGTCGCGCACCCGTCCGGGCGCTGCGGAACGCCGTGCTGGCCAGGCCGGAGCTGTTCGCGTCGGCGGACAGGGCGTTGAAGCGGATGGGAAAAATCCGTTCAGGAACGTAAGTAACGGACACAACAACCAAAAAGTGAGGGCTCGCAGTAGGTCTTGCCATACCGGCTCAATCATCAATACCGTCTTACATCCACCCGCATCGGTCCGTCGACAGTGGTCCCAAGGGGAGGGCTCGAGGGGCGTGACGGTCCCGGCGCGGGGCGCGGTAGGGGGGTGCCGTGCTCGGTGACCGCACCGGTCGCCGAGTCGTGCCGCGCGACCGACTGCCGAGTCGCGACAGTCGGCCGGCTTCACCAGCTCACCCTGTCATGCATGCACCAAGGGGTCGATACGGAGATCGATGTCGCGTGCCGTGGGTGAGAACCCCCCTTTCGAACCGGACACACAGCCGGACCGCCCAGGGGCGGGCGGTCCACCGGACGAGAGGGACCAGACTCATGAGCTCAGTTCTGCGCCCGGCGATATCCGATACCGACCCGGCCGAGGAGCCCGACGGGACCCGCGCGGTCGCCTCGGGCCGGTACCGGCCGGTCTCCACCCATCTGGCCATCGCTCCCCCCGTGAGCGTGGTCATCCCCGCCATGAACGAGGCGGAGAACCTCCCGTACGTCTTCAAGACACTGCCGGACTGGATCCACGAAGTGGTCCTCGTCGACGGCAACTCCACCGACGGCACCGTCGAGGTGGCCCGCGAGGTGTGGCCCGGCGTCAAGATCGTGCCGCAGCGCGGCAAGGGCAAGGGGGACGCCCTCATCACCGGGTTCGAGGCGTGCACCGGCGACATCATCGTGATGGTCGACGCGGACGGCTCGGCCGACGGCCACGAGATCCTGTCGTACGTCTCGGCCCTGGTCTCGGGCGCGGACTTCGCCAAGGGGTCGCGCTTCGCCAACGGCGGTGCCACCGACGACATGACGCTGATCCGCAAGGTCGGCAACTGGGCGCTGTGCACGGTCGTCAACCGCAAGTTCGGCGCCCGCTACACCGACCTCTGCTACGGCTACAACGCGTTCTGGCGGCACTGCCTGGACAAGATCGACCTCGACTGCACCGGGTTCGAGGTCGAGACCCTGATGAACATACGAGTCGTCAAGGCCGGTCTGCGGGTGCAGGAGATACCGAGCCACGAGTACCTCCGCATCCACGGCGCGAGCAATCTGCGGGCCGTGCGCGACGGGCTGCGCGTCCTGCGGGTGATCCTCAGGGAGCGCTCCAACCGGCGTGCGCTGCGGCGCCGTTCCCACGCCACGATGCCGGTCTCCGGCCGAGGAGAGTCGTCTTGAACGGACCGGCCGTCTCGGTCGTGATCTGCGCGTACACCGAGGACCGCTGGGAGGACATCCTCGCGGCGGTCGCCTCGGTCCGCGCGCAGACCCGGCCGGCCCTGGAGACGCTCCTGGTGGTGGACCACAACCAGGCCCTGCTGGAGCGTCTGACCAGGGAGTACAAGGAACACCGGGAGACCGGCGAGGTCCGGGTGCTCGCCAACGCGGGCCCCCGCGGCCTGTCCGCCGGGCGCAACACGGGCATCGCCGCCGCGTCCGGCGAGATCATCGCCTTCCTCGACGACGACGCCGTCGCCGAACGCGACTGGCTGCGCTGGTTCGCCGAGGGGTACGCCGACCCCCGCGTGATGGCCGTCGGCGGCCGTACGGTGCCCGTCTGGGCCTCCGGACGCCGCCCGTCCTGGTTTCCCGAGGAGTTCGACTGGGTCGTGGGCTGCGCCTACAAGGGCCTGCCCGGCGGGGTCGCCCGGGTGCGCAACGTGCTCGGCGGCAACGCCTCGTTCCGCCGCACCGCCTTCGACGCGGCCGGCGGCTTCGCCACCGGGATCGGCCGCGACGGGGACGAACACCCCCTCGGCTGCGAGGAGACGGAGCTGTGCATCCGGCTGACCCGCGCCCGGCCGGACGCGGTCCTGCTCCTCGACGACCGGGCGGTCATCCACCACCGGGTGCCCCGCGTGCGCGAGGGATTCGGGTACTTCCGCGCACGCACCTACGCCGAGGGCCTGTCGAAGGCGCTGGTCGCGCGGAGCGTCGGCGCAGGCAAGGGCCTGGAGTCGGAGCGCCGCTACACCACGCGTGTCCTGCCCGCCGGGGTGGCGCGCGGGCTGCGGGACGCGCTGCTCGGCCGCCGGGGCGGCGCGGGCCGCGCCGGTGCCATCGTCGCGGGGGTCACGGCGGCGGCCGGTGGGTACGTCGTGGGGAGCGTCCGGGCCCGCAGGGGCGGTGTCACGTTCTCCGTCGACGGGATCCCGGCCGGTCAGGGGGGCGAGGGAGGCTCGTCATGACGGAGGACGCCGTACCGGTCCTGATGTACCACGCGGTCGCCACCGCGCCGGGCGACGCCACCCGTGCGCTGTCCGTGGCACCGGAGGCGTTCGCGCAGCAGATGGCGGTGATCGGGGACCTCGGTCTCACCCCGGTCGACACGGCCACCCTGGCGGACAGCTGGCGTTCAGGTCGCCCGCTGCCCGCCCGGCCCGTGCTGATCACCTTCGACGACGGCTACGAGGGCGTGCACCGCCACGCCCTGCCCGTCCTCGCCCAGCACGGCTTCACGGCCTCCCTGTTCGTCTCCACGGCCTGGATCAGGGGCCCGTACGACGACGGCGGCGCCCTCGGCACCATGCTCGACTGGGACCAGGTCCGCGAACTCGCCGAACACGGCGTGGAGATCGGCGGCCACAGCCACACCCATCCGCAGCTCGACATGCTCGACGAGGACCGCCTCCGGTACGAGCTGCGGCGCTGCCGGAGGATCGTCGCCGACGAACTGGGCACCCCGCCCGTCTCCTTCGCCTACCCGTACGGCTACTCCAGCCGCCGGGTGCGGGTCGCGGTGCGGGAGACGGGGTTCGCGCAGGCGCTCGCCGTCGGCAACGCGCTCGCCCGGCGCCGGCAGGGACCGTACGCGCTGCGCCGGGTCACCGTGCGGCGCTCCACCGGGGTCGCGGAGTTCGAGCGGCTGGTCGAGGGCCGCGCCCTCGCCCGCGGGTTCGCCCGGGACCGTGCCCTGACCAAGGGGTACGCCATGGTCCGAAGAGCACGACAGGTGGGAAGGGCCGTCCGTTCCCGTGTCTGACACGACGACCACCACGGCCGGGCGGACCGGGAGCGGCACGGCGGGGACCCCAGGGCCGCGGTCCGGCTCCGCCCGCCGGCTGCGGCTGCCCGGCCTCGGCAGGGGGGCCGGCGGCAACCAGCTGTTCCGCAACGCCTACGCGCTGATGCTGAACACCGGGATCTCGGCCGTGCTCGGCCTCGGCTTCTGGCTGGCCGCGGCCCGCTACTACACCGAGGCCGCGGTCGGGCAGGGCTCCGCCGCGATCGCCGCGATGAAGCTGCTGGCGGGGCTGGCCGCGCTCACGCTGACGGGGGCCCTCGCCCGGTTCATCCCGGTCGCGGGACGCGGCACCGGACGGCTGGTCTTCCGCACGTACGCGGGCAGTTCGGTGGCCGTGGCGCTCGCCGCCGGGGGGTTCCTGCTGACGCTCGGGCTGTGGGGGTCCTCGTACCGCTTCCTGCACGACCCGGTGAACGCCGTGTCCTTCGTGCTCGCGGTGGTCGCCTGGTCGCTGCTGACCCTTCAGGACGGGGTGCTGACCGGGCTGCGCAGCGCCCTGTGGGTGCCCGTCGGCAACACGGTGTTCTCCGCGGTGAAGCTGGTGCTGCTGGTGGTGCTCGCCACGGCGGTCCCGACCATGGGTGTGTTCGTGTCCTGGGTCGCGGCCATCGCGGTGTCGGTGCTGCCGCTGGGCTGGCTGGTGTTCCGGCGGCTCGTCCCCCGGCACGTGCGGGCGACCGAGGGCCGGGCCCGTCCGCCGACGCTGCGGGAGATCGGCCGCTTCCTCGCGGGCGACTACACCGGCTCGCTGTTCTCCCTCGCGGTGGTCTACCTGGTCCCGGTGATCGTCGCCGCCCAGGTCAGCTCCACCGACAACGCGTACTTCTACATCACCACCACGATCGGCGGCACGGTCAACCTCCTCGCCATCAACATGGGTGCCTCGCTGACCGTGGAGGGCGCCCACGACCCGGCGCGGCTCGCGGCGAACACCCGGGCCGCGCTGCGGCGGATGACGCGGCTCATGCTGCCGGTGTGCGGGGCGCTGTTCTTCGGGGCGCCCTGGATCCTCGCCGTGTTCGGGCAGGGCTACGCGGACGCGGCGACCGGGCTGCTGCGCTGGTTCGCGGTCGGCGCCGCGCTGCGGGTGGTGATGGAGACGTACTTCGCGGTGCTGCGCGCCCAGAGCCGTACCGCCGGACTGGCCTGGCTGCAGGGCCTGCTGTGCGCCCTGGTCCTCGGCCTGACACTGCTGCTGCTCCCCCGCATGGGGCTGATCGGCGCGGGCGTCGCCGAGGTCTCCAGCCTCGCGGTGATCGTGCTGATCGCCGCGCCCCGGCTCTGGCGGATCGTCCGCACCGCACCGCCCCCCGCGGTCCCCGAGGACACGGCACCGGACGGCGACCTCGCCGACCTGGGCCGGGTGGCGTCCACCGCGAGGAAGGAGAGCGGCGTCCGGTCCCGGCACCTCGACTCCGACACCCTCGCCCTCGGCCTGCACCTCGACTTCGACCACATGGAACGCCGCCCCGACGTCCGCCCCGGCCCCGGCACCCCGCCCGCCGGCACCCCGGCCGTCCGCGGGGACCACCGGCCGGCCTGGGCCCAGGACCGGCCGACCCGGCCGCTCCACCTCAACCGGCCACCGGTGCCCGTACGGCCCGCGGACGGGGAGGCCGTCCCGGCCGAGGGGACCGCGGGCACCGCGCGGGACGCGGCCACCGTGGAGCCGGGCGTACGGGAACCGGCACCGCCGCCCGCCGACACGGCACCGTCCGGGCCGCGCCGGGAACGGCTGCCGCGCCCCACCCGCGCCGGTCTGGTCCTCGGCTGCCTCCTGATCGCGGCGCTGCTGCTGTACTGGGTGCCCGCGCTCGCGCTGGACGACTCCGTGCTGGACGGCATGGACGGCCTCGGCCTGGTCTCGGTGCTGCCGCAGCCGACGCTGGCCGGGGCGGCGCTGCTGGCCGTCGTGTTCGCCGGGCTGCTGTGGCTCGGCCGCGAACACCGGCTTCTGCTGCTGGTCACACTGCTGGCCACGGTGGTGTCGCTGCACGCGCTGCCCGCCGTGATCGAGGCCGAGCCGCGTTTCGCGACGGCCTGGCAGCATCTCGGCTTCCTCGACCACATCGACCGCACCGGCTCGGCGGTCCCCGACCTGGACGCCCGCTGGAGCTGGCCGGGCTTCTTCGCGGCGGCCGCGTTCGTGGCCGGGGCCTGCGGGATCGACGACCTGACCGAGGTCATCCGCTGGTGGCCGACCGCCATGCAACTGCTTTACCTGGCCCCGATGTTCCTCCTCGCCCGCCATGTGCGCGCGAACTGGCGCGCCAGATGGACGGGCGTGTGGATCTTCGTGCTGAGCGGCTGGGTGGGCCAGGACTACTTCTCCCCGCAGGGCCTCACCTACCTCCTCTATCTGGCGTTCGTGGCCATCCTCCTGGTGTGGTTCCGCGCCCCGCGCATGCTGTGGGCCACGGTCCGGCCCGGCGAGGCCGAGGTGGAGCCGACCGACCGACGGCAGCGGGCGGTGCTGCTGGCGGTCCTGCTCGCCCTGTACGCGGCGACCGTCCCGGCCCACCAGCTCACCCCGTTCGTGATGCTGGGCGTCCTCGCCGCCCTCGTCCTGGTCGGCCGCTGCGAACTGCGCGGCCTGCCCCTGCTGTTCGCCGTCCTGGTCGCCGCCTGGGTGGGCTTCCTCGCCGAGCCGTACTGGTCGGGCCACTTCGACGAACTCTTCGGCGGGGTCGGCGGCGTCGGCGGGAACGTCACGTCCTCGGTCTCCGGCCGTATCGGCGAGGGGAGTTCCACACACAAGCTCGTGCTGTACGCGCGCGTGGCCCTCGCCGGCCTGGTCATGCTCCTGGCCTGCTACGGCTTCCTGCGCCGACGCGCGCACAGGTACCGCGAACGCTCCCTGCTGGTGCTGACCTTCGTGCCGTTCCTCGGTTTCGGGATGCAGTCCTACGGCGGCGAGATGGCCCTGCGGGTCTTCATGTTCGCGCTGCCCGGTGCCGCGCTGCTCGCCGCGCTCGCGCTGTTCCCGCGCTCCGGCGCGAGCGCCGAGGAACGCGCCCGGGACCGGCGCAGCCTCGCCCCGGCGGCCGCCCTCGTGGCCGGTCTCGTCCTCGTCGGCGGCTTCCTCGTCGCCCGCTGGGGCAACGAGCCCTTCGAGCGCGTCCGCACCGGCGAGGTCGCCGCCATGGAGTACGTGTACGCCCACGACGAGCCCACCGTACGGCTGCTCTGGCTCAGCGACGACCCGGTCGAGTCGGTGACGCCCGCGCTGCCGTGGGGCGCCCGGGACATGGAGAGGGTGGAGTACGTGCCGACGCTCGCCCCGGTCGATCCGGTGCTGGTGTCGGGGCTGGTCAAGGCGCTCAGGGACGCGGGCCCCCACTCCTACCTCATCGTCAACCGCGGCCAGGCCACGTCCCTCCAGATGGACTCCGGCTACCCCGCGCGGTGGGACACCCGACTCATCCGCAACCTCGACGCGCGCAAGGAACTCAAGACGGTCTTCGCCGACGAGGACGCGACGCTCTTCGCCCTGCGCGAGCAGACCGGCAGGGCCCCCGCGCCCGACCCCGGCCCGATCGGCCCGCAGGTGACCTGGACCCCGTGGTCGGTGGCCGGGGGGCTGGCGACGATCGCCCTGATCGTGCTGCTGACCACCCGAGAGTTCGTCCGCGTGGCGGCCCGCCCGAGCGTCCGCCGACTCCGCCTGCTGCAGGGCGGCTTCTGGTTCGGTCTGCCGCTGCTGGCCCTGCTGCTGGCGTCACTGGTGCAGCGGTTCCTGACAATGGGGGGCGGCCTGTAGGGGATGTCGGGCGGGGCTCATCGTCCGAGCCACCTCACCTCGTACGCCCCCATGCCGAACCGCCGCCCGTCGATCTTCGCGCTGATCCGCCGGTCGAGGGTGTTGACCACGAGCACGGCGTCGTCGTCGGCCAGCACCCGCACGTTCGGCCGGTCGTCGGCGGCCACCGCCACCGACTCGTACCGCGTGCCCGGCGGGAACTCCGCACCGAACCGGGCCAGCAGGTCGTACATGGGCAGCGCCCTGCCGCCGTCACCGGTGTCGGTCGGGGTCCACAGGCATCCGGGGCACTCCCCGCTGCGTTCCTCCGGGTTCCAGTAGAACGCGGAGGTCGCGCCGCCCTTCGCCATGCCGATCAGCCCGGCGGCCTGCACGGCGACCCGCCGGGTCTCGGACCAGCCGTGGCGGTCGTCGTTCGCGTCGGCGGGCTCCACGTAGTACTCGGCCCACCACAGCGGCAGCCCCGGCGCGCGCTTTCGCACCCACGCGCTCACCGCCGTGAACTTCTCCGTGGCCGCGAACTCGTCGGGCAGCAGCTCGTCGTCCGCGGTGTAGCTGGAGCCGTCGACGACCACGAAGTCCGCGCCCGCCCGGTTGTCGTTCCAGTAGTCGAAGGCGTCGAGGACCCGCTGGTCCATGCTGCCCCAGGGGCCCTTCAGGGACGTCGACGCGTCCTGCTCCTGCCGGGGGTCCAGGCTGTCCATGACGAGGTAGGGCCCGCCGACCATGATGTCCTCGTCGACCTTCTTCAGGGCCGTGTACACGAGGTTGTACAGGCGGGTGTAGCCCTCGTAGTCCCAGCGGGCCTCGTCGTCGTTCCAGAAGCCCTTGAACTCGTTCCAGACGATGAAGTGCCGCACGTCCGGGTAGCGCCGAGCGACGGTGGCGGCGAGGTCCGCGAAGTCCTGGAAGTGCTCGGGCTCGGGGGCGGTCTCCAGCGCGGCCTGGCTCCAGTCCGTCCGGTCGGCGCCGGACTCCCCGCCCTTCATCCAGTCGGGGGCGCAGCACAGGGTGACGACGGGCGTGCCGCCGGTGGCGCGGACGAAGTCGACGCGCCGGTCCATCTCCTCGAAGTCGTACCGCCCCTCGACCGGTTCGGGGTTGCCGGCGCCCCAGCCCATGATGTGCTGGATCTGGGGCAGGGGCCGCTCGCCGAGGCGTTTCTCGACGCGTTCGACGGCGGCCCGGCTGCCGTCGTCCGCGCTGAACTGGGTGTGGGTGAAGCCCCAGCCGACCTCGGGCCCGAGGTCGTCGGGCGGGACGGCGGGCGTGCCGTGCACCTTGTCGCCGTCGCGTGAGGTACCGGCGGTGCCGCCGTCGCCGGGCAGGGTGCCCAGCAGGGTCACGACCAGGGCCAGAACGGCCGCCCCCACGCCGAGGAGCGCGGTGAGCCGCCACCGCCGGTCCCCCGCGTTCCACCCCTGCCGTCGCATCAAGGGCAACAGTAACGGCGTGGGACGCCGGTGGGGGAGGTTCCGTCACCGACGACCGACTCGCCACGCAAAGCGGATGCACGGCGAGCCCTCCGTGACGGATCATGACGGCATGTCTGCGAACCCTTACGACGCTCTGCCGGTCCGGCTCAACGTCGACGACAGCGACTCCCCGTCCGACGTCGTCGACGCGCTGTTCCTCGGCCGCTTCGCGACGGGCGAGCAGCCGTACGCGCACGCGGCGAACATCGACCGGGTGCGCACCGGTGTGACCCTGCTGCCGCCGGGCGCGCGCGTCCTGCGCGTGGCGCGCGACGACGACCGCAGCGCGACCCTCGCCGAGGGCGACGGCTGGACGCTGCTGGTCTCCCGCTGGAACCGGGGCGCCGACGTCACCGTGACGGCGACCACCGCCGAACTGGCGGAGAAGGTGCTGGGCCAGGCCACGGACGGCGCGGCCGACGAGCCCGAACCGCAGCCGGAGAACGTGACGATGGGCTTCTGGTACGTCTCGCCGCGCCGGGGCCCGCACCGTACGACGCGGCAGATCTCGGCGGGCACCTGGGAGGAGGTGCGGCCCAACTACACGGCGCCGGTGGCGGACGCGATGGACCGTCTGATGAAGACGACCCCGGAGGACATCGCGGGCCGGCTCCTGCTGCTGCACGGTCCGCCCGGCACCGGCAAGACCTCCGCCCTGCGCACGCTGGCCCGTTCCTGGCGGGACTGGTGCCAGGTCGACTGCGTCCTGGACCCCGAGCGTCTCTTCTCCGACGTCGGCTATCTGATGGACATCGCGATCGGCGAGGAGGACGCCACCGGCAAGGGCCGCTGGCGGCTGCTCCTGCTGGAGGACTGCGACGAGCTGATCCGCGGCGAGGCCAAGCACACGGCCGGGCAGGCGCTGTCCCGGCTGCTCAACCTCACCGACGGCCTCCTCGGGCAGGGCCGCAACGTCCTGGTCGGTGTCACCACCAACGAGGACCTGGAGCGCCTGCACCCGGCGGTCGTCCGCCCCGGCCGCTGCCTCGCCCGGATCGAGGTCGGTCCGCTGACCCGGCAGGAGGCGGTGAACTGGCTCGGCATGGACGAGGGCGTCGGCCGCGAGGGCGCGACCCTGGCCGAGCTGTACGCCCTGCGCCGGGGCACCTCGCCCACGTCCCTGCCGGAGCCGCGCGGCGGCGCGGACGCGGGCCTGTACCTGTAGCCGCGCCCCGGCGGCCGGCTGCCACGGGGACGTGAGGGGGCGGCCGGTCCGCCCCGCCCGGTGCCGCGGGGTCCTGGGTGTCGGTGCGGCGCCCGGGTGCTTTGATGGAGATATGACCCTGCTCGTCGGCACGTCGGGGTGGCAGTACAAGGACTGGCGGGGCGCCCTCTACCCGGAGGGCTGCCCCACCCGTCTCTGGCTGGAGGAGTACGCGGCGCGTTTCGCCACGGTGGAGAACAACAACGCCTTCTACCGGCTGCCGTCCCGCGAGACCTTCGAGGCCTGGCACGACCGGACCCCGCCGGGCTTCGTCGTCGCGGTGAAGGCGAGCCGCTTCCTGACCCACATCAAGCGGCTCAGGGACCCCGAGGAACCCGTGGAGCGCCTGATGAGCCACGCCGAGGGCCTCGGGGACCGGCTGGGTCCGGTCCTCCTCCAGCTGCCGCCCACCCTCCGCGCCGACCCGCCCCTGCTCGACGCGTGCCTCGCGCGGTTCCCCGCCGGGACACGGGTCGCCGTGGAGCCCCGCCACGCGTCGTGGTGGACCGACGAGGTGCGCCGGGTCCTGGAGGCCCGCTCCGCCGCCCTGTGCTGGGCCGACGTCCGCTCCCGCCCCGCGACGCCGCTGTGGCGCACCACCGACTGGGGCTACGTCCGCTTCCACGTCGGCCGCGCCCACACCTGGCCCCATTACGGCCGTCAGGCCCTCACCACCTGGGTCCACCGCGTCGCCGCCACCTGGCCCGACAGCGCCGACGTCCACGCCTACTTCAACAACGACCCCCACGCGGCGGCCGTGCTGGACGCCATGACCTTCGCCCGGGCGGCCCGCAGAGCGGGTCTGACGGTGACGAGGACCCCGGAGCGGCTGCCCGGCTGACGCCCGCGCCGGGCCCGTCAGTCGCCGTAGACCGCCCGCAGGGCGTCCCGGACCGCCGCGAGGGCCTCCGCCTCACCGAGGCCCAGGCGCCGCGCCCGCTCCGCGTACCCCGCGGCGGCCGTCGCCGCCTCCTTCTCCGCGGCCGACCCGGCGGCGGCCACGAACGTGCCGTTGCGCCCGCGCGTCTCGATCACCCCGTCCGTCTCCAGCGCGCGGTACGCCTTGGCGACGGTGTTGGCGGCGAGCCCGAGCTCCTCGGCGAGCCCCCGCACGGTCGGCAGCCGGTACCCCACGGGCAGCGCCCCGGACCGGGCCTGCTCCGAGATCTGGGCGCGCACCTGCTCGTAGGGCGCGCTCCCCTCCACGATGCGAATGTTCAAGGTCACGCGGCGATTGTCCCGTACGCACCGGCCGCGGTCGCCGCACTCGCGCCGGACGCCCGCCGGTCATGTCGTAGCAGGCCCGCCGGAAATTCGGAGGCGTCCGGCGACACCGTCCGCGTACCGTGCGACCACATGACACTGATCGTGCGCGACCTGCGGACCGCGGACCCGGCGGACACCGCGGCCTTCGCCGAGGTGCGCGGGCGCGCCCTCCCCTTCCTGGTCAGCACCCCGGAGTCCGTGCTCCACGAGGTCACCCACGCGCCGGCGGAGGCCCGCCTCGGGCGCCTCGTGGCCGAGGCGGACGGCGAGGTGATCGGGACCGCGCAGCTGGGCATCGCCCACGACAGCCCGGTACCGGGTCAGGGCTACCTCAACGTGTACGTACACCCGGAGCGCGTGCGCCGGGGCGCGGGCTCCCTGCTGGTGCGCGCCGCCGAGGAGCAGCTCGCGGCGGCGGGCGCGCGGCGGCTGTTCGCGTGGGTGCTGGACACCCCGGACGACCGGGCGTTCGCCGAGCGGCGCGGCTACACGGGCAGCAGGTCCGCCCACTTCCTGCGGCTGGACCTCGCGACCGGCAGCCTGCCCCCGCTGCGGGAGCCGCCGGACGGTGTCGAGCTGCGGACGGTCGCCGACTTCGCCGACGACCCGCGCCCGCTGTTCGCGCTGGACGCGGAGACCACGGCGGACGAACCGGGCGATGTCGGCGCCGAGTTCGACGACTACGAGCAGTGGCTCGCCGAGACCTTCCGCCATCCGCTGCTCGACCACGCGCTGAGCACGGTGGTCGTGGTGGACGGCACACCGGCCGCGTTCACCGCGGCCCGCACGGACGGCGTGTCCCGCTACTTCACCGGGATGACGGGCACGGCCCGCGCCTTCCGCGGCCGGGGCCTGGCGAAACTCGCCAAGAACGACTCCCTGCACCGCGCCCGTGCCGCCGGATACACGGAGGCGTTCACCGGCAACGACGCCGGGAACGGGCCGATGATCGCGATCAACAAGTGGTTCGGTTACGCAGTGTGCGCGACGGAGGTGCGCCATGTCCGGGAACTCGGCTGACTCGACCGGCGGGTTGGAGGTCGTCCTGCGGAAGGCGGGGCGGACGAAGATCCGGTATCCCGCGCGGCTGCTGGACGACGACGGTGTCCGGGTCGTCGTCCACGCCGACTGGGCGAGCCCGGGGGTGCGGGACTTCGGCTTCGTACGGTTCGAGCCCGGTGACGTCTTCACGGAGCACTACTGGCGCGACCGGTGGTACGCCGTGAAGGAGGTCCGCGACGCGCGGGGCGGTCTGAAGGGCTGGTACTGCGACATCACCCGTCCCGCCGTGCGGTCCGGCGGGGAACTCGTCGTCGAGGACCTCGACCTGGACCTGTGGCGCTCCGCGGACGGCACGGCCGTACTGCGGCTGGACGAGGACGAGTTCGCGGACAGCGGCCTCCTGACCAGCGACCCGGAGGCCGCCGCGGCGGCCCTGGCCGCCCTGGACGAGCTGGAACTCCTCGCGAGGGACGGCGGCTTCACGGCCCTGCTGGGCTGACCGGGAGACCCGCGGCGGCGGGTCGTGCACGGCGCATCAGAGGTCCGCCACCACCGCGTACCGCTCGTCCTCGACCCGCTTCCCCCACAGCCGCGCGTCGTCGTCGAGCCGGACCACCGCCGCGTCGGGGACGAGCGGCGCGAGGAGCCCGCGCAGCCGCGCCGCGGGTATGCCGACCGGGCCGACCGTCCCCCACACGCCCTCGACGAGCACGAGGCGGCCCGCGGGCCGCAGCAGCCCGCACCAGTGACGCAGGGCACGGGCGGGGTCGGGCAGGGCCCACAGGACGTGCCGGACGAGGACGACGTCGAAGCGCTCCTCGCCGACGGGCGGCGCCGTCGCGTCACCGACGAGGAACACGGCCGGGTGCCCGGCGAGTTTGGCGCGGGCGCGGCCGACCATGGCCGGGGAGGAGTCGACGCCGGTCACCCGGTGCCCCTGCTCGGTCGCGAGGAGCGACAGGCTGCCGGTGCCGCAGCCGACGTCCAGGACATCGGCGGGGCGGCGCGGCAGCCAGTCCCGCAGGCGGGCCGCCCACGCCTCCCGGACGACGGGATCCCGCAGGCCGTGATCGGGTTCGTCGTCGAAAACGGCGGCCTGCGCGTCCCAGTCGACGGGCGGGGACGGGTCGTTCGGTACGGACTTCTTCGCGGTTTCGGGGCTCCCGGAGGTTTCGCCGTCGTCGATGTTGGTCATGCCGCCAGAGTGACACCTGCCACTGACAGTCCAGAGGGTGACAGCCGCCACTGACACAGCACGACCCGATGAGTAACGCTCCCGGAAGAGGTCTACCTCCGTGACACCGCGGGACACGGTAGACGCAAGGAGGCAGCCATGCGCCGTACGACCGTGCAGAAGCCCCTGAGGAAGTCCGACTCCCGCCGGGTGCGGGAAGAGGCCGACGAGCGCCCCGTCGAGCGCCGGGAAGTGCGGAAGGACATCGCGCGCACCTGGTGGCCGGACGGCTGACCCCGCCGGTCCGGCCCGTCGGCCGGGCCGCTCAGGACTCCGGGCGTCCGGGAGTCCCGGAGTCCGCCACAGGACGCACGAGCGTGCGGTCCAGCAGGTCGAGCAGGGCCGTCCAGTGGCGTTCCGCCGCCTCGGCGTCGTAGGCGGCGGTGTCGGCCTGGGTGTAGCCGTGGGAGGCGCCCGGGTACACCTCGGTGCGGTGGGTGACACCCGCCTCCGTGAGCGTCCTGTCGAGCAGTTCGATCTGCTCCGGCGGCATGGACGAGTCGTTGTCGGCGAACCCGAGGTACACCTCGGCCGTGATGCGCTCCACGGTCAGGTGCGGGCTGTCCGGGGCGTCGGTCGCCAGCCGGCCGCCGTGGAACCCGCCCACGGCCGCGACCCGCTCCGGGAAGGCGCTCGCGGTACGCAGCGCGAGTGCGGCGCCCATGCAGTAGCCGGTGACGCCGACGGGCCCGTCCGTGGTGTGCGGGCTGTCCGCCAGCCACGTCAGGTAGGCCGCGGCGTCCCGCACCGCCAGGTCCGGTGTCAGCGCCAGCATCACGGGGAGGATCCGGTCCCACAGTTCGGGGCGCGCCCCGGGGTCGATGAAGTCGGGCAGGTCGAAGAGCGGGGCGCGTCCCTCGCGGTGGAAGACGTTGGGCAGGAGGACCGCGTAGCCGGCCCCGGCCAGCCGGTCGGCCATCGCCCTCAGGTGCGGCCGCGGTCCGAACGCGTCCATGTAGAACAGCACCGCGGGATACGGGCCGTCGCCGTCGGGGCGGACGAAGTAGGCGTCGACGGCGCCGTCCTGGGTGGTGATGTCCACGGTCGTTCCGCGTACGGCGGTCATGGATGCTCCTCTTCTTCACTCCGGCAGGTCGTCAACCGGTCGTCAACTGTCGTGGCCGGTCGCATTGTTCCGCGTCCGGGTGAGAACGGGATCACCGACGGCTCGGCGGCCGGTGTTCCTGAGCCCTCGGTTAGCCCTTCCTTAACGCGACCATAAGGATCTCCCGCACCCGCCCTCAGCAGGCGAGATCGCGGTTCCGTGGGGCTAGCTTGCTGATCGACCGGAAAACCCGGCCCGGCCGGAGCCCCGGCTCGGCGGGAGAACCCGGAAACCCGGAACCGCTTCGAGGAGTACCGCCATGCCCGCTGCCCGCCGCAGGGCCGCCGCGTTCGTCACCGCCGGTGTCGTCGGTGCCGCCCCGTTCGCCCTGACCGTGTCCGCCGCCGGGCCCGCCGCGGCGCACGGTTCGCTGGGCGACCCGGTGAGCCGGGTGGCGCAGTGCTACGCGGAGGGCCCCGAGAACCCGCGCTCGGCGGCGTGCCGGGCGGCGGTCGCGGCCGGGGGTACCCAGGCGCTGTACGACTGGAACGGCGTACGGATCGGCGATGTCGCCGGCCGGCACCGGGAGCGCGTCCCGGACGGGGAGCTGTGCAGCGCGGGCAACGCGGCGTTCAAGGGCCTCGACCTGGCCCGCGCCGACTGGCCGGCGACGAGCGTGCGCCGCGGTTCGTACCCGTTCAGGTACCGGGTGACCGCGCCGCACAAGGGCACGTTCACGGTGTACGTCACCAGGCCCGGGTACTCCCCCTCCCGGCCGCTCGCGTGGGACGACCTGGATCTCGCGCACCCGGTGGCGACGTCCACCGACCCGGCCGCGTCAGGCGGTTTCTACGCGTTCTCCGGGACGCTTCCGCAGCGCTCGGGCAGGCATCTGCTGTACACGGTCTGGCAGCGCTCGGACAGCCCGGAGGCGTTCTACTCCTGCTCGGACGTCACCTTCGGCGGAGCAGGCGCAGGCGCAGGCGCGGGCACGGGCACGGGCACGGGGACGGGGACGGACTCCGGCTCCGGCTCCGGCTCCGGCTCCGGCGGTGAGACGTCCGCGCCGCCGAGCGCGCCCTCCGACGAGCAGATCGCGGACGGCGCGGGCAGGTCGACCGTCGAGCACGGCGGCCACGGTGACGACGACGCGGCGACGACGACGGACCCGGACCCGGCGGGGTCCGCGACGTCCTCCGGCGGGACCGGCACCGGGACCGACGCGGGGGACACGGCCGCAGAGCCGGCCGGCGGACCGGTCGACGGCGGTGACGCCCCGGGCACGGCGGAGTCCGCAGGCGCCCGGGAGAACCTCGCCGAGACGGGCGGCGCCGGCGTGACCCCGTATGTGGCGATCGGCGGCGCGGCGGTCCTGGCGGCGGGCTCCTCGCTGCTGTTCGCCGCGGCCCGCCGCCGCGCGGCCGGCCGGGGCAGGCAGGGCGGCTGACGGACTCCGGGGCCTGCCCGGCGGCTCAGGCCGGACAGGCCCCGGTGGTGTGCGTCCGGGTCACCCGCGCCACGGGTGACCCGGCGTGCGGGCACGTGTCAGCCGATGACCGACAGACAGGTCGTCGGGGTGGCGTGGGCCGGGTCGAGGGCGTTGGTGACCTCGTGGAAGGCGATGCGGTCGATGATGCCGATCGCCGCGTGCTCGGAGAGGTCGGCGGCGCACAGGTCCTGGACGACGACGTTGCGCACGTTCGGACCGGTGAGGAACTGGGACCGGTAGGGCGTGACGACCTCGTCGTACTTGGTGGCGATGACCGTGTAGGTGACGCCGGGGACGGTGTCGCCGCCCGCGTTGAGCTTCTTCAGGAACGGGGAGCCGACGACCTGGTCGGCGAGGGCGGGGGTGGCGGTGGACAGCAGATCGGCCGCGCCGGGGAAGTAGTCGAGGAGCTGGGTGAGGCCGCCCAGGGTGGTGCCGTGGTTGGAGGGGGCGATGCCGACGAGGGCGTTCACCTCCGCCGCCCCGCCGAGGAACTTGAGGTAGTAGCGGGGCATCATGCCGCCCTGCGAGTGGCCGACGAGGTCGACCTCGGCGGCGCCGGTCGAGGCGAGCACCCGGTCGACGAAGGTGTCGAGCTGCTGTGCCGACTTCTCGATCGGGCCGAGGCCGTTGAAGAAGGGGACGCCGGGGAGCTGCCCGTAGTCGAGGGAGTAGACGCAGTACCCGCGGTTGACCAGGTACGGGGCGAGGCCCAGCCAGTTGTCGACGGAGTTGGCGAACGTCCCGTGCACGAGGACGACGGGGCGGGGGTGGGCACTGGACGGCTTGCACGCGTAGTCGTTCCAGCCACGGCTGGAAGTGGCGGCCGTGTCGGCGGCCGCGGAGGTGGCGGGGACGGTGGTCGCCGCGGCGGCGAGGAGCAGGGCGGCCAGCGGTCTGATCAGGCGCTTCCAGGGCAGCATCAAGTGATCTCCTTGCGGCTCAAGGGACATGCGACGGCGTTCGCCCTGTGATCCGGATCACGAGGATGCTGTTCTTATCCAGCCAAGTTACGGGCGGGTAGGGAAACTGGGAAGTTACGCGTCAGTAAAAACTTCAAGTGATGCCTGTGGACGCTGATATCACGCGGCGAAACCGTCACCAGGCCGGCCTGATGGGGCCATAGGGGGCGATGCGCGCCAACTGTTCGCGCAGTGCCCGCACTTCCGCCTCCCCGCCGAGCGCACCGCTCCACCCCCGGATCACCTCGGCCGCCGCCTCCTCCGCCGCCCGGGTGCAGGCCCACCCCCGGTCGGTCAGCACGATCAGCCGGGCACGGGCGTCCCGAGGGTGCGGCCGGCGCTCGACGTACCCCTTGGCGACCAGTTCGTCGACGAGCTGACTGGCGCCCTGCTTGGTCACTCCGAGATGACGGGCGAGTTCGGTGACCGTCGCGCCGTCCGGAGCGAGCCGGGTGAACGCGAAGCCGTAGGCGGGCCGCCCCTCGAAGCCGCGGGCGACGACCCCGTCATGGATGCGCTGCGTCAGATCGCCCGCGACGGCGAGCAGGGCGGCGGTCAGCCCGAGGGCCTCGGAGTTCTGCATGCCCGCATTGAAACACCCTTGACGAATTGGTCAAGCTGCTTGACCATAGTTCCATATAGTCAACCAGCTTGACCATCTTCTCCAGGAGGCCCGCATGCCCGTGGTCCGTTCGTCCGACGCCGTCACCCACGAGATCCACGGCGCCCGCTTCGTCTCGTACGCCACGCCCCGCACCGGCAGCAGGGAACTGGCGGCCTGGCGGGGGGAGATCCCCGCCGGCACCACGGCGCCCGCCCACACCGTCACCAAGGAGGAGATCTTCCATCTGCTCCACGGCGAACTGCTGATCACCCTCGACGGCCGCACCGAGCGCGTCGGGGCGGGCGACACCCTGATCATCAACGCGGGGGCGACCCTCGCCGTGGAGAACCCGACGGCGGAGACCGCCGTCACCTGGGTCACCACCTCCCTGGGCCTGGAGGCCGAGCTGGCCGACGGCACGCGGATCGTGCCGCCGTGGGCCAACTGACACCCCTGGGCGTCACGCCGCCAGCGTCCCCGGCACGATCGCGCGCGGGCCGAACTTCGCCCGCGCCCGGTCAGCGACCTCCTCGATCCGGCGGAGCTTGTCGTCCGTGGGGTCGAAGGCGAGCTGGTGGGCGGCCTCCTCGGCGGGGGTGAGGCCCTCGGCGCGCAGGGCGATCGCCCGGACACGGGCGCGCTGGAGACCGAGGGCGGCGTACATCCCGTAGGCGGTGCGGGTGAGTTCCGGCGAGTGGGCGGTCGGCTCCGGGAGGGTGCGGGTGCGGGTCGTCGAGGACCGGTCGGCGTAGCGGACGGTGAGGGTGAGGGTGCGGCACACCGTGTCCAGGGCGCGCAGCCGGGAGCCCAGCTCCTCGGCGGTGGCGAGCAGGGCACGGCGGTGCCGGTCCGGGTTCAGCTCGTCGTGCGCGAAGGGGTGTTCGGCGGCGAGGGACCGGGAGACGGCGTTGGGGACGACCCGGCCGCGGTCGATGCCGTTCGCCTTCTCGTGGAGTTCGCGGCCGGTCCGCGCGCCGACCAGGCGCTGGAGCGTGGACAGGGGCGCGGCGGCGACCCGGCCGAGGGTGTCGAGGCCGTACTCGCACAGGGTGCGGGCGGTCGCGGTGCCGACACCGGGCAGCGCGGCGACGGGCCGCTCGGCGAGGAAGTCCACGACCAGGTCCTCGGGGACCGCGCACGGTTCGCCGGGTTCGGCCCGACCCAGGGCCATCCGGGCGAGCAACGGTCCGGGCCCGGCGCCGATCGCGCAGTCGATGCCGTACAGCGCGAGGGCACGGACCCGGATCAGCCGGGCCAGTTCCTCGGCGCCCCGGCCGAAGTACCGTTCGGCGCCCCGCAGATCGGCCAGCGCGCCGTCGGGCGGCAGCGCCTGGACGACCGGGGTGAAGTCCTCGAGCAGACCGAGCAGCCCGGGCAGGGCGGCCTCGTACTTGGGCGGCAGCTGGAAACGTACGCAGAGGATGGTCATCCCGCACTCCCTGGACTCTGGTGCCACAACTTCCGTACCTTCGAGGGCTCTTCGCCCGCGGGCCGCAGATCGGCCCACGGGTGCATCTCGTAGCCGGTGGGCAGTTGGATGCGGCGGCCGTGCGTCGGGTCGCCGCCGCTCGTGGGCACCGGCTCCGCCAGCCGCGGCGCGACCGCGTCGAGGCCACCCTCGCGCCGCAGTTCCACCAGCTCGGCGAGGTTCCAGGCGGCCGAGCCGACCACGCTGAGGCTGCGCGGGCCGCGCCGCTGCACCACACCGCGCACCAGCAGCAGCCAGGAGTGGAAGACGGTGTGGGCGCACGCCTCGTGGGAGTCGTCGAAGAAGGCGAGGTCGACCAGGCCGGTGCCGTCGTCGAGAGTGGTGAAGACGACCCGCTTGCCGGAGCGGATCGGCGGGGTCTGGGTCGCCGCCTTGGCGCCCGCGACCAGGACCGTCTCCCCGTGACGCGCCTCGCGCAGGCGCCGCGCCGACACCACGCCCAACTCGTCGAGGAACGCGCGGTGGTCGTCCATCAGGTTGCGGGAGACGTCCATCGACAGCACGCCCAGCTCGGCGCTGAGCCGCTCCGCCGGGGAGAGGTCGGGCAGCCCGGCCGAGGCGGTCCCGCGGCCGCCGGACAGCGGGAGCTGTCCCCCTCCGCCGCCCATGCCCCGGGCGCCCCGGTGCAGTTCGGTGAGGTGCAGTTGCAGGTCGCGCCGGTTGGCGCCGAAGGCGTCCAGCGCGCCGACCCGGGCCAGCCGCTGGGCGAGCGGACGGCTCGGCCGCGCCCGCTCCCAGAAGTCCAGCAGCGAGGCGTACGGCCGGCCGGCCGCGATCCGCGCCGCCTCGGCCTCGCTGATGCCGTGCACGTCGGACAGGGCCAGCCGCAGCCCCCAGCGCACGGGTCCGCCCGTTCCCGCCGCTCCGGGCGCCACCGACCCGGGTCCGGCCGGCCCGGGTCCGGCCGGGGAGAGGGCTTCCGGCCCTTTCGGGGCGGATCCCTCCGGGGCGGGTCCCTCCGGGGAGGATCCCTCCGACTCCCTTGATTCAGACACCAGTTCGATACGATGGGTGGCCGCCGACCGGTTCACGTCCACCGGCAGGATCGGCACCCCCCTCCGCCGCGCGTCCGCCAGCAGCAGCCGCTTCGGGTACATCCCGGGGTCGTGGGTGAGCAACCCCGCGTAGAACGCCGCCGGATGATGGGTCTTCAGCCACGCCGACTGGTACGTCGGCACCGCGAAGGCCACCGCGTGCGCCTTGCAGAAGCCGTACGAGCCGAAGGCCTCGACGATCTCCCAGGTCCGGGCGATCGTCTCCGCGTCGTACCCCTTCGCGGCGGCGTGCTGCGCGAACCACACCCGGATCCGCCCCTGCGACTCGGGGTCGGAGAGCCCGCGGCGCACCCGGTCCGCCTCGTCCCGGCCGCAGCCGGTCATGAGGTGCACGATGTCGATGACCTGTTCGTGGAAGACGACGACGCCGTACGTCTCCCGCAGCGGCGCCTCCAGATCGGGGTGCGGGTAGCGGACCGGTGCCCGTCCGTGCCGGGCCGCGATGAACGGCCGCACCATGTCGGCGGCGACCGGACCGGGCCGGAACAGGGAGATGTCGACCACGAGGTCGTGGAAGGTCGACGGCTGGAGCCGCCCCACCAGGTCCCGCTGGCCGGGCGACTCGATCTGGAAGCAGCCCAGCGTCTCGGCGGACCGGATCAGCCGGTACGTGGCCGGGTCGCCCGCGCCGCGCTCGAAGTCGAGGGCGTCCAGGTCGACCCGCTCCCCCGTCGCCCGTTCCACCTCGGCCACCGCGTGCGCCATCGCCGACTGCATCCGCACGCCCAGCACATCGAGTTTGAGCAGCCCGAGGTCCTCGACGTCGTCCTTGTCGAACTGCGACATGGGGAACCCCTCGCCGCTGGTCGGCATCACCGGCGTACGGGCGAGGAGGGAGGAGTCGGACAGGAGGACCCCGCAGGGGTGCATGGCGACGCCGCGCGGGAGGGCGTCGAGGGACTCGACCAGGTCCCACAGCCTGCCGTACCGCTCCTTCTCCCCCGCCAGTTTCCTCAGCTCGGGCAGTTCCTCCAGCGCCGCGCGGGCGTCACGGGCCCGGATGTGCGGGAAGGACTTGGCGATCCGGTCGACGTCGGCGGGGTCCATGGACAGGGCAGCGCCCACGTCACGGACGGCGTGGCGGACACGGTACGTCTCCGGCATCGCCACCGTCGCGACCCGCTCGGCGCCGAAGCGGCCGATGATCGCGCGGTAGACCTCCAGCCGGCGCGCGGACTCCACGTCGATGTCGATGTCGGGCAGCACCACCCGGCGCTTGGACAGGAACCGCTCCATCAGCAGCCCGTGCTCGACGGGGTCGGCGTGCGCGATCCCGAGGAGGTGGTTGACGAGGGAGCCCGCGCCGGAGCCCCGCGCGGCGACCCGGATGCCCATCCGCCGTACGTCGTCGACGACCTGGGCGACGGTGAGGAAGTAGGAGGCGAAGCCGTGGTGGGCGATCACGTCCAGTTCCTGGTGCACGCGCTCCCAGTAGTCGCGCCGGGTGTCGTAGCCGAGCCGCAGCATGCCCGCCGCCGCCCGCGAGGCGAGGACGCGCTGGGCGGTGCGGCGGCCGGCGCCGACGAGGTGCGGCTCGGGGAAGTGGACGGTGCCGAGGCCGAGGTCGTCCTCCGGGTCGACCAGGCACTCGGCGGCGGTGGCGCGGGTCTGCTCCAGCAGCCGGCAGGCGGTGTCCCGGCGGTAGCCCGCGGCCTCGACGATCCGTTCGGCGGCGGCCAGCATGGCACCGGCGTCCTTGAGCCATGCCTCGCCGGAGTCCAGCTCGCCCCGGGGGTCGACCGGGACCAGCCGGCGGGCCGCGTCCAGCACGTCGGCGACGGGCCCCATGCCGGGGTCGGCGTACCGGACGGCGTTGCTGAGCACCGGGCGGATCCGCTGCTCGGCGGCGAAGCCCACGGTCCGGGCGGCCAGCCGCAGCGAGCCGGGGCCGGTGCCCTGACGGCCGTGCCACACCGCCTCCAGCCGCAGGGCGTCACCGAACCGCTCCCGCCAGGGGCCGAGGAGCTTCGCGGCGCGGTCGGGGCGCCCGGCGGCGAGCGCGCGGCCCACGTCGGAGGCGGGGCCGAGCAGCACGGTCAGGCCGTCGCCGGCGCACTCCGCCCAGGGCAGCAGGGGCGGGCCCTCTCCTCGACCGGCTGCCGCACCCCGGCCACCGGCGGCGCCGGCGCTTCGGATGCCGCCCTCATCGCTCCCGGCATGCGACGCAGAAACGATTCCGCACAGCTCGGCCCACCCTTTGGCCCCCTCGCGGGCGAGGAACGTCACCCGCGGGGTCGACTCATCGACAAAGGCACCGCCCCGGACAGGGGCCCGACGTCGCGCCTGCCGCGCGGAGGGCTCGGGTGCCCCCACGGCCAGCTCGGCCCCGAACAGCGGACGGACGCCCGCCGCCGCGCAGGCCTTGGCGAACCGGACCGCGCCCGCGAGGGTGTCCCGGTCGGTGAGCGCGAGGGCGTCCATGCCGCGCTCGGAGGCGCGCTCGGCCAGCCGCTCCGGGTGCGAGGCGCCGTACCGCAGGGAGAACCCGGAGGCGGTGTGCAGATGCGTGAAGCCTGGCATCGCACCTCCCGCACTCGATCAATCGAACATCAGTTCACAGCCTGCCCGTCTCCACCATAGACCACTTCTCGAACCTCTGTACGACATCCGTTCGGCCCCGTCCCACCTGCGCAAACGCGCGGCGCCTCGGACCGTGAGGACATGACCCAGCAGGCCGACAGCCCTCGCCGGTCCCCCGCCCAGGACTCGGACCCGCCGCCGTCCCTCCTCGCCGAGCTGAGAGACGCGATCACTCCGCACGCCACCCTGCTGGTCGTCGGCGTGCTCGCCCTCCAGCTGCTCTTCATCGCCTCGTACGTGGGGGCGCTGCACCATCCGAAGCTCCGGGACGCGCCGTTCGGCGTGGTCGCGCCGCCGGCGGTCGCCGAGCAGACGGTGGCCCGGCTGGAACGCCTGCCGGGTGAGCCGCTGGACCCGCGCAAGGTGGCCGACGCGGCGGCGGCGCGCGAGCTGATCCTCAACCGGGAGATCGACGGCGCCCTGCTCGTCGACCCGGCCCGGACCACCGACACCCTGCTGGTCGCCTCCGGCGGCGGCCGCTCCCTCGCCACCGCGCTGACCACTCTCGTCGGCACGCTGGAGCGGTCCGAGGGACGCACGCTGCGGACGGTGGACGTGTCCCCGGCCGACCTCGGGGACGCCAACGGGCTCACGTCCTTCTACCTGGTCGTGGGCTGGTGCGTCGGTGGCTATCTGTGCGCGTCGGCGCTGGCGGTGAGCGCGGGGGCGCGGCCCACCGATCTGCGGCGCGGCGCGATCCGGCTCGCCGCCCTGGCGGTGTTCTCGGCCCTCGGCGGGCTCGGCGGCGCGGTCATCGCCGGGCCGGTCCTGGGCGCCCTGCCCGGAAGCGTGGCGGCACTGTGGGGGCTCGGGACACTGGTCGTCTTCGCGGTGGGCGCGGCCACGCTCGCGCTCCAGTGCCTCTTCGGGATCGCCGGTATCGGGGTCGCCGTCCTGCTGGTGGTGATCGCCGGCAACCCGAGCGCGGGCGGCGCGCTGCCGCTGCCACTGCTGCCCCCGTTCTGGGCGGCGATCGGCCCGGCGCTGCCACCGGGCGCGGGCGTCTGGGTGGCCCGCTCGATCGCGTACTTCGAGGGCAACGACGTCACCGTCGCCCTGCTGGTGCTCTCCGCCTGGGCAACGGCGGGGGCCGCCATCACCCTGGTGATGGCGGCCCTGAGGAGGACACCGGAACCCCGGCCCTCCGAGGCGTGAGCGGTCGGCCCGGCCGAGCCGGCGGTCCGGCGCGCGGCCTCAGCCGATCTGCGTGCCCGTCGCCGACAGCGCCTCGGTGACCGGCTGGAAGAACGTCTCGCCGCCCGAGGTGCAGTCGCCGCTGCCGCCCGAGGTGAGGCCGATCGCCTTGTCACCCGAGAAGAGGGAACCGCCGCTGTCGCCGGGCTCGGCGCAGACGTCGGTCTGGATGAGGCCGTTGACGATGTCGCCGTTGCCGTAGTTCACGGTGGCGTCGAGGCCGGTGACCGTGCCGCTGTGGACCTGGGTGGTCGAGCCGCTGCGGGTCACCTTCATGCCCACGGTCGCCTCGGCGGCGCCGTTGATGGCCTGGGTCGAGCCGTCGTAGAGGTTGACCTCGCTGGGGTGGTCGACGTCCGCCGTGTACTTGACCAGGCCGTAGTCGTCGCCCGGGAAGCTGGAGTCCGCGTTCTGGCCGATGACCCGACCGCCGGCCGACCAGGTGGAGATGCCCTCGGTGCAGTGACCCGCCGTCAGGAAGAACGGCTCGCCGCCCTTGATCACGTTGAAGCCGAGGGAGCAGCGCCCGCTGCCGCCGGTGATGGCGTCGCCGCCCGCGACGAAGGTCCGGAACTCACCCTTCGTGCGCTTCAGTTCGGCCGTGGCGCCGAGGCCGTCCACGACCTCGGTCAGTCTCGTCAGCTCGGCCTTGGAGACGGTGCGGTCGGCGGTGACGACGACCTTGTTGGTGGTGGGGTCGGTGGCCCAGGAGGTGCCGGGGATGGTGGCGTCCTCCTTGAGGGTCGTCCGCGCGCTCTTCAGCTCGGCGAGGGAGTTCTCGACGATCCGGGCCTTGGCGCCGGCCGCCTCGACGGTCTCGGCGGCGGCCTCGTCGAGCACGTTCACGACGAGGAGCCTGCTCTTCGCGTCGTAGTACGTTCCCGCCGCGTCGGCGCCGAGGTCCTCGCCGAGGGTCGAGGCGAGCTTTCCGGCCGCCAGCACGGAGAGCGCTTTCGGCTGGGCGGTCGGGGCGGTCTCGCTCGCGTTCGCAGTCTGGAAGGTCACTCCCGCCGCGACGAGCGCGGCGATGCCCGCCCCGGTCACGACGGTACGGCGCCGGGCCATGCGTCGGTGCTTCAACTCACGTCCTCCTGTGGGGGGACGGCCGAAGAGGTTGTGGGGACCCCGTTCGACCGTAAGGAATACGGACAAGGAGGCGACGGACTACAAAACGCCGCGTCCATGCCAACTGTGCGGCGCCAACTATTCCGAGACGCACAGGGAGCACACAAGGTCGACTTCAGGACGAGCACACACCGTGGGTCCACGCCCCCTATGTCATTACCGTCCGGTAACGCCCCACAGGAATTCACACTGCAAACACAGGAGACAACGATCTCCTGCGCAACGGGTGAGGACTAGCCCTGTCCGAAAATCACCTACGCGAGACCCGATTGCCTACGCGGCGTCCCGCGACGGAAGTTGCTCCCGCACCGATCACCGCACCGTCCCGACGGCGGCCCGGCCGCCACGAACAGGACGAGCCCCCGCACGTCGTCACGTGCGGGGGCTCGAACTACTGACTACCGACCTCGATGCGCCAGACGGTTGGATGCGGGTGCCGGGGGGAAGAGCACCCGCTCGGGGCCGGCCCGCCCGACCGGTGGTCCGGCCGGGCTAGTAGACGCTGACGCCGTAGGCGCTCAGGGCCTCGGTGACCGGCTGGAAGAAGGTCGTACCACCGGAGGTGCAGTTGCCACTGCCGCCGGAGGTCAGACCGTACGCTACGCCGTTGCTGCCGTAGAGCGGGCCGCCGGAGTCGCCGGGCTCGGCACAGACCGTGGTCTGGATCATGCCGTAGACGATGTCGCCGCCACCGTAGTTCACGGTCGCGTTGAGAGCGGTCACGCGTCCGGTGTGGGTCCCGGTGGTGGAGCCGGTACGGATGACGTTGGTGCCCACGCTCGGGGTGGCGGCGCTGGTGATGTCGACGCTGCCGGCGGTGCCGTCCTTGGCGATGGACGTGTTGCTGTAGCGCACGATGCCGTAGTCGTTGGTCGGGAAGCTCGACCCGGTGGTCGGGCCGAGGACCGTCGTACGACCGGAGTTGGAGTACCACGTGCCCGCGCCGTCGGTGCAGTGACCGGCGGTCAGGAAGTAGTAGGTGCTCCCACTGCGGACGTTGAAGCCGAGCGAGCAGCGCCAGCTGGTCGCGTAGATGGCGTCGCCGCCCTTGATGAGCTTGTTGAACTTGCCCGGCGTCCGCTTGATCGTCAGAGCGCCGGCCTTGTCGCCCGCCGCTTCCTTGATCTTCAGCAGTTCGGCCTGGGAGACCGTGCTGTCGACGGTGACGACGAGCTTGTCCGTCTTCTCGTCGATGGCCCAGGCGGTACCGGGGATGTCCGCCTTGAGCACCGACGCGCTGGCGCTCTTGAGCTCCGCCGCGCTGAAGGTACGGGCGTCTGCCGCACTGGCGGTGGGGACGGTGGCGGCTGCCGCGGCCACGAGTCCGGTGGTCACGGCGATCAGCCGGGTCCGTCTCGCGATTCCGCTGCGGGGAGTGGTGCGCTTGATCCTCACTGTTCGTTCCCTCCTAAAGGGAAGTCGGGGGCCCGCGTGGGGTTTGGGCCCGTGAGGCGCGAATCAGGGCACGTGTCCGGATTCCGAACATGCCGTGCTCCTGACAAGGCGCTGCGGGGAAGTATTCGGCCGCACCACCGATCCCCGCAAGGGTGCCTTTCGGCCGCTCGAACACCAACCGGCCCAGTGGGCAAGGCAGTTGATCTCAACGGCGGAGTTGTGGGGATTCTGTGTGAATCCCGGACGGCCCCAAGCCCTCGCCCCGGCGCGGGGACGGGCCCCCGGCCTCCCCGGCACCGGCCAAGCCGGTGCCCGCCTGCGGAAACGGGCAGTTGAGAGCGCCGGCGCAGCCGCAAGGGGGCGGCCCGGCCTCGTGTCAGCAGTCGCAGCAGTCACAGCAGTCACACGCATCGCAGCAGTCGCAGTCCCGGCAGCAGCCCTCCCGCTTCTTCCGGGACCACGGCCCCTCGTACTCCTTCGCACAGCACAACTGGCAGGTGCAGCACAGCAACCAGAACATCCCGCAGCCGGCCCAGAACCCCCGCCGCCTCGGCGGCTGCGGCTGCGGCACTCCGCCGAAGCCGCCGGGCCCGCCCCCGCTGCCGCCGTACGCCCCGCCACCGCCACCGCCACCGAACGGGTTCCCGCCGCCGTAGGGGTTCCCGCCCGCCCCTCCGTACGGGTTCCCGGCGCCGCCCCCGTACCGGTTGCCCTGCTGCGGGGGCCCGCCGTGCTGGTGCGCCGCGCACACCGGCACCGTGCCGAACGCCCGGTCGACGGAGCGCCGGAGTTCGTGCACGAGCAGCAGACGGGCCAGCTTGCCGTCGACGAAGTCGACCTCGCGCAGGGCGAGCCGGATGCCGTGCAGGGCATCCTCGGCTAGCCGCCGCGCCTCGGGCAGGGACGTCCCGGTCGCGGTCAGCGGGTTCCACGCGCCCGAGGCTTCGTCGTCGGCCCGGTCCTCGACCGCGTCGAGCAGATGGGCGAGCCGCCCGAAGAGCCGGCCAGCCTCGGCGAGCGGCTCGATGTTGCCCGGTCGTCCGGCGAGCACCGCGGTGTGGGCGAAGGCCGCCGCGGTCGCCGTCTCGGTCGGCTCGGTCACCGTCAGCAGCGGAGTGCCCGGACCGGCGAGCGCCTCGATGCCGAGCTGCCGGTCCACGGCGTCGACCAGTACCGCCGTGTCGAAGCCGAGGTCCGAGCCGGTGCGTGCGCCCGCGCGCCCCCAGCTCGTCGCGAGCCGGCGCGCGGCGGACGCGACCGGCTTGCGCGCCAGTAGTCCGTCACCGTCGGCGATGTGGTCGCGCACCTTGGCCGAGGCGAGGACCAGCGAGACGGCGGCGGCGAGCCGCGCGCCCTCGCCCCGCGCGACGGACGCGGTGCGCATCCCGCGCAGCGGGCAGGGCCCGGCGGTGCGCCGCCAGTCGGTGGTCCGCTCGGCCTGAGCCTCCGTCAGGACCGAGACCAGCAGGCCGTCGTAGTTGGTCACGACGCGGGCGAACTGCCCGTGGTCCCCGCGCAGCGCGAGGCAGAGCCCGCACAGGTGCGCCATCCACTGCGTCTTCAGCCCTTCACCGAGCCGATGGCCGCAGGGCCTCACGATTCCGAACACGACATCCCCCGTGTCTGTCGCGCGTCCCGGACTGCCACGCGCACGTGCCTGAAACTGCGCCGCATCGTAGCCGCCGGAACGTTCACCCGGACGCCCGACACTCACCCAAACGCCGCGAACAATATTATTTCACTCTCAGTCAGCAGACGTGTACGGCGCAGCCCTTGGGGCACACGGACTCTCGACGAATTCGTTCTGCACCAGTACCGTCACGAAACCCCCGTGCGGCGTCTATCCACTTGGCGAGACATCCGCATCATGGACGACGATAGGGATGCGGAAAGAGAAAGAGACCGCTGTGAGAGGAGGCGTCCATGGGATCGGTGCGCAAGGCGAGTGCCTGGCTTGGCCTCGTCGACGACAACGATGACGAGCGTTACTACGACGACGACTACGCCGATGAGCGGGAGTCCGGGTCCGGCGAGGCATGGGTCACCGACCCTCGCGTGAAGGTCGCGTCCGAGTCCGCCCACGAGCAGGGCCGCCGGATCGGCACGGTCACCCCGGACAGCTTCCGCGACGCACGCCACATCGGCGAGCTCTTCCGGGACGGCGTCCCGGTCATCATGAACCTCACGAACATGGAGCCCGGCGACGCCAAGCGTGTCGTCGACTTCGCGGCCGGCCTGATCTTCGGTCTGCGCGGCTCGATCGAGCGGGTGTCCAACCGCGTGTTCCTGCTGACCCCCGCCGACACGGAGATCGTCAGCGGCGAGGCCGTCGGCCGCCCCGCCGACGGCTTCTTCAACCAGAGCTGAGGCAGGGCGGCTCACCGCCCAGCCTTCCGGAGCCCCAGGTCACCGGAAGGCATCGAGTCCGGTGAGCGCCTTGCCCAGCACGAGCTGGTGCATCTCGACGGTGCCCTCGTAGGTGAGCACGGACTCCAGGTTGGTCGCGTGCCGCATCACCGGGTACTCCAGGGAGATCCCGTTCGCACCGAGGATCGTGCGGGCGGTACGGCAGATCTCGATCGCCTCCCGTACGTTGTTCAGCTTGCCGAAGCTGATCTGCTCGGGACGGAGTCGTCCCGCGTCCATCCGCCGCCCCAGATGGTGGGCGAGCAGAATCCCCTTGTGCAACTCGACCGCCATGTCGGCGAGTTTGGCCTGGGTGAGCTGGAAACCGCCGATCGGCCGCCCGAACTGCTCCCTGGTCCTCGCGTAGTCGAGGGCGGCCTCGAAACTGGACCGCGCCGCCCCCATCGAGCCCCACACGATCCCGTACCGGGCGTGCGACAGACAACTGAGCGGTCCCTTGAGCCCCATGACCTCCGGCAGCACGGCGTCGGCGGGCAACCGGACGTCGTCGAGGACGAGTTCGCTGGTGACGGAGGCCCGCAGGGACCACTTGTGCTTGATCTCCGGTGCCGAGAACCCGGCGGTGTCCGTCGGCACGGCGAACCCCCGGATGCCCTCGTCCGTCTGGGCCCACACGACGGCGACCCCGGCGACGGACCCGTTCGTGATCCACATCTTGCGCCCGTTGAGAACCCAGTCGGCGCCGTCGCGCTTGGCGTATGTCCGCATCGAGGCCGGGTCGGACCCGTGGTCCGGCTCGGTCAGCCCGAAGCACCCGATGACCTCGCCGGCCGCCATCCGCGGCAGCCAGGTCTCCTTCTGCTCCTCACTGCCGAACCGGTGGAGGGCGTACATCGCGAGGGAGCCCTGCACGGACACGAGGGAGCGGATCCCGGAGTCCGCGGCCTCCAGCTCCAGACAGGCGAGCCCGTACTGCACGGCACTCGCCCCCGCGCACCCGTACCCGTCGAGCGACATGCCCAGCGCCCCGATCGCACCCAGCTCCCGGGCGAGCTCGCGGATCTCCGGCAGCTCGCCCCGCTCGTACCACTCGGCGACGTACGGCAGCACCCGGTCCGCGGCCCAGTCACGCACGGTGTCCCGTACGGCGAGGTCCTCGGGTTCGAGCAGGTCGTCGAGGCCGAGCGGGTCGACGGGGTCGAAGGACGGCTTCCGGGGCACGGACATGAGGGCAACCTCCGGCTCACTAAAACTAGCAACGCTAGGCAGCGTACTCACACGCCCCGGCCGCGCCCAGTGCCCGACGCCTCAGCGCACGGACTCCGCCCGCACGGGCGTCGTCGTCGCCTCCCTCGGCCCCGGTACACCCGGCACGTCCGCCGCGCACTCCATCGCCCGCGGCAGCCGCAGCGCCATGACCGCGCCCAGCACCAGCAACCCCGCACTGACCAGCAACGTCACATGCAGTCCGTGCACGAAGGAGTCACGGGCCGCGTGCCGCAGCGCGTCCCCGGAGGGCCCGCCCAACCGTCCGGCGACCTCGTACGCCTCACCGAGCGAGTGCCCCGCCGCCGCGGACGCCGACGACGGCACCCCCGGCACCGCCGACAACCCGGGCGCGTACGCCGCGTTCATCACACTGCCGAGGAGCGCGATGCCGATGCCGGCGCCCAGCTGGTAGGAGGTCTCACCGATCGCCGCCGCCCCGCCGGCGGACGACGCGGGCGCCTCGCTCAGCATCGACTCGTACGCCCCGAACAGGGTCGTCTCCAGGCCGAAGCCCAGCAGGACGAACCCGGTGAGCAGCAGGGCCGCGTTGTCGTGGCGGCCCATCGCCGTGAGCAGCACCACCGCGAACGCTGTCAGGCAGAAGCCCACTGACACCATGCGGCGCGGGCCGAAGCGGTGCAGCAGATGGGAGCCGACGAGCCCGGCCGCCATCGCCGCGACGGTCAGTGGCAGCAGCCGCAGCCCGGTCTCCAGCGGGGACAGCCCGAGGACCAGTTGCAGATACTGCGCGGCGATCAGTTCGAGGCCCACCAGCGCGAGCATGGCGAGGACGATGCAGCCGACGGAGGTGCTGAACGCGGGCCGCGCGAACATCCGCAGGTCGACCAGCGGATGCGTCCGGCGCCGCTGCCGGCGCACGAACGCGGCCAGCAGGACGCCACCCACGAGCAGCGCGAGTGCCGTGCCCGGGTCGAACGGCGGGTGCCCGCCGCCGAGCCGCTTCACGCCGAGAACGACACCGAAGAGTCCGACGGCGGCCATCAGCGCGCCCACGACGTCCCACGGTCCGTCGCGGTCGCCTGTCGACTCCGGCAGCAGCAGACGTCCGACGGGCAGGCTGACGAGCATCAGGGGGATGTTGACGAGGAAGACGGAGCCCCACCAGAAGTGCTCCAGCAGGAACCCGCCGAGCAGCGGTCCGACGGCCGCGCCGACCGCGGCGACGGCGCTCCAGACCCCGATGGCGAGGGCCCGCTCGCGCCGGTCGGGGAACACCTGGCGCAGGATCGACAGCGTCGCCGGCATGATCATCGCGCCGCCGACGCCGAGCAGCGCGCGGGCCGCGATCAGGACCTCGGGGTTCTCGGCGAAGGCGGCCAGAGCGGAGGCGACGCCGAACAGGGCGTAGCCGAGGAGCAGGACGCGCCTGCGGCCGACGCGGTCGCCGAGGGTGCCGAAGAGGATCAGCAGCGAGGCGCAGACCAGCGGGTAGACGTCGACGATCCAGAGCAGCTGCATGGCGCCGGGCTTGATGTCCTCGGTGACCGCGGGCACCGCCACGTGCAGCACGGTGGCGTCCACGGCGACGAGCAACAGGCTGACGCAGAGGACGACGAGGACGACCCATCGGTGTGCACCGGCCCCGGCCTCCCTACGGCATCGCTCGGCGGCCGTGGGCGTCCCGGACATGTACGTACCTCCCAGATGCTCTCGCGTTCGGCGGGGCCGCGGGGCGGGGACTGCCCGGCGGCTGCGGCCCGGGAGAGCGGCGGCCCGGACCCGCGCGACGAAAGGCGAGTGAGCCGTCAGGGTACGCGAGTTCCGGCCGGTGAAACGTGGTGGGTGTCTCATGGACCGCTTCGGCGGTGTGTGGCGTGCGACACCCCGCCGGGCGTCCACGGGTTCTCCATGACTCCTCCATCACCCGTCCGTGGGCCGTCCGTCACGGTCGCTCACCGACCCTCACGTGCGGGTCGCCCGGCCGGTTCCGGGCAGCGCCGATAATCGAGCGCGTGACCGACCTTGCTACGCGCCCGGCGCCGCCCCGCCTGCGGCGGGCCGCCCCCGCAGTCCTCGGGTACGCCGCCGTGCGCGCGCTGGGGGTCGTCGTGCTCATCGTGTGGAGCGCGGCGCGCGACAAGAGCGCCCTGACACTGCTGTCGGCCCGCTGGGACGCGCTCTGGTACACACGGGTGGCCGAGCTGGGGTACGGCTACGAGGTACGGCTGCCCAACGGCGACGTCCACTCGAACCTGGCCTTCTTCCCGCTGCTGCCGTGGCTGGAGCGGGCGGTGTCGGCGGTGACGCCGCTGTCCCACGCGCACGCCGGGCTGGCCGTCGGCACGCCGGCCTCGCTCGGGGCGGCCTGGGGGATCTTCGCCGTCGCCGACCTGCTGTACGGCCGGAGGGCGGGGGTGTGCGCGGTGCTGCTGTGGGCGGTGCTGCCGGTGGGGATCGTGCAGTCGATGGCGTACACGGAGGCGCTGTTCACCGCGCTGGCCGCCTGGTCCCTGTACGGCGTCCTGACCGGCCGCTGGGTGACCGCGGGCGTCCTGGCCTCCCTCGCGGGCCTCACCCGCCCGGTGGGCCTGGCGGTGGTCGCGGCGGTGTGGGCGGCGGCGATCTCGTCGTACGTACGGGAACGGCGACGCGGTCCGACCACCGCCCCGTCGCCTGCCGGCATCCCGGTCCCGGCCCCCTCGCCTCCAGGCACCTCCGACCCCGCTCACTCGTTCGTACGGAACCGGAGTCCGGAGGCGTCGGGGGGCACGTCCTGGTGGCCGCGCGCCCTCGGCATGCTCCTCGCCCCCCTGGGGGTGGCCGGTTACGTACTGTGGGTCGGCCGGCGCACCGGCCAGGGGCCGCTCGGCTATCTCGACGTCCAGGCGGGCTGGCGCAACGGCTTCGACGGGGGGTACGCCTTCGCCCGGTTCGTCGCCGACAAGTTCACGTCGTTCCCCTCGGCCCTGGCGGGCGCCGGCCTGATCGCCGGTGTGGCGGCGGTCGTCTGGCTGTACGTCCTCTGTGTCCGGCAGAGCCAGCCGCTCCCGCTGCTGGTCTACGCGGGGGTCGTGACCGCGCTGGCGCTGTGCGCGTCGAGTTACTTCGGCTCGAAGCCGCGCCTGCTGATGCCCGCCTTCCCGCTGCTCCTCCCCCTCGCGCTGACCCTGGCCCGGGTCCGCACCCCGAGGTCGGCGGCGGTGCTGGGCGGCGTCGCGGCCGTGTCGGCGGCGTACGGGGCGTTCTGGCTGAACGGCTCCGGTCCGCCCTGAGCGTCCCCCGACCGCGGGAAGCGGTTGCGTAATTCGGCGCAAGCGCACGGTGAACGAATTCAAAAGAGCGTCAAAACGACCGCCCCTCATTCGGCCATGGAATTGAAGGCTGAACAGCTCATCCATTCAACATTCAGCAGAAATAAGCATCAATCTGAGAGCAATCCCACATCACGGCGTCATCACAAAGCCGGTGATTCACACCGCACCGGAGCTCACTCGCTGTAACGTCGATTGAGTGCGTACCGAACTAAAGCCGACCCGTCTGGACCGGGTCTTCTCCAGGCTGGACCGTGAGCCTGAGCGACCGGCCCACATCGACGTGCCGGTGATGACGCGGCACCGCGTGGTGCTGTTCTCCTCGACCCTCGCCTTCTACCTGGCCATCGTGTGGGCCGTGATCATCACCTCGTGGCTCGTGCGGCTCGACTGGCAGATCATGTTCTTCCGGCCGTACCAGCAGTGGCCGGAGATCCACGCCTTCCTCGACTACTACGTCGTGCTGGGCCAGCGCGGCCCCACCGCCGTGATGGTCGCGGCCTGGCTGGGCTGGCGCTCCTGGCGGCAGCACACCCTGCGCCCGCTGCTCGCGCTCGGTGTCTCGCTGCTGCTGCTCAACATCACGGTCGGCGCTGCCAAGCTCGGCATGGGCAGACTCGGCCCGCACTACGCGACCGAGATCGGCTCCAACGAGATGTGGCTGGGCGGCGACATATTTCCCTCGGGCCACACCGCGAACGCCGTGGTGACCTGGGGCATCCTGGCGTACCTGGCGTCGACCCCGCGGGCCAGGCGCTGGCTGTCCGCGCTGTCCGCCGTGACGTCGCTCGGTGTCGGCCTCACCACCGTGTACCTGGGCACGCACTGGCTCAGCGACGTGCTGCTGGGCTGGGCCGCGGGTCTGCTGATCCTGCTGGCGCTGCCCTGGTTCGAGCCGCTGATCTCCCGCGCCGAGGCCTGGATCTTCTCGCTGCGGGACGCCTGGCGCGACCGCCGTACGACGGCTCCCGCTCCCGCCCCGGCCCCGGTGGGGACGAGCACGCTGCGCACACCCGGCGAGGAGGCGGCGAGCGTCCGCGACACGGGCATCGCGGCCCGCGCCCCCCATGCCCCGATCGTGCCGCTGCACCTGCCCTCCACCCCGCACCTGACCAGGTCGGAGCGGTCGCCGGTCACCCCGCTCGGCCACCGTCGGCCGCCCCACGCGGACCGCATGACGCGAGGGACCTCCTCGGCCCGGCCGGTCGCGGGCGGCTGACACGAGACAGCGGGGCAGGTACGCACACTCCACGCCCCGCACCGCGAAGGCCCGGCTCGTCACGAGCCGGGCCTTCGCCCGTTCCTGCCTCCGGCCGCGCCCCGATCACCCCTTCCAGGCGCGCCTCACCCGGCCGTCCTCGACCTCCAGGTTGAGCCGGCCGAAGCGGTACTCCATGGTGATGACGGCGCCCGGCGGCAGCTTCCTGACGGTGGACCAGCCGTGTTCCAGGGCGCGTCGCTCGGCGCGCGGCGCCTCCAGTCCGACGTAGGAGTCGGGGTTGTCCCGGGGCTCTTCGGGCGAGTGCGGAATCGGTGCCATGACCGCCACGTTAGGCGGCCCGAGGGGGCGCTGTCCTCCCGTAGTCACGCTTCTGTCACAGAACCACGACACGCGTTTCGGCCCAACTTCGTCACACGTACGAGCGGTTCCGCGGGCCTTGCCCGCGCTGGCGAACACAATTGCGGAGCACTTCGGCACCCTCTCGAATAGCCCGTGGCAAAGCAGGTCCGGGGCCGCGTGTCCGGTGCATGTCCGGCCTTTTCCCACCGATTCCCGGACGGCTCCGGGAAGCGGGGACCTCATGGGAAATACACGGTTCCCGCACACTTCCCCCGTACGCCCCCGGTCGGCGGCCGGGGTACGCGCATCATGGCGTGCATCACGGGCCCGGGACGCGGCAGCGAAGGGGCGAGCGATGAAGACCGAGACCGTACCGGCGTCGGTACGAGCCGTACGGAGGGACAGGCGGCCGGGCCGCGTGGTGGTCGACTGGCTGACCACCACGGACCACAAGAAGATCGGCCATCTCTACCTGATGACGTCGTTCCTGTTCTTCCTGGCGGCCGGGCTGATGGCGCTGGTGATGCGGGCCGAACTGGCCCGGCCGGGCCTGCAGATCGTGGACAACAACCAGTTCAACCAGTTGTTCACCCTGCACGGCACGATCATGCTGCTTCTCTTCGCGACCCCGACCTTCGCCGGGTTCGCCAACGAGATCATGCCGCTGCAGATCGGCGCGCCCGATGTCGCGTTCCCCCGGCTGAACATGCTGTCGTACTGGCTGTTCCTCTTCGGCGGGCTGATCGTGACGGCGTCGCTGCTGGTGCCGTCCGGTCCCGCCGCCTTCGGCTGGTTCGCCTACGCGCCGCTGAACAGCCTGGAGCGGTCACCGGGCGTCGGGCCCGACATGTGGATCATGGGGCTGGCGCTGTCCGGGTTCGGCACGATCCTCGGCGCGGTGAACTTCCTGACCACGATCATCGCGATGCGCGCGCCCGGTATGACGATGTTCCGGATGCCGATCTTCACCTGGAACACGCTGTTCACGTCGATCCTGATCCTGATGGCGTTCCCGGTGCTGGCCGCGGCGCTGCTCTGTCTGGAGGCCGACCGGCGGTTCGGCGCGCAGGTCTTCGACTCGGCGAACGGCGGCGCCCTGCTGTGGCAGCACCTGTTCTGGTTCTTCGGGCATCCCGAGGTCTACATCATCGCGCTGCCGTTCTTCGGGATCATCACGGAGATCATCCCGGTCTTCAGCCGGAAGCCGATCTTCGGCTACCTCACCCTGGTGGGCGCGACGATGGCGATCACCGGGCTGTCGGTGGTCGTGTGGGCGCACCACATGTTCGCCACCGGGGCGGTGCTGCTGCCGTTCTTCTCCTTCATGAGCTTCCTGATCGCCGTACCGACGGGGGTGAAGTTCTTCAACTGGACGGGGACGATGCTGAGGGGCTCGCTCTCCTTCGAGACGCCGATGCTGTGGGCGACCGGGTTCCTGGTGTCGTTCCTGTTCGGTGGTCTGACGGGAGTGATCCTGGCCTCGCCGCCCCTGGACTTCCACGTCACGGACTCGTACTTCGTGGTGGCGCACTTCCACTACGTGGTGTTCGGCACGGTCGTCTTCGCGACGTTCGCGGGGCTGTTCTTCTGGTGGCCGAAGTTCACCGGGAGGATGCTGGACGAGCGGCTCGGCAAGATCCAGTTCTGGACGTTGTTCGTCGGCTTCCACACCACGTTCCTGGTGCAGCACTGGCTGGGCGCGGAGGGCATGCCGCGGCGGTACGCGGACTATCTGGCCGCCGACGGCTTCACCGCCCTCAACACGGTCTCGACGATCGGCGCGTTCCTGCTGGGCCTGTCGACGCTGCCGTTCCTCTACAACGTCTGGAGGACCTCCCGGTACGGCGTACGGGTCCACGTCGACGACCCCTGGGGCTTCGGGCGGTCCCTGGAGTGGGCGACGTCGTGTCCGCCGCCGCGGCACAACTTCGTGACGCTGCCCCGGGTCCGCTCCGAGTCCCCGGCGTTCGACCTGCACCATCCGCGGTTCGCCGCGCTCACGCCGCCCCAGACCCGGGAGGGCCAGGAGGGGACGCCGCATCCGCGCTTCGGTCAAGAGCGGCCGTCAGACGGTCGCGAAGGGTCCTGATCGTCTCGGTCAGCGCCGCGGGCTCGACGACCTCGAACGCGATGCCGGTCATCATCACGTGGATGGCCATCACATCGAGGTCCGCCGCCCCGGTGCGCAGCAGACAGCTGTCGTCGTCGAAGGGCTCCAGGGTGCCGGCGGCGGCAGACAGCCGGGCGGCGGCCTCCTCCACGGGGACGAGCAGCCGCACGGCGGCGCGGGCGGCGTACGCACGCGTGGAGATCCCCTCGGAGACGTACGCGGCGAGGTCGGCGGCCGGGGCCTCGCGGGGGGTGAAGCGCGGCCCGTGCGGCGGCCTGGGCGTGACGCGGTCGACGCGGAAGGTGCGCCAGTCGCCGCGGTCGACGTCCCAGGCGACGAGGTACCAGCGCCGCTCGGTGCACACGAGGCGGTGCGGCTCGACCGTACGGCGGGTGGTGGCGCCACCGTGGTCGCGGTACTCGAAGCGCAGGCGCTCCGCGTCCCGGCAGGCGTGCGCGAGGTCGGTGAGGACCGCCGGGTCGACGGCGGAGGGCTGAGGGCCGCGCAGCAGCGGCACGGTGAAGGCGTTGAGGGCGCCGACCCGGCGGCGCAGCCGGTTCGGCAGCACCTGTTCGAGCTTGGCGAGGGCCCGTACGGAGGACTCGCCGATGCCCTCGACGCCCTGGCCCGCGGCCGTGCGCAGCCCGACGGCGACGGCGACCGCCTCGTCGTCGTCCAGCAGCAGCGGCGGCAGCTGGGCGCCGGCGCCGAGCTGGTAGCCGCCGCCGGTGCCGGGGCTGGCGTTGACCGGGTAGCCGAGTTCCCGCAGCCGGTCCACGTCGCGGCGCACCGTGCGGGGGGTGACGCCGAGGCGGTCGGCCAGCTCGGAGCCGGACCACTCGCGGTGGGCCTGCAGGAGCGAGAGCAGCCGCAGCAGACGTGCCGATGTCTCCAACATGGGGGCGAGTCTGCCAGCGGTCGAGGACAGTTGCTGTCCTCGACCGCCGCCGCCTCGGGTGCGGCTCAGCCAACGGCGGCGACCGTGACCGACAGATCGTTGTCGGCCGTGTAGTACGGGGTGGCCTCCACGGGGCCGTGTTCCGTGTCGACGCCGACCGTGGGGTACACGTAGACGGGCTTCTTGTCGACGATGTCGTCGAGCAGCCGCGCGATCCGCACCCGTGGCCCGGCCGCGCCGCCGGGGCGCAGCCACAGGTCCCAGAGGCCGGGCCGCAGGGCGCCGTAGGAGACGGTGAAGCGGAGACCGCCGGGGGCCGGGGCGACGTCGGCCCGCACGGGCGGGAACGTGCCGTGCCGGTCGGCGGCCTCGGCGTAGGCGTCCGGGGCGGGTCCGGTGCCGTAGAGGCGGGCGCTGACGGTCAGTTCGCCGTCGCCGATGTGGAGGGCGCCGGCCTCGGCGTGCGGAGCGCGCTCCCAGCTGCGGACCGAGAGGTTGCCGTGCTTGGTGGCGTAGGGGATGCGGACGGCGATCCGCTCGGCGGTCGCGGTGGGGGCCCGGTCGACCAGGGAGCGCAGGTCGTTGAGGCCGGGGGCGAGCCGGCGCGGTTCGGCGCCCGCCGCGCGCAGATAGGCGTCCCAGCGGCCCTCGGGGAGGGCCACGCCGGCGGGCAGGGCCGCCCGCAGGTGGTGGCCGCCGGCCGGGGTGAGGGGCAGGCGCACCTCCTCCTGGCCGCCCCGACGGCGCAGGAGCAGCTGGGCCGGGCAGGGTCCGCCCTCGTCGGTGACGTCGAAGGTCAGGCCGCCTGCGACGTCGGCGACGCAGTCGGCGCGCGGGGTGGTGGCGGGCTCGTCGGCGCCGCCGGGGACCGGGGGGCGGCGGGCCGGTGGCGTCATGCGGCGCGCCCCTTCCCGAGCACCGAACGTCCGGCATCGCGAACGGCGTACGCGCCGCCGAGCAGCGCGCCGCGGGTGCGGTGCAGTGAGCCGCGCACCCGGCCGGCCCGTGAGGTCCCGCCGCGGGCCGTCAGGCCGGTGAAGAGCGCCTCGTGGCGTTCGGCGATCCGGGCCGGGTCGAAGCGCTCGGAGTCCTTGAGCGCCGCGTGCGCCATCTGCTGCCGCTTGGTGTCGTCGTTGATGAGTTCGAGCAGTCCGGCGGCGATGGCGTCGACGTCGCCGACCTTCACCAGGCGGCCGTCGACGCCGTCCTCGATGATCTCGCCGGGGCCGTGCGGGCAGTCGGTGGAGACCACGGGCAGTCCGCACCGCATGGCCTCGACGATCGTCATGCCGAAGGACTCCAGGCTGGAGGTGACGGCGGCGATGGAGCCCTTGGCCCACTCGGGTTCGATGGGGTGGGCGGGGCCCATCAGGTAGACGTGGTTGTAGAGGCCCAACTGGTCGATGAGGGAACGCAGTCCGTCCTTCTGCCTGCCGCTGCCGTAGATCCGCAGCCGCCAGTCGGGCCGCTCCGCGCGCACCGTGTCGAAGGCCCGCACCAGCAGGTCGTAGCGCTTGACGGGGGCGAGCCGCCCGGCGGCGACGACCCACTTGCCGCTGCCGTCGGCCGGGTCGACGCCGGGCGCGGGCACCGGGTTGGGCACGGCTGCGAACCGGACTCCGGGCAGCCGCATCTTCGTGCCGTACGCGCGCGCGTCGGCCTCGGTGGTCGTGGTGAACCCGTCGAGCCGCGGGTAGGCGCCGCGCAGGGTGGCGCGCAGGGCCGGGGAGTGGCTGTCCAGGGTGAGGTGCTCCTGGCCGACGCGGACCGGCCCGCGGCGGGTCTGCCGGGCCAGGTGGACGTTCAGGCCCGGCCGGGTGCCGACGACGACGTCGGCGTCGATCGAGGAGAGGTGCTCGGCGATGCGCCGGTCGGTCAGGGCGCTGTACTGCTCGTAGCGGCCCTCGGCGCGCGGGAACACCTGGGCGGGGCGCCGCAGTTCGGCGTGGTCGCGGTCGGCGCCGCCGTCGCGGACGTCGACGAGGGCGCGGAGCCGGACGCGCGGGTCGTGCCGGAAGACCGGCTCGTCGCGGTGGCGGAAGACGGAGACGATCTCGATGTCGTGCTGCTCGGCCAGGGTGTTCGCGAGGTTGTACGTCGTGCGGATCGTGCCCCCGATCCCGTACGCGTTGTGTATCAGGAAAGAGATGTGCATTGGTCCCCCGGAGCCCTTTTCTTCCTGGTCGGATGGTGTTTGGCGGTGCTGGTCCACCGCCGTACGGTTAGACCCGGGTTCGTTGGGGATGGTTGGGCCGCCACATCAACTTGTCATGGAACGGTTGCGCGATCGGTAACCGTTTCGGGGAACCCGTCGGGGCCGTTTCGCATCAGGGTCGGTAGGGCAACTGCGGAACCACGAAGCAGTTCCGGTCCATGTCCCCCTGGCTCACCCAGCCGCGGCCGTCCTGCCAGCGGGCGACGGACAGACAGGTCCTGCGGGTGGCCGGCGGCGCGGCGAGCCGCTCGAAGCGGACGGGCAGCAGGAGTCCGTCGGCGGTGTAGGGCTCCTCGCGGTTCATGAACCGGTCGACGCACGTGCGCGTGACGCCCTGTTCGGTGCGGGCGCAGGAGCGCGCCGCGTCCGTGAACCACTTGGCGGCGGCCCAGCCCTCCAGCTGCCACTGGGAGTGCGTCCCGAGGCCCCGGGTGGCCTCCCTGAACTCCGCCACGGCGGGGCGGCCGGTGTCCTCGTAGTTGCGGCTGGAGCCGGTGACCCACAGGGCGTTGCGGCAGCGCGGGGCGTCGGCGTAGTCCTCGGCGACGGAGGAGGTCCAGTTCTGCACGTTGGTGACCTTGGCCGTCATCCGGGCGCCCGCCGCGTCCAGCGCCGCGCAGAGCCGGGCGTTGCCGTGGCCGTCGATCGCCGCGTCGAACTGGCACGGGCCCTGGCCGGGTCCCCCCGCGTGCTGCTGCTCGACGAACCCGCCGCCGGGCTCGACACCGCCGAGGCCGCCGCCCTCGCCCGGATCCTGCGCGCCCTCGCCGACGACGGCACGGCCCTGCTGGTCGTCGAGCACGACCTGGACCTCGTCGCCGGTCTCGCGGACGTCGTGCACGTCATGGCGGCCGGCCGGATCGTGGCCTCGGGCCCCGCCACCGAGGTCCTGCGCGCCCTCGCCTCCACCGATCCACGCGGTCCCGCCGATCCGCGCGACCCCCTCGACCCGGCGGCCGGACGATGACCCTCATCGCGCTCCGGCGCGCCCGCGTCCGCTACGGCCCCCTGGAGGCCCTGCACGGCATCACCGTCGCCGCGCCCGGCCCCGGCGTGACCGTCCTGCTGGGCCGCAACGGCTCCGGTCGTACGACCGCTCTCGGGGCACTCGCGGGCACGGTGCCGCTGACCGGCGGGGCCGTGGTGTGGGACGGCGTCGACATCACACGGCTGTCGGCCCACCAGCGGGCCGGGCGGGGCCTCGTCCTCGTCCCCGAGCGGCGCGCGGTCTTCGGCTCGCTCACCGTGCGCGAGAACCTCGAACTCGCCGCGTGGGACGTCGCCCCCGCCCTGGAGGCGTACCCGGCGCTCGAACCGCTGCTCCCCCGCCGCGCCGGCACCCTCTCCGGCGGTGAGCAGCGCATGCTCGCGCTCTCCCGCGCCCTGCTGGCACGCGCGCGTGTCGTCCTCGTCGACGAGCCGGCCCAGGGCATGTCACCGGCGGTCGCGGCCCGCACGTACGCCCTGCTGAGCGGTCTGGACGCCTGTGTCGTCGTCGCCGAGCAGCGCCTGCCGCCGGCACTGCGGGAGGCGTCCGCGCTCGTCTACGAACTACGGCGCGGCACGGTTGCGTTCTGCGGCGAGGCCGCCGAACTGCCCTGAGCGCGGGAGGAGGACGCGGGTCCCGTCCGAGCGGCGCGCCGGACGGGACCCGCGGGCACGGTGCGGTGAGGGTGCTCAGAGGTCGAGGCGCTGACCGGGGACGATCAGACCGGGGTCGGCCCCGATGACGGCCCTGTTGGCGGCGTAGATCTTCCGCCAGGTGGTGCCCTGCCGGGCGGCGATGCCGCTCAGGGTGTCGCCCCGGCGGACGGTGTAGTCGCCTCGGGAGGCGCTGCGGTCGGGGTGGCCGGTGGAGCGCGACGGCGTCGTCGACGGGGCGCTGCCGGGGGCCTCGGTGGCGTTCCCGGCGCTGCCGGCCGGGGTGGACCCGGTGGTCGCCGAGCCGTTCGTGGGCGCGGCGGGCGCGCTGCCGGACGCTCCGGCGCGCGCGGCGCAGACGGGCCAGGCGCCCCAGCCCTGGGCTCGCTGGACCTTCGTGGCGATCGCGATCTGCTGGGCCTTGGACGCCTTGTCGGCGGTGGGCGCGTAGGCCGTGCCGCCGTAGGCACGCCAGGTCGTGGGGGCGAACTGGAGTCCGCCGTAGTAGCCGTTGCCGGTGTTGATGCGCCAGTTGCCGCCGCTCTCGCACGCGGCGATGCGGTCCCACACTCCGCTGTCGGCCGCGGCGGCGTTGCCCGCGGCCGAGAGCAGTCCCAGCGGGGCGAGCAGCACGGCCCCGGCGACGACCGCCGTCGTGCGTGTCCTGCGGGCGTCCTGCGCCTTCGCCCTACGGGCGTTCCGCGTGGTGCGAAGGCTCTCGCGTGTGTTGTCGGCACATGCGGACATGTAGTTCCCTCTCGACGGACCCGGGGTCCCCCAAGGCGGGGCGCGCTCCGCGTCGCACAGGACGCGGGGACGCGCTCAGCCCCGTCCGCCGGCGGGGTGGTGCGGTCGAGCTGGCTGTGGTGCGGCCGGCGGACGTACCCGAGCGGTGCTCGTTGCACACGGCGGGGAATCTAAGGAACTTGACTGGTTGTCAGCAACTGATCGCCCGTCCTCCGAGGCCAGTTCACCGTTACCGCCAGTAGCGGCCAATTCCGGCCACCCACTTCATTCCCTGATTTCCGGATTTGTCGGCCAGGGTCCCCGACACCCTGTGAGCCACCTCACCCCGACAAGTGGCAGCACACTTCGTCGAGTTGACGCGGAGTAACCGATTCAGCGAGCGGATTCACCCTGCGCGCCGGATGGTTCGATTCCATTCGTCCTCAAGCGTGACTCCGGCCACAGATAGCCCGTTGTCTCCTTCATGAGCCGGAACCTCCGTGCTCACGGGCCGGGCGCCACCCGGCATCCGACACGCACCGCATCCCGAGGAGCCACCCGTGCCGCGCATGCTCGAGGTCAGCGACGAGGTACGCGCCGAGATCGGCGACGAAGAAGCCGACCGGCTGCTCGCCGGAGAGAACGCCCCCGGCGGCTACGACTGCACGTCCTGCCGTACCCCGGGGGACTCCGAGCAGGAGCGCACCAGCACCGTCCTGTTCGTCGGCGACGAGACCGCCGTGCTCGCCTTCGCCCACGCCACCTGCCTGCCCTCCCAGGTCGTCCAGGTCACCGAGGAGCAGCTGCAGGGCGCCGCCCGCTCCATCGCCGGGTCGGCCGCGCCGCAGGCCGCGCCCGAGCAGGCCGTGCTCGGCGTCACCAGCGGACTGATCCTGCTCAGCGGGGAGTTGCACCCGGCGCTGGTCGTCGAGCCGACCGCGCCGATCGCCCGCCCGGGCACCACCGGCGCCGGCGACGACTTCCTGCCGCTGCTCATCGAGCAGGGCTTCATGCCGCTCCCCCAGATCGACTCCGTGCCGCCCGTGCTGCACGGCTGGTCGGTCCTGCTCGCGATGGGCCGGCTGCACGCCATCCTGCAGCCGGGCCCCGCCGGCGGCACCCCGGTCGCCTGGTGGCAGGCGCACCAGGCGCTCCAGGTGGCCGACAGCTGGCGGGCCGCGGCCAACAAGCACCAGCAGGTCCTGCTGTTCGCGGCGCCGGTCGGGTCGATCGGGCGGCAGCCGCGGGAGGACCTGCTGCGGGACGCGCTCGACAAGGCCGCGGCGAACGGCCAGTTGGTGGCGGCGACGCTGCCGCTCGCCGGGACCTGAGAGCCGCCCCGGCCGGGGCCGTGCCCCGCGGATCCCCGCACGGGACGCGGCCCCGGCCCGGGGGCTGAATGGTGTACGGCCCGCATCCCTTGCCCCGCGGGGTCGTTGGCACAGACGTGCACGCATTTGACGTTCCCCACCGCCAGTCCTACTCGTCGATCCCGTCCATGCGGCCGACACAGGACCCTTCGGGCGGCCCATCGACCACACCGATCTACGACACGCTCTACGCGGAGTGGGTCAGGTCCTATCGGGCCCTGCCGGGCGACCGGCACGGCGAGGAGGGGCTGGGGTTCACCGGGTTCGGGAACCTCCACCACGGCTCGGGCGGCCAGCACACCGGCTCGTACGGTTCCCGGCACTCGGCCGGACACCTCGCGACCCAGCGCGACAGCCAGCCCGGACAGACCAGCGCGACGACCACCGTCTGGCAGGCGGTCGGCCGCATTCCCACCGGCCACACGGGGATGCACCACATCCCGTCCCCGCTGCCGCCCAACCCGCGCCGGGGCCACTAGTGCTGTGACCGGCACGTACGAGGAGGGCGGCTCCCCCGAGGCCGGATGACCTGGGGGGAGCCGCCCTCCTCGTACATGTCCCGTCAGGTGAGCCCGCGGGCGGGGCCCGCCGCCGTCACTTCTTCCTGCCGCGCTTCTCGCGCACGCGGACGGAGATGTGGATCGGGGTGCCCTCGAAGCCGAACTCCTCACGCAGCCGGCGCTCGACGAAGCGGCGGTAGCCCGCCTCGATGAAGCCGGAGGCGAAGAGCACGAAACGCGGGGGCTTGGTGCCCGCCTGGGTGCCGAAGAGGATACGGGGCTGCTTGCCGCCGCGGATCGGGTGCGGGTGGGCGGAGACCAGCTCGCCGAGGAAGGCGTTGAGGCGGCCCGTCGGCACCCGGGTCTCCCAGCCCGCGAGGGCCGTCTCGATCGCGGGGACCAGCTTCTCCATGTGCCGGCCGGTACGCGCCGAGACATTGACCCGGGGCGCCCAGGCGACCTGGCCGAACTCGGTCTCGATCTCCCGCTCCAGGTAGTAGCGGCGCTCCTCGTCGAGGGTGTCCCACTTGTTGTAGGCGATGACCATGGCGCGGCCCGCCTCGACGGCCATCGTGACGATGCGCTGGTCCTGGACCGAGATCGACTCGGAGGCGTCGATCAGGATGACCGCCACCTCCGCCTTCTCGACGGCGGCCGCGGTGCGCAGCGAGGCGTAGTAGTCGGCGCCCTGCTGGAGGTGGACCCGCTTGCGGATGCCCGCCGTGTCGACGAACTTCCAGGTGACGCCGCCCAGTTCGATCAGCTCGTCGACCGGGTCGCGGGTGGTGCCCGCGATTTCGTTGACGACGACGCGCTCCTCGCCCGCCACCTTGTTGAGGAGGGAGGACTTGCCGACGTTCGGGCGGCCGATCAGGGCGACCCGGCGGGGCCCGCCGACGGCCGTGCCGAAGCTCTGCGCGGGCGCCTCGGGCAGGGCCTGAAGGACCGCGTCCAGCATGTCGCCGGTGCCCCGGCCGTGCAGCGCGGACACCGGGTACGGCTCGCCGAGGCCCAGCGACCACAGGTACGCCGCGTCGGCCTCGCCGCTCGGGCCGTCGACCTTGTTGGCGCACAGCACCACGGGCTTGCCGGCCTTGCGCAGCAGCCGTACGACGGCCTCGTCGGTGTCGGTGGCGCCGACCTTGGCGTCGACGACGAAGACGACGGCGTCGGCGGCCTCGATGGCGTACTCGGCCTGGGCGGCGACGGAGGCGTCGATGCCGAGGACGTCCTGCTCCCAGCCGCCGGTGTCGACGACCTTGAAGCGGCGGCCCGCCCACTCGGCCTCGTAGGTGACGCGGTCGCGGGTGACACCGGGCTTGTCCTCGACGACCGCCTCACGGCGGCCGATGATGCGGTTCACGAGCGTCGACTTGCCGACGTTCGGGCGGCCGACGACGGCGAGGACGGGCAGCGGGCCGTGGCCCGCCTCGTCGAGGGCCCCCTCGACGTCCTCCAGGTCGAAGCCCTCTTCCGCGGCGAGCTCCATGAACTCCGCGTACTCGGCGTCGCCAAGCTCTCCGTGCTCGTGCTCGGAGGGAAACTGGTCGTTCATGAAGTGCGTACCTCGTCGTTCATCGTGGTGATCGGTGGAGCACCCGGCCGGTCGACCGGCTGATCCACTACTCAGTGTCGCCCAGCGCCCGATCGGACGCCCGGCGTTTTATCCGCGGCCGGTGAGCCGCCGCGCGTGGTCCAGGTGGGCGCCGAGCTGCTTCTGGATGCGCTCGGTCGCCTCGTCGAGGGCCTTGCGCGTCCGGCGGCCGCTGCCGTCGCCCGCGTCGAACGGGTCGCCGAAGACGACGTCGACGCGGGAGCGCAGCGGGGGCAGCCCCTTGACCAGCCGTCCGCGCCGCTCCGTGCTTCCCAGGACGGCCACCGGGACGATCGGCGCGCCACTGCGGACGGCGAAGTAGGAGAGCCCGGCGCGCAGCGAGGCGAAGTCGCCCTCGCCCCGGGTGCCCTCGGGGAATATGCCCAGTACACCGCCGTGCTCCAGGACGGCGAGCGCCTGGGTGATGGCGGTGCGGTCGGCGGTCGAGCGGTCCACCTTGACCTGCCCGATGCCGAGCAGGAAGGGGTCGAGGGGACCGACGAACGCCTCCTTCTTGATGAGGAAGTGCGTCGGCCGGGGTGCCACGCCCATGACCATGGGGCCGTCAATGTTGTGGGAGTGGTTGACGGCGAGGATCACCGGGCCGGCCGTGGGGACCTTCCAGGCGCCCAGCACGCGCGGCTTCCACAGCCCGTACATCAGCCCGACGCCGATGCGCCGGCCGACCTCGGCGCCCCGCAGCGAGGGGGCCTCGGCGGACGGGGCGCGGCCCGAGGGGGCGCGGTCGGGGGACGCCTCGCTCACTTCCCCGCCCGCTTCTCCTCGACGAGGGTGACGACGCACTCGATGACCTGCTGGAGCGTGAGGTCCGAGGTGTCCACCTCGACCGCGTCGTCCGCCTTGGCGAGCGGCGAGGTCTTGCGGCTGGAGTCGGCGGCGTCCCGCTTCAGGAGGGCCTCGCGGGTGGCCTGGACGTCGGCGTTCTTCAGCTCGCCGCTGCGGCGGGCCGCGCGGGCCTCCGGGGAGGCGGTGAGGAAGATCTTCAGGTCGGCGTCCGGCAGCACGGTCGTGCCGATGTCGCGGCCCTCGACGACGATGCCGTTCCCGGCGTCGGCGGCGATGGAGCGCTGCAGCTCGGTGATCCGCGCGCGGACCTCCGGTACGGCGCTGACCGCGCTGACCTTGGAGGTGACGTCCTGGGTGCGGATCGCGGCGGCGACGTCCGTGCCGTCGACCGTGATGGTCGGCGCGGACGGGTCGGTGCCCGAGATGATCTCCGGCTTGCCGGCCACGGCGGCGATGGCCGACGGGTCGTCTATGTCGATGCCGTTGGTGACCATCCACCATGTGATCGCCCGGTACTGGGCGCCCGTGTCGAGGTAGCTCAGCCCGAGCTGTGCGGCCACGGCCTTCGAGGTGCTCGACTTGCCCGTGCCGGAGGGGCCGTCGATGGCAACGATCACTGTGGCGCGTTCCACTGGGGGGCACCTTTCCTGTTCCGAGGTGGCGGGGCGAGACGGAAGGCGCCCCGGACAAGGGTACTGGGTGTGCGTAGCCCGTCCGGCCCAGCCCGCGGCGGCGCCCGCCGTCCCCGGTCGCGTGCCGGGCGGTCCGGCGGGCGAACGGGCGGCGGTCACTGCCGCAGCGCCCACCCGCGGTTGCGCAGGGCGCCGGTCAGCACCGGCACCGCCTTCGGCTCCACCATCAACTGGACCAGGCCGGCCTGCTGGCCGGTGGCGTGCTCGATGCGGACGTCCTCGATGTTGACGCCGGCCGCGCCGGCGTCGGCGAAGATCCGGGCGAGCTGGCCGGGCTGGTCGTCGATGAGGACGGCCACGGTCTCGTAGACGCGGGGCGCGGAGCCGTGCTTGCCGGGGACGCGGACCTGGCCGGCGTTGCCGCGGCGCAGGACGTCCTCGATGCCGGTGGTGCCCTCACGGCGTTTGGCCTCGTCGGACGTCTGGAGGGCGCGCAGGGCCCGGACCGTCTCGTCGAGGTCGGCGGCGACGTCGGTGAGGAGGTCGGCGACGGGTCCGGGGTTGGCGGAGAGGATGTCGATCCACATGCGCGGGTCGGAGGCCGCGACACGGGTCACGTCCCGGATGCCCTGCCCGCACAGCCGTACGGCGGCCTCCTCGGCGTGCTCCAGCCGCGCGGCGACCAGGCTGGACACCAGGTGCGGCATGTGCGAGACCAGGGCGACCGCCCGGTCGTGGGCGTCGGCGTCCATGACGACGGGCACGGCCCGGCAGTGCGAGACCAGTTCCAGGGCGAGGTTCAGGACCTCGGTGTCCGTGTCACGGGTCGGGGTGAGCACCCAGGGGCGGCCCTCGAAGAGGTCGGCGGTGGCGGCCAGCGGGCCGGACTTCTCCCGGCCCGACATGGGGTGGGTGCCGATGTAGGAGGAGAGGTCCAGGCCCAGTTCCTCCAGCTCGCGCCGGGGGCCGCCCTTGACGGAGGCCACGTCGAGGTAGCCGCGGGCCAGGCCCCGGCGCATCGCGTCGGCGAGGGTCGCGGCCACGTGCGCGGGCGGGGCGGCGACGACCGCGAGGTCCACGGGTCCGTCGGGCGCCTCGTCGGTGCCGGCGCCGAGCGCGGCGGCCGTGCGGGCCTGCTCGGGGTCGTGGTCGGTGAGGTGGACGGTCACCCCGCGCTGGGCGAGGGCGAGCGCGGCGGAGGTGCCGATGAGGCCGGTGCCGATGACGAGGGCGGTTCTCACTGGGCGATGTCCTTGCGGAGTGCGGCCGCGGCGCCCAGGTAGACGTGCGCGATCTCGGAGCGGGGCAGGTCGGACTCGATGTGCGCGAGGATCCGTACGACGCGGGGCATCGCGCCCTCGATGTCGAGTTCCTGCGCGCAGATCAGCGGTACGTCGACGATGCCGAGCCCTCGGGCGGCGGCGGCCGGGAAGTCGCTGTGCAGGTCGGGCGTGGCCGTGAACCAGATGCTGATCAGGTCCTCCTGGGTGAGCCCGTTGCGCTCCAGGACGGCGGTGAGCAGTTCAGCCACCCGCTCGTCCATGTGGGCCGCCTGGTCCTCGTCGAGTTGGACGGCGCCCCGGACCGCTCGTACCGCCACGGTTCGGCTCCTTACCTGCTGTGCGTCACGGCTCCTTGCCCGTCCAGCCTAGTGAGCCCGCCCTGACCGGGCGCGCGGCGCCCGCCTGCCGAGACACCTGCATGTACCTCTCTTTGTGACACTCTGTTCTGAATTGCATCTTCTGCGGTTTTCTTCGGGGTGACGACATGACGACGGGTACATCACGGCGCACGGTGCTGGCGACCGGCGCGACGGGCGCGGCAGCGCTGTTCACGGGCTGCGGCGGGGGCGGTGACGGCGCGGACGGGACCTCGGCCTCGGAGGGCACCCGCGGCGCGGGCGAGGCACTGGCCGCCACGGCCGACATCCCGGTCGGCGGCGGCAGGATCTTCAAGGACCGGAAGGTCGTCGTCACCCAGCCCCAGGAGGGCGAGTTCAAGGCGTTCTCGGCGGTCTGCACCCACCGCGCCTGCCTCGTGAGCGCGGTCGCGGACGGCACGATCAACTGCCCCTGTCACGGGAGCAGGTTCAGCATCACCGACGGCGCGGTGGAGCACGGCCCCGCCCAGGTGCCGCTGCCCGCCGAGCAGATCACCATCTCGGGAAACTCGATTCAACTGGGCTGAGCCCGCCCGTACGCTCCCGGCATGGAGCCCTCGTACGCCCACGCCCTGGTCCGCGACCACACGATCTACGCCTGTGTGATGGGTTCGCGCGCCTTCGGACTCGCGACGGACGACAGCGACACGGACCTCCGGGGGGTGTTCCTGGCGCCGACCGCGCTGTTCTGGCGCTTCGAGAAGCCGCCGACGCATGTGGAGGGGCCGGCCGAGGAGCAGTTCGGCTGGGAGCTGGAGCGCTTTTGCGAGCTGGCCCTGCGCGCCAACCCGAACATCCTGGAGTGCCTGCACTCCCCCCTGGTGGAACGCCTCGACGACACGGGCCGCGAACTGCTGTCCCTGCGCGAGGCGTTCCTGTCGCGGCAGGCCCGTGAGACGTTCGCCCGCTACGCCCTCGGCCAGCGCAGGAAGCTGGAGGCGGACCTCCGCACGCGCGGCGCGCCCCGCTGGAAGCACGCCATGCATCTGCTGCGCCTGCTGATGAGCTGCCGCGACCTGCTGCGCACGGGGACGCTCACCGTCGACGTGGGCGAGCAGCGCGAGCCCCTGCTGGCGGTCAAGCGCGGCGAGGTGGCCTGGGACCGGGTCGAGTCGTGGATGGTCCGGCTGGCCGCCGAGACCGAGGAGGCGGCGGCCCGCTCCCCGCTGCCGGCGGAGCCGGACCGGGCCCGGGTCGAGGACTTCGTCGTCCGCACCCGGCGCGCGTCAGCCCTTCGGGCCGTCGAGGCGGACCCGGACCACGAAGTCGTGCAGGGCGTCGTACGCGGAGGGGGTCTCCGGCAGCGCTGACAGGGCCTGCTCCTCGTCGAGCGTCCTGTGCAGCCGCTCCACGTCCCGCGCCACGCGGTCCTGGTCGACGGCGGCCCTGCCGTGCTCGCGCTCCGCCTTCGCGGCGACGAGGTCCGGCAGATACGCGGGGGCCTCCTCGACCAGCGGCAGCAGGCTGGGCAGATGGGCCCGCACCTCGCCGGCGCGCATGAGGTGGATACCGGTGAGCAGCACCCGGAACGTGTAGAGCAGCGGCTTGAGTTCACCGGTCTTCTCGAACAGCCGCCACTGGGTGATCGCGAAGCCGCGGTAGTGGTGGGCGTGGTGCCGGGTGAGGACGCCCGGCGCGAGGGAGACCAGTTCGCGGTGCGCATCGCCGGTGCGCACGACGAGCGGGGAGAGCACCTGCTCCAGCACGTAGCCGTTGCGGCGCAGCATCAGCCGTACGAACTTGCGCAGGTCGTGGGTGACGAGGTCCATCTCGACGCCGTCCCTGACCCACATCCTCGACCGGGTCTCCTCCGGCTCCCGCGGCCCCACCAGGTCGGCCGCGGGCAGCAGGTGCACCCCGCGCAGGTCGACGTCGGAGTCGCGGGAGGGGAAGCCGTACAGGTGGGCTCCGGAGACGGTGGCGAACAGCAGGGGGCCGGGCTGTTCGGCGTCCTCCAGGCTCTCCACCAGGTTCGCGCAGGAGGCGCCCTTGTCCGGGGCCAGGGCGATGTCGAGGGCGTCGGTCATCCCTCAAGCGTCCCAGAGGGCCCCCAGCGACACGAGGTCGCCCTGGTACTCGATCCGGTCGGCCCACTCGACGGGCCAGGCGGCCGGGCCGTGGTGGGCGCCCGCGAAGGCCCCGGTGAGGCAGGCGATGGAGTCCGAGTCGCCGGCGGTGCAGGCGGCGCGGCGCAGCGCGGTGACGGGTTCGTCGACGAAGAGGAGGAAGCACAGCAGACCGGTGGCGAGGGCCTCCTCGGCGATCCAGCCCTCCCCCGTGGCGAGGCAGGGGTCGGTCTCGGGCGACGGGTCGCGCAGGGCCTGCCGGACGCGGTCCAGGGCGTCGAGGCACTCGTCCCAGCCGCGGGCGATGTAGTGCTCGGGCGAGGGGTCCTGGCCGTAGGTCCACAGGTCGCCGAGCCAGCGCGCGTGGTAGCGGGAGCGGTTCTCGTAGGCGTACGAGCGGAGCCGGCCGACCAGGCCGAGCGGTTCCGCGCCCTGGGCGAGCAGCCGTATCGCGTGTGCGGTGAGGTCGGCGGCGGCGAGCGCCGTGGGGTGGCCGTGGGTGAGCGCGGCCTGCAACTGGGCGGCGCCCGCGCGCTGTTCGTCGCTGAGCGGGCCGATGAGGCCGAGCGGCGCGACCCGCATGTTGGCGCCGCACCCCTTGGAGTGGAGCTGGCTCGCGAGCTGCCAGGGGTGACGCTCCCGCGCGAGGAGGTCGCAGGCGACCAGGCAGGTGTGGCCGGGGGCGCGGTTGTTCTCCGGGGAGCGGGACCACTCGACGAACTCCTTGCGGACGGACCGCTCCAGCGCCTCGGGGCCGAGCACTCCGCGGTCCATGGCCGCCCGCAGTCCGTGGGCCAGCGCCAGCGTCATCTGGGTGTCGTCGGTGACGATCGCCGGCTTCGGCAGCTCCATCTGGCGCCAGGGGCCGCACTTGGCGAGGATCGACGGTACGTCGTTGAACTCCGTGGGGAAGCCGAGCGCGTCCCCGAGGGCGAGGCCGAGCAGGCATCCGGTGGCGGCGCGCTTGTCGAGCAGCGTCATGGCCATCAGGGCCGTCCTTCCGTGGTGGGTCGCAGCAGGGGCGGGTGCAGGGCGGTGGCCCCACCCGCCCGGTACAGCGCGGCGGGCTTGCCGCGGCCGCCGGTCAGGCGGGCGGCGCCGGGCACCTGTTCGACGAAGCCCGGCGTGGCGAGCACCTTGCGCCGGAAGTTGGGCCGGTCGAGCGGAGTGCCCCACACGGTCTCGTAGACCTGCTGCAACTCGCCGAGCGTGAACTCGGGGGGACAGAAGGCGGTGGCGAGACAGGTGTACTCGAGCTTGGCACCGACGCGTTCGTGGGCGTCGGCGAGGATGCGGTCGTGATCGAAGGCGAGCGGTCCGACGGCGTCGAAGCGCAGCCACTGGGCCTGGGCGGCGTCGCCGCCGCCGTGCGGGGCGGGCGGATCCGGGAGCAGGGCGGCGAACGCGACGGTGACGACCCGCATCCGGGGGTCCCTGCCGGGTTCGCTGTAGGTCCGCAACTGCTCCAGGTGGAGCCCGGAGCCGTCCGTGACGCCGGTCTCCTCCGCGAGCTCCCGCCAGGCGGCCTGCTCGGCGGACTCCTCCGGCAGCACGAACCCGCCGGGCAGCGCCCAGCGCCCGGCGTAGGGCTCCTGGCCGCGCTCGACGAGCAGGACCTGAAGGGTGCCCGCGCGGAGGGTGAAGACGGCGAGGTCGACGGTGACGGCGAAGGGCTCGAAGGCGTATTTGTCGTAACCCTCGGGTGAGGTCATTCCCGTCGCCCCCTTTATGGTCACTCTGACTAATAGTCATCCCGACTATAAATGCGCGTCGGTGGGGGGCGCAACCCTTTTCCGGGGAGAGGAACGCCAGGACCGGGAGCGGAAACGGCAACGGGCCGCCCCCGGGAACGAGACCCGGGACCGGCCCACTGCTGCCGAACAGGGAAGGAGACCTAGAGGTCGACCTCCGCCATCAGCATCCCGACCTCGGTGTTCGACAGTCGGCGCAGCCAGCCCGACTTCTGGTCGCCGAGGGTGATCGGCCCGAAGGCGGTGCGGACGAGCTTGTCGACGGGGAAGCCGGCCTCGGCCAGCATCCGGCGCACGATGTGCTTGCGTCCCTCGTGGAGGGTGACCTCGACGAGGTAGTTCTTGCCGGTCTGCTCGACGACCCGGAAGTGGTCCGCGCGCGCGTACCCGTCCTCCAGCTGGATGCCGTCCTTCAGCCGCTTGCCCAGGTCCCGCGGGATCGGGCCGACGATGTGCGCGACGTAGGTCTTCTTCACGCCGTACTTGGGGTGGGTCAGCCGGTGCGCCAGTTCGCCGTGGTTGGTGAGCAGGATGACACCCTCGGTCTCGGTGTCCAGGCGGCCCACGTGGAACAGCCGGGTCTCGCGGTTGGTGACGTAGTCACCGAGGCACTGCCGGCCCTCCGGGTCCTCCATGGTCGACACGACACCGGCGGGCTTGTTGAGGGAGAAGAACTGGTACGACTGCGTCGCCACGGTCAGGCCGTCGACCTTGACCTCGTCCTTCTCCGGGTCGACCCGCCGGCCCTGCTCGGTGACGATCTCGCCGTTGACCTCGACGCGGGCCTGCTCGATCAGCTCCTCGCAGGCGCGCCGGGAGCCGTAGCCCGCGCGGGCGAGCACCTTCTGCAGCCGCTCACCCTCCTGCTCGGCGCCGGGGAAGGTCTTGGGCAGCTTGATGTCCTTCTTGCCCGCGTACCGCTCCCGGTTGCGCTCCTCGGCGCGCGCGTCGTACTCGCGCGAGGTCGCCGGGGCCGAACGGCCTCGCCCGCGGGGCTGCTGCGCCTGCTTGGGGCCGCCCTTGGCGCCGCCGCGCGCGGAGGCGCCCCGCCCGGACTTCGGACCGTCCTGCGTCCCGCCGGGGCCCACGTCGTAGCGGCGCTCCTCGGGGCGGGGCTTGCGGGGACGGCCCTGGCCGCCCTGCTTCTGGTCCCTGTTGTTGCCGGCACCGCGGTGGTTACCGCGCCCGCCGCTCTTGCCGCTACCGCTGCTTCGCATCAAAGTTCCGTCGTCGTCGTGTCAGTCATGGCCCGACGTGGGCCCGTCGTCCGCGTCCGGGGCATCCGGATCGAACGACGGTACGGCTTCCTGGGTCTCGGCCTCGATCGCCTCGGCCTCCGGGAGGAAGGGCGCGAGTTCCGGTAGCTCGTCCAGGCCGCGCAGGCCCATCCGCTCCAGGAAGTAGTTCGTCGTCCTGTACAGGATCGCACCTGATTCGGGTTCCGTGCCCGCCTCCTCGACCAACCCGCGCTGGAGCAGGGTCCGCATGACCCCGTCACAGTTCACCCCGCGCACCGCCGAGACCCGGCTGCGGCTGACCGGCTGCCGGTAGGCGACCACGGCCAGCGTCTCCAGCGCCGCCTGGGTGAGCCGGGCCTGCTGCCCGTCGAGCACGAACCGCTCCACGGCCGCCGCGTACGCGGGGCGGGTGTAGAACCGCCATCCCCCGGCGATCACCCGCAGCTCGAAGCCGCGCCCCTGCGCGGTGTAGTCGTCGGCCAGTTCCCTGAGCGCCCGGGCGATCTGCCGCTTGGGGCGCTCCAGGATCCGGCTCAGGTGCTCCTCGGTCGCGGGCTCGTCCACGACCATGAGGACGGCCTCCAGAGCGGGCTTGAGGTCGAGGTCGGCGACGGTACGCACACCCCCGGTCCCCCCGGACACCCCGGTCGTCTCCTCGCTCACGCCTTCTCCTCCTCGGGGCGCTCGGGCGGGCGGTCGAACTCGTCCGTGACCACGGGCTCCGCGTCCCCGTCCCCGCCCGTCCAGCGGACGACCAGATCGCCGAGGGCGGTCTCCTGGTCCAGGGCCACGGCCTTCTCCCGGTACAGCTCCAGCAGCGCCAGGAAGCGGGCCACGACGGTCAGGGTGTCGTCGGTGTCCTCGACGAGCGTGCGGAAACTGGCCTCGCCCAGCTCCCGAAGCCGCGCGACGACGATCCCGGCCTGCTCATGCACGCTCACCAGCGGCGCGTGGATGTGGTCGACGTACACCTGCGGCCTGGGCTTCGGCTGCATGGCCTTCACGGCCAGCCTGGCGAATCCGTCCGCCCCGATGCTGATGACCACCTCAGGCAGCAGTTCCGCGTGCTGCGGCTCCAGACCGACGGTACGGGGGTAGCGCCGGGCCTCCTCCTCCAGCCGCCCGTTGAAGATCTCCGCGATCCGCTTGTACGCCCGGTACTGCAGCAGCCGGGCGAACAGCAGGTCACGGGCTTCGAGGAGCGCGAGGTCGCCCTCGTCCTCCACCTCGGCGGCGGGCAGCAGCCTGGCCGCCTTCAGGTCGAGCAGCGTCGCGGCGACGACGAGGAACTCGGTCGTCTCGTCGAGGTCCCAGTCCGCCCCCATGCCACGGATGTGCGCCATGAACTCGTCGGTGACCTTGGACAGCGCGACCTCGGTGACGTCCAGCTTGTGCTTGGAGATCAGCTGGAGCAGCAGGTCGAACGGTCCCTCGAAGTTGGCGAGCCGCACCGTGAAGACGCCGTCGTCGCCCCCGTCCGAAGCACCGGGGTCGGACCCCCCGACGCCACCAAGGGCGGGGCTCGTGCCGTCCCGCGACACCGACTCGCCCGGTGACCCGGCCTCACCGGCCGGCATCCGCGACGCGTCGGCCTCCGGGCCCGGCCCGTCCGGCGTCGGCCGGGGTTCCCCGACGACCGGGGCGTCCTCGGCGCCGACCCCGGCGGCCCGCGTCTCCCGCGCGGCTTCGGCCTGGGCACGCCCGGCGGCGGAGGGCTCCCCTGCCGGGGGTCCGCTCTCCGCCTCCGGTTCCTCCGGCGGAGCCACCCGCGGTGCGGTCGGCCCTCTCCCCAGCGCACGCCGACGGCCGGCGAAACCGCCGGGGGGCGTCGCCGACGACGAGGGGTCATACGAGGTCATAGCCCCCGCAGGCTACCCCTATCGCCCACGCAGCCGTCGTACGAGGATGCTCGCGTCCCCGCGGGACTCCAGATCCGCCAGCACCACGGCGACGGCCTCCCGGACGATCCGCCCTCGGTCGACGGCCAGCCCGTGTTCCCCGCGCAGCACCAGCCGCGCGTGTTCGAGGTCCATCAGTTCCTCGGCGGAGACATACACGGTGATCTTCTCGTCGTGCCGCTCACGTCCGCTGGGTCGGCGCCCGGCGGCCCGTCCCCGCTTGCGCGGCGCGGCCCCGGCGGCGGCACCCGGCGTGGCAGAACCTTCCTGCGGCTTCGGCTGGCGCCCGGCGGCGACCCGCTCGGCCCCCGCGGCGGCGGACCGGCTGCGCGGCTGGTCCCCGTCGGACTCGGCGTCCGCGGCCACATGCTCGGACCCCTCACCGTCCCCGCCCTGCACGGGCACCGACGGCGGCGCGTCCTCCACGGCCGCGCCGACGTCGCTCTCCCCGGCGGGAGCGGGCACACGGGCTTCTCCGTTGGCCCCCCGTCGGGGAGTGGACGGCTGAAGCGCCATTCCCCCTGTCGTACGGAAGAGTTCGTCGGCCCCCGGCAGACTCACTCGGCGTGACACCGGGCGAGCACCTCCCTGGCGAGCTGACGATAGGCGGCGGCACCGACGGAGTTGGAGGCGTACGTGGTGATCGGCTCACCGGCGACCGTGGTCTCCGGGAAGCGGACCGTGCGCCCGATGACCGTGTGGTAGACGTGGTCGTCGAAGGCCTCGACGACGCGCGCGAGCACCTCACGGCTGTGCACCGTGCGGGAGTCGTACATGGTGGCGAGGATGCCGTCGAGCTCCAGCTCCGGGTTGAGCCGCTCCTGGACCTTCTCGATGGTCTCCGTCAGCAGTGCGACACCGCGCAGCGCGAAGAACTCGCACTCCAGCGGCACGATCACCTTGTGCGCGGCCGTCAGGGCGTTCACGGTGAGCAGGCCGAGCGAGGGCTGGCAGTCGATCACGATGTAGTCGTAGTCGGCCATCAGCGGCTTCAGCGCCCGCTGGAGCGTGGACTCGCGCGCGACCTCGGAGACCAGCTGGACCTCGGCCGCCGAGAGGTCGATGTTGCTCGGCAGCAGGTCCATGTTCGGGACCGCGGTCTTCAGCAGGACCTCGTCGGCCGACATGCCCCGCTCCATGAGCAGGTTGTAGACCGTGAGGTCGAGCTCCATCGGGTTCACCCCGAGGCCGACCGAGAGGGCGCCCTGCGGGTCGAAGTCGACGAGGAGGACCCGGCGTCCGTACTCCGCGAGCGCGGCACCCAGGTTGATGGTCGACGTGGTCTTGCCGACGCCGCCCTTCTGGTTGCACATCGCGATGATCTTCGCGGGGCCGTGGTCGGTCAGCGGGCCCGGGATCGGGAAGTACGGGAGCGGGCGCCCGGTCGGGCCGATGCGCTCGCGGCGCTGACGGGCCGCGTCGGGCGCGAGCGTGGCCGCGTACTCCGGATCGGGCTCGTACTCGGCGTCGGGGTCGTAGAAGTGCCCGTCGGGCAGCTCGTCGTAGTCGGCGAAGTGGTTGTGGACCCCGCCACTTCCGTCGCCGGCCATGGCGTTCACGTGTTGGCCATCCATGCTCTGGTGTGCTGGCTGAGTCACCCCTGAGGACTGGTGACCCTGGTGGGCTGCGAAGGTGCGGACTGCGACGGAGCCGACAGCCGCGAACCCCGTGGGTCCCGAGACCCGCGCAGGCATTCCTGGTTGACCACCCCCGGGAGTAAATGTCGACTCATTCACAAGTCGTCTTACCTCCTTGGTGACCAGGAAACTTCTAGATAGGTCAGCGTGGCACCATGCCGACGGTTGGCGACTCTATGGCGTGTCGGCGGTCCGCAGCAACACAATCCGCCGGACCCGGCCCGATGTGTCGGCAATGAAACATGCGGCTGTCAAGGGCGTAGGGGCGTCGCACAGCAGGTTTCACCGGTGCGTGAAACATCCGAAGCGTTACGTTCGAGGCGAGTTGCGCGAGTGCCGCAAAGTGACCATACACACATCCGGCCGGATCTTGTCGGGCAAGATCCGGCCGGGAAACCGCTGTTGACGACCTGTGTTGACGTATCGCCTTTTGCTGAAAGGTGACTCAAAGCCGTCCGTCGGCGGCCCGTCGGTCAGCCCAGGAGCGAGGCCAGTTCGGTGTGCTCCAGTCCGTGCGCCTCCGCGACCTCGCGGTAAACCACGGCCCCGTCATGCGTGTTGAGGCCCTTGGCCAGCGCGGGGTCACGGCGCAGCGCCTCGACCCAGCCGTGGTTCGCGAGCTCCACGATGTACGGCAGCGTGGCGTTGGTCAGCGCGTAGGTGGAGGTGTTGGGCACCGCGCCGGGCATGTTGGCGACGCAGTAGAACACCGACTCGTGGACCGGGAAGGTCGGTTCGGCGTGCGTGGTGGGCCGCGAGTCCTCGAAGCAGCCGCCCTGGTCGATCGCGATGTCGACAAGGACACTTCCCGGCTTCATGCGCGACACCAGCTCGTTGGTGACCAGCTTCGGCGCCTTGGCGCCCGGGATGAGGACGGCGCCGATGACGAGGTCGGCCTCCAGGCACGCCTTCTCCAGTTCGAAGGCGTTGGAGACGACCGTCTGGATCCTCGTGCCGAAGATCTTGTCGGCTTCCTTGAGCTTGTTGATGTCCTTGTCGAGCAGGGTCACGTGGAAGCCCATGCCGATGGCGATCTGCGCGGCGTTCCAGCCGGAGACACCGCCGCCGATGACGACGGCCCGCCCGGCCAGCACGCCCGGCACACCGCCGGGGAGGACACCGCGGCCGCCGTTGGCCCGCATCAGGTGGTAGGCGCCGACCTGGGGGGCGAGTCGGCCCGCGACCTCGGACATCGGGGCGAGCAGCGGCAGCGCGCGGTTCGGGAGCTCGACGGTCTCGTAGGCGATCGCGGTGGTGCCCGACTCGACGAGCGCGTCGGTGCACTCCTTGGAGGCGGCCAGGTGCAGATAGGTGAAGAGCGTCTGGTCCTTGCGGAGGCGGTGGTACTCCTCGGCGATGGGCTCCTTGACCTTGAGCAGCAGGTCGGCGGCGGCCCACACCTCGTCGGCCGTGGCCAGGATCTCGGCGCCGGCGGCGACGTACTCGGTGTCCGGGATCGAGGAACCGACACCGGCGCCCTGCTCGATGACGACCTGGTGGCCGTGGCGCACCAGCTCGTGGACACCGGCCGGGGTGATCGCCACTCGGAACTCGTTGTTCTTGACCTCGCGGGGGATGCCGACCTTCACGTCGATCACGGTCCTTGGATCGGAGGGGTGTGGGGGCTCGCACGCACAATCGGTACATGCCCGCACGATGCAGGACATACCCGTGCACATCGGAGCGCACCGGGAGACACCGCAGGAGAACCGGCGGCTCAGCCAGTCTAATGAAGGTATCCCCGCTGTCTAGCCTTTCAATGCATCAATCTTTCGCGGATGCACTGCGGATTTCGTAGGCGTTAGGGCCGTGTTCCGGCTCGGTCTCTCCGGTGGCACCGGTTTCGGGCGGCGTGGTCTCGTCGTCGAGCAGCCGTTCGGCGACCCCGCGGTGCAGCCGGGCGGCCGCCGGGTCGCCGAGCCGTTCCAGGGTGTCGGCGAGCCGGATCTGCAGCGCGGCCTGCAGCCGGACGTCCTCGGCGCGCCGCGCCCACTCCACCGCCTCCTGGCAGGTGGCCAGCGCCTCCTCGGGACGCCCGGCGTACTCCTGGACACGGGCCATCTCGCTCAACGCCCTCGCCTGGGCTCCCACATCGCCGAGCCGGCGGTGGCCGGTGAGGGCCGAGCGCCAGTTGCGCAGCGCCTCGCCGTAGCGGCCCGCGTAGGTGTACGCGGTGGCGATGCGGCCGTACAGCCGGGCGGCGTCCTCGCGCTCGTCCCGGGCGAGCCGCTGGGCCAGCGCCCTGCCGTACCAGTCGGCGGCCCGTTCGTAGTCCTCCAGCTCCTGGTGGGCGCCGCCTACGGATTCCATCGCGCGGCCGGTCGCGTAGGGGTCGTTCGCCTGCCGTCCGGCGTCGAGGGCGGCCCGGTAGCGGGCCAGCGCCGCCCTCGTCCGGCCGGTGCGGGCGTCGAGGTCCCCCAGGTTCAGCAGGGCCGCGGCCTTCTCACGGGGCAGGTCGCGGCGCTCGGCGACATCGAGGACGAGCCGGTGGACGCCGTACAGGTCGGCGGCCACGGCCTGGGTGCCGAAGTGCGCCACCAGGGCCCGGACGAGCTGGGACATCAGCCGCCGGGCGAGGGTGTCCAGCCGGCCGTCGGCGACGGCGAGCCGGGCGGCGGCGAGCAGCGCGGGCCGGCGGACCCGCAGCCACTCCTCGGCGGCCCGAGGGCTCGGGAACCGCAGTGCCTTGGGCATCTCCAGAAGCTTCTCGCGGGCGAGCGGCCTGTCGGTCTCGGTGATGGCCCGGCAGGACTGGAGCAGCCGTACCGTCCGCTCCAGCATCCGCGCCCGTGCCAGCTCGAGCTCGCCCGGCTTCTCCAGGCTCTCGGCGGCGGCCCGCAGCAGCGGCTGGAGGCAGCCGGGGACCTCGTACTGCGGCATCGCCGAGTCGGCCCGGTGCAGGAACCCCAGGGCGACGAGGTCGTCCAGCACGGTGCGGGCCGCGCCGACCGAGCATCCGGCGAGCCCGGAGGCGACGTGCGGGTCGACCAGGCCGGCCGGGGCGAGGGCCAGCAGGCGCAGGGTCCGGGCGGCGGGGCCGGGCAGCGCCGCGTACGCGAACCGGAAGACCCTGGCGAGGACCGGGCCCTCGTCGTCCTCGGCGCGCAGCTGCTTGGCGAGGTCGGAGACGGCGGCCGTGGGCCGGGCGGCGAGCCATCCGCCGGCGAGCCGGAGCGCGGCGGGCTGCGCCGCGCACGCCTCGGCGAGGATCTCGGCGGAGCGCGGGTCGACGGTGATGCGCACCGAGCCGGTGAAGCGTTCCAGCAGGGCCACCGCGGACTTGGTGTCCAGTCCGCCCAGGGTGCACGGGCGGACGTCGGAGATGCCCGTCAGCGGGCCTCCGGAGACCGCGACGACCAGGGAATCGGGTGTGTCCGGCAGCAGGGCGTCGACCTGTTCGGCGTCGACCGCGTCGTCCAGCAACAGCACCACCCGGCGGTCGGCCAGTGCCTCGCGCAGCGCCTCGCTGAGGTCGTCCTCGTCGGCCCCGGCGGGCACCGGGAGGCCGAGTCCGCCGAGCAGGTGGCCGACGGCCCGCTCGACCGGGACGCGGGTGCCGTCCGGCTCGGCGAGGCGGGTCCGCAGCACGCCGTCGGGGTAACCGTGGGCGACCTGCCGGACGAGCTCCTCGGCGAGCGCCGTACGGCCGAAGCCGGGCCGCCCGGCGATGAGCAGCACACGCGCGTGCGGTGCCTTGCGGCCGGCGAGGGTGTTGAGCCCGGCGCGGTCGATGTCGGCCCGCAGCTCCTTCAACTCCCGTGTCCTGCCGAGGAACTGACTGTCCGTGGGGGCGGCCTCGACAGCCGGGGGCCGCCCTGTTCCGGACGCCGGGGCTCCCCCGGTGTCCACCGCCTGATCCGCCACGGGCCACACTCCCGTCCCACCGCACGAGCCAGCCCGCCGGGACTCCGATGCGGGCGTTTCCCGAGCCTAGTTCACGCTCTGCGACGATCTCGGCGGAGCGGGGCGGACGGATCCCCCGATCGGATCAGCAGATCTTACGACTGGAACCGTCGGGGGGAGCGACCCCTACGACTCGAACGGGCGCGCGGGCCACGGCGCCTCGGCCGGACGCAGGGCGTCCTCCCCGTCGCCGCTGCGCGCCGCCACCAGCGACAGCGCGCCCACCACCAGGCAGTTGTTGTGCAGCTCCCCGGCGAGGACACCGCGGACCAGTTCGTCGAGGGGCACCCGGGCCAGCTCCATGTCGGCCTCCTCGTCCTCCACCGCGAAGCGCCGTCCGTCGGCCTCGGAGAGGTCGCGGGCGAGGAAGACGCGGACGGCCTCGTCGCAGCCGCCGGGGGTGGTGTAGACGTCGGTCAGCACCCGCCAGTCCTCCGCCTTGACGTGCGCCTCCTCGTACAGCTCGCGCTGGGCGGCGTGCAGCGGGTTCTCGCCCGGCACGTCCAGGAGGCCCGCCGGGATCTCCCACAGCTTCTGGCGCACGGGGTGGCGGTACTGGCGGAGCACCAGGACCCGGTCCTGGTCGTCGAGGGCGAGAACGGCGACGGAACCGGGGTGGACCTGGTAGTCCCGCCGGACGACCGAACCGTCGGGCATGACCACGTCGTCGGTGCGCACGGAGGTCTTGTTGCCGGTGAACGGCGTCTCGCTCGCCCGGACCTCCCACTCCTCGGCGGTGTCCTTGATCGTCATGTCGACTCGTCCTCCCACACGTGCCACGCAACCGGGGCGCACCTCCCGAAAGAGACGCACCCCGGTCACCGTACAACTCCTGCGTCGCGCAACTGGCCGTCACCAGTCGCGACTTGCCGTCACTTACCGGCGGTCTTCCGCTCCACGGCGGCCTTGACCAGGCCCGCGAAGAGCGGGTGCGGGCGGGTCGGACGGGAGCGCAGCTCGGGGTGCGCCTGGGTCGCGACCAGGTAGGGGTGGACCTCGCGCGGGTACTCGACGTACTCGACGAGCTTGCCGTCGGGCGAGGTGCCGGTGAACTGCAGGCCCGCCTTCTTCTCCAGTTCCGCGCGGTAGGCGTTGTTCACCTCGTAGCGGTGGCGGTGGCGCTCCTCGACGTACTCCTTGCCGTCGTACACCTCGCGCACGATCGAGCCCTCGGCGAGCTTGGCCGGGTACATGCCCAGGCGCATCGTGCCGCCCATGTCGCCCTCACCGGCGACGATGTCGAGCTGCTCGGCCATGGTGGAGATCACCGGGTGGGCGGTGGCGGAGTCGAACTCGGTGGAGTTGGCGTCCGGGATGTCGGCGAGGTTGCGCGCGGCCTCGATCACGATGCACTGCAGACCGAGGCAGAGGCCCAGCAGGGGGATGCGGTTCTCACGGGCGTACTGGATGGCGCCGACCTTGCCGGAGACACCGCGGTCGCCGAAGCCGCCGGGGATGCAGACGGCGTCGACGTCGGCGAGCTGTGCCGCGGCGCCGGCCGGGGTCCTGCAGTCGTCCGAGGTGACCCACTTGATCTTCACCCGCGCCCGGTTGGCGAATCCGCCCGCGCGCAGCGCCTCGGTGACCGAGAGGTAGGCGTCGGGCAGGTCGATGTACTTGCCGACGAGCGCCAGGTTGATCTCGTGCTGCGGGTTGTGGACGCGGTCGAGCAGGTCGTCCCAGGTCGTCCAGTCCACGTCGCGGAACGGCAGGTCCAGCTTGCGGACGACATAGGCGTCGAGGCCCTCACCGTGCACGGTCTTCGGGATGTCGTAGATCGAGCGGGCGTCGGGGCAGGCGACGACGGCGGCCTCGTCGACGTCGCACATCAGGGAGATCTTCCGCTTGATCGCGGCGGGCACCTCGCGGTCGCAGCGCAGCACGATCGCATCTGGCTGAATACCGATGTTGCGCAGCGCGGCGACGGAGTGCTGCGTCGGCTTCGTCTTCAGCTCCCCGGAGGGGCCGATGTACGGCAGGAGCGAGATGTGGACGACGAAGACGTTGTCACGGCCGACCTCGTGACGGACCTGGCGGACGGTCTCCAGGAACGGCAGCGACTCGATGTCGCCGACCGTTCCGCCGACCTCCGTGATGACGACGTCGACCTCGTCGGACGCCATGCGCCGGATGCGGTGCTTGATCTCGTTGGTGATGTGCGGGATGACCTGCACGGTGTCACCCAGGTACTCGCCGCGCCGCTCCTTGGCGATGACGGTGTTGTAGACCTGGCCTGTAGTGACATTGGCAGAGCCGTCCAAGTCGCGGTCTAGGAAGCGCTCGTAGTGTCCGATGTCGAGGTCGGTCTCGGCGCCGTCGTTGGTGACGAACACCTCACCGTGCTGGAAGGGGTTCATCGTGCCGGGGTCGACGTTCAAGTACGGGTCGAGCTTCTGCATCACCACGCGCAGGCCGCGGGCCTTGAGCAGCATGCCGAGGCTGGAGGCGGTCAGCCCCTTGCCGAGCGAGGAGGCGACACCCCCGGTGACGAAGATGTGCTTGGTCGTCGTGGTGCTGTTTCGGAAAGCAGCGGGCGGCATGGCCAAGAGGGGGCTCCCGTGGTCGCGGTTCTGGGTGCGGATCGGCCGCCGCCCGATGGGGTCGCCGGGGGGTGCCGTCGCTGCGGTTCGGGGGTCCCTTGCGAGTCGGGGCGCCCACCGGTCCACGGGCTACCAGGGTATCAGCGACCGGCCACGATCGCTTCCGGCCACTCTCCGCGCACGGGCCGCCACGGACTTCGTACGACAGTCGGCGAATACCGGCCGCGGGTCACCCCTGGCTCACTCGTTCGGCCCACTCGCGTTGCCTGGAGCGGCACGCGCAGCCCCCCGGTGCGTCGTATCCTCTTCGGACACTCGCTGCCGAGCCCGGCCGGGGAAACGGCACCACCCCAGCCCGTCTCCGGAAACACGCGAGCTCGTCAGTCCGTTGAGCAACGATGGCCTCATATGCGTTGAGGATCGTTGAGCGACATCGCATGACACCGTCCCTTGGATCACTCTGGAAACATCCATCCTTTGTCGATCCCTTGGGTCCCTAGACCGCACACCGCACAGCGACCGCCCCTCGGGGGGCGACGTGGCCGTTCGACTGGAGTTGCACGTGGCCGGGCGCATCGAAGACTACGCACTCATCGGAGACATGCAGACCGCTGCCCTGGTCTGCCGGGACGGGACGGTCGACTGGCTGTGCCTGCCCCGCTTCGATTCCCATGCCGTCTTCGCGGGCCTCCTCGGCACCGAGGAGCACGGCTTCTGGCGGCTGGGTCCCGCCCACGCCGCCGACGCGGAGCCGCCGACGGCCTCCCGCCGCCGGTACCGCGGCGACTCGCTGATCCTGGAGTCCGAGTGGGACACCCCGCGCGGCACGGTCCGTGTGACCGACTTCATGCCGCCGCGTGACGGCGCCCCGCAGGTGATCCGGATCGTCGAGGGCGTCAGCGGCCGGGTCCCGATGCGCTCCGCGCTGCGGATGCGCTTCTCCTACGGCCGGGTCGTGCCGTGGGTGCACAAGCACGAGGGGCGCACGGTGGCCGTCGCCGGCCCGGACTCGGTGTGGTTCGACACCGAGTGCGAGACGTACGGCAAGGCGCTGACCACCTACGCCGACTTCACGGTGACTCCGGGCGACCGCATCGCCTTCACCATCTCGTGGCAGCCTTCCCACAAGGAGCCGCCGCCGCTGCCCGAGCCCGAGCCGTCGCTGCAGGCCACGGAGGAGTTCTGGCGGGAGTGGGTGGAGCACTGCACGTACCACGGCCCGTACCGCGAGGCGGTGGTCCGCTCCCTGATCACGCTGAAGGCCCTGACGTACGCCCCGACCGGTGGCATCGTCGCCGCGCCGACGACCTCCCTGCCCGAGCACATCGGCGGCGTCCGCAACTGGGACTACCGCTACACCTGGCTGCGCGACGCGGCGATCACCCTCTCCTCGCTGCTGCGCACCGGGTACCGGGACGAGGCCCGCGCCTGGCGCGAGTGGCTGCTGCGGGCGGTCGCCGGCGACCCGGAGAACCTGCAGATCATGTACGGCATCGCCGGTGAGCGGGAACTGGGCGAGGCCGAGCTGGAGTGGCTGCCCGGCTACGAGAACTCCGCGCCCGTCCGGGTCGGCAACGGCGCCGCGCACCAGCTCCAGCTGGACGTGTACGGCGAGGTCACCGAGGCCCTGCACCTGGCCCACATGACGGGGCTGGCCCGCAACGACTACGCCTCCCTGCTCCAGCTGAAGCTGATCCGCTACCTGGAGGACCACTGGGACGAGCCGGACGAGGGCATCTGGGAGGTGCGCGGTCCGCGCCGCCACTTCGTGCACTCCAAGGTGATGGCCTGGGTCGCGGTGGACCGCACGATCAAGCTCATCGAGTCCGGTGACGCGGACGGCCCGCTGGAGAAGTGGCGCGAGCTGCGCGACGACATCCACCGGGACGTGTGCGAGAAGGGCTACGACAAGGAGCGCAACACCTTCACGCAGTCGTACGGCTCGAAGGAGCTGGACGCGTCGCTGCTGCTGATCCCCCAGATGGGCTTCCTGCCGCCGGACGACAAGCGCGTCATCGGCACCATCGAGGCGATCCAGCGGGAACTGTCGACACCGGACGGCTTCATCCTGCGCTACCCGACCGCCGGTGAGGACGAGGGCGTGGACGGGCTGCCGGGCGACGAGGGCGCCTTCCTCGCCTGCTCGTTCTGGATGGCGGACGACCTGGCGATGATCGGCCGCGTCGACGAGGCCCGCAAGCTCTTCGAGAAGCTGCTGTCCCTCCGCAACGACCTGGGCCTCCTGGCCGAGGAGTGGGACCCCGTGCTCAAGCGCCAGGTCGGCAACTTCCCCCAGGCGTTCAGCCATGTCCCCCTCATCGACACGGCGCTCCGGCTGACCGCATCGGGGGCGTACGGGGGCTGACGCACGCCTCCCGGTCCGCCGCGCACGGCGGCGGACCGGCGCACGACCAGGCGCACGCAGCAAGCGCTTGCGCCTGGTTCGGGGCTCGCGACCACCCCGGAGGGCGCCCTCTCAGTCGAGCAGGACCGAACGGGCGTACCGGCCCAGTGCCGTGACCGGCAAGGTTCGCCGGAAAGCTCGCGGCGTCCGGTGCGGTGCCGCGCACGGCGGAGCATGACCCGCGTACCGGATGTACGCGGGTCATGCGACAACGCCGCGGCGCGGCCCTCCCGCTCGAGCGACGCCGAGAGTGGGGGAGCCGTGCCGGGCGGCGCGAGCCGGTGAACCTTTCCGGTCACGGCACTAGCCTGGAAGAAGTCCTGTCCCCTGGCTGAAAGGGGCCGGTCATGGCTCCCCTTTCCAAGGCACACACGGCGCTGATCGAACTCCGCGAGGATCTGACCGGCGAGGTGCTCGCCCCGGGGGACCCCGGGTACGACGACGCCCGGGCGGTGTTCAACGGGATGATCGACCGGCATCCAGCAGTGATCGCCCAGTGCGAGAACCCGACCGATGTCGTCCGGGCCGTGCGCTTCGGCCGCGACCTCGACCTCAACATCGCGGTGCGCGGCGGCGGCCACAGCGTCGCCGGGTCGGCCGTCAACGACAACGGCCTGGTCGTCGACCTGCGCCGGATGCACGCCGTCAAGGTCGACCCCGCCGCGCGCAGCGTCCGTGTCGAGGGCGGCGCCACCATGAGCCACCTCGACCGGGCCACCGAGCCGTACGGTCTCGCCACCACCGGCGGCCGGGCCTCGACCACCGGCGTCGGCGGCTTCGTCCTCGGCGGCGGCAGCGGCTGGCTGGAACGGGCCTTCGGTCTCGCCGTCGACAACCTCCTCGGCGTGGAACTGGTGACCGCCGACGGCCGCACGGTCCACGTGACCGCCGAGGAGAACCCGGAGCTGTTCTGGGCCCTGCACGGCGGCGGCGGCAACTTCGGCGTCGCCACCGCCCTCACCCTGCGTCTGCACGAGCTGCCCGCCTTCTCGATCGCCCTGCTGCTGTACGAACCGGAGCACGGCCCGGAGGTCGTCCGCGTCTTCCGCGAGGTCGTCGAGAACGGCCCGCGCGAGGCCGGCGGGGGCGTCCTGTACTTCACCGGCCCGCCCGAGGAGTTCGTCCCCGCGCACATGGTGGGCAGGCTGGTGTGCGGGACGCTCCTGACCTACGTCGGCACCGAGGACGACATGCGCAAGATCGCCCAGCCCCTGCTGGCCCTGCCGCACGGGGCCGAGGTCGTCGGCACGATGCCGTACGCGGACGTGCAGTGCATGATCGACGACCCGCCCGGTCTGCGGAACTACTGGTCGGCTGAGTACCTGACCGGCCTGCCGGACGACGTGGTCGACGTCTTCTGCGCCCAGGCCCGGTCGATGCCGGTGCCGACCAACTCGCAGCACATCCTCTTCCCCTATGGCGGCGCGGTCGCCGACGGGCCCGCCGAGTACCCGGTGCCGTACCGGGACGCCCCATGGGCCGTGCACCCCTTCGGCGTCTGGCAGGACCCGGCGGACGACGAGCGGACCATCCGGTGGGTCCGGGACGTCCGCGAGCAGGTCCGGCCGTGGAGCACCGGCGCGGTCTATCTGAACTTCATCGGCGACGAGGGCGAGGGCCGGGTCCTGGCGGGTCTGGGCGCCCGGAACGCCCGGCGGCTGATGGCGGTGAAGGCCGAGTACGACCCCGACAACGTCTTCCGCTTCAACCACAACATCCCGCCGCGCGACCCGAGGGGCCGACCCGTCACCCACTGAAAGCGCCCCCGCCGCGCGCTCCCCCGGCGGGCGCTCCCGAGAGCGGCTTCCGGCGCGAAGATGCCCGGTCGGGCCGTGCACGGGTACCGTCCGGTCCATGGACACCCGTGACAGCCGCCCGCCCGCCGACGGTCGTGAGGTACCGGGCGGTATCACCGTGCGGCGGGCGCTGGAGCTGCCCGGGTTGCGCGGCGGGCTGCCGGAGGTCCTGGCCGGCGCCGACCGGCTGGACCGCACCGTGCGCTGGGTGCACGCGGGCGAGGTCCCCAACATCGCCTCGCTCCTCAAGGGCGGCGAGCTGCTGCTGACCACGGGCTACGGGCTCGGCACACGCCCCGCCGACCAGCGGGCGTTCGTGCGGACGCTGGCCGAGCGCGGTATCGCGGCGCTCGTCGTCGAGCTGGGCCCGCGGTTCACGCGCCTGCCCCCGGCCCTGGTGGAGACCGCGCGCTCGGCCGGTCTCCCGCTGGTCCAGCTGCACCGCGAGGTGGCGTTCGTGACGGTCACCGAGGAGATCCACACCGAGATCGTCAACGGCCACTACGCGCTCCTCCAGCAGGCCGAGGAGGTCCACCGCCGCTGCACCGAGGCGCTGCTCGGCGGCGGTGGGGTGCCCCAGGTCCTCGGCATCCTGGCCGACTTCAGCGGCAACCCGGTCTTCCTGGAGACCGCCGACGGCCGGCTCCTGTACGCCGCCGGGGCCGGGCCCGCCGACACCGATCCGCTCCAGGTGTGGGAGGGGCTGCGGGACCGGCACCAGGACGAGCCGCCGGCCGGGACGACCATCGTCGACGTACCGGGCGGCGGACCGGGCACGGGCTCGGTACGGGCCCGGCTGGTCCTCCTGCCCGTGGTCGCGCCGCTGGCCCCGGTGCACCGTATGGCCGCCGAGCGGGCGGCCGGCGTCCTCGCCGTCGTCCTGATGCAGGCCCGCCAGGAGGAGGAGCTGGCGGCGCGCGGGCGCGGCGACTTCCTCACCGACCTCGCCGAGGGCCGTGTCGCGGCGGAGGACGCCCCCGCCCAGGCCCGGGTGCTGGGTTTCCGACCGGGTGGCGGGCCGCTGCTGCCGGTGGTGATGAAACTCGCCGACGGCCTGTCGCCGGGCGGTGGCTGGGCGGTGCTGGCCCGCGCGGTCGGCGAGGAGCTGACCCTGGTGGGGGTCCCCGTCCTGCTGGGGGTCCGGCCGGTCGAGGGCCGCGTTCCCCTGCTGGTGGGCCTGCGGGAGGAGGCGGAGCGTCCGGCGGTGGCGGACAAGGTGGCGGCGGCGCTGCGGGCGGGCGTGGAGCGGGCCGGGATGCGGCGGCCGGGCGGCCGGCCGCCCGTGGTGGTGGTCGGGGTGCCCGGCGGCTGGGCGGCCGCCTCGGCGGGGCTCAGGCACGCGGCGGAGACGGCGACGGCCGCGCAGGGGCTGGGCGACCGCCTCTGGTACGACGCCCGGCGCCTGGACATCGACCTGCTGCTGTGGCGGCTGCGCGACCATCCCGACCTGGCCGCCTTCGTGGACCGCGCGCTCGGGCCCCTCCTCGACCACGACAGCCGCTCCCGGCCGCCGCTGCTGCCGACCCTGCAGACGTACCTCGCCCACGCCGGCCGCAAGGCGGAGACGGCCCGCGAGCTGCATCTGAACCGGCAGACCCTCTACAACCGCCTCGCCCGCATCGGCGAGCTGCTCGGCACGGACCTCGACGACCCGCAGACGGTCCTGGCCCTGAGCCTGGCGCTCAGGGCCCGCAGACTCGTGCCGTAGCGCACGCCGGCGTCAGGGCCCCGGACACGCGCGCCCCCGGACACGCGCGCGGGGCGTCACATCAGGGGCCGCAGGTCGGTCAACTCGTCGTAGACGCTGAGCACCTGGGCCACCGTCTCGTCCTCGGTCGGCCAGGTCGCGGCCTGCCGGGTGCCCCTGTCGCGCAGCTCGTCCTGGAGCCCGGGGTCCTTCAGCAGGCGCAGCACGGCCTCGGCGAAGGCCCCGGCGTCCCCGAACGGGACGAGCACGGCGGCGTCGCCCACGAGTTCGGGCACCGATCCGGCCGCGGCCGCGACGAGCGGTACGCGCGCGTGCAGCGCCTCCTGGGCGAGGACCGAGCGCGCCTCGGGTCCGCCGGGCAGCAGCGCCAGGTCGGCGGCCGCGACCAGTTCGCCGATGTCGTCGCACTGCCCGACGAGCCGAACGGGCAGCCCCTCGCCCTCGATACGCCGCTGGAAGGCGCTCCACTGCGGCCCCTCGCCCACGATCACGACGAGCGGCTCGGGGTCGAGCCCCCGCCACTCCCGGGCCGCGTCGAGCAGCGTGTCGTAGCCCCGGTGCCGGTCGAGAGAGCCGGCGGCCATGAGCAACGGCCGGTCGGTCGCGCCGAGTTCGGCCCGGGTCTTGGAGCGGTGCCGGTCGGTGTCGTCGTCGCCGTTCCGGCGGAGCACGGGTACGGAGACGGCGGCGAGCCGGGCGTCACGGGCGCCCCGGCGGCGGGCGCGGTCGACGAGTTCGGAGGACGTCCCGAGCACCACGGCCGCGGCCTTGGCGACTCGCCGCTCCAGCAGCCGCAGCAGGTGGGCCCGCGCGCCCTCGGCGTAGGGCCGGGTGTGCCAGGTGACCACGAGCGGGGTGCGCCGCCCGCCGAGCGCGAGGGTGGCGCGGAAGCCTGCGTGGAGGCCGTGCGCGTGGACCAGGTCGGCGTCCGCGCAGACGTTGCGCAGGATGGCCACCGAGGCGGGGTCGCTGCTGCGAGGCACATGGACGTGGCGGGCGCCGACGCCGGTGAAGTCGTGGACGCCGTCGGTCTCGTGGGGGGCGCACACGGTGACCCGTACCCCGCGGGCGACGAGTCCCGAGGTCAGCGACCGCACATGCGCGCTGCTCACCGCGCTGCCGCCGCCGAGCACTTGCACGGTTCGCAGCGGCGACTGGCCGTGCGGTGAGTGGCTGCTCACGTGGCTCACGTGGCCGGGGCTCCTGGTTCGGGGTCGGACGGTCACGAAGAAACGTACAGAAGGATCGAGCGGCGAGGGTGGACCGCGCGAGGCCCCTTCTGCGTGGTCTGCGTAGCACGTCTGGCTACGTCGTACCTGTCCAAGGATGCCAGGCCGTACGGGTGTTCCGGGACCGACGGACCACGCGAGCGGCGCGGCTGTGGGCAACGCGACGCCCAGCATCACTCACACGAGTGAACTCTCGCACGCCGGGGCCACTCTGCGCCCCTTCCGCCCCGGTGCTGCGCGGGGCGTTCCGCACTCCGGTACGAGACGTTCCGCCGACCCGTGCCGCCGTCGCCCCACCCGTGCGCCCCCCGGCGGGCTCCTCACGGAGCGCGCCGGGCGGCGCGAGGGCGAGCGCGGGCGGCCCGGACGTGGCTCAGGCGTCCGCGCGGGCCGCCGCCAGGAGTTCCTCGGCGTGTGCGCGGGCCGTCTCGGAGTCCTCCTGGCCGGCGAGCATGCGTGACAGCTCCCGCACCCGGTCCTCGCCCTCCAGGACCTTGACGCCGGACCGGGTCACCGAGCCGTCGTTGGTCTTCTCCACCAGCAGCTGCCGGTCGGCGAAGGCGGCGACCTGCGGCAGGTGCGTGACGACGACGACCTGCGCCGACCGGGCGAGCCGAGCGAGCCGGCGGCCGATCTCCACGGCCGCCTTGCCGCCGACACCGGCGTCGACCTCGTCGAAGAGGTACGTCGGCACGGGGTCCGTACCGGCGAACACGACCTCGACGGCGAGCATGACCCGCGACAGCTCACCGCCCGAGGCGCCCTTGGCGATGGGCCGCGGCGGCGCCCCCGGGTGGGGAGCGAGCAACAGCTCCACCTCGTCGACACCGGACGGCCCGTAGGCGACCGTGCGGCCACCGACCTCGACGCCCTCGGGGTCCTCGGTCTGGCGGATCTCGAACGACACGCGCGCGTGCGGCATGGCGAGCGAGCCCAGCTCGGCGGTCACGGCGGCGGCGAACCGCTCCGCTGCCTCCTGCCGGGCGTCCGTCAGGGCCTGCGCGAGACCGCCCAGTTCGCCGCGCAGCGCGTCCCGCTCGGCGGTCAGCTCCTCGATGCGTTCGTCGTCGCCGTCGAGTTCGGTGAGCCGCTGGGCGCCCTGCTCGGCCCAGGCGAGCACGGAGGCGATGTCCTCGCCGTACTTGCGGGTGAGGGCGGTCAGGGCGGCCCGCCGCTCCTCCACGGCCGCGAGCCGCAGCGGGTCGGCGTCCAGGTCGTCGGCGTATCCCGCCAGCTCGCCCGCGACGTCGCCGAGCAGGATGCCGATCTCGCCGATCCGGTCGGCGAGCGCGGCCAGCGCCGGGTCGTGCGAGCGCACGGCCTCCAGCGCCCGGTGGGCGCCCGCGACGAGCGTGGAGGCGTCCACGCCCTCGGGGTCCTCGGGGTTGCCCGCGAGCGCGGCGTGCGCGGCCGTCGCGGCGGACGCCAGCGCCTCCGCGTGCCCGAGCCGCTCGGCCTCCTCGGCCAGCTCCACGTCCTCGCCGGCACGCGGCTCGACGGCGGCGATCTCGTCGAGCCCGTAGCGCAGCAGGTCGGCCTCCTGGGCCCGCTCACGCGCACGGGTGACGATCTCGTCGAGTTCGACGGCGACGGCCCGCAGCCGCCGGTACGCCTCGCCGTACTTGGCGAGCGGCACGGCCACCGCGTCCCCCGCGTACCGGTCGAGGGCCGCCCGCTGCCGGGACAGCTTCAGCAGGCCCTGCTGGTCGGTCTGCCCGTGCACGGCCACCAGTTCGTCCGCCAGCTCCGCGAGGACACCCACGGGTACGGACCTGCCGCCGAGGTGCGCACGCGACCGTCCCTCGGCGGAAACGGTACGGCTGATCAGCAGCGCCCCGTCGTCGAGCTCGGCCCCGGCCTCCTCGGCCCGGACGACCGCCGAGGCGCCGTCGGGCACGGCGATCCGGCCCTCGACGACCGCGTTCTTCGCGCCGATCCGCACGAGCGCCGGGTCCGCCCGGCCCCCGAGCAGCAGCCCGAGACTGGTGACGACCATGGTCTTGCCCGCGCCCGTCTCGCCCGTCACGGCGGTGAAGCCGGGTGACAGCTCCACGACCGCGTCGTCGATGACTCCGAGCGACCGTATCCGCATCTCCTCCAACACGGACAAGACCATACGAGGTCGAGGGAGGGAAGTGCGACGCCCCCCGTCCCCGATGTCACTCCGGGGAGGTACAAGGCGCCCCGTGACCCCGCGAGCGCCCCGGTCCCGCTATGGGGCGCCGGACGCCGCGCGAGCGACTCCGACCGCACCGACCGACCGCGCGGAGCCGCCCGCCACCCTCTGCGCCCCTGGGCGTGTTTCGAAAGTCCCGTCTGCCCGGTGGCGTCCGGCACGCACGTTCGCCACGTTGTCGGGACCGCCCCGATACCACCGGTATCGGGGCGACCCTCCGCCGTGCGAGCGCACGCACGGCACGCCGCCGGGCCTGCCCTTCGGGCAGACGACGCTATGCTCGAAACACGCCCTAGAAGGCTGATGAAGATCTTGGTGAGGGGCTGTCCGGCCGTCAGGCCGGACAGCCCTCCGGTCATGTACCGGCTGGTGCGATGTGCCAGGTGCCACTGGTGTGGGTGAGTCCGAGGTTGATCAGTCGGCGGAGGTTGAGGGCGGCGGCCCGGGTGTGGAGCCAGGTGTCGTTCTTGATGGTGCCGCGGTAGCGCAGGCGCCGGTTGCCGTGGTGGACGAGCCAGGCGACGGCGCGTTCGACCGGTGGCCGCCAGCGGCGGTAGTCGGCCTGCCGGGCGGGGTCGGTGGCCTGGTGGCGGGCGGCTGTCTGGAGGTCGTGGTGCGGGCGGATGGTCAGGATGCGTCCGGCCCTGGCTTTGGTGCACTGCTCGCGCAGGTGGCAGCCGGTGCATAAGTTGCCGAAGATGGCTTTGCGTTGGCGGTGCTGCCCGCCGGGGTCGGACAGGGCCACGGTGTGTCCGGCCGGGCAGGTCACGGTGGCGGTGGTGGTGTCGATGGCGAAGTCGTCGAGGGTGAAGCCGCCGGGGACGGCGGGCCGCAGCGGTGCGGGCTTGAGGAACAGCCGGTGCCCTGCCCGGTGCAGGGCCTGGCGGGCGTCGCCGGTGGAGTAGGCGGTATCACCGAAGGCGTCCACCGGTGTGTCCTCCTCGGCAAGCAGGTCCAGTCCGACGGCGGCCTCGTGGTGTTCGGGCCCGGCGCCGGGCCGCAGGGCGACGGCGGTGTACAAGCCGGTCTCGGGCTCGACGGCCAGGTGGGCCTTGAAGCCGTCCTGCCGGTGGGAGCGGGTCTTGTGCACGTGCCGGGCTTCCGGATCGGCGGTGGAGACCATCCGGTTCGGGGCGGTGCCTTGGGTGATGCGCCAGCGTCCGTCGCGGCCGTCGGAGTCCTCGGCGGGCTCGACGTCCTGGCCGGCGACCAGGGCCAGGATGCCCACCGCGTTCGCGGCTTTGTCGCCGAGCTGCTGGTCGGGCAGGTGGCCCAGCAGCCGCAGGGCATCTGTGACCAGTGCGTCGACCAGCTCGGCGCGGGCCTGCTCGTCGTTCCAGGCGATGCGGGGCTTGCCCGGGCCGGTGTAGTCGTGCGCGGTGCATCGCGCAGAGGCGACCGCTTCGGCGCCGGGGACCTCGCGGATCACCGCGCGGACGGCGGCGATGATCTGGGTGACGGTGTCCTGGGTGGCGACCGCGTCGTCCAGCACGGTGGAGTCCAGCGCCCGGCGGTGCCTGCCCTTGAGGACGCCGGTGGCCTTCACGACCTCGCGCACGGCCTCGAAGATCCGGTTCGGGCGGGCGGAACGGGCCAGCCGGCGGCGGAAGTAGGCCAGCAGCGACGGATCGAACGCCATGTCGTGAAGTCCCAGCCCGCATGCGGCCTTCCACCGCAGGTCGCACCGCAGTTCCTGCACCGTCTCGAAGTCCGACAGCCCGTGCAGGGCCTGCAAGGTGATCGCGGCGGCCAGGATCTGCGGCGGCATGCTCGGCCGTCCGTTCGCCGACGGGTACATGTCCGTGAACATCTCAGCCGGGAACAGCTCGCCACGATGCTCGGCCAGGAACGCGAACACACTCCCCGCCGGAATCAGTTCCCGGCAGGTCTCCCACACGTCCGGCCCGACCGTCTCGCCGACCCACTCACCCATCGCCACATGACGAGTCTGGCCCTGCCGCTGACACGGCAGGGCCAGAACCCAAGATCTTCATGAGCCTTCTAGTGCCGTGCCCCGCGCCACCCTGCGACGGGCAGGGCGAACTTGGCCACGAGGCGGTCCGTGAACGAGGCGTGGTGCAGCCGGGCCAGCCGTACCGGTACGGCGCCCCGCCGGACCTCCACGCGGGCGCCCGGCGGCAACTCGACCGTCCGGCGTCCGTCGCACCACAGGACCCCGGGCGGGATGTGCGGCAGCACCTCCACCGCGAGCACCGAGTCCGGCGACGTCACCAGCGGCTTCGCGAACAGCGCGTGGGCGCTGATCGGGACCATCAGCAGCGCCTCGACCTCGGGCCACACGACCGGCCCACCGGCGGAGAAGGCGTACGCGGTCGACCCGGTCGGCGTGGACAGCACGATGCCGTCGCACCCGAACCCGGTCACCGGCCGGCCGTCGATCTCCAGGACGACCTCCAGGAGCTTCTCGGCGCCGGCCTTCTGCACGGCCGCCTCGTTGAGCGCCCAGTCCGTGTGGACGATGTCCCCGTTCCGGTGAACGACGACGTCGACGGTCATCCGCTCCTCGACCTCGTACGCCTTGGTCACGACGCGGTCGACGACCTTGTCGAGGTCGTCGCGCTCCGCCTCCGCGAGGAAGCCGACGCTGCCGAGGTTGACGCCGAGCATCGGCACCCCGGAGGCACGGGCGAACTCCGCTCCGCGCAGCAGGGTGCCGTCACCGCCGAGGACGATGAGCAGCTCGCACCCGTCGAGGCACTGCGGGGTGGCCTCCTTGACCAGCTCCACCTCCTCGGGCAGCGGGATGTCCTCCGCCTCGGCCTCCAGGACGCGTACGCCCAGCCCGTGGTGGAGGAGTCCCTTCACCACGAGTTCCGCGCTGCGGATGGCCGCCGGCCGCCCGGTGTGGGTCAGCAGGAAGACGGTTCGAGTTCGGTCCAGAGTCACCGCGGCCCCTCCGCAACTGCTCGGTCGACGTCGGCCGGGTCCAGTGCGGGTGCCCCGGCACGCAGCCACAGAAAGTATTCGACGTTCCCCGAGGGTCCGGGCAGCGGACTCGCCGTCACGCCCTTCACCCCGAGTCCCAGCTCACCGGCCCGGCGGGCCACCCCGCACACCGCCTCGGCGCGCAGTTGCGGGCTCCGCACGACTCCTCCGCTGCCCAGCCGCTCCTTCCCCACCTCGAACTGCGGCTTGACCATCATCACCAGATCGGCGTCCGGCTTCACGCACCGCACCAGGGCGGGCAGTACCAGGCCGAGCGGGATGAAGGACAGATCCCCCACGACAAGATCCACAGGCTCCCCATCGATCGCTTCGAGCGTCAACTCCCGTACGTTCGTACGGTCCTTGACGGTGACGCGTTCATCGCTGCGCAGAGTCCAGGCGAGTTGTCCGTATCCGACGTCGACGGCGACGACGTGGGCGGCCCCGGCCCGCAGCAGGACGTCGGTGAAGCCGCCGGTGGAGGCCCCGGCGTCCAGCGCCCGCCGCCCCTTGACGGCCAGGCCCTCCGGGACGAACACCTCCAGCGCCCCGGCGAGCTTGTGGCCCCCTCGGGACACGTACTCGGGATCGCCGTCGTCGCTCGCGACGACGATGGCGGCCGCGGTCTCCACCTGGGTGGCGGGCTTGGTCGCGACGGTCTTGCCGACCGTGACCCGCCCGGCGGCGATCAGCTGGCTCGCGTGCTCACGCGACCGCGCGAGCTTCCGCCGGACCAGCTCGGCGTCGAGACGGCGTCGTGCCACACCTGCCACGTTCGGTTCAGCTCCTCGTGCCATGCTTCTGGATCACCATGATGCGATCCACAGGGTCTCATTCGGCGCCCGGTGACGGGTGACGGGAGGGGGCCGGCGGACCCGGGCGGGTGTCGAGCGCGGTGAGCGCGTCGCGCAGCCCCCGGTGCGCTTCCTCGTACACCTCGACATGCCCGTCGGTGGCGAGGTGGTCGGCGTCGGCCAGCCGGTCGAGGGCGGCGTCGACGTCCGGGTGGCCGGTGGCGGTGCGGGCCACGTTCAGCGGGGCCGGGGCGGCGGGGTCGTCCTCCGCCCCGACGACCGCGTCGGCCGTCTCCTCCCCCGCGGTGGCCTCGGACACAGAGTCGTTCATGCCCCGACGCTACCCCGAAGCCCTGGGGTACCGTCGATCACGATGGCAACGATTGAGGAGTGCCGCGCGGCGCTCGAGAAACTCTCGGACAACATGGCAGGCGCCGACGGACACGTGCGCGAGGCGACGGCCCTCGACCGTTCGGTCAGCTGCCACATCAGGGACCTCGACGTCACCTTCGTGGGCCGGATGCGCGACGGCCGGATCGAGGTGCACGACACCCTTCAGGGCCCGCCGTCCGAGAAGGCCCAGATCCGCCTCGCCATGACGGGCGACGACCTGGTGGCCCTCGTCCACGGGGACCTGCACTTCGCCAAGGCCTGGGGTTCGGGCCGGGTGAAGCTGGAGGCGGGCTTCCGGGACCTGCTCCAGCTCAGGAAGCTTCTGTAGCGACGGCCTTCGCCTCCCGGCCGCGGGCCCGCGCGCGACCCTCGGCGCCGCTCCGTGCTCTGCGGGCCGCCGGCACCACCAGCGGTGTGCCCGTCTCCGGGTCGTCGATGACCTGGCAGCGCAGCCCGAAGACCTCCTCGACCAGCTCCGCGGTGACGATGTCGCCGGGCGCGCCCTCGGCGATGACCTCGCCGCCGCGCAGGGCGATGAGATGGGTGGCGTACCGGGCGGCGTGGTTGAGGTCGTGCAGCACGGCGACGAGGGTGCGGCCCTGTTCCTCGTGCAGCTCGGCGCACAGGTCGAGCACGTCGATCTGGTGCTGGATGTCGAGGTAGGTCGTCGGCTCGTCGAGGAGCAGCAGCGGGGTCTGCTGGGCGAGGGCCATGGCGATCCACACCCGCTGGCGCTGCCCGCCGGAGAGCTCGTCGACGTAGCGGTCGGCCAGCTCGGCGACGCCGGTGGCCTCCATGGACTCCCGGACGACCCGCTCGTCCTGCGCCGACCACTGCCGCAGCAGCCCTTGGTGCGGATAGCGTCCGCGGCCGACCAGGTCGCCGACGGTGATGCCGTCGGGCGCGATCGACGACTGGGGCAGCAGGCCGAGGGTCCGCGCGACCTGCTTCGCGGGCATCGACTGGATGGCCTGCCCGTCGAGGAGCACCCGCCCCCGGGACGGCTTCAGCATCCGGGACAGAGCCCGCAGCAGCGTGGACTTGCCGCAGGCGTTGGGGCCGACGATCACGGTGAACGAGTGGTCGGGGATCTCCACCGACAGCTGCTCGGCGATGACCCGCTGGTCATAGGCGAGGGTGACGTTCTCGGCGGACAGGCGGTTCACAGTGCTCCTCTGGTTGTTCTCGTTCACCGGGCCCGCCGGCCGCACCGACGCGTTCGGGTCGGGGCGGCTCATATCCGCCCGGCCTTGCGCTCCGTGACCAGCAGCCACAGCAGATAGACGCCGCCGAGGACACCGGTGACGACCCCCACGGGCAGCTGGTCGGCGCCGAACGCCCGCTGGGAGGCCCAGTCCGCGACGACGAGCAGCGTGGCGCCCATGCACAGCGAGGGCACCAGGTTGGGGCCGGGGGACCGGGTGAGCCGCTTGGCGAGCTGGGGCGCGGTGAGGGCGACGAAGCTGACGGGTCCGGCGGCGGCGGTGGCCCCGGCGGTGAGCAGGACGGCGGACACCATCAGCAGCATGCGCACCCGCTCGACCCGCACGCCGAGGCCGTACGACACGTCGTCGCCCATCTCCGTCATCCGCAGCCCGCGCGCGTTGGCGAGGATGACGGGCACGAGGATCGCGCACATGATCAGCAGGGGCCGGACCTGCTCCCAGTCACGCCCGTTGAGCGATCCGGTCATCCACACGACCGCGCGGGCCGCGTCGACGATGTCGGCCTTGGTGATCAGATAGCTGTTGACGGCCGTGGCGACCGCGGAGACACCGATGCCGACGAGCACCAGCCGGTACCCGTGCACGCCCCGCTTCCAGGCCAGCAGGTAGATCGCGAGGCCGGTGAACAGGCCGCCGCCGAGCGCGCCGAGGGCGACCTGGTCGGCGTCCCCCGAGAACAGCACGATCACGACCAGCGCGCCGGCTGTGGCGCCCTGCGAGAGGCCGAGGACGTCGGGGCTGCCCAGCGGGTTGCGGGAGATGGACTGGAACAGCGCCCCGCCCAGCCCGAGCGAGGCCCCGACGAGCAGTCCGACCAGGACCCGCGGCAGCCGCAGGTCGTTGATGATCAGCTCCTGGCTCGGGTCGCCGTCGCCGAGCAGCGTCCTGACGACGTCGGCGGCGGGGATCGGGAAGTCGCCGGTGCCGATGAGCACGACACTCGCGGCGAGGGCCGCGAACAGCAGCACCACGACGACGACGAACGCCCGTACGTCGAGGCGCACCGAGAGGCCGCCGGGTGAGCGGAGCGCGCGGTTGCGCACGGCGGGCTTGCTCATGACCTGCGTCTTCACAGCTGCGCCGTCCTCCGCCGTCGTACGAGAAAGATGAAGACCGGCCCGCCGAGGACGGCGGTGACGATGCCGACCTGGAGTTCCGCGGGCCGGGCCACCACGCGGCCGATGACATCCGCGCCGAGCAGCAGCACCGGCGACAGGACGGTCGCGTACGGCAGGATCCAGCGCAGGTCGGGTCCGGTGAAGGAGCGGACGACGTGCGGGACCATCAGTCCGATGAACACGATGGGTCCGCAGGCGGCGGTGGCGGCCCCGCACAGCACGGTGGCGGCGGCCATGGACAGCGCCCTGGTGCGGTTGAGGTCGGCGCCGAGGGCGCGGGCGGTGTCGTCGCCCATGGCCACCGCGTTCAGCGGGCGGGCGAGCAGGAGCGCGACGACCGTACCGGCCACGAGGAACGGCAGCACCTGCTCGATCGTCTCGCCGGTCGCCGAGGCCAGGGAACCCACCGTCCAGAAGCGCATCTTGGCCAGCGCCGCCCCGTCCATGATCATCACGGCTTGGAGGTAGCCGTACAGGGCGGCGCTGATCGCCGTACCGGCCAGCGCGAGCCGTACGGGCGTCGCGCCCCGGCTGCCGCCGAGGAACCACACCAGTGCCCCGACGGCCGCCGACCCGAGGAACGCGAACCACACGTACCCCGTCAGCGAGGTGACGCCGAAGTAGGTGATGGCGGTGACGACGGACGCGGACGCGCCCGCGTTGATGCCGAGCAGGCCCGGGTCGGCCAGCGGGTTCCGGGTGAGCGCCTGGAGGACGGCCCCGGCCAGGCCGAGCGCGGCACCGGCGAGCAGTCCGAGCAGGGTGCGCGAGACGCGCTCGCCCACGACGACGTCGCCGTACGTCCCCGTGTCCGCGAACAGGCCGTGCCAGACCTGCGCGAGGGACAGCTCCTTCGCGCCGATCGCGATGCTCGCCAGCGCGACCAGGGTCAGCAGGCCGACGGATACGAGGAGGCCGGCGGCACGCGTCGCCGCCCTGCGGTTCGGGGGCGCGGGGGCGGTCTCCGCGCGCGGTTCGGGGGGACTCTCGACCAACACCCGGTTAGGTTAGCCTATCCTCCCTTGCGACTCGATCCTGCCCTCGCACACCGGTGAGGAATCACCGTGCCCTCGCACCTCTCACCACCCGAGCCGCGCCAGCGCCTTCTCGGCGTCCAGCTCGCAGGAGCCCTCGCCTGCCGCCGTCCACGCCGCCGCGCACAGTGCCCGCAGTCCGTCGAGGGGCTCGCCCTCGCCGTCCAGCAGCAGCCGCTCGCTGTCGGCGGTCGCCGTCCAGCCGCCGCACCCGAAGCCCGTGCCGTCGGCGGCGACTTCGGGCTGCCCGGTGAGCAGCCCGCGCAGGTCGGCGTCGACGTAGGTGGGCCGGTGCTGCGGCGGTGCGGCGAGGAGGCGGGCGCCGTCGGTGACTCCGGTGAGGACGAGCAGCGAGTCGACCTCGCCGTTGAACGCGCCCTCGATGTCCGTGTCGAGCCGGTCGCCGACCACCAACGGCCGCCGGGCGCCGGTCCGCAGGATGGTCTCCTTGTGCATCGGCGGGAGCGGCTTGCCCGCCACCTGCGGCTCGGCTCCCGTGGCGATCCGGACCACCTGGACCGCCGCCCCGTTCCCCGGCGCGATGCCCCGCGCGCTCGGGATCGTCAGGTCGGTGTTGGACGCGAACCACGGAAGCCCGCGCGCGATGGCGTAACTCGCCTCCGCGAACCGCCCCCAGGGCAGGTCGGGCCCGCCGTACCCCTGTACGACGGCCGCCGGATCGTCGTCGGCGGACTCGACGGGTTCCAGACCCCGCTCACGCAGCGCGACCCGCAGCCCCTCACCGCCGATGACGAGTACACGCGCACCGGCCGGCAACTGTTCGCTCATCAGCCGGGCCACGGCCTGCGCCGACGTGATGACGTCACCGCCCTCGGCCGGTATGCCCAGTTCGGTGAGGTGCTCGGCCACGGCGTCCGGTGTCCGCAGCGCGTTGTTCGTGACGTACGCGAGGTGCATTCCGCCCGCGCGGGCGGTACCGAGGGACTCGACGGCGTGCGCGATCGCGGTCCCGCCCGCGTACACCACCCCGTCCAGATCGAGCAGCGCCGTGTCGTACGCCTCGTGCAGGGCCTGCCCGCTGCCGTCGGGCCGCGTCCTGACTGCCTGGCTCATTGCACACCGCTCCTCGCTCGACACCGGTACGCGCACGTACCCACCCGGTCGTCCATCGGTCCGATCGCTTCCCCCGATCATCGCGCATGGCACTGACACACATACGATGCACCAATGAAGAACGCAGGTCCCGCGGAGGAGACCCCGGCGCGCAGCGGCCTCGAACTGACCCCGTTCCGGGGCCTTCGCTACGACCCCGACCGGGTCGGCAGCCTGGCCGCGGTGACGTCCCCGCCGTACGACGTGGTCGTGCGGCCGGACGGTCTGCTCCATCTGGAGTCCGCCGACCCGTACAACATCGTCCGCCTGATACTTCCCCAGGCCGGCACTCCGGCCGCCAGGAACGAGCAGGCGGCCGAGACGCTGCGCCGCTGGCTCGCCGACGGTGTCCTGGCCGCCGACTCCGTGCCCGGCCTGTACGTCTACGAGCAGGCTGACGGCAGCATCCTCCAGCGCGGTCTCATCGGTGCGCTGCGCCTCTCGGAGCCCGCCGACGGCGTGGTCCTCCCCCACGAGGACGTCATACCGCACGTCATCGCGGACCGCGCGGCTCTGATGCGGGCGACGTCCGCCAACATGGAGCCCCTGCTCCTGACCTACCGGGGCAACGGTTCCACCGGCGCGACCGCCGTGGTCGAGCGGACCGTGGAGGGCCCCCCGCTCCTCTCCACGACCACCGAGGACGGCTTCAACCACCGCCTGTGGGCGGTCACCGACCCCGGCGACCTCACCGAGATCCAGGCGGATCTCGCCCGTCACCAGGCCCTCATAGCCGACGGCCACCACCGCTGGGCCACCTATCTGCGCCTGCGCGCCGAGCATCCCTCCCCCAGCCCCTGGGACTACGGCCTGGTCCTGCTGGTGGACACGGCCCGCTACCCCTTGCGGGTGAGGGCGATCCACCGCCTTCTGCACGGCCTGCCGGTATCCGAGGCGCTGACCGCCCTGGACGGCCGTTTCCGCGTACGGCGCCTGGACGTCCCGCTGCCGGAGGCCCTGGCGGTCCTGGCGGACGCGGCATGCGCCGGCAACGCGTTCCTCCTCGCCGGCGACGGCGCCTTCCACCTCGTGGACCGCCCGGACGCGGACCTCCTCGCCCGTACGATCCCCGCCGACCGCCCGCCGGCCTGGCGCACCCTGGACGCGACGGTCCTGCACGCCACGCTCCTGCGCCATGTCTGGCGGATCCCCGAGGACTCACCCGCGCACGTCGCGTACATCCACGACACGGCCGCGACGGTCGAGAAGGCGGAACGCGACGGCGGCACGGCCGTCCTGATGCACCCGGTCCGCGAGGAGGTCGTCCGCGACCTGGCCCGCCAGGGCGTCACCATGCCCCGCAAGTCCACGTCGTTCGGCCCGAAGCCGGCCTCGGGCCTGGTCCTGCGCGCCCTGCACCTCTAGGCACCGGCCCGCATACGGAAAGGGGGCGGGATCCACAACGGGATCCCGCCCCCTTCCGGTGCCCACGAACCGAGGTCAGCCCTGGCCGGTCTCCCGGCCGGACCCGCCCGCGGAGCCTTCGGCGTCCACGCCGTCCTTGCCCTCGTCGTCGTCCGTGTCGTCGTCCGTGTCGTCTGCGACGGTGTGGTTCTCCTCCACGGCCACGACGTCCTCGTCCACGGCCGTCGTCAGATCACGAGGCTCGGCGTCCTCCACGGGCAGGCTGTCGCCGTCGTCCTCACGCACGTCCTGCCGCTCGTCCTGCTGCTCGTCCTGGTCGTCGACCTCGATGAGTGCGTCGACGAACTCGACGCCGTCCATCTCCGCGAGCCGGTCGGAGGCGTCGGTGCTGCCGTCCTTGTCTGCCTCGACGGCCTTGGCGAACCACTCCCGCGCCTCGCCCTCACGCCCCGCGGCGAGCAGGGCGTCGGCGTACGCGTACCGCAGTCGCGCGGTCCACGGCTGTACGGAGTGGGAGGCCAGCTCGGGGCTCTGCAGGGTCACGATGGCCGCGTCGAGCTGCCCCATGTCCCGGCGAGCGCCGGCCGCCACGAGCCGCATCTCGACCTGGCCGGCCTTGTCCAGCTTGTGCACCTCGGGCGCCCCGGCCATGTCGAGCGCCTTCTCGGGCCGCCCGAGCCCTCGCTCGCAGTCCGCCATGACGGGCCACAGGTCCACGCTGCCGGTCATCCGCCGCGCGGCCCGGAACTCGGCGAGCGCCTCGCTGTACTTCTGGGTGGCGTACGCGGCGAAGCCGGCCGCCTCCCGCACGGCGGCGACGCGCGACGCCAGCCGCAGGGCGACCCTGGAGTAGTCGTACGCGCCCTCGGGGTCCTCGTCGATGAGCCGGGCGACCATCACCAGGTTCCTGGCGACATCGTCCGCGAGCGTCTTGGGCAGGCTCTGCAGCTCCTGCCGTACGTCCTTGTCGATCTCCTCGCCGGTGACGTCCTCGGGGATCGGCAGCCGCTTGATGGGCTCGCGCTCCCGGTCACGGTCCCGATCGTCACGGAAACGCCCGCCGCCGCGCCGATCGTCACGCCCACGGTCGTCGCGCCCCCGGAAGCCACCGGGCCGACCGCCCCGGTCGTCACGCCGGGGTCCGCGCCCGCGGTCGTCGCGCCCGCCGCGGAAACCGCCACGGTCACCGCCACGGCTGTCACCACGGTCGTCACGCCGGTCGTCACGCCGGTCATCGCGACGGAAGCCACCACGGTCGTCGTCACGACGGTAGGAGGGACGGTCACCCTCACGCCGCTCACCACGGTCGTCCCGGCGGTCGTCACGGCGGAAGGGCGGCCTGTCGCCGTCCCTGCGGTCGTCACGGCGGAAGTCGTCACGGCGGTCGTCCCGGCGAAACGGCGGGCGACCACCCCGGTCGTCGCGTCCCCGGTCGTCACGCCCGCCGCGGAACCCACCACGGTCACCGCCACGGCTGTCACCACGGTCGTCACGCCGGTCATCGCGACGGAAGCCACCACGGTCGTCGTCACGACGGTAGGAGGGACGGTCACCCTCACGCCGCTCACCACGGTCGTCCCGGCGGTCGTCACGGCGGAAGGGCGGCCTGTCGCCGTCCCTGCGGTCGTCACGGCGGAAGCCGCCACGGTCACCGCTGTCACGTCGGTCGTCCCGCCGATCGTCGCGACGGAAGGCGGGGCGGTCGTCCCTGCGGTCGTCCCTGCGGTCGTCACGGCGGAAGGCAGGGCGGTCGTCGCGGCGGACGTAGCCGCCTCGGTCGTCGTCGCGTCGGTCGTCACGGCGGAAGGCCGGACGGTCGCCGTCGCGGCGGAAGCCACGGTCGCGGTCGTCGCCACGACGGTCGTCGCGACGCGGGCCACCGGCACCGGGACGGTCGTCGCGACGGAAGCCGGTCCGAGGCCCACGGTCGCCTTCGCGACGGTCGTCGCGCCCGCCACGGAAACCACCGCGGTCGCCACTGCGGTCGCCGCCACGGTCGTCACGGCGGAAGCCGCCGCGATCGCCTCGGTCTCCCCGATCGCCGCGGTCGTTACGGTCGTTGCGGTCGTTGCGGTCATCGCCACGGCGGAATCCGCCGCGTCCGTCGTCTCGCCGGCCGTAGCCACCGCGGTCGTTGTCGCGTCGGTCGTTGTCGCGACGCGGGCCACCGCGGTAGCCACCACGATCACCACTGTCCCGTCGCCGCTGGTCGCGCTCCGGTCGATCGTCGGGAGAGTTGGTGGACATGGTGACTCCTGTCTTCGGTACCGCAAGTCATTCTCGCGCAGCCGGGTAGCCGACGCGCTCCGGGCTGTGCTTGTTCAGGAACAACAAAAAGGACCCCTGGTCCCAGCTGAACGCTGGTGACCAGGGGTCCTGTCAAAGATTGTTCGGCGGCGTCCTACTCTCCCACAGGGTCCCCCCTGCAGTACCATCGGCGCTGTGAGGCTTAGCTTCCGGGTTCGAAATGTAACCGGGCGTTTCCCTCACGCTATGACCACCGAAACCCTATTGGTTTCGAGCGAACAAGCACACTTTTCAGTTAAATGCTCAGCTCAAAGCCGACAACTGTTCGTTGTCTCAGAACTGACACAGTGGACGCGAGCAACTGAGGACAAGCCCTCGGCCTATTAGTACCGGTCACCTCCACACGTTACCGTGCTTCCAGATCCGGCCTATCAACCCAGTCGTCTACTGGGAGCCTTACCCCATCAAGTGGGTGGGAGTCCTCATCTCGAAGCAGGCTTCCCGCTTAGATGCTTTCAGCGGTTATCCCTCCCGAACGTAGCCAACCAGCCATGCCCTTGGCAGAACAACTGGCACACCAGAGGTTCGTCCGTCCCGGTCCTCTCGTACTAGGGACAGCCCTTCTCAAGACTCCTACGCGCACAGCGGATAGGGACCGAACTGTCTCACGACGTTCTAAACCCAGCTCGCGTACCGCTTTAATGGGCGAACAGCCCAACCCTTGGGACCGACTCCAGCCCCAGGATGCGACGAGCCGACATCGAGGTGCCAAACCATCCCGTCGATATGGACTCTTGGGGAAGATCAGCCTGTTATCCCCGGGGTACCTTTTATCCGTTGAGCGACGGCGCTTCCACAAGCCACCGCCGGATCACTAGTCCCGACTTTCGTCCCTGCTCGACCCGTCGGTCTCACAGTCAAGCTCCCTTGTGCACTTACACTCACCACCTGATTGCCAACCAGGCTGAGGGAACCTTTGGGCGCCTCCGTTACCCTTTAGGAGGCAACCGCCCCAGTTAAACTACCCATCAGACACTGTCCCCGATCCGGATCACGGACCCGGGTTAGACATCCAGCACGACCAGACTGGTATTTCAACGACGACTCCCCCTGAACTGGCGTCCAGAGTTCACAGTCTCCCAGCTATCCTACACAAGCCGAACCGAACACCAATATCAAACTGTAGTAAAGGTCCCGGGGTCTTTCCGTCCTGCTGCGCGAAACGAGCATCTTTACTCGTAGTGCAATTTCACCGGGCCTATGGTTGAGACAGTCGAGAAGTCGTTACGCCATTCGTGCAGGTCGGAACTTACCCGACAAGGAATTTCGCTACCTTAGGATGGTTATAGTTACCACCGCCGTTTACTGGCGCTTAAGTTCTCAGCTTCGCCCACCCGAAAGTGAGCTAACCGGTCCCCTTAACGTTCCAGCACCGGGCAGGCGTCAGTCCGTATACATCGCCTTACGGCTTCGCACGGACCTGTGTTTTTAGTAAACAGTCGCTTCTCGCTGGTCTCTGCGGCCACCCCCAGCTCACCGAGTAAATCGGATCACCAAGCGTGGCCCCCCTTCTCCCGAAGTTACGGGGGCATTTTGCCGAGTTCCTTAACCATAGTTCACCCGAACGCCTCGGTATTCTCTACCAGACCACCTGAGTCGGTTTAGGGTACGGGCCGCCATGAAACTCGCTAGAGGCTTTTCTCGACAGCATAGGATCATCCACTTCACCACAATCGGCTCGGCATCAGGTCTCAGACTACATGCCAGGCGGATTTACCTACCCGACGTCCTACACCCTTACCCCGGGACAACCACCGCCCGGGATGGACTACCTTCCTGCGTCACCCCATCACTCACCTACTACAAGTCTGGTTCGTCGGCTCCACCACTCCCCTTCACCCGAAGGCTCCGGGGCGGCTTCACGGACTTAGCATCGCCTGGTTCGATGTTTGACGCTTCACAGCGGGTACCGGAATATCAACCGGTTATCCATCGACTACGCCTGTCGGCCTCGCCTTAGGTCCCGACTTACCCTGGGCAGATCAGCTTGACCCAGGAACCCTTGGTCAATCGGCGCAAACGTTTCTCACGTTTGTATCGCTACTCATGCCTGCATTCTCACTCGTCAACCGTCCACAACTCGCTTACACGGCTGCTTCACCCGGCAGACGACGCTCCCCTACCCATCACGATCCCCGTTGGGGGTACATATCGCAATGACACGACTTCGGCGGTACGCTTGAGCCCCGCTACATTGTCGGCGCGGAATCACTAGACCAGTGAGCTATTACGCACTCTTTCAAGGGTGGCTGCTTCTAAGCCAACCTCCTGGTTGTCTCTGCGACTCCACATCCTTTCCCACTTAGCGTACGCTTAGGGGCCTTAGTCGATGCTCTGGGCTGTTTCCCTCTCGACCATGGAGCTTATCCCCCACAGTCTCACTGCCGCGCTCTCACTTACCGGCATTCGGAGTTTGGCTAAGGTCAGTAACCCGGTAGGGCCCATCGCCTATCCAGTGCTCTACCTCCGGCAAGAAACACACGACGCTGCACCTAAATGCATTTCGGGGAGAACCAGCTATCACGGAGTTTGATTGGCCTTTCACCCCTAACCACAGGTCATCCCCCAGGTTTTCAACCCTGGTGGGTTCGGTCCTCCACGAAGTCTTACCTCCGCTTCAACCTGCCCATGGCTAGATCACTCCGCTTCGGGTCTTGAGCGTGCTACTCAAACGCCCTGTTCGGACTCGCTTTCGCTACGGCTACCCCACCCGGGTTAACCTCGCAACACACCGCAAACTCGCAGGCTCATTCTTCAAAAGGCACGCAGTCACGACGTTGAGTGCAAGCACTCAACGCGACGCTCCCACGGCTTGTAGGCACACGGTTTCAGGTACTATTTCACTCCCCTCCCGGGGTACTTTTCACCATTCCCTCACGGTACTATCCGCTATCGGTCACCAGGGAATATTTAGGCTTAGCGGGTGGTCCCGCCAGATTCACACGGGATTTCTCGGGCCCCGTGCTACTTGGGTGTCTCTCAAACGAGCCGCTGATGTTTCAGCTACGGGGGTCTTACCCTCTACGCCGGACCTTTCGCATGTCCTTCGCCTACATCAACGGTTTCTGACTCGCCTCACAGCCGGCAGACTGTGAAAGAGAGATCCCACAACCCCGTATACGCAACCCCTGCCGGGTCTCACACGCATACGGTTTGGCCTCATCCAGTTTCGCTCGCCACTACTCCCGGAATCACGGTTGTTTTCTCTTCCTGCGGGTACTGAGATGTTTCACTTCCCCGCGTTCCCTCCACTTGCCCTATGTGTTCAGGCAAGGGTGACAGCCCATGACGACTGCCGGGTTTCCCCATTCGGACACCCCCGGATCAAAGCCTGGTTGACGACTCCCCGGGGCCTATCGTGGCCTCCCACGTCCTTCATCGGTTCCTGGTGCCAAGGCATCCACCGTGCGCCCTTAAAAACTTGGCCACAGATGCTCGCGTCCACTGTGCAGTTCTCAAACAACGACCAACCACCCACCACCCCGAACCACCCGGTTCGAGTTCACTGGGGCCGGCACCGAAGGGCGACCATCACGGCCGCACCCTCAGACACCCAACAGCGTGCCCGACACGATCAGTCGATGAGCTTCGCGTTCCACGCCGAAGCAGTACTAGCGCTCTCATCCATCCCGACCGTGCCGAATAATCAACGTTCCACCCATGAGCGTCCAGCATCAGACATTCGCTGATGTTCTGGCGTCTGGACCCCCCGAAAGAGGCCAGGTGCTCCTTAGAAAGGAGGTGATCCAGCCGCACCTTCCGGTACGGCTACCTTGTTACGACTTCGTCCCAATCGCCAGTCCCACCTTCGACAGCTCCCTCCCACAAGGGGTTGGGCCACCGGCTTCGGGTGTTACCGACTTTCGTGACGTGACGGGCGGTGTGTACAAGGCCCGGGAACGTATTCACCGCAGCACTGCTGATCTGCGATTACTAGCAACTCCGACTTCATGGGGTCGAGTTGCAGACCCCAATCCGAACTGAGACAGGCTTTTTGAGATTCGCTCCGCCTCACGGCTTCGCAGCTCATTGTACCTGCCATTGTAGCACGTGTGCAGCCCAAGACATAAGGGGCATGATGACTTGACGTCGTCCCCACCTTCCTCCGAGTTGACCCCGGCAGTCTCCTGTGAGTCCCCATCACCCCGAAAGGCATGCTGGCAACACAGAACAAGGGTTGCGCTCGTTGCGGGACTTAACCCAACATCTCACGACACGAGCTGACGACAGCCATGCACCACCTGTACACCGACCACAAGGGGGCACCCATCTCTGGATGTTTCCGGTGTATGTCAAGCCTTGGTAAGGTTCTTCGCGTTGCGTCGAATTAAGCCACATGCTCCGCTGCTTGTGCGGGCCCCCGTCAATTCCTTTGAGTTTTAGCCTTGCGGCCGTACTCCCCAGGCGGGGAACTTAATGCGTTAGCTGCGGCACCGACGACGTGGAATGTCGCCAACACCTAGTTCCCACCGTTTACGGCGTGGACTACCAGGGTATCTAATCCTGTTCGCTCCCCACGCTTTCGCTCCTCAGCGTCAGTAATGGCCCAGAGATCCGCCTTCGCCACCGGTGTTCCTCCTGATATCTGCGCATTTCACCGCTACACCAGGAATTCCGATCTCCCCTACCACACTCTAGTCTGCCCGTATCGAATGCAGACCCGGGGTTAAGCCCCGGGCTTTCACATCCGACGCGACAGACCGCCTACGAGCTCTTTACGCCCAATAATTCCGGACAACGCTCGCGCCCTACGTATTACCGCGGCTGCTGGCACGTAGTTAGCCGGCGCTTCTTCTGCAGGTACCGTCACTCTCGCTTCTTCCCTGCTGAAAGAGGTTTACAACCCGAAGGCCGTCATCCCTCACGCGGCGTCGCTGCATCAGGCTTTCGCCCATTGTGCAATATTCCCCACTGCTGCCTCCCGTAGGAGTCTGGGCCGTGTCTCAGTCCCAGTGTGGCCGGTCGCCCTCTCAGGCCGGCTACCCGTCGTCGCCTTGGTGAGCCGTTACCTCACCAACAAGCTGATAGGCCGCGGGCTCATCCTTCACCGCCGGAGCTTTCCACGCACATCGGATGCCCGAGCGCGTCGTATCCGGTATTAGACCCCGTTTCCAGGGCTTGTCCCAGAGTGAAGGGCAGATTGCCCACGTGTTACTCACCCGTTCGCCACTAATCCACCCCGAAGGGCTTCATCGTTCGACTTGCATGTGTTAAGCACGCCGCCAGCGTTCGTCCTGAGCCAGGATCAAACTCTCCGTGAATGTTTACCGGTCATCCGGTGCACACACACGAGAGCGGAACCACCGGAGGAATGATCCGATGGTTCACAGCGTCCTCGCTGTGTTTATTTCAAAGGAACCTCGCCCCGACCAACCGGCCGGAGACGGGGTATCAACATATCTGGCGTTGATTTTTGGCACGCTGTTGAGTTCTCAAGGAACGGACACTTCCTTTGTACTCACCCGAGCAACTTCTCGGACTTTCCTCCGGGCGCTTCCCTTCGGTCTTGCGTTTCCGACTCTATCAGATCCTTTTCCGATCCGATTCCCTGTCGGCGGGATTTGCCTTTCGGTTGTCTTGGGGCCCCTCGGTTTCCCTCGCGGCCTTTCGACATTCACTACGTTAGCCGATTCCCTCGGCAACTCATAATTGAGTTCTGCGGACTTGAATCAAGGCATGCCTGATTCGCCCCCGCCGAGGGGGTGTCGTAGGTAGTGGGTGGCCGCTTCCGGCTGCTGACTGACTGCAGTACCCGGTTCAAGCGGCTCGGGCTACGTTACGGACCGCCCGGAGGTGAGTCAAGTTCGGCGGTGGCGGGGGACGTGGGCCCGGTAGGGGCTCACCGTGGGGTCGTCGGCGATCCAGAAGCGCCACGGGTGGACGCCCCCGTCGCCCGCGACGCCGGTACGGGGGCCGTTGCGTACCTGTTCGGAACGGACAGGTGTGCCGGTCAGGATCGTGAGAGGGGGGTCGTCGGGGGAACAGGCGTCCGTGCCGTCGAGGGCCCGGTCCACGTCCAGGGCCGTGGCCAGACGGGCCGGCCCTTTGGCGAGTTCCTTGTCGTTTCGGGCCGAGATTCGACGTTTGCGGGCCAGCTCTGCGCCCTCGACGACCTCGCCGGCGCGCAGCAGGACCGCGCTCGCTCGACCCTCCGGACCGCAGACCAGGTTCATGCAGTGCCACATGCCGTACGTGAAGTACACGTACACGTGGCCGGGTGGACCGAACATCACGCCGTTGCGGGCGGTGCGGCCGCGGAACGCGTGCGAGCCGGGGTCGTTCTCCCCGTCGTAGGCCTCGACTTCGGTGAGGCGGAGGGCGATCGGACCGTCCGGCGTCGTGCGCACGAGGACACGTCCCAGGAGGTCGGGGGCGACCTCCAGGACGGGGCGGTCGAAGAAGTCGCGGGCCAGGGGCGTACGGTCGGGGGTCGCGATCATGGCGTACGAGCGTAGTCCAGACGGGTGGGGCCGATGGGTGGCGAGGAAGCGTCCTCCTTGGAAGTGTGGGGACACGGAACCGGTCACCGCCGGTTCGCGTTTGTAGGGATCAAGGGTCCACGCCGCGCAGAGCGATCCACCCACACAGAACTACAGAGCCACACAGATACACAGGCGTTGCCTGACGGGAGGAACAGACATGGGGTTCAAGCGACTGCTCGCGAGCCTGGGGGCCGGTGGCGCTTCGGTCGAGACGGTGCTGACCGAGATCAACGTGGTGCCGGGCGGTGTCGTCCAGGGTGAGGTGCGGATCCAGGGCGGCTCGGTCGACCAGCAGATCGAAGGACTGTCGGTCGGGCTTCAGGCCCGGGTCGAGGTCGAGGGCCAGGACGCCGAGTACAAGCAGGACATCGAGTTCCTGAAGCAGCGGCTCGGGGGTGCCTTCGAGCTGAAGGCACAGGCCGTGCACGTGGTGCCGTTCGGGCTGGAGATCCCCTGGGAGACGCCCGTCACGACCATCCAGGGCCAGACACTGCCGGGGATGCACATCGGCGTGACGACCGAGCTGGAGATCGCGCGTGCGGTCGACTCCGGTGACCTGGACCCGATCAACGTGCACCCGCTGCCGGCGCAGCAGGCGATCCTGGACGCCTTCATCCAGTTGGGCTTCCGCTTCAAGAACGCGGACATGGAGCGCGGCCACATCCGGGGCACGCGGCAGAAGCTGCCGTTCTACCAGGAGATCGAGTTCTACCCGCCGCAGCAGTACCACGGTCTCAACCAGGTCGAGCTGAGCTTCGTCGCCGACGAGCGCGAGATGGACGTCGTGCTGGAGATGGACAAGAAGCCGGGTCTGTTCAGTGAGGGCAGCGACTCGTTCCGTTCGTTCCGGGTGGGACTGCAGGACTACGGGAACACGGACTGGGCCGCCTACCTGAACCAGTGGCTGTCGGAGGTCGGCAGCAAGCGGAGCTGGTTCTAGGCTCTGAACCAACCCACAGGATCCACCAGGAGGTACCGAGGTGACCGAGCCGAAGAGGCCGCCCCTCCCCCACGATTTCCATCCGGTCGTGCCGTCCTTCACGGTCACGAGTGAGGACGTCGAGCCGGGGGCGACCCTCAAGGACGCTCAGGTCTACGCGGCCGGGAACACCTCTCCGCAGCTTCGCTGGGAGGGCTTCCCGCCGGAGACCAAGAGCTTCGCCGTGACCTGCTACGACCCGGACGCCCCCACGGGCAGCGGGTTCTGGCACTGGGTCGTGTTCGACATCCCGGTGTCGGTGACGGAGTTGCCGACCGGTGCGGGATCGGGGAAGTTCGAAGGGCTGCCCGAGGGCGCGGTGCAGGTGCGCAACGACTACGGGACGCGTGACTTCGGTGGGGCCGCCCCGCCGCCCGGTGACCCGGCACACCGTTATGTGTTCACGGTGTACGCCGTGGACCAGGAGAAGCTCGGTCCGGATTCCGACGCCTCGCCCGCCGTGGTGGGATTCAACCTCCGTTTCCACACGCTGGCGCGTGCCCAGCTCATCGGGGAGTACGCCGCGGTGGCGGAAAAGTAGCGAAGTCGGACGTTCATTGAACGTTTGCCCGCCTCTGGTCTTGGAAGTGATCAGAGGCGGGCATTTTTTATTGCGTTGTCCATCTCGGCGTGCCCGGCCACAGTTGATCCAAGCCTGCCGGGGGGTGGGCTGGTGCACAGGAGGTGGGCTGGGATGCGGGACACGCTGGTACTGAACGCGAGCTTCGAGCCGCTGTCGACGGTGACGCTCAACCGGGCCGTCGTTCTGGTGCTGCAGGACAAGGCCGTCGTCGAGCAGACCCACCCCGAACTGCGCATGCGCGGAGCCGCGGTCGACATACCGGCGCCCCGGGTGATCAGGCTCTGCCGGTACGTCAGGGTGCCGTTCCGAAGACAAGCGCCGTGGTCGCGGCGGGGTGTGCTGGTCCGGGACAGGCACAGGTGCGCGTACTGCGGCAGACGGGCGACGACCGTGGACCATGTGGTGCCGCGGTCCAAGGGCGGATCGGACAGCTGGCTGAACACGGTCGCGTCGTGCGCGGAGGACAACCACCGCAAGGCGAACCGGACTCCGGACGAGGCGGGCATGCCGCTGCTGCGGCAGCCGTTCGAGCCGACGCCCGCGGACGCGATGCTGCTGTCCCTGGGACATGACGACTTCGACGCGCTGCCGGACTGGCTGTCGCAGGGCGCCGCGTAACCGGCATCACGCAGCACTGTCGTACGTACGGCGACGGGCCCGCTCTTCCTCGGGGAAGGGCGGGCCCGTCGCCATGTCTCTAGTCGATGGCGGGCTTCTCGCGGCGGTCGGCGCTGCCGTCGGCCGGCTTGGGGACGGTGGGACCGCCGCCCAGGTTGCCGAAGTTGCCCATGGCGCCGGAGAGGCCCTTCAGTGCGTCACCGATCTCGCTGGGGACGATCCAGAGCTTGTTGGCGTCGCCCTCGGCGATCTTCGGGAGCATCTGGAGGTACTGGTAGGAGAGGAGCTTCTGGTCCGGGTCACCGGCGTGGATGGCCTCGAAGACCGTGCGCACGGCCTGGGCTTCGCCCTCGGCGCGCAGGGCGGCGGCCTTGGCCTCACCCTCGGCGCGCAGGATCTGGGACTGCTTCTCGCCCTCGGCGGTCAGGATCGCCGCCTGGCGCGTACCTTCGGCGGTGAGGATCGCGGCACGCTTGTCACGGTCGGCGCGCATCTGCTTCTCCATCGAGTCCTGGATGGAGGTCGGCGGCTCGATCGCCTTCAGCTCGACGCGGTTGACGCGGATGCCCCACTTGCCGGTCGCCTCGTCGAGGACGCCGCGCAGGGCCGCGTTGATCTCCTCGCGGGAGGTCAGGGTCCGCTCCAGGTCCATGCCGCCGATGATGTTGCGGAGCGTGGTGACGGTGAGCTGCTCGATCGCCTGGATGTAGCTGGCGACCTCGTAGGTCGCGGCGCGTGCGTCGGTGACCTGGTAGTAGATGACCGTGTCGATGTTCACGACCAGGTTGTCCTGGGTGATCACCGGCTGGGGCGGGAACGGCACGACCTGTTCGCGGAGGTCGATGCGGTTGCGGATGGAGTCGATGAACGGGACCACGATGTTGAGTCCCGCGTTGAGGGTGCGGGTGTAGCGGCCGAAGCGCTCGACGATGGCGGCGCTCGCCTGTGGGATGACCTGGATGGTCTTGATCAGGGCGATGAAGACCAACACCACCAGAATGATCAGGACGATGATGATCGGTTCCATCGTTCGCTCCCCGTGCCCTTCTCCGCCGTGGCGCCTGTGGAAGATCTTATGCCTGTTTGCCTGTTGAGGATCTTGCTCGTCGAGTCTGGCAGAACAGCGGCTGCCAGGTGGGGCGTTCGGTGCATTGCGTGGTCACGTCGTGACCGTGTCGTACGAGGTCACATGACGATCGCGGTGGCCCCTTCGATCTCCACCACGTCGACTTCCTGGCCCACCTCGAAGGTGAGTCCGGAGTCGAGCGAGCGGGCGGACCAGATCTCGCCGCCGAGCTTGATGCGGCCACCGGAGCCGTCGACCCGTTCCAGGACGACGGCCTGCTTGCCCTTCAGGGCGTCGATGCCCGTGGCGAGTTCGGGCCGCCCGGCTCTGTGGCGGGCGGCCACGGGCCGTACGACGGCGACGAGCGCCACGGACACGACGGCGAACACGACCACTTGGAGGACGACCCCGCCGCCCAGCCCTGCGGTCACGGCGCCGGCGACGGCGCCCAGGGCGAGCATGCCCAGTTCGGGCATCGCGGTCACGACGAGGGCGACCCCGAGCCCGGCCGCGCCTATCAGCCACCACACCCACGCGTCGATGCTGTCCACAACGTCCATGGTAGGACCGGGATCGCCCCGCCGACAGAGCGCAGGGTCAAAGATCGCTTACAGCGGATCCGCCAAGTCGGTTGCGTCCGGCCCTGGTTGTGGGGCCAGGACGCCCGACTGGCGGATCGGCGGGAGAAGTCGGAGGTCAGGTGAGGGGCAGGCCCTGGGCCGTCCAGCGCTCGCCGACCTGCTCGACGACGAGCGGGAGACCGAAGCAGAGGGAGAGGTTGCGGGAGGTCAGTTCCAGCTCCAGGGGGCCCGCGGCGAGGACCTTGCCCTGACGGATCATCAGGACGTGGGTGAAGCCCGGGGGGATCTCCTCGACATGGTGCGTGACCATGATCATGGAGGGGGCGATGGGGTCGCGGGCGAGGCGGCCGAGGCGGCGGACGAGGTCCTCGCGGCCACCGAGGTCGAGGCCGGCGGCGGGCTCGTCGAGGAGGAGGAGCTCGGGGTCGGCCATCAGGGCGCGGGCGATGAGGGTGCGCTTGCGCTCGCCCTCCGAGAGGGTGCCGAACTTGCGGTCGACGAACTCGGTCATGCCGAGGCGGTCGAGGAAGGCGCGGGCGCGGAGCTCGTCGATCTCCTCGTAGTCCTCGTTCCAGGTGGCCGTCATGCCGTACGCGGCGGTCAGCACGGTCTGCAGGACGGTCTGACGCTTGGGGAGCTTCTCCGCCATGGCGATGCCGGCCATGCCGATACGCGGGCGCAGTTCGAAGACGTCGACCCGGCCGAGGGTCTCGCCGAGGATCGTGGCGCTGCCCTTGCTGGGGTAGACGTAGCTGGACGCGACGTTGAGGAGGGTGGTCTTGCCGGCGCCGTTCGGGCCGAGGATGGCCCAGCGCTCGCCCTCCTTGACCGACCAGGAGACCTGGTCCACCAGAGCCCGGCCCTCGCGGACCACGGATACGTCCTCCAGCTCCAGAACATCGCTCATGAGCGCGCTGTCTCCCCTTGCAGTGTCGGCCTGTCTCGGCTGTCGCGTACGCCTCGGTTGGAGCCACCGCCGGGTGGGCGCAGCCCTCAGGGAAATCTACGCCACCGGCCGGGCCGTCCATTCCATCGGTCGGTCCTTAGGGTGGGGGCATGCTCTCGGAACCGCGTTCAGGACGCCTTGCCGCATGGGGAAATGCACTTCTTGCCGGACTTGTCTCTCCGGATGACGCGGTGCTCGCGATCGTCGGGGAGGACGCGGTGCATCGGGTGGAAGGGCTTCCCGGCGAGTCGCGGCCGGTCGGGCTGACGCTCGCGCTCGGGCGACTGCGGGCGCTGGGGGTGACGGGGTTGCGGGTGGCGCTGCCGGCGCCGGGGCATCCGTTGGGTCTCAGTGGGCCGCCGGAGTTCAACAAGCGGGCGCTGGAGGCGGAGGAGGCCGTGGTGTGCCGCGGGGGCGCGCTGGGGCTGGTCCCGGAGGTGTACGCGGCGGGCCCCTCGGGCGACGAGCACGTCGACGTGGTCTGGCACTGTCTGGAGGTGCGGGAGGCGCCGCCCGCCGACGTGCCGTCCCTCGGGGAGGCGGAGCGGGAGCTGGCGGAAGCGCTGCGGGACGCGACGGCCGTGCTGTCCCGGTTGGACGTGGCGGCGTCGGGCCCCGTGGCGGAGGCGGCGATCGACGCGTACCGGGCGCGGGCCGAGCGGGGGCGTGAGGTGCTCGCGCCGGGTTATCCGCCGCGGGCCGTCCGGGTGCTGGAGCTGGCGCAGCGGGTGGGTTTGCTGATCTCGCTGGCGTACGAGAACGGGCACGGGGCTGCGGTGAGCGCGTCCGAGATGGCGTCCCGGGGGGCCGCGCTGCGGCCGGTGGAGCGGACGGCCCGGCGGGCGCAGGTGGCGGCGTACAACGCGTTCGTGGAGGAGCGGGAGCGGGGGTAGTGCGCCCCGGCGCCCCTGCGCATCAACGCGCTGGCGCACCGGCGCACCGGTCGAGGAAGTCGACCATCGGGGACAGGTCGGACCGGTCGGCCGAGCCTCCGGGTTCACCGGCCGCCGACGGGAAGCGCCGACCGGGAGGCTCCGGCGCCGCGGACATGACTGACCGGCCTTCCGGAGAGGTCTGGAAGGCCGGTGGTCACTGGTGCTCCGGGGGGGAACGTCAGTGGTTGACGCCCAGGTTGCCGAAGGCCGGGTTCAGGATGCCCACCACGCTGACGCTGTTGCCGACCACGTTGACCGGGATGTCGATCGGGGCCTGGATGACGTTCCCCGAGATGACGCCCGGCGAGCCGACGGCCTTGCCGCCCGCGTGCGCCCCGCCGTCGGTGGCGGAGGCCATGCCGGCACCGGCGGCGACGAGGCCACCGGCCACCATCGTGACAGCGGCGGCCTTCTTCAGGTTCTTCACTTCTGAGCCCTTCTTCGCGATCACTGCGGCGGTCGCTCGCAGCACGCACTGAAGAACGGCGGGGCTCCACCGAGGATGCGCCATTCGGAGGACATACACCCGACGGTATGAATCTCACACCGGAGGGGAACCTTCCGGGTTGGCCGACGATCGGCAGATCATCCGGTCACACCGTGGCGCACCGCCCACAGCGCGGCCTGGGTCCGGTCCGTCAGGTCGAGCTTCATGAGGATGTTGGAGACGTGGGTCTTGACCGTCTTCTCGGACAGGACCAGGGCGCGGGCGATCTCCCGGTTGGAGCGGCCGTCGGCGATCAGGCCGAGCACCTCGCGCTCCCGCTCGGTGAGCGAACCGCCTCTGCCCTGACCGGAGCCGGCCTCCTCCTGGGAGAGGAGCACCCCTGCGACCTCCGGCTGGAGCAGGATGTGTCCGGCGTGCACGGAGCGGATGGCGCCGGCGAGGGCGTCGGGGTCCACGTCCTTGTAGACGTACCCGGCGGCGCCCGCGCGCAGGGCCGGGACGACGGTGCGCTGCTCGGTGAAGCTGGTGACGATGAGCACGCGCGCGGGGTTGTCGAGTTCGCGGAGTCTGCGGAGCGCGTCGATGCCGTCCATGCCCGGCATCTTGACGTCCATGAGGACGACGTCGGGGCGGAGTTCCTCGGCGCGGGCGACGCCCTCGGCGCCGTCGGCGGCCTCCCCCACGACCTCGATGTCGTCCTGCACCTCCAGGAAGGTGCGCAGGCCGCGGCGGACCACCTGGTGGTCGTCGACGAGCAGCACTTTGATCGCGTCAGCCACCGGGGACCTCCATCTCGATCGTGGTGCCCTTGCCGGGCGCCGATTCCACGGTCAGCGAGCCGCCGACCCCGCTCGCCCGGTCCCGCATGGAGACGAGGCCGAGGTGGCGTCCCGCACGGCGGACGGCCTGCGGGTCGAAGCCGCTGCCGTCGTCCGTGACCCGCAGCACCGCGCCGGGGCCCCGGCGTTCCAGGGCGACGTCGACGTGCGCGGCGTCCGCGTGGCGCAGGGCGTTGTGCAGGGCCTCCTGGGCGACGCGGAGCATGGCCTCCTCCTGGGCCGCCGGCAGCGCGCGGGCGCCGCGCGCGGAGAAGGTGACGCGGGCGCTGTGGGCGCGGTCGAGGACGTGGACCTGGGTGCGCAGGGTGGCGGCCAGCCCGTCCTCGTCGAGTCCGGCGGGGCGCAGTTCGACGACGGCGGCGCGCAGCTCGTCCGCGGCCTCGGCGGCGAGGGCGGCCACCTGCTGCAGCTCGCCCTTGGCGCGGGAGGGGTCGCGGTCGACCAGGGCGGCCGCCGCCTGGGCGGTCAGCCGAAGGGAGAACAGCTTCTGGCTGACGGCGTCGTGCAGCTCGTGGGCGAGGCGGGAGCGCTCCTCGGCGATGGTCAGCTCGCGGCTGCGCTCGTAGAGGCGGGCGTTGGTCAGGGCGATCGCCGCGTGCTGGGAGAGGATCGACAGCAGTTCCTCGTCGTCCTCGGTGAAGCCGCAGCCGCCCCCCGGTGGGGCGCAGCGCTTGTTGGCGAGGAAGAGGGCGCCGATGACCTCGTCGCCGTCGCGGATGGGCAGGCCGAGGAAGTCCACCAGGTCGGGGTGGGCGGTGGGCCAGCCCTCGAAGCGCGGGTCCTCGCGGACGTCGGCGAGACGCTCCGGGGTGGCCTCCTGGAGCATCGCGGCGAGGATGCCGTGCTGGCGCGGGAGGGGGCCGATGGCCTTCCACTGCGCTTCGGTGACGCCGTCGACGACGAACTGGGCGAAGCCGCCGTGGTCGTCGGGGACGCCGAGGGCCGCGTACTCGGCGTCGAGCAGCTCGCGGGCGGAGGCGACGATCGTCTTCAGGACGTCCCGGACCTCCAGGTGTCTGCTCATGGCCAGCAACGCGGAACTGACCGCCGCGAGACCCGAGCGGGGACCTTGACTCATGGGATCACCGTACCGGCGGGGCCGAGAGCGCGGATCGGACCACCGGCGGCTTCCCTGGGCCCCCGGACCTAGGTTCTGGGCCTACGACCGGGCCTAGGACCCGGGGCCCCGACCGGTGGCCCAGGGAGAAGGACCTTGGCGGACCGGGGCCCGCGTACGAGGCGGTGGGGAGGGCCGGGTTCCTACGGTGGGATCACCGCCGGCCGGAGCGGGCGGCGGCGGGCGACGAGGGGACGATGTCATGCCGGTGGCGATCATCACGAGGGCTTCCAAGGACCTGGGACGGGCGCTGGGGGGCAGTTCGCGCCCGTCACCCTGCACACGGGGGTCGCGTCGGCGGAGGCGCCGCGAGCCGCCGTACCCGGAGCGGTTCGCTGTGCCGGAGGCGTCGGCGCGGCTGATCAACGCGGTCAGGGCGGGTGACGGGCGAGTGGTCGCCGTGGGAACGACGGCGGTGCGGGCTGTGGAGTCCGCGGCCGGTGCCGACGGTGTCGTACGAGCCGGTGGCGGGTGGACGGATCTGGTGGTCACTCCGGAGCGGGGGGTGCGGATGGTCGACGTGCTGGTGACCGGGCTGCACGAACCACAGGCGTCGCATCTGCTGATGCTGGAGGCGGTCGCGGGGCGGGCGGCGGTTCAGCGGGCGTACGAGGAGGCGGCGGCGGGGTGCTGCGTGTGGCACGAGTTCGGCGACGCGCATCTCGTCCTGCCCCCTCAGACAGCTCACCCTGCGCATTGCTCCAGCAACCGCATGTGAAACGGTGGCGCTCCCGATGTGAGGCCGGGCATAGGGCCCACATCACGTACGAAGCTCTCTAGGAGAGGGATAAGCCCGGTTTGAACGGGACAGACGTGTTGTTCTGTCCCGTTTTGCCGCTTCCGCGTCCACTAAGCGGCATCGTACGTCACACCTTTGCCACGCGATTTTGCGGCCGCTAAGAATTGCTTCCGTCGCTCGGCGCCGTGGGTTTCCGCCCACGGCGCTTGTGCTGGAAAGCAAGGTCCCCACCCGGCCGAGAGCGACCTCCGCGCTACTCGAAGAGGTCCATCACTCATGTCGCAGAACGCCAAGAACCCCGGTCACAGTCGCGTGCTGTCCAAGGCCCACAAGCTCTCGTTCGCCGGAGTGGCCGCCGTCGGCGCCGCCGCCGTCGCGTTCTCGCTGGTGCCCGCCGAGGCTCAGACCACCACGAAGACGGTTTCCGCGGCGCCGGTGGCGTTCAGCCAGAGCCCGGTCCACGCGGTCAAGGCGAGCGTCGTCGACCAGGCGGCCGACGCCGAGAAGAAGGCCGCCGTGGTCGCCGCGCAGCAGAAGGCCGCGCAGGAGCGTGCGAAGAAGGAGGCCGCGAGCCGGTCCGCCAAGCGAGCCGCGCAGGTCAAGGCCGCCGCGGCCAAGAGCTACCCGGACAACCTCGACGGGTGGATCCGCGAGGCGCTCGACATCATGAAGAAGCACAAGATCCCGGGCACGTACCACGGCCTGCACAAGAACATCATGCGGGAGTCGTCGGGCAACCCGAACGCCATCAACAACTGGGACATCAACGCCAAGAACGGCGTCCCCTCGATCGGTCTGCTCCAGGTCATCAAGCCGACCTTCGACGCCTACCACGTCCCGGGCACCGCGTGGAGCCAGTACGACCCGGTCGCCAACCTGACGGCCGCCGCGAACTACGCGGCCGACCGCTACGGGTCGATCGACAACGTCAACAGCGCTTACTGAGGTCGGCGCGGACCCCGGTGAAGCGTCGAAGGGCGGCACCCCCTGGTGGGGTGCCGCCCTTCGACGTGGGTGCCGGTGTGCTGGTAGGACTAGGTCACTTCCGCATGACCTCGGGCTCGTGGCGGCGCAGGAAGCGGGCCACGAGGATGCCGCAGACGACGCCGATCAGGACCAGGGCGACCATGTCGAAGGCGTAGACGCCGGCCGCGTGGTCCCACAGCGGGTCGGTGTCGCCGGCCTCCTTGGGCGGGCTGATGTTGTTGAAGTCCAGCGTGGCGCCGGCGGCGGCGACCGCCCAGCGCGACGGCATCAGGTACGAGAACTCGTTGACGCCGGGGCTGCCGTGCAGCGCGAACAGGCAGCCGGTGAAGACCACCTGGACGATCGCGAACATGACCAGCAGCGGCATGGTCTTCTCGGCGGTCTTCACCAGCGAGGAGATGACCAGGCCGAACATCATCGACGTGAAGCCGAGGCCCATGATCGGGATGGAGAGTTCGAGCATCACCGCGACCTTGCCGTCACCGAAGATCAGGGCCTCGTCGGGAATGGTCCGGCTGGCGAAGCCGATCGCGCCGACCATGGCGCCCTGGAGCACGGTGACCGTGCCGAGGACGATGACCTTCGACATCAGGTACGCCGAGCGCGACAGACCGGTCGCCCGCTCCCGCTCGTAGATCACCCGTTCCTTGATCAGCTCACGGACGGAGTTGGCGGCGCCCGCGAAGCACGCGCCGACCGCGAGGATCAGCAGCACCGTGGTGGCGGTGCCGTTCGGGACGGGCAGGCCGGTCGCCTTGTTGATGCCCCGGACCAGCAGGTCCCTGTCCGGGTCGATCAGCAGGCTCACCGCGCCGAGCACGGCCGGCAGCACCACCGTCAGCGCCAGGAAGCCCTTGTCCGACACGATCACCGCGAGGTAGCGGCGGACGAGGGTGCCGAGCTGGGAGAACCAGCTCTGCGGCTTCGGCGGGCGCATCGACTGCGGCGGCGGCATGTGCACCGACTGCGGGGCGACGGCGTCGATGTCCGCGGCGTACATCTGGTAATGCTGCGAGCCCTTCCAGCGGCCCGCCCAGTCGTAGTCGCGGTAGTTCTCGAAGGCGGAGAACACGTCGGCCCAGGTCTCGTAGCCGAAGAAGTTCAGGGCCTCCTCGGGCGGGCCGAAGTACGCCACCGAGCCGCCCGGCGCCATCACCAGCAGCTTGTCGCAGATCGCCAGCTCGGCCACCGAGTGGGTGACCACGAGGACCGTGCGGCCGTCGTCGGCGAGGCCGCGCAGCAGCTGCATGACGTCGCGGTCCATGCCCGGGTCGAGACCGGAGGTCGGCTCGTCCAGGAAGATCAGCGACGGCTTGGTCAGCAGCTCCAGGGCGACCGAGACACGCTTGCGCTGGCCGCCGGAGAGGGACGTGACCTTCTTGTCCTTGTGGATGTCGAGCTTCAGCTCGCGCAGCACCTCGTCGATGCGGGCCTCGCGCTCGGTGGCCGTGGTGTCGGCCGGGAAGCGGAGCTTGGCCGCGTACTTGAGGGCCTTCTTGACGGTCAGCTCCTTGTGCAGGATGTCGTCCTGCGGGACCAGACCGATGCGCTGGCGCAGCTCGGCGAACTGCTTGTACAGGTTCCGGTTGTCGTAGAGGACGTCGCCCTGGTTGGCGGGGCGGTAGCCCGTGAGCGCCTTGAGCAGGGTGGACTTTCCGGAGCCGGAGGGGCCGATGACCGCGATGAGGGACTTCTCGGGGACGCCGAAGGAGACGTCCTTGAGGATCTGCTTGCCGCCGTCGACGGTGACGGTCAGATGGCGGGCGGAGAAGGAGACCTCACCGGTGTCGACGAACTCCTCGAGGCGGTCCCCGATGATGCGGAACGTCGAGTGGCCGACGCCGACGATGTCGTTCGGGCCGAGGAGTGCGGTGCCGCCCTTGGCGATCGGCATGCCGTTGACGAACGTGCCGTTGTGGGACCCGAGGTCGCGGATCTCGAAGCGGCCGTCGGGCGTCGCGTGGAACTCGGCGTGGTTCCGGGAGACCTGCAGGTCGGAGACGACCAGGTCGTTCTCCAGGGCACGACCGATGCGCATCACCCGGCCGAGGGCCAGCTGGTGGAACGTGGTCGGGCTGCGGTCGCCGTACACCGGCGGCGCCCCCGCGCCACCACCGGGGCTCTGCTGCGGGTGGCCCTGCTGCTGCGGGACCTGTGCCTGCTGCGGCTGCTGCCAGCCCGCCTGCGGCGCCTGCTGCTGCGGTGCCTGCTGGGCGGCGTATCCGGCGCTCGCGCCCTGCGCGGCGTACGGCTGCTGCTGCGGCTGGGACACCGCCGCGGCCGTGCCGGAGAGGCTGACTCTCGGACCGTCGGTCGCGTTGCCCAGGTGCACGGCCGAGCCGGGGCCGACCTCCAGCTGGTGGATCCGCTGCCCCTGCACGAATGTGCCGTTGGTGCTGCCGTGGTCCTCGATCACCCAACTACGGCCGCTGAAGCTGATCGTGGCGTGGCGCCAGGAGACCCTGGCGTCGTCGAACACGATGTCCCCCTGCGGATCACGTCCGAGGGTGTATGCCCTGGACGGATCGAGCGTCCAGGTTTGTCCGTTCAATTCCAGTACGAGTTCCGGCACTCCATGCCCCACTGAGTTGTCCCCCGAGTTACCCCCGTCGCAGGGAGTCTAGGGATGTCGAACATCGGGGGGAACTATTTCAGGCTCGACCCCTTGACCGAAAGTCGGGCCTTGTGAAGAGAAGGCAGGCGGGCGCCGGCCGATCCCGTTGACGGGGTTGAAACCGGGCCGGAGAGTGGTAATCCCACGCGAGGGGGACATCGGCGGTGCAACGCCGCGATGCGGATCGGGGGGTCCGACCATGAGCAACCGGAGTGCCGGCCAGGGCGGGAGCGTGCGGTGGGGGGACGTCCTGTTCTCCGCGGTCGCCACCGTGAGCTGGTCGTTGATCGGGATGGCGGGCACGGCGGCGCTCGGTCTGCATCTGCTGGAGGCCGACGCGGCGGGCGAACTCGGGCCGATGACCGCGGCGCTCGTGGCGCTCGGTGCGGGCGGGTCGGTGACCCCGTCCGGCGATGTGTCCGTCTTCGGGCTGGAAGGAGCCCGGGCCACGACCGCCATCGAGATCACGCCACTGGGGGTCGGCCTCGTGGGGGCGCTCCTGCTGGCCTGGCTCTTCCTGCGCTCGCTGCGCGGCGCGGGAGTTGTCGTCACCGCGGCCGAACTCCTCGCCCGGGTGGGCACGGTGGTCGTCCTCTTCGCGGCGCTGATGGGCGGCCTGGCGTATGCCGGGCAGACCGTGATCACCCTGGACGGCGGCGACCTGGGTCTCGACGAGCTGCCCGGCGGGGGTGACCTGGGCGGTGTCGGGATCCCCGGGCTCGGCGACATCGGGGACCTCGGCGGCCTGCTCCCGGACCGGCTCGGCGGCCTCGTCGGGGCCGACGCGAGGGTGGGCTTCACCGTCGACGCGGCGCCCACGGTGCTGGGCGGCCTGCTGTGGTGCCTCGGGGTGCTGCTGGTCGCCCTGCTGGCCTCGCGCCGCACCCCCCTGCCGCGCGGCCTCGACGCCGTGCACCGGGTGGTACGGCCCGCGGTGTCCTCCGTGGTCGCCGTACTGCTGGTGGCGGTCGCGGCGGGGCTCGCGGCGGCGGCGTACGCGGCGGTCGGTGACCCCCATCCGCGGCGGATCGTCGGGGCGGCCCTGCTCGGAGCGCCCAACGGCGTCTGGCTCGGTGTCCCCCTCGGCCTGTTCGTCCCCTGGGACGGCAGGGCCACGGGAGCGCTCGCGAACCTGCTGCCCGACCCGCTCGACGCACTGCTGCGGGTCGACGCCGACGAACCCGTCACGCTGGGCCGCCTGGCCGAACTGGACTCCAGGGTGTGGCTGTTGGGTGTGGCGGCCGCCCTGATGATGCTGTGCGCGGGGGCCCTGACCGCCGTGCGTACGCCTTTCGCCGGGCGGGGGTCTCCCCCGGCCGACGGGGGTGCGGATGGTGCGGGCGCACGGGGCGGGGGCGCGCTCGGGTTCGCGGGGCGCTGCGCACTTCGGCTGGGTGTGGCGACGGCGGTGGCGCTGCCTCTTCTTGTCCTGCTGACGGAGGTGTCGGTGGACGCGTCGCTGGCCGTGCTCGGCATCGACGCGTTCGACGCGGGCATCGAGCTGCACGGGCGGGCGGCTACGGCTCTCGTGCTGGGCGCGGTGTGGGGTGCGGGTGCGGGCGCCGCCGGGACGCTGCTGGCGTGCGCCACCGGGGCGGCCGGCCGCCGGGTCGCTCCCCTGGCCCTCGGTGCCCTCGGCCCGGCGCCGGCCGCCGGGGTGTCCGCCTCGGCGGGCTCGCCCTCGGGTCCGTACACGCCGGGGACGCCGTACCGGCCCCCGAACCCGGACACCAACCCCTATCTGCGGGTGCCGGAGGGGCTGCTGCGACCGGGGCAGGACGGGGAGGCCGGAGGGGCCGGGGCGGCCGGGGCGGAGCGTGGTGGGAGCGGGCGCAGGGCGGCCGGGGAGGACCGGGGGGCGGGCAGCGAGCGAGAGGTGGCCGGGGAGGACCAGGCGGCGGGACGTGGCGGTGGGCCGGGGCCCGAGGGGCGGCGGCCGCCTGATGTGTACGACGCGCCCACGGTGGCGCGGCGGTTCACGAAGCCGCCTCGCCGACCGGGGCAGCGGCCGGGGCCGGGCGCGGGGTCGGGGTCGGGGGCCGGTGGCGGGTCAGGTGCTGGTGGCGGGTCGAGGGCCGGGGCCGGGCGGTGGCCTGCTCCGCCTCCGCCGCCGGACGAGGGGCCGCCTCCGCCTCCGCCGCCCCCACCGCCCTCACCGGCGCCGCCGGGACCGGGGCCGCGGGGTCGTTGACGGGCCGGGCGCGGAGTGACCGGCGACGGTGGGAGGGGGGATTCCGGGGGTGCCCCGGCGCTTCGTACACGATCCGGTTCCCCGTCGGTCACTGGTAAACCCGGAGTTCTCCGTCCGCTGGGCGGACCTCAGGGGCGCAGGGTGCGGGGTGCCGGATACGGTTGGAGCATCATGAGCGCTTCGCAGACCTCCTCTGACGTCCCCACTCTCCTCGTCAAGATCTTCGGCAAGGACAGGCCGGGCATCACCGCCGGACTGTTCGACACCCTTGCCGCGTACTCCGTCGACGTGGTCGACATCGAGCAGGTCGTCACCCGTGGCCGGATCGTGCTCTGCGCCCTGGTGACCGTGCCGCCGGCCGGTCAGGAGGGCGATCTGCGGGCCACCGTCCACGGCTGGGCGGAGTCCATGAAGATGCAGGCGGAGATCATCTCCGGCCTGGGCGACAACCGGCCCCGCGGTCTCGGCCGCTCGCACGTCACCGTGCTGGGGCACCCCCTGACCGCCGAGTCCACGGCCCGGATCGCCGCGCGGATCACCGCGACCGGCGGCAACATCGACCGTATCTTCCGGCTCGCCAAGTATCCGGTGACGGCGGTGGAGTTCGCCGTGTCGGGCACCGAGCCGGAGACGCTGCGCACGGCCCTGGTGACCGAGTCGGTGGCACTCGGGGTGGATGTGGCGGTGGTCGCGGCGGGGCTGCACCGGCGGGCCCAGCGGCTGGTGGTCATGGACGTCGACTCCACGCTCATCCAGGACGAGGTGATCGAGCTCTTCGCGGCGCACGCCGGATGCGAGAAGGAGGTCGCCGAGGTGACGGCGGCCGCGATGCGCGGCGAGCTGGACTTCGAGCAGTCGCTGCACGCGCGTGTGGCGCTGCTGGAGGGGCTCGACGCGTCGGTGGTGGACAAGGTGCGCAGCGAGGTACGGCTCACGCCGGGCGCGCGCACGCTGATCCGCACACTGAAGCGGCTCGGTTTCCAGGTCGGTGTCGTCTCGGGCGGCTTCACCCAGGTCACGGACGATCTGAAGGACCGGCTGGGGCTGGACTTCGCGCAGGCCAACACCTTGGAGATCGTCGACGGCAAGCTGACCGGCCGGGTCGTCGGGGAGATCGTGGACCGCGCGGGCAAGGCGCGGCTGCTGCGCCGGTTCGCCGCGGAGGCGGGGGTGCCGCTGGCGCAGACCGTGGCGATCGGCGACGGCGCGAACGACCTCGACATGCTCAACGCGGCCGGTCTGGGCGTCGCCTTCAACGCCAAGCCGGTCGTACGGGAGGCCGCGCACACCGCGGTGAACTTCCCGTTCCTCGACACCGTGCTCTACCTCCTCGGCGTGACGCGGGAAGAGGTCGAGGCGGCGGACACGCACGACGAGCAGTGAGCGTCGTCGACAGCGTGTGACGATGCGGGAAGGCCCGGCAGCGCAGTGCTGCCGGGCCTTCGCCGTGCCGTGTGCCGTGTGCGCTGTGCCGTGCGGCGGGACACCGGGGTGCCGGGGTGCCCCCGGGCCGGTTACTCCGTGGGCGCCCAGTAGTCGACGAGGGTGCCGACGCCGGGTTCCAGGCTCTTCCAGGACCCCTCGAAGGTGATCACGGCGTAGGCGGCGGCCGGGAAGTCGCGGCGGCTCATGCGCTCGCGGGCGTTGCCCTCGGAGTGGCCGGCGAGGATCTCGGCGAGCGCTTGGACGCCGGGGTTGTGACCGACCAGGAGGACGGTCTGCGCGTCGTCCGGGGTCTCGTTGAGCAGGGCGATCAGGTCGCCGGGAGAGGCCTCGTAGATCCGCTCCTCGTAGACGGTTTTCGGTCGCTCGGGCAGCTCGTGGACGGCCAGCTTCCAGGTCTCACGGGTCCGGACGGCGGTGGAGCAGAGGGCAAGGTCGAAGGAGATGCCGCTGTCGGCGAGCTTGCGTCCGGCGACGGCGGCGTCCATACGGCCCCGGTCGGCGAGGGGCCGCTCATGGTCGGACACCTGTGGCCAGTCGGCTTTCGCATGCCGGAAGAGGACAATCCTGCGGGGTTCTGCGACGCTCATGGGTCCCAGCTTCGCACGAAACAGGCCATGGGGCGCAGGGAGTTGAAGTGCGGATATCCGCGGGCTGTGTCGGTGCCGCCGGGGGCCCGGCAGACCGTCACGGGACCAGGGCCGTCAGGAGCCGCTGGATGCGCTCGACGACATGGGCGAGCAGGGGGTCACCGCTCGCCGCGTGGGCGTCCGCGGGGTTGAGGATCAGCAGCAGGAGCGTGACGAAGCCGAGGGCGGGCAGGGCGAGGGCCCACCAGGGGAGGCGGATGTCCACGCCGCCCGTGGGTACCGGGGCCACCGGGTGGGGTCGCGTGTGCGTACGGGCCGACATGCCGCCTCCGAGGTCTTCGCGTCGTCGGTGGCCGCTCCTCCGTAGGGTCCTCGCGAGTCCCCCGCGGCCACACCTCGAAGCTACGGAATCCGGGCGGCACGGCCCATCCGGTGATCCACCCACTTCACCCTGAGTCTCACCCCCTAGGGGATGGGGGGTTAACCCCACCATGGAGGTGGGGCGCGGAGCCGTTCACGGGTGCGTGCACCGCGGCACGCGCCGGGGCGTGCGCCCCGGGGTCACGGGGAGGCGATCGCCGCGATGATGCCGATGACGATGAAGATGGCGAGGAACGAGCCGAAGACCACGAGCATCTTCTTCTGGCCGTTCTGGGGGTTCGGGTCGAGCACGGGCATGCGCCCAGTCTCGCACCCCGCCCCGCCGCGCTGCCCACGGGGTCGCCCCGGACACCCGCCGGACGCCCTCGGCGTCCGCAGTCCCGGGCCCAGCCCCGAGCCCCGTGCCCTGTGCGCCGTGCGCCGCGCGCCGCGCGCCGCGCCTCACGGCCCATGCCCACGTTCCGTGCCCCATGCACCATGCCCCACGGCCTGTGCCCCACGGCCGTGGGCGGAAGCCGGCGGCCGTGGGCCGCGACCGTGGGCCGTGGGCCGTGGGCCGCGACCGTGGGCCGCGGGCGGCAGTCGGCGGTCGACAGCCGTGCGTGGGGCACCGCCTCAGCGGGCCGTCACGGCGGTCTCGTCCTCGATCATGCGGTCGCGGCCGGCCAGGGCGCCCACCGCGATCTGCGGGACCATCAGGGCCGCCATGAGGGCCAGGGGCAGGCCCCAGCCGCCGCTGTGCTGGTAGAGGACGCCGACGAGGAGCGGGCCGGGGATGGAGATCAGGTAGCCCGTGCTCTGCGCGAACGCGGACAGCTTGGCGACGCCCTCTCCGGTCCGGGCCCGCATGCCGACCAGGGTGAGCGCGAGCGGGAAGGAGCAGTTGGAGACACCGAGCAGCAGCGCCCACACCCAGGCGCCGCCGGCCGGGGCGAGGTACAGACCGGCGTACGAGAGGAGTCCGCAGAGGCCGAGGGCGACCGCGATGGGCCCCTGGTGGGGCAGCCGGGTGGCGAGCCGGGGGATGACGAGGGCCAGCGGCACGCCCATCACCATCGTCACGGCGAGCAGGACACCGGCCGTGTCCGCGGGGACCCCGGCGTCCCGGAAGATCTGCGGCATCCAGCCCATCGTGATGTAGGCGGCGGTGGCCTGGAGCCCGAAGAACACGGCGAGCGCCCAGGCGGTACGGCTCCGGGTGATGCGCGGCGCGGCGACGTCGTCCGGCACGGCCCCGGCCCCCCGGGGTGCGTCCCGGCGCGCGGACCCTGACCTGGTCGTCCCGTCCTTGCGCACGGACCCCGAACCGGCCACCGCCTCTCTGCGCACGGCCCCCGAGGTGACGGCCGGGTCCCTGCGCACGGCCCCCGAGGTGACGGCCGGGTCCCTGCGCACGGCCCCCGAGGTGACGGCCGGGGCCACGGCGGCGCCTTCGGCGGCACGCCCCGTGCCCCGCCCGCTCCCGTTCCGTACGAACGGCAGCCACGGCAGGACCGCGACCGCCGCGAGGGTCGCCCAGGCGGTGAGGCCGGTCTGCCAGCTGCCGCCGAGGGCCTCGGTCAGGGGGACGGTGACGGCCGCGGCGGCGGAGGTGCCGAGGGCCAGGGCCATGGAGTACAGGCCGGTCATGGAGCCCACCCGGTCGGGGAACCAGCTCTTGACGATGACCGGCATCAGGACGTTGCTGACGGCGATGCCCATGAGGGCGAGGGCGCTCGCGGCCACGAATCCGGCGGTGGTGCCGGTGTAGGGCCGGACGACCAGTCCGGTGGCGATCGCGGCCATGCCGGCGCACACCACGGCGGCCGGACCGAAGCGGCGGGCCAGCCGTGGGGCGAGGCTCCCGAACACGGCGAAGCAGAGGGGCGGTACGGAGGTGAGGAGTCCGGCGACGCTGCCGCTCATGCCGAGACCGTCGCGGACCTCTTCGAGGAGGGCACCGAGGCTGGTGATGGCGGGCCGGAGGTTGAGGGCGGTCAGGGCGATGCCCAGGACCATCAGCCGGGTCGTCCACGCGCGCGTGCCCGGTCGCATGCGTCCGCCGGGGGGCTCGATCCGGTCGGGGACGGGGGTGGACACGGACGCAGTCCTCAGGGTTTCCTCGCTCGCCATGCCTTACATCATAGAATCATAGGATGATTGGTTGTCGAGTCTCCCGACGGGGCGGCCCCGCACTCCTCCCCCGGCCGTGCGAAGGTGTGCCATGCCCCTGAGTCATCCCCGCCGTTCGGCGCTGTCGGAGCAGGTCATCGCGGCGCTGCGGAACCAGATCACGTCGGGCGAGTGGCCGGTCGGCTCCCGCATCCCGACCGAGCCCGAGCTGGTCGAGCAGCTGGGCGTCGCCCGGAACACGGTCCGCGAGGCCGTTCGGGCCCTCGCGCACAACGGTCTGCTGGACATCCGCCAGGGCTCCGGCACCTTCGTCGTCGCGACCAGCGAGCTGGCGGGGGTCATGCACCGCCGCTTCGCGGACGCCGACCCCCGGCACATCGCCGAGCTGCGTTCCGCGCTGGAGTCGAGCGCCGCGAAGCTGGCCGCCGAGCGGCGCACCGAGAAGGACCTGAAGCAGCTGGACGCGCTCCTCGCCCGGCGTGAGGAGGCATGGGCGTCCGGCGACGCGGAGAGCTTCGTGTCGGCCGACGCGACCTTCCACCTGGCGGTGGTGGCCGCCTCCCACAACGACGTCGTCACGGCCGTCTACGCGGATCTGGGCGAGGTCCTGCGGGACTGGCTGCGCGACGACGTCGGCGCGGAGCTGACGCCGGAGACCTACATGGACCACACCCGGCTCGTGGACGCGATCCGCGCGGGCGACGCGCAGTCCGCGGCGGCGGAGGCGGCCGGCTATCCGTTCCACTGCCGCCCCGGCGAGGTCAGTCGTCCGGCCGCTGGTGGCTGAACCACACGGCGCGGACCTCCTTCCAGCAGCGCCCGGTGAACCGCACCGTCTGCGCGGGACCAGTCTCGACGGGGGCGCCGTCGCTGTCGATGTCCCACCAGCGCGCGCACTCGATGTGCAGGCGGACGCGGTCGGGGTCCGGGTAGGGGTTGAAGCAGTACCCGACCACCCGGGAGCCGACGATCGTGTGGTTGCAGGACGCCCCGAAGGGTTCGGGACGGTCGGCCGTCACACGCGTGTGCCCTGGTCCGGCCGGGTTCCGGGTCTCCCCGCGCGTGTGCGGGACGGCTTCGTACGGAAGGAACAGTACGAGAGCCAGGGCGACAGCCACGGGGGCGAAGCTGCGGGACAGACGCACAAGGGAGACCTCCTCGGCCGAGCGGCTGGGCGGTGTACGTCCAGCGTGCGCGGCATCCGGCCGGGGCGGCCCGTCGGATGGGCCGAACGGGGGACGTGCGAAGGGCCCGTGTCCGGGTGGACACGGGCCCTCGGCCGGCTGTCAGGCCGAGCGTGGCGTCACGCGCCGATCGCGTGCAGCCCGCCGTCGACGTGGATGATCTCGCCGGTGGTCTTCGGGAACCAGTCGCTGAGCAGGGCGACGACACCGCGGCCGGCCGGCTCGGGGTCCTTGAGGTCCCACTCCAGGGGCGAACGGTGGTCCCACACGGAGGCCAGCTCGCCGAAGCCCGGGATGGACTTGGCGGCCATGGAGCCGATGGGGCCGGCGGAGATGAGGTTGCAGCGGATGTTCTGCTTGCCCAGGTCACGGGCCATGTAGCGGCTGGTGGCCTCCAGGGCGGCCTTGGCCGGACCCATCCAGTCGTACTGCGGCCAGGCGTACTGCGCGTCGAAGGTGAGGCCGACGACCGAGCCGCCGTTCTGCATCAGCGGCAGGCAGGCCATGGTCAGCGACTTCAGGGAGTACGCCGAGACGTGCATGGCGGTTGCGACGGACTCGAACGGCGTGTTGAGGAAGTTGCCGCCGAGCGCGTCCTGCGGGGCGAAGCCGATGGAGTGGACGACGCCGTCGAGGCCGCCGAGCTCCTCACCGACGACGTCGGCCAGGCGCCCGAGGTGCTCCTCGTTGGTGACGTCGAGCTCGATGACCTTGGTGGGCTTCGGGAGCTTCTTGGCGATGCGCTCGGTCAGCGTGGGCCGGGGGAAGGCGGTGAGAATGATCTCCGCGCCCTGCTCCTGGGCCAGCTTGGCGGTGTGGAAGGCGATGGAGGACTCCATCAGCACACCGGTGATCAGGACGCGCTTGCCCTCGAGGATTCCGCTCATGGTGATCAGTGACCCATTCCCAGTCCGCCGTCAACGGGGATGACGGCTCCAGTGATGTACGAGGCGTCGTCCGAGGCGAGGAACCGCACCGTCGCGGCGATCTCCTCGGGCTGCGCGTACCGGCCGAGCGGCACCTGCGAGACGATGCCCGCGCGCTGCTCGTCGGTGAGGACCTTGGTCATGTCGGTGTCGACGAAACCGGGCGCGACGACGTTGAAGGTGATGTCGCGGGAGCCCAGCTCACGGGCGAGGGAGCGCGCGAAACCGACCAGGGCGGCCTTGGAGGCGGCGTAGTTGGCCTGGCCGGGCGAGCCGTACAGGCCCACGACCGACGAGATCAGCACGACGCGACCCTTCTTGGCCCGCAGCATGCCACGGTTGGCGCGCTTGACGACACGGAAGGTGCCGGTGAGGTTGGTGTCGATGACCGAGGTGAAGTCCTCCTCGGACATCCGCATCAGGAGCTGGTCCTTGGTGACGCCGGCGTTGGCGACGAGGACCTGGACGGGACCGTGCTGGGTCTCGATCTCCTTGTAGGCCTGCTCCACCTGCTCGGAGTCGGTGATGTCGCACCTGACCGCGAGGCAGCCCAGCTCCGTGAGGGCGGCCGGCGGCTCACCCGAGCGGTACGTGTAGGCGACCTTGTCGCCGTTCTCGGCGAACGCGCGGGCGATGGCGAGGCCGATGCCCCGGTTGCCTCCGGTGACGAGAACCGAGCGGCTCAACGGATCACCCTTTCCATAGCGGTCTGCACACCTGCCCGAATGCCTGGACGGCAGGCGCCTTCCTCGAAAACCTATCGGTCGGGCCCGTCGCGCGGGCATTCGGGCAGCGACAGTGGCATGGGGGACTCACTGTGGGGTCCCTACAGAAAGCCAGGGGGGCCGACGCGCAAAGATGTGGTCCGGATGGCGGCGGGCGCGACATGATCGGACCCGACAGGCCACGACAGCAGGGAGACCTCGGTGCCTCATTCCATCGACGAAGCCTTCACGGCACTGCCCCTACGGGCCCTGGCCGACGCCGCGCTAGCCCGCGCCCGTGCCCTCGGCGCCGAGCACGCGGACTTCCGGTTCGAGCGGGTGCGCAGCGCGTCCTGGCGGCTGCGGGACGCCAAGCCCGCCGGGTCGTCGGACACGACCGACCTCGGGTACGCGGTGCGTGTGGTGCACGGCGGGACCTGGGGGTTCGCCTCCGGGGTGGATCTGACGATGGACGCCGCCGCGAAGGTCGCCTCGCAGGCGGTGGCGATGGCCAAGCTGTCGGCGCAGGTGATCAAGGCCGCGGGGTCGGACGAGAGGGTCGAGCTGGCGGACGAGCCCGTGCACGCGGAGAAGACCTGGATCTCCTCGTACGGGATCGATCCGTTCACCGTCCCCGACGAGGAGAAGACCGCGCTGCTCACGGACTGGAGCGCGCGGCTGCTGGCGGCCCCCGGGGTGAACCACGTCGACGCCTCGCTGCTCACCGTGCACGAGAACAAGTTCTACGCGGACACCGCGGGGACCGTGACCACGCAGCAGCGGGTCCGGCTGCACCCGTCGCTGACCGCCGTGTCCGTCGACGAGTCCAGCGGTGAGTTCGACTCGATGCGGACCCTGGCGCCGCCGGTCGGCCGGGGCTGGGAGTATCTGACGGGCACCGGCTGGGACTGGGACGACGAGCTGGCGCGGATGCCCGAGCTGCTCGCCGAGAAGATGCGGGCGCCCAGCGTCGAGGCGGGCCTGTACGACCTCGTCGTCGACCCGTCGAACCTGTGGCTGACCATCCACGAGTCCATCGGCCACGCCACCGAACTGGACCGCGCGCTCGGCTACGAGGCCGCCTACGCCGGCACGTCGTTCGCCACCTTCGACAAGCTCGGCAAGCTCCGGTACGGCTCGGAGCTGATGAACGTCACCGGCGACCGCACCGCCGAACACGGCCTCGCGACCGTCGGGTACGACGACGAGGGGGTGGAGTGCCAGAGCTGGGACCTCGTCAAGGACGGCACCCTCGTCGGCTACCAGCTCGACCGACGTATCGCCAGGCTCACCGGCCTCGGCCGCTCGAACGGGTGCGCGTACGCCGATTCCCCGGCGCACGTCCCCGTGCAGCGCATGGCCAACGTGTCGCTCCAGCCGGACCCTGCGGGGCTGTCCACGGAGGACCTGATCGGCGGTGTCGACCGCGGCATCTACGTCGTCGGGGACCGCTCGTGGTCCATCGACATGCAGCGCTACAACTTCCAGTTCACCGGGCAGCGGTTCTTCAGGATCGAGAACGGGCGGATCACCGGGCAGCTGCGGGACGTCGCGTACCAGGCGACGACGACCGACTTCTGGGGTTCCCTGGCGGCCGTGGGCGGGCCGCAGACCTACGTCCTCGGCGGTGCGTTCAACTGCGGCAAGGCCCAGCCGGGTCAGGTCGCCGCGGTCTCGCACGGCTGCCCCTCCGCCCTGTTCAAGGGCGTCAACATTCTGAACACCACGCAGGAGGCCGGTCGATGAGCGCGCCCGTCAACAAGGCACACAAGCCCCACGAGATCGTCGAGCGGGCCCTCGAACTGTCCCGCGCCGACGGCTGCGTGGTGATCGCCGACGAGTACTCGACGGCCAACCTGCGCTGGGCGGGCAACGCGCTGACCACGAACGGGGTCACGCGCGGGCGGTCGGTGACCATCGTCGCCACGGTCGACGGCAAGGAGGGCACCGCCTCCGGTGTCGTGTCCCGCTCGGCCGTCACCGCCGGGGAACTGGAGCCGCTGGTCCGGGCCGCCGAGGAGGCGGCACGCGGGGCCGGTCCCGCCGAGGACGCCCAGCCGCTGGTCACGGGGGTGCAGCCGTCCCCCGACTTCACGGAGCCGCCCGCCGAGACCTCCTCCGCCGTGTTCGCCGACTTCGCCCCGGCGCTCGGCGAGTCCTTCGCACGCGCGCGTGCGGGCGGCCGCGAGCTGTACGGCTTCGCCAACCACGAGCTGGTCACCAGCTATCTGGGCACGTCGACGGGGCTGCGCCTGCGGCACGACCAGCCGAACGGCACGCTGGAACTCAACGCCAAGTCCCCGGACCGTACGCGCTCGGCGTGGGCGGGCCGCTCCACCCGGGACTTCAAGGACGTCGACCCGGCGGCCCTGGACGCGGAGCTGGCCGTACGGCTCGGGTGGGCCGAGCGGCGGATCGAGCTGCCCGCCGGGCGGTACGAGACGCTGCTGCCGCCGACGGCCGTGGCCGACCTGCTGATCTACCAGATGTGGTCGGCCTCCGCGCGGGACGCCGCCGAGGGCCGGACCGTGTTCAGCAAGCCCGGTGGCGGCACCCGCATCGGCGAGCGGCTCACCGACCTGCCGCTGACGCTGCGCAGCGACCCCCACGAGCCGGGGCTGGAGTCGGCGCCCTTCGTGCTCGCGCACTCCTCCGGCGGCGACAGCTCGGTGTTCGACAACGGGCTGCCGCTGACGGCGACCGACTGGATCCGCGAGGGCGAGATCGCGCACCTGCCCACCACCCGGCACAGCGCGGGCCTGACCGGTCTGCCGGTGGTCCCCGCCATCGGCAACCTCATCCTCGACGGCGGCGAGGACCGCTCGCTGGAGGAGATGGTCGCGGACACCGAGCGCGGGCTGCTGCTGACCTGCCTGTGGTACATCCGCGAGGTCGACCCGGCGACGCTGCTGCTGACCGGGCTGACCCGCGACGGCGTCTACCTCGTGGAGAACGGCGAGGTGACGGGCGAGGTCAACAACTTCCGGTTCAACGAGTCCCCGGTGGACCTGCTGGGGCGGGCCACCGAGGCGGGACGCACGGAGAAGACCCTGCCGAGGGAGTGGAGCGACTACTTCACCAGGGCGGCCACCCCCGCGCTGCGGGTGCCCGATTTCAACATGAGCTCTGTCAGCCAGGGCGTATAACCTCGTAGGCGTTCGTGGTCGGCCACCGCTCGGCTGCCGACCACCATCCGAAGATCATCGAGGAGACACGAGAACCGTGACGGACATCGTCGACGAGCTGAAGTGGCGGGGGCTGTTCTCCCTGTCCACCGACGAGGACGCTTTGCGCAAGGCTCTCGCGGACGGTCCCGTCACGTTCTATTGCGGTTTCGACCCGACCGCGCCGTCCCTCCACGTCGGGCACCTGGTACAGGTGCTCACGGTGCGCCGGCTCCAGCAGGCCGGCCACCGGCCGCTGGCGCTGGTGGGCGGTGCGACGGGTCTGATCGGCGACCCCCGCCCCACGGCGGAGCGCACGCTGAACGACCCGGAGACGGTCGCCGGCTGGGTCGGGAAGCTGCGCTCCCAGATCGAGCCGTTCCTGTCCTTCGAGGGCCAGAACGCGGCCGTCATGGTCAACAACCTCGACTGGACCGAGGGCCTGTCCGCGATCGAGTTCCTGCGGGACATCGGCAAGCACTTCCGCGTCAACAAGATGCTGACGAAGGACTCCGTGGCCCGCCGCCTGGAGTCCGACCAGGGCATCAGCTACACCGAGTTCAGCTACCAGATCCTCCAGGGCATGGACTTCCTCCAGCTCTACCGGAGGTACGGCTGCACGCTCCAGCAGGGCGGCAGCGACCAGTGGGGCAACCTCACGGCCGGCCTGGACCTGATCCACCGGCTGGAGCCGGGCGCCGAGGTCCACGCGCTGGCGACCCCGCTGATGACGAAGGCGGACGGCACCAAGTTCGGCAAGACCGAGGGCGGCGCCGTCTGGCTCGACCCGGAGATGACGACGCCGTACGCGTTCTACCAGTTCTGGCTGAACGTGGACGACCGGGACATCACCCGCTACATGCGCATCCTGTCCTTCAAGTCCCGTGCGGAGCTGGAGGAGTTGGAGAAGCAGACCGAGGAGCGGCCGCAGGCCCGTGCCGCGCAGCGCGCGCTGGCCGAGGAGCTGACGACGCTGGTGCACGGCGCCGACCAGACGGCCGCGGTGATCGCCGCGTCGAAGGCGCTGTTCGGCCAGGGTGAGCTGGCGGAGCTGGACGAGCGGACGCTGGCCGCGGCCCTGTCCGAGGTGCCGCACGCCGCGGTGGCTCAGCTGGCGCCGGTCGTGGACCTGTTCGCCGAGGTCGGGCTGGTGCCCAGCAAGTCCGCGGGGCGGCGCACGGTGAAGGAGGGCGGGGCGTACGTGAACAACGTGAAGGTCACCGCCGAGGACGCCGTACCGGCGGCGGAGGACCTGATCCACGGGCGGTGGCTGGTGCTGCGGCGCGGCAAGAAGAACCTGGCCGCCGTCGAGGTGACCGGGGCCTAGGGCAGGGGCCGGGGGCGTGGGGGCGCGGCGACCGCGGGGTCGCCCGGCCCGCACGCCCCTTGGTGTGCCACCGGGCGGCTCTCGGCCCGGTCGCGGCGGGCTTCGCTCCGCCTCGTCGCCGCGCGGCGACGCTCAGGCCCGGTGCTTTCGCTTGCCCACCGTCGACACGTAGAGGCTGTCGCCCAGGTACACGACGGCCACCGCGGCGATCACCTGGAAGATGTGCCGGCTCCAGTCGATGCCCGCGGTCTCCTCGACGCCGAAACCCCGCGCGATGGCGTTGCCGAGGACGGCGCCCAGCATGCCGAAGATCGTCGTCAGCCAGAGCGGGCTGTGCTGCTTGCCAGGAATGATCGCCTTGGCCAGCAGACCGAGCACCAGGCCCACGATGATCGCCCACAACCAGCCCATGGCTGCCTCCTCGTACGGCTCGACGTGACGGCTCGACGTGAGCTGTAGGGCCAGTGTCGGCCCACCTCCTCCACGCCGCATGTCGGGCGGTGCCCTGCGCGGGGCGGCGCGTTTCGTCCCGTCCCGGTGGGAGGTGACCCGGTCTCCCAGGCGGCGCAGGCGCGGCGTAACGTGGGCAGGGACCGGCCCGCCGTTCACCGAGCGGGACCGGCAGGGGTACGGGCCGGGAGTCCGAGACAGGCGGGTGGTGGAGCGCGATGCGGAAGCGGAGCAATGTCGAGGTCTTCCGGATCACCGGCGCCCGCCAGGGGCTCGCCGACGACGTCCGGGGCAGACAGCGGCGCTATGTCATCTCGATGTCGGTCCGTACGCTCGCGGTGATCGCCGCGGCGGTCCTGTGGAACGTCGAACGGCACGTCGCGGTCGTCGCCCTGGTGCTGGGAATGGTTCTGCCGTACATCGCCGTGGTGATCGCCAACGCGGGCCGGGAGAACGCGCCCTCGCTGCCGTCGACGTTCGTCGCCCCGCCGGTGCGGCCGATGATCACGCCGCCGCCTGCCGGAGGGTCCGCGGATTCCTCCCCGAAGGACAACCCGGCGGACGACCCGGCGGACGCCGCGGGCCGTCACCGCAGTGAGCCGCGCGAGCGGGCCTGAGTACCGGCGGACCGCTCGAAGCGGAATCCCTCCGGCCACCAACCTCAAGAAAAGCTCAGATCAATCGTGTAGTTCCTGTGCCGGGCAGAGGGTTACCCGTGACATACTTCGTACGCGCTCCGCATCCCCCGTCGGAGCGACAGACCGACGCCGGGCAGCTCCCCCCGTGGCTGCTCGGCGTCGCCTTTTGTGCGGCTAGGGTCGACGCGTGAACATTCTCGACGTCCCCGGTTCCGATCCCGCCTCCCCCGTCTGCTCCGCCAAGGGCTGCCGTGCCGACGCGGTGTGGGTGCTCGCCTGGAACAACCCCAAGCTGCACACGCCGGAGCGGCGCAAGACCTGGCTCGCGTGCGAGGAGCACCGGGAGCACCTGTCCCAGTTCCTCGGGGTGCGCGGGTTCCTCAAGGACGTCGTCGCACTGGAGGAGTGGGAGGACCGCGCCTCGTAGACCGCTGCGGCGCGGCCTCACGGGCCGGGCCCGCTGCCGCGCGGCCTCACGCGCCGCTGCCGCGCAGCCTCGCGCGCAGTTGGGGCGCCGCCGCGCGGACCGCTGCCGCGCCGTGCGGCGGCCGTCGTGCGGCGGCTCATCCTCCGATCGCGGACATCGGCCGGTCGGGCTGGACGAACGACGGGTCGTCGAGGCCGGCGCCCGCCTTCTTGCCCCACATGGCGAGCCGCCAGAGACGGGCGATCTCCTCGTCGGGGGCGCCCGAGCGCAGGGCCGCTCTGAGGTCGGTCTCCTCACGGGCGAACAGACAGGTGCGGACCTGGCCGTCGGCGGTGAGGCGGGTGCGGTCGCAGGCGGAGCAGAAGGGGCGGGTGACGGAGGCGATGACGCCCACCCGGTGCGGGCCGCCGTCGACGAGCCACCGCTCCGCGGGCGCCGAGCCGCGCTCGTCCTGGCCCTCGGGGCTGAGGTCGAAGCGGGTGCGCAGGGAGGTGAGGATGTCGCCGGCGGTGACCATGCCGTCGCGCTTCCAGCCGTGCTGGGCGTCCAGCGGCATCTGCTCGATGAAGCGCAGCTCGTAGTCGTGCTCGACGGCCCAGGCGAGGAGGTCGGGGGCCTCGTCGTCGTTGAGGCCGGGCATCAGGACCGAGTTGACCTTGACGGGGGTCAGACCGGCCTCGCGGGCCGCTTCGAGGCCCTCCAGGACGTCGTGGTGGCGGTCGCGCCGGGTGAGGGTCTTGAAGACGTCGGGGCGCAGGGTGTCCAGGGAGACGTTCACCCGGTTCAGACCCGCCGCCTTCAGGGCCGTCGCCGTGCGCTTCAGGCCGATGCCGTTGGTGGTGAGGGACATCTGGGGGCGGGGCTCCAGCGCCGCCACGCGCTCCACGATGCCGACCAGGCCGGGGCGCAGCAGCGGCTCACCGCCGGTGAAGCGGACCTCGGTGATGCCGAGGGTGGTGACGGCCATGCCGATGAGGCGGACGATCTCGTCGTCGGTGAGCAGGTCGGGCTTGGCCAGCCACTGCAGACCCTCCTCGGGCATGCAGTAGGTGCAGCGCAGGTTGCAGCGGTCGGTGAGCGAGACCCTGAGGTCGGTGGCCACTCGGCCGTAGGTGTCGATGAGCACGTGGGCCCCCTCCCGCGCCGGATCACTGTTGCCTGACATCTGTGAGCCTACGTGACACCGGTGACGCCCTCACAGGCCCGATCGCACGAGACGCGGCGAGGGGCCGCCGTAGTTCCCTACGACGACCCCTTCGCGACGCGGACGCGGCACTCACACGCGCGCGTGGTGACTGCCTGCGGGCCAGGACGGGTTTCGAAAGTCCCGTCTGCCCGGCGGCGTCCGGCACGCACGCTCGCCGCCGCTCGCCGCGTTGTCGGGATCGCCCTGTACCGCCAGTATCGGGGCGCCCCTCCGCCTTGCGATCGCACGCACCAGACGCCGCCGGGCCCGCCCTTCGGGCAGAGGACGCTACTTTCGAAATCCGCCCTAGCTAGTGCGCGCCGGTGCCGGTGAGGGAGCGGACCTCCAGCTCGGCGTACTTGGCCTCGTCGGGCTTCTCCTTGGACAGGACGGTGCCGAGGAAGCCCATGAGGAAGCCGAACGGGATGGAGATGATGCCCGGGTTCTTCAGCGGGAACCAGTGGAAGTCGACGTCGGGGAACATCGCCTTCGGGTCGCCGGAGACGACGGGCGAGAACAGCACCAGGCCGACGGCGACGATCAGACCACCGTAGATCGACCACAGCGCGCCCTGGGTGGTGAACCGCTTCCAGAAGAGGCTGTAGAGGATGGTCGGCAGGTTGGCGGAGGCCGCGACGGCGAAGGCGAGGGCGACCAGGCCGGCCACGTTCAGGTCGCGGGCGAGGGCGCCGAGGCCGATGGAGACGATGCCGATGAAGACGGTCGCCCAGCGGGCCGCGCGGACCTCCTCGGCGCCGGACGCCTTCCCCTTGCGGATGACGTTGGCGTAGATGTCGTGCGCGAAGGACGACGACGAGGCGAGGGTGAGGCCGGCGACCACGGCGAGGATGGTCGCGAACGCCACCGCCGAGATGGTGGCGAGCAGGATCGCGCCCCAGGCCGAGTCGACGCCGCCCAGGTGCAGGGCGAGCAGTGGTGCGGCCGTGTTGCCGGACGGGTTGGAGGCGATGATCTCCTCCTGGGAGATCAGCGCGGCGGCGCCGAAGCCGAGGGCGATGGTCATCAGGTAGAAGCCGCCGATGATGCCGATGGCCCAGTTGACGGACTTCCGGGCGGCCTTGGCGTTGGGCACCGTGTAGAAGCGGATCAGGATGTGCGGCAGGCCGGCGGTGCCGAGGACCAGGGCGATGCCGAGGGAGATGAAGTCCAGCTTGGATGTGCCGGTGGCGCCGTACTGCAGGCCGGGCTCCAGGAAGGCGGCACCCTTGCCGCTGTTCTCGGCGGCGGTGCCGAGCAGATCGGAGATGTTGAAGTTGAACTTCAGCAGCACCAGGAACGTGATGAGGAGCGTGCCGCCGATCAGCAGCACGGCCTTCACCATCTGGACCCAGGTGGTGCCCTTCATGCCGCCGATGGAGACGTAGACGATCATCAGGACGCCGACGAGGGCGACGATCAGGATCTTGCCGGCGTCGGAGGTGATGCCGAGGAGCAGGGAGACGAGGACGCCCGCGCCCGCCATCTGGGCCAGCAGGTAGAAGATCGACACGACGATCGTGGACGTGCCCGCGGCAGTGCGCACGGGGCGCTGGCGCATGCGGTACGCGAGGACGTCGCCCATGGTGTAGCGACCGGAGTTGCGCAGGGGTTCCGCGACCAGGAGCAGGGCGACCAGCCAGGCGACGAGGAAGCCGATGGAGTAGAGGAAGCCGTCGTAGCCGAAGAGGGCGATCGCGCCCGCGATGCCGAGGAACGACGCGGCCGACATGTAGTCGCCGGAGACGGCGAGGCCGTTCTGGAAGGCGCTGAACTGGCGGCCGCCCGCGTAGAAGTCGGCGGCGTCCTTGGTCTGGCGGCCGGCCCAGACGGTGATGGCGAGCGTCGCGAGGACGAACAGCCCGAAGAGGGTGATGATGAGCGGCCGGTGCTCGCTGGCCTCGTTGGCCGCGAGGACTGTCTGCTGAACGGGGCTCATGCGCCGCCCTCCATCCGGGACTTGATGGCCTCGGCCTTGGGGTCGAGCTGCGCGGCTGCGTGCCGCGAGTACCACCAGGCGATGAGGAACGTGGTGACGAACTGGGCGACGCCGAGGACGAAGGCGACGTTGACGTTGCCGAGGAGCTTGGTCCCCATGAAGTCGCCCGCGTAGTTGGACAGCAGGACGTACAGCAGGTACCAGGCGATGAAGGCGACGGTCAGCGGGAAGGCGAACGACCGGTAGGAGCGGCGCAGTTCACCGAACTCGGCGCTCTCCTGGACCGCGGTGAACTCCTCGGCCGAGGGGAGATGGTGTTCTGCCTTCGCGGGGGGCGGTGCGTCGGTTGCCACGGAGTCTCCTCGCGTATCCGCCGCGTGCGCGACGGTGGATGGGGACGATTTCGCCGTCGGATCGGGGGACGGGTCGTTTACGGACATCTGGTCGGCTCTGTTCCTTGCGGTGACGGGGCGCACGATCGTGCTCGGGCTCCCTGCTCAACGTCACGGCGGCACGACAGGACCGGTTCAACCGTGTGTCGCTGTTTCAGGAATCGATTCGGCGACGGATCGACACAGGCGTGTCGATAAGGGATACCCCTCTACTTCGCTCCCGGTCCCCCCAAGTCATTGCTGGCCAGCGACGGCGGGGGATAGCTTCGGGGCGCACCACCAAGTCATGTACCTGCCCAGGCACTCGTGTGTCCCGGGCCGGTTTCTTTGAGGACGATGTGGAGATCCCATGGCTCATCTGCGCTCCAGCCGACGGCTCGCGCTCGCGGTACCGGTCGCTCTCTCGCTGACCGCCTCACTCGGTTTCCTGCCGGGTGTCGCCTCGGCGGCGCCGGTCGCCGCACCCGCCACCGCGACCGCCACAGCGGAGGGCCCGAACCTCTCGTACGTCGTGAACACCCGCACCGACCGGCGCACCATCGCCTCGGTGCAGAAGGCGATCGCCGCGGCGGGCGGCAAGGTCGTCATCACCTACGACCGGATCGGTGTGATCGTCGTCCACTCGGCCAACCCCGAGTTCGGTGCGACGATGCGTGCCGTGCGCGGTGTGCAGTCGGCCGGTCTCACCCGTACCGCGCCGCTGGCGCCCGCGGGGACGACGGACGAGGGCGCCGTCGACTTCCTGACGGACGCGGAGGCCGCGAAGGTGAAGGCCGCCTCGGCCGACATCCCCGACGCCGAGCCGCTCGAGGCCGACCAGTGGGACCTGCGTTCGATCGGCGCCGACAAGGCCGCGAAGATCAACGACGGCAGCAGGAGGGTCACGGTCGCCGTCATCGACACCGGCGTCGACGACACCCACCCGGACCTCGCGCCGAACTTCTCCAAGTCCCAGTCGGCGAACTGCGACGGCGGTGTCGCGGACACCAGTGAGGGCGCCTGGCGGCCCTACACCGTGGACGACTACCACGGCACGCACGTCGCCGGCGAGATAGCCGCGGCCCGCAACGGCATAGGCGTCGCCGGTGTGGCACCCGGCGTCAAGGTCTCCAGCATCAACGTGACCGACAAGAAGAGCGGTCTGTTCTACGCGGAGAGCGTCGTCTGCGCGTTCGTGTTCGCCGCCGACCACGGCGTGGAGATCACGAACAACAGCTACTACGTCGACCCGTGGCTCTACAACTGCATGGAGGACCCGGACCAGAAGGCCATCGTCGACGCGGTCAACCGGGCCCAGCTGTACGCCCAGAAGAAGGGCACGCTGAACCTGGCGTCGGCGGGCAACTCCAACCACGACCTCGCCTCCGACGCGATCGCGGACGCCTCCAGCCCCAACGACACCACTCCGGTCGAGCGCACCATCGACCCGAGCGAGTGCTTCGACGTGCCCACCCAGCTGCCGGGTGTCGTCACGGTGAGCGCGACGGGCGTGAAGAACGAGAAGTCGTACTACTCGACGTACGGCAACGGCGTGGTCGACATCGCGGCGCCGGGCGGCGACCGCCGCTACCAGCTGCCGGACACCCCGTCGAAGGACGGCCGCATCCTGTCCACGATGCCGGACGGCAAGTACGGCTTCCTGCAGGGCACGTCGATGGCGGCGCCGCACGCCTCCGCCGTGGCCGCGCTGCTGAAGTCCACCCACCCGTGGGCGTCCCCGAAGCAGCTGCAGTGGCTGATGAAGGCCCAGGCCGACAAGCAGACCTGCCCGGAGAGCTACGACCAGAACGACGACGGCACGCAGGACGCCGTCTGCGAGGGCGGTCCCCGCGCCAACGGCTTCTACGGGCACGGCATCGTCAACGCCCTGAAGGCCGTCAAGTAACCCACCGGCGGGGCGGACCGACACCCCGAGGGGAACGGGTTCCCGCACAGCTCGTACCGCTCATCACGCGAAACGAACTGGAGACAGCATGACAGCGCCTCATCTGCGCGCGCGTCGCCTGGCGGCGATCCCCCTGGGGATGGCCCTGGCGACGGCGGTGGTCGTCATACCCGGTGCCACGGCCTCGGCGGCGGAGGAGACCGCCCGGGCCGCGGCCGACGCCACACAGCTCAGCTACGTGGTCAACGTCCGCCCCGGTCACGGCCCGTCCGCCAAGGTGAAGAAGGCCATCACCGAGGCGGGCGGCACGATCGTGACGTCGTACGACAGGATCGGCGTCGTCGTCGTCCACGCGGCGAACGCCGACTTCGCCTCCGCGATCCGGCGGGTGCGCGGCGTGGAGTCGGCCGGTGCCACGCGCACCGCGCCGCTGCCCGCGCAGTCCACCACCGACGTCGGCACCCCCAAGGTGCTGACCGCCGAGGAGATCGCGGCGGCCGACGCGGCGGAGGGCCAGGACCCGCTGGAGCCGTTGCAGTGGGACCTGCCGGCCATCAAGGCGGACAAGGCACACGAGGTGTCCCTGGGCAGCCCGGACGTCACGGTCGCCGTCATCGACACCGGCGTCGACGACACCCACCCGGACATCGCGCCGAACTTCGACCGGAAGGCGTCGGTCAACTGTGTCTCGGGCAAGCCCGACACGACCGACGGCGCCTGGCGGCCGGGGCCCACGGAGAGCCCTCACGGCACGCACGTGGCCGGGGAGATCGCCGCCGCCAGGAACGGCGTCGGCGTCACCGGGGTGGCACCGGGCGTGAAGGTGTCCGGCATCAAGGTGTCCACGACGGCCGGCTTCTTCTACACGGAGGCCGTGGTCTGCGGCTTCATGTGGGCGGCCGAGCACGGCGTGGACGTCACGAACAACAGCTATTACACCGACCCGTGGTACTTCAACTGCAAGAACGACCCGGACCAGAAGGCGCTCGTCGAGGCGATCACCCGGGCGTCGCGGTACGCGGAGAAGAAGGGCACGGTCAACGTCGCGGCGGCCGGCAACGAGAACTACGACCTCGCGGCCGACGAGATCACCGACCCGACGTCGCCGAACGACTCGACGCCGTCGGACCGGGTGATCGACCCGTCGAAGTGCCTGGACGTCCCGACCCAACTGCCCGGTGTCGTCACGGTCGCCGCGACCGGCGCCAAGGGCGTCAAGTCGTCGTTCTCCAACCACGGTCTGGGCGTCATCGACATCGCCGCGCCCGGCGGTGACTCGACCCGTCTGCAGACCCCGGCCCCGCCCGCCACCAGCGGTCTCATCCTGGGCCCGCTGCCCGGCGGCCGGTGGGGGTACATGGCGGGCACGTCGATGGCGTCGCCGCACGTCGCGGGTGTCGCCGCCCTCATCAAGTCGACGCACCCGCACGCGCCGGCACCGCTCGTGAAGGCCCTGCTGTACGCGCAGGCCGACGCGACGCCGTGCACGGACCCGTACGACCTCGACGGTGACGGCAAGGCCGACGCCGTGTGCGAGGGGCCGAAGAACTACAACGGCTTCTACGGCTTCGGCACGGCGGACGCGCTGGACGCGGTCACCAAGTAGGAGCTCTCCCGCGGGGAGCGTCAGGGCCGGGCGGTCGGGTACCGCCCGGCCCTTCCGCTGCCCCGGTACCCGTGTCGGTCCCGTCCGCACCGCACAGTGGACCCATGACGGACAGGAACGCGGACACGGGCGCGGACAGGCACGGAGACAGGCACGGGGGCAGGGACGGGGGCAGGCACGGGGACGGGCACGGGGACAGGCACGGGGACAGGCACGGGGACGGGCACGGAGACAGGCACGGGGACGCGGGTGCGAGCGGGGGCCGGGGTGCGGGCATGGACGTGAGCCTGGCGTCGGCGTGGGCGGCGCTGGGCGGCGAGCCCGGCCTGCTGCGACGGGTCTCGACGGTCGTACGGGAGGGGGCGCTGCCCGCCCGGCTCCCGGTGCGGGAGCTGGCGCGGGCCTGTGTGGGCGTCTGCGCGCTGGCCGCCGCCGAGTGGGCCGCGCGGCGGGCCGGGCTCGCTCAGGTGCCCCGTGTACGGGTGGACGACGGGGCGGTGGCCGCGGCCTTCGTCAGCGAGCGGCATCTGCTGATCGACGGGCGGGCGCCGGTCACGTTCGCACCGCTGTCGCGCTTCTGGCGCACGACGGACGGCTGGGTGCGGACGCACGCCAACTACCCGCACCACCGGGAGCGGTTGCTGTCCGCGCTCGGGCTGCCCGAGGGGGACGCGACCGCCGTCGGGGCGGCGCTCGCCGAACGGTCGTCGCTGGAGGTGGAGGAGGCGGTGTACGCGGCCGGGGGTCTCGCGGTCGCGCTGCGGACGCCGCAGCAGTGGGCGGCGCACGACCAGGCCGCGGCGGTGACGGCCGGACCGCTCGTCGAGCACGACCGGACGGACACCGCGCACGCGCGCGTGACGCCGCGTCCGGGTGCGGCGGGGGCCGCGGCGGCTGCGGGCCCGGTCCCGTCGGGCGGGGGCCCGCTGCTGCCCGCCGCCGGAGTCCGGGTCCTCGACCTCACCCGGGTGATCGCCGGACCGGTGGCCACCCGCACCCTCGCCCTGCTGGGAGCGGACGTGCTGCGCGTCGACCCGCCGGGCACGCCCGAACTCCCCGACCAGCACATCGACACAGGTTTCGGGAAGCGGTCGACGGCACTGGACCTGACCCGCGCCGCCGACCGGCGCGTCTTCGGGGAACTGCTGGCCGGCGCGGACGTCGTCGTCACCGGGTACCGGCCGGGCGCGCTGGACCGCTTCGGCCTCTCCCCCGAGGACCTGCTCGCCCGGCGGCCCGGCCTCGTCGTGGCGCAGTTGTCGGCGTGGGGCCCGTACGGGCCGTGGGCCGGACGGCGGGGCTTCGACAGCCTCGTCCAGGTGGCGACCGGGATCGCCGTGGTCGAGGGGTCGGCGGAGCGGCCGGGCGCGCTGCCCGCGCAGGCCCTCGACCACGGAACGGGGTACCTGCTGGCGGCGGCCGTACTGCGGTCGCTCACCGAGGGGGCGGCGGACGGTCACGGACGGGTCGTGAGGCTGTCGTTGGCGCGGACGGCGGCGTGGCTCCTGGAGGGCGCCGCGCGGGGTGGGGAGGCGTACCGAGCCGGTGGCGGTGGGGTCGAGGCGTTCGACGGGGCGGAGGGCCGGCTCGCCGAGCGGGACAGCCCCGTCGGGCGGCTGCGGTACGCGCTGCCGCCGGTGTCGTTCGACGGCGGACCGGGTGACTGGGCCCGGCCGCCGGGGCCCTGGGGGGTGGACGAGGCGAGGTGGCGGTGAGGCGCCCGGCGCGGACAGCGATGGTGTGAGGGCGCGCGAGGCGGCGCGTGTGTGAGGCATGCGCCGTTCTCGCGCTTCTCTGCGCGGGGGCCGTCCTGAGGGAGCGGCCCCCCGAGGTCGTACGGGTGGGTGGAATGTCGAACTGCCGGATGCTTTCCGGCACTTGCCGACTCCGGTACGACGAGTGGACTTTTCGGGATGAGCCTGGCGGGACGGACGACGGAGGAGAGCGGGGCGGAGGGCAGCGGGGCACCGGAGACCGGTGCGGAGGAGAGCGATCGACTGCGTTTCGGGGGTGCCGGGGGACGAGCTTCGCGGCCGAGGTCCGCGGGGTGGGTGCCGTCGGGTGCCGGCCGGGCCGTCGGGCTGCTCCTGCTGGTGGCCGCGGGCGCGCTGATCCCGCTGTTCGGGCCGCGCGTCGCCCTGGACGGCACCGGAGAGGCAGGGCCTCCCGGGGCGGGCGGGATCGCCCTCCTGCGGACCGTGCTGCTGGCCGCGCTGTGCGTGCCGGTGGGCGAGTTGTTCGTCGTGCGGCTGGCCCGGCGGGTGCCCGGCGCTCCCCGGCGGACACCCCGCGGGTGGGCGGCGGGGGCGGCGGCCGTCGGTTGTGTGGCCGCGCTGGGGCTGGCCTCGGTGGTGGCGACCGGCAACCTCGTGCCGGACTCCCCCGCCGACATCGACGTGGGCGGCCTCTACGCGACGCGGGACGGGCGGATCGCCCTGCTGGAGGTCAACGCGTTCGCGGCGGCGGCCCTGTGCGCCCTGTCCCGCCGTCCGCTCACCCAGGTGGTGCCGCTGACGGCGGTCGTCGTCGCGGAGGCGTTGCGGGCGCACCCCACCGTCGAGGACGGCCCGCTCGTCGGCACGGCCCTGACGTTCGTCCATCTGCTGTGCGCGGCCCTGTGGGTGGGCGGACTGCTGTCCGTCCTGCGCACCCTTGCCGCGCGCCCGTGGCGTGCGGCGCCGGGCGCGGGGGCGGCGCTGCTGGGCCTGTACGCGCGCGTGGCAGCCGTCCTGCTGGCCGCCGTGACCGTCACCGGGTCGTGGAGCACGCTCCGGCGGATGCCGCCGGGCACGGTCCTCGACCAGCTGGCGGAGACGGCGTACGGGCGGGTCCTGCTCGCCAAGGTGCTCCTGATGGCCGCCGTCGCCGTGCTCGCCCTGCGGGCCCGGCTGCGGCTGCGCCACGTGGCCGACCCGCTGGACGCCTGCGCCCCCGCCCGCGCGGAACTGGTGGTCCTGGGTGCGGTCGTGGCGGTCTCCGGCCTGCTCACCGCGCTACCGGTGCCGATCCGCTGGTGAGTTCCGGGGGCGGGCGGCGGCAGGCGTGTTCCTGCGTCGGCCGACGACGGGTGCGGTCCGGCGGCCCGGTCCCCGCGTCGTTCAGGACGTCGCGGGGACCGGGCCGCCGGTGGGTGCGGGCGTTCCGGCCTCCAGGGTCCGCAGGACGCCCCGGGCGAGCAGGTACTGGGCGGCGATGTAGGTGAGCATGATCCACAGGTCGGGGCGCGGGAGTTGCGGCCACTGGGCGACCCCGGTGGCGATGAGCATGTCCGACAGCACGAAGAGCGCACCCCCGGCGCCGGCGACGGCACCCAGCCGGGCGGCGGAGCACGCCATCGCGGTCAGCAGCGCGCTGTACCCGGCGACCGGCAACCGCAGGTCGGCCGGCAGGCCGGGCCACAGGCTCGCCACCGCGACGACGAGGGCGAGCGCGTAGGCGGCGGGCAGCAGCAGGGCACGCTTGCGTGCCCTGCTCTCCCCCGCCGGGCGCGCGCCGGCGTCCAGGGTGTCGTGCGCGATGCCCGTCCGCCGTGTCCGTCTGCCGAAGAGCACGAGGTAGCAGACGTGTCCGGCGGCGAAGCAGCCCATCCCGGCGGGGAAGGCCGGATCGGCGTCGGAGAGGAGGAGGACGTCCCCGCCCCAGCCGCAGAGGAGGGCGGCGATCAGCAGCCGCGGGCCGCCGCGCGCGTGGACGTACGCGGCGAGCGACGGCATCAGCAGCGGCTTGGCGACGACGTGCCCGGGGGTGAACCCGGCGGCGAGGGAGCCGAGGTCGACGGCGGTGGCGAGCCCGAGGGCGACGAGGGCGGTCCGTCCGCCCGGCCCCCTCACGCGGTGGTCTCCGTGACCGCAGGCTTCTCCTCGACGGACGCGCGCCGCGCCGCCGGCCCCCAGCCGGGCCCGCGGAAGACCCGCCCGGCCCGCTCGGTCCAACTCTTCGCCGCCCTCAGGTCCCTGGCGATGGCGACGTACTCGTGGGTGGCGACCCGCAGCGGGTTGTAGGTCGCGATGTTCTTGGTCAGGCCGTAGACGGGCCGCTCGGTCTCCGCGACGAAGGAACCGAACAGCCGGTCCCAGACGATGAGGATGCCGCCGAAGTTGCGGTCGAGGTAGCCGCCCTGGGAGGCGTGGTGGACCCGGTGGTGCGACGGCGTGTTGAACACGAACTCGAACGCCGGGTGCAGCTTGCCGATCCGCTCGGTGTGGATCCAGAACTGGTACACGAGGTTGGCCGACGAGCAGAACGCGAGCGCCGCCGGGTGCACGCCCAGGGCGACGAGCGGGACGTAGAAGGGCCACACGGTCCAGGTGGTCCAGGGCTGCCGCAGCGCGGTGGTGAGGTTGAACTTGCGGCTGGAGTGGTGCACCACGTGGCAGGCCCACAGGATCCGCACGACGTGGTGGCCCCGGTGCGACCAGTAGTAGAAGAAGTCCTGGGCGAGCAGCATCAACGGGACCGTCCACCACAGGACGGGCACGCGCAGCGGGGTCAGCTCGTGGACCGCCGTGTAGAGGGCGACGATCGGGATCTTCCACAGGAAGTCGAACACGAGACTTCCGAGTCCCATGCCGACGCTCGTCGCGGCGTCCTTCGCCTCGTACCCGGCGGCGTCCTCGTCCGGATGGAGGCGGTAGCTGATCACCTCGATCACGGTGAGCAGCACGAACGCGGGTATCGACCACAGCACGACATCGGGCAGGTTCGGCATGAGGGCACCGTAGAACCGCTGGTGAGCTGGGGCTAGACGTTGTTACTGACAAGTATTCCCGGTGGTACGCGCTTGCTTCTTGGCGCCCTCCGCCAATCCGGCGGGCACGGTCAGGTGCGGCCCCGGGAAAAGGGAGACGCTGCCCCCTTCGTGCGGGGAGCGCCAGGAGCGGGACTTCCTCGGGGCACCCACCAACCACCGGCTCTCGCGCGGCTCGTGCCGCACGGCTCGTACCGCACCACTGCGGCCTCCGCGGCGCCGGCCTCTCCTCCCTCTCCTCCCCCTCCTCCCCGCGGACCGTCCCACCGTCGAGTAACGAGCTGTCAGTCGTGGCCCGTATCCTCAGGGACCATGCTTGATGACCTTTCGACCGCGGCGTCGCAAGCTCCCTGGCCGGTCGCGTATCCGCAGGGATACGCGGTTGTTGACGTGGAGACGACCGGGCTGGCCCGGGACGACCGGATAATCTCCGCGGCTGTGTACAGACTGGACGCGCGCGGCGAGGTCGAGGACCACTGGTACACCCTGGTCAATCCGGAACGGGACCCCGGACCGGTGTGGATCCACGGGCTGACGAGCGACGTGCTCGAAGGGGCGCCGCTGTTCCGGGAGATCGCCGGGGAGTTGTCCGCGCGGCTCGCGGACCGTGTACTCGTCGCGCACAACGCGGTGTTCGACTGGTCGATGCTCGCGCGGGAGTACGCGCGCGCGCAGACCGAGGCGCCGGTGCGCCAGCGGCTGTGCACGATCGCGCTGTCGAAGGAGCTGGGACTGCCGCTGCCCAACCACAAGCTGGAGTCGCTCGCGGCGCACTTCGGCGTCGTCCAGCAGCGCGCCCACCACGCGTTGGACGACGCGCGGGTGCTGGCGGAGGCGTTCCGGCCGAGTCTGCACGCCGCCGCGAGCCGGGGCGTGCGGTTGCCGCTGCTGGAGTGCCGACCGCTGACCGAGTGGTCGGCCTCGCCGACGATCGGGCGGCAGGCGTCCGGCGGCCACTCCTCCTCCGGCGGCTACCGGGCGGGCAGTTGGCGCCCGTCGCGCAAGCGGCCCCCGTGCCCGTACCCCAACCCCGGCCGGTACGAAGAGGGCAAACCACTCAAGCAGGGCATGCGGGTGGCGTTCTCGGGCGACACCTCGGTCGAGCGGGAGCTGCTGGAGGACCGCGCGGTGGAGGCGGGGCTGCACGTGGCGACGAGCCTGTCGCGGGTGACGAGTCTGCTCGTCACCAACGACCCGGACTCGGGCACGTCCAAGACGGTCAAGGCACGGCAGTACGGGACGCCCGTGATCGACGAGGCGGCGTTCGGGCAGCTGCTGCGGGACGTGGAGCCCGCCGCCGAGGAGTGAGACGGGCGTACGGGTGATTGGCGGGCGACTCGCCCGCCGTCCGCTCGCCCGTGCCGCGTCGGCGCCGCACCCTGTGGCGCATGGCACGTTGCGAAGTCTGCGGAAACGACTACGGCATGACGTTCGAGGTGCACGCGCAGGGCGCGGTGCACGTCTTCGACTGTTTCGCCTGCGCGATCCACCGGATGGCCCCGATCTGCGAGCACTGCCGGGTGCAGATCATCGGCCAGGGCGTCGAGGTCGAGGGCCACTGGTACTGCGGCGCCCATTGCGCGCGCGCCGAGGGGAGGGCCGGGATCGTCGACAAGGTCTGAGCCCGCCCCGTGTGCAGCCGGGCCGACCCGCCGTCGCACCGAAGGCAGCTGCCGGCCCCCGGCGGGACCCTCCCGTCGGGGGCCGGACCGTGCGAGGTACGGTCAGTGGGTGTACCGCTTCCTGTTGTCCCGGCAGTGGGTGATCCTCACGCTGCTCGCGCTCGTCCTGATCCCGACGATGGTCAGGCTGGGCTTCTGGCAGATGCATCGGTACGAGGAGCGCTCCGCGCGGAACCAGCTCGTCGCCGACGCGCTGGCCGCGAAGCCGGTGCCCGTGGAGCGGCTGACGTCCCCCGGGCACACGGTCACCAGCGCCGAGCGCTACCGCACCGTGACCGCGCAGGGCCGGTTCGACACCGACGACGAGGTCGTCGTCCGCCGCCGCACCAACGCCGACGACGAGGTCGGCTTCCACGTCCTGACGCCGTTCGTCCTCGACGACGGGAAGGTGCTGCTCGTCAACCGCGGCTGGATCCCCGCGGACGGGCCCAGCCAGACCGCGTTCCCGAAGATCCCCGCGCCGCCCGCCGGTGACATCACCGTCACCGGGCGGCTGATGCCCGACGAGACGACCGAGGCCAGCGGGATCAAGGACCTCCAAGGGCTGCCCGACCGGCAGATCATGCTGATCAACAGCGGGCAGGAGGCGAAGCGCCTCGACGCCCCGGTGCTCGGCGGCTACGTCGCCCAGACGGCGCCCGAGCCGAAGGGCGACACCCCGGAACCCCTCGGCAGCCCTGGCGACGAGAACGCCGCGCTGAACTACGCGTACGCCCTCCAGTGGTGGCTGTTCGCCGCGGCCGTGCCCGTCGGCTACGTCATCCTCGCCCGCCGCGAACGCCGCGACCGTGCGGCGGCCACGGCCACCTCAGCCGCCGGGCAGGCGGACGCCGAGGAGAAGGAGACGACCTCCTCCCCGGCCTGACCGCCGCGTCATCGCGCCGTCGCCCTGTCCCGCCAGTACGTGAACGTTCGCTCCGGCTCGGGCAGCAGGCTCCAGGGGTGGGGGGTCATGTGGCGGCCCAGGCGGCGGAGGACGGGGGCGGCCTCGTCGGGGCGGTGGGCACGGGTCAGCGCGAAGGCCAGGACGTTGAGGTCGGTGACGGCCTCCGCGTGGGGCGGGGTACCGACGTCGAACCAGCCCCGCAGCGCCAGGTCGAACTCGCGGACCGCCCGCGGCTCGTTCCAGTTGCCGCCCGCTCCCAGCGCCTCGATCGGTGTCTCCCCGCGGCGGTGGGCCATGGGTTCCACGCGGGCGGCGAGGGGGAGAAGGGCGAGCGGCGAGCCGTGCGGGGCGCGGACGGCGGCCTGCCAGGCGAAGTCCATCATGTCGGGGACGGTGCCGTGCCCGCGCGGGGAGAGGTAGCGCAGCAGCCGGTGGTGGGACGTGCGCAGCCACGGGGCCCGGTTGACCGCCTCCGTCCACACGGGCACCGCGTCCCTGACCGGTACGGCGCAGGAGTGCGTCAGGGACAGCAGGGCCAGCCAGGGGGCGGGGTCCTCGGGGCACGCCTCGGTGGCGCGGAGGCAGAGGCGTTCGGCGCCCCGGACGGCGGCGTGGTCGTCGGCCGGCGCCCGGTCCGCCTCGACGAAGGCCCGCAGGACGAGGGCGTCGCGGTCGGCCGGGCGGTCGGCGATCCGGCGTTGCGAGACGGCGGCGGGCAGACGCCGGGCCAGTACGGCGATCCGGTGGGCTGAAGGAGAGCGAGATCGCCGCCGCGATGGGGATCTCCTGCGGCTCCGTCAAGACCCACACCGCGCGCGGCCTCGCCGCCCCGACCCAGGCGATGGAGGCCCGGCGATGAACGACACCACCGGCAACGACACCGGCCGGGACCGCACCGAGCGGGAGCTGGAGGAGGCGCTCGCCGCGCTCGCGGGCGGCGTGCACGCGGCCCCCGACGCCTACCGCACGGCGCGCGGCGACTGGCTGCGCCGCGAGCGACGCCGCCGGCTCGTCCTGGCCGTACTCATGATGGTGGTGTTCGCGCTGGCCATCCTGATCGGCCTCTGGGTCCTCAACCAGACCCCGTCGAGCCCCGGCGTGATCTTCTCGGGGGTGGGCGGCACGACGGCGGGCACCGGACCGGGCTGACCGGAGGGGCCGGCGACACCGCCGGGTGCCCGGCGCTCCGCTTTCCGGGGGACTGATCATCCCCGGCTCAGGGAACCCGACATCCGTGCACCCCCGAATAGAGGATTACGCGCTGATAGGTGACCACCAGACGGCCGCCCTGGTGAGCAACCGGGGCTCGATCGACTGGCTGTGTCTGCCCCGGTTCGACTCGGCGGCCTGCTTCGCCGCGCTGCTGGGCACCGAGGAGAACGGGCACTGGCGGATCGCGCCGGCCGGCGCCGGGACCTGTACCCGGCGCGCGTACCGCAAGGACACACTGGTCCTGGACACCGAGTGGGAGACGGACGACGGCGCGGTCCGCGTGACCGACCTGATGCCGCAGCGCGACCGTGCCCCCGACGTCGTCCGCGTCGTCGAGGGCCTGGCGGGCCGGGTGACCGTCCGCTCCACGATCCGCCTCCGCTTCGACTACGGCTCGGCCGTCCCCTGGATGCGCCGGTCGGACGGCCACCGGGTCGCGGTCGCGGGCCCGGACGCGGTCTGGCTGCGCAGCGAGCCCGAGGTGCGCACCTGGAGCGAGGACCGCGCCACCTACGCCGAGTTCACCGTGGAGCCGGGCGAGAAGATCGCGTTCGTCCTCACCTGGCACCCCTCGCACGAGCCGCGCCCCCGCCTGGTCGACCCGTACGACTCGCTGCGCACGAGCGTGCACGACTGGCGGGCCTGGGCGGCGCACTGCCGGTACGACGGGCCGTACCGCGACGAGGTGGTCCGCTCCCTGATCACCCTCAAGGCCCTCACCTACGAACCCACCGGCGGGATCGTCGCGGCCGCCACCACCTCGCTCCCCGAGGAACTCGGCGGGGTGCGCAACTGGGACTACCGCCACTGCTGGCTGCGCGACTCCACCCTCACCCTCGGCGCCCTGCTCGCCTGCGGGTACCAGCAGGAGGCCGAGGCGTGGCGTGACTGGCTGCTGCGGGCGGTCGCCGGCGACCCCGCGGACCTGCGGATCATGTACGGCCTGGCCGGTGAGCGGCGGCTGCCCGAGTACGAACTGCCGTGGCTGGCCGGCTACGAGAACTCCCGCCCCGTCCGCATCGGCAACGACGCCATACGGCAGAGACAGCTCGACGTGTACGGCGAGGTCATGGACTCCCTGTCCCTGGCCCGGAGCGCGGGCCTGCCCACGAAGCCCCAGACGTGGCGGTTGCAGCGCACCCTGATGGAGTACCTGCGGTCGGTGTGGCGGGAGCCCGACGAGGGGCTGTGGGAGGTGCGGGGGCCGCGCCGGCACTTCACCCACTCGAAGGTGATGTCCTGGGCCGCGGCCGACCGGGCTGTGCGCACCCTGGAGGACGAACCCGAGCTGTCCGGCGACCTCGACGGCTGGCGCGCACTGCGGGACGAGATCCACCGCGAGGTCTGCGACCGCGGCTACGACGCCGAACGCAACACGTTCACCCAGTCGTACGGCTCCCGCGAACTCGACGCGTCGCTGCTGCTCATCCCCCGGACGGGCTTCCTGCCGCCGGACGACCCCCGGGTCGTCGGCACCGTCGACGCGATCCGTGAGGAACTGAGCCACGACGGGTTCGTGCGCCGCTACAGCGCCGACCGCCTCTCCTCGACCGAGTCCGTGGACGGGCTGCCGGGCAGCGAGGGCACGTTCCTCGTGTGTTCGTTCTGGCTCGCCGACGCCCTGCATCTGACGGGCCGCACGAAGGAGGCCCGCGAACTGTTCGAACGGCTGCTGGAACTGACCAACGACGTGGGGCTGCTCGCCGAGGAGTACGACCCGGTCGCGGGGCGGCAGCTGGGGAACTTCCCGCAGGCGTTCAGCCATGTCGGTCTGGTGGGGACCGCCCTCGCCCTGTTCGACGGCGACGAGGCAGGATAGGGCCATGGATCTTGGGCTGAAGGACCGTGTCTACATCGTCACCGGCGCCACCCGCGGGCTGGGCAACGCGGCGGCGCGGGAACTCGTCGCCGACGGCGCGAAGGTGGTCGTGACCGGCCGGGAGGAGGAGAGCGTGGCCGAGGCGGCGGCCGCGCTCGGGCCGAACGCGGTGGGGGTGGCCGCCGACAACGCCGACCCGGAGACCGCCGGCCGTCTCATCGCCGTCGCCCGCGAGCGGTTCGGGCGGTTCGACGGCGTGCTCGTCAGCGTGGGCGGGCCCGCGCCCGGGTTCGTCGCGGACACCACGGACGAGCAGTGGACCGCGGCGTTCGAGTCGGTGTTCCTGGGCGCGGTCCGGCTGGCGCGGGCCGCCGCCGCGGAGCTGGGCGAGGGCGGTGTCATCGGGTTCGTGCTGTCCGGGTCGGTGCACGAGCCGATCCCCGGTCTGACGATCTCCAACGGCCTGCGGCCCGGTCTGGCCGGGTTCGCCAAGTCGCTCTCCGACGAGCTGGGGCCGCGCGGGATCCGGGTCGTGGGTCTGCTGCCGGCCCGCATCGACACCGACCGGGTGCGGGAGCTGGACGGGATGTCGGCCGACCCGGAGGCCACACGCGCCGCGCACGAGTCGCGGATCCCGCTGCGGCGGTACGGCAGGCCGGAGGAGTTCGGGCGGACGGCGGCGTTCCTGCTGTCCCCGGCCGCGTCCTATCTCACGGGCCTCATGCTGCCGGTGGACGGCGGGATGCGCCACGGCTTCTGACCCCCGACGGGTGCCTGGTCAGGTCACGCGTTCCGCGCGGTGTCTGACCCCGCGCAGTCCGACCTCCGCCGGCAGCGCCGCCAGGCCCGCCGAGTCCCTGGCGTGGGCCACGGCCTCGGCGGTGAGGCGGTGCAGGGTGTCGGCGGGGTGCGCGTGGGGCTGGAGGCGGACGCGGAGCCGGGCCTCGGGGGCGTTGCGGCGGCCGATGAGCCGGGCGTAGGCCCGGTCGACGCCGTCCAGCCCGGCGGCCTCCGCGGTCAGGACGCCCTCCAGGGCGCGGCCCCGCAGCAGCGCTCCCTCGCCGTCGCCGGTGTCGACGAGGACCTCGCTGAGCCGGTGCCGGCGCAGCACGGCGGTCAGCCACCACAGGGCGAGCAGCACCAGCACGGCGAGCACGGCGATGACGGTGGGCCACCACCAGCCGTCGTCGCGCCAGCGGGTGCGTTCGGCCTGGCTGAGCAGCACGTCGTGCCGCCCGTCGTGGATCCACCAGGAGGGCGGCTCGAGGCCGAGCCCCACGGCGAGCACGGCGCCGCCGAGCACGAGGAGCACCAGGCCGACGAGCCCGAGCAGCACCCTGTTCACGATCCGCAGCATGAACGTCACTCCTTCCGGCCGGGCCGCCGTACGCGCACGGACAGGGCGGGCGGCCGCGCGAGGCCCAGGCGCCGGATCCCGTCGGTGAGCGTGGCGTCGAGGTCGGCCCGGACCTCGTCGAGTTCGCGGAAGTGGGACACCGCGCGGGCGTCGACCTTCTTCCGGCCGACGCGGACCCGTACGGACTGCACGCCGGACACCTCCATCGCCCGGTCGCGCAGCACCAGTGCGGCGGCGGCCCGGTGTAGGCCCGCCCGGACGTCGGGGTGGAGGCGGCGCATCGGCAGCACGTCCCGCAGCCCGGGGGTGGCGGCCAGCACGAGGAGCCAGAGACCGAGGGCGGCGGCGATGCCGGCGCCGGTCAGCACCCAGACGTCGTCGAGGGGGCGCTGGGCGAGTTCCCGGGCCAGGGAGCGGCGCCAGGCCATGGCGGGCCGGTCGGCGCGGACGGCGACGATGTCGTACAGGAGGAGGCCCGCGCCCGCGAGGAGCAGCAGGGCGAGGACGCCGGCGGGGACGCGGCGCGCGGACCAGAAGCGCCGCTCGGCCCCGTGCCCGTCCTCGACGGCGGGCGGCGGGTCGTAGGCGGCGGCCGACGCGGACCGGTCCGGCCCGCCCGGCCCGCCCGGTCCCTTGCCGGGGAGCGTCTCGTCGGTCTTCTCGATGACGGGCAGGCGTTGCGTGCTGCCTTCGGAGCGCTGGGGCTCGCTCATCGCGTCCTCCCCTGTGCCACGTCGCGTGCGTGCGTCAGGAGCAGCCGTTCGACCTGGACGGCCACGTCCGACACGTGCATTCCCGCCAACGTCCCTACCCGCTCCATGACGCGGCGACGCACCGCAGCGCATTGGCCACCGATGTCGGAGGGGTAAGGGAGTTCGACGGCGACGCGGACACGCGCGGTGTCGCGGTGGACGACGACCGTCGCGTTCGGGGGCGCGGAGTCCGGCAATGGTGCGCCCAGGGCCTCGCGCGCCGCCTGGCCCGCGATCTTCGCGACGACGCGGTCGGCGATACGGGTCGCGCCGCGGTCTCCGGGCGCGACGGACCGCGCCTGCGTGCCACGGTCACTGTGGGCGACGGTCATCGGCGTCGTTCGTCACGGGGACGGAAGAGGTCGTCGAAGTGCAGGTCCCCCTCCAGGAACCGGCCGACGAAGAAACCGACGGCGCCCAGCGCCGCCACCAGCAGGAAGGCACCGAATCCGCCGAAGTATCCGGCGAAGCCCAGCGCCATCCCGGCGATCATGCCGATCACGGCCAGACTCATGCTGTGCTCCTCAGGGGGATCGAGCGCTCCTGTCACTGCAGCCGGGTCTCCGGCTCCTCCTCCTCGTCCTCCGGCAGCTTCACGTCGCTGACGGCGATGTTGACCTCGACGACCTCCAGGCCCGTCATCCGCTCGACGGCGGCGATGACGTTCTCGCGCACGGCGTGGGTGACGTCGGAGATGGACACGCCGTAGTCGACGACGATCTCCAGGTCCAGGGCGGTCTGCACCTCGCCGACCTCGGCGTTCACACCCCGGGTGACGGCCTTCGAGCCGCCGGGCACCCGGTCGCGCATGGCGCCGAAGGTCCGGGACAGCCCGCTGCCCATGGTGTGCACACCGAGCACGTCGCGTGCCGCGAGCCCGGCGATCTTCTCGACCACGCCGTCGGCGATGGTCGTGCGTCCCCGGGTCGCAGGATCGCCGCCGCCACGCCGGACGGCCTTGCGGCCACCGGTCTGCCCGGGTGCCACGTCCTTGGTGGTGTCGGGGCCGTCCGTCCGGTTCCGCTCCGTCATCTCACTCATGGCGCACGTTCCTTCCGGTTGTCCCCCTTTGCCCACATTAAGTCGAGTTACCGCATCATGCGTGCGGGATGCGGCAGTCTGGAGGAATGACGGCTGACGGCTGGACCAACGCGGTACGACAGCAACTGGGCCTCGGCCGGGTGCTCCCCCTGGGCGGCCCGCACGACGGCGCGTGGATCACGGAGTCGGCGGCCGAGGCGGTGCTCCGGCGCGCGACGGCCGCGATGCGCGGGGTGCGCATCGGGACCCTGCGGATCGGGCTCGCCTCGACGGCGGGTGCGCGGGCTCCGGCCGTTCCCGCTCCGCCGAGCGCCCTGCCGCCGGGCCCCCTGCGGGTCACCGCGGACTTCCGCGCCTCGACGGTGGCGCCGGTCGAGCCGTTCCCCGCGACGGCGGCCCGGCTGCGGGCCGGTCTCGCCGAGGCCGCGGCGGACCGGCTGGGTCTCGCGGTGGCGGAGATCGATCTGCGGATGACGGACCTGCTGGGGCCCGACGAGCCCGACGGCCGGCCCCCGCGGGATGCGCCCGGAACGGCCGGGCCGCCCGTGGACCACGCCCCCGCCCGGCCGGATGCGGGTGAGGGCGAGGAGTCACAGGTGACCGCCGCCGCCCTGGGCGTCGCCGGGGTGAGCCGTCTGACCGGCGCTCTCGGCGGTCCGGGGCGCGCGGTCCACATCGGCACCGGGATCGGTGTCGGGCCCGCGCTACCCCGCCGTCATGTCCGCGTCGAACTGGCGGTGGCGGAGAGCAGACGCGCCGTGGACGTCGCTCGTGACGTCCGTGCGGCGGTGGGCGCGGCACTCCCCGACCACCCGTCGGTGGCGGTCCTCGTCACCGCGGTCGAGTGAGCCGCTCTCCCCTCGACCGAGGCGGCAGCAGTCTCGGGGGTGTGCCGCCGTTCGTCACTCCGCGATACCGGCGAGGTCCCGCAGGCGGCGGGCCTGGGCGGCCCGCTCCGCGGCGCGCTGCTGCTCGTAGTCCCGGCCACCGGCGCCGCGCAGCAGCGCCTTGGTCTCGACGACCGCGTCGCGCGGCGCGGCCACGAGCGCGGCGACGAGGTCGCGTACCGCGTCGTCCAGTTGGCCGGCGGGCACGGCGAGGTTGGCCAGGCCGATGCGCTGGGCCTCCTCGGCCTGGACGAAGCGCCCGGTGAGGCAGATCTCCAGGGCGCGGCCGTAGCCGACGAGGCTCACGAGGGGATGGGTGCCGGTGAGGTCGGGCACGAGACCGAGGCTCGTCTCGAGCATGGCGAACTGCACGTCGTCGGCGACGACGCGCAGGTCACAGGCGAGCGCGAGCTGGAAACCCGCGCCGACGGCATGCCCTTGCACGGCGGCGACGGACACGATGTCGTTCCGCCGCCACCAGGTGAACGCCTCCTGGTATGCGGCGATGGTCGCGTCGAGTGCGTCGTCGTCACGACGTGCGAGGTCGATGAACGACGGTTCGCCCTCGATGCCCTCGGGCGTGAACATCTGCCGGTTGAGGCCGGCGGAGAACGACTTGCCCTCGGCACGCAGCACGACGACCCGGACGGAGCCCGGCACCGACCGCCCGGCCTCGGCGAGCGCCCGCCACAGAGCGGGGCTCTGCGCGTTGCGCTTGGCCGGGTTGGTCAGGGTCACCGTGGCGATCGCATCGTCGACGGTGAGCCGTACGCCGTCCTTGTCGAGCAGCGGTTCGAGCGAAGCCATGGGGCGCCTCCGATGGGTGCGGTCAGCAGAGCAGAGCTAAGTGACTGCACAGTAACCACCCGGCCGATCAGACGACCGACCGGGTGGCCACCATCGAAGCCGATGGGCCGCCCGGCGTCAGGCCGACGCGGCCTTCTTGCCGCGCGTCGCACCGCCACGCCCTCGAAGCGTGACGCCCGACTCGCTGAGCATCCGGTGCACGAAGCCATACGAGCGGCCGGTTTCCTCGGCCAGCGCCCGAATGCTCGCACCGGAGTCGTATTTCTTCTTCAGGTCTGCCGCGAGCTTGTCGCGCGCGGCGCCGGTCACCCGGCTGCCCTTCTTCAGAGTCTCGGCCACCCGGTCCTCCTCATGGGAAGTGCGCTCTGGTCTCCTCATGATCACCCCTCCGGGGCGTGATGGCCACCCATTCGGCAAGGTCCGTGGGACAAGCTTGTGACGACCGGAGTCCGTCCCCACGACCGGAACCCGTCGTTCCGCACTGGCTTGTCCGTACGGCCGAACGAGTGGATTCACGAAGCGGCAGGTCAGAGACGCGCGACGGCCGAGCCCTGCGCACAGCGGGGCTCGGCCGCGAAATTCGTGTACGACACACCTCGGTACGAGGAGATCTCACACAGATGGTGGATCACGAGTGGGCCGAATGATCCATCACCCGTTGATCAAGGGTTCGGCCCGTCCTTCGGCGCCGTCGGCCGGTCAGGCGAGTGCCACCAGGTCGGCGTAGTCGGCGCCCCACAGGTCCTCGACACCGTCCGGCAGGAGGATGATCCGCTCCGGCTGGAGCGCCTCCACCGCGCCCTCGTCGTGGGTGACGAGGACGACGGCGCCCTTGTAGGTGCGCAGCGCGCCGAGGATCTCCTCGCGGCTGGCCGGGTCGAGGTTGTTGGTGGGCTCGTCGAGCAGGAGGACGTTCGCGGACGACACCACCAGCGTGGCGAGGGCGAGCCGGGTCTTCTCGCCGCCGGAGAGGACACCGGCGGGCTTGTCGACGTCGTCGCCGGAGAACAGGAACGAGCCGAGCACCTTGCGGACCTCGACGAGGTCCATGTCGGGGGCGGCGGAGCGCATGTTCTCCAGGACCGTGCGGTCCGGGTCGAGGGTCTCGTGCTCCTGGGCGTAGTACCCGAGCTTGAGGCCGTGGCCCTCGACGACCTTGCCGGTGTCGGGCTTCTCGACGCCCCCGAGCAGCCGCAGCAGTGTCGTCTTGCCGGCGCCGTTCAGGCCGAGGATGACGACGCGGGAGCCCTTGTCGATGGCGAGGTCGACATCGGTGAAGATCTCCAGCGAGCCGTACGACTTCGACAGGCCCTCGGCGGTGAGCGGCGTCCTGCCGCAGGGCGCGGGCTCGGGGAAGCGGAGCTTGGCGACCTTGTCGCTCTGGCGGACCGCCTCCAGACCGGCGAGCAGCTTGTCGGCGCGCCGCGCCATGTTCTGCGCGGCGACGGTCTTGGTGGCCTTGGCGCGCATCTTGTCGGCCTGCGCGTTGAGCGCGGCGGCCTTCTTCTCGGCGTTGGCGCGTTCGCGCTTGCGGCGCTTCTCGTCGGCCTCGCGCTGCTGCTGGTAGAGCTTCCAGCCCATGTTGTAGACGTCGATCTGGGCGCGGTTGGCGTCCAGGTAGAACACCTTGTTCACGACGGTCTCGACCAGGTCGACGTCGTGGCTGATGACGATGAAGCCGCCGCGGTAGCTCTTGAGGTAGTCCCGCAGCCAGACGATCGAGTCGGCGTCGAGGTGGTTGGTCGGCTCGTCGAGCAGCAGGGTGTCCGCGTCGGAGAACAGGATGCGGGCCAGCTCGATACGGCGGCGCTGACCGCCGGAGAGGGTGTGCAGGGGCTGGCCCAGCACCCGGTCGGGCAGGTTGAGCGCGGCGGCGATGGTGGCGGCCTCGGCCTCGGCGGCGTACCCGCCCTTGGTGAGGAACTCCGTCTCCTGGCGCTCGTACTGCTTGAGGGCCTTCTCCCGGGTGGAGCCCTTGCCGCTGGCGATGCGCTGCTCGTTGTCGCGCATCTTGCGGATGAGGACGTCGAGGCCGCGGGCGGACAGGATGCGGTCGCGGGCCAGGATGTCGAGGTCGCCGGTGCGGGGGTCCTGCGGGAGGTAGCCGACCTCGCCGGAGCGGGTGACGGTGCCGGCGGCGGGGATGCCGTCACCGGCGAGGACCTTGGTGAGGGTGGTCTTGCCGGCGCCGTTGCGGCCGACCAGCCCGATGCGGTCGCCCTTGGCGACGCGGAAGGTGGCGGACTCGATGAGGACGCGGGCACCGGCGCGCAGCTCGATACCGGAGGCGGAGATCACGGACAGACTCCAGGGCGGACTTGGGGTGGCGGGTGGGCGGCTGAGGACGTTCCCGCCGTCTAATGCGCGAGGAGAATGGCCATGGGCCGATTCTAACGGGGGGCGGCAAGCGGTTTTCCGCCCGCGTCCCGAGGGATCGGGTGGTCTCGGTCACCGCACGGCGGGGCGTTGTCGGTGCCGGGTGCGAAACTGGTCAGCGGTGTGCGTTCCGGGCGACAGAGAGGTCGTGATCGGTATGACGGGCAAGGGCGAGGGACGTCCCAGCATCTGTCCGACACTGCTGTACGCGGACGCGAAGGCAGCCGTCGCGCAGCTCACGGCGGGGCTGGGCTTCACCGAGCTGTCGGTGTACGAGGGCGAGGACGGCACGGTCCACCACGCCGAGCTGGCGCAGGGCGACGGTGTGGTGATGCTGGGCTCCCGGGGCACCGGCAGCGCCTTCGACACGGCGATGAAGGGCGCGGGCCCCGCCGGGGTGTACGTCGTGGTGGACGACGTGGACGCCCACCACCGCCGGGCCGTGGAGCACGGGGTGGAGATCCTGATGCCCCCGACGGACCAGGACTACGGCTCACGGGACTACATGGCCCGGGACATCGAGGGCAACGTGTGGAGCTTCGGCACGTACGCCCCCGAGCTGGGCGGCTGACACCCCGCCCGGCCCGCGGGGTCCGGCCTCGGCTCAGCTGCGTCCGGTGTGCACCTGGAAGGCGGCGCGGCGGACGGCCTTGGCGAGCGCCGGGTCGGGGTGCGCGGCGGCGAGGGCGACCAGGACCTGGACGGTGCGGGGGTGACCGACCGCGCGGACCTCGTCGAGCAGCGCGGGGACGGTGGCCTGCACGGCGGACTCCAGGTGCCGGACGAGCAGCGGGGCCTCGCCGTGGTCGGCGACGGCGGCCGCGGTGTCCACCCAGAGCCAGGTCGCCTCCTCGCGGGTGAGCACCTCGTGTGCGTCCTCGGGGTCGGCGCCGTCGTGCTCGGCGAGCCAGAGCAGGGCGTAGGGCCGCAGCGGTGTCTCGTCGACGACGGTGCGCACATCGGGCTCGGCGGGGGCGCCGACCACGCGCAGCGCCTCGAAGGCGAGGCCCCGGATGAGGGCGTCCTCGCCGCGGGCGGCGTCGATGAGCTCGGTGACGGCGGCGCCCACCGTGCGGGCGGCGAGCCAGGCGCGGTACTCGGCGCGGGCCGCGTTCGGGCGGAGCTGGGCGCAGCCGCGGAGCATGTCCTCGGCGGAGACCTCGATGTTCCCGGCGGGGCTCTGCGCGGCCACGCAGATCTGCTCCAGCTTCACCCACACCGCCCAGCTGCCGAGCGGGGTGAGCGTCGCCTGGCCGTCGCCGTAGGTGAGGGCGCCGACGGAGGCGATGGCCCGCAGGGCCCAGTCGAGGAGCGGGGCGAGCGGGGTGTCCTCCGCACCGGTCTCCGCGGCGGGTTCGGCACCCGGCTCGGGCTGCGGGCCGTAGGGGATCTCGCAGCGCTCGGTGCGCAGCTCCGTGACGCGCTGTTCGAGGAGGTCGAGGAGCTGCTCCACGGGAACGGGCCCGGCTGACAGCTGGAGGAACGACAGCACCTGCGGCATCGCCGAGACGACCTCGGCGACGGCGGCGGGCTCGCGGACCCCGGGCTCGGGGTGGGCGAGGGACCAGGCGTCGAAGAGGGCCACCCAGCCGCGCAGTACGGCGCTGTCGTCGCGGTGCCAGGCGCGCAGCCGCCAGCCGGGGCGGGCGCTGTCGCCGTGCACCTCGACGAGACCGGCCAGGCGTGCCGTGTCCCAGTCGTGGCGGACCTGATCCGGGGTCAGCCCGAGGTCGGCGGCGGCTCGTTCGGCGGTCGGGTCGGAGAGGGTGCCCTTGCCGTCGGAGCCGGCGCCCTCGCGGCCGGGGCGGAGGGCGGCGTCGGCCCAGCGGGCGACGCGGGCCGCGTCCGCCAGGACGGTGCGGGCCATCCGGGCCAGTTCCGCGGGCGGTGGGGTGCCCTCCGGGGGCCGGGGGGCGGGTCGGCGGCGCTGGGTCACTGCTGCTCGGGGAGCGGCGGCCAGGGTTCGCGGGCTGACGAGTCGGAGCCTGGAGTCGCGCGGATTACGGGACGTCACGGGGGCAGTCTTCCGGTTGACGGTCCGAAAACCCAAACGGAATGTCACAGCGGGCGACAGGAGTGGCCAACGCACGAGCTCTCCGGGGGCGTGAAACCGGTGGGGAGCGCCATCGTCGGGCACTAAACGGAATGTGGGGCACCTGTCTGCGGAGTCCCCTCCGGCGGGCTTCGCGAGGGGGCGCGGGGACGGGGCGCGGGGTGCGGTGAGGCGGGGGCTCGGGGGGCGAGGCGAGGCGGGCGTACGGGGGACGAGGCGGGCGTACGGGGGCAGGCGGGCGAACGGAGGGTGAGGCTGGCGTACGGGGGCAGGTGAGCGTCAGGGGGGCGAGGAGAGCTGCCCGCTCGGCTCCCTCCGCCTTCGCTCTCCTCCTCTGCCGCCTCTCTCCCTTCTCCCCCTCCCCCGCTACATCAGCGGTGTCAGGAAGCGGCGCAGGGTCTCCTCGTAGTGCGCCGGGTCGGCGTTCCACATGGCGCCGTGGGGGGCCTGGCGCACGGTGCTCAGGGTGATGAGGCCGGGGTGGTGGGCGGCGAGCCGGCGGGAGGCGTCCCAGGGGGCGACGAGGTCGTCCGGGCCGTGGAAGATCAGTGCCGGGACCGGGATCCGCGCCGGCTCGACCGCCGCCGCGCCGCCCAGCCCCGTGCGGCCCAGCCCCGTGCGGCCCAGCCCTGTGCGGCCCTGTGCGGCGCGGACCGCGAGGGGCAGCAGTACGCCCGGGGTGCGGCAGGCCGTGGCGAGGGCGCGCAGGGCGGCCGTCCAGTCCAGGACCGGTGAGTCCAGGACGAGCCCGGTGACGCGGTCGCGGAGCCCGGAGCGGGAGGCGGCGCGCAGCGCCATGGTGGCGCCGGTGGACCAGCCGTACAGGACGACCTTCTCGGCGCCGAACCGGACGGCGTGGTGGATGGCCGCGTCGACGTCGCGCCACTCCGTCTCGCCGAGGTGGCTCAGGCCGTCCGGGGCGCGGGGCGCGCCGGCGTCGCCGCGGTAGGCGACGTCGAGCACCGGGAAGCCGTGGCGGTGCAGGAACCCCATGACGTTCATGGGGTGCTCGCGGGTGGTGCCCAGGCCGTGCACGGTGATCACCCAGGTGCTGCGGACGCCGGGCACGAACCAGGCGGGCAGGGTGCCCAGTTCGCCGGGCACCTCGACGTCGGTGTGGTCGAGGCCGAGGGCGGTGCGCGGGTCACCGATGTGGGTGCTGGGGGTGAACCACACCTTGTCGCCCGGCTCCAGGGTGCCGCGGCTGACGCGTTCCAGACGGCGCACGACGGTGTCGGGGGCGTGCGGGACGCCGCTCACCACCGAGCCGACGACGGCGTGGGCACCGCCACCGGCACCGGCACCGGCACCGGCACCGGTGAGGCCGTAGACGCCAGGGCGCTGCGAGGCGAAGGCCCTGGTCAGGGTGATCCGGCCGGCCGCTGTGGAGTGCACGGTCAGCCGGGGCTCGGTGGGCAGCGGTCTGCCCGACGTGGCCTTCAGCGCGGCGTCGCTGGCCAGTCGGCCGGCGGCGACACTGGCCGCCCCGGCCGCGAACGCGACCCCGACGGCCGCGGCTGCTGCTCTCACTGCACGCACGCGTCCAGTGTCCTGGCCCGCTCCGTCCCCGGCCAGTGGGCGGGCTTTCGGAGCCACCGGCCGGGTGGTCACCGACCGGCGGCTACGTCGGCTGGCCGTAGCCCCGGAGCCGCTCCCCCGCCTCCGCCAGCTGGGCCGGGGTCAGCAGGTGCGGGGACAGGCCGGGCAGCGAGGAGGCCGTCAGCCAGACCCTGCACATCCACTCCAGCTGGGCGGTGCGGTCGAAGGCCTGGGAGAGGCTCCGCCCGTAGGCGATCGTGCCGTGGTTCTGGAGCAGACAGGCCGTGCGTCCCGTCAGGGCTTCGAGCATGTTGGCGGCCAGCTCGGGGGTGCCGTAGGTCGCGTACGGGGCGACGCGGACCGGTCCGCCGAGGGCGCCGGACATGTAGTGGATCAGGGGCAGCTCGTCGACGAGGGTCGAGACGGCGGTCGCGTGGACCGCGTGGGTGTGGACCACGGCGCGGGCGTCGGTCGTGCTGTGGATCGCCAGGTGCATGGGCAGTTCGCTGGTCGGCCGGAGGGTTCCGAGGGTCTGGCGGCCCGCGAGGTCGACGCCGGTCACGTCGTCGGGGGTGAGGCGGTCGTAGGGGACGCCGGTCGGGGTGACCAGGACGGTGTCGCCGACGCGTACGGAGACGTTGCCGGAGGTGCCGACGACCAGACCGTCGGCGACCGTCCGGCGGGCCGTGGCGACCAGCTCGTCCCAGGCCCGCGCGATGTCGTCGGGAGCCTCCGGGTGCGGGGCGCCCCCCGTCCGCGGCCGGTCCCCACCCGCGTCCCGCGGGTCCCGCGTGTTCCACCTCTGCTCAGCCATGCCGCGATCCTGCCAGGAGGGCCGCCCGGACGGGACCGGGGCGGCGGCCGACGACGCGGGGCCGCGCGGCACGCGCCACACGGCTCACGGCTCACGGCTCACGGCTCACGGCTCACGGCTCACGGCTCACGGCTCACGGCTCACGGCTCACGGCTCACGGCTCACGGCTCACGGCTCACGGCTCACGGCCGATCCTGCCGGCACTGCCGACCGCCATCGCATACAACCCGCCGCCCACGACAAGTGGAGGACGTCACACAGCCGCGCCCGGCCGGCTGGGAGGCCGCGGGCGGCGGGTCGGGCCGCGTGACCGGAATCCGCCCCCGCCCCCGAGGGCCGGACGCGGAGGTTCGCCGGGGAGTTCGCCCGGCGCCGGGCCGGATCACGGTCGGAGGCCGGTGCTCCGTTTCGGTGCGAGGCAATCGGGGAACCCGGGCCGCCGGCCCGCCCGAGGGCGCCCTCGTGGACACAAACGGAACCTCGGCAACCCGATCGCTACACCCACCGGTACTCCCCAGTTCATCTTCCGTTCACCCAGGTTGCCTACGGTCCATGTGCCACTGACATCCAAAAGAAGCTCGGGTAAATGGAAAACTTCTCGCTGATCCTCGCGATCGTGGTGATCACCGCGCTCGCGTTCGATTTTACGAACGGTTTCCACGACACCGCCAACGCGATGGCCACCACCATCTCGACCGGCGCCATGAAGCCCAAGGTCGCGGTGGCCATGTCCGCCGTGCTCAACCTTGTCGGCGCGTTCCTTTCCATCGAGGTCGCCAACACCATCTCCAAGGGACTCGTCGACGAGTCCGGGATCCAGCCAGAGGTCATCTTCGCGGCGCTCGTGGGCGCCATCCTCTGGAACCTGCTGACCTGGCTGGTGGGACTCCCCTCCAGTTCCTCGCACGCCCTGATGGGCGGCCTGATCGGTGCCACGATCGCCTCGGTCGGCACGGGCGCCGTGCACGGGGACGTGCTCGTCACCAAGGTGCTGATCCCCGCCGTCGCGGCCCCGCTGGTCGCCGGCATCGCGGCGATGTTCGCCACGCGGTTGACGTACAAGCTCGGGCAGCACACCAGTGAGAAGTCCGCCGGCAAGGGCTACCGCGCCGGTCAGATCGCCTCCGCCGGTCTGGTCTCGCTGGCCCACGGCACGAACGACGCCCAGAAGACGATGGGCATCATCACCCTGGCCCTGGTCGCCGGCGGCGCTCTCGCGCCGGACTCCGACCCGCCGGTCTGGGTCATCGTCTCCGCCGGCATGGCCATCGCCCTCGGCACCTACCTGGGCGGCTGGCGCATCATCCGCACCATGGGCAAGGGCCTGACCGACCTCCAGCCGCAGCAGGGCTTCGCCGCCCAGACCAGCGCGGCGACGGTCATCCTCGCCTCCTCGCACCTGGGCTTCTCCCTCTCCACCACGCACTCGGTCTCCGGCGCGGTCATGGGCGCGGGCCTGGGCCGCAAGGGCGGCGTGGTGCGCTGGTCCACCGCCACCCGGATGTTCGTGGCGTGGGGTCTGACCCTGCCGGCCGCGGCGCTCGTCGCCGCGCTCGCCGAGTGGGTGACGTCCCACGGCACCTGGGGCACGGCCGTCGTCGCGGTCTTCCTCGTCGCCTCCAGCGCCGCGATCTGGGTGATCTCGCGCCGCGAGGTGGTCGACCACACCAACGTGAACGACACCGAGGAGCCCCCCGGCGTGGTGACCACGGCCATGGCCGCGGTGACCCCGCCGCCGACCGGCACCGTGACCGAGGACCTCGCGGCGACGATCCCGGCCCCCGTGGCCGCGACGGCCACCGCCGAGACCCCGGCCGGCCCCTCCGCCCCCACACCGGCCGTCTGAGCCGGCGTCCCTAGGAAGACACCACCATGCACATCGACTGGGCAGCACTCGGCTCCGTCTTCGGAGTCAGCCTCGTGGTCACCGTGGCCCTCGTCGGCCTGTTCACCCTGGGGATCGTCGGCCTCTCCAAGCGGGAGACGGCGACCGCCTCCGGCGGCTCGGCCGCCCTCGCCACGACAGCGGCGTACGCCTGCTTCGCGGCGTGCGTGGCGGCGGTGGGCTACGGCATCTACCTGATCATGGCCTGAGTCCACGGCCATCCCGCTGCCCCCGGACCGCGGTCACCCGCGGTTCCGGGGCCGGAAGAACACCGGTCCCGCCCCTCCGGTGGGACACCCCGACGAACCCCTTGCGCCGGTCACCTCGACGCAAGGGGTTCGTCGTCTTGCGTGGCCTTCGGTCGTCTTCCGTCGCCTTCGGCCGTCTTCCGTCGCCTTCGGTCGCCTTCGGTCGCTTCCGCGTTCACGGCGTCCGGTGACCGGGGTTGGGGCCCCACCAGAGGGCCGCCCCGGTGGCGACGAGGACGGCGAGCACCCCAGCCACCGTGCTGCACAGCACCAGCGGGGCGGGGCACCGGGTCGGGGCACCGGGAAAGAGCACGGAAAGCGCCCTTTCGGGCGACTGGCGCCGTTTCGGCGATGTGGGGCTCAGCACACCGCTGCACCGCAGGTCAACAGCAAGTTGACGGGTCTTCCGGGGCCGTGGTGGACTGCCGGGGCCATCCACGACGGCAGGAGAGGAAGCCGGTGCGAGTCCGGCGCGGTCCCGCCACTGTCACCGGGGAAGAACCTTCCCCGGGAGCCAGGAACTCTCGTCGTCGGTCTCGTCGAACCAGGGCGTGGACACCCTGAGTGAGGACATATCGCCATGCGCGGCTGCCATGTGAGACCCAGCACCCGGCCCCTGCCCGACCCCGCGATCGGCTGAGGGCGTGCGTGCCGATCGCGTCTTCGCGTACGGCGCCACCGCCGGACTCCTCGGTGACCTGCTGCTCGGCGATCCCCGCCGGGGGCATCCCGTCGCCGTGTTCGGACGGGCCGCGGGCGCCGTGGAGCGGGTGCTGTGGCGGGACCACCGCGGGTGGGGCGCGCTGCACACCATGGTGTGCGCCGGAGGCGCCGTGGCGCTGGGGGCGGTGGCCGCGGCGGCGGCACGACCCTCCCGTACGGCGTCCGTCGCGCTGACCGGCGCCGCCACCTGGGCCGTCGTCGGGGGCACCTCCCTCGCGCGGGAAGCGCGCGCCGTAGGGCGGGCGTTGGAGACCGGGGACGTCGAGGCCGCGCGGCGGCGGCTGCCGCATCTGTGCGGACGGGACCCCCAGGCACTGGACGCGGACGGGATCGCGCGGGCCGTGGTCGAGTCCGTCGCCGAGAACACCTCGGACGCCGTGGTCGGGGCACTGGTGTGGGGGGCGTTGGGCGGGGTGCCCGGCCTCCTCGGGTTCCGCGCCGTCAACACGCTGGACGCCATGGTCGGGCACAAGTCCCCTCGTCATCGGCGGTTCGGGTGGGCGTCCGCCCGGCTCGACGACGTGGCGGGCTGGCCAGGGGCCCGGCTCACCGCGCTGCTGGCCGCGGCGGCCGGCGGGGACGCCCGGGGGGCCGTACGGGCCTGGCGGGCGGACGCGGGCAAGCATCCGAGCCCCAACGCGGGGCCCGTGGAGGCGTCGTTCGCCGGGGCGCTCGGCGTCCGGCTGGGAGGCACGTTGTCGTACGGAGGACGGGTCGAGCACCGGCCCGTGCTGAACACGGAAGGGCGGGCCGTGACCGTGGGGGACATCGAACGGGCCGTGCGGCTGTCGCGGCGCGTGGGCTGGCTGGCGCTCGGCGTCAGCGCGGGCGCGTCGCTGCTGCGGGACCGCGTCGCGCGGGGCCCGGCACGGGAGTTGACGAAGGGTCGCGTCCGGCGGTCGAGGAGGGCGTCATGACGGGCGGGGGGCTGCTGGTCGCCGGCACCACCTCCGACGCGGGCAAGAGCGTCGTCACCGCCGGGATCTGCCGGTGGCTGGTGCGGCGGGGCGTCAAGGTCGCGCCGTTCAAGGCGCAGAACATGTCCCTCAACTCGTTCGTGACGCGGGAGGGCGCCGAGATCGGGCGGGCCCAGGCCATGCAGGCGCAGGCCTGCCGGGTGGAGCCGACGGCGCTGATGAACCCGGTGCTGCTCAAGCCAGGCGGGGAGCAGAGCAGTCAGGTCGTGCTGCTCGGCAAGCCGGTCGGGGAGTTGAGCGCGCGGGGCTACCACGGGGGACGGCAGCAGCGGCTGCTGGGCACCGTGCTCGACTGTCTCGCCGAGTTGCGGGGCACGTATGACGCGGTGATCTGTGAAGGGGCCGGGAGTCCCGCCGAGATCAATCTCCGGCGGACCGACATCGTCAACATGGGGATCGCCCGCAACGCCGGGCTCCCCGTGCTCGTCGTCGGCGACATCGACCGCGGCGGGGTGTTCGCCTCGTTCTTCGGGACGGTGGCGCTGCTGTCGCCCGAGGACCAGGCGCTGGTCGCGGGGTTCCTCGTCAACAAGTTCCGCGGGGACGTCTCCCTGCTGGAGCCGGGGCTCGACATGCTGCACGGGCTGACGGGGCGTCGGACGTACGGGGTGCTGCCGTTCCGGCACGGCCTCGGCATCGACGAGGAGGACGGACTGCGGGTGTCGCTGCGCGGGACGGTCCGCGAGTCGAACGTGTCGCCGCCCGTCGGGGAGGACGTGCTGCGGGTCGCGGTCTGCGCGATCCCGCTCATGTCGAACTTCACCGACGTGGACGCGCTCGCCGCCGAACCCGGTGTCGTGGTGCGGTTCGTGGACCGGCCGGAGGAACTGGCCGACGCGGACCTCGTCGTCGTCCCCGGCACCCGCGGCACCGTGCGGGCGCTGGACTGGCTGCGCGAGCGGGGCCTCGCGGACGCGCTGCGCCGCAGGGCCGCAGAACAGCGGCCGGTGCTCGGCATCTGCGGCGGCTTCCAGCTCCTCGGCGAGCACATCGAGGACGACGTCGAGAGCCGTCGGGGTCACGTGGACGGGCTCGGGATCCTGCCCGTACGGGTGCGGTTCGCGCGGGAGAAGACGCTCACGCGCCCGGAGGGCGAGGCCCTCGGGGAGCACGTCACGGGGTACGAGATCCATCACGGGGTCGCCGAAGTGTCCGGGGGCAGCCCCTTCTTGGACGGCTGCCGGGTCGGCCAGACCTGGGGCACGCACTGGCACGGGTCGCTGGAGTCGGACGGGTTCCGGCGGGCCTTCCTGCGCGAGGTGGCGGCCGCCGCGGGCCGCCGTTTCGTGCCGGCCGCCGACACGTCGTTCGCCGCGCTGCGCGAGGAGCAGCTGGACCGGCTCGGCGATCTGATCGAGGAACACGCGGACACGGACGCGCTGTGGCGGCTCATCGAGTCGGGCGCGCCGCGAGGACTGCCTTTCATTCCACCGGGAGCGCCCGCATGAGCACTGGCACTGTGTTGTTGTTGTCGACCGCCGACACGGATCTGCTGGCGGCCCGGGCCGCCTCCGGCGCCTCGTACCGGATCGGCAACCCGACCCGCGTCGACGTGGGAGAGGAGCTACCGGGTCTCCTCGACGGTGCGGACATCGCCGTCGTACGGCTGCTGGGCGGCAAGCGGGCCTGGGAGGACGGGCTCGCCGCGCTGAGGGCAGCGGGGATCCCGACCGTGCTGCTGGGCGGTGAGGCCGTGCCGGACGCCGAGCTGATGGCGGAGTCGTCGGTGCCGGCCGGTGTGGTCGCGGAGGCGCTGAAGTACCTCGTGGAGGGCGGGCCCGAGAACCTCACCGAGCTGGCCCGGTTCCTGTCCGACACCGTGCTGCTGACCGGCGAGGGGTTCGTCGAGCCGCGGAAGATGCCCGAGTACGGACTGCACGGGGAACGCCCGCTCGTCGAGGGGCGGCCCACGGTCGGGGTGCTCTTCTACCGGGCGCACGAACTGAGCGGCAACACCGCGTTCGTGGACACCCTGTGCGACGCGATCGAGGCGAAGGGCGCCAACGCCCTGCCCGTGTACTGCGGTTCGCTGCGCGGCGCCGACGCCGGGCTGTACGAGCTGCTCGCGAAGGCGGACGCGCTGGTCGCCACCGTCCTCGCCGCCGGCGGGACGCACGCCTCCGAGGCGTCGGCCGGCGGGGACGAGGAGGCGTGGGACATCGGCGCGCTCGCCGAGCTGAACGTCCCCGTCCTGCAGGGGCTGTGCCTGACGTCGTCGCACGCCGCGTGGGACGAGTCGGACGCCGCCCTGTCCCCCATGGACGCGGCGATGCAGGTCGCGATCCCCGAGTTCGACGGACGGCTCATCACGGTGCCGTTCTCGTTCAAGGAGCAGGGCCCGGACGACGTGCCGGTGTACGTCGCCGACCCGGAGCGGGCCGCGCGGGTCGCCGGGATCGCCGTGCGGCACGCGGCGCTGAAGCACAAGCCGAACGCGGAGAAGAAGCTCGCGCTGGTCTTCACCGCCTACCCGACCAAGCACTCGCGGGTCGGCAACGCGGTGGGCCTCGACACGCCCGCCTCGGCGGTACGGGTCCTCGACGCCCTCAAGGCGGCCGGGTACGGCGTCACCGCGTACCCCGACAACGGCGACGAGCTGATCCACCGGCTCATCGAGGCCGGCGGGCACGACGTGGAGTGGCTGACGGAGGAGCAGCTGGCGTCCGCGCCCGCGCGGGTGCCGCTCGCCGACTACCGGGCCTGGTTCGACACGCTGGACCCGGAGCTGCGGGACGGCATGCTCCAGGCGTGGGGCGAGCCGCCGGGCTCGCTGTACGTGGACGGCGACGACATCGTGCTCGCCTCCCTCCGGTTCGGGAACGTCGTCGTGATGATCCAGCCGCCGCGCGGCTTCGGGGAGAACCCGATCGCGATCTACCACGACCCGGACATGCCGCCGTCGCACCACTACATGGCCGCCTACCGGTGGCTGGAGAACAGTTTCGGCGCCGACGCGATCGTGCACATGGGCAAGCACGGCACGATGGAGTGGCTGCCGGGCAAGGGCCTCGGGCTCAGCGGCGGCTGTGCGCCGGACGCCGTCCTCGGCGACCTCCCCCTGGTGTACCCGTTCATCGTCAACGACCCCGGCGAGGGCACCCAGGCCAAGCGGCGCGGGCACGCCACGGTCGTCGACCACCTCGTGCCGCCGATGGCGCGCGCCGACACCTACGGCGACCTGGCGAAGCTGGAGCAGCTGCTCGACGAGTACGCGCTGGTGTCCGACCTGGACCCGGCGAAGGCTCCGGCCGTGCGGGCGCAGATCTGGACGCTGGTGAAGGCGGCCGAGCTCCACCACGACCTGCATGTGGACGAGCAGCCGGGCGACGACGACTTCGACGAGTTCGTCATGCACATCGACGGCTACCTGTGCGAGATCAAGGACGTGCAGATCCGTGACGGTCTGCACGTCCTCGGCGGCGGGCCGGTCGGTGAGCCGCGCGTCAACCTGGTGCTGGCGGTGCTGCGCGCCTCGCAGGTGTGGGGCGGGAAGGCGAACGCGCTGCCGGGCCTGCGGGCGGCGCTGGCGACCCACTTCGGCCTGGTCGAGAAGGAGTTGCTGGCGGAGCCGGGCGCGCCGGTGAAGGTGCCGGCCGAGCTGAGCGACCTGGTGGAGGGCCCCGCCCGCACGGCGGCGGACGCCATCGACCTCCTGGAGCAGCTGTGCCGGCGGGTCGCGGAGGGCATGGAGGCACGTGACTGGGACGTGACCCTCGTCCCGGCGCTCGTGCGCGGCGTGCTGGGTAGCGAACTGCCGGACGCCGTCGCGGTGCTGGAGTTCGCGTGCCACGAGGTCGTGCCGCGGCTCGCGCGGACCACCGACGAGATCGAGCACATCCTCAAGGCGCTCGACGGCGGTTACGTCCCGGCGGGCCCGTCCGGTTCGCCGACGCGCGGTCTGGTCAACGTCCTGCCGACGGGCCGCAACTTCTACTCCGTCGACCCCAAGGCCATCCCGTCGCGGCTGAGTTGGGAGGTCGGGCAGTCGCTCGCCGACTCGCTGGTGCAGCGCTACCTGGCCGACACCGGTGAGTACCCGAAGTCCGTCGGGCTGACGGTGTGGGGCACGTCCGCGATGCGCACCCAGGGCGACGACATCGCCGAGATCCTGGCGCTGCTGGGCTGCCGTCCGGTGTGGGACGACGCCTCCCGCCGCGTGACCGGGTTCGACGTCGTGCCGCTCGCGGAACTGGGGCGGCCTCGCATCGACGTCACGGTGCGCATCTCCGGGTTCTTCCGGGACGCGTTCCCGCACGTCGTCGGGCTGATCGACGACGCGGTGCGGGCCGTGGCCGAGCTGGACGAGCCCGCCGAGCAGAACTTCGTCAAGGCGCACGCCGACGAGGACACCGCCGCGCACGGCGACCGGCGGCGGGCCACGGCCCGGGTGTTCGGCTCCAAGCCGGGCGCGTACGGCGCGGGGCTGCTGCCGCTGATCGACGCCCGCAACTGGCGCTCCGACGCCGACCTCGCCGAGGTGTACGCCGTCTGGGGCGGCTACGCGTACGGACGCGGGCTCGACGGGCGGGCGGCACGCGGCGACATGGAGACGGCGTTCAAGCGGATCGCGGTGGCGGCGAAGAACGTCGACACGAGGGAGCATGACATCGCGGATGCCGACGACTACTTCCAGTACCACGGCGGCATGGTCGCCATGGTGCGGCATCTGACGGGCGCCTCCCCCGAGGCGTACGTGGGCGACTCCGCGACACCGGACCAGGTCAGGACGCGCACGCTCGGCGAGGAGACGCACCGGGTGTTCCGCGCCCGCGTGGTCAACCCGCGCTGGATGGCGGCCATGCGGCGCCACGGCTACAAGGGCGCCTTCGAGATGGCGGCGACCGTCGACTACCTCTTCGGGTACGACGCGACGGCGGGCGTGGTCGACGACTGGATGTACGAGAAGCTCAGCGCGGAGTACGTCTTCGACGCGGAGAACCGGGACTTCATGCGCAAGTCCAACCCTTGGGCGCTCAGGGGCATCACCGAGCGACTCCTTGAGGCGGCAGACCGCGGCCTCTGGGCGGAGCCGGAGCAGGAGACCCTCGAACGGCTCCGCGCGACCTACCTCGAACTCGAGGGCGATCTGGAGGGAGACGCATGAGGCCCCGCCGAACCCCCGCGTCTGCGGGGAGCACGTCATCCCGCGCAGTGCCCACGGGTTTGACCTCGGACCACCCCCGCGTCAGCGGGGAGCAGGCTTTGACGGTGACAGCTGGGCAGCTGCGGCGCCTGCACCTGGCTCCTGAAGCAGGCGAAGGAGTGATCGCGGCGTGACTACACCGTTTCCGTTCACGGCCGTCGTCGGCCAGGACGACCTGCGGCTCGCGCTGCTGCTGAACGCCGTGTCGCCGGCGGTCGGCGGCGTGCTCGTACGCGGCGAGAAGGGCACCGCGAAGAGCACCGCCGTGCGGGCGCTGTCGGCGCTGCTGCCGGAGGTGGACGTCGTCGCCGGGTGCCGATTCTCGTGCGACCCCGCGAAGCCGGACCCGGCGTGCCCGGACGGGCCGCACGAGCCGGGGCCGGGCACCAGCCGTCCCTCCCGGATGGTGGAGCTGCCCGTCGGCGCCTCCGAGGACCGGCTGGTCGGCGCCCTCGACATCGAGCGGGCGCTCGCGGAGGGCGTGAAGGCGTTCGAGCCGGGCCTGCTGGCCGACGCCCACCGCGGCATCCTCTACGTCGACGAGGTCAACCTCCTCCACGACCACCTCGTCGACCTGCTGCTGGACGCGGCGGCGATGGGTGCCTCGTACGTGGAGCGCGAGGGTGTCTCCGTACGGCACGCGGCGCGTTTCCTGCTCGTCGGGACCATGAACCCGGAGGAGGGCGAGCTGCGGCCGCAGCTCCTCGACCGGTTCGGGCTGACCGTCGAGGTGGCCGCCTCGCGGGAGCCGGACCAGCGGGTGGAGGTCGTCCGGCGACGGCTCGCCTACGACGACGACCCGGCCGGGTTCGCCGCGCGCTGGGCGGGCGAGGAGGCCGTGGTACGTCAGCGCATCGTCGCGGCGCGGGAGCTGCTGCCGTCGGTGCGGCTGGGCGACGGGGCACTCCGGCAGATCGCGGCGACCTGCGCGGCCTTCGAGGTGGACGGCATGCGGGCCGACATCGTCATGGCCCGGACGGCGACCGCGCTGGCCGCGTGGGCGGGGCGGACCGACGTGCTCGCGGAGGACGTCCGGCAGGCGGCGCTGCTCGCGCTGCCGCACCGGCGGCGCCGCAACCCGTTCGACGCGCCGGGCCTGGACGAGGACAAGCTCGACGAGACGCTGGAGGAGTTCGGCGGATCGTCCGAGGACGAGGACCCGGACACCGATCCCGACCCCGGCCCGGACGGGCCGGGCGGTGGCGGGCAGCCGCCGTCCTGCGACCCGGAGGGGCCCCAGGGCGGGGACACCGCCGCACGGCCCGAGGCCGGGGAGGGCGGGGATCCGCAGCCGTCCGGCGCGGGTGCGGGCGAGCAGTCCGCCGTGCGGGCCGCCGAGCCGTTCCGGACGAAGGTGCTGAGTGTGCCGGGGCTGGGTGAGGGCGCCGCCGGGCGGCGTTCGCGGGCCAGGACAGAGCACGGGCGCACCACCGGCGCGCGCCGTCCGCGCGGCGCGCTGACCAAGCTGCACCTGGCGGCCACGGTCCAGGCCGCCGCGCCGCACCAGCGGGCGCGCGGGCGGTCCGGGCCGGGGCTGGTCGTCCGGCGTGACGATCTGCGGCAGGCGACCCGCGAGGGGCGGGAGGGCAACCTCGTGCTGTTCGTGGTGGACGCCTCGGGGTCGATGGCGGCGCGGCAGCGGATGAGTGCCGTGAAGGGCGCCGTGCTGTCGCTGCTGCTGGACGCGTACCAGCGGCGGGACAAGGTGGGTCTGGTGACGTTCCGGGGGGCGGCGGCGGAGGTGGCGCTGCCTCCGACGTCGTCGGTGGACGCGGCCGCGGCCCGGTTGGAGTCGCTGCCCACGGGTGGGCGCACGCCGCTCGCCGCCGGGCTGTTGAGGGCGCACGAGGTGCTGCGGGTGGAGCGGCTGCGGGACCCGGCGCGACGGGCTCTCGTCGTCGTGGTGACCGACGGGCGGGCCACGGGTGGAGGGGCGGCGCGAGGCGCCTCCGGCCGGGGTGGTGGCCGGGCGGCGGGCGGGACGGAGCCGGTGGCGCTCGCGGGGCGCGCGGCCCGGCTGTTCGCGGCGGAGGGCGTCGCCTGCGTGGTGGTGGACTGCGAGTCGGGGCCCGTGCGGCTGGGGCTCGCCGGACAGCTCGCGGGTGAGCTGGGCGGTACGGCCGTGACGCTGGACGAGCTGCGGGCGGACTCCATCGCCGGGCTGGTCAGGGATGTGCAGGGGACGTCGAGGAGGGCCGCGTAATGCCGCAGGGACAGCCGAGTGTGGTGCCGGACGACGGGCTGACGACACGGCAGCGGCGTAACCGGCCGCTCGTCGTCGTGCACACCGGCATCGGCAAGGGCAAGTCCACGGCCGCGTTCGGGCTGGCGCTGCGGGCCTGGAACCAGGGCTGGCCGATCGGGGTGTTCCAGTTCGTCAAGTCGGCGAAGTGGAAGGTCGGCGAGGAGAACGCGCTGCGGGTGCTGGGCGCCAGCGGTGAGGGCGGCACCGTCGCCTGGCACAAGATGGGCGAGGGCTGGTCCTGGGTCCAGCGCGACGCGCAGATGGACAACGAGGAGAAGGCCCGCGAGGGCTGGGAGCAGGTCAAGCGGGATCTGGCGGCCGAGACGTACAAGCTGTACGTGCTCGACGAGTTCGCGTACCCCCTGCACTGGGGGTGGATCGACACCGACGAGGTCGTCGAGGTGCTGCGCGGCCGGCCGGGGACCCAGCACGTGGTCGTCACCGGGCGCAACGCGCCCGAGAAGCTGGTCGACCTCGCGGACCTCGTGACCGACATGTCGAAGGTGAAGCACCCCATGGACGCGGGCCAGAAGGGCCAGCGGGGCATCGAGTGGTGATGCCGTCGTGAACTCCTCGTCGTCCGTCCCCCGGCTGGTGGTCGCCGCGCCCTCCTCGGGCAGCGGCAAGACCACCGTCGCCACGGGGTTGATGGCCGCGCTCACCGCGCGGGGGCTCGCCGTGTCCCCGCACAAGGTGGGGCCGGACTACATCGACCCCGGGTACCACGCGCTCGCGAGCGGGCGGGTGGGGCGCAACCTCGACGCTTACCTGTGCGGGCCGGAGCTGATCGCGCCGCTGTTCGTCCACGGGGCGCGGGGCTGCGACCTCGCCGTCGTCGAAGGCGTGATGGGGATGTACGACGGGGCCGCGGGCGAGGGCGAGCTGGCGTCCACCGCGCACGTGGCGAAGCTGCTGCGGGCGCCGGTGGTGCTGGTCGTGGACGCGTCGTCGCAGTCGCGGTCGGTGGCGGCGCTGGTGCACGGGTTCGCGTCCTGGGACCCGGAGGTGCGGGTCGGGGGCGTGATCCTCAACAAGGTCGCCTCCGACCGGCACGAGGAGCTGCTGCGGGAGGCGCTCGACCCGGCCGGGGTGCCGGTGCTCGGTGTGCTGCGGCGGGTGGCCCTCGTGGACACGCCGTCCCGCCATCTGGGGCTGGTGCCGGTCGCCGAGCGGCGGGCGGAGGCCGTGGAGGCGGTCGCGGCGATGGCGGCGCAGGTGGCCGCCGGGTGCGACCTGGAGGCGTTGGTGGCGCTGGCGCGGAGCGCGGGGGCGCTGCCGGGCCGGGCGTGGGACCCGGCGGAGGCCCTGGCTTCCTCGCCCCCGCCCGGCCCGTCCTCGGCGCCGGTCGTCGCCGTCGCCGGCGGGCCCGCGTTCACCTTCTCCTACGCCGAGCAGGCCGAGCTGCTCACCGACGCCGGGGCCGAGGTCGTGACCTTCGACCCGCTGCGCGACGAGCGGCTGCCCGAGGGGACCCGGGGGCTGGTCGTCGGGGGCGGGTTCCCCGAGGTGTACGGCGCCGAGCTGTCCGCCAACGAGACGCTGCGCAGGGACGTGGCCGACCTGGCGCTGGGCGGGGCGCCGGTGGCGGCCGAGTGCGCGGGGCTGCTGTACCTGTGCCGGGAGCTGGACGGGCGGCCCATGTGCGGGGTGCTCGACGCCACGGCCCGCATGGACGCGCGGCTCACCCTCGGGTACAGGGACGCGGTGGCCGTGAGCGACAGCGTGCTGGCGCCCGCGGGGACGCGGATGCGCGGGCACGAGTTCCACCGGACGGTCGTCGAACCGGGCGCCGGGGCGGCTCCCGCCTGGGGGGTCCTCGGGCCCCGAAGGCGGGTCGAAGGTTTTGTACAGCGCGGTGTGCACGCGAGCTATCTGCACACGCACTGGGCGTCCGAGCCCGGTGTCGCCCGTCGGTTCGTGGAGAGGTGCCGGACGTCATGAGCAGCAGGCTGATCGGAGTGGGGGTCGGCCCCGGTGACCCGGAGCTGGTGACCGTCAAGGGCGTGGGCGCGCTGCGGGCCGCCGACGTCGTCGTCGTCCCCGTCATGGACACCGGGGAGCGGGGGCGCGCCGAGGCGACCGTGCTGCACTACGTGGGCGCGGAGAAGATCGTCCGGGTCGTGTTCGCCCTCAACGAGCGGACCGACCGAGGTCGGCGCGAGGCCGCCTGGGACGCCGCCGGTGAGCGGGTGGCCGAGCTGCTGAGGGCGCACTCCGCCGTCGCGTTCGCCACCATCGGCGACCCCAACGTCTACTCGACGTTCACCTATCTCGCCCACACCATCGGCGAGCTGGTGCCGGGGACCGTCATCGAGACGGTGCCCGGGATCACCGCGATGCAGGACCTCGCCGCGCGCTCCGGTGCCGTGCTGACGGAGGGGACGGAGCCGCTCACGCTGGTGCCGGTGACGGCGGGGACGGCCGTGCTGAAGGACGCGCTCGGCGGGCCGGGGACCGTGGTGGCCTACAAGTTCGGGCGGCAGGCGCAGGCCGTCGTCGAGGCGCTGCGGGAGACCGGGCGCCTCCAGGACGCCGTGTGGGGGTCCGCGCTGGGCCTGGCCGAGGAGTCCATCCGGTCCGCCGCCGCGCTCGACGGCGGCCCCCTGCCGTACCTGTCCACGCTCATCGCGCCCGCCCCGCGCGACGGCGGCCGCGGCGGCAAGCTGTGAGCGGAGCCCTCGGGTCCGGCCGTTCACCCGGCCACGCCCACCACCAGCCAGATGAAGGCCGCCCCGGCGATCGTGCACAGCAGGGTCGAGCGCGCCGGGTGCGCGTGATGGGCCTCGGGGAGGATCTCGGCGGCCGCCAGGTACAGCAGGGCGCCGCCGAAGAAGCCGAGGTAGCAGCCGAGCGGGCCCTCGGGGATGGTGAACAGCAGCGTGGAGGCGGCGCCCAGGACCGGCGCCGCCGCGTCCGCGACGAGCATGAGGACCGCCCGGCGGCGGGCGTTTCCGTACACGCTCGTCAGGGTGTACGTGTTGAAGCCGTCCGCGAAGTCGTGGGCGATCACCGCGAGTGCCACGGCGAGGCCCATGCCCTCGCCGACCTGGAAGGCCGCGCCGATGGCGATGCCGTCCATGGCGCTGTGGCCGACCATCGCGGCGGCCGCTGTGAGACCGACCTGCGGGGTGCGCCCGTCGTGCTCCTGCGCGCCGTGCGCGGCCTGACGGACCGCCAGCAGGCGTTCCGTCAGGTGGGCCACGAGGAAGCCGGCGACGAACAGCAGCAGCGCCGCCGGTACGCCGAAGACCTCGTCGCCGGCCACCCGCAGCGCCTCCGGCAGCAGGTCGAGGCCGACCACGCCGAGCATCAGACCGCCGGCCAGGCCCAGCACCAGGTGGCGGCGGTCGGTGACGCGCTGTGCCGTCCAGCCGCCGACGAGCGTCATGAGGAACGCGCCGAGCGCCACGAACACCGCCATGGGTCCTTGCTACCGGATGAGCGGGTCCTCTTCCGGGCGGCACCCCGAGACCCCGGCCGGGTTCCGGGGTCCGGCACCGCTCCGGCGGGCACGGGCCCGAAGGGGCGTTTGTTCGGCGGCTGGGAGTGGGTGGGGGCCGTTCGCGCACATGCGGCGGAGCCGCATGGGTCACCGCCCCGCGCCCCCGAAGGCTTCGGGCCTTCGGCCCGGCCTTCACGCCCGAAGGGGCACCGCCCCGCATCACCCGTGCGTGCCGTCGCACGGCCGGCGCGTGCCGTACCGCCGGTGCGCCGCGTCCAGCCGGGGCGCGCCGGACTGTCCGCACGCCCCGTACCACGTTCGCGCCCCGTACCACCTTCGCGCCCCGTACAGCCCTTGAGAGAGGAACGATGACTTCCATGGCCGATGCCCCCACCGGCAAGGTGACCTTCGTCGGTGCCGGCCCCGGCGCCGCCGATCTTCTGACGTTCCGGGCCGCGCGGGCGATCGCGGAGGCCGACGTCGTGATCTGGGCGGCGAGCCTGGTGCAGGCCGAGGTGCTGGACCACGCCCGCGCGGAGGCGGAGATCCTCGACTCGGCCGTCATGTCCCTGGAGGACGTCGTCGCCGTGTACGAGCGGGCCCTCGCCGAAGGGCTGAAGGTCGCCCGGATCCACTCCGGTGACCCGGCGCTGTGGGGCGGCACCCAGGAGCAGCTCGACCGGTGCCGGGCGCTGGGCATCGAGACCGAGGTCGTGCCGGGCGTGTCGTCGTTCTCCGCCGTCGCCGCGCTCGCCCAGCGGGAGCTGACGATCCCGGAGGTCGCGCAGTCGGTGATCCTGACCCGGCTCGGCGGGGGCAAGACGCCCATGCCGCCGGGTGAGGAGGTACGGGAGTTCGCGCGGCACGGCACGACCATGGCGATCTTCCTGTCGGCCGCGCGCAGCGGCCAGCTGGTGCGGGAGCTGCTCGAGGGCGGCTATCCGACCGGCACCCCGGTGGTCATCGCCCACCAGGCGACCTGGCCGGAGGAGCTGGTCGTGCGGTGCACCGTCGGGACGCTGGAGGAGACCGTCAAGGAACACAAGCTCTGGAAGCACACCCTGTTCCTGGTGGGCCCGGCGCTCGACGCGCGGGGCACCCGCTCGCACCTGTACCACCCCGGTCACTTCCACGGGTACCGCAAGGCCGACCCCGAGGCGCGCAAGGCGCTGCGGGAGGCCCGCGGCCGGGCCGGCACGCCGTGATCACCGTCATCGGTACGGGCACCGGGGCGCCCCTGCCCGCGGACGCGGAGGCCGTGCTGGCCGAGGCGGCGCTCGTGGTGGGCGGACGCCGGCATCTGGCGGCGGCCCCGCTCCCGGCGACGGCCGAGCGGGTCGTCCTCGGGCCGCTGGCACCCGCCCTCCGGGTGATCGAGGAGTACCGGGACCGGCGGGTCGTCGTGCTGGCCTCCGGTGACCCGGGGTTCTTCGGGATCGTGCGGGCGCTCGCCGAACGCTTCGGCGCCGGGGAGCTGGACGTCCGCCCGGGGGTGTCCTCGGTGGCCGCCGCGTTCGCCCGGCTGGGGCTGCCCTGGGACGACGCGGTCGTGGTGAGCGCCCATGGGCGTGCGCTGCGGACCGCGCTGAACGTGTGCCGGGCCCGCCCGAAGACGGCGGTGCTGACCGGGCCCGGCTGCGGGCCCGCCGAGCTGGGGGCGGGGCTGCTGGACAGCGGGCGGACGCTCGTGGTGGCGTCCGCGCTGGGCGCCCCGGAGCGGGAGCGGGTGGAGCGGGTGACACCGGCCGAGGCCGCCGCGCGCGACTGGGGTGCCGAGGTCAGCGTCGTGCTGTGCCTGGACGAGGCGCACGCCGTGTCCGACGTGCGGACCGTCGCCGGGGTCCCGGCCGCTCCGGACGGCTGGGCGCTGGACGAGGACGCGTTCGCGCACCGCGACTCGATGATCACCAAGTTCGAGGTGCGGGCCCTCGCGCTGGCCCGGCTCGGCCCCCGGCTCGGCGACCTGGTCTGGGACGTCGGCGCGGGCTCCGGCTCGGTGGCCGTGGAGTGCGCGCGGCTCGGCGCGGCCGTCACCGCCGTCGAGCGGACGGCGGACGGGGCCGAACGGGTCCGCGCCAACGCCGCCGCGCACGGCGTCGACGTGCACGTGGTGCACGGGGCCGCGCCGGAGGCGCTGGCCGGGCTCCCGGACGACCCCGACGCCGTGTTCGTCGGTGGCGGGGGGCGCGAACTGCCCGCGATCGTCACCGCGTGCGCGCGGCGCGCCCGGCGGACCGTGGTGGTCGCGATGGCCGCGCTCGACCGCGTCCCCGCAACCCGTGCGGCGCTGGTCGCGGCGGGCCTGACCTGTGACGGCGTCCTGCTGCAGGCGTCCCGGCTCGCGCCGCTGCCGGGGGACGTGACCCGGCTCGCGGCGACCAATCCCGTTTTCCTGCTGTGGGGCGTGAGGCCCCCGGCGCACTGTGAAGGAGTTGACCGGTGATCGGCCTGATCTCCGCGACCGCCGCGGGGGCCGTTGCCGCCCAGCGGCTCGCCTCGGCGTGGCCCGAGCGGACCCGCGTGTACGAGGGGCCCGTACGGGACGCGGTGGGGCGCGCGTTCGGCGAGTGCGCGCAGGTGGTGTGCTTCCTCGCGACGGGGGCCGTGGTGCGGCTGATCGCGCCGCTGCTGGCGGACAAGGGCACCGATCCGGGTGTCGTGTGCGTCGACGAGGCCGGACGGTTCGCCGTGTCGCTGGTCGGCGGGCACGCGGGGGGCGCCAACGCGCTCGCCGTCGAGGTGGGCGAGGTGCTGGGCGCCGAGCCGGTCGTGACCACGGCCACCGACGCGGTCGGGGTGCCCGGCCTGGACACGCTCGGGTTGCCGGTCGAGGGGGACGTGGCCGGGGTCTCCCGGGCCCTGCTCGACGGGGAGGCCGTGGAGCTGGACCTGGAGACCGCCTGGCCGTTGCCCGCGCTCCCGCCGAACGTGCGGCGCCCGGCACCGGACGCGCCCGCCGGGCGCGGGGGACCGGCGATCGTGGTGACCGACCGCGTGCTCGACGCCGGCGGTCATCGCACTGGTGACGCACGGGTGGTGCTCCGCCCGCCCTCCCTCGTGGTGGGCGTCGGGGCGTCCAAGGGCGCTCCCGCCGACGAGGTGTCGGGCCTGGTCGAGAGCGCCCTGCGCGACGCCGGCCTCTCCCCCCGGTCCCTCGCCCAGCTCGCCACCGTCGACGCCAAGGCCGACGAACCGGGTCTCGTCGAGGCCGCCGCGCGGCTCGGTGTCCCGCTGGTCACGCACTCCGCCGAGGAGTTGGCCGCCGTCGAGGTGCCGAACCCGTCGGACGCGCCGCTCGCCGCCGTGGGCACCCCCTCCGTCGCGGAGGCCGCCGCGCTCGTCGGCGGGGGTGAACTCCTCGTCCCCAAGCGGAAGTCGGAGCGGGCGGACGGCAGGCCCGCGATGGCGACCTGCGCCGTCGTACGGCGGCCGCCGCGGGGGCGGCTCGCGGTGGTGGGCCTCGGGCCGGGCGCCCGGGACCTGCTGACGCCGCGCGCGAAGGCCGAACTGCGGCGGGCCTCCGTGCTCGTCGGGCTGGACCAGTACGTCGACCAGATCCGCGATCTGCTGCGGCCCGGCACCCGGATCATGGAGTCCGGGCTGGGCGCGGAGGAGGAGCGGGCGCGGACGGCGGTGGCACAGGCCCGCCGGGGGCAGGCCGTCGCGCTGATCGGCAGCGGTGACGCCGGTGTGTACGCCATGGCCTCGCCGGCGCTCGCCGAGGCGTCCGACGACATCGACGTGATCGGTGTGCCCGGGGTGACCGCCGCGCTCGCGGCCGCCGCGATCCTCGGGGCGCCGCTCGGGCACGACCATGTGTCGATCAGCCTGTCCGACCTGCACACGCCGTGGGAGGTCATCGAGCGGCGGGTGCGGGCGGCGGCCGAGGCCGACATCGTGGTGACGTTCTACAACCCCCGCAGCCGGGGCCGGGACTGGCAACTGCCGAAGGCCCTCGCCATCCTGGCCGGGCACCGGGAGCCGACGACGCCCGTCGGGGTCGTACGGAACGCCTCCCGGCCGGACGGGTCGCACCGGTTGACGACCCTGGCCGCGCTCGACCCGGCGACGGTCGACATGATGACCGTCGTGACCGTGGGCAACACGGCGACCCGTGCGATCGCGGGCCGCATGGTGACGCCCCGCGGCTACCGCTGGCAGGAGAACCCGGAGGGCGCCGAGTGAACCACGTGGTCCACCCGACCGGCCGGGACCCGCTGCGGCGACCTGCCGCCGCCCGTCGCCGCGCCCCGTACGCCGGGGCGACCGTGACGGGCGGGCCGGCCCGTGCCGCCGCGCCCGCCACCCCGCAGTACCACCCCGTTCGAGACTCCGAGGAGAAATCGTGACCACCCCGCCGCCCGCCCTGCTCATCGCCGGTCATGGCACCCGGGACGAGGCCGGAGCCGAGGCGTTCCGCGACTTCGTCCGGGAACTGGGGCGCCGCCACCCCGAACTGCCCGTCGCGGGCGGCTTCATCGAGCTGTCCCCGCCGCCGCTGGGCGAGGCCGTGGCCGACCTGGTGGAGCGGGGTGTGCGGCGGTTCGCCGCCGTCCCGCTGATGCTGGTGTCCGCCGGGCACGCCAAGGGCGACATCCCGGCGGCGCTGGCCCGCGAGAAGGAGCGGCACCCGGGGATCTCGTACACCTACGGTCGTCCGCTCGGCCCGCACCCGGCGCTGCTGAGCGTGCTGGAGCGGCGGCTGGACGAGGCGCTCGGCGGTGCGGGCCGCAGCCCCGAGGACCGTGCCGACGTGACCGTCCTGCTGGTGGGGCGCGGCTCGACCGACCCGGACGCCAACGCCGAGGTGTTCAAGGCGGCCCGGCTGCTGTGGGAGGGACGCGGCTGCGCGGGCGTGGAGACGGCGTTCGTGTCGCTGGCGGCGCCGGACGTGCCGAGCGGACTCGACCGGTGCGCGCGGCTGGGCGCCCGGCGGATCGTGGTGCTGCCGTACTTCCTGTTCACCGGGATCCTGCCGGACCGGGTGCGGCAGCAGACCGAGGGCTGGGCTGCCGCGCACCCGGAGATCGAGGTACGGTCGGCCGATGTCATCGGTCCGGAACCGGAGTTGCTCGATCTGGTCATGGAGCGCTACCGGGAGGCACTGGAGGGTGATCTGCGCATGAACTGCGACACCTGCGTCTACCGGATCGCGCTGCCCGGCTTCGAGGACAAGGTGGGGATGCCGCAGCAGCCGCACTTCCACCCGGACGACGACGGGCACCACCACGGCCACCACCATCACGGGGGACACACGCACTCCCATGCACACTGAACACCGGGCCGGTGCCCCGCGCGCGGGGCACGACCTGCGGCATCACGGTGACGCCGAGGTGCGCGACGACGGGGCCGGACTCGTAGACCTCGCCGTGAACGTGCGGGCCGGCACGCCGCCCGCCTGGCTGCGGGAGCGGATCGCCGGGTCGCTGACCGGGCTGGCCGCCTACCCCGACGGGCGGTCCGCGCGGGCGGCGGTGGCCGCCCGGCACGGGCTGCCCGCCGAGCGGGTGCTGCTCACGGCGGGCGCCGCCGAGGCGTTCGTACTGCTGGCGCGGGCCCTGAGGGTCCGTCGGCCGGTGGTGGTGCACCCGCAGTTCACGGAGCCGGAGGCGGCGCTGCGGGACGCCGGGCACAGCGTGGACCGGGTGCTGCTGCGGGCGGCGGACGGCTTCCGGCTGGACCCGGAGGCCGTGCCCGAGGACGCGGACCTGGTCGTCGTCGGCAATCCCACCAACCCGACGTCGGTGCTGCACCCGGCCGGGGCGATCACGCGGCTGGCCCGGCCGGGACGGACGCTGGTCGTGGACGAGGCGTTCATGGACGCGGTGCCGGGTGAACGGCACGCGCTGGCCGGCCGGACGGACGTGCCCGGTCTGGTGGTACTGCGCAGCCTCACCAAGACGTGGGGCCTGGCCGGGCTGCGGATCGGCTACGTCCTCGCCGCGGCGGAGACGATCGAGGAGCTGGAGCGGGCGCAGCCGCTGTGGCCGGTGTCGACGCCGGCGCTCGCGGCGGCCGAGGCGTGCGTGTCCGACCGGGCGCTGGCGGAGGCGGCCGACGCGGCGTACCGCGTCGCCGCCGACCGGGCCCATCTGGTGGCGGGGCTGAAGGAGTTCGCCCCGGACGGGCTGACCGTCGCCGAGCCCGCCGAGGGCCCGTTCGTCCTCGTCGGCCTGCCGCGCGCGCCGGCCGTGCGCCGTCATCTGCGGACCCTGGGCTTCGCGGTGCGCCGGGGCGACACCTTTCCCGGTCTGGACGAGAACTGGCTGCGGCTGGCGGTGCGCGACCGTGCGACGGTCAACGGCTTCCTCCAGGCGCTGGACCGGGCGATGACGCTGGCGGACCGTTGAGCCGGCTCGGGACGGTCAGGCGGTGATCGTGCCGTTCAGCACGACCCGCAGGGGCGCCGCCAGGGCGCGGACGTCGGCGCGGGGGTCCTCGGCGTAGACGACCAGGTCCGCCGGGGCGCCTTCGTCCAGACCGGGGCGGCCGAGCCAGGCGCGGGCGTCCCAGGTGGTCGCGGCGAGGGCCCGGAGCGGGGGGATGCCGGCCTTGACCAGTTCGGCCACCTCGTCCGCGACCAGACCGTGCGGCAGGCTGCCGCCGGCGTCGGTGCCGACGTAGACGGGGATCCCCGCGTCGTAGGCGTCGCGGACGGTGTCGTAGCGGCGGTCGTACAGGTCCCTCATGTGCGCGGACCAGACGGGGAACCGGGCCTCGCCGCTCTCGGCCAGCTTCGGGAACGTGGCGATGTTGACCAGGGTGGGGACGATCGCGACGCCGCGGGAGGCGAACAGGGGGATCAGGTCCTCGGTGAGGCCGGTGGCGTGTTCGACGCAGTCGATGCCCGCCTCGACGAGGTCGCGCAGGGAGGACTCGGCGAAGCAGTGGGCCGTCACGCGGGCGCCCAGGCGGTGCGCCTGCGCGATCGCCGCCTCGACCGCGCCGCGCGGCCAGCACGCCGCGAGGTCGCCCGCCTCGCGGTCGATCCAGTCGCCGACCAGCTTCACCCAGCCGTCACCGCGCCGGGCCTCCCGGCCGACGTACGCGACGAGGTCGTCCGGCTCGATCTCGTGGGCGTAGCCACGCAGGTAGCGGCGGGTACGGGCGATGTGCCGGCCGGCGCGGATGATCTTCGGGAGGTCGTCGCGGTCGTCGACCCAGCGGGTGTCGGACGGGGAGCCCGCGTCGCGGATCAGGAGGGTGCCGGCGTCCCGGTCGGCGAGGGCCTGCTTCTCCGCGGTGCCGGCGTCGACCGGACCGTGCGCGCCGAGGCCGACGTGGCAGTGGGCGTCGACCAGACCGGGCAGCGCCCAGCCCTCCACCGTCCGTACGTCCCGCGCGGCGGCGGGACGGTCGTAGGAGACCCGCCCGTCCACGACCCACAGCTCGTCCCGGACGTCGTCGGGCCCGACGAGGACCCGCCCCTTCACCCGCAGCACCGCACGCTCGTTCATACCCCGCACCCTAGTGCCGCGGCAGGTGACGTCCGCCCGTCGAGGAGCGGCGTGAGGTGCGTGCTCTCGGCGTGCCGGGCGCACGTCCTCGTACTTGGACGTACTCGGGCTCGTGCCCGGTGCGCCGAGAGTGCGTGCCGGACGCCGCGACGGGGCGAACGTTGCCTGTCGCGGCACTGGTAGGGCTTGGTCAGGTCCCCGTAGGGTGCGGGTGGCCGAAGCGCGCGTACGGACCTCTCAGTCGCTTCCGCCCACCCGGTCCGACGTCTCCTCCTCCACCTCGGCCATCGCGGGGTCGAGGAGACGGGACAGGAAGTGGCGGGTGCGGGCGTGCCGGGGCGCGCCGATGACCTGGGCGGGGGCGCCCTCCTCGACGATCAGGCCGCCGTCCATGAAGACGACGCGGTCGGCGACCTCGCGGGCGAAGGTCATCTCGTGGGTGACGACCATCATCGTCATGCCCTCCTGCGCGAGTCCCCGCATCACCGCGAGGACGTCGCCCACCAGTTCCGGGTCCAGGGCGGACGTCGGCTCGTCGAAGAGCATGACGTCGGGGCCCATGGACAGGGAGCGGGCGATCGCCACGCGCTGCTGCTGGCCGCCGGAGAGGGAGGAGGGGTAGGCGTCCGCCTTCTCGGCGAGACCGACCCGTGCCAGGTTCTCGGCGGCCACCCGCGCCGCCTCCGCCTTGCCCCGCCTGAGGACCCGGCGCTGCGGCAGCGTGAGGTTCTCGGTGACCGTGAGGTGCGGGAACAGGTTGAACTGCTGGAAGACCATGCCGATGCGGCGGCGCACGGCGTCGATGTCGACGTCCGGGTCCGTCAGTTCGGTCCCGCCGACGAAGACCTGTCCCTTGGTGGGTTCCTCCAGGAGGTTCACGCAGCGCAGCAGGGTCGACTTGCCGGAGCCGGACGGGCCGATGACGCAGACGACCTCGCCGCGGCCGATCTCCAGGTCGATGCCCTTGAGGACCTCGTTGTCGCCGAACGACTTGTGCAGGGCGCGGACCTGGATCTCGGCGGGTCCGCCCGGCGTCTTCCCGGTCATTTCACGGCCTCCTGGGCCTTCGACTCCATCCGGCGCACGACGAAGCCGAGCGGGATCGTCACCAGCAGGTAGCACAGGCCGGCGACCAGGATCGGGGTGGAGTTGGCGGTGGTGCTGGCCAGGTCACGGCCGTACTTGGACAGTTCGCGCTCCTCCAGGGTGACCCCGAGGAACAGCACCAGCGAGGAGTCCTTGAAGAGCAGGACGAGTTCGTTGGTGAGCGGCGGGAGGATGATCCGGAACGCCTGCGGGACGATGATCGAGACCATCGCGCGGGCGGGCGAGAAGCCCAGCGAACGCGCCGCCTCCATCTGCCCCTTGGGGACGGCCTGGATGCCCGCGCGGATGGTCTCCGCCATGTACGCCGCCGCGACCAGGCCCAGCGCCAGGGCGACCTTGCCGTAGGTACCGCCGACGATCTCCGTGCCGGGGAAGGCCAGCGGGACGGCGACCCCGATGAAGATGAAGATCAGCAGGGCGGGCAGTCCGCGGAAGATCTCGATGTACACGCCGGCGAACCAGCGGTACGGGCCGACCGACGACAGCCGCATCAGGGCGATCAGCATGCCGAGCACCAGACCGACGGCGAAGCCGGACAGGGTGTAGAGCACGGTGTTCTTCAGCGCCAGCGTGATGACGTCGGGGAACATCTGCTCGGCGATGTCCGCCTGCGCGAACTGGTTCTTCAGCCGGCCCCAGTCCGCCGAGACCGCGAAGGCGATGACGGCGGCGACGAAGAGCGCGTACTGAGCGCCGCGCGACAGGCTGCGCCGCTGCCGCCGGGTCAGGCCCTTCCTCCTGGGCCGGACCAGCTTGTCCGTGTGTGCCATGGGTCAGGAGGCGGACGCGGACGGGGAGGCGGAGGCCGCGCTCTCGTCGTACGGACCGATCCACTTCTCGTACAGCTCGCGGTACGTCCCGTCGGACCTGGCCTCGGCGAGCGCCTTGTTGATGGCGGCGAGGAGCTCGGTGTTGCCCTTCTTGACCGTGAAGCCGTACTGCTCACCGGTGTTGATGTTGTCCGCGACCGCGAAGGCGTCGGCGTTGGCCTTGTCCTTCAGCCAGCCCTGGACGACCGGGTAGTCGATGACGACGGCGTCGACCTGACCGGTGCGCAGCCCGTTGAGGACGGCGTCGGAGGACTCGAAGGAGACCGGGTCGAGGCCCTGGCTCTTGGCGTAGTCCTCGCCGGTGGTCTGCGCCTGGGCGCCGACCTTCCTGCCCTTGAGGTCCGCGAAGGAGCCGATCTTGGCGTCCTTGTCGGCGAGGACGGCCTGGGTGGCGTCGAAGTACGGGTCGGAGAAGTCGACGTTCTTCTTGCGCTCCTCGGTGATCGTCATACCGGCGGCGGCGAGGTCGCACTCACCGGAGTTCAGGAACGCGCCCGTCTTGAAGTTCTCGAACGGGGTGTCGCGGATCTGCTGCTTCACGCCGAGGTCCTTGGCGACGAGGTCGACGAGGGCGACGTCGAAGCCCTGCACCTTGCCGTCGATCTCCGACTGGAACGGCGGGTACGGGAGGTGGGTGCAGGTCGTGAGCTGTCCCGCCTTGACCAGCTCGACCCCGCCGGCGGCCGTCTTGCCGCCGCTGCCGCCGTCGTCGGTCGAGGTGCAACCGGCCGCGAGCAGCAGTCCGGCCGCGGCGGTGGTGGCGGCCAGGATGCGGGTCCGGCGTACGGGGACCGAGTTCACGGGGAGACCTCCTGTGGGGAACATAGGCTTCCGATTATAAGGAGATGTTTGACTCTCTCAAACCAATCCGATGGTCACGGAGCCGTTCGGCCTCAGAAGTCATCGGTGCGGGGCGGCTGATGGGGTCGATGTCCGAGAGCGGGGGATCGCCGGACGGCGCTGCCGGGCGCGCCGATTACGCTCGACGTACGTCGACCTGTACCGGCCCGTCCCGGACACCATCTACCCCAGTGAGCGAAGAGAGCACCCTGTGACGCACCCGTTTCTGGATCTGGCCCCGTTGACCGCGGCGCGTTTCGCGTCGATCGAGGACCGGGTGGCCCGGCTGCTCTCCACGGAGCAGGACGTGGTGATCACCCAGGGTGAGGCACTGCTGCCGCTGGAGGGAGCGATCCGCGGGGCCGCCGGGCCCGGCACGACCGCCCTGAACGTGATCACCGGCCCGTACGGGCAGACCTTCGGCGACTGGCTGCGCGACTGCGGGGCGACCGTCGTCGACCTGGCCGTGCCCTTCCACACGGCGGTCACCGCCGAGCAGATCCGGGACGCCCTCGCCGCACACCCGGCCATCGACTTCGTCTCCCTGGTGCACGCGGAGGCGGCGACCGGCAACACCAACCCCGTCGCGGCGATCGGCGAGGTGGTCCGTGCGCACGGCGCGCTCTTCTACCTGGACGCGGTGGCCTCCGTCGGCGCGGAGCCGGTGCTGCCGGACGCGTGGGGGGTCGACCTGTGCGTCATCGGGGCGCAGAAGGCGATGGGCGGTCCGGCCGGGGTCTCCGCGATCTCGGTGAGCGAGCGGGCGTGGGCCCGGATGGCCGCGAACCCGCGCGCCCCGCGCCGCTCCTACCTGTCGCTCCTCGACTGGAAGGAGCGCTGGATCGACGGTGGCCGCCGCGCCCTGCTGCACGCCCCCGCCCAGCTGGAGATGCTCGCCCTGGAGGCGTGCCTGGAGCGCATCGAGTCGGCGGGCCTCGACACGGTGATGGCCCGCCACGCCTCGGCCGCCGCGGCCACCCGGGCGGGGGCGCTCGCGCTGGGCGGCGGCCTGGAGCCGTATGTGCGCGAGGCGCGCGACGCGGCGCCGGTCGCGACGACCCTCCGGGTGCCGGACGGGGTCGACGCGGCCGCACTCGTCGCCAAGGCCCTCACCACGGACCCCGCGCTGCCGCTGGCCGCGGGCGGCGGCGCCCTCGCCCACGAGATGGTCCGCGTCAACCACTACGGCCCCGACGCGACGCCGGGCGCGGTGCACGCGAGCCTCGCGGGCCTGGGCGCGGCGCTGGCGGAGTTCGGGGTGGGGGTGGACCTGGAGGCGGGACGGAGGGCGGCGGAGGGGGCCTGGGGGGAGTAGGCCGACGGGGCCCGCCGGCCGGGAGGATCCCGGCGCGGGGCGGCCCTCAGGGAGTCTCCTGGCGGGTGAGGAGGTCCCGGACCTGGGCACGGGGGGGGTTCGGCCGCGTCGTCGAGTCGCCTCGCCACCGCCGTCGCCGGTCATGCCTCCGCCTCCTCCACCCGGCCCCGGCAGGCGAGTAGGGCGCCGAGGTCGAGCACGGCCCGGCGGCACCAGATCAGGCGGTCCGGTTCGGCCCGTCCCCGTGCGGCGTCACCGTGGGCGAACCACGCGTCCACGGAACCCCGCAGTCCGGCCCAGGCGTCCGTGGCGCACCCGAGCCCGAGCACGAGCCGGTACCCGAGGCCGCACCCGAGCCTGCGGCCGGTACGACGGTCACCCCCGGCCGCGGTCACCGCCGTCCACGACTGTTCCTACGGCCTCGTCCCCTCCCCCGGCCGCCGGCCTCGCCAGAGCCGTACGACCCGCTCCGGGGCCGCGCAGCGGTATCGGTGGAGAACGGCCCGCACGGAAGGGATTCCATGCACGGGAAAAAGGGGCCGGAACCGGCGGACCGACCGAAAAGAGGGTCGCTTTCGCAGAAAAACGGCTCCTACAATTCCATGGGTAGAACCCCGTATTCTTCTGCCCGCTAAGACCTTCCCTAAACGCAAAGGTTTCGCGAACGACAAGGGGCGCGATCCGGGCGGGTTCCGTGAGGGTTGCACACATGTGACGGACTCCACATCGCGCCCTTTTTGCATGGTTATTTCCGGGCAAGATTACACAGATCAACCGCCTGTTCACGCGCCCGCTCGCGCCCGCGTGATAACACAGGGGGCGCCCATTCGTAACCCCGAGCGGCGATGCAATTCGAAATTCCGCTGGGTAAATTCAAGCCGTATGACCGCCGCACACGCAGACCTGCACATCGCACCCGTGGAATCACAACCGGAAATCGCCGAGGGGATTCGGATCGACCGCCCGGACGTGGCGGACGGCAGCGCGTTGTGGCGTATCGCCGGGGACTCCAAGACCCTCGACCTGAACTCCTCGTACAGCTATCTGCTGTGGTGCCGGGACTTCGCGGACACCTCGGCGGTGGCCCGGGACGAGACGGGGGAGCCGGTCGGTTTCGTGACCGGGTACGTGCGGCCGGACCGGCCGGACACCCTCCTCGTGTGGCAGGTGGCCGTCGACGAGGCGCACCGTGGGCGCGGGCTCGCCGGGGCGCTGCTGGACGGACTCACCGCGCGGGTCGCGCGCCGGCACGCGCTGACCGCGGTCGAGACCACCATCACCCCGGGCAACACCGCCTCGGAGCGGCTGTTCGCCGCGTTCGCCGAACGCCACGGCGCGACCGTCGAGCGCACGGTCCTGTTCGAGGCGGGGGACTTCCCCGACGGCCCGCACGAGCCCGAGGTGCTGCACCGCATCGGCCCGCTGTCCCCCTGAGCACCGCCGGCCCACCACCGGGCCGTCCCCTCTCCCTCACCCTCACTCCCGCACACTCGCACACCCGCCCCCACGCATCGAGGAGCGATTCGCCGTGACCATCACCCAGCCCGACCTGAGCGTCTTCGAGACCCTGGAGTCCGAGGTGCGCAGCTACTGCCGCGGCTGGCCCACCGTGTTCGACACCGCGCAGGGCAGCCGGATGCGTGACGAGGACGGCCACAGCTACCTGGACTTCTTCGCCGGAGCCGGTTCGCTCAACTACGGCCACAACAACCCGGTGCTCAAACGGGCTCTGATCGACTACCTGGAGCGGGACGGCGTCACGCACGGCCTCGACATGTCGACGAGCGCCAAGCGGGCGTTCCTGGAGTCCTTCCAGAACCTGGTGCTGCGCCCCCGCGACCTGCCGTACAAGGTCATGTTCCCGGGCCCGACCGGCACCAACGCCGTGGAGTCCGCGCTGAAACTGGCGCGGAAGGTGAAGGGGCGCGAGGCCATCGTGTCGTTCACCAACGCCTTCCACGGCATGTCGCTGGGCTCCCTCGCCGTCACCGGCAACGCCTTCAAGCGGGCCGGGGCGGGCGTCCCGCTGGTGCACGGGACGCCGATGCCGTTCGACAACTACTTCGAGGGCCAGGTCCCCGACTTCCTGTGGTTCGAACGGATCCTGGAGGACCAGGGGTCCGGGCTGAACAAGCCCGCCGCCGTGATCGTGGAGACGGTCCAGGGCGAGGGCGGCATCAACGTCGCCCGCCCGGAGTGGCTGCGCGCCCTCGCCGAGCTGTGCGAGCGGCAGGACATGCTGCTGATCGTCGACGACATCCAGATGGGCTGCGGCCGCACGGGGGCCTTCTTCTCGTTCGAGGAGGCCGGCATCACCCCCGACATCGTCACCGTCTCCAAGTCCATCAGCGGCTACGGGCTGCCGATGTCGCTGTGCCTGTTCAAGCCCGAGCTGGACATCTGGGAGCCGGGCGAGCACAACGGCACCTTCCGCGGCAACAACCCCGCCTTCGTCACCGCGACCGCCGCCCTGGAGGCGTACTGGTCGGACGGCTCCGCCATGGAGAAGCAGACCCGTGCGCGCGGCGAGCAGGTCGAGCAGGCGCTGATCTCCATCACCGAGGAGAACCTCGCCGACGTGAAGGAGTACCGGGGCCGCGGACTGGTGTGGGGCCTGGAGTTCCACGAGAAGGCCCGCGCGGGCCGGGTCGCCAAGCGGGCCTTCGAACTCGGGCTGCTGATCGAGACGTCCGGCCCGGAGAGCGAGGTCGTGAAGCTGCTGCCCGCCCTCACCATCACCCCCGACGAGCTGGACGAGGGCCTGCGCGTCCTCGCCCGCGCCGTCCGGGAGACCGTCTGACCACCGTCTCCGGACAACCGTCTGAACAACCGTCCGAGGAAACCACCGCCAGGAGGCATGGAGCCACCGTGATCGTCCGTTCTTTCAAGGATCTGGAAGGCACCGACCGGCACGTCAAAGCAGCGTCCGGCACGTGGGAGAGCAAACGCATCGTCCTCGCCAAGGAGAAGGTCGGCTTCTCCCTGCACGAGACGATCCTCTACGCGGGCACGGAGACGTCGATGTGGTACGCGAACCACATCGAGGCCGTGGTGTGCGTCGAGGGCGAGGCCGAACTGACCGACGACGAGACCGGGCGGACGTACACGATCACGCCCGGGACCATGTACCTCCTCGACGGCCACGAGCGGCACACGATGCGGATCAAGGAGGACTTCCGCTGCATCTGTGTGTTCAACCCGCCCGTGACGGGACGGGAGGACCACGACGAGAACGGCGTCTATCCCCTGCTGACGGAGGAGGGCTGACCATCATGACCACGCTCACCGATCTCTACCCCAGCCGCGGCGCCACCGAGGTGTCGGTCCCGCGTCAGGACCCGGTCGTCTGGGGCGCCCCCGGCACCCCCGGCCCGATCTCCCTCACCGACCTGCAGACGTACGAGCGGGACGGCTTCCTCGCCGTCGAGGAGCTGATCACGCCGGACGAGGTCGCCGTGTACCGGCAGGAGCTGGAGCGGCTCGTCAGCGATCCCGCGGTCCGCGCCGACGAACGCTCGATCATCGAGCCGAAGTCGAAGGAGATCCGGTCCGTCTTCGAGGTGCACCGCATCAGCGAGGTGTTCGCGCGCCTCGTGCGCGACGAGCGGGTCGTCGGCCGGGCCCGGCAGATCCTCGGCTCCGACGTCTACGTGCACCAGTCGCGGATCAACGTGAAGCCGGGCTTCGGCGCCTCCGGGTTCTACTGGCACTCCGACTTCGAGACCTGGCACGCCGAGGACGGGCTGCCGAACATGCGGACGGTGTCCGTCTCGATCGCGCTGACCGAGAACCACGACACCAACGGCGGTCTGATGATCATGCCGGGGTCGCACCGGACGTTCCTCGGCTGCGCGGGCGCCACCCCGAAGGACAACTACAAGAAGTCGCTGCAGATGCAGGACGCGGGCACCCCGTCGGACGAGGCGCTGACGGCGATGGCCTCCGAGTACGGCATCAAGCTGTTCACGGGCAAGGCCGGTTCGGCGACCTGGTTCGACTGCAACTGCATGCACGGCTCCGGCGACAACATCACGCCGTTCCCGCGCAGCAACGTCTTCATCGTCTTCAACAGCGTGGAGAACGCGGCGGTCGAGCCGTTCGCGGCTCCCGTACGGCGGCCGGAGTTCATCGGCGCGCGGGACTTCACCCCCGTGCGGTGACCTCGGCGCCGGCCTCCGCGTCACACGGGCGGACCGGGCGGTCCCTGTCTCCGGGGGACCGCCCGGTCCGCCCGTGTGTGCGGGTGTGCGCGCGTGGGTGCGCGTGGGTGCGGCGCACCGCCGTCGGCGTGCGGTCCGGCACAGGTGGTTCACAGCCAGGCCAGCGACGCCGCCGCGGCCAGCACGTTCCGTGCGGCCCGCTCGTCGCCCGCGAGGCCCCTCGGCACCTCGTCCGGGGCGTAGCGCCCGCCCACGAGGAGACAGAAGTCGACCGGGTCCAGGGTCAGTTCGGCGGCCACGGGCTCGGCGTCCGCGCCGAGCACCCAGCCGGTGCCGTGAGCGGTCCCGATGACCTCGACGAGGACGGGCGGCGCGTCGTGCAGGGCCAGGCCGAGGATGCGGACGGCGAGCCGGACCAACTGCTCCAGGTGCTCGGCGGGCGGCGGTGGCACGTCGATGCCGAGCGCCCGGCCGATGTCGTCGGTGTGGATCCACGCCTCGAAGGCGCGGATGACGAAGTGGTCGGCGACGGGCAGCCCGAGACCCATCACCGTCGCCGCGCGGGCGGCTGCACCGGGGTCGCGGGCCTCGGGGGTCGCCAGCAGGTCGGCGGCCTGCGCGGCCCAGGTGGCGACGGTCTCCTCGGGCGTGCGCGCGTGCTCGTGGGCGATGGCGTCGGCGGTGCGCAGCTCCCAGGCGCGCGCGGCGGGTGTCCCGGCCGGGATGCGGGAGGCCGGCAGCCGGGCGCCGATCCCGAGCGCCACGGCGAGGTGTTCGTCGGCGGCGACGAGGTGGGCGACGGTGGCGTGCGCGTCCCAGTCGTGCACCACCGGCGTGCCCCAGCGGCCCGGCAGCTCCCGGACCAGCGCGTGGAGCCCGGCGACCGCGGCGGCGTACGGCCGCGCGTGCGGGGCGACGTCCGGCGTACGGGGCCGGCGCCCGCGCAGGGCCGACGCGAGCACCCCGTCCGCGCCCCCGCCCCGTTCACCGGCGCGCGCCTGCCCACCGCGCCCCTGACCGGCCGGCCCCGCGCCGACCCGCGCGCCCCCGACCCGCGCGCCCCCGTCGCGCGCGTCACCGGGGGCGCCGTCCAGCAGGCGTACGGTCGTCCGGAGCCGCTCGGCCTCCGCCGCGCAGCTCTCGCAGCCGGCGAGGTGGCGCGGGACGGCCCCGGCGTCGGCGGGTGGCAGCGCGCCGACCGCCCAGGCGGCCAGCAGCTCCCGTACGCCGTCGTGGTCGTTGGTCATCGCGCGCCGCCCTTTCGCCGTGCCGCTGCCACGATACGCAGGGCCCGCGCGGCCCCGGCGGTGCGGTGAGAGGCCGCCATCACGCGCCCCTCGCCGTGGCCGGGTCCGGCGGGTCCGCGAGGGACTCCGCCAGCTTGCGCAGGGCCGAGCGGAGCCGGGTCTTCGCGGTGCCCTCGGGAATGCCCAGCTCCACGGCGGCCTGCCGATAGGTGCGGCCCGCGAAGTAGGCGAGATGGACCACCTCCCGCTGGGAGCGCGGGAGTTCGGCGAGGGCGGTGTGCAGCAGCAGGGAGCGCTCGCGGTCGACGACCGTCTCGTGCGGGCCGGGCCCGGCGTCGGGGATGGCGTGCAGCGCCGAGTCGTCCGCCCGGGCGTCCCTGCGGTGCCGGGCCTCGCTGCGCACCCAGTCCACGGCCCGCCGGTGGGCCAGCATCGACAGCCAGGTGCGCAGGGAGCCGCGGCGGGCGTCGAAGCCGTACGGGCGGGTCCACAGCTGGGCGAAGACCTCCTGGGCCACGTCCTCGGCCGCCGTCTGACTCTGCGTGACCCGGACGGCCACCCGGCGCACGAGTGCCCCGTACGCCGCGTAGGCGTCGCGCAGCGCGGACTCGTCCCCGTACACCAGCCGTCGATGCAACTCCACATCGATGGGCGGCTGTTCGAGCGTCGGCTCCACCGGCACCACCCTCCCTGACGCCCTTCCTAGCGTCCCCGCCGGGCTCGCGCCACTGGTTCAGGGAGACAGGGCGTCCAGGACCCGGTCGACGTCCGCCGCCGTGTTGTAGAGATGGAAGGCGACCCGCAGGTGGCCGGCGCGGTCGGAGACCTGGATGCCGGCGGCGCTCAGCTCGGGCTGCCGCGCGCCCAGTCCGGGCACGGAGACGATCGCCGAACCGGGCGCCGGTACGGGCTCGTGGCCGAGGGCGGCGAGCCCCGCGCGGAAACGGTCCGCGAGCGCGAGGTCGTGGGCGTGCACGGCGGCCACGCCGAGTTCCTCGACGAGGGCGAGGGAGTGACGCAGCCCGGCGTACGTGAACAGGGCCGGGGTCAGGTCGAAGCGGCGGGCGGAGCCGGCGAGTTCGGTGACGGGGCCGTAGCAGCTGTCCCAGGGGTTCTCCCCCGCGGTCCAGCCGGCCAGGACCGGGGTCAGCCCGCCGAAGTCCTCGGGCACGACGAGGAAGGCCGCGCCGTGCGGGCCGAGCAGCCACTTGAAGGTCGTGCAGACGGTGAAGTCGTACGTGTCGGCCTCCATCGGCAGCCATCCGGCGGCCTGGGAGAAGTCGACGTAGGTCCGCGCCCCGTGGTCCCGTGCCGCCTCGCGCAGGGCGGGCAGGTCGGCGATCCGGCCGTCGGCGGACTGGACGGCGCTGACCGCGACGAGCGCGGTGCCGGGGCGGACGGACTCGGCGAGCCGCTCCAGCGGCACGGCCCGCACCTTGAGGTCACCCCGGACGTGGAACGGGTTGAGGACGGAGGTGAAGTCGTGCTCGGCGGTCAGCACCTCGGCGCCGGGCTGCAGCGACGCGGCGACCACCCCGGTGTGCGCGGCCACCGACGCCCCGGCCGCCACCCGCCCGGCCGGCACTCCGGCCAGCCGGGCGAACGCGGCCCGTGCGGCCTCCACGTCGTCGAAGAGGGGGTCCAGGGCCCGGCCCTCGGCCCGCAGCAGCGCCGCCCGCGCCAGCGCGGCGACCGTCCGGGCGGGCAGCAGCCCGCTGCCGGCGGTGTTCAGGTAGGTGTTCTTCGGCGCGAACTCGGCCCGGACGAGGCTCTCGAAGGTCTCCATGCCACCACTGTGCGGCCCCAGGACCTCCTCGTCCATGGAGAGTATGTACGCGACGGACCAAAGCATCGCTTATACATCCCGCCCGACCTGCGCCTCAGCGCCCGCCCGCGGCGCCGCCGCGCCCCGTCACGTGGCGGGGACCGCGCACCCGTCGGGGCCGCACGCCTCCGCGCCGTCCTGCTGGATCACCTGGAGGGGCGACCGCTCGCCCCACGCCTGCGTGAGCGCCCGCTCGAACACCTCGGCGGGCTGCGCGCCGGACACCCCGTACTTGCGGTCCAGCACGAAGAACGGCACGCCGTTCGCGCCCAGCTCGGCCGCCTCCCGCTCGTCCGCGCGCACGGCGTCCGCGTACGCGTCGGGGTCGGCCAGCACCTGACGGGCGGCGCCCTCGTCGAGCCCCGCCTCGACGGCCAGCTCGATCAGGAACTCGTCCGCGTCGGCGTACACGGACCGCTCCTCGGCGAAGTTCGCCCGGTACAGCAGCTGGAGCAGCTCGCCCTGCCGGCCGTGCTCCTTGGCGAGGTGCAGCAGCCGGTGCATGTCGAAGGTGCTGCCGTGGTCGCGGCCCTCGGCGCGGTAGTCGAGGCCCTCGGCGCCGGCCTGGGCCCGGAGGTTGTGCTCACCGGCCTGGGCCTGCGCCTCGCTCATCCCGTACTTCCTGCTCAGCATGGTGAGGACCGGCTGGATGTCGTCCTTGGCGCGGCCGGGGTCGAGCTCGAAGGAGCGGTGCACCACCTCGACGTCGTCGCGGTGGGGAAAGGCCGCGAGCGCCTTCTCGAAGCGGGCCTTGCCCACGTAGCACCAGGGGCAGGCGATGTCGCTCCAGATCTCGACGCGCATGGTGTCAGCTCTCTTCAGTCGTGCGGGTAGGGGGCGGAGCCGCACTCCGCCGCTGCGATGAATGAACGTTCAAGCAGCCCGGCTCATTCCCGCGCCGCGCCGCGGCGGCCCGGGCCGGGGGTGACACCGGGCGCCGGGGGCGGGGCGGCACCGGGCGGGCCGCCCCGGGCCGGTCCTCAGCCGCCGTTCCTCAGGTCCTCGGGCCAGCTCGGGCGGAACTCGATGTGGTCGTACGTCACCACGCAGCCCTCCCCCATCGGGGACTGCGTCATGAACCCGACCAGGGCGGCACCGCTCTCCCGCTCCCCGGCGAGCGTGAACAGCCGGACGAACGTCCAGTGCTTGCCGTCGCGGGAGGCGTGGAAGGCGAACGCCCGGCCCGTGCGGCTGACCCGCAGCCACACCGAACTCCCTTCCACCGTAAAGGAGTTGGCGTCGTCAGAGTGCCCCCGGGTGACCACCGTGCAGACGGTGGGGACGTCCGGCGAGTACTCCAGGCACAGCTTCGCCCAGGCCCGCTCCCCCACGTGCACGTACAGCACGCCCGCGTCGAACCCGGCGGCGAAGCCGACGGTGACGCGGGCGATCAGCTGGAAGTCTCCCTCCGGCGCCCCCAGCAGCCTGGGCGCGTCCGTGGCGGGGTCCAGCCCCTCGTCCGTGGGCGGCACGAACCGGTCCTGCCGGGCGCCGGCCCACCCGGTGAGCACCCCGTCCTCGTAGGACCAGTGCCCGTCGGGCCCGTATGTGCGAAGAGGGAAGGGGAGTTCGGGAAGTTCGAGATCCATTGGGGGATTCTCGCAGCCCCCGGTCGGCACCCGCGCCCCTGTACGGGGCGCGGGGAACCGCACGAACGGGCCCGACCGACCGCCGGCCGTGTCCGGCCGGCACAAGCCCGCGGGTCGGGTCGCGGAGACGGCCTACCGCTCCAGCACGCCGTTGAAGCGCCGCGGCAGCCCCAGCGGGTTGTCGTCCCGCAGCTCCGGCGGCAGCAGCGCCTCGGGCGCCCCCTGGTACGCGACCGGCCGCAGCCACCGCTCGATGGCCGTGCCGCCCACCGAGGTGGAGGTCGACGTCGTCGCCGGGTAGGGCCCGCCGTGGTGCTGGGCCGGGGCCACGGCCACGCCCGTCGGCCAGCCGTTGACCAGCACACGTCCGGCCAGCGGGGTCAGCTCCGCGAGCAGCTCGGGGCCGCGCCCCTCACCGGCGGCCTCCGCGCCGGACAGGTGCACGGTCGCGGTGAGGTTGCCCGGCAGCCGGGACAGCACGGACCTGGCCTCGTCCTCGTCCTCGTAGCGCGCCACGACCGTGAGCGGCCCGAAGCACTCCTCCAGCAGCAGGTCGTGCTCGCCCTCGGCGGCCAGCTTGGCGGCGGGGACGGTGAGGAAGCCGGGGCTGACGGTGTGCTCGCCGCCCGCGCCCGCCGTCACCGGCGACTCGACGTCCGGCAGCTCCGCACGCTCGGCGACACCGGCGAGGAAGTTGTCGCGCATCCGGTGGTCGAGCAGGACACCCGCGTCGACGTCGCTGACCGCGTCGGTGAGCGACTTGAGCAGCCGGTCACCGGCGTCGCCCGCCGGCGCCAGCACCAGGCCCGGCTTCACGCAGAACTGGCCGACACCGAGGGTCATGGAACCCGCCAGTCCCGTGCCGATCGCCTCGGCGCGCTCGGCCGCCGCGGCCTCCGTGATCAGGACGGGGTTCAGGGAGCCCAGCTCGCCGTGGAACGGGATCGGCACCGGCCGCGCCGCCGCCGCGTCGAACAGGGCCCGGCCGCCGCGCACGGAGCCGGTGAAGCCGGCGGCGGTCACCAGCGGGTGCTTGACCAGCTCGACGCCCGCCTCGAAGCCGTGGACGAGGCCGAGGACGCCCTCGGGGATGCCGTGCTCGGCGGCCGCCCGGCGCAGCACGATCGCGACCAGCTCGGACAGCGCCGGGTGGTCGGGGTGGGCCTTGACGACCACCGGGCACCCGGCGGCCAGGGCGCTCGCCGTGTCGCCGCCGGGGACAGAGAAGGCGAAGGGGAAGTTGGAGGCCGAGTAGACGGCGACGACACCGAGCGGGACCTTGTAGCGGCGCAGGTCGGGGATGGGCGGGGTCGCGGTGTCGTCGGGGTGGTTGATCACCACGTCGAGGAAGGCGCCCTCGTCGACGATGTCGGCGAAGGCCCGCAACTGGTAGCAGGTGCGGGCGAGTTCACCGGTGAGCCGGACAGGGCCGAGCGCGGTCTCCGCGTCGGCGACCTCGACGAGCTGGTCCTTGGCCGCATGGAGCTGGTCGGCCGCCGTGCGCAGGAACGCCGAGCGGACGGTGCGGTCGGCGAGGGCGCCGCGGGCCGCGTGGGCCGCGCGGACGGCGGCGTCCACCTCCTGGGCTGTGGCCTCCACCGCAACCTGCTCGCGCTGCTTCCCGGTTCGGGGGTCGACACTCCAGACTGGTGCTGCTGCCACCGCGGGTCCCTCCACGTATTTCTGAGTCATTCCCAGGGGTATTGTCTGGGTCATTCACCAGGTCGTTCGATATGCTGAACGCCGTCTTCCATGATGAATATGGTGTTGGAGACTATTTCCCGTCGAACGAAGGGGTCAAGGGCGATGTCGGCAGTCGAGACGGGCGGCGGAGCGCAGGTCAAGTCGGCGGTACGGACCGTCGAACTGCTCGAATACTTCGCCGGGCGCCCCGGAATGCACTCCCTCGCGGCGGTGCAGGAGGCCGTCGGCTATCCCAAGTCCAGCCTCTACATGTTGCTCCGCACCCTGGTGGAGCTCGGCTGGGTCGAGACGGACGCGACGGGCACGCGGTACGGCATCGGGGTGCGCGCCCTGCTCGTCGGCACCTCGTACATCGACGGCGACGAGGTGGTGGCGCTGGCCCGCCCCACCCTCGACCGGCTCTCGGACGACACCACCGAGACCATCCACCTGGCCCGCCTCGACGGCACCAACGTCGTCTATCTGGCCACCCGGCAGTCGCAGCACTATCTGCGGCCCTTCACCCGGGTCGGCCGGCGGCTGCCCGCCCACTCCACCTCGCTCGGCAAGGCGCTGCTCGCCACCCACACCGACGAGCAGGTCCGCAAGATGCTCCCGGAGACCCTCCCCGCGCTCACCGAGAACACGATCACCGACCGGGAGCAGCTCATCGAGGAGCTCCACCAGGTCCGGGAGCAGGGCTTCGCCGTCGACCGGGAGGAGAACACCCTCGGTCTGCGCTGCTTCGGCGTGGCGATCCCGTACCGCACCCCGGCCCGCGACGCGATCAGCTGCTCCGTGCCGGTGGCCCGGCTCACCCCGGCGCACGAGCAGTTGGTGAAGGACGCCCTGTTCGACGCCCGCGACCGGCTGACGCTGGCCACCCGAAGACTCTGACCAGGGCCCACGGGCGCCTCGGCACACCACGCGCGGACCCCTCTTCCGGGCACATGAAGACCTCATGAGAACCGGGACGGAACGGAACGACCGACCGCGTTCCGCTCGTCTGTCCGGGTGCGATGAACAAGACGATCAGGCGCAGCGCCGTCTTCACCCTGCTCCTCGTGTTCGCCCTGCTGGTGCGGGCGACCTGGGTGCAGTTCTACGAGGGCACGGCGCTCGCGGACGACAAGGACAACCGGCGGAACGCGATCGCGACGTACGCGGCGCCGCTCGGGAACATCGTCGTGGGCGGTGACGCGGTCACCGGCTCCGCGCGGACGGAGAGCGGCGACCTCGCCTACAAGCGCACGTACAAGGACGGTGAGCTGTACGCGGCGGTCACGGGGTACGCCTCGCAGAGCTACGCGCCGACGCAGCTGGAGGGCATCTACCAGGACCTGCTCAACGGCACGGACACCCGGCTGAAGACGGTGCTGGACACCCTCACCCACGAGCGGGCCGACCCGGGCGACGTGATCACGACGATCGACCCGGACGTGCAGAAGGCGGCGTACGAGGCGCTCGGCGACAAGAAGGGCGCGGCCGTCGCGATCGACCCGGCGACCGGGAGGATCCTCGCGGTGGTGTCGACGCCGTCGTACGACCCGTCGGCGCTCACGGACGCCAACACGGCGGGCGCGGCCTGGAAGAAGCTCACCGCGGATCCCGACAAGCCGCTGACGAACCGGGCGCTGCGGCAGCCGCTGCCGCCGGGGTCGACGTTCAAGCTGGTCGTGGCGGCGGCCGCGCTGGAGGACGGGCTGTACTCCTCGGTGGACGTGCGGACGGACAGCCCCGACCCGTACACCCTGCCGGGCACGACGACCGAGTTGACCAACGAGAACCCCGGCGCGCCCTGCGAGAACGCCTCCATCCGTACGGCGCTGCAGTACTCGTGCAACAACGTGTTCGCGCGGATGGCCGTCAAGCTGGGCCAGGACAAGGTCCGGGCGATGGCGGAGAAGTTCGGCTTCGACGACACGGAGCAGGACGTGCCGGTGCGGGCGTACACCAGCGTGTACCCGACCGGCATGGACGAGTCGTCCACCGCGCTGACCGGGATCGGGCAGTACGACGTCACCGCGACGCCGCTGCAGATGGCCATGGTGTCGGCGGCCATCGCCAACGACGGCAAGCTGGTGGCACCGCACATGGTGGCGCAGATCACCGACGGCGGCGGCGACGTGCTGGAGGACTACGACGCGAGGGCGGGCACCGAGCGGGTGGTGAGCGCCTCGACCGCGAAGCAACTGCGGTCGGCGATGGAGACAGTCGTCGAGGACGGCACGGGCACGAACGCGCGGATCGACGGCGCGACCGTCGGCGGCAAGACCGGTACCGCCCAGCACGGCGAGAAGAACAGCAAGACGCCGTACGCCTGGTTCACGTCGTACGGGAAGGCGGGCGGCAAGGAGGTCGCCGTCGCGGTGGTCGTGGAGCAGTCGGACGCGGCCCGTTCCGAGGTCAGCGGCAACGGGCTGGCGGCGCCGGTCGCGAAGGCCGCGATGGAGGCGGCGCTCGGGGACTGAGGGCCCGCCCGCGGACCCTCCACAGGCGAAGGGCCGCCCCTTTCCGGCGGTTTCCAGCGGCCCTTCCCCGACCGGCTACCGCACGCCGAACAGCTGCTGGACCGGGTCGATCGCGAAGTACACCAGGAACAGCGCCGAGGTGCCCCACAGCAGCCAGTGGATCTCCCTGGCCCGGCCGAGGACCGTCCTGATGAGGACGTAGGCGAGGAAGCCCGCGCCGATGCCGTTGGTGATGGAGTACGTGAACGGCATCACGGCGATCGTGAGGAACGCGGGGATGGCGATGTCGTACCTGTCCCAGTCGATGTTCTTGACCTGGACCATCATCAGGAAGCCCACGGCGACCAGTGCGGGGGCGGCGGCCTGCATCGGGACGATGGTCAGCAGCGGGGTCAGGAAGAGGGCGACCGCGAAGAGCCCGCCGGTGATCAGGCTGGCGAAGCCGGTGCGGGCGCCCTCGCCGACGCCCGCCGCGGACTCGATGTAGGAGGTCGCGGACGACGAGGAGGAGGCGCCGCCGGCGACGGCCGCGGCGCCGTCGATGAGCAGGACCCGGCCGAGGTTCGGGACCTTGCCCTCCTCGTCGAGCAGCCCGGCCTCGGCGCTGACGCCCACCACGGTGCCCATGGTGTCGAAGAAGTCCGAGAGCAGCAGGGTGAAGACCAGCAGGACGACCGTGATGACGGTGGTCTCGCCGAAGGAGCCGAAGAGGCTGAAGTCGCCGATCAGCCCGAACTCGGGGGCGGCCACGAGGTCGTCGGGGACCTTCGGGGTGGTCAGGCCCCAACTCTTCACGTCGGCGACCGCGTTGATCACGATCGCGATGACGGTCATCGTCAGGATGCTGATCAGGATCGCGCCCTTCACCTTCCGGGCGAGCAGCGCGATCGTCAGCAGGACGCCGGCGCAGAAGACCAGGACGGGCCAGCCGGACAGCGTTCCGGAGCCGCCGAGCTGGACCGGCACGGTGGTGTTGGCGACGTCGGGGATCCGGGTGACGAACCCGGCGTCGACGAAGCCGATGAACGCGATGAACAGGCCGATGCCGACGCTGATGGCCTGCTTGAGGGGCTGCGGGATGGCGTGCATGACGGCCTCGCGCAGGCCGGTGACCACCAGGACGCAGATCAGCAGACCTTCGAGGACGACCAGGCCCATCGCGTCGGGCCAGCTCATCAGCGGGGCTATCTGGAAGGCGACGACCGCGTTGAGTCCGAGGCCCGCGGCGAGGGCGAGCGGCAGGTTGCCGCCGACGCCCATGATGACGGTCATCACGGCCGCCACGAGGGCGGTGGCGGTGACGAGTTCGGCGCCGTCGAGGGTGTGGCCGTACTTGTCCTTGGCGCTGCCCAGGATGATGGGGTTCAGGACAAGGATGTATGCCATCGTGAAGAACGTGGCGAGGCCGCCGCGTGTCTCACGGGCGAGGGTGGATCCCCGTTCGGTGATCCCGAAGAAGCGATCGACGCTGTTCACCCCGGTGGGCGGGGTGCTCGGCCGGTCGGCCGACTTCAGTGCGTCGGACATGGGCGGTGCTCCTAGTGACGAGTGCGTGCTACGCGCGGATGCTGGCTGGATTGTTCCGCCGTTGAACCCTGTTCAGGTTTTCTCCGTGTTACGGAATCGGGGTTCGCCCTGCAAGACGGCGCTCGAAGGCCCGTACGAACTTCGTTCACGATCACTGCTACTCTTCCGGATCTCGTCGGGGAACCCCCGGACGGTCACGTGTCCTTCACACGACACGCGCCGGCACCCGGTCCCGGTGCCGCCAGCCGATGCGAGGAGAGAGGTCGCCCGTGGGCACGGTCGTCGACGACGCAGCCTCCGTGGAGTTCCACGACTTCTTCGAACGGCACTACGCCGAACTGTCCCGTCTGGCCCACCTGCTGACCGGTGAGGCGGACGCGGCCGACGACCTCGCCGCGGACGCGCTGCTCGCGCTGTGGCACCGCTGGGACCGGGTCCGCGCGGCGGAGCACCCGGTGGCGTACGCGCGCGGTGTGGTCGCCAACCTGGCCCGTACCCGGATCCGCAGCGCGGTGCGGGAGCGCCGCCGGATCACGCTGTTCTGGTCGCAGCGCGAGGAGAGGACCGAGAATCCCGATGTGGCCGGGGCGGTCGACGTGCAGTCGGCGCTGCGCCGGCTGCCGTTCCGCAAGCGGGCGTGCGTGGTGCTGCGGCACGCGTTCGACCTCTCGGAGAAGGACACGGCGCTCGCCCTCGGTGTCTCGGTCGGTACCGTGAAGAGCCAGACGTCCAAAGGGATGGCCGAGTTGCAGAAGCTGCTCGGCAGCGGGGACGCCCCGAAGCGGATGCGCGCCGGCATCACGGGCGCGGGTGTCACCGGAGCGCGGGTGACGGGCGCGGGTGCGCCGGGCAGCGGAGGAAGGGACCGATGAGGGACGTGCACGAGGACCTGCGTGCCCGGCTGCGCGAGTCGGCCGAGGCGCACGAGCCCGACCGCGCCCGCATCCTGGCCCGGATCGAGCGCGGCATGGCGGCCCCCGAGGAGCGGCGCCGCAGCCGGAGGGCCACCCGGCCGCCGCTGTGGGGCTGGGTGCGCGTGGTCAGCGCGACGGCCGGTGTCGCGGGGGTCCTCGCGGTGGGCGGGTACGCCGTCGCGTCGGCGGTGAAGGGCGAGGAGCGGTTGAACGACCAGACGGTCGCGGTGTCGCCGACGCCGGTGGAGTCTCCGGCCGCGACGAGCCGGGCCCCGTCCCCGCCGGCCCCGGAGCCGACCCGCGGCGGGTCGAAGCAGGAGCGCGAGCCCAGCTCCGAGCCGTCGAGCGCGCCGCCCGCCCGGAAGTCCCCCGTCCCGAAGCTGCCCTCCTCGGGGGACGAGGAGGACGGCCCGCTCTGGTCGGACGGTTCGGTCGACCCGCACAGCAACGACTTCTGGGCGCAGAGCAATCTGACCCTGAGGACGGACCGGCAGCTCACCGCGCTCACCGTCCAGCTGCGGATCGCGGAGACCGGCGGGGTCTCCTCGTCCGGCGCCTGGCGCTCGCTGCCGGATCAGGACTTCGACCTGACGGTCGCACAGGACGACGGCTTCCTGGTCTACACCTGGGTGCTGAAGGACGGCCGTACGGTCCCGAAGGGCGAGTTCGTCTTCGCCGGGCAGTACAACCACCAGCGCGGCGGCCGGGACGCGAGCGACGACCGCTACGCGATGACCGCGAGGGCGGGCGGTGAGGAGTTCGTGGTGGCGGGCGGCTTCGAGGGCCACGACGAGGGCGACTCGTCGGACGACGGCTCGTAGGGGACCCCGCGGGAGCGGCGACCCGTCGCCCGCCGGTGGCGGCCGGGGGACGGGAGAGCGCGAGGGAACCGGGACGGGCGGGGCGCCGTCGGCGTGGGAACGAGACGGGCCGGAGGGGCCGCCCCGGCCCGCCTCTGTCACTGGTCGCCGCCCCGCCGGGAAAGGTTGCCGCGCCCGCCCGGAAACCTTCGGGGGTCCGGCTCAGTCCATCGTCGCCCCGATCGTCGTGCTGCCCGTGGTCAAGAACGTGGTGGCGGGCAGCGCGCCGTTGGACTGCCGGGCGTTGTACGTCGTCGAGGCGTTGGTGGAGCGGAACGCGGGCGTGGCGAGGCCGGCGTCCCAGTTGTTGCCGGACGAGACGACCGAGGAGCCCTTGTTGACCGAGCCGGAGCCGTTGCCGACGGCGAGGTTCTTGCCGAGGCGGGCCGCGCCGGTCGCGAAGTAGTAGCCCCACTTGGCGTTGGCGTAGGCGGTGGTGCGGTTGATGACGATGGCGCCCTTGTTGCTGTTCTCGGTGAAGCCGTTGCCGGCGTTGTCCCAGGCCGCCGAGTTGTTGATGACGTGGGCCACGGTCTCGCCGTCGCCGCCCAGCTTGTAGCCGTTGCCGTCGCCCGCGAACGCGGAGTCGCCCCAGCGGTTCTTGCCGTTGCCCATCGCCCAGGTGTGCTCCACCGTCACGGGCGAGGAGAACGACCAGAAGTCCAGGCCGTCGTCGGAGTTGTTGTAGAGGCGGGCCCCGGTGATGAGGTTGCCCGACCCGGAGCCGAACTTCACGGCGATGCCGTCGGCGTTCTCCCCGTGGTTGGCCGCGTCGTAGTGGCCGTAGGAGTCGAGGTTGCGGACGGTGTTGCCGGTGGTGCCGTCGCCGGTGAGCGTGAAGCCGGAGTCGCCGCCGTTGATGGTCTTGACGTTGTCCCAGACCGTGGAGGCGCAGGACTGGCAGACGACCGCGCTGTCCGGGGAGTTCTGGAAGGTGATCCCGGAGACGGTCCAGTAGTCCGCGGTGAGCTTGAAGATCCAGTCGCCGTCGGGGAGGTTCGAACCGTCGATCTTCACGGTCTCCGATCCGTACGGCTGGAGCTGGATGCGGCTGGAGGAGGTGCCGTTCGCCGTGGACTGGAGGGTGGCCGTGGGGTAGTACGTGCCGCCGCGCACCTGGATGACCGTGCCGGGTGTGGCGTTCTTCAGGGCGTTGGACAGGGCGGTCGTGGTGTTGACGACGACGGTCGCGGCGTGCGCCTGGGTGGGGAGCACGGCCAGTCCGGCGCCGAGGGCGAGGGCGGTGCCCAGGGCGAGAGAGGTACGACGAGACATGGAGAGCGGTTCCTTTCTCGTGCGGGTGGGGGGTCACAGGACGGAGTCGAGCCAGGCGACGACGTCGTCCTGCTGGGGCGCGGTGAACACATGGCCGAGGTCGGGCCAGGTCGTCAGCCGCAACCGCTCCTCGGCGCGGTGGGACCGCCAGACGGCGCGCAGCTTGTCGTGGGCCACGCGGACGCCGTCGGCGGGGAACAGCGGGTCGAGGCCGCCGTTCAGAAAGAACATCGGCTTGGGGGCGCCGATGCCCGCCACGTCGGGGAAGTCGAGGTACCGGGCGAGCCCGGGGTGGAGCATGTAGTAGGAGGACTGGCCGCGAAGGATGTTGTTGCCGGGGACCATGACCTCCTTGAGCCCGGTCATCCAGCAGACGCTCGCCGCGGCGGCGACGTCGTCGCTGAGGGCCGCCGTCTGCCAGGCGCGGAACGCGCCCATCGAGAAGCCGAGGGCCGCCACCCGGCGCCGGTCGACCCGGTCGAGCCCCGCCAGGAAGGCCGCCGCGCGCACGTCCTCCCGGGCCATGAGCCCGGCGAGCGACGAGCCCAGGTGGTAGAGGTTGCTCGCGAGGGCCTGCTGCTGCTCGTAGGTGACCGGGCCCCGGTCGCCCCAGCCGAGCGCGTCCACGGCGAGGACCGCGTATCCGCGCCGGGCCAGTTCGTCGCCGACGAACCGCCCGCTGAAGTAGCGCTCGGCCCACTCCTGCGCGGAGGCGAGCCGGGTGTCGTCGTACCAGGGCCGGACCAGCTTCTCCTTGCCGATGTCGAAGCGGGCGCCGTGGTCGTGGAGCAGCAGCACCGCGGGGAACGGCCCCCTGCCGTGGGGGGTGAGCAGGGCGCCGCGGACCCGCTCGTACCGGGTGAGGGAGAAGGTGACCAGCTCACGGGTGAAGCCGTCCCGCTCGGAGCGCCGCTCGCCGAACTCGGGGGCGAACGGGGTGTGGTCCGGGGCGACGAACAGGTGCTCCTCGACCTTGGCGCGGGCCGCGCGCCGCCAGGCCCGGGGGTCACGGATCGGGGAGGTGCCCCAGGCGAGCGGGAAGCGGAGTTCCTCCTTGAGGAGGGAGTGGAAGGCGGGCAGGGCGCCGTCGAGACCGGTGAGGGCCGGGGGCGCGGCCGGCCCGGTGGCCGCGCCGGCGGCGGTGCCGGTCCCGGCGAACACCGCGGCGGCCGACGCGGCCGTCACGAAGGCCCGGCGCCCGAGCCGTTCACCGGTCCGTCCGGGGCGGCGGGCCGGGGGCGGACCGGCGTCGGTGCCCGGCTCACGGGCATCCATCGGGCCTCCAGTCCCCGAGATACGTCCGCCGGGTGTGCAGGGCGGCCTCGGCGTCGGTGAGCCGCGGCCGGTTCTCGGGCACCGTGACGGCCGCGCCCGGACCGGAGTTGCGGTACTCGCGGAAGCGCATGGTCTGCCAGGGGTACGCCTCGCGCATGTTGGTGTACGGGGCGGCGGCGTCGATGCCGGGGCCGATCCAGGTGTCCCGGACGACCAGGGAGGGCCAGGCGGTCGTCTCGTACGACGGGACCCAGGGGCGGGCGATCTTGTACGCCCCGTCCTCGGCGCCGGAGGTGATCCGGCCCCGCAGGGCGAGGAACCCGTAGGGGTTGGCACGGGCGGTGGAGGGCGCGAAGACCATGCCCTTGGGGGTGAAGGAGACGTCGCGCCGGAGAGTGTGGAAACGGCAGGACTCGAAGACCGCGCGCGCCCGGCCGAAGACGAAGTCGACGTCGCCCTCGATGTGGCAGTTCCGGTAGTACTGCCGGTCGAAGGCGTCGAGCGCGGTGGTGTCCGCGAAGAGGGTGTCCTGGTGGGCGAGGAGCCGGACGTTCTCGAAGTGGCTGCGGTCCCCGGTGACGTACGCGGCCACGGCCTGGGTGCCGGTGATGTCGGGGTGGTCGGCGCGCAGCCAGTCGTTGGCGAGGGTCAGGTCGCGCACGGTCAGTCCGGGCGCGGCGGAGGTGAAGGTGGCCGAGCCCGCGGTGCCGTACGTGCCGCCCTCGGGCCGGGGCGTGCCGTTGGCGCGGTCGAAGACGATCACTGCGGCGCGCGGGTCGCGGGAGGCGCCGCGCAGCGTCAGCTCCGCCTTGTCGGCGGGGACGGCGACGACCTCGCGGTAGGTCCCGGGATGGACCACGATGGTCCAGCCAGGACCGTCCACCGCGTCGACGGCGGCCTGGACGGAGCCGCCGCGCCGGACGTGCAGGACCCGGCGGGTGGCGGCGAACGCGGGGGCGGCGCCGGCGGCCACGAGGCCGCCGGCGATCCCGCTGAGCAGGGTGCGCCGGCGCATGTCAGCACCCCTTCCAGGGGGTCCAGTCGCCGAGGTACGCCTCGCGGGTGTGGTCGGCGGCCTCCGCGGCGGTGAGCTGGGGCCGGTTCTCCGGGACGGTGATCCGGGCGCCGGGGCCGGTGTTCCGGTACTCCGCGAACCGCTGGTCCTGCCAGGGGAAACCGGAGGACATGTCGGTGTACGGGGCCACCGCGTCGATACCGGCCCCGAGGCGGGTCTCCCGGACGGTCAGCATGGGCCGGGCGGTGGTGTCGGAGCTGGGCACCCACGGCCGGGCCAGTTTGTAGTGGCCGTCCGGGGCCCCGCTGGTGACCGTGGCGCGGGTCACCAGGTAGCCGCGCGGGTTGGCGCCCGCGGTGGACGGCGCGAAGACGAAGCCGTACGGGGCGGAGGCCAGGTCGGTCCGGGTCAGGGCGTGGAAGCGGCAGCGTTCGAACACCGCGGTGGCCCGGCCGAAGACGAAGTCCACGTCCCCTTCGGCGTAGCAGTCCCGGAAGTACTGGCGGGCGAACGTGCCGAGCGCCATCGAGTCGGCGTACAGGGTGTCCTGGTGTCCGAGGAACCGGCACCGCACGAACGCCGAGCGGTCGCCCTGCACCTTGAGGGCGACGGCCTGGGTGCCGGTGATGCCGGGGTGGTCGGCGCGCAGCCAGTCGTTGGCGAAGGTGATGTCCCGCGCGGTGAACCCGTCGCCCTGGACGAGGGTGGTCGCCGAGCCGGTCGTGCCGTAGGTGCCGCCGCCGGGTTTGGGGGTGCCGGCGGCGTTGTCGTACACGACGGTGACGTCGCGGGCGTCGCCGGAGGCACCGATCCAGGTCATGTCGGTGCGGGCGGCGCTGACGGCGACGGTCTCCCGGTAGACACCGGGAGCGAGGACCAGGGTGTACCCGCTGCCGGTCGCGGCGGTGACGGCCGCCTGCACCGTGGTGAAGTCCCCGGCGCCCCCGGCGTGCACGTACAGGGTCCGCTCGTCGAGCCGGGCGGCCGGTGAGCCGTACCGGCCGAAGGGCGACCGGCCGTGGGAGGCGTGGGCCGGTGCCGCCGTCCCGAGCGCGAGCGCGGCGCCGGCGCTCGCGAGGACGAACGACCGTCTGCTCAGGGCGGTCCGGTGACCGGTCATCAGCACACCTTCCCCGCGCCGGCCCGGGCCTTGAGGATCCCGGGCAGGGCGCGCGGGTGGTCGACCTTCCCCCGCAGGGTCGGTGTCCAGCCGGCACCGGACTGGAGCGTCTCGGCAGGGATCTCGGCGTTGTGGACGGCGATGAGGTCGGTGAGCCTGCCGTTGACGTAGTTGTTCTCGGCGGTCAGCGGGGACTCGCTCCACTTCTTGAGGACCTTGCCGACCTTGGCCCCGGCGGGCAGTGTGACGGCGTTGTCGGTGGCGTACAGCTGCGAGGAGATGCCGACGCCGAAGACGTAGTAGTCGTCCTTCTGCTCCTCGTTCACCACGTAGTGGTTGTTGTAGACGTCGACCTGTCCGAAGCGCACGCGCGGGGAGCGCTGGAGGATCCCCTCGAAGCGGTTGTGGTGCAGGGTGACCTTGAGCTTGCCGGCGTCCTGCGCGGCGGAGCCGTCGCTGTTGCCGATCAGCATGTTCTTGTCGTGGTTCTCGAAGCGGTTCCAGGACACGGTGACGTGGTTGGCGCCGCGCACGATGTCGGTGAGGCCGTCGTGCTGCTGGAAGACCTTGCCGAAGTAGACCGGGCGTTCGCTGTCCGGGTAGCGCCCGTCGGTGAACGTGTTGTGGTCGAGCCACACGTGGTCGGTGCCGTAGACCACGACGGCGTCGTACTCGGAGTTCCAGTTGCCGGTGTTGCCGTCGTCGGTGGGGTCCCACTCGGGGAAGCAGTCCAGCGGCGCCTCGACGGTGAGGTTGCGCACGATGACGTTGGAGACGCCCCTGATCTGGAGGCTGCCGCCGAGGATGCCGGAGTTCCGGCCGACGCCGACGATGGTGGTGTTGCTGGGGATGTTGGCCTTGATCTCCGCGTCCTGCCGGGCGGCGGAGGCGACCCGGGCGTCCTCCTGCGGGCCCATGGCGACCTTGTCGTTGCCGTACACGGCCGGGTCGTAGTCCTTCAGGTACTGCTGGAGGTCGTAGCCGCCGGTGACGAAGGCCTCGCAGCCCTGGGAGACGGCGTCGATCATCCCCTTGATCTTGATGATCTTCGGCGCGTCGCCGCCGTCCCTGAGCGCGGCCTTGAACTCCGCCCAGGTGGTGACGGTGTAGACGTGCTCGGCGTCGGCCGCGGAGCCGCCGGTGGTCCCGCCTTCGGCGGAGCCCCAGCCGTCCCCGGCCCCGAGCACCTGACGGCCGAGGTCGCGTTCACCCGCCTGGGCGACGCCGGTCCCGGCGACCCCGAGGACGAGGGCGGTGCAACCGACGAAGGCAGTAATGGCATGGGCATGCCAGGCATGAGCACGCATGGGTGCGGGTTCCTTTCCAGAACAGAACAAGGGAGAAGAAGGGGGAAGAGAGGAGAAGAGGGGCGCCCCCAAGGGGCGGGGAGCTACGCCTGCGGCCAGGTGATCCAGGACTCGGGGACCGTCTCGTCCAGCCGGCGCACGTCGCGGTGCGCGAGGACCCGGCGCTTCAGCAGCTCGGAGGCGACCAGCCGTGCCACGGCGATGGCCCCCGGCGGATTGAAGTGCGTGTTGTCCTGCTCGTTCTCGGTCCAGTTGAAGTACTTCTTGGTCTCCTCGACCCCCAGCTTCTGCCAGAGCGCGAGGGACAGCGCCTGGATGTCGAGGAGCGCGACCCCCTCCTCCTGGGCGAGGGCGCGCATGGCCGCCGGGTACTCACCGTGGGTCGGCTGCGCCACCCCGCCCGCGTCGAACCTCCGGCGCTCCACGGAGGTGGCGAGCACCGGCCGCGCGCCCCGGGCGCGCGCCCCGTCGACGTACTGGCGCAGGTAGTCCTGGTAAGTGGTCCAGGGCTCGGTGTACCGGGCGGGGTCGGCGGCCTTGGAGTCGTTGTGGCCGAACTGGACGATCAGGAAGTCGCCGGGGCGGACGGCCCCCAGGATGGCGTCCAGTCGTCCCTCGTCGATGAAGCTCTTCGAACTCCGGCCGTTCACGGCGTGGTTGGAGACCTTCAGCCCCGACCGGAGGAAGAACGGCAGTGCCATGCCCCACCCGGTCTCGGGCCGGGCGTCGGCGTACTTCTGGGCAGCGGTGGAGTCGCCGGCGAGGTAGACCGTGGGCTCACGGCGGACCCGGCCGGAGGAGACGGCGGCGGAGGCGGCGGAAGCGGGCCCGGTGGCGGCGACGGCGAGCGGAACGGCGGCGAGCGCCGCGGTGGTGACCTGTCTGCGGGTGAGGGACACGTGCGGGTGCCTTTCTCAACAGGCTTACGGGAGGTACGGGGTGCGGTGCCTTTCACGCGGGGGGTGCCCCCGCGCCCCCTCGTCCGGGAGCGCGGGGAACTTCGTGACCGGCCGGAGCGGACCGGCGGTCGTGACGGAGTGTCAGCCCTTCTGCTCGTTCCATTCGGCCTGCGCCGTGTTCAGCTGGTCGGCCAGCGAGTCGAGGAACTCCTTCGCGCTGGTCTGCCCGTCCATCACCTTCTGGAAGGCCGGCTCGTTGTCGGCCTTCGAGATGGTGTTCCAGTCCGGCAGGTAGTACGGCAGCTGCACGATCGAGGTCGACCCGTCGGTCAGCGCGGCGGCGGCCAGCTTCGTCGGCTCCGCCTTCTGGATCCACTCGTCCTGGGCCGCGTCGTTGTTCGCCGGCACCTGGCCCGCCGACTCGTTGAACTTGGAGTTCTGCTCGTGCGACATGGCGAACTCGATGAACTTCCAGGCGGCCTCCTTGTTCTTCGAGCTCTTGAACACGCCGAGCCCGTCGACCGGGTTGGAGACCTGGACCCGCTTGCCGCCGGGGCCGGTCGGCTGCGGAATGCCCCGGAACTTGTCGCCGAACGCCTTGACGTGGTCCTGGTAGGAGCCCAGGTTGTGGTTGAGCATGCCGATGGTGCCGGAGTCGAACTGAGCGACCATCTTGGTGAAGTCGTTGTTGAGGTCGGCCGCGGGCGTGACCTTCTTGTAGAGGCCGACGTACTTCTCCAGCGCCGCCACGTTCTTCGGGTCGTTCACGGTGGTCTTCTCACCGCTGGAGTCCCAGAACGAGGTGATGCCCGACTGCCCGTACATCGCGTCCAGCGCCTGGGCGATGGAGCCGGCGCCACCGCGGATGGTGTAGCCGAACTTGTTCTTGTCCTTGTCGGTGAGCTTCTCGGCGGCCTTGTAGAACTTGTCCCAGGTGGTCGGCGCGTCGAGGCCGGCCGCCTTGAACAGGTCGGTGCGGTAGTAGAGGACACCGTTGTTCGCGGAGGTCGGGATCGAGTACAGGGCGTCGCCGCCGCCCGCCGACTTCAGCGACTCGGTCATCGCCTCGTTGAGCTTGCCGTTCAGCGAGGACTTGGCGAGCCGGCCGTCCAGCGGTTCCAGCGCGCCCTGCGCGGCGAACCCGGCGGCCATGGCGGCACCGACACCGCCGACGTCCGGCAGACCGCCGCCCTGGATGGCGGTGTCGACCTTGGACTGGTACTCGGTGGCCGCGATGCCGACGTACTCGACCTTGATGTCCGGGTTGGCCTTCTCGAAGTCGGCGATGATCTCCTTCCAGATGTCATGTCGGTGCGGACACCGCCGTTGTTGTCCCAGAAGACGATCTCGCCCTTGCCGCTGCCCTCGGAGCCCTTGTCGCCGCCGGTCCCGCTGCCGTCGTCACCGCAGGCGGTGGCGGTCAGGGCGAGGACGGAACCCAGGGCGACGGCCAGGGCGGCGCGCCTGCTTCTGTGATTGCTGATCTTCATTGAACGGCTCTCTCTTCTGGATCCAACGAGGGTGATGACGTTGTGGGGGGTCTGGTGCTGCCGCCGGGAGGCGGTTCAGCGGCCGGCGCGCCGCAGGTGCGGCGCCCGGTCGTCCGTCCCGGCGAGGTACCTGGCGACCGTGCGGGTGGGGCCTCGGCCGCCGGGAGCTGCGGGCGGTCGGCGGTGACCCCGGCGCCCGGCCCGTGGGTGCGGTACTCCGTGAACCGCACGTCCTTCCACGAGAAGCCGCTCATGTCGGTCCACGGCGACGACCTGACCGCGGTGGGCAGGTCGGTGTCGCCGAACAGCAGCCGGGCGACGGCGTCGGGTTCGCCGCCCGGATGCCAGGGCCGCCGGCCCGGGTGGTGGGACCCGGAGGCGAAGCCGTGGGGCCGGTCGCTCCAGCCACCGGGCGCGCCACGCACCCCCGTGGCGGGCGCGGCCCCGGCCCCGCCGGCGGCTCCGAGCCCCGGCGAGCCCGGCAGTGCAGGGACCACCACCAGCGTCCGGCCGGCGCCCGGACTCGCCCCCGACCAGGTCGGCAAGCGCTTGCTACGGAGATGCGTCATTGCGGCTCCCAACAGGCGTACGGGTTACGAGGAGGGGGTGATCCTGAACGTGGTGAAGGTGGCCGCCCCGGCATGTCCCCCGCCGGTGGGCGCGACCGCGAAGAGGCCGAGCAGGGCGCCGACCCAGCGCCAGGGCGTGGCGGCGAAGACCTGGCCCGAGGACTGCCGGCCCTCCCCCACGTCGTAGGAGAAGTGGCAGCGTGCCCCGGCGCGGGTCTCGATCCGCAGCCGGGCCCGCCCGTCGGGCGCCGGGCACGGCGGTGCCGCGTCCCGCTCCCGCTCGGCCACCGTCTCCGCGAACCGGTGCACGAGGTGCACGCCTCCGTCGGCGTCCCGCTGCAGTCCGATCCAGCAAAAGGCGTCCCCGAGCACGGCGAGCCCGGCGCGCGCCCCCGGCTCCTCGCTGTCGAGGCGCAGCTCCACCTCGGTCACGGAAGGGGTCCCCGGCAGCCGCTGTGTGAGCACATTCGCCAGTTTCCGCAGGTCGTGCGCGTGCACGGAGCGCACGCACGTGAGCCGCAGCCCGTCGCCGGAGTGCTGGGTGGCCCAGCCGTCCTCGGGGTTCGCGGTCCACTGCCACTGACGTCCGAAGCGGCCGCCGGGGAAGTCGTCGTCGGTGGCCGGCGCGGCGGGCGGCTGCGCGGGCAGCGCCGGCTTGGGGTGCACGGCCACGGGGGCGCCCTCGTCACCGAGCACGGGCCAGCCGTCCGCGTCCCAGCGCATCGGCTGGAGGTGGACGACCCTGCCGTACGCGCCCCGCTGCTGGAAGTGCAGGAACCAGTCCTCGCCGGCCGCCGTGCGCACCCAGCCGCCCTGGTGGGGGCCGTTCACGTCGGTGTCGTGCTGCTCCAGCACGACGCGTTCCTCGTAGGGGCCGAAGAAGTCGCGGGAGCGGAAGGCGCCCTGCCAGCCCGTCTCCACTCCCCCGGCCGGGGCGAGGATCCAGAACCAGCCGTCGTGCCGGTAGAGCTTGGGGCCCTCCAGGGTGAACCAGCCGGGCAGCCGGTCCGCGTCGACGATCACCTTGCCCTCGTCGAGCAGTCCCGTGCCGTCGGGCCGCATCCGGTGTCCGGTGAGCCGGTTCTTGATCCCGGAGCGGGACCTGGCCCAGGCGTGCACGAGGTACGCCTCGCCGGTCTCCTCGTCCCACAGCGGGCACGGGTCGATGAGCCCCTTGCCCTCCTTGACCAGGTGGGGCCGGGTCCACGGGCCGCGGATCTCGGGGGCGTTGACCTGGAAGACACCCTGGTCGGGGTCGCCCCAGAAGATCCAGAACCGGTCGTCGAAGTGGCGCAGCGAGGGCGCCCACACCCCGCAGTCGTGGCGGGGCGCCCGGAACTCGCTCGCGGGTTCGAGGAGTTCCAGCGCGTGGCCGACGAGCGTCCAGTTGACCAGGTCCCGGGAGTGGAGCAGGGGAAGGCCCGGGACCCGGCCGAAGCTGGAGGCTGTCAGGTAGAAGTCGTCGGCCACGCGCAGGACGTCGGGGTCGGACCAGTCGGCGTCGAGGACGGGGTTGCGGTAGGTGCCGTCGCCCCGGTCGGCGGAGAAGGCGGGCGCGCTCACGGAGGTCGTCACGGGCTCACCGCCTTGCGGACCAGGGCCGCCGCCTCGCCGCGGTCGAGGGTGCCGTCGGCGACGACGGTGACGATCCGGCGTACGGCGGTCCCGCCGGGCTCGACGGTCAGGCGTTCGGTGTGGGCGAGCGACGAGCCGACGCCGGGGTACTCGTCGGCGCGGACGAACCAGGGGTCGCTGCGGGTGGTGGCGGTGGCGCCCGCGAAGACCAGCGTCCAGGAGTCGCCGGCGAGGGCGAGCCAGTCGGCGCGGGTGCCGTGCACCTCGGCCTCGCCCTCGGCGTCGGCGGTGAACACCCGCGGGGGCCGGTCCTCCTTTCGGGCCCGCCAGAAGAAGCCGCCGTACGCGGCGCCGGGGCGCCCGTTGGTGGCGGGGCTGCCGATCGAGACGGGCGCGTCGGTGGCGTTGGTCAGCGAGAAGGTGAAGTCCAGCGCCCAGGCGCTCTCGGTCAGCTCGCTGGCCGCGACGGTCCGGCGTTCGCGCAGCAGCTCGGCGCCGGACGCCACCCAGCGCAGCTCCTCGACGAAGCCGTCGGGGTCGCGCAGCTGGAAGCCGACGTGGCGCTGGGAGCCGTGGTTGTCGAGCTCGGTCGGGCCCCGGTCGCGGACGTAGGTCCGCCCGCCCCAGAAGTTGTGCCCCTCGACGTCGGGAACGGCGACACCGACGCCGAGGTGGTGGAGGTGGTCGGCGGGGCTCAGCTCGGTGACCGCCGTACCGGACAGGGTGGTGACGGGGTGGAGGTAGGGGCGGGGCGAGAGGCGGGCCGGCACTTCGGGCCGGGCGAGGTAGCGGCCCACCGGACGTCCCGCCACCCGCAGGACGAGGGACTCGTCGGTCGTCATCAGGTGCCCACCTCTTTCGCCGGAGCGTCGGGGAGCGCCCAGGGGGCGCCCAGTTCGGAGTAGAGGGCGAGGGTGTCGGCGGCGGCCGTGACCAGGGCGTCGACGCCGTCGACGACCCGGCGGTCCTCCTCGGGCAGCCGGTGCCAGGTGCCGGCCGGGAGCGCGAGGGGGTCGGGGGCGGTGCGGACGGCCTCGACGACCTTCATGAACGCGCCGGTGGCGTCCGGCGGGACCAGCAGGTCGGCGCCGTCGACGAGATGGTCGACCAGGTTCTCCAGCAGGTCGGTGCGGCCGTACTCGATCTCCTCGGGGCCGTGTCCGGCCCGCTGGACGAGCACGCGGTCCTGCTTGTACCAGAAGGTGATCCGTCCGCTGGTGCCGTGGACGACGTTGTACGGCTCGTCGGGGTTCTCCGCGCACAGCGTGGCGGCGACGGTGATCCGGCCGCCGTGGGCGGTGGTGATCCGGACGCAGGAGGTGTCGTCGGACTCGATGTCGTTGGCGCGCAGCAGCTCGGTCTCGATGGCGGCGACGTCCTCGGCGCGGCCCGCGTCGCCGAGTGCGAGGCCGGTGGCGACGGCGTGCGCGAGGGGGTTGGTGAGCGCCCCGTCGATCACGTCGACACCGTTCAGGCGGCGCTTGCCCGCCCAGGGCGCCCGCCGGTAGTACCCCTCGGCGCGGGCCCAGGCGCCGGCGCCGCCGATGCCGGTGACCTCGCCGATCAGTCCGTCCGCGATCATCTTCCGGATCGCGGGCACCGCGTGGGAGCCCAGCGACTGGAAGCCGATCTGGCAGACGACCCCGGCGGCGGCCACCCCGTCCGCCATCCGGCGGAACTCGGCGTACGACGGGGCCGGGGGCTTCTCCAGCAGGAGGTGCACGCCCCGCTCGGCCGCCGCGAGCGCCAGGTCGGTGTGGGTGGGGATCGGGGTGCAGATCACGGCGATCGCGGCGCCGGTGGAGTCGAGGAGCGCGCCGAAGTCGGCGGACTGCTCGGGGGTGCCGAGGCCGTCCGGGATCTCGTCCGCGCCCAGCGGGGTCAGCTCGCAGACGCCGGCGAGGCGGACGATCCCCTTGTCCGCCAGGCGGCGGATGTTCTCCAGGTGCCAGCGGCCGTGGCCGCGGGCCCCCGCGAGGACGAGCGGGACCGGGGTGTCGTGTGCGGTGGTGTGGTTCATCGGGTCCTCCCTGCGCCCGCGCCGCGGGCCGGCTCCCGGCCGGCCCTTGCGGCACTGTCGGTCTTCTGGTGCAGGTTAGGGGTGTCGCGGCAGCCGTCCGGGGCGTGTCGTGGGAGCCGGGCGGTGTGCGGGATCCCCGCCACGGCCCCCGGGCCCGGCGTCCCGGCGGGCGCGACGCCGGAGAGACCTCTCCTGCGGTCGCTCACCCCTTCACCGCCCCCGCGCTGAAGCCGGTGATCAGCCACTTCTGGATGAAGGCGAAGACGATGACGACCGGGACGGCGGCGATGATGCCGCCCGCGGCGAGCGCGCCCAGGTCGACGCTGTCGGCGCTGAGCAGGGTGTTCAGGCCGACCGGGATGGTCTGCTTCTCCTGGTTGCTGAGGAACATCAGCGCGAACAGGAAGTGGTTCCAGGAGTGGACGAAGGCGAAGGACCCCACCGCGATCAGACCGGGCCTCAGCAGCGGCAGCACGACCACCCGGAACGCGGTGAACCGGTTGCAGCCGTCGACCCAGGCGGCCTCCTCCAGCGAGTACGGCACGTTCTTGATGAAGGTGCTGATCAGGATGATCGACAGCGGCAGCTGGAAGACCGTCTCGGCGAGGATGACACTGCCGAGCGAGTTGATCATCCGCAGCTCGGCGAAGATCTGGAACAGCGGCACGAGGAGCAGCGCGCCCGGGACGAACTGGGAGCACAGCAGCGCCAGCATGAACCCGCGCTTGATCTTGAAGTCGAAACGGGCGAGGGCGTAGCCGCCGGCGAGGGCGACCAGGGTGGTCATCAGCAGGGTGACGACCCCGACGAGCACGCTGTTCTGGAAGTAGGTCCCGAAGCTGCGCTCGTTCCACACCTTCTCGAAGTGCTCGAAGGTGACGGGCCAGGGCACGAGCGAGGTCGAGCCGGGCTTGCGGAGCGCGAACAGCAGGATCCAGTAGAAGGGGACGAGGGTGAAGACGAGGTAGACCGACAGGGGCAGGTAGATCTGCCAGCGGGGCACCTCGTCCCAGGCGCGCTGCTGCTTGCGGGGCCGCTGCGGGGGCTCGGGGGCCGCGGGCGCGGGCGTCACCGGAGCGACCTTCTCGGCGTCCTTGGTGATCACTTGGATTCGCCTCCGAACTTGCTCAGCCGCAGATAGACCATCGAGCAGAAGAGCAGGATCACGAACGCGACCGTGGTCAGGGCGGACGCGTAGCCGAAGTTGTGGGCGTCGACCGAGGTGTTGGCGATGTACAGCGGGAGGGTGGTGGTCTCCCCCGCGGGTCCGCCGCCGGTCAGGGTGTAGAGGAGGTCGACGTTGTTGAACTCCCACACGGCGCGCAGCAGCGTGGAGAGGATGATCGCGTCCTTCAGGTGCGGCAGCGTGATGTGGAGGAACTGCCGGACGCGGCTCGCGCCGTCGACCTCGGCGGCCTCGTAGAGGTCCTTCGAGATGGACTGGAGGTCGGCGAGGATGAGGATCGCGAAGAAGGGGACGCCGCGCCAGAGGTCGGCGACGACCACCGCCGAGAAGACGGTGGAGGTGTCGGAGAGCCAGCTGGTGCCGTACTCGCCGATGCCGAGGTCCGCCAGGTAACGGGTGATGCCGGTCTGGGAGTTGTAGAGCAGCACCCAGATGGCGGAGGTGAGGACGCCGGAGACGGCCCAGGGCGAGAAGACGAGGGCGCGGCCGAGGGACCGGCCGACGAACGTCTGGTTGACGATCAGCGCGAGCGCGAGACCGAACAGCAGCTGGAGCCCGACCTCGACGAAGACCCACTTGGCGCTGAAGACGAGGGTGTCCCAGAACAGCGGGTCCTCGGTGAAGGCGTGGACGAAGTTGTCGAAGCCGGCGTATCCGTTGCGCCAGGGCTTGGTGGGGTTGTAGTGCTGCAGGCTGTAGTAGAAGACGCTGACGACCGGGTAGGCGATGAAGCCCAGCATCAGCAGGGCGGCCGGGGCGATCAGCAGGTAGGGCAGCCTGCGCGGGGTCGCGGAGACACGGCGCGCACGGCTCCGCCGGGGTGGCGCGGGCGGTTTCGCCACGGCTGCGGCTTGGGCCATGACTGGGGCTCCGTTTCTGGGTGGGTCGTGGTGCGTCGTGGTGCAGGAAGCGCTTTCTCGCTGTGCATGGTGGTGGTGTTCGCGGTACGGGGTGCGGCTCGGGTCAGCCCGCGTACGGGTCCGGGACCTTGCCCGGTCGGGCCAGGAACTCGAAGTCGCAGCCGGTGTCGGCCTGGGTGATCTGGTCGTTGTAGAGGGCGCCGTAGCCGCGTTCGTAGCGGGTGGGCGGGGGTGTCCACTCGGCCCGGCGGCGCTCCAGCTCCTCGTCGTCCACGTGGAGGTGGAGGGTGCGCGCCGCGACGTCGAGGGTGATCGGGTCGCCGGTGCGGACCAGGGCGAGCGGGCCGCCGACGTACGACTCCGGCGCGACGTGCAGGACGCAGGCGCCGTAGCTCGTGCCGCTCATCCGGGCGTCGGAGATCCGCACCATGTCCCGTACGCCCTGCTTCAGCAGGTGGTCGGGGATGGGCAGCATCCCGTACTCGGGCATGCCGGGGCCGCCCTTGGGGCCGGAGTTGCGCAGGACGAGGACGCTGTCGGCGGTGATGCCGAGCGACGGGTCGTTGATGGTGCGCTGCAGGGTCCGGTAGTCGTCGAAGACGACCGCGGGACCGGTGTGCTTGAGCAGGCGGGGCTCGGCGGCGATGTGCTTGATGACCGCGCCGTCCGGGCAGAGGTTGCCGCGCAGGACGGCGACCCCGCCCTCGGCGGCGACCGGGTTCTCGCGGGTGCGGATGACGGCGTCGTTGTGGACGAGCGCGCCGTCGAGCTGCTCGCGCAGCGTGTCGTACGAGACGGTCGGCCGGTCCAGGTGCAGCAGGTCGGTGATCCGGGAGAGGAACCCGGGCAGCCCTCCCGCGAAGTGGAAGTCCTCCATCAGGTACCGCCGGCCACCGGGCCGGACGTCGGCCAGGACCGGGACGGTACGGGCGATGCGGTCGAAGTCGTCCAGGGTGAGCTTGACGCCCGCGCGGCCGGCCATGGCGATGAGGTGGATGACCGCGTTGGTGGAGCCGCCCAGGCCGAGGACGGTGGTGACGGCGTCCTCGAAGGCGTCGGCGGTGAGGATGTCGCTGAGCCTGCGGTCCTGGCGGACCAGCTCGACGATCCGCAGGCCGGACCTGGCGGCCATCCGGTCGTGCCCGGAGTCGACGGCCGGGATGCTCGACGCGCCGGGGACGGTGACCCCGAGGGCCTCGGCGGCGGCGGTGAGCGTGGAGGCCGTGCCCATCGTCATGCAGTGACCGGGCGACCGGGCGAGGCCGGACTCCAGTTCGGTCATCTCGCAGTCGCCGATGAGGCCGGCGCGCCGGTCGTCCCAGTACTTCCACATGTCGGTGCCGGAGCCGAGGACCTCGTTGCGCCAGTGGCCCGGCAGCATGGGTCCGGCGGGCACGAACACCGTCGGCAGGTCGACGCTCGCGGCACCCATCAGCAGCGCGGGCGTGGACTTGTCGCAGCCGCCCATCAGCACGGCCCCGTCGACCGGGTAAGAGCGCAGCAGCTCCTCGGTCTCCATCGCGAGCATGTTGCGGTAGAGCATGGGGGTCGGCTTCTGGAAGGTCTCCGAGAGGGTGGAGACCGGGAACTCCAGCGGGAAGCCGCCCGCCTGCCACACGCCCCGCTTGACGGCCTGCGCGCGGTCGCGGAGGTGGACGTGGCAGGGGTTGATGTCGGACCAGGTGTTCAGGATCGCGATGACCGGCTTGCCCAGGTGCTCCTCGGGCAGGTAGCCGAGCTGGCGGGTGCGGGCGCGGTGGCTGAAGGAGCGCAGTCCCGCCGAGATGCCGCTGCCGTACCACTGGTGGCTGCGGAGTTCTTCCGGCTTCCTCATATCGACCACCCCGCGGCGATGGACGCGACCTCGGCCCGCTCGGCCTCGGGCAGTCGCCTGCTGGGTGCCCGGACGTCCCTGCGGCACAGACCGAGCGAGGCGAGGGCCTCCTTGACCACGGTCACGTTGTTGGCGGAGCCGTTCGCGGCGCGCAGTTCCTCGAAGCGGCGGATCTGCTCCCAGACCTTCATGGCGGCCGGGTAGTCACCTGAGCGGAGCGCTTCGAGCATGTTCGTCGAGACGGCCGGGGCGACGTTGACCAGGCCCGAGGTGAAGCCGGTGGCGCCCGCCGAGAAGTACGAGGGCGCGTACGGCTCGGCGAGTCCGGCCACCCAGACGAAGCGGTCCAGGCCGGCGTCGCGGGCGAAGGCGGCGAAGCGCGCCGCGTCGGGGACCGCGTACTTCACACCGATCACGTTCGGGCAGTCGTCGGCGAGTTCGGCGAGCCGGGCGCCGGACAGCTGCGCGTTGCGGATGTAGGGCACGACGCCCAGCTCCGGCACGGCCTCGGCGATCGCCCGGTGGTAGTCGACCCAGCCGCCCTGCGAGACGTAGGGGTGGACCGGCTGGTGGACCATCACCATCTGGGCGCCGACCGCGCGGGCGTGCTCGGCGGAGGCGACGGCGGTCGGGATGTCGTGTCCGACGCCGACCAGGACCACGGCGCGGTCGCCGACCTCGTCCATGGTCAGCTCGGTGACCAGGCGCCGCTCCTCGGGGGTGAGGGCGTAGAACTCGCCGGTGTTGCCGTTGGGGGTGAGGGTGGTGATCCCGCCGTCGAGCAGCCGACGCAGCAGGGCCCGGTGGGCGCCCTGGTCGACGGTGCCGTCCTCGGCGAACGGAGTCACCGGGATCGCGACCACGTCGGCCAGAGCCGTCCGTTGGGTCTCGAACGTCACGCTGCTCATGGATGACCTTCCTCTGCGAGGACTGCGGAGGCCGCCGCCGGTGCGGCCGCGGTCTCGGGGGCTTACGGAGCGGTACGGGGCCGGGGGGTGTCGTGGTCGCCCGGGATCCGGCCGACGTGCGGGCCCTCGTCGCCGTCGTGGGCGCCGGGGAAGGCCCGCTCGACGAACGAGGCGATGTGTGCGTGCAGGGCGGCTGCGGCGCCGTCGGCGTCGCCGTCGAGGGCGAGCCGCAGGATCTCCCGGTGCTCGGCGGCCTCCCGCTCCCACGAGGGGTCGGCGGCCCAGGCGACGGCGGAGACCAGGGCGGCCTGGTCGCGCACCTCGTCGAGCATCCGGCCGAGCAGCGGGTTGCCGCAGGGCACGTAGAGCGCGCGGTGGAACTCCCGGTTGGCGAGCGACCGTTCGGCGGTGTCCGTGGCCTCGTCGGCCCTGGTCAGCGCGTCGCTCGCCGCGTCCCACGAGGCACCGCGCCGCACCGAGCGCCGCAGGGCCTCCGGCTCCAGGAGGAGCCGTACGTCGTAGACCTCGCGCGCCATGTCCGCGTCGACCATGCGCACCGTGACGCCCTTGTACTGGCTCATCACGACGAGTCCGGTACCGGCCAGCGTCTTCAGCGCCTCGCGCACGGGCGTCTTGGACACCCCGAACTGCGCGGCCAGCTCGGTCTCGACCAGGGCCTGACCCGGTGTCAACCGTCCGGTGAGGATGCGGTGCTTGATCCCCTCCAGCACGAACTGCGTGCGGGACGGAATAGGCGTGGGCACAGAGGTCATGCGCGGCCTCTCGATGTCACGGAGATCCCACGAGCTGCCCGTCACGGCATCTCCCGTATCTGATCTCGCGTATCGCGTCTCATATATGACGTACGAAGTACGACGCGTTGAAGGTAGGAGGGGGCGCGTGTTTCGTCAATGCTTCCGGCAAAAGAATCCGCGGTTGCCGTCAGACGACGCGGGTGTCGCCCTCACGCGCGCTCTCGGTCGGCCCACCGAACGCCACGGCCGCGCGTCCGGCGGCTTCCTCCCTGGTCAGCGCGGGTCCCACATGGGTGACGAGCAGCCGGCTCGCCCCCTTGGCGCACGTTCCCGCCTCCTCCGGCGTGAGATGCACCCGGGGTTCGCCATCGCGATGTGCGGCGACGTGCGCCTCGCACAGGAAGAGGTCGGCGCTGCCCGCGAGCCGGGTGAGCGCGTCGCACGGCCCGCTGTCCCCGGAGTACGCGAACACCCGCCCCTGGCACTCGGCGCGCAGCCCGTACGCCTCCGCGTCGTGGACGACGGCACGCGCGGTGAGGGTGAGGTTCCAGTGCCGGGCGGTGTGCCCGTCGTACAGCGGACGGAAGTCGAACACGCCGGTCAGGAAGGCGGTGTCGGGCCGGCCGAGGAAGCCGGCGACCCGCCGGGCGCAGCCGTCGGGCGCGTAGACGGGGATCGGGGCGGGCGGGGTGAGCCCGCCGTACGCGAAGCCGTACGCGGCGGCGAGCAGATCGGCGCTGTGGTCGGCGTGCAGATGGGACAGCCAGATCGCCGTGAGCCTCGTGGGGTCCGTGTGCCGCTGCAACTCCGCGAAGGTGCCGAACCCGGCGTCCACCCATATCTCCGCGCCCCCGCCGCGCAGCAGATATCCGGAGGCGGGCCGGCCCGGCCGGGGGTGCGCGGAGGCGGTACCGAGGACGGTGAGGCTCAGGGGCATGTGGGGGAGCGTACGGACGCGGGCGGGGGCCCGCGCCGGATTTCGCGTGTTCTGTCTGGGGAACGCCTACGGCTTCCCGTTCGGGTCGCGTCCGCTCAGGCCGATGGCGCGGTCCAGGAGGGGCGCGTCGTCCGGCACGGGGACGACGGGGCCGAAAATGCGGTCCCGCCCCGGGGCGCCGACCGAGGCGGCGAGGAAGGCGTGGGACGCGGCCAGGGCGTCCGGGTCGGGCTCGTACGCCTGTCCGGTGGCGCGGGCGAGGTCCCAGCCGTGCACGACGAGTTCGTTCACGGCGACGGCACCGGCGACGGCCCCCGGCAGCGGCACCCCGCCCGCCCTGGTGTCGCCGGTCCAGGCGGCCGGGTCGCGCCACGCCTCCGCGAGTTCGCCGAGCGTCCGGGGCAGGGCCTCGCGCCAGTCGGGGCCGATGTCGGGGAGGGCTGCGCCGGGGTCGGTGTCCGTCGTGGGCCCCAGGTCCTTGCGGGCGGCGTCCCGGAAGGCGACGCAGAGACCGAGCAGATGCCCGAGGAGGTGCCGCACGGCGTACGCGGGGCAGGGGGTCGCGGCGGAGAGTTCCTCGTCCGCGACGGCCCGCGCGAGCGCGGCCACGACACGGGTCTGCGCGGTGAGATCGAGGGGGGCGGTGAGAGGGCCGGCGTCGTCGACGGTCATCCGGGGCTCCTTCGGGTCGGTCGGGGCGCGTGCCTTTCTCGGTAGACCGACTCGGTGGGGAGAACTCATCGCCGATGGGAGGGGCCCTGTGGCGCGTCGGCGAGAGCGGGCAGGTGGGGGCCGTTCGCGCACGCGCGGCGGAGCCGCATGTGCCAGCGCCCCGCGCCCCTGAAGGGCGACCGGGGCCGCGCCCCGTGCCTTTCCGCAGCGCCCTCCAGCCGCAGCCCCACGCCTTCCGGGGGAGGGCGGGCCGCAGGCCCGTCCCTCCAGGGGCGCGGGGAACCGCGCGAGAACCACGACGCACCCGCAGCCGCCCACGCGCCCCCCGGCCACGGACTACTGGGCGAACGGCACCGCCGTCAGTCCCTCCCGCACCGCCGTCAGGTCCTGGTCCGACGCCAGACCCGCGTGGTAGAGCCGGATCTCCGTCGCCCCCAGTTCGGCCGCCCGCCGGGCGTCCGCGCCCAGGGTTCCGGGGCTGCCGCCCATCCCGGACACGACGCCGAGGTTGGCGGCCAGCACCGCCCCCTCCACGCCGGCCTCCGCGAACGCCGGAAGCAGCCCCGGCCCGCCCGCGCACGGCACGACGACGCCGTCCGCCACGCCGAGGATGTGCGCGGGGTCGACGCCCGCGTTCGCCCCGCAGTGGTACGTCACGGGGTCCGCGTGCAGCAGCACCTGGAACCCCTCGGGCGCGGCGGCCCGGACCGCCGTGACGGCGTCCTCCTGGAGGGAGCGGGCGACGGTGTCGCGCCACAGCCGGGTGCCCGCCGCCCGCTCCGCGCCGAGGAGCTTCTCGACCGCCGGCCACCCCTCGTCGACCGGCTCGCCCCGCCACAGCGGTTCCAGCGCGTCGCGCACGGCGGCGGCCAGGTCGTCGGGGTCCAGCCCGGCGTCGGCGTACCCGTCCCGGCAGGCCGGGCAGAAGCAGAGCGCCATCAGGTACTGCCCGGCGTCCCCGAGCGCGACGCCGCCGGTCTTGTCGTGGGCGTGCAGGTGCTGGAAGCCGTACCAGCCGAGGGACTCCAGTTCGGTGCCGCGCGCGCCCGGCCGTACCGCGGCCTCCGCCGCCAGGTCGACGAGGTACCCACGGGTCTCCGCCTGGGCGATGCACGGCGCCCACGGGTAGCGGTCGCCGTAGGCGTTGACCACGGAGGTCGACGGGTGCTCCGCGCCGAGCCGGGAGCTGTGGGCGAGGACCACCCAGCTGTGCACCTCCAGACCGGCGGCCTCCAGGGCCCCGGAGGCCTCACCGAAGGCGTCGCCGGGCGCCCACTCCCCCGCCGGGTACGGCCGAAGGGTCCGCCCCCGCCACCGGTCGCCCGGCGGGTACAGCACGGCCGCGTACTCGGCGGTGACGACGCGGTGCCGGGGATGTCGCGGGGTGAGCGCGCGGGTGGAGTGGTACGCGGAGGCGAGCGTCACCTGCCGCACACCGAGTTCCGCGATGCGCTCCGCGGCGGCCGGATCCCCGTTGACGTCCCACGGGTAGACGAACGTAGACGCCTTCACTTGCCCTCCTGGCACTCCTCCAGCAGCGCGTATCCGCGCTCGATCAACTGGCCCAGCTGTTTGACGTGTTCCTCCGCCGGCTCGTGCAGCGGCGGCCGTACCTCTCCCACGTCCAGCCCCCGTAGCCGTACCCCGGCCTTCACCAGTGACACGGCATAGCCGCGCCCTTTGGCCCGCAGGTCGACGAAGGGGCGGTAGAAACCGTCCAGGAGCCGTCGCACGGTCGGGTCGTCGCCCGTGCGCAGCGCCCGGTGGAAGGCCAGGGCGATCTCCGGGGCGAAGCAGAACACGGCCGACGAGTACAGGGTGACACCGACGCCCCGGTAGGCGGGCTGCGTCAGTTCGGCGGTCGGCAGCCCGTTGAAGTACAGGAAGTCGCCCGGCGCCTCGCCGCGCACCGTGCTCACGATGCGCTGCATCAGGTCGAGGTCGCCCACCCCGTCCTTGAGGCCGACGACGCCCTCGGTGCGGGCGAGTTCGACGACCGTGGCGGGCGTGAGGACGGCGTTGTCGCGCTGGTACACGATCACCGGCAGCGGGGTCGCGGCGGCCAGCCGGCGGTAGTGCCGCAGGAGTCCTTCCTGTGCGGCGACGACGAGGTAGGGCGGCAGGGCGAGCAGCCCGTCGGCACCGGCGTCGGCGGCGAGCCGCGCGTAGCGCTCGGCGAGCGCGGTGCCGTAGCCGGTGCCGGCGACGACGGGCACCCGCCCTGCGGTCTCCGCCACCGCCGCCCGCACGCACTCCTGGAACTCCTCGGGCGTGAGCGCGTGGAACTCCCCGGTCCCGCAGCAGGCGAAGACGGCGGCGGCCCCGGCCTCGACGCCCCGGCGCACATGCGCGCGGCAGGCGTCGAGGTCGATCCGGCCGTCCGGGCCGTAGGCGGTGACGGGGAAGAACAACGGCCCGGTGGGGACACGGAGTCGAGCGGCGAGCGAGGCTGACGTCACGGGCTCTCCCAGTCCATGTCGCTGATCACTGTCTACATTTCTGAACGATGTCACGCTAGGACGCCCCCGCCGGGGCGGTCAAGGTCACCCACCCGCTCCGCACCTGCCGATTCACCCGTCCGGCGCGCACCCGCGGCACACTTGACGCACCGGACCCACACTCCCTAGCGTGTCCACGAATGTGAATGCTGGACGCCCATATGCACGAATGGCGATGCAAGGAGACCCGAGGATGCCCGCTCCCCGCACCGTTCTGCTCACCGGCGCCGCCGGTGGCCTCGGCACCCTGATGCGGGAGCTCCTCCCGGCGTACGGCTACGAGCTGCGTCTGCTCGACCTGCTCCCCGTCGAGGGCGAGCCGGACGCGATCACCGCCGACCTCGCCGACAGGGAGGCCCTGCGGGAAGCCGTACGGGGCGTCGACGCGATCATCCACCTCGCGGGCATCTCCCTGGAAGCCCCCTTCGAGAAGATCCTCCGGGCCAACATCGAGGGCACGTACAACCTGTACGAGGCCGCCCGCCAGGAGGGCGTCCCGCGCATCGTCTTCGCCTCCTCCAACCACGCCGTCGGCTTCACGCCCCGCCCGCAGGGCGACGACCCGCTGATCCCGGTCGACACCCCGCACCGGCCCGACACCTTCTACGGCCTGTCCAAGTCCTTCGGCGAGGACCTCGCCCAGTTCTACTGGGACAAGCACGGCCTGGAGACGGTGTCCGTGCGGATCGGCTCCTGCTTCCCCGAGCCGACCAGCGTGCGCATGCTCTCGGTCTGGATGAGCCCGGCCGACGGCGCCCGCCTCCTCCACGCGGCCCTGACCGCGAAGGACGTCGGCCACACCGTGGTCTACGGCTCCTCCGCCAACACCCGCCTGTGGTGGGACCTGTCCTCCGCCCGCGCGCTGGGCTACGCGCCGCAGGACGACTCCGAGCCGTACGCCGAGAAGCTCATCGCCGAGCAGGGCGAACTCGACCCCGGCAACGAGGCGCACGCCTGCCTGGGCGGCCACTTCGTGAGCGATCCGCCGATCTGGCCGTACTGACCGGACGACCGTCGGCCGGCCGGTCCTCCGGCCGCCGACTCCTCACGGGGACCGGGATCGCCCGCCGTGCGGAAAACGAGGGCCGTGCGGCGGACGAGAGCGGCGGGCGGGCACCGAACGGGCCCGCCCGCCGCCGCATTCGGGCACGCCCGCTGCCCGATCCGCCGTCCGCCCCAGGTCCCCGGCGGGCGGCCACCGTCGAAACGGGCAGGGACGGGCATCATCGGGCTCGCAACAGACCTGGTCAGCGCCACGCACCCGCTGTAGAACTGGCACCGGGCCCCGAACGGGCCCGAACGGGCAGTGCGACGGCGAGGGAGAGCGGATGTCGGCCATGAGCGCGGAGGAGAGGCAGCGCGAGATCGTCCGGATCGCCCGCCGCGCGGGCTCCGTCGACGTCGCCGCGCTCGCCGCCGACCTGGGCGTGGCGAAGGAGACCGTACGGCGTGATCTGCGCGCCCTGGAGGAGCACGGGCTCGTGCGGCGCACGCACGGCGGCGCGTATCCCGTGGAGAGCGCCGGGTTCGAGACGACGCTCGCGTTCCGCGCGACCCGTCACGTCCCGGAGAAGCGGCGGATCGCCGCCGCCGCGGCCGAGTTGCTCGGGGACGCGGAGACGGTCTTCCTCGACGAGGGCTTCACCCCGCAGCTCATCGCAGAGGCCCTCCCCCGGGACCGGCCGCTGACGGTGGTCACCGCCTCCCTCGCCACCGCGGGCGCGCTCGCCGAGGCCGGCAACACGACCGTGCTGCTGCTCGGCGGCCGGGTGCGGCCCGGCACCCTCGCCACCGTCGACCACTGGACGACGAAGATGCTCGCCGGCTTCGTCGTCGACCTCGCCTACATCGGCGCCAACGGCATCGCCCGCGACCACGGGCTCACCACCCCCGACCCGGCCGTCAGCGAGGTCAAGGCCCAGGCCGTCCGCGCCTCCCGGCGCACCGTCTTCACGGGCGTGCACACCAAGTTCGGCGCCGTCAGCTTCTGCCGGTTCGCCGCGGTGGGCGACGTGGACGCGATCGTCACCAGCACCTCCCTGCCCGCGGCGGAGGCCCACCGGTACGCCCTGCTGGGCCCCCAGGTCATCCGCGTCTGACCTCCCCCGCCCGATCCACCGACCTCACCCGGCCGATCCCCGGCCTCCCCAGACCGATCCCCGGCCCCTCCATGCCTCCACGCACCCTTTATCTCCCGTTATGACCCTCCGTCTCCCCCCTATGTCCAGGAGCGATCACATGCGAACCCCGAGCCGACGGAGGCCGCGCGCAGCACTCGCCGCGGTCGCCGCAGGGACGCTGCTCGCCCCGCTTCTCTCCGGTTGCTGGACCGGAGCGGGCGGGGCGGGATCCGGCGGCGACTCGATCAACGTACTGATGGTCAACAACCCGCAGATGCAGGAGCTGCGCAAGCTCACGGCCGCGCACTTCACGAAGCGGACCGGCATCGAGGTGAACTTCACCGTCCTGCCGGAGAACGACGTCCGCGACAAGATCAGCCAGGACTTCGCCAACCAGGCCGGCCAGTACGACGTGGCGACACTCAGCAACTACGAGATACCGATCTACGCCAGGAACGGCTGGCTGGAGGAGATGGACCCGTACGTCGCGCAGGACCGCGCGTTCGACCAGGGGGACATCCTCAAGCCGATGCGCCAGTCCCTGACGGGCGACGACGGCAGGCTCTACGGGCAGCCCTTCTACGGCGAGTCGTCCTTCCTGATGTACCGCAAGGACGTGTTCGCCGAGCGGGGGCTCACCATGCCGGAGCGCCCCACCTGGCGGCAGGTCGCCGACCTCGCCGCGAAGGCGGACGGCGCCGAACCCGGCATGAAGGGCATCTGTCTGCGCGGCCTGCCCGGTTGGGGCGAGGTCATGGCTCCCCTGACCACGGTCGTGAACACCTTCGGCGGCACCTGGTTCGACAAGGACTGGAAGGCGCGCCTGGACTCTCCCGAGTTCGAGCGGGCCACCCGGTTCTACGTCGACCTCGTCCGCGAGCACGGCGAGGCCGGGGCCGCCCAGTCCGGCTTCGCCGAGTGCCTGAACAACATGACCCAGGGCAAGGTCGCCATGTGGTACGACGCCACCTCCGCCGCCGGTTCCCTGGAGGCCGACGGCTCCCCCGTGAAGGGGGACATCGGCTACGTACCGGCGCCGGTCGAGCGGACCGAGTCCTCCGGCTGGCTCTACACCTGGGCCTGGGGCATCCAGAAGGCCTCCCGCAACCCCGACAAGGCCTGGACGTTCGTCTCCTGGGCGTCCGGCAAGGAGTACGAGGAACTGGTCGGCGACGAGATCGGCTGGTCCAACGTGCCCGCCGGCAAACGGAAGTCGACGTACGCGAACCCCGACTACCGCGCGGAGGCCGCCGCCTTCCAGGAGATGACCCGCGAGGCCATCGAGGGCGCCCGGCCCACCGATCCGGGCGTGCAGCCGCGGCCCGCGCCCGGCATCCAGTTCGTCGGCATCCCCGAGTTCACCGACCTCGGCACCAAGGTCTCCCAGGAGATCAGCGCGGCCATCGCCGGACGCCAGTCCGTGAAGTCGGCCCTGCGCAAGGCACAGGCGCTCGCCGAGCAGATATCCGAGGAGTACGAGGGACGATGACCGCGACCACGACAGCGCCGAGGACGGCGACACCCGTACGCGCCCGGAGCGGGTCCGGCGAGCGGCTGCGGGCCTGGGCGACCCGCGCCCCGCTCCTGCCCGCCCTCGTCTTCCTGATCATCGTGACCCAACTGCCGTTCGTGGCCACGCTGGTGATCTCCTTCTTCGACTGGAACTCCCTCTACCCAGACGCCCGGAGCTTCGCCGGCCTCGCCAACTACGGCGAGGTCCTCACCGACCCCGACCTGCGCCGCTCGGTGTGGACGACGGTCCTGCTGACGGTCGCGGTGGTCCTGGCCAGCCTGGTCCTGGGCCTGCTGCTGGCCCTGCTGCTGGACCGGAGGTTCCCCGGCCGGGGCCTGGTCCGCACCCTGCTCATCGCCCCGTTCCTGGTGGTCCCGGTGGCGGCGGCCCTGCTGTGGAAGCACGTCCTCTACAACCCGGAGTACGGCCTGTTCAACGGTCTGCTCCACTACGTCGGCGGCCCGCAGCCCGACTGGATCTCCGCGACGCCGCTGCTCGCGGTGGAGGCCTCGCTGGTGTGGCAGTGGACGCCGTTCATGATGCTGATCCTGCTGGCGGGCCTGCAGTCCCGCGACCACCAGCAGATCGAGGCGGCCCGCGTCGACGGCGCGAGCGACTGGCAGATCTTCCGCCACCTGACCCTGCCGCACCTGCGCCGCTACCTCGAACTCGGCGCCCTGCTGGGCTCCATCTACATCGTCCAGAACTTCGACGCCGTCTTCACGATCACCTCCGGCGGCCTGGGCACGGCGAACCTGCCGTACACCGTCTACCAGACCTTCTACCAGGCCCACGAGAACGGCCTCGCCTCGGCGGCCGGCGTGCTGGTCGTCATCGGCTCGATCATCATCGCGACGTTCGCGCTGCGCGTGGTCTCGTCGCTGTTCCGCGAGGAGGCGGGGCGCTCATGAACGCCGTACGACGCAACGCTCCCGGTCTGCTGGCCTGGTTCGCCGGGATCGTCTTCTTCCTGCCCATCGCGTGGATGGCGCTGACGTCCTTCCACTCGGAGTCGGACGCGGCGACCAACCCGCCGTCCTTCGCCGCCGCCCTGACCCTGGACGGCTACCGCGAGTTCTTCGGCGTGGACGGCGGCGCGAGCCCCTGGCCCGCCCTCATCAACTCGACGGTGGCGTCCCTGGTGTCGACCCTGCTCGTCCTGCTGCTGGCGCTCCCCGCGGCGTACGCCCTGTCGATCCGCCCGGTCCGCAAGTGGACGGACGTGCTGTTCTTCTTCCTCTCCACCAAGATGCTGCCGGTGGTGGCGGGCCTCCTCCCGATCTACCTCTTCGCGAAGAACGCGGGCCTGCTCGACAACATCTGGCTGCTCGTCGTCCTCCACACCTCCATGAACCTGCCGATCGCCGTGTGGATGATGCGGTCCTTCCTCGCGGAGGTGCCGGTCGCGGTGATCGAGGCGGCCCAGCTGGACGGCGCCCGTCTGCCGACGGTGCTGAGGCGGGTGGTGGCGCCGATCGCCGCTCCGGGGATCGCCGCGACCGCGCTGATCTGCTTCATCTTCAGCTGGAACGAGCTGCTGTTCGCGCGGGTGCTGACGGGTGTCGTGGCCGAGACCGCGCCCGTCTTCCTCACCGGCTTCATCACCAGCCAGGGCCTGTTCCTGGCGAAGGTGTGCGCCGCGTCCCTCGTCATCTCCCTGCCGGTGCTCGCCGCGGGGTTCGCCGCCCAGGACAAACTGGTCCAGGGCCTGTCCTTGGGAGCCGTCAAATGAAGGCCGCCGTCATCGAGTCCGTGGGCAAGGCCGTCGTCACCGAGGTCCCGGACCCGGCGCCGGGCCCCCGCGACGTCGTCGTCCGGGTCGCCGCGTGCGGCCTGTGCGGCACCGACCTGCACATCCTCCAGGGCGAGTTCGCGCCCGAGCTGCCCATCGTGCCGGGCCACGAGTTCGCGGGCGAGGTCGTGGCCGTGGGCGGCGGGGTCACCGAGCTGACCACCGGCGACCGGGTGGCGGTGGACCCGTCCCTGTACTGCCACGAGTGCCGCTACTGCCGCACCGGTCACAACAACCTCTGCGAGCGGTGGGCCGCGATCGGTGTCACCACGGCGGGCGGCGCCGCGGAGTACGCGGTGGCGCCCGTGGCGAACTGCGTGAAGCTGCCGGACCACGTCCGCACCCAGGACGCGGCACTGGTGGAGCCCCTGTCCTGCGCGGTACGCGGCTACGACGTGCTCAGGTCCCGCCTCGGCGCCCATGTGCTGATCTACGGCTCGGGAACGATGGGCCTGATGATGCTGGAGCTGGCCAAGCGGACCGGCGCGGCGAGCGTGGACGTCGTGGACGTGAACCCCGCGCGGCTGGAGACGGCGCGCCGCCTGGGGGTCTCGGGGGCGGCCGCGAACCCCGACGAGCTGGACCGGCCGCAGGGCTGGGACCTGGTGGTGGACGCCACCGGCAACGCCGCCGCGATCCAGGACGGCCTGGACCGGGTCGCCAAGGCGGGCACGTTCCTCCAGTTCGGCGTGGCCGACTACGCGACGCGAGTCACGATCGACCCGTACCGGATCTACAACCAGGAGATCACCATCACCGGCTCGATGGCGGTCCTCCACAGCTTCGAACGCGCGGCGGAACTGTTCGCGAACGGGGTGCTCGACCCGGATGTCCTCATCAGCGACCGGGTGCCGCTGGACCGCTACCCCGAGGCGCTGGACCGGTTCGCGTCGGGCGCGGGCCGGAAGATCGTCGTGGTGCCGTAGGACCGGGGCGGGCACCCCGGCCGGTACGCACCGGGGTGCCCGCCCCTGCCCGCCCCGCGGTCCTGGGCATGCCGCGTCCCCGGGGCCGCACACGCGCCGGCCGCCTCCTCGCCGAGGCCGCGGCGGGCCCCGGGAGCACCCCCCGCGACCGCCGCTGACCCGAACGGCGGCCCGGCCCGCTGGGTAAGGGAACGGTAAAGCGGCTTGAATCGTTCACCACGCATGACAGCTATGACCCCCGGCTCGAACATCCCGCTGCCCGTTCCCCGTGTCGCGGTGGACGTCTCCGCCCCCGTGCGGCTCGACGTATCGGGCCTGCTGCTCACCGCCGACGGCAAGGTGCGCTCGGACGACGACTTCATCTTCTACAACCAGCCGAGCGGTCCGGGCGTGACGTACCGCTCGGGCGGCGGTGCGACCCCCGACTCGATCACGGTCGACACCACGGCCCTCCCCCCGGGCATCGAGAAGATCGTCGTCACGGCGAGCCCGGACGCGGCCGGCCAGACCTTCCAGGGCATCGAGCCCACCGCCACCGTCCGGGACGCCGCGAGCGGCTCGGTGATCGCCACGTTCACCCCGCCGCAGCTCGGCACGGAGACGGCCCTGGTGATCGTGGAGATCTACCGGCGCAACGGCGCCTGGAAGGCCCGCGCCGTCGGCCAGGGGTACGCCGACGGCCTGGCCGGCATCGCGACGGACTTCGGCGTCACGGTGGAGGAGCCCGCCCCCGCCCAGCCCGCGGCCCCGGCCCGGCCGGTGGCTCCGCCCACTCCCACCCTGCAGACCCCGGTGACCCCGCCGGCCCCGCCCGCCATGGCGCCGCCCGCCCCGCCGGCCCCTCCCGTTCCGGGCGCCGGGAAGATCAACCTGGACAAGGGCCGGGTCAGCCTCCAGAAGAACCAGACGGTCTCCCTGGTCAAGGGCGGCCGCCCGCTGCTCTCCCAGGTCAAGATGGGCCTCGGCTGGGAGCCCGCGTACCGGGGCAAGGACATCGACCTGGACGCGTCGGTGATCGCGTACGGCCCGCAGCGCAACCACATCGACAGCTGCTACTTCGGCAAGCTCTCGATCGTGAACGGCGCGATCAAGCACTCCGGCGACAACCTCACGGGCGAGGGCGGCGGGGACGACGAGGTGATCGTGGTCGACCTCGGCCGGCTCCCCCAGGAGGTCACCGGCCTGGTCTTCACGGTCAACTCCTTCTCCGGCCAGAAGTTCACCGAGGTCGCCAAGGCCTACTGCCGCCTGCTGGACGCCGCCAGCGGCGAGGAACTCGTCCGCTTCGACCTCACCAACGCCGAGGCGCAGACGGGCGTGATGATGGCCAAGCTGATCCGCCAGTTCTCCGGCGAGTGGGAGATGACGGCCATGGGTGACTTCGTGAAGTCCCGCACGGTCCGGGGCATGGTGAAGCCGGCGGCCCAGGCGCTCTGACCCGGCGGAGACGAGGAGCGGGACGCCGAGGAACGTCGAGGGACGTCGAGGGCGGGACGCCGAGGGACGGGAACGTCAGAAGGGCGGGAACGTCACAAGGGCGGATCCGGACTGACCGGATCCGCCCCCCGTCCCGTCACCGCGTCACTGGATGACGCCGCTGTACGCGTTCAGCGCGGGCTGGCCGCCGAGATGGGCGTAGAGGACGGTCGAGTCCTCGGGGATCTCGCCGCGTTCGACGAGGTCGATCATCCCGGCCATCGACTTCCCCTCGTAGACCGGGTCGGTGATCATGCCCTCGGTGCGGGCGGCGAGCTGCATGGCGACGAGGGTGGCGTCGTCGGGGACACCGTAGATCCCGGCATGGTAGCGCTCGTCCAGTTCCACGTCCGCCTCGGTCAGCTCGCGCTTGACGCCGATGAGCCGGCCGGTGCGGTGGGCGATGCGCGCGATCTGGGCGCGGGTGGTGTCCGGCTTGGCGGAGGCGTCGATGCCGAGGACCCGGCGGGGCCGTCCCCCGGCCTCCTCCAGCGCCGCGAACCCGGCGACCATGCCGGCCTGGGTGGATCCGGTGACCGAGCAGACGACGATCGTGTCGAAGAAGACGCCCAGCTCCCGCTCCTGTTCGGCGACCTCGTGGGCCCAGGAGGCGAAGCCGAGACCGCCGAGGGGGTGGTCGGAGGCGCCGGCCGGGATCGCGTACGGCTTGCCGCCCGACTCCTCGACCTCCCGGAGAGCCAGCTCCCAGCTCTCCTTGAAGCCGATGCCGAACCCGGCCTGGACCAGCCGTACGTCCGCGCCGGCGAGCCTGCTGATCAGGATGTTGCCGACCTTGTCGTACACGGCGTCGGGCCACTCCACCCAGCTCTCCTGCACGAGCACGCACCTGAGTCCGGCGCGGGCGGCGACGGCCGCGACCTGGCGGGTGTGGTTGGACTGCACCCCGCCGATGGACACCAGGGTGTCGCAGCCCTGGGCTAGCGCGTCGGCGACCAGGTACTCCAGCTTGCGGGTCTTGTTGCCGCCATAAGCGATGCCGGAGTTGCAGTCCTCCCGCTTGGCCCACAGGGAGGCGCCGCCGAGGTGGGCGGTCAGGCGTTCCAGCCGGTGCACGGGCGAGGGCCCGAAGAGGAGCGGGTAGCGCTCGTAGGAAGCAAGGGACACGGGTCCTCCCGGGGTCAGGGTCGGTGGTCCACGCCGGTGGCGGGCTCTGCGTAGCCGGCGGCGGCTTCGGCGGGAAGTCCGCCGTCGGGTTCGGTGGCGGGTGGCGCCTGGGGCCCGGCGGCGGGCGGGGACCCGGCGCCGGTGGCGGGGCGGGCCCCGGGTTCGTCCGGTTCGTCGGCGAGGGCCGCGAGGCCGCGCCAGATCTCGGCGGTGACGATGACCGCCTCGTCCGTGTCACCGGCCGCGCAGGCGTCGATCAGCCGGTCGTGCAGTCCGGCCGAGCGGCAGTTGCCGCCCTCGCCGAAGCGGCGTCGCTCCAGCCGGCGGATGAGCGGGGTGTAGCGGGCGACAGTGGCGGCGGCGGCGCGGTTGCCGCTCACCCGGACGAGGACGTCGTGGAGTTCGTCGTCGGCGTCCAGGGCCGCGTCGACGTCACCCGCGCGGACCGCCGCGGCGAACCGCGCGTTGGCGGAGCGCATCGTCTCCACGTCCGCGGCGAACAACCGGGGCACGGCGACCCGGGTGGCCAGCTCGTGCATCGCGCCGACCACGGCGGCGGCGTCGCGCACCTCGGCGGCCACGACCGGCGTCACCCGTGTGTAGCTCTGCGGTTTGCTCTCCAGCAGTCCCTCGTCCACCAGCCGCGAGAACGCCTCCCGCACCGGCGCGCGGGACAGCCCCAGCCGCTCCGCGAACTCGGCGTCCCGCACCACCGCGCCGGGTTCGATCTCCCCGGCCACGATGGCGTCCCGGATGGCGCGGTAGGCGCGGTCCCTCAGCAGGGTGCGGCTCACCGGTCGTATGGCGTCCATGAACTGAAATGTTAGATGTCAGTTCGGGGGCCGAACAAGAGTGTGGCCCGTGGCCCTGCTGGGACACGGGCCACACTCGGGGCGTCGTCCCGCCCTGTCCCCCGTGGTCGGTCTTCCTGTCGTCAGCGGTTCCACGGCCAGTCGGCGTCCCGTGCCGCCTCCAGCAGCGGGACCATCCGGAACGCCGCGTCCGAGAGGCCGCCGAAGGTGTGGCGGTTCGCCGTGCCGGAGGGGCCGTGGCCCGCCCGGTGACCGGCGAGGTTCCAGGTGTAGACCGGCACGTGGGCCGGGATCCGGGCGGTCGGGTCGCCGTAGTGGCTGTACGTGGCCTGCTCGTCGGTGACGATCAGCACCCGGTCGTGCTTGCGGTAGTGCCGCCGCACCGCCTCGGTGGTGTCGGTGCCGCCGAGGTCGCCGAAGCGCTCCAGGATCTTCAGCACCGACTCGCCCTTGCGGAGCGACACCGGCCGGCTCGTGGTGCCGAACTCGACGAGATCCGCGTCCGCCGCCCGCAGCGCGAGCGCCGTACCGAAGATCGCCGCGGCGTCCGCGTAGGTGAGGGACGAGCGGTCGGTCAGGCGCGAGAAGAACATCGAGCCCGAGCGGTCGACCAGGACCAGGGTCCGGCCGGGCAGCTGGTGTTGAACCGCGCCATGGTGAATTCCCCCGAATTCCTTCGCACGTGGTGCGTGATTGTTTTTCGGAGGGAGGCGCGACAGATGGAAGATGCCCGAGGTCCGGGTCGGCGGCGGGCGCTGTAGACCGGCGCGTCTTCCTTTCCGCCACATCGGCCCTGGACCGATGACGGGATTCGAACCCGCACGAGGGAATTCCCTCACCGGTTCCCGAAGTATCCGCTGCCTGCGCACCGGGCATCCACCGTGTGCCGCGCCTCCCGAGATCAAGGTGGCGGCGGCTTGGATTCTCTTGGCAGAAGAAGGAGCCGCAGCCCGCGCACCGGGAGGTGCATGAAGTTGTGGGTGTCCAGAGATCGAGTTCGGCGGAACCGACGTAGGTGCTCTAACCCCTGAGCTACACCGGCGTGTTGTGCCGGCGGCGGGACTCGAACCCGCGACCGCCCCATTATGAGTGGAAGCAGGTCCTGCCTTCGCACCTGGAAGTGCATCACTCTAGGAGGACGGTCGCGGGTGGGCGAACGAATTGTTCGATTACCGCTTCTGCCGCTTCCAGGGGCCGGTGATGGCCAGCAGGATGCCCGGCGTCTGGATGTTGGCGTACAGGGTCTTTCCGTCGGGCGAGAAGGTGACGCCGGCGAACTCGCTGTACTCCGGCTCCTCCTCGGTGCCGATGTTCAGGTCGTTGCGGGCGATCGGATACGTACGGCCGCTGTCGGTGGCGCCGAACAGGTGCTGGACGCCCTCGCCGTCCTCGGCGATGACGATGCCGCCGTAGGGGGAGACGGTGATGTTGTCGGGGCCGTCGAGGGCGCCGTCGGCGGACGGGGCCGGGTTCACGCCGAGCAGGACCTTCAGGGTGAGGGTGCGGCGTTTGGGGTCGTAGAACCAGACCTGGCCGTCGTGCGCGGCACCGGGGCTCTCCGCGCGGGCGTACGAGGAGACGATGTAGGCGCCGCCGTCGCCCCACCACATGCCCTCCAGCTTGCGGGCACGGGTGATCTCGTCGAACTGCTTGCGCACGGCGACGGTCCGCGCGTCCCGGTCGGGGACGTCGACCCAGTCGACGCCGTAGACGGTGCCGACCCTGGTGGCGCGGGAGAGGTCGTCGACGAAACGGCCGCCGGAGTCGTAGCACTTGGGTGCCTGGAGGACTCCCGCGTCGTCGGCGAGGGTCCGGAACCTGCGGGGACCGTAGGTGAAGCCCTTCGGCGGGGTCCAGCGGTAGAGGAGGCCGTTGGGGCCGGAGGCGTCCTCGGTGAGGTAGGCGTGGCCGCGCCGGGGGTCGATGACGACGGCCTCGTGGTCGTAACGGCCGAAGAACTTCAGGGGCTTCGGGTCGCGGTTGGCGCGCCGGTCGCAGGGATCGACCTCGAAGACGTAGCCGTGGTCCTTGGTCATGCCGTTGACGCCGGCCCGGTCGGAGTTCTCCTCGCAGGTGAGCCAGGTGCCCCACGGGGTGCTGCCGCCCGCGCAGTTGGTGGAGGTGCCCGCGATGCCCACCCACTCGGCGACCCGGCCGTCGGGGCGGACCTCCACGACCGTGCAGCCGCCGGACGCGGCGGGGTCGTACACGAGCCCCTCGGTGAGCGGCACCGGGTACGGCCAGTTGGCGCGGGGTCCCTTCAGTTCGTGGTTGTTGACGAGCAGGGTGGTGCCCCGGGGGCCGGGGAACGCGGCGGTGCCGTCGTGCTTGCCCGGGGTGAACTCCCCGGACTCCAGTCGGGTCCGCCCGCTGTGGGTGAGGATCCGGTACGTGAACCCGGCCGGCAGCGCGAGGATCCCCTCGGGGTCGGGGACGAGGGGCCCGTAGCCGACCCCGCCGTGCCGGTGCGCCCCCCGGCCGTCGGAGGCGTCGGGGTCGGCGCCGTCCGTGTGGTGCGCGGCGGTGTCCGTCGCCGCGAGGGCGTTCGGCGCGGTGGCGAGGGCGCCCACGGTGCCGGCCAGCGCGACACCGGCGCCGGTGGCCGCGGATCGACTGGCGAAGTCCCTGCGGGTGAGCGACATGCTGTCTCCTGCGTGCGGTGGGAGGCGTGCGAGGGGAGGACCGTGGAGGGGGGCGGACCGAAGCTTCGCGCCGCACTGTCCCGCCCTCGCCTGAACGCGCGTTGAACACCGCGGGAGGAGTCGGAGGACCGGGGTTGTCGGGTGAGTACCGGTGGGGGCGGGCGGGGGTCGTTCGCGCAGTTCCCCGCGCCCCTGAGAAGCGACGGGCGCTGCGCCTCGTGCTTTTCGGGGGGAGGGCGGGCCGCGGGCCCACTCCAGAGGCGCGGGGTGGTGACACACGCGGCTCCGCCGCGGGGGCGCGATCAGCCCCCGTCCGCCCGCACGCGCCCCCATCCGCCCGCACTCACCCGACGAACCCGCGTCCCCGGGCCACACGGCGCCCGGCAGCCGTCACTCCCCCTTCTGCGACCGCGCCTTGAACGCCGCCTTCCGTGCCTCCTTCGCCACCCGCTTGTCGGGATGGATCCGCCCCATCGCCTCCAGCACATCCGCCGTGGCCGGATGCCCCACCCGCCACGCCGCGTCGAAGAACCCCCGGTGCTGCTGGGCGAGCCCCTCCACCAGCCCCCGCAGCTCCGCCGAGTTCCCCTCGGCCGCCAGTTGCGCGGCCACCGTGTCGATGGTCAGCCAGAACACCATCTCCTCGGACGGTGGCGGCACCTCGGCCGCTCCCCGCTCGGTGAGCCACACCCGGGCGAGCCCGCCCAGTTCCGCGTCGTCGAGCACCTCCCGCAGCGCGGGCTCCGCGGCGGCGCCCACCAGGGACAGCGCCTGCTGGCAGCGCAGCCGCCGCAACGGCGCCCCCTGGTCGGCCCCCCGGGCGGCGGCGAGCAACTCGCGTGCGGCGGCCAGCGGTTCATGGCGGGCCAGCCACTGCTCGGTCTCGGCGAGGGCCGCCCCCGGCGGGTACTCGGCGGTGCCGTCGAGCAGGACGTCCGCGCCCTTGTCGGCGAGGTCCCCCACGGCGGGGGCCACGAGCCCCGCCTCCTGGAGGCGCGCCCGCATCCCGTACAGCCCGAGCGGGGTGAGCCGCACCATGCCGTACCGGGTGACATCGGTGTCGTCGACGACCGGAGCGTCCCCGGTGCCCTCGGCGGTCGCGGTGTCGCCCGCGGCCGCGTCCTCCTCGGTGTCCCTCATGAGAGCCTCGTCCACCGGCTGGTACTCCACCAGACCGACCGGCTCCAGCACCCGGAACTGGTCGTCGAGCCGCATCATCGCGTCCGACACCTGCTCCAGGACGTCGTTGGTGGGCTCCCCCATGTCGTCAGGCACGATCATCGACGCGGCGAGGGCGGGCAGCGGCACCGGCCCGTCGCCGGGTCCGTCCTCGCTGACGGTGAGGAGGTAGAGGTTGCCGAGCACCCCGTCGAGGAACTCCGCCTCGGCGTCGGGGTCCCAGTCCAGTTCGGCGAAACCGATCTCGCCGCCGGACTCCATGGCGTCGACGAGGCCGTCGAGTTCGGGCACGCTCGCATCGGCCAGCGCGGCGTCCAGTGCGCCGAGCCACACGGTGAGGACGTCGCGGGGCGCGCCGGAGGTGAGGAGCGCGAGCGCGTCACCAGTCCTGACCGCGCTCCCCTCCTCGCCCTGGTCCTGGCCCTCGTCCTGGTCCTGGTCGTGGTCGTGGTCCACGATCTCGACGAGTCCGGTGTCGACGGCCACCCGCCACGCCTCGCTCGCCAGCGCCGCCGCCTCCTCGGCGGTGACGCCCTCCGCGCCGCCCCCGGCCACGGTCCCGGTGGCGCCCCCGGCGGCGGCTGCCCCGCCGGTGAGCCCGAGCGCCTCGGCCGCGGCGGGCAGTTGTTCGTCGACGAGTTCGCCCCCGGCGCCCACCCGCGTCTCCGGCCCGGCCCAGCGGGCGAGTCGCGCGGCGCGCGAGAGCAGCGGGGTGGCGAGCGCGTCCCGCGCCAGTTCCGCCTCGGAGCGGAGCCGCACCGGCGGCAGTGGCGAGCTGTCTGACATCGGCGGGGTTCTCCTCGGGGACGAACGACGGTGAGCGGTGTGCGGAACAAGCATCAACGATGGCGAGGCGGGGCCGGTCCGCGCACCACCTCGGCAGCCGCTCAGCCTAGACGGATTTCCACCCATGCCGCCCGGTTCATGTAACCGCCAGGAGTCGGACGTGGCCGAAACCTTGACAAGTGGCCTGACCAGGCTGGAGATTGACGCGCGTAGAAACTCACGGGTAGCTACGGGGGCGAGACCCCGGCCTCCCCTGGGCGCCCCCTCGGGCGCTCCGGCGTTCTACGCGCGTCACACCGCCCCACCGGTACCTGGCCACCCCCGTCCACCCTCGTCCCGGCGCCCATGTACGTCCCCGGAGGGATCCCCTTGCCGAGCAAGAGAACCGCGCGCATCGGCGCGCTGACCGTCGCCGCCCTTTGCTCCACGGTCTCCACCGTGGCCCTGACCTCGCCCGCGGCGGCGGACACCATACGCATCCACGACATCCAGGGCACCACGCGAACCTCGCCGCTCGTCGGCCGACAGGTCACCGGTGTCGAGGGCATCGTCACCGGCGTCCGGACCTACGGTTCGTCGCGCGGCTTCTGGATGCAGGACACCCGGGCGGACGACAGCCCGGCCACGAGCGAGGGCATCTTCGTCTTCACCAGTTCCACGCCGAAGGTCTCCGTGGGCGACGCGGTCACGGTGTCGGGCACGGTCGGCGAGTTCGTGCCGGGTGGGACTTCGTCCGGAAACCAGTCGGTCACCCAGCTCTCCCGCCCCACCGTCACCGTGGTCTCCAGCGGCAACGACGTCCCGGCCGCGACCGTGATCGACGCCGCGTCCGTGCCGAAGGCGTACACCCCGGCCGGCGACACCGCCGCGAACGGCTCGGTCAACGGGCTCACCCTCGACCCCGCGGCCTACGCCCTGGACTACTACGAGTCCCTGGAGGGCATGAACGTCCAGGTCTCCGACGCCCGGGTGGTCACCGCCAGCAACTCCTTCACCGAGCTGTGGGTCACGGTCAAGCCGCGGGAGAACGCCAGCAGGCGCGGCGGCACCGTCTACGGCTCCTACACCTCGCAGAACACGGGAAGGCTGAAGATCCAGTCGCTGGGCTCGGCCGCCGACTTCCCGACGGCGGACGTGGGCGACGTGCTGAAGGGCGCCACCGCGGGCCCGCTGGACTACAACCAGTTCGGCGGCTACACGCTCGTCGCCGACAAGCTCGGCACCCTGGAGCAGGGCGGCCTGGAGCGCGAGACGACCCGCAAGCAGGCGCGCGGCGAGCTGGCGGTGGCGACGTACAACGTCGAGAACCTGGACCCCTCCGACACCACGTTCGCCGCCCACGCGGCCGCGATCGTGAACCACCTGAGGTCGCCCGACATCGTGGCCCTGGAGGAGATCCAGGACAACAACGGAGCGACGAACGACGGCACGGTCGCCGCCGACCAGACGGTGGGCAAGCTGATCGACGCCATCGCGGCGGCGGGCGGCCCGACGTACGACTGGCGTTCCATCGACCCGGTCGACCTCGCGGACGGCGGCCAGCCCGGCGGCAACATCCGCCAGGTGTTCCTGTTCAACCCCGAGCGGGTTTCCTTCACCGACCGAGCGGGCGGCGACGCCACCACCGCGGCCGGGGTGACGAAGGCGTACGGCAAGGCCCGGCTGACGGTCTCGCCCGGTCGTGTCGACCCGGCGAACGCCGCCTGGACCGACAGCCGCAAGCCGCTCGTCGGCGAGTTCTCCTTCCGCGGCGAGTCGGTGTTCGTCATCGCGAACCACTTCGCGTCCAAGGGCGGGGACCAGGCGCTGCACTCGCAGTTCCAGCCGCCGGCGCGCAGCTCGGAGGCGCAGCGCCACCTCCAGGCGACCGCGGTGAACACGTTCGTCAAGGAGATCCTGGCGAAGCAGCGGAACGCGAACGTGATCGCCCTCGGCGACATCAACGACTTCGAGTTCTCCGACACCGCCAAGCTGCTGGAGGACGGCGGCGTGCTGTGGTCGGCGGTCAAGTCGCTGCCGAAGAGCGAGCGTTACTCCTACGTCTACCAGGGCAACGCGCAGGTCCTCGACCAGATCCTGGTCAGCCCGTCGATCCGCCGCTCCTGCGCGTTCACGTACGACAGCGTGCACATCAACGCCGAGTTCCACGACCAGATCAGCGACCACGACCCGTCGGTGCTGCGGTTCCGCCCGTGACCCGCTGAGGGTTCCGGGGCTTTCAGGGCTGGCTGAACACGCCGTTCAGCCAGCCCTTCCACGCGGTCTCGTCGGCCTCGGCGTCGGCACCCGGCGCGAAGTCGTGGACGCTGATGCCGACGGGGTGGCCCCAGTGGTTGCGGCCGAAGAAGCGGATGAGGGCGTCGTCGGTGCGCAGCCCGAGGAAGTAGGGGTTGCGGTAGTCGACCACCGCGTCCAGGGGCTTCCCGTCGGGCCCCTCCACCTGGACGCGCGCGCCCTCGGCGGTGTCGTCGGCCAGGCCGAGCGCCCGTGCGACGGCGGTGAACGCGTCGGCGGCCGAGGACGCCTCGGGTCCGTCGAAGGTGGCGAAGGCGGTGACCGGGCGGCCCGCGAAGCGCGTCAGGTACTGGCGCAGGGTGTGCAGATAGAAGTCGGTGTGCCGGCCGGCGGCGTCGTACTGGTTGTCCCAGTCGTCGACGAAGATGCCGCTGTGCACGTACCGCACCCAGGCGCGGCGGCCCTCGTCGCGCGGCTCGATCGTGTAGTCGAGCTGGTTGAGGGTCTGCTGGGAGATGCCCTCGACGTCCTCCACCCGGTTGGTGTAGCGGTGCGGCGGCTCCCAGGCGACGACCTCGGACCCGAAGGGCCCCGCGCCGCCGGCCCGCGGCTCGGGCGCCTCGGTCGGCCACAGCCAACCACCGGTTCCACTGGTGACGGCGTCCCACACCTGCTCGGGCGTGGCATCGACCTCGAACTCGCGGGCGATCTCGAATTCCTTGGACATGGTGGCTCCTGAGTACTACTGGTGCGATTCGGGGGCGGGCTTCCCGGCCGGGGGTTCGGCCGGGGGCTCGGTCAGGGGCTCGGCCGGGGGCTCGGTCGGGGGTTCGATCGAAAGGTCCGTGGAGGGCCGGGCCGGGCGGTCGGCCGGAGGATCGGCCAGGCGTCCAACCTCGGCCCCGGTGCCTGCCTCGACGTCGGCCGCACCCTCCGCCGCGGTCCCTGGCGGACGCGTGATCGTGGGGTGGACGGCGACGACGACGCGGTGCGCCCGGCCGCCCTCGGCGTCGGGGGCGTCGTACTTGCGGATGAGGGCGCTCACCCCGGCCGTCAGCTCCCGTACGAACGCGGCGCGGTCGGCGGCCGAGGCGAAGGTGACCTCGCCGTCGAGCGCGTAGGTCGCGAGCCGCCGGCGCGCCTTGGCCGCGCCGGTGATCAGCGACCCGACGTCACGGACGAGCCGGGCGCCGAGGGCGAGCAGCCAGCGCGCCGAGAGCTGGTCCCGGAAGCGGTCCGGGTCCGGCTGCACGGCGGCGAGCGCGAGCGGCGAGATCACGTACGACGCGGCGGTCGCCCGCATCAGCCGCTCGGTCACATTGCCCTTGCGGCGCTCCTCCGCCAGCTCGACCAGGCCGTGCTGCTCCAGCGCCTTGAGGTGGTAGTTCACCTTCTGGCGGGGCAGCCCGACCTTTCCGGCCAGCATCGCGGCGCTCGCCGGGCCGGCCGCCAGCTCCGCCAGCAGCCGGGCCCGTACGGGGTCCAGCGACACGGCGGCGGCTTCCGGGTCCTCGATCACGGTGACGTCCCACATGACTCCACGGTCCCACCGAAAACTTTTTTTGTCCAGACGGATCGAATGTTCGGCGGGTGCCGCCTTTCAGGCGAACTCGATGTCGACGTGACGGCGACGATGACGGCGCGCCCCGGTGGCCTCGCGGACCTGCTCGTCGGCCCCCTGCGCGTGATCCGGCTCAACTCGGCGATTCGCGGCCCGATTTCGGGAGACCCGCACGGTCATGGACGAGAAGCGGTCCGACGCCGCGCAGGCGAACAGGGGGGCGGGAACGGGGAAGGGGACGACGCCGGAGTCGGGGGCAACGAATCTCGCGATCCTCCTCGGCCTGGAGTTCGACGCCGAGCTGGCCCGCGAACGCGCCATCGTCCAGGGCCGTCCACCCTCGGAGGAGCCGTACGTCGAGCCCCGCGACACCCGCACCTGGCCCCCGCGCCTCCGGGCCCTGCGGGCGGCGCGGGCCCGGACGACGCCGTCGCGGGACGTCGAGCCGACCGGCTGAGGGCGGCGTGCGACGGGCCGGTGGTGGTCCTGGTGGTGGCCGGTGGTGGTCCTAGTGGTGGTAATGGCGCCACACGAAGACGCCGGTCGCCACGACGGCCGCCCCCGCCCCGCCCACGATGACCGCCTCCCGCGGCAGACGCTCCCGCACGGAGTGCATACGCGCCCGGGCGCGCGCCTTCACATCGGCCTTGCCCGCGAGTTCCTCGACCGTGTCGCCGAGCCGGGACCGGGTCAGCTCGATCTGCCGGCGGAGTTCATCGGGGCCCTTCGCCCCGATGCTCTCCTTGGTTTCCGCCCACCCCTTCGCACCCCCGGACGCACCCATGGCCATCATCATCGCCGTGCCCTTCCCTTGATCTCGTCGACGTCCGCCTTGACGCTGTCGAGCGCCCGTTCCGGTTTGGGCGGGGTCGCCCGCCTGAGCTGGACGCGCCCGACCACGGCCAGTACCGCCGCGATCACGAACAGCACGCCCATCACGATGAGCGCGGCGGCCCACACGTCCACGACCAGGGAGAACGCCGCGACGGCGGCGCCGGCCATCGTCATGAACCCGACGTAGGCGACGGCTCCGGCCGCGCCCAGCAGCCCGCCGCCGCGCGCCGCGCGCCGCCCCTTCTCGGCCAGCTCCTTCTTCGCCAGCGCCATCTCCTGGCGTACGAGCAGGGAGAGCTGTTCGGTGGCCTGTCCCACCAGTTCGCTCACGGAGTGGTGATCCTGCGTGCGCGCCCGCGCCCCGGATCGCGCGGCTCGGTCCGGCCTGGTTTCAAGGGTCCCGGTCACAGTTCCGCCTCCTCACATCTCGGGAGACCCCGAGTACCCGGACCGACCCACGCTAGTGCTGTGACCGGAAAGGTTCGCCGGCTCGCGCGGCGATGTGAGCCCGCCGCACGGGTGCACCGAGGCCGCACACCTCCTCCTCGTAGCAACGCTTACGCATGCACCGTAGAAGAATTAAGTGGAGCTTCACCATGTGCACGCCGACACTACCCCCATGACCGCCACTACCCCCATGACGACCTCTACCCCCATGACGACCTCTACCCCCATGACCGGCACGACCCCCATGACCACCACGACGCACCGCCCCGCCCCCTTCGGCCGCGCCCTCTGCGCGATGATCACCCCGTTCACCGCGAGCGGAGCGCTCGACCTCGACGGGGCGCAGCGGCTCGCCGACCGGCTGGTGGCGGAGGGCTGCGAGGGCCTGGTCCTGTCCGGTACGACGGGTGAGGCGCCGACGACGACGGACGCGGAGAAGGCGGAGCTGATCCGCGCGGTCCGGGCGGCGGTCGGGGACCGGGCCGCGATCGTGGCGGGCGTCGGCACCTACGACACCCGGCACACCGTGGAACTGGCCCTGGCCGCCGAGAAGGCGGGCGCGGACGGCCTGTTGGCGGTCACCCCGTACTACAGCAGGCCCCCGCAGGACGCCGTCGAGGCACACTTCCGTGAACTCGCCGACCGCTGCGGCCTCCCGCTCGCCCTGTACGACATTCCCGGCCGCACGGGCACCCGGATCGAGCCGGCGACCATGATCCGGCTCGCGGCCCACCCCCGGATCGTGGCGGTGAAGGACTGCGCGTACGACCTGCTCGGCACCCAGAAGGTGCTGGCGGAGACGGAGTTGGCGTACTACACGGGCTGCGACGAGTACGTCCTGGCGCTGTACGCGCTCGGCGGCGCCGGCTACATCGGCACGGTCGCGGGCGTGGTGCCCCGTCACTTCCGGTCGATCGTCGACGCGTTCGACGCGGGCGACACCGCGGCGGCGGCGCGCCTGCAGCGGGCGGCGATCCCGCTCACGGAGGCGATGATGGCGTCGGGGCTGCCCGGCGCCGTCACGGCGAAGGCACTGCTCGGGCGGCTCGGCCTGCCCGCGGGCCCGGTCCGGGCACCGCTGCGGCCCGCCGGCCGGGAGGTGGCCGACGGGCTGCTGCGGTCGTACGAGGAACTGACCGCCCCCTGAGGCGCGCCCCGGCGGTCAGCGGGTGGCGAAGACCGGGGTCCAGCGTCCGGCGGCACCGTCGTTGCCCTTGCGGGCGCCGCTGAGCGGGAGCGTCCTGTCGCTGCCGATGGTGACGAGCACCAGGGCGTTGTGGAACTCGTTGTCCCCGGGCGTGATGTCCCACGCGATGAGCCGCTTGTTGTCGACCCAGGCGAGCAGTTGCTGTCCGCGCACCTTGTGGAGGTGCTTGCCGGTGCGGGGGTCGAGGATCCACGAGGCGGTGGTCCTGGCGTCGCCCGCGAAGTCGCCGGCCGCGAGCCTGCCGTCCGGGGAGAGCCGCGCGTCCACCGACCAGTGCAAATACCTCTCGTCCGGCGGCGTGGGGACCTTCCTGCCCTTGAGGTCGTAGAACTGCTGGTGCGGTTCCATGGTGAGCCCGGTGTACACCGACGTGCCGTCTCCGCTGAAGGCGAAGTCCTGGCGGGCGTTGACGATCCCCTGCCGGTCCTCGGAGACGACCTTGCGCCAGTCGGCCTTCCCTGAGCCGACGTCCACGACGGAGAACCCGGTCCGGTGGGACGTCGTATGGTCGGGTTCGTAGTCGTTCTTCTTGCCGTCACCGTTGGAGTCGTAGTCCTGCCTGGTCAGCAGGTCGGGGTTCGCGTTGTACGTGGTCGCGACGAGCTTGCCGCCGTCGGACGAGAACGCGACGCCCGCGACGCCCCGCTCGACCGGGATCCAGCGGTCCACCTCGCCGGTGAGCAGGTCGAGCAGCCCGATCCGCTTGACCGGCAGGTCCCGCTCCAGGACGGCGGCGGTCCGCATGCCGGGGGCGACCGAGACCATGGACCAGCGGTCGTCCTCCACGTACTTGCCGGTCCGCTGGTCGAGGATCCGGTACGTGCGCTGCCGGACCGCGGTGTCCTTCGACGTCCTGACGGTGGAGTACGTGAAGTACGCGGCCAGCGCCACGTCCCCGGCGGCGATCAGGTCGCGCGGCGGCGACTGGTCGGGGTGGGCGATGATGTCGCTCTTGTTCATCTCGCTGGCGAGCCGCACCTCGTCCTTGCCGGTCTCCAGCAACGGCACGGCGACCGCGAGGGCGACCACGGCGGCGGTCGTCGCGGCGACGGTGGCGATCCTGCGGGTGCGGCGCCGGCGCCGCACGTCCAGCACACGGTCGGCGAAGCCGGGGGCCAGGGGCGGTTGTTCGGCGGCCTGCTCCCGCAGGGAGTCGCGTACCAGTTCGTCGACGTTCATGGACGCACCTCCACGGGCGAGAAGTCACGGGAAGGCAGCTGCTCTGCCGGGGCCTGGCCGAGACCGGCCAGTTCGGGCGCGAGTTCCCGCAGCCGGGCGAGGGAGCGGTGGGTGGTGGAGCGGACCGTCCCGACGGAGCAGCCGAGGATGCGGGCCACGTCGGCCTCGGGCAGGTCCTCGAAGTAGCGCAGCACGAGCATGGCCCGCTGCCGTGCGGTCAGCCGGGCGAGCGCGCCGCGCATCACCAGCCGCAGCTCCACTCCGGCCGCCCCGTCGGCGGCGCCGCTCTCGGGCAGCTCGGCGACGGTGACCTCCCGGCGGCGCCATTTCAGCCGCCAGCGGCTGATCTGCTGCCGGTACAGGATCTGCCGCACGTACGCCTCGGGTTCGTCGATCCGCTGCCAGCGGCCGGCCGCCTTGATGAGCGCGTTCTGCAGCAGGTCCTCGGCGGCGTGCCGGTCGCCGCCGCTGAGCAGGACGGCGGTCTTCAGCAGTACCGACGACCGCCCGGCCACGAACGCGCGGAAACTCTCCTGACCTGCGGCATCCATCGTCACCTTCTCTTCCCCGGCGGGCCCTGTGTCCCGCCCCTGTGCTCTGTGTGACGCGTGGATCCGCCCCCCGCTATGCCGATGCGCCGAAAGAAGTTCCCGGACGAGGGCCGGGGCCCGCACGGCGCGCGAACGCGGTGCGGGCCCCGGCCTTCCGGTGGGGGCGGCGGACTCAGCTCCAGCGGTAGCCGTCGCCGAACAGCAGGGTGTGCTCCAGCACGTCCTCCATCGGGTCGTCGACCTGGCCGACGTTGACGAGCCCGATGCGGGGGCCGTTGTGCGAGGCCCTGTTGGTCTCGTCGGCGTGCGCGACACCGGCGGGCAGCCCGCACACCATGGCCGCGCCGACCACCCCGGTCAGTACTCGTGCCACGGTCCTCGCCCGGTCGATCCTCATCTGTCCGGCTCCTCATCTCGTCGGTTCGGCCGCTGATAGGACTGTGCGTCCCACCGGTTCATCTGCCGCCCCCACCGGAAGGTCACGCCGATCAACCCGTACGAGATCGTCCGGGTCGAACCGCAGCACGAACGCAGAGCGCCCTCCCGACCGGCCTCGGGCCGGGGAAGGGCGCTCTGCGGACGGCCGACGCCGACCAGCCGCCGATGATCAGTTGTGGCTGTGCAGGATCTCGTTCAGGCCGCCCCAGACCGCGTTGTTCGGGCGGGCCTCGACCGTTCCGGTGACCGAGTTGCGGCGGAAGAGGATGTTCGAGGCGCCGGAGAGCTCGCGGGCTTTGACGACCTGGCCGTCGGGCATCGTGACGCGGGTGCCCGCGGTGACGTACAGGCCCGCCTCCACCACGCACTCGTCGCCGAGGGCGATGCCGACGCCCGCCTCGGCGCCGACCAGGCAGCGCTCGCCGATGGAGATGATGACGTTGCCGCCGCCGGACAGCGTGCCCATCGTGGAGGCACCGCCGCCGATGTCGGAGCCGTCGCCGACGACGACGCCGGCGGAGATACGGCCCTCGACCATCGACGTGCCGAGGGTGCCGGCGTTGAAGTTGACGAAGCCCTCGTGCATGACCGTGGTGCCCTCGGCGAGGTGCGCGCCCAGCCGGACCCGGTCGGCGTCGGCGATACGGACGCCCTTGGGGGCCACGTAGTCCGTCATCCGCGGGAACTTGTCGACGGAGGTGACCTGGAGGTGCAGGCCCTCGACGCGGGCGTTGAGGCGGACCTTCTCCAGGTCGTCGACGGCGACCGGGCCGAGCGAGGTCCAGGCGACGTTGGCGAGGAGGCCGAAGATGCCGTCGAGGCTCTGGCCGTGCGGCTTCACCAGGCGGTGGGAGAGCAGGTGGAGACGCAGGTAGGCGTCGTGCGTGTCGACCGGCTTCTCGTCGAGCGAGGAGATGACCGTACGGACCGCGACGACCTCGACGCCGCGGCGGGTGTCCTGACCGATCGCCGCCGTCGCGCCGCTGCCCAGCAGTTCGGCCGCCCGCTCGGCGTCGAGCCGCTCGGTGCCGGACGGGCCCGGCTCGGCGGCGAGCTCGGGCGCGGGGTACCAGGTGTCGAGAACAGTGCCGTCCGCGGCGATCGTGGCGAGGCCGGCGGCCACGGCGCCGGTGGTGCGAGGAGCAGTCGTGTCGGTCATGAGGGAAACCTAACCGCCCGGGGGCGGCCCAGGCCAACCCGCCCCACGGCCGTCTCAGGAGCCGGGCAGCCCTCCGGCACACAGCCGTCTCAGGAGCCGGGCAGCCTCCGGAGCGGCAGACGGCCGGGCACCCGGCGGCGTCCGGCCGGGAGGGAACAGCATCGCCGCGCGGGCGGACAGCGCGGAGAGGACAACCGTGCCAGCCGCCGGACCGGCCCGGACAGCAACCACCGCGCGCACGGCGTCGCCGCCCCACCCGGACAGGTCCCACCGGGCACCCCACCGGCGCACCCCCGACGGTGGAACCGCGCCGCCCAGCCTCCCACCCTCCCGCCCGGCCGCCCTCCCGCTCAGCCGATCACCCGCGCCAGCATCTCCCTCGCGTACGCCTCGTCGTACGGCGCCCCCGTCAGCAGCGCCTGGAGGCAGATCCCGTCGATCAGGGCGACCAGGGCCCGCGCGGTCGCCGGATCCGTGCGCAGGGCGAGGCAGTCGGCGAAGCCCTCCGCCCACTCCGCGGCGACGGGGCGGAGGGCGGGGCGACGCAGGGCGGCCAGGTAGAGCTCGTACTCGACCTCCAGGCCCGAACGGTCGCCGGCCAGCCATTCGCCGCCGAGCGCGGCGAGTTCGGCGGCCAGGTCGGCCTCCGGGTCCTGGAGGGCGCCGCGGGCCAGGACCGTGCGCGCGTACCCCGCGTTGGCCTGCCGCAGCGCCGCGACCATGAGATCGTCGAGGGTCTTGAAGTGGTACGTCGTGGAGCCGAGCGGTACGTCCGCCTCGGCGGCCACGCTCCGGTGGCTCAGCCCGGCGATGCCCTTCTCCCCCACGACGCGGATCGCCGCGTCGATGATCCGCTGCCGCCGCTCGGGGTCGTAGCGCCGGGCCATCAGTGGGCGCCTCCCAGGTTGAGGACGACGACCCCCGCCACGATCAGCGCGATCCCGGCGGCCTTGGCCGGGCTCATTCCCTCCCCGAACAGAACGAGGCCGAGCGCGGCCACGCTGGCGGTGCCGACGCCGGCCCAGATGGCGTACGCGGTGCCGATCGACATCGACTTGAGCGCCTGGGCGAGCAGCCCGAAGGAGATCAGGTAGCCGATCACGGTGATCAGCGACGGACCCACCCGGCTGAAGCCCACGCTGTACTTCATCGCGGTGGTGGCGACGACCTCGGCGGCGATGGCGAAGCCGAGCAGCACGTATCCCATGCGTACCAGCGTACACATGATGCGTACGGGCGTACATATCGAGGTCGGCACGGAGCCGGGGGGTCGGCACGGGTGCCCCCGTCCGTCCCCGATCGGGCGCACCCGCGCGGAATTGTCTCCCCAAGAGGCCGCCGTTTCGGGGCCGTTCCGTTATGGAAGCGCTCTCCGAAAGGGCTCCCCGGACCCCCCTTGGTCCACTACTGTTTCAACGGTCAATCTCCTGATTGTGTGACGACCGCAAGTGTTCGCACACACCGTTGACACGTACCACCTCCCCTGACCCGCATGACGAATTCGCGTCCGCCTGTGCGACGCCGAGGGAACCGCGCATGCCGCCAACGAAGCCCGGACCTGATCCGGACCAGAACACCCCCAACCTCCCGGTGCTGAGATCCGCGAAGGTGTGGGAGACCGGTGTCGCCCCCGACGACACGCGAATACCGGGCACCCGCCGTCTCTGGCTGGCCGGAGCGCTCGCCCTGGCCGTCGTGTCGTCGTGCGTGACCGCGATCGCCCTTCAGGACTCCGGTTCTGACGACACGTCACAGACCCGCACCGACCGCACCACGCTGGCCGACGACCCGATCGCCCCGCTCTCCCTCCCCCCGGCGTCGCCGACCACGGCGCCCGACGGGAAGAGCGGGCTGTCCGAGCCGCAGGGCGCCAAGGAGGGCACCAGGGGCGAGGGCAAGGGCAAGGACGCCTCCGGCTCCGAGGACTCGGGATCGGACGAGAAGCAGCAGGGCGGCGCGAAGCCGGACCCCGAGCCCTCCACGTCGTCGTCGCCCGGGAAGAAGCCGCCGTCGACGTCCGTGAACCGGAAGTCCGTACAGGCCGTCAACTACCCCGACCGGTACTGGCACGCGAGCGGTGGTGTCATCCGCCTCGACCCGGTGGGCACCTACAGCGGGAGCGAGACGCGCGAGGACTCCACCTTCAAGGTGGTCTCCGGCCTCGCCCGGTCCGACTGCTACTCCTTCCGCATGGCGGACGGACGGTACGTCAGGCACCAGAACTTCCGGCTCCGGGTCGGCGACGACGACGGCTCGAACCTGTTCAAGCAGGACGCGACCTTCTGCGCGGTGCGGTCGCAGTACTCGGACGCCGTGATGCTCCAGTCGGTGAACTACCCCGACCGCGTGCTGCGCCACCGGAACTTCGAGCTGGTCCTGGACCCGTACGGCTACAACAGCGGCAACCGGCAGGACTTCCTCTTCCGCCTGGTGAAGGGCCTCGACTGACGGCACGGCACCCGGACATGGGTGTGGCCCCCGGCGACTTTCGCCGGGGGCCACACCCATGTGGTCCGTCTCAGACGTTGAACCCGAGCGCCCGAAGCTGCTCGCGGCCGTCGTCCGTGATCTTGTCCGGGCCCCACGGGGGCATCCAGACCCAGTTGATGCGCAGCTCGTTGACGAGACCGTCCGTGGCGGACTTGGCCTGGTCCTCGATGACATCGGTCAGCGGGCAGGCCGCCGAGGTCAGGGTCATGTCGATCGTCGCGATGTTCGCGTCGTCGATGTGGATGCCGTAGATCAGGCCCAGGTTGACGACGTCGATGCCCAGTTCGGGGTCGACGACGTCGTACAGGGCCTCGCGGATCTCCTCCTCGGAGGCCGGCTTCATCTCCACGGTGTCGCTCATGCCGTCTTCCTTTCGGCGTCGGCGCCCAGCGCCTGGGCCGTCGCGTCCTTCCACGCCATCCAGCTCAGGAGGGCGCACTTGACCCGGGCCGGGTACTTGGAGACCCCGGCGAACGCGACCGCGTCCTCCAGGACCTCCTCCATCGCGTCGTCCGGCTCGATCCTCCCCTTGGACTGCATGAGCTCCAGGAAGGTCTCCTGGATCCGCTGCGCGTCCCGCAGCTCCTTGCCGACGAGGAGGTCGTTCAGCACGGAGGCGCTGGCCTGGCTGATCGAGCAGCCCTGGCCCTCGTACGAGACGTCCTCGATGGTCGTGCCGTCGTACTTCACGCGCAGGGTGATCTCGTCGCCGCACGTGGGGTTCACGTGGTGCACCTCGGCGTCGCCATCCCGCAAGCCCCGCCCGTGCGGGTTCTTGTAGTGGTCCAGGATGACTTCCTGGTACATCGAGTCCAGCTTCATGCGATCGCTCGTCCCATCAGCCGAAGAAGTTCCGTACGTGCTCCAGGCCGTCGACCAGCGCGTCGATCTCCGCCGGCGTGGAGTACAGATAGAACGACGCTCGCGTGGTCGCGGGAATTCCGTACCGCAGGCAGACGGGACGGGCGCAGTGGTGGCCGACCCGGACCGCGATGCCCTGCTCGTCGAGGACCTGGCCCACGTCGTGCGGGTGGATGTCGCCGAGCGTGAAGGAGATCGCCGCGCCCCGGTCCTCGGCCGTGGTGGGGCCGATGATCCTGAGGTCGGGGACCTCCGTGAGCCGCTTCACCGCGTACTCGGTGAGCGCGTGCTCATGGGCGAGGATCTTGTCCATGCCGATCGAGGTGAGGTAGTCGATCGCCGCGCCCATACCGACCGCCTGCGCGATCGGGGGGGTGCCCGCCTCGAACTTGTGCGGGGCGGGGGCGTACGTCGACGAGTGCATCGACACCGTCTCGATCATCTCGCCACCGCCGAGGAACGGGGGCAGGTCCTCCAGGAGCTCCTGACGGCCCCAGAGCACGCCGATGCCGGTCGGACCGCACATCTTGTGGCCGGTGAAGGCCACGAAGTCGGCCTGGAGGGCCTGGACGTCCAGCGGCATGTGCGGCGCGGCCTGCGAGGCGTCGACGCAGACCAGGGCGCCGACCTCCTGTGCCCGGCGCACGATCGCCTCGACCGGGTTGACCGTGCCCAGGATGTTGGACACCAGCACGAAGGAGACGATCTTCGTCTTCTCGGTGATGATCTCGTCGATGTTCGACAGGTCGAGGCGGCCGTCGTCGGTGAGGCCGAACCACTTCAGCTTCGCGCCCGTGCGCTGCGCCAGCAGCTGCCACGGCACGATGTTGGAGTGGTGCTCCATCTCCGTGATGACGATCTCGGTCTCGTGGTCCACGCGGTAGGGCTCGTCGGCCCAGCCCAGCATGTTCGCCACGAGGTTCAGCGACTCGGAGGCGTTCTTGGTGAAGATCACCTCGTCGCGGCTGGGCGCGTTGACGAACGCGGCGACCTTGTCACGCGCGCCCTCGTACAGCGCCGTGGCCTCCTCGGCGAGCACATGCACACCGCGGTGGACGTTGGCGTTGTAGCGCTCGTAGTACTCGCTCAGGGCGTCCAGCACCTGGCGCGGCTTCTGCGAGGTCGCCGCGTTGTCCAGGTACACCAGCTTCCGGCCGTCGTGGACCTGACGGTCCAGGATGGGGAAGTCCTTGCGGATCGCCTCGGTGTCGAGGAGGCCCGGCAGCTGTGTCACGCGACTTCCTCCTCTGAGTTCCCTCCGGTCACGGGGCCACCCTTCGTGTATGCCTCGTAGCCCTCGTTCTCCAGCTTGTCGGCGAGCTCGGGGCCACCGGACTCGACGATCCGGCCGCCCGCGAAGACATGGACGTGGTCGGGCTTGATGTAGCGCAGGATGCGCGTGTAGTGCGTGATCAGCAGGGTGCCGACCTCGCCGGTCTCCCGGACGCGGTTGACGCCCTCGGAGACGACGCGAAGGGCGTCGACGTCCAGACCGGAGTCCGTCTCGTCGAGGATCGCGATCTTCGGCTTGAGCAGTTCGAGCTGGAGGATCTCGTGGCGCTTCTTCTCACCGCCCGAGAAGCCCTCGTTGACGTTGCGCTCGGCGAAGGAGGGGTCCATGTTGAGGCGCTGCATGGCCTCCTTGACCTCCTTGACCCAGGTGCGCAGCTTGGGGGCCTCGCCGCGGATGGCGGTGGCGGAGGTCCGCAGGAAGTTGGAGACCGAGACGCCGGGGACCTCGACCGGGTACTGCATCGCCAGGAACAGGCCCGCGCGGGCGCGCTCGTCGACGGACATCTCCAGGACGTCCTCGCCGTCGAGCAGCACGGTGCCGCCGGTGATCGTGTACTTCGGGTGACCCGCGAGGGAGTAGGCGAGGGTCGACTTGCCGGAGCCGTTGGGGCCCATGATGGCGTGCGTCTCGCCCTGCTTCACGGTGAGGTCGACGCCCTTGAGGATCTCCTTCGTGGCGTTGTCGGCCTCGACGGTGACGTGCAGGTCTCGGATTTCAAGCGTTGCCATGGGTGCCTCAGGACTCCTGGGTGAGGGAGACGAGCACGTCGTCCCCTTCGATCTTTACGGGGTATACGGGGACGGGGCGCGTCGCGGGAAGGCCGGACGGCTTGCCGGTACGGAGGTCGAAGGCGGAGCCGTGCAGCCAGCACTCGATCTGGCAGTCCTCCACCTCGCCCTCGGAGAGCGAGACGTTCGCGTGGGAGCAGATGTCGTAGATGGCGAACACCTCTCCCTCGGTCCGCACGACGGAGACCGGCGTGCCGTCGAGTTCCACCCGCTTGGGGGTGTCCTCCTCCAGCTCGCTGAGCCCGCAGGCGCGTACGAAGATGGTCATCGGCCCGGTCCGGACACGGTCTCGAGCTCCTCGTCGATCTTCTCGAGAAGGCGCTGCTCGATGTCGTCGACGCCGATCTGCTGGACCAGCTCGGCGAAGAAGCCGCGGACGACGAGGCGGCGGGCCTCCTCGGCGGGGATGCCACGGGCCATCAGGTAGAAGAGCTGCTCGTCGTCGAAGCGGCCGGTCGCCGAGGCGTGGCCGGCGCCGACGATCTCGCCGGTCTCGATCTCCAGGTTCGGCACCGAGTCGACGCGGGCGCCGTCCGTGAGGACGAGGTTGCGGTTCATCTCGTAGGTGTCGGTGCCCTCGGCCGCGGCCTCGATGAGGACGTCGCCGATCCACACCGCGTGGGCTCCGTCGCCTTGGAGGGCGCCCTTGTAGACCACGTTGGACTTGCAGTGCGGCACGTTGTGCGTGACCAGCAGGCGGTGCTCCTGGTGCTGGCCGGCGTCGGTGAAGTACAGCCCGAACAGCTCGGCCTCGCCGCCGGGGCCGGCGTACGTCACGCGCGGGTGGAGGCGTACGACGTCGCCGCCGAAGGTGACGACGACCGACTTGAAGGAGGCGTCCCGGCCGACGAGGGCGTTGTGCTGGGCGATGTGCACGGCCTTGTCGTCCCAGTCCTGCACGGAGACGACGGTCAGCTTGGCGCCGTCCCCGAGGACGTAGTCGACGCCCGCGGCGAGGACGGCGTCACCGGTGTGGTCGATGACGACGACGGCCTCGGCGAACGCGCCCAGTTCGATGACCTGGTGGGCGAAGGCGGTGCCGCCCTCTCCGTGCACGGCGATGCGGATCGGCTCGGTGAGGACCGTCTCCTTGGGGACGGTGATCACACCGGCCTTCTCGAACGCCGAGTAGGCCTGGGCGGCGATGCGGTCCACCGGGGTGCCGGCCTTGCCGAGGCGGGCGTCGTCGCGGCCGACGGCCTCGACGGTGACGCCCTCGGGGGCCTGCACGTCGACCTTCAGGCCGTCACCGGTGGCGACGGCGGTGCCGTCGTGCAGCCCGCGCAGCCGCTCCAGCGGGGTGAACCGCCATTCCTCCTCGCGGCCGTGCGGCACGGGGAAGTCGGCCACGTCGAAGGACGGGGGCGCGCTCATGCGCGAGACGACGGTCGACTCGGCGACCACCGCGATCGAGCCGGCGGTGGTGGAGCCCACCGGTGGGGGTCCCCCCTGTCCGAGCGAAGTCGAGGACTTGGGGGAGTTCTGAGCCTCAGCCATGGCTGTCGGTCTGCTCTCTTCCTACGTTTACGATCTTCGGCCCGCCCCGGAGAGGCGGGCCGCCTGCTGCTGGACCGGAAGGTCTGGGGTCAGCCGACCGCGCCTTCCATCTGCAGCTCGATCAGCCGGTTGAGCTCCAGCGCGTACTCCATGGGCAGCTCCTTGGCGATCGGCTCGACGAAACCGCGCACGATCATCGCCATGGCCTCGTCCTCCGACAGACCGCGGCTCATCAGGTAGAAGAGCTGGTCCTCGGAGACCTTGGAGACGGTCGCCTCGTGGCCCATGGACACGTCGTCCTCGCGGACGTCGACGTACGGGTACGTGTCCGAACGGGAGATGGTGTCGACGAGCAGGGCGTCGCACAGCACGTTCGACTTGGAGCCGGGGGCGCCCTCGCCGATCTCGATCAGACCGCGGTAGGAGGTGCGGCCACCGCCGCGCGCCACGGACTTCGAGACGATGTTCGAGGACGTGTTCGGGGCCATGTGGACCATCTTGGCGCCGGCGTCCTGGTGCTGGCCCTCGCCCGCGAAGGCGATGGACAGGGTCTCGCCCTTGGCGTGCTCGCCCATCAGGTAGACGGCCGGGTACTTCATCGTCACCTTGGAGCCGATGTTGCCGTCGATCCACTCCATGGTGGCGCCCTCGTAGGCGACGGCGCGCTTGGTGACCAGGTTGTAGACGTTGTTCGACCAGTTCTGGATGGTCGTGTAGCGGCAGCGGGCGTTCTTCTTGACGATGATCTCGACGACCGCGGAGTGCAGCGAGTCCGACTTGTAGATCGGGGCCGTGCAACCCTCGACGTAGTGCACGTAGGCGCCCTCGTCGACGATGATCAGGGTCCGCTCGAACTGCCCCATGTTCTCGGTGTTGATCCGGAAGTAGGCCTGGAGCGGGATCTCGACGTGCACGCCCTTCGGCACGTAGATGAAGGAGCCGCCGGACCACACGGCGGTGTTCAGCGCGGCGAACTTGTTGTCGCCGGCCGGGATGACGGTGCCGAAGTACTCCTTGAAGAGCTCCGGGTGCTCCTTCAGGGCGGTGTCGGTGTCGAGGAAGATGACGCCCTGCTCCTCCAGGTCCTCGCGGATCTGGTGGTAGACGACCTCGGACTCGTACTGGGCGGCGACACCGGCGACGAGGCGCTGCTTCTCCGCCTCGGGGATGCCCAGCTTGTCGTAGGTGTTCTTGATGTCCTCGGGCAGGTCCTCCCAGGACTCCGCCTGCTTCTCCGTGGAGCGCACGAAGTACTTGATGTTGTCGAAGTCGATGCCGGAGAGGTCCGAGCCCCAGTTCGGCATGGGCTTCTTCTCGAAGAGCTTCAGGCCCTTGAGACGCAGCTTCGTCATCCACTCCGGCTCGGACTTCTTGCCGGAGATGTCGAGGACGACGTCCTCGCTCAGACCGCGCTTCGCTGCGGCACCGGCCTCGTCGGAGTCCGCCCAGCCGTATTCGTACTTACCCAGGCCCTCGAGCTCAGGGTGGGCGGTCTCCTCGATGGGGAGAGTCATGCGGGGTTCCTCCCGGCCGTGCTAGCGGATGCGTTGGTGGCTGTCTTGGAAACTCTGGGGATGAACGTCGTGCAGACGCCGTCGCCGTGGGCGATGGTGGCCAGCCGCTGGACGTGCGTACCGAGCAGTTCGGCGAAGAGCTCGGTCTCGGCCTCGCAGAGCTGCGGGAACTGCTCGGCCACATGGGCTACCGGGCAGTGGTGCTGGCAGAGCTGCTCACCCTGGTGGGGGTGGGGGGCACTGCGTGCCGTAGCAGCGTACCCGTCCGCGCTCAAGGCCTTGGCCAGGGCTTCGGCCCGGTCCTCGGGGGCGGCCGCGTCGACCGCCTTGCGGTACTCACCGGCCTGCGCGGCGACCCGGGCGCGGGCGAAGGCGGCGACGGCCTGCTCCCCGCCCTCCCGGTCCGCGATCCAGCGGAGGGCGTCCGCGGCGAGCTTGTCGTAGGACTGGTCGAAGGCGTCCCGGCCGCAGTCCGTCAGGGCGAACACCTTGGCCGGGCGTCCGCGGGTGCGGGCGCCGTAGACGCGCTGCTCACGGGGCTGCACGACGTCGTCGGCGACCAGCGCGTCGAGGTGGCGGCGGACGGCGGCCTGGGTCAGGCCGAGACGGCCCGCCAGGTCGGCCACGGTGGACGGCCCGTGGTCCAGGATGGAGCGCGCGACCCGGTTGCGAGTCGATCGCTCACCGGTCGCGAGTTCCTCCTGCGGAGCTACGCCCACGTTTTTCACAACGCCATTGTTGCGTAATTCCTCGGAGGGGGGCAAGCCACGCCCGGACGGCCCAACGGTGCCGTGCGTCACTTAGGTAAGCCTCGCCTGACCTGCGGGAACGATCTTTGATCGATCGACACGGCGGCGCGGAACGGGGCGCGAGCGGGTGCTCTCCCGCGGCGCGGGGCACCGCGCGAACGAGCCGCGGCGGCCCTCGAACGCCACCCCCCCGAGCTCTCCCGCGCCCACCCCTCATCCCTAGACTCGGGGCCATGCGAAGCGACCCCGTGGTCCAGGTCCGGGACCTGGTGAAGAGGTACGGCGAGAAGACCGCGGTGGACGGCCTCGACCTGGAGGCGTCGCCCGGCGTCACCGCCGTGCTCGGCCCGAACGGCGCCGGCAAGACCACCACCGTGGAGAGCTGCGAGGGCTACCGGAGGCCGGACTCCGGCACCGTGCGCGTCCTCGGCCTCGACCCGGTCCGCGAGGCCGCCGCGCTGCGCCCCCGGATCGGGGTCATGCTCCAGTCCGGCGGCGTCTACTCGGGCGCCCGCGCCGACGAAATGCTGCGCCACGTGGCGAAGCTGCACGCCCACCCGCTCGACGTGGACGCCCTCATCGAGCGCCTGGGGCTCGGCGGCTGCGGCCGCACGACGTACCGCCGCCTGTCCGGCGGGCAGCAGCAGCGGCTGGCCCTGGCGATGGCCGTGGTCGGTCGCCCCGAGCTGGTCTTCCTCGACGAGCCGACCGCCGGCCTCGACCCGCAGGCCCGCCGCGCCACCTGGGACCTGGTCCGGGACCTGCGCGCCGACGGGGTCTCCGTCATCCTGACCACGCACTACATGGACGAGGCCGAGCAGCTCGCCGACGACGTCGCGATCATCGACGCCGGCCGGGTCATAGCCCAGGGCACCCCCGAGGAGCTGTGCCGCGGCGGCGCCGAGAACACCCTCCGCTTCACCGGGCGCCCCGCGCTCGACGTCGGCTCCCTGCTGAAGGCGCTGCCCGCCGACTCCACGGCCGTCGAGCTGACCCCGGGCGTCTACCGGGTCACCGGCAAGGTCGACCCGCAACTCCTCGCGACCGTCACGTCCTGGTGCGCCCAGCACGGCGTGATGCCGGACCGCATCTCGGTGGAACGGCACACCCTCGAAGACGTCTTTCTGGAACTGACCGGCAGGGAGCTGCGTTCATGACCCGGGCCCACGCATCCACCGGCCGGGGGTCCGGGGGTCGCCCCCCGGGACAGCACAGCCTGGAACCGACCGGCAGGGAGCTGCGTTCATGACCCGGGCCCACACATCCACCGGCCGGGGGTCCGGGGGTCGCCCCCCGGGACGGCACAGCCTGGAACCGACCGGCAAGGAGCCGCGTTCATGACCACCGCCGGTACCTACGCGCCCCGGCCCGGCGCCGCCCCGCTCCCGCGCATGATCGCGGCGCAGGCGGTCCTGGAGACGAAGATGCTGCTGCGCAACGGCGAGCAGCTGCTGCTGACCGTGGTGATCCCCACCCTGCTGCTGGTGCTGTTCGGGTCCGTGGACATCGTCGACACCGGCGAGGGCAAGGCCGTCGACTTCCTGGCGCCCGGTGTCCTCGCCCTCGCCGTGATGTCGACGGCGTTCACCGGGCAGGCCATCGCCACCGGCTTCGAACGCCGCTACGGCGTCCTGAAGCGGCTGGCGGTCTCCCCGCTCCCCCGCTGGGGCCTGATGACCGCGAAGACGCTGTCCGTGCTGGTCACCGAGGCCCTCCAGGTCGCCCTGCTCACGGTGATCGCCTTCGCGATGGGCTGGTCCCCGCACGGCAACCCGTTCGCCGTCGTACTGCTCCTGGTCCTCGGCACGGCGGCCTTCTCGGGACTCGGCCTGCTGATGGCAGGCACCTTGAAGGCGGAGGCGACGCTCGCCGCGGCGAACCTGGTCTTCCTGCTGCTGCTCGTGGGCGGCGGCGTCGTGGTACCGCTCGACAAGTTCCCCGACGCGGCGCAGAACGCGCTCGGCCTGCTGCCGATCGCCGCGCTCTCCGACGGCCTGCGTGACGTCCTCCAGCACGGCGCCGGGACGCCGTGGGCGGACCTCGGGATCCTCGCGGTGTGGGCGGTGCTCGGGCTCGGCGCGGCCGCCCGGTTCTTCCGCTGGGAGTAACGCCAGGTCACAGCGGTGGACCGGGAGCGGTACGGCCCCTCGTGAACGCGTGCACAAGCGGCGGCCTACCATGGTGCGCGTGCCGAACGTGACCCGCGACGACCTCGTCTCCGCAGCGCGCAACCCGCTCGCCTTCATCGCCGAACGCTGGACCCCCGATCCCCGGACGGTCCGGCGCGCGGCCCTGGCCGCCCTCGTCATGGCGGTGGTCATCGTGGTGACCGGCGGCGCCGTGCGCCTGACCGGCTCGGGCCTCGGCTGCCCGACCTGGCCCAAGTGCACCGACGACTCGCTCACCGCGACGCGCGAGATGGGCGTCCACGGTGTCATCGAGTTCGGCAACCGCATGCTGACGTACGTGCTGTGCGCGGCGGTCGGCTGGGCGATCGTCGCCGCCCGCGCCCAGAAGCCGTACCGGCGCGATCTGACCCGGCTGGGCTGGACACAGTTCTGGGTGGTCATGGGCAACGCGGTCCTCGGCGGGATCGTCGTCCTGGTCGGACTCAACCCGTACACGGTGGCCGCGCACTTCCTGCTGTCGACCGCCCTCATCGCCGTCGCCGCCGTGATGTGGCACCGCACCGGTGAGGGTGACACGGCCCCGCGTCCGCTGGTCGGCACGGCGGTGCGGCAGCTGGTGTGGATCCTGGTGGGCGTCACGGTGCTGCTGATCGCGGTCGGCACCGTCGTCACCGGCGCGGGTCCGCACGCCGGTGACTCCAGCGAGGTCGAGCGCATCCCGCTGAACTGGGAGACCGTCACCAAGCTGCACGCGGTGCTCGCGTGGATCACGGTGACGCTGACTTTCGCCCTGTGGTTCGTCCTCAAGGCGGTCGACGCGCCCCGCGACCCGCTGCGCCGCACCCGGGACCTGTTCCTGGTCCTGCTCGCGCAGGGCGTCATCGGCTACGTCCAGTACTTCACCGAGCTGCCCGAGGTCCTGGTCGGCGCCCACATGCTCGGCTCCTGCCTGGTGTGGATCGCGACCCTGCGGGTCCTGCTCTCCCTGCGGGAGCGTCCGGCGGACGCGACGGACGTGCCGCGCCCGGCCGGGGCCGAGCGCCCGGTCGCCGCTCACGGCTGAGCGGGCCGGGCGTCCGCGGCCGGGTCAGCCGTACACGCGGACCAGGTCGTCGATGGCCGGTCCCAGGAACTCCCTGGCCAGCTCGCCCCGCCGCGGCACCACGGGGCCCGGCTGCCCGTAGCGGCGCCGCCGGACGTCCTCGACCACCTCGCCGGGCGCGCCCAGCGCCGGCAGCAGGTCCAGCGCCTCGCGCTTGGAGATCAGCCGGCCGTCCCGCAGCGTGGCGGCGGCCCGCGCGTGGGTGAGCGGGCCCAGGTCGACCCAGACGTCCCGCTGCCACAGGTCGGCCCTGTCGACCGCCGGGCGCCAGAAGTCCCGCTGGTCGCCCACGACGAAGGCGGCCAGGTCGACGGCCGGGACCGGGGGCAGCAGGGCCCTGGGCGGCACACCGTGCAGCAGCACCCCGAAGGTGTGCAGTTCACGGCGGGTGACCGGGGTGACCGTCCGCCGGAACAGCTGTCCGTGCGCCCGGGTGAGGTGCCTGCGGGTGGGGTCGGACGCCGTGCCGGGGGTCAGACATGCGCAGTGGAGGAGGTCGGCGAGCAGCTCGCGGCGCAGCCGCGCGTGCAGCCGGGCCACCCGCCAGACCGTCCCCGCCGTGATCGGCCCGTCGAGGACGGCGATCAGGTCCAGATCGCTGCGGCCCTCCTGGTAGTCGCCCCCGCCCAGCGAACCGTGCGCCCAGACGGCGACCGGGTCCGGGCCGTCCCGCAGCCCGTCGACGAAACGGCGCAGGAGAGCGGCCGTGGCCTCGGGCAGCGCGCGCGGCGGTGGTGCCGGCGGTTCGGGGTGGGTCGCTGCGGGTCATACGGGCCAGTCCGTCCGGCCCGCCGCCGGGTCACTCCAGGCCGTACACGCGTCGCGCGTTGCCCTCCGCGATCAGCGCGGCCACGCGCTGCGCGTCCGTCAGGGACCAGGCGCCCTCCGCGACCCAGGTGCCCAGGACCCGGGCCAGCGCCTCGCTGAACAGACGGGCGCCGACGACGTGCAGCTCGGGCAGACCGTGGGCGCCGCTGGAGAAGAGGAGCTTGCCGAAGGGGGCGAGTTCGAGGACCTCGGCGAGCACGGCGGTGGCCCGCGCCCCGGTGCGGACGAGTTCGGCGCCCAGGTCGGCGTAGACGTGCGGGAAGACCGCGGCGAGGTGGGCGGCGTGGCGGTGGTACGGGTAGCCGTGCAGCAGGACCAGGGCGGTGCCGAGGCCGGCCGTGGCGCGGACGAAGTCGGTGAGCAGGACCGGGTCCGTGCGGTCGATGCGCAGGCCGGGCTCGCCGAAGCCGGCGTGGAGCTGGAGGGGGCGCCCGGAGGCGACGGCGATCCACAGCAGGTGGCGCAGGAGCACCGGGTCGGTGAGGGGCCCGCCGACGGGCCGGTGCGCGAGCCAGCGTCCGGCGGCCCCCCGCACCTCCCCGGGGCCGGGCGGTTCGGGCGCCAGCGCCAGACCGTGCCGTACGCCCGCCACCGACGCGAAGGCCACGGCGTGCGCGGCGGCGCCGTGCACCGACTCGGCGAGATTGGCGAGGAACGACTCCACGGTGCCGGAGGTGTCGGCGACCTGTTCGGCCAGGAGTTCGAGGCGGACGATCTCGTGGGCGTCCGCGTCGCCCGTGGAGGCCATCTCGCCGGGACCCGTGAGGTCGCCGGGCAGCCCCGTGTCGACGAGGTAGGTGGTGATGCCGCTGCCCCGCAGCAGTCTGCGGCCCGCCTCCAGGACGCCCAGTTCACGGCGGCGGGCGAGATAGCGGGCCGGTGGGCAGTGCGGTTCGAGGCCCAGCAGGGGCGGGCACCAGCGGCGCACGGCGAAGCCGGTCTGGGTGTCGAAGAAGGTGGTGCCGGGCGCCGGTGGTCCCTCACCGCGGGCCAGGTGGGCCTCGAACGTGCCGAGGCCCAGCTCCGTTCTCAGTACGCCGTGGCAGTACTGGTCCACGAGGGACGGCGTTTCGATCATCCGGACTCCCCGTCGCTGGACCGGTGTGCTCCCACAGGTCCTAACGGGTGAGTCGGGCTCAGGTGTTGCTGTTGGCCGGTCCCCCGACCTGGATTCCGGCCATCCGGGACCATTCGTACGGGCCGGTGCGGACCTTGGCGGCGAACTCGCCGTCGAAGTCCTCGTGCACGGTGACGCCGGCCCTGCGCACGGCTTCCTCGGCGATGGCGTGGGTGGGGGCGACGAGGTCGCCCCAGCCGCCGTCCTCGCCCACGAGGACGATGCGGGAGCCGCGCTCGCCGATGTAGGCGACCTGGGCCTCGGCGCCCCCGTGCGCCTTCGCGAAGGCGCCGATCTGCTTGGCGAGCCTGGCCGCCCGGCGCTCCGCCTTGGCTGCGGCCTTGGTGTCCTTGGCCTCGTCGACCTGCTTCGTGTCTGCCATGGCTGGATGCTACCGATCAGTAGGGCGGGGCTGCGACGGCGGGGGCAGTGGGGTTGACCACTCGCCGGCGCCGCGTCTCAGCGCAGGAAGGGGTCCACCGCCACCGCCACGAAGAGCAGGGAGACATAGGTGATCGACCAGTGGAACAGGCGCATTTCCTTGAGCTTGGCGCCGGTGACCCCGCTCTTCGCCCGGTTCTGCAGGGCGTGGGCCTCCCAGAGCCACCATCCGCCGGTCACCAGGGCGACCGCCGTGTAGAACCAGCCGGTGTAGCCGAGCGGGGTGAGCAGCAGGGAGACGGCGACCATCACCCAGCTGTAGAGGACGATCTGGCGGGCGACGACCTTGTTCGAGGCGACGACCGGGAGCATGGGGACGCCGACGCGGGCGTAGTCGTCCTTCACCTTCATGGACAGCGGCCAGTAGTGCGGCGGGGTCCAGAAGAAGATGACCAGGAAGAGGATCACCGCGGCCCAGGACATCGAGTCCGTCACGGCGGACCACCCGATGAGGACCGGCATGCAGCCGGCGATGCCGCCCCACACGATGTTCTGCGCCGTACGCCGCTTGAGGATCATCGTGTAGACGACGACGTAGAAAAGGAGCGCTCCGAGCGACAGCCACGCGGACAGCCAGTTGACCAGGACGCCGAACCAGGCGGTGGAGACCACGGCGAGGGTGATGCCGAAGACCAGGCCCTCACGCGGGGTGACCATGCCGGTGACGAGGGGGCGCTGCGAGGTGCGCTCCATGAGGGCGTCGATGTCACGGTCGATGTACATGTTGAGCGCGTTGGCGCCGCCCGCGGAGAGGTAGCCGCCGACACAGGTGGCCAGCACCAGCCAGAGGTCGGGCACGCCCTGCTCCGCGAGGAACATCACCGGAACGGTGGTGATCAGCAGCAGTTCGATGATCCTCGGCTTGGTGAGGGCCACGAACGCCTTGACGCGCGCCCCGAACGGCCGCTGACCCCGGCTGCTGCTCGCGCTGCTCGCGCCCGGCTCCCCCGGCGCCTTGAGGGCCTGGGCGGTGCCCCCACCCGATGGACGGGATTCGACGGCCGTCACGCACACCCCTGACAGAGACTCCCAGCGAGCACCACGGACGTGAACTCCCCGTAACGGCTCGCGCGTACCACGCCACTGTAGACGTTGCCCAGAGCCGACCTTTCAACGGGGTCGGGTCGTGTTGGGCGGCGCGGCCGGACGAGCCGAACACGTTTCGGTTGAGCAACCGGATGAGCGGCTGCGTATTCAGATGTCGAACGACCGAACCCGCTGGTCTCAGCATGCGGAACAACCGGTCGGGAGGCGGACCCGGGAGGGTCCCGGCAGTCTGGAATGACTCGAAAAAATGCGCGTTGTCACAGGGGTAGGCTCGACTTCGGCCGGCGCCCCGAGAACGCCGGCACCGGACATGTGAGAGGAGCCCTGACCCAGGGTGAGCATCAAGCCGACCACTACAGACCTCGCGTGGACCGAGTTGGACCAGCGGGCCGTCGACACCGCCCGCGTCCTGGCCGCCGACGCCGTACAGAAGGTCGGCAACGGCCATCCGGGTACGGCCATGAGTCTCGCGCCCGCCGCGTACACCCTCTTCCAGAAGGTGATGCGCCACGACCCCGCCGACCCCGACTGGGTGGGCCGTGACCGGTTCGTCCTGTCGGCCGGCCACTCGTCCCTGACCCTGTACATCCAGCTGTACCTGGGCGGCTTCGGCCTGGAGCTGGAGGACCTGCAGTCCTTCCGCACCTGGGGTTCGAAGACGCCGGGCCACCCCGAGTACGGGCACACCAAGGGGGTGGAGACGACGACCGGGCCGCTCGGCCAGGGTGTCGCCAACGCCGTCGGCATGGCGATGGCCGCCCGCTACGAGCGTGGCCTGTTCGACCCGGAGGCCGCCGAAGGCGAGTCGCCGTTCGACCACCACATCTTCGTGATCGCCGGTGACGGGTGCCTCCAGGAGGGCATCTCCGCCGAGGCGTCGTCGCTGGCCGGGCACCAGAAGCTCGGCAACCTGATCATGCTGTGGGACGACAACCACATCTCGATCGAGGGCGACACGGAGACGGCCGTCTCCGAGGACACGGTCAAGCGGTACGAGGCGTACGGCTGGCACGTGCAGCGGGTGGAGCCCAAGGAGGACGGCGACCTCGACCCGGCCGCGCTGTACGAGGCGATCGAGGCCGCGAAGGCCGTCACCGACAAGCCGTCGTTCATCGCGATGCGCTCCATCATCGCCTGGCCCGCCCCGAACGCGCAGAACACCGAGGCCGCGCACGGCTCGGCGCTCGGCGCGGACGAGGTCGCGGCCACCAAGCGGGTCCTGGGCTTCGACCCGGAGAAGGACTTCGAGGTCACCGACGAGGTCATCACGCACACGCGTGGCCTGGGCGAGCGCGGCCAGGCGGCCCGTGCCGTGTGGGAGAAGTCGTTCCAGCAGTGGCGGGACAACAACCCCGAGCGCGCCGGCGAGTACGACCGCGTCGCCGCCGGTGACCTGCCCGAGGGCTGGGAGGAGCACCTGCCGGTGTTCGAGGCGGGCAAGGGTGTCGCCACCCGTGCCGCGTCCGGCAAGGTCCTCCAGGCACTCGGCGCCGTGATCCCCGAACTGTGGGGCGGCTCCGCCGACCTCGCCGGTTCGAACAACACCACCATCGACAAGACGTCGTCGTTCCTCCCGGCCGACAACCCGCTGCCCGAGGCGAACCCGTACGGCCGCACCATCCACTTCGGCATCCGCGAGCACGCCATGGCCGCCGAGATGAACGGCATCGCGCTGCACGGCAACACCCGTGTCTTCGGCGGCACCTTCCTGGTGTTCTCCGACTACATGCGCAACGCGGTCCGGCTGTCGGCCCTGATGCACCTGCCGGTGACGTACGTGTGGACGCACGACTCCATCGGTCTCGGCGAGGACGGCCCCACCCACCAGCCGGTCGAGCACCTGGCCTCGCTGCGCGCCATCCCCGGCCTGAACGTCGTCCGTCCGGCCGACGCCAACGAGACCGCGATCGCCTGGCGCGAGATCCTCAAGCGCTGGACGAAGGAGTGGGGCAAGGGCGCCCCGCACGGCCTCGCGCTGACCCGTCAGGGCGTACCGACGTACGAGCCCAACGAGGGCGCGGCCAAGGGCGGTTACGTGCTCTTCGAGGCCGACGGCGGCGACGCCCAGGTCATTCTGATCGCGACCGGCTCCGAGGTGCACGTCGCCGTGGAGGCCCGCGAGCAGCTGCAGGCGCAGGGCGTGCCCACCCGTGTGGTGTCGATGCCCTCCGTCGAGTGGTTCGAGGAGCAGGACCAGGGGTACCGGGACAGCGTCCTGCCGCCGTCCGTCAAGGCGCGCGTCGCCGTCGAGGCCGGCATCGGCCTGACCTGGCACAAGTACGTCGGGGACGCCGGTCGCATCGTCTCGCTGGAGCACTTCGGCGCTTCGGCCGACGGCAAGGTGCTGTTCAAGGAGTTCGGCTTCACCGCGGAGAACGTGGCCGCCGCCGCGCAGGAATCACTCGCGGCCGCCCAGCGCTGACGCTCACACACGACACGTAGGAGATGTAATCCCATGACAGACGCACTCAAGCGCCTCTCCGAGGAAGGCGTGGCGATCTGGCTGGACGACCTGTCGCGCAAGCGCATCACGTCCGGCAACCTCGCCGAGCTGATCGACCAGCAGCACGTCGTGGGCGTCACCACCAACCCTTCGATCTTCCAGAAGGCGATCTCCCAGGGTGACGGCTACGACCAGCAGCTGTCGGACCTCGCGGCGCGCAAGGTGACCGTCGAGGAGGCCATCCGCATGATCACGACGGCGGACGTCCGTGACGCCGCCGACATCCTGCGCCCCGTCTTCGACGCGACCGACGGCCAGGACGGCCGGGTCTCCATCGAGGTCGACCCGCGGCTGGCGCACAACACCAAGGCGACGGTCGCCGAGGCCAAGCAGCTCGCCTGGCTGGTGGACCGCCCCAACACCCTGATCAAGATCCCGGCGACGCTGGGCGGCCTGCCGGCCATCACCGAGGTCATCGGCCTCGGTATCAGCGTCAACGTCACGCTGATCTTCTCGCTGGAGCGCTACCGCCAGGTGATGGACGCCTACCTGGCCGGTCTGGAGAAGGCCAAGGAGCGCGGCCTCGACCTGTCCAAGATCCACTCGGTGGCGTCGTTCTTCGTGTCCCGCGTGGACACCGAGATCGACAAGCGCCTCGACGCACAGGGCACGCCCGAGGCCAAGGCCGCGCGCGGCAAGGCCGGTGTCGCCAACGCGCGCCTCGCCTACCAGGCGTACGAGGAGGTCTTCCGGGGCGAGCGCTGGGCGTCCCTGGAGAGCGCGGGCGCGAACAAGCAGCGTCCGCTGTGGGCCTCGACCGGCGTCAAGGACCCGGCGTACAAGCCCACCCTGTACGTCGACGAGCTGGTGGCGCCGAACACGGTGAACACCATGCCGGAGGCCACGCTGGAGGCCACCGCCGAGAGCGGTGGGATCCGCGGTGACGCGATCGCCGGGACGTACGAGCAGGCCCGTGCCGAGCTGGACGCGGTCGAGAAGCTCGGCATCTCGTACGACGAGGTCGTCCAGCTGCTGGAGGACGAGGGCGTCGAGAAGTTCGAGGCGTCCTGGAACGACCTGCTCAAGTCGACCGAGGCGGAGCTCAAGCGCCTCGCACCCTCGGAGGGCTGAGCACCTTGGCGCCTCTTTCCGTCACCGGGGCGAATCCGCTTCGTGACGCCGCGGACCGACGGCTCCCGCGTATCGCGGGGCCGTCGGGCCTGGTCATCTTCGGCGTCACAGGCGACTTGTCACGCAAGAAGCTGATGCCTGCCGTGTACGACCTCGCCAACCGCGGACTGCTGCCGCCGGGCTTCTCGCTCGTCGGTTTCGCGCGCCGTGAGTGGGCGCACGAGGACTTCGCGCAGGAGGTCCACGACGCGGTCAAGGAGCATGCCCGCACCCCCTTCCGCGAGGAGGTCTGGCAGCAGCTCATCCAGGGCATGCGGTTCGTCCAGGGCACCTTCGACGACGACGTGTCGTTCGAGCGGCTGCGCGACACGATCCAGGAGCTGGACAAGGCGCAGGGCACGGGCGGCAACTTCGCCTTCTACCTCTCCGTGCCGCCGTCCGCGTTCCCGGTCGTGATCCAGCAGCTGAAGAAGCACGGGCTGGCGGACCAGTCGAGCGGTTCCTGGCGGCGCGCGGTCATCGAGAAGCCCTTCGGTCACGACCTGAAGTCGGCCGAGGAGCTCAACGCGATCGTCCACGAGGTCTTCGCCCCGGACCAGGTCTTCCGCATCGACCACTACCTGGGCAAGGAGACCGTCCAGAACATCCTGGCGCTCCGCTTCGCCAACACGATGTTCGAGCCGATCTGGAACCGGTCCTTCGTGGACCACGTGCAGATCACCATGGCCGAGGACATCGGCATCGGCGGCCGCGCCGGGTACTACGACGGCATCGGCGCCGCCCGTGACGTCATCCAGAACCACCTGCTGCAACTGATGGCGCTCACCGCGATGGAGGAGCCCGCCTCCTTCGACGCGGACGCGCTCGCCGCGGAGAAGACGAAGGTCCTCGGCGCGGTACGGCTGCCGCGGGACCTCGGCCGGGACACGGTGTTCGCGCAGTACGCGGCCGGCTGGCAGGGCGGCGAGAAGGTCATCGGCTACCTCGAAGAGGACGGCATCGACCGCAAGTCGAAGACCGACACGTACGCCGCGATCAAGGTGGAGGTCGACAACCGCCGCTGGGCGGGTGTGCCGTTCTATCTGCGGACCGGCAAGCGCCTGGGCCGCCGGGTGACCGAGATCGCCGTGGTGTTCCAGCGGGCGCCCCACTCCCCCTTCGACTCCACCGCCACCGAGGAACTAGGCCAGAACGCGATCGTCATCCGCGTCCAGCCCGACGAGGGCGTCACCGTCCGCTTCGGTTCCAAGGTGCCGGGCACCTCGATGGAGATCCGGGACGTGTCGATGGACTTCGCGTACGGCGAGTCCTTCACGGAGTCCAGCCCCGAGGCGTACGAGCGGCTGATCCTCGACGTCCTGCTCGGTGACTCGAACCTCTTCCCGCGCACGGAGGAGGTCGAGCTGTCCTGGAAGATCCTCGACCCGATCGAGGAGTACTGGGACAAGCACGGCAGGCCCGCCCAGTACCAGGCCGGTACCTGGGGCCCCGTCGAGGCGGACGAGATGCTCGAACGAGACGGACGGAGCTGGCGCCGGCCATGAAGACAGACCTCACGGACACCACGGCCAGCAAGATCAACAAGGCGCTCGTCAAGGCGCGCCGCGCGATCGGCACCCCGGCCGTCGGCATGGTGCTCACGCTGGTCCTCGTCACGGACGAGGAGAACGCGTACGACGCGCTGAAGGCCGCGAACGACGCGTCCCGCGAGCACCCCTCGCGCACGCTCGTGGTCATCAAGCGCGTCTCGCGCGGCCCCCGGGACCGGACGAAGTCGCGCCTCGACGCCGAGGTGCGGGTGGGCGCGGACGCGGGGGCCGGCGAGACGGTCGTGCTCCGGCTGTACGGCGAGGTCGCGGACCACGCCCAGTCGGTGGTGCTGCCGCTGCTGCTGCCGGACGCGCCGGTCGTGGTGTGGTGGCCGGTCAACGCGCCGCTCGACCCGGCCCGCGATCCGCTGGGCGCGCTCGCCCAGCGGCGGGTCACCGACAGCTACTCCGCCGAAAAGCCGATCGAGGAGCTGCGGGCCCGCGCCGACAACTACGAGCCCGGCGACACGGACCTCGCCTGGACGCGGATCACCCCGTGGCGTTCCATGCTGGCGGCCGCGCTCGACCAGGTGGACTGCGAGGTCATCTCCGCGGAGGTGCAGGGCGAGCAGTACAACCCGAGCGTGGAGCTGCTGGCGATGTGGCTCGCGGACCGGCTGCACGTCCATGTGCGGCGCGGCGTGTCGGCGGGCCCCGGCCTGAACGAGGTGCGGATGCTGACCAGCAACGGCCCGATCCGGCTGTACCGGCCCTCCGGCGGTCTCGCCCTGCTCACGCTGGAGGACCAGCCGGACCGGGCGGTGGCGCTGAAGCGCCGCGAGACGTCCGAACTGCTGGCGGAGGAACTGCGCCGTCTGGACCCGGACGACACGTACGCCTCGGCGCTGCGGTTCGGGGTGGACCGGCTGGGTGGCTCCCCGGGGAGCGCGCTGCCGGGCGGGACGATGTCCGAGACGGCCTCGGCCTCGGCTTCGACCGGGGGCGCGGCGTCGACCTCCGCTTCCGGTTCGGCTTCGACGGCGGCTTCCGGTTCGGCTGCTTCCGCGTCCGCGGCGTCGGCCCTGCCCGCGTCGGCGGCCGGCGTTGACGGGGAGGGCGAGGACGAGCGGCCCACGCCCGCGCAGATGCCGCCCGTGAAGAAGGCGGCCTCGTAGTGAGCACTCCCCAGCTGGTCGTGCACCGCGACAAGGAGCTGATGGCGCAGGCGGCGGCCGCCCGGCTGATCACCAAGGTCGTGGACGCGCAGGCATCGCGCGGCTACGCCTCCGTGGTCCTCACCGGCGGTCGCAACGGCAACGGCCTGCTCGCCGCGCTGGCGGCGGCGCCCGCACGGGACGCCGTCGACTGGGGCCGGCTGGACCTGTGGTGGGGTGACGAGCGGTTCCTGCCCGAGGGCGACCCCGAGCGGAACGTCACCCAGGCCAGGGAGGCGCTGCTGGACTCGGTGCCGCTGGACCCGAAGCGGGTGCACGCGATGCCCGCGTCGGACGGGCCGTGGGGCTCCGACGTGGACGCGGCGGCCGCCGCGTACGCGGAGGAGCTGGCACGGGCCTCCGGGCCGGAGAACCACGGCTCGGTGCCGACGTTCGACGTGCTGATGCTGGGCGTCGGTCCGGACACGCATGTCGCGTCGCTGTTCCCGGAACTGCCGGCCGTACGGGAGACCGAGCGGACGGTGGTCGGGGTGCGGGGCGCGCCGAAGCCCCCGCCCACGCGGGTCACCCTGACGCTGCCGGCGATCCGGGCGGCTCGGGAGGTGTGGCTGCTGGCGGCCGGCGAGGACAAGGCGCAGGCCGCGGCGATCGGTCTGTCCGGCGCCGGTGAGATCCAGGCGCCGGTCGCGGGCGCGCGTGGCAGGGCCCGCACGCTGTGGCTCCTGGACTCGGCGGCGGCGTCCCGGCTGCCCCGTTCCCTGTACCCCCCGGCGTCTCCCTGAGGGACGCGCCGACCGGAGGGGCGGCTGCTCGCGCGGTTCCCCGCGCTGGAGGAACGGGCCTGTGGCCCGAGGGCGCGGTTCCCCGCGCGAGCAGCCGCGGACGGCCGTCAGACGGAGAAGTCCCCCTCCCGGGTCTCCGGCAGGGCCACGACACAGGCCAGGCTCACGAGGCACAGCCCGCCCGTGTAGAGGCCGAGGACCAGCGGCGACGACGACTGGCTGTCCAGCCAGGTCGCGACGCGCGGCGCGAACCCGCCCCCGAGCGTGTTGGCGAGGATGAACGCCGCGGACGCCCCGGTGTACCGCAGCCCTGCCGGGAACAGCTCCGCGAGGAACGCCGCCGTCGGCGAGAACATCAGCGTGAGCAGCATCAGCCGTACCGTCCTGATCTCGACCACGGCCGCCCTGCACGGCGCCCCCGGCCAGACCAACCACGCGGCGGCCAAGGGGGCCTCGTCGGCTTCGCCCGCGCCCTCACCCAGGCGCTGGGTGCCCGCGACGTCACCTGCAACGTCGTCGCGCCGGGCCTGACGGAGACGGACATGAGCCGCGCCCTCACCCCGGCGCAGCGCCGTGAGCTGCCGCGCCCCCCGGCCTGCCGGCTGGGCCGGCCCGAGGAGGTCGCCGACGCGGTGGCCTTCCTGGCCGGCGCCGGATATGCGCGCGGCGCCGTGATCCCGGTCGACGGGGGCGCGGGCCCCGGGCACTGAGGCCGCGGGGCCCGAGAGCGGGGTGGGGAGAGGGCTGGGAGTGCCTCCCCCTCCCCACCCGATCCACTAGCGACGGCCGCGCAGTTCCCGGTACTTGGCGACCAGGGCCCGCGTGGAGGCGTCGAGGCCGGGCACCTCGGCGCCCTCGGTCAGCGCGGGCTCCACCCGCTTGGCGAGGACCTTGCCCAGCTCGACGCCCCACTGGTCGAACGAGTCGATGTTCCAGACGGCGCCCTGGACGAACACCTTGTGCTCGTACAGCGCGATCAGCTGGCCGAGGACCGACGGGGTCAGCTCCTTCGCCAGGATCGTGGTCGTGGGGTGGTTGCCCTTGAACGTCTTGTGCGGCACCAGTTCCTCGGCGACGCCCTCGGCCCGCACCTCGTCCGGTGTCTTGCCGAAGGCCAGCGCCTGCGTCTGGGCGAAGAAGTTCGCCATCAGCAGGTCGTGCTGGGCCCGGAACCGCTCACCGAGGTCGGCGACCGGCTCGGCGAAGCCGATGAAGTCCGCCGGGATCAGCTTCGTGCCCTGGTGGATCAGCTGGTAGTAGGCGTGCTGCCCGTTCGTGCCGGGGGTGCCCCACACCACCGGCCCGGTCTGCCAGTCGACCTCCCGGCCGTCACGGCCCACGTACTTGCCGTTGGACTCCATGTCCAACTGCTGGAGGTACGCCGTGAACTTGGACAGGTAGTGGCTGTACGGCAGGACCGCGTGGGACTGGGCGTCGTGGAAGTTGCCGTACCAGATGCCGAGCAGGCCCAGCAGGAGCGGCACGTTGGACTCGGCGGGCGCGGTGCGGAAGTGCTCGTCGACGATCCGGAAGCCGTCGAGCATCTCCCGGAAGCGGTCCGGGCCGATCGCGATCATCAGGGACAGGCCGATCGCCGAGTCGTACGAGTAGCGGCCGCCGACCCAGTCCCAGAACTCGAACATGTTGGCGGTGTCGATACCGAAGTCCGACACCTTCCCGGCGTTCGTCGAGAGCGCGACGAAGTGCTTGGCGACGGCCTCGGGGCCCGCCTTCAGCTCGGTCAGCAGCCAGTCGCGGGCGGAGGTCGCGTTGGTGATCGTCTCGATCGTGGTGAACGTCTTGGAGGCGATGACGAACAGCGTCTCCGCCGCGTCCAGGTCCCGTACGGCCTCGTGCAGGTCGGCCCCGTCGACGTTCGACACGAAGCGGACGACCAGGTCGCGGTCGGTGTAGGAGCGCAGCACCTCGTACGCCATGGCGGGGCCCAGGTCGGAGCCGCCGATGCCGACGTTGACGATGTTCTTGATGCGCCTGCCGGTGTGCCCGGTCCACTCGCCGGAGCGGATCCGCTCGGCGAAGCCGGCCATCTTGTCGAGGACGGCGTGCACGGCCGGCACCACGTTCTCGCCGTCGACCTCGATCACCGCGTCCCGCGGGGCGCGCAGCGCGGTGTGCAGGACGGCGCGGTCCTCGGTGGTGTTGATCTTCTCACCACGGAACATCGCGTCCCGCAGTCCGAACACGTCGGTCGTGGCGGCCAGCTCCCGCAGCAGCCGCAGCGTCTCGTCGGTGACCAGGTGCTTGGAGTAGTCGACGTGCAGATCGCCGACCTCCAGCGTGTACCCGGTGCCGCGCCCGGGGTCGGCCGCGAACAGCTCCCGCAGCTGTACGTCGCGCAGTTGCTCCCGGTGCTCGGCCAGCGCGGTCCACTCGGGCGTCTGGTCGAGCCTGGTACGGCTTTCTGCGTTCATCTCGGACTTCAGCCTTCTTTCCTACTGGTCCTGCGTGCCTTGCCCCGCTGCCGGTCCCAACCTAATGGAGCACGAGGCGACACGAGCGGTCGTCCCGCCGTGGTCGGGCTCGACCACACATACGTCGGCCGTGCGCCCCGGTGTCAGCGTGTCGGGGGACAGAAGGAGAACAGGGGGGAAAGCGGTGCCCGGCGAACGCGTACGGCCGGACACCCCGGGGTGTCCGGCCGTACCCGGTTCTCAGATCTCGCCCCGCAGTTTGGCGAGCGCCTCGGCGAGGATCGCCTCGCCGTCCGCGTCGCTGCGCCGCTCCCGCACATAGGCGAGGTGCGTCTTGTAGGGCTCGGTGCGCGGTGGGTCCGGCGGGTTGTCCCGGTCCTGTCCGGCCGGGAAGCCGCAGCGCGGGCAGTCCCAGGTGTCGGGGACCTGCGCGTCGCTTGCGAAGCTCGGCTGGGTCTCGTGTCCGTTGGAGCACCAGAAGGAGATGCGAAGCCGGGGTGCGGACTCGCCGCGCTCGGCTTCGCCCATCGGCCCCGCCCCGACCCGGCTTCCTCGGATCGCGTTGCCACTTGCCACGGTCGTAACTCCCTGCGTGATGGTGCGGCGAAGCGAGTCGGCGTTTCGCTTCGCTGCGAGCGCCTCAGTCTACGTAAGGCCCAACGCGCGTCCAGTGATGGGAGTTACCTCTCATCACAGACGCAAGCCCCATGATAGGCCGCGCTCGAAGTCGCGTACCCGGCATGGGGCTTTACGTGCGGATCGGTGCGTCCGTGACGCGTTGTCGTGCGGGGACCCGAGGGTCAGTTGTTGACCTTCATGAGGATGCCGAGTACGACGATGCACGCGAACCACAGCAGACCGACCACCACGGTGATCCGGTCGAGGTTGCGCTCGGCGACCGAGGAGCCGCCGACGGACGACTGCATGCCGCCACCGAACATGTCGGAGAGGCCGCCGCCCTTGCCCTTGTGCATCAGCACCAGCAGCATCAGCAACCCGCTGAAGACGATCAGGGCGATCGAGAACCCCATAACCACGGCTGGACCAACTTCCTCGGATCTGGATGGACGACAGGGGGCATGGCGCCGGGCCATGCCCCCGCAAGACTACGACGTTACGCCGCTACCGCCTACTCACCTTTCCCGGATCGCCGTCGGGACGCTCTGATCCGGTGTCGCGACGGCTCACTGGTCACGGAAGCGCACGATCTTGACGAACTCGTCCGCGTCCAGGGAGGCACCGCCGACGAGGGCGCCGTCGATGTCGGCCTGGGCCATGATCTCGGCGACGTTGCCGGCCTTGACGGAGCCGCCGTACTGGATGCGGACCCGGTCGGCCAGCTCCTGGCTGTACAGCTCGGCCAGCTTGGCACGGATGGCCGCGCAGACTTCCTGGGCGTCCTCGGCACCGCAGACCTTGCCGGTGCCGATGGCCCACACGGGCTCGTAGGCGATGACGACGGTCTCGGCGTGCTCGGCGGGAACGTCCTTCAGACCGCCCTCGACCTGGGCGAGGGTGTGGGAGACGTGGTCGCCCGCCTCGCGGACCTCCAGCTCCTCACCGACGCAGAGGATCGGGGTGAGGCCGTGCTTGAAGGCGGCCTTGACCTTGGCGTTGACGATCTCGTCGGTCTCGTCGTGGTACTGGCGGCGCTCGGAGTGGCCGACCGCGACGAACGTGCACTTGAGCTTGGCCAGCATCGGGCCGGAGATCTCGCCGGTGTAGGCGCCGGAGTCGTGCGCCGAGAGGTCCTGGGCACCGTACTTGATCTTGAGCTTGTCGCCGTCGACGAGGGTCTGCACGGACCGCAGGTCGGTGAAGGGCGGCAGGACCGCGACCTCGCAGGCCTCGTAGTCCTTGTCGGCCAGCGCGAAGGCGAGCTTCTGGACGTGGGCGATGGCCTCGAGGTGGTTGAGGTTCATCTTCCAGTTGCCTGCCATCAGGGGCAGGCGGCCGTTTTCCACAGCAGTCATCGAGGGTCAGTCCTCCAGTGCGGCGAGTCCGGGGAGCGTCTTGCCCTCGAGGTATTCGAGGGAGGCGCCGCCACCGGTCGAGATGTGGCCGAATGCGTTCTCGTCGAAGCCCAGGATGCGCACGGCGGCGGCGGAGTCTCCCCCGCCGACGACCGTGAACGCCTCGGAGTCGAGGAGAGCCTGGGCGACCGCTTTGGTGCCCTCGGCGAAATCGGGGTGCTCGAAGACGCCCATCGGACCGTTCCAGAAGACGGTGGCCGCGTCGGCGATCTTCGAGGCGTACAGCTTGCGGGTCTCCGGACCGATGTCCAGACCCATCTGATCGGCCGGGATGGCGTCCGCGGCGACGGCGGTGGGGTCGGCCGGGGCCTTGGCCTTAAGGTCCGGGAACGCGGACGAGACGAGGGCGTCGACCGGCAGGACCAGCTCGACACCGGTCTTCTCGGCGCGCTCCAGGTACTCTGCGACGGCCGCGAGCTGGTCCTCCTGAAGGAGGGAGCTGCCGATCTCGTACCCCTTGGCCTTGAGGAAGGTGTACGCCATGCCGCCGCCGATGAGGATGCGGTCGGCCTTCCCGAGCAGCTGGTCGATGACGGCGAGCTTGTCGGAGACTTTGGCGCCGCCGAGCGCGACCACGTAGGGGCGCTTGACGTCCTCGGTGAGCTTCTTGAGGACGCCGACCTCGGTGGCGATCAGATGACCGGCGTAGTGCGGCAGCCGGGCCGGGAGGTCGAAGACGGAGGCGTGCCCCCGGTGCACCGCCCCGAAGCCGTCACCCACGTAGATGTCGGCGAGGCCGGCGAGCAGGTCCGCGAAGGCGGCGCGCTCGGCGTCGTCCTTCGAGGTCTCACCGGCGTTGAAGCGCAGGTTCTCCAGCACCGCGACCTGGCCGTCGGCGAGTTGCGCGACGGTGGCACCGGCGGACTCGCCGACCGTGTCCGTCGCGAACGCCACGTCGGCGCCGAGGAGTTCACCGAGGCGGGCGGCGGCCGGGGCGAGCGAGAAGGCCGGGTCCGGGGCGCCCTTGGGGCGGCCCAGGTGCGAGGCGACGACCACCCGGGCGCCCGCCTCGGCGAGGGCCTTCACGGTGGGCAGGACGGCGCGGATGCGGCCGTCGTCGGTGATGGTCGTGCCGGACAGCGGCACGTTCAGGTCGGCGCGGACGAAGACCCGCTTCCCGGCGACCGGGCCGGCGAGCAGTTCGTCGATCGTCTTCATTGAGGGGACTCCCGGAGAGGACTTGTGGTGCTCGTGATCGTAAGAGGGCCGTTTCGCACGTGAGTCAGGGCCCGGGCGGCGCGTCGCTGCGCTGCCCGAGCCCTGCCGTCACATCAAGTGCCTGTCTCCGTCGATCAGAGCTGGTTGCCGACGAACACCGTCAGGTCGACGAGGCGGTTGGAGTAGCCCCACTCGTTGTCGTACCAGCCGAGGATCTTCACCGACGTGCCTTCCTGGACCATGGTCAGGGAGGCGTCGAAGGTGCAGGAGGCCGGGTCGCTGACGATGTCCGAGGACACGATCGGGTCCTCGGTGTAGAACAGGATGCCCTTGAGGTCGCCGTCCTCGGAGGCCTTCTTGAAGGCGGCGTTGACCTCGTCCTTGGTGACCTCGCGCTGCAGCTGCACGACCAGGTCGGTGGCGGAGCCGGTCGGGACCGGGACACGCATGGCGATGCCGTCGAGCTTGCCCTTGAGCTGCGGCAGGACCAGCGCGGTGGCCTTCGCGGCACCGGTGGTGGTCGGGATGATGTTCTCGGCGGCGGCGCGGGCGCGACGCAGGTCCGAGTGCGGGAAGTCCAGGATGCGCTGGTCGTTGGTGTACGCGTGGACCGTCGTCATCAGACCCTTGACGATGCCGAAGTTCTCGTCGAGGACCTTCGCCATCGGCGCCACACAGTTGGTGGTGCAGGAGGCGTTGGAGATGACGTGGTGGTTCGCCGGGTCGTACTTGTCCTGGTTGACGCCCATCACCACGGTGATGTCCTCGTCCTTGGCCGGAGCCGAGATGAGGACCTTCTTGGCACCGCCGGCGAGGTGCTTCTCGGCGTCGGCCTTCTTCGTGAAGATGCCGGTGGACTCGATGACGATGTCGACGCCCAGCTCGCCCCACGGGATGTCGGCGGGGTTGCGCTCGGAGAGGACCTTGATGGTGTGGCCGTCCACGGTGATCGTGTCGGCGGTGTGCGACACCTCGGCCTTGAGACGGCCCAGGATGGTGTCGTACTTCAGGAGGTGTGCGGTGGTCGCGGTGTCACCCAGGTCGTTGACAGCCACGATCTCGATGTCTGCACCCTGCTCCAGCAGCGCGCGGAAGTAGTTACGACCGATGCGGCCAAAGCCGTTGATGCCTACGCGGATCGTCACGAACCGATCTCCTCGTTGGTACGCCGGCTCAGTGCCGGCGAGCTGTATGGGATGTCCCCGACCGCCTACGACCCTACCTCCCCGGGACCCGTCGAGTGACATCGAGATGCCCTATACATGCCGGTGCGGTCCGTACCCGCCAGTAGGGGTACGGACCGCCCGGGTTTTACAAGCTGATTACCTTTTGAGCGGCCTCCCGATCATCTGATTTCAGACGTTCGGGGTGGCCTCTCCAGGGCCTGTCGTCAGCCCTTCGGCGCAGTCGGCGCTCACTTCCTCAGCGCCGCGAGCGCTTTGCCGAGCAGTGCCGTCCGGTCGGCCGCCGCGGGCACCTGCTCCAGGCCGAAGCCCAGCAGCACGGTGTCGTTCGTGGTGACCGCGCCGAACGTCTTGAACAGTTCGCCGGACAGACCCCAGTCCCGCACGACCGCCGGGCTGCCCGCGGGCGGGCCGGGGGTCTTCCACGCGCCGAGCGACGTCTCGAAGCCCTCGGTCGCACCGGCCGCCGCGCCGGTGACGACCGTGGTGTTGTCGAGCAGCACGCCGCGGCCGCCGGAACCCGGGTCGGTGATGTAGCTGAACGACACCTCGACCGACTTCCCGGCGTAGGCGGACAGATCGAACTCGACCTGCTTCCAGCCGTCGGAGGCCCCGGTGAAGCTGTTCCAGGCCCCGCTGGTGCCGGTCGGGGCGCAACCGCCGGAGCCCGGGGTCAGGTACCGCTTCAGCGCCGGGTGGGCCTGGATGAAGTAGCCGGCCTCGCACTCGACGGGCACGGCGGTGGAGGTGGCGCCGCCCGCCTCGGGCAGCGTCGTCCAGTCGTCCGCCCCGGCGGTGTGCGCCTCCAGGACCGCGTGGTCGTAGCCCTCCTCGGTGTTCCACAGCATCCGGGTGCGCAGCGTCGGCCGGTCGGCCGCGCTCACCGAGGTGAGGTCGATGGTGCGGGTGAGCCGGTTCCAGGCGTAGTCGGAGTGCGTGACGGCCGCCATGGACGCGCCCTCGTACGGGCCGTACGGGTTGACGGTGCCGGGGTACTGGCCCGCCCCGGCGCTCGCGAACTGCGGGAAGGCGTCCGCCGGCAGGGCGTCGGAGGTGAGGCCGAACGATCCCGCGGTGTTGAGCGGGTTGCCGGGCGCGTCGCCGAGTGTTCCCGTGAAGCCCGCCAGCCTGCCGCTGCCCGCGAAGGACGTGGCGTCGGGCAGGGACGTGCGGCTGTAGGCGCCCAGGTAGTACTGGCTGAAGTCGTTGGACAGGGTGCCGCCGCCGAGGTCGACGGAGCCGCCGGCGCTCTCGCCCGCCTCGATCAGCTTGCCGCCCTCGTTGAGGTAGGCGCGCAGGGCGAGTTGGGTGGCGACACCGGGGCGCACGGCGCCCGTGTAGTGGACGACCTGCTTGAAGTGCTTCAGTACGCCCAGCGCGTCGGGAGCGCCCTGGGTCGCGACGTCCCAGACGAGCGCCTTCTTGCCGTTGGCCTTCAGCGCGTCGACGTAGGTCTTGGTCTGGGTCGCGGGCGCGCCCTCCTCGGCGACGACGAGGGTGTCGGCCTTGGGCCGCTCGGCGATCGTGTAGGTGAAGCGGTCGCTGCGGGTGGGCTTGCCGTTCCTGGTCTCACCGGTGAACCAGACCTCGACCTTGTCACCGGGTTCGCCGTCCTGGACCTCGGCCCGGTACTCGTCGAACCAGAGGTTGTCCTCACCGCCGTACGTCTCGCCGCCCTTCCAGGGCCTGAGCGTCTGGTCGTAGGTCCGGCCGCGGCCGTTGATCCGGTACTTCAGTTCCTTGTCGCGCACGGACTTGCGGGCGACGACGGAGATCACCTGGTCGGCGCCGCGCGAGTACGACGTGGTGAAGGGCGCCGGGGTGAAGTCGGGGGCGTCGAGGCCGACCGAGGACTTCGGCTGGTCGGGCCCGGCCGCGGACTCGGCGACGGAGAGCGCGAACGGGATGTTCTTCTCGAACTCCTGCTTGATCAGCTTCTCGTCGTCCGGGAACGTGAAGACGGAGGCGCAGTCCTCCGGCTTCCAGGCGTCGGCCGGGTCGATGTTCGACGCGGTCTGGCACGTCGACATCTCGGGGGTGAACATCGCCGTGCCGTTGACGTTGGCCGCGTGGCCGTCCGCCTCGCCGTTGGTGGTGTACAGCTCCGAGGAGACCTGGGGGTGGTACCCGGGGACGGCGGGGTTCTCCGGGGTGCCGGCCAGCGCCTTGTAGAGCACGTCGTCCGGGGTGGGGGTGGCCACCTGCCAGCCGACGCCGTAGAGGATCAGTTCGGCGGCGGAGTGGTAGTTGATGCCGTACTCGAAGCCGATGCGCTTCTCGAAGGCGTCCAGGGCCTTGGTCTCGGGCTCGGAGCCGGGGCTCGCGCCGCGGTAGGTCTCGCTGGTGGGGAACGGGGACGAACCCTCGTTGTCGTAGCCCCACTTGTAGGCGAAGTTGCGGTTGAGGTCGACACCGTCGCCGACGGTGACGGCGTTGTCGCCGTTGATGTCGCGCAGGTTCTTGCGCCACTGGCGGTTGCCGTCGGCCTGGTGGGTGAAGTCGTAGCCGTCCGGGTTGGCGGAGATCACGAACCACAGCTCGGTGGTGTCGACGATCTTCTTGATCCGCTTGTCGGTCCGGTAGTTGTCCAGGTAGTGGTGCATCAGCCGCCGGGTCATCTCCGGGGTGATCCACTCACGGGCGTGCTGGTTGGACATGTACAGGACGGAGGGCTTGGCGCCGTCCTTGGTCTTCTTCGCGTTCTTGGTCAGCTTGAGCGCGAGGATGTCCTGTCCCCGCAGGGACTTGCCGATGGAGACCACCTTGGTCAGGGAGGGGTTCTCCTGGCCGGTCCGGAGGATCTCCTCCTTGATGCCGCCCGCTCCGCTGTACGGGCGGTAGACCCCGTCGCCCGCGGCGTCCACCCGCGCCTGCGCCGTGCGGCTGAGCCGGTGCTCCTCGAGATCGACGCCCTGCTCCTCCAGGGCCTCGGCCTGCTTGTCGGTGAGGTAGACCTCGACCGACGCGGTGCCCTTCTCCGGTGCCTGCTCGCTGAGTTCGTGACCGTCCTGCCCGGCCGCCAGAAGCAGGGGTACCTGCTCCTTCGTGACCTCGGCGCGGAAGACCTTGACCTCTTCCGCGTCGCCGGAACCGTCGTTCTCGGCCGCCTGGGCGAACGGCGCGAGCCCCGCGCCACCGCCCAGCAGGAGCACGCCGGCAGCGAGGATCGATCTCGCTCTTCGTCTCATGAGCCCCCCTTGCGTGGGTTCGCCACAGCGGCGAACAGACGCCAGGCTCATGTCAGATCGGGGTCACGTCAAGGGTGCCGCACACGCCGCACGAGGATTTCACCCCGTCACCGAGAAGCCGGCGCCGACAGCCCAACAGGGCGTCGGCACCGGCGCGTTCGTCGCTACGGCGCTCGGGTGACGGGTGGTCACCCCGCGAGGTTATCGGCCATCTCCTCGGTGAGGCTCGACTCGGTCCCCGGGATGCCCAGGTCCTGTGCGCGCTTGTCCGCCATGGCCAGCAGCCGGCGGATGCGGCCCGCGACGGCGTCCTTGGTGAGCGGCGGGTCGGCGAGCGCGCCCAGCTCCTCCAGCGACGCCTGCTTGTGCTCCATGCGCAGCCGTCCGGCGGCGGCGAGGTGCTCGGGCACGTCGTCGCCGAGGATCTCCAGGGCGCGGCCCACCCGCGCACCGGCGGCGACGGCGGCGCGGGCCGAGCGGCGCAGGTTGGCGTCGTCGAAGTTGGCGAGCCGGTTGGCCGTCGCCCGGACCTCGCGGCGCATCCGCCGCTCCTCCCAGGCCAGCACGGACTCGTGGGCGCCGAGCCGGGTCAGCAGCGCGCCGATCGCGTCGCCGTCGCGTACGACGACCCGGTCGACGCTGCGCACCTCACGGGCCTTCGCGGCGATCGACAGCCGGCGGGCCGCGCCGACCAGCGCGAGGGCCGCCTCCGGACCCGGGCAGGTCACCTCCAGGGAGGACGACCGGCCGGGCTCGGTGAGCGAGCCGTGTGCCAGGAACGCGCCGCGCCAGGCGGCCTCGGCATCGCAGGTGGCCCCCGAGACCACCTGCGGCGGCAGTCCGCGGATGGGCCGGCCGCGACCGTCGACCAGTCCCGTCTGCCGGGCCAGCTGATCGCCGCCCGCGACGACCCGCACCACATAACGAGAGCCCCGGCGCAGTCCGCCGGGTGCCATCACGATCAGTTCGGAGCTGTGGCCGAAGATCTCCAGGATGTCCCGCTTGAGGCGGCGCGCCGCCATCGCGGTGTCCAGCTCCGCCTCGATCACGATGCGGCCGCTCACCAGGTGCAGCCCACCCGCGAACCGCAGGATCGCCGAGACCTCCGCCTTTCTGCAGCAGGTCCGGGTGACGGGTAGCCGGGAGATCTCGTCCTTCACCGCTGCCGTCATCGCCATGGGCCGATCCTTCCATGCATCCGAAAAATACGGTCGTACGCGGCGGCCAGCAGCTCCGGATCATGCCGCGGAGATCCATCGGGCCGGGCCACCGGCGCCAGCTCGACCGCGGCGCCGAGCCGCTTGGCGGCCTCGGTGAGCACATCACGGTCGGGCACGGCGGCCTCGTCGGCCAGCACCACGTCCAGGGCGAGTTTAGGGGCGTGTCGTGCCAAAACCTCCAAATGACGCTGCGGGGAGAAGCCATCGGTTTCTCCCGGCTGCGGGGCGAGGTTCAGCGACAGCACGAGCCGGGCCTTGGTCTCGGTGAGGGCGTCGAGCAGCTCGGGCACGAGCAGGTGCGGGATGACCGACGAGAACCAGGAGCCGGGGCCGAGCACCACCCAGTCGGCGTCGAGGACGGCCTCCACCGCCTCGGGCACGGCGGGCGGGTCGGGCGGCACGACGTGCACGGACTGCACCTCGCCGGGGGTGAGCGCGACGGTCGCCTGGCCGCGGACGGTGTCGACGTCGTCGGGGCGCGCCGGGTCGTGCCCCTTGACCAGGGCCTGGAGCTCCAGGGGCACCGCGGACATGGGCAGCACGCGGCCCTGTGCGCCGAGGAGCCTGCCGACCAGGTCCAGCGCCTGGACGTGGTCGCCGAGCTGCTCCCACAGGGCGACGATCAGCAGGTTCCCGACGGCGTGGTCGTGCAGGTCGCCCTGGGAGGTGAAGCGGTGCTGGATGACGCGGGACCAGGTCTGGCCCCAGTCGTCGTCGCCGCACAGCGCGGCCAGCGCCTTGCGCAGGTCGCCGGGCGGGAGCACGCCCAGCTCGTCACGCAGGCGTCCGCTGGAGCCGCCGTCGTCGGCCACGGTGACGACGGCGGTGAGGTCGCCGGTGATCCGGCGCAGGGCGGCGAGCGAGGCGGACAGGCCCATGCCGCCGCCGAGCGCGACGACCTTGGGCTGGGCGCCGCGGCGGCGCGGCCGGCCGCCACGGGCCTCGGCGGGTCCGGCGGCGCGTCCTTCCGGGGTGTTCCGGCGCAGTCTGCTCAGCCGCAGAGCAGTACGTCCGGTCATTCGCGGCCCATGTCGCGGTGCACGACGACGGTCTCGACGCCCTGGGAGGCGAGGCGGGCGGCGAGCTTCTCTGAGGTGGCGACCGAGCGGTGCTTGCCGCCGGTGCAGCCGACCGCGATGGTCACGTACCGCTTGCCCTCGCGGCGGTACCCGGCGGCGATCAGCTGGAGCAGTTCGGCGTAGCGGTCGAGGAACTCCTTGGCGCCGGGCTGGTTGAAGACGTACGCGGAGACCTCCTCGTTGAGGCCGGTGTAGGGGCGCAGCTCCGGGACCCAGTGCGGGTTGGGCAGGAAGCGCATGTCCACGACCAGGTCGGCGTCGACGGGGAGGCCGTACTTGAAGCCGAAGGACATGACGGTGGCCCGCAGCTCGGGCTCCTCCTCGCCGGCGAACTGGGCGTCCATCTTGGCGCGCAGCTCGTGCACGTTCAGGCTGGAGGTGTCGATCACCAGGTCGGCGTCGCCGCGCAGCTCGCGCAGCAGCTCCCGCTCGGCGGCGATGCCGTCGACGATGCGGCCGTCGCCCTGGAGGGGGTGCGGGCGGCGCACCGACTCGAAGCGGCGCACGAGGGCGTCGTCGGAGGACTCCAGGAAGACGATCCGGCGGGTGACGTTCTTCGTCTCCAGGTCGGCGAGGGAGTCGCGCAGGTTGTCGAAGAAGCGGCGGCCGCGGACGTCGACGACGACCGCGATCCGCGCCACGTTGCCCTGGGAGCGGGCGCCGAGCTCCACCATGGTGGGGATCAGTGCGGGCGGCAGGTTGTCCACGACGAACCAGCCGAGGTCCTCCAGGCACTTGGCGGCCGTGGACCGGCCGGCCCCGGACATGCCGGAGATGATCACCAGCTCGGGGATGGCCGCCTCGGGGACCCCGGCTGTTTCGATGCCCGTACTCACGTGTGCTCCGTCTTCCTGTGGCGCTGGGTGCTGGGAGGCGTGGTCGCCCACCGCGCTGGGGGCCTGCCCGCGCTCCGCCGTGTGCTCTCGGTGCTGTTCTTCTGGACGCTCGGGGCGCTCATGGGGTTCTGGGCGCTTTTCGTGCTCGGTCATGTCTCCTGCCCTCGTCGCCGGTCCGGGGGACCCGCGGTGGACACCGCCACGGGCTCCCCGGAGGTGTCCACCGTCGTGCCGGGCCCCTCTTCCTCCAGGATCTCTCCGGTGGCGGTGTTCACGGCGGGTGCCGCCGGGGCCGCCTGGGCGAGGGCGGCGGCGATGGTCTCGGCCGTCTTGCGGCCTATGCCGGGGACCTCGCAGATCTGGTCGATCGTCGCGGCGCGCAGCTTCCTCAGCGAGCCGAAGTGCTTGAGCAGGGCCTGCTTGCGGGTGTCGCCGAGGCCGGGCACGTCGTCCAGGGGGCTGGTCCGCAGCCGCTTGGCCCGCTTGGTGCGCTGGTAGGTGAGGGCGAAGCGGTGGGCCTCGTCCCGCACCCGCTGCAGGAGGTACAGCCCCTCGCTGGTGCGGGGCAGGACCACCGGGTCGTCCTCACCGGGCAGCCAGACCTCCTCCAGGCGCTTGGCCAGGCCGCACACGGCGATGTCGTCGATGCCCAGCTCGTCCAGGGCCCGGCGGGCGGCGGCGACCTGCGGCTGTCCGCCGTCGACGACGACGAGCTGCGGCGGGTAGGCGAAGCGCCTGGGGCGGCCGTCGTCGTCGGTGAGGGTGTCCTCGCCCTCGGCCCACTCGCCGGTCTTCTCCTTCTCGGCGAGGTAGCGCCGGAAGCGGCGGGCGATGACCTCGTGCATGGAGCGGACGTCGTCCTGGCCCTCACCGTGCCAGACCTGTGTGTCCCCGACCCGGCCCTTGATCTGGAAGCGGCGGTACTCGCTCTTGCGGGCCAGGCCGTCCTCGAAGACGACCATGGACGCCACGACGTCGTCGCCCTGGAGGTGGGAGATGTCGTAGCACTCGATCCGGAGGGGGGCGCTGTCGAGGTCGAGGGCCTCGGCGATCTCCTCCAGGGCCCGCGAGCGGGTGGTGAGGTCGGAGGCGCGCTTGGTCTTGTGCAGCACCAGCGACTGCTGGGCGTTGCGCTGGACGGTCTCCATGAGGGCCTTCTTGTCGCCGCGCTGCGGGACGCGCAGGGAGACGTTGGAGCCGCGGCGCCCGGTGAGCCACTCCTGGACGGGTTCGACGGGGTCGGGCAGCGCCGGGACGAGGACCTCCTTGGGCACCGAGTCGCCGGTCTCCTCGCCGTAGAGCTGCTGCAGGGCGTGCTCGACGAGGTCACCGGTGGTGACGGCCTCGACCTTGTCGGTGACCCAGCCGCGCTGGCCGCGCACGCGTCCGCCGCGGACGTGGAAGATCTGGACGGCGGCCTCCAGCTCGTCCTCGGCGACCGCGATCAGGTCGGCGTCGGTCGCGTCGGCGAGGACGACGGCGTTCTTCTCCATGGCCTTCTTCAGGGCCTCGATGTCGTCGCGCAGCCGGGCGGCCCGCTCGTACTCCATCTCCTCGGCCGCGTCCGCCATCTGCCGTTCCAGACGGCGGAGGTAGGTGCCGGTGCGGCCGGCCATGAAGTCGCTGAACTCCTCGGCCAGTTCCCGGTGGTCCTCGGCGGTGATGCGCTCGACGCAGGGGGCGGAGCACTTGCCGATGTAGCCGAGCAGGCAGGGGCGGCCGGTGCGGGCCGCGTTCTTGAAGACGCCGGCCGAGCAGGTGCGCACGGGGAAGACGCGCAGCAGCAGGTCCACGGTGTCGCGGATCGCCCACGCGTGCGCGTACGGGCCGAAGTACTTGACGCCCTTCTTCTTGTGACCGCGCATCACCTGCACGCGGGGGTACTGCTCGTTCATCGTGACCGCGAGGTACGGGTAGCTCTTGTCGTCGCGGTACTTGACGTTGAACCGGGGGTCGAACTCCTTGATCCAGGAGTACTCCAGCTGGAGCGCCTCCACCTCCGTCGACACCACCGTCCACTCCACGGAGGCGGCCGTGGTGACCATGGAGCGGGTGCGCGGGTGGAGGCCGGCCAGGTCCTGGAAGTAGTTGGCCAGGCGCTGGCGCAGGCTCTTCGCCTTCCCGACGTAGATCACCCGGCGGTGCTCGTCACGGAACTTGTACACCCCGGGAGAGTCCGGGATCTGTCCCGGACTGGGGCGGTAGCTGGAGGGATCGGCCATGCTCCACACCCTACTGGCGGGGAGTGACAGCGCGGGGCGCCCGGGGAGGGCGGACGCCCGTCCCTCGTGCTGGGACCGGAAAGGTTTGCCGGGAGGCTCGCGGCGTCCGGTGCGGTGCATCGCAAGGCGGAGCATGACCGGCGTACCGGATGTACGCGGGTCATGCGACACCGCCGCGGTGGGGCCCCTCCCGCTCGAGCGAAGCCGAGAGCGGGGGAGCCGTGCCGGGCGTCGCGAGCCGGCGAACCTTTCCGGTCACAGCACTAGCTAGCGGGTCTCCAGGAACGTCAGCACCGCCAGGACCCGGCGGTGGTCGTCCGGTTCCTCGGGGAGCCGCAGTTTGCCCAGGATGCTGCGCACGTGCTTCTCGACGGTGCCCTCGGTCACCCACAGCCGCTTGCCGATGCCCGCGTTGGAGCGCCCCTCGGCCATGAGGCCGAGCACCTCGCGCTCGCGGTTGCTGAGCATGGCCAGCGGATCGTCGCGGCGCTGCGCGGCGACCAGCTCCCGCACGAGTGAGGGATCCACCACACAGCCGCCCCGGCGGATGCGGTCGAGGGTCTCCAGGAACTCGTCGACGACCGTGATCCGGCTCTTGAGGAGGTAGCCGATGCTGCGCCCGCCGGCCAGCAGCTCCAGCGCGTCCTCGACCTCGACGAACGCCGACAGGACGAGGATCCCGACCGACGGGTACCGCTCACGGATGGCGCGAGCCGCCTTCAGGCCCTCGGTGGACTGGGTCGGCGGCATCCTGATGTCGATGATCGCGATGTCCGGCACCTGCGACTCGACGAGGTCCATGAGGCCGGTGCCGTCGCCGGCCTGGCCCACCACCTCGTATCCGACGCGCTCGCACAGACTGGCCAGTCCCTCGCGCAGGAGCACGTCGTCGTCCGCGAGCACCACCCGTCCGAGCGCCGGATGCTGATCGGCGTGCATGTGGTCTCGGCCTCCCCCTGCCCGACCTGTTCTCTTCTTCCACGACAGCCTGCCCGAACACGGTCTTACGGCTAGCTGGAAGCCTAGTTGGGGGAGAGCCGGGGCGACACCGTGAGGGCGGCACGTCATGCTCGAAAGAGTGCAGTCGCGGGTGGCCGGTTGTCTCGGCGGAGAAGGATCGGCCGTTCTCCCGCGTACTGGGCCGGACGGCCGTCTTCACCGTCCGGCACGGCCGCCCGAACGTACGCTCGACGAGTCTCGTACTCCCCCCTGAAGGGGCTCGCCGCGTACGCTTCGGGCGGTCATGAACGGGGTGCGGTCTCCCCGGCCTCCGGGGGCGGTGCCAGCGGCAGGCGGACGTCCAGTGTCGTCCCGCTGCCCGGCGGGCTGGTCACGGTCAGCCGCCCGCCGATCGCCTCCACCCGGTCGATGAGACCGATCAGTCCCGAACCCCCGCCCGGTTCCGCTCCCCCGGCCCCGTCGTCGCGGATGACCACCTCCAGCAAGCCGCCGGTGTCCTCGGCCGTGACGGTCACCACGTTCGCGCGCGCGTGCTTGACGGCGTTGGTCAGGCACTCCGACGTCACGTAGTACGCGGCCACCTCGACCGCCTCCGGGAAGCGGGGCGTGGAGAGCCGCAGGTCGAGTTCGACGGGGATCGCCGAGCGGCGGGCCAGGGAGCGCAGGGCGGGGCCCAGGCCGCCCTGGGAGAGGATGGCCGGGTGGATGCCGCGGGCCACCTGGATCAGGTCCTGGAACGTGTCGTCGAGGCCCTTGCCCAGGTGGGCGAGTTGCCTGCCGAGCTCCGAGCCGTGCTCGTCGACGAGGGTCTGCGCCATCCGCAGCTCCAGCTGGAGGGAGATCAGCCGCTGCTGCACACCGTCGTGCAGGTCGCGTTCGATACGGCGCCGGGAGGCGTCGCCCGCGGCCACGACACGCGCGCGTGAGGCGGTCAGCTGGGCGCGGCTGTCGGCGTTGGCGATCGCGGTGGCGATGAGTTCGGTGAAGTCGGCGAGCCGGGACTCCGTGCCGTCGGGCAGCGCGTCGAGCAGCGAGGCCGCGACGACGACGCCCCACAGCCGGCCCTCGACGACGATGGGGGCGCCCGCGGCGGTGCCCGAGCGGGCGGCGCCGCGCGTGCGGGCCACCTCCCGCATCACGGTGCGCGCCGGCTCACGCCGGGTCAGGCACGGCGCCGCGCCGCTGTCGTCGGCCGGTTCGCGCGCGATGCCGAGGACCGTGAAGTCCCCGTCGCTCTCGTGGCGCAGCACGGCCGCGGCCGTGCACAGCAGGGCGCCCACCTCCTCCGCCACTTTCGCGAACACGTCGGACGGCGGGACCCCGCGGGCCACCTCGGTGGCGACGCGGCGCAGCGCGGCCTGTTCCCGGGCGGCGCGGCGGCTCTCGGTGACGTCGCGGGCGGCGGCGTAGATGAGGCCCTCCTCGGGGACGGGCCGGGCGCTCCACTGGAGCCAGCACTCGGTGCCGTCCGCGCGGACGTAGCGGTTCTCGAACTCGGCGACGTCGACGCCGCTCGCCAGCAGCGCGATCGTCTCGCGGGTGCTGTCGCGGTCCTCCTCGTGGACGAACTCGACGAACGGTCTGGCGGTCAGGGTCTCGGCCGGGTGTCCGAGGGTGCGTTCGAAGGCCGGGTTGACGCGTTTGAAGTAGCCGTCGAGTCCGCAGATGCAGAGCAGGTCCAGGGAGAGGTTGAAGATGCCCTCCAGTTCCTGTTCGGCGCGTCGGCGGCGGCCGTGGGCGGCGGCGAACGACGCCATGGTGTCGTTCATGCCGCCCAGCAGCTGGGCCCAGGTGCCGTCGAAGGCGTCGACGTCGGCCCGGTGTCCGAGGCGGCCGGCGTCGATCGCCGTGTTCATGGCCCGGATCTGCCCGGCCAGCCGTTCCGTGGTCACCCGCAGTTCCCGGAACGTGTCGGCCACGTCGCCGAGTTCGTCGTGTCCGGCGTAGTGGATGTCGTGCGACAGGTCGCCCCGCGACAGCGCCCGCGCGCCCGCGGCGACCTGTCCGAGGGGGCGGGTGATCGAGCGGCGCAGGGCCAGCGCGAGGGCGGTGACGGCGCACAGGACGGCCAGGAAGAGGGCCAGGTCGCTGTAGGCGCGGGTGCGGGTGGCGCGCAGTTCGTCGTCGGCGGTGTCGGCGAGGTCGCGCACGGTCCGGTCCTGGACCTTCCTCAGGTCGTCGACGTACTGCCCGGAGTCGGTGAGCCAGGCGTCGTACGTGGGCCAGTCGGCGGGCCGGGTGGCGGAGTCGTCGAGCATGTCGCGGACCTTGCGGACGGCGCGGCCGGGGGCCTGGAACATGGTGCGGTGCAGTTGGGTCCGGCGTTCCGCGGAGGTGTTCTGCTCGAAGGCGCGGAGCTGGGCCTTCTCCAGTTCGGTCCAGCGGCCGGCCGCGGTGGGACGCCGGCCGGCGGGGACGCCGAACAGGATGGCGAGCTCGGCCCGTTCCCGTTCGGCGGCGGCGATGGCCTTCCGCAGGGCCACGTGGGCGTCGGCGGCACGGCCCGCGGCCCGTGTGGGGCGGCCGGACTCCAGTGCGGCGACGGTGTCGAGCAGGATGTCCTCGATGGCGTCGTACCGCTGGGCGACGGTCGGCGCGTCCAGGGAGGCCGTGCCCGTCTCCACGCGCAGCGCGTGCAGTTGCCGGTGGACGGATTCGAGGTCGCCGGCGACGTCGGGCACCGGCCGGCCGGTGGCCCGCCGGACGGCCCGGCGCAGCGCGGCGTCGGTGGCCCGCTGGGCGTCGGCGCGCTCGCGGGCGGTGCCCGGTTCAACGCGCAGCCGGGCCTTCACGGCGGCCAGCCGCTCCCGTGCGACGGCGTCGGAGACCTCGCCGGTCGCGAACGACACCCCGATCGCGGTGTCGAAGTCGCGCAGCGTCCGCGCCTTCTCCCCGTGCGACACGGCGGCGAACACCGTGAACGCCAGCAGTACGGTCACCGGCAGCAGCACGAGCAGCATCAGCTTGGCGCCGACCCGCAGCCGGGCGAGGAACGGCACCCCGGGCACCCCGCGGCCCCGCCCCCGGCCCGGCCGGGCGTGCGGGGACACCACGGGGCCCTCGCGCCCGGAGCGCTCCGGCGCCGGACGGGAGGCGGGAGCGGAGGGATCGGCGGGGCGCGCGGGCCGACGCGGGCTCGGCACCCGCGCCTCGGGGCGCTGTTCCGGGGCGCGGCCCGCCGGGGAACGGTCCGCGGGGATCGTGGGGTGGGCGTCGGGTGCGCGGTCCGTGGACGGCGAGTCCGGGCCGGGGGTGTCCGGGGGCCGGTTCGGGGAGGGGGTACGGCGCATGGTGGGGCTCACGGGTGCTGGGGGGTGGGGGCGCTGTCCCGGTGGGCCGGCGCGGATTCGTGGGTCACGTGCATGTGGTCCGCCTTTGCCGGCTCGGCGGCGTCGTCCGTGCTCGGGCCGTCCGCGACCCGACGCACCCCCGTCGGCCGCTCGGCGGGGAGGCGTTCGACCAGGTCGCCGCCCGCCACCGCGCGGTCCCCGTGAGGGGGAACGCGGTGGCCTCAGCATCCCGCTGATCGGGGCGCCGGTCCAGGCGCCCTCGGCGCCCCCGCCGTCACGGCTCGCTCTGCGGGTAACCGTCGTGCGCGGCCAGGTCCTTGTTGATGTCCTCGACCGCCGCGTCCAGCGTCCTGTCGACCGGGGCGCCCGCGAAGACGCTGTCGGCGACCGCACGGGAGAACGCCTTGGTGATCGCCGGGTACGCGGGGGTCTGCGGCCGGGGCCGGGCGACACCGCCGCGCAGCTGCTCGATGAACAGCCGCTCCGGGCCGTTCTCGTCGAACTTCGCGGAGCGGCCGACCGCCCGTTCCGTCCCGGGGATCGCCCCGTTGGCCTCGCTCATCCGCACCACCTGCTCCGGTCGCAGCAGGTACTCCAGGAACCGCCACACCGCGTCGCCGTCCGCGCCGCCGGAGGGGATGCCCCACTGCCAGGAGCCCATCCCGGTGGCGGTGCCGGCGCCGAAGTCGGGCAGCGGCACGATCGCCACGTCCCCGGGGTGCGCCGCGCTGAACTCGCCGTACTTCCAGTGCCCCATCCAGGAGATGGGGGTGCGTCCCTTCACGAACGCGTTCTTGTCCCGGTCCCGGTCGACGTAGCCCTCCTTGACCCAGCTCTGCAGGGTGGTGAGCGCCTTCACCGCCTCCGGGCCGTTGAGGAAGCCGTCCGCCGTACGGAAGCCCCTGGGGTCGATGAGGTCGCCACCGGCCGACCACACGGCCGGTGCGAACGCGTAGGTGTTCCACTCGTCGGGGACCGCCGAGTCGACGAAGTTGAGGTCGAGGGGCGCCTGGTACCCCTCGGCCCGCAACCTGCGCAGGATCCGGGTCAGCTCGTCGGCGGTCCAAGCGTCCCCGGTGCCCTTCGGGATCCGGATCCCGGCCTCGCGGAGCACCGAGGGCCGCACGTACAGGCCGAGCCCGGAGTCGAAGGTTCCGACCCCCCACAACCGGCCGTCGTAGGTGCCCTGTTGACGGAGCGAGGGCAGCAGGTCCTCGCGGACCCCGGCGGGCACACAGGAGTCGATCGGCTTCAGCTTGCCGGACCAGGCGTAGCTGTAGAGGTTGGGGCCGTCGAAGTCGAGGAGGTCCGGGAGGTCTCCGCTGGCCGCCGCGGACAGGACGAGCTCGGTGTACGGGCGCTGCTCGGGCAGGGTCACCAGCTCGACCCGCACCTGCCGTTGGGCCTTGTTGAACTCCTTGACCTGGCTGCGCAGGGTGCGCTGTTCACCGCTCTGCCCGGCGTGGAACCACAGGGTGATGTGCGCGGTGCCGTCGATCCTGCCGTCGCAGGTCGTGTCGCCCGCGGGTTTGCCGTCCGCGCCCGTCCGGCGCTCCTCGCCACCGGCGCTGCATCCGGCCAGCAACAGTGCCGCCGCCGAGACTCCCGCCACGAGGGCACGACGGATCTGACGTCTTCCGACGCCGTTGTGCGACGCGTTCATCGCGTATTACTCCCATTCGACCGGGCCGTTCGGCCCCCAGGGCAGCGACATGCTACTCCCCGTGGCTTGTTCGATTCCCTCGGTGAGTGGGAACGGATCGAACCGGCAAGGGACATCAGCACATTCCACGTCACGGGGTACGCGTCGGGGGGACACTTTCCGGCTGACCGGGATGTGGTTCCGTCACCGGCCCGGGAGGCTGTCAGCATGTCCACGCGCTGTCTCATCGTCGACGACAGTGCCCGCTTCCTGGAGGCCGCCCGGCCTCTCCTCGAACGTGAGGGGATCCGGGTGGTCGGAGTGGCCTCGACCGGCGCGGAGGCTCTCGCGCGGACCGCGGAACTGGCGCCGGACGTCGTCCTGCTGGACCTCGACCTCGCCGGGGAGAGCGGACTGGACGTCGCGCCGGCGCTGGCGCGCACGGCACCGTCGGCCGCGATCGTCCTGACGTCCGCACATCCCCTGGAGGACGTCCGGGAACTGGTCGAGGCCGCTCCGGTGCGCGGATTCCTTCACAAGGCGGGGCTCTCGGGACAGGCACTGCGCGACCTGCTGGGGTCCGGTCCGGGGGCCCCGGAGCACTGAGGATCTTGCCGTCGGTGTCCGGCCATGTCCCGTCGCGGGTGTTGTCGGGGCTTTGCCGACACGCTTCAATGCGGGGGAACTCAGGGCGGGGAACGCCGTCGTACGGATGTGAAGTGGACGGTCGCCGAGAGCCCCGCGCGTCCGCGGGGCACCCCGACCGGCCCACGCGTGGTCCGACCAGCCGACGCGCACCTCACAGAAAGGCTCCTCCATGCGGCACGCCACAGAGCACGCCGACGTCGCGGCGATCGCGAACGTCGCCACCGCGGAGCTGGAGTCGGCCCTGCGGGGTGGGCCCTTCCATGTGGCGCTGCGTGCCGCGATCGCCGCGCGCGGACTGCCGTTGCAGCGGGTGCAGCACCATCTGTCGCGGCACGGGGTCAAGGTCGGGGTGACCAGCCTGAGTTACTGGCAGCAGGGCGCCCGGCGCCCGCAGCGCCCCGAGTCGCTGCGGGCGGTGCGGGCCCTGGAGGAGATCCTCCGACTGCCGGACGAGTCGCTGATCCGTCTGCTGGCCCGGTCCGCGGAGCCGTCCGGGCGGGGCCGGTCCACGGGCCGTTCGTACCGCTCCCTGGTGGCGGCCTCGGGTGTGCTGGAGCGGCTCCTCGGCGAGCTGGGGTCGCCACCGGACGGCGGGGTGCACACCGTCGGCCATCACGAGCGGGTACGCGTCGGCGCGCACCGGGAGCTGCTGGGTCGCGAGTCGCAGCACATCGTGCGGGCGCACCGGGACGGTGTGGACCGCTATGTGGCGGTCCACCACGGTGACCCGGGCTGTGCCCCGGAGCGGATGGCGGTGCGCGCCCTGGAGAACTGCCGTCGGGGCCGGGTGCGCTGGGACGACGACACGGGGCTGCTGGTCGCCGAGTTCCTCTTCGACACCCGGCTGCGCAGCGGCGACACCTTCCTGTTCCGTTACGGCGTCGACGACGGGACGGCCGGGGTGAGCACCGAGTACGTCCGCGGTTTCCGGTCGGGGGGCGGGCAGTACGCCCTCCAGGTGCGCTTCGACGAGCGGGCGCTGCCGGTGCGCTGCCACCGGTTCAGCCAGCACTCGCCGGCCGCGCCGCGCGGAGGGCGGCAGGCCCTCCCCCTGAGCGGCCTGCACCGTTGCGTGCACCTGGTGGAGCCCCGGGTGCGCACGGGCCTCCTCGGGATCGGCTGGGACTGGGACTGAGGGGGACGGGGCCGCCCGTCGCGGGGCGGAAACCTCCGGGGTACCTTCCGGCGGAGACTCCCCGGAAAGGACCCCTCAGTGATCGTCGTCGCCGGTGAAGCCCTGATCGACCTGGTCCCAGGGGGTCGGGTCCGCTCGTGGACCTGCGGCCGGCGCGCGGTGGCGGGCCGTACAACACGGCGGTGGCGCTCGGTCGCCTCGGCTCCCCCACGGCGTTCTGCTCCCGCGTGTCGTACGACGTCTACGGCCAGGCCCTGCTGACCGGGTTGCGGGAGGCCGGTGTGGACGTGGCGTCGGTGCAGCGCGGCCCGGAGCCGACGACGCTGGCGCTGGCCTCGATCGGCGAGGACGGCTCCGCCCGGTACTCCTTCTACGTGGAGGGCAGCGCCGACCGTCTGTTCGAGGCCCCCGAGCGGCTCCCCGCGGGCACCCGTGCCGTCTCCTTCGGCACCTGCTCGCTGGTCCTGGAGCCGGGGGCGAGCGCGTACGAGGAACTGCTGCACGGGGCGGCCGCGCGCGGCGTCTTCACCGCCCTCGACCCCAACATCCGGCCGGGTCGTCCCCGACGCGGCCGCCCATCGCGCCCGCTTCAGGAGCTGGCTGCCCTCGGTGTCGCTGCTGAAGCTGTCCGAGGAGGACGCCGAGTGGCTGGGCGGCACCCCTGACCAGTGGTTGTCCTCCGGGCCCTCGGCGGTCGTGGTGACGCGCGGCGGGGAGGGGCTGACCGCCTACACCCGCGACGGGGCGGAGTACCGCGTGCCGGGCGAGAAGGTCGACGTCGTCGACACGATCGGCGCCGGTGACACGGTGAACGCGGCGCTCCTGCACGGCCTGTCCGCACGGGACGCCCTGTCCGCGGCCTCGCTCGCGGCCCTGACCGCCGAGGACTGGGGCGGGCTGCTCCGCTTCGCCGCCCGCGCGGCCGCGGTCACCTGCTCCCGGGCGGGCGCGGAACCGCCGTACGCGTCCGAGGTGGCCGGGGACTGACACGTCCCCGCAGGCCGGAAGAACGGCGTGCCCCGCGGGGAGGTTCCCGCGGGGCACGCCGTTCTTCCGGGGCGGGCGGTCGCCCTCCGCTGTCAGGACTTGCGGGTCCGCGTGGTCTTCTTCGCGGGAGCCGCCTTCTTCGTGGCCGAGGCCGTCTTCCTGGCCGCTGTGCCGCCGGCGGTCTTGGTCGTGCGGGTGGTGGCGGACTTCTTGGCCGTCGCCCCGGCGGCGACCGCCTTCTTGGCTGCGGTCCCGCGCGGCGCCTTCACCGGTGAGGCGTCGCTGATCCGGTCGGCGCCGAGGATCTCCCGCAGGAACTTGCCGGTGTGGCTGGCCGGGACCCCGGCGATCTGCTCGGGCGTGCCCTCGGCGACGACGAGACCACCGCCCGCGCCGCCCTCGGGACCCATGTCGACGATCCAGTCGGCGGTCTTGATGACGTCGAGGTTGTGCTCGATGACGATGACCGTGTTGCCCTTGTCGACGAGGCCGGAGAGCACCTTGAGGAGCTTGCTGATGTCCTCGAAGTGGAGACCGGTGGTCGGCTCGTCCAGGACGTAGACCGTGCGGCCGGTGGAGCGCTTCTGCAGCTCGCTGGCGAGCTTCACGCGCTGCGCCTCACCGCCGGACAGGGTGGTCGCCGCCTGGCCGAGGCGGACGTAGCCGAGGCCTACGTCCTTCAGGGTGTTGAGGTGGCGGGCGATCGCGGGGACGGCCTCGAAGAAGTCCGTCGCCTCCTCGATCGGCATGTTCAGGACCTCGGCGATGGACTTGCCCTTGTAGTGGACCTCCAGGGTCTCCCGGTTGTACCGGGCGCCGTGGCAGACCTCGCACGGGACGTAGACGTCCGGGAGGAAGTTCATCTCGATCTTGATGGTGCCGTCGCCCGCGCAGTTCTCGCAGCGGCCGCCCTTGACGTTGAAGGAGAAGCGGCCGGGCAGGTAGCCGCGGACCTTCGCCTCGGTGGTCTCGGCGAACAGCTTGCGGATGTGGTCGAAGACGCCGGTGTAGGTCGCCGGGTTGGACCGGGGGGTGCGCCCGATGGGCGACTGGTCGACGTGGACGACCTTGTCGACGAGGTCGTCGCCGTCCACGCGCGTGTGCCGTCCCGGTACGTTCCTCGCGCCGTTCAGCTCGCGGGCGAGGTGGGTGTACAGGATGTCGTTGACCAGCGTGGACTTGCCGGAACCCGAGACGCCCGTGACGGCCGTGAAGACGCCGAGCGGGAAGGACACGTCGATGTCCTGGAGGTTGTTCTCCCGGGCGCCGTGCACGGTGAGCCGGCGGGTCGGGTCGTGCGGGCGGCGGACGTCGGGCAGCGGGATGGCCTTCCTGCCCGAGAGGTACTGCCCGGTCTGCGACTCGGTGTTCGCCAGCAGCTCCTTCAGGGAGCCGCTGTGCACGACCTTGCCGCCGTGCTCACCGGCGCCGGGGCCGATGTCGACGACCCAGTCGGCGGTCTTGATGGTGTCCTCGTCGTGCTCGACGACGATGAGCGTGTTGCCCATGTCGCGGAGCCGGACCAGGGTCTCGATGAGCCGGTGGTTGTCGCGCTGGTGCAGACCGATGGAGGGCTCGTCGAGGACGTAGAGCACGCCGACGAGTCCCGAGCCGATCTGGGTGGCGAGGCGGATGCGCTGGGCCTCACCGCCGGAGAGGGTGCCGGCCGCGCGGTTCAGCGAGAGGTAGTCCAGGCCGACGTCGACCAGGAAGCGCAGCCGTTCGTTGACCTCCTTCAGCACCCGCTCGGCGATCTTCTTGTCGCGGGCGGTGAGCTTCAGCTCGCCCAGGAAGTCCGCGCAGTCGCTGATGGACATCGCCGAGACCTCGGCGATCGACTTCTCCATGATCGTGACCGCGAGGACGATCGGCTTCAGCCGGGTGCCCTCACAGGTGGGGCAGGGCACCTCGCGCATGTAGCCCTCGAAGCGCTCCCGGCTGGCGTCGCTCTCGGCCTCGCCGTGCCGCCGCTTCACGAAGGGGACGGCGCCCTCGAAGGCCGTGGTGTACACCCGCTCGCGGCCGTAGCGGTTGCGGTAGCGGACCTCGATCTGCGTCTTGTGGCCGTACAGCAGGGCCTTCCTCGCGCGCTGCGGCAGGCCGGCGAAGGGGATGTCGGTCCGGAAGCCCAGCGCGTCGGCGAGGGCGCCGATGAGGCGGCCGAAGTAGTCCTTGGTGTGGCCGTGCGACCAGGGGTGGATGGCGCCCTCGTCGAGCGACTTGTCCTCGTCCGGGACGATCAGCTCCGGGTCGACCTCCATGCGCGTGCCGATGCCGGTGCAGTCGGGGCAGGCGCCGAAGGGCGAGTTGAAGGAGAAGGAACGGGGCTCCAGCTCCTCGAAGGACAGGTCGTCGTACGGGCAGTACAGGTGCTCCGAGAACATGCGCTCGCGCTCGGGGTCGTCCTCGGGGAGGTCGACGAAGTCGAGCACGACCATGCCGCCGGACAGGCCGAGGGCGGTCTCCACGGAGTCGGTGAGGCGGCGCTTGGCGGAGTCCTTCACCGTGAGGCGGTCGACGACCACCTCGATGGTGTGCTTCTCCTGCTTCTTCAGGGTGGGCGGGCTGGAGAGCTGGACGGTCTCGCCGTCCACCCGCGCGCGGCTGTAGCCCTTGGTCTGGAGGTCCGCGAACAGGTCGACGAACTCGCCCTTGCGCTCCCTCACCAGCGGGGACAGCACCTGGAAGCGGCTGCCCTCGGGCAGCTCCAGCACGCGGTCCACGATGGCCTGCGGCGACTGGCGGGAGATGGGGCGGCGGCACTGGGGGCAGTGCGGTTTGCCGATGCGCGCGAAGAGCAGCCGGAGGTAGTCGTAGACCTCGGTGATCGTGCCGACCGTCGAGCGCGGGTTGCGCGAGGTCGACTTCTGGTCGATGGAGACCGCCGGGGACAGACCCTCGATGAAGTCGACGTCCGGCTTGTCCATCTGCCCGAGGAACTGCCGGGCGTAGGAGGACAGCGACTCGACGTACCGGCGCTGGCCCTCCGCGAAGATCGTGTCGAAGGCCAGCGAGGACTTGCCCGACCCCGACAGGCCCGTGAAGACGATGAGCGAGTCGCGTGGGAGGTCGAGCGAGACGTTCTTCAGATTGTGCTCGCGCGCGCCACGGACGATGAGACGGTCGGCCACGCCGGTCCGCACCTTTCTTGAGTGAAGTGACAGGAGCGGAGCCCCCGTCCTTCTCAGACTAGGGGGAGCCACTGACAGCGCCGGTCCTGTTTCCCCGTTCCACAACAATCCCGGGCCTTCCAGCATGCCCGACGCAGGACTCGACCATATAGCACGTGCATTCGATTTTGGTCCGAGGTCCACCGGCTTCACCCGAAGGTGTGGCGGAGCTAGGGTCGGCGCCATGACGATTCACGTGCGTGACCTGGACTCTGTACGGGAGGCGACCGAGCGGCTCCTCACCGCAGTCGCCACGATGGACAACGCGGCTGTGACCCAGCCGTCACGGCTGCCCGGCTGGACCCGCGGCCATGTCCTCGCCCACCTCGCCCGCAACGCGGACGCGATCGTGAACGTCCTGGAGGGGCGTCCCATGTACGTGTCCGCCGAGGCCCGGGACGCCGACATCGAGCGGGACGCGCCCCGGCCACTGGAGGCCCAGCTCACGGACCTGCGGGAGAGCGCGCACCGCTTCCAGGAGGCCGCAGCCGCCCCGGCGGACTGGTCGCGCACGGTCGAGCTGCGCAACGGCGTCACCGACTCGGCGTCGCGGGTGCCGTTCCGGCGCTGGATCGAGGTGGAGCTGCACCACGTGGACCTCGACATCGGGTACGAGCTGGAGGACCTGCCGGAGGAGTTCACCCAGCGCGAGATCACCTTCCTGACCGAGCGGTTCCGCGACCACCCCGCCGTCCCCGCGGTGACGGTCGAGCAGGACGACGGGCGGCTCCTGTTCACCGGAGCCGTCAAGGGCCTCACGCCGGAGCAGCTGGAGAGCGGCGGCCACACGCTCGTGGTCACCGGCCGCCAGGCCGACCTCCTCGGCTGGCTCGCCGGGCGGCGCGACGGCAGCGCGCTGCGCGTCGGGGGCGGCACCCTGCCGTCCCTGCCCGCGCTGTAGCGGGCGCGGGGTGCTCGCGCCCTCGGGCCCTCGCGCGGGCCCTAGACTGACGGCCATGACGTACAGCGGAGCGGTGAAGGTCGGCGGCCCTGCGGATGTGCACGAGCTGCCGGACCTGATGATCTCCAAGGTCGCCGTGGGCCCGATGGACAACAACGCCTATCTGTTGCGCTGCCGGGCCACGGACGAGCAGTTGCTGATCGACGCCGCGAACGACGCGGGCACCCTCCTCACGCTGATCGGTGACGACGGCATCGCGTCCGTCGTCACCACGCATCAGCACGGCGACCACTGGCAGGCCCTGGCCGAGGTGGTGGCGGCCACGGGCGCCCGTACGTACGCGGGACGGGACGACGCCGAGGGCATCCCGGTGCCGACCGACGTGCTCGTCGACGACGGCGACACCATCCGGGTCGGGCGCGTGGAGCTGACCGCGCGCCACCTGGTGGGCCACACGCCGGGTTCGATCGCCCTCGTCTACGACGACCCGCACGGACATCCCCATGTGTTCACCGGGGACTGCCTCTTCCCGGGCGGCGTGGGCAACACCCGCAAGGACCCCGAGGCGTTCGCCAGCCTCCTCCACGACGTGGAGACGAAGATCTTCGGCACCCTGCCCGACGAGACCTGGGTCTACCCCGGCCACGGCAACGACACGACGCTCGGCGCGGAGCGCCCGCATCTGCCGGAGTGGCGCGCGCGGGGCTGGTGAACACCCCCGCGCCGCAGGGAGGTTGCCGAGGCGTGGAGCCGCCCCGTGGAGCGGGAGCGCGGGAGCGCGGGAGCACGCGAGCGCTGAGCCCACCCACACGCACCCCGTGTGAAGACAACGCACACGCCGGTGTGACGCGCGCGCTCCCGGCGCACGCCCAGGCGTAGTCCACTGGAGGACAGGTCCGCACGGGATGACGGCTCCCACGCGGACGGGCCGCCGGCCTTCCCAACCCCGCCCTCGGCCGGCGGCCCCGCCCGCGCACCGCGCACCGTCCGCACCCACCCCGCGCAGCGTTCTCCGCCGTGCGCACGCGAGCGTCGCCCAGGCCCGTGCGCAGGCGCTCGGCGCAGCCTGTTCGCACGGGTTCACGGAATGGCAACACACGTTCCCACTATGCGGACAATTGCCGACGTGACCTCGACAAACGAGACGTGACGCTGTCAGTCTCCCGCCATGCGTCCTGCCCTCCGAGCCCCGCGCCCTTCCCGTCGTGCCGTCTCCGCCGCCACCGTCGCCCTGTTCGCCGCGGTCGCGGTCGGGTGCGCCCCGCAGCCGGAGGAGGACACCTCCGGCAAAGCCTCCGCCCCGGCGACCGGGGCGTCCTGCGCCAAGGGCGAGTTGCGCACCGAGACGTCCGGGAAGCTGACCGTCGCCACCGACTCCCCCGCCTACGAGCCCTGGTTCAAGGACGACGACCCGAAGAACGGCGAGGGCTTCGAGTCGGCCGTCGCGTACGCCGTGGCGAAGCAGCTCGGCTACGACGAGGCGGACGTCGTCTGGCAGTCCGTGCCCTTCAACAAGGCGTTCGCGCCGGGTGAGAAGACCTTCGACTTCGACATCAACCAGGTGTCCGTCAGCGACGAGCGCAAGAAGGCCGTGGACTTCTCGTCCGGGTACTACGACGTGCGCCAGGCCGTCATCGCGCTGAAGGGTTCCCAGGCCGCGAAGGCGAAGAGCATCGCCGACCTCAAGGGCCTCCACCTGGGCGCCCAGGTCGGCACGACCAGCCTCGACTACATCGACGACGTGGTGAAGCCCGCCCAGGACCCCGCCGCCTACGCCAAGAACGACCAGGCCAAGTCCGCGCTGAAGAACGGCCAGATCGACGCGATCGTCGTCGACCTGCCGACCGCGTTCTACATCACCGCGGCCGAGGTGACGGACGCGACGATCGTCGGCCAGTTCGAGAACAAGGGCGGCACGCCGGAGCAGTTCGGCCTGGTCCTCGACAAGGGCAGCGCCCTGACGCCGTGCGTGACGGCGGCCGTGGACGCGCTGCGCGAGGACGGCACCCTGGCGAGGATCGAGCAGAAGTGGCTCTCCGACGCCGTCGACGCCCCGGTGCTCACGTGACCGTCGTGAAGGAGGAGCCGGGCCGGGACGGCGCGGACGAGGACGGCGGCATGCCCGACGGGGACGACGGCTACGTCCCCTCCGCGCGGCGGCTCGAACGGGAGCGCTACAAGCGCGCCCGGTCCCGTCGCGCCACCGGCATCGCCGCCCTGTCGACCCTCGTCACGGCCGTCGTCCTCTACGTGGTCGTGGTCAACGCGCCCGGCTGGCCGCGCACCAAGGAGACGTTCTTCAGCGCCGCGTACGCGCGCGAGGCACTGCCCGAGGTGCTCGAAGGGCTCTGGCTCAACGTGCGGCTGCTGCTGGTGTGCGGTGCCGCCGTGCTCGTCCTCGGCATGCTCGTCGCCGTCGCGCGGACCCTGCGCGGCCCGGTGTTCTTCCCGGTGCGGGCGCTGGCCGCCGCGTACACCGACTTCTTCCGCGGTCTCCCGCTGATCATCAACCTGATGATCGTGGTCCTGGGAGTCCCTGCGCTCCGCCTCCAGGGCGTGACCGTCGACCCGGTCCTGCTCGGCGGCACCGCGCTGACGCTGACCTACTCGGCGTACGTCGCCGAGGTGTTCCGCGCCGGCATCGAGTCCGTGCACCCCTCGCAGCGCGCGGCGGCCCGCTCGCTGGGCCTCACCAACCGGCAGGCGCTGCGGCACGTCGTCCTGCCCCAGGCGGTGCGCCGTCAGGTGCCGCCGCTCCTCAACGACCTGGTGTCGCTGCAGAAGGACACCGGTCTGGTCTCGATCGGCGGCGCGGTCGACGCGGTGCGCGCCGCCGACATCATCGTGGGCCGCAGCCTCAACTACACGCCGTACGTCGTCGCGGGACTGGTCTTCGTCGCCCTCACCATCCCGATGACCCGCCTCACCGACTGGGTCACGGCCCGGATGGACCGGCGGCGGGCCCAGGGAGGCACGATATGAGCGACGCTCCCAAGGCGGCCGAGGCGTCCGAGGTGTCCGGCGCCCCCGTGCTGCGGATGGAGTCCGTGCGCAAGGCCTTCGGCGCCTCGCCCGTCCTGCGGGACGTCGACCTGGAGGTCGCCCCGCACACCGTCACCGCGCTGATCGGCGCCTCCGGGTCCGGCAAGTCGACGCTGCTGCGCTGCGCCAACCTGCTGGAGGAGATCGACGACGGGGCGATCTGGCTGGACGGCGAGGAGATCACCGACCCGCGGGTCGACCAGGACGCCGTACGGCGCCGTATCGGCGTGGTCTTCCAGTCGTACAACCTGTTCCCGCACATGACCGTCCTGGAGAACATCACCCTCGCCCCGCGCCGGGTGCACGGCGTGGGCCGGGCGGAGGCGGAGGAACGGGCCCGTGAGCTGCTCGACCGGCTGGGGCTCGGCACGAGGGCCGGGGAGTACCCGGACCGGCTGAGCGGCGGACAGCAGCAACGCGTGGCGATCGCTCGCGCGTTGGCCGTGCGGCCCCGGCTGCTGCTCCTCGACGAGATCACCGCCGCCCTCGACCCGGAGCTGGTGGGCGAGGTGCTCACCGTGGTCCGGGACCTGAAGGACGAGGGCATGACCATGGTCCTCGCCACGCACGAGATGGGCTTCGCCCGCGATGTCGCCGACCAGGTCTGCTTCCTGGACGGCGGGGTGGTGCTGGAGCGCGGGACCGCCGAGGAGGTCTTCGGCGAGCCGCGGCAGGAGCGCACCCGGCGCTTCCTGCGGCGGATCGTGGAGTCGGGCCGTCTGTGAGGCGGTGGCCGCGCGTCGTCGACGGACGCGCGGCCGTCAGGCGTCGGCCGTGGCCGCGCCCACCAGCGCGGCCACCCGCTGCACGCCGAACACATAACCCTGCACCCCGCACCCGGCGATGACGCCGTCGGCGCGCAGCGAGACGTACGAGTGGTGCCGGAACGTCTCCCTCTGGTGGATGTTGGAGATGTGCACCTCCAGCACGGGCAGGCCGTCACAGGTGTTGAGGGCGTCCAGGATCGCCACGGAGGTGTGCGAGTAGGCGCCGGGGTTGATGACGATCCCGCAGTGGTGCAGCCGTGCCTCGTGGATCCAGTCGACCAGTTCGCCCTCGTGGTTGGACTGCCTGAGGTCGACCGTGCCGCCGTGCGCGGCGGCGGCCTTGGCGCACATGGCCTCCACGTCGGCGAGCGTGTCGGAACCGTAGATCTCGGGCTGCCGCTGGCCCAGCAGGTTCAGGTTGGGCCCGTTGAGGATCATGATCGGGGCGTTGGCGAGGCTGCGGGGCACGGTTCCTCCGGTCCGTTCGGGTGGGCGGCCCGCGGGGCCGCTGCTGGGACCCGGTTTATCACGATGCGACGCGCTGGTGAGAGGCCCTAGCCTCCCGCCATGACCATGCCCGTGTATCCCCCGAAGCCGTCGCCCGGCGACCGCGTGGCCGTCGTCTCACCCGGCGCCGGTCTGCCCGGACTGTTCCCCCGCCCCTTCGAACTCGGCCTGGAGCGGCTGCGGAAGGAGTACGGGCTCGAACCGGTCGAGTACCCGGCGACCCGGAGGATGGGGTCGACGCCCCGGGAGCGGGCCGACGACGTCCACGCGGCCTTCGCGGACCCGGACGTGAAGGCGGTGTTCACCTCCATCGGCGGCGACGACCAGATCACCGTCCTGCCGCTGCTGGACCGGGAGTTGATCCGGGCCAACCCCAAGCCGTTCTTCGGGGTCAGTGACAACACCAACCTGCTGGCCTTCCTGTACGGCACCGGGATCGTCGGCTACCACGGCGGGACCGTGATGACCTCGCTGGGCCGGCCAGGCGCCATGAACCCGGTGACCGCCGAGTCGCTGCGCGCCGCGCTGTTCACCCCGGGGCCGTACGAACTGCGGCCCGCCGAGCGCTTCAACGACATCGAGCGCGACTGGGCGGACCCGGCGACCTTCGACGCGGAGCCGCAGAGCCGGCCCGGCGCCGGATGGACCTGGGTGAACGCCGACCGCGTGGTGGAGGGCCGCGCCTGGGGCGGCTGTCTGGAGATCGTGGGCCGGCTGCTGATGGCCGACCGCGAGGTGCCGCGCGACCTGTCCGTCTTCGACGGGGGCGTGCTCTTCCTGGAGACCTCGGAGGAACTGCCCGGCGGCGAGGAGGTCTTCCGGACGTTGCGGAACATGGGTGAGCGCGGGCTGCTCGGGCGCTTCTCCGCACTGCTGATGGGCCGCCCCAAGAGCTGGTCCTTCGAGAAGCCCAACAGCCCTGGAGAGGCGGAGCGTTACGCCGCCGGCCAGCGGGAGGCGGTGCTGCGCGCGCTGCGGGTGTACGCCCCGGACACCACGATCGTCTTCGACGTGGACCTCGGACACACCGATCCGCAGGTCGTCATGCCCTACGGCGGCACGGTCCGGGTGGACGGTCCCGCCCGGCGCATCACCGTCACCTACTGACGACGGTTGACGCCGCCCGGGACACAACGCCTCGGGCGGGCCTCCGCGCGCCCCGTAACCACGTGTCACGGCGGGTGGTTGGCACTGCATGCACAGTGCACGCGACGGTGACCCGCCCTCCATGCCGCGACTCGCGGCCGCCTCGCTCGCCGGGACGGCCATCGAGTTCTACGACTTCTTCGTCTACGGGACGGCGGCGGCCCTCGTCCTCGGGCCGCTGTTCTTCCCGACGTTCTCGCCGCTGGCGGGCACCCTCGCGGCCTTCGCGACGTTCGGGGTCGGCTTCGTGGCCCGGCCGCTGGGCTCGGTGCTCTTCGGGCACATCGGGGACCGGCACGGGCGGCGCCCGGTCCTCGTCGCGTCCCTGCTGCTGACCGGCGGTGCGACCGTCGCCGTCGGCTGCGTCCCCACCTTCGACTCGATCGGTGTCACCGCCCCCTTCCTGCTGCTCGTCCTGCGCTTCCTGCAGGGCCTCGGGCTGGGCGGGGAGTGGGGCGGGGCGGTGCTGCTGACGGCGGAGCACGCGCCGGCCGACCGGCGCGGACTGTGGTCGAGCTTCCCGCAGATCGGTCCCGCGGTGGGCTTCCTGCTGGCCAACGGGGTGCTGCTGGCGCTGGCGACGGCCCTGACGGACACGCAGTTCGCCTCCTGGGGATGGCGGGTGCCGTTCTGGGCGGCGGCCGTGCCGGCCGTGGCCGGGCTGTGGCTGCGCACGTCGCTCGTGGAGAGCCCGCGGTTCCTGGAACTCGACTACCACGCGCGCGTACCGCTCGCCGAGGTGGTGCGCGACCACTGGCGGCTGGTCCTGCTGACCGCCGGAGCGCTCTCCGTCGGGTACGCGGTGTTCTACACGGTGACGACCTGGTCCCTCGCCTACGGCACCGAGCGGCTCGGGATGAGCCGTACCGTCATGCTGACGTGTGTCATGGGTGCCGTGGTGGTGAAGGGCGCTCTCACCCCGCTGGCGGCCGTGCTCGGCGACCGGTACGGACGGCGCACCCTGTGCCTGGCCGGCTGCGCCGCCACCGTGCTGTGGATGTTCCCGCTGGTAGCGCTGTTGTCGACGGGTGAACCCCTGCTCATGTTCCTCGGCTTCCTGGTGGCGATGCTCGCGTTCGTCACGATGTTCGCCGTCATCGCCGCGTACCTGCCGGAGCTGTACGAGCCACGGGTGCGCTGCACGGGAGCCGCCGTGGGCTACAACCTCGGCGGGGTCCTCGGCGGCGCCCTGACCCCGGTCGTGGCCACCGCCCTGTCCCAGGGCGGCCGGGTGCCCTGGGGTGTCGGCGCCTATCTGACGGGGATCGCCCTGCTGAGCCTCGGTTGCTTCGCCCTGCTGCCGGAGACCCGGCCGGTACCGAGGGCCACCCCGGAGGCGGCGGAAGCCACGGCGGGGTGAGCGGGCCGGGCCCCGCGGGCAGGTCGGGAGCGCCCGCAACGGGTCGGGCGCGGCACCGCAGCCTGCCCGCAGCCTGTCGGGCGGGCTTCCGCTACGGGGTCACCGCGAGTTCCAGGTACGCCGCGAACAGGACGAGGTGCACCCCGCCCTGGAGCGGCGTCGCCCGTCCCGGCACCACCGTCAGCGAGGCCACCACGACGGTCAGGGCGAGCAGCACCATATGGGTCGCGCCGAGACCGAGGACGAGGGGACCGGAGAGCCAGAGCGAGGCCAGGGCCACCGCCGGGATGGTGAGGCCGATGCTCGCCATCGCGGACCCGAGGGCGAGGTTGAGGCTGGTCTGGACGCGGTCGCGACGGGCGGCGCGCAGGGCGGCGATGGTCTCGGGGAGCAGCACGAGCAGGGCGATGACCACACCGACGACGGCGTGCGGCAGTCCCGCGGCCTGTACACCGGACTCGATGGTCGGGGAGACGCCCTTGGCGAGGCCGACCACGCCGACGAGCGCGAGGCCGAGCAGTCCGAGGCTGATGGCGGCGGTGCGGGAGGTCGGCGCCTCGGCGTGGTCGTCGGCGGTGATCACCTCACCCTGTCGGGTGATCGGCAGGAAGTAGTCGCGGTGGCGTACGGTCTGGGTCGCCACGAAGAGTCCGTAGAGCAGCAGTGACGCCAGTGCCGCGAAGGTGAGTTGGGCCGTGGAGAACTCCGGGCCCGGCTTGCTCGTGGTGAAGGTGGGCAGCACCAGGCTGAGGGTCGCCAGGGTCGCGACCGTGGCGAGGGCCGCGCCGGTGCCCTCCGGGTTGAAGACGGCGAGTCCGTGGCGCAGTGAGCCGACGAGCAGACACAGGCCGAGGATGCCGTTGCAGGTGATCATCACCGCCGCGAAGACGGTGTCCCGGGCGAGCGTGGAACTCTTGTCGCCGCCGTCCGCCATGAGCGTGACGATCAGCGCGACCTCGATGATCGTCACCGCGACCGCGAGGACCAGCGAGCCGAACGGTTCGCCGACCCGGTGGGCGACGACCTCGGCGTGGTGGACGGCGGACAGCACCGCCCCCGCGAGCACCAGCGTGACCAGGGCGACGAGCACCCCGGGCAGATCACGCCCCCAGGTCAGAGCGAGCAGGACGACCGCGGCCACCGGGACGGCGGCGGTCCATCGCGCCGTGAGCGACCGGAGTCGAGCGAGCATACGGTGATCCTTTCAGACGTGAAGGGGCCCCGCACTCCGGTCGACGCCGTGGATCCGCGTCTTCGGTGGGCGGGGCCCCTTCGATCGTGGCTGTGCTGTGCGGCGGCCGCCGTCAGGCCTCGACGCTGTCCTTCTCGGCGCCTTCGGTCTTCTGCTGCTCCGCCTCGGCCGCCGACTGCTTCCTGGAGGCCCTGAGGCTGGTGATCGTGGTGATGATCAGGACCGAGCAGATCACGCCGAGGGAGACCGGGATGGAGATCTCGGGGACGTGGACGCCGGACTCGTGCAGCGCGTGCAGGACCAGCTTGACGCCGATGAAGCCGAGGATGACCGACAGACCGTAGGACAGGTGGACCAGCTTCTTCAGCAGCCCGCCGATGAGGAAGTACAGCTGCCTCAGACCCATCAGCGCGAACGCGTTGGCCGTGAAGACGATGTACGGGTCCTGGGTCAGACCGAAGATGGCCGGGATCGAGTCCAGGGCGAAGAGGACGTCGGTGGTGCCGATCGCGAGCATCACGACGAGCATCGGCGTCATGACGCGCTTGCCGTTCTGCTCGATCCACAGTTTGGTGCCGTGGTAGCGGTCGGCGACACCGAAGCGCTTCTCGGCGGCCTTGAGGAGCTTGTTCTCCTCCCAGTCCTCGTCCTCCTCGCCGGCCCTGGCCTCCTGGATCAGCTTCCAGGCGGTGTAGATCAGGAACGCGCCGAAGATGTAGAAGACCCAGGCGAAGCTTGCGAGGATCGCCGCGCCGGCGGCGATGAAGATCGCGCGGAGCACCAGGGCGATCAGCACACCGATCAGCAGCACCCGCTGCTGGTACTGCGACGGCACCGCGAACTTCGCCATGATCAGGACGAAGACGAAGAGGTTGTCGACGCTCAGCGACTTCTCGGTGATGAAGCCGGCGAAGAACTCTCCGGCCGGCTGGCCGCCGGCGAAGACGAACAGTCCGAGTCCGAACAGGGCGGCCAGGACGATCCAGACGACCGTCCAGATTCCGGCTTCCTTGATCGACACGTCATGTGGCTTGCGGCCGATGAAGAAGTCGACCGCGATGAGGGCGGCAAGGCCCACCACTGTCAGGACCCACAGGGTCGTGGAAACATCCACTGCGCCTCCGGCAGTACGTAACGGCAAATTGCAGCGTCATCGCTACCGGAGGTCTCTTCCACCCGGTCCTCCAGGGCCTTCCACAACGCCTGGTGCCGCCGGGCCGACGCCCCGGGATCTGTCTGATCCGTATTGACGGGTACGCCGCAGTAAGCAGGGAGTACTCCCCTCCGCTCAGAAGAGCATACCTATTCACCAAGAATAGGTAAAGGGGTAAGCAAAGAAAGCATCAAAACCGCAGTTCAGGGCGGCTTTACTAGGTCTTGATGGAGATCGGGCCGGACTCCGCTCACCGGTTCCAGGAGCGGCGGGCGTCCGCAACCTGGGTGAGTACCTGCTGGAGGACGCGGCTGCCCGGCGGGACGAGCGACGGCTCGTACGTCCAGGCGTGCCCGACCCAGGGGTCGGCCAGGTGGTCGTCCGGGGTGGGAGTGAGTCGCAGCAGCGAACGCCACAGCGGGTCGAGCAACGGGCCGTAGGCGACGGCGTCCTGCCGGTCGGCGACCATCATCAGATGGACGCCGACGGCGGGACCCTCGTCCGCGAGGTAGCGCAGCTGGGTCACAGCCCGGTCGTCGAAGCCGTGCGGGAAGTCGTTGACGATCAGGAGCTGCTCGGCCGTGTCGAAGCCGGGCGGCAGCGCGTCGGCGGCTCCGCCGCGGACCGCCATCTGCACGAGGTCCACCCGCTGGGTGAGCCGCCCCAGGACGTCCGCGACGCCCGCGGCGCCGACGGCGGGCGGTCCGGCGAGGACGCCCGGCTGGGTCAGCGGTGCCAGCGCGGTCGCTCCGGCGCCGGCCGGATCGAGGACGTGGACGCTGAACTCACCCGGCGGGTACACCGCGAGGAGCCGGGCGGCGAGTGCCACGGCGGTGTCCAGGGCGAGACGGCGCAGTTCGCCGGGGTCGGCGAAGGAGTCACCGGAGCCGGAACGGCTGGCGTCGATCCACAGGCCCCGCTCCAGCGGCAGCCGGACCAGCATGGGGATGCGCAGTCCGTCGCTCTCCGGCAGGTGCAGGTCGCCCAGGCGCAGGGCCATCGGGACCTCCATCGGCACTTGGTAGCCGTGCCACACCGGGTTGTCCCAGCGGGCGTACGCCGTGGGCAGCGCGGGCTCCACGACGTCGGCCTCGGCCCGCAGCTGGGCGAGGTCACGGTCGAGGGCGGCCCGCGCCTGGTCGACGAGCTGAGCGTGCTTGGCACGGGCGGCCTCGCGCGCGGCGTCGCCCTGACCGCTGATGCGGCTGCGCGGGTCGGACAGGACCCGGTCCAGCTCCTGCTCCATGCGCGACTCGGCGAAGTCGACGGCGCTGCGGTAGGCGGCGGTGGTGCGGGCCAGGTCCTCGAACATGCCCCACACCTGGTTGTAGAGCCGCTCGTCCATCGACCAGCCGGTCGCGTCCCCGGCGACGGGCTGCGCGGGCCGGCCGGGCTCCGCCGGGGGCGCGGTCGGCGGGGGCGGGGGCGGTGCGGTGGTCTGCCGGCCGGGGTGGGTGTAGTTGACGGGCCCGCCGGCCATGGGGGCGGTGGGCTGGGTGTCGGCGGACGGGTCGTGCGGCGCGGTGCCGGCGTGCTGCCCGACGAGGTGGGGCGGAGCGCCCTGGGGGGCGGTGCCCGTGCCGTGGGTCTGGTCGGGGCCCAGCGCCGGGGCGGGAGTCTGCCGCGGGCGCTCGGCGTCCGGCACCCGGGGCGGGGGTGCCGCCACCGAGCGGGCGAGGCCGTGGGCGACGGCCTCGTGGATGCCGGCCGCGAGCTGTCGGGCCTCGGGGAGGTCCTGGTCGGTGAGCAGTTCCGCGAGGCCGCCCGCGTAGCCCTGGCCGACCGCCCGGACCTTCCAGGCGCCCTGCCTGCGGTAGAGCTCCAGGGCGACGACGGCGGTCTCCGTCTGCAGGCCGGTGATGGTGTATGTGGCGACCTCGGTGCCGTCGAGGCCGGTGACCGCGAGGAACGGGGCGGCGACCGCGCCGAAGCGGGCCGGGCCGCCCGTTGTCGTCGGCAGCGCGAGCAGCACGGTCACCCGGTGCACGGACGGCGCCAGCGCGTCGAGGTCCACCGCGAGGCGGTGGTCGGCCGCCGCCTGTTTCGAGACCTCCAGGCCGGGCAGGGTGGGCGCGCCCGGGTGGGCCACCCATTCCACGCCGTGCACCTTGCCGTGCTCGTCGCCGAGGGTGGCCCCGGCGACGATCGGCGTGCCGGCCGAGACGCGGATCTCCAGTCGGGCCTCGGGCAGTGGATGGTTCTGCCCCCGGACCAGCTCGGCCGTCATCGACTTCGTCCCCCTGTGTCGCTTGCTGCGTGATGCGTCGGGCTGCCCTGCCTACAGGACCGGCAGGATCGCCGGCATCAGGTCCTGGAAGGTGCGGCCGTTGGCGGGCGCGCCGATGGCCGTCATCTGCCAGCCGCTACCCGCACGGTGCACCTTGGCCATGATCTGGGCCGTGTACTGGCCGCCACCCGCGAGCGTGTAGCGGGCCAGCTCCTGGCCGTTGGTCTCGTCCACCAGACGGCAGAACGCGTTCTGCACCTCCTGGAAGGTCTGGCCGGTGAACGAGTTGACGGTGAAGACGATCTGGTCGATGTGGACCGGGACCCTGGCCAGGTCGACGAGGATCGCCTCGTCGTCGCCGCCCGCGCCGACACCGCCGACCAGGTTGTCACCGGTGTGACGGACGGAGCCGTCGTCGCTCACCAGGTGGCGGAAGAAGACGACGTCGACGGGCTGCTTGTCCGCGAACAGCACGGCGGAGGCGTCGAGGTCGATCTCACGGGTACGGGACCCGAACAGGCCGCGCCGGGGGGCAGCCTGCCAGCCGAGACCCATACGGACCGCGGTCAGGCTGCCTCCGTCGTTCTTCTGCAGACTGATGGCCTGACCCTTGGTCATGTTGACGGTCACGTGCAGATTCCCCTCTCGAACTGTCCCCTGTTGCCGCGGACTCCGCGGATGTGCAGCACCTTACGCAGCGGCACTGACATCGCCGCAGCCTGTGTCGCACTTTGTGTCGGTCTTGCAACACAGTGCGCCGCGCCGGGGGACCTCTTCTCACCCGGCGCCCCTCGGGCCCGTCAGGCCAGGCCCGCCTCCTTCATGTGCCGCAGCTCCTTCTTCATCTCGGACACCTCGTCGCGCAGCCGGGCGGCGATCTCGAACTGCAGGTCGGCGGCTGCCGCGCGCATCCGCTCCGTCATGTCCTCGATCTGCTGGGCGAGGTCGGCCGCCGGGCGGTCGGTGGGGACGGTCTCCTTGGCCCTGCCCTTGCCGGCGGTGGACTTGGCCGCCTTGCCGCCGAGGGAGGGCACCGGGGCCTTGGCTCCCTTGCCGTCCTTGCCGCCCTTGCGGTAGCCCGTGCCGAGCAGCTGTTCGGTGTCGACGTCCTCGCGGGCGATCTGGGCGACGATGTCGTTGATCTTCTTGCGGAGCGGCTGCGGGTCGATGCCGTTGGCCTTGTTGTACGCGACCTGCTTCTCCCGGCGGCGGTTGGTCTCGTCGATGGCCTTCTCCATCGCCGGGGTGATCTTGTCGGCGTACATGTGGACCTGGCCGGACACGTTGCGCGCGGCGCGGCCGATGGTCTGGATGAGGGAGGTCCCCGAACGCAGGAAGCCCTCCTTGTCGGCGTCGAGAATCGCGACCAGGGAGACCTCGGGCAGGTCGAGGCCCTCTCTGAGGAGGTTGATGCCGACCAGGACGTCGTACTCGCCGGCGCGCAGCTCGCGCAGCAGCTCGACCCGGCGCAGGGTGTCGACGTCGCTGTGCAGGTAGCGGACCTGGATGCCGAGTTCCAGGAAGTAGTCGGTGAGGTCCTCGGCCATCTTCTTGGTGAGCGTGGTGACGAGGACCCGCTCGTCCTTCTCGGTGCGCACCCGGATCTCGTGCACCAGGTCGTCGATCTGTCCCTCGGTGGGCTTGACGACCACCTCGGGGTCGACGAGGCCGGTGGGGCGGATGATCTGCTCGACCTGGCCGTCGGAGCGGGACAGCTCGTACTGGCCCGGGGTGGCCGAGAGGTAGACCGTCTGGCCGACGCGCTCCTGGAACTCCTCCCACTTCAGCGGGCGGTTGTCGAGGGCGGACGGCAGCCGGAAGCCGTGGTCGACGAGGGTGCGCTTGCGGGAGGCGTCGCCCTCGTACATGGCGCCGATCTGCGGGACGGTCACATGGGACTCGTCGATGACGAGGAGGAAGTCGTCCGGGAAGTAGTCGAGGAGGGTGTTCGGCGGGGAGCCGGGCTCACGGCCGTCGAAGTGCATCGAGTAGTTCTCCACGCCGGAGCAGGAGCCGATCTGGCGGAGCATCTCGATGTCGTACGTGGTGCGCATGCGCAGGCGCTGGGCCTCCAGGAGCTTGCCCTGCTTCTCCAGCTCCGCGAGGCGCTCCCCCAGTTCCTTCTCGATGTCGTTGACGGCCCGCTCCATGCGTTCCGGTCCGGCGACGTAGTGGGAGGCGGGGAAGACGTACAGCTGCTCGTCGTCGCTGACGATCTCGCCGGTCAGGGGGTGCAGGGTGGAGAGGGCCTCGATCTCGTCGCCGAACATCTCGATGCGGACCGCGAGCTCCTCGTAGACCGGGAAGATCTCGATGGTGTCGCCGCGGACGCGGAAGGTGCCGCGGGTGAACGCCAGGTCGTTGCGGGTGTACTGGATGTCGACGAAGCGGCGCAGCAGCTCGTCCCGGTCGATCTCCTCGCCGACCTTGAGGGGGACCATGCGGTCCACGTACTCCTGGGGCGTGCCGAGGCCGTAGATGCAGGACACGGAGGCGACCACGACGACGTCCCGGCGGGTGAGCAGAGAGTTGGTCGCGGAGTGGCGCAGCCGCTCCACCTCCTCGTTGATCGAGGAGTCCTTCTCGATGTAGGTGTCCGACTGCGGGACGTACGCCTCGGGCTGGTAGTAGTCGTAGTACGAGACGAAGTATTCGACCGCGTTGTTCGGCAGGAGCTCGCGGAACTCGTTGGCCAGCTGGGCGGCCAGCGTCTTGTTCGGCGCCATCACCAGGGTGGGACGCTGGAGCTTCTCGATCATCCACGCGGTGGTGGCGGACTTGCCGGTGCCGGTCGCGCCGAGCAGGACGACGTCCTTCTCACCGGCTTCGATGCGCCGGGCAAGGTCGGCGATGGCGGTGGGCTGGTCGCCGCTCGGCTGGTAGGGGCTGACGACCTCGAAGGGCGCCACCGTGCGTTCGATCTTGGAAACGGGCCGCATGAATCCACCGTACGACCCCGCACTGACAACGGGGTCGGGTCAGCGGTTCTGCGGGGTGCGCAGGCCTGGTGCGCGGTGTTCGTGCTCGGCGGGCCGGAGGGGGCGGCCGGTGCCGGCGAGGGGGCGCCGGTCGGTGTGCGCGCAGGCGTGGGTGGGGACTCCGGGCCGCCGTTCGGCGGGGGTGCCGTGGAGCCTGCCCATGATCATGAACGGGTCGAACATCACCACGACGCCCGCCAGGAGCAGGAAGACCAGCGGGCCGATCATCAGCGGGGCGAGGAGGGCCGCGGACGACGAGCCGTCGGCGGGGGCGGCGTCGGCCGCGCCGTGCAGGTGGACGCTGAGGGCGGCCATGCCGGTGTAGTGCATGCCGCTGACCGCGATGCCCATGACGAGGCTCGCGCCGACGCTCCACAGGAAGCCGCGGACCTGTCCGGCGGCCCACAGCGCGGCGATCGCGGCCACCACGGCGATGACGACGGAGGCGGCAACGGTGACGGTGTTGTACTCGAGGGTGCCGTTGAGGCGCATGCCGGCCATGCCGAGGTAGTGCATGGAGGCGATGCCGAGGCCGGTGATCGTGCCGCCGGTGAAGAGCGCGGCCCCGGTCGCTCCTTCGGAGCCGACCATGAAGATGCCGATGCCGACCATGACGATCGCGACGGCGAGGCTCGCGAACGTGGTCAGCGGGTCGTAGTGGACCGGGGTCTGCAGGACCTTGAACCCCATCATGGCGACGAAGTGCATGGTCCATATCCCGGAGCCGATGGCGGCCGAGCCCAGCGTCAGCCAGCCGATCCGCAGGCGTCCGTCGGCCAGCATCGATCTGGTGGTGCAGCGCAGGCCGAGCGCGCCTCCGAGGCAGGCCATGAGGTAGGCCGCCACCGGTGTCACGAGTCCGTAGCTGAAGCCGTCGACGGTGCCCTGCATCCGCGGCTGCCTTTCCCGCCCTGTCGCGTCCCTGGATGTGCCGTACTGCCCCCGCCCCCGGGTCCGCCACGACGGTCAGGGTTGTCGCAGAGAGTATGGCCCCCACCGGAATGGTCGAACGATTTTCCGGCAAAGAAACACGGCCTTGCCCCACTTGTGCGGCGCCCGTGTGCGGACTTGGGCAACTCCATTCAATTCATGGCCATCCTGTACCCCCTCTCCCGTTGACTCGCTGCTGTCACTCTTGAGCTGACCGTGACCGATCGACGCGAGGAGTACGCATGCATGTGCGCGCAGTTGCCGCCGCGGCCGCCGCGTTCATGGGGGCCGCCGGCCTCCTGCTCCCCACTTCGGCCGCCCAGGCGGCCACGCACGCAGACACCCTGATGGTCGTGGCGCATCGCGGGGCCTCCGCCTACGCGCCCGAGAACACCCTGGCCGCCGTCGACAGGGCCGACGAGATGGGCTTCAGCTGGGTCGAGAACGACGTCCAGCGCACCAAGGACGGCGCGCTCGTCGTCGTCCACGACGCGACGCTGGCCCGCACCACCGATGTCGAGCAGGTGTTTCCGGACCGCGCGCCGTGGAACGTACGCGACTTCACCGCCGCCGAGATCGCCCGTCTGGACGCGGGCAGCTGGTTCGACACGCGCTACGCGGGCGCGCGCGTGCCGACGCTGCAGCAGTACATGAGGCGGGTGACACGCAATCATCAGAAGCTCGTCCTGGAGATCAAGAACCCCCAACTGTATCCGGGCATCGAACAGCAGACCCTGAAGGTGCTCGCCGACGAGGGCTGGCTGACGCCCCAGCACCTCCGGGACCGCCTGGTGGTGCAGAGCTTCAGTCCGGACACGGTGCGGCGGGTGCACGAGCTGAGCCCGGGCGTGAGGACCGCCTTCCTCGGCACCCCGGCCGTCGCGGACCTGCCGGAGTACGCGACCTTCGCCGACCAGATCAACTCCTCCTACACGACGATCTCACGCTCCTACGTCGCCACGATCCACGCCTTCGAGGGTCCGCACGGCAAGCCGTTGGAGATGCTCACCTGGACCGTCAACGACGCGGAGAACGCCCGCAAGGTCGCGCAGTACGGCGTGGACGGCATCATCACGAACAAGCCGGACGTGGTCGAGGAGGCCACACGGGACTGACCGCTCACGACCGGGAGGGGTGATGCTCCTCCGGCGGCGTGCGTCCGGTGAGCCGGCGCACGCCGCGGGCGTTGTCGGTGGCGGGCCGTACCGTGGTCGCATGAACAACCACGGGCAGGACGGGCATCAGGTCGTGTGGGCCGTCGTGGGCACGGACATCGGTCCGCTGCTGCTGGCCGCGACGGACGACGGCTTGGTGAACGTCGTGTTCCACGCCACGGACACGGTCCGCGACACGGCGCTCGACCGCCTCGCGTCCCGGCTGGGCACCCGGCCCGTCGAGGCCCCGCTCGCCCCGCCGCTGGCCGAGGCGATAGGCCAGGTCGAGGCGTACTTCGCGGGTGACCGGCAGGTCTTCGAACTGCCCCTGGACTGGTCGCTGGTCTCCGGCTTCAACCGCCAGGTGCTGCGGGAGCTGGCCTCCGGTGTGCCCTACGGCTCGGTCGTGGGCTACGGCGACCTGGCCCGCCGGGTCGGGCAACCGGGCGCGGCCCAGGCGGTGGGCGTGGCGATGGGGTCGAATCCGCTGCCGGTGGTCGTGCCGTGCCACCGGGTGGTGGAGAGCGACGGGGGCATCGGCGGGTTCGGCGGCGGGCTGGAGGCCAAGCGGAAGCTGCTGGCGCTGGAGGGAGTGCTGCCCGAGCCGCTGTTCTGACCCGTGTGCGGCTGTGCGTGCTAGTGCCGCGACGGGGCAAACGTTGCCCGTCGCGGCACTAGCACGCACTCTCGGCGCACCGGGCACAAGCCCGAGTGCATCCCGTACGAGGACGTACGCCCGGCACGCCGGGAGCACGCACCGGACGCCGCTCCTCGACGGGCAAACGGTGCCTGCCGCGGCACTAGTCGTGGTCGTACGGGTCGTAGTGCCGGACCTCGAAGATGTTGCCGTCCGGGTCCCGGAAGTAGAAGCTGCGCCGGGCCGCTCCTCGGGCGCCGAAGGAGTCGTACGACAGGTCGGAGACCGGGACCTCCCGTTCCTCCAGCCGGGTTCGCAGGTGCTCGAAGCGGTCGCCGGGCAGGGCCAGGCACACGTGGTTGACGGGATGGCCGGCGCTGTCGGCGGCGCCGGGCAGCATCCTCATGCGCTCCGCCGAGCCGACCGGCATGAGGTCGAGGATGGTCTCGTCGTTGACGCGCATGGAGGGAAAGGGCACCTTTCCCTCGGAGTACTCGGTCAGGCGTACGGGTGCCAGGCCGACGGCCGTCTCGTAGAAGTCGGCCGCGGCCACAGGTTCCCGTACCCAGAGGACGACGTGGTCGAGACGTGTCGTGTTGTCCGTCATGCTCCCCAGGCTGGTGTCCCTCACCACAGGTCGCAAGGGTTTGGCCGGACGCGTCGGCCGCCAGTGATGAGAGGGAACGACTGACAGGAGGCAAGCGCGTGCTGGTGGTGTCGGAAGAGGTGCGGGACGCGGTTGACGCGCGTCGCCCCGTGGTGGCGCTCGAGTCCACGATCATCGCGCACGGCCTGCCCCGGCCGCGCAACCTGCGGGTCGCCCTGGAGCTGGAGGACGTCGTACGGCAGGAGGGTGCCGTACCGGCGACCATCGCCGTGCTCGACGGGCGGCCGCACATCGGCCTCGACAAGGAGCAGCTGGAGCGGGTCGCGAACGAGGACGGCATCCGCAAGCTCGGCCATCGGGACCTGCCGCTCGCGGTGGCCTCCGGGATGAGCGGCGCGACGACGGTGTCGGCGACCGCCCTGCTGGCGTCCCTGGCGGGCGTACGGGTGTTCGCGACGGGCGGTCTCGGCGGGGTGCACCGGGAGTGGACGACGACACAGGACGAGTCCGCCGACCTGGGGCTGCTGGCGCGCACCCGGATCACGGTGGTGTGCGCGGGCGTGAAATCGATCCTGGACGTGCCGGCGACCCTGCAGCGGCTGGAGACACTGGGTGTCGCGGTCGCCGGGTACGGCACGGACCGCTTCCCCGGCTTCTACCTCTCCGACTCCGGGCACCCCGTGGAGTGGACGCTGCGGTCGCCCGGCGAGGTCGCCGAGGTCATGCGGGCCCAGGACGCGCTCGACGGGCCGGAGTCGGCGCTGATCGTCGCCAACCCGGTGCCGGAGGCGGAGCAGCTCGATCCCGACCTCCACGCGCGGGTGCTCGCCGACGCGTTGCGGGCGGCCGAGGAGGAGGGGATCACAGGGCAGGCGGTCACCCCGTTCCTGCTGAGCCATCTCGTGCGGCACACGGACGGCGCCTCGCTGAGCGCCAACCTGGCGGCGGTCCGCGGGAACGTACGGCTCGCCGCGCGGATCGCGGCGGCGTGGACCGGGGCGTGAGATGGCCGGGCGTGACGGGCCGCTGCCCGGCGGCGCGGTGAACCCACCGGGCACCCACGAGACGGGCGCCGACGGGAGAGCGGGTGGGGCGCTGCTCGTCGTGGGCGACGTCGTCACGGATGTCGTCGCCCGGCATCGCGGTGCGCTCGCGCCGGGCACCGACACGGCCTCCGCGATCCGTACGCTGCCCGGCGGCGCGGGCGCCAATGTGGCCTGCTGGGCGGCCCGTCAGGGCTGTGCGGACGTGCGGCTGCTCGGGCGGGTGGGCGCGGACGCGGCCGGGTGGCACGAGCGGGAGCTGCGCGAGGCGGGGGTACTCCCCCGCCTCGTCGTCGACCCGGAGGCCGCGACGGGCACGGTGATCTGCCTGGTGGACACGGAGGCCGCCGCCGAACGCACGTTCCTCACGGACAGCGGTGCCTCGCTGCGGCTGGATCCGGACGACTGGTCACCGGGTCTGCTCGACGGGGTGGCCCGGCTGCATCTGTCGGGCTACCTGTTCTTCTCGGAGCCGAGCCGGGCGCTGGTGTCGGTGGCTCTGGCGTCGGCACGCGCGCGTGGAGTGCCGGTGAGCGTGGATCCGGCCTCGGCGGGGTTCCTGACGGAGCTGGGTGTGGACCGCTTCCTCGCACTCGTCGCAGGGGTGGACGTGCTGCTGCCCAGCCGGGACGAGGCTGGTCTGCTCACCGGGCTGCCCGATCCGGCCGACGCGGCGGCCAAGTTGAGCCGCTTCTTCCCGCTGGTGGTGGCCAAGCAGGGGGCCGAGGGCGCCCTGATCGCCGAGGGCGGCGGCGTACGGGCTCGGGTTCCGGCGGCCCCCGCCGTGCCCCGGGACACGACCGGCGCCGGCGACGCGTTCACCGGGGCGTTCCTGGCCGCCCTGATCGCGGGCGCGGAGCCCGAGGACGCGGCGGCACGGGGCTGCGCCGCGGGTGCGCTGGCCGTGGGGAAGGTGGGCGGACGACCACCGATGGGCTGAGGGGACGGGGCGGCGGGGACTCGTCGGCACGCGTCACCGGTGGACGGGGATCGGACCGCGGTCCTGCCGTCGTCGTCGCCGTGCCGTCGCGGCCCCGCGGAAGCCGCCCCGTTCCCGTTCGCCGCGGTCGGCCCGCGCGGACGGTCGCGCGCCACGCCCTACGGCCTCCTCCCCCACGCCGAGACGAGCGGTGTGGCGGCGATGTCCATCGTCCCGGAGGACAGGTTGGCCAGATGGCGGTCGATCTCCTCGTCCGTGGCGAGACCGGCGGTGACGAGAGCCGGGCGGAGCCGCTGGATCGTGGAGGACTCCAGGGCGGCGCAGTCGGGCGAGGCGATGGGAAAGTACACGTCGGCCTCCACACCGCGCAGCCCCGCCTCGCGCAGCAGCCGCGGGAGCCTGCGGCCGTGCGCCGGGTCCACCCCACGCTCGTCGAGGAGGGCACGGATGGCCTGCCGGAGCCGGTTGGCCGCCTGCTGGTCGGGACCGGTCTCCTCCAGGCAGGCCAAGGGCTGGAGCGCGGGGTCGGCGTCCTCGATCAGCAGGCGCCCGCCGGGCCGCAGGGCCTTGATCATCGACACCACGGCACGCGCGCGGTCCGGGGCGTGGACCAGGGCCAGGCGGGCGTGGACGAGGTCGAATCCGTCGCCCGGCGGCTGGTCGACGCCCACGTGGTGGACGAGGACCTCGACCGGTGGGCGGGTGACCGAGGGGACCGCCCAGGAGAGGTCGATGCCGGTGGCGATGACCTTCCCCGTGGGTCCGACCTTCTTGGCCAGCCAGGAGACGACCGAGGCCCCGCTCGCGCCGACCTCCCAGCAGCGCCAGCCGGATCCGAGGCCGAAGCCCTCCATGTGCCGGAACGTCGTGCGGTCGAAGAGGGTGGCGAAGGCGTCGGAGCGCTGCCCCGTCTCGCCCTGCCGGTGGTCGAGGAGATGTCCGTCGGTTCGCATCATGCCCAGATCATCCCATTTGACTGACTTATCACTCTTCACGACGCTCCAACAGTCCGTCAGGACCGCACCGGTGGCGGCCGAGACGGGTACCGCGACCGCCACCCAGGGCCACCCGAACCACGACGGAACCACGCCCGAACCCCTCGGACGGAGGCGCCCGGAGCGACCGCAAACGAAGTGGAACGTTCCGTTCCCACAGCCTTACCCGCAGCTCAAGGACGCCTGGCACACTGACGCGACAAGGCACGAAGTGCGGTGCGAGGGGACCACCCGAGGAGATCCAGATGTCCATGGCAGGGAATCTGCGGAAGGTCACCGGCCTCGGCAAGGCCGGCGGCCTGCGCAAGGTGGCACGGCTGGCACGGCGTCGCGCCCGCGTCGACCTCAGCCACCCCGCCCGCTCCCCCCTGGGCACCTCCGTGGTGAACTGCGTGACCTACCACAAGGGCGTCCGCGCCCCCGGCGGCCGCGATGTCGTGGAGGCCCTCCGGCAGGTGCGCAGGGCCGACCACGGCTTCGTCTGGCTCGGGCTGCACGAGCCGACGGAACGGGAGTTCGCCGGCATCGCCGAGCTCTTCGACCTGCACCCGCTGGCGGTCGAGGACGCGGTCGAGGCCCATCAGCGCCCCAAGCTGGAGCGGTACGGCGACACGCTGTTCGCGGTGTTCAAGACCGTCTGCTACGTCGAGCACACGGAGCTGACCGCGACGAGCGAGGTGGTGAACACCGGCGAGATCATGGTGTTCGTCGGTCCCGACTTCGTGATCTCCGTGCGGCACGGACGCCACGGCTCGCTCGGCCCGCTGCGCGAGGAACTGGAGGCCGACCCGGAGCAGCTCGCCAAGGGCCCGGCCGCCGTCCTGCACGCGATCGCCGACCATGTCGTGGACGACTACCTGACGGTCACGGACTCGGTGCAGGCCGACATCGACCAGGTGGAGACCGACGTGTTCGCGGCGAACGGCGCGCGCGTCGACCCCGGCCGGATCTACCAGCTCAAGCGGGAGCTGCTCGAACTGAAGCGGGCGGTGGCCCCGCTCGCCCGGCCGCTGCTGGAGCTGACCACCCGGCCCATCCGGGTCGTGGAGCCGGAGATACAGGCCTACTTCCGCGATGTCTGCGACCATCTGCTGCGGGCGACCGAGCAGATCGCCGCGTTCGACGAACTGCTCAACTCGATCCTTCAGGCACACCTGGCGCAGGTCAGCGTCGCGCAGAACGAGGACATGCGGAAGATCACCGCGTGGGCGGCGCTGATCGCCGTGCCGACCATGGTCTGCGGGGTGTACGGCATGAACTTCCAGTACATGCCGGAGCTGACCTGGAGATTCGGCTACCCGCTGGTCCTGGGGGTCATAGCCGCGGCCTGCGTCACCCTGTACCGGGGCTTCAAGCGCAACGGCTGGCTCTGACCCGGCACCGGCGGGACACGGGGCGGAAGGGTGGAGGAAGAGGACGGGGTCGGACCGGTCGCGGTCGGGTCCGCGTCTCGTTACCGCGTCGGCGCCTCGCGACCGGGTCAGTGCTTCGCGGTCCGGGCGTAGACGCTCTCGGCCCAGTCGGCGATCTGGTCCTCGGGGAGATGCCGGGCGAGGTCGGCCTCGCTGATCATGCCGACGAGGCGCTTGTTGTGGATCACCGGAAGCCGGCGGATCTGGTGCTCCTTCATCTCCTCCAGCACCTCGCTGACGTCGGCGTCGGCGTCGATCCAGCGCGGTGTTCCCTTCGCGAGGTCGCCCGCCGTGATGCGGGACGGGTCGTGTCCCATGGCGACACAGCCCACGACGATGTCGCGGTCGGTGAGGATGCCGCAGAGGCGTTCGTTCTCGTCGCTGATGGGGAGCGCCCCCACGTTCAGCTGACGCATCAGCTGGGCGGCACGGTCCAGGGTCTCGTGGGCGGGGATCCACTGGGCGCCCCGGTGCATGATGTCTCCGGCGGTGGTCATGCCATACCTCCTAGGGCCGGGTGCCCGGAGCGGCGCGGGAGGCGCCGCTGGTCCCGACGCGGCGCGGACGGCACCGCTGGTCCCGGCGCTGCTCATTCTTGCCGCGCCCGGCGGCGGTCGCACCCGGAGGAGGGCGCCGCGGACGGGCCCGCCCCCGGTTGACGGCGTAGGCGCCCACGTGCCGCCCCGTCGAGGGCCGGAGCGCCCGGTGCCGAGCCGGCGGCCTGCCGTCAGCCGCCCCAGGCCGGATGCCGTGGGTCGTCGGCGCGGACCACGACATCGGCCGTGCCGACCGGGTCCGCCTCGGCCTCGTAGCGCTGGAAGGCGGGCAGGGTCCAGTGCTCGCTCTGCGGGGTGCGGCGGCGCAGTGCGCCCGGGGAGAGGAGGACGTGGACGGTGAGGTCGAAGGGGAACCAGTTCTTCAGGAGGAGGGGACCGTGCATCAACAGCAGGGCACCGGCAGGGAGCTGTGCGTAGGGGCTGCGGGTCGCGCGGTCCGTGTCGGGGTCCCAGAGGTCGGGCAGGACCCGCCCCGTGCCACCGGGTTCGAGTGGACCGAAGACTTCACGCCACAAGGCAGCCGTGTCGAACCAGCCGCTGTAGTACGCCTCCACGTCCTGGTGCCCGAACTCGAAGCGGAGCGACGCCGGCCGGAGGAAACCCCCGGTTCCCACCACGAGCGAGGAGCGGCCGCGTACGCGCAACGCGTCCGACACCCGCGCCGCGAGGTCGCCCGGCCGGCCGGCGGGGGCACCGTCGAAGGCGATGCGCGGCCAGGGGGAACCGTCGTCCGGCTTCAGGTCGAGGAGACGGTCGGCGAGGAGGTCGCCGAGCCGCTCCCAGGTGATCGCTTCGAATCGCACGCGCTCCATGATGCCGCGCCCGCGCACCCCGCCCGGACCGGCCGTGGGACCGGCACCCGCCACGTGACCACGCGGCCGGCAGGGGGAAGGAACCGCGTATGGCAACGCTCGCCGCTCCCCCACCGCGTACCGGACTTGTCGTCGTGCAGGCACTCAGGAGGAAGCACTGCGCCGAGTGCCGCGGCGGTCCGGTGCCACTGCTCGTGCCGGACAACGGGGCTCCGCGCTGCCTCGACTGCGCCGACCTGGGGCATCTGGTGTTCCTGCCGCGCGGCGACACCGCGCTCACCCGCCGGGCCAGGGAGGAGAGTTCGCTGTCGGCGGTGGTCGTGCGGTTCAACCGGCGCAGGAGCCGGTACGAGCGGCAGGGCGTCCTGGTCGAGGAGGCGGCGCTCGCCCGCGCGGAGGAGCGGTGCCTGGCCGACGCCGAGGCGCGAAGGCGCCGCCGGGTGCGGGACGCACGGCGGCGGGCCGCGGAGGACGTGCGGTTCACCGACGCGTTCGCGGCGGAGATACGGCGGCTGTTCCCCGCGTGTCCGGCCGAGCGGGCACGGGAGATCGCCGCCCACGCCTCCGTGCGCGGAAGCGGGCGCGTCGGGCGCAGCGCGGCGGGGCGGGCCCTGTCGGAGGTGGCGGTGACCTCGGCGGTCGTCGCGTCCGTACGGCACGTGGACACGCCGTACGACCGCTTCCTGATGGACGGGGTCGCACGCCACGAGGCGCGGCGCCGGATCGCCGGAACAGTCGACAGGAGGCTGCGGGAGTGGCGGGGTACGGGGTGAATGTCCCACGCGGCCCCGCCTTGGACGTTCGCCGATGGGGGTGCGCTTCTCGGCCATGGTGACGCGGTCCGTGCGGGCGTTCTCTTGTGGTGGCGGCGAGGGCCGGGGCAGGCTCTTCGGATTCGGGGGAACGAGGTGGGAGCGGACATGATCGACGGGCCGTATTTCGTGTTGGTGGTGCTGGGGCTGCTCGGTACCGCGGTCGTGGCGGGCGTGTTCTGCGGGTTCTCGACCTTCGTCATGAAGGGACTGGCCTCGTTGCCGCCGGCGCAGGGGGCCGCCGCGATGCAGGCGATCAACGTCAGTGCCGTGACACCGGCGTTCATGCTCGTCTTCGTGGGCACGGCGGTGCTGTGCGCCGTGCTGGCGGTGGTGACGTTCGTGCTGTGGCCGGACGAGGGCACGGTCGCGTTGCTGCTGGGCAGCGCGCTGTACCTGGTGGGCTGCTTCGGCGTGACGATGGTGGCGAACGTCCCGCGCAACGACACGCTGGCCACGCTCGACCCGGGCACTTCGGAGGCGGCGATCTACTGGCCGCGGTACGTGAGCGAGTGGACCATGTGGAACCACGTGAGGACGGCCGCCTCGGTCGGCGCGGCGCTGTGCTATCTCCTGGCGCTCGCCTGAGGCATACGCGCGGGGCGCGTCGTATCGTGGCGGGGAGACCTGTGCCGTTCGGAGAACGGCGGCCTCACACCGCTCCACCGTTCCGCGCCCGTCGTCCCGTGGCCACGTCCGCCGAACACCTCCGCCGACCCCGTCCGCCCAGCACTGTTCGTCGTAGTCGAAACCGAGTCCGCCGGTGTACGGCCGTGCCCGTACCCGCTTGCGATACGTGAGGGAGACGGCGATGGCCGATCCCAAGGGTTTTCTGACCACCCCGCGCGAGGAGTGGCCCCGTCGGCCCGTGCGGGAACGGGTGCGGGACTGGAACGAGGTGTACGTGCCGGGGGCACTGCTGCCGATCATCAGCAGGCAGGCCGGCCGCTGCATGGACTGCGGAATCCCGTTCTGCCACGACGCCTGCCCCTTGGGGAATCTCATCCCGGAGTGGAACGACCTCGTCTCGCGGGAGGACTGGCGCGCGGCGAGCGACCGGCTGCACGCGACGAACAACTTCCCCGAGTTCACGGGGCGGTTGTGCCCCGCGCCCTGCGAGGCGGGCTGCGTGCTGGCGATCATCCAGCCCGCGGTCACCATCAAGAACGTCGAGGTGGCGATCGCCGACCGGGCCTGGGAGGACGGTCTCACCCCGCCGCGCCCGCCCGACCGGCTGACCGGGAGGACGGTGGCCGTCATCGGCTCCGGGCCCACGGGTCTGGCGGCCGCCCAGCAGTTGACCCGGGCAGGGCACACGGTCGCCGTGTACGAACGGGCGGACCGCGTGGGGGGTCTGCTGCGGTACGGGATCCCGGCGTTCAAGATGGAGAAGCGGCATCTGGACCGGCGGCTGGAACAGATGCGGGCGGAGGGCACGAAGTTCCGAACGTCGACGAGCGTCGGCGAGGACGTCGGGGCGGAGGAGCTGCGGGCCCGCTACGACGCCGTGGTGATCGCCACGGGTGCCACGGCCTGGCGTGAACTGGACGTGCCGGGGCGGGAGTTGGCCGGTATCCATCAGGCGATGGAGTATCTGCCGCTGGCCGACCGGGTCTGCGAGGGGGATCTGGAGGTCTCGCCGCTGTCGGCGGCGGGGAAGCACGTGGTGATCGTCGGGGGCGGAGACACGGGCGCGGACTGCCTGGGGACGGCGGTGCGGGAGGGGGCCGCGTCGGTGACCCAGCTGGACATCTATCCGCTGCCGGAGGCGGAGCGGGACGAGGACGCCGAGCCGTGGCCGACGTATCCGAGGATCTACCGGCTCTCGGCGGCGCACGAGGAGGCGCGTGACCTGCGCACCGCGCCGGCGGCGGACGCGGACGCGCGACTGTTCGCGGCATCCACACTCCGCTTCACGGGGGACGAGGCGGGGCGGGTACGCGCGCTGCACCTGGTCGAGGTGGACGCGCGGCGCCGGCCGCGGCCGGGCACCGGGCGGACGCTGCCCGCCGACCTCGTCCTGCTCGCCCTCGGTTTCTCCGGGCCCGACCGCCACGACGGGCTGATCGACCAGTTGGGGCTGGCGGTCGAACCGCGGGGCACGATCGCCCGCGGTCCGGACTTCGAGACCAACGTGCCCGGCGTGTACGCGGCCGGGGACGCCGCCCGCGGGCAGTCCCTGATCGTCTGGGCGATCGCCGAGGGAAGGGCGGTGGCCGCCGCGGTGGACCGTCGGCTCACCGGCGCGGAGCGACTGCCGAGGCCGATAGGCCCGTACGACCGGCCGATGACGGCGTGAGCGGGCGGCTCCGCGGGGGTGCCGCCGCCGGTTCTGGTGCCGCGGCAGGCAACGTTTGCCCGTCGAGGAGGGGCGTCCGGTGCGTGCTCCCGGCGTGCCGGGCGCGCGTCCTCGTACGGGATGTACTCGGGCTTGTGCCCGGTGCGCCGAGAGTGCGTGCCGGGCGTCGCGACGGGGCAAACGCTGCCCGTCGCGGCACTAGCGTTCGTCCGTGCCCGCGACCTTTCCCGTGGCCAGGGCGATCCGGTTCCACGTGTTGATGGTGAGGATCACGGACAGGACGTGGGCCAGTTCGGTGTCGTCGAAATGGGCGGCGGCCTCGGCGTGGACGTCGTCGGGGACGCCCCGGTCGGCGACGAGGGTGACCGCTTCGGTGAGGGCGAGGGCCGCCTGCTCACGCCGGGTGAAGAAGTGCCGGGCCTCGCGCCAGACCGGGACCATGTGGAGGCGGTCCTCGCTCTCGCCGGCCTTGCGGGCGTCGTTGGTGTGCATGTGCAGGCAGTAGGCGCAGTGGTTGAGCTGGGAGGCGCGGATGTGGATCAGTTCGACGAGGGCGGGGTCGAGGCCCTCGCGGGCCGCCGCGTCGAAGCCCATGAGGGCGCGGAAGACGGGCCGGGCGGCTTTGGCGAAGTCGACGCGGTGGGGCTGCGGGGCGGTGCTGACCGGCGTGTCCGCGCTCGTGTTCGTCGTCATGACCATGAATCTACGGGCCGGAAAGACCTCCCGTAGGGTGCATTTCCATGGGGGATTCGTGGGTCAATTCCGCTGAGCGGATCGGTGTGGACCTGCATCTGGAGCTGTCCGCCACGGGAGGACGGCGCGCCGCGCTCATCCGGGCCCTGCGGGACGCGGTGCGCGGCGGCCGGCTGGCGCCGGGCACCCGCCTGCCGCCGTACCGGTCGCTCGCGGCGGATCTCGGGGTCGCGCGGAACACGGTCGCCGACGCGTACGCGGAGCTGGTCGCCGAGGGATGGCTGACGGCACGGCAGGGGTCGGGCACCCGGGTCGCGCAGCGGGCGGAGCCGCTGAACGTGTCGTCCGCCCGCGTCGCGAAGACGGTGCCCGTACGCGCGCGGGGGCCTCGGCACGATCTGCGGCAGGGCACTGCGGACCCGTCGTCGTTCCCGCGGGCGGCCTGGGCGGCGTCGTACCGCAGGGCCGTGGAGCAGGCGCCCAACGACGCGTTCGGACCGGGTGATCCGGCGGGCCGGATCGAGCTGCGCGAGGCGCTCGCCGCGTATCTGGCACGCGCGCGTGGGGTGCGCACCGAGCCCGCACGGATCGTGATCTGTTCGGGCTTCGCCCACGCCCTGCGGCTGCTCTTCCACAGCGACGTGGGTGGCCCGCGGCACGGGCGGGTGCTGCGGGGCCCGCTGGCCGTCGAGTCGTACGGGCTCGGTTTCCACCGGGAGCTGCTGGCCGCTGCGTCCGTACGGACGGTTCCGCTGCCGCTGGACGAGGACGGGGCGCGGGTCGAGGGACTCGACCGGGAGCGGGCCGTGCTGCTCACGCCCGCACACCAGTTCCCGACCGGCGGGCCGCTGCATCCTTCCCGCAGGGCCGCCGTCGTCGACTGGGCACGCGTGCGTGGCGGGGTGGTGCTCGAGGACGACTACGACGGGGAGTTCCGCTACGACCGCAAGCCCGTCGGGGCCGTGCAGGGACTGGATCCCGAGCGGGTCGTGCACATCGGTTCGGTCAGCAAGAGCCTGTCGCCGGCGTTGCGGCTGGGGTGGATGGTCCTGCCGGAGCGGTACGTCGACGCCGCGCTGGAGGCGAAGGGCGAGCGGGAGGCCTGGGCGAGCGTCCCGGACCAGCTGGCGCTGGCGGACTTCATCTCATCGGGGTCGTACGACCGCCATGTGCGGCGGATGCGGCAGCGGTACCGGGCGCGGCGGGACCGGCTGGTGGCCGCGCTCGCCGCGCACGCGCCGCACATCGAGGTCACCGGGATCGCGGCCGGGCTGCACGCGGTGCTGCGGCTGCCGCCGGGCACCGAACGGTCCGTGGTGCGGGCGGCGGCCTGGCGGGGCATCGCGCTCGACGGGCTGGCCGGGTTCCGGCATCCGCGGGCGACCGGCGGGGACGCGCCGGACGGACTGGTCGTGGGGTACGCGACGCCCCCGGAGCATGCCTACGCGGCGGCGGTGGAGGCGCTGTGCGGCGTGCTGCCACCCGCGTGAGGGGAGCCGGCCGCACGCACCGCGCCCGGCCCCTCCTGAGGAAGCGCCGGCACGCGCCACGCTGCTTCGGGGTCTCCTCCGGTCTCCTGCGGGTCGGGCAAGGGGCGGCCGCCCACGGCGACCGCCCCTTGCACAGCCACGCGGCGTCCGCGACGCGACCGCCACGCGGCATCCGGCCGCGCGCCCGTCTCAGACCTTGCGGGCCACCGCCCCGTACCCGGGAATGATCCCGTCCTCCTGGCCGGGGACCGGCTCGCCCAGTTCGGGGTGCCACCGGTGCGGGACCTCGACGCCGGGCTCGACCAGCTCGAAGCCGTCGAAGAAGCGGGTGAACTCCTCGCGGGAGCGCAGGGCCAGGGTGACGCCCGCGGCCTTGAGTTTCTCCGTGGCCGCCTTCGACTCCTCCGGAGTGAAGTCGGCGGTCGCATGCGTGACGACCAGATAGCTGCCGGACGGCAGTTCGGCCATCAGCCGCCGGACCAGGTCGTGTGCGCCGTCCTGGTCGGACACGAAGTGCAGCAGCGCGATCAGGGAGAGCGCCACGGGCCGGCTGAGGTCCAGCACCTTCCTGGCGCCCTCCATGACGGCGTCCGGATCCCGCACGTCGGCCTGGAGGTACTCGGTCCGCCCCTCCGGGGTGCCGCGCAGCAGGGCCGCCGCGTGGGCCAGCACGATGGGGTCGTTGTCGCAGTAGACGACTCTCGCGTCGGGGGCGACCTCCTGGGCGATCTGGTGGAGGTTCGGCTCGGTGGGGATACCGGTGCCGATGTCGAGGAACTGCCGTACACCGCTCCGGGCCAGCCACCGCGTGGACCGCTGCATGAAGGCGCGGTTGACGCGTGCCATCACCGGCACACGAGGGTCGAGGGCCAGCATCTGCCGGCCCATCGCCTCGTCCACCGGGTAGTTGTCCTTGCCACCGAGGTACCAGTCGTACATCCGCGCCGGATGGGGCTTGCTCGTGTCGATCTCGACGGGGGGCCGCCCGCTCATGACGAACTCCATAAGGTTCTGCAGCAGTTGATGATCAATTCAGGGCCAACATAGGGGGATCGGCTGAACAACAGGGAGTGTGCAACAGGTCAGGAGAGCAGGAAGTCGGCCACCCCCGCCTTGGCCCCCTGGATGAAGGCGTTCATCTCGTCGGGCGTGTAGATGAGGGCCGGCCCGTCGGGGTCGGTGGACTGCCGTACGGCGATCCGGCCGTCGGCGAGCTTCATCGCCTCCAGGCAGTTGCCGCCGTTGCCGCCGCTCCAGGGCTTGTGCCAGCCCTCGCTGCCCAGCTCCCTGGCGGGCATTCCGTTGTAGACGCGGTTGTGCGACTGCGTGTGCGTGCGCGACTGCGGCTTGATGCGATCCATTCGGTGTCTTCAGAGCTCCTTGCGGAGATCCCGGAGGATCTCCTTCGTGCGTTGTGCCGTGGCGGCCTGCGCCGCCATGCGGTCCATGACCTCGAGGTGGGTCGCCACCTCGGAGCGGTCGTCCAGGTAGACGGCGCCGGTCAGGTACTCGCTGTAGACCATGTCCGGGAGTTCGGGCATGGCGAACCGGAACAGGACGAACGGCCCGTACGTACCGGGGTGGGGTCCTGTGTCGAAGGTGGAGATCTGCACGGTCACATGGGACAGCTCCGTGACCTCCAGCAGCCGGTCGAGCTGGCCGCGCATGACGTCCGGTCCGCCGACGGGGCGGCGCAGCGCGGTCTCGTCCATGACGAACCAGAGCCGGGGGGCGTCCTCACGGGTGAGCAGTTCCTGCCGCTGCATGCGCAGCGCGACATGACGTTCGATGTCGTCGGGTCTGGTCTGGCCGATGGCGCCCGAGACCATCACCGCGCGCGCGTAGCACTCGGTCTGCAGCAGGCCGGGGACGAAGTGCGGGTCGTAGCTGCGGATGAGGGCGGCCGCGCCCTCCAGGCTGACGTACATGGAGAACCAGTTCGGCAGGATGTCGTGGAACCGCTGCCACCAGCCGGGTTTGTTCGCCTCCTCCGCCAGCCGGACGAAGGTCTCCGCCTCCTCGTCGCCGACGCCGTACGCCTTCAGCAGGAGCTGGAGGTAGGGGATCTTGAGGGCGACCTCGGCGGTCTCCATCCGGCGGACGGTGGCCGGCGCGACGTGCAGGATGCGCGCGGCGTCCTCCCGCCGGATACCCGCGCGCTCGCGCAGATCCAGCAGACGCCGGCCGAGCACCACCTGGCCGACCGTCGGCGCGGACCGCGGCTCGCTCATCTCGCAACTCCATCCGAACGTGAAAAGCCCGACACGAACCCCGTACTCCTGGCCCCCGCGACGCGGCGGCGCCCACGGAAGAGGGAACTCCGCAGCTCACATGCGTTTCCGCGCACATACGAACACTGTGCGTACATGTGAACGTTGTGCGAGGGATTTCCAACTGGCGCCGCTACACGTGCTGTTGCGTGCAGTGTGCCATGGCCGTTCAGAGAGTCGTACGGCACTCTGCAATTTTCAGAGTGACACTTGCCAAGTGTTCATGGCACGGCGATAGTGGCAAGCGTGATTCCGCCCCCTGCGCCGTTAGGAACAGACGCCGCCGGCGACCGCCTCGGTCCCGGTCCGGCCGCCGGGGTGCGCCCCGACACCACCGCCGACCGCCGGTTCCGCTTCGAGCTGGCCGCGCACCCGGGTGCCGTGGCACAGGCCCGGCGCGTGACGCGCGCCCAGCTCACCGGCTGGGCCCTGTGCCAGGACACCTGCGACACGGCGGCCCTGGTCGTGTCCGAGCTGGTGACCAACGCGATCGTGCACACCGCGAGCACCGAGATCGTCTGCGAGCTGCAGGACGGCGACGACCTGGTGCGCATAGCGGTACGCGACGAGGGCTGCGCTCCCGGCGAGCCGCACCCCTCGCCGCAGCGCCCCGAGGAGGAACACGGCCGGGGGCTGCTGCTCATCGAGTCCCTCTGCCGTTCCTGGGGCGCCCAGCCCGTCGGGATGGGCCTGCTGGTCTGGGCCGACGTCCCCCGCGGCGTGCTGGACGCGGCCACCGCGGCCCGCGCCGACCTGGGCTGGGGCGCGAAGAAGCCGCCGAACGACGCCCGCGGCGAGGCGGACGCCCGCCACCGCGCGGGGACACGGACCGAGGGCCGTTCGATGGCCGATCGGGGCAGTTCGATGGCTGATCGGGGCAGTTCGATGGCCGAACGGGGCAGGACGGGGGCCGAATGGGTGTGAGCGCGTCGATCGGCCCCACCGGTGGCTTCGGTGGGGGCAGAGTGGCCCGCGTGGTGAGCCTCGACACCCTGACCCGCCTGCGCCGCGCCCAGCGGCCCGCCGCGACGCCCCGCCCCATCCGCCTGCCCGAGGGCATGACCACGCCCATGGGCTGCGACGCCGTCGCCGTCCCGGCGGACATCGGCCCGCTGGTGCTGCCCCGGCTGCCCCGCGTCGGCTGCGTCTACGCCGACCGGGACCACTGGTGGTGGCTCGTTCCGGCCGACTCCGACTACGCGCTGGAGTGGCCGGAGCCGTCGCGCTACACCACCGGAGCGCTGGTCTGCGACGGTTCGGCCGCGCTGATCCACCGGCCGGAGGGGACGATTCCCTACACGCCGCCGATACCGCTGTACCTGGCGGTGTGCCGGGTGACCGGGACCACACCGGCGTGGTCGCGGACCATGACGGCCTGACCGAGGGCCTCCGGGCCTCGTCGGGTCCACGGCCTCCGCTTCCCGGGTGGCGCACCTCCTTCTGATTCCGAGCGCCCTGCGTGCTCCGGCTGGGCCGCAGGTAGCTCCCGTGCGCCCTGGTTCCGGGCGTGGCCGGCGGCCATAGTGGCCGTCGGCGACGACTCCGGGGAGGGCACGGGTGCGCAAGGCGCGGAACAGGGCGAAGCCGGAGACGTCGGAGTCGGAGCAGCTGCTGTTCGGGGGACCGCTGCGCTACGACATGGGCTGGTCGCAGCACGCGGACGCGTTCCTGGAGCTGAACTTCCGCGGGATGGTGCGCCGACTGCCGTCGCTGCTGGCGTCGAGCTTCCGGCTGGCCTGGCGTGCGGACCGGCGGGCGGCCCGTACGGTGCTGGCCGCCGAGACGGGCCGCGGCCTCGCCCAGGCGGTGAGCCTCCTCGCGGTGAACACGATCCTCGCCCGGCTGATGGCGGACGGCACGGTCGAGCAGCGGTTACGGGGAGCCGCTCCCGCGCTGATCACCATCGCCGCCGTGACCCTCGTGGCCACCCTGCTGCGGGCCGCCTCGACGTACGCCACGGGCCGGCTGGAGCCCAAGGTGGAGCGGGTCGCGACCGAGCTGTACCTGGAGCGGGCGGCGTCGGTGGAACTGTCCGCGATCGAGGACGACGGTTTCCACAAACTGCTCGACACCGCCAAGTACGGCGCCCAGTCGGCGCGCCGCATGATCAGCTACTCCGCGCGCGTGGTGAACGCGCTGATCTCCCTGGTCGCCGCGGCCGGTGTGCTGACGGTGCTGCATCCGGCCCTGCTGCCACTGCTCGTCACGATGACGCTGCCGAGCGCGTGGAGCGCCCTGACGATCGCGCGCCGCCGCTACACGTCGTTCCACGCCTGGGTGCAGCACGCGCGCGCCGGCTATCTGATCGGCTCCCTGCTGATCGAACCGGCGGCGGCGCCGGAGATCCGGGTGCACGGAGTGGGCCCGTTCCTGCTGCGCCACTTCCGTTCCATGTCGGAGACCGCGGAGGCCGAGCAGGCGCGCCTGGCCGGGCTGGCGGCCCGGACGGGGCTGTACGCGGCCGTGTGGACCGGGCTGGCCACCGTGGCGACGTACGCGACGCTGGGCGCTCTGCTGCTCGGTGGGGCGATGGCGCTGTCCGTGGCCGGTACGGCGGTCATCGCGATCCGCACCGGTTCCGCCAGCCTCGACACGCTCGTCCTGGAGGTGAACTCCCTGCACGAGGAGGCCCTCTTCGTCGGCGACATGGAACGCCTGTACGTCGAGGCCGCCAAGCGGGCGATCCCGGTGGGCGGCGACCCGCTGCCCGAGGACCCGCGGGAGATCCGCCTGGAGAACGTGACGTTCGCCTATCCCGGCAAGTCCACCCGGCCCGCGCTCGACGACGTGACGCTGACCGTGCCGCTCGGCAAGATCGTGGCGCTCGTCGGCGAGAACGGTTCGGGCAAGACGACGCTGGTCAAGCTGCTGGCCGGGCTCTACACCCCCGACCGCGGCAAGATCCTGTGGGACGGCGTGGACGCGGCGGCCGCCGACCGGCACCAGCTCGCCGAGCGCATCGCGATGGTCGCACAGGACTTCAAGCGGTGGCCGTTCACCGCCCGCGTCAACCTGGCGATCGGCCGCCCCTCCGCGCCGCTCACCGAGGAACGGCTCGCCAGGTCGGTCGCGGAGGCGGGGGCGCAGGACGTGCTGGAGGACCTGCCACGGGGCCTCGACACCCTGCTGGGGCGCGGGTTCAGCGGCGGGCACGAACTGTCGGGCGGACAGTGGCAGCGCCTGGGGATCGCGCGGGCCGCGTACCGGCGCGGGCACATCCTCATCGTGGACGAACCGACCGCCGCCCTGGACGCGCGGGCCGAGCTGGAGGTCTTCGAGAAGATCCGCGCGCTGGCCGGGACCGGGCAGACCGTCGTCCTCATCACGCACCGGCTGGCGTCGGTGCGCCACGCCGACCTGGTGCACGTCCTCGACCAGGGCCGTCTCGTGGAGTCCGGCACACCGCGGGAACTGCTGGCCAGGGGCGGGGTGTACGCGGAGCTGTACGCGCTCCAGGCGGAGCAGTTCGCGGTCGAGGTCCCGACGGCGGAGGTACCCGCCCCGAAGGCGGGGTGACCGGGGCGGCGCGACCCGGTGGCGTGACCCGGTGGATCGACCGGCTCAGGCGGGGGCGGGCGTGGCCGGGGCAGGCACGGCCGGGGCAGGTGCAGGCGCGGCCGGGGTGGCGCCGCGCACGATGACCAGGAACATGTCCGTCGCTATGTCCATCACGACTTCCGCCTGCTGTCCCTCCTGGCGGGCAGCGTGCGCCAGTTCCTCCGCCGGCCACGAGCCGCGCGGACCACCGGCGGGAAAGCGTCCCAGCACCGTTCGCACGTCCACCTTGCACCTCCGTGTAGCGCTGTCCTCGTAGAGTTAAACGCCAACCATGGCCTGAACGACTCTTCCGGTGACGCTACTGAGACGTAGTTGACACGGGGTCAACGCCGGAGCGAGAGATACCTCGCAGAAACCACACGTTCCGGTGACTTTCCGTACCATCTCCCGTACGCGTCGTGACAGCGGCTCCTCTCGCCGTGCGTGGAGAAGGGTTCACTCATGGTCAACGTGCACGTCGGGTACCGGAACCGGCCCGCCTCATGCGGCGTTTCCGGGTGGATTCGCGCGGACGTTCACGCGGGAGGTGTGTCGTAGTCCTGGATGCGGCCGCCGTGGCTGCGGTCGGCGAGGGCGATCAGGTGGCCCTCCAGTTCACGCACGGTCTCCGCCACGTCCACGGTGAGCAGTGCGCCGACCGAGGCGCGACCGGCGGCGGGCGGCGCGGCGCTCAGGGTTACGCTCCCCGGCTCAAGCTGTGAGCCGGGGCCCCACACTCCCGCGTCCCTCCGCCCCACTCGCCGCACCGGCCCCACTCGCCGCAGCCGCCGCATCCAGTACGTCCCGTACCGGCGCCGCTTCGGGAAGGCTGATGCCGGTGTCCCGTTGGCGGCGGGCGAGCTGGTCCAGGAGGGCGGTCAGCCGCTCGGTGTGGTGGCGGCCGAGGTGTCCGGTGTCGTCGAGGTGGACCGCGCAGGCGGTGCTGGTGTCGACGAGTTGTTCGAGCACGGCGGCGATCTCGTCGGCGCCCTCGCTGTGCCGGGCGAGGGCGGGGTGTTCGGCTCCGGCGAGGGCGATCGCGGTACGGGCCCCGGCGAGGGTGCGGTAGGCCTCGCGGCGCAGGGTCCAGCGGGCGGCGCGGTCGTCGGACTCCAGCACATGGGCGAGGTAGAGGTGGGCGGCAGCGGTCGCTTCGTGGAGGCGGGCGCGGACGCCTCCGCCGCGCTGGCCCCGCGGTATGGGCAGATGGCCGACGATGAGGACGATGGCGCAGGCCAGCAGTGTCTCCCCGATCCGGCTCCAGGAGGCCTGGGGTTCGCCGCCGACCATGACGAGGGCGAGGACGAGCACGGTGACGACGGCGGTCTGGGCGGCGAAGTGCCGGGTGGCGACGGGGATGAGCGCGCCACTGACCGCGACCAGGGCGACGAGGCCCTCCGGCCGGGGCAGCACGGCGGCGCAGCCCGCGAAGACCACGGCGCCCAGGACGGTTCCCGCGGCCCGGCACAGCACGCGGGACACGAGCGGCCCGAGGTCGGGCTTGACCAGGAACACGGCGGTCGCGGGCAGCCAGTACCAGTGCTCGTGGCGCAGTGCCTGCGCGACGGCCGCGGCGGCGCCGAAGGAGAGCGCGACGCGGAGCCCGTACTCGCGGCCACCGGTGCCGAGGGCGAGGCGCAGGAGCGATCCGACAGTGCGGCGCCGGTTCGGGAGGGTGCGCGCGTCGCCCCGGTCGAAGGTCTCGGCGGCGTGCAGGAGGGCGTCGTCGAGGGCGCGCAGCGCGGGCGCGGAGCGGGCGGGCGCGGGCAGCGGTCCGGTGGCGGTGTTGCCGCGTACGGCGTGGGCGAGCCGCCGGGGTCCCGCGGAGGCCCGGCCGTCGATGTGGTCACCGGTCCAGGCGAGCGCGGTCGCGGCCTCGGCGAGCGGCAGGGCGGCCGTGTACTGGGCGTGCAGCCGCCGTTCGGTCGACGAACTGGCCCGCCGCCGCAGCCGGGGTCCGGAGAGCGCGTCCTGGGCGTGGTCGAGGGCGGCGGTGAGCGCGGCGCGGCGGGCGGTCGCGTCGGGGGTGCCGACGGCGTCGAGGAGTGCGGCGATCGCGTCGTAGACGGCGGCGACGGCCTCCCGTTCCCCGTCGAACCGGTAGTCGCCGCCGGTCAACGCGCTCGGGGTGGGCAGGACGAGGCGCAGGGCGAGCAGCCATCCGGCTCCGGCGAGATAGCCGAGCGCGCGCTCCCAGCCGGTCTCCGGCAACGGCATCCCGGCCCCGATGGCGGTGGCGACGAGCAGTTGGGTGCCGGCACCGGAGGCGACGGCTCCGACGGCGCTCATGCCGCCGGCGAGCAGCCCGAGCGAGGTGAGCAGCAGGGTGAGGGCCACCGCACCGGCGTACGGCCCGGTGTCGGCGGGGGCGTGACGGTCCGCGTAGGCGGAGGCGTACTGCCCGGCGTACGTCCCGATGAGCAGGCCCAGGGCGCCGGCGAGGGCGGGCACGCCGAGCCGCTTCACCGAGACCCGGCGGCTGCCGGGCCGGTCGTTGATCCCGGCGAGCATGGCGCCGAGCGCGGCGACGACGCCGAGGGTGGGGTGTCCGGTGAGCAGGGCAAGGGTGAGCAGCGGTCCTCCGGCCAGCGCTCCGCGTACCACCGCGTTCCAGGGCACCGGTCCCCTTTGCGCACGCAGGGTATGAGCGAGCCAGGGCGGCAGGGCGGTGCGGAGTGCGGGGCGGGACACGGGGCTCCTGTCGTCGGGGGAGGCGGAGGTGTGCCTACGGGCGACGGTGGCCGGGGCGCGAACGGTGCGTGGTGGCGGTGAGGGCCGGGGGGCCGGTTGGGGCCGGTCGGCGGGGTGGCGCCGCGGCCGTGGTGTCCACGGTAGGTCCCGGATCCGGAGGTTGTGGAACGCTCGTATTACCGCGATGTGACGATACGTGGAAAGGCCACGTTCTTTGTGGACGCAAGTGCCGCGTGAAGGCGCAGGACCCGTGCACGGCCCGGCGTACGAGACTGCGCACGGCCCCGCGTACGAACCTGTGTATGGCACCGCGTACGAATCAGCGCACGGCCCCGCGCCGTATGCCTGCGGGAAAGGGAGCGGGCCCGGGGGCGTAGCCGGCCCCCGGGCCCTGTGATGCCGCCCGTTCGGCACGCCGCGACGGTGGAGAACCCAGGTCAGTCGTCATGTCGTCGCGTCCTGCCTTTGGACCACCGCACATCGAGCTGTGCGGGCCGGACTTGAACCGGCATTTCGACGTCCCGGGGCCTGGGTCCGGTCGTTGCGGCGATCGGCGGCGCATGCTGAGTCTGGAGCGAGAGTCTGAGATTGAGCGCGGCCCGTCCCTGGACATCCTCAGCGGGTACGGTCCGCTCCGTCACGACAAGCCTCAGCTTCAGCTTGCGCTCCTCGCGCACCCCGCCCGAGACATCGGACGGGGAGTCTGTGAGGCTACCCGAACAGGTAGCCGAACACCGCGTCACCGACCCGCTGGTCGACGACGTCCACGCCGTTCGCCTCCTCGCGCGCGAACTTCACGGCCTGCTGCAGCTTCTCGACGCGGTCGAGGATCTCCCGGACCCGGCGGGCGGGCAGCGCACCGGAGAACTTCACCGTGGTCCAGTACCCGACAGGTATGTCCTCGTAGTACACCTCGACCTGTGCGGGGTGCTTGTCGGTCGCCTCGGCCTTCACGTGGTTGCGGGGCACCTTCTTGGTCCGCACCGTGCGCACGGGCTCGGTCTTCCAGGCGTCGGTGGAGGGGTCCTGCACCCACGCCTCGGAGGCGTCGAGCACGGGCAGCTTCCGCACGAGCGCGTTGATCTCGCCGAGCTGCTTCTCCAGGAAGAGCAGGTAGGCCACCGGCACCTCGGCGACGAGCACCCGCCCGTCGACGGTCACGTCCGCGCGCGCCGTGCAGTTGGCCCAGTCCTTCGTGGCGGTCACGTCGAACAGCCGCGTGAGGATCCCGGCCGTCTCCCGCAGCACGTCCTCGGCCCGCACCTGCACGCGGGTCGACTCGGGCGGCAACTGCTCGCCCTCCTCGTCCTTCGGCTGGTACGTACGCGCGATGCCGGCCAGCAGGGCAGGCTTCTGCAGCCCGTGATGAGCGGCCGTCAGGTCCTGCTGGGACTTGGCCTTGACGCCCTTCTCGACTGCGATGATCTGATTGAGTTTCGCCACGCCTGGAAGGTAGCAGCCGGGTACGGGCCTCTTCGAAGGGTTATTCCTCCCGAGGGGACACCTCCCTTCCCGCGCCGTCCCGCGTCACGCCTCCCCGAGGTTGCGGTGGCGGTGGCGGGTCGGGGGATGGTCGAGGAGGTCGGCCGCGGTGAGGAGGCCGCCGGGCGGAGCTGCGCGCAGGTGTGTGCGGGCCGCAGTACGGAAGGCGCGCAGGGCGGCCCGTGCCCGGGACTCGTAGGGGTCCCAGAAGTGTGCGTTCACGGCGCGGGCGTACCGGTAGGACGTGAAGGTCCGGACGACGCGGGTCGGCCGGGGACGGCGGCCCTCCCGGCGCGCGCGGCTCAACTCGCCCCCGCTGTAGCGGAGCCCGGTGAGGGTGTGCGCGGTCCAGGGTGCCGGCAGGCCCGCCGCCCAGTACGCCGGGACCTTCCGGTGCCGGCTGCGGACGTGGTGGACGGTGCGGGACATGGCTGACCTCCTGGGGCTCGCCGGAATCTCCGGCTCGGCCCGCTAGTGCCGCGGCAGGCAACGTTTGCCCGTCGCGGCACTAGGAGTCAGCCGCCGTGAAGCGCCCCAAGGGCTTCGCGCGCATGCGTACGGACATGGACGGAGCATGGGGTGCGCGGCGGTGAGATGTCGAACGATTATCGACGCGGGCTCGGCACCCGACGGCCGGACAGATCGCACACGGAGCGGCGGTCACCCGGTGCCGTGGCGGTCGAGCGAGGCAGTGGCGATCGCACGGCGTAGCGGTCGCGCGGTGCCGAGGTCGCGCGGGGTGGCGCCGTCGCGCGGGGTGCGGCCGTCGCGCGGAATTCGCGTGCGTTCGTGTCCCGCGCTGCGCATCATCGACGGGTTGCCCAGCAGTGCCGACTCACACCACCACACCGCAACGGAGCCGTTCATGATCAAGCGCGTGACCGTCCCGAGTCTCTTCCGGCCGCCGGTCTACTCGCACGCCTCGGTCGTCGAGGCCGGTACGCGGCTCGCGTTCCTCGCCGGCTCCGTCCCGCTGGACGCCGACGGGAAGCTGGTGGGTGAGGGGGATCCGGTGCGGCAGGCCCAGCAGGTGCTGGCGAATCTCGGGGAGCAACTGCGCGCCGTGGGCAGCGACTTCACCCATGTCGTGGCGACCGACGTCTATGTGGTGAGCAGTGAGCCCCAGGTCCTCTCCTCTGTCTGGGACGTCGTCGCGGCCTCCGGTCTCAGCACCGGCCCCCACTCGTCGACCCTCCTCGGCGTGGCCTGCCTGGGCTACACCGGCCAGTTGGTGGAGATCACGGCGACCGCCGTGGTGCCCGAACCGTAGGGGGTGGGGGCGGGGCGACGGCGAGGTCAGGAGCAGGGCCCGGCATACGACCTGACGAGCGCCGGGACCGCGGACGCGCCCCCGCGAGGACCAGGCCGATCGATCGTGCGGCACCCCTCGGCGAGGACGAGGCGAGGGACGACGGCAGCGGGGGGGGACGGGAGGGCCGGTACGGCAACGGTGTGCGCGGTGCCGGGCCCGTGCGGGGACGAGGATGGTTCACCCCTTGGCGTACTTGTCCGTCGCGTCCAGCAGCGCCTTGGTCATGTCCGGCGCGCCCGCGTCGTGGCCCACGTCGTCGATGAGGACCAACTCACTGCCGGGCCAGGCGTGGTGGAGGCGCCAGACGATGCCGAGGAGGTTGCCGGGGTCCAGGCTGCCCTGTACGAGGGTGCCGGGGACGCCGGTGAGCAGTCGCGCGTCGCGCAGCACCACGCCGTCGTCGCCCACACCGCCGTCGTCCGGCGCACCGCCCCCACCGCCCCCACCGCCCGCGACGCCCTCGACGCCCTCGTCGAGGAAGTGGCCGTTGCCCCAGTAGTGGGTGACGGTGCGGGCGAAGCCGTAGCGGAACACGGGGTCCTCGTAGCGCGGCACGGAGCGGGGCGGCAGGGCCGCGATGGCCGTCTCCCAGTCGGTCCAGGCCCTCGCCGCCCTCGCCCGTACCTCCGCGTCGGGCGACTCGAGCAGCCGGTGGTAGGCGGCGGCGATGTTGCCGGACCGCTCGCTCTCGGGCAGCTCCGCGAGGAACCGCTCGAACGCCTCCGGGAAGAACCGGCCGAGCCCTCGGGTCAGCAGCGCGACCTCGGCGTCCGAACCCGACGCGACCCCCGTCAGCACCAGCTCCGACACGGCACCCGGATGCGTCTGCGCGTACCGCAGCCCGAGCACGGACCCCCACGACACGCCCCACACCAGCCAGCGCCCGATCCCGAGGCGGCGTCGCAGGAGCTCCAGATCGGCGAGGAGGTGAGGCGTCGTGTTGACGCTCATGTCCGTCCCGTACGCGCTCGCCGGCGGCGTCGAACGCCCGCAGCCACGCTGGTCCAGCAGGACGATCCGGTACACGTCGGGGTCGAACAGGCGACGGAACCAGGGGCTTGCCCGGGATCCGGGCCCGCCGTGCAGCACCAACGCGGGTTTGCCCCGCGGGTTCCCGCAGACCTCCCAGTACACGCGGTTGCCGTCACCGACGTCGAGCATGCCGTGGTCGTACGGTTCGCTCTCGGGGTGGAGAGGCATTCCGCGACCCTAGAGGGCGCGCGACACCATGGGCAGCCGCTTTTCCGCCGCCCCCGTGACGTGGTCGCCGCCCTCGCGCCCCTACGAGGTGGCCCTCAGCCCGGCCGCCCCCGCGGCGGTGCGCAGGACGTCCCGGAGCATGGCCGGGGTCAGCCGGCCGGTGAACGTGTTGCGCTGGCTGACGTGGAAGCAGCCGAAGAGGTCGAGCCCGTCGAGCGGTACGCGCGTGCCGTGGCCGAAGACCGGTCGGGGCCGAGGCACCCGCCAGCCCGCCGCGGCGAGCGCCGGCAGCGCGGCCTGCCAGCCGAACGCGCCGAGGACGAGCACGGCCCGCAACGTGGGCCGCAGCAGCTCCAGCTCGCTGACCAGCCACGGTCGGCACGTGTCGCGTTCCTCGGGGGTCGGCTTGTTGGCGGGCGGCGCGCAGTGCACGGGCGAGGTGATCCGTACGCCGCGGAGTTCCAGGCCGTCGTCGACGCCGACCGCGGTGCCGCGCGAGGCGAGGCCCACCTCGCGCAGCGCCGCGTACAGCACGTCGCCCGAGCGGTCGCCGGTGAACATGCGCCCGGTGCGGTTCCCCCCGTGCGCGGCGGGGGCGAGCCCGACGATCAGCAGCGCCGCGTCGGACGGTCCGAAACCGGGCACCGGACGGCCCCAGTACTCCTGGTCGGCGAACGCGGCCCGCTTCGTCCGCGCCGCCTCCTCCCGCCAGGCGACCAGCCGGGGGCAGGCACGGCACCCGGTGATCCGGGCGTCGAGCGCGTCCAGGCCGCTGCCCCCGCCGAAACCGGTGTGCCCTCCGTGCACGCCACCGCCTTCCCGGCCACCGTCGCCGTCACCGCTGCGCATGTCTCCACGGTACGACCGGTGATCTCCTCCCCCGTCGGCACCGGGGAGCTAAGGTCGACGCATGGCTTCTGAAGGTACGGGTGTGCGGACGGGCGGCTCGGGCACCACGCACCGGGACCCCGGCGCGGCGGCCGCCGCCGAGGCCGCGCGGCCCACGAGCGGCGAGACCGTGCGCATCGACAGCTGGATCTGGTCCGTCCGCCTGGTCAAGACCCGCTCCATGGGAGCGACGGCCTGCCGGGGCGGGCACGTCCGCGTCAACGGCGAGCGGGTCAAGCCCGCGTACGCGGTGCGCGTCGGCGACGAGGTACGGCTCCGCCAGGCCGGTGGGCACGAGCGGATCGTGGTGGTCAAGCGTCTGATCCGCAAGCGGGTCGGCGCGCCTGTCGCCGCCGAGTGCTACGTGGACAACTCCCCGCCGCCCCCGCCCCGCGAGGCCGTCGCCCCCGCCGGCATCCGCGACCGGGGCGCCGGCCGCCCCACCAAGCGCGACCGCCGGGACCTCGAACGTCTTCGCGGGCTCGCCGACTCCGCGAACGCCGCCCGCACCCGCCGCGACCCCTGACGGCAGCCGAGCGACGCCCCGGGCGGCACCACCCGAGCGGCAAGGACCGCCCGTCTCCGTCCCTCCGCGGCCGCACCATCGAGTCCGCATGCTGGCGCCGGGCGACGAGCCCGTCGCCAGGCAGGAGCGAGGCGCTCCCAGAGCACTGCGAGGGCCCCTCGCCGCTGCCCTTCTCCGACCGTGCGCAGGTCCTGCCGCACGGCCCTGCACGGCCCTGCGCGGCGCGCCGCGGCCCGGCGATCACGCCGCCCGTCGCAGCAGCCGCTTCAGTCCGGCCACGTCCTCCCGTCGTGCCCAGGCGATGACGAGCAACGGAACCATCAGGATCAGCGGGGTCGCCGCGTACTCCCCGTCGAAGACGGCGACCTGGGTGATGAACGCGCCCACCATCAGCGCGCGCAGCCGTCCGGGGTGATCGCCCCCGGCCCGGTCCCCTGAGATCCCTCACGCGTCTGGATGCTCATATCCGTCCAACGGCCGTGCGGCCGCGGCCCGTTCCGCTCATCCCTCACCCGATGGGGTGAACCTGAACCAGCCGTGTCCGCTGTACCAGTGCCCCCCGGCCCGCAGATGGTCCGCGACGACCCGTTCGAGACGTGTCCTGCGCGGCAGTGTCTCCACCGGCAGGTCCGGGTCGCCGAACACGAAACGGAGCGGCAGGGCGTCCTCCGGTTCGCCGTTCCCGCTGGAGATGTCGAACCGCTCCTGGAAGCGGACGATGTTGGAGTCCGCGGGCAGGTACCGCTTCAGCTGCGGGTCGAGGAGCCACGAGTGGCAGCAGGCGGCGGTGTAGCGCTCCGTCGGGAAGTACCGCGGGAAGAACTCCCGGGCGAGCGCCAGCGACCGGTCGCACGCCTCCGGCGTCAGAGGCCCGGCGTAGTCGGGTATGTGCAGGTCGAGGCAGTGGTCGCCGGGCCGCAGCGGCAGGCCGGCCGCCGCGAGCGCGACGCCCTCCCGGCCGCCCAGCCGGGTCCGCTGGAACTGCAGCCGCCCGAGCTGGAACAGCTCCCCGTGGAAGTGCAGCGAGAACCAGCCGGGCGCCACGAGCCCGCCCACCCCGTACCTCCGGCGGTGCAGGACGAGGCCCCGGCCCAGGTCCGCGAGGGTGCGCCGGGAGACGTCCTCGGGGATGCCCCGCTCACGGTGGTACGCGCGCACGTGGGGCAGGGCGGCGACGAAGACGTACACGGGGAAGTAGCGGCCCAGCGGACCGGACTCCAGGGGAAACGGCCGCAGTCCCAGCCCTTTGCCGATCTTCCCCATGTCCCGTACGACCCCCCGGAAGCACCGCCCGAGGAGCGCGGTCGCCTCCTCGTCCTCCAGCAGCGTCCGACGCAGCGCGAGCAGGTCGTTGACGTCCTCGTACGGCACGGCCAGGTCCTGCAGGACGTCCAGGAACTCCTCGGCGTCGGGCAGCGGGACCCGGGGCGCGGCCGCCCCCTCCTCGTCGCCCTCCCGCAGCTCCTCGAGCCACCCGACGAGCCTGCCGTCCGCCCGCACCGCGTCCCACAGCACCTTCGGCCTCCCCCGTCGCTCCACACCGTCTCCTGGAGAACGCACGAGTCGAAGAGTACGTTTCCCAGTAGGACGAGAATGACGAACAGGACCAACAGGACGCGCGTGACCAGGAGGGCGTACCGGGGGCAGAAGCGCCGGCAGGGCGAGAAGGACGACCGAGTGAGCGGGAGCGGTGGTTCCTATGCGTACGGGCAGTGAACCGACGACGGCGCGCAGTCCGCTGCGGATGCGGCTCTGGCTGAGCGCGTGGGGAGCGATCTGGGCGGCCTTCGGGACCGCGGTGTTCGCACTCGTGGGCCGGCCCGGCTGGGCGGCCGTCTGCGGTGCGGTGTTCCTGGTCGCCACCGTCGACGCCATGGTGATCGTGCACCACATGCATGAGGGCGCGCACTACCAGCCGGGCCGCGACGTCCCTCCCTACCAGCCGCCGGACCCACGCCACCCGTAGGGGCGCGGCGCCTTCCGGGACCGCCCTACGGGAGCACGGGGCCGCACTCCCAAGATCCGCGGTGCGGGGAGGGCGGCGGCCGTCAGGAGTCGAACCGGGCGGCTTCCAGGTACCGCGGGTTCGGGTCGAGCGCCGCGGCCAGCCGGAAGTGGCGTTTGGCCTGGTCGGGTCGGGCCTGCCGCTGGTAGGTGCGGGCGAGCGCGTAGTGCGCGTACGCGTTGTCCGGCTCACGCTCCAGGACGATCGTGAACTCCAGTTCGGCCGGACGCAGTTGGGCGGCGGCGAAGAAGGCACGGGCGCGCAGCAGACGGGCCGCCGTGTTCTCCGGGTGTTCGGCGATGACCCGGTCGAGCAGCTTGACGGCACCCTGCGGGTCGTTCGCGGTGAGGAGCCGCTCGGCCGCGCGGAAGTCGATGACGTGCGTCTCCGGGGTACGTCCGGTGGAACCGCTGGTCTCGGGCACGGCTGAGTCCTTCCCTTGCTGGCACGGTTCAACGCACCCCGGGGGCGCGCTATTCCTGCACCTGTTCGGATCGCTCCGGCGGCCGGTGCGCCCTGCCCTCCAGGTCGGCCCAGACGTCCCGGACGCGTCGCCGCAGGTCGTCGAGGGGGACGTCGTTGTCGATGACGATGTCGGCGATCTCCAGGCGCTGGTCGCGTGTGGCCTGGGCGGCCATCCGCGCGCGGGCGTCCTCCTCCGTCATGCCGCGCAGCCGGACGAGGCGGTCGAGCTGGGTCCGCGGGGGCGCGTCCACGACGACGACCAGGTCGTACAGGGGGGCGAGGCCGTTCTCGGCGAGGAGCGGGACGTCGTGGACGACGACCGCGTCGGGCGCGGCCTCCTGTTCCAGTTGCCGGGAGCGGGCGCCGACGAGCGGGTGCACGATGGCGTTGAGCGCGGCGAGCTTGTCCGGGTCGGCGAACACCAGGGAGCCCAGCTTGGGGCGGTCCAGGCTGCCGTCCGGTGTGAGCACGTCCGCCCCGAAGGCGTCCACGACCGCCGCGAGGCCGGGGGTACCGGGGGCGACGACCTCGCGCGCGATCCGGTCCGCGTCGATCAGCACGGCCCCGTGCTCCACGAGCAGCCGGGACACCTCGCTCTTGCCGGCGCCGATACCGCCGGTCAGGCCCACTTTCAGCATGCCCGGCAGCTTAGGGGGTGGGCGAAGGCCCCGCACAGCGTGGTGGGAGGCCCCGTCCGCGCGGGCCTCCCACGGTCGTCGGGACGGCGGGCGCGTCAGCCCTCGCCCTCTCGCTCCGCCAGGAACTTCTCGAACTCCAGGCCGATCTCGTCGGCGGAGGGGATGTCGACGGGCTCGGCGAGCATGTTGCCGCGGGTCTCGGCCCCGGCGGCGGCGTCGTACTGGTGCTCAAGGCCCTGGACGAGGGCGACCAGCTCGTCGTCGCCCTCGCGGATCTGCCGGTCGATCTCGTTCTGCGTGCGGTGGGCCTCCGTGCGCAGGGCGTGCGCGACGCTCGGCAGGACCAGTCCGGTGGCGGAGGTGACGGCCTCCAGGACGGTGAGGGCGGCGTCCGGGTACGGCGAGCGGGCGATGTAGTGCGGGACGTGCGCGGCGACGCCCAGCACGTCGTGCCCGGCCTCCATGAGGCGGTACTCCACTAGGGACTCGGCGCTGCCGGGGACCTGGGCCTCCTCGAAGGGGCTGCGGTGCCCGGGGACCAGTTCGGCCCGGTTGCCGTGCGGGGTGAGGCCGACGGGGCGGGTGTGGGGCACGCCCATGGGGATGCCGTGGAAGTTCACCGAGAGGCGGACGCCGAGCCGTTCCACGATCTGCTGGACGGCCTTCGCGAAACGCTCCCACTCGACGTCGGGCTCGGGGCCGGACAGCAGCAGGAACGGGGCGCCCGTGGCGTCCTGGACGAGTCGCACGTCCAGGCTCGGCTCCTCGTAGTCGGTCCAGCGGTCCCGCTTGAACGTCAGCAGCGGGCGCCGCGCCCGGTAGTCCACGAGGCGGTCGTGGTCGAAGCGGGCGACGACCTGGTGGGGCAGCGAGCCGAGGAGCCGGTCGACGATCTGGTCGCCGGTCTCGCCCGCGTCGATGTATCCGTCGAAGTGGTAGAGCATGACAAGGCCCGCCGACTCCTGGGCCAGCGCCATGTCGACGACTGCCAGGCCCTTCGGCTCCCATGCGTACAAACCCTGCGGATCAAGCACTGTGACCGCTCCTCCTCGTGTTCGTACGTCCCAACGCCGTACGGGGGCACGGCATTCCCGGAGTTCCTGAAGAAGTGCGGTTCGCACACACGTCGGGCCCGCACCCCCCGAGGGGGATGCGGGCCCGGCGTGTTGTCGGCAGTGCCTCAGCGGCGAGCGGTCAGCTCTGGCCGCCGGCGAGCTTCTCGCGCAGAGCGGCGAGCGCCTCGTCCGAGGCCAGCGCACCGGAGGTGTCCGCACCCTCGGAGGAGTACGAACCGCCACCCGCGGCCGGAGCCGCACCGGCGGCGTCGCCACCCTCGGCGGCAGCGGCAGCGTCGGCCTCGCGGCTCTTGATGACCTGCTGCTGGTGCTGCTCGAAGCGGTTCTGCGCCTCGGCGTACTGGCGCTCCCACTCCTCGCGCTGCTTCTCGTAGCCCTCGAGCCAGTCGTTGGTCTCGGGGTCGAAGCCCTCGGGGTAGATGTAGTTGCCCTGGTCGTCGTACGACGCGGCCATGCCGTACAGGGTCGGGTCGAACTCGACCGAGGCCGGGTCGGCACCGAAGGACTCGTTGGCCTGCTTCAGCGAGAGGCTGATGCGACGGCGCTCGAGGTCGATGTCGATGACCTTGACGAAGATCTCGTCGTTGACCTGGACGACCTGCTCCGGGATCTCCACGTGGCGCTCGGCCAGCTCGGAGATGTGGACCAGACCCTCGATGCCCTCGTCCACACGGACGAACGCGCCGAACGGAACCAGCTTCGTGACCTTGCCGGGCACGACCTGGCCGATCTGGTGGGTGCGGGCGAACTGCTGCCACGGGTCTTCCTGGGTCGCCTTCAGCGACAGGGAGACGCGCTCGCGGTCCATGTCGACGTCGAGGACCTCGACCGTGACCTCCTGGCCGACCTCGACGACCTCGGAGGGGTGGTCGATGTGCTTCCAGGACAGCTCGGAGACGTGGACCAGACCGTCGACGCCACCCAGGTCCACGAAGGCACCGAAGTTGACGATCGAGGAGACCACACCGGAGCGGACCTGACCCTTCTGGAGGGTCGTGAGGAACGTCTGGCGGACCTCGGACTGGGTCTGCTCCAGCCAGGCGCGGCGGGACAGGACCACGTTGTTGCGGTTCTTGTCCAGCTCGATGATCTTGGCCTCGAGCTCCTTGCCCACGTAGGGCTGGAGGTCGCGGACGCGGCGCATCTCGACGAGAGAGGCCGGGAGGAAGCCGCGGAGGCCGATGTCGAGGATGAGACCACCCTTGACGACCTCGATGACGGTACCGGTGACGATCCCGTCCTCTTCCTTGATCTTCTCGATGGTGCCCCAGGCACGCTCGTACTGGGCGCGCTTCTTCGAGAGGATCAGGCGGCCTTCCTTGTCCTCCTTCTGGAGGACGAGGGCCTCGATCTCGTCACCGACGGCGACGACCTCGTTGGGGTCGACGTCGTGCTTGATCGAGAGCTCGCGGCTCGGGATAACGCCTTCGGTCTTGTAACCGATGTCGAGCAGGACCTCGTCCCGGTCGACCTTCACGATGACGCCGTCGACGATGTCGCCGTCGTTGAAGTACTTGATCGTCTCGTCGATCGCGGCGAGGAAGGCTTCCTCGTTACCGATGTCGTTGACCGCTACCTGCGGGGTGGTGGCGGTGGTCTCGGTGCTGCTCGTCATGTGGGAAAGGGCTCCGGTACGGACATTGAAGTCGTAGGTACTGCTTACGCCGGGAGCCCGTTTCGCTCTGAAGAAGCCGGACAGCCAAGGAAGCGCCACACAAAACCGCTGGTGGCGCCTCGACAACCGAGGGGACATACAACAGATGCGAGCGCAGCCTGCTACGTCTGAGGTGCGCAGGCCCGCAGCGCAACTTGTAGCATACGGGGGCAGCCAGGCAGGGTCAATGCGCGAAGGCGCACCACCCGGGGCGGAACGCCGCATACCCGGCACACATCGCGTCCCAAGAGGCCACGCAGGCCTGGGACACACCTTCCGTGACGCGATTCTGAGGCCGTCGCGCCACTCGGGTTACGGAAGAGTACGACGAGGGAGCCGATCATCCAAGAGCGCGATGTCCACGAGATCTCCACCGCCCCCGAGGCCGTCGGCCCGCCCGACGCCGACGAGCCCGAGGCCACCCGGCGCGAGGCCGGGGTGGCCGAGAGTTCCCGCGCCAACCGGGGCTGGTGGGACCGGAACGCGGACGACTACCAGGTGGAGCACGGCACGTTCCTCGGGGACGACCGGTTCGTCTGGGGCCCTGAAGGGCTCGACGAGATCGAGGCGGAGCTGCTCGGGCCGCCGGAGGAGCTGAAGGGCCAGGACGTCCTGGAGATCGGCGCGGGGGCCGCGCAGTGCTCCCGCTGGCTCGCCGCGCAGGGCGCCCGGCCCGTAGCCCTGGACCTCTCGCACCGCCAGCTCCAGCACGCGCTGCGGATCGGCGGGGCGTTCCCCCTCGTGTGCGCCGACGCGGGCGACCTGCCCTTCGCGGACGCCTCCTTCGACCTGGCGTGCTCGGCGTACGGGGCGCTGCCCTTCGTCGCGGACCCGGTGCGGGTGCTGCGGGAGGTCCGCCGGGTCCTGCGGCCCGGGGGCCGCTTCGTGTTCTCGGTGACCCATCCGATCCGCTGGGCGTTCCCGGACGAGCCCGGTCCGGAGGGTCTGTCGGTCTCCGCGTCGTACTTCGACCGCACGCCCTACGTCGAGCAGGACGAGGAGGGGCGGGCCGTGTACGTGGAGCACCACAGGACGCTCGGCGACCGGGTGCGGGACATCGTCGCGGCGGGCTTCCGTCTGGTCGACCTGGTCGAGCCGGAGTGGCCGGCCTGGAACAGCTCGGAGTGGGGCGGCTGGTCGCCGCTGCGCGGGAACCTGATCCCGGGCACCGCGATCTTCGTGTGCGGGCGGGACTGAGGCACACGGAAGCCACGTCGGCTCCCGCGCGGGGCGGGTGAGCCGCGCGGAGGTCGGCGTACGCGCGCGTGGGGTGCCGTCCCGGACGTACGACACTGAAGGGCGTGATCCGTTACGACGCTCTGGACGCGCTGCCCGTGCGCGGTGCCCTGCCCGGTCTGAACGACGCCCTGGAGGGGCGCGGCGCCGCCGTTCTCGTCGCGCCGCCCGGCACCGGCAAGACGACGCTGGTGCCGCTGGCGCTGGCCGGGCTGCTGGGCGGGGGTCCGGCGCGGCGGGTGGTCGTCGCCGAGCCCCGGCGGATCGCCGCGCGGGCGGCGGCGCGGCGGATGGCGTGGCTGCTCGGCGAGGAGCCCGGCGGGAGCGTCGGCCACACGGTGCGCGGCGAGCGGGTCGTGGGGCGGCACACGCGCGTGGAGGTCGTCACGACCGGTGTGCTGCTGCAGCGGTTGCAGCGGGACCAGGAACTCGCCGGGGTCGACGTGGTGGTGCTCGACGAGTGCCACGAGCGGCATCTGGACGCGGACACGGTGGCGGCGTTCCTGCTGGACGTGCGGGAGGCGCTGCGGCCCGAGCTGCGGCTGGTGGCGGCGTCGGCGACGACGGACGCGGAGGGCTGGGCGGGGCTGCTGGGCGGCGCGCCGGTCGTCGCGGCGCGAGGGGTGTCGTATCCCGTCGAGGTGGTGTGGGCGCCGCCGTCGCGTCCGGTGCGGCCGCCGCACGGGACGCGGGTCGATCCGGCGCTGCTGGCGCATGTGGCCGCGGTGGTGCGGCGGGCGCTCGCCGAGCGGTCGGGGGACGTGCTGTGCTTCCTGCCGGGCGTGGGCGAGATCGCGCGGGTGGCGGGATTGCTGGGCGGTCTGGACGGCGTCGACGTCCTCCAGGTGCACGGGCGGGCGCCGGCCGCCGTGCAGGACGCGGTGCTGGCCGGCGGCCGGGAGCGGCGGCGGGTGGTGCTGGCGACGGCGGTGGCGGAGTCGTCGCTGACGGTTCCGGGGGTCCGGGTGGTCGTCGACTCCGGGCTGGCCCGGGAGCCGCGGGTGGACCACGCGCGCGGGCTGAGCGCCCTGACGACCGTGCGGGCGTCGCAGGCGGCGGGGCGGCAGCGGGCGGGGCGCGCCGGGCGTGAGGCGCCGGGGACGGTGTACCGGTGCTGGGCGGAGGCCGAGGACGGCCGGCTGCCCCGGTTCCCGGCGCCGGAGATCAAGGTGGCCGACCTCACGGCGTTCGCCCTCCAGACGGCCTGCTGGGGCGATCCGGAGGCTTCCGGTCTCGCGCTGCTGGACCCGCCGCCGGGCGGGGCGATGGCGGCGGCGCGGGAGGTGCTGTCGGCGATCGGCGCGGTGGACGCCGCCGGGCGAGCGACGTCGCGCGGTGCGCGCCTGGCGCGGCTGGGTCTGCATCCCCGGTTGGGTCGGGCCCTGCTGGACGTGGCGCCCCTGGTGGGGGCGGACCGGGCCGCGGAGGTCGTGGCGCTGCTGAGCGAGGAGCCGCCGCGGGAGTACGGCGACGACCTGTCGGCGGCGCTGCGGGCGGCCCGGCGCGGGGGTGACGCCTACGCCGGCCGCTGGCGCGCGGAGGTACGGCGGCTGCGGGCGGCCGCGGCGCCGCCCCCGGCCCGGGAGGCGTCCGCGTCCCGTCCGCCCGCCGACGGCCGTCCCGCGCGGTCCGCCGACGACCGGGACCAGCGCCCCGCCGACTCGGACGAGCGGCTCGTGGGGACGGTGGTGGCGTCGGCGTTCCCCGAGCGGGTCGCGAAGGCGGTGCAGGGGGCCCATCTGATGGTCAACGGGACCCGGGCGCAGGTCGGGGAGGGATCCGGGTTGCGGAACGCCCCGTGGCTGGCCGTGGCCGTGGCGGACCGGCCGGTGGGTGCCGGGCACGCGCGTGTGCGGCTCGGGGCCGTCGTCGACGAGGAGGTGGCGCGGTCGGCGGCCGCCGCACTGTACGGCGAGGCCGAGGAGGTCCGCTGGCACGACGGGGACGTCGTGGCGCGGCGGGTGGAGCGGCTCGGGGCGGTGGAGTTGGCGGTACGGCCGCTCCGGGAACCGGGGCCCGGGCTCGTACGGGCGGCGCTGCTGGAGGGGCTGCGGACCGAGGGGCTGGGGCTGCTGCGGTGGCCGGAGGGCGCCGTGTCGCTGCGGCAGCGGCTCGCCTTCCTGCACGCGCGTCTCGGTGAGCCCTGGCCCGATGTCCGCGACGACGCGCTCCACGCGCGCGTGGACGACTGGCTGGAGCCCGAGCTGAGCCGTGCCCGGCGGCGGGCGGATCTCGGGCGGATCGACGCCGGGGAGGCGCTGCGGCGGCTGCTGCCATGGGCGACCGGGGACGCCGTACGGCTGGACGAGCTGGCGCCCGAGCGGATCGAGGTGCCGAGCGGGTCGCGGGTGCGCGTCGACTACACGCGGCCCGAGCAGCCGGTGCTGGCGGTGAAACTGCAGGAGATGTTCGGGCTCCAGGAGTCGCCGGTGCTCGCCGGGGTGCCGGTGCTCGTGCATCTGCTGTCGCCGGCCGGGCGGCCCGCCGCCGTGACCGCAGATCTGGCCTCGTTCTGGAGGGACGGGTACCGGGCCGTGCGGGCGGAGCTGCGCGGCCGGTATCCGAAGCATCCGTGGCCACAGGACCCGGCGGCGGCCGAGCCGACCCGGTTCACCAACGCGCGGCTCAGGCGGTGACCGGCTCGGAGGTGACCGCTTCCCCGGTGCCGGGCCCGTCCGCCGCTCGGCCGCGGGCCTCCACGCAGAGCGCGAGGGCCAGGAGGAGGACGCCCAGGCCGAGGAAGCCCCAGGGCAGGTAGGAGGTCATGAGGAGGACGACGACGCGCTGGGAGCTGACGAGGTCGACGGTGTGGTCGATGTAGTCCTCGCGCATCTTCACGTGGCCGGCGAACGCGGTCACCTTCTCGCGGTCGCCGAGGAGGGTGCCGCCGCGGAGTTCCTCCTTGTGGATCTCCTCGCCGTACACGGGGGCCCCGGTGACCGGCTCGACCCAGAACTTGCGGACCGTGGTGTACCAGCGGGTCGTGCCGGTCTTCGCGACCGTCTCCCGGGTGATGCCCTCGACGGGCATGGTGCGGGGGAAGGGGACCTCGGTCCAGGGGATGGTCTGCTCGAAGTAGTAGACCTCCACGCCGCGGAAGTCCCGGGTGCCCTTGTAGTGGATGGGGGCGGTGATGCGGGCCTGGGCGTCGAAGTACGCGTAGTCGCGGGGTTCGGTGAGGAAGGGCCACTTGAACTCCAGGCCCTCGCGGCGGACGGGGTCGCCGTCGACCATCTCGCCCCGGGCGTGGACGGGTTCCTGGGTGTGGGCGTCGAAGATGTAGCGCTCGGGGATCTTGGAGACCATCTCCCCGTCGGGGCCCTGGACGTAGGACAGGCCGTCCCAGACGACCACGTCGCGGTCCGTCGTCCGCTCGATCTTCTCCGAGGCCTCCACGTTGCCCTTGAGGGTCTGCACGATGGTGACCTCGGGGACCTCGCGTTCGGTCATGGTGCCGTAGTCGAGGAGGGTGGCGTCCTTCGCGACGAGGACCATGTCCTGGTACTGGTCGGCGGGGATCTTGGCCAGGCGCGGGAAGGCGTACCAGCGGGTCAGCGGGGACAGCGCGGCGAAGAACACGGCGAGCGCGAGCAGGATCAGAGCGGCCCTGCGGTGCATCTCGGCCTCCCTCCCGGGCGGTTGTGGATGTGCGGCCTGGCGTCGGCCGTCCGGCTACGGATGCGGGGGCACCGTCGTCAGCAGGGGTTTCGGGGACGTCTCCCCCGTCGGCGTGCCCAGCTCGGTGAGCGCGAGGACCAGCGCGAACGCCAGGGCGAGACCGGTCACGGCGGCGATCAGGGCACGCATGCGGACCTCCCGACCGGTGAGCCCGCCGGCGGCGGGAACTGATACATCGTCAGGTCCGGCACCGTAGCAACGGCCGGGCGAGATGAGAACACGTTGCACACACAACGACGGCGCCCCTGCGGAGGAGGGGCGCCGTCGTGGCGGGTGCGCGGTGGGTGCGCGGTGGTTACCGCGCGGCGTCGGCGCTCGGGGAGGCGGACTCCGTGGGGGTCGCCTCCACCGGGGCGGCCTCCACCGTCAGCTCGACGGTGAGGGTCGCGCCGCCCTCGGTCTCGATGCGGAGCAGGAAGGTGCCGGTGGCGTCGTCCGCGTACAGCTTCGGCAGGGTGAGCAGGCCGTCCTTGTCGGTCTGCAGGCCCGTCAGGGTGCGCTGCGGCTTGCCGTCGGCGGGGTTCTTGAAGTAGGGGCCCTTGTCGTTCTCGGCGGCGTCGGTGGACGACGTGACGAGGGTGGCCGTGACGGCGACCTTGCCGGCGACCGCCCCCTTGTAGGTGGCCTTCACCGCGACCTGTTCGGCGAACTCGCCGTTCACGACGCAGGTCAGTTCGGTGGCCGTGGTGCGGGCGACGGTGTCGGCCCGGCGTGCGGTGACGGTGGCCGTGTAGTCGAGGGCGGCCACGGTACGGCCCACGACGGTGGCGCGGACGGTGACGGCGCCGGTCCTCTCACCGGCCACGAGGCTGGGGGCGGTGGCCTTGCCGGTGCTGTCCGTGACGACCGTGGCGACCTTCTCACCGCCGGTGAAGGTGGTGTCGGTGTCGCCGACGACGGTGAAGCGGACCCGGACCTTCGCGACGGCCTTGCCCGCCTTGGTCTCCGTACGGGCGGCGATCCGGTCGGTGAAGGTGTCGCCGGCCGTCGCGGTGAGCTTCGCCGGACCGGCGGCCTCCAGGTGGTGCACCGTGTCGGTTTTGGTGGGCGGCTTGGTCGGCGGAGTGGGCGGGGTCGGCGGCTTGGGTGTGGAGCCGCCGCCGGGCGTGCCACCACCGGGCTTGTCCTTGGCCGGCGGGGTCGGGCTGGGGCTGGGCGTCGCGCCACCCGAGCCGCCCTTGTCGCCGGTGCTCCCGCTCCCGGTGGCTGCGCCCCCGTTGTCGCTGGGGGTGCGGGGCAGCGAGCCGGTGCCGTCGGGGATCTCGTGGGTGCCCTTGCGGTAGTACTCCAGCCACGACATGACGGTGTTGTAGTAGGCCGTCGAGTTGTTGTAGCTGAGGATCGCGCTGCGCAGGTTCGCGCTGTCGGACAGGTCCCAGTCGAAGCGGCACAGGTAGTGGCCCGCGGCCAGGGCGGCGTCGTAGATGTTGTTGGGGTCCTTGGCGCCGTCGCCGTTGCCGTCGCGGCCCGCCCACTCCCAGGTGGAGGGGATGAACTGCATGGGGCCGACCGCCCGGTCGTGCTTGACGTCGTCGTCGTACGCGCCGTCGTCGGTGTCGGTGATGTTCGCGAAGCCGTTGCCGTTGAGCTGGGGGCCGAGGATCTTGCCTATCGTCGTGCCGCTCGCGTCCACGCGGCCGCCGCGGGCCTGGCCGGACTCGACCTTGCCGATGGCGGCGAGCAGTTGCCAGGGCAGGTTGCAGCCGGGCTTGGAGTCGCGCAGGGACGCCTCGGCCTTCTTGTAGGCGTCGAGGACGGTCGCGGGGATGCCGCGCTCGCCACCGCCGGCCGTGGTCGAGCCGCCGCCCGTGCCGGGTGAGGGGTTGGGGCTGTCGAGGGGCGGGAGGTCCGTGTAGTAGCGCCCGTCACCCGACGCGGTGTCCTCGGAGTAGGTGGTCGTCTCGGGCGAGGGAGACCCGGTGGTCTGTCTCCCGGCGCTGTCGGTGGTCACTCCCGGGGCCTGGGACGCGGCCAGTGCCGCTACCGTGGCCGCGGCCAGGGCGGTGGTGGCCGCCCCCTTGCGGAGCCTCAATCCGAACTGCGCCGCCATTGAGTGAACCCTCCCCGGTGGTCGATCGCTTTGGCGTTCTGCCTTTTTGACACTGTCTCGGGAGGCTTCTCCGGTTCTTCTTCCGGATCAGCTTTCCCGTTCTGCTACACCGACTCCGGAGTTCCGGATTTGGTTGCCCTGTTCCCGCGTTTCGCTGTCCGGATCTCCGGTGGCCCCCGCACGCGTCGACGCGACGGCCCAGGCGACCCTACGACAACTTCCGTCGCCCGGACACCCGTTCGTGCCCGGTTTCCGCCGGTTGCCCCTGTCGGTTCGCTGTCACGCGGGCGCACGCCGGGGTCGGCGGGCGTCGCGCATACTGGCGCAGGCGATCACGGGCCGGCCGGCCGCGACGGAGGTCCGCCGCGCGGGCCCGTCGCACACGACGCCACACGATCCGCTCCAGGGGGACGACTTGCCTTTCACACTGAGCCATGCGGCCGCCGTGCTGCCCGCGTTGCGCGGCGACGGCAGCGCGCGGGGACGACTCGTGCCGTCGGTGCTCGTCGCCGGTTCGTTCGCACCCGATCTGACCTATTACGCGGCGAGTGCGCTGCCCGGGGCGATGGAATTCGGCGACGTCACGCACTCCTTCACCGGGGTCTTCACCGTCGACGTGCTGCTCACCTGGGCGTCGGTGGGGGTGTGGCTGGTGCTCCGTGAACCGCTCGTCGCGCTGCTGCCGAGGCGGCGGCGGGCGCGGGTGGCCTCGCTGGTGCGGTGCGGGGCGGGGGTACGGCGGGTGAGTCCGCCGCTGGTGCTGTGGTGGTACGTCTCCGCCGTGCTCGGCGCGCTCACCCATGTCGTCTGGGACGCGTTCACGCACCTCGACCGGTGGGGGATGCGGCTGCTGCCGGTACTGGGCGAGGAGATCGCGGGGTCACCGCTGTACTGGTACCTCCAGTACGGCGGTTCGGCGGTCGCGGCGGTGGTGATCGCCGTGTTCCTGACGCTGGCGCTGCGCCGGCAGCCGAGGGTCGAGCCCACGGGTGTGCCGGTGCTCTCGCCGGCCGACCGGTGGGTGGCGGGCGTCGTGATCGGGGGGTGCGCGCTGATCGCGGCGGTGCAGCGGGTGGCCCGCTGGTGGGCGTACTGGGGTTCGGTCGCCAAGCCGTACGAGGTGATCCCGACGGTGTGCTTCGGGGCCGGGGCCGGGCTGATGCTGGGCGTGCTGCTGTACGGCGTGGGCGTCAGGATCTGGCGTCCGGCTCCCGCTGCGGTGACCGCAGCCGAAGCGGAGGTGGACAGCTCGGTCCGCCACTGAGCACGGGGCGGCGCGCGGGGGCTCCGCGGGGGACACGGGGCCGGGCCGCGCCGGGGGCGTACGGCGGGACGTGACCCAGCAGGGCCGGCAGGGGGTGGGTGAGCCGCCAGGGGATCAGTGTGTGCGCCCAGCGGCGGTGGGGCGACCACGGGAAGGGGGGCTGCGCCCTGGAGAGGCGGGTGAGCGCCTGTGGCAGGCGGCCGGCAGCTGTCGCGGTACGGCGGCGGAGCGTGCGTATGCCCATGCGGGCATCCTGACGCCCCGCCTCCCCGCCGGGCCCCCCGACGGGGTCCAGCCGGGTGACGACGACGGCGGAGAAACGCCGCCCCCCTGAGGAGGGGCCCGGTGTCCGGCCGGGCCCCCGACCTCACGGTTCAGTACACCTGGGGCGTCAGTGAGCCGCCGACTCCCAGTCCGGGCCGTGGCCCACGGAGACATCCAGGGGGGCGCGGAGGTGGACCGCGGTGGACATCTCGTGGCGGACGAGCTCCTCGACGCGGGCGCCCTCGCCGGGGGCGATCTCCAGGACGATTTCGTCGTGGACCTGGAGGAGCATCCGCGAGGTGAGGCCGGCGTCCTCCAGGGCGCGGCCCACGTTCAGCATGGCGATCTTGACGATGTCCGCGGCGGTGCCCTGGATCGGCGCGTTCAGCGCCATCCGCTCGGCCGCCTCACGGCGCTGCCGGTTGTCGCTGTTGAGGTCGGGCAGATAGCGGCGGCGGCCGAAGAGCGTCGCCGTGTACCCCGTCGCGCGCGCCTCGTCGACCGCGCGGCGCAGATAGTCCCGCACCCCGCCGAAGCGCTCGAAGTACGCGTCCATCAGGGCGCGGGCCTCCCCCGCGTCGATGTTCAGCTGCTGGGACAGGCCGAACGCCGACAGGCCGTACGCCAGGCCGTACGACATCGCCTTGATCTTGCGGCGCATCTCCGCGTCGACCGCGCCGGGCTCGACCCCGAACACCTGCGCGGCGGCCGTGGTGTGGAGGTCCTCGCCGGAGGTGAACGCCTCGATGAGGCCCTCGTCCTCGGAGAGGTGCGCCATCACACGCAGCTCGATCTGGCTGTAGTCGGCCGTCATCAGCGACTCGAAGCCCTCGCCGACGACGAAGCCGCGGCGGATGGCCCGGCCCTCGTCGGTGCGGACCGGGATGTTCTGCAGGTTCGGGTCGACCGAGGAGAGGCGGCCCGTGGCGGCGACGGTCTGGTTGAAGGTGGTGTGGATGCGGCCGTCCGTCGCGATGGTCTTGATCAGGCCCTCGACGGTGACCCGGAGCTTCGCCTGCTCGCGGTGGCGGAGCATGATGACCGGCAGTTCGTTGTCGGTCTGGGTGGCCAGCCAGGCGAGGGCGTCCGCGTCGGTGGTGTACCCCGTCTTGGTGCGCTTGGTCTTGGGCAGGGCCAGCTCGCCGAAGAGGACCTCCTGGAGCTGCTTGGGCGAGCCGAGGTTGAACTCGTGCCCGGCCGCCGCGTGCGCCTCCTTCACCGCCTGCTGCACGGCTCCGGCGAACATCTGCTCCATGGCTTCGAGGTGGGCGCGGTCCGCGGCGATGCCGTGGCGCTCCATGCGGGCCAGCAGCGCGGACGTCGGCAGTTCCACGTCCCGCAGCAGCTCGGCGGCGCCGACCTCCTCCAGGCGCTGCCCGAACGCCTCGCCCAGGTCGAGGATGGCGCGGGCCTGCACCATGAGGGCCTCGGCCTCGGCGCCGTCGTCCGCGCCGAAGGCCAGCTGGCCGTCGGCGGTGGCGGCGGGGGCCAGCTCCCGACCGAGGTACTCCAGGGACAGCGCGTCCAGGTCGAAGGAGCGGCGGCCCGGCTTGACCAGGTAGGCGGCGAGGGCGGTGTCCATGGTGACGCCTTCGACGGTCCAGCCGTGCTCGGCGAAGACCCGCATCGCGCCCTTGGCGTTGTGGAACACCTTGGGCTTCGCGGGGTCGGCGAGCCAGGCCACCCACGTGGTCTCGTCGCTCTGGTCGAGCTGGGTCGGGTCGAACCAGGCGGCCGCCCCGCCCGCGGCGGCGAGCGCGATCTCGGTGACCGAGCCGGTGCCGAGCGCCCAGGTGTCGACGGTGGCGACCCCGAGGGGCTGCCCGCCGTGCTCGGTGAGCCAGCCGGTCAGCTCGCCGGAGCCGAGGACCGTGCCGTCCACGGCGACGCCCGCGGCGGGCTGCGGCCCGGCGTCGGCCTCCTCCGCCCCCGGATCGACGGCCAGCAGCCGCTCGCGCAGCGACGGGTTGCGGATCTCCAGGGTGTCCAGGACCATCGCGACGGCCTTGCGGTCGTACGGGGCCCGCTCCAGTTCGGTGACCGTGCGGGGCAGGTCGACCGTGCGCACCATCTCGGTGAGGCGGCGGTTGAGCTTGACGGCCTCCAGGTGGTCGCGGAGGTTCTGCCCGGCCTTGCCCTTGACCTCGTCGACGCGCTCCACCAGCTCCGCGAACGAACCGAACTGGTTGATCCACTTCGCGGCGGTCTTCTCGCCGACACCGGGGATGCCGGGCAGGTTGTCCGACGGGTCACCGCGCAGGGCCGCGAAGTCCGGGTACTGGGCGGGGGTCAGGCCGTACTTCTCGAACACCTTCTCCGGGGTGAACCGGGTCAGCTCCGAGACGCCCTTCGTCGGGTAGAGCACGGTGGTGTGCTCGGAGACCAGCTGGAAGGAGTCCCGGTCGCCGGTGACGACGAGGACCTCGAAGCCCTCCGCCTCGGCCTGGGTGGCGAGGGTGGCGATGATGTCGTCGGCCTCGAAGCCGTCGACGGCGAAACGCACGGCGTGCATGGCGTCGAGCAGCTCGCCGATCAGCTCGACCTGCCCCTTGAACTCGTCGGGGGTCTTCGAGCGGTTCGCCTTGTACTCGGTGAACTCCTCGGAGCGCCAGGTCTTGCGGGAGACGTCGAACGCCACCGCGAAGTGGGTGGGCGCCTCGTCGCGCAGCGTGTTCGCCAGCATCGACGCGAAGCCGTAGATCGCGTTCGTCGGCTGGCCCGTCGCGGTCGTGAAGTTCTCCGCGGGGAGCGCGAAGAACGCGCGGTAGGCCAGCGAATGCCCGTCCATGAGCATGAGCCGGGGACGGCTGCCGCCGGTGGTCGTGTCGGTCTTCTTCGATGCTGTCTCTGCCACGCACCCGATCCTGCCACGTGCCACTGACACTCGGACCACGCCCGCCGCCCGCCGCCCCCATGGGCGGGCATCGACGCGGACCCGTGCCCGCACCCGTCGCCGTCCCCGGTCACGGCGGACCGTCCTCGTGCACCGATCTCGATCGCGGCCACTGACACGTGCGAGGATCGAAGCCGTACCTCACGCCCGAACACGCACACGCACGCGAATGGGGAGCAGCGATGGCCGGCAAGGCGCCCAAGAGTGATCCGGTTCAGGACGCGCCGCAGGTCGCGCAGCCGAAGCACGCGGCGGCGGGGCTCCCCGCGATCGGGCACACCCTGCGGATCGCGCAGCAGCAGATGGGGGTGCGGCGGACCGCCCTGACGCTGCTGCGGGTCAACCAGAAGGACGGCTTCGACTGCCCCGGCTGCGCCTGGCCGGAGCCCGAGCACCGGCACACGGCGGAGTTCTGCGAGAACGGCGCGAAGGCGGTCGCCGAGGAGGCCACCCTGCGCCGGGTCACCCCGGAGTTCTTCGCCGCGCACACCGTGGCGGACCTGGCCACCCGCAGCGGCTACTGGCTGGGCCAGCAGGGCCGGCTCACCCACCCCGTGTACCTGCCCGAGGGCGGCGACCGGTACGAGCCGGTGTCCTGGGAGCGGGCCTTCGACATCGTCGCCGAGGAGCTGAACGCCCTCGACTCCCCCGACGAGGCCCTCTTCTACACCTCCGGGCGCACCAGCAACGAGGCCGCGTTCCTGTACCAGCTGTTCGCCCGCGAGTTCGGCACGAACAACCTGCCGGACTGTTCCAACATGTGCCACGAGTCGTCGGGCTCCGCGCTGTCCGAGACGATCGGCATCGGCAAGGGCAGTGTCCTGCTGGAGGACCTGTACCAGGCGGACCTGATCGTCGTCGCCGGGCAGAACCCGGGCACCAACCACCCGCGCATGCTGTCGGCCCTGGAGAAGGCGAAGGCGGGCGGCGCGCGGATCATCACGGTCAACCCGCTGCCCGAGGCGGGTCTGGAGCGGTTCAAGAACCCGCAGACCCCGCAGGGCATGCTCAAGGGCGCCGCCCTCACCGATCTGTTCCTGCAGATCCGCATCGGCGGCGACCAGGCCCTGTTCCGGCTGCTCAACAAGCTGATCCTGGAGACCGAGGGCGCGGTCGACGAGGAGTTCGTGCGCGAGCACACGCACGGCTTCGAGGAGTTCGCGGCTGCGGCCCGCGACGCCGACTGGGAGGAGACGCTCACCGCGACCGGTCTGACGCGTGAGCAGATCGACGAGGCGCTGCGCATGGTCCTCGCCTCGAAGCGGACGATCGTCTGCTGGGCCATGGGCCTGACCCAGCACAAGCACGCGGTGCCCACCATCCGCGAGGTCGTCAACTTCCTGCTGCTGCGCGGCAACATCGGCCGTCCCGGCGCGGGCGTGTGCCCGGTGCGCGGCCACTCCAACGTGCAGGGCGACCGCACGATGGGCATCTTCGAGCGGCCCGCCCCCGCGTTCCTGGACGCGCTCGAGAAGGAGTTCGGCTTCGCGCCGCCCCGCGAGCACGGCTACGACGTCGTGCGGGCCATCCGGGCCATGCGCGACGACAAGGCGAAGGTGTTCTTCGCGATGGGCGGCAACTTCGTGTCGGCGTCCCCCGACACGGAGGTCACGGAGGCGGCGATGCGCCGCGCCCGTCTGACGGTGCACGTGTCGACGAAGCTGAACCGCTCGCACGCGGTCACCGGCGCGCGGGCGCTGATCCTGCCCACCCTGGGCCGCACCGAGCGTGATCTGCAGGGCGGCGGCGAGCAGTTCGTCACCGTCGAGGACTCCATGGGCATGGTCCACGCCTCCCGCGGCCGTCTGGAGCCCGCGAGCCGGCACCTGCTGTCCGAGCCGGCCATCGTGTGCCGCCTCGCCCGCCGGGTCCTCGGCGAGGACAGCCGCACGCCGTGGGAGGAGTTCGAGAAGGACTACGCGACGATCCGCGACCGCATCGCACGCGTGGTGCCCGGTTTCGAGGACTTCAACGCGCGCGTGGCCGACCCGAACGGCTTCGCGCTGCCGCACGCCCCGCGCGACGAGCGCCGCTTCCCCACGGCCACCGGCAAGGCCAACTTCACCGCCGCCCCGGTGGAGTTCCCGGAGCTGCCCGAGGGGCGCCTGCTGCTGCAGACGCTGCGCTCGCACGACCAGTACAACACCACGATCTACGGCCTGGACGACCGCTACCGGGGCATCACGGGCGGCCGCCGGGTCGTCCTGGTCCACCCCGAGGACGCGGCCGCGCTGAAGGTCGCCGACGGTTCCTACGTGGACCTGGTGAGCGAGTGGAAGGACGGTGTCGAGCGCCGGGCGCCCGGTTTCCGCGTCGTGCACTATCCGACGGCGCGCGGCTGCGCCGCCGCCTACTACCCGGAGACCAACGTCCTGGTGCCGCTGGACGCCACCGCGGACACCAGCAACACCCCGGCCAGCAAGTCCGTCGTGGTCCGTCTGGAACAATCGGCCACCGACTGAGCGTTCGCTCAGCGAGTCAGGCCGGTATACGACCGCCGCCGGCCCGCGGCGGTCGACGACGAACGGAGCACCATGGGCGAGCAGCACCACGCCACGTTCCCGCAAGAGGTCATCGACGAGTACGCGGCACTCGGCGTCGACCTGGTCGCGATGTTCTCCGCGGGGCACCTGGGCACCCGCATGGGTGTGCAGATCGTGGAGGCCTCAGCGGACCGCGTCGTCGGCACCATGCCGGTCGAGGGCAACACCCAGCCGTACGGGCTGCTGCACGGCGGGGCGTCCGCGGTGCTCGCGGAGACCCTCGGCTCGGTCGGCTCCATGCTGCACGCGGGCAGCTCCAAGATCGCGGTGGGCGTCGACCTGAACTGCACCCACCACCGCGGCGTACGGTCCGGGCTGGTCACCGGCGTGGCCACCCCCGTGCACCGGGGCCGCTCGACCGCCACGTACGAGATCGTCATCAGCGACGAGGCGGGCAAGCGGGTGTGCACGGCCCGGCTGACCTGTCTGCTGCGCGACGTCCTGCCGGCCGACGCCCAGCGGGCCACGGAGGGCTGACCCGTCGGCCGGCCCGCCGGCACCGGACGCTGGCGGGCGGCGGGCGAGCGGGTCTAGCTTTCGGGTCATGGGAACGGGAAGAGCCCTCGGGTGGGGGGCGGCCCTGGCACCGGCGCTGCTGATCGGCGTCCTGGTCACCGGGTGCGGCGGGTCGCAGGAAGACAGCGGACCGGGCGGACCGGCGGCCGACGGCCCGGCGTCGCCGTCGCCGGCGGCCACACCGCCCGAGGAGCTGTGCGCGCGGATCGTCTCCCACTGGTCGCGGGAGGCACTGGACGGCGACGGCTACGGCGACTACCAGTCCATGGGGATGTCGAACGGGCAGTACGACATCCTGCGCGAGGTCGTCGACGCCGCCCGCGCCGAGCGGGAGCGCGTCGGCCGAAGGGCCGCCGAGCGGCTCGTCGACGTGGAGGCGCGCACACGCTGCGCGCGGCTGTACCAGGACGGCAACCCGACCGAGGGGCCGTGGAGTTGAGTGGCATCGGGCCCGTCGAACCGGGCGAGGGGACCCACGTCGAGGACGCCCCCGACGGGCACGCCACGCCACCGCGGGGACGTCTCGCCCCGCTGTACGCCCGGCACCGCCGCGCCGCGCTCGCCGCCGGCGCGGTCGCCCTGGTCCTCGCGGGCGGCCTCCTGTACGCGACCCGTCCCCGGCCGGAGCCCCCGGCCCCGCCGCCGTACCCGTCCCAGGCGGTGGAGTTCACCTACCTCGGGCCCCGGACCCCGCCCGCCGGCCTCCCGGCGGGGGCCTTCAGCTTCGGCATCGCGGTCACCACCCGCGACGGGCCCCCGGTCACCGTGACCCGGATCGCCCAGCCGCTCCCCGGCCTCGCCCTCTCGTCCAGGCCGCGCCCGCCCTTCCGGGGCCCGGCCGACGGCGCCCGCACCGTCGTGATCACCCTGCGGGTGACGGATTGCGGAAGAGTCCCCAAGAATGCCGGACTTCCTTTCCTGGACGTAACTCTGCGTAATAAGCGCGCAATGGAAGACCACAGTTTCATCCTCGGCGGAGGCTATGCCCACGACCTCTCCGAAGCGGTTGAGGTCGCATGCAGCAACGACACGGCGTCATGACCTAAACTCAAGAACACTCCTGGAAACGCCAGCACACTTCCTGCGGCTTCTCACTATGTGGACAGGGCGAATCGGCCCTAATTCCTCGCATCCACCCACGGAGTACCGCTCTGCATTACGTCGTGTCATAACAAGAGCGTCACAGCCTCCGTCAGACCCTCCTCCACGTTCCCATCACACGCTTAGAGTCACGCCCAGTCACCGCGCCACCGGATTCGAAGTCATTTTCGTCCCAGCGCTCGACTCGGCCCGCTCAACCAGGAGGGGCCGTGCCACGGAAAGGACTGATCGTGCGTCAACGCTCGCTCATCGCCATCACCGCCGCGCTGGCGGCGGGAGCTCTCACCCTCACCGCCTGCGGCTCGCGCGACGACAGCGCCGGCTCGGACTCCGAAGGAAGCGGTGGCGGCACCACTGTCGTCATCGGTGTCGACGCACCGCTGACCGGCGACCTGTCCGCCCTGGGTCTCGGTATCAAGAACTCCGTAGACCTGGCAGCCAAGACGGCCAACAAGGAGAAGACCGTCGACGGCGTGACCTTCAAGGTCGAGGCCCTCGACGACCAGGCGCAGCCCTCCTCGGGCCAGCAGAACGCCACCAAGTTCGTCGCCAACAAGGACGTCCTCGGCGTCGTCGGCCCGCTGAACTCCTCGGTCGCCGAGTCGATGCAGAAGGTCTTCGACGACGCCAAGCTCGTCGAGGTCTCCCCGGCCAACACCAACCCGGCCCTGACCCAGGGCACGGACTGGCAGAAGACCAAGACCCGCCCGTACAAGTCGTACTTCCGCACCGCGACCACGGACGCCATCCAGGGCCCGTTCGCCGCGCAGTACGTCTTCAACGACGCCAAGAAGAAGAAGGTCTTCGTCATCGACGACAAGAAGACCTACGGCGCCGGCCTGGCCGCCACCTTCACCGAGGAGTTCAAGAAGCTCGGCGGCAAGATCGCCGGCACCGAGCACATCAACCCCGACACCAAGGACTTCTCCGCGATCGCCACCAAGGTGAAGAACTCCGGCGCGGACGTCGTCTACTACGGCGGCGAGTACCCGCAGGCCGGCCCGCTCAGCAAGCAGATCAAGGCCGCCGGCGCCAAGATCCCCGTGGTCGGCGGCGACGGCATCTACAGCGCCGACTTCATCAAGCTGGCCGGCGCCAGCGGCACCGGCGACCTGGCCACCTCGGTCGGCGCCCCGGTCGAGGAACTCCCCTCGGCCAAGGAGTTCGTGGCCAACTACAAGGCCGCGGGCTACAAGGAGGCCTTCGAGGCCTACGGCGGCTACTCCTACGACTCCGCCTGGGCGATCATCGAAGCCGTGAAGAAGGTCGTCGAGGACAACGACGGCAAGCTCCCCAGCGACGCCCGCGCCAAGGTCACGGCCGCGATGCAGAACGTCTCGTTCGACGGGGTGACCGGCAAGGTCTCCTTCGACGAGTACGGTGACGCCACCAACAAGCAGCTCACCGTCTACGCCGTCGAGAACGGTGCCTGGAAGGCGGTCAAGTCCGGTACCTACACCGGCTGATCCACCACCGCACCACTCCTGAGCCGCGCGGGGCGCTGTTCCACTGGCGCCCCGCGCGGACTCGCATCCAGCCCCCCCGTCGAAACATCCGAAACCTCTCGGAGGACATGCGGTGAACGAACTGCCGCAGCAGCTGGTCAACGGCCTGCTACTGGGATCCATGTACGGGCTGGTCGCCATCGGCTACACAATGGTCTATGGCATCGTCCAGCTCATCAACTTCGCCCACGGCGAGATCTTCATGACCGGAGCGTTCGGCGCTCTGACGATCTACGTGTACGTCCTGCCCGACGGCACCTCCATGTGGATCGCCCTTCCGCTCATGCTCATCGGCGCCGCCCTGGTGTCCACCACCATCGCCGTGGGAGCGGAACGATTCGCCTACCGGCCCCTTCGCGGCGCCCCACGCCTCGCCCCCCTCATCACCGCCATCGGCCTCTCCCTCGCCCTGCAGCAGGCGGTGTGGGCCTGGTACCCCGAGGCCAAGTCCGCCCGGACCTTCCCCGAGATCCCCGGCGGCCCCTTCGAGATCGGCAGCGTCACCATCCAGACCGGTGACGTCTTCCTCCTGATCGCGGCCCCCATCAGCATGGCCGTCCTCGCCTACTTCGTCATGAAGACCCGCACCGGCCGCGGCATGCAGGCCACCGCGCAGGACCCGGACACCGCCAAACTCATGGGCATCAACACCGACCGCATCATCGTGGTCGCCTTCGCCCTCGGCGCGATCTTCGCCGCGGTCGGCGGCGTCGCCTACGGCCTGAAGTACGGCCAGATCGACTTCCGCATGGGCTTCATCCTCGGCCTGAAGGCCTTCACCGCAGCCGTCCTCGGCGGCATCGGCAACATCTACGGAGCCATGATCGGCGGCGTGGTCCTCGGCATCGCCGAAACCCTGGCCACCGCCTACATCGCCGACATCCCCGGCATGGACAAGTTCGGCAGCCAGTCCTGGGCCGACGTCTGGGCCTTCGTACTCCTCATCCTCGTACTGCTGTTCAGGCCACAAGGTCTGCTCGGCGAGCGCGTCGCGGACAGGGCGTGACACCGATGACCACACAGACCACCGCACCCGAAACCCCCACACCCTCCTCCGGCAAGCCCACCGGCCTCATCGGCCTCCCCGAGGCCACCGGTCTCGCGCTCGCCCTCGGCGGCAGCGTCCTCACCATCCTCTCCACCTTCCTCGCCTGGACCTGGACCTCCGCCTTCCCCGGCGACCTCACCGTCTACGGCTACCCCGGCGGCCTGCAGGTCCTCGTCCTCATCGGCGGCGCCCTGGCCACCCTCCTCTGCCTGGCCCGCTACGGCGTCAAGGGCCTCGGCTGGCTCGTCCCCGCCGGCGCCGACCCCGCCATCAAGCTCGCCACCCTCGCCACCTTCGCCACCAGCTGGTACACCGTCCTCGCCATCAGCGTCGACCTCGGCGGCCTCGTCAACCTCGAACCCGGCGGCTACCTCGTCGCCCTCGCCAGCCTCGCCGCCCTCATCGGCGCCCTGGCCCTGCCCTTCGAGCGCCCCGCGCCCGACCCGCACGACCCCGACGACACCGGCTGGGAACTCTTCAAGCACCAGGCAGCCGACAAATGGGCCACCGTCAAGGCGGCCTTCGCCACCGGCACCCCCCGCCGCCTCGGCACGCTCCCCTCCTACGTCGAGATCCTGATCATCGTCGCCGTCCTCGCATTCGGCCTCACCGTCTTCACCTACGGCATCGGCACCGAGTACGACGAACTGTTCATCGGCTTCCTGATCACCGCCGGCTTCGGCTTCGCCGCCCTCAACAAGGCCGGCCTCATCGCCCAGGCCTCCCAGATCACCGCCCGACACCAGAACATCACCATCTGCGGCGCCTTCGTCGCCGCAGCGATGTTCCCCTTCACCCAGACCGACGACCAGTACGCGACCATCGGCGTCTACATCCTGATCTTCGCCACCGTCGCCCTCGGCCTCAACATCGTCGTCGGCCTCGCCGGCCTCCTCGACCTCGGCTACGTCGCCTTCCTCGGCGTCGGCGCCTACGCCGCCGCCCTGGTCTCCGGCTCCCCCAGCTCACCCTTCGACGTGCACTTCCCCTTCTGGGCCGCCGTCCTCGTCGGCGCCCTCGCCTCCCTCGTCTTCGGCGTCCTCATCGGCGCCCCGACCCTGCGACTGCGCGGCGACTACCTCGCCATCGTGACCCTCGGCTTCGGTGAGATCTTCCGCATCACCGCCAACAACCTCGACGGCACCTCCGGACCCGACCTCACCAACGGCTCCAACGGCATCTCCTCGATCCCGAACCTCAACATCCTCGGATTCGACTTCGGCCTCCAGCACACCATCGGCGGCTTCACCATCGGCCGCTTCGCCAACTACTTCTTCCTGATGCTGCTCATCACCGCCGTCGTCGTGCTCGTCTTCCGGCGCAGCGGTGACTCCCGCATCGGCCGCGCCTGGGTCGCCATCCGCGAGGACGAGACCGCCGCGCTCGCCATGGGCATCAACGGCTTCCGCGTCAAGCTCATCGCCTTCGCCGTCGGCGCCTCCCTCGCCGGCCTCGCCGGAACCGTCCAGGCCCACGTCACCTACACCGTGACACCCGAGCAGTACCTCTTCGCCGGTGTGATCCCCCCCAACTCCGCCTTCCTGCTCGCCGCCGTCGTCCTCGGCGGCATGGGCACCATCAGCGGACCCCTCATCGGCGCAGCCCTGCTGTTCCTCATCCCCAACAAACTCCAGTTCCTCGGCGACTACCAGCTCCTCGCCTTCGGCCTCGCACTCATCCTGCTGATGCGCTTCCGCCCGGAGGGACTGATCCCCAACCGGCGCCGCCAGCTCGAGTTCCACGAAGACGCGGAACCGCCCACAGTGCTCACCAAGACGGGGGCCTGACACCACCATGACGACTGACACCATCACCCCCAGCACCACGGGCGAGACCGTCCTCGACGCACGCGGCGTCACCATGCGCTTCGGCGGCCTCACCGCCGTACGCAACGTCGACTTCACCGTCAACGCCGGCGAAATCGTCGGACTCATCGGCCCCAACGGCGCCGGCAAGACGACCTTCTTCAACTGCCTCACCGGCCTGTACATCCCCACCGAGGGCGAAGTCCGCTACAAGGGCACCGTCCTCCCACCCAAGTCCTTCAAGGTCACCGCCGCCGGCATCGCCCGCACCTTCCAGAACATCCGCCTGTTCGCGAACATGACGGTCCTGGAGAACGTCCTCGTCGGCCGCCACACCCGCACCAAGGAAGGCTTCTGGTCAGCCGTCCTGCGCCTGCCCAGCTTCCACAAGGCCGAAGCCAAGTCCCGCGAACGCGCCATGGAACTCCTGGAATTCGTCGGCCTGGAGAACAAAGCCGACCACCTCGCCCGCAACCTCCCCTACGGCGAACAACGCAAGCTGGAAATCGCACGCGCCCTCGCCAGCGAACCCGGCCTCCTGCTCCTCGACGAGCCCACAGCCGGCATGAACCCCCAGGAGACCCGCGCCACCGAAGAACTCGTCTTCGCCATCCGCGACAAGGGCATCGCCGTACTCGTCATCGAGCACGACATGCGGTTCATCTTCAACCTCTGCGACCGCGTCGCCGTCCTCGTCCAGGGCGAAAAACTCGTCGAGGGCGACAGCGCCACCGTCCAGGGAGACGAACGCGTCGTCGCCGCCTACCTCGGCGAACCCTTCGAAGACGCGCCCGGCAAGGACGAAGTCGCCGAAGTCGAAGCCGCCGAAGCACACGCCGACGCCGCCACCGACGCCGCGCCCGGCAAGGAGAACGACCGATGACCGCACTGCTCGAAGTCGAGGACCTCCGGGTCGCCTACGGCAAGATCGAAGCCGTCAAAGGCATCTCCTTCAAGGTCAACGCAGGCGAAGTCGTCACCCTCGTCGGCACCAACGGCGCCGGCAAGACCACGACACTCCGCACCCTCTCCGGCCTCCTCAAGCCCGTCGGCGGCCAGATCAAGTTCAACGGCAAGTCGCTGAAGAAGGTCCCCGCACACGACATCGTCTCGCTGGGACTCGCCCACTCCCCCGAGGGACGGCACATCTTCCCGCGCATGAGCATCGAGGACAACCTCCGCCTCGGCGCCTTCCTGCGCAGCGACAAGCCCGGCATCGAAAAGGACATCCAGCGCGCCTACGACCTCTTCCCCATCCTGGGCGAACGTCGCAAGCAGGCCGCCGGCACCCTCTCCGGCGGCGAACAGCAGATGCTCGCCATGGGCCGCGCACTCATGTCCCAGCCGAAACTGCTCATGCTCGACGAACCCTCCATGGGCCTCTCCCCGATCATGATGCAGAAGATCATGGCGACGATCGCCGAGCTGAAGTCCCAGGGCACCACCATCCTGCTCGTCGAGCAGAACGCCCAGGCGGCGCTCTCCCTCGCCGACCAGGGACACGTCATGGAGATCGGCAAGATCGTCCTCTCCGGCTCGGGCTCCGACCTGCTGCACGACGAATCGGTCCGCAAGGCATACCTCGGCGAGGACTAGCCCGGCAGACCAGCACACGAGGAGGCCCGCACCCCCTGCTCCAGGGGGTGCGGGCCTCCTCGCACCTACGACGACGCGGGACCTCGGTCAGCCCTTCGCCGCCTTCTTCTCGTCGGCGTCCTGAATGACCGCCTCCGCGACCTGCTGCATCGACATCCGGCGATCCATCGACGTCTTCTGGATCCACCGGAACGCCGCCGGCTCCGTCAACCCGTACTCCGTCTGCAGGATCGACTTCGCCCGATCCACCAGCTTGCGGGTCTCCAGCCGCAGCGTGAGGTCCGCGACCTCCTTCTCCAACTCCTTCAGCTCCGTGAACCGCGACACCGCCATCTCGATCGCCGGCACGACATCACTCTTGCTGAACGGCTTCACCAGGTACGCCATCGCACCGGCGTCCCGCGCCCGCTCCACCAGGTCACGCTGCGAGAACGCGGTCAGCATCAGCACCGGGGCGATACGCTCCTCGGCGATCTTCTCAGCGGCCGAGATACCGTCCATCTTCGGCATCTTCACGTCCAGGATCACCAGGTCCGGCTGGTGCTCCCGGGCCAACTCGATGGCCTGCTCTCCGTCACCGGCCTCGCCCACGACGGAGTAGCCCTCCTCTTCGAGCATCTCCTTGAGGTCGAGGCGGATCAGTGCCTCGTCCTCGGCGATGACGACACGGGTCGTGAGCGGAGGCACGTGCGACTTGTCGTCGTCGGGCGCGTCGAGGGGCTGGGGCGACTCGGGGGCGGTCACGTGGGCTCCTTGTTCAGGGCAGGGGTACTGCTGACAAGAGGGTACCTAGCTGCGGTAAGGTGGTCTGGCAGCGGGTCGAGGTAAACCTTCGATTCACCGGGCCCCGGTAGCCCAATTGGCAGCAGGCAATGGATTCAAAACCCATACAGTGTCGGTTCGAGTCCGACCCGGGGCACTTTTCCTTCGATTCCAAGGTCACCGATCAGAAGCGGATGTCCACATTCTCGTGAACATCCGCTTTTTTGCTGCACCCGTTGCGATCAGTGACACAGAGTAGCCGCATGAACTTTCACGGCACAGAAGTACGACAGCGGGCGCTTACGCTTCTGAGGGGCGGGTCGAAGAACGCCGACGTTGCCCGGCAACTCAACATTCCCCTGGGCACGATCAGCTACTGGAAGCACATGGATCGCGCCAAGCGCGGCGAGTGCCCAGGCCGCTCTCAACCGCCTTGCCCACGTTGCGACGGTGAGCTGCACCCGTCGTCATACGCCTACTTACTCGGCCTCTACCTCGGCGACGGGCACATCATCCAGAATCGATCGATGCGGACACCCAGCCTGTCGGTCACCTGCGATGAGGCGTATCCAGGGCTCATGGATGAGTGTGAGAGGGCCATGCGCTCAGTCTTTCCGGGCAACTCCGTATGCAGAGTCAGGCGCAAGGGCTGTCGAGAGGTGAAGCTCTACTCCAGGCACCTCTGGTGCCTCTTCCCCCAGCACGGCCCCGGCAGGAAGCACGAGCGTGCGATCGTGCTCGCGGCCTGGCAGCAGGACATCGTCGATGCCCATCCCTGGGAGTTCGTGCGTGGGCTTGTCCACTCCGACGGGTGTCGCATCACCAACTGGACCACCCGCGTCGTCGGTGGTGAGCGCAAGCGCTACGAGTATCCCCGGTACTTCTTCACCAACAGGTCGGACGACATCCGGCGGCTCTACACCGACACCCTCGACAAGCTGGGCCTGGAGTGGACGCAGTGCACGCGCCACGGCAACCCTTTCAACATCTCCGTCGCCCGCAAGGCCTCCGTCGCTCTGATGGACGCCCACGTCGGACCCAAGCACTGACCGCCCCGGGCCCCTACCGCTCCGACGCGTCGTCCTCGGCGATGTGGTGGACGTGGACCAGGTTCGTGGTGCCCGCGACGCCCGGTGGGGAGCCGGCGGTGATGACGACGGTGTCTCCCTTGGCGCAGCGGGCGTGGCGCAGCAGGAGTTCGTCGGCCTGGGCGGTCATCGCGTCCGTGGAGTCGACGTGTGGTCCGAGGTACGTCTCGACGCCCCAGGTGAGGCTGAGTTGGGAGCGGGTGGCGGGGTCGGGGGTGAAGGCGAGGAGGGGGATCGGGGAGCGGTAGCGGGACAGGCGGCGGGCGGTGTCGCCGGACTGGCTGAAGGCCACGAGGAAGCGGGCGCCGAGGAAGTCGCCGATCTCGGCGGCGGCGCGGGCGACGGCGCCGCCCTGGGTGCGGGGTTTGTTGTGCTCGGTGAGGGGTGGGAGGCCGTGGGCGAGCGTGTCCTCCTCGGCGGCGGCGATGATGCGGCTCATGGTGCGGACGGTTTCGGCGGGGTGTTTGCCGATGCTGGTCTCGCCGGAGAGCATCACGGCGTCGGTGCCGTCGAGGACGGCGTTGGCGACGTCGCTGGCCTCTGCGCGGGTGGGGCGGGGGTGGTGGATCATCGAGTCGAGCATCTGGGTGGCGACGATGACTGGTTTGGCGTTGCGTCGGGCGAGGGCGATGGCGCGCTTCTGGACGAGGGGGACCTGTTCGAGGGGCATTTCGACGCCGAGGTCGCCGCGCGCGACCATGATGCCGTCGAAGGTGGCGACGATGTCGTCGAGGGCGTCGACGGCCTGGGGTTTCTCGATCTTGGCGATGACGGGGACGCGGCGGCCTTCCTCGTCCATGATGCGGTGGACGGCGTCGATGTCCCTGCCGGATCTGACGAAGGACAGGGCGATGAGGTCGAAGCCGGTGCGCAGGGCCCAGCGGAGGTCGTGCTCGTCCTTGGCGGTGAGGGTGGGGACGGAGAGGGCGGCGCCGGGGAGGTTGAGTCCCTTGTGGTCGGAGACGATGCCGCCTTCGATGACCTCGGTGTGGATGCGGGGCCCGTCGACGGCGGTGACGTGGAGGGTCACTTTGCCGTCGTCGATGAGGATGTGTTCGCCGGGGGTGACGTCGGCGGGGAGGCCGGCGTGGGTGGTGCCGCAGATCTCGTGGGTGCCCTGGGTGCCGGGTTCGGCGGTGAGGGTGAAGGTGTCGCCGCGTTCGAGGAGTACGGGGCCTTCGGTGAAGCGGCCGAGGCGGATCTTCGGGCCCTGGAGGTCGGCGAGGAGGCCGATGCTGCGGCCGGTCTCGTCGGCGGCCTTGCGGACGTGGCGGTAGCGCTCCTCGTGGTCGGCGTGGTCGCCGTGGCTGAGGTTGAGGCGGGCGACGTCCATTCCGGCGTCGACCAGTGCCTTGATCTGGTCGTACGCGTGGGTGGCGGGCCCGAGGGTGCAGACGATCTTTGCTCGGCGCATGGTTCGACCCTAGGGCTTACCCGCTGGTAGGCATGTGGAGGCACGTGACGACTCAACGGCTTGTGGTTGAAAGGTATTTGACAAGGCGTCATGGGGGGTTCGGCTTGTTGTCGTTATGTGGTGGGGCCGTGTGGGCGGGCGTGGCGGGGGTGTTCACAGGGTGGGTGGGTGCAGGGTGAAGCGGGCGTCGACCTGGGCGTGGATGTGCTGGCGTTCGGGTTCGAGGTCGAGGGGGGCTGGGGCGGCGTCCGTCTTGGGGTGGGTGAGGGTGCGGGTGTGGGCGGCGGGGTGGAGGGGTTCGGGGGTTTCGGTGCCGAGGTCGGCGAGTTCGACGAGGGCGGCGAGGGTGGTGCCGAGTGCTTCGGCGTATTCGCGGGCGCGTCGGACGGCTTCGTGGACGGCTTGTCGGCGGGCTTGGCGGTGGGCGGGTGAGTCGGGGCGGAGGGTCCAGGTGGGGCCGTCGACGTGGGTGAGGTCGAGGTCGGCGAGCTGGGTGGTGAGTTCGCCGAGGGCGGTGAAGTCGGTGAGGTCGGCGGTGAGGTGGATGCGTCCGTGGTAGGCGTGGACGCGTTCGCCGCGGCCTTTCTCCTTGAGTTCGGGGGTGAGGGAGAAGGTGCCGGTCTGCAGGCGTTCGACGGCGTCGCCGTAGCTTCTGACGAGGTCGAGGGCGGTGGTGTTGCGGCGGGTGAGGTCGTCGAGGGCGGTGCGGCGGTCCTTGCCGCGGGCGGTGACGGTGATGCCGATGCGGGCGATCTCGGGGTCGACGACCAGGTGGGCTTCGCCGCGGACGGCGAGGCGGGGGGCGTCGGGGGTGCCGTAGGGGGCGGCGGTGGGGTGGGGTGCGGGGGTGTCGGTCATACGTCCCACTCTGTCACCGGGGGTCCGGTTGGGGTGGGGTGCTGTGGGGTGCCGGTCATCAGATCGCAACCTGGGGGGTCTGTTGCCGTGTGGAATGTACGGGTCAGAATCTACGCGCGTTGTCGCGTGTGGCCTTTTTTCTTGTTCGCTGTTCTACGCGCGTCGAGATCCCGTTCCTCCCGAGGAGTACCGATATGGCCTTGAACCGCCGGAAGTTCCTGAAGAAGTCAGCCGTGACCGGTGCCGGCGTGGCCATCGCCGGTTCGGCTCTGGCGCCGAGCGCGCAGGCGGCCGAGGCGACCGGCGGGAGGGAGAAGACCCCGAAGCGGTACCGGTTCACCGTGATGGGGACGACGGACCTGCACGGCAACGTCTTCAACTGGGACTACTTCACGGACAAGGAGTTCGACGACAAGGCGCACAACGATGTCGGCCTCGCGAAGATCTCGACTCTGGTGAACCAGGTCCGCAAGGAGAAGGGGCGCGGCAATACGCTCCTCATCGACGCCGGTGACACCATTCAGGGCACGCAGTTGTCGTACTACTACGCGAAGGTGGACCCGATCACGGCCAAGGGTGGTCCGGTCCACCCGATGGCGCAGGCCATGAACGCGATCGACTACGACGCGGCGGCGCTCGGGAACCATGAGTTCAACTACGGCATTCCGGTGCTGCGGAAGTTCCAGGAGCAGTGTCGTTTCCCGCTGCTGGGTGCGAACGCGCTGGACGCGAAGACGTTGCGTCCGGCGTTCCCGCCGTTCAGCATGCACCGGCTGCGGACGCCGTTCGGGCGTGATGTGAAGGTGGCGGTGCTGGGTCTGACGAACCCGGGGATCGCGATCTGGGACAAGGCGAACGTGCAGGGGAAGATGACGTTCCCGGGTCTGGAGGAGCAGGCGGCGAAGTGGGTGCCGAAGCTCCGGTCGATGGGCGCGGACGTCGTCATCGTGTCGGCGCACAGCGGTTCGTCGGGGACGTCGTCGTACGGTGACCAGCTGCCGTACGTGGAGAACGCGGCGGGGCTGGTGGCGGAGCAGGTGCCGGGGATCGACGCGATCCTGGTGGGGCACGCGCACACGGAGATCCCGGAGTACTTCGTCACCAACAGGAAGACCGGCAAGCAGGTGGTGCTGTCGGAGCCGCTCAAGTGGGGTCAGCGGCTGACGCTGTTCGACTTCGAGATGGTGTGGAGCCGGGGCTGCTGGAAGGTCGAGAAGGTCGGCTCGAAGGTTCTCAACTCCAACGCGGTGGAGGAGGACCCGAAGATCGTGAGGCTGTTGTCGGACGAGCACGCGAAGGTCGTGACGTACGTCAACCAGGTGATCGGTACGAACGCCGCGGAGATGACGTCGGTGGAGGCGCCGTACAAGGACGTCCCGATCATCGATCTGATCAACCACATTCAGGCGGACACGGTGAGGCAGGCGCTGGCGTCGTCGGAGTACGCGTCGCTGCCGGTGCTGTCGCAGGCCGCCGCGTTCTCCCGTAGCGCGGTGATCCCGGCGGGGAACGTCACGATCCGTGATGTCGCGGGTCTGTACGTCTTCGAGAACACGCTGGAGGCGCGTCTGATGACAGGTGCGCAGATGAAGGCGTATCTGGAGTTCTCGGCGAACTATTTCGTGCAGACGGGGCCGGACGCGGTGGTGGACCCGGCGAAGCTGACGAACGCGAACGGTACGCCGGACTACAACTACGACGCGGTGAGTGGTCTGTCGTACGAGATCGACATCGCGCAGCCGGCGGGTTCGCGGATCAGGAACGTGCGGTTCGAGGGTGCGCCGCTGGCGGACGACCGGAAGTTCGTGTTCGCGGTGAACAACTACCGGGCCAACGGCGGCGGCAACTTCCCGCATGTGGCGGCGGCGCCGGTGCTGTGGTCGAACTCGGACGAGATCCGCAACACGATGATCGCGTGGGTGAAGGCGAAGGGGTCGATCGACCCGGCGGCGTTCGCGTCGGTGGACTGGGTGCTGACGCGGAACGGTACGCCGGTCTTCTAGGGTGCGGTTCCCGCCTGGCGGGTCCGGTTCCCGCCTGGCGGGAGTGACAGGTCGACGGCGTCGGCGCCCGGTGGGTGCGTCGGCGCCGTCGGCGTGTGTGCGGTGGCCGTGCCGGTGGCGGTCAGCGCACGTCGGCCAGCGGGGTCAGGGGGCCCGTGCTCTTCTCGTCCCGGGCGTGGGGGATGTGGGGCCGGGGTTCGAGGCCGAAGGTGGTGAAGGCGGTGCGGCTGGGCAGGGGGTAGGGCTCCTTGCCGGTGAGGGTGTTGAGGATGGTGGCGCTGCGCCAGGCGGCGAGGCCCAGGTCGGGGGTGCCGACGCCGTGGGTGTGGAGTTCGGCGTTCTGGACGTGGAGGTGGCAGCCGGAGGCGGTGACCGACGGGTCGAGGACCATGCGGAAGTGTGCGTCGACCTTGGGGCGGTCGTGGCTGTCGCGGCGGATGTAGGGGTCGAGGCCGGCGAGGAGGCGGTCGAGGGGGCGTTCGCGGTAGCCGGTGGCGAGGACGACGGCGTCGGTGGTGAGGCGCGAGCGGGTGCCCTGCTCGGTGTGTTCGAGGTGGAGTTCGACCTTGGTGGTGGCGAGGCGGCCGGCGGTGCGGACGTGGACGCCGGGGGTGAGGACGGTGTCGGGCCAGCCTCCGTCGAGGGTGCGGCGGTAGAGCTCGTCGTGGATGGCGGCGATGGTGTCGGTGCCGATGCCCTTGTGGAGGCGCCACTGGCCGGCGACGAGCCGGTCGCGGGTGGTTTCGGCGAGGGCGTGGAAGTAGTGGGTGTAGTCGGGGGTGAAGTGTTCCAGGCCCAGCTTGGAGTACTCCATGGGGGCGAACGCCTCGGTGCGGCCCAGCCAGTGGAGGCGTTCGCGGCCGGCGGGCCGGTGGCGCAGCAGGTCGAGGAAGATCTCGGCGCCGGACTGGCCGGCGCCGATGACGGTGACGTGTCCGGCGGTGAGGAGGTGGTCGCGGGCGTCCAGGTAGTCGGCGGCGTGGAGGACGGGGACGCCGGGGGCTTCGGCGAGTGGCTTGAGGGGTTCGGGTACGAAGGGTTCGGTGCCGACGCCGAGGACGACGTTGCGGGTGTAGGTGCGGCCGAGTGCCGTGTCGCCGTCGGTGTCGAGGCGGGTGAAGTCGACCTCGAAGAGGTCGTGTTCGGGGTTCCACCGGACGGAGTCGACCTGGTGGCCGAAGTGGAGGCCGGGGAGGTTGTCGCTGACCCAGCGGCAGTAGGCGTCGTACTCGGCGCGCTGGATGTGGAACCGTTCGGCGAAGTAGAAGGGGAAGAGCCGGTCTTGGGCCTTGAGGTAGTTGAGGAACGACCAGGGGCTGGCGGGGTCGGCGAGGGTCACGAGGTCGGCGAGGAAGGGGACCTGGAGGGTGGTGCCCTCGATGAGCTGGCCGGGGTGCCAGTCGAAGCGGGGGCGTTGTTCGTAGAAGACGGCGTCGAGTTCGGTGAGGGGGTGGGCGAGGGCGGCGAGGGAGAGGTTGGCGGGGCCGATGCCCACGCCGACGACGTCGCGGGGGGCTTCGGGTGCGGGGTGCGGGGTGGGTGGGGGCGTGCTCATGTCGGGGTGTGTCCTTCGGGGAGGTCCGCGGCGGCGGTGTTCGCGTGTTCCACGAGTGTGAGGAGGGCGGTGAGGTCGCCGGGCCGGGTGTGAGGGTTGAGCAGGGTGGTCTTGAGCCAGAGCCGGCCGTCGAGGGTGGCGCGGCCGAGGACGGCCCGGCCGTCGTGCAGGAGTGTTCGTCGTAGGGCGGCGACGGTGTCGTCGGCGGCGTGGGTGGGCCGGAACAGGACCGTGCTGATGGTGGGGTGGTCGTACAGCTCGAAGCCGGGGTGGGCGTCGATGAGTGCGGCGAACTCGTGGGCGAGGTCGCAGACCTGGTCGACGAGGGTGCCGAGTCCCGTGCGGCCGAGGGTCTTGAGGGTGGCCGCGATCTTGAGGATGTCGGGGCGGCGGGTGGTGCGCAGAGAGCGGCCGAGGAGGTCGGGCAGGCCGGCTTCGGTGTCGTCGTCGGCGTTGAGGTAGTCGGCGCGGTGGCCGAGTGCGGCGAGGTCGGCGGTGTCGCGGACGGTGAGGAGTCCGGCGGCGACGGGCTGCCAGCCGAGTTTGTGCAGGTCGAGGGTGACGGTGTGGGCGCGGTCCAGGGCGGTGAGCCGGGGGCGGTGGCGGGTGCTGAAGAGGAGTCCTCCGCCGTAGGCGGCGTCGATGTGGAGGCGGGCACCGTGGGCGGCGCAGAGGTCGGCGACGGCGGGGAGCGGGTCGATGAGTCCGGCGTCGGTGGTGCCGGCGGTCGCGGCGACGAGCAGGGGGCCGCGGAGGCGGCTGAGGGTGTGGTCGAGGGCGGCGGGGTCGAGGGTGCCGGCCGGGGTGGGGACGACGACGGGTTCGGGCAGGCCGAGGAGCCAGGCGGCGCGGGGCAGGGAGTGGTGGGCGTTGGCGCCGTGGACGAGTCGTGTGCCGGTGTGGGCCTCGCGGGCGAGGAGGACGGCGAGTTGGTTGGACTCGGTGCCGCCGGTGGTGACGAGGGCGTCGGCGGCGCCGGTCTCGGCGGCGAGGGCGCGGGTGACGAGGGCTTCGAGGGCGGAGGCGGCGGGGGCCTGGTCCCAGGAGTCCAGCGACGGGTTCAGTACGGAGGCGGCGAGGTCGGCGGCGGTGGCGACCGCCAGGGGCGGGGTGTGGAGGTGGGCCGCGCACAGGGGGTCGGCGGGGTCGGCGGTGCCGGCGGCGAGGGCGTGGACCAGCCGCCGTAGCGCCCCCGGGTCCCCTTCGTCGGGCAGTGGGTCGCCGAGCGCGTCCCGTACGGCCGCGGCGACCGCTTCCGGCCCGCCGGCGGGCAGCGGGCCGCCCCTCGCGTGGGCCCCGTCCCGCAGCGCGCCGAGCACGGTGTCGAGCAACGGCCGCAGCGCGTCGGGGCCTTGGGGGCCTGAGGCGAGGGGCGGGCGGGTCATGGGGTCCTCCGGGGCGCGGGGGTCCCATTTTGTACGCCGATCGGGTGCTCGGACCCGGAACTGCCGCCGAATACCACCGAAAGAGCGTACGGCGGCGCCCCGGGCCGCCGCCGGTACACGGGCCCCGGTCACGCCGGTCACCCGGCGCCCGTGGGCCCGCGGGCGCCGGGCCTCGCACGGCCCGAGGACCACCGACGGCTTCACGCGACCCGAGGACCAAGACCGGCATAGGACGGCCCGAAGACCGCGACCGGCAACGCACGGTCCGGGGAACCACGACCGGCAACGCGCGGCCCGAAGACCGCGACCGGCCGGGCCTGTGGGTCGGTTCGTCCGGCCGGTCCCCGAGCGCGCGGCCGCGGAGTGGTGCTCGCCGGCGGCTGGCCTCGGTGCGACGCCCGCCCCGTGCCGGACCGCCGGTGTTCTTCGGTGGCGGTTACGCGTTCCTGACCTTCAGGGCGCGGCTCAGGTCGTCGAGTTGGTCGACCAGCTTGCGGCGCAGGGCCGGGATGGGGGCGGCTTCGGTCAGGCAGCGTTCGCCCAGGGCGAGGGTTTCCGCGTCCACCGTGTGGACGGGGAAGGCCCAGCGTCCGGCGGCCTCCGCGATGGCCGGGCCCCGCCGGGCGGCCAGCTCGACCGCGTCGGTCCAGTAGCGGTCGACGTACTCCTTGAGGAGTTCCGTCTGTTCGGGCTGCCAGAAGCCCTGGGCGGTGGCGGTGAAGAGGTAGTTGGAGAGGTCGTCGGTGGTGAACATCGCCTCCCAGGCGGCCTGCTTGGCCTCCGGGTCGGGGAGGGCGGCCCGGCAGCGGGCGGCGCCTTCCTGGCCGGTGGCGCTGGGGTCGCGGGCCAGCTCCTCGCTGATCGCGTCGGCGTCGACCGCGCCGAGGACGGCGAGCCGGCCGAGGACGCGCCAGCGCAGCTCGGGGTCGAGTTCGGGGCCGCCGGGGACCGTGCCGTCGGCGAGCCAGGCGGCGATGGTGTCGGGGTGGGCGGCGACGTCGATGAAGTGGCGTACGGCGGTCAGGCGCAGGCCGGGGTTGTCGCCGTCCTCGGTGCGGCGGATGAGGTCGCGGCACAGGGCGGCGAGGGTGGTCAGGCCGGCGGGGCGCTGGTCGGGGGTGAGGAAGCGGTCGGCGACCTGGGTGGTGGCGAAGGTGAGGACGCCCTGGACGATGGCGAGGTCGGTCTCGCGGGGCAGGTGGGTGCGGGCGGCGTCCAGGTAGGCGGTGGGCGGGAGTTCGGCGTCGCGTACGGCGTCGCGCAGGGCGTTCCAGACGACGGCGCGGGTGAGCGGGTCGGGGAGTCCGCTGAGGTGGCCGGTGACGGTGGTGAAGGAGTCGGGGTCGAAGCGGACCTTGGCGTAGGTGAGGTCGCCGTCGTTGAGCAGGAGCAGGGCGGGGCGTTTGCCGATGGGCTGTTCGCCGGTCTGCGGGATGTCGAGGGCGAGGCTCTCGCGGAGGGTCAGGTGGCCCTGGTCGTCGCCGGGGTCGCGGTCGTAGACGCCGACGGTGATGTGGTGGGGTCGGCTGCCGGCGTGGTCGACGGTGAGGGTGTAGGTGCTGTCGGTGCCGCGGGTGACCTTGGGGGTGAGGGTGTCGACGCCGGTGGTGCGCAGCCAGGCGTCGGCCCAGGCGTGGACGTCGCGTTCGGTGGCGCCGGCGAGGTTGTCGATGAAGTCGGCGAGGGTGGCGTTGCCGAAGCGGTGGCGGGTGAAGTGGGCGTTGATGCCGGCGAGGAAGTCCTTCTCGCCGAGCCAGGCGACGAGCTGGCGCAGCGCGGAGGCGCCCTTGGCGTAGGAGATGCCGTCGAAGTTGAGGAGGGCGGCGGCGGTGTCGTCGACGTTCTCGGGGGCGACGGGGTGGGTGGAGGGGCGCTGGTCGGCGTCGTAGCCCCAGGCCTTGCGGGCGACGCCGAAGTCGACCCAGGTGTCGGTGCCCCACTTTCTGGGGGGAGTCCCCCCAGACCCCCCAAGGGTGGCCTCGGTGAGGGTCTGGTAGCCCATGTACTCGGCGAAGGACTCGTTGAGCCAGATGTCGTCCCACCACTTGAGGGTGACGAGGTCGCCGAACCACATGTGGGCCATCTCGTGGGCGATGACCATGGCGCGGGTCTGGCGTTCGGTGTCGGTGACGGCGGAGCGGTAGACGAACTCGTCGCGGAAGGTGACGAGTCCGGGGTTCTCCATGGCGCCCGCGTTGAACTCGGGGACGAACGCCTGGTCGTAGGAGTCGAAGGGGTACGGCTCCTCGAACTTCTCGTGGTAGCGGTCGAAGCAGGCGCGGGTGACGTCGAGGATCTCGTCGGCGTCGGTGTCGAGGTAGGGGGCCAGGGAGCGGCGGCAGTGGATGCCGAAGGGCAGGCCGCGGTGTTCGGTGCGCACGGAGTGCCAGGGGCCGGCGGCGACGGCGACGAGATAGGTGGAGATGAGGGGGGTGGTGGCGGCGCGCCAGGTGCCGTCGTCCTGCTGGGCGGTGATGCCGTTGGCGAGGACGGTCCAGCCCTCGGGGGCCGTGACGGTCAGGTCGAAGACGGCCTTGAGGTCGGGTTGGTCGAACGCGGCGAAGACGCGTTGGACGTCGTCCAGGAACAGCTGGGTGTAGACGTAGGTCTCACCGTCGGTGGGGTCGGTGAAGCGGTGCATGCCCTCGCCGGTGCGGGAGTAGCGCATGGCGGCGTCGACGCACAGTTCGTGTTCGCCGGGGGTGAGGCCGGTGAGCGGCAGGCGGTTGCCGTCGAGCGCCCCGGGGTCGAGGGGCTTGCCGTCGAGGGTGACGGAGCGCAGGTCGGCGGGCTTGAGCTCGACGAAGGTGTCCGCGGCCTTTTTCTTTCCCCGTACGGTGAAGCGGATGACGGTACGGGAGTCGAAGGTCTCGTCGCCGCGCGTGAGGTCGAGGGTGATCTCGTAGCGGTGGACGTCGAGGAGCCGGGCACGGGCTTGCGCTTCGTCGCGCGTCAGTACGGACATGAGGGACATGCTGCCTGATGCCCAGGGCACGGGACAGGGGCGGGCCGGGTACGCCACCTATGTCCGGTCGTATGCGCCGCGTGCCCGGTCGTATGCGGCCTATGCCCGGTCGTTCGCGCCGTCCCGCGCGTCATGCCGCGCGTCGTCCCTGGCGTCGCCCACGTCGCCCTTCACGTCGTGCTTCACGTCGTCCAGCGCGTCGTCCAGCGCGTCGTCGTCCGTGCGCTCGCGCTGGGCGGGGACGACGCGACCGCCGGTGTGGCCGTGCCCGCGGGCCCCGCGGTCGTCGCGGTCGTCGCGGTCCTTGAGGCGGGCGCGCAGTTCGCGGACCTCGCGTTCCAGGGCGTGGGCGCGTTCGTGGGCGTCGAAGAGGTAGCGGACCTTGGTGCGCAGCGACCAGGGGTCGATGGGCTTCATGACGAGGTCGGCGACGCCGAGGCGGAAGGCGGCGGCGGTCAGTTCGGCGTCGAGGCCGAAGCCGGTGAGGAGGATGACCGGGATGTGCTGGGTCTGTTCGACGCCGCGCATGTAGCGGACGACGTCGAGGCCGCTGACGCCGGGCATCCGGACGTCGAGGAGAAGCAGGCCGACCTGGCCGCGCAGGACCTCCTTGAGTGCCGCCTCGCCGCTGGTGGCGCGGGTCAGGTGGTAGCCCAGCGGGGCCAGGGCGCTCTCCAGGGCGTAGAGCGTGTCCTCGTGGTCGTCCACGAGGAGGATCTTGGCTTCCGACGGCATGGCCCGTGTCCCCTCGCTCGGGTCGGCGGCTCGCGGTCGGCGTCGCCTTGATCCGACTTTCTCACTGCGCGTAGTCGTTTTCTGACGAAGAGTGCTCACGCAGGATGCCCGCTGGAGGACGGGATGTCACTCCCCCGTGGTCACCGCCGTCCCGCGCCGGCGACGTCGCCGGTGGTGCCGGTCGTGCCGTTGCCGCCGGTGGTGCCGGTCGTGCCGTTGCTGTGGGGCGTGCCGTGGCTGCCTGCCGGGCCCGCCGTGCCGTTCAGTGCGTCGTCCGCGATGCGTTCGTGGTGCCGGATGACTTCGGCGATGATGAAGTTGAGGAGCTTCTCCGCGAACGCCGGGTCCAGCTTGGCGCTTTCGGCGAGCCCGCGCAGCCGGTTGATCTGCTGGGCCTCGCGGGCCGGGTCGGCGGCGGGCAGCTGGTGCGCGGCCTTGAGGTGGCCGACCCGCTGGGTGCACTTGAAGCGTTCGGCGAGCATGTGGACGACGGCGGCGTCGATGTTGTCGATGCTGTCCCGCAGCCGGGTCAGCTCCGCCCGCACCTCGGCGTCGACCTCGTCGGCCGCCGCGCCGCTGTTCGCCTCGTTGGTGTCGCTGGTGGTCATGGCCGTCAGCCTACGTCGGCCCGGTCCACCGCCCCACGCCGCGCCCGGCGGCCCCGCGGCCACCGGGAACGGCACCGGCGGACAACCCTCGGGCACGGGTGCGCGTCGGCTTAGAGTGGAACGTGTCGAGGCGTCTTTGGGGGTGCGGACGTGGCGAGCGGCGGACCCGTCGAGCACGGCTACCCGCACCTGGAGATCGTGCGGGCGTCGATCACCGCGCTGTACAGGCGGCTCTCGTACGACACGATCCACACGTTCGACACCAGTGTCGCCCCCGTCGACGTGGCGTTCCACGACACCGACGACCTCCATCTGGGCGCCCAGCGGGTCGCCCGCGAGCTGGTGCGGCACTACCGGCTGCCGGACGCCCGGCTGATCGTCGGATTCCGGGAGATGACCCATGCGGCGAACGTCGAACTGGCCGCCGGGCCCGAGTACTTCGTCGAGCTCAACGACCGGTTCCGCACGCACCGGCGGGACATCGGGGCGGCCCTCGCGCACGAGGTGACGCACGTCTATCTGCACCGGCTGGGGCTGTCGTTCCCCGGTGTCCGCGACAACGAGGTCCTCACGGACACGGCGGCGACGTATCTGGGGGCGGGCTGGCTGCTGCTCGACGCCTACCGGGAGGACGGGGCGTCGTCGCAGAAGCTGGGGTATCTGACGCCGGAGGAGTTCGGGTACGTGCTGGCCAAGCGGGCGCGGGTCTTCGGGGAGGACCCCTCGGTGTGGTTCACGAGCGCGCAGGCGTACACGGCGTACACGCGGGGGCGGGCGCGGGCCCGGCGGGACGAGGAGCAGCCGCCGCTGTCCGCGGCGGGGTGGGCGGGGCGGCGCCGGTACGCGCGGGACCGGCGCCGGGCGCGGGAGCCGCGGGCGGGTGGGGTGGAGCGGGGGGTGCCGTACGTCTTCTCGGCGGAGGGGGTGCCGGGAGCCGGTGGGGGCGGGGGTGCGGGGGCCGGTGCTCGGGGCGGGGGCGGCGCCGGGAGTGGGAGCGGGGGGTTGCGGGTGTCGTTCCCCTGTCCGACGTGTCATCAGCGGATCCGGGTGCCTGTTCGGGGGCGGGTGCGGGCTCGGTGCGGGTTGTGCCGGACGGTTCTGGAGTGCGACACGTAGGTACTGGGGGCGGGCGCGAGCGGGTGCGGGGGTGAGGTGCGTCGGTGGGGGCGGGGGCTGGTCGCGCGGGTCACCGCGCCTCCGGGAGCCCTCTCGCAGTTGCGTGCCGTGAACACGCCTCGGGTGGTACCCCGTCGACCTGGGAGCCCTCTGGTGGTCACGTGCCGTAGGTCCGGCCCGGGGTCCTGGACTCCGACAGGAGTTTCAGGGTGGTCTCGCCTGCCTCCCTGGGGGTCCAGCGGGAGGGGCGGGTGGCCGTGGGACCGGGGTGCCAGCCCTCCATGACCGTGATGCGGCCGCCCTCCGTCTCGAAGACACGGCCGGTGACCCCGGCGGCGGTGGAGCCCAGCCACACCACCAGGGGGGACACGTTCTCCGGGGCCATCGCGTCGAAGCCGGTGCCGGGCGCGGCCATCGTCTCGGCGAAGACCCGTTCCGTCATCCGCGTGCGGGCCGCGGGGGCGATCGCGTTGACGAGGACGCCGTAGCGGCCCAGTTCCGCCGCCGCGACCAGGGTGAGGCCGATGACGCCCGCCTTGGCCGCGCTGTAGTTGCCCTGGCCGACGGAGCCGAGGAGGCCGGCGCCGCTGCTCGTGTTGATGACACGCGCCTCGGGCCGGCGGCCCTGCTTCGCCTCGGCCCGCCAGTGCAGGGCGGCGTGCTTCAGGGGGAGGAAGTGGCCCTTGAGGTGGACGCGGAGGACGGCGTCCCAGTCGTCCTCGTCGAGGTTGACGAGCATGCGGTCGCGCAGGAAACCGGCGTTGTTGACCAGTGTGTCGAGGCGTCCGTACGTGTCCAGGGCGGTGCGGACGAGGGACGCGGCCCCGTCGGTGGTGGCGACGTCCCCGCCGTGGGCGGTCGCCTCCCCTCCGGCGGCGCGGATCTCGTCGACGACCCGGGCGGCGGGGCTGTCGGGGTCCGGGGTGCCGTCCAGGCCCACGCCGAGGTCGTTGACGACGACACGGGCGCCTTCCGCGGCGTACGCGAGGGCGTGTGCGCGGCCCAGTCCGCGCCCCGCGCCGGTCACGATCACCACGCGCCCCTCGCAGAGTCGCCCTCCGCTCATCGTCCGCCTCCTCGGGTTCTGTCGCTGTCGTCGGCACTGTCACCGTCGGGCCTGCCGTCGTCGGCACTGCCGTCGTCGGCACTGCCGTCGTCGGGCCTGCCGTCGTCGGCACTGCCGTCGTCGGGCCTGTCGTCGTCGGGTGTCGCCCCGCGGGGGTCGCGCGGCGCGTGCGGGTCGGTGCCGCCGCCCCGGTCCGGGGTCGCCGCCGCCAGGAACGCCGGGCTTTCTCCGCCGCCGTGGAGCAGCAGGGACGCCCCGGTGATGTACGCCGCCGCGTCGGACGCGAGGAAGACGGCCGCCCCTCCGACGTCCGAGGGGTCGGCGAGGCGGCCGAGGGGGACCGTGCGGGCGACGGCCGCGACGCCGTGCTCGTCGCCGTAGTGGAGGTGGGACAGCGCGGTGCGGACCATGCCGAGGACGAGGGTGTTGACGCGGATGTCCGGGGCCCACTCCACGGCCATGGAGCGGGCGAGGTGTTCCAGTCCGGCCTTGGCGGCGCCGTACGCGGCGGAGCCGGGCGAGGGGCGGCTGCCGCTGACGCTGCCGATCATCACGATCGAGCCCCGCGACCGCCTCAGGTGCGCGTGCGCGGCGAGGGAAACGGTCAGGGGCGCGGTGAGGTTGAGGTCGATGACGCGGGCGTGGCGGCGGGCGTCGGTGCCGGTGAGCGGCCGGTGGGGTGTGCCGCCCGCGTTGTTGACGAGGACGTCGAGGCGGGGCAGGCCGTCGAAGAGGGCCTGGACGGCGTCCGGGTCGCGGACGTCGACCGGCAGGAACTCGGCGCCCTTGAGCGGTGCCTCGGGCGGGCGGCGGGCGCAGATCACGACGTCGGCGCCCGCCTCGGCGAAGGCGCGGGCGATGCCGGCGCCGACGCCGCGTGTGCCGCCGGTGACGACGGCGAGCTTCCCGTTGAGCTCCATCCGCTGCTACCTTCCACCAAACAAACGTTAGGTGGAAGGTAGCTGATGCTCCCATGGGTGTCTCCACCTCGTCCCCGGAAAAGGGGACGGTTCTCGTCACGGTCGACTTCCCGCCGGTGAACGCCCTGCCGGTGCGGGGGTGGTTCGAGCTGGCCGAGGCGGTGCGCGCGGCGGGGCGTGATCCGGCGGTCGGGTGTGTGGTGCTCGCGGCGGAGGGACGCGGGTTCAACGCGGGCGTCGACATCAAGGAGATCCAGACGGCGGGGCGGGGCGCGCTGATCGGCGCCAACCAGGGCTGCGCGGCGGCCTTCGCGGCGGTGTACGAGTGCGAGGTGCCCGTGGTGGCGGCGGTGCAGGGGTTCTGCCTGGGCGGCGGGATCGGTCTGGTCGGGAACGCGGACGCGATCGTGGCGAGCGAGGACGCGACGTTCGGGCTGCCCGAGCTGGACCGGGGGGCGCTCGGGGCGGCGACGCATCTGGCGCGGCTGGTGCCGCAGCACCTGATGCGGGCGCTGTTCTACACCGCGCGCACGGCGACCGCGGCGGAGCTGCGGGCGCACGGCTCGGTGTGGCGGGTGGTGCCGCGGGACGGTCTGCGCGCGGCCGCGCTGGAGCTGGCGGCGGAGATCGCCGCGAAGGACGGGGGGCTGATCCGGCTGGCCAAGGCCGCCCTCAACGGCATCGACCCCGTCGACGTGCGGCGCAGTTACCGCTTCGAGCAGGGCTTCACCTTCGAGGCGAACCTCAGCGGGGTCGCCGACGAGGTCCGCGGCGCCTTCGGCAAGGGGAGCAGGCGGAGCAGTCAGCGCAGGGAGAGCAGGCGGAGCGGAGAGAGCGGGAAGGGGGGCGCGGATGAGTGACAAGACCATGACCGCCGAGGAGGCCGTGGCACGGCTGGAGAGCGGGATGACCCTGGGGATCGGAGGGTGGGGGTCCCGGCGCAAGCCGATGGCTCTGGTGCGAGCACTGCTCCGTACGGAGATCACCGATCTCACGGTCGTCTCGTACGGCGGTCCGGACGTGGGGATGCTCGCCGCCGCCGGACGGATCCGGAAGCTGGTCGCCGCGTTCGCCACGCTCGACTCCATCCCGCTGGAGCCTCATGTCCGCGCGGCGCGCGAACGCGGGACGTTCGCGCTGACGGAGGTCGACGAGGCGATGTTCATGTGGGGCCTGCACGCCGCCGCGAACCGTCTGCCCTTCCTGCCGGTGCGGGCGGGCATCGGCTCGGACGTGATGCGGGTCAATCCCTCCCTGCGGACCGTCACCTCGCCCTACGCCGACGGGGAGACCTTCGTCGCGATGCCCGCCCTGCGCCTGGACGCCGCGTTCGTGCACGTCAACCGGGCCGACCGGCTCGGCGACGGCCAGTACCTCGGCCCGGACCCCTACTTCGACGACCTGTTCTGCGAGGCGGCCGACACCGCGTACGTCTCCTGCGAGCGGATCGTGGACACGGCCGAGCTGACCAAGGAGGCGGCGCCGCAGTCGCTGCTGATCAAGCGGCATGTGGTGACGGGCGTGGTGGAGGCGCCGAACGGGGCGCACTTCACGTCCTGCGCGCCGGACTACGGGCGGGACGAGCCGTTCCAGAAGCGGTACGCGGGCACGGCGTGGCCGGAGTTCGCCGCACGGTTCCTCACCGGCGACGAACACGCCTACCAGGCGGCCGTGCGCACCTGGCGCGAGGAGGAGGCATGAGCGGAGACGGCACCGGCGGAGACACCGGGGGCGGAGGGGGCACGCTCAGGTCAGGCACGAGCGGGGCCGACGCGGTCAGGTCAGGCACGAGCGGGGCCGACGCGGTCGGGGCCGGCACGAGCGGGGTGACCCGGGCCGAGTACTGCGTGATCGCGTGCGCCGAGGCGTGGCGCGGGGCCGGGGAGATCCTCGCCAGCCCCATGGGGCTCGTCCCGTCGCTGGGCGCCCGCCTCGCCCGGCGGACGTTCGCACCGGACCTGCTGCTCACCGACGGCGAGGCGCTGCTCGTCGGCCCGGACGGCACCGTCGAGGGGTGGCTGCCCTACCGGCAGCACCTGGCCCTGGTCACCGGCGGCCGGCGGCACGTGATGATGGGCGCGAGCCAGATCGACCGGTACGGCAACCAGAACATCTCCTGCGTCGGCGACTGGGCCCGCCCGCGGCGCCAGCTCCTCGGGGTGCGCGGCGCACCGGTCAACACCTTGAACAACGCGACCAGTTACTGGATCCCCCGGCACTCCCGGCGGGTGTTCGTGGAGAAGGTCGACATGGTGTGCGGGGTGGGGTACGACCGGGCCGCCGCGCATCCCGCGACCGCCCGCTTCCACCGGCTGCCCCGCGTCGTGTCCGACCTCGGGGTGTTCGACTTCGCCACCCCCGACCACGCGATGCGGCTGGCCTCGCTGCACCCGGGGGTCACCGTCGAGCAGGTGGCGGAGGCCACCGGGTTCGCGCTGGTCGTACCGGAGGAGGTGCCGTACACGCGGGAGCCGTCGGCGGAGGAGCTGCGGTTGATCCGTGAGGTGCTCGACCCGGGGAACGCCCGCGCGGGGGAGGTCCGGGGGTGATGGACACCGCCCTGACCCGGCTCGTGGGCGTCCGCCATCCGATCGTGCAGACCGGGATGGGCTGGGTCGCCGGGCCCCGCCTGGTGTCCGCCGCGGCCGAGGCGGGCGCCCTCGGCGTCCTGGCGTCCGCGACGATGAGCCCGCGGCGGCTGCGGGACGCCGTACGGGAGGTGAGGTCCCGCACGCAGGCGCCGTTCGGGGTGAATCTGCGGGCCGACGCCGGGGACGCCCGGGAACGGGTGCGGATCATCGTCGAGGAGGGCGTCCGGGTGGCGTCGTTCGCGCTCGCGCCGTCCAGGGAGCTGATCGCCGAGCTGAAGGACGCGGGGGTGGTCGTCATCCCGTCGGTGGGGGCCCGGCGGCACGCCGAGAAGGTGGCGGCGTGGGGCGCGGACGCGGTGGTCGTGCAGGGCGGGGAGGGCGGCGGGCACACCGGTGACGTGGCGACGACCGTGCTCCTGCCGCAGGTCGTGGACGCGGTGGGGATCCCCGTCGTCGCCGCGGGCGGCTTCCACGACGGGCGGGGGCTGGTCGCCGCGCTCGCGTACGGGGCGGCCGGCGTCGCGATGGGCACGCGGTTCCTGCTGACCTCGGACTCGACGGTGCCCGACGCGGTGAAGGCCCGCTATCTCGCGGCGACCGTCAGGGACGTCACCGTCACCCGGGCCGTGGACGGGTTGCCGCACCGCATGCTCCGCACGGAGTTCGTGGCGGCCCTGGAGCGGTCCGGCCGGGCCCGGGCCCTGCTGCACGCGGTGCGCCACGCGGCCGGCTTCCGCCGGGTCTCGGGGCTGACCTGGCGCGGCATGATCCGGGACGGGCTCGCGATGCGGCGCGGCAAGGACCTCACCTGGAGCCAGGTCCTGCTCGCCGCGAACACCCCGATGCTGCTGAGGGCCGCGATGGTCGACGGCCGGACGGACCTCGGTGTCATGGCCTCCGGGCAGGTCGCCGGGGTCATCGGCGACCTGCCGTCGTGCGCGGAGCTGGTGGGCCGGATCATGGAGGAGGCGGAGGAGACCCTGACGAGGCTGGCCGCAGCGGGGCGGTCCGGGCCCGACCGGTGACCGGGGTCGCGGGCCGCCGCCCGGCCGCCCCGCGACGGGCCGCGACGGGCCGCGACGGGCCGCGACGGAAGGCCGGGCCCGCGTGTCTCACAACCGTTCGATGACGGTCACGTTCGCCTGGCCGCCGCCCTCGCACATGGTCTGCAGGCCGTAGCGGCCCCCGGTGCGCTCCAGTTCGTGCAGGAGGGTCGTCATGAGCCTGGCGCCGGTCGCGCCCAGCGGATGTCCGAGGGCGATGGCGCCGCCGTTGACGTTGACCTTCTCCGGGTCGGCGCCCGTCTCCTTCAGCCAGGCGAGGACGACGGGTGCGAACGCCTCGTTGATCTCGACGAGGTCGATCGCGTCGAGGCGGAGGCCGGCCTTCTTCAGGGCGTACGCGGTCGCCGGTATCGGCGCGGTCAGCATCCGGATGGGGTCCTCGCCGCGCACGGACAGGTGGTGGACGCGGGCGCGCGGGGTGAGCCCGTGCTCCTCGACGGCCCGCTCGGAGGCCAGCAGCAGCGCGGCGGCGCCGTCGGAGACCTGGGAGGAGCAGGCGGCGGTGACGGTGCCCCCGTCGATGACGGGTTTCAGCGCGGCCATCTTCTCCAGGGAGGTGTCGCGGCGCGGCCCCTCGTCGACGCTCACGTCCCCGTAGGGCACGGTCTCCCGCTCGAAGCGGCCCTCGTCGAGGGCCCGTACGGCCCGCCGGTGGGAGCGCAGGGCGTACTCCTCCTGGTCGCGGCGGGTGATGCCCCATGTGGCGGCGATCATCTCGGCGCCGGCGAACTGGTTGACGGGCCGGTCCCCGTAGCGGGCGCGCCAGCCCTCGCTGCCGGCGAACGGGCCCTCGGTGAGGCCGAGGGGCACGGCGGCCTGGCGGGAGGCGAAGGCGATGGGGACCATCGTCATGTTCTGGACGCCGCCGGCGACGACGAGGTCCTGGGTGCCGGACAGGACGGCCTGGGCGGCGAAGTGCACGGCCTGCTGGGAGGAGCCGCACTGCCGGTCGACGGTGGTGCCCGGCACCTCCTCGGGCAGTCCGGCGGCCAGCCAGCTGGTGCGGGCGATGTCGCCGGCCTGGGGTCCCACGGTGTCCAGGCAGCCGAAGACGACGTCCTCCACGGCGGCGGGGTCCACGCCCGCCCGCGCGACGAGCGCCGTCAGCACATGCGCGCCGAGGTCGGCCGGGTGCACCGTGCCGAGCCCTCCTCCGCGCCGCCCGACGGGTGTACGGACCGCTTCGACGATATAGGCCTCGGCCATGGCGACTCCCGGACTCTGGGCTTGAGTTGGTGGTCAGGTACGTACGGCGATCCCGTCCAGCACCATCGACAGGTACTGCCGGGCGATCTGCTCCGGGCTGTACTGCCCGCCGGGCCGGTACCAGGAGGCGGCGACCCAGACGGTGTCGCGCACGAACCGGTAGGTGACCTTCGTGTCCAGGTCGGCCCGGAACTCCCCCTCGGCGACCCCGCGTTCCAGCGTGGACAGCCAGGTCTGTTCGAACTTGCGCTGTGACACCTCCAGGAACCCGAACCGGCGTTCCTGCGCGATCAGTTGCTTGGCCTCGTTCTGGTAGATCTCGACGGCGGCGCGGTGCCGGTCGATGGCCAGGAACGACTCGGTGACCAGGGACCGGAAGGTCTCGCTGGGCCCCAGTCCGGCGGCCAGGACGGTGTCGTACTGCTCCCAGAGCTCGTCGAGGAAGGTCCGCAGGATCTCCTCGAGCATCGCGTCCTTGGAGTCGAAGTAGTAGTAGAGGCTGCCCGCGAGCATGCCCGCGTCGTCCGCGATCCTGCGGACGGTGGTGGCGTTGTACCCCTGCTCGGCGAAGACCTCGGCCGCCCTGTCGAGGAGTTCACGACGGCGGGCGGGGGCGGCGGTCACCTGGGGCTTCTTCTTGGTCGGCACGCTGTTCATTGTCCTCAAGGGTGCTGGCTGCTGACGGACACGACCTCGCCCGTCAGGTAGGAGGAGTAGCCGGACGCGAGGAACACGATCACGTTGGCCACCTCCCAGGGTTCGGCGTACCGCCCGAGGGCCTCGCGTGCGGTGAGTTCCGCGAGCAGGTCGGGGGTGGTCACCTTCGCGAGGTGCGGGTGCATGGCGAGGCTGGGCGACACGGCGTTGACGCGCACCCCGTACGCGGCGGCCTCGACGGCCGCGCAGCGGGTCAGCGCCATCACGCCGGCCTTCGCCGCCGCGTAGTGCGCCTGCCCGGCCTGGGCGCGCCAGCCGACGACGGAGGCGTTGTTGACGATCACGCCGCCGGTCCCCCGCAGGTGCCGCAGGGCGGCCCGGGTGCAGCGGAACGTGCCGTTGAGGGTCACGTCGAGCACCTTGGACCACTGCTCGTCGGTCATGTCGACGAGGTCGCAGGTGCCGCCGAGGCCGGCGTTGTTGACGACGACGTCGAGGCGTCCGTGCAGGTGGACGGCCGTGTCGAACAGGGCCCGCACCTGGTCCTCGTCGGTCACGTCGCACGCCGTCGCGGCGACCGCGTCCGCGCCGAACTCCCCGGCCAGCCGGGCCTCGTGCTCCTTGAGCCGGCGGGGGTGCGCGTCGCTGATCAGGACGCGGGCGCCCTCCTCCAGGAAGCGACGCGCGGTCGCCCCGCCGATGCCCGTGCCGGCCGCCGCGGTGACGACGGCGGTACGGCCGCGCAGGAGGCCATGGGCGGGTACGTAGGCCGCAGGCTCGACGTTCGTCATGAGGGCACGCTAACCTACCAAACACTTGTTAGGGAAGGTTGGGTGCTTGCCCGGAGAGAGGTGACCCCGTGGACCTCACCCGTTCCCCCGCCGACGAGGCGTTCCGTGCCGAGGCCCGTGCCTGGCTGCGGGCGCACGTGCCGTCCGTTCCGCTGCCCTCCCTGGAGACCGAGGAGGGCTTCGCCGCCCACCGCGCGTGGGAGGCCGAACTGGCCGCCGACCGCTGGTCGGTGGTGAACTGGCCGGCCGCCTACGGGGGCCGGGACGCGGGTCTGGCGCGCTGGCTGATCTTCGAGGAGGAGTACCACGCGGCGGGCGCCCCCGGCCGGGTCGGGCAGAACGGCGTCAACCTGCTCGCTCCGACCCTGTTCGACCACGGTACGCAGGAGCAGCGGGCGCGCGTGCTGCCGCCGATGGCGTCGGGTGAGGTGGTGTGGGCTCAGGCGTGGTCGGAGCCGGAGGCCGGTTCGGATCTTGCCTCGCTGACCTCGCGTGCGGTGCGCACGGACGGCGGCTGGCTGCTCCGGGGCCAGAAGACCTGGTCGTCGCGCGCGGCCTTCGCGGACCGCGCGTTCGGGCTGTTCCGCAGCGAGCCGGGCACCGCGAAGCCGCATCAGGGGCTGACGTACCTGATGTTCGACCTGCGTGCGCCCGGGGTGACGGTCCGCCCGATCGGCCGCCTCGACGGGAAGCCGGCCTTCGCGGAGCTGTTCCTGGACGATGTGTTCGTCCCGGACGAGGACGTCGTCGGCGAGCCGGGGCAGGGCTGGCGGATCGCGATGTCGACGGCCGGCAACGAGCGCGGGCTGACGTTGCGCTCCCCCGGCCGTTTCCTCGCCTCCGCGGAGCGGTTGCGCGACCTGTGGGAGGCCCGGGGCCGCCCGGCGGCGGCCCGTGACCGGGTGGCCGACGCGCTGATCGGTGCCCGCGCCTACGAGCTGTTCACCTGGGCGAGCGCCTCCCGCTTCCTCGACGGCGGGTCCCTGGGCCCGGAGTCCAGTCTCAACAAGGTGTTCTGGTCGGAGTACGACATCGGCCTGCACGAGACGGCGCTGGAACTGCTGGGCGAGGAGGGCGAGTTCGCGGACACCGACTGGTCCGAGGGCTATGTCTTCTCCCTGGCGGGCCCGATCTACGCCGGCACCAACGAGATCCAGCGGGACATCGTCGCCGAGCGCCTGCTGGGGCTGCCGAGGGGGCGTCGCTGATGCGTTTCCTCCTCGACGCCGAGCAGCGGGCGTTCGCCGCCTCGCTGGACGCGATGCTGACGGCCGCGGACACCCCGGCGGTCGTGCGGGCCTGGGCCCGTGGGGAGCGTGCGGCGGGGCGGGCGTTGTGGGCGCGGGTCGCGGGGGCCGGCGTGTTCGCGCTGGCGGCGCCCGAGGCGTACGAGGGGGTGGGCCCGCTGCCCGTCGAACTGGCGGTCGCTTTCGTGGAGTTGGGGCGGCACGTGGTACCGGGCCCGCTCGTGGAGACGGTGGCGGCCACGGTGCTCCTCGCCGGGCTGGACGATCCGGGCCCGGCGAAGCGGCTGCTCCCGGCTCTGGTGTCGGGGGAGGCGATGGCCACGGTCACGCCGCCGGGGTCGTCGTACGCGCTGGACGGTGACGCGGCGACCACCCGGCTGTCCCTGAGCGGGTCCGGGCTGCGGCTGTGCCCCGGTCACGGCCCGGTCCGCCCGTCCCTGGACCCGGCGCGCCGCCCGACGCCCCTCTCCCCCGGCGGTGAACTCCTCGCCACCGATGCGCCCGTCGCCCGAGCGGTCCTGTGGGCGCGGCTCGCGGTCGCCGCGCAGGCCCTCGGCGTCGGCCTCGCCCTCCTGGACAGGACGGTGGCGTACGTGCGGCAGCGCACCCAGTTCGGGGTGCCCGTCGGCTCGTTCCAGGCGGTGAAGCACCGGCTGGCCGACGCGAAGGTGGCCCTGGAGTTCGCGCGCCCGCTGGTGTTCGGCGCGGCGGTCACCCTGGACCCGGCGGACGTGGCCGCCGCCAAGGTCATGGCCTGCGAGGCGGCGTACCGGGCCGCGCGCACGGCGCTGCAGTCGCACGGCGCGATCGGCTACACCGCGGAGTACGACCTGTCGCTGTGGCTGACCAGGGCCCGTGCGCTGCGGTCGGCGTGGGGGTCGCCGGACGCCTGCCGGGAGACGGTGCTCAGCGGTGGGCGCCGCCGGTGAGCCGCGGGCGCTCCTGCGGGGCCGGTTGATGACGCCGGTCGCACGGCCGTGAGGCACCCGGTGTCACGTCCCGGCGGACCGCTGGGCGACGATCCCCCGCGCCCGCGCCTGCACCAGCCACTTCGGGAACTCGCCCAGCAGCCGGTCGTACAGGTCCGCGTCGGACAGCGCGCCGGGATCCGAACCGGCGTGGAAGAAACCGGCGTTGTCGACGACCCGCTTGCCGGGCACGGCCAACTCGTCGAGCCGGCGCAGGAAGTCGAACTGCCGGCTGTCCGGGTCCCCGAAGCCGATGAACTGCCAGAACAGGGGCAGCCGCGCGGCCTTGCACACGTACCGTTCGGCGGCGAGCCTGCTGGTGGGGCCGCCGTCCGTCTGGAACACCACGAGGGCGGGGTCCTCGGCGCCGCAGTCGAGGTAGTGGTCGATGACCGCGTCCATGGCCACGTGGTAGTCGGTCCTCCCCATGTGCCCGAGCCCGGACACGATCCGCTCGATCCGGCCGCGGTGGTCGGCGAGCCCGATCTCCGTGACGGCGTCGACGCCGGTGGAGAAGAAGACGACCGGCACGATCCCGTCGTCGTCGAGCTGCGCGGACAGCCCGAGCACCCGGTCGGCGAGGGCCTGCACGCTGCCGTCCTTGTAGTACGGCCGCATGGAGCCGCTGTGGTCGACGACGAGGTACACGGCGGCCCGCTGTCCGCGCAGCCCGTGCCGGTCGAGGGAGGCCCCGGCGGCCTTGTAGAGGTCCACGAGCGCGGGGGCGGTCTCCCGCACCTTGCTGAGACTGATCGCGGGCATGCGGGCCCTCCTGGCGTACGGGGTCGACGGGCCCCCGAGGCTACGGCGTGAGCAGGCCGTGAGCGACGGGATCGTCCCGAACACCCCCCTGATGCCCTCCAACGCCCCTGCACGCGCCCCCATGCGCCTCCCCGCCATCCTTCACCCCCGATCGTTCGCTATTTTGTTCGCCGCCGTCCTCACCGGCTCGTCATCAGTCCGCACCCCCAAGGAGCCGGCCGTGGAACCCGAGTCCCCGTCGTCGTCCGAGCCCACCGTCACCACCTGCTACCGCCACCCCAAGGTGGAGGCGTACGTCCGCTGCACACGCTGCGACCGCTTCATCTGCCCCGACTGCATGCACGAGGCGGCCGTGGGCCACCAGTGCCCCGAGTGCGTGAGGGACGGCGCCCGGAGCGTCCGTCAGGCCCGCACCGCCTTCGGCGGCCGGATCTCCGCGGTGCCGCTGGTGACGTACGTCCTCATCGGCCTCAACGTCCTCGCCTACCTCGCGGAGGTGGTCCGCCCGTCGGTCGTGGACGACTTCGCGGTGCTGGGGCGGGGCCTCGCCGGGCCGGACGGCCTGCACTACGTGTGGCAGGCCGTCTACCCGTCCGGCTTCCATCCCGAGGGCGTCGTCGACGGCGAGTGGTACCGCCTCCTCACCGGGGCGTTCCTCCATCTCCCGCCCGCCGAGGGCACGTTCGGCGTCCTCCACATCGTGATGAACATGGTCACGCTGTGGAACGTCGGCCGGATCGTCGAGGCCCAGCTGGGAGGCGTCCGCTACCTCGCCCTCTACCTCCTGTCCGCGCTCGGCGGTTCGGTGCTGGTCCTCCTCCTCGCCCCGGACGCCCGTACGGTCGGCGCCTCCGGCGCGCTCTTCGGTGTCTGCACCGCGTACTACGTCCTCGCCCGCCGCCTCGGCGCCGACCCCCGCGGCATCAACCGCTTCATGGCGGGCCTGCTGATCTGGCTGGTGCTCTCGGCGGTCGTCACCTCCTGGCAGGGGCACCTCGGCGGCCTCCTCACCGGCGGCCTCATCGCCCTCGCCTACGCCTACGCCCCCCGCGACCGCCGCCGTGTCCTCGTCCAGGCGAGCGCCTGCGCGGTGGTCCTCACGCTCCTGCTGGTGCTGGCGGTGGGCAAGGTCGCGGCGATGACGGGCTGAGCGCGCGGGCGCGCCGCCCCGGCGCGTCCGCACATGCGACAGCGCCTGCCCAGTCGTCCGGTCGGGGACTGGCGGGCAGGCGCCATCAGGTGTTCCGTACGCCGTTGTACGGGACGTATGGGGGGTGACCCGGAGGTCACCCGGTGGGTGCGGTCGGTGCGGTGGTCAGACCGTCAGAGCGCGGTCCGTCGGGCGGATCGGGGCCGGCAGGTCGCTCGCGCCCGTCAGGAAGCGGTCGCAGCCGCGGGCGGCCGAGCGGCCCTCCGCGATCGCCCACACGATGAGCGACTGGCCGCGGCCCGCGTCACCGGCGACGAAGACGCCCGGCACGTTGGTCTGGAAGTCGGCGTCGCGGGCGATGTTGCCGCGCTCGTCGAGCTCCAGGCCGAACTGCTCGACCAGGCCGTTCTCCCGGTCGGTGCCGGTGAAGCCCATCGCGAGGGTGACCAGCTGGGCGGGGATCTTCCGCTCCGTGCCCGGCTTCTGCGTCAGCTTGCCGTCGACGAACTCGACCTCGACGAGGTGCAGCCACTGGACGTTGCCGTCCTCGTCGCCCTCGAAGTGGGTGGTGGAGACGGAGTAGACCCGCTCGCCGCCCTCCTCGTGCGCGGAGGTGACCTTGTAGAGCATCGGGAAGGTCGGCCACGGCTGGTGCGGGGCACGCTCCTCGCCCGGCTTCGGCATGATCTCCAGCTGGGTGACGGAGGCCGCGCCCTGGCGGTGGGCGGTGCCCACGCAGTCCGCGCCGGTGTCGCCGCCGCCGATGACCACGACGTGCTTGCCCTCGGCCGTGATGGGGGGCGCCACGAAGTCGCCCTCCTGCACCTTGTTGGCCAGCGGCAGGTACTCCATGGCCTGGTGGATGCCGTTCAGCTCACGGCCGGGCACCGGCAGGTCGCGCGCGGTCGTGGCGCCGGCGGCGATCACGACGGCGTCGTACCGCTTCTTCAGGTCGGTCGCCTTCAGATCGCGGCCGATCTCGATGCCCGTGCGGAAGCGGGTGCCCTCCGCGCGCATCTGCTCGATGCGGCGGTTGATGTGCCGCTTCTCCATCTTGAACTCGGGGATGCCGTAGCGGAGCAGACCGCCCACGCGGTCGGCACGCTCGTACACGGCGACCGTGTGACCGGCCCGCGTCAGCTGCTGCGCCGCCGCGAGACCCGCCGGGCCGGAGCCGATGACCGCGACCGTCTTGCCGGACAGGCGCTCCGGGGCCTGGGGCGCGACGTCGCCGCTGTCCCACGCCTTGTCGATGATCGAGACCTCGACGTTCTTGATGGTGACGGCCGGCTGGTTGATGCCGAGCACACACGCCGACTCGCACGGGGCCGGGCAGAGGCGGCCCGTGAACTCCGGGAAGTTGTTGGTGGCGTGCAGGCGCTCGGAGGCGGCCGCCCAGTCCTCGCGGTAGGCGTAGTCGTTCCACTCGGGGATGAGGTTCCCCAGCGGACAGCCGTTGTGGCAGAAGGGGATGCCGCAGTCCATGCAGCGGGACGCCTGCTTCGAGATGATCGGCAGCAGCGAACCCGGGACGTAGACCTCGTTCCAGTCCTTCAGGCGGACGTCGACGGGCCGGGACTTGGCGACCTCGCGGCCGTGGTTGAGAAAGCCCTTGGGATCAGCCATTGGTCGCCGCCTCCATCATCTTCTCGGTGATCTCGGTCTCGGAGAGACCGGCTCGCTCGGCGGCGTCCTTGGCGGCGAGCACTGCCTTGTACGTGCTGGGGATGATCTTGCTGAAGCGGGTCACGGCCTCGTCCCACTCCGCGAGCAGCTTCCCGGCGACCGTGGAGCCGGTCTCCTCGGCGTGGCGGCGCACCACGTCGTGCAGCCACTGCTTGTCGGTGTCGTCGAGCGCCTCGACGGCGTCCACGTTGCCGACGTTGACGTTGTCGCGGTCGAGGTCGATGACGTACGCGACGCCGCCGGACATACCGGCCGCGAAGTTGCGGCCCGTCTCGCCGAGGACGACCGCGTGACCGCCGGTCATGTACTCGCAGCCGTGGTCGCCCACGCCCTCGGAGACGACCAGCGCGCCGGAGTTGCGGACGCAGAACCGCTCACCGGTACGGCCGCGCAGGAACAGCTCGCCGCCGGTCGCGCCGTAGGCGATGGTGTTGCCGGCGATCGTCGAGTACTCGGCGAGGTGGTCGGCGCCGCGGTCCGGGCGGACGATGACCCGGCCGCCGGAGAGGCCCTTGCCGACGTAGTCGTTGGCGTCGCCCTCCAGGCGCAGCGTGACACCGCGCGGGAGGAAGGCGCCGAAGGACTGGCCCGCGGAACCGGTGAAGGTGATGTCGATGGTGTCGTCGGGCAGGCCCGCGCCGCCGAACTTCTTCGTCACCTCGTGGCCGAGCATGGTGCCGACCGTGCGGTTGATGTTGCGGACCTTGACCTGGGCGCGCACGGGCTGGGCCTCGGTCGCGTCGGAGGCGGCCAGGGCGTCCGCGGCGAGCTTGATCAGCTCGTTGTCGAGCGCCTTCTCCAGGCCGTGGTCCTGCTCGATCAGCTGGTGGCGCACCGCGCCCTCGGGCAGCTCGGGCACGTGGAACAGCGGCTCCAGGTCCAGGCCCTGCGCCTTCCAGTGGTCGACGGCCCGCTCCACGTCGAGGACCTCGGCGTGGCCGACGGCCTCCTCGATGGAGCGGAAGCCCAGCTCGGCCAGGAGTTCGCGGACCTCCTCGGCGATGAACCGGAAGAAGTTCACGACGTACTCGGCCTTGCCGGAGAACCGGTCGCGCAGGACCGGGTTCTGGGTGGCGATGCCGACGGGGCAGGTGTCGAGGTGGCAGACGCGCATCATGACGCAGCCGGACACGACGAGCGGCGCGGTCGCGAAGCCGAACTCCTCGGCGCCGAGCAGAGCGGCGACGACCACGTCACGGCCGGTCTTCAGCTGGCCGTCGGTCTGCACGACGATGCGGTCGCGCAGGCCGTTGAGCAGCAGGGTCTGCTGGGTCTCGGCGAGGCCGAGCTCCCAGGGGCCGCCCGCGTGCTTCAGGGAGGTCAGCGGGGAGGCGCCGGTGCCGCCGTCGTGACCGGAGATGAGCACGACGTCCGCGTGGGCCTTGGACACACCGGCCGCGACCGTGCCGACGCCGACCTCGGAGACCAGCTTCACGTGGATGCGGGCCTGCGGGTTGGCGTTCTTGAGGTCGTGGATCAGCTGCGCAAGGTCCTCGATGGAGTAGATGTCGTGGTGCGGCGGCGGGGAGATGAGGCCCACGCCCGGCGTCGAGTGACGCGTCTTCGCGACCCACGGGTACACCTTGTGGCCGGGCAGCTGGCCGCCCTCACCGGGCTTGGCGCCCTGGGCCATCTTGATCTGGATGTCGTCCGCGTTGACCAGGTACTCGGAGGTCACACCGAAGCGGCCGGAGGCGACCTGCTTGATGGACGACCGGCGCGCCGGGTCGTACAGGCGCTCGGGGTCCTCGCCGCCCTCACCGGTGTTGGACTTGCCGCCCAACTGGTTCATGGCGATGGCGAGGGTCTCGTGCGCCTCCTGGGAGATGGAGCCGTACGACATGGCGCCGGTCGAGAACCGCTTGACGATCTCGGAGACCGGCTCGACCTCGTCGAGGGGGATCGGCTGCCGGTCCGACCGGAAGCCGAACAGGCCGCGCAGCGTCATCAGCCGCTCGGACTGCTCGTTCACCCGCTCGGTGTACTTCTTGAAGATGTCGTAGCGGCCCGCGCGCGTGGAGTGCTGGAGGCGGAAGACCGTCTCCGGGTCGAACAGGTGCGGCTCGCCCTCGCGGCGCCACTGGTACTCGCCGCCGATCTCCAGGGCGCGGTGCGCCGGGGCGATGCCGGAGGCGGGGTACGCCTTGGCGTGGCGGGCGGCGACCTCCTTGGCGATGACGTCGATGCCGACGCCGCCGATCTTGGTGGCGGTGCCGTTGAAGTACTTCTCGACGAAGTCGTCGGCGAGGCCGACGGCCTCGAAGACCTGGGCGCCGCGGTAGGAGGCCACGGTGGAGATGCCCATCTTCGACATGACCTTCAGGACGCCCTTGCCGAGGGCGTAGATCAGGTTGCGGATGGCCTGCTCGGGCTCGATACCGGACAGGAACGTCCCGGCGCGGACGAGGTCCTCGACGGACTCCATCGCCAGGTACGGGTTGACGGCGGCGGCGCCGTAGCCGATCAGCAGGGCGACGTGGTGGACCTCGCGGACGTCGCCGGCCTCGACCAGCAGGCCCACCTGGGTGCGCTGCTTGGTGCGGATGAGGTGGTGGTGGACGGCCGCGGTGAGCAGCAGCGACGGGATCGGCGCGTGCTCGGCGTCCGAGTGGCGGTCCGACAGGACGATCAGCCGGGCGCCGTTCTCGATGGCGGCGTCGGCCTCGGCGCAGATCTCCTCGATACGCGCGGCGAGGGCGTCACCGCCGCCGGAGACCCGGTACAGGCCGGAGAGCGTGGCGGCCTTCATGCCGGGCATGTCGCCGTCGGCGTTGATGTGGATGAGCTTGGCCAGCTCGTCGTTGTCGATCACCGGGAAGGGCAGGGTGACGCTGCGGCACGACGCGGCGCTCGGCTCCAGGATGTTGCCCTCGGGGCCCAGCGAGGAGCGCAGCGAGGTGACGAGCTCCTCGCGGATGGCGTCCAGCGGCGGGTTGGTGACCTGCGCGAACAGCTGGGTGAAGTAGTCGAACAGCAGCCGGGGGCGGGAGGACAGCGCGGCGATGGGCGAGTCGGTGCCCATGGAGCCGATCGGCTCGGCGCCGGCCTTGGCCATCGGCGCGAGGATGACGCGCAGCTCCTCCTCGGTGTACCCGAAGGTCTGCTGGCGGCGGGTGACCGAGGCGTGGGTGTGCACGATGTGCTCGCGCTCGGGCAGGTCGGACAGCTCGATCTCGCCGGCCTCCAGCCACTCCGCGTACGGGTGCTCGGCGGCGAGGCCGGCCTTGATCTCGTCGTCCTCGATGATGCGGTGCTCGACGGTGTCGACGAGGAACATGCGGCCGGGCTGCAGGCGGCCCTTGCGGACGACCTTCGCGGGGTCGATGTCGAGGACGCCGACCTCGGAGCCGAGGACGACGAGGCCGTCGTCGGTGACCCAGTAGCGGCCGGGGCGCAGTCCGTTGCGGTCGAGGACCGCGCCGACCTGACGGCCGTCGGTGAAGGTGACGCAGGCCGGGCCGTCCCAGGGCTCCATCATCGTGGAGTGGAACTGGTAGAAGGCGCGGCGGGCCGGGTCCATGGAGTCGTGGTTCTCCCACGCCTCCGGGATCATCATCAGCACGGAGTGCGGCAGGGAACGGCCACCGAGGTGGAGCAGTTCCAGCACCTCGTCGAAGGACGCCGAGTCGGAGGCGTCCGGCGTACAGATCGGGAAGATCCGCTCCAGCTTGTCCTGCGGGCCGAACAGGTCGGAGGCGAGCTGGGACTCGCGGGCGACCATCCAGTTGCGGTTGCCCTTGACCGTGTTGATCTCGCCGTTGTGCGCGACGAAACGGTACGGGTGGGCGAGCGGCCACGACGGGAAGGTGTTCGTGGAGAACCGGGAGTGCACGAGCGCGATCGCGGAGGCGAAGCGGCGGTCGGACAGGTCCGGGAAGAAGGGCTCCAGCTGGCCGGTGGTCAGCATGCCCTTGTAGACGATGGTCCGCGCGGACAGCGACGGGAAGTAGACGTCGACCTCGCGCTCGGCGCGCTTGCGCAGCACGAACGTCTTGCGGTCGAGGTCGATGTCGGTGGCGGGCACCGCGGCGCCGTCGGTGACGAAGACCTGACGGAAGGCGGGCATCGTCGAGCGGGCCGTGGCGCCGAGCAGCTCGGGCGCGACGGGCACCTCGCGCCAGCCGAGGACGGTCAGGCCCTCCTCGGCGGCGATGGCCTCGATGCGGGCGGCCGCGTCGTCGGCTCCGTCCTGCGGCAGGAAGGCGATGCCGACCGCGTAAGCGCCGGCCTCGGGCAGCTCGAATCCGGCCACCTCACGGAAGAAGCCGTCGGGCACCTGGGAGAGGATGCCGGCGCCGTCGCCGGAGTCCGGCTCGGAGCCGGTGGCCCCGCGGTGTTCCAGGTTGCGCAGAACGGTGAGCGCCTGCTCGACCAGCGCATGGCTCGCCTCGCCGGTGAGGGTGGCCACGAAGCCGACGCCACAGGCGTCGCGCTCGTTGCGGGGGTCGTACATACCCTGCGCAGCAGGGCGAGCATCCATGAAAGACCACTTCTGGCCATTCGCGGAGTGCTGGGACGGCTGGCGCGGCGTACGCATCGGCTCTCCCGTCGTCGTCATGTGGCATGTGCAGTTGCCGAGGGACGACGTTGGCCCTCTGCGCGGAGTGCAAAATTTCGTGCAGGTTACATGATGGAGCGGTTCTCGGGAACCGGGATAGTTCGTTCCACCATGCGGACGCCGGGGCGCTGAGCGGGTGCGGCACGCGGTGGCGGGAGGCAGGGGGAGCCAGCCGGACAGATCCATGTCCTTCGACTCGATGTGCGGGGGGCGTCGTCGCTCCCTGCGGCAGGGTGCGGTGCAGGCGTCATTGCCGGCGGCGCTTACGGCTCATGCCCAGTGGTTAAGCATTCGAAACCGCCCGGTAACGACTACTTATGCGGCCCCTCGCATACGTAGCCATCCGATTCATCATACGGCCGCACCGAACAACGTGCCCAGGGCGTACGTCACACCGGCCGCGGCACCACCGAGAGCCAGCTGGCGCAGCCCGCTGAACCACCAGCTCCGCGCCGTCACCTTCGCCACCAGGGCACCACAGGCGAACAGTCCCAGCAACGCCACCAGCACCGCGGGCCACAGCACGTGGGCGCCGAGCAGGTACGGGAGCACGGGCAGCAGGGCGCCGAGGGCGAAGGAGCCGAAGCTCGACACGGCGGCGACGGTGGGCGAGGGTAGGTCACCGGGGTCGATGCCCAGCTCCTCGCGGGCGTGGATCTCCAGGGCCTGCTCGGGGTCGCGGGAGAGTTGTCTCGCGACCTCGCGGGCCAGGTCGGGCTCGACGCCGCGGGCCTCGTAGAGGGCGGCCAGCTCCCGCTCCTCGTCCTTGGGGTGCTTGCGCAACTCGCTCCGTTCGACGTCCAGTTCCGCCTCGACGAGTTCGCGCTGCGAGGCCACGGAGGTGTACTCGCCGGCCGCCATCGAGAAGGCGCCGGCGGCCAGCCCCGCGAGCCCGGCGACGACGACCGCCTCCCGGCCGGCCGTCCCGCCGGCGACACCGGTCATCAGCGCCAGGTTGGACACGAGTCCGTCCATCGCCCCGAACACGGCGGGCCGCAGCCAGCCGCCGTTCACGTCACGGTGGGTGTGGTTGTCACGGTGCGCCACATGGAGCGCTGCTTCGGTGTCAATGATCGCCATACGTCGAACATAGGCTCGGAAAATCGCTTCTGCCAGCAAGGAAGGCCGTACTTACCCGCGCTTGAGGGGGAGTTCGGGGCCACCGGGCGGGCGGGCCGGTGACGTCCGGGCGGGCCCTCGCGACTGTTCGAGGAATCAGCGCCGCTCATTCGTACAAGACCCCGCACAGATGTCGACCGGGTGATACCGGAGCCTTCCCTGACCCGGTCGGGCACGCGATGTGGCAGAGATCCTCACAGCGAGATCTTCAGAACGGATCACCTGCCCGCAGTGCCGCGGGACCCACCGGTCGGAGCACGCACGGGGCACCGGGGCGCCACCGGCACCACGGGATCGCCGCGGGCGCCGCACCCCGACACCACCGGGGCCACCGGCACACCGGTCCGGGCACCCCGGGTGGCCGTACCACCCGGCGACGCACCGGCCGCAACGGCCCGGACACCGCCGCCCCACCCCCACCACCGAGCAGCCGCACCAACCCCTCACCCCCTCGGAGCCCCACCCACGGAACCCCGCGGACCCCCTCGACATCCCTCGACCTTCGTAGACACCCCTCGACACCCCTCGACATGTTCCGCTGGACCGGCCCTCGGGCCAGAGAGGCGTCCCATGCCTTCGATCGCCTGCGTCCCCCCGGCCCCGCTGCCGGGTGACGCCACCGGTCTCCGTGAGCGGGCGCGCGGCGCCATGCTCGGGCTCGCCGTCGGGGACGCGCTGGGGGCGCCCGCGGAGAACATGAAGCCCTCCGAGATCCGCGCCCGCTGGGGCCGCATCACGGGGTACGTCGCCGAGAACCCCGCGGGCACGGACGACACCGAGTACGCCATCTTCTCCGGGCTGCTGCTGGCCCGGCACGGCTCCGCGCTCACCGTCAGCCATGTGGAGACGGCCTGGCACCAGTGGATCGCGGACCGGGACGAGGGCCCGTTCCGGGGCGCCGGCTTCAGCGAGCGCGGCACCCTGGAGAACCTCCGCCGGGGCCTGGCCGCCCCCATCTCCGCACAGCACCGGCACGCCTGGAGCGACGGTCTGGCGATGCGCGCGGCCCCCTTCGGCGTCTTCGCGGCGGGCCGCCCCGCCGAGGCGGCCCGGCTGGTCGCCATCGACGGCTCGGTCAGTCACGACGGGGAGGGCATCTACGGGGGCCAGGCGGTCGCGGCGGGTGTGGCGGCGGCGATGGCGGGCGCGCCGACCATCTCGGTCGTGGCCTGCGCGCTGGCCGTCGTCCCGGACGACTCCTGGACCGCGCGCTCGCTGCGCCGCGCCGTCGCCGTCGCCCACCGGGGGGAGCGCGCGGTGCGTTCCGCCGTGGTCATCGGCGGTTACCCGTGGACGGACCTGGCCCCGGAGGCGGTCGCGCTCGCGTTCGGCGCGTACGCGGCGGCCGACGGCGACTTCACGGAGTCCGTGCTCACCGCGGTCAACATGGGACGCGACGCGGACACCACCGCGGCCGTGGCGGGCGCTCTGGCCGGCGCCACGCGCGGCGCCTCGTCCATCCCCGCGGAGTGGACGACGCCCATCGGCCCCGCACGGGGCAGTTGCCTGCCCTCCATGGCCGGCCACCACGTCCTGGACGTGGCCGAGCTGCTCACCCCGGACGACTGCGCCAAGTGGATCACCGGCCCCCTCCTCGCGAGCCGGCCCACCCCGTCCGCCCACGCCGCGGCGCCCGAGGAGGAGCCCCAGCCATGAACCCCCCGAGCCCCTGGGACGAGGGCCCGACCGGCGCGCCCCTCACCCTCACCGCGGCCGGCCCGACACCGGCCGCGACGCCGACGCCGACGGTGGAGACCTCGGAGGCGACACGCCCCGCCGCGCCCCGGTCCCGGATCGAGGGCCTCCTGCTCGGTCTCGCCGCGGGCGACGCCGCCGGCTGGCCCGCCGCCCGGCACCGCGCCGCCCGTATGCCCGAGTGGACCCGCCGCCTCACCCGCGAACTCGACACCTTCGCGGAGCAGAACGCGACGACCACCCTCCCCGTCCCGATCGCCCTCAACCAGCCCCCCGAGCCGCTCCGCCTCGGCCCCTCCGACGACGCGGAGTGGGCGGCGTTCGCCGCCGAGGCGCTGCTGCGCGCCGGGGACGCCGCCGCGCTCGGCGACCTGAGTCTGGAGCGCCGTACCCGCGCCTCCATCGACCTGTCCTGGAACACCGTCGCCAGCGAGATCGCCGCGGCGGCGGAGCGCGCTCCCGAGGTCGAGTCCGCCGTGCTCCCGCTGCGCGCCCGCATCTCCGTACGCGCCGGACTCGGCAACCTCGCCGCCGGCCTGCGGCCGCCCGCCACCGGCCACGACAACCCGCACTACTTCGACGACGCGGCCTGCGTACGCGCCTGCGTGCTGGCGGTGGCCCACCCGGGCGACCCCGAGGGCGCCGCCGGACTCGCCGAGTTCGACGCCCGCTACACCCAGGACGGCGACGGCGTGCACGGCGCCCGCGCGATGGCCGCGGCCCTCGCGCTCGCACTCGCCGGCGCCGACGTCGGCGCGTGCGCCGAGGCGGCCCTCGCCGAGCTCCCCGCGGCGACGGAGATCGGCCGAAACGCCCGCCACGCCCTGGACCTGGCCCACCGCCACCGGGGAGAAGGAACGTTCGCTCTCGTGCCGCTGCTGGAGCACCAGATCGTCGACCACGTCTACAGCTACGGCATCGCCGCCGCCGAGACGGTCCCCGTCGCCCTCGCCCTCGCCACCGCCGCCCGCGGCCGGATCGCCGAGGCCGTTCCCGCCGCCGCCTGCCTCTCCCGGGTCGCCGACTCCGCCCCCGCGCTCGCCGGCGCCCTGACCGGCGCGCTCGGCGGCGCCACCACCGTCCCCGACACCTGGCGGGACGCCTGCCGCACCCTCTCCGGCTGCGCGCTCCCCCGCCTCACCGGTACGGATCTCGTACACCTCGCCGAACTCCTCGCAGCCACGGAACTCGCCGTCCCTGGAGGATGATTCGGGCATGACGCCCCCCATCGAACCTCATCGCCACGCAGTACCGCATTCCGCCGCGGGTCTGGAGGAACGCATCACCGGCGCTCTGGTCGGTGCCGCCGTCGGCGACGCCCTCGGCGGCCCCGTCGAGGGCTACACCCCGGAGCAGATCCTCGAACGCCACGGCGGCCGCGTCCACGGCATCGTCGGCCCCTGGAACGGCGACGACTGGCGCACCGCACGCCCCATCGCCCCGTACCACAAGGGCGACGGCCACGTCACCGACGACACCTTGATGACCCACGCGCTGGTGCGGGTGTACGAGCGGGTCCGCGACCACCTCGACGCGTACGCGATCGCCGAGCACCTGGTCCACGACCTGATGACCACCCCGCGCTGGATCCCGGAGCTGGAGGCGGAGGCCCTCCCCCTGCAGCGGGTCTTCCTCGCCGAGAAGTGGCTGGTGGCCCGGCTGCACTACGGCCATGTCGACCCCCGCGAGGCCGGCACCGGAAACATCGTCAACTGCGGTGCCGCGATGTACATGGCACCCGTCGGCCTGGTCAACGCGGCCGACCCGAGGGGCGCGTACGCCGAGGCCCTCGACGTCGCGGGCGCCCACCAGTCGTCGTACGGCAGGGAGGCGGCGGGCGTGTTCGCGGCGGCCGTCGCGGCGGCGTGCGCGCCGGGCGCCACCGCGCGGTCGGTGGTCGACGCCTGCGTGCGGCTGGCGAAGGACGGCACGCGCGCCGCGATCGAGGCGGTGTGCGAGGTGGCGTCCCGGTACGCGGACTTCGAGTCGGCGCTGAGGCCGCTGCGGGAGGCGGTGACGCCCTTCGACACGGTCGGCCCGGACTACCGCGCCCCCTCCCTCGGCGCCCGCCGCCCCTCCCGGCTCCACGCCATCGAGGAACTCCCCGTCGCGCTCGGCATGTTGCTGGTGGCGCGCGGCGACTACCGCCACGCGGTACTGGGTGCGGTGAACTACGGCCGCGACTGCGACTCCATCGCCACGATGACGGGCGCCCTGGCCGGGGCGCTGGGCTCGGACGTGCCGGCGGACTGGGCGAAGACGGTCGCCGAGGCGAGCCGCCTGGATCTGCACGCCCCCGCGGCGGCGTTGACGGAGGTCGCCCTGGAGGTCCACGAGCGGGACGTACGCCGCCGCCGCGCCCACGAGGCCGCGTTCACCGCCCTGGCGGGCACCCGGTGACCGCCCTCCGCCTCACCTGGGTGCAGCCCGAGGACCTCCTCGGCCACGAACTCCAGCAGGCCGCCCAGGACGGCCGGGCGGCCGGCGCGATCGCCACCCGCTGGAAGAACGCGGGCGGCCCCCCGGCCCCGCCCCGCGCCGGCGCCTCCCCCCAACCGGCCTCCCGTTACCTGCGGTTGCTGGCCGAGGACCTACTGGACGAACTGGCGGACCTGCCGAGCGAGTCGGGCGACCGGGAGCCGACGGAACTCGACCGGATCAAGGCCCTGTGCCCCGACTGGCCCACCGCGCGCGGCAGCGCCGCCGACGCGGCGGCCGGGGATCCGGCGGCCCTGGAGGCAGCCTGGCTGGGCCGGGCCGTGGGCTGCCTCCTCGGCAAACCGGTCGAGAAGCTGCCCCTCACCGCGATCCGGCAGCTCGCCGGGGCCGCCGGGAACTGGCCGCTGCACACGTACTTCACCGCCCGGGGCGTCCCCGACGACCTGCTGCGCGCCCACCCGTGGAACCGCCGCTCGGCGCACACCTCCCTCGCCGAGAACATCGACGGGATGCCCGAGGACGACGACCTCAACTACCCGCTCCTCAACCTGCTCCTGCTCCAGCGGCACGGCCCCGGCTTCACCACCGCCGACGTGGCGGCCCTGTGGCTCGACGAACTCCCCGCGGGTCGTGTCTTCACCGCCGAACGCGTCGCCTACCGCAACCTGCTCAGCGGCGTCGAGCCACCCCGCACCGCCCGCCACCGCAACCCGTTCCGCGAGTGGATCGGCGCCCTGATCCGCGCCGACGTCCACGGCTGGACCCACCCGGGCGACCCGGCGGCAGCAGCCGAACAGGCCCACCGCGACGCCACCCTCACCCACACCGCGAACGGCGTGTACGCGGCGATGTTCGTGGCCGCCGTGATCGCCGAGGCCGCCACCGGCGCCCACGACGTCCACCACTGCCTGCGGACCGGACTCACGGTGGTCCCCGAGCGGTCCCGTCTCGCCGGAGCGGTCCGCCACGCCCTGAGCCTGGCCGCCGAGGAGCGGGACTTCGACCGGGTCGTCGACGCACTCCACACCACCTACGCCGACCACCACTGGGTCCACGCCCTCCCCAACACGGCCCTGCTGACCGCCGCCCTCGCCCACGCGGACGGCGACTTCACCGCCTCCGTCTGCCGCGCGGTGTCGGGCGGCTGGGACACCGACTCCAACGGCGCCACGGCGGGCAGCGTCGCCGGCCTCCTGGCCGGTTCCCCGCGGGCGCTCCCCGACCGGTGGACGGCGCCCCTCAAGAACCGTCTGGCCACCTCGGTCGCCGACTTCGACGGCATCGGCTTCGACGCCCTCGCCCACCTCACCCACCGGGAGATCCGCCGCTCATGACCCAGGCGTACGACCCCCCGCTGCGCGATCTGCGCGTCCTCGACCTCGCCACTCTCTTCGCCGGCCCCCTCGCCGCCACGATGCTCGGCGACTTCGGCGCGGAGGTCATCAAGGTCGAGCACCCCACCAAGCCCGACCCGTCCCGTGGCCACGGCCCCTCCAAGGACGGCGTGGGCCTGTGGTGGAAACTCCTCGGCCGCAACAAGCGCACCCTGACGCTGAACCTGTCGACGCCGGGCGGCCGGGACACCCTCCTGCGGCTCGCCGCCACCTCCGACGTGATCATCGAGAACTTCCGCCCCGGCACCCTGGAGCGATGGGGCCTCGGCTGGCCGGAGCTGTCCGCCGTCAACCCGCGTCTGGTGCTGGCCCGCGTGACCGGCTTCGGCCAGTTCGGCCCGTACGCGCGCCGCCCCGGCTTCGGCACGCTCGCCGAGGCGATGAGCGGGTTCGCCGCGATCACCGGGGAGCCGGACGCCCCGCCGGTGCTGCCACCGTTCGGCCTCGCCGACTCCATCGCGGGCCTGGCGACGGCGTACGCGGTGATGACGGCGCTCGCCGCGCGCGACCGTACGGGCGAGGGGCAGACCGTGGACATGGCGATCATCGAGCCGATCCTCACCCTCCTCGGTCCCCAGCCCCTCTGGTACGACCAGCTGGGCCACGTCCAGCCCCGCACGGGCAACCGCTCCGCGAACAACGCGCCCCGCAACACCTACCGCACCGCGGACGGCTCCTGGGTGGCCGTGTCGACCTCCGCCCAGTCCGTCGCGGAGCGGGTGATGTGCCTGGTCGGACGCCCGGAGCTGATCGACGAGCCGTGGTTCGGTTCGGGTGCGGAGCGGGCCCGCCACGCGGACGTCCTCGACGAGGCGGTCGGCGCGTGGATCGCCCGCCACACCCGCGAGGAGGTCGTCGAGTCCTTCGAGAAGGCGGAGGCGGCGGTCGCCCCCATCCAGGACGTACGGGAGGTGATGACCGATCCCCAGTACCGGGCACTCGACACCATCACCACCGTCGACGACCCCGAGCTGGGCCCGCTGCGCATGCAGAACGTCCTGTTCCGGCTCTCCGCGACACCGGGCGCCATCCGCTGGACGGGCCGCCCGCACGGCGCGGACACGGACTCGGTCCTCACCGAGCTGGGTCTGACCGGCACGGACATCGCGGCCCTCCGCGAGGAGGGCGCCCTGTGACCGCCCGGCCCTCCGGCGCCTCCGTCACCTCCGTCCCGCTGACCTGGCTGTACGTCCCCGGTGACCGCCCCGAGGTGGTGGCCAAGGCGCTGGCCTCGGGCGCGGACGTCGTGATCGTCGACCTGGAGGACGCGGTCGCGCCCGACCGCAAGGAGTACGCCCGGTCCGCCACCGCCGAGCTGCTGTCGGAGCCCCTGCAGGTCCCCGTCCACGTCCGGGTGAACGCCCTGGACACCGTGCACGCCGTGGACGACCTCAAGGCGCTGGCGCCGCTCCGCGGCCTGGGCGCCCTCCGTCTGCCGAAGATCTCGGCCGCCGCCGACGTGGTGCGCGTCGCGGAGCACGCCGCGCCCGCGGACGGTGGGGCGCTGCCCCTCCACCCCCTGCTGGAGTCGGCGATCGGCGTGGAGCGGGCGTACGAGATCGCCGCCGCGCACCCGTCGGTGCGGGGCGTCGCGCTCGGTGAGGCGGACCTCCGCGCCGACCTCGGCGTCCGCGACGACCGGGCGCTCGACTGGCCCCGCTCCCGGGTGATCGTCGCGGCCCGCGCGGCGGGGCTGCCCCCGCCCGCGCAGTCCATCCACCCGGACATCAGGGACCTCGACGGCCTGGCCCGCTCCTGCGCGCACGGCCGTGCCCTGGGGTTCCTCGGCCGGGCCGCGATCCATCCCCGCCAGCTCCCGGTCATCGAACGCGCCTACGCGCCGACCCCGGCGGAGATCGAGTCGGCCGAGCGCATCGTCGAGGCCGCCGCAGCGCGGCCCGGTGCCCAGGCGCTGCCCACGGGGCACTTCATCGACCCGGCGATCCTGGCGCAGGCCCGCCGGACCCTGACCCTCGCCCAGCGCGCCACGCGCCCCTGAGCGGTCGCGGGCCCCGGAAAGCCGAACGCCCACCCGCCTGACGAGGCGGGTGGGCGGGGAACGTCCGTCGCGAGGCGGCGGATCATCGCGCTCGGAGCGAGGCGTCAGCTCTTCTCGGCGGCCTGCGGCGCGTCCGAGACCTTCGGTTGCTTGGCCTCGGTCTCGACCTTCTTGCCCGTCTCGACCTTCGTGTCCGCCTTCGCCTCGGCCGTCCCGGACGCCTTGTCCGCGGGCTCACCGGAGTCGGACGCCTCACCCACGGTCTTCGTGGGCTTCTCGGACTCGGTCTTCTCGGACTCGGTCTTCTCGGACTGCGTGTCCGTGTCCTTCACCCCGGCGGTGGAGTCGTCGTCGCCGTCACCGGCGCCCGGCTCGACGATCTCCTCGCGTCCCGGCCGCTTACGGGCCGACAGCACGATGTAGACCACGGCGAGCACGAACACGAGCAGCGCGGTCCAGTTGTTGAGCCGCAGGCCCAGGATGTGGTGCGCCTCGTCGACCCGCATGTACTCGATCCAGAACCGCCCCGCGCAGTACGCGGCGACGTACAGCGCGAACGCCCGCCCGTGCCCGAGCCGGAAGCGCCGGTCGGCCCAGATGACCAGCACCGCGACGCCGATGCACCACAGCGACTCGTACAGGAAGGTCGGGTGGTAGGTGCCCGGGATCCGGCCGTCCGTGGAGGACGTGATCTCCAGGGCCCACGGCAGATCCGTCGGCCTGCCGTACAGCTCCTGGTTGAACCAGTTGCCCCATCGCCCGATCGCCTGGGCGAGGGCGATGCCCGGCGCGATGGCGTCGGCGTACGCGGGCAGCGGGATGCCACGGCGGCGGCATCCGATCCACGCGCCGACGGCGCCGAGGGCGATCGCGCCCCAGATGCCGAGGCCGCCCTCCCAGACCTTGAAGGCGTCCACCCAGTCACGGCCCTCGCTGAAGTACAGCTCGTAGTCCGTGATCACGTGGTAGAGCCGGCCGCCGACCAGGCCGAAGGGAACGGCCCAGACCGCGATGTCGGCGACCGTGCCGGCGCGCCCGCCCCGCGCGACCCAGCGTTTGTTGCCGAGCCAGACGGCTACGAAGACACCGATGATGATGCAGAAGGCGTAGCCGCGCAGCGGGACCGGGCCGAGGTACAGCACCCCGCGCGACGGGCTGGGAATGTAGGCAAGTTCCATGACAGGGTCGACGCTACCCTGCCGGGCCCGGCCGACGGCGGGCGGCCTGGCAACGGGTCCATAACGCCGCACCGCGAACTCCCGGACGCCACAGGGGTTCCCGTGGCTCCCGGGCGTCCCGCGGTCTCACCCCTGAGCGTTCTTCTCCACCATCTGCTTCAGCTTGGCCGGGGTCATCGACTGGTCGGCGTAGATGTTGGTGCCGTTGAGGAAGACGCTCGGGGTGCCGCCGTAGCCGCCCTTCTGGAATGCCTCGTTCGACTTCGCGACCCAGGCGTCGTGTGTGCCGTTCCGCACGCAGGTGCGGAACGTTTCGGTGTCCAGGCCGTCGACCTTCTTCGCCAGGTCGATGAGCCTGCTGTTCCGCGAGAAGGCGTCGTCGGTCTCGGGCGGCTGGTTCTGGTAGAGCACGTCGTGGTAGGCGGGGAACCTGCCGGCGTTCTGCGCGCACGCGGCGGCGTTGGCGGCCTTGCGGGAGCCGCTGCCGCCCATGTTCCCGTCGATCAGCGTGACGAGGCGGTACTCCACCTTCAGCAGGCCCGCGTCGGTCAGTTCGTGGATCGTCGAGCGGTACGCGTCCTCGAAGGACTTGCAGGCCGGGCAGCGGAAGTCCTCCCAGACCGTGAGGGTGGACCTGGCGCCGGCGGCCCCGACGGGGAGCGCGAGGCTGTTCTCGCCGTTGGCCCCCGAGGGCGCCACGACCGGGCCCGAGGCGCCGCCGCCGTCGTCCTTGCCCGCGTTCGCCGCGACGACGCCGATCACGGCGGCCAGCCCCAGGACACCCACCACCGAGGCGCCCACGATCAACGCCCGACGGCGCTTCTCGGCGGCCTTCTGCTTCTCGCGCTCCTCCGCCAGCCGCTCACGGGCGGTGCGCTTTCCCTCACGGTTCTTCTCGCTCACATCCCGCAGAACGAACCGGGGAGGCGCACCGCGCCTCCCCGGTCCCACATCCACCCCTTCGAGTGAGCGGATGACCGTAACGTCCCGCAGTCCCCGTACGACAAACGGGTGAACGTCACGCTCCCCTCGTCCGCCGGGGCGGACGCTTCCGTCACGCGCTCCGGCGCACGCCCTTGGCGAGGGCGCCGGCCAGCTCCCGCACGGCGTCCAGGCCGGCCGCCTCGTCCGGGGCGTCCAGCATCCGCTTCACGAACGCGGAGCCGACGATCACGCCGTCGGCGAACCCGGCGACCTCGGCGGCCTGCTCGGCGTTGGAGACACCGAGGCCGACGCAGACCGGCAGCCCGGTGCCGGTGGCCCGGGTGCGCCGCACCAGGTCCTGGGCCTGCTCGCCGACCGACTCCCGGGTGCCCGTGACGCCCATCAGCGAGGCGGCGTAGACGAAGCCGCTGCCCGCCGCGGTGATCTCGGCGAGACGGGCGTCCTTGCTGCTGGGCGCGACGACGAAGACCGTGCCGAGGCCGTGCTTCTCGGCGTGCTCCCTCCACAGCGCCGACTCCTGGACGGGCAGGTCGGGCAGGATGCAGCCCGCGCCGCCGGCCTCCGCCAGCTCGGCGGTGAACCGCTCGACGCCGTAGCGGTCGATGGGGTTCCAGTACGTCATGACGAGGACGGGCTTGCCGGTGGCCTCGTGGGCCTCGCGCACCGTGCGCATCACGTCCGCGATGCGCACGCCGCCGCGCAGGGCGATGTCGTCGGCGGTCTGGATGACGGGCCCGTCGAGGACCGGGTCGCTGTGCGGCAGGCCGACCTCGACGATGTCGGCGCCGCCCTCGAAGACGGCCTTGACGGCCGCGATACCGCCGTCGACGGTCGGGAACCCGGCCGGCAGGTAGGCGATGAGCGCGGACCGCCCCTCCGCCCTGGCGGCGGCGAGGGTGTCACTCAACAGCTGGATGTTCCCGCTCACTTGGCGTCCCCCTCGATCTCCGCGGTGTCGGCGGCGTTGGCGGCGACCTCGGCGTCGGTGCCCTCGTCGTAGAGACCGAAGTAGCGGGCCGCGGTGTCCATGTCCTTGTCGCCGCGCCCGGACAGGTTGACCACGATCAGCCCGTCCCGGCCCAGCTCCCTGCCGACCTCCAGGGCGCCGGCGAGCGCGTGGGCGCTCTCGATCGCCGGGATGATGCCCTCGGTGCGCGACAGCAGACGCAGCGCCTGCATGGCCGCGTCGTCGGTGACCGCGCGGTACTCCCCGCGGCCGCTGTCCTTGAGGTAGGCGTGCTCGGGGCCGATGCCCGGGTAGTCCAGACCGGCCGAGATCGAGTACGGCTCGGTGATCTGCCCCTCCTCGTCCTGGAGGACGTACGACCGCGAGCCGTGCAGGATGCCCGGCTCACCGGCGGTCAGGGTCGCCGCGTGCTCGCCGGTCTCGACACCGTGGCCCGCGGGCTCGCAGCCGATCAGCCGGACGGAGGCGTCGGGGATGAAGGCGTGGAAGAGACCGATGGCGTTGGAGCCGCCGCCCACGCAGGCGACGGCGGCGTCGGGCAGCCGCCCGGCGCGCTCCAGCAGCTGCCGCCGTGCCTCGACGCCGATGACCCGGTGGAAGTCGCGGACCATGGCGGGGAAGGGGTGCGGGCCGGCGACCGTGCCGAACAGGTAATGGGTGCGGTCGACGTTGGCGACCCAGTCGCGGAACGCTTCGTTGATGGCGTCCTTGAGGGTGCGGGAGCCGGACTTCACGGCGACGACCTCGGCGCCCAGCATGCGCATGCGGGCCACGTTGAGGGCCTGCCGCTGGGTGTCGATCTCCCCCATGTAGATGGTGCAGTCGAGGCCGAACAGCGCGCAGGCGGTGGCGGTGGCGACGCCGTGCTGGCCCGCGCCGGTCTCGGCGATGACCCGGGTCTTGCCCATCCGCTTGGTCAGCAGGGCCTGCCCCAGCACGTTGTTGATCTTGTGGGAGCCGGTGTGGTTGAGGTCCTCCCGCTTGAGGAAGACCCGGGCGCCACCGGCGTGCTCGGCGAACCGGGGCACCTCGGTGAGCGCGCTGGGCCGGCCGGTGTAGTGGACGAGCAGGTCGTCGAGCTCGCGCGCGAACTCGGGGTCGGCCTTCGCCTTGTCGTACGCGACGGCGACCTCGTCCACGGCGGCGACCAGCGCCTCCGGGATGAACTTGCCGCCGTACGCGCCGAAGTACCCCTCGGCGCTGGGGACCTGACCCTCCGGGTCGGGAATGAAGAACTCGCTGGACATGCGTCTACCTCACAGGGGCACGGCCCCGATGTCGAACGGACGATGAGAGGCCCGGAACGGGACGTCACCGGGGACGAGGGCCGCGGGGCCGCCGCGGGCGGCCGCTCGTGCGGAACCGCCGGGCAAGGCGCGGCGGTACTCGTCCTCCGGTGGACAGGCGTCACCCGGTGCGCGGCGGAGACCGGCTCAGCTCACCGCGGGTGACACGGGTCGGGGCCATCGCATGCCGTTCACCTGGCCCGGCTCGTCACCGATGACGTAGCGGACCCGGCGCCCGTGGACCCGGCGCGCGGGCGCCCGGCAGCCACGGGGACGGCACCCGCGCGCGAGGCGGGCGTAGGGGTCCCTGGCGGTCATGGTGAGCGGGAACATCGGGGCACAGCCTACCGGCCCGGCCTCACCCGGGTGAGGGATGGCGGGCTCGGCCGCACCGGCCGTGGGCGGGGCCGTCGTGACCGCCCGTACGCATCCCGCGGCCCCGGCCGGGGCGTGCCCGGACCGGTCGGCGGCGGTGGTGCGGTGGGTCATGGCGCTCGGTCAGCTCCGGCCGTGGCGCAGCGCCGGGTGCTCGCCGGCGGCGACGAGGTCGGCGACGGCGGTCTTCGGGTCCTTGCCGGTGACGAGCGACTCGCCCACCAGGACCGCGTCCGCGCCGGCGTTGGCGTAGGCGATGAGGTCGTGGGGGCCGCGGATACCGGACTCGGCGACCTTGACGATGTGGTCGGGGATCTCGGGGGCGACGCGCTCGAAGGTGGAGCGGTCCACTTCGAGGGTCTTGAGGTTGCGCGCGTTGACGCCGATCACCCGGGCGCCCGCGTCGACCGCCCGGTCGACCTCGTCCTCGTCGTGCACCTCGACGAGCGGGGTGAGCCCGATGGACTCGGCGCGCTCGATCAGGGACTCCAGGGCGGGCTGGTCGAGGGCGGCGACGATCAGCAGGGCCAGATCGGCGCCGTACGCGCGGGCCTCCCACAGCTGGTAGGAGGTGACGATGAAGTCCTTGCGCAGCACAGGGATGTCCACGCGGGCCCGCACGGCCTCCAGGTCGGCGAGCGAACCGCCGAAGCGGCGCTGTTCGGTGAGGACGGAGATGACCGCGGCGCCGCCCGCCTCGTAGTCGGCGGCGAGGCCGGCCGGGTCGGCGATCGCGGCCAGCGCGCCCTTGGAGGGGCTGGAGCGCTTGACCTCGCAGATGACCTTGACGCCGTCGCCGCGCAGGGCGGCCGCGCCGTCCTTGGCTGCCGGAGCCTTCGCCGCGCGCTCCTTGAGCTCTTCGAGGCTGACGCGGGCCTGCCGCTCCGAAAGGTCGGCACGGACTCCGTCGATGATCTCGTCGAGCACACTCACGCGAGCGGCCCCCCTTCCAGACGGTTGCGGTCGGTGACAACGTTCGACAGTCGCTTTTCGGCTGACGGGCGCTTCACAGGGTCCTGGCAGTTCTCTGCGATGGTAGCCGGACCGGGGCACAGCTCCCGCATCCGGTTGACGGCGGTCCCACGACCTGGACCTTCCCTGTTCGATCAAGGATGAAGCCAGGCGCCGAACGGCAGGTTCCGGACAACCGTGAAGACCAGCACGGACGCGCCGAGCGCCCACCGGGCCACGGACGGGAGTTCGAGTCGCATCGGCCGACCGCGGACCGTCCGGACCACCCATACGGTCCACAGCGCCGCCAGGGCCAGGAAGGCGGCCACCGCCAGCGCGTTGTCCTGGAAAGCGGTGGCGAGGTCGCCGTGGGCGAAGGCGTGGGCGCTGCGCAGCCCGCCGCAGCCGGGGCAGTACAGGCCGGTGAACCGCCAGAGCGGGCAGACGGGGTAGTGGCCGGGTTCGTTCGGGTCCACGGCCGCGACGTACGCGAAGGCCCCGCCGACGGCCGCGAGCGCGGCGGCGGGGATCCAGAGCCGACGGGCCGGCCCGCCCGGTGCCGGGGCGGCCTGAACGGGGTGCGGGGACGGCGCGGCTGGCCGGGGCTCGGCGTTCACACCCCGCATTGTGCCCGGCGCGCGCCGCACGCGCGCATGCGGGCGGCCGACCGTCCCGGGCGCGGCGCCCGGAGGCGAGCCGGGCGGCCGGGTGCCCCGAGGGGGACCGGGCCGCCCGTGCGGAACGTCAGCCCTTGGCGGGGACGGGCTCGCCGCTGATGGCCTTGGCCTCCGCCTTCGCGGCGCCGGACCAGTCGTCGCCGTGATGCGACTTCGCCTGGCCGAGACCCATCGACCGCATGATCAGGCCCACGACACCACCGAGGAGGACGATGACCATGCCCGCCCAGAATCCCAGCGGTTCGGCCATGACCATGTAGGCGCCCGAGACGCAGAAACCGATGAAGGCGATGGTGACGCCGGTCCAGGCGGCCGGGGTGTGGCCGTGGCTGCTGCCCGCCATGACGTTGCTCCTCGTTGCTCAGTGGCTCAGTTGCTCAATGCGAGTGAATGCTCGTGCGTGTCGCTCGACGCGCGGCGCTCGATGCCTGTGGGTCGGACGCTCGGCGTCCATTGTCCCGTACGCCCGCGCGTGCCTTGAGCGGGGGTCGACCCCCGCCGCTCCCGGCTATGCCGGGTCCCGTCCCGTGGGGTCCTCGCCCCGGTCCAGGGCCTTCCACATGTCCTCGGGCCGGTCGGGGTCCACCGGCTTGACCCGGCGCTGCCGGGGCGTGCCGTCGCGCTCGTAGCGGCCGGACATACCGGGCCACAGGCGCCCGTACCGCAGGGCCAGGAGCCCGGCGAGCAGGATGAGGGCGCCGCCGACCGCCGCGACGTACGGCCAGCCGGTGTGGCTGAGCGCGTCGACGGTGGCGGAGGTGTCGCCGGATGCCTCGGCGGCCTTGTCGTCGAGGGCCGAGCTGTCGTAGGCGCCGATCAGCGCGGCGGCGACGGTGCCCGCGCCGGAGAGGGCGAGCACCACGGCGACCAGGACGCGTCCGGAACGGCGCACGGCGAACACGGCGACGAGCGCGGCGAGGCCCACGACGGCGAGGGCCGCGGGCACGCCCGTGACGTCGCTGCCCTTGGCGGTCAGCGGGAAGGCGCCGCCGGCCACCGACGCCGTGCCCTCCGACCAGCGCTGGCGGGTGGCGAGCAGCGCGACGGCGGCGCCGAGCGCGCCGCTCAGCAGCGCCAGGGCGAGGCTGCGCCGGCCGGAACGGACGAACGCGGGCTCGGAACGGGGGTGAGGTACTGCGGTCACGTACTCCACTATCGCCTGAGCCACGGGTGGGTTGTCACCCGGGTCCGACGTGAGAAGCGCCCTATTGTCCGAGCCGGTTCGCCGTGTGCACGGCGCGCAGCACGGCCGCCGCCTTGTTGCGGCACTCGGTGTCCTCGGCGACGGGGTCGGAGTCGGCGACGATGCCGGCGCCGGCCTGGACGTACGCCGTGCCGTCGCGCAGCAGGGCGGTGCGGATGGCGATGGCGGTGTCCGAGTCGCCGGCGAAGTCCAGATAGCCGACGCAGCCGCCGTACAGGCCGCGGCGGGAGGGCTCCAGTTCGTCGATGATCTGCATCGCGCGCGGCTTGGGGGCGCCGGAGAGGGTGCCGGCGGGGAAGCAGGCGGTGAGCACGTCGAACGCGGTGCGGTCGGCGGCAACGCGGCCGGTGACGGTGGACACGATGTGCATGACGTGCGAGTACCGCTCGATGGACATGAAGTCGACGACCTCGACCGAGCCCGGTTCGCAGACCCGGCCCAGGTCGTTGCGGCCCAGGTCCACGAGCATGAGGTGCTCGGCGCGCTCCTTGGGGTCGGCGAGCAGTTCGTCGGCGAGGGCCTGGTCCTCCTGCGGGGTGGCGCCCCGGTGCCGGGTGCCGGCGATGGGGTGGACCATGGCCTGTCCGTCCTCGACCTTGACCAGGGCCTCGGGCGAGGAGCCGACGACGTCGAAGCCGTCGAACCGGAAGAGGTACATGTACGGGGAGGGGTTGGTGGCCCTGAGGACGCGGTAGACGTCGAGGGCGCTCGCCGTGCACGGGGTCTCGAAGCGCTGGGAGGGCACGACCTGGAAGGCCTCGCCGGCGCGGATGCGCTCCTTGATGTCCTCGACGGCCTCCTGGAAGTCGGGGCCGCCCCAGCGCGCGGTGTAGTCGGGCAGCTCGGAGGGCGGGAGGACCGCCGGGGGCTGGGCGACGGGCCGGGAGAGGTCGGCCTCCATGGCGTCGAGGCGGGCGACGGCGTCGGCGTAGGCCTCGTCGACGCCCGTGTCGAGGTCGTTGTGGTTGATGGCGTTGGCGATGAGCAGGACCGAGCCCTCCCAGTGGTCCATGACCGCCAGGTCGCTCGTCAGCAGCATGGTCAGCTCGGGCAGTCGCAGGTCGTCCTGCTCGCCGGGGCCGATCTTCTCCAGGCGGCGCACGATGTCGTAGCCGAGGTAGCCGACCATGCCGCCGGTGAAGGGGGGCAGGCCCTCCTGGTGCGGGGTGTGGAGCGCCTCGATGGTGGCGCGCAGGGCGGCGAGGGGGTCGCCGTCGACCGGGACGCCGACCGGCGGGGTGCCGAGCCAGTGCGCCCGGCCGTCCCGCACGGTGAGGGTGGCGTGGCTGCGGACGCCCACGAAGGAGTAGCGGGACCATTGGAACGCAGTGCGGCCGTTCTCCGCAGACTCCAGCAGGAAGGTGCCGGTGCGCTCGGCGGCGAGCTTGCGGTAGAGCGCGACCGGGGTGTCGCCGTCGGCGAGGAGTTTGCGGCTGACGGGGATGACACGGCGGTCGGAGGCCAGCTTGCGGAACGTCTCGAGGTCCATGGCGGCTGACCTTACTGATCGAGCGGCGGTACGCCGGAATCGGCGCCGCCCTCGACGGGCTTGAGGACGTCCTCGTCGAAGCAGGTGCGGGCGCCGGTGTGGCAGGCGGCCCCGACCTGGTCGACCTTGACGAGGACCGTGTCGGCGTCGCAGTCGAGGGCGACCGATTTCACCCACTGGAAATGGCCGGACGTGTCGCCCTTCACCCAGTACTCGCGGCGGCTGCGGGACCAGTAGGTGCAGCGTCCCGTGGTGAGGGTGCGGTGGAGTGCCTCGTCGTCCATCCAGCCGAGCATGAGCACCTCGCCGGTGTCGTACTGCTGGGCGATGGCGGGCAGGAGCCCGTCGGCGCTGCGCTTGAGGCGCGCGGCGATCTCGGGGTCCAGAGCGCTGGGGGCGCCGGGGCCGCTCGGGGCTCCGGGACCGCTGGGGCTGCTGGGGGACGGCGTGCTGGTCATGCGTGCCATTGTGCCGCGCCGCGGCGATCGGCCCCGCCCGTTGTCCACAGGCCGGACCGTATCGTCGTACGAGATCGTCGTACGAACAACTCGCGTCCGACCGAGCGGCCCCACGGCCGCACGGACGCACGGCCGCACGGGCAACCGCCCCGTTTCGCCGTCCGGGGCCTCGCGCGTCGGCGGGGCCTGCCCTGCGCTGTCGGGGGCGCCGGTCGTAGGCTGGCGGCATGTCGACCCATGCCAAGCGTGAACGGCTCCTCTTCGCCGACCTGTTGGAGACCTCGGGCCCCGACGCCCCCACCCTGTGCGAGGGCTGGACGACCCGGGACCTGGCCGCGCACGTGGTGGTGCGCGAGCGTCGCCCCGACGCCGCCGGGGGCATCCTCATCAAGCAGCTGGCCTCCCGGCTGGACCGGGTGATGGCGGAGTTCGCCGCGAAGCCGTACGAGGAGCTGATCCAGCTCGTCCGCACCGGCCCGCCGCGCTTCTCGCCCTTCTCCCTCAAGCAGATCGACGAGGCGTCCAACACGATCGAGTTCTACGTCCACGCCGAGGACATCCGCCGCGCCCGGCCCGACTGGTCGCCGCGCGAACTCGACCACGTCTTCCAGGACGCCCTCTGGTCCCGTCTGGAGCGGACCGGCCGTCTGATGGGCCGCGGCTCCCCCACCGGCCTGGTGCTGCGCCGCCCGGACGGCCGGACCGTGGTGGCCCGCCGCGGCGCGCCGGTCGTCACGGTCACCGGCGAGCCGGCGGAGCTGCTCCTGTTCCTCTACGGCCGCCAGCAGGTCGCCGACGTGGAGATGGAGGGCGACAAGGAGGCGGTCACCAAGCTCCACGAGAGCAAGCAACTGGGCATCTGACCACTGGGCATCCGACCCGCCGCCCATGACGACGCCCGGCGCGGGCCCGTCGGCCCCGGCCACGGTGTGTCTCAGCCCGGCAGCTCGGCTCGGCGGAGGTCCCGCACCCCCAGTGCGATGACCCCGCCGAGCCCGCACACCGCCGCGCTGGCGACGAAGACGGGCCCCGTTCCCCACACACCGATGGCCGCCGCGGTGAGCGGCATGCTCAACGGGGCCAGACCGAGGCTGACGACGCCTCCCACCGAGGTGACCCGGCCGAGGTAGGCGGGAGCGGCGTGGGTCTGGAGCAGCGCGCCGCAGAGGGCTCCGCTCAGTCCCGTGAACAGCCCCACCAGCACACCCAGCGCCGCGCCGCCGAGCACGCCGGGCACGAACGCGAGAGCCCCCATGGCCGCCGAGCCGACGAGGATCGCGAATCCGGCGGTGCGCCCGGCCGACGGCAGGCGGCCTCGCACGGTCAGCAGCAACGCTGCCGCTCCGCCGCCGACCCCGAAACCGGCGAGCACCCAGCCCGCTCCCGACGCACCCCAACCGCGCTCGTCCGCCAGCAGGACAAGACCCACGTTGAGGGGGCCGACGAACCCGAGGTCCCCGAGGGCGATGGCCAGCATCAACGGGGCGAGGACACGGTGGCGGCGGATGTGCGCCAGCCCCGCGCGCAGGTCCTGCCAAGGGCTCAGGCCGTGTGCGGCGGCCGCATCGTCCGGGGGCAGCCGACGCACTCGGACGGATATCAGCAGCGGCAGCGACACGGCGATGAACAGCCCGGCCAGCGCGAAGGCCGCCGCCGGGCCCCCGAGCGCGACCCCCAGACCACCGACCGGGGCTCCCACGACGTTGGCGAACCGGACCGCGAGGCCGCGCATGCCCTGTACGCGGACGAGCTGATCCCGGCTCGTGATGCGCGCCGGCATGGCCCCCACGGCGGGCATGAACACCGCGTCGACGGCGCCGAAGACCAGAGCGAGCACCGTCAGCGGCCACAGTCCGGGAGTGGTGGCGAACAGCAGCGCGGCGACCGCGAGGACGGCGGCACAGCGCACCGCGTCGCTGCCGATGACGACCCGCCGGGGGCCGAACCGGTCGGCGACCACGCCTCCCCCCAGCATCAGCAGCAGCCGCGGGACGGCGCTCACGGCCGCCACCATTCCGGCCTGTGCGGGGGTGCCGGACTGGACAGCCGCCCAGGACAGGGCGAGGTAGTAGACGTTGTCCCCGAGCGCCGAGGCGGCATAGGCCCCCAGCCAGCGCAGGACGTTCGGATCGCGGTGGGCGGCGCTTTCCGGGGCGGGTCGTTCGGTGGGCACGGCAGGGGTGACGGCCACGGACGTGGCTCCTCTCGGACGCGGGATCAGACGGCGATCGGACGGTGATCAGACGCGGAACGGGAAGGCGTACGTGTGCACGGCCACGTGCTCCCGTCCCTCGGTCTCGCCGGCTGCCTCCCGGTCGCGCCCCCGGGCGTCGTACTTCTTGATCAACTCGAGCATGTCCCTCCTGAGGTCGCCCAGTTCCGCGGCCGTCAGCCTCAGCAACGACTCCGAGTCGTGGGCGGCCTCGTTCCACTCCGCCCCCCACGCCGGGCGTTCGTCCAGGTAGACGCGGTACATCTCGGACCGCTGCTCCTGGAAGAGCCGTGCCGCCGCCAGGTGCGCGGCGCGCTTCTCCGGCTCGTCCCGGAAGTGCTCTCCGCTGACCGTGACGCCCCCGGCGGCGGGCTGCCACCAGCGTTCCCGGGCGTCCCCGCTCCGGGGTTCCGCCTGCTCGATCAGCCCGTGCTCGGCGAGCTTGCGCAGGTGGTAGCTGACGAGTGACACCGCCTCGTCCACCTGCTCGGCGAGCATGGAGGCGGTCGCGGCCCCGCAGACGAACAGTCCCCGGTACAGCTGCATGCGCAGGGGATGCGCGAGCGCCTTCAGCGTGCCGAGATCGGTGATGCGGAGGTTCTCCTCGCCTTTGGTCATGCCCTCAGCGTAGATACGAAAGAGAAGTTGCGCAACATTATTTGCGCAACTTCTCTTTCGTATCTGCTCACCAATGAGCCCCGGCCACCAGGTGACCGGGGCTGCCCGACGGGTCGAAGGATGTCAGCGGACCGGGTGACCCGCCTCGCGCAGCGCGTTCTTGACCTCGCCGATGCGCAGGTCGCCGAAGTGGAAGACCGAGGCGGCGAGAACGGCGTCGGCGCCCGCCTCGACGGCCGGGGGGAAGTCCGTGAGCCTGCCCGCGCCGCCGGAGGCGATGACGGGGACCGAGACGTGCTTGCGGACCGCGGTGATCATCTCCAGGTCGTAGCCGTCCTTCGTGCCGTCCGCGTCCATCGAGTTGAGCAGGATCTCCCCGGCGCCCAGCTCGGCGGCCCGGTGGGCCCACTCGACGGCGTCGATGCCCGTGCCCTTGCGGCCGCCGTGGGTGGTGACCTCGAAGGAGCCGGACTCCGTGCGCCGCGCGTCCACGGACAGCACCAGGACCTGGCGGCCGAAGCGCTCGGCGATCTCGCGGATCAGGTCGGGGCGGGCGATCGCCGCGGTGTTCACGCCGACCTTGTCCGCGCCCGCCCGCAGCAGCTTGTCGACGTCCTCGGCGGTGCGGACGCCGCCGCCGACGGTCAGCGGGATGAAGACCTGCTCGGCGGTGCGGCGCACCACGTCGTAGGTGGTCTCGCGGTTGCCGGAGGACGCGGTGATGTCGAGGAACGTCAGCTCGTCGGCGCCCTCGGCGTCGTACACCTTGGCCATCTCGACCGGGTCGCCCGCGTCACGCAGGTTCTGGAAGTTGACTCCCTTGACGACCCGGCCGTTGTCCACGTCCAGGCAGGGGATGACTCGGACCGCCAGGGTCATGAATCCACGGCTCCTTCAGGAGGGCCTTTGGCCCTTGAATGCTTCGATTTCGACTTCGACGAGGATGCGCGGGTCGAAGAAACCGTCCACGACCAGCAGAGTCGCGGCGGGGCGCACGGGCTCGAACAGTTCCCGGTGGGCCCGCCCGACCGCGTCGACGTCCCGCAGGTGCGCCAGGTACATCCTCGTCCGGATCACGGACTCGGCGCCGAGCCCGAACTCGCCGAGCGCCTCGACCGCGCTGGTGAAGGCCACCCTGGCCTGCTCGTACGGGTCGCCCTCCCCGTACAGCACGTCGCCCTTGAAGGACGTGGTGCCCGCCACCAGCACGCGGTCGCCCGCCGCGACGGCACGCGCGGAGCCGAAGGACTCCTCCCAGGAACTCCCGCTGTGCACCCGCCGCACGGCATCGGACGTCATGACGACACAGCCTCCAGGGCCTCTTCCAGGGTGAACGCCTTCGCGTAGAGGGCCTTCCCGACGATGGAGCCCTCGACACCGAGGGGTACCAGCTCGGCGATGGCGCGGAGGTCGTCGAGGGACGACACGCCGCCGGACGCCACGACCGGGCGGTCGGTGACCGCGCAGACGTTGCGCAGCAGTTCCAGGTTGGGGCCCTGGAGCGTGCCGTCCTTGGCGATGTCGGTGACGACGTAGCGGGCGCAGCCCTCCTGGTCGAGGCGCGCCAGCGTCTCGTAGAGGTCGCCGCCGTCGCGCGTCCAGCCGCGGCCCTTCAGGGTCGTGCCGCGGACGTCCAGGCCGACCGCGATCCGGTCGCCGTGCTCGGCGATGACCTTGGCGACCCACTCGGGGCTCTCCAGGGCGGCGGTGCCGAGGTTGACGCGGGTGCAGCCGGTGGCGAGGGCCTTCTCCAGGGAGGCGTCGTCCCGGATGCCGCCGGAGAGCTCGACCTTGATGTCCATGGCCCGGGTGACCTCGGCGACCAGCTCACGGTTGTCGCCGGTGCCGAACGCGGCGTCCAGGTCGACCAGATGCAGCCACTCGGCGCCCGCCCGCTGCCAGGACAGGGCGGCCTCCAGCGGGGAGCCGTAGGAGGTCTCCGTGCCGGACTCGCCGTGCACGAGGCGGACGGCCTGGCCGTCACGGACGTCGACGGCGGGGAGGAGTTCGAGCTTTGCCATGGTCTACAGGGTTCCGATCCAGTTGGTCAGCAGCTGGGCTCCGGCGTCGCCGGACTTCTCGGGGTGGAACTGCGTGGCCCACAGGGCGCCGTTCTCGACGGCCGCCACGAAGGGCTTGCCGTGTGTCGCCCAGGTGACCTTGGGCGCGGTGATGTTCGGGTTGTGCGTCTCCAGGGACCAGTCGTGGACGGCGTAGGAGTGCACGAAGTAGAAGCGGGCGTCGGTGTCGAGGCCGGCGAAGAGCGCGGAGCCGGCCGGGGCGTCGACGGTGTTCCAGCCCATGTGCGGCACGATCTCGGCCTGCAGCGGCTCGACCGCGCCGGGCCACTCGTCGAGGCCCTCGGTCTCCACGCCGTGCTCGATGCCGCGCGCGAAGAGGATCTGCATGCCGACGCAGATGCCCATGACGGGGCGCCCGCCGGCGAGCCTGCGGTCGATGATCCAGTCGCCGCGCGCCTCCTTGAGGCCCTTCATGCAGGCGGCGAAGGCGCCGACGCCGGGCACCAGCAGTCCGTCCGCGTTCATCGCGGTGTCGAAGTCACGGGTGATCTCGACGTCCGCTCCGGCGCGCGCGAGGGCGCGCTCGGCGGAGCGGACGTTGCCGAAGCCGTAGTCGAAGACGACGACGCGCTTGGCGGGAGAGGTCGCGGTGGTCCTCGCTCCCGCGTTCTCGGTGCTCAATTCCACACCTCCAGCCTCATGACGCCCGCGACGAGGCACATCGCGGCGGCGAGGGACAGCAGCACGATGAGGCCCTTCGGCATCTGCTGCTTGACGAACGAGATGATCCCGCCGACCAGGAACAGACCGACGACGATCAGGATGGTCGACAGGCTGTTCACAGCGCACCCTTCGTGGAGGGCAGGATCCCGGCCGCGCGCGGGTCGCGCTCGGAGGCGTAGCGCAGGGCGCGGGCCAGCGCCTTGAACTGGCACTCGACGATGTGGTGGGCGTTGCGCCCGTAGGGCACGTGCACGTGCAGCGCGATCTGTGCCTGGGCGACGAAGGACTCCAGGATGTGCCGGGTCATCGTGGTGTCGTACTCGCCGATCATCGGTGCCATCTTCTCGGGCTCGGTGTGCACGAGGTAGGGGCGGCCGGAGAGGTCGACGGTGACCTGGGCGAGGGACTCGTCCAGCGGGACCGTGCAGTTGCCGAAGCGGTAGATGCCCACCTTGTCGCCGAGGGCCTGCCTGAAGGCGGCGCCCAGGGCGAGGGCGGTGTCCTCGATGGTGTGGTGGGAGTCGATGTGCAGGTCGCCGTCGGTCTTCACGGTGAGGTCGAACAGTCCGTGGCGGCCGAGCTGGTCGAGCATGTGGTCGTAGAAGCCGACCCCGGTGGAGATCTCGGTGCGGCCGGTGCCGTCGAGGTTGATCTCGACGACGACCGACGTCTCCTTGGTGACCCGCTCCACGCGTCCTACGCGGTTCATGCGCTCTGCTCCTCCGGGGGTGTGGGGGTGTCCCCCACATTGCTCTGTAGTTCACGTACCGCGTCGAGGAACGCGTCGTTCTCGGCCGGGGTTCCGGCGGTCACCCGCAGCCACCCCGGTACGCCGTTGTCCCGGACCAGGACGCCCCGGTCGAGGATCTTCCGCCACATCTTGTGCGCGTCGTCGAACCTTCCGAACTGCACGAAGTTGGCGTCGGACTCGGTGACCTCGTAGCCGATGGCGCGCAGCTCGGCGACCAGCCGGTCCCGTTCGGCCTTCAGCTGCTCGACGTAGCCGAGGAGGGTGTCGGTGTGCTCCAGGGCGGCCAGGGCGGTCGCCTGGGTGACGGCGGAGAGGTGGTAGGGCAGCCGCACGAGCTGGACGGCGTCCACGACCGCCGGGTGGGCGGCGAGGTAGCCGAGGCGCAGTCCGGCGGCGCCGAACGCCTTGGACATGGTGCGGGAGACGACGAGATTCGGCCGTCCTTCGAGCAGCGGCAGCAGGGAGTCGCCGTGGCTGAACTCGATGTAGGCCTCGTCGACGACCACCATGGACGGCTTGGCCGCCTGGGCGGCCTCGTACAGGGCGAGGACCGTCTCCCGGGGGACCGCGTTGCCGGTGGGGTTGTTGGGGGTGGTGACGAAGACGACGTCGGGGCGGTGCTCGGCGACGGCGCGCTCGGCCGCCGCGAGGTCGATGGTGAAGTCGTCGTGGCGGGGGCCGGAGATCCAGCCCGTGCCCGTGCCGCGCGCGATGAGTCCGTGCATCGAGTACGACGGCTCGAAACCGATGGCCGTGCGGCCGGGTCCGCCGAAGGTCTGCAGCAGCTGCTGGATCACCTCGTTGGAACCGTTGGCGGCCCAGACGTTCGTGACGTCCACGGTGTACCCGGAGGTCCGCGTCAGGTACTCGGCGAGCCGGGTCCGCAGCTCCACCGCGTCCCGGTCGGGGTAGCGGTTGAGGTTCCGTGCCGCCTCGCGCACCCGCTCCGCGATCCGCTCCACCAGCGGCTCGGGCAGGGGGTAGGGGTTCTCGTTGGTGTTCAGCCGGACCGGGACGTCGAGCTGGGGCGCGCCGTAGGGGCTCTTGCCGCGCAGTTCGTCCCGGACGGGGAGATCGTCGATTCCGAAGCTCACTGACCAGGTACCTTCCAGCCGCGTGTCCCCTGTTCGGCTCCGCCGCGAGCCCACTGTCCGGCTCCGCCGCGAGCCCACTGTCCGGCTCCGCCGCGAGCCCACTGTTCGGCTCCGCCAAAACGTGCCTTGATCGCCGCGCCGTGGGCCGGCAGGTCCTCCGCCTCCGCCAGCGTGACCACGTGGTGCGCGACCTCGGCCAGCGCCTCCTGTGTGTAGTCGACGATGTGGATGCCGCGCAGGAAGGACTGGACGGACAGACCGGAGGAGTGGCAGGCGCAGCCGCCGGTCGGGAGCACGTGGTTGGAGCCCGCCGCGTAGTCGCCGAGCGAGACCGGCGCCCACGGTCCGAGGAAGATCGCGCCCGCGTTGACGACGCGCTCGGCGACGGCCGCGGCGTCCGCGGTCTGGATCTCCAGGTGTTCGGCGCCGTAGGCGTTGACGACCCGCAGGCCCTCGTCGATGCCGTCGACGAGGACGATCGCGGACTGCCGGCCCGCGAGGGCGGGGCGGATCCGGTCCTCAATGTGCTTGGTGGCCTCGACCTGCGGGCCCAGCTCCTTCTCGACGGCGTCGGCGAGGGCGACGGAGTCGGTGACGAGGACGGCGGCGGCGAGCGGGTCGTGCTCGGCCTGGCTGATCAGGTCGGCGGCGACGTGCGCCGGGTCGGCGGTGTCGTCCGCGAGGACCGCGATCTCGGTGGGGCCGGCCTCGGAGTCGATGCCGATGACGCCGGTGAAGTAGCGCTTGGCGGCGGCCACCCAGATGTTGCCCGGCCCGGTGACCATGTTGGCCGGCGGGCAGGACTCGGTGCCGTGGGCGAACATCGCGACGGCGGTGGCGCCGCCGGCCGCGTACACCTCGTCGACGCCGAGCAGGGCGCACGCGGCGAGGATCGTGGGGTGCGGCAGGCCGTCGAAGTCGGCCTGCGCGGGTGAGGCCAGGGCGATCGAGGGGACGCCCGCCTCCTGCGCCGGGACCACGTTCATGATCACGGAGGAGGGGTAGACCGAGCGGCCGCCGGGGGCGTAGAGGCCGACGCGCTCGACCGGCACCCACTTCTCGGTGACGGTGCCGCCGGGCACGACCTGGGTGGTGTGCGTGGCGCGGCGCTGCTCGCGGTGGACGAGGCGGGCGCGGCGGATGGACTCCTCCAGGGCCGCGCGGACGGCCGGGTCGAGCCGGTCCAGCGCGTCCGTGAGGGCCTCGGCCGGGACCCGCACGGAGGTGAGGCGTACGCCGTCGAACTTCTCGGCGAAGTCGATCAGCGCCGCGTCCCCGCGATGATGCACGGCCTCGCAGATCGGACGCACCTTCTCCAGGGCGGCCGAGACGTCGAAGTCGGCTCGGGGCAGCAGGTCGCGCAGGGCGGGGCCCTTCGGGAGGGCGTCGCCGCGCAGATCGATTCGGGAGATCACACGCCCAATTCTCTCAGACCGCGGTCGGCGGCTGTCCGCGCGTTCCATTGGCTGATACGCGTCGGGGGCAGAACCCGGAAGATCCTCTTCACGTCTAGCGTTCGGGGCGTCACTCAGCGGGCATCACCAGCATGAACTGTTGCTCGATACACGCAGTGACGGAGAAGGAGGGAGGAACAGCCGTGACCGAGGGTGCCGCCATCCGGGACGACGGGGACCTCCCGGACGACCTCACCGCCGCCGAGGCCGGTATGTGGCAGGCGTTCCGCAACGGCAGTGTGTACGACCTCCGCAGCGGCGACACCGCCGAGGACGATCCGCACGGCGGCCACCCGTGGGGTCCGGAGCGGACGGTACGGGCCCGGATCGTGGCCTGGCTGCTGCTGGACGGGCCGCCCGCCCTGGCCGGCCGGGTGTCCGCGCTCAAGCTGGTCGGCTTACAGGTCAAGGGTGTCCTGGAGCTGGCTGGCGGCCAGGTGGTGCCGTACGTGGAGCTGAAGGGCTGCCGCTTCGAGAAGGAGATCCTGCTGCCGGAGGCCCGGTTCACCACCGTGCGGCTGGTGGACTGCTCGGTGCCGCGGCTGGAGGCGGCCCGGCTGCACACGGAGGGCGATCTGCATCTGCCGCGCTGCCGCTTCCACAACGGGGTGCGGCTGGCCGACGCGCACATCGGCACCGATCTGCTGCTCAACCAGGCGGTCGTCTACCGCGACCGGCACGGCCGCTCGCTGTCCGCCGACGGTCTCAGCGTCGCCCAGGACGTGCAGGCGGAGATGCTGGAGTCGCACGGCGAGCTGAGCCTGCGCGGGGCGACCGTCGGCGCCTCACTCAGCCTGCGCGGCAGCCGGCTCGCCAACCCCTACGGCCGCCTCGCCCTGAACGCGCCCCAGCTGACCGTCGAGCGCACCCTCTATCTGACCCCCGCCGGTGTCGGCAATCCGCTGTACACCAGCGGCAGCACGCCCGCGCGGGGCACCCGCGTCCAGCGTTTCGAGTGCCAGGGCGGGATACGGCTGGACGACGGGCGTTTCGGGGACGCCGTCGACCTGGAGCGGGCCAGGTTCACCTTCACGGACGAACAGGAACTGTCCCTGCGCCGGGTCCAGGTGCCCGAGCTGCGCTTCCTCGGCGAGCGGCCCGAGCGCGGCAAGGTGGTGCTGTCGGGCGCCCGGGTCGGCGTCCTCATCGACCGGGCGGACAGCTGGCCGGGCCCCGGCAACCTCCAGATGGGCGGCTTCCAGTACGAGAACCTCGTGCCCCGCGACCGGTTCCCGCTGGCCGGACGGCTGGAGTGGGTGGCGGCGGCGACCCCCGAGTACCAGCCGGAGCCGTACGAGCGGCTGGCGACCGTGCTGCGGGCCAGCGGCGACGACGAGGGCGCCCGCGAGGTGCTCCTCGCCAAGCAGCGCCACCGGCGGGAGAACCTGCCGCTCGCGGCCAAGCTGTGGGGGTACGCGCAGGACTGGACGGTCGCGTACGGGTACCGGCCGGGCCGGGCCGCCGTGTGGATGGCGCTGCTGTGGGCGCTCACCTCGTACGCCTTCTCGCACGCGGACCACCCGCCGATGAAGAGCGGTGAGCACCCGCAGTGGAGTCCGTCCCTGTTCGCCCTGGACCTGCTGCTCCCGGTGATCGATTTCGGCCAGGTCGGCGCCTGGCAGCTGCGGGGCGGCTGGCAGTGGCTGGCCGTGGTGGTGATCCTGCTGGGCTGGATCCTCGCGACGACGGTCGCGGCGGGTGCCACACGGCTGTTGAGCAGGAACTGAAGCTGTTGAGCAGGAACGGAAAAGGGTGGTGAAGGGGCACAACCCGAGTCGCCCGTGCTCCGTCTTCCCCTCGTACCACCGACCACGACATCACCGCTCAGGCGTTGTACCGAACGGTGAGCACCGGTCCCGCCGAGCGGACCGGCCGGGCGCAGAGGGGGCGCCACATGGATCTGCTGCGTGCGCTCGTGCGCACGGCCCGGATGGCGCGGCACACCTCGGGCCTCGCCGACGGTCTGCCGGCCGACGACGACGTGCTGCTCGACGCGCCCGACGAACGGCTCGGGCCCGCGCTGGCCGCGGCCGGCCGCGGTGAGTACGCGCCCGCGGCCCGGCTCCTCGCGACGACGCGGGAGGCGGCGGAGTGGGAGAGCCGCGACCGGTACACGCTGCGGCTCGCCGCCTGCGGCCGCGCACAGGACCACTGGCTGCGCGACTGGCGGCGCGCCGCCCCGCACGCCCCGGACGTCCTGCTGGTCAGGGCCGAACTGGCGGTGTCCCGCGGCTGGTACTCCCCCGCCAGGGGGGAACTGCTGCGCGAGGCGGGCCCGTTGATCACGGCAGCCGCCGAGCGTGCGCCGCGCGACCCGGTGCCGTGGCGGATCGCCCTGGACCACGCGCGGGGCACGGGCGTCGGCCGTGCCGGCTTCGAGCGGCTGTGGGGCGAGGCCGTCCGCCGCTCCCCGCACCACTACGGCTGTCATGTCTCGGCCCTGAAGTACCTCTCCGCCGCCTGGTACGGCTCGCCCGCCGAGTGCTTCGACTTCGCCGAACGGGCCGCCGAGGACGCCCTGCCCGGCTCCCTCGTCCAGGCCCTCCCGGTCCGGGCAGCCTTCGCCCATCTCGTCGACGGCGGCGGCCCCGAGGTGCGGCGCGCCCGGCTGCACGAGGCGGCGGACCGCGCGATCGCGCTCTCGGCCGCGTACGCGCCCGGCGACCCCTGGCCCGCCGAGGTCCGCAACCTCCTCGCCTACGTCCTGGTCCGCCTCGAACGCTGGCCGGACGCCCTGGAGCAACTGCGCAGGATCGGTCCGTACGCCACCTCGTTCCCCTGGGACCGGGTCTCCGGCGATCCGCTGGGCCAGTTCCTCCAGCTGCGGGACGGGGTACGGCTGGAGGTGGCGTCCTCGATGCCGCTGCTGACGCGGTCCGCCAGGCGCGCCGGGAGACCCCCGGCAAGGTCACAAACCAGTACGAGCGAACGCGCGCGCCCCGACGGCGACTAGGCTCTGGCCTCGTGACCACCGTCCGGCTGCCGCTCTTCCCCCTGAACTCGGTGTTGTACCCGGGGCTCGTGCTTCCTCTGAACATCTTCGAGGAGCGCTACCGCGCCATGATGCGCGAGTTGCTGAAGACCCCCGAGGACGAACCCCGCCGCTTCGCCGTCGTCGCCATCCGCGACGGCCACGAGGTCGCGCCGAGCGCGCCCGGCATGCCGGATCCGACCGCTCTGCCGGAGCGCGGTCCGACCGCCGGGTTCGGCGACGACCCGACCAAGGCGTTCCACTCCGTGGGCTGCATCGCCGACGCGGCCACCATCCGGGAGCGCGACAACGGCACGTTCGAGGTCCTCGCCACCGGCACGAACCGGGTCCGGCTGCTCTCCCTCGACACGACCGGGCCGTTCCTCGTGGCGGACCTGGAGGAGCTGCCGGAGGCCCCCGGCGACGAGGCGGGCGCGCTCGCGGAGGGCGTGCTGCGGGCCTTCCGGCAGTACCAGAAGCGTCTGGCGGGGGCGCGGGAGCGCTCGCTGTCGACGGGCGCGGACCTGCCCGACGAGCCGGCAGTGGTGTCGTATCTGGTCGCCGCGGCGATGATGCTCGACACCCCGACCAAGCAGCGGCTCCTCCAGGCGCCCGACACCGCGTCCCGGCTGCGTGACGAGCTGAAACTGCTGCGCGCCGAGACCGCGATCATCCGTAGTCTGCCGTCGTTGCCCGCGTCGGAGCTGACGCGGGGGCCGACGAGCCTCAACTGAGGACGGCCCGAGGGCACGCTCCGGGACGCGGCTTGCGGAGACGATCACCAGGAACAGGCTGGCATGGCGAAGAAGTCGAAGAAACAGCAGGCGGGAGGCACACCGGCGACGGTGGCGCTGACTGCGGCGGGCGTGGAGTTCACCATCCACGCCTACGAGCACGATCCCTCCCACCCCTCCTACGGCGAGGAGGCGGCGGAGGCGATGGGCGTCTCGCCCGACCGCGTCTTCAAGACCCTCGTCGCGGACGTCGACGGCGCGCTCGTGGTGGCCGTGGTGCCGGTCGCGGGCCAGCTCGACCTGAAGGCGCTGGCGACGGCGGTCGGCGGGAAGCGTGCGGCGATGGCGGACCCCACGCTGGCCGAGCGCACGACGGGGTACGTCCGCGGGGGCATCTCCCCGCTGGGCCAGCGCAAGAAGCTCCGCACCGTCCTGGACGAGTCGGCCTCCGGCCACGGCACGATCTGCGTCTCGGCCGGGCGCCGGGGTCTGGAGGTCGAGCTGGCGCCGTCGGATCTGGCGGCGCTGACGGGGGCGACGACGGCGCCGATCGCGAGGGGGTAGGGCGACCTGGTGGCTCGGGGCGCGTGCGGTCGGGCGACTGCGGGCCTGCGGCCCACCCCTCTCCTGAGAAGCACGGGGCGCAGCCCCGGCCGCTTCTCAGGAGCGCGGGGAACTGCGCGACCAGCCCCCACCCACCCGCACCCGCCGGCACACCCCCGGCGCCGAGCTATTTCGCGTCCTCGTACTCCTCGAACCGCTCCGGATCCCGCGGCCCGAACAACCCCGTCAACGCGAGGTGCACCAGCAGCCCCGCCAGCGGCCACGCCAGCAACGCCCCCTTCGCCGCCAGCTTCAGCGGTGCCGAGAACGTCACCCCCCGCCCCGCCTCCTTCGCCCGTGCCACCACGTCCGTGCCGGGGCCGAGCCACACCCCGAGCCGCCATGCCACGACGGCACCCAGCAGCCCGCCCACGGCGAGCGCCACGACCAGCGGCACACCGCCGCGCCGGCGCAGCAGGAAGACGAGGAGCCCGCTCAGCGCGCCCATGCCCAGGGCGAGCAGGGTGAACGTTCCGTCGACGCCGACGGCCTGCTCGCCCTCGGTGTCCTTGAAGTAGACCGCCGACCCGTCGGAGACGAGCGGCACGTGCGGTGCGAGCCACCACCACAGCACCCCGAGCAGCGCCCCGCCGACCAGCGTCATGACCGCCGTGACGACGGCGGCCTCCAGCAGTTCTCTTCCCAGCCCGGGTCCGGACGGCTCCTCCGGCTCCTGCCGCACGTGTCCCTCGCCCTGTCCACCGGTGGGCGGCGCGGCCCAGGGGTCGGTCGGCGGCTGACGGTGGGGCTGCGGCGAAGGCGAAGAAAACGGTGCGGTCACTCTGACATCGTGCCAGGCGCGGCCGTGCGGCGCGTCACCGGACGGCGGCCCTGCGGTACGCCCAGGTGGCGACGGCGAGGGAGACGACACCGACGCCCGCGCACACGGCGAGGTCGCCGAGGACGAACGCCCAGTCGGGGTGCGGCCCGAAGGTCCGTGCGAAGGCCTCGACGCCGTAGGTGGAGGGCAGCAGGTCGCGGGCGAACTGGATCACGGCCGGCATCCGGTCGGCCGGGAGCACGCCCAGCAGCAGCGCCGCCGACATGCCGAGCTGGCCGAGGACGGTGGCGAGTTCGGGGCGCGGGGCGAGCAGGCCCAGCGCCGCGCCGAGCCCGGCGAGGGCGGCCCCGGCGAGCGGGATCACCGCGGCGAGCACCCACAGATGGGCCAGCGGCAGGCCGAACAGCACACATCCGAAGACCGCGGTGACCACGGTCCCCGGCACGGTGAACGACGCGTACGCGCCGGCCGCCCCGAGCACGACGGCGGCCGGCGGCACCGGCAGGGTCGCGTAGTGGTCGAGCCCGCCGCTGGAGCGCAGCTGCCCGAAGTACTGCGCCAGCAGGTTCAGGGCCACGAACGCCACGACGAGCACGGACGAGCCGGCGACGACGGCCCGCGCCTCGGCCCCGCCGTCCACCACCCCGCGCATCAGGATCATGATCCCGATCGACTGGAAGGTGGCGACGAACAGCAGCGGGATCCGCGCGACCCGCGCCCGGGAGAGCTGCGCCCGGTACACGGCGGCGAGGGAGGGCCACAGCCGGGCGCGGGGCCCCAGCTCGGCGGCCTCCCGCTCGGCACGCTCCTCGGCTGCCAGGGCGCTGCCCGGCAGTGCCTCGGCGGGTACGACACTCACGTCGAGCTGCTCCTTCGCGCTTGGGCTGCCCATTCTCGTACGGCTGCGGCAGCCCTGCCGTTCACGCCCGTACCGGCCGCCGTCCGGTCCATGCCCGCGCCCCTCACGCCTTGACCAGCCCCTGTGCGTGGCCCTCGCTGCCGCCGAGCGCCAGGTAGACGTCCTCCAGGCTCGGGGTGGCGAGCGTGAAGTCGTCGAGTGCGACGAAGGCGGCGCCGCCGGTGACGGTGGCCACCACCGCCCGCGCCTCCTCGGGGGCGAGCCGCAGCGTCCAGCGGCGGCCGGACTCCACGGCCCGGGGCAGCAGCGCGGCGACCTCGGGCACCTCCAGCGGGGGCCGCTCGCGCCACACCAGCTCGACGCGGACCTCGCCGGCGACCTTCTCCTTCAGCCCGGCCGGGGTGTCGCAGGCGATGACCCGCCCCTGGTCGAGGACGGCGACCCGGTCGAGGACGGTCTCGGCCTCGATGACGTTGTGGGTGACCAGCAGGACGGTGGTGCCGGACTCGGCGCGCCGCCGGTCCACGGCCGCCCACACGGACCGCCGGGCCACCGGGTCCATGCCGCTGGTCGGCTCGTCCAGCACGAGCAGGGGCCGCTCGCCGACCAGCGCGGTGGCGAAGCAGGCGAGCCGGCGCTGTCCCCCGGACAGCTTCTTCAGGGGCCGTGAGGCGAGGCCGCTCAGCCCGAGTTCGTCGAGGACGGCGTCCCGTTCGGCGCGTGCCCGCCGCACGTCGAGGCCCCGCAGGCGTCCGGTGGTCTCGGCGGCCAGCGCCACGGTCAGCTCGTCGAGCGCGGTCGACTCCTGGCCCAGGTAGGCGAGGATGCGGGCGGCCCGCTCCGGGTGGCGCACGATGTCGTGACCGAGGATCTCGACGGTGCCGTCGTCGGGCCGCATGAGCCCGGTCAGCTGCCGGACGAGGGTGGTCTTGCCGGCGCCGTTGGGGCCGAGCAGTCCGAAGATCTCGCCGCGCCGGACCTCCAGTGCGACGGCGTCGTTGGCCCGCACCTCGGCGGTTCCCGGCGTCCCGCGCCGTCCCCGGGTCGCCGGATACGTCTTGGTGAGGCCCCGCACGGCACACACGACGTCCCTGTCGTGCCGAACCGCCTGTGCCGAACGCGTACTCACGAGGGACGAGCCTACGGGGTCCCGGGGACGGAATCGCCTCCGGGGCACCCACGCCGGGGCGCGGGGAGCCGCGCGACACGCCGTGGCGAGCCCGTCGCCGCCGACGAACGCGCAGGCCCGGGCGGTGCCGCGCTCACTCCCCGGCCGGTGCGTGCTCCGCGGCCGTCCGCGTATCGATCTCGCGCCAGAACCCGGCCCGGATGGCGTACCGGTCGTGCTCGTCGATCTGGTCGTCCTTGTGCGCCAGCAGCCCGAACCGGGCCGCGTACCGCAGCAGCTCGCCGTCCACGCGGTGCGGCACCCTCGGGTACATCGCCGACAGCTTCTGCAGGTGGGACTGGTCGGTCAGGCGTGAGATCCAGCGACGGGCGAACACCTGTCCCACCTCGAAGGGGTCGCCGCCGACCGTGGTGATGTCCTCCTCGCGGTCGGCCCACCGCTGCTCCGCCGTGGTCAGCTGCGCCAGGGTCGGCATCGCCGCCGCCTCCGGCGGCTCCGCCGCGGCACCGGGCCGGTCCACCCATCCCTTGTCGGAGGACCAGCGCAGCGTGGCGGTCGCCGGGTGCTGCACGGGGTGCGTGCCGGGCCCTCGCATGGCGGCGAGGTCCTTCGGTGTCGGTACGCCCTTGGCGGCGGCCGGCACCCGCTCGGCGGCACCGTTGCGTCCCGCGGGGGCGCGTTCGGGTTCGGGGGCGGCCCGCTCCGTCGCGGCGAGGGCGGACTCGGGCAGCGGCGCCGACAGGATCGCGGCGATCTCCGGGCGGGGCGCGGGAGGCGGCGCGCAGACCCCGCCGAGGTCCTTGGCCCGAACGGCCTTGGTGATCCACGCCCGGTCGAGGACGCGGCGCTCGTCGGCCTCGGCGACCAGGTCCTCGGACTGGTTGTAGTCCCCGTCGGCGGCCTGCACCGCCCACAGGTGCACGGCGACGCCGTGCTCCTTGGCCGCCATCATGCCGGGCAGCAGATCCCCGTCGCCGGTGACGAGGACCACGTCGGAGCAGGCCCGGTTGCGGGCCAGTTCGGTCAGCTCGGCGTGCATGGCGGCGTCCACGCCCTTCTGCGCCCAGCGGCCGTCGCTGCGGGTCAGCGCGCCGAGCCGGACGGTCACCCGGGGCATCACGCGCAGCCTGCGGTGTTCGGGCTGCGGTACGCGGTCGGGGGCGCCGTCGAACCAGTAGATGCGCAGCAGGGGGCGTTCGGTGTCGGCCTCGGCGCGTTCACGCAGGCCCTGGATGAGGGCCGTGTGGTCGACGGTGATGCGGGAGCGGGAGGGTTCCCCGGCGAGGAGGCTGGCGGCCGCGCCGAGCAGATACCCGGCGTCCACCAGGACGATGCAGCGGTCCACGCGATCCACCCTCTTTCCGGGAGGTGTGCTTAGGGCTTCCTTCGAGTCTGCCCGACCTCGCGGAGGTTAACGGCCGGAACTGGATCATCGGCGTGGCGTAGCGGCCGGTCGCGCCGCGCATCGCGCCGCAGGTCGCGACAACGGTCGTCACGGACGGTGATTCCCCGACATGCGCGGCGTGTCGGGCTATGTGAATCTGGTCGCGGCCCTGGCCCCTAGATCCCCCACAGGAGGCAGATCACCATGGCCAAGAACAAGAAGCAGGACCGTAAGCAGCCCCAGTCCGCGCGTGGTCAGCAGGAGGTACAGCCGTCCTCCATGGAGCCGGGCGCCGACCAGCGTGCCGCCTCGGTGACCCCCGGCGACATGGCCCGCAAGGGCCGGCAGAAGCGCTTCGGCCACAACTGAACGTCCGTGTGACGGGCTGATCGCAGCCCCATGGCACCGAGGGGCGCATCCGGAACTCCGGATGCGCCCCTCGCGCGATCGCGCCCCCGGTCCGCCGGGCGGGTCTCAGCCGGCCAGGCAGGACGGGCCGAGCAGCACCTTCAGGTCGCCGAAGAGGGCCGGGTCGGGCTTCACCCGGTGCCGGTCGAGGCGCAGCACCGTGGTCTTGGTGGGCCCCTGGAGCCGGATGCGGACCTCGCTCTCGCCCCTGTGGTGGGTGAGGATCTCGCCGAGCCGGCTGACCATGGGCGGGGTGACCCGGGTGGCGGGGATGGTGAGGATCACGGGCGCGTTGGTGCCGGCGTTGGACAGGTCGGGGACCTGGAGCTCCATCGCGACGAGCCGGGGGACGTCCTCGCGCTTGTCGAGACGGCCCTTGACGAAGACGACGGCGTCCTCGACGAGCTGGGTCGAGACGAGCTGGTACGTCGCCGGGAAGAACATGCATTCGATGGAGCCGGCGAGGTCCTCGACGGTGGCGATCGCCCAGGCGTTGCCCTGCTTGGTCATCTTGCGCTGGAGGCCGGAGATGATGCCGCCGATGGTGACGACCGCTCCGTCCGCGTGCTCACCGCCGGTGAGCTGGGCGATGCCCGCGTCGGCCTTGTCGGACAGCACGTGCTCCAGGCCGAACAGCGGGTGGTCGGAGACGTAGAGGCCGAGCATCTCCCGCTCCTGGGCGAGGAGGTAGGCCTTGTCCCACTCGTCGTCGGTGAACTGGACGTCGAGTCCGAAGCCGGGCTCGCTGCTCTGCTCCTCGCCCATGCCGCCGAAGAGGTCGAACTGCCCCTCGGCCTCCTTGCGCTTGACCGCCACCACGTTGTCGATCATGGGTTCGAACTGGGCGGTGAGGCCCTTGCGGGTGTGGCCCAGGGTGTCGAAGGCGCCGGCCTTGATCAGCGATTCCGTCGTGCGCTTGTTGCAGGCGGCGGCCTCGACCTTGTCCAGGTAGTCGGGGAAGGAGGCGTACTTCCCCTTCGCCTTGCGGGACCGGATGATCGCGTCGACCACGTTGGTGCCGACGTTGCGGACGGCCTCCAGACCGAACAGGATCACGTCGTCGCCCTGGGCGGCGAAGTTGTGCACCGACTCGTTGACGTTCGGCGGGAGCACCTTGATGCCCATGCGGCGGCACTCGTTCAGGTAGATCGCGGACTTGTCCTTGTCGTCCTTGACCGAGGTGAGGAGCGCGGCCATGTACTCGGCCGGGTGGTTGGCCTTGAGGTAGGCGGTCCAGTACGAGACCAGTCCGTACGCGGCGGAGTGCGCCTTGTTGAAGGCGTAGCCGGCGAAGGGGACCAGCACGTCCCACAGGGCCTGGATCGCCTCGTCGCTGTAGCCGTTCTTCTGGGCGCCGGCCTGGAAGATGGTGAAGTTCTTCGCCAGTTCGTCGGGCTTCTTCTTGCCCATGACGCGGCGGAGGATGTCGGCCTCGCCGAGCGAGTAGCCGGCGATGATCTGGGCGGCCTTCTGCACCTGCTCCTGGTAGACGATCAGGCCGTAGGTGACGTCCAGGACCTCCTTGAGCGGCGCCTCCAGCTCGGGGTGGATCGGCGTGATCTCCTGCTGCCCGTTCTTGCGCAGCGCGTAGTTCGTGTGGGAGTTCATGCCCATCGGGCCCGGACGGTACAGGGCCGACACGGCGGAGATGTCTTCGAAGTTGTCGGGCTTCATCAGGCGCAGCAGGGAGCGCATGGGGCCGCCGTCGAACTGGAACACGCCGAGGGTGTCGCCGCGCTGGAGCAGTTCGAAGGTCGTGGGGTCGTCCAGCGGCAGCGACAGCAGGTCGATGTCGATGCCCTTGTTGGACTTCACCATCTTGACGGCGTCGTCCATGATCGTGAGGTTGCGCAGGCCGAGGAAGTCCATCTTCAGCAGGCCGAGCGACTCGCAGCTCGGGTAGTCCCACTGGGTGATGGTCACGCCGTCGGTGTGCCTGACCCAGACGGGGACGTGCTCGGTGATGGTCTCGCTGGACATGATCACGCCGGCGGCGTGCACACCCATCTGCCGGACCAGGCCCTCCACACCGCGGGCGGTGTCGATGACCTTCTTCACATCGGGTTCGTTCTCGTACATCGACCGGACCTCTCCCGCCTCCGAGTAGCGGGGGTGGCTGGGGTCGGTGATGCCGGAGAGCGGGATGCCCTTGCCGAGGACGTCGGCGGGCATGGCCTTGGTGATGCGGTCGCCCATCGCGTACGGGTAGCCCAGCACGCGCGCGGAGTCCTTGATGGCGTTCTTGGCCTTGATGGTGCCGTACGTGCCGATCATGGCGACCTTGTCGGCGCCGTACTTCTCGGTCACGTACCGGATCACCTCGACGCGCCTGCGCTCGTCGAAGTCGATGTCGACGTCGGGCATCGAGATGCGCTCGGGGTTGAGGAACCGCTCGAAGATCAGGCCGTGCGGGATGGGGTCGAGGTCGGTGATGCCGAGGGCGTACGCGACGATCGAGCCGGCCGCGGAGCCTCGGCCGGGGCCGACCGCGATGCCCTGCTTCTTGGCCCACATGATGAAGTCGGCGACCACGAGGAAGTAGCCCGGGAAGCCCATCGAGATGATGGTGTCCATCTCGTACTCGACCTGCTTCATGCGGTCGTCCGGGATGCCGTCCGGGAACCGGCGGTGCATGCCGCGCATGGTCTCCTCGCGGAACCAGCTGACCTCCGTGTACCCCTCGGGGATGTCGAACTTGGGCATCAGGTCGCGCTTTTCGAACATGCCCTTGGTGTCGACCATCTCGGCGATCAGCAGGGTGTTGGCGCACCCCTCCTGCCAGGCGTCCGAGGAGTCGATGGCGTACATCTCGTCCGTGGACTTCAGGTAGTAGCCGGTGCCGTCGAACTTGAAGCGGTCCGGGTCGGAGAGGTTCTTGCCGGTCTGGATGCACAGCAGGGCGTCGTGCGCGGTCGCCTCGTGGGCGTAGGTGTAGTGCGAGTCGTTGGTGACCAGCGGGGGGATGCCGAGCTTCTTGCCGATCTCCAGCAGACCGTCGCGGACCCGGTGCTCGATCTCGATGCCGTGGTCCATCAGCTCCAGGAAGTACTTGTCCTTGCCGAAGATGTCCTGGTACTCGGCGGCCGCCTTCAACGCCTCGTCGTACTGGCCGAGGCGCAGCCGGGTCTGCAGCTCACCGGAGGGGCAGCCGGTTGAGGCGACGATCCCGTCGGACCACTTGGCGATGGTCTCCTTGTCCATCCGGGGCCACTTCTGCAGCCAGCCCTCGGCGTAGGCGTCGGAGGAGAGGCGGAAGAGGTTGTGCAGGCCCGTCGCGTTCACCGCCCACATGGTCTTGTGGGTGTAACCACCGGAACCGGAGACGTCGTCCCGCTTCTGGTGGGGCTGGCCCCACTGGATCTTCCGCTTGTTCCGCCGGGACTCGGGGGCGACGTACGCCTCGATGCCGATGATCGGGGTGATCCCGGCCTTCTGCGCGGAGTGGAAGAAGTCGTACGCGCCGTGGAGGTTGCCGTGGTCGGACATCGCGATGTGGGTCATGCCCATCTCGTTGCACGCGTTGAACATGTCCTTGAGCCGCGCGGCACCGTCCAGCAGCGAGTACTGGGTGTGGACGTGCAGGTGCGTGAACGGCGGCTTTGACACGGCTTCGGCCTCCAGGGAGAACTGCGGACGACAGGTCGACGACGGGTCCCCGACGGGCTGCGGACAGTCTGGGGGACAGCGTCGAAGTCTATGCCTCGGCACTGACACCGTGAGGGCTCTCCCCCGTACCTTTCGTCGAAGGAGTCGCGGGCACTCCCGCGCACCCCCGGACGTTGACCCGGGGACGGACCAGCCGTCCCATTCGTCATGCACCAGGAGGCACCCAGCGATGTCGGTTCCGCAGCTCAGCGACGAGCGACGCGGCGAGGAGATCCTCGCCGTCTTCGACACCGCCTTCGGCCGGCTGCTGGCCGCCGACCCGGCCGCGTTCCGCGTGAAGTTCCGGAAGATGGCGGCCTCGGCCTTCGCGTTCTACCGGGGCACGGCGTGCCTCTTCTACCACGACCTGAGCGAGACGGCCTCGGGTTGGGGCGGCGACGACACGGGCTCCGGTCCGTACCTGGACGAGCGCACCTCGCGCGTGTGGATCCACGGCGACCTGCACGCGGAGAACTTCGGCACGTACATGGACTCCACGGGCCGCCTGATCTTCAACGTGAACGACTTCGACGAGGCGTATGTCGGCCCGTTCACCTGGGACCTGAAGCGCTTCGCCGCATCCGTGGCGCTCATCGGGTACGCGAAGGCGCTCAGCGACGAGCAGATCACCGAACTGGTGAACGTGTACGCGGCCGCCTACCGCGAGCGGATCCACGCGGTCGCGGCGGGCGCCAAGCGGGACGAGGTGCCGCCGTTCACCCTGGACACCGCGCAGGGCCCGCTGCTGGGGGCACTGCGCGACGCACGTTCGCTGACGCGTTTCGGGCTGCTCGACTCGATGACCGAGATCCGTGACTTCGAGCGCCGTTTCGCGCCGGGCGGCGGCTCCATCGAGCTGGACGCGGCCACCCGCTACAAGGTGCTGGCCGCCTTCGACGGCTATCTGGAGACGCTCCCGGAGTCCTCCCTGACCCGCCCCGACTCGTACCGGGTGAAGGACGTCGTGGGCCGCCGCGGCATCGGCATCGGCTCGGCGGGGCTGCCGTCGTACAACATCCTGCTGGAGGGCGCCACGGACGCCCTGGAGAACGATGTGGTGATCTACATCAAGCAGGCCCAGACCCCGGCCGTCTCCCGCCACGTCACCGACGAGCGCATCCAGGACTACTTCCAGCACGAGGGCCACCGCACGGTGATCTCGCAGCGCGCCCTCCAGGCGCACGCCGACCCGTGGCTCGGCTGGACCGAACTGGACGGCGCGGGCCAGCTGGTAGCCGAGGTGTCGCCGTACGCGGTGGACCTGGACTGGGGTGACATCGACGACCCGGAGGAGATCGCGGCGGTCGTCGCCGACCTCGGCCGGGCCACGGCGACGATGCACGCGGCGGCGGACGACCTCACCGGCCAGTCCCTGGTGCCGTTCTCCACGGAGCGGGCCATCGACGCGGCGATCGCCGCCGACGAGGCGGGCTTCGCGCCCCTGCTGGTGGACTTCGCGCACCGCTACGGCGCCCGCGCGCGCACGGACCACCAGATCTTCGTGGACCTGTTCCGCAACGGCCGGATCCCGGGCCTGTAAGGCAGTCCACAGCCATCCTTTAAGGCTCTCTTACAGGGGTCCGTGGGACACTCTCCAGCGGTATGGACATATCCGGGACGCATCTCAGAGCCGTGCGCGCGGCGCTGTTCACGGCACTCGTCGTGACGCTCAGCACCGCGTCGCACGTCCTGTTGTCCCGGGCCCCGCTGCCGCTGGTCACCGTGGCCGCGATCACCGCCGCCGTCTACGTCGTCGCGTACGCGCTGGCGGGCCGCCGTGAGCGCGGCTTCGGCCGGATCGCCGCCGTGCTGATCCCGCTGGAGCTGGCGGCGGACACCGTGTTCACGGCCGGTCAGCACGCGTGTTACGGCGAGGCGGGCGGCCCGGTCACGGGTCCGCTGCGCCAGGTCGGTCTGGACGTGCTGTGCGGGGGCGGCGTCGGCGGCCCGCTGGCGCGCGTCACCGGTGACTCCGACCGGGCGGCCGCGCTGCTGCCGGGCGCGGGACCGGCCACCGCCTGGCTGCTGCTCGCCGCGCACGTCGGCGTGGGGCTGCTGGCAGCCGCCTGGCTGCGCCGCGGCGAGCGGGCGCTGGCCCAGCTCCTCGGTGCCGCCGTCGCCGCCGGTTTCCGGCCGCTGCTCCTCGCGGTAGCCGCGCTCACGCCGCGGCGCGCCCCGGCGCAGCAGCGGCCGACGCGCACCGCGCACCGCGGGACGACCGCCCGCGCCCTTCTCCTCGCCCACTCCCTGGGGCGGCGCGGACCGCCGTGCCGGGTCACCTTCGCGTGACCCCTCCGGGCGTTCGCTGAGCCACGGGCTCCCGAGCGACGCCGAGCACGAGCAGTCCACCCACGTATCCCGCACACCCACGTGTGCGCGTTTCCCAGGGAGTTCACCCACATGAGCAAGCGGAACAGCCAGGCGGCGAAGTCGGCGGCGCGCGAGCGGCTGCGGCTGGAGCGCGAGCGTCAGGCCAAGCGCGCGAAGGTCAGGCGGCAGGCGATCGTGGCCGCCTCGGTCGTCGCGGTCCTCGCGGCGGCCGGCGGTATCGGCTACGCCGTCGTGCAGACCAACAAGCCCACCAAGTGGGAGGCCGCCGCCGAGGCCACGGTGGTCAAGCCCGCCAACACCTCGGGCGAGAACGGCACCACCGTCGTGATCGGCGACTCCAAGACCGACAACGTGGTCCACCTGTACGAGGACCCGCGCTGCCCCGCCTGCGCCCAGTTCGAGCAGACCGTCGGCGAGACGGTCGACAAGGGCATGGAGAACGGCGACTACAAGCTGTCCTTCACGATGGGCACCTTCCTCGACGGCAACCTCAGCGGCGAGGGCTCCAAGAACGCGCTGAGCGCGCTGGGCGCCGCCCTGAACGTCAGCCCCGAGGCGTTCCTCGACTACAAGGCCGCGCTGTACTCCGCGAAGTACCACCCGCAGGAGTCGACCGACAAGTTCGCCGACGACAGCTACCTGATCAAGGTGGCGAACACGGTGGACGCGCTGAAGGGCAACAAGAAGTTCCAGGACGCCGTGGAGAAGGGCACCTACGACGCCTGGGCGATGCGGATGAGCAAGTCCTTCGACGACGCCAAGGGCGTCCAGTCGACCCCCACCATCAAGATCAACGACAAGACGATCGACAACCCGTCCTCGGTCGCCGACTGGGAGAAGTCCCTGAAGGACGCGGGCGTCACCAAGTAGCGCGCCCGCCCGCGCCGTTCACCGTGTGACGGGCGGGGTGTTCCCGGAGACCGCCGGGAACACCCCGCCCGCACGGCCGAGTGGTGCGGCGCCGGTGGCCGGCGGGCGCGGTCGGCCGCCCTGCGCACCCGAGCCGAACATCCGCAGAACTGCCCGGCGCCGCCCCCCGACCCCGGTGCGTGCGGTGCCCTGGGCACGGTCGCCCTCCTCGGCTCCCGGCGACCGGAGCGCGCTGAACGTCCCCGCACAAAGGGACGCCGACGGGCGGGGCGCCCCCGGGGTGGACCGCCCACCGACATCGACCAACAGGGCACCGCAGTCTGAACATTGTGCGGATTTCACGTCATACGCCTTACCCGAACGGCTACTGATCAGTAATCTCGTCCGCCGTGACCAGTCGCAGATCTCACTCCCCCTCCGGTGTTCCCGCCGACCCCAGAGGCACCTCGCCCGCCGAGCCGGGCCTCATCTCCTCCGCCCCGCGCCGCCGTACGGTCGTCAAGGCGGCCGCCGCGGGCGCGGTCCTCGCGGCCCCGCTGACCGCCGCGTTCCCCGCGAGCGCCGCCGACGCCCCCGCGTTCCTGCACGGTGTCGCCTCCGGCGACCCGCTGCCCGACGGTGTCCTGCTGTGGACCCGCGTGACGCCCACCCCGGAGGCCGTGCCCGGCTCTGGGCTGGGTCCGGACATCGAGGTCGGCTGGACCGTCGCCCTGGACAGGGGCTTCACGAACATCGTGGCCAAGGGCTCGGTCACCGCGACCGCCGACTCCGACCACACCGTGAAGGCGGACGTCCGCGGCCTCGCCCCGGCCACCGACCACTGGTTCCGCTTCTCGGCCGGCGGCACCGACTCGCCCGCCGCCCGCACCCGCACGGCCCCCGCCGCCGACGCAGCCCCGGCGGGCCTGCGCTTCGGCGTGGTCTCCTGCGCCAACTGGGAGGGCGGCCACTTCGCCGCCTACCGCCATCTGGCCGCGCGCGGCGACCTGGACGCCTGGATCCACCTGGGCGACTACATCTACGAGTACGGCACCGGCCAGTACGGCACGCGCGGCAAGGTGGTGCGGCCGCACGCGCCGGTCCACGAGATCGTGTCCCTGGCCGACTACCGCGTCCGGCACGCCCGTTACAAGACTGACCCCGACCTGCAGGCACTGCACGCGGTCGCGCCGGTCATCGCCATCTGGGACGACCACGAGTTCGCCAACGACGCCTGGTCGGGCGGGGCGGAGAACCACACCGAGGGCGCGGAGGGCTCCTGGGCGGCCCGTCAGTCTGCGGCCAAGCGGGCGTACTTCGAGTGGATGCCGGTGCGCCCGGCGATCGCGGGCACCACCTACCGGCGGCTGCGCTTCGGCAGGCTCGCCGACCTGTCGCTGCTCGACCTGCGCTCCTACCGCTCCCAGCAGGTGGGCGTCGGCGACGGCGAGGTCGACGACCCGAACCGGTCGCTGACCGGCCGGGCGCAGCTCGACTGGCTGAAGTCGGGGCTGAAGTCCTCCGACACGACGTGGCGGCTGGTCGGCAACTCCGTGATGATCGCCCCGTTCGCCCTCGGCAACCTCACCGCCGATCTGCTCGGGCCGCTGACCGAGCTGCTCGGTCTGCCGAAGGAGGGCCTGGCCCTCAACCCCGACCAGTGGGACGGCTACACCGACGACCGGCGTGAACTCCTGGCGCATCTACGGGAGAACGCCATCCGCAACACGGTCTTCCTCACCGGCGACATCCACATGGCCTGGGCCAACGACGTGCCGGTCAACGCCGGTACGTACCCGCTGTCGGCGTCCGCCGCAACGGAGTTCGTCGTCACCTCGGTGACCTCGGACAACCTCGACGACCTCGTCAAGGTCCCCGAGGGCACCGTCTCCGCGGTGGCCTCGCCCCTGATCCGCGCGGCCAACCGCCACGTCCACTGGGTCGACACCGACCGGCACGGCTACGGCGTCCTCGACATCACCGCCGCGCGGGCGCAGATGGACTTCTACGTCCTGTCCGACCGGACGAAGCCCGACGCGAGGTCGTCGTGGGCGCGCTCGTACCGGACGCGCAGCGGGACGCAGAAGGTGGAGCGGACGTACGACCCGGTGTAGCCGCAGCGGCCCGCTCGCACGCGGGCGGGCCCGCTCCGACGGTCAGAGGGTCTCGAGGAAGCCGAGCGCCACCCGCCAGGTGGCCTCGGCCGCCTCCTCGTCGTAGTCGGGCAGGTCGGAGTCGGTGTAGAGGTGGCCCGCGCCGGGGTAGCGGTGGACCTCCACGTCGGCGCCCGCCTTGCGCATCTGGAGGTACCAGGCGCTCAGCCAGTCGTCCGTCTCGAACGCGTCCGGCTCGGCCACGTGGAGCTGCACCGGCAGGTCGTCGACGGACGCGGTGGCCGCGATGTCCGACGTGCCGTGCAGGAGCAGCAGCCCGCGGGCGTTGGCGTCGCCCAGGGCCAGGGTCTGCGCGGTGGCCGCGCCGAGGGAGAACCCGGCGTAGACGAGCCCTCGCTCGGAGTAGGGCGCGGCGGCCAGGACGGCCCGCTTGAGCAACTCCTCCTTGCCCAGCTCCTGGTTGAAGGCCATGCCCTCCTCGACCGTGTCGAAGGTCCGTCCGTCGAAGAGGTCGGGGGTCCACACCTCGTGCCCGGCGGCCCGCAACCGGTCCGCGGCCCGGTGGACCGCGGGTCGCAGGCCGTAGGTCGAGTGGAACAGCATGATGTTCATGGGGCCATGGTGCCAGCCGGGTACGACTGCGGCGGGCGGCCCCGTACCCCGAGCGCGGCCGAAGTCACATGTTCATGACCCCGCGACGGCGGTTACGTTCGAAGGCATGGAGAACCTACTCCGCCCACTGATCGTCATCGGTGGTTCGGCCGTCTTGACGCTCGTCATCGGCTGGACCACCGACCTCCTGCTGCGCAAGGCGGACCAGCGGCACCACGAGACACCTCTGTGGGGCCTGCTGCGCCGCGGCCGCATCCCCTACCAGCTGGTGCTGTGCGCGGCCTTCCTCAGAGCGACGTACGGCGAGGCGCAACTGCTGGATCAGCACCGGACCGCGATCGGCCGCGCCCTGACGCTGGTGCTGATCGGGGCCACGGCCTGGCTGGTGATCCGCATCGCGGCGGCGGTGGTGGAGACCTCGTACAGCAGGTACGCCCGTGTCCACCGGGATCCGGCGCGGGTGCGCCGGGTGCGGACCCAGGTGACGCTCATCATGCGGGTGGTCTCCGCGATCGTCGGTGTGGTCGCGGTGGCCGCGATGCTGCTGACCTTCCCGGCGATGCGGGCCGCGGGCGCCTCACTGCTGGCCTCGGCGGGCCTCCTGGGCATCGTCGCCGGTATCGCCGCGCAGTCCACACTGAGCAACCTGTTCGCAGGGCTCCAGATCGCCTTCGGTGACATGGTCCGCCTCGGGGACGTGGTCGTCGTGGAGGGCGAGTGGGGGACGGTCGACGAGATCACCCTCACGTTCCTGACCGTGCGGACCTGGGACGAGCGCCGGATCACGATGCCTGTCTCGTACTTCACCGCGAAGCCGTTCGAGAACTGGTCGCGCGGCGGTGCCCAGATGACCGGCACGGTCTTCCTGCACGTCGACCACACCGCTCCGCTGCCCGCGATGCGGGAGAAGCTCCGCGACGTCCTGCGGGAGTGCCCCGCGTGGGACGGCCGCCTCTACAACCTGACCGTCACCGACTCCACTCCGTCGACGATGGAGGTCCGCGCCCTGGTCACCGCCAAGGACCCGGACGACCTGTGGACGGTCCGGGTCACGGTCCGCGAGCAGCTGATCCGCTGGCTGACGGAGAACCACCCGTACGCCCTCCCGCGGGTCAACACCGCGGACGCGGTCCTGCCGCCGAGCCACCCCCGTCCCGACACCCATTTCCCCCGCCCCAGCCGCCCCCGCGTCCACGAACCGCCCAGGTCGACGGGAAGGTGACGGCACGGTGGGTGCCCGCGCGGCCGGCGCGGGCACCCGCGGTGTGCGTTTCGGGGTCCGGTGTTCGCCGCTCGGCGGTCGGCGTTCGGCGTTCGGCGTTCGGCGTGCCGTTCCCGTCCGCCGTCGCCCTGCCCCTCGGTGCCCCCTCTCCGCAGCCCCGTTGACCTGGAGGACCTGCGCCGTGATGCGGCCGGCGCCGGGGGAGGCCGGCCAGTGCAGGGTGCCGGCCACGTCGGCCGGTGTGCCGGCCCGTGGAGGTCTCGGCGACGAGCCGGGCCTGCCGGGCCTCCTCGACCGGCCCGCCGAAGAACTCGGTGTCCCTGACGTATCCCGGCGCCACGACGTTCACCGTGATCCCCCGGGGCCCCAACTCCCTTGCCAGGTCGAACGCGTACCGACGCAGCGCCGCCTTGGAGGCGGCGTACGCCACGCTCCCCGACCCCCGGTACGCGGCGATGGACGACAGGAACAGCACCCGCCGGGCGAGGCGAGCCGCTCCACATCGCGTGCCATGCCCCGCCGCTACGGAACGGACCACCCGGTCACCGCAGGCTCCGCACATCCAGGTGCCGCAGCACGCGATCCACGACCTCCGGATCCGCGCCCGGCTCACTGCGCGCGGCCAGCACCTCGTGCCGGGCGGCGCTCAGCATCTCCCCCTGGATCCGCCGCATCCTGCGCAGCCGCCGCACCCGCTGCTCATGCCCTTCCCGGCGTTCGTCCTCCGCCACCTCGGGACTGATCCGCACCCCGATCTCGAAGGCCCGCCGCAGCAGTCGCTCGGCCATCTCCTCCGGGAGTTCCTCCTCGTCCTCGATCTCCTTCAGCCGCTGCTTCGCCGCCTTCGCGGCCCGCACGGCCAGCGCCTTCTCGAACTCCTTCCCGGCGCTGTCGTCGGCCCGCACCCCCAAGCGCCGTACGAGCCACGGCAGCGTCAGCCCCTGCAGCACCAGCGTCGCCATGATCACGCCGAACGCGATGAACACGATCTCATCCCGGTCGGGAAAGGGCCCCCCGTCCGAGGTCTCCAGCGGAATCGCCAGCGCCAGTGCCACGGACGCCACCCCCCGCATCCCCGACCACCACATCACCACGGTCTCGCGCCACGACATCGGGATCTCCTCGTCGTAGTCGCGTTTCGCGTGCAGCCGTCGCGCGAGCCAGGTGGCCGGCAGCAGCCACAGCAGCCGGACGAGGACCACGACGGCCACGACCGCAGCCGCCCAGCCCAGCATGTCCGCCCACCGCCCGGACGCCGTCCTGACCGCGTTGTGCAGCTCCAGCCCGATCAGCCCGAACGCGACACCCGTGACCAGCGTGTCCACGACGTCCCAGACGGTGTGCCCGGCGAACCGCGTCATGACGTCGTCGGCGCCGAGCGCGTACTCCGCGAGGAACAGCGCGGTGGTGAGCACGGCGAGCACCCCGGACCCGTGCAGTTCCTCGGCCATCACGTACGAGGCGTACGGCACGAGGAGGGACAGTCCGATCTGCAGCGTGGCGTCGTCGAGGAAGTCCATCAGCTTGTGGGCCGCCCAGCCGAGGGCGAGCCCCACGGCGACGGCCACGACACCGGAGAGCACGAGCTGGAGCGCGGCGTGGGGCAGCGAGAAGGAGCCGCTGACGGCCGCCGCGATCGCCACGTGGTAGAGCACGATGGCGGTCACGTCGTTGAAGAGGCCCTCGCCCTCCAGGATCGACACCAGTCTCCGCGGCAGCCCGAGTTGACCGGCCACGGCCGTCGCCGCCACCGGGTCGGGCGGCGCGACCAGCGCGCCGAGGGCCACGGCGGCGGCGATGGGCAGCCCCGGCACGATCGCCTGGGCGACGGCGGCCACCGCGGCGGTGGTCACGAACACCAGCGCCACGGCCAGCAGGAAGATCGGCCGCCGGTTGGCCGCGAACTGCCGCCAGGACGTCCGCCGCACCGCCGCGTACAGCAACGGCGGCAGCAGCAGGGGCAGGATGAACTCCGGGGGGATGTCGACGTTGGGCACGAAGCCCGGAAGGGCGAGGGAGATCCCCAGCAGCGTCATCAGCACCGGCGCCGGAAGCCCGAGCCGCTCCCCCAGCGGCACGCTCAGCACGGCCCCCAGCAACAGGACGAACAACAGGGCCAACTGATCCACGCTGAGCACCCCGACGAGGTCTAGACGATTACCTCAACAGCCCCCAGAGTGCCACGCACCCCGCATCCCACCCCGTCCGGTCCCCCGCCGCCCGGCGAACCCGGCACGCGCCGCCAGGCACCGGCCGTCCGTCCTGGGCCCTCGGCGGTCGGCGGTCGGCCGCCAGGCCGCAGCCCTACAGCGACCGCCGCATCGCCCGGTGCGGTATCCCCGCGTCCGGGAACTCCGGCCCGTACGCCTCGTACCCCAGCCGCTCGTAGAAGCCCAGCGCATGCGTCTGCGCACCCAGCTGCACCGCGGTCAGGCCGAGCGCGCGTGCCGCGTCCTCGACGGCCCGCACGAGCGCGACGCCCACGCCCAGCCCCCGGGCCGCCCGCACGACCGCCAGCCGCCCCAGGGAGCCGACGCCCGGCTCCCCGCCGGTCTTGCCGGCGGCGGCCGCCCCGTGGAGCAGCCGTCCGGCGCCGAGGGGCTCCCCGTCGTCCCGCACGGCGAGCACATGCACGGCCACCTCGTCGTACGCGTCGTACTCGATGTCCTCCGGCACGCCCTGCTCGACGACGAAGACCTCCCTGCGCACCGCGAAGCAGGCCGCGCGGTCGGCGGGGTCGTCGGCCACACGCACGGCGTACGCCACCGGCTCCGGGCTCACGCGTACGTCTCCTCCCGCACCTTGTCGAGGGCCTTCTGCAGATCGGCGGGATAGTCGCTCTCGAACTCGACCCACCGCCCGTCCCCGGGGTGCTCGAAGCCCAGCCGGACCGCGTGCAGCCACTGGCGGGTGAGACCGAGGCGCTTGGCGAGCGTCGGGTCGGCGCCGTACGTCAGGTCGCCGACGCACGGGTGCCGGTGTGCGGACATGTGCACACGGATCTGGTGCGTGCGCCCGGTCTCCAGCTTGATGTCGAGCAGGGAGGCCGCGCGGAACGCCTCCACCAGGTCGTAGTGCGTGACCGACGGCTTGCCCTCCGCGGTGACCGCCCACTTGTAGTCGTGGTTCGGGTGCCGGCCGATGGGCGCGTCGATGGTGCCGCTGGTCGGGTCGGGGTGGCCCTGGACCAGCGCGTGGTACCGCTTGTCGACGGTCCGCTCCTTGAACTGACGCTTCAGGAACGTGTACGCGTACTCGGACTTGGCGACCACCATCAGGCCCGACGTGCCGACGTCGAGCCGGTGGACGATGCCCTGGCGCTCGGCGGCGCCGGACGTCGAGATGCGGTACCCGGCGGCGGCCAGCCCGCCGATCACGGTCGGCCCGGACCAGCCGGGGCTGGGGTGCGCGGCCACCCCGACCGGCTTGACGATCACGACCACGTCATCGTCGTCGTGCACGATCTCCATGCCCTCGACCGGCTCGGCCACCACCTGCACCGGCGCGGGCGCCTGCGGCATCTCGACCTCCAGCCAGGCCCCGCCGCGCACCCGCTCCGACTTGCCGACCACCGACCCGTCGACCGCGACCTTCCCCGCGGCGGCGAGCTCCGCGGCCTTGGTACGGGAGAAGCCGAACATGCGGGAGATGGCGGCGTCGACGCGCTCGCCCTCCAGGCCGTCGGGCACGGGCAGGGTACGGATCTCGGGAAGCGTGCTCACCCGTCGAGTATGCCGGACCGCCACGACACGCCCGACCGCGCCTGTGGAAAACTCCCGCGCCCCCGGCCGTGCGCCGGGGCGCTCAGTCCTTGTGGACGGTGCCGTCCGGGTCGAGCCCCCGGAAGGACAGCAGCACGATCAGGATGCCGCCGCACACGATCGCCGAGTCCGCCAGGTTGAACACGGCGAAGCCCTTGGGCGCGATGAAGTCGACGACCGCGCCCTCGAAGACGCCCGGCGAGCGGAAGATCCGGTCGGTGAGGTTGCCCAGCGCGCCGCCCAGCAGCAGCCCGAGCGCGATCGCCCAGGGCAGGCTGTAGAGCTTGCGCGCGAGCCGGGCGATCACCACGATCACGATCGCCGCGATCATCGTGAAGATGATGGTGAAGGCCTCGCCGAAGCCGAAGGCCGCGCCCGCGTTGCGGATCGCCTCGAACTTCAGCCAGTCCCCGATGATCTCGATCGGCTCGTGGTGCTCCAGCTTCGCGACCACGATCATCTTGCTGACCAGGTCGAGCGCGTACGCCAGCCCGGCGACCCCGAACAGCACGGCGATCCGGCGCTTGCCGCGCGGACGCGCGGACGCGTCGGCCGACGCCGCGTCCGCGCCGTTCCCGCTGTCGGCCTGCTCCGGGTCCGTGCCCGCCGCCTCTGGGATGTCCGGCGTACCGATGATGCGCTCCGCCTCTGCCACGTGAGTCCCTCAACCTAGGTCCTTGACTGAGGACAAAGGTACGACACGACCCGCGGGGACCAGGGGCTCAGGCGGGGATCGCTACCGGCGTTCCTGCTTCTGCTTGCACTCGACGCACAGCGTGGCCCTCGGGAAGGCCTGCATGCGCGCCTTGCCGATCGGGTTGCCGCAGCTCTCGCAGAGGCCGTACGTGCCCGTGGCGAGCCGTTCGAGGGCGCGCTCGGTCTGGTCGAGCATCTCGCGCGCGTTGTGGGCCAGCGCCATCTCGTGCTCGCGCGTGATGTTCTTGGCGCCGGTGTCGGCCTGGTCGTCGCCCGCGCCGTCGCCGGAGTCCCGCATGAGACCGGTGAGCGACTTCTCGGAGGCGTCCAGTTCGGCCCGCAGCCGCATCGCCTCGGACTGCAGCTCCGTGCGGGCCTCGGCGACCTCCTCCGGGCTCCAGGGTTCCTCACCGGGCCGTACCGCCAGCTCTCCGGGGTCCGCCGCGGCGGGCCGTGCCTTGGGGACGGCGCCGGGCTGCTTCGCCGCCGTAGCCGTACCAGGAGTGTTCTTCGCAACCACCGTCGTGGCTCCCGTCGTCTCGGCGGCCTCGGCCGCGCCCGCCTTCTCGGCCCCGCTGGTCGCGGGGGTGTTCCGGGCGGTGCTCTTCTTGGATGTGCTGCTCTTGGCGGGAGCCGTCCTCGGGGCGGCACCCCTGCCGGCCACCGTGGTCGTGGCCGCGCTCTTCCCGGCCACCGTCCGTGCGGTGGCACTGTCCTTCGCCGCGGTCTTCCGCGCCGCTGTCTTCCGCACCGCGGCCTTCTTGGCCGTGGTCTCCTTCCCCCCGGTCTCCTTCGCCCGGCTCTCCTTCGCCCCGGCTTCCTTCTCTCCGGCCTTCCCGGCAGCGGCCTTCCTGGCCGCTGTCTTCCTGGCCGCTGTCTTCCTGGCGGCGGTCTCCCTCGTCGGGGCCTTCTCCGCCCCGGTCCCCCCACCCGAAGCCCGCTTCGAGGCGCTCGCGCCGGCCGCCTTCTTCTTCGTCACCCGCACAGTCCCGGCACCCTGCGTGCCCTCGTCCCCGGCACCGGCACCGGACCTCGGACCGACCTCGGCGGCCTTCGTGGCTCCCTTCTCCGCGGTCGTTCCCTCGGCGTCCGTCCTCCGGCCGCTCGCCTTCCTGGTGGCCGCCTTCGCTCCCGCGGTCGCGGGGACCCGCTTCTTGCCGCTCACGTCCTTCGCCACCATGGCCGCGGCCCCTTCACATATTGTGATCTTGCACGCGAATCGTGCTGGGACGATAAAACGGCCAGAGTCGCGCGGCAACGGGGCACACCACCCATTCCGGTCACCGCGCGACCGTCGCACGGCGAGCCTGCAAGCGTTGTGCCCAGCTCCCCGCCGGGTATTCCGTCCCGTCGCGGGTCCCGGGTTCCGGACGGCCGGGCCGCTCCATTCGGGTCACCCCGCAGGTCACCGCACCGTCCGCCCGCCGAGCACGCCGAGCCCGCCGAAGGCCCCCGCCGGCCCCGCCTCGGGCGCCACGGAAACCGGTCGGCCGCTGTCCGCCCGGCGCCGTACACTGGGCCCAGCGAAAAGCGTGGATGGGGACGAGTAGCGCCGTACGCAGCCAAGAGCGACCCGGGGACGGTGGAAGCCCGGGGGCGAGCGCGACGCGAAGATCACCCCGGAGCCGCCGGAAGAACGCCGAGACCTTCGGGGCACGGCCAGTAGACCCGGCATCGCGACCTCAATGAGGGGGTTCGTCACGGCGTACGACGCGACGACGGGCCAAGGAGGGTGGTACCGCGGGAGCGCGCCGCACACGGCGTACGCAGGATGAAGGCTCTCGTCCCTCCGACGGAAGGCAGCAAGTCCGTTGGAGGAAGCTCGCTCATGACAGAGCCGACATACCGCCAGGTGCCCGCCCAGGTCGACCTGCCCGCGCTCGAGCACGCGGTGCTCGACTTCTGGCGCGAGCAGAAGATCTTCGCCAAGACCCTGGAGCAGTCCGAGGGGCGCCCCGAATGGGTGTTCTACGAGGGCCCGCCCACCGCCAACGGCATGCCGGGCGCCCACCACATCGAGGCCCGCGTCTTCAAGGACGTCTTCCCCCGCTTCCGCACCATGCGCGGCTACCACGTGGCCCGCAAGGCAGGCTGGGACTGCCACGGCCTGCCGGTGGAGCTCGCGGTCGAGAAGGAGCTCGGCTTCAACGGCAAGAAGGACATCGAGGCGTACGGCATCGCCGAGTTCAACGCCAAGTGCCGTGAGTCCGTGCTCCGCCACACCGACGCGTTCTCCGACCTGACGACCCGCATGGGCTACTGGGTCGACCTCGACGACGCGTACGTGACCATGGAGCCCGAGTACATCGAGTCCGTCTGGTGGTCGCTGAAGGAGATCTTCAACAAGGGCCTGCTGGTCCAGGACCACCGCGTGGCCCCCTGGTGCCCCCGCTGCGGCACCGGCCTGTCGGACCACGAGCTGGCGCAGGGCTACGAGACGGTCGTCGACCCCTCGGTGTACGTCCGTTTCCCGCTCACCTCCGGTCCGCTCGCGGGCGAGGCCGCGCTCCTGGTGTGGACGACCACGCCGTGGACGCTGGTGTCCAACACCGCGGTCGCCGCCCACCCCGAGGTCACCTACGTGGTCGCCACGGACGGCACCGAGAAGCTCGTCGTCGCCGAGCCGCTCGTCGCCAAGGCGCTCGGCGAGGGCTGGGAGACCACCGGCCAGTCCTTCACCGGCGCCGAGATGGAGCGCTGGACCTATCAACGACCCTTCGAGCTCGTGGAGTTCCCCGAGCCCGCCCATTTCGTGGTGAACGCCGAGTACGTGACCACCGAGGACGGCACGGGTCTGGTCCACCAGTCCCCCGCCTTCGGTGAGGACGACCTCAAGGTGTGCCGGGCGTACGGCCTGCCGGTGATCAACCCGGTCCGCCCGGACGGCACGTTCGAGGAGGACGTCCCGCTGGTCGGCGGCGTCTTCTTCAAGAAGGCGGACGAAAAGCTCACCGAGGACCTCCAGACCCGGGGCCTGCTGTTCAAGCACATCCCGTACGAGCACAGCTACCCGCACTGCTGGCGCTGCCACACCGCGCTCCTCTACTACGCGCAGCCGTCCTGGTACATCCGCACCACCGCCGTCAAGGACCGCCTCCTCCAGGAGAACGAGAAGACCAACTGGTTCCCCGACACGGTCAAGCACGGCCGCTTCGGCGACTGGCTGAACAACAACATCGACTGGGCGCTGTCCCGCAACCGCTACTGGGGCACCCCGCTGCCGATCTGGCGCTGCGAGGAGGGCCACCTCACCTGCGTGGGCTCCCGCGAGGAGCTGACCCGGCTCTCCGGCACCGACCAGTCGGAGCTGGACCCGCACCGCCCGTACATCGACGCGGTCACCTTCCCGTGCCCCGAAGGCGGCTGCGCCGCCACCGCCACACGCGTCCCGGAGGTCATCGACGCCTGGTACGACTCGGGCTCGATGCCGTTCGCGCAGTGGGGCTACCCGTACAAGAACAAGGAACTCTTCGAGAGCCGCTACCCCGCCCAGTTCATCAGCGAGGCCATCGACCAGACCCGCGGCTGGTTCTACACGCTGATGGCCGTCGGCACCCTGGTCTTCGACAAGTCGTCGTACGAGAACGTCGTCTGCCTCGGCCACATCCTCGCCGAGGACGGCCGCAAGATGTCCAAGCACCTCGGCAACATCCTGCAGCCCATCCCGCTCATGGACCAGCACGGCGCCGACGCGGTCCGCTGGTTCATGGCGGCCGGCGGCTCCCCCTGGGCGGCCCGCCGCGTCGGCCACGGCACGATCCAGGAGGTCGTGCGCAAGACCCTCCTGACGTACTGGAACACGGTCGCCTTCCAGGCCCTGTACGCCCGCACGTCGAACTGGGCGCCGTCCGCGGCGGACCCGGCCCCCGCCGACCGCCCCGTGCTGGACCGCTGGCTGCTGAGCGAACTGCACGCCCTGGTCGACCAGGTGACGCAGTCGCTGGAGGCGTACGACACCCAGCGCGCCGGCAAGCTGCTCTCCGCGTTCGTGGACGACCTGTCCAACTGGTACGTCCGCCGCTCCCGCCGCCGCTTCTGGCAGGGCGACAAGGCCGCGCTGCGCACCCTGCACGAGGTCGTCGAGACGGTCACCAAGCTGATGGCCCCGCTGACCCCGTTCATCACCGAGCGGGTCTGGCAGGACCTGATCGTGCCGGTGTCCCCGGGCGCCCCGGAGTCCGTGCACCTGGCGTCCTGGCCGGAGGCGGACCTCACCGCCATCGACCCGGAGCTGTCGAAGCAGATGGTGCTCGTCCGCCGCCTCGTGGAGCTGGGCCGCGCCACGCGCGCGGAGTCGGGCGTCAAGACCCGACAGCCGCTGTCCCGCGCCCTGGTGGCCGCCACCGGGTTCGGCGCCCTGGACCCCGAGCTGCACACCCAGATCACCGAGGAGCTGAACGTGAGCTCCCTCGCCTCGCTGAGCGAGGTCGGAGGCAGCCTGGTGGACACCACCGCCAAGGCGAACTTCCGCGCCCTCGGCAAGCGGTTCGGCAAGCGCGTCCAGGACGTGGCCAAGGCCGTGGCGAACGCGGACGCCGCCGCCCTCTCCCTCGCCCTGCGCGAGGGCACGGCGTCGGTGGAGGTCGACGGTGAGACGATCACCCTGGCGCAGGACGAGGTGATCATCACGGAGACCCCCCGCGAGGGCTGGTCGGTCGCCTCCGACTCGGGTGCGACGGTGGCCCTGGACCTGGAGATCACGGAGGAGCTCCGCCGGGCGGGCCTCGCCCGCGACGCGATCCGCCTGATCCAGGAGGCTCGTAAGAACAGCGGCCTCGACGTGGCCGACCGCATCGCGCTGCGCTGGACCGCGACCGACGAGGCGGTGGTCGACGCGCTCACCGAGCACGCCGGGCTGATCGCCGACGAGGTCCTCGCGACGGACTTCGCCACCGGGGACGCCGACGACACCTACGGCACCCCGTTCACGGACGAGGCCCTCACCCTTACGTTCCGCCTCCGCAAGGCGTGACGCCGCCCCGCTGAAGGCGGCTCGGAGCAGACCGCTCCGCGCCGCGCCGCTCCACCGAGCAGGACCGAAGGCCCGGTGACACCGCACGGACGGTGTCGCCGGGCCTTCCCGCGTGGAGTGCGCAGCGCGCGGGACATCCGGCCCATCCGCGAACAAACGCCCTATAACCCCCCGAACGCGCGTAGCACAAGGGCGGGGCCCCGGACCGAAGTGATCCGGGGCCCCGCCCTGAATGCCGTCGACGCCTATGGCGTGCCGGTGATGATCAGTTGTCGTCCTCGTCGATGAGGAACCCGCGCATCGGCGAGGGGGCCTGCCCCATCGGCGACGGACCCTGCGGCCGGACCGGAGCCATCGGCTGGGTCATGGCCGGGGACATCTGCTGCTGACCGCCGTAGGAGGGCGCAGCCGGCGCCGGGGCGCCACCCATGCCCTGACCGCCGTACGACGGCGCGCTCGCACCGGCCGGCGCCATGGACGGCGACGGGGACGGCGGCAGCGACGCGGTCGCCGGGGTGCGCGGCGGGGCCAGCGAGTCGTCCGCCTGGGTCTCCAGCTGACGCAGCTGCGACTCCAGGTAGGACTTCAGCCGCGTGCGGTACTCGCGCTCGAAGCCGCGCAGGTCCTCGACCTTGCGCTCCAGCGTGGCGCGGGCCGACTCCAGCGAGCCCATCGCGACGCGGTGCTTCTCCTGCGCGTCCCGCTCCAGTGCGTCGGCCTTGGCGCGGGCATCCCGCTCCAGACCCTCGGCGCGGCTGCGGGCCTCACCGACGATCTTGTTGGCCTCGGAACGGGCCTCGGCGATCGCCTGGTCGGCGGTCTGCTGGGCCAGCGAGAGCACACGCGCGGCACTGTCGCCGCCCGGGCCCTGACCGGGGCCGCCCATGGGACCACCCATGGGGCCGCCCATCGGGCCACCCATCTGCTGCATGGGCGGCTGGCCGCCCATCGGGCCCTGCCCCATCTGGGGCTGACCCATCTGGCCCTGGCCCATGGGGCCTTGGCCCATCGGCCCCTGACCCATCGGTCCGGGACCCTGCTGACCCTGGCCACCGGGGCCGGCGGGCAGCTGCGGCGCACCGCTCGGCAGCTGGGGCGGGCCACCCATGGGGCCCCCCATCTGCTGCGGCGGGCCCGATATCCCGGCGGGTACGGGAGCGCCGGGACCCCGCATGCCCTGCTGCTGCATGCCACCCTGCTGCATGCCACCTTGCTGCATACCGCCCTGCTGCATGCCACCCTGCTGCTGGTCCTGCGGCTCGGGGGGCTTGCGCATGTTCTGCTGATTCTGGGCAGCAGCGCGCGTGGCCGCGGCGAGTTTGGCGCGCAGGTCCTCGTTCTCACGAAGCAAGCGCGTCAGTTCGGCTTCGACCTCATCGAGGAAGGCATCGACCTCGTCCTCGTCATAGCCTTCTCGGAGGCGGACGGTCGTGAACTGCTTGTTCCGCACGTCCTCGGGGGTCAACGGCATCTCTTCACCTCAACGTAGTCGTCGGCATTCGGCAAGACCGCATCTCTCACATCGTTCCCATCGCGCCGGCCACTACCGTGCGCAGGATAAAAACGATGATCATCAGCACGAAGAAGGACAGGTCGAGCGCCACGCCCCCGAGACGCAGCGGCGGAATGAACCGCCGCAGAAGCTTGAGCGGTGGATCAGTGACAGTGTAGGTGGCCTCCAGAACGACCACCATCGCCTTGCCGGGTTGCCATGAGCGGGCGAACTGGAAGACGTAGTCCATGACCAACCGGAAGATCAGCACGATGAAGAACACCGTCAGCGCGATGTAGAGGATCGTCAAGACCACGCTCATGTCCGGTGTTTCCCTCTCCCCGTTCCGTGCTGCCTGTACTGCTGTTTCCGGTGGTGCGTCTCAGCTCTGGTTGAAGAACCCGCCCTCTGCGATGCGGGCCTTGTCCTCCGCCGTGACATCGACGTTAGCAGGCGACAACAGGAACACCTTCTGCGTCACCCGCTCGATGCTGCCGTGAAGACCAAACACCAGACCTGCCGCAAAGTCGACAAGTCGCTTCGCATCTGTGTCGTCCATCTCAGTCAGATTCATGATCACCGGGGTGCCCTCACGGAAGTGTTCCCCGATGGTACGGGCCTCGTTGTAGGTCCGCGGGTGCAACGTCGTGATCCGATACGGCTCCCGCTCGGACACGACCTTGGGCATGATCACCGGTGCGTTCTTCTCCAGACTGGAACGGTCTTGTGTGATGGACGCCACGGGCGCGATCCGGGCGGGTCGCACCGATTCCGCGGGGAGCGAAGTGGCGTGCGACACCGGCTCGCGCTGCGCCGGGGGCTGCACCACTCGCACCGGTTCGTCCCTTTGGGACTGATGTGACTGGTGTGACTGGTGCGCCGGTTCATGGCGCCGGTGGTCCCGCTCGGGCTCGGGGTCGAGCTCGGGCTCGAAGTCGTCATCGGGGTCGAATCCCCTGCCGTCGTACCCATCGTCCTCCACGAGGCCGAGGTAGACCGCCATCTTGCGCATCGCGCCGGCCATGCTCTGAGTCCTCCGCTCTGTGGTGGATCGACTGACGACTTCCCAAGTGCCCGCGATCCACGAGGTCGTTGCGCCCGCCCTTCGACGGAATGACCATATTTTCTGCTGTGGTCCGACTTCTTGGCGACGTTACCCGAGCCCGGGACGGACTCCGAGTACCGCAGTGCCGACGCGCACATGTGTCGCTCCCGCCGCCACGGCCTCCTCGAGGTCCGCACTCATCCCCGCGGAGACCATGTTCGCAGCCGGATGGGCGCGGCGCAGGTCGGTCGACAAATCCATCAACCGCCCGAACGCCTCGCGTCGGCGCCCCGCGTACTCACCGGTGAGCGGCGCCACGGTCATCAGACCGTCGAGCCGCACCCCCGGGGAGGCGGCGAGGAGGTCGGCCAACTCCTCGATCCCGTCCGGCCCGACGCCGCCGCGCGCCCCGCGACCGCTGTCGTCCGCGTCGAGGGCGACCTGGATGAGGCAGCCCACCTCGCGTCCGGCCCGGACCGCCTCCTTCGACAGCGCCGTGACGAGCCGGGAGCGGTCGACGGACTGCACGAGATCCGCATAACGCACCACAGAACGGACCTTGTTGGTCTGCAGTTGCCCCACGAAGTGCCACACAAGGGGCAGATCCGAGCACTCCGCCGCCTTGGGGGCCGCGTCCTGGTCCTTGTTCTCGGCGACGTGACGCACACCGAGTTCCGACAGGATCCGCACATCGCTCGCGGGGTAGGTCTTGGTGACCACGATCAGGGTCACCTCTTCGCGCTCGCGCCCCGCGGCCGCGCACGCCTCCGCGATGCGACGCTCCACCTTCGCCAGGTTCGCGGCGAGTTGTGCCTTACGGTCGGTCATGCCCATCAGTCCAGCCAGACATATCCCGCGAGTCGCCCTGTGGTGCGGTCGCGGCGGTACGAGAAGTGGTCACGCGACTCCAGCGTGCACACCGGTGACTGCTTCCGGTCGTGCACCCCCAGTCGCTCCAGCTGGGAGTGCACTCCGGCGCTCACATCCACGGAGGGCGTGCCCCAACTGGTCTCGGCGTACGCCGTCGGCTCCACGGCGGCCACGTCGGCGCGCATCGCCTCGGGCACTTCGTAGCAGCGGCCGCAGACGGCGGGGCCGGTGCGGGCGACGATCCGCGCGGGGTCGGCGCCGAGTCCGATCATGGCCTTGACGGCGGCGGGGACGACCCCGGCGACCAGGCCGGGGCGACCCGCGTGGGCGGCGGCCGCGACCCCGGCGACGGGGTCGGCCAACAGCACGGGCACGCAGTCGGCGGTGAGCACGGCGAGCGCGAGACCGCGCCCGGTGGTGACGATCGCGTCGACGGAGGGGATGTCGGCGGCGCCCCACGGTCCGTCGACCACCGCCACCTCCGCGCCGTGCACCTGGTTCATCCAGACGACCCGGCCGGGGTCGAGGCCCAGCGACCTCGCGGACCGCTCCCGGTTGGCCGTCACGGCGGCGGCGTGGTCCCCGACCGCCCCGCCGAGGTTGAGCTCCTCATACGGAGCGGCGCTCACCCCGCCCCACCTGTCGGTGAAGGCGAAGTGCGCGCCGCTCACGTCCTCGCGCTGTCCTATCACTTGAGGAAGTCCGGTACGTCCAGCTCCTCCGCCGCGCTGTCCATGTAGGACCGGGACGGCGGGACCGGCGGGGCGACGGGCACCTCGCTCACCGGCTCGGGGGCGGGCGCCGGCTCCTCCTTCGGCTTGACGCTGCCGAGCGAGCCGAAGGACGGGCGGGCCTCGGCGGCGCGTACCGGGGCGGGTTCCTCCCGCTTGGCCGCGGCCGAGCCGAGGATGTTGTCCCGCTTGGCCGGCGGCTGTCCGCCGTCGAAGCCGGCCGCGATGACCGTGACGCGGACCTCGTCGCCGAGGGCGTCGTCGATGACCGCGCCGAAGATGATGTTGGCCTCGGGGTGGGCGGCCTCGCTGACCAGCTGGGCGGCCTCGTTGATCTCGAAGAGACCGAGGTCGGACCCGCCGGAGATGGAGAGCAGCACCCCGCGGGCGCCGTCGATGGATGCCTCCAGCAGCGGCGAGGAGATCGCCATCTCGGCCGCGGCCACCGCGCGGTCGTCGCCGCGGGCCGAGCCGATGCCCATGAGGGCGGAGCCGGCCTCGGACATGACGGACTTGACGTCGGCGAAGTCGAGGTTGATGAGACCGGGGGTGGTGATGAGGTCGGTGATGCCCTGGACGCCGGAGAGCAGGACCTGGTCGGCCGACTTGAAGGCGTCGAGCACCGAGACCTGGCGGTCCGAGATGGACAGCAGCCGGTCGTTCGGGATGACGATGAGGGTGTCGACCTCTTCACGGAGCTCGGCGATGCCGTCCTCGGCCTGGTTGGCGCGGCGGCGGCCCTCGAAGGTGAAGGGGCGGGTGACCACGCCGATGGTGAGGGCGCCCAGCGAGCGGGCGATGTTGGCCACGACGGGCGCGCCGCCGGTGCCGGTGCCGCCGCCCTCGCCGGCGGTCACGAAGACCATGTCGGCCCCCTTGAGGACCTCCTCGATCTCCTCGCGGTGGTCCTCGGCGGCCTTGCGGCCGACCGCCGGGTTGGCGCCGGCGCCGAGTCCGCGGGTGAGTTCACGGCCGACGTCGAGCTTGACGTCGGCGTCGCTCATCAACAGAGCTTGCGCGTCGGTGTTGATGGCGATGAACTCGACGCCCTTGAGACCGACCTCGATCATCCGGTTGATGGCATTGACACCACCGCCGCCGACACCGATGACTTTGATGACTGCGAGGTAGTTCTGCGGTGCTGCCACGTCGAAGGCCTCTCGCCTCGAGTTACGTGTCGCCGCCTCGCGGGGTACCCGCGATCCGACGACTGATGCCGAAGTGGGACGGTCCGAACGCCGACCCGAACCCTAACGCTGAAGTTTAGGGTTACCAGTGTGTCTGTTCCTTGGACTCTTCCGAACAGGACACTAAGTCGACAAGTGGCGCACGTTCAACGAACACGCCGAACCTCCCGTTTTTCTTTTCACCCTATGTGATCAGCCGTAGCGGTGCCCAACCAGGGTGCTGGCCTGCACGGATATGCGTCAACTCCCGGATGACGCAGGGGCCGTGGGGACGCTCACGTCGAAGTGCCCCGCGTCGGGGGCGGCTTCCATCAGAGCACTGAGCGCACGCGCCTTCGCACGCCCCTTCTCCGCGCTCCCCCAGGCGACGGTGCGGTCCCCGTCCAGCTCCAGCGAGATGGAGTCGTAGGAGCGGACCCTGACGACCCGGGTGTCCCGCGCGACCGCGGCCGGAATGTCGCCCGCGACCCGCACCGCCTCGCGCACGAGCCGCTCCTCGCCGAACCGCCGCAGACTCGCGGCGGAGGAACCCGGACGGGACAGCGCCATTTCCAGCACGGGAACGCCCTTCGGAGCGCGCGAAACGGTGGCGAAACGAACACCCTTCGCATCGACTTCGACGTACTTGCCCGAATTTCCGGCGGCCTCGACAATCAGGACCGGAGTGCGTTCAGCGACTTTCAGCCCGATTCCGTGAGGCCAGGAACGAATGACCTCAACCACGTCGATTCGGGGCAATTTCTCCGTCAATCGCGACTCGATCGCGTCGGTGTCCACGGAAATCAGCGGCTCGCCGAGGGGCACCTCGGCCACCTCGCGCACCCGGTCCTCGGTGAGGACCCGGGTGCCCGACACCGAGACCTGCTCGACCCGCAGCCACGACGAGCCGTACAGGGCCCAGAGCGAGACCCCGCCGAGCAGCACCAGGGCGACCGCGACGGCGATCAGCACCCGGGGGCCGGGCAGCCGCGGACGGCGTCGTGGAAGCGGGCCGGAGTCCAGATCGTCGTCCGCGCCGCGTTCGGCGGTGGTCGGTCCGGCCACGCTCCCCTGCCTTCTGCCGCGCCCCTAGCGGCGCGACGCGATCGCCTCGTACACCATCCCGACGAGCAGGTCGTCGGCGTCCCGGCGGCCGAACTCGCTGGCGGCGCGGGACATCTCGTACAGCCGGTGCGGGTCGGCGAGCACGGGCAGGACGTTCTGCTGGACCCACTGGGGGGTCAGTTCCGCGTCGTCGACCAGCAGTCCGCCGCCGGCCTTGACCACCGGCTGGGCGTTCAGCCGCTGTTCGCCGTTGCCGATGGGCAGCGGGACGTAGGCGGCGGGGAGCCCGACGGCGGAGAGCTCGGCGACGGTCATCGCGCCCGCACGGCAGAGCATCATGTCGGCAGCGGCGTACGCGAGGTCCATCCGGTCCACGTACGGTACCGGGATGTACGGGGGCATCCCCGGCATCTGCTGCACCTGCGGCAGTTCGTTCTTCGGGCCGACCGCGTGCAGGATCTGGATCCCGGCCTGCTGGAGGTAGGGCGCGACCTGCTGGACCACCTCGTTGAGGCGGCGGGCGCCCTGCGAGCCGCCGGAGACCAGCAGCGTCGGCAGGTTCGGGTCGAGGCCGAACAGGGCGCGGGCCTCGGGGCGCGCCGCGGCGCGGTCGAGGGTGGCGATGGAGCGGCGCAGCGGGATGCCGATGTAGCGGGAGTCGCGCAGCTTGCTGTCCGGGGTGGAGACGGCCACCTGGGCCGCGTACCGGGAGCCGATCTTGTTGGCGAGGCCGGGGCGGGCGTTGGCCTCGTGGACGACGATCGGCACGCCGAGGCGCTTGGCGGCGAGGTAGCCGGGCAGGGCGACATAGCCGCCGAAGCCGACGACGCAGTCCGCCTTGGTGCGCTCCAGGATCTGCTCGGTCGCCTTGATCGTGCCGCGCAGCCGGCCGGGCACGGTGATCAGCTCGGGCGTGGGCTTGCGTGGCAGGGGCACGGCGGGGATCAGCGCGAGTTCGTAGCCGCGCTCGGGGACGAGGCGTGTCTCAAGGCCGCGCTCCGTGCCCAGGGCCGTGATGCCCACGGTCGGGTCCTGCCTGCGCAGGGCGTCCGCGAGGGCGAGCGCGGGCTCGATGTGACCGGCGGTTCCGCCACCGGCGAGGACGACATGCACCGAAATTCACCGCTCTCCGGACGGACGCGCCGTTCAGGCGCGCCGTCGCATCGTGTTCCATCTCCCGGGCCGCCCCGAAGGGCCGCCGCCCCGCTTTCTACCAAAGCGGGGTTGCCGCATCGCAAGCGCCGCCCGCGCAGCGGGCTCGTCGCGTGCGAAGGCGATCAGCAGCCCGATGGCGAACATGGTCGGCAGCAGGGCGGAACCCCCGTAGGAGAACAGCGGGAGCGGGACTCCGGCGATCGGCAGCAGACCGAGCACCGCACCGATGTTGATCACTGCCTGAGCGGTGATCCAGGTGGTCACGCCTCCCGCGGCATACCTGACGAAGGGGTCCTCCGTGCGTCCGGCCACGCGGATACCCGCATAGCCTAGAGCCGCGAAGAGGGCGAGCACCGACAGCGTCCCCGCGAGGCCCAGTTCCTCACCGGTGACGGCGAAGATGAAGTCGGTGTGCGCTTCCGGGAGTTGGCCCCATTTTTCCACACTGGCGCCGAGCCCGGAGCCGAAGATTCCGCCCGAGGCGAGGGCGTAGATGCCGTGCACGGCCTGCCAGCAGGTGTCCCCCTGCCCCGGTTCCGTGGCACCGATGCACGCGAGCCGGGCCATACGGTTCTCGCTGGTCCTGATCAGGACGAAGCCGATCAGTCCGGCGACGGACAGCACGCCGACGAACAGCCTGGTCGGCGCCCCGGCCAGCCACAGCAGGCCGAACAGGATGGCCGTGAGGATGATCGCGGTGCCCATGTCGCCGCCGAGCATGATCAGCCCGAGGAGCATGAAGGCCACCGGCACCAGCGGCACCAGCATGTGCTTCCACTGGGTCAGCAGCCGCTTGTCCTCCTTGCGGGCGAGCAGGTCGGCTCCCCACAGCACCAGCGCCAGCTTGCCGAACTCGCTGGGCTGGATCTGGAACGAGCCGCCGACGGCGATCCAGTTCTGGTTGCCGTTGATCGACTGCCCTATCCCCGGCACCTGGACCAGGGCCATCAGGAAGACGCAGCCGGCCAGGATCGGGTAGGCCAGCGCCCGGTGCAGCTTCACCGGCATGCGCGAGGCCGCGAGCAGCAGCAGGGCGCCGATCGAGGCCGCGAGGAACTGCTTGCGGAAGAAGAAGGTCCCCGGCAGCGACTTCTGCAGCGCCGTGATCTGCGAGGCCGAGTAGACCATCACCAGGCCGAGCACGGTGATCAGCAGGCTGCCGCCGAGGATCAGGTAGTACGCGGTGAGCGGACGGTCCCAGGCCCGCCGCGCCCGCGTGTGGAGCCGGCGTACGGGGTTCTCGCGGGACGGGCGGGGGACGGGCGGCCTGCGGGTGAGGCGCTGGACGGGAGGACGGCCGGTACGGCTACTGGGCATCGGGGGCGCCCTTCCCGCGGCGCACCGACGACATCCGTGTCACGCGTTCCCTCCCAGGTTCGCCCAGCTCCCCCGCCAGGCACGGGCGGGCCGGTCAGCCGTCCGCGGCGGCGAGTTCGCGCACTGCCTGCGCGAACGCGTCCCCGCGCCTGTTGTAGTTGACGAACATGTCCATCGACGCGCAGGCCGGTGCCAACAGCACCGTGTCGCCCGGCTGTGCGAGCGCCCGTGCCTCGCGGACAGCCGCGAGCATCGCCCCAGTGTCTGTCCGGTCGAGGTCCACGACCGGCACTTCCGGGGCGTGTCGCGCGAGCGCTTCGCGGATCAGCGCGCGGTCCGCGCCGATCAGCACGACGCCTCTCAGCCGCTTCGCCGCCCCGGCGACCAGCTCGTCGAACGTCGCGCCCTTGGCGAGTCCGCCCGCGATCCACACGATCGGCTCGTAGGCCGCCAACGAGGCCTGCGCGGCGTGCGTGTTGGTGGCCTTGGAGTCGTCGACGTACGTGACGCCGTCCACGTCGGCCACGTGCGCGATGCGGTGCGCGTCCGGGGTGAAGGCCCGCAGGCCGTCCCGTACGGCCTTGGCGGGCACGCCGAAGGCGCGGGCGAGGGCGGCCGCGGCGAGGGCGTTGGCGACGTTGTGCGGGGCCGGCGGGTCGATGTCGGTGACCTCGGCGAGTTCCTGCGCGTTCTTCTGCCGGTTCTCGACGAAGGCGCGGTCGACCAGGATGCCGTCCACGACGCCGAGTTGGGAGGGGCCCGGGGTGCCGAGCGTGAACCCGACGGCGCGGCAGCCCTCTTCGACGTCCGCCTCGCGCACCAGGTCCTCGGTGGCCTTGTCGGCGACGTTGTAGACGCAGGCGATCCGGTTGCCCTCGTAGACGCGGCCCTTGTCCTTGGCGTACGCCTCCATGGAGCCGTGCCAGTCGAGGTGGTCGGGGGCGAGGTTCAGGACGACGGCGGAGTGGGCGCGCAGGGAGGGCGCCCAGTGGAGCTGGTAGCTGGACAGCTCCACGGCGAGGACGTCGTACTCCTCGTCGCCGAGGACCGCGTCCAGGAGCGAGACCCCGATGTTGCCGACGGCCGCCGTGCGCAGCCCCGCCGCCTTCAGGATCGAGGCGAGCATCTGGACGGTCGTGGTCTTGCCGTTGGTGCCCGTGACGGCCAGCCAGGGCGCCGCGTCGGGGCCGCGCAGGCGCCAGGCCAGCTCGACGTCCCCCCAGATCTCCAGGCCCGCCTCGCGGGCGGCGGTGAACAGCGGCTTGTCGGGCCGCCAGCCGGGCGCGGTGACGACGAGGTCGGTGCTCTCGGGCAGGGTGGCGCCGTCTCCGAGGCGCACGGTGATGCCGAGCGCCTCCAGCTCGGCGGCCTGGGCGCGGGCGCGTTCGTCGTCGCCGTCGTTGACGACCGTGACGGTGGCGCCGAGGCCGTGCAGGGCCTTGGCCGCGGGGATGCCGGAGACGCCGAGCCCGGCGACGGTGACGTGCTTGCCCTGCCAGTCGGTCACTTGTCGGCCGCCCATCCCGCGTAGAAGATGCCGAGTCCGACGATCACGCAGATGCCCTGGATGATCCAGAAGCGCACCACGACGAGGACCTCGGACCAGCCCTTGAGTTCGAAGTGGTGCTGGAGCGGTGCCATGCGGAAGACACGCTTGCCGGTCAGGCGGAACGAGCCGACCTGGATGACGACCGACATGGTGATGAGGACGAACAGGCCGCCGAGGAGCGCGAGGAGCAGCTCGGTGCGGGAGCAGATCGCGAGACCGGCGAGGGCGCCGCCGAGGGCGAGCGAACCGGTGTCGCCCATGAAGATCTTCGCGGGCGAGGTGTTCCACCACAGGAAGCCGAGGCAGGCGCCCATCAGGGCGGAGGCGACGATCGCGAGGTCGAGGGGGTCGCGCACCTCGTAGCAGGCGGCCGGGTTGGTCAGGGTCTGCGTGTTGGCGCAGGACTCCTGGAACTGCCAGACGCCGATGAAGGTGTACGCGCCGAAGACGAGCACGGAGGCGCCGGTGGCGAGGCCGTCGAGGCCGTCGGTGAGGTTCACGCCGTTCGACATCGCGAGGATCATGAACAGCGCCCAGATCACGAACAGCACCGGGCCGATGGACCAGCCGAAGTCCTGCACGAAGGAGAGCTTGGTGGAGGCCGGCGTCTGGTCGCGGGCGTCCGGGAACTGCAGCGCGAGGACCGCGAAGGCGATACCGACGATCAGCTGGCCGGCCATCTTGGCCTTGGCGCGCAGACCGAGCGAACGGCGCTTGACGATCTTGATGTAGTCGTCGAGGAAGCCGACGAGGCCCATGCCGGCCATCAGGCCGAGCACCAGCAGACCGGAGAAGGTCGGCGGCTGGCCCGAGATCACCTTGGCCAGGAAGTACGCGACGATCGTCGCCAGGATGAAGGCGATACCACCCATGGTCGGCGTACCGCGCTTGCTGGCGTGCTCGCGCGGGCCGTCGTCACGGATGTACTGGCCGTAGCCCTTGCGGGCCAGCAGCTTGATCAGCAGCGGAGTGCCGACCAGGGTCAGGAAGAGACCGATGACTCCTGCGAACAGGATCTGATTCATCATCGCGCGGCAACCTCACCCTCGTTGCCGCCGTCGAGCAGCGCCTGCGCCACACTCTCCAGCCCGACCGACCGGGACGCCTTCACGAGTACGACGTCCCCCGGGCGCAACTGACTGCGCAACAGGTCGATCGCCGCCTGTGCGTCGGACACGTGCACCGACTCCTCACCCCACGAACCCTCGTTGTATGCGCCCAGTTGCAGCCACGAGGCCTCCCTGCCCCCGACCGCGACGAGCTTGCCGACATTGAGCCGGACGGCGAGCCGTCCGACCGCGTCGTGCTCGGCGAGCGATTCGTCCCCGAGCTCGGCCATCTTGCCGAGCACCGCCCAGGTCCGCCGCCCCTGGCCCATGGCCGCGAGCGCGCGCAGAGCGGCCCGCATGGACTCGGGGTTCGCGTTGTAGGCGTCGTTGACGACCGTCACGCCGTCCGGGCGCTCGGTGACCTCCATCCGCCAACGGGAGAGGGAGCCCGCCTCGGAGAGCGCGGTGGCGATCTCTTCCGCGGACATGCCCAGCTCATGGGCGACGGCGGCCGCGGCGAGCGCGTTCGACACGTGATGCTCACCGTACAGGCGCATGGTCACATCACTTGCACCGGAGGGTGTGTGAAGGCGGAACGCGGGCCGTCCCGCGTCCGTGAGCCGTACGTTCTCTGCGCGTACGTCCGCTTCGCCGGACTCTCCGAACAGGACCACCTTGGCCTTCGTGCGGGAGGCCATCGCGCGGACGAGGGGGTCGTCGGCGTTGAGGATCGCGATGCCGCCCTCGCTCGCCGGCGGCAGGGCCTCGACCAGCTCGCCCTTGGCCTGCGCGATCTGCTCGCGGCCGCCGAACTCGCCGATGTGGGCGGTGCCGACGTTGAGCACGAGGCCGACCTCGGGCGGGGTGAGACCGGTGAGGTAGCGGATGTGGCCGATGCCCCGGGCGCCCATCTCCAGGACGAGGAAACGGGTCTCCTCGGTGGCGCTGAGCGCGGTGAGGGGCAGGCCGATCTCGTTGTTGAGGGAGCCGGGTGTGAACACCGTCGGCGCCTTGCGCCGCAGGACCTGGGCGATCAGGTCCTTGGTGCTGGTCTTGCCGGCGGAGCCGGTGAGGGCGATGAGCGTGGTGCCGAGTGCGCGCACCACGTGGCGGGCGAGAGCGCCGAGCGCGGCCTGGACGTCGGTCACGACGATCGCGGGCACACCGACGGGGCGGGACGCCAGCACCGCGGCGGCGCCCGCCTCGACGACCGCGGCCGCGTAGTCGTGGCCGTCCACGCGCTCGCCGACGAAGGCGACGAAGAGGCTGCCGGGCTCCACCTCACGGGAGTCCCGGACGACGGGTCCGGTGACACGTACCGACGGATCCGGTATGTCGTGCGTCTGCCCGCCGACGACTTCTGCGATCTCGGCGAGAGAGAGGGCGATCACAAGTTCATCCCTGGGTCTGCTGGATAGCTGCGCGAAGCACCTGGCGGTCGTCGAAGGGACGGACCACGCCGGCGATGTCCTGGCCCTGCTCGTGGCCCTTGCCCGCGACCAGCACGGTGTCGCCGGGCCGCGCGCGGGCCACGGCCGCGGCGATCGCGGCGGCCCGGTCCTCGAAGAGGAGGACCTCGCCGCGCTCGTGGACCGGCACGGAGGCCGCGCCCTGGAGCATGGTGGCGAGGATCGCGAGGGGGTCCTCGGAGCGGGGGTTGTCGGAGGTCAGTACGGCCGTGTCGGAGAAGCGGGCGATGGCGGCGCCCATCGGCGCGCGCTTGGTGCGGTCCCGGTCGCCGCCGCAGCCGAGCACCACGTGCAGCCTGCCCTCGGTGACCTTGCGCAGCGCCTTGAGAACCGACTCGACGGCGTCCGTCTTGTGGGCGTAGTCGACGACGGCGAGGTAGGGCTGCCCGGCGTCCACGCGCTCCAGGCGGCCCGGCACCCCCGGCACGGCGGCGACGCCGTCGGCGGCGGTCTGCGGGTCGATCCCGGCGACGGCCAGGGCGACGATGGCGGCGAGGGTGTTGGCGACGTTGAACGGGCCCGGCAGCGGCGACCTCGCGGTGATCCGCTCGTTCTTCGGGCCGAGCACGGTGAACGTCGAGTCCATCGGGCCGACCTCGACGTCCACGGCGCGCCAGTCGGCGTCGGGGTGGCCGTCGGCGGAGAACGTGACGACCGGGACCGAGGCCTCCTTGGTGAGCCGGCGGCCGTACTCGTCGTCGAGGTTGACGACACCGAGCTTGCTGCGCTCCGGGGTGAACAGCCTCGCCTTGGCCTGGAAGTAGTCCTCCATGTCGGAGTGGAACTCCATGTGCTCCGGGCTGAGGTTGTTGAACACCGCCACGTCGAAGACGCAGCCGTCGACCCGGCCGAGGACCAGGGCGTGGCTGGACACCTCCATGACGACCGCGTCCACGCCGCGTTCGCGCATGACGGCGAAGAGGGCCTGGAGGTCGGTGGCCTCGGGGGTGGTGCGCTCGGACTTGATGCGCTCGTCGCCGATGCGCATCTCGACGGTGCCGATGAGGCCGGTGGAGCGGACCGTGCGCAGACCGCCCTCGACGAGGTACGCGGTGGTGGTCTTGCCGGAGGTGCCGGTGATGCCGATCTGGAGCAGGTCGCGGCCGGGCCGGCCGTAGATCGTGGCCGCCAGTTCGCCCATCCGTCCGCGCGGGTCGTCGACGACGAGGACCGGGAGCCCGGTGGCGGCGGCGCGCTCGGCCCCGGTCGGGTCGGTGAGGACCGCGGCGGCGCCGAGGCCGGCCGCCTGGTTCACGAAGTCGGCGCCGTGCAGCCGGGCGCCGGGCAGGGCGGCGTACAGGTCGCCGGGGCGGACGGCGCGGGAGTCGTGGGTGATGCCCGTGACCCCGGTGGCGGCCTCCCCGGTCTCCGGCCGTGCGGCACCCAGGTGTCCGGCGAGTTCCGCGAGGGGTGTGGCGGAGACCTGGGCCGGCCTGGGCGGTCCGGGGTATGTCACGGAAACGCCCTTCTGGGTGGTTTGGGACTGATCAGCGTGTGGCACGGCGGTGAGCGTACCGGGCACACCCCCGCCGGAGCGAAGCGAGGGTTTGGGCGAGGGCGGTGGCAAGGCGTGGTTCCCGGGATCGGGAGTGATCATGGTCACGAGTGCGTTCCTGGCTGGTTGCGCTGATCAGTGGGTGGATCAGGGAGGGTCAGGAGGGTCGGGGGTCGCCCGGGCGGCGGGTCACGGGGTGAAGCTGACGGGCAGGTTCGCGGGCCCGGCGCCGGTCGGCGGGACCTGGAGGGTCTTCAGGGCGAACTCCATGACCTCCTTGTAGATGGGTCCGCAGATCTGGCCGCCGAAGTAGTTGCCCTTGGTGGCGTTCTGGATGGCGCAGTACACGGTGATCCGCGGCTTGTCGGCGGGTGCGAAGCCGGCGAACGACGAGGTGTAGCCGCGGTACCTGCCGGTGGCCGGATCCACGCGGTTCGCGGTGCCCGTCTTGCCCGCGACCCGGTAGCCGGGGATGCGCGCCTTGGTGCCGGTGCCCTCCTCGTCGTCCACGACGGACTCCAGCATCCTGGCCAGGGTCCTCGCCGTCTTCTCGCTCACCACCCGGGTCTTCTTCGGCTTCGGTGCGGGGGTGAAGCGGCCGTCGGGCCCCTTGGTGCCCCGGACGAGGGTGGGCGCCACGCGGACGCCGCCGTTGGCGATCGTCGAGTAGACGGAGGTCGCCTGCATGGCGTTTATCGAGACGCCCTGGCCGAAGGGGATCGTGTACTGCTGTGACGTCGACCAGTCCTCGGGGTCGGCCAGGATGCCCTTCGTCTCACCGGGGAAGCCGAGCCCGGTGTAGCTGCCGATGCCGAACTTGCGCAGGTAGGAGTAGAGGATCCGGTTGGACTCCCGCTGGTTCCTGCCGAGTTCGCCGGTGGCGAGGATCGTGCCGATGTTGCTGGACTTGGCGAGCACGCCGTTGAGCGTCAGGTACCAGGTCGGGTGGTCGATGTCGTCCTTGAAGAGGCGGTCGCCGCGGTGCAGCCGGTTGGGCACGGTGACATGCGTCTCGGGGGTGGCGACGTTCTCCTCCAGTACGGCGGCCATCGACATGACCTTGGCGGTGGAGCCGGGCTCGTAGGCGTCCTGGAGGGCCGCGTTGCCCAGGGCGTCCGGGTTCGCCCTGGTGAGGTCGTTGGGGTCGAAGCCGGGCGCGTTGGCCATGGCGAGGATCTCGCCGGTGCGGGTGTCCTGCACCATCACATAGCCACGGTCCGCCTTGGACTTCTTCACCTGCTCGGCGATGGCCCTCTGCGCGGCCCACTGGATGTCGCGGTCGATGGTCAGCTCGACGTCGGAGCCGGCCACGGCTGGCGTCTCGGTGGAGCCCGCGGTGGGCACGAGGCGTCCACCGGACTGGGCGTAGCGGATCTTGCCGTTCTTGCCGGACAGGTCGCGGTTCAGCTGCTGCTCGATGCCGCCGCCGCCCTTGCCCTCGGCGTTGACCCAGCCCAGTATCCCGGCGGCGAGGTCGCCGTTGGGGTACACGCGCTTGCTGCTGGGCTCCTGGAAGACGCCGGCCAGCACGTTGACGGTGCCCGGGTCGTCCTTGGCCTTCTTGACGAGGGCTGCCTTCAGATCGGTGATCTGGTTCCAGACCTGGGGGGTCTGGCGGCGGGCGAGGAGCACGTACCGGGTGTTCTCGGTGCGCAGCTTCCCGGCGATGGTGTCCTGGTCGGCACCGAGGATCGGTGCGAGGAGCGCGGCCGCCTGCTCGGGGCCGTCACCGACCTTGAGCTGGTCGCGCGTGAACATCGTCGGGTCGGCGGTGATGTCGTTGGCGTCCGCGCTGATCGCTAGGTCGACGCCGTTGCGGTCGGTGATCCCGCCGCGCTCGGCGGCGAGGACCCGGCCGACGTAGCGGTTCCGGTCGGCCTTGGCCGCGTACTCGCCGGCGTCGACGGCCTGCACCTGGAGCAGCCGGACCACGAAGGCGATCATCACCAGGGTGAGCGCGAGGCTGACCATGCGCAGCCGGGGGCGGGGGCTGCCCAGGCGGATGGTGCGCCGGGCCGGCGGCCGAGGGGTGCCCGGACGCCGCTGGCCCGCGGGCCGGGCGCCGGGGCCGGGGCGGCGCTGCTGGCCGCCCGGACGCACCGGCCGGGCGGGGCCGGGTACGCGGCGGCGGGGCGGCTGCCTGCCTGAATCGACCACTTCCGTCACCTGCCGGGGTTCGTCGAGAGCGGGGTGGACCGTGCGGACGGGCCGGTGGGGGTGGGTACGGCTCCGGGCGCGACGCCGCGCGCGGCGTCGGGGCCGGTGCCCGGCGCGGCTCCGGGGACCGTCCCGGGGGGCGCCGGCGAGTCCGACGGCGAGGAGGTCGGCGTGGACGTGGGCGTGGGGGGCGGTGTGGGGGTCGGTGTGGGCGTGGGGGCCGGACCGCCGGACGCGGGGGCGAGTGCCTCGGGCGCGAGGACCAGGGGCAGGCTCGCCGGTGACTGCGGGGCCGCGGGGCTCGGGACGCCCTTGACGCGGCCGTCGGGCTCCAGGAAGGCGGGGTCGCCGCCGGGCACCATGCCCAGCTCGCGGGCGCGGCGCTGGAGCGCCTGCGGGGCGGAGTAGGCGTCGACGTCCCGCTGGAGCGCCTGTTCCTCGTCGGTGTAGCTCTTGACGTCGTCCTGGAGGTCGTCGAGCTGGAACGACCCCTCGCTCAGCGCGGAGTTCAGGACGAGGAGGCCGATGAGGCCGCCGCCCAGGAGCACGACGACGAGGAGGACGAACGGGGTGCGGGCGGCCCGGCCGGAGCCGGCGGGCAGGAGCCGCGCGAGTCGTGCGGCCCGCCCCCTCAGTTCGGGTTTCCTGCTCACGCACCCTCCCCGTCCGTTCGTTTCTCGGACTCACTTCCGGCGCCGGCGAGTTCGGTTCTCGGACCCACCACCGTCCCCTTCACGCACTGTGTTCCGGCCGCGTCGTACGACTCACTCGACGTCCTCCCGGATGCGCTCCGCCCCGCGCAGCCGTGCGGGGGCGGCACGCCGGTTCTCGGCGACCTCTTCCTCGGTGGGAAGTTCGGCACCACGGGTCAGGAGCTTGAGCCGCGGCTGGTAGCGCTCGGGGACGACGGGCAGTCCGGGGGGCGCGGTGGAGGCGGCGCCCGCCGCGAACACCTGCTTGACGAGGCGGTCTTCGAGCGAGTGGTACGACAGCACGGCGATCCGGCCGCCGACCGCGAGGGCCTTGACCGCGGCGGGGATCGACCGCTCCAGCACGGTGAGTTCGCCGTTGACCTCGATGCGCAGGGCCTGGAAGGTGCGCTTGGCGGGGTTGCCGCCGGTGCGCTTGGCGGCCTGCGGCAGGGCGTCGCGGATCAGCTCGACCAGGCGCGCGCTGTTGCTGAAGGGCTCCTTCTCGCGCTCGCGCACGATCGCGGAGACGATCCGCTTGGCCTGCTTCTCCTCGCCGTACGCCCTGAGGATCCGGACGAGTTCGCCGGGCGGGTAGGTGTTGAGGACCTCGGCGGCGCTGATGCCGGTCGTCTGGTCCATGCGCATGTCGAGCGGGGCGTCCTGGGCGTAGGCGAAGCCGCGGTCGGCCTCGTCGAGTTGCATGGAGGAGACGCCGAGGTCGAACAGGACGCCCTGGACGTGGGAGATGCCCAGGCGGGCGAGCACGTCGGGGAGTTCGTCGTAGACGGCGTGCACCAGGGTGGCGCGGTCGCCGTAGGGGGCGAGCCGTTCCCCGGACAGGCGCAGCGCCTCCTTGTCCCGGTCAAGGGCCACGAGCCGGGCCTCGGGGAACCGGGTGAGGAGCGCCTCGCTGTGGCCGCCGAGCCCGAGGGTGCAGTCGACCACGACGGCGCCGGGCTCCGTGAGGGCCGGGGCCAGCATGTCCAGGCACCGCTGGAGCATGACGGGAACGTGTCGACTCTCGGTCAAGGGGCCCTCTCAGGTCCGGCGGGCCCGTACGCACCGCCGGGTCCCCGCCCGCTCAGGAAGGGGAGGTCCGCCGGCGCCGGAGAGTGCCGGCCGACCGGGAGCGGGAGGAGGCCGAGCCGTACGTACGCGCCGCGCACGCGGGGAGATGCCGGGCAGTGGCCGGATCTCTCGGGGATGTCAGTCCAGCAGGGGGTCCTCGCCTCCCGCTCCGCGTCACTTTAGTCCACGGCTCCTCGCGGTCAATCAACCGGCCTGCGCGTCGCGACGCCGCTCCCGAGGTGAAGCCCGGAAAGCCGAGAAATCACTCGGAGTGGTGCAATCCCGCCACCCCTGTGGGTTACCTCACAACAACCCTCAATGACGTTCTTTGTCCCCTCTCACAAAGCGCCATCGGCGCCCGTGGCCAGTAACGTCATGCCTATGACGACCTCCGCATCAGTTCCCACCGCATCCGAAGGCGCCATAGGCGGCGACACCGTCACCGACCGGCTGGTCGCGGCCAACGGGCGGTACGCCGCCGCGTTCACCGACCCCGGCATGGACGCCCGCCCCGTTCTGCGCGTCGCCGTCGTGGCCTGCATGGACGCCCGCCTCGACCTGCACGCCGCCCTCGGCCTCGACCTGGGCGACTGCCACACCATCCGCAACGCCGGCGGCGTGGTCACCGACGACGTGATCCGCTCCCTCACCATCAGCCAGCGCAAGCTGGGCACCCGCAGCGTCGTCCTGATCCACCACACCGGCTGCGGCCTGGAGGCCCTCACCGAGGACTTCCGCACCGAGCTGGAGGTCGAGGTCGGCCAGCGCCCGGCCTGGGCCGTGGAGTCCTTCCGGGACGTCGACCAGGACGTACGGCAGTCCATGCAGCGGGTGCGGACCAACCCGTTCCTGCTGCACACGGACGACGTGCGCGGTTTCGTCTTCGACGTGAAGACCGGTCTGCTGCGGGAGGTCGACGGCGCCTGAGCGGCGTCGAACCGGCCCCTCGCACCGGCCCCTCCCCCACCCCCGGACGGGTTTCCGCCGTCCCGGGTTCCTGTCAATCTCCTGGCATCCTGGCGTGCGAGACGGTGCAAGCCCGGCAAATCGCCGGCCGTTGTCCACAGGCGAGTGACACGAATCGGTAACGGCAGCAAGAATGCACGTGTGGCAACACGCGGAACTGTTCGCGCGTGATGCCCGTGTTTCGGGGTGGGCCGGTCCGCATCGCAGAGCGTCGGCCCGGAGAAAGAACGGGCCGAGGAGGGCCGGGTGACGACCTATGACGATCGAGCGAGCCTCACTGATCTGACCAGCACTGTGGAGCGAGTCCGCAGTTCGGTCGAGGCGGTGATCGAGGGCAAGCCTGAGGTCGTACGGCTTTCGCTGACAGTGCTGCTCGCCGAGGGACATCTTCTGATCGAGGATGTCCCCGGCGTCGGCAAGACCATGCTGGCCAAGGCACTGGCACGGTCCATCGACTGTTCGGTACGGCGTATCCAGTTCACGCCGGACCTGCTGCCGTCGGACATCACGGGTGTGTCCATCTGGGACCAGCAGCGCAAGGAGTTCGAGTTCAAGCCGGGCGCGATCTTCTCGCAGATCGTGATCGGCGACGAGATCAACCGCGCGTCGCCGAAGACGCAGTCGGCGCTGCTGGAGTCCCTGGAGGAACGCCAGGTCACGATCGACGGACAGACGTACGAACTGCCCCACCCCTTCATGGTGGTGGCCACGCAGAACCCCGTCGAGATGGAGGGCACCTACCCGCTCCCCGAGGCCCAGCGGGACCGCTTCATGGCCCGGGTCTCCGTCGGCTACCCCAGCCCGGAGGCCGAGCTCCAGATGCTCGACGTCCACGGCGGCGTCTCGCCGCTGGAGGACATGCAGCCGGTGGCCCACGCCCATGACATCGTGAAGCTGATCGAGGCCGTCCGCGGTGTGCACGTCGCGGAAACGGTCCGGCGCTACGCGGTGGACCTGGTCGGCGCCACCCGCACCCATCCCGACCTCAGACTCGGCGCCTCGCCGCGCGCCACGCTGCATCTGCTGCGCGCGGCGAAGGCGACCGCCGCCCTGAGCGGCCGGGAGTACGCGCTGCCGGACGACGTCCAGTCCCTCGCGGTGGCGGTCCTCGCGCACCGGCTGCTGCCGACCGCGCAGGCCCAGCTCAACCGCCGGACGCCCGAGCAGGTCGTCCAGGAGATCCTGCAGCGCACACCCGTGCCGCAGGCCGCGCCGGCGCAGGGCGGTCTCGGTTCCGTCCGCTCGGCGCCCGCGTATCCGCAGCAGCCGCCGCGGAGGCTTGGATGACCACCGCGGGGCCCGCTCCCGCCCCGGAGCAGGACAAGGGCGGGCTGCGCACGGCTCTCGCCGGGCTCACCACGCGGGGGCGCTCCTTTCTCGCCGCCGGAGTGGCGGCCGCGATATGCGCCTACGTCCTCGGGCAGAGCGATCTGCTCCGGGTCGGGCTGCTGCTCGCCGTCCTCCCGCTGGTCTGCGCGACCGTGCTGTACCGCACCCGCTACCGGGTCGCGGGAAGCCGGCGCCTCTCCCCCGCGCGGGTGCCCGCCGGCAGCGAGGCCCGGGTCCATCTGCGGATGGACAACGTCTCGCGGCTGCCCACCGGGCTGCTGATGCTGCAGGACCGGGTGCCGTACGTACTCGGCCCGCGTCCCCGGTTCGTGCTGGACCGGGTCGAGGCGGGCGGCCGGCGCGAGGTGTCGTACCGCGTCCGCTCCGATCTGCGCGGCCGCTACCCCCTGGGGCCGCTCCAGCTGCGGCTGACCGACCCGTTCGGGATGTGCGAGCTGACCCGGTCCTTCTCGACGTTCGACACCCTGACGGTGATCCCGCGCGTGGAGGCGCTGCCGCCGGTGCGGCTGGGCGGTGAGGCGAAGGGGTACGGCGACGGGCGGCAGCGTTCGCTGGCGCTGGCCGGCGAGGACGACGTGATCCCGCGCGGCTACCGGCGCGGCGACGACCTGCGCCGGGTGCACTGGCGCTCCACCGCCCGCTACGGCGAGCTGATGGTGCGCCGCGAGGAGCAGCCGCAGCGCGCCCGCTGCACCGTCCTGCTGGACACCCGGGCCGTGGGCTATCTGGGCGCGGGCCCCGACTCGGCCTTCGAGTGGGCCGTCTCGGGCGCCGCGTCCATGCTGGTGCACATGCTCGAACGGGGTTACTCCGTCAGGCTGTTGACGGACACCGGCAGTTCGGTGCCGGGCGAGGGGGCCGACGGGTTCGCCGGCTCCAGCCAGGAGTCCGCCGACGCGGCCGGGCTGATGATGGACACGCTCGCGGTGATCGACCACTCCGACGGCACGGGCCTCTCCCCCGCGTACGACGTGCTGCGCGGCGGGAACGAGGGGCTGCTGGTGGCCTTCCTCGGCGACCTCGACGAGGAGCAGGCGGGGCTGATCGGCAGGATGCGGCGGCGCAGCGGCGGGGCGATCGCCTTCCTGCTGGACAGCGACGTCTGGGCCCGTGAGTCGGGCGAGCTGCCGCCCGCGGGCGGCGAGAGCGCGGGCGAGGAGTCGCTGCGCCTGCTGCACGAGGCGGGCTGGACGGCGTTGAGCGTGCCGCGCGGCGCCTCGCTGACGGACCTGTGGCGCCAGGCGGACCGGCAGCGGGGCGGTCTGGTGTCCGGGATCGGGACGGAGGGACGGTCATGAGCGGTCGGGCGAGGCTGGCGCTGTGCGCCTGGGCCGCCACGATCATGGCGGCGTGCGCCCTGCTGCCGCTGGTGGACCCGGAGACGTGGATCGTCCAGGCGGCCGTGATGCTGGCCGTGCAGAGCGGCGTGGGAGCGCTCGCCCGGCGGGTGCCGCTGGCCCGGACGCTGACGGTGGCCGCGCAGGCCCTGGTCATGCTGGTGATGCTCACCCTGGTCTTCGCCCGGGAGCAGGCCGTCGCCGGACTGCTCCCGGGCCCGGAGGCGTTCCAGCACCTCGGTTCGCTGCTGCGGAGCGGCGCCGACGACGTCGGCCGGTACGCGATCCCGGCACCGCTGACCGACGGCATCCAGCTGATGGTGATCGGCGGTGTCCTGCTCATCGGCCTCATGGTCGACGCGCTCGCGGTGACGTTCCGCAGCGCGGCCCCGGCCGGTCTGCCGCTGCTGGCGCTCTACTCGGTGGCGGCGGGGCTGTCGGACGGCGCCGCGTGGCTGTTCTTCCTGATCGCCTCCGTCGGCTATCTGATGCTGCTGCTGGCCGAGAGCCGTGACCGGCTCTCGCAGTGGGGCCGGGTCTTCGGGGGCGCCGCGCGCCCGCCCGGTACGGAGACCGGCGGCGCCGTCGCCCCGGTGCGCACCGGGCGCCGGATCGGCGCGGTGGCGCTGGGCATCGCCCTGGTGGCGCCGCTGGGGCTGCCCGCTCTGGACGGCGGGCTGCTGGGCGGCGCGGGCTCCGGGATCGGCGCGGGCTCGGGGGGCGGCGGCACGATCTCCGCGGTGAACCCGCTGGTCCAGCTGAGCGAGAGCCTGAACGTGGACCAGGACCGCCAGGTCCTGTCGTACCGCACGAACACCGACAACATCCAGGAGATGTATCTGCGGATCGTCTCCCTGGACGACTTCGACGGCACCTCGTGGAAGCCGACGGAGCGGTCCATCACCGGCGTCCCGGACGACTTCGGCACCCCGAACGGCCTGGTTCCGGACGTCAAGCGGAACGAGATCGAGACGCGGATAGCGGCGGCGAAGGACTACGCGCAGAACTGGCTGCCGATGCCGTATCCGGTGACGTCGGTGGACATCGACGGCGACTGGCGGTACGAGCCGGTGGGACGCACGCTCGTCGGCGACCACGGCCAGGACACCAAGGGCGTGCAGTACACGGTCAGGAGCCTGATCGTGCGGCCGACCGCCAAGCAGTTGGCCGCTGCGCCGGAGCCGCCGCCCGCCCTGAAGCGGGAGTACACCGAGGTGCCTCCGTCGCTGCCGCCGGTGGTGGCGCGGACCGCCCGTGAGATCACGGCGGGCTCGGCGAACGACTACGAGCGGGCGGTGAAGCTCCAGGACTGGTTCGCGTTCAGCGGCGAGTTCACCTACGACACCGAGGTGCAGAGCGGCACCGGCTCGCGGGCGATCGCCCGGTTCCTGGAGGACAAGGAGGGCTTCTGCGTCCACTTCTCCTTCGCGATGGCCTCGATGGCCCGCACGCTGGGCATTCCGGCCCGGGTCGCGGTGGGCTTCACGCCGGGCACGCCGGAGGCGAACGGTTCGATGTCGGTGGGGCTGCGGGACGCGCACGCCTGGCCGGAGCTGTACTTCGAGGGTGTGGGCTGGACCCGTTTCGAGCCGACCCCGAACCGGGGCACGACGCCCGAGTACACCCAGCCCGAGTCGTCCGGTGACAACGGCCTGCCCGATGTGCCGCGGCCGTCGGATTCGGCGTCCACGGCGCCGTCCGCGGCGCCGTCGGAGAGCGAGAGCTGCACGGCGCAGCAGGTGCGTCTGGAGGGCGGTTGCTCGTCCGAGTCGGCGGCGGCCCTGCCGGGTTCCGACGACGAGGAGCGTGGGTTCTGGGGGCTGGTGTTCTTCTCCCCCTGGACGCTGCTGATCGTGCCGGGGGCGCTCGCGCTGCTCGCCCTTCCGTTGCTGCCGATGCTGTGGCGGATGCGGATGCGGTCCGTGCGGCTGGGCGCGCACGGACGGACGCCCGAGGAGGCCGCGGCGCATGCCCTGGGGGTCTGGCAGGAGGTGACCGACACGGCGTGGGACTACGGGATCGCGCCGGACGAGTCGCAGACGCCCCGCAAGGCCGCCGCGCGGATCGTCCGGCTGGGTCGGCTCGAACCGGGGGCCGAGGCGGCGGTACACCGGCTGGCGGCGGCCATAGAACAGGTGCTCTACGCTCCGCGGCCGCAGGTGCCGGCGGGGCTCGCTCAGGACGCGCACGAGGTGGCGGCCGGGCTGCGGGCCCAGGTGGGCCGCTGGCCCCGCCTGCGGGCGCTCTTCCTGCCCCGCTCCACCGTGCGCGTGCTCTGGGGGGTCTCGGCCCGCTGGTCGGCTTTCACGAGCGAACTGGCGGCCCGCCGCCCGACCCTGCGCCGGCCGTCGGCCCCGACCGGCCAGAACAACTGAGCGCCTGCTCCGACCAAGGTCCGCAGGAGTCCGCCCCCACCGGGTTCGCCCGGTGGGGGCAGACTCATGTCGGGGACCCGGGGCAGCGGGTTCGTACCGGGGACCGGAGCGCGGGGGCCGGCGAGCGGTGATGCGGGGAACGGGCACGCGGCGGCGCGAGGCGCCCGGTGTTCGATGGTGGGCGTACAGGAAGGGTGACCTCCCTCGGGGAGGTCACCCTTCGTCTGTCCTCAGGTCTGGCGGAGGTCCCGGCGACCCGGGGGGCTCAGTGGCCACCCTGTTCGTCGCGGCGGCGCTGCCAGCGCTGTTCGATTCGATCCATCATGGAGCGGCGCTGTCGTGTCTGACGACGAGCACCGGCGGAGCCTGTGGGACCGGTGGGCTGCTCACCCGGCTTGGGGGCCTTGCGCCAACCGGTGACGGCGAGCACGGCGCAGCCCAGCATGACGAGGAATCCCACCACGCTGACCCAGATCTGCTGTGCGACCATTCCGGCCATGAGGAGCGCGATACCCACCAGAAAGCCAGCGACCGCCTGGTAGACCCGCCGCCGGGTGTACGTACGCAGCCCGCTTCCCTCAAGCGCTGACGCGAACTTGGGATCTTCGGCGTACAGCGCTCGCTCCATCTGCTCGAGCATGCGCTGCTCGTGCTCTGAGAGCGGCACGGAGTCCTCCTCATCGTGCGGTCGCCGGGGCGACCCGGGGGGTCCTCTTCAGGATAGGCAGGGAATCGCCCCCTTGAAACCCGCCCCTCTACGCCAATTCGCCAACCGGAACCCGCCATGGCACCCCGACTCGCTGAGGTGTGGATTCCCCAGCGAACGGCCCGTCATGCCGGACGGTCTCCCTCGATCATACGGCTCCGAGCGCCCGATCGGGGGGCCTGTGGCGTACTCCATCCGCCGCCGCGCCCCTGATCAGGGGGCACGGCACCGCAGACGCTCACGCCTCGGCGGCCCCCCGGGCCTCTCCGAGCACGTGCAGTTGCGTGGCCACGGAGTGGAACGCGGGCAGTTCCGCGGCCGCGGCCTCCAGCTTGAGGAGGGCGTCCAGGGCGCCCGGTTCCGTGTCGACGAGGACACCGGGGACGAGGTCGGCGAAGACCCGGACGCCGTGGACGGCGGTCACCGCGAGGCCCGCGTTCTCGACGAGCGCGGTCAGCTGCTCGGCGGTAAAACGGTGGGGTACGGGATCACCCTCGCCCCAGCGTCCGTTCGGGTCGTCGAGTGCCTGCCTGGCCTCCTTGAAGTGCCCGGCGAGGGCGCGGGCGAGCACCGCGCCGCCCAGTCCGGCGGCGAGCAGGCTGAGGATGCCGTCGGGGCGCAGCGCGGCGACCGCGTTGCCGAGGCCCTCGGCGGGGTCGTCGACGTACTCCAGGACGCCGTGGCACAGCACCGCGTCGTAGCCGCCGCGCTCGACGACGTCGAAGAGGCCGTGGGCGTCGCCCTGGACCCCCCGCACCCGGTCGGCGACGCCGGCCTCGGCGGCCCGGCGCTCCAGTGCGAACAGCGCGTTGGGGCTGGGGTCGACGACGGTGACACGGTGACCGAGGCGGGCCGCGGGCACCGCGAACCTGCCGCTGCCGCCGCCGGTGTCGAGCACGTCGAGCGACTCCCGCCCGGTGGCCTTCACACGGCGCTCGAGGGCGTCCTGGAGAACGTCCCAGACCACGGCGGTACGGAGGGAGGCGCGGGGGCGCGACGGGTCCGACACGGCAGTTGACTCCTCGGCGCGGCACCGCCTGGTGTGCGGCGGAGCGGTGGGCTTGCTGGTTCCGTCGGCGGCCGGGGCCGTGACGGAGACGCGGGTGCCCCCAACCCTAATGGGCGGCGCCGGGACAGTCGGTCAGCCCGCGTCCGGGACGCCTCCTCCGCCGTCCCGGGGCTGGGGCAGGACCGGCTGGAGCACCAGTGTCCGCTCGACCAGGCGCAGGAACATCGCCACGTCGCGTATCAGGTCGTCGGCTTCGCGCGCGCTCGCCGCGCCCCGTATGCCCGCCTCGGCCCGCGCCCGGCGGGCGGCGCCGGAGGCGAACAGGGCGCTCCACTCGGCGAGTTCGGGTGCGATCTCGGGAAGCACCTCCCAGGCGCTGCGGATCTTCGCCCGCCGTTTCGGGGTGGGCTCGGGGCGGCCACGGGCGGCGAGCACGGCGGCCGCGGTGCGCAGGGCGGCCAGGTGGGCCGTCGCGTACCGCTCGTTGGGGGCCTGGAGGGCGGACGCCTCGTCGAGGCCGGCGCGGGCCTGGGCGAGCAGGTCGAGGGCGGCGGGCGGGGCGGTCGCCCGGCGCAGCACGGGGTGCACGTCGCTCGCCGGGCCGGTCAGTGAGGGGGCAGGGCCGGTGGCACGGCGCCGGTTGCCGGCTGCTGCGTGGTACGTGGCCATGACGAACCTCCTGTCGTCTGCGTGACGGCATGCCCCGACACGGGGTGCCGTATGTGCCCATCGTGCGGTATGCCACTGACAATCCGAACCGACCTGGGCTTTTGCCTCGATCGAAGGTTCGGGGTACTTTTGCACTGACCAGTCAGTTCAAAAGGCACGAGGGGGTCCGGAGCACATGGACGAGCCGCCCACGACGGCCGCGGCGCCCACCGGGGAGGGCGGCGGCGTCGCCGTCGGCGCCGAGGGCTTCGGCATGAAGGGCCCGCGCGGGTGGGTGTTCCGAGGGGTGGGGTTCGAGGCCGAGCCGGGTTCGTTGATCGCCGTCGAGGGTCCCTCGGGGTCGGGCCGGACCTGTCTGCTGCTCGCCCTCACCGGGCGGATGAAACCGAGCGAGGGGCACGCCACGGTGGGCGCCCTGCGGCTGCCGAAGCAGATGGCCGCCGTCCGCCGGGTCAGTGCCCTCGCGCACGTCCCCGGTGTCACTGACCTCGACCCGGCGCTCACGGTCGGGGAGCACCTGCGGGAACGCGCGCTGCTGCGGCGGCGGTTCGACGGCTCCCTGCGCGGACTGCTGCGGCCCCGCCGTGAGCGGGCGGCCGAGGCAGAGCACCGGATCGACGCCGCGCTGGCCGCCGCCGGGCTCGACCGGGCCTCGCTGCCCAAGGGGGACCGGACCGCCGTGCGCGACCTGGACCGGGTGGAGGCACTGCGGCTCTCGCTCGCCCTGGCCCTCATCGGCCGGCCCCGCCTGCTCGGCGTCGACGACACCGACCTGAAACTCTCCGAGGCCGAACGGACCGGGGTGTGGGCCCTGTTGCGCTCCCTCACCGAGGCCGGGACCACGGTCGTGGCGGTGTGCAGCGAGGCCCCACAGGACGCGCTCGTCGTGTCCACGGCGAAGAAGAAGGAGACCGGGACGGGGGCCCGCACCGGGGCCACGACCGACGCGGAGACCGAGACCGGCGCCACGACCGACACCGAGGCAGCCGCCGCGACCGGGGCCGGCGCCGAGGCCGGCACGGAGGCCGGCACCGAGAGCGACCGCGGCGACGACGACAAGGAGATGGGCGATGCGTTCGCCGAGACTCGCCTCGCTTGAGCTCAGGCGGTTCGGGCGCGGGAAGCTCCCGCGCGCCGCGCTGGCCTCGCTCATGCTGCTGCCGCTGCTGTACGGCGCGCTGTACCTGTGGTCCTTCTGGGACCCCTACGACCGGCTGGACCGCGTCCCGGTGGCGCTGGTGAACGACGACACGGGGGCGTCGGTCGGCAAGCAGAAGCTCAGGGCCGGCGACGACATCGCCCGGGGCCTGCGGGACAGCGACACCTTCGAGTGGCACGAGGTGAGCGCCGAGCAGGCCCGCGCGGGCGTCGAGGACGGCACGTACTACCTGTCGCTGACCATGCCGTCGGACTTCAGCCGGCGCATCGCGTCCAGCTCCGGTGACGCGCCGGAGACGGGCGCCCTCCAGGTCCGCACGAACGACGCGAACAACTACATCGTCGGGCAGATCTCCCGGACCGTGTTCTCCGAGGTGCGGACGGCGGCGTCGACGAAGACGTCGCGGTCGTTCCTGGACCGCATCTTCATCTCCTTCTCCGACATCCACGACAAGACGCAGAAGGCCGCGGACGGGGCCGACGATCTCAAGGGCGGCATCGACAAGGCCGAGAAGGGCTCCAAGGACCTCGCCGACGGGCTGAAGGCCGCCAAGGACGGCAGCGGCAAGCTGTCCGGTGGCCTCTCCGACCTGGACCAGGGCGCGGGCGACCTCCAGGACGGCGCCCAGCAGGTCGCGAACGGCACCCGGAGCCTGGCCGACAAGGTCAACAAGTCCGCCGACCAGGTCCGGCCCTTCCTCGACGAGAACAGCGACACGATCGCCGACACCGCCACCCTGGTCGCCGACTCGGCGGCGACGATCCGCAACCACCTCTCCGCGTTCGTGACCACGGCCCCGGCCGCCGCGACCGGCACCCGGACCGCCTCCGACACGCTCGACGACGTCTACCAGCGGCGCTGCGAGGACCCGGCGCTGCCGGACGCGGCCTGCGCGGACCTGAAGAAGGCGAAGGAGGCGGCCGGGGAGGCCGCCCGTCTCGCCGAGGACGTCAACACCGTGGTGAAGAACTACGACGGTGACCTGAAGGCCTTCAAGAAGGACCTGACGACCCTGGAGCGGCAGGCCCGCGCCCTGGCGAAGGCCGCGCCGAACCTGTCCGGGGACCTCGACGACGCCGTGACCAAGGTGAACGCCCTCAACAAGGGCGCCACGAAGGTCGCCAAGGGCGCCAGGACGCTGCACACGGGTCTGGGCGCCGCCAGGACGGGCGCCGAGGACCTCGACACCGGCGTCGGCGACCTGAAGACCGGCGCGAACGACCTCAAGGGCGGCATGTACAAGCTGGCCGACGGCTCCGGCAAGCTCGCGGGCGGGCTGCACGACGGGGCCGACCGGATCCCGGACTACGACGAGCAGGACCGCGACCGGCGCACCGAGGTGATGGCCGACCCGGTCCGCCTGGCCGCCCAGGACCTCCACAAGGCGCCCAACTACGGCACCGGGTTCGCCCCGTACTTCATCCCGCTGTCGCTGTGGGTGGGCGCGATGGTGGCGTACATGCTGATCCCGCCGCTCAACCGGCGGGCCCTCGCGGCGGGTTCCCCGGCCTGGCGGATCGCGCTGGCGGGCTGGCTGCCCGTCGCCGCCCTCGGTGTGCTGCAGACGGTCGCGCTCATGGCGGTGCTGCACTGGGCGGTGGGCCTGCAGATGGCGCGGGCGGCCGGGACGGTGGGCTTCCTGTTCCTGGTGACGGCGTGCTTCGCGGCGATCGTGCAGTGGCTGAACGCGCGCTTCGGGGCCGCGGGCCGGATCCTCGTCCTCGCGTTCCTGATGCTCCAGTTGACGTCCGCGGGCGGCACGTACCCCGTGCAGACCAGCCCGGACTTCTTCAACGCCGTCCACCCGTTCCTGCCGATGAGCCACGTCGTGGACGCCCTGCGGCGGCTGATCACCGGCGGCGGTCTGGGCCCGGTCTGGCAGGCGTGCGCCGTGCTGGTGGCCTTCACCGCGGGCGCGCTCGCCCTGACCGCCGTGTCGGCCCGCCGCAAGCAGGTGTGGACCCTCGACCGACTGCACCCGGAGCTGACGCTGTGACCGCGCACCGCACGGTTCCTGTGACAATCAGGGCCATGGAAAGCAGCAACGCCCCCGGCGGCGCAGGCGGGGGCCGCCGCGAGGCGACCCGGCAGAAGCTCTACGAGGCGGCCGTCACGCTCATCGCGGAGCAGGGGTTCTCCGCCACGACGGTCGACGAGATCGCCGAACGCGCCGGCGTGGCCAAGGGCACCGTCTACTACAACTTCGCCAGCAAGTCGGTCCTCTTCGAGGAGCTGTTGCGGCACGGCGTGGGGCTCCTCACCGCGTCGCTGCGGGACGCGGCCGACCGCAGCGCCGAGGGCGGCGGCAGCAGGGTCGACGCCCTGGACGCGATGATCCGGGCCGGACTGGTCTTCATCGACCGCTACCCGTCGTTCACGCAGTTGTACGTGGCCGAGCTGTGGCGGACCAACCGGGCGTGGCAGTCCACGCTCATGGTCGTCCGGCAGGAGGCCGTCGCGGTCGTGGAGAAGGTGCTCCGCGAGGGCGTCGAGGAGGGCGAGCTGAGCGACGAGATCGACATCGGTCTCACGGCGTCGGCCCTGGTCGGCATGGTCCTGGTGGCCGCCCTGGACTGGAAGGCCTTCCAGCCGGAGCGCTCCCTGGACGACGTGCACGCGGCGCTGTCGCGGCTGCTGCAGGGCCGGGTCGGCGGCAACCGGTAGCCGCCACCGGGGCGGGCGCCCGCGCCGTGCACCGGGGCGCCCGCCCGTACGCGAACGAACGAGAGCGCCGGTGCGCAGTGGCCGCGTCCCCCGCGGGCCACCTCGAACCGGCGCGTCCCCGTTCCCCCTCGTTCCCCCGCGTCCCCCGCTCCCCTTTCCCCCGTGTCTCGCTCCCGCCGACCGTCGAAGCCTCGACCCCGCCCGCGGAAGGAGCGGTCGGAGCGCGGGGTCCGTTCCGCCGCCCCGTGCCGGCGGTTCCGGAACCACGCCCGTCCCGTGCCTCAACTCTCCCCTCCACGCGGAAGTGAGCCCATCCGCGCGGCTACTCATCTCCCCCCGTAGGTACGCGTACTCAGCCCTGCGCACTCACCCCCACACCGCCCGGTGCCCCTCTGGGCCCGGCGACGTCCGCGCGGATACTCGCCCGGTGCCGGTGCGCCCTGTGCGGCCTGCGCACGGGCCGGGGACCGGTTGTCGGCGGCGCCCGCTAAGGTCGCAGGCATGGCAAGGATTGCGGTGATCGGCGCCGGTCTCGGCGCCATGGCGGCAGCCGCCCGGCTGGCCGTCGCGGGCCACCGGGTGGTGGTGTACGAGCGCACGACGACCTACGGCGGTGCGGTGGGCCGGTACGAACGCGACGGCTTCGCGTTCGACACGGGCCCGGCGCTGCTGCCCCTGCCCGCCGTCTACCGCGACCTGTTCCTGAAGACCGGCAAGGAGCCGCTGGAGAAGTGCGTCGAGCTGGTCCAGGTGGACCCGGCCGCACGGCACGTCTTCGCCGACAGCACGGACCTGCGACTGCCGAACGCCTCCCGCGCGGGCGTGGTCGCCGCGCTGAACACGGCGCTCGGCCCCGGGGCGGGCGACCGCTGGGGCGACTTCCTGGTCCGGGCCCGCGAGGCCTGGGACCGCACCCGGCGGCCCCTCCTGGAGGAGCCGCTGTGGCCGGACTGGCAGGTCCTCGCCGAACGCGAGCCCTACCCGGCGGTGCCCCACAAGCGGCTGCTGCGCACCCGCCGTGCCGGCACCCTCGCCGAGGTCGGCGCCCTGGAGTTGCGAGACCCCCGGCTGACGGCCCTGCTGGAGAGCCACGCCCTGGCGTACGGACTGGACCCGCGCACCACCCCCGCGAGCGCCGCTGTCCTGCCGTACATGGAGCACGCCTTCGGCGTCTGGTACGTCCGGGGCGGGCTCCGGGAGCTGGCGCGGGCCGTGTACGAGCGGTGCCTGGCCCGCAGGGTCGAGTTCGTCTTCGACACCGAGATCACCGGGATCGTGGAGAAGGACGGCCGGGCGGCCGGGGTGGAGTGGGCGGACGGGACGGTGGCCGAGGCGGACTTCGTGGTCGCCGGGGTCGCGCCCGAGGTCCTGGACCGCGCGGTACGGCAGTCCGTCGTCCGGGGCCCCGGCGAGGTGCCGGCGCAGCGGGTGCGGACGAGTCGGCTGACCGTGCTGCTGGCACTGCGCGGGGGCCGGCCCGAGGGCACTGCGCACCGCACGGTGGTGCACGCGGAGGACCGCGACGGCGAGCTCGACCTGCTGTTCGGCACCTCGTCCGGGACGCTCGCGCGGCCCACGGTGACGGTGGTGCGCCCGGACGATCCGGCCTGGGTGCCGGACCCCGGGCACGAGGCGATCGTGCTCGGCGCGGTGGTGCCCGCCCGATCCGGCGGGGACGGACCCACGGCCGGGTCGGAGTTCTTCGAGCAGTACGCGCAGGCGGTGATCGACGCAGCCGAGCGGGCGGTGCCGGGTCTGCGCGACCGGCTCCTCTGGCACGAGGTGCGCACCCCCGCGGACATCGAGCGGGCGACCGGCGCGACGGGCGGCGCGGTCCCGGCCCCGGCACTGGCCGCGGGCGACGGCAGTCTCCTGCAGCCGTCCAACACCACGGCCCTGCCGGGCCTGTTCACGGTCGGCGGCTGGTCGCACCCCGGCGGCGGTCTGCCGCACGCCGGCATGTCCGGCTCCCTGGTGGCGGGCCTGATCGTGGAAGGACCGGGCTTCCGCGGCTCACAGTGACGGCGGGCGGCCGCCGCAACCGGCCGGGTACGCCGTGCCGGCCGGGAACAGCCGGTCAGAAACGGTACTGCTGCTCGTCGTACCCGTTGCCGTTGCCCTGGTACGGGTACGACTGGTCCGACGGGAGATCCGACCCGAACGGGTCGTCGGTGTTGCGCTGTTGCGGGACCCAGACCCCGCCGGGCGGGGTCTCGCCGGCGTACCCGCCGTCGCCGTAATGGTCCTGCCCGTACCCCTGCTGGCCGTACCCCTGCTGGCCGTAAGAGGCGGTGGCGTCGTAGGTCTGAGTGCCGATGTACGGGTCGGAGTAGGCGGCGTACTGCTGCTGGGACTGGTCGTAGCCGTAACCCTGCTGGTCGTAGCCGTAGTAGGCGAAGGCCTCGTCCTGGGCCTGGTCGGCGTTCGCGTAGGGCTGGCCCGGTGCCGCGGCGTACGCGGTGTCGTCGTCGCGGTAGACGCCGTAGGTGCTGGTGTCGTCGGGCATGGGCTCCGGCGAGTACACGGTGGCCGCGCCGGAGGGGGCGGACTTCGGGCGTACGAAGACGTCGTCGTCCTGGTCCAGCGGGTCGTCGTCCTGCTGGTACGTTCCGGCAGTCGAGGTCTGCAGGTCGGAGACCTCCAGGCCCGGGTCCTGACGCTCCGGCTCGCCCCGGCGCCGCTTCTTGCCGGGCTTGCCCGCGGGGGCCTCCGCGCCCTCACCGGAGCGTGGGCGGACGGCCCACCCCGCCTCGAAGCCCCGGCGGAACGACAGGGTCACGTACGTCTGGCCGACCGCGAAGGTGATCGCGCCGACCCCGATGACGATCACGTTGGGCATCAGGACGCCGAGGACGACACAGAGGAACCCGACGAAGGCGAGCAGCCTCCACCGCAACCGCGCCTTGTACTGCAGCAACACCTCGCCCAGCAGCCACAACGCTACGACGCCGAACGCGATGTAGAGGACCGTCCAGCCCATGTACGCCCCTCTCCCTGTGGCCGCTACGCAGTGTGTCGTACGCGAGTGCGACCGGTCTAGGCCCTCGGTGGGTGGTGCAGGCCCAGGTTCTCGTAGATTTCCAGAGTCGCGGTGGAGTTGTTCAGGGTGATGAAGTGAAGTCCTGGGACTCCCTCGTCCAGCAGCCTCGCGCAGAACTCCGTGGCGAACTCGATGCCAATGGAGCGTACAGCGGCCGGATCGTCTTTGGCTGTGACGATCCGCTCTTTCAGGGCGTCCGGGATGGCCGCGTTGCTGAGTTGGGGCAGCCTTTCCAACATCTTCACGCTGGTGACGGGCATGACCTCAGGGATGACCGGGGTCTCGCAGCCGGCCTTCGCGACCGCGTCCCTCAGACGCAGGTACGACTCCGGGTGGAAGAACATCTGGGTGATCGCGTAGTCGGCGCCGGCCCGGCACTTGTCCACGAAGTGGGCCACGTCGGAGTCCCAGTCGGGGGACCGGGGGTGCATCTCCGGGAAGGCCGCGACGCCCACGCAGAAGTCACCCGACTCCTTGATGAGGTGGACGAGTTCGGCGGCGTACGTCAGGCCCTGGGGGTGCGGCACCCAGTCGGCCATGGGATCGCCGGGCGGGTCGCCGCGGACCGCGAGCATGTTGCGGATACCGGCGTCCGCGTACTGGCCGATGATGTTGCGCAGTTCGGCGATCGAGTGGTCGACGGCGGTGAGGTGCGCGACCGGGGTGAGCGTGGTGTCCGCGGCGATCTGCTCGGTCGCCCGGACGGTGCCGGCTCGTGTGGAACCGCCCGCCCCGTAGGTCACGGAGACGAAGCTGGGGGCCACCGCCTCGACCCTGCGGAGGGCGTTCCACAGGTTCCGCTCGCCCTTCTCGGTCTTGGGGGCCCAGAACTCGAAGGAGTACGTGGTCCTGCCCGTGGCGAGCATGTCCCGCACCGTCCGTGCGCGGTCAGTCCTGGTGGAGGCGGTTCCTAGGGCCATAACCGCAGGTTAGTCAGGTCGGGCCCGTCCCCCAACCAGAGAACCCCGTTTTGTCCGCTTTATCGGTCGGGATGTCCACGCCTTGGACACCCGGACGGCATGCGGTGTCACAGGGCGCGCAGGCGTGCGGCGAACTGTGCCGTCGCGGCCGCGGGATCGTCGGCCTCGGTGACGGCGCGGACGACGACGACCCGTCGGGCGCCCGCCGCGACGACCTCGTCGAGGTTGCCGAGGTCGATCCCCCCGATGGCGAACCAGGGGCGGTCGGTGCCCAGCGCGGCGGTGTACCGCACGAGGTCGAGGCCGGGGGCGGGCCGGCCGGGCTTGGTGGGCGTGGGCCAGCAGGGGCCCGTGCAGAAGTAGTCCACGCCCTCCTGGACGGCGGCCGCCGCGGCCTCCTGCTCGGAGTGTGTGGAGCGGCCGACGAGGACGTCGTCACCGAGGATCGCGCGGGCGGCGGGCACGGGGAGGTCGCCCTGGCCGAGGTGCAGGACATCGGCGCCGCCCGGGTGCGCGGCCCGTGAGGCGTGCGCCACGTCGGCCCGGTCGTTCACGGCGAGCAGCTTGCCGTGGCGGCGGCACGTCTCGGCGAACAGCTCCAGGAGCTCCAGCTCCCGTGCCGCCTCGATGCCCTTGTCGCGCAGCTGGACGATGTCCACGCCGGCGCCGAGGACCGCGTCGAGGAACTCCGGGAGGTCTCCCTGGCGCTCGCGGGCGTCCACGCAGAGGTAGAGCCGGGCGTCGGCGAGCCGGGCAGCGGCGTCGGTCATGGATGAGTCCCCCGTGGGCGGTGCCGTGTCGGTGCGGCGTGCGGCGGCCGGGCGCCGAGGCGGGCCCGGCCGCCGCACGCCGCACGGTGCTGTTCAGGTGGTGCGGTGGTACGGGTCCTGCCGGTGGTGCGGCTTCTCAGCCTTCGGTGATCACACGGCGAGCGCCTGCGCGCGGCGCTTCACCTCCGTGCCGCGATTCTCGCTGAGGGCCTGGGCCGGGGTGCCGGGCAGGCTCGGGTCGGGGGTGAAGAGCCACTCCAGCATCTCTTCGTCGGTGAAGCCGTCGTCCTTGAGCAGCGTCAGGGTGCCGGACAGGCCCTTGACGACCCGGTCCCCGTCGATGAAGGCGGCGGGGACGTGCAGCGCGCGGTTCTCACCACGGCGTACGGCGATGAGCTGGCCCTCCTTGACCAGCTGCCGCACACGCGTCACCTCGACGCCGAGCATCTCGGCGATGTCGGGGAGCGTCAGCCACGCGGGGACGAGAGCATCGATCTTTGCGTCAATCTCGGTCACGTCACCAAGACTGCCATCTGGGACTGACAGTGGGTAGCCGGGTGGGGCCCTCCGGGGGGCGGACGCCGAGGTGGAGGCGGGGCGCGGCGGTCGCGCTACGTTGTCGCCGCCTTCAGGGGCCGGGCCGGGTCCGCGAGCAGGGCGGGGTCCATCGGGGTGCCCGACTCGATGAGGCGGCGGCCCTGGGCGAGGTCCCTCGGCCGGCCGACGGCGAGCAGGGCGACCAGGCGCCCCTCGCGCAGCCAGCACACCGTCCAGGCCGCGCCCGCGGGGTCCCCGCGCCGGACCAGGGTGTCGCCGGCGGGGTGGTGCCCCGCGTACTGGACGAACCGGCCGAACTGCTCGGACCAGAAGTACGGGACGGGGTCGTAGGGCTCGGGCGTCTCGCCGACGATGTTCGCGGCGACCGTGCGGGGGCCCTGGAGGGCGTTGTCCCAGTGGTGGACCAGCAGGCGCTCGCCGTAGCGGCCCGAAGGGAAGGAGGCGCAGTCGCCGACCGCGTAGACGTCCGGCGCCGAGGTGCGCAGGTGGTCGTCGGCGATCACGTCGCCGTGGGGACCCAGCTCGATGCCGGAGTCCCGCAGCCAGGCCGTCGCGGGGCGTGCCCCGATGCCGACGACCACGGCACCGGCCGGGATCCGGGAGCCGTCGTCCAGGACGACCGTCCCCGGCTCGACACGCTCCACGCGCGCGTGGGTCCGCAGCGTGGTGCCGCTGTCGGCGTACCAGGCGGTCATCGGCGCGGCCACCTCGGCGGGCAGCGCCCCGGCCAGCGGCCGGTCGGCGGCCTCCACGACGGTCACCGCGCAGCCCGCCTCCCGCGCGGCGGTCGCGAACTCCGCGCCGATCCAGCCGGCGCCCACGACGACGATGTCGCGCTGCTCGGCCAGGACGGGGCGCAGCCGCTCGGCGTCGTCCAGCGTGCGCAGCAGGTGCACGCCGGGCACGCCCTGCACGCCCGGCAGCCGGACGGGTTCGGCGCCGGTGGCCAGGACCAGCACGTCGTACGGGACGGGCCCCGCGGCGGTGTCCAGTTCGCGCGCGGCGGGGCGGACGCCCAGGACCTCGCGGCCCAGCCGGAGTTCGATGCCGAGCGCCTCGAAGTCGACGTCGAACGCGGAGTGCTCGGCCTTGCCGAGCAGCACGGCCTTGGACAGCGGCGGCCGGTCGTACGGCTGGTGCGGCTCGGCGCCGATCAGTGTCACCTCGCCGGGGAAGCCCTGTTCACGCAGGGCGACCGCGGTCTGCACCCCGGCCATGCCCGCACCCACGACGACGACCCGGCGTGCCGTCGTCCCTCCCGCTGCCCGTGTCTGCTCGTTCACCTGATCACCATAGACACCTGACGATCCGTCAGTCAGCGGTCGTGTGCCGTGCCCTGCTCCACAGCGCCGTCCGCCGCCTCGATCTGCTCCACCGTGCTCGTCCCGCTGCCCGGCCGCGACTCCCACTCCCAGGTCTCCTTCAGCCGCACTCGCCCGTCGGGCAGTTCCACCACCCGGGACACGCAGTGCCCCGACGCGGTCGTCCCGTCGGTCCGCAACTGGATGTAGCGGAAGTCCAGCCGGTCACCCTCACGGGTACCCAGAAGATGGCCGCGTACGACGTCGCCGCCCGCGTAGTCGGCCCAGATCTGACCGTCCTTCTCGTGGTACGCGAACCGTGTGCGGGTGCCGACCTGACCTGGGGCCTGGTCGGCCACGGGGGCGAGGACGAGTCCGTCGAGCGAGCGGGCCATGGCGGGAGGCTCCCTTACTGGGCGATACGGCACGGGCTAGGGTGGGCCACCGTAGAGCACTCGCGGGAGCCCGGGCGCACCGGGCTGAGAGGGAGGCTGGCGGCCTCCGACCGTACGAACCTGATCCGGGTCATGCCGGCGAAGGGAGGGGCTGGATGCCCATGTCGCGTACGCACACCTCAGACGTCCTCGTCGTGGGGGGCGGGATCATCGGGCTGGTGACGGCCTGGCGGGCCGCCCAGCGCGGGTTCACCACCACCGTCGTGGATCCCGGGCCCGGCGGCGGGGCGGGCCAGGTCGCGGCGGGGATGCTCGCCGCGGTCACGGAACTGCACCACGGCGAGCAGACCCTGCTGGGGCTCAACCTGGAGTCCGCGCGCCGCTACCCCGACTTCGCCGCCGAGCTGACCGAGGCGACCGGCCTCGACCTCGGCTACCGCCGCTCCGGGACGCTCGCCGTCGCCCTCGACGCCGACGACCGGGCCCATCTGCGTGAACTGCACGCCCTGCAACGCCGTTCGGGCCTGGAGTCGGAGTGGCTGAACGGGCGCGAGTGCCGCCGCCTGGAGCCGATGCTGGCACCGGGCGTCCGCGGCGGGCTGCGGGTCGACGGGGACCACCAGATCGACCCGAGGCGGCTCTCCAGGGCCCTCGTCGCGGCCTGCGAGCGGGCCGGGGTCGTGTTCCACCGGGCCTGGGCCGAGGAGCTGTCCGTGGTCCGGGGGCGGGCCGCCGGGGTCAGGGCCGACGACGGCACCGGACTGACCGCGGGGCGTGTCGTCCTGGCCGGGGGCAGCCACAGCGGGCGGCTCGCGGGCGTCCCGGACGACGTGCTGCCGCCGGTGCGTCCCGTGAAGGGGCAGGTGCTGCGACTGACCGTGCCGGAGCGGTACGCGCCCTTCCTGACCCGGACCGTGCGGGCGGTGGTCCGCGGCAGCCACGTCTACCTGGTGCCGCGCGAGGACGGCGAACTCGTCGTCGGCGCCACCAGCGAGGAGCTGGGCTGGGACACCACGGTCACCGCGGGAGGGGTGTACGAGCTGCTGCGGGACGCCCACGAACTCGTCCCCGGCATCACCGAGCTGCCGCTCACCGAGACCCGCGCGGGACTGCGCCCCGGCTCCCCTGACAACGCCCCCCTCCTCGGCCCCACCGCACTCGACGGCCTGCTCCTCGCGACGGGCCACCACCGCAACGGCGTCCTCCTCGCCCCGGTCACCGGCGACGTGCTGGCCCATGTCCTGGTCAGTGGTGAACTGCCCGAGGTGGCACGGGACTTCACACCGCTGCGCTTCAGGACCGGCGCGCGCCGGGAACTCTCGGAGCAGACCGTATGAGCGCCGCGGACCGTACCGACGCCCTGACCGTCCTCGTCAACGGGGAGCGCCGGCGTGTCGCGCCCGGCACCGCCCTCGACACGCTGGTCCACACGCTCGGCGCGTCCCCGTCCGGGGTCGCCGCCGCGCTCAACGAGACCGTCGTCCCGCGCGCGCAGTGGCCGTCGACGCTCCTGCGCGAGGGGGACCGCGTCGAGGTCCTGACCGCCGTCCAAGGAGGCTGACCCGTGGCAGACGACCCCTTCGTCCTCGGCGGTACGACCTACGCGTCCCGCCTGATCATGGGCACTGGCGGCGCGCCCAGCCTGGACGTGCTGGAGCGGGCGCTGGTGGCCTCCGGCACGGAGCTGACGACGGTCGCGATGCGCCGGGTGAACGCCGCCGTGCACGGCTCGGTGCTCTCGGTGCTCGACAGGCTGGGCATCCGGGTGCTGCCCAACACCGCCGGCTGCTTCACGGCGGGCGAGGCCGTGCTCACCGCACGGCTCGCACGGGAGGCGCTCGGCACGGACCTGGTGAAGCTGGAGGTCATCGCCGACGAGCGGACCCTGCTGCCGGACCCGATCGAGCTGCTGGACGCCGCGGAGACCCTGGTCGACGACGGTTTCACCGTGCTGCCGTACACCAACGACGACCCGGTGCTCGCGCGGAGGCTGGAGGACGTCGGCTGCGCCGCGATCATGCCGCTCGGGTCGCCGATCGGGTCCGGGCTCGGGATCCGCAACCCGCACAACTTCCAGCTGATCGTGGAGCAGGCGCGCGTACCGGTGATCCTGGACGCGGGTGCCGGTACGGCGTCGGACGCGGCGCTCGCGATGGAGCTGGGGTGCGCGGGTGTCATGCTCGCCTCGGCGGTGACGCGGGCGCAGGAGCCGGTGCTGATGGCGACGGCGATGCGCAACGCGGTGGAGGCGGGCCGCCTCGCCCGTCGGGCGGGCCGCATCCCCCGGCGCCACTTCGCCCGCGCGTCGTCCCCCGGCGAGGGCCTGGCCCGCCTGGACCCGGAGCGGCCGGCGTTCTGAGGGCGGTCCCCCGGCCGGGTGCGGGACGGTCACAGCTCTGCTGCAGTACGCCCCCACCGCCACGGAACGCGTGGGGGTGTCCGCGGCGGCTCGTAGACTCAGCCGCGTGGACACGACCCTTCAGGACCCGCTTGTCGGCCAGGTGCTCGACGGCCGGTATCGAGTCGAGGCGCGGATCGCGGTCGGCGGGATGGCCACGGTCTACCGGGCCGTGGACACCCGCCTGGACCGGGTGCTCGCGCTCAAGGTGATGCATCCGACGCTGGCCGCGGACGGTTCGTTCGTGGAGCGGTTCATCCGCGAGGCCAAGTCGGTGGCGCGGCTCTCCCACCCGAACGTGGTGGGGGTCTTCGACCAGGGCACCGACGGGTCGTACGTGTACCTGGCCATGGAGTACGTCGCCGGGTGCACCCTGCGTGACGTGCTGCGCGAGCGGGGCGCCCTGCAGCCGCGGGCCGCGCTGGACATCCTGGAGCCGATCCTCGCCGCCCTGGGCGCCGCCCACCGCGCCGGTTTCGTGCACCGCGACATGAAGCCGGAGAACGTGCTGATCGGGGACGACGGCCGGGTCAAGGTCGCCGACTTCGGGCTGGTCCGTGCCGTGGACACCGTCACCAGCACCACGGGCACCGTGCTCGGCACGGTGGCCTACCTGGCCCCGGAGCAGCTGGAGCACGGCACGACCGACACCCGCGTGGACGTGTACGCGTGCGGCGTGATGCTCTACGAGATGCTCACCGGCGGCAAACCCCACGGCGGGGACACGCCGGCCCAGGTGCTCTACCACGCGCTGCACGACGACGTGCCGCCGCCGTCGGCCGCCGTGCCCGGCCTGCCGTACGAGCTGGACGAGCTGGTCGCCTCGGCGACCGCCCGCGGTCCGGAGCTGCGGCCGTACGACGCGGTCGCGCTGCTCGCGCAGACGATCGAGGCGCGGTCGGCGCTGAGCGTCGAGCAGCTGGACGCGGTGCCGCCGCAGGCGAGGACCGCCGGGCACGACAACGCGGAGGACCGCACGAGCGTCATCCCGCGGTCGCTGACGGTGTCCCGCTCGGCGGGGCTCGACGGGATGAACCGGACGAGCCGGTTCGAGACGCCCCCGCCGCCCGCCCGGCGCGGAGGCGGCACCCCGGCCCGGCGGGGGATGCTCGCGGTCGTCGCGGCCGTGCTGCTCGTCCTCGGCGTGGGCGGGGGCATCTGGTACATCAACTCGGGCCAGTTCACCAAGGTCCCGGCGGTGCTGGCCCAGCCGGAGGCCGTCGCGAGGGAGCGGATCGTGGGTGCCGGGCTCGGCGTCACGGTCGAGCGCGCGTTCAGCGACACCGTCACGCGCGGCGAGGTGATCCGCACCGACCCGGAGCCGGGCGACCGCATCCGGGACAACGACACGGTCACGCTGACGGTCTCCAAGGGCCCCGAGACCGTGGCCCTGCCCGACCTGAAGGGCTACCGGCTGGACAAGGCGAGGGACCGGCTCAAGAGCGACGGGCTGGAACCGGGTCTGGTGACGCGTGAGTTCAGCGACGAGGTCGTCAGGGGTCAGGTGATCCGCACCGAGCCCGGCGCCGGGACCAAGGCGTCCTCGGGTTCGGCGGTCGCGCTCGTGGTCAGCCGGGGCGCCCCGGTGGAGATCCCGGACGTGTCCGGCGCCTCGGTCGAGGACGCCACCGCCACGCTGGAGGGCGAGGGCCTGAAGGTGAAGGTCGCCCCGGGGCGGGTCAACTCCGAGTTCGACAAGGGCCTGGTCGCCGAGATCTCCCCGGGCGTGGGCAAGCAGGCCGGCGCGGGTGACACGGTCACGCTGACGCTCTCCAAGGGTCCCGAGATGATCGAGGTGCCGGACGTCGTGGGCGACAGCGTCGACGACGCCACGCGGAAGCTGGAGGACGCGGGCTTCGAGGTCGACGAGGACCGGGGGCTTCTCGGCCTCTTCGCCGACGAGGTCAAGGGACAGTCGGTGGACGGCGGCGAGACGGCTCCCAAGGGCTCGACGATCACCATCGAGATCGGCTGACCCCGGTCCACGGCGGCCGGGGCCCCGCGCGGGGCCCCGGGGAACCCTCCGCCGTCCGGGTGGCTTCCGCCGCATGACACCCTTGTGCGGTGAGTACTGAGCAGTCCCCCGGCCGCAGCCCCTCCTCCCCCGCGTCCGCTCCCGTCTCGCCCCTCGCCCCCGTGCCCGGGGCCGCGCGCAACCCCGTCGGCGGGCATGTGCCCGTCGCCGGCGGGCTGAACTCCGTCGGCCTGGCGTACGCCAGGGAGCTGGGGGCCGAGACCGTGCAGGTCTTCGTCGCGAACCCGCGGGGCTGGGCCACCCCCGTCGGCAACCCGCGGCAGGACGAGGAGTTCCGGGCGGCCTGCGCGGCCGAGTCGATCCCCGCGTACGTCCACGCCCCGTACCTGATCAACTTCGGCTCGCACACCGAGGCGACGGTCGAGAAGTCCGTGGAGTCGCTGCGGCACTCGTTGCGCCGGGGCCGGGAGATCGGCGCCCTGGGCGTGGTCGTGCACACCGGGAGCGCGACGGGCGGCCGGGACCGTTCGGTCGCGCTGGAGCAGGTGCGCGCACACCTCCTGCCGCTGCTGGACGAGCTGACCCACGACGACGACCCGTACCTGCTGCTGGAGTCGACCGCCGGCCAGGGCGCCTCCCTGTGCTCGCGGACGTGGGACTTCGGCCCGTACTTCGAGGCGCTCGACGCCCACCCGAAGCTCGGCGTCTGCCTGGACACCTGCCACATCTTCGCGGCGGGCCACGACCTGACCGGTCCCGACGGCATGCACCGGACTCTGGACCTGCTGGTGGACACGGTCGGCGAGGGCCGGCTGAGGCTGATCCACGCCAACGACTCCAAGGACGTCGTCGGCGCGCACAAGGACCGCCACGAGAACATCGGCTCCGGCCACATCGGCGAGGACCCGTTCCGCGCGCTGATGACCCACCCGGCCACCGAGGGCGTCCCCCTGATCATCGAGACCCCCGGCGGCAAGGAGGGGCACGCGGCGGACGTGGAGCGTCTGAAGAAGCTCCGCGACGGCTGAGGAGCGGGCCGGACCTGCTCGGACTACTGCCCCTGGCCGGAGCGGGCCGGCCCCGGTCAGAGTTCGGGGCCCTCCCCCGGTTCCTCCTGGTAGGAGTAGCGCTGCTCGCGCCAGGGGTCGCCGATGTTGTGGTAGCCCCGCTCCTCCCAGAAGCCCCGCCGGTCGGCGGTCATGTACTCGATGCCGCGGACCCACTTGGGGCCCTTCCAGGCGTAGAGGTGGGGCACGATGAGGCGCAGGGGGAAACCGTGCTCGGCGGTGAGCAGCTCGCCGTCCTTGTGGGTGGCGAAGATCGTGCGGTCCGAGGCGAAGTCGCTGAGCCGGAGGTTGGAGCTGAAGCCGTACTCGGCCCACACCATCACATGGGTGACCTCGGCGGCCGGAGGCACGGTCCGCAGGATCGTCCGGGCGGGGATGCCGCCCCACTCCGCGCCGACCATGCTGAACTTCGTCACGCAGTGCAGGTCGGCCACGACGGAGGCGTACGGCAGTGCGGTGAACTCGTCGTGGGTCCAGCTCCGCTTCTCGCCGTCGGCGGTGGCGCCGAAGACCCGGAAGTCCCAGCGCTCGGGCCGGAACTTGGGGACGGGGCCGTAGTGCGTCACCGGCCAGCCGCGCTGGAGTCGCTGTCCCGGCGGAAGCTGCGGCTGTGCCGCGTTCTCAGATGCGCGATCTCCCGACTCGCGTCCCACCGGCTGACCCATGACTCCATCCTGACAGACCCCGGCTCGTGCACATGACCAGGGGCCGCCCGACTCGGACAAAACAAACTAAGGCTGGGCTAACTTACTAAGCTTGCACTTACTGGACGATCTTCAACGCCGGTGCAATCATCGCGGCGCAACCTCCCAGTTCCCCGCTTGGAAGGAGCCTTTGCGATGCAGGGCGACCCCGAGGTCATCGAATTCCTCAACGAGCAGCTGACCGCCGAGCTGACCGCGATCAACCAGTACTTCCTGCACGCGAAGATGCAGGAGAACTTCGGCTGGACGAAGCTCGCCAAGTACACCCGGCACGAGTCGTTCGACGAGATGAAGCACGCCGAGGTCCTCACCGACCGGATCCTGTTCCTGGACGGCCTGCCGAACTACCAGCGGCTGTTCCACGTCCGGGTGGGCCAGACGGTGAAGGAGATGTTCGAGGCGGACCGGCAGATCGAGGTCGAGGCGATCGACCGCCTCAAGCGCGGCATCGAGGTGATGCGGGCCAAGGGCGACGTGACGTCCGCGAACATCTTCGAGTCGATCCTCGCCGACGAGGAGCACCACATCGACTACCTGGACACCCAGCTGGAGCTGCTGGAGAAGCTCGGCGAGGCGCTGTACATCGCACAGCTGATCGAACAGCCGGAGAGCTGATTCCTCGGGTCGAGGGACGGTCCGAGAGACCGCGCCGGACGGGCCGGGCGGCTCGGGCGGCCTAGGCGGCTTCCTCGAGTTGCCGCACCTCGGAGAGGGCGGGCTGCCCCTGGTCGGCCGACTCACGGCGCGGGCAGGCACCCCTCCCGAGGATCGCCTGGATGCGGCGGACGCACGAACCGCAGTCCGTGCCCGCCTTGCAGGCCGACGCGATCTGGCGAGGGGTGCAGGCGCCGTCCGCCGCGTGCTTCTTGACCTGCTGCTCGGTCACACCGAAGCAACTGCAGACGAACACGCGGTCCACCTCCCGCCGGGATCGATACGTCACGCCACCCCGAACGATGATCGGTGAGGCTAACCTAACCTTACCCGGCGGCCAGGGAGCGCAAAAGTGGAGTGGGGCGCGGATCGTATGTGATCCGCGCCCCACTCCACTGTGTCGTCACGCCCGTACTGGTGCCGCGGCAGGCGGCGTTCTGCCCGCGTCGAGGAGCGGCGTTTGGTGCGTGCTCCCGGCGTGCCGGGCGCACGTCCTCGTACGGGATGTACTCGGGCTTGTGCCCGGTGCGGCGGGAGTGCGTGCCAGGCGTCGCGACGGGGCGAACGTTGCCTGACGGGGCACTAGAAGGCTGATGAAGATCTTGGTGAGGGGCTGTCCGGCCGTCAGGCCGGACAGGCCTCCGGTCATGTACCGGCTGGTGCGATGTGCCAGGTGCCACTGGTGTGGGTGAGTCCGAGGTTGATCAGTCGGCGGAGGTTGAGGGCGGCGGCCCGGGTGTGGAGCCAGGTGTCGTTCTTGATGGTGCCGCGGTAGCGCAGGCGCCGGTTGCCGTGGTGGACGAGCCAGGCGACGGCGCGTTCGACCGGTGGCCGCCAGCGGCGGTAGTCGGCCTGCCGGGCGGGGTCGGTGGCCTGGTGGCGGGCGGCTGTCTGGAGGTCGTGGTGCGGGCGGATGGTCAGGATGCGTCCGGCCCTGGCTTTGGTGCACTGCTCGCGCAGGTGGCAGCCGGTGCATAAGTTGCCGAAGATGGCTTTGCGTTGGCGGTGCTGCCCGCCGGGGTCGGACAGGGCCACGGTGTGTCCGGCCGGGCAGGTCACGGTGGCGGTGGTGGTGTCGATGGCGAAGTCGTCGAGGGTGAAGCCGCCGGGGACGGCGGGCCGCAGCGGTGCGGGCTTGAGGAACAGCCGGTGCCCTGCCCGGTGCAGGGCCTGGCGGGCGTCGCCGGTGGAGTAGGCGGTATCACCGAAGGCGTCCACCGGTGTGTCCTCCTCGGCAAGCAGGTCCAGTCCGACGGCGGCCTCGTGGTGTTCGGGCCCGGCGCCGGGCCGCAGGGCGACGGCGGTGTACAAGCCGGTCTCGGGCTCGACGGCCAGGTGGGCCTTGAAGCCGTCCTGCCGGTGGGAGCGGGTCTTGTGCACGTGCCGGGCTTCCGGATCGGCGGTGGAGACCATCCGGTTCGGGGCGGTGCCTTGGGTGATGCGCCAGCGTCCGTCGCGGCCGTCGGAGTCCTCGGCGGGCTCGACGTCCTGGCCGGCGACCAGGGCCAGGATGCCCACCGCGTTCGCGGCTTTGTCGCCGAGCTGCTGGTCGGGCAGGTGGCCCAGCAGCCGCAGGGCATCTGTGACCAGTGCGTCGACCAGCTCGGCGCGGGCCTGCTCGTCGTTCCAGGCGATGCGGGGCTTGCCCGGGCCGGTGTAGTCGTGCGCGGTGCATCGCGCAGAGGCGACCGCTTCGGCGCCGGGGACCTCGCGGATCACCGCGCGGACGGCGGCGATGATCTGGGTGACGGTGTCCTGGGTGGCGACCGCGTCGTCCAGCACGGTGGAGTCCAGCGCCCGGCGGTGCCTGCCCTTGAGGACGCCGGTGGCCTTCACGACCTCGCGCACGGCCTCGAAGATCCGGTTCGGGCGGGCGGAACGGGCCAGCCGGCGGCGGAAGTAGGCCAGCAGCGACGGATCGAACGCCATGTCGTGAAGTCCCAGCCCGCATGCGGCCTTCCACCGCAGGTCGCACCGCAGTTCCTGCACCGTCTCGAAGTCCGACAGCCCGTGCAGGGCCTGCAAGGTGATCGCGGCGGCCAGGATCTGCGGCGGCATGCTCGGCCGTCCGTTCGCCGACGGGTACATGTCCGTGAACATCTCAGCCGGGAACAGCTCGCCACGATGCTCGGCCAGGAACGCGAACACACTCCCCCGCCGGAATCAGTTCCCGGCAGGTCTCCCACACGTCCGGCCCGACCGTCTCGCCGACCCACTCACCCATCGCCACATGACGAGTCTGGCCCTGCCGCTGACACGGCAGGGCCAGAACCCAAGATCTTCATCAGCCTTCTAGTCGCGGTACAGCTCCGCGACCAGGAAGGCCAGGTCGAGGGACTGGCTGCGGTTGAGCCGGGGGTCGCAGGCGGTCTCGTAGCGCTGGTGCAGGTCGTCGACGAAGATCTCGTCGCCGCCGCCCACGCACTCGGTGACGTCGTCACCGGTGAGCTCGACGTGGATGCCGCCGGGGTGGGTGCCCAGCGCCTTGTGGACCTCGAAGAAGCCCTTGACCTCGTCGAGCACGTCGTCGAAGCGGCGGGTCTTGTGGCCGGAGGCCGCTTCGAAGGTGTTGCCGTGCATCGGGTCCGTCACCCAGGCGACGGTCGCCCCGGAGGCCGTGACCTTCTCGACCAGCTCGGGCAGCTTGTCGCGGACCTTGTCCGCGCCCATGCGCACGATGAAGGTGAGACGGCCGGGCTCGCGCTCCGGGTCGAGGCGATCGATGTACTGCAGCGCGTCCTCGGCGGTGGTCGTCGGGCCGAGCTTGATGCCGATCGGGTTGCGGATCCTGGACGCGAACTCGATGTGCGCGTGGTCCAGCTGCCGGGTGCGCTCACCGATCCACACCATGTGCGCGGAGACGTCGTACAGGTGCCCCGTGCGCGAGTCGACGCGGGTCAGCGCCGACTCGTAGTCCAGCAGCAGCGCCTCGTGCGAGGAGAAGAACTCGACGGTGCGGAACTCCTCCGGGTCGGCCCCGCAGGCGTGCATGAAGTTCAGCGCGTTGTCGATCTCACGGGCGAGCTGCTCGTAGCGCTGGCCGGACGGGGACGACTTCACGAAGTCCTGGTTCCAGGCGTGGACCTGGCGCAGGTCGGCGTAGCCGCCGGTGGTGAAGGCGCGCACGAGGTTCAGCGTGGAGGCGGAGGCATGGTACATCCGCTTCAGGCGCTCGGGGTCCGGTACGCGGGCCGCCTCGGTGAAGTCGAAGCCGTTGACGGAGTCGCCCCGGTAGGTGGGCAGGGTCACGCCGTCGCGGGTCTCGGTCGGCTTGGAGCGCGGCTTGGAGTACTGGCCGGCGATGCGGCCCACCTTCACGACGGGGACGGACGCCGCGTACGTGAGGACGGCACCCATCTGGAGCAGCGTCTTCAGCTTGTTGCGGATGTGGTCCGCCGAGACGGCGTCGAAGGCCTCGGCGCAGTCGCCGCCCTGGAGGAGGAACGCCTCTCCCTTGGCGACGGACGCCATCCGGGCGCGCAGCTGGTCGCACTCGCCCGCGAAGACGAGCGGCGGATACGACTCGAGCTCCGCAACGACTGCGCGCAGAGCCTCGGGGTCGGGGTACTCGGGCTGCTGCGCCGCGGGCAGGTCTCGCCAGGTGTTGCCAGCGCTCGCGCTGGACTTAGCGTTCACGGTCACGACGTCCACATTACGGGGTCATGTCGGGCGTCCATTCCCCTGCTCATCAAGTGAGACGGACCCCGCTCGATCGGGACGGGACCCGCGGGCGCGGCTCGTGGCGTCCGCGGGACCGTCTCCGGTAGGGTGCGGCGCATGGTCGCGCACTCGAACCAGAACTGGTGGTGGACCGCTCATCCGGCGGCCCACTGACTGCGCGTACGCACGACTTCGCGAAGGCCGCCCGAGGGGCGGCCTTCCGTGTTTCCACCACCGGGCCGTCCCTCCTCGACCACCGCACTGGTCACGCACCGATCACGCACCGATCAGCCACGAGGAGAACCCCATGGACCTGGCTCGGCTCCGGCACGACCCCCGACCGTTCGCGCTGCTGCGCCGCCGCACCCCCGGCCTGCACGACCACGACACCGTGGAGGTGCTGATCGGCCCGGTCACCACCTGCGAGCGGCTCGCCGACCTCCCCGACGAAGGGCTGGCCCTCGTCCCGTTCCGGCAGATCCGCGAACGGGGCTTCGACGTCCGTGACGACGGCACGCCCCTGTCGGTGCTCGTGCCGGAGGAGTCGTACGCGCTGCCGCTGGAGCGGGCGCTGGCCGGGCTGCCCGCGCACGACGTGCAGGTCGAGGGCGGGGGCTTCGACGTCGACGACGAGGAGTACGCGCGGATCGTCGACCGGGTGCTGCGCGAGGAGATCGGGCGGGGCGAGGGCGCGAACTTCGTGATCCGGCGGACGTACGAGGGCGGCATCCCGGGCTTCGGCCGGGCCGACGCGCTGGCGCTGTTCCGGCGGCTGCTGGAGGGCGAGCGGGGCGCGTACTGGACGTTCGTGGTGCACACCGGGGACCGGACCCTCGTCGGGGCGAGCCCCGAGGTGCACGTCCGGATGTCCGGCGGGACCGTCGTGATGAACCCGATCAGCGGCACCTACCGCTATCCGGCCGGCGGGCCGACGCCGGAGGACCTGCTGGCCTTCCTCGCCGACGGCAAGGAGATCGAGGAGCTGTCGATGGTCGTCGACGAGGAGCTCAAGATGATGTGCACGGTCGGCGACATGGGCGGGGTGGTGATCGGGCCCCGGCTGAAGGAGATGGCACACCTCGCGCACACCGAGTACGAGCTGCGCGGACGTTCCTCGCTGGACGTGCGCGACGTCCTGCGCGAGACCATGTTCGCGGCGACCGTCACCGGGTCGCCCGTGCAGAACGCCTGCCGGGTCATCGAACGGTACGAGCCCGTCGGGCGGGACGGTGTCGCGCGCGGCTACTACGCGGGGGCGCTCGCGCTGCTGGGCCGGGACGAGGGCGGGGCGCAGACCCTGGACTCGCCGATCCTGATCCGGACGGCCGACATCGCGGCCGACGGCAGGCTGCGGGTGCCCGTCGGCGCCACGCTCGTCCGGGGCTCCGACCCGGCGGGCGAGGTCGCCGAGACCCACGCCAAGGCGGCCGGGGTGCTGGCGGCGCTCGGGGTGCGGCCCGGACGGCCGGAGCGGGAGCGGGCGCGGCCGGGGCTCGCGGAGGACCCCCGGGTGCGGGCGGCGCTGGACGGGCGGCGCGCGTCGCTGGCGCCGTTCTGGCTGCGGATGCAGGACCGCACGGCGGAGCTGACCGGGCACGCGCTGGTGGTGGACGCGGAGGACACGTTCACCGCGATGCTCGCGCACCTGCTGCGGTCCTCGGGGCTGGAGGTGACGGTACGGCGCTACGACGAGCCGGGGCTGCGGGAGGCCGTGCTCGGGCACGCCGGGGTGGTCGTCCTGGGGCCGGGGCCCGGTGACCCGGGGGACGCGGACGACCCGAAGATGCGGTTCCTGCGGGGGCTGACCGCCGAGGTACTCCGGGACCATCGGCACGGGGTGCTCGGGGTGTGTCTCGGGCACGAGCTGATCGCGGCGGAGCTGGGGCTGGAGATCGTGCGCAAGGAGGTGCCCTACCAGGGGGCGCAGACCTCGGTCGACCTGTTCGGGCGCGAGGAGGTCGTCGGCTTCTACAACAGCTTCGTGGCGCGCTGCGACGACGCGGCGGCCGGGGAGCTGGCCGCGCGCGGGGTGGAGGTCAGCCGCAGCGGCGGCGGGGAGGTGCACGCACTGCGCGGGCCCGGGTTCGCGGGGGTGCAGTTCCATCCGGAGTCGGTGCTGACGCTGGACGGGGTGACCGTGGTGCGGGAGCTGGTGGCCGGGTTGCGGGTCCTTCGGGCCCGGTAGGCCCGGGTGCCGGGTGCGGGTGGGTGGAGGCTGGTCGCGCCCCTGAGGGGAACGGAGCGGGAGACCACGCACCACCCGCACCCGGCAACGCGCGCGGGCCCCTCCCCCGGTCAGCCGAAGAAGACGCCGACCTCGTCGTACAGCGCGGGGTCCACCGTCTTCAGCTTGGCCGTGGCGTCGGCGATGGGGACGCGGACGATGTCCGTGCCGCGCAGCGCGACCATCGTGCCGAAGTCCCCGTCGCGGACCGCGTCGATCGCGTGGAGCCCGAACCGCGTGGCGAGCCAGCGGTCGAACGCGCTCGGCGTGCCGCCGCGCTGGACGTGGCCGAGGACGGTCGTACGGGCCTCCTTGCCCGTGCGCCTCTCGATCTCCTTGGCCAGCCATTCGCCGACCCCGGAGAGCCGGACGTGCCCGAAGGAGTCCAGGGACTCGTCCTTCAGGACCATCTGGCCGTCCTTGGGCATCGCGCCCTCCGCCACGACCACGATCGGCGCGTAGGAGGCCCTGAAGCGGGACGCCACCCAGGCGCACACCTTCTCGACGTCGAAGCGCTGCTCGGGGATGAGGATGACGTTGGCGCCGCCGGCCAGGCCGGAGTGGATGGCGATCCACCCGGCGTGGCGGCCCATCACCTCCACCACCAGGACCCGCATGTGGGACTCGGCCGTGGTGTGCAGCCGGTCGATCGCCTCGGTCGCGATGCCCACGGCCGTGTCGAAACCGAAGGTGTAGTCCGTGGCCGACAGGTCGTTGTCGATGGTCTTCGGGACGCCCACGCAGGGCACGCCGTACTCGTCCGACAGGCGCCCGGCCACGCCCAGCGTGTCCTCGCCGCCGATGGCGACGAGCGCCTCGACCTCCTGCTTGGCGAGGTTGTCCTTGATGCGGCGGATGCCGCTCTCCTCCTTGAGCGGGTTGGTGCGCGAGGAGCCGAGGATGGTGCCGCCGCGCGGCAGGATGCCGCGTACGGCGGGGATGTCGAGGCGGACGGTGTCGTTCTCGAGCGGACCCCGCCAGCCGTCCCGGAAGCCTACGAAGTCATAGCCGTACTCCTGAACGCCCTTGCGGACGATGGCCCGGATGACGGCGTTGAGCCCGGGGCAGTCGCCGCCACCGGTCAGTACTCCGACCCGCATGGAAATATCCCTTCACCGCGGTTGCCGTAAGCCTTCCGCAGCACCGTAATGGTGACGCAGGTCACTTCGACATGACCGGGTAGAGGCAATTCCGGTGAACTGTCGGGCGGTTGGTTTACTCCTCGGATTGATCTATGGGCGCATTTGTCGATCCGCGCGGGCCGGGGCGGCAGGGCCGGCGGCCGGCTACGCGTCGTCGAGACCGCGTTCGATGGCGTAGCGGACCAGTTCCACCCGGTTGTGAAGCTGCAGCTTGCCGAGGGTGTTCTGCACGTGGTTCTGGACGGTGCGGTGCGAGATGACGAGGCGTTCGGCGATCTGCTTGTAGCTCAGGCCCTTGGCGACGAGCCGGAGCACCTCCGTCTCACGGTCGGTGAGCTGCGGCGCCTTCGGCTCGTCGGCACCCGCGGCGGGCGTCGGCTCGGAGGCGAGACGGCGGTACTCGCCGAGGACGAGGCCGGCGAGTCCGGGGGTGAAGACGGGGTCACCGACGGCGGTGCGGCGCACGGCGTCGATCAGTTCCTCGGTCGAGGCGGACTTCAGCAGGTAGCCGGTGGCGCCGGACTTCACCGCCTCCAGCACGTCCGCGTGCTCGCCGCTCGCCGACAGCACGAGGACGCGCAGGGCCGGGTTGGCGCCGACCAGTTCCTTGCAGACCTGGACGCCGGGCTTCGCGGGCAGGTTGAGGTCCAGCACGAGGACGTCCGGTGCGGCGGCCTTGGCGCGGCGCACCGCCTGGTCGCCGTCGCCCGCCGTGGCGACCACGTCGAAGCCGGACTCGGTCAGGTCGCGGGCGACGGCGTCGCGCCACATGGGGTGGTCGTCGACCACCATGACCTTGATCGGGTCGCCCGGCCGTTCCCGCCCGTCGACGCCCGAGGGCTCCTGTCCGTCCAGCACGTTGTCCGTCACCGCTTCTCCGCCTTCCCCCGTGTGTCCTTCGGTGCTTCCGAGGCCCTGGGTACCTTCAGTTCGACTTCCGTGCCCTGTCCCGGCACCGAGATCAGCTCGGCCGTGCCGCCGATGTCGCGCAGCCTGCCCCGGATGGACAGGGCCACCCCGAGCCGTCCCTCGCCCTCGGCCTGGGCGAGCCGCCCCTCGGGGATGCCGGGCCCGTCGTCCCGTACGGTCACGACGACCTCGTCCGTCCAGTCCTCGACCAGGATCCAGGCCCGTGCCCGCTCACCGGCGTGCCGGCGCACGTTGTCCAGGGCGGCGCCGACGGCGGCGGCCAGCTCCCGTGCGGCGGGCGCGGGCAGCTCCACCGGGGCGCCCGGCTCGGACAGGGTGACCTTCGCCCCGGCGTAGGGGGCGAGCAGGGAGCGCAGGTCGACGGGGCCGTCGCCGGACTCCGCGGCGTCCGGCTCGTCGACCAACCGGACGAACGCCCCCTCGGCCGCGTCCTCCGAGATCCGGGAGACCGGTACGAGGCCGCCGGAGACCAGGGTGCGCAGCGCGACCTCCTGCTCGCCGGCCATCCGGCCCAGCTCCGCGGCCTCGCCGCCGAGGGCGGTGCCGCGCCGCTGCACCATGGCGAGGACCTGGAGCACGCCGTCGTGGATGTCGCGGGCGAGGCGCTCCCGTTCGCGGGTGGCGGCCTCGATCTCCAGGGCGCGGGCGAGGGTGCGCTCGGAGGCGCGGGCCACCTCGACGACGTAGCCGATGGCGATGGCGGCGACCCACACGAGCAGCACGTTGTGGACGGTGTCGCGGGTGGGCGCGCCGCGGTGGACCAGGTTGGCGGCGGCGACGAGGGTGGAGGCGAAGGCCGCCCACCGCCAGCCGCCCTTGATGGCGAAGGCCAGGACGGCGCCCGCGGTCCATATCGACGGCAGGGTGGGGCCGCCGGCCTCGATCCGCTCCGGCGAGTCGGCGAGCCGGGTGAGCAGGATGCCGACGACCGCGATGGTGAGGTCGGCGGCGAGGAACCGTTTGGTGCAGCTGGCCGCGTTGGCGACCTTGGGCAGGGTCGCCAGGGTCCAGCCGGCCAGCACCACGAAGTAGGCGATCGCGAGCCAGGGGCGCGGGAACGTGCCGTACGCGCTGACGAACAGGCCGACGGCGTAGATCGTCGTCAGGACGCGGTAGCCGGTGAGCGCGCGCCACAGCGGCAGCTCGACCGACATCCTCATGACTCTCTCGCGCCTCGGCATGTGCCCGACCCCCACCCCACCCACGACGGACGCGTGGTCCGCACGCGACCGTATCCGCCGAACGCGACCGCTACGAAGCCGGCTTGTCCCGGTCGTCCGTGGCCTCATCGGACCGCTCCTTGGCCGCCTGGTCCTTCTCGGCCTTGGCGAGGGCGGCCCTCGCGGCCTTGTCGGCGTCCTTCTCCGCCTTGGCCGCCTCCGCGATCTGCCGCTTGGCGGCGGTCGCGTAGATGTCGACGTACTCCTGGCCCGAGAGCTTCATGATCTCGTACATGACCTCGTCGGTCAGCGCCCGCAGGACGAAGCGGTCGTGCTCCATGCCCTGGTAGCGGCTGAAGTCGAGGGGCCTGCCGATGCGGATGCCGGGCCGCATCACCTTCGGCAGGACCTTGCCGGGCGGCTGGATCTTCTCGGTGTCGATCATCGCCACGGGGATGACGGGCGCGCCGGTGGCGAGGGCCACGCGGGCGAGGCCGCCGGGCTTGCCCCGGTAGAGGCGGCCGTCGGGCGAGCGGGTGCCCTCGGGGTAGATGCCGAACAGCTCGCCCCGCTCCAGGACCTGGATGCCGCTCCTGATGGCGGCCTCGCCCGCGCCGCGCGCGCCGGAGCGGTCCACGGGGAGCTGGCCGACGCCCTTGAAGAAGGCCGCCGTGAGCTTGCCCTTCACGCCGGGCGTCGTGAAGTACTCCGCCTTCGCGATGAAGGTGACCTTGCGGTCGAGGACCGCGGGCAGGAAGAACGAGTCGGAGAACGAGAGGTGGTTGCTCGCCAGGATCGCCGCGCCCTCGGCCGGAATGTTCTCCAGGCCCTCCACCCAGGGCCGGAAGGTGACCTTGAGCGGTCCCCCGATGGCGACCTTCATCGCGCCGTACAACAACCGAGTGCCTCTCTGTGTTCTGAGGATCAGACCTTAACCCGGACGGCTGACGAACGGCCCGGCGCCCCGCCCCCCGTCTCTCCTGCCCCGGCCGAAGCCCCTGGTCGGTGTCAGTGCGGTCGCGTACGGTGAACCACACCGGGACTCGTTTCACACCCTTCTCACGAACAGGAGACCGAACCGTGCCGGTCCTTCCTGGAGCCGAGCCCTACCGCCACGAGGGCGGACGGGTCGGGGTCCTCCTCTGTCACGGCTTCACCGGTTCCCCGCGGTCGCTGCGCCCCTGGGCGGAGTACCTCGCCGGGCACGACCTGACCGTCGTCCTGCCCCAGCTGCCGGGTCACGGCACCCGCTGGGAGGACCTGCGGATCACCGGCTGGCAGGACTGGTACGCGGAGGTGGACCGTGAGCTGCGCGCCCTGCGCGAGCGCTGTGCGCGGGTCTTCGTGGCCGGGCTGTCCATGGGCGGCGCGCTGGCCCTGCGGCTGGCCGCGAAGCACGGGGACGCGGTCGACGGCGTGGTCGTCGTCAACCCGGCCAACGAGGTGCACGGCCTGGCGGCCCGCGCCCTGCCCGTGCTCCGCCACTTCGTCCCCAGCACCAGGGGGATCACCGACGACATCGCCAAGGAAGGCGTCACGGAGCTGGGGTACGACAGGGTGCCGCTGCACGCGGCGCACTCCCTGCGGACCTTCCTGCGGCTGGTCGACGGTGAACTGCCCCAGGTGACACAGCCGCTGCTGCTGTTGCGCAGCACCCGGGACCATGTGGTGCCGGCCGCCGACTCCGCGCGCGTGCTGAGCCGGGTGTCGTCCACGGACGTCACGGAGATCCTGCTGGAACACAGCTACCACGTCGCGACGTTGGACCACGACGCGGACCGTGTCTTCGAGGAGAGCCTGGCGTTCATGACCCGTGTCGTGCGGGACACCGCGCCCGACACCGCGAAGGCGACCGACGGGGAGGAGTCCCCGGAGGACTCCGGGACGGAGGCGCTGAAGGACTCCGGGACGGAATCCGTACAGCAGTCCGGGTCGGGGTCCGCGGAGCGGTTCGGTGCGGGATCCATGGAGCAGAGGGAAGGGACGGCCACTGGTGGCTGAGCACGACTCCGAGCGTGACCCGGAGGAGAAGGGCGCGCCCCTCGGCGAGCGCCACGGTGACGCGCGCGGACCGGGCTCGGGCGGCTCGGGTTCCGGTGGCTCGGGCGGCTCGGGTGCCCCCTCCGGCGACACTCCGGGCGAGGAGCAGCAGGTGCCGTTCGACGAGGACGCCGCCTGGCGGGCCATCGTCGCCGGGTTCGGCGAGGAGCCACCGGACCCGCCGGGTGCCAAGCCGTTCCGTTCGGTGGAGGACCTGGCGCTGCTGGAGGCCGACCCGGAGGAGGGGGAGGGCTCCGACGCGCCCGCGGCCGGCGCCGCGGACGGTGCCGGGCCCACCGCTCCCAAGCCGCTGGGCAGCTCCGTCGCGTTCGCGCCCGGTGTCGGCTCCGGTCCACGGGACTACACGGTGCCCGACCCGGTGGGCGAGGACACCGGTGAGGACGACGACGAGGACGACGACGGCGAGGGCCACTTCGTGCCGCCGGAGCCGCCGCCGCTGCCGGAGGCCGACGCGACGGCCAAGTTCGCCTGGCTGGGCGTGGTCGGCGGCCCTGTGCTGCTCCTGCTCGCGGTGCTGCTGGGCTGGGACATGACCTGGTGGCTGACCACCCTCGGCATCGGCGGCTTCCTCGGCGGCTTCGCCACGCTGGTGATGCGGATGAAGAACGACGACGAGGACGACGACGATCCGGGGCGGGGCGCGGTCGTCTGACCCCCGCCGCCGTACGCGGGCCCGTCCGGACGTGTTCCGGACGGGCCCTCGTCGTGGTGCGCGGCGCCGGCGTCCACCGCAGCGGATCCGGGTCCGGCGGGCCGGGACGGCCCTCAGGACGACGCGGCGGGCACTCTGAGGGCGGCCAGGACCGGCAGGTGGTCCGTGGCCGCCCGCAGGTCGTCCCGGCTGATCCCCGGCTGGTCGAGGGGGACACCGCAGCCGAGGACCTCGATGCCGGGGGTGGCGAGGACTGCGTCGATGCGCTGGTGGGGGTCGGCGGGGGTGGAGGTGTACTCGCTGCCCCAGGGCGCGGTCGCCCAGCAGTCCTGGAGCGCGCCGGCCAGCCGCCGGAAGGTGCGGCCGTCGGGGCGTTCGTTGAGGTCGCCGCCCGCGACGGCGTGCTCCACGCCCAGTGCGGCAAGACGGTCGAGGAGCATGCCGCCCTGCTCGTACCGTTCGTCCTTCTGCAGGGAGAGGTGGCACGACAGGACGCCGAGGCGGGCGCGGCCGAAGCGGACCACGGCCGTGGCGAAGCCGCGCCGGTGCAGGCCGGGGGTGAGCGGCAGCAGGACGTCCTCGGTGTGCTCGACGGTGGCGCGCAGGCCGCACAGCAGGGCCGGGCCGGAGGCGGTGGCGCCGCCGGAGAGGGTGACGAGGTCACAGGCCGCGGCCAGCCGCGCGAGTTTCTTGCGCCAGCGGAAGAAGCGGGGCGCCTCCTGGACGAGGACGAGGTCGGGGGCGCAGCCCTTGATCACCCGGGCGAGTGCGTCGGTGTCGTCCCGCAGGGAGCGGATGTTGTAGCTGAGGACGCGGATGGTCGCCGAACCGTCGGGGTTCGTGCGGGAGTTGGGCAGCGGGTTCGTCGCCATGGGGATCAAGATACGCCCCGAGCCCGGGGGTATTTGTCCGTTTGCGCCGGGGGGCGGTGCGTGGCTCGGTGTGACCGCGTGGCTCGGCCGCCCATGGACACGGCCCCGTGCCCCTTCCGGGATGCTTCCGGGGGCGCGGGGCCGTGTCCGACGGAGTGTCACATGATCGGGTCGGGCTCTCTCGCCAGGTCGGCCGCGCCCACCAGCCCGGCCTCGTTGCCCAGCCGGGCGGCGATGACCTGGGCGACCGGGCGCCAGTTGCCGCCGACCAGCCACCGCTTGTACGACTTGCGGATGGGGTCGAGGACCAACTCGCCCTCGTCGGACAGGCCGCCGCCCACGATGAACGCCGACGGGTCGAAGAGGGAGGCGAGGTCGGCGAGACCGGCGCCGGCCCAGCGGGCCAGCTCGCGGTAGGAATCGACGGCGACGGGGTCGCCCTGGCGGGCGGCCATGGAGATGTGCTTGCCCTCGATGCCGTCGGGCGTGCCGTCGCCGAGGCCGAGCAGGATCTCGGCGTTCTCGGGGGTCGCGTTGGCGCGCTGCTTGGCGTACCTCACCAGCGCGCGCCCCGACGCGTACTGCTCCCAGCAGCCCTGGCTGCCGCAGCCGCACAGCAGACCGTCGGGCACCATCCGGATGTGGCCGAACTCGGCGGCCACGCCGAAGTGCCCGCGGCGCAGCTTGTTGCCGATGATGATGCCGCCGCCGAGGCCCGTGCCGAGGGTGATGCAGATGACGTTCCGGTGGCCCTTGCCCGCGCCGAACTTGTACTCGCCCCAGGCCGCCGCGTTGGCGTCGTTCTCGACGACGACGGGCAGGCCCACGCGGGCCTCGACCTTCTCCTTCAACGGCTCGTTGCGCCAGTCGATGTTGGGGGCGAAGTAGACCGTGGAGCGCTGACGGTCGACGTAACCGGCAGCGCCGATGCCGACGCCGACGATCTCGTGTCCGGCTCGCGCGCCCTCGACGGCGGCGGCGATGGCGTCCACGATCTCCTCGGGCGTGCCCGGGGTCGGCACCTTGTGGGTCGAGAGGATGTTGCCTTCCTCGTCGACCACACCGGCCGCGATCTTGGTACCGCCGATGTCGACGCCGATGGTGAGTCCCATGAATCCCTCAGTTTCGGTCGAGCCCCGCTACGGCCAACCGTACCCGAGGGCCCGGCGCCGGGGCTCCCGTCGTCCGCCGGGCGGACAGGCCGGCGTCAGTCGAGGTCGATGCGTTCGCCGGGGCCCTGGTCGCCGTCCTCGTCGCCGCGTTCCCGGTGGGCGGGGTCGCGGGTGGTCCAGCGACGTTCCTGGGCCTCCACGGCGGAGCGGTACGCGGCGAGGAGTTCGCTGCCCGCGGCGGCGAGGTGGTCGAAGACGTCCGGGTTGCGTTCGATGACGGGTTCGACGGCGGCCCTGGCCTGCTGGACGACCTGGCTGACCATCTGCTGGGCCGCTCCGCCGGCCACCGCGCCGAGCAGCGGCGACTGGAGACCGGACAGCTTGTCGGCGACGGTGTCGACGAGCTTGCGCAGTTCCTCGGCGGCCGAGCCCGGCGGCGGCCCGTACCGCGCCCGGCGGCGGGCCTTCTCCGCGGCGAGGTCCTCCTCGCACGCGGTGGCCCAGGCGTCGGCGTCCGCCGCCCGCACCTCGTACTCGTCCGCGGCGGCCTGGCCGGCCGCGTCCTGACGGGCGGCGTCGGACGGGGGGCGCTCTTCGCTCATGGCGGACTCCTGCCTACGGTTCGTACCGTCGACGTTACCCGAACGGGGGTATGCGGTTCACCGGGTGCGGGGCCAGAACCGGGGGTCGGGCGCGAAGCGGATCCTCAGCTCGCCGTCGCGCAGGGCGGCACCGTCGACCGTGCAGCGGCGCAGGGCCGAGGGCAGCGGCACGATGCGCCGGAACTGCCCGGCGGTGACGACCAGCTCGTCGCCGCGCCGTACGAGGTCCAGCTCGTCGCGCAGGGCGCCGGGCAGCGGGAGGTGCCAGACGAGCACGCCGTCGTCGGCGAGCCGGTCGGTGACGGGCCACTCGACCCGGGCGGGCCTGTCACCCGCAGGGGGTACGTCGAGAGCGGTGAGGTCGTCGGTGCCGCGCGGGTCACGGCCGAGGTGGGCGACCTCCCGCACGGGGTGGGTGGCGCGCCATTCCGACAGCGTCTTGTCCTGCTGGGCGACGAGCCCCGCGAGCCAGGTGTCGGAGGTGTCGGCGGGCAGGACCCGGTTGGCGACCAGGGCGTCCACGGACAGGCCGCGCAGGGCGAGGCCGACGCCCGCGACCCGGACGTGGTCGGCGGCGGCGGGTCCGGGCTCGGCGACCAGCCGTACGGTCGTGCCGGGGTCGTCGACGACCCCGGCGACGGCGGCCAGCTCGACGTCCCAGCGGGCCGCCGTCTCGTACAGCCACTCCGCGGGCATCGGCACCCCGGCCAGCCGGCCGAGCACGGGCCGCAGGGCACGGGCCGCCTGGCGTTCGGCGGGCAGCAACCTCCGCAGGTAGCGGCGGAGTTCCTCCGGGAGGCCGAGCAGGGCGAGCGTCTGCGGCAGGGGCGGCAGATCGACGACGAGCAGGTCGTACGCCTCGGACAGCGCGGCGTCGCGGAGGGCACGCAGGAGGGCCAGCTCCTCGGCGCCGGGCAGCGGGGTGAGTTCCTCGGCGTCCAGCCGGCCTGCGCCCAGCAGGTCGAGCACGGAGGCGGCGCGCTCCTGGAACGCGACGAGGTCCGCGCGGAAGCCGGCGGCGGCGTCGGGCCGCCACGCGGTGAGGCCGGGGCCGACCCGTACGGGCTCGGCGCCGGTCGGGGTGCCCAGCACCGCCCCGAGACCGTCCGTCCGGTCGGCGCTCAGCACGAGCGTGCGGCGGCCCTCCCGAGCCGCCGCCACCGCCGTGGCCGCGGCGACCGTCGTACGGCCACTGCCGCCTTGCCCGGTGATCAGGATGGTGCGCATGGGGCTGAACGGTAACCCACCGGGTGGGGGCGGGGGTTCCACCCAGCGCCCGAACGGGGTGCCGCGGGCGGACTCGAACGGCACCCGTGTCACCAGGGCGAGTCGGGCGGGCGGCCCGCTGGACGGACCTACGCCCCGGACTCCACGCGCTTCTTCAGCCCGGCCAGCGCCCGGTCGATGATCACCTTCTCCGCCTTGCGCTTGATCATCCCGAGCATCGGGATCTTCACGTCCACGGTCAGCTGGTACGTCACCTCGGTCGCCGTGTCGCTCACCGGCTTGAGGATGTAGGAGCCGTCGAGCGACCGCAGCATCTGCGACCTGACCAGCGTCCAGGACACCTCGTTCGCCCCGGACCAGGTGTACGCCAGCGTCTGGTCGTCCTTGATCGCCCCGGCGTCCATGACGAGCCGCACCTGCTCGGCGCGCCCCTCGTCGTCGGTCTTCAGGACCTCGGCCTCCTTCACCTCACCCGTCCAGTCCGGGTAGCGGGCGAAGTCGGCGATCACTCCCATGACGTCGGCCGCCGCAGCCTCGATCGTGATGCTCGAACTGGTGAATTCCGCCATCGCCGTGGCTCCTCCAGAGACGTTCCGGTGAGGGAGGTGGGTGCGCACGTATGTGCAGCGTGAAGGCTACCGCGCGTGCGGGGTCACCACTCCAACGCCCAGGGCCTGCCGCTCCCGGCGAAGTGCCCCACGTTCACGCACTCGGTGGCCCCGATCCGCATCCGCCGTGCCAGCGGCTGGTGGACGTGCCCGAACAGCGAGTACCGCGGCCGGGTCCGGCGGATCGCCTCCAGCAGCGCGCGGCTCCCCCGCTCGAACCGGCGCGCGACCGTGTCGTACACCAGCTCGGGCACCTCCGGCGGGATGTGCGTGCACAGCACGTCCACCTCCCCCACCGCCTCGATCTTCGCCGCGTACTCCTCGTCGCTGATCTCGTACGGCGTGCGCATGGGGGTGCGCAGTCCGCCGCCCACGAACCCGAAGACCCAGCCCCCGATCTCGACCCGGTCCCCGTCCAGCACGGTCGTCCCGCGCCCCGCGTACTCGGGCCACAGCCTCGGCATGTCGACGTTGCCGTAGGTGGCGTACGTCGGCTCCGGGAACGCCGCGAACAGCTCGGCGTACTGCTTGCGCACGGCCTTCTCGATCACGGCGGAGCGGTCCTGGCCGATGCCCGACCAGAGGCGGGCGCCGAGTTCGCGGGCCTCCTCGAAGCGCCGGGCGGTGCGCAGCTCGACGAGCCGGGTGGCGTTCTCGGCGCCGAACAGGTCGGGGAAGATCCCGCGCGAGTGGTCGGCGTAGTCGAGGAAGAGGACCAGGTCGCCGAGGCACACCAGGGCGTCGGCACCCTCGCCGGCTCTGGCCAGGTCGCGCGCGTTGCCGTGCACGTCACTGACCACATGAATACGTGTCCTGCGGTTACCGCCTGGTGTGGGTGCCATGACGATCAAGCGTAGGCGGGTGCGGCAGGGGTGAACAGAGTCGACCGAACCTGCGGTTACTGGTCAGTCATTAAGTGTGGGGATTATTGTTCCCGGAGAATCCGTACGTGTGACGCGGAAAACATCTCCCCGCACCCCCCTCGCGGAGAAGCCATACCGACGGGTAACGTCCGGGCAGTCCAGTCGTGCTCAGGTTTTCAACCAGTGAGGAACCCAGTGGGACCTGAGCGCTAGCCCCAGCCTTGGACCGCACCGTCGCATCACACGCGTACGTCGTGGCGCCGGCGCCCTATGAGGAGCAGCAGTCTTGCGCGAGTTCAGCCTTCCGGCTTTGTACGAGGTCCCCGCGGACGGCAATCTGACCGACATCGTCCGCAGAAACGCCGCGCAGCATCCCGATGTCGCCGTCATCGCCCGCAAGGTGGACGGTGTCTGGCAGGACGTCGACGCGGTCCGGTTCCTCACCGAGGTGCGGGCGGCCGCGAAGGGGCTCATCGCCGCCGGTGTCCAGCCGGGCGACCGGGTCGGACTGATGTCGCGCACCCGGTACGAGTGGACGCTGCTGGACTTCGCGATCTGGTCGGCCGGCGCGGTCACCGTGCCGGTGTACGAGACCAGTTCGCCGGAGCAGGTGGAGTGGATCCTCTCCGACTCGGGCGCCACCGCCGTGATCGTGGAGCTGGACTCCCACACGGCCGCCGTCGAGTCGGTGCGCGACCGGCTGCCCGCGCTCAAGCACGTCTGGCAGATCGAGGGCGGCGGGGTGGAGGAGCTGGGGCGCCTCGGTCAGGACGTCACCGACCAGGCCGTCGAGGAGCGCAGCTCGCTGGCGAAGGCCGACGACCCGGCGACGATCGTCTACACGTCCGGCACGACGGGCCGCCCGAAGGGGTGCGTCCTCACCCACCGCAGCTTCTTCGCCGAGTGCGGCAACGTGGTGGAGCGGCTGCGGCCGCTGTTCCGCACGGGCGAGTGCAGCGTGCTGCTCTTCCTCCCGCTGGCGCACGTCTTCGGCCGGCTCGTGCAGGTCGCGCCGATGATGGCGCCGATCAAGCTGGGCACCGTGCCGGACATCAAGAACCTCACGGACGAGCTGGCCTCCTTCCGGCCGACGCTGATCCTCGGTGTGCCGCGGGTGTTCGAGAAGGTCTACAACTCCGCGCGGGCCAAGGCGCAGGCCGACGGCAAGGGCAAGATCTTCGACAAGGCCGCGGACACGGCGATCGCGTACAGCAGGGCGCTGGACACCCCGTCGGGCCCGGCCCTCGGGCTGAAGATCAAGCACAAGGTGTTCGACCGGCTCGTCTACAGCAAGCTGCGGGCGGTGCTCGGCGGCAGGGGCGAGTACGCGATCTCCGGCGGCGCTCCGCTGGGCGAGCGGCTCGGGCACTTCTTCCGCGGCATCGGCTTCACGGTCCTGGAGGGCTACGGCCTGACGGAGTCCTGTGCGGCGACGGCGTTCAACCCGTGGGACCGGCAGAAGATCGGTACGGTCGGACAGCCGCTGCCTGGCTCCGTGGTGCGCATCGCGGACGACGGCGAGGTGCTCCTGCACGGCGACCACCTGTTCAAGGAGTACTGGAACAACCCGGGCGCGACCGCGCAGGCGCTGGCCGACGGCTGGTTCCACACCGGTGACATCGGCACCCTCGACGAGGACGGCTACCTCAGGATCACCGGCCGCAAGAAGGAGATCATCGTCACCGCGGGCGGCAAGAACGTCGCCCCGGCCGTGATCGAGGACCGCATCCGGGCGCACGCGCTGGTCGCGGAGTGCATGGTGGTCGGCGACGGACGGCCGTTCGTGGGCGCGCTGGTCACCATCGACGAGGAGTTCCTGGGCCGTTGGGCCGCCGAGCACGGCAAGCCCGCGGGGTCCACCGCGGCGTCGCTGAGCGCGGACGCCGACCTGAACGCGGCCATCCAGGCCGCGATCGACGACGGCAACGCCGCGGTGTCGAAGGCGGAATCGGTGCGGAAGTTCCGCATTCTCTCCTCCCAGTTCACGGAGGACTCGGGCCACCTGACGCCGTCCCTGAAGCTCAAGCGGAACGTGGTGGCGAAGGACTTCGCGGACGAGATCGAGGCGATCTACGCGAAGTAGCACGCCCCGGAAGCACGACTACGGCGCGGTGTCCTCGGCGAGGACCCGCGCCATCGTGCGTTCGGCGAGCGCGGTGATGGTGACGAACGGGTTGACGCCGATCGAGCCGGGCACCAGCGAGCCGTCGGTGACGTAGAGCTTCGAGTAGCCCTTGACCCTCCCGTAGTCGTCGGTCGCCCTGCCCAGCACGCAGCCGCCCAGCGGGTGGTAGGTGAAGTCGTCGGCGAACACCTTGCTGGGCGAGCCGAACAGGTCGTACCGGTAGATCGTGCCGTTGGCCGAGTTGATCCGGTCGAAGAGCTGCTTGGCCATGGAGACGGAGACCGCGCTCTGGGCGGCGCTCCAGCCGAGCCTCGCCGAGTCGCTCGCGGCGTCGTAGGTGAACGAGGCGCGCTCGGGGTTCTTGGTGAGGGCGAGATAGAGGCTGACCCAGTGCTCCAGCCCGGTGGGCAGCGGAGCTATCTCGGCGAAGACGGGGTTGGCGGTGTTGGCCCAGTCGTCGATGCCCAGCACCGGCATGGTCGACTGGTTCGCCCCGACCGTGTCCCACAGGTGGTTGGCCCGGCCGAGCATCACGTTGCCGTTGGGGCCCCAGCCCGCGCCGACGCCGGCGTTCAGCGCGGGCAGGGTGCCCTTGGCCCGTGCCCGGACGAGGAGTTCGGAGGTGCCGACGCTCCCGGCACCGAGGAAGAGGTACGTGCAGCCGTACTCCTTGGTCGCGACGACCGCGCCCGTGCCGTCGACGCGGTCGACGGTGACGACGTACGTCCCGTCCTTCTCCCTGCGGATGCCCCGGGCCCGCTCCATGGTGTGGATGGTGACGTTGCCGGTGCCGAGGGCGGCGGCCAGATACGTCTTGTCGAGGCTCCGCTTGCCGTGGTTGTTGCCGTAGATGACCTCTCCGGCGAGGGCCGACTTCGTCGCCGTGCCGGCCGCCTCGCGCTGCATGTACCCGAAGTCGTAGACGCTCGGCACGAAGGTGGTCCGCAGGCCGGCCTTCTGGGCGTGGGCGCGGGAGACACGGCTGAAGCGGTACCACTCGGTGGACTCGAACCACGCCGGGTCGATGGTGTTGACGCCGAGCATGGCGCGGGCGCGCGGGAAGTACGTGCCGTACATCTCGTCGGTGTCGACGGTGGGGAACTGCTCGGCGAAGTAGGACCGGAGCGGGGTGACGGCCATGCCGCCGTTGACGAGGGAGCCGCCGCCCACGCCGCGGCCCAGGAAGACCGACATGTCGGCGTAGCGGACCCGGTCCAGGACGCCGGGGTAGGGGCCGATGTCCCGGTTGACGACGTCCAGCCACAGGAAGGTGGCGAGCGGGGCCTCCGTGCGGGTCTTGAACCACATGGCCCTGCTGTCCGGTTCCCTGGTCGAGCAGAAGACCTTGCCGTCCGGGCCGGCGGTGTTCCACAGGCGGCCCATCTCCAGGACGACGGTGCGGATGCCGGCCTGTCCGAGGCGGAGGGCGGCCACGGCGGCGCCGTACCCCGAGCCGACCACGAGGGCCGGGGAGGTGTCGACGGCGTCGGGCTCGACGGCGTGCGCCGACTGGAGGCCGACTCGGGTGAGGCCGAGGGCGGCGGCCGCCTGGAGGGCGGCCATGCCGACGACGCGACGGCGGGAAAGCTGATGCTGCGTCAGTTTCTCTGTCATGCACACAGGATGGGCGGACGCCCCCGTTCCCACCAGGGATACTGGATGCCCCTTTTGTCGCTACAGCAACAGCTCCAACTTCTCGGCCAACGTGTCCCACCGCCACCGTTCCTCCACCCACGCCCGCCCCCGCTCCCCCATACGGCGGCGCAGCTCGGGATCGCCGAGCAGGGTGACGACGCGTTCCGCGGCCTCCTCAGGGTGACCGCCCCGCACGACCCAGCCGGTCTCGCCGTCGAGCACCGCGTCGGGGGCGCCGCCGGAGTCACCGGCGATGACCGGCAGGCCCGTGGCGGACGCCTCCAGGTAGACGATGCCGAGGCCCTCCACGTCCAGCCCGCCCCGCCGGGTGCGGCACGGCATGGCGAAGACGTCGCCCGCACCGTAGTGGGCGGGCAGTTCGGACCAGGGCACGGCCCCGGTGAAGCGGACCGACCCGGCGACGCCGGTCTCCTCGGCGAGGCGGCGCAGCTCCTTCTCGTACGGCCCGCCGCCGACGATCAGCAGGACCGCGTCCGGCTCCTTGGCGAGGACGGCCGGCATCGCCCGGATCAGGGTGTCCTGGCCCTTGCGGGGGACGAGCCGGGAGACACACACGACCACGGGCCGGTCGGTGAGCCCGAGCCGCGCGCGGACCTCGTCGCCGCCGGAGTCCGGGTGGAAGGTCTTCTCGTCCACGCCCGGCGGCAGCTGGACCATGCGCCCGGCCGCCTCGGGGGTGAGGGCCGTGGCGATCCGGGAGCGGGTGTACTCGCCGAGGTAGGTGATCGTGTCCGTGCCCTCGCCGATCCGCCGCAGCAGCTGCCGGGCGGCGGGCAGCTGCGCCCAGCCCGCCTCGTGGCCGTGGGTGGTGGCCACCAGCCGCCGGGCGCCCGCCCTGCGCAGCGCGGGGGCCATCAGGCCGAGGGGGGCCGCAGCCCCGAACCACACGGACGTGCAGCCGTGCTCCCGCAGCAGCCGCACGGCCGTCCGCGTGGCGCCGGGCGTCGGCAGCAGCATGGTCGTGCGGTCGCGCACGACGGTGAAGGGCTGCTCGGCGTCGAAGGCGGCCGTCGCCCGGACGCCCTCCCGGCTCCGCTTCCAGGTCGAGGCGTGGACGACGACCTTCTCGGGATCCAGACGCAGCGCCATGTTGTGCAGGAACGCCTGGATGCCGCCGGGCCTGGGCGGGAAGTCGTTGGTCACGATCAGGGTCTTGTGCATCGCCGCCGACCCTACCGAACGGGGCCGCGCCGGCCGCCGCGAGGCATCCCGCACAGGATCCGCCCCGGCTTCACCGCCGCCTCACAGCCGGACGGGAGATCATGTCCCCCACCCGCACAATCGTGGGGAACCCGCGCGGATACGACACGCCGGGCGCGGCGGCACTGCGGACAGGGGCATCGGATGGCTCAGCTGGACATGACGGGCACACGGCGGCCCCCGTTCGGCCTGCTCGCGGTCTGGGGCGCGACCAGGCTGGTGCTGCTGCTGTTCGTCTTCAAGGTGTGGGTGTTCCCGGGCCCGGACGTCACCACCGACGTCTCGGTCATCTACCAGGGCTGGTACGGCACCCTGCGCACCGGCACCTACCCGCTGGACGACGTGACGTGGCAGTACCCGCCCGCCGCCGCCCTCGCGATCCTCTCCCCCGCGCTGCTGCCCTTCCTGGAGTACGCCTCCGCGTTCTTCGTCCTCGCCTTCCTCGCCGACCTGGCGGTGCTCGCCCTGCTCCTGTACACCGGCGGCCGGCCGGGCCGGTCCCGGCGCGGCGCCTGGGTGTGGGCGGTGGGCCTGCCGCTGATCGGCCCGACGGTGTACGCCCGCTACGACGTGATGGTGACCGCGGTCGCCGTCGCCGCGCTCCTCGCCGGAAGCCGCCGTCCGGCCGTGATGGGGGCGCTGACGGCCTTCGCGGCCCTGCTGAAGGTGTGGCCGGTCCTGCTGCTCCTGGGTGCCCGCGGCCGTACGGCGTGGCTCTGGGCGGCGGGCACGGCGGCCGGCCTGTCGCTGGTCCTCGCCGTCTGGATGCCCGGCGCGTTCGCCTTCTTGACCTTCCAGCGCGACCGGGGCACCGAGGTGGAGTCGCTGGGCGCCCTCGTCCTCCACGTCGCCCGGCACTTCGGCTGGGAGGGCCGGGTGCTGCTGAACTACGGCTCCGTGGAGTTCCTCGGCGACCATGTCGACGTCGTGAGCAACGCGGCCCTGGCGCTCAGCGGGGTGGCGTTCGCCTGGCTGCTGCTGTGGCGGGTGCGGGCCCGGCTGTTCGCCCCGCACACCCTCGCGGACGCCGCGTTCACGGCGGTGCTGCTGTTCACGGCGACCAGCAGGGTGATCAGCCCTCAGTACATGGTGTGGCTGGTCGGCCTGGCGGCCGTGTGCCTGTGCTTCCGGGCCGGGCGCATGCTGGGGCCGGCCGTCCTGGTCCTGATGGCGTCCTTCGTGACGGTGCTGGAGTTCCCGATCTGGTTCGCCCATGTCGTCATGAGCGACGGGCTGGGCATCACGCTTCTCTTCGTCCGCAACGGGCTCCTCGTGCTGGCCGCCCTCGCCGCCGCCCTGGAACTGTGGCGGAGCTCGGTGCCGCGCCCGCGCCGGGCCGCGGTCCCGGGGCGGGCGGCGCGCAGCAGGGAGTCGCTGAACTCCTGAGCGTGCCCGGCGCGACGGCCGAGACGGTCGACGCCGCCGGGACCACAGCGCACGGACGGGCGCGCCGCCCACCGGGCCGCGTGCGGAGGTGAGTCCCGGCGCGCGCCACCCGCGGGAGCCCGGCGCTCAGCCGAGCTGGTCCCGGAGGTACGCCCGCCACTGGGCGGTGAAGGCGGCGAGGTCCGTGCCCAGGACGTCCTTCAGGGCGCCCTCCACGGCCCCGGGGCGCTTGCCGTGGGCTCCGACGGCGCGGTAGAACGCGTCGAGCCGCTCCTCGCCCCAGCGGTCCGCGATGAGCCGGCAGGCGAGCCAGCCGCCCTCGTAGGCGCGGGCGAGCCGGTCCCCGTCGCCGGTGAAGCCGAAGTCGGCGTCCGCGGGCAGCGCGTCGGGGACCCGCCCCGCCAGGACCGCCCTGCGCAGCTCCGGGGCGACCTCCGGCGCGGTGCGGGCGGTCGCCCGGTAGCCGGCCCAGTCGGCGTAGCCCTCGGAGAGCCACAGGGGCGTGGCGGCGTTGGTGTGGGCGCGGGTGGCGACATGGGTCGTCTCGTGGGTGAGGACGACCTGCTTGCCGGACGCGCCGAGCACCGCGTAGGCGTCGGGGTTGACGATGATCCGGTCCGCGGGCGCCCCGGCCGCACCTGTGGCCTCACCGGTGGTGACGGCGGCGATCCCCTGGTAGCCGGACGCGGGCGCCCCGAGGAGCCCCGCCATCTCCTCCAGCGACTTCGGTACGAGGACGACGACCCGCCGCGCCCAGTCCTCGCCCCACGCCTCGGTCACGGCGGGCACGGCCCGGTCCGCCAGCCGCGTGTACTCCCGCAGGTTCGCCTCCGACCTGCCCACCCCGAGCACCAGGCTCCGCTCGCCGCGGACGGCCCGTACCGGCCCCTGCTCCCAGAGCTGTTCGGTGCCCCGCTCGGAAGGCTCGTCGGAGGCGACCCGCCAGCGGCCGTCGTCGTCCCGCGTGAGCGTCAGCGTCCGTACGGCGGTGAGGGGCGCCCGGTCGTAGCCGCGGATCCGGTAGCGCAGGGCCGCCTCGGCCGTCGCCCGGTCGCCGTTGCGCCGGAAGCCGGTGAGGTCGTAGGACCAGGAGGCCAGCGGCAGTTCGTGGAGGTTCGCGAACTCGGCGGCCCCGGTGGCCCGTTGGCCGCGCGTGGTGGCGAGGGGCTCCTCGGTGGCCCGGTAGGCCGCCGCGTCCCGCCGCAGGACCGCCGCCGCCCGCCGGTCGAGCATGGCCTCGACATCGGCGCGCGCGGAGTCGGGTGCCGGGCCGCCGCAGCCGGCGAGCAGGGTCAGCGCGAGACACACTCCCGCGCCTCCCGCGAGCGCACGCCGTCGGCCAGCCACGTTCCCGATCGTACGGCGGCCCGGCCGGGCCCGGCCGCGGCGGGGGACCGCGTCAGGGCCGGGTGACCGACGCGATGGGCATCATGCCGACGGGGTCGTAGCGCACGGGGGCGCCCGGGTAGGGGGCGTGAATGACCTGGCCGTTGCCCACGTACATACCGACGTGGCTGGCGTCGGAGCGGTAGGTGACCAGGTCTCCGGGCCGGGCCTGGGAGAGCGGGACCTGGGTGCCCGCGTACCGCTGGGCCTGCGAGGTCCGCGGGAGCGCCACGCCCGCCTGGGCGTACGACCAGACCATCAGGCCCGAGCAGTCGAAGCCGTGCGGGCCGGTGGAACCCCAGACGTAGGGCCTGCCGAGGGCGGAGCGGGCCGCGGAGACGGCGGTGGCGGCGCGGGCGTTCGGCGCGCCGGCCCCGGAGAGGCCGGGGATCTCCTGGTCCATCGCGGCGCGGCCGGAGCGGGAGGCGCGGCCGTACTCCGCGCGCTCCTCGTCGGGCAGGGAGTCGAGGAGCGCGCGGGCCCGGGCGAGCTTCCGTTCGACGGTCCGCTTGTGCGTGGCGACGGCCTTGCGGCTCTTCTCCAGCTCGGCGAGCTTCCCGGTGGCCTCCTGGCGCTTCTGGGCGAGCTCCCGCAGGGCCTGCTGGAGGTCGTGGAGTTCGCCCGCCTGGTGGGTGCTGATCCGGTCGAGCGCGGAGGCCCTGGCGAGGTAGTCGTCCGGGTCGGCGGAGAACAGCAGGGCGAGCGACGGGTCGAAGGCGCCCGAGCGGTACTGCGCGCCGGCGAGCGAACCGAGGGACTCCCGCATGGTGTTGACGCTGTCCTGCTTGCGGGCGATGGCGTCCTGGGCGGCGCCGACCTGGTCGCGCAGCTCGTCGGCGCGTTCGTCGGCCTTGTTGTACGCCTCGGTGGCTCGTTCGGCCTGCTCGTACAGCCGGTCCACCTCGGCACGGGTGGAGTGGTCCTGCGGCGCCGCGGCGGCCTGCTGGACGGGGATGGCGCCGAGCGCGGCGGCCGCGGCGGACAGCGCGCCCAGGGCGGCGGCCGCGCCCCGGTCGAACCCGGACGGTACAAGACGACTGTGGGACCCCACGGGAAGCCGCACTCCCTTCGACGGCGGACAGGACCCTCCCCCGGTACGGCGTCGAGGTGGCCCCTGACGGGGGCGTTCTCACGGCGGGTGAGGCAGGCGCGGCCGACAGTAGCCGCGCGACCCGGTCACACCCAAAGACCTCCGCGTGCACGGAGCGTGACGCCCTGCCCGGTGCGCAGGTCACCAGCGGGGCGCGGGGTCAGGGAAAGGTGCGGGAATTCGCCCGTTCGGGCGGCGCTGTGTCCTGATCTTGAAGCAGAACGAGGCCGGTTGTCACGGTGGGTGACAACCGGCCTCGTTCGAGCCGTGGGGGCGTCAGACGACGCGGACGCCGAACTGGAAGGACCCGATGGTGTCCATCGACTCGTAGCGGACGACCTTGCCCGGGTAGGGGGCGTGGATGACCGTGTTGTTGCCGGCGTAGAGGCCGACGTGGCCCAGGTTGTTGAAGAACACCAGGTCGCCCGGCATGAGCTGGTCACGGCCGATCTTCGTGCCGTCGTTCTGCTGGGTGTACGTGGTCCGGGAGATCGACACACCGGCCTGGGCGTACGCCCACTGGGTGAGCCCGGAGCAGTCGTAGGAGTTAGGGCCGCTGCCACCGGAGACGTACGGCTTGCCGAGCTGGGTGTCGGCGGCGGCGAGCGCGGCGGCGGCGCGGTCGGAGGCCGGGACGTCCTTGCCGAGCTCGACGCGTTCGCCGGCATCGCGGCTGGCGCGCTGCTCGTCCTCGGCGAGCGCGGCCCGCTCCTGGGCCGTGAGGCTGTTGAGGAGCTTCTGCGCCGCGGCGAGCTTGCTCTGGTACTCCTTCTTCTTCTTGCCCAGGGTCTCGCGGGTCTCGGCGAGGTCCTCCAGCTTCTCGGCCGCCTCCTGGCGCTGCTGGGCGAGCGCCCGCTGCTTCTCCTGGATCTTCTTCAGCTGCTCGACCTGCTGGCCGCTCAACTGGTCCAGGGTGGCGGCCTTGTCCAGGTAGTCGTCGGGGTCGGCGGAGAGGAACAGCTGGATCGAGGAGTCGATGCCGCCGGTGCGGTACTGGGCGCTGGCCGCCTGGCCTATGCCCTCGCGCAGCTCGTTGAGCTCCTCCTGGCCGCGGGCGACGTTGTCCTGGATGGTGGAGATCTCCTTCTGGAGCTTCTCCTGCTTCTCCTTGGCCCCGTTGTACTTGTCGGTGGCCCGGCCCGCGTCCTCGTAGAGCGCGTCGACCTTGGCCTTGACCTCTTCCTTGCTCGGCTTGTCGCTGGGGGCGGCGTTGGCCGCCTGCGAGGTCAGTGCCACGGCAGCGGCGGCGGCGGTGGTGAGCACGCTCACTCGTGCACGGCTCGGCTGCTTCGGTCGACGGTGGGACGCCACGGTAGGTGAACTCCTTCTTGCTGAGCGATCGCCCGCCCGAAGGGGGACCGGCGGCAACGATCACCCGTCCAGAGGTTTGAGCCCAGACCCTAGTGACCCAACGGTGATCACTTCAAATCCCGCACAGCAAAAATCGCATCCCTCGGCGCACTATTTACACTCAACACACATGCAGTAATGCTCGATTGACGCTACGTTGCGCAACACTTCCGTCAATTCGGTCATTCCACCTGTACGTTACGGCTGGCGCGGAAGCGATCGAAAAGTCAGGAAAGCCGCTTCAGGAGCATCGCCGACGCCACCGGCCGCGCGCCCGCCCTGGCGACGCCGTCGGCCACTTCGCGGTCGGTGGAGGCGACGATAACCGGCCGGCCCGGCGGTTCGGCACGCACCAGCTGGCGGATCAGCTCGTCGGCGGTGACGCCGGGCTTGGAGAACAGCACCCGCACCCCGCGCGGCGGGGCGAGCAGCACGGGCGCGGCCAGCTCCGCCCCGTCGAAGACACAGGTGACCTCGGCGCCGGTCTGCGCGGCGAGCTGCGACAGCTGCCCGAGGAGCCGCAACCGCTGCTTCTCCAGGGGCATCTGGGGATAGCCGGTCTTGGTGACGTTGTAGCCGTCCACCACGAGGTGGGCCTGCGGCAGGGCGAGCAACTGGTCCAGGATCGCCGGGTCGTGCTCGGACAGGGCGCGGGCGGCGATGTCCTTCGGGGTCATCCGTCCCGGCTCGACCGCGTCGACGGTCTCGGCGGGCCGTACGGACACCGGGGGCAGCGCCAGCTCCCGTCTGAGCCCCTGGGCCGCGTCCAGCACGGTGTCCAGCAGCAGCCGGACGCGCATGTCCTCGACGCTGCGTCCCTCACGCGCCGCCCGCCGGGTGGCCTCCAGGGCGGCCTCCGCCTCACCGAGCCGGGCCTTGAGCCGCCGGGTCTCGCTCTCGGCGGTGGACACCTGGGCGTGGCTCTCGGCGCGCAGGGTCTCCATCTCGGCGGTCAGCTTGCGCAGGGCGGCCTCGCCGCGCTTGACGTCGCTGACGGCCGCGCGGAGCTTGCGGTGCAGGGAGTCGGCGTCCTTCTTGGCCGATTCCAGCTCCTGGCGCAGCCGTTCGGTCTCGGCCTTCGTGTGGTCGCGGGCCTCGGCGAGCTGCTCGCGCAGCCGCTCCAGTTCGGCGCGGCTCTCCTCGTCGGCCCGCTCGGCGTCCGCCCGCTGGGCCTCCTCGCCGGCCGCCGCGACCAGCTTCACCCAGCCCGTGGGGCGCAGGACGTACGCGGCGGCCGCCACGTCCAGCGGGTCGGCGGCGGGGGGCGGCGCGCCGGTGTCGAGGGCGCCGGCCAGCTCCGGGTGGGCCTCCCGGAACCGCTCCCCGATCCGCTGTCTGAAAAGCGTGTCGCTCTCGACCGCGGCCGCCATGGCGTTGCCCGCGAACTTCACCCGGCGGTTCGGGGCGAACCGGGCGTACTGCCGGAGCTGTGCGGGCAGTTCGGCGACGGTCAGGCCGCCGAACCCGTCCGACACGATCTGCACGACACGCCGGCGCACGCCTTCGGGCAGCGGACGGTCGAGCACCTCAGCGGCGCCGTCGCCCGGCCCCCCGCCTGCGGTCTCCACCATCCGTCACACCCCATTTCCGTGCGGGCCCCTTCCGCCGCTCCCGACGCGCGCGAGCGGGGGACCCCGTCCTCAGGAGCCGGCGCCCGGCCTGTCCACCAGTTCCACCTGGTCCACGGCGTTGCACCAGCGGCAGCGGACCGACTCGATGGTCTCACTGACCACCTCGCGCTCCTCGACCTTCGGCTCCCCGGCAAGGTCCAGGTGAACGTACTCGACGACCTTGGACGAGCGGGTCACGTCGAACCGCGTGAGATTGCCGCACAGGGTGCAGCGCCAGCGGGTCGTGGCCGTCGGCAGGGGAACCGTCATCGTGGCTGCTCTTCCTTCTTCCAGTCTCCGTGATGCGCGCGCCGGACTCCCGGTGCGTGTGGCTCGTAACCCTACGGCCTGACCGGTACTCGCCGCCCGCCCGCCCGGGGAGTGCCTCCGGCGGTGACGACGAACCCTTTCGGCGGCGAGGCGGTCTGTGCCGGTGGGTCCCGTTACGTCATGCTCTGCTCATGATCGGCAAGTGGAGCGCACATGCATACGGGCGCCGGTCCGCCGCCGGGACGCGGCGACCGCTCGACCGGCCCGTACGGAACGAGGCGGCACCGGTGACGTACGGACTGATCGTCGCCTGCTGCCTGGTCTTCCTGATCGGTCCGGCGGCGGGCCTGAACCCCGTGTACGGCGCCGGTGACGAGCTGCTCGCCGCGCAGCGGGCCTACTTCCGCCGCTGGGGTGTCGTACCGGTCGAACTCTTCGCCGGCACGCCCCGGGCGGTCCTCACGCCCCTCACGGCCCTCTTCGTGCACGGCAGCTGGCTGCACCTGCTGGGCAACATGCTGTTCCTCTTCGTCTTCGGGGCGATGGCCGAGGAACGCATGGGCCATGTGGAGTTCGCCCTGTTCTACGTGGGCTGCGGGTATCTCGCCCTGGTGGCGTACGCGGTCGCGCACGCCGGCTCGGAGCAGTCCCTGGTGGGCGCGTCAGGGGCGATCTCCGCCGTCCTCGGCGCGTTCCTCTTCCTGTTCCCGGCGGCGCGCGTGACGAGCCTGTTCCCGTTCCTGTTCTTCCTGCCGCTGCGCTTCCCCGCCTGGGTGACCCTGCCGTTCTGGGTGACCCTGCAGTGGCTGGCCGCGCGCCGGGAGACGTCCGGGCCGGGGGTCGCCTATCTGGCGCACCTCGTCGGGTTCGGACTGGGGTTCGTCTACGCGTGGGGGCGTTATGGACGGAGGACTAGAGTGACAGCGAACGCCCCTGCTCCGGCCCCCGAGGGAGAACACCAGCCGTGATCACCGCGATCGTGCTCATCAAGACCAGCGTGGACCGGATCCCGGAGATCGCGGAGTCGATCGCCGCGATCGAGTCGGTGACCGAGGTGTTCTCGGTGACCGGTACGTACGATCTGGTCGCCATGGTCCGGGTCAAGGCGCACGAGGACCTCGCCGAGGTGATCCCCGGGCGCATCAGCAAGATCCCGGGGGTGCAGGGAACGGACACGCACGTGGCGTTCCGGACCTACTCGCAGCACGACCTGGAGGCCGCGTTCGCGATCGGCCTGGACGGCTGACCAGGGCCGGAGGCGGTCGCACGGACACCACGCGGCGGGCCCCCTCCGAGGAGGGGGCCCGCCGCGTCGAACTGCCGAAGGAGCGCTACACCGGTCCGGCGACCGCCCGGAAGACGTCTTCCGATGTCACTTCCAGCACCACTTCTTGATCGACTTGTAGGCGCTGATGTCCGGATCGGTCGACCCGCGCATCCCGGTCTTGCGCACGATCTGACGGTCCTTGCCCCGGCTGTCCTTGCCGTACCACGTCTTGGTGGTCCGGTTCCACGTCGAACGCGGCAGCCGCTTGTGGGTGGGGTGGTCGGCGTACGGCGGCTTCCACGCGCCCCTGCCGCACTTGTAGTCGGGCACCGCCTTCACCATGTAGTACGACATGGTGTGCTGGTAGTTCTTGGCGTCCCAGAGGCAGAGCGAGCCCTTCGGCTTGCAGTCGCCCATGGCGGCCTCGGCCGGGCCCGCCTGGATCCCGCCCGCGAGCACCATGCCCACCGTCATGGCGGAGGCGACCGCGAGCCCCTTCATCCCGTGCTTCATCCGAACTCCCCGTGGTGAGCGGCCGCGAAGACCGGCCGCCCACCCACCTTAGGCAGCCCTCTTCACCTGCGAACAGTTGTCCTTTGGGGCAGGGTGGCCGCGGGCGGCGTCAGGTGACGGGGACGCACCGGCCGTCCACGGTGCGGTAGTTCCACCGGGCGCCGTCGCGGACGAGCTCCCCGACCGCGCGCACGAACCGCTCCACGTGCTCGTCGGGCGTGCCCGCGCCGAAGCTCACCCGGATCGCGTTGAGGGACTTCTCGCCCGGCGCCGCCTCGGGCGCGCCGCACTCCCCCTGGGTCTGCGGGTCGCTGCCGAGCAGGGTGCGGACCAGTGGGTGGGCGCAGAAGAGGCCGTCGCGGACGCCGATGCCGTACTCGGCGGAGAGGGCGGCGGCGAAGTGGGAGCTGTTCCAGCCCTCGACGACGAAGGAAATGACACCGACCCGCGGGGCGTCGTCCCCGAACAGGGACAGCACCCGCACCTCGGGCACCTCGGCGAGCCCGGCGCGGACCGTGTCGATCAGATGCTGCTCACGGGCGACGAGGGTGTCGAACCCGGCCTCGGTGAGGGCCTGGCAGGCGGAGGCGACGGCGTACGCGCCGATGACGTTGGGCGAGCCGGCCTCGTGGCGGGCGGCGGTCTCGTGCCACTCGACGTCCACGCCCCCGTCCGTCCGCCGGGTGACCTTGTGGGAGGCTCCGCCGCCCGCGAGGTACGGGTCCGCCTGCCGCAGCCAGTCGGCGCGCCCGGCGAGGACGCCGGAGCCGAACGGCGCGTACAGCTTGTGCCCGGAGAAGGCGACCCAGTCGACGTCCAGGTCCTGCACGGAGACGGGGTGGTGGGGCGCGAGCTGCGCGGCGTCGAGCACGATGCGCGCGCCGTGCGCGTGCGCGGCGGCGGCCAGCTCCCGCACCGGCCAGATCTCCCCGGTGACGTTGGAGGCGCCGGTGACGCAGACCAGCGCGGGCCCGTGAGGGTCCCGGTCGGCGAGGGCGCGCTCCAGCGTGGCGACGGCCTCGGCGGGCGTCCGGGGCGCGTCCAGGTACGTCACGTGGGCCTCCCGCCAGGGCAGCAGCGAGGCGTGGTGCTCGGTCTCGAACACGAAGACCTGGCAGCCGGCGGGGAGCGCGGCGGCGAGGAGGTTCAGCGAGTCGGTGGTGGACCGGGTGAAGACCAGTTGGTCGTCCTCCCGGCAGTCGAGGAACGCGGCGACGGTGCGGCGGGCGTTCTCGAAGAGGTCCGTCGACAGCTGCGACAGATACCCGGCGCCCCGGTGCACGCTGCCGTAGTACGGCGCGTACGCCGCCACGTCGTCCCAGACCCGCTGGAGGGCGGGGGCGCTGGCGGCGTAGTCGAGCGCGGCGTAGGTGACCTCGCCGCCGGTGACGAGGGGGACGGTGACATCGCGGCCGAGAACGGACAGCGGGGCACAAACGGACGGGTCGGCGGCAAGGCTGGAGACGCTGGAGACAGACATGGGGAACTCCCGTGAGAGGGCATGCCGAAGAAGGGCACGCCGGAGGAAGGAAAAGGGGTGCGCGGAGGCGGGGCTCGGCGGCCCTATCGCATTCGCTTGCTCACGGAAGGCTCCCTCGATCGACCAGGACCCCTGGCCCCACACTTCTCACGAGTGTGCGAGGGGTCCGCGCTTGCCGTAGACCTCGCTGCCTACGACCTGGTCTTCACCCGGGGCACCCCGCCACGGACGGAGGGTTGCCGGACAGCCGGCCGGGGCCTTGTGGCTGTCACTCATGACCTGCCCAGGAACGTACGCGAAGTGATCGCCGCGCCGCAACTCGTGTCCGGATAGCGGGATGAGAGCGCCTGGTCACTCGGGGGTACGGGTTCGCCGGCGGGTGCGGGTGGGTGAGGGTTGTTCACGCAGTTCGCCGCGCCCCTGAAAAGCGACCGGGGCTACGCCCCGTGCTCTTCCGGATGAAGGGCGGGCCGCAGGGCCGATCCCCTTCAGGGGCGCGGGGAACTGCGCGACACGCCACAACGGACGCGCACACGCCGACGTACCCCTCGGCCCTCACCCTGCCGCGTCCGGCCCTACCGATTCGTCGCCGCGACCCAGCGGTCGAGTACCTTCCGCGCCGCCCCCGAGTCGATCGACTCCGCGGCCCGCTCCATCCCGCCGCGCAGCTGCTCCGCCAGCGATCCGCTGCCCGGGTCCAGCGCCACCAGTGCCGCCGCCGAGTTCAGCAGCACCGCGTCCCGCACCGGCCCCGTCTCACCCGCCAGCAGACGCCGTGCGACGTCCGCGTTGTAGGACGCGTCGGCGCCCCGCAGCGCGGACACCGGCACCAGCTCCAGGCCCACGTCCCGGGGGTCGAACGCCTCCTCGGTCACCTTGCCGTCGCGGACGACCCACACCCGCGACGTCGCCGTGGTCGTCAACTCGTCCAGCCCGTCGTCGCCGCGGAACACCAGCGACGAGTTGCCGCGCTCGGCGAAGACGCCCGCCATGATGGGTGCCATCCGCAGATCGGCCACGCCGACCGCCTGGGCCCGCACCTGCGCCGGGTTCGCCAGCGGCCCGAGCGCGTTGAACACCGTACGGATGCCCAACTGCCCGCGCGCGGCGGCCACATGACGCAGCGCCGGATGGAACTTCACCGCGAAGCAGAAGGTGATGCCCGCCTCCTCGGCGACCTCCGCGACCCGCTGCGGCGTCAGCTCCAGATTGACGCCGAGCTTCTCCAGCACGTCGGACGCGCCGGAGGCCGAGGACGCGGCCCGGTTGCCGTGCTTGACGACCTTGGCGCCCGTACCGGCGACGACGATCGACGACATCGTGGAGATGTTGACCGTCCTGGCGCCGTCGCCGCCCGTACCGACGATGTCGACGGTCCGGCCCGACACCTCGATCACCTTGGCGTGCTCGTAGAGCGCCCGCACCAGCCCGGTGATCTCCGCGACCGTCTCGCCCTTGGCCCGGAGCGCCACCACGAACCCTGCGATCTGCGCGTCCGTCGCCTCACCGCGCATGATCTGGTCCATCGCCCAGAAGGTGGCGCCGGCGTCCTGGTCCTGCCCGGCGAGAAGCGCGTTCAGCACCTGGGGCCAGGAACGGTCCGCCGCGGTGTCGCCTCCGGCGGGGGTCACAGCGCTCATCAGCCGCTCCTGGTGGTCGTAGCCGCGGGGACGGTCACCGCCCGCGGACGCGAGGTCATCGGTAGCTCTCACCCTATCCAGCTCCGGGCACGGCGAAGGGCCCCCGTCCGAAGATCGGACGGGGGCCCTTCGACCGTGTGTGGCGAAGCGGGGGATCAGTGGTGGCCGTGGCCGCTCGTGATCTCCTTGTACTCCTCGACGGTGGGCTTGAGGATCTGGTTGTCCTCGCTGTAGTAGCCCTTGCTCAGCTTGGCCCGCAGCTTCTCGCGACGCGTGATCTTGCGGGCGACGCCGTTCTCGTCGACCGCGGGACCGATCTCGGCCGGCTTGTACTGCTCGTGCGCCGTGAGCGTGTGCAGCTGCTCCTGGCTGAGCGGCTCGTGGACCTCGATGAACTCACCGTGCGGCAGGCGCTTGATGATGCCGGTCTCGCGACCGTGCAGGATCTTGTCCCTGTCGCGGCGCTGGAGGCCGAGGCAGATGCGCTTGGTGATGATGAACGCGACGACCGGAGCCACGAAGAACGCGATCCGGACGAACCAGGTGATGGCGTTGATCGACAGGTGGAAGTGGGTCGCCCAGAGGTCGTTTCCACCACCGATCAGCAGGACCATGTACCAGGTGATCCACGCGACGCCGAAGGCCGTACGGGTCGGGGCGTTGCGCGGGCGGTCCAGGATGTGGTGCTCGCGCTTGTCGCCGGTGACCCAGGACTCGATGAACGGGTAGACCGCGATCGCGACCAGGACCAGCGGGAAGATCACCAGCGGGATGAACACACCCAGGACGAGCGTGTGACCCCAGAAGTTGATCTCCCAGCCCGGCATCACACGGATCAGGCCCTCGGAGAAGCCCATGTACCAGTCGGGCTGGGCGCCGGTCGACACCTGGTCCGGACGGTAGGGGCCGATCGTCCAGATCGGGTTGATCGTGGCGATCGCCGAGATGATCGCGATGACACCGAAGACCAGGAAGAAGAAGCCTCCGGCCTTGGCCATGTACACGGGCAGCAGCGGCATGCCGACGACGTTGTTGTTCGTCTTTCCGGGGCCCGCGAACTGCGTGTGCTTGTGGTAGAAGACCAGGATCAGGTGCGCCACCATCAGGCCGAGCATGATGCCGGGCAGCAGCAGGATGTGCACCGAGTAGAACCGGGCCACGAAGTCGCCGCCGGGGAACTCCCCGCCGAAGAGGAAGAACGACAGGTACGTGCCGACGATCGGCACGGACAGGACCGCGCCCTCCATGAAGCGGACACCGGTACCGGAGAGCAGGTCGTCCGGGAGCGAGTAGCCGGTGAAGCCGGTGAACATGCCCAGGACGAACAGCAGGAAGCCGAACAGCCAGTTGACCTCACGCGGCTTGCGGAACGCGCCGGTGAAGAACACGCGCATCATGTGCACGAACATGCCGGCGAGGAAGACCAACGCGGCCCAGTGGTGGATCTGCCGGATCAGCAGACCACCGCGCACCTCGAACGAGATGTGCATGGTCGAGTTGAACGCCTCGGACATCAGCTGGCCCTGCAGCGGGACGTACGGGCCGTGGTACTCCACCTCGTTCATCGACGGGTGGAAGAACAACGTCAGGTACACACCCGTGAGGATGATGATGATGAAGCTGTACATGCACACTTCGCCCAACATGAACGACCAGTGGTCGGGGAAGATCTTGCGCATGTTGGCCTTGGCCAGGGAGTAGATCCCGAGCCGGCCGTCGGCCCAGTCGGCGACGCGCTCGCCGGCCGGTGCCTTCCCGCGCTTGTCGCGCGCGTCCGTGGTGCTTGCAGTACTCATCCGCGCTCCCAGAAGGCAGGACCGACGGGCTCTTCGAAGTCACTCAGGGCTTCGAGGTAACCGTCTTCGCCGACGGTGATCCGCAGCTGCGGCAGGGCGTGACCCGCGGGGCCGAAGATCACCTGACCCGCGTCGGCGAGGTCGAAGGTGGACTGGTGGCAGGGGCAGAGCACGTGGTGCGTCTGCTGCTCGTACAGGGAGATCGGGCAACCGACGTGGGTGCAGATCTTCGAGTAGGCCAGGATGCCCTCGTGACCCCACTCCAGTGACTTCTTGGACTTGATGTTGTCCGGCTGGATCCGGACGATCATCAGGGCGTCCTTGGCGATGTTCTTCTGGAAGTCGTGGTCTTCCTCGCTCAGGCCGTCCGGCATGGCGAAGGTCAGCGACCCGACCGCGACGTCCGCGGGACGCAGCGGCTCACCCGTGTTCATGTTGACGAGCTTCTTGCCCTTGGCCCACGTGGTGTGCCGCAGCTTGGTTCCGGGCAGCGGACCGAGGTCACGCAGCAGGACGACACCGGAGAGGGGGACCATGGCCACCGCGCCCAGCATCGTGTTGCGGATCAGCTTGCGGCGGCCGATCGCGGACTCCTTGGCGCCCTGCTTGAAGTCGGCCAGGACCTTGGCCTTGACCTCGGGCGAGGCCTCGATCGGGTGACGCTCGTCGGCGACCTCCACGTCGGACATCAGGGTGCGGGCCCAGTGGACCGCGCCCGCGCCGATGCAGAACAGGGCCAGGCCCAGGGTGACGCCCAGCGCGAAGTTCAGCGCGCTGATGTGCCCGATCGGCCAGACGTAGATCGCCTTGTCGACGGGGATCGCGACATACGAGGCGATGAACGCGATGGTGGAGAGCATCGACACCGTGAACAGCAGGGCGACGGTGCGCTCGGACCGCTTGGCGGCCCGCTCGTCGATGTCCTGGATCCGGTGCTCGTGGGGCGGGAGGCCGGGGTCCGAGAAGGGGTTCTCCTCGTCCGCGACCTTCACCGCGCCGTGCGCGTCGCCCTGCTCAGCGGGCAGGTTCTCTTCTGGAATGTCTTGGCTACTCATGACTTCTTGGCCTTTGCGGTCCGAGCGGCGACCCACACGGCGACAGCGATCAGCGTGCCGAGTCCGAAGACCCAGCCGAACAGGCCCTCGCTGACCGGACCGAGTCCGCCGAGGCTGAGGCCACCGGGCTCCACGGTGTCGCTGCTGTTGACCGCTTCGAGGTACGCGATGATGTCCTTCTTGTTCTCCTCCGACATCGTGGTGTCGGGGAAGGACGGCATGTTCTGCGGGCCCGTCTGCATGGCCTCGTAGATGTGCTTCGGGTCGACACCCTCAAGGCTCGGCGCGTACTTGCCCTTGGACAGCGCACCGCCCTTGCCGGTGAAGTTGTGGCACTGAGCGCAGTTCGTCCGGAAGAGCTCACCGCCCTCGGCGATGTCCGCGCCCTCGGGGTTGTACGCGTTCTCGGTCGGGATCTCGGGACCCGCGCCCAGCGAGGCGATGTACGCCGCGAGCTGGTCGATCTCGGCCTGCGAGTAGATGTTCTTCTTCTTCGGGACCTGCGCGCCGGGCTGCTGCGCCGGCATACGGCCCGTGCCGACCTGGAAGTCGACGGCGGCCGCGCCCACGCCCACCAGGCTCGGCCCGTCGGAGGTGCCCTGACCGCCGGTGCCGTGGCAGCTCGCGCAGCCCACGGCGTAGAGCTTCTTGCCCTCCTCGATGGTGAGGGTCTGCGCGGTTTCTTCGGCCACCGCCTTGTCCGCGGGCGCCAAGGCGGTGTACAGCCCCGCGCAGGCCGCCAGCGCGATGAATAGGACGACGACCGCCGCCAGCGGATGGCGTCGTCGTGCGGAGAGCTTTTTCACGGATTACCCCGGTGTCAGGATCTTCTGCGTCGGTGCTTCTGGAAGGGTCGTTCTCGGGATCGAGAAGGGCGTACGGTCCGCCCGGCTCGTCCGCCCGATTACTTGATCATGTAGATCGTGGCGAAGAGGCCGATCCAGACGACATCGACGAAGTGCCAGTAGTAGGACACGACGATGGCCGCGGTCGCCTGCTCGTGGGTGAACCTCTTGGCCGCGTAGGTGCGCCCGAGGACCAGCAGGAAGGCGATGAGGCCGCCCGTCACGTGCAGGCCGTGGAAGCCGGTGGTCAGGTAGAAGACCGAGCCGTACGGGTCCGACGAGAGCGACAGGCCCTCGTGCTTGACCAGCTCGGTGTACTCGAAGACCTGACCGCCGATGAAGATCGCACCCATCACGAACGTGACGATGAACCACATCCGGAGCTTCTTCACGTCCCCGCGCTCGGCGGCGAACACGCCGAGCTGGCAGGTCAGGGAGGAGAGCACCAGGATCGTGGTGTTGGTCGCCGAGAACGGGAAGTTCAGGGTGTCGGCCTTCTCCGACCAGAACTCCGGACCGGTCACCGATCGCAGGGTGAAGTACATCGCGAAGAGGGCCGCGAAGAACATCAGCTCGGAACTCAGCCAGATGATGGTTCCGACGCTGGTGAGGTTCGGCCGGTTGACCGACGGGTGCGCGTGCCCGGTATCTACTGTCGTTGCTGTCGCCACGACCGACATTATGTCGGTCGCTTATCCCGCCCTCACTCCGGGGGGTGCCGTTCGGAGTGTTGCTGCCTTCCGCACCGGTGCTGACGTGGTCTTCGAGGGAGTAGCATCCGCGCATCGGTCCCTGTCCGTACGACGTCTGAATCTTCTGCGTAACGGAGGAACAATGCGCCCGACCGCCACGGTGCTGGTGTACAGCGACGACTCCAACACCCGTGAACAAGTACGGCTGGCGACCGGCCGGCGCCCCGCCCCGGACGTCCCGTTCGTGGAGTTCCTCGAGTGCGCGACGCCCGCGGCCGTCGTGAAGGAGCTGGACAAGGGCGGGATCGACGTCTGCGTCCTCGACGGCGAGGCCGTACCCATGGGAGGTATGGGCCTGTGCCGGCAGATCAAGGACGAGATCTTCGCGTGCCCGCCGGTGCTGCTGCTGATCGGCCGGCCGCAGGACGCGTGGCTGGCGACGTGGAGCCGCGCGGACGGGGCGGTGACGCTGCCGGTGGACCCGGTGGAGTTCGCCTCGGCGCTCGCCTCCCTGCTCCGTGAGAAGCGGGCGCTGAGCGCCTAGCGCGTGTTGCGAAAGTCCCGTCTGCCCGGCGGCGTCCGGCACGCACGCTCGCCGCGTTGTCGGGATCGCCCCGATACCACCGGTATCGGGGCGACCCTCCGCCTTGCGATCGCCCGCACCAGAGGCCGCCGGGCCCGCCCTTCGGGCAGACGACGGTCCTTTCGGAACCCGCCCTGGGCGGTACCCGCCCGCGCCCCTGACGGGGCGAGGCCCCCGCCTCACGCCGATTCGGGGCGCAGGCGGGCCTGGACCTCGGAGCGGGGTGCCTGCTTGGTGCCGGCCGTCAGGGCGCTGCCCTCGCGCCACTTCTGCCAGTCGAGGTTCCAGTCGCCGAAGCCGTTGCCGAAGGGGGCCATGGTGTCGCCGGCGGAGTTGACGACCTTGACGATGTCGCCCTCGTTGATCGTGTCGTAGAACCACTCGGCGTTGGCGCTGCTCATGCCGGTGCAGCCGTGGCTGACGTTGGCGTAGCCCTGGGAGCCGGTGGACCAGGGGGCGGCGTGGACGTACTCGCCGCTGTTGGTGACCCTGACGGAGTTGTGGACGATCAGGTCGTAGAAGTCCGACGCACCTATGCTCGCGCTGGTCATGCGCACGGTGCCTTCCTTGGCCAGGACGACCTTGACGCCGTTGCGGGTGTCGTAGCCGGGCATCCCGGTGGTGACCGGTATCTCCTTGATCACCTCGTCGTTCTTGTAGACGGTCATCTGGTGCGCGGCGGCGTCCGTGACGGCGACGATCTTGTCGCCGGTGGTGAGCGTCAGGGGTTCGGCCTTGCCGCCCCAGAGACGGTCCCCGATCTTTATGCCCTCCAGGTTGCTGCGGACCTTGATGGTGGCGCCGGCGGGCCAGTACTCCTTCGGCCGGTAGTGGAGCTTCTTGTCGTCGACCCAGTGCCAGGCGCCCTCCGCGGCGGGGGTGGACTCCACCTTGAGCGCCCGTTCGACGACGGCCCTGGCCGCCTTGTCCTTGACCGCGCTGCTGAGTTCGGCGGTGACGGGCTGGCCGACGCCGTACTTGCCGCCCTTGGGTCCGAAGGTGACGCTCAGGCGCTTCTTGGCGAGCGGTCGGCCGGTGTCGAAGGTCCTCTCCTCGCGGCCGGGGGCGCCGTCGTCGTCCTCGGTGCTCACCCGGACCGTGTAGCGGGCGTTGGCGGCGAGCGGTGAGGTGGAGTGCCAGCGGCTGCCGTCGGCGGAGAGTTCGCCCGCCACGTAGCGTCCTGCGGCGTCCACGGCGGTGACGTCGGTGATGCGTGCGTCGTCCTCGGCGGTGACTTCCAGGGGCTTGTCCGGGTCGGCCTTCTCGCCGTCGCCGGAGGGGGTGCTGAAGGAGACCTGGTCGGCCGCGTCGTACGGCTTGCCCGAGAGCGGGTGTCCGCCGGAACCGCAGGCGGTGACGCCCGCTCCCAGCGAGACGACCAGCAGGATGCAGCTGACGACCGTGCGGTTTCGCGGTGTAGTGCTCATGGCTTCAACGTAGGAACGGCCGTCCGGTGCGGCGCGCCGAGTGGGCCGAGTGAGGGACGTGCGGCGTGGCAAAAGAGGGAAGCCCGGACCTCCTGTCGGAGTGTCCGGGCTTCCCTCGCCAGGCGCGTGTTACTGGTTCTGGTTCTCTCCGCGGTAGTACTCGAAGACCCAGCCCCACAGGCCGATCAGGATGACCGGCAGGGAGAAGTACAGCAGCCACCAGCCGAAGATGACGCCCATGAAGGCGAGCGCGCCACCGATGCCGAGGGAGAGCGGCTGCCAGCTGTGCGGGCTGAAGAAGCCCAGCTCGCCCGCGTCGTCCGCGACGTCGGCCTCCTTGTTGTCCTGCGCGCCCACGTCGACCCGCCGGGCCGTGAAGGCCAGGTAGTAGCCGACCATGATGCACAGGCCGAAGGCCAGGAAGAGCGCCGTGGTACCGGCCGGCTCCTTCGACCACACGCCATAGACGATCGCCATGGCGAGGACGAAGACGCTCAGCCAGATGAACATCTTGCCCTGGATCTTCACTTGCCGGCCTCCTTGCCGCTGCCGCTGCCCGCGAGCTCGTCGGCGCGGGGAGCGCCCTGCGCCAGCTGTTCGAGCGCGGCGATCTCCGGGTGGTGCAGGTCGAACGCCGGGGATTCGCTGCGGATCCGCGGCAGGGTGAGGAAGTTGTGCCGCGGCGGCGGGCAGGAGGTCGCCCACTCCAGGGAACGGCCGTAGCCCCACGGGTCGTCGACGCCGACGGGCTTGCCGTACTTCGCCGTCTTCCACACGTTGTACAGGAACGGCAGGATCGACAGGCCGAGCACGAACGAGCTGATCGTCGAGATCGTGTTCAGGGCGGTGAAGCCGTCGGCCGCCAGGTAGTCGGCGTAACGACGCGGCATGCCCTCGGCGCCCAGCCAGTGCTGGACGAGGAACGTGCCGTGGAAGCCGACGAACAGCGTCCAGAACGTGATCTTGCCGAGGCGCTCGTCGAGCATCTTGCCCGTCCACTTCGGCCACCAGAAGTGGAAGCCGGAGAACATCGCGAAGACGACGGTGCCGAACACCACGTAGTGGAAGTGCGCCACCACGAAGTACGAGTCGGAGACGTGGAAGTCCATCGGGGGCGAGGCCAGGATGACACCGGTCAGACCACCGAAGGTGAAGGTGATCAGGAAGCCGGTCGCCCAGAGCATCGGGGTCTCGAAGGACAGCGAGCCCTTCCACATCGTGCCGATCCAGTTGAAGAACTTCACGCCGGTCGGTACGGCGATGAGGAACGTCATGAAGGAGAAGAACGGCAGGAGCACGCCGCCGGTGACGTACATGTGGTGCGCCCACACCGTGACGGAGAGGCCGGCGATCGCGATGGTCGCGCCGATCAGGCCCATGTAGCCGAACATCGGCTTGCGGGAGAAGACCGGGATGACCTCGGAGATGATGCCGAAGAACGGCAGCGCGATGATGTACACCTCGGGGTGGCCGAAGAACCAGAAGAGGTGCTGCCAGAGCAGCGCTCCGCCGTTGGCCGCGTCGAAGACGTGGGCCCCGAACTTGCGGTCCGCCTCCAGGGCGAACAGCGCGGCCGCGAGGACCGGGAAGGCGAGCAGGACCAGGACACCGGTCAGCAGCACGTTCCAGGTGAAGATCGGCATGCGGAACATGGTCATGCCCGGTGCGCGCATGCAGATGATCGTGGTGATGAAGTTGACCGAGCCGAGGATCGTGCCGAAGCCGGAGAAGGCCAGACCCATGATCCACATGTCGGCGCCGACACCCGGGCTGCGGACCGCGTCCGACAGCGGGGAGTAGGCGAACCAGCCGAAGTCGGCCGCACCCTGCGGGGTGAGGAAGCCGGCCACCGCGATCAGCGAGCCGAAGAGGTACAGCCAGTACGCGAACATGTTCAGCCGCGGGAACGCCACGTCGGGCGCGCCGATCTGCAGCGGCATGATCCAGTTGGCGAATCCGGCGAACAGCGGCGTCGCGAACATCAGCAGCATGATCGTGCCGTGCATCGTGAACGCCTGGTTGAACTGCTCGTTCGACATGATCTGCGTGCCCGGGCGGGCCAGCTCGGCGCGCATGAGGAGCGCCATCACGCCGCCGATGCAGAAGAACGCGAACGACGTGACCAGGTAGAGCGTGCCGATCGTCTTGTGGTCGGTGGTCGTCAGCCACTTCACGACGACCTCACCGCGGCGCTGGCGCCGGACGGGCAGCTCGTCCTCGTAGTGGGACCCCGCCGCCGCGGCACCCTGAGGTTCGTTGAGGATGCTCACAGTACGTTCGTCTCCCGGTTCTTCTCGTGCTTCGTCTGCTCAATACCGGCCGGGACGTAACCGGTCTGGCCCTGCTCCGCGAGCTCCTTGAGGTGCTGCTCGTAGCGCTCGGGGGAGACGACCTTGACGTTGAAGAGCATCCGCGAGTGGTCCACACCGCACAGCTCGGCGCACTTGCCCAGGAAGGTGCCCTCCTGGTTGGGGGTCACCTGGAAGGCGTTGGTGTGGCCCGGGATGACGTCCTGCTTCATCAGGAACGGCACCACCCAGAAGGAGTGGATGACGTCACGCGAGGTGAGGACGAAGCGGACCGTCTTGCCCTTGGGGAGCCAGAGGGTCGGGCCGGGGTTACCGGTCTGCGGGTTCTTGTCACCGGGGATACCGCAGGTGTAGACGCCGCCGGCGTTCGCCGGGAAGTCCTTCTTGTACCGGTCCGGGATCGCGGCGAGGTTGGCGTCCGTGGCGGCGTCGCCGGTGGAGCCTTCGACGTTCGCGATGTAGTTGAAGCACCAGCTCCACTGGAAGCCGACCACGTTGACCGTGACGTCGGGCTTCTTGGACGTGTCGAGGAGCTTCGACTCGTCGCGGGCGGTGAAGTAGAACAGCACCGAGACGATGATCAGCGGAACGACCGTGTACAGCGCCTCGATGGGCATGTTGTAACGGGTCTGTGGGGGAACCTCGACCTTGGTGCGGCTGCGCCGGTGGAAGAAAGCACTCCACAGGATCAGGCCCCAGACCAGTACGCCCGTGGCGAGCGCGGCCGCCCAGGATCCCTGCCACAGGGAGAGGATCCGCGGAGCCTCTTCCGTGGTCGGGGTGGGCATACCAAGGCGAGGGAAGTCCTTGTATGTGCAACCGGTGGCGGTCGCCAGGACCAGGCCCGCAGTCAGTGCCTGCAGCAGCTTCCGCCGCATCGGGCGCCGCGGCGAGCGGTCGGAGCCGTTGGGACTCACGTAGCGCCTTCCCGAGAGTCTCGCCCGCGCAGGTCAGGCTGCGGCCTTCTCGCTGGTCGGTCGCCGCCCTGCGGCGGGCAGGGGTTTGGATGTTTATGCGGACCAAACCCTACTGGACGCGATTTGGGGTCGCGCGGGGAGGGGGGCCCAACACTCCGCGGGTCATGCCGTGCACGTAATAGCTCGACAGTTCGGGGGGTTTGGCGGGTGTACGCGGATTGCGGGTGTTCGCCCGGCTCCCCGCGCCCCCGTTTCCCCCTCCCCGAGGCTTTAGCGTTGGCCTGTGGCCTACTTCGACTCCGCTTCCTCCGCTCCCCTCCACCCCGTCGCACGGCAGGCGTTGCTGGCCTCCCTGGACGAGGGGTGGGCCGATCCCGCCCGTCTCCACCGGGAGGGGCGGCGGGCGCGGATGCTGCTGGACGCCGCCCGCGAGGCGGCGGCCGAGGCGGTGGGGTGCCGGGCCGACGAGTTGGTGTTCACCTCGTCCGGTACGCGGGCGGTGCACTCCGGGATCGCGGGGGTGCTCGCGGGGCGGCGGCGCGCGGGACGCCACCTGATCGTGTCGTCCGTCGAACACTCTTCGGTGCTGCACGCGGCGGAGGCCCACGAGGCCGCGGGCGGGACGGTCACCCGCGTGGGCGCGGACCGCTCCGGCGCGGTGGCCGTCGACGCCTGCGCCGGTGCCCTGCGGGACGACACCGCGCTGCTGTGCCTGCAGTCGGCCAACCACGAGGTGGGGACGGAGCAGCCGGTGGCCGAGGTGGCGGCGGTGTGCCGGGAGGCCGGGGTGCCGCTGCTGGTGGACGCCGCGCAGTCGCTGGGGTGGGGCCGGGTCGAGGGGACCTGGTCGGTGCTGACCGGGAGCGCCCACAAATGGGGCGGTCCGTCCGGGGTGGGACTGCTCGTCGTGCGCAAGGGGGTGCGGTTCGCGGCCCAAGGGCCTGTGGACGAGCGGGAGTCGGGGCGGGCCGCCGGGTTCGAGAACATCCCGGCGATCGTGGCCGCGGCGGCCTCGCTGCGCGCGGTCCGGGCGGAGGCCGCCGCGGAGGCGGTGCGGCTGCGGGAGTTGACGGAGCGGATCCGGACCCGGGTGCCGGCGCTGGTGCCGGACGTGGAGGTGGTCGGTCATCCGGTGCGGAGGCTGCCGGGTGTCGTCACCTTCTCCTGTCTCTATGTCGACGGGGAGACCTTGCTGCACGAGCTGGACCGCGAGGGGTTCTCCGTGTCGTCCGGGTCCTCCTGCACGAGCAGCACGCTCACGCCGAGCCATGTGCTGCGCGCCATGGGGGTGCTGAGCGAGGGCAACGTGCGGGTGTCGCTGCCGCCGGGCACGGCGGAGGAGGACGTGGAGCGGTTCCTGGCGGCACTGCCGGGGGCGGTCGCGGCGGTGCGGGAGAAGCTGGGCGCGCCGGCGCCGGCCGCCGTGGTGCGCGAGGACGCCCTCGTGGTGGACGCCCTCGGCAAGCGGTGCCCCATCCCCGTCATCGAGCTGGCGAAGGTGATCGCGGACGTCCCCGTCGGCGGCACCGTCCGCGTCCTCTCCGACGACGAGGCGGCCCGTCTGGACATCCCGGCGTGGTGCGAGATGCGGGGCCAGGAGTACGTCGGAGAGGAAGCGGCGGAGCGGGGCTCGGCCTACGTGGTGCGCCGGGTGGACTGAGCCGTCACGCGAGGTGGGCCCGCACCTCGGTGGCGGCGTCGTCGCCGTACGCCTTGGTGAACCGCTCCATGAAGTGGGCCCGGCGCAGCTGGTACTCCTGCGTGCCCACGGTCTCGATGACCAGCGTGGCGAGCATGCAGCCGACCTGGGCGGCGCGCTCCAGGCAGACGCCCCAGGCGAGCCCGGAGAGGAAGCCGGCGCGGAACGCGTCGCCGACGCCGGTGGGGTCGGCCTTGCGCTCCTCCTCCGGGCAGCCGACCTCGATCGGGTCGTGGCCGACGCGCTCGATGCGGACGCCCTGCGCGCCGAGGGTGGTCACCCGGTGGCCGACCCGGCCGAGGATCTCCGCGTCCGTCCAGCCGGTCTTGGACTCGATGAGGCCCTTCTCGTACTCGTTGGAGAAGAGGTAGGTCGCGCCGTCCAGCAGTATCCGGATCTCCTCGCCCTCCATGCGGGCGATCTGCTGGGAGAAGTCGGCGGCGAAGGGGATGCCGCGCGAACGGCACTCCTCGGTGTGGCGGAGCATCGCCTCCGGGTCGTCGGCACCGATGAGGACCAGGTCGAGGCCGTCGACGCGGTCGGCGACGGTCTTCAGCTCGATGAGGCGGGCCTCGCTCATGGCGCCGGTGTAGAAGGAGCCGATCTGGTTGTGGTCGGCGTCGGTGGTGCAGACGAAGCGGGCCGTGTGCAGGGTCTCGGAGATGCGCACGGAGGCCGTGTCGACGCCGTGCCGGTCGAGCCAGGCGCGGTACTCGACGAAGTCGGAGCCGGCCGCGCCGACGAGGATCGGCCTCGTGCCGAGCTGTCCCATGCCGAACGCGATGTTCGCGCCGACACCGCCCCGGCGGACGTCGAGCTGGTCGACGAGGAAGGAGAGGGAGACCGTGTGCAGCTGGTCCGCGACGAACTGGTCGGCGAAGCGGCCCGGGAAGGTCATCAGATGGTCGGTGGCGATGGAGCCGGAGACTGCGATACGCACGGCGAGGACACACTCCTGCGGAGGGAGAGGGGGTTGACAGTTCACGCTACCGGGTCGCCCACGCCCTCAGAAGCAGGCAAAACTACCCGATAGTAGGTCTTTCTTCGTGGGGTTCACGGTGCATACGGTGCCGGTATGACGAACCCCAAGATCCACGGCACCGTCCCGTTCGACCCGGACGGCGGCCTCGCGGCGCTGCGCGGCGACTGCGCCCGGATGGCCCCGCACTGGGCGGCTCCGGCGAAGGTCATTACGGCTCCGGTGTCCCCTTCGCTCATCCACGGCGTGCGGGTCCCCGCGGCCTCCGCGCGGGTGGTGGACGCGATGCCGGTCTACGGCGACTGAGGGATCCGCCCGCGCGTCCGCTCGGCGGACGGGGAACCGTCGGCTCCTCCGCCGCGTCCCATCGCTGTCCCCCGTACGGGGGAGGCGGTGTACGACCAGCCGAAGGAGCGATGCGGTGAACGCCGAGCGACCCGACCACCCCGAGAACCCGGACGAGGGCACCCGGCCCGAGGAGACCGGGGCCGCCGGGGACCGGGCCGAAGAGGTCGAGGAGAGCGCCCCGGCCGGGGCCGAGGAGGCCCGCACCACGGGTGCCGGTGAGGACGAGGCGCGGGAGGCCCGCGCGGCCGACGTGCCCGAGGTCGCCGAGGTCGGGCAGGCCGGTGCCGGCGGGAGCGAGGACGCCGGACGGTCCGGGCGGCGCCGGTCCCGTGCGGTCATGGCCTCCGTGGCCGCGGCGGTGCTGCTCGTCGGCGGTGGCGGGGCCCTCCTCGCGACGACCGCGTCCGGTGGGTCCGGCGGTGGCTCCGGGCGCTCGGCCGGGTCCGACGGCACTCCTGCGCCACTGGCGCTGGACGGGTACGGCGGCAGCGGCCCGAACGGCATCGCCCCTGGTGAACCCGACCCCAACGGGGTGACCTACCGCGCCGACGGCGAGCTGCCCGACGGCCCGGAGTCGGCACCCGTCTACCGGGCCGAGGGCAAGGTCACGGCCGCCGAGGTGGCGCGGCTCGCGAAGGCGCTGGGCGTCGAGGGGGAGCCGCGAGCCGAGGGCGAGAACTGGCGGGTCGGCACCACGGGCGACGGGTCGGGCCCCACCCTGAACGTCGGCAGGCAGGCGCCGGGCGCCTGGACGTTCAGCCGGTTCACGCCCGGCACCGACAACTGCCGGAAGGTGGACGTCTGCGCCGTCGAGCCGTCGGGCGGCGGCGCCGACCCGGTGGGCGAGGCGGCGGCGCGGAAGGCGGCGGCGCCGATCCTCAAGGCCGTCGGCCAGGACGACGCCAAGCTCGACGTGTCCCAGCTCCTCGGCACCGTCCGCGTGGTGAACGCCGACCCGGAGGTCGGCGGGCTGCCCACATACGGCTGGGCGACCAACCTCCAGGTGGGCGGCGACGGCACGGTGGTCGGCGGCAGCGGCCAGGTGAAGGCGCCCGTGAAGGGCGACACGTACCCGGTGGTCGACGCGGAGCGGGCCCTGAAGCTGCTGAACGACTCGGAGAAGGGCGCGGGTCCCGCCCGCGAGGAGGTCGCGCCGTCGCCGTCGCGGTCCCTGCCGGTGCCGGTGGTGGGCGCGGTGTTCGGGCTGGCCTCCCACCAGGTCGGCGGCCGGCCGGCGCTGGTGCCGTCCTGGCTGTTCGAGGTGCGGCCGCAGAAGGCCGCGGCCGGCTTCACGGTGACGCACCCGGCCGTCGACCCGAGGTACCTGGTCCCCTCCGCGTCGCGGGGGGAGCCGACCGAGGGGCCCGAGGACCCGAACGTCCCCGGTGACCGGCCGCCGGCCGACCCGGCGTCGCGGAACGTCCCGGTCCAGGGCTACACCGTCGACGGCCGGGAGCTGACCGTCAGCTTCTGGGGCGGGGTGTGCAGCACGTACGAGGCCACCGCGACCGAGGAGTCGGGCGAGGTGACGGTCACCGTGACCGGCACCTCCCAGCCCGGCAGGGTCTGCGTCATGATCGCCAAGGCGATGGAGCGCACCGTGCGGCTGGACGAGCCGCTGGGCGTCCGCGAGGTGGTCGGGCCGGGCGGCGAGGAGATCCCCGAGGGCAAGGTCCAGGAGATGCAGCCGCGGTAGGGCCGCACCGCGCCGGCAACGGACGAAGGCGGCGCCCCCTCGGAAGGGGGCGCCGCCTTCGTCGTGCTCGGCGCGCGCCGTGCGGGCGTGCGGGGGTGCTCAGCTGAAGGAGTCGCCGCAGGCGCAGGAGCCGGTGGCGTTCGGGTTGTCGATGGTGAAGCCCTGCTTCTCGATGGTGTCGACGAAGTCGATGGTGGCGCCGCCCAGGTAGGGGGCGCTCATGCGGTCGGTGGTGACCTTCACACCGTCGAAGTCCTTGACCACGTCACCGTCGAGCGAGCGCTCGTCGAAGAAGAGCTGGTAGCGCAGGCCGGAGCAGCCGCCGGGCTGGACGGCGACGCGCAGCGACAGGTCGTCACGGCCTTCCTGGTCGAGCAGGGCCTTGACCTTGGCCGCGGCGGCGTCGGTCAGGATGATGCCGTCGGTGACGGTGGTGGTCTCGTCCGATACGGACATCTACATCTCTCCCGGGTTGTACGGAGACTGCTTGCCGACGAGTGCAACCGCCGGGGTCCCGGATTCATTCCGTCCGGGGCGAGCGGGTTTCCACCGCGTCCTTCTTCATGCTCGCACATGGCCCGCGCGGTGGGCACCGGCCGCAGCACAGCCGTCCGGTCCGGCCACCGGGATTCATGTCACATCGACGCTATGGGCATCGTCAACGTGACGTGAAGCGGTTATGATAGATAGCGTCATTTCGACGAAAAGGCTAGCCCGCATGTCCCGCCGGCTCCCCCGGGCCGGCGAGCCGCAGAACAGAAAGGGTGCGTGTCGTGACCACCGCCCAGACCCCGGAGCTCGACGTACAGCCGACGCCCCTCGCCCTGCTGCTGCTCGGCCGCGAGGCCGACCCGAGGAGCGAGCGCGGTGTCGACTGCCCCGGCGACCTCCCCTCCCCCTCCGACCCCGACCTGGTGGAGCGCGCCCGGGCGGCCAAGGCGAAGCTCGGCGACAAGGTCTTCGTGCTCGGCCACCACTACCAGCGCGACGAGGTCATCCAGTTCGCGGACGTCACGGGCGACTCCTTCAAGCTGGCCCGGGACGCGGCGGCGCGGCCCGAGGCGGAGTACATCGTCTTCTGCGGTGTGCACTTCATGGCCGAGTCGGCGGACATCCTGACCTCCGACGACCAGAAGGTGGTCCTGCCCGACCTCGCCGCCGGGTGCTCGATGGCCGACATGGCCACCGCCGAGCAGGTCGCCGAGTGCTGGGACGTGCTGACCGAGGCCGGGGTGGCCGAGCAGGTCGTGCCGGTGTCGTACATGAACTCCTCCGCCGACATCAAGGCGTTCACGGGCAAGCACGGCGGGCTCATCTGCACCTCGTCGAACGCGAAGCGGGCCCTGGACTGGGCCTTCGAGCAGGGTGAGAAGGTGCTGTTCCTGCCCGACCAGCACCTGGGCCGCAACACCGCCGTGCGGGACATGGGCATGTCGCTGGAGGACTGCGTCGTCTACAACCCGCACAAGCCGGGCGGCGGCGTCACGGTCGAGCAGCTGCGGGCCGCGAAGATGATCCTGTGGCGGGGCCACTGCTCGGTGCACGGCCGCTTCAGCCTGGACTCCGTGAACGACGTGCGCGCCCGCATACCCGGGGTCAACGTCCTCGTCCACCCCGAGTGCAAGCACGAGGTCGTGGCGGCGGCGGACCACGTCGGGTCCACCGAGTACATCATCAGGACACTGGAGGCGGCCCCCGCCGGTTCCAAGTGGGCCATCGGCACCGAGCTGAACCTCGTACGCCGACTGGCGAACCGTTTCGCGCCGGAGGGCAAGGAGGTCGTCTTCCTCGACAAGACGGTCTGCTTCTGCTCGACCATGAACCGCATCGACCTGCCCCACCTGGTGTGGACGCTGGAGTCGCTGGCGGAGGGCACCCTCGTCAACCGGATCCAGGTCGACAAGGAGACCGAGGCGTTCGCGAAGCTGGCGCTGGAGCGGATGCTGGCGCTGCCGTAGGGCGTGTTCCGAAAGGAGCGTCGTCTGCCCGGAGGGCAGGCCCGGCGGCGTCCGGTGCGTGCGACCGCACGGCGGAGGTTTGCCCCGATTCCTGGCGGTACCAGGGCGATCCCGACGACGCGGCGAGCGTGCGTGCCGGACGCCGCCGGGCAGACGGGACTTTCGACACACGCCCTGGGCCCACCGGGACCGCGCGCTCACCCCGTGGCGGGTTTCCGCTCGGGGTGGGCCGGGTCCAGTGAGCAGAGGGTGCCGTCGGAGATCGCCACGACCAGCGCGCCCCCGTAGAGCCCGGCCCGCTGCCGGGACGAGCCGAGGTGGGCGGGCGCCGTGCGGGGCAGCGTCTCCCAGAGCCGGGTGCCCTCGCGCTGGTCGAGGGCCGCGATCCGGCCGCTGGAACTGACGAGGTAGACGGTGCCCGTGCGCCGGTCGTACACCGGGGTGCCCGGCTTCTCCAGGCTGGTCCTGACCCGCCACAGCCGCCTGCCGGTCCGCGGGGAGACGGCGGTGACCCGGCCGCTGGACTCGGTGAACAGCACCTTCCCGTCGGCAGGCGCCGGCCTTCCCCCGTACGGCTCGGACAGCTTGGTGGTGGTGCGGTCCCCGGTGTCCGGGTCGACGAGCACGAACGCGGTGAAGCCGCTGTCCGTCGAGGTGTCGGGGGCCCGCTCCATCGCCAGGACCACCCGACCGCCGTCCTCCCCGAGGACGGTGGCGTCGAGCGGGACCTTCAGCCGCCGGGCCGATCCGTCGGTGGTGTCCACCGCCACGAGCAGGGCGCTGCCGATCGCGGTCCGCGCCGCCCGGGTGCCGGGGATGCAGTACACGTACAGCCGCGTGCCCGCCGCCGCGGTCTGCTCGCAGTAGTGGTCGGCGGGGTACTCCACCCTCCAGCGCGCGGCACCCGTGCGCGGCGACCGGGCCGTCGCCGTGCGGCCGCCGGTCTCCGGGGCGAGGACGAGGCCGCCGGCGAGCACGAGGGGGATGTCGACGTTGGTGATCTCACGGGTCCACAGCCGCTCGCCCGTCCCGGCGTCGAGGGCGAGGAGGTACGAGGGGTCCTGGACCGGGGCCCCCGAGCTGAGCGTCTGGCGCACCAGCACCGTGCCGTCCCGGACGCCGAGGACGGAGGAGGAGTACGCGCTGCGCTCCGTACCGGTCGGTGCGGTGTCGGCACGCCACAGAGTCCTGCCGGTGCGGCCGTCCACCCGGACCGGCAGGATCCCACTGCCCCCGCAGTAGACGGCGTCCCCCTCGACCACGCACTCGGGGTCGCTGCCCGTCATGACGCCGTCGTCCTGCTGCAGCGGCTTCCGGGCGCCGGACGCCGCGGTCTCGAACACCGTCGTCTGCCAGGGCTTCCAGCCGTCGGGCGGCGACACCCAGCGACTGGCGGGGGGCGGTTCGGAGGGCTTCGTCCCACTGCTCTCCGCCCAACCGGGCCCCAGCAGATACGCCGTCAGCCCGAGGACCAGCGCGCCGACGGTGCCGGCCGCGGCCGGCACGGGCCGCGGCCGGCGGCCGGGCCGGGCCACCGCGGGGACGTCCGCGGCCGGCGTCACGGTCGCGGTCTCCTGCGGGTCGCCCTCGGGCAGGACGGCCGCGAACGCCTCGGCCAGCTCGTCGAGGCCGGGACGGTCGGCGGGGTGCTTCGCCAGGCACCGCTCCAGGACGGGGCGCAGCGGCTGCGGCACCTCGTCCAGGACGGGCTCGTCGTGAACCACCCGGTACGCCGTCAGATAAGGGCCGTCGGCGTCGAACGGCCCCCGGGCGGTGAGGGTGAACACCAGCAGGCTGCCGAGGGAGAAGACGTCCGAGGCGGGGCCTACCGTGCGGGCGTCGGTGAGCTGTTCCGGCGACATGAACGGCGGAGTGCCGATCATCTGGCCCGTCTCGGTCAGGGTGTGGTTCTCGGCGGCGCGGGAGATGCCGAAGTCGATGACGCGGGGGCCGTCCTCGGCGATCAGGACGTTCGCCGGCTTCAGGTCGCGGTGCACGACACCGGCCCGGTGGATCTCGCGGAGCGCCTCGACCAGGCCGAGGGCCAGGCGGCGCAGTTCGCCGTCCCGCAGCGGGCCCCCGTCGCGGATCCGCTGGGCGAGCGAGGAGCCGGGCACGTACTGGGTGGCCATCCAGGGGCGCACGGCCTCCGGGTCGGCGTCCACGACGGACGCCGTGAAGGCCCCGCTGACCCTGCGCACGGCGTCGATCTCCTGCCGGAACCGGGTGCGGAAGATGGCGTCCTCGGCGTACTGGGCGTGCACCACCTTCACGGCGACCTCGCGGCCCGACCGGGTTCTCGCCCGGTAGACGACGCCCATGCCTCCGGTGCCGAGCCGGTCGACCAGCCGGTAGCCGCCGACCGATCTCGGGTCGTCGCTGTGCAGCGGCACGCCCGCATACCTCCCCCGTGCGCCCAGTGCAGGCCGTGAAGCCGTGAAGCCGTGAAGCGTCAGGATACGTAACCCGGGGAAGCGCGGCGGCCGGGCACCGGACCGCGTCAGGTCCGGTGCCCGGCCGCGCCGGGAACGGGATGTCACACCCCAGCGGTCTCCGTCTGCTCGGAGCGGGGCTCCGTCGCGGCGGACGGGGCGCCCGCGCGCTTGAGGGCCTTCTTCTTCGCCCGGCGTTCCTTGCGGATCTCGACCATCGTGTAGAGGGTCGGGACCAGCAGCAGGGTGAGCAGGGTCGAGGTGATCAGACCGCCGATCACCACCACCGCCAGCGGCTGGGCGATGAAGCCGCCCTCGCCGGTGATGCCCAGGGCCATGGGCAGCAGGGCGAAGATCGTCGCCAGGGCCGTCATCAGGATCGGGCGGAGGCGGTGGCGGCCGCCCTCGATGACCGCCTCGACGGTGCCGTAGCCCTGTCGCCGGTACTGGTTGATCAGGTCGATCAGCACGATCGCGTTGGTGACCACGATGCCGATCAGCATCAGCATGCCGATCATCGCCGGGACGCCCATCGGGGTGCCGGTCGCGATCAGCAGTCCGATGGCGCCGGTGGCGGCGAACGGGATGGACACCAGCAGGATCAGCGGCTGGACCAGGGACCGGAAGGTCGCCACCAGCAGCATGAAGACGATGGCGATCGCCGCGAGCATCGCCAGGCCCAGCGAGGCGAACGCCTCGTCCTGGTCCTGGGAGACACCGCCGATGTCGGCGGTGGCGCCCGCGGGGAGCGTCAGGCCGTTCAGCTTGGCGGTGAGGTCCGCGCTGACCGCGCCCGTGTTGTCGCCCTTCGGCTTCGCGGTGATCGTGGCGGCCCGCTGGCCGTCGATCCGGGTCATGGAGACGGGGCCGTCCACCAGTTCGACGTCCGCGATGTCGCCGAGCTTCACCGGGCCGAGCCGCAGCTTCTTCAGCTCGTCCAGCGTGTCGGCGGGCTTCGCCGACTTGATGACGATGTCCCGCTCGGTGTCGTCGAGGATCGCCCGGCCACTGGTCGTCCCGCGGACGGCCTGGGCGACGGCGGCGCCGAGGCTCTGGTCGTCGAAGCCCGCCGCGGCGGCCTTGTCGGTGGCCCGGACCGAGATGCGGGGCACGCTCTGGGAGAGGTCGCTGGTGACGTCGGAGACGTTGTCCAGCGTGGCGACCGCGTCCCGGACCTGCTCGGACGCCTTGCGCAGGACGTCCGCGTCGGCGGCCTTCACGACCACGCTCAGGTCCTGGCTGCCGAAGGCGTCACCGGCCGCGATGGTCGTCGTACCGACGCCGGACAGGTCCTTCAGCCCGTCCTCGATGCGCTCCTGGACGTCCTCGGCGGTCGCCGAGTCCTCCAGCATCACGCTGTACGAGGCCTGGTTGGAGTCGGTGCCGCCGCCGAAGGCCGCCAGGAAGCCGGAGGAGCCGATGGTGACCTGGTAGTCCTTCACACCGTCGGTGCCGGCGAGCAGCTTCTCGACCTTCTTCGTCTGCTCGTCCGTCGCGGCGAGGCTGGTGCCGGGCTTCAGCTCCTGCTTGATGCTGAGGACTTCCTGGTCGCCCGGGTCGAAGAAGTTGGTCTTCAGCAGCGGGGCCATGCCGAACGTGCCGAGCAGCACGACCACCGCGATGACCACACTGGTGAGCCGGCGCCGGGTCGCGAAGCGCAGGACGGGCACGTAGAAGCGCTGGAGGCGGCTCCTGGCCTCCTTCTCCTCGGCCTTTCGGCGCGCCTCGTCGGCGTCCTCCGGCGTGCCCTTGGGGGCGCGCAGGAACCAGTACGACAGGACGGGGACGACCGTCAGCGAGACCAGCAGGGAGGCCAGCAGGGCTGCCGTCACCGTCAGGGAGAAGCTGCCGAACAACTCGCCGACCATGCCGCCGGTGAGGCCGATCGGGAGGAACACCGCGACCGTCGTCAGGGTGGAGGAGGTGACCGCGCCGGCGACCTCGCGGACCGCCTTGAGGATGGCCTCCTGGCGCTCCTCGCCGTAGCCGAGGTGGCGCTTGATGTTCTCCAGCACCACGATCGAGTCGTCGACGACGCGGCCGATGGCGATGGTCAGGGCGCCGAGGGTGAGCATGTTGAGGGAGAGGTCGCGGGTCCACAGCACGATCAGGGCGAGGACCACCGACAGCGGGATGGACACGGCCGTGACGAGGGTGGAGCGGACCGACGCGAGGAAGACCAGGATGACGAGGACCGCGAAGAGCAGACCGAGCGCGCCCTCGGTGGTCAGGCCGTCGATGGACTTGGAGACCGCCGGGCCCTGGTCGCTGACCACGGTGACGGTGGCGCCCGACCCGAGGTCCCGGCGCATGTCGGCCAGCTTGTCCTCGACGGCCTCGGAGATCGCGACCGCGCTGCCGTCGCGGTCCATGGTGACCATGACCGCGAGGCTGGGCTCGCCGTTGGTCCGGGTGAGGGAGACGGCCCTGGCCTCCTCCTCCTTGACGGTGGCGACGTCGGCGAGCCGGACGGGCTTCCCGCCGCCCTCGCCGCGCACCCGCAGGTCCTCGATCTGCCCGAGCGAGGTGTAGCCGCCGCCGACCTGGACGGTGCGGTTGCTGCCGTCCTCGTCGAAGGAGCCCGCGGGCATGGTGACGCCGCCGGCCTGGAGTGCCTGGGAGAGGGCCATCGTGGTCAGGCCCGCCTTGGCGAGCTTCGCGTCGTCGGGGGTGACGGTGACCTGGACGTCGCGCACGCCGTCGACGGTGACCTGGCCGACGCCGTCGATGGCCTCCAGCGTGGGGACGACCGTACGGTCGATCCGGTCGGCGAGGGCCTGCTGGTCCTGGTCGGAGGTGACGGCGAGGACGACGGTCGGCATGTCGTCCGTCGAACCGGCGATCACCTGCGGGTCCACGTCGTCCGGGAGCCGCGCGCGGACCCGGTTGACGGCCTGCTGCACGTCGGCGACGAGCTGATCGGTGCCGGGGCCGTAGTCGAAGGACGCCATGACCAGGGCGTTGCCCTCGCTGGCGGTGGATGTGACGCCCGTGATGCCGTCGACGGACTCGAGGCTGTCCTCGATGGGTTCGACGACCTGCTTCTCGACCACGTCCGGGGAGGCGCCCTGGTACGGCGCGAGCACGGACACCATCGGCAGTTCGATGGTGGGCAGCAGTTGCTGTTTGAGCTGGGGTATCGCGATCGCCCCGAAGACGAGCGCGATGATCGACACCAGACCGACGAGGGCCCGTTGCGCGAGGCTGAACCGAGACAGCCAGGACATGGGTGACCGGATCTCTTTTCTTGTGGCAGGAGCGGAAAACGAGCGGCGCTGTGCGCTCACCCCACACCCTGGGCCATGGAGGACTCCGTTCCGTCGCTCCGCAGGTCCATTTCCTTATCCCGCGCATACTCCGGCCGCAGTACTACGGGGTGGGGTTCACTCCACCCTCGGGCGTACCAGGCCCGACTCGTACGCGAAGACCACCAGCTGGGCCCGGTCGCGGGCGCCGAGCTTGGCCATGGCCCGGTTGACGTGGGTCTTCACGGTCAGCGGGCTCACTTCGAGGCGCTCGGCGATCTCGTCGTTGGACAGGCCCGCGGCGACGTGCACGAGGACCTCGCGCTCCCGGACGGTGAGGGTGGCGAGGCGTTCGGAGCGGGCGGTGTCGGTGTCGCCGTCCGCGGCGGGGTCGTCCGACTGCGCGAGGAAGCGGGCGATCAGGCCCTTGGTCGCGGACGGCGACAGCAGCGCGTCCCCGCCGGCGGCGACCCGGATGGCGTTGAGCAGCTCGTCCGGTTCGGCGCCCTTGCCGAGGAAGCCGGAGGCGCCGGCCCGCAGGGACCGCACGACGTAGTCGTCGACCTCGAAGGTGGTGAGGATGACGACCCGGACGTGGGCCAGCTCCGGGTCGGCGCTGATCATCCGGGTGGCGGCGAGGCCGTCGGTACCGGGCATGCGGATGTCCATCAGGACGACGTCGGCCCGCTCCTCCTTGGCCAGACGGGCCGCCTCCGCGCCGTCCGACGCCTCCCCCACGACCTCCATGTCCGGTTCCGAGTCCACGAGCACCCGGAAGGCGCTGCGCAGCAGGGCCTGGTCGTCGGCGAGCAGGACGCGGATGGTCATACGGGGCCCCCGGTGCGGTGGTCAGGGTCGCGCGGGCGCTTCCGCGCGGACCGTGCGGCTGGTGAGCGGCAGGATCGCATGGACGCGGAAGCCGCCTCCGTAGCGGGGGCCGGTGGTCAGGGTGCCGCCGAGGGCGGTGACGCGTTCCCGCATGCCGAGGAGGCCGTGTCCGCCGCCCGCGCCGCCGGAGCCGGGGACGGCGGGGCCGCGGGCACCGTCGTCGAGGACCGTGACCTCCACGTTCGGTCCCACACGGACGACGCTGACCTCGGCCTTCGCCTGCGTCCCCGCGTGCTTCTGCACATTGGTGAGGGCTTCCTGGATGATCCGGTACGCGGCGAGGTCGACGGCGGCGGGCAGAGTGCTGTCCTCGTCGGCGCGGACCACGTCGACGGCGAGGCCCGCGCTGTGGAAGGTGCCGACGAGTTCGTCGAGCCTGGCCAGGCCGGGGGCGGGTTCGGTGGGGGCCTCGGGGTCGCCGGACTGGCGGAGCAGGCCGACCGTGGCGCGGAGTTCGCCCAGCGCGGAGCGGCTGGCCTCACGGACGTGGGCGAGTGCCTCCTTGGCCTGGTCGGGCCGCTTGTCCATGACGTGCGCGGCGACGCCGGCCTGGACGTTGACGAGGGCGATGTGGTGGGCGACGACGTCGTGCAGGTCGCGGGCGATCCGCAGGCGTTCCTCGGCGACCCGGCGGCGGGCCTCCTCCTCGCGGGTGCGTTCGGCGCGTTCGGCGCGTTCCCTGATCGCCGCCACGAAGGCCCGGCGGCTGCGGACCGCGTCGCCCGCGGTGGCGGCCATGCCGGTCCAGGCGAAGATGCCGATGTTCTCCTGGTCGTACCAGGGGGCGGGGCCGACGAGCATGGCCGTGGCCGTCAGGACGGTCATGGTGAGGAGGCCGACGCGCCAGGTGGTGGGGCGGTCGGTGGCGGAGGCGACGGTGTAGAGGGCGATGACGGCGGCCATCGCGACGGGGGCGCGGGGGTCGCCGGTGACGAGTTCGGTGAGGGTGAGCGCGGAGGTCGCCGCCAGGACGGGCAGGGGGGAGCGGCGGCGGGCGACGAGGGCCGCGGCGGCGAGCACCATGAGGGTGACGCCGACGGCGTCGGGGGTGCGGGTGCCCCACTTGTCGGGGTGCTCGGCGTGGGGGTCGACGAAGGAGCCGGCGAGCATGCAGGTCAGGACACCGAGTGCGAGGGCCGCGTCCAGCGCGAGGGGGTGCGCCGTCAGCCAGGTCCTGGTGCGCGGGAGAGTGCTCACGAACGTTTACGGTACGGGGCGCCTGCGGGGGGCGGTAGCCACGGGTTCACCCCAGGCGGTGGCCGTGGGTTCGCCCCCGCCGGGGCGGCGTCCGGCTCGGGAGGGCGGGTGCGTCGGCGGGTGCGGGGCGGTGAGGGCTCGTCGCGCAGTGCCCCGGCGCCCCTGAAGGAGGACTGCGCCCCCTTCACCCCCGTGGCCGTGGGCTAGAGCGTGTTCCGAAAGTGGCGTCGTCTGCCCGAAGGGCAGGCCCAGCGGCGTCCGGTGCGTGCGATCGCACCGCGGAGGGTCGCCCCGGCACTGGTGGTATCGGGGCGATCCCGACAACGCGGCGAGCGTGCGTGCCGGACGCCGCCGGGCAGACGGGACTTTCGCGACACGGCCTAGCCCGGGATCAGGCCGTCGTCACTCAGCATCTCCCTGACGTCCTCCAGGGTCGCGTCGGGGGACGGGAGGATCAGTTCCGAGGGCTCCAGCGAAGCGTCGGGCAGGGCGGTGCCCAGTTCCCTGACCCTGGACAGCAGGGCGTGGAGGGTGCGGCGGAAGCCGGGGCCGTCGCCGCTCTCCATCTCGGCCAGTAGTTCGTCGTCCAGCTTGTTCAGCTCGGCGAAGTGGCTGTCGGCCAGCTCCACCTGCCCCTCCCCCATGATCCGTACGATCATGTCGCCCTCCTCAGGCACGGGACTGCGTGGGATGACTACTGCTTGTCGAAGCGCGGGGTGTCCTGGCGCTGGGACTGCTGCTGGGCGGAGCCCTGGCCGCCCTCGATGGCCTGCTGCTGCCCGGACGTGCCTCCCGCCAGCTCCGCCTTCATGCGCTGGAGCTCCAGCTCGACGTCCGTCCCGCCGGAGAGGCGGTCCAGCTCGGCCTGGATGTCGTCCTTGTGCATACCGGACGGGTCGTCGAGGGCACCGGAGGCGAGCAGTTCGTCGATGGCACCGGCGCGGGCCTGGAGCTGCGCCGTCTTGTCCTCGGCGCGCTGGATGGCGAGACCGACGTCGCCCATCTCCTCGGAGATGCCGGAGAACGCCTCCCCGATCCGGGTCTGGGCCTGGGCCGCGGTGTAGGTGGCCTTGATCGTCTCCTTCTTCGTGCGGAAGGCGTCGACCTTGGCCTGGAGCCGCTGCGCGGCGAGTGTCAGCTTCTCCTCCTCGCCCTGGAGGGTGGAGTGCTGGGTCTCCAGGTCCGTCACCTGCTGCTGGAGCGCGGCACGCCGGGAGAGCGCCTCGCGGGCCAGGTCCTCGCGGCCCAGCGCGAGCGCCTTGCGGCCCTGGTCCTCCAGCTTGGAGGACTGGGACTGGAGCTGGTTGAGCTGGAGTTCCAGGCGCTTGCGGGACGTGGCCACGTCGGCCACACCGCGCCGCACCTTCTGGAGCAGCTCCAGCTGCTTCTGATACGAGTAATCGAGGGTCTCGCGCGGGTCCTCGGCCCGGTCAAGGGCCTTGTTCGCCTTCGCGCGGAAGATCATCCCCATACGCTTCATGACACCGCTCATGGGCTTCGCGCGCCCCCTTCTGACGGACTCCAGCTCACCGGTCTCTCGACAGAACCCACAGTACGGGCCCTACATCCATTACCGCACTGTTCGGGGGCGGATGCGCTCCTCCCCAAGGACGACTGTGGACGGCTCCGATCCGGCGTAGGGAGTAGGTGGCCCCCGGGGTCCAGTACGGGCGGACCCCGGGTTTTCCTCAGCTCCCGCACGGACGGATCCGCACCGCACCTCCCCCGTTCCCGTCTTCCCCGGTTCCCCGGTCCACTTTCGGTCCCGTTCTGTCCCCAGCACAGACGCCGGGTGTTGCCGGATCGTTCCCCACGGCGCTGGGGTCCATGCCCCGGCACCCCGTACCCTTGGGTTTTGTGTTTCGTAGCCGCGCCAAGAGCGAGAAGGAAGCGGTCGCCGAGAAGGCGTCGGTGACCGACTCCAAGCAGACCCGTGACCCGCAGGCCCCCAAGGGGCGGCCCACTCCGAAGCGGAGTGAGGCCCAGTCCCAGCGTCGCAGCGTCGCCAACACGCCGACGACGCGCAAGGAGGCAGCCAAGCGTTCCCGTGACGAGCGGCGCGCCGCGCTGGAGAAGCAGCGCCAGGCGCTGGCAACCGGCGACGAGCGCTATCTGCCCGCCCGGGACAAGGGCCCGGTCCGCCGGTTCGCCCGCGACTACGTGGACTCGCGCTTCCACATCGCCGAGTTCTTCCTGCCGCTGGCCGTCCTCATCCTCGTGCTGAGCATGGTGCGGGTGCCGGCGCTGCAGAACATCGCGCTGCTGCTGTGGCTGTTCGTGATCATCCTGATCGTGGTCGACTCGGTCGGTCTCGCGATCCGCCTGAAGAAGCAGCTGAACACCCGCTACCCCGACCAGAACAAGAAGGGCGTCGTCGCCTACGCCCTGATGCGCACCCTGCAGATGCGTCGCCTGAGGTTGCCGAAGCCGCAGGTCAAGCGCGGAGAGCGGCCCTGAGCACGACGGCTTTCTCCGGGGACGCCGCCGAGGCCTGGCTCAACCGGCTGGGGACGCTGCGTGAGGTCGTACGACAGGAGCTGGTGGCCCGCCAGGTCGACGAGCAGATAGCCGCCCGTTTCCCGGTGGGGCAGCGGCTGCGGGTGCTCGACGTCGGGATGGGGCAGGGCACGCAGGCGCTGCGGCTGGCGCGGGCCGGGCACGAGGTGACCGGGATCGAGCGTGAGCCGCGGCTGATCGCCGTGGCGCGCCAGGCGCTGGCGGCGGAGCCCGAGGGCATTCGCGGCCGGATGCGCATCGTCGAGGGGGACGGCCGGGACACCGGTGTGCACTTCCTGCCGGGCGGCTTCGACGTGGTGCTCTGCCATGGCGTGCTGATGTACGTCGAGGAGCCGGACGCCCTGCTGGCGGGGCTGGCCCGGATGCTGGCGCCAGGAGGGCTGCTGTCGCTGCTGGTGCGCAACGGCGACGCGCTCGCGATGCGGGCGGGACTCGCCGGGGACTGGGCCGGCGCGCTGGCGGCGTTCGACACGACCGCGTACCGGAACCGGCTGGGGCTCGACGTCCGGGCGGACCGGCGGGACGCGCTGACGGACACGCTCGGGGGGATCGGGGCGCCACTGCGCGCCTGGTACGGGGTGCGGGTCTTCACGGACCTCGCGGCCGACGACGCGGTGGTGCCGGAGAGCCCACAGGCCCTGGAGGCGCTGCTCGCCGCGGAGGAACGGGCCGGGCGCACGGACCCTTATCGGCAGGTCGCGGCGCTGCTGCACCTGTGCGGGGTGCGCGGCTAGGACCTGACGTCCGGATCGCGCCCGGGGCGCGGTGCCCGGCCTGCGCGGCTGCGCCGTGGTCGTTCGAGCGCGCCCCCGCGCCCCGGCGAGGGGCGCGGGGGCGCGGAGGTGCGCCGGGCTGTCAGGCCTCCTGTGCGTGCAGGCTCATCGGACCGTAGATCTCAGTCGTGTCCTCGAAGAGGCGGACCTGGTCGGCGCCGCCCTCGAGGAGGGCCTTCCACTGTTCGCCGATCCATGACTCGGCATCCCCCTGGGTCGTGAACTCCTCGGGCTGGACCGCGGGCTGGACCTCCGTCCCGTCGGCCTTCTCGAACCGCCACGTCCATGCCGCCATGTGAGCCTCCGTAAGTACCGGCCCGGCACCGCTCACCGGCGCCGGGCAAGATCCGGTTCCCCCTGAGCCTAGTCGGACGCACAAGACCTGCGGGTGTTCACCGGGACGCGGGAAGATCGGGGCGTGGAACTGACACTGCTCGGCACCGGCGCCCCCGCGGGCCTGCCCCGCCCCGACTGTCCCTGCGCGACGTGCGCGACCGCGCTCGGCGATGCCGCGCGCGGGGCGACCGCGCTGCTCGTGGACGGCGCGCTGCTGCTCGACCTCACGCCCGGCGCCGCCCTCGCGGCCGCGCGCGCCGGGCGCTCGCTGACCGGCGTACGGCAGGTGCTGCTGTCGCATCCGCAGGCCGGGCCCGCCGTGGAGGTGCCGGCGGGGCTGCCGCAGCCGGGGCGGGTGCCGGACGGGCGGGAACTGGCGCTGCTGACCGGGCACCGGGTGCGGGCGCAGCCGCTGGACTCGCCGGGCACCGGGTACGCGGTGACCGGGCCGGGCGGGCAGCGGCTGCTGTATCTGCCGCCGGGGAGCGCGCCCGCCGGGCTGGAGGGGGAGGCGGTGGAGCCGTACGACATGGTGCTCGCCGACGTCCTGGGGCGCCCGGACGCGCTGGCGCGGCTGCGGGCGGCGGGCGCCGTGGGGCCGACCACCGATGTCGTCGCCGTCCACCTGGACCACGACGTGCCGCCGGGCGGGGAGTTGCCGCGCCGGCTCGCGGCGGCGGGCGCGCGCGCCGTGCCGGACGGGACGACGCTGGCGGTGGGCGCCTACGAGGACGTGCCGGACGTGCCGCGCCGCACGCTCGTACTGGGCGGGGCGCGGTCCGGGAAGTCCGTCGAGGCGGAGCGGCGGCTGGAGGCGTTCCCGGACGTGCTGTACGTGGCGACGGGCGGCACGCGCGACGGGGACGGCGAGTGGGCGGCGCGGGTCACCGCGCACCGGGAGCGGCGGCCCGGTTCCTGGCGCACCGTCGAGACCTGCGACCTCGTCCCCCTGCTGAAGGACGAGGACGGGCCGCCGCTGCTCATCGACTGCCTGTCCCTGTGGCTGACCGACGTCATGGACGAGGTGGGGGCGTGGGACGACGCGGAGTGGGCGGGCGGTGGGGAACGCGCGCTCCGGGCGCGGGTGACCGAGCTGGCGGAGGCCGTGCGGCGGACCCGTCGGACCGTCGTCGCCGTCTCCAACGAGGTCGGGTCGGGGATCGTGCCGGCCACCGCCTCCGGGCGCCGCTACCGGGACGAACTCGGGCGGCTGAACACGGCGTTCGCGACGGAGTGCGAGCACGTGCTGCTGGTCGTGGCGGGTCAGGCGCTGTCACTGCGGGGCTGAGGGTCGGGCGGCGGGGCCACGGGGGCGGGTGGAAGTTCGGTGCGGCGCGCGACAATCCGGTGCGCGCGGGGCGGGAAGGGGGCGCAGATGCGGGTGGCGACCACCTCGTAGCCCAGCGACCGCAGTTCGGCGAGGAGGTTGCGCAGGGGGATCAGATGGAGCGGGCGGGGCCGGTCGTACGCCCTGCCCGGCCACCGGAGGCCCGGGGGCAGGGTGCCGAACGGGCGGGCGGGGGCCGCGACGTCGACGAGGAGGTGGCCACCGGGGCGCAGGACCGTGCGGGCGGCGCGGAGTTCCGCGCGGGGGTCGGCGGTGTGCTCCAGGTGGTGGACCATGCTGACCACGTCGTAGCGGGCGCGCAGCCGGGCGGTGATCTCCGGGTCGGCGAGGAGGCCCTGGTACGCCTCCTCGATCCGCCCGGCCGCCCGCGCGGCTTCGACGCGCGGGGTCGGGTCGACGCCGTCGAACGCGGTGTACGGGTGCACCTCGCGCGCGACCTCCGGGAAGTGGCCGTGCCCGGTGCCGACGTCGAGCCAGCTCTCCGGCTCGGGGTACGGCAGCATCGCGCGGGCGGCGGTGCGGTGGTGCAGGCGGCGCAGCCGGCCGGCGAGATCGGAGCCGCCGTACTCCTCGGCGGGGCGGCGGTGGGGGCGAAGGAGCGGCGCGTCGCCGGTGGGCCGGGGGTTCCGGAAGGCGTGGGAGCAGTCCCGGCACTCGTCCACCACGAAGGTTCCCGGTGTGGGCCGGGGCCGCTCCGGCACCCGCAGCCGGGTGCGCAGCCACCGCGATCCGCACCAGGGGCAGTCGTCCCGGCGCTCTTCGTGGAAGGGGTCGGCAGCCGGGACGGGCGGGCCGGGGTCCGGCCGGGGGGTGGGGGGCATGACGGCTCCTGAGGACGAGGAAGGGTGCGTGAATATGCCTGCATTCGCCCCAAAACGGTACGTAGCCGATCGCGGTCCTGGGCGCAACGACGTGCCCACGGCGGGGTGAGGCACCGGGGCGACCCCGCGGACGGGGAGCCGGTGACGGGGGCGACGGGGCGATGAGCACGGCGGTCCGGGTGCGGCGGGGCGGGCGCGACGGGGCGGGGCGGGGCGGGCGCAGCAACGCGGGCGCGGCAATCCGGGCGCGGCAATCCGGGCGCGGCAATCCGGGCGCAGCGGTCCGGGCGCAGCAATTCAGGCGCAGCAATCCGGGCGCAGCGGTCCGGGCGCGGCAGCGCGGGTGCGGCGGGGTGGGTTCGTGTGCGGTGGGTTCCGGTATGGCGCGGTCGTGTTCGATCGCTGCCGGTACTGTTCGGCGAATGAGCTCGCTTAATCTCGACGACTTCACCGATCTGATCGAGCGCCCCGACGGCGGGGTGCGCCGCGACGCCGAGGCGCGGCGAGAGAGGCAGATCGTGCCGCCCGGGGCGCTGGGCCGGTTGGACGACCTCGGCGAGTGGCTGGCGGCGGCGCAGTCCGCCGTGCCGGTGCGGCCGATCGGCCGGGCCCGCGTGGTGCTGTTCGCGGGCGACCACGGCGTCGCCGAACTGGGCGTCTCCGCCCGGCCCGCGGGCACGGCGGACCAGTTGGTGCGGGGCGTGCTCGACGGCAGCAGCCCGGTGGCGGTGCTGGCCCGGCGGCTCGACGTGCCGGTCCGGGTGGTCGACCTGGCGCTGGACTGCGACCCAGGCTCGCTGCCCGAGGACGTCGTACGGCACCGGGTGCGGCGCGGCTCCGGCCGCATCGACATCGAGGACGCGCTGACCCTCCAGCAGGCGGAGGCCGCGTTCCGGGCGGGCGTCGCCGTCGCGGACGAGGAGGCCGACTCCGGGACGGATCTGGTCGTGCTCGGGGACCTCAGCGTCGGCGGGACCACGGCCGCGGCCGTCCTCGTCGCCGCGCTGTGCGGGACCGACGCGTCGGTGGTGACCGGGCGGGGCGGCCGGGCGATCGACGACCTGGCGTGGATGCGCAAGTGCGCGGCCGTACGGGACGCCCTGCGGCGGGCCCGGCCCGTGCTCGGGGAGCAGTTGCAGCTGCTGGCGACGGTCGGCGGGGCCGATCTCGCGGCCATGACCGGGTTCCTGCTGCAGAGCGCGGTGCGGAAGATGCCGGTGATCCTCGACGGAGTGGTGTCCGCGGCGTGCGCCCTGGTCGCCCAGCGGGTGGCCTTCCGGGCGCCGGACTGGTGGCTCGCCGGGCAGAGCAGCGGCGAGCCGGCGCAGGCCAAGGCGCTGGACCGGATGGCGATCGAGCCGCTGCTGGACCACGGGGTGAGGATCGGGGAGGGCGCGGGGGCGCTGCTCGCGCTGCCCCTGGTGCAGGCCGCGGCGGCGCTGGCCGCGGAGCTGCCGGAGCGGGAGCCGGCGGAGCCGGAGAAGACGGCCGGCGACAGCGGGGCCGAGGAGAAGAACCTCGCGGAGGAGTACGACGCGACGTAGCCACCGCCGGCGCGCGTCCGCCACCGGGGGCGCGACGCAAGGGCCGGCGCGACGCAGCAAGGGCCGGCGCGACGCAGGGCCGGCTCGGCACCACCGGGCCACGCCCGGCCGCGCCGGTCCGGCCCGATCAACCGCTCCCCTGCACCCTCGGTCACCCGGTCACCCGGCCGCCCGGTCACCCGAAGGGCACTGCAGAGCCCGGGGGTGACCGGCCGAGCGCCCCTAAGATCCCGAACATGACCAATGTCCCGGTTTCGACACCCGCGCAGCCCGGGGGTGGTGTCGCCTCCCGGCGGGCCGCCGGGGGCGCGGTCTGGTACCTGCGGGTCGTCGCGTGCGTCAACTTCCTGGGCGCCGTGTGGGTGTCGCTGGGGCAGGACCTGCGGCGGCACAACACGAACGACTACTTCACGCCCTACCTGCTGACGGCGGGGTTCGCGACCGGCGTGTTCACCACGTTCCTGGCGATCACCATGCGGCGCCGGAAGCGGGCCGCGTGGATCCTGAACATCGTCCTGGGCACGCTGTTCCTGCTGCTGTTCGTCTTCGCGATGACCTTCGAGGACATCAGGCGGCACCCGCAGAACTGGGTGTCGCTCACCCTGACCGCGGCGTTCGTGGCGTCCCTGGTCGTGGGGCGGCGGGAGTTCTACGCCAAGGGCGACCGGTCGAACCCCCGACTCGCGGCGGCCGTCGCGATCGGCGGCCTGCTGGGCTGCTCGCTGCTCGCGGCGCTCCTCGTCACCGTCACCAACGAGTCGGCCGACGAGCACCTGTCGACGTTCTGGGACCGCTGGGCGTACGGGGCCCTGCGGCTGGTCTCGGTCGCCTCCGACGACTCCGACTTCGCGGGGATCACCGCCCCCACCTGGGTGGACGTCACCATCAACGTGCTCAGCACCCTGCTGGTCCTCGCCGTGTTCTACGCCGCCTTCCGCTCCCGCAGGGCCGTCGACCCGATCACCGAGGAGGACGAGGACAGGCTGCGGGCCCTGCTGGAGCGGCACGGCGACCGGGACTCCCTCGGGTACTTCGCGCTGCGGCGGGAGAAGAGCGTCCTCTGGTCGCCGACGGGCAAGGCCGGCATCGCCTACCGGGTGCTGGGCGGTGTCTCGCTGGCCTCCGGCGACCCGATCGGCGACCCGGAGGCGTGGCCCGGTGCCATCGGGCCGTGGCTGGTCGAGGCACGGGTGCACGGGTGGATCCCGGCGGTGATGGGCGCGGGGGAAGAGGCCGGCACCGTGTACGCGCGGCACGGGCTCGACGCACTGGAACTCGGGGACGAGGCCGTCGTCGAGACCGCCGAGTTCACCCTCGACGGACGGGCCATGCGGAGCGTGCGGCAGGCGTACAACCGGGTCCGGCGGGCCGGGTACACCGTGCGGATCCGGCGGCACGCGGACATCCCGGACGGCGAGATGGCCGTTCTCCTGCGGCGGGCCGACGACTGGCGGGACGGGGCCACCGAGCGCGGGTTCAGCATGGCGCTCGGACGGCTCGGCGACCCGGCGGACGGGCAGTGCGTGATGCTGGAGTGCGCCGACGGGCACGGTGAGCTGCGGGCCCTGCTGTCGTTCGTGCCGTGGGGGCGGCACGGGCTCTCCCTCGACCTGATGCGACGGGACCGCGACGCCGACAACGGGCTGATGGAGTTCATGGTCATCGAGCTCCTCCAGCGGGCCGAGGAGATCGGGATCACGCAGGTCTCACTGAACTTCGCGATGTTCCGCTCGGTCTTCGAACGTGGCGCGCGCCTCGGCGCGGGTCCGGTCCTGCGGCTGTGGCGGTCGCTGCTCGGCTTCTTCTCCCGCTGGTGGCAGATCGAGTCGCTGTACCGGGCCAACGCCAAGTACCGGCCCGTCTGGGAGCCGCGGTTCCTGCTCTTCGAGAAGAGCGCGGACCTGCCGCGCATCGCCGTCGCCGCGGCCCGCGCGGAGGGCTTCCTGGAGGCGCCGGGACTGCCGAAGTGGCTGCACCGCAGACACCTTGAGTCACGCCGGTGACCGCGTAGGAGCACGGGCGTCCGGCGACGGACGCGCCGGACGCCCGCGTCGGGAAGAGGCGTACGGAACAGACACACGGGACATGGGGACGAGGACGGACACGGATACGGGCCGGCGGATGAACCGGGTCACGCGGGCGGCCCGCGCCGAGTGGGGGCCGTTGTACGCCGCCGTGCGCCCGGCACTGGCGCGCCGGCGGCTGCGGGCCGTCCCGATGACCGTCACCGCCGTCGCCCTGGCGACCGTCGTCCACCTGGTGCACCGCCGGACCTGGGGCTACGGGTTCATCGAGGAGGTGGGCGCCGTACGGGCCGAGGACCCGCTGTGGGCGGCGCTGCTGCGCACCCCGCTCTCCCTGTTCGTCCCGGCGCTGGACCTGCCGGTGTGGGGTGCGCTCGCGCAGATCCTGCTCGTGTTCGGGATCGCGGAGATCTGCCTCGGGAAGAGGCGGACGCTGGCCGTGGCGTACCTGGCGACGCTGGCCGGCACGCTGTACGCGCGCGTGGGCGTCGCGCTGGGCCCCGACGTGCCCCTCGTGGGGTTGCCCTGCTCGGATGCCCGGGTCGTCGACACCGGACCGTCGGCGGCGGTGGTGGGGCTCGCCGTCTACCTCGGGTGGCGGCTGCGGGCGTACGCCACGGCGGGCGTGGTCGTCGTGGCGATGATCGTCGAGGTGCTGGTCAAGGAGAACCTCGCGGGCAAGGAGCACCTGGCGGCGATCGCGGCCGTGCTGGTGCTGTGCGGGCTGCGGGCCGTGCGTCAGCGGCGTTCCGCCCGGTCGGGGGCGGGCGGTGGGGAGGGCAGGTCCGGGGTGCCGCCGATCCAGTCCTGAAAGCGGCGGCTCGGACCCGACCAGCGGCGGTCGTGGTGGTAGGACCGCAGCAGGGCCCTGGCGCGGGCGCGCGGGCGGCGGCGGTAGAAACGGCGGGCCCAGGCGGAGGTCGGGCGGGCCAGGCGGACGGCTCCGACGACGGCGACGAGCGGGATGATCACCCCGAAGATCGCGGTGCGGGCCTTGCCCTTGCTGAGGGCGACCAGGGCGACGAGGAAGTTGGTGCCGATGGTGAGCATGGCGGCGCCACGGTCCTGGAGTTCCGCCTCGCTGAGGTCGTTGACGCCGAACGGCAGGAAACCGCTGAGGACGAGGCCGACCAGGGCCGCCGTCACCACCACGACCTCGACGCTCTTGCGGCCCTCCTCCGACCAGTACACGTCGTCGAGGTGCAGGATCAGCGCGAACTCGTCCAGCACCAGCCCGGCGCCCATGCCGAAGATCACGGCGGAGAACAGCGCGCCGAAGCCGTGCCCGTCGGAGGCCACCGAGCCGAAGCCGCCGGCGACGGTGAGGAGGACACCGGGGACGACGTGGTGGATGTGGACGCCGCCGCTGCCGCTGATGTTGCGGAAGGGGCCCTTGCCCGCCCGGATGAGACGGGTGATGAGACGGGTGATCAGGAAGGTCAGGACGAACGCGGTGAGCGCGAGGAGCAACGGCAGTTTGCCCGGCTCGATGATGTTCCGTTCCCACCAGTGACCCATATGGGCACTTTATTCCGATCCGTCACGGCCGCCCCGCGCAGTGCTGCCGTTCGGGCCCTCGCGGCCTCCCGGGCGCCGTTCCCGCCGTCCGGGGCGCCGGGTAGCCTGCGCCGGTGTCCACGACCCCGGCTCCCGCGCCCACCCTCTCCGACGGCCTGCGCTTCGCCTTCGGCACCCTGACCGTGCTGCCGGTGCGGGTGTCCCGGTGGGACCGCGACGCCGCGCGGGTGGGGATGCTGTGCGCGCCCGCCGCCGGACTGGTGGTCGGCGCCGCCGCGGCGGCGCTCGGCGGGCTGCTGCTGTTCCTGGGCGCGGGGCCGCTGCTCGCCGCCGTGGCCGCGGTCGCCGTACCCGCCGTGCTCACCCGGGGACTGCATCTGGACGGGCTCGCGGACACCGCCGACGGGCTGGGCAGCGGCAGGCCCGCCGAGGACGCGCTGCGGATCATGAAGCAGTCGGACATCGGGCCGTTCGGCGTCATCGCCCTCGTGCTGGCCCTGTTCGCCCAGGTCGCCGCGCTCACCGAGGCGTACGGGGAGTCCTGGGCCCTCGGCACGGTCGCGGCCGTCGTCTCGGCGGCCACCGCCCGGCTGGCCCTGACCCTGGCCGCCCGCACCGGCGTCCCGGCCGCCCGGCCCGAGGGGCTGGGGGCGGCGGTGGCGGGGGCGGTGCCCGTACGGGGCGCGGTGCTGGTGGCCGCGGTCGTGGGGTGCGCGGCGGCGGGCGCGGGCGCGCTCCTCGGGCCGTACGACCTCGCCCGTACGGTGCTCGCGGTCGTCCTCGGGATCGCCGCCGCCGAGTCGCTGCTGCGGCACTGCGTCCGGCGGTTCGGCGGGGTGACCGGCGACGTGTTCGGAGGGCTCGCGGAGACGGCGGCGACGGCGGCACTGGTCGTGTTCACCCTGGGGTGAGCCCGGGACCGGTGGCCGGCCGGCCGCGCACCCGGCTCAGCAGGCCTTCCGCCACGGCCCCAGCTCCCACTTCTTCTGCAGGGAACTGAGCCCCAGCCGCCGTGACTCGGGGCAGAAGTCGCCCGTCTCCCTCTCGTACTCGACGTGGAAGACGGCCTTGCCCGCGTCGACGAAGGGGGTGAGGGTGTCGCACTCCTCGTACTGGGCGCACTGTTCGTTGACCGCGAAGTCGAAGTCGTCGACGAGGGCGGGGATCTGGTCGAGGTCGTTCTTCAGGCCCACCGCCAGGCCCCGTTCGTGGGCGAGGCGGGCGACGAGACGGTTGTAGCGGAGCTGGTCGGCGGCCTTCAGGGGGAAGCCGGTCCGGTTGCGGTAGCCGTCCATGTTGTCGGGCTCGACCGCGTCGAAGCCCTTCTCCACGCACATGTCGAGCCGGGCGGCCATCAGCGGTTCGAGGACGTCGAGACGGCGGATGTCGAGCCAGCGCTCCCCGTCCCAGCCGTTGCCCCCGCCGATCACCGACCGGGGGAACGCGTCGGCGTCCGGGCGCCAGTCCTCCCAGGCGCCGGTGGACAGGTAGCAGATGACCTTGCGGCCGTCGTCGTGGAGCGCGGCGACGGTGTCCGCGGAGTGGTCGAAGCCGTCGATGTCGTACACGGGGACGTCGACGGAGGTGTCCAGGCGCCCGCTCAGCTGCCACTGCCAGTCCGTGCCGGGCTTCGGCCGCCAGCGGTCGCCCGCCGCCGGGCCGGTGTTCCCGCCCGGCTCGTCGTCGGGGGCGGCGGCGCAACCCCCGACCAGCAGGAGCAGGGTGAGCAGGGCGCTGCGGGCGGGGGCGTGTCTCATGCGCGAGGACTCCAGGGCGGGCGGCGGGGTACCCCAAGGATGATCGCGGACACCGCGCGGGCGCCGACACCCGCCGCGACCGACACCCGCCCGCGGGGGGCAACGGCTCGGGGCGACAAGGGTTCCCCCTATCCCGAAGTCATGGGGATCTCCCTGCTTGGGCGGGACGGAAAGTCAGGGAGGCTGGTGGCAGCGAACGCCGTCCGGCCGGCCGGTGCGGAGCCGGCCCCGCGCCCCACATCCGACGGACCGAACAAGGGCCTAGGCTCGTGCCCGGCACGTCGACCCCATCCGTTCGGCTACCCAGAACTCAATCGGAAGCGAGATTTCACCACCGTGACTGCTCTCACTCTCAGCACCGCCGCCGCGTCCGGCCTCCGCGCCGACGCGATCGTGGTCGGTGTCGCGAAGGGCGCCAAGGGCCCGGTCGTTGCCCCGGGTGCCGAGACCGTGGACAAGGCGTACGACGGCAGGCTGGCCGGCCTCCTGGAGACCCTGGGCGCCTCGGGCGCCGAGGGCGAGGTGACGAAGCTGCCCGCCCCCTCCGGCTTCAAGGCGCCGCTCGTGGTGGCGGTGGGCCTGGGAGCGCAGCCCGACACGGACGGCTCGTTCGGCGCGGAGACGCTGCGCCGGGCGGCCGGTGCCGCGGCCCGCGCCCTGGCCGGCTCGAAGAAGGCGGCGTTCGCCCTGCCGCTCGCCGACACCGACGCCGTGGGTGCCGTCGCCGAGGGCGCGCTGCTCGGCGCGTACTCGTTCGACACCTACAAGGAGAACGGCCGTCAGGCCAAGGACGCCGCCAAGGCGAAGGCCGCGAAGGGCCCGCTCGCCGAGGTGGCCCTGCTCGGCGCCAAGCCGCGCGACCGCGCCCACAAGGCCGCCGCCGAGCGCGCCGTCGCGGTCTCCGAGGAACTGAACCGCGCCCGCGACCTGATCAACACCCCGCCGAACGACCTCGACCCGGCGGCGTTCGCCGCGATCGCGCAGGGCGCGGGCAAGGAACACGGCATCAAGGTGACCGTGCTCGACGAGAAGGCGCTCGCCAAGGGCGGCTACGGCGGCATCCTCGGCGTCGGCGCGGGCTCCGCCGCCACCCCCCGGCTGGTGCAGCTGACCTACACCCACGCGAAGGCCACCAAGCACCTGGCGTTCGTCGGCAAGGGCATCACCTACGACTCGGGCGGCATCTCCCTCAAGCCCGCCGGGCACAACGAGACGATGAAGTGCGACATGAGCGGTGCCGCCGCCGTGTTCGCCGCGGTCGTCGCCGCCGCGCGCCTCGGTCTGGAGGTCAACGTCACCGGCTGGCTGGCCCTCGCCGAGAACATGCCGTCCGGCACCGCCACCCGGCCGGGTGACGTGCTGCGCATGTACAGCGGCAAGACGGTGGAGGTGCTGAACACCGACGCCGAGGGCCGGCTGGTGCTGGCCGACGCGATCGCCAAGGCGTCGGAGGACGCGCCGGACGCGATCGTCGACGTGGCGACGCTGACCGGGGCGATGATGCTGGCGCTGGGCAACCGGACGTTCGGCATCATGGCCAACGACGACGCGTTCCGCTCCGTGGTGCACGAGGCGGCCGAGGAGGTCGGCGAGGCCGCCTGGCCGATGCCGCTCCCGGACCACCTGCGCAAGGGCATGGACTCCCCCACCGCCGATATCGCGAACATGGGTGAGCGCTACGGCGGCGGGCTCGTCGCCGGTCTGTTCCTGAAGGAGTTCGTGGGCGAGGGCATCACGTGGGCGCACCTCGACATCGCGGGGCCGGCCTTCAACGAGGGCGGCCCCTTCGGCTACACGCCGAAGGGCGGTACGGGCTCCGCGGTGCGCACGCTGGTGCGGCTGGCCGAGCGGGCCGCCGCGGGTGACCTGGGCTGACGCCCGGCGGCTGAGCGACACCCGGGGGCGCGGGCGACCGCGGGCCGGCTGCTGCCGGTCGCGCGGCCGTCCGCGCCCCTTCGGGTTCCCCGGATTCCCGGCCCGGTTCACAAGTGAGCGTGTGGTGTCTCACACCCCGGCCCGGCGTCTCGTTCCCTCCCGACAAGTGCGAAGATGGGGCACGGCAGGACAGGGCCCCCACCACAGGGCCGAAGAAGAGCGGCCGGACACCAGCCGCCGCCCGGTCACTGGAGACCGGCGTACGGCGCACATGCATGGAGGACGTGACGTGGCGAACGACGCCAGCACCGTTTTCGACCTAGTGATCCTCGGCGGTGGTAGCGGTGGTTACGCCGCGGCCCTGCGCGGGGCGCAGCTGGGCCTGGACGTCGCCCTGATCGAGAAGGACAAGGTCGGCGGCACCTGCCTGCACCGGGGATGCATTCCCACCAAGGCCCTGCTGCACGCGGGCGAGATCGCCGACCAGGCCCGCGAGAGCGAGCAGTTCGGTGTGAAGGCCACCTTCGAGGGCATCGACGTACCGGCCGTCCACAAGTACAAGGACGGTGTCATCTCCGGTCTGTACAAGGGCCTTCAGGGGCTGATCGCCTCCCGCAAGGTCACGTACATCGAGGGTGAGGGCCGGCTGTCCTCCCCCACCTCCGTCGACGTGAACGGCCAGCGCGTCCAGGGCCGCCACGTGCTCCTCGCGACCGGCTCCGTGCCGAAGTCGCTGCCGGGCCTGGAGATCGACGGCAACCGGATCATCTCCTCCGACCACGCCCTGGTCCTGGACCGCGTGCCGAAGTCCGCGATCATCCTGGGCGGCGGTGTCATCGGCGTCGAGTTCGCCTCGGCGTGGAAGTCCTTCGGCTCCGACGTGACCGTCATCGAGGGCCTGAAGCACCTCGTCCCCGTCGAGGACGAGAACTCCTCCAAGCTTCTTGAGCGCGCGTTCCGCAAGCGCGGCATCAAGTTCAACCTGGGCACCTTCTTCTCGAAGGCCGAGTACACCCAGGACGGTGTCAAGGTCACCCTCGCCGACGGCAAGGAGTTCGAGGCCGAGGTGCTGCTGGTCGCCGTCGGCCGCGGCCCGGTCTCGCAGGGCCTGGGCTACGAGGAGGCCGGGGTCGCCATGGACCGCGGCTACGTCCTCGTCGACGAGTACATGCGGACGAACGTGCCGACCATCTCCGCCGTCGGTGACCTGGTCCCGACGCTCCAGCTCGCGCATGTCGGCTTCGCCGAGGGCATCCTGGTGGCGGAGCGGCTGGCCGGTCTGAAGACCGTCCCGATCGACTACGACGGCGTCCCGCGGGTGACGTACTGCCACCCGGAGGTCGCCTCCGTGGGCATCACCGAGGCCAAGGCCAAGGAGATCTACGGCGCGGACAAGGTCGTCGCTCTGAAGTACAACCTCGCGGGCAACGGCAAGAGCAAGATCCTGCAGACCGCGGGCGAGATCAAGCTCGTCCAGGTCAAGGACGGTGCCGTGGTCGGCGTCCACATGGTCGGCGACCGCATGGGCGAGCAGGTCGGCGAGGCCCAGCTGATCTACAACTGGGAGGCCCTCCCCGCCGAGGTCGCCCAGCTCATCCACGCCCACCCGACGCAGAACGAGGCGCTCGGCGAGGCCCACCTGGCCCTCGCGGGCAAGCCGCTGCACTCGCACGACTGACCCTCGGTCGAACCCCGTCGAAGCGACGATCCAGACTTCCGCAATTCGTTAAGGAGCAACCGAAACCATGGCGGTTTCCGTAACCCTTCCGGCGCTCGGCGAGAGCGTCACCGAGGGCACCGTCACCCGCTGGCTGAAGGCCGAGGGTGAGCGTGTCGAGGCCGACGAGCCGCTGCTCGAGGTCTCGACCGACAAGGTCGACACCGAGATCCCCTCCCCCGCCGCCGGTGTCCTCGCGTCCATCAAGGTCGCCGAGGACGAGACGGTCGAGGTCGGCGCCGAGCTGGCCGTGATCGACGACGGCACGGGCGCGCCCGCCGCCGCCCCCGCCCCGGCCGCCGAGGAGGCTCCGGCCCCGGCCCCCGAGCCCGCCGCTGCCGCGCCCTCCACCGAGCAGGCCGCGCCCGCGCCCGCCCCGACCGCCGAGGCCGCCGCCGGCGCCGGTTCCGCCGAGGGCACCGACGTGGTCCTGCCCGCGCTCGGCGAGTCCGTCACCGAGGGCACCGTCACCCGCTGGCTCAAGGAGGTCGGCGACAGCGTCGAGGCCGATGAGCCGCTGCTGGAGGTCTCCACGGACAAGGTCGACACCGAGATCCCGGCGCCCACCTCCGGTGTGCTGCTGGAGATCGTGGTCGGCGAGGACGAGACCGCCGAGGTCGGCGCCAAGCTGGCCGTCATCGGCGCTCCCGGTGCCGCCCCGGCCGCCGCCCCGGCGCCCGCGCCCGCCGCCCCGGCCCCGGCCCCGGCTGCTCCCGCGCCCGCGCCGGCCGCCCCCGCGGCTCCGGCTCCGGCCCCCGCGCCGGCCGCCCCCGCCGCCCCGGCGCCTGCCCCTGCCGCCCCGGCGCCTGCGCCCGCCGCTGCCGCTCCGGCCGCTCCGGCTCCGGCGCCCGCCCCGGTGACCCCGGCTCCGGCCGCCGCCCCGGCCGCCGCCAAGGCGACGGACGAGGGTGCGTACGTGACCCCGCTGGTCCGCAAGCTCGCCGCGGAGAACAGTGTCGACCTGGCGTCCGTCAAGGGCACCGGTGTCGGCGGCCGTATCCGCAAGCAGGACGTCATCGCCGCCGCCGAGGCCGCGAAGGCCGCTGCCGCCGCCCCGGCCCCGGCCGCCGCGGTCCCCGCCGCCGCGTCGAAGAAGGCCCCGGTGCTGGAGGTCTCCCCGCTCCGCGGCCAGACCATCAAGATGCCGCGCATCCGCAAGGTCATCGGCGACAACATGGTCAAGGCGCTGCACGAGCAGGCGCAGCTGTCCTCGGTCGTCGAGGTCGACGTGACCCGGCTGATGAAGCTGCGTGCCAAGGCGAAGGACTCCTTCGCGGCCCGCGAGGGCGTGAAGCTCTCCCCGATGCCGTTCTTCGTGAAGGCGGCGGCCCAGGCGCTGAAGGGCCACCCGGCCATCAACGCCCGGATCAACGTCGACGAGGGCACCATCACGTACTTCGACACGGAGAACGTCGGCATCGCCGTGGACTCCGAGAAGGGCCTGATGACCCCGGTCATCAAGAACGCGGGCGACCTCAACATCGCCGGCATCGCCAAGGCCACCGCCGACCTGGCGGGCAAGGTCCGGGCCAACAAGATCACTCCGGACGAGCTGTCCGGGGCGACCTTCACCATCTCCAACACCGGCTCGCGCGGCGCGCTCTTCGACACGATCATCGTGCCGCCGAACCAGGTCGCGATCCTCGGCATCGGCGCCACGGTCAAGCGCCCCGCCGTGATCGAGACGGAGGAGGGCACGGTCATCGGCGTCCGCGACATGACGTACCTGACCCTCTCCTACGACCACCGCCTGGTCGACGGCGCCGACGCGGCCCGTTACCTGACGGCGGTCAAGGCGATCCTGGAGGCGGGCGAGTTCGAGGTCGAGCTCGGCCTGTAAGGGTCCGCCACCGCGGTACGACGGTGCCCGTCCGGAGCTTCCGGACGGGCACCGCTGTCTTTGCGCGGCCCTGACGACTGCGCGGCTCGGCCGGTAAGGGTCTTTACAGACGGGGCCATCATGGGAGCGTGTAAGTCTCGTCTCACCTGGGAGAAAGCGCCCCCGTGCGCCCCTCACGGGCGGCAGGGCGGCTTTATTGTCTAGGGGTCAACGCCCTTGGGGCTCAGTCCCCCGCCGAAGGAGCCCGCATGACCACCGCGCCCGTCGTCCACTCGCTGCGCGAACAGATCCGCGAGCACATCGTGGAGGGGATCGTGAGCGGGCGCTGGAAGCCGGGTGAGCGGATCGTGGAGCGGCGCATCGCGACGGAGCTGGAGGTCAGCCAGACGCCGGTGCGGGAGGCGCTGCGCGAGCTGGAGTCGCTGCGGCTGATCGAGTCCGCGCCGAACAAGGGCGTACGGGTGCGGAACCTCACGGCGGCGGATCTGGAGGAGAGTTACCCGGTCAGGGCGGGTCTGGAGGCGATCGCGGCGGAGCTGGCGGCCGAGCGGCTGGCGGAGGACTGCTCGGCGCTGGAGCCGCACGTCGCCGCGCTCTACGAGGCGGACCGCAACTCCGACGGCACGTCGCAGGTACGGCACACCGTCGCATTCCACCGCGAGCTGGTCCGGGCCGCCGGCAACTCCGTGCTGCTGCACACCTGGGAAGGTCTCGGCATCGAGGTCTTCACGGCCCTGTCCATCCGCTGGCTCGGCACGGTCCAGCAGTCCTACGCGGAGGAGCACGAGGAGTTGGTCGCCGCGTTCCGCCGCCGGGACCCGCGCATCGCGGACCTGGTCAAGGCCCACGTGCTGGGCTGCGCCCCGCACACCGACGACGACCCGGCGTAGCGGTCCGGGGGCGGCCGGGGGGTGTGTTTTCGGCCGCCGGCGGGTGAGGGCTTCGGGTCCGCTCTCGGCCGCGGGTGGGTGAGGGCTTCGGGTCCGCTCTCGGCCGCGGGTGGGTGAGGGCTTGTCGCGCAGTTCCCCGCGCCCCTGAAGGCCTGGGCATGCGGCCCGGCCTTCACGCGCGTGTCGCCGTCGCGATCGGATGGGCGCCGTCGGAAAGCACTTGGCGCAGCCCTGGTCGCTTTTCAGGGGCGCGGGGAACTGCTCGAACAAACTCCACCCACCCGCACCCGCCACCGCACTCCACCCCCGATCTATTGGGCGCACCCCCGCTCAAACGCCGCCCCACCTGCGAAAACCCCACCCCGCAACGGCACCCGGTGTCTCTGCCGAAGGCACCCCGTGCCGACTTTCTCGTGATCAAGAGGTTTTGCCCCGGAACCCTTTGATCGATCATCGATCAGCGGGTTACAGTCGCCGACGGGCCATGCGACGGAGTCACACATCGACACCACACCCAGGCCCCAGCCCTGTCCTGCCAAAGACCAAGGGCACCCCCGAACCCTTGCCGATGAGGGAACCCCCTTCGACCGAGGAAGGCGGCGCAATGACCGACTCCAACGCCATCCGGCCGAGCGCGCTCGACCAGCTCCCCGACCGGGATCCGGAGGAGACCGCCGAATGGCAGGCCTCGCTGGACGCCGTCACCAAGGCGGCCGGCCCGCACCGTGCCGCGTACCTGATGCGTCGCACCCTGGAGCGCGCCGAGGGCAACGGCGTCGCGCTGCCCAAGCTGCTCGAGACGGACTACGTCAACACCATCCCCACCGCCGCCGAGCCGGACGTACCCGGTGACGAGGCGATGGAGCGCCGCATCACCGCGTGGAACCGCTGGAACGCGGCCGCGATGGTGACCCGCGGCGCCAAGTACGGCGTCGGCGGCCACATCGCCACCTTCGCCTCCGCGGCCTGGCTCTACGAGACGGGCTTCAACCACTTCTTCAAGGGCAAGGAAGCCGACGGTTCCGGCGACCAGCTCTACATCCAGGGCCACGCCTCCCCCGGCATCTACGCCCGCGCCTTCCTCGACGGCCGGCTGAACGAGGCCCACCTCGACAACTTCCGCCGTGAGTCCGGCGGCAACGGCCTCCCGTCGTACCCGCACCCGCGGCGCCTGCCCTGGCTGTGGGAGTTCCCGACGGTGAGCATGGGTCTCGGCCCCCTCTCCGCCATCTACCAGGCGCGCTTCAACCGCTATCTCACCAACCGCGGCATCAAGGACGTCTCCGCCTCCCACGTCTGGGCGTTCCTCGGCGACGGCGAGATGGACGAGCCCGAGTCGACGGCGGCGCTCGCGCTCGCCTCCCGCGAGGGCCTCGACAACCTGACCTTCGTCATCAACTGCAACCTGCAGCGTCTCGACGGCCCGGTCCGCGCCAACTTCAAGATCGTGCAGGAGCTGGAGGCCCAGTTCCGCGGCGCCGGCTGGAACGTGATCAAGACCCTGTGGGGCACGGCCTGGGACGAGCTGTTCGCCCTCGACACCACCGGCGCGCTCGTCCGCCGGCTGCGCGAGGTCCCCGACGCCCAGGTCCAGACGTACCAGACCCGCGACGCCGCCTACATCCGCCAGGACTTCTTCGGCAAGGACCCGGCGCTCGTCGAGATGGCGAGGCTGCTGAGCGACGACAAGATCCTGGAGTGCTTCCACCTCTCCCGCGGTGGTCACGAGGCCCGCAAGGTGTACGCCGCGTACAAGGCGGCCGTCGAGTTCAAGGGCGCGCCGACCGTGATCCTGGCCCAGACCGTCAAGGGCCACACCCTCGGCGAGGGCTTCGCGTCGAAGAACGCCAACCACCAGATGAAGAAGCTCTCGGTGGACGAGTTCAAGACGATGCGGGACCTGCTCGACCTGCCGATCAGGGACAGCGACTTCGTCGACGGCGTCGTGCCCTACGGCCACCCGGGGGCCGACTCCGCCGAGGTCCGCTACCTCCAGGAGCGCCGCGCCGCCCTCGGCGGTCCCGCCCCGGCCCGCCGCGTCCACCCGGTGGCTCCGCTGCCCGCCCCCGCAGAGAAGGCCTTCGCCTCCTTCGACAAGGGCTCCGGCTCCCAGAAGGTGGCCACCACCATGGCCTTCGTCCGCCTGATCAAGGACCTGGTCCGCGACAAGGAGACGGGCAGGCGCTGGGTGCCGATCGTCCCCGACGAGGCGCGCACCTTCGGCATGGAGTCGCTGTTCCCGTCCCTCGGGATCTACTCCCCGAAGGGCCAGACGTACGAACCGGTCGACCGCGACCAGCTGATGTACTACAAGGAGGCCGAGAACGGCCAGATCCTCAACGAGGGGATCACCGAGGCCGGTTCGATGGCCGACTTCATCGCCGCGTCGACCGCGTACTCCACGCACGGCGAAGCGATGATCCCGTTCTACATCTTCTACTCGATGTTCGGCTGGCAGCGCACGGCCGACCAGATGTGGCAGCTCGGCGACCAGCTCGGCCGCGGCTTCCTCGTCGGCGCGACCGCCGGCCGTACGACGCTGACGGGCGAGGGCCTGCAGCACGCGGACGGCCACTCGCCGGTCATCGCGGCGACCAACCCGGCCGCCCTCACCTACGACCCGGCGTTCGCGTACGAGGTCGCGACGATCGTGAAGGACGGTCTGCGCCGGATGTACGGCGAGGCCGCGCCCGGTGAGGACCCGGACGTCTTCTACTACCTGACCGTCTACAACGAGCCGCTCCCGCAGCCCGCGAAGCCGGCCGGTCTCGGTGTCGACGAGGGCATCGTCAAGGGCCTGTACCGCTTCAACACGGCCGAGTCCGCGGGCGTGACCGTCCCGGCGAACGCCCCGCGCATCCAGCTGCTGGGTTCCGGTACGGCCATCCACTGGGCCCTCGAGGCGCAGAAACTCCTCGCCGAGGAGTGGGGTGTGGCGGCCGACGTGTGGTCCGCGACGTCCTGGAGCGAGCTGCGCCGGGACGCCCTGGAGGCCGACGCGGCGCTGCTGCGCGGCGAGGAGCGCGTCCCGTACGTCCGTCAGGCGCTGCAGGGCGCCGAGGGTCCGGTGCTGGCGGTCTCCGACTACATGCGTCAGGTTCCCGACCAGATCGCCCAGTGGGTCGAGCAGGACTACTCCTCCCTCGGCGCCGACGGCTTCGGTCTCTCCGACACCCGCGAGGCGGCCCGCCGGCACTTCGGTGTCGACGCGCAGTCCATCGTCGTGGCGGCGCTCGCGCAGCTGGCGAAGCGGGGGGAGACGAGGGCGGCGGCGGTGAAGGAGGCCCGCGAGAAGTACGGGCTGTGAGAGTGCCGGGCGCCTTCTGAACGGGGAGTGCGGGGTGCGTCGTCGGGTGCGGGTGCGTGGGGGCTGTTCGCGACCACGCACCACCCGCACCCGACGACGCACCCCCACGTCCCTCCCCCCACCGCGCCCGGCATGATGAACCCATGCGTGCTGCCCGGCTCATCAAGATGGTGCTGCTTCTCCAGTCCCGCCCCTCCATGACCGCCGCCGAGCTGGCCCGTGAGCTGGAGGTGTCCGAGCGCACGGTCACCCGGGACGCCCAGGCCCTCTCGGAGGCCGGTGTCCCCGTGTACGCGGATCGTGGGCGGGCCGGTGGCTACCGCCTGAGCGGCGGTTACCGCACCCGGCTGACCGGCCTCGCCCGCAGCGAGGCCGAGGCCCTGTTCCTCAGCGGCGTTCCGGGGGCCCTCCGTGAGATGGGTCTGGAGGACGCCGCCTCCGCCGCCCGCCTGAAGGTGTCGGCGGCCCTCCTGCCCTCCCTGCGCGACGCCTCGCGCACGGCGTCCCAGCGGTTCCACCTGGACGCGCCGAGCTGGTTCAAGGAGCCGAAGACCCCGGAGCTGCTGCCCGCCGTCGCGGACGCCGTGTGGGACGACCGGCGGATCACCGCCCGCTACCGCAGGGGCGACACCGAGGTCGAGCGGCGGCTGGAGCCGTACGGCCTCGTCCTCAAGGCCGGCGTCTGGTACCTGTGCGCCCGCGTCGCCGACCCCGGGGGCCCCGGCACCCGTTCCGCTCCGTTCCGTACGTACCGCATCGACCGGTTCAGCGCCGTCGAGACCGAGGACGCGCGCTTCACCCGCGACGAGGACTTCGACCTGCCGGCGTACTGGGACCATCAGGCGGAACGTTTCGCCCGCTCGATCCTGCATGCCGAGGTCGTCCTGCGGCTGTCACCGGAGGGCGTGCGGAGGCTGCCGCACGTCGTCGATCCCGTGTCGGCACGGGACGCCCTCGCGGCGCTGGACGACGCCCCCGACGCACGGGGCTGGACGACCGTGACGCTCCGGGTCGAGTCGGAGGACGTGGCCCACGCCCAGCTCATGGCGCTGGGTGCCGAGGTCGAGGTACTGGCGCCCGAGGGCCTGCGGAACCGCTTCGCACAGGACGCGCGACGGCTCGCCGAGCTGTACCGGGAAGCGGCGCGGGACTGAGAAGGGCCGCACGGGCCGTTCCCGGCGCGTGTCCGATCCGTGGTCCTCCACGTGCATCCGGCCCCCTGAGGCCCGATGCTGGACCCGTGATGGACGAGACGGAGTTCTGGGAGCTGGTGGACACGACCCGGGAGGACGCCGAGGGCGACCCGGAGGACCAGGCCGACCTGCTCGTGGAACGGCTCGGCCGACTGGACCCGGAGGCGGTGCTCGACTTCGCCCGCCACTTCGAGTCCCGCTACAACCGCGCCTACACCTGGGACCTGTGGGGCGCCGCCTGGGTGCTGCTCGACGGCGCCAGCGACGACGCGTTCGACTTCTTCCGGTGCTGGCTGATCGGCCAGGGCCGGGAGGTCTTCGAGGGCGCGGTGCACGACCCGGACACGCTCGCCGATCTGCTGGGCGACTTCGACGAGGAGATCGACGGGGACGGCGAGGAGCTGGGGTACGCCGCCGACGAGGCGTACGAGCAGCTCACCGGCCTCGTCGCGCCGGACCTCGGCATTCCGCCCGCGCCCGGCGAGCCGGAGGGCACCCCGGTCGACTTCGAGGACGAGTCCGCGCTCGCCGAGCGCTACCCGAAGCTCTGGGAGCGCTTCAGACCCTGACGCCCCTGCTGTGGCCGCGCGGCAGATACGCCTGGGCCGGCTCTGCGGTGTACGTCCGGGACGCGTGACGCTCCCCCTCGTCGCCGTGTGCCGGGTGTCCGGGCGCGGACGCCCCGTGCAGCGGGGCCGAGTTGGCGCGCTCCAGCGCGGAGGCCGTGACGGCGGACGGGCCGAGCACGACCACGGCGGCCGCGCAGGCCACCGTCCAAGGGCTGCGCAGGGCCGCGGACCAGGCGCGGCGCGCGGCGCGCGCCGGGCTCTTCGTACGGTTGCCGATCATGTTCCCCACCTCCGGTCGACGTGACACGACGACGGTAGGGCGGGCATCTGGGAGAAGTCTGTGAGAGCCCGGCGGGCTGTCTGTGAACCTCATGAGATCGGGACCGGCGGCCGGCCGGGGGGTCACGACCGGCCCTGGAGACGGGCCGCCAGCTCCCTGATGGCGGGCAGTCGTTCGGCGAGGGCCGCGCCCGGACAGCTGGTCATGTAGCCGTCGCTGTGGCCCGCGAGGGTGGGCAGCAGGACGGTGGTCCCGGCGGCGTAGCGGCTGCGGCTGTTGCTTGAGGTCAGGCGCACGCTGCCGCGGGGGTCGCTGCCGGAGAGGCCGAGCTTCCAGGCGACGAGGGCGGCGATCGCGTCGGTCATGGCCCGGGGCACGGGGACACCGGCGGTGAAGGTGCCCAGGGCGGCGATACCGGCGGTGCGGTGGTTGAAGCCCTGGGTGTGGGCGCCGGTGACGGGGCGGTCGACGCCGCCCGCTCGGCCCTCGTAGATGGTGCCGCAGCGGTCGACGACGAAGTTGTAGCCGATGTCGTCCCACTCCCGGGTGCCTGTCTGGCCGGCGTACAGGTAACGGATGATGCGGGGCGCGTCGGCGCAGTCGTAGCCGTTCGGTGAGTCCGTGTGGTGGATGAAGACGGCGGCGACCCGGTCGTCGTAGCGTGCGGGCGGCTGGCTGCGGCCGTCCCCGGCGAGCCAGCGGCTCCTCGGGACGATGGGCGGCCGGGGCGCGTGATGCGCCTGGTGCGACTGGGAGGGCCGGGCCGCCACGGGGCTCGGGGCCCGGCCGCCCGTGCCGTCGATGCCGATCGCGCACAGCACCAGCGCGAGGACGGCGGCGACGCCGGGCAGGCAGGCCAGCGCGAGGAGGACGGGGCGCGGCAGGCGTCGGTGCCCGTGCCGGGCGCCCCGGTGACGGGCGGGCCGGGGATCGGACGGGGTCCGCACGGCGGTGGCACCGTGCGGACCCCGTATTCGCACGGCCGCGAGGCCGCGCGGAGTCCGTGTTCGGCGCCGCCCCGCACGGAGCGGCCGACGTCGTGGCGATCCCCGCGACTTCCGGAACACACGCATGCACCGAGCCTCACCCCGGTGCGCCCCCGCCGCCCTGTGGAGTGCGCCACCCGGGTGAACGGATCGGAACCATCGTCCCGGTCCGGGACGTTTTCACGATTCAGGCGGACGGGCGTACCGGTGGCCGATTCCCGCACGCCAGCGGCGTGCCGTGCGGGGGTGACTGATCACTGCGCCCACCCCACGCGTACTACTGGGTCCCGAAAGAGAGAGGCGCTGGAGTGGACGTGCTCGACATCCTGCTGATGCTGGTGATCCTGGCCTACGCGGCGTCCGGTTACCGTCGCGGCCTGGTCGCGGGATGTGTGTCCCTCGCCGGTTTCGTGGGCGGCGCGGTGGTGGGTGTCTGGATGCTGCCGTGGATGATGGAGCTGGTGGAACCGGGCACCCCGGCGGCGACGGTCACGGCGGTGCTGACCGTGCTGGTGCCGGGGGTGATCGGGCACGAGCTGGCCGGCCGGCTGGCGCTGCGGCTGCGCCGCGAGATAGACCGCAGCCCGCTGCGCGTGGCCGACGGCATAGGAGGGGCGGCGGCCAACTCGATCGCCGTGCTCATCGTGGCGTGGGTGGCCGCGAGCGTCCTCGGGGCCTCGTCGTCTGCGCTGGTGACCAACTCGATCCGTAACTCCGCGCTGCTGGGCGCCGTGCAGAACACCATGCCGGAGACCACTCCGGCCTGGTTCTCCAACGCCACGTCCGCGCTGACCGAGGCCGGTTTCCCGCAGGTCTTCAACCCCTTCGAGAACGAGGCGACGGCCGAGGTCGCCAAGCCCTCCGGGGACAGTGTGACGGCCGCGGCGACGAACGCCGCCAAGCGCAGCACGGTCAAGATCGAGGGCGTCGCGGGGACACAGGGCCGCGAGGGCAGCGGCTTCGTGTACGCGCGCGAGCACGTGATGACCAACGCGCACGTGGTGGCGGGCATCGACGACCCGAGCGTGCGGGTGGGCGGCGTGGGCCGGGCGTTCGAGGGGCGGGTCGTGCTGTTCGATCCGGAGAAGGACGTCGCCGTGCTCTACGTACCGGGCCTGGAGGCGCCGGTCCTTCGCTTCGACGACACGGCCTCGCGGGGTGACGCGGCGGTCGTCGCCGGTTACCCGGAGGACGGCGGACTCGACCTCCAGGCGGCCACGGTCGCCAGCCGCATCGACGCCACCGGCCGCAACATCTACAACACGGAGGCGGTCACCCGCGAGATCTACTCGATCCGCTCGACCGTCCGCCCCGGCAACTCCGGGGGCCCCCTCCTCACCCCCGAGGGCCAGGTCTACGGCGTGGTCTTCGCGCGCTCCACGTCCGACGCGGAGACGGGGTACGTCCTGACGGTCGACGAGGTGGCCCCCGAGGCGAACAGCGCGGCGAACGCGACGAAGGCGGTGGACACCGGGGATCTCGTGACGTCGTGAGGCACGGCGTCACGGGACGGTGTCGCGAGCACGGCGTCACGGCATACCCGGAGAGGGTGCCGAGGAGAGCGTGGGGCCGTGCGGGAGGGTGGCGGTTTCCCGCCGTCATGCGCGGCGCACGGTGGCACGCCGCCGTGACGCCGGATCAGGGCGGTGGCACGCCGTCGGCCCGGTGCGTCGCGGTACCGTCGCGTCAGAGGCGAACGCCCATCAGCACGTCGTCCACGTAGGCCCCGTCGAGCAGGAACTCCTCGGGCAGGACGCCCTCCACCACGAACCCCTCGGACTCGTACAGCTTCCGGGCCGGGGTGTTGTGCCCGAGGACCCGCAGGGTGAGCCGACGTGCGCCCCGGCTGCGTGCCTCCTCCTTCGCGGCCCGCACCAGCGCCCGCGCCACCCCGGCCCCGCGCGCCTCGTCCGCGACGGCGAGCCCCTGGATCTGGCGGACGTGCGCGTTGCAGTCCAGCGAGGTGGGCCGGCCCAGCCGGAGAAAGCCGACGACGGTGCCGCCGAGTTCCGCGACGAGGTGGTCCCGGGGACCGAACCGGTCGTCGAAGAACGGCTTGTACGGCCGGCGGGGGCGTTCCTGCACCGAGTGCAGCGTCGACCAGGTGACCCGGTCGAGCCGGGCGAGCGGGTCCTCGTCGTCGGAGGTCGCGACCCTTATGTGCGGAAGCGGCATACGGACAACTGTACGGGGGCACCACGGCGACCCGAATGCCACGACCCGGAGGCGGCACGCCCGCGGCGGTACGACGGGCCGACGGCGGGCCCGGTCCGTTGATTCGCCGCGCGAAGGGGCAGGATGGGGGCATGGACACAGATACGCCCGTGACACCCGGTTCCCGTGTGGTGATCGCCGGGGCGTCCGGCCTGATCGGTACGGCGTTGGCCCGGTCCCTCACCGCCGACGGGTACGAGGTGCGCCGGCTCGTGCGGCGCGCGCCGCGCTCGGCGGACGAGGTCCGCTGGGACCCGGAGACCCGGCAGGTCGACGCGGCCGGACTGGAGGGGTGCGCGGCCCTCGTGAACCTCGCGGGCGCGGGAGTCGCCGCGCGCCGCTGGACCGACGCGTACAAGGAGACGATCCGGCGCAGCCGGGTGCTCGGCACGACGGTGCTCGCCGAGGCCGTCGCCTCCCTGGACGCGCCGCCGAGCGTCTTCGTCGGCGGCAGCGCGATCGGGTTCTACGGCGACACGGGCGACCGGGTGGTGGACGAGTCGGCGCCGGCCGGGACGGGGTTCCTGCCGTCGGTGTGCGTGGAGTGGGAGGGGGCGGCGAAGCCCGCGCAGGACGCCGGGGTGCGGACGGTGTTCGCGCGGACCGGGCTGGTCGTGGCACACGGCGGGGGCGCCTGGGGACGGCTGTTCCCGCTGTTCAAGGCCGGGGCGGGCGGACGGATGGGCGACGGGCGGCAGTACTGGAGCTTCATCTCCCTCCATGACGAGGTCGCCGCGCTGCGCCACCTGATGCAGACGCCGTCGCTGTCCGGGCCGTTCAATCTGACGGCGCCGACCCCGCGGACCAACGCGGAGATCACGGAGGCGATGGGCAAGGTGCTGCACCGGCCCACGCTCCTCCCCGTGCCCGCCGCCGCCCTCCGGCTCGCCCTCGGCGAGATGTCGTCCGACGTCCTCGGCAGCACGCGCGCCGTGCCGACCCGGCTGCTGGAGTCGGGGTTCGTGTTCACGCACCCCGACATCGAGGCGGCGATCCGCGCGGCCCTGACGGACTGACGCACCGCCGGCCGGCCGCGACGCCCGTCGGCCCCGCGCGCCATCCGGCGCCCTCGGACGGTCCGCACACGCCCCCGCCCTCCCGCGGGGGCGCCGTGGGGACGCCGGGCGCACGCACCCGCCCGGCATGCCCCCGTGCGAGGGTCGCGCGCGACTTCCCCGGTCAGCCCCGAGAGCCGCACCCTCGTCCCGAACTCAGGTATTCCAGAAGGCTGTTGAGGGCATGACGTCCCCAGCAGCCGCGCGACCTCGGGAGGGGCACGTGCTTGAGTCGGTGTACCAATCGACGTACTCAGCGGACACGCAGACCGTGGACGTCATCGTCGTCGGAGCCGGCGTGGCCGGCCTCGCCGCGGCCGGACATCTGACCAGGGCGGGTCTGACGACCACCGTCCTGGAGGCCGCGCCCGCCATCGGCGGCCGGATGTCGACCGAGAAGATCGACGGCTTCCGCCTCGACCGCACCGCCCAGTTGCTCTCCACGTCCTACCCCGAACTGCGCCGCACGCCGGGCCTGGACACCCTGCCCCTGCGCCCGTTCGCCCCGGGTGTCCTGCTGTACACCGACGGACACCACCACCGGGCCGGCGCCACCCCGCCCCTGCGGAGCGCAAGGGGCGCACTCACAGCCGCGCGCGCCCTCGCAAGCGCCCCCAGGCTGCCCCGGAACGCGGGCCGCGCGCAGGGCCGTCTCCCGGGCCGGCCGGCGGGGACCCGGACGGGCCGGCTGGGCGCCCCCGCCGACCAGTCCCGGCTGGCCATGGCGCTGGCCCGGCTCGCCGCGACCGCGCCGGAACGGCTCGCCACCCGCGCGGAGGTGCCGGTCTCCGAGGCCCTCGCGACCCGCGGCTTCCCGCCGCGGACGATCGACGGTTTCGTCCGGCCCCTGCTGGCCGCCCTGCTCGCCGACCCGGACCTGCGGACCTCCAGCCGCTGTGCAGATCTGGCCCTGCACGCCTTCGCGACGGGCCGGTTGTGCCTGCCGGAGGGCGGCGCGGACACCGTCCCGGAACTGCTCGCCGCGGCCCTGCCGCCGGGTACCGTCCGTACCGGGGTCAGGGCCACCGCGATCAGCACGACCTCGGTGACGACGGCCGACCACGGCCAACTGCCCTGCCGTGCCGTGGTCCTGGCCACGGACGCCCGGTCCGCAGCCGAACTGCTGCCGGGGCTGCGCGTTCCGGACTTCCACCCGGTGACCGTTCTGCACCACGCCACCGACGAACTCCCGCCGGGCGAGGGGGCGTTGCTCCTCGACGCGGACCGCGGCGGGCCCGTCTCGCACACGGCGGTCGTCAGCCGGGTCGACCCGACCCGGGCACCGGCGGGCCGCGCCCTCATCAGCTCCACGGTGCTCGGCACACCGCCGGACGCGGCCCACCTGGACGCCACCGTCCGCGCCCAGCTGGCCCGCCTGTACCGGACGTCCACGGCCCGGTGGGAGCTGCTGGCGGTGCGTCACGAGCCCGAGGCCGTGCCCGCGATGCCGGCGCCGTACGACCTGCGGCGCCCGGTGCGGCTGCTGGCCGGCCTGTACGTGTGCGGCGACCACCGCGACACCAGCACCGTCCAGGGCGCCCTCCACTCGGCCCGCCGGGCCGCCCACGCCGTCCTCACAGATCTGGACGCCCACCCGACCCCCGTGGAGGAGGCGCTCAGGACGGCCGCCTGAGCGACGCACGACGACGCAGGACGAGGGGCGCCCGGCTCGTCTCCGGGCGCCCCTGAACGTGCGGCTGGAACCTCCGCGCGCTTCTCTAGTGCAGGGCGGCCACCTTGTCCCGGTAGCCCCTCACCGGGGCGGCGTCCCGGTACGGCTCCAGGCGGCGCTCGAAGTCCCGGACGTACTCCACGGCGCGCACCGACCGCATCTCCGCGGCCTGCCCGGCGGCCTCCGCCCCCAACTGGCAGGCCTGGTCCAGCTCGCCGAGTCCGAGGCGGGCGGAAGCGAGCACCACCCGGCAGAAGAGGCGGCTGCGGGCGAAGGCGGGCGCCCTCAGCTGCAGCGACCGCTCGGCGTGCTGGGCGGCGGCGCGGTACTGCTGGAGGTCGCGGTGGCTGTGCCCGAACTCGTCGGCGAGCTGGGCCTCGTCGAAGAACCGCGCCCAGTAGGGGACCTCGTCGCCGGGACGGGCGGCCTCCAGGGCCCGCTCGGCGCGGACCAGCGCGGCGGTGGAGGCCCGTACCTCGCCGAGGACCGCGTGCCCGCGCGCCTCGACGGCGTGCAGCAGCGACTGCACGACCGGCGGCACGGCGGACCCGACGCCCTGCTGGGCGACGCGCGCGAGCTGCACGGCCTCCCGTCCGTGCCCCAGGTAGACCGCCTGACGGCTCATCGTGATGAGGACGTACGCCCCGTACGCCCGGTCGCCCGCCGCCTGCGCCAGGCGCAGCGCCTGCACGAAGTACCGCTGGGCGAGGCCGTGGGCTCCGATGTCGTACGAGGTCCAGCCGGCGAGGCGGGTGAGGTCGGCGGCGGCCGCGAAGAGCCGCCGGCCGACCTGTTCGCCGTAGGCGCCGCGCAGCATCGGCTCGGCCTCGTGCTCCAGGTAGCGCACGAGAGCCTGGCGGGCGTGGCCGCCGCCATAGGCGTTGTCGAGGGCGCGGAAGAGTTCGCCGACCGAGCGGAGGGCGGCGATGTCCCCGGGGGTGACCTTCTGGCCGGGGCCGCGCTCGGTCTGGGTGCGCTGCCGGGGGACGGCGGGGCGGCCCTGCGGGGGGACGCGGGTGGCGGCCGGGTCGCCCCGGCCCACCCGGTCGTCGGCGCGGCCGATCAGCCAGTCCCGGCTGGGGACGACGAGTCCGGCCGGGGTGAACGCGATCTTGCGCAGTTCGGCGTGGCTGCCGGAGTCCTTGCGCCACAGACCGCTGACGATGTCGATGGCCTCCTCGGGGGTCGCGGCGAACTCCAGCCCCGCGTACACGGGGGCGCAGGCGTCGAGACCGAGGTCCTGTGCGGTGAGCCTGCGGCCCAGGCGGCGGGTGAACACCTCGGCGATGAGCGCGGGCGTGGTGCCCCTCGGCTGCTGGCCTCGCAGCCAGCGGGTGACCGACGTCTTGTCGTATCTGAGATCGAGGCCGTGTTCGAGACCGAGCTGGTCCACACGACGCGCTAGTCCCGCGTTGGAGAACCCCGCTTCTGCGATGAGGGCGGCGAGCTGGCGGTTGGGGGTGCGCTGCGCGGGTCGTTCCGTCATCTGCGGTGCGGTCTCCTGCCTTCCGGGTGTCGGCGCGGTGCCCGGATTGCCTGGTGAGAAGCCTTTGCGGCCTTGTGAACGGCGTGAATGTAGCGGAGAGTAAGCACTCGATCGCACACTTCCGCGTCGGTTCATCCGATCGTGTGAGGATTGGCCGCATGGGCTGACGGTCCGGGTTCGCGGTGTACGCCGGCGGTCCGTCCCGTACGCCGGTGGAACGGCCGTCGAACATCACGCGGTCCTACGGTCGTACAGTGGCGTGGGCGCGTCACGCGCCTGACAGAGCTATCGCGGTACCGCCGCACGGCCGTACCGCCGAGGGAGGCGCTTGCCGTGAGTGGGTTGCGGTTCGTCCGCATGGGGTTCGGCACGGAGGCAGTCGAGTACCAGGAGGCATGGGACGAGCAGCGCCGGGTGCACGCGGCGCGCTTCGTCGACGAGGTCCCCGACACCGTGCTGCTCCTGGAGCACCCGCCCGTCTACACGGCCGGCCGGCGCACGGCCGACAACGAACGCCCCCTGGACGGCACACCCGTCATCGACGTGGACCGCGGCGGCAAGATCACCTGGCACGGACCGGGCCAGCTGGTCGGGTACCCGATCCAGAAGCTGCCGCGCCCGGTGGACGTCGTCGCCCATGTGCGCCGCCTGGAGGAGGCCCTGATCCGCACGTGCGCCGAGTTCGGCGTGGAGACGACGCGGGTGGAGGGCCGCAGCGGGGTGTGGGTGCTGGGCGACCCGGTCGAGCAGCGGCTCGGCGGCCTCTCCCTGGACCTCGACCCCCGGATGCACGACGACGAGTTCGACCCCCGGCTGAACGGTCCCGAGTACGCGCCCTCCAACGCGGGGCAGCGGCGCGAGGACCGCAAGATCGCGGCGATCGGGATCCGGGTGGCGAAGGGCGTGACGATGCACGGCTTCGCACTCAACGTGAACCCCGACAACCGCTGGTTCGACCGGATCATCCCCTGCGGGATCCGGGACGCGGGCGTCGCGTCCCTCGCGACGGAGCTGGGCCGGGACATCACCATCGCCGAGGTCCTCCCCGTCGTCGAGAGGCACCTGCGCGACGTCCTGGAGAACGCGGACCTCAGACCGAGGGCCGTGGAACGCGCGTCGGCGTGAGGTCCGGGCGGGCCGCGGGCCCGCCGCCGGCGGGACGCCCGGGGAATGCGACCCGAGAGCCGAAGGTTGCCCACCTCGGGAAGCGACAACCGCACGGGCGTACCCTGGGGTGCGCCGAAGAATCGAAGCTACAGGGAGCCGATGTGTCCGCAGTCTCACCCGACGGACGCAAGATGCTGCGCCTGGAGGTCCGCAACAGCCAGACCCCCATCGAGCGCAAGCCCGAGTGGATCAAGACCCGGGCGAAAATGGGTCCCGAGTACACCGCGATGCAGAAGCTCGTGAAGAGCGAGGGCCTGCACACGGTCTGCCAGGAAGCCGGCTGTCCCAACATCTACGAGTGCTGGGAGGACCGCGAGGCGACCTTCCTCATCGGCGGCGACCAGTGCACCCGGCGCTGCGACTTCTGCCAGATCGACACCGGCAAGCCCGAGGCTCTCGACCGTGACGAGCCCCGCCGCGTCGGCGAGTCCGTGGTCACCATGGACCTGAACTACGCCACCATCACCGGCGTCGCCCGCGACGACCTCCCCGACGGCGGCGCCTGGCTGTACGCCGAGACGGTCCGCCAGATCCACCAGCAGACCGCCGGCCGCGAGGGCGGTCACACCAAGGTCGAGCTGCTCGCCCCGGACTTCAACGCCGTACCGGAGCTCCTGGAGGAGGTCTTCGCCTCCCGCCCCGAGGTCTTCGCGCACAACGTCGAGACCGTCCCCCGCATCTTCAAGCGCATCCGCCCGGGCTTCCGCTACGAGCGCTCCCTGAAGGTCATCACCGAGGCCCGCGACTACGGCCTGGTCACCAAGTCCAACCTGATCCTCGGCATGGGCGAGACCCGCGAGGAGGTCAGCGAGGCGCTCAAGCAGCTGCACGACGCGGGCTGCGAGCTGGTGACCATCACCCAGTACCTGCGGCCGAGTGTCCGGCACCACCCCGTGGAGCGCTGGGTGAAGCCGCACGAGTTCGTGGAGCTGAAGGAGGAGGCCGAGGAGATCGGCTTCTCCGGCGTGATGTCCGGCCCGCTGGTGCGCTCCTCGTACCGCGCCGGCCGGCTGTACCGGATGGCGGTCGAGAAGCGCGGCACCTACGTCGCCTCGCAGGCCGTCTGACCGCCCCCTCCCCCGGCTCCGGGGCCCGGCTCCGGGCCCCCCGAGGCGTTTCCCGGCGGCCGGGCGGCGGGACGTGTGCGGCCAGTCGAGTGGCACGCAGTGCCAGGCAAACGTGTGAACCTGAGCACAAGAACCTACTGGCTGGTAATGGCCAGTTGCCCGCGGTCCTGACCGTTCTCCCAGTTGGGGGCACTGTCGGGGCCGCGTTGAGGTTTGAATGCCGCCAATCCAGGCTTCATGGGCGTTTGACCGGTCGGTCACGCCCTGGTAACACCAATCAGTGACCCTGGTTTCACACCCGGTACAGCCCCAGCCAGCACACCGATCCCTTAGGGGGAACCTCATCATGCAGGCCGCGCCCGTTCGCGCCACGGCGATCCCGTCGTTCACCGATGCACTCCGTGCCGTCGAGTCGCTGCTCCTCAGTGGCGGCCAGCGCACCGCCCGCCGCAACGCCTGGACCTCCGTCCTGGAGGACCGCCGCCGCGCCAAGGACCGCGTCGAGGCCGAGCGCGTCCTCGAAGCCGCCGTCTCCACGCGCACCTCCTGACACACGGCACGAGGCACCACCGCACCTCCTGGCACACGGCACGAGGCACCACCCGCGCAAGGCGCCGTCCCGGCCACCCACGGGCCCGTGAGCGGGGTACGAGCCGACCCACCGGAAGGCTCGGCCGCAATCCGCACCACGGCCGCTCAGGCACCGCACCGTGGCCGTACGGCACGACCCAGGCACCACCCAGCATCACCCGGGCACCACCGAGGCACCGCCGCCGCCCGGCGCCGCTCCCCCCGCGTCGTCGCCGGTCACCGGACCCCACCGGCACCGCCGTCGTCCTCGCTTTCCCGGACACGTAGACTTCGTGCCATGGCGAGGAAGGAACCCGCAGCGGACGCTGCGAACCCCGGGCGACTCAAGCAGATCGCTCTGACGTACAAGATGACCCGCAGGGCCGACAAAAAGATCGGTCTTGTACTCGCGGCTGTCGGAATCATCACCTTCGGTGTCTTCCTCGCGATCGGTTTCTTGATCGGTCACCCCATCTATCTCGGCATCCTGGGCTTCCTGCTCGCCTTCCTCGCGACGGCGATCGTCTTCGGACGCCGGGCCGAGCGGGCCGCGTTCGGGCAGATGGAGGGCCAGCCGGGTGCCGCCGCCGCGGTGCTGGACAACGTGGGCCGAGGCTGGACGACCACCCCGGCGGTCGCGATGAACCGCAACCAGGACGTGGTCCACCGGGCCGTCGGCAAGGCCGGCATCGTCCTGGTCGCCGAGGGCAACCCGAACCGGGTGAAGAGCCTGCTGGCCGCCGAGAAGAGGAAGATGGCCCGGATCGTGGTGGACGTGCCGGTGCACGACCTGATCGTCGGCACCGGCGAGGGCCAGGTCGAGCTGAAGAAGCTGCGCACGACCATGCTGAAGCTGCCCCGCGTCCTGTCCGGCCCCCAGGTGACCGCGACCAACGACCGGCTGCGCGCCATGGGCGACCTGATGAGCAACATGCCGCTCCCCAAGGGGCCGATGCCCAAGGGCATGCGGATGCCGCGCGGCGGGAAGATGCGCTGACCGCCCCCGGCTGACACCGCTCTCCTCGTACGACGAAGGGGGCGCCCGGATTACTCCGGGCGCCCCCTTCTCGTGTCTCGTGCGTGTCGCGTTCTCGTGCGGGTCGTCTTCTCGTGCGGATCGTCTTCCCGTGCGGATCGTCTTCCCGTGCGGATCGTCAGATCCGCACCTCCACGGTCCGCGCCAGGCGGTCGTGGAGGCCGCGGCCGTCGCGGTCCCAGACGAGGGCGGGGATGGCGAGGCAGAGCAGGACGCTGCGGACGAGGGCGCGCCAGGGGTTCACCGTGCCGGTGTCCTGGGCGATCACCCGGAGGCCGAAGAGTCGCTTGCCGGGGGTGAAGCCCACCGTGCCGAGAGTGAGGACGTGGAGCAGGAAGAAGATGAGCAGGGCCCAGTTGCTGGTGGCCTGGTCGTAGCCGTCGGTGATCAGGCCGTATGCGATCAAGAGGCAGAGTCCCCAGTCGACGGCGAGGGCCCCCAGACGGCGGCCCGGGCGGGCGATGGAGCCCGGCCCCTGCTCCGGCAGACCGAGCTGCTCGCCCCGGTATCCGAAGTCGACACCCGCGTCCTCGGCGGCGGCGCGAGGGCCGGACAGCCACGATCCGATTGCTTGCCTCTTGTCCACCCGAACACCGTACTGCGACCGTTCTGCCATTCGGACAGGTGGGGTCAGGTAGGGGATGTCCGGTTAACTTGTGCGAAACAAACGGGTCACGTACGAGAAATCACCCGTCCTTAGGGTCGAGTGCAGCGTGTGCCACCGCACTGGCCGCACGAACGAACTACCACCCCGGCGGCACGGTCGGGAGTAGGAGGAGCTGGATGTTCCAGAACGCCGACGAGGCCAAGAAGTTCATCGCGGACGAGGACGTCAAGTTCATCGACGTCCGCTTCTGCGACCTGCCGGGTGTGATGCAGCACTTCACGGTGCCGGCGGAGGCCTTCGACCCGGCCGAGGAGCTGGCCTTCGACGGCTCCTCGATCCGCGGCTTCCAGGCCATCCACGAGTCCGACATGGCGCTGCGTGCCGACCTGTCCACCGCGCGCGTGGACCCCTTCCGCCGCGACAAGACGGTCAACATCAACTTCTTCATCCACGACCCGATCACGGGCGAGCAGTACTCCCGTGACCCGCGGAACGTGGCGAAGAAGGCGGAGGCGTACCTGGCGTCCACCGGTATCGCCGACACCGCGTACTTCGGTCCCGAGGCCGAGTTCTACGTCTTCGACAGCGTGCGTTTCGCCACCTCGGCGAACGAGTCCTTCTACCACATCGACTCCGAGGCGGGCGCCTGGAACACCGGTGCGCTGGAGGACAACCGCGGTTACAAGGTCCGCTACAAGGGCGGTTACTTCCCGGTCCCGCCGGTCGACCACTTCGCCGACCTGCGTGCCGAGATCTCCCTGGAGCTGGAGCGGGCCGGCCTCCAGGTCGAGCGCCAGCACCACGAGGTGGGCACCGCCGGCCAGGCCGAGATCAACTACAAGTTCAACACGCTGCTCGCCGCGGCCGACGACCTCCAGCTCTTCAAGTACATCGTGAAGAACGTGGCGTGGAAGAACGGCAAGACCGCGACCTTCATGCCGAAGCCGATCTTCGGTGACAACGGCTCGGGCATGCACGTCCACCAGTCGCTGTGGAGCGGCGGCCAGCCGCTGTTCTACGACGAGGCCGGTTACGCGGGCCTGTCGGACACCGCCCGCTACTACATCGGCGGCATCCTCAAGCACGCCCCGTCGCTGCTGGCCTTCACCAACCCGACGGTGAACTCGTACCACCGTCTGGTGCCGGGCTTCGAGGCCCCGGTCAACCTGGTGTACTCGCAGCGCAACCGCTCCGCGGCCATGCGTATCCCGATCACGGGTTCGAACCCGAAGGCCAAGCGCGTCGAGTTCCGCGCGCCCGACGCCTCCGGCAACCCGTACCTGGCCTTCTCGGCGCTGCTGCTGGCGGGCCTGGACGGCATCAAGAACAAGATCGAGCCGGCCGAGCCGATCGACAAGGACCTGTACGAGCTGGCTCCCGAGGAGCACGCGAACGTCGCGCAGGTCCCGACCTCCCTCGGCGCGGTCCTGGACCGCCTGGAGTCCGACCACGAGTTCCTCCTCCAGGGTGACGTCTTCACCCCGGACCTGATCGAGACGTGGATCGACTTCAAGCGCGCGAACGAGATCGCCCCGCTGCAGCTGCGTCCGCACCCGCACGAGTTCGAGCTGTACTTCGACGTGTGATCCGTGGAACGGGTGTGGCCCCCCTGCGTGCAGGGGGGCCACACCCGTTTCGAGTGCCGGGCGCGGTTCCCGGTGGTGTCGGGGGCGCTCAGAGGTGGTCCTCGGCCCAGACCAGCAGGCCGGCCAACGGGATGACGAGGGCCTTGCCTGCCTCGTCGAGGGCGTACCGGCCCCCGTGTGAGGCGTCCGTCGCCGGGATCCGTTTCACCAGGCCCGCGGCGATCAGGTCGTGGAGACGTATCGCCAGCTCGACGTCGCTGATCCCCCGGAGGCGGTTGCGCAACTGCGCGGAATCCGATGGTCCCTGGCCCAGCACGGCGACGATCAGTCCGGCTCCGGGTGGACCGAGCAGGTCGAAGGCCCTGCTCAGAGCAAGCACCCCCTCGCGTCGCCGCGCGGAGGCGAGCGAGCGCCGGTCGACGGGCAGGTGAACGGGCTGGTCGACGGTTCGGTCCGGCGGGGAGATGCTCATTGCGGCGTCCTTTCGGGTTCGGCTGCGGGTCCGGGGGCTTCCGGCGGCGTGCGGTGGGTGAGGCGGCTCGGCGGCTCGCGCGTCCGGAGGGGGAGAGTCACCGCTGTCCGGCCGTGCTGAGGTCCGCATCGGTGGGCGTGTCCGCCGGCCGGTGTGCCGTGCGCAGAAGAACGGCCACCGCGACGGCTCCGAGGACCGCCGCCCCGGCCCCGGTGAGCAGGGCGAGGTGCATTCCGGAGGCGAAGGCGTCACGGGCGTTCTCCATCAGTGAGGTGTCGCCCGTCCTGGCTCCCACGACGTTGGCCGCCGCGAGGGACGAGTGTGCCGCCTCGGCGATGTGGGAGGGGACGCCGTCCAGGTCGAGGGTGTCGCGGTAGCCGGCGTTGAGGACGCTGCCGAGAACGGCGATGCCCAGCGCTCCGCCCATTTCGCGGGACAGGTCGTTCACGGCCGATCCGACGTTCTGCAGGTCGGACGGGAGGCTGTCGGTGATGGCCGCCGTGGCAGGCGTCATCGCGAGGCCCATGCCGGCTCCCAGGGGAACCAGGCCCGCCAGGATGAGCCAGTAGGAGCTGCCGCCGTCGAGTGGGGCCAGTACGGCCAGCCCGACGGCCACCAGGACGAGGCCCACCAGCCAGGGACGGCGCGCCCCGGCGCGCGCGGCCAGCTTGGGCGCGAGTCGGGCGCTCGGGATCATGGCCGCGGACATGGGCAGCACACTCAGCGCGGCCACCAGGGCACTGGAACCGCGGACGAGCTGCAGGTACTGCATGGCGACGAAGATGAAGCCGAAGAAGGCGAAGAACTGCAGGGTGATCGACACGGTTCCCGCGGCGAACAGCTTGTCGCGGAACAGGCGCGGGTCCAGCAGCGGGTCCGGGTGGCGCAGTTCCCAGGCGACGAAGCCGGCCAGCACGACGAGTCCGAGAGCCATGCCCGACAGGGTCTCGGTGCTCGCCCACCCGTGCTCCGGCGCCTCGATCACCGCGTAGACCAGGATGCCCAGGCCCACCACCGTCAGCGTGGCTCCCACGATGTCGACGCGCCGCTTTCCGGGCTCGGCGGATTCCGGCACGAAGACGTAGGTTCCGACGAAGGCCACGACCGCCAGGACGACGTTGAGCCAGAAGACCGAGCGCCAGGACCACAGTTCGAGCACGGAGCCCGACGCGAGCAGTCCCAGGACGGCGCTCGCTCCCGCCACGGCCGCCCAGACGCTGACCGCACGCGTCCTCTGCTCGCGCGGGAACGTGCTCGTGATGGTGGACAGGGTGGCGGGCATCACGAACGCGGCCGCCAACCCGAGCACGGCCCGCAGGGCGATCAGGGTCTCCGGCTCCGAGGCGAACGCCGCGGCGACCGAGCCGCCCGCGAACAGAGCCAGACCTCCCAGCAGCGCCCTGCGCCGGCCGAAGCGGTCGCCCAGCGTCGCGGCGAGCAGCAGCAGGGCGGCGAAGACCAGGCTGTACGCGTCGATGATCCAGGAGAGTTGGGTCTGGCTGGCGTGTGTTTCGCGGGCGATGCCCGGCAGGGCCACGTTCAGAGACGCCATGGCGGACACGACGGTCGCCAGTGCGAGGCATGTGACGGCCAGAACCGCTCCGTGGCGCACGGTTCCTTGGCCTTGGTCTACGAGTCTCCGATTCACGGGAGGCGTCCTTTCCGGCTGCTGCGCTGCGCCGTTCGCGTGGTTGCGGGGCCGGGGCGTCGAGGTGCCTGCCCGGCGTGGGCGACGGAGCGCTGGGGGCTTCTCTCTGGCACGCGCTCGCGCACGAGCGGGCGTGGGGATGTCGGGTGGTCGTCGTCTGGCAGGAGGCCCGTTCGGCCTGCCCGAGGGAGCGGCGATCACCGAGTCCGCTGAGGGGGCGCCATCTCCCGGCGCTCTCCTCTCCGGGAGCGCCGGTGCGGGGCGCCTCTCAGCAGGTCCTCGCTGTTGCCAACGCTTGTTGGCCACCATCTGTTGACAGAGTGCACGGGGGCGGTTGAAAAAGTCAACACTTGGTGGCCTACGTTCGTTGGCATGGAAGTGGAACCCCGCGAGAACGCCTCGTCGGCACCGCCGCCTCGACGCTCCGACCGCACGCGTTCGGTCATCCTCGACGTCGCCCGCCGGCACTTCGCCGCGCACGGATTCGAGCGCACGACGATCCGGGCCGTCGCCGCCGACGCGGGCATCGACCCGGCACTGGTGATCCGGTACTACGGGAGCAAGGCCCGGCTCTTCGACGCCGCGCTCGACATCACCCTGCGTCTTCCCGATCTCTCCGGCGTCCCGGCGGACCACCTCGCGGAGGCCCTCCTACGGCACTTCATGGTGCGCTGGGAGCACGAAAGCGCCGACGACACGCTTCTGTTGCTGCTGCGGTCCGCCGTCACCAACGACCGGGCCGCGGAGCGCATGCGCGAGATCTTCGCGACGCAGGTCGCCCCCGGACTCGGGGGACCGCACGCGGAGAAGGTCGGCCTGATCGTCACCCAGCTCCTCGGCCTCGCGCTCAGCCGCCACCTGCTGCGGATCCCGGCCGTCGTGCGACTGACACCCGGCGAGATCCTCGCCCTCTACGTTCCGGCCGTCGGCGGCGTCTTCCAGCTCCCTCGTGGCCGTGAAGCGCGGTGACGCGCCGGGACGCGCCGGGACGCATCGAGGCGCACCGGGACGCGCCGGGGCACGCCGGGACGCACCGGCCGCGAACGGCGGGACGCCACGTCGAGGGCGAGGCGGCGGCGCCGAACGCGGGACGTGGCCATCTGCACGGCCAGGTACGGCGGTGCCGGCCAGGTACCGGGCTGGTACCGGGCTGGCACCTGCCCGGAAGAGCCAACCGCTGTTGGCCTACTCTTGTTGGCATGACCTCGGGCGCTCAGAGCAGCACCACAGACCGACGTTCCGACCGGACGAGAGCGGCCATCCTGCGCGCCGCACGGGAGAGATTCGCGGCCCAGGGGTACGAACGCACCACCATCCGGGCCGTCGCCGCGGACGCCGACATCGACCCGTCCATGGTCATGCGCTACTTCGGCAGCAAGGCGCAGCTCTTCGACAGCGCGCTCGCCATCGACCTGCGCCTGCCGGACCTGACCGCCGTTCCGCGTACCGAGCTGGCACGGACACTGGTGCGGCATTTCCTGGAGCGCTGGGAGGGTGACCCGGCCGACGACGCGCTCCTGGTCCTCCTGCGCTCGGCGGTCACCAACGAGCACGCCGCGAGCCGCATGCACGAGATCTTCGCGACGCAGATCGCCCCCGCGATCAGCGCGATGCTGGGTCCCGAACTCGCCGCACGCCGAGCCGGCCTGGTCTCCGCCCAGCTTCTCGGCCTGGGTCTGACCCGTTACCTGCTGCGACTCCCCGCCGTGACCGCCCTCACGCACGAGGAGATCGAGAACGGTCTCGCTCCGGCCATCGACGCCGTCCTCGGCCAGGGGCCGGACACCTCCGGCGCCTGATCACGACGCGGGCCCGGGGACGACCGGCGGCAAGCGGCACGGGAAGTAGGCGGACCGGGCCGCGGGCGGCCTCCGCATCCCGCGGCCCGGACGCGACCTGATCGGCCCGGACCCGCATCCACCACTCCGGGCGTCGGTCCTCACACGACGACTCCGGGCCGTCGGCCCTCACACGACTACTCCGGCCCTCGACCCTCACACGGCCACTCCGGGCGTCGGTCCTCACACGCGGGCGGGCTCCAGTCCACCAGGGGCTTCAGGGACTTCTGGAAGGCGTCGGCCGGCGCCGCGCGCACGAGCCCGTCGCGCAGGGCCACGGCGCCACGGGAGGACCACTGGGCCACCCTGCCGACCAGCCGGCACCTCCGGGCCACGTACGGCGTGCGGGGACGGCGCAGCAGGTCGTACTCGTGCAGCCCGTCGCTCGCGTCGGCGCGGTCCGCGAGGACCACCGGGTCCTCCAGGGCCTGGCAGGCCCCCTGCCCGAGGTTGGGGGTCATGGCGTGCGCGGCGTCGCAGACCCGCGCGACCCGGCCGGCGGCGTAGGAGCGCAGGGGCGGCTCGGGGTCGGGGGAGCAAGTGTCCCGTCCAGCGAACGGCACCCCCGGGGCCGCGGCATGAGGGAACGGCCCCTTGAACCACCCCTGCGCGACTGCGCGGCGGGCGGGCCGCACGGCGGGAGCGCGCGCCCGGAGCGGCGGAGGCGTCGCGTGACCGCCGGGCGGTACGCGCGGCGGTGGCCGCGTCGCCCTCGTGTCCGGATACCTGCCCTCACGGCCAACACGCGTTGACTTGCCGGTCCGGCAGCGGCATCATGACAACAAGCGTTGGCCAACAGGTGTTGGCTTTCGGGACGGCACAGGGAGACGCGATGAACAGGCCCGCACTGCCCGCTCACACCAAGGTCGCGATCGTCGGCGCAGGCCCCACCGGTCTGACGCTCGCCGTGACACTCGCCTCCGCCGGCGTCGACCACGTCCTGCTGGACCGCCTGTCGGAGGGCGCCAACACCTCACGGGCGGCCGTGGTGCACGCCCGGACGCTCGAGATCCTGGACGAGTTGGGGGCCTCGCGGGAACTGATCGCGCGTGGTCTGAGGCTCAACCGGTTCGCCGTACGCGAGAGCTCCCGCACCCTCATGACGGTCCCGTTCGACGGGCTGCCCACCCCCCACCCGTACACGCTGATGGTTCCCCAGTACGAGACCGAGAGCGTGCTGCTCGCGCGCCTGCGTGCCCTGGGCGGTGATGTGCACCGCCCGTACGAGGTGGTGGCGGTCTCCCAGGAGGACGACGGCGTGACGCTGACGACGGCCTGCGGCGCGCGGCTGCTCGCCGACTACGCGGTGGGCGCCGACGGGATGCACAGTGTCGTGCGCGAGGCGGCCGGAATCGGGTTCCGGGGCGCCCCGTACGAGGAGTCGTTCGTCCTCGCCGATGTGGCGATGGACTGGGTGCCGGGATCGGGTGAGGTCTCGCTGACCTTCGGCACGGCCGGGCTCACCGTGGTCGCGCCGCTGCCCGGTGACCGCTACCGGATCGTCGCCACCGTGGACGACGCCCCCTCGGCACCCGGACTGCCCTACCTACAGGACCTGATGGACGAGCGGGCACCCGGCCAGGCGAGGATCACGCAGCTGGTCTGGTCCTCGCGGTTCCGGGTGCACCACCGGATCGCCGAGCGGTACCGCGAGGGGCGGCTCCTCCTCGCCGGGGACGCCGCCCACGTCCACAGTCCCGCGGGGGGACAGGGAATGAACACCGGCATCCAGGACGGTCGCGCGCTGGGGCAGGCGTTCGCCGAGGGGGACCTGGACGGGTACGAGGCGCGTCGCCGCCCCGTGGCGGAGCGAGTGGTGGCCTTCACCGACCGCATGACGCGCATCGCCACCACCCGCAACGTCGTGGCCAGAGGAGCTCGGAACCTGGCGCTCCCCCTGCTGGGCAGGACGGGCCTGCCGCGGAAGCTCGCCACCGAGCTCGCGGAGCTGAACTACCGCTGAGAAGCCGCCCGACGGCCGGGCCGGCGGGACGTCCCGGCGCGTTCCGCGGGGCGGCCACGCGGTGGCCCGACGACGATGCCATCCGACCCCGGAAGAAGCGATCGGCGCCCTTGTCACCGACGGTCGGCACCGCGATGGCCGCGCCGACGGTGATCACGGTCAGGATCACGATGGAGACCGGCGGCGCCGGGAACACGGTGGTGACCTTCGGGAAGAACACCATCAGCGCCCGTGCGAAGACCAGGCCCGCGAGGACCTCGGAGCGCCGGACCTTCGGGGCAGGGGTCCAGTCCGGCTTCTGGCCGCGCAGGCGGGCGGCCGGGGACACGGCACGACGGACTGCCGACGCGCTGTCGACGGACTGGCGACGGGTGATCGGCGGCCGGGCGCGCACCGTTCGAGCGGCGCACCGTCCCGGCTTTCCTGGGTGGGGGCACCGTCGTATGGTTTTCTGAACGACTGTTCGATGAACAACGGGGAGACACGGGGATGCCCGAACAGGACGACAGCGAGCGGGAGTTCGACCTCCGGTGGGCGGACGACGCCGAGCACAAGGAGCCCTCCGCGCGGGCCCGGATGCTGGCCGCGCGCTGGAAGGAGAACCCGCCCGCGCCGCAGCCCTTCCGCGCCGATCCCGGGCCGCGCGCACCGCGCCGCTCGTCGTGGGTGTCGACGCTCCTGGTGTTCGGCTGCGTGGCGGGGCTCATCGCGGTGATCGGATACCTCAACTACCGATCCTCGTACTGAGCCCGCCCCCCGGCGCCGGCCCTCGGGGCCGTGGCCGCCTCCCGGGGCCGTGGCCGCCTCCCGGGCGCACAATGGAAGGCGGGACGGGTGCCTGCCTGAGTGCGGGGTGGTACGGATGTCGAACCGGTTCCGGAGTGATCCGCGGCTGACCGCGCGGATGACGATCACGTTGTTCCTGCTCGGTCTGCTGTACGTGCTGTTCGTGGCCGCGCTGATCGCGCTGCTGAAGTCGTGGGTGCTGGTCGTGGTGGTCGCGGCCCTCCTCCTGGGGGCGCAGTACTGGTACTCGGACCGGGTGGCCCTGTTCGCCATGCGCGGGCGGATCGTGGAGGCCGAGGAGTATCCGCGGCTGCACGGGGCGGTGGACCGGCTGTGCGCGGTCGCGGACATGCCGAAGCCGCGGGTCGCGGTGGCGGACATGGATATGCCAAACGCGTTCGCGACCGGACGGAACACCGATCACGCAGTGGTGTGCGTGACGACGGGGCTGCTCAGAAGGCTGGAGACGGACGAACTGGAGGGGGTGCTGGCGCACGAGCTGTCGCATGTGGCGCACCGCGATGTCGCCGTGATGACGATCGCCTCGTTCCTGGGGGTGCTGGCGGGTCTGGTCGTACGGTTCGCGTTCTACTCCAACATGTTCGGCGGACGCCGGGACCAGAACACCGCCGTCGTCCTCAGCGTGGTGATGGGGGTCTCGGCCGCCGTGTACGTGCTGAGCTTCCTGCTGATCCGGGTCCTGTCCCGGTACCGGGAGCTGGCCGCCGACCGGGCGGGCGCGCTGCTCACCGGGCGGCCCTCGGCGCTCGCCTCCGCGCTGACCAAGGTCACCGGGGACATCGCCCGGATCCCGACACGGGACCTCAGGACCTCGCAGGCGTTCAACGCCTTCTACTTCACCCCCGCCCTGGGCAGCCGGCCGGACCTGGCGCGCTTCTTCGCCACCCACCCGCCCCTGGAGGAGCGGCTCGACCAGCTGGGCAGGATCTCCGTGGAGCTGGGCGAGGCCCCCGCGTCCGGACCGGGGAAGGCGGGCTGATCCGCCATGGGGCTGCTGGACGTGCTCCTCGGCCGTACGAAGCCGGTGCCGCCGGACCTGGACCGGCTGTTCGCCCTGCCGTCCGCCGCGGTGACGCTGCAGGCCGCGACCGCCCTCGCGCCGACCGGGACCGGCGCGGTCTGCTTCGCGTCCGTCGAGGGCACCGCCTTCGACGAGGTACGGCGGGAGCTGCGGGCGCTGCTCGACGCCGATACGGGCGACGCCGATACGGGCGACGTCGATACGGGCGCGGGCGCCGGGCGGGGTGCGGCCGGTGTCGAGGCCGTGCGGGACGAGTACGGGTACTCGTGGCTCGTCTCCCGGCGGAGACCGTCGGAGCTGCCTGACCTGGTGGGTGATCTGCACACGGTCAACAGCGCGCTGGAGGGCGGCGGGTTCGGTCCGCAGCTGCTGTGTTCGGTGGTCGGGTTCCGGGGCGGCGAGGACGGGGAGCGGCGGCTGGGGCTCGTCTACCTCTACAAGCGGGGCACTTTCTATCCGTTCGCGCCGCTGCCGGGCGGGGCGGGCCGCCGCGACAACGCGCTGGAGCTGCGGGTCAGGGCGGTCCTCGCGGAGGACCTGCGGATCGAACCGGATCTCGGCCGGTGGTTCCCCCTGTGGGGTGCCCCGGGGCTGTGACCGCCCCGGGGCACGGGCCTGCTGTCCACGCTCCGCTGCCGCTCCTGCCGACGGCCCTCGAGGGGCCGCTCACGGCGGTAGCGGCGCTCCCACTTCGCCTGCTGGTCCCGGCGCTCACGGTAGGCCCGGTAGGAGGCGGGCTGCGCGGCGCCGCCCGACGACGGCGACGACTCGGCCGAGCCACCGCGGGTGCGGCCGTGGCGGATGTACAGGTGGAGCAGCCCGACCGCGGCGAGCCAGAGCAGTTCGTTCGAGAAACCGAGGACGACCGGGACCGCGGTCGCCGAAAGGATCAAGGTGCCCATGGCGGGCCTCCTTGGGTGGGTGTGCGTGGGTGGTGGCAGCGACACCCGTCCCGCACGATCCGGTGCCGGACGCTCGGCTGTGCCCGTCCAGGATGCTGGCGGGCCGATGCGCCCGCATCCGAATACCGGGGTCCGTGGGGCGGTCCGGGCGCCTTCGCGGGGGTGATTGTCAGTGGTGTCCGGGAGGATGGGGGGGACTTGACGACGGGTGTTCGGGTGGAGGCGGCGGCATGGGGGAAGCACGGCGGTATGTCGGGGCGGCCGAGCGGCGGGCACGGCTCGGGGCGGGGCAGCGGTTGTCCGGATCCGCGCGGGCGGCGGGCCCGGAGGAGGTCGCCGACTCGCTGGTGGCCCTGCACGGCTCGGACCCGGCGACGGTGTACCTCGCGGTGGGCGCCCGGCTCGCCGAGCCGGGGCGGACCGTGGCCGAGACCGAGCGGGCGCTGTACACGGACCGGACGTTGGTGCGGATGCACGGCATGCGGCACACCGTGTTCGTGTTCCCGGCCGGTCTCACCGCCGTGGTGCACGGCTCGACCGGCATCACGGTCGCCGCGAGGGAACGGGCCTCGCTGCTGAAGGACATGGCGGTGGCCGGGGCGCCGGACGCGGCCTGGCTGAAGGAGGTCGAGGAGTCGGCGCTCACGGCGCTGGCCCGGCGCGGGCAGGCGACGGCGGCGGAACTGGCCGAGGACGAGCCCCGGTTGAGGGAACGGTTCGTGTACGCGGCGGGCAAGCCCTACGAGGGCGTGCACACCGTCTCGACGCGGCTGCTGCGGGTCCTCGGCGTGGAGGGCAGGGTGGTGCGTGGCCGGCCGCTCGGTTCGTGGACGTCGAGCCAGTTCCGCTGGGCCGTGGCCCCCGCCCATCCCGAGCTGGACGTGGCGGAGGCCCAGGCGTCGCTCCTCGGGCGGTGGCTGGCGGCGTGCGGTCCGGCGACCGAGGCCGACCTGAAGTGGTGGACGGGCTGGCGGGTCACCGAGGTCCGCCGGGCGCTCACGGCGATCGGGGCGCGGGCCGTGACGCTGGACGAGGGCACGGGGTACGTGGTCGCCGGGGACGAGGACCAGGTCGCCGCGCCGGCCGAGCCGTGGGCCGCCCTGCTCCCGGCCCTCGACCCGACCGCGATGGGCTGGCGGGAACGCGACTGGTATCTGGCGCCGGAACTGCTCCCCGCCCTCTTCGACCGCAGCGGCAACGTGGGGCCGACGGTGTGGTGGAACGGCCGCGTGGTCGGCGGTTGGGCCCAGCGGCCGGACGGCGAGATCGTGTGGCGCCTGCTCACCACGGACGGGATCGGCACGGAGGCTCACCAGGCGATCGCCGAGGAGGCCGAGCGGCTGCGGGCGTGGGTGGGCGAGACACGGGTGACGCCGCGCTTCCGGACCCCGCTGGAGAAGGAGTTGGGCGGGCCGGGCGCCTGGTTTTCCGGGAGTTCGGGTGGTTGAGGTGGGCGGGGACAGTGGCGGCGAGTGCGGATGGTTCAGGCTGGCACGGATGGTTGTAGCGGGTGCGGATGGTCGTGGCAGGCACGGAAGGTCGTGGCAGGCATGGAAGGTTCGGGGGTTCTCGCGCAGTTCCCCCCGCCCCTGAAAGCGACCGCACCCCCGCGAACCGGCCCGAACGCCTACGGCGTGCCGGGCACCCGGCCACGGGCACCCGGCACCCCGGATCACTTCGCCGGGCACTCCTTCCACGCCAGGTGGTAGATCGTGCTGATGTCCCCGTCCGTCGAGTCCATCGTCATGAAGCTCGTGCTGCTCGCCGGCGACGAACCCCGGTTGACGCGCAGTTCCGTGTTGATGTTGAAGTTGCGTTCGACACCACACGGTGCCCACACCAGCTGGGCCCAGTCGGTCTCGTCCGTGGCCTGCCAGTTGTCCTCGAGAGGGCCGTTGAAGGCGTGGCTCCGGGCGGCCGTGTCCGGGGAGCCCTGGAAGTAGTACGAGGCCTTCTGTGTGCCGCTGGCCCCGCGCTGCAGTGAGGCGAAGCCTCGGTAGTCGACGCTCGCGATGGCGTAGGTGAAGCCGCCCGGCACGTGCACGCGCAGGTTGAGCTGGCAGTTCTTGCGGAACGCGGTGGAGGGCGCGCCACCGCCGACCTGGGCGAGGTAGTCGCTGTAGGTCACGGTGAACGCGGTGTTGTCCGGGGAGACGGCGACCGCCGTCGTGCCCGCGGGACAGCCGGAGCCGTTCACCGTGGCGACCTTGATGATGATCTTGTCCGGCGGCGGGTCGTCGAAGGGGTCCGTCGCGTGCGCGGGAAGCGCTCCGGCGAACAGGGCGGCCACGGCACCGCCCAGGAGGAGACCACGAACCATGGGGGGTTCTCCTGTCATAGACATGCGCATGTCAATAGACACGCACGACGTTCCCGCACACCTGTGAAAGAGCTGTGAAGGCTGCGGGGCGACCGCATCGTATGGACCCCCGGCGGGCACGGCTAGGGCGATCTCCGGCCAACCCTGACAGCCGGAGATCACCCCGTTTCCCGCGCGCCACGCCTCAACGCACCGGTGCCGCCCACCCCGAGGGGCGGACGGCACCGGAAGGCCGGCTCAGCGGCGCCACGGCCTCAACGGCAGTACCGCATCAGCGCGCGGACCATGTGGCACGTGGTGTCCGACGGCGGATGCACGCCGATCACCTCGGCGGTGGTGCGGATCGTCTCGTTGCGCGCCTGGTTCGGCAGGTAGACACCGGAGTCGAGCAGGGCGATGGCGAGACGCATCGCCTTCAGACGCCGGTTGTGCGTGATGTACCACTCCCGCGGACGGCCCGGCGGCAGCGTGTGCTTCACGACGGGCTCGTACGGCAGGTCGAGCAGGACGGGATGCTTGGCGGTTGACTGGGTGGGCAGCGGCTTCGACTTCAGTGCGGCAGCGGGCACGGACATCCTCCTGTCGCGGTCTGGGCGCCGCCGGAAGTCCCCCCGTCGGCAACCCTCGAACACTGCTTCTATTTTACTCCCCACCACTGACAATCACCCCTGGCCAGACGGCACTTGAAGGGCTCTGTGACAGGCGTGGAACACGGGTTTCCGTGGGCCTCAGGACGCCTTCCGGCGGGCCGGGACCGGTTGGCTACGGTGGGCCCATGGAGATCTGGATCAACCCGGCTTGTTCCAAGTGCCGCAGCGCCGTCGGCCTGCTCGACGCGGAGGGCGCCGCCTACACCGTCCGCCGTTATCTGGAGGACGTCCCGAGCGAGGACGAGATCCGCGAGGTGCTCGACCGGCTCGGGCTCGAACCGTGGGACATCACCCGCACCCAGGAAGCCGCCGCGAAGGAACTCGGCCTCAGGGAGTGGGCACGGGACGCCGCCACCCGCGACCGGTGGATCACGGCCCTCGCCGAGCACCCGAAGCTGATCCAGCGGCCCATCATCACCGCGGACGACGGTACGGCGGTGGTGGCCCGCACGGAGGAGGCCGTACGGGACGTGCTGTCGCGGTAGACCCGCCACCGCTCCCCGACGGCCCTCGGTCCTCGGTCCCCGGTCCGCAGTCCGCAGTCCGCGGTCCGCGGTCCGCGGTCCGCGGTCCGCGGTCCGCCACACTCAGGGCCGACTCGCGTGTGACGCGGGTTACTTCGGAGGCCGTCGTCACCATTGAGCAACCTCGTTCGGTATCTCGTACATAGCGGCGTACGCTCCCCTACCTCTCAGGAGGCGCGAATGTCGCGCAGGAGAACTCTCGGTACGAAGAAGAAGATCGCGCTGTTCGTCGGCGCGGCGGCGGTGGCGGGTGGCGGGGCCTTCACCATGGCGGCCACCTCGAACGCGGCGCAGACGGCGGCGGATTCCAGCGTCTGCCAGGGTCTCGCCACCGCACTCGGCAACAACCAGAAGTTCATCGACGGCCAGCGGGCGGCCCCGGACGCGCAGTCCGAGGCCCGCATCGCCAACCGCGAGGCCGTCATCAAGCAGATCGAGGTGCAGCAGGAAGCGTCCGGTTGTGTCGTCGGGGAGTCGGCTCAGGACTCCCAGGCGGCCCAGCCGGCGCAGCCCGGCGGCGCGGCGACCGGGGGGTCGGCTCAGGACCCCCAGGGCGACGAGGCCGCCGGGAACGCGGGCGGCGCGGGGAACGCCGGCGGCAACGGCGCCACCGGAGGCGGCCGGCAGGTCTGCAACGGGTCCACCGTCACCCTGTCCGGTGAGGGCGGTGCCCCCGCCGCGTCCAGCAACCAGTTCCCGGCCGGGACGACGCTGAAGGTGACCAACCTGGACAACGGCAGGTCCACGACCGTGGAGGTCACCTCCGTGTCCGGCAGTTGCGTCCTGCTGAACAACTCCGCGTTCGAACAGGTCCGGGAGCCCGGCAAGTTCCTGATCCGCCGGGCGCTGATCGAGAAGGTCGGCTAGGACGACGGTCGCCGGCCCCGCCGTTCCCGCCAGGAGCGGTAGGGCCGGCCCGCAGCGGGTCCCGCCGGACCGGGTCGGGCCGGGGGTCGGCCACCTTACGGAGGGGGTGGCCGGCCGCCTGCCTGATTCGCGAACAGGAACGGGACGCACCTCACCGGCGCCCGCGACTTCCCGGCCACTGTTCACAGCCGCTTCCCGACGACTCCCCGACGACTCCCCCGCCAGCCCTTCGGCGGCTTCCGGCGGCTTCCGGCAGGGGCACCGACCGCGACCAACGGGGCCCCTGCCCCGTAACATTCCGCTCACCTCTTTCGCATACGGCTCGGCGCGCGGTCGCCGCGTAGCGGGTGCGAACAGTCCCGGGAACGACGTCGGTGCTCCGGGGGCGTGAGCCGCACCACAGCGACGCCCGGTAACACGGGGTTCACGTGCGAGCAATGATCGGGAAATCGCGTGTTGGCAGGCTGCCCGGCATCAGCGCGGCGTTTCAGTGCCGCAGCGCCGCAGCACCCGCACATGCGCCTAGTGACCCACCCCCGAAGGATGTGTCCCGTGACCTTCAAGGCTGAGTACATCTGGATCGACGGCACCGAGCCGACGGCCAAGCTCCGCTCCAAGACCAAGATCATCGCGGGTGAGCCCGCCGGTCTGGACGCGCTGCCGATCTGGGGCTTCGACGGGTCCTCCACGAACCAGGCCGAGGGGCACTCCTCGGACCGTGTGCTCAAGCCGGTCTTCACCTGCCCCGACCCGATCCGCGGCGGCGACGACGTCCTCGTCCTGTGCGAGGTCCTGAACATCGACTTCACCCCGCACGAGTCCAACACCCGTGCCGCGCTGCGTGAGGTCGCCGAGAAGTTCGCCGCGCAGGAGCCCATCTTCGGCATCGAGCAGGAGTACACCTTCTTCCAGGACGGCTACCCGCTCGGCTTCCCCAAGGGCGGCTTCCCGGCCCCCCAGGGCGGCTACTACTGCGGTGTCGGCGCCGACGAGATCTTCGGCCGTGAGGTCGTCGAGGCACACCTGGAGAACTGCCTGGCGGCGGGTCTGGGGCTGTCCGGGATCAACGCCGAGGTCATGCCCGGCCAGTGGGAGTTCCAGGTCGGCCCGCTGGCCCCGCTTGAGGTCTCGGACCAGCTGTGGGTGGCCCGGTGGCTGCTCTACCGCACCGCCGAGGACTTCGGCATCTCCGCGACCCTCGACCCCAAGCCGGTCAAGGGCGACTGGAACGGCGCCGGCGCGCACACCAACTTCTCCACCAAGGCGATGCGCGAGGGCTACGACGCGATCATCACCGCGTGCGAGTCGCTCGGTGAGGGCTCGAAGCCGCTCGACCACGTCAAGAACTACGGCGCCGGCATCGACGACCGTCTGACCGGCCTGCACGAGACCGCCCCGTGGAACGAGTACTCCTACGGTGTCTCCAACCGCGGCGCCTCGGTCCGTATCCCGTGGCAGGTCGAGAAGGACGGCAAGGGCTACATCGAGGACCGCCGCCCCAACGCCAACGTCGACCCGTACGTCGTGACGCGGCTCCTCGTCGACACCTGCTGCTCGGCGCTGGAGAAGGCCGGCCAGGTCTGACCGTCCGCGCCCCGGAGTCACGTCGTGGAGGGCGTCCACCGTTCGCGGTGGGCGCCCTCCGGCGTTGTCAGTGGGGCGTGCGAGGGTGACCGCATGACGATCGACGGGGGCGGCACGGCCGCGGACGGCCTGGCCATCAAGGTGAAGACGGAGAGCGGGCGGGAACACGCCCGGATCACGGCCCCGGGGCTGCGGGAGCTGGTGGACCGGATCGGCGGCGCGGACGACCGGTTCCTGGTCGTGCAGCGGATCCCGGACGTGCCGGACGTCTTCGTCCAGGTGTGGCACGAGCACGGCAGTGGGGAGTACCAGCTGGAGCACCGGGAGGGCCGCGACCGTTTCTTCGGGACGGTCCTCGCCGACCGGGAGCGGGTCGCCGAGGCGATGACCGGCTGGGCGCGGCGGGCGGACGGCTGGGACGGCGGCATCGACTGGACCCCGCTCGACCACGACCCGCCCGAGGACGTGCCGGAACTCCCGGACCCGGTGCGGGAACAGACCGAGGAGCGGGTGCGGGAGCTGCTGGCGTGCGGGTACGACGACCGGGCGCGGCTCACCGAGACCGCCGAGGAGTACCTGGTCGACGGCGACGACCGGCCCGTCTCCCCCGCGCAGGCCCGCCTGCTCGTGGACCGGTTGTGGACGGAGCGGATCGCGGAGCAGGAGACCTGGGAGGGCACCACCGACCCCGAGCGGATCACCCGCGCCTTCACGGCGCTTGGGGCCGCGGGGATCACCGCCCGGGAGAACTTCACCTGCTGCCGCACCTGCGGCATCGGTGAGATGGGCGGCGAGAGCGCCGACGGCGACCGGGGCTTCGTGTTCTTCCACTGGCAGTGCACCGAGAGCGCGGCCGCCGGACACGGATTGACGCTGCTGTACGGCGGGTTCGACGGGTCGGCCGCCACGACGACGTCCGTCGGGCACGAGGTCGTGGCGGCCCTCACGGCACAGGGGTTGTCCGTCCAGTGGGACGGCGATCCCTCCCAGGGCATCACCGTCACGCCCCTGGACTGGAGTAAACGCCTGGTGGGATGAGGTGGTGGCCCCTCAGGGCGGTTCTCGGGGGGCGTCCGAGGAGTGAGAGCGGGGTCCTCTCGCGCGGAGGTGTCTGCTTCAATGGGGCCATGGCCAGCCTCAGGAACAGCCGCGCGACGGGTCGCCATGACCTGGAGCCCTTCTGGCCGTCCCGTCAGCACCACGACTTCGACCGGGTGTGTTGCCGCGCGATGAACGCGCCGGCCCTCTAAAGCCGTACACCCCGGCCTTCGGTCGGCGCGAGACGACGTACGTCCCTCGATGCGGCCGACCACGAACTCGGTCGCCGAGGTCTCCCGGACGAACCTCTCGCGCGAAAGAGCTGACCTCTCATGGCGAACACCCGTTCTCTCTCGACCGCCGCCACCGCCCTGACCGCCGCCCCGGGTCCCGCCGCGGCGGGCGCTCCGCCCGTCACCGATTCGCCCCGTCACCGGCTGCGTGCCGTGGGCCGGGACGAGGTGGCCGACGTCGTGGACCTCCTGCCGCCGGGGACCACTTGGCTGCCCGCGCCGCAGCACGCCCTGCCCACGCTTCCGGGCCGGCCGCCGATGGTCGGCTACCTGGTCCTCGTGCCGGCCGACCGGCAGCCGCCCGTGCAGCCGTTCGCCCTCGCCGAGGCGGGGCCGGCCGACGGGGAGGGGGACGGGCACGAAGGGGTCCGCGTCGACACCGCGCAGCGCACCGCCCACGTGAACGGGCGGCCGCTCGACCTGACCTATCTGGAGTTCGAGCTGCTCGCGCACCTCGTCGCGCATCCCCACCGGGTCCACACCCGCGACCAGTTGGTCACCACGGTATGGGGCTACGGGCACGTGGGCGACGGACGGACCGTCGACGTCCACATCGCCCGGCTGCGCCGGAAACTGGGGGCCGAGTACCGCCAGGCGATCCAGACGGTACGCCGCGTCGGCTACAAGTACGCGCCCCAGCAGTCCCGTTGACGGCGACTCGCCCAGGCCCGTCGACGGAAACCGGCGACGGGCGGCAGACGGGCGGGCGGGCTCGCAGACGGACAGGCAGGCAGGCGGATCTTCTGAGAGCAGAGCGCCGTTCCGTGGCGGGCGCCCGGCGGGCAGAGTCGGCGGTATGAGACTTCTGATGCTGGGTGGTACGGAGTTCGTGGGTCGCGCCGTCGTGGAGTCGGCGCTGGCCCGCGGCTGGGAGGTGACCGTCTTCCACCGGGGACGGCACGAGCCCCCCGCCGGGGTGCGGTCGTTGCTGGGCGACCGCACCGCTGCGGACGGGCTCGCGGCGCTCGTCGACGCCTCGGCCGCCGTCGCCGCCTCCGGCGAGGGCGGATGGGACGCCGTCGTCGACACCTGGTCGGCGGCGCCGCGAGCGGTCCGGGACACGGCCCGCCTGCTGGCCGGTACGACCGGACGGTACGTGTACGTGTCGAGTTGCTCGGTGTACGCGTGGCCACCGGCCCCCGGTTCCGACGAGAGCGCGCCCCTGGTGCGGGGCGCGGCGGCGGACGCCGGGCCGACGGACTACGCCCGCGACAAGCGGGGCGGCGAGCTGGCCGCCGTCGAGGCGTTCGGCGCGGACCGGTCGCTGCTGGTCCGCGCCGGGCTGATCCTCGGGCCGTACGAGAACATCGGGCGCCTGCCGTGGTGGCTGGGCCGGATCGCCCGCGGCGGACCGGTGCTGGCGCCCGGCCCGCGTGACCTCCCCCTCCAGTACATCGACGTCCGTGATCTCGCGGGCTGGGTCCTCGACGCCGTGGAACGCGGGGCGTGCGGGGCGTACGACGTGGTCGGGCCGCCGGGGACGACGACGATGGGGGAACTCCTCGACGCGTGTGTGCGGGTGACGGGCGGGCCCGCGGAGCTGCGGTGGACCCCGGCGGAGACGGTGCTCGGGGCGGGGATCGAGCCGTGGACGCAGCTTCCCGTGTGGGCGCCGGAGGGCAGCGACCTCCACGGGGCGCTGCACGGGAGGGACGTCTCCCGTGCCGTCCGGGAGGGGCTGCGGTGCCGGGGTGTCGAGGAGACCGTGCGGGACACCTGGGAGTGGCTGCTGAGCCTCGGCGGGGTCGCGCCGCAGCGGCCCGACCGGCCCGCGGTGGGTCTCGACCCGAAGGTGGAGGCCGAGGTGCTGGGCGGGTAGGGGGTGTGCGGAGGGCGGCCGGGGAGCCGGCCGCCGGTTCCGCCCTCCCGCACCCGCCGTGCCTGCGCGCAGGCGTCCCCCGTGCCCCACACGCCGTGAGCGTGTGGCAACTGGCAGTCGCGCGGCGGGTGTTGAAACCCGTTCTCCACACGAATCTCTCATCAATTTGTGAGTCCGCTGAACACTCCTGGGACTCGCCGCGTATGTGAGGGAGCCGCTTCACTCCTGTCGGGCGCCTCGATGCCCCGCAAGGAAGTCAGAGGAGTTCCATGGGACGCAACACACGGAAACGACGTTCGCCGCTGGCCGTCCGGGCCATTGCCGCATCCGCGGCGCTCGCGGTAGCGGGCGGCGGTCTGGTCTGGGCGAACTTCTACGCCTCAGCAGGCGAGTCGAAGTCCAAGCCGAACGCCACGCTGGCCGCTGCCCAGGTGGCGACCATCGCCTGCCCGGATGTCGGCCAGAAGCTGACCAGCGTTCCCCGCCAGGCGCGCGCGGGAGTCGCCAAGGAGCTGGCGCTGCTGGACCGGCAGATCACCGAGGCCTACAAGCGTCTGGCGGAGACCCGTCAGGCCCAGTCCCGGGACGCCAACTTCGTCAACAACGCCATCCTCGGCCCGCTGAAGTCCAAGCGGTCGGCCACCATCGACCGGATCGGCATCAACATCCGGCGCGTGGGCGGTCAGGTCCCGCAGGGCATGGCGCAGCTCGCTGCCTGCCAGAGCAAGACCGACCAGGCCCAGACCAACGCCGGTGGCGGCCAGAACCAGGGCGGTCAGCAGGGCGGTCAGAACCAGGGCGGTCAGAACCAGGGCGGTCAGCAGGGCGGCCAGAACCAGGGTGGCCAGAACCAGGGCGGCCAGCAGGGCGGCCAGCAGGGCAACAACGGCCAGAACCAGGGCCAGGGCGGCAACGGCCCGGTGGCCGGGGACTTCATCAACATCAACCAGGTCCAGCCCAACGGTGGCCCGAAGGGCGTGAACGGCAACGGTCTCGCCGCGAACGGCAACGGCGGCTCGCGTGGCTCCTTCACCACGAACTGCGGAACCAACAAGAACGAGCTCCGCAACTCGGACAACGTGATCGTGGCCCCCGGCGTCAGCAACGGTGCCCAGCACCAGCACGACTACGTCGGCAACCAGAGCAACAACGCCTTCGCGAGCGACCAGCAGCTGGCCAACGCGGCGACGTCCTGCCAGAACCAGGGCGACAAGTCGTCGTACTTCTGGCCGGTCATCCGTATCCAGGACGGTACGCAGGACATCGACCAGGGCAAGCCCGGTGGTGGCCAGGACAAGAACGTCGGCAAGATCGTCGAGCCGAACCAGGTCCAGCTGAAGTTCGTCGGCAACAAGCGCGGCCCCGTCGTCGCGATGCCGCAGGCCCTGCGCATCATCACCGGTGACGCGAAGGCCTTCGTGAACGGCCTGGGCAACGCCAACACCAACTGGAGCTGCACGGGCTTCGAGAACCGTGTGGTGACGGACAAGTACCCGATCTGCCCGCAGGGCAGCTCCGTGGTGCGCACGTCCTTCTTCCAGAGCTGCTGGGACGGCAAGAACATCGACAGCGCCAACCACCGCACCCACGTGAGCTTCGTCAAGGGTGACGGCAGCTGCGCCAACGGCTTCAAGGCCATCCCCCAGCTCCAGGTCCGCCTGGTCTACAACGTCCCGGCCCCGCAGATCCAGAACGGACAGGTGAAGAACGCGTACGCGGTCGACTCCTTCCCGGAGAACCTGCACAAGCCGATCACCGACCACAACGACTTCATCAACTTCTTCAACCAGAACACGATGAACAAGATGGTCAACTGCATCAACAACGGCCAGAACTGCAAGTAGCGGTAGCAGTACCGAAGCGGTCCTGAACGACCGGAGCCGGCGGTGGGAGTTCCCACCGCCGGCTTCCGGCTTTCCGTGTGTGTGCCGGGCCCGCGTGGCCGGGCCCGGCGGGAGCGGTACCCGGGCTATCCGCTGTGGCCGCCGCCGTGGGTGCCGCTGTCGTTGTGGCTGCCGCCGGGGTTCATGTGCTCCGAGCCTTCCTGCACATCGCCGCCGAGGGTGCCCTGGAGCCCCGCGACCGTCTTCTTCTCGCCGACGGCGACCCACTTGCGGCCGACGAGGTAGTAGCCGCCGTAGTCCTTGGCACCGGCGAGCCACTCCGCCTGGCCCCGGTCGGTGGCGAAGGTCGCGAGGACGAACTTGCCGTCGAACTCGCCGTCCTTGTTGGTGCACAGGGCCTGGCGGATGGTGTCGGCGTCGGTCTGCATGTCCGGCTTGCAGCCCACCTCGCCCGCGATGTGCTCCAAGGTCCCGGTGGCGGTCCTGGGAACCGCCGCGGCCTCGTCGTCGCCCGAGCCGCAGCCGGTCAGCGCCAGCAGGGCCACGACCGCGCCGATCGCACCCCCCGCCGGCCTCAGCCTCTTCCTCGTCACACTCATTCGTACGTACCTCCGGGTCCGTTCCGGCGACGTGAACGCGCCGGCTCCGTGCGCACCGTTGTTCACGGACGGTCGCCCCGTCAGCGTGCCGCCACTGTCGACGCAGGGGGCACGCGGACATGAGCAGTCCGTCGCGACGCACGGTGCCGGGCTCGGCCGGTGCCATCGGCCTCGGAGCCTTCCTGGAAGGGTCGGCCCCGGCCCACGCCGCGGAGAGCCCCGGCGGGGGCCCCGTCTTCGATACGGCTCCCGCGCGCTCGGCGCTCAATCGGCCGCTGCCCGGTCATGCCGGGCAGTTCCGGCTCAGTCTCCTCGACCGCGACGGCACCGTCGACCGGTTCCGGGTCACCGGCGCCACCGGACGCGTCCGGGTACGGGCCACCACACCGGCCGCCCTGCTCGTGGGCGTGCACGGGTACCTCACGTACGTGTGCGGGGCCCACCTCGCCCGGAACGCCGGCCCACGGCACCGGCCCGCACCCGCCCGGCCCCCGAAAGAGGCCGACCGAGAACTCCCCGGTACGCCCCCGCCCCCGTCCCCAGCCGCAGCTACCGGGCGCTCCGGCCCCACCCCGGTGGAGCGGCAAGGTGACCATCTCACCATTCGCTCGTTCTGCTGAACGTGCAGTCACAGGATGTCGCCCCGCGCCCCGCAGGTTCCCGCGACCGAGAGTCGGTGGTGGATGTCGACCAGGCGGAGGCCGCCCTCGTCGAGCACTACCCGCGCCTGGTACGGCTCGCCTTTCTCACGCTGCCATCGGACCTGGGCCGCAACCGGCGGGTGCTGACGGCGCACTCGCTGACCCAGCGGGCCCTGCCGAGGGGCCGCCGCTCGACCTCGCTGATCCCGGCGCAGGCGACGGGGCGGGACCGTGATCCGGGGTACGCCTACGTCCGCCTCCAGGTCGTCCGCCTCGCGCTGGAGGCGGGGCTGCCGCCGCTGCGCGGATTCTCCTGGCCCAGGCGGTCCCAGCTGCCACCGCTGCTGCCCCGGGTGTGGGGGCTGCGGCTGTTCCCCCGGCCGGGCGGCGCCGATGAACTCGCGCTGGACCAGGAGCTGTCGGCCCTGTCGGCCGCGGCCCGTGCCGCGTACGTGCTGCGAGGGCTGGAGCGGCTGCCCGACCCGGCGGTCCGGGCCCTGCTGGAGCAGGCGGACGTCGAGGACCCGGCGGCCGCGCTGGCGGAGGCCGCCTCCGTACCGGCCGAGCGGTACGACCTGCTGGCCTCTCCCGAGTTCGACCCCTGCTCGCTGCACGCCCGGCCGACCGATCTCGTGCGGCGCCGTCACCATGTGCGGGCCGCGCTGGCCGCGACCGGCGCGGTGGTGGTGTGCGGGGCGCTGCTGGGTCTGCCGGGAGACGCGTGGGGCCCGGACGGCGCGGCGGCTCCCCCGTACGCGCTGAACCCCGCCGCGCAGGCCGCCCTCGATCCGGGCCGGTTGACGAAGGTGGCGGCCACCGCCTGGGAGGCGACGGGCCGCACGGACTTCTCCACCTGGCCGGCGCGCGGTGACCTCACCGGCGACAAGGCGCTGCTGCGGCGCGCGCTCGCCGTCTGGGCCCGCCCCGGCGAGTCCGTGCAGACCTCGGTGACCCCCGGCACCCAGGCGGGCCCGCCGCCCGGTCCGCCGCAGCTGCTGTACGCGGGCGAGGTCGACACCCTGCGGGTGGTGCTCCTGTACGACGGCCTGCGCGTCGCCCGCTACGCCGAGCCGCTCGACAACCCCGGCGTCGCCGCCCTCGACCTCTCCCGTGTCGACGGGGCGACCGGGGGCGGGGCCGCCGCGCTGCTCCTGGGCCGGGCCGACGGCAACGTCCGCTATCTGACGGCGCCCTGGGTGCGGAAGGCCGCCGTACGGGACCTGGCGCGGCCCTCGCGGGCGGTGGCACCGCTCGCGCTGTCGAAGGACGGGGTGACGGGGCCGTTCGCCAGCCCGGCACTGCGGACCGGCAGGTGCCGGTCCTGGGACGTGCTGCAGCTGACCGAGGCGTCGGGGCGGACCCGGCTGCTGACCGACCTGTCCGAGGTGGTCCCCGCGCACCTCACCGTGGGACGCCCCTCGTCGGCCCCGGCCCGGGAGGCCGCGCGGGCGCCGCAGGCGTGGGCGCCCTTCGCCTGTTCCCTGGCCGCCGCACGGTCGCAGGGCGTGCGGGCCGTGAACGCCTGGCAGTTCGCCCGGCAGCCGTTGCCCGACGGCAGCGGCACCGCCGACTGGGTCTGCACCCGCGCCGAGACCTGGCGGGGTGCGGGCACCCGGGTGCTGGCCCAGTTCGACACCCCTGGCGGCGCCTTCGTCACAGCGGCCGTCGACGAGGTCCCCGCGTGCGGCCCCGCCGACCCCCATGTCCTCGCCGCCGCCCCGTGGAAGTCCGCGGCGGGTGAGTCGTACCTCCTCGCCGCCGGCGCGAAGGACACCGTCTCCGTCCAGGTCGGCGGCGGGGTGACCGGCTCGGCGCCGGGAAACGTGCTCGCCGTACCGGCCGAGGACGGCTTCCGGGCGGAGCTGCGGGGCACGCTGGCCAACGGGCGGACGATCAGCGGTCTTCCGTCGGCCGCCCCGTGAACGGGCCCGCACGGGACGGGTGATCAGCGCGCGCGTCGGTCGTCCCCTCCGAATCCCCCGAACCCTCCGCCCCCCGAACCCCCGAACACCCTGGGTCCCCGGGATCCCTCGGATCCGGCCGCTCGAAGGCCGGAATGAATCGGTAAGGTGTTCGTATGAGAACCGGTGGGCGCCGCAGGATGGGTGTGGAGGAGCGGCGGCAGCAGTTGATCGGCGTCGCTCTCGACCTCTTCAGCCGGCGCTCGCCCGAAGAGGTCTCCATCGACGAGATAGCGACGGCGGCCGGTATCTCGCGGCCGCTCGTCTACCACTACTTCCCCGGCAAACTCAGCCTGTACGAGGCCGCGTTGAAGCGGGCCTCGGAGGATCTCGCGAACCGTTTCGTGGAGCCCCGCGAGGGCCCGCTCGGACGTCGCCTGCTGCGGGTGATGCGCCGCTTCTTCGACTTCGTCGACGAGCACGGACCCGGTTTCTCCGCCCTGATGCGCGGCGGCCCGTCCTTCGGCTCCTCCCGGACGAACGCCCTGATCGACGGCGTTCGCCAGGCCGCCTACGTGCAGATCCTGTCGCATCTCGACATCAAGGACCCGCCCGCGCGCCTCGAACTGCTCATCCGTTCGTGGATATCCCTGGCCGAGTCCACCGCCCTGATCTGGCTGGACGGCCGTGAGATCCCCCGGCACGAGCTGGAGATCCAGCTCGTGCACGACTTCGCCGCGCTCATGGCGGTGAGCGCGGCGTCGGACGACGACATGGCGGCGATATTGCGCCAGGTGATCGCGAACGAGCCGGAGGACGGCCCCTTCGGTGATCTGATGGGGCGCCTGGTGACCCTGGCGCAGCCGTAGGAGGGCGCGCGGGCCCGTCGGCTGGGGAGTGTTCCGAAAGGAGCGGCGTCTGCCCGCAGGGCAGACGGTACTTTCGAAATCCGCCCTAGACCTCGTACTTGCGGTAGGAGGGGTCGAGGTCGCGTACCTCGGCCGACGCGTGGAAGGCCAGGCCCTCGGCCACCTTCACGTGCGCGCGGAGCAGGTCCAGCACGTTCTCCGTCAGCGTCGCCTTCGTCTCGTCGGTCCGGCCGGCGAGCAGGCCCAGCGTGACGTGCACGACGCCGTGCCCCTCGGTGTCGGGTCCGACCGTCGTGTCCTCGGTCCGCCGGAACTGCGTCTTGCAGGCCTCCGGCTTGGCCGCGGCGGTCCGTACGACCTCCTCGTGCAGGGCCTTCGCGAACGCGGCCCGGTCGAAACCGTCGGAGAGTACGGCGGAGTAGTCCACGGTGATCTGCGGCATCGATGCGCTCCTCGGCAAGGTGTTCCCACGGCTGGGAAGATCAGCTCACCCTAGCCGGAGGCGGAGCGCCGGCAACGCGATGTCGTCATCGCGGTCCCGTCCGAAGCAGTGCAGCTCCGAAGCAGTGCCGCTCGGAAGCAGTGCAGCAGGGTGTGGCTCTGGGCGACCGTGCCGAGCGGGAGGTCCGCCGAGATCGGCGAGGGCCTCGCCGGCGTCGGCGACGGGGACGGCGCTGGGTCCGGCTCCGCGCGGCACCGCCCCCATGGCGCAACGGCCGGCGGCCGTGTCGTCCACCGCCGGAACGGTGGTGCGTCCTTCGTCGGCCGTGAGACTCATACGGCTGCTCGTCCCCGAGGTTCGGGTGGTGCAGGCCTTCCGCCCGCACCACCCGAGCCGGCGTCCTACCGGTTGGAGCGTGCGAATACCGCCACGGTCCGGCCCGGAACGGCGAACGTGCCGGATTCCGCCTCGTACGACGCGGACCTGACGGTGGGGTCCGCGCCCTCCGCCTGCACCCGGTGCAGGGCGTAGGCCGTACCGGCGAGGTCCGTCACCGTCTGCTTCGTCTTCTCGGGGGTGGCGTTGAAGACGACGACGAGGTCGCCGAGCTCCATGGTGATCACGCCGGGGGTCTCGTCCTCGCCCGACAACGGGAAGGAGAGCTTCGACTGGACCTGTGCGGTGGTGTCGAGGGAGAAGGCGTCCTCCGTCGAGCGGATCCGCAGCAGGTCCCGGTACGCGGCCGAGGTGCCCTCGATCTGGTCGCAGCCGACGGCGACCGAGGTCAGCAGGGGCTTGGCGTACGGCCACTTGGCCTTGTTGTCGGTGGCCGGGGGCAGGCCGCGGCCGAAGCCGTTGCCGTCGCGGCAGTCCCAGTGGATCGCGTTGAACCAGTCGCCGCTGTCGTAGGAGTTGCGGTCGAGGGACTTGGAGCGCAGCAGGTCGGTGCCCGCCTGGGAGAGGGCGGGGCCCTGGGAGAGGGCGGCCGTCGCCATGGCGAGGACCTGCATGCGCGACCGGTCGGCGGCGCTCGTCGACTTCGGCAGCTTGAAGGCCAGCGCGTCGAACAGGGACTCGTTGTCGTGGGCGTCGACGTAGGCGAGGGCATCGCCGGGCGCGTCCGCGTAGCCGGCGGGGCTGCCGTTGTAGTCGACCTCGGAGCCCTTGACCTCCTTGCCGCTGGTGTCGGTGAACCGGTAGTCCGCGAGGTTGCCGCTCAGGCCGACCTTGACGAGGTCCTGGTAGTGCAGCAGCCGGGACTTCTGCTCGGCCGGGGTGCCGTTGCTCCCGGAGGAGTTGGGCTCGGTGTAGAGGCCGGAGGCGAAGCCCTGCACACCGGGGTCCTCGTCGAAGGGGCCGCCGCCGCGGACCGCGTCACGGGCGCGGTCGGAGAAGGTGGCGATGCCGGTGCCGGCCATGTTCTTCTGGGTGGCCTGCGTGAAGCGGGCGTCGTCGGCGACCTCGCCGAAGTTCCAGCCCTCCCCGTACAGGATGATCTTCTTGCCGTCGACGCCGTCCTTGGCGGGGGTCAGGGCGTCGAGGGCCTTGCGGACGGCGAGGATGTTGGCCTTGGGGTGGTGGCCCATGAGGTCGAAGCGGAAGCCGTCGACCTTGTACTCCTTGGCCCAGGTGACGACCGAGTCGACGACGAGCTTGCCCATCATCGTGTTCTCGGGCGCGGTGTTGGCGCAGCACGTGCTGGTCGCGACCGAGCCGTCGGCGAGGAGCCGCTGGTAGTAGCCGGGGACGACCTTGTCGAGGACGCTGGTCTTCGCCTGGCCGCTCGCGGTGGTGTGGTTGTAGACCACGTCCATGACGACCCGCAGCCCGTCGTCGTTGAGCGACTTCACCATCTTGCGGAACTCGACCGTGCGCCGCGTGCCGTTGGGGTCGGTCGCGTACGAGCCCTCGGGGACGGTGTAGTGGTACGGGTCGTAGCCCCAGTTGAAGGCGTCCTTCGCGGCGGTCTTCGCGACGCACTCCTGCTGCTGCTCGGAGTCGGCGGCGTAGGAGGCGAGGTCGCAGTCGGGGGTCGCCCGGTCGGCCTTCCTCTCGGGGATGGTGGCGATGTCGAAGGCGGGCAGCAGGTGCACGTGGGAGGTGCCGGCCTTCGCCAGCCGCCGCAGGTGCCTGGAGCCGTCGCTGTCCTTGTCGGTGAAGGCGAGGTAGGTGCCCTGGTCCGTGGCGGGGACCGTCCGGTCGGCGATCGAGAAGTCGCGGATGTGCAGCTCCTGGATCTGTGCGTCCTTCAGCGGCACCGCCTTCGGCTTGGCGTACGAGGTCCACCCGCGCGGGGCGAGGGAGCGGTCGGCGAGGTCGACGACGAGGCTGCGCTCGGAGTCGGTGGTGAGGGCGACGGAGTACGGGTCGGTGACCTTGTTGGTGACGACCTTGCCGGCGCTGGGCGCCCACACCTTGACGGTGTACCGGTAGGGCTTGCCCTTCCAGGACTTCGGGCCGGTAACGGACCAGACGCCGGTGGCGCCGTTCCGCTTCATGGCCACGGTCCTGCCGCCGAGGTCGAGGGAGACCTGCTGGGCGGTGGGCGCCCAGACGGCGAGGGTGGGGCGGCCCTTGCGGAAGGTCGGGCCGAGGTCGGCGCCGGAGCCGTCGTAGAGGTCGTCGAGGACCCCGGCGATCTGTACGCCGGTCGCCGCGAGAACGGCCCCGTTGGCGGCCCGCTGGGAGGCGACGAGCTGGCCGCGCAGGGCCCCGCGGACCCGGTCGCGGTCACGGGGGTCGACGGTCCAGGCGGTGTACGCCTTCAGGTGCGGGAACTTCGCCTTCTGGGCGTCGGTGAGGGACGCCTTGGTCAGGCGCAGCCGGCGCTCGTCGGTGCTGGTGAGCGTGCCGTCCTTCACCTTGATCGAGCCGGTGCGGGAGGACAGCAGCTGGGTGGAGGCGGCGGCGTCGTTGCCGTTCCAGGCGAGGGTGTTCCGGTCGATCCAGACCGCCTTGGAGGTGGTCAGGTCGAGGGCGGCGGCGGACCGGGCGGGCTGCGGGAGGAGGTACTTCTCCTGGCCGCTGAGCAGCCACACCTCGTGGCCGTTGGCCTTGAGGTCGAGGGCCTGGTCGGCGGGGAGGTCCTTCTCGTCGCCCTTGTGGAGGATGTAGCTGAGGCTGGTGGCGCCCTCGGCGAGGGGCACCTCGTAGACAGCGCCGTAGGCGTCGGTCCGCACCGGCTCCAGGGGCTTGGACCAGTCGGTGGGGTTGGCGGCGCCGGCCCAGACGTGCAGGCCCCAGCCGTCGTACTTGCCGTCGGCGCGGTGGTAGTGCAGGACGGCCTTGGACGTGTCCTGCTCGGGGTACTCGGCCGTCGGCTTCTCCGTGCGGACGGCCTCCTTGCCCTGCTCGACCCAGATCTCACCGGTCTTGGTGACGTCGATGGAGCGGTCGGCGGAGACGTCCTTGGTGCCGTCCTTGTCGATGACGAGGTAGCTGACGCCGGAGGCGCCGGGCTTCAGCTTGACGTAGGCGAAGGCGCCGTAGGCGTCCCGTCCGACGAAGTCGTGTCCCTCGGGCCAGGTCGTGGCCTCGCCGTCGGCGATGTCGCCCCAGGCGTACAGCCGCCAGTCGGTGTAGTCGCCGTCGGCGCGCTTGTAGTGGACGATCGCGTAGTCGCGGGAGGAGGCGGTGGGGATCTCGGGGGCGGGCGGGGTGCCGGTGGTGGAGGTCGCCGTGGCGCTCGCGGTGCGGCCGGCCGAGTCGATCACGACGGCCTTGTAGCGCAGGGCGGTTCCGGCGGGGACGTCCTTGCCGATGGTGTGGGTGACCTTGTAGGGGGCGTGGTCGGCGGAGCCGAGCGTCTTCCACTTGCCGTTGCCGGTCTGGGCGGCGAAAACCACGCGGTTGAGCTGTCCGCCGTCGACGTCGGCGCCGATCTCGACGGTGCCGGTGGCGCCGGCGGCCGGGGCCTTGAGGGTGAGGGACGGCTTGGCGGCGGGCTTGCCGAGCTTGCCCGCGGCCTTGAGGACGACGGAGGAGCCGGCCGGGACGGTGACGGTGACCTTGCGGTCGGCGTCGCTCGTGACGTGGTCCTTCGTCCCGTAGATGCCCTTGAAGGTCATGTGCGCCGAACCGGTCGCGAAGGTGGCCGACCTGGCGTCGTCCGCGTTGTTGAAGGCGACGACGTACTCGACGCCGGTGCGGGCGTCGGTGCGGGAGAAGGCGTAGACGCCGGCGCCGTCGTCGGCGTGGCGCTCGGTCTGGACGCCGTCGGCGAGCGCCGGGTTGGCCTTGCGGAGCCCCGCCAGCGCGCTGATCTGCCGGTAGAGCGGCGCCTTCGTGTCGTAGGCGTCCTTGGCGTGGGTGCGGTCGGTGCCGAGCTGGTCGTCGTCCAGGTAGTCGGCGACCTTGGAGGCGAACAGGGTCTGGCGGGCGTCCTTGTCGCCGCCCGCGCCGGTGAAGCCCTGCTCGTCGCCGTAGTAGACGACCGGGTTGCCGCGGCTGAGGAACATCAGCTCGTTGGCGAGCCGGTCCTTGGCGAGCAGTTCGGCGTCGTCGGCCTTCGGGTTGTCCTGCTTGAGGAAGGTCCCGATGCGGCCCATGTCGTGGTTGCCGAGGAAGGTGACCTGCTCGTACGCGTTGGCCTTGTCGGTCGTGTACTTGTAGTCGTCACCGAAGACGGCGGCGAGCTTCTTGGCGCTGCCGCCCTGGGAGGCGTACGACCGGGCCGCGTCCTGGAAGGGGAAGTCGAGGGTGGAGTCGAGGCGGCCCTGGGTAACGTACGGGGAGGTCACGGAGGTGTCGGCGGAGTAGACCTCGCCGAACATGAAGAAGTCGTCCCGGCCCTTCTTCGCCGCGTACGCGTCGAGGGCGGTCGCCCACTGGGTCCAGAACTCGGTGTTGACGTGCTTCACGGTGTCGATGCGGAAGCCGTCGATCTTGAAGTCCCTGACCCACTTCTCGTAGATCTTCTCCATGCCCTCGACGACCTCGGGACGCTCGGTCCACAGGTCGTCGAGCCCGACGAAGTCGCCGTAGGTGGCGGACTCGCCGGCCCAGGTGGAGTCGCCCCGGTTGTGGTACATCGTCGGGTCGTTGAGCCAGGCCGGGACCTTGAGGTTCTTCTTCGCGGCCGGGACGACGGGCGTCCGGGGGAAGGAGTCCCGGTCGACCTTCGGGAACGCCTTGGCCCCGTCGGCGTAGTCGGCGTCGTCGAAGGGCTTACCGTCCTTGGTGAGGTAGGGGAAGGCGCCCTTGGAGAGGTAGTCGTAGGACTTCTCCTGGTAGTCGACGACGTCGGCCGTGTGGTTGGTGATGACGTCGAAGAAGACCTTCATGCCCTGGGCGTGGGCCTTGGAGATGAGGGTCTGAAGGTCCTTGTTGGTGCCGAAGTGCGGGTCGACCTTGGTGAAGTCGGTGATCCAGTAGCCGTGGTAGCCGGCGGAGGCGTTCTCCCCGGTGCCCTGGACGGGCTGGTTCTTGAAGATCGGGGCCAGCCAGATGGCGGTGGTGCCGAGGCCCTTGATGTAGTCGAGCCGCTGGGTGATGCCCTTGAGGTCGCCGCCCTGGTAGAAGCCCTTGTCGGTGGGGTCGTACCCGGTGGCGAGGCGGGTGCCGGTCAGTCCGCCCTTGTCGTTCGCCCGGTCCCCATTGGCGAACCGGTCCGGCAGGACGAAGTAGAACTGCTCCCGGGTCAGGTCGTGGCGGGCGGGCTCGGCGGCCAGCTTCGCGTCGGACGGGGGCGGCGGCGGTGTGGCCGCCCCCGCCGCGAGCGGCTGGACGAACGCTGCGGTCAGCGCGGTCACGGTGACCGCGCTGACCACGGCGGCCCGTTCGGCACGGGCGGTACGGCGCCTCGACGGCGCCGGCCATCTCGGTATCACAGAGGGACTCCTTGCGATGACGGCTCGGGGGGCGTTGTGAAGGTCCCGCACAACTCCCGCTGGTGGGTCCGACCCCGCGCGACCGTATCGCCGCCGAAAGGTTTTCAGCAAGAGTCTTGAAAGCGCCAGTAAGTGCTTTCAGTTCGGCACAAGAGGATCAACAGCTGGACTTACCGGCATAGATCGCCAGTGCCGTGTTCGAGCCGAGGGTGGCGGTGAACTGGCCGGAGCCGTTCACGGACACCGTCGTGTTGTTCTGGACGTTGCAGTACGTACCGGCCGGGAGCGAGGTCTGGTACGTCCGGGTCAGGCTGCCCGACTCGTGGTTGATGGCCACGAAGCCCTTGCTGCCGCGCCCGAAGGCGATCGCGTCGTTCCCGTTGTCCCACCAGTTGGTGACGGACTCACCGCGCGTGGCGTTGCGGAAGGGCACCATGCGCATGATCTCCGGCCAGGCGTGCTGACACTTCCAGCCGTCCTGCCAGCAGGCGTTGACGGTGCCGCCGTTGGGCGGCCCGGCGTCCGTGGAGGAGAACTCGTAGCCGGAGTTGATGTCCGGGGCGCCGTACGGGTACGCCAGCATGAAGACGTTGGCGAGGGTGTAGGTGGCGTTGTCCTTGTAGCTGAGCGTGGAGCCGTTGCGCTCGGTGTCGTGGTTGTCGACGAAGACTCCGGCGACGGAGCTGTTCATGTAGCCCCAGCCCTCGCCGTAGTTCTTGAGGTAGGCGAGGTTCTCGTTGTTGAAGACCCGCTTCAGGTCGAACGCGTAGCGGAACTCCTGGACGTCGCCGTTGCCCGTGTACTCGGTGGGCTGGACGGCCTCGCCGGCGCCGTAGATGGCCTCCTGCTTCCAGTAGACGGACGGGTTGGTCAGCCGCGACTTGATGTTGGCGAGGTCGCCGGCCGGGATGTGCTTGGCCGCGTCGATGCGGAAGCCGTCGACGCCGTACCCGAGCAGGGTGTTCATGTACCCGGCGATGGCGGAGCGGACGTAGTCCTCGCCGGTGTCCAGGTCGGCGAGGCCCACCAGTTCGCAGTTCTGGACGTTGCCCCGGTCCTGGTAGTTGGTGATCTGCGCGGTGCAGTTGTCGAAGTCGAACGAGGAGTACAGACCGGGGTAGGTGTACTTGCTGTACGACGAGCCGCCGGTGCCGGTGCCGCTGCCCGCCGACATGTGGTTGATCACCGTGTCGACGACGACCTTCACCCCGGCGGCGTGACACGTGTCGATCATGTTCTTGAACGCGGTGGCGTCACCGAGACGGCCCGCGATCCGGTAGCTCACGGGCTGGTACGACGTCCACCACTGCGAGCCCTGTATGTGCTCGGCGGGCGGCGAGACCTGCACGTATCCGTAGCCGTTGGGGCCGAGGGTGGTGGTGCACTCCTTCGCCACCGAGGCGAACTTCCACTCGAACAGGACGGCGGTGACGTCCTTGGTGCCGGGCGGGGAGGCTTGGGCACTGCCGGTCGGGACGGCGAGCGCGAGGGACGCGCCCGCCGCGAGGGCGAGCACGCCGGAGAGGGTTCTGCTGGCCATGTGGGGTCCTTCTCCGTTGAAGGGGCCTGGGGAGCTCCGAAGGGGAGTTCGGAGCCAGGGGGCATGCAAGATCCGTTGCCGTTTCTTGCTGCAAGACGGCTGAAAACTTTCAACCGCCCAGAAGGTACGAGCCAGTTCGTAGAACGGTCAACCCTTCCGACACACGTTCTTCATCGCTCTGAAATGTGCTCACGGGTACGGGCGTTGAGGAACGGCGGAGCCCTCCGCGCGGCTACTCGGGGCGAACTGAGTAGGTGCGCCCTGTCGGGCGGTGCCGCGCGGCCGGGAGGCTGACGGCATGACTCGACGACAGAGCAAGCCCGCCGCACAGCTGTTGACCGTCCCGGTGTCGGCCGCGGCGTCATCGGCGATGTGGGCCGCGTGGCTGGGCTGGGACCAGCAGCGGGACGTGCACCCCGACGGTTCGACGACCGGACCGTACGCGGCGTGGCAGGTGATCGGGCTGGTGCTGACCCTGCTCGCGGCGGTGTACTGGGCGGCGTCGCACCGGTACTTCGTGGGCGCGGTGGCCGGGACCACGGCCGGGCTGACCGTCGCCTCGTTCTACGACTGGTCGGACGACGCGAGCGGCCTCTACGGCATCGGTGTGGGCCTGGTCATGCTGGGGAGCCTCGCGGCGACCGCGACGGTCTGCGCGGTGACGGCCGCCGCACGGGGAGACGGCGGCCGGGTCACGGGGTGACGGCTGTGCCCGCGCGCAACAGCGAGGCCCGCCACCCCTGACGGGGGCGGCGGGCCTCGGTGGTCCCTGCGGTCAGGCCGTCGTCCACCACACCGTGGTGTCGGCCGGCAGCTTCGCCTCGTCCCCGGCGACGGTCGGCTCGCCGCTGGCGACCAGGACCCGGCCGTACGCGGGGACCGTGACCGACTCCCCGGTGGTGTTGGCGACGCACACGAAGTCGCCCCGGCGGAAGGCGAGGACGCCCTCGGGGGCCTTGAGCCACTCGACGGAGTCGCCCGCGCCGAGGTGGGGCTGCTCACGGCGGACGGCGAGCGCGGTGCGGTACAGCTCCAGGGTGGAGCCCGCGACGCCGGTCTGCGCCTCGACGCTCAGGTCGCCCCACTCGGCGGGCTGCGGCAGCCAGGAGCCGCCCGCGCCGAAGCCGTACGAGGAACCGGTCCGGGTCCACGGGATCGGCACCCGGCAGCCGTCGCGGAAGCCGTCCTGGCCGGCGCCCCGGAAGTAGGCGGGGTCCTGGCGCACCTCGTCGGGCAGGTCGACGACGTCCGGCAGGCCCAGTTCCTCGCCCTGGTAGACGTAGGCCGAGCCGGGCAGTGCCAGCATCAGCAGCGTCGCCGCCCGGGCGCGCCTGAGGCCCAGTTCGCGGTCGCCGGCGAGGCGGATCTGCGTGCCGAGGCCGGGCTCGTTGGCGAAGCGGGTGGCGTGGCGGGTCACGTCGTGGTTGGACAGCACCCAGGTGGCGGGCGCGCCCACCGGGCGCATCGCGTCGAGGGTGCGGTCGATGACGACCTTCAGCTCGGCCGCGTCCCAGGCGGTGCCGAGGTACTGGAAGTTGAACGCCTGGTGGAGCTCGTCCGGGCGGACGTAGTTCGCCGTGCGCTCGACGGTCGGGGTCCACGCCTCGGCGACGAAGATCCGCTCACCGGCGTACTCGTCGAGCACCAGACGCCACTCGCGGTAGACGTCGTGCACGCCGTCCTGGTCGAAGAACGGCATGACATCGTTGCCCAGGAGTTTGAGCTGCTCGTGGGAGCCGAGGTCGGGCAGTCCCTCGGCCTTCACCAGGCCGTGCGCCACGTCGATGCGGAAGCCGTCGACGCCCATGTCGAGCCAGAAGCGCAGGATGGAGCGGAACTCGTCGCCGACGGCCGGGTGCTCCCAGTTGAAGTCGGGCTGCTCGGGCGCGAAGAGGTGCAGGTACCACTCCCCCGGCGTGCCGTCGGGCTCCGTCACCCGGGTCCAGGCCGGACCGCCGAAGATCGACTCCCAGTCGTTCGGGGGGAGTTCGCCGTCCGTGCCCTTGCCGGGGCGGAAGTGGTAGCGGTCGCGCAGCGGCGAGCCGGGACCCTCCGCCACCGCACGCTTGAACCATTCGTGCTGGTCGGAGGAGTGGTTGGGGACGAGGTCGACGATGACCCGCAGACCCAGCCCGTGGGCGTCGCGGATGAGGGCGTCGGCGTCCAACAGGTTGCCGAACATGGGGTCGACGGCGCGGTAGTCGGCGACGTCGTAGCCGGCGTCGGCCTGCGGGGAGGCGTAGAAGGGGGACAGCCAGACGGCGTCCACACCGAGGTCACGCAGGTAGGGCAGGCGGGAGCGCACGCCTTCCAGGTCCCCCATGCCGTCGCCGTTGCTGTCGGCGAAGCTGCGCGGGTAGACCTGGTAGATCACCGCGTCCCGCCACCAGTCGCGGCGGGAGGCGACCGTGGCGAGCGCGGAGTTGTCGGCCGGGTCGATGGCGGAGTGCTGGCTCATGACGTCCTTGGTACGTAAGGGGGTGCGGGGCATCGGGTCTCGGATCGGTCGACGAGGCGGCCGCGGTGACAGCGGGGTCGGATGGACACCGCGGCCGCCACCCGTACGGCGAGGCGTACGGGAGTCTTCGAGGTGGCGGGCTCAGCCCTTCGTGCCACCGGCGGTCAGACCCGTGACCAGGTTCTTCTGCACGAGGTAGAAGAACGCGGACACGGGGATCGCGACGAGGACCGCCGTGGCGAACATGAGGTTCTGCTGGGCGTCGTGCTCGCTGACGAAGCTCTGCAGGCCGACCGCGAAGGTGTACTTCGAGTCCGACAGCATGAACGTCGAGGCGAAGGCGACCTCGCCGAACGCGGTGATGAAGCTGTAGAACGCGGCCACCGCCAGCCCGGGTTTGGCGAGCGGCAGGATGAGCCGCGCGAACGTGCCGAAGGGGGTCAGCCCGTCGACGCGTCCGGCCTCGTCGATCTCGAACGGGATCGTGTCGAAGTACCCCTTCAGCAGCCAGGCGCAGTACGGCACGGCCGTCGAGCAGTAGACGAGGATGAGACCAAGGTAGCTGTCGATGAGCTGGAGTTCCGACAGGATCTCGTACATCGGCACCATCAGGACGGCGACCGGGAACATCTGGGTCACCAGGAGCACCCACATGAACTTGCGGTAACCCGGGAACCGCATGCGGGAGACCGCGTAGCCGGTGGTCGCGGAGATCAGCACACCGATGACGGTCGTGCCGAGCGACACGACGAGGGTGCTGACCAGCCAGTCGAAGAACGCCGTCTTCTGCAGGACGAACGCGTAGTTGTCGAACGTCATCTTGCCGGGGATGCGCCCGGGGTGCAGGTAGTCGTCCTTGTCCGGGCCGAGGGAGAGGAAGACCAGCCAGGCGATCGGGAAGAGCGCGATCAGGCTCGCCACGACGAGGACGGCGTGCGAGGTGAGGGAGCCGGCGAGGCCGCGCTCACCGCGCCCGCGCGACGCGCGCGGGACGGCGGTCGGCACGGGCGATGGGGCCGCCGGAGCCGGGGTCTTGACGGTCGTGGTGCTCATGGGGGCTCCTGCCTCAGATCGCGAGCTGCTGCTCATCGCGGTTCAGCCAGCGGCGGTAGACGGAGGTGAAGACGATCAGGATGGCCAGCAGCAGGATGCCGTAGGCCGCCGACTGCGCGAAGTCACGCGGCTGCTGACCGAAGCCGAGGTAGTACGCCCAGGTCACGAGGATCTGTGCCTCGGGCGCGGTGTCGCCGAACAGCAGGAAGATGACGGCGAACTGGTTGAAGGTCCAGATCACACCGAGCAGGACGACGGTGGAGCTGACCGAGCGCAGACCCGGCAGGGTGACGTACCGGAAGCGCTGCCAGGCGCTCGCGCCGTCCATCTCGGCCGCCTCGTACAGGGAGGAGTCGATGGACTGGAGGCCGCCGAGCAGCGAGACCATCATGAACGGCACACCGCACCAGGTGTTCACCATGATCGCGGCGAACCGCTGCCAGAAGGTGTCCTCCAGCCACAGCGGCGTCGGCAGGTGCAGGGCGTCGAGGCCTGCGTTGATGATGCCGCCGTCGGCGAGCATGAACCGCCAGCCGAACACGGTGACGAAGGTGGGCACCGCCCACGGCAGCACCAGGATCAGCCGGTAGAAGGTGCGGCCGCGCAGCTTCTGGTTGAGCAGCAGCGCGAGGCCGAGTCCGATGACGTAGTGCAGAGTGACGCAGAGCGCCGTCCAGACGATCGTCCAGATGAAGTGCGACCAGAAGCGGTCGTAGGCGGTCGGGCCCCACAGGATGTCGGCGTAGTTGTCGAAGCCGATGAACTCGTACGTCGCCTCGATGTGGTTGACGCCGATGGTGCGCGCCGAGTTGAGGCTGTTGGCGTTGGTGAGCGTGAGGTAGAAGCCGCGGACCAGCGGGTACACCACGAGGACACCGAGCACGACGACCACCGGGGCGATCATCGCGTAGGCGTACCAGTGGCGCTGGTAGGAGTGCTTCAGACGCGACAGGGGACCTGGGCGCCCGCCCGGCTCACCGCGGCGCTTGCCGGTCGCTCGGTCGATGGCGACTGTCATCGTTCGACACCTTCTGGAAGATCACTGGAAGATCGGGCTGGCTGGTACGCGGGCCGTTTCCGGCTGTGCGCGGGCCGGTGGCCGCCGCGTCCGTCCGGCGACTGGGCCGGACGGACGCGGCGGCCACACGGGATCACTTGCTGTAGTCCGGGACCAGCTTGGCAATCGCGGTCTCTGCGGAGTCGAGACCCTTGTCCAGGGACTTCTTGCCACCGGCGATGGCGAGCAGCTCGGTGTCGAGCGGGCCCCACAGCGAGCTGTACTCGGGCAGCTCGGGACGCGGCTGGGCGGCGGAGAGGACCGTCTGGTAGCCGGCGATGCCCGGGTCGGCCTTGACCTCGGTGGTGTAGGCGTCGTCCCGCGTGGGCAGCGTGGAGTTCTTCAGGGCGATCGTCTCCTGGGACTTCGCCGAGGTCATGAACTTCACGAACTTCAGCGAGGCCTCCTGGTGCGCCTTGTCGGAGCCGGCGTAGACCGAGAGGTTGTGGCCGCCGGTCGGGGCGCCCGCCTTGCCGGCGGAGCCGGCCGGGACGGTGGCGATGCCGAGGTTGGCCTTGTCCTTGAACGCGGCGCCCTTGTAGAAGTTGGTGATCTCCCAGGGGCCCTGGATGATCGAGGCGACCTTGCCGTTGACGAAGGCGTCCTGGATGTGGGCGTAGGCGTCGGCGGTGGTGTCCGCCTTGTGCAGGCCCTTGCCGTCGAACAGGCTCAGCCAGGTCTCGTAGCCCTTCACGGCCGCGGGGGACTTGACCGTGATCTTCTTGGCGGCGACGTCGACGGTGTCGGCGCCCTCGCCGTAGAGGAAGGACTGGGCGTAGTACGCCTGGGTGGAGCCCCAGTAGCCGTCGACGCCGGTCTTGCTCTTGATGGTGGCGGCGGCCTTCTTCAGGTCGGCCCAGCTCTTGGGGGCCTCCTTGATGCCGGCCTTCGCGTAGAGCTCCTTGTTGTAGACCAGCGCGAGGGTGTCGGTGACGAACGGGACGCCGTAGGTCTTGCCGTCGTACTGCGCCTGCTTGATCAGGTTGGGCTGGAACTTGTCCTGGTCCGCGAGGGCCTCGGTGCCGTCCAGCGGCAGGAAGAAGCCCTTCTTCGCGAACGCGGGCGTCCAGCCGACCTCGGAGCGCAGGATGTCCGGGGCGCCCTTGGAACCGGCGGCGGTGTCGAACTTGTTCTGCGCCTGGTCGAAGGGCACGTTGACGTACTTGACCTTGATGTCCTTGTTGGCGGCCTCGAACTCCTTGACCAAGGCCTTGTACGTCGGTGCCTCATTGGTGGCGTTGGACGTGTCCCACCAGGTGATGGTGACCGGACCGCCGGCCGAGTCGCCGCTGTCACTTCCGCCGCAGGCCGTCGCCGCGAGGGCGAGGGACGCCACCAGCGCGGTGGCCGCTATGCCACGCCGCATGAGATCTCCTTGAGGGTTAAAGCCCGTGTGCTGGAGGAGGGCCCCGTCCGCCACTTCCTCCGAGTGCCGGCGCGCCGTTGCCGCCGCCGGGCGTGGCCGAACGTAACAGCGATGTAAGCCGGACGAAAGACCTTGCTGCAAAAAAATGCAAGAAGCGGTGATGGTTACTCCGCCGTGACCTGCGCTCAACTGCCCCGCAACCCGGCATCGAGGCCGATCAAGGAGGGTGCGGACTACCGTGAAAGACTCTGCAAGCTCTTGCCACACCAGGGCGCGGACGGGAATCATCAGCCCGTCAGCTCTTGCGAAAGCCATCTCTTCACGCAGGGGCGCCCCCACGGACACCGACCAGAATCACGAGGGACCGCGATGACGCAGCAGCCCACGGTGGGCCGCACCCCCACCCGCACCCGACGCCGGGCCGGTGGGCAAGCGGATGCCCGGCCGGTACAGTCCGGTGCTGTGACCACACGGCTTGCCGACATCGCAGCCCAGGCGGGGGTCAGTGAGGCGACTGTCAGCCGCGTCCTGAACGGGAAGCCGGGCGTCGCCGCGACCACTCGCCAGTCCGTCCTGGCCGCCCTCGACGTACTGGGCTACGAGCGGCCGGTGCGGCTGCGGCAGCGCAGCGCGGGTCTGGTGGGCCTCATAACCCCGGAGCTGGAGAACCCGATATTCCCGGCGCTGGCCCAGGTCATCGGGCAGGCGCTCACCCGGCAGGGATACACCCCGGTCCTCGCCACCCAGACCCCCGGCGGGTCCACCGAGGACGAGCTGACGGAGATGCTCGTCGACCGCGGTGTCGCCGGCATCATCTTCGTCTCCGGGCTGCACGCGGACACCTCCGCGGACATGCAGCGCTATGAGCAACTGCGCGCGCAGGGCGTGCCGTTCGTGCTCGTCGACGGGTTCTCCCCCAAGGTGCAGGCGCCCTTCATCTCGCCGGACGACCGCGCGGCGATGAGTCTGGCGGTGACGCATCTGGCGTCGCTGGGCCACACCCGCATCGGCCTGGCCCTGGGCCCCAAGCGGTTCGTGCCCGTGCAGCGCAAGATCGAGGGGTTCGTCCGCACGATGCAGGAGCAGCTGGGGCTGGACGCCGCGGTCATCGAGACCGAGCTGGTCCAGCACTCCCTCTACACGCTGGAGGGCGGTCAGGCGGCGGCGACGGCGCTCATGGACCGGGACTGCACGGCCGTGGTGTGCGCGAGCGACATGATGGCGCTGGGCGCGATCCGGGCGGCCCGGCAGCGGGGCCTGGAGGTCCCCCGGGACATCTCGGTGGTCGGCTTCGACGACTCCCCGCTGATCGCGTTCACCGACCCGCCCCTGACGACGATCCGCAAGCCGGTCCCCGCCATGGGGCAGGCGGCGGTGCGCACGCTGCTGGAGGAGATCGGCGGGACTCCGGCGCCGCACAGCGAGTTCGTGTTCATGCCGGAGCTGGTGGTGCGGGGCTCGACCGCGTCGGCACCCGGGGACCGCGGTCGTACCTGAGACGGAGAGTACGGAGGGCGGGGACAGTACGTACGGAGGAGACGGCCCCTGGCGCTCCCCCGGAGAACGTGCGGAGAGAACCCGACCAGAGGATGATCGGTGGGGGATGGCTTATCTGGCAGACTCTGTGCCCATGGGTGAGACGACCGTGACGACACTGGAGGAAGGCCGGGAGCAGGCCGCTCCGCGCTCCGTCACGGACGCGCCGGAGCAGGGGTTTCTGCACCGGCTGAGGGCTCCGCGTCGCCCGCGTCTCTGGTTCGAGATCCTGCTGATCGCGGTGAGTTACTGGACGTACTCACTGATCCGCAACGCGGTCCCGGAGCAGAAGGCCCAGGCCCTCAGCAACGCCGACTGGATCTGGAAGGTCGAGCACCACCTCGGGATCGCCGTCGAGCAGACGATCAACCACGGGGTGAACTCGGTCACATGGCTGATCGTCGGCATGAACTACTACTACGCGACGCTGCACTTCGTGGTCACGCTCGGTGTCCTGACGTGGCTCTACCGTAGTCACCCCGGTCGTTACGCGGCGACACGTCTGGTGCTGTTCGCGACGACCGCGGTGGCCCTGGTCGGCTACTACTTCTATCCGCTGGCCCCGCCGCGCCTGATGACCGGCGAGCACTTCATCGACACCGTCGTGGTGCACCAGACCTGGGGCTCCATGGCGTCCGGCGACCTGAAGAACATGTCCAACCAGTACGCGGCCATGCCCTCCATGCACATCGGCTGGTCCCTGTGGTGCGGCCTGACGATCTTCGCGCTGGCCTCGGTGCCGTGGGTGCGGGTGCTGGGCCTCCTCTACCCCGCGCTGACCCTCGTCGTCATCGTCGCCACCGCCAACCACTTCTGGCTGGACGCGGTGGGCGGCCTGCTCTGCCTGGCCTTCGGCTACGGGGTGGCGTGGCTCTGGTACGGATCGATGCCGTACGCGCTGCCGCGCCGGGTGAGCGCGGGTGACGGGGGCGAGATGATGGCGCCGGTGAAGGCGTAGGAGCGGTACCGGTGCGCGGGCGGGTGCGGGTTCGTCGTGGTTGTTCGCGCAGTTCCCCGCGCCCCTGAGAAGCGACCGGGGCCGCGCCCCGTGCTCCCCGGCTGAGGACCGGGCCACAGGCACCTGCCTTCAGGGGCGCGGGGCGGTGACACATACGGCTCCGTCGCGTGGGCGCGAGAAGCCACGAACCACCCGCACCCGCCGGCGCACCGCGCACCCCCGACCCCGTAGGCTCCCGCCCCCGCAGGCACCCGGCCCCGCCCTCACGTGCCGTAGAACAAGTCCTCCACCACCGCCCGGGCCCGCCGCGTCGTCCTGCGGTAGTCGTCGAGCATGTCGCCCACATGACCCGGCCCGTACCCCAGGTAACGGCCCACCGCGGCCACCTCACGGCTGTCGGAGGGGAACGTGTCGCCGGCCCGCCCCCGGACCAGCATGACCGCGTTGCGGACGCGCGTCGCGAGGACCCACGCCTCGTCGAGCGTCGCCGCCTCCTCGTCCGTGACGAGGCCGGCCTCCCGGGCGGCGCGCAGCGCGGCCCGGGTGCGGGTGGTGCGCAGGCCCGGCTCGCGCCGGCCGTGGCGGAGCTGGAGGAGCTGGACGGTCCACTCCACGTCGGAGAGACCGCCGCGGCCCAGCTTGGTGTGGAGGGTCGGGTCGGCGCCGCGCGGCAGCCGCTCCGACTCCATGCGGGCCTTGAGCCGCCGGATCTCGCGGACCGCCTCGTCCCCGAGGCCGTCCGCCGGGTAGCGGAGCGGGTCGACGAGGTCGATGAAGCGGCGGCCGAGATCCTCGTCCCCGGCCACCGGCTCGGCCCGCAGCAGGGCGTGGGACTCCCAGACCAGGGACCACCGGCGGTAGTACGCCTCGTAGGACTTCAGGGTCCGTACGAGGGGCCCCGACTTGCCCTCGGGGCGCAGGTCGGCGTCGATGAGGAGCGGCGGGTCGGCGCTGGGGAGCTGGAGCAGGCGGCGCATCTCGGCGACGACCGTGTTCGCGGCGCGGGCCGCCTCCTGCTCGTCGGCGCCCTCCCACGGCTCGTGGACGAACAGGACGTCGGCGTCGGAGCCGTAGCCCAGTTCGTGGCCGCCGAAGCGGCCCATGCCGATGACGGCGAACCGGGTGGGCAGGGTGTCGCCCCAGCCCTCGCGGACGACCGCGCGGAGGGTGCCGGCGAGGGTCGCCGCGGTGAGGTCGGAGATCGCGCCGCCGACCAGATCGACCAGGGCGCCCTGGTCGGCGGTGGCCGGGGACGCCTCGGTGCCGTAGGAGCCGACGATGTCCGCGGCGGCTGTACGGAACAGTTCGCGGCGCCGTACGCCGCGCGCGGCCGTGACGCCCTGGGCGGCGTTGTCGGCGCGGCCGACGGCGGCGAGGATCTCCTGTTCGAGGTGGGCGCGGCCGCGGGGTTCGAGGCCGCCGGAACCGCCGTCGCCGTCGCCGAGGAGGGCGACGGCCTCGGGGGCGCGCATGAGGAGGTCGGGGGCGAGACGGCCCGCGGACAGGACCCGGGCGAGGTTCTCGGCGGCGGCGCCCTCGTCGCGCAGCAGCCGCAGGTACCAGGGGGTCTTGCCGAGCGCGTCGGAGACCTTGCGGAAGTTGAGGAGTCCGGCGTCCGGGTCGGCGGAGTCGGCGAACCAGCCCAGCAGGACGGGCAGGAGGGTGCGTTGGATGGCGGCCTTGCGGGTGACGCCGGAGGCCAGGGCCTCCAGGTGGCGCAGGGCCGAGGCCGGGTCGGCGTAGCCGAGGGCGACGAGCCGTTCACGGGCCGCGTCGGCGCTCAACCGGGCCTCGCCGGGGGCGAGCTGGGCGACGGCGTCGAGGAGCGGACGGTAGAACAGCTTCTCGTGCAGGCGCCGTACGACGGCCGCGTGGCGCCGCCACTCTCGGTTGAGCCCGTCGACCGGCTCGGTGCGCAGGCCCAGCGAGCGGCCGATGCGCCGCAGGTCGTTCTCGCCCTCGGGGACAAGGTGGGTGCGGCGCAGCCGGTAGAGCTGGATGCGGTGCTCCATGGAGCGGAGGAAGCGGTAGGCGGCGTCGAGCTGGGCGGCGTCGACGCGGCCCACGTATCCGCCGGCGGCGAGGGCGCCGAGCGCGTCGAGGGTGGTGCCGCTGCGCAGCGAGGTGTCGGAGCGGCCGTGGACCAGCTGGAGCAGCTGCACGGCGAACTCGACGTCCCGCAGTCCGCCCGGCCCCAGCTTCAGCTGGCGGTCGATCTCGGCGGCCGGGATGTTCTCGACGACCCGGCGGCGCATGCGCTGCACGTCGGCGACGAAGTTCTCCCGCTCGGCGGCCTTCCACACGAGGGGTTCGAGCGCGGCGACGTACTGCTCCCCCAGGCCGATGTCCCCGGCCACCGGGCGGGCCTTCAGCAGGGCCTGGAACTCCCAGGTCTTCGCCCACCGCTGGTAGTACGCGACGTGGCTGCTGAGCGTCCGGACGAGCGGGCCGTTGCGGCCCTCCGGCCGCAGATTGGCGTCGACGGGCCAGATGCTGCCCTCGACGGTCGTCTCGGAGCAGATCCGCATCATGTGCGAGGCGAGCCGGGTGGCGGCGCGGATCGCCTGCTGCTCGTCGGCGCCGTCCGCGGTCTCGCCGACGAAGATGACGTCGACGTCGGAGACGTAGTTCAGTTCGTGGCCGCCGCACTTGCCCATCGCGATCACCGCGAGCCGGCACAGCGCCGCGTCCTCGGGCGCGGCCGCGCGCGCCATGGTGAGGGCCGCGCGGAGGGTGGCGGTGGCGAGGTCGGCGAGTTCGGCGGCGGCCTGGGCGACATCGGTGGTGCCGCACACGTCACGGGCGGCGATCGACAGCAGACAGCGGCGGTAGGCGATCCGGAGGGAGACGGGGTCGGTGGCCTCGGCGAGGCCCCGCTCGAACTCCGCCACCCCCGGATGCAGGTCCTGCGGTTCGTAGGTGACGAGCGCCTGCCAGTCGTGCGGGTGCCGGGCCAGGTGCTCGCCCAGCGCGGCGGACGCGCCGAGCACGCCCAGCAGCCGGTCCCGCAGCGGCTTCGCCGCGGTCAGGGTGTCCAGCACCTTCCGCCGCTCCGTGGCGTCCGGCTGCCCCTCCAGCAGCCGGACGAGCCCCGCGAGTGCGAGGTCCGGATCGGCGGTCGCCCCCAGGGCGTCCAGCAGCACCGGATCACTGCGTACGGCCGCCAGCTCCGCACCCTCCAGCAGCCGCTCGGCCGCCGACGGGTCCGTGAAACCGTGCCGCAGCAGTCGCGAGAACGTGCTGCTCCTGCGCCCCGGCGCCGTCATCCCCGGCCTCCCGTGTCGATCGAGCCCGATCAAGGATCAAGGTCGTACGGCCCGAGCCTAACCGGAGTACCTGGGGGAAGCGCCGGTCGGGCGCCACGCGCGGCACCCACCCCGGTGACGCGACCGGAGTGCGTGGGCGCGGGGCTCGGTCCGCGCGCGAGCGTCAGGGAAGAGAAGAGAGCGGCACGACGCGGGGCCGGCGGTCACCGACCGCCGGCCCCGGCTGCCTGCTCAGCGAGGAGAACCGCCGCGACCCACGCCTACAGCACCGGCAGGTTCTTGCGCAGCTCGAACGCCGTGACCTCGGAGCGGTACTCCTCCCACTCCTGCTTCTTGTTGCGCAGGAAGAAGTCGAAGACGTGCTCGCCGAGGGTCTCCGCGACGAGGTCGCTGCGCTCCATCAGCGTCAGGCCCTCGCCGAGGTTCTGGGGGAGCGGCTCGATGCCCATCGCGCGGCGCTCGGCGTCGGAGAGGGCCCAGACGTCGTCCTCCGCGCCCGGCGGGAGCTCGTAGCCCTCCTCGATGCCCTTGAGACCTGCGGCCAGCAGGAGCGCGTAGGCCAGGTAGGGGTTGGCGCCCGAGTCCAGGGAGCGGACCTCGACGCGGGCCGAGCCGGTCTTGCCGGGCTTGTACATGGGGACGCGGACCAGGGCGGAACGGTTGTTGTGGCCCCAGCAGATGTACGAGGGGGCCTCGCCGCCGGCGCCGGCGGTGCGCTCGGTGCCGCCCCAGATCCGCTTGTAGGAGTTCACCCACTGGTTGGTCACCGCGGAGATCTCCGCCGCGTGCTTCAGCAGGCCCGCGATGAAGGAACGGCCCACCTTCGACAGCTGGTACTCCGCGCCGGACTCGTAGAACGCGTTCCGGTCGCCCTCGAAGAGGGAGAGGTGCGTGTGCATGCCCGAGCCCGGGTGCTCCGAGAACGGCTTCGGCATGAAGGTCGCCTGGACGCCCTGCTCCAGCGCCACCTGCTTCATGACCAGGCGGAACGTCATGATGTTGTCCGCCGTGGAGAGCGCGTCGGCGTAGCGCAGGTCGATCTCCTGCTGGCCGGGCGCGCCCTCGTGGTGGGAGAACTCGACGGAGATGCCCATCGACTCCAGCATGGTGATCGCCTGGCGGCGGAAGTCCATGCCGACGTTCTGGGGGGTGTGGTCGAAGTAGCCCGAGTTGTCGGCCGGGGTGGGGCGGGAGCCGTCGAGGGGCTTGTCCTTCAGCAGGAAGAACTCGATCTCGGGGTGCGTGTAGAAGGTGAACCCCAGGTCGGAGGCCTTGGCCAGGGCGCGCTTGAGGACATAGCGCGGGTCGGCGAAGGACGGGGAGCCGTCCGGCATGAGGATGTCGCAGAACATGCGGGCGGTGCCCGGGGCCTCCGCGCGCCACGGCAGGACCTGGAACGTCGACGGGTCCGGCTTGGCGATCATGTCGGACTCGTACACCCGGGCGAAGCCCTCGATGGCGGAGCCGTCGAAGCCGATGCCCTCGTCAAACGCCTGTTCCAGTTCGGCGGGGGCCACGGCCACGGACTTCAGGAAGCCCAGCACGTCCGTGAACCACAGGCGTACGAAACGGATGTCGCGCTCCTCCAAGGTACGGAGCACGAACTCCTGCTGCTTGTCCATCTTCCGCTTCCACCCATTCCTTGCTGGTCAGGCCGTCCTGCTCCCGAGCGACGGGATGCGGTCGGGCTTCTGAGCATCCCACCACAACACCATTTCACGCGTGTTGCGCACCTTGATCGGCGGACCGACCACGGGCTGAACGACAGGCGTACGGCAGATGTACCGCGCGCTGCGCCACTCAACCGTTCTGCCGCCCATCTTGCCTGCTCGCGCGCCCCCGCGTAACGCCCGCGGCGTCCGGTGTACGACAGCGGCCCCACCCGTCCGTAACGCCCTGGCCACAACCGCGCGCCCCACCCTCCTCGCAGGCGACCATGGGAGGCGGGGTCCCTCGTTTACGAAGGGGAGCCCATCAAATTACGATCAGCTGGTCCCCCTGTCCCATCCGCCTCATCCCCCACTAAGGACGCAACCCATGGCCGCCAAGAACACCAGCAGCGCGGCGCGCAAGGCGCGCATCGAGGAGATGCGTCGTGCCGAGCGCTCCCGTGAGCGCCGGAACCGGATCCTCGTGATCGGCGCCAGCGTGGTGATAGTCGCCGGCCTCGTCGTCGGCGGCACGGTCCTGATCCGCTCGGCGGACGACGACGGCGCCGACAGCACCACGGCGAGCGACGCCAAGGGCAAGGGCACGTTCACGACGGACGCGGACGGCGTCAGGACGTGGAGCACCAAGCTCACCCAGAACCACGTCACCAAGTCGGTGGCCTACCCGATGACGCCCCCGGTCGGCGGCGACCACAACCCGGTCTGGCAGAACTGCAACGGCGACGTCTACGACGACGCGATCAAGAACGAGAACGCCGTGCACTCCCTGGAGCACGGCGCGGTCTGGGTGACGTACAACGACAAGGCCTCCGACGCCGACGTCAAGGCGCTCGCGGCCAAGGTCAAGAAGACCCCGTACACGCTGATGAGCCCGGTAGAGGACCAGAAGGACCCGATCATGCTGAGCGCCTGGGGCCACCAGCGCACGGTGACCGGCGCCTCCGACCCGAACGTGGACAAGTTCTTCCAGAAGTTCGTCCAGGGCGAGCAGACGCCCGAGCCGGGCGCCGCCTGCACCAACGGCGTTTCCTGACGACGGCCGAACGCGATCTGGAACAGTGGGGCAGATGAAGCACATCGGTTGGATCGCCTCCGGGGCCGCGGCGGTGCTCGTCGCGGCCGGGGCGATCACGTACGCGGTCGCCGACGGCGACGACTCCGGGCTGAAGGCCCCCTCCACGGACTCCGCGGACGCGGGGTTCGCCCGGGACATGGCGGTCCACCACCAGCAGGCCGTCGAGATGTCGTACGTCGTCCGTGACCGCACGGACGACGAGGAGATCCGGCGGCTCGCGTACGACATCGCGCAGACCCAGGCCAACCAGCGCGGCATGATGATCGGCTGGCTCGACCTGTGGGGTCTGCCGAAGGTCTCGTCGCAGAAGCCGATGGCCTGGATGGGCATGGGTGACATGGCCTCCGGCGAGGACGGCTCCCTGATGCCCGGCATGGCGACCGACGCCGAGATGGCCAAGCTCGGCAAGCTCAACGGCAAGCAGGCCGAGATCTTCTTCCTCCAGCTGATGACCGACCACCACAAGGGCGGCATCCACATGGCGGAGGGCTGCGTCGCCAAGTGCACGGTCGGCGTGGAGAAGAAGCTGGCACAGGGCATGGTCAACGCCCAGGAGTCCGAGATCGCCCTGATGACGGACCTGCTGAAGGCCAGGGGCGCCGCACCCCGCCCGTAGCACGACACCCGCACCCCGCCCGTGGTACGACACCCGCGCCCCCGCCGGTCCGTACGGCATCACGTCGGGCGGGCCGGCGGTGGCCGTGTCGGGTCTCCGTGTGCGGGGCTCGTGCGGAGGGCGGTGGTCACCGCTCCCGCGCGGCCAGGTCCGTCAGGACGCGGTGCAGGGGCTCCGTGGCGCGTCGGCGGTACTCCTGGACGGCCCAGCCGTTGCCGTCGGGGTCGGTGAAGTACATGAACGTGGCGCCGTCGTCGGGCGCGTACCGGACGGGTTCGGAGACGTCGAGCCCCCGTGCGACGAGTTCGGCGCGGGCCGCCCCGATGTCGGCGACGCAGAGCTGGAGGCCCTGGTAGGAGCCGGGGGCCGGCTTCGGGCCGCGGGCCATCTCCCAGATCGCGTCGCCCAGCGCGATCGAGCAGCCGGAGCCGGGCGGCGTCAGCTGGACGATGCGCATGCCGGGCATGACCTCCTGGTCGATGTCGACGTGGAAGCCGACCTTGTCCCGGTAGAAGTCCCGGGCCCGGTCGATGTCGCTCACGGGCAGCGGGATCACTTCGAGCGAGAAGTCCATCTGGTCCTCCGGGTCGCCGCCGACGGTTCTCCCCCACCGAAGCGGAAAACCCGGCGGTCCGCCACCGGGTCGGGGCGGGAGCGGGACGGGGGTCGGAGGCGGAGGGCGGGACGGGTACGGCGACGGGCTCCGCCGGGACGAGGGGCCGGCCCCCGGGGGTCCCTGGCGGTGCGGGCCCCGTCAGCCCCGTACCGCCTCCGACTCCCGGCCGGGGACGTGCGAGGCCACCAGGCGGCCACCGGCCGGCTGTGCGGACCGTGTCGCGGTCGCGCGGCGCGCGTCGACCGCGTAGGCGATCGCGGCGACCCCGAGGCCGAGGACGGCGAGGCCCGCTCCGACGACCGCCGGGGACGTGGTGCCGAGGCCCAGGGAGAGGGCGAGGCCGCCGATCCAGGCGCCGCCGGCGTTCGCGAGGTTGAACGCGGCCTGGTTGGCGGAGGACGCGAGCGACGGGGCGGCGGCGGCCTTCTCCATGACCATCAGCTGGAGGGGCGAGCCGGTGACGAACGCGGCGACGCCGAGGAGGACCACCGCCAGGGCCGCGCTCCACTGCGCGGCCATCAGCGCCGGGAACAGCGCGAGGACGACGACCAGGGAGGTCAGGCCGCAAAAGAGGGTGCCCCGCATCGAGTGGTCCGCGAGACGGCCGCCGGCCAGGTTGCCGATGGTCGCGCCCACGCCGAACAGGGCCAGCAGCAGGGTGACGCTGCCGTCGGCGTACCCGGCGGGGCCGGTGAGCATCGGGGTGATGTAGCTGTAGGCGGAGAACAGCGCGGCGAAACCGGCGACGGTCGTGCCGAGGGCCAGCCAGACGGGCAGGGAGCGCAGGGCGCCCAGTTCGCCGCGCAGACCGGTCGCCGGCGCGGTGGCGTGGTCGTGCGGGAGCAGCGCGGCCAGCGATCCGATCGCGGCGAGGCCGATGGCGCTCACCCCGAGGAACGTGACCCGCCAGCCGAACTCCTGGCCCGCCAGCGTCGCCACGGGGACACCGGCGATGTTCGCCACCGTCAGCCCGAGGAACATCAGCGAGACCGAGCGGGCCTTGCACTCCGGTGCGACGAGCCCGGTGGCGACGACCGCGCCGACACCGAAGAAGGCCCCGTGCGGCAGGCCGCTGAGGAAGCGGGCGGCGAGCAGCCAGTGCTCGTCGGGGGCGAGCGCGGAGAGCGCGTTGCCGGCCACGAACAGGGCCATCAGGGCGATGAGGACCGTGCGGCGGGGCATGCGGGCGGTGGCGGCGGCGAGCAGCGGGGCACCGACGACGACGCCGAGCGCGTACGCGGAGACGAGGTGGCCGGCGGCGGGGATCGAGACACCGAGGTCGGCCGCGACGTCGGGCAGCAGGCCCATCATGACGAACTCGGTCGTACCGATGCCGAAGGCGCCTACGGCGAGGGCGAGCAGGGCCAAGGGCATGGGGAGGCCTTTCGGAGAGGAGGGCGAGCGGTGGGAGGGAATCCTCGGGATTCCCTCCCACCATATGTTCACTGACGGAACAAACTCGCCCGGTTCTCCATTCCCACCCCGCTGACCTGCGGGATCAGCGGCCCGACGTGGTGATCGTCACCCGTGCCGCCACCGGCAGGTGGTCGCTGCCCGTCGCCGGTAGGGTCCAGGACGCCATCGGCTCCAGCCCTCGGACCATGATCTGGTCGATGCGGGCCATCGGGAACGACGCCGGCCAGCTGAAGCCGAAGCCGCTGCCGGCCGCACCCTGGGTGGAGCGCATCTGGGCGGTGACGGCGTTCAGGGCGCGGTCGTTCATGGTGCCGTTGAGGTCGCCGAGGAGGACGACGTCCTGGATGGGCTCGTCGGCGATGGCCTCGCCGAGCGCGTCGGCGCTCTTGTCGCGCTGGCGGGCGGTGAACCCGGCCTCCAGCTTCACCCGCACCGAGGGCAGATGGGCGACGTAGACGGCGACCGGGCCGTCGGGGGTGGTCACGGTGGAGCGCATGGCGCGTTCCCAGCCGAGCTTGATGTCGACGGACCTGGTGTCGCTCATCGGGTACTTGCTCCACAGCCCGACGGTGCCGACGACCTCGTGGTGCGGGTACGTCGCCGCGAGCGCCTTCTCGTACACCGGGGCCGCGGTCTCCGTCAGCTCCTCCAGGGCGACCACGTCCGCGCCGGAGGCGGCGACGTCACGGGCGGTGCCGGACGGGTCGGCGTTGTCCGCGTTGACGTTGTGGGTGACGACCATGAGGTCGCCGCCTCCGCCGTTCTTGTCGGTGACGAGTCCGCCGAAGAGGTTCAGCCAGACGATCGTCGGGACCAGGACCGCGATCAGCGCGATCGCCGACCTGCGGACCAGCGCCAGCACGAGCAGCAGCGGGATGGCGATGCCCAGCCAGGGCAGGAACGTCTCGGTCAGACTGCCCAGGTTGCCCACGCTGTTGGGGACCTGGGCGTGCAGCACCATCACCAGCGCGGTCAGCAGCGCGAGCACGGCGAGGACGATGCCGCGCCGCCAGATCCGGCGGTCGCCTCTCCAGCCGCCGAACCACCGGCCGAGCAGGCGCCGGAGCCGGGATCCTTCGCGGCCCTGCCCCGTGCCGCCGCCCGTCTCCGTCATGTACGCCTGCGCCATACCGTCGCCTCACAACCTGCCGTGCACCTCGTCCCCCCGCACCCGGGGAGTGCCGGGAAGTCCGCGACACCGGGGTGGGGTGCGGGACTTCGCGACACCCCCTAGACCCTAGGGGATGATCGCCGTCGATCCTGCCGCCGCGTGGCGGCCGTACGGGCACGAGGACGAGCAACCCGCTGTTCGGAGTTCCGGACCGGCGGTGAACGGGTGAGCTCTGTGACGGAATGCGAACATTCGCTGTGACTCAGCTCGCAGACGGGCGGAGCCCTTCGAGCAGGGTGTCGACCATGACCTCCGCGAGGCCCTCGGGCAGCGGCGAGTCGGGACGCATGACGGTGCGCACGAGCATCGGGCCGAGGACGAGGTCGCCGATGACGTCGAGGTCGACGTCGGCGCGGAGTTCGCCGTTGTCCTGTCCGCGGCGCAGGACGTCGGCGAGGATCAGGCGGCGCGGGGTGACGACGTTCGCGTGGTAGGCGTCCCAGATCCTGGGGCTGGACTTCATCTGGGCGAAGACGTTGTGCAGGATCGCCGAGGAGCGGTTGGCGAGTCCGCGGCGGCGGACGGCCTCCAGCAGAACGACCAGGTCCTCGCGCACGGAGGTGCCGGGCAGCACCGGGTCGGGCGGTTCGGCGGCGCGCAGGACGTCGACGAACAGCTCCTCCTTGCCGCGCCACCGGCGGTAGATGGTGGCCTTGCCGACACCGGCGGTGCGGGCCACCCGTTCCATGGACAGCTCCGCGAGGGGCACACCGTCCTCCAGGAGCTTCATCACGCCATCGATGATGGAACGCTCCACGGCCTCGCTGCGGGGCCGCCCCCGCACGGGGCTCACGTCCCGGGCCCGTCCGTCCTGGGCCCGGCTTCCGGCGAGGCTCACGGTCCACTCCGTCTCTAGTCGTCGCACCGGGGTCGATTCTCTCCCGGTCACGGCCCCGAAGGGCGCCCCCCTCCACCCCCGTTGGCCGAACCTCAGCGGTCCTGCGTCACCAACTCGGCCTCCTTCTCGTCCGGTTGAGCGCCCTTCGGCCGGCCCGGCAGGAAGACGGCCATGGCGACCGCGCCGAGGACGGCCACGGCGGCCCCGCACAGCGCCGTCACGTGCATGGCGTGCAGGAAGGCGTCGTGGGCCGGGCCGACGAGAGCCGCCCCCCGGTCGCCGAGACGGGCGGCGAAGCCGAGGGTGGCCTCGATGGACTCGGCGGCGGCGTGCGGGGCGCCCGGCGGCAGCTCGCCCTCGATCCCCGAGCGGTACGCGGTGGACAGCACCGAGCCGAGGACGGCGATGCCGAGGGCGCCGCCGACCTGGCGGAAGGTGTTGCTGAGGGCGGACGCGGAGCCGGCCTTCTCGCGGGGCAGGGCCTGCATGATCACGACGCTCAGCGGGGTCATGACGTGGGCCATGCCGACACCCATGAGGAAGAAGACGACCTCCAGGACCCAGATCGGCGTGTCCGCGTCGAGGACGGCGAACGCGGCCAGCATCCCGGCGATCAGCAGCATGCCCGCCGTGCACACCGCGCTGTTGCCGAAGCGGTCGACGACGAGGCGGGCACGCGGCGCGAACACCAGCTGGGCGAGGGCCAGCGGCAGCATCAGCAGGCCGGTCTGGAGCGGGGAGTAGCCGCGGACGGTCTGGGTGTAGAAGACCGAGAAGAAGGTCACGCCCATCAGGGCGAAGAAGACCAGGCCGATCACGCCGATGGCGGCGGAGAAGACCTTGTTCCGGAAGAACGACATGTCGATGGACGGGTGGTCGCTGCGCTTCTCGACCACGACGAACGCGGCGAGGACGGCGAGTCCGGCGGCGATGGTCCCGAGGACCGTGACGTCGGTGAAGTCGGCGAGCTGGCCGCCCCGGATGATGCCGTAGACGAGCAGCACGAGACCGACGACGGAGAGCAGCACGCCGACGGGGTCGATCCGGCCGGGGTTCGGGTCGCGGGAGTCCGGCACCAGCCAGAGCATCAGGCCGAGCGCGAGGACGACGATCGGCACGTTGACCAGGAAGACCGAGCCCCACCAGAAGTGGTCCAGCAGGACACCGCCGGTGATGGGTCCGACGGCGATGGCGAGGCCGACGCCGCCCGCCCAGACGCCGATGGCCTTCGGCTGCTCCTCGCGGTCGAAGACGTTCATCAGGACGGCGAGGGTGGCGGGCATGACGAAGGCGGCGCCGAGGCCCATGACCGCGCGGAACGCGATCAGCTCCGCGGGCGAGCCGGAGCCGGCGGCGAGCGCCGAGCCGAGGCCGAAGACGACCAGACCGCCGAGCAGCACCTTCTTGCGGCCGAGCCGGTCGCCGAGCAGGCCGGCGCTGAACAGCAGTCCCGCGAAGACGAGCGTGTAGGCGTTGATCGCCCACTCCAGCTCGCTCTGCGTGGCGCCGAGACCGGTCGGCGCGGGGGTGGAGATCGTCTTGATGGCGACGTTGAGGATCGAGTTGTCGAGCACCACGATCAGCAGGCTCAGCATCAGCACGCCGAGGATCGCCCAGCGGCGCCGGTGCACCGCTTCCGGTATCCGGGATTCAGGAGCTGCGGAGGTCATGCCTTCGAGGGTAGGCCATTTTCGATACGGGACCGTCTCGTATCGAAATTCTTTTACCGAGGTCTTACGTGCCGGGTGCCTGGACCGGTGCCTGGACGGTCACACCCACCTGGTCTGGCCCTCGCCCGGACGAGGTGCCACCATGGAGGTGGTCCGGGGACGCCGTCAGGGCGCCTCGAGATGACATGAAGGAGCCGTGGCAATGACGCAGCTTTCGGCTGCCCAGACGAAGCCCTCCGACGGCGGCAAGACGCTGTACGGGGGCAAGGGCACGCGCCGCATCACCGTCCGCGACATCGCCCTCGCCAAGGAACGCGGCGAGAAGTGGCCGATGCTCACCGCCTACGACGCGATGACCGCGTCCGTCTTCGACGAGGCCGGCATCCCGGTCATGCTCGTCGGCGACTCGGCGGGCAACTGCCACCTGGGGTACGACACGACCGTGCCCGTCACCCTCGACGAGATGACCATGCTGTCGGCGGCCGTCGTACGGGGCACCAGCCGTGCCCTGATCGTCGGCGACCTGCCCTTCGGCTCCTACCAGGAGGGCCCGGTGCAGGCGCTGCGCTCGGCGACCCGGCTGGTGAAGGAGGCCGGCGTCGGCGCCGTGAAGCTGGAGGGCGGCGAACGGTCGCACGACCAGATCCGGCTGCTGGTCGAGTCCGGCATCCCCGTCATGGCCCACATCGGCCTCACCCCGCAGTCCGTCAACGCGATGGGCTACCGGGTGCAGGGCCGGGGCGAGGAGGCGGCGGCGCAGCTGCTGCGCGACGCGAAGGCCGTGCAGGACGCGGGCGCCTTCGCGGTGGTCCTGGAACTGGTCCCGGCGGAGCTGGCCGCCGAGGTCACCCGGGTGCTGCACATCCCGACGGTGGGGATCGGCGCGGGGGCGCAGACCGACGCGCAGGTCCTGGTGTGGACGGACATGCTCGGACTGACCGGCGGCCGGGTGCCGAAGTTCGTGAAGAAGTACGCGGACCTGCGGGGCGTCATGACCGACGCGGCGAAGGCGTTCGCGGAGGACGTGGTCGGCGGGACGTTCCCGCTGGAGGAGCACTCGGTCCACTAGTCCACCAGGGCCCCACCAGGGCCCTTCGGCCTCTACAGCCACTGCGGTACGGAGCAGCCCGCCGATCTTCCCCCAGTCGGCGGGCTGTGGCGTGGGAGCACCTGACGGCTCGGGGTGGGCTGCGGCCGGGCGGGCACTGCCCCGCTCGCCTTCAGGGGCGCGGGGAGCCTGTCGGTGACCTGTCGGTGGTTTGTCGGTGCCGCCTGACACCGTCATCCGCATGACACGAATCGACAGGGAACCCAGCGGCGCGACCCGCGCTGTCACCGTACGGGGGCTGGTCAAGCACTACGGCGAGACCAGGGCGCTGGACGGTGTCGATCTGGACGTCCGCGAGGGCACCGTGATGGGCGTGCTCGGCCCGAACGGCGCCGGCAAGACCACCCTCGTCCGGTGCCTGTCCACGCTCGTCACGCCCGACTCGGGGCAGGCGACCGTGGCCGGCTACGACGTGGTGCGCCAGCCGCGCGCCCTGCGCCGGGTGATCGGCCTCACCGGCCAGTACGCCTCGGTGGACGAGAAGCTCTCCGGCTTCGAGAACCTCTACATGATCGGCCGGCTCCTGGACCTGTCCCGCAAGGACGCCAGGGGCCGGGCGAACGGGCTGCTGGAACGGTTCTCGCTGACCGAGTCGGCGGGGCGCCCGGTGGCCACGTACTCCGGCGGCATACGGCGGCGGCTGGACCTCGCCGCGTCGATGACGGGCCGCCCGGCCGTGCTCTACCTGGACGAGCCGACGACCGGCCTGGACCCGCGCACCCGCAACGAGGTGTGGAACGAGGTCAAGCGCATGGTCGGCGACGGGGTGACCGTGCTGCTGACCACCCAGTACATGGAGGAGGCCGAGCAGCTGGCCTCCGAGCTGACCGTGATCGACCGCGGCAAGGTCATCGCCAAGGGCGGCATCGAGGAGCTGAAGGCGCAGGTCGGGGGCCGTACCCTGCGGGTCCGCCCGGCCGACCCGGCACGGCTGCGGCCGCTCGCCGCGGAACTGGACGACCTCGGGATCACCGGGCTCGCCACGACCACCGTCGACGTGGAGAACGGCACCCTGCACGTGCCGGTGCTCAGCGACGAGCAGCTCACCGCCGTCGTCGGCGTGATCAGCGCCCGCGGTGTCACCCTCGGCTCGATCAGCACCGAACTGCCCAGCCTGGACGAGGTGTTCCTGTCCCTCACCGGCCACAGGGCCAGTGCCCCGCAGGACCCGGCCCCGTCCCCCGCCTACGAGGAGGTCGCCGTATGAGCACCACCACCCTGCCCACCACCGGCGACGCCGACGGCCGGATCGGGCTGCGTGCGCAGGTCCGGCACACGGGCGCGCTGGTGCGCCGCAACCTGCTGTGGATCCGCAACGACCCGCAGTCCGTCGCCGACGCGGTCCTCATGCCGATCGTGTTCGCCCTGCTGTTCGTGTACGTCTTCGGCGGTTCCATCGGGCAGGCGCTGGGCGGCGGCCAGGAGCAGTACGTGCAGTACGTGATCCCGGGACTGATGGCGATGCTCGGCATGAACATCGCCATGGGCGTCGGCACCGGCTTCAACGAGGACTTCCAGAAAGGCGTCATGGACCGCTTCCGGTCGCTGCCGATCGGCCGGTCCTCGGTGCTGCTCGCGAAGATCGCGGTCGAGCTGCTGCGGATGCTGCTCGCCACGACCATCCTGCTGACCGTCGCCGTCCTCATCGGCTTCGACATCACGGACTGGCCGGGCCTGTTCGCCGCGGTGGGCCTGTCCGTCGTCTTCGGCTCGTCCCTGATGTGGATCTTCCTGGTGCTGGGCGTGACGCTGAAGAACGCGCAGTCCGTGCAGGCGATGGGCTTCCTGGTGCTGTTCCCGCTCCAGTTCGGCTCGTCGATCTTCGCCCCGACGCAGTCGATGCCGGGCTGGCTGCGGAGCTTCACCGACTACAACCCGCTGTCCTCCCTGGCGGACGCGGCACGTGGTCTGATGACGGGCGGGCCGGTCGCCCACGACGCGATGACCACGCTCGGCTGGTCCGTGGCGCTGACGGCGGTCATGGCGCCGATCGCGATCCACAAGTTCCGCACCAAGAGCTGAGCCGCCCGCCGCGCCACTGAGTCGCGCCGCTGAGTCGGGCCGCTGGGCCACGGCCCCGGGGCACGGCATGGGTCACCGGGCCGGATCAGGGCGCGGGATCAGAGCGCGGAATCAGGGCGCCGGATCAGGGCGCCGGCCTCCTCCAGGGTGAGTCCGGTGCCCTCGGCGTACGCCGCCTCGTACGTCTCGTCGTCCAGCGTCGCCCGGACCCGGGCCTCCGACTGGGCGCGTCCCTCGGCCTCCAGCGGGCTGGGGCGGTGGCCGGGCGGGAGGTGAGCGTCCGAGGCGCCCAGGAGCCGGGCCGCGTCCCGGGCACGGGCGCCGCCGTCCCCGTCCCCGCCCGCGACGGCCGCGGCGGCGGTGACGAGGTGGGTGGCGGGCAGTTGCGGGGTGATCGTCAGGGCCAGCGGGTCCACGGCCTGCTCGAACGCCTCCAGGACGCGTTCGCGGGCCTCGGCGTGCCGTCCTTCCCGCGTCATCAGCCATGCCTCAAGACCGAGGACGTAGCCCGAGAACAACACGAAGTCGACGGCCTCGAACTCCTCGCGCAGCTGGGTGATGTGGTGCCACGCCTCGTCCGGGCGTCCGGTACGGCCGCACCAGACGGCGAGGTAGAGGCGGGCGGCAGGGAGCGCCTCCCGGGGCCCGTCGTGCCGTGCCAGGACGTCCAGCAGCATCTTCTCGCCGCGTTCGGCCTCACCGCACTCCAGGAGCACGTTGCCGAGCCGGACGCCGAGGACCCCGGAGTGTGCGTTCGTGCCGATCCGCTCGGCGTAGCCGATGGCCCGCCGGTAGTCGGCCGCGGCGAGGTCGAACCGGCCCTTGCGTTCATGGCTCATGGCGCGTGACGCGAGCGCCTCGGCGGCGACCCAGGCGTCCCCGAGCCGTTCGCACAGCCGTAGTGCCTCGTCGGCGTCGCGGGTGGCGTCTCCGGCCCAGTCGCTGCGGTTGGCGAGGATGTTGGCCCGCATGTGCAGGGCCTGGGCCAGCTCCCAGGTGAAGCCGAGGTCGCGGGCGGTGGCGATGCTCGCGTCGAGGATCTCCTTCAGACGCGTCATGTCGCCGGAGAGCACGACGGCGTAGAACCACATGAACCCGGGGAAACGGCAGGTCTGCGGCTGACCCGCGCGGTAGGTGTCCCGGATGACCTGGAGCTTCTCCCGCCCGCCGGGGGTCTCCCAGACGGAGATCTCCATGTCCATGCAGGCGAGATGGATGAGGTGGAGTGCCCGGCGGGCCTCGTCGAGCACCTCGGGACGCATCGGCGGCGGGCTGTCGGTGAGGCCCTCACGCACGTCGGGGACCGGGCGCGCCGGCGGGGCGAACGGGTCGGGGCCGAGCGCCATGGCCTGGGTGGCCCAGTGCCGGGCCTCGGTCTTCAGGTCGCGCATCTGCCAGTACCAGGCCAGCGACAGGATCAGGCAGAGCGCCTCCTGCTCGTCGCGCTCGGCGATGGCGTGCCGCAGGGCGGTGCGGAGGTTCTCGTACTCCAGCTCCAGCAGTTCGTTGGCCCGGCGTTGGTCGGGTCCGCGCAGCAACGGGTCGGTGGTGCGGGCGAGTTCGCGGTAGTAGGTGCGGTGGGCGCGTTCGGCGGCGGGGCGGGTGCCGGCCTCGGCGAGGCGGGCGCCCGCGTACTCGGCGACGGTCTCCAGGAGCCGGTAGCGCATCTCGCCGTCCGTGGCGGGGGCCGCGACGACGAGGGACTTGTCGACGAGGGAGCCGAGCGCCCCCAGCGCGGCCGGGCCGCAGACGGCCTCGGCGGCGGGGAGGTCGCAGCCGCCGGCGAACACCGACAGCCGCCGCAGGACGTCGCGTTCCTCCTCGTCGAGGAGTTCCCAGGACCAGTCGACGACCGCGCGCAGGGTCTGCTGGCGGGGCAGGACGGTGCGGCTGCCGGAGGTGAGGAGCCGGAAGCGGTCGTCGAGCCGGTCGGCGATCTGACGCGGGGTCAGCATGCGCAGCCGTGCCGCCGCGAGTTCGATCGCGAGAGGCAGGCCGTCGAGGCGGCGGCAGATCTCGGCGGCTGCCTCCGGGTCGTCGGCGACGGTGAAGCCGGGCCGGGCGGCGGCGCCGCGGTCGGCGAGCAGCCGCAGGGCGTGCGGCTGGTCGAGGGGTTCCACCGGCCGCACCAACTCCCCCGGTACGCCGAGGGGTTCACGGCTGGTGGCGAGGACGGTCAGGCCGGGGCAGTGCTGGAGGAGATGCTCGGCGAGGTGGGCTGCGGCGGCCACGACGTGTTCGCAGTTGTCGAGGATGAGCAGCATCCGGCGTCTGGCGCAGTGCTCGGTGAGCCGGCCCAGGGGGTCGTCGTGGCGGTCGGAGACCACGCGCATCTCCTCGGCGCCGGCGCCGCGCAGGACGGTCTCGCGGGCGCCGAGGGCGGTGACGACGGCCTCCGGGACGTCGGCGGGGTCGTCGACGGGGGCGAGTTCGGCGAGCCAGACACCGTCGGGAGCGGACGCCGCGACCGCCTCGCCGGCCTCCTGGGACAGACGGGTCTTCCCCGCGCCGCCGGGCCCGAGGAGGGTGACCAGGCGGGCCGCGGCCAGGTCGGTGCGGATGGTGTCGATGTCGGTGTCCCGGCCCACGAACGAGGTGAGCCGGGCCCGGAGGTTGCCCCGCGGGCGAGCGGCCACCCCCGTACGCCACCCGAGGCCCGGCAGGCCGGGGCGGCCGTCGGGGGACGGCGGACCGGGGCGGGCGTCCACGGGTGACGGGACGGGCAGGTCGTCGGCGGGTCGCCCGACGGGCCCGCCGTCCACGGGCCGTCGAGGGGCCCGTCGCCCTCCGGAGTCGTCCTCGGACGCCGGACGGGTCGGGGCGGGCGGAGCCGTCGCCGCCGGTTCCGTGCGCGCGGGGCGCCCGGGAGCCGGGGAGGGTGCGGCCGTCGTGCCGTCGGTGTGCAGCAGTTCCTCGTGCAGGGCCCGTAGTTCGGGGCCCGGGTCGGTGCCGAGGCGGTCGGCCAGGAGGCGGCGTACGGAGTCATAGGCGGCCAGGGCCTTTGCCGGGCGGCCGGTGTCGCGCAGGGCGCGCAGACGGAGGCACTGGAGGGACTCGTCGAGGGGGTGCGTGTCGCAGAGGGCGGTGAGTTCGGGCAGGGCGGCCCCGGCGCGACCGAGGGCGAGCGCGGCGGTGAGGCGGGCGCGGTGGGCGTCGAGCCGGCGGGTCTCCCAGCGGGCGGCCTCGGCGGTCCGGTCCGGCAGGTCGGCGAGCGGCGGGTCCTGCCACAGGGCGAGGGCGTCGTCGAGGACGGCGGCCGCCCTGGCGGGGTCGCCGTCGGCCAGCGCGCGGGCGCCCTCGTCCGCGAGCCGGTCGAAGCGGTGCAGGTCGATGTCGTCGGCGGCGGCGGCGAGCCGGTAGCCGCCGTGAGCCGACACGATCGCGTCCGGGCCGAGCACCCGGCGCAGCCGGCCCACCAGCGCCTGGAGCGCGCCGCTCGCGTCGGCGGGCGGGTCACCGGCCCACACCTCGTCGACCAGCGCGGACGCGGTGACGGTCCGGCCCGGGCGCAGCGCGAGCACGGTCAGCAGGGCGCGCAGGCGGGCGCCGCCGACCGGGACGGGGGTGCCGTCGGCGTGCGACGCCTGGGTGGTGCCGAGGATGCGGTAACGCACGGGGTCCATTGTCTCCGTCGGTTCGGTGCCGGTGGCTGGTCCGCCGCGGGGGGACGGCCCGGACGGTCCCCGACCGTACGCCCCCCGCCTTCATGCCCCCACCTTCCTAGGAACCAGGAGGCGACCGCGAGACGTTTTCGTCGTGCGCCCGGTACGGTCGGGCAGTCCGTACGAGTGATCGACACGTCCACGCGAGCCCGAGGAGCCCCATGACCACCGCCGCGTCCCGCCGGAGCGACCGGAGGATCAGCCCCGTCTTCGTGGGGATCGTGGCCGTCATGGCGGTCACGGGCTGGGCCACCTGGACCGGGTTCGCCGAGCAGCCGGGGCTCGCCGTCTTCCTGTTCGTGACGTCGGCGTGGATCGTCTCGCTGTGCCTGCACGAGTACGCCCACGCCCGGACCGCCCTGCACAGCGGCGACATCTCCATCGGCGCGAAGGGCTACCTGACCCTCAACCCGCTGAAGTACACGCACGCCCTGCTCAGCATCGTGCTGCCGGTCGTGTTCGTGATCATGGGCGGTATCGGTCTGCCGGGCGGCGCCGTCTTCATCGAGCGGAACCGCATCCGGGGCCGCTGGAAGCACAGCCTGATCTCGGCGTCGGGCCCGCTGACGAACGTGCTGTTCGCCGCGGTCTGCACGGCGCCGTTCTGGCTGGGGGTGACGGACGGGGTACCGGCGGCGTTCCTGTTCGCCCTCGCGTTCCTGGCGTTGCTGCAGGTCACGGCGGCGATCCTGAACTTCCTGCCGGTGCCGGGCCTCGACGGCTACGGCGTGATCGAGCCCTGGCTGTCGTACAAGATCCGCCGCCAGGTGGAGCCGCTCGCGCCGTTCGGGCTGCTCCTCGTCTTCGCGGTGCTGTGGATCCCGGCGGTCAACGGCGTGTTCTGGGACGTGATCGACGCGTTCATGCGGGGCCTCGGCATCGAGGGCCGGCTCTCCGACTGCGGCTACTGGCTGTACCGCTTCTGGCGCGCGGACAGCGACGTGTGCCTGACCGGTCCGTGACGGGAGGGCGGAGCCGTGCAGGGCGGGCCAGGACCGTGACGGGAGGGCGGAGCCGTGCCGGGCGGGAAGGGCCTCAGTGCGCGGCGGACTGCCGCTCGGCCTTCGCCCGGCGCACGTAGTACCAGGCCATGTTGGACGACAGTCCGGCCATCAGCACCCACACCACACCCAGCCAGCTGCCCCGGACGAAGGACACCACGGCCGCGGTGGTCGCGAGCAGACAGACGGCGAGGGCGTAGACGGCGAGTCGCCGGGCCGGGCTGGGCGGGGGCAGGGCGGGCATGGGGGTCGGCTCCTGACAGGGCGGTCGGACGAGGCGGTACGACGGGGTCGCACCGCCTCCAGTGTCCCCCATGCCCGGCGGCGGCTCACACGTCGGTCAGGCGGATCCCGGCGTGCGCCTTGTAGCGGCGGTTCACGGAGATCAGGTTGGCGACCAGCGCCTCGACCTGGTGGGCGCCCCGCAGGCGGCCCGCGAAGACGCCCCGCATGCCGGGGATGCGGCCCGCCAGCGCCTGCACGATCTCGACGTCGGCCCGGACCTCGCCGAGCACCATCACGTCGGTGTCGATCTCCTCGATCTCCGGGTCCTCCAGGAGAACGGCGGACAGGTGGTGGAAGGCGGCGGTGACCCGCGAGTCGGGCAGCAGGGCGGCGGCCTGCTCGGCGGCGCTGCCCTCCTCCGGCTTCAGCGCATAGGCGCCCTTCTTGTCGAAGCCGAGCGGGTTGACGCAGTCGACGACGAGCTTGCCCGCCAGCTCCTCGCGCAGGGACTCCAGGGTCTCGGCGTGCCCGTCCCACGGCACCGCGACGATCACGACGTCGCTGCGGCGCGCGGTCTCGGCGTTGTCCGCGCCCTCCACGCCGTGGCCGAGTTCCTCGGCGGCGGCCCGCGCGCGGTCGGCGGCCCGCGAGCCGATGATCACCTTCTGGCCGGCCTTGGCGAAGCGGTACGCGAGGCCCTTGCCCTGGGGCCCGGTGCCCCCGAGCACTCCGACGACGAGCCCGGAGACGTCGGGGAGGTCCCAGGGGTCCTTGGCCGGGGCCTTGGCGGGCGCCGCGCCGGGGGTCTCGGGCGTGCCGGGGGCCGTCTGTGCACTGTCGGTAGAGGTCATGGGCTGACTTTACGTGCGCGGTCACGACGGGGTCGGATCAGGTGGGCGCAGGTCGGGAGGGGGGCGGTCGGGGGAGACGGTCGGCTGAGGGCGGTCATCGGAGGGCGGTGACGGGGATACGGCGGAAGGTGACCGTCTCGTACGCGCTGAAGTCGCCGGTCCCGTACAGGAGCCCGACCGTGTGCTCGTCGACGCGGACGAGGTCGGAGTACGCGGTGGGCAGCCCGTCGACGGTGTGGGCGTCCCGCCAGGTCGTGCCGTGGTCGGTGCCGGCCCGCATGGTCATCAGGGCGCGGAACCCGGGGTCGGCCGGGCCGGAGCAAAGGAGCAGGTCGGGGTCGCGCAGCTGGAGGAGACTGCCCTCCACGACCGGGCCGACGAGGCCCGCCTGCGGCCGGAACGGCTTGATCAGGCTCTCGCCGCCGTCGGCGGATCAGGCGTCGGCACGGGTGCCGGGGGCCCGGGCATGGGGCACGAGGCGTGGTGGGCGTGGGGCTGACTCGCGGTGCGTGCCCGGCTCGGGCGAATTCGGGGTGAACGCCGGGTCACGAGTGGCCGGTTGCGGCAGGATGCTGGCGCATGGACGCCATACGGGTCGCGTTGCTGCGCGAGGTGCTCGCCGGGACCGAGTGGCTGGGGGCGACACGCCGGTTCGCGGGGACACTGCGGCGGTCCGTGGAGTCGTACGGGGGTGGACTGCTACTCGTCGGCACCGCGGAGTACGAGCCGTGGCACCTCGCGGCGCACCTGGTCGACGAGGCGGCCTGGTCCGGCACCCCGGAGCTGTCCCCCACCCTCGTACGGCATGCCGCGCGCCCCTTCGGCCCGGCGCACCTCGCGGTGGGGCTGGGCCGGCTGTCGCAGGTCCGCCGGGGCGAGACCCTGCTCGTGGTGGCGCCCTCCGCGCCGGGGGCCGGTCTGCTGGAGCGGGTCGACGACGCGCGGCGGGCCGGGGCGACGGTCCTCGCGCTGGACACCGGGCACCGGGAGCTGTCGGCGATGGCCCACGAGGCGCTGGTGGCGCCGGACGAGCGGGAGGTCGACCTCGACACCGTGCAGCACCTGGTCAGCGCGGCGGCCGGGGAGAACGTGGTGCCCCGGCGCCGAGGACGGGGCGGCTTGCGTGACCGCCTGTCCCGGCTGGCGGACGCCCTGACGTCACCGCCGCCGACCCGGTGGTGACGGGCCGTCCCACCGACCCGGTCCACCGACCCGGCCCACCCGCCCGACTCACCAGGCTCGTTCTCGTGCACCGCCGGAAAAACCGGTTGCCCCGGGCGGTGGCGCGGCTGAGCATGGGGCGGCGTGAGCAGACCCGACGGCGATGAGTACGCCTCTCCCCCGGCCCCCGCCCCCTCATCCCCTCCGGATGCCTCCCCCGCCGCTGCGGCACCGCCGCCCTCTCCCTCCAAGGTGGCCTCGCGGCTCGTCTCGTTGTTGCCGGATCTCGCGCCCTGGCGGGTCTCCGTGGACTTCCGGCGGCTCTGGGTGGCCGGCCTGATCACCAACTTCGGGAGCTTCCTGACCTTCGTCGCGCTTCCCGTGCAGATGAAGGAGCTGACCGGGTCCGTCGCGGCGGTCGGGGCCATCGGCGCCGTCGAACTCGTCCCGCTCATCGTGTTCGGGCTCTACGGCGGGGCCCTCGCGGACGGCCTCGACAAGCGGGCCCTGATCCTGTGGACCGAGGCCGGGCAGGGGCTGCTGTGCGCGGCGCTCCTCGTGAACGCCCTGCTGCCCGAGCCGCTCGTGTGGCCGCTGTACCTCGTCGCCGCCCTCTCCTCCGCGCTCGTCGCGGTGCAACGGCCGGCCCTGGACTCCCTCGTCCCCCGGATCGTCCCGCACGAGCACCTGCCGGCCGCCGCGTCCCTCAACTCGCTGCGGTGGACCGTCGGCGGGGTCGCCGCGCCCGCCCTGGCCGGCGTGGTCGTGGCGTACGCCGGGCTGGGCTGGGCGTACGCGGCGGGCCTCGCGACGTTCGTCGTGTCCGTCGCGCTGGCCGCGGGGCTGGCGCCGTCCCCCGCGTCGCACGAGGCGGCGAAGCCGTCGTGGCGGTCCATCGCGGAGGGCGCGCGGTACGCGTGGAACCGCAAGGAGCTGCTCGGGACGTACGCCGTCGACCTCGCCGCCATGTTCCTGGCCATGCCGTTGGCCGTACTGCCCTTCCTGGCGGACGAGTTGGACGCGGAGTGGTCGCTGGGGCTGATGTACGCGGCGCTGCCCGCCGGGGCGTTGCTGGTGACGTTGACGAGCGGGTGGACCTCGCGGGTGCACCGGCACGGGCGGATGGTGGTGCTGGCGGCGGCGCTGTGGGGGGTGTCCGTGGTGGCGGCGGGGTTGACGCGTGACGTGTGGCTGGTGCTGGCGTTCCTGGTGCTGGGCGGGGGCTTCGACATGATCAGCGGGATCTTCCGGGCGGCCATGTGGAACCAGACCATCCCCGACGAACTGCGCGGGCGACTCGCCGGGATCGAGCTGCTGTCGTACTCCGTGGGGCCCCAGTTGGGGCAGGTGCGGGCGGGGGCGATGGCCGCGTGGACCTCGGTGCGGGCGTCCGTGTGGGCCGGTGGGGTGCTGTGCGTGGCGGCGGTGGGGGTGCTGGCGGTGTGCCTGCCGAAGCTGATGACGTACGACGTTCGGACGAACGAGCACGCGGTACGTCTGCGCGAGGACCGGGCTCTGGCCGGCCCACCCCGCACCTGACGCATTGCGGCGAAGAGTGCCGGAGAAAGCATTCAGCTAACACTTCTTCAGATAGGGGAGAAGTATGCCGTTTGTGTGATTGAATCATGCACCAATCAGCCACGTGGCCTGAATCGGCCGCCCGGAGCCTGCCTTGTCCGTCCCGTCCCCCGACGGGGGGCCACGGGTTCCGGGCGTCTCCAGCGAGCCGGTCCGGATCCCGTAGGCGCCGGGGGGAGGGACCGGGAGCGCACCCGTTCTGCGCTCCACAGCCGCACAGGCTCACAGCCACACGGGCTCACAGCCGCACCGCACGGGCTCCCACCGTGCGGCGGACGGCGCCGTCGCGGCACCGCCGGTCCTCACACGCGAAGGGAAGTCGCATGAACGCCACCGTCTCCAACTTTTACTACGGCGCCGCGACCCCGGTCGCGGCGTATCTGATGGCCTGCCTCGGGGCGGCGCTCGGACTGCGGTGCACGACCCGGTCACTGAGACGCCCGCACCGCAGAGCGGGGTGGCTGACCCTGGGGGCCGTGTCGATCGGCTGCGGCATCTGGACCATGCACTTCATCGCCATGATCGGCTTCAGCGTCGAGGGCGCGCTGGTCAGCTACGACACCACCAAGACCCTGCTCAGCCTGCTCGTCGCCATCGGCGTCGTGGCGATCGGCGTGTTCCTCGTCGGCTACCGGGGCGGCTCGCCGGCGACCCTGGCCGCGGCGGGCACGGTCACCGGGCTCGGTGTCGCGTCCATGCACTATCTCGGCATGGCCGCGGTACACACCAACGGCACCCTCCACTACGACACCCTGACGGTGGGCCTGTCCGTCGGCGTCGCCGTCGCCGCCGCGACCGCGGCCCTGTGGGCGGCCGTCTCCATCCACAATCTGTGGGCCAGCCTCGGCGCGAGCATGATCATGGGCGTGGCCGTGACCGGTATGCACTACACGGGCATGGCCTCCGTCTCGGTGCACCTCACCGGCAGGTCCGACGTCTCGCAGTCCTCCGCCGGCCTGCTGTCGTTCCTCCTGGCGATGCTCGCCGGTCCGCTCGTCGTCCTCCTGGTCGCGGCCGTCATCGTCATGTTCGACCCCGACATGGTGCTGGGGGACAACGAGTGGGACGGGACCGCACCCGCGCCCGCGCCGCACGGGGGCCGCACGGCCACCCCGGCCCGGCACGCGGCGGCGGCCCCCTACGACCGCCCCTACGACGACCGCCACTCCACTCCCTCGGACTGGTGACGCGACCAGCCCGGCGGGGTCAGGCGTCGGGCCTCCCGGACGGGGAGTCGTGCCAGCGCGGGTCGTTCTCCCACTCGGCGTTGCGTTCACGGGCCGTCTCCATGGCCCGTGTCGCCTCCTCGCGGCTGGCGTAGGGGCCCATGCGGTCCTTGCCGGGGCAGTCCGGGCCCTCTTCCACTTTCTTGTGTTCCAGGCAGTAGAACCACTCACCGGGTTTGCCGGCCGTGCGGCGCTTGAACAGGGGCATGACCTCAGTTCCCTTCACCAGTCGTCACCGACATGGTCCCCCACCACCGCTGGTTAAACTCGCTGGCATGTCTGGCCAGTCGCTGCTCGCACCGGGGAAGCTCTCCCCCGCCCGCTCCGTCCCGGGGCACATCCGCCGCCCCGAGTACGTGGGCAGGCCGTCCCCCACCCCGTACACCGGACCCGAGGTGCAGACGCCCGAGACGATCGAGGCGATGCGGATCGCCGGGCGGATCGCGGCCCGTGCCATGGCCGAGGCCGCCCGGCACATCGCCCCCGGCGTCACCACCGACGAGCTGGACCGCGTGGCCCACGAGTACATGTGCGACCACGGGGCCTACCCCTCCACCCTCGGCTACCGCGGCTTCCCCAAGTCGCTGTGCACCTCCGTCAACGAGGTCATCTGCCACGGCATCCCGGACTCGACGGTGCTGCGCGACGGCGACATCGTCAACCTCGACGTGACGGCGTACATCGGCGGCGTCCACGGGGACAACAACGCCACGTACTTCGTGGGTGACGTCGACGAGGAGTCGAGGCTGCTCGTCGAGCGGACCCGCGAGTCCCTCACCCGCGCCATCAAGGCCGTCAAGCCGGGACGGCAGATCAACATCATCGGGCGGGTCATCGAGTCGTACGCCAAGCGGTTCGGCTACGGGGTGGTGCGCGACTTCACGGGGCACGGGATCAACTCGTCGTTCCACTCCGGGCTGATCATCCCGCACTACGACTCCCCGCACGCGACGACCGTGATGCAGCCCGGCATGACCTTCACCATCGAGCCGATGCTCACCCTCGGCTCGCACGACTACGACATGTGGGACGACGGCTGGACGGTCGTGACCAAGGACCGCAAGCGCACGGCCCAGTTCGAGCACACCCTGGTCGTCACGGAGACGGGGGCGGACATCCTCACCCTCCCGTGACCCCGGTGGCCGCCGGCCCGCCCCACGGACCCGGCCACCCCGCCCACCCCGCCCACCCGGCGCCCCGCCGCCCGAGCCCGCCCCGCCGCACCCCGGCCGAGGCGGGCTTCTTCGGGTGTCCGGCGTCTCGCTTCCGGGTGTCCGGCGTCCCACTCGCTCACAGGTGTCCGGCGTCTCGCTCATTTCCATGTGGGAGTCGTGACGATCCGGGGTAACGTTTTTACCGACAGGGAGTCGGGAACCTGTTGACTTAGGTAAGCCTAACCACCGAAACTGAGCGCCAGCTTCTCGTCTCCCCCCAGGCATCGGAGGCCCACATGCACGCGTCGGTCGTCTCGGACACGGCGTTCTCCACGCTCATCCGCACCGCGTCGCACGAGCAGCACACCGAGGCGGAGACCACGACGTTCATGGGCGACATGCTCGGCGGCAGGCTCGGCGTCGAGGCGTACGCGCGCTACACCGAGCAGCTGTGGTTCGTGTACGAGGCGCTGGAGAGCGGCGCGCGGGCCCTGGCCGACGACCCGGTCGCCGGGCCGTTCATCCAGCCGGAGCTGATGCGGCTGGCCGCGCTGGAACGGGACCTGGGGCATCTGCGCGGCCCGCGCTGGCGCTCGACGCTCTCGGCGCTGCCGGCGACGGAGGCGTACGCGGAGCGGGTCGCCGAGTGCGCGCGGAGCTGGCCCGGCGGCTATGTGGCCCACCACTACACCCGCTATCTCGGCGACCTCTCCGGCGGGCAGATCATCCGGGACCGGGCCGAGAAGACGTGGGGCTTCGAGCGGAAGGGCGACGGCGTCCGTTTCTACGTGTTCGAGGACATCGCGAACCCGGCCGCGTTCAAGCGGGGGTACCGCGAGCTGCTGGACCGGGTGCGGGCGGACGATCTGGAGAAGCAGCGGATCGTGAGCGAGTGCAAGCGGGCGTTCGCCCTGAACACGGCGGTGTTCCTGGCGCTGGGCGAGGAGTTCTCCCTGAGCGCCTGAGCGCCTCACCGCCCGAGCGCCTGACGGCCTGACCGCCTGAGCGTGAGGCGGAGCGGTCGTGACGGACCGGCCTCACCGCCGCCGCTCACCGCCCCCTGCCCACCGCTCACCGCTCACCGCTCACCGCTCCAGGAACACCCTTCCGCCGACCTCCACCCAGCCGTGCGGCTGCGGGGCCGTCAGGAGCTGGGAGCCCGTGCCCTGGGTGATGTTCAGGGCACGGCCGAGCCGGGCGGTGAGCTGGAGGGCCGCCGCACCGGTGGCCTCATCCTCGTCGACGCCGTCGCCGCGGCCGGGGAAGGCGCGGGCGCGGACCCGGCCGGCGGCCTCGTCCTCCCAGGCCCAGGCGTAGATCCACTCGCCGGGCGGCGGGACCGTGAGGTCGTCGACCTCGGCGGCGGTGCCGTACTGGCGGAAGGTGCGGGGCGGGGCCCACTCCGGCAGGGCCTCGATCCAGCTGAACTCGCCGTCCAGCCGGGCGCCGACGACACCGGCCGGGGTGACCAGTTCGGGTACGTCGAGGAGCCAGGCCGTGCCGACGCAGGGGTGGCCTGCGAACGGCAGGCGCAGCGTGGGGGTGTAGATGTCGATGATCCCGCGCTCGGGGTCGTCCACGAACACGGTCTCGCTGAAGCCGAGTTTGGCGGCGAACGCCTGACGGTCGGCGCGGTCGGGCATCACGGAGCCCTCGCGGACGACGCCCAGTTCGTTGCCGTATCCGCCGCCGGGCCCGCAGAACACCCGCAGCACATCGAAGTCAGTCACATGCGGAATTGAAGCACCACCGGGACCGCCGGGTCGCTTCCGGGCGCCGCGCGGCGGGCGGACCAAGCTCCGGACCAAGTTCCCCTACCGGTCGGGCCGGTTGGGGGCGGGTCGGTCAGGCCTGCGCCCTGCGGCACATGCGCCACCCCCGATGGCCGCGCCGCCCGGCTGCCGGCCCCCAGGAGGGGCGGGCGCCGGAGGCGGGTCGGCCGCCGGCCGGGGATTCCCCCAGCCCCCGGCCAATGATGCCTTGATCACACCGAAACGGGACTCTTGACCGTTTAATGAGAAAGTTGACCCATTCTTGACCGTCCCATGAGGTCTGTTTTTGGCCACCGTGATCGGGCTGTGCTCGTACGGGCACCGGGGGGCGGGCTTCACTGGAGGCGTGGCATTTGGTGAGGTAAGCCTCAGATAACTTGGGGCAGCCTCACCTTATCTGTGTGTCCCCTGTGTCCTTCCTTGGAGCCGAAATGCGCCCCCTCAGACTGTCCCTCGTCACCGCCGCCACGGCTGTCGCGGCCCTGACCGCCGTCACGGGCTGCACCGAGAAGAGCAGCGCGGGCGCGGACGGGGTCATCGAGGTGACCGCGACGGACACGAAGTGCGAGGTGTCGAAGAAGGAGTTCCCGGCGGGGCACGTCGAGCTGGACATCGAGAACAAGGGCTCGAAGGTCACCGAGGTCTACCTCCTCTTCCCCGACGACCGCGTCGTCACCGAGCGCGAGAACATCGGCCCCGGCACCAGGCAGAAGGTCACCGCCGAGGTGAAGGCGGGCGACTACCGGATCGCGTGCAAGCCCGGCATGAAGGGCGACGGCATACGGCAGGACGTCACCGCGACCGGGTCCGGCAAGGTCGCGAAGCGCGACCCGCGGCTGGACGAGGCCGTGGCCTCCTACCGCAAGTACGTGCAGACGCAGGCCGACGAGACGATCCCGCTGGTGAAGGTGTTCGCCGAGGCCGTCAAGGACGGCGACGTCGAGGCGGCGAAGAAGGCGTACGCGCCCTCCCGCATCGGCTGGGAGCGCACCGAGCCGGTCGCCGAGTCCTTCGGCGACATCGACCCGAAGGTCGATGTCCGCGAGGACGGGCTGGAGGAGGGCCAGGACCCGGAGAAGGACTGGACCGGCTGGCACCGTCTGGAGCGCTCGCTGTGGAAGGACGGCAAGCTCACCGACCGTGACTCCGAGCTGGCGGACCGGCTGGTGGCGGACCTGGTGGACTGGCAGAAGCGGGTCGGCACGGCGGAGATCACCCCGACCTCCATGGCCAACGGCGCGAAGGAACTCCTCGACGAGGTCGCCACCGGCAAGGTCACCGGCGAGGAGGAGCGTTACTCGCACACCGACCTGGTCGACTTCAAGGCGAACATCGAGGGCGCCGAGGAGTCGTACGGACTGCTGAAGCCCGTCGCCGCCGAGAACGACCCGGAGCTGACGAAGGAACTCGACAAGCAGTTCACGGCGCTCAACACGCTGCTCGACAAGTACCGCGCGGACAGGACGGGTTACGACTTCGTCTCCTACGACAAGGTCGGCGAGGCCGAGCAGAACGAGCTGTCGGACGCGGTGAACGCGCTCGCGGAGCCGCTCTCGCAGCTCGCCGCGGCGGTCGTGAAGTAGGCGACGGAAGAGAGTCGGCAGTCATGACGGACACCACCGAGAACACCACGGACGGCGTCGGCGGCAGCGCCACCGGCAGCACCGGGACCACGCCCGCCACGGCGACGGGCACCACGGCCGCCGACGGCTCGCGTGCGCCGTCGCGGCGTGCCCTGATCGGCTGGGGCGGTGCCGGGCTGGCGCTTGGCGCCGCCGTCGCCGGGGGCGCCGTGGCCGTGGCCCGGCCCGGCGAGGACACCGGGCGGACGCCGGCCGAGGCCGGCGGTCCCATCGCGTTCCACGGCGAGCACCAGGCCGGTATCGCGACGCCCGTGCAGGACCGGCTGCACTTCGCCGCCTTCGACGTGGAGACGGACGACCGCGAGGCGTTCGTGGCGATGCTGAAGGACTGGACGGAGGCCGCGCGCCGGATGACCGCCGGGAAGGCGGTCGGGGACGGCGCGTACGGCGGGCTCGCGGAGGCGCCGCCGGACGACACCGGCGAGGCGCTGGGGCTGAAGCCGTCCCGGCTGACGCTCACCATCGGCTTCGGGCCCTCCCTGTTCGAGCGGTTCGGTCTGGCGGGGCAGCGGCCCGAGGCCCTGGTGGACCTGCCGCAGTTCGCCGGCGACAACCTGGACCGGGCCCGCAGCGGCGGCGACCTGTGCGTGCAGGCGTGCGCGGACGACCCGCAGGTCGCGGTGCACGCCATCCGCAACCTCGCCCGCATCGGCTTCGGCAAGGTGTCGGTGCGCTGGTCCCAGCTCGGCTTCGGCAAGACCTCCTCGACCACACCGGAGGCGCAGACCCCGCGCAACCTCATGGGGTTCAAGGACGGCACTCGCAACATCGCGGGCACGGAGACCGCCCGGCTGACGAAGCACGTGTGGGTGGACGAGAAGGACGGGCCCGCCTGGATGGCCGGCGGCTCGTACCTGGTGGCCCGGCGCATCCGGATGCACATCGAGACCTGGGACCGGACCTCGCTGCAGGAGCAGGAGGACATCTTCGGCCGCGACAAGGGCGAGGGCGCGCCCGTCGGCAGGGCGAAGGAGCGGGACGAGCCGTTCCTGAAGGCGATGAAGCCCGACGCGCACGTACGGCTCGCGCACCCCGACTCCAACGGCGGGGCGACGATCCTGCGCCGCGGCTACTCGTTCACCGACGGCACCGACGGTCTGGGCCGGCTGGACGCGGGCCTGTTCTTCATCTCCTACCAGCGGGACGTGCGCACGGGGTTCATCCCGATCCAGCGCAACCTGGCCACGGACGCGCTCAACGAGTACATCCAGCACGTGGGTTCGGCGATCTTCGCCGTGCCGCCGGGTGTCCGTGACGCGGACGACTGGTGGGGCCGTTCGCTGTTCTCCCCGACGACGGAGGGCTGACGTCGTGTTCGCGAACTACCTGATCGGACTGCGCGAGGGCCTGGAGGCCAGTCTCGTCGTCTGCATCCTCATCGCCTACCTGGTGAGGACGGAACGCCGGGACGCCCTGCGGCCCATCTGGATCGGGGTCGGTGCCGCGGTGGCGCTCGCCCTGGGCTTCGGCTGCGTCCTGGAGTTCGGCTCGCAGGAGATGACGTTCGAGGCGCAGGAGGCGCTCGGGGGCTCGCTGTCCATCATCGCGGTGGGCCTGGTGACGTGGATGGTCTTCTGGATGCGGCGCACGGCCCGGCACCTGCGGTCGGAGCTGCACGGCAAGCTCGACGCGGCCCTCCGGCTGGGCACGGGCGCACTGGTGGCGACCGCGTTCCTGGCGGTCGGCCGGGAGGGCCTGGAGACCTCGCTGTTCGTGTGGACGTCCGTGCGGGCGTCCAGCGACGGCACGGAGGGCCCGCTGATCGGTGTGCTGCTGGGCCTCGCCACCGCGGTCGTCCTCGGCTGGCTGTTCTACCGGGGTGCCCTGCGCATCAACCTGTCGACGTTCTTCACGTGGACCGGCGGCATGCTGGTCGTGGTCGCGGCCGGCGTCCTCGCGTACGGCTTCCACGACCTCCAGGAGGCGGACTTCCTGCCGGGCCTGACGGACAAGGCGTTCGACATCACCGGGACGATCCCGCCGGACAGCTGGTACGGCACCCTGCTCAAGGGCGTGTTCAACTTCCAGCCCGACCCGACGGTCCTCCAAGTCACGGTCTGGCTCCTGTATCTGGTCCCGACGCTCGCGCTGTTCCTCGCCCCGGTAGGGTTCGCCTCCGGGAAGGGGAAGGTGAAGGTTCCTGATGAGCAGGGTTCGCGGGGTTCCGAACACACGAAGGCTTCGTGAGGTTCGTCCGGTTCGTGCGCGTGGGGGGCGGCGCGGGCTCCGGTCGTACGGCCGCGGGGCGCTGCTGACCACGGCGGTGGCCGTGCTGTCGCTGACGACGAGCGGCTGTGTGGTGGTCCGCGGCGACCTGGAGATCGTCCCGACGGCGACCCGGGGCGAGGCGGCCCGCGCGCTGGAGGACTTCACCACCGCGTACAACGAGGCGGACAAGGAGTACGACCAGTCCCGGGACGCCGCGCGGGTGACCGGTGCCCTCGCCGACATCGACGGCGGCAAGCTCCGCTCGGGCGCGAAGATCAACCCGGGCGGCAACCCCGACCATGTGCCGCTGAAGCTGAGCGACGTGACGTACACGATCCCCGAGAAGGCGGCCTGGCCCCGCTGGTTCGTGGTCGACGCGGCCGCCAACAAGGGCCGGGACGGCGACCGTTGGCTGTTCGTGTTCACCCGCGACGGTCTGGACGACCTGTGGGAGGTGTCCTTCCTCACGATCATGCCCGCCGGCGACGTCCCGCAGTTCGAGAAGGACGCGGACGGCTACGCGCAGGTGGTGGCCGCCGACGACCCCCAGCTGTCGGTGGCGCCGGCGGAGCTGCCCGAGAAGTACGTGACGTATCTGAAGGAGGACAGCGCCCTCTTCGCCGACGGCCCGTTCACCTCGGAGGAGCGCGCGAAGCGCCAGAAGAACGCGCAACGGCCGGGCATCGTGCGGCAGTACGTCGACGAGCCCCTCACGAACGGCGACTACGCGCCGGTCGGGCTGCGCACCACGGACGGCGGTGCGTTGGTCTTCTTCACGACCCGCCACTACGAGAAGCAGACGGCGGCGCAGGGAGTGGACATCCCCGTCAACGACGCGGCCGTCAGGGCGCTGATGACGGGCGAGCCGCGGCAGTCCCTGACGCTGGAGTTCGTCTCCAACCAGGCGGTCCTGGACCCGGCGCGGACGGCCTCCGACGAGCAGGTGAGGTTCCTCGGCCAGGTGGGCGGTCTCACGTCCGCGAAGGGCGAGTGACGCGGCCCGGACGGGTCAGCCGTGCTGCGGCCAGGCCGTGCGGTCCGGTTCCCCGGCCGCGTGGCGGGCGCATTCGTCGGTGAGGATCTCCAGCAGGCTCAGCGGGTCGGGCAGCGGGTGCTCCGGGCCGCGGACCCAGTGGACGGCGACGTCACCGGGGAGCCGGGCGGGCGGCACGAGGACGTAGGAGCCCCGGCAGTGCCAGCGCAGACCGGGATGCTCGTCCATGGTCTCCGGATGGCAGTCCAGCTCGCAGGGCCACCACTCGTCCTCGTCCTCGGGGGTACCGCGGGTGTGGGTGAAGAAGAGGAGCCGTCCGTCCTCCGCCTCGGACTCCGACTCCGCGACGGGCCCCACCTCCACACCGGAGGCGAGCAGCCGCTCCAGGGCCCGCCGGCCGGCGGCGAGGGGGACGTCGAGCACGTCGTGGACCATGCCGGTCGCGGTGATGAAGTTGGCCTCCGGCTGGTGCCGGGCCCACCGCTCCACCTGGGCGCGGTCCGTGGTGGACTGCGTCTGCCAGGCGAAGGACACCGGGTGGCGGGCGGGCGTCGGACAGCCGACGCGGTCGCAGGAGCACCGGTAGCCCGAGGGGTGCGCGGCGGGGGCGAGCGGGAGTCCGGCGGCGGCTGCTGCGAGCAGCAGCGCCTCACGGCCGGCGGCGTCGGGGGTCTCGTCGAGCGGGCGGCCTGCACGTCGGCCGCGCAGCCACTCGGAGATCCTGCCCTGCCGACCGGTCCGGCCGCCGAACGTCGCGCTCATCTGTCCCCTCGCCTCGCTGTGGTGCGGACAGCATGCCTCATCGTCCCACCATCCTGCGTCGCCGGGGAGCGGAGCGCCCGTCCGGGGTAGGCGGAGCGAAAGCCGGAGCACGGACAGGGATGGTGTGCTATCGCGCGCTTTAGCGGGATTTGGAGGCCGCCACGGGGACCGGTTCGGTCGGGTTGGTCACACCGGCGCGGGGGTGACGGCGTCAGCGGGGGGCGAGGCCGTACAGGGCGTACTCGACGAGGGCGTCCGTGTAGTCGTACGAGATGGGGCCGGTGTGCTGGAGCCAGCGCTGGGCCAGGGGAGAGACGAAGAGCTCCAGGGCGATGCGCGGGTCGATGTCGGGGCAGACGGCGCCCTGCTCCTGTGCCGCGCGCAGGCGCTTCACATACAGCTGGAGCTGGGGTTCGAGGAGCTTGGCGACGAACTCGGTGCCGAGCTGCCGGTTGACGACGCCCTCGGCGGCCAGGGCGCGCGAGGGGATCTCGAACTTGGGGTCGAGCAGTTCGTCGACGGTGGCGCGCAGCACGGCCTTGAGGTCGGCCTCCAGATCGCCGGTGTCGGGGATCTCGTACCGGGCCTCCTCCCCGAGGACCTCGGGCCCGGCCGCCGCCTCCGCCGCCTGGGCGCTCAGGTCGAGGAACGCCTCCAGCAGGACGTCCGCCTTCGACGACCACCAGCGGTAGATCGTCTGCTTGCCGACGCCCGCGCGGGCGGCGATGCCCTCGATGGTCGTCTTCTGGTAGCCGACCTCGCCGACGAGGGCGAGGGCGGCGTCGTAGATGGCGCGGCGGGACTTCTCGCTGCGGCGGGTGGAGTCAGGGGCGGTCTTGTTGGCCATGCTCCGAATTTATCAGGTTGACAAGACGGTGCGTCTCGCCTGAGAGTGGAACGGTCGAACGACGAGACGAAACGTATCGTCACGCGTTGGCCCGATGAGGAGAAGGAGACCGTCATGAGCCGTGGTGGAGCAGGAAACATGCTGGGAGTGGGCGGCGCCCGCCGGAACCTGGGCCGCGAGGCCCTGCGGGGCGGGGGGCGGGGCGGCCGGGTCGGCGGCGGCGTCGACCCGCAGGCCCAGAAGCGGGAGCTGCTGCGCAAGCTCCAGGAGAAACGCGCGGAGGAGGGCGCCGGAAGGACGGAGGCGACGGAAGCGGACGGCGAGGCGTCGTGAACGTGTGCGGGTCCGGCACGCCGTGGTTCGCGGGCGGGCGGGGTGCGAGTGCGCGACGGGGCGGCGCGCGCGGGTCATGGGGGTGCGGTCGGCGGCGGCCGGGCGAGAGGGCGGTCGGGGTGAGCGCGCTGCCGCAGTGCTCCCGCCCCGCTCACTCCCGTGGCGGACACCGCCCGGCGCACAGCCGTACGCGCCGGGCCCACCCCTGACGTCGGGCAAGGCCCCCTGGGGACCGAGGGCTCAGTCCCGGTCGTCGTCCCCGGTCGGCGGGGGCCAGGCGTCGCCCCAGTCGGCGTCGCGGGCCGCCTTGTAGAGCGGGCCGTGGCGTTTGGTGACGGTGGTCCGGCCGAGGGTGGGAACAGGGCCGGTGCCGGGCTCGCCCGGGGTGCCGGTGGGGGTCGGGGTGCCGGTGGCGCAGAGGTCGAGGAGGACCTGGCCCTTGCGGATCTGCGGCTTGCGCACCACGCGGGAGGCGGCCGGGGCCGGGGCGAAGCGGGTCGCGGCGACGTAGCTGAACTTCTCGTCCTCGTACGCCAGGGAGCCGCCCTTGACCTGCCGGTGCAGGGAGGAGCGGCTGACCCGGGCGGCGAAGTGGCACCAGTCCTCGCCGGGGACGATCGGGCAGGCCGCGCTGTGCGGGCAGGGCGCGGCGATGTGGAACCCGGCGGCGACGAGGCGGTCGCGGGCGTCGATGACGCGGGCGTAGCCGTCGGGGGTGCCGGGCTCGATGACCACGACGGCCTGCGCGGCGGTCGCGGCGGCGTCGACCACGGCGGCCCGGTCGGCGTCCGTCAGCTCACCGAGGACGTAGGAGACGGTGACGAGATCGGTGCTCTCGATGGTGAGCGCCGATCCGATACGAGAGCGCTGCCACTCGGTGGGCTTCAGGTCCGGGTGGGCGGCGGCGATCTCCCGGCCGAGCGCGAGCGCGGGTTCCGCCCAGTCGAGCACCGTCACCGGGCGCCCGCCCGTCCAGGTCGCGTTCACGGCCCAGGTCGCCGCGCCCGTCCCTCCGCCGACGTCCACGTGGCTGCCGGGTTCCCAGTCGGGCACGGCCCGCGCGAACGCCTCCAGGGCCGCGCACACCGCCTCGAACGTGGCCGGCATCCGGTACGCCGCGTACGCCACCGCGTCCGCCCGGTCCCGCAGCACGGGCGCGTCGGTGGGGGTCCGCCCCCGGTAGTTCACGATCAGCCGCTCCACCGCCTGCGCGGCCGCCTTCGGCGGAAGCCCGTCGAGCAGGTGGGCGAGGGCGGTCCGGAGGGTGTCGGACGGGGAGAGGGGGGCGTTCACGAAGGGATTCTAAGAGAACCGGACCACCCGCCTGCCCGCCGCGGAGCCGGACCTCGCCCCGGCCCCGCTCACATCCCCCGCACCGCCCGCGCCATCCGTGTCCCCGCCGCCGCGCGGGCCACGTTCAGCGAGGTCCCCCGGCGGGGGTGGACCGCGTTGGTCAGCAGGACGAGGAACGTGTCCGTGGCCTGGTCCAGGACGAGGGACGTGCCGGTGAAGCCGGTGTGGCCCGCGGCCCCGCGGCCCGCCAGCTCGCCCATGAACCAGGGCTGGTCGAGCGCGAACCCGAGTCCCGGCGGCGTCAGCATCAGCTCCACGAAGTCGGGGCCGAGGATGCGGGCGGGGCCGTAGGAGCCGCCCGCCAGCAGGGTGCGGGAGAACACCGCGAGGTCCCGGGCCGTCGAGAACAGCCCCGCGTGCCCGGCGACCCCGCCGAGCGCCCACGCGTTCTCGTCGTGGACCTCGCCCCGCAGCATGCCCCGTTCGGCCTTGCCCCAGGGCCGGCGCTGGTCCTCCGTCGCCGCCGCGCCGGGGCAGGGCCCGAAGGCCGTGGCCGTCATGCCGAGGGGGCGGGTGATGCCGGCGTGGATCAGGTCGTCCAGGCCGCGGCCCGTGAGGCGTTCGAGGACGTGCTGGAGGAGCAGGAGGTTGAGGTCGGAGTAGCGGTGCACCGTGCCCGGCGGCGTCGTCGGCTCCTCGCGCCGCAGCAGCGCCAGCCGGGCCCCGGCGGACCCGCAGTCGTACAGCGGGAGTTCGGGCCGCAGACCGGACGTGTGGGTGAGGAGGTGGCGGACGGTGAGGCCGTGCGCGGCGGCCCCGGAGAAGTCGGGGAGGTACGCGGCGACCTTCGCGTCGATGCCGAGCGTGCCGCGCTCCAGTTGCTGGACCGCCGCCACGGCGGTGAACAGCTTGGTGAGGGAGGCCAGGTCGAAGGGGGTGTCGGGGGTCGCCGGGACACGGGACCCGGGCGGCAGTTCCACCCCGCTGTCGGTGCGTTCGTCGTAGGACGCGTAGCGGACCGCCCAGCCCGCCGCCTCCTCGACGGCGACGACGGGGCCGCGGCCGGCGAGGACGACGGCGGCGGGCGCCCGGGGCCGGTCGCCTTCCGTCAACGCGCGCACCTCGCGTACGAGATGGCGCAGTTCCTCGGGGTCGAGTCCGGCCCGTTCCGGGGTGTCCGTGCGCAGTCTCGGCGCGCTCAGCTCTCCTGCCCCTTCCGCTCGGTCGCGCTCGGGAGGGGCATGACCCCCTCCCCCGCCTTCGTACGCTTGTTCCAAGGACGGCACAGTGCCACGAAGCAGGTCGCGGCCACCAGTGTCGCGGCGAGTTGGACGACGGCCATGGGAAGGGCGGTGTCCTCGCCCGCGACGCCGACCAGGGGGGACGCTATCGCGCCGACCAGGAAGGACGAGGTACCCAGCAGCGCCGACGCCGAACCGGCCGCGTGCCTGACCCGCATGAGGGCGAGCGCCTGGGTGTTGGGAAGGGTGACGCCCATGGCGGACATCAGCACGAACAGCGCCGCGGCGACCGGCGCGAGACCGACCTCGCCGAAGGCGCCCAGCGACATCAGCAGCAGGGCGGTCGCGGCGAGCATGATGACGCCGAGGCCGACCGCGAACACCTTGTCGAGGCTCACCCGCCCCACGAGGATCTTGCCGTTGATCTGGCCGACGATGACGAGGCCGACCGAGTTGACGCCGAACAGGATGCTGAACGTCTGCGGGGAGGCGCCGTAGATCTCCTGGATCACGAACGGGGAGGCGCTGATGTAGGCGAAGAGGGCGGCGAAGGTGAAGCCGCCGGCGAGGACGTAGCCCATGAACACGCGGTCGGCGAGCAGGCCGCGCATGGCGTGCAGGGTCTCGGCGACACCGCCGCCGTGGCGTTCGGCGGGGGCGAGGGTCTCGGGGAGCCTCGCCCACACGACCGCGAGGAGGGCGGCGCCGATGACGGTGAGGACGACGAAGACGCCCCGCCAGTCGGTGACGCGGAGGATCTGGCCGCCGACGAGGGGCGCGACGATCGGGGCCACCCCGGAGATCAGCATCAGGGTGGAGAAGAAGCGGGCCATGGCGTCGCCGTCGTACAGGTCGCGTACGACGGCGCGGGCGATGACGATCCCCGCCGAGCCGGCGAGGCCCTGCACCAGGCGGACGGCGATGAGGGTCTCGACGGTCGGGGCGAGGGCGCACAGGGCGGTGGCCAGCACGTAGACGGCGAGGCCGAGCAGCAGGGGGCGCCGGCGGCCCCAGCGGTCGCTCATGGGGCCGATCAGCAGCTGGCCGAGGGCCATGCCGGCGAGGCAGGCGGTGAGGGTGAGCTGGACGGTGGTGGCCGGGGCGTGCAGGGAGGTGGTTACCTCCGGCAGCGCCGGGAGGTACATGTCCATCGCCAGGGGCGGGGTGGCGGTGAGCCCACCGAGGATGAGGGTGACGAGGAGACCGGTGCGGCGCAGGGCGGCGGGGGTGGCCTTCGCCGGGCCGGGGTGCTGCGTCGGCGTCGGCGTCGAGGGGGCGGGGGCGGGTTCCGACGGTGGGCGTTCGGCGGCCCGTCGTGCCGGTGCCGGGTCGGGCCGGGTCCCCTCCCGTCCCGTCGGGCCGGCGCCCGGCGACGGGTGCCCGGCCGCCGCCACCGTTTCCGGCGCGGCCGCCTGCGGGTTCGGCTCGGCCGCCGCCGAGCCCGGTATGTGCCCCTCGGGCATGTGCCCCTCCCAGTCCGTTCGGTCCGCCACCTATGCTCTCAGCTCGTACGACGTGGGCGGGATCACGACCGCGCCACGGGGCCGAGGACAGGGGTGGCGATGGCGCGGGACGACGGACGGGTGCGGTGGGGGATTCTGGCGACCGGGGGGATCGCCGCGAGTTTCACCGCCGACCTCGTCGATCTGCCGGACGCCGAGGTCGTGGCGGTCGCGTCACGCAGCGAGGAGTCGGCGAAGGCGTTCGCCGAACGGTTCGGGATACCGCGGGCGTACGGCGGGTGGCGGGCGCTCGCCGAGGACGAGGACGTCGACGTGGTGTACGTCGCCACGCCGCACTCGGCGCACCGGGTCGCCGCCGGGATGTGCCTGGAGGCGGGCCGGGGCGTGCTGTGCGAGAAGCCGTTCACGCTGAACGTGCGGGAGGCCGAGGAGCTGGTGGCCCTGGCGCGGAGGCGCGGGCGGTTCCTGATGGAGGCCATGTGGATGTACTGCAATCCGCTGGTCCGGCGGCTCGCGCAGATGGTGGGGGACGGCGCGATAGGTGACGTGCGGACCGTGCAGGCGGACTTCGGACTGGCGGGGCCGTTCCCGCCGTCGCACCGGCTGCGGGACCCGGAGCAGGGCGGGGGCGCGCTGCTGGACCTCGGGGTGTACCCGGTCTCGTTCGCGCAGTTGCTGCTCGGGGAGCCCTCGGACGTCACGGGGAGAGCGGTGCTCTCGGAGGAGGGCGTCGATCTCCAGACCGGAGCACTGCTCTCCTGGGAGAGCGGCGCCATCGCCTCGGTGCACTGCTCCATCGTCGGGGGTACGGCCACCTCGGCGTCGGTCACCGGCTCGCAGGGCCGTATCGACATCCCGAACGGCTTCTTCTTCCCGGACCACTTCGTGCTGCACCGCGACGGCCGTGAGCCGCAGACCGTCGCCGCGGACCCGGCCGACGGCCCCCGCAACAGCCTCCGGCACGAGGCCGCCGAGGTGATGCGGGCCCTGCGCGCGGGCGAGACGGAGTCCCCGCTGGTCCCGCTGGACGGCACCCTCGCGGTGATGCGGACGCTCGACGCGATCCGGGAACGCGTCGGCGTCCGCTACCCCGGCGAGGACGGGGACGGCCACCGGGACGGCGACCTGGTCGCTACACCGGTGTGAGGCCCGGGTTGCCGGCCTCCAGCGCGAACGAGGCGACCGTGGTGAGTCCGGCGTCCGGCGTCGTCACGTACGGCAGGGCGTGGAAGTCGGCGCGGGCCTGCGTCCGGCCGAGGGAGACCGTCAGGTAGCCGCGGCGGCCGTGGTAGAAGCGCATGTGCGGGTTGGCGGTCATGTAGGTGTCCCAGTTGGCGGGCTTGTCGGAGCCGTTGCCGCCGCTGCTGACGGAGGTGGCGACGAGTTCCGCGCCGACGGTGCGCGAGGAGCGGTCGTCGAAGTCGCGCTTGATGTCGAAGGCGTAGCCGACGTGGACGTCGCCGGTGAGGACCATCAGGTTCTCGATGCCGGCGGCGTCCGCGCCGGCGAGGACGCGTTCGCGGGAGGCCCGGTAGCCGTCCCAGGAGTCCATCGACACCTTGTAGTTCTCGCCGACGGCGTTGCGGCGCTGGGAGAAGGTGACCTGCTGGGGCACGACGTTCCAGATCGCGTCGGAGTCGGCCCAGCCGTCCAGCAGCCACTGCTCCTGCGCGTCGCCCGTGATGGAGCGCGCCGGGTCGGCGGACTCCGGGCCGGGGGTCTGCCAGCCGTCGCCCTGGGCCTGGTTGTCGCGGTACTGGCGGGTGTCGAGGATGTCGAACTGGGCGAGGCGGCCCCAGGAGAAGCGGCGGTAGAGGCGCATGTCGGGTCCGTCGGGCCGCTGCCGGCGCCGCAGCGGCTGGTTCTCCCAGTAGGCGCGGTAGGCGGCGGCGCGGCGCAGCAGGAACTCCTCGGGCGGGCTGTCGTGCTCGTCGTCGTCGCCGGCGTAGTTGTTCTCGGTCTCGTGGTCGTCCCAGGTGACGACGAAGGGGTGCGCGCGGTGGGCGGCCTGGAGGTCGGGGTCGGTCTTGTAGAGGGCGTACCGCAGCCGGTAGTCCTCCAAGGTGACGGTCTCGTGGTTGAAGTGGGCGGGCAGGACGCGGTCGGTGTAGTTGCGGGCGCCTCCGGCGGCGTTCACGGCGTACTCGTAGAGGTAGTCCCCGAGGTGGAGGACGACATCGACGTCCTCGTTCGCGAGGTGCCGGTAGGCGGTGTAGTAGCCCTGGTCGTAGCGCTGGCAGGAGACGGCCGCGAAGGAGAGCCCCGAGGTGTCGGACAGCCGGCCGCGGCCGGGGGCGGTGCGGGTGCGGCCGGTGTCGCTGATCCAGGAGCCGGCGCGGAAGCGGTAGTGGTACACGCGGCCCGGATCGAGGTGGGCGACCTCGACGTGGACGGTGTGGTGGAACTCGGGGTGGGCGAGGGCGGTGCCGCGTCTGACGACACGTCGGAAGTTCTCGTCGTGGGCCAGCTCCCAGCGGACGAGGACGCGTTCGGCGGGCAGCCCGCCGTCGGGCTCGTACGGTTCGGGGGCGAGCCGGGTCCACAGGAGCGCGGAGGTGGGCAGCGGGTCGCCGGAGGCCACGCCGAGGGTGAAGGGGTTCTCGGTGATGCGGCGCGGGTCCAGTTCGGCGGCGGCCGCGGCACCTGCGGTCGGGAGGTTGGTGGCGAGGGCGAGCGCGGCGGCTGCGCCGGTCAGGGTGAGGAACCGGCGGCGGTCGAAGTGGTGTGCGGCGGCGCGCAGTTCGGCCGAATGGGACGAGCGCGGCGGGGTCGCTCCGTGGGCTGCGTGGGTCATCTGGCCGTCTCCTGAAGGTAGTTGTCCTTGAGCATTGGAGTGGCCAGGTTCGACGACCTTCTGTCCTGTACACAACAGCCAGGTGGCGGACGCGTGAGTTCCCCATGCCCGGCCCCCTCCTGCCCGGCCCGCCGCGGCGCCTCCCCTACGCTGCGGCCCCATGAGGACCGAGGGAACGAAGATCGCGATCGTGACGGGTGCGGGCTCCGGCATCGGGCGGGCCGTGGCCCGGGAACTGCTCGGCGCCGGATGGTCGGTGGCGCTCGCGGGGCGGCGGGCGGAGAAGCTCACCGGGACGGCGGACGGGACACGGGAGGCGCTGTGCGTCCCGACGGACGTGTCACGCCCCGAGGAGGTGGCGGCCCTCTTCTCCGCCGTGCGGGAGCGGTTCGGGCGGCTGGACCTGCTGTTCAACAACGCGGGGACGTTCGGGCCGGGCGGGGTGCCGGTGGAGGAACTGGACTACGCGGCCTGGCGGCACGTGGTGGACACCAACCTCAACGGGGCGTTCCTGTGCGCGCAGGCGGCGTACCGGCAGATGAAGGAGCAGGACCCCCACGGCGGCCGGATCATCAACAACGGGTCCGTCTCGGCGCACGCGCCGCGCCCGCACTCGGTGGCCTACACGGCGACCAAGCACGCACTGACGGGCCTGACCAGGTCGCTGTCGCTGGACGGGCGGCCGTACCGCATCGCGGTCGGGCAGATCGACATCGGCAACGCGGCGACCGACATGACCGAGCGGATGAGCCACGGGGTTGCGCAGGCGAACGGGCAGCTCATGGCCGAGCCCGTGATGGACGTCGCCGACGTGGCCCGCACCGTGCGGCACATGGCGGAGCTGCCGCTGGAGGCGAATGTGCAGTTCGCGACGGTGCTGGCGACGACGATGCCGTACGTGGGGCGCGGCTGAGCCCTGGCGGGAACTGGTCCAGGACTCAACCTGCACAAACGGAAGGTGTTACTCCAGGCCATTCGAGCACGTGGGATGTCATATGCTCATCACTCCTCCACCGGAGCTTCACATCTGGGCTTCACAGTTGGAGGAGATGGCTTCCGTCACCACACCGAGGGGGGATGGGGCAGCCGTCCCGCGCTCCGGAAGGGGGCGGACCTCGCGTGGGACCGCGAGGTGTGCACCGGGACACGGGACGGCTGCCCCGCCGTACCGCCCGCCCCCCGAGGGCGGGCCGGGAAGCCGCACCGGCCACCGCCGTGCGGCTCAGCGCCCCAGGACCCGGTCGACCTCGGCCAGTTGGTCCGCGGTGAGCGGCCCCTTCGCGAGGGCACCGGCGTTCTCCTCGGCCTGGGCGACCGAGCGGAAGCCGGGAATGGGCACCGTCCGCGGGCTGCGGGCCCAGATCCAGGCGAGGGCTCCCTGCGCGAGCGTGCGGCCCCCGCTGGTCAGGATCTCCCGCAACGCCTCCACCCGGCCGGTCCATTCGGGGTCCGCCCCGCCGTCCGCGGTGAAGCCCGGCAGCCAGGCGGGCGGGGTGCTGCGGATGTCACCGGCCGCCAGGGGGCGCCCCGGGGTGTGCCGGCCGGTGAGCAGACCCATGGCGAGGGGGCTGCGGTTGATGCTCGCCAGGTCCGACTCCTCGCACAGGGCCAGGAGTTCGGGGGCGGGCTGCAGGATGTTCAGCCGGTGCTGGACGGCCGTGCAGTGCGGCCCCCGTGCGAACACGGCGGCCCGGTCGGCGTCGTCGGTGCTCCACGCGTACGCCCGGATCAGGCCCTCGCGGACGAACTCCTCGCACATGTCCCGCAGTTCGGCCGCCCGCTCCGGGTCGGCGTCCGACAGGTGGAGCTGGTAGAGGTCGACGTGGTCGGTGCCGAGGCGGTCGAGGGAGGCGGTGAGGGCGCGGCGGGCGTGGGCCGGGGTGTCGTCCTGGCCGGTGAGGGTGCGGGTGCGCTCGTCGAAGACGTTGCCCCACTTGGTGGCCACGACGACGTCCGCGCGGCGCCGGCCGAGCGCGCGGCCGAGGACGCGTTCGCTGTGGCCCGTCCCGTAGACGTCCGCCGTGTCGAAGAAGGTGACGCCGAGGTCGAGGGCGCGGCGCACGGCCCGCACGGACTCCTCGTCGTCGACCTTGCCCCAGCCGAGCGGCTGCCCGTCGGCGGACCGCCATTCGCCTCCTATCGCCCAACAGCCGAAGCCGAGAGCGCTGACCTGGATGCCGCTGCGGCCGAGGGGCCTCGTGTACGTGGTGGTCTCCATGTCAGGCGACGCTAGGAGTTGGAGCGCGCACGAAGGCAAGCCCTCACGCTGAGAAGCCGCCGCGCAGAAGGGGTCACGGGTGCCGGGCGTACGGGTGCGGAGTCAGGCCTGGCCCGTCTCGAAGTGGGAGATCCTGCCGTCGTCCGAGACCGTGAAACGCCAGGTGGTGCGCATCTCGCCCCAGGTGTCGTTGCGGTAGTCGGCGACCAGGGAGCGGCCGCCGTCGGACTCGCGCTGGACCGCCATGTGGCCGTGGGAGGAGAAGATCTCCCGGTCGGTCCAGTCCGCGAGGTCCCGGTCGGAGCCGTCGTCCGACATGGTCGCGTCGTCGGCGAGGAGGGCCATGAAGGCGTCGCGGTCCTGCGCGTTCACGGCGTTGACGAAGGCGCGGACGGTCGGATCACTGAGTCTGGCGGGTGCGATCGTCATGCCGGCCAGCCTCACACCGGCGTTACCCGCCCGCCACCGGACGCGCGCGACGGAGTGGCCGCGCCTTTCCCTCCCGTCCCCGGACCTCCCCGGACCTCTCCGGCCCTCCCTTCCCCACCACTCGAACGGCGGCGCGGGCGGCCCCGAGGCGGGTCATCGGTGCGACGGTGGTGACGCGGGAGGGGAAACCGTCCGATCGCCACCGTCCGTTCCGGGAGTCACCGTGACCGCATTCGACCGACGTGATCTGGGCCTGCTGCTCCTCCGCCTGGGGACCGGCGGGGTCCTCGCCGCGCACGGGACGCAGAAGCTGTTCGGCTGGTTCGGCGGGCACGGCATCGAGGGCACCGGCGCCTTCATGGAGTCGGTGGGGTACACGCCGGGCCGGGCGAGCGCCACCGCGTCGGGGCTGGCCGAGACCGGCGGCGGCACCCTGCTCGCCCTCGGTCTCGCGACCCCCGTCGCCGGTACCGCCGCGGCCGGCGCCATGGCGGGCGCCGCCGCCGTGCACACCCCCAACGGCTTCTTCAACACGAACGGCGGCTACGAGCACCCCGCGACCCTGGGCCTGGCCGCCGCGGCGCTGGCGATCGCCGGTCCCGGCAGGCTCTCCCTCGACCACGCGTTCCGCCATGTCGTCGACCGGGGCTGGATGGTGCCGTCGGCGCTCGCCTTCACGGCCGCCACCACGGCGCTGGTGATCGGCGGCCGGACCAGGCGGATGCGGCGGCAGAAGCAGGGCGAGCAGGAGGCGTTGTCCGAGGAGTGACCTCCCCGCTCGGCGCGGGCGTGACAAGCTGCGCCCATGAGCGAGCGGAACGACGCCCCCGGCGACCCCTGGCAGTCCGTGGAACTGCTGCACTCCTGGCTGGAGTCGAACCGTGTGCACGACGGCCGTGAGCTGTTGCTGCTGCGGCTGCTGAAGCTCCAGGAGGAGGTCGGCGAGGTCGCCGAGGCGGTGATCGGCGTCACCGGCTCCAACCCGCGCAAGGGCACCACGCACAGCTGGGACGACGTACGTTCCGAACTGTGCGATGTGATCATCACGGCGATGGTGGCGCTGCGCACCCTCGCCCCGGACGCCCGCGCGGTCTTCGCCGCCCACCTCGCCCGGGTCGCGGAACGCTCCCTGGACGCCCGGCGCGGCTGACGACGCGCCGCATCACCGTGGTCACCGGGCCGACGACGCGCCGCATCGCCGTGGCCGTGAGCTGACGACGCTCCATCCTCCTGGCGGCCGTGAGGGACTTCGTCAGGCGTCGCGCGACGCCCCGCGCGCCGGGTGAGAGGGGCGCGCGGGCTGCACGGTCATACCGGGGGGTGATCCGGCGGCCGGTTCGTACTGCGTGACGAGTAGGCGGGATTGTCGGCAGCCGCACGACGACCCGGAGGGCCTCGCCACGGGAGTCTGTGCGGGTATCCCAGACATCTGACGTGGAGACCTGCGCCCCATGGCAACCTTCCTCTATCGGCTGGGCCGGCTGGCCTTCCGTAAACGCTGGTACGTCACCCTCGTGTGGGTGGCGGTCCTCGGTGCCGTCGGTATCGGCGCCGTCAAGGCCCCGGGAGCCTCCGCGGAGGAGTTCTCCATGCCGGGCATCGAGTCCCAGAAGGCGTTCGACCTGATGGAGGAGCGCTTCCCCGGTCTGACCGCCGACGGCGCCACCGCCCGGGTCGTGTTCGTCGCGCCGGGCGGTCAGAAGGTCACCGCCGCCGCGAACAGGAAGGCGATCGAGGAGACCGTCGCCGACCTGGCCGACGGCTCGCAGGTCGCGAACGCCGTCGACCCGTTCCAGGCACGCGCCGTCAGCCAGGACGGCTCCACGGCGTACGCGACCGTCACCTACGAGGTCGGCGCCGACGAACTCGCCGACGCGAGCAGGACCCACCTGGAGAACGCCCTCCACCAGGCCCAGGACGCCGGGCTGACCGTCGAGGCGGGCGGCGACGCCGTCGCGCAGCGGGGCGGCGCGGGCGGCGCGGCCGAGGTCATCGGTGTCGCCATCGCCGCCGTCGTCCTGCTGATCACCTTCGGGTCGCTCGCCGCGGCCGGGCTGCCGCTGCTGACCGCGCTGGTCGGCGTCGGGATCAGCATGGCCGCCATCGTCGCCCTGTCCGACGCGCTCGGCCTGTCCACCACCACGGGCACCCTCGCGATGATGCTGGGCCTCGCGGTCGGCATCGACTACGCCCTGTTCGTCGTCTCCCGCTACCGCGAGGAACGCGCCGGGGGCCGTACGCCCGAGGAGGCGACCGCGCTGGCCACCGGCACCGCGGGATCGGCGGTCGTGTTCGCCGGGCTCACCGTCGTCATCGCGCTGGCCGGACTGTCCGTGGTCGGCATCCCGATGCTGACGAAGATGGGCCTGGCAGCCGCCGGAGCGGTCGTCGTCGCCGTACTGATCGCGCTGACCCTGGTCCCGGCCGTCCTCGGGTTCTGGCCGAACGCGGTGCTCGCCCGCAAGGCCCGCAGGAGCGGCCGGCTGGAGAGGAGCGGCGACAACGGCGGCACCCGCTGGTCCCGGTTCGTGCTGCGCCGTCCCGTGCCCGTCCTGCTCCTCGGTGTCATAGGTCTCGGCGCGCTCGCCGTACCGATGACCGACCTCCAGCTGGGCATGCCCGGCGACGAGGCCAAGCCGGTCTCCACCACCGAGCGCCGCGCCTACGACGCGCTCGCCGAGGGCTTCGGGCCCGGCTTCAACGGGCCGCTGACGATCGTCGTGGACGCCCGGGGCGCCGACGACGCCAAGGCCGCCGCCGAGACGGTCGCGAAGGACATCGGCGCCACCGAGGGCATCGTGTCCGTCTCCCCCGCGCGCTTCAACGAGGCCGGCGACACCGCCGTCTTCTCCGCCGTGCCCGCCACCGCGCCGACCGACGAGAAGACCAAGGACCTGGTGACGGTCATCCGGGACGAGCGGCCCGGCATCGAGGCGGAGACGGGCGCGACCTACGAGGTCACCGGCACCACCGCGCTGAACATCGACATCTCCGACAAGGTCCAGTCGGCGCTGGTCCCCTATCTGCTGGTGGTGGTCGGTCTCGCCGTCCTGCTGCTGCTCGTCGTCTTCCGCTCGCTGCTCGTGCCGCTCAAGGCCGCCCTCGGCTTCCTGCTGTCGGTGCTCGCCTCCCTCGGCGTGGTCGTCCTGGTCTTCCAGCAGGGCCACGGCGCGGAGCTGCTGGGCGTGGAGCAGACCGGCCCGATCATGAGCCTGATGCCGATCTTCCTGGTGGGCATCGTCTTCGGTCTCGCCATGGACTACGAGGTGTTCCTCGTCTCCCGGATGCGGGAGGCGTACGTCCACGGCGACCGGCCCGACGAGGCGATCACCAGCGGGTTCCGGCACAGCGCCCGGGTGGTCGCGGCGGCCGCCCTGATCATGATCGCGGTGTTCGCCGGGTTCATCGGCGAGAGCGACTCCATGATCAAGATGATCGGCTTCGGCCTGGCCTCGGCGGTCCTGTTCGACGCGTTCGTCGTCCGGATGGCGATCGTGCCGGCCGTGCTCGCGCTGCTCGGCGACCGGGCCTGGTGGCTGCCGAAGTGGCTGGACCGCGTGCTGCCCCGCGTGGACGTGGAGGGCGAGGCGCTCAGCCGCCACCCCGAGGCGGAGCCCGGCCCCGCGGAGCCCGCCGAACCCGCGGCGGCCCGGGTCTGACCTCGCCGCACCACCCCCCACCGGGGGCCGTCCGTGGCGAAAACCACGGACGGCCCCCGGGGCGTGCGCCCCCGATGTCGACCACGATGGTCCCGAGTCCCACCGACCGGAGTCACGATGAGTTTCAGCCTGGACCGGCGCTACGCCGACCGCCTGGAGGAGTTCACGGACCGCAGCCGCTTCCTCATCGACCTGGTACTGGCGGCGGCGCTGATGGGCTGCGCGACCCTCGGCAGCGCGCTCACCCTGCCGGGCGCCGACCCGCCGGACCGGGACAACATCGGCGTCGCGCTCATGGGTGCCTCCTGCCTGGCCCTGCTCAAGCACCGCACGCACCCGCGCACCGCCCTCGTCATCACCGCGCTGTGCACGGTCGTCGCGGTCTCGCGGGGCTATCTGGTCACCCCCCTGCTGCTGGCACCGGTCATGGGCGCCCTGTACTGGCTGGCCACCCAGACCGACCGCAGGACCACCCGCCTCTACGGCCTCACCACCATCGCGGCGACGACGCTCGCGGCGGTGTTCGCCGACTCCATGGACCACCTCTCCCTGCTGATCAGGACGATCGGCCCCGTCTTCTGGCTGCTGCTGCCCCTCGTCACGGGCAAGGCGACCCAGGTGCGGCGGGCCTATCTGAAGTCGGTGCAGGCCCGCGCCGAGCACGCCGAGCGCACCCGGGAGGAGGAGGCCCGCCTGCGGGTGGCGGAGGAGCGGATGCGCATCGCCCGCGACCTGCACGACGTGGTGGCCCACCATCTGGCGCTCGCCAACGCCCAGGCGGGCACGGCCGCGCATCTCACCCGCACCGATCCCGCACAGGCCCACCGGATCCTCACCGACCTGACGGCCACCACGTCGTCGGCGCTGCGCGAGCTGAAGGCCACCGTCGGTGTGCTGCGCCAGCCCGACGACCCGGAGGCGCCCCTCGCCCCCACCCCCGGCCTGCACCAGCTCCCCGACCTGGTCGCCGCGTGCGCGTCCGCCGGTCTCACGGTCACCGTGACCACCGAGGGGCCCCCGGGCGCGCTCGACCCGGGGGTGGACCTGACCGCGTACCGGATCGTGCAGGAGGCCCTCACCAACGTCAGCAAGCACGCCGGGGTGGACACGGCGCGCATCCGCCTCGCCTACGCGGACTCCCATCTGACGATCACGGTCACCGACGACGGCAACGGCAGCGGGAGCGGGAGCGGGATGGCTCCGCCCGGCCGTGCGGTCGGCTCCTGCCGCGGCTTCGGTCTCATCGGGATGCGCGAGCGCGCCCAGTCGGTCGGCGGCGTCCTGAGCGCCGGTCACCGCCCCGAAGGCGGCTTCGAGGTCACCACCGATCTACCGCTGCGCCCCCGCCCCCGCACCCCCCAGCCCGAAGGCGAACCGACCCCATGACCATTCGCGTGCTGCTCGCCGACGACCAGGCCCTGCTGCGGGCCACCTTCCGCATCCTCATCGACTCCTGCCCGGACCTGGAGGTCGTCGGCGAGGCCACCGACGGCCGGGAGGCGGTCGACCTGGTCCGCGTCCACCGCCCCGACGTGGTCCTCATGGACATCCGGATGCCCGGCACCGACGGGCTCACCGCCACCGCCGTGATCTGCGCCGACGAGGAGCTGTCCGACACCCGCGTACTGATCCTCACGACCTTCGAGATCGACGAGTACGTGGCCCAGGCGCTGCGGGCCGGCGCGAGCGGCTTCCTCGGCAAGGACGTCACCGCCGACGCCCTCCTCGACGGCATCCGTACGGTCGCCGCCGGGGACTCCCTGCTCTCCCCCACCGCCACCCGCACCCTGATCACCCGCTTCCTCACGGCGCCCGCCCCCGGCACCCGGCTGGCCGCGCCCGAGGAGCTCGCCACGCTCACCTCCCGGGAACGCGAGGTGATGTCCCTGGCGGCGGAGGGCCTGTCCAACGACGAGATCGCCGAGAAGCTCCACGTCAGCCCGCTGACCGTGCGCACGCACGTCCACCGCGCGATGACGAAACTGGGCGCCCGCGACCGGGCCCAGCTGGTGGTGATGGCGTACCAGTCGGGTCTGGTGCAGGTCGTGCCGCCGGAATGACCGGTGCACCGTGCCCCGTCGGGGCACGGTGCACCGGCACTTCTCGGCTCCTTCGCGGCGCCTACTCCTTGTAGAAGGTGGCGTCCTGCCGGTCGATGGTCGTGCTGACCGGCTGGGTGTAGAGCAGGTTGTTGTAGTGCCGGATGTAGCGGCCGGGGAAGTTGTACGACTCGTACGACACCCCGGCCGCGCTGTCGGCGAGACCCGCCCGCTGGTGGAAGGAGGCGTCGGCGTCGAACAGGGCCGTCCCGTCGTCCTTCTCCACCCACAGCTCGTTGTTCTTGTGGCGGAGGTAGTAGCCGGGGAAGTTCGCCGACTCCAGGGAGACCGTGCCGCTGCCCGTCAGGCCGGTGACGATCCGGAACTGCGAGTCGGCGAGGTTGGTGACGTCGCCCTCCAGCTTCGCGCGGTACTCCCAGTGCCGGATGAACTTGTCCGGGTAGTTGTACGAGGACAGGCGGACCGGGGTCGCGCCGTCGGCGACGGGGATGCCGAAGTTGGGGGTGCCGTCGGCGTTCCAGTACAGCTTCTGGTAGCGGGTGCGGCGGTTGGGGTCGTTGAGCGGGTCGCCGCTGATGTCCTTGTAGTCGCGGTCGTGGTAGACGAGGATGTCCGACTTGCCGTCCTCGGAGACCGTGAAGGTGTTGTGGCCGGGCCCGTACTGGCCGGTCCTGTCGTTGCTCCTGAAGACCGGCGTGGACGTCTTCGCCCAGGACGCCGGGTTCATCAGGTCGGCGGTGGCGTCGGCGGTGAGCAGGCCGAGGCAGTAGTTGGCGTCGGTGGCGCTGGCCGAGTAGGCCATGAAGACCTTGCCGTTCTTCTGCAGGACGGCCGGGCCCTCGTTGACGCGGTGGCCGACGGTCTCCCAGGAGTACTCGGGCTTGGAGATCATCACCGGGCTGCCGCTGATGGTCCAGGGGTTGGACATCCTCGCCAGGTACAGGTTGGTGCCGCTGCCGACCGCCGGGTCGTTCTGCGCCCAGCTGAGGTAGCGGGTGCCGTTGTGGGTGAAGGTGGTGGCGTCCAGCGAGAAGGTGTCCAGGGGCAGGCTGATGCGGCCCTTCTCGGTCCAGGTGCCGGTGAGAGGGTTGGCGGAACCGGACTCCAGGACGTACGGGCGGATCTTCCAGATGTCGTTGGAGGCGCCGGCCGCGAAGTACACGTACCACTTGCCGTCGATGAAGTGGATCTCCGGTGCCCAGATGTGGGCGCCCATGTCACCGCTGGCGTGCTTGGTCCAGATGGTCGTCTCCGGGGCCGTGGCGAGGCCCTGGAGGGTGGTGGCCCGGCGCATCACGATCTTGTCGTAGGCGGGGACGGTGGCCGTGAAGTAGTAGTAGCCGTCGGTGTGCTTGTAGATGTGCGGGTCGGCGCGCTGGAGCGCGACCGGGTTGGTGAACGTCACGGCGGGCGACGCGGGCGCGGCGGCCTGGGCGGGGGTGGTCACGCCGGTGAGCACGGCGAGCGCCGCCGCGGCGGCCACCACGGCCCGTCTGACGAGTCGTCTCATGTTGTGCGGCCCTTCGGGGTTCGGGAGTGCGGGAGTGCGGGGTGGAGCGGCGGACGGCCTCGGCGTCGGCGAGGCCGGAGCAGTCCGCCGGTCAGGCGGTCCGGTGATCGGGCGGGTCAGGCGGTCGTGGGGACGAGCCGCCACTGCTGGCAGTTGTTGTTCAGCCAGGACCACTGGCGTACGTCGGTGCCGTCGGCGGTGCCGCAGTCGGCGACGTCCAGGACCTTGCCGGTGGCGGCGTTGACGATCCGGACGTGGTCGCCGCCGAGGTGGACCATGCGGAACTTCTGGCAGTTGTTGTCCAGCCAGGACCACTGGCGGATGTCGGTGCCGTCGGCGGTGGCGCAGTCGGCGACGTCGGCGACCTTGCCGGTGGCGACGTTCACGAGTCGGCTGGTGTCGTCGGCGCGGTCCTCGACGCGCCACTTCTGGTTGGCGCCGCCGTTGCAGGTCCACTGGACGATGTCGGTGCCGTCGGCGGTGTTGCCGCCTTTGACGTCGAGGCACTTGCCGCTGTTGCGGTTGACGAGGGTGTACGCGGTCGGGGTCGTCGCCGTCTCGCCGGAGGGGCCGGCGAGGGTGGTGCCGAGGGCGACCGGGGTGCCGAAGTTCGGGGTGCCGTCCGCGTTCCAGGTGAACTTCTGCGCGCGGGTCGTGCGGCCGTTGTCGCAGCCGTCGGTCGCCGCGTCGTTGGCGTGGTAGACGATCCAGTTCTCGGTGCCGTCGGGCGAGGTGAAGAACCCGTTGTGGCCCGGCGCGTAGACCCCGCCCGCGTCACTGCGCTGGAAGACGGGGGTCTGCTTCTTGGTCCAGGAGGAGGCGAGCAGCGGGTCGGAGCCGGTCAGCTCCAGCTGCCCGAGCTTGTAGTCGGGTCCCCAGCAGGCGCTGGCGGAGTAGACGAGGAAGGTGCGCCCGTTGCGGTACAGCGGCTCGGGCCCCTCGTTGACCTCACCACTCTGCGTCTCCCAGCTCAGGGTCGGGCTGGAGATCACGGTGAAGGTGGAACCGGCCAGGGTGTACGGGTTGCTGAGCGGCGCGATGACGAGGCTCTGCTTGCTGCCGCCCGCCGAGCCGCTGCCGAGCAGGTACAGCTTGTTGCGGTGCTTGAGCACACTGGCGTCGATCAGCCAGCCGCCCGGGTCGAGGTTGGACCCGGCGAGCTGGTTCTTGAAGGAGTACGGCCCCATCGGGTCGGACCCGGCGCTCTCCAGCACGTAGGTGCGCTGGTCGTCGCAGCAGACGGAGCCGCGCGGCCCGGCGGAGTAGTAGAGGTACCACTTGCCGTCGAAGAAGTGGATCTCCGGGGCCCACATGTTCCAGTTGCGGGTGGAGGTGCTGTCCGACCACACCTGGACGCTCGGCGCGGTACTCAGCCCGGCCAGGGTGGGCGACTTCCGCATGGTCAGCTCGCCGGTGAACGAGGTGGTCACCAGGTAGTAGTTGCCGTTGTGGTACTCCAGCCAGGGATCGGCGCCCTTCTGCGACTTGACCGGGTTGGTGAACGGCCTGCCGTCCGCCGCGGCGGCTGAGCGGGCGGGCTGGACGGCGAGGAGCGACGCGAGGAGGGCCACCAGAGCGGCCCCCCAGGTCACCCAGTGGCGTACCTGGCGTACGCGTGTGCGGACCACGGCAAGTCCCTTCCGGGAGCGGCTCAGCGGGGGGGTGTTCGATACTACGAACGCTGTGCGTAACTTCGGCCAGAAGGTAAGCGTGAGGCAGGAGGGACGTCAATGGATCGGACGGTTTTTCGTGCCGGACGTACGGCCGTTGACGGGGTCCCGCCGGAATACACCACCCGGGGCGGCGAGTTGGCGACCTCATGGCGATACAGCACACAGGACGCTACGGCATCTGGAGCGCGGGCCTGCGGTCGGAGGACCCGGCCCGGCGCGACGAACTGGTCGAAGCAGCGGCGGAGTTGGAGGAGCTGGGCTTCGACACGGTATGGCTCGGCGGCAGCACGACCGTTCGCCACGCCGTCCCGCTGATCGAGGCGACGTCCCGGCTCACCGTGGCCACCGGCATCCAGAGCATCTGGCGGTACGAGGCCGCCGACACCGCCGCGGAGTACGCCGCCCTGGAGGCCGCCCACCCCGGCCGCTTCCTGCTCGGCCTCGGCGTCAGCCACGCCCAGCTCACCGACCGGTACCGGCGTCCGTACGCGGCGATGGTCGCCTACCTCGACGCCCTGGACGCGGCCGGCGTCCCGGCGGAGCGCCGCGTCCTCGCCGCCCTCGGCCCGAGGATGCTCCGCCTCTCCCGCGACCGGGCGGCGGGCGCGCACCCGTACCTGGTGACGCCGGAGCACACGGCGGAGGCACGCGAGACGCTGGGGGCCGGACCGCTCCTGGCCCCGGAGCTGAAGGTGGTCCTGGAAGCCGACCCGACCCGCGCCCGCGCCACCGCCCGCGCCCACCTCTCCTTCTACCTAGGCCTGCCCAACTACACGAACACCTTCCTCCGCCTCGGTTTCACCGACTCCGACCTGTCGGACGGCGGCAGCGACCGACTGATCGACGCGGTGTACGCGTGGGGCGACGAGGACCGCGTCCGGGCACGGGTGGACGAGTTCCACGCGGCGGGGGCGGACCAGGTGGCGTTGCAGGTGCTCGACGAGGGGACGACGGGGGACGCACTGCCGAGGGAGAGTTGGCGGCGGCTCGCGGCGCTGCTGGACTGATCACTGCCGAAGCGGCCCTCGCCCGCGCCTTCGGTACGAGACGGGCCCCCGACGCGATTCAGCCGGTGCGCTGGAAGCGCACGGGCTCTTCGAGCACCGCGCGGGCGCTGTCGAAGTCGGCCAGGCGGGCCGCGACCGTGGCGACGGCGAGACGTTCCGGGAGGGCGGTGGAGAACTTCAGGCCGCGTACGGCCCTCTGATCGACGTCGGGAAGGACGAGAGTGTCCCCGACGTTCTCCCGGGCCGCGCGCCAGTCGGCGGGGGTGATGTCCTCGCGCAACCGCAGCCAGCTGTCCGTGGGCCGTTGCAGCGGATCGGTGACCGCCTGCAGCGTGGCCGCGAGCGTCGCGTTGGCGCGATAGCCGGCCCAGGTCCACCAGCGCACGTCCTTGCCCACGCGGGTCACCAGCGTGCCACCAGGGTGCACGGTGTCGGGTGCGTCGAGTTCACGCTGCTCGGCCAGGCAGGTCTGCGCACGTCGGGTCAGGGTGACGGGCGGATCCGCGCCCAGCAGCACCTCGCGCATGGCACGCGTCAGGGCGTAGGACAGTCCGGCCACGCCGCCGTTCATCCACTTGGCGACGCCGCCGCCGTCGGCAGGTTCGACGAAGACGCGTTTGCGGAGCCAGTCGACGTACGTGACCTGCCAACTGCGTCCCCCGAGCAGGAGCCGCCGCGGTCCGGGCCGCTCCTCGGTGAGGACGCTCGGATCGGTACGGCCGATCTCCGTGCGCCCCGACAGGACGGTGAACTGCGGCGGCGCGGTGAAGGAGGCGGTGAGTTCGATGAAGTGCCGCTTGCCGAAACGGCGTTCAGCCTCAGGTCCCACGAACAGCAGGCCGTCGTCACTGTCGAGGAAGCCCTCCTCGGTGAGGAAACGCAGGATCGGGGCGGCGGATCCGTCGAAGGGGGCCAGGCCGTTCCACTGGCGATCCCACAACTGGTCGCCCAGCTTGTGCTGTTGCAAGGTGACTGCGAGGAGTTGCTGGGCCACCAGGTGGCGGGGATCGGGCGGCGGGACGACCGGTTCCACCCACCCCCGCGACCACAGCAACAGCAGGCCCGCCGCCTGCAGCAGCGTGTCCTTGCGGGTGGCGAGGAACAGGCAGTTGCGCACGGTGTCGGGTCGCCTGCCCGTGCGGCCGATGCGCTGCAGGAACGACGCGACGGAGGCCGGAGAGTCGATCTGGATGACGCGGTCCAGGTCACCCACGTCGATGCCCAGTTCCAGGGTCGAGGTGGAGACGATGACGCAGTCGCGTGCCTCGGCGAAGGCCTGCTCGGAGCGGGCGCGTTCACCGACGGAGAGCGAGGCGTGCGACAGGAAGACGGTGACCTCGCGGGCCCGGAGCGCGGCGCCCAGTTCCTCGACCTGTCGGCGCGAGTCGCAGAAGACGAGCCGCTTCTCTCCCCGGTGCAGGGCCGCGATCAGTTTGGCGGCGTTCTCCAGGGAGCCCACGTAGTCGAGTTCCACCTCGCCGGCGGGCCTGGGGAGTCGTTCGGCCGCGGCCTGGTCGGGCGTCCCGGCTCCGCCGGTTCGCACAGGCAGCTGCACCCCCGGGGCGACGATCCGCCCCGTGCGGCTTCCGGCGCCGGCGCCCTGCAACCAGCGCAGCAGTTGATCCGGGTTCCCGACGGTTGCGGAGAGCCCGACGCGCTGGATGGGTCGTCCGGTGACCCTCTCCAACCGTTCGAGCACGGCGAGCAGGTGCCATCCCCGGTCGTCACCGGCGAAGGCGTGCACCTCGTCGACGACCACGGCCCGCACGCCCCCGAGCAGCCGCGCATGGTCGGTCTTGACGCCGATCAGCATCGCTTCGAGTGACTCGGGCGTGGTGAGCAGGATGTCCGGTGCCTCGGTACGGATGCGTTGCCGCTGCGACTCCTTGGTGTCGCCGTGCCAGAGCGCCGCGCGTCTCCCGAGCCACTGGGCGTAGGAGTCGACCCGGCCGACCAGGTTGTTGAGGAGAGCCTTGAGCGGGCAGAGGTACAGGACGGACGTGCCCGTCCACTTCTGTTCGGTCATCGCCGACAGCAGCGGAAAACAGGCCGCCTCGGTCTTGCCGCCCGCCGTCGGCGCCAGCAGCACGGCGTCCTGCCCGTCCATGAGCGGTGTGATCGCCGCGCGCTGGAGAGGGCGCAGATCGGGCCAGCCGAGGGTGTTGACGATGTGGTGCAGGACGACGGGATCGAGCCGGTCGAGCACGTCCGCTCCGTCCCCGCCCGGGCCCGCACCGGCCGGGCTCCTCGCGTCCACCGCCATCACAGCTCCAGGTCGATGTCGTCGGCCGCCACGGAACCGCTGGAGCCGTCGGAGACCGTGGCGGCCAGATTTCGCTCCACGTCCGTGAGTTCGCTGCTCGCGACCGTCAGCCGGTAGTGCCGCCGGGGATCGAAGTCGTCGAACTGGTCCACGCGGTCGAGCACATCCCCGACCAGCTTCTTCAGGAACAGGCGGGGAGCCACCCCGACCTTCCCGCCCAGCGCCCCGCCGACGGCCCGCGCGAGGTCCGCGACGTAGGTGTCGTCGACGACCGTACGCACACGCTCGGGCGACGCCGCTGCCTCCGCGTACAGGTCCCGGATGGTGGCGCCGAGGCCGATGAGGGACTCCTGGTCGAAGCCGGGGAGCCTGACCTGTACGGCGCGGGGGTTGTCGAAGCGCGGGTCGGTGGTGAAGTCGGTGGCGAGCCTCTGGGCGAGTGGTGCCAGACGCTGCACGCCCTGCTGCCCGTCGTAGAAGGCGGGTGTGCCGGTGATGACGAGGTACAGGCCGGGGAAGCGGCCGGAGTGCACCTCGTCGATGAGCTGCCGCAGCGAGTTGAGCGCCTTGTCCCGGGCATCCGACCGGACCCGCTGGAGCGTCTCCACCTCGTCGAGCACGACGAAGAGCCCGGTGTGCCCGGAGTCGCGCAGCACGGTGAGGAGTCCCTGCAGGAATCCGAGGGCACCGAAGTGGTCGAGGTCGCCGCGCACCCCGGCGGACCTGCGTGCGGCGGCCGCCACATGCGGCTGGCCGCCGAGCCACGCCAGGACGGCCGAGGCGGTCGCCTCGTCCCCGTCCACGAGGGCGGCCCGGTAGCCGCGCAGCGCGGTGGCGAAGGACGGGGCGTGCCGGGACACCGCGGCGAGCCGCGCCATGAGCAGCCTCTCCACCTCGCCCGGCAGTTCCTCATCGGTCGCGCCGGCCGCGAGGGCGTCCTCCTCCAGGGCGTAGAACCAGGCGTCGACCACGGGCCGCAGGGCGCTGGGCGGGAAGCTGGACGTGGTGAGCCTCTCGGTGAGCCGCCGGTAGACCGTCTCCAGCTTGTGCAGCGGTGTCTCGTTCTCCGAGATCTGGATCTCGGCCACGGCGAAGTTGCGGCGCTTGGCCCGCTCACCCAGCCAGCGGGTGAAGAACGTCTTGCCGGACCCGTACTCACCCCGTACGGCCTTGAACACGGACCCCCCGGACGCCACGGCGTCCAGCTCGGCGTCCAGGGCCGTCTCGAACCGGTCGAGGCCGGTCGCGAGCAGGTCGAGCCCGCTCTCGGGCACGGCTCCACGGCGCAGGGCGTCAAGGACGGTACGGCGGCGGGCTGCGCTGACCGGGGCGGGGCGCTTGGATCCGGTGGTGCTCACGGGGACCAGTGTTCCATCTCCCCGTGCGACGCGGCCTCGAGGAAGTCTCCTGACGTCCGGTTCGTGACCTGGAGAACCCCCTTTCTCCCCCCTCACGGCCACGGTGCCGAACTCCGTCCGGGCGATGCTCGCGCCTGTCTCGTTGTTCTGTGAACCAGTTGACTGTCACCGGAAAGCGCTGATGGAATCACTCTCCGTACAGGCATCAGGGTGGGAAGTGGAGTCACATGGCGGCCCTCGACAACGTGAAGCTAAAGGACGTTCTGGCGGATGTCGCCTCGGGCTCCTTACAGTTGCCCGACTTCCAGCGGAACTGGAAGTGGGACGACGACCGGATCCGGGCGATCATCGCGACGGTCACCCTCGACTACCCGCTGGGCGTCGTGATGACGCTGCAGACCGGCGGCGCCACCCGGTTCCGGTCCCGGACCCTCACTGGTGCACGACCGGACGGGGACCCGGCGGCCGATCTCCTGCTGCTGGACGGACAGCAGCGCCTCACCTCCCTCTTCCAGGCCCTGTGGCTCGATGCCCCGGTGGAGACGGCGGACTCCCGGGGCAAGCCCATCCAGCGGTGGTACTACGTCGACATCGCGAAGGCCGTCGGACCGTCCGCGGACCGCGACGAGGCCGTCGTGTCCGTACCGGCCGACAAGGTGCTCCGGACGGACTTCAACCGCACCGTGGTGCTGGATCTGAGCAGCACCGAGGCCGAGTGCGCGGCCGGTCTCTTCCCGCTCCACTTCGTCTTCGACGCCCAGCGCGTGAACGAGTGGAAGAAGGCGTACATCAAGGCCGACGAGGACCGGAACTGGGACCTGTGGGGCCAGTTCGACGAAGCGGTCCTCCAGCAGGTCCGCGCCTTCCAGGTCCCGATGATCCGGCTGGGCGCCGCCACCTCCATGGACGCGGTCTGCGCGGTGTTCGAGCGGGTCAACACGGGCGGTGTGCCCCTGAACGTATTCGAACTGCTCACCGCGACGTACGCCGGGGACCGCGATTACGTGGACCGGACCGGGGACTACTACCAGCTCCCCGAGGTGTGGCGGGAGATCAAGCAGGCGCTGGCGGGCAAGTACCCGGTCTTCGGCCGCATCGAGAGCGGACTGGAGAACGGGCTGAGCAGCATCGACTTCCTGCAGGCCATCGCACTGGTGCGCACCTGGGAGCGCAAGCAGGCGGGCCTCGGGGCCACGGTGTCCTGCAAGCGCCGCGACCTGCTGGACCTCCCCCTGGCCGACTTCGTCCGCCTGGCGCCCAAGCTCGCCGACGCCTTCGCCTGGGTGGGCGACTTCCTGGAACAGCAGTGCATCGTCCGCCCGGCCGACCTGCCGTACAAGACGCAGCTCGTCCCGCTCGCGGCCGTCCGCGCCATCCTCGACACGGCGATGGACGGTCTGGGGGCGGAGGAGAAGATCGAGCAGTGGTACTGGTGCGGGGTGCTCGGTGAGATGTACGGCGGCTCCACGGAGACGCGCTTCACCAAGGACGTCGAGCAGCTCGTCCCCTGGATCGCGCAGGATGAGAGGGCACCCGAGACGGTCACGGAGGCATTCTTCTTCGCCGACCGCCTCGACACCCTCACCACCCGCAACAGCGCCGCCTACAAGGGGATCTACGCCCTGCTGATCAAGCAGGGGGCGGTGGACTGGCACCACACGGACGCCCCGCTCAGCCCCGGCAGGCTGGACGAGTACGGCGTGGACGTGCGGCAGATCTTCCCCAAGACGTGGTTCCGGCGGGGCAACAGCCAGGGTCTGCCCACGAGTTCGATCGTGAACAAGACCCCCCTGTCGTACCGCGCGGCCATGGACATGACGGGGGCGCCGTCGTCGTACGTGTCCACGATGATCGCCGCGTCCGACACGCGTCCCGAGTGGTTCGACGACGTCCTGACCACCCACCTGATCGATCCGGACGCCTTGCGCGAGAACGACTACGAGCGCTTCTACCGCGACCGCTCCAAGCAGTTGCAGGACCTGGTGCACTCCGCCATGGGCAAGAGGACGATGCTCCGCGACCTGCCGGAGGACGACGCCCGATGACGACCAGGCATCAGGAGCCGGACCTCGCCTCGCTCAAGGGCAGGACCGTGTCCGTGCAGGAGATCCTCGACCTGTTCCAGGTCAGGGTCCGCGACCACCGGACGGTGCACCGGATCTCGCAGGCCCTGACGGACGCCGGGCTGACCACGCTGCCGGACTTCGCCGTCTGCGCTCTGCGCACCACGGTCGACGTCGTGCCGCTGGCGGCCGTGCCCGCGCAGCGCACGCCGGCCGACTCGGACGAGACCGACGCCACGGACGAGGCCCTGCCCTCGCACGCCCTGCCCCAGCGGCTGCTGCTCGGCGACATCCCGTCCGCGCGGCGGGGCGTGGTCTCCGTGGGCCCCGGCACGCCCCTGTCGCAGACGACCTTTCTGATGCGCACCAAGGGCATCTCCCAGATCCCGGTGACCACCGGCATGGCGCAGGTCCACGGCGTCGTCACCTGGGGATCCGTGGCGAAGATGTACGAGGCGGGCAAGGAGGCCACCCTCGACAACGCGATGGAGAAGGACTCACTGCCCGTCGCCGACGCCCGGCAGGAGTTCTTCGCCGCCCTCCCCGTCATCCGTGAGCACGGCTACCTGCTCGTCCGCGGCGACGACGGCTGCCTCTCGGGCATCGTCACCGCCGCGGACGTCACGGATCGCTTCGAGGGGGCGGCCCGCCCGTTCTTCATCGTGGGCGACATCGAGTCCCTGTTGCGCCGCTGCCTGGGCGCGGCTCTGGACACGGAGACCATCAAGGCGGTCCAGACGAACAAGAGGCCGGAGCATCGCACCGGCCAGGTGTCGGACCTGATGTTCGGCGACTACCTGAGACTCCTGGACGGCGACCAGACAAGGCAGTCCTTCGCCGAGCAGGCCGACCGCAACTGGGAGGCCCTGAAGTGGCCCAACATGCCGCGGGAGCAGTTCATCGGCCTGCTGAAGCGGGTGAAGGACATCCGGAACCGGATCGCCCACTTCGACGAGAAGCCGCTTCCGCCGGAAATGATCGACGAGCTGACGACCTTCGCCAAGGTGCTCCGGGCGTTCGCGTCATGAGGTAGCGAGCAACACGGACGGACCACTCGGGGTGCCTCAGGCCCAAGGGCTGAGGCACCCCGAGCATGTCCTCAGCCGCCTCCGAGGGCGAACTGCTCGCGCAGCAGTGCCTCGTGGAGCCGCAGGGTACGGCCGTCCGGCAGAGTCTCCAGAACCTGCACGCCGTCGTAGTTGAGGAGTTGCCGCAGGACGGCCGCGAAGCCGTCGCCCCGGGTGACGGGCATGCCGGCGCGCTGGGCGAGCGCGGTGACGGGCAGGGTGCCGCCCGCGTCGAGCAGGGCGGCGAGCGCCTTGTGGACCTGCTCCTGGGGCGGCTTGCGGGCCAGACCTCCGAGCTGCCCCTGGTACGTCTCCGAGTCGAGCAGCGCCGCCACGAGCGCCTCCGTCCGGGAGACGAGGGTCGGGGTGAGAAGGGAGTCGTCTCCCCCGGTGGTCAGCTCCACCTCGAAGAGCGCCTCGTGTGTGCGCGCGAGTTCCGCCTGCTTCTTCTGGGACTTCCCCGTCGGCTTCTTCGGCACAGCGGGAGTCGCCCCGACGCGCAGCTGAGTGGTGGCGTCACCCGGCAGCGGTGCCCTCCCCACCTCCTCCGGAGCCCACCACAGGGGCCGCTGGTCGCCCAACTCCCGCCACTCCTTGGGCGGTTCCGCCCCGAACGGCAGGAAGGCGAGCACGGGGACGGTGACCTCCGCGAGCGAGGCCCCGCCGTGGTAGCCGGCCTTGAGGGCGGTGTAGCGGGAGTCGGCGTCCCACAGCGCCACGATGGACGCGCCGGGCGCGGGCCACACCACGCGCGATCCGGTAAGGGTGATCTCCCGGTCGGTGAGGGGACCGTCGGCGGGCAGGCGGTGCCGGGCGGACGCGGGCTCGACGGCGGCGTCGACCTTCCTGCCGTGCCGGTCGACGACGTGACCGTGGTCGCTGGTGAGGATGACGGCCATGCCCTGGGCCGCCGCAACCCGCAGCAGGTCCCGCAGGCCGGGCACGTCGCCGACCCGCCAGGCCCCGTCACCGAGTTTCTGTTCCTTGGCGAGGCGGTCGTCGATGGCGTTGAGGACCACGGCGACATGCGTCCGGCCGTCGGCGAGCGCCTCCGTGAGCGCCGGGCCGAAGGTGTCGCCGGCGGACTCGCCGCGCAGGTCGTCCTTGTGGAACACGCCGGCCGGGGCGCCGCCCCACAGCCTCAGCGTGGGGAAGAGCCGTTTCTCGTCGGTCTGGGTGCCCTTCATCAGCGTGCCCGCGAACAGTGAGGTACGGGACACCGCCGTCACGGTGGGCAGGGCGGCGGCCATGGCCCGACGCTGCGGAGCGCCCTCGGGCAGCGGGTCGAACTCGGCCCAGGAGTCGCGCAGTTCCTCGGCGAGTTCGTTCGCTATGGCCGCGCTCATGCCGTCGAGCACGAGCAGCAGTACCCGCCGCTCCTCCCCGCGCCGGACGACCGGTCCGACCACCCGGTCGAGGAAGGTCTCGACGGTGAGCATGCTGCCGGGCCGGGTGCCGGCCTGCGTCCAGGCGGCCAGGGAGCGCGCGAAGGACGCGTCGATGTGCCGTCGTCTGTCCCGGACGTCTGTGGCGAGGGTGTCGTAGGCGGCCTTGAGGACGGGGTCTGGGTCGCCGCCGGCCTCGATGTGCTCCAGTGCGAGGTCGACCCAGCCGGTCTCGGCGACGTGCCGCTGTAGGGCGTCGGCCACCGTGGGACTCTCGGCAGGTGTGTCGGTCAGCAGCCAGCGGGCGAGGCGCTGTCCCATGCGGGCGCGTTCGACGCGGGCGGACTCCTCCGGCTCGGCGGCGAGCCGGTGGTCCGCCAGGCGCAGGACTGCGTCCGCCACCGTGCCCCTGTCACCGTCTGCGAGCGCCCGTCCGACGGCCGTGAACCGGGCCTCGAGTCCGCCGCGCAGGACGGGGCTCGCCCCGACGGCCAGCTCCGCCCCGAACTGGCGCGCCAGCACGGCCGCGCGGTCGAGTACGGTGCCGGACGTCCGGCGTGCCTCGCGGGCCTGGTCCCCGTCGCGGCCAGCGCTACGGTGCCCGGCTGCCAGCAACGTGGTGACGTACTCCTCGGCGGCCCGGCCGAAGACACTCACCAGGGCGTCGAGCTGTTCGCCGACCGCCGGGGGCTGGTCGCCGAAGTAGCGTTCGGCGCGGCCCCGGGCCTGGTACGTCTCGGGGGCGGGCTCGGCGTGCTGCCACAGCGCCGCGCAGACGAGTCCGAAGGCTGCGGCGTCCGCGCCCCGCTCGGCGTCCACGAGGGCGAGCAGGGCGCGTCCGGCGAGGCCGGCCTGGTCCTCCTCGCCGAGGAAGGCGGTCAGCCCGGCGCGCTCCGGGCCGCGCAGCCCGAGGAGTCGCTCGGGAGCACCGGGGCGGGTCGACCAGTGCAGCAGGGTCTGGGCGTCGAGCCGGTCGTCACCTGGGCGCCGCGTGCCGCCCTCGGTGTCGTAGCGGCCGAGGCGCAGGCGGCGCTGGGTGAGCGCGGTGAGAGCGTACTGGCGGGACAGCCAGCCGCCGGGTACGGGAGGCCAGCCGCCGGGCGGCGTGGCGTCGAGCAGGGCTTCGGCGGCCCAGTTGACGTCCTTGAGCCGCGGGTCGATCTGCCGGGCGCCGAACGCCTCCCGGACGACGTCCCAGCTGTCGACGGTGTCGATGCGCAGTTTGTGGACGCGCGCCAGGATCGCCGGGTCGAGCTCGTGCTGCTCCCGGTCGGTGAGCACGACCAGCAGGGCGGGGCCGGGCCTGCGGCCCGCGAGGTGGTCGAGGACGAGTTCGTGGACGGCGAGCGGCGAGGGCGCCACCGCGACACCGGCCGTCCGTCCCTCCGCCCAGGCGGGTTCCGCGGGACCGTCCCACTGGGGCGCGGACCGCAGCAGCACGACCCGGCGCCTGCCCCCGCCCTCTCGTGTCAGGGAGGCTGCGAGGGAGGACTGCGAGGACAGGTACTGGGTGACGGTCGCGGTGTTCAGCCGGACGGCGCCCGGGGCGACGGTGGCGGTGTCCGTCATTCGACGACCTTCCAGGTGATCTCGATGGTCGCGTCGGGATGGCGGGCGACCAGTTCGGACAGCTCCGCCTGAAGGTCGGCGGCGGCCCGGGCCACGGTCGTACGACGGCCGCCGGACCTGCGGGCGGTACCGCTGCCGGACGAGGCCGGTGCGGGCGTCTCCGGCGCGGTGAAGGGGATCCGCGGATCGTTCGAAGGCGTGCCCAGGTCCAGGTCGTCGGCCCTGGCCTGCGGCGCGACGGGCGCGGGAGGCGGGGTGGCGGCGGCCTGACTGCGCTTCACGAGGGCGACGACCTCGCGCTGGGTACGGGCCAGGGCGTCACGCAGGTCGGCGGTGCGCTGGTCGTCGCGGGCGACGTTGCGCAGCGAGTCGAGCAGGGCCGCGCCCTCGGGACCGAGTCCGGCGGCGAGTTCGAGGGTGCTCCAGGGCGCGGAGGCGACGGCCTCGGCGACGCTGCGGGCCTGCTTGATGGAGGTGCCGTACCGGTCGGCGCTTGTCTCGCCGAGGTCGAAGGAGGCGAGGGCCTCCACGGTCTTCTTCGCCCCGGCCGCGCCCTTGCCGGCCTCCGCCGTGAGGGCGTCGAGCAGTTGCAGGGAGCGCCGGGCGAGCGGGAGCCGTCCGGTGTCCGCGGTCTGGTCGAGGCCGAGGAAGGCGGCGTGGGCCTCCAGTTGGTGCACCAGGTCGGCCGTGTGGTCCCGGTGGGCGCGGGCTGCCTCGATGATCTGGCGGGCGAACTGGTTGACCATCCGGCCGCGCCGCAGGGCGGGAGCCTTCTGCCCGAAGATCGTCTCGAAGCGCTGCCGTGCCGTGTCCCAGTCGGACTCGGCGGGCAGTGGCTGGCTGCGCAGCGCGTCATGGTCCTTGATCGCGGACAGCTCGGGCGCGGGGTCGAGGACGGTGCCGACCCGCACCCACACCCGGTCGTCCATCTCGGCGAAGGCCGCGACGACGAGCCGGGCGAGGAAGTCGGGCAGGCCGCGCGGGTCGGGCTTGTCGGTCCAGTCGGTGAGCGTGATCAGGGACAGGTCCCCGGTGACGCCGTGGGAGCTGGCGAGCTGGCGGAAGTGGTCGGCCCAGTAGCGGGACAGCTCGAAGTACGCCTCCTTCTGCTGCCCGAGCCGCAGGGGCCCGGCGATCCGCTGCATGAGCCTGCGGTCGGCGGCCGGGACCTCCACCCGCCCGTCGCGTGCCTCGGCGGCGGCGCGGACGTGGGCGAACACCTTCTTGGTGTCGGCCGGCTTCACGGCGATGCCGGTGGCGTCGGGATCGAGGTCGGGATGGGCCGGGTACTGGTGCGCGAGCAGCCTGCCGGCGACGTGCCGGATGCCGTCGTGCAGGCTCTGCCCGAAGGACAGGGTGAGACCGTCGACGTCGGGCAGCGCGACGAGGTGGTCGTCGAAGTCGGGGACGACGTCGGCGGCCTGCTTCTGCGCGAGTCCGTACGCCTGCTTGAAGGCGCCCTTGACCTGCTTGAGCAGGGCCTCGCGCTGGGTCTCCAGGAGGCCCTTGGCGCGGCTGCGGTTGTCGGCGTTGAGGTGGCCGGCGTACTGGGTGTCGAAGCGGTGCTCGTCGGCGAGGGCCTTGTCGATGACGACGAGGCGCCGGAAGTCGGCGAAACGCTGCGCGGACAGATGGGCCGGCAGCCAGGCGACCACACGGGACCGCTCGCCCTGCTGGCGTTCGCGCAGCCGCCGGATGCGGTTGACGTCCTCGACCGGGCCCCATTCGCCCTCGTCGAAGGGGAGGTCTATGGCGATGCGCCAGCGGCCCTCCTCCTGCGGCATCAGGTCGTGGTCGGGCAGCTCGTCCTCGTCGGCGACGTTCCCGAAGACGATCTCGGCGGTGCGGGCGGTGCCGCGCCAGGTGAAGCTGAGCTGGTCGCTCAACTGACCGTGTTCGACACCCAGTTCTTCGGAGAGCAGGCGGCGGGCGAGCGCGACCCGGTTGCCGGGGTTGTCGTTGACCTGGGCGTTGGCGATGACGGAGTCGACGTCGACGCCGGACAGCTCCAGCCGTACGCCGGGGTTGGCGTCGGTGCCGGTCTCCTTGATCTCGGGGAACCTGGCCGCCCACTCGGCGACCTTGTTCTTGATGATGCCGACCTCGGCGCCCGGGATGGGCGCGAGCACCGACCCATGGTTGAGCGCGCCGAGCCGCCGGATGGTCAGCTCGGACAGCGCGGGCACGCTGGGCGCGAGCGCCGACAGCAGCAGCGTGCACACGAGCCGGTTGTCGCCGACGAACATGCGGCAGCCGTTCAGCCGCTTCGGGTCGGTGAGGGACTCGGGCCGGTTGCGGTACTGCTCGACGTCGTCCTCGGTGATGTCGTACGAGCTGAGCAGGTAGGGCCGCAGCTTGGTCTTGTAGAGCTTGTCGGCGGCCTCGAAGACGACCTTCAGGCTGTCGGTGAACGGCTTGTCGCCGCCCTCCGCGATCACCGGGTAGAGGTCGCCGACGGGGACGAGCTGTCCGAGGCGGAGCTCGTCGCGGTGGTCGGCGAGCAGCTGCCCCATCAGCTTCAGACCGGTGCGGGAGCGCTGCAGCGCGGAAGAGATGTGGACGAGGGTGTCCATGAACGCGGGCGAGAACGGGTACGTCAGCCGGAACGACTCCGCGTCCGCGCCGGTGGTGCCCTTCTCGGAGCCGAGGAGGGTGTCCCAGACCTGCGGGCCGACCCGCTTGGTCTGCTCGAAGGCCGCGTCGACCTGCCGGGCCGCCTCGTCGTTCTTGGGCCTGAGGAGGCGGGCGTGGGCGATCTGCGGGAGGTTGCGGTCCTCCAGGGTGATCTTGTCGAACCGGCCGGAGGCCAGGTTCAGGGTGTCCTGGATGGACGACTCGGCCGCGCCGGACACCTCCTCGCCGACCAGCTCGCGCAGGTCGCGCTGGCGGGCGATGAACGACACGACGGGGATGGCGCGGCGGGCGTCGCCGCCCTCCACGAAGTTCGTGATCTTGCTGGCCTCGCGGGCGACGAACCTCTGGTCGTGGATGAGGGTGGCGAGCCAGAGGATCAGTTCGTCCATGAACAGGATGAGCCCGTCGTAGCCGAGCGACTTGGCGTGCTCGGCGATGACGGACAGACCGGCGTCCAGGGAGATGAAGCCGTGTTCGTCCTCGGCGGCGTTCCTGGTGAAGCCGGGGAGGAGGGTCGTGCCGGCGTCGTTGACCAGCTTGGCCCGCAGCTCGGCCGGGGTGGAGGGGTTGGTGAGGTTGAGCGCGGTGCCCGCCTCGTGGTTCTCCTCGGCGGCGAGCGCGGTGTCCAGGAGCTGCGAGGTCCAGGCGAAGCCCTCGCCCCACTCGTCCTCGTCATCGTCGTCCACGCCGGTGCCGAGCCCCCGGATGACGGCCTCGTCGCCCATGTTGGCGCGCATGGCGCGGATGTCCGCGAAGAGGGAGTCGGTCCGGTACACCTGCGGGGTCGGGGCGTCCGGGTGCAGTTTCTTGACGTGGGTGACGTACCCGCCGAGCACCCGCTGTTCGAGGGCCTTCGCGCCGAGCATGTGGTACGGCACGAGCAGGAACCTCTTGCCGTCCGTGGTCAGCCACTCGTGCTTGGTCAGCACCGGGTCGAACTCGGTACGGGCACGGGCGGCCGGGTCGCCGCTGAGCAGCGCGTACAGCACGGCCATGAAATGCGACTTACCGGAACCGAACGAGCCGTGCAGGTACGCCGCCTTGGAGCGGTGCCCGTCCAGCGCGGACTTGATGAGGGCCAGCGCCTCGTCGAAGTTCTCCAGCAGCCGCTCGGTGACGACGTAGTCCGTGAGCGCGTGCCGGGCGCCCTCGGGTGTCGTCGCCTCGGCGAGGGACAGCACGAAGTCCGAGGTGGAGATGGACTCCTTGATGTCGATGACATCGCGGAGGAGGGGCGGCTGCTGTGCCATTACCGGTCACGCTCTCCATCTGGTGGCCTCCGCCACCGCTTGTACTCGATCGTGTGGGATGTCTGTCGCTGGCTGGCTGCCCGATCAGGCTCTCGGTATGGTCGACGGTATGGCAACAAAGAAGTACACCGTGACGCTTCCCGAGGAGCTCGCCGAGGCCATCCGTGCCGAGGTCGGCCCCGGCGGGTTCAGCCGCTATGTGACGCAGGCCATAGAGCGCCGACGGGAGCAGGAGCGGCTGCACGAGGCCGTGCAGTGGTGGGAGTCCGAGTACGGGAAGATCACCGAGGCGGAACTGGCCGAGGTCGAGGCCGAGCATCGCGACCTGGAGCGGCAGCACGCCGAGCGGACCCGCGCCCGCGAGGTACGTGAGCAGCCGCACAAGCACAAGCGAGATGCCGCATGACCGGAAACCGGGTCTACGTACTCGACAGCGAAGGACTTTCGCGGTGGGTGCGCGGGGAGCGTCGCATGGGCGCCTACCTCAGGCACGCCGACGATGGCGGCATCCCGGTCGTCACGACCTCCATGACGCTCATCGAGGCTTACGACCCCACCCGCTCCCACCCCAAGTGGCACTGGGCTCTCTCCAAGATCCGTGTCGAGCCGGTCACGGAGGAAATCGGCAAGGAAGCCACCGGCCTCCTCAAGGAGACGGGTCTGCACGGCCACAAGTACGCCATCGACGCGGCCCTCGCCGCCGTCGCCCTGCGGCAGCCCGGCCCGGTCACCGTGTTCACGTCGGACGAGGACGACATGCGCAAGCTGTGCGCCGACCGCGTCGTCGTCGTCAAGCTCTGAGCCGAGCACGGCCGCTCCCCCACCGCCGACCATCACCCTCACTCGCCGAAGCCCTCCGTCCCCTCGCCGAGGTGGACACTCGCCGTCACCACGCCCTCCACCGTACCCCCATGCCCCATATGCCCTACACGCCTTTCACTGACCGACGGCCACGGGCGGAGGGGGTACTCCACGCCGGTCGACCTGTTCGAACCCCCACGGGAACGTCGGTCGCGGACGTACGGCGGCAAGTCACGGGCCGGCCGTCGTGAGCGACCGCACGGGACCCCGGCCACCCGGCCCGAGCACTGACCTTGCGGGTGACTGCCGCCCCGGACTCCGGCTCCGGTGCCTCGACGGCGTCGGCACAGCGCTGCTGCCGTGCCGCCTCGTCCCTGGGATCAGAGGTGCTCACACGCACCGGTGAGCCGCGCGGGGACCCGGCGAGGGTGCAGGATGCGACGCCGCCCCCCTCGCCGCACCCCCAGTAGAGCAACCGGACCGACGAGGGTGGCGGCGCCCCCGCCGTACCCGCGCGCACATGGGCCCGACCCTCCCCGCTCACTTGTACGGTCGTCGTACACGTGGTGATCTTGGCGGAAAAGGTACAGCCGTCCCGGGACGCTCCGGGCACGGTCAGCACGACGGTGTCGGAGTATCCGGATATCCGGAAGGTGATCTCCGCCGGCCCTGTCCCCGACCTGCGAAGTGCTGCTCCGGCGAAGACCGCGGCGGCCAGGAGGGCGAGGACGACCAGGCCGAGGACGAGCTTCGGCATCCGCCCGAAGGGTGTCCGCCGGCCAGCCGACCGTACGGGAGGGATGACCGTCATGTCCCGATCGTAGGCCGCGAAGGCCCTCGGACGCCGGTCCTCCGCGCAACCAGCGCTTCCCTCCCGAACAGCCGAACTCCGGTGGCATGGACGGGAGATGCGGCCCCTGCCGGGCGCGACCTCTTCAAGGGGCGGAGGCACGGAGTTGGCCGCGCGCACGAGGAGCGTCCCGATGCGCCCGGGGCGGGGCGCGTCGAGCACCCGCGCGTCGGCCGTGGCGAACCCGGCTACGAGCCGTGATGCTGTTGGCGTTGGAACGCGGCAGCACGGTCCAGGTCGCGTCACGGCCAGGACGTCGTCCGGAGTCGAGGACGTGCAGCGTGCCGACCGCTCCGGGCGCACGTGACCCGTCCCTGCGGCAAAGGCTTCGGCGTTGCAGCTCGTCGTGCGTCGATGCGATGATCGCGCGCATGTCCGATCACGGGGGAGGCGGTGGAGCGGCGGAGGGAACGCGCCGGTCCAGGATCTACGACTACCTGGAGCCGACCGCCCCGGCGGAGCCGGCCGAGGCCACTCCCCCGTCCCCTCGTGAACGCGTTCCGGATGCCGCTCCTGCGCGGCCTGCCACGGACCAGGCCGTCATCCTCCACCGCCGTCGTCGGCGCCAAGCCGCGGCTCTGCTCGGTGAGTTCCGGCGTACGGCGGTCCTGGTGCCCCTGTCGGCGGACGGCGACCCGCTCACCGGGGAGTTCGGCGGTATCCGCTGGATCTACGCCTTCTCGGACGAGCCCTCCCTGGCCCGGTTCGCCATCGCAAGGGGCGAAGGAGCGCGGGAGTGGACGTACGACCGTGTCCTGGGTGCCCGGCTGCTGGATGTGGCGATCCCGGCGATGCCGGTGCCGTACGGGGTGGCGCTGGACGTCGGCACCGAGGGTCAGGGCGCACTGTTCCCGCCGGTCATGGGGATCGTGCCGGACGCGGCGGCGCTGGACGCGGACGTGGACGTGAACGTGGACGCAGGCACGAACGGCATGAACGGGATCGCCCCGAACGGGCAGGAGTTGACTCGATGAGCGGCGGCGGGGGCGGCGGAGGCGACGGCAAGGACCTTCAGGTGGAGGGGCTTGCCCTGATCACCGAAGGTATCAACCTGGCCATGTCGGAGCTTCGTGAACTCGGCATGGTCGGCGAGGCGAGCGTGGGCCGGGGTTTCTCCGATCTGGCGCTGTCCGGCCTGGAGTTGGGGCACGGAGCACTGACGTCGGCGCTCGACACGTTCTGTGAGCGCTGGGAGTGGGGGGTTCGCACGCTGATCCTGGAGGGCAGCGCCTTCGCGGACGCGGTGGGTCTGGCGGCGGGGACGTTCCACGAGACCGACCAGTACGTCGACGGCACCCTCAAGATCGCGGTGAACTCCGTCATGGGCAACCCTCACCTGAGCGAGGAGCAGGTCACCCGGATGTCCTGGAGCGAGGTCGGCGACAACCACATGTTCGCCACCTCTGACTGGAGCGCGGAGTCCTGGGAGGAGGCGCAGAAGAACACCGACCGGGCCTGGAACGACGCCCAGCGCGATGTGATGACGTCGCCCCTCCTCGAGAACGGGCCCCTCGACCCGCAGAAGGCGATGAGCATGACCGACCAGGAGTACGAGGCGTCGCTCGACCAGCTGTACGGCCCCTCCCGCGAGGAACGCGAGCAGGCGGCCCAGGCCGAGGGAGAGCAGCAGAGCGGGGACGGCAGCTGATGGGTGGCTGGATCCCGGACGGTGTGGAGGACAGGCTCAAGGGTGCCGCCAACACGGTCGTCGGCAAGGCCGAGGAGGTGTACGACGACGGCAAGAAGCTCCTCGGCGAAGGCATCGACGCGGGCACCGACTACGCCGGTGAGCGTTTGGAGGACATGGGCCTCCGGGGCGTCGCGGACAAGGTGGAGGACTGGGGCGACAGCACCGCGTCCGCCCTGGGCGCCGCCCCCGGCGAACAGCAGCTCGGGGAGACCGAGCAGGCCGACGAACTGATCCACGGCAATGTCGGCCGTATCCAGGAGAGCGCCAAGCACCTCAAGGACTTCCACACGGCCTTCGACAAGGTCGGCGACGGCATGCGCAAGCTGGACTCCTCCCACTGGAAGGGCCGGGCCGCCGACACCTTCCGCGAGAAGTTCGCCATGCACCCCAAGAAGTGGATGCACGCGGCGGACGCCTGCGACAAGGCCGCCAAGGCGCTCGACTCGTACGCGGACACGGTCAAGTGGGCCCAGGGCCAGGCCCAGGACGCCATCGACGCCTACCGGGCGGGCGTGCAGGCGTCCAAGGCGGCGGTGGAGGCGTACAACACCAAGGTCGACGCCTACAACGCGAAGGTGAAGGCCGGTGAGGACCCCGGCCCCAAGCCGGCGGAGTTCAGCGACCCGGGCAAGGCGGACATCGCCCGCGCCCACGCACTCCTCAAGGAGGCCCGCCGCCAGCGCAACGAGGCCGCCCGCACCGCCGCCACCTCGGTCAGGGCAGCCCTGGAGCACGCCCCCGCCGAACTGCCGCCCGCCCTCAAGCTCGCCGCCAACTTCGTCGACCAGGGTGCGTCATCGGCCGTGGAGCTCGCCCATGTCGCCGGAGGCGTCGTCAAGGGCGGCGCGGGCCTCATCAACTTCGGCCGCGGTATGAACGCGCTCGACCCGTACAACCTCGCCCACCCCGCCGAGTACTACCAGAACGTCAACATGACGCTCGCGGGGCTCACGTCGACGGTCGCCCACCCCGACCGGGCCCTCAAGGACGCCTGGCAGTCCGCCAGGAAGGACCCGTCCGAATACGGGGGCCGCGTCGTCCTCGACCTCCTCGGGACCAAGGGGGCGGGGGCAGCGCGTGGAGTGGCGACGGGCGGCGTCAAAGGCACGCTCAGACACACCGTCGAGGACGTGCTCGAGTCGGGCAGGAAACCGGACGTGCCGGCGCGCGAGAGGGTCAGCGACGCTCCCGGCCGGGACTCGCGTCAGCCCGACGCGGTGGAGTCGCGGGGCTCCGACCCGATCGACTTCGCCACCGGTCGGATGTACCTCCCCCAGACAGACGTGAGCCTGCCCGGCGCCCTGCCCCTGGTGTTCAGACGCCGCGTCGAGTCGGGCTACCACCTGGGCAAGTGGTTCGGCCCGTCCTGGTCGTCCACCGTCGACCAGCGCCTGGAGATCGACTCCGAGGGCGTCATCTTCGTCACCGAGGACGGCCTGCTCCTCGCCTATCCCCACCCCGCGCCGGGCGCCCCGACCCTCCCGGGCCACGGCCCCCGCTGGCCCCTGGCCCGCGAGGACGGCGGCTACACGGTCACCGACCCCGCCACGCGCCGTACCTGGCACTTCACCGACCGCCGGGACGATCTCGCCGTCCTCGAACAGATCGACGACCGCAACGGCAACTGGCTCACCTTCGAGTACGACCCCGAAGGTACCCCGCTCGGCATCGTCTCCAGCGCCGGATACGACGTACGCGTCACCACGGAGGCCGGCCGTGTCACGGCTCTCCACCTGTCCACGACCGGTCAGGAACTGAAGCGCTACGGCTACACGGACGGCAACCTCACCGAGGTCGTCAACTCCTCCGGCCTCCCCCTCCGCTTCACCTACGACGAGGCCGGCCGCGTCACCTCCTGGACGGACACCAACGACTCCACCTACTCGTACGAGTACGACGACCAGGACCGCTGTGTCGCCGAGGGCGGCACGGACGGTCACATGGCCCTGCGCGTCTCGTACGACGACACGGACCCCGACACGGGCCTGCGCGTCACGACCACCACGACCGGCGAGGGCCACACCCGCCGCTTCCTCATCAACGAGGCGTGGCAGGTGGTCGCCGACATCGACCCCCTGGGCGCGGTCACCCGCTACGAACGGGACCGCTACAACCGCCTGCTGTCCCTGACGGACCCCCTGGGCCACACGACCACGTTCCGCTACGACGAGTCAGGCAACCCCACGGTCGTCACCCGCCCGGACGGCCGCGAGACGAGAGCCGAGTACAACGACCTCGGCCTGCCGACACGGGTGGTGAACCCGGACGGCACGGTGACCCGCCAGACGTACGACGAACGCGGCAACCGCACCTCGGTGACCGCCCCCACCGGCCTCACCACCCACTTCACCTACGACGACACGGGCCGCCCGACCGCCGTCACCGACCCCCTCGGCCACACGACGACGGTCCGCTGCGACCCCGCCGGTCTCCCGTTGGAGATCACCGACCCGCTCGGCGCGGTCACCCGCTACGAACGTGACCCCTTCGGCAGACCCGTCACCCTCACGGACCCGACAGGTGCGGTGACCCGGCTGGAGTGGACGGTGGAAGGCCACCTCGCCCGCCGCACGGCCGCCGACGGCACCACGGAGTCGTGGACGTACGACGGTGAGGGCAACTGCACCACCCACACCGATCCGATGGGCGGCGTCTCCCGCTTCGAGTACACCCACTTCGACCTGCTGACGGCCCGCACGGGCCCTGACGGCGTACGCCACGAGTTCGCGTACGACCTGGAGCTGCGGCTCACGAAGGTCACCAACCCGCAGGGCCTGACCTGGAGTTACGAGTACGACCCGGCAGGCTCCCTGATCGCCGAGACGGACTTCGACGGCCGCACCCTCACCTACGCACACGACGCGGCGGGCCGCCTGACGTCCCGCACGAACACCCTCGGCCAGGTGGTGTCGTTCGAACGCAACGCCCTGGGCCGGCTGCTCCGCAAGAACGCGGCGGGCGACGTCACGACGTACGCGTACGACATGACGGACCAACTCGCCCAGGCGACGGGCCCGGACGGTAAGACACTGACGATCCTGCGCGACCGCTTCGGCCGGGTGCGCGCGGAGACGGTCGACGGCCGCGAACTGACGTACACGTATGACGATCTGGGCCGCCGAACAGGCCGCACGACCCCGACCGGCGTGACGACGACCTGGACGTACGACGCGGCGGGCCGCCGCACGGGGATGACAGCCGCGGGCCACACCATCGACTTCACCTACGACGAGGCCGGCCGCGAACTGACCCGCCGGATCGGCGAGACGGTCACCCTGGCGCACACATTCGACCCCGTGGGCCGCCTGACCACCCAGTCGGTGACCGGCACGTCGGGCCGCTCGATCCAACACCGCGCGTACACCTACCGCGCCGACGGCAATCTGACCGGCATCGACGACCGACTCTCCGGCACCCGCCGCTTCGACCTCGACACGGCAGGCCGCGTGACAGCGGTCCACGCGGCGAACTGGACGGAGAGATACGCCTACGACGAGGCGGGCAACCAGACCTCGGCGTCCTGGCCGTCGGACCACCCCGGTCAGGAGGCCACCGGCCTCCGCGCCTACACCGGCACCCGCATCACCCGCGCGGGAGGCGTCCGCTACGAACACGACGCGTTGGGCCGCATCACCCTGCGCCAGAAGACCCGCCTGTCCCGCAGACCGGACACCTGGCGGTACGAGTGGGATGCCGAGGACCGCCTGACGTCCGTGACGACCCCGGACGGCACGCGCTGGCGGTACACGTATGACCCGCTGGGCCGCCGTACGGCCAAACTCCGCTTGGCGGACGACGGTGAAACGGTGGTCGAGCACGTCGTCTTCACCTGGGACGGCACCACCCTCTGCGAACAGACCACCACATCCACGGCCCTGCCCAACCCGGTCACTCTCACCTGGGACCACCAGGGCCTGCGCCCCCTCACCCAGACCGAACGAATAACGGCGGCAGACGCTCCCCAGGAGGAGATCGACTCCCGCTTCTTCGCCATCGTCACGGACCTGGTCGGCACACCCAGCGAACTCGTCGACGAGGAGGGCGAGATCGCGTGGCGGACCCGTAGCACGCTGTGGGGCACGACGGCCTGGGCGGCCGACAGCACCGCCTACACCCCTCTCCGCTTCCCCGGTCAGTACTACGACCCCGAGACGGGCCTTCACTACAACTACTTCCGCCACTACGACCCCGAGACGGCCCGCTACCTGACCCCGGACCCCCTCGGGCTCTCGCCCGCACCCAACCCGGCCACCTATATCCCCAACCCGCACACCTGGACCGACCGCCTCGGCCTCGCTCCGGATGAATGTGAAAATGGTGGGAGCTGGGACCCGGAAGAGGAACCACACTTGTACCGCGGCGTAGGGTACGCCAATGAACACAGCCCTGCCCATTACCTCAAGATGTATGAGGACGCTCTGCGTGGGGAAGCCAGACCACTCGGCGGACATTCTGATCCACAGCTCCACGTCGGCGGCCGAACAGACAGCATCTTCACGTCCTGGACCACCTACTATGAGGAAATGGCGCTAGAAGAGAGCTACAGAGGGAACGGCCCAGGAGTCGTGTTGAGGATACCCAACGCAGACGGAGCGACCTATTCTAGAGTTCCAGGCATCTCGTTCCCGTACGACGAGGGAGAGGTGTTGATTCGAGGAACAGTCACAGGCGCCGAGATAAGCGTTAACGGAGGGCCATGGACCAGGATAGGTTGAAGGAACTAGTCACCTCAGCAGCGCTTGCTGGGGTATGCCAAGGAAGCCTGGTTGACCGCCTTCAGGAAATAGATGAATCGGAATCAGGAGAAGTTCGACGGAGTGACCTCCTGCACACATACAAGAGAAGACTCGGAAGGGTTGGCGTAAATACCAAACTACACGACGAGACCGCATCCCTGGTCTCCTTTCTGGAGAACTATCCCGAAGAGGTACTGAGCATGATCAGTATCAAATTCAGAGGCGATGGATTTGAACTCTTCCTCGCCGATCGGGATACAGATAAGATTCTGCACTGGATGCAAATGTTTTCGAGACCGAGTTCACTTTGATTCGGAACAGGTGAGGTGCAATGTGGGTCGTGGCAACGGCTGAACGGACACCTGGTCACAGCATCGACGCTAAACCCACCTCATTCCCCCTCGCCCACCGTCCGTGCGCGCCGCCCCCAAGGGTGAGCCCGCCGGAGACAACGGCCCCAACGACGGGAATGGCCTTCGAAACGCTCTTCGCGAAGGAATCCTTTGTCATCTTGATGCCGAGGGAGCCTGCGACTTTTTTGACGATGGGATAGATGAGACCCTTGGTAAGAGCCTTCTGGGGCAACTTCTTGGCAGCCTGCTCCGACATCATCGCCGCGACCTTCCCCACAGCGGTGTTCGCCGACTGGGTGCCGAACATCACGCCGAAGAACAGCGTGAGTACTCCCATGGTCGCGTCATCGACGTCATCGACGTCATCGCCGTCGTCGGAGAACAGATCGGGCCAGCTGTAGAGGTACGCGAGCTTCTGCGCGATACGCAGCATGTGGCCGAAGTACTGGGCCAGGTCGGCGGGCACGGTGGCGGGAAGAGCGAGGACGCCGGGTATCCCGGCAGCCGCGGAGAGAGCGCTCACCTTGGCGGTTTCGAAGCGGATGGAGTCGTTGGCCACTTTGTCGAGAACCTCGACGTCGATGCCCGCCGCAGCGGGAGACTCTTCTACCGCTCTTCGGATGTCGTCCTCGGAGCAGTGACGAGCCAGCGCACTGCGGAGGTACGCCTCCCTGTTGATACGCACACCCGGATGCTTCGCTGCCGCCAGCAGCACCGCGGGGAAGCGCAGGCGCCATGGGATGAGACAGGTGCAAGCCGACTCCTGCCCCGGAGCCCCACCATCCGTAACGGACGGTTCACCGCGCGCTGACAGCCACACCGGGGGGGGCGTTTGGCGCGTAACAGGCGCACTTCCGGCGGCATTTCACGTGTCGCCATAAACCAGGCACGCGACGAGTTCAGCCTCCTGCCCGTCCGCCACTTCGTCGATCACTGGTGGGCATGGGTCGCTGTCCAGCGGTGGCCCGAACGAGCCGCCCGCTTCCACGCATGCGAATCCACGCATGCGAACACACCGTCGCCACCAGCGACGACAAGGACGCCCGCCGCGCCGCCTCCGCCGAACTCGGCCGCATCCTCGCCGACGCGGAGACCAACGCCCCGTGAGGGAGGGGCCGTTAGCCTGTCGGTATGTCAGAGCGCGCCATGCCCGGTCGGACGGACGGCCTGATCACCCTGGGCGCCGCGGACGCCCTGTGGGTCGATCTGACGGCCGACAGCGCTGTGCCGACGGCTTCCGGGGCATTCACCCGCTCCCCTGCCCAGGCCCGCGTGGGGTACGTCCTGCTCGGCGGCTGTGCGGTGGGGACGGTGAGGGCGAGCGGCGGCCAGTGGAGGGTTCTGGAGGTCGAGGTGCGCCGGGCGGCCGCGGAACTGAACGCGACGGGGATGGATCGGCGGGACCTGGTCCGCGTCGGCCCGTTCCGAGGCGCGCCAGGGCAGGAGCGCACCGAGGAAACGTCGCTGCGTTGGCGTCGGCGCATCACGGCCGAGCTGCAGCGGGAGTCGGGCGGCCCTGCGCGGGCCGCACGCCATGGAGTCGGCCGGCCCTACCATCTGGCGGGGATCGACTGGCGGCAGATGCTCGTGGAGCGGATCCACGACGAGACGCGGCGGACATGGTGGCTGCCGCGCGCCGTGGTCAGACTGCTCGACGCGGCCGAGCACGCCGAAACGCGGTGGGCGCACACCACACGGACCCGCCGGACGAGCCCGGCCGCCACCGAGCCGGCCTCCCGCCCCGGGCGGGCCCCAGCCGCCGACGGTCGGCAGACGACGAGCCCCGAGGGCCCCACCGCCTCACCGCGCCCGCGCCCGTACGGCAGAGAGCTGGAAGGCCAGCTGTACTCGGTGCTCAGCAGGAAGCCCGGTACCTCCCGCAGGGTGGCCGAGTGGGCATGCGCCGTCTGCGGCACCGCGTCCGCCGCCGTCCTCGACCACTGCCACGAACACGGCTACGTCCGCGCCCCCGTCTGCCAGTCCTGCAACACACTGGAACGCCCCGACCACCTGTACAGCAACGACATCCGCGTGGCGAACCGCTACACACGCCTCTTCGACACCGACACCGACGACTGGCTCCGCCACTGGCACCGCTGCCCCGGCTGCCGGGTACGCACCACGCTGCCCCTGCCGCACCTCGCCGCATGGACCGCCCACATAGCCTGCCGATCACTGCGCCCGACCCACCACGCCTCTCGCGGGCGCAAGCCCTGCGGTGTCCTGCGTGTCTCCTGGACGGGCAGTCCCCAAGCGCCCCGCTCCTGCCTGCTCACGGTCGCCGTCGACTGCTGCCCCTCCGGCGAGCACCGTGTCCTGGCCCGGGTCCCCTACCGCGAAGCGGTCGAGCGGTTTCGCATCTGGTTGGCCGAGACGGCTCCTGCCGTGGCAGCCGCGGCCGTCCCCGACCGCCTGGACGGCCTCCCCGCCAGGCCCCGGCCAGTCATCGTGGACACCGACGCCGAGGGCACAGCACTGTTCTGAGCGGGCGCGGGGAGACCTGCCCCCCGACACCACTTCGCAGGCACCGACCCCCGACACGGCCACCCAGCACACCCCGGCGCAGGCTTCGGCGCGGGTGGCTCCGCCCGTTCGAGCCACCAGCCACGCCCATCGCGCTCGCAGCGCACCACAGAGCCCCGCTCATTCACCTCAACCCGCGCGGTGCCCGTCTCGCCCGCCGGCTCGTCTCGCACCGCCTGGACGACTGGGGCCACCCCTACACCACCCACGCCAACGCAGCGCTCACTCTCACGGGACGTCGAAGACTTCGCCCGCCGCATCGCCGAAGCTGTCGGTGTCCAGGCACAAGAGGGAAGTTTCCCCGTACGAGAAAGTCGTACCATTTCGGTACCTTTTTTCAGTACAACCAAGAGAGGGGTGCCGCAGATGACGATGAGCGCCAGCGAGGCCCGCAAGGACCTCTTCCCACTCATCAAGCGCGTCAACGACGACCACACCCCCGTGCGCATCAGCTCGAAGAGCGGCGACGCGGTGCTGATGTCCGCCGACGACTACGACTCCTGGCAGGAGACCGTCCACCTGCTGCGCTCCCCCGCCAACGCGCGCAGCCTCATGGAAGCCCTCGCACGGGACAGGGCCGGCGAGACCGTGGTCACCAGGACCATGGCAGAACTGGACGAACTGGCGGGTGACGGGTGAGGAGCGTCCGCTGCGACCCGGCCGGATGGGAGGACTTCCTGTTCTGGCTCGGCTCGGACCGTGCCATGGCCCGCAGGATCACCCGGCTGATCGCCGAGATCCAGCGCACGCCCTTCACCGGCATCGGCAAGCCGGAGCCCCTGAAGGGCGACCTGTCCGGCTACTGGTCACGGCGGATCGACGACGAGCACCGGCTCGTCTACCGGGTGGACGAGAAGGAGGTCAAGATCCTCAAGGCCCGCTACCACTACTGAGGCCGGCTCGCACGCGCGCCGAATACCCCGCCGGGTTCCGTCACGGAGCGACCGCGCGCACGAGGAGCGTCCCGATGTGACCGGGGTGAGGCGCGTCGAGGACCCGCGCGTCGGCCGTGGCGAACCCGGCCCGGGTGAGCAGGCGCTCCCAGACGGCCGGGCGGTAGCTGTAGCGGTAGGTGAACATCGCCTTGCCCGCGAAGCCTCCCTTGTACATGCCCTGCGGCCCGTACGCGCCAGGGATGGCCGGCGGCTGCGAGAACGCGAAGACGCCGCCGGGCCTGAGCCGTTGGCGGACCAGGGGAAAGAGACGGCCCGGGTCGGTGAACCAGGCGGCTCCGAAGATCGAGTAGACGGCGTCGTACGCGTCCTCGTGATCGCTCAGGTACTCCAGCACCTCGGAGCACACGAACTCCGCTCCCGTGCCAGCCCACTTCGCGCTGGACTTCTCGACCATGACGGGAGACAGGTCCACTCCGCGAGCGGCGATGCCGCGCTCAGCGAGGTGGGCCAGGGCGCGGCCGGTGCCACAGCCGATCTCCAGAACGGAACGCGGGTTGCCCAGCAGCTCCGGGCCAGGTCCGTGACCGGCGTACTGGGTCCAGCAGAAACTCGGCTCCGCGTCGTCCTTGAAGGCGGAAGCGGCGAAGGTGTCCCACAGCTCGGTCTCGGCGGCGATGTCGTGTTGTGCGGGCAAGACGATTCCTCTTCGCAGGGCGGCCCCTGTCCTGCGGGGGACCGAGGGCAGGGGCCAGGGTAGGGCCGTTCAGTGACTGTCGGGGACCTTGTTGTCGCACGGCGAGCAGTCCGTGCCGTCGATCGCCCACAGCTCCTCGTCGATGTCGAAGCCGATGGACTTCAGGAACTCCGCTGTGCGCAGGCACAGACCGTCACGACGGCGCTCGATGAACGGTGCGTGGTGCTTGTAGCGGCCCGCGTTGTACGCCTCGCAAAGTGCCCACCACACGGGCGTGTCGAGGATGAGCTGGTGAACGCCGATGTCGACGAGCTTGCCGACTCCGAGGTGGACCTCGGGGTGCTCCATGCAGCCGATGGTGTACATGACAGCGTTGCCGAGGATCCGTTCGGCCATGTCGCGGACCATCGTGTGGTCGCGCAGCAGCAGGGCGATCTCGCGGTCCCACAGGGTCATGCCGCCGTCCAGCACGTTGATCGTCAGGTGCTTGATGCGGGGCTGGACGGCGTCGAGGAGTTCCTTGGGATCCCGTGTGCGGGTGCTGGTGGGTCGGTCGATGATCGCGGTCATGGACTACTCCTTCGGAGAGAGGTCGTGCCGGACTGATGCGGGCCCGTTCCGCATGGCGGCCCCTCGTGGGCTGGAAGCGCGGCACCGGCGTCTTGTACATCCCGCTCCAGCGAGGGCTAAGTGGAGAGCCGCCACGGCATCCGGGTTGGCGGCAGGCCGCCGTCCCCGCCAGCTCTTCGCGGGCTGCTCATTTCTCGCTGCCTTGCCGGAGCGCATCTGCGAGTCGCATGGCCACGTCGGCGCGTACGCGGCCCAGTTCCACGAGCCCGAGAGCGGGCGAGCCGGCATCGACTGCGAGCGAGGGCAGCACGATGCCTGCCTGAGAAAGTGCCGCCTTCAGGGCCTCTGCGGCCGCGAGAGGGTCGGTGTCCTGAGCCTGTTGCGCTGTGACCATGAACGAGACGTTAGGGAAGGACAGGGCCCGGGAGACAGAGAAGTTCCCCGATGTTGCTTGACTTCGCGGGGGAGTTCCTCGAAGTTCCTCACATGGCCCGGCTGAACAGCACGCATGAGGCACCGCCCTTGGGGAGGCTTGACCCATCGTTCCCCCGCGAAAGGAACTGCTCATGGTGCGACGGCTGCGCTTCAACGGGACGGGTAGCGGCGTCAATGGGTGTCCCTCTGTCCATGAGGACCTCGACACGGGCGAGGTCATCGTGCACGGCCCGCCACTCACCGACCCCGAGGACATCGCCCGACTCCGGCACCTGGGCGAGGGCGAGGTGCCGGTCGTGGTGCCACGCGAACTCCTCGTGGATTGGGGGCCCAAGGACGTGACCCGCAAAGCGAAGGTCATCGACCTCGACGAGTTCGACCGGCTCTTCACCCGGTTCGAGCACACGGCCTGGCGGCTGGAAACTCGGCGTCGCTACGCGTCGGACGAGATCACCGAGACCTACGCCCAGTTCACCCGAGGTGAGCCGGTGGACTGGGACGACCAGGACTCGGAGTGGTGTGCCAACCGGCGCGCACAAGCCGCGCTCGGCAAGCGAGTCGGACGGGTGCGCATCGTCGACGACCCGCCCACGGCAGGACAGCTGTACCTGCTCGACAACGCGCGCCGCAACAGCGCTGTCGGCGAGCGGATCATGAATCTCCGGCGCGTCGACGCCGACCGGCTGAACCTCCCCTCCGAAGACTTCTGGATCTTCGACTCACGGATGGTCGCGTTGCTCAAGTTCGACGATGCCGACAACCTGGTGGGGGTCGAACTGATCACGGAGCCCGCCGAAGTGGTGCGGTACTCCATGGTGCGCGACGCGGCCATGCACCACGCCGTCCCGTTCGAGGAGTTCACGGCCGGCCTGGCCGTGAAGGAGTAACAGAAACAGGTGTGTACCGGTGAGCACGGACTACCAGAAGGCGCGCGAAGCTCTCGGGATACGCCTCCGGGAGCTTCGGCTGTCAGCCCCCGGTAGCCGTCTCACCGGTACCGAACTCGCCGACAGGTGCGGATGGCACAAGTCGAAGGTCAGCAAGCTGGAGAACGGCCGGACAACACCAACGCCCGACTGCCTGCGCAGGTGGGCGGAGGCAACCGGCCAACCGGAGGCGTACGACGAACTGCTCGGGCGGCTGCGGGGCTTCGAGTCGCACATCCGGTCATGGCGGCGACAGCTGGCCTCTGGGCACAAGGCGGTCCAGGACACTCACCTGCGCGCCCATGCCGACGCCTCTGTGTTCCGTGGCTGGGAGTCGTCCATGATTTTCGGGATCCTCCAGACGCCGGACTACGCGCAGTCGATCTTCACGAGATACGCGGAGCTACAGAGATCGCCGCGCGACACCGAGCAGGCAGTGCGCTCCCGGATGAAACGGCAAGAAGCGCTCTACGACTCGTCGAAGCGTTTCCACCTCATCCTGTGGGAAGCCGCCCTGCACGCCCAGATCTGCCCTCCGTCGGTGCTCGCCGCCCAGCTCGACCGCCTCATGGGAGTCATCGGCCTCACCACGGTCGAACTGGGGATCATCCCGCTCTCCGCCGCCCTCATGATCCCCCCGGCCACCGCCTTCTGGATCTACGACGACCGCCAGGTGATCGTGGAGAACTGGCACGCGGAGTTGTGGATCGACGACGAGGCCAGCGTGGACACCTACCTGCGTACATGGAGGACACTCCGGGAGTCCGCGGTGTACGGCGTTGACGCGCACCGTCTCATCAGTGCGGCGCGGCGGGCGTTGCACTGACCGAACCGGGCGGCAGGCCATGCTTCAGAGAAGCGACTCTCGTCAGCTCGCGCACCAGCCCCTCCCCGGCGGGCAGCCGCTCATCCCCAGAGCGGACAGGGACCCGTAGACCTGATGCCGAACGCGGGAGGTCTGCCCTCTGTTGAGAGAAACGCTGGGCCCTCAGCACGTGCACACCTGCCGAGGGCCCAGCGCCTCTCAGAGTGCTGCGAACTCGACGAACGCGGTCCACGCCGTGGGGTCTACGGCCAGGGCGGCGCGGGTTGTGTCCTTTGAGTCGCGGACGTGGACCCTGGCGAAGCTGGCGGCTACTTCGACACACTGACCGCCCTCGGCGCCGCTGTAGCTGCTCTTGACCCAGACAAGCGCAGGCGCGGGACCGCGCTTTGTTTCAGCGTTCATCTCTCTCCCAACAGCTCCTCGATGAAGGCCAGGGACTCACTCGGGGTGAGGGCCTGCGCTCGGATAATCCCATAGCGTGCGGACAGTGCATGGACCGCATCTCGCTCGGTGACCAGCGTGCTCCGACCTTGAGCCTCCATGTAGCCGACCTGCTGGCCCTGCCTTGGCATCAGCAAGGTGAACGCGCCATCCACACCAGCGTGGTCCTCACGGTCGAGCGGCATTACCTGAAGCTCGACGTTTCGCTTCTGGCCGAGCAAGAGGAGCTGCTCAAGCTGTCCGCGCCATACCTGCTCACCTCCGAGCGGCCGCCGCACAACCGCTTCTTCCATGACGAAGCTCAGCAACGGAGCGGGCCACCTGTCGAAGATCTCCTGCCGTACGAGCCGCGCAGCAACGCGCTGCTCGATGGTCGCCTCGTCCAGCAGTGGACGCCTCATCCCCAGCAGAGCCCGCGTGTACTCCTCTGTCTGCAACAGGCCGTTGACCACGTGGGTCTCGTACACGTAGAGCTCGACCGCCTCGGCCTCCAACTTGGCCGCGTCCCGGAAGAACGCCGGGTACTGAGCCCGAGCCACCTCCTCCTTGCTGGCACTCAACACCCCACCCGCGTCCAGCACTTCATCAACCCGGTCGATGAACTTCGGCGGCGGGATACGTCTCGCCTGCTCGAACGACGCGATCGTCGAGGCCGAGTACCCGGTCAGCGACCCGAGCGCCGCGCGGTCCATCCCCGCCCGCTCCCGGAACAGCTTCAACTGCCTCCCGAACACGCACAGCATGCCCGTACCGACCTCGTACTCCGGCTGCTGAACCTCGTCGTCCACGCCGCAGCTCCTCTCGTACAACCGCCCGGTCGGCCAACTCGGGGCCCGGGAACCGGTCACGCCCATCACCACGTACAAGCGCACCGCCCGCGTGTACAGCCCGTACTCGTCAGCGCATCGCTCCTGGTCAAAGCTACGCAGAGTCCGCGACCGTTTACCCCATGAAGTCAGCAACTCCCCCGAACGGGCATATGCCACGACGCCTCGCGCCCGAACGCGAGTTCACCATGCGCTTCACCTCAACGCCGCGCGGTGCCCGTCTCGCCCGCCGACTCGTCTCGCACCGCCTGGACGACTGGGGCCACCCCTACACCACCCCCGTCAACGAAACGCTCACCCTCATCACGGCGGAACTCGCCGCCAACGCGGTACGCCACGGGCATGTCCCCGGCCGGGACTTCCACCTTCACCTCGTCCTGGGCGAGGGCATCGTCCGGGTCGAGGTGACCGACACCCGCGCCGAGAAGCAGCCTCCGTCCAGCCCTGCGGTGTCCGACTCGCTGTCCGAGTCGGGCCGGGGCCTGCTCCTCGTCGCCGCCCTTTCGGACGACTGGGGCGTCACCCCTCGCCATGCCGCCCCGGGTAAAACCGTGTGGGCGGAGCTGCGCGTGCAGCAAGGGGGCCACCCGCGCACGCCCCGGGTGGCCCCCAAACCGACCGACGTCGAACTAATCCTGACTACGGCTTCGCTGCTGCGCGACGACCTCGGGTCGCGGCCGGAGGACGCCAGGCACGGAGATCGTCGTCGGTGAGTCCGTGCTCGCCCTGCTTCTGCTGGCGGTAACCGGCGAAGAAGTCCGCCGGGGAGCCGCTGTAGAGCATGTCGAACTCGCTGTGCCACTGGTACAGCCACGGCTGCAGTTCCAGCAGGCCGGCGAGGAAGGGCGTGATCTCCTCGGTGGACAGCGCGGTGTTGGTGAAGTACGTGGCGAGGGCCTGCGCCTGCTCCCGCTGGTCCCAGCCGGCCCACCCGTACAGCTCTGGGGTGGCGGCGTTGGTCTGGCCGTAGGAGATGAACCGCTCCTTGGGCACGTCGAGCTTGCCGCGCGCCCTCCAGTAGGAGGGGCGGAGGAAGTCGGCCGAGGTGTACTTCGGCGGCACCGGGATGGAGTCCCGGATCTTCCGCTTGGCGGGCTCGTCGGGCGCGGCGTCCTCCTTGCGCTGGAGGTCCCACACCTCTTCCCAGTCGGCCCGCTTCTTCAGCCCGGAGGGCTTGTAGCGCAGGGCGGAGAGGAACGGCACATGCTCGTCGGTGATCAGCTCGGCGACGACCTTGGCCAGTTCCTTGCGGGGAGCGTAGAGCTTGGCAACGGAGACGAAGTCCTCGTCACGGGAGAGAGCGTCGGTGAGGCGGGCCAGGGTGCGGATGGTGGGCTGACCGTTCTCGTCGAACCAGTGCTCGCGGTTCTCCATCCGGTCGAGCAGCCAGGAGCGCAGGGCCTTCTCCTGGAGCGCATCCCAGCCCTCGGTGGCCCAGCGCCGCTTGTACTCGGGGCGCTCCACCATGCCAATAGCGCGGTTCGACTCGATGGCGTCGATCCGCTTCTGGACGATCTCCCGGTAGGAAGCGGGCCAGTGGGCGGGGATCTCAGTAACCGGGTCAAACTTGTGGTTGCGATGCTTGAACCAAGACGTTTTCACTTCGCCGCGTTGCAACTTACGGGCAAGCACGATAGCGAAGGCACGCTCGCCTGGATTCACCTCGGGAATAGCCTCGTGGACCGTGATCGCCTCCCCGAGCAGGCCATACAAGGAATAGACCTCCCAGTCCAATTCTTCTTGGAGGGCGATCATCCGTCTCCGGATAGATTCCCATGCATGACGCCCCTCTCGCAGGGCTGCGGCAGTGGGTACGCCAGAGGTCACAATGAAAGAAGGTGCGGTGAAAGAAAGCTCTTGGGCCAACGCATCGAGTGTGGTTCCTGGCCCGACTGGGAGGGGAGACGGTAGGGGCAACTCAGCGACACTAGTGCCGTTGTACTGACTCCGATGCTCCCAAGGTTCATCCGCACCTGCTTGTTCAGCCCCAGGCCTACCTTTGTTATGGCAGGTCATTTTCAGCCAGAATGCTGCCGTTGAGCTATTTAGCAGCCCAAGGAGGCGCAGGTAGTCCTCTTCGGTGGCCCCCTCCTTGAGCTTGATCACAGGCGCAGTACGATTGAAGATCTTCCCTCCGCGATCCAGCGCAAAATGGTTGTGGGTGGCCACTTCGGCGAACGTGAGCGTGAGGGGTGTGCGATAGCGCTCCGGCACCCAGCGGTACCAAGCCCACCACGGTTTGCCGAGGTCTTGTTGAGTTTGGCCATCAAAGTCGGTTGTAGAACGCAAGTGGCTACGAGTTACCCACAGGCGACGTCCCCACGGGCTACTCACGTCGTATGGAAGCGGTTTGAGATCTGAATCGTAAGGAGCAATCGCACTCTCCGCACAGTGCGTATCCCAATCGCGAACAACTTCGCCAGTGATAAGCATCCTCGCAACGTCTGACCTAATTCCCTGACGCCGTAGCGCATCTGGCGTACCAATGAAGGCGTCATCCTGACCAGGAAAGCTGGCGAATCCGATATCGCGGGGCAGATGCGTTCGCAGCTTACTTGCAGAACCCTTCTCGATGGCTTCGTTGAGCTCCAGTCCACCGTCCGCCAGAACCCAAGGCTGCTCACTGAAATAACGCTTGCGCTCTAGGTCATCGACCGATACCCATTGACTCACAGAACCCGGTTTATCGATCTGATCAACAATGGCCCGCCAGACCTTGCCTTCATCTGCTTTCGCCGGGGCACTGGGCTCCGCCTGCACACTACGAACAGTGCGAATTGTCTCTGAGCGCCTATTTCCCCCGCGTCGCTTTCCCACAAGAATGACGGTTGGCGTCCCATGGCCCGGAATATACGCACCCGAGGTGTCGATCACTTCAGTCAACTCCACCTCATGACCGAAGTATGCCTCAATCAATCTCGTTCCGAATTCCCTCTTCATAAAAGAGTTCGCGGTAATTTGCCCCACCAGGCCGTATCCAAGTCCGCTCTCGGCATCCCCCACCTTCGCCAGTTCAAAGAACCGTTGAGCGAACGGAACCGAGAGCGCATACTTACCCGCACAAGCGTCGTACAGGTCACGGTAAAGCTGATTGAGTTTCTTATCCTTCACTGTGATGTAGGGCGGATTCCCCAACACCACGTGATACCGCCCCGGTTGCAAGATGTCTTTGTACTCGTGCACATCCTCAGTTTCGTACTTGAAGTCTGCGAGTTCGTCCGAGCCTTGATCGTTCGAGCTGTCGAACAGGCTGCCCTGTCGGTATCTGTGCTTGATCAGCGAGTCGCCGACAGCCAAATGCACTGGCCACTCGTAGTTGCCAGCCTCCGCCAGCGTCCGCACCCCGCTCGCTGCCATAGCTGCGACCAACAGCCGGAACCGCGCAATAGCCACCGCAAACGGATTGACGTCCACCCCGTGCACCGAGTCCAGCGCAGCTCGCACCCGCTCGTACACGTCCCGCTCTGACTGTTTCTCTCCCCACAGCCACACCAACCGTCGAAACGCCCCCAACACAAAGTGCCCCGACCCACACGTGGGGTCGATCATCTTCAGATCCTCGTACCCGAACTCCCGGACTGCCGGGTTCATCGCCCGATCGAGGATGAATTCCTCCACAAACTCCGGAGTCTGGAGCAGCGCGTACGTCATACGTGCGGCCTCACTAAGATCCTGGTACAAGTCACCCAGGAACCGCGTGTCCCACCCCTCCGTGCCGTCCTCGTTCAGCGGGTCGGTGAAGTCGTGGACGAGGACGCCCGCCTCGTCCCTCCCCCGCCAGAACTCGACCAGCTCCCGCGCACCGTCATGGGACAGCGGGACTTGGTACAGCGGGTTGTGCCGCTTGTCGAAAAGGAGACGTCCCGCCTGGCCCTGGCCCAGCTCCTCGAACGCCTTCTCCAGCCAGCCCCGGTACGTCGGGTTCTCGTCCGACTCCACATACGCGTCGTACCGAGACTCCGCCAGCTCCCGCCGGTCACCGTCCGGCCCCGTCAGATACGGCTCCGGGATCAGTCGGTTGTCCTCGCAGAACCGTACAAACACCGTCCCCAGCACCCACGCCACCGCGACCTGCGTGACCCGCTCGTCCAGCCACGAGGTCCATGTCGCCGCCGTGCGCCCCAGCTTGCGCGCCTGGTCGTACTCGGCCTTCAGCCGCGCGCCGACATCCCCCAGCGCCTTCACCTGGCGCCCGAGGTCGGCCTCGACCGCCTTGACCTGCTGCTTCAGGTCGTTCAACAGAGCCTTGCGGTCGATCACTTGACGTCTCCCTCGACACCACTGGCACCGGCACTCGCCGCGCCCTCGCCCTCGCCGGACCCCCGATGGGCGTTGCCCACCCACGTGTCCGGAAGCTGAATCCACTCCCCCAGGCCGGCCTGGTACGGCACTGCCACCTGCCCGAGCCGGGGCTCACGCGAGGGGTCGCTCTGCGGGACCAGGAGCCACAGCCCCCGCCCGCCCCGCCGGGCCGCCGACGCCAGCCGGTCCAGGACGCCCATCGCGTCGTACCGCGCGAACACCCCGGCCTCCGTCAGCAGCACAGGACCGGCGGGACGGACAGAACCGGCCCCGCCACCACCCCCACCACCGTCGCCCAGCAGCTCCGCCACCCGAGGCTCCACCGCGCCCCACGCCGTCCGCACGTACTCCGCGAACTTCACGGCCCCCTTCGACCCCGGCTCGGCGGCGTCCGCCTTGAGCAGGGTCTCCCAGGTCGGCTTCGTACCCGGCGTGACCTGCGCGTGCAGGGCCTCCAGGAACAGCTCCGTCACCGACACCGCACCCGCGCCCAGCCGCTCCGCGCCCAGCTCCCGCACCGCGTCCCGTACCAACTGCTGCCGTACGGTCAGCACCCGGTACCCGTCCCGGCGGGCCGACGCGAGCAGCCGTTCCTCCGCGCGCACCGCGCCCGCGAGCTGCGGGTCGTCGGCGTACCGCGTCACCGCGCCCGTACGCGTCGACTGCCGCCACGCGCCCGTCGTGAGGTAGCTGGACGCGTCGTCCACCCGCGTCGGCAGGTACCGCAGCGTGCCCGTGTCCTCGCGCGTGTTCAGCGACAGCTCGAAGCCCGCGTCGCGCAGGGCCTTGGTCAGCGGGCCGCCCGTCGGGAGGTCGTGGGAGGTGCCGCCCCGGCCGTCGACCACGACCAGCTCGGGGAAGCGGGCGCGCACCCGCTCGTGCACGTCCTCGCCCGTCAGGCCGGGCTGCCGCCCCTCCGGTACGCCCGGAATCCAGCGGACGAGCCCGGCCTGGGTGAGCCGCAGCGCCCGGACCAGCGGCAGGTCGCGCGGGTAGATCTCCAGGCGCGGCGTGGCGGCGGCGTTCACGGAGGCGGCTGCCGCCAGCTCGACCATGCGCCGCTCGTCCCAGTTGACCGCGCCCGGCGGCACCGTCAGCGCGCCCAGCTCGGCCAGGACCGTCGCGGCCGTCGGCAGGGTGTCCAGCTTGGCCAGCCGGTCCGCCGTACGGCCGAGACGGGTCGCGTACTCCAGCAGGCCCGGCGCGGTCGGGGTGTCCGGGCCGTCGTCCTCCCGCACATCGAGGGCGAGGAGGCCGGCGCCCAGGGACTCGTCCGTCGCCTTGCGGTTCGGCTGGTGCTGGAACTCGGCATCCTGCGGCACCAGTTGCTCCACCTCGACCACGGCCCGTACGGCCGCCAGCGCCATCGCGCGCCGCTGCTCGCGTCCCGCGAGATGCGTGCCGCGCCGGACCGCCAGGGCGTCCGCGATCTCGACCGCCGAGGCGACCCGCCCCATGCCGACCAGCAGGTCGATGATCTCCTCGCGCAGTGCCTGGACGGCGGGCTCCGCCTTCCAGCGCTTGCGCTCGTCCTTGAGCAACAGCGAGACACTGCCGTAGCTCAGCCCGAGAGCCTCCGCGACGTCCTTCTGCTTCGGCCAGACGCCGATGTCCGGCAGGACCCCGTGCTCGTCGGGCAGCCGCAGCAGCAGCCGCACCATCTCCGCCTTGTTGCGGTTGGAGCCGTTGTTGTTGACGGCGGGCACGAAGACGGTGGCGAGGGTGTCGAGGCTGACCGAGCGCAGCGTGCGGGCGGGCAGCGCACCTGCCGACTCACCCGTCGCGAGGTGGCCGACCAGAGCCGACTCGGCGGCCGTGAGCTGCTCCAGCTCCTCCTTGGCCTCCGCCCGGCCCTTCGGGGTGAGCGGCGAGACGGGGATCTCGCGCAGCCGCTCGCCCCACTCCCGCTGCCGCTGCTGGACCTCGTTGCGGGTCTTGGCGCCCAGGCCGGGGGCGTTGACGAGCTTGCGGCGGCTGTAGTCGAGGAGTTCGCCGACGGTCGTGATGCCCAGGCCGTACAGGAACGACTGGGCGGCGAGCGTGAGGCCGGAGACGGTCAGCGGGGTGTCCCGGGTGACCTCGGCGGCGAGCCGGTCGCGCTGCTGCTCGGCGCTCTCGGGTTCTGCGTCCGCGATGGCCGCCGCGGCGGCGCCCTGGGCGGGCAGGCCCTCCCCTGCGGTCGTGGGCGCCGGGGCCGACGCGCGGGTGCGGTGGCTGGACGGGACCGTCTGCGAGGCGTCGAGGAAGACCTTGCGCCAGGCGTCCCGCATCGGCTTCAGCTCGGGGTACCGCTGGGCCGCGTCGCGGTGCAGGGCCTTCTGGAAGAAGGCGACGAGACCGTCCCGTACGGCCGGGTCGAAGGCCTCGGCCGCGATCGTCGGGTACGGCCACTCCTTCGCCTCGGTCATGCGGGGCGGGACACTGCCGTCGCCCCACTTGGGCAGTTCGCCGGAGGCCATCTGGTGCAGGGTGACGGCGACGGCGTACCGCTCGGCGTGCGAGTCGTAGGAGCCGCGGGTGATGGCGTCGACGAAGGGGTCGAGGTAGCCGTCGGTGCCCGCGTCGGTGTTCTTCGCCGGGTAGCCGGCGAGGGAGAAGTCGATGAGGACGAGTTCGCGGGTGCGGTTGGGGCGGATGCGGATGGCGATGTTGTCGGGCTTGATGTCGCGGTGCCAGACGCCCTCGCCCTCCAGGAAGTCGACGGCGCCGAAGAGGTAGTCGCCGTAGGCCTCCAGCTGGTCGACCTGGAGGCGGCCGTTGTCGCGGAGCTGGCGGGCGACGGTCTCCTCGCGGCGGCGCGGGCGGGACCCGGCCTCGCCGCCCTGCCCGGTGTCGTCGCGTTCGTCGCCTACGTACTCCAACGCCAGGACCGTACGGCCGGCGATGTGCAGCGGCTCGGGTTCGACGAGGCGGATGATGCCGGAGTGGGGGCGCAGGCGGCCCATGGCCTCGGCCTCGCGGGCGAGGATCTCGCCCCGGCTGTCGGAGAGGGCGACCTTCAGCACGGCCAGCGGGCGGGTCTTGCGGGTCTCGGCCTGGAGGTCGCGGACGAGGAAGGCGCGGCTGGTGGAGCCGGTGCCGAGGCGGCGGCGGATCTCCCAGCGGCCGGCCAGCACGTCACCGGCGACGGAATCCAGCGGGTCCTTGTCGACCGGGGTCCCGTCCTCCACGGCGGGCGCCTCCGTGGCGGTGGGCGCCGAGGCCGGGGCGGTCAGGGAGTCCTCGACGACCTCCAGCAGCTCCAGGAACTCGTCCACGCTGGACAGGCGCTGGCCGGGCCGGTAGGCGGTGGCGGCCTGCACCAGCTCGTCCACGTCCTCCGACAGGCCGTCCACCAGGGAGCTGGGGCGCAGTCCCTCGCCCGCCTCAAGGCGGGCCAGCAGCTCGGCCTGGCTGGCGGCCGGGGCCTTGCCGGTGACCAGGAGGTAGGTGAGGACGCCGAGCCCGTACACGTCGAGGTGGACCGGGTCGGGGTTGAGGGCGGTCAGCTCGGGGGCGAGGTAGGCGTCGGCGTCGTCGGCCAGGTGCATCGCGGACAGGGCGGTCGGCGCGAAGCGGGTCATGCCCTGGCCCTGGGAGGAGTCGCCGCTGCGCTGGGTGGCGATCTGCCAGTCGGAGATCTGGAGGTCCGGAGTCAGCCAGGCGGCCTCCTCCCCGACGGCCCGGCCCTTGCGGCCGCGCGGCCGGGGGACGACGTGCACGGAGCGGGCGGCGAGCGCCCGGTGGTGGATGCGGCTGGCGTGCGCGGAGCGCATCGTCTCGGCGAGCTGGCGGACCAGCGCCATCCGGCCGAGGATGTCCAGCTTCTCGCCGTACTGGACCAGGTACTCGTCCAGCTTCAACGTGTCCGGGTGGTAGTCGAAGATCAGCGCGGGACCGGCCGCGTGCCCGGAGGGGAAGTACTGCTTGAGCTGGACGGCGCCCGGGTGCTTGAAACGGCCCAGCACCGCGGCCTCGCGGCGGGCGGCGTTCTCGACGGACTGGCGCAGGGAGGCGTCGGAGCCGCGCTCGCTGAGGTAGATGCGGACGCGGGCGGCCTCGGGCAGGTCGCTGTGGCGGGCGAGGTAGTCGGCCCAGGTGGGCCCCGAGTCGAAGGACTTCCGCTGCAGCTCGTACGGGCCGACCTTGTACTGCGCGTCGCTCTTGCGGATGCCGATGTTCTTGAGGGCCGCCTCGATCTCGCGCGAGCCGATCGCCGTGACGCGGCGCCGCTCGTCACGCGGGGGTGCCTTGAGCATCTCGACCAGCTGGTGGACGGTGTACACGCCGTTCTGGTCATGGGCGGGCAGCCGTACGCGGAGGCTGTTGTCGGTGAAGCAGACGGCCTCGGCGACCCAGACCCGCCTGTTGCCGGGCAGCGCGAGCAGGCCGGCCAGTTCCTTGGCCTTGCGGTTGACCAGGTGCAGCGGGTTGCCGTGCGTGCGGCGGCGGCCACCGGGAGTGGTCTGCACCCAGGTGCCGTTCTCGGAGGTGACGGAGCCGTGCCAGTCCTTCAGCTCGACCATGCAGACGCCGCCGGGGGCGACGACGAGCAGGTCGACCTCGCGGACGTGGCCGGTGTTCGCGGTGAAGGTGAAGTTCGACCAGGCACGCCAGGGGTCGGAGTCCGGGAGCTTCTCCCGGATCGCCTCCAGGCCGCGGCGTTCGTGATCGAACTCGGACTCGGTGACCGTGACCCACCGGCCTTCCCGCATGCCTGTTCCCCGCTCCTCGTGTCCTGCAAGGGCCGCCGTTCCCCATGGGCAGACCCAGGGTCCAGATCCTAGTGGCTGGCTGTGCCGTGAAAAGAGGCGGTGAAGGACGGGAGTACGGGAGATTCCACCTTTATCGCCCGAATTCGGCGACTTGCGGGGTGCGGACCATCCCTATGGTGGAGCCTCACCCATCCCCTCGGGTGGACATGCGCAGAATCCGCACAGCCGAGGCCATCGCGATCTACGCCGTCCTCCCGTCCGGCGCCCTCGCGTCGGGTGTCCTCGCGTCCGGCGCCCGCGTCCGGTGTCCGGGCCGGACGCAGGAGCGTCCGAAATCGATCTGCTTCAACTCGCGTGTGCACTAACGTGGTTACCCGCTGCGCACCTTCCCGGAGGGTACGTCGGCGGTGTTCCAGGTGCCATCCTCGGCGATGAGCGACGAGTGGTCTCCATCGCGTGCTTCACGCGGTGTGACTGCGGATGCCCGGTAGGGCGATCCCTGCCATTCCCAGCTCACGCTCTGGAGTGGAACCCGATGAACCCCGTTGAGTACAACCTTGCGCGTCGTGACCGGATTCGTCAGATTCTGGTCGACGTCACGGTGGGAGTCATCACCAATCTGCTGGTGACGGCCCTTGTCGTGGTAGCGCGCCTGGTCTTCTGACCGGCAGGTGGCGGGCCCGGGAGCCCGCCACTCCACGTACCGGTCCACCGTTTCAGAAAAGACGCAGCTCTCCGGGCGGAGTGTCCTTCTTCCGACGCTGCCTGCGGCGACGCCTTCCTCGGGCGGGACGGGGCAGATGTGGCTGTCGCGCCTGCTCCGGCAGGTTCTCCCAGGTGGGGCGCAGACCGTGGATCTGGACGTCGCCGACGAGCCCCTTCAGGTAGGTCCGGGTCTCCTCGTCCGTGGAGTAGAGCACGGTCGCCCGGCTCGCCCGGGTCATCAGCACGTGGTAGGCGTGCCGGACGAGGCGGGCGAACTCGTCGTCGTCCACGCTCTTCGGCCTCACCTTGGGATCGAACGACCCGGGAACGGCCACGCGCTTGACGCCCGCTTCCTTGTCCGCCCGCTCCTTGCCCCGGCGGAACACCCAGCGGTCGCCCCGGCGGACCATGTCCTCGCCCATGATCACGCCGCACCAGTCCCATTCCAGGCCCTGCGCGGTGTACACACAGCCGATCTGGCCGAGGCCGTTCTCGTGCACGGACCAGATCTTGGACGGTGGGACGGTCTTGTTCTCGCAGAAGGACTCACTGTCCGCGTTCCACGGCCGGTGCCAGTCACCTATCCGGACGTCGGGTTCGAGCCGCTTCTCCTTGCCCAGGGGTTTCGTCCAGGGCCAGCAGTATCCGGCGACCATGCGCGCGGACGCTCCCGCCGCGGCCTCGGAGCGGATGATCCGTTCGAGTTCCTCCGGGGTGTCGACGACCTCGACGTGCATCAGGCCGTCCGGGGTCCACGGCTCCGGCTCCGCGCCGGACACCCCCAGCGCGCCGCGCACCCAGCGGATGTAGGCGTCGCTGCCGCCGCACCGGAACTGTTCCCGCAGACTGCAGCGGACCAGGTGGGCGTCGTAGCGCCGTGCCGCGTCCTCCACGAGGGCGACGGTGCCGACCTCCTGCGGGCGCACGGACTGCCCCTCGTCGAGGAAGAACACGGTCAACCTGGAGGCGTCGAGGAGTTCGTCCACCTGGGGCTTGGTGCCCCAGTCCTCGGGTTTCCAGAAGCGGTTGGTGGAGCGGTCGCGCAGACGGTGTGCCTCGTCGCAGATCAGCACGTCCAGCGGCGGGTCTGGCGGGGTGACGAAGTTGCTGAAGTAGGTGAACGTCTCCTTGAACTCCCGGTCGCCGAAGCCGACGTGCTCCTGCAGTGCGCCGTTGAAGGCCCTGCTGCCGCTCGCGTACTTGACCGTATGGCCGTCCGCCTCCAGTTCGGCCTTGATCTGGAGGCCGATGGCGCTCTTGCCCGTACCGGCACCACCGGTGACGAGGAACACCACGCGACGCTCGTCGGGGACGAGGGCGGGCCGCCGGGGATCGGGAAGCACCTTGGCGGCGGTGCCGAGGATCTGGTCGGCGACCTCCTTCTGTCGGCCACGCAGGGTGAAGACCGTGTCCTCGCCGCTGGAGCGGATCATGGCGTCGAGCAACGGGGTGTTGCGCAGGCCCATGCTCCGTAACAGGATCTCGGCCGCCGAGTCGGCACCGTCGGCGGCGAAGCTGCTCCGCAGGTCCGACAGCAGTTGGGGGCGGCGGTCGCTGGTGTAGACACGGGCGTAGGCACCGGTCGGCGCGTCCACGCCGACCAGTGGGAGCACTGCGGCGTCGGTGGCGTTGTGCAGATAGGCGAAGCCGCCGCACTCGTAGTCCAGCCCGTGCAGCGGTCCTCTGGCACTCGTGAACGCCTCGTAGTACTCGCGCAGTTGCAGCGCCGGATGCTTCTTCCTCCCCATACCGGGGACATGCACCAGCTCCGCGGTCGCCCGCTCCACCCGGGTGACCGTCGACCAGCGCTTCAGCTCGACGAGTTGGACGGACAGGCCGTTCTCCTCGGGATGGTGGCCCACGAGGACGACGTCGATGAGCCGCGGGTCCCCGGCCCGGTCGGTCTCGTCGAGCGTGGCCGCGCATTCGACGACCATCTCGACGTTCCCACGGTCGGCGGCGACCAGGTCCTCGGCGAGATGCACCAGGCTCTCCGCCCAGGCGGAACGTTCAGTCAACGAAGCGTCGGTGTTGAGGAAGTGCTTCCACCTGGCGGCGAGGTGGGGCACCATACGGCGCCTCGAGTTCAGGTTCAGCAGATCCCGCGCCGCCAGTTTCAGCAGGAGCATGGACACGAGGTGGATCCCCCAGGGCACGAGTGACTCGTGCGGGTGGGGGCATGTCCACGTGGGAAGCCCGTCGGGCCGCGATGACGCCTGGGATCTTAGAGAAGTGATCGTCTCCCCCGGCGCATATGCCCCACCGGTCGGCTGGAAGCACAGCCTTCCTGGCCGGATACCGCGCGCTCAACGCCGCTGAAGGGGCTCCTCGAACGCCACAGGCCGTGACTCCGCGCGGCCGGACACCAGTTCCCGGAGCTTGTCCCGGGTCTCCGGATCGGTCGAGTAGACGATCGTGCCGACCATGCCCCGCGTCAGCAGGACCTTGTACGTGTTCCGGATGAGACGGTCCACGTCGGTGTCCGATGTGGACTTCTTGAACACCGGGTCCTTGGACGCGGTGCGGTCGGTGACCCAACGGTCACCCCGCCAGACGAGGTCCGGGCCGATGATGACGCCGGACCAGTCGTACTCGAAGCCCTGGGCCGTGTAGACGCAGCCGATCTGCCCGAAGCCCGCGGGGTCGGTGGCCCACAGCGCGGACGGGGGCGCACCGGAGACCGACCGGTCCCCGCGCAGGTTCCATGGCCGGGCCCAGCCCCCGATGACGACGTCGAGGGGCAGGGGATCGCCGGGCTTGGGCTCGGGGGACCACCGCCAGCAGTAGCCGGCGGACATCCGGGCACCGTACTTCTCGGCGCGGCGGGCGTCGAGGAACGCCTCCAACTCCTCGGGGCTCTCCGCGACCAGCAGTTGCATGCGGTCGTCGGGCTCCCACACGACCGGCCCGCCGGGCTCGAGGCCGAGGAGCCGCACCACCCAGCGCAGGTAGGCGTCACTGCCTCCGCAGCGGAACTGGCTGTCCAGGGGCACGACACGGCAGACGATGTCCCGTCTGGCCGCGGCCGCACGGATGTCGTCCACGGTACCCATCTCGCCGGGCCGCACCACTTGGTGCTCGTCGAGGAAGAAGACCGGTACGTGGGCGACGTCGATGAGTTCGTCGACCTGTGCCCGGCCGGTCCGCAGCTCCGCGCGGGTGTAGCGGTTGGCGGAGGTCTCCCGGATGCGGTGCGCCTCGTCGCAGATCAGAGCATCCAGGCTGTTCTTCTCCGTGGTCATGAAGCTGTTGAAGTACTTGAAGAGATCCTGGACCTCACGTTTCCGGGAGCCGGCCACCTTGCGCATGGTCTTGGTGAACGACTGCGAGCCGGTCGCGTGGACCGCGGCCACGCCCCTCCGGTAGAGCTCCCCGAGCAGTTGGAGCGCGATCACGCTCTTCCCGGTACCGGGGCCGCCGGTGACGATGACGACCTCCTTGCGGTCGGCCCGCTTCGCCCTCTCCACCGCGTTGAGCACCATGCGGTAGGCGACCTGCTGCTCGTCGAGAAGCACGAACTGCTGCCGCTCACGCACTTCCTCGGCGGCCACGGCCATCAGCTGCTTCGACGGCACCGTGGCACCCGAGAGCAGTTCGTCCGCAGCCCGTGCACCCGAACGCTCGTCGCTCAGCCTCGACCGAAGGTGATCGAGGAATTCACCGCGGCGTTGCCCCGTGAAGAGCAGCCCGCGGCCGTCGCGCTCGATGTCCCGCAGACCGGCCACGTCGAACTCCGTGGCGTTGTGCAGGAACGCCACTCCGCTGATCCGATGTCCGTGATCGGCCACCGCTCCGTTGAAGTTGACCAGGTAGTCGCAGTAGCGCCGCACCTGTTCGACGGGGTTGAGGACCGGGTGGCTGTAGCGCTCCACGTGGCACAGGGTGGGATCGTCCTCGTGGGGCAGGACCTGGCTCCACTGCTTCAGCTCCACCACGACGTACGACGGCTCGCCCGTGACCGGGTGCACTCCCGCGAGGACGACATCGGCGCGCTTGCTGTTCAGCGGGAGCGCGTACTCCAGCATGACCTCGACGTCGCCCAGGCCGGCGTCGTTGAGCGCGGCGGCCAGGACGGGGATGCTGCGCTCCCAGGAACGCACCTCCGAGGTGCCTGGCCGATAGCCGTGCAGGTGCACGAACTGCTCGGTGAGGTGCAGGAACAGCGAACCGTCGAGTGCCATGACGGCGACCGTTTTCGCGGACGCGCGGAACAGCAAGGACTTCCCCCAGGCAGCACGAAATGACTCGTGCGGGTGGGGGCATGTCCTTCGAGACTCCACCGGGGCGGAGCGGAAGCCCGTCGGGCCGCGTTGACGATGTGGTTCAGGGTACCCGGCGGACCGATCAGGAACCCTGCCCAGGCATCAGGCCGCCCTCCGGCTCGATCAAGCGCCCCGCGGCGATCAAGGCGTCGATGTCGCCCGTCAGCGCACACTCCCGTCATGGACCTACCGTTCGACGGTGCAGCCGGCACCGTGCCGAACGATGCCGGCCGGGTCGTCGACCCGCTCACCGGAGGTCCCCGCCCCATCCATGGTGATGGATCCGCTGGGGTTGAACGCGTCGTTCTCGAACCCGGTGGAGAAGCCGTAGTAGCAGTTGCCCGCCTTGATGACGCTCGGGTCGTGCATGCGGAGGTCACCGCTGAGCGCCGGGGCGGGAGATGCGGTGACCAGGCAGAGGAGGGGCAGGAGGGCGGCGAGGACCGCGGCGGGTGCGGGTCGGCCGTGTCTTGCGCGTACCCCGGGACGTGGCCCCTGGGTGCGGGGGACGGGCATGCGAGACTCCTTCGTATCGCTGGGGAGGGGAGGGGGAATCCCCCATGGTGTCGGCCGTTTCGGGCAGCGTGCCGTCCGGCGTGGACCCCTGCGGGGAGCGGGACGGCGCGTGGGCACGGGCCCGGTCGGCGGTGCGCTGGATCGTGTCACCGCGGGGTATGTCTTGGGAGCGGGAGGGAGCGGGAATCCGGTCCGCCCGGCGTGGCGTGGGCCGCTGCCGGCACCCACGATCTTCATCAGACTTCCAGTGCTGTGAGCGGAGAGGTTTGCGGTGAGGGCCCCTCCCGCTCGAGCGAAGCCCTGCTGAGCGGCACAGCGCACTGACGTCGACAACGGACAGTGCGGCGACGCCGGCCGTCACCACCTGCCTTTCGAAGTGATACAGCAAGGAGATGCCATGCGCCGTGAACGATCACTTCTTCTCGTGCTCCTCAGAGGCCTTGTCGCGTGTGCCGTGATCGGAGGCGCGGCGACCCTGCCGGGGTCCACGTCCTCCGCGGCGCCGGTTTCGGGCACCCGGTTCACCGTGAGCGCACTGACCACCCATGGCCGACTGAACCCGCTGGGCGTCGGTGGTGAGGACCCGGTCTTCGGTTGGCAGTTGGTGTCGGCCCGGCGGGCGACATCGCAGAAGGCCTACGAGATCCAGGTCGGGCGCACGCCGGGGTCCGCCGACGTGTGGTCCTCCGGCAGGGTGGAGTCCGACCGCCAGGTGGGCGTGCGGTACGGCGGTCCGGGCCTGGAGGCGGCCACTCGTTACCACTGGCGCGTGCGGGCCTGGGACGACAAGGGAGTCGCCAGCCCGTGGAGCGCGAACGCGTACTTCGAGACCGGCCTGCTGGACTCGGGCGACTGGGACGCCGCCGAGTGGATCACTCGCCCTGCGGTTCCCGGCGAGCTGGACAAGTGGACCGACTACAGCGCCACGGTCGAGTTCACGCTCGACAGCGCCGCCTTCGGCATGTTCCTGCGTGCCTCCGACGCGGCCAACGGGTACATGTGGCAGTTCAACGTGACGGGCTCGACTCCGATGCTGAGGCTGCACAAGCAGGTCAAGGGCGATTACAGCGTGGTCCAGCAGGTGGATCTCGCGTCCCACGGCTTCACCGACGCCAGTCTCCTCGCCGGCCGGCACACCGTCCGCTACGACGTGGCGGGCACCACCATCAGGACGACCCTCGACGGCAAGCTGGTCAACACCTTCACGGACTCCACGTTCACCAAGGGCTACATCGGTTTCCGCACCCACGCCTGTTGCGGTGAACGCGGAACGGTCTACGACGCCGTCGTGACCGGTGCCGACGGCGGCACGCTGCTCGACACCGACTTCGCCTCCGGACGGAACCCGTTCACCGGCGGTGAGATCGTCGACTCGGCCCTCGTGGTGTCCGGCACCTCGGACGCCCTGTACGGACCCGCGGTCCGGCCGCAGCCGCTTCTGCGCAAGGAGTTCACGACCGAGTCCGGCAAGCAGGTCGCCTCCGCCCGCGTCTACGCGTCGGCACTCGGCCTGTACGAGCTGGAGCTCAACGGCAGGCCGGTCGGCGACCAGGTGCTTGCCCCCGGCTGGACGAACTACCACAAGCGCATCCAGTCCCAGACCTACGACGTGACGAGGCTGCTCGAAAGCGGCGACAACGTGATCGGCGCCTCCCTGGCGGACGGCTGGTGGGCCGGCAAGGTCGGGCTCGGCTGGAGCCGCCAGTACGGGAACACACCCGCCCTGGTGGCGAAGATGCGCATCACCTACACCGACGGCTCCGTCCAGTGGATCGCCACGGACGGTTCGTGGAAGGCGTCGGACGGTCCCTACGTCAAGGCGGACCTGCAGGACGGCGAGACCTACGACGCCCGGCTGCTGCCTCCGGGCTGGAGCCGGCCGGGATTCGACGACGCCGCGTGGGAGCCCGCCGCACGCCTGGACTCCCGCACCGCACTCCTGGTCCCGCAGAGCGACGAGCCGGTGCGCCGGACCCAGGTACTCGAAGCCCGGAGGATGACGGAGCCCACCGCCGGAACCTACGTCTACGACCTCGGCCAGAACATGGTCGGAGTCTCCCGGCTGACCCTCACCGGCTCCGCCGGCCAGACGGTCAAGATCCGCTACGCGGAGGTGCTCAACAAGAACGGCACCCTCTACACCGACAACTTCCGCAGCGCCAAGGTCACCGACCGCTACACCTTCGCCGAGTCCGGACCGGTCACCTACGAGCCCACCTTCACCCAGCACGGGTTCCGCTACATCGAGATCACCGGGGTGACCGAGCCTCCCGCGCTGTCCGGCGTCAAGGGCGTCGTGTGGGGATCCGACCTCCCGTCCACCGGCACGCTGAAGACCTCCCACAGCATGCTCAACCAACTGGTGAGCAACATCTCCTGGAGCCAGCGGGGCAACTTCCTGTCCATCCCCACCGACACCCCGGCACGCGACGAGCGCCTGGGGTGGACGGGTGACATCAGCCTGTTCGCACCGACGGCCAACTACCTGGTCGACACCCGCGCGTTCCTGTCGCACTGGATGGCGGACGTCCGCAACTCCCAGTACGCCGACGGTGACCTGCCGGCGGTGGTGCCCACCCCGCAGGGCCAGTTCGGCGAGAGCGGTGTCGGGTGGTCCGACGTGATGATCACCGTGCCGTACCACGTGTGGCGCGCCTACGACGACACCAGCATCCTGCGGGAGAACTACCCCGCCATGCGGAAGTTCTTCCAGTTCGTGCGCAACAGCGCGGGACAGGACCTGCTCGAGCCGGGCCGCACCGCGTTCTTCACCAACGACTGGCTGCACCTGGACGACCCGACCGAGCAGGGCATCCTGGGCACCGCGTACTACGCCGAGAACGCCCGCATGATGGCCGAGGTCGCCGAGGCCCTGGGCGACGACGCGGCGGCGTCCGACTACGGCAAGCTCTCCGCCGACATACGCGAAGCCTTCACCAGGGCCTACGTCGCCGCCGACGGCACCGTGAAGGGCAACTCGCAGACCGGCTATGCGATGGCCCTCGGCATGGATCTCGTCACGGATCCGGCACTGGCCGAGAAGGTCGGCGAGAGGTTCGTGGCCAAGCTCGCGCTCACCGACCACCACCTGCGGACCGGCTTCATCGGCACACCGCTGCTGCTGCCCGCGCTCAGCAGGATCGGCCGGGACGACCTGGCGTACAAGATGCTGCTGCACGAGGACTACCCGTCCTGGGGCTACGAGGTCGCGGGCGGTGCCACCACCATGTGGGAGCGCTGGAACTCGATCATGCCCGACGGTGAATTCGGCCCCGTCGACATGAACTCCTTCAACCACTACGCCTACGGCGCCGTGGGCGACTGGATGTTCCAGAACATCGGCGGCCTCTCGGCGATCGAGCCCGGCTACAAGCGGTCCCGGATCGCGCCGGTGCCCGGCGGGAACCTGACGGAGGGCTCCGGAAGCCTCAGTACCGTCTACGGCCGTCTGTCGTCGAAGTGGAGCACCGGCGACGGCGCTTTCGGCCTGAAGGTGACGGTGCCGGTCAACACCGTCGCGGAGGTGCATGTACCGACCGGGACCCGTTGGGCGGTCACCGAGGGCGGCCGGCCCGCCGACGCCGCCAAGGGGGTCCGCTTCCTCCGCATGGAGGACGGGGCTGCCGTGTTCGAGGTCGGGTCGGGGACCTACCGCTTCGGCGTCGACACCGTCCTCGGCGGCCTCGGGGAGGCCGAGGGGGCGGCCGGAGAACTGCGTGACCTGGTGGCCGGCCTGGACGCGCCGGGTGCACCGACGGCACGCGAGCGGGCACGGCAGGTGCGGACCTCGATCGAGGCAGCTCGGACCACGTATGTGGCGGGCGGTACGCAGGGCGTGGACGAACACGTGGAACGGGCGCGGGCACGTCTGGGCGACATCAGCGACTGGATCACTTCTCGGATCGACAAGGGGACGCCGACAGCCACACAGACGGCGGCGGCGCAGGCGCTCATCGCCCGCATCGAACAGGGGCTGTGAAGGTCCACGGCAGACGCGTCACCCGTGACGGCCCGCCGGCTGCGGAGGCGATGACGAACGGCCCGCTCACGTGGAGTTCCGATGGAGGAAAGCCGGCTGTCCCCGGCTTTCCGCCGCCGCGCCTGTCGGCAGCTCCCGGCCCCGCCTCCGGCCCCCGGCCCGGTCACGTCCGGTGAGTCGTGTGCCGCCCCGCGTCCACTGCCGCGTACAGGTCGCGCCACGCGGCCGTCAGCCCTTCGACGCTCTCGGCTTCCAGCTTCCTGGCGATCTCTTCGCCGTCGACGCCGAGGCCTTCCAGTCGTCTCCAGATCTCCAGAGCCGTACCGTGACGGCCCATCAACGTGTCACCGCACATGTCGAGCCGGCGGGTGGCCGCCTCCAGGGTGGGCAGGGTCATCAAGGTGATCGTGCCCCAGGTGACGAGCTGCTCGACGTAGCGGGTGAGAGACGACGAGGAGTCGGTCACGGTCGTGGACGTCCACATCAGCCGTTGCGGATGGCCTCCCGCGGCGGCCAGGGCCCGCCAGTCGGCGCCGCCGAACCAATCGTCGTACATCCGGTAGAAGTGGCGGGCCCGCGCCACAGCGGCTTCGCCGCGCAGCGCCAGGGCGTCGGGGGTGCCCAGCTCCTCCAGCCGCGCGTCCACCTCGGCGTCCAACAGGCCCACGGGCAGTGAGACGACCGAGGCCAGCGCCGAGAGTCGCCGGCCGTCGGCCAGCGCGCGCTGGAGGCCCTCCGCATAGGCGTCGAGGGCTTCGCGATAGCGCGAGGCCGAGAAGACCCCGGTGACATGGACGGGGAAGCCCGCACCGACGCACTCCCTGATCGCGGCGATCCCCTCCGTGGTGGCCGGCAGCTTGACCATCGCGTTCGGCCGGTTCACCGCGCGCAGCGCCTGCTCCGCCTCCGCCACGGCCGACTCGACGTCGTGGGCGAGGCGCGGGTCCAGGTCCATCGACACCAGGCCGTCCAGGCCGCGTGTGGCCTGGTACACCGGGCGGAGTTCGTCGCAGGCCCAGCGGACGTCATGCGCCGCCACCGCACGCACCGCGTCGGCGGCGCAGATGTCGTCGGAGGCCAGGCCCGCGAGTTGTTCGCGGTAGGCGTCGTCGCTCTCGACCGCCGCCGCCAGCGCGGCCGGGTCGGACGTGGCGCCACGGACGCCGGCGCGCGCGATGAGCCGGGTCAGGCATCCGGAGGCGAGGTGACCGCGGGTGAGTCCGTCCAGCCAGGGCGAGACACCCTCCGCGACCAGTTCGTCCAGCTCCAGCACGCCCGGTTGCCTCAGCCGGTCCGACATGGTGGGTCGTCACTCCTTGCTAGTGCATGGCGAGTTCAAGCTTCACCGTCAGGCTATTCGCATGCACCCGAGATGAACTACGGGTGTCATGCCACATTGGCGCAAAGTGGTTCCGACATCGACTTGATGAAGTAGCGGCTATTTGACGAAGTGCGTCGATCGCCATTGGGTCTTCCTTCACTTCCGATACAGGATCGGAGCGAACCGCCGGTCCCGAGGTCCGGCACGGCCACTCCGTCTGCCAAGGGAGCACCGCGTGCACGACCCACATCGCCGTCCTCGCCGGCCCTGCACGGGACTTGTCCGCACCCCGGACGCCGACCGACACCGAAGGGCTCGCCACCTGGGCGAACGACCTGTTTTCTCTCGCCGCGCCCCGTAGCGGCTCCCCCGGGGGCGGCGCTCGAACGGCCCGTCGGATCCGGGCCGGGCCGGGCCGGGCACGGCCCGGTGACGGCCGTTCCGGTTTCCCGGCCCGGCACCGGAACCGGTTGAACCGGAAAGCATCACCTCCGGCCGGTAACGCATTTGCGGGGCAGCGCCTTTGTGTGTCCCGGCGTCCGGTTCCGCCGCAAAGCGAGCAATTCCCGGCCGCGGCGTTCCCGTCACCTATCGCAGGACCGGAGCTATCACCAGAGCTATTACGCGTGCCGAACAAAGCGGCGGTCGTCGCGCCTCCGGCACGCGGACGGGCACCACCCGCACGGCCCGCGGCGGCGCCGCTCGTGCGGCTTGTCCGATGACCGGCGGCCCCGGCACACCCCGGTGCGCCCGTCCCCGCCGGCCCACGTCCGAGACCCGCACGGCCGCGCTCGCGGGGTTTTCTGCCCCGGCGATGGCGCGCCGCAGTCACGCCCTTCGCCAAAGGAGACACCAGTGGACGACGCTCTGCTCGACATCAAGGACAAACCGGCCAGTCAGCAGCCCGAGTGGGGTGATGCGGCGCGGGTGCGGCAGGTCACGGACACCCTGGCCCACCGCCCGGCCCTCGTCGACGCGGCGGACGTCGACACACTGCGTTCGCTGCTGGCCCGGGTCGCCTCGGGCGAGGCCCTGGTCGTCCAGTCCGGCGACTGCGCCGAGGACCCCGCCGAGTGCACGCCCGGCTATGTCGCCCGGAAGACGGCGGTGCTGGACCTGCTGGGCGGCGCGCTGAAGATGATCACGCACAAGCCGGTGATCCGCGTGGGCCGGATCGCGGGTCAGTTCGGCAAGCCCCGCTCCAGCCCGACCGAACTGGTCGGGGGTGTGGAACTGCCGTCCTACCGGGGCCACATGGTCAACGGCCCGGAGCCCGACCCGGTGAGCCGGCGCCCCGAGCCCGGGCGCATGCTGGCCTGCTACCGGGCGGCCCGCGAGATCATGACGCACCTCGGCTGGCAGGAGGCCGGACGGCGGCACGCCGTCGAGCCGCCGGTGTGGACCAGCCACGAGGCGCTGATCCTGGACTACGAACTTCCCCTGGTCCGCCGCGACGACCGGGGCCGGCTCGTCCTCACCTCCACGCACTGGCCCTGGATCGGCGAGCGCACCCGCCAGCTCGACGGCGCGCACGTCGCCCTGCTGTCCCGGGTCGCCAACCCGGTCGCCTGCAAGATCGGGCCCAAGGTGACGGCCGACGAGCTCCTCGGGCTGTGCGAACGGCTCGACCCGGACCGGGAGAAGGGCCGGCTGACCCTCATCGCCCGCATGGGGGCCGCCTCCGTCGGCGAGCGCCTGCCGAAGCTCGTCGCCGCGGCCCGCGAGGCCGGCCATCCGGTGATCTGGCTGACCGATGCCATGCACGGCAACACCGTCACCCTGCCGGGCGGTCTCAAGACGCGCTTCCTGGAGACCATCGAGCGGGAGATCCAGGAGTTCCAGGAGGCCGTCCGCTCCGAGGGCGGCATCATCGGCGGGCTGCACCTGGAGACCACGCCGGACGACGTCACCGAGTGCGTCCCCAACGACGCCTGCGTCGAGCACGTCGCGGACAAGTACACGTCCTACTGCGATCCGCGCCTCAACCCGAGCCAGGCCGTCGCCGTGGCCTCGGCCTGGCTCGGCTGACAGCTCCGCCACCCACCCCGACCGGCACGGGGCACGGCCGTCGGGCAGACACGCAGATGAGGAGGTCCTGAAGATGGACGGAAAGGTCGCACTCGTCACCGGGGCGGCGGGCGGCATCGGCGAGGCGGTGGCCCGCGTCCTCGGCGAACGCGGCGCGGTGGTGGGAGCCGTGGACCGCGACGCCGACCGGCTGCGGCAGGTGGTGGACAAGCTGCGCGCGGACGGCCTGGAGGCGCTGGCCCTGCCCGCCGACGTCACCAGCGCCGCCGACGTCGACGCCGTGGTCCGCACGGCCGAGGAGCAGCTCGGCCCGCTGGAATACCTGGTCAACGGGGCCGGTGTGCTGCGTCTGGGCACCGTGCGCAACCTCACCGACGAGGACTGGACGACGACGTTCGCCGTCAACGCCACCGGCGTCTTCCTGATGTCGCGGGCCGTCGTCAACCGCATGCTGCCGCGCCGGCGCGGCGCGATCGTCACCGTGGCGTCCAACGCCGCCGCCACCCCGCGGGTGCAGATGGCCGCCTACGCCGCGTCCAAGGCGGCGGCGACCATGTTCACCAAGAGCCTGGGCCTGGAGGTCGCCCGGGACGGCATCCGCTGCAACGTGGTGGCGCCGGGCTCCACCAGCACCCCGATGCTCACCTCCATGTGGCACGACGAGTCGGGCCCGAAGCACACGATCGAGGGGCAGCCGGACGCGTTCCGGGTCGGCATCCCGCTGGGCAAGGTGGCCCGCCCCTCGGACGTCGCAGGCGCCGTCGCCTTCCTGCTGTCCGACGAGGCCTCCCACATCACCCTGCACGAACTCACCGTCGACGGCGGCGCCGCGCTCGGCGCCTGAGCCCAGACCCCCCACCGACCTGAGGCGACCAGGAGAGCAACTCATGGCAGGCATACCCGAGATCACCCCCTACCCGATGCCGACGGCCGGCGACCTGCCCGGCAACGTGGCTCAGTGGTCCGTCGACCCGGACCGCGCCGTCCTGCTGGTGCACGACATGCAGCGCTACTTCCTGCGGCCCCTGCCCGACGGCCTGCGCGAGGAACTCGTGGGCAACGCCCTGCAGGTACGCGAGCACTGCGCCGGGCTCGGCATGCCGGTGGCGTACACGGCGCAGCCCGGCGGCATGACCGACGAACAGCGGGGCCTGCTCAAGGACTTCTGGGGCCCGGGCATGCGCACCGCCCCCGCCGACCGGCAGGTCGTCGACGGACTGGCCCCGGCCCCGGACGACTGGCAGCTCACCAAGTGGCGTTACAGCGCCTTCTTCCGCTCCGACCTGCTGCAGCGGATGCGCGCCGCCGGCCGGGACCAGCTGGTGCTGTGCGGCGTGTACGCCCACGTCGGCGTGCTGATGACCGCCGTCGAGGCGTTCACCCATGACATCCAGCCGTTCCTGGTGGCCGACGCCGTGGCCGACTTCTCCGCGTACCACCACCGGCTGGCCCTGGAGTACGCGGCGCAGCGCTGCGCCGTCGTCGTCACCACCAAGGAGGTCCTGGCATGACCGGCACCGCGAGCGGCGACCTGCTCGGCCGGATCCTGGGCGAGCGGCCACCGGCCGCGTACGCCCTGCTGCACCGCCCCGAGACGACGGGTCCGGGCGTGCTGGACGTCGTGGTCGGCGAGGCGGCCGAGCCGCGCACCCTCGCCGAACTGCCCCTGCCCGACGCCGCGGAGACATCCGGCGGGCCCCGCCACGAGGTCCTGGCCCTCGTGCCCTACCGGCAGATCGCGGAGCGCGGATTCGACTGCCCCGACGACGGCACGCCGCTGCTGGCCATGACCGTCACCGGTCAGGCCACCGTGCCCGTCACCGAGGTGCTGACCCGGATCCCCGACCTTCCCGTGGAGCTGTCCGGCGGCCGCTTCGACGTCCCGGACGAGGAGTACGCCGCCACCGTCCGCCGGGTCGTCACGGACGAGATCGGCACCGGGGAGGGCGCCAACTTCGTCATCAAGCGCACCTACACCGCCGACATCACCGGCTACACCCCCCGGCACGCGCTGGCGGTCTTCCGGCGCCTGCTGCAACGCGAGAGCGGCGCCTACTGGACGTTCCTGGTGCACACCGGCTCGCGCACGCTCGTCGGCGCCACTCCCGAGCGGCACATCAGCCTGCGCGAGGGCCTGGCGGTGATGAACCCGATCAGCGGCACCTACCGCTACCCGTCCACGGGCCCGGCGCTGCCGGAGGTGCTCGACTTCCTCGCCGACCGCAAGGAGGCCGACGAGCTGTACATGGTCGTGGACGAGGAACTGAAGATGATGGCCCGGATCTGCGAGGAGGGCGGCCGGGTGGTCGGGCCGTACCTCAAGGAGATGGCCCGCCTCGCCCACACCGAGTACTTCATCGAGGGGCACAGCACGCGCGACCCGCGCGACATCCTGCGCGAGACGCTCTTCGCCCCGACCGTCACCGGCAGCCCGCTGGAGAACGCCTGCCGGGTCATCAACCGGTACGAACCCGAGGGGCGCGGCTACTACAGCGGCGTCGTCGCGCTGATCGGCCGCGACGAGCACGGCGAGCGGGCGCTGGACTCCTCCATCCTGATCCGCACCGCCGACATCGACGCCTCCGGCCGGCTGCGGATCGGTGTCGGCGCCACGCTCGTACGGCACTCCGACCCGGAGAGCGAGGTCGCCGAGACGGCGGCGAAGGCGGCGGGGCTGCTCGCGGCCATCGAGAGCCACGGGCCGACCCGCTTCGCGGACCATCCGCAGGTCCGGTCGGCGCTGGAGCAGCGCAACGCCACCCTCGCCGGTTTCTGGCTGGCCGGCCACGGCGCCGGGGCGCGGCCCGGTCCGGAGCTGAGCGGACGCCGCGTGCTGGTCGTCGACGCCGAGGACACGTTCACGTCCATGCTGGACCACCAACTGCGCTCCCTGGGACTGCGGGTGACGGTCCGCCGCTTCGACGAGCCGTACTCCACGGACGGCTACGACCTCGTGGTGATGGGGCCCGGTCCGGGCGATCCGCGTGACGTCGAGCACCCGAAGATCGCCCACCTGCGTGCCACGGTGCGCTCCCTGCTCGACGAGCGGCGCCCGTTCCTCGCCGTCTGCCTCAGCCACCAGACGCTGTGCACGCTGCTCGGTTTCCCGCTGGTGCGCCGGGCGGTGCCGAACCAGGGCGTGCAGCGGGAGATCGACCTGTTCGGGGCCCGGGAACGGGTCGGGTTCTACAACACGTTCGCCGCCCGCGCCGAGGAGGACAAGGCCGAGTACGAGGGGGTGGGCGTGGTGGAGGTCAGCCGCGATCCCGACACCGGTGAGGTGCACGCGCTGCGCGGCCCGCACTTCGCGTCGATGCAGTTCCACGCCGAGTCGGTGCTCACCCAGGACGGCGTGCGCATCGTCGGCGACCTCATCAAGGAGGTTCTCCCCCACGCGACGGGAAAGGAGCGCGGCACCGTTGAGCAGGTTGCGCTGGCTGACCGCGGGTGAGTCCCACGGCCCCGCACTCGTGGCGACGCTGGAGGGTCTTCCCGCCGGCGTGCCGATCACCACGGACATGGTGGCGGACCATCTGGCGAGGCGGCGGCTGGGCCATGGCCGCGGTGCCCGGATGAAGTTCGAACGGGACGAGGTCACCCTCCTCGGCGGTGTCCGGCACGGCCTCACACTCGGCTCGCCGGTGGCGATCACCGTGGGCAACACCGAGTGGCCCAAGTGGGAGCAGGTCATGGCGGCCGACCCGGTCGGCCCGGAGGTACTGGCCGGCCTGGCCCGCAACGCCCCGCTGACCCGTCCGCGGCCCGGCCACGCCGACCTGGCGGGTATGCAGAAGTACGGCTTCGAGGAGGCCCGGCCGATCCTGGAGCGGGCTTCCGCGCGGGAGACGGCGGCCCGGGTGGCGCTGGGCGCGGTGGCCCGGTCGTACCTGAAGGAGACCACCGGCGTCGAGATCGTCAGCCACGTCGTGGAACTGGGCTCGGCCAAGGCTCCGGAGGGTGTGTACCCGACGCCGGCGGACGTGGAGCGGCTGGACGCGGATCCGGTGCGCTGTCTGGACGCGGACGCCTCGAAGGCGATGGTCGCCGAGATCGACCAGGCCCACAAGGACGGCGACACCCTGGGTGGTGTGGTGGAGATCCTGGCCTACGGCGTGCCGGTGGGTCTGGGTTCGCACGTGCACTGGGACCGCAGGCTCGACGCCCGGCTCGCCGGCGCGTTGATGGGCATCCAGGCCATCAAGGGCGTCGAGGTGGGTGACGGTTTCGAGTTGGCGCGGGTGCCGGGGTCCGAGGCGCACGACGAGATCCTCGCGACCGAGGAGGGCGTCAGACGGGCCTCGGGCCGCTCCGGCGGCACCGAGGGCGGTCTGTCCACCGGTGAACTGCTGCGGGTACGGGCCGCGATGAAGCCGATCGCGACCGTGCCCCGGGCCCTGCGGACGGTGGACGTCTCCACGGGCGAGGCCGCCCAGGCGCACCACCAGCGCTCGGACGTGTGCGCGGTCCCGGCGGCCGGGATCGTGGCGGAGGCGATGGTGGCGCTGGTGCTGGCGGACGCGGTGGCGGAGAAGTTCGGCGGCGACAGCGTGGCCGAGACCCGCCGCAACGTCACCTCGTACCTCGACCACCTCGCCGTCCGATGAGCGGGCCGCTGGTCGTGCTGGTCGGCCCGATGGGCGTGGGCAAGTCCACCGTCGGGCAACGGCTGGCCGAGCGGCTCGGCGTCTCCTACCGGGACACCGACGAGGACGTCGTCGCCGAGCAGGGCCGGACCATCGCCGAGATCTTCGTCGACGACGGCGAGTCCGCCTTCCGGGCGATCGAGGCGCGGGCGGTGGCCCGGGCCCTGGCCGGGCACGACGGCGTGCTCGCGCTGGGTGGCGGGGCGGTCCTCGATCCGCGTACCCGGGCGCTGCTGTCCGGGCTGCCGGTGGTCCTCCTCGACGCCGACGCAGACGAGGCGGTGCGGCGGATCGGCCGGGACCCCGGCCGGCCGCTGCTGGCGGGTGATCCGCACCGGCGGTGGCGTGCGCTGGCCGCGGCACGCCGTCCGCTCTACACGGAGGTCGCCCGGGCGGTCGTCGACACCAGCGGGCGCACCCCGGAGGGTGTCGTGGAGGCCGTGCTGGCGGCGCTGGCCCTGCGGGCGACGAGCGTCTGACGAGCCCGGCACGAGAACTCCCCGCCCCGCACGCGTCGCCGTGCGGGGCGGGGAGTTCTCGTACGGTCACGCGCCCGTCACCGTCGGGCGGCGAGGAAGTCGTGCAGCAGCCGTTCCTCCTCCGCGGTGAGCGGCAGCCCGAACGTGGTGCGTACGGCGTCCACGGTCTCGTGCGGGCGCAGGACGCGCAGGCGCTGCTCGCCGCTGCGGTACTCGGTCATGAACTCGTTGTTCCTGAGCCGGTACCGCTCCTCGTCGTTGGCCCTCTGCACCACGAGCTGTCCGACGAAGGGCGAGCCGGGGCGCGTGGAGCTGACGTAGTGTGCGGCCTGGAAGTCGACGGCGTACTGGGGCTCGGCGCGGAAGGCGTAGATGTCGAACCAGCCTTCGGGCCGCCGGTACTGCAGGAGCCAGTGGCCGTCCTCCGTCGTCAACCGCCACGACCAGCCGGCGACCGTACTCTCCGCTCCGGGACGCAGAGCGAGAGGTTCGATGAGCGCGGCGTAGCCGTAGCCGGGGTCGGCCAGCCACACGGTGTCGTCCGCCCGCACCAGAAGGGCCGTGTGGGAACGGAACCGGCGCTTGCCGCTGCCCTCGCGGATGCGGACCAGGAGCCGGGTGACGGGGAATCCGAAGCGGTCCAGCGCGGCGGCGAACAGCAGGTTCGTCTCGTAGCAGTAGCCGCCGCGGCCCGCCTGGACGATCTTGCGCTGGACGGCGTCGATGTCGAGGGAGACCGTGCGCCCCAGGGCGATGTCGACGTTCTCGAAGCAGACGGAGTCCCGGTGCGCGCGGTGCAGGGAGCGGAGCGCCGCGAGGGAGGTCTCGCGCGGCCCCCGGTAGCCGATGCGGGTGAGGTAGGCGTCGAGGTCGAGCTGTTTGCTGCCCCACTCCGGCGAGTCGTCGACCACGAGGGGCATGCCTGAGGTGTCCATGAGCGTCCTTCCGGTGCGAGAGGTGGGTCGGGTTCGCACGGCGGTGCGGCGTGCGGCTCGACCGGATGCCGCACGCCGCACGCCGCGGCGCTGGGAGTGTCACCACTCCACGCGGACGTCGTACTCCTTCACCCACGCGTCGAACTCGACCAGGCGCTCCATCACGGCCCGCATGCCCCACAGGCCGCCGAGACCGGCGTAGGACTCGACGGGCTTGTCCAGCAGCTTGCGGATGCCCTCGGCGGGCACGAGGTCGAGCACGGGCGAACCGTCCAGCAGGGCCTCGACCTTGGCGCGCAGGGCCCGCACGTACTCCACGTCCTGGGTGGACGGGTAGGGGCTCTTCTTGCGCTCCAGCACCGACTCGGGCAGGACGTGGCTCGCGGCGGCGCGCAGCAGGCTCTTCTCACGGCCGTCGAAGGTCTTCATGGCCCACGGCACGTTGAAGACGTACTCCACCAGCCGGTGGTCCGTGAACGGCACCCGCACCTCCAGGCTCGCGGCCATGCTGATGCGGTCCTTGCGGTCCAGCAGGAAGTTCTCCCAGCGGCTGATGTTGAGGTAAGACAGCTCCCGCATCCGCGCCTCGTCGGCGGACTCGCCCTCCAGGCGCGGCACTTCGGCGAGCGCCTCGGCGTACCGCTTGGCGACGTACTCGTCGAGGCCGAGCCGGTCCCAGAGGCCGATCTCCCTCATGGTGTCCAGGCCGCCGAGCCGGCGCCAGGCGTCGTACCAGGGGAAGGTGTCGCCCTCCACGGCCTCCTTGTCGAAGAACCAGTTGTAGCCGCCGAAGAGTTCGTCCGCGGTCTCGCCGGACAGGGCGACCGTCACCTGCTCCTTGAGGGCCTTGCACAGGTGGTAGAGGGAGTGCTCCATGTCGCCGGTGGAGATGGGCAGGTCCTGGGCGCGCAGCACCCGCATGCGCACGTCCTCGTCGAGGACGTGGTGGCTCTCCAGCTCGACGATGACGTGCTCGGCGCCGGAGCGGCGGGCGACGTCGATGGCGTACGGCGTGTCGGGGTCCATCCAGATGCCGTTGCCGCGGAAGTTCTCCTCGTTGTTCTTGAAGTCGATGGAGAAGGCCTTGATGCGCTCCTGCTTGCCCTGGTCGCGGAAGACCTTGGCGGCGAGCGCGGTGATGGCGCTGGAGTCGAGGCCGCCGGAGAGCAGGGTGCCCACCTTGACGTCCGCGACGAGCTGGCGTTCGACGATGTCCTCGAGGAGTTCGCGGACGCGGGTGACGGTGGTGTCGAGGTCGTCGGTGTGCGGGCGGGCCTCCAGCTGCCAGTAGGTGCGGATGGTGTGGCCGCCGCGGTGGAAGCGCACGACGGTGCCGGGCACCACCTCGTGCATGCCCTGGAAGACGGCGTGGCCGGGGGTGTTGATGATGGCGAAGATCTCCGCCAGGCCCTCGCGGTCGACGACCGCCTCGGCGTCGGGGTGCGCCAGGATGGCCTTGGCCTCGGAGCCGAACAGCACGCCGTCGGGCGTCGGGTAGTAGAAGAGGGGCTTGACGCCCATGCGGTCGCGGACGAGGAGGAGTTCCTCGGTGCGCGGGTCCCACAGGGCGAGGGCGTACATGCCGTTGAGGCGTTCGGCGAAGTGCTCGCCCCACTCCAGGTAGGCGTGCAGGACGACCTCCGTGTCGCTGGAGGTGCGGAAGGCGTGGCCGAGACCGACGAGTTCCTCCTTCAGCTCGCGGTAGTTGTACACCTCGCCGGTGTAGACGAGGACGGGGAGGCCGTCGCCCTCATCGGTGACGTGCATGGGCTGGCGGCCACCCTCCAAGTCGATGATGGAGAGCCGGCGATGCCCGAGGACGGCGTGCGGTGAGATCCACACACCGCGGTCGTCGGGGCCCCGGCACGCCAGCGTCTCCGTCATGGCCGACGCCGTCCCGCCGTGTACCGACAGATCGTGGTCGTAGGCGACCCAGCCTGTGAGTCCGCACATCGAAGTCCCAGTCCTTTCGTTGCTGTGGTGGTGCAGGGCGGGGGGATGGAGTGGTGCTCAGGGCCGCGGCACCCAGCCGGCACGGTCCCAGTAGGTCAGGTGGGGCTGGGCCGACACCGTGCCGACCCGTGCCACCCGCTCGCCGCCGAGGACCATCACGGTGGGCCGGTCCGGGGTGAACACCGGCCAGGCGGGCGCGTGTTCGCTGCTCGGTGTCCCGCCGCGGGCGAAGGCCGCCACCAGGTCGATCAGTGTGTCCGAGATCCGCCGCTCCAGTGGTCCGTGCCCGTAGTCGGGAGCGTTGACCGGCAGCGCGAACGTGCCGAAGAGGAACTTCGCGACGGCCTCGTGCGGGGTGGTGCCGGCGTACGGCGGCCTGAGCGGGTGGGCGAACTCCATCAGGTACTGCGGCGAGGCGGCGGGGTCGCGTTCGCGGGCGTGCCGTTCGGCCAGCCGCACGATCTGGTAGCGGAACAGCCCGTCGCCCCACACCTGTGTCCACACCGACACCGGGTCCCGGGGCAGGCCCTCCTCCTCGGACGCCCGCCGGTAGTGGGCGACGCAGTCGTCCACCTGCTCGTCGGTGACCTTGACGGCGCCCTTGTCGAGGACCTCGCGGACGGCGGCGCGCAGTCCGGCGTCGTCGGCCGGGTGCGGGCCGGGGTAGGGGTATCCGGGTCCGGTGGTGAAGAAGGAGCCCTCGGTGCGGCAGTAGATGGGCATCATCGGGATGCGCGGGGTGGGCAGGGCGTGGTCGTAGCCGCGCATCCACCGCCCGTCGACGATCGGCCCGCGGTACTCGCGTGCGCCCTGCACGAACCGTTCGGTGGGGCTGCCCGCGTACACCTCGTCGAAGGCGTCCCGCAGTTCGGTGGCCGGTACGCCGCGCAGGCCCGGCACGGTGGTACCGAAGCGGCGGGCCAGGTACCGGTAGACCCCGCGGGACTCCCTGGGCGTGGTGGAACTGGCCGGTTCCCACACGTGCTTGACGCTGATCGGGATGATCCTCTTGATGATGTCCCGCAGTTCGGGCAGCAGGGCGAGCTGCCAGGTGCTGGAGCCGCCCGCGGAGGTGCCGGAGACGGTGATGTTGTCCGGGTCGCCGCCGAACGCGGCGGCGTTGTCGCGCACCCAGCGCACCAGCGCGACCTGGTCCTGCAGGCCCCAGTTCGCGCAGGATCCCGTGGTCGGGTCGGTGAGGTCCTCGTGCAGGCCCCAGCCGAACACGCCCAGGCGGTAGTTGAAGTTGACGACGACCATGCGGCCGTGGACGGCGGTGCGGGCACCGTCGTAGTCGGGCTCGCTGCCCGCGCCGAGCATCCAGCCGCCGCCGTGGATGTAGACGAGGACCGGCAGACGGCCCGCCACGTCCGGGGTCCACACGTTGGCGTAGAGGCTGTCCTCGCTGCTGTCGGGCAGGTAGTCGCCCTGCAGGGAGGGGGCCGCGAAGGCGGTGGCGTCCCGTACGCCCTGCCAGGGCTCGGGCGGCCGGGGCGAGGAGAACCGCAGCGGGCCCACCGGAGGAGCCGCGTAGGGCACGCCCCGGAAGACGGTCAGTCCGTCGGCCCGCTCTCCGGCCACTCGTCCCGCCGTCGTCCGGACGACCACTGTGCGACTGGGCATCTGGTGAACCTCATTTCCCGCCTCGGTGTTGTCGGGGGCGGCGCGGCGCGCACCATGGGGCACAGTGATCGTCGTCCCGGTGCCGGGCCGGCCGCCAACCGCCGGTCGTTACTCCGTCAAGTCAGGCCGCGTCCGCCGCGCGGTGCGGGGGCGGCGGGCCGCCGGGGCCCGGCGCGGACAGCAACCGGTCGGGCGGGGCGGTCAGTTCGCGGCCGGTCAGGGCGCGCAGGGTGCGGTAGGCGGTGGCGTCGCCGGCGAGGACGCCGCCGCGCAGGACCCGCCCCTCGGGGTCGAGGACGAGTTTGGCGTAGGTGCCGGCCGTGTCGTCGCGCAGGACGTACTCCACGGCGCCCTCGGTCTCGGCGTGGGCGTCGCCGAAGCTGGCCACGTCGACGCCGAGGAGTTTGAGCTTCGCGGCCGTGTCGGGGTCGGCGAAGGGGGTCGTGGGGCGGTCCAGCAGCCGGTCGGCGACGAGTTCGGCCATCCGGTAGCCGGGGGCGACCAGCCCGTAGGTGCGGCCCCGGACGGCCGCGCACTCGCCGACGGCCCAGATGCGCGGGTCGTCGGTGCGGCACAGGTCGTCGACGAGGAAGCCGCCGCGTGCGCCCGTGGCGAGTCCGGCGGGTCCGGCCAGTTCGTCGCGGGGGCGCACGCCCGCGGAGAACACCACCAGCCGGGCGTCGAGCGCGGTGCCGTCGGTGAGGGTGACCCCGCCGACCCGGCCGTCGGCGGCCGGGCGGATCTCGCGGACGGCGGTGCCGCAGTGCACCCGCAGTCCGAGACCGGTGACGAGCCGGGTGAGCACGTGTGCTCCCCCGTCGTCGAGCTGCACCGGCATCAGCCGCGGCGCGAGTTCCACGACGTGGGGTCGAACGCCGAGCAGCCGCAGCGCGTTGGCGGCCTCCAGGCCGAGCAGGCCGCCGCCGACCACGACACCGGGGAGGCCCTCGCGTGCCGCCTCGCGGAGGGCGTCGAGGTCGTCGAAGGTGCGGTAGACGAAGCAGCCGGGCAGGTCGCGCCCCGGCACGGGCGGCACGAACGGCCGGGACCCGGTGGCCAGTACGAGGGCGTCGTAGCGGGTGACGGTGCCGTCGGCGGTGGTGACCGTGCGGGCCCGCCGGTCGATGCCGGTCACCGGGGCGGCCGTACGCAGCTCCACCAGGGGGTCGGTGAGGAAGGCGCGGTCCGCGAGGGTGAGGTCGGCGGCGCTCCTGCCCTCCAGGTAGGACGACAGGGCGACCCGGTTGTAGGCGGGGCGGGGCTCCTCGGCCAGGACGACGGCACGCCAGGTGCCGTGCCGGTCGTGGGCCCTCAGGTGCTCGACGAGGCGGTGGCCGGTCATGCCGTGTCCGACGACCACCAGGGTGCGCGGGGTGCGGGTCATGCGCTGTTACCTCCGGTCGCCGAGGTTCCCGTGGCCGAGGTTCCCGTGGCCGAGGTTCCGGTCGCCGACGCGAGGACCAGGCGGACGTCGCCCGCGCAGCCGCCGCAGCCGGTGGTGGCGCGGGTCGCGGCGGCGATCCCCGTCAGGTCGCGGGCACCGGCGCGCCAGGCGCGCAGCAGGTCGGCCTTGGTGACGTGGTTGCAGTGGCAGAGCACCGCCGCGTCCGGCAGTTCGACGCGGGCGCGGTGTGCGCCGGCCGCGGTGCCCAGCAGGAGGGCGAACCGGTCGGACGGCACCGGCAGGTCGCGCGCGTACAGCTGGGCGAGCGCGGCGGTGGCGCGCGGCAGGCCGATGAGGACCGCGCCCGCGACGCGGTCCCCGTCGAGGGCGAGCGCGGCGTGGCGGCCCCGGGCGGGGTCGGACAGGGTGATGTGCCGGGTGGCGCCCGACGGGTCGGGCGGACCGAGGCAGGCCAGGTCGAGGCCGGGCGCCCTCAGCCGCAGCACGGGCCGGCCGGCGCGGTGGTGCGTGTCGTGACCGGCGAGGATCCGGGCGAGGCTCTCCGCCTGTTCCCAGGCGGTGCCGACCAGTCCGGGCACCTCGCCGCCGAACTCGGCGCAGTCCCCGAGGGCGTGGATGCGCGGATCGGCGGTGCGCAGGCGCCGGTCGACGACGATGCCCGTGCGGACGGCCAGTCCGGCGCGCCGGGCGAGCGCGGTCTCGGGTTCGACTCCGGTGCACAGCGCGAGCGCGTCGGCCCGCAGGACCTCGCCGTCGTCGAGGACCAGCTTGCCGGGCCGGTACTCCACGGCGGCGCGCCCCGTACGCAGGAGGGCGCCGACGGAGCGCAGCCGGCCCGCGAGCAGGGCACCGGCGGTGCCGTCGAGCCGGTCGTGCAGGGGGTGCGGCCCGGGGTGCACGAGGGTGACGTCGCGGCCGGCGCGCAGCAGCGCGAGGGTGGACTCGATGCCGAGCACGCCGCCGCCGAGCACCACCACGCGTCCGTCCGCGAGCCGTTCGGCGTCGTCGGGGGTGCGCAGGGTGGTGGCGCCCTCGGTGAGCCGGCCGTCCGCGGTGAGTACGCCGGGCAGCCGCGGGATCCTCGGCCGGGCGCCGGTGGCGAGCACCAGCCGGTCGTAGCGGAGGGTCTCGCCGGTGTCGGTGCGCACCAGGCGGCGGGCGCGGTCGACGGCGGTGGCGGTGACGCCGGGCCTGACGCGCACGCCGTCGGGTGGGGCGGGTAGTTCCAGGTCACCGGCGGTGAGGCTGCCGTCGAGGACGGAGGTGAGCAGCACCCGGTTGTAGGCCGGCCGCGGCTCCGCGCCGAGGACGGTGACCGGGCCGCGGTGTCCGTGCGCCCGCAGCCGCTCGACGAGCCGGTGCGCCGCGGGTCCGTGGCCGACGACGAGGACGTGGTGCGTGGCGGTCATGGCGGGCCTCACGGCGCGTCGGTGCCGGGTTCGATCCGCACGGCGCAGACCTTGAACTCGGGCATCTTGCTGCGGGGGTCGAGGGCGGTGCCGGTGATCAGGTTGGCCCGGCCGGCGCCGGGATGGTGGAACGGCAGGAACACCGTGTCCGTGCGCATGCTGCCGACCAGCCTGACCCGCGCGACCGTGGTGCCGCGGGCCGAGGTGACGCGGGCCGTGCCGCCCTCGCGCAGGCCCGCGCGTTCGGCGGTGTCGGGGTGGATCTCGACGTACGGCTCGGGGGCGGCGTCGTTGAGTTCGGGCACGCGGCGGGTCTGCGCGCCGGACTGGTAGTGGGCGAGGACCCGGCCGGTGGTGGCGTACAGGGGGTGCTCGGCGTCGGGCGTCTCGGCCGGGTCGCGGTGGTCGACCTCGGCGAACCGGGCGCGGCCGTCCGGGGTGGCGAAGCCGTCGAGGAAGAGGCGGGGCGTGCCGGGGTGCGGCTGCCCGCCGGGGCGTTCGGGGCAGGGCCAGTGCAGGGCCTCCCCCGCGTCCAGCCGCTCGTAGGTGACGCCGGAGTAGTCGGCCGTACCGCCGCGGGAGGCGCGGCGCAGTTCGTCGAAGACCTGGCGCGGCGCCGTCGGGTAGCGGTGGGCCGGTTCGCCGAGCCGGACCGCGAGGCCGTGCAGGACCTCCAGGTCGGTGCGCACGCCCTCCGGCGGGGGCAGTAGCCGGCGGCGGCGCAGCACCCTGCCCTCCAGGTTCGTCAGGGTGCCCTCCTCCTCGGCCCACTGCGCGACCGGCAGGACGACGTCGGCGGTCCGCGCGGTCTCCGAGGGCACGAAGTCGGCCACCACCAGCAGGTCGAGGGCTGCCAGCCGGTCGGCGACGTGGGCGGAATGGGGCGCGGACACCAGGGGGTTGGAGCCGAACACCAGCAGGGCGCGTGGGCCGCCCTCGGTGCCGAGCGCGTCGAGCAGTTCGTAGGCGCTGCGGCCGGGGCCGGGCAGGGCGTCCGGTGTGGTGCCCCAGACCCGGGCGACGTGGGCCCGTGCCTCCGGGTCGGTGATCATGCGGTAGCCGGGGAGCTGGTCGGCCTTCTGCCCGTGCTCGCGGCCGCCTTGGCCGTTGCCCTGTCCGGTCAGGCAGCCGTAGCCGCTGCCGGCGACCCCGGGCAGGCCCAGGGCGAGGGCGAGGTTGATGAAGGCCGCGGCGGTGTCGGCACCCTTGCTGTGCTGCTCGGCGCCCCGTCCGGTCAGCACGTAGGCCCGGCGCGCCTCGCCCAGCAGCTCCACGGCGGCGCGCTGTTCGGCGACGGGGACGCCGGTGACCTGTTCGACGCGCTCGGGCCACCAGGTGACGGCGCGCCGCCAGGCCGCGTCGAAGCCGGTGGTGCGCTCCTGGACGTACTCCTTGTCGCACCAGCCGTCGCTCACGGCGATGTGCAGCAGCCCCAGCGCCAGCGCGAGGTCGGTGCCGGGCACCGGCTGCAGGTGCAGGGCGGCCCGCTCGGCGGTCTTGGTGCGGCGTGGGTCGACGACGATCAGGTCGGCGCTGCGCAGGTGCCGCATCAACGGGGGCATGGTCTCGGCGGGGTTGGCGCCGGCGAGCAGGACGGTGTCGGCCGTGTCGAGGTCGGCGACGGGGAACGGCAGTCCGCGGTCCAGGCCGAAGGCGGCGTTGCCTGCCGCGGCGGCCGAGGACATGCAGAACCGGCCGTTGTAGTCGATCTGGCTGGTTCCGAGGGCGAGTCGGGCGAACTTGCCCAGCAGGTAGGCCTTCTCGTTGGTGAGGCCGCCCCCGCCGAACACGGCGAGTGCGTCCGGGCCGTGCTCGTCGCGGATGCGCCGCAGCCGCGCGGCGACCGTGTCGAGAGCGGTGTCCCAGCCGACCGGGGCGAGACGGCCGTCCGGGCCCCGCAGCAGTGGCCGGCGCAGCCGGTCCGGGACGTCGAGCACCGCGGGCGCGGTCCAGCCCTTCTGGCACAGGCTGCCGTCGTTGACGGGGAAGTCGGAGGGTTCCACCACGGTTCCCGAGGCGCCGTGGCCGAGGCGGGTGCCGCACTGCAGGGCGCAGTACGGGCAGTGCGTCGCCACGCTCGTGCGCGGCGCGTTGTCAGGCACGGGTGACCTCCGAGGACTCACCGGCCGGGCGTCCGGCCCGCCACGCCTGCCGCGCGTCGCCCGTCGGGGTGCCGTGCGGGGTGCGCAGGTAGACCAGCAGGGTGACGCCCACGCACACCGCGTAGAAGGCGAGGAAGAACCAGAAGGCCGGCTCGCCCGTGCCGCGGCTGCCGTAGGACGCCCGGAAGGCCAGGTTGACGACGACGCCGCCGAGCGCGCCGACGGCACCGGCGATGCCGATGACCGCGCCGGTCAGGCGGCGGGCCCGGGCGAAGGCCTCGGCCGCGTCGTGGCCGGCGGTGACGGCGGCCTCCGCCTGCCCGGCGAAGACGACCGGGATCAGCTTGTACGTGGAGCCGTTGCCCAGGCCGCTGAGCACGAACAGCACCGTGAAGGCGGCGACGAACAGCGCCAGCGAGTGGTGGGCCGAGGCCACCAGCAGCAGGAGCGTGCCGGCGCCCATGGCGAGGAAGTTCCAGAAGGTGACCCGGGCGCCTCCCCAGCGGTCGGCGAGCCGGCCGCCCAGCGGGCGGGACAGCGAGCCGAGCAGCGGCCCGAGGAAGGTGAACCCGACGGCCTCCAGCGGTGTCGAGCCGAACTGGTTCTGCAGCACGAGCCCGAAGGCGAATCCGTACCCGATGAACGAGCCGAACGTGCCCAGGTACAGCAGCGAGATCCACCAGGTGTGCGGGTTGCCCACCGCCTCGCGCAGCGCGCCCGTCGAGGCCGGGCCGGTGTCGACGTTGTCCATGCCGAGCGCCGCGAGCACGGCGGCCAGGGCGATCAGCGGCAGGTAGGCGGCGATCACGTAGGCGGGGTGGGTGTCGCCCGCGGTGGCGATGACCAGCAGGCCGACGAGCTGGATGACGGCGACGCCCAGGTTGCCGCCGCCGGCGTTGAGACCGAGCGCCCAGCCCTGGTGACGCCGGGGGAAGAAGTGGGCGATGTTGGTGGTCGAGGAGGCGAAGTTGCCGCCGCCGACGCCCGCGGTCGCGGCGATGAGCAGGAACACCCACAGGGGTGTGCCGGGCCGCTGGACGAAGTACAGCGCCGGCACCGCGGGCACGAACAGCAGGACCGAGCTGAACACGGTCCAGTTCCGCCCGCCGAACCGGGTCACGGCGTAGCTGTAGGGCAGTCGCAGCAGTGCCCCCACCAGGGTGGGGGTGACCACCAGCAGGAACTTCTCGCTCGGGGCGAAGCCCAGGCCGATGGCCGGGGACATGAACAGCACCAGGACCGACCACATGCTCCAGATCGAGAACCCGATGTGCTCGGAGAGGATGGACAGGACGAGGTTGCGTCGGGCGACGTGCTTGCCGGTGCGCTCCCAGAACTCCTCGTCCTCCGGATCCCAGTGCTCGATCCTGCGTCGGGAGGCGCGCAGTGCCGTCATCGGGGGCAACTCCTCGGCTGGGGGCGGCGGCCCGGCGCGTGGCGCCGGGCCGCCGTGCGGGGGGTGACGGGGGCGCGGGCCCACGGGGGGACGGGCCCGCGCCCCGAAGAGGCGACGGTGCGGGATCCGGTACCTACACGTCCGTCCGCTCCGCCTTCAGCAGCCGGGCCAGCTCCAGCCGCTTGATCTTGGTGGTGGCGGTCTGCGGCAGGTCGTCGAGCTTCCACTGCACGGGCTCCGCCATCGCGGGCAGACCGACCACCGCGGACCTCCAGGCCGCCGGGTCGAGCGGCTTGTCGTCGCGGGTGCACACCACGGGCAGGGGCCTGCCGTCCTCGTCCGGGACGATGATGACCTCGACGAGATCCGGTATCCGGGCGAAGAGGGTGTCCTCGATCTCCAGGGTGCTGTCGATGCCCTTGATCTCGTCGACCTCCCGGTCGAGCAGGTGCAGGCAGCCCCACTTGGTGCGGTAGCCGAGGTCGCCCATGCGCCACCACTCGCCGTCGGCCTGCTTCTCCCAGCGCGCGTGCTCACCGAGGTAGGTGACGATCCGTCCGTCGGAACGCACCTCGATGTAGCCCGGGTTCGACTTGGTGGGCCGCTTGCCGTCCCGGCTGACCACCCGCACGCCCGTCATGCCGGGGAACGGGGAACCCACGCAGCGGCCGTCGGCGTCCGCGCCGCGCTTCTTGGTGTAGGTGCGCCCGGCGATCGGGCCGACCTCGCTCTGCCCGTACATCTGGACGAACTGCGGTGACTCGCGGCGGGACGCGGTCAGCATCAGGTGCACGGTGCGCGGGTGGATGGCGTCGAAGGTGCTGCTGAAGTACTTCACGTTCGCCAGCGGCCGGCGCGGGTCGTCGACCAGCACCTCCCAGCGCAGGAACGTGTTGGGGTGCGCCTCTATCAGGCCCGGAGGGGCCTGGCGGAACACCTCGGCCACGACCTCCGGGTCGTCGTCCCGGAGGATGATCAGCGGGTGTCCCTGGAGGATCGTGATGGGCATGGCGGTGAACATCCGCGAGTGCACGAAGGACACGTGGATGGCCACCGGTTCGCTGCGGCCCACCAGGGAGGCCACCGTGCCCTGGGGGCGGTAGCGGGCCTGGAAGGTGCGCCCGGTGTGCACCGCCAGCTTGGGCGTTCCGGTGGTGCCGGAGGTGTGGGTGACCAGCGTCGGGTGGTCCGGGGGCATGGTCACCGGCGCGACCCGGGTCGAGCCGGCCAGCGAGGCGAGCGTGACGGCCTCGTCGTGACTGCCGGAGGCCAGGAGCACCTGCCGGGCCAGGCCGAAGATCTCGGCGGGCAGGTGGTGGTCCAGCTTGTCCTGGTCGGTCACCAGGTAGGGCCGGTCCACGCGGCGCACCAGCTCGCACACGGTGGCGCCGTCGAGCTTCGGGGACAGCAGGACCGGGACGGCGCCGATCCTGGCCGTGGAGCAGGCCAGGAGCGTGATGTCGAACCCGTCGGTCTTGTGGACGACCACGCGCTCCCCGGGCCGGACGCCGGCCGCCCACAGCCGGGAGGCCAGGTCGTCGACGAGGTCGGCGACCTCCGTCAGCGTCATGCGGCGCCCGCGCTCCGGAGCGACGTCGAGATCATGGTCGAGAATCACGGGATTCGCCGGGTGCCGGGCCGCGGCCCGGTCGAAGAGCGTGCCCAGCCGAATTCCCTTGTTTCCGATGCGCTGGAGAAACATCTGCCCACCCTCTCATCCGCCGTGACTGTTCCTCAGCCGTGCGGCGGGCCGTTTGAATTCAGGCTCCCGTACGGTTCACCGGGAATGGTCACCGCTTTTCGATGACGTCCTTGATGCGCTTCAGCGTGGCGTCGAGGTCCTGCTCGAGTTTGGCCGTCCAGTCGGCCACGAAGCGCTTGCGGTCGTCCTCGTCGAGGTCGGCGACGATCTTGTGGATGCCGGCGGTGGCGCGGCCCATGCGGAAGTGGTGGGTGAGCACGGAGCCGTCCTCGGCGGGCGCCATGTCGAAGCCCCAGATGCTCTCCTGGTCCTCGCGGGCGTGGGTGAGCATCATCCACTGGAAGGTGCGGCCGGGCTCGGCGGCGGTGATGCGGCACTCGGTGTGCCAGACGCCGCGCACCAGGGGCGCCCAGGCGACGACGTCCTCGCTGCGGAGGTTCTCGCCGCGGAAGACGGCGCCGACGGTGGACGGTTCGCCGGAGACCCACGTGCCGCCCCGGCATTCGGGGCTCCATTCGGCGCTGCGCGGCAGATCGCTGACGACGGAGTAGACCTCGAGCGGGGTCGCGGAAATGTGAATTTCGGCCTTGAGCTCGAAGAGCGGCGAGGTGTCGATGATTGACTGAGTCATGTGCAGAATTCTGTCGAGGCTGCCCGGCGCCGGTCAAAGAGCGGCTTTCTCATTTGTCAGGTCTGAATTCCCGCATTTCACCGGCGCCGTGCGCCCCGTTCCCCTCAGGTGCCGTCGGTGACACTCAGCACGAGTTTTCCGTGCACCTTGCCCTCCTCCAGCCGGCGGTGGGCCTCGGCGGCGTCGCTCAGGTTCAGCCGCTCGACGGCCCGGGGCCTGAGGCTGCAGTCGGCGACCAGCCGGTTGATGGCGCTGGCGGCCTCGGCGAGTTCCCCGGAGGTGGCGTGCGAGATGGCGAAGCCGTGGATGGAACGGTCCCTCAGGTAGAGCGGCCCCACCGGCAGCACGGGCCGGGAGCGCAGTCCGGCGAGCAGCACGATCCGCCCCCGCCCGGCGAGCAGGTCCACCGCGGTCTCCAGGTCGTTGGTGCCCGAGGCGTCGAGGTAGAGGTCGGCACCGGCCGGGGCGGCGGCGCGGATGCGGCCGGGCACGTCGGGGTCCCGGTAGTCGACGACGTGGTCGGCGCCGAGGCCGCGGCAGTACCCGGCGTCCCGCGCGGAGGCGACGGCCACGACCCGGGCGCCCGCGGCGGCGGCCATCACCACCAGGGCGCTCCCGACGTTCCCGCCCGCGCCGGCCACGACGACGGTCTCACCGGAGCGGAGCCGCCCGTGGGTGAACAGGCCGAGGTAGGCGGTCGCGGCCGGATGGGCCAGCGCGACGGTCTCGTACGGGTCGGCGCCCTCCGGCAGGCGGTACAGCCGGTCGACGGGCACCACCACCCGCTCGGCGGCGGCCCCCTGACGGCCGTCGTGGCCGAGGCTGTTGCACCACACCCGGTCGCCGGGCCGGAACCGGTGGACTCCGGTGCCGACCGCGGCGACGGTGCCGGTGAGGTCCCGGCCTATGACGAAGGGGAAGGTGAGCGGGGTGCGCCAGGCACCCGAGCGCACGAAGGTGTCGACGTGGTTGACCGAGACGGCCGTGACGTCCACCAGGACGTCGGTCGGCCCCGGTTCCGGCGTGGGCTGATCACCGTAACGGATGACGTCCGGAGATCCGAGCTGTTCAATGTAGGCAGCACGCATCATGGTCAGGGATTCTGGCAAAGAGGCCCCGGCCTCGTCCGCGAGCGGCCCGGACGCCGTCGCGGATCTGTCAGATCGGAACCGTCTCTGTCAGATCCGCCTCGTTCTCTGTCAGGTCCACGCCGTTCAGACCAGGTTGAGACGTGCCAGTTCCCGCCGGGAGCCGACGCCCAGCTTGGGATAGGCCTTGTACAGATGGTGCTCGACGGTCCTGGGGCTGAGGAACAGCTGCGCGGCGATCTCCCGGCTGCTGTTGCCGTCGGCCGCCAGCCGGACCACCTGCAGCTCCTGCGGGGTCAGCCGGTCGAGGACGTTCTCCGCGGTGGCCTTGGCGCCCGTCGTCGCGTCACCCGCCGCACGCAGCTCCGCACGCGCGCGCTCCCCCCAGGGCACGGCGCGCAGCCGCTCGAAGTCCCCCAGGGCGGACCGGAGCGTGTCACGGGCCTCGCTGCGGCGCCGGGCCCTGCGCAGCCACTCCCCGTACAGCAGCGCCGTACGGGCCCGTTCGAAGGGCCGCCGGCCCTGTCCGTGCAGCCGGACCGCCTCCCGGTAGTCCTCCTCGCGCCCGTCGACCAGCGCCCGGCACCGGTGGGCCACCGCCAGCGCCCACGGCTGCCGGCCGGCCCGCGCCCAGGCCTCGAAGGCGCGCATCGGCCGCTCCGCGCGCTCGGGCTGCCCGAGCCGTACCGCGGCCTCCACCTGATCGGCGACGGTGGCCATGGCCATCGCGGTGTGGCGCTGCGGCCCCGGGCCGACGGCGGTCTCCAGCCGGCCGAGGGCCGCCTCGTAGTCACCGCACGCCAGTTCCAGCAGGCTCAGGGCGCTCTCGCCGGCCACCCGGCCGACGTCGGGGACGTCCCGCATGAGGTCGCGGCAGCGCTGCTCGTCGCCCTCGATCGCGGCGATCCGGGCGGGAACGCCGTTGAGCCAGGCGACGCGCTCGCGCAGCCCGGTGTCGCGGGCGATCTCCACGGCCTCGGCCACCGACGCCTCGGCGTCCCGGTGGGCCCCGGCGAGCACCTGGCGTTCCGCCAGCAGGTGCAGGGCCTGGGGCAGGGCCCCGATGAGGCCCTGCGCGCGGCAGCGGGCCACCTCGGCCGCGGCCAGTTCCATGGCCGTGGCATCGTCGCCGAGCAGGATCGCGCTGTGCAGGGCGCGGGTGCGCGCCGCGTCCGAGCCGTCCTGGCCGGCGGCGACGGCGCGCGCCAGCAGGGGCAGCCCGCGGGCGTAGTCGTCGTCGACGAGGTGGGCCATGCCCTCCACCATCGGGTCGGCCTCCCCGAGGGACGCCAGCCGCTCGGCGGCCTCCCGCACGGAGTCCGCGTCGCCGGCGAACCAGCCGTACGTGGCGCCGGTGCGGAGCATGGCGGGGCCGAGGCCGGGGCCGGCCGTGTGGGTCCGCCGCAGCAGCAGGCGTGCGGCCTCCCGCTGGTCCCCCGACTCGAACATCACGGCGGCCCGCACGGGGGCGAGCCGGGCCAGGTCCTCCGGTTCGGGGGTCATGCGCTCGGCCTGATCGGCCAGGTCCCGGGCCTGGCCGGCGTGACCGGCGTTCAGGGCGCAGGTCGCGGCATCGGTGAGCCGGTGGACCTGGGCGCGGCGGTCTGGGGTGAGCCGGGCGGCCTGCTGGTGCAGGAGCGAGGCGGCGGCGTAGGCGCTGCGGTCGGCGGCCCGCTCGGCGGCGGCGACCAGTTCGGAGGCGACCTCGTCGTCGGGTGAGGTCGTGGCCAGCGGCAGGTGGCGGGCCCGGCAGTCGGGGTCCTCCGCGGCGTCGGCCAGCGCCTGGTGGACGGCGATCCGCCGGGCCAGTACGGCTCCCTGGTAGGCGGCGGTCCCGATCAGCGGGTGGCGGAACACGACGGTGCTCTCGGTCACCTGGATCAGCCCCGCCCGCTCCGCGTCCTCCAGGTCCTCCAGACCCACGCCGAGCGTGCGGGCCGCCTTCATCTGCAGCGGCAGGTCACCCCGCCCCTCGGCCGCGGCGAACAACAGCGCCAGCCGCGTCTTCTCGGGGAGCGCGGCGATCTGGGTGCGGTACGACGACAGCACCCGGTCGGCGACGGTCACGGGCGTGAAGCTGCCGGGGTCGTCGCGGCGCGCGGCGCCGAACTCGATGAGCGCCAGCGGGTTCCCGGCGGACTCGGCGATGACCTGGTCCCGCAGGGCGGGGGGCAGCCCCAGGTCGGCGAGGAGGCTCACCGCGTCGCCGGTGTCCAGCCGGGAGGGGCGCACTTCGGTGAGCCCGGGGGCGGCGAACCCCTCGTCCCGGGTGGCGAACACCATGGCCACCTGCTCGGCGGCGAGCCGGCGGGCGGCGAAGAGGAGCGCGTCGGAGGTGGCCTGATCCAGCCACTGGGCGTCGTCCACCAGGCACAGCAGCGGCCCTTGCTCGGCCAGGTCCGCCAGGAGCGTGAGCACGGCCAGGCCGGTCAGGAACCTGTCCTGCGTCCGGGTGTGGCCCGTCCCGAGGACCGCCCGCAGGGCGTCCGCCTGGGGTTCGGGTAACCCGTCCAGCCGGTCCTGCACCGGCCACAGCAGCTGCACCAGCCCGCCGAAGGCCAGGTCCGCCTCCGGCTCGACCCCGGTGACCCGCAGGACCCGCATGCCCGACGCCGACGCCGACTGCGCCGCCCGGTCGAGCAGGGCTGTCTTCCCGATGCCCGCCTCACCGCGCAGGACCAGGGCACCGCTGCGTCCCTCACGGGCCCGGGCGGTCAGTTCTTCGAGCGCCGCAAGCTCGGTGGACCTGCCGTACAGCACGTAGGTGCCCCCACTCCCCGTGATGCGGCCCACCGGTAGGCAAGCCGTGCCGACGTACGTATCCGGTTTAAGAAATCTTACTGATTCGGCCTGACCTCCCCCCTTCCTACGGTGTGGAACAAGCCGGTTCCCCGATGGAGGAGATTGTGAGCCACTTCTTCGAACCGCTGCCCCTGGGCAAGCTGACGCTGCCCAACCGGCTCGTCATGGCGCCGATGACGCGCAGCCGGGCCAGGGACGGCGTACAGACCCCGCTGGCGGCCGACTACTACGGACAGCGCGCCGGAGCGGGCCTCATCATCACCGAGGGCACGCAGCCCTGCGTGATCGGGCAGGGATACATCGACACACCGGGCGTGCACACGCCCGAGCAGGTGGAGGCATGGCGTCGGGTGACCGACGCGGTGCACGAGCGGCAGGGCAGGATCTTCGTGCAGATCATGCACTCGGGCCGCATCGGACACCCGAGCCTCTACCCCGACGGCGCGCTGCCGCTGGCTCCCTCGGCGGTGGCCTCGGGCGGCCGGATGTACACGCCGGAGGGCATGCTGGACCACCCCACGCCCAAGGCCATGGACCTGGAGGACATCGCCCGTGCGGTGGAGGACCACATCTCCGCCGCCAAGTACGCGATGGACGCCGGGTTCGACGGTGTGGAACTGCACGGCGCCAACGGCTACCTGATCCACCAGTTCCTCGCCGACAACACCAACCTGCGCACCGACGCCTACGGCGGCAGCATCGACAACCGCATCCGCTTCGCCGTCGAGGTCGCCCAGGCGGTCAGCGACGCGATCGGCCCCGAGCGGGTCGGCATCCGCCTCTCCCCCGCCAACACGGCCAACGGCATCGAGGAGAGCGACTCCGCCGCGCTGTACGAGGCCCTGATCCGCGCCCTGGCGCCGCTCAACCTGGCCTACGTCCACCTGATGGAGTTCGGCGGCCGTGACATCACGAAGCTGATCCGGCGCGAGTGGCCGGGCGTCCTCATCCTCAACCCGCACGCCACGGGCGAGGAGGCCGCGGTGACGCCCGAGGCCGCCGAGGCGGTCCTGGCGGAGGGCCTGTGCGACGCGGTGAGCATCGCCTCGCTGTGGCTCGCCAACCCCGACCTGCCGGCGCGGATCAAGGCCGGCGGCCCCTACAACACGCCGGACCCGGAGACCTTCTACGGAGGCGACCACCGGGGCTACACCGACTACCCGACACTGGACGGCTGATCCCCCGGGCAGGCGGCAGCGGGGCTCCCGGTCGGCGCCCGGCCCGCCCCGCCCCGCTTCCCTCCTGCCCCCATCCCCGACTCCCTGGCCCGGCAGGCGCCTTCTCCCCCGAAGGGCTGCACGCCGGACCGGGCCAGGGTGGTCCAGCGACGACCGACCGCTCAGGGAGCACAGATGAGCAACTCACTCGCCGAGTCCGGCGCCCCGGGTCCCGCCGCGCCGGGCAGAAAACCTCAAGCAACCGACACCCGCGACCCGTTCCGCGGACCCGCGGCCCTCTGGCTGGCCCTCATGGCCGGCCCGCTGTCCTTCGGCATCGCGGGCCCCGCCCTGGTCCTGGACGACGCCGCGAAGGACCTCGGCGTCTCGACCGGGGCCGCCACCTGGACGGTGACCGCGTTCGGCTGGGGCATAGCCGTCGGAACGCCGCTGCTGGCCGGGCTGCTGGACCGCCGCGGGGCGCGCAGCGCGCTCACCGTGTGCGGTCTGCTCGTCCTGCTGGGGGCGGGTCTGGTGGCCGGCATACCCGTCCTGCCGGTCCTCGTCCTGGGCACCGCGCTGATGGGTCTCGGCACGGCCGGCCTCACGGCGACGGCCATGAGCCTGGCCGGCTCGGCCCGCGCCATGGGACTGGTCACCGCCTCGCTCGCCGTGGTGGGTTCGACGGCGCCGCTGGCCGGTTCCCTCGTCAACGACGTGCTGTCCTGGCAGGCCGCCCTGGCGCTGCCGGTGCTGAGCGCGGTGGCCGTGCCCTTCGCGGCGGCCCGGTGCGGGCACGGCGCTCCCGCAGGGCGGGAACCGTTCGACCCCTTGGGCGCGGTGCTGCTGACCGCGCTGGTCACCGCGTTCGTGTTCGTGCCGCACACGCCTCTGGTGGCCGGCGTGTGCTCCGTCCTCGCGGCGGGAGCGCTGGCGGCCCAGGTGCGCGCGCGGCCGCGGGGCTTCGTCCCCGCCGTCCTGGTCCGCAACCCGGGCTTCCTGGTCTCAGCGGGCCTCGCGTTGTGCCTGGCGGTGGTCAACTTCGGCATGATGTACGCGATTCCGGAGCGGCTGGAGGATCACACGTCGTGGTCCACCAGTGAGATCGGCGTCGCCATGGTGTGGCCGCTGCTGCTGGGCGGTGCACTTTCCTGGTTCGTCGTGGCGGTCTCGGCGCGGACAGGGCACCGGGTCGTGATCACCGCGCTGGTGGGTCTCGCCCTCGCGGGAACGGTGCTGGCAGTCGTCGGCACATCCGCCGCGGTCCTGCTGGCCGCCCAGGCCCTGACCTCGATCGCGGCGGCCTCGGGCCAGGGAGCGTTCGCAGTGCGCGCCGCCTCGGCCGTCCCCGACGACCAACGCCCTCCGGCCATCGGCCTGTTCAACCTCGCCTATCTCCTCGGTGCCGCCTTCGGCCCTGCCATCGTCTCGCTCCTGTCGCTCTGACGCCGGCAGCCCCGATCCGGGTGTGCCGTCACACCACACGGGTGTGACGGCACACACCCCGTTTCCCAGAGCCGTCAACTGGCATAATTTCCATGGGGGTTCGCCAGGGACAGCGAGCCGTGAGCCTGCTTGGCGGCCATCGTGGCGGTCCGCAAGCCACCAGGTCACCACGTAGGAAGAGAGGCTCTCGGCTCTCGGCTCGCGGAATGCACACGGGTGTCCTCCCCGTTGCACCGGTGGAGCTGCGACCCGTGCCACTCGGCCTCGTGCACCGTCACTGCCGGCGGTTGGGAATCGAGACACCGGAGGGCGTCGTGTCGGGGACGAAGTACGAAGCGGTGACGGCTGTGCTCGCCTTGCTGGACCTCCTGGCCGGTGAAGGGTCGGCGAACCGGTTCGAAGCCGTGGTCGAGGAGGCACGAAGACAGGGCGTGACCGGCGGCGACCTGCGCACGGTGGAACGGATCAAACGGCTGGCTCTGGGCATCCAGGCCCGGCTCGAGCGTCGTCAGCAGCGGAGCGCCTCCCTCGCCACGCTCGTCGACACGGCCTCCGATCTGGCGAGCCCGCACACGGTCGAGGACACTCTCAAGATCATCACGCGCCGGGCGCGGCTGCTGCTCGGCGTCGACGTCTCGTGGGTCACCCTGCCAGCAGCCGACGACGGGGCGCTCCGGCTGCACTCGCTCGACGGTCACGTCACGATGCTCAACACGCGGCTGCGATTACCGGAGGGAACCGGGCTCGCAGCCGCAGTACTGGCACACCGCGCGCCACTGTGGACCTCCGACTACCTGACGGACGACAGTTTCCGGCACTCCGCCGAGCTCGATCAGTGGATCGGCGCCGAGGGACTGCACGCCGTGCTCGCCGTGCCGTTGAGCCGGGGCACCGCCTTCGCCGGATCGCTGCACGTGGCGGACCGCAGTGTGCGGCACTTCTCCGCGGACGAGATAGCGCTGGCGAACATGCTCGCCGAGATCGGCGGTGTGGCGCTGTCACGGGCCGTGTACCTGGACGAGACACTCGCGGCGATGTCGGCCCTGCGGGACCAGTTGTCGCGCGCCGAGGCGGACCTGGCCGACGCACGCGGGCTCGCCAAGGCCCAAGGGGCGTTGCTCTCCCTGGTGCTCGACGGCTGTGACCCGCAGCTGCTGGTGGAGGAGTTCCACGTCAGACTGGGTGCTCCGGTGCTGTTGTGCGGCCCGGACGGTACGACGATCGCCGCGGCCGGTGACCTGTCCGAGCGCGGCGAGGAGTTCGCCCGCGCCACGAAGGCCACCGGTGTCCTGCTGGATCCCGCGCCCGCCCTTCTGCAGGACGGCATCTGGTCCGTGCCGGTCCTCGCCGGCAGTCACCACCTAGGCGCCTTGTACGTCCAGGCCGGTCCGGCCCTGACCGGCGACACCGCGGACCTCCTGCGGTACGTGGCGCGCGTCGTCGCGGTGCTGCTGTCTCTCCAGGAGGGCCGGGGCGCGGCCGTGGAGGAGCAGCTCCGGGACGAACTGCTCGAAGACCTGCTGATCAGTGGGCCCCGCCCCCGGGATCTGCTGGAGCGGCGCGCCCGCCGGCTGGGCATCGGTCTCGATCAGCCGCACGTCGTCGTGATCGCCCGCCTCGAAGGGGGCGCGCAGGCACACGCGGTGACCCGGGCGTCGACATGCGCACGCCGTCTGAACGGGCTCCAGACGACGCACAACGGCGACATCGTGCTGCTGCTGCCGGGCACCGACCCGGGCACCGCGGCCCGGACGGTGCACGACGAGCTGTCGTCCCTGCCCGGCAGTCCGCCCACGGTCAGCGGCTCCGGACCCGTGTCGGACCCCGGTGCGGTCCTCCACGGGTACCGGGATGCGGCACGCTGCCTCGACGCGATGACCGCCCTGGGCGCCACAGGAACCTCCGCCTCGACTCACCAGCTGGGGTTCCTGGGGCTGCTGCTGTCGGACCAGGTGGACGCCGAAAGGTTCATCCAAGGCACCATAGGGGCCGTACTCGACTACGACGAGCAGCGGCTGACGGAACTGATGCGCACTCTGGACGCCTACTTCGACAACGGCGGCAGTCCCACGTACGCGGCCGAGCAGCTCCACGTGCACCCCAACACCGTGGCCCGCCGTCTGGAACGCATCGGTGAACTGATCGGCTCGGACTGGCAGAAGCCCGAACGCGCCCTGGAGATCCAGCTCGCGCTCCGGATGTCCCGGATACGGCGTGTGCTGCGGGAACGCGACGAGCCGGGCGGCGACACAGCCGGGGATCAGGACGCATAGCCGAGTTCGGCGTCGTCGGTGTCGCCCAGGGCCGCCAGGGCGTGCGCGGCGGACGCGAGGGTGACGTGGCGGTGCCAGCCGCGGTAGGAGCGTCCGGCGAAGTCGCGGATCCCCACCTGGCCCGCTCTGCGGGCAAGGTCCTGGTCGACCCGGGGGATCATCCCCCGCAGCCGCATCAGGAACGCGGGCGGAACCGACGTCAGGTCGGTCAGCCACACCTCCCGCGGCCGGCGCCCGTCGTTGTTCCCCAGCCCCAGCAGGAGCAGGTCACCGTGCCCGCGGGGGGCCGGCCGGCCCGCGGGGGCGGGCAGCGCCACGTGTACGGCGGTGACGAGCCCGGAGCACCTGGCCGTCCCCGCGCCGTCGCCCGGCCACACCACCGGCCGCTGCAGGCCCCGGCTCGCGTTCATGATCTGGCGCACCGGCCTGGGGGTGGCGCCGAAGCCCTTCAGCGCGGGGTCCCGCACCGAGAGCCGCAGGGAGTCGTCCACCCTGAGCATCATCGGCATGCCCCGGTCGAGGAGTTGCGACACCGTCGAGGTGATGTCACCGCCGCGGGCGTCCATCACCAGGGGGCGGGACGGCAGTCGCCAGGCCGCGGTCTCCAGATAGGCCCGGAGCGCGCATTCGCCGAGGGTCTCCGCCGACGCGTCGTCCGGTATGGACGCGCGGCGCCGGCGCTCCTCGGCGAGCCAGGCCGGGGAGAGCTGCAGCCGCCAGTTGACCGGCACGCTCGCATCCTCACCGACCGCCCATACGCCCACGGCCTGCTGGGCGTTGAGCATCTGCCCGTGCTCCGGGAAGAAGCGCCGCTCCACTCCGACGGAGTGCCGCCCTGCCTTCGGGATGACCATGGGCCGCACCACCCAAGCCTGTGGTGGGACCGCGCTCACCGTGTACCGGGCCAGTGCCCGGCGCACCGGTCCCCATTCCCAGCTCGAGTCGCTGATGAAGTGGTGCAGACTCTGTTCCGTCGCCTCTCCACCGACAAGCGTGGCGATGTTGCGTATCGACTTGCGTCCTCTCACCTCCAGCAGACCACGTATGTACTCCATGCCCTTGCGACGTTGGTCGCTGCGGGGCAGAGAGGCGAAAAGCAGTGAACACATTTCCGTCAGCGACACCTTGCACGAAGGTGCGTACGACGGCTCGTGCGTGATCGGACTCTGTGCTTGGTCAGGGCTCAGCGCGACCACACTCATGAACGGACCCTCCATCGGGAGTAGACGAAGACGATCCGAAGGGCTGCCCGTTCAATGTGCGCCAGGCAGGGTTCCCTTCCCAGGTACGCAGAGCACAGGACTTGTGGCGGACGGTGGTGGCCGGGCCACCACCGCCTCCCTCTCCACGGGAAATCCCTGTCCGGAGCGCACGGTTCGGACGGTGTCCGGACCACCGTCCCGGTCGGCGGGCATCTCTGCGGAGCCCGCTGCAGGGCGACTTGACGAAGTAGCGCCGGCATCGGGCACCGGGCACCGCACGCGCGTCACCATGGGATTTGACAACGCGACACACACGTCGGGGACCCCGGTGTGGTCCCGCCACCGAGGAGGACACCATGAGCACTGCCCCGGCACCACGATCCGTCACCGTCTGGTCCGATCCGGGGTGCCCCTGGGCCACCCTCGCCCTGCACACGCTGCGCACCGCGGCCCGAGCGCGGGAGCAGGATCTCCTGATCGACCACCGGGCCTTCCCGCTGGAGTTGTTCAACCACCAGCCCACGCCCAAGTTCATCGTGGAGCCCGAGATCGTGGTGATCTCCGCTCACCGACCCGACCTCGGCTGGCGTCTGTGGGCCGGGCGGGAGTACGACTACCCCTCGACGATGCTGCCCGCGATGGAAGCCGTCCAAGCCGCGAAGGACCCGTCCGTCGGTGGCCTGCGCGGGAGCGACGAACTGGACGCCGGACTGCGCCACGCGTTCTACGTCGAGAGCCGGTGCGTCAGCATTCTCCCCGAGATCCTCGACGTCGCCGCGGGGTGTGAGCACGTCGACGAACAGGCCCTGGCCCGCGCTCTCGAGCGCGGTGCCGGCCGCGCGGAGGTGTACGAGCAGTTCCGCGTCGCCCAGGGGCCTCACATCCAGGGCAGCCCTCACCTGTTCGCGCCCGGCGGGTACGCGGTCCACAACCCCGGCGCCCACGTCCAGTGGACCGGCGATCCCGACAAGGGGGGCGTGCCCCGCCTCGACCGCTACGACCCGTCGTGGGCGGAGGAACTGCTCGACCTGCTGTCCGAAGGGAGGCAGCCGACCGATGCCTGAGAGGGACCTTCGTGTCTCGACCGCCACGTACGACCGCTTGGCGGCGGCAGCCGCAGCAGAGGGCGTGACGGTGCGGGCCTACCTTGAAAGGCTGACGGAATGGATCGCGCCTGGACAGCCCGGACACCATGTTTCCGTGGCGAGGTCCGAAGCCGACCTGCGATTGGTGTCGCTGGGCATCGACGCACCGGGTACAGACGGAACGTGAGCTGCCCCGAGTCTTGATCCTCCGCCTCCACAGCGCCATCTCCACTGCGTCCAGCGGGAGCTCGGTTCGCATGTGGTTCGCGGCCGCGAGGCGGTGAAGTCGCGGTCGACCAGGTCCGGCGGCCGGGGTGCCGACGGCTCCGGGACCGTGGTGCGGCGGCGCCGGCCACGGATGACACCCGCCAGGCACAGCTCGGCCATCAGCCGCTCGTTCCCCGCAGGATGGTCAGCGAGACGCTCTCGCCAGTGATCACCTCCAACAGGGTCCGCCGCCGGACGCACCATCGGTGATCGAGTTCAAAAGAAGCTCGTCGGCGAGAAGACATCTCGCACATGTACCTCCGACCGCATCAGCATGTGAGATGTCCCCCTCCGGAGCGACACCGGACCGCGTCTGACATCCGGAATGCCCGAACATGCGGCACGGGCAGCGGACGGAAACGACGATGCCCGTTGCGGAGATTCGCCCCGGATTCGACCCCGAGGGTTCGCTCAGCAGTGCACACGGCATCTGACCTGCGGAAATACAGGGCGGCAGACGAGTCGGGCTGTACGCCGGGTTCTGTCACCCGGTCGCCTCGCGGCGGCCGGGGAGACGGCCATCCATCTAGGGCCGGTGTTGCCACCGGCCTCGTGCGGTCTACCCGCGGACTCGGGCGGGCAGCCCTCGAACGTCCGCGCAGGGCCGCCTTCTACAGCGGCCCCTCTTGACCTTGCTCCGGGTGGGGTTTACCTAGCTGCCCAGGTCACCCTGGGCACTGGTGGTCTCTTACACCACCGTTTCACCCTTACCGAGGACCGAGGTCCCCGGCGGTCTGCTTTCTGTGGCACTGTCCCGCGGGTCACCCCGGGTGGCCGTTAGCCACCACCCTGCCCTGTGGAGCCCGGACGTTCCTCGGGAAGCCCCCCTAGGGGGACTCCACGCGGCCGTCCGCCCGGCTCGTCTGCCGTGTGGACCATGGTACCGGGCGGCCGGGGCGCCTCGGTCCGGGCGGTGTCGGCCGCGGCGGCGTCGGCCCCCTTTCCCCTGTCCGCTCCGTCCGCCTCGGCGCCGACGCCGCCGTCGCCAGGAACGGGCCCGCCAGGATCAGGGCGAACGCCGATAGCACCGTCCCCGTCAGGCGCTCGTCCAGGAAGAGCGCGCCCGCCGCCACCGCCACCGCCGGGTTGACGTACGTGAAGACCGTCGTCCTCGTGGGGCCGACCTCGCGGATCAGTTCCAGGAAGACCACGAACGCGGACGCCGTGCAGATCACGCCCAGGCCCGCCAGGGAGGCGAGGACCGAGGGTGAGGACATGGCATGGTCGTCGGCCGGGCCAGGGCCGCCGCGGGGGCGTGGACGAGCGCCGACAGGAGCAGCGCCGGGGCTGTCAGAGCCAGCGTCGGGGCCTGCTTCAGATGGCGGGCCGTGATCAGCGGAGCCGTGGCGTAGCCGATCACCGTGAGCGCCACCTCCGCCAGGGAGCGGGCGTCACCCAGGCCCAGGCTGATCACCTGGCCGTGAGATCGGGGACCGTTCTCTCGATCGTGGCGCACGAGGGCGCTGCCCGTCGGGCGTCGGCCCGTCCCGTGCGGCTTGACCCTGCCGCGACGTCAACGTTTCTACTGGTGCCATGCGGATCGGAGAGCTGGCCGCGACCGTCGGGGTGACCACTCGGGCGGTGCGGCACTACCACCACCTGGGGCTGCTGCCGGAGCCGGAGCGGCGGGCGAACGGGTACCGGGACTACACCCTGCGCCACGCCGTCGTGCTCGCGCGGATCCGGCGGCTGACGGAGCTGGGACTCGGGCTGGCCGAGGTGCGGGACGTGCTGGCCGACGACGCCGGGCGCGAACTCGTCGAGGTACTGGCCGAGTTGGACGAGGACCTCGCGCGGCAGGAGTCGGCGCTCCGCGAGCGGCGCGCCCGGCTGCGGGTCCTGATCGAGGACGCGCGGCTCGGGCGGCTGCCCGCGGAGGGACCCGTCTCGCCCGAACTCGCCTCCCTCTTCGGGAGGTTCGGATCCGTGCTGCCCGAGTCCCCCATGGCCGCCAAGGACCGGGAGGTGTTCGTGCTCCTGGAGACGACGGCGTCCCCGGAGGCCCGGGCCGAGCTGCTGGCCGGGCTGGAGGCCATGGTGGCGACCCCCGGCGCGGTGGAACGGGCCCACGACGCGTACGCGCTGCTCGACGACCTCGACGGCGCCGGCCTCGACGACCCTCGTGTGGACGAGGCGGCCCGGCTCCTCGCCGACCTGATCCCCGCCGAGCTGATCCCACCCGACCTCGACCAGTACCTCGGGCTCGGCACCGGCACCGGCACCGGCGGTTCCGACACCCGCGGCGACGGCGGCGGCAGTGGCTTCCTGCGGGCCTTCTTCGCCGACTTCGCTCCAGCCCAGGCGGAGGCCGTCCGCCGCACGTTCCGGATACTCACGGAGGACCGACGATGAACCCACCGAGGACACCGGAGACACCGGAGACACCAAAAACGCAGGGGACACAGGGGGCACGGGGGGCGCGGAAGTCGACGCCCGCGTTCCTGGGCGGTGCCCACCGGGTCGGCCGGGCCCTCGTCCGGCATGAACTCCTGCTGCTCGCCTCCCTGTTCCGGTGGATGGCGCGGCGACCGCACGGGGTCGGTGAGGGGCGGGCCTTCGGGTACGCGCGCGGGCAGGGCGCGATGATGCTCGGCCTCGGCTTCGTGTGCGTCGTCGAGACGGTGACCGTGTCCGTGCTGCTGAGCGGACATCCGACGGCCCACCTGGTCTTCCTCGTCCTCGACCTCTACACGGTCCTGGTCGTCGCCGGACTGCACGCCGCCTCGGTGACCCGGCCCCACGTCCTCACCGACACCGCGCTGCGGCTGCGCCGCTTCGCCTCCGTGGACCTCCTCGTCCCGCTCGCGGCCGTCTCCTCGGTCCGCCGCGAGCTGTGCCTGACGCACGAGAGGAAGGACGGGGAGCTGAGCCTGGAGAGCGGCTCGCGGACCACCGTCACCCTCGAACTGTCCCACGACGCCCAGTACTTGACGTTCCTCGGACGCCCCAGGGCAGTCCGGCTCGTGCGGTTCCACGCCGACGACGCGGAGGTGCTCGTGCGCGAGATCGACCGGCTCCGCCGGGCCGGGGGCGACGTCACGCCGGTACGAAGCGGACCTTCGCCACTCCCGGCTCGGCCTGGGTGAGCCGTACACGCAGCCGTTCCCCCAGCGGGAGCGGTGTGCCGTCCCGGGCGTCGACGCGACCGATGACCGCCGGGGACTCCAACTGGACGATCCCACTGGTCGGTTCGCCCCTGCCGTTCCGCTCCTCCTCGACGTCCACCACCCAGCCGTCGAAGACCTCGCCGACCCGGTCGCCGAGCAGCGCGGCCTCCACGAGGTCGACGCACTCGCGCTCCACGCGGCCCGCCAGGCGGCTGCCCCCGGACATCTCGTCCGGGAGGGGGTCGAGGGCGGCCAGGACCCACGCGGGGGCCGGGGTGCCGGCGACCGTGGCGAGGCAGAGTTCCGCGGTGTAGCGGTCGACCAGGCGGCGGAGCGGGGCCGTGCAGTGGGCGTAGGGCGCGGCGACGGCGGAGTGCGTGGTGATGCCGGGGAGGGCGCCGTCGCGGAAGACCGTGTAGTGGGCGCCGCGCAGCAGGGTCGTGCACTCCTGGAGGAACGCGGCGTGGCGGGGTTCGTGCGGGTCGAGGGCGCGGACCAGGCTCGCGTACGAGACGTGGTGCGGCCAGTCGATGCGCAGCGCCGTCGCGGTGCGGCGGAGCCGGCCGACGGCGCCGTCCGGGGCGGCGGGCAGCGTGCGGAGGATCCCGGTGCCGCCGCCGAGCATCAGCTCCGCGGCGGCCATGCCGGTGAGCAGGGAGATGTGGGCGTTCCAGGTGTCGGCGGGGAGGGGCGCCCGGTAGGCGAGTTCGAGCGCGTACGCCCCCGGGGTCTCACGGCCGCCGATGTCGTCCCGTTCGACGATCTCCTGTTCGGGGACGTGGAGGGAGATGCCGCCGCGTTCCACCTCCAGGCGTTCCCGCAGGTGTCCGATCTCCTTGAGCAGGGCGAGGGGTTCCTCGGCGGTGCCCGTGTCGATCTCCTTCTGTACGGACGCGTAGTCGAGCTTGGCGCGGCTGCGGACGAGGGCCCGGCGCACGTCGATGCCCACGGTACGGCCGTCCGCGTCGAGGTCCAGCGTCCACAGCACCGCCGGGCGGGTGTGGTCCGGGAGGAGACTGGCGGCGCCCTCGGAGAGGCAGGCGGGGTGGAGGGGGACCTTGCCGTCGGGGAAGTACAGGGTCGTCGCCCGGCGGTGGGTCTCCGCGTCGAGTGCGCTGCCGGGGGTGACGAACGCGGCGACGTCGGCGATGGCGTACCGGACCCGGTAGCCCCGGCCGCCGACCGCGCCCGGACGGCGGGACAGGTGCATCGCCTGGTCGAGGTCGGTGGAGGTGGGCGGGTCGACGGTGAACAGGGGGATGTCCGTGGCGTCGTACGACGGGAGCCGGGGCGACTTCGCGGCGTGCTCCGCCTCGACGAGGACCTGGAGCGGGAAGGCGTCGGGCACACCGAGTTCACCGCGGAGCGCGCGCAGGGCCGCCCGCAGGGGTGCCTCGGGGGCGCCCAGGACGCGGAGGTGGCGGCGGGGCATGCGTCGAGCCTAGGGCGGGGCGGCCAGGACGGCATGCCGACAAAGGCCGTGTGCGGGCCGACCGGGTCCCCGCCTCGGCACAGGAGCCGACATACCGACGAAACGTGCCGGCGAGGGCCCGCCGCGGGCCGGCCGATCGGGTGGCCGGGTGGCCGGACGTCCGGCGCGCACCCCGTACGCTGTCGCGGAGCCCTATCCGAAGGAGTACCCGTGCTCGTCCTGCTGCCCCCGTCCGAAGGAAAGGCCCCCTCAGCGGGTGGCGCTCCGCTGAAGCTGGAGTCCCTTTCCCTCCCGGCGCTGAACCAGGCGCGGGAGGCCGTGCTCGGTGAGCTGGTCGAGCTGTGCGCGGGCGACGAGGACAAGGCCCGCGAGGTGCTCGGCCTGAGCGAGGGGCTGCGCGGCGAGGTCGCCAAGAACGCGGAGCTGCGGACGGCGGGGGCGCGCCCGGCCGGCCAGATCTACACCGGCGTGCTGTACGACGCCCTCGACCTCGCCTCCCTCGACACCGCCGCGAAGCAGCGGGCGGCGCGTTCGCTGCTGGTCTTCTCCGGGCTGTGGGGCGCCGTCCGCGTCACGGACCGCATCCCGTCGTACCGCTGCTCGATGGGCGTGAAACTGCCCGGCGTGGGCGCGCTCGGCACGCACTGGCGTACACCGATGGCGTCGGCGCTCCCCGAGGCGGCCGGCGGTGGGCTCGTCCTGGATCTGCGGTCCTCGGCGTACGCCTCCGCGTGGAAGCCGAAGGGCGAGATCGCCGGGCGCACGGCGACGGTACGGGTGCTGCACGCGCCGACCCGGAAGGTGGTCAGCCACTTCAACAAGGCGACCAAGGGCCGCATCGTCCGCAGTCTGCTGTCGGCCGGTGCCGCGCCGAAGGACCCGGCGCACCTGGTGGAGGCGCTGCGGGACCTCGGGTACGTGGTGGAGGTGGAGCCTCCGGCCGGGGCCGGGAAGGCGTGGACGCTGGACGTGCTGGTGACCGAGGTGCACTGACGGGCACCGAAGCCCGCACCGGACCCAACGGCTCCCCGAACCGGACCCGCACCGGACCCCACCGGCTCCCCGCACCGGAACGGCATCGCGGCATGCGCGACGACCTGCTCAGCGCAGATGTGACGTGTCGTTGAGGAGGCGGAGCGTGGCGTTGCCGTCGGCGTAGTACGCCAGGGCCGTCAACGAGGCCGCCGACAGCTCCATGCGGAACAGCGACTCGGGGGGTGCGCCGAGAGCCAGGCGGACCAGGGTCTTGATCGGGGTGACATGGCTGACGAGCAGCACCGTGCGGCCCCGGTGCGCCTCGGTCAGCCGGTCGCGGGTGGCGGCGACCCGGCGGGCAACCGCCCCGAAGCTCTCGCCGCCGCCGGTGGGCTCCGCGTCCGGCGAGGCGAGCCAGGCGTTCATGTCGTCGGGGTACCGCTCCCGCACCTCGCCGAAGGTGAGCCCCTCCCAGGCGCCGAAGTCGGTCTCCCGCAGCCCCTCCTCGACGGTCACGCCCAGTCCGAGGCGGGCCGCGACGATCTGCGCCGTCTCCCGGCAGCGGGCCAGCGGCGACGACACGACCTCCTGGATCGTCCCCCGGAGGGCCAGCGCGGCGGCGACCCGTTCCGCCTGGTGGCGGCCGACGTCGGAGAGGGACGGGTCGGAGCCGCCGCTCCCCGAGAACCGCTTCTGGGGTGTCAGGGGCGTCTCCCCGTGCCGGAGCAGCACGAAGGTCGCGGGGGTACCGAGATCGGGGGCGACGGAGGCGACGTTCTTCGCGGCGCGGACGTCGGCGCTCGACGCGATCCTCTTCGCGACAGAGGCAGAGGCAGCGGCAGCGGCAGCGGCAGCGGCATTGGCAGAGGCAGGGGCATCGGCACTGGTAGGGGCAGCGGCAGCCGCAGGGGCGCCCGCCCCACCCGCCTCTCTCCCGTAGCCGGTCTCGCCCCGCGCCCCCGCCAGCGCGGCCCTCGCCCTGGCCGCGCCCGCGGTCGCGTCCCCGGGCGGGCCCGACGGCTCGGGCACGGCGGCGGACGCGGCAGCCCCCGTCCCCCGCCGGGTCGCGCGGGTGTCGAGGTCCGCCGTGGACGCGGCCGGCGACCACTGCTCGCCACGCTTCCCGGCGTCCATCGCCTCGTTGGCGAGCCGGTCGGCGTGCTTGTTGCGGTCGCGCGGGATCCACTCGTAGGTGACCTGACCGGGTGCGAAGACCCGCAGGGCCTCGGCGGCCAGCGGCTTCATGTCGGGGTGCTTGATCTTCCAGCGGCCCGACATCTGCTCCACGACGAGCTTGGAGTCCATGCGGACGCGGACGGTCGCCGTCGGGTCAAGCGCGTACGCCGCCTTCAGGCCCGCGATGAGGCCCCGGTACTCGGCGACGTTGTTCGTGGCGACCCCGATGTACTCGGCGGCCTCCACCAGCGGCTCCCCCGTCGCCCCGTCGAGGACGACCGAACCGTAGCCCGCGGGCCCCGGGTTGCCCCGGGACCCCCCGTCGGCCTCGACGATGAACTCCCGCACCACACCTGCCTCTTGGCTTGTCGACCAGCGCCGCCGCCGGTCCCGGCTACAGACCCGACTCCGAGGTGCGCACCAGGATGCGGCGGCAGTTCTCGCAGCGGACGACCGTGTCGGGCGCGGCCTTGCGGATCTCGCTCAGCTCGGTGATGGCCAGCTCCTGGCGGCAGCCCTGGCAGGTGCGCTGGTACAGCTTGGCCGCGCCGATGCCGCCCTGCTGCTCGCGGAGCTTCTCGTACAGCTTGAGGAGGTCGGCGGGGACGGACGCGGCGATGACCTCGCGTTCCTTGGTCACCGAGGCGGCCTCGCCGTCGAGTTCCTCGAAGGCGGCGTCCCGGCGGGCGGTCGCGTCGTCGATCCTGCCCTGGACTGCGCCGACCCGCTCGGTCAGCTCGGCGACCCGCTCCTGCGCGGACTCCCGGCGCTCCATGACCTCCAGGACGATGTCCTCCAGGTCGCCCTGCCGCTTGGCGAGGGAGACGATCTCGCGCTGGAGGTTCTCCAGGTCCTTCGGGGAGCTGACCGCGCCGGAGTCCAGGCGCTGCTGGTCGCGGGTGGCGCGCTGGCGCACCTGGTCCACGTCCTGCTCGGCCTTGGTCTGCTCGCGGGCGGTGTCGCTCTCCTCGGTCTGCGCGGCGACGAGGAGGTCCCGCAGCTGGGTGAGGTCCTTCGTGAGCGACTCGATCTCGGCGTGCTCGGGCAGCGACCTCCGCTTGTGCGCGAGCTGCTGGAGGCGTACGTCGAGGGCCTGGACGTCGAGGAGTCGGATCTGGTCGGCGGGCGCGGCGTTCAGTTGGGGGCTCCCAGGTTCTCGGTGGCGGTGGTGGACGCCGCGTGGGCGGTCCAGGGGTCGGTGACCGTCTTCGAGACGTGGACGCGCAGGTCCCATCCCTTCCGGTCGGAGATCTCGTCGAGCTGGGCGGCGGCCAGCTCGCACCAGGGCCATTCGGTGGCCCAGTGCGCCGCGTCGAGCAGCGCGAGGGGGGTGGCGTCGGCCTCCGTCGTCCGGGCGACGGCCTCGGAGGCGGGGTGGTGGCGCAGGTCCGCGGTGAGGAACGCGTCTACACCGGCCGCGCGTACGGCGTCGAAGAGGCTGTCGCCGGAGCCGCCGCTGACGGCGACCGTGCGGACCGGCGCCTCCGGGTCGCCGGCGACCCGGATGCCCTGCGCGGTGGCGGGCAGCCGCTCGGCGGCCCGCGCGGCCAGCTCCCGCACGGTCAGCGGGTGGTCCAGCTCGCAGACGCGGCCGAGACCGCGCCGCCCGGCGGGATCGGTGGCGTCCGGCACGAGGGGCCGTACGACCCGCAGGTCCAGCGCCCCGGCGAGGGCGTCGCTGACCCCCGGGTCCGCGGTGTCCGCGTTGGTGTGGGCGACGTGCAGGGCGATGTCGTTCTTGATGAGGGTGTGCACGACGCGGCCCTTGAAGGTGGACGCCGCCACGGTCGTCGTGCCACGCAGATACAGCGGATGGTGGGTGACCAGCAGGTCCGCCCCCAGCTCGACCGCCTCCTCGACGATCTCCCGCACCGGGTCGACCGCGAACAGCACCCGGGTGACCTCCTGGTCGGGGTCGCCGCAGACCGTGCCGACCGCGTCCCACCCCTCGGCCCTCGCGGGCGGCCAGAGGGCGTCGAGCTCGGCGATGACTTCAGACAGACGGGGCACGGACAAAGGCTACCTGCACCACTGCCGTCCCCGACCGGCCACGGGTCACTTGACCAGCCCCCGGGACGTCCGCCCACCGGGCCCCGCCGCGCCCCCGCCGCCCCGGCCGCCGCGCCCACCTCTCCCCGCCCGCCTCGCCGTCCGCTCCCCACCCGCCTCGCCGGACGCTCCCCGCCCCCGTCGCGACCCGCTCCCCGGGCGTCCGTCCGCGCCCCCGGAGGCTGTCGTCAGCACATGTCTCGCCGTTCCCTCAGGTGAATCGCGGGACGAGCACCCTTATGTGTGAAGGGGAAGCCCGGTTGTCCCACGTCTGTGCGTGCGAAAACTAGCTTCGTGGCCGGAGGTGATCGAACGATGACGGCCTGCGCATCCCCATCCCCCACGACGGGCCACGGGAACGAGGCGGGACAGGGGCACGACGACAGCGAGGAAGGCGCCCTGGGCGACGGGGCGCGGACGCGGTCCGCGTCACCGCCCGGCTGCGTGATCACCGCGGACGGGAGCTACGGGGCACGTCTCGCCCTCGCCGGGGACGACGCCTGGTTCCCCGAGCGCTGGACCCTGGACGGTCCCGAGCCGTACGCCGTGCCGCTGCCCGCCAACCAGCCCGAGGAGCCCGGCACCGAGGTCCTCCCCCTGACCGACGGCCGGGTCCTCATCCACCGACCGGCCGCCGAGCGGCATCTGTTCTCGCTCCTCTACCCGACCGGCCCCGGCACCGGCGAACTGCTCCTCGGCGCCGTCGAGTGCCTGGACCCCTCCACCGAGCTGCGGCTGCTGCCGCCCGGCCCGTGCGGGGAGTGGGCGTACGCCCTCGCCGTGGGCCCGAGCTCGACGGCGGTGTGGCTGGTGGCGGGCGGAGCGTTCGGGCCGGAGCGGGTGGCGGAGGTTGCGGGGCGGTGCTCGGGCGGGGTCTGGCTGGACGGGGCGGGCCGGCTGCTCGCCCTGGACCGGGAGTCGGACGGCCGGACGAAGACGGTCGTGGTGGACCTGGAGCGGGGCGAGGTCACGCCCCTCCTCCAGATCGCCGACGACAGCGACGACCGGCTGCTGCTGGCCGACCCCGACAGCGGGCTGCTGCTGATCAGTTCGGACGCGCCCTCGCCCGGCCGTGACCGGCTCGGCTGGGGCGTGCTGGGCAGCACCCTGCCGGTCCGCTTCCCCGAGTGCCTGCGGGTCCCCGACGGCCACCGCATGACCCCCTTCGCCATCCAGCCGGGCCAGATCCTGACCCCGGAGAGCTGCGCGGTCGCGCTCCGCGTGGACGGCGCCCGCGACAGCTGGGTCGGCCTGTGGCGCCCGGCCTCCCGGCAGGTCCACCATCTGCCCGCCCCCGAGGGATGGCTGACGGGGGCCGGCCTGTGGACCAGGGACGGAGTGCTGCACCTGCCGTATGCCACCGGGGCGGTGGGGTGCGGGGTGGCACGGGTCGGGGTGCCGTGGGGGGACGAGCCGGACACCTGTGAACCGGCGCACGAGACAACGGCGCACGAGGCAACGGCACATGGGGGAACGGCACGTGTGGGAGCGGCACTCGGGGAACCGGCGCACGAGGATGCGCGGGGGGTGGTGTCGGTGGGCGCGGGGGCGTCGGCGGGTGCGTACGGCGCGCCGGACACCCCGGGCGCGCCCGGTACGCCCGGTCCCTCGGACGGGGCGGGCGTCGCGGGCCTGCCTCCCGGAGCCGAGCGTGCGCCGGTGGGCGGGCTCGCCGTCGCCGCCCGGCCGGTGCCCTTGCAACAGGCGCCGCTCATAGGGCGGGTGAGCGAGGAGGTGACCGTCGGGTGAGGCGCCCGCGCCGGGCCCGTGCGAGTTTCGGCCAAGGCGTCACGGCGGAGGCCGACACGCCCTTGGGCGCCTTCGGATCGTGTGCCGAAGCCCGATAAACTCACCCGCCTGTCAGAAGATCATGCCGACGGGGAACACTTTCCATGAGCGACGCACACATCACTCAGCCGCCCACTGCCGACCCCCACGAGGCGGAAGGCCATGGCAGGCACCGGGGCCAGATCTCGGCCCACGACGCCGAGACGACGCCTCGCGGGCGTCACCGCAAGCCGGTCGAGCAGGCGGAGACGACGACGGCCGCCTGACACCGCGGCACAAGTCCTTTCCGGCACCTCTCCGGTGTGCCTGCGGTGCTTCTACGGCCGGTCCGGACCGTCGATATGAAGAAACGTCAATCCGACACCGGACCGCTCACCGCATCACCACCGCCACACCCGGCCCCGCCCCCGTCACCAAGGGGGGCGGGGCCGTCGCGTGGGACTGTCGCACGGGGCCGATGCGCGGGGCGGGCCGATGCGCGGGGCGGGCCGTCGCGGCGCGGCCGGTCAGTCGGCGCGGTCGCGCCTGCGCAGCCCCAGCACCTCCGTCGCCGCGAAGGTCTCCCCCTGGGGGCGGTCGGCGTAGTACGGGGTGAGCAGGCCGTCCAGTTCGTCGTAGGTGAACACGTCCTGCTTGGTGTCGAACTGCGCCCGCACCCGCGGGCGTTCGACGACCGCGACCATGCCGCCGTGGACGACGAGGAGCTGTCCGTTGACGTGTCCGGCGGCGGGCGAGGCCAAGTAGCCGACGAGCGGGGCGACATGCTCGGGAGCGAGCGGGTCGGGGCCCTGTGCGGGGCGGGCGAGGCCGGCGAACACGTCCTCCGTCATCCGGGTCCGCGCGCGGGGGCAGATCACGTTCGCCGTGACGCCGTACCGGGCGAGCGCCTGCGCCGAGGACGTGGTCAGGCCGACGATCCCGCCCTTGGCCGCGGCGTAGTTGGGCTGACCGGCCGAACCGGCGAGGAACGCCTCCGACGACGTGTTCACGATCCGCCCGTACACCGGCGCACCGGCCGCCTTCGACCTCTCCCGCCAGTGCGCGGACGCGAAGCGGGTGGTGTTGAAGTGGCCCTTGAGGTGGACCCGGATCACCGAGTCCCACTCGTCCTCGGACATCGAGAAGACCATCCGGTCGCGCAGGATGCCCGCGTTGTTGACCAGGATGTCCAGCTTCCCGAACGCGCCGACCGCCGACTCGACCAGTTCGCGCGCCTGGCGGTGGTCGGAGACGTCACCGGTGTGGGCGAGGGCGTGGCCGCCCGCGGCCCGTATCTCCGCCGCGACCTCCTCGGCGGGTCCGGTGGACGCGCCGCCGCTGCCGTCCCGGCCCGGCTGCCCGTAGTCGTTGACGACGACGGCCGCGCCGAGCCGGGCCAGCTCCAGCGCCTCGGCCCGGCCGAGACCCCGGCCCGCGCCGGTGACGATCGCCGACAGTCCCTCCAGTGGCGATGACATGGCGGTCAGATCTCTATGCAGGTGCGCAGCGCGGCACCCGTGCGCATCTGGTCCAGCGCCTCGTTGATGTCGGCGAGGGGGACCCGGTGGGTGATGAGGCCCTCCAGGTCGATGCGGCCGGCCCGCCACAGGGCGATGGCCCGCTCGTAGGAGCGCAGGACGTCGCCGCCGCCGTACATGGAGGGCAGGATGCGCTTCTCGTCGAAGAACAGCTCGAACATGCTGAGCTGCAGGAAGTCGTCCATGGCGCCCGCGCCGACGACGACGAGGGTCCCGCCGCGCCGGGTGTTCTCGTACGCGGTGCGGGCGGTGGCCGAGCGGCCGACGACCTCGAAGACGTAGTCGAAGCCCTCGCCGCCGGTGACGGACTGCTTGGCCTCGGCCAGTTCCTCCGGGGAGACCGCCTTGGTGGCGCCGAACCCGAGGGCCGCCGCACGGCGTGCGGCCACCGGGTCGACGGCGACGATCTCGGCGGCGCCCTTGAGCCGGGCGCCCTGGATCGCCGAGATGCCGACACCGCCGCAGCCGATGACGGCGACCGAGGCACCGGCCTCCACGTCGGCGGTGTTGAGGGCCGCGCCGAGCCCGGTGGTGACCCCGCAGCCGATGAGGGCGGCGACGTCGAACGGCACGTCGTCGGGGATCGGCACGGCGCACCCGGCGTCGACGACGACCTCCTCGGCGAACGTGCCGGTGCCCGCGAAGCCGAAGACGTCACCGGAGGGACGTCTGAAGTTGGGGGTGCCGGCGTTGAGGAACCCGGCGAGGCACAGCTGGGTCTGGCCGCGCTTGCAGGCGGGGCAGCTGCCGCAGGCCGGCAGCCAGCAGACGACGACGCGGTCGCCGGGCTTCAGGCCGCTGACGCCCTCCCCGACCTCCAGGATCTCGCCGGCGCCCTCGTGTCCGGGGACGAACGGGCCCGGCTGCGGCAGCACCCCGGCCATCGCGGACAGGTCCGAGTGGCACAGCCCGGTGGCCCGTACCCGGATCCTCACCCTGCCCGGCCCGAAGCCCGCCGTCTCGACGTCGTCGAGGACCTCCAGTTTGTCCTGGCCGATCTCGTGCAGTACGGCTGCGCGCATGGTGCGGCTCCCCTCAGGAGTACCCGCCGGCAGTGCCCCGTCAGGAGTGCTGAACCTGTCCGGCGTACATGACGTACGACTGTGCTGAGCTGGTCATTCGTGCTCGACGACGGTGTCCGCCAGCACCGGCGCGTCGTCCCGGTCGACGGCGCTCACCGCGACCCGCACCGAGCGGTCGTCCGGCCGCCACATCCGGATGCGGAGGGTCTCCCCCGGGAAGACGACTCCCGCGAAGCGGGTGCCGTACGCGCGGACCCGGGCGACCTCCCCGTCGAGCACCGTGTCCACGACGGCCTTGAGCGTGATCCCGTACGTGCACAGCCCGTGCAGGATCGGCCGGTCGAACCCGGCGCGGGCGGCGAACTCCGGGTCGGCGTGCAGCGGGTTCCAGTCGCCGGAGAGGCGGTAGAGCAGCGCCTGGTCCTCGCGTACGACGCGCTCGACCTCCTTGTCGGGGGCGGTGGACGGCGGTTCCCGGCGGGCGGAGGGGCCCCGTTCGCCGCCCCAGCCGCCCTCGCCGCGGACGAAGATCTGGGCCTCGTTCGTCCACAGCGGGCCGTCGGTGTCGGCGACGTCGGTGCGCATCACGAGCACGGCGGCCTTTCCCTTGTCGTAGACCGCCGCGACCCGGGAGGTCGCGGTCGCCCGGCCCTCGACGGGGAGCGGCCGGTGCAGGGCGACGCGCTGGCCGCCGTGCAGGACCTTGGCGAGGTCGACGTCCACCCCCGGGGCGTTCAGGCCTCCGATGACGTCCGGTGAGCCGGCGCCCGCGACGGTGGCGAAGCTCGGCAGGACGTGCAGCCGGGGCTCCAGGGTGTAGCGCAGCTCGGCGGGGTCGGTCGCGGGAACGCCGGCGCCGACACCGAGGTGGTAGAGCAGGACGTCCTTGCGGGTCCAGGCGATCTCGGCGGAACGGGGCTCGGCCGCGAGGGCCTTGGCTGCGTCGATGGGCATGGGGCTCCTGTTCTCGGAAGAACCTCGGAACCTCGGCACGACCGTCCGCACCAGCGGCCGCGCCGAGGTCGTCACAGGGGTCCGGAACCCGCCCTTCTAGAACGCGTTCCAGTCCGGCGACCCTCTGTATAGCCGAGGCACGTGCACTTGTGAAGACTCCTGACACTGTGTCAGACAACCGGAGGGGCCACCGGAGGGCCGCGCCGCCGCACCGGCGAGCTGACGGATGATCACATTCCCATGGGCCGGTCAAGACTTCCCTGGCCTCGCGCACCATCGGAATAGTTGCCCTGGTCGACGAGGTTCAGCTGTCACGCACCCTCGTCCGGCCAGGAGGCCCCCCTCGATGACGCATCCGCACCCACCCGTCGCCCACGAGCCCGCCGCGAGAACGAACGGCGGGATCGTTCCCGTACTGGCCTTCGCGGGCATCGTGGTCGCGGTGATGCAGACCCTGCTGGTCCCGGTGATCAAGGATCTCCCCCAGCTCCTCGACACCACCCCCGGCAACGCCACCTGGGTCCTGACCTCCACGCTTCTCTCGGGTGCCGTGGCCACCCCGATCATGGGCCGTCTCGGCGACCTCCACGGCAAGCGCCGGATGCTGCTCGCCAGCCTGGCGGTGATGGTGGTCGGCGCGCTGATCAGCGGCTTCACCAGCGCCCTGGTCCCGATGATCGTGGGCCGCACGCTCCAGGGCTTCGCCATGGGCGCGATCCCGCTGGGCATCGGCCTGATGCGGGACGAGCTGCCCCGCGAACGCCTCGGCTCCGCGATGGCGCTGATGAGCTCGTCCATCGGCGTCGGCGGTGGACTCGCCCTGCCGCTGGCCGCGGCCGTCGCCCAGAACACCGACTGGCACGTCCTCTTCTTCGGCGCGGCCGGCCTCGGCGTCCTCTCCATCGTCCTCACCCTCGTCGCCGTGCCGGAGACGAGGACGCGGGCGGCGGGCTCCTTCGACCTCCTGGGCGCGCTCGGTCTCTCCGCCGGCCTGGTCCTGTTCCTCCTGCCGATCACCAAGGGCAGCGACTGGGGCTGGACCGCCCCGACCACGCTCGGCCTGTTCGCCGCGTCGGCCCTGGTGCTGCTCCTGTGGGGCGTCCTGGAGCTGCGCATCGCCGCGCCGCTGGTGGACCTCCGCACGACCGCCCGCCGCGAGGTGCTCCTCACCAACCTCGCGTCGATCATGGTCGGCGTCTCCTTCTACGTCGTCTCCCTGGTCCTGCCGCAGCTCCTCCAGCTGCCCACCGCCACCGGCTACGGGCTCGGCCAGTCGATGGTCGTCGCGGGCCTGTGCGTGGCGCCGCTCGGCCTGACGATGATGTTCACCGCGCCCGTCTACGCGCGGCTCTCCGCCAGGTACGGCCCCAAGAGCACCCTCATCCTCGGCCTGCTGATCATCGCGGTCGGCTACGGCGCGGGCCTCGGGCTGATGAGCGCCGCCTGGCAGACGGTGGTGGTGTCGGTGGTCCTCGGCACGGGCATCGGCCTCGCCTACTCCTCGCTGCCCGCGCTGATCGTCGGCGCCGTCGCCCCCTCCGAGACGGGCGCCGCGAACGGCCTCAACACCCTCATGCGCTCCATCGGCACGTCCGTGTCGAGCGCCGTCATCGGCATGGTGCTCGCCAACACCGCGCACCACGCGGGCGGGGTCGCGATCCCCACCCTGCACGGCTTCCGGGTCTCGTTCCTGATCGCCACCGCCGCGGTCGCCGTCGGCATCCTCCTCGCCGTGTTCCTCCCCGGCCGCCGTCCCGTGACGGGCCCGACCCTCCTGGCGAGCAGCACGGACGACAAGGCGGCCGTCGAACGCCCGGTCGAGCGGGTGTCCTGACGCCGCCGAGCCGGTGAGGCGCCGGGTGTGCTGACGCCGCCGAGCCGGTGAGGCGCCGGGTGTGCTGACGCCGCCGACGGACCGCATGGCAGCATGGGGCCCCGGTTCGTACGGCCCTGGTCGCCGGTACGACCCCCGCGCCCGCCCACGCCACCACGGAGGACCCCATGCCCGCGGCCCCCAAGCCGGAGATCCTCGCCGCGTTCGAGTCGGCCAAGGGGTTCATGCCCGTGGGCGAGGGGCTGGCCCTGTACGCGGCGGCCGTGGAGGCGGGGCGTCTGGGCCTGCCGCTGCTGGAGGTCGGCACGTACTGCGGACGCTCGACGATCCTCCTCGCGGACGCGGCGCGCGAGGCGGGCGTCACGGCGATCACGGTCGACCACCACCGGGGCAGCGAGGAGCAGCAGCCGGGCTGGGAGTACCACGACCCGGAGACCGTCGATCCCGAGATCGGGCTGATGGACACGCTGCCCACGTTCCGCCGCACCCTGCACCGGGCGGGTCTGGAGGAGCACGTGATCGCCCTCGTGGGCCGCTCCCCGCAGGTGGCGAAGGTCTGGAACTCGCCCCTCGCCCTCGTCTTCGTCGACGGCGGCCACACCGACGAGCACGCCACCGCAGACTACGAGGGCTGGGCCCCGCATGTCGCCGACGGCGGCCTGCTCGTCATCCACGACGTGTTCCCCGACCCGGTCGACGAGTTCACCGGCCAGGCCCCGTACCGCGTCTACCTGCGGGCCCTCGCCTCGGGTGCCTTCACGGAGGTCTCGGCGACGGAATCACTACGGGTGCTGCGGCGCGTGGCCGCCGGCGTCTGACGGCCGACGCGCGCCGCCCCCGGCAGCGACGGGACCGCCCGGCAGCGTCCGCATCGGCACCGCCCCCGTCGTCTACGCCACCTCGATCCCGTAGTCCTGGACCAGCTCCTCCAGGCCGCCCCGATAGCCCTTCCCTCCCAGGACGAAGTCCCAGTCGCCGCCCGCGCGGCGGCGGAAGGAGCCGAGGACCAGGGCCGTCTCGCCCGGACGGCCGTCGGAGACGTCGAGCCGGCCCTGTTCGGTGCGGGACGCGTCCAGGAGCCGGATGCGGGCGTCGGTGAAACCGGACAGGTCGGCCTCGGGGTTCACGGCCGGGTCGATCGCCGCCACGAGGACGAGCCGGTCGGCCTCGGCGGGCAGCGCGTCGAAGGAGACCCGGATCGCGGCCTTGTCCGGTGCCGCGGGAGGAAGCGCGCGGACCGTGCCGTCGGGGGTGCGCGGGTTGTTGTAGAAGACGAAGTGGTCGTCGCTGAGCACCCGGTTGCCGTGGCAGACGAGCGCGCACACGTCCAGGGCGACGGTGCCGCTCCAGCCCATGCCGAGCACACTGTGGTCGTCGGCGTCGCCCGGCGGGGTGTCCGGGGCCGTGGCCAGTGCCTGGCGGGGGTCGGGCGCCGTCCGCTGGGCGGGGACGGCGCGCCCACCGCCCGTACCCAGGCGACCGCGCAGCCCGTGCCGGTGCAGCAGGTCGACGAGTTCGCTGCCGGAGACGAGTTCGAGCGGTTTGCCGTTCGCGAAGGTGTGTGAGCCGGGGCCGAACTTGGACGTCGTCACCAGGACGCCCTTGTTGGCGCCCGCGTGCTGCACGGTGCCGTACAGGTCCCGGACGGCCGTCGGCGGGACGGTGTTGCGGTAGCGCTTGACCTGCACGACGATCTTGCCGCCGCGGATCGGCGCCGGGTCGAGTGCGTCGACGTCGACCCCGCCGTCGTTGGAACGCTGGGTGGTGACCGCCTGCATCCCCATGGCCTGGAAGAGTTCGGCGACCAGCGCCTCGAAGGCGACGGGGTCCATCTCCAGCAGGTCCGGCTCCTCGTCGCCGCCGTGCGTGACGACACCGTTGCCGACGTCGGCGGGCCGGCGGCCGGGCCGTACGGCGGTGCGCTGGTCGGGCTTGGCGGACAACTGGCCGCGGAGCCCGTCGAGCAGGCAGTCGACGGCGCTGACCTGCTCCAGGTTCAGGCCGGTGAACACCGCGCGCGGCGCCATGACGCTCGCGAGGACGATCTGCGCGCGCCGGCCGGTCGCCGGGTCGTGGTCGTCGACGAACCCGTTCAGGGTGACCGTCTCCAGGGCGCCGAACTCGTCGGCCGCGAAGAGGTCGTGCAGCACGAGCAGGACGCAACTGGCGAGGACGTCCCGGTAGAGGGCGCGCCGCTGGGTGACGGGCCGGGCCGTCTCCTTGTCCTGGTCGGCGTTGTACAGGTAGCGCACGGACTTCGTCTCGGGGACCACGTCGAAGCGGGGCAGCTCCCAGTCGAGGACGAGTTCGCGGGCGGCCGCGTCGTACGCGGCGGAGACCTGGCGGGGGAAGCCCTCGGGCCAGGCCGCAGAGGCGTAGAGCGCGGCGGAGAAGTACGCGACGGCGGCCTCGGGGTCGCTGCCGGCGCGCAGGGCCGTCGTCATCTCGGCGACGCCCGCGTTGTGCCGGCGGATCTCGGCGCGTTGCCCGTCCGCCCACTGCTGGTACTGCCGCTGGTACTGGGCGAGCTGGCGCTGCCGCTGCGCCTCCGCCGCCTGGGCCGCCTGCCAGTCCTGCTCGAAGCGGGCCCGCGCCTCGGCCTGCGCCTGGGCCCGCCGGCCGGCGGTCCAGCCGCCCTGGGCCTGGTAGTGGGCGGGGTCCGGCATGGGCACCGGCTGGGCGAGCACGCCGGGCGCGAAGGGTTCCAGCCGTTCGGAGCGGGTGAGGGAGGCGGCGCGGAACGCCGGGGCCCGGCAGCCGGCGGCCAGCAGCCCCTGGAGGGCGGCGACCTGCGCGTCCAGCTCCTCGGTACGCCGCCGGGCCTCCGCCTCACGCTGCTGCCGGTACGCCTGCTGCTGCTCGCGGTGGCTGCGGGCCACCTCCCGCTGGTACGCGCGCTGCTGGCGCTCGTACTCCCGCTGCTGCCTGGCCCGCGCCTCCAGCTGACGCTGTTGCTGGCGCTGTGCCTCGGCCCAGACCCCGACCAATCCGTTGGAGCGACGACTCATTCCTTGCAGGCCCTCCCCCCAGGGCCCTGCCACCGCCCGGCCGGGCCCTGCCCCACGACAAGCAGTAATCGCCCGACTCTACCGTGCGACCGGGCGTCCGCCCATCCGCCGGTCACAGCCCGTCCGGGCGGCGAGGCGGCGGGACGGGGCGGGAGGGGCGGCGGGGAGAGGGCGGACAGGGGACGGGACAGGGCGGTACGGCGTCGTGCAGCCGCCGGCGCCGGCCCGCCCCGTATGGTGGCAGGCGTGTCGTACGTAGGACCGGACTTCGATCCGCCCCAGCCCCGCCGTTCGCCTCTGCGCCGCCCGCTGACCGTGGCCGTCGCCGCCGTCGTGGTGGGGTCGGTGGCCGGTTGGGGGGTGTGGCAGGCCGTCGGCGACCCCGGCGGCGGGGACGACGGGTCGCAGCGCGCGGCCGCGCGCGACGAGCCGAGAACCGCTCCCCCGTCGTCGACGCCCTCCGCCGGGCCGACCGCCTCCGAGGACGGCGCCGGCCAGGACGACAAGGACGGGAAGAAGGGTGCCGACGGCGAGAAGGCCAGCCCGACGGCCTCCTCCGGTGCCGCCGCCGACGGGCCCCTGAAGGGCAAGGTCGTCGTCATCGACCCCGGCCACAACTCCGGGAACTTCCGGCACACCGCCGAGATCAACCGCAAGGTGGACATCGGCACCGGGATGAAGGAGTGCGACACCACCGGGACGTCGACCAACGACGGCTACACGGAGGCGGAGTTCACCCTGGACGTCTCGCGCCGGGCCCGCGCGCTCCTCGAACAGCAGGGCGCCACCGTGAAGTTCACGCACGACGGCAACCGGGAGTGGGGGCCCTGCATCGACGAACGGGCCCGCCTCGGCAACGCGGCGGAGGCCGACGCGGTGGTCTCGATCCACGCGGACGGCTCGGCGGCCGGCAACCGGGGCTTCCACATCATCCTGCCGGGCGCGGTGCACGAGGGCTCCGCCGACACCCGGCCCATCGTCGGCCCCTCCCGCGATCTCGGGGAACGCCTCGCGGGCAAGTTCGTCCGCGAGACGGGCAGCGCTCCCTCCAACTACGTGGGCGGAGGTACCGGTCTCGTCACACGTCAGGACCTGGGCGGTCTCAATCTGTCAACGGTTCCCAAGGTGTTCATCGAGTGCGGCAATATGCGCGATAGCAAGGACGCGGCACTGTTGACCAGTGGCACATGGCGGCAGAAGGCCGCGCAGGGGATCTCTGAGGGAATCGTGAGTTTCCTGCGCGGGTAGGGGGAGAGTCGTGATCATCGTGGCAATCCCGACGTACGCCTACGTCGGGTGGACGATAAGGTCGTCCCTACGATGAGGGGCCACCCCCGCGCTTCGCACCAGAGCCTGTCGGCGCCATGGTGAACAGCGACGCCTCCACACCGATGACGAGACGACTGACGAAGGACCTGAAGTGAATATCCGCTCCCTCACCAGAGGCGACGGCGTCGTGATCGGAGCAGCGGTATTGCTGTTCATCGCGTCGTTCCTCGACAACTACTCCCTCGACGGGGTTCCCGACAGCTTCGAACTCCCGAACCTCTGGGAGAGCGGTCCGGTGCTCCTCAGCGTCGTGCTGGCGGGACTCTTCGGCGCCGCGTTCATCGTCATCGCCAGGGGCCTGCCGCAGGCGCCGAAGATCGCCGGGATCGACCTCGGTCAATTCGGCATCGCGTTCACCGTCTTCGCCGCGTGGAGCGCGCTGGGCAACATCTTCGACCCGGCCGGCGGCGCCGACAACATCGGCAGCGGTTCGGGCAGCAACAGCGCCGACGCCGGTGCCGGCCTCATCCTCGCCCTCATCGCGACCCTGATCATGGCCGCGGCGGCCGTCGCCACCCCCCTCGTCCCCGCGCTGAAGGCCGCCCTCGTCGGCGCCCCGCGTCCGGCGGCCCCGCAGCCCTACGGAGCCCAGCCTCCCGGTGGTTACGGCTACCCGGGTGCCGGTGCCCAGGCGCCGTTCGGTGCGGGCCAGCCCCAGCAGGGGCAGCCGGGCACGCCGTTCGGTGGTCAGCCGCAGCAGGCGCAGGCCGCTCCGCAGCCGCCCGCCGGTGACTTCTCGCCCTTCTGGTTCGCCGTGCCCGTGGCGCGTCCGCTGTTCGCCGAGGACGGCTCGCAGTCGACGATCGCCGAACTGGCCCCCGGCACCTGGTACCTGGCGGTGGAGCAGCGTGGTGCCCACCTGGTCGCCCAGACCCAGGACGGCCGCCGCGGTGTGCTCCAGGACACCTCCGGCATCCAGCGCGGCTGAGCGCGACGCCGCCCCCTCGCCGTACGACCGGCCCCTCGCTCTTCCGAGCGGGGGGCCGTTGTCGTACAGTCGCCCTCCTGGTCAGCTGAACTGACGGAGCGTCAGGAGGCGGCGTATGCGGCTCGGTCTGGCACTGGGGTACTGGGGGCGCGGTCCATCGGCGGATCATGTGCCGCTCGTCCAGGAGGCGGAGCGGCTCGGGTACGACTCGGTGTGGACCGCCGAGTCGTGGGGGTCGGACGCGTTCACGCCGCTCACCTGGATCGCGGCGCGCACGTCGCGGATCAAGCTCGGTACGGCCGTGGCGCAGATGGCGGCGCGGTCGCCGACGACCACCGCCATGCACGCGCTCACCCTCGACCATCTCTCCGGCGGGCGGATGCTCCTCGGGCTCGGGCTGTCCGGTCCGCAGGTCGTGGAGGGCTGGTACGGGCGGCCGTTCCCGAGGTCGCCGCTGACGGCGACGCGGGAGTACGTCGACGTCGTACGGCAAGTGCTGCGGCGGGAGGCCCCGGTCGAGCTGGACGGGAGGTTCCACGCGCTGCCGTACCGCGGTCCGGACGGCAGCGGCATGGGCAGGCCGCTGAAGTCCATCACGCATCCCCTCCGGTCCGGTCTGCCGGTCCTGCTGGGCGCCGAGGGGCCGAAGAACATCGCGCAGACCACGCGGATCGCGGACGGCTGGCTGCCGTTGTACTGGTCGCCGGCGCGGACGGACGTCTACGAGGCGTCGTGGGGCGCTCTGCCCGAGGGGTTCCTCGTCGCCCCCATGGCTCGGGCGCAGTTGTGCGACGACGTCGCCGAGGGGCTGCTGCCCGTGAAGATCATGCTCGGCTTCTACATCGGCGGGATGGGGCACGCGAAACGCAACTTCCACGCCGACCTGATGGCGCGCATGGGGTACGAGGAGGAGGCCCGGCGGATCCATGCGTTGTTCCTCGACGGCCGTCGCGAGGAGGCCGTGCTCGCGGTGCCGGACGCGTTCGCCGACGAGATCTCGCTGGTGGGGCCGAGGGAGCGGATCGCCGAGCGGCTGGAGGTGTGGCGGAAGGGGCCGGTGACGGATCTGCTCGTCGTGTCGCCGGACCCGCCGACGCTGCGGGTGCTGGCCGAGCTGAACTCCTAGGGTTTCAGCCACGCGTGAGCGGCAACCCGTCAAGCATGTCTCGATACAGCGGCTCCAACCAGGCGGGCCGGGCCATAGCGATCGTCGCGGACGTGATGGCCTTCATCCTCGGCCTGTGGATCGTGATGTACCTGCTCGGTGCGAACGGCGCGAACGACTTCGTGCAGTTCGTCCATGACGCGGCCCGCTGGCTCGCCGGCTGGTCCCACGACCTGTTCACCTTCGACGAGCAGTGGGCGCGGGTCGTCGCGGGGTACGGGCTCGCCGCCGTGGTCTACCTGTTCGTGGGCCACGCCATCGCGAACCGCATGCACCGACACTGACCGCGAGGGCTTCGCGGAACGGCGCGGGTGGGTTGCGGCCGCTGGGTGACTGCGGCTGAGTGGGGGCTGGTCGCGCGGTTCCCCGTGCCCCGTGAAAGCAGGGGCCGGCCCCCGGTCTCTCAGGGGCGCGGCGCGGGGAACTGCGCGAGCGGCCACGGACGACCGGCTGCCAGCCACCAAGCGCAACCACCCCACCCGGAGGGCGGACCTCAGCAGCAGTCCGACTCTTCGATGTCGTCCAGGCCCCGCGGCAGTCGCTCCCCGCCGAACACCGCGCAGGTCGCCTCGTCGCCGCCCAGCGCGGCCACGGCGAGGAGCAGGGAGCCCGCCGTCCACGAGGTCAGTTCCTCGGGCCAGACGGCCCCGTCCTCGAAGACGTAGCCCGTCCAGTACAGGCCGGTCGCGGGGTCGCGCAGGTGCTGGATGGACTGGAGGATCTCCAGGGCCCGGTCGGAATCGCCCATCGCCCAGAGCGCGAGGGCGAGTTCGGCGGACTCGCCACCCGTCACCCACGGGTTGGGGACGACGCAGCGGACACCGAGGCCGGGGACGACGAAGCGGTCCCAGCCCTCCTCGATACGGGACTTGGCCTCCGCGCCGGTCAACGCGCCGCCCAGCACCGGGTAGTACCAGTCCATCGAGTAGCGGTCCTTGTCGAGGAACCGCTCGGGGTGGCGGCGTATCGCGTGCCGCAGCGCGCCCACGGCCAGCTCCCAGTCCGGCTGCGGTTCCTCCCGCTGCTCGGCGATGGCGAGCGCGCAGCGCAGCGCGTGGTGGATGGACGAGGAACCGGTCAGCAGGGCGTCCGGCACGGGCGTGCCGTCGTCCTCGCGCTTCCAGCCGATCTGCCCGCCGGGCTGCTGGAGCCGCAGGACCCACTCGATCGCCGCGTAGACGGCGGGCCACATGCGGTCGAGGAACGTGTCGTCGCCGGTGGCCAGGTAGTGGTGCCAGACGCCGACGGCTATGTACGCGACGAAGTTGGTCTCACGGCCGCGGTCGGTGATGGCGTCGGCGTCGCCGTCGGCGTAGGCGGCGTACCAGGAGCCGTCCTCGTTCTGGTGCCGCAGCAGCCACGTGTAGGCGCGCTCGGCGGCGTCGTGCTGGCCGGCCGCGTCGAGGGCCATGGCGGCCTCGACGTGGTCCCAGGGGTCCAGGTGGTGGCCGCGGAACCAGGGGATCGCGCCGTCCTGCCGCTGCACCGCGAGGATCCCGCGGACGGTGGCGGCGGCCTGCTCGGCGGTCAGGACCCCGGGCAGGACCAGGTGTTCCGTCCGGGGCGTCGTCACTGGGCGGCCGCCCCGGCCTCGGCCCCGGCCGCCGCCGCGTCGCCCTCGGCGGCGCTGTCGGTGTCGGTGTCGGCGATCCGCGGCAGGTGCGGCTTCGTCGCGTACACCACGAAGCTCTTGCCGATCAGGGGGTTGAGCGCCTGTTCGGCGACCCGGGTGGCCAGGGGCTTCTTCATGATGTCCCAGACCAGCAGCTTGTGGTACGCGCGGACCGGGAGCGCCTTGTCGTTGTCGACGCCGAACGCGCACTTCAGCCACCAGTACGGCGAGTGCAGGGCGTGCGCGTGGTGGGTGCCGTACGGCTTGAGGCCGGCGCCGCGGACCTTGCTGAGCAGTTCGTCCGCCTTGTAGATGCGGATGTGGCCGCCCTCGACCTCGTGGTAGGCGTCCGACAGTGTCCAGCAGACCTTCTCGGGGCCGTAGCGCGGGACGGTGATCGCGATGCGGCCGCCGGGCCTGAGCACGCGGACCATCTCGGCGAGCACGCCCTTGTCGTCCGGGATGTGCTCCATGACCTCGGAGATGATCACGACGTCGAAGGACTCGTCGGGGAAGGGCAGGGCGAGGGCGTCGCCCTCCATGGCCGTGGCGGTCGCGCCGTCGGGGGCCTCGCCGGCCTCCTTCATCGCCGCGAACCACTTGGCGACCTCGCGGATCTCGTCGCCGTTCTGGTCGAGGGCGACGACCTGGGCGCCGCGCCGGTAGCACTCGAAGGCGTGCCGGCCCGCTCCACAGCCGAGATCCAGGACGCGGTCCCCCGGGGCGAGCGGGAACCGGGAGAAGTCGACGGTCAGCACGTGGCCCTGCTTTCGCGGTCGGCGCTTTCGCGGTTTGCTTCAACTGCCTCTTCGACGGCCTCGTGGGCGTCGACGGCTCGGTCGGCGATGTGGTCGGCGGTGTCGTCGGCGGTGTGGTCCGCCGCCGGTACGGCGCGGGGCGCGGTGCTCGTGGCGGCCCCGGGCGGGCGTCCCTCGGCGCGGGCGATCGCCTCGCGGTAGTGGGCGACCGTGCCCTCGGCCGCTCTGGCCCAGGTGAACCGGCTCAGTACCCGCGCGCGGCCCGCGTGCCCGAGGCGGGCCCGCAGGTCGGCGTCGCCGAGGAGCCGGTTCAGCGCGGCGGCCAGGGCGCCCGCGTCGCCCGTGGGCACCGCGAGGCAGGTCTCGCCGTCGGGTCCGGCGACCTCGGGGATGGCGCCGCCGGTGGTGGCGACCAGGGGCGTGCCGGTGGCCATGGCCTCGGCGGCGGGCAGCGAGAACCCCTCGTACAGGGAGGGCACGCAGGCGACCTCGGCGGAGCGGACCAGGTCGACCAGTTCGGCGTCGGAGATGCCCTTGACGAACTCGACGGCGCCGTCGAGGCCGTACCGCTCCATGGCCTGGGCGACGGGGCCCTCGGTGGGCCGCTTGCCGACGACGACGAGGTGGGCGGCGGGATGCTCGGCGCGGACCTTCGCGAGTGCCTCGACGAGGAAGACGAGGCCCTTCAGCGGCACGTCCGCGCTGGAGGTGGTGACGATCCGGCCGGGGATCCGCGCGACGGACGGATCGGGCGAGAAGAGGTCGGTGTCGGCGCCGATGTGGACGACGTGGATGCGGTCGCCGCGGACGCCGAGGTGGTCGACGATCTCCTGGCGCGAGGTGCCGGAGACGGTGAGCACGCTCGGCAGCCGGCGCGCGACGCGCTTCTGCATGCGGGTGAAGGCGTACCAGCGGCGTACGGAGGTGCGGCGCTGCCAGCCCTCGGCGGCGTCCAGTTCCAGCTGCCGGTCGACGGTGATGGGGTGGTGGATGGTGGTGACGAGGGGCGCGCCCACGTCGCCCAACAGGCCGTAGCCGAGGGTCTGGTTGTCGTGGACGACGTCGAACTCGCCGCGCCGGGCGCGCAGATGGCGGCGGGCGCGGAGGGAGAACGTCAAGGGCTCGGGGAAGCCGCCGGTCCACATCGTCGCCACTTCGAGCGCGTCGATCCAGTCGCGGTACTCGTCGCGCTTCGGGGTACGGAAGGGGTCGGGCTGCCGGTACAGGTCGAGGCTGGGCAGCTCGGTGAGGGAGAGCCCGCCCGGTCCGTCGCCGGGGACCGCGTCCTCGTCGAGGACGGGGTAGGGCTGGGAGCCGATGACCTCCACCCGGTGGCCGAGGCGGGCGAGTTCACGCGAGAGGTGCCGTACGTACACGCCCTGGCCCCCGCAGAACGGGTTCCCTTTGTAGGTGAGGAGCGCGATGTTGAGCGGTCGGCCGCCGTCGGCGGCGGGGCTTGCCCGATGCCCCGCCTCACTGGCCTCAGCGGTCACTCTCGGCCCCCTTCTGCCTGTGTTGTCCGGTGAGATTACGTCGGGACGGTAATCTAGAACAAGTTACAGACTTGATCGTTCGAGGAGCACTGAATCTACCGGCAGGTAGGGCCGCGGTGAGCGGTGGATCGGGTGATTCACGCCACGGCGCGCACCCTGGCATGCTGTCGGATCGCACACCCTCACCGACTGTCACGGAACGGTACCCATGCCTGCGGAAGCCAAGGTGGACGCCAGTAGCGCACGACAGGAACCGCGCCCGGAGCCGCGTCCGGAGCCGCGGCGGGACTCGCCGCCCCTCACCCAGCGGCAGGAGGCCCGTCGGCGCCGGATCCTGCACGCGAGCGCGCAACTGGCAAGCCGGGGCGGTTTCGACGCCGTGCAGATGCGTGAGGTCGCCGAGTCCTCGCAGGTCGCCCTGGGCACGCTGTACCGCTACTTCCCGTCCAAGATCCATCTGCTGGTCGCCACGATGCAGGACCAGTTGGAGCACATGCACGGCACGCTGCGGAAGAAGCCGCCGACCGGGGACACGGCCGCGGAGCGGGTGGCGGAGACCCTGATGCGGGCCTTCCGCGCGCTGCAGAGGGAGCCGCACCTCGCGGACGCCATGGTCCGCGCGCTGACGTTCGCCGACCGCAGCGTCAGCCCCGAGGTGGACCAGGTCTCCCACCAGACGACGGCGATCATCCTGGACGCGATGGGGCTGGAGCGCCCCACCGCCGAGCAGCTCTCCGCCGTCCGCGTCATCGGGCACACCTGGCACTCGGCGCTCATCACCTGGCTCTCCGGCCGCGCCTCCATCGCCCAGGTGAAGATCGACATCGAGACGGTATGCCGTCTGATCGACCTGACGGCGCCCGAGGACGAGAAGGAGCCCCGGCGCCGCGGTAGCGGCCGGGGCTCGTCACGCGTACGGGGGGACTGAGACGCCTGCGACCTACGAGACGGGTTCCCTGCGCCGGCATGACCCGGATCAGGTACTGGGGGTCGCCGTCCGGTCCTGTACCAGCGACCTTCCGGCCTCTCAGCCCTACCGTCGACGTCGGCACCGGCGGAGACCTTCGCCTCACGCCCATGTCGGCTACTCCGGTCGGACTCCCTCACTCGTCCCGTAGGCCTAATTCCAGAGTAGACCGCCCATAGACCCACGCAAACCCCTGAAAGGGATTTTTTTACCCATCCGCTCGCCACCCGCTCACCCCCCTCGCCGCGCCCGCTCGGCACGGCGCAAGGGGTGGTGTGCCGCTACTCCTCCGGCGGGAACACCGGTTCGCCGCTGCCGGACAGGGCGATCGAGATCGCCTCCACCGGGCAGCCCTCCGCCGCCCTCAGGACGGGTTCGCCGGCGTCCGTCTCCGGTTCGGTGGGATGCGACTGCATCGCGGTGTCGAGGCGGAAGGCGTCCGGGGCGAGGTGGGTGCACTGGGCGGAGCCGATACAGAGCGCCCGGTCGACCTCGACGTGCCAGCGGTCGCCCATCAGCCCGCCGTCCGCTCACCCGAGCCGCCCGAGCCGTCGGTGGCACCGGTGGCGCCCGTGGTGGGCGGCTGGTACCCGGCGGGCAGGTGGATCATCTTGTGCTCCAGGTACTCGCTGTAGCCCTCGGGGCCGAACTCGCGGCCCAGGCCGGAGTTCTTGTAGCCGCCGAACGGGCCGAACATGTCGAGGCTGAAGGTGTTGACGGAGTACGTGCCGGTGCGGACCTGGCGGGCGACCTCGATGCCGCGCTCGTCGTCGGCGGTCCACACGCTGCCGCTCAGGCCGTAGTCGGAGTCGTTGGCGATCCGTACGGCCTCGGCCTCGTCGCCGTACGGGAGGAGGCAGATGACGGGGCCGAAGATCTCCTCGCGGGCGATGCGCATGGAGTTGTCGACGTCGCCGAAGAGGGTGGCGTCGACGTACCAGCCGTGGTCGAGGCCGGCGGGGCGGCCGCCGCCGGTGAGGATCTTGGCGCCCTCCTCCTGGCCGATGCGGATGTAGTCGAGGCTGCGGCGCTGCTGCCGCCGCGCCACGAGCGGGCCGAGTTCGGTGGCCGGGTCGAGCGGGTCGCCGACCTTGAGCGCGGACGCGGCGGCCGCGAATGCCTCGGCGAACTCGTCGTAGCGGCCGCGCGGGACGAGGATGCGGGTCTGGGCGACACACGCCTGGCCGTTGATCATCCAGGCGAAGGGCGCGATGCCGTTGACGGTGGTCCGGACGTCGGCGTCCGGCAGGATCACCGCGGCGGACTTGCCGCCCAGTTCCAGGGTGACGCGGGTGAGGTTGCGGGCGGCGACCTCCATGACGCGTTTGCCTGCGGCGACCGAGCCGGTGAAGGAGACCTTGTCGACGCCCGGGTGCCCGACGAGGTACTCGCTGACCTCGCGGTCGGCCGGGAGGATCGACAGGACGCCCTCCGGGAGCCCGGCCTCGGCGGCGATCTCCGCGAGCAGGTACGCGTCGAGCGGGGTCTCGGGCGAGACCTTCAGGATCGCGGGGCAGCCCGCGAGCAGGGCGGGGGCGAGTTTGGCGGCGGCGGTGAACTGCGGGACGTTCCACGGGACGACGGCCGCGACGACGCCGACCGGTTCGCGGCGCACCAGGATCTTCCCGAGCACGCCGTCGCGGTGCTCCTCGTGGGTGAAGTTCCGCGCCGTGGTGATCGCCGCGTCCCACACCATCATCGAGGCGAGGGCCTGCACCATGACGCTGGAGGTGAACGGGGTGCCGTTCTGGGCGCTGATGAGGCGGGCGAACTCCTCGTGGCGCACGGCGAAGGCGTCCTTGATGCGGGCGACGACCTCGATGCGCTCGTCGAGCGTCGCCCGGGGCCACGGCCCCTCGTCGAACGCCTTCCGCGCGGCGGCCACGGCCCGGTCGACGTCGGCGCGTGAGGCGTGCGGGACGCGGCCGATGACCTGCTCCGAGTGCGGCGAGACCACCTCGATGACGTCCGCGCCCAGGGGGTCCGTCAACTCCCCGCCGATGAACAGCTGTCCGTGTTCCACGAGCTCGGTCATGGCCGACTGCCTCCCCGGAGCCAATTTCTGACGATGCATCAGATAGGGCGATACGGGAACTGATACCAGCTCCGGTTCGAGGAGTCCACGGGGGCGGGCGACACGGGGCGGCCCCCGTGGGGGTACGGCGCGCCGTGCGGGCATGCCGCGGCGTGACGGTTCGGGGCCGGGGCGCGGGCTGGGGCGCGGGCAGGGCTCAGGCCAGGGACCTGGGACGGTTGACCCGGCCTCCCATCGAAACCTGTTCTAGTTATAGTGGCCGGACGGCGGCGATTGGGGAGCCCATGACGCAGGTGTACGACCACGGCGGCGGCGTCCGGTCCCTTCAGGTCCCCATCCCGGACAACCCCCTGGGCCACACGCTGGTGTACGTCGTCGACACCGATCGCGGGCCCGTGCTCGTCGACACCGGCTGGGACGACCCGGCCTCCTGGGACACCCTGTGCGCGGGTCTCACCGCGTGCGGTACGTCGGTCGGGGAGATCGTGGGCGTGGTGATCACCCACCACCACCCGGACCACCACGGCCTGTCGGGCAGGGTGCGGGAGGCGTCCGGCGCCTGGCTGGCCATGCACGCGGCGGACGCCTCGGTCGTCCGGCGCACGCGGGAGACGCGACCGGAGAGCTGGTTCACGTACATGGCGGCCAAGTTGACGGCGGCTGGCGCGCCCGAGGAGCACGTGGCCCCGCTGCGCGCGCCGCGCGGCCACCGCACCCTGCCCGGCCTCTCCCCCGCGCTCCCCGACCGCGAGATCGTCCCCGGTGAACTCCTCGACCTGCCCGGCCGCCGCCTGCGCGCGATCTGGACGCCCGGCCACACGCCCGGCCATGTCTGCCTGCACCTGGAGGAGGACCATCCCGCCGAACTGCCGGGCCGGGGGCGGCTGTTCTCCGGCGACCACCTCCTCCCCGAGATCAGCCCGCACATCGGCCTGTACGAGGACCCCGACGACACGACGGTGACCGACCCGCTCGGCGACTACCTCGACTCCCTCGAACGCGTCGCCCGGCTGGGCCCGGCCGAGGTCCTCCCGGCCCACCAGTACCCGTTCACCGACGCCCCGGCCCGCGTACGGGAGCTGCTCGCACACCACGAGTCCCGCCTCACCGGCCTGCGCTCCCTCCTCACCACCCCACTCACCCCGTGGCAGCTGGCCGAACGCATGGAGTGGAACCGCCCCTGGGCCCACATCCCCCACAGCTCCAGGACCATCGCCGTCGCCGAGGCGGAGGCCCACCTGCGCCGCCTGGTGAAACTGGGCCGAGCGGAGGCGGTACCGGGGAGCGACCCGGTGACGTACGTGGCGGTGTGAGACGGGGCAGTGACGCGCCCCGCCTCAGCGGGCACCGACCGCGCGGATCAACTCCTCCGCCAGATCGAGGAGTCGCACCTCTCGCGCACTCATCGTCGGGTTCCTCGACCGACGGGTGATCGCCTCCGCAAGACCGTCCTCCGTCAGACCGCCCTCCGGGAGGCCGTCGTCCGTCAGACCCGAGGCGGGTTCGGGCGGGCGGTGGGAGAGGAGTCCGGTGAGCACGGCGTGCGCCAGCGGTGCGCGGGGATCGGCCGGGTCGGCCGCGACCTGGGCGAGGATGACCGCCGACATGCCCCAGTCGAGGCCGGGCGGGCCCTCCTCGGCGTTGGCCCAGTCGATGACGCGGGGGCCGTCCGGGGTGAGGAGGACGTTCTCGGGGTGCAGGTCGAGGTGGAGGACGCGGGCCGTCGAGTCGCTGGAGCGGCGGGGCGGGAGCGTGTGCAGCGCGCACAGGAGGCGGGCCAGCTCGGCACCGGCCTCGCGCGGCGGGAGGGCACCCGCGGCGATGGCCTCCAGCATGGTCGGGCCCGAAAGGCGTTCGAGGACCAGGTCGGTGCGGGTGGCCGTGCGGACGCGTGGCACCGGGTAGCCGTGAGCGCGGACGTGTTCCATGACCTCGGCCTCGGCCCGCGCGTCACCCCAGCCGTCCCGGTACCGGCGCAGCGCCCAGGCCCCGGGACCGCCGATGCCGTGGACGCCGGTGCCATGGACGCCGGGCGCGCGGCCCTCGGCGACGCAGCCCTCGGCCACGTCGTCCGTCAGCTCGTACACGTCCGCCGTGCGCCCCGCGCCCAGCAGTCTCCCCGTCCGCATGCCGCCGAACCTACCCTCCCGGTGCGGGTGGCCCTCGGTGTGGTGTGTACCGGCAGGTAGAGTGGCCGGGTCGTCACGCCCGTACAGGGGGAAGCCGGTGCAAATCCGGCACTGACCCGCAACCGTGAGCCGAAGCCGTCCGTGCGATCGGCGAGTCGGACTGCCCTGTGCGGAACTGTGACCGGCTCGCGTCACCGGCGTCCGCCGGTGCACGGCACCCGTCGAGGAATACGGAGCCGAGCCGCCCGGCGTCGCGCCGTGGCGCCCGGCTCCCGTCAGGGAGAGGCACCGCCGATCATGAATGTCCGCCGCAGCGCCGCGGTCGTCGCCGTACTGGCCGCCACAGCCGGGGCCGGCACCGGACTCGCACCGGCCGCCCTCGCCGACGACACCGCGCCCGCCGCACCGTCCGCGTCGCCGTCGCAGGCGATATCCACCGGTCTGTACGGGTCGACGGACCCCAAGTACGACGGCGTCTGGCGGCAGTCGCTCGCGCTGGTCGCGCTGGACGCCGTGGGCGAGAAGCCCGGCGCCGGGGCCGTCGACTGGCTGCTCGGGCAGCAGTGCGCGAACGGGGCGTTCGCCGCGTACCGCGCCGACGCCAACGCGAAGTGCGACGCCAAGGCGGCCGTCGACACCAACAGCACGGCCGCCGCGGTGCAGGCACTCGCCGCCGTCGGCGGGCACGACGCGCAGGCCGAGCGGGCCGTCGGCTGGCTGAAGGACAACCAGAACGACGACGGCGGCTGGGGCTTCACCGCGGGCGGGCCCAGCGACGCGAACTCCACGTCCGTCGTCATCGGCGCGCTGGCCGCCGTGGGCGAGGCGCCCGGCGGGCAGAAGAAGGCCGGCCGCTCCCCCTTCGACGCCCTGCGCGCCCTCGCCCTCCCGTGCGCCGCCGGCACCGAGGGCAGCGGGGCCTTCGCCTACCAGCCCGACAAGAAGGGCGGGCTGGCCGCCAACGCCGACGCCACGGCCGCCGCCGTGGTCGGCAGCCTCGGTGAAGGGTTCGTCGTCGACGCCGGGGAGTCCGGGAAGACCGGCGGGTCCGGGGCGTCCGGGGCCGCCGCCGCGTGCGCCGACGGCACCTCGCCCGAGGACGCGGCCCACAACGGTGCCGTGTACCTCGCCGGGGCCCTCACCTCCGACGGCTACCTGAAGTCCGCCCTCGCGGGCGCCGAGGACCAGCCCGACGTCGGAAACACCGCCGACGCGGTCGTGGCGCTGGCCGCCGCCGGGGACACGGAGGCCACCGCGAAGCCGCTCGCCTGGCTGGAGAAGCACCACGGCCCCTGGGCCGCGAAGTCCGGCCCCGCCGCGTACGCGCAGCTGATCCTCGCCGCGCACGCCGCCGGCACCGACCCGCGCGACTTCGGCGGCACGGACCTGGTGGCCCGGCTGGCGGGGACCGGCCCGGCGCAGGTCGTGGCCGACCGGTCGGGCGTGCCGGGCGACGGCGCCGCCGACGGGGACGGGGACGACGGCGGCATCGCGACCGGAGTCGTCCTGGGCGCCGGACTCGGACTCGCCGCGCTCGCCGCGGCGGCCCTGACGCACCTCACCCGGAAGCGGCGACGGGCATGACCCGCACCGGCGGGCGCGTCACGGCCGCGTCGGCGGCGACCCTGCTCCTGCTCTGCGCGCTGCTGGGGCTGGGCGGAGCGGCCCATGCCGCCGCCTACCGGTACTGGTCCTTCTGGGACCGGGAGGCGGACGGCTCCGGCTGGGCGTACGCGACGCAGGGGCCGTCGACGGCACGGCCCTCGGACGGGGACGTCCAGGGCTTCCGGTTCGCCGTCAGCGAGGACTCCGACGACGCCGCCGAGCCGCGCGGCACCGCCCGCTTCGACACCATCTGCGCGGGTACGGACGCCCGTGACGGACAGAAGCGGATCGCGCTCGTCCTCGACTTCGGCACCGCCGCGGACGCCCCGGCGGGTGAGACGCCCCCGCCGGCGCGCACCGCCTGTGCGCGCGTGCCGTCGGACGCGACCACCGCCGACGCGCTGGCCGCCGTGGCGAAGCCGCTCCGGTACGACACGAACGCGCTGCTCTGCGCGATCGCCGGGTACCCCCGGAAGGGGTGCGGGGAGGTGGTCGCCGATGACGGCCCCGACGCGTCCGCCGGCAGCTCCGGCACGTCCGGCAGCACGTCCGGCACCGCCGGGACCTCCGGCGCGTCCGACGACCCGGCCGCGTCGGAGAACGCCCGCGCGTCCGACGGGAAGGGCCCGTCCGTCGGCGTGTTCGTCGGCGTCGGCGCCGTCGCGGTGCTCGGCGCGGCGGCGGTGTGGCAGGCCGGGCGACGCCGCCGTGGCTAGGCGGGGACCGTCGGCCCGCGGCGCGGGGGACACCCACCGGCCGCGGGCCACGCACCCCGCCCACCCGGCCCACTCCCCGCGGCGCGGGCACCGGAGCCACCACCTGCACCCCCTCGCCTGGTGGCTGTGGGCCCTCGGGCTCGGTACCGCCGCGTCGCGCACCACCAACCCCCTCCTCCTGGCCCTCCTCATAGCCGTGGCGGGGTACGTCGTGGCGACGCACCGCACGGACGCCCCGTGGGCCCGCTCGTACACCGCGTTCGTGAAGCTCGGCCTGGCGGTGCTGGTCGTCCGGCTGGCCTTCGCCGTGGTGCTGGGCTCGCCGATCCCCGGCACGCACACCCTTCTCGTGCTGCCCGAGGTCCCGCTGCCCGACTGGGCGCAGGGCATCCGCCTGGGCGGCAGGGTGACGGCGGAGGGCGTGCTGTTCGCGCTGTACGACGGGCTGCGGCTGGCCGCGCTCCTGATCTGCGTGGGTGCCGCGAACGCCCTCGCGAACCCGGCCCGGCTGCTGAAGTCGCTGCCGGGCGCGCTGTACGAGGCGGGCGTGGCGGTGGTGGTGGCGATGACGTTCGCCCCGCATCTGGTGGCGGACGTGCAGCGGTTGCGGGCCGCCCGGCGGCTGCGCGGGCGGCCGGACCGGGGCCTGCGCGGTCTGGCACAGGTCGGACTGCCGGTGCTGGAGGGCGCGTTGGAACGGTCGGTGGCGCTGGCCGCCGCGATGGACTCACGCGGCTACGGCCGTACCGCCGAGGTCCCGGCCCGTGTCCGCCGCACGACGGCCGCCCTGACCCTCGGCGGACTGCTGGGCGTCTGCGCGGGCACGTACGGCGTCCTGACCGCGGCCGGCGGCACGTACGGTCTGCCCGTCCTGCTCACCGGCCTGGCCGCCGCGCTCGCGGGCCTGCGCCTGGGCGGGCGCCGCTCGCCCCGCACCCGCTACCGGCCGGACCCGTGGGGCGTACGGGCGTCGCTGGTGGCGGCGTCGGGCGCCGCCGTCGCCGTGCTCCTGGTCCTCTGCGAGGCGTACGACGCCGCCGCCCTGCACCCCGGCGTCGTGCCCCTGACCACCCCGGACCTCCCGCTGTGGCCGGCCGCGGCACTCCTGGTGGGCCTGCTGCCGTCGTTCGCGGTGCCCGGTCCACCGCCCCCGGCGGCCTCCGCGCCCGCCACCACCGCAGCCCCCACGCGCACACCCACCCCCACCCCCGCCACCAGGGTCGCCGCCCCCACGGTCCTCTCGCCCAGCAAGGAAGACGCATGATCCGCTTCGAGGACGTGTCCGTCACGTACGACGGCGCGGCCGAACCCACCGTCCGGGGCATCGACTTCGAGATCCCGGAGGGCGAACTCGTCCTGCTGGTGGGGCCGTCGGGCGTCGGCAAGTCGACCGTGCTGGGTGCGGTGAACGGGCTCGTACCGCACTTCACCGGGGGCACCCTGCGCGGCCGGGTCACGGTGGCGGGCCGGGACACCCGTACGCACAAGCCGCGCGAACTCGCCGACGTCGTGGGCGTGGTGGGGCAGGATCCGCTCGCCCACTTCGTCACGGACACGGTCGAGGACGAACTCGCCTACGGCATGGAGTCGTTGGGCCTGCCGCCGGACGTGATGCGACGGCGGGTGGAGGAGACGCTGGACCTCCTCGGGCTCGCCGCCCTGCGCGACCGGCCCATCGCGACGCTCTCCGGGGGCCAGCAGCAGCGGGTCGCCATCGGTTCGGTGCTGACCCCGCACCCCGGCGTCCTGGTCCTGGACGAGCCGACCTCCGCGCTGGACCCGGCGGCGGCGGAAGAGGTCCTGGCGGTGCTCCAGCGTCTGGTGCACGACCTCGGCACGACGGTCCTGATGGCGGAGCACCGCCTCGAACGCGTCGTCCAGTACGCCGACCAGATCGTCCTCCTCCCCGCGCCGGGCGCGCGCCCCGTCGTGGGCACCCCCGCCGAGGTGATGGCCGTCTCCCCGGTGCACCCCCCGGTGGTGGCCCTGGGCCGCCTCGCCGACTGGACGCCCCTCCCCCTGACGGTGCGGGACGCCCGCCGCAGAGCGGAGCCCCTACGAGCCCGCCTGGCCTCCCTCACGCCCCACACCCCTCCCGGCGCTCCCGGCACCCCGCCCCACACCGCCCCCGTCCAGGGGCACCCGGATCCCGCGCCCAGCCCGTCCACGTCCACGTCCACGTCGCCGTCGCCCACGGCCGCCTTCCCCCGCCTCCGCCGTCTGCTCTCCCGCACACCGGCCCCGGACCCGATCGGCCCACCCGAGCGCTCGACAGCCCCCACCGCCCCCTCGACCCTCCCGGCAGCCACCCCGGTCGCCGAGGTCGCCCCGCTCGCCGAGGTCGCCTCGCTGGCGGTGCGGCGCGGCAGCGTCCCCGCCCTGCGCAACGTGGACCTCTCCGTCGTCCCCGGTGAGACCGTCGCCCTCATGGGCCGCAACGGCGCCGGCAAGTCCACCCTCCTGTCGGCGCTGGTCGGCCTGGTGGCCCCGACGGCCGGTTCCGTGCTCGTCGGCGGAGCGCGACCGCACCGGACGGCGCCGAGGGACCTCGTACGCCGGGTCGGACTCGTACCGCAGGAGCCCCGGGACCTGCTGTACGCGGACACCGTCGCCGCCGAGTGCGCGGCGGCGGACCGGGACGCGCACGCGGAACCGGGCACGTGCCGCCGACTGGTGGACGCACTGCTGCCCGGGGTGACGGACGCCACGCACCCCCGTGATCTGTCGGAGGGCCAGCGGCTGGCGCTCGCCCTCGCGGTCGTGCTGACGGCCCGGCCCCCGCTGCTGCTCCTGGACGAGCCGACCCGGGGTCTCGACTACGCGGCCAAGGCCCGCCTGGTCTCGACCCTGCGCGGGCTCGCCGCCGGGGGCCATGCCATCGTGCTGGCCACGCACGACGTGGAGCTGGCGGCGGAGGTGGCCGACCGCGTGCTGATCCTCGCCGACGGGGAGGTGGTCGCCGACGGACCGACCGCCGAGGTGGTGGTCGGCTCCCCGGCCTTCGCCCCGCAGGTCACGAAGATCCTGGCCCCGCAGCAGTGGCTGACCACGGCCCAGGTGCGCCACGCCCTGGCCGCCCTGCGCGCAGCCGAGCGGGAGCGGCCGTGACGAACACCAGGCACTCGACCCAGCCGCCCCACCCGACCGACCCGACCCAGCCGACCCATCCGACCGAACCGACCCACCCGACCGCCCCCGGCACCAACCCCCACCTCCACCTCCACCGCCACCCCACCCCTCGCCCTCACCCGGGCCCCCGTCCCGTCCCCCTCTCTCCCCGTTCCCTCCTCGCTCTCGCGCTCGTCAGCCTCATCGGTGTCGCCGCCTTCGCCTGGCCGTTCTTCGCATCCCCCGGGTCGCAGGTCAGCGCGCACGCGCAGGACGCCCCCTGGCTGTTCGCCGGGCTGCTCGTGCTGCTCGTCGGTGTCGTCGCGGCGGCGATCTCCGAGGCGGGGATGGGCGCGAAGGCGGTGGCGATGCTCGGGGTGCTCGCGGCGACCGGCGCCGCGCTGCGCCCGATCGGGGCGGGGACGGCGGGGCTGGAGCCCATGTTCTTCCTGATGGTGCTCAGCGGGCGCGTCCTCGGCCCGGGTTTCGGCTTCACGCTGGGCGCGGTGACGATGTTCTCGTCGGCGCTGCTGACCGGCGGCGTCGGGCCGTGGCTGCCGTTCCAGATGCTGTCGATGGGCTGGTTCGCGATGGGCGCCGGGCTGCTGCCGGGCGCCCGGCGGCTGCGGGGCCGCGCCGAACTCCTGCTGCTGTCGGCGTACGGCTTCGTCGCGGCCTTCGTCTACGGCACGGTCATGAACCTCTACGGCTGGCCCTTCATCGACGCGCTCGCCTCGAACATCGCCTTCCAGGCGGACGCCTCCCCCGCCGCCAACCTCGCCCGGTTCGTCGCCTACTGCCTGGCCACCTCCCTCGGCTGGGACCTGGGCCGGGCCGTCGTCACCGTCGTCCTGACCCTCACGCTCGGCGCCCCCGTGCTGCGGGCGCTGCGGCGGGCCACGCGCCGGGCGGCCTTCGAGACCCCGGTCACCTTCGACCCGCCCATGCCCTGAACGCGCCGTCGACGCCCGTACACGGACCGTTGTGTGCGCGGTGAACCACCCCACAGGGCGCAGGTCACATACGAAGCGGGGCCGTAGCCCGAAAGGCATGGCATGCCCACGTCGCAAGGGCCTCTGACCTGCGGATTGAGAGCCACATCACAGAGCGGGCCCCGCGCTCACCTACGGCCACAACTAGCAAAAGGGGTGTTTGCGGACAGCTCTCCCCGGCTGCTTGTGTGGACGAGTCGCACGGCGCCGGCCACCCCCACGGGCTCGGCGCCGACGTACGCCCCCACCGCAGCGCACGCGGTGACGGCATGCCCGCGACGTCCGCGCCCCCGAAGAAAAGGTTCCCCGTGACTCGCACCCTTCTCCGCCGCATCGCCTCCCCGAAGAAGGCTCTCGCCGGCACCGCCGTCGTCGCCGCCACCGCCGGTGCGCTGTTCGCCGCCGCGCCCGCGCAGGCCGCGCCCTCGCAGGCCGCGAAGGCCCAGGCGACCGCGAAGAAGATGATCGCGAACCCCGCTCAGTACAGCTGCTTCTCCAAGATCGTCGACCACGAGAGCGACTGGAACGTCAACGCGACGAACGCGTCCTCCGGTGCCTACGGCCTGGTCCAGGCGCTCCCCGGTTCGAAGATGGCCTCCGCCGGTTCCGACTGGAAGACCAACGCCGCCACGCAGATCAAGTGGGGCCTGGACTACATGAAGGACCGCTACGGCAGCCCGTGTGGCGCGTGGAACTTCTGGCAGGCCAACAACTGGTACTGAGGCACCGGCAGTAACGCGCCACGCGCGAGCAGCCGGATCGCAGCCGAAGGCGGCGGCCCCCCGATCCCCGGGGGCCGCCGCCTTCGCCCAGGGACGACGCGGCCATCCGCCAGGCCACCAGGAAGGTCGAAATCGTCGCACGGAAGCTGCCCAGTTGAGACACCGCTGCGGTTGCGTGGATTCCGCGGCACCCTGAGCAACCCTCACCACCTACATTCCGCTCCACGAGACCGACCGCCTCCGAGGAAGGCTGCGGAACACCTCGCGACCTCCCTGGAGTCCGGGCGCTGAGCACGCCCCGCCCGACCGCCGCCGCGCCTACGGATACGGGTACGGCAGGCCCTCCGCGAGACGGTGTCCCAGCGCCGGGCAGATGCAGTCACCCCGCGCGGGTTCCTTCCCGCCGGCCCGCACGAACGCCTCCCAGTCGTACCGGTCACCGCGGTAGAGGACGGGCCGGTGCAGGACGTCCAGGCCCACGACCACCAGCGGTCCCCGGTACGCGCCGTCCGCCCGCGCGCGGGGCCGGTACGCCGGGCGCCCCACCGTGCCGCTCACGCGGACCGCTCCTGTCCGCCGCCCCGGCACTCGAACCAGACGGTCTTGCCGTCGCTCCACCTGCCGACGCCCCACGTGTCCGCCACGGCGTCGAGCAGCACGAGACCCCGGCCGCCGTCCGCGTACGGCGACGTGTCGGTGCGCAGGACGGGGAGCCGGGCGGACCCGTCCGTCACCTCCACCCGGACGCCGCCCGGCGAGCGCAGCAACAGCAGGGTGCAGCGGCGGTCCGGGACGTGCCGCACGACGTTGGCGAGCAGCTCCGTGACCCCGAGTTCCACCGCGTCGGTCAGTTCCGGCATCTCCCACTCGTCGAGGTAGGAGCGGACGATGCGGCGGATGTGATGCGCGGAGTGCTCACCGACGGTGAAGCACATCCGGTGCTGGGCGGGAGGAGCGCCCAGCACGATGGGGGGAATGTGTCCGTTCACACCACAAGGGTGACCTGGCGCAACTACTGTCGGCGACAGAACGGGCACAACCCGTTCAACAGTGAGTTCAAGCTTCAACGAGGGGACAGCGCCATGACCCAGATCAACACCCTCGACCCCGGTGCCTCACCGCTCGACTACTACGGCTACGAGTTGCGTCGCTGCCGGGAGGCCGCGGGCCTGACACAGCGGCAGTTGGGCGACATCCTGGGCTACACCTCGTCGCTGGTGGGGCAGATCGAGACGGCGAGGAAGGTGCCGACGCCGGAGTTCAGCGAGCGGGCGGATGTGGCGTTGGATACGGGAGGCTTGCTGTCCCGCCTCGTCACACTGGTGATGCGCAGTCAGCTTCCGGCCTACTTCCAACACGTGGCGGAGCTTGAAGCACGGGCCTCCGAGATCTGCTCATTCCAGATTCACATGGTTCTCGGCCTACTTCAGACCAAGGCATACGCGAAGGCCGTGCTCGGCAGCCTCGACGCCACCAACGTGGATGACCGCGTCGCCGCACGGCTGGCACGGCAGCGCATCTTCGAGAAGGAAGAGCCACCTGTCTACTGGGCGATCCTCAGCGAGGCCGCGCTGTACCAGGAGATCGGCGGGGCGGACGTCATGCGAGGTCAACTGCTGAAACTGTTGGCCTTGGAGGTCAACCCACGGATCAACGTCCAAGTGCTGCCCTTCAAGGCTGGAGCGCACACAGCGCTCCAAGGCTCATTCGACCTCTATCGCTTCGAGCAGGACCCGGCCATCGTTTACACCGAGGGCTATGGCAGCGGACATCCGACCGCGAACCGAGCCACCGTCAAGAAGTGCTCGCTCCGATACGATCATCTCCGAGCCGCCGCTCTCTCCCTCAAAGAATCGGCGGAGCTGATCCGGCATGTGATGGAGGAACGCTATGGAGAGCAACGTGGTGCCGACAGCGACCCAATGGCGTAAGTCCAGCTACAGCGGCGACGAAGGCGGCCAGTGCTTGGAGTGCACCCTCCTCGGCCCCCTCACCTGGCGCAAGTCGTCGTACAGCAGCGACCAGGGCGGTGATTGTGTAGAGATCGCCACACTCCCCGCCTCCTCCCCCGCCCCCACCCTCCTCCTCCGCGATTCCAAGAACCCGGCGGGCCCCCATCTCTCCCTGGGCCCCGCCGCGTTCGTCACCTTCGTCGGCTGGGCCGCTACAACCGCTGGATGATCGTCCCGGTGGCGAGTCCGCCCCCGGCGCACATCGTCACCAGGGCGAACTCCTTGTCCGTGCGCTCCAGTTCGTGCAGCGCCGTTGTGATGAGCCGTGCTCCCGTCGCGCCCACCGGGTGACCCAGCGCGATCGCGCCGCCGTTCACGTTGACCTTCCCCAGGTCCTGCTCGAAGACCCGCGCCCAGCTCAACACCACGGACGCGAACGCCTCGTTGATCTCGACGAGGTCGATGTCGCGGAGCGACATCCCGGCCTTGCCCAGCACCGCCCTCGTCGCGTCGATCGGGCCGTCGAGGTGGAAGTGCGGGTCGGAGCCCACGAGGGCCTGGGCGACGATCCGGGCCCTCGGCCGTAGCTTCAGCGCCCGCGCCATCCGCTTCGACGCCCACATGATCGCCGCCGCGCCGTCGCTGATCTGCGAGGAGTTGCCGGCGGTGTGCACGGCGGTCGGCATGATCGGTTTCAGGCGGGCCAGCGCCTCCGCGGAGGTGTCCCGGAGGCCCTCGTCGCGGTCCACGAGGCGCCACATGCCCTGCCCGGCGGCCTGCTCCTCCTCGGTCGTGGGAACCTGAACCGCGAACGTCTCCTTCTTGAAGCGTTCCTCGGCCCACGCGACGGCGGCCCGCTCCTGCGAGAGCAGGCCGAGCGCGTCGACGTCCTCCCGTGTCAGGTCCCGGTGGCGGGCGATCCGTTCGGCCGCCTCGAACTGGTTGGGGAGGTCGACGTTCCACTCGTCGGGGAACGGCTTGCCGGGGCCGTGCTTGGAGCCCGACCCGAGCGGCACACGGGACATCGCCTCGACACCGCAGCTGATACCGACGTCGACGACCCCGGCCGCGACCATGTTGGCCACCATGTGCGACGCCTGCTGCGAGGAGCCGCACTGGCAGTCGACGGTCGTCGCGGCCGTCTCGTACGGCAGGCCCATGGTCAGCCAGGCCGTGCGCGCGGGGTTCATGGACTGCTCGCCGGCGTGGGTGACCGTGCCGCCGACGATCTGCTCGACGCAGTCGGCGGGAATGCCGGTACGGCCGAGGAGTTCACGGTAGGTCTCGCCCAGCAGGTAGGCGGGGTGCAGGTTGGCGAGCGCGCCACCGCGCCTGCCGATGGGGGTGCGTACGGCTTCGACGATCACGGGTTCCGCGGCCATGGGGATCCTCTCAACGGTTACCCGCGCGGCGCGGGGCGTCCCGGCCCGGCCCGCCACGCAGAACTAGTACGCGTTCTAGTTCTCCTGACAGCGTGCCGACGTGACACACATCGCCGCAAGGGTCGTGCACGGCGCGCACGCGATCCGCGGGCGGATTCCACCGCACGCGGGCGCACCACGCGCCCCGGAAGGCGTGGTCATCCCCGCGCTCACGGCGCGCCACTGGGCCACAGGGGTGACCCCGCTGAGGTAACCGCTCCTCACTCCCACTCCCTTCGTACGGATGAAGCGCCCGGTGTCGCGTGGCGGACCCCCGGTGGCACTGCTGCGATGAGGACGCGCCACCCGCACAGTCCGCCAGCCCGTCCGACGGGCTGCTGTGCCGTGCGCGCGGAAGGAGACGAACCACGTTGTCCGAGCAACAGCACGAGCAGGCGGAGCAGAGCGTCGGGGAGTTCACCCTCGCCACCCCCGTGAGCGCCGAACCGACGGCGCCCCTGGCGTACACGGTCCCCGAGCCGGACGAGCGGTGGGACCTGCCGAAGGGCTTCGCGCACGTCTTCTACGGCGAGCACCAGCAGGGGGTCTTCCGCCCCGTGGTGCTGGCCGACGGGTTCAACTCCGGCCGCAGCAATCTGACGTGGCTGTACACCGGTCTCGACGGCGGCGCCTTTCCCCTGCTGAGCGAGATGCGTCGCCGGGGCCACACCGTCATCCTCATCGGCTTCGAGGAGCGCAGCGCCTCGATCCTGGACAACGCGCAGGCGGCGATGGCAGCCGTCCAGCGGACCATCGCCCAGCAACTGGGGGACGCGCGGCTGGCGGTCGGCGGCTTCAGCATGGGCGGCCTGGTCACCCGCTACGCCCTCGCGAAAATGGAAACGATGCGGATGGACCACCGCACCGCCGTGTACTTCTCCTACGACACCCCGCACCGCGGCGCCGTCGTCCCCGTCGGCCTCCAGGCGTTCTCGCACTTCATCCCGGTGCCGAACCCCTTCGCTCGGCAGATGAACAGCCCGGCCGCCCGGCAGATGCTCTGGCGGCACCACAACCCGGAGACCGGCGACACCGCGATCGCCCCCGAGCGCACGCGGTTCCTCAACGAGCTGTCGCAGGTCGGCGGATGGCCCGCCATCCCGAGGAAGCTGGCGCTCGCCAACGGCCGGGGCGACGGCACGGGCCCCGCGATCCCGCCCGGGGAGACCGCGCTGAAGGTCGAGCGGATCTACCCGGGGACGGCCTTCCACACCCAGGCGCAGGGCGTGGACGTCATCGTCGCCGAGCTGAAACGACGGTTCCCGCAGGCCGAGAAGATGGTGCTGACCAGCGACTTCCCCGAGTTCGACGGCGCCCCCGGCGGCACCCTCCGCTCGTACGGCATCCTCGCCGACATGCTGCGCAAGTTCGGCGCCGGCATCGACCTGCGGCACGAGCACGTGTGCTTCGTCCCCTCGGTCAGCGCGATCGCGGTCCGCGACCTCGACCACCAGAAGGACCTGTACGCGGCCATCGACGACCTGCCCCCGGACGACGCCGAGGTCGACGACTTCATCTGCTCCTCGATCACGACGGCGCACACCGAGATCACCCCGGAGCTCGGCGCGTGGCTGCTGGACCGGCTGCCCGACTGACCCGCCCCGACGGATTCGGGTCGCCGTAGCCCTTGCGACTTGCAGAACGCGTTACTACGGTCACGGCGACCCGGATAACTGATGGGCCGTCAGCACCGGTCCGTCGGAGACCGTCTGAGCGACGGGAGTCGACCATGCCCTGTCCAGCGCTGCCCGACGGGTTCGACCTCACCGACCCGGATCTGCTCCACCGCCGTGTCCCCCTCCCCGAGTTCGCCGAGCTGCGCCGTACGGAACCGGTCCACTGGGTCCCGCAGACACCGGGCCTCGCGGGCTTCGGGGACGAGGGCTACTGGGCCGTCACCCGGCACGCGGACGTCAAGTACGTCTCCACACACCCCGAGTTGTACTCGTCGTTCCTGAACACCGCGATCATCCGGTTCAACGAGCACATCGAGCGGGACGCCATCGACGCGCAGCGGCTGATCCTGCTGAACATGGACCCCCCGGAGCACACCCGGGTACGGCAGATCGTCCAGCGGGTCTTCACCCCGCGGGCGATCCGCGCCCTGGAGGACAACCTGCGCGAGCGGGCCCGGTCCATCGCGCGCGAGGCGCTCGCCCAGCCCGGCCCCTTCGACTTCGTCACCCAGGTCGCCTGCGAACTGCCCCTGCAGGCCATAGCGGAGCTGATCGGCATCCCGCAGGACGACCGGGCGAAGATCTTCGAGTGGTCGAACCGGATGATCTCCTACGACGACCCGGAGTACGCCATCACCGAGGAGGTCGGCCAGGAGTCGGCCACCGAACTCATCTCGTACGCCATGAACATGGCCGCCGACCGCAAGCAGTGCCCGGCCAGGGACATCGTCAGCACCCTGGTCGCCGCCGAGGACGAGGGGAGCCTGGCCTCGGACGAGTTCGGGTTCTTCGTGCTGATGCTGGCGGTCGCGGGCAACGAGACCACCCGCAACGCCATCACCCACGGCATGCACGCCTTCCTCACCCACCCCGACCAGTGGGAGCTGTTCAAGCGGGAGCGCCCGGCGACGGCGGCCGAGGAGATCGTCCGCTGGGCCACGCCCGTCAACTCCTTCCAGCGGACCGCCACCCAGGACACCGAACTCGGCGGCAAGCGGATCAGGAAGGGCGACCGCGTCGGCATCTTCTACGCCTCCGCCAACCACGACCCGGAAGTGTTCGAGAACCCCGACACCTTCGACATCACCCGCGACCCGAACCCCCATCTGGGATTCGGTGGCGGCGGCCCGCACTTCTGCCTCGGCAAGTCCCTGGCGGTGCTGGAGATCGACCTCATCTTCCAGGCGATCGCCGACGCCCTGCCGAACCTGCGGCTCGTGGGCGCCCCGGACCGGCTGCGCTCGGCCTGGATCAACGGGGTCAAGCACCTCCGGGTCAGCGCGGACTGACGCCTTCGGGTCGGCACGGGCCGCCCCCTCCGCCCCGACGCGGACCGACACCCCCGCCCCCGACTCGGGCCGACGGCCTCCCGGCGCCGTCGGCCCGTCCCCCGCGCCCGCACCCGTGTCCGTGCAAGCGCCCGCACCCGCGCCCGCGCGTCCCGAGCGCATCCCGACGGCTGCCCGTTCGCCCGGCTCATCGGAGGTGGGACGGTCCCCCTGTCCCGGCGCGGCGGGCGCTGTTGCCTCGGTTCCCGGCTGCCTGAACCTGCGTACACCGCCGCCGTCACCACCCTCGCCCCCGTCACCGGAGGACGGGCGACGGCGTGCCTCGTTCACCGGGCCCGGCCCGTCCGGCGCGGCGCCGGCTCCCGCCCGTTCATGCGTCACTCACCGAAGGAACCCTCGTGACGGCCGGGTGGCCCTCACGCCGGGAAAAGAGAGGTCGATGCGCAGGCATGGCCCCGGCCGGACGGGGTAATCGGGTCGAGCTGGCTGGGGAAGGACCATGACCTGGGGAGGTCGAGCGGTCCTTCCCCCGTTTCGTCTCGCGCGGACGGGGCGTCCCTGGACGCCCTGCGGACCGGCCGGCGGTCAACCGCGGACGGGGTCCCGTGGGCCGCTCGCGGCGGTCCGCGGGACCTCGTCGTCCGTCGTCCCGTCGTCCTTGCCCGGCTGCGCCCGTGGCCCCGTCAGGACGTAGGTGAGGGCGAAGCCCGCGCCGACGACGGCGGCCCCGCCGACCGCGTCGAGCACCCAGTGGTTGCCGGTCGCGACGATCGCCGCGACCGTGAACGCCGGGTGCAGCAGACCGAGGGCCTTCATCCACCACCGGGGCGCGACGATCGCGATGGTGAGCCCGCACCACAGGGACCAGCCGAAGTGCAGCGACGGCATCGCCGCGTACTGGTTGGTCAGCTGGGTCAGCGTGCCGTAGTCCGGCCTGGAGAAGTCCTGGACGCCGTGGATGGTGTCGATGATGCCGAGGCCCGGCATCAGCCGGGGCGGCGCCAGCGGGTAGAAGAAGAACCCGACGAGCGCGAGGAGCGTGGTGAGGCCGATGGCGGTGCGGGCCCAGCGGTAGTCGGCGGGACGGCGCCAGTACAGGAGACCGAGGACGGTCAGCGGCACCGCGAAGTGGAACGACGTGTAGTAGAAGTCGAAGAAGTTCCGCAGCCAGCCGATGCGCACCACCGCGTGGTTGACCCCGTGCTCGATGTCGAGGAACAGGGCCTTCTCGATCGCGAGGATCTGCCCGGCGTGCTCCTCCGCGACCGCCCGGCTGCCGGCCGCCTCCAGCCGCGTGCGCTGGTAGGCGGCGTACGTGACGCGGATCAGCAGCAGTTCGAGCAGCAGGTTGGGGCGGGTGGCGACCCGGCGCAGCAGCGGGGCCCGGCTGAAGCGGGTCTCCGCCTTCGGGGCGTACACGGTGGGGACCGGATGCCGGTAGTACGCCGAGGTGCGCGACAGGAACGGCACCACCAGCGCCGACGCCAGCGCGGTCAGCAGGACGACGTTGTCCCGCACCGGGTGCAGGACGCCGACGTTCGGCACCATCATCTTCGCGGGCAGCGTCATCACCAGGACGACGGCCACCGGCCACACGTACCGCGCCGAGGCCTTCTTGCCGACCCGGCCGACCGCCGCCGGCAGCACCCACAGCAACTGGTGCTGCCAGGACGTCGGCGAGACGGCGACCACGACACAGCCGGTGATCGCGACGGCGAGCAGCAGCTGCCCGTCACGGGCGTAGTGGATGGCACGGCGCACGCCGAGCACGGCGACGACGGCGGCCAGCACCAGGAAGACCGCGATCTCCAGCGGGCCTTCGAGGCCGAACCGCAGCAACGCCCCGTGCAGCGACTGGTTGGCGAGGTCGTCCGCCCGGCCGCCGAGACCCACGCCCGCCAGATGGTGCACCCAGTAGGCGTACGAGTCGTGCGGCATCGCGGCCCAGGCGAGCGCGGTGGCGCCGGCGAAGGTGACGCCGGTGCTCGCGGCGGCCCGGCGGCGCCCGGTGAACCACAGCAGCGGCGCGAACAGCAGCACCGTCGGCTGGAAGGCGGCGGCGATCCCGGTGAAGACACCGCTGACGCGTTCGCCGCGGACCGCGAAGCAGCCCGCGAGGACGAGCAGGACGGGGATGATGCTGGTCTGCCCCAGGTGGAGGGCGTTGCGGACCGGCAGCGACAGCATCAGCACGGTGACCGCGACGGGCGCCGCCAGCAGAGCTGTTCGACGGGTGACGGGCTGCGGCAGGGCGCGGGCCGCCACCAGACCGAGGGCCACGACCAGTAACAGGGTGCCGAAGGTCCAGCCCCAGCCGAGAGCCTGTTCGGCCGCACGGGTGAAGGGCTTGAGGACGAGTCCGCCGAACGGGGTACCCGTGAACCGCGTCGAGTCGTACAGCGAGCCCGCGACGTGCAGGACACCGTCCGGTCCGACCCAGGTCTCCAGGTCCGTCAGCCGCTCGCTCCTCGGCGTGCGCAGGACGACCGCGATCTGTCGCGCCGCGAGGACCGCCACGACCAGCCAGAGCACGGTGCGCACCGCCCCCAGCCGGGGCGCCGCCGCACCCGTGCCGACGGCACCGCCCGGTCCGCTCTGTTCCGCGTTCGCCACGCCCTGTCGTCCCTCCCGCCCCGTTCGCCGTCCCGGGGATGGGCCTCGTACCGCCCCAGGGTCCTTCTGATGAGACGCGGGCAACCTCGGCTTCACCTGACGGCCGCCCGTGTTTCGTCCGGAAGACGATAGTGCGCGCGGGGCGGCCGAAGGACTCAAGGGCGCGACCGGGATCACGGATGCACAGCCCGGCCGGGGCTGTGACCGGCCCCGGACAATCACCTGGAAGCATGGGCCCCCGCACGGACGTACGGCGGGAAGGGCGACGGAGGATGACACGGGGGACGGCACGGAGAGCGGCGTGGACGACGAACGGTTTCCCACGGGGGCGGACGCGCCCGGCACGCGGGACACCTGGACGGCTGGCGGTCCTCGTCCTGGCACTGCTCGGGTTCCAGCTGGCGTCGCTGGTGGCACCGGCGTACGCCTGCGGGTGCGGGGCGATGGTGCCGGAGGGACGGCACAGGGTGTCGGTGGGCCGCGAGACGTCCGTGGTGCGCTGGGACGGCCGCGAGGAGCAGATCGTGATGCGTCTGACGGTCGCCGGGGACGCCCGGACGGCCGCGTGGATCATGCCGGTGCCGAACCGGGCGTCGGTGGAGCTGGGTGACGCGGCCCTCTTCGACCGGCTCGCCGAGGAGACGGCGCCCGAGTACCGCGAACGGCAGTACTTCTGGCCGCGGTCGGGCGACTGGCCGTTCGACGCGTCCGAGGAGGACGGCGCGGCCGGAGCGGCGCCCGGCGACGGCGCCGTGGACGTCGTCGGCAGGGAGCGGCTCGGCCCGTTCGACGTGGCCCGGCTGACCGCCACCGACTCCGGGGCCCTCGGCGACTGGCTCGACGACAACGGCTTCGCGCTGCCCGCCCGGCTGGACACCGCGCTGGAACCGTACGTCCGCCAGAAGTGGGAGTACGTGGCGATCAAGCTGGTGCCGCGGGACACGGCCGGGGACGTCCCGCTCGGCGGCGCCCTCGACCCGCTGCACCTCACCTTCGCCAGCGACGCGCCGGTGTACCCGATGCGGTTGTCGAGGCTCGCCACCACCCCGCAGGCCCTCGACCTGTACATCCTCGCCGCACACCGGATGGAGCCGGGCTCGGCGATCGGCGGGGAGGAGCCACGGGTCACCTTCGCGGGCCGCATCGGCACGGCCGGCGGCGCGCTCGGCGACCTCACCGCCGGCGGCACCGACTTCCTGACGGCCGTCGAGCAGGACTTCCCCCGGCCGTCGCGGATCTCCGGCGATCACACGCTGCGGCGGGCGGCGGCCGACGACCCCTATCGAAAGGTCATCCACGTGGACGAGATGTGGACCGTGGGCGGCATGCCCGGCTGGCTGTTCACCTTCGGGCTCGGCATGGCCGTGCTCGCGGTCAAGGCGGTGGCCGTCGCGATCGTGCTCCGCCGCAACGCCCGCAAGCAGCCGCCGCCCCCGATGGCACCGGGCCCCTGGGTCCCGCCGGGCGGCCCGCACGCCGGGTACCCGCAGGGCGGCCAGCCCTACGGCGCGCCCGTGCCCCCGGCGACTCCCGTGCCCCCGGCCGCTCCCGAGCCGCCGGCGGACCACGAGCCCGGTCCGGGCGCCTGAGTCCGAACGTCGGGAACACGCACGCGGCACGCCTGACAGCGAAGGGACCTGCGCCTACATTCGTCAGCGCAACCAGTCAGCCGATCTCACCAGCTGTCGGAATGCCGGCTGCGGGAAAGCCGGCTTGAGGAAGACCAGCTGTCGCAAAGCCGGCTTCGGGAAAACCGGCTGCCGGAAAGCCGACCGTCGGAAAGGGCGCAGGTCCATGAGCAGCTCACAGACGTGGGACGACGTCGACACCTACTTCACGACCCACCTCTCCCCCAATGACGCGGCCCTGGAGGCGGCGTTGCGCGACAGCGAGGCCCACGGGCTCCCGCACATCAACGTCGCCGCCAACCAGGGCAAGCTGCTCCAGCTCCTCGCCCGCGTGCAGGGCGCCCGCCGCATCCTGGAGATCGGCACGCTCGGCGGCTACAGCACGATCTGGCTGGCCCGCGCGCTGCCCGACGGCGGCAGGCTGATCTCCCTGGAGTACGACCCCGGGCACGCGGAGGTCGCCTGCCGCAACATCGCGCGCGCCGGGCTGGACGCGCTCGTGGAGGTACGGGTGGGCGCGGCCCTGGACTCGCTGCCCAGGCTGGCCGACGAGAACCCCGAACCGTTCGACCTGGTCTTCATCGACGCCGACAAGGCCAACAACCCGCACTACGTCGAGTGGGCGCTGCGCCTGACCCGCGCGGGCAGCCTGATCATCGTCGACAACGTCGTACGGGGCGGCCGCGTCGCCGACCCCGACAGCACCGACCCGGACGTCCTCGGCACCCGCGCCGCCATCGACCTCATCGCCACCCACCCGAAGCTGGACGGCACGGCCGTCCAGACCGTCGGCACCAAGGGCTACGACGGCTTCGCGCTGGCCCGCGTCGTGGACTGACCCGAGGACGGCGGGGCCGGGCCGCGGCGCCGTCCTCGGGGGCGGTCTCAGAGTTCGTGGTAGAACCCGACGTTGACGCTGCGGGGGCCCGTGCGGTCGAGGATGACGAGTTCGCCGGAGCCGCCCTGCGGGAGCTTCGCGGTGCCGCCGTACGGCAGCGGCTGCGGCGAGTGGCCCTGGAGGGCCAGGCGCACCTCGGAGGAGGGCTCGGCGTGCGTACCGCGCAGCCAGGTCACCTGCCAGGTGCCGTCGGGGCCGCAGAGGAACTCCAGGTGGACACGGGAGACGAACAGCCAGTCGTCCGGGGTCACGAGACGGCACACCGCCCGGTCCCGGCCCACCCGGAGCACGGCGCCCGGCTCGCTGGGCGCGTCGGCCATCTGCATGCCGGCCGTCGCCCCGGCGTCCGCCTCGGACACCGAGGCCATGGTGAGTTCGAGCACGTACCGCTCCTAACGGGTCAAACTCCGATTGTCGCTGGACACGGCGCGCTCGGCGCACCGCCGCCGCATGATAAATCGCCGGATCGTCCGCTTGTGAGGGGTCCGGCACAATGGAGGCATGACCGAGCGAAAGCCACCGGGTGTCAGCTTCGAGTCCTTCGTCGACAAGCAGATCCGCGACGCGGAGGCGCGCGGCGACTTCTCCCACCTCCCCGGAGCGGGCCGACCGCTCGACGGGGACGACACGACGTACGACGAACTGTGGTGGATCAGGCGGAAGATGGCCCGTGAAGGGCTGTCCGTGCTGCCGCCCGCGCTGGAGCTGCGCAAGGAGGCGGAGGACGCGCTGGCCGCCGCGGCTCAGGCCCCGTCCGAGCGGGCCGTGCGGAAGATCATCACCGATGTGAACGCGAAGATCCGCGCCATGATGTTCCGCCCGCCGCCGGGACCGCCGCTGGGCCTGAAGCCGTACGACGTCGAGGCGATCGTGGAGGAGTGGCGGGCCGCCCGCCGGACCCCCTGACACCATCGGCCGCCGGCGGATGGGCCGCGCCCGCGGGAGGCCGTACACGCGGGAGGCCGCGTCCCCGTGCACGACCGGGGGCGCGGCCTCGTTCAGGGGCACCGCTACGAGGGTGCCGCTACGGGGGTGCCGCTACAGGCGGAGCAGGCGTTCGGTCAGTTCGCGGTAGTCGCGCAGGGCCAGCCGCAGTTGCTCCGTGTCGGCGGAGGAGCCGCGCTCCCCGCCGCCCGACTGCCAGGTGGCGCGCAGCGTGCGGCGCCGCTGGTTCACCGCGTCGGTGAAGCGGGAGGCCGCCTCCTCCAGGACGTGGTCGGCCTCCTCCACGGCGGACCGCGGCCCGTCGACGAATCCGCCGACCGCGTGCCGCAGCCGCAGGCTGAGCCTGTCGGTCTCCTCGTTCGGCAGCAGATGCCCGGCGGAACCGGCGGAGGCACCGGACGCCCGGCCTTCGGCGCGGCCCTCGCCCTCGTGGCCCGCCACGAGCGGGGACCGGGTGCCCTGGGTGCTTTGGGTGCCCCGGGAGCCGGTGGCGCCCTTGCCGTCGGCCGGGCCCGGCGTGCCCGTGCCCGTGGCGGGGGCGGTGGCGGGGGTACCGCCGGGGCCAGGGGTGTGGGCGGGGCCGGGAGTGTGGCCGGGAACGGTGGTGTGGCCGGGACCGGGCGTGCCCGTGGTGTCGTCGGGTCCGGTGGTGCGGTTGGGATCCATGGTGCCCTTCGTGACTCCGGGGCCGCTGGTTCGGTTGGCGCCCGTGGTGTAGGCGGTGCCGGTGGCCGCGGGGCGCTGCTCGCGCCGTCCCCGGGTGTCGCCGTCACCTGTCGTCGTGTGCTCGGTCATCGCCCTCAACTCCCCTTCGCATGACGCCTGGTCAGGCCCCACGGCTGAGACTGCCGGCCGTCGGGGCGAGCGGGTGCGGTGGCCGTACGGCGGTCGGCCGCCGTACGGTCGGCCGGCGTCCCGGTGCCACCGTCGGCCCGCGCGTCGCGCCGACCGGGTGCCACCAGGTCCTCGAACAGGGCACGGCCCTCGACCAGGGCCTCGCGCAGCTCCTCGGTGCCGGCGCCCGAACGGCCGTCGGCCGTGGCGGTGCCGGGGGAACCGGCGCCCTGTGCCGCGCGGTGCAGCCGGCGGTAGCCGTCCACGTGGTGGGCGTGGTGGACGGAGAGCGCCTCCAACTGGGTCTCGTGGCGTCCGCCGTCCGGGAAGCCGCGCGCACCGGCCAGTTCGGCGATCAGCCGGTCCGCCTCGACGACCGCCTCGCGCGGCGAGTCGACGAAGCGTTCCTGGGCGGCGGCCCAGCGGGCCTCGTACAGTTCGCGCTCCGCGCTCGACAGCGGCCGGCGCTCCAGGGCGCCGTGACGCTTCACGCGCTCGGCGAGTTCACGGGCGGCGGCCCGCTCGTCGCCGTCATGGCGGGCCACGGTCCGGTCGTACTCGGGTCCGAAACGCCGCTTCAGCGATCCGCCGCCGTTCGAGGCGCCGCGGGCGCGCAGGGTGAGGACGGCCGCGAGAACGACCACGACCGCCACGATCACGATCAAAGCGATGATCACGCCTGTGGACATGAGTGCCTTCCAGGTTCGTCGGCCCAGGGATTCTCGGCTCGGCGGGCCGTCTCTCGCACCGGGTTGCCCGAACCGTTTCGTTCAAACGGCGACGACGGGCCCGCGACCGGGCCCACGACTCCCCGCGCGACCCGCACGGCGGCCGAAGTCACCCCGAAACAGCCGCCGTTGACCCCGGACCGGAACAACGGCCCACCGGTGCCCAGCGCGAGCCGCCGCCCGACGTCCACCGTCCGCCCCGCCCCCGGCCCCCGCGAAACCCGCTCGCATGCGTCTCCCCCGATCGCCGACAATCCCCGCCATGGCCTCCCCGACGACCGCCTGGTCCATCGCCCCCGAACCGTTCGACTCGCCCGTCGCGGCCGCGCTCTGGCGGGCGTACTACACGGAGGTCAGCGACCGCTGGTACCTGCTGCACGAGGGACGCCCCACCGACCCCGACGAGCTGGAGCGGGAGATCGCGGCGAACACCGGGGACCGTCTCGCGCCGCCGGACGGGGTGCTGCTGGTGGCGCGGTACGCCGGCGAGCCGGCCGGCACCGCGGGCGTACGGCTGCTGGCACCGGCCACGGCGGAGCTGAAACGGGTCTACCTCCGCGCGGATGCCCGCGGCAAGGGCGGCGCCGCGCTGCTCGTGACGGCGGCCGAGGACCGGGCCCGGCGCCTGGGCGCCCGGCGGATCGTCCTCGACACCCGCGCCGACCTCGTCGAGGCACGCGCGCTGTACGCGCGGCTCGGCTACGAGGAGAGCGAGCCGCACAACGACGACCCGTACGCGGACCACTGGTTCACGAAGACACTGGTGCGGTCGGCGGCTCCGACGGGCGGCCGACCGGCCGTCGGCCGGGCGGGCACTCGGCGTCCGAACCGCACATCTCGTCGGTGAGCTGCTCGACCAGACGGACCAGGTCGGTCGGCCGGTCGGGCCCCCACCAGTCGCCCAGCAGCTCCGCCAGGGACTCCTCACGGGCCTTGGCGAGCCGGTCGGCGACCGCGCGCCCGGTGCCGGTCAGCACCAGGTCGAGACCGTCACGGCGGGCGAGCCCGCGCTCCTCGACCTGCCGCGAGGCGCCCATGATCACCTCCAGCGGCACGGTGCTGCGCTCGGCGAGCGCCCCGGGCTCGACCAAGCCGTACCTGCGGATCCGCAGCAGCAGCCAGCTCGCGGCGGGCAGCAGGTCCTCACCGGCCCGCGCGGTGATCGTCCGGTAGATCTCCCGCCGGCCCTCCCTCGACCCGAGCAGCGACAGCGCCCGGCACACCTCGTCGTACGACGACCGCTCGACGGGGTTGCTGGCGAAGGTCTCCGTGCCGTCGGGGGCCGTCACCGAGGCGCGCAACCGGTCCTCGTGCAGGAACCAGGCGAGCACGAAGCCGAGGAGGGCGACCGGGGCCGCGTAGACGAAGACGTCGGTGATGGCCTCGGCGTAGGCGTCGAGGGCGGCGGGCCGCAGCGAGGACGGCAGCTGGGCGATCTCACGCGGGTCCGCCTTCAGCCCGTCCACGCTGACGCCGGCCGGCAGCCGCGCACCGCCCAGGGCGCTCGCCAGCTTGTCCCCGAGGTGCGCCGCGAAGACCGTGCCGAAGACGGCCACCCCGAACGCGGCCCCGATGGACCGGAAGAAGGTCGCGCCGGAGGTGGCGACGCCCAGGTCCTCGTAGGGCACGGCGTTCTGCACGATCAGCACGAGCACCTGCATGACGAGGCCCAGCCCGAGACCGAAGACGAAGAGGTACGCGCCCACCTCGCCGTCACCGCTGCGCGCGTCCAGCTGGTGCAGGAGCAGCAGACCGAGCGTCGTCACCGCGGTCCCGGCGACGGGGAACACCTTCCAGCGGCCCGTACGGCTGACGATCTGCCCGGACACCGTCGACGACAGCAGCAGGCCGAACACCATCGGCAGCATGTGCACACCGGACATCGTCGGCGACACACCGCGCACGACCTGGAAGAACGTCGGCAGGAAGGTCATCGCCCCGAACATCGCGAAGCCGATGATGAAGCTGATCACGGCGGACAGGGTGAACGTGCGCACCCGGAACAGCTTCAGCGGCAGCACGGGTTCGACCGCCCGCCGCTCCACGGCCACGAAGACGACGGCGAGCGCCACGCCCAGCACGGCGAGACCGATGACCTGCGGCGACCCCCAGCCCCAGGTCGTACCGCCGAGGGAGGCGACGAGGACCAGGCAGGTGGCGACGGAGGCGATGAGGAAGGTGCCGAGGTAGTCGATGACGTGCCGCTCGGCCTTGCGGGGGACGTGCAGGACGGCGGCGATGACGATCAGCGCGACCGCCCCGACCGGCAGGTTGACGTAGAACACCCAGCGCCAGCTCAGATGCTCGGTGAGCAGCCCGCCCAGCAGCGGCCCGAGCACACTGGTGGCCCCGAACACCGCCCCGAACAGCCCTTGGTAGCGCCCCCGTTCACGCGGCGGGACAAGATCCCCGACGATCGCCATCGACAGGACCATCAACCCGCCGCCGCCCAGGCCCTGCAGCGCCCGGAACCCGATCAACTGGGGCATGTCCTGCGCCGCTCCGCACAGCGCCGACCCCACGAGGAAGATCCCGATCGCCGTCTGGAACAGCCGCTTGCGGCCGTACTGGTCCCCGAGCTTCCCCCACAGCGGGGTCGCCGCCGTCGCGGCCAGCATGTACGCCGTCACGACCCACGACAGATGGTCCAGCCCGCCCAGATCGCTCACGATCGTCGGCAGCGCCGTCGACACGATCGTCTGGTCCAGCGCGGCCAGCAGCATCCCGAGCAGCAGGGCCCCGATGGACACCATGACCCCGCCGGGCACGTGCTCGGCGGAGCCGCCCGCGGCGCGACGCCGGGCACCGGACGGTTCCGCGCGGACCGGGGCGCCGCCGGCGTCCGCCGAGGAGACCGCCGGTTCCCCCTCCGGTTCTCCCGCCGCACTCCCTGCCGTAGCACTCCCTGCCGTACCCCCTGGAGTGTGCCCCGCCATGTGCCCTGCCGCATGCCCCGGCGTGTGCCCTGCCGCGTGCCCCGGCGTGTGCCTTTCCGCACGCCCCGGCGTGCCGCCGCCGTCGTCGTGCGCGGTGTCGTCGGTCATGCGGACCTCCCGAGCGCCTCCGAGGGCCTCGTACAGCGGGGGCTCGTACGGCGAGGGCCCGTACAGCGTCCCCGGTTTCCTGATCCCTCCGGTTTTCATTCCATCGTGGGCGGTGTGACCGGTTATGGCCTGTCGAGCCGTTGCGGCGCCCGTCACTCCTGTGACGATCGGGAGGTTGTGTGACGACGGTTTGCATAAACTCGGGAGTCTTCACGGGGAGGGACCACACGTGAGTGAACCGACCAGTCACATATGCCCGGAGTGCTTCGCTCCCCGGGCCACGGACGGAAGCCCGTCCTGCGGCTGTGGCCGACGCGCCTCCGAAGCACTCCTGCAAGCCCGCACCGCACAGGCGGCCGCCGCCGAGGACTTCGACCCGCTGCGCATCCGCCCGTACGTGGAACTGGGCGGCACCGGGGACGACCACGGACACCCCGGCGCCACGGACCCCGCCGAGCCCGCCGAGGCGACGACGATGCCTCTGGCGGCCTTCCGGGCCCCGCGCACGACCCCACCGACGGCCGACGACCGCACCAGGCCGCTCACGGTCCCGCCGCCCGCGCCCTCTCCCGGATCCCCGCACACCCGCCCCACGCCCCCCGCACGCCCCCGCTCCGCCGCCCGTCGCCGCCGTACGGGGCTGATCGTCGCCCTCGGGGGCACGGCTGCGGCCGGTGTGATGGCGGCGGCCGGCGTCATGAGCGGCCTCTTCTCCTACGAGGCGCCCGAGCGGAACGGGGCGCTCCCGGACGACGTACGGGCGAGCGCGCCGGACACCACGGTGGACGGCGGCAAGACGCCGGTGGAGACGCCCGAGGAGGCCACGGCGGGCGGGGCGCCCGCGCCGGCGCCGCCGGGCCGTGCGGGGCGGTCGAAGCCGTCCGGGGTCCCGTCCCCCTCCGCCTCGAAAGGGTCCGCGTCACCGTCGGCGTCGCCGTCGCCCAGCCCCAGCGAGGCGTCGCCCAGCGCCCGGGCGACCGACAGGTCGACGGCCGACGACGCGCACAACGGCGACAGCCAGCTGGAGGCCCCGAAGACGCTCCGCCTCGGCGACGACGACCCCGAGGTCACCGAACTCCAGCTCCGGCTGCGCCAGGTGGGCCTCTACAACGGCGACATCGACGAGAACTTCGACCGCCAGGTCGAACAGGCCGTCATCGACTACCAGATCACCCGGGCCGTCTCGAAGGACGACGAGCCCGGCGTCTACGGCCTCGCGACCCGAGCCCGCCTGGAAGCAGAGACCCAGGAACCCTGACCGCCACGCCCCCACCGACCACCCCACAACCCCCGGCCGCCCCCACCGCGGGCGCGCCGGGGGCGGCACACCCCCCGTCCACCCGTGATGCAGGATGACACCATGAGCATCGTCAAGATCAACGTCCTCACGGTCCCTGCCGAGCAGCGCGAGGTGCTGGAGAAGCGGTTCGCCTCCCGCGCCGGGGCGGTGGAGAGTTCCGACGGGTTCGAGTGGTTCGAACTGCTGCGTCCCGTCGACGGCACCGACAACTACCTCGTGTACACCCGGTGGCGCGACGAGGCGTCCTTCGAGGCGTGGATGGAGGGGCCGATGAAGCAGGCCCACCAGGGCGGCGGCGAGCAGCCCCCGGCCGACCGCCCCAAGCCGGCCGCGTCCGCCTCGACCGTCTGGTCCTTCGAGGTGGTCCAGCAGACGGGCCCGAAGAACCCCGAAGCCTGACAGCCACCACGCCCCGCCCCGCCCGCCGCACCATGCGCCGGGCGGGGCGCGGCGCGCGGCTCCAGGCCGTGTATCGCGTCACACGGTGGGATCCACGTTCCACGCCTCCGGTAGATCGCCGCCACAGAAGACGCAGACGAAGTCGTTCTCACGCACGATGTTGTGCTCCTGGCAGTCGGGGCACCGCCGGAACACCACCTCATGGGTGAAGCCAGAGGGCCGCCCGAGCCCTACGTCGTCCAGCGCCTGAGCCACTGCCGGCCAGGAGGTGACGTCCGGACAGTATCCGGTGGACTGGGTGCTGACCTCGTCCACGGCCCACCGGTCTGCCGTATGCGTGAAGCCGATCTCGCCGGCACTCAGAACCATGTGCCCGCCCGCACAAGCCACGTGTTCACTTCGCCGCGGCGCCAGCCGAAGCACACCATCGGTGCCGACCACGAAGGTGAACGGCTCCCTCAGTTCGGCTGCCGATCGCTCGGCGATCCAGCGGTCGAAGTCAGCCGCCGAGCCGATTCGGCACCCGCCACCGCCAGGCCGGACCGTGGCCTCCAGCTCAACCGGTCCGACGTACCTGTGACTCCGCCCCCGCGCACTCACGCCGATCGGCCCCGAAGCACTTCCACAGCCCTCAGGCGATGTGCAGCCGGACCAGCCCGTCGCCGTCCGTCTCGACCCGTACGGAGCGCAGATCGGGCACCACGACGTCCGGCCCGTGGGCGGCCGCGCGTGATCCGATGCCGACGACGCGCATGCCGGCGGCGCGGCCCGCGAGGATGCCCGCCTCGGAGTCCTCGAAGACGACGCAGTCCTCGGGGGCGACGCCCAGTTCGGCGGCGCCCTTCAGGAACCCCTCGGGGTCGGGCTTGCTCGCGCCGACGGACTCGGCGGTGACCCGGACGTCGGGCAGGGCCAGCCCGGCGGCGGTCATCCGCGCGGTGGAGAGGGGGACGTTCGCGGAGGTCACCAGCGCGTGCGGTACCGCGCCGGCGTTGAGGGCGGCGAGGAACTCCGGCGCGCCGGGGACGGGGACGACCCCGTCCACGTCCGCGGTCTCCTCCTCCAGCATCCGCGCGTTGTCCGCGTGGTTCAGCTCCATGGGCCGGTCCGGCAGCAGGACGGCCATCGTGGCGTACCCCTGACGGCCGTGGACCACCCGCATGACCTCGGTGCCGTCGAGCCCGTTCCGCTCGGCCCAGCGCCGCCAGACGCGCTCGACGGCGGCGTCCGAGTTGACGAGGGTGCCGTCCATGTCGAGCAGGAAGGCGCGGGCGGTCAGAACGGTCGTGGCCGGCATCGGCGGACTCCAGGGCGCGGGAACGCGGGAAGGGGCCGGACGGTCGTGAGACGGCGGTACGGCCCTGCGGGGGACAAGGCGGCCCCGCCCACCGGTCAGGGAATGCGGGCGGGAGCCACTTTGTTTCCCCACGGTACAAAACAAACAGGGCTCACCGCCACCCCCTTCGTCATCCCGTCACGGCCTCCCACAGACTCCACACACCGAGCCCCGCCATCAGCACGGCGGCGATCTGGGTGATCAGCTTCAGCGGCACCTTCTTCATCAGCGCCCGGCCGCCGACGATCCCGAGCCCGGCCACGGCCCACAGCGCGAGGACCGCGCCGAGCCCCACGGAGAGCGGGGACTCGTACCGCGCGGCGAGGTTCGCCGTCATGATCTGGGTCAGGTCGCCGAACTCGGCGACGAGGATGAGCATGAAGCCCGCGCCGGAGACCTTCCAGAAGCTCTGGTTCTCGGGCTTGCGGATCTCCTCGCCGTCATCGTCCCCGCCCTTCTGCATCAGCAGCACCGCCGCGCCGCCCAGGAACAGCACACCGGTCAGCGCCTGCACGATCTGCTGGGGCAGCAGGGTGAGGACGCTGCCCGCGGCGACCGCCAGCGTGACGTGCACGGCGAAGGCGGCGGCGACGCCGGCGAAGACGTACGAGGCGCGGTAGCGGGTGCCGAGGACGAGGCCGGCGAGCGCGGTCTTGTCGGGGAGTTCGGCGAGGAAGACGACGCCGAAGACGAGCGCCGTGACACTGAAGCTGATCAAGGGTCCTCAATCGGTCGGGCTGCCCCACCGAGAGAAACCGTCCGCTGACGCGACACCTCGGCACGGCAGCACACGTTCACCCGTGCGGGGTCGCACGGGTGTGCACTGCTTGCCGAAGGTCTCGCTGGCGGGCCCTTGTCCGCGGGCCGCCTCCGGGCGCCGGCTCAGACGAGCTGAGCAGTATGTCGACGGTCCGGCGAAGAGCTACTCCCCTTCTGCGGCGTCCATGGTACGCGACGCTCCGCGGGAGCGCCGCCGGGGCCGCTTCCCGGGTGCGGGCGGGTGGGGGTCGCCCGTGAAATCGCCACGCGCCCGCACCCGCCGACGTACCACGCGCCCCCGAGCCACGAGGCGCCTGCGCACCAATCCCGGCCGGACCCCTTGTCGTGCCATGTGCACGTCATTAACTTCTCACCCGACGCTCATCCGCCGGTAACGCCCCACCGCGACCCTTCAATCGCTCGCACCCCCGACCCCCCGGCCCCACAAGGAGTTCCCATGCGCAGGTTCTACGCGCGTCGACGGTTCGGCATACTCACCGCGCTCAGCGGACTGATAGCCTCCGCCGCGCTCTTCAACGCCCCCACCGCCTCCGCCGCCCTCCCCACCCCGGTCAGCGCCGCCACCGCCCGCAGCTACCTCGCCACCCTCACCGTGGCCACCGAGGACCGCACCGGCTACAGCCGGGACCTGTTCAACCACTGGATCACCATCAGCGGCACCTGCAACACCCGCGAGACGGTCCTCAAGCGGGACGGGTCGAACGTCGTCACCGACTCCGCCTGCGCCTCCACCAGCGGCAGCTGGTACTCCCCCTACGACGGCGCCACCTGGACCGCCGCCTCCGACCTGGACATCGACCACCTCGTGCCGCTGGCCGAGGCGTGGGACTCCGGTGCCGACAACTGGAGCAGCTCGCTGCGGCAGCAGTTCGCCAACGACCTGACCCGCCCGCAGCTCATCGCCGTCACCGACAACGTGAACCAGGCCAAGGGCGACCAGGACCCCGCCACCTGGATGCCGTCGCGCACCGCGTACCGCTGCACGTACGTCCGCGCCTGGGTCCAGGTGAAGTACTACTACGACCTCTCGGTGGACTCCGCCGAGAAGAGCGCCCTCACCGGCTACCTCGCCAACTGCTGACGCACCCGACGCGCTCGGGTGGCCCGGAACCTCCCCGACCTCCCCCGTCGTTCCGTACCGTACGGGGCGACGGAGGAGGGTGGTCCCGAGGGACGGCGCGTCCCCGGGGCCCCCGACCAGAGAGGGAGCGGGTGATCGCCGATGGCGGAACTGCGCCTTGGCCCACTGCTGAGGTACGTGGACGGTTCGGCCGCGACCGTCTGGGTCGAGACGAGCCGCCCCTGCACGGCCGAGGTGCGCTGCTCCGGCGGCGGGGGCGGCACGTCCCCCACCTTCCAGATCGCCGGTCACCACTACGCGCTGGTGCCGGTGACGGGCCTGACCCCGGGCACGGTGTCGTCGTACGAGGTCCTCCTCGACGACACCCCGGTCTGGCCCCTGCCCGACTCCCGCTTCCCGCCGTCCGAGATCCACACCCCGGCCGGCGACGACCCGGTCCGCGTCGCCTTCGGTTCCTGCCGCTGGGCCGCGCCGCCGCACGGCGAGCCCGACCCGGTGGGCCCGGACGCGCTGGACGCGCTGGCCTCCCGCATCGCCGCCGGGTCGGGCGACGAGCGCCCCGACGTCCTGCTGCTCCTCGGTGACCAGGTCTACGCGGACGAGACCTCCAGGGCCACCCGCGCCTACCTCGCCTCCCGCCGGGACCTGCGGGACCCGCCGGGCGCCCAGGTCACGGACTACGAGGAGTACACCCACCTGTACTACGAGTCCTGGCTCGACCCGGGCATCCGCTGGCTGCTGTCCACCGTGCCCACCTGCATGATCTTCGACGACCACGACGTCATCGACGACTGGAACACCAGCGCGTCCTGGCTCGCCGACATGCGGGCCACCCCGTGGTGGCAGGAGCGCATCCTGAGCGGGCTGATGTCGTACTGGGTCCACCAGCACCTCGGCAACCTCTCCCCCGCCGAACTGGCCGCCGACCCGGTCCACGCCGCCGTACGCGCCGCCCCGGACGGTACGGACGTGCTGCGCGCGCACGCCGCGGAGGCCGACCGGGACCCCGCCTCGGTCCGCTGGAGCTACCGGCGGGACTTCGGGCGGGTGCGCGTGCTGATGCTCGACAGCCGGGCCGCGCGGGTCCTCGACGAGGCGGACCGGTCGATGCTGGACGCGGGCGAGGCCGCGTGGCTGCGGGAGCAGGCGCTGGCGGACCCCGGCTCGTGCGACCACCTCCTCATCGGCACCTCGCTGCCCTGGCTGCTGCCGCACCTCGTGCACGGCGCCGAGGCGTGGAACGCGGCCCTGTGCCGGGGCGCGCGCGGGGAGCGGTGGGCGCGCTTCGGGGAGAAGGTGCGGCGGGCGGCGGACCTGGAGCACTGGGCGGCGTTCCCGGAGTCCTTCGACGCGCTGACCGCGCTGACGGCCGAGGCCGGCTCGGGGGACGGCGCCCCGGCGACCGTGCTGGTGCTCTCCGGGGACGTGCACCACGCCTACGTAGCCCAGCCGTCCTGGCCCGCCGACGCCCCCGCCGTGCCGGACGCCCGCGTCCTGCAACTCACCTGTTCCCCGGTCCACAACTCGGTCCCGCTGTCCATGAAACTCGGCTTCCACTTCGGCTGGAGCCGGACGGGGCGGGCGATCGGCCGGTTGCTCGGACGGCACGGCCGCAGCCGGCGGCCGTCGATCGACTGGCGCAAGGCGGGCGGCCCCTGGTTCGGCAACCAGCTCATGACCCTGACCCTGCGCGGCCGTTCGGCCCGGCTGCGGTTCGAGCAGGCGCGGGCGCGACGCGGCGAGAAGGCCCGGCTGGAGACGGTCGCGGAGTCGGTACTCACTCCCTAATACCGCCATAGGACACGGTTGTTACCCCTGTTGTCCGGGATGCGCGTGAGGCATCCCACACCGGGCGCCCGGAAGGGCTTCAGTGCTCCGTTCGTGTGCCGTCCGACGGCATGATGAGGCGGACCGTCCGCTTCCTCTCGGGCGGTTCGCCGCACCGCGCCCCACGATGCGCCCCACACGCACGGGAGTTACCCCCTTGTCCGAGTTGCCAGGGACCAGTGACATCGGCGTCGCTCTCGTCGGCGCCGGCCCCCGCGGCACCAGCGTCCTGGAACGCCTCTGCGCCTCCGCGCCCGAACTGCTGAGCCCCGGGATCCGGTTGACCGTCCACGTCGTCGACCCGGCCCCGCCGGGTGCGGGCCGGGTGTGGCGCACCGACCAGTCCCCGGAACTGCTGATGAACACCGTGGCCTCGCAGGTCACCCTGTTCACCGACGAGAGCGTGGACTGCTCCGGTCCGATACGCCCGGGGCCGAGCCTGCACGAGTGGGCCGCCGTCCAGGCCGGCCCCGGCGGCCCGCCCGCGCCCGGCCCCGACGACTACCCGACCCGCGCCCAGTACGGCCGTTACCTGGAGTGGGTCTTCGCCGAGGTGGTGCGGGGCGCGCCGCCCGCGGTCCGGATCCGGACGCACCGCACCCGTGCGGTCCGTCTCGACGACGCCCCCGACGGCGGCCAGCGCCTCACCCTCGCCAACGGTCGCGTCCTGACGGACCTCGCCGCCGTGGTCCTCGCCCAGGGCCACCTGCCCACGGTCCCGGACGAGGAGGAGCGCCGTACGACGGCGTACGCCGCCCGGCACGGTCTGCGCCACCTCCCGCCCGCCAACCCGGCCGACCTCGACCTCTCCTGCCTCGCCCCCGGCGAGCCGGTCCTCCTGCGCGGACTCGGCCTCAACTTCTTCGACCACATGGCCCTGCTGACGACGGGCCGGGGCGGCCGCTTCGTGTACGACCGGGAGGAGGGCGAGGACGCGCGGGAGCCGGGCGCCCGGCGGCCCCGGTCGCCGCGCTACCTCCCGTCGGGCCGGGAGCCCCGCCTCTACGCCGGCTCCCGGCGCGGAGTGCCGTACCAGGCGCGCGGCGACAACGCCAAGGGCCCCTACGGCCGGCATCTGCCGCTGGTCCTGACGCCCGAGGTGATCGCCGGCTTCCGCAAGCGCGCCGACTCCGGGGAGGCACCGGACTTCCTCGCCGAGATATGGCCGCTGGTGGCGAAGGAGGTGGAGACGGTCTACTACGAGGCGCTGAGGCGGACCCGCGGCGCACGGGAGACGGGCGACGACACCTTCCGCGAGCGGTTCCTGGCCACCCCGCACCGCAGCCGCCAGGAGGCCGCCGTCCTCGACGCGTTCGGGGTGCCCGAGCGCGACCGCTGGTCCTGGGAGCGTGTCTCGCGACCGCACGCGGGGCTCGTGTTCCCGGATCCGGGGGCGTGGCGGGCCTGGCTGCTCGCCCACCTCCGCGAGGATGCCGCGCGGGCCGCGCTCGGCAACGTGGCGGGCCCGGAGAAGGCGGCCCTGGACGTGCTGCGGGACCTGCGCAACGAGCTGCGGCTGATCGTGGACCACGGGGGGCTGACCGGCGACTCCCGCCGGGAGCACCTGGACCGCTGGTACACCCCCCTGAACGCCTTCCTCTCCATCGGGCCGCCGCGCAGCCGCATCGAGGAGATGGCCGCGCTGATCGAGGCGGGCGTCCTGACGGTCCTCGGCCCCGGCCTGGAGGTGCGGCAGGACGACGGGGCGTGGCTCGCCCGCTCCCCCGCCGTGCCGGGCTCCGAGGTACGGGTCACGACGCTCGTCGAGGCACGGCTGCCCGAACCGGACCTGCGCCGGACCGGCGACGACCTGCTCGCGGGGCTGCTGCGCGAGGGCGCGTGCCGCCCGCACCGGGTGGACGGGCACGAGACGGGCGGACTGGACGTGACCACGCGGCCGTACCACGTGAGGGACCGTCACGGGGTGCCGCACGAGCGGCGGTTCGCCCTGGGGGTGCCGACGGAGGGGGTGCACTGGGTGACCGCAGCGGGAGCCCGCCCTGGCGTGGATTCGGTCACTCTCTCGGACGCGGACGCGGTGGCACGAGCCGTTCTACGCGCGGTAACGGGGGGAAAAACCGACCAAGCGGAGGTAAGGACCTGGCCAGATGTTGAACTTGTAAGCATCGAGGAGCAGTGCATAACTGGAGTGACCCGCCGGTAATCCCGTCCCCACCGGTCCCACGGGACCGGGTGATACCGAAGGAGTCACCCCACATGACCGGACGCCTCAACAGCGCCCAGCCATACGTCCTCGGGTTCTTCCGCATCGTCATCGGACTGCTGTTCACCTGCCACGGCGCCAAGGGCCTCTTCGGCCTCCTCGGCGGCGTCGACGGGCAGGGCGGAACCGTCGCCGCGGGAGTCTGGCCGGGCTGGTACGCGGCCGTCATCGAACTCGTCGGCGGCAGCCTGGTCCTGCTCGGCCTCGGCACCCGCTTCGCCGCGTTCATCGCCTCGGGCGCCATGGCCTACGCGTACTTCAAGGTCCACCAGCCGCAGGCCCTGTGGCCCGTCCAGAACGGCGGCGAGGGCGCGGCCCTCTACTGCTGGGCCATGTTCCTCCTGGTCTTCACCGGCTCCGGCGCGCTCGGCCTGGACAAGTTCATCGCCCGGCACTCGAACGCCCAGAACAGGGAGGCGAGGAAGCGGGAGCCGGTGGCGGCCTGAGCCTCCGGCAGACCGCCGGGCCGCGAGGCCGCCTCGCGGATCTCCGCCGCGGCAGCACCGGGCCGCCGGGGGCGCCACACGCCCCCGGCGGTCGCGCACGTCCTCCCGGCTCCCCACCCCCTCTCCTCCCGGCTCCTCGCGGTCGTACGAACAGCCTCCGACGAACCGTCCGTGACGGACACATGAGCCCCTGTGGGCTCTCTGTCGTACCCGGGGCGTACGCTGTTCGGCTATCACGGGATCACCGTGACGTCGGGGGACAACAGGAGAGTGCTCGGTGCTTGAGAGTCTGGGCTGGCTGACCTCCGGCCCATGGATCTACGCCGTCGTGGCCGCGTCCATCGTGCTGGACGTGTTCCTCCCGGTGCTGCCGAGCGGTGTCCTGGTCGTCGCGGCGGCCACGGCGGCCGCGGCGGAGACGGCGGCGGGCGCGATCCCCCGCGACGTCCCCGACGTGCTCGTCCTGATCCTCGCGGCGGCCACCGCGTCCGTCCTCGGTGACCTCGTGGCGTACCGCCTGGCGTGGGCGGGCAGTGCGCGCCTGGACCGCGCGATCGCCCGTTCCCGGCGCCTGACCACCGCGCAGGAACGTCTCGGCGCGGCGCTCGCCCGGGGCGGTGGCCTGCTGGTCGTCATCGCCCGCTTCGCGCCCGCGGGCCGCTCGGTCGTCTCGCTCGGCGCGGGCGCCGCCCGCCACCGCGCCCGCGACTTCGTCCCCTGGTCCGCGCTGGCGGGCCTGGCGTGGGCCGGCTACAGCGTGGCCCTCGGCTATCTCGGCGCCCACTGGCTGGGCCCCACCTGGCTCGCGACGGCGGTCTCCCTGGCCGCCCTCTTCGGCGCGGGCGCGGCGGCGGCGTACTTCATGCGGCAGCCACGGACCGCCGCCTGAGGACCGCGGGACCCGGGCAGGTCATGGCGCCGTTGGCGCGGGCGCGGGCCCTACCCGGCCCGCCGGGCCGCGCCGCCCCGCACCTCCAGCCCCGCCAGCAGCTCCGCCGTGGCGGCGGCGACGGCCTCCACGGCGTGCTCGAACACCTCGCGGTTGTGGGCGGCGGGCGCGCGGAAACCGGACACCTTGCGGACGTACTGCAGGGCGGCGGCCCGGATGTCGTCCTCGGTGGCCTCCTCGGGGATCGCGGGCGGTCGCAGGGTCTTGATGCTTCGGCACATGAGCCCAGTCTCCCGCGCACACCCCATTCCCACCCCGCTCTCTCGAATCCGAGCGAATTGCAGGACACCGGCACGTTCCTCGGAGGATCCTCACGCCCCGCACGGTCCTCCCCGTCCACTACGAGGGCTGGCGGCGCTTGCGGGAGAACCGTGCGGCGATCGAACGGCACCTGGCCGCGGCCCCGGCCGACGTACGCGACCGCTTCCACTGGCTGCCCCTGGAAACGGCGGCCGACATCAGCGTCCAGTCACCCGTTGGCATGACACCACCCCGAAGCGGAACCGGAAACTCGCGCCACAAAATCGAACAGGCGTAGCATTGCCGTGTGGCTAAGACCTATGACTTCCCCAGTGACCTCCTCGCCGGCCAGGAGGAGCTGCATCAGGTCCGGGCCGAGCTCCTGGCGCTGCTGAAGCGGCTGCCCTGGTCCGTCGAGCCCCTGGACGGTTTCAGCGACGACAAGGGCTGGCGGCAGATCGAGCGCCCCGCCTCCCCCGGCTGGACAGAGGACGAACAGGCCGAGGTCGAGAAGCTCCGCGAACGCGAGCGCGAACTGGCGGTGTTCGTCAGCTGCCACCGCTTCTGGGCGGAGGTGGCCACGGAGGAACGCGTCACGGCCCGCAGTCTGCTGAAACACGCACGCGAGACGGCACAGGAGCCCTCTAAGGACGAGGACTGACGCGGCGCGGTGGTCCGGCACGGGGATGTGGACCCGTGATGCACTCAGGGCATGGGAGAGGCCCCTCGGAGCGTGCTCCGAGGGGCCGTCTCACGGCTGTCGACATGGGTCAGCCGGTCGGTGGGCGCGGACGGTTTCGAACCGCCGACATCCTGCTTGTAAGGCAGGCGCTCTACCCCTGAGCTACGCACCCGAGTACGAGCCGACAGCCTACATTGCCGCGGGCCGTGCCCCGCAAACCGTTAACCGGGGGTTATCCCCACCTCCGATCCGGGAGCGGCCCGGATCCCCCCGCGCCCCCGCGCTCCGTACGGTCGAGGCACGCTCGGCGGACGCCGGCGGACTCAGCAGGGACCGGCCCCAGGGGGAGATCGCCATGGCTCGTGCTGCTCGTGCAGCCGGAAGGACACATACGACACGCACGGCTCGCAGGTCGCGCGCGGGGGCAGTGGCCGTCGCCGGGCTCGCCGTCGTGCTCATGGCGTCCGTGGCCGCGTGCGGGGCGGACGCCGGGGACGACCGGGAGCCGGAGCACCGGGCCTTCGCGCTGGAGGGCCGTACGCTCACCGTCGACTCGGACGACTCGGCGCTGGACCTGGTCGCGGCGGACGTGGACGAGGTGGAGGTGACCCGGTGGTTCGAGGGCCGGGTCGTGGTCGGCGGGGACCCGCGGGTGACGTGGGAGATGAAGGACGACCGGCTGAGGCTCCGGCTGGAGTGCTCCGGCATCGTCGCGGACTGCTCCGCCAGGCACCGGATCGAGGTGCCGCGCGACGTGGCCGTCGTCGTGGAGGACGGGGACGGCAGCGTCCACGCGAAGGGGTTCAGCCGGTCGCTGAGGATCCGCACCACGGACGGCTCGGTGCGGGTCAGCGACAGCAGCGGCCCGCTGGAGATGCACAGCGACGACGGCTCGGTGCACGCGGTCGGCGTCGAGTCCCGCAGCGTCCGGGCCACCAGCGAGGACGGCTCGGTCAAGCTCGAACTCGACGCGGTGCCCGACCTGGTGGAGTCCCGCAGCGACGACGGCTCCATCACCGTAGGGCTGCCCCGCGAGGCCGCGTACCGGGTGACGACCGGGAGCGACGACGGTTCGGTGACCGTGTCCGTGCCCCGTGACTCCGGCAGCTCCCATGTGGTGAGGGCCCACACCGAGGACGGCTCGGTCACCGTGCGGCACACCGGCTGACCGCCCCGCACCGGCCGCCGCCCTCGCTCCGCCCCCTCACCGCGCACACCACCCCCTCCCCCGCGCACAGCACCACCCCGGCCCCGCGCACCGCACCGCACCGCACCGCACCGCACCGCACCGAGCGTCCCGTCCCGTCCCGGTGTTTTCGTCCCCGAACCGATCGGCCCGTGTTTTCCTCCTCGACCGGTGGGAGAATGGCACCGGTCAGGGTGGATGACAGCACGGGAGAGGGATGTGACGGCGACACCAGCAGAGCCGTACACGCCGATTGTGCCCAGCGCACGACAACCCCACAGCCGTGCACCACGACGAGCAGCCGGACCGGCACGTCAGCGGCCCGACCGCAGCTCCTCCCGGCACTCCCCCCAGCGTTCGCCCCGGCCCTTCTCCTGGCCCTCCCCCGATCGCTCCCCCCGGCCCTCCGCCGCCCGCGACGCGCTCCTGCTCCTCGGTCTGCCCCTGCTCGCCGCGCTGGCGCTGCCCGCGGCGTTCGCCGGGGGCGGGACCCGGCGGTGGTTCGGCGGGCGGGCCGAGGGCCAGCGGGCCGAGGCGCAGGCGGCGAAGGACGCGGCGGCGGCCGCGTTCTACGAGCTGGACACCGCACAGCGCGACCTGCGGATCTCGATAGAGACCATCACCGCGGTGGACGACTCCCCCGCCGCCCGCCGGGCCGTCTCCGGCTTCGAGGCGCTGGGCCGGCGGATCGACGAGGTCAGCGGCCGGTACATCGCCGCCGTCGACGCCCATGACCTGGACCGGGACGACCTGGAGGCGTCCGCCGCCGCCCGCGCCCGGACCGAGCTGACCGCCGCCAAGGACGAGCTGGGGCGGGTCAAGCAGGAGCTGGACCGTTTCACCGAGGGACTGGGCCCGCTGCTCGGCAAGGCCGAGACGCAGCTGGCCCGGCTCGCCCCGGCCGTGGAGCGCGCCCGGCAGGGTCTGCTCGCCGCCTCCAACGCCCTGGACGCCGTACGGGAGTCGGGGCTGAAGGCGGACGACCTCGCCGCGCGGCTCGCCGCGCTCGCCCCGGAACTGACCAAGCTCAACCAGGGGGCCGGCCGGCACGGCGTGGCGGAGACGCTGGAGCGCGCCGACCGGGTCGTGCGGGAGGCGGAGACGGTACGGGCGGAGGCCGAGCGGCTGCCGGAGAAGGCCGCGGAGATCGACCACCGGCTGGTGTCGCTGCGGACCCGCGCGGAGGCCCTGGCCACCCGGGCGGGCCAGGTGCCGCAGATACTGAGCGAGCTGCGGCGCAGGTTCGTGGCGGCCTGCTGGCAGGACCTCCAGCAGGTGCCGGACCAGGCCGCGGCCGACGTCGAGCAGGCCCAGCGGACGCTGCGCGAGGCACGGGCCGCGCGTGACGCGCAGCGCTGGCCGGACGCGACGGCGCTGCTGTCGACCGTGCGGGCGCTGCTGAACCGGACCGACGAGGCGGTCTCCGCGGCGGGCGACCGGCTGCGGCGGCTGAACGAGGTGCAGAAGGACCCCCAGCAGGAGATCGACCGCACGCGGTTCGCGATCCGTGACGCGCAGCGGCTCGCCATGGCGGGCCGCTCCACGCCCGACCCCCGGCACGCCCGCCCGCTCGACGACTCCGTGGCCCGGCTGGACCGCGCGGTCGCCACGCTGGAGGGCCGGCACCCCGACTACTGGCACTTCCTGACGGAGACCGAGTCGGTACGGCAGACGGTGTCCCGGGTGGTCGACCAGATCCGCAGGGAACGCGGCGCGGGGGCCTGACGAGCCGGGGCTCCGGTTTGCCCACCGGGGCGCAGCGGCGGATGCTGAAGGGGTAAGCAGGGCCTCCGCTCACGCCTAGGAGGCGGACATGGCCACGCATGCCACGCACTCTCCGCGGGCCAGGGGCAAGCACGCGGGTCCCCGGCGGCGGATCAGGCTCGACGAGCACCTTCCCGTCGACCACCGGCTGAGCCGGGTCTACCGGTTCGGGGCGGGCTTGATGGGCCTGTTCCTGGTGACCTTCGGCATCCTCGGACTCATCGACAGGATCGGCTGGTTCGACACGGGCGGGGACCAGGTCGCCGGGCTGAACACCAACGGCACGCTGAGCGTCCTGTCCATCGCGGTGGGGCTGCTGCTGCTCGTCGGCATGGTGATCGGCGGCAACTTCGCCTCCACGCTGAACATGACGCTGGGCGTCCTGTTCGTCCTGAGCGGCTTCGGCAACCTGGCGCTGCTGGACACCGACTCCAACTTCCTCGCCTTCCGCATCCAGAACGTGCTGTTCAGCTTTGTCGTCGGCATTCTGCTGATGACGTTCGGGATGTACGGCAGGGTCGGCTCGGCGCTGCCGCACGAGAGCCCGTACTGGCGGGCCCGTCATCCGGCCCAGGCCGAGCGGGAGAACCGTATGCGGGCCGAGATCGAGGAGAGCCGGCAGACGCGAGCCGGCGCCCTCACCGAGGACGGAGAGGGCGCCGGCCGAGGCTCCTGAGCGGACCGACGGGAGTCGGCGGCCGCCTCAGGTGCGGTACGCGTAGTAGTTCGCGTTGGGGTACGAGGCGATGATGCTCGCCACCGAACGGCGGTACGTGTCCGCGTCGTGGTACGTCAGGTACGGGACACCGCTGCCGCTGCGGTAGGTCACCATCATCGAGTGATCCTTGGACCCGTCCCGGTTGAAGTCGACCTGGAGGACGTCACCGAGGTCCATCTGGTAGACGTTCGCCAGCGGGGTGGTGCGCTTGGCGGTCTGGGTGAACCAGGACCACTCGTTGACACCGATCCACGCGTCGGCCGTGCCGTTGGAGGCGTAGTACCAGGTGTCGTACTCCTCGGGCGTCACGGTGGAGATCTGCTGCCAGCCACCGGCCAGGAGGCCCTGGCTGAGGTAGTTGGTGCAGTCGCCGCCGAGCGAGTTGTACTTGCGGTACGCCGGGTTGTAGTTCTTCCAGTACTTCTCGGTGTAGGCCACCATCGCCTGGTAGTTGTACTTCCCGCCGTTGATCGTCTTCGGCGCGGACGGGGCGGGCCAGCTGGTGGCCGCCTTGGGCGCCTGGTAGACGGCCATGGGCGTACGGCTCAGCTTGGCGTCCGCCGCCGGGACGGCGGGGTCGTTGATGCGCTGGGCGCCGCCGTCCGTGGACTTCATGGCGGTCAGCTGCCACGTGCCACCGGACGCCGTGTAGGTGAGCTGGTGGTGCGCCTCGAAGCCCGTGGAGGCGGGCTCGTCGCCGCGTATCTTCTTGTACTTCAGGGTCGTCCGCTCGGTGATCTTCACCGTGGCCTTCGTGCCCTTGACCTTGGTGCTGTCGACGGTGACCTGCGTGTCGGCCGAGGTGTAGGCCTCGCCCAGGGCCGCGAGACGCGCCTTGGTGGCGCGCAGGGCGCTCAGCTTGCCGTCCTCGACCTTCTTCTGGGCGCTGGACAGCTTGACACCGCCGGTGGGCTTCAGCGACTTGCGGGCCGCCTTGCTCCCGACCAGCACGGCCGTGCGGTCGGTGAGCACGTTGTCCGCGACCCGGCCGAACGCGTCCTTGGTCGCCTTCGTCACCTTCGGTGTCGACCCGGCGGCCTGCGCGGCGGTCATGGGCAGCAGCGCGGTGGCCAGTACGGCCGCCGCGACGGTCGAGCCTGCGAGGCTCAACGTCCTTGATCTCACTGCATTCTCCTTGCCCCCGAGTTGGTCGTACCCGGGGCCCAAATCTTTACATGACCTCCTCAACCGGAGTAAGGCCGGGGGGAATAACAAGTCGGAGAACGGGAAGGCTACTTGATTACCGTCGCCCAGTCAGGGGACTGACCGGGGTCCAGATTACGCAGGTTCGCCAGGGTCGACGGCTTCTGTACGTCCATCCAGTCGGCCAACTCCTGGAAGGACACGCACTTCACGTCCTTCTTGGTGCAGACGTTCTTGATGATCTCGTCGACGGCGTTCATGTAGATGCCGCCGTTCCACTGCTCGAAGTGGTTGCCTATGAACAGCGGGGCGCGGCTGCCGTAGTAGACGCGGTTGAAGCCGGCCATATAGGTGTCGATGGTCTCCTGCTGCCAGGTCGGGAACATGGCCGGATCACCCTGGGTCTGCCCGTCGGACTGGTTGTAGAGGAAGTTGAAGTCCATCGACAGCGCCTGGTACTCGTCGTTGAAGGGGAGCATCTGCAGCGGGAAGTCCCAGACGCCCTCCTTCTTCGCGGGCCACACCTGGAAGGCGCCCGGCGAGCTGGCGTCGTAGCGGTAGCCGAAGTCCTTGACCGCCTTCAGCAGGTTCTTCTGCCCCTCCAGGCAGGGCGCACGGCCGCCGGTGATGGCCTTGACGTCGAACGGCAGCGGATCCATGTCCGTGTAGCCGGTGTTCGTCTTCCAGTTCTCCAGGAACGAGTTGAACTCCTCGATCTCCTGCTTCCACTCCGCGACGCTCCAGTCGCCGCCGCCCTTGGCCCCGCAGAAGTGGCCGTTGAAGTGGGTGCCTATCTCGTTGCCCTCGCGCCAGGCCTCGCCGAGTTCCTCGATGGTGGTGCGGATGTGGTCGTTCGTGGGGTAGCTGATCGCGGCGGAGCCCTTGTCGTGCTGCGGCGGGTCGTAGAGGTTCTTCTTGTCCTTGGGCAGCAGGTAGATGCCGGTGAGGAAGAACGTCATGTGCGCGTCGTAGCGCTTGGCCATCTGCCGGTAGTGCTCGAAGAGGTTGTCGTCGCCGGCCAGGGCGCCGTCCCAGGAGAACACGACGAACTGCGGGGGCTTCTCGCCCGGCTTGAGCGGTACGGCCTTCAGCTGGCCCTTCTGCGGGCCGGTGTACGACGTGGAGCCGTCCCCGATGACCTTCGTCCTGCCGTCCCACTTCCGCTCGGTGGAGTTCTTGGCGGTGTTGCCCTTGCTGTTCCCGCCGCCGGAGGACGACGCGGTCGGCGCGGTACTGGTCGTGCGGTTCAGCACCATGTAGCCGCCGACGAGGGAGGCGACGACGAGCAGCGCGGCCAGGGTCACGAACTGCGGCCGGGTGGTGCGGCGGGGCTGACGTGCTTTGCGGCGGCGCCCTTTGTGTGACGTGCTGCCAGGCTTCATGTGCGGCTCATTCTGCGAGGGGGGCGGGTCGGGTGCTCGTCGGGCGTCAGCCGACGCTCGTCGCACGGGACCAGATGTCGTAGGGCACGCCGGCTCCGGGGGTTCCGGCGATGCCGTCGAGCGGCAGCGGCTCCAGGCTCTTGGACAGGTCGATCCGGTACACGACGACCGCGGTCGACACCTTCTCCGCCGTGCCGACGTACCAGGCGGCCTTGTCGTCCTGGGTCGTCCCGCCCTTGCCGGCCACCTCGTAGGAGGCGGCGCCGGGCGAGGCGGGGTGGTCGTTGCGGAAGGCGTCCGTGAGCGCCTCGGTGACCTGCCGGGCCACCGCGGCGCCCATCGCCCGCTTCGGCTTGGGTGTGGACATCTGGACCTTGGATCCGTTGTGGGTGATCTTCCGCACCGAGTACGGCTCGGTGTGCCGGCCGTCCGCGGCGAACGTGCTGTAGCCACTGGCCATGCGGATCGCGCTGGGGGTGGCGCTGCCGACGGACAGGGCGGGCACCTGCGCGCCGAAGCTGGACGACAGCAGGCCGGCCGCCTCGGCGGTGGAACGCACCTTGTCCAGTCCGGTGTCCATGCCGAGCTGCATGAACGGTGAGTTCACGGACTTGGCGAGCGCGTCGTGCAGGGTGATCTGGCCGTAGGACCGCTCGCCGTCGTTGCGGGCGCGTACCCGTTTGCCGTTGCGGTCCCAGTAGGGGCCCTCGGGCGTGGTCACGACGACCCCGTCGTCACCGTTGTAGACCGTCTGCGGGGTGACAGGTGTCGGCTGTCCGTCGCGTTCCTTGACGACGCCGTGTTCGAGGGCGGCGGCGTAGACGAACGGCAGGAACGCGGAGCCGGACGGGACGGTGGTCGCGTTGGACTCGTTGTAGCCCTGTCTGCGGTGGTCGGGGCCGCCGTAGACGGCGAGGATCCGTCCGTCGGCGCCGACGGAGGACGCCCCGAAGTGGGCGGACCTGGCCTTCTTGGGGCTGTCCTTCGTGACGCTCTCACGGGCCTTGGTGACGGCGTCGGTCAGCTCGGTCTGCCGCTCGCGGTCGAAGGTCGTGTAGATCTGGTAGCCACCCATGTCGAACTCCTGGTCCGAGATGTTCGCGGCCTTCTTCGCGTACTGGGCGGCCAGCTCCACCAGGTAGTCGCTCTGCTTGCCGGTGTCGTACTGGTTCGACTGCTTCAGCGGCTCGGGGAACTTCTGGTACTTGGCGCGCTCCGCCTTGGAGAGCTTGCCGATGTCGACCATCCGGTCCAGGATCCACCCCCAGCGCTCGACGGCCCGCGCGTGGTTGGAGCGGCTGAGGGAGGGGTCGTACAGTCCGGCGCCCTTGAGGAGGGAGGCGAGCAGGGCCGCCTCGCTCGCGTTCAGCTCGCTGACGTCCTTGCCGTAGTACGCCTGGGCGGCCCGCTGGATGCCGTAGGTGCCGCGGCCGAACCAGCTGGTGTTGAGGTAGCCCTCCAGGATCTCGTCCTTGCTCATCTGGTTGTCGAGCTTGAGGGCGAGCATCGCCTCGTCGAACTTGCGGCCGAGCGAGCGGTCCTGGGTCAGGTAGACGTTCTTGACGTACTGCTGGGTGATCGTCGAGCCACCCTGTGTGTCGCCCTCACCCACGGTGCGCACCAGGGCCCGGGTGATACCGCTGACGGATATGCCGGGGTCGGAGTAGAAGCTCGCGTTCTCCGCCGCGAGGACCGCCCAGCGCACGTCCTCGGGGACGTCCTTCAGCGGCATCGCCTGGCGCCGCACCCAGCCGGTACGGGCCATGGGCGTGCCGTCGGACCAGAAGTACACGTTGTCCTGCTGGGTGGCGAACGTGTTGAGGTCCTCGGGTATGTCCGTGGCGGCGTAGGCGATGGTCAGCAGCATGGTGCTGAACCCCACGGCGAGCCCTCCGGCGCCCAGCGACTGCCGCCAGGACGGCACCCAGCGCCGCCAGTCGGTACGGCCGGGGCGCGGGTACTGCGGACGTATTCGGCGGGCGTACGGGGCCAGGGGGGCGAGGCGCGGGCCCACGGCGGCCAGGAATCTGGCGCGAACCGACGGCCGTGCCGCCTTGCGCCTGTCCCGTCTGCCGCTCGCCGCCGACTGCTCGGGCCGGCTGTCGAGCATGCCCGGTTCGAGCACCCGCAGCTGCATGGTCTCGTCGGCCGGCGGGGGCGGGGCCTTCAGCTCCATGGTCTCGTCGGCCGGCGGGGGCGGGGCCTTCAGCTCCATGGTGAACTCGGACTCCGGGAGGCTCTGCTCCCGCTGCTCGCGTGCCGCTCCCCTGCGGCGGGGCACACGGCCCTCTCCCTCAGTACCGGCCATGGCGCGCTCCGCTGCGGGGACGGCTCTCGTGCTGCGCGGCGGCGATCCGGCGGAACGCGGCAACCTTTCGCCCGCCCACGGCGACATAGCGACCGGGGGACGTGACTCCCGATCGACACAGGACAGCGGTCATGACTGTCCCCCCTCCCACTTGGCATCGCCCGCGTGGACCGTCCCAGCCGCCACTCCCGCGACCGTGAGCCCCCCGGCCCCGGTCCCCCGGCTGCCCGGTCTCCACACAGCGATCACAAATTATCAGTCACTTTCACAACCGCCCCGGTCGGCAGCGTGAATATTTGGCCAGTGTGACTGATCCGTCGAAAACAAGCCCTCCTGACGGCGGTCCGCCGCCGGTTAGCCTGAGCACATGCCTCGCTACGAATACCGCTGCCGCACCTGCGGCGACACCTTCGAACTGAGCCGTCCGATGGCCGAGTCGTCCGCCCCAGCGGACTGCCCCTCGGGCCACCAGGACACCGTCAAGCTCCTGTCGACGGTCGCGGTGGGCGGCTCGGCCTCCGCGTCCGGCCCTGCGCCCCGGGCGGGTGGCGGCGGGGGCGGCGGATGCTGCGGCGGCGGATGCTGCGGTTGACCACACCGGGTTCAACGGCCTCGGGCCCCGGAGCGTTCATCCGCATCTCAGGCTCCCTTCAGCTTCGTTCCCCTAGCCTGCGCCCATGACAGCCATGCAAGCGGAGTCGATGAGCGGCGCACCCCTGTGGATCATAGGACTGATGGATCTGCTGGGGGCACCGGGGGCCGGTCTGGCCGTCGCCCTGGAGAACCTCTTCCCGCCGATCCCCAGCGAGGTCGTCCTCCCCCTCGCCGGCTTCGCCGCGAGCACCGGCCGGATGAACCTCTACGCCGCGCTGCTGTGGACCACGGCGGGCTCCGTCATCGGCGCCCTCGCCCTCTACGGCGTCGGCGCCCTCCTGGGCCGCGACCGCACCCTCGCGATCGCCGCGAAGCTGCCCCTCGTCAAGGTCTCCGACGTGGAGCGGACGGAGGCGTGGTTCCTCCGGCACGGCACCAAGGCCGTCTTCTTCGGCCGGATGATCCCGGTCTTCCGCAGCCTGATCTCGGTGCCCGCGGGCGTCGAGCGCATGCCGCTGCCCGTCTTCACGCTCCTCACCACGCTGGGCAGCGCGATCTGGAACACGCTCTTCGTGCTGGCCGGCTACTTCCTGGGCGCCAACTGGGCGGAGGTGACGGCGGTCGTCTCGACGTACTCGAAGATCGTCCTTGGGGCCGCGGCGCTGGCGGTGGTGGCGTTCGTGATCGTCCGGATCCGCAAGGGACGGGGCAGCCGCCGCGAGGACGCCGCGGGCCGGGCCGCGGACGACCCGCGGCCCGCCGACCGGAGCACCTCCGCCCTCTGACCGGCCCCGGGGGCCCCACCGGCCCCCGGCCCCGCGCCCCGGCTCCGCGCCGTCGGCGTCACCCTTCCCGCGCGGCGCGCAGGAACTCCCGCAGGATCCGCTCCCCGGCCAGGACGCCCCGCTCCGGCAGAGCCGTGATCGTCGGCCCCGACCAGCCGGCGTCCGCCAGTTCCCCGTGCCCCGGCCGCCACGCCCGGTCCGCCGCCAGCAGCAGATCGGCGTCGAGCAGCGAGTCGCCCGCGGCCACCGTCAGCCGCGCCCCGGTCCGCCGCGCGACCTCCCGCATCGCCGCGCTCTTCGTCAGCGGCTTCGGCACGGCGTAGAGCTTGCGGCCCTGGAGCGAGACCGTCCAGCCCCGGTTCTCCGCCCACTCCGCGAGTTCCTTCACCCATTCCTCGGGCAGCAGCTCGCGCTCGACGACGAGATAGGCGAAGAGGTCCTCGGCGATGCGGTGCTTGCGCACCCAGGACGGGTCGGCGGTGGCGGCGAGATGGTCGCGGACCTCCTCCAGCGGGGCGCACTCGTCGGCGAGCCGCGCGGTCACGCCCGCGTGCCAGTCGGGGTCCGAGACCCCGTCGACCAGCAGATGGCCGCCGTTCGCGCAGATCGCGTACGTCGGGGCGGGCCCCGGCAGATTGATCCGCTGGTACTGCTTGCGGGTCCGGGTCGTCGTCGGCACGAACACCGCCGCGTCGCCCAGCTCGGTGAGCAGGTGCGCCGACGTCTCGGTCAGGTACGACAGCGGCTTGCTCTCGTGCACCTCGACGGTGAGCAGCCGGGGCGCCCGCGCGTCCGGCATGGTCAGCGCGAGCGCGGCGGTCGAGTAGATGAGCGTACGGTCGAGGTCGCTCGCGACGAGCACACGGGGGCCGGGCATCAGACCGTCACCGCCTTGCCGTCGGCGCCGGTCGCGCCCCGCGTGTACTGGGGGTGGATCAGTCCCACACAGGTGTACGGCAGCTCCGCCACCTCTTCCACCGGTACCCCTCTCTGCCGGGCGAGCAGGCCTACGTGGTCGAGGTCCGCGCCCGCCCCGGCCCGCGCGAGGATCTTCCACGGTACCCGGCGCAGCAGCACCCGGGTGGTCTCGCCGACGCCCGGCTTGACCAGGTTGACGTCGTGGATCCCGTACTCCTCGCTGATCCGTTCGACGGCAGCCCAGCCCTCCCAGGTGGGGGTCCGGTCCTCGGACAGCAGGTCCTTGGCGCGGGCGTCGACGGTGTCGGCGACGTCGGCGAAGCGGGCCGAGACGACGTCCAGGAACTCCACGGACACATCGGCTCCGGCCAGCTCGCGGTAGAACTTGGCGCCGTGGAAGTCGTCCGGTCCGACGAGGTCCGCGCGCAGCACGGTCCGCGATATCAGTCCGGAGACGGTCGAGTTGAGGCACGCCGAGGGGATGAGGAAGTCCTCACGGGTGCCGTAGGTGCGCACGCAGGAACCGGGGTCGGCGAGCACCGCGATCTCCGGGTCGAACCCGGTGATGCCCTCGGCCTGCTCGAACTCCTCGATCGCGGCGGCCAGCTCACGGGTGATCGCGCCCTTGCCGGTCCAGCCGTCGACGAACACGACGTCCGCCGGGTCGTGGTGGGCGGCCAGCCAGCGCAGCGCGTTGGCGTCGATGCCGCGGCCCCGCACGATCGAGACGGCGTAGTGCGGCAGTTCGACGCCGTGCCGCTGCCGCGCCCACCGGCGCATCAGCACGCCCACGGGCGTCCCGGCGCGGGCGAGCGAGACGAGGACGGGGCGCGGGGACCGCTCCGCCAGCACGGTCTCGGTGACGACCCCGACGGCCACGGCGATCCGCTCGGCCGAGGCGTCCAGGGCGCTGTGGAAGAGGGCCTGGTACTGCTCGCTCGGCTGGTACTCCACCGGCAGCGACTCGGCGTAGTGCGCCCCGCCGCTCTGGATGGCCTCCTCCCGCTCCTCGGTCGGCGCCTCCAGGGTCACCTCGGAGAGGTCCTGCAGCAGCCACCCGACCTCCTCGGCCGCATAGGAGGAGAACGCGGGGCCGCGCAGGGGCTCGGGCAGCATGAAGGACCTTTCGGTGGGGTGCGGGGACGGCGTCCGGTGCTCCGGCGGGACGCCGGGAGCGACGCGGGAAGGGACGTAGGACGGGACGACCGCGAGGAGGACGGCCGGGGTGTGGGCGGCGAGGCCGGCGAGGAGGCCGTCGTGCGCGTGGAGGGCTGGGGTGTCGGCGGTCGAGTCGACGACGGCGATCACCGCGTCGAAGCCGCCGCCGGCCACGTTGTACGCGTACCGCTCCCCCGGGCCGTCCGCGGGCTCGTCGTGGGCGGGGAAGACGATACGGCTGCGTATCGCGTAGCCGGGGTCGTCGACGGCCAGCACGGGCGAGCGCGTGGTGGTGGAGAACCGTACTCCGGCCCCGGCCACCAGCCGCTCCAGCTCCGTCGCCAGCCGCAGCGGCGCGTACATCAGCTCCTCGAAGCCGAGCACCAGCACGCGTCGGGCGCCCTCGGGCAGGGCCCGGGCGAGGCGGGCGGCCATGCCGGGCAGCGCGGCCTCCAGGCGCGCGCGGTGCGCGGGGGTGAACCCGTGCCGCCCGCCGTCGGGCAGCCCGTCGGGCCAGCCCAGCTCGACCCGGTCGACCCGCCCCGCGCACACCGGGGCGGCGGGGGCGCCCTCGTGCTCGGCGACCAGCGCCTGCCCGGTCTCCAGCACCCCCTCCGGGAGCCGCACGGTCCCCTTGGCGGTGGTGACCAGGTCGACGCGCGCCCCGATCTCCCGGGCGAACCCGGCGAGCCGCCCCTGGTCCTGCGGCGAGCGCATGTCGACCAGCGCGACGACGACGTACCGCTCGCGCGGATACCGCTCGTGCAGCGCGCGAATGGTGTTGAGGACCGTGTTGCCGGTGGAGAACTCGTCGTCGACGAGGACCAGCGGCCCCGTCCCGGCCAGCAGCCGCGGGTCCTCCGGCAGCAGCAGGTGCGACGTCGCGTGGGAGTGGGACTCCTCGAAGCCGCCGGCCGGGGCGACCCCGTCGACGGGCCGCCGGGTGGAGTGGAGGTAGGGCGCGTCGCCGAGCCCGTCCGCGACGGAGTGCCCGAGCCCGGTCGCGGTCTCGGCGTACCCGAGGACGACCGAGTCCCGCGCCCCGTCGGCCCCGAGCAGGTCCCGCACCCGGCGGCCGAGGGCGACCCCGTGTCCGTGCACGACGGCCGGCGACTGCGGCACGTGCTTGCCGAGCACGTTGGACACGAGCAGGTGCGCCCGCTTGGGGTTGCGGCGCAGCGCGAGCCCCAGGAGACCGCTCAGCTCCGCGCCGCCCACCAGCTCGACCCCGAGCCGCTCGGCGACCCAGGTCCCGGACCAGATCGGGTCGTTCACTGCGTTGTTCATCGATTCCTTCGTCGGTTACGACAGGTGCGGGCGGCCACGACGGGTGCGGGCGGCGCGGCTCCTCAGTCGGGCAGGCCGGCGGCCAGCAGGTCCACGAAGCCGATGTCCTCGTTGGCCACACCGAAGACCTCGGCCCGCTGCAGAACCCTTTCCGCCCAGGCCCGGTGCGGCTTGACCTCGTTCATCTTGTTACGGGAGGCGGAGCGCAGGACCCCGCCGCCGCCCCGTTCGGGGCGCAGGATGTCCTCGGCGTCGCCGAACTCCTCGTGGCTGACCACGGACAGCGCGTGCACGGGCGCCACGTGCGAGGGGTGGATGCAGGTCTTGCCGAGCAGACCGTTGGCCTGGTCGAGGGAGATCTCGCGCAGCAGTCCGTCCAGGGCGTGTTCTATCAGTGTCTCTCGCAGCCGCCCGGCGCGGTTCTCCAGGAACGGGCTGGTGCGCAGCTGCGGCTTGAACATGCGCTCCTGGACCCGGAAGTACTCCCACACGGGCCCCGTCACCGTGAATCCGGTGCCGTCCGCCCGGCCCAGTACGTTCACCACGTCCGCGATCACGGAGGCGACGATCTGGACGTCGTAGGCGGTCATGTCGGGTGCCCGGCGCAGCGCGTACGAGGAGCAGAAGTCGGTGACGCCGAGGCGCAGGGCGAGGACGCGGTCGCGGTACTTGTCCACCGTGTGGGCGATGCCCTGGAGGGCCTCTACGCGCGTCTCCCGGTACATCAGCTCGGGCGATTCCAGCACGGGCATCGCGAACAGCCGCCGGCCGCTCGCCGCCTCGGCGGCGGTGAGCGCCTCCAGGAAGGCGATGCCGCGCTCCTCGGTGAACTTCGGGAGGACGAATCCGGACAGCAGCCGTACGTCCGGGCCGAGCCGCCGTGCGAGGTCGGGTATCTGCTCGGGGAAGCGGACCCGGATGAACAGCAGCGGCAGATCGGCGTCCGGCCGCGCGGCGAGGTCGGCGAACTGCCGGACCAGGTTCTCCTCGGCGCCCTCGACCTCCGCGTCGCCGATGGAGTCCTCCAGGCACAGCACCATGGAGACCACGCCGCGCCCGGCCTGCTTGACGATGTCGTCGGCGAGGCGCTCCCGGGTCGCCGGGCTGTAGAGCGTGGCGCCGAGAGCGGCGGAGAGCACCCGGGCCGGTGAGTCGGCGGTGAAGACACCCGGCTCGCGGAAGAAGAGGCGCTGACGCTCCTCAGGGGCGATGTGCCCGAAGTGACGCATGGAGATCCCCCGTGGCTGCTGGGCGGCCGGTCGTGAAGGTGGCCGGTAATAGTACGTACAAATGTGTGTCTTCAGTTCCCTCCGGCAGTGAAGTTCTGGTAACCCCGCCATGTCGGCCGCCCGACGACCCGACCGGCCGGTCCTCGCCCCCGCGTTGTCGTGATCAGGACCGAGAGGGCAGGATGAACGCCATGACGCACGCGATGCTGAAGGGGTCGAACGTCCCGGTCGAAGCCACGGCGGTCCGCGCCGTGCTGCGCTGGGCGCCCGGACAGGGTGCCCCGGAAGTCGACGCCTCGGCGCTGCTCCTCGGCCCCGACGGACGGGTACGGTCCGACGAGGACTTCGTGTTCTACAACCAGCCGCGCCATCCCTCGGGCACGGTGTGGCGGCTCGGCAAGAAGCGCGTCGCCGACGGCCTCACGGACACCATCCAGACGGACCTGGCCGGTGTCGAGTCCGCGGTCGGCCAGATTCTCCTGGTCGCCTCCGCCGACGACGTCACCTTCGACCACGTACGATCCCTGCGCATCCTGCTGTACGACGCCACGGTCTCCGACGCGGAGCCGCTGGCGTACTTCGACATCAAGCCGGAGACGGGCGAGGAGACCGCGCTGATCTGCGGCGAGCTCTACCGGCGGGGCGGCGGCTGGAAGTTCCGCGCCCTCGGCGAGGGCTACACCAACGGCCTCCAGGGCCTCGCCACCGACTTCGGCATCTCGGTCGACGAGTCGGAGGCGGCGGCCGCCGCCGCGAACCAGACGTCCACGACGCAGGCACCGGCACCGGAGATCTCGGCCCCGCTCCCCCCGGAGCAGCCGACGACCGGCGTCCCGTCCCAGCCGGCGTACGGCTACCCCCCGGCCGCGCCCACCCAGCAGCCGCCGCAGCCCGCCTACGGCTATCCGCACACCCAGCAGGCCCCCGCGACCACCGGGGCCCCGGCCTACGGCTACCCGCAGCCCGCGGGCGCCGGCCCGGCGTCCGACGTCCGGCTCCCTCCGCAGGGCCCGCAGTTCATCGGCAGGTGAGCGTCCGGGGGGCGGGGACGCCCCCCGCTCGGGGCGCGGGAGGGGACGGGGGCGGGCGGGGCCGCGGTCAGCGCTCCGCCTTGGTCTTGAAGCCGCGCCCCCACTGCAGGCCCCACCCGTAGAGCCGGTCGAGCTCCGCCTGGAAGCCGTAGACGAACTTCACCTCCCGGCGCACGACGATCTCCCCCTTGACGTTCTCGATCATCACCACCGCGCACGACCGGGCCTGCGGATGGCGCTCGTCGAGCCCGATCTCGATCCGGGGGCCGTTGCTCGGGTACAGCGTCACGACGGCGTGCGTACGGTCGAAGGCCGGCGTCTGGTCGTAGATGTAGACGAAGACGAGCATCCGCTTGAAGTCGTCGCGGTGGTCCAGGTTGATGTACATGGTCTCGCCGGACCCCGACCCGAACCGGTCGTCGCCGCTGAGCCGCATGTACGGCGGGTCGTTGATGTCGCCGAGGAAGCCGCCCAGCGGCTGCACGACCCCCTTCGTCCCGTCGGCCAGTTCGTAGAGGCAGCCGAGGTCGAGGTCGACGTTGACCATGCTCTGGCTGTGCGCCACCACCGCCTCCGGCTTGAGCGCCCTGAAGGGGTGCCGCAGCACGCTCTGCCGCTTGGGGCCGCCTATGTCGGAGGTCCGCATCCGCCAGGACAGGTTGACGCGCAGATGGCCCGTGGCGGCGCCCTGCTTGCTGAGGGACACCTTCTGGTGCCGTTTGGTCAGCTCGATGGCGTTGGTCGCCGCGTTGCCCGCGTCGAACTCCGTGGCCCGCCCGCGCCAGAGGTTGTCCAGGAAACTCATGCCCGCCCCACAACTGCCGTGTCGTCGCGTCAACCACCAGCGGGGCGGCCGACGAGGACGCGTCCTCGTCGGCCGCCCCGCTCAGAGCGTTCCCTCACCTGGAGGGCAGTCACACTCCGGAACCGGTCACACCGGCCCCGGCCTCCGGGTCGAACCCGCCTCGGGGGTCAGACGCCGGACGTCACCTCCTCCTTGGAGGCCTCAGCTTTTCCCTCCGCGGCCGCCAGCGCCTTGTTGCGGCGGACCGAGGACCAGAAGGACCAGCCGATCAGGACGACACCGATGAGGCCGGTGATGATCTCGTTGATCTCGTACTGGATGGTGACGAGCAGGATCACGGCGAGGGCGCCGATCGCGTAATGCGCGCCGTGCTCCAGGTAGACGTAGTCGTCGAGGGTGCCCTGGCGGACCAGGTAGACAGTGAGCGACCGGACGTACATCGCGCCGATGCCCAGACCGAGCGCCATCAGGACGATGTCGTTGGTGATGGCGAACGCCCCGATCACGCCGTCGAAGGAGAACGACGCGTCCAGGACCTCCAGGTAGAGGAACATGAAGAACGCGGCCTTGCCGGCGAGGGCGACGGCCGAACGCGGCTTGCCGGCGCGCTCCGCCTCCTCCTCCGCCTCGTGCTCGCGCTCCTCCTCTTCCTCCAGGCGGTTCTCGAAGAAGCTGGAGAGACCGCCGACGATGAGGTAGGTGATGAGGCCCGCGAGACCGGAGATCAGCACGGTCTGCGCCTTGTCGACGTGGGTGCCGCCGTGCTGGTGGGCGTGGGTCGCGAAGGTCATCGAGGTGATCAGCAGGACGATCATCGCGATGCAGGCGGACAGCATGTCGATCTTGCCGAGCTTGGCCAGCGGGCGCTCCAGCCAGCCGAGCCACTTGATGTCCCGGTCCTCGAAGATGAAGTCGAGGAAGATCATCAGCAGGAACATGCCGCCGAAGGCCGCGATCGACGGGTGGGCGTCGGTCACGTACTGCTGGTACTGGTTCTTGTCGGTGAGGGCCAGGTCGACCGCCTCGATCGGGCCCAGCTTGGCGCTGACCGCGACGATCACGACGGGGAACACCAGGCGCATGCCGAACACGGCGATGAGGATGCCGATGGTGAGGAAGATCTTCTGCCAGAAGGCATTCATCTTCTTCAGGATCCCGGCGTTGACCACTGCGTTGTCGAACGACAACGAGATCTCCAGGATGGACAGGATGGCGACGAGCCCGAGCGCCGTCCATCCGTCGTAGAGAACCGCTGCAACCAAGCCGAGCGCGGTGACCGCGAACGACCAGCCGAAGGTTTTCAGAACCACTGGCTACCCAATCGTGTGTGTACGGGGTTCCCCCGCGCCGCGCGCGGCTTTACCAAACATTGACTCCGAAGCCGAAGTCTAGTCGGGCACCCCTCGGACCCCACCAGTCCCCAGGTTTTGCGCATATAGCGCAGGGGCGCGGGGCCCTACGACACATTGACCCCGAAGTCCAGGGCGATACCGCGCAAGCCTGACGCGTACCCCTGGCCGACCGCGCGGAACTTCCATTCCCCGCCGTAGCGATAGACCTCGCCGAAGATCATCGCGGTCTCGGTGGAGGCGTCCTCCGAGAGGTCGTAGCGGGCCAGTTCCTGGCCGTCGAGCTGGTTGACGACGCGGATGAAGGCGTTGCTGACCTGTCCGAAGGACTGGCCGCGGTTGTCCGCGTCGTGGATGGAGACCGGGAACACGATCTTGTCGACGGCCACCGGCACCCGGGAGAGGTCGATGATGATCGACTCGTCGTCGCCGTCCCCCTCGCCGGTGAGGTTGTCACCGGTGTGCTGCACCGAGCCGTCGGGGCTGGTCAGGTTGTTGTAGAAGACGAACCACTCGTCCCCCAGCACCCGGCCGCCCTGGCACAGCAGCGCGCTGGCGTCGAGGTCGAAGGGGGCTCCGGTGGTGGTCCGGACGTCCCAGCCGAGCCCGATCATCACCTGAGTGAGGTTCGGCGCGGCCTTGGAGAGGGAGACATTGCCTCCCTTGGCGAGTGTGACGCCCATGGTGCTGGTCCTCCCCGTTGTCGAGCTGCTGCGAGTGTTCAGTTGTGGTGTACGAGCGCGTCCGGCGCCGCGGTCGAGAACGACTGCGGCGCCGGACCGGTGAGCCGGATGGTTCTTCCCCGGTGGCTCAGACGTTCACACCGAAGTCCTGGGCGATACCGCGCAGGCCCGAGGCGTAGCCCTGGCCGATGGCGCGGAACTTCCACTCGGCGCCGTGCCGGTACAGCTCGCCGAAGACCATGGCGGTCTCGGTGGAGGCGTCCTCGGACAGGTCGTAACGGGCGATCTCCGCCTCGCCGGCCTGGTTCACCACGCGGATGAAGGCGTTGCGGACCTGCCCGAAGGACTGCTGGCGGTTCTCGGCGTCGTAGATCGAGACCGGGAAGACGATCTTCTCGATCTCGGCCGGGACGGCGGCGAGGTTGACCTTGATCTGCTCGTCGTCGCCCTCGCCCTCGCCGGTGAGGTTGTCACCGGTGTGCTCCACGGAGCCGTCGGGGCTCTTGAGGTTGTTGAAGAAGACGAAGTTGGCGTCGCTGCTGACCTTGCCCGACGCGTCGAGCAGCAGCGCGCTGGCGTCGAGGTCGAAGTCGGTGCCGGTGGTGGTGCGGATGTCCCACCCCAGACCGACGATGACCGCGGTCAGGCCCGGGGCCTCCTTGGTCAGCGATACGTTGCCGCCCTTGCTGAGGCTGACTCCCACGAAGTCCTCCCATAGATGTCTGGGGCGGGGAGCCCCGTCGTGCGTTGGTATCGGATCAACGTGTCGATCCTAGTGACGGGTTCCCGAGAACCGCAGGCCCTGGAGCCGACGAATCACAGGGTGTCGAGTGCGGCGACGTACTCGTTCAGGTCACGCGCGTCCGGCAGGGCGTTGACGACCGTCCAGCGCACGACGCCCTCCTTGTCGATGATGAACGTCCCGCGCACCGCGCAGCCCTTGTCAGCGTCGAAGACACCGTAGGCGCGGGAGACCTCGCCGTGCGGCCAGAAGTCCGACAGCAGCGGGTACTCCAGCCGCTCCTGCTCGCCGAAGACCCGCAGGGTGTGGATGGAGTCGTTCGACACGGCCAGCAGCTGGACGTCGTCGTTGACGAACTTCGGCAGGTTGTCCCGCAGCTCGCACAGCTCGCCCGTGCACACCCCGGTGAAGGCGAACGGGTAGAAGAGCAGCACCACGTTCTTCTCGCCGCGGAAGTCCGAGAGCTTCACCGTGGCGCCGTGGTTGTCCTTGAGCTCGAAGTCGGGTGCCTTGTCGCCGACCTGGATCGCCATGATTTCCTGCGTCCCTTCGTGGGGCTGTTCGGGTGGCCCAGCCTACGCAGGTGACCGGCCGGGAAACGGAGCGCCCCCGGACGGGCCCTGAAGGGGTGCCCGTCCGGGGGCGCGGGGAACCGCGTGAGGCGGCCGGGGCGACGCCGCGGCCGCCTCGACGCGGAACCCGCCGAGTACTCGGGCGAAGCGCTATTTCTTGCCGGACTTCGCCGCCTTCGGCGTCACCAGGCGGCTGCCGCTCCAGTCCTTGCCGACGCTGACGCTCTTCGACGCGGACAACCCCGCGGTCGTCGCGGCTTCCGAGATGTCACTGGGCTCCACATAGCCGTCCCGCCCGGTCTTGGGCGTCAGCAGCAGGATCGAGCCACCCTCCTCGATGTACGTGGTGGCGTCCACCAGCACATCGGTCAGGTCGCCGTCGTCGTCTCGGAACCACAGCACGACGGCATCGGCCACGTCGTCGTACTCCTCGTCGACGAGATCGCTGCCGATGACCTCCTCGATGGCCTCGCGGAGTTCCTGGTCGACATCGTCGTCGTAGCCGATCTCCTGGACCACCTGCTCGGGCTGGAACCCCAGCCTCGCGGCAGGGTTCGTCCGCTCCTCCGCGTGGTCCGCGGTCGCGCTCACGGGTTGCCTCCTGATCATGTTTCGGGTGGGGTCGCCCCCGGGGAATCAGCCACGCGCGTACGCGAAGCGTTGGCCGTAGTCCACACGGGCGGGACGGATCGCGCAAGTACCCAGCCTGCGAGACCGCCGAAACGGTGACGATCCGGGCCGTGTCCACGCAACTCCAGGCATCGAATCCGCGCGCCGCGTGACGCACACCACACCATTCTGTCCGGTTTGCGCATTCGGCAACCGCTCGGGGGTACGGGAGCCGCATGTCCTTCCTACTGTGACAGAGCGGGGGACCTGATGGGTTACCTCACGGTAGAGATGACGTTTGCGCCCCCGAGGTACACGATGGGGGCGGTGCAGGCACCCACAAGAACCCATGAAGAGTGGCCCTCTGACAGCTAAGGAACAGCGTGGCTTCCGGATCCGATCGCAATCCGATCATCATTGGCGGCCTTCCGAGTCAGGTCCCTGACTTCGATCCCGAGGAGACCCAGGAGTGGCTCGACTCGCTCGACGCCGCCGTGGACCAGCGCGGGCGTGAGCGCGCGCGCTACCTGATGCTCCGGCTCATCGAGCGGGCCCGCGAGAAGCGCGTGGCCGTGCCCGAGATGCGCAGCACGGACTACGTCAACACCATCGCCACCAAGGACGAGCCGTTCTTCCCGGGCAACGAGGAGATCGAGCGGAAGATCCTCAACGCCACGCGGTGGAACGCCGCCGTGATGGTGTCCAGGGCCCAGCGCCCGGGCATCGGCGTGGGTGGCCACATCGCGACCTTCGCGTCGTCCGCCTCCCTCTACGACGTGGGCTTCAACCACTTCTTCCGGGGCAAGGACGAGGGCGACGGCGGCGACCAGATCTTCTTCCAGGGGCACGCCTCCCCCGGCATCTACGCCCGCGCGTTCCTGCTGGACCGGCTCGGCGAGCAGCAGCTCGACGCGTTCCGCCAGGAGAAGTCGAAGGCTCCCCACGGCCTGTCCAGCTATCCGCACCCGCGGCTGATGCCTGACTTCTGGGAGTTCCCGACCGTCTCCATGGGCCTCGGTCCGCTGGGCGCGATCTTCCAGGCGCGGATGAACCGCTACATGGAGGCGCGCGGGATCGCCGACACCTCCAAGTCCCATGTGTGGGCGTTCCTCGGCGACGGCGAGATGGACGAGCCGGAGTCGCTGGGCCAGCTCACGCTCGCCGCCCGTGAGGGCCTCGACAACCTGACCTTCGTCGTCAACTGCAACCTCCAGCGCCTCGACGGCCCGGTGCGCGGCAACGGCAAGGTCATCCAGGAGCTGGAGTCGGTCTTCCGGGGCGCCGGCTGGAACGTGATCAAGCTGGTGTGGGACCGCACCTGGGACCCGCTGCTCGCCCAGGACCGCGACGGTGTGCTCGTCAACAAGATGAACACCACGCCGGACGGCCAGTTCCAGACGTACGCGACCGAGACCGGCGCGTACATCCGTGACCACTTCTTCGGCGGCGACCACCGGCTGCGCGCCATGGTCGAGAACATGACCGACGACCAGATCCTGCACCTGGGCCGCGGCGGTCACGACCACCGCAAGATCTACGCGGCCTACAAGGCGGCCCACGAGCACAAGGGCCAGCCGACGGTCATCCTCGCCAAGACCATCAAGGGCTGGACACTGGGGCCGAACTTCGAGGGCCGCAACGCCACGCACCAGATGAAGAAGCTGACCGTCGCCGACCTCAAGGGCTTCCGCGACCGTCTGCACCTGCCGATCTCCGACAAGGAGCTGGAGAGCGGGCTTCCGCCGTACTACCACCCCGGGCGGAACTCCGAGGAGATCCAGTACATGCACGACCGCCGCAAGGGGCTCGGCGGGTATGTGCCGACCCGGGTCGTGCGGGCGAAGCCGCTGCCGCTGCCCGAGGACAAGACGTACGCGAGTGTGAAGAAGGGCTCCGGTCAGCAGTCGATCGCCACCACCATGGCGTTCGTACGACTGCTGAAGGACCTCATGCGGGACAAGGAGATCGGCAAGCGGTTCGTGCTGATCGCGCCCGACGAGTACCGCACCTTCGGCATGGACTCGTTCTTCCCGAGCGCGAAGATCTACAACCCGCTCGGGCAGCAGTACGAGGCGGTGGACCGTGACCTGCTGCTCGCGTACAAGGAGTCGCCGACGGGGCAGATGCTGCACGACGGCATCTCCGAGGCGGGCTGCACGGCGTCGCTGATCGCGGCCGGTTCGGCGTACGCGACGCACGGCGAGCCGCTGATCCCGGTCTACGTCTTCTACTCGATGTTCGGTTTCCAACGCACCGGCGACCAGTTCTGGCAGATGGCCGACCAGCTCGCGCGCGGCTTCGTCCTCGGTGCGACCGCGGGGCGTACGACGCTGACCGGTGAGGGCCTGCAGCACGCGGACGGGCACTCGCAGCTGCTGGCCTCCACCAACCCGGGCTGCGTCGCCTACGACCCGGCGTTCGGCTTCGAGATCGCGCACATCGTGAAGGACGGTCTGCGCCGGATGTACGGCGAGACAGCCGACGGACGGCCCGGCGAGGACGTCTTCTACTACCTCACGGTCTACAACGAGCCGATCCAGCACCCGGCCGAGCCCGCCGACGTGGACGTCGAGGGCATCCTCAAGGGCATCCACCGCTTCAAGGCCGGCGAGGCGGGCTCGATCCCCGCGCAGATCATCGCCTCCGGTGTCGCGGTGCCGTGGGCGGTCGAGGCGCAGCGGATCCTCGCCTCCGAGTGGGACGTGAGGGCGGACGTCTGGTCGGCGACCTCCTGGAACGAGCTGCGCCGCGAGGCGGTCGAGGTCGAGCGGCACAACCTCCTCCACCCGGAGGAGGAGCAGCAGGTCCCGTACGTGACGCGGAAGCTGAGCGGGGCCGAGGGGCCGTTCGTGGCCGTCTCCGACTGGATGCGGTCGGTGCCGGACCAGATCGCGCGGTGGGTGCCGGGCACCTACCAGTCGCTCGGCGCGGACGGCTTCGGCTTCGCGGACACGCGGGGCGCGGCGCGGCGGTACTTCCACATCGACGCCCAGTCGATCGTGGTCGCGGTGCTGACCGAGCTGGCGCGTGAGGGCAAGGTCGACCGCTCGGTCCTCAAGCAGGCCATCGACCGCTACCAGCTGCTGGACGTCTCCGCGGCCGACCCCGGGGCGGCGGGCGGCGACGCGTAGGCGCCACCCCTGAGAGAGCCGGTGCGTCCGCGCGCCGGCAGGGCCTGCCGCGCTGTTCCCCGCGCCCCTTCCGGCGGCTCCGCCGCGGGGACGAGGCGCCGGCCTCGGGCGGCGAGCGCGGACCACCGTGTCAAGGGGTGGTGAACCCACGGGTTCACCACCCCTTCACGTTTCCTACGATGCGCCCATGAAAGCGCCCATGAAGGAGCGAGCCGCCTCGGCGCAGATCCGGTGGGAACAGAGAACGCAGCGACCGCTGTTCGCTCTGGCCGCGGTGTTCGCCGTCGCGTACGCCGTGCCGATCGTCCGGCCGGACGTGAGCACGGACGTGAAGTGGTGGTGCGACGCCGCCGAGTGGACGGTGTGGGCGGCCTTCGCGCTCGACTACGTGGTACGGCTCGGCCTCGCCGAGCAGCGGTGGGAGTTCGTGCGGTCGCGCTGGATCGACCTGTGCGCGGTACTGCTGCCGATGGTCCAGCCGCTGCGGCTGCTGCGGGTGGTGGCGACGCTGCTGCTGGTCGGCCAGCGGGCGCGGATGGCCTCGCAGATACGGCTCACGACCTATGTCGGCGGGTCGGTGATCGGGCTGCTGATGTTCGGGTCGCTGGCCGTGCTCTCCGTGGAGCGGGACTCGCCGAACGGGAACATCCACACGCTGGGCGACGCCGTGTGGTGGTCGTTCACGACGATGACGACCGTGGGGTACGGGGACCACGCGCCGACGACCGGGCTGGGCCGGGTGCTGGCCGTCGGGCTGATGCTGTCGGGGATCGCGCTGCTGGGTGTGGTGACCGCGAACATCGCCGCGTGGTTCATCGCGCGGTTCGAGAAGGACGACGCGGAGGAGCGGCGGCAGACCGCGGCGATAGCGGAGCTGACCGAGGAGGTACGGCTGCTGCGGGCCGAGGTGATGGCGCTGCGGGCGGGGAGGGGGGTGCCGGAGCAGCGGCGCTGAGCGGTGTCCTGAGACGAGGCTGTACATGGGAGCGCCGAGGGCCGTGGGGGTACGTGGGTGGGGCGGGTGCGGGTGCGCCGTGGCCGGTCGCGGAGTTCCCCGCGCCCCTGAGGGCGGCTGCACTGCCCGGAGTCGGGGCAGGGGGCCCTTCGCCTTCGTCGGCCCATTGCGCAGTTCCCCGCGCCCCTGGCTCTGCTGTACCCGCGCAACTGGAGAAGGGGCCCTCGGCTGTCGTTGCCGAGGGCCCCTGCCCTTTTCCCCGCACTCCTGTGGGTCAGAAGAGTCCGGCCCCGGGAGTGGCTGTGCCGGCCAGCCAGAGGACGGCCAGGAGCGTGTCGATGGCGCCCAGGACGACCGCGACCAGGGCGGGGACGGAGCGGGTGCCGGACCAACTGCGGTTCATCGCCAGCCAGCCGCAGACGATCGCGACGGGACCGAGGATGATCCCGAGGACGAAGAATCCCGCGACCGCGCAGACGACTCCGATGATGCCGAGGGTCGCGCGATCCGGCCCGGACCGAGACCACGTGCGGCCACGCGAGCGGGGGTGCCTGCGCGCGCTCTGTCCGAAACCCGCCATCGTCAACAACTCCCTCGACTTCGCCGTCAGTTCGGGTACGCGATGTCGGGTACCCCGCGACGAAGGGCGAAACCGGGGAGTGTCGACGGACGTGCCCGAGCGCGCTGCCCCCTCCGGCAGCGCGCCCCAGGACCCCCGGACCCTCCGACGTCGAACACCCGTGCCGTGCGGAGGACTTGACCCACTGTGACCTGCGGCGCGCGACCGGCGGGAGTGATCTTCGGCCTTGTCACCCTGATGGGGGAACGCGGGCGGAAACCCGCGCTCGGCGCTCCGCGGAGGGTCAGATGTGCGCCGCCCCGGCGCCCGCCTCCGCGTTCTCGCCCCGCTTGGTCAGGAACGCGACCAGCACGGCGACGGCGGCCACCCCGGCGGCGACGAGGGACGCCAGCGACATGCCCGACATGAACGTGTCGTGCGCGACCGTGGCGATCTTCGCGGCGATCTCCGGCGGGGTGCCCTCGGCGACCGGCGGCACGCCGACCTGGACGGCCTCGGACGCCTGGTCGAGCTGGGTGCCGGTGAGCGGCGGGAGACCGGCGTCGGCCCAGTTGCCCGGCAGGTCGCCGTCGACCTTGGAGGCCATCACGGCGCCCAGGACGGCCGTGCCGAGGCTGCCGCCGATCTGCATGGCGGCCTGCTGGAGACCACCGGCGACACCGGACAGCTCCAGCGGCGCGTTGCCGACGATGACCTCGGTGGCGCCGACCATCACCGGGGCGAGGCCGAGGCCGAGGAGCGCGAACCAGAGGGACATCACGGCGCTGCCGGTGTCGGTCTCCAGGGTCGACATGCCGTACATGGCGATCGCGGTGAGGGCCATGCCACCGGCCAGCGGGATGCGCGGCCCGGCCTTGGTGATCAGCGCGCCGGCCAGGGGCGAGCCGACGATCATCATGCCGGTGAGCGGCAGCAGGTGCAGACCGGCGTCGATGGGGCTCATCCCGTGCACGTTCTGGAGGTAGAACGTCACGAAGAACAGGCCGCCCATGAAGGCGATGGCCATCAGGACCATCAGGACCACACCCGCGGACAGCGGGACGGAGCGGAAGAGGCCCAGCGGGATCAGGGGCTCCTTCACCCGCGTCTCCCAGAAGGCGAACAGCGCGAACAGGACGAGGGACGCCGCGACGAACGTCCAGGTCGTGCCGGAGCCCCAGCCCCACTCGGGGGCCTTGATGAGCGCCCAGACCAGGCAGAACATGGCCCCGGAGAGCAGGGCTATGCCGGGGATGTCGAAGGAGCGCGGGGCGTTCTCGGCACGGTGGTCGAGCAGGATCCCCACGCCGAGGGCGACGGCGAGGACGCCGACGGGGACGTTGATCCAGAACACGGACTGCCAGCTGACGTTCTCGACGAGGAAGCCGCCGAGGATCGGGCCGCCCGCGGTGGAGGCGCCGATGACCATGCCCCAGATGCCGATCGCCATGTTGAGCTTCTCGGCGGGGAAGGTGGCGCGGAGCAGACCGAGCGCGGCCGGCATGAGCAGCGCGCCGAACAGGCCCTGGAAGACGCGGAAGGTCACCACGAAGGCGACCGAGTCCGACAGGCCGATGGCTCCGGAGGCGGCGGCGAAGCCGACGACACCGATGAGGAAGGTCTGGCGGTGGCCGAAGCGGTCGCCGAGCTTGCCCGCGGTGATGAGGGTGACCGCCAGCGCGAGGAAGTACGCGTTGGTGATCCACTGGACCTCGGCGAAGCTCGCCTTGAGGTCGTCCGCGATGGCCGGGTTGGCGATGGCGACGATGGTGCCGTCGAGGGCGACCATCATGACGCCCACGGCCACGGTGAGGAGGGTGAACCACGGGTGGCCGCGCAGGCCCCGCCCCTGGCCCGGTGTCGGGTCCGACGGGGCTGCTGGCGCCTGGTCCCCCGGTCCCGTCTTGTCGACAGTGGTCTGACTAGTCATGCGTGCGAGGCTAATGACAGCCACTGACAGTTGACAAACGAGTTCACAAGTCGGTAACTGTCACGTCACTCGGAGCACGGACCGGGTGGAGAAGAGGGTTCATGGAGACGGCGGAGGCGACGGCGGCGGAGCGGCCGGGGCTGCGGGAACGGAAGAAGCAGCGCACCCACGACGCCCTGCTGCGGGCCTCCCTGGAGCTGTTCACGACCCAGGGGTACGAGGCGACGACCGTCGACGAGATCGCCGAGGCCGTGGACGTCTCGCAGCGCACCTTCTTCCGCTACTTCGCCGGCAAGGAGGAGGCCGCCCTCGCGGTCCTCGACCTCGGCCAGGAGCACTTCTTCGCGGCGCTGCGGGCCCGCCCCGCGCACGAGGCCCCGCTGGAGGCCCTGCGCAACGCCGTCCTGGAGGGCTGGGACGCCATGGGTGAGGCCGTCGCCGAGATCGTCCCCGTCGACCTCTATCTGCGCAGCTACGGGATGATCGAGTCGACGCCCGCGCTGCTCGCCGCGCATCTGCGCCGCGCGGACCAGGTGGCCCGCGAGATCGAGGCGATCGTCGCCGAGCGCGAGGGACTCGATGTGCGCACCGACCCCCGGCCGCGGGTGGCGGTGGCCGTCTTCGCCGGGGTCATGCGCGTCACCGAGCGCCTGTGGGCCATGGGCGGCGACCTCAGCATGGAGGCGATGCGCGAACTGACCGCCGCCCACCTGGACGCCGTACGGCCCTCACTCGCCGAGAAGTGGCGGACCGGCTGAGATCCCGCAGCACCTCACCGTGAGGGCGTTCTGCACGCACTGTACGGAACGGACGCAGTCGAAACGTGATCCCTCTCACTCGGTTAACGCGAGACCCTTCCGTTCTCCTAGTGTGTCCTTTCAGTGACTTCCTTCGACTCCTCCCCGCAACTGAACGTCTGGCGCGCACTGCTGGCGCTGGCCGTGGTTTTCGTGATGCTGGCGACCACCGGCTGGACGGCGATCCGCAACCACCGGGCGCAGTCCCCACTGCAGGCGTCGCTCTCGGCGTGGCGGCACGGACACCTCGACGGGCGTGAACTGCCCGACGCGGACGCGTCCCCGCAGCGGCTGACCGCGTTCTTCGCCTCGCTCACCGACCGGCAGCAGCGGCGGCTCGCCCACCGCTACCCACTCGCGGTCGGCAACATGAACGGCGCCCCCGTCGAGCTGCGCTACCGCGCCAACCGCATCGCGCTCCGGCAGCAGAGCAAGCGCGAGCGGGCCCTCACGCACGACGAGCGGCTCTCCGAGACCGGCCTGTTCCAGGCGACCCGGCGCATGCACCGCTACGCCTCGCTGGCGGACGAGGACCGGCAGATCCTCGCCTTCGACCCCGACGGCACCGGCCGGGTGGCCGAGGTCTTCGGCGACCTCGACCGGGCGGAGCGCGTCTCGGTCGTCGTCCCCGGCGTCGACACCGACGTCCTCACCTTCCAGCGCACCAACCGCCGTTACTCGGCGCCCGTCGGCATGGCCGAGGCGCTGTACCGGGCAGAGCGCACGGCGAGCACCCGGACGCGGACCGCCGTGATCGCCTGGGCCGACTACACCGCGCCCGACGGCCTCGGCCTCGACTCGGCCACCGCGCTCCGCGCCGAACAGGGCGCGATCCGGCTGAACAAGCTGGTCAGGGCGCTGCCCGGCAGGTCCACGGTCGCTCTGGTGTGCCACAGCTACGGCTCGGTGGTGTGCGGCGTCGCCGCACGTTCCCTGCCGTCACGGGTGACGGACATCGCGGTCGCCGGCAGCCCCGGCATGCGGACCGCGAAGGTCTCCGGGCTGCACACGGCCGCCCGGGTGTGGGCCATGCGGGACGCCGACGACTGGGTGCAGGACGTGCCGTACCTGGAGGTAGGCGGGCTCGGTCACGGCGCCGACCCGATGTCGGCGGAGTTCGGGGCGCGCCTGCTGTCGGCGTCCGACGCGGAGGGGCACAGCGGCTACTTCGAGCCCGGGACCGTGAGCCTGTACAACTTCGCGGAGATCGGGATCGGCGCCTACCACCTGGTGGAGTGCGCGCGGAAGAACGACGGGTGCCGGGCCGGTCTGCCGGACACCGGCGCCGCCTGACGCGCGTAGAGGCGGCGATGGTGCGGTGCGCCACGGGTCGGGACTTCCCCGCCCCGTCCGCATACGATGAGCCGCATGGGTGACGTACTGGCCGGATTTCATGCCGCCTGGGAGTTCGAGTCCGACTCCGTGCTCATCCGCTTCGAACGGGGGATCCGCACACCGAAGCTGTTCCAGGCGCTCGGTGAGCGACGCGTCCCCCTGGAGGCGATCGCGGGGGTGACGCTGGCACCGGGGAAACGGGGCACCGTCGTGCTGCGGGCCGTGCCGCGGCCGGGCGCCGACCCGCTGATGGAGGCGGCGGCCGAGCAGCTCAAGGAGAACGCCGATCCGTACCGGCTGGTGCTGCCGGCCGAGCGGGAGACCCTCGCCGAGTACTACGCGGACGAACTGCGGGCCCGGCTGACCGGGTCGGGGCCGGCCGAGCGGTTCCTGGTGGCGGCGCCGGAGGTGCCGCGGCAGTTCAAGGCGTACGACGGGAAGGCGTCGTTCGACGGGCGGTCGGTGTCGTTCCGGTGGTCCTGGACGGGCGCCTCCTCCGCGAAGTGGAAGGCCGGGGACCAGAGTTTCCCGGTGAGCGCGCTGAGTGGCGTCGAGTGGCGGTCCCCGGAGGGCTTCGAGGGGTACCTGCGGCTGCTTCGGCGGGACACCGCCGGTGAGCGGCCGCCCCAGCCGGACCACGATCCGGCCGCCGTGGTGTTCGGGCTGGGGTACGGGCCGGTGCACGAGTCGCTGCCGTTCGCGGCGGCGGTTCTGGCCGCGGCGCGCTCCGCGGGCGCGGGGGCCCTGGCTCCGGTGGCGGCCGGACCCCGGCGGGACCCGGCCGACATAGCCGACCGGATCCGGCATCTGGGGGAGCTGCACGCGGCGGGGCTGGTCACCGACGAGGAGTTCAGCGCGAAGAAGGCGGAACTCCTCGCGGAGCTGTGAGGCCCGGACTCCTCACCGCCTGTCATTCCCTGCCCGCCGACGTGGACCTCATGTCCGCGTAGCGGTCGCCCGCCACCTCGGCCGCGATCGGCTCCAGCACGGCCAGGTCCGCCCCCGTCAGGGCGAGCCTGGTGGCCGCGGCGTTCTCCTCGATCCGGCCCGGCCTGCGGGTGCCCGGGATGGGGACGACCGGCAGGTCGTGCACGGACGCCTGGTGGTGGACCCAGGCGAGGGCGACCTGGCCGAGGGAGGCGCCGTGGGCCTCGGCGACCTGGCGGACCGGCTCCAGCAGGGCCGCGTTCGCGGCGGCGTTGTCGCCGGTGAAGCGGGGCTGCTGGCGACGGAAGTCGTCGGCGGTGAGGTCCTCGGCCCTGGCGAACGACCCGGTGAGGAAGCCCCGGCCGAGCGGCGAGTACGCCACGAGCGCCACGCCGAGTTCCCGGGCCGCGGGGACCACGGTGGCCTCGATGTCCCGGCTGAAGAGGGACCACTCGGACTGGAGGGCGGCGATGGGGTGCACGGCGTGCGCGGCGCGCAGCTCCCCGGCCGTGACCTCGCTGAGCCCCAGGTGCTTCACCTTGCCCTCGCGGACCAGCTCGGCCATGACGCCGACGGTCTCCTCGATGGGGACGTCCACGTCCCGGCGGTGCATGTAGTAGAGGTCGATCGCCTCGACGCCGAGGCGGCGCAGGCTGCCCTCGACGGACTCGCGGATGTGCGGGGCGTCGTTGCGGATGATCCGCCTCGTCGGGTCGTCGGGGTGCACGGCGAGGCCGAACTTCGTGGCGATGACGACGTCGTCGCGGTGCGCCGTGACGAACGGGGAGAGGAACCTCTCGTTCTCGCCCGCGCCGTAGGCGTGCGCCGTGTCGTAGAGGGTGACGCCCAGTTCCAGCGCCCGCTCCAGGGTGGCGCGGGACTCCGCCGCGTCCGAGGGACCGTAGGCGAAGCTCATGCCCATGCAGCCGAGGCCCTGGACGCCGACCTCGGGGCCGTCCGCCCCCAGTCGCACCTTCGCGATCACGCCGTCCGAGCCGATCACTCCGCTCGTGCTGTCCGATCCGCTAGTGCCGTCCGATCCGTTCGCGCCGTTCGCGCCGTTCGTCATGAGGCCCTCTCCGACGCCAGGGCCCGCCCGGCGTCCGCGTAGAAGTTGATCTTCCGGTCGAGCACGGCCAGGGTGTCCTGCAGCTCGGCGATCCGGGACAGGACGTCGTCCCGGGTCGACTTGAGGAGGTCGAAGCGCTCGGCGTAGGTGTGGTCGCCCGCGCGCACCAGTTCCGCGTACCGGACCATGTCGGCGACCGGCATCCCGGTGGCCCGGAGCTTGCCGACGAGGTCCAGCCAGTCGAGGTCGCGATTGCGGTAGCGGCGCTGGCCGGTGTGCGAGCGGTCGATGTGCGGCATCAGGCCGATCCGTTCGTACCAGCGCAGGGTGTGCGCCGTCAGACCGGTGAGGGTGGCGACCTCGCTGATCGTGTACTTGTCCTGCCCGTCCGGCCGCCGGGGCTGCCGCGGCGGTCCGGCGCAACTGTCGGTACTGGCTGTGCCGGTGGTACTCGTGGTCTCCATCACCGTCATGCCCACCACGCTAAAACCCTGGAGTGCGCTCCAAGCAAGCGAATACGGCGAGAAGACAGAAGGACGTGGCGGATAGGCTCGTCGCATGTCCTTGCAGAGCCTCGCCCTGATCGAGAACTGGCCGGTCCCCACGGCCGCCGCCGCCGTCGTCCGGGCGGACGGCGCCGTCCTCGGGTCGCACGGCCCCACCGGTCACCGCTTCCCGCTGGCCTCGGTCACCAAGCCCCTCGCCGCGTACGCCGTGCTCGTCGCGTACGAGGAGGGGGCGATCGAGCTGGACGAACCGGCCGGGCCCGCGGGGGCGACCGTACGGCATCTGCTGGCGCACACCTCCGGGTTGGCCTTCGACGAGCACCGGGCGATGTCGGCGCCCGGGGAGCGGCGGCTGTACTCCAACGCCGGGTTCGAGGTGCTCGGGGACCATGTGGCGAAGGCGACGGACATCCCTTTCCCCGAGTACCTGCGGCAGGCGGTGCTCGCGCCACTGGGGATGACCGCGACCACGCTGGACGGGTCCCCGGCCAAGGACGGCGTGTCCACCGTCGACGACCTCGTGCGGTTCGCCGCCGAGGTGCAGGCGCCCCGGCTGCTCGACCCGCGGACGGTCGCCGAGGCGATGACCGTGCAGTACCCCGGCACGAAGGGCGTGCTGCCGGGCTACGGGCACCAGAACCCCAACGACTGGGGCCTCGGTTTCGAGATCCGGGACTCCAAGTCACCGCACTGGACCGGGACGACGTCCTCGCCGGGCACCTTCGGCCACTTCGGCCAGTCGGGCACGTTCCTGTGGATCGACCCGACGGCGGGCCTCGCCTGCGTCGCCCTGACGGACCGCGCGTTCGGCCCGTGGGCGATCGAGGCGTGGACACCGTTCACGGACGCGGTGCTCACCGAGATCCGGGGCTGAGGCACGTCCCTCACCGGCGGGACGATTGCGTGATTCACCTCACCGGGGTGCGACGCTTCGCTTACGCTCGATCACGCAACGAGACGAACGCCGCGAGGCGTTGGAGGCCGGAGGCACCACGGTGGCCCACATCCAATCACTCGATCCCAGCGCTTCCCCGCTCGACTACTACGGCTGGGAGCTGCGTCGGCAGCGCGAGGCACACGGCCTCAGACAGGCCCAGCTCGGCGACATCATCTTCTGCTCGGGCTCACTGATCGGGCAGATCGAGACCACGAAGAAGATCCCCACCCGCGACTTCTCCGAGCGGGTGGACGCGGCGCTCGGCACGGACGGCGTCTTCTCCCGGCTGATCGGCCTCGTGCTGCGCAGCCAACTGCCCAGCTGGTTCCAGCCGTACGCGGAGATGGAGGCGAAGGCCACCTACATCTCCACATACCAGGCGCAGGTGGTGTACGGGCTGCTGCAGACGGAGGAGTACGCGCCAGGCCGTCCTGGCCACCGGCATGCCGGAGGACCTCGACGGCCTGGTCGCGGCCCGGATGGAGCGCCAGCGCATCCTGGAGCGGGAACAGCCGCCGCTGGCCCGGGCGATCCTCGACGAGGCGGTGCTGCACCGGCCCATCGGTGGCCGCGAGGTCATGCGGGGCCAACTGGCCCGGCTGTTGGAGTTCACCGGGCACCGGTGGATGCGGGTCCAGGTGTTGCCGTACAGGGCCGGTGAACACACCAGCCTGGACGGGGCGTTCAACCTCCTCCGCTTCGAGGGCGACCCGGACATCATCTACACGGAGGACCTCATCTCCGGCCATATGACGGCCAACCCTGACGCCATCAGGGAAGCCGCGCGCCGTTACGCTCATCTCCAGGCCGCCGCCCTCTCCGTCGAGGATTCGGCGGCGTTGATCACCCGTGTGATGGAGGAGCGTTATGGAGAACAGCCCCGACCTGAGGAACGCACGGTGGCGTAAGTCCAGCTACAGCGGAAGCACCGGCGGCGACTGCGTCGAGGTGGCCGACGGCTTCCCCGGCGCGGTCCCCGTGCGCGACAGCAAGAGCACCGGTGGCCCCGTCCTGCTCGTCGGCCCGCACGCCTGGCGGACCTTCGTCGACGGGCTGCGCTGAGCAACCGGAGCGCCGGCCGGCCCGGGGGTCAGTCCGCCAGCTCCCAGACCAGCACCTCCGCCGGTACGGCCGTCCCGACCAGTTCGAGCCCCGTCTCCCCTTCCACCCGCACCGAGTCGCCGGGCCCCAGCTCATGGGGCCCGACCCGGACCGTGCCGCGGACGACGTGCAGATACGCGCGCGGCGCGTCCGGCGCCTCGGCCCGCTCCCCCGGCGCGGTCAGGCGCCGCACATGCAGCATGGCGCCGGCCTCGGGGACGGCGTACGGGGTGGAGTCGGCGATGCCGCGGACGATCTCGTAGGCGGGGTCGCCGCCGGGGTCGAGCGGGGCCAGCCACATCTGCACGAAGGTCAGCGGCTCGGTGCCGTCGTTGCGTTCCACGTGCCGGACGCCGCCCGCCGCGCTGAGCCGCTGGACGTCGCCGGGGCGGACCACGGTCTCGTGGCCGGTGGTGTCGCGATGGGTCAGCTCGCCCTCGACGACCCAGGTGACGATCTCGGTGTGGCTGTGCGGGTGCTCGTCGAACCCGGCGCCGGGCGCGAGCCGCTCCTCGTTGCAGGCGATGACCGCGCCGAACCTGATGTTGTCGGGGTCGTAGTGCGCCCCGAACGAGAACGCGTGGAACGAGGAGATACCGGCCGAGGGGTCTCCGCCCGGGTAGCGCTCGTCGGCGCGCCTTGTGTCCATCACGCTCCCACGGTAGCCCCGGCCGGCCCGACCCACACGGGCCTTGACTCCCCGGCCCGCACCGCACGCGCCCTCCGGCCCGCACCGGCCCCCGCTGACGCCCGCCCCAGCTCACGGACCCTACGACGCGAGCGTGCGGAGCGATAAGGCACTCTAGGTCCCGTGCCCGAACCAGAAGCCAGCAAGTCCGAGACCGCACCGTACGTCCACGCGCACTCCGCGACGTTGAAGCGGCTGGAGAAGTCGTCCGGAAGCCTCGCCGCGCAGGCCATCGCGCGGATGGACGAGACGCTGCCCTGGTACCGGGCCATGCCGCCGGAGAACCGGTCGTGGATCGGACTGGTCGCGCAGGCGGGCATCGCGGCGTTCACGGAGTGGTTCCGGCACCCCGACGCCCCCCAGGCGATCTCGACGGACGTGTTCGGGACCGCGCCGCGCGAGCTGACCCGGGCGATCACGCTCCGCCAGACCGTCGAGATGGTGCGCACGACCATCGAGGTCATGGAGTCCGCGATCGACGAGGTCGCGGCCCCCGGTGACGAGAGCGTGCTGCGCGAGGCGCTGCTCGTGTACGCGCGGGAGATCGCGTTCGCCACCGCCCAGGTGTACGCGCAGGCCGCCGAGGCACGGGGCGCGTGGGACGCCCGCCTGGAGTCCCTGGTCGTGAACGCGGTGCTCAGCGGTGAGGCCGACGAGGGCGCGGTGAGCCGGGCCGCCGCCCTCGGCTGGAACTCCCCGGAGCATGTGTGCGTGGTCCTCGGCACGGCCCCCGACGGTGACAGCGAGCTGACCGTGGAGGCCATCCGCCGGGCGGCCCGGCACGCCAAGCTCCAGGTGCTCACGGGTGTGCTCGGCGACCGGCTCGTGGTGATCGCCGGCGGCAGCAACGACCCCTTGCAGGTGGCGAAGTCGCTGATCGGGCCGTACGCGGCGGGCCCGGTCGTGGCGGGGCCGATCGTGCCCGACCTGCTGGCCGCGACCCGGTCCGCGCAGGCGGCGGCCGCGGGCCTCAAGGCATGCTCCGCCTGGCAGGACGCGCCCCGGCCCGTGCTGGCGGACGATCTGCTTCCGGAACGCGCGATCGCGGGCGACCCCAATGCGCGCGAGCAGTTGGTGGAGGAGATCTACAGACCACTGGAGGAGGCGGGCTCCGCGCTCCTGGAGACACTCAGCGTCTATCTCGAACAGGCGTCCAGCCTGGAGGGCGCCGCGCGGATGCTGTTCGTCCATCCCAACACCGTGCGCTACCGGCTCCGACGTGTGACTGACGTCACCGGCTGGTCGCCCTCCGATGTACGCTCTGCGTTCACGTTGCGGATCGCGCTGATCCTGGGGCGTCTGGTCGATGGGGATCACCAGCTCTAGGGTTTTGTCGGAGGGCTACAAAAGGCCCTGCTGTTCTTCGTCCCTGTCCTCACGGGCGGCTTCGACCGTCCCCAAGAGAGAGTGTGAGAGTGCTCGTACTCGTCGCTCCCGGCCAGGGCGCCCAGACGCCCGGCTTCCTGAACCCCTGGCTCGAACTCCCCGGTGCCGCCGACCGCCTCGCCGCGTGGTCGGACGCCATCGGACTCGACCTCGCCCACTACGGGACGCAGGCCGACGCCGACGACATCCGGGACACCGCCGTCGCCCAGCCGCTGCTGGTCGCCGCCGGACTGCTGTCCGCCACCGCCCTCGGGGACGTCTCCCCCGGCGCGGTCGCGGGCCACAGCGTCGGTGAGTTCACCGCCGCCGCCTTCGCCGGTGTCCTCGACGACACGGCCGCGCTGACCCTCGTGCGCAAGCGGGGTCTGGCGATGGCCGAGGCCGCCGCGATCACCGAGACCGGCATGTCCGCCCTGCTCGGCGGTGCCCCCGAGACGACCGTGCCGCACCTGGAGAAGCTGGGGCTGACCCCGGCGAACATGAACGGCGCGGGCCAGATCGTGGCCGCGGGCACCCTGGAGCAGTTGGCCGCCCTGGCGGAGGACAAGCCGGAGGGCGTCCGCAAGGTCGTCGCGCTGAAGGTCGCCGGCGCCTTCCACACGCACCACATGGCCCCGGCCGTGGACGCGCTCGCCAAGGCCGCCGAGGCCCTGACGCCCGCGGACCCGACCGTCACCTACGTCTCCAACAAGGACGGCAGGGCCGTCGCCACCGGCGCCGAGGTGCTGGAGCGGCTGGTCGGCCAGGTCGCCAACCCGGTCCGCTGGGACCTGTGCATGGAGACCTTCAAGGAGCTGGGTGTGACGGGGCTGATCGAGGTCTGCCCCGGCGGCACGCTCACCGGTCTCGCCAAGCGCGCGCTGCCCGGCGTGCGGACGGTGGCCCTCAAGACTCCCGCCGACCTCGACGCCGCCCGTGAGCTCATCGCCGAGACATCGACACCTGCCGCTGACGCGGCGGGCGCCTGAGACCTTAGGAGCCAGACAGAAATGTCGAAGATCAGGCCGAGCAAGGGCGCCCCGTACGCACGCATCCTCGGCGTCGGCGGCTACCGCCCGGTCCGAGTGGTGCCCAACGACGTGATCCTGGAGCGGATCGACTCCTCCGACGAGTGGATCCGCTCCCGCTCCGGCATCGAGACCCGGCACTGGGCGAACGACGAGGAGACCGTCGCCGCCATGTCGATCGAGGCGTCCGGCAAGGCCATCGCGGACGCCGGGATCGCCGCCGAGCAGATCGGCGCCGTGGTCGTCTCCACCGTCTCGCACTTCAGCCAGACCCCGGCCGTGGCCACGGAGATCGCCGACAAGCTGGGCACGGCGAAGGCCGCCGCCTTCGACATCTCCGCGGGCTGCGCGGGCTTCGGCTACGGCCTGACCCTCGCCAAGGGCATGGTCGTCGAGGGCTCCGCGGAGTACGTCCTCGTCATCGGCGTCGAGCGGCTGTCGGACCTCACCGACCTGGAGGACCGGGCCACCGCGTTCCTCTTCGGTGACGGCGCCGGCGCCGTCGTCGTCGGCCCCTCCCAGGAGCCGCACATCGGCCCCACCGTCTGGGGCTCCGAGGGCGACAAGGCCGGGACGATCAAGCAGACGGTGCCGTGGAACGAGTACCAGGCCGGCAACGTCGACACGCTCCCGCTGGACAGCGAGGGCAACGTCAAGTTCCCCGCGATCACCCAGGAAGGCCAGGCGGTGTTCCGCTGGGCCGTGTTCGAGATGGCGAAGGTCGCCCAGCAGGCGCTGGACGCGGCCGGGATCAGCCCGGACGACCTGGACGTCTTCATCCCTCACCAGGCCAACGAGCGGATCATCGACTCGATGGTGAAGACACTCAAGCTGCCGGAGCACGTCACGGTCGCCCGTGACGTGCGCACCACCGGCAACACCTCGGCCGCCTCGATCCCGCTCGCCATGGAGCGGCTCCTGGCGACCGGCGAGGCGAAGAGCGGCGACACCGCGCTCGTCATCGGCTTCGGGGCGGGTCTCGTGTACGCAGCGACGGTCGTTACCCTCCCCTAGGCAACCGTTCCGGATCTTGTGATCCGGCGCGGTACAGCAACACCTGCCGCTGACGCGGCGGACGCACACCCTCTGGATATCTACGAAGGAGCGCCTGACATGGCCGCCACTCAGGAAGAGATCGTCGCCGGTCTCGCCGACATCGTGAACGAGATCGCCGGCATCCCGGTCGAGGACGTCCAGCTGGACAAGTCCTTCACCGACGACCTGGACGTCGACTCCCTGTCCATGGTCGAGGTCGTCGTCGCCGCCGAAGAGCGCTTCGACGTCAAGATCCCGGACGACGACGTCAAGAACCTCAAGACCGTCGGCGACGCGACCAACTACATCCTCAAGCACCAGGCCTGATCCGCCGGGACCGGGTCCGGCCGTCCGGCCGCCCGGTCCCCGGACACCAGTCCGTCTGCCCCGCCACCCGGCGGTGGCGCCGCTGAATCCTCGTAACCGTTGGAGAACATTCCCGTGAGTTCGACCAATCGCACCGTGGTCGTCACCGGTATCGGCGCAACCACACCGCTGGGTGGCGACGCGACTTCCACCTGGGAGGGGCTGGTGGCCGGCAAGTCCGGTGTCCGCCCCCTGGAGCAGGACTGGGCCGCCGACCAGGCGGTCCGTATCGCGGCGCAGATCGCCGTCGAGCCGACCGAGGTCATCCCCCGGCCCCAGGCCCGCAAGCTGGACCGTTCGGCGCAGTTCGCGCTGATCGCGGCCAAGGAGGCGTGGGCCGACGCCGGTTACACCGAGACCTCCGCCGACGACGGCACCGTCGACGCCGACCGGGTCGGCGCGGTCATCGCCTCCGGCATCGGTGGCGTGACGACGCTGCTCGACCAGTACGACGTGCTGAAGGACAAGGGCGTACGCCGCGTGTCCCCGCACACCGTCCCCATGCTGATGCCCAACGGCCCCTCCGCCAACGTCGGTCTGTACGTGGGGGCCCGTGCCGGTGTGCACACCCCCGTGTCCGCCTGCGCGTCGGGCGCCGAGGCCATCGGCTACGCCATCGAGATGATCCGCACCGGCCGCGCCGACGTCGTGGTCGCCGGTGGCACCGAGGCGGCGATCCACCCGCTGCCCATCGCCGCGTTCGGCAACATGATGGCGATGTCCAAGAACAACGAGAACCCGCAGGCCGCGTCGCGTCCGTACGACACCGCCCGCGACGGCTTCGTCCTCGGTGAGGGCGCCGGCGTCGTGGTCCTGGAGTCCGCGGAGCACGCCGCCGCACGGGGCGCCCGGGTCTACGCGGAGGCGGTCGGGCAGGGCATCTCCGCCGACGGCCACGACATCGTGCAGCCCGAGCCGGAGGGGCGCGGCATCGCCCACGCCCTGCAGAACCTGCTGGACCGCACCGACCTGGACCCGGCGGAGATCGTGCACGTCAACGCGCACGCGACGTCGACGCCGGCCGGCGACATCGCCGAACTGAAGGCGCTGCGCAAGGTGTTCGGCGACGACACCGACCACATGGCCGTCTCCGGTACGAAGTCCATGACCGGGCACCTGCTGGGTGGCGCCGGTGGTGTGGAGACCGTCGCGACGGTGCTCGCGCTGTACCACCGGGTGGCCCCGCCGACGATCAACGTCGACAACCTCGACCCGGAGGCCGAGGCCAACGCGGACGTGGTGCGCGGTGAGGCCCGCAAGCTGCCCGTGCAGGGCCGGATCGCCGCGCTGAACGACTCGTTCGGCTTCGGTGGTCACAACGTGGTGCTGGCGTTCAGGACGATCTGAGACCGGCGTTGACCGAAGACGGCCCGGACTCCGTGCGGAGTCCGGGCCGTTCGGCGTTGTCGTGACCTGCACCACCTGGACCTGCACCACCTGGACCTGCACCACCTGGTTGTCGTGATCTACACCACCTGGTGGAGCCAGCGGACCGGGGCGCCCTCGCCCGCGTAGCGGAACGGCTCCAGTTCGTCGTCCCAGGGCTTGCCCAGCAGCTTGGCGATCTCCGCCTCCAGGTCCGTCTCGCCGCCGCGGGATCTCGTCAGGGCCGCGCGCAGCCGGTCCTCCGGGATGAGGATGTCGCCGTGGATGCCGGTGACGGCGTGGAAGATGCCCAGGTCGGGGGTGCAGCTGTAGCGCTCGCCCTCGGCGGTGGCGGAGGGCTCGGCGGTGACCTCGAAGCGGAGCAGGTGCCAGCCGCGGAGCGCGGAGGCGAGCTGGGAGGCGGTACCGGCCCGGCCCTGCCAGGAGAACTCCGAGCGCCAGGTGCCCGGCGCGGCCGGCTGGCGGATCCAGTCGAGGTTCACCCGGGTGCCCAGAACGCCCGCGACGGCCCACTCGACGTGCGGGCACAGCGCGCGCGGCGCGGAGTGCACGTACAGAACTCCACGTGTCGTCACCGGGGCCTCCACAGAGCGGGACGTCTTGCAGTTTGACGGAACGGCAGTGGCAGAGCGGCCACGGGCCGAGGCTACCGTGCGGCGGGGCGGGGAGTGTGACGTACCGTCGGAGCCGGCGCCGGGAAGCAGCGCGGTTTCACCCGGCGGGACGCGTGTCCGACCCTTCGGTTGAGCCATCGGGGGGTGGGACCCCGGAAGAACTCAGCCATCCGGGAGGACGTACGGAATGGCTGGATCAGTTGCTTCGCGCGCCACATCCGTCCCGCCGCCGTCCGTGTCGGGAACCCCCGGACGTTGAGTGGGGTGGGAACTTGCAGGGGACGACCGACGAGGGGACCAGGGGATGCGGAAGCGACGCCACCGTTCGAGGGCGGTGTCCGGTGCCGTGCTGACGGCCGCGCTGCTCGCGGTGACCGGCTGCGACGCCACCGGCGGCAACTCCCCCGGACCCGAGGGCACCGGCGCGAAGGCCCGGCCCTCCGCGTCGCCGACCCCCGCCTGGGACAGCACCCCCCGGTCGCTGGCGGCCGTCGGGGACTCCATCACCCGTGGCTTCGACGCGTGCTCGGTGCTGTCGGACTGCCCCGAGGTGTCGTGGGCGACCGGCAGCGACGCCTCGGTCGACAGCCTCGCCGTACGGCTGCTCGGGCGGACCGGAGCGGCCGAGCGCAGCTGGAACTACGCGGTCACCGGCGCCCGGATGGCCGACCTGCCCCATCAGGTGGCGCGGGCGGTGACGCGCAGGCCGGAGCTGGTCACGGTGATGATCGGCGCGAACGACGCGTGCCGGGCGACCGCCGACGAGATGACCCCGGTCGCGGACTTCCGCGCCGACTTCGAGGACGCGATGGACACGCTCCGTGACAGTCTGCCCAAGGCGCAGGTGTTCGTGGCGAGCGTGCCCGACCTGAAGCGGCTGTGGTCCGAGGGGCGGACGAATCCGCTCGGCAAGCAGGTGTGGAAGCTCGGCATCTGCCCGTCCATGCTGGCCGACCCGGATGTCCTCACCACGGCGGCGACGAAGCGGCGCGAGACCGTCCAGAGCCGTGTGGAGGCGTACAACGACGTGCTGCGGGAGGTGTGCGCCGAGGACCGCCACTGCCGGTACGACGGGGACGCGGTCTTCGACTACCGCTTCGGGCAGGCCCAGCTCAGCCAGTGGGACTGGTTCCATCCCAGTGTCGACGGCCAGGCGCGGCTGGCCGAGATCGCCTACCGGATCGTCAGCAGGAGAGACGCGTGACCTAGGGTTCCGCTCATGAGCGAACTTTTCGGCACACTTTCCGACGGCACGGCTGTGCACCGGTGGACGCTGGAGCGGGGCGGCATCCGGGTGCGGGTCCTCACGTACGGCGGGATCGTGCAGTCCGTGGAGGTCCCCGACCGGGACGGACGGACGGCGGACGTGGTGCTGGGGTTCGCGGATCTCGACGGCTACCTCCGTGACCCGGGGCCGTTCTTCGGGGCGCTGATCGGGCGGTACGCCAACCGGATCGCCGGGGGACGGTTCACGCTGGACGGCCGGGAGTACCGGCTGGCGCGCAACAACCCGCCGAACTGCCTGCACGGCGGTCCCCTCGGCTTCGACAAGCGGGTGTGGGACACCCGGGCCGTCGAGGGCGGGGTGCGGCTTTCGCGGGTCAGCCCGGACGGGGAGGAGGGCTTCCCCGGGCGGCTGGAGGTGTCCGTCACGTACACGCTGGACGACGACGGCGACGGCGGCGGTGCGCTGCGGATCGCGTACGAGGCGGTGACCGACGCGCCGACCGTGGTGAACCTGACCAACCACTCGTACTGGAACCTCGCCGGCGCGGCCTCCGGGAACGCGGGCGGGCACGAACTGCGGATCGACGCGGCACGGGTGACCCTGGTGGACGCGGACCTCGTCCCCACCGGTGAGCCCGCCGAGGTGGCCGGCACCCGGTTCGACTTCCGGACGGCGCGGCCGGTGGGCGCCGGGTACGACCACAACTTCGTGCTGGACAAGGGGGTCACCGCGGCGGCGGAGGCGGTGGCGGAGCTGCGCGATCCGGGGTCGGGGCGGGTGCTGACCGTGGCCACCACCGAGCCGGGCGTGCAGCTCTACACGGCGGACCACCTGGCGGGGCCGTTCGGACCGGGTGCCGGGATCGCCCTGGAGACGCAGCACTTCCCCGACTCGCCGAACCGGCCGCGGTTCCCGAGTACGGAACTGCGGCCGGGCGAGGTGTACCGGTCGGAGACGGTCTACGGCTTCGGGGTGCGCGCGTAGCCCCTGCGGCTACGCCTCGATCGTGGTGACGACGCGGCTGTCGGCGATCGAGCGGCCCGCCGACAGCTCGTAGGAACCCTTCACGTACGTCCAGGAGTTCGTCGTCCCGTCCCAGGTCTCGAAGGCCCTGCGCGGGAGTTCGACGGTGGTCTGCGCCGTCTCGCCGGGGGCCGCTTCCACCACGGCGAAACCGGCCAGGCGGCGCCGCGGGCGGTCGGCGTCGGGCGCGGTCGGGGCGAGGTAGAGCTGGACGACCTCGCGGCCGGGTCGGGTGCCGGTGTTGCGCAGGCGCACCGTCGCCGTGGTCGTGCCGGTCACCTCGATGGACTCGTAGGTCCAGTCGGTGTAGCCGAGGCCGTGGCCGAAGGGGTACGCCGGTGTCGCGCCGGCCCGGTCCCAGGCGCGGTAGCCGATGAAGACGTCCTCGTCGTAGGGGAGTTCGCCGTTCGCGGGGGTCACGCGGGTGACGGGGGCGTCGGCGAGGGAGCCCCAGGTGGTGGGGAGGCGTCCGCCGGGCTCGTGGCTGCCGGTGAGGACGTCGGCGAGGGCGGCGCCGCCCTCCTGGCCGGGGAACCAGGTGAGGAGGACCGCGGCGGTCTCGTCGCGCCACGGGAGCTCCACCGGGGAACCGGAGTTGACGACCACGACGGTGCGGGGGTTGGCGGCGGCCACGGCGCGGACCAGGTCGTCCTGGCGGCCGGGGAGGCGGAGGTCGGCGCGGTCGAAGCCCTCGGACTCGACGCGTTCGGTGGTGGCGACCACGACGACGGCGGTGTCGGCGGCGCGGGCCGCCGCGACGGCCTCGGCGATCAGCTCGTCGGGGTCGCGCCGCGGCTCCTGGTGGCAGAGGGAGAAGCCGACGCCGCTGAACGGCACGTCGTCCGGGAGGGCGATGACGTGGGTGAGGGAGACCTCGACCGGGGTGCCGGCCGTCAGCTCGACCCGGGCCCGGGGCACGGGGGCGCTGAAGATCGCGCCGAAGGGGTCGTCCTTGTCGGCGGACTGGACGGCGTCGAAGTGGGTGGTGCCGTCGACGGTGAGGGTGAACGCGCCGAGGCCCTTGATGCCGAAGGTGTGGGTGCCGGTCTCGCGCGGGGTGAGGGTGCCGGTCAGTTCGACGCTGTGCAGGGAGTCGTGTGTCACACCGTCGGGGAGGTCCGAACCCATCCACTGGATCTGCCCGCTCGGCGCGGAGCCGGTGCCGATGACGGTGCCGGAGGCGTCGCGGCAGACGGCGCGCAGCACGAACCCCTGGTCGGCGACGGCGAGTTCCTCCTCGGGGTCGGCGCCCACCGCGTAGGTCAGGGTGCCCTCGGGGAGCGCGGCGGTGAGGCCGTCGAGCGGGGAGACGACACGGGCGGGGAAGACGGTGGCGGAGCCGCCGCCGAGGACCCGGGCGTCGCGGGCGGCGGCGCCGACGAGGGCGACCGTCGCACCCGGCTGCAGGGGGAGCACGGGCCGCTCGCCGCGCGTCTCGTTGCGGACGAGGACGAAGGAGCGGCGGGCGATCTCGCGGGCCAGGGCGGCGCCGTCGACGGGCGCGGGCGGCTCGGTGACGACCGGGTCCGCGCCCTCCAGGACGCCGACCCGGGCGGCGAGCCGCAGCACACGACGCACGGCCTCGTCGACCCGGGCCTCGTCGGCCTCACCGGCGCGTACGGCGGCGGCGAGGGCCTCGCCGTAGACGGTGACGGGGCCGGGCATGGCGACGTCGAGGCCGCCGGTGAGGGCGCCGGTGGTGGAGCGGGCGGCCGTCCAGTCGGAGACGTTGAAGCCGTCGAAGCCCCATTCCCCGCGCAGGACCTCGTTCACGAGGTGGTGGTGCTCGGTCATCGTGGTGCCGTTGACCGAGTTGTAGGCGGTCATGATGCCCCAGGGGTGGGCGTTCTCCACGATCGCCTCGAAGGGCGCCAGGTACAGCTCGCGCAGGGCGCGTGCGGAGACCAGGTTGTCGACGGTGAAGCGTTCGGTCTCGGCGTCGTTGGCGACGAAGTGCTTGACGGTGGTGCCGACGCCGCCGGACTGGACGCCCCGCACATAGCCGGTGCCGATCTCCCCGGTGAGGTACGGGTCCTCGCTGTACGCCTCGAAGTGGCGGCCGCCGAGCGGGGAGCGGTGCAGGTTGACGGTGGGGGCGAGCAGCACGTGGACGCCCTTGCGGCGGGCCTCCTGGGCGAGCAGCACCCCGGCCTCACGGGCGAGTTCGGGGTCCCAGGTGGCGGCGAGGGCGGTCGGGGAGGGCAGGGCCACGGACGGGTCGTCGGCGGTCCAGCGGATGCCTCGTACGCCGATCGGGCCGTCGGACATCACCAGGGAGCCCAGGCCGATCTCGGGGAGGGCGGGCAGCGTCCAGAAGTCCTGGCCGGCGAGGAGCCGGGCCTTCGCGTCGAGGTCGAGCGCGGCCAGGGCCGTGTCGACGACGGCCTCGCGGGCCGCCTCGTCGGCCGGGTGTGCGTGGATGCCCGCCATGGGTTCCTCCAGGGTCTCGGGTCCGTGCGGTCCGCCCATCGTGCACCCGCCACCTGGTGACCGGTAGGTTTCGTTACCCTGCCGTTATGTTCAGGCCGGGGGGATGCCGTACGGTGACGCCATGAACGCGAGGCTCAGGAGCGAGGAGCGCCGCGCCGAGATCGTCCGGGCTGCCCTGGAGGTGATCGCCGGGCGCGGTTACCGCGCGGCGAGCCTGGCGGCGGTCGCGGAGCGCGTCGGGCTCACCCAGCAGGGGCTGCTGCACCACTTCCCGACGAAGGAGGCACTGCTCGTCGCCGTGCTGGAGGAGCGGGACCAGTGGGACGCGGTGCCGGACCACCGGTGGCGGCTGGACCTGCTGGCCTCGCTGGTGGAGTACAACGCGATGCGGCCCGGCATCGTCCAGACGTTCTCGGCGCTGCTCGGCGAGAGCGTCACCGAGGGGCATCCGGCGCGGGAGTACTTCACGGAGCGGTACGGGAAGGTCCGGGCGACCATGGCGGAGCTGCTGCGCGCCGCGTACGGCGAGCGCCTGCCGAACGGCCTCACCCCCGAGCGGACGGCGCCGCTGCTGGTGGCCGTGATGGACGGGCTGCAGTACCAGTGGCTGCTGGACCCGGAGAACGTCGACATGCCGGGCGCGTTCCGCGACTTCCTGACCCTGCTCGGGGAGAGCGGGGAGAGCGGGGAGCCAGGGGTGGGCGGGGAGGAGCGGGAGGGCTGAGCCCTCGTCCGGCACGGCGTCCCGCACGGCGCGTGGCATGGCGTGCGCCCCTTCCGTCACGCGATACTGCCGCGGTCCGGGCCACACCCCCCGCGGCGCGCTCGCGCCGCAGCCACGGAAGGACTCGAACTCCCTTGCATTTCAAGAGACTTGGTTACACGTCGGGGCGGCGCGGCAGGACCGGCGCGCGAGGAGCGGTGGGGCTGGTGGCCCTGTGCGCGGGCCTCGCCGTGCCCGGCCCCGCAACGGCTTCCTCCTCGGGACCGGCCGCGCCCGAGGGCGCCTCCGCCGCCCTCACCGTCGAGGAGCGGCGGCTCGACCGCGCGGTGCCCCAGGAGATTCTGCGGCGGTCCGGATTCGACCGGGCGGCACCGGAGTTGGAGCGGGCGCTCGCCGGGGCGCGGTCGTACGAGCAGGCGGAGCGGATCGTCGTCCGTGCCGGATCGCGGCTGTGGACGCGGGCCGTGGACCGGGCGCAGGGCCGGGGTCCGGCGGGCGGTGACCTCAGCCGGGACGACGACCGGCCGCTGTACTGGGCCCGGTTGGGGATGACGCGGGAAGTCCGGCAGTGGACACCGGGGTTCGCCCTGAGCGACGTCCGGCGGGCCGCGCTGCTGGGGAGGCTGGAGCAGGCGTCGCGGGGGCAGGACGCGATCCGTTACCCCCGCTCCGCCGACGGGAAGGGGCTGAAGCGGATCCTCGTCACCGGGTTCGACCCGTTCACCCTGGACCGGGACATCCGGATCTCCAACCCGTCCGGGGCGACGGCGCTCGCGCTCGACGGCACGGTGATCCGCACCGCCGACGGTCCGGCGCGGATCGAGACGGCCGTCTTCCCCGTCCGCTGGCAGGACTTCGCCGACGGGACGGTGGAACGCACCCTGCGCGGGCGGCTGCCGCGGGTCGACCTCTTCGCCACCGTCAGCCAGGGCCGGGTGGGCCGCTTCGACATCGAGCGCACCAACGGGGCCTGGCGGGGCGGCTTCCCCGACAACGACGACGTCGCGCGCACCGAGACCGTCCCGGTGACCGACCCCGCCACGCAGCCGCAGTGGACGTCGACGACCCTGCCGTACGCGGACATCGTCGCCGCGGCCACGGGGCGCTTCCCGGTGTACGACAACACGAGCGTGACGGAGATACCGGCGGGCGGCACCACGGCGGTCGTACGGCCGGAGGGGCCGACGGCGGGCTCGACCGCGCGGGCCGGGGGCGGCGGGAACTACCTCTCCAACGAGATCGCCTACCGGGCGACGCTGCTGCGGGACCGGCTGGGCCTGCACGACACGCTGCCGGGCGGGCATGTGCACACACCGGTGCTGCAGTTCGGGACGGGCAACACCGACCCGGCGACCGGGACGGTCACCGACCCCGAGTTCGTGCGGAACCGGCTGGACATCATCGCGCAGGTGCGGGCCGTCGTGAGGGTGGCCGCGGACGCGTCGTGAACCGCCCCGGCGGTCACCGCACCCCGGGCTTGGTCCAGGGGTCCGCCGGCCGGGGCCGGGGCGCGTGGCCGCCACCGGGACCGCCGGGGCCGCCGCCGCTCCGGTCGTCGCGGTCGTCGTCGCCCGTGGTCTCCTCGCCGAGGAGGTCGCGGGCCATGAGCGTCGCGCCCGCGACCGCGCCCGGCATGAGGAAGACGGCGACGAACGGCACGAGGAAGGCGAGGGCGAGCGGGGTGCCGAAGCCCCAGACCAGCATCCGGCGGGAGCGGAGCATCCGCAGACGGTCGCGGAGTTCGACCCGGCGGCGCTGGAGGGCGACGGCCGTCAGCTCCTCGGTGAGGAAGAAGCCGGTCACGAAGAAGCCGATGACGGGGACGACCGTCTGCCCGACGAACGGGACGAAGCCGAGGGCGAAGAGCAGGACGCCCCACAGGGCCGCCCTGACGACGATGCGCAGGCTGTCGCGGGCCGAGATCCACAGTTCCCGCCAGAACGGCAGGCCGGACTCCGGGGCGGTGCCGTCGGGGGACACGTCGCGGTCGACCTTCTCGGAGAGGTTCTCGTAGAAGGGCTGGCCGATGAGGAGGGTCATGGCCGTGAACGTCACGACGGACAGCAGCAGGGCGAGCGCGAACAGCACGGCGGTGAGGAAGCCGCGGAAGAGGCCGGGCCAGGGGCTGGACCAGTCGTCGGCGAAGGGGGTGCACCAGGCGACGAAGTCCGGGCCCCACACGGCCAGCGCGGTCAGGGCGGCCAGGTAGAGGACCAGGGTGATCAGGCCGGGGACCAGGCCGAAGCCGTACTGCCTGCCGTGCCGGGCCACCCACTTCTGGCCCTGGACGAGATACCGGAAACCCACCCCTAGATCGCGCATGGGGGCACTTTATCCGTGGGGTGGGCGGGGCGGGCCGGAGGGGCCGCGGCCCTTCAGGGGGCGAAAGGGTCCCTCAGGGGGCGAAAGGGGCCCTCAGGGGGCGAAAGGGGCCCTCAGGGGGCGAACGGGCCCTCCGCGGCGAAGGCGCGGGCGGCGAAGCGGCGGGCCATGAGCCGGTGGGTGTCGTCGTCCGGGTGGAGGCCGTCGGGGAGGGGGTGGGCCTCGGCGTCCGACTCGCCGTACAGGTCGCGGCCGTCGAGGTGGTGGAGGTTCGGGTCGCTCCCGGACCGGTCCGCGACCAGGCGGGCGAGTTCGGCGCGGATCACCTGGAGGGTGAGCTTGCCCAGGGGCACCTCGGCCGGGTCGCCCATGGCGCGGAAGCGCAGGCGGCCCTCCCCGATGCCGCTGAAGTCGGGTGCGCAGGGGCCGGGGGTCGTCTCGTGGATGGGGCACAGGATGGGCGAGACGACGAGGAGGGGCGTCGTGGGGTGGCCGTCGCGGATGGTGTCGAGGAAGCCGTGGACGGCGGGGGCGAAGGCCCTCAGGCGCATGAGGTCGTGGTTGACGATGTTGATGCCGATCTTGAGGCTGATCAGGTCGGCGGGGGTGTCACGGATGGTGCGGGCGGTGAACGGGTCGAGCAGGGCGCTGCCGCTGAAGCCCAGGTTGATCAGTTCGACACCGCCGAGGGACGCGGCGACGGCGGGCCAGATACCGGTGGGGCCGGTGGCGTCGGAGCCGTGGCTGATGGAACTGCCGTGGTGCAGCCAGGTCCGGCGGCCGGGGTCGGGGGCGGGCTCCACGGGGGCGTCGGTGCGCAGGGCGACCAGTTCGGTGGTCTCGTTGTGCGGGAGCCAGATCTCGACGGTCTTGTCGGTGTCCGGGAGGTCCGTGAAGCGGACGGTGCCCGGGGTTCCCGTTGCCCGCTCGGCGGTTCCGGCCGTCATGTCGATGGTGAGGGTGTGGCCGGAGGTGACGCTCCCCCGGCCCGTCGGGACGCCGTCCACGAGCAGTTCGTAGACGCCGTCCGGGCGGGGCGGGGCCCCGACGTAGTTCCGTTTGGTGGGCAGGGTGTCGAGTTCGACGGCGGTCGCGCGGGTGCGGAACGCCAGGCGTACGCCGGAGGGCTGGGCCTCCGCCATCGCGAGTTGGGGGTCGGCGCACTGGGCGCGGGCGCGGGCGGGGAGCCGGTGCGGGAGCAGGCCGTGCTCGGTGCGCTCCACGTCGAGGGCGCCGCGCAGCAGGTCGGCCGTGAGGGGGGTGCTGATCCAGTGGTCGTCGGTGTGCATGCCTCACCTGGGGTCAAGGGGTGGACGGGGCGGGCCAGTCGCGCAGCAGCGCGTCGAGGGCGTCGATCAGCCGGATCCAGGTCTCCTCGGAGTCGGGGAGGCTGTGGCTGAAGCCGCCGGCGAGTTCGAGGCTGACGTAGCCGTGGAAGAAGCTGCCGAGCAGCCGGACGGCGTGGGTCTGGTCCGGTTCCTCCAGGTCGTAGCCGCGCAGGACCGCCCGGGTCATCCGGGCGTGCCGGACGCCCGCGCTCGCGGCGGCGGTCTCGGGGTCGAGCCGCATCCGGGCGGCGGCTGAGCGGCCGGGGTGTTCGCGGGCGTAGTCGCGGTACACGTTCGCCATGGCGGCCAGGGCGTCCTTGCCGGCGCGTCCGGCGAGCGCGGCGGCGGCCCGGTCGGCGAGTTCCTCCAGGGCGAGCAGGGCGATACGGGTCCGCAGGTCGTGGGAGTTCCGCACGTGCGAGTACAGGCTGGCGACCTTGACGTCGAACCGCCGGGCCAGCGCCGAGACGGTCACCTCGTCGAAGCCGACCTCGTCGGCCAGCTCCGCGCCCGCCCGGACGAGACGTTCCGGGGTGAGCCCCGCGCGTGCCATGGTCGTCCTCCTGTCGAGTGAGGACGATTATGCAGTTGCCTAAAGGTATTAGGCAAGCGGGTTAGATGTTTAGGCTGCGCGGACGTCGCGCCAGGCCGCCTGGCGTACCCGGGCGGGGCGGCACCGGAGAACGCGGGCCTGGTGCGGGCGGCCCATTCGGCGGCCCTGGAGGTCCGACCGGAACGGGCGGAACGCGGCGCACGGAACGGGGCGCACGGAGCGAGGCCGGAGGGACCGGGCGGCCGGGCCCGAGCGGCCGGAACGCGGTGGAGTCCGCACCCCACGTCCAGGGGTGCGGACTCCACCGTGCGCATCGAACGCGACCGGGTCGCGTCACGGGATCCGGATCAGAGCTTGACGATCATCTTGCCCGTGTTGTCGCCGCGCAGGACGCCGAGGAAGGCCTCCAGGTTGTTCTCGATGCCCTCGACGACGGTCTCGCGGTACTTGAGGGCGCCCGACGCGACCCAGGGGCCGACCTCCTGGACGAACTGCGGCTGGAGGTCGTAGTGGTCGCCGACGAGGAAGCCCTCGATGCGGCCGCGGGTCTGGATGAGGCGGGCGAGGTTCTTCGGGCCGGGGGCGGGCTCGGTGTTGTTGTAGACGGAGATCATGCCGCAGACGGCGATCCGGCCGTCGCGGTTGAGCTGCCCGATGGCGGCCTCCAGGTGGTCGCCGCCCACGTTGTCGAAGTAGACGTCGACGCCGTCGGGCGCGGCCTCGCGCAACTGCTCGGCGACGGAGCCGTTCTTGTAGTTGAACGCCGCGTCGAAGCCGTACTCCTCGACGAGCAGCTTGACCTTGTCGTCGGAGCCGGCCGAGCCGATGACGCGGGAGGCGCCCTTGAGCTTGGCGATCTGGCCGACCTGGCTGCCGACGGCACCCGCGGCGCCGGAGACGAAGACGGAGTCGCCCTCCTTGAAGGAGGCGGTGCGCAGCAGACCGGCGTAGGCGGTGAGGCCGGTCATGCCGAGGACGCCGAGGTAGGTGGACAGGGGCGCGGCGTCGGGGTCGACCTTGACGGCCTGCTGGGCGTCGATGGTGGCGTACTCGCGCCAGCCGCCGAAGTGCAGCACGTGGTCGCCGACGGCGATGCCGTCCGCCGCGGAGGCGACGACCTCGCCCACGGCGCCGCCCTGCATGACCTTGCCCAGCTCGAAGGGGGCGACGTACGACTTGGCGGCGCTCATGCGGCCGCGCATGTACGGGTCCACGGAGAGGAACGCGTTCCGGACCAGGACCTGGCCGTCGGCGGGCTGCCGGATCTCCGCCTCGACCAGGGCGAAGTCCTCGGACTTCGGCCAGCCGACGGGGCGGCTGAGCAGGTGCCATTCACGGCTGGTGGCGGGGAGGGCGGAGGTGTCGGACATGGGGGCCTTCCTGCGGGTGCGTGCGGTGTACGGAGCATCGGGGTCGCCCGTACATACCGTGCGGTTACTTCAGTACCTGAAACAACCATGCTCCTGAATATTTCATGATGTCAAGTAAACGGGTAGCCTGGAGAGCATGGCCACACAGAGGACGACCCCGCACGCCGACCCGCTGACCCTTGAGGTCGTCGAACTCATCGGCACCGTCGTGGCCCGCTATCACGCGGAGTACGAGGACGCCGCGGCCGGGCACGCCCTGACCGGAGCGCAGGCCCGTCTCCTCGGTCTCCTTTCCCTCCAGCCCCTCCCCATGCGTCAGCTGGCCCAGAAGCTGCGCTGCGAGCCGTCGAACGTGACCGGGATAGTCGACCGGCTGGAGGCCCGGGGTCTGGTCGAGCGCCGCCCCGACCCCAAGGACCGCCGGGTGAAACTGGCCGCCGCGACGCCGGAGGGACTCCGGGTCGCGCGCAGCCTGCGCGAGTCCCTGGACTTCGCCCGCGAACCGCTGGCGGGCCTGTCGACGCAGGAACGGGAGTCCCTGCGGCACCTGCTGCGGCGCATGCTGGAGGCTTAGCGGTCCCGGGGGCGACGACAGCGAGAGCGGCCCGGCGCACGGGGTTCGTGTGCCGGGCCGCTCGGGGCCGAGAGGGGGTGTCGCCGCGGTCAGGTCTTGTTGCGGGACGTCATCGCGCGCTGGATCAGGATGAACGCGCACAGGAGCACGCCCGTGGCGATCTTCGTCCACCAGGAGCTGAGGGTGCCCTCGAACTGGATGATGCTCTTGATGAGGCCGAGGACGAGGACGCCGAACAGCGTGCCGATGACATAGCCGGAGCCGCCGGTCAGCAGGGTGCCGCCGATGACGGTCGCGGCGATCGCGTCGAGTTCCATGCCGACGGCGTGCAGCGGGTCGCCGGACTGGATGTACAGCATGAACAGCAGGCCGGCCAGGGCCGAGCAGAAGCCGCTCACCGTGTACACGGCGATCTTGGTGCGGCCCTGCGGAAGACCCATCAGCATGGCCGACTGCTCGTTGCCGCCGATGGCGTACACCCGGCGCCCGAAGCGCGTGTAGTGCAGCACGTAGAACGCGACACCGATGACCACCAGGGCCGCGAGCGCGCCGATCGACAGCTCGCCGAGGCCCAGCGACACCCGCGTCTGGGCCAGGCTGCTCACCGAGGAGTCACTGATCGAGATCGACTCCTTGCTGATGACCAGGCACAGTCCGCGGAAGAGGAAGAGCCCGGCGAGGGTCACGATGAACGGCTGGATCTCGAAGTTGTGGATCACGTAGCCCATCAGGAAGCCGCCGAACGCTCCGACGCCCAGGGCGAGCAGGACGGCGAGCGGCAGCGGCACCCCCTGGCGCTCCACCAGCCAGGCCGTGAACATCGTCGTGAAGCCGATGACGGAGCCGACGGAGAGGTCGATGCCGCCGGACAGGATGACGAACGTCGCCCCGACGGCGGCCACCAGCAGGTAGCCGTTGTCGATGAACAGGTTGAGGAAGACCTGCGGTTCGCCGAAGCCGTAGTTCTGGTAGCGGCTCAGACCCGCGATGTACATCGCGAGGAAGAGCGTGGCGGTCACCAGGACGGGCAGCCTGCGGTCGCCCAGCAGCGCGGAGAACCTGGACTTCGCCGTCGTACCGCTGTCCGGGGCCGTCGGGGTCTGGGTGGTCGCGCTCATCACGACACCTCCATCTTGGGGGCGGCCTCGGCGGTCGTGACGGTCTTCGCCGGTGCGGCGGCGGCGCTGCCGCCGCTCGCCGCACCGGACCTGGGCCCGAACCTGGCGCCGAAGACCTTCGCGCGGAACTTCGGGGACTGCAGCAGGCAGACGACGATGACGACGACGGCCTTGAAGACCAGGTTGGTCTGGGTCGGGACGCCGATCGTGTAGATCGTGGTGGTGAGGGTCTGGATGACCAGGGCGCCGATCACCGTGCCGCCGATGGAGAACCGGCCGCCCAGCAGCGACGTGCCACCGATGACGACCGCGAGGATGGCGTCCAGCTCGATCCACAGACCCGCGTTGTTGCCGTCCGCCGCCGAGGTGTTGGAGCTGATCATCAGGCCGGCGATGCCCGCGCACAGGGCACAGAAGACGTACACCATGATCTTGATGCGGCGGGAGCGGATGCCGACCAGGCGGCTGGCCTCGGCGTTGCCGCCGACGGACTCGACGAGCAGACCGAGGGCGGTGCGGCGGGTCAGCGCCACCGTGACGGCGACGACCACGGCCACCACGAAGATGGAGAACGGCAGGGTCAGCCAGTAGCCGCCGCCGATCAGCTTGTACGGCTCGCTGTTGATGGTGATGATCTGGCCGTCGGTGATCAGCTGGGCGACACCGCGGCCGGCGACCATGATGATCAGCGTGGCGATGATCGGCTGGATGCCCATGCGGGCGACCAGGAAGCCGTTCCACAGACCGCAGACCACCGCCGCGACGAGACCGACGCCCATGGCCAGGAACACCGCCGACAGCGCGTTCTGGTCGGCCTGGTCACTGATGTACGAGCAGGTCAGGGCGCCGGTGATGGCGACGACCGCGCCCACGGAGAGGTCGATGCCGCCGGTGGCGATGACCAGGGTCATGCCGACCGCCACCAGGATCAGCGGCGAGCCGAACAGCACGATCGAGACGAGGCTGCCGTAGAGGTGGCCGTCCGTCATCTTGATCGAGAAGAAGTCGGGCGTGAAGGGCACGTTGACGAGCAGCAGGGCTACCAGGACCGCGACCGGCCAGAACAGGTGGTGGTGCGTCAGCGCCCGCCAGCGGGACGTCGTGGCTGCGGATGGGGTGCTCACTGGTGTTCTCCGCTCGCGATGGTCTCCAGGATCCTGCTGGGGGTGATCTCCGGCCCGTTGGTCAGGCGCGCCACCAGCTTGCGGTCGCGCAGCACGCCGATGGTGTGGCTGAGCCGGAGGACCTCCTCCAGCTCGGCCGCGATGTAGAGCACGGACATGCCGTCCTCGGAGAGGGACACCACGAGCTTCTGGATCTCCGCCTTGGCGCCGATGTCGATGCCGCGGGTGGGCTCGTCGAGAATCAGCAGCCGGGGCTCGGTGATCAGCCAGCGGGCCAGCAGCACCTTCTGCTGGTTGCCGCCGCTGAGCTGGCCGACACGGGCCTCGGGGTTGGCCGGGCGGATGTCGAGGGCCTTGATGTACTTGGCCACGAGTTCGTCGCGCTGGGCGGCCGGGATGGGCCGGGTCCAGCCGCGGGCCGCCTGGAGGGCGAGGATGATGTTCTCCCGGACCGTCAGGTCCGGCACCAGGCCCTCGGTCTTGCGGTTCTCCGAACAGAACGCGACCCCGGCGTCGATGGCGTCGTTGGGGGCGTTCATCGGGACCTGCTTGCCGGCCACGGTGACCTTGCCGCCGTCGGGCTGGTCGGCGCCGAAGAGCAGCCGGGCGAGTTCGGTGCGGCCCGAGCCGAGCAGTCCGGCGAGGCCCACCACCTCACCCTTCTTGATCTCCAGGTCGAAGGGGGCGATCCGGCCGGTGCGGCCGAGTCCCTCGGCGTGCAGCAGGGTCTCGCCGACGTCCGCGCGCAGCTGGTGCTCGTGCAGCTCCTCCAGCTTGTCCAGCTCCTTGCCGATCATGAGCTGGATGAGTCCGACCTGGTCGAGGTCGCTCACCATGTGCTCGCCGACGAGGGTGCCGTTGCGCAGGACGGTCATGCGGTCGCAGATCTCGTAGATCTGGTCGAGGAAGTGGGAGACGAACAGGATCGCCACCCCCTCGTCCTTCAACCGCCGCATGAGGCGGAAGAGTTCGAGGACCTCGTCCCGGTCGAGGCTGGACGTCGGCTCGTCGAGGACGAGGACCTTGGTGCCCTGGCCCTCGCCGTCGCCGGTGCCGTCGCCGGTGCTCACCGACCGTACGATCGCGACCAGTTGCTGCACGGCCAGCGGGTACGCGGACAGCGGCGCGGTCACGTCGATGTCGAGGCCGAGGCGGTCGACGAGTTCCGCCGCCTCCTTGCGCATCCGCTTCCACTGGATGCGGCCGAAGCGGGTGGGCTCACGGCCGATGAAGATGTTCTCCGCCACCGACAGGTTGGGGCAGAGGTTGACCTCCTGGTAGACCGTGTTGATCCCGGCCTGCTGCGCCTGGAGCGGGCTGGCGAACCGTACGGACTTCCCGTCGAGGGTGATCGTGCCGCCGTCCAGGGAGTGGACCCCGGTCAGCACCTTGATCAGGGTGGACTTGCCGGCACCGTTCTCGCCCATCAGGGCGTGGATCTCGCCGGGGAAGAGCCGGAAGTCGACGCCCGACAGAGCCCGTACCCCCGGAAATTCCTTGACTATGCCCGTCATCTCCAGGACGGGCCGTGGCTCTGCCATGGCAGCGCTCCTCTTGGATCTCGTTCAGGCCCGCAGGGAGCCCCGGAACCGACGGGGCGGTCGGCCGGAGGCTCCCTGCCGGAAGGCGCGGGTCAGTACTTGCGGGTGGGGAGGGCGTCCTTGGCCTGGTCCTGCATGAAGTCGCTCTCCTTGGTCTTGATCCAGCGCTCGACCGTGCCGCCGTCCTTGACCGTCTGCACGACCTCCATCAGCTGGGGGCCGAGCAGCGGGTTGCACTCGACGATGGCGTTGATCTTGCCTTCGGACATGGCCACGAAGCCGTCCTTCACACCGTCGACGGAGACGATGAGGATGTCCTTGCCGGGCTTCTTGCCGGCCGCCTCGATGGACTGGATGGCGCCGATCGCCATGTCGTCGTTGTGGGCGTACAGCACGTTGATGTCCGGGTTGGACTGCAGGAAGGCCGCCATGACCTGCTTGCCGCCGGCACGGGTGAAGTCGCCGGTCTGCGTGACGACGATCTCCCAGTCGTCCTTGTGCTCGGCGTCCATGATCTCCTTGAAGCCCTTGGCGCGCTCGATCGCCGGGGCGGCACCGGTGGTGCCCTCCAGCTGGGCGATCTTCACCTTGCCCTTGTGGCCGGCCTTGTCCAGGACCTTCTCCAGGATCTTGGCGGCACGACGGCCCTCGTCGGTGAAGTCGGAGCCGACCAGCGTCACGAAGAGGGACTCGTCCTTGGTCTCCACGGAACGGTCGGTGAGGATCACCGGGATCTTCGCGGCCTTGGCCTCCTTGAGCACCGCGTCCCAGCCGGTGACGACCACGGGCGAGAAGGCGATCACGTCGACCTTCTGCGCGATGTAGCTGCGGATCGCGGAGATCTGGTTCTCCTGCTTCTGCTGGGCGTCGGAGAACTTCAGGTTGTAACCCGCCTCCTTGGCCGCCGACTTGATGGAGTCGGTGTTGGCGCTGCGCCAGCCGCTCTCGGAGCCGACCTGGGAGAAGCCGAGGGTGATCTTCTTGCTGCCGCCGCCGGAGGAGCCGCTGGAGCCGCCCTCGTCCTCCTTGGCGCAGGCGGACAGGCCCGCCGCCGCTGCCACGCCGACCGCCGCGGTGAGGAAGTTCCGTCTGTTGAGCATGTGTCTTCTCCTTTGAAGAGCAGGTCCGGGGACGGACCTGCTGGTACTCGATGGACCGGCCGCACTGCGTCCAGCCTGTCGATCATTGTTCGAAATGTCGGCCACGCTGATGGCTTGTGAGGGTTCGGGTCGATCTGGGGATGCCGGGTCAGCCGGGTGGCGCGGTCCCCGGCGGGGAGGCGTACGGGTAGGTGCTGGCCCGGACGACGAGTTGCGGTTCGATGGCGATCTGGGCCGTTCCCGAGGGGGTCCGGCCCTCGATCAGGTCCAGGAGCAGGGCGATGCTCCGTTGGCCCACCGTGGAGAAGTCCTGTCGGACCGTGGTGAGCGGCGGTGCGAAGAACTCCGACTCCGGGATGTCGTCGTAGCCGACCACCGCGACGTCCTGGGGGGTGCGTACGCCGGCCTCGCGCAGGGCCCGCAACACCCCCAGTGCCATCTGGTCGTTGGCGACGAAGACGGCGGTCAGACCGCGGCCCACCCAGCCGGCCAGTTCCTGGCCCGCACGGTAGCCCGAGAGCGGGCTCCAGTCACCCCTCAGCGGCATCGGCGGTTCCACGCCTGCCTCTTCGAGGGTCGCCCGCCAGCCGGCGACCCGGTCGGCGGCCTCCTGCCAGTCCTCGGGTCCGGCGAGGTGCCAGACCGTGCGGTGACCGGCGGCCAGCAGGTGGCCGGTGGCGAGCCGGGCGCCCAGGTGCTGGTCGACGTTGGCGCTGGGGACCGTGGAGGCGGACCCCGTGCCGACGGCCACCACCGGGAAGGGGCGGCGGAGTTCGGCGAGCGCCTCGACCGCCGACCGCTGCGGGGCGATGGCGATCACGCCTTCCACCCCGCCGTCGCTGAGGTGGTCCAGGGCCTCGGAGAGGGTCTCCACGGTCAGCTTGCGCACACTGACCGTCGAGACCAGGTACCCCTCGGCCCGGGCCGCCTCCTCCAGCGCGAAGAGGGTGCTGGCCGGTCCGTAGAGCGTGGTGTTGGAGGCCACCACGCCCAGGGTCCGGGTGCGCCGGGTGGCCAGGGCCCGCGCGGAGGAGTTGCGACGGTAGCCCATCTCCTCGATCGCGCGCTGCACCTTGGCACGGGTCTCGTCCCGCACGTTGGGGTGGTCCCCCAGGACCCGGGAGACGGTCTGGTGGGACACCCCCGCCAGGCGGGCGACGTCCGCCATGGTGGGCGGCCGGAGCGGTGAGTGGGTCACGGCCGCACCTCCTCGGCGGTCGTCGGCGGATAAGACTCCTGCGGCGGGCGGAGCGCTCCGCGTCGTCGGCTTCACGCCGGGGTTCCGGACGTTCCCATGGCACCGGCGGGGAAAGCGGGTTGGAGCACTGCTGGCACGACGCTCGTACCTCCTCGGGTGCCGTCGGGAACCGACTGGTGAATGCGGAGGTCATTGTGAGCGCTAACAATTCATGGCGGTCAAGAGGGCTGCGTCAGGGAAGTCGTCACGGTTGAATAACGCGGCCCTCCGCCGGGGGCGCGCCGGGGCCCTTCCGGGACGCACGTTACGGCCACGAAAAACGCCCAGGTCCTGCGGTGTTGACATCGCGACCCCCCGGCTTCCCCACCGGCGCGGCCCCCACTCGGGCCACCGCCGTGGACAAGCGCCACGGGGGTGTGCACGGCACCATCACCACGCCCACGAGATCCCCGCCGGGGCCCTCAAGGGGCGCTGCGGGCAACGGGATCGAGGGGCGACGGGCGGGCGGCGGCGACGATGAGTAGCGCTCACGAGGTGGGTGATCGGGGTGCGTACACGGGGATTTGGGGCGCGTGCCCGCCCGACGGCCACCGTCAGCCGTCAGCAACCGGCAGCCGGCAACCCGCAAGCCGCAAGCCGCAAGCCGCAAGCCGCCCGGGAAACCCCGTTCAGCGCCCTACGAGCACCACCACAGGAAGCGCGTGCAGGTCTCCGAAGGGCTGGGGGTGGGCGTGGGCTTCGGGGTGGTGGGGTCCTGGTTCGGGGGGTCGGGGTCCTGGGGGGCGGACTCGGCGGGGGGCGCGGCGGTGGGGCGGACCGAGGCGTTCGAGGCGGAACGATCCTTCGCCCCGTCCTCGGCCTCGGTGTCCTCGGTGTCCTCGTCGCCCCCGGACGTCCCGGACTCCGAGGCGGACGGCGAGGGCGAGTCGTCCGGCGACGTGCCGTCCGCGGCGGCCGTCCCGTGCACGGCGGCGCCGTCGTCGCCGGGGGCGCCGTCCGCCGCGTCGGCCGGCGACGGGGTGGCCGCGTCGTCCACGGACGCCGCGTTCGGGTGCGACGGCGGTGCCTCCATGCCGAGTTCGGCGAGGCTCAGTCCGCCCGCGGCGAGCACCAGCCCCGCCCCGACCAGCAGCACACGCTTGCGCCGGCGGCGGTGCGCGGCCGCCCGCCGGTCCCGCCGGGCGGCACTGTCGCCGCGCTCGCGGCCCCTGGACCGGGACCGTGCGGCACGGCCGGCCCGGCGCCCGCCGACGTCCGCCCCACCGCCGACCGCGGGCACTTCACCGTCACGTTCGCGGGCTTCACCACGCTCGTTCGTTTCGCCGCGCCCGGCCGCTTCGACATGCTCGTCCGGTTCGCCGCGCCCGCCGGGACCGTCGTACTCGTACGCTTCGCCACGCCCGTGCGCTTCGCCGTTCGCGTACGTTTCACCGTGCTCGTGCGTTTCGTCGCGTTCGTGCGCTTCGCCGCGTCCGTCCGTGGTGAAATCGCCCGGCAGGGGCGATGCGCCCCTGTGCATCCGGCCGTCTTCGGCCGGTGCGCCGCACCCGGGACAGGCCAGGGCGCCGTTGAGGTGCCGTTGGCACGGGTGGCAGTAGTCCATGACGCCGGAAGATTATGTGGCGCGCCGACGGCGTTCCCAGGCACCCTCGTGAAAGTTGTGTAGGAACCTCGTGTACTGGCCCGCCAGCACGGCTCAGGCCCTGATCACCGCCCACCTCCGGGACCCTCGTGACAGACCCTTGTGCGTTCGACCCATTGACACTCGGAGCGGGTCGTCCTTACTGTCGCGCCAGCATTTCGAACGAGCTTCGAAATTTCGAACAGACCGATAAAGGACAGGGAGCACCGTGCGCATCACGGGAATCAGCACACACGTGGTCGGAACGCCGTGGCGGAACCTGACCTACGTCCAGGTGCACACCGACGAGGGACTCACCGGCGTCGGCGAGACCCGCATGCTGGGCCACACCGACGCCCTGCTCGGCTACTTGCGCGAGGCAGAGGCCAACCACATTCTCGGGTCCGACCCGTTCGCTGTCGAGGACCTCGTCAAGCGGATGAAGTACGGCGACTACGGCCGGGCCGGCGAGATCGTGATGTCCGGCATCGCCGTCATCGAGATGGCCTGCTGGGACATCAAGGGCAAGGCCCTCGGCGTCCCGGTGTGGCAGCTGCTCGGCGGCAAGGTCACCGACAAGGTCAAGGCGTACGCGAACGGCTGGTACACCACGGAGCGCACGCCCGAGGCGTACCACAAGGCGGCGCGGGGCGTCATGGAGCGCGGTTACCGGGCGCTCAAGATCGACCCCTTCGGCACCGGCCACTTCGAGCTGGACCACGAGCAGAGCCTGTACGCCGTCTCGCTGATCGAGGCCGTGCGGGACGCCATCGGGCCGGACGCCGAGCTGATGCTGGAGATGCACGGCCGGTTCTCCCCGTCCACCGCCGTCCGGCTGGCCAAGGAACTGGCCCCCTTCAAGCCCGCGTGGCTGGAGGAGCCGGTGCCGCCGGAGAACCTGAAGGCGCTGGAGAAGGTCGCGGCCAAGGTGGACATGCCGATCGCCACGGGTGAGCGCATCCACGACCGGATCGAGTTCCGCGAGCTCTTCGAGAGCCAGGCCGTCGACATCATCCAGCCGGACGTCGGCCACATCGGCGGCATCTGGGAGACCCGCAAGCTGGCCGCGACCGCCGAGACCCACTACATGCTGGTCGCGCCGCACAACGTGGGCGGCCCGGTGCTGACCGCCGCCTCGCTCCAGGTCGGCTTCACCGCGCCGAACTTCAAGATCCTGGAGCACTTCAACGACTTCGCGGACGCCGACATCAAGAAGGTCATCAAGGGCGCCCCGCAGGTCGACCCCGAGGACGGCTGCTTCCACCTGTCGCACGAGCCGGGCCTCGGCGTCGAGCTGGACGTGGACGCGGCGGCGGAGTTCCCGCAGCAGCAGGCCCGGTTCGACCTGTGGGCCGAGGGCTGGGAGCAGCGCAAGCCCAAGGGGACCAAGTGACGAACTCGCCCGACGCGGCCACCGCCGTCGTCATCGAGGCTCCGGGCGAGCACCGGCTCGTCCCGCACGAGCCCCGGCAGCCCGCGGCGGGCGAGGCGCTGGTCCGTGTCCACGCCTCCGGGATCTGCGGCAGCGACCGCGAGGTCTACCAGGGCAACAGGCCCGAGGGATACGTCCGTTACCCCCTCGTTCCGGGCCACGAGTGGTCCGGGACGGTGGTCTCCGTCGGCGACGGCGTTCCTTCAACTCTTGTAGGACGCAAGGTCGTCGGCGAGGGCTTCCGGAACTGCCAGGTGTGCGACCGCTGCCACGCGGGCGAGACCACGCTGTGTTCGGCGGGGTACGAGGAGACCGGCTTCACCCAGCCGGGCGCCATGGCCACCACGCTGACGCTTCCCGCCCGCTTGCTGCACGTTCTTCCGGACGACTGCGATCTGACGGCGGCGGCGCTGCTGGAGCCGGCCGCGTGCATCGCGGCGGCGGCGCTCAAGGCCAACGCGGTCCCCGGGGAGCGGGTGGCCGTCGTGGGCACCGGCACGCTCGGCATGTTCGCCGTTCAGTTCTTGAAGGCGGCCTCACCGGCCGAGCTGCTCGTCGTGGGCACCCGTCCGGACCGTGCGGAACTGTCCCGGCGGTTCGGTGCCTCGGACTTCCGTACGAAGGACGAGGAACTGCCCGGCGACTTCGACGTCGTCATCGAGACCGCCGGTTCCGCGGACGCGGCGGTCACCGCCGCCGCCCTGCTGCGGCGCGGCGGACGGCTGGTCCTGACGGGCATCCCGGCGTCGGGCGCGGACGGGCTGGACCCGACGGACCTCGTCGTGCGGCAGCTGGAGGTGCACACCGTGTTCGGGGCACCGCCGGACGCCTGGGCGCACACGGTGCGGGTCTTCGGGGCCGGGCTCCTCGACCCGCTGCCGCTCGTCACGCACGAGCTGCCGCTGCACGAGTTCCCGGAGGCCATCGAGCTGGTGGGGTCCGGTGACCCGAAGATCGGAAAGGTCCTCCTGCGGCCATGACACACCCCTGAGCCGTACGCCGGTACGGGGTACCTGACGACGTCGTGCCGGCGTACACCCAAGATCTCTGTGCGAAGAGCCGCGAACCTCGTCCGAAATATCGAACCTGAAGGACAGCTTGTGACCGACACCACCGCTTCGGCGCCGCGCCGGCCCGGCGAGCAGGCGCTCGCCGCACTCGGCCTGAACGCGCCCGCTCTCGACCCCGCCGACGCCTCTCCGCACACCTTCCCGGGCGGCGGCCGCTGGCGCACCGAGGTCCCCTCCGTGGAGGGGCCGGAGGCGCTCGCCGTGGTCCTCAAGGAAGCCTCGCGGCTCGATGTGCCGATCCACCGGATCAGCCAGGGCAGCGGTGTCTGGATGCTCACCGACGCCGAGATCACCGAGATGGTGGAGGCGACGGCCGAACGCGACATCGAGCTCTGCCTGTTCACCGGGCCGCGCGGCACGTGGGACATCGGCGGCTCCACCCGTACCGACTCCCGGGGCGCCGGTCTGCGCGCCCGCGGCCACGACGCGGTCGCCGGCTGCGTGGAGGACGCCGTGCGTGCGACCGAGCTGGGCGTGAAGTGCCTGCTCGTCGCCGACGAGGGCGTGCTCTGGACGCTGCACCGCGCCCGTGAGGCGGGCATCCTGCCGGCCGACACCACCTTCAAGGTCTCGGCGCTCATCGGCCCGGTGAACCCGACCGCGTACGCCGTGTACGAGAATCTGGGCGGCGACTCGATCAACGTGCCGAGCGACCTGACGCTCGATCACCTCACCGAGATCCGGCGGGTGTCGGGCGCCCCGATGGACATGTACATCGAAGCCCCCGACGACCTCGGCGGCTACGTGCGGATGTACGAGGTCGCCGAGTTGATCCGGCGCGGAGCGCCGATCTACCTGAAGTTCGGCCTGTCCAAGGCGCCCGGGATCTACCCCTACGGGCACCACATGCGCGATCTGACGCTGTCCACCGCCAAGGAGCGGGTGCGGCGCGGTCGGCTCGCCCTGGACCTCCTGGCGCGGCACGGTGCGGACGGCGACATGGCGCCGCTCGGCTCGCGTCTGCCGGGAGAGCTGAAGCGATTTTGTCATCCCGCATAACGAACCGGCCAACTGTCTTCACAGAAGAAGACGCAGTCCCACAGAATCCCCCACATCTTCTTCTGGCGTTCCTTCGGCTCCTCCCTCGCTCGCGAAGCGCCGTCCTCACCGCCAGAACGTTCCAGGCACCAAGACATCAAGGATGATGATCATGCGCACTCGTCGAGCCGCACTCACCGCCATAGCCTCCGCCGCCTCCCTGGCCCTGACCCTGTCCGCCTGCGGTCAGAGCGGTGAGGGCGGCAGCAAGGAGGAGGGTGGCAGCACCAAGGGCGCCACCATCGGCATCGCGATGCCGACCAAGTCCTCCGAGCGGTGGATCGCGGACGGCAACAACGTCGTCTCCAACCTGGAGAAGATGGGCTACAAGACCAAGCTGGTCTACGGCGAGGACGACCCCGATCAGCAGGTCGGCCAGATCGAGAACCTGATCACCCAGGGCGTGAAGGCCCTCATCGTCGCCGCCATCGACAACAAGTCGATGAACAACGTGCTGCAGCAGGCCAAGGACGCCGACATCCCGGTCATCTCCTACGACCGCCTGATCCTCGGCACGAAGAACGTCGACTACTACGCCTCCTTCGACAACGAGAAGGTCGGCGAGCTCCAGGGCGACTACATCGTCAGCAAGCTCGGCCTGAAGGACGGCTCCAAGAAGGGCCCGTTCAACGTCGAGCTGTTCGCCGGCTCCAACGACGACAACAACACCCGCTACTTCTTCCAGGGCGCGATGAACGTCCTGCAGCCCTACATCGACAAGAAGCAGCTCGTCGTCAAGTCCGGCCAGACCGAGCTCACCCAGGTCACCACCCTGCGCTGGGACGGCGGCACCGCCCAGAAGCGCATGGACGACATCCTGACCTCCACGTACAAGAGCGACCGGGTCGACGCGGTCCTCTCCCCCTACGACGGCATCTCCATCGGCATCCTCTCCGCGCTGAAGTCGGACGACTACGGCTCCAAGAGCAAGCCGCTGCCGATCGTCACCGGCCAGGACGCCGAGGTCGCCTCGGTGAAGTCGATCATCGCCGACGAGCAGTCCATGACCGTCTACAAGGACACCCGTGAACTCGCCAAGGTGGCCTCGAACATGGTCGACGCGCTGCTGAACAAGAAGAAGCCCGAGGTCAACGACACCAAGACCTACGACAACGGCTCCAAGGTCGTGCCGGCGTACCTGCTGGAGCCGGTCAGCGTGGACAAGGCCAACTACAAGGAGGCCGTCGTCGACTCCGGCTACATCAAGGAGAGCGACCTCAAGTAATCCGGCGGATCCCGAACCACTGATTGGAAGGCACGACCATGGCGGGACCCGTCCTGGAAATGCGCTCGATCGTCAAGACCTTTCCCGGCGTCAAAGCGCTGTCGGACGTCACCCTGACCGTCCAGCAGGGCGAGGTCCATGCCATCTGCGGTGAGAACGGCGCGGGCAAGTCGACCCTCATGAAGGTCCTCTCCGGCGTCCACCCGCACGGCAGCTACGAGGGGGACATCCTCTTCGAGGGCGCGACCTGCGAGTTCAAGGACATCAGGGCCAGCGAGCAGCACGGCATCGTGATCATCCACCAGGAGCTGGCCCTGGTGCCCTACCTCTCCATCGCGGAGAACATCTTCCTCGGCAACGAGCACGCCACGCGCGGGTTCATCAGCTGGACCGAGACGCTGAAGCACGCGACCGAGCTGCTGCGCCGCGTCGGCCTCGACGAGCACCCGGACACCCGGGTCGCCGACATCGGGGTGGGCAAGCAGCAGCTCGTCGAGATCGCCAAGGCGCTGTCGAAGAAGGTGAAGCTGCTCATCCTGGATGAGCCGACCGCCGCCCTGAACGACGAGGACAGCGGCAAGCTCCTGGACCTGATCCTGGAGCTGAAGAAGCAGGGCATCACCTCGATCATCATCTCGCACAAGCTGAACGAGATCCGCAGGGTCGCGGACTCGGTGACGATCATCCGCGACGGGCAGACCATCGAGACCCTCGATGTGAAGTCGGCGGAGACCACCGAGGACCGGATCATCAGCGGGATGGTCGGCCGGGACCTGGAGCACCGCTTCCCGGAGCGCACGCCGCACGAGCCCGAGGAGGGCGCGGCCCCCGCGCTGGAGATCCGCAACTGGACCGTGCACCACCCGATCGACCAGCAGCGCAAGGTGGTCGACGACGTGTCGCTCCACGTGCGGCGCGGCGAGATCGTCGGTATCGCCGGGCTCATGGGCGCAGGCCGCACCGAACTCGCGATGAGCGTCTTCGGGCGGACGTACGGCCGGTACACGGCCGGCACGGTCCTCAAGGACGGCCGGGAGATCCGGACGAAGACCGTCCCCGAGGCGGTGCGCAACGGCATCGCCTACGTCACCGAGGACCGCAAGCACTACGGCCTCAACCTCATCGACACCATCAACCGGAACATCTCGCTCAGCGCGCTGGGCAAGGTCGCCAAGCGGGGTGTGGTCGACGAGCACGGGGAGCGTCAGGTCGCCGAGGGCTTCCGCAAGTCCATGAACATCAAGGCGCCGACCGTCTTCGAACCGGTGGGCAAGCTGTCCGGCGGCAACCAGCAGAAGGTCGTCCTCAGCAAGTGGATCTTCGCGGGGCCGGACGTGCTGATCCTGGACGAGCCGACGCGCGGAATCGACGTCGGCGCCAAGTACGAGATCTACACGGTCATCGACAAACTGGCCGCCGAGGGCAAAGCGGTCGTCTTCATCTCCTCCGAGCTGCCGGAACTGCTCGGGATGTGCGACCGCATCTACACCATGGCCGCAGGGCGGCTGACAGGTGAGTTCCCGCGTGCCGAGGCCACGCAGGAGTCGCTGATGCGTCAGATGACGAAGGACAAAGAGGTAACCCGATGAGCACGGAAGTGACCGCCAAGAGCCCGGCCCCCGCGCCGCCCGGCAAGAGCGGGGCGGCGGCGGGCGGGGGTCTGCTCCAGCTGATGCTGGACGGCCTGCGCCGCAACATGCGTCAGTACGGCATGCTGATCGCCCTCGGCCTGATCGTGGCGCTGTTCGCGGTGTGGACCGACGGTGACCTGCTGCTGCCGCGCAACGTCTCGAACCTGGTGCTGCAGAACAGCTACATCCTGATCCTCGCGATCGGCATGATGCTGGTCATCATCTCCGGGCACATCGACCTCTCCGTGGGTTCGCTGACCGCGTTCATCGGGTCGATCGCCGCGGTGTTCATGGTCAACAACGACATCCCGTGGCCGCTGGCCGTGGTGCTCTGTCTGGCCGTGGGCGCCGTCGCGGGAGCCGCGCAGGGGTTCTTCATCGCGTATCTCGGGATACCGTCGTTCATCGTGACCCTGGCGGGCATGCTCGTCTTCCGCGGTCTCACCGAGATCTTCCTGGAGGGCCAGACCCTCGGCCCGTTCCCCGAGGGCCTGCAGAAGGTCGCCAACGGCTTCCTGCCCGAGGTCGGCCCGGAGACGAACTACCACAACCTGACGCTGCTGCTGGGCTTCGCCCTCATCGCGTTCGTGGTGATCCAGGAGTTCCGGGACCGGCGCCGGCAGCAGGAGTTCGCGCTCGACGTGCCGCCGATGAACCTGTTCGTCCTCAAGCTCGTCGCGATCGCCGCCGCGCTGCTCGTGGTCACCATGCTGCTCGCCAGCTACAAGGGCGCCCCGATCGTGCTGCTGATCCTCGGCGCGCTGGTCGTCGGCTTCGGCTACGTGATGCGCAACGCGATCATCGGCCGCCACATCTACGCCATCGGCGGCAACCTGCCCGCGGCGAAGCTGTCCGGTGTGAAGGACAAGAAGGTCGTCTTCCTGATCTTCCTGAACATGGGCATGCTCGCGGCGCTCGCGGGTCTGGTCTTCGCCGCCCGCTTCAACGCCGCCTCGCCGAAGGCGGGCCTCAACTTCGAACTGGAGGCGATCGCGGCGTCGTTCATCGGCGGCGCGTCGATGAGCGGCGGTGTCGGCACCGTCCTCGGCGCGATCATCGGTGGTCTCGTCCTCGGTGTCCTCAACAACGGCATGAACCTGGTCGGCATCGGCACCGACTGGCAGCAGGTCATCAAGGGCATGGTGCTGCTGGCGGCGGTCGGCTTCGACGTGTGGAACAAGCGCAAGGGCGGTTCCTGACGGAACCCGCAAGGGGGGCCTCGCCTGCGGGCGGGGCCCCCCTTTCCCGTGAGAGGAGCATCCGGTGAAGGAAGTCTTCGGCAAGCTCGCCGACGGCACCGAGATCCACCGCTGGTCGCTGGAGAACGGCGGCACACGACTGCGGGTCCTGTCGTACGGCGGGATCGTGCAGTCCCTGGAGGTCCCCGACCGCGAGGGCCGGTACGCGAACGTCTCCCTCGGCTTCGCCACCGTCGAGGAGTACGTCGCCGGCTCCCCCTACTTCGGCGCGCTGATCGGCCGGTACGGCAACCGCGTCGGCGGGGGCCGGTTCACCCTCGACGGCACGGCGTACGAGCTGTCCGTCAACGACGGCGGCAACAGCCTGCACGGCGGCGCCGACGGCTTCGACAAGGCGGTGTGGGACGTCGAACCGTTCGCTCGGGACACGGACGTGGGCCTGCGTCTGACCCGCACCAGCCCCGACGGCGAGATGGGCTACCCCGGCACCCTGCGGACCGCGGTCACCTACACCCTCACCGAGCAGGGCGACTGGCGCATCGACTACGAGGCCACCACCGACCGGCCGACCGTCGTCAACCTCACCAGCCACGTCTACTGGAACCTCGCCGGCGAGGGCAGCGGCTCCGCCCACGGCCACGAGCTGGAGATCGCCGCCTCCCGCTACACGCCCGTCGACGCCGGCCTCATCCCCACCGGTGAACCGGCCGAGGTGGCGGGCACACCGTTCGACTTCCGTCGGGCCAAGCCGATCGGCGCGGACGTCCGCACCCGCGACCAGCAGCTGCTGTACGCCAAGGGGTTCGACCACAACTGGGTGCTCGACAAGGGGCGGACGGATCTCCCGGAGCGGGCGGCGACCCTGCGCGACCCGTCCTCCGGCCGCACCCTGACGATCTCCACGACCGAGCCGGGGCTGCAGTTCTACTCGGGGAACTTCCTCGACGGCACGCTCGCCGGACCGTCGGGGCGGATCTACCGCCAGGGCGACGCCGTGTGCCTGGAGACCCAGCACTTCCCGGACTCGCCGAACAAGCCGGCGTATCCCTCGACGGTGCTCCGGCCGGGGCGGACGTACCGCTCGACGACGGTCCACTCGTTCGGCACCTGACGACGGTGACGCACAGGTTCTTCACAACTTCCAGCCAACTTCCAGACGGTTGAACAGCGTCCCGCCGTGCTCCGTATCTAGGGGCGGCCCGTGCTCCCCCGCACGGGCCGCCCTCAGTCGTCGGACCCGGTCGTCCCCAACGGGTCCGCCCCCTACGGAGGTTCCATGGCCGACAACGTCACCTCGTTGTTCCGCAGCGCGACGGCGCACAGCCCCTCGATGGCGGCGCTGACGCGTGAGGGCGGCGACGGGGTCGGCCCGGTGGACTTCTGCATACCGTGCAACCCCTACTTCCCCACCCCGGCCATGTTCGACGAGATGGCGAGCAGGCTGAGGGAGATCATCACGTACTACCCGAGCAGCGCCGACACCATCACCGCGGAGCTGTGCAACCTGCTGCAACTGCCGCCGCAGTGCGTGGCGATGGGCAACGGCTCGACCGAACTCATCACCTGGATCGACCATCTGCTGGTCCGGGAGTCCCTCGCCGTCCCCGTCCCCACCTTCGGCCGCTGGACCGACCAGCCCATGGAGACCGGCAAGCGGGTCGACATGTTCCCGCTGCAGGAGTCCAGCGGCTTCGCCCTCGACCTCGCCCAGTACGCCGAGTTCATCCGGGCGCGCGGCACCCGGGTCGCCGTCATCTGCAACCCGAACAACCCCGACGGCGGCTTCCTGCACCGGCACGCGCTGGTGCAGTTCATGGACGCGATGGCCGACCTGGACCTGATCGTCATCGACGAGTCGTTCCTGGAGTTCGCCGACGCCGAGTCCGAGCCGAGCACGGTGCAGGACGCGGTGATGCGGCCCAACGTCGTCGTGCTGCGTTCACTCGGCAAGAACTTCGGGCTGCACGGCATCCGCTTCGGCTACCTGGTCGCCAACCCGGCGCTCGCCGGGAAGGTCCGCTCGATGCTGCCGAAGTGGAACCTCAACTCCTTCGCGGAGCACGTGGTGTTCATGCTGAAGAACCACGGCCCCGAGTACATGGAGAGCCTGCACCAGGTGCGGCGCGACCGCCTGGACATGGCCCGTCAGCTCTCCGCCCTCCCCGGTCTGACGGTGTATCCGTCGCAGGGGAACTTCCTCTTCGTGCGCCTGCCCGTGGGCGCCGAGGGCACCGTGGTCCGTGACCGGCTGCTCACCGAGCACCGGATCCTGGTCCGCGAGTGCGGCAACAAGGTCGGCTCGTCCAGTCGCTTCCTGCGACTCGTGGTCCGGCCCCAGGTGGACGTGCGTCGCCTGGTGTCCGGCCTGGAGTCGGTTCTCTACGGGTCCAGGAGGGGAGCCGCCGTACCCGAGCTGGGCACCGGGACCAGCTACAGCTCGGGTACGGCGGCCGTGGACCGGCTGATGAGCGAGACCAACGGCGCCGGTATGGCGGGCCTCGCCGCGCAGGCCACCGGCCAGGGGGGCATGCCCGGCATGAACCCGGCCCCGGCCCCCGTGCCGGCCCCGGCCCCCGCCGCCCCGATGCCGACCCCGGTCCCCGCCCCGGCGCCCGCTCCCGCGCCGGCGCCCATGCCCGCCCCGATGCCGGCGGCCGCCGCTCCCCTGCCGCAGGGGCCCTCGATCCCCTCGATGCCGAACGTGGCGTCGATGCCGAACGTGGCCTCCATGCCGGGCGTGCCGGGCATCCCGGGCATGGCGCCCGCCCCCGCCACCGGGCTGGAGCCCGCCGCCCAGACCGGGATGCCCGGCATGGCCACCGCCGCCGCGAACCGGCGCGCGATGGGCGCCGCCCAGGGCCTCACCGCCGCCCAAGTGCGCGGCCGTACGGCCCCCGAGGAGCAGCCGGAGCCGCTGGGCTGGCCCGCGGCGGGCGCGGTCTACAACCAGGTGGGCTGACCAGGTGGGCTGACCCCCGCCACCGACGAACCCCATGGGGCGATGCCCCCGGCAGAGCCTCGTGGCCCTGCCGGGGGCGTCGCCCTGAGAAGGCCGCCCTCGGCGCCGGTGTCCTCAGGTGAGCCGGAGGGCCAGGGTCACCACGGCGCCCTTTCCCCTGGTGTCGGTGGTGACCGTCAGGCGGTCGGTGACCAGGTGGGCGAGCCAGAGGCCGCGGCCCCGGCAGCCTTCGGTGAGGCCGGGGAGGAGTTCGGGGATGGCGGGGACGAAGCCGGGGCCGTCGTCGGTGATCCGGCACTCCAGTTCGTCGGGGAGCAGGCGCAGTTCCAGCCGGCCCCCGCCGCCCGCGTGCTCCACGGCGTTGGCGGCGATCTCGCTGACCGCGAGGGTGAACTCGCCGAGCCGTACGCCCCCGAGGCCCGCCGCGGCCGCAGCGTCCTCGACCTGGGCCCGCACCTGGGGCAGGTTCTCACCGGTGAAACGCCGTTTCAGCAGGAGCGTCCCGCGGCGGTGCGACGGGCCACCGACAGGGCCGCCGGCAGAGGTGCCGACCGGAGCGCCGACCGGAGCGCGGGCGGGTGGGCCCGCGGGAGCGCCGAGGACGCTGCCGCCCGGACCGCCGGTGCCACCGGTTGCGCCGTCTGTCTCCCCGCCCGGCATCGCAGCCGCCTCCTCTCGATGGGGGTCGAAGTACCCGGGCACGGGGCGCTGGACGTCAAAGGCGAACTGCCGCACGCCGCCCACGCCAGCCGTGCTCGCCCGATGCGTACCCAGGAGATCGAGAGGGCATGATGCCTGGTCGGAACCGTACGGATTCGACCGGACCGTGACCGCTTTCGCTCGACCTCGGCTGATCGGTTTCCGTCCGTCGATCACGGCGGAGCGCCACTGCGCCGATCGGGGCACTGCGGCCCCGGCCCCCTCCCGCGCGGTGCGGAAGGGGGCCGGTGGACGAGCGAGGGGGCGCCGCGTCAGGCGCTCACTCGGCGGTCTTCGCGACCGCCGCGATCGACTCCAGTACCGTCCGCGGGTTGCCGTTCGACTTCACCGCCCCGCCGATCTGCTCGCGGATGGCGGCGGCCACCTGGGACCAGTTGGTCTCGCCGACGGGGTAGAGGCGCAGGTTCTGCAGGGTGTCCAGGCCGCTCCACAGCGCCTTGTGGCTCTTGTCGGCACGCATCGCGTCGGCGGCGGTCGTGGTGACGGGCAGCAGCTCGTACTCGTCGGCCTGTTCGATCACGTACTTGTCGCTGTAGAGGAAGTCGAGGAACTTCCTCATCGCCTCGCGGTGGTCGTCGTTCTTGAAGGCGACGATCCAGTCCGCGGTGCCCATGGCCGGCGTGGCCCGGCCGTCACGGCTCGGCAGCGGGACCGACCCGTAGGGCACGGAGTCGGAGGAGTCCTCGATCTGACGGATCAGCGACAGCGGGCCGTTGACCATCGCAGCGTCACCGCGCAGGAAGGTCTGCACGGCGTCGCCGCGGTTCAGCTGACCGGGCGGGATCGGGCCGGCGAGACCCTCGCCGACCAGACTGTCCCGGAGCCAGGTCAGCGTCCGCACGTTGGCGGGGGACGCGAGGTCGTAGTTGTTGGAGTCGTCGGTGTAGCCGCCGTCGCCGGCCAGCAGCCACATCAGCGTCTCGGCCTCGGCCTCCTCCGGGCCGAGCGGCACGGCGATCGGGGACTCCACGCCCTGCTCCTTCAACTTCCGGGCCGCCGTGAGGAGTCCGTCCCAGCTCTTCGGGGGCTGCAGGCCCGCCGCGGCGAACAGGTCCTTGTTGTAGTAGAGCAGCCGGGTGCTCGCGGTGAACGGCAGCCCGTACTGCACCCGGTCCATCTCGCCGGCTTCGGCGAGGCTCGGTACGAAGGACGCCTGGACAGGCACCGACAGCACCTCGTCGGCGCTGTAGAGGAGGCCCTTGGCGGCGTACTGCGAGTAGCCGTCGCCCTGCACGATGTCGGGCGTCCTGCCCTGCTCGACCAGCTCGGCGACCTTCTCGTCGACCTCGTCCGGGGCGTACACGTCGACGTTGACGTCGATGTCGGGGTGCTCGGCGTTGAAGGCGAGGACGACCCGGTCCCAGTAACCCTCCGAGTTCTTGTGGACGTTGTCGCCGTAGTTGGTGGCGACGACGGTCAGGGAGACCCGGCCGGACTCGGCGTCCGCGTCCCCGCCGCAGCCGGACAGCCCCGCCGCGAGCGTCAGCGCGGCCGTGGCCGCCACGATCATCCGGGCTCTCTGGCGCACGGTTTCCCCACTTCCAGCTTCCAGCTTCCGGCTGTTCTCCCAGTTCGAGCGCGCCGGGCACGGCCCGCCGCACGTCGGCGCCGCCGGTGCCCCCGGCCGATGCGGTCGGCCGGGTCCGGGACGCGTCTGTACGTATATACGGATCTCGCCCGCACGTGCTCACGTTCGGGCTTGATCGTATGGTGCGTTCTCCCGCCGCACGGGCCGGGGGCATTGCGTTTTGGTTCCAAGGCTGTGACGGGCGGGGCGCCCCCGGTGGGAGGCGCCCGGGTCCGGGGCGTCAGCCGAGGCGGATCACGTTCCAGGAGAGCGGTTCGAGGGCGGTCTTCAGGACCCCGCCCTCCAGCGTCGTCCCCTCGCCCGGGTGCGGACCGACCCGGTCGGGCTCCGTGAGCGTGTTCCGGGCGTCGGGGTCGGCGTCCGCGAGCACGCTGTGCTCGACCACGCGGGTCAGGTCGAGCCCGCCCAGCGCGACCTCCAGCGGAAGCGCCTCCGTACGGCTGCGGTTGACCGCGAACACGGTCACCGACCCGTCCTCGGCGCGCACCGCGGTCGCGTGCAGCAGGTCCGTCTCCCCGTACTTCTCCGTCTCGTACGTCGGCGAGTCCACCCGTACGTCGAGGACCCGGCCGCGGCCGTACCGCGCGGCCTGGGCGAAGGGGAAGAAGGTGGTCTGCCGCCAGGCGGGGCCACCGGGCTCGGTCATGATCGGGGCGATGACGTTGACCAGTTGGGCGAGGCAGGCGACGGTGACGCGGTCGGCGTGCCGGAGCAGGGCGATGAGGAGGGAGCCGAAGACGACGGCGTCGGTGACGCTGTAGTTGTCCTCCAGGAGACGGGGCGCCTCCGCCCAGTCCCGCGCGCCCGAGTTCTCGATCTCGTGCCACTTCGACATGTACCAGACGTTCCACTCGTCGAAGGAGAGGTTGATCTTCTTCTTCGACTTGAGCTTCGCGCCCACGTGGTCGGCGGTGGCGATCACGTTCTCGATGAAGGACTCCATGTCGACCGCGGAGGCCAGGAAGGAGTCGATGTCGCCGTTCTCGGGCTGGTAGTAGGCGTGCAGGGAGATGTGGTCGACGAGGTCGTACGTCTCCTCCAGGACCGTCGCCTCCCAGGCGGCGAAGGTCGGCATGGACTGACTGGAGGAGCCGCAGGCGACGAGTTCGACGCCCGGGTCGATCTGGCGCATCGCGCGGGCGGTCTCTGCGGCGATCCGGCCGTACTCGGCGGCCGTCTTGTGGCCGGTCTGCCAGGGGCCGTCCATCTCGTTGCCCAGGCACCACAGCCTGATGCCGAAGGGCTCCTTGTCGCCGTGGGAGACACGGAGGTCCGACAGGGCGGTGCCGGCGGGGTGGTTGGCGTACTCCTGGAGTTCGAGGGCCTCGGCGACGCCCCGGGTGCCGAGGTTGACGGCCATCATGGGCTCGGCCTGCGGGCCGACCTTCTTCAGGAAGGCGATGTACTCGGAGAGACCGAAGCGGTTGGTCTCCGTGGAGCGCCAGGCGAGGTCGAGGCGGCGGGGGCGGTCCTCGACGGGGCCGACGGAGTCCTCCCACTTGTAGCCGGAGACGAAGTTGCCGCCGGGGTAGCGGATCGTGGTGACGCCCAGTTCACGGACCAGCTCCAGGACGTCGGTGCGCAGGCCCGCCTCGTCGGCCGCCGGATGGTCCGGCTCGAAGATCCCGGTGTAGACGCAGCGGCCGAGGTGCTCGACGAACGAGCCGAAGAGTCGGGGGTTGACCTCGCCGACCTGGAAGGCGGGGTCGAGGGTGAAGCGGGCGGTGCGGACCATGGACGTCCTTCTCGTTCGAGATCACGGATGCTGCTCGTTCAGTCGGACGGTGACGCTATGTTCGCCGGTGGAGAGAGTCAATGGGGTCCACGGGGTGGACGGGGGCGGGGCGACCTGGCGAGGGGCGGGCTCGGCAGGGGGGTGACCGGGGGCGCGGGCGAACGATCGTTGGTCCGCCTTCAACGATCGTTGGATTTCCGTGGTGTTCAGGCAACCGGGCGCGTAGGGTCTGGCCGTGCCCGACCTCCCCGAACCCCTCCCCCGCACCCTCGCCCGCCTCGACGTGCTCGCCGCCCGGAGCGGGACCGAGCGCGGGCGGCTCCTCGACGTGGCCGCCCTGTCGGAGCGCACCGCCCTCGGCGAGGACGTGGTGCGGACCCTGCTCGACGGGGGTGAACCACCGGGCGACCGGATCGACGACCGGGTGCGCGGGCGGGTGCGGGCCCTGCACACGGCGTACCTCGCGCGCGGCGGGAAGCGCACCGTCGACGTCTGCAGGGAGGTCGCGGAGCGGCTGTCGATCAGCCCGGAGTGGGCCCGGCAGCTGCTGCTCGGCAAGAAGATGCCGAACGTGCCCGACCTCACCGAACTCGCCGCGTTCTTCGGGGTCGAGGAGGGCGTCCGGTTCTTCACCGACCCGGCCGCCGCCGTCCTGGACCGGGAACTGCGGCGGGTGCTGGAGGGCCTGGAGGGCCAGGAGAGGGACGGCGGCGGGAGTCCGCTCGTCGAGTTCGCCACCCGGCACGGAGTGGTGACCCTCGCGCTGCGCGGGGGGCGGATGCGCCTGACCCGGCGCAAGCAGGAGGCCCTCGCGGTGATGCTCGAAGGGCTGCTCGGCGTCGACGAGGAGGAGGAACCCGGCAGATGAGCCGTCATGAACCGGGCGGCGCACGGCCGCGCGGATCGACCGGGGCCGCCGCGGCGGCCGGGGCCCTCGGCCGGGTGCGGGCCGCGCTGCTGCCCGCCCGGTCCGCCGCCGAGCGGCGCAGACTGACCACCCGGCTCGCCAGGGCGGTCCGGGCGCGGCTGGACGGCCCCCTGGGGGTACGGGAGTTGGGGGCGGCGCTGTGCGCGGAGATGAGCGCGCGGCGCGGCGGGCGGCCGGTGGAGCTGCGGTTCGAGCGGTTCCCGGACGAGATCGAGGTGACGGGGCTGTGGATGGAGTTCCCCGGCTTCGACCTGGTGATCGTCGAGGAGCGGGCCGCTCCCGTGCAGCAACTGGTGATCCTGGGGCATGAGTTGTGGCATCTGCACGCGGGGCACAGCCACCACCGGGTGCCGGGCGCGGACGCCGCCGCGTTCGCGCTGTCCGGTGGGCCGGGCTGGCCCGGGTCCGCCCTCACGGTCGCCGCGCGCAACGGCTCGCACGCCTCGGCCGAGCAGGAGGCCGAGGACTTCGGTCACCGGCTCGCCACCGCCCTGCGGCCCTGGGTGGACACCGGGCACGGCGATGCCGCGGGTCCGGCCCCCGGTCGCGCGGCCCCCGGCGGCGCGGCCGACCGGGCGGAGTCGGTGCGGCAGGCACTCCAGGCGTCCCTCGGCTACCGCGGGCCGCGCGGATGAGGGGGGTCACCGTGTCCGCGGCCATGACCGGTGCCATGAGCCCCGCCGACTTCTTCGGCGGGCTGTACATCTCGTTCTGGATCCCCACGGCCGTGCTGACGGCCGCGCTGGTGATCAAGCTGCCCAGCATCGTGAAGCTGTGGAGGGACCCGCTGCTGCGGGCGGTCGGCGGTCTGCTGCTGCTCGCGTGCAGCGTGTTCCTGTTCGCGGTGCCGTCGGTGATCGCCTGGACCAACCGGGTCGTCGGCGTGCCGAACATCGCCGCGCCCTGGGTGTACTCGCTGATCACCGCGTACTGCGCGGCCTGTCTGCTGCTCATCGTCGCCTGGCGCAACGGCCCGGCCGACCGCTCCCCGACGACCCGCCGCGCCATGCGCTGGGTCGTCAGCGTGTACGCGGCGGTGATCGTCGGCCTGTGGGTGCTGTTCACTCTGGCGGACGTCCCCCGGGAGCGGCTGCGCGACCTGGACACGTACTACGCCACCACGCCCTTCATGCGCGAGGAGATCCTCCTCTACCTCGCCGCCCACACCGCGGCCTGCCTGATCACCTGGCACCTGATCCGCAGCTGGGTCCGCACCCAGGGCCTGGACCTGTGGCTGCGCGGCGGTCTGAAGGCGCTCGGGATCGGCTACGCGCTCAACCTGGTGTACGACGCCTCGAAGCTGACGGCGCTGGTCGCCCGCTGGACGGGCCACGACCTGGACTGGCTGAGCACCCATGTGGCGCCGCCGGTGGTGGCCGTCGCGGCGATCTTCATCGCGGTCGGGTTCATCCTGCCGCACGGCGGCCAGTACCTGCACGAACGCTGGCGGGTGCGGGTGAGCCACTGGCGGCTGCGGCCCCTGTACCTGCTCACCCGGACGGTCAGCGGCTCCGGGGTGCCGTTCGCCCTGCGCGCCACGGCGGAGCTGCGCCTCACCCGCCGCGAGACCTTCATCCGCGACGCCCTGCTCCAGCTGGCCCGCCACGTCGACGACGATCTGCACCGCCGCGCCTGTGCCGGGGCCCTCGCCCTCGGTCACGGTCCCCGCAGGGCGCGGGCGCTGGCCGCCGCGGTGACCATCCAGGACGCGATCGCCGCGCGGAAGGCGTCGCCCGCCGCCGGGCCACCGGCCGTCTCCCTGACGTCGGGCACGCCGGGTCCGGGTCCGGGTCCGCTGATCGTCCCCGGCCTGACGGCCGGTCCGGGCCACGCGGGCGGCCCCGGGTTCACCGTCCACTCCGACCTGACCGGTCTCCTCCAGGACATCGACGCCGTCTCCCGGGCGCTGCGCAGCCCCGCCGAGATCGAGGAGGTCCGCAGCCTCGCGGCCGGCCCCAACGGTTCGCCCGGTCCCCGCGCATCGGCGGACCCGGCGGCCCCCGCCGCGGAGAGCAGCGTGTCCGCGCGTGAGTGACGGCCCGCCGGCCCACCGCGGTGCGGGTGGGCCGGCGGGCCGCCGGCAGGCGTGCGGCGCGGTGGGGCTCAGCCCGCGAACGCGGGCTGCGCGAGGCCCTTGCCCGCGCCCGGCACCACCAGCAGTGAACCCGACAGCGGATGCGGGTTCTCGGTGCCGACCCGGGCCGTGGTGATGTACAGGTCGGTCAGGTCGGCGCCGCCGAACGCGCAGGCCGTGGGCCGGGGCGTGGGCAGTTCCACGACCCGGTCCAGTTCGCCGGAGGGGGTGTAGCGGCGGACGGCGCCGCCCTCCCACAGGGCGACCCAGACACAGCCCTCGGCGTCGACGGTGAGGCCGTCGGGGAAGCCGCCGCCCTCCTCGATCGCCACGAACGGCCGCCGGTCGACGGGGAGCCGGACGCCGTCGCTGTCCGCGAAGTCGAAGACGTCGATGCGCCGGGTCGGCGAGTCGATGTAGTACATCAGCCGCCCGTCCGGGCTCCAGCCGGTGCCGTTGCTGACGGCGACGTCGTCGAGGATCGGCTGCGCGAGGCCGTCGGCGGTGAACCGGGCGAGGGTGCCGCCGCCCGGGGCCTCGTCGTAGCGCATGGTGCCGGCGAAGAGGGAGCCGTCGGGCGCCACGGCGGCGTCGTTGGCGCGGCGGCCGGGGACCGGCTCGTGGTGCAGCCAGCGGAAGCCGCCGTCGGTGTCGCGCAGCCCGACACCGTCCCGCAGGTTCAGGACGAGGCCGCCGCCGACGCGGGGCTTGGCGGCGCCGACGTGCTGCTCGGTGACGAGGACGGTGCGGCGGCCGGAGGCCGGGTCGTAGGTGTGCACCCGGGAGCCGAGGATGTCGATCCAGATCAGCCGCTGGGCGTCGGCGTCCCAGGTGGGGCCCTCGCCGAGGGTCGCGTACGCGCGTACGGCGATGTCGTACGCGCTCATGCCACGCTCCGGTGTCCGAGGCGCTCGGAGAGTTCCGCGGCCCCCTTGGCGGCGAGCTGCTCCAGCTCGCCGCGGCGGTCCTCGCTCCAGCGGATCATGGGGACCGAGATGGAGAGCGCGGCGACGACCTTGCCCGTGCGGTCGCGGACCGGGGCGGCCACGCAGGAGACGTCGGGGTTGGACTCGCGGTTCTCCACGGCGAGACCCCGCTCACGGATCCGGGCCAGGGTCTCGCGCAGCGCGGCCGGGTCGGTGATGCTGTTGGGCGTCATGGCGACCAGGTCGGCGTCGTCCGGGATCCGGGCGTTCAGCTCGGCCTCGGGAAGGGAGGCGAGGAGCATCTTGCCCACGGAGGTGCAGTGCGCCGGGAGGCGCCGGCCGGCGGCGGAGACCATGCGGACCGCGTGCGTGGAGTCGACCTTGGCGATGTAGATGACGTCGGTACCCTCCAGGATCGCCACGTGCACCGTCTCGTCGCAGGTCTCGGCGACGGAACGGGCGACCTGCTGGCCCTCGGCGGCCAGGTCCAGCTGCTCGGCGTAACGGCTGCCGAGCTGGTAGGGACGGACACCGAGGCGGTAGCGTCCCGGCTGGCCCGTCACGGGCACGATGTAGCCACGGGCGGCGAGCGTGGTGACCAGTTCGTGCACGGTGGTGCGCGGCAGCTGGAGCTTGCGCACGATGTCGGGGGCGGAGAGTGTGCCGTCCCCGTCCAGGAAGAGCTCCAATATGTCGAGCGCCCGGGTCACAGCAGGTACTAGGCGTCCCACGGTCGGCCCCCTCCCACAGTTTCTTCGTTCTCGGTAACGACTTTGTTCGAAATTTCAACAGTCGATCGGCATGACGAACACAGGCTAATCAACGGGGTGCGGGCGGGCAATGGCCGAGAACACCCCGTGTTTCCCGGCAGGTGGGTGAGGGCGGCCGGCGGGCCCTCCGCCGCGACGCGGGCGCAGGGCCGCGCGGCGCCACCGGGCCCCCTCCTGGCACGACTCCGAGAAAAGTCGCGGGCCGTTGTCGATCCGGCCACGTCCCGTTCGACGTCATGATGTGGGGCGTCCGCCACCACGATGACGCCGACAGGACCTGACGAGGAAACACGTGGATCAACTGCTGAGAGTGATGAACTTCAACGTCTCGCGTGACGGAATCGGTGCCGGTGAGGACCAGAGTTTCGAGCGGCCGTTCGGCTGCGACCGTCCCGAGAGGCTGTTCGCCTGGGCCGGAGCCACGGCGAGCTGGCCCATGCGCACGGATCCCGGGGGGAGCCGGGGCCTCGACGACTACTTCACACGGGACTTCGCACGCAACATCGGTGCCGAGATCATGGGCCGCAACAAGTTCGGGCCCCAGCGCGGGCCCTGGCAGGACCATGAGTGGCGCGGCTGGTGGGGCGAGGAGCCCCCGTTCCACACGCCGGTGTTCGTCATGACCCACCACGAGCGTCCGTCGTTCACGCTCTCCGACACCACGTTCCACTTCGTCGACGGCGAACCGGCCACGGTCCTCGCACGGGCGCGGGAAGCGGCGCGGGGCAAGGACGTCCGGCTCGGCGGCGGGGTCACCACCATCCGGCAGTTCCTCGACGCCGGCCTCGTCGACACCCTGCACGTGGCGGTCGCGCCCGTGGAACTCGGGTCCGGACTACGCCTGTGGGAGTCCCCCGACGAGCTGCTGGACCGGTTCCACCTGGAGGTCGTGCCCAGCCCGAGCGGTGTGACGCACCACCTGTTCTGGCGGAGGTGACACGAGGGCCCCCCGGGGTTCGCGGTCACGGCACCAGTGCCCCCGCGCGCCCGTCAGCGGCGGCCGCGCGGGTCGCCCAGCTCGCCCCGGAGCCGTTGCGCCCTGAGGACCAGCTCCAGCTCGAAGCGGCGGTCGGGGTCGTCGATCTCGTCCCCCCACAGTTCCCGGATCTGGCGCAGGCGGTAGCGCACGGTCTGGGGGTGGACGCCGAGGCGGGTGGCGACCTCGGGGGCGCCGCCCCGGGTCTCCAGCCAGGCGAGGAGGGTCTCGGCGAGCCGGCGCCCGTGGGTGGGGCCGCAGTGCGCGAGGGGCGCCAGGCAGCGTAAGGCCAGGTCGTCGATGAGTTCCTCCGGCTGGAGGAGGACCAGGGCCTCGGTGTGCTCGGTGCAGTGCAGCACCTCCCCGGTGGGCAGCAGCCGGCGTTCCATCAGGTGCACCGCGGCCTCCGCCCAGCGCAGCGACTTCGCCGCCTCCGCGAGCGGCACCGGCGGGCCGATCGCGCCGGACCACCCGGCGAGGGCCCGGTGGAGGAGTTCGGGGCGCCCGGCGGCGTCCGGTTCGGGCACCACCATGCGGGGCTGCTCGTACTCCATGTCGAGCAGGACGCCCTGGCCGACGGCCGGGGCCATGGCCTCGCGGGCGGGCCGCAGCAGGACGCCGACGGCGACCTTCTCGGGCAGGGGCCAGCCGATGCGGGCGGCGCGTTCGGTGAGCGCGTCCGCCGGGTCGCCCCGGTGGTGCTCGACGAGGAGCAGCTCCATGAGGCGCCGCTGGAGTCGGAGCCGCTCGCCGGCCTGGCGGGCCGCCGCCTCCGCGTAACCGCGCACCGACTGGTCCACCAGCCCGTCGAGGTACTCGTACCCGGCGTCGACCAGCTCGTACATGGCGGGCGGCGGCATCTCCACGCGCTGGCCGATCTCGGCGAAGCGGCGCCAGGCGAGACGGACACCGAGGCGGTAGATCGCCTGGAGGGAGTCCAGGCTCCGGCCGTGCAGGCCCTCGCCCCGGCCGAACTCCTGGAAGACCCCGGGAGGCACCCGCGGGCGGCCCTCGGCGGTCTGCAGGTGCTGGACGAAGACCTCGATGGCGCGGCGGATGCCGACGAGCGCCATCGGCTCGCCCGAGTCGTCGAGGACGACCGGCAGATGGGGGTACTCGCGGCGGATCTCGGCCAGGATCTCCTCGGCGAGGACGGGCGCCTCGGCCATGGCGATCGCGGCGAACTCCCGTACCTGGTCACGCGGTACGTCGTGCCAGGCGGAGCGGGCTGAGACGGTTCCCGGACGCCCGGTCACCCCTCAGCGCTCCTGACCGGCGTTCTCGTAGGTGATGAGCGGGGTGTTCGGCTGGTCCGGGGTCGCCTCCAGCAGCGCGACGACACCGAACGCGGCCGCCACGGCGAGCGCGGCGGCGGCCACCATGGTGAGCGCGGCGGCGAGGGCGCGCCGCGCGAGTCCCGTCGCCCCCGTGGCGGGCGGGCCTGGCGGTGTCCGGTGCGTGGTCTCGGCATGCGGCATCGCAGGGTCAGCCTCTCGGTCGAAAGGTCGGCCCCACCCAGGGCACCCCGCACCCCGGGACCAGCTGACGGTCCCGGCACCTCGTCCACCTCGCGGGGCCGTCCGACGGCCCCTCGGCCGGCCGTCCGTCGCGGACACCGGCTCCGGCCCAGTGTCAGCAATGCATTGACACTGCGTCAAGACTCCGCCTACGGTTCCCGGCCCATACGTCACGCGCACCTTCCCCCCTTGGCGTCCCCCCGTGCGGGACGCCTACCCGAGTCGCACCTTCCAACGCCCCTGGAGTGCCCGGATGCGCCGTACAGCCTCGCCCCTGTCCCTGGTCCTGCTGGGCCTCGGCACCTTCCTGCTGGTCCTCGCACCCCTGCTGGCCCGGTACGTGGAGCCACGGGCGGCGGTGAACCCGATCGACATCGACACCACCGCCGTCTACACCGGCACGGGCAGCGTCTTCGACGTGGAGCAGGTGCGGACCGTGCCGGACCAGACGATCACCGTGACCCAGCGGGTACGCGGTGACGTGGCCGAGAGCGAGCGCAGCGGTGCGGCCGTGTGGGACGTGATCACCAGCGTCGACACGGACACGTCGCTGCCGGCCGCCGACCCGCACGACGCGCTGGACTTCGCCCCTCACCGCTGGGTCAGCGACCGGAGGACCAACCGGCCGGTGCACTGCTGCGGCGAGAAGCCGTACATCGAGGGCGAGGCGTACCTGAAGTTCCCCTTCGACGTGCGGGAACGCTCCTACCGCTGGTGGGACAACACGCTCGGCGCGACGGTCACGCTCCACTACCAGGGCCGCAAGAAGATCCGCGGGTACGAGGGCATGCGTTTCACGGGGACCGTCCCGGCGACGAGGACCGGCACGCGGCTGGTGCCCGGCGCCCTCGTCGACGAGCCGGGCCGGCCGCAGGTGCAGGCCGAGGAGTGGTACGCCAACCACGGCCTCGAACTCGTCGTCGACCAGGCCACGGGACGCGTGCTGTACGCCCAGACCGGGCCGCGCCGGACCCTGCGGGCGCCCGGCGGCACCGAGGACGCGGCCGTGCTGCTCGACAGCCGGAAGCTGGCGTTCACCGCGGGGACGCAGAAGTTCGCGGTCGAGCAGGCGAAGCGGGACAGCGGACTGCTGCGGCTGGTGGGGCGGACGTTGCCGGTCGGTGCCGCTGTGGCGGGGTTCGTCCTCGCCGTGCCGGGCGCCGTCCTGGTGGTGCGCGGCAGGCGGCGTCCCGAAACGTCCGAGTCGCCCCAGGGTCCGCTCACGATATGACAGGGCGTCAGTTCAACAAACCCCGGAAATTGTCACGTCGGTGAGTAGCAGCTTCGAAACTCTCGGCGAAAACTGTCCACCCCACCCGAGCACAGCCCACCCATGCCCCCCGACCTCGCTCCCCGCACCGGCACGACGACCGCACGAACCCGCCCCCACCGGAGCCACCGCACACACCACGACCCGCCCGTCACGACCCGACCACCCCGACCGGACCGTCCCCACTCCCCCCATGCGCCCCGCACGCCCCACACGCCCCACCGGAACAACCCTCGCAGCGAACCTCCCGCTCCCCCGCTGAGTTCCGCACCCCGAGACGAGTTGGAGCACCCATGCCCCAGCACGTGCCGTTCTCGCTGGTCGACGCGTTCCCGCGCGGCGTCCGGCACGCCCCGGCGAGCGCCCCACCGCCACGCCGGATCGTCTTCCTCGCCCGCCGTGACCTCGGTAACCCGGCGGCGGGGGGCTCCGAGCTCCTCGTCCACCGGCTCGCCGAGGGCCTGACGAGACTCGGCCACCAGGTCACCCTGCTCTGCGGGGGCCCGGCGGCTCTGCGCGACTACCGGGTCGTGTCGGCGGGCGGCGACCTGAGCCACCACTTCCGGGCCAGAAGCACCCTCGCCCGTCAGGTCGGCGACTGCGACCTGCTCGTCGAGGTGTGCAACGGCATGCCGTACCTGACACCGCTGTGGCACCGCGGGCCGACGCTGTGCCTCGTCAACCACGTGCACACCGATCTGTGGCGGATGCGGTTCGGCGGGGCGCTGGCGCCCGCGGCCCGGCTCGGCAGAAGCCTCGAACACTGGGCGCTGACGGGCGCGCAGCGCGGCAACCTCGTGGTCGCCGTCTCCTCGTCCACGGCGGCGGCGCTGCGCGCGATCGGCGTGGACGGCGAACGGATCCGGGTCGTCCACAACGGCGTCGAGGAGCCGGGGCCGCCCGCCGCACGGTCGCCCGAGCCGCTGTTCGTCGCCGTCGGGCGGCTGGTCGAGTACAAGCGGATCGATCTGCTGCTGCGGCTGTGGGAGCGGGTCAGGCCGGTCACCGGCGGTCGGCTCGTCGTCGTCGGCGACGGACCCGAGCGGCAGCGGCTCAAGGCCATGGCCGGGCCCGGCGTCGAGTTCACCGGGCATGTCTCCGAGGCCGAGAAGCACCGGCTGCTGTGCGCGGCCTGGCTGCTGCTGCACCCGTCCGCCGTGGAGGGATGGGGGCTCGTCGTCACCGAGGCCGCGGTGCGGCGGACACCGTCGGTCGCCTTCGACGTGCCGGGGCTGCGGGACTCCGTCGTGGACGGGGAGACCGGGGTGCTGGCCTGCGGGGAGTCGTCGTTCGCCGCGGCCTGGTGCGCGCTCGCGCTGTCGGCCGACCGGCGGGAGCGGATGGGCGGGGCGGCACGGGAGCGGGCGGCGCACTACCGGTGGGGCCACACCGTGCGGCAGTTCCGGGCGGTCGCCGCGGAGGCGGTACGGGGTGGGGGCTCTTGAACGCGCGACCGGGTGCCCCGAAGGACCCCTCCCTGCGGCGGTCCCTCGCCCTCTTCCGGGCCTTCATGAGGGAACAGGACGACCCCGCGTCCTGCTACGCGCTGCTCGCCCGGGACGCCGCCGACCAGGTCGCGGCGTACGGCGGGCCCCTGGAGGGCCGCACGGTCGTCGACGTCGGCGGCGGCAGCGGCTACTTCACCGAGGAGTTCCGGCGGCGCGGGGCCCACGCGTACCTCTTCGAGCCGGACCTCGCCGAGCTGGGGGCGAAGCCGCCCGACGGCGCCGTGGTCGCCGACGGGTATCTGCTGCCGCTGGCCGACGGGGTCGCGGACGTCACGTTCTCCTCCAACGTGCTGGAGCACGTGGCGGATCCGCCGACGTTCCTCAGTGAGCTGGTGCGGGTGACCCGGCCCGACGGGCTGATCTATGTGTCGTTCACCAACTGGCTGTCCCCGTGGGGCGGTCACGAGTGGGCGCCCTGGCACTACCTGGGGGCGGAGCGGGCGCGGGCCCGCTATCGGCGCCGTACCGGGAAGGACGCCAAGCACAGACTCGGCGAGAACCTCTTCGCCGTGCACATCGGACGCACCCTGCGGCAGGTGCGCGAACGGGACGACGTGACGGTCGTGTCGGCGCGCTCCCGCTACTGGCCGTTCCTCGCGGAGACCGTCGTGAAGGCGCCGGGGCTCCGCGAGTTCGCCACCTGGAACCTCCTTCTCATCCTCCGGCGGTGTCCACCATGACGAGCACGGTCCAGGCTCCACCTCCCGCGCCGGTGCGGCCGGCGGGCACGACCGGGCGGCCCCCCGAGGGGCGTCGGTCGCGCCGCTGGCTGCTGGGGTTCTGGGCCGTGGTGTTCGTGCTGCTGGTCGCCGCGCGGCCGGGACGGCAGACGTTCGACACCAAGCTCGGGGTGACCACCGACCCCTGGCAGTTCGTGTCCGACCTCGGGCAGTTGTGGCACGACCGGGGCGGGTTCGGCGGGATCCAGGACCAGTACGTCGGCTACCTGTGGCCGATGCTGCCCTACTACGGGGTCAGCGATCTCGTCGGGCTGCCCGTGTGGCTCGCGGAGCGGCTGTGGATGTCGCTGATCGTGTCGGTGGCCTTCTGGGGCGCGCTGCGGCTGGCGGAACGGCTGCGTGTCGGCGGCCCGGGGTCCCGGCTGGTGGCGGCCGGCGCGTACGGGCTGTGGCCGGTGTTCACCACCGTCGTCGGGTCGACGTCGGCGGCCGCGCTGCCGGGGGCGTTCCTGCCGTGGGTGCTGCTGCCGCTGACGGACGAGCGGTACGCCGCGCGGGTGGCGGCGCTGCGGTCGGCGCTGTTCGTCCCGTTCATGGGCGGGGTCAACGCCGCCTCCACCCTCGCCTCGCTGCTGCCCGTGGGGCTGTACCTGCTCAGCCGGCCGGCCGGGCCGCGGCGGCGCGCACTGATCACCTGGTGGGTGCCGGGGGTGGTCCTGGCGACCCTGTGGTGGGTGGTCCCGCTGCTGCTCCTCGGCTTCTACGGGGAGAACTTCCTCCCCTACGTGGAGACCTCGCAGACCACGACGGCCACCATGTCCGCCACCGAGGCGCTCAGGGGCGCCGGGAACTGGGTGGGCTATCTGCACTTCGGTGAGGCGTGGCTGCCGGCGGGCTGGTCGGTGGCCGCGTCGGCGCTGGTGGTCCTGTCGTCGGCGCTGGCGGCGGGCCTGGGCCTGGCCGGGCTGGCCCGGCGGGACATACCGGAGCGGCGCTGGCTGGTGCTGACGGTGCTGGCGGTCGCGCTCGTCACGCTCGCCGGGTACGCGGGATCGTTCGGGGCGCCGTTCCACGGGGTGGTCCAGGACCTGCTGGACGGGGTCCTCGTGCCGTTCCGGAACATCTACAAGTTCCAGACCGGGCCGGCGCTCGCCCTGGTCCTCGGGCTGGCGCACCTCGTGGGTGTGGCCGCGCGGGAGCGGGGGGCCCGGCGGGTGCGGGGGCGGCGGTTCGCGCCGCTGGCCGCGGCCGTGGTCGTGCTGCCGGGGCTGCTGTGGCCGTACCTCAACGGGTCGGTGCTGCAACCCGGTGCGTTCCAGGAGCTGCCCCGGTACTGGCAGGCCACGGCCGACTGGCTGGAGAAGTACTCGCCGGACTCCCGGGCCCTGGTCGTGCCGGCCACCGCGCACGGCATCCACACCTGGGGCTCCACCATCGACCAGCCTCTGGACGTGCTCGCCGAGTCCCGCTGGGCGCAGCGCGACTACGTCCCCTTCGGCACGCCCGGCAACCGGCGCGCGATGGACGCCGTCGAGCAGGCGCTGCTGACCGGCGCCGAGGTGCCGGGGCTCGCCGACTATCTGAGCCGGGCGGGCCTGTACTACGTCGTCGTCCGCAACGACCTGGACCCCGACCAGATCGGCGCCGTGCCCACCACCACCGTGAAGCGGACCCTGGAGCAGTCGGGGTACGAGCGGGTGAAGGGGCTCGGGCCGGTGATGACCGGCGGGGTGATCGCCGAGGACACCCCGTTGCAGGTGGAGGGGTTGTACGCGCGGCAGCGGGCCGTGGAGATCTACCGGCCGGCCGAGGACGTGCCGCGTCCCGGTCAGGCCGGGCTGATGGCGCTCGCGGACACCGCCGCGGTGTCCGGCGGCCCCGAGTCGCTGCTGCCGCTGGCCGCCGACCCGTCGATGCGCAACCGCGCGACCGTGCTGACCGGTGACCACCATCCCGGTCTCGGCACCCCCGCCGTGCAGGTGGTCGGCGACGGGCTGCGGCGCGCGGACACCCGCTTCGGCCTGGTCAACGCCAACACGTCGTACACGTACACCGCGGACGAACGGAACCCGAGCGGGAGCGAGCAGGACGCGGGCCGGAAACCGCGGCAGATCCTCCCCCTGAAGGGGCTCGGCCACCAGACGGTGGCGGAGCTGCGGGGCGCGAGGTCCGTCACGGCGTCGACGTCCGGCAACTGGCTGTTCCACCTCCCCCAGTTCGACCCGGTGAACGCCTTCGACGGCGACCCGGCGACGGCCTGGGCGGAGGGCGCGGCCGGGTCGGCGAACGGGCAGTGGCTGCGGATCGACTTCGAGGAGGCGCAGGACGTCCCGTCGACGATCGAGGTCGCCCCGCTGCCCGAGGACGGGGTGCGGTCGGCGCCCACCCGGATCGAGGTGGCGACCGAGCGGGGGGCGCGCGCCACCGACCTGCGGGGCGACGGCTCCCGGCAGACGGTCGGCGTCCGGCCGGGCGAGACCGACTGGCTGAAGATCACGATCCTGGACTCGGCGGAACGGCACACCGGGCTGGGCGGCGCGGGCTTCTCCGAGATCGACATCCCCGGCGTCCGGGTGACCCGGACCCTGCGGCTGCCGACGGACGCCCAGGGCGCCGACAGCACCGGCGCCCCCACCGAGGTGGTCTCGCTGCGCCGCGCCGCCGACCCCACCGGGCTCTCCCCGACGGGCACCGAACCGGGGCTGCACCGCGTCTTCGGCACGACCACGGCGGGCACGTACGAGGTGCGGGCGAGCGCCGTGCCCGTGCCGGGCGAGGAGCTGGACGAGCTGCTGTACGAGGTGGCGCCCGAGCAGCAGAACCGGATCACGGCGAGCGCCGACTCCACCGCCTCCCTCGGCGCCGGGTTGTCCCCGCGCAACCTGACCGACGGGGACCTGACCACCGCGTGGATCGCGGGCGACGATCCCACGATCCACCTGCGCTGGACGGGCAAGCAGCCCATCGGCTCACTGGTGCTGGCCCCGGCGGGCGGCCTGTCCACCCGGGCCACCGAGGTCGCGATCAGCTCCCCGGACGGCGCGGCCGTCGCCGCCGTCGACGACAACGGCTGGGTCCGCTTCGACCCGATCACCACCGACCGCCTCGACATCACGGTCACGCAGACGGCCCGGCTCACCGTCCACAACCCCGTCGCCGGTGACGACCTGCGGCTGCCGGTCGGCCTGGTCGAGGCGTACGTCCCGGCGCTCGACCCGTACCGCACCCCCCAGCCCGCCCCGACGCGCGCCGTCGACCTCCCGTGCGGGAAGGGCCCGGTCGTCGAGGTCGACGGCGAGCGGTACGAGACGAGCGCGAAGGGCACCGTGCGGGACCTCACCGAGCGCCGCCCGCTGGAGTTGACGCTCTGCCAGAACCAGCGGCCCGACGCGGCGCTGGAGCTGGGCGCCGACGAACGGCACACCGTCGACGCCGACGACTCGGGCGCCCTCGCCGTCACCGAGGTCACGCTGACCCGCGGCACGGTCACCGCGCCCGCCGCCACCGGACGCGACCTGCGGATACGGGACTGGCTGGGCGACCGCCGCGAGGTGACCGTCGGCGACGGCGCCGCCTCGTACCTCACCACGTACGAGAACTACAACGACGGCTGGAAGGCCACCCTGAACGGCCGCGAGCTGACCCCCGTACGGCTCGACGGCTGGCAGCAGGGCTGGCGGATCCCCGGCGGGTCGGGCGGCACGGTCACGCTGTCCTTCGAGCCGTCCGTGACGTACGAGGCCGGGCTGATCGTGGCCGGGGTGGCTCTCGCGGCCCTCGTCGGGCTGGCGCTGTGGCGGCGCCGGGAGCCCGGTCCGGACGCGCAGCAGCCGGCACCGCCGGCGCCCGGCCCGTGGCTCGGCACGGTCGCCCTCACCCTGGTCGGCATCGTGATCGCGGGGTTCCTCGCGCTGCTGGTCCCGCTCCTGGCGCTCCTCGCCCGGAAGCGGCACGCCCTGCTGGTGCCGATCGCGTTCCTCGCGCTCGCCGGGGCGGGCGTCGCGGCGGCGGCCGGAGCGGGCGAACCGGTGGCGGCGGACCAGGGCGCGTTCGGGCCCGTGGCCCAACTCCTCGCCCTGCTGGGACTGTTCGCGGCGCTGGTGAGCGTGGGGTCGGGCGCCGAGCCGTCCCCGGACCGGCCGGGCTCCACACGCGAGTTCCGGGTACCGCCGGGCGCGGAGGAGCCGACGGAGCCGTTGCCGCGGCGCAGCCGCACCACCGGCCCCGCCGCGAGCGAGACGATCTCCGCGCGCGGCCCCGGCGCGCCGTACCGGGAGCCGGACACCCCGACCCGCCGCATCCCCCTCACCAAGCCGACGCCGGACGCCGCCGCACCGGCGGACGGCGGGGGCGACGCGGCCCCCGCGGGCGGCGCGAGCGGCGGAGGGGGCGGCGCGGGCGCCAGGGACGGCGCCCGGACCGTGGACGACGACGACGGCGTCGCCGGGAGGGAGGAGCGGACATGACCACTCTGGACCATCCGGCCCGCGACGGGGCCGCCCGAGACCCGGTCCGGATCCCGTTCCCGGTCGTCGACGAGGTCTCCCGCCACTGCCTCCAGGAGGAGGAGCCCGAGACCGTCCACATCGAGGTCCACCTGCCGGGCCGCCTCGAACCCGGCCGTCTGCGCGAGGCGTTCACCGAGGCCCTCCACCGGCACCCCCGCGTCCTGATGCGGCAGGCGCCGACGCGCTGGTACAGCCTCCGCTACGCGTGGGAGCTGACCGAGGAGCCGGAGGTGGAGGTGGTGACGTTCCCGCCTCCGGGCCCGCACGCCCTGCGGGACGCCCGCACCAGGTCCCTGACCCAGGCCCCGCCGCTGTCGCTCTCCCCGCCGATCCGCGTGGAGGTGGTGGCGCAGGCAGGCCCGTCGGTGGACGAGGCGTTCGACGCCGTCGGCGTCCCGCGCGGACCCCGCGCAGCCGCCGGCCGTCCCGCCCCGGCCGGCCCGGACCACGCGGGCACCGTCCTCCTCCTCACCGTCAACCACACCGCCCTGGACGGCCCCGCCTGCCTCCGCATCCTCGCCACCGCCGCGGAACTGTACGGCGGCGAGGACAACTCCCCCACCGCGCCCCCGGTCCGCGCCACCACCGCCGACCTGCCCCTGGCCGGTCCCGAGACCCCGTCCACCTGGGCCCCGCCGGCCCGGGTCGCCCCCGGCACGCCCGAGGCGTCGCCGGGCAACGGGCTGCTCGTCACCGAACTGCCGGTGCCCCGCCGCCCCAGGTCGGCCCCGTACACCGTGAACGACCAGCTCATGGTCAGCACGGCCCTGACGCTGGCCCACTGGAACCGGGAGCACGGCGCCCGCCCGCGCCCCCTGCGCATCACCATGCCCGTGGACGACCGCCCCCGCGACACCGGCATGCCCATCGGCAACGGCACCCGCCTGGTCGACGTCGCCTTCCTCCCGGAGGAGGTGGACGGGCGCCGCACGCCCACCGCCGTCCTCCTGCGCCGTACGGCCGACCGCACCCGGGCGCTGAAGTCGCTCACCCGCCCCCAACTGGGCCACGGCGCCTCGCTGCTGACCGCGCCGGTCGTCCCCGTCGTCTGGCGGGCCGCCCTCACCCGGGGCCTGCGCCGGGCGGCCGCCCCGTGGACGTCGACGACCCTGCTCAGCAACATCGGCCGCATCCCCTACTCCCTGGACTTCGGCCAGGAGGCCGGCCGGGCGCACGCCGTGTGGTTCTCGGCGCCCGCCCGCATGCCGCGCGGCCTCACCGTCACCACCGCCTCCACGAGGGGCCGCCTCCACCTGGCGCTGCGCTGGTCCCGTGCCCTGCTCGGCCACGGCGACGGCGCCCGCCTGCGCGACCTCTTCGAGCACTATCTGCACGCGACGGAAGAGGACACCCCCTGATGTCCACGAAGACTCCGACGACGACGGCCACCGCGGACCGCCCCGGCCTGCGGGACTTCTACGAGGACCCGGCCGTTCCCGTCGCCTCCGGCGGCCCCCGCAGTCTGCGCCAGGCCCGGATGCTCGCCGAGGCGCTCGGCCCGGCCGCCCACGGTGCCCGCACCATCCTCGACATCGGCTGCGGCGACGGCACCGCCGCCGCCACCGCCGCGCCCCTCCTGCCCGGCCACCGCCTCGTCGGCGTCGACTGGTCCCAGGACGCCCTGCGCCGCGCCCGCACCCGTCTGCCGCACACCGTGCGCGGCGAACTCACCGACGGGGGGCTGCCGTTCCGGACCGAGTCCGCGGACGCCGTGCTGTTCAGCGAGGTGATCGAGCACCTCGTCGACCCGGACGCGGCCCTCGACGAGATCCGCCGCGTCCTGCGCCCCGGCGGCCATCTGATGCTCTCCACCCCGAACCTCGCCGCCTGGTACAACCGGGCCCTGCTGCTCGCGGGCGTCCAGCCGGTGTTCTCGGAGGTCAGCCTGCGCGGCATCCACGGCCGGCCGGGCACCGAGGTGGTGGGCCATCTGCGGCTCTACACGGCCCGCGCGCTGCGGGAGTTCGTGGCCGCGTCGGGCTTCGAGATCGTCCGGCTGCGGGGCGCGCCCTTCCACGGCGTACCGCGTCCGGCGCGCCCGCTGGACCGGCTGGTGTGCGCGGCCCCGTCGGCCGCGTCGATCCTGCTGCTGCACGCGCGCAGGCCGCCGGCACGGGGCGCGTGACCATGTGGTGGGGGGTGGCCGCGGCCCTGCTGGCGAACGCGCTCTACAGCACCGGGTTCGTGCTGGAGAAACGGGCGCTCGGCGCGCTGCCCCCGGTGTCGGTGCGGCAGCCGCTGAGACTGCTGCGGCTGGTCCTCGGCAGCCCTCTGTGGATCGGGGGTTCGCTGTCGCTGACCGCCGGGTTCGCGGCGCAGCTCGCCGTGTACCGGACGCTGCCCATCGCCGCCGCCCAGGCGGTCTTCGTCTCCGGGCTCGTCCTGCTGGTGCTGCTGTCGGCGCGGCTGCTCGGGGAGGAGACGACGGGCCGGGAACGGTACGCGCTGGGCGCCGTCCTCGCCGCGCTGCTGATGGTGGTGCTGTCGCTGGACGAGGGCTCCGACACGGTCAGCCGCGACGCGCCGTACGCGCTGGTCCTCACCGTCTGCCTGCCGTCGCTGGCGCTGGGCGTGTGGCTGTACCGGTCCGCGGAGCGGCGCGCCCGGCACCGGCACCGGCTGCCGACCACGGGCGTCGAGTACGGCGTGGCCGTGGGCCTGCTGTACGGCGTCAGCTCCCTCGCGATCAAGGGGGTGTCGAGCCGTCTCGGCGTCGGCGGGATCGGGGACACGGTGGCCGCCGTGGTGCGCTCCCCGTACCCGTACCTGCTGCTGTTCACCGGCGCGTTCGGCCTGGTGATGTCGCAGGCGGCGCTGCAGCGCTGCCGGGCGTCGCTGATCGTGCCGGTGTGCACGACGGTGACCTGCCTGTTCACGGCCGTGCTCGGCACGCTGTCGTTCGGCGAGTCGCTGCCGGACGATCCGTTGCGGCTGGCGCTGCGGCTGTCCGGCACGGTGCTGGCGGTCGGTGTCCTGCTGAGCGTGCCCAAGCACGACGCGCCGCCGCCGGCGCCCCAACGCCCCACCCCCGCTAAGGAGTTGACGCCGCCATGAAGCCCGACGACCCGCTGCTGCAGATCCTGGCGTGCCCGCTCGACAAGGGCCCGCTGCATCTGGTCGTGCCCGAGGAGGGCCCGGACGAGGCGTCCCGGTCACCGGAGTCGCTCTACAACCCGCGGCTGCACCGCCGGTACCCGATCGTCGACGGCATCCCGCAACTGCTGCCGTCCTCGGGCGAGCAGGTCACGGAGGACGAACACGAGGAAATGCTCAGGAGGATGTGTTCATGACCACGCTCGCGGCCCGGCTGGCCCCGCTGCTGCCCGACCGGGCGGTCGCGGCGACCGCCCGGTTCGTCTACCCCCGGTTCGAGCCCGAGCTGAACCGGCTCGACGAGCTGTGCCCGCCCGGCTGCGGCACGGCCGTCGACGTCGGCGGCTGGTACGGCCCGTGGACGCACCGGCTCGCCCGGCGTGCCGCGCGGGTGGTGACCGTCGAGCCGGTGCCCCGGCTGGCCCGGCTGCTCGTCGCGGGCGCCCCCGGCAACGTCCGGGTCGTGCGGGCCGCCGCCTCCGACCGGCCGGGCACCGCCCGGCTGTGGCTGCCGCCCGGCGACGACGGCGGGCGGGGCGTGTCGTCGCTGGTCCGCCGGGACATCCACGCCCGCGCCCTCGACGTCCCGTGCGTCACCCTCGACGGGCTCGGCCTGAGCGAGGTCGGCTTCGTGAAGATCGACGTGGACGGCCACGAACTCGCCGTGCTGCGCGGCGCGTCCAGGACCCTGGCCCGCGACCGCCCGGCCCTGTTCATCGAGTTGGAGTCCCGCATCCGGCCGATCGCCCCGGTCGTCGACCTCCTCAGCGGCCTCGGCTACACCGGCTGGGTGCTGCCCGCCGGGACCTGGCACCGGCTGGACCCGGACGTGCTGGAGGCCCACCAGGCGCGCACGTCGTACGTGGCGTCGCACGGGCTGCTGCGCCGGGTCCTTCCGTTCGGGGGGCCGCGGTACGTGAACTCGGTGCTGTTCCTGCCGGACGGGCGCCCGCCGGGCGGGGCGATGGTGGGGGAGCATGGCTCCCATGCCCTCAGCGAAGCGCCCCGGTAGCCCCTCGGGCCCGCTCACCCCGCTCGACTTCCAGCTCGTCCTGCTGCGGCGCATGGCCGACCACAACCCGGGGCTGGTGGAGGAGGCCCGGCGGGAGCTGGGGGTGTCGATCGCCGGGATGCGTGAGGCGAACAAGCGGTGGCAGGCGATGGTCCGCTCGCCGCGGGCGCGGGGCGCCGCCGCCCGGTACCGGTCCGTGCTGGGCGCCCCGGAGTCCGTGGCGCCGCGCCGCATCGGCGACCTGGACTGCGAGGCCCGGCTGTGGCCGGTGCCGCTGTGGCCGGACCTCCGGTTCGAGGTGCTGGTCGGGCCGGACGGGTCGGTCTGGAACGAGTGGCTCGTCCGGGCGCCGGGCGCGTCCGGCGCCGAACCGGCCACGCTGGAGGACCTGACCCCGTGGTCGTGCACGGTCGACGAGGTGGCCCGCGCGTTCGCCCCGGCCCGGCCGCTGGAAGGGACGGCGCCGACCCGCTGGGGGCTGGCGTTCGTCGCCCCGGACGCGCGGGGCCGGCGACGGGAGGCCGTCGCCGAGTTCACCTGGGGGCTGCTGCAGCGGGTGAGTACGGAGTAGGGCCACCGCGCGGCTGGTGCGGAGCCGGGGACCTGCCTGGGACCTGGGACGCGGTCACCGGCGGCGGACGGGACTGTTCACCCCTGTCCCTGATTCGTTCGCCGCCGGACCCGAGTCGACCAGTCGTGATCATCCTCTCGACGGCGGTCCGTGAGGGCTTAGTCTCCGCGCAGAGTCCCGTACCGCCTGGAACCGCCTGGAGGCGCCCCCATGTCGTCCGAACGTTCCGCGGAGCGTCGCATCGTGTCCGTCGACGGGCTGCGGCTGGGGGATCACGCGTGCATGGGGACGGCGGACGTGACCGGGGATGCGCCGTGGGCGGTGTTCACGGCGTACACGCGGACCAGTCTGGCGCGCCGGGAGAAGGTGCTGCTGGTGATGGACCCGGACGACCTGACGGACGACGAGGTGGTCACGCTGCTGGACGGGGGCAGCGGGCGGGCGGCGGCGGCGCGGGACAGCGGGCAGCTGGTGCTGCGGCGGAACACGGAGATGTACGTCCCCGACGGCCGCTTCGAGAAGCAGCGCACGATCGACGCGTACCGCTCCGAGGTCGACCGTTCCTACGCGGAGGGCTGGTCGGGGCTGCGGGTGACCGCCGACATGAGCTGGGCGGCCCGCGTCGGTCTCGACCAGGAGCGGCTGCTGGACTACGAGGCGTCGGTCGCGCCGCTGTTCGCGGACCCGCTGTTCACGGCGATCTGCTGGTACGACCGGCGGCGGTTCGGCGACGAGCTGACGGCCCGGATCGCGAGGGCGCACCCGGTGCGGGTCGTGCGGCTGCCGGACTCTCCGGCGGTCACCGGCATCCCGGAGGGCGGCCGGATCGCCGGTACCGCGGAGCCGGGCACGCGCCCGGACTTCGTGGAGGCGCTGCGGGAGGCGCTGGACCACCGGAACGACTCGGGGCCCGGCCACGTCGTCCTCGATCTGCGGGACCTGTGCTTCATGGAGGCGCACTGCGCGTGGCAGCTGATCACTCTCGCCTCGTCCCTGCCGCCCGGCAGCGCGGTCACCGTGCGCTGCGGGGAACTGCTCGCGCTGGTGCTGGAGCAACTGGGCGCCGCGCGGGTGCCGCAGCTGGTGGTGAGGGTGGAGGGCGAGGCGGCGGCCGCCGGGTGAGACGGCGGCCGGCCGTCGACGGGTGTCCGACGCCGGCCGACTGCCGACGGGTGTCCGACGCCGACCCTAGGACCAGGACCGCGCGCTGAACCAGGCCGCCACCTGGCTGCGGTTGCGGAAGCCCAGCTTCACCAGGATCCGTTCGACGTGGCCCTCGGCGGTGCGGCGGGCGATGACGAGATGGTCGGCGATCTGCTTGTTGGTGCGGCCCTGGGCGACGAGGGCGGCGACCTGGAGTTCCCGTCGGGTGAGCGGCACGGGCGCGGCGGGGGGCCTGGGGGCCGCGGCGGTGTCGGGGGCGCGGCTGCCGGCCGGGGTCCGGGCGTCGCGTGCGCCGGGGGCGGGCCCGGCCACGGCGCGGCCGGCGCCGCGTATGGCGGAGGAGGGCCCTCTCCCCGGCACCGGGACGGGGGCGGTGCCCGCGGTCGCCGTCGGTGTCGGCGCCGCCGCCTCCTCAAGGGCGTACGCCATCGTCTCCTCGGGTGACAGGGCGGCGCCGCGCCGACGGGACCGTTCGTAGGCGTGGTCGCCGAGGACCTCACGGGCGTGGTGCTCGGCGGCGCTCGGGCCGTCCGGTCGCTGGGCGGCCGTGGGGTCGCCGCCGATGGCGTGCCAGAGGCGGTCGACGGCGCCGTGCAGGACGGCGGCCCGCTCGGCCCGCCCCGCCAGGGCCTCGGCGGCGGCGAGCAGGTCGAGGGTCTGGGCGAGCCCCTGGTGCCGGCGCTCGGTGTACGGCAGCCGCAGGCAGGCGCGCGCGTGCCCGGCGGCCCGCTCGTACTCCCCGGACGACCAGTGGGCGAGGGCGAGGACGCGCAACGCCCAGGAGCGGACCCACTGTTCGCCGTGGGCCTCGCACACGGCGACGGCCTCGGCGCACAGCGGGATCGCCTCGGCGGCGCGGCCCCGGCTGACGAGGGTGCAGGCCAGCTCGATCCGGGTGAGGACGACGAAGGAGGCGTGGGACGTCCGGGCCCGGCCGGGGCCGAGGGTGACGGGCGGCGGCGCGGGCACCGGGAGTTCCGTGTCGTCGGCGGGCGCGGGCCGGCCGGGGTCGGGACCGGCCAGGACGGCGGCGGAGCGGCTGTGCACCAGGGAGGTGAGGGCGCCCGCCCACAGCGCGCGGGTCAGGGCGCCGTCCGGTCGGGCCCCGGCCAGCAGGGCGCCGTCCATCCAGTGCCGGCCCTCGCCCCAGACCCCGTACGCGACCCAGTGGAACCACAGGGTGGAGGCGAGCCGCAGCCCGTGCTGCGCCTCGCCGGGGGTGGTGAGGCAGAAGTCCAGCGCGGCCCGGAAGTCGTCCTGGTCGAGGCGCAGCCGTTCGGTGATGTCGACCTGGTCGGGGCCGAACCAGGCCCGCTCGTACGCGGCGCCCAGCCGGGCGAAGTGGTCACGGTGGCGCCGCCGGGTGGCGACCGTCTCCCCCAGGTCGTTCAGTTTCTCCAGGCCGTAGTCGCGCAGGGAGACCAGCAGCCGGTAGCGCACCCGCCCGTCGTGCTCCTCCCGGACGAGCACGGACTTGTCGACGAGCCCGGCGACCGCGTCGAGCACGTCGAGCGAGTCGGTCCTGGCGGCGCCACCGGTGCCGGCCGGAGCAGGCGTTCCAGCCGTACCGACCGCACCGGCGGTGGCGGTTCCGGAGATCCCGGCGGTTCCGGTGGTTCCGGCGGTCCCCCCGTCGCCGGCCTCCGCTTCACCGGTCCCGTCCCCGCCGGGTGCGTCGCCGCCGCAGACGGCCTCGGCGGCGGCCAGATCGAAGCCGCCGACGAACACCGACAGCCGGGCCCACACCGTCTGTTCCTCGGGGGTGCACAGCTCATGGCTCCAGTCGACGGCGGAGCGCAGCGTGCGGTGGCGGGGCGCGGAGGTGGGGCTGCCACAGGTGAGCAACTGGTAGCGGTCGTCCAGCCGTTCGACGAGCTGGTCCACACCGAGGGCGCGGACCCGGACGGCCGCGAGTTCGATGGCGAGCGGCAGCCCGTCGAGGCGCCGGCACAGCCGGGCCACGGCCCGCTGGTTGGCCGCGCCGACGGTGAAGCCGGGGACCACGGCCGCCGCCCGGTCCGCGAACAGTTTCACCGCCGGGAACGTCTCGACGGCCTCCGGGCCGACGTCCTCCGCGGGCGGCGCGGGCAGCGGCGGCACCTCGAACAGCCGCTCCCCGGCGACCCCGAGCCGGTGCCTGCTGGTGGCGAGGATCCGCACGCCCTCGGTGGCCGCCAGCACCGTCCCGGCGAGCGTGGCGCAACTGCGCGGCAGATGCTCGCAGTTGTCGAGCACGATCAGTGCCCGACGGTCGCGCAGGTACTCGACGAGGACGTCCAGCGGCGGCCGTACGGTCTCGTTGCGCACCCCGAGCGCGTCGTTCACGGCGTGCGGGACGAACGCCTCGTCCCGCAGCGCGGCCAGCGGCACGAGCCACACCCCGTCCGGGAAGGCCCGCGCGACCTGTTCCGCGACATGTCCGGCGAGCCGGGTCTTGCCCACCCCGCCGGGCCCCGTCAGCGTCAGCAGTCTCCCCGCCGACAGCAACCGCCTGACTTCCGCCGCCTCGTCCCGCCGCCCCACGAAGCTCGTCAGCTCCGCCGGGAAGCCGGAGATGCGCCGCGACTCCGATCCGCCCACGACCCCGGTCACGCCCCCACTTGTGGTTCCTGTACAGGCTGTTGTAACCGTGCGGAGCAGCCACCGGGCACGGGCGGGCCGCCGTGGAACCGGATTTGCCGCCGGTTCGAGTGAGCGACCGAACCGCCCCGGGCGGGCCGCGGGCGGGGCTCCGGGCAAGGGGACGGGGCTCCGGGCAGGGCCGCGGGCCGTGGCGTCAGTCCGTGGCGGCGGCCAGCACCGCCTCGACGACCCGCCCCACCGACTCCGTGTGCAGCCACAGGAACAGGTTCGGCTCGACGAGCTCCAGCTCCATCACGCACGGCCGCCCGTCCTGCCCGGTGACGAGGTCCACCCGCGCGTACAGCAGCTCCGGTCGGCCCGGTACCGCCGCCAACGCCCGCCCGGCCAGGGAGAGTTCCGCCTCGGTCGGCGTCCAGCGCACCAGATCCGGGTGGGCCACCTTGTCCGCGTCGTACGCCGTGCCCGGCGACAGCACCGCGCCCTTGCGGCTGGCGTGCAGCAGCCGGCCGCCGAAGAACTGCAGCGCCCGCTCCCCCTCGGTGTCGATGCTGGCCACGAACGGCTGCACCATCGCGGTGAGCCCTTCGGCGTGCATCCGCTCGACATGCCGTGCGGCGATCTCCCGCTGCTCCGCCCCGGCCCCGTACCGGGCGGCGAACCGGGCCCCGGCCCCGGACGTCGGCTTCACGACGTACTCGTGCGCCTCCGGCAGCTCCACGGGGTCGCCCGGCGCGAGGTACGCCGTCGGGACGACGGGCACCCCGGCCCGCGCGAGGTCGCCGAGGTACCGCTTGTCGGTGTTCCAGCGGACGACGTCGGCCGGGTTGGCGAGCCGGGTGGCCCGGCCGCACCGCTCCACCCACGCCGTGAACTCGGCCGCCCGCCAGCTGTAGTCCCAGGTGGACCGGATGACGACGAGGTCGTGGGCCGCCCAGTCCACGTCCGGGTCGTCCCAGTGCACGGCCTCCGCCTCGGCACCGGCCACCCGCAGCGCGCCCACCAGGACCGGCAGGTCCCGGTCGGCACTGGCCCGCGCGCCGGGGTCGTAGGTGGCGAGGGCGATCCGGGGGGCGGTGGTGCGGGCCACGGGGACTCCGTTCTCGTGCAGGGGCTCGTACATCCGTCCAGGTTTGGACGGATGCCCGGGCGTCCGTTCTGCGGCGCAGGCTAACAACCGGGCGTGCCGTGACGGGCGCCGGTCGGCCGCCGCCCGTCACGGCACGGCGGGCCCGGTGATGAGCCGTCCCTTCGCGTCGTGGGGCCAGACGTTCGGTACGCAGCCGTTCATGCCCTTGATCTGCTGCATCATCGCGGGGGCGGGCCTGCCCCGGCCGGGGCAGCCGACGTGCCCCTCACCGAGGAAGTGGCCGACCTCGTGGTTGATGATGAGGGCGCGGTAGGCCGTGACGTCGTCGGCGTAGACGGGGGTGGCCAGCTCCCAGCGCTTGAGGTTGACCATGACGTTGTCGTCGACGTTGCAGTTGACCTCGCCGCGGGTCCGCAGACCGTACGCGCCGCAGATGTCGTCGACGGTGCCCGGTGTGGCGACCTTCACGACGAAGTCGGTGGCGCCGCCCGAGACCCGCTGGAACGCCGAGTCGCCGTCCGCCGTCCATCCGCGCGGGTCGGCCAGGATGCGCTCCACCTCCTCGGCGACGTCGGCGGCGGACAGGGACAGCCCCTTCTCGACCTCGACGCGGTAGCGCAGGAGCTTGCCCTCGCCCACCTTGGGGCCGCCACCGGGAGCCCTGGTGAAGGTGCCCGGCCCGGACGCGGGGATGGCGCGCCCGGACGGCGACGGCGAGGCCGGACCTCCGGCGGAACCGGCGGAGGAACCACCGGTCGAGCCGCCGGATCCGCCGGCGCCCCGGGAGCCCTGGGAACCCTTGGAGCCATCGCTGGTCGCGTCGCCGGCCGCCCCGCCGGTGGAGCCGCCGGTCGAACCGCCGGTCGAGCGGCCCGGTGACGTACTGGGCGAGACGACGGGCCCGCGCTCGCCGTCGGCCCCGGCACCCGCGCCCGGCGTGCGCCGGGACCGCTCCGGGTCGGCCTCGGCGGAGACGGCGGACCGGGCCCCGGCGGACCCGTCCCGGTCGACGGGCGCCCAGCTCACGGCCGCGAACGCGGCGGCACCGAGGACGGTGACCGCCCCCAGCCCGCCCCACAGCCGCCCGCGCCCCGGACGCCCCGCACCGGGCCGACCCCTGCCCCGACGCCCATGGCGGGCCCGACGGCCCCGGCCCACACGGTCGGTGACCTCACCGCCCCCGCCAACGCCGCCGACGCCCTCCCGGCCGTCGCCCCCGCCTCCGGCACCGTCGCGACCCGTAACGACGCCGTCCCCGCTGTCACCGGGTCGGCCGTCCCGGCCGGGACGGGCGGGGGCCTTGCGGCGACGCCCACCGCCTTGGGCCCGGCGGCCGGTGGGCTCCGCGGAACCGCTCCGGCGGCGACGGTCAGGGGGAGGCGTTGCTCTGCGCTCGGTCATGTTCCTTCAGAGTGTGATCAGGTTGTGATCGGATGAGACCCATTCGATCACGGAACGATAACGGATGATCCGCGTGATGCCGAACCGGCGGTCGAACCCGCGCGCTTGACCTTCCCCCTCGGTGAAGCCCCAGCATCGAGAGCGGCACGAGGAACAGCCGGGACACGTCGAACCGGCCCGCATCAAGGGGGAGTTGTGGCCGAACCGGGAGCCATGCTGACGATCGGCGCGTTCGCGAAGGCGTGCCGGCTGTCGCCCAAGGCACTACGGCTCTACGACGAGTTGGACCTCCTGAGCCCCGCCCGGGTCGACCCCGACACCGGCTACCGCTACTACGCCACCGGGCAGTTGGAACGGGCCCGGCTGGTGGCGTGGCTGCGCCGCCTGGGCATGCCGCTCGCCCGGATCCGTACGGTGTGCGCGCTGCCGCCCGGCCCCGCGGCCCGGGAGATCCGGGCGTACTGGGCAGGCGTCGAGGCCGACACGGCCGCCCGGCGCGAACTGGCGGCGTTCCTCGTGGACCACCTCACCGACACCCCGGGGAAGGACACCACCGTGCTGGAACTCCGTTACGCCGCGCTCTCCGCCACCGGACGCGTGCGCGCCGCCAACCAGGACACCGCGTACGCCGGCGCCCGCCTCCTCGCGGTGGCCGACGGCTTCGGGCCCGGCGGGGCCCCCGTGAGCACGGCCGCCGTGGAGGCGCTGAAGACCCTGGAGCGCGAGCCCCTCCCGGCGGGCGACGTGCTGAACGTGCTGGAGGACGCCGTACGGAACGCCTCGGACGCCGTACGGGAGAGCGCGGCGACCGAGGACGACGGCACCACGCTGACCGCGCTGCTGTGGACCGGCTCCCGGCTCGCCCTCGTCCACATCGGCGACTCCCGCGCGTATCTCCTCCGGGGCGGTGAACTGTTCCGGATCACCCATGACCACACCGTGGTCCAGTCCCTGGTCGACGAGGGCCGGCTGACCCCCGAGGAGGCGACGGCCCATCCCCAACCCGCTCTGTTGCTGCGGGCGTTGACCAGCCGCGCGGACACCTCCGCCCCGGATGTGCGGCTGCGGGACGCCTACCCCGGCGACCGCTACCTCCTCTGCTCCGACGGCCTGTCCACGGTCGTCGCCGACCCCGACATCCGACGGATCCTGACCTCGTCCGGAACCCCAGCGGCAGCCGTGGACGCCCTCGTCGCCGAGGCGAACGGGGCGGGCGCACCGGACAACGTCAGCTGCGTGGTGGCCGACGTGGTGGAGGGGTAGCGGACAGAGGACGACGGGGACGGCGGTTCGGGCCGGTGCCGGGCACGCCCCGGGAGGCCGCGCCCCAAGAGGCCACGGTCCTGGAATCCGCGCTCCAGTGCCGCATCAGGCACCGTTCGCCCCGTCGCGACGCCCGGCACGCACTCCCGCCGCACCGGGCACAAGCCCGAGTACATCCCGTACGGGGACGTGCGCCCGGCACGCCGAGAGCACGCACCAAACGCCGCTCCTCGACGGGCAGACGTCACCTGCCGCGGCACTAGGAGGCCGAGTCGCCCGGGTCCCAGTCGAGGAGGCGGACCTTCGCGACCGTGCGCACATGGCGGCGCATCGCGGAGGCCGCCCGCCGGGGCTCCCCGGCCGCGATGGCGTCGAGGATCGCCCGGTGCTGGGCGAGGGAACGGTCGGGGCGGCCCGGCTGGCGCAGCGACTCCGTGCGGCTCTCCGCGATCTGGTCGGCGATCGTCCGCATGAACTCGGCGAGCAGGCTGCTGTGCGCGGCGGCCGTGACCGCCGCGTGGAACAGGCGGTCGCCCTCCACGCCGTGACCGTCCCGCTCGATCTCGCCGGCCATGTGGCCGAGCGCGTCGCGCATCGCCGTGAGGTCGTCCTCCGTGCGCCGCTCGGCGGCCAGTTCGGCGAGCTTGGTCTCCAGCGCCTCACGGGCGTCGAGGACGTCGGGCAGCCGCCGCCGGCGCTCGACCATCCGCTCCACCGGCTCGACGTCGAGGCTGTCGCGCACGAGATACGTGCCGCCGCCGTGCCGCGCCTCGACCAGGCCCTGGACCTCCAGCACCACGATCGCCTGCTTCACCGAGGCCCGGCTGACCCCCAGCCGCTGGGCCAGGTCCCGCTCGGGCGGCAACCGGTCACCGGCCTTCAGCCCGCCCTCGACGACGTACTGGCGCAGCCGGTCGAGCACCTGCTCGTAGAGGCGCTGCTTGGTCATGGGGCGCAGGGCGTCGGTCACGGAGTCCCCCTCTCGTTCCGGAGAGTAACACCGGCGCCACCGTGACGGCCCGGTGGCCAAGTGGCTGAGCCAATTCCTGCGCGACCCCTTGACGCGGCACTCCGGGACCCGCACGCTGACCATCCGGAAGTGGCTGAGCCACTCGGCCACTCCCGGTGACTGAGCCGCTCGACCATCGCCCCCGACGCCCGCCCTCCCCTCCCCCGCCCGCTTCCCCCAGGACCCTACGACGGGAGCCCGTATGTCCCCGAGCTGATCTCGATGCTCGTCCTGGCCGCCGCACCCGACGTCGACCGGGAGCGCTTCTTCCGGCAGCTGATGATCTACGGCGGGATCGTGGTGGCGGCGGTACCGGCGGCGGCGTGACTGGTACTGGTCGTCCCGGGATTCGGGTAGGCCCCCACGGACCACCTCGCCCCACCCCCGAACCTCTGGAACCCCCCGAACCCCCGGACCTCGCACCATCGGTCCAGCCCCGCCCGCCGGGCCCCGCACCCCGCGCCCCGGCCACACCCAAGGAGTACGACGCGTGTCCCCCCTCTTCCCGGACCTCAGCCGCCCCGCCCCGCCCGACCGCCCCGCCCTCCGCTTCGGCGACCGCGGCCTCACCTACGCCGAGCTTGCCGCCGCGGCCGGTGCCCTCGCGCCCCGTCTGCGCGAGGCGGGCCGCGTGGCCGTGTGGGCGACGCCCACGCTGGAGACGGCGGTCGGCGTCGTCGCCGCGCTGCTCGCCGGGGTCCCCGCCGTACCGCTCAACCCGAAGTCGGGCGACAGCGAACTGGGCCACATCGTGAAGGACAGCGCCCCCACCCTGATCCTGACCGCGCCCGGCACCGAACTCCCCTCCGCCCTGGGAGACTTGGCACGCGTGGAGATCGACGCGACGCCGGGCGGCGGCGCCCCGTACACCGTCGGGGACGTCCCGGACACCGCCCCCGCGCTCATCGTGTACACCTCCGGCACCACCGGTCCGCCCAAGGGCGCGGTCATCCCCCGCCGTGCCATCGCGACCACCCTGGACGCCCTGGCGGACGCCTGGCAGTGGACCGGGGACGACGTCCTCGTCCACGCCCTGCCCCTGTTCCATGTGCACGGCCTGATCCTCGGCGTCCTGGGCCCACTGCGCCGCGGCGGCTCGGTGCGCCACCTGGGGCGGTTCGGCACCGAGGGCGTGGCCCGGGAGCTGACCGCGGGCGCGACCATGCTGTTCGGCGTGCCGACGATGTACCACCGCGTCGCCGAGGCCCTGCCCGGCGACCCGGAGCTGGCGAAGGCCCTGGCCCGCGCGCGTCTGCTCGTCTCCGGTTCGGCCGCGCTGCCCGTGCACGACCACGAACGGATCGCGGCGGCCACCGGGCGCCGGGTGATCGAGCGGTACGGCATGACGGAGACCCTCATGAACACCAGCGTCCGCGCCGACGGCGAACCCCGCGCCGGTACGGTCGGGGTCCCGCTGCCCGGCGTAGAGCTGCGGCTGGTGGAGGACGACGGCACCCCGCTCACCGCGGACGACGGGGAGTCGGTCGGCGAGATCCAGGTACGGGGCCCGAACCTCTTCACCGAGTACCTCAACCGCCCCGACGCGACCGCCGCCGCTTTCACCGCGGACGGCTGGTTCCGCACCGGTGACATGGCGGTCCGCGACCCCGACGGCTACGTGCGCATCGTCGGCCGCAAGGCCACCGACCTCATCAAGAGCGGCGGCTACAAGATCGGCGCGGGCGAGATCGAGAACGCGCTCCTCGAACACCCGGCGGTGCGGGAGGCGGCGGTCACCGGCGAACCCGACCCCGACCTCGGCGAACGCGTGGTCGCCTGGATCGTCCCCGCGGACCCCGGCGCCCGCCCCTCACCCGAGGAACTGGCCGCGCACGTGGCCGCGAGGCTGGCTCCCCACAAGCGGCCCCGGACCGTCCACTACCTCGGTTCCCTCCCCCGCAACGACATGGGGAAGATCATGAAGCGGGCGCTGAAGACGGATGACTGACCGCCGCTTCTCGGCCCGCGAGGCCATCGCGTTCCTCACCGACGACTTCACCCGCCTCCCCGCCCCGCCGAAGCGGTACGCCGCCGACGGCCCGCTCGCCTGGGCGGGCTACGACGCGGCACGCGCCCGCGCCGCCGAGCGCACGGGCGAGGAGGAGTCGGTGGTGTGCGGCGTCGCCACGATCGGCACGCCGGCACCTCCCCCGCGTCCCGCACCGGCCCCCGTCCCCCCGCCCCGTCCCGCCCCCACCCGCCCGGCGGGTGCGGTGCGTGCCGTCCTCATCGCCTTCGAGTTCGGTTTCCTCGGCGGCTCCCTCGGCGAACGCACCGGTGACCGGCTGGAGTCGGCGCACCGGTACGCGCGGGAGCACCGTCTGCCGGTCGTGTCGCTGGTGGCGACCGGCGGCAGCCGGATGCAGGAGGGCATGCGGGCGCTCACCCAACTCCAGCGGGTGGCCCGCCAGACGGCCCTCACCCGTGCGGCGGGCCTCCCCCAGATCGCCGTGCTCCGCGACCCCACGACGGGCGGAGGCTGGGCCACCCTGGGCGCCGGTGCCGATGTCGTCCTCGCGCTCCCCGCCGCGCAGGTCGGCTTCGCCGGCTCCCGGGTCCGCCCGCCCGACGCCGACCCCGCCGCGTACACGGCCGAGGCACAGCGGGACGCGGGCACCGTGGACGCGATCGTGGCCCCCGAGGACCTCCGCGCGACCCTGACCCGCTGGCTGCGCCTCCTGACCGCCCCCTCGACGGCCCCGGCCCCGCCCCCGCCGCACCTGCCCGCGCTCCCCCCGGCCCCGGCCGGGGGTGCCCCGCGGCCCCTCCCCGCCACCGGCTGGGAAGCCGTGGAACGGGCCCGCTCCCCCCACCGGCCCCGCGCCGAGGCGTACCTGGACGCCTACTTCACGCACCGCGCGGCCGTCTCCGGCGACCGTGCGGGCGGCACCGACCCCGGCATGCTGTGCGGCTTCGGTGAGCACGAGGGCCGGACGATCGCCTACGCGGCCCAGTGCGGCACGGCGACCCGCCCGGCCGGCTACCGCACCGCCGCCCGTCTGATCCGCCTGGCCGACCGGCTCGGCATCCCCGTCCTGACCCTGGTCGACACCCCCGGCGCGGCGAACGACGCCGAGGCGGAACGCCAGGGCGCGGGCGCCGCAATCGCCGACCTGTTCACGGCCGTCGCCACCGCCCGCACCCCCGTCACCACCCTCGTCGTCGGAGAGGGCGGCTCGGGCGGCGCCCTGGCCCTCGCCGCCCCCGACAACACGTGGGCCACCCCCGACAGCTACTTCTCGGTGATCGCCCCCGAACCGGCCGCGGCGATCCTCAAACGCCCGGCGAGCCAGGTGCGGGCCACGGCCGACGAACTCCGCATCCGTCCACAGGACTTGGTGGACCTGGGGGTGATCAGGGGCATCACGGGTCCGGCGGCCGGCCGGTGACCGGGGTGACCGGGGTGACCGGGTGTCACAGAACCACCCGTCCAGCCGCACCCCACCCGGCCCACCCCAGCGGGCACCCGGTCTCCCGCCCGCGCACGATGCAAGGGAACCAGGGAACCGCCGCCCGGCGGCCCGCACGGCCCGTGCTCTCGGGAGGATCCGCCGCCATGACGACCATGACCGCCAGTCTGGAGCAGCTGCGCCGCTGCCACTTCGCCGTCGACCTGGGTGCGGCGCGGACCCGGGTGTACGTGAAGGGCGCGGGCCTGGTGGTGGACCAGCCGAGCGTGGCCGCCGTCAACACCAGGACGGGCGCGCTGATCGCGGTCGGCGAGTTCGCGGAGAAGATGACGGGCAGGACGCCCGACTACATCCGGGTGGCCCGGCCGGTGTCCGGCGGCACGGTGGTGGACATCGACATGGCCCAGCGGATGCTGCGCCAGCTGCTCGGCGACAAGGTCCGCCGCACCCTGCGCCGCAAGCCCGTGCTCCGGGCAGCCGCCTGCACCCCGCACGACGCGGACCCCCTCGCCCAGCGCGCCACGATCGAGACACTGGTCGGTCTGGGGGCGCGCCGGGTGGAGCTGGTGGACACGCTGATCGCGGCGGCGGTCGGCTGCGGTCTGCCCGTGGAGCAGCCCGAGGCGACCATGATCATGGTGTGCGGCGCGGCGGCCACCCAGCTCGCGGTGCTGTCGCTGGGCTCGGTGGTCAACGCCGTGCGCATCCCGGTGGGCGGCGAGGCCATCGACCACGCGATCGTGCAGCACCTGCGGCTGCGGCACGAGCTGACCCTGCCCAGCCAGTCGGTACGGCCGCTGCAACTGGCCCTGTCCGGCAACGGCCTCACCCCGCACGGTCCCGCGTCCACGGAGATCCACGGCCTGGACGTGGCGACGGGTCTCGCCCGTTCCGTGCAGGTCGACACGGCGGCCGTGCGCGACGCCATCCAGACCCCGCTGACGGCGGTCGTCGACGGCATCGGCAAGGTCCTGCGCGACTGCCCGCCCGACCTGGTGGCCGATCTCGCCGACCGCGGGATCATGATGGTGGGCGGCAGCGCCCTGCTGCCCGGCTTCGACCAGATGCTGCGGCACGCCACGGGCATGCCGGTGTCGATCGCGGAGAGGCCGGACGTCTGCGCGGCCCTCGGTGTCGGCGCGATGCTGGAGGGACGCCTCGAACCCATCTCCCTGGACCCGGTCGGCGACTGATCCACCATCACTCCCCGGCCTCGTCACCCCCCCCCCCCGACCCGGTCCGGCCCGGACGACGGCAGCATCCGGAGCACGCGGGGGCGGTCGGCACCGGACCGGTCCCCGTCCGTCGCCCCCGTGAGCCCACGACGCCCCACCGAACGCCCGTACGTGTCGTTCTCGGTGAAGTCCCGCGCCGCTAGGGTGGGTCGGACGACCGCGGCCACGGAGGTGAGGCTTGGGATGCCAGGGCCCGTGACCCGGATCGGCATCACCGGACACCGGCAGATCCCGGACGCCGCCCTGTCCGCCGTACGCTCCGGCATCCGCTCGGAACTGCGGAACCACCGGCCGTCGGCCCGCGCCCTCAGCAGCCTCGCCGCCGGAGCCGACCAGGTGTTCGCGGAGATCGCGCTGGACTGCGGTGTCCCGCTGACGGCCGTGATCCCCGGCATGGACTACGAGACCCACCTGGGCGGCGACGAGGTGCGGGCGGAGTACCGCCGGCTCCTCAAGTGCTGCGCGGAACGCGTGGAACTGCCCTACGAACGCACGCACGACGAGGCGTACTACGCGGCGGGCCGCTACATCGTCGACCACGCGGACCGCATGGTCGCCGTCTGGGACGGCGGCCCGGCCCGCGGCCTGGGCGGCACGGCCGACATCGTCGCGTACGCGCGGCGGACGGGCGTCCCGGTGACGGTGCTGTGGAGCCCGGGAGCACGCCGGGCCTGACCCGCCGGCCGGACCGCCGCACCGCGCTCCCCCGCCACCGGACCGGGTACGGACCGGCGCCCCTCAGACCTTCTCGGGCCCCCTCAGCCCCCTCAGCCCCCTCAGCCCCCTCAGGACCCGAACCGCACGAGCCAGTCCGTGTGCTGGGGGGAGACCAGGCGTTCGGCCTCGGCGACCGCGTCGGCCCAGCCGTCCTCGGTGACCGTGGTGCTCATGGCGACCCGATGGGTGTCGAGGTCCTGTTCGACGAGCTTGTGGGCGTAGGTGAGGGGGCGGTGTCGGCGGACCTCCTGCCAGGCCACACCGGCCGCGGCGGCGGCACTGAGGACACCCGTCGGGTCCCAGCGGCTGCCGATCACGCCGAGGCCGCGCAGCACGGCGGTGACCAGGGCCAGCCCGGTCAGGGTGGTGGTGACGCCGGACCAGCGCACGGAGGCCTGGTGGGCCTGGCCCGCCTTGCCCCCGTACCAGGCCAGTTGCTCCAGCACCCGGTCCCTGAGGTAGATGTCGCGCCGCGCGGCGAACGGCTTGGCGCGCACGGCCCGCATCCGGGGAGTGATCTGCCCGAGCCCGAGTTCGGCGGAGCTGTCCCGCGGGTCGTCCCACCCCACCTTGCGCAACTCGCTCAGCCGCTCCTCCAGCCGCTCCGCGAAGAGGGCCTCGGGGTTGGTGAGCCGCGCGGGGAAAGGACCGCCGTGCACCATGTACTGCCAGGCCAGCGACTTGATGACCTCGGCGGCGGCGCGGTGCGCCTGCCAGTGCACGCGGGCCCGGCGCCGGGAGGCGTGGATCCCGACGGCGATGGTCGCGGCGTACAGCACGGCCGCGACGGCGGACGGTATCCGGCTCCCCACCCGCTCCGCGAGCGAGGCGGTCGCGGTGGCGAGCAGCAGCACGAACAGCTGCGTCCGCACGATCCGGAACGACTCCCCCTGATGGACCAGCGCGAGCCGATCGCACACGTGGAACAACGGGGGCAGATCGCGATCACTCACTGTGGTGCTCGGGCCGGGCGTGGCAGCCATATCAGGACCTCGCACAGATGTCTGGAGACCGCACGGACAGTCATGCTCTCGTCAATTCGAGAACTGCACCAGAGCGCCCGTGTCCGCACACACACCCAGGGCACTCTTTACGTCAGGAGGCGTGCGTGGTATAGGGCGTGCATGATAGAAACATCACCCACAGTGTCGTCCTAACCTCAATGACCAGGCCCTCGCCACGGGATCTCGTCGGCCAGGGACCGATGACAGCACGTTGGTCCCCTGATCCAGACGGGAAAGACATGAACCCTACGCTCACGACGTCGAAGCGCCGACCGGACGCGGCTCGGCCGGCCACCGGGCGGGCGCCCTCCCTCGGGCAGATCGACGCGCGCGCTCTGCGCGCCCAGCGGTCCACCGACCGGCTGATCACCCCGGGCGAGACGCAGCGCGCGGGGTTCAACTCGGCCGTTTGAGCCCAGCCCTTCACCGACCCCAACTTCCTTGATCAACAAGGAGGTTGGGGTCGCCTGTGAGCGGTCCGGAGGGGCCGACGCCGGTACAGTTCGAGAAGTGACGGACTCTCACGGCCGGCAGACGATTCAACAGCTGGTCCTCAAGGTGCACAGCCGATGCGATCTGGCCTGCGACCACTGCTACGTGTACGAGCACGCGGACCAGAGCTGGCGCGCGCGGCCGACCGTGATCACCGAGGACGTCGTCGGCCAGGTCGCCCGCCGACTGGCCGACCATGTGACCGACACCTCCCCGGAGTCGGTCACGGTCATCCTGCACGGAGGCGAACCCCTGCTCGCCGGCCCGGCCCGGCTGCGTGACGTCTGCGCCGAAATCACGAGCGCACTGACGCCGCTCACGACGCTTGACCTGCGCATTCACACGAACGGCGTCCAGTTGGGCAGGCCCCATCTGGAGGTCTTCCGGGAGTTCGGCGTCAAGATCGGGATCTCCCTGGACGGCGACCGGGTCTCGAACGACCGCCACAGACTCGACCGCCGGGGCCGCAGCAGCTACGACCGGGTCCTGCGGGCCATCGACCTGCTGGGCCTCCCGGAGTACCGGCATCTGTACCAAGGGCTGCTGTGCACGGTGGACGTGGCGAACGACCCGATCGCGGTGCATGACGCGCTGACCGCGCTGGAGCCGCCCCGGATCGACTATCTGCTCCCTCACTCGACCTGGGCCGCGCCTCCGCCGGGCCACGGCGAGGGAACCCCCTACGCCGACTGGCTGCTCAGGGTCTTCGACCGCTGGGAGGAACAAGGACGGCCCATGCCGGTCAGGACCTTCGACTCGGTGCTCAGCACACTCCGCGGCGGCCCCAGCCTCACCGAGGCCCTGGGGCTGACTCCGTCCGACCTCGCGGTCGTCGAGACGGACGGCTCGTTCGAGCAGGCCGACTCCCTGAAGACGGCGTACGACGGTGCCCCGGCCACCGGCTACGACGTCTTCCGGCACAGCTTCGCGGAGTTCGCGGACCATCCCGGCGTCCGCGCCCGTCAGCAGGGCGTGAACGGGCTGAGCGAGACGTGCCGCGCCTGTCCGGTCGTGGAGTCCTGCGGGGGCGGGCTCTACGCCCACCGGTACAGCGACGAACGCGGGTTCGACAATCCGTCCGTATTCTGCACCGATCTCCGGGCCCTCATCGAGGGCGTCGCCGAGCGGATCACCGAGCGCGCCCTGGCCCCCTCCGTCACCGGGATCGAGGAACTGCGACGGGCCCACACCGAGCTGAGCCGCCTGCTCGTCGCCGACGCGCACCGGCACCTCGCCGGCCACCCCGACTGGGACCCCGCCTGGGAGCTGCTGCTGGGTCTGGACACCGGCGAGACGAGCGGCGTGTCGCTCGACGCGGTCCTCTCCCACCCCTATCTACGGCCCTCCCTGCTCAGGGCCACGGACGCCCGGGGCCGGTTGCCCCGGCTCATGGCGACCGCCGTCGCCGCCTCCGTCCGCGCGGGAGTGGAGACGACCCTCGGCTGGGACGAGCCGGACACCGAGGTGTACCTCCCGACGCTCGGGACCGTGCGGCTGCCACGGCCGGGCCGCGTGGAGTTCACGGTCGCCGAAGGGGACTTCCGGTGGCGCACCTCCGAGCACGGCGGCTCCCGGTCGTCGGCGCGGTGGCGGCCGTTGGAACGGCTGCGCCCGGCCGACGGTCGGACACTGCTCATCGACGACGCAGACCCGTACCGGGACCGCTACCCCACACCGGTCGCCGCCCCGCTGAGCCCCAGCGACCTCACACTGTTCGGCAAACGGCTGCGGACCGCCCACGACGTACTGGACGAGCGCCACCCCGGTCTGCGCGACGCCTCCCACGTCCTCTTCGCGACCACCGTCACCCCCCTCCGAGCGGGCTGCGGGCTGGAGCTCAGCGCGTCAGCGCCCGACGCGCTGGGCCTGGCCGTCGACGTCGAACCCGAGGAGATCGTCCGTGAACTCCCCCTGCTGGCGCGGCGGGCGCGTCTCGCCGCACTGCGCCAGGTGGCGGACCTCCATGTACCCGGTACCCGTGCGGGCCGCCTCCTCGACGAGGCGAGCGCCAGCCTCGGCAGGGCGGCCACGGGGCCGGACCGGTTCGCCGCCGACGAGGAACTGCGACGGGCCCGGCACGCACTCGATCTCCTGGCAGGACCCTCCGCAGGCGAACTCACCGAGAATGGAACGTACGTGGTCCAGGAACTACGAGAGGAATGGGTTGCGCTCCATGGCTGATGCCGCTCGCCCTCGGAACCTTCTGCACCAGCTTCAGGACACGCTGACCGCGGTGGGTGTCCGCCCGGGAAGCACCCTCATGGTGCACTCCTCCCTGGGCGGCACCGGGACCGGCGCCACCGCCGTACGTGACGTGCTGCTGCGCGCACTGGGGCCGGAAGGCACCCTCGTGGTGCCCGCGTTCACCCCGGAGAACTCCGACACCTCCCGCGAGTACCGCCGCATGGTCGAGGGCATGACGGAGCAGGAGAAGGCCGAGTTCCGGGCAGGGGTGCTGCCGTTCGAGCAGGCCACGACCCCCTGCCCGTCCATGGGGGCGCTCGCCGAATGCGTGCGGAGCACACCGGGGGCGGTCCGCAGCGCCCATCCGCAGACCTCCTTCGCCGGCCTCGGCCCACGCGCCGCGGCACTGCTCGACGGCCACGATCCGCACTGCCATCTCGGTGAGGACTCGCCCATGGCCAGGCTGTACGAGGCGGACGCGCGGATACTGCTTCTGCGTGTGGGGTTCGAGGTGTGCAGCGCCTTCCACCTCGCCGAGTACCGGATGACGCCTCCCCCGGCGCGTCGGACGTACCGCTGCGTGGTGGAGGAGAAGGGCAACTGGATCGAGTACGAGGATCTCGAACTGTACGACGGGGACTTCGGCGCGATAGGAGCCCTGGTCCCGCGCGAGCTGTACGTGGAACGGGAATGGGCCCGAAGGCGGGTCGTGCACATCGGTGTGCGTGACGCGGTCGACTCGGCGAGCAGGCTCATGTCCGCATATCGCGGATGATTTGGCGTGAAAAACGCCATCCGGCGGCCGGACGGGTCAGGCACATTGTTGGCTCCGGCCACATGAGTCTTCGGCGGGGGAACGAGCGCGTCCAGAGGCGGGGGGCACGTGAACACGTACGAACGGGGGCGAGTCGTTCCGGACAACAGGCCCTACTTCTTCCTGAGTTACGCCCACACCCCGTCCTCGGGGCCCGGCAGCGGCGACCCGAACCACTGGGTGCACACGCTCTTCAAGGACCTGTGCAAGGACATCCTGGAGCTCACGGCCATCGACGACACCCCCGTGGGGTTCATCGACCGGGAGATGCGGTCGGGAGCGGGCTGGCCGGAGCAGCTCAGTCTGAACCTCGCGCACTGCCGGGTCTTCGTACCGCTGTACTCCCCGCGCTACTTCAGCAGTCCGTACTGCGGTCGGGAATGGTTCGCCTTCACCGACCGTATGCGTCAGGCACGGGACACCGGCGGCGGCGACATTCCGGCCATCGTGCCGGTGCTGTGGACCCGCGTCGACCTCAATCGGCTCCCGGAGTCGGTGCGGAACATCCAGGTGGAGCAGACGGCCTTCGGCGAGCGTTACCTGTCCCACGGGATCTACGGACTGATCAAGCTCAAGCGGCTGCGGGACGAGTACGACGAGACCGTGCTGATGCTGGCCCAGCGCATCGTGCAGATCGCCGAGGAGACACCGCTGCCGTCCAGCGACCCCCGCCCGTTCGAGTCGATGCCGAGCGCCTTCCGGCCACCCGGAGACGGGCCCCGCCGGATTCACGTCAGCGTGGCCGCACCCACCCGCCACACCGTTCCGGCACACCGCGGCAGTGACCCGTACGGCGACAACGCCTTGAAGTGGAACCCCTATCACAACGAGTCGCGACGGCCGCTGCCCGTGCTGGCGGAGGAACTGATCCGATCGCTGGACTACCAGATCACCGTGTCCGACTTCGACGACTCGGATCCGGTCACCGCCGACCTCACCACGGGCGGCGCCGACGCCGAGCCCGACACCGGGTCCGGCACGTCCGGCCATCCGGCGCTGCTGCTGGTCGACTGCTGGTCGGTCCTCGACGAGGAACGCCGGCGCAGACTCAAGGCCTTCGACTCCGCCGCCCAGCCCTGGGTGGCGGCGGTGGTGCCCTGGAACCGCGCCGACACACCCTGCCAGGGCGACGAGGGGCAGCAGGTCAAGGCCGAACTGGAGCGCACCCTCCCGTCGATCCTGGACCGGGGCCGCCGCACCGACTTCCGGATCGCGGTCAACGGCGTACCCACGCTCAAGGCGTTCACCGATGTGCTGCCGTCCGTCGTCGCACATCTGACCCGGCAGTACCTGAAGAAGGCCGAGGCGCATCCACCCGAGGGCCCGCACTTCGAGCAACCCCGGTTGAAGGGCCCCACCTACCCGCCGTACAGCGCGGGTCCCGACCCCCGAGGAGAAGCATGACGGCCCCGTCCGGCGGACGCATCATCACCTTCTACTCGTACAAAGGCGGAACGGGCCGCACGATGGCCCTCGCCAACACGGCCTGGATCCTCGCGGCCAACGGCAAGCGCGTGCTGGCCGTCGACTGGGACCTGGAGGCGCCGGGTCTGCACCGGTTCTTCGAGCCGTTCCTCGACCCCAACGCCCTGGCCGCGACCTCCGGAGTCATCGACATCATCACCGACTACTCCTGGGCGGCCACCACGGGCGGGCCCCGCCCCGGGCCCTGGCACCTGGACTACGCCCGGGTGGAGGACCACGCCGTCTCCCTCGAACCCGAGAGGTTCGGCCTGTCCTTCCCGGACGGCGGCACCCTCGACTTCCTGTCCGCCGGACGGCAGAACCGGGAGTACTCGGCGCACGTCTCCTCGTTCGAGTGGGACAACTTCTACGAGCGGCTCGGCGGCGGTCTGTTCCTGGACGCGCTGCGCGACGACATGAAGGCGTCCTACGACTACGTGTTCATCGACAGTCGCACGGGCCTGTCCGACAACGCGGACATCTGCACGATCCAGATGCCCGACGTGCTCGTCGACTGCTTCACGCTCAGCGGCCAGGCACTGGACGGCGCCGCCGCCGTCGCACAGACCGTCGCCACGGGCTACCGCAAGCGGCGCATCCGCGTCCTGCCCGTGCCGATGCGGATCGACGAGGGCGAGAAGGAGAAGGTCGACGCGGGTCGGGCACTGGCCAGGCTGAAGTTCGACGGGCTGCCCAAAGGGGCCGACGGGCGGGAGCTGAGCCCGGAGGAGCAGACCGCGTACTGGGGCACGGTCGAGATCCCCTACCGCCCGTACTACGCCTACGAGGAGACACTCGCCACCGTCGGCGACAAGAGCGGCATCGCGAACTCCCTGCTGTCGGCCTTCGAACGGCTGACAGCGGTGCTCTCCGACGGCGAGGTCACCCAGTTGCCGCCGGTGCCCGAACCGGCCCGGCTGCGCTGTCTGGAGGCGTTCACCCGGCAGTCACCGGCGACGCGGACGGTGCATGTCCTCGTGGCGTACGCGGCGGAGAACCGTATGTGGGCCGAGTGGGCCGAGGGCGTGCTCAAACGGGCCGGCTGTCGGGTGGCCCTGCACGACGTGGCCACCGTGCCCGAGGAGGGGCCCGGCGCGGAGACCCGTGTGCTGTTCCTGCTGTCGCACGCCTTCCAGAAGTCCCGCAACGCGGAACCGGCACGGCGCGTCCTCACCCCCACCCCGCAGGGCGCCCTCGCCGCCGTCTCCGCCTACGCGCGCGTGGACGACGTCCGGCCGTCCGGCCATACCCCGGACCTGGTCGACCTGCACCGATGGGAGGAGGCGGACGGTGCCAGAGCACTCCTGGAGGCCCTGGGCCTGCGGGCGGAACCCGTGGCGACCGGAGCGTCCGACCCCCGCTTCCCGGGGCGGGCACCGGCCATCTGGAACGCCCCCCAGCGCAACACCACCTTCACCGGGCGCGGGGTCATCCTCGACGAACTGCGCGAGCAGCTCCGCGGCGGCATGTCCGTCGTACTGCCGCGCCCGCAGGCGCTGTTCGGACTGGGGGGCGTGGGCAAGACCCAGCTGGCTCTGGAATACGTGCACCGGTTCATGGCCGACTACGACCTGGTGTGGTGGATCTCCGCCGAGCACGTCGACAACGTCGTGGACTCACTCGCCCTGCTCGGCTCCAGGATCGGGGCGCCCGGCGGCGACGACATGGCGCTGGCCAGCCAGGAGGCGGTACAGATGCTGGCCCGGGGAGAGCCGACCACGCGCTGGCTGCTGGTCTTCGACAACGCCGACGACCCCGGGGTGCTCTCGCCCTTCTTCCCGACGGGCGGTGGCGGGCACATCCTCGTCACCTCCCGCAATCAGGCCTGGGCCGACCGGGGCGCCTCGCTGACCGTCGATGTCTTCCTCCGTCAGGAGAGCATCGAACACCTCTCCCTGCGTGCGCCCGGACTCAGCAGCGAGGAGGCCGACCGGGTGGCGGAGGCGGTCGGTGACCTTCCGCTGGCCGTGGAACAGGCGGCGGCCTGGCTCGCCGAGACGGCCACCCCCGTGGAGGAGTACCTGCACGAACTCACCGAGCAGGCCACGCACGTCCTGGACCTCAACCAGCCCACCGACTACCCGATGACGGTGGCCGCGACCTGGAACATCTCGATAGCCCGTCTGGCGGAACGTTCCCCGGCCTCGGTGCGGCTCCTCCAGCTGTGCGCGTTCATGGCTCCCGAGCCGATCTCCTCCCGGCTGCTCTACAGCAAGGAGATGCGCGACGAACTGCGGAAGGTCGACCCCACTCTCCAGGAGAACCTGATGCTGGGCCGGGTGATCCGCGAGATAGCCCGGCTGGCCCTCGCCAAGGTCGACCGGGTCAGCAGCAGCGTGCAGATCCACCGCCTGGTCCAGGCCGTGATCCGCTCCCAGCTCACCGTGGACGAGCAGCGGCGCGCCCGGCACGTCGTCCACACCGTCCTGGCGGGCGCCCGACCCGACGTCGACGAGCCCACCGACGACCCCGGGACGTGGCCGCTGTTCGAGGCCATCTGGCCGCATCTGCGTCCCTCGGACGTCCGTGACTGCACCGAGGTCGAACCCCGCCGGCTGCTCATCGACCGCATCCGCTACCTCTGGAAGCGCGGCGCCTTCCCGGATGCCCAGCGCCTGGCCGAGGAACTGCTGGCGCACTGGCGGCCGGCGCTCGGCGAGGACGACCGGCAGCTTCTGTACCTGCGGGGCCAGCTCGCCAACGTCCTGCGTTCCCAGGGGCGTTTCGTGGAGGCCAAGACGATCGACGAGGACCTCGTGGAACACCAGCGCCGCGTCCTCGGCCCGTCCGACGCCCACACGTACATCACCACCTCGTCCCTCGCCAGCGACTGCGCGGCCCTCGGCGAGTACCGCAACGCGGTCGAGCTGGCGCGCGACGCCCACCAGGGGTTCAGCGAGATCTTCCACGAGTCGCACCCGCGGACGCTGAGCGCGGCGAACAACCTCGCGCTGGCGCTGCGCATGGTCGGCCGCTACGACGACGCCCGGGACATCGACCAGGACACCTACGGCCGCCGCAAGGACGTCCTCGGCCCCAACCACCCGTACACCCTGTCGTCCGCCACGAGTCTCGGCCGTGACCTGCGCGAGGTGGGCCGGTACACGGACTCGGTGGCCCTGCTGTCAGAGGCGTACGAGGCGCACAAACGGGTGCTGGGCAAGAACTTCCCCGGCACCCTCAGCTGCGCGAAGTCGCTTGCCGTGTCGCTGAGACGAGCGGGTGACTTCGAGAACGCGAAGCGGCTGACGAGGGCGACCCGGGGGCAGTACCAGAGGCAGTACGACACCCGTACCCCGGACTCCCTGGCCTGCGACCTGAACTGGGCGGCGGATCTGTACGCCGCCGACGAGCGGGAGGAGGCACGCAGGTTCGCACTGGACGCGCTCGCCGAGTACGTGCGGGTGCCGGGGGAAGAGCACCCGTACACGCAGGCCGCGCTCAACAACCTCGGCATCTACCACTGGGCCTGCGGCGACGCCGAGGAGGCGGACGCGGTGTTCCGGCGTGTGATGCACCGGATGGCGGACGTGCTGGGCGACCGGCATCCGCACACGCTCTTCTGCCAGGCCAACTACGCCAACATCTGCGCCGAACAGGGTCGGTACGAGGAGGCGTGGATGCTGGAGGAACCGGCCCGCGCGGCGCTCCAGCAGGTACTGGGCCCGCACCATCCGGAGGCACTGGGCGTGGTCGCCAACTCCACCCTGACGCTGCGGGGGCTCGGCCGGACCGGGGAGGCGGAGCGCCTGCGCGCGGAGACCATCGCGGAACTCACCCGGCAGAGTCGCCAGTTGGGCGAGAACAACGGCATCTCCAACCTTGTCTCCCGGGAACGCCGGGTCTACCGCGACCTGGAGCCGCTGGCGGTCTGACCGGGCCCGCGGGCGTCCCCACGGCTCAGACCGGTGGTGTCACGGGCAGGGGCGTCCCCTTGAGGAGCCAGCCCAGCACCGTCGGCAGGGCGCGCAGCGAGGCGAAGTGGGCGGCGGCCGGTTCGAGGACGGCCGTGGCCCGCGGGATGCGTGCGGCGAGCCACGTCGAATGGGCCGCCGGGGAGAAGACGTCCTTCGCCCCGAACCAGCACAGCACGGGCACCCGGATCTCGCCGGGGTCGAAGCCCCAGGGCGAGGTCAGGGCGAGCGCGTCGTCGAGCCATCCGTACGGAGAGGACCGCACCGCCTCGTGGTAGTTGCGCAGCAGCATGGAGCGGATTCCGTTGTCGGAGACGATCAGACGGTCGTCGTCGGTGAGGTCCGCGCGGAGGTCCTCCAGCAGCCGGGCGGGGTCGGAGCGGATCGCGGCGGAACGCGGTATCAGCCGGTCGGTGAAGCCCTGCGGGTCGGTGAGCACCGAGCGGAAGTCCCGCACGTTCGACGGCGCCATGCCCGCGAACCAGTCCAGACCCGTCGCGTCACGGGGCGCGAGGCTGACGAGGGCCGCGGCCCTCGTCACCCGGTGCGGCAGCAGGGCGGCGCACGCCAGGGCGTGCGGGGCGCCCCCGGAACGGCCCACCACCGCGAACCGGTCCACACCGAGCGCGTCGGCGACGACGGTCACGTCCTCCACCGCGTCCACGACGCGGCGCCCCGCTCGACGGTCGGACCCTCCGTAGCCGGGCCGGTCGTAGCTGATGAGGCGTGTCCCCCGCTGGTAGAGGAACATCGGCCGCGGCCGGGGGCCGACGCGGCTGCCCGGCATGCCGTGGAAGAGAAAGACGGGCCGCCCTGCCGGATCCCCCGAGCACTCGACCCGGAGCAGCCGCCCGTCGGGCGCCCGGACGTGGTCCGGTGCCCGTGCGAGGTCATGCACAGCGCTCCCCCTCCCTCGGTCCGTCAGGACCGGGACCACGCTGCCCGGACCGTTCCCGTTCGCGCTTCCCCCGAAACGGTTCGAGCGCGTGACGGCGGCCCGGGCATCGGGCGATGCGCCTCATCCGGCCAGGTGCACATCACGGGGCCGCCACCTGCGCCCTGCGCCCGAAGCGCGGGGGCCTCTCGTACCGAACATCCTGCGCGACGCATGCCTTGACTTCGCCATGCCCGCCCGTCAGATTCGAGGCTCCGCACCCACCCGGGACGCAGGGGCACGTGTGCCTCCCGGGGAAGCAGCACGGCCACCCACCCCTTGACCAGGCTGGAGCGACCTGCATGTCCAAGAGCGCGGACCCCCACAGACGTACGACCGTACCGGCCGCCGCCCCGTCGCGGCGGCGTGTGCTCGGGGCCGCCGCCGGGGCCGGGGCCGCCGTGGCGGCCGGGGGGCTCGGCGGTACGGCCGTCGCGGCGGAACCGGCTGCCGCCCCTCCCCTGCTCGGCACCTACGACGTCGTCGTCATCGGCTCCGGTGCCGCCGGGATGACCGCCGCGCTGACGGCGGCCAGCAAGGGGCTGAGCTGCGTCGTCGTGGAGAAGGCGCCGACCTTCGGGGGGTCGGCGGCCCGGTCCGGCGCGGGGATCTGGCTGCCCAACAACAGCGTCATCAAGGCCGCCGGTGTGCCCGACACCCCGGCCAAGGCCGCCCGGTACCTCGCGGCCGTGGTCGGCGACGACGTCCCGGCAGACCGGCAGAAGGCGTTCCTGGACCACGGCCCCGCCATGCTCTCCTTCGTCATGGCGAACAGCCCGCTCAGGTTCCGCTGGATGGAGGGGTACAGCGACTACTACCCGGAGTTGCCCGGCGGGCTGCCGAACGGCCGCTCCATCGAGCCCGACCAGCTCGACGGGAACGTGCTGGGCGCCGAACTCGCCCGGCTGAACCCGCCGTACCTGGCCACCCCGCCCGGCATGGTCGTCTTCAGCGCCGACTACAAGTGGCTCGCCCTGACCGCCGTGAGCGCCAAGGGAGTCGCCGTCGCCGCCGAGTGCCTCGCGCGGGGGACCAGGGCGGCACTGCTCGGGCAGAAGCCGCTCACCATGGGCCAGGCCCTGGCGGGCGGACTGCGCGCCGGCCTCCTCTCCGCCGGCGTACCGGTGTGGCTCGACACCCCGCTGACCGACCTGCACCTCGAGAACGGGGCGGTCACCGGGGCCGTCGTCACCCGCGACGGCGCCCCGGGGCTGCTGCGGGCCCGGCGCGGCGTCGTCGTCGGCTCCGGGGGCTTCGAGCACAACGCCGCCATGCGCGAGCAGTACCAGGAGCAGCCCGTCGCGCACTGGTCCGTGGGCGCGAAGGAGAACACCGGCGACGGCATCCGCGCCGGGCAGCGCGCGGGCGCCGACGTGGCTCTGATGGACGACGCCTGGTGGGGGCCGGCCGTCGCCACCCCGGGGCAGCCGTGGTTCTGCCTCGCCGAACGCACGCTCCCCGGTGGCCTGTTGGTCAACGCGGCGGGCGCCCGGTTCGTCAACGAGGCCGGGCCGTACAGCGATGTCGTCCACACGATGTACGAGCGCGACACCCCGTCCGCCCGCCACATCCCGGCCTGGCTGGTCGTCGACCAGAACTACCGCAACCGGTACCTGTTCAAGGACATCGTGCCGGCGCTGCCGTTCCCCGCCGAGTGGTACGACGCCGGGGCCGTCCACAAGGCGTGGTCGCTGGACGCGCTCGCCTCCGCGATCGGCGTCCCCGCGGGCGCGCTGCGCGCCACCGTCGACCGCTTCAACTCCCAGGCCCGGCAGGGCGACGACCCCGACTTCGGGCGCGGCGACAGCGCCTACGACCACTACTACACGGACCCGTCCGTGCGGCCCAACTCCTGTCTGGCGCCGCTGTGGCTGCCGCCGTACTACGCCCTGCGCATCGTCCCCGGCGACCTCGGCACCAAGGGCGGGCTGCTCACCGACGCCCGGGCCCGGGTCCTGCGCCCGGACGGCTCGGTGATCCGCGGCCTGTACGCGGCGGGCAACGCCAGCGCCGCGGTGATGGGCCGCAGTTACGCGGGCGCGGGCTCGACGATCGGGCCCGCGATGACCTTCGGCTACGTGGCGGCACTGGATCTCGCGGGCGCGCTGTGAGCCGGGCGTGCTCGTAGTGAGCCGGGCGTGCCCGCTGTGAGCCGGGCGTGCTCGTCGTGAGCCCGACGGCCGGGCCGCTCCGGCGGCGGAGCTACCCGGCCAGCCGCAGGTCGATCCCCCAGGTCGGGTCGCCGTCCAGTCGGTAGCGCTCGGTCTGTACGAAGCCGTGCCTCTCGGCGAAGCGGAGGCCGTCCTCGGTGGACTCCAGGACGCAGGTCTCGATGACCCGTGCGCCCAGTTCACGTGCCTTCAGGAGCGCCCGTTCGTACAGGTGCCCGCCGTGGCCGCGACCGCGGTGCGCGGCGAGGACGCGGGCGGCGACCATGGCCGCGGCGTCGGCCCCGGCGGGCGGACGGACCGTGGAGTTGCCGATCAACTCGCCTTCCGCGTAGGCCAGTTCGAGGTGGTTGCGGGCGGCGCGCTCGCGGACGTCGGCCAGGGAGAGGAGGTGCGCGGGGATGATCGTGTTGTGGACGTACCGCCAGGCTTCGAGCTGCTCGTCGCCGGCGGCACCGTCCACGTGCTGGATGTCGAGGGCGGTCACCGGCTCAGCCTGGTGCCGCGGCAGGCAACGTCTGCCCGTCGAGGAGCGGCGTTTGTGCGTGCTCTCGGCGTGCCGGGCGCACGTCCTCGTACGGGACGTACTCGGGCTTGCGCCCGGTGCGGCGGGAGTGCGAGCCGGGCGTCGCGACGGGGCAAACGTTGCCCGTCGCGGCACTGGACACTCCTTCCGGCCTGTATCCACGCGGTAGTCCGTGGCTCACCACACGGGTTCGCGCTCACGGTGCGAGGGTCGGCGGACGGTCGTTCGCCGGCAGGCGCGCCCGCCGAGGACACCTCCGCGGGGTCACCGGGACGACAGAGCCTCGGCGGCCTCCGCGCGGGTTCCGGCCGCGGGGACGGTGTCCTTCGGGCCGCGGGCGAGGATGTAGAGGAGCAGGCCGCCCATGACCACCACCCCCGCCCACATGGCCTGCTGCCAACCGTCGACGAAGGACTCCCGCGCGGCTTGCGCCAGTTCCCGCGCGTGGGGCCCTGTACCGCCCACCGCCTCGACGGCGTTCGCGACACCTGCGCGTGCGGTGTCCGCGGCGTCCCGGGGAACGCCGTCGAGCCTGCCGTCGATGGCGCTGCGGTATCCGGAGGACAGCAGTGCGCCGAGCAGGGCGACGCCCAGGGCGGTGCCGAACTCACGGGTGACGTCGTTGAGGGCGGAGGCGACCCCCTGCCTCTCACGTGGCAGGGAGCCGGTGATGGCCTCGGTGGACGGGGTCATCGACAGGCCCATGCCGATGCCCATGGCGAGCATGCCGGGCAGGATCGACAGGTATCCGCCGTCGGCGGAGACGATGAGGGCCATCAGCGCCAAACCGGCACCGGCCAGCGCGATCCCCGTGGCCATGGTGGAGCGGGAGCCGATGCGGGCGGCCAGTGCGGGGGCCAGGCCCGAGGTGGTCATCATCGCCGCGGCCATGGGCATCAGCGCGAGCGTGGACAGCAGGCCCGACCAGCCCAGGACGGCCTGGAAGAACGGGAAGAGGACGACGAAGATTCCCGCTTGGACGCCGAAGAGGGTCAGCAGCGTGATCGATCCGCCGGCCAGGCCACGGTCGCGGAACAGGCGGACGTCCAGCAGAGCGGCGTCCCCGCGGCGCAGCTCCCGGACCACGAAGAAGACACCGGCGAGGAGACCGACGGCGAGACCGGTCAGGGTGGCGGGGGCGCTCCAGCCGTGCTCGGGGCCTTCCTGGAGGACGAAGATGAGGCCGACGACGGTGACGGCGGAGGCCAGTGCGCCGACGGTGTCGAAGGGGTGGTCCGGGTGCTCGCTGGAGTTGGGCACCGAGCGCACCGCCATGGCGAGTGCGACGACGGCCAGCGCGACGGGCAGGATGAACAGGTAGCGCCAGCTGGCGACGTCCACCAGTGCGGCGGAGAGGAACATGCCCAGGATGCCGCCGCCTCCGGCGACGCCGGTCCACACGCCGATCGCCTTGCCGCGCTCCTCCTCCGGGAAGGTGGAAGTGATCACAGCGAGGGTGATGGGCATGATCATCGCCGCGCCGATGCCGCTGAGCAGGCGCGCGCCGATCATGACGTCGGCCGATGGGGCGAGCCCAGCCGTCGCGCCGGCGACGCCGAAGACGACCAGGCCGGTGATCAGCATGGGCTTGCGGCCCAGCCGGTCACCGATGGCGCCGAGCGGCAGCAGCAGGGCGGCCAGGGTGAGCGTGTAGATGTTGATGATCCACAGGACGGTGGCCTGCGAGGCGCCGAACTCGACGGCCAGGTCGGGCTGCGCGACGTTCAGTCCGGACACCGAGGCGATGACCGCCATCAACGCGACACAGACCGCGATCAGGACGGCGCGCAGCTGACGCGCGTCCGGCGCACCGCCGGCGTGGTCGGCACCGTCGGCTGCGGCTGGTGCGGGCTGGTTCGTACTCATGGATTCCTCTCGGGAAGACATGCGGAGGCAGCGGCGGACCCGTGTCCGGCCGCCGGGATCGGGCTGGAGATCGGTGGGCGCGCGCCGGGCGGCTGTCGGGCGGCGGCGTCGTGCCTCTGCGCAGGACGCTAATCCCGTCTTGCGGGAAGGGCATACGATGTTGCCCATGACGCAAGGCGACAGCGAGTTGGACAGCCTCGTACGCAAACGCATCCGTGCTTTGCGGGTGGCGCAGGGCTGGTCCCTGGAGGAACTGGCCGACCGCGCCAGGTTCAGTCAGTCCACGCTCTCCCGCATCGAGAACGGCCGACGGCGTCTCGCGCTGGACCAGTTGGTCGCCCTGGCCCGCGCTCTGGACACCTCTCTGGACCAGTTGGTGGAGACCGCCTCCGACGACGTCGTCACCAGTCCCATGATCGACAGTGCGCACGGGCTGATGCGCTGGCCCGTCAAGGGCGACCCCGGTATGAGTGTCGTGCGCCAGCGGATGACCGAGCCGCCCCAGGACCATCCCTCGCGCATGCGTGCCCACCCGGGCCGCGAATGGCTCGTGGTCCTGTCCGGCACCGCGGTGCTCCTGCTGGGCAACCGGCGCTTTCGCGTCGAGACGAACCAGGCCGCCGAGTTCCCCACGATGCTGCCGCACGCCATCGGCGCCGAGGGCGGACCCTGCGAGATCCTGGGCATCTTCGATCGCGACGCCCGCCGCGGCCACCAGCGCGACACCCCACGCGCCGACAGCGGCGACCACGCTTGAGAAGGCTCCCGCACGGGACCGTCGGCCCGCTGAGGAGTGGCGTCTTGCGCGTCCGGCACTCCGCACCGCCGTCTCGTTGCCGATACGGGAAGCCAGGACGCCCCGCGTGCGTGATCGCCGTAGCGTCGGGCCATGACCCACACACACCCGCAGACCTCCCTCCCTGGCCACCACCGGCATGACGTCGACGGGCAGGCGGAGATCCTCGACCTGGACGCACAGGTTCTGGCCGAGCACACCGCCGCCCTCGCCCGGTGGCTGCCGGTTCAGGAACCACCCGGCCGGATCGTGGACCTGGGATGCGGCACCGGGGCGGGCACCTTCACGCTCCTCGACCGTTTCCCCGGCGCCCACATCACGGCGGTCGACATCTCGGCCGGACACCTCCAGCGCCTGCGGGAGAAGGCGCGGGCCCGGGGCGTGGAGGGGCACGTGCGTACCGTTCAGGCCGATCTCGACGAGGCCGACTGGCCCGACCTCGGCGCGCCGGACCTGGTCTGGGCATCAGCCTCGTTGCACCACGCGGCCCGTCCCGACCGTGCCCTGCGCCACGTCCACGACCTGCTCCCGCCGGGCGGACTGTTCGCCGTGGTGGAACTGTCCGGCTTCCCCCGGTTCCTGCCCGAGGACGCCCCGGAGGACCGGCCCGGCCTGGAGGAGCGCTGCCACGAGGCGAGCAGTCGCCTCCACGCCGAGCACGTCCCCCACCGCGGTGCCGACTGGGGGCTGAAGCTGGTCGAGGCAGGGTTCGCCGTCGAGGGCGAACTCACTGTCGCCGTGAACATCCCAGGCTCCGACAACAAGGCGGTCGGCGCCTACGCCCTCGGCAGCCTGCAGCGCATGCGCCGGAGCGTGGCCGACGCACTCCCGGCCGAGGACCTGGCCGCGATCGACCGGCTGCTCGACATCGGCGGCGCGCACAGCATCCTGCGCCGCGACGATCTCGCCGTGCGCACCGAACGCACCGTCTGGGCCGCACGCCGTACCGCCTGAGTGCCCGGCCGCCGGCGGCGGGCGCCCAACACGCCCCCCTGCGGGCCACCGGTCCGCCCGGCCGCGGCGACGGGGCCCGAGGCGGAGCCGCCCCTTCGTCTTCATTCCGCTCGCGGCCGGGCTGTGTCCTGGCGGCCGATCTCGTCCAACTCGGCAAGGTCCTCGTCGGAGAGCGAGAGCCCCGCGCCGACGACGTTCTCGCGCAGGTGCGCCACCGACGAGGTGCCGGGAATGAGCAGGATGTTCGGCGACCGCCGCAGCAGCCAGGCCAGGGCGACCGACATCGGCGTCGCGTCCAGCCGGGTGGCCACGGCGGAAAGCGCCGTGGACTGCAGCGGGGAGAAGCCGCCGAGCGGGAAGAAGGGCACGTAGGCGATGCCCTGGTCGGCGAGGTCGTCGATCAGCTCGTCGTCCTGGCGGTGGGCGAGGTTGTACATGTTCTGCACACACACGATCGGCGCGATCGTCTGCGCCTCGGCGACCTGTTCCGCCGTCGCGTTGCTCACTCCGAGGTGCCTGATCAGGCCCTGCTGCCGCAGTTCGACGAGGGTCTCGAAGGGCTCGGCGAGCGAGCCCGGCCGGGGACCCTGAGCGTTGCCGAGCCGGAGATTGACGACATCGAGCGCGGCGAGGCCGAGGTCCTCGAGGTTCTCGTGGACGGCACGGCGCAGGTCCTCGGGCCGCCGGGCCGGGGGCCAGCCGCCCTGCTGATCGCGGACCGCACCCACTTTGGTCACGATGTGCAGCGATGCGGAGTAGGGGTGCAGCGCTTCACGGATCAGCTGGTTGGTGACACGGGGGCCGTACGCGCCGGCGGTGTCCATGTGCGTGATGCCGAGGCCGGCGGCCTCGCGCAGGACGGCGAGCGCGCCGTCGCGGTCGGCAGGCGGGCCCATGACCCCGGGGCCGGCGAGCTGCATGGCGCCGTAGCCGAAGCGGGTGACGGTCAGATCGCCCAGGGTCCAGGTGCCGCCGGGCAGGGAAACGGAGGGGGAGTCGGTGGTTTCGCTCATGCCGTCGATGCTCGCTCGCGGACGAGCGGGGCATCCAATACCGATACGGTGCCCTGTCATACCTGTTAGGTATCACCCAAGTACCCTGTGACCATGGAGATGTTGGAGACCCGCGAGCTGAGGTACTTCATCACCGTCGCCGAGGAACTGCACTTCGGCCGCGCCGCCCAGCGCCTCGGCATGGCCCAGCCGCCGCTGTCCCGGGCGATCCAGCAGCTCGAGCGGCGCCTCGGCGTCTGTCTGCTGAGACGCAACCGCCGCGGCGTCTGGCTGACCGACGCCGGAGAGATGCTGCTGCACGAGGGCCGCGCAGCCCTCGACGCGACCACCGCCGCCGCTCGCCGCACCCGTCGTGCCGCCGGCGCCGACAGGCCGGGCGGTCCCCGCAGTCGTCTGGTGCTGGCGGTGAAGGCCGGCGCGTCTCACGAGCTGCTGCACAAGCTCCTCGACGCCTACGCGGCCGACCCCGACGCCGCCGAGATAGAGGTGCTGCCGAGCGGCACGTGCGAGCAGGAAGCGATGCTGCGCGACGGCCGCGCCGATGTGGCGCTCATGCACGCACCGTTCAACTCCCTTGCCGGGTTCGACAGCGAGGAACTGACGACGGAGGGGCAGATCGCCATCCTGCCCGCCGGGCACCCCCTCGCCGCGCACAGCACGCTGGCCCTGGACGACGTCCGCGACATCCCCGGCCTTCCGCTCGCCCGCTGGCCCCGCAACGGCACGTACCCGCCCGGACCGGGCCCCGAGATCCACGACCTGACACAGCTCGCCCAGCTGATCGCCCTCGGACGTACCGTGGCCGTCTTCCCCGACTCCGCCCGTGCCTGGCTGTGGGCCGAGCACACCGCCGTCCCGCTGACCGACGCACCCCCCGTCGTCACGCACATCGCCTGGCCCGCGCACAGCCGCTCCCTCGCCCTCGCCGGGCTGGTCCGCACGGCCACACGGCTCTGACCCACCCGTGCCCGGCCGCCGGTTCACGCCTCGCGCACGCCTCTCACCCGGCCCTATCGGCTGCGTCGAGGAGCGCGTACGCCCGCACCGGGAAGGTGCCCATTCCCTCGACGGGCGGCGGTGCGGCGTGGAAGCGGAAGCCCTGCGGCGGAAGGCGGTCCAGGCCGCGCAGGTGCTCCACGACGGGGATGCCGGCGGCGAGGAGTCCGGTGTGGGCGGGGCGGGTGCCGTCGTCGGTGTCGTCGATGTTGAGGGAGTCGATGCCGACCAGGGCCGCCCGCCGGTCGACCAGCCAGGCCACGGCGTCCGCCGTCAGGTAGGGGTGGCCGTGGCCGTACCGCTCGGTGCCCCAGTGCCGGTCCCATCCGGTGTGGATCAGTACGGCCCGCCCCGTGACGTCGTACGGCAGCAGCGCGGCGCGGTCGACCGCCCGGCCTCCGGCGTCGTGGACGCGGACGACGACGCCGTCGAGGTCGGCGAACGTGCCGATCGGCAGCCCGGCCAGGTCGTGTCCGCCGCCGAAGCGGTGGAAGGGGCTGTCCAGGTAGGTGCCCGTGTTGGAGACCATCGTGATGCGGCCGATGGCGAACTCGGTGCCGGGCGCGTAGTGGTCACGGGACGCCTCCCGTGTGAGGTGCTCGCCGATCTCGGGGCCGGGCAGTCCGGGGTACGTGGTCATCCCGTGCCGGATGGTGTGGCTGAGGTCGACGATCCGGCGGCCGTCCCGCCCGCGCTCGGCGTCCGAGCCGCGCGCGCCGCTCTCCGTGCCGTCCGCGGTCCGGCGGCCCTCGCCGCCGGTGCCGCGTGACCCCTTGTGCGGCTCCCGCACCGCCTCCCGGCCGCTGACCCGCACCGTGTCGACCATGAGCAGTCCGAGATGCCGGACGAACAGCTCGGCCAGTTCCGCGTCACCGATCTCCGGTCCGGGCACGTCCAGCAGGAAGCCCCGCGTCCGCAGTCCGCCGCCGTTGCCGAAGGTCACCTCGGCGTCGAACCGGACCCGCCACTGCTCGTCGTTCTCGCTCATGGCCCGATCCTCCCTGCAGCCGCACTTCACCACAAGCAAGGATTACTGAAGCACAGCTACAGTGCCGCTTATGGAACTCGACCCCCGCCGTCTGCGCGTCCTGCGTGCCGTGGCGCTGCGCGGCGGGGTGGTGGACGCGGCGAAGGTGCTGCATCTGACGCCGTCGGCCGTCTCACAGCATCTCGCGCAGCTGGAGCGGGAGGTCGGCCGTCCGCTGGTGGACCGCTCGCGCCGCCGGGCCGGGCTGACCCCGGCGGGGCGGCTGCTGGCGGCACGCGCCGAACGCATCGAGCAGGAGCTGGCCGAGGCGCGCCGCGAGCTCGCCGAACTGAGCGGCCGGGCGACCGGCCCGGTGGCCGTCGCCGCGTTCTCCTCGGCGGTGTGCCACCTCCTGGTCCCGGCCCTCGCCGCTCTCGCCCGCACCCATCCTGGCCTGGAGCCGCGCGTCATCGAGGCGGAGGGCCCCGACGCCCTGCGGGAGCTGCGCACCGGGGGCCTGGACCTGCTGGTCGTCGAGTACGACCGCGCGGATCCCGACCCCGCCGGGCAGGGGCGCGACCTGGAGTCGACGGCCGTCGCCGACGACGAGTACCGGGTGATCACCCCGGCGGACTGGTCACCGCCGCCCCGCTCGGTGCGTGACCTCGCCGAGCGTCCCTGGGTCGCGGCGCCGCCCGGCACCGCGTGCGGCCGGGCCCTGGAGCGCATCTCCGCCGAGTACGGCTTCACCGCGCGGTGCGCCCATGTCGGCCGGGAGTTCCCGACCGTGCTCGCCCTGGTCCGGGCGGGTCTCGGCGCCGCGGTCGTCCCGACCCTGGCTCTCGCCGGGGCGCCCGCCGAGACGGTCTCGCTCCCGTCGGCACCCGTGGCGGGCCACCGCCGCATCGCCGCGGTCCACCGGGCCTCCCGCTCGGGCCCCGATCCCCTGGTCGCGGCGGTGACGGACGCCCTGCGCAGGGCCGCGGTGGACCTGGGGCTGACGCCCACGACAGCGGGTTGACCGGCACGGCGCGGGAGGGCCCGCGGCGAACGGCACACCCCGTGGACGACGGCGGACGGCGGACGGCGGACACCACGGCCCCCGGCCGGTGCGCCCCTGTGCGGGGCGCCGACGCGGGGGCCGTGGTCAGTGGGTCCCGGGCTTTCCCGGTTCGGTCCGACGGTCGCCGGCCGACGGGCGCCGGCCGGCACCGTGTCAGCCGACCGGTGTGGCCGTCCTGTCGGAGGCCGGCGTGGTGGCGGGGGCGTCCTCGGCGGCGTGTTCCATCCGGTCGAGGCGCAGCGCGCGGTGCAGGGCGCGCAGAGGGCCCGGGGCCCACCAGTTGGCGGCGCCGAGGAGGGCCATGAGGGAAGGGACGAGGAAGGCGCGTACCACCGTCGCGTCGATGAGGACGGCGAACGCCGCGCCGAGGCCCAGTTCCTGGATGAACACCAGCCGGGACAGCGCGAGCGCGCCCACCGGGATGCAGAACAGGACGGCGGCCGAGGTGACGATGCCACCGGTGCGGGACAGGCCCTGGGCGACGGCCTCGCGGTTGTCCAGGCCCTGGGACCTGGCCTCCTTGATCCGGCTCAGCAGGAAGACGTTGTAGTCCGTGGACAGTCCGAACGCGAGCGCGAAGACCAGGACGGGTGTGGTGGCCTCCAGCCCGGTCTGCGCGGAGAAGCCGAGGTTGCCGTCCTGGAACACCCACACCAGGAAACCGAAGGCGGCGCTGGTGGACAGCAGGTTCATCACGAGGGCCTTCAGGGGCAGCACCACCGAGCCGGAGAAGGCGAAGAGGAGCAGCAGCGTGACGACGACCAGGATGGCGCCGGCCCGGGGCAGGCTGTCGGCGATGCTCGCGCGCTGCGCCAGGAAGTCGGCGGTGCGGCCGGTGTGGCGGGCGGGGTACGGGGCGGCCAGGTCCTGGACGGCTTCGACGGCGTCCATCGACGAGTCGGTCAGGGGGTCCTCGGCGAGGACGGCGTCGATCTCCCAGTACCGGTCGTCGAGTTCGACGGGGGTGCCCACCGACCTGACGCCGGGGACGGCGCCGATCCGCTCGGTGTAGTCGGCGAGCCGCGCCGTGTCCGGGGCGCCGTCGGTCTCCAGCACGATCTGCAGGGGCGAGGTGGCCCTCGCGTCGTAGTCCTCGTCGAGCACGGCGGCGACCCGGCCCGCGCTGGTCTCCTCGGGCAGGAGGGTGGGGTCGACTCCGGTGAAGCGCACGCCCAGCAGCGGCGAGGCGATCACCAGCAGTACGGCCGTGGCGGCGAGCGCGAACACCGCGGGGCGGCGCATCACGGCCTGTGCGACGCGGTACCAGCGTCCCTCGGTGGCGCGGGCGGCACCGGAGTGGCGCTGCCAGCGGCGCGGGGCGAGGGAGTTGACCCGCTTGCCCAGCAGCGCGAGCAGCGGGGGCAGTCCGAGGAGCGCGAACAGGGCCGCCGACACCACGGTGATGACGCCGGCCAGTCCCATGGACCGCAGGTAGGGCTGCGGGAACGCGATCAGCGCGGCGAGGGCGGCGGCCACGGTGAGGGAGCTGAACAGCACGGTGCGGCCGGCGGTGGCGACGGTCCGCAGCACGGCCTCGGCCCCGGGTCCGCGCTCGGCGAGTTCCTCGCGGTAGCGGGAGACGAGCAGCAGCCCGAAGTCGATGGACAGACCGAGGCCGAGGGCGAAGGCGAGGCTCATCGCGCCGGTGGAGACGTTCATGAACTCGGTGGCGACGCGCAGGCCCGCCATGGTGAGCAGCAGCGAGACGATGCCGCCCAGCAGGGGGATCAGGGCGGCGACCAGCCCGCGGAAGACCAGGAAGAGCACCACCAGGATGACCGGGGTGGCGAGGAGTTCGGCCTGGGCCAGGTCGGTGTCGGAGACCTCGGCCACCTGGACGTGGCCGGGTGTGGCGCCGCCCAGCCAGGTGCGGCCGCGCAGCGCGGGATCGTCGTCGATGGCCTTCTGGAGCCGCTCCACGGCGCGGGCGCTCTCCTGGTCCGTCATGGAGCCGGTGGCGCCGACGACCACGGTGCTGCGTCCGTCGCGGGAGATGAGCGCGGCGCCGTCGGGGGAGGTGTAGTCGACCACCTGCTCGACCTCGGGTCGGGACCGCAGGAGCGCCGCGGCGGCCGTGACGGCCTTCGGCGCGGCGGTGTCCTTGTCGAGCCGCTCGTCGGTGCGGACCAGCAGCAGATGGCCCTGCTGGGGGTCGATGCCGGTGGCCCGCTCGATGATCTCGCGGGCCGCGACGTTGCCGCCGCCCGGATCGTCGTAGTCGGACAGCCCGTTGGAGAGCTTCTCCGACACGGTGCCGCCGTACACGGTGGCCAGGGCCGTGACCAGGAGGGTCAGCAGGAGCACGGCGATCCGCCGGCGGTGCAGGGCCGAGCCCAGAGCCGAGAACATGGGTTTTCCTTCCTTCGCGCCCGTGGGGGGCGGGACGCGTATGCCAAGCGTCGGGCAGGGCGCTGGATTCTCACTGAAGCGTCCGGAGAGGACCGTGCTGACCGGCGCTGAGGTCGTGCTGGTGCCGCGGCAGGCAACGTTCGCCTGTCAAGGAGCGGCGTCCGGTGCGTGCTCCCGGCGTGCCGGGCGTACGTCCTCGTACGGGATGTACTCGGGCTTGTGCCCGGTGCGGCGGGAGTGCGTGCCGGGCGTCGCGACGGGGCGAACGTTGCCTGATGCGGCACTGGAGCCGCGGCGCCGTGGACCGCGCCGGTCGCGGCCCGGCCGGTACCGTCGGCCTCCCGAGCGCCTTCACGGCTCGCCCTGCCCCCTGCCCTCGCCTCCGTACCTCCGGCCCGGTGCCCCGGTCCCGTCCCGCCCCCTTCGTCCGTACGAGGTCCCGAGCGCACGTCGGCACGGCCGTACGGGGCCTTCGTCGTGCCCGTGTTCACCGCAGTCCGTCCCGGAAGGAATGCCATGCGCCGTATCTCGTCCGCCGTGCACATCCGCAGCAGTGTCGACCGGGTGTGGTCGGTGCTCACCGACTTCGAGCGGTTCCACGAGTGGAACCCCTTCCTCGTCGAGGCCGCCGGCCGGGCCGAGCCGGGCGCCCGGCTCACCCTGCGTTTCCGACTGCCCGGCAGCGGGCGGGAGATGGTGTTCCGGCCGACCGTGCTGGAGAGCGAGCCGGGGCGGCTGCTGCGCTGGCGCGGCCGGCTCGGCGTGCCCGGTGTCTTCGACGGGGTGCACAGCTTCGAGCTGATCCCGCGCGACGGCGGCACCCACGTGGTGCAGACGGAACGGTTCAGCGGGCTGCTGGTGCCGTTCACGGATTCGATCATCACCCCGTCCGAGCAGGGGTTCCGCCACCTCACGGACGCGTTGCGGACCAGGGTCGAGTCGTCCGGCGTCAGGGGCGTGTCCGGGTGACCGGGCGCGGGGCGGTCGCTGCAAGGGGAGCTTTAGCCCGCGGTCCCACCATCGACCGACCATGACTCCGCTGGAGAGGCAGCAAAAACGATGACAGCAGAGCTGACCGCACAGGTGTGCGTGGTCGGAGGGGGGCCGGCCGGGCTCACTCTGGCCGTGGAGCTCGCCAAGCGTTCCGTGTCGGTGGTGGTTCTGGAGCAGAGCGGACACTTCAACCGGTCCTTCCGCGGCGAGTCGGTCTCCCCGGACTCGGTGTGGCTGCTGGACCGGCTCGGTCTGCTCGACCGGCTCGACGGAACCTATGCGCAGATGCACCACATGGAGATCGTCGACTCCGGCAGCACCGTGCTGGGCGTCGACTTCTCCGACTTCCGCTACCCCCACCCCTACCCGGTGGAGCTGCCGCAGCCCGCTCTGCTGTCCGCCCTGGCCGACGCGGGGCGGGCGCACCCGGGCTTCACGCTGCGTCAGTCCGCCACCGCCGTCGGCCTGTTGCGCGAGCAGGGCGACAGCGGCCCGGTCACCGGGGTGCGCGCCCGCACCCCCGACGGCGAGCTGGTCGTGCGGGCCGCGCTGACGGTCGCGGCCGACGGACGGTTCAGCAAGGTCCGGGAGATGTCCGGGCTGGCGTACGAGAAGCAGCCGCTTGACCGGGACGTCATCTGGCTGCGGCTGCCCTTCCCCGACGAGTGGGACAGCCACACGTACCGCATCCGCATCCGGGGCGGTGAGCACGGGCTGTTCATCCCGACCCATCCGGACAGCGTCCGCGTGGGCCTCAACATCCCGAAGGGGGGCCTGAAGGACCTGCGCGCCCAGGGGCTGGGCGCGCTGCACGAGCGGCTGGACCGGCTCGCCCCGGAGCTGTCGGACACCGTGCGCAAGGAGGTGCGGGCCTGGTCGGACACCTCGATGCTGGACATCTTCACCACGGTCGTGCCCCGCTGGTCCATGCCGGGTCTGATCCTCATGGGCGACGCGGCGCACACCCTGACGCCGATCCTCGGCCAGGGCGTCAACCACGCCATCATCGACGCGGTGACGCTGGCACCGCTGGTCGGTGAGGCGCTCGCCGACGACAGCGCGGCCGCGCTGGTGAGGGCCGGCGAGACGTTCCAGGCGTCGCGGGAGGAGGCCGTACGCCGTTCCCGCGCCCTCCAGCTGCGCCAGGAGCGGCTGTTCGCGCTCGACGGGCGGCTCGGCGGTCTGGCCCGCCGGTCCCTGTACCGGGTGGTGGACCGCAACCGTGCGCTCCAGCAGAAGGTGCTGGCCAGGGCGTACTTCCAGGTGCAGGAGCCGGGGCCGGTCGTGGCCCCGCGGGTGGTGCGGCAGCCGGCCAGCCGCCCCTGAACGGGCGCACCGCCGCAGACCGCTGCCCGGGTCCCTCGGAGGGGACCCGGGCAGCGGTCTGTGGGCCGGCGATCACCGGCGGAGGTCACCAGGTGACGGGCATCCGGCTCAGGGCGTGCACCATCATGCCGCTGGTGAGGCTGAGGTTGTCGACGTCGTCGGCCAGGGCCAGCCGGGGGAAGCGGCGGATCAGCGAGGAGACGGCGATCTGCAGCTCCGCGCGGGCCAGGGCCGCGCCCAGGCAGAAGTGCGCGCCGTGGCCGAGCGCCAGGTGGGCGCCGGCCGAGGGCCGCGCCGGGTCGAAGGCACCGGAGTCCGCCCCGAAGCGCTCCGGGTCCTGGTTGGCGGAGGCGACGGCCGCGATGACACCGCTGCCCTTGGGGATGGTGGTGCCGGCGATCTCGACGTCCTCCAGGGTGACGCGGAACGGGCCGCCGTCACCGATGGGGTTGATCCGCAGCAGCTCCTCCACCACGTGGTCGATGCTCTCGGGGTGCTCACGCAGGGCGGCCAGGTGCTCGGGGTGGCGCAGCAGGGTCAGGACGCACTTGCCGATCATGCTGACCGTGGTCTCGTGGCCGGCGACCAGCAGGGTGATGCCCATGGTGATCAGCTCGTGCTCGCTGAGCCGGTCGCCGTCGTCGTCGTGCACGGCGACCAGGGCGCTCATGAGGTCGTCGGCGGGCTCCTCGCGCTTGCGCTGGACCAGCTGGGCGAGGTACTGGACCATCGACATCCGCTGTTCCATCACCTCGTCGGCGGTGTGCGCCGTGAGGGAGACGAACGCGTCGGACCAGCCGCGGAAGCGGTCCCGGTCCTCGAAGGGCACGCCGAGCAGTTCGCAGATGACCATCACCGGCAGGGGGAAGGCGAAGACCGGGTTGAGGTCGACCGGCGGGGACAGCTCCTCCATCTCGTCCAGCAGCTCGTCGGTCAGCTGCTGGATGCGCGGGCGGAGGTTCTGCACGCGGCGGGCGGTGAACTCGCGGGAGACGAGCCTGCGCACCCGGGTGTGCTCGGGCGGGTCCATGGTGAACAGGCTGCCGGGCATGGGCGGGGCCGCGGTGAGGCGGGGGGCGCCCTCGGCCAGCATCGCCGCCCGGCTGAACCTGGGGTCGGCCAGCACGACGCGGGCGTCGTCGTACCGGCTGACGACGTAGCCCTCGTCGCCGCTGGGCAGCCTCACCTTGGCCACGGGGCACTTGGCGCGCAGTTCCTCGTAGACGGGGGGCACCTCCACCGCGGACGGACGGTGGAAGGGGTACTCGTACTCGGTCTCGCTGTCGGTCCCGGTCCCGGCGGGGGGCACTGAGGCGGTGTCCATCGGTGTGGCCTCCAGGGCTACTTCGGTTCACAGACGTGTCGGGCTGCCAGCCGACAGTCGCAGGAGCGCCTTGTGCAGCGATAAAGGCTCCCTGTACCGGCGGGGGCGCGCACGGACGGCCCCCAAGGGCGTCGGACGCGCACGGAAAAGGCCCGCGGCCCCGGGGGAAGGGCGGCGGGCCTGGGACCGTGGCGGGTTCAGCGCTGCCAGCCGTCCGGTGTCCGCAGGCCGAAGCCGAGGGCGCGGGCGAACGCGATGGAGGTGAGCCAGCTCATGCCGAAGGTGAAGGGGGCCGCGATGTCCTCGGGGCCGTCCCCGAGGAAGGAGAAGACGACCATGATCGCGAACGGGATCACGGCCCGGTTCAGGAGGTTGTGCAGGGGTACGGCCCGGGGAGCGAGCTGACCCGGCTCGTGGGGCCGGCCCAGCCCGGCCAGCCGGCCGAGGAAGGGCAGGGCGGCGCCGAGGGCGGCCCCCGGGATCACCCAGCCCATGTGCTTGAGCACCTCGAAGACGTCCCAGAGCAGCAGGAAGGCAGCCAGCACGCCCCAGGCGACGCGCAGCGGTAAGGGCGCGGAACTCCTCGTGGCGCCGGTGGACTCGGTCATCACCATGTATCTCTCCTCGGTGTCGAGGCGTACGGCCCGGGCCGGCCGTGCGGGCCGTACGCTCCGGCCCCGGCCGTACGCCACGAGCGATCGAACAACGCAGTATGCGGCGGGCCGCTGGAGTGGCGCTGAAGCCGCAGGTGGCGGGCGGATCCTTCCCGCCCGCGCACCCGGTCACGCGTCTGCCGGCCCGGCACCGCCCGGACCGCGCAGCGGCTCCCACCGCGGTACGTCGAGGATCTCGACGACGGCGCAGGTGCAGCTGAAGCCGGAGCCGCCGCCGACGAGCAGCACCCGGTCGCCCGCGGCCAGCTCCCGGCGCTCCAGCAGGTCGTTGAACCCGGCGATCTGGTCGCCGGCGCCCAGATGGCCCACCGTGCGGGCGAACTCCCAGGTGGCGCGTTCCACGGGGATGCCCAGCAGTTGCGGCACCTGCCACTCCAGCCGGCTGCGCCCGCTGGCGAGGGCCACCACCCGGTCCACGTCCGTCCTGGCCATGCCGGCGTCGGCCAGCACGGTGTCCACGACGGCGTTCACCACCGCCGCGACGCGCTCGGTGGCCTCCCGGACACCGCCGTGGGCGCGCATGTAGTGCCCCACCCGGCCCAGCAGGTCCAGTGGTTCACCGGACGGCAGGGGACGCAGTCCGGGGCCCCGCACCACGGCCTCCAGCGAGTTGTCGGCGCCGGTGGCCGTGGACAGCAGACGGGCGAAGCCGCCCCGCGCGGACAGCAGCAGCGCGGTGGCGCCGTCGCCGTAGACGAATCCGGGCTCGCTGCTCCAGCGGCGCACCAGGGGCGCCCCGAAGCGGTCCGCGGTGGTGACCATCGCGGCTCCGCCGTCCGGGCGCGCGGCGACCTGGCGGGCCGCGATCTCCAGCGCGCCGAGGCCGCCGTTGCACTCCTGCTCCAGCCCGAAGGCGGGCACGCCCCGGCGCAGCGCGTGGCCGGCCACGTAGGAGGCGGCGGGCCACATCTCGACGCCCTGGAACCAGATGCCGCTGTGGATCAGCAGATCCACGTCCGCCACGTCCACCCCGGACCGCTTGAGCGCGGTCGTCGCGGCGTGGACGGCCATGTCCGGCGGGGCCATGGACTCGTCGGCGACGGACACGGAGACGATCTCGTCCGCCGCGTACTGCTCCGCGTCGTACGCGCCGGACTCCACGGCCGACCGGGCGTACTCGGGTTCGCCCAGCCACACCCCCGTCCCCGCGACGTACACACTGTCCCACTGCATGAGGTCTCCTCTCCGGCCGCTGGGGGGTCAGGCCGATCCGACGGACTGCTCCCGCAGGGCGGCCACCACGCGCCACAGCGAGGCGGGGGTGGCGAAGGTGTCGGCCGCCAGCTCGGAGTCGGGGACGGCGATGCCGTACGTCTCCTCCACGCGGACCAGGACCTCCACCATGGCGAGCGAGTCGAGGCCCGCCGCCTTGAGGCTGGTGTCGGGCCGCAGTCCGCCCTTGGCGGCGAGCCGGGGCAGGGCCTCCAGGAGCAGCGTCTCGAACGTCGCGTCCCAGGGCGCGGCCGGTGCGTCCGCTGCGGCGGGCGCCGTCCGGGTGGTCGTCTCGTTCATGGTGGTGAGGTCCTCCGTACGGGATCCGGTGAGGGGTGCGACGCCGTGGCGGCGCAGGGCCAGGCGGGTGGCGGAGACGGTCTCGCCGCCGTCCACGACGATCTCGGCGGGCGCCGGGTGGCCGAGGAAACCGAGCAGGCTGGCGGAGAGGCCGTAGGCGCCCACGTTGGGGAAGGCCAGCAGGTCGCCCGCGCGCAGTCCGGGCAGTTCGGCCGCGCGGGCGAGGATGTCGGCGGGGGTGCACAGCGGGCCGGCGAGGGTCACGGTGACCGGTTCGCGGTCCTCGGCGCCGTCGGTCAGGTCGTCGGTCAGGTCGTCGGCCGGGTCCGCGGGCCGGCCGGTGTCCGCCAGCGGCCGGGCGGACAGGGGCAGCAGCCGGCCGAGGCCCGAGAGGCCGCCGAGGTGGTTGATGCCGGAGTCGAGCACCGCGTAGGTGTTGCCGCGGCTGTTCTTCACGTCGGTGACGGTGGTCACCAGCCGGCCGCTGTCGCCGACGAGGTGGCGCCCGGACTCGAAGGCGATCACCGGTTCGCCGTCCCGCCAGCCCGGCAGGTGCTCGTCGAGCACGGCGGTCAGGGCCGTGCGCAGCCTCCCGTACACGGGCCGCTCGCCGGGCGTCGCGTACGGGGCGGCGAAGCCTCCGCCGAGGTCCAGCAGGTGCAGGGGGATACCGAGTTCCTCGCGGAGCTGGGCGGCGGTGCGCACGCTCTGGGCGAGTTCGGCGATGAGGCCGTCCTCGTCGCGGGAGTTGGTGAGCGGGAAGAAGTGCATCCCGACGATCCGGACTCCCTTCACCAGGAGCCTCGCCCCGTGCTCGGCCAGGTCGTCGAGGTCGAAGCCGAACTGGGACGGGCCGCCGGTCATCCGCAGCCCGGCCTGGCCGGGCGCCCCGGCGGCGTTGATCCGCAGGACGCAGTCCGCGGTGACGCCCTGGGCGTCGGCGGCGGCGCCGATGCGCTCCAGGTCGCCGAAGGACTCGGCGGAGAAGGTGCGCATCCCCGCCGCGATCGCCTCGTCGAGCTCCGCGGGCACCTTGCCGGGACCGGAGTACATCAGTTCCGCCGCCGGGTGGCCCGCTTCCAGGGCCGCGGCGAGTTCCCCGCGCGAGGTGACCTCGGCGCGGGCCCCGCCCCGGCGCAGCTCGGCGACGAGATCGGGATGGGAGTTGGCCTTCAGGGAGTAGTAGACGCGGCACGGCTGGGGCAGCGCGGCCCGCAGGTCCTCCAGCGCGGCGCGCACCCGGGCCAGGTCGTAGACGTAGAGGGGGCTGCCGTACCGCTCGACCAGCCGGCGGGCCGTCAGGTCGTCGGCGGGGTGCCCGGTGCGGTCGTGGTCAGTGGCCATCGGTGCCCTCCATGAGCCGTCGGCGCAGCTCCTTGCGGTCGGTCTTGCCGTTGGGGGTGAGCGGGAGCGCGGGCAGCACGTGGCACACGTCCGGTACCTTGGCGGCCTCCAGGCGGTCCCCGAGCCGGGCCAGCACCTGCTCGCCGGTGACGTCCGGGGTCTCGCCGACGACGAAGAGGACCATGTCGCGGTCCTCCTCCGGGACGAGCAGCGCCGCCTCCCGCACGCCGTCGATGTCGAGGACGGCGGCCTCGATCTCGACGGAACTCATGCGCGAGCCGCGCCGCTTGAACAGGTCGTCCCGGCGGCCCTGGAAGTAGACGTGGCCGTCGGCGTCGAGGCGGCCGTAGTCACCGGTGTGCAGGGTGACCGGGCCGCCGTCCGCGCCGGGCCGGAAGCGCAGCGCGGTCTGCTCCGGGGCCCGCCAGTAGCCGGCCATCACGTGCGGGCCGCGCACCACGATCTCGCCGGTCTCCCCGGTCGGCAGCGGCCGGCCCTCGTCGTCGACGACGAGCACCTCGGTGCCGGGCAGGGCGGGCCCGACCGAGCCGGGGCGGGCCAGGTCGCCGTCGGGCTCCAGGATGGTGATGCGCTTGCACTCGGTGGTGCCGTACATGGGGGCCACCGACGCGCCGGGGAACGTCTCGCGCAGGGTGGCGATGAGGGGGGCGTTGAGGGCGGCGCCGGTGTTGGTGAACAGGCGGATCCGGGTGGGCCGGGGGTCGCGGGAGGCGAGCTTGACGAGGAGTTCGCCGAGCGACGGGACCAGCGGCACGACGGTCGCCCCGTGGTCGCGGGCGAAGCCGAGGAGCCGGGCGTGGTCGGCGGGCCCGGACAGCAGGAGTTCGGCGCCGGCGAGCGCGCTCAGCAGGATCTGGTAGAGGCCGTAGTCGAAGGAGAGCGGGACGGCGGTCAGGACGACGTCGTCGGCGCGGTAGTCCAGCCGGGCGGCGATGGCGCGGGCGGCGAACGCGACGGGGCCGTGCGGGCAGGCCACCGCCTTGGGCGCCGAGGTGCTGCCGGAGGTGTAGATGAGCAGGGCGAGCCGGTCGGCGGGCACCTCGGTCCCGGTGCGGGCGGCCGGGTCGGCCGGTCCCGACAGGTCCAGTTCCGACACGACGGCGACCGGCACCTCGGCGGGCCACGTCAGGCCCTCGGCGCCCGCGCGTTCGGCGGCGTCGACGACGATCAGGGAGGGCTCGGAGTCGGCGAGCACCGCCTGGAGGTGGAACGCCTTCATGCCCGGGTTGATCGGCACCAGGACGGCGCCGCTGCGCCAGGTGCCGTACAGCAGGGCGGTGAACTCCTTGACGCTGTCGACGCGGGCGAGCACCCGGTCGCCGGGCCGGATGCCGCGGCGGCGCAGCTCCCTGGCGAAGGAGTCGGCGGCGGCGTCGAGTTCGGCGTACGTCCACACGCCGTAGCGGTCCCGCACGGCGGGGGCGTCGGGCCGCCGGGCGACGGCGGCGGTGAGGAACACCTCCGCGGCGTTGTCGACGCGGGGGGCGGTGTCGGTGCCCACGGCGTTGTCGATCAGTGCCGTGCCGGGGAAGGTTCCGATCACGGTCGCGGTCATCGCTGCTCCTCGGGTGTCTGCGGATCGGCGGCCGGGGTCGCCCAGCCCGGTGTGCGGAGGATCTCCAGGACGGCGCAACTGGCGGTGCCGGGGCCCGCGGAGAGCATCAGCACGCGGTCGCCCGGACGCAGGGCCCCGGTCTCGGCGAGGTCGTTCAGCGCGGCGAACTGGTCGCCGGCGCCGAGGTGTCCGGTGCGACGCCCGAACTCCCAGGTGGTGCGCTCCTCGGGCACACCCAGCAACTGCTCGGCCTGCCACTGCATCTTGCTGCGGCCGCCGGTCGGGATGACGGCGTGGGCCAGCTCGTCGGGCGTGGTCCCGGCCTCGGCCAGGGCGTCGTCGACGGCGCCCTTGACCATGGCGACCAGCCGGTCGGTGGCCTCGCGGATGTTGCCGCCGCGGGAGCGCAGGTAGTGGGCGAAGCGGCCGGCGTGGTCGTAGGGCTCCTGGGTGGGCAGCGGGGTGAGGCCCGCTCCCCTGGCCAGCGCCTCCATGCGGTTGTCGGCGCGGGTCACGGTCGACAGGACGCGGGCGAAGCCGTCGCGGTTGGAGAGGACCAGGGCGGTGCCGCCGTCGGCGTAGACGAGGCCCGCCTCCGCGCTCCAGCGGTTGATGAGCGGCTCGGCGAAGCGGTCGGCGGTGGTGAGCACCACCGCGGCCTCGTCCTGCTCGGTGGTCAGCTGCCGGGCCGCCAGCTCCAGGGAGCCGACGGCCGCGTTGCACTCCTGCTTCACCTCGAACGCCGGCACGCCCCAGTGGACGGCGTGGTCGGCGACGTACGAGGCCACGGGCCACATGGTCTGGCCCTGGAACCAGACGTAGTTGTGCAGCAGCAGACGCACGGTCTCCGGGGCCAGAGCGGACCGCTTCAGCGCGGTGGTGGCGGCCTGCACGGCCATGTCGGGTGGCGGGACGTCCTCACCGGCCACCCGGACGGACAGCAGGCCGTCCGCCTCGAACTGCTCGGGGTCGTACTCACCCGCCTCCACGGCGGCGCGGGCGGAGAACGGTTCGGGGAGCCAGGCCCCCGTCCCCGCCACGTAAACGCTTTCCCAGCGCATGGTTCTCCCATCGTCGGTTGGCTCACCCATGGATGACCGGGCAGCCGGGCCGCACGGCCGGGCTCCTGGGATCCGCCCTGCGGGGATCGTCGGCCCTGCCGCTTTGGCCCGGCTAAAGACCGGGGGCGGGCGCGGCGGGCGCGGGGAACGGCTCGGGGACGACGGCACGCGCGCGTTCGAAACGGCGGGGGGACGGCCCGCGCGGGAGCGGGGGCGGGGGCGGGGGCGTGCGCGGGGGCGGAGGCGGAGGCGTGCGCGGGGGTGGGAACGGGATCGCGGGAGCGGAGCGGGAACGCGCGCGGGGTGGGAACGCGTGTGCCCCGGCTGCCGTGCGGGCAGCCGGGGCACGTCCGGGCGGGCGCCGCGCCGGGGGACGCGGGGCGCCGTCAGCCGACGGTGGTCCGGGGCGCCTCCGGGCGCGGGACGCGGGCGGCGGATCCGGCCGGGTCCGGCGCGGTCAGGGAACGGGCCACGAGCAGGACGCCCAGCACGAGCAGCAGCGGCACGCACATGGCCGCGCGGTAGGAGACGGCGGCTCCGACGGCCCCGACCAGGGGCGGGCCGACCAGGAAGCCGACGTAGTTGAAGAGGCTGACGCGTGCCACGGCGGTGTCCTCGGCCCCCGGCAGCCGCTGCGCGCCGATGACCAGGGCCTGCGGGATGATGACGGACAGTCCGACGCCGAGCACGGCGAAACCGAGGACGGCGGTCAAGGGTTCCGGCGCCGCGGCGACGACGGCGAACCCCAGGGCGGCGAGCACGGCGCCCGCCCGGACCACGGCCGCCGCCCCCCACCGCTGCACCCAGCCGTCGCCGAGCGCGCGGCCCAGCAGGGTCGCCACCATGTAGAGGCCGTACGGGACGGTCGCCATCGCCTCCGAGCTGTGCAGGGTGTCCTCCAGGAACTTGGCGCTCCAGTTCGTCGCGGTGGAGTCGGCGACGACGGACACGGCCATGATCAGGCAGAGCGGCAGCAGCGGCTTCCAGGGGACGCCACGCCGGCCGGCCGGCCGCGCCGGGGCCGTCCCGGCGTCGGACGGGGCGGCGGTCGGGGCGCCGGACGGGGCCCCGCTCGTGGTGGCGGTGCCGGCCGGCCGCGCGCCGAGGCGGGGGCCGGCCGCCACCGCGGCGGGGAGCAGCATGACGACCGACGAGGCGAACACGGTGAACAGGGAGAGGTGCCAGTGGGCCCCGGCCCAGGACAGGGCCGCGCCGAGGATGCCGCCGAGGCTCGCGGCGCCGTGGAAGCCCAGCATGATGCTGCGGCCGTAGCCGCGCTGGATGCCCACGCCGGTCATGTTCAGGCTCGCCTCCATGGCGCCCACCAGCAGCCCGAAGGCCACCAGGCAGACGGCGAGCTGCCAGACGGCCTCGCCCGCGCCCACCCCAACCAGCGCCAGGCAGATCAGCGGCTGCACGACCCGCACCACGACGTGCGGGGGGACCCGGCGGACCACCCGCGCGGCGGTGACCGTGCCGACGCCGGCCAGGACCGGGACGGCCGCGAGGGCCAGCGGCAGCTCGCCGTCGCTGAGTCCGTACCGGTCCTGGATCGCCGGGATGCGGGTGACCAGCAGGGCGAAGACCGCGCCGTGGACGAGGAAGATCAGCAGTAGTGCGGAGCGGGCCTGCCGCAGCCGAACCGGGAGCTCCATGGCACCTCCTTCGGTGTTCGCCGCCGCTCACCCGAGGGCAGCACCGCCCGGACCGTAGGGAGCGGCGCTGAAGCGCGGCTTGAGCGGACGGCGGCACGGCACGGGGCGACGGCACCCGCCGCAAGTCCCCCTTCAGCGGGGCCCGTGAGGGTGGCGGGGACCGCTGTGCCCGCCACCGACGGAGGACCGAACCCATGACCGGCACCGAGACCGCGGATCCCCGCCGCTGGTGGATCCTCGGTGTGCTCTCCCTCGCCCTGTTCGCGATCGTGCTCAACAACGGCCTGCTCAACGTGGCCATCCCGCAGATGATGCGGAGCCTGGACGCCGACGTCGGCCAGATCCAGTTCATCGTGGACGGCTACGCCCTGGCCCTCGCCGGGGCGTTGCTGACCGCCGGAACGCTCTCCGACCGGTACGGCCACAAGCGGGCGACCCTGCTCGGGACCACCGTCTTCGGCGTGGGTTCGCTGGTCGGGATGACCGCCGACGGCACCGGCCAGCTGATCGGGGCGCGGGTGCTGATGGGGCTGGGTGCCGCGTGCATCATGCCCGGCACGCTCGCCGTCCTCGTCGACGTCTTCCCGCCGGCCGAACGGGCGCGGGCGATCGGTGTGTGGAGCGGCTGCTCCGCGCTGGGGGTGGCGGCCGGTCCGGTGGTCGGCGGCGCCCTGGTCAGCCACTTCTGGTGGGGCTCGATCTTCCTGGTGAACCTGGTGCCGGTGGCCGTGGTGCTGGTCGCCGGCGCGCTGCTGCTGCCGGAGTCCGCCGATCCCTCGCCGCGCCGCCCCGACCCGGTGGGCGCGCTGCTCGGCACGGGCGCCATGGTGGGGCTGGTCTTCGGGACGATCCAGGCGGCGAAGCACGGCTGGACCTCCACGGGGCCGGTCACCGGCTTCACCGTGGCCGCCGTCGCGGGCGTCTGCTTCGTGCTGTGGGAACGCCGGCACCCCTCCCCGATGGTGGACTTCGCGCTGCTGCGGCGGGCGCCGTTCATCGGGGCGAGCGTGAGCATCCTGCTGCTGATGTTCGGTCTGGCGGGCACACTGTTCGTGCTCACCCAGCGGCTGCAGTTCGCCTTCGGCTACGGGCCGCTGCGCGCCGGTCTCGCCGTGATGCCGGTGGCGTTCGCCGTGCTGCTCGGCACGGTGGTGTGCCCCGCGCTGGTCCGCCGGGCCGGACCCGGCGGCAGTGTCGCCGTGGGTCTGGCGCTCGGGGCGGCGGGGGTGCTGGTCCTCGGCCGGGTGGGCGAGGGCTACGCGCCCGTCCTCGCCGGGCTGGTCCTCGCGGGCATCGGCTTCGGGCTCGCGATGGGGCCCACCACGGACGTGGTGATGTCGCTGGTGCCGCCGGAGCGGTCGGGGGCGACGGGTTCGCTGGACATGACGATGCAGGAGTTCGGCAACGCGCTGGGCGTCGCCGTGGTCGGCAGCGTGCTGGCCCACAGCTACACGGACGCGATGACCGACGCAGGCCGGCCACGGGCGGCGCGGCGCACACTGGAGAGCGCCCTGGCCCTCGCCGAACGCACCGGAGGCGACGCGGGACAGGTGCTCGCCGCGGCCGCGAGGTCGGCCTTCGACCACGCCGCCGGGGTCGGCCTGACCGTGGCGGCGGCCGGCGTGGCGGTCGGCTCGGTGGTCGCCGCCCTGCTGATGCCGGGCCGCGCGGCGGTCGGCGGCACGTCCGGCGGGGCGGGAGCGCGGGCCGACGGCACCGGAGCCCCCGGAACCCCGGCACCGGGAGGCCGGGCTCCGAAGACCCCGGCCCCGGCGGGACGGACGCCCGTCGGCTGAGCCACCCCGACGACTACACCCCGCCGACGGCATCCCGGTGGCGTGCGGCGTGCGGCGTGCGGCGTGCGGCGTGCGGCGTGCGGCGTGCGGCGTGCGGCGTGCGGCGTGCCCAACGACCGGGTGGGCGCGCGGCGTGCCCAACGACCGTGTAGGCGTACGGCGAGCCGTAGCTCGGGCGCACCGGCGGACCCGGCGCGCGGGGGGCTGCCCCTCGGGCGGACGGCCCGTCACACGCGAACGGCCGCCTCCCCTCCGCGAGTTCGGGAGGGGAGGCGGCCGCTGTGTGCCCGGTGCCCGCCGGCGGCCTCGGGCTCCGCAGGGCCCGGACCGCCGCAGGAGGGTCAGTCGCTCGGCGCCCCCACCAGGTCCATGCCGAGCAGGTCGGCGATGTCGGTGTACCGGCTCAGGACCTCCGTGAGCCGGTCGAGGAAGGCGCTCTCCTGCTCCCTGATGTAGAAGTGGCCGCCCGGCACCACCACGGTCTCGCAGTGCACCGTGGAGTAGAGCGACCATTCCCGCACCTCGGGGACGGTCACCAGCCGGTCCTCCGCGCCGGCGAAGGTGTGCAGCGGGATCGGCAGCGGGGTGCGGTCCACGCTCCCGGCGCCCTCACAGAGCATCAGGTCGCCCCGGACGACGGGCAGCAGCGCCGCCAGCCATTCCGGGCGGTCCAGCAGCACCCGGGGCAGACCTCCCAGCGCGGACAGCCCGCGCATGAGTTCCATGTCGTCCGCCACGTAGCCGTGGGTGAGGGGCGGGGCGGGCAGGTGCGGGGCGCGGTGCGCGCCGAGGAGCAGCGCGAGGGGCAGCCGTTCGCCGCGGGCACGGCGGTACTGGGCCAGGGCGAACGCCACGAGGGCGCCCATGCTGTGCCCGTACAGCACGTGCGGGCCGTCGAGTTCCTCGCCGAGTTCCCGGTCCAGGTCCGCGACGAGCGCGGGGAGGTCGGTGAAGCGCGGCTCCGCCATCCGGCCCTCACGGCCGGGCAACTGCACCGGCAGCACCTCCACGCCGGATCCCAGCCACCGCTGCCAGCCCGCGTAGGCGGAGGCGCCGCCACCCGCGTAGGGGAAGCAGAACATGCGCAGGCGACCGTCGTGGCGTGTGCCACCGCGTCTCAGATATCGCGTCATAGTGCCCCGGAACTCCTCTCGTCACGCGGTGGCCACCAGGTGACCAGCCCCCGCAGTGCCCACAGCGTCGGGAGCGGCGCTTAAGGGCCGCCAAACCACGACAGGGCCCGAAGAGGGAGGAACGTCCCGATCGCCCGCACGGCCACCGGCCACCCGCCATCGGCCACCGGCCACCGGCCACGGGCCACGGGGCGACCGGGAGCCCGCGGCGGGGCGGTGGGGGGCAGACCGAGGCTGTGGGGGGGCGGACCGGGAGGGCTGTGGGGGGGGACGGACCGGGGCGGGGCGCGGGTCAGACCGAGGCGGGGGTCAGCGGCCTGACGCGCGACGCGGGGCCGTCGGACACGGCCGGTTCGGGGGACTCCAGGACGGGGTCGGCCCGCAGGATGGCCTGGTGCAGCCGCTGCAGCCGCGTCGACGGCTCCAACGCCAGCTCACGGATGAGGCACTGGCGCAGCCTCTGGTAGATGCCGAGAGCGTGGGAGGGCCGGCCGCAGCGGTACAGCGCCAGCATCAGCTGCGCGTGCACGGTCTCGTGCAGGGGGTGCTGCGCGGCCAGGGCGGTCAGCTCCCCGAGCAGCGCGGCGTGCCGGCCGAGCCGCAGGTCCGCCTCGATCCTGGCGTCGAGCGCGCCCAGCCTGGTCTCCTCCAGCCGTACCGTCTCCACCTCCAGCGCCCGGCCGATCTGCACGTCGGCCAGGGCGGGGCCGCGCCACAGCGCGAGCGCCTGGTGCAGCAGGACGGACGCCTCCCGGACGGATCCCTCGCGCAGGGCGGTCTGCCCCGCCGCGGACAGCCGCTGGAACTCCGTCGCGTCATAGGCGCCGGCCACGTCGAGCGCGTAGCCGCCGTACCGCGTGCACAGGACGTCCTTGGGGCCGCGCACCGCGGTCGGGCCCAGCGCCGTGGCCAGTCGGCGGCGCAGCTGCCGGATGTACGTCTGGAGGGTCGCGGGCGCGGTGCGTGGCGGCGCGTCCCCCCACAGTTCGTCGAGCAGGGTGGACACGGTCACGACCTGGCCGGCGTGCAGCGCCAGCAGGGCGAGCACCTGGCGGGGCTTGGCCGCGCTGGGCACTACGGACGTGTGGTCGAGCTGGGCGACGAGCGGCCCCAGGACCCGGACCTCCATTGTGGTTCTCCCTCCAGCCAAAACCGCTCGGCTAGCGTTTCCGAGCGCTCCACAGTGGCACGGTGGCCCGCGCCGCCCCAGTGAGCGCTTCATCGCTGCCGCGTGAATTACGGAGGCGGTGACCCATGACGAATTCACATGGGAGGCGTGAGGGGAACACTGTCGGTGACGACCCCGCTGCCCGAAGAATCCTGTCTGCCGGTCCGATCACGGCGACTTCCGATCCATCCACAGGTCATTGCGGAGGGCAACGTGCACGAAGGCGTTATTCCCACTCTCGACGGTACCCGCGCCACGGACCAGACCGGGGGACTCGACGACCGGCTGCCCGGCCAGGAACTGCGCTTCATGGAACTGGTGGCACGGGCGTGGCTGGAGCCGGAGCTGTCCCGGCGCTACCAGGTGGACGCCACATCCGTGCTCGACGAGTTCGGCGTCACGCTCGCCCAGGGGCAGCTGCCGCCCTCGCTGCCCGAGAACCCGTTGGGCGACCTGACCATCGAGGAGCTCTCCCAGCCGACGACCGCGCACGCGTTCCTCTGCTTCTGCCTGACCGATGACGTGTCCCCGCAGGCCCGGTCCACGGCGTCGGGGCCCGGCAGCCGGAGGGTCGTGCGGTGACCGCGGTCTTCGGTGAGCGTCCGGCGCACCCGCCGAGAACGCACGATCCGCGGCTCGTGGGGTTCCGCAGTCACCTGAGGGCGGAGGTCGTCGCCGACGACGCCGCGTACCTCCTGTCCGACCGGGGGGTGACCGCGCTGCAGGGCGATCACATCGAGGCCCTGGTGCCCCTGCTGGACGGCACCAGGGACCTGCCGTCGCTGCTGCGGGACGCGGCCCCCGAGATACCGCCCGAGCAGGTCGGCCGGCTGATCGGGCGGCTCGCGCAGGCCGGTCTGGTGGGCTACTCGACGCCGGTCGCGGTCACCGGCGGCCCCGCGGAGGCGGGCCGGCCGGCCCGCGCGTTCTGGGAGCTGGCCGGACTGGACGGCACGGTGGCGCTGCGCCGGCTGGCCGGCGCCCGGCTGGAGATCCTCACGGTGGGCGGGGCGAACGCCGAGGGGGTGCTGGAGGCGTGCCGGGCCGCGGGACTCGCGGTGGCCGCGGACGGCGGGGCCCACGGCGCGCACCGTGTGGCCGGGAACGACCTCGCCCCGCTGTCCCTCGTCGTGTGCGACGACTACCTGAACCCCGAACTGCGGGAGATCGACGCCCTGCACCGGGCCACGGGGCGGCCCTGGCTGCTGTCCCGGCCCGGTGGTTCCACCACGTGGGTGGGCCCGGTGTTCCAGCCGGACTCCGGTCCCTGCTGGTCGTGTCTGGCGCACCGGCTGCGCGGCCACCGGCTGTGCGAGGCACCGGTGCGGCGGGCGCTCGGCCTGACCGGTCCGGTGCCCAGGCCGGCCGCGCAGGTGCCGCCGTCCGCGGCGGCGGCCGCGCAGCTCACCGCGCTGGAGACGGCGAAGTGGCTGGCCGGCTACCGCTATCCGGGCCAGTCCGCCGTCCTGACCCTGGACACGCTCGCCCTGACGACCCGTCACCACGAGCTGCGGCGCCGCCCCCAGTGCCCGGACTGCGGTGACCCCGGCCTCGTCGCACGGCAGGTGGGCCGGCCGGTGACCATCGTCTCCCGGCCGAAGGCCCCGTACGGGGGCGGCGGGCACCGGGCGCTCTCCCCGCAGGAGGTCCGCGACCGGTACGCGCACCTGGTCAGCCCGGTGACCGGGGTGATCGAGGAGATCCGCAGGGACCCGCGGGCACCGTCGGGCCTGCACTGCTACCTGGCGGGCCGCAACGCCGCGCTGGGCGCGACCGACCTGGCACGGCTGCGGGCCGGGCTGCGTCACCTCAGCGGCGGCAAGGGCGCCACCGCGCTGGACGCCGAGGTGAGCGCCATGTGCGAGGCGCTGGAGCGGTACAGCGGCACCCTCCAGGGGGACGAACCGCGCACCAGGGACAGCCTGCGCGGCCTGGGGGACGTGGCCGTCTCCCCGGACGCCTGCCAGTTGTTCGCCCCCCGGCAGTTCCGCGACCGTGAGCGGTGGAACGCCCTGCACGACGCGTTCCAGTACGTTCCCGAGCCCTTCGACGACCGGGCTCCGGTCGACTGGACGCCCGTGTGGTCGCTCACCGAGCAGCGGCAGCGGCTGCTGCCGACCGGCATGCTGTACTTCCCGGGCGCCGCCGACGGCTCGTCCCGGCCGGTGGCCGGGCGGCGCTCGCTGCGCGCCGACTCCAACGGCAACGCCGCGGGCAGCAGCCCGGAGGACGCGATCCTGCACGGCTTCCTGGAGCTGGTGGAGCGGGACGCCGTCGCCCTGTGGTGGTACAACCGCACCCGGCAGCCCGGTGTGCGGCTGCACGGCACCGGCGGCTTCGGCGACGCCTGGACCGACGAACTCCTCGACCTGTACCGGCACATGAACCGTGCGGTGTGGGTCCTGGACCTCACCTCCGACCTGGGCGTCCCGGTGTTCGCGGCGGTGTCGCGGCGCACCGACAAACCCGCCGAGGACATCATGTTCGGGTTCGGGGCGCACTTCGACCCGGCGGTGGCGCTGCGCCGCGCGCTGACCGAGATGAACCAGCTGCTGCCCGCGGTGATCGGCGCACGGCCCGACGGCACGGGCTACGGCACGACGGCGCCCGAACCGCTCGGCTGGTGGTGGGGGGCGACCGTGACGACGCAGCCGTACCTGCTGCCCGACCCCTCCCTCCCGGCGCGCGGCCCGGCCGACTTCACCTTCCACCACCGGCCGGACCTGCGGGACGACGTCGACGCCGTCGTCGAGCTGCTGCGCGGGCACGGCATGGACCTGCTGGTGCTCGACCAGACCAGGCCCGACATCGGGATCCCGGTGGTGAAGGTGGTCGTTCCCGGACTGCGGCACTTCTGGGCGCGGTTCGCGCCCGGCCGGCTGTTCGACGTGCCGGTGCGGCTGGGCCGGCTGTCCGCGCCGACACCGTACGACGACCTCAATCCCGTCCCCTTGTTCCTCTGACTGTTCATCTGCACGCGGCGCCCCACCGCCGTCCCCCCATGCCCCACAGGAGCCCCCTATGACCGCCGAGAGGCCGTTGAGCACCGTCGTGACACCGCAGAGCGAAAGGCGCTGCGTCGCCTTGTGGTCGCTCCGTGAGGACGTCCTGGTGGACATGGGCGGCCCGACCAGTCCCGTGGTGCTCTCCGGGCGGTGGGGGGAGACCCGGCTGCACCGGGCGGGCCCGCTGGTCCGCGAGGCGCTGCGGCGGATGAGCCTCGGCCCGATCTCGCTGGCCAACGTGGCGGCGGAGATGGCCGCCGGCTCCGCGCGCCCCTCCTCCCCCGGGGCGCGCACGGCCACGGTCACGGGTGCGCAGGCCGAGATCCTGATGGTGCTGCACCGGCTGCAGCACATGGTGGTGCGCTCTCTGACGCTGGAGGGCGCCGACCAGCCCCTGCTGTCGGTGGTGCCGATCGCGCAGTCGGCCCGGTACCGGCCGGACGCCGTGGACCGGCAGCGCCCGGTGCGGCTGTCCCGCTTCGCGTTCCTGCGCAGCGAGGGCGAGGGGTTCGTGCTGGAGGGGCCGGTGTCGCTGTACCGGGTCGTGCTGCACGGCCCGGAGGCGGCGTGGGTGGTGAGCATGCTCGGCCGCGCGCTCACGGTCGACGAGATCGCCGCGGCCGTGCCGCTGCCCGCGGCGGTGGTCGCGGAGATCGTCGGCCATCTGCTGGGGACCGGCATGGTGCTCGCGGCGGAGCAGCCGTCGCCCGCGGCCGACCGCGGCGGACCGGGCGGGGACGACGAGAGCCGGGGCGGCGGTGCCCCGGTCCCGTGCTTCGCGGAGGACCGGGACCCGGCGCTGCTGTCGTGGGGGGCCGTCGACCTGCTCTTCCACAGCCGTTCCACGCTCGGCCGGCACGACGCGGACTTCGGCGCGACCTATCCGCTCGCCGGGCGGCTGCCCCCGGCCCCGGCCCTCAAGCCGCTGCCGGACGGCCCGCGCATCGCCCTCCCCCGGCCCTCCCTGAGCGAGGTGACGGCCGCGGACCCGCCGCTGACCGACGTGGTGGAACGGCGCCACAGCATCCGGAGCTACGGCTCGCAGCAGCTCACCGCCGCCGTGCTGGGCGAGTTCCTGTACCGGGCGCTGCGGGTCCGGGGACTGCACGAGCGGCAGGGCGAGGGCCGGCACGAGGAGGCGTACACCGACCGGCCGTACCCCAGCGGGGGCCGCGCCTACGAGCTGGAGTTCTATCTCACCGTCCGGGACTGCGCCGGCATCCCGCCGGGCACGCACTACTACGCGCCGCTGGAGCACTGCCTGGTGCAGATCGGCGACGGCGGGGCGGACTCGGCGACGGCGGAGCTGCTCGCGGAAGCGCGGATCAGTGCCGGGCTGACGGACCCGCCCGCGGTGGTCATCACCATCACCTCGCGCATCCACCGGCTGTCCTGGAAGTACAGCGGGCTCCCCTACGCGCTGACGCTGAGGCACGTCGGGGCGGTCATCCAGAACTTGTACCTGATCGGCACCGCGATGGGCCTGGCCGCCTGCGCGCTGGGGAGCGGTGACGTCGAGTTGGCCGCCCGCACCACCGGCACGGACTGGCTGACGGAGCCGAGCGTCGGGGGCTTCGTCCTGGGCACGGCCCCGTGACTGTCACCAACCGTCCCTCAAAATCGCACAGTTGGTCCATGAGTCCTGCATTTAATACTTACAGTTCAATGATCCCGCATACACTGGTCGCTCCTTGATCCCGTTCTGGTGAGGGGCTTTCATGGAGGCAGCCGCGCCGGGCGCGGAGACAGTGGTCGACCGCTCCTTAGGGGAAACCGCCACCGGCGGGGTCGGCGGCAATCCCACCCTGTCGGCGGCGGTGCGCGCGCTGGGCCTCAGTGCCCCACCGCCCCGGCTCGCCCGGAGTGTCGTCCTCATCGTCGAGTGCGGTTTCGTCCTGACCGGCTTCCTGAACATCGCGGACGCGAGGCCGGGGCCGTTGACCCTCGTCGCCTCGGCCCTCGGGTTCAGCCTGGTCTTCCTCCTTCAACTGGTGCACACCGCCCAGCGGCTGCGGCGGTTCCGGGCCCGCTGGTACCGGTGGACGCTCACCCTGCAGGCCCTGCTGACCTATCTCCCGCTGTTCGTGCTGGGGTTCGGCTGGGGCGGCATGGCCGGCTTCCTGGGCGCCTCCCTGCTGCTCGTGCTCCGGCCCACGGTGGCCTGGCCGCTGTTCGGGCTGGTCGCCGCGGCGGCAGCGGCCACCGGCCCGCTGCTGGGCATGCAGGTCGTCGGCTCGGTGTACATCGCCGTGTCCACGGTGCTGACCGGGCTGATCGTGTACGGCCTGAACCGGCTCGCGCAGCTCGTGGTCGAGGTGCACGCGGCCCAGACGGAGCTGGCGCGGCTGGCCGTCACCCAGGAGCGGCTCCGCTTCGCCCGGGACCTGCACGACCTGCTCGGCTACAGCCTGTCGGCGGTGACCCTCAAGAGCGAACTGGCGTGCCGTCTGGTGCCCGCGGCCCCCGAGCGGGCCCTGGAGGAGCTCAAGAGCATCCTGGAGATCTCCCGGCAGGCGCTGTCCGACGTGCGCACGGTCGCCCGCGGCTACCGGGACATGTCGCTGTCCACCGAGGCGGTGTCGGCGCAGGCGGTCCTGGCCGCCGCCGGCATCCAGGCGGAGGTGGAGTGCCGGCTGGACCTGCCCGAGGGGGAGGTCAGCACCATCATGGCGACCGTGCTCCGCGAGGCCATCACCAACCTGCTGCGCCACAGCAAGGCGGAGCACTGCCGGATCGAGTTCCGCGGGACGCCGTCGGGCGAGCTGGTCCTCACCATCGCCAACGACGGGGTCCAGAAGGCCGCAACGGCCTTCCGGGAGCTGTCGGACGGCTCGGACGGCAGCGGACTGGGCAACCTGCAGTTCCGGCTGGCCTCGATCGGGGGCCATCTGCAGTCCGGGCTGGACGAGGCGGGCTGGTTCGTCCTGCGGGCCGCGGCCCCGCTGCGCCGGACCGCGCTCCAGACCGACTGAGACCTGCGGCCGCGGGACCGGGCGGGGACCGGGCAGGGACAAGGAAGCGCGGGCCGGGCGGGGGTGTCGCGTCCCGCCCGGCCCGCGGCCCCTCACAGCCAGCCGCTCTCCCTGGCGACCCGGATCGCGTCGACCCGGTTGCGGGCGTTGAGCTTGGTGACGACCGTCGTCAGGTAGTTGCGCACCGTCCCGACGGACAGGAACAGCAGACGCGCGATGTCCGCGGCCTCCGCCCCGTCCGCGGCCAGCCGCAGCACCTCCGTCTCACGCGGCGTCAGCGGGTTCTCCCCGTTGTCCAGGGCCGCCAGGGCGAGCTGGGGGTCGATGACCCGCTTGCCCACCGCGACGTCCCGGACCGCGTCGGCCAGCCGGTCCGGCGGCGCGTCCTTGAGGAGGAACCCGCCCACCTGGGCCGCGAGGGCCTTGCGGAGCGTGCCCGGCCGGCCGAGGCTGGTCAGGATCAACGTGCGGCACGACGGCAGCTGCTGGGCCAGCTGGGCCGCCGCGCTCAGGCCGTCGAGGCCGGGCAGGTCGACATCGATGATGGCGACATCCGGCTGGTGCTCCAGTGCCGTGGGGAGGATCCTGTCCCCCCGCTCGACCTCGGCGACGACCGTGAGGTCACCCTCCAGGGCCAGCAGGGCCACCAGGGCCCCACGGACCATGTGCATGTCCTCGGCGAGCAGGATGCGTATCACAGTGCTCCCCCCGGTGGGCCGAGAAGGTCACGTCGGCCCGATTGACGAGGACATTACTTGACAGAGGGTGCCCGTAAAAGATCAGAGAGCGATTTCCTTTAGACTTCACCTTCATTCTGGGTCCACTGCGCCACCTCGATCCGCATGGCGGTGGTGACGGTGCTCTCCTGGACGGCCTGCACCTCGACCGGGATGGTGAAGGTGCCCAGTTCCTCGTCGGAACGGAACCCTCCGACCGTCGCCCGCAGACTGGTGATGCGGTCCAGCTCGGCGTAGTCGGTGAAGTCGGTTTCTATGGACGCGATCGACAGACTGCACGGGTCGAGGCCGTGCAGCCGGGCCACCGAGGCCACCGCCAACTGCCGTGCCGCCTCCATCTGCAGATGGCCCGGCACGTGGTCCAGCGGGTGGTCGAAGACGTGCGGGTGACTGGTGTCCACCACCAACTGGCAGGAGAAGCGGCCCTGTTCGGCGTCCGCGACGGGCTCGGTGACGAACACGTTCCGGGCGTCACGGCGGCCCACGGCGCACGGTTCGGCCGCCGTGAAGCGCGGCAGCAGGAAACCGGGGTGGTCCGGCAGCTGCCGCCTGCTCCGCATGGCCCGGTAGGCGGTCCGGGACAGGATCAGCAGCCCGCCCTCCCCGCGCATCGCGGGCCGCCCGTCGACCACGACGTCGCCGGTGAAGGTGAACCCCTGGACGCGGCCCGCCCGGTTGCGCCGGGTCCGCACGGTCACCTCGACCCGCAGATCGGCCGGGCGCGGGCCGATGCGCAAGGGCTCGAACGCGGTGACCCGCAGTCTGAGGTCCCGGAAGATGAACGCCGAGCCCAGCTCCACCCCCAGATGACGGTGGGCGATCAGGACGCCGGCCTGCCGCACCACCTCCACCAGCAGCGTGAAGTCGTACGACGGGGAGCTCTCCCCGATCAGGTGGCCGCGCGGCAGCTGGGCGGCGACGGCGAAGGTGTCCTCGCCCGTCTCGGCGGAGTCGGTGACGAAGACCTCCGCGATCGAGGCCCGGTGGACGAGGGTGCGGGGGACGGTCGCGTCGTAGCTCAGCTCCACCTCGGCGGCCGGCGGGCGCGCCGGGACCGTCCCGGACGCGGCGACGGGGGCGGGGGCGGGGGCGGCCACGGTGGCGGACGCGGGGGCGGACGTGGACATGCTCATGGTCGGTCCTTCCAGGGGAGTCTCGGTGCCGCGATCGGTTGGCTCGCGGCCGGTCGGCCGGGCCCGCTCAGGGCCGCAGGGACGGCACCGGCGCCGTCAGGGGCTGACGGGACGGCAGCCGGGCGAGGAGCGCGTCGAGGCCGGCCGGGGCGGAGCGGGCCGCGACGACACCGTCCGGCCGCACATACGCGACCCACGGCGAGCCGGCCGGGCCGAGCGTGCGGCCCTGCTCCCGGGCGACGATCAACTCGTCCTCTCCGTGCGGTACTTGTGCAGCTGCGAGGTCGGCGGGCTGGACCCACAGCACCTGTGCCGTGTCGCCGACGCCCCGCTCGCGCACGGCCTGCGCGGCCCGTGCGGCCACCTCACCGGCCGCCTCGGCGCCGTACACCAGCAGGGTGTGCCGCCCGGCCGCCAGGTGGTCGTGCAGCGACGTCGCGGCCGTGCCCCGCACCGGGGCCAGCGCCGCGTCGGGGGACCGCCGGCCGGGCCTCAGGGCCCGCGGCGCGCCGGCCACGGCGCCGGAGGCGTCCACCGCCGGGCTCCCGGAGTGGTCGAGGTCGAGCTGGGCGAGCAGCGGGATCGCCTTGCGCTCCAGCAGCCCGGTGGCCGACAGCACCCGCATGACCGTGTTCCGCAGGAGCCGGGCCGCCGGACGGCGCAGCAGCCACATCCGGGTCTGCTGGTCGCCGTTGGCGACCGCCCGGACGGACGCGGGACGCCGTTCGGCCTCGTAGCTGTCGAGGAGCGCCGGGTCGCCGCCGCGCACCACGGTCGCCAGCTTCCAGCCCACGTCGTAGCCGTCCTGGACACCGGTGTTGAGGCCCTGCCCGCCGGCGGTGGTGTGGGCGTGCACCGCGTCGCCCGCGAGCAGCACCGGGCCCTCACGGAAGCGCGGGGCGACCTTGGCGTGCACCCGGAAGCGGCTCGTCCACCAGGTGCCGTGCAGGCGCAGCCCGCCCGGCCCCCGCTCGTCGAGGAGCCGCTGCAGCAGTTCCTCGGAGGGCGGATCGGTCCGCTCGTCCGGTTCCGTGTCGAAGAAGACCCGGTGGCCCTCGGGCTGCGGGACGATCACCAGCACCCCGTCGGGCGTGATGTGGTGCTGCACCTCGGCCTCCTCGGGCGCGCCCTCCAGCCGGCCGTCCCCGATGAGGAACGTACGGTCGAAGGTGTGGCCCTCGAAGGGGATGCCGACGCTGTCGCGCACCAGGCTGCGGGCGCCGTCGGCGGCGACGAGCCACGGCACCGTCACCGTCTCCCGCGTGCCGCCCGCGCTCAGCGTCACGGTCACGGACTCCTCGGGGCCGCCGCGGTGCACGGTCACCGCCGTGGCGTCGGTCTCCCACTCGACGCTGCCGCCCAGCTCCGTCAGCCGCTCCAGCAGCGCCCGTTCGGTGACGGGCTGCGGTACGCAGAGGGGACCGGGGAACGCGGTGCCCGTCAGTCCGCCGAACCGCACGCCGGCGATCCGCCGGCCCTTCGACCAGTACGACGCCCCGGCCAGCGGGAGGGCCGTCCCGGTGAGCTTCTCGGCGACGCCCAGACGGTCCAGGCATTCGAGCGCGCCGCTCCACAGCACCAGCCCCTTGGGCGCGATGCCGGGGCCGGGACGCCGGTCGACGACACGGCAGGGCACCCCGAGGTCCCACAGCGCGCACGCGGCGGACAGTCCCGTGGGCCCGGCGCCGACGACGAGGACGGGGGCGGTCATCGGGCACCTCCCGCGGCACCGGCGGCCACGGCCAGCGGACGGTGGAGCAGGGCAGAGATCTCACGGACGGCGCTGTCGGTGTCGGCGAACCGCACGGCCCGCATGCCGAGTTCGGCGGCGGCCCGGCAGTTCTCCTCCGTGTCGTCGACGAACAGGCAGCGCCGCGCCGGGGTGCCGAGCCGGTCGAGCAGGATCCGGTAGATCTCCGGGTCCGGTTTGCGTACGCCTTCCCGGTGCGAGTCCACGACCACGTCGAAGAGTTCGTCCACGGGCAGCTGTGCGCGCCACAGCGGCTCCCACTCGCGGACGTTGTTGGTCAGCAGGGCGAGCCGGTGGCCGTCGCGGCGCAGGGCGCGCAGGAAGGACACGAACGGCTCGTTGGGGCGACGGCCCCGGAACCACAGCTCGCCGAAGCTCCGGCCGTCCGCGAGGATCCGGCCCGCCCCCTCGGGGAGTTCGGCGAGGATCCGGTCCACCATCTGCCGCTCGGTGATCGCGCCGGTCTCCAGGGCGGCCATGGGGGTCTCCCCGTGGCGTTCCGTCGCTGCCAGGAACGCCTGCGCCAGGTCGCCCGCGTCGATGCCGGCGAGTTCGGCGAAGGCGGCGAAGGTCTCCACGAGCGGGTTGGTGAGCACTCCGCCGTAGTCGACGACGACCGTGTCGACGGCCGCTGCGCTCCCCTCGGCCACCGCGACGCGGCGTACGGGCCGCGCCTGCGGCCCGGTCTGGTGTGTGGATGTCATCGGGCTGTTCCCCCTTGCTCTGGTCGATCTGCTCGCTCTGGGTGCTGGGGTTGCTCAGGGTGCTGGGGTTGCTCAGGTGATCTGGTGATCTGGGTGTTCTGGTGGTCTGGCTGATCCCTCGGGCCGGGATCGGGATCGGGGTGGTGGGTGGCGGGCGCCGGGGCGGCCGGATGGACAGGTGGGCCGGATTGGGCCGGATGGACCGGTGGGCCGGTAGACCGGTGAGCGGCCGACCGGGCCGTACCGGTCGGGCCGTGCCGGGTCGGGCCGAACCGGGTCGGGCCGGTGGCCGCCGGTCCGTGGGGGCCGTCGCGGCGTGCCGGGCGGTTCGGGGCGGGCCCGGCGGTACCGTCGGCCCCCGGCCGGGCCGGGGGTCCGTGCGGCGTTCCCGCGGCGTCCGCCCGACGCGTTGCCCGGACGCTAACGGCGGGCGCTTGCGCCCCGCCAAAGAGGTGCGGGAGGACCCGTCGAGGTCCTCCCGCACCCTGTTTCCCGCGCGTCGCATCTACGCGGACGCGCGCGGCCGTATGGCCGTGTGGCCAAGTCGCCGTGCGTAGCCGTATGACCGTGTGGCCAAGTCGCCGTGCGTAGCCGTATGACCGTGTGGCCGACGCTGTGTCAGCCGGGCTGCTTCCCGGCCGCCGCGCCCGCCCGTTCCCTCTCCTGCGGCACCGGCGGCGCGGTGTCCGCCACGGCCGGCGGGGCGGCGGCATCCGGTGTGTCCGACGCGGCCGGGGCCGGGGCCGTCGGGGCCGGGCCGCCCTCGCGGATGCCGAAGCGGTCGTGCAGGCGGCGCAGGGGGCCGGGCGCCCACCAGGTCGCCCGGCCGGTGAGCGACAGCACCGCGGGCACGAGGAGCGTACGGATCACCATGGCGTCCATGAGGATGGCCAGGGCGACGCCCAGCCCGAGCATCTTGGTGTTGGTGATGCGGGACGTGCCGATGGCCACCATGACCACCGACAGGACGAGCGCGGCGGCGGTGATGACGCCGCCGGTCGAGCGGATGCCCTCGACGACCGCGGCCCTGTGGTCGAGCGTCCGCTCCTGCTCCTCCTTGATCCGGGAGAGCAGGAAGACGCCGTAGTCCATGGAGAGTCCGAACGCGAGGCAGAACATCAGCACCGGCAGGGCCGTCTCGATGCTCCCGGTCGGGGTGAAGCCCAGCACCCCCGACAGGTGCCCGTCCTGGAAGACCCACACCACGGCGCCCAGCATCGCCGTCAGGCTCAGCGCGTTGAGCAGTACGGCCTGCAGCGGCACCAGCACGCTGCCGGTGAGCAGGAACACCAGGACCAGCGTGGCGAGGACGATGATGCCGATCGCCCACGGCAGGCCGCGGCCGATGGCGGCCTGACTGTCGATCAGGGCGGCGGTCGTGCCGGAGGTGTGGTGGGGGAAGTCGGCGTCGACGGCCCGCACGTCCCGCACCAGGTCCTTGCCCTCGTCGGAGACGGCCTCCACGCCGGGCACCACGGTGAGGTAGGCGGTCTCGCCGGCGGTGCGGCCCGGCTGCGCCGGTCCGGTGGCCCGGCCGTCCTGGTAGGTGCCGGTCGGCCCGTCCACCCGGATCACCCCGTCGAGCCGCGACAGCCGCTCGGCGTAGGCGCCGAGTCCGCCGGCGGGCGCGTCGCGGGTGACGACCTCGATCGCTCCGGTGGGGCTGCCCTGGAAGTGGTCCCTGATGTTCTCCTGCACCACGCGGGAGTCGGCGGAGGACGGCAGCTGCCGGTAGTCGGCGGTGCCGAAGTCGACGTTCAGGAAGGGCGCCCCGAGCAGCAGCAGGACGGCCAGGGTGCCGGTGGCGACCAGCGGCGCGCGCCGCATCACCCCGCGGGCCAGCCGGGCCCAGCCGGCCCCGGAGGCGGCGGTCCCCGGGGCCCGGCGGGAGCCGCGCCGGACCAGCTTGCGCACGTCCCAGGCGTCGATCCGCCGGCCGAGGACGGCGAGCAGGGCCGGCAGCACCACCAGGGCGGCGACGGCGGCGAGGACGACGACGCTGATCCCGGCGTAGGCGAGGGACCGCAGGAAGTACAGCGGGAACACCATCATCGCGGCGAGCGAGACGGCGACGGTCGCCGCCGAGAACAGCACGGTCCGCCCGGCGGTGTTGAGGGTGACGGCGAGCGCGGCGGGCAGGTCGCGGCCGGCGGCGAGTTCCTCGCGGTAGCGGCGCACGATCAGCAGGGCGTAGTCGATGGCGAGGCCGAGGCCGAGCGCGGTGGTGAGGTTGGTGGCGAAGACGGAGACGTCGGTGAAGGAGGTGAGGACCCGCAGCACCGCGTTGGTGCCGAGGATCGCGATGACACCGATGCCGACGGGGAGCAGCGCGGCCACGGCGCTGCCGAACACGACCATGAGGATGAGGAGCGTGATCGGCAGCGCGATGACCTCGGCGCGCACGAGATCCTCGCGGATGAAGGTCTGCTGCTCGTTCTGGACGGCGACGCTGCCGCCGACGCGGACCGTGAGATCGCCCTGCCGTCCGTCGAAGTGCCCGACGATACGGTCCTCCAGGGTGCGGTCGGCCTCCAGTTCGTCCCCGGTGAGCCGGGCCACCACCAGGGCCTCCCGCCCGTCGTCGGAGCGCAGTGCCCCGGCGCCGGTGTCCCAGTAGGAGGTGACGCCGGTGACGCCCCGCTCGTCGGCGAGCCGGGCGGCCAGTTCCCGGCCCTGGCGGGCCACGTCGGCGTCGTCGACCCCGCCGTCGGCACGGGCCAGCAGCACCAGGTTGGGACGGGCCCCGGGGAACTCGCGTTCCAGGAGGTCGGCGGCGTACGAGGACTCGGAGGTCGGGTCGACGACGCCGCCGCTGCCCCCGCTGCGCAGCCGGTCGGCCACGCCGCTGCCGAGGACGACGGCACCGGCCAGCAGGACCACGGTGAGCACGAGCAGCAGCCGGGACCGGCGGACGGCCAGCCGGGCGAGCGCGGTGAACAGGCCCCGGGGCGGGGCGGTTTCGGGGGGCGGGGTGGGTGTGGTGGCGGGGGACATGGGGGCTCCCGGTGGTCGGGGTGGGTGAGGTGCGGGCCGGGCCGTACGCCCGGGGAGGCCGACCGGGTCGTCAGCGGCGACGCAGGTGGAACTGGCCGGGCGTGGTGGAGGGGACGCCGGTGAGGATCTCCCGGAGCCCGCCGCTGACCACGTAGTCGCCGTACGGGGTCACGGCGACGGTGGTGGGGTCCTCCAGCGGCCAGGTCTGGTCCCGCACGGTGCGCGCGGTGCGCCAGCAGTCGGTGGACCGCAGCTCCAGGACGGCGTCGCGGCCCGGGCGGCCGTCGGCCGGCGACAGGTCGTTGGACACGACGACCAGGGAGCCGTCCGGGCGCAGGGCGATGCCGTCCATGGAGGCGGGCGCCCGGTCGAGGCGGACCTCGCTGACCTTGGGCCGCGCCGAGCGGGGCCGGTCGACGCGGAAGAGGCGGCCACCGTCGTACTTGCCCATGAGGAGGAACCCGGCGGGGTGGTGGACGATGCCGTTGGGGCCGGTGGCGTCGGTGAGGAAACGGTCGTCGCGGATCACCCGGAGGAGTTCGCCGGCCCGGCTGACGACGCTGATCGTGTCGACCCCGGTGTCGGTGACGTAGAGGGTGCCGTCGCGGTCGACGGTGACGTCGTTGGCGCGGGGCTGGTCCTGTCCGTCGGACAGGTCGACCAGGTGCTGGACGGCACCGGTGGCGAGGTCGAAGACCCCCACTCCGGACACCGGGGGCAGCGTGGGGTCGACGATGCCCATCAGCCGGAAGAAGTAGTCGGTGTAGGCGGCCAGGACGCGGCGGCGGGGCGCGTCGACGGCGATGCCGAGGACGGACACGCGGGCGAACGGGGCCACCAGCGGGGTCACGGAGCCGTCGGCCCGGACCACCGAGATGGTGCCCTGCGCACTGGACCCCACGAGGAACGCCTTCCTCGTGGGGTCCCAGGCGACGCCCTCCGGGTACACGCCGGGGGCGGTGACGCTGAGGCTGCGCGGCAGCGGGCATCGGGCTGGTTTCGCGAACGCCGGCACGGGGGCGGTGGCGAGCGCACCGCCCAGGGAGACCGCGGTGGCGAGTCTGAGCAGTGTGCGGCGGGAGGCCGGGGCTGACGCGTCCAAGGTGTGCTCCTAGGAAAAGGGTGACGAGTTGTCGTGAGGCGGGCTGGGCCGGTGTGTGGTCGCGGCGGGCCGGGTCGTGTGTGGGCGCACCTGATGCCCCGCTGGGGGAGGCGCCGGGTCCGGCTGTCCGGCGGACGTGGGGCAAGGGTCGCGAGCCGCTCTGGAGAACCGCTGAACCTGCGCTGAACCGGCCGGGGGCGGCCGGACGCGGTGTGCGGCGCCCGTGGGGCGCTTTGGTCCGGCGCAAGGCGGGCTGCCTAACGTCCCGGCCTGCCAGGTCCCGTCGGAGCGTGTCCGGCGTCCCGGAGTGCGGGAACGCGCCGGCGGGGTCCGGCCCACGCAGCGGCGCCGGACAGCGGAAAGCCAGAGGAGACGAGTCGCGTGACGGTAGACACCGTGGACATCGAAGAGGCCGAGCCGACGTCGGCCGGGATCCGCGCCAAGGAGGTGCGCCGTCTGGACCGGGTGGTCATTCGGTTCGCGGGTGATTCCGGTGACGGTATGCAGCTCACCGGTGACCGTTTCACCTCCGAGACCGCCTCGTTCGGCAACGACCTGTCAACCCTGCCGAACTTCCCCGCCGAGATCCGCGCCCCCGCCGGCACCCTGCCCGGCGTCTCCAGCTTCCAGCTCCACTTCGCCGACCACGACATCCTCACCCCCGGCGACGCACCCGACGTCCTGGTCGCCATGAACCCCGCCGCCCTCAAAGCCAACATCACCGACATCCCCCGCGGCGCCGAGATCATCGTCAACACCGACGAGTTCACCAGACGCGCCCTGCAGAAGGTCGGCTACACCACCAGCCCCCTGGACGACGGCACCCTCGACGCCTACCACGTCCACCCCGTGCCCCTGACCACCCTCACCGTCGAGGCACTCAAGGACTACGGCCTCACCCGCAAGGAAGCCGAACGCAGCAAGAACATGTTCGCGCTCGGCCTGCTGTCCTGGATGTACCACCGCCCCACCGAAGGCACCGAGAAGTTCCTGAAGACCAAGTTCGCCAGGAAACCCGACATCGCCGCCGCGAACATCGCCGCCTTCCGCGCCGGCTGGAACTTCGGCGAGACCACCGAGGACTTCGCCGTCTCCTACGAGGTCGCCCCCGCCGCCACCGCCTTCCCCCCCGGCCTCTACCGCAACATCTCCGGCAACCTCGCCCTGTCCTACGGACTGATCGCCGCCTCCCACCAGGCCGACCTGCCGCTCTACCTCGGCTCCTACCCCATCACCCCCGCCTCGGACATCCTCCACGAACTCAGCCGCCACAAGAACTTCGGCGTGCGCACCTTCCAGGCCGAGGACGAGATCGCCGGCATCGGCGCCGCCCTGGGCGCCGCCTTCGGCGGCTCCCTCGCCGTCACCACCACCTCCGGCCCCGGCGTCGCCCTCAAATCCGAGACCATCGGCCTCGCCGTCTCCCTCGAACTGCCGCTGCTGGTCATCGACATCCAGCGCGGCGGCCCCTCCACCGGCCTGCCCACCAAGACCGAACAGGCCGACCTGCTCCAGGCCATGTACGGCCGCAACGGCGAAGCCCCCGTCCCCGTCCTCGCCCCCAGAACACCCGCCGACTGCTTCGACAGCGCCATCGAGGCCGCCCGGATCGCCCTGACCTACCGCACCCCGGTCCTGCTGCTCTCCGACGGCTACCTCGCCAACGGCTCCGAACCCTGGCGCATCCCCGAACCCGGCGAACTGCCCGACCTGACCGTCCAGTTCGCCCAGGGCCCCAACCACACCCTCGACGACGGCACCGAGGTGTTCTGGCCCTACAAACGCGACCCGCACACCCTCGCCCGCCCCTGGGCCGTCCCCGGCACCCCCGGCCTGGAACACCGCATCGGCGGCATCGAGAAACAGGACGGCACCGGCAACATCTCCTACGACCCCGCCAACCACGACCTCATGGTCCGCACCCGACAAGCCAAGATCGACGGCATCGACGTCCCGGACCTGCGGGTCGACGACCCGGACCGGGCCGACACCCTGGTCCTCGGCTGGGGCTCGACGTACGGGCCGATCACCGCGGCGGTGCGGCAGTTGCGGGAGGCCGGGGAGCCGATCGCGCAGGCGCACCTGCGGCACATCAACCCCTTCCCGAAGAACCTGGGCGAGGTCCTCGCGCGGTACCAGCAGGTCGTCGTGCCGGAGATGAACCTCGGGCAGCTCGCCACGCTCATCCGGGCGAAGTACCTGGTCGACGCCCGTTCCTACACCCAGGTCGCCGGTACACCGTTCACGGCGGGCCAGCTCGCCCACACACTGCGGGAGACGATCCGTGGGAACTGAACTGCGACTCCAGCCGAAGGACTTCAAGTCCGACCAGGAGGTGCGCTGGTGCCCCGGCTGCGGTGACTACGCGATCCTCGCCGCCGTCCAGGGCTTCATGCCCGAACTCGGCCTCGCCCGCGAGAACATCGTCTTCGTCTCCGGCATCGGCTGCTCCTCCCGCTTCCCGTACTACATGAACACCTACGGGATGCACTCCATCCACGGCCGCGCCCCCGCCATCGCCACCGGACTGGCCACCTCACGCCGCGACCTCTCCGTCTGGGTCGTCACCGGCGACGGCGACGCCCTCTCCATCGGCGGCAACCACCTCATCCACGCCCTCCGCCGCAACGTCAACCTCAAGATCCTCCTCTTCAACAACCGCATCTACGGCCTCACCAAAGGCCAGTACTCCCCCACCAGCGAAGTCGGCAAGATCACCAAATCCACACCCATGGGATCCCTCGACGCACCCTTCAACCCCGTGTCCCTCGCCATCGGCGCCGAAGCCACCTTCGTCGCCCGCACCGTCGACTCCGACCGCAAACACCTCACCGACGTCCTGCGCCAGGCCGCCGCCCACCCCGGCACCGCCCTCGTCGAGATCTACCAGAACTGCAACATCTTCAACGACGGCGCCTTCGACATCCTCAAAGACCGCCGACAAGCCGAAGAAGCCGTCATCCGCCTCGAACACGGCCAACCCATCCGCTTCGGCACCGACCACGCACAAGGCATCGTCCGCGACGAGACCACGGGTGATCTGAAGGCCGTCACCGTCACCCCCGACAACGAGGCCCGCGTCCTCGTCCACGACGCCCACACCCCCTCCCCCACCACCGCCTTCGCCCTCTCCCGGCTCGCCGACCCCGACACCCTCCACCACACCCCCATCGGCGTGTTCCGCTCCGTCGACCGCCCCGTCTACGACACCCAGATGGCCGACCAGCTGGAGCAGGCCGTCGAGATGAACGGCAAGGGCGACCTCGGCGCTCTCCTCGCCGGCAACGACACCTGGAAGGTCGGGCGTTCCGCCCGGCACCCCCGCTCGACCACGGCCGCCCGGCCGTGAACCGCAGCACCACCGCAAGCCCGCGAACCGCACCACCGTCACCGTTCGACCGCAGCACCCCGGGGAGGGACAGCAGATGGCCTATGTGATCGCTCAGCCCTGTGTCGACGTCAAGGACCGCGCGTGCATCGACGAATGCCCGGTCGACTGCATCTACGAGGGACCGAGGAAGCTCTACATCCAGCCCGACGAATGCGTCGACTGCGGCGCGTGCGAACCCGTCTGCCCGGTGGAGGCGATCTTCTTCGAGGACGACGTCCCGGCCGAGTGGGGCGCCTACCGGACCGCGGACGCCGAGGTCTTCGCCGAGCTCGGGTCGCCGGGCGGGGCGAGCGCGACGGGGCCGCTCGCCGCCGACCATCCCCTGGTCGCCGCGCGTGCCGCGCAGGCCGCGTAACCCTCGCACCGCCCGGTGTCCGGTCGCCGGATGGCCCGATTCCGCGGTGGTCCAGCCCGGTTCCAGGCCAGGTACAGGCCGATACCAGTGATCCAGGACACCGTGGAGGCGGTGGCGGAATCTTTTCGCCACCGCCCCGCGGCGTTGTGCGCGCCGGCCGCGCCCCGCGCGCACGCCGGGCCGGCCATCCCAGAAGGAGCTGCAATGGACATCACCTTCACCTCCCAGCCCGCCCCGTCCGCCCCGTCCGCCCCGTCCGCCCCGGACACCAGAGGTCTCGTCGCACCGCTGCACCTGCTGCACAGACCCGTCACACCGGAGGGGTTCCTGCTGGACGCCGCCGCTCCCGTGGAGCAGCACTTCGCGCTCTCCGCCGAACTACCGCGGGAGCACGGGACGTTCAACGACGGGCCGGGCACCTTCCACGATCTGCTCTACATCGCCGAGACCCTGCGCCAGGCGACGCACTTCGTCGCGCACCAGTACTTCCGGGTGCCCGTCGAACGCCCCGCGGTGTTCGTCTCCAGCGGTCTCGACGTCCTCGACCCGGCGCCGTGGCGCCGCACCGGCAGGCCGGCCCATCTGACGCTGGACCTCACCCTGACGCCCCTGGACGTGGTCAACGGCGTCCCGCGCGGCCTGGACTGCCGCAGTGACGTGGCGATCGACGGCGTCCGCTGTGGGAGCGCTTCCGCGCGGCTGCAGTTCCTGATGCCGGGGGTGTACCGGTCGCACCGTGAGGTGGGACGCCAGGAGAGCCTGCGGAGCACCGCTCCGGTGGTGCGCCCGCCGGCCTCCCTGACGGTGGTCACGCGGGAGGACCCGGCCGCCGTGGCGCCCGGGTCGGTGGGGCGCGGGGACCCGCGCAACGTCGTCGTGGGACCGCCGCTGCGGGCGCCGTACGGGGAGTTCGTGCTGCCGGTGTCCGCCGACCCCGGCCACGAGGTCTTCACGGCCGTGGCCGGCGACCATGTCCCCGGCCCGGTGTTCCTGGAGGCGTCCCGGCAGGCGTCGCTGCTCGCCGCCGCCGAACTGCACGGGCTGCGGCCCGCCCACGCCCTGCTGACCCGCTGGCGGGCGTCGTTCCGCGGGTTCGGGGACGCCGACCTTCCGCTGACCTGCACGGTCGTGGCGCAGGACCCGGTCCGCGACGACGCGGGCCGTCCCACCGTACGCACCCGGCTCGCCTTCAGCCAGGGCAGCCGTGTCCTGTGCACCGCCTCGGCCGTCCTGCTCCAGGACTGCTGACCGTACGCCGCCGCCCGGACCGGCCGACGCTCTCCTCTCCCCTCGTCCTCATGATCAAGGAGCTCTCCGATGCGTTTCCGGGTACTGGGGCCGGTGAGTCTGTCGCCCCGCACTCCCTCCGCCGCGAAACCGCGCGCGCTGCTCGCCACCCTGCTCGTGCAGGCCGGTGAGGTGGTCCCCGTGCACAGTCTGATCGACGAGCTGTGGGGGACGGAGCCCCCGCGCACCGCGACCACCACCCTCCAGGTGTACGTCTCCCAGTTACGCAAGGTCCTCGCCGGCGCCGACGGCTCCGCGCGCTCCGGGGAACTGCTGACCCGGGCCCCCGGTTACCTCCTCGCCGTTGCCGAGCGGGACTTCGACCTGCCCTGCTTCGAACGGCTGCGGGCCGCGGGCCGCGCCGCCCACCAGGAGGGCGACTTCGGCCGCGCCTCCGAACTGCTGCACGAGGCGCTCGCGCTGTGGACCGGCCCCGCCCTGTCCGGGATCCCGCACGGGGTGCGGCTGGAGTCCGCCGCCATCCGGCTGGACGAGCTGCGGATGGAGGTCCTGGAACAGCGGATCGTCGCCGACCTGCGGCTGGGCCGCCACCAGGAGCTGGCCGGGGAACTGCTGGCCCTCGCCAACGAGCACCCGCTGCGGGAGACCCTGCACGGACACCTCATGGTGGCGCTGTACCGGACGGGCCGCGGATCCGACGCGCTGCGGGTGTACGGGCGGCTGCGCCACTCCCTGGTGGAGGAGCTGGGGGTCGAACCGAGTCCGGGCCTGTCCCGGCTGCACGAGCGCGTCCTGCGCCGCGAGCCCTCCCTGGACTGGCAGCCGCCCCGCACCGCGCGCCGCGCGACCGGCGACGACCCGGGCGGCGCGGCCGGCCCGCCGGGGCCCCCGGGCGCTCCCCGGCGGGCGGCGGGACCGGCCGACGGGCCGCGGCCGCTGCCCGGCCCGCCCCCGGCGCTGCCCGCCGCACCACCCGGGTTCGTCGGGCGGGACGAGGAACTGGCGTACGGGGAACGGGCGCTGCGCGGAGGCGTCGGCCGGCCGGCGGTCAGGGTGCTGGCCGTCTCCGGGCCGGCCGGCGTCGGCAAGACCGCGCTGGCGCTGCGGCTCGCGCACCGCACGGCGGACCTGTTCCCCGACGGCGGGCTGCTGCTCGGGCTGCGCGGGCCGCAGGGGCGTCCGCTGAGTGCCGCGCAGGCGGGCGCGTCCCTGCTGCGCCGGCTCACCGACGACGTGCCCGGCGGGCCGCTCACCGACCCGGAGGAGCTGACCGACCGGCTACGGCGGGCCCTGCACGGGCGCCGGATGCTGCTCGTCCTGGACGACGCCGCGTCCGAGCAGCAGATCCGGCCGCTGCTGCGGGCCGTCACGGAGGGCTCGGTGATCGTCACCGGCCGCCGCCGGGCCGCCGCCCTCGACGGGGCGGAGCACCTGCGGCTGGACGCGGTGCGGCCGGAGGAGGCGGTGGAGCTGCTGCTCGCCGCCGGGGGCGAGCGGATGGCGCAGGACCCGGTGGCGGTCGCCGAGATCGCCCGGCTGTGCGGCTGCTTCCCGCTGGCGCTGCGGGTGGCCGCGGCGGCCCTGACGGCGCGCCCGCACACCACGCCCGCCGCGCTGGCGGGCCGGCTGCGCGACGAGCGGACCCGGCTCGGTGTGCTGCGCGAGGGCGACCTCGACCTGCGCTCCAGTCTGCTGACGGGGTACCAGGAGGCCGGGCCCCCGCTGCGGCGCGCCTTCCGGCTGCTGTCCCTGGCGCCGGCCCCCGACTTCACGGGGTGGACCGTCGCGGCCCTGCTGGGCACCGGGCAGGCGGAGGCGGAGGAGATCGCCGAGGAACTCGTCCGGGCCCAGTTGCTGGAGGCCCGCTCCGACGGCCGGTCCGTCCGCTACGGCTTCCACTCGCTGCTGCGGGTGCTGGCCACCGAACTGCGGGAGGCGGAGGCCGACGCGGCCCGGACGCGGCGGGACGCCGTGGAACGGCTGGGCCTGGCCTACGCGGGCCTCGCCCGGTACGCCGACCGGCGCCTCGCCCCCGGACGGGACTGGCGGGCCCGGCCCGGCACCGGGCACCCCGGCCCGGACGCGGCCGCGATCGTCGGCGCGAGTCCGCTGGGATGGTTCCGCGAGGAGGCCACGGGCCTGGTGGAGACGGTGCGGCAGACGCACGCGGCGGGGCTGTGGCCGCTGGTGGGGGACCTCGCGGGCAGCGCCGCCGGGTACTTCCACGCCTGCGCCGCGTGGGAGGAGTGGGAGGAGACCCACCGGCTCGCCCTGGACGCCGCGCGGCGGGCCCGGAACACGCAGGCCGAGGCGGCGGTCCGGTACGCGCTGGGCGACCTGGCCTGGCAGCGCCGCCAGGCCGACCGGGCGCTGCGCTACCACACCGCCGCCCAGCAGGCGTTCGAGCTGGTCCGCGACCGGACCGGGGTGGCGCGCTGCCGGATCGGCGCGGCCGACGTGCTGCTCGGCCAGGGCCTGCTGGAACACGCCGCCCGGCGGTACGGGCGCGCGCTGGCACTGTGCTCGGCCGAGGGGGATCTGCGGGGCGAGGTCGCCGCGTTGAAAGGGCTCGCCCTGGTCAACCTGCGGCGCGGCCGGGTGGAGGTGGCGCGGCGGCAGCTGGAGCAGTGCGGGCGCGCCGCGGAACGCCTCGGTGACCGCCGCTGGACGGAGTACGTCCGCCGCACCGCGGCCCGGCTGGCCCCGGACCCCGCCCACCGTCTCTCCCCCGTCGGCCACGCGGTCGAGGTGGGCCCCGGCATGTGGCTCATCGGGACGGCCACGGCCGCCTGACCCCGGCGGGAGCATGCGCTGGCTCCGGGAGCGGGGCAGCCGCGAGGCGGTTCCTGAATCGAGGCGGCGGCGAGGTCGTCCGGGGAGCGAGGCGGCGGCGAGGTCGTTCAGGGAGCGAGGCGGCGGCGAGGTCGTTCAGGGAGCGAGGCGGCGGCGAGGTCGTTCAGGGAGCGAGGCGGCGGCGAGGTCGTCCGGGGAGCGAGGCGGCGGCGAGGTCGTTCAGGGAGCGAGGCGGCGGCGAGGTCGTCCGGGGAGCGAGGCGGCGGCGAGGTCGTTCAGGGAGCGGGGCGGCGTGGCGTCGTCCCGGCGGGAGCCGTACGACCCGCTCGGTCGGCCTCCCCACCGGACGGTCACAGGCGGGGGGAGCCGCGTGACGTCCGGCACGCGGCTCCCGGACGGCCGGCGACGGCAGCGGCGGGGGCCCGGTTCTCCCGGCCGGTCCCCCGCGTGGCCGGCCGTCAGCCGGTGGCCCGCCCCTGGAGGGGACGGGCACCCCGGGTCCGGGTGTGGGCGCGGCGGGTACGCAGCAGTTGCCGCCATTCCTCGGGGCTGAACCGGGCGGGCCGGGTGCGGCCGATGAAGTCGTGGAGCACACCGAGGAAGCGCTCCGGGTCCGTGTGGAACGGGAAGTGCCCGGCGTCCTCGAATATCTCCAGCCGGCTGCCCGGCATGGACACGTGACCGAGACCGGCGTGCAGGGCCGGGACGACCATGTCGCGCCCGCCCCACACCAGCATGGTCGGCATGCCCTGCGTCAGATAGCAGCGGTCGAGCAGGGTGCCGACCTGGCCCCGCCAGTCGACGACGGCCCGCAGGGTCCGGACGAAGGCGCTGCGCGAACTCGCGTCCGGCAGGGCGTCCACCACCCGCAGCAGATCCGGCGCGTCGGCCCCGAGCCCGGTGTTCAGCGTCTTCATGATCCGTACGAACATCTGCAACTGCCATCGCACCGTGGGGAGTTGGAAAGCCGACAGCAGCAGCTCGGCGCCCGGCAGGGTGGCGGCCCGCAGCAGCGGGGAGACCTGGCGGCCGATGCCTCCGCTGCCGACGAGGACCAGCCGCTCGGTGCGCTCGGGGAACTGGTAGGCGAACTGGGCCGCCACGGCGCCGCCGAGGGAGTGGCCGACCAGGGTGGCCCGCTCGATGCCCAGGGCGCTGAGGAGGTCCCGCAGCCCGTTGGCGTACGCGCCGGGAGAGTAGTCGCCGCGCGGTTTGGCGGACGCCCCGTGGCCGAGGAGGTCGGGCGCGAGGACCCGGTAGCGGGCGGCCAGGCCCGGGATGATGTCGGCCCAGGTCGCGGAGGAGTCGCCGATGCCGTGGATCAGCACCACCGCGGACTCGCCCTTGCCCGCCATGCGGTAGGCGAAGCGGTACCCGTGCAGCTCACGGGTGCGGACGCGGACCTCGTTGCGGCCCACCGCCCGCGGCCCGGGCCGCCCCGGCTGCAGGCTGGGCCGGAAGGGCGAGCGGGCGGTGAAGGGGTCGTCGGCCATGGGTCAGGCCTCCTGCGGAGTCGGGTGGTGGTCACGGACGGGGCGGCGCGGGACCGGCGCGGACTCGACGACGTCCGGGGCGCCCGGGGCCTCGCCGACGGCGGGGCCGGGGACGCGCTGGGCGCGGAAGAGGACCGGGTCACCGGGGACGCCCTCGGGGTCGGGGTCGAGGCCGAGCGACGTGAGGGAACGCCAGGGCTGGGCCTGGCCGGGTGTTCTCGTCCGCCAGGGGGTGTACGCCTGGGCCGGGGAGGAGGGAGCGCGGAGGGTGTGCACGGAGGACATGACAGCCACCTCTGGGTAGGTGTGCGAGGAAGCGCACCGGGAGGGGGCGCGGTACCACCGCCGTTCGGCGGGGCGCGCCCGGTGCGAGGACCCCGCGCAGGGGCGCGGGGCTCTACTCGACGGGAGACCTGCGCGGCGCGCGGGGTGCGGCGTCGGACGCGTTCGCCGTACCGGACGGGCCGGCCGCGACGGCGAGGTCGTTCCTGGACCGGGCGGCGGCACCGGCCGCGCCGCCGGACGCGCCGGTCGCGCCGCGCCGCCGCCCCGCCCCGGTGGCGGGCAGGGCGCGGGGGCGGCCGAGCCGGTGGCCGAGGCGGGCCCGCAGCAGTGACGCGATCAGCCACGTGCGCAGGGCGCCCAGGTGGGCCGGGGAGCCGTGGACGTCGTCGAACTCCTTGAAACGGACACGGGGCAGCGTGGCGCCGAGCAGCTGCCGCTCGCCGGGCGGGATGATCTCGTCCCGCGAGCTGACGACGTACCCGACGGGGATATCGACCGCGCCCAGCACGTCGGGGCCGAGCGGGAAGTCGGCGAGCAGCGCGCGCAGGGCGTCGTCGTCGGGGGCTCCGGTGAGCCGGCGCAGCGTGGCGACGGTGATCCCGGGGACGCGGGGCCACCAGTCGGGGTCGGCGAAGAACCCGGCGACGGGGGCGCCGACGGTGTGGACGGAGCGGATGCGCGGGTCCTCGGCCGCCGCGCGCAGCGCCAGGTGGCCGCTGAAGCTGAGGCCGAGGACGGAGGTGTCGGTGACCCGGGCGCGGCCGGCGAGGCGGTCCATCAGGAACGGCAGCAGCCGCCAGGAGTCCGCGTGGTAGCGCAGGGTGTTCTCGCCGACGCCGGGCATCTCGCCGACCACGGCCGCCCAGCCGAGGCGGGCGAGCCGGGGCAGCAGGGGCGCCCACTGCTCCTTGACGCTGACGATGCCGCCCATGACCAGCAGCAGCGGCCGCCGGCGGCGTTCGTCGAGCCCGCTCGCCCAGCAGGCGACCGTGCCGTCGGGGTGGTCGAGGACGAGGCGTTCGACGCCGTGCCGGCGCCGCCAGTCGTCGAAGGTGCGGACGCAGTTGTCCTGGGCCCGGCGCCGGACGTCGTCGCCGTGGTACGGGAAACGGGCGAGCGCGTAGTGCCGGCAGGCGTCGAGGGTGCGGCCGGCGACGGCCAGCCGGTCGGCCTCGCCGGTCCACACCCGGGCCCAGGACGCGGGGTGCCCCGGCTCGTCGTTGGTGATCCTCGGCAGTACGGCCGCGACCTGGCGGTCGCCGACGCCCTGGCCGCGGGCGTGCAGCCGCGCGAACTCCTTGAGTTCCGCGAGATGGTCCATCGCTGTTCTCCGTCTCCTCCGGGGTGCGGGTCCGATGCCCGGGGGATGCGGCCGGAGGGCTCGGGGCCTTCCTGGTCGTACCGGCGGCGGGCGGGGCTGTCCGGTCGTACGGCGGCGGGCCTGCCCGGCCGGGAGCGGGGGATGTCCCCCGGCCGGGTGGCCCGCCCGGAGAGATCCTGGCCGCCGTCCCTTAAGCCGTGCTGGCGCACGGGTTGCGCCCCGCTAAGCGCCGCGCGCCGCGCGCGGTGTGACGCGCACGGCGCGCGGCGGCGCGCTGGTGCGAAGAGGAGGCCCTCTTCGCACCAGCGCGCCGTCGTGGTCCCGCCCTCACCAGTCCAGGAGGGCGTCCTCGTCCCCGGCCCGGTCGTCGGACTCCGCGTCGTCGCCCAGGGCCTCGGCCACGGCGGCGACGACACGCGGATCGAGCATGGTGCGGGCGGCGGTGTCCCGGGTGCCGCCGAATCCGGCGTCGCTGACGGCGACGCTGACGACGTAGCCGTCGTCGACGGAGAAGGTGCGGAACTGCCATTCGACCCCGGTGCCCGGTGCCCCGTCGGGAGCCAGCACGCGGGCGGGCCGGCCGTCGCCGCTGAAACCGAAGTCGGTGAAGCGGAACCGCAGACCCTGCCCGATCGCCTTGCTGTAGGCCTCCTTGAGCGTCCACATCCGGACGAGCGCGGCGCCCCGCCGCTGCGCCGGGAGCCGTTCCAGGACGGTCAGCTCGTGCGGCGTGCAGACATGGCGGTGCAGCCCGCGCGTGTAGAGCGGGCGGTCGGCCCGCTCCGCGTCCACTCCGATCAGTCCCTTGGTGGTGAGCCCGATGAGCAGCAGGTCCTCGGTGTGGCTGAGGCTGATGTCCACCGCGTCGTAGCCGCGCAGATAGGGGCGGCCGGTGGGGCCGTACCCGAGTTCGACGGCCTGCGGGGGCACCCGCAGGGCCACCGACGCGGCGAACTTCAGCAGCACCCGGGACGCGGCGAACCGGGTCCGCACGTCCGGGTGGGTCATCTCCAGGTAGCGCTCCCAGTCCCGGCCCAGCAGGGCGCGCAGGCGCGGGGCGCCCGCCCGGTCCGGCCGCCAGTCGGCGAGCCGGGCGTGCAACACCGCGACCTCGTGCTCCTCCAGGTCGGCGCGCACCTGGTCCCAGGCTCCGTCACGGCCGGAGATCCGCACCGGCTCCCCGAGCGATGGGCTGGGTGCCGTCCTCCTCCGCGTCATCGAAGCCCTCCAATTCCTGCTTGAGATCCCCGAGCACGTCGGCGGCGGCCGCGCCGTCGAGGACCCGGTGGTCGAAGGTGAGTCCGAGCCGCATCACCGGGGCGACGGCGAGCCGCCCGTCCTTGACGACGGGCCGGTCGACGACGCGTCCCGCGCACAGCGTGATGGCGGTGCCCCCGCTGGAGTGGAAACCGTCGACGGGGCGGTGGCCCAGCGAGCTGACCGCGACGGTGCCGAGGACGGCCGGGCGTCTGGCCGGGTCGCGCACCGCGGCGGCGAAGGCCAGCCGGCCGAGCGGCACCGGCAGCCGGCCGAGCATCCGGACCCCGCGGAACTCGGCCAGCCGCTCGGTGCCGGGGCCCCGGTAGCGGTCGACGCGCCGCTGGATCTCGTCGAGGCCGGCGCTCTCCAGGGCGGGGATCAGCGCGGACAGCACGGTCCGTTCCCCGTCCACGGTGCGGTCCAGCGCCAGCTTGGCGGTGACGCCGCCGAAGCGGACGGTGCGCGGTCCGCGCAGCCCGAACAGCCGGGCCGGGGCGAGGGCCGCGTTGGCCTCCGGGTGGCGGTGCAGCACCCGGCCGGTGGCGTGCAGCAGATAGGTGACGACGGAGTAGCGGCGGCCCGCCGCCCGCGCGGTCCCGCGGTGGGCCTCGACGCGGGTCATGTCGATGTCGGTGTCGAGGTGGACGGGCCGCTGCCGGGCGGCGTGCTCCAGGAAGTACAGGGTGTGCCGGCGGCGGCGCTCGGGGTGCGCGCGGGCGGGGGCCGGCGGGTTCCCGCCGGCCCCGGCGGCGGTCATGTCCGGGCCGCCAGCTGGTAGATCTCGCCGAGGCTGCGGGCCTCCAGCAGCCTGCCCACGGGCAGCGGGCGGCCGGTGGCCTGCTCCAGCGCGGTGACCAGTTTCAGCAGGTACAGCGAGTCCCATGCGGGCAGCTGGTCCAGGTCGGCGGAGACCTGGTGCTCCTCCAGCGGCATGCCGAGCTCGTCCCTGACGAGGCGGACGAAATCGTCGATGGTGTGCATTCTGTACGGCCCTCCCAGGGGCGGGTGTGTGCGGGGGTCAGATCTTCTCGAGCGCGAAACCGGACTTGATCCATTTGCTGGACTCGACGGCGACCGCCAGCGCGCGCTGCCCCTGGCCGATCTTGCCCAGCAGCGCCTCCAGCTGGAGGAAGGGCAGGGCGTTGCCGTTGTTGCCGGTGTCCGCGACGCAGGACACCTCGACGGCGTCGGGCAGGCCGAGTCCGTCCGCGATCCGCCGGGTCATCCGGCCGGACAGCTGCGGCGGCAGCAGGAAGTCCACGTCCTCGGGGGTCCAGTCGAGTTCCTCCAGGAGCTCCCAGAGGATCTCCACGGCCATGGTGGGGACGGACTCCTCGATGGCCTTGTAGTCCTCCCGTACGGCCTGCCGGTCCTCGTGGCGGTCGGCGAGCCCGAACCAGTCGATGACCTGGCCGGGCTCGCGGCCCAGACCGGTGAACCGGTTGAGGACGGTGCGCAGGGCGAGGCGCTGCCCGCGCGGGGTGGAGGTGACCACGGCGGCGCCCGCCCCGTCGCCGAAGAGGACGTAGTTGACGAGGTCGCTGGGGGCGGCCGAGGACAGGTCCCGGTCGAGGTCGAGGTGCTTGCTGCAGACGTCCCCGCCGATGACCAGCCCCGCCGTGTGGCCCCCGCCGGTGACCAGGGTGTGGCCCAGCTGCAGGGCCTGGACGGCGCCGGCGCAGCCGGACTGGAGCTGGTAGGTGGGGATCTGGTCGAGGCCGAGCTGGTCGACGACGTGGTTGACGGTGGCGGGCATCAGGTGGTCCGGGGTCGCGGTGCCCATGACCACGAAGTCGATCTCGTGCGGGGCGAGTCCGGAGGCGGTGAGTGCCTGCTCGGCGGCGCGGGCGCACAGGTCGGCGAGCGACCAGCGGACCTCGCCGGTCTCCAGGTCGCGGGCGAAGTGCCGGGTCCGGGTGCCGATGAACACGTCGATCCACTCTTCGTTGACGCCGAGTGTCCTCGCCAGCGCCGCGTTGTCGACCGGGTCGCCCGGCAGTGCGGTGCCGACGGAGGCGAGGTAGGAGACGGGGCCGGGCGGGGCGGAGCCGTGCTGGGGTGAGTGTTCCGACTGCATGCGAGCGGTCCTTCCTTGAGGTCCGTGACGGGAGCGGGGAGCGGCCGGCCGCGCGGGCGCCTGGTGCCGTGACCGGAACGGTCTGCCGGCGTCGCGCGCCGGTGAACCGTTCCGGTCACGGTCCTAGGCGACGGCCGAACCGGCGCGGTCCTGGAGGTAGTCGACGAGGTCCCCGACCGAGGACAGCCGCGGGAGCAGGTCCTGCACGCTGATCGTCTCCAGCCCGTCGAGCCGTTCCTGGAGCCGGTCCTTCAACTCCATGATCATCACCGAGTCGAAGCCGAGGTCCTCGTAGAGCAGGGACAGGCGCGAGACCTCGCCCGTGGCGTAGCCACCGACCTCCGCGACGGCCTCGATGACGGCGCGGGTCACCGGGTCCACCGCCGTCTCCTCCGCGGCGGAGGGCAGGACCGCGGTGAGCACGGCGCCGTGCCCGTGCGCGGCCGTGTCGTCCCGCGGGTGCGCCGGGGCGGTGTCCGCGCGGTCGGGGACGACGCTGAGGTCCGCCGGGGCGGCCCGTACGGCGGTGCGGGTCCAGAACCGGTGGGCGTCGGAGAACGCGTACGGGGCGAGCCGCTGCGGCTGCCGCTCCTCCTGCGGGTAGACGGCGTCCCAGCGGGGGTCGAGGCCGCTGCGGAAGAGTTCGGCGAGCGCCTCGGCGAAGGTGCGGCCGTCGGCCTCCTCCCCGGACACGGGGGCCACGGTGTGCACGCCGGCTCCGGCGGCGGAGCGCAGGGCGCGCGCCATGCCGCTGAGCACCGGGCGGGGGCCTACCTCCACGAGGTGGGTGGGGCCCGCCTCCAGCAGCCGGTTCATCGCGTCGCCGAACAGCACGGGCGCGCTGATGTGCTCGGTCCAGTACTTGGCGTCCATCGGCTCGGCCTCCAGCAGCCGCCCGCGCACGGTGGAGTACACGGGGAGCTTGGGGACCCCGCCGCCGGTGTCGTCCGCGATCGCGGCGAACCGGTCGAGCATCGGTTCCATCAGCGGGGAGTGGAAGGCGTGCGAGACCTCCAGGCGCCGGGTCCTGACGCCCCGTCGTACGAGCGTGTCGTCGATGCGTCCCAGCGCCGCCAGGTCCCCGGACAGGACGGTGGCCCGGGGGCCGTTGACCGCGCCGACCCCGACCAGGGGCTCCGCGTCGACGAGTTCGGTCAGCTCCGCCAGCGGCGCCCGTACGGCGAGCATGCCGCCGCCCTCGGGCAGCCGCTCCATCAGGGCGCCGCGGGCGGCGATCAGCCGTGCGGCCTGCTCCAGCGGGAAGACCTCGGCGAGGACGGCGGCGGCGTACTCACCGACGCTGTGGCCGAGCAGCAGCGCCGGCGGCACCCCGAGTTCGGTCAGGCTCGCCGCGAGGGCGTACTCGACGGCGAACAGGGCGGGCTGGGTCCAGCCGGTGCGGTGCACGGCCTCGTCGCCGGAGAGCAGCAGGTCGCGGACCGAGCCGCCGAGGTGCGGGGCGAGCGCCTCGTCGGCCTCGTTGAGGAACCGCCGGTACAGCGGCGACTGCAGGTACAGCCGTGCCGTCATGCCGGGGTACTGGGATCCCTGACCGGTGAACAGCAGTCCCACCTGGGGCCTGCCGGTGGCGTTGCCGACGAGCCGGGCCAGCAGGTCGTCGTCGCCGGCGGCCTCGCGCAGGGTGGCGGCGAGTTCGCCGGTGTCCTTGGCGGGCAGCGCGAAGCGGTAGCGGTGCCCGGTCTTGGTCCGGTTGCTGCTCCAGCACAGCGGTCCGGCCGGGACCCGGCGCCGTTCCAGGGCGTCGGCCTGGACGAGCAGGTTGCGGCGGAGCGCGGCCGTGGAGGGGGCGGTGAGGGTGAAGACCCCGGCGCCGAGTCCGGTGGCGCCGGTGGTACGGCCGGTGCGCCCGGCGGCCTCCGGGTCCCGCTCCTCGGGGCGGGCGGCGTACGGCGGCGCGGACTCCAGGACGGCGTGGGCGTTGGTGCCGCCCATACCGAAGCTGCTGAGGCCGCCGATCGCCGGCCCGGAGCGCAGCCGCAGCGGGGCCTTGAGGAGCCGTATGCCCTGCTTGGCGAGTTTCAGCGCGGGGTTCTCCTTGGCGGCGAACCGGCTGGCGGGCACCGTCTTGTGGTGCAGCGACAGGGCGACCTTGATGAGGCCCGCGATGCCCGCGGCGCCCTCGGTGTGCCCGATGTTGCCCTTGACGGAGCCGAGGGCCAGCGGGCGCCCGGAGCGGCCGGCGTGCAGATGGCCGAGCGCCTTGATCTCGATCATGTCGCCGAGGACGGTGCCGGTGCCGTGGGCCTCGGTGAAGGTGACGTCGGACGGTTCGACGCCGGCGCGGCGGTAGGCGGCGGCCAGCACGTCCTGCTGCGACCAGCGGTTGGGGGCGGTGATGCCGTTGCTGCGGCCGTCCTGGTTGACGGCGGTGCCGCGGATCACCGCGTACACCGGCTGGCCGTCGGCGACGGCGTCCTCCAGCCGACGCAGCACCACCGCGCCGACGCCCTCGCCCCGGCCGATGCCGTCGGCGTCGGCGCTGAAGGGCTTGCACCGGCCGTCGGGCGCGGACAGCCCGGCCTGGGTGTAGAAGATGCCGAGCGCCGGGGTGAGCGCCACGTTCACCCCGGCGGCGATGGCGGTGCCGCACTCCCCCGCCAGCAGCGCGTTGCACGCCAGGTGGACGGCGACGAGGGAGGAGGAGCAGGCGGTGTCGACCGCGAGGCTGGGGCCCTTGAGGTCGAGGTGGTACGAGATCCGGTTGGCGGTCATGCAGTAGCCGTTGCCGGAGCCGAGCTGGGCGGTGACCTGGGCGTAGTCGGTCATGTGCAGGTGGGCCCACTCGTTGCCCATGACGCCCACGAAGACGCCGGTGTCGGTGCCGGCCAGCTTCTGCGGGGCGATCCCGGCGTCCTCGACGGCACGCCAGGCGCACTGGAGCAGCAGCCGCTGCTGCGGGTCCATGGCGGCCGCCTCGCGCGGGGAGACGGTGAAGAACTCGTTGTCGAAGGCGTCCGGGTCGGAGATGAAGCCGCCCTCGGTGGTGTTGGAGTGTCCCTCGGCTCCGGCGCGCGAGTGGAAGTCCCGGGCGTCCCAGCGCTGCCGGGGCACCTTGTCCACGCCGTCCCCGGAGCGCATCAGCATGTCCCAGTAGGCGGCCGTGTCGGGCGCCCCCGGGAACCGGCAGTCGATGCCGACTATGGCGATGGGCCTCATCGATTCTCTCCCCCCATCTCTCCCAGCTCCTCCACCAGGTGCCCGGCCAGCGCCTCGACGGTCGGGTAGTCCCAGGCCACGGTGGGTTCGAGGACGAGGTCGAAGTCCTCCTCGATGTCACCGCACAGGCTCAGCGCGGCCACCGAGTCCAGCCCGTACTCGGCCAGCGGCACGGTCGGGGAGATCTCGGACGGCGTCCGCTTGAGGTAGAGGGCGATCCGGTCGGCGAGCCAGCTGCTCAGCGACTCGACGGTGTGTGCGGTGTGCTCGTTGTTCGCGGTGCGGTCGGTCGCGGGAACAGACATGGTGCAACTCCTCGTGAAGGCGCGTCAGGTCCGGTCGGCCGGCGGTCAGCCGGCCAGCGGGGTGTCGTAGAGGTCGTAGCTGCGGCGTTCGTGGAAGCGCCGGAGCACTTCCTCGTGCACCCGGGCCTCGCAGCCGGGCGGCAGGTCGGCGGGGCGCTGCCCGAGCCGTCGCGCCAGCCGGTGCAGTGCGGCGGCCACCCAGGCCGGGTCGGCCAGGAACGGGTCGTCCCCGCCCTGTGCCCCGCGCCAGACGCCCAGGACGGACGCCGCCGCGAGGAACACCGCGTAGCGGTCGGCGAGCGCGAAGCTGGCGGGGCTGGCGAGGGCGGTGCGGTCCTGCGGCGACAGGTTCAGGCTGTCCTCCTGGATCTGGCGCAGCTGGTCCAGCATCCGCAGGACGAGTGCCTGGACGGCGAGTTCCTCGGGGGAGCCGCTCGGCAGGTCGTCGGCGGCGGCGACGAGGGAGGCGCTGAGGCTGTCCCGGCCGCTGGCGAGGGCCAGCCGGTCGAAGGGGATGCCGGGCAGTGCCTCGCGGGGGCGGAACAGGCTCGGCGGAGCCTCGTCGCCGGAGAACCAGGCGCGCCGTGCCAGCCGGGACAGCTGCGGGATGATCGTGGCCTGGCAGGCCGCGGAGCCGGCGTGGCCGAGGCTGAGCACCGGCAGGTCGCGGACGTGCTTCTGGAACAGGCCGAACTCGCCCTCCCGGACGTAGAACCGGGCCCCGAGCACGATCGACAGGTCGTACATGGTGTCGGTGAGCATCTTGGGCACCAGGTACTTCACCGCGGCCGCGTACACGCTGGTCTCGTCGGGCAGCAGGTGCACCGCACGGGTGCCGACCGTCGCCATGCTGTCGCAGATCAGCAGGTCGAGGAAGGCGCCGGTGAGGGTGGCGGAGGCGTGCGGGATCTCCATCACCGAACGCCGGTACAGCTGACGTCCGAGGGCGAACCGCACGACCGTGCGCAGGCTGGTGTCGAGGGCGCCGACGGCCATGCTGGGCACGGCGCTGCGGGTGATCTGGAAGGAGCGCAGCGCCAGTTCCACGCCCTGGCCGCGGGCGCCGACGAGGGTGCTGTCGGGCACCGGGCAGTCGGTGAAGTCCAGCCCGGACAGCCGGCAGCCGCGCACGCCGACCGCGTGGTAGCGGGGCAGGACCGCGAAGCGCTCCGCGTCGAGCTGGTCCCGTTCGACGAGCAGCACCGAGTGGCTGCGGCTGCCGGGGCTGTCGTCGGTGCGGCTGAACAGGGCGAAGGCGTCGGCCCGGTCGGCGTTGTTGATGACCTCCTTGCGGCCGTGGAGGCGGAACCCGCCGGGCACGGCGTCGGCGCGGAACTCGTTGCGTACGAAGTCGTTGCCGTGCGGCAGTTCGTGGTAGGCGACGGAGACCTTGGAGCCGCCGAGCAGCAGGTCCGCGACCCGGCGGCGCTGCTCCTCGTTGCCGGCCGTCCACACGTTGACGGCCGCCATGAACGACGTGATGCCGTAGCCGAGGCCGAGCGCCACGTCGCGGCGGAACACCTGACGCATCACGCGGACGAGTGTGTCGAGGCGGTCGAGCCGTCCGCCGAGGCCGGTGGGCACGAACTCGGCGTTGAGGACCAGGTCGTCGAGGAGCCGCTCACCGGCGGCGGGCAGTTCCCCGGCCTCGTCGGCGGCCAGCAGTCCGGCGGCGCCCAGCGGGTTGGCGGGGTCCTGGGGGTCGCCGAACCGGCTCTCCAGGTCGGCGATCCTCGCCCGGACCGCGGCCTCCTGGGCCTGGTGGGCGGCCGGGGCGATGGCAGGGGCGGTGCCGTTCGGGGCTGCCGCGCCGGGCAGCCCCTGGACCGCGGGATCACTCAGCATGACGTCCCCTCGGAAGTCCGGGTGCCGCCGACGGCGGCCCGGGTGTGGGTGTGTGCGTGCGGTGCGGCGGCCGGCGGGCCGCCGGGTGCGCCGGAGGCGTGCGTGGGCGCGGCGGCGTCGCCGGGGGTGCCGTCCGGCCGGTCGGCGGGGCCGTGCAGCGCGAACGGGAACAGGGAGAACAGCTCGCCCGCCGCCCGCGCGGCGCGCAGCCGCTCCAGCAGCGGGGGGTAGGCGTCGGGGTCGCCGGCGTCGGGCTCGCCCAGCCGCGTCAGCAGCCGGTCGAGGACGGGCCACAGCCACACCCCGTCGCGCCACAGCGGCCCGGTGCTCCCGCTCTGCGCCGCCCGGTGGTTGTGCGTCCACAGGCCGAGGCAGGCGGCGCCGGCCAGGCACAGGCTGTACTGCCGGGCCACGTCGAAGGCGGCGGGCGGGACGTCGGAGACGACGGCGCGGTGGGCGTCCATCGCCTCGTGGACCCGGCCGGTCACCGCGAGCAGCCGCTCCGCGGCGCCCAGCGCGCCCTTGAGTTCGGGCCGCCGGCCGGCCTCGGCGCGCAGCGCCGCCACCGACGCGGGCAGCGTGGCCATGATGCCGCTGCCGCGCCGGGCCACCAGGGACAGCCGTTCGGGGGCGAGCGGGGGCAGCGGCTCCGCCAGGTCGAAGGCGCGGGCGGCGCCGGCCGTGTCGCCGGTGCCGCGCAGCCAGCCGCGGTTCAGCGAACGGAACTGGTTGACCAGGGAGTTGAGGTTGACGAGGGTGTTGCCGTCGAAGAGGCCGACGATGCGGTGGTCGCGGTCGACCTTCTGGAACATCCCGAGGGCGTGCACGTCCTTGAGGAAGGCGCGCGCCCCGAGCAGCCGGGTCAGTTCGGCGATCACTCCCTCGGTGCCGGTGGGCACCAGGTACTTGGTGACGGCGGCGGCCACGCTCAGCTCGTCGGGGGCGGTGTGCACGGACCGGGCGGCGACGGTGGCCAGCGCCTCCCCGGCGAGCACGTCCGCGGCGGCCGAGGCCAGCACGTGCCGTGCCTGCGGCAGGTCGACGAGGCGCCGCCCGAACAGTTCGCGCCGCTCGGCGAAGTCCAGGGCGATGGTCAGCGCGTGGTCGGCGGAGCCCAGCGACAGCGAGGCACACATGGTGCGGGTGAGCTGGAGCGCCTTGAGCACGGTCTCGACGCCGCCGCCCTCCCCGCCGACCGCCGCGTCCGCCGGGACCGGGGCGCCGTCGAAGACGATGCCGCTGATGTCGGCGCCCCGGATGCCGTGCGTGTGGATCTTGTCGACGCAGCGGTAGTGCTCGCCCGGTGTCATCGGCCGTTTGTCGACGAGCAGCACGGTGAAGCCGCGCGGCCCGCCGTCCTCGGCGGTGCGGGTGAGCACGGAGAGCAGGCTGCCGCGGGTGGCGTTGTTGATGAGCCACTTCTCGCCGCTGATCCGCCAGCCGCCCGCGCCGTCGGCCTCGCCCCGCACGTCCCCGGCGAGCAGGTCGCTGCCGTGGGCGCGCTCGGTGAGGGCGAGGGAGACGGGGACGCCCGCCCGGATGTCGTCGGCGAGCCGGCGGGCCTGCTCGGGGGTGCCGGAGATCCAGACGCAGACCCCGCCCAGGTACGTCTTGCCGTGACCGACGGCGACGGTCAGATCGCGGCGGGCGACGACCCGCATGACCTGCATGACGGTCTCGTAGTCGGTGAGCCTGCCGCCGTACTCGGCGGGGATGTAGAACTCCTGCAGCCCCCAGCCCTCCAGCACCCGGCAGATGTCGGACGGGAACTCCTCGTTCTCGTCGAGTTCGAGGCTGCGGGCGTGGGAGAAGGGCGTGGCGGGGTCGTCGGGGTCGCCGAGCAGCGACTCCAGTTCCTGTGCGACGCGGTAGGGAGGATGGTCCATGGTTCAGCCCACCGGTGCCATGGCCGGGTCGGTGGCCGGGGTGCCCGCCGCGCCCGCTGCTTCGGCCGCGGCGCTCTCCACGAGGGTGCGCACCGACGGGTCCAGCACGGAGTGCAGCGCGGTGACGGCGCCCTGGAGGAACAGCTTGCGCATCAGGGTCCGCTGGATCTTGCCGCTGGTGGTCCTGCGGACGGTGCCGGGGCGGACCAGCAGCACGCTGCCGGCGGGTACGGCGAACTCCATGCCGATGTGCCGCTGGATCCCGGTGGCGATGCTCTTGAGGTCGTCGCCCGCGGCGGCGGCCCGGATCTCGTGGATCACCACGAGGTGTTCCTGGCCTCCGGTGTCGACGGCGAAGACCGCGCCGGCGCCGATCGCCGGGTTCAGGCCGCGCACCGCGCTCTCCACGTCGTACGGGTAGATGTTGCGGCCGTTGATGAGGACCATCTCCTTCAGCCGGCCCGTCACGAACAGTTCGCCGCCGCCGAGGACGCCCATGTCGCCGGTGCGCAGCCAGGCGCCCAGCTCCTCCTGGCCGGCGATGCGGGCGCCGAAGATCTCCGCGTTGACCTCCGGCCGCTCCCAGTAGCCGGAGGCCACGCTGGCGCCGCGCACCCAGATCTCCCCGACGCGGCCGTCGGGCTGCTCGGCGAGCGTCTCGGGGTCGACGATCCGCACCTCGAAGTCCTCGGCCAGCGCGACGCCGCTGCTGACCAGGGTGCGGCGCGGGGCGCCCAGGAACGGTCCGGTGAGGGTGCCCTGCTCCAGTCCGGCCGCGTCGACCTCGCGCAGCAGCGCGCCCCGCGTCTTGGGGGTGCCGGTCACCAGCAGGGTCGTCTCGGCCATGCCGTAGCAGGGGAACATGGTCTCCGCGCGGAACCCGTGGGGTCCGAAGCGCTCGGTGAACGCCCGGAGGGTCTCGGCGCGCACGGGTTCGGCGCCGTTGCAGGCGGTCCGCCACGTCGACAGGTCCAGGCCCTCCAGCTGCGCGTCGGTGACCCGGCGGACGCACAGGTCGTAGGCGAAGTTGGGGCCGCCGCTCGCGTGCACGCCGTACTCGCTGACCAGTTCGAGCCAGCGGGCGGGCTTGCGCAGGAACGACACCGGGGGGATGAGCACGCTCGTGGTGCCCAGCCACAGCGGCTGGAGGATGTGCCCGATGAGCCCCATGTCGTGGTAGAAGGGCAGCCAGCCGCCGATCATCGTGTCGGGGGTGTTGCCGGTGGAGCGGGCGATGGCCGCCTCGTTGGCGAGCAGGTTGCCGTGCGAGACCATCACGCCCTTGGGGGCGCTGGTGGAGCCCGACGTGTACTGCAGGAAGGCCAGGTGCTCCGGGCCGAGGGCCGGGTCGCGCCAGGCGTCCGCGTCACCGACGGTGCCCTGGTCGGTGGGCATGCAGGCCACGTCGGAGAAGCCCTCGGCCGCCAGCCACGCCTCCACCTCCGGGGCGTGCTCGGCGAGGGTCAGCACGGCGCCGACCCGGGCGTCGCGGACGATCCCCGAGACCCGGCGGAAGTGCTGGCCCTGCTCGGAGGGCAGCGGCGCGGGCACCGCGACGGCGCCGGCGTACAGGCAGCCCACGAACGCCTTCACGAAGTCCAGGCCCGAGGGGTACAGCAGCAGGACCTGTCGTCCCGCGAGGCCCCGCTCCTGCAGCCAGGACGCGATGTCCTTGGCCGCCCGGTCCAGGTTCCGGTACGGCAGTCGCTCGGGCTCCTTGCCCCGTACGCCGTCCGCGAGGAACAGGAACGCGTCCTTGTCTCCCCGTTCGTCCGACCGCGTCAGCACGAGCTCCGCGAATGAACCGAATTCCGCCACCGTCTTTCCCCTCGCCTCGAAGCGACTCGTATCGCGTTGAAACCGGCTGAACCGGCCGGGCCGGCCGCACCGGTCGGGCCGGGCGGCCGGCCGGACCCGGTGGTCCGCCCGACCTGTCGTGCCGATCGTCGGGTCCGTCTCTAAAGCCCCTCTTGCGGCCGGCGGTCAGTCCCGTCGGCCAGGGCCGTCCTCCACCCGGCCGTGGCCCTCCAGCTGCGCCCACAGCTCCCGTTCACGCGGGGAGAGCGGCACGTCGGCGACCATGCGTTCGGGATGGGCGGGCGGCGGCTCGTCGAGCGGGAGCGCGGCGCTCCGCGCCCCGGCGTCCGGGTCGCCGAGCCACCACTGCCTCGCCTGGTCGACGGAGGCGGGCGGCACCATGCCGAAGATGACGGCGAGCGCGCCGAACCCGTCCACGAAGAACGTGACGACGCCCCGCCAGACGCGGCGCGGGGACCACCACATGCCGGGCGGGGCCGTCATGTCGCCCCGCCTCAGGAGGATCGCCGGGAGAGGTCCGCGCTGAGCCGGACGTGGGCCGGCGGCGTGGGCAGGTTCTCCTCGGACAGGTCGTGCCGGAACGACACGGTGCCGTCCGCGTCCTCACCCGTCTCGGCGAAGCCCGTCGACGGGTACAGGCCGCGCACCCGGTGGTTCTTGGCCGTCGGCCGGTAGCGGGCCAGCACCGCCGACGCCCCCTGGGCCCGTGCCTCGCGCAGCAGGGCGGCCAGGCACGCCTGCTCGATGCCGCGGGCGAACACCCGGCAGCTGAGCAGCATGTTGTCGATGTGCCACTCCCCCGCCGGTGCGGCGCCGCTCACCAGGACCGCGCCGACGAGGCCGTTGTCCCCGAAGCGGTCCGCGGAGCGGATGGCCAGCACCAGCCCGTCGGCGGACTCGTGACGGGCCCGTACGTCGGCCTGCTGGAGCCGCTCGGTGGTGAGGTTGAACTGGTTGGTGCGCAGCGTCACCTGGGAGACGCGGGCGATCTCGTGGTCCCGTACGGGCGAGAAGGAGACCGCGACATCCAGTTCGGCGAGGTACTCCTCCATGGAGTCGGCGCTCTCCAGGAGGTCCTGGCGGGCCACCTCGGTGCGGTACTGCGTCGTGCGGGCGCGGTCCTCGGCGGTCAGCTCCCGCACGTCGAACCAGCCGTCGGCGAGGAGCCGTTCGATGTGCAGGGCGGGTTCCTCGTCGAGCCGGACCACGGCGACACCGGGCAGGCTGCGGGCCACCAGCCCGCACTCGAACGGGGAGTCGTCGGCGAAGACGAAGCTGTCCACCCCGAGGTTGAGCCGCTGCGCGATCTCCAGCAGGTTCCGGTCCTTGGGTTCCCAGTTGGCGGTGACCTGGACGAAGTCGGTGTCCCGCAGGGCCATGTCGGGGTGGTCGCGCAGCACACCGCGGACGGGCTCGATGTCGTTCTTGCTGCACACCGCGAGCAGCACGCCCTGCGCGCCGATCTGTCCGACGGCCTTCTGGAACCGGCCGAACGCCTCGCCCCGGTAGGTGGTGGCGGCGGCGATGCCGTCCGGGCCGTCGTCGCCGAGGATGCCGTCCCACAGGGTGTTGTCGAGGTCGACGACCAGCACCTTCTTGGTACGGCCGCGCAGCACCCGGGCCAGGTGGCCGACCTCGCGGGCGTAGCCGGCGAGGATCTCCTCGCCGAACTGCACCTTGGCGTAGGCGGCGAGCCGCGGCTCGTTGACCGGGCCGCCGGCGGCGATCAGCGGGTCGAGGTCCACGACGTGGACGCGGTCGTGCACGGCGGCGAGCCGGAGCAGTCCCGCGTTGAACTCCCGCCAGATCACGCCGAGCCGGGCCCTGGAGCGGGCGTCGACCAGGCGGCGCAGCTGGGTGCGGAGCAGGGGCACGGTGTTGAGCACCAGGGTGCCGGCGCCGCGGGTGACGTAGCGCTCCGCGAGCGAGCCGATCAGGCCGAGCTTGCCGGACAGGACGCGCTGGACGTCCTCCACCGACCAGGGGTGCGGGAGTTCCGCGAAGACGATCTCGGCGTCCAGGACGCACAGCGCGAGATCGGCGGCGTACACGTCGCTGGAGGTGTCGTGGAGGTCGCGCCGCCATGCGCCGTAGTCGCCCTCGGTCAGCGTGGACAGCAGGCCGTGCCGGGCGAGTTCGGCGGTCAGCGGGGCGGTGAGCCCGCTCAGCGTGGAGCCGCCGGTGACGGCGACGGTGATGGTCTCGGTGCCGGGGTGCTCGCGCAGCACCTCCTCCCGGTCCAGCCGGGAGAGCAGCTGACCGGCCCGCGCCAGGTCCGGGGCGGGCGGTCCGGCGGGGTTCCCCGCGGCGGCCAGCTCGGCCAGCAGACCGGGCACCTCGTCGTACGCGTCGGCGAGGCGTCCTTCGGCGTGGAGGGCGCGCAGCCGGTCCAGCGGTCCGGTCCGCTCGCCCACGGCGGTGCTCACAACCGTGGCCATGGTGTCTCCATTCACTGAATCGCCCGTCGCGCGGCGCTCGTGGTGGCCCGAGAGCGCCGCTGCGGGCCCGCCCCGTCCCGGAACCGGGCCCACCACCACTGCCGGTGGCCGGACCGAGCCTGCCGAGCGGGTCTTAAGCGGGCCTTGAGCGAGGCGCCGCGCGGCCGGGGCCGGGAGACGGCTGCGGCCGGCCCGGCGAGGAGGGGGCCGCTCCGTGTGCGCGCCGTTCGAGTGAGGCGCAGACTGGCCGCAGGGGCCGATGAGCTGGAGGCGCCATGCGGCTGAGCAAGGAGATCGACTGCACGGTCCGACTGGGGCTGCACGACATCAGTGACGAGGACGTGGCGACGCTGGTGAGCGGCGTGCGGGGCAGGGAGCACGAGGTCGCCATGCTGTGGGAGCCGGGCGCCGACTGTGCGCTGACCGTGGACTTCGGCGACGACCTGGAGGGCGCCCTGACGCTGGTCGAGAGGGCGCAGGAGCTGGAGAAGAAGGCCGGCGGCCAGGGCTGAGCCCCGGCCCGGCCTCGTCGGCACCGCGCCGCGGGAGGTCACGCTCCGCCACCGGCGCCCTGCCCGGGGCGCGTGCGCCGGCGTGCGGCACCCGGCTCGTCCGTCCCCGTCGGGGAGGTGCGGGCGCCGCGCGCGTCAGCGGGAGTGGCCGAGTTGGGTGAGGGCCAGGTCGAGCATGTCGGCGAAGAAGTCGGCCGCGGCGGTGTCGATGCACAGCGGCGGCTTGATCTTCAGGATGTTGAGGTGGTCCCCGGTGGGCTGGACGACCACGCCGAGGTCGAGCATCCGGTCGCAGAGTTCGGCGGTCTCCTCCGTGGCGGGTTCCAGGCGCACCCGGTCCCGGACCAGCTCGAGACCGAGGTAGAGGCCCGAGCCGTGGACGGCGCCGATGATGCCGTGGCGGCCCGCCAGTGCCTCCAGCCGGTTCTTCAGATGGCCGCCGACGCGGACCGCGTTGCCCTGGAGGTCCTCGTCGCGCAGGGTGTCGAGGACGGTGAGGCCGACGACGCTGGAGACGGGGCTGCCGCCGGTGGAGGAGAAGAAGTAGCCCTGGTCGCGGTACCGGTCCGCGACCGCCTTGGACGTGATGACGGCGCCGAGGGGGTGGCCGTTGCCCATGGCCTTGGCGACGCAGACGATGTCGGGGACGACCTGCTGCTGCTCGAAGCCCCAGAACCAGTGTCCGAGGCGGCCGTATCCGACCTGCACCTCGTCGGCGACGGCCAGGCCGCCGTGGCGGCGTACCGCCGCGTAGACCTGGGCGAGGTAGCCGTCGGGGAGGGCGACTCCCCCGGCGTTGCCGTAGAAGGTCTCGCCGACGAAGGCGCCCGCGGGGCGGCCCGCAGCGGCGAGTCCGTCGATCACCGCGACGGCCTCGGGCGCGTAGCGCACGGCGTCCGGGCCGCGGTGGCGGCCGCGGTAGGAGTTCGGCGAGTCCACGGTGTGCACCCAGCTCGGGCGGCTGGCCAGGGCGTTCGGGTTGTCCTGGAGCGAGGTGGAGACCGCGTCGGAGGCGTACGTCCAGCCGTGGTACGCCTCGCGCAGCGCGACGACGTCGTGCCGCCCGGAGGCGCCGATCGCGAGCCGGAGACCCAGATCCACCGCCTCCGAACCGGAGTTGACGAGGAACACCGTGTCCAGCGGGTCGGGCAGGAGGGCGGCGAGGCGCTCGGTGAACTCCACCACGGAGGCGTAGTGGAAGCGCGAGTTGGTGTTGAGCCGCCGCAGCTGCCGGGACACCGCACGCTCGACGCGGGGGTGGGCGTGGCCCAGCGGGGTGACGTTGTTGACGATGTCCAGGTACGACCGGCCGTCGGTGGACAGCAGATGGTGGCGCCACCCCCGTTCGATGCGGGGCGGGTCGGCGTAGTAGTGCTCCTGCACGGTGGCGAACACGGCGTCACGCCGGTCGAGCAGGTCCCCCTCGTCCGTACGGTCGTCCGCGGCCGGAGCGCGGGCGGGGAGCCCGAGGAGCGGGGCCGGGTCGGCGGTCGGTCCGAGCCAGCCGGCGGCGTACTCGGGACGGACCAGGTGCGGGGCGGCGGGGCTGCCGGCCTCGCGCAGCGCGATGTGGACCGGGGTGCCGGGCCCGAGGTGGGCGAGGTCCTCGCCCGCCCGCACCGTCGCGCCGGTGGTGACCACGGGCCGGTCGGCGGGCGGGAAGGACAGCGCCAGGACCCGCGTGCCGTGGGTGAGTTCCAGGTGGCCCGGCGCCGCGGCGAGGACCTTGCCCGCGGCGGGGGCCTGCAGCACGGCGTCCCGGCCGAGCCGGAGGTCGGTCCCGGTGGGCACCGTGGCCGGGGACAGCGCCGACAGCGGTGGTGTCCGGGTGAGGCGGGGACGGGCGTACGGAAGGACGACGGCGGCCGCTCCGTCGGCGAGGGCGGCGGCCGTCAGCCGGTCCTCGGTGGCGGGGTCCGTCCAGGCCCCGCCGTCCAGGGCGTCGGCGTCGGTGGACAGGTCGAGGAGGGCGATGTCGGCGGCGGCGACGTCCCGCAGGAGCGGGCGCTCGGGCGCGTCGGCGCGCGCGGTCCGGGCGGACGGGCCGGCGAGGCCGACGGCGTCCCTGACGAGGCGGGTCATCACCGGCAGGGGCACGGCAACGGCCTCTTCGAATATGCGCCATTCGCGGTCGAGCGCGTCCTTGGCGTAGGCGTTGTCCTCGTCGACGGCGGCCTGGTGCCGCCCGCTGACCACCAGGACGGCGGCGCGCAGCACCACGATCGGCCACACCGCCTCGGCCTCCTCGGCGGAGAGCGGCCGGACGGCGTGGAAGGCGCGGACGGCCGGCAGCACGTGGTGGGGCTCGACGCCGTCGTGGTGGAGCATCGAGGACAGGGACACGGCGAGTTCGCCGACGGCCCAGCTCGTGGTCACGTCACCGAAGTCGATGACCCCGTCGGGCAGGGGCGGCCGGCTGTCGGGACGGCGGATCAGGTTGTCGTCGGTGAGGTCCATGTGCACGGCCTGCGACGGCAGCGCGGCGGCCACGGCCCGGACCCGGGCCCATGCCTCCTCGGTCGCGGCCAGGACGGCGGTGCGCCGGTCGGGTTCGGCGATGTGCCCGGCGAGCCTGGCGACGACGCGGTCGGCGTGCCGCGGGTCCCACTGGAGCACGCGGTCGAGGCCCGGGTGCCGGAAGTCGCGCAGGGCTGCGCCGACCCTCCCGGCGAGCGTGCCCATGGCCGCGACGGTGCCGGGGGACAGGTGCCGCGGTCCCGAGAGCGCGCCGCCGGGCAGGTGGCGCAGCAGGCGGGCGACGGCCGGGCCGTGGCCGGTGTCCACCGTCGCGCGCCGCGGGGTGCCGTCGGGGCGGCGCAGGACCGTGGCGATCCGCAGGTCCGGGCAGGCCGAGGCGATGAGGTCGGCGGCCTCGTCGGCGGCCTCGACCTCCACCGCGCCGAACGCGGGGTTGGCGATCTTCAGGATCGCCGTGGGCGTCCCGTCGTCGGCGCGCATCAGGAAGTTGGCGTCCTGCTGGCTGCCCAGCGCCTGCGCGCGGGCGGTGACGCCGAGGTGTTCGGCGGCGATGCGCTCGGCCTCGGCGGGTGTCAGGCGGGGCGCGGGGAGGGCGTCCTCGGTGAAGAAGTCGACGGTGCGGTGCTCGTCGGGCGGCATGGGGTGTTCCTCGGCTGGTGCGGGCGGGACGGGGCTCGGGCGCTCGGGTGCCTCGGTCGGCGGGGCCGTCAGTCGACGTGCCACAGGAAGCGGTGGGTGTGGATCGCGAAGTAGGGGAAGTTCTCCACGGCCGCGACACCCTCGACTGGCCGTACGACGTCGTTGATGAAGTCCAGGAGGTCCCGGGGCCGGGCGCACACCACCTCCGCGAACAGGTCGAAGCCGCCGGACGTGAGGACCGTGTACACGACCTCGTCGTGCCGGGACAGTTCGTCGGCGACCGCGCGGGGATCGCCGTCGACGCGCAGACCGAGCAGGGCCATCGCCTGCTGGCCCATGGTCATCGGGTCGGTCACCCCGACGACCTGGACCGCCTTGGCGTCGATCAGCCGCTGGAGCCGGAGCCTGGCGGCCGAGGGCGACAGCCCCACCTTGGGCCCCAGATCGGCGTACGGGATACGGCCGTCGACCTGCAGCTCCCGCAGGATGGCCCGGTCGATGTCGTCCATACGGACCTCTCCCCTGAACGAACGGCAAGCATGATGCTTGTTTCGAGCACCTTGCCCGATTCACGCGCTCGATTCAAGCGTACGAACGACAGAATCGAGCGCACGCCGTCAAGCGCACGCCATCAAGCGCACGCCATCAAGCACACGCCATCGAGCGCACGACAGGAATCGGCCCGCCGACCGGGCAGGGGTCGGCGGGCCGGGAATCCGGACGCGGGCGGGGAGCGGGGCGGCGTCCGGGCGGCGTCCGGGCGGCTCAGGCCGGGGCGGGCTCGCCGTCGAGGCGGAACCTCGGGTCGCCCGGGACGGACGCGAGGAGCCGCGCGGTGTACGGGTGTTCCGGCTCGGCGAAGGTGGCCGCGGTCGGGCCGAGTTCGACGAGGTCGCCGTGGAGCAGGACCGCGACCGTGTCGCTGACGTGCCGGACGACGGCCAGGTCGTGCGAGATGAACAGCATCGTCAGCGACAGCCTGCGGCGCAGGTCGGCGAGCAGGTTGAGGATCTCGGCCTGGGTCGTCAGGTCGAGGGCCGAGGTGATCTCGTCGGCGATGACGAACCGGGGGCGCGGTGCGAGGGCCCGCGCGATGGCCAGCCGCTGCCGCTGGCCGCCCGAGAACTCGTGCGGGTAGCGGTCCATGCCGTCCGGGTCGAGGCTCACCTGGCCGAGCAGTTCGGCGATCCGGGTCCGGACCGGTCCGACCCTGGCCCGGACCGGGTCGAGCGCCTCGGCGAGCGACTGGGCGACGGTGCGCCGCGGGTCGAACGAGGAGTACGGGTCCTGCGGGATCATCTGGACCGTCGCGGCTCCCTCCCGGCCGCGTGCGGCGCGCAGCGGGGCCCCGTCCACGAGGATCCGGCCCCCCGACGGCCGGTGGACACCGACGAGGGTCCGCGCGAGGGTCGTCTTGCCCGACCCGGACTCGCCGACGAGGGCGAGGGTGCTGCCGCGGGGGATGTCGAACGACACTCCCTTGAGCACCCTGCGGGCCGCGGCGCCGCGCCCGAGCTCGACGGTGAGGTCCTCGACCCGCAGCAGCGGGTCGGCGGTCCCCGTGTCCGGTGCGGTGGCTGTGGCGGACATCAGCGGCTCCCTTCGGCGGCCGGCGGGCGGTCCGCGGCGGTGTCGGACAGGCCGTCCGGCGACAGGCCGTCCGGCGGCGTTCCGTCCAGCGGTGCCTCGTACGGCGGCGTTCCGGCCGGCTGGGCCGGGGGCGTGTCGGCGGTCCACCGGACCGCGCTGAGGGTCGCGCCGGCCTCGACGGCGGCGGGCGTCGCCGCGAGCAACGCGCGGGTGTACGGGTGGGTGACCGTCCCCCGGCGCAGGTCGCGGCCCGTCGTCCGGTCGACGACCCGGCCGCCGTGGAGCACCAGGACGGTGTCGCACAGCTCGCCGACGACGCCGATGTCGTGCGAGATGAACAGCATCGCCGTGCCGTGCTCACGGTTGATGCGGCGGAACTGCCGCAGCACCTCCGCCTGGACGGTGACGTCGAGTGCCGTCGTCGGCTCGTCGGCGATGAGGAGCCGCGGGTTCGTCGTCATCGCGGAGGCGATCGAGGCACGTTGGAGCATGCCGCCGCTCAGCTCGTGCGGGTGCTGGCGCAGCCGCCGCTCGGGCTCGGTGACGCGGATGTCGGCGAGGGCGCGGGCCATGTCCCGCCGGGCCTGGCGCCGGGGCGTCCCCAGGTGCGTCCGGGCCACCTCGGTGAGCTGGGTGCCGAGCCGCAGCGCGGGGTTGAAGGTGCCGATCGGGTCCTGGTAGACGATGCCGATCTCGGTGGCGAGGCGGCGGCCCGGCGGTGTTCCGAGCAGGTCGAGGTCACCGAGGGCCAGGCGCGACGCGTCGGCCCGCACCCCCTCGGGGAGCAGGCCCGCGACCGCCATGGCGATGGTGGACTTGCCCGAGCCGGACTCCCCGACGAGGCCGACGATCCGGCCGGCCCCGATGGTGAACGACACGTCGTCGACGAGGGTCCGGTCACCGGCCCGCACGGTCAGCCCGGCGACGGTGAGCAGCCCGTCCGGCTCGGCGTCGGCCCCCGCGGCGCCCGGCGGGCGGGACACCACGGCCGGGGCGGCCGTTCCCGCCGCGTCCGCCGCGTCCGGCGCCGCGGTCGGTGCGGGTGCCGTGCCGCGGGTGCGGGGGTCGACGAGCGAGGCCACGCCGTCCCCGAGGAGCATGGCGCCCACACCGGTGACGATGAGCATGAGCGACGGCGCGAGCACGACCGACGGCTGGGCGAAGATCGACGGCAGCGCCTCGTTGAGGAGCCGCCCCCAGTCGTACTGCGGGCTCTGCACACCCAGGCCGACGAACGACAGGCTGCTGATGTCGAGCAGGGACAGGGTGAAGCTCGAACTGAGCAGCACCAGCAGCGGCCCGCTGATGTTCGGCAGGACGTGCCGGGCCAGGATGCGCGGTCCGGGCACGCCGAGCAGCCGCGCGGTGAGCACGTAGTCCTTGTCCGCGACGGTCGCGGCGAGGTTCGCCGTCAGCCGGGCGAAGCCGGGGACGCCGGCGACGGCGATCGCGACGATCGCGGACCCGGTGCCCGGTCCGAGCACCGCCGCGATGACGAGGGCGAGCACGAGCGACGGGAACGCCACCGCGGAGTCGATGAGCCGCAGACAGGTCTCGCGCAGCCACCCGGGGGCCAGGTGGACGAGCGCGCCGATCGCGACGCCGACGACGAACGAGGCGGCGGTCGCGGCGGCGGCCATCAGGAGGGTCAGGCGGGTCGCGACGAGGGCGCGGGCCAGGACGTCGCGGCCGAAGGCGTCGGTGCCGAGGAGGTGCCCGGCGCCGGGCCCCAGCCGGGCGTCGTCGGTGAGGGTCTCGGCGGAACCGCTCAGCAGCGGCGGGGCCACGAGGGCCACGACCACGAGCAGTCCGAGGATCACGGCGCCGGCCAGCAGCGACGGGTTGCGGCGCCGTCGGCGCACGGTCGGGTCAGTGGCCACGTCGGCCTCCGTCGAGAGTGCGGGGGTCGACGATGCCGAGGACGACGTCGACGAGGAGGTTGACGAGCAGGGCCAGCATGCCGACGACGAGGATGATGCCCTGGATCACCGGATAGTCCTTGTAGATGATCGCCTGCACGACCTCGGTGCCGAGCCCCGGATAGGTGAAGACGTTCTCCAGGATGATCGTGCCGCCGAGCAGCGACGTGAGGACGAGTCCGCTGAGGGTGAGGACGCTCGTCACCAGGTTGGGCAGCGCGTGGCGCAGGTGGAGGCGCACCGTTCCCAGGCGGTGGCCGCGGGCGGTCCTCATGTAGTCCTGGGCGAGGACGGAGGCCGTCTCCTGCCGGACGACCCGGGCGATGGCGAAGGCCGGGCCGATGCACAGCGCGGTGATCGGCAGGACGAGCGCGCTCGGGGTGGTGGCGCCGCCGGACGGCAGCAGGCCGAGGCTGATCGAGAACAGGACGACGAGGAGGGTCGCGACGACGTAGACCGGCGCCGACGCGAGGAGTCCGGCGATCGTGCCGAAGGCGACGCCGAGCCGGCGGCGGCGTCCGTCGCGGGTGAGGACGCCGACGGCCATGCCCAGCGGGACGGCGACGAGCAGGGAGAGCAGGACGGCCGGGATGACGAGCTGCACGGTGTACGGCAGCCGGGTCGAGACGATGTCCGCGACCGGGGTGTCGAACCGGAACGAGGTGCCGAGGCGCCCGGACGTGATGTCGCCGAGGTAGTGGACGAACCGCGTCGTCATCGGCTCGTCGAGGCCCAGTCGTTCGCGTATCGCCGCGAGCGTGGCCGGGGACGAGTTGGTGCCGGCGATGGCGCGGGCCGGGTCCCCCGGCAGCAGGGGCACGATGAGGAACGTCACGACGACGAGCAGCAGCATGGACATCAGCAGGCCGCCCGCCCGGCGGACGGCGAACCCCGCCCAGCCGCCGCCGAGCCGCAGTCCGGGAGCCCGCCGGACGGCCGCGACGGGCAGCCGCCCCGTCGCGGCCGAGGGCCCGGCACTCACGACGCCCCCGCGAGCGCCGCGTCGTCCGGGCGCCGCTCGTGCCAGCGGAACCCCGGTTCGAGCTGCGCGGACAGCCGCAGCAGCGTCGCCTCGTCGTAGGGTGCGCCGATGAGCTGGGCGCCGACCGGCAGCCCGTCCGCGGTCGTGTGGACGGGCAGCGAGATCGCGGGCAGCCCGGCGATGTTGACGAACGCGGTGAACGAGACCATCCGGGTCTCGGTGGCCCGCGGACCGTCCGGGTCGGAGTTCGCCTCGTCGTAGACGGGGCCGACGGGCGGCGCCACGACCGCCGTGGTCGGGGTGAGGAGCACGTCGAAGTCCCGGCCCCACTGGGCGACCACGTCGCGTGACTCGGCCTGCAGGCGTGCCGCCGTCCGGGCGTAGTCGCCGGCGGTGACCTCCAGGGCGGTCTCCCGGCGGCGCCGGATGTAGGGGTCCACCGCGTCGGGGTCGTCGAGGTCGATGGCGTACGTGGAGGCGCTGATGATCGTCCAGGTGAAGCCCATGATCGCCTCGTACGAGAACATGGTCGGGCGGGCCTCGAACACGTCGTGCCCGAGGTCGCGCAGGGCCTGCGCGGCCGTCAGCGCCGCCGTGCGGCACTCCTCGTCGACGGGCAGCCCGGTCGGCGCGTCGAGGAGCAGGCCGATCCGCAGCCGCCCGGGGTCGGCACCGACCTCGTCGAGGAAGGGGCGCACCGGTTCGGGCGCGCTGTACCAGGCGAGCCGGTCGGCGCGGCCCATGACGTCGAGCATGAGGGCCGCGTCGCGCACGGTGCGGGTGATCGCGCCCTCGGTCGTCGAGTGTTCCCAGCCCCGCACGAGCGCGGGCACGCGTCCCCGGCTCGGCTTGAGGCCCACGAGGCCGGTGACGGACGCCGGGACCCGGATCGATCCGCCGCCGTCGGAGGCGTGCGCCACCGGCGCGAGTCCGGCCGCGACGGCCGCCGACGCGCCGCCGCTCGACCCGCCGGAGGTGTGGGCCGGGTTCCACGGGTTGCGGGTCTTGCCGTGCCGGGCGTTCTCGGAGACGGTCAGCGCGCCGAACTCGGGCGAGTTGGTCCGGCCGAGGGGGATCACGCCGGCGTCGAGGAGGAGCTGGATGTCGGGGTCCGTGACGGTCCGCGGGGTGTCCCGGATGGCCAGGGAGGACATCGTGTTGGGCTGCCCCGCCAGGGAGTTGAGGTCCTTGATGGGGACGGGGACGCCGTGCAGCGGGCCGAGCGGCTCGCCGCTCAGCACCGCCCGCTCGGCCCGGACGGCCGCGGCGCGCACGGCGTCGGTGTCGAGCCAGACGACGGCGTTGACGGCGGGGTTGATCCGCTCGATGCGGTCGAGATAGGTCTCGGCCACCTCCACCGGGCTGACCTCCTTGGCGCGTATGAGGTCGGCGATCTGCTGGGCGGTGCTGAAAGGATCGATCACCAGGGGGCTCCTGTGTCGGGAAGGGTGCACGGGGGGGTGTGCCAGGGGGCGAGGGGCGTCGGAAGCGGCACGGGCTGCTCGGTACGCGGCGGCCGGGTCCGGCCCGGGCCCGGCCGCGTGGGTCTCCGCGGAGCGAGCGCGGAGGGTTCGTCCGTCAGCCGGTGTCCGTCAGCCGGTGATGCGCAGGATCGGGTCGTCGAGCGAGCCGCCGAGCATCTGTGCGCTGAATCCCTTGCGCAGTGCGTAGATGAACGGGTCGTTGACCAGCGGCACCGCGTCGGCCTTGGAGATCAGGGCCTTGGCCGCCTTCTGGTAGGCGGCGCAGCGGGCCCCCTCGTTGGTCGCCTCGGCGGCCTGGGCGAAGGCCTTGTTCACGGCGGGGTTCTTCACCGCGCCGAGGTTGCCGCCGCCCTCGGGCACGGTCGGGCCCACGAAGTGGCCGAGCGGGTTGGCGAGGGTGCCGAGGAAGTTGAGGTCGGCGAAGACCGTGAGGTCCCAGGCGTCGGGCTTGCCGAACACGGTCCCGACCCAGGCGCCGAGGTCGACGTTGGCGAGGGTGACGTCCGCGCCCGCGGCCCGCAGCGCCTCCTGGACGTACTGGTTGCCGGCGCCGGCGGGCCCGACGACCTGGGGGCCGACGAGGCGGATCTTCTTGCCCTTGAGCACGGCGGCCGCCGCGGCCTTGTCCTTCGGTACGAGGAACGAGGAGTCGGGGTCGTTGCAGGGGACGCCCCTCTGCACGAACATCGTCGACGGCTCGCCCGTGTCCTTCGAGACGACCTTGGTGAAGGCGGCGCGGTCGACGGCCTGGGCGACCGCGCGGCGGGTGGCGGCGTCCGCGAAGACCGTGCCGGGGCGCTCGTTGAACAGCAGGTAGAAGTCGGAGAACGGGCTGATGCTGACGCTCTGGCCGTTCACGCCGTCGAAGCGCGGGACGCCGGAGGCGTCGATCTTGCCGATGTCGAGCTGGCCGCTGGCGACGAGGTTGCCGGTCGCGGTCGGGTCGGGCGAGACCAGGTACTCCACGGTCGTGGCGGCCTTGCCGGGGATCTTCGTGCGCCAGGCCGGCCACGCCTTGTACTCCGGGCGGAGCGTGTAGGAGTACGAGACACCGGACTGTGACTTCTTGAGGAGGTAGGGGCCGGACTGCGAGCCCTCGGCCTTTCCGGCGGCGAGGGCCTTGAGGTCCTTGAGTCCCGCCGGGCACACGATGCCCGTGCTCGCGACCGACAGGCCGGTGACCATGTCGCCCCACGGCCTGGCCAGCGCGATCTTCACGGTGTTCGTGTCGTCGTCGGCGGTCACCTTCACCTTGTTGCCGGGGCCGAAGACCGTGGGGAGGTCGGGTGCCGCCGTCCTGGGGTCGGTGTAGCGGTCGAGGGACGCCTTGACGATCGTCGGCGTGATCGGCGTCCCGTCGGCGCACGTGGCGTCGGTGCGCAGGGTGAACGTGGCCGAGGTCGGCGTGGTTTTCCAGTCGGTGGCCAGACCGCCGACGAGCCCGCCGTCGTCCTTGCGTACGAGGGTGTCGTAGCTGTTCCGGGCGAGGAGGTAGTCGGGCAGCGACAGCGCCTTGGCCGGGTCGAAGCCGGCCGGCACGTCGATCGTCGTCCGGATCGTGGTCGTGCCGGCGGCGTCGCCGCCGCCCGGGTCCTTGGACGTCGCGCCCGTGGTGGTGCAGCCGGCGAGCACGGCCGTCATGGCTACGGCCGCGGTCACGGGGAGCGCGCGGGTACGGGTGTGGCGCATGGGTGCTCCTGGGGAGGGTGTCGCGCTCTGCGCGGGATCGCGCCGGATCGGGCGGGACGAGCGAGAGCAGTTCGTGGTGGAGGCGGTGCGCGCGGCGCTCGGTGGACGCCGTGGGGAGCGAACCGTGGAGCACTCGTGTGGGAGAGGATGCAGCTAGTGAATGACGTAGTCAATAGCGTTCACTATCTTTCCGCGCGCCACGGCCGCCGCCGCTACCGGCCGCGAGAGCGCCGCCAGCCGGCGACCGTGGGGAGTGACGCGTGTCAGTCGCGCGGGAGCGTCGCCGCCTCGGCCTCCAGGGCCGTGAGGAGGATGTCCATCTGCCGGTGGAAGACGTCCGTCATGTCGATGCTGCGCAGGTGTTCCTTCGCCGCCTCGGCGTAGGGGTACGTGGCGGGGTCCGCCGGCTGGTACTCCTGCACCCAGTTGACCTCGGCGCCGTAGCGCTGGTTGACGAGCCGCCAGGCGTTGTTGCTCGCCATGGCGAGGATGAAGTTCGCGTACGCCTGGTAGTGCTGGACGGCAGCCCGGCCGCGCCAGCCGCCGCGGTGGAACGCCTCCAGGACGGCGTCGACGGCCCGCAGTTCGTGCACGCCCCGGGTGACCCGCCCCATGCACAGGGCGGCGGCAGCCGGGTGCTCCAGCGCGGTGTTCCAGGCCCGGACCGCCAGGTCCCGCAGCGACTCCGTCCACGACTCGTGCGGCTCGTACCCCTCCAGGGAGAGCCGGTCGAGTTCCTCCGCCACGGCGACCATGATGTGGTCGCGACTCGCGAAGTGCCGGTAGACCGCGGTCGCGGAGGAGGACAGCTCCTTGCCGAGCCGCTGGAAGGTCAGCGCGTCCGGACCGTCCTCGTCGAGGATCCGCAGCGCGGTCGCCACGATGAGCCCCTGGGAGAGGGTCCCCCGTTGGAGCCGCTTCGTCGACCGGCCCCCAGCCGCTGCCACTCGAACGCCTCCCTGGGACGGGCGGCGAGCCCACGCCGCCGCTGCCTGCGCCGCCACACCGGCGAAACCGGGGCCCAGCCTATGCGACCGGTTTCCGGCGGGTCACCCTGGACCGGGTCACTCCCAGGTCAGGACGCCTCCGGTCCCACCTTCCCCCCGGGCCCCTGGCCCCCGGCCCCCGGCCCCCGGCGACAGCCGACCACGTGACCGCCCCACGCCCCGTTGTACAAGCGGTATGTGAGGCTCCAGTCGTCTGCCCGTGCGGAAGCTGCCCGTGTGCCGCCAGTACAGCCATGTGACTTGTTTTGACAGTGACGCAGACCACGTTGAACGTTGAAGATGATTCAGCCGCCACCGCACGTCGGTGCCGCCGCTCCGCACCTCCGCACCTCCGCTCCTCCGCACGATGCTCGACCTCTCCACTTGATCGAGGCACGTCAGCGTTCAGTAGCCCGAGGCATCTTCTCCCCACACAGCCAGGAGGTCTGTGAAGCATGCCCCTGAGCCATCTGTCCCCTCGAGACAGGGCCCTGTTCCGGCAGTTCGGCCAAGGCCCCGAGGTCCTCGTCCCCGACCCCTTCGTCCACCAGGCCGTCGAACGGCAGGCCATGGCCGCGCCGCACGCGGTCGCCGCCGAGCACCTGGGCACCACGATCACGTACGGCGAACTGAACCGCCGCGCCGACCGGCTCGCGGCCCGACTCGTACGGGAAGGCGTACGGCCGGGCGACCACGTCGGCCTCTTCGTGCGCCGCTCCGTCCCGATGCTCGTCGGGCTGCTCGGCACGCTGAAGGCCGGCGCCGCGTACGTCCCGCAGGACATCGGCCTCACCCCCGCCGCCCAACTGCGGCACGTCGTCCGCACCGCCGGCATCAGGGTCGTCCTCACTCAGTCGGAGCACACGCTGCGGGTGCCTCCGGCCGACGCGGGACAGCGCCTGATCACGCTCGACGACGACGATCTCACCGGTCCCGCCACGGACGGGCCGGTCCGTCTCGCGCGGCCCCTACGCCCCGACGACGGGTGCTACGTCCTGTTCACCTCCGGCACGACCGGCAAGCCCAACGGAGTGAAGGTCACCCACCGCAACGTCGCGAACATCCTCCTCACCTCCCCCGGCGACCTGGGCATCCGCCCCGGTGACCGGGTCGCCCAGCTCCTCAACATCGCCTTCGACATGGCCGCGTGGGAGATCCTCGGCTGCCTCGCCCACGGCGGCACCCTCGTCGTCCGCGGCAAGGACGTCGCCGCCGCGGCCCGTACGGCGGACGTGCTGATCGCGACGCCGACGGTGCTGTCCGGGATCGACCCGGCGGACTGCCCCCGGGTGCGGACGGTGGCGGTCGCGGGCGAGCCGTGCCCCCGCCCGCTCGCGGACACCTGGGCCCGGCGCTCCGCCTTCCACAACTCCTGCGGCCCCACGGAGACGACGATCGTCAACACGATGCGCCGCCACCACGTGGACGACGCGCTGCTCACGATCGGCCGCCCCACCCCCAACAACACCGTGTACGTCCTCGACGAGCACCGGCGGGCGCTGCCCATCGGCGAGGTCGGCGAGATGTGGGCCGGCGGCGACTGCGTGTCGGCGGGCTACCTGAACAACGAGGCGCTGAACGCCGAGCGGTACGCCCCCGACCCCTTCCTCGGCGGCGGGCGCCGCATGTTCCGCACCCGCGACCTCGGCCGCTGGACACCGGACGGCGAACTGGAGCACCTGGGCCGTACCGACGACCAGGTCAAGGTCCGCGGCTTCCGCGTGGAACTCGACTCGGTGTCCGCGGTGCTGGAGTCGGTGGCGGGCTGCTCCCGCGCCGTCACCCTCAAACGGGACGCCCGCAGCCTGATCTCCTTCGTGTGCCCGGCCGACGTCGACCCGGACACGGCCCGGCGCGCGGTGGCCGCCGTCCTGCCGTACTACTGCGTACCGGCCACGGTCCTCCCGGTGGCCGTGCTGCCGGAGACGGACCGGGGCAAGGTCGACCGGGGGGCACTGCTGCGGCTGGCGGCGGAACGGGAGGAGGCCGCGCGGGCGCTGACGGTCCCCGCCGAGGGACCGCCCCTGCTGCCGATGGCGACGGCACGCGAGGGGGCGGTCCGATGACGTCGTCCATCGAGCGGGAGGACACCCGGCAGGCATCGCCGACCGCCGCTCTCGCCGAACTCCCGCCGCTGACGTCCGCGCCCCGTCGCCTCCTCAAGCACCCCCGCCTGATGCACTACAACCGCCTGGCGGCCCTGGTGGTCCTGGCCAACATCGGCCTGCTGGCGGCGGCGAGGGGCACACCCGGCACCGAGGCGATGGGCTACGCGGCCCTCGGGAACCTCGCGCTCGCGGTGGTGGTGCGCCAGCAGTACGTCATCAACCTCTTCTTCCGCCTGGCGACCTCGGCTCCGACGAGCTGGCCACTGAAGATCCGGTGGACGCTCGCAAAGGTGTACCACTTCGGTGGACTGCATGTGGGCGGGGCACTGGCGGGATCGGCGTGGTTCCTCGCCGGGACGGTCGCCGCGACCCGCGACGGCACCAACCGCCCCCTCATCGCCGTGAGTTGGACGCTGGTCACGCTGCTCGCCGTCATCGTCGCCACCGCCCTGCCGCCCTTCCGCTCCCGCTTCCACGACCACTTCGAGAAGATCCACCGCTTCGGCGGCTGGAGCGCCCTCGTCCTGTTCTGGACGCACACGGTGCTGGGCGGGCAGGGGCCGGTCGCCCTCGGGGTGCTGGCCGTGGTCACCTTCAGCGTCGCCCTGCCCTGGCTGCGGCTGCGCAAGGTGGACGTACGGATCGAAAGGCCCTCCCCGCACGTCGTGCTGGCCCGTTTCGACCATGGAGTGACCCCGTTCGCGGGGTCCTCCACCGCCATCAGCCGCAGTCCGCTCACCGAGTGGCACTCCTTCGCCAACGTGCCCTCACCCGGCGAACCCGGCTTCCGGCTGACCATCTCCCGCGCGGGCGACTGGACGGGCTCGTTCATCGACGACGCGCCGACGAGGGTCTGGGTCAAGGGCATCACCACGGCCGGGGTCGCCAATATCGAGACCCTGTTCAGCAAGGTGATCTACGTCGCCACCGGCAGCGGTATCGGCCCCTGCCTGCCCCATCTGCTGGCCGCCGAGGTGCCCTCCCGGCTGGTGTGGGCGACGCGTGACCCTCGCAGGACCTACGGCGACGACCTGGTCGACGAGATCCTCGCCGTCCAGCCGGACGCACTGGTCTGGGACACCTCCCGGCACGGCAAGCCGGACATGGTGCGGCTCGCGTACACCGCGTACCGGGACTTCGGCGCCGAAGCCGTCATCTGCATCTCCAACAAGAAGCTGACCTGGCAGGTCGTGCACGGTCTCGAACGGCGCGGGATTCCCGCGTACGGCGCGATCTGGGACTCGTAGCGGACCGTCGGAAGAGAGGGACAGAGGGAGAGTCGATGAACACCCTCAAGATCGAACGTCATGACCGCGTCGTCACGGTACGGCTGCACCGGCCGCACGTCCTGAACGCCCTCAGCGGCGAACTGCTGGCCGAACTCCTGGACGCGCTGCGTCCGTTGGACCGGGATCCGGGCGTCGGATGCTTCGTGGTCACCGGTTCGGAGAAGGTCTTCGCGGCCGGCGCGGACATCAAGGAGATGGCCGGGAAGTCGGCCGTGGACATGGCCGCGGAGGACTACTTCGCGGGCTGGGAGGAGTTCGCCGCGTTCCGCACACCGAAGATCGCGGCGGTCAACGGCTACGCGCTGGGCGGTGGTTGCGAACTCGCGATGATGTGCGACCTGATCATCGCGGGCGAGTCGGCGGTCTTCGGCCAGCCGGAGATCAAGCTCGGCGTGATCCCCGGCATCGGCGGCACCCAGCGGCTCACCCGCCTGGTCGGCCGCGCCAAGGCCATGGACCTGATCCTCACGGGCCGCACGATGAACGCCCGCGAGGCGGAGGCCTCGGGCCTGGTGTCACGGGTGGTCCCGGACGACCGCGTCTTGCCCGAGAGCACGGAAGCCGCCGCGACCGTCGCCTCCTACGGCCGTCCGGCCGTCACGGCCGCCCGCGAGTCGGTCGACCGGGCCCTGGAGACCGGTCTGCGCGACGGCCTGCTCTTCGAACGGCGCGTGTTCCACGCGCTGTTCGCGACGGAGGACCAGAGGGAGGGGATGAACGCGTTCCTGGAGAAGAGGACACCTGCTTTCAAGGGACGCTGACGGGCCGAGCCGAACGGCACGGGGGGGGCGGCGGACGGTATCCGGCGCCGCCGCCCCTCCGTCAGCCGACGCGGGTGATCGGCGGGCAGTGCCACCGCGCGTCGATCACCTCGGGACGCGGGAGGTACATGCGCAGCGCGACGTACCAGATGCCCTGCTGCGGCGTGGGCAGCCAGTTGGACTCCCGCTCGGGCCCCGGCGGGTCCGGCTGCAGGTAGAGGGTCAGACCGCCGTCGTCGTCCCTGACCAGTCCCCGGGTGCGGTCCCCGATGGCGTACCGGTTGATCGGGTTGGGGATCAGGTTGCGGCTCTCGTCGTAGGCGGTCATCGACCAGAACGCGTTCACCGGGGGCAGCGACCCCGCGTCGAAGTGCAGCTCGTAGCGGCCGGTGGTCAGCGTCCGGTCGGCGTCGTCGGTGAAGGCCGTCAGATAGACCGCCTCCTCGGGGTCGTTGACGGCGATGCCCACCAGGGACTGCTCCGCGGCCCGCCTGAGGAAGTCGTCCCCGTAGTGCCCGACCTTCCCGGGGGCGTAGCGCCAGCCGTTGATCAGCTCGGCCCACTGGCCGCTGAGCAGTTGCTGTTCGAGCATCGGCACGGCGGTGGCGGCGGCCCGGATCAGGCCCTCCTTCACCGGCTCCGGCTGCGCCTCGACGTCCAGCCCCGGGCCGATGCCGATCTCCGCGAACTGCCGGAGCAGGACGGCGTGGTGCTCGGGCAGGGGGTTCTCGGCCAGCATCGCGTTGAGTGTCTTCCACGGGCCGAGCGGGTCCTCGGCGGGGTCGACCGGTGCCGGTACGTCGCGGCGTTCCGGCAGTGTGACGTCCTTCTCGCCGAACAGGTGGAGCGGTGTCAGCCGGTACTGCTGCTGGAGCGCGTGGACGGCCGGCAGGTCCTCCTCGTCGTCGACGAGGGTCCGCCCGACGACGAGGACCCACGGGGTGGGGGCGTTCGCCGTGCGGCGCACGCCCTTCGGGAGTTCCCCGCTCCAGTCCGGGCCGATGAGGGCGAAGTCACCCGCCTTCGAGCCGGTCGCCCGCATGCCGACGTAGTCGTAGTTGTCGGAGGTGAAGGAGACCAGTTCGAAGGTGAAGTAGCGGTCTCCCATGTCCGGGTGGGACAGGATGAGGGGTTCCTCGCTCAGGTCCACCCACGCCCAGGAGTACAGCGTGTCGATGTTGGGGGACACGCCCTCCCGGTCCGAGACGTCCCAGAGCTTGCTCGCGTGCCAGAAGTGGTTGACGGCCATGTAGGGCGTCGAGTCCGTCTCCGGCTTCTGGGTCACCCAGCGGTGGCGGAGCCCCGCGTTGTAGATGTACGGGAAGCCGTAGATGAATGCCTGTTCACCCAGGGTGTAGGCGTACTCGCGGCGCCAGTCGTCGACCCGCCCGGTCAGCGCGGGCTTCATCGACTGCCAGGCCACGGGCAGGGCCCGGGTCACCTTCCGGGCGCGGCCGATGGTGTCCCCCGGGTGCCGGACGGCGGCCGCGGTGGCCTTCCCGGTGGCGGCCGCCGCTTGGCCGATGCCGGCTGCCGCGGCGACGAGATCGTGGCGCAGATGCCGCCTCGGATGGTTGCTGTTGGCTGAGGATGCCATCACCGCGTTCCTCTCATGAGGCTGATCAGCACGGATCGCAGCCACCACGCGGACTCAGCACGCGGACTCAGCACGCGGACTCGTCAGGCGGGCTCGTCAGGCGGGCTGGGGGAAACCGGCGACCGTCCACGACGCATCCCGGCTCCTCCCGGTACGCCAGGCGGCGGCACTGCGCGCCGTGCTTCGTGGGTTCTGGGGTTACCGGGCCGGGTGCTCCCACACACTCCTGCACTTCGAGTAGATCACCGCACCCCCACCCCGGCAACCGGGCTCACGCACCCCGCAGTCACCGCCGCCGGCTGCGCCGTGACCGGCCCGAGGCGGCAGGTGGCCGCCCAAGCGGGCGCACGCTTGGAGTGGCCGGTCGGGGTCGACGGGGGAGCCCGGCGCCCGGCGACGGCCACGCAGGCGGAGCCGCATCCTCCTGGTGTTGGACGTGTGCGGCGACCGGGCGGCGAATCGTCAGGTCACAGGACGGCCACAGCACCGACAACCCGCGCGACGTGACGACATGATGCCTCTCAGTCACATCGCCCCAGGGGGAACCATGCGCACCCGCAGAGCCATCGGCGCCGTCACAGCGGCACTCGCCCTCACCCTCGTCGGCTGCACCGGCGGCGAGGAGGCAGGACTCAACGACAACAAGGGCAGCGACCCCAGTGCCGAAGCCAGCAAAGCCCTCAGGGCCGCCGGTATCCCGCCCGAGCCCACCGGCGCCCAGCGCGCCCAGCTCCTCCGCGCCCTCGCCGCGGTCGACCCCGACATCGTGAAGTACGAGGAGAAGGCGGTCGACGCGGCACGCAACCAGTGCAGCGCCATCAACGGCAACAGCTCCCGGGCCGACTGGACCGCCGCCCAACGCTTCACCTACCGGGACGTCACCACCACCGAGGCCCAGGGCAAGCAGATCAACGAGGCACTCGAAGGGCTCGGCTTCTGCAAGGTCTGACCGCCACGCCCACCCCTCCACGGCCCCGCCCCGCAGCGGGGCCCGCTCCGCCCAGCCGGACGACCTGCGCCTCGGCGCCTCGGCCGTCAGCTGGCGCGAGCGGGTCGGCCCGCTCGGCCCCGGCACGTCGGCACAGTCGAGCGGATCCGGGTCTGTCACGTAGTTGCCGTCGTCGAGCACCGTGCCGACCAGCCACTCGGCCAGCCGATCGGGATCGGGGCGGGCGATCCGGCAGGCCTCCCCGCGGGCCTCGGCCGCCGCGGCGGCGGCCTCCCCGACCACACCGTCGGAGTCGTCGATCTCGCCGTACGCCTCCCCCAGCACCCGGATCGCCTCCTCGGCCAGACCGACCTCCTGTGCCGCCCGCCCGTCGACGACCGAGGCGCGCAGGGCACTCGCCGCCTCGACCCTCGGCCTGAGCCTGGCCCACCAGCTCGTCAATCAGCCGGTCGGCCACAGACTTCGACGGCGCCGCCTCATACGGCTCGACGGGTTCAACCTCCGTCACGTTGTCGCTGGGCATCGATGCAACTGCCATGATCGGGGAGTTGCACCGAACGTTTTACCGTGTCCGCTTGAAGGCGGACTTGGACCAGAGGTAGCCGGTGAGGCCGATGGCCGTGCACCAGGCCGGGTCGGTTCAGACGTCCTTGTCCCCACTGCAGGATCCGCAGGCTCACCGGCCCGGGCACAAATCCTCGAAGGGAATGCCGGAGACCTTCTCCTTTTTCCATCGTTGTGCCGCCGGGGATGCGCCGGCGGCGACGCACAGACTTCTCTCCGTATCGATCAGGCCTGAGACGTTCCAACTCAGGACTTCGGTACCGGTGCTCCAAAGAAGGTTCTGCCCGGCTTCGTCGACCTTGAAGTTCAGCGCGGCGGTGAGAGAGATGTCGTAGGTAAGGGGGTTCCCGACGGGACGTCGTGTGGGCAGGTGCCAGATCTGCACCCTTTCGATCGCGGCGCCGATCGCTTCCTTGCCGCCCACCGCGAGCAGCTCGCCGCCAGGGCTGTAGGCGAGCGACACAACATCGCCATTGCGCGTGGTGAGAGCCGTTTCCGTCTCCCTGCCGCCCTGGACCGAGTATTGGCGGACCTGTCCCGCTCTGCCGGCGCGTTGGCTCCCCACGGCGAGCTCGGATCCGTCTGGCCTGAACGCCAGCGCGGTCACCCGTTCGTCGCTCGGAACGTTGAAGGAACTCTTCAAGCAATGGGTTTTCAGGTCCCACAGCCGCACTGTTCCAGACGCGTGTCCCGTGGCGATGACCGTCTCGTCCCGATCGACCGCCAACGTGTTGACATCGTCCTGGTCGGGGATTTCCTTCGCGAAGATCTCCAGGCCCTTTGTCAAGCTCCAATAGCGTATTTTCCGATCGCCGGCCGAGAAGTCGTCGACCGTGACGAGCAGGTGCGATCGGGGAAGGACTGCCATGACCTGGATGTCGTCGACCGCGCCTTGAAAGGGAACTGTTCGAAACTTTCGGTCCGCCTGAAGAGGCTGCAGCCGAATCGATCCGTCCGCGACATACGCGACGGACATGCCGTCCGGGGCGAATGCCGTAATATGGCCGATTCCCTCGGTTTCCCGGACGTGTGACGGGCGGCGCCCGGCGACGTCCCACAGCCAGGCCGTGCCACTGTTGTGGCTGGATGCGAGGTTGCCGTCCCGCGGGTTGAAAGCGAACGCGTGAAGTGCACTGGTGGTGAGAGGAGTGCCGAGCGGTCGGCGCGTTCGCATGTCCCAGAACCGCACGGTGCCGTCATCGGCATCCTTGTTGTTGGTCGCGACGGCCAGGGTCTCACAGTCCGAGCTGACCGCCACCGCCATGACCGCCCCGTCACCGGTTTCGATGGGGTCGCCGATCTGCTGATTTCCGGAGTCCCACAACCGCACGGTTCCGTCGAGGTGTCCGGTGACGAGAAGCCGCTTCGCGGCCCGCGAACCGAAGGCGGTCGCACGAGGGGTGACACTGTCGCTGTCAAGGGTTCTCGTCTGCAGGCTCTTCACGTCCAGCACGTCGGTCTTGGCGAGCGCGCCCTTGACGACGCTGACCACAGCGATCTCACGGGCATCTGGAGACAGGACCGCGGACTGTACCTCACCGACCGTGAAAACGGTGCGGTGGTCCTTCGATTCAAGGCTCTCCACCTCCCACCTTGAGACATAGAATCCCTCGATGCCGCCTCCCGTTAACTCGGTGAGCGCCGACGACGTGGATTCCTTCACCTCGACAGTGACGAGTGACTTCCCATCGGGCTCGAACGACACCGAGGTGGCCGGGTGATCGGTATCTCCGGTCTTCCCGATGCGCTGGTGGTTCTGCACCGACCAGAGCTGCACGCTCCCGGCTAAGAGGGTGTCGAGCAGGGCGGACGGATCCTCGCTGTCACGCCCACGACCAGCGACGGCCAGAATCATGCTGTCGGGACGGAACGCGATTGCGGTGACTCCGTTCAGACCGGTACGCAGTTCAGCCAGCTTGCGGTGCGTGGAGACGCTCCAGAGCCCGACGCGTCCACTGGTACTACCGCCCACTGCGAGCACCTTCCCATCCGGGCTGAAGGCGACAGGACCGTCCACGCCGCCCACCATGCGGAAACTGGCGACAGCAGGCTGAGCCACGGCGGCCAACATGGCGTAGCGGGCCCGGGCGTTCGTAGCACCGCGGGTCAGCTGCCACGCCGCGAGGCTCTTCAGCCGTGCCTGATCGGGATCCTCCGCCTGAAGGAGTTCACTCTCGCTGATCAGTTTCTGGGATTCGGCGCGGCTGGCTTCCTCGTTTGCCTGCCAGGTCCTGTTGACGGCGACCCCGGCGGCGGCAATGGTCAACACAAGGGCGATCAGCAGCAGGGTGTTGATTCGCCGCATCCGGCGGATTCCTGCCTGCTGCCGACGCTCGCTCTCCTTTAGAAACCTGCGGATGTCAGGCAGCAAGCGGCGTTTAGCGGACCATTCCTTCCCTTCCGTCAGATCGCTTCCCCGCAGCAGGTCGTCGGGGTCTTCGCTGCTGGCCCAGCGGCGGCGGTGCGCCTCGGCCCGGCCCAGCCAGATGAGGAACCGACTGTCCTCCCGGACCCACCCGGAGAGTTCGGGCCAGTCACGTAGGAGAGTGTCGTGGACCAGTTCAGCCACCGGAGTCTCTACCGACGTTCCGTCCTCGGCGGCCTCGAACGCCGTACGCACGGTGATGATCCGGCGTTCAGCCAGGTGGTCCCGGACGGCGTCCACGTCCACGTACTCGAAGCCCACGGGGACGACCGCCTCGGGCACGTCGCCCACCAGGTCGTGCAAGTGGGGAAGGCTGCGCTGCTGCCGCACCGGAGGGACGCCCGAGGCGTCGTCGGCCGGCCGTACGAGGGCGGTCAGCATGCGCCGGGCGACGCGGCGTTCGCCGGGGGCCAGTTCTTCCATCGTGCTGTTGCACCAAGCAGCCAGTGCTCCGGTCACTTCGCCGACGGCGCGGTACGCGTCATGGGTGAGCCTGCCGTCTTCCATGCGTTCCCACAGCTGACTGAGGGCAAGTTGCAACGGCGGCAACAGCGTAACCGGGGCCCAGCCAGCGGCGGGCCCGGAATGGTCTCCCGCCAGAACGTCGCTGACGATGCGGTCGACCAGCCCGTCCTCCAGCCGAGCACCCGCTCGTACCGCGGGCAGGGTCACGATGTCCTCAAGCTCGTCCCTGCTCACCAAGGCCGGCATGTTGACCAGTCCGGGCTTGGCAGCCTCCAGCAACCCGGGCGCTCTAGCGGCAAGTTGGGAGTAGAAGTCGTCGCGCATGATGATGAGCACATTGAGTGCGGCGCCCGAGCGGACAGCCCGCAAGAGGTGTTCCAGCGCCGCCCCGGGGGTTACGTGCGAGGCGTTCCTGCCGACCGTCGGTTGGGTCAGCAGTTCCTCGAACTGGTCGATGACGAGCAACACCCTCTGGTGTCCGGGCTCGGAGCCAAGCCGTCGAACTACGGCTTGTTCGAGGTCTCCGCCCGCCCCTGGCAGCCCGGCTCGCTCGAGTTCCGCGAACAGATCCTCCCCGGGACGTGTGACGATGGGCAGCCACCTGTCACTGGAGGGCAGAGCGGCCTTCTGGAGAGCGGGTAACAGGCCGGCGCGCACCAGGGAGGACTTGCCGGAACCCGACGGCCCGAGCAGCAGCACCGCCCGTTGATGCTGACGGATCGTTTCCAGCACGATCCGGATCGTGTGCTTCCGACCGTGGAACCACTGAGCGTGCTCCTCGGTAAACGCCTCCAGGCCTCGGTAGGGCACCGCGCGGGCGACGAGTCGAGGCCACACCTCGTACAGCGTCTGGGCCGGTGTGGCAAAAGCAACTTCCCTGAGCCTGTCGTTCGCGTCCCCGGCGGTGATCGCGGTGATCATGCCGATCACCAGACCGCTGGTGGTGTCGACGACCGGTCCACCGCTGAAGCCGAGGGTGATGTCGTTGGCATGGGCCAGCTGCAGCAGAGGTCCACTGCCCCCATCGGGCCCCGGTCCCCCCACTCCCCTCTCGAGCCAACCGATCACCTCACCGCTTGCCAGGCGTACTTCCCCAGCGCCATTGGGGTAGCCGAAGGACGCTGTCACGTGACCCGAGGATTCCGTGGAGACGTCCAGGCTCAGCGCGTCCAAGCCTTCCGGATGCCAGAGGAGACGCAGAACGCAGACGTCGCGCCCGACGGGCTCGCGCCATGCCTCCGCCAGAACCGTCGCGGGGATCTGAGGCCTGCCCGGAGCGCAGGGAAAGGAGATCTTCATAGTGTCGCCGGGGCCGTAGCCAGCCTTACTGACGACGTGGGCGCAGGTCATGAGAGTGCGGTCATCGACAAGAAAGCCCGAGCCGACCACATCGTCGGCTTGGTCGAGAACTTGGGCGACGGCGCGCTGCACCACGGTGGCGCGCGCTCGGTCGAGAGCAGACACGGCGCCTCACAGGAAGGGTACAGTTTCGCTACTCTGCGGCCGGAGCGGGAGCAACCTGAGCTGAATCGGCCGGAGCATCGGGCGGGCCGTCCCCGGGCCCCTGCTCGGCCGTCTCGTCCTGGGCCACACCGTCGCGATTCCAGGCCAGTTTGACCTTCAGATGGCAACTGGTCTCACTCTTCGCGATAACCACTCCAGCCTGTGCCGCCAGGATCACTCCGAACTCGACCTCGACTCCGTCGGGTTGGGCCCGGCGAAGCTGCCGCAACAGGTTCCGGGACAGGTCCGCGACGGGATCAAGGGCCAGTGCCAGCTGCGAGGAGACACCCCCAGCCGCCGCCCCTCGCCCCGCCTTGACGATGTCACTCCCTCCCTGGTCCGGCGCGGGCGTCGCGCCAGTACCCCAGGCGGTTTCCACGAGAACGGTCCCACCGCTGTCGAGCGCGATGCACGTAAGCCTCTCCACCTGATTTCCCCCTCTCGGCCCGCACTTCCCCGCACGGGCAACGGACCTCGACACTATGGGCACCATCGCGAGCAGCAGGCAAAAATAACGGGACTGGCCTTTTTAGGTTTTCAAACCTACACAATCTAGGTAATATGCCCCTTCTTTTTTGCATTATCGATCAAATAGAAGCCCTGGGCCTGGTACCGCCACCACGGGCGCTCGCGCCCACTGCCTCGCTGCGCGCATGACCCCGCTCAACAAGGAGTCATACGACGCAGCGAAACTTCCCGAACACCGTTTCGTCGCCCTCAACGAGCACGGGACGGTGCTCGGCCAGGTCGCCGCGGCGAAGGTCTCCGACCGGTGCACCTACGCCGGTGTCATTGAGCACTCGATGTACGTCGCCCCTGCCGTTCGCGGATGCGGTGTGCCCTCCGCCCTCCTCAAGGCGCTGATCGACTCCGCCGAGGCCGCCGGAACGCGGGCGATCCAGTCTGGGATCATCCCCGAAAACGCGGCCGGCTTCGCATTGCATCGACGTGACGGCTACCTCGTCATCGGCATACGTGAACGCATCGGGCGCTATCACGGCCGGTGGCGGGACGCCGTGCTCGTTGAGAGCCGAAGCACCCCACCATCGCTTGAGCACTGGGGACTGTGTTCAGGCAGCTTCAGCAGGCTGGGTGTTCCACAACTGGGTGTACCGCTCCACTTCCTCGGGCGCCAGGTTGTTGTCGCCCTCGGTGCGCAGCACGGCGGTGTCCCACAGCCGGCTGCCGTCGGTGCGCAGGGTGAGCAGCACACCGAGGGTGGAGGCCTGTTCGGCCAAACCGGTCTGCCGGTGGAGTTGGTGGTGACGCAGCAGCACGTACGAGGACTTGAACGTGATCCTGGTCAACGCCCGGCAGGTCAAGAACCTGCCCGGCCGCAAGACAGACGTTTCCGACGCCGCCCGGCTGGCCCAGCTCGGCGCACACGGCCTGGTCCGCCCCCCGTTCGTGCCGCCCGCACCGGTGCGGGAACTGCGGGATCTGACCCGGGCCCGCACCCAGATGACCCGCGAACGCGGGCAGATCGTCCAGCGGTTGGAGAAGCTGCTGGAGGACACCGGCATCAAACTCGCCGCGGTCGCCTCCGACATCATGGGCGTCTCGGGCCGGGCCATGCTGGAGGCCCTCATCGGCGGGGAACGCGACCCGCAGACGCTGGCGGAGATGGCCAAGCTCTTGGCCGTAGAGCGGCGTCAGCGTCCTGGCGATATCGCCCTGCACATGCGGGGATAGCTCCCAGACCGAGCTTCTTAGGAACTTGATGAACCCATCGGCCCCGCGCACGCGGGAATAGCTCCGCGCACCCGTACAGGTTCAGCGCCTCTTCACGGTCGGCCCCCGCATACGCGGGGACAACTCCCCGTAGTCCCAGGTGGGGTCGACCGACAGCAGGTCGGCCCGGCGCACGCGGGGATAGCTCCAAGGTGGCGGGCGCGTTCGGTGCGCCAAAGCTGTCGGCCTCGCGCATGCGCGGATAGGTCGCAGTGATGCGCCCCGTAGACATCGATCACCGAGGCCAGAAACGACAGGCGTGCTCCTGCCTCCGGAGATCAGGCTCGTGCATCTCGCTGCTGGACTTCCTTGAGGACTCCGGCCACCGTCGCGAAGTCATTGTCCACGTGGAGGACGGTGTGCCCATGGTGTACAGCTGTCGCACACACCAGCAGGTCGATCGCTCCCGCCGCCCGATGCTGGCCCCTCTGGGTCAGTTTGTACTGGGCGGTGTCGACCCACCGCCAGGCGTTATTCGGAACCGGAGAGAGCAGACAGAGCGCGTCCAGTTCCTCGGCCAGCTCATCTCGGTGAGACGGGCTGGTCGCCGAGTAGAGGAATTCGGCACGTGTCGGCTCGCAGATGTGGAACACCCCGGCGGCGATGTGTCCCTCCCAGGGGCGCAGCGCACCTGGGGTACGGAACAGGTGCCACAGAGCCGAGGTGTCCACCAGATACGTGATCACTCGAAGGCCTCGCGCCGCGCACGCTTCTCGACTTCATGCGCCGCTGCGGCCTGCTCGAACTCGCCGCGCTCACCTCGCGCGGCCAGCTTCTCCGCGGCCTCCAGCCTCTTGATCCGCGCCACGTAGTCCCGAAGGGCCGCGTTGACGGTCTCCTTCTTCGTCGTGGCACCCATGAGCCGCATGGCCTCGGCCAGCGCCTCGTCGTCGAGATCGATCTGCGTGACGGACACCGGACACCTCCAACATCCACAATGTATGCATCAACGATACATCGCCAACATCGAATGCCGCCACCGACTGCGACAGACCGCTCAAGCGAGGCGCGCAGGCTGCCGAGGCGTCTCCGTTCGGGCTGCTTCCCGATGCAGGACGGATCAGCGGGGCCTACTGCAACCCCGCCGCGAATCACCCCATGGGACCTATGACCGACTTGACCGCAATCGGCGTCCCGAATCTGTCCTGCCGATCATGAAACCACGTATCGAGACGCTCTACGAGCGTCCCTCAACTCGCTACCCAGCTCGCATAGTCGCTGGTCAGATCGTTTCTTCTCGCGTAGCGAGTGGTGGGGCGGGTGGGACTCGAACCCACGGCCGACGGATTATGAGTCCTTTTCTGATCTTCCGATCAGTCCGCACTCTTGCCTCGATCTTCCCATAACCGCAGGTCAGCGGCCGTTCGCGGCTCTGGCTCTGCGCCAGCCTTCCTGATCCTTCCGGGTCCTTCCGTCCACTGCGCGTCCACTGGCGGTCCAAAGAGAGCCCTCACGAAGGGGACACCTGGGGTTGCCTCCCTGGATCGACGCAGGCTACGCGGTGGGGAGCGTCGACGTTGCGGCTCACGCGCAGCGGAGTGCCTTACCGATGAAATGCGCCCCACCCTCTTCGCCCGAGGGTGGAGCCGCGCGGCCTTTTAGCAGGTCAGCCGCAGTCTAGCTCAGTGAGCGCGCAGTAGAAGGGCGTGCCGGACATCGTGGCCTACTGCTGTTCGGGCAGCAGCCTCGCCCAGCGCCTGGGCGACGACGTACTCGCCCGCCGGTGGCCCCAGCAGCACCCGCCTCTCATCTGCTCCTGCAGTGCTCTGGAGGCTGGCCGGTTCGAAGGTGGGCGTGGCAGACCAGGAACGAGAAAGTCAGGTCCCTGTGGAAGCGCCACGCCCCCTCACGGCGGCAGGTGGATGACACGGTAAAGCCGCAGTCACCGGTGGGCCGTGCATCAGCGACTTCTGGCGTCACGCCTCATAGCCGATAGGAGAAGCGCAACGCGCCGCCCTCTTCCCGGTAACGGCCGCGGCCGTCCTTGCTGAAGGGGTTCGGAAGCATCTGTATGTTCACCCGCTCCGGGGCGAGGGTGGAGGTGATCACGAGGAGGCGCCAGCGTTCGCTGCCCGCATGTTGCTGCGCCGCGCGTACCTCGCTCTCGCCCAGCTCGATCTGGCCTCCGTCGCCCTGGGTCGCCTTCACCTCGAACATCATGGGCCGCTTGCCGGAGCCAACCTTGAAGTCGAACCCAAGGCTGTCGTCTCCGGGCGGACCGGGGAATGCCTTCCGGCGATTGCTGGATACCCAGCTGGTCTCGTCCACTCCGGCGGCGTAGTGGCCGCGGAGCCATTGGTACGCATACCACTCGCCCACGTATCCGATGGCTTCGCGCTGTGCTGGCGACAGTCCAGCGTCCGCGGCACCGCTATGTCCCCCGCCGCGCCTGCGGCCCGTCGCGGACGTCCGGCTGGCGGGCTCTAGTGGCCGCGGCCTGGTGAAGATGGCACGGCCACCTGCAAGCCCGGGGACCGCGCCCTTGTCGAGGGCCCGCTGGAGCTCGGCAGTCAGTTCGGCGAAGTCGCCCGACTGCACGTCGAATTCCCGGCCGCTGACTGAGATCGTTCTGCGTCGGCGCTCCCGCTCGCGACGCTCGTGCTCTGCCGCGTGCCGCACCCTGTCCAGGTCAACTATGGTCAGCCCGTGCTGGCCGGGGTCAGTCGTCGTGGGCATGCCGTGCGGCCAATGACCTAGAACAGCCAGCCACGCAACGACATCGTCTGGGGTGAGGAGGCGGAAGTCCAGCGCGCCGGCCTTGTCGAGGTGCGCGGTGATGCTTTCCGCCGGATTTGTGCTGGCTAGCGCCGCGGGAAGCGTGCGCCCCGCTGCCTTGACTAGGGCAATGAGGTCGGCAGTTGCGCTGGCGACCATCCGGTGGTTTCCACTCCGCACCTGGTCGATCGCCGGAAGGTGATCGCCTTTGCGGGGAGCCGGTCCGTCCAGCCGCAGCGTGAGCTGTTCTTCGACGTGCCGCTCCAGCAGCTCGTCGTCGGCGACGTCCACGGTATACGCCCATGCTGCCGGAGCCGTGATCCAGTCTAGTGAGCGCAGCGAGGGCCAGTCCGCCAGCGGGCGCCGTGCGTCGAAGTCGTTCTTGGTCGCCCAGCGGAGCCGGTTCACGAGCTCCTTCTTGTGTAGGTCCAGGTACGTCCGCACCGCCTCCTCGTGCGCATCCGCATGGCTGACCGGATCATGGGATGGCACCAGAGACCGCAGGGTGTCGTTCAGAGCAGCGAAGTCGATCCCCAGTGCAAGCCGCAGCTCGTCGATGCCTCGGGCTGCGCGGGCCCGAGCGATGAACTGGTCTGGAGGCAGCGGCAGTTCGTCCGCGTACTTTTCGAGCGCGGCCTGGAACTCCTTGGTGTCACGCGGAGGCGGCACGGTCAGTGCGTTCGCCGTGTCGAAGCCGAGAATGTGGACAAGGATTGGCTGGCACCGCTTCAAGACCACGCCAATAGCTCCGTCGATGCGGCGGCCAGTCTCCTCAACCTGGTGGACCATGACCCCGAGGGCCTCGGCAAGTTCGTCTGGCGCCGGTGAGCGCATGTCGGCGTGGCAGGAGCCCAGTTGAAGGGCGGCGAGGCGTAGTCGGATGCCGTATTCCCGATGTCCGAGCAGATCAGCGAGCGCCTCCGAAAGCCGGGCTACCTCGGCCCAGTCCGCGTCCCCTTGCCGGGCCAGCAGAAGGGGATACTTGGGATCGTCGAGGGGCAGAATCCCGCCGAGTCGGTCGGGCATCGTCACGGTACGACCATCGAGTTTGATATCCCAGGAGCCGTAGCGGTACAGCCGGATGCGGCGGACCACGGACGTCAGCTCGGTGAGCTCGGCTTCGCTGGGCCGAGGACCGTCCGCGACGTGGTCGGCGAGGACGCCCACGGCCAGAGTGAGCCAGGGCAGGTAGTCAACAATCAGCTCCCCCATGGCCGCTGGATTCACTTTCTCGCCGTCGACAGTCACCGAGAACGTCGCGTGGTCGACGTGCCGGACCGCTTTAGGGCGGCCGAGGCTAAGGCGGTCGGCGGCCTGCGCGGCAGCGCCGGGAACAAGCAGCAGCGGGAACTCCATCTCGCGCACCAACCGTGCGGTCAGTCCGTCGCGCTCGCCACTGACATACAACACGGTTTCTGTTCCCGTCAGCTCGGACAACGGGACGGACACGAGCCGGGTCCCTGACTCGGCGAGCAGGAGGGCGTCCCCAGGCAGCGTGCTGTATGGCTGCTGCACGAAGTGCCTCCAGGCACGTTCATTGGCGCGCTGAGCGGCGGGCCGGTCCTCGCCGCTGACTGCTCCCTCGGCGACGAAGCGCCCGAGCGCGATGATGAGCCGTGCGCTGTCCCCTGGGAAATCCCAGGTTGGAAGCCCCATGGAGCGCAGCCGGGTACCCACTTTCTCCGGTTCCAGCAGATGGCGTATGCGGTGGTCGACAGTCGGCGCGTAGGAGGGCTCCTCGTCCAGCCCCGGTGGGCAGTGCCAGGCATCGGCCGGCCGTACAAACTGCACGACACGGTCGCGGCCCCGTACCGGAAGCCATGGCTGCTCCCTGATAAAGGCAGCCAGAGGCGTCAGCACCTGCTCCTGGTCGTCCCTTCGACTCCCTGCACTGCTCCACGTACTGACAAAAAACGCTTCGCGCCAATAGGCGAGACCGCGTAGGACGAGCCTCGCATAAGCCAGACGGGCGCTTTCGCCTAGCCGCTCGACAACGTCCTGGCCCGGGAGCCAATACGCGGGGGTGCCGGTGTACGGCGTTTGAGGGTAGCGCGCATTGGACTGCGGACGGTTGATGTGTGGCTCCCACTGCGCCACCACCTCCGCCGACACGTTCGCCATGCGGACCAGCGGGCGAGTGGTCAGTTCATTGCCGTTGGCCCGTGTCTTGGCTCCCCTGCTGAAGACCGGCGTCAGCCCGTCGGCTACCCCAGCCTCGGCCAGGAACGCCCGCCACTCGTCAGCCGTTTCCCCTCGCTTGACGAAGGCGTCCGGCGCCGCGATCAGTCGCTTGGCGATCCCTCTGAGGCTCTGGGACGCTTCCTGTCCAGCGGTGACCACCGCGGCCAGATCCTCCCCGGTGGTGCCATCCCATCCTCGGCCGAAGGCCGCGCCATTGGCCTCGATAAGGGCTCCGTCCGTAGATGGCACGTACAGCCCCAGCGAGCGCAGTCCCAGTGACGAGGCCGCGAATCCGCCCGACGTCCGGCGCGCGCGCCACAACCGGAAGACGAACCGGAGGGCTTGGAGGCGCAGCTTGTGGTCCTTGCTCTCCGCGAGGGCCCGGCTCACATGTTCCAGCAGGCCCTTCATGTCGAAGGGCCGGACGAGCCCGGCGCTCTCGAGGAAGGTGCGAGCGGGCAGACGCCGTACGTGCCCCGTCCCCTCGGTCCAGGTCAGGCCGGGGTGCAGGTAGAAGAGCCGCTTGCCGAGCACGGCCGGAACCGATAGCGCCTGCGCGTCGTCCGTCTCCCCGCGCACCGGCTGGAAGAAAGCGTCACGCCGGGCCCGGCGCGAAGTCCGCTTGCCTTCCGAACCGCCCGGCTCAGCATCGCCGTTGGCCTGCCGCAGAGTTCCGTCGTCGGCCAGGAGCAGCCTCCTGCCGCGCAGCACGCGGCCGTCCTCCTCAAAGAGAGCGGCTAGGTCGTCGTACAGGACCCTCCACACGTCGACAGACCCGCTGCCCTCGGGACCTGGCAGGGGGAGGGTAGCGGCCATCCGCTCCACGTGATCCGCGAGCGCCTCCAGCGTTGGCTCCCAGGGACACTTCAGCCTCTCGCACATTACGGCAAGTCGCCTGAGCCGCTCGCTGCCGAGCTCCGGGTCAGCGACCACGGCGCCGGACTCGTGCGCACGCTGTGCTGTGAGGACGGACAGGTCGAGGTCGGGCCAGAGCACCACACGCCGTGGCGAGGCCCAGGTCATGTGCGGTGCCGCGTCGTCGCTGGCAATGACGGGCACGAGCGGTACTTCGGCCAGTTCGCAGCTGTGCACATGCCGGGCTGCCGTGACCAGCAGCCCCGCGTACCGACTTCCCCAGCTCACCAGGTCTACGGCCATCTGCCGAAGCCGCGGATTTGACACGGTGCGCAGCCACGCGGAGGCAGCCAAGCAGGTTTCGGCAAGCGCGTCGAACAGCATGGCGTTCAGCGGGTGCTCGCGGTCGAGGTCGGTTCGATCCATCTTGGTGAAGAAAGGTGCGTTAACGTGCCCTGCGAAGGGTGCTGTTACGCCCTCTCCCAGCGGCAGGAAGGTGTACGTCTGTCCGCTCCGTGTTTTCCCCGAGGCCGCAAACGGGACTGCTATCTCGATCACGGCAGACTCGCCCCACTGCCGCCACTTGTCGTCCAGGAGGCCGCGATCGACGGCCTCAAGGAGGGTCTGGTCCAGCCGCTCTCGCGCCACTTTGCCGCGCGCGACGAGAAAGACACCAGTCGTCCCGAGATCCACTTCGGCGACGGAGAGGGCGGCAGGCGATGCGCCCTCAGGAGCGAACGGGCGCTCTGCGCGGGTGAGTTCGTGAACTTCGCAGACCTCACCGTCCACCCTGCGTTCGAGTACCAGACGAGATAGCCGGTCCAAGAAAAGCATGATCGGCGCCTTGGCTTCAGCGAGCTCCTCCAAGCGGAGGCGAGCCTCAGTGCGGGCAGCGTCGCTCCGGAGGGGGAGCCGGACAACGGTGACGTGCCCTAGCTCGGCCAGCTCGCCGCATACCGTGGGCACCTCCTCGACCGGGAACGGGATCTGGAAGGGCGGAAATTCAGCGACCGCCTTGCGCGCCGTCTCCGCGTCCCCCAGCAGCCCCACTACGTCGCTCTCGCGAGCGAACCGAAAGCAGTAGCCGTCCAACTCCGAGCCGCCCGGTCCATCCGGGTCGGAGCTGTAGATCTCGGGCTCCTCGCTGATCAGCAAGACGCTCCGGAACCCCACGCCCTTGTTGCCAATCCCCTCTCCGATGACCTTTGAGCTCTGGGCTATCTTGCAGACGTCCTCAACGTTCTGCCAGGTGAACGGTGCACCGCCGTTGGCGACGTACAGCGTTCCCCATTCACCTTCGTCCTCGTCGAGCAGCACGTGCACCTGGCCGTCATGGCGCTCCTTGGGGTGCGCGTCATGAGCGTTCTGCAGCAACTCCAGCAGGAAGCGTCCGGCGTAATCCCGGGCGCTGCTGAAGGACAGAGCGCGCAGTTGAAGAGCCGGCCGCCATCTCGTCGGCCGCCGCCAGTCTTCCAGCACTCCGAGCGCGTACTCCCGGAGTTGCTCCGCACACGCGTCACCCATCATGGCCCCCCTCGCCTCAGCGTTGAGGGGACCGTATCCCGCTCCTCTGACACTGATCGCGCATGCACCACCATCGAGTGAAGATCGCCAGGTAGCGGCTGTTCTGATAGGCCAGGGCATCTGCTTGCAAGCTGCCGAACGATGCTGGGCTGCAGCAGGCCGAGCAGCGGCTCTCAACGTCAGTTCAGGCAGACGGGTTTTCTCAGATCAAACCGCTGATTGGCGGCGTGATCGGCTGGCAGGATAGGCGCTCAGGGCGGGGACACGAGCGGCGTGCCTGAGCAGGGAGCAATGGGTGGGGAAGACGATCAAGGGCCGGTTCGCGCTGCTTCCTCAGGAAGCACGTGTGGGTGGTCTGTCCGAGGTCCGCAAGGCCGTCGACATGGTGAGCACGGGTGGCGACTATGTGGCCGTCAAACTGCTCAAGCAACGTGAAGATTCGATCAGCGAGATATTCCTGGAGCGGGAGACCTCGGCACTGAAGGCGCTGGATCACCCGAACATCGTGCGGATGCTCGACTCCGGGTGGGACGCCGAGTTGGAGCGGTACTTCATCGCCCTGGAGTGGATCGACCGCAGCCTCAAGGAGGAGATGGCACAGGGCCGTCCCCTGGACTGGCCGGCCTACTTCACCCGGATCGGCGGCCCCTTGGTGTCCGCGCTGGCCTACGCGCACGAGAAGCAGATCGAGCACCGGGACCTGAAGCCGGCGAATGTGCTGCTGACCGGCGACGGTACGGTCAAGCTCGCGGACTTCGGCATCGCCAAGATCCTGTCCAAGGCCACGGTCGTGACCGACGAGACGGTGGCCGACTTCCGCTCCAGCTTGTACGCGCCGCCGGACCTGAGCGACGCGATTCCGTATGTCCGTGACGTCTACGCATTTGCGGTCCTGGCCATCCAAGTCCTATCCCGGAACAAGGCGCGAGACTACGCCGACCTTCAAGCCGTCCTGGACGAGCTTGTCCTCGAACCGGACGTCCGTGGGATCCTGACGTCCTGCATCGACTACGACCCGCAGAACAGGCCCGCGAACGCCAGCGTCCTGGAGGCGAAGCTCCGAGCCGCGCAACAGGTCCACGACGACCGCGACGGACGCCGCCGCAACGCCGTCTGGCTGAAGATGACCCGCCCCGCGGCGGCGGCCCTGACCGGGCAACCCCCCGGTCAGGAACCCGACTGGGAGGCTGCGAAGGCCAAGGTGCTGGCCGACATCTCCGGCACGCTCCACGTCGACTACGGCTACAACGCCCAGGCCCGCGAGGCGGACACGGAAACGATCCGGGTGTTTGGCCGCACCCTGTTCCTGCGTTTGAAGAGCGACCGGGACAACCCCAGGGACCGCTCCGCTGTTGTCTCTGCGGAGGAGCGGCCGGAGGAGTGGATGGCCCGACGCCGCGAGTCGGCACTCAAGCTCGGCCCTGTTCTCAACTGGACCTTCGACGACCCCGGAGAGGATCCCGCCTACGACGGGCTCGACCTTCTGCTGGAAAAACTGAATGAGCACCTGGACGAGCGCGAGGCCCAGGAGAAGGCAGACAAGATCCACAGCCTGGGGGATCTGTTTGAGGGCTGGCGTCGGGTGCTCGAAGCCCGCGAGGAAGCCGCGGCCGAAGGCCGAAAGCCCATCGCCTACGAACGGATAGAGGGCGGTGGCCAGACCCGCGTCTTCCACCTCACCGATGCCGGGGGCACGTCGGAGATAGGGGAAGAGTGGTCAGTCGCGGAATACCCCTATAGCCGTCCCCTGGACCGTGGTGAGGTGACCAACCTGACCGACGGAACCCTCGTGCTGCGGATGACGCGCCCCAAAGCAGTCTTGCCCTCCCGGGGCGTACTGCTGCCGTCGATCGGCCAGAGCCAGGGCGCCATCAACCGGCAGCGCGATGCGCTCAGCGCCGTCGCCGCCGGCCAGAGCGCCAACCCGCTGCTGCGGCAGTACATCGACAACCCGGCAACCATCCCCGTCGGCCCGCCCACGGACGTCACCAGCTGGGTCCGTGCCGACCTGGATAAGAGCAAGCGGGACGTGGTCACGCACGCGCTGGGCAACCAGGACCTCCTGCTCGTCGAGGGGCCGCCTGGCACGGGCAAGACCACCGTGATCGCCGAGATCGTCGAGCAGACCCTCAAACGCAACCCCCACGCGCGGATCCTCATCGTCAGCCAGACCCACATCGCCATCGACAACGCCCTGGCACGGCTGGAGAACGCCGGGGTTACCGGCCTGGTGCGCTTGGGCCGCGCGGATGATCCTCGGGTTGCGGCCAGTGCCCAGCCTCTGCTCTTGGACCGGCAGGTTAAGAAGTGGACCCAGAGCGTGCGCGCACGGGCGGAGAAGTACCTTGACGAGGTGGCCGCCAGCAGCGGTCTGGAAGCACACCACCTCCGGGCTGCCCTGCTCCTGGAAGAACTCGCCGCCGTGGCCGCGGACCTCGCCCACGTGACGGCCCGCCTAGAAGAACTGTCGACCCGGCCCGCACCCGAACGCACCAGTTCGGCCCGGGAACTGGGCGAGGAAATCGTCACCGCCCGTGCCCGCCAGGAGCAGCTGCTCGGCCAGCGCGCCGAGCTCTTTACACAGATCCAAGCCACGCTCACGGGCGATCTGACCCTGCGGGAAGACCTCAGCGCCTCCGACGCACGCGACGCGGTGGCTGTCCTTCTCGGCCCCTCCGGATCTGGCCGGAAGCTGATGGACCTGCTGCGTCTGCAGGGCGAGTGGCTCCAGCGCATCGGTACGGACCAGGACCTGATCACCGCTTTCCTGCGCACCCGGCAGGTCGTCGGAGGCACCGCGATCGGATTCCTCGGCCACCGGGCGGTCAGGGATCTGGAATTCGACCTGTGCATCTTCGACGAGGCGTCGAAGGCCACTGCGACCGAGTCCCTGGTCCCGCTGGCCCGGGCCAAGAGGTGGGTCCTGGTCGGCGATACTAACCAGCTGCCGCCCATCGACGAGGACCTGCTGCGCAACGAGCAGATCATGGCCGACCACCAGCTCATCCCTGAATTGGTGAAGACCACCCTGTTCCAGTACTTCGCCAACTGCACTGACGCCCCGGTCAAGCACCTGTTGCGCGAGCAGTATCGGATGACCCCCGCAATCGGCAATATGATCAGCAGCTGCTTCTACGGCGGGAAGCTGATCTCTCCTAACGACCACGCGCTAGCCGGCTATGACGGGATCAACAAGCCCGTCCTGTGGCTGGACACCAGCGCCCTGGAGAGCCGACGCGAATCCGACCGCACCGGCACCGAGACCAGCATCTCGAACCGGCTTGAGGCCAAACTCGCGATGAACCGGCTGAAGGTCATCGACCAGGCCATCGAGAAGGACGCCATCCAAGTCCCAGACGGGCGGCCCCTCGACGTCCTGGTGATCGCCCCCTACGGCCGCCAAGTCGACGAACTCACCCGGGAACTGGCCTTCCTCAAGTCGCGCCTCAAGCACATCGCGCCCGAAGTGCTGTCCGTCGACGCCGTCCAGGGCCGCGAATGCGACCTCGCCGTGTTCAGCGTCACCCGCAGCAACACCCGCGGCCACTTCGGGTTCCTCGGCGAGCCCTACTGGCGCCGTATCAACGTCGCCCTCAGCCGCGCCCGCTTCGGCCTGATCGTCATCGGTGACGCCGGGTTCTGCCGGAGCAAACCCGGAGCCCTGCGCACCGTCCTCGACTACATGAGCGGCCACCCGGAAGACTGCGAGATCCGCGATGCCTACCTTTAGCCCGAACAGCCTCCTGGCCGTCCGCTTTCACAACGCACGCCCAGGCCTCGATCTGATCACCATCGTCGACGCCGCGCTGCCGGTCGCCCAGATCACTGCCGAGGTCCTCGCACAGGACAGCAAGAGCCTCCCTCTGATGGACGAGTTCGTCCTACGGCTAGTCGACCACCAGGTGACCCGAGGGCACAGCATCGCCGGCATGCTCGGCCTTCCCGAGCGCATGGTCGACCAGACCGTCGCCGCTCTCTTCAGCTCTGACGACCTGCGCTGGTCACGCCCAGGCTCCGGCGACGACTCCGCCGTACGCGGCCTGCAACTGACCGACAAGGGCCGGATCACCGCCCGCGAGGCGGCGCAAAACGTCCCGGTCCGCGTCAACCAGCCACTGGTCTACGACCAGATGCTGTGGAAGATAGCCCCCTACAACCGCAACACCACCATCCCCCGCGGCCAGGCTGAGCAGGCCGGCATGGTCATGTTGCCAGTGGCTCGCTCCGGACCGGTCGAGGACTCCGACGTCACCGCCGCTGCCATCACGGCGCTACTGCGCGACAACGGCACCACCGACCGTGAGGTGCTCCAGGTCAAGAGCGTCCAACAGTCCCCATCCCGCCGCGTCCTGCCGGTCAAACTCCTCGTCTACGCCGACACGGACCGCACCGACATCCAGCTAGGCGTCGTCGTCGACGGGGAACTCAGCCACCCCCACGAGCTCGCCCTGATCGGTCTCGGCGGGGCCAAGGCCCTCGGCATCACTGTCGAACCACCAGCCAAGCGGCCCGTCCTGGACTCCGAGCTGGAAAAGGCCCGTGTACCTCTGGCCGAGGTCACCCAGCACCGCGCCGAACAGGCCGCCTTCCAGCTCGGGGCCCAGACCCCCACCCCGAAGGCCCCGGCCGAACCCCAGCCGCAGACGGACGAAATCCGCGCCATCGGGGTCTTCGAGCACCCCGAGATCCTCGAAGACGCGCTCACCCACGCCCGCCGCCGGCTGCTGCTCATCTCTCCGTGGATCAAGAAGGCCATCGTCACCACCGAGTTCATCAGCCGGCTCGAAGCCCGCCTCACCCGAGGTGTGAAGGTAGACATCGCCTACGGCTACGAGGACAACGACCGCAAGACCGACCCCGACGCCGTCCGCAGACTGACCAATCTCGCCGCGCGCTACCCCGACAAGTTCACCTTCACCCGCCTGAAAAGCACCCATGCCAAGGTCCTCGTCTACGACAACGTCTGGGTGACCACCTCCTTCAACTGGCTGTCCTTCGCAGGCGACCCCGACCGCACCTACCGAATGGAAGAAGGAAGCCTCATCCGCAACCGCACGGTCGCTGACACCCAATACGACAGGTACCTTCATCTGATCGACGAACAGCGCCGCTGATCTCGACCCACGGCGCTCTTCACCCCGACAACCGCGTTCTTATGATTGTGGGACGGGGAGATAGACATGAGTCTTACCGCCATTGATCCCGACCTCGGGATCCTGGACGCAACACAATCAGATCTGGGGTGTGGGCGGGACTGGGCGGCCGTGCATCGGGTGCGGCCTCGACCGGTCCTGTTATGTCCGGCCTGCCATCACCGCGTCCACGCCAAGCTCTCCCCTGGCGGCGTGCGGTTCTTCGCCCATGATGCCGGGGCGTCACGTCAGTGTGCACTGGCGGGTGAGTCGGTGGCACACCATCGACTGAAGCTGGCGCTGGCCACCGCAGTTCGCAGTGCCGGGCATCACGCGTCGGTGGAGGCATCTGGCCCTGGGGGTAAGTGGCGTGCCGATGTGTTGTCGGTCAGTCCCGATCGTGCCAAACGCTGGGCGTGGGAGGCTCAGCTATCCGCGGCCACCAGCGCAGACATAGATGAGCGCACCGCTCGCTACGCTGCCGACGGCATTCGGGTCTGCTGGGTGTCCGACCGATCCAGGAATTGGCTGGGAACCGCTCCGTCGCTGCTCGTGAGACCCGCAAACGTCGGGGACTATGCAGTGGAGGCCGGACCGGCACGGTTCGTCACCGAGGAATGCACCTGCAGCCACGGCCACCGTACGTGTCCGGCTGGTCGGCACGGACACTGGGAACGCGACCGTGAGGTCCCTTTGGGAGGGGTAGTCGTCAGTATTCTCAACGCCACCCTGCTGCCCTAGGCCCCCGCAGGTCCAGTGAGCGTGGGGAGCACTGGCGTTTGGCGATGGCTGTGGGCAACCTCGGAGGCGATCGCGCAGGCCGCAGCCCATGCCGAGGAGGAGCGTGTTGGCAGGGAGCGTTGGCGCACTCAGCGGATTGAGTACGCCGCTCGTCGGTTCCCCGAGGCCAACGCCTCCTTTGTCAACGCGTGGCAGCAGACGCTAGCTCCGGCCGCGCGGCAGCGGTTGCAGGACACCGCGCTGGCACAGGCCCGCGTCGAGACCGGCAAGTCGGCATTCGTTCATCTGGCAGCGACCGCTTATCACTTCGGCTGCGGAGTCCTGGTGACAGTCGGCTCGGCCGTTCCCACCTCGCCCCGGGACTGGTACGGCCTGAGAGAGTGTTGTCTTTTCGATCTTGAGCGGTGGCGGTCGAACGCGGTTTCCCGGTCGGGTGATCTGGCCGTGGCCGGGGCATGAGGACGGGGCCTCCTGAACAGCTCGTGGGTGTCGAATCCATAGAGCAGCAGGAGGCCCCGGTGCCGCAGTCTTCCGTGTCGATGGCAGGGCAGTCCAACTCGGCTGCTCCATCGTGTGATTGCCTCGCGCACGTGTACGGCAACGCGGCCGACCAGCCCGAACGGCAGCGCCGGTACCCGACGGACATGACGGACGCGGAGTGGGCCGAGGTCCGGTCACTGCTGCCGGTGCCGGGCTGGATGCGCGGGCGGGGCGGCCGGCCGGAGGGGTATTGCCACCGTGCGATGCTGGACGCGATCCGCTATCTCGTGGACAACGGAATCAAGTGGCGGGCGATGCCGGTCGACTTCCCGCCGTGGGACCGGATTTACGCCTTCTTCCGCCGCTGGCGCGACCATGGCCTGGTCAGCGAGTTCCACGACCGGCTGCGCGCCAGGGTTCGCGAGAAGCTGGGCAGGGATACGGAGCCGACGGCCGGGGTCATCGACTCGCAGTCCATCAAGGCGGACGCCGTCGTCGGTGCCGACAGCCGTGGCTACGACGGCGGCAAGCAGATCAACGGGCGCAAGCGGCACGTCGTGGTCGATACCCTCGGCCTGCTGCTGGGTGTGATGGTCACGGCTGCGGATGTCGGCGACCGCACCGCCGCGCAGGTCCTGCTGGCCCAGGTGGCCGCCGTGCACCACCGCCTCGCCCTCGTCTGGGCCGACGGCGGCTATACCGGCAGCCTCGTCGAGCACTGCCTGGCCGCCTTCGCGCTGGTGCTGGTGATCGTCAAACGCAGCGATGACATGCGCGGCTTCGTGGTGCTGCCCAAGCGGTGGATCGTCGAGCGTCTTTTCGCCCATCTCATGCGCAGCCGCCGCCTGGCCCGCGACTACGAGCGCCGCACCGCCAGTGCCGAGGCGGTCATCTACTGGTCGATGACCATGGTCATGAGCCGCCGCCTGGCCCGGCCACACCGCGGGCGGGCGTGAACCGGCCCGCGGCCGGCTCGGCCAGCCAGCCGCGCGCGACCAGGCGTTTCGCCTTCGACCGGAGCGCCTCCACCCTTGCCGGCACCACGTCCATGCCGAAGGCGGCGGCCATCTCCTGGCAGGTCACCGGCCCCTGCCCGAGCCGGGCCCGGTCGGCTGCCACCTGCAGAATGCGCTGGTAGTCCGCCGACAACACCGACCAGGCCAGACCTTCACGCCACACGGGCACCTGCGACTTCGGCTTCGCCGCGTCCCGGACGACCGCCTGCGCATCCGTGTCCCGCGTTTCCTGGACGACCTCCACGGCCGCGGTGCCGGTGTCCGGAGTCAGCACGTCACCGACTCGCCTGCGGGCGATCACCCACTCCTGCCACTCCTGCTCGGCCGCGGCCAACTCGGCCTGGATTCGGTCGGCCTCCTCCCGCAGCCCGTCGACGCGACGGCGAGCAGCGAGCTCGTACTGTTCCAGCAGTCCAACAACCGACGGCATCCACGACCTCCCGGGCAGCGACAACACGACACGCCACTACTCCCAAGAGACCGCCGACCTATGCCCCACCAGCAGAAACGCAGTCCTCAAGTCCGGAAAGGCAACAACTTCTCAGTGCCGTCATCCTGACGGGCGCCTCCCGCCACCGTTGGGGCCGCCTCGTCATCCTTGGCCTGCTGGATTGTCTCGGGGACGAGTCACAGATGCGGCAGGTTGCGCTGGAACTGCTTCACCACGTGGAGATTCCCGCTGACGAATGGGGGAACGACGAGGGGGCCGGTCAGGAGCTCCTTTCGCCTTCGACTCTTGCCGTCCGCTTGGCCGACCGGGTGGCCTTGGGCCTGCGAGAGGAGCAAGACGACGCTGAGGCCGGGAAGGCCGCCGATTTGCTGCGTGCCTGGTTGCCGCACTGGCTGGCCACTTCCAATCGCACCGCCATCGACCTGACGATCGACGCGCTTGCCGATACCGCCGATACGAGTATGGCGCTCGCCGAGGCTTCGGCCGACCTTGTGCCGATTCTTCCCGAACCCGACGTTGCCCGTTACGCGGCGGCGTTGGCAGCCAAACTCACCCCCCAGCGCGATGCTGCCCCCACCATCGATGCCGCACTGCGTACCACCCTGATCAACTTCCTCCACGCTACGAAGGACAGCGAGGAAGCGGCTACGGCCGAGGCCACCACGCAGGTGATCGCTAGCCTCACCGCCGGCCTGGAGGCGGAAGCCCCCGCGGGGGACTTCGCCCACGAGAGTCTCCCTTATCTGCTGACCACCCAGCAGGGCTCGGCTCACGCACCGACCCTCGCCATGCAGGTCATCAATGCCATCCCGAACCAGGCCACGCCACATGCGCTCCTGCTGACCTCGCTTCTGCACCAGCTCTTCGCGATCCCCACCGTGCGGGACCAACACCTGCCTCAGGCGCTCACAAGAGTGCAGCAGTGGATCAGCTCGGCCCAAGCCGGACCTGCCATGGCCTTCGCCGCCCGCTATGCGGACCAGCCCGCCGTCAATGACCAGTGGCTGGCCTGGATCGGGCAACACTGGGACGCTCTTGCCACGGCCGAACGCGATCTTGTCCTTAGCGCCGCAGGCCGCCCCGAACTGATGCCTCCTCACGCGGCTGCTCAGTACCTTCCGGCGCTGCTGCTGAACCATCTCCTCGACGTTTCGGCCGACGCTCCGTGGGAGTCCGCCCCGAGGCTCTGGGCCGCCTTGAACGAAGATCAGCGCGCCCAACTCCTGGCGGCCGAGCGAGGGCGCTGCCCAGAGCTGGCCGTACAAGCAGCCGAGAGTCCCATGTCCCTGCTGTTCGGTGCCTTGCAGCGTGCAGGTGAGGATCTTGAGAATCTTCTACAGCTCCTGCGCGACGCCCCCGAGGCATCAGACGCCGTGAATCAGTTCATCGAAGAGCTTCTACACGCTCCCGCCTGGCAGCCCGGCCCCGCCGAGAAGGCTGTGGCAGGCATCCCCGATCCAACGGCCGCGTGGTCCACGGCACTCAGCGCAGCCTCCGAAGGCCGGGATGGCCTGCACCGGGCGGCCCATGTGATCCGGGCGCTGGCGGAACAGCACCCCGATAGCGTTCCAGAGACATTCGTGCAGGACTTCGCGCCTCTCGTCCACGACTGCACTGACGTGGACACCGCGGCCACACTGGGCCACGCGGTGCAGCCGCTACGCGAAACAGCGAGGGTCGTGTCCCGAACGCTCACGGGAGAACACAACACGACCAAAGAACAAAAGGAGAGAAACTCGGCGTTCCGGAGGGCCGCTGGCATCCGCCGCTGAACGCGCCCAGGGACGGATCGGCACTGCCGGCTATGACCGCAGGGGCTCCAACCAATGGCACGCCGGAGCCCCTGGGCACAGACTCGCCTAACACCGCTCGGCGAGGCAGCGCCTACCACTTACCTACGGCGTCACATCAACGTGCCCTGCTCATAGCGGCCAGCCATGGGCCCCAACTCGCGGACGGTGTCACCGGTCATTTCCTTCCACCAAGCGGCGAAGACCCTCCGGTGACACCACTGTGCCGGATCGGACAGGTCCTCAAAACAAAGCAGGACCAGCCGGTGGTCCCTCTCGATCTCGGCGATCTGCTTGAGTCGTTCCGCGATGCGCTGAACCCCGCATTGGTCGAGATCGGCCCTGTATGCCGTCGTGAACTCCGGCAGCGATTTGCTGAAGTACTCCCTCTGCGGCGCGAGTTCACGCACCGAGTGTGCGAGGGTGTATCGAAGCTTGAACCGCGGGGCCCCCAACGTTATGCGGACAGGCACGCCCTGTGTCGGCTGGAATTGCTGGTACCGGTTCGTGAAGAGCGTTAGCAAGCTACTTCCTTTCCTGGGTTGCACATCACGCGTCAACGCCCGGAACCTTCCGGGCGTTGACTTCTCGGGAGTGAAGAGGACCGGCAGCCGTCGGGCCCCTCGCCTGCTCCTACTTACCGGCCGGAGCCGCCACCTTCTCTTCGGCCGCAGCCGCAGGCTCGGCCTTCTTCACGGGGGACTTCCTGGCCGGAGCCTTGGTTGCCGTGGCCGTGGCCGCGGTCCGCGCCTTGCTCTTCGGCGCCAGCGGTTTCGGCGCCGCCTTCTCATTGGCAGCCTCCTGCTGGACCTCGACCGCGGCCTTGTTGAACTCCGCTTCCATGGCCCGCTGGATGCCCTGGGCCTTGCTCAGCAGGTTCCGCACCATCTGCACCTTGGCGTACAGGCGGCCGACGACGCGCACGTGGCGACTGAGGTCGTCACCGAGGATGACCGCCAGGTCCTCCGGCTTCTTCTCGGCCAGCTCCTCCAGCAGCGGGATCAGGACTTCCTCAGCCTTGCCGAGCCCGTCCTTCGCCTTGGCCTTGGCCTTCTTTCGCGTCTCCTGCTCCTCGGTCGTCGGAGCCTTCTCGTTGGTCAGGGAGGTCTGCTGCTCCATCAGCTTGAGGCCATTCGCGAAGTGCTGCGCCTCAGCCTCGCTGTCGAAGTCGCCACGCACGTACCGCATGGCGGCCACCATCTGGTTGGCCGGGGTGAGCTGGGCGATGTGCCAGGCCAGGTTGTTCTTGATCTGGCCGTTGTCGACCATTTCCGCGACCTCGGGGCGCAGGGTGAGCAGACCGAGCCGCCAGGTGATGTGGGTTTCCGTCTTGCCGAACTGCTTGGCAATCTTCGCCGGGGTCCAACCGGCGGCCTTGAGGTCGGCGTACGCGCCGGCCTCTTCCATGATGGTCATGTCGGCGCGGTTCACGTTTTCCGCGATGCTGAGGACGTACGCCTCCTCCTCTGAGGCGCCCTCGACCACCTTGGCCGGGATGACCTCCAGGCCGGCCGCCTTGCAAGACCGCCAGCGGCGCTCGCCCGCGATCAGCATGTAGGGAACCTTGGCGCCCTCGACCGGCCGGACGACGACCGGCTGGAGGAGGCCGTTCTCCTTGATGCTGGCGGTCAGTTCCTGCTGCGCCTCCTCGGAGAAGAACTTGCGGGGCTGCTCCGGGTTGGGGGCGATCTCGCTGATCTTGATGTTAATGAAAGCGACCTTGCCAGTGTCGGCCATTTCCCACGCCTTTCTGAATTCTCTTTAGAGGGTGCTTCCCTTTGTTCTTACACTTATATCTTAATGGCAGATACCGCCAAGGCAAGTGGGAAAGCCTTTTAATTCAAGGGAATTCAAAAAGGAAACACCCCCGTTTTTCTAGATTCCATTCGGGTGTGGATACGAGAGAGCCCGCCACGACCGAGCGGTCAATGGCGGGCTGGCTCCCGTCACGCACCCCGACGACCGCACCGGACGGCCGACTCCTCGCCAGGCGGGGCGCGGGGGGGTCGGCCGCCCGGCGAGGAGCAGGGAAGGACGCCGCTTGCGCGACGTTGCCGTGCGGGTTCCTGCGGCTGCTGTACCCGCCTCGACGCCTTAGAACTCCTAACGAAATGATCTTCGAGGTGGTTGGATCACTCCGGGACCGATGATCCGGAGGTGTGGGGTGGCGCGGCCGAAGCCGTGGGAAGTCGATGACGACCTGTGGGCGGTGATCGAGCCGCTGTTGCCCAGGGTTGAGCGTCGGGCTCGACATCCGGGGCGCAAGCGGCACCCGGACCGGCTGGTGTTTCAGGGCATCTTGTTCGTGCTGCACACCGGGATCGCATGGGAACACCTTCCGCAGGAACTCGGCTTCGGCTCCGGCATGACGTGCTGGCGCCGCCTGGCCGAATGGACCAAGGCGGGTGTCTGGCCCCGGCTGCACGAGGTACTTCTCGCCAAGCTCCGCAGCGCGAACGCCCTGGACTTCTCCCGCGCGGCGGTCGACGGCTCCCACATCCGCGCGTTAAAGGGGGCTCCAAGACGGGACGAAGCCCTGTCGACCGGGGCAGGACGGGCAGCAAACACCACCTGATCACCGACGCGACCGGCATCCCACTCGCCGCCACCCTGACCGGCGGCAATCGCAACGACGTCACCCAGCTGATCCCGCTGCTTGAGGCCGTACCACCGGTGCGGGGCAAGCGCGGCCGGCCCCGGCACCGCCCAGACGTGGTGCTCGGAGACCGCGGCTACGACCACGACAAGTACCGCCGTCTGGTCTGGGACCTCGGCGTGAAGCCGCAGATCGCCCGACGGGGCACCGAACACGGTTCCGGGCTCGGCAAACAACGATGGGTCGTGGAGCGCGCGTTCGCCCACCTGCACTGGTTCCGCCGCCTGCGGATCCGCTGGGAGATCCGCGACGACATCCACGAAGCCTTCCTCAGCCTCGCTTGCAGCATCATCTGCTGGCGACGGCTGAAGAAGCTCCGGCCTCTTTAACTATCGGTGTCCTGGGCAGCCCTGAAGCCGCGATCCTGGATCACCGGGAAGACGCGCTGTGTAGCGGCGATCCAGGCGTCGACCTCGGCATGATGACCTGATCGCGCTGATCAGCGCCTCGATCACGTCCAGCTTCGGCTTACCGACGTTCCGGCTGAGCTCGTCCATCGACACCTCTTGGTACGACATGACCAGCTGCCACCAGAACCGCATGAGGAAGCGGCACTCCTGCGGGTCACGATCGTCTGCGAGGCGGTCATGAATGACCCTCTGGACGCGCCGCCGCTGCTCGTCGTCACGGAAGCCGGTGTTGAGGTCAGTCAGGGTCACGCCCGGACACTAGCAACCGCGTTCGCCCACGCCCCCGGCGTGGACCTCAAGTCCACGTTGGGCATTCCGATAGGAGTTCTTAGAACTCCTAACGAAATGATCTTCGAGGTGGTTGGATCACTCCGGGACCGATGATCCGGAGGTGTGGGGTGGCGCGGCCGAAGCCGTGGGAAGTCGATGACGACCTGTGGGCGGTGATCGAGCCGCTGTTGCCCAGGGTTGAGCGTCGGGCTCGACATCCGGGGCGCAAGCGGCACCCGGACCGGCTGGTGTTTCAGGGCATCTTGTTCGTGCTGCACACCGGGATCGCATGGGAACACCTTCCGCAGGAACTCGGCTTCGGCTCCGGCATGACGTGCTGGCGCCGCCTGGCCGAATGGACCAAGGCGGGTGTCTGGCCCCGGCTGCACGAGGTACTTCTCGCCAAGCTCCGCAGCGCGAACGCCCTGGACTTCTCCCGCGCGGCGGTCGACGGCTCCCACATCCGCGCGTTAAAGGGGGCTCCAAGACGGGACGAAGCCCTGTCGACCGGGGCAGGACGGGCAGCAAACACCACCTGATCACCGACACGACCGGCATCCCACTCGCCGCCACCCTGACCGGCGGCAATCGCAACGACGTCACCCAGCTGATCCCGCTGCTTGAGGCCGTACCACCGGTGCGGGGCAAGCGCGGCCGGCCCCGGCACCGCCCAGACGTGGTGCTCGGAGACCGCGGCTACGACCACGACAAGTACCGCCGTCTGGTCTGGGACCTCGGCGTGAAGCCGCAGATCGCCCGACGGGGCACCGAACACGGTTCCGGGCTCGGCAAACAACGATGGGTCGTGGAGCGCGCGTTCGCCCACCTGCACTGGTTCCGCCGCCTGCGGATCCGCTGGGAGATCCGCGACGACATCCACGAAGCCTTCCTCAGCCTCGCTTGCAGCATCATCTGCTGGCGACGGCTGAAGAAGCTCCGGCCTCTTTAACTATCGGTGTCCTGGGCAGCCCTGAAGCCGCGATCCTGGATCACCGGGAAGACGCGCTGTGTAGCGGCGATCCAGGCGTCGACCTCGGCATGATGACCTGATCGCGCTGATCAGCGCCTCGATCACGTCCAGCTTCGGCTTACCGACGTTCCGGCTGAGCTCGTCCATCGACACCTCTTGGTACGACATGACCAGCTGCCACCAGAACCGCATGAGGAAGCGGCACTCCTGCGGGTCACGATCGTCTGCGAGGCGGTCATGAATGACCCTCTGGACGCGCCGCCGCTGCTCGTCGTCACGGAAGCCGGTGTTGAGGTCAGTCAGGGTCACGCCCGGACACTAGCAACCGCGTTCGCCCACGCCCCCGGCGTGGACCTCAAGTCCACGTTGGGCATTCCGATAGGAGTTCTTAGAACTTACCTCAGGCTCTCAACAATGTCACCTATCTCTTGCTCAATCGCGGCGATGCCGCGACGGTTCAAGCGTGACCGCCCTCCTGAGGGTTGGTACTGGGCTTCTCCCGATGCATCAGGGCTACGCACTCCACGAGCTTGCGCGCTTCTTCCAGAGCCTTGGCCCCGCCTTGCCCTCGCAGGATCCTCGGGGGCATCTTCGCCAGCGCAGCGACCCGCCGCTCGTCTATCCCGGACATGCGATTCCTCCCGTGAACGGCAAGCGCGCCGCCACCGCCCGCCCTGTGCAACTCCCCCTCTAAACGCCTGCCGCCGAGCAGACGCCCGGAGCGTCGCGGCGCCCGCCGCACACACGTCGACACTCCCCGGGAACTGTCCGATAGACCTTATAAACCGTTCGACCTGCAAGGTACTGTAAGAGGTGGGACGCTCTTTACCGGCCAGTCACCTGCCGGTGAGCATACGACACAGCAGAGTTGGCGGGGCATGGAAGACACCTCTGACGGGCTCGAACCCAGTAGCCTGAGCGCGAAGTTGCTCGCCCTGCTGCGCCTGCGACGAGACCCGGACGGGTTCACTCCTAGCGCCCGCGACGTTGCACAAGCAACGTCAACCCCTGGGCGCCGCAAACCAGTTCTGTCCCATGGTCAGGTGAACAGCCTACTGAACGGCACGAGCAGCAACCCGACGTCGTCTACAATTGCCGCTCTTGCTGGGGCGCTTGACGCCCCGGCGGCGTTCCTGCTGCCAGGGGCAGAGTGGGACGACCTGACTGCGCTCACCGTGTACCGGGAGCGCCCCGAAGCTCGTGAGACTCTGCGTTTAATGCAGGGCCTTGAGGTGCAGGACATTCTTGAAATCACAACATAAGGCTCCGGGAGATCCGTGGTCGACGAGGGCTGTCCAACGACGTCCCAGCGATCCCCCCACCTCCCCCCGGCGTCGACCAGCCCCGCGAGGGGCGACCGCGGCGCCACCTGAGCTGGGACGAAGCCGCTGAGAGGGCAGCGGCCGATCTGGAAGGACGTTGACCCGTTGGACGGCCCAATCTTCAGCGCCTGTGCCCTGCTCACGGCGCTCACGAGCGCGCTGTGCCTGTACACCACCCTCCAGCGTCGGCATAGGCCCGAGTACCGCCTGGCCCGGCGAGCGCGGGCCATCGCCTCCCTGAGTGCTTTCATTGGCTCGCTTCTTGCAATCCCCACCCGTTGCCGACGCAGTCGATCAGGTGGCCAAGTGCAATGAGTTGGCCACGCTGGCATCGGACCTCGCGGCGGTCGTCTTCGGCGCCGGACTCCAGGTCATGGTGGTGGACTGGCGGCACCCGAGGGAGCGCGTCAACGCCAGTGTCACGAAGCGCGTGGCGGCCACATGCGCCGTCATCGTGCTTCTCCTGTGGGAGTTCCATCGCATAGACACGGCACACGTCGACCTGTCCACGGTCTACGCGCGTGACCACCAGGTCACCGTGTATCTGCTCACCTATATGGCCTTCTCCGCAGCTGCCGCGTTGGAGGTGAGCACCATCTCCGCACTCCTTGCCCGCCGCACGCGGCTGCGCGGCCATGCCTCCGCCCTCGGCCTGAGCATCTGCGCGGCAGGCGGAGCGTTCGGACTCGCCTACGCCATGAGCCGGAGCAGCTACCTCATTGCCGTCCACGCCGGCCACGCATGGCCGTTGTCCGTAGAGAAGGCGATCAGCCCCGCGTTGGCAGGATTGGCCATCGGATGCGTGACTATCGGCCTCTCCCTGGCCACCGTCAGAGCGGACGCCAGCCGCAGGCGCGTGGGCAGCAGAGGCTAGGCGGACTTCTCGTCCACCTTTTCGCCATACTCGGCGTCACCCCACTGGCGCCAGTGCAGTGCTACCCGGTCCGCGTCCACCGTGCGCGAGCCCCTGGACGCGGCCGGGTACACAGCCACTTGCTCCAGCATGAGGACCAAGACCCCCCTCTTCGCGACCAGCGGTGCGTGCTTCCACCACCGAACCAGGTCCGGCACAGCCCCGACCGGGACGTGCTTGGCCTGTTCAAGGAAGCGGGCCTGTGCCGAGTCCGCACGGATCTGCTGTGCAAGCTCCCTATCGGCCGCCTTGAATGCCTTCATCGACATGCCCGACGAGGTCGCGTACTCCTCGCCCAGCTTCTTCTGCCGCCGCCGCGCGGCAGCCGCCTTCTTGCGCAGTTCAGCGGCTTCGGCCAGCAACTGGTCGCGTGCCTGCCCGATCAGTGCACTGACCTCCGGCTTGGCCAGCTCGGCCAGTACGTGCTCAGCCACGTAGGTCTCTAGAAGGTCAGCATTGATGCGGACCTTGCCGCATCCGCCGGGATGCTGCGCGGTACTCGGAGCACAGCGGTGGCCGCGGGTGCCGCTGTTCGAGGGCGAGGCGCTGAGCGGGGTCGCGCACAGGCCGCAGACACCCAGGGGGCCAGAGATCAGGTACTCACGTTGCGCGGCCCGCTTGGTGTCCGGGTTGTTGGAGGGACGCATCGCGCGGATGGCCACGAAGTCCTCGGGGGGAATGATCGCCGGGCCACCGGTCTCGACCAACTCCCCGTTCTCGTCCTCCGCCAGGCCGGCGATGGCCGGGTGGTCAAGGATGTTCGCCAGGACGTCCGGCTTGAAGAGACCGCCCCGCGTGGTGCGGTACCCCTCCGCGTTCATCCACTCGCAGATGGCGGGGTAGCTCTGCTTGAGCAGCCGCCGAGAAGCGGCAGCCCGAATGCCCTCAGCCTCGCTCTCGCGCACACGCCGGTACGCCATGTCGTCGAAGCCGTACAGCCTTGGCATCTCCTCGCCCCTCCTACCGACCCCCCTACTCGTAAAACTTTACAGGAGATAGGTCACAATCTTGCTAAATCGTCCGAACACCTCTCGACGCATCACTCATCACCCTCCGCGCCGCTCCTCCAATCCGAGCAGCTTCCACAGTTCCGCCGTCGGCACACGTACCGTCCGACCCAACGTGAGCGTGCGGACCGGGAAGGACCCGTTGCGGATCAGCTCGTACGCCTTGTCACGGCCGATCCCCAGGGCACGCCCAGCAGTTGTCACGTTGACCGTGGCCGGAAGAGACAGGAGCTCCTCCAGGCTCATCGCCCCGGCCGAAACCTGCCCGCCCGCTTCCTGAGCAGTCATTTCGTTGGTCGCAATCTCCCCCACGCCAACTTGTAGGCGACTTTACAACAGTGTCCGACAGCCCCAGCAAGATCGAGAGAGAGCAAGCAAGACACGTACGGACACGTGCGTACAACGGCGACCGGCAGCGAGCCAGTTGATAGCAGGGGGTCGGATGTTCTCGCCGAGCTACTACCGGCGATGCCAGTGCAAGGGGCCACTCAAGGACAAGGACGGCAAGCCCGTCCTCGACGCCGACGGCAACCCCAAGATCGGCTCTATCGGCACAACATGCCCCAAGCTGGGGAAGGGACACGGGACCTGGGCGTTCTACTTCGAGCTGGAAGCAGGCGAGGGAGGCAAGCGCCAGCGCGTACGCCGCGGCGGCTTCGCCACCAAGGACGACGCGAAGAAGAAGGCTAAGAACTCCTAACGAAATGATCTTCGAGGTGGTTGGATCACTCCGGGACCGATGATCCGGAGGTGTGGGGTGGCGCGGCCGAAGCCGTGGGAAGTCGATGACGACCTGTGGGCGGTGATCGAGCCGCTGTTGCCCAGGGTTGAGCGTCGGGCTCGACATCCGGGGCGCAAGCGGCACCCGGACCGGCTGGTGTTTCAGGGCATCTTGTTCGTGCTGCACACCGGGATCGCATGGGAACACCTTCCGCAGGAACTCGGCTTCGGCTCCGGCATGACGTGCTGGCGCCGCCTGGCCGAATGGACCAAGGCGGGTGTCTGGCCCCGGCTGCACGAGGTACTTCTCGCCAAGCTCCGCAGCGCGAACGCCCTGGACTTCTCCCGCGCGGCGGTCGACGGCTCCCACATCCGCGCGTTAAAGGGGGCTCCAAGACGGGACGAAGCCCTGTCGACCGGGGCAGGACGGGCAGCAAACACCACCTGATCACCGACGCGACCGGCATCCCACTCGCCGCCACCCTGACCGGCGGCAATCGCAACGACGTCACCCAGCTGATCCCGCTGCTTGAGGCCGTACCACCGGTGCGGGGCAAGCGCGGCCGGCCCCGGCACCGCCCAGACGTGGTGCTCGGAGACCGCGGCTACGACCACGACAAGTACCGCCGTCTGGTCTGGGACCTCGGCGTGAAGCCGCAGATCGCCCGACGGGGCACCGAACACGGTTCCGGGCTCGGCAAACAACGATGGGTCGTGGAGCGCGCGTTCGCCCACCTGCACTGGTTCCGCCGCCTGCGGATCCGCTGGGAGATCCGCGACGACATCCACGAAGCCTTCCTCAGCCTCGCTTGCAGCATCATCTGCTGGCGACGGCTGAAGAAGCTCCGGCCTCTTTAACTATCGGTGTCCTGGGCAGCCCTGAAGCCGCGATCCTGGATCACCGGGAAGACGCGCTGTGTAGCGGCGATCCAGGCGTCGACCTCGGCATGATGACCTGATCGCGCTGATCAGCGCCTCGATCACGTCCAGCTTCGGCTTACCGACGTTCCGGCTGAGCTCGTCCATCGACACCTCTTGGTACGACATGACCAGCTGCCACCAGAACCGCATGAGGAAGCGGCACTCCTGCGGGTCACGATCGTCTGCGAGGCGGTCATGAATGACCCTCTGGACGCGCCGCCGCTGCTCGTCGTCACGGAAGCCGGTGTTGAGGTCAGTCAGGGTCACGCCCGGACACTAGCAACCGCGTTCGCCCACGCCCCCGGCGTGGACCTCAAGTCCACGTTGGGCATTCCGATAGGAGTTCTAAGGAGCTGTACGACGCCGCCACCGCTGGCACCGACGTGCTGTCCGACGAGAAGTGCGGCGACTTCTTCCTGCGCTGGATCAAGGCGAAGAAGTCCCTCGCTCGCACCACTCGCCACGGCTACGAAGAGCACATCACCAACTACCTCGTCCCTCACCTCGGCCACATCAAGCGCCGTGACCTCAAGGTGAGTCACCTAGACCGGATGTACGACGCGATCGAGAAGGAGAACGCCGAGCGCATCCTCCACCGTCTCCGCGTCGATCAGCTCCAGAAGGAACGCGACGACGCGCACCGGGCCTGGGTGAAGGCGGCCGGGAAGAAGGAGGAGCGCCGCGCCGCCCGTCGAGCGTTCCTCGACGCGAACGCGGCCCTCCGCGAGGGCAAGAAGGGGCTGCGGAAGGTCACCTCCGCCGCCACCATGCATCGCATCAACGACACCCTCAGCTCGGCGCTCTCCTGGGGGATCAAGCGCGAGCAGGCATTCGCCAGGAACTGGGCGCAGCTCGTGGAGCTACCGCCGGTCACCCGGCCGAAGCCACTCGTCTGGACGCCCGAGCGCGTCGAGCACTGGAAGCGCACCGGCGAGAAGCCCGGCCCGGTCATGGTCTGGACACCGGAGCTGACCGGTCAGTTCCTCGACTTCGTCAAGAGCGACTGGCTCTACGAGCTGTGGCACAGCTTCATCTTCCTCGGCCCCCGACGCGGCGAGATGGCCGCGCTGCCGTGGACGGAGGTCAGCACAGACGCCCTCTGGCTGCGGATCTCCCAGCAGATCGTGGAGGTCGCCTACGAGCTGTACGGCGAAGCGCCGAAGGCCGACAGCGTCCGCACCCTGTCGCTGAGCCTGGAGTCCGCCAACAACCTGGTCAATTTCCGCGCGAAGCAGGAACAGAAGCGCCAGGAGTGGGGAGACGCCTACGTCGAGACCGGCCGCGTATGGGCGCACGAGAACGGGGAGGCACTGCACCCCGACTGGATATCCCGACGCTTCACCCGCCTCGTGGAGCTGTCCGGCCTGCCGCCGGTCCGTCTGCACGACCTGCGTCACCTCGCCGCCACCCTCTCTCTGCTCGCTGGGAACGACATCAAGGTGGTCCAGGAGAAGCTGGGGCACTCCTCGCGCCAGATCACCTCCGACACCTACACCAGCGTGCTGCCCGAGATGATGCGGGCCGAGGCCGAGTCGGTCATGGCCGTCGTCCCCCGCGACGTCCCCTTCGAGGTGCGCACGCCTCTGGCGATCCCCGAGACGGCCTGGCAGGGCGACATCGCCGTCTTCTTCGCCCACGGCGCGCGGCAGTCAGGTGCCACCTGGGCTGTGGGAGCTCAGGCCCAACCGGAATCCGATCTTCTCGGCATGATCACACTGGCCGGCCGCAGCCAGGACGACGCGGCCAACGCGGCCGTGAAATGGATACGTGATCACTGCACCGCGAACGATCTTGAGCTGGTTCGAGTGGAGAACTTCAACGACCGGTATCCGGAAGAGCAGCGGCCGGACTTCTCGCTCACACGCTTCACGATCGCCCGCTCCGAAGCCCCGGGCCTGGACGGCTGGGCTCTGCCGACAGGCCTGCCGCCCGCAGCGGCCCGGGCCGCTCGCCGGACTCCGAACGGGCGTCGGAAGGCGGCGTGAGGGTCCCTCTGCCCACTGGATCGCCCCGCGTCCACTACGCGTCCACTGGATCTTGGTCTGATCGAATGAACGAGGGCCGCCACTCTGGAGTGGCGGCCCTCGCTCTCACGTTTCTGCAGGTAGAAACGGTCCTGCATCCACCTGCGACTGGTGGGGCGGGTGGGACTCGAACCCACGGCCGACGGATTATGAGTCCGCTGCTCTAACCGGCTGAGCTACCGCCCCGTGCGGTGTGTCGCGCACATGTGTGCGCGCCGTCTGCCGCAGCATAGCCGCTCATACGATCTCCTGCTTCGGATGGTCGACTTCACGCGTGCGCTTCTTGACCATGGAGACCACGAGGCGGACCACACGGTTCCCCCGGACATGAAAAAGGACCCCAGCGGGGCCCTCGTTCAGGCTGCTCCCCCGACTGGACTCGAACCAGTAACCTGCCGGTTAACAGCCGGCTGCTCTGCCAATTGAGCTACGGAGGACCGAGCTCCCCCGACTGGACTCGAACCAGTAACCTGCCGGTTAACAGCCGGCTGCTCTGCCAATTGAGCTACGGAGGAATGCCTCGTTGCATCGAACGTACCTACCTGGGTATCCGCCAGGGGGCGTGCGCTCGCTGCGACACATACATTAGCGCAAGCTGGGGGGTGCTCCGCCAATCGGTATCCCCCCGCGCCCGCCGCCCGCGCAGGGCAACGCAAGGGACCGACGCACACGTAAGGGAAGGGTGGCCGCCATGCGCTATCGGCTCACGTTCGTTGCCGGACTGGCCCTGGGGTACGTGCTGGGCACACGCGCCGGGCGCGAGCGTTACGAACAGCTGAAGAAGTCCGCCCGGCAGTTCGCACAGAACCCGGCCGTGCGCAACACCGCGGAGTCGGCCGCCCAGCAGGGGCGCGTCTTCGCCGGCAAGGCGTACCACGTGGTCAGTGAGAAGGTCGGCGACCGGGTGCCGGAGTCCGTCGCCGGGCGGGTCCGCTCGCTGCGGGAACGCAACGCGAACGGCGCGCGACCGGACGACTGGGGCACCAGCGCCACCTAGGGCGTGTATCGAATGTGCTGGTCACAGCCATTCATTGATGGCCGCTACGAGGACGGTCGCCTCGTAGCGGACCGCGAGCTTGTCGTACCTCGTGGCCACGGCCCGGTGCCTTTTGAGGCGGTTGATGCCGCATTCGACCGCGTGCCGAGCCTTGTAGTCCTGCGGGTCGAACTTCGGCGGTCGGCCGCCGCGCGAGCCGCGTTTCTTGCGGTTGCGGGCCTGGTCGGCCTTGTCCGGGATGGTGCAGCGGATCCTGCGCTGCCGCAGGTAAGCGCGGTTCTTCCGGGAGGCGTACGCCTTGTCGGCGCGCACACGATCGGGCCGGGTGCGCGGCCTGCCTGGGCCAAGACGCGGGACGCGGATCTTGTTCAGGACAGGCTCGAACTGCGGGGAGTCGCCCCGCTGGCCGGCCGTGATCACGATGGACATGGGCTTCTGGCCTTGTTCGACGGCCAGGTGCAGCTTGGTGGTCAGGCCACCGCGCGAGCGGCCGAGGCCGTGGTCGTCGGGCTCGACGCCGACGCCGCCGGGCGGCTCCTTCTGCAGCTCCCCTTTTTCCTTGCCCCGGCGGCGTGCTGGTGGGCCCGACACACCGTGGAGTCGACGTTGATGTCCCAGGTGATCAGCTCTTTCGCGTCGGCCCGGGCCTGGAGCGCGGTGAAGATCCGATGCCAGGTGCCGTCCCGCTGCCACCGCCGGAACAAGTCGTACGCCCGGCCCCACGGCCCGTACTCGGCGGGCAGGTCCCGCCACGGAACGCCAGTACGGACCCGGAACCGTATGCCGTCGATCAGCTGCCGCCTGGCCCACGTCGGCGGCCGTCCGGGCTTCTTGCCCTTCGGCAACAGCGGTTCCAGCACCGCCCATTGCGCGTCCGTCAGATCTCCACGTGCCACGAAGCAAGATCATCTCACGTTCAAGATCCACTTTCGACACACACCCTAGTGCCGCGGCAGGCAACGTTTGCCCGGCGACGGCGCAAACGTTGCCCGTCGCGGCACTAGGGTCCGCCGTGCGGGCCACCCCTGGGCCGCGGGGCTCGGCACGCGCATCGACAGGCGTCAGTGCCGTAGCCCGAAGCCGGGATGATCCAGACGACAGACCCGGGCCCCACCGGGGCCCAGCGACACCGACCGGCCCCGGCGGGACGCCGGGGCCGAAGAGAGTTCCGCTCGTGTGCCGGACGCCGGCCCATCGTGGCCGGTCGTGCTGTCGGTCGGGCCGCCGGTCCTGTCCCCGGCGGGTCCCGGCCCTCGTTCCGCGGCACGCCACACCCCTGACCGTGCGGCAGAATTTCTGCCATGGGGATAGTCGCCGGGCTTGATAGTTCGCCCGAATTTACGCGCATTGTCGTCTGTGACTCGGACACAGGGGCCATGCTCAGGCAGGGGTATGCCCCACACCCGGTGGAGCCCGCGCCGAACGGGGGGCGTCCCTCGGACGTCGATCCGCAGGCGTGGCTGCTGTCCCTGGGGGAGGCGGCCGGCGGCGGGCTGCTGGAGGGCGTGCAGGCGATCGGGGTGTCGGCGCAGCAGAACGGGCTGATCGCGCTGGACGCGCAGGGCAACGCCGTGCGCCCGGCGATGGTCGGCGGTGACAAGCGTGCCCAGGTCGCCGCGGCGGACCTCATCGACGCGCTCGGGGGTCGCGGCGCGTGGGCGGAGGCCGTGGGGTGCGTGCCGGGGGCCGCGCAGCCGGTGACGAAGCTGCGCTGGATGAGCCGTACGGAGCCGGACGCGGCCATGCGGACGGCGGTGCTGCTCCAGGCGCACGACTGGCTGGTCTGGCAGCTGCTCGGGCGGCCCGTGCGGCGGACCACCGACCGGGGCGGCGCCTCCGGCACCGGGTACTGGAACGCGGCGACCGGCCAGTACCGGACCGACCTCGTCGAGATGGCGCTCGGCCACCAGGTCATGCTCCCCGAGGTGCTGGGCCCCTCGGACGCCGCCGGTACGACGCCGGAGGGGCTCCTCATCTCCGCCGGCACCGGCGAGACCATGGCCGCGGCGTTCGGCCTCGGCATCGGGCTCGGTGACGCGGTGGTGTCGCTGGGCGCCAGCGGGTCCGTGATGGCCGTGCACACCGAGGCGCTCGTCGACTCCTCGGGGATGATCACCTCGCTGGCCGACGCCACGGGGATGCATCTGCCGGTCGTGACCACGCTCAACGCGGTACGGGCGCTGCGCGGCGCCGCCGAGATGCTCGGGGTGCCGGATCTGGAAGGGCTGTCCGATCTGGCGCTGAAGTCGACACCGGGGTCGCACGGGCTGGTGCTGCTGCCGTATCTGGAGGGTGAGCGCACGCCGAACCTGCCGCACACGGCGGGGACGCTGGCCGGGCTGCGGCGGGAGTCGATGAGGCCGGAGCACTTCGCGCGGGCCGCGTTCGAGGGCATGCTGTGCGGGCTCGCGGACGCGCTCGACGTGCTGCGGGGGCGCGGCGTCGACGTGCGGCGGATCTTCATGCTGGGTGCGGCGGCTGGACTGCCCGCGGTGCAGGCGGCGGCGCCCGCGCTGTTCGGGGTGCAGGTGGTCGTGCCGCAGCCCGCGGACTACGCGGCGGTCGGCGCCGCGCGGCAGGCGGCCTGGGCGCTCGGGGTGTCCCAGGGCACGCTCGACCCGCGCACGCCGCCGATGTGGCCGGGGGCGACCGCGCAGATCCTGGAGCCGGGCGAGGAACTGGCCGTGGGGCAGGCGGTGCGCCAGCAGTACGTGGCGGTGCGCGAACAGACGCACCCGGGGGCGTTCCGGGGCTGATCGTCCGGCGGGACGGTCCGCCCAGGCCGCGGCGGCCTCAAGGACTCGCCATCGATCCTTCACCGTTGGGTTAATTCGGTTGAGGTAACACGGGTGGAGTGTTCGACGATGGGGGGTGGTGCATCCCGTCCATCGCCGAATCCGAGAGATCTCGCGTGCTCATACGACTGCTCAGAAGTCATCTACGTCCGTACAAGAAACCCATCGCCCTGCTGGTGCTGCTGCAGTTCGTGCAGACATGCGCCACGCTCTACCTGCCCACACTGAACGCGGACATCATCGACAACGGTGTCGTGCAGGGCGACACGGGCTACATCCTGGCCCTCGGCGGTCTGATGATCGGGATCTCACTGGTCCAGGTCCTCTGCAACATCGGGGCCGTGTACTACGGAGCCCGCACGGCTGCGGCGGTCGGCCGGGACGTCCGGGCGGCCGTGTTCGACCGGGTGCAGTCGTTCTCGGCACGTGAGGTCGGTCACTTCGGGGCGCCGTCGCTGATCACGCGGACCACGAACGACGTCCAGCAGGTCCAGATGCTGGTGCTGATGACGTTCACCCTGGTGGTGTCCGCGCCGATCATGTGCGTGGGCGGCATCGTGCTGGCGCTCGGTCTGGACGTGCCGCTGTCGGGTGTGCTGCTGGCCGTGGTGCCGGTGCTCGGTGTCTCCGTCAGCCTCATCGTGCGCCGGCTGCGCCCCCTTTTCCGCACCATGCAGGAGCGGCTCGACATCGTGAACCGGGTGCTGCGCGAGCAGATCACCGGCAACCGGGTCATCCGGGCGTTCGTCCGGGACGACTACGAGAAGGACCGCTTCCGCACGGCCAACACCGAGCTGACGGAGGTGTCGCTGGGCACCGGCCGGATACTGGCGCTGATGTTCCCGATCGTGATGACGGTCGTCAACTTCTCGTCCATCGCCGTCGTGTGGTTCGGCGCCCACCGGATCGACAGCGGCGGGATGGAGATCGGTGCCCTCACCGCTTTCCTCGCCTATCTGATGCAGATCGTCATGGCGGTGATGATGGCCACCTTCATGTTCATGATGTTGCCGCGCGCCGAGGTGTGCGCCGAGCGCATCCAGGAGGTCCTCGACACCGGGACCAGCGTCGTGCCTCCGCTCGCGCCCGTGCGGGAGCTGCGGCGGCGCGGGTACCTGGAGATCCGGGGCGCCGGCTTCCGCTACCCGGGGGCCGAGGAACCGGTGCTGCGGTCCATCGAGGTCGTGGCGCGGCCGGGTGAGACGACCGCCGTCATCGGGTCGACCGGCAGCGGGAAGTCGACCCTGCTGGGGCTGGTGCCCCGGTTGTTCGACGTCACCGAGGGCGAGGTGCTCGTCGACGGAGTCGACGTGCGCACGATCGATCCGCGGCTGCTGGCCAGGACCGTGAGCCTGGTGCCGCAGAAGCCGTACCTCTTCTCGGGGACCGTGGCGACGAACCTGCGGTACGGCAATCCGGACGCCACCGACGAGGAGCTGTGGCACGCGCTGGAGGTGGCGCAGGCCAAGGAGTTCGTCGAGCGGCTGGAGGGCGGGCTGAACGCCCCCGTCGCGCAGGGCGGCACCAATGTGTCGGGCGGTCAGCGGCAGCGGCTGGCGATCGCGCGGACGCTGGTGCAGCGCCCGGAGATCTATCTGTTCGACGACTCGTTCTCCGCGCTCGACTACGCGACGGACGCGGCGCTGCGGGCGGCCCTGTCGCTGGAGACCGCCGAGGCGACCGTCGTCATCGTGGCGCAGCGGGTGTCGACCATCCGCGACGCCGACCGGATCGTGGTCCTGGACGAGGGCCGTGTCGTGGGGACGGGACGGCACCACGAGCTGATGGCCGAGAACGAGACCTACCGGGAGATCGTGCTCTCCCAGCTGACGGAAGCGGAGGCAGCCTGATGGCGGGGCCGTTGGGACGCATGGCGGGAGCCAGGGGCGGTCCCGATCAGCAGTCCATGGACTTCAAGGGGTCCGGCAAACGCCTGCTCGCGCAGTTCAGGCCCGAGCGGTTCACCATGTACGCGATGATCGTGTGCGCGGTGCTGAGTGTCGGTCTGTCGGTGCTGGGCCCGTGGATCCTCGGCCGGGCGACCGACCTGGTCTTCGCGGGTGTGGTCGGGCGGGAGATGCCGGCCGGCCAGACCAAGGCCGAGGTGCTCGAAGGGCTGCGCGAGCGGGGTGACGGCGGTGTCGCCGACATGCTGTCCGGCACGGACTTCACGCCCGGCCAGGGCATCGACTTCGACGCCGTCGGCGCCGTGCTGCTGGTTGCCCTCGGCATCTTCCTGGTCGCGGGGCTGCTGATGGCGGGGGCCACCCGGCTGTCCACCCGGGCCATCAACCGGACGATGTTCCACCTGCGGGCGGAGCTCCAGGCGAAGCTGTCGCGGCTGCCGCTGTCGTACTTCGACAAGCGGCAGCGCGGTGAGGTGCTCAGCCGGGCCACCAACGACATCGACAACATCGGCCAGACGCTGCAGCAGTCGATGGGGCAGCTCGTCAACTCGCTGCTGACGATCGTCGGTGTGCTGGTGATGATGTTCTGGGTGTCGCCGCTGCTGGCGCTGGTCGCGCTGGTGACCGTGCCGCTGTCGTTCGTGGTGGCCACGCGGGTCGGCAAGCGGTCGCAGCCGCACTTCGTGGCGCAGTGGCGGACCACCGGGAAGCTCAACGCGCACATCGAGGAGATGTACACCGGGCACACCCTCGTGAAGGTGTTCGGGCGGCAGGAGGAGTCGGCGCGGCAGTTCGCCGAGGAGAACGAACGGCTGTACGAGGCCGGGTTCAAGGCCCAGTTCAACAGCGGGATCATGCAGCCGCTGATGTTCTTCGTGTCGAACCTCAACTATGTGCTGGTCGCCGTGGTCGGCGGACTGCGGGTGGCCACCGGTGCCCTGTCCATCGGTGACGTGCAGGCCTTCATCCAGTACTCGCGGCAGTTCTCGATGCCGCTGACGCAGGTCGCGTCCATGGCGAACCTGGTGCAGTCGGGCGTCGCGTCCGCCGAGCGGATCTTCGAGCTGCTGGACGCGGAGGAGCAGGCCGCGGACGCCGTGCCCGGGGTGCGGCCCGAGGAACTGCGCGGGCGGGTGGCGCTGGAGCACGTCTCCTTCCGCTACGAGCCGGACAAGCCGCTGATCGAGGACCTGTCGCTGGTGGTCGAGCCCGGCCACACGGTGGCGATCGTGGGGCCCACGGGCGCCGGCAAGACCACCCTGGTGAACCTGCTGATGCGGTTCTACGAGGTCACCGGCGGGCGGATCACGCTGGACGGCGTGGACATCGCCTCCATGTCCCGTGACGAGCTGCGCGACGGGATAGGGATGGTCCTCCAGGACACCTGGCTGTTCGGCGGAACCATCGCGGACAACATCGCGTACGGGGCGTCCACCGCGCGCAAGGTGACGCGCGGGGAGATCGAGGAGGCCGCGCGGGCCGCGCACGCGGACCGGTTCATCCGGACGCTGCCGGACGGCTACGACACCGTGATCGACGACGAGGGCAGCGGGGTGAGCGCGGGTGAGAAGCAGCTCATCACCATCGCCCGGGCGTTCCTGTCGGACCCGGTGATCCTGGTGCTGGACGAGGCGACGAGTTCCGTGGACACCCGGACCGAGGTGCTGATCCAGAAGGCGATGGCCAAGCTGGCGCACGGGCGGACGTCGTTCGTCATCGCGCACCGGCTGTCGACGATCCGGGACGCCGACACGATCCTGGTGATGGAGAACGGGTCGATCGTCGAACAGGGCGCGCACGAGGAGCTGCTGGCGTCGGGCGGGGCGTACGCGCGGCTGTACAAGGCGCAGTTCGCGCAGGCGGTGGCCGAGATCGACTGAGGCCGGCCCGCCGGGGCACGTCGGCGGGTGCGGGTGTGTGGGAACCGCGCGAGCACCCGCACCCGCACCCGCACCCGCACCCGCCGCACGATCGGCGCGTCTCCGGGTCGCCGGGCGCCCCTCAGTCCAGATAACCCCGCAGCTGGTCCGCGAACGCGTGGTCCCGCAGCTTGTTCAGCGTCTTCGACTCGATCTGCCGTATCCGCTCCCGGGTCACCCCGAAGATCCGGCCGATCTCCTCCAGCGTCCGGGGCCGGCCGTCCGCGAGCCCGTACCGCAGCTGCACCACCTTGCGTTCCCGCTCCCCCAGCGTGGACAGCACCGCCTCCAGGTGTTCCCGCAGCAGCAGGAACGCCGCCGACTCCACGGGGCTCGCCGCGTCGCCGTCCTCGATGAGGTCGCCGAGCGCCACGTCGTCCTCCTCGCCCACGGGGGCGTGCAGGGACACCGGCTCCTGGGCGAGGCGGAGCACCTCGCTGACCCGCTCGGGCAGCAGGTCGAGGTGGGCGGCGACCTCCTCCGGCGTCGGCTCGTGACCCCGCTCCTGGAGCATGCGGCGCTGGACGCGGACGACCCGGTTGATGAGTTCCACGACGTGGACGGGGACGCGGATCGTGCGGGCCTGGTCCGCGAGCGCGCGGGACATGGCCTGGCGGATCCACCAGGTGGCGTACGTGGAGAACTTGTAGCCGCGGGCGTAGTCGAACTTCTCGACGGCCCGGATGAGGCCCAGGTTGCCCTCCTGGACGAGGTCCAGCATGGTCAGGCCGCGGCCGACGTACCGCTTGGCCACGGACACCACGAGCCGCAGGTTCGCCTCGATGAGGCGGCGCTTGGCCATGCGGCCCATCACGACCAGCCGGTCGAGGTCGAGGGCGAGCCGGCTGTCGAGGTCGGGGGTGGTGCCGAGCTTCTCCTCGGCGAACAGGCCAGCCTCCACCCGGCGGGCCAGTTCCACCTCCTCCGCCGCGGTGAGCAGCGGGATGCGGCCGATCTCCCGCAGGTACTGGCGGAACAGGTCGGAGGACGGGCCACTGGTGTCGGTGCGGCGCGGCAGTTCCACGGGCTCGGGTTCGGCCGTCTCGATGGCCTCCACGGCCGCCGCGGGCGGCTCGTCGGCGTCCGGCGGGGGCTCCGGCGCCGCCTCGGGGTGGTGCGCGGCACGGCTCTGGGCGGGGACCCCGCCGATCACGCCGGTCTCCGGGCCCGGCTCCGTGCCGTCGGTACTCAGGGCCGTACGGGTGTCGTTCTGTGTGAGGGTCTGGGTCTGCACGGGGGCGACCTCCAGGGATGTCGCTGCTGAGGCGTACGGCAGCGGTATGTCGGGGATGGCGCGGGCGGCCCGTCCGCCCTCCATCCCGTACTCATCGAGCGGAACCGCGGGGATCTCGGACCCGTGGGGGACGGGTCGGCCGCGCTCCGAGGACTCAGGCACCGCAACCCAGTGTGGAGTACGACACACAGCCGCCACGAGGGGCGTGCGGTGACTTTTTGCGTCCGGTCCGTGACCCCGCGGTTACTCTCACGGACGAGTGGGCCGCTGACAGGCCGTGAAACATCGGGGCGCCCGGACGGCACGGGGCGACCTGCGGTGACCGGCGCCCGATTGGCAAGTGCGCCGGGGATGTTCCCCTCCTCTGGGGCGCTCTAGAGCGCTTCCGCGCCCCTCTCCCGCAGTGCCTGGTCGTACTGCTGGAGCACCCACAGCTCGTTCTGCACGGCGGCCAGCTGGGCGGGGTCGCCGTGGGCGCCGAGGCGGGCCAGGCTGCTCTGGACGTCCCGTACGCGGCGCTCGACGGCGCGGCGGCGGACGGTGACCAGCTGGGCGCCGGCGTAGACCTCGTCGACCGTCTTGCGCATGATCGCCTCGACGGCCAGCTCGGTCACCATGGCGCGCACCGCGTCGTCCGGCGCGGCCTCCCGGACACGGACCAGGTACTCCTGCGGGTCCTCGACGCCGAACTCGACGCCGCCCGCCTCGATGATCGCCTCGCGTACGGCCGCGTAGGGGGCGGCGGTGAACTCGTCGACCCCGTACGCGTCGAACGCGGGGGCGACCAGCTCGGGCCGCTGGAGGGCGAGTTTGAGGAGCTCGCGCTCGGTGGCGTAGACGGGGTTGCGGAGGTTGAGGGCCGGGCCCGAGGGGCGGCGGGCGGCGGCCTCGTAGGACTGCGCTGGCTGCTGGGGGGCGGGGGCGGGGCCCTTGCCGCCGCGGTCGCGGGCCCAGCGGGCCAGCTGGGCGACGCGCTTGACGACGAACTGGGTGTCGAGGATGCCGAGCATGCCGGCGAGCTGCACGGCGACCTCGTGCTGGGCGCCGCTGTTCTTGATGCGGGCGACGACGGGCGCCGCCTCGTCGAGGGCGGAGGCGCGCCCGGCGGCGGTCTCCAGGTCGTAGCGCGCGACGATGTGCCGGAGGGCGAACTCGAAGAGCGGGGTGCGGGGTTCGACCAGGTCGGCGACCGCGTCGTCGCCCTTCGCCACGCGCAGCTCGCAGGGGTCCATGCCGTCGGGGGCGATGGCGATGTAGGTCTCGGCGGCGAACTTCTGGTCGTCCTCGAAGGCGCGCAGGGCGGCCTTCTGGCCGGCCGCGTCGCCGTCGAAGGTGAAGATCACCCGGGCCGAGCCGTTGTCCATCAGCAGCCGGCGGAGGATCTTGATGTGCTCGCCGCCGAAGGCCGTGCCGCAGGTGGCGATGGCGGTGGTGACCCCGGCGAGGTGGCAGGCCATGACGTCGGTGTAGCCCTCGACGACCACGGCGCGGCTGGCCTTGGCGATGTCCTTCTTGGCGAGGTCGATGCCGTAGAGGACCTGGGACTTGCGGTAGATCGGGGTGTCGGGGGTGTTGAGGTACTTCGGGCCGTTGTCCGCCTCGTACAGCTTGCGGGCGCCGAAGCCCACGACGTCGCCGCCGATGTCGCGGATCGGCCACATCAGCCGGCCCCGGAACCGGTCGATGGGGCCCCGGCGGCCCTCCTGCGCGAGCCCGGACAGGACCAGCTCCTTGTCCGTGAAGCCCTTGCCGCGGAGGTAGCGGGTGAGGTGGTCCCAGCCCTGGGGGCTGTAGCCGACGCCGAAGTGGACGGCGGCGGCCTGGTCGAAGCCGCGTTCGGCGAGGAAGATCCGCCCGGTGTCGGCCTCGGGGCTGGTCGCGAGCTGTTCCGCGTACCACTCGGCGGCGATCTTGTGGGCCTCGACGAGGCGGATCCGCTCCCCGCGCTGGTGCGACGGGTTGTACCCGCCCTCCTCGTACCGCAGGGTGATGCCGGCCTGGGCGGCGAGCCGCTCGACGGCCTCGGAGAAGGAGAGGTGGTCGACCTTCATCACGAACGTGATGGTGTCGCCGCCCTCCTGGCAGCCGAAGCAGTGGAAGAGTCCCTTGCTCGGGCTGACCTGGAAGGACGGCGACTTCTCGTCGTGGAAGGGGCACAGCCCCTTCAGGTTCCCCCCGCCGGCGTTCCGCAGCTGGAGGTACTCGGACACCACGGCGTCGATCGGGACCGCGTCCCGTACCGCCTTCACGTCCTCGTCGTTGATCCGTCCTGCCACGCGGTGATTCTACGGGGGCGCGCCGACAGCTAAGGTGCCGCGATCAGTCCCTCCAGGGGGAGCTGGGGGTCGCAGAGCGCGTCGACGTCGACCCGGGTCCGTGACCTGATGAGCTTCTGGATCTTCTCCGTGACGTCCCACACATTCACGTTCATCCCGGCGAGGACCCGCCCCTCCTTGATCCAGAACGCGATGAACTCGCGCTTTCCGGCGTCCCCGCGGATCACCACCTGGTCGTACGAGCCGGGCGGTGCCCATCCCGAGTACTCCATCCCCATGTCGTACTGGTCGGAGAAGAAGTAGGGCACCCGGTCGTAGGTGACGTCCTGGCCGAGCATGGACCGGGCGGCGGCCGGGCCGCCGTTCAGCGCGTTGGCCCAGTGCTCGACCCGCAGCCGGGTGTCGAACAGGGGGTGCGGGAAGGAGACGACGTCGCCGGCCGCGTAGATCGACGGGTCGGAGGTGCGCAGTCGCTCGTCGACGACCACGCCCCCGCCGTGCGCGCGGTCGGCGATCTCCAGGCCGGCCGCCTCGGCCAGGCCGATGCGGGGGGCCGCGCCGATCGCGGCGAGGACGTCGTGCGCCGGGTGCTCCTCACCCGTGTCCGTCCGGGCGGCGAGGACCATGCCGTCCTGGCCGACGATCTCGGTGAGCCTCGCGCCGAAGACGAAGCGGACGCCGTGCTCGCGGTGCAGCTCGGCGAAGAGGTTGCCCAGCTCGGGGCCGAGCACGCCGTGCAGGGGCGTGGGCTCCGGTTCCACGACGGTGACCTCGGCGCCGTACTCGCGGGCCGCCGCCGCGACCTCCAGGCCGATCCAGCCGGCGCCCGCGACGACCAGGTGGCCGTTGTCCCGGCCGAGGGCGGCGAGGACGCCCTTGAGGCGTTCGGCGTGGGCGAGGCGGCGCAGGTGGTGGACGCCCGCGAGGTCCGTGCCCGGGATGTCCAGGCGGCGGGGCTCGGCGCCGGTCGCCAGCAGCAGCTTGTCGTAGTGGACGAAGGTGCCGTCGTCGCCGAAGTGCACGGTCCTGGCCGCGCGGTCGATCCTGTCGACGGTCTGGCCGAGGTGCAGCTCGACGTCGTGGCGCGCGTACCAGGACGGCTCGTGGACGAAGACGCTGTCGCGGTCGTCCTTGCCCAGCAGATAGCCCTTGGACAGCGGCGGGCGCTCGTAGGGGTGGTCGCGTTCGTCGCAGATCAGTATCACGCGGCCGGTGAAACCCTCCGCTCGGAGCGTCTCGGCCGCCTTCGCGCCGGCGAGGCCGCCTCCGACGATGACGAATGTCTGATCCGCGTCGACCACTTGATGCCTCCTCTTGAGGGTGCGTCCACATGCGAGCGTCCCGCACACAGCGTGATGCGGGAAGAGGGAGTGACCCGATCAGGCCACGGAGGGTCACATGGATGCCCCATACGCCCCACGGGTCACACACCGTCGGTCAGGGGGTGGCGGTCACCTCCTGCCGGTCGCGTTGGTCAGTCTCGCGTGCAGCGAGCGGGCCGAGGCGTCGGTGAGGGAGGCGATCTGATCGACGATCACCCGCTTGCGGGCCCGGTCGTCGGGCGCGGCGTCGAACAGCGCACGGAACTGCGGGTCGAGCCCGTCGGGGGCGCGGGCGGTGAGGGCCTCGGCCAACTCCGCGACGACGACGCGCTGGTCGGCACGGAGCCGCTCCTGCTCGGCGCGCTGCATCACGTACCGGTCGGCGACGGCCTTGAGGACGGCGCACTCCAGGCGCGTGCCGCGCGGCACGACCAGCTCGGCGGCGTACCGGGTGAGGCGTCCGCCGCCGTAGGCCTGCCGGGTCGCCGCCTCGGCGGCGAGGCAGAAGCGGCCGATGAGCTGGCTGGTGGCGTCCTTCAGGCGGGCCTGCGCCACGGCCGTCCCGTCGTAGCCGTGCGGCCACCACTCCTGGTCGAGGAGCCGGTCGAGGGCCTCGGCCAGTTCGGCGGGGTCGGTGTCGGCGGGCACGTACCGGCCGAGGGCCACCTCGAACACCGCCCGCCGCTCGGGCTCCGCGTGCAGGAGGTTGGGGTCGATGTGCCCGGCGTGCAGGCCGTCCTCGATGTCGTGCACCGAGTACGCCACGTCGTCGGACCAGTCCATGACCTGGGCCTCGAAGGTCGTACGGCCGTCGGGGGCGCCCTTCCTGACCCAGTCGAAGACGGGGCGGTCGTCCTCGTAGACACCGAACTTGGGGGACGCCGGGTCGGTGGGGTGGGCGCCACGGGCCCAGGGGTACTTGGTGGCGGCGTCCAGGGTGGCGCGGGTGAGGTTGAGGCCGACGCTGACGGGGTCGCCGGACTCGGGGGACCGGACGAACCGTTTGGGTTCGAGGCGGGCCAGCAGACGCAGGGACTGGGCGTTGCCCTCGAAACCGCCGCAGTCCTCGGCGAACTCGTTCAGGGCCTGTTCGCCGTTGTGGCCGAACGGGGGGTGGCCGAGGTCGTGGGAGAGGCAGGCGGCCTCGACGAGGTCGGGGTCGCAGCCGAGGGCGGCGCCCAGTTCCCGGCCCACCTGGGCGCACTCCAGGGAGTGGGTGAGGCGGGTGCGGGGGCTGGCGTCCCAGGCGGGGGTGCGGGTGCCGGGCGTGACCACCTGGGTCTTGCCGGCGAGTCTGCGCAGCGCCGCGGAGTGCAGGACGCGGGCGCGATCGCGCTGGAAGGCGGTGCGGCCGGGGCGTTTGTCGTGTTCCGGGGCGTAGCGCTCCACGGAGGGCGGGTCGTAACCCGCCGGGGCGTCGTGGCTCGCGGGGGTGTCGTGGTCGGGGGGTGCGGTGCCTTCCATGATGCGACAGTACGGGGCGGGTGCGACAGATGGGTGCCCCACTCGTCCGCCGGGTCGGATCGTCGGGCGGGTACGGGTGCGTCGTGGCTTGTCGCGCCCGCACGGCGGAACCGCACATGCGGTAGGGCCCCGCCCCTTCCGCACGTGCCCTCTCCGTCGTGCGGCGCCCTACGCAGTCGCCAGCGACCGTTCCGTCGTCGCGTCCGGGGTCGCCATGGCCTCGTCGTAGCGGTGCAGGACCAGGCGCGCCATCGCCGGGTGGGTGCCCAGGGGCGCGGAGGCGATCCAGGGGGCCGCCCGCGCGCACTCGGTGGCGAAGCGGCCGGGGGCCGTGAAGCAGGAGGCGACCGCCACCCGGGTGCGGCCCCGGGACGCGAGGGCGGCGAGGGCGTCGGGGACCGTGGGCGCGGCGGTGGTGGCGTAGGCGGGGACGACGGGCACACCGAGGCGTTCGGCGAGGAGGTGGGCGGTGCGGCCGGTGTCGATGCCCGACTCGGGGTCGCGGGAGCCGGCCGCGGCGAGGACGACGGCACCGGTCCGGCGGGCCTCGGGGTCCGCGGGGGTGCGCCAGCCGGCCTCGGCGAGGCGGGCGTGCAGGGTCTCCACGAGGAGCGGGTGCGGGCCGAGCGGGGCGGCCACCCGCGCGCGTACCGGGCTCTCGGCGGCCATCTCGGGGATGTCCCGCTTGACGTGGTAGCCGCGGCTGAGCAGGAGGGGCACGAGGACGGCGTCGCGGTCGCCGAGGGCGGCGAGGGTGTCGGGGAGCAGGGGCTCGTTCAGCTCGATGTGGCCGAGGTGCACGGACAGGCCGGGGCGCTGCGCGCGCACGCGGTCCATGAGGGTGCGGACGGTGGCGAGCGCGCGGGGGTCGCGGCTGCCGTGCGCCACCAGGACGAGGGCGGGGGCGGGCGGGGTGGGGCGCCGGGTCCCGTCGAGCGAGACGAGGCTGAGCTGGCTGGCCAACTGGTCACCGATCCGGTTGATGAGGTGCGCCGTACTGGCGAGGTCCGCGTTCGACTGGCTCGTCGTCCTGTTCGTCGTCGCCGTCATGGGTCGATGCTGCCGCAGGGAGGTTGCCTGCCCGTTGCACCGTGGTGACGGGTCTTTTCCGGCGGTTCACGGCACGCCCTGCCGGGATGTGAACCCCGTTGACCAGGGATTTCAACACGATCGGGTGAAACTTGTCACGCTGTGCGGTGAACCGGATCACCGCGGACGACGTCTTCGTTGGTCGGGATGACGGGCCGGTCCGGGTCCGTCGGAAACACGCACGACACAGGGGTGCGTGCCACGGACGGGGGCTTGGGGTGGGACGTGTGAGGCGGGTGCTCCGGCTGCCGCGCACCCGTACGGGGCGGCGGCGGGCGGTGCAGGTGCTGATGGGTCTGTGCGTGCTGGCACTGCTGCCCTCGACCTGGATGTTCACCGCCGCCGACGGCCGGCTGCGGACCACGGACGACGTCCCGCGCACGGATGTCGCGATGGTCTTCGGGGCGGGGCTGTGGCAGGGCGAGCCGTCGCCGTACCTGGCGCGGCGGCTGGACGCGGCGGCCGAGCTGTACCGCTCGGGCCGGATAGAGGTGGTGCTCGTCACCGGCGACAACAGCCGGGAGGAGTACGACGAGCCGGACGCGATGCGGGCCTACCTCACCGACCACGGGGTGCCCGACCGGCACATCGTCAGCGACTACGCCGGCTTCGACACGTGGGACTCCTGCGTCCGCGCCAGGAAGATCTTCGGCGTCGACCACGCGGTGCTCATCAGCCAGGGCTTCCACATACGCCGGGCGGTCGCGCTGTGCCAGGAGGCGGGCGTCACGTCGTACGGCGTCGGCGTGCAGGACCGGCACGACGAGACCTGGTACTACGGCGCCACCCGCGAGCTGTTCGCCGCGGGCAAGGCGTCCCTGGACGCCCTGTTCGAACCGGATCCGCGGTTCCTCGGACCGGAGGAGCCGGGGGTCGCGCGGGCGCTCGCGTCGGCACGGTAGGGCCCTTGGCGGCTGCGGGACGTCGACGCGGGTGACGGGTGGGCGGGCCGCGGCGCGGCCGTGGCGGACGGGGGACGGACGAGGGCGGACGCTATTTGATCAGCGCGTTCGCGAGGATGATCGCCAGGCCGATCAGCATGTCCATGGCGCCCGCGCGGTATGCGGACGGCCATCCGTACCCGGCGGTGCGGGCGGCCACGACACCCCAGCCGAACAGGGCGACGGTGTTGAACAGCAGGGCCACGTCCACCGCGACGGACTCGGCCCACCAGCCGGCCGCCGCGCCGAGCAGGAGGGCCAGCGTGGGCAGGACGGCGGCCACCAGCGGCCACTCGGCGAGCACCAGCCGCAGTCTGCGCGCGCGGGGCGCCCCGTCGCCGGACGCGCGCTGCGCGATGACGTGCGCGTACCCGTGGGCGGCGGCCGACGCCAGTGCCGTGAGCAGGACCCACAGGGCGTCCGGGCCGGGGTCGGCCTTCTCGCCCGCCGGGTCGAGCGCGGCCACCAGTGCGCTGGCCAGGACCAGCCCGTAGATGACGTTGAACAGGGACTGCTCGGGCGGCCGGTGCCGTGCGATCCACCCCGGCGCGGCGTTCTCGGTGCGGACGTGGCCGGCGCGGTCGGGCATCGCATCGCCTCGCTGCGGGAAGGGAGCTGGATCCGCCATGCTCGTCGGCGCGCTCCCGGCGGACGCGGCGCCACGCGGCGGCGACACGAGCGGTGCGCCCCAATGGTGGCGTGCGTCGGACAACGGCCCTCGGTCCCCGCGGGCTGTCGACACGCGTCGACCGGGGCCCCGTGTCGGGACCCCGGCCCTGGTGGTGGGCGACCGCGTCCGCGGTGCCCGCCTGAACGCGATCGTGTCGGCCGCCCCGCGGTGATCGCGCCGCCCCGCCGCCGTGCCACGGCACGCGGTGCGGGAGCGGTGGCGCGGGACGTGGACCGCGGTCTAGTCGTGGTCGATCGTGCCCCACCAGCCCTGGTTCACGGCGCAGTCCCAGCCCTTGCCGCGGACGGTGAGCTTGACCTCGTAGTCGCGGTTGACATTGCCCATGCGCGTCCTGACGCGGAAGCCGGTGCTGCCCTTGGCGGCCAGCTTCTTGGTGGAGACGGTGACGGTCTTCGTCGTCCGCTTGGTGATCTTGCTGCCCTTGGTCGGCGTCGCGTAACCGAACGTCAGGTTCTTGGGCTTGCTGATCGTGAGGCTGACGCCGGAGAAGCTCTTGGTCTTGCTGGTGTTCTTCAGGCCGAAGTACAGACCGCCGTTGGTCACCCAGCGGTTGGCGTCGACGTAGAAGCGCTTCGGGGTGGAGATCTTGATCGGGCAGCCGCCGGCCTGGGTGTCGGCCCCCGCGGCCGCGGCGGTCCCGGCGAGACCCAGTTGGGCGGCGGTCAGGGCCCCGGCGGCGCCCAGGACGGCGACGGTCGTGCGCATGCGGTTCACGTGATGATCCTTCTTTCCCCCTACGGCCCTCCCGGGCCACGTGACAGGACGTGCGCCACACGGGACCGTGCCTCGACCCCCGTGTCGGTGCGCCCGCAGTTCTAGCACGCGGCGCCGAGCGCCCGTACCGTGAGCGCTCGGGTGGGCGCACACGGTGACAGAACTGCGACATCGCCCGCACCGTTCGCGCACCGACCCGGCCGTCCGCTCCTCACCGCCGCCCGGAGCCCGCCGGGAGGTCCCCGTGCCGGTCGCGTAACGAGGGGGCGCCCCGGCGCGTAACACGCCCGACGCACGCTGAGCGGCATGCCGAACTCCGCGACGCCCACCCACTGCCCGTACTGCGCCCTGCAGTGCGGGATGAACCTGACGCCCGCCGCGGACGGGACCGACGGTGTCGTCGTGCTCTCGGAGCGCGCGGACTTCCCGGTGAACCGGGGCGCGCTGTGCGGCAAGGGCCGTACGGCGCCGGCGGTGCTCTCGTCCCGGGTGCGGCTGACCACACCTCTGGTCAGAAGGGCGGGCGTCCTGGAGCCCGCCTCCTGGGACGAGGCACTCGACCGGATCGCCGAGGGGATCACCCGCACGCGTGCGGAGCACGGCCCGGACGCGTGCGGTGTGTTCGGCGGCGGCGGACTCACCAACGAGAAGGCGTACGCGCTCGGCAAGTTCGCCCGGACCGTGCTCGGCACCTCGCAGATCGACTACAACGGGCGCTTCTGCATGTCCTCGGCCGCGGCCGCCGGTATCAAGGCGTTCGGCCTCGACCGAGGGCTGCCGTTCCCGCTGGAGGACATCCCGAGGACCGGGTGCGTCGTCCTCGTCGGCTCGAACCCCGCCGAGACGATGCCGCCGGCGCTGCGGTACTTCACGGAGCTGCGGGAGAACGGCGGCACACTCGTCGTCGTCGACCCGCGCCGCACCCGCACCGCCGAGCAGGCCGACCTGCATCTCGCGCCGCGCCCCGGCACCGATCTCGCGCTCGCCCTCGGGCTGCTGCATCTGATCGTCGCCGAGGGACGGACCGACGAGCGGTACATCCTCGAACGGACGAACGGCTGGGAGGAGGCGCGCGCCGCGGCCATGGCGCACTGGCCGGAGTACGTGGAGCGGATCACGGGGGTGTCCGTTCCCCAGCTCCGCGAGGCGGTACGGCTGTTCTGCGAGCCGGAGCACGCGATGGTGCTCACCGCGCGCGGGCCCGAGCAGCAGTCCAAGGGCACGGACACCGTCGGCGCGTGGATCAACCTGACGCTGGCGACGGGACGCGCCGGGCGGCCGCTGTCCGGGTACGGGTGCCTCACCGGGCAGGGCAACGGGCAGGGCGGACGGGAGCACGGCCAGAAGGCCGACCAGTTGCCCGGCTACCGCAAGCTGGACGACCCCGAGGCACGCCGGCACGTCGCCGAGGTGTGGGGCGTCGACCCGGACAGTCTGCCGGGGCCGGGGCGCAGCGCGTACGAACTGCTGGACGCGCTCGGTTCGGACATCAGGTCGCTGCTGGTGATGGGCTCCAACCCGGTGGTGTCCGCGCCGCGGGCCGCACACGTCGAGCAGCGGATCAGGTCGCTGGAGTTCCTGGCGGTGTGCGACGTCGTGCTGTCGGAGACGGCGGCGCTCGCGGACGTCGTGCTGCCGGTGACGCAGTGGGCGGAGGAGACCGGCACGACGACCAGTCTGGAGGGCCGGGTCCTGCTGCGGCGGCGGGCCGTCGCACCGCCCGACGGTGTCCGCAGCGACCTGGAGGTCCTGCACGCACTCGCCGGCCGGCTCGGCGTCGAGAAGGGGTTCCCGACCGACGCCGAGGAGGTCTTCGAGGAGCTGCGGCGGGCCAGCGCGGGCGGCGTGGCCGACTACTCGGGGATCACCTACCGCAGGCTGGCCGAGGAGAACGGGGTGTTCTGGCCCTGCCCCGCGCCGGCGGGCGGCACGGAGGGCGACGGGGAGGGAGTGCCGGGTGGGAGCGCGCACCCCGGGACACCGCGGCTCTTCCTCGAACGGTTCGCCACGCAAGACGGGCGGGCGCGGTTCGTGCCCGTCTCGCACCGGGCGGCGGCTGAGGAGCCGGACGACGAGTACCCGGTGCTGCTCACCACCGGGCGGGTCGTGGCCCAGTACCAGTCCGGGGCGCAGACGCGGCGTGTGGACGAACTGAACGCGGCGGCGCCGGGGCCGTTCGTGGAGCTGCACCCGCGGCTGGCCGAACGGCTGGGCGCGGCGGAGGGGGACCCCGTGGCCGTGGTGTCGCGGCGGGGGCGGGCCGTGGCTCCGGCACGGATCACCACGGCGATCCGGCCCGACACCGTGTTCATGCCGTTCCACTGGCCGGGGGAAGGACGTGCCAACACGCTGACGAACCCGGCACTCGACCCCACGTCCCGGATGCCGGAGTTCAAGGCGTGCGCGGTGCGGGTGGAGGCCGTGGGGAAGTAGGCGCGGGCCGGCGGTCGGTCCGGTCTCGACGGGGCGCCGGCCGCGCTGACGCCGTACCACCGGGCGCGGCGGCGGCAGCACCCGGACGATGAGCCGGTGGTGCGGGTCGGGCCGGGTGCCTGACCCCGGCTCACCGGGCGCCGACCCGGCCCTCCCCCGACCAGTCGCCGCTCGCGATCGGCGTCCCCCGCGCCCGCAGCCGCGCCGCGACCGTCGGCGCGGCGACGTACACCCATGCCTGCACGGACGTGCCGCGGGTGAGGACGGCGGCGCGGCGGACCCGTTCGTAGAGGTTGGTGGGGGCGCCGGGCGTGTACTCCTCCAGGTGGTCCAGGGACCGCAGGAGGGCCTCGTATGCCTCGGGGCGGGCCGTGATCAGCTCGCCCCTCACCACGGCCGCCTCGCCGGGGGTCTCGACGGCGTACGGGTAGCCGGGGCCGTCGTAGAGCGTCAGGCCCCGCATCGCCGCCGGTTCCTCGGAACGCGTGCGGCCCCGGAGGAAGAGGCCGTGGTTGTGCTCGCCGGGGCGCAGCGTGCCGTAGACGAAGAAGGGGAGCACCGTTCTCCTCTCCTACCTGGGGTGCGGGACTGTGCGGGAACGATTCCGAGGGGCGGGTGTCAGCCGGCCCCGGGCAGGAGGGCGTCCGTGTAGCCGTTCGTCGGGCGGGGGACCTTCTTGATCGTGCGGACGTCGAGGGCGACGTCGGCGGAGCCGGTCCCGAGAGTGCCGTCGGCGTGCCAGGTGCCGGTGACCGTGACCCAGGTGTCCGCGGGCGGGGCCGGGGTGCCGTGGGCGCGGACCTTCACGAACTGCGTGTCCGCCGCGCAGCAGCTGAAGATCGAACGGGTCAGGTACCAGCCGTCGCCGCTGCCGTCGGGTGTCGCGAAGCCGGTCATCAGGACCTCTCGTCCCGCGATGGCCTTCGTCCGGTCCTGCTGCACGCGGGTGGTGAAGTCCGTGAGGGTCATCGGCAGCGGAGACGTCGCGGGCAGCGGATCGAACGCGTCCTGGTCCTTCACCTCGACGGCCTTCGGCGCCTCGCGGGACGCGCTGTACGCGCCGATGGCCGGGGGCGCGTAGAAGAGCAGGCTCAGGGCGGGGAGCAGGAGGAGCCAGGCGATGCGGGGTGGGGCGGAGTGGTCGTGGCCGTGGCCGTGGCCGGGGTGCTCGTCGTCGTGGTCGTGACCGCGGTCCCGGTCGGGGGCGGTCGGTTTGCGGAGCGACCACGCCTCCGCCGCGCCCAGCACGAGCAGCAGCGCTCCCGAGGCGATGAGCAGGGGGCGCATGCCCTCCTTCACGTATCTGAGGTACAGGTCGGTGAACACCGTCGCGTGGAGCAGGCCGAGAGCGCTGACGACGAGCAGGAGGGCCTGGAGCGGTCGTTTCACAGCAGGACGCCTCCGACCAGGGCGCTGGCGAGGATCGCCACGACGACGGTCGCGGCGGAGAAGCGGAGCGCGAACGCCCGGCCGAACGTGCCCGTCTGGAGGGCGATCAGCTTCAGGTCGACCATCGGTCCGACCACCATGAACGTCAGCCGCGCGAGGGGCGAGAAACCGGAGAGGGAGGCGGCGACGAAGGCGTCGGCCTCGGAGCAGACGGACAGGAGGATCGCGAGCCCGGCGAGGAACAGCACCGAGAGCCAGGGCGAGTCGGCGAAGGTGTCGAGCACGGAACGCGGGACCACGACGTTGAAGGTGGCCGCCGCCATCGCGCCGACGACCAGGAAGCCGCCCGCGTGCAGGAAGTCGTGCTGGAAGCCGAGCCGGAACTCCGTCCAGCGGCTGCGTCCCCCGTGGTGTCCGGTGTGACGCGGGGCCGGCTTCAGCCACTCGGCGCGGCCCAGCCACAGCCACAGCCAGCCCATCGAGGCGGCGGTGAGGAGCGAGGCGAGCAGCCGGGCCAGCACCATCTCGGGGCTGCCGGGGAAGGCGACGGCGGTGGCGACGAGGACGATCGGGTTGACGGCGGGGGCCGACAGCAGGAAGGCGAACGCGGCCGCCGGGTCGACCCCCCGGCGTATCAGACTGTTCGCGACCGGTACGGACGCGCACTCGCAGCCGGGCAGGACGACTCCGGCGGCGCCCGCCACCGGGACCGCCAGGGCGGGGTTGCGGGGCAGCAGCCGGTTGAACACCCTCGCCGGTACGAACGCGTTGATGGCCCCCGACAGGGCCGTACCGAGCAGCAGGAACGGCAGCGCCTGCACGGCGATGGACAGACACACCGTCCGCCACGCCTGCACGGCCGGTTCCTCCAGCCCCCGCCCGACGAGGAACAGCACGGCGCCGGGGACCACGGCCGCGCCGAGGAGCAGGAGGGGCCAGTGGCGGGGCCAGGAGTGCTCAGCCGCGTCCTCGGGGCCGGCCGCCGACGCGGGCGCGTGCGCGTCGGCCGCCTCCGCGTGGGGCGCCCGCACCGCCGCCCCCTCGGCCGGTTCGTCTGTCTTCTGCATGCCAGCTCCGAATGTCGGATGAACGGCTCGAACATAGCGGGCGGGCAGCGCGTCGGGGCCGAGCGGGGGGCGCCTTGCGGCTCGCGGGTGCGGATGGTCGGGCGGGTGCGGGCCGTGGGTGGTTCCCGCGCGGTTTTCCGCGCCCCACGGCACCAGCACCCCAGCCGCACCGGCCCCCGTCAGAAGCCCCCTCAGTCGTACGGTCGCTTCTCCCTCGCCTCCCTCAGGGCCCTCCCCCACCAGGCCAGCTGATCCAGCATGACCTTGGCCGCGGCGTCGGGGCCGGTCGGGTCCTTCAGGCGGCCCTCGTCGTCGAAGGAGCCGTGCGCGTTGTGGAAGGACACGGTGTCGCGGACCGTCGTGGCGTGCAGTTCGGCGAACACCTGGCGCAGGTGCTCCGTCGCGCGCAGGCCCCCGGAGACCCCGCCGTACGAGACGAGGGCGACCGGCTTGGCCCGCCACTCGTGGAAGTGCCAGTCGATGAGGTTCTTCAGTGCCGCCGGGTAGGAGTGGTTGTACTCGGGCGTCAGCACCACGAACGCCTCGGCGGACGCCAGCTTCGGCGTGACCTCCGCCAGCTGCGCGGTCACCTCGGGGGTCGGCGCGAACGTCGTCGGAAGGTCGGTCTCGGCGACATCCACGACGTCCACCTCGAAGTCGTCGTGGTCCCGCACCCGGTCCACGAGCCATCGGGCGACCACGGGCCCGAACCGGCCCGTGCGGTTGCTCCCGACGACCACCGTCACCCGGACGGGGGCGGAGGACGACGCGGCGGAGGCGGAGGAAGGGGTCGCAGCGGTGTGGGGAGCGGCTTGCTCACCTGTCGAGGTCGTCATGGCGACCACCCTCCTACCTCAAGTCGACTTGAGGTCAAGCCGCGGCGTCCGCCCTCCGCACCCGACCCCGTCCCGCCCCCGCGTCACCCGTTTGCACGCCCCCAGACCCCTCCTCCCCTCCCCCTCCTCCCACCCCGCCGATGACCTGCCCGAACACCGGCACCGCCCGCCCGCGTCCGCCCTCCCCGGCGCCCGTCACCCCGATTTCTGACGAGCCTTCAGGGAGCGCCGGGCCTCCCGTACCCCTTACCTCGGAAGGGAAAGGTGGACTGTCGAGAGGAGCCGGCTCGATGCGACGTATCCCCCGACCACTGACCGGCACCGCGCCCGCCGTCCTCGGCCCGGCCCTCAGCCTGGCCGTCACCGCGGGCCTCACCACGGCCCTCCTGCTCCCCTCCGGCCCGGCGTACGGCGGGGAGGACCACGGACGGCTGGAGCTGACCCCGGCCGATGTCGTCCCCGGTGACGAGGTGACCGCCCGTACCGCGGCCTGCGGCGCGAACGGTACGGGTGCGGGCGACGCCAGCGCGGTCGGCGCCGGCTCCTTCGCGCTCGCGCCGGGCGCCGGGCGACCGCGGCCCAGCGGGCGGTTCGAGGTGCCGCCGAGCGCCCAGCCGGGGACGTACGAGATCGTCGTGACCTGCGCGAAGGGCGGGCGGCGGATCGCCGGGGACCTCGTGGTCTCGTTGACCGGCGGCCACAGCGCGCCGCCCGCGCATCCGAGGGGCAGCGTGAAGACGGGGGTCGGCGGCGCACTCGGTCCCGACCCCGCGCAGACCGCGGCCGGCGTGGCGGCTCTCGCCGTCGCCGCCGCGGGCGGTACCTGGCTCCTGCACCGCCGGGCGAGAGGCGACAGGATCTGACGGACACCCTCCGCGGTCCGTCCGCCGGTACCGCCGTCCCCCTCCCCTCCGGGCGCTACGCCCCTTCGGCCCGGAGGGGAGGAACAGGGAGGCGACGCAGAGACAGCGAGGTCTGGAGGAGAACCCGTGCGACGGTTCGTCGACGTCGTCCTGACCGGTGTCACCGTGGTCGCCCTCTGCTGCGGTGCCTGGCTGGTGCGCAGCGGTACCGCCTCCCACGCGCCACCGCAGCCGTCGGCCGCACAGGGGCACGGCCGGGGGCACAGCCGTCCGGGCCCCGGGGAGCCGGCCGTGGCCGCCCTGGCGGCCTCACCGCCGGACCGGATCCGGATTCCCTCGATCCGTGTGGACGCCCCGCTGACCGGGCTCGGCCTCACGCCCGCCGGCAGCCTCGACGTGCCGCCCGCCGAGGAGGAGAACCTCGCCGGCTGGTACGCGGCCGGCACCACCCCGGGCGAGCGCGGCACCGCGATCGTCGCCGGGCACGTCGACACCGCGGACGGGCCCGCCGTCTTCTACGACCTCGGCGCGGTGCGACGGGGTGCCACGATCGAGGTGGACCGGCGGGACGGCGGCACCGCCGTGTTCACGGTGGACGCGGTCGAGGCGTACGCCGCGCGGGACTTCCCCGACGAGAAGGTGTACGGGGCGGCCGCGCGGCCGGAGTTGCGGGTCATCACCTGCGGCGGCCCCTACTCCCGCGCGACCGGCTACCAGGGGAACGTCGTCGTCTTCGCCCACCTCACCGGCAGCCGCCCACGCTGAGGGGACCTTCGCCGCGGCCGGGCCCGGCCTGCCCGCCGGGCAGGCCGGCAGGCGGGCAGGCGGGCAGGCGCCTCAGTCCCTCGTGCTCGTGTCTCTCGTGCTCGTGTCTCTCGTGCTCGTGCCCCTCGCCATGTCCCTCGTCCTCAGGCCAGCCACTGTTCGTACGCCATCTTCGCCACCAGCGTGAACACCACCGTCAGCAGCACGGCCCGGACGAAGCCGCTGCCCTTCTTCAGTGCGGTGTGCGCGCCGACCGTGCCCCCGACGAGGTTGAACACGGCCATCAGCGCGGCCAGTTGCCAGTACACCGTGCCCTTCCAGGCGAACGTGGCGAGGGCGCCGGCGTTGGTGCAGCAGTTGACGATCTTCGCGGTGGCGGAGGCGGTGACGAGGTCGAGGTGGAGCACCGCGGTGAGGGTGAGGACGAGGAACGTGCCGGTGCCGGGGCCGATGAGACCGTCGTAGAAGCCGATGCCGACGCCCGCGAGGCCGATCGCGGCGAGCACGCGGCGGGGCGAAACCGGGCCGGTGGCGGGTGCCGTGCCGAAGGAGGGGCGCAGGATCACGAACGCGCCGACGCCCAGCAGGACGACCATGACGACCGGTTTCAGGACCTCGGTGCTCATCCCGGCGGCGACGAAGGCCCCGGCCGTCGAACCGGCGAGCGCCGCGAGGCCGATGCGGACCGCGACCCGCACGTCCACCGGGGTGCGGCGGACGTAGGTCACCGCCGCGCCGGAGGTGCCGACGATCGCGACCGCCTTGTTGGTGCCGAGGGCGTACTGGGCGGCGGAGGCGCCGTTCGGCAGGCCGAGGAGCAGGGCGGGCAGGAGCAGCAGCCCACCGCCGCCCACCACGGCGTCGATCCAGCCGGCCGCGAGGGCCGCGAGGCACAGGACGACGACCATGGTCAGCGATATGTCGGGCATGATCGGACCCTACGGGGCGACATAGGTGTGCCGTCCATCGACCTGAGCGTTTTCTGAGGTCGCCCACCGGTCCGGGCACCGGCGGGACGCTCGGGCTCCGCCTTCCCGTATACGCCCGCATCACGACCGTCCCCCAGGTCAGCGGCGGTCCGGGCGCTGTTCTCACACCCCGCCCCGGCCCTCGGGAAACCCCTCACACTCCCGTGCGCGCCATGGGGAGGGCAGCGTTCCTCGCGGGAAACAGGGGTGATGCGGTCGGGTAACACCGGCACCGCACGCTCAGGGACATGACCTCGAACGAGCGTGTGGTGGTGATCGGCTCCGGCCTCGCGGGCGTACGTCTCGCCCGGCGGCTCGGAGAACTCGGTGTGCCCGCCACCCTGGTGGGCGAGGAGGAGCACACACCGTACAACCGGGTGCTGCTCGCCGATGTCCTGGCCGGGCGGTACGCGCCCGAGGTCATCACGCTGCCCGCGCCCCCGCGGCTGACACGGGGCCGGGTCGTCCGTATCGACCGCGAGATGCGAGCCGTACATCTCGCGGACGGTACGGGGGTCGCCTACGACACCCTCGTCCTCGCGACCGGTTCGAACCCCGTGCTGCCACCACTGCGCGGCCTGTGGGACCCCGAGCGGCACGAGTTCCCCGAGGGGGTGCACGCCTTCCGGACCATGGACGACTGCCTGGGGCTGTCGAAGGCGGTACGGCCGGGCGTACGGGCCGTCGTCATCGGCGGCGGGCTGCTCGGTGTCTCCGCGTCGCGGGCCCTCGCCCAGCGCGGCGCCCAGGTCGTCCTCGCCCAGCAGGGCGAGCGGCTGATGGAGCGCCAGCTCGACCCGTCGGCGTCGAAGCTGGTCCACCGGCACCTCACCGAGCTGGGGGTCGAGGTGCACACCGAGACCCGGGTGCGCGCGGTGCGCAGCGTAGGCGGGAGCGTGCGGTCCGTGTCGCTGGCCGACGGGTACGCGCTCGACGCGGACCTCGTGGTCATCGCCTGCGGAGTCCACCCCCGGGTGGGCCTCGCCCAGGACGCGGGCCTCGCGGTGCACAAGGGCGTCATCGTCGACGAGGAGCTGCGCACCTCCGACCCGCACATCCACGCCATCGGCGACTGCGCCCAGTTCGAGGGCACGGTCTACGGGCTCGCCACCCCGGCGCTCGAACAGGCCGACGTGCTCGCCGAGCTGCTGGCGGGGGACACGGGCGCCCGCTACACCGGCACCCGCGCCCTGACCCGGCTGACGCTCGCCGGTCAGGACTTCCTGGATCTCGCCGCGTTCGGCGAACCCGACCCCCGGCCCGGTGACGACGTCATCCAGCTCGCCGACGCCACCCGTGGCACCTACCGCAAGGTCGTCGTCCGCGACGACCGCCTGGTCGGCGGGGTGCTCGTCGGCGAACTCGGCACCGTCGGCGCGCTCGCCCGCGCCTGGGAGGGAGCAGAGCCGCTCCCCGACAACGGCCCTCTGCTCCACCTGCTCACCAACGATGGAGGCTCCTGATGACCGCCACTGGGGCGAACCCCACGATCGTGCTCGTCGGCCACGGCATGGTCGGCCAGCGCTTCCTCGAAGCGCTCGCCGAGCGCGGCCTGACCGCCACGCACCGCGTGGTCGTGCTGTGCGAGGAGCCGCGCCCCGCCTATGACCGTGTGGCACTGACCTCGTACTTCTCGGGCAGGACGCCCGAGGACCTGTCGATGACGGACATGGCGTTCATCGAGGGCCACGGCATCGAGCTGTACGTCGGCGACCCGGCGGTCATCGTGGACCGCGAGGCCCGCAAGGTCACCGCGCGGTCCGGGCAGGTCTTCGACTACGACGTCCTCGTCCTCGCCACCGGCTCGTACCCGTTCGTGCCGCCCGTCCCGAACAAGGACGCCGAGGGCTGCTTCGTCTACCGCACCATCGAGGACCTGCTCGCGATCGAGGAGTACGCGAGGAGCCGGGCGCGGGTGGGTGCCGTGGTCGGCGGCGGTCTGCTCGGCCTGGAGGCCGCGGGCGCGCTCAAGGGCCTCGGGATCGAGTCGCACATCGTGGAGTTCGCGCCGCGGCTGATGCCGGTGCAGGTCGACGAGGGCGGTGGCGCGGCGCTGCTGCGGACCATCGAGGAGATGGGCCTGTCCGTGCACACCGGGGTGGGCACGCAGGAGATCGTCGTCGGCGAGGACGGCGCGGTCACCGGGATGAAGCTGTCCGACGGCTCCGGACTCGCCACCGACATGGTGGTGTTCTCCGCCGGTGTCCGTCCCCGCGACCAGCTCGCCCGCGACTGCGGTCTGACGGTCGGCGAACGCGGCGGCATCGCCGTCGACGAGCAGTGCCGCACGGTCTCCGACCCGCACGTCTTCGCGATCGGCGAGTGCGCGCTGGCCGCCGACGGCCGGGTGTACGGCCTGGTGGCCCCCGGCTACGAGCAGGCCGAGACGGCCGCCGCGACCATCGCCGCCGACGAGGCGGAGCAACTGTCGTTCACCGGCGCGGACCTGTCCACCAAGCTGAAGCTGCTCGGTGTGGACGTCGCGTCCTTCGGTGACGCGCACGGCACCACCGCGGACTGCCTGGACGTCGTCTACTCCGACTCCCGCTCGGGTCTGTACAAGAAGCTGGTCATCGGCAGGGACGGCACGCTCCTCGGCGGCATCCTGGTCGGCGACGCGGAGGCGTACGGCACGCTGAAGGCGTTCACCGGCTCGGTCCCGCCGGTCTCCCCCGAGTCGCTGGTGCTGCCCGCCGGCGCCGGGGAGTCCGCCCAGCTCGGCCCGACCGCGCTGCCGGACGACGCGATCATCTGCTCCTGCAACAACGTCCGCAAGGGCACGATCCGCGCGGCCGTCACCGACCACCAGTGCACCACCGTGCCCGAGGTGAAGAAGTGCACCAAGGCGGGCACGACCTGCGGCTCCTGCGTGAAGGTCCTCGGCCAGCTGGTCAACGCCGAGCTGGAGGCGGGCGGTGTCGTCGTCGACAAGGGCCTGTGCGGCTGCTTCTCGCAGACCCGCGAGGAGCTGTACGAGATCGTCCTGGCGCTGCGCGTCAACACGTACCAGGACCTGCTGGACCGTTACGGCCGCGAGGAGGCCCGGGGCGGCGACGGCTGCGAGATCTGCAAGCCCACGGTCGGCTCGATCATCGCCTCCCTCGCCCCGACGATCGGCGCCGACGTCTACGTCCTGGACGGCGAGCAGGCGGCTCTCCAGGACACCAACGACCACTTCCTCGCCAACCTCCAGAAGAACGGCTCGTACTCGGTCGTCCCGCGCGTCCCCGGCGGTGAGATCACCCCCGAGGGCCTGATCGTCATCGGGGAGATCGCCCGCGACTTCGGCCTCTACACCAAGATCACCGGCGGTCAGAGGATCGACATGTTCGGCGCCCGCGTCGAGCAACTCCCGCTGATCTGGACGCGTTTGGTGGACGCCGGCTTCGAGTCGGGCCACGCGTACGGCAAGTCCCTGCGGACGGTGAAGTCCTGCGTCGGGCAGACCTGGTGCCGTTACGGCGTCCAGGACTCCGTGCGCATGGCGATCGACCTGGAGCTGCGCTACCGGGGCCTGCGCTCCCCGCACAAGCTCAAGTCGGCGGTGTCGGGGTGCGCCCGCGAGTGCGCCGAGGCCCAGTCGAAGGACTTCGGCGTCATCGCCACCACGAACGGCTGGAACCTGTACGTCGGCGGCAACGGCGGCGCCACCCCGCGCCACGCGGACCTGCTGGCGCAGGACCTCTCCGACGCCGAACTGATCCGGCTGATCGACCGCTTCCTGATGTTCTACATCCGCACGGCGGACCGGCTGGAGCGCACGTCGACCTGGCTGGAGCGGATCCCGGGCGGACTGGACCACGTGCGCGAGGTGGTGGTGGAGGACTCCCTCGGCATCTGCGAGGAACTGGAGTCGCTGATGGCGGCGCACGTCGCCCACTACCGCGACGAGTGGGCCGACACCATCAACGACCCAGAGAAACTCGCCCGGTTCGTGTCCTTCGTGAACGCGCCGGACACCCCCGACCCGGTCGTGGGCTTCGTGCCCGAGCGCGACCAGATCAAGCCCGACCTGCCACTCCTGTCCATCGGCCTGCGCCCCGCCGAAGACGTCCTGGAAGGAACCGCCCAGCGATGACCCTGGCACCCGAGACGACCGACCTGAAGGTCCAACTGCGGCTCGCCGACGGCTGGCTCACGGTCTGCGACCTGAGCGCCCTGCTGCCGGGCCGCGGCGTGGCGGCCCTGCTGCCCGACGGCGAGCAGGTGGCCGTCTTCCGCGACCGCGCGGGCACCCTGTACGCCGTCGACAACCGCGACCCGTTCGGCGGCGCGGCGGTCCTCTCCCGCGGCCTCACCGGCTCGCACCAGGGCCGGCCGTTCGTCGCCTCCCCCCTGCTGAAGCAGCGCTTCGACCTGGAGAACGGGCAGTGCCTCGACGACGAGGCGGTGCGGATCAGGACGTACGAGGTGCGGACGTCGTAACCGCTCACCCGTCACGCGTGGGCGCCGGAACGGCACGGACCGTTCCGGCGCCGCCGTGTGCGCTCAGGGTTTCAGCTGGTCGAACGTCACGCCGGTCAGCTGTTCCGAGCGCTCCCACAGGAGTCGGCCGGCCCGGTCGTCGAGGGTCCAGGGGGCGCGCGGCGAGCCGGTGGTCGCGCCGCCCCACATCAGGAACCGGGGGCCGACGAAGGAGTCGGGGGCGACGCCGGGCGCGGTGGCCGCGTACAGGGTGGGCAGGGCACCCGCGTCGGCGGACTGGGCGAAGAAGCGGTTGCCGACCCGCATGAACCGCTCGGTCCCCTTGCGGCCCTCCGCCCTGGCCCCGGCGGTCTGGAGGTTCGTGGCCGCGTAACCGGGATGGGCGGCTGCGGCGACGACGTCGGAACCGGCGGCCGCGAGCCGCCGGGCCAGCTCGTGCGTGAACAGCAGGTTGGCCGTCTTGGAGCGGCCGTACGCCAGCCAGCGCCCGTACCTGCGCTCGGTGTTCAGGTCGTCGAGGTCGATGTCGGCCCGCAGGTGCATCCCGCTGGAGAGGGTCACGACCCGCGCGGCGGCGGTGCCGAGCAGCAGCGGCGCGAGCAGGCCCGTGAGCGCGAAGTGCCCGAGGTGGTTGGTGCCGAACTGCGTCTCGAACCCGTCGGCGGTACGGCCCTCCGCCACGGCCATCACGCCCGCGTTGTTGATCAGCAGGTCGAGCCGTTCGTACGCCTCTTCGTACGCGGCGGCGAACTCCCGCACCGACGCGAGGTCCCCGAGGTCCAGCCGCAGCAACTCGACCTGGCCGCCCGGCACCTCGGCGCGCATCCGCTGCAGGGCGGCGAGGCCCCGCTCCGCACTGCGGCAGGCGAGCACGACCCGGGCGCCCCGCCGGGCGAGTACACGGGCGGTGGCGTAGCCGATGCCGCTGTTGGCGCCGGTCACGACAGCGGTACGCCCACGCTGGTCCGGAATGTCGCCGACGTTCCACCCCGCCATGCCACCACCCTCTCGAAAACAGCCGTTGACACCGTCAGCGTAGGAGCGGGCGGGACGATTGTCTGCGGGTGAGGCACTCCACGGGCCGGACGGAGGCGGGGCGCGGCCCCGGCTCCCCTCAGCGGGCCGTCCGAGAACGTCCCCGCGCGGCCACTGATTGTCCATGCTCTGTCCATCACGCTGCCCTAGGGTCCGACACCGCGCGACCCCGCCGCCGACCGGCAGGCGGGCCGGTCCACGCACCCTTGGAGCGACAGTGGAACGTCGTACCCTGCTCCGCGCGGCCGTCCTCGGCGGCACCTCGACCGCGTTCGGCGGAACCCTGTGGCGCGGCGCCGCGTACGCCGCGCCCGCCCAGCCCGGCGCGGGCCCGTACGGCGCGCTCGGCGCGCCGGACGCCAACGGCATCAGGCTCCCGAGCGGTTTCACCAGCCGGGTCGTCGCCCGCTCCGGCCAGCGGGTCCCCGGCACGTCGTACACGTGGCACAACGCGCCCGACGGCGGGGCCTGTTACGCGGACGGCAGCGGCTGGATCTACGTCTCCAACTCGGAGATCAGCCCGTCCGGCGGGGCGAGCGCGGTGCGGTTCTCCGCGACGGGCACGGTCACCTCCGCGTACCGCATCCTGTCGGGCACCCGGACGAACTGCGCGGGCGGGAAGACCCCCTGGAACACCTGGCTGTCCTGTGAGGAGGTCGACCGCGGATACGTCTACGAGACCGACCCGTGGGGTGTGAAGGCGGCCGTGCGCCGGGACGCGATGGGCCGGTTCAAGCACGAGGCGGCGGCCGCCGACCCGGAGCGCGGGGTCGTCTACATGACGGAGGACGTCACCGACGGCTGCTTCTACCGCTTCCGGCCGACGACCTGGGGCGATCTGTCGTCGGGCACGCTGGAGGTCCTGGTGGCCGGCACCGGCACCAGCGGCCCGGTGACCTGGGCCAGGGTCCCCGACCCGTCCGGGGCGACCGCGACCCGCAACCAGGTCTCCGGCGCCAAGCGCTTTAACGGCGGCGAGGGCTGCCACTACGCCGACGGCACCTGCTGGTTCACGACGAAGGGCGACAACCGCGTCTGGCAGTACGACACGGCCGCGCAGACCATCGAACTCGCCTACGACGACTCCCTGGTGACCGGCGGCAACGCCCCGCTCACCGGCGTCGACAACGTCACCGGCACGGCCTCCGGAGACCTGTTCGTCGCGGAGGACGGCGGCACCATGGAGATCTGCGTGATCACCCCGGACGACGTCGTCGCCGCCTTCCTCCGCGTCGACGGCCAGTCCTCCTCGGAGATCACCGGCCCGGCCTTCTCCCCCGACGGCAGCCGGCTGTACTTCTCCAGCCAGCGCGGCACGAGCGGCAGTTCGTCGGGCGGCATCACGTACGAGGTGACGGGCCCGTTCCGCACCTGAGCCGTTCCGGGGAGTTTCGAACCCTTTTGCACACCAAACTCGTTCGATTTCCCTTCTGCTAGGTTCTGCGCGTGGTCTTGCCCAAAGAATCGGGGCCGGCGCGCCCCGGAGCCGGCATCCGCCCGCGCAAGGTTCTCCTCGCGGCATGCGGTACTCGCGGGGACGTACAACCCTTCCTCGCACTGGCCGTGGCGCTCCGTCGCCACGGCCACACACCGTTGTTGGCCGCCCCGTCGTCCTACGCGGCCGAAACCGCCGCGTACGGGGTGGATTTCGCGGCCGTCGACGACGGCCCGACCCGGATCCTCGACGTGCCGGAAGCCCGCCGGACCGTCGACAGCGGACTGTCGGGCGTGGGCGGGAAGATCGCGGCCGCCCGGACGGTCGCCCGCCTCAGACGGCTGATGATTCCCCCGCTGCGCGATGTCGCCGCGATCGCCCACGACCACGGGGACGTGGCGGCGGTGGTGCACTCGGCGGCGTTCCCGGCCCAGCACGTGGCGGACATGCTGGACGTGCCGGCCGTGGTCGTCGCCCTGCAGCCCGGCTGGATCCCCACCGGTGAGTTCCCCTGCCCGCTGCTGCCCCTGCCCAGGGTGCCGCGCCCGCTGAACCGCGGCACCTACGCCCTGGTGACGGCGGCCCAGCGCTCCCGCGAGGTGGAGCGCTGGCGGACCACGGAACTGGGGCTCGCGGCACGCCGGCACGGCGCCCACCGGTGGCTGCGCGACCCGGAGGGCAGACGGCGGCCCGTCCTGCAGCCGTTCAGCCGGCAGGTCACCCCCGTCGACCCGGCCTGGGGCGACGCCGTCCGCACCACGGGCTTCTGGTTCCTGCCCCGGCGCCCCGACTGGACGCCGCCCGCGGAGCTGGCCCGGTTCCTGGACGAGGGGGAGCCACCCGTCTACATCGGCTTCGGAAGCATGACCGGCACCCGGGCGCGCCGTAACAACGCCCTGGTCAGGGAGGCGGTGCGGCTCGCGGGGGTGCGTGCCGTCGTCGCGACGGGCTGGGGCGGCATCGAGTCCGGCCCCCCGGCCCGTGACGTCCTGACGCTGAGGGAGGCGCCGCACGACTGGCTCTTCCCGCGCACGGCGGCGGTCGTCCACCACGGCGGCACCGGCACCGTCGGAGCCGCCCTCGCCGCGGGCCGCCCCCAGGTCCTCTGCCCCCACATGGGCGACCAGTCCCACTGGTCCGCGCGGATGCGGGCGCTGGGCGTGGCCCCCGCCCCCGTCCCCGCCCGGCACCTCACGGCGGCACGGCTCGCGGAGGCGATCGGCCGGGCGGTTCAGGACCGCAGTCTGCTGCACCGGGCGACGGAGATGGCGCCGGTGATCCGCTCCGAGGACGGCGTCGACACGGCGGTGCGTTCCCTCGTGTCCCTCCTGTCGCGCCCGAGCTGACCCTCCTCCCCCGTCCCGCCCGAGCTGACCCTCCTCCCCCGTCCCGCCCGAGCTGACCCTCGTGCCCCTCCCGTCCCGCCCGAGCTGACCCTCCTCCCCCGTCCCGCCCGAGCTGACCCTCGTGCCCCTCCCGTCCCGCCCGAGCTGACCCTCCTCCCCCGTCCCGTACCGCCCTTGCCCCACCGCCCTTCCCCCTTCTCGTTCCCCCCTTCTCCCTGCCCCCCTTTCCCCTCCCCCCCGTGCACCAGAACAGAGAGCCCCGCAGTGCTGCAGATTCCTTTCACCGATGCCCGTATCGCGCCCGGAACCGTGCTGTCCTGGTCCCTGCGCACCCAGCGCTCGCCCCTTTCCGGCGAGGAGGACCAGGCCGTCGCGCGCACGTCCGCCTCCTTCAACCAGGACAAGCACCATTCGTCGTCCCAGGCGACGCGGAGCACGAGTGACGGCATCGCCAGCTCCATCACCATCACCTTCGAGATCGACGGCCCGCTCGACGTCGCGGCGCTGGAATCCTCCTTCCTCCTCCTGGTCCGCCGGCACGAGGTGCTCCGCTGTGAGTTCCGACGGCTGGCCGGCGATCTGAACTGCACGGCCCTCTCCCCCGACTCCATCTCCCTGGAGGCCGAGGAGGTCGGCCGTTTCCCGACCCCGGAGGAGTTGCACACCCATCTGGACAAGGAGTTCAAGAGCCTCGACACCCTGTCCTGGCCGCTGTTCCTGATGGGGGCGGTGGTCCGGGAGTCGCACACGACCGTCTACCTCTGTTTCGACCACATCGTGTGCGACGGCATGTCGATGCCCGTGGTCGTCAACGAACTCCAGACGGCGTACTCGGCGCTCGCCGGCGGCCGTCGCCCCGAACTGCCGCCCGTGGCCAGCTATCTGACCTTCGGGGACACCCAGCGCCGCCGCTGGTCGGCCCTGCGGCCCGACGACGAGCGGCTGGCGTACTGGAAGGGCTTCATCGCCCGCAACGGCGGGTTCTTCCCCCGGTTCCCCTTCGACATCGGGGTGCCGGACGGCCGTCTGTACCCGCTGGTGAACCGCGGCCACCGGCTGCTGGACGCCGAGCGGACGGAGGCCCTCGCGGCGGGTGCCCGGGCGGCGGGAGGCAGTGTCTTCACCGGGGTGCTGGCCGCTGCCGCGACGGCGCAGCGCCGGCTGGGCGGCCCGGCGGTGTACCGGGGGCTGCTGCCGGTCAGCGAGCGGAGCGAGGCGGTGTGGGAGCACTCCGTGGGCTGGTTCGTGAACACGATGCCCATCGAGTTCGAGGTGGGCGCGGCGGGCGAGGACGGCGTCCAGGGCCACGCCGCCACCATGGCCGGGGTGCGGGCCGCGTACACCGAGATGCAGCGGCACACGGCCGTCCCCTTCGTGCGGGCCTGGGAGTTGCTCGCGCCGGAGGCGTTCTCCCTGCACCACTGGCCGTTCGCGGTGAACTTCTTCTCGTACATCGACTTCCGCAGGACTCCCGGCGGGGAGCGGCACCCCCTGTGGAACCCGACGATGCACGTGTGGGCGGCCCGCGGCAACGGCGTCAGCCACTGGTTCCACCGGACGGCGGAGGGTCTGCACGTCAACACGCTGCACGTGGACACACCCGAGGCACAGCAGATCAGTGACGCGCTGAACGACGAACTCGTGCGGGTGCTGCGGGAGATCGGCGACCGGCGGGACGGGGCCGCGTCGCCGGTGCCGATCCCCCGGCCGGCCCGTGCGCGCGGCGGCCTGCTCAGCGGAACGCGTGAGTGACCTCGATGGCGCCCACGATGTGCGCGTTGAACTCGTCCAGCTCCTCGGCGGGCACCCATAGCTCCAGGATCGTCTCGCCGCCGGCCTGACGCACCGGGTAGCGGCCCACGAACCCGGTCTCGACCTCGAACCGCGTCACGAAACCGGCCCCGCTGTGCTTCACGTTCCAGTCCCGCGCGATCCGTAGCGCGTAGTCCTCGTTGAGGACGGGGTAGAAGATCGGCTGCTCCGGAAGGCGCGGCGGCCAGGCCCTCCAGCCCGACTCCCGCACCAGCGCGAGCTCCTCGGGACCGGTGGGACGCCACAGCGTGGTCGTCCCGGACGAGGTCCGGCGCGGCGTGCTCATGGAACCCACCCTCGGGGAACGGGCCGACAGCCCGGAGCGGTCGGCGGTCCCTCGACGCTACCGACAGCCCGGCCCGGCGGGCCACGGGGTTTCCCGCGCCGGGGCCCGGCACGAGTACCCCGTCGGCGTACGGCACACGGCCCGCGTCCTCGCCGGGCACGAGAAGAGGGCGGCACCCCCCGCACGGGGTGCCGCCCTCTCCTCGTGATCCGGAACCGCCGCCCATCGGTGAGGGTCGGTCGGGGACGAACGGCGGTTCCGGGGTCCGGGGCGAGGCGGGAGCCTCGCGGTACCCGCTAGCGGTGGTCGCTGCCCTCCGACTGGGTCGCCGCGCGGCCGGCCTCCAGGCGGGCCACCGGGATGCGGAACGGGGAGCAGGAGACGTAGTCGAGACCGACCTCGTGGAAGAAGTGGACCGACTCGGGGTCGCCCCCGTGCTCGCCGCAGACGCCCAGCTTGAGGTCGGGGCGGGTGGCGCGGCCGGCCTCGGCGGCCAGCTTCACCAGGGAGCCCACACCGTCCTTGTCGATCGTCTCGAACGGGCTGACGCCGAAGATGCCCTTCTCCAGGTAGGCGGTGAAGAAGCTCGCCTCGACGTCGTCCCGGCTGAAGCCCCACACCGTCTGGGTGAGGTCGTTGGTGCCGAAGGAGAAGAACTCCGCCGCCTCCGCGATCTGACCGGCGGTCAGCGCGGCCCGCGGCAGCTCGATCATGGTGCCGATCGCCAGCTTCAGCTGCGTACCGGTCGCCGCCTCGACCTCCGCGACGACCTGGTCGGCCTCCTCGCGGACGATCTCCAGCTCCTGGACCGTGCCGACCAGCGGGATCATGATCTCGGCGCGCGGGTCGCCCTTGGCGTTCTTCCGCTCGGCGGCCGCCTCAGCGATGGCCCGCACCTGCATGGTGAACAGGCCGGGGATGACCAGGCCGAGGCGGACCCCGCGCAGACCCAGCATCGGGTTCTGCTCGTGGAGCCGGTGGACGGCCTGCAGGAGCCGGAGTTCGTTCTCGTGGGGCTCCTGGCGGGACTCCGCCAGGGCGACCCGGACCGACAGCTCGGTGATGTCGGGCAGGAACTCGTGCAGCGGCGGGTCGAGGAGACGGATCGTCACCGGCAGCCCGTCCATCGCCGAGAACAGCTCGACGAAGTCCTGCTTCTGCAGCGGGAGCAGTGCCTTCAGGGACTCCTCGCGCTCCGCCTCCGTGTCGGCCAGGATCAGCCGCTCGACCAGTTCACGGCGGTCGCCGAGGAACATGTGCTCGGTGCGGCACAGGCCGATGCCCTGGGCGCCGAAGCGGCGGGCGCGCAGCGCGTCCTCGGCGTTGTCGGCGTTGGCCCGCACCCGCAGCCGGCGCTTGCGGTCGGCGAAGGCCATGATCCGGTGGACGGCCTCGACCAGTTCGTCGGCGTCGTTGGCGCCGGCGTGCATCCGGCCCTCGAAGTACTCCACGACCGGGGACGGGACCACCGGGACCTCGCCGAGGTAGACCTTGCCGGACGAGCCGTCGATGGAGATGAGGTCGCCCTCCTCCACCACGTGCCCGCCGGGCACGGTCATCCGGCGGCGCTTGGTGTCGACCTCCAGCTCCTCGGCGCCGCAGACACAGGTCTTGCCCATGCCGCGGGCGACGACGGCCGCGTGGGAGGTCTTGCCGCCGCGCGAGGTCAGGATGCCCTCGGCGGCGATCATGCCGTCGAGGTCGTCGGGGTTGGTCTCCCGGCGGACCAGGATGACCTTCTCGCCGGACCGGGACCACTTCACGGCGGTGTACGAGTCGAAGACCGCCTTGCCGACGGCCGCGCCCGGCGAGGCGGCGATGCCCCGGCCGACCTGCCGGACCTTCGCGTCCTCGTCGAAGCGGGGGAACATCAGCTGCGCGAGCTGCGCCCCGTTGACGCGCTGGAGCGCCTCGGCCTCGTCGATGAGGCCCTGGTCGACGAGCTGGGTGGCGATACGGAAGGCCGCGCCCGCCGTGCGCTTGCCGACGCGGGTCTGGAGCATCCACAGCTGACCGCGCTCGATGGTGAACTCGATGTCGCAGAGGTCCTTGTAGTGGTTCTCCAGCGTCTCCATGATCTGCATCAGCTGGTCGTACGACTTCTTGTCGATCGACTCCAGCTCGGCCAGGGGGACGGTGTTGCGGATGCCCGCGACGACGTCCTCGCCCTGGGCGTTCTGCAGGTAGTCGCCGTAGACGCCCTGGTGGCCGGAGGCGGGGTCGCGGGTGAAGGCGACGCCGGTGCCGGAGTCGGGGCCGAGGTTGCCGAAGACCATCGAGCAGACGTTGACGGCGGTGCCGAGGTCGTGCGGGATGCGCTCCTGGCGGCGGTAGAGCTTCGCGCGGTCGCCGTTCCACGAGTCGAAGACCGCCTTGATGGCGAGGTCCATCTGCTCGCGCGGGTCCTGCGGGAAGTCCCGGCCGGCCTCCTTCTTGACGATCTTCTTGAAGGCGGTGACCAGCTTCTTGAGGTCGGCGGCCTCCAGGTCGGTGTCGACCGTGACCTTCTTGGCCTCCTTGGCCTTGTCGAGGGCCTCCTCGAAGAGGTCGCCGTCGACGCCGAGGACGGTCTTGCCGAACATCTGGATGAGGCGGCGGTAGGAGTCCCACGCGAAGCGGTCGTCGCCGGCCTGCTTGGCCAGGCCCTGCACCGACTTGTCGGAGAGGCCGATGTTGAGGACGGTGTCCATCATGCCGGGCATGGAGAACTTGGCGCCGGAGCGGACCGAGACGAGGAGCGGGTCGTCGGCCTGGCCGAGCTTCTTGCCCATCTTCGTCTCGAGGGCGTCGAGGTGCGCGCTCACCTCGTCACGCAGTGCCGCGGGCTCGTCGCCGCTGTCGAGGTAGACCTTGCAGGCCTCGGTGGTGATGGTGAAGCCGGGGGGCACGGGGAGACCGAGGTTGGTCATCTCGGCGAGGTTCGCGCCCTTGCCACCGAGGAGGTCCTTGAGGTCCTTGTTGCCTTCGGTGAAGTCATAGACGAACTTCACGCCCTCAACGCTGTGAGCTACGTGGCCTGCGTGGGGATCTTTGTTTTCCGACACGGGTCCCAACTCCTTGAGGACGCGGTGGCTGCCCTGACGGCGAGGAACATACCCAGATCGAAGGCTCCTGGGTACGTCCACTTGCGCGTCATGAGCCTGTAACCACCCGTCCGCCAGCAGATCGAAAGTCAAGGCTTGGCAAGGAGACGAACGCCGAAGCGTTCACCTCTTGAAGGCGGCGCGGTACGGGAGCCGCGATATCCGCTCGGATGAGCAGCATTCAACACGTCTGAGTTCGCACGATGAACGATCAAAGGGTGGCACTCAGTGCCACCCTTTGAAAACCCGGAGCCACCCATAATCCGCTCATCTGAGCGCAACCCCGATCAAGGGTGGCGAGAATCACGCGGTGACGGAAGCCCGGATTTCACCATGCGGACCGCCGCTCGGGACGGAAACCCGCCTGTCACACGCCCCGCGCACGCATCCGTCACACCCCGAGGGCCGCGAGCCGCTGCTCCGCTCGTTCGGGCGCGTACAGGTGTTCCACGACCAGGGCGCCCGCGCCGACCAGTCCCGCCCGCTCCCCCAGCCGGGAGGTGACGACGTCGAGGTGGGCCGTGGAGCGCGGCAGCGCCCGCTGGTAGAGCAGTTCCCGCACACCCGTGAGGAAGGGGGTTCCGGCCAGGTCCCCGGCGATCATCAGGACGCCCGGGTTCAGCAGGGTCACGACCGTCGCCAGGACGTCGCCCACGCAGCGCCCCGCCTCCCGCGCGAGGGCCGTCGCCCCGGGGTGCCCGGCGACCAGCAGGTCGCGCACGTCGGAACCGGAGGCCGCGGGGACCCCGGCCTCGCTCAGCCGCCGCGCGACGGCACCGCCGCTCGCGACCGCCGCCAGACAGCCGTAGGACCCGCATTTGCACTGGGCGTCCGCGCCGCCGGGCACCCGGATGTGGCCGATGTCGCCGGCGCCGCCGTCGACGCCCCGGTAGATCGAGCCGCCGACCACCACGCCGGCGCCGATCCCCGTGGAGACCTTGACCAGCGCGAACGCCGAGCAGTCCGGGTAGCCCGTGCGCTGTTCGCCGTACGCCATGAGGTTGGCGTCGTTGTCGACGAGGACGGGGACTCCGGGCGGGGCGGCGGCGTGGTCGGCGAAGGCGCGGGCCAGCCGGCCGCGTATGTCGTAGCCGTCCCAGCCGGGCATGATCGGCGGCTGCACCACCCGGCCGGTGTCCAGGTCCACCGGTCCGGGCACGGCGAGCCCGATGCCGCAGACCGCGTCGGCCGACCGCCCCGTCTTCTCCAGCAGTTCGGCGAACCAGCGCCCCAGCCCGTCCAGGACGGCGTCGGGGCCGTCCTCGACGACGAGGGTGCCGGTGTGCTCGGCCTGTATCTCGCCGGTGAGGGAGAGGACGGCGGCGCGGGCGTGGCGGGTGTCCAGGTCGGCGGCGAGGACGACCGCGTGCTCGTCGTCGAACTCCAGCGTGATGGAGGGGCGTCCGCCCAGCGGGGAGCCGACCGGGCCGCCGGCGCCCTCGCGCAGCCAGCCCGCGCGGAACAGCCGGTCCAGGCGCTGGCCGACCGTGGCCCGGGACAGGCCCGTGGCCTGCTGGAGCGCGCCACGGGTGGTGGCCCGGCCGCTGCGGACCAGCTCCAGCAGATCTCCTGCACCGGCGTGACTACCCACCTTCACGACCTCCCGTTCGCGCGATCCCTCACCCGATCATCCCCGCCCCGGCGGGAAGAGGGCGCACCGCCCACGGCGATGGTGCGCGGACCGCTCCGCGCGACCGCTCGCGCCCACCCTCTTGCGCTCACCAACTCTGCATTACATATTGAGTTTTGCGTGTTAAGTAGACGTAACCCTACGGTACCTACTGCCGAACCGGTCGGCACCTTGTCCTCGGGGAGCCCTGAGTGGATCGCACAACCCAGCTCACAACCCGCCGACCAGGCACGGACGTCCGCCGCGCGGGCGCCGTATACGATCCGGGCGTCCGGACCGGATCGCTGCACCGCGGGGCGGCCGAGGTGCTGGAGGGCAACTGGACGGGCACGTCCACGGTGCCCTCGCGCCGGCTGTACCCCCACCAGTGGTCGTGGGACTCGGCGTTCGTCGCGATCGGGCTGCGCCATCTGTCGCCGCTGCGGGCGCAGACCGAGCTGGAGACCCTGCTCGACGCGCAGTGGGGCGACGGACGGATCCCGCACATCGTCTTCAACCCCTCGGTGCCGCTGGAGGCGTACTTCCCGAGCCCCGACTTCTGGCGCTCCTCGACCGCGGGGCGCGCTGCGGGCGCCCCGCGCACCACCCAGACCTCCGGCATCGTGCAGCCGCCGGTGCACGCGCTGGCCGCGTGGCTGGTGCACCGCTCCGACCCCGGGCTCTCCCGGGCGCGCGGCTTCCTGTCCCGGGTGTACCCGCGGCTCGCGGCCTGGCACCGCTATCTGCTGCACCGCCGGGACCTGGGCGGCGGCGGGCTGGCCTCGGTCGTCCACCCCTGGGAGCAGGGCATGGACAACAGCCCCGCCTGGGACGCGCCCCTGTCCCGGGTGGCCCCGGCCCCGGCCCGCTCCTTCCGCCGCGCCGACCTCGACCACGGCGCGGCCGAGGACCGGCCGACGGATCTGGACTACGGGCGGTACGTGCGGCTGGCCGCGGACTACCGGGACGGCGGATACGCCGACGGGCGGGGCGGGTTCGCCGTCGAGGACCCCTGCTTCAACGCCCTCCTCATCGCCTCCGAGCACGCCCTGGCCCGGATCGCCGCGGAGCTGGGGGCGACCGGCACGGCCCGCGACGCCCGCGCGGAGCGGCTGACGGCGGCCCTGGTGGAGCGGCTGTGGGACCCGGCGCAGGAGATGTTCCTGTGCCGGGACGTCATCGGCGGCGCCCTCGTCCCCGAGCGCGGTGTCTCCGGACTCCTGCCCCTGCTCGTGCCCGGTCTGCCCCGCGAGATCGTCTCCGCCCTCGTGCGGACGGTGCACGGACCGCACTTCGGCCTCGGGGGAACCACCCGGCTCGTGCCGTCGTACGACCTGCTGGGCGAGGCCTTCGACCCGCACCGCTACTGGCGGGGCCCGGCCTGGTTCAACACCAACTGGATGCTGGAGCGGGGCCTGAGGCTCCACGGGGAGCTGGGGCGGGCGGACGCGCTACGGACGGCGCTGCTGGAGACCGCGGGCGCCTCCGGTTTCGCCGAGTACGTCGACCCGTACACGGGTGAGGCCTGCGGCGCCCTCGGTTTCAGCTGGACCGCCGCGCTCGCCCTCGATCTGCTGCACCAGGACGACCACGGCCGCCGAGGCGGCGACGGACCGGACGACGACGACCGGCACCACGACGACCGGGCCGGATTCGACACGTGCGACATGAGTGACCAGGGAGGGGACCGGGGATGACGGACCGGCATCACCTGCTCGTGCGCGGCGGGACGTTCGCCGCCGTGGGCGACGGCGGCGACATCAGCGGGCGGCGGGGCGGCAGTTCCCCGGACGGCTTGTTCGTCCGGGACGCACGGCATCTGAGCCGGTGGCAGCTCACCGTCGACGGCGCGGTCCCCGAGACGCTCACCCCGGTCGGCGACGGCGACACCGCACGGTGTGTGCTGGTCCCCCGGGGCGGACGCCAGGAACCGCCCGCGTACACGCTCTTCCGGGAACAGGCCGTCTCCGACAGCGCGTTCGTCGAGGCGCTGCGCGTCACCAGCAACCGTCCGGTGCCGACGACCGTCCGGATCGCGCTCACCGTGGACGCCGACTTCACCGACCAGTTCGAGCTGCGCTCCGACTTCCGTACCTACGCCAAGACCGGCGCCGTCCGAGGACGTGAGGTCCTCGACGACGGGGTGGAGTTCAGTTACCGGCGCGGTGAGTGGCGGTCCTGCACGACGGTCACGGCCCAGCCCGCGCCGGACGCCGTGGAGGAGACGGGGACGGGCGCGCGGCGTCTCGTGTGGGCGCTGGAGCTGGAGCCGCACCGCTCGGTGGAGCTGACCCTGCGGGTGATGGCCCGGCCGCACGGCGACCGGCGGCCCCTGCGCGTGCCGGCCTCCCCGGCCGCCGTGACGGACCAGGTCCTCGCCTGCGAGGGCGAGTTCATGGAGGGCGTCGCGTTCCCGACCGGCTGGCCGGAGCTGGCGGCGGCCTGCGCGCGGGGCCTGGCCGATCTCGCCGCGCTCCAGGTCCCCGCGACCGGACCGGACGGCGAGAACCTGCGGGTGCCGGCGGCCGGGGCGCCCTGGTTCCTGGCTCTCCTCGGCCGCGACGCGCTGCTGACCTCGCTGTTCACCCTGCCCTACCGCCCGGAACCGGCCGCCGCCACGCTCCTCGCGCTCGCCGCCACCCAGGCCACCGAGGTCGGCGTGGACGCGGTCGCCCAGCCCGGCAAGATCGTCCACGAGGTGCGCCACGGCGAGCTGGCCCACTTCGGGCAGGTGCCGTACGGCCGCTACTACGGCTCGGTCGACGCGACCCCGCTGTTCCTCGTGCTGCTCGGCGCGTACGTGGAGCAGACCGGTGACGTCACCCTGGCCCGCCGGCTGGAGCCGCAGGCCAGGGCCGCGATCGGCTGGATGCTGGACCACGGCGGCCTCACCTCCCGCGGCTACCTCGTGTACCGCGCCGACCAGGGCGGCCTCTCCAACCAGAACTGGAAGGACTCCCCCGGCGCGATCTGCTCCGCCGACGGCAGCCGCCCGCCCGCCGGGCCGGTGATGGCGGCGGGCGCCCAGGGCTACGCGTACGACGCGCTGCGCCGGACCGCCGCGCTGGCCCGCACCGTCTGGGAGGACGAGGTCTACGCGGCCCTCCTGGAGCAGGCCGCCGGTGACCTCCGCGACCGTTTCCAGCGGGACTTCTGGATGCCGGAACACGACTTCCCGGCGCTGGCCCTGGACGGCGAGGGCCGCCGGACGGACGCGCTCGCCTCCGACGCGGGACACCTGCTGTGGTCGGGACTGCTCGACAAGGAGTACGGGGAGACCGTCGGCCGGCGGCTGCTCGCACCGGACTTCTTCTCCGGGTGGGGCGTGCGGACGCTGGCCTCGGGGCAGCCGGCGTTCCATCCGCTGTCGTACCACCGGGGTTCGGTCTGGCCGCACGACAACGCGCTGATCACCCTGGGGCTGGCCCGGTACGGGCTGCACGACGAGGCCCGCACGGTCGCGGGCGGGCTGGTGGACGCGGCCACGGCCATGGGGCACCGGCTGCCGGAGGTGCTCGCCGGGTACGGCAGGGACACGCATCCGGAGCCGGTGCCGTACCCGCACGCGTGTGTGCGGGAGTCCCGGTCGGCGGCGGCGCCGCTGGCGCTGCTGACCGCCGTCGGGGGCGCGTAGCGCGTCCCCGACGGTCCGCCGGTCCTCAGGGCAGGTCCACCAGCAGCCTGCCCGCCGTCTCCCTCGCCTCCGCCTCGGTGCCCGCCCAGGCCACGGTCGCGCCCGGCGCGGCCGGGGGCCGGTGGGCGGTCCAGGTGTCCCAGTAGCTGCGGATCTTGCCGTAGCGGTCGGGGACGAGGACGTGCGGCAGGGCGAGGAGCAGCCCGAGGACATGGCCGTGCAGGCGGTCGGTGACGGCGACCCGGCCGGACGTCAGCAGGCGGCAGCCGCGCGCGAGTTGGAGACGGGCGAGACCGTCGTAGGCGGCGAGGAGACCGGGGGCCGCTCCGACGGGGTCGCCCGAGGAGGCCCGGCACAGGGCGCGGGCCCGGCCCCGCCACAGGGCCTCCTTCGCCTGCCGCCACCCGGCGTCCGTGGCCTCGCGGGCCCAGTCGAAGACGTACGGGCCGCCGCCCCGCCCGGCGGGTGGGCCCTGCGCGGACTCCTTGTCCTGCCGGGCCAGCCAGACGACATCATGGCTGGCCGCGCCGCCGGTCAGCGCGTCCGGGGGCACGGCGAACGCGAGGTCGGGCACGAGCAGCGCGGGCGCCTCGAACACGGTGCGGCAGCGGTGCAGACTGTGCCGGTCGCGCAGCAGCAGGGTGAGGTCGGGGTGGGCGTCGAAGACCCGGCGGGCGCGGGTGAGGTTGGCGTGGTGCGTGAAGTGCACGGACTGGGGCAGCTGGACGATCCGGCGGTCGGGGAAGTCGCGCAGCACCCGCTCCCGCAGCAGCTGGCTGTCCTCCCAGAGGTCGCCCAGGGTGCCGCCGCCGGTCAGCATGATCGGCCCCTCCGGCGCGCACGCCGCGAGGTGGGCGGGGTCGTACGACATCAGGTCGCAGGCGTAGCGCACCTCGGCGCCGAGCGCGCCCAGCAGAGCCCGCTGGCCGAGCCAGATCGCGCTGTCGCCGACGTTGGAGTTGAGCGGGGCCCCGATGACCGCGCACCGGGTGCCGACGGGGACGAGCCGGTCCAGGACGGTGAGGAGGTAGGAGACGTGGTGGGAGCAGTGCGGGACGTAGGACGGCGGGGGTGGGGCGGGCGCGGGAGGCGGGGCCGGCCGGTTCGGGCGTGCCGCCGGTTTCCGCGCGGTCCGGCGGGTGGGCCGCTTCGCCGTCTTCTCCGTCGTCTTCGGGTTCTCGTTCGCTCCGCACACCGAAGCGCGCTACCCGGACATTTCCTCACTCATTCCGAGATGACGGAAACCGGCCGCACTACGACCGGAACGACGACGAAACGGGGCAACAGGCCCCCGAACGTGGCCAGTTGCGGGCGCTTGCGGCCGGTGGCGGTGGCCGGGTGGCGACGGCCGGGTCAGCCGCCGGAGGTGTCGAGTTCGGCGTCCTCGCCGACACCCGCGCAGTCGTAGGGGTCCTTGAGCCAGCCGTCGGGCAGGACGACGCGGTTGTTGCCGGAGGTGCGGCCGCGCGGTCCGTCGGCGCCGGCCGGCCACGCCTGGTCCAGGTCCAACTCGTCGAGTCCCGCGCGGAGTTCGGCGAGGGACGAGGTGACGGCGAGCCGCTTGCGCATCTCGGAGCCGACGGCGAAGCCCTTGAGGTACCAGGCGACGTGCTTGCGGAAGTCGACGACACCCTTGGACTCGCCCGCCCGCCTCCCGCCACCACCCTCCACCGGGGCCCTTTGGGCCGCCCCGCCATTTTCGATCCACTCGCCGAGGAGGGTGGCGTGCCGGACCATGACGTCGGCCACCTCACGCAGCGACGGGCGGGCGATGTCCTCGGGGCGCCCCTCGAAGGCGGCGACGAGATCGGAGAACAGCCACGGCCGGCCCAGGCAGCCGCGTCCGACGACGACTCCGTCGCAGCCGGTCTCACGGACCATCCGCAGGGCGTCCCCGGCGGACCAGATGTCTCCGTTGCCGAGCACCGGGATCTCGGGGACGTGCTCCTTCAGCCGGGCGATGGCGTCCCAGTCGGCGGTGCCGCCGTAGTGCTGGGCGGCGGTGCGGCCGTGCAGGGCGATGGCGGTGACGCCCTCCTCGACGGCGATACGGCCGGCGTCGAGGTAGGTGATGTGGTCGTCGTCGATGCCCTTGCGCATCTTCATGGTGACGGGGAGGTCCCCGGCGCCGCTCACGGCCTCCCGGAGGATGGCGCGCAGCAGGTTCCGCTTGTACGGGAGGGCGGAGCCGCCGCCCTTCCTGGTCACCTTCGGGACCGGGCAGCCGAAGTTCAGGTCGATGTGGTCGGCGAGGTCCTCCTCCGCGATCATGCGGACGGCCTTGCCGACGGTCACCGGGTCCACGCCGTACAGCTGGATCGAGCGCGGCTTCTCGGTCGCGTCGAAGTGGATCAGCTGCATGGTCTTCTCGTTGCGCTCGACCAGCGCCCTCGTCGTGATCATCTCGCTGACGAACAGACCCTTGCCGCCGCTGAACTCCCTGCACAGGGTACGGAAGGGCGCGTTCGTGATGCCGGCCATGGGGGCCAGGACGACGGGCGGGGCGACGGTGTGGGGACCGATCCGGAGCGGCCCGGCGGGCACGGACGCGGACGGGGTCGAGGGCGTGGTCGAGGGCGTGGACATTCCCCCATTGTCCCGCACGCCGGACGAGCGCCGGCGCGGGGCGGGTGGCGGCCGTCCCCCGACACCCCCATTCATTAGTTAGGCGCACTATTGACTTGGGCGTACGATGGGCGGCATGCCCGAGCTCAGCCGTCGCCACCGTCTGCTGGTGCTCGCGATCTGCTGCACCAGCCTCCTGATCGTGAGCCTGGACAACACCGTCCTCAACGTCGCCCTGCCCACCCTCCAGCGCGACCTGGGCGCGAGCGTCGCCGGTCTCCAGTGGACGATCGACGCCTACACCCTGGTCCTGGCCTCGTTGCTGATGCTGGCAGGCTCCACGGCCGACCGGATCGGACGCAAACGGGTCTTCATGGCGGGCCTCGTCGTCTTCACCCTCGGCTCGGCGCTGTGCTCCCTCGCCCCGAACCTCGACGCGCTCGTGGTGTTCCGGATGGTGCAGGCGGTCGGCGGGTCGATGCTCAACCCGGTCGCGATGTCGATCATCACCAACACGTTCACGCAGCCCCGCGAGCGGGCCCGGGCGATCGGGGTGTGGGGTGCGGTGGTCGGCATCTCGATGGCGGCGGGACCGATCATCGGCGGTGTCCTGGTGGAGTCGGTCGGCTGGCGTTCGATCTTCTGGATCAACCTCCCGGTCGGGCTGGCCGCCCTCGTACTGACCTGGCGGTTCGTCCCCGAGTCCCGTGCGCCGAAGGCCCGCCGGCCGGACCCCGTGGGGCAGTTCCTGGTCATGGCGCTGCTCGGTTCGCTGACGTACGCGATCATCGAGGCGCCGACCGCGCCGGTGGGGCGGACCGTGCTGTTCGGCGGGGTCGCTCTCGCCGCGCTCCTGGCGCTGCTCCGGTACGAACCGCGCCGGGACGAGCCCCTCGTCGACCTGCGCTTCTTCCGTTCGGCACCGTTCAGCGGGGCGACCGTGATCGCGGTCAGCGCGTTCGCGGCGCTCGGCGGTTTCCTGTTCCTGTCGACGCTGTACCTGCAGAACGTCCGCGGGCTGGACGCCCTGCACGCCGGGCTGTGGATGCTCCCGATGGCGTTCCTGTGCTTCGTGTGCGCGCCGGTCGCCGGGCGGCTGGTCGGCAGCCGGGGCCCGCGGCTGCCGCTGCTCGTGGCGGGGGTGACGATGACCGCGAGCGGGGTGCTGTTCGCCGCGTTCGAGGCGGAGACGGCGAACGTCACCCTGGTCGTCGGGTACGTGCTGTTCGGCATCGGCTTCGGTTTCGTCAACGCGCCCATCACCAACACGGCGGTCTCCGGCATGCCCCGCGCGCAGGCCGGTGTCGCCGCGGCCGTCGCCTCCACCAGCCGGCAGATCGGCCAGACGCTGGGGGTCGCCGTGATCGGCGCGGTGCTGGCGGCGGGCGTGGGGACGTCGTCGTACGCCGAGTCGTTCGTGGCGGCGGCCCGCCCCGCGTGGTGGATCGTCGCCGCGTGCGGCTTCGCCGTCCTGACCCTGGGCGCCCTGACCACCGGAACCTGGGCCCGCGGCACCGCCGAGCGCACGGCGGCCCGGCTGGAGTCGACGGAGGTACGGGACGCGGCGGGGGTCGGGGCGCCTTAGACGTCGTCCGGGGCTGCAGGCAGGTCGTCTGCGAGCCGGTTGATACAGGCCGTGGTGTATGCGCCGGCGCTGCCGCCGGTGTGCCTGCCAGGTCGCGGCCTTGGCCGGCTGCCAGCCGCAGAAGTTGGAGACGGCGGCGTGGCGCGCACGGCCGCCGGCGACGGCGAGGTCGAGGCCCTGGAGGGTCTCCTCCAGCGGGGTCCGGGGATCGAAGGCGTGGACGTGCCACAGGTCGACGCAGTCGGTGCCGAGGCCGGGCGAGCGCGGCGTCCAGCGCGGCGAGCAGATGGCCGCGGGAGCCGTCGACGCGGCGGTCGGGGTCGGGCACGCTGCCGCCTTGGTCGAGATGACGAGATCCCGCCGGGACACGAGCCCGTCGAGCAGTCGGCCGTGCAGGTATGCGGCCTCTCCGTCGCCGTACACGTCCGCGGTGTCGACGAGGGTTCCGCCCGCTTCCCGGAACGTCTTCATCAGGTCCGCGGCGTCGTGTTCGTCGGTGCCCCGACCTCAGGTCAGGGCGCCGAGCCCGATCCGTGACACACACAGGCCCGTGCGGCCGAGATGCCTCTGCTGCATGGACGCCGAGATTACTGGCCAGAGCCTGCGGTGCGGGTGGCCGCGGACCACCGCATTCCGGGCCCGGTGGCGGGTGGTGCGGACGGCCCGCCGGAGCCGGATCCTCTGCCCGAGGCCGGTTCCGGCGGGCCGCCGGGGTCAGCACGTGCCGTCGGACACCTGCAGGCCCTTGTTCGCGCCCGCGGTCCGGCTCACGACGGCCGGCACGCAGTCGGCCCTGTCGAGGCTCACCGAGTACGGGACGGAGACCGTGGTGGTGGACTTGAGGTCCGGCCCGGCCGGGTTGTTCTCGGTGCCGGGCTTCGACCACGTGACGTTGTCCAGGACGTTGCCGGAGACCTGCCAGTACCCGGCCTCGTCGGTGTAGAAGGTGCCCAGGACGTCCTTGGAGTCCTCGAAGTAGTTGTTGTCCACCTTGGCGCGGGCGCCGGCCCGGGAGTTGATGCCGGACTCGTTGAGGCGCACGTAGTGGTTGTTGTACATGTGCGCGATGCCGCCGCGCAGCAGCGGGGCGCGGGAGTCGATGTTCTCGTAGCGGTTGTGGTGGTAGGTGATGAAGCCGTTCGACCGGTCGCTCTCGCTGCTGCCGACCAGGCCGCCGCGGCCGGAGTTGCGCAGGACGCTGTAGGACAGGGTCACGTACTGGGTGTTGTTCTTCATGTCGAACAGCCCGTCGTAGCCCTCGGACTCGCCGCCCGAGGCCTCCAGGGTGGTGTGGTCGACCCAGACGTTGCGGACGTTGCTCTCCATGCCGATGGCGTCGCCGCCGTTGGAGGTGGGTGAGCCGGACTTCTTGACGTTCCGCACGGTCACGTTCTGGATGATGATGTTCTTGGACTCACGGATGTGGATGCCCACCTGGTCGAAGACGGCGCCGCTGCCGACTCCGACGATGGTCACGTTGCTGATCTTCTTGAGCTCGATCACGCCGTCCGCCGTGTCGCAGCTGCCGCCCGACACCTTCTTGGTGTTGGCGTGGTTGATGGTCCCCTGGACCTCGATGGTGATCGGCGTGCTGGTGCTCGCGCGGCCGCACAGGGCCTGGTGGATCGCGGTGCCCGTGGTCGCCCGGACCGTCTGGCCGCCGGCGCCGCCGGTGGTGCCGCCGTTCTGGGTCGCGTAGCCGGTGACGCCGCCGGTCGCGGCCGACGCCTCGGGCATGGACACGAGGGTGGCGGTCGTGGCGGCCAGCGCCAGGGTGGCCAGGGCCGCGTGGAACCGCAGGGAGACCGTTCGCTGCATGCCTGCTCTCCGTCCGTCTCAGAGGTGGGGGTGGCGTGGAAAGCGCTTTCCCGTGAAGGTAAGGAGTTGCCGTGGACGCGTCAATGGTCGCGTACTTGTTTTCTGTTCACACATCTGAAGGCGCGGGCTCCTGCGCGGCGGTGTTCCGCCGGCCGCCCCCACGCCAAGAGGACGTCTCATTTGGGGTGTTGGGTAGTCTGCTGTCGTGGGGATCGTTGAGCGTCTGGTGCCGGACGAGTTGTGGGAGCTGTTCGAGCGGGTCGTGCCTCCTGCTCCGTCGCGGCCGCAGGGCGGTGGCCGACGACGGTACGGGGATCGCGAGGTGCTGGCGGCGATCATCTTCGTGGCCACGTCAGGCTGCACGTGGCGGCAGTTGCCCCCATCGTTCGGGCCGTCGGGTCCGACGGCTCACCGGCGGTTCACGGAATGGAGCAAGGCGCGGGTGTGGACCACACTCCACCGCCTGGTCCTGGACGAACTCGGCTCCCGCGGCGAGCTGGACTGGTCGAGGTGCGCGATCGACTCGGTGAACACGCGGGCCCTGAAAGGGGGGACCTGACAGGTCCGAATCCCGTCGACCGGGGCAAGAAAGGGCCGAAGATCCACTTGATCACCGAGCGGACCGGTCTGCCCCTCTCGATCGGGATCTCCGGTGCCAATCATCACGACGGCCCGGCCCTCGAGCCGCTCGTGCGGGGCATCCCGCCGGTCCGCTCCCCCTGCGGACCCCGTCGACGCCGCCCTGCCAAGCGGCACGCAGACAAGGGCTACGACTACGACCACCCGCGGCGACGGCTCCGCAAGCGGGGCATCCGGCACCGCGTCGCCCGCAAGGGCATCGAATCCTCCACACGGCTCGGCCGGCATCACTGGACCATCGAACGCACCATGCCCTGGCTCCGGCTGCCGCCGACTCCACCGCCGCTACGAACGCAGGGCCGAGCACTTCCCGGCCTTCACCGCCATTGCCTGCAGCCTCACCTGCTACCGCCGACTCGCCAAATGAGACGACGCCTTAGGCGCCGCGGCCCTGGAAGCGGGGGGCTCTGGAAGCGGGGGGCTCTGGAAGCAAGGGGTTCTGGAGCAGGAGTGTCCTGGAAGCAGGGGCACACCGCGCTCGGCGGCCACCCGCCCCTCGGTCGCGTCGGCGATGCTTCAGGCGATACGCCTAGCCCCGGTCCGCCAGGGCCTCCTGGCGGTACTCCGTGGGTGGGACGCCGTACGCGGTTCGGAAGGCTCGGGTGAAGTCGGAGGCGCGGGGGTAGCCCCAGCGGCCGGCGATGACGTGGACCGGGGTGGTGCGCAGGGAACGGTCGGCGAGGTCGCGGCGGGCGCCTTCCAGGCGGCGGGCCCGGATCCACGCGGCGACCGTCTCGCCCCGGGTGTGCTGCTGGAAGACGCGGTGCAGATAGCTGACGGAGATGTGGTGCGCGGCGGCGATCACCGGCGGCGTCAGCTCCGGGTCGTGCAGGTTCTGCCGGATGAACGCGGTGATCCGCCGGGCGAGGGCCTCCTGGCGGGTCTCCGGCGGCAGCGCGGCCTCGGCGTCCAGTGCCTGGCCCAGCACGACGGACACCAGATCGAGGACGACCGTCCCGAGGCGCGGCGCGTCGGCGGGGCCGAGGGTGTCGGCCTGCCGTTCCAGGCCGACCAGGAAGTTCGTCAGCAGCGCGCCGACACCCTCCCGGCCCGGGATGCCGCGGCCCAGCAACTCCCCCACACGGTGCGGCGGCAGCGGCAGCAGCGACTTGGGGAAGTCGACGCCCACACCCCGGACGGGCGCGGGCCGCAGATCGTCCGCCGGCCGGAGGTCGTACGGCTGCGAACTGTCCGCGAGGTGCAGGTCGTACGCGCCGAACGCGCCGCTGCGTCCCGCGTGGTCGAGGGTCAACTCGCCGTCCAGCAGCAGCGACAGGTGGTACAGCTCGGGGTCGGACTGCCGCACCATCCGCTGGCTGCGCCGGTAGCGCGTCGGCAGGAACGAGGTGGGCCACACGGTCACGGGGCCCAGCTCCATCAGCCGGAACTCCGCCCAGAAGTCGGCGGTGTGGGCGCTGATGATGTCGCTGGGCGAGCGCATCCGGCCGACCATCTCCCGCCAGTGGTCGAACCGGTCGTCCGCCGGCACGTCCTCGCTACGGAACACCGTCCCGATCATCGCGTCCCAATCTCCGCCGCCCCGACCGTCTCAGAACAGCCGTCATCCTCGCACGCGCCACCCGCACGGCCGACACGTGGGGATCACCCCGGCAGCGCATACGGAGGGCACGGGTCCGCCGCCCCGCCGGCAGGCGGCCGGCCGGCGCCCGGGTGGCACCCGGGTGGGACAACTCACTTCCGGATCAGCCCTGTTGATGTCGGACTTGCTGCACACTCCTCACGTGCAGCGGTCGGTGGAGGGCCGACGGCCCTCGTCGTGTCGGCTGGAGACCTTATGTCGGAGAACAACGCGAGCAAGGTGAGCCGCTGGGACCAGCACGGGCGACAGCACGTCGTGCGGGTCCAGCGCACCGGTGTGCAGCGCACGATCAGATGCGACACCTGCGGCTGGCGCAAGAGCGCGCAGTTCCTGCCGAGGCTGAAGGCGCAGGAGCACCTCGCCGAGGCCCACCAGGCGACGGTGGACCCGACGGGCTCCTGAAGGGACCCGGACTTCCGGACGGACGGTGCGGCCGGCCAGCCGGACGGTGCGGCCGGACGGTGCGGCCGGTGCGGCCGGACGGTGCGGCCGGACGGACGTGAGGCCGGACGGGCCGTACGACCGGACCATCAGGCCGGTGCGTCGAGGGCCTCGGCGACCCGGTCCATGACCCGTCGCCAGTGCTCCCCGCGCCGCTCCCGTTCCCCGGCGCTCGCCATCCGCTCCTGGTGGAACCGGAGGACGGCCCGGCCCCCGGCGGCGGCCGAGACGGTGACCTGGACGGTCGTGTCGCCGTACGTCACGCGGATGCGTGCACCGGGCCGGTACCCGCGCACCTCGCCGCCGATCCCCGCGTCGGTGGTGTAAGGGGCGCCGCGCTCGGGCGTGAGCCGCGCGCCCGCGCCGAGCCACAGGGCCAGTCCCCGTGGTCCGCTGATGAACTCCCAGACAGCGGACGGTGGTCGGTCGAGAGTGCGGGAGACGCCGATCTCCCACCCGACGCTCCGGGTCAGTCCGGTGGCGGCCATGGCGATCACTCCTCGTTCGGGGCGGGCTCGTCGGTGCGGCGGGCGCGGTGGGCACGCACCTTGCTGCGGTTGCCGCAGTGCTCCATGGAGCACCAGCGGCGGCGGCCGGGCCGCGAGGTGTCGACGTAGATCAGATAGCAGCGCTCACCGGAGCACATGCGGACACGGTCCGCGTACGGGCCGGTGAGCAGGTCGACGGCGTCGCGGGCGACGGTGGAGGCGAGCTGGGCGCCGTTCGCCGGGGCGGGCGACCAGCGCCGGGTGCCGTCCTCACCGAGGGCGGGGACGAGCGGGGGCCGTGCCGCCGCGTCGTTGATGACGCGCAGGTCCTCCGGGCCGGCCGCCGGGATGTCCAGTGGGGGCAGTCCGCCCGGGTGGAGGCGCGAGACCACCGTGCGCAGCAGGGCGTCGCGCAGCCCCCGGACGTGCTCCACGTCGGCGTCGGTGAGGTCCAGGGTGCCCGGCGTGGGGGTGAGCCGGGACCGTCCGACCCAGGCGGCCAGGTCCTCGGGGGTGTGCAGCACCTCGTAGCGGGTGAGGGCGCCGGGGCCCCCGGTGACGAGCAGCTCCAGACAGAGGGCGCCCGGGTCGAACCGGAAGACGTGGCCGGTGTACGACCGCAGGGGGATGCCCGGCCCTTGCGGGGCCTCCTCCGGCGTGGTTGCTGTGGACGACGAGGGCATGTAACCACTATAACCGGTTACATGACTGCCGCACTGAGCTGGAAACTGGTCATCGACACCCGTGACGCGCAGCCCCTGGCCGATTTCTGGGCCGCCGCGCTGGGCTACGAGGTGGAGGACCCGAGCGCGCTGATCGCCCACCTGCGCTCCACGGGCGGCCTCCCGGAGGAGGCCGTCGGCGAGCACGCCGGCCACGCCGTGTTCCGGGGCTACGCCGCCGTCCGCCACCCCGACGACCCGTACGACCCCTTCACCGGCGTCGGCCGGGGGCGTCGCCTCCTCTTCCAGGACGTCCCGGAGCCGAAGACGGTGAAGAACCGCCTCCACATCGACGTCCACGCCGAACCGGGCGGCCTGGACGACCTGGTGGCCCGCCTGGAGACCCTGGGCGCCACCCGGCTGCACGAGGTGGACAAGGGCCCGGCGGGCCACTGGTGGGTGATGCACGACCCGGAGGGCAACGAGTTCTGCGTGGCCTGAGGGCCCCGTCCCACGCCCCGTTTCCCGGCGTCCGATGGCCGAGGGCCGACGTGCGACGCCCTGCACCCAAGCCCTACGCCGGACCTCGGACGCCGGATGTCGGGCGCCGTACGGCGAACCCGCCCCGCCCGCTCAGGCCCGCAGCCCCCGGACCACCAGGTCCACGACAGCCTCGAACCGGGCCTGGGCCTTGATGTCCGGCCGGCTACGGTCCCGGGCGTAGCCGGGTTCATGGAAGCGGGCGGCGGCATGGAAGACGGCGCGGGCGGTGACCGCCGGGTCGGCCCGGCGCGACCCCGTCCGCAGGTCCGACCGCCGCACCAAAGTCCTCCGGGCCACCCCGACAACAGAAAGTTCCCCGGCCCACCCGAGGGGCGCGGGGAACGGGGCGGCCGGCCACGGACGAACCCGCGGCCGGCCGGCAGTACGGGCCGGCCAGACGCCGTCCCGCGGAGAAACGATCTAGCAGCCGATGAGGCGTCCCGCGAGGTAGCCCTCGATCTGGTCCAGCGACACCCGCTCCTGCTTCATCGAGTCACGCTCACGCACCGTGACCGCGTTGTCGTCGAGCGTGTCGAAGTCCACGGTCACGCAGTACGGCGTACCGATCTCGTCCTGGCGGCGGTAGCGGCGCCCGATCGCACCCGCGTCGTCGAACTCGATGTTCCAGTGCTGCCGCAGCGCCTGCGCGAGCCCCTTGGCCTTCGGGGACAGCTCGGGGTTGCGGGACAGCGGCAGGACCGCGACCTTCACCGGGGCGATCCGGTGGTCGAGGCGGAGCACCGTCCGCTTCTCCATCTTGCCCTTGGCGTTGGGCGCCTCGTCCTCGGTGTACGCGTCGAGCAGGAACGCCAGCATCGTGCGGCCGACACCGGCCGCGGGCTCGATGACGTACGGGGTGTACTTCTCGCCGAGCTCCTGGTCGAAGTAGACGAGATCCTGGCCGGAGGCCTTGGAGTGCGCGGAGAGGTCGTAGTCCGTGCGGTTGGCGACGCCCTCCAGCTCACCCCACTCGCTGCCGCCGAACTGGAAGCGGTACTCGATGTCGGCGGTGCGCTTGGAGTAGTGGGAGAGCTTCTCCTTCGGGTGCTCGTACCACCGCATGTTCTCCTCGCGCAGACCCAGGCCGGTGTACCAGTTCCACCGCTCCTGCATCCAGTACTCCTGCCACTTCTCGTCCTCGCCCGGCTTGACGAAGAACTCCATCTCCATCTGCTCGAACTCGCGGGTGCGGAAGATGAAGTTGCCGGGCGTGATCTCGTTGCGGAAGGACTTGCCCATCTGCGCGATGCCGAACGGGGGCTTCTTGCGCGAAGTGGTCTGCACCTGGGCGAAGTTGGTGAAGATGCCCTGGGCGGTCTCGGGACGCAGGTACGCGATCGAGCCGGTGTCCTGGGTCGGGCCGAGGTGCGTGGAGAGCAGACCCGAGAACTGCTTGGGCTCGGTGAACTGGCCCTTGGTACCGCAGTTCGGGCAGTTGATGTCCGCGAGCCCGTTCTCCGGCAGGCGGCCCTTCTTCGCCTCGTACGCCTCCTCCAGGTGGTCCGCGCGGAACCGCTTGTGGCAGGAGGTGCACTCGGTGAGCGGGTCGGAGAAGGTGGCGACGTGACCGGAGGCGACCCAGACCTCGGAGGCCAGGATGACGGACGAGTCGATACCGACCACGTCCTCGCGCGACGTCACCATGTAGCGCCACCACTGGCGCTTGAGGTTCTCCTTGAGCTCGACACCCAGCGGTCCGTAGTCCCAGGCGGCACGCTGGCCGCCGTAGATCTCGCTGCACGGGAATACGAAGCCACGGCGCTTGCTCAGGCTGACGATGGTGTCGATCTTGTCGGCGGCCACGGTGCTCTCTTCATTACGACGACGGGCGACGAAGCGATGCGCTTCAGAGCGAATGCCTCAGGTTACCGGCGGAGGCTGCCTTCCAATCAAATCGGTTCGGGGCCAGAACGGACATAGGCCTTACCCAGGGCTTACCAACCAGCTTGTTGACAATCGTTTCCAGAAAAGCTGAAAATGACTGTCATGAACGTAGTACGACGACGACTCCTGATACCCGCGGCGGCGACCGCGGCCGCCGCCCTGAGCCTCACGACCCTTTCGGCCTGCTCCACCGACAGCGCCGCCGCGGGCAACACGGACAAGTTCGACGTCGTCGCGTCGTTCTACCCGATGGCCTTCCTCGCCGAGCAGATAGGCGGGAAGTACGTGAACGTCACCAACCTCACCGAACCCGGCCAGGAGCCCCACGACCTGGAGATCAGCGCCCGGCAGACCGCGCAGCTCCAGGAGTCGGACGCGGTCCTCTACCTCAAGGGCCTCCAGCCCGCCGTCGACGACGCCGTCGGCCAGTCGGAGATCAGGACGAAGATCGACGCCGCCTCGCTGACCTCCCTGGAGGAGCACGGCGACGAGGTCGGCGGGCACGCCGCCGAGCACGACGACCACGAGCACGAGGAACTGTCCGGCAAGGATCCCCACGTCTGGCTCGACCCGGTGAAGTACGCCGAGATCGCCCAGGGCGTCGGCGCCGCCTTCGAGAAGGCCGACCCGGACCACGCCTCCACGTACAAGACCAACACCGAAGCCCTCGTCGAGAAGCTCGGCGCGCTGAACGGCCAGTTCGAGGACGGCCTGAAGAACACGGAGACCAAGGTCTTCCTCACCACCCACGCCGCCTTCGGCTACCTCGCCGAGCGCTACGGCCTCACCGAGGAGGCCATCTCCGGCCTCGACCCCGAGTCCGAGCCGAGCGGCGCCCGCGTCCGCGAACTGGAGAAGATGGCGAAGGCCGACGGCGTCACCACCGTCTTCTACGAGACACTGGTCAGCGACAAGACCGCGAAGACCATCGCCGCCGACGCCGGGCTGAGGACGGACGTCCTCGACCCGATCGAGGGCATCACCGGCAAGTCCCGCGGCAAGGACTACTTCTCGGTCCAGGAAGCCAATCTCAAGGCCCTCCGGACCGCCCTGGGAGCCACGTGACCAGTCCGGAGGACGCAGGCATGACCGAGCCCGTCATCTCGCTGCGCGCAGTACGCGCCGAACTGGGCTCGCGCACGGTCCTGCGGGGCATCGACCTCACCGTGAACCGCGGTGAGGTCGTGGCCCTGCTCGGCGCCAACGGTTCCGGCAAGTCCACCGCCGTGCGCACCGTGATCGGCCAGGTGCCCGTCACCGACGGCGAGATCGAACTGTTCGGCACCCCGAGGCGCCGCTTCCGCGACTGGCGGCGGCTCGGCTACGTGCCGCAGCGCACCACCGCCGCGGGCGGCGTGCCCGCGACGGTGACGGAGGTCGTCGCCTCGGGCCGGCTCTCCCGCGCCCGTCTCGGCATCCTCCGCAAGGCCGACCACGAGGCGATCCGCCGGGCCATCGACCTCGTCGGCCTCGCCGACCGGGCCAAGGACTCGGTGAACGCCCTCTCCGGCGGCCAGCACCAGCGCGTCCTCATCGCCCGCGCCCTGGCCTCCGAACCCGAGCTGCTGATCATGGACGAGCCGATGGCGGGCGTCGACCTGGCCAGCCAGGAGGTGCTGGCGCGCACCCTGCGGGGCGAGGTCGCCCGCGGCACCACCGTGCTGCTCGTCCTGCACGAGCTGGGCCCGCTGGAGCCGCTGATCGACCGCGCGGTCGTCCTGCGCGACGGCTGCGTCCTGCACGACGGGCCGCCCCCGAAGGCGGTCGGCCAGCACGCCCTGCCCGGCCACGACCACGTCCACCCGCACGCGGCGCCCGGCACCGAACCGGTCCGCACCGGTCTGCTGAGCTGAGAAGGCACCGATCATGGAATTCCTGAACTACGCCTTCATGCAGCGGGCCCTGCTCGCCGCCGTCCTCGTCGGCGTCACCGCCCCCGCGATCGGCGTGTACCTCGTGCAGCGCCGCCAGGCCCTCATGGGCGACGGAATCGGCCACGTCGCGATGACCGGCGTCGGCCTCGGCTTCCTGCTCTCCTGGTCCCCGGTGTGGATGGCGACCCTGGTGTCCGTGCTGGGCGCGGTCCTCATGGAGCTGATCCGCTGGTACGGCAGGACCCGCGGCGACATCGCCCTCGCCATGCTCTTCTACGGCGGCATGGCGGGCGGTGTGATGCTCATCAACCTCGCGCCGGGCGGCACCAACGCCAACCTCATGTCGTTCCTGTTCGGCTCGCTGTCGACCGTGTCGCAGGAGGACATCACCGCGATCTGCGTCCTGGCCGCGTTCGTGATCGTGATGACGCTGGCGCTGCGCCGGCAGCTGTTCGCGGTGAGCCAGGACGAGGAGTTCGCGCGGGTCACCGGTCTGCCGGTGCGGGCCCTGAACCTGCTCACGGCGGTCACGGCGGCGGTGACCGTGACGGTCGCCATGCGCGTCGTCGGCCTGCTGCTGGTCTCCGCGCTGATGGTGGTGCCGGTCGCCGCCGCGCAGCAGCTCACCCGCAGCTTCGCGGCGACGTTCGCGATCGCCGTCGCCATCGGGGTGACCGTGACGATCGGCGGCACCGTCACCTCGTACTACCGGGACGTGCCGCCCGGCGCGACGATCGTGCTGCTCGCCATCGCCGCGTTCATGCTGCTCACGGCGCTGGCGACCCCGCTGGCCAGGCGGCGCGCGAAGGCGGCGGTGACGGCCTCGGGCGATCCCGCGGAGTGTGTGATCCCGGTGGCCGGTGAGGCCGCCGGGGCGGGGGTCGCCAGGGACACCGTGCCGGCCAGCCGGGGCTCCGCCGAGGGGTCCGCGGGATGACCGGTGTCTGACCGGGGTGCCGCCGGGCTGGCACAATGGCCCGGCAGGACCGTGACATGAGGAGGCACCGGTGACGACCGCTGGACCCGTACGAGGTCGTTCCACCCGGCAGCGGGCGGCCGTGGCCGCGGCACTCGACGAGGTCGACGAGTTCCGCAGCGCGCAGGAACTCCACGACATGCTGAAGCACCGTGGCGACTCGGTGGGGCTGACCACCGTGTACCGCACGCTGCAGTCCCTCGCGGACGCGGGTGAGGTCGACGTCCTGCGGACGTCCGACGGGGAGTCCGTGTACCGGCGGTGCTCCACCGGGGAGCACCATCACCACCTCGTGTGCCGGATGTGCGGCAAGGCCGTCGAGGTCGAGGGGCCCGCGGTGGAGAAGTGGGCGGACGCGATCGCGGCGGAGCACGGCTTCGTGAACGTGGCCCACACGGTGGAGATCTTCGGCACCTGCGCGGACTGCGCCCGCGCGTCCGTGGCTGCCGAGTAGGCGCCGTTCGCGCCCGCGGGTGCCGCGTGAGCGACCGCGGGTCCGCGGTAGCCGGCCGCAGGTTCGTGGTGGTCGGCAGCAGGTCCGCGCGAGCCACCGCAGGTCCGCGATAGCCGGCCGCAGGTCCGCGCGAACGACCGCAGGTCCGCAGTAGCCGGCCGCGCCTCTAGCCGGACCGTGGCCGGCTGAGCCTCCTGTCGAGAAGTGCCCGGAGGGCGTCCACATCTCCCGTGACCCGCTTCGGGAGCGGGAGGGGCGCCGGGGCGTACGGGTGCCCGTCCAGGAGGACGAAGGTGCCGCGGGTCTCCGCGTAGCGGGTGATCTCGCTCCAGCGGGACATGCGGGGCGCGCCCCGGTCCGTGGTGGTCGTCACGCCCCAGAGGTCCAGCACGGTGCGGTGCTCGCCCCTGGCCGCCGCCCGGCGGTGCAGCCTGCGGGCCTGGGCCCGGGGCAGCACCACCAGACCGACGACGGCCGCGCCCAGGCCCACGAGGGCCTGGGCGCCCGGGGTGCCGCCGAGCGCCAGGGAGACCGTCGTGACGAGGGCGCCCGTGCCCGCGGCGAAGAACAGCAGGCCCCGCCCCCAGCGGCCGGCGGCCGAGGCCCGCGCGGCGACGCGCAGCGCCTCGCGGAAGTCCCCGACCGTCGCGCGGTACACCAGCTCGACGTGCTCCCCACCGGCCTCGGCCACGCGTCAGTCCTCCTGTCGGCCTTCCATCGCCAGCAGTTCCTCGTTCGGGATGGCGCCGCCGAAGCGACGGTCGCGGGAGGCGAACTCCACGCAGGCGCGCCACAGGTCGCGGCGGTCGAAGTCCGGCCAGAGGACGTCCTGGAAGACCATCTCGGCGTACGCGCTCTGCCAGAGCAGGTAGTTGGAGGTGCGCTGCTCACCGCTGGGCCGCAGGAACAGGTCGACGTCCGGCATGTCGGGGTAGTACAGGTACTTCGCGAAGGTCTTCTCGGTGACCTTGGAGGGGTCGAGCCGACCGGCCCGGATGTCCTCGGCGAGGGCCTGCGCGGCGTCGGCGATCTCGGCGCGGCCGCCGTAGTTCATGCAGAAATACAGGGTCAGCAGGTCGTTGTCCTTGGTCTGCTCCTGGGCGACCTGGAGTTCCTTGGCGACCGACTTCCACAGCTTGGGCATCCGGCCCACCCAGCGGACCCGGACGCCGAGTTCGTCGAGCTGGTCGCGGGTCTTGCGGATGAAGTCGCGGTTGAAGTTCATCAGGAAGCGGACCTCGTCGGGCGAGCGCTTCCAGTTCTCGGTGGAGAAGGCGTAGAGGGAGATGTTGCGCACGCCGATCTCTATCGAGCCCTGCAGGACGTCGAGGACGCGCTCGGCGCCGACCTTGTGGCCCTCGGTGCGCGGCAGTCCCCGCTCCTTGGCCCAACGGCCGTTGCCGTCCATGACGATCGCCACGTGCCGGGGGACGAGTTCGCCGGGGAGCTTGGGCGCGCGGGCACCGGACGGGTGCGGCTCGGGCGTCTTGTACTCGCGGCGCTGACGCCCCAGGAACCCGCGTACCACCATGTGCTTCTCGTCTCCTCTGTGGTGAGTGCGGCGCTGTGGCCGCTCAGGACTTTTCCACGTACCGAAGGGAGCGCAGGCCGCGCTCCAGATGCCAGTGCAGATAGGCGGACACCAGTCCGCTCCCCTCCCTGACGTACCGCGGCTCGCAGGCGTCCGCGGTCGCCCAGTCCCCCGTCAGCAGGGCGCCGAGGAGTTCCAGGGCCTGAGCAGAGGGTACGACGCTGCCGGGCACCCGGCAGTCCACGCAGACCGAGCCGCCGGCCGCGACGGAGAAGAACCGATTGGGTCCGGGCAGACCGCACTTGGCGCAGTCGCTGAAGGTGGGGGCGTAGCCGTTGACGGCGAGGGAGCGCAACAGGAAGGCGTCGAGGACGAGGTGCGGGGCGTGTTCGCCGCGGGCGAGGGTGCGCAGGCCGCCGACGAGCAGCAGGTACTGCTGCACGGCGGGCTCGCCCTCGTGGTCGGTGAACCGCTCGGCCGTCTCCAGCATGGCCGTCCCGGCGGTGTAGCGGGCGTAGTCGGTGACGATGCCGCCGCCGTAGGGGGCGATCGTCTCGCTCTGGGTGCACAGCGGCAGCCCGCGGCCGATCAGCTCGCTGCCCCGTGCGAAGAACTGCACGTCCACGTGGGAGAACGGCTCCAGCCGCGCCCCGAACTTCGACTTGGTGCGCCGCACCCCCCGGGCCACGGCGCGTACGCGTCCGTGACCGCGGGTGAGCAGCGTGATGATCCGGTCCGCCTCGCCCAGCTTCTGGGTGCGCAGCACGATGCCGTCGTCGCGGAACAGACTCATGGGCCCATTCTCGCCTACGACGGCGCGGCGGCGGACCGGTCAGGGGGCGTCCTTCAAGGGTCCTCCCCGCCGCTGCGGGCGTTCTCGTGGGCGGTCGCGGCACGCAGCCGCTCCGTCGTCGTCGCGGCCCGTACCGCGCGGGGCGGGCAGTCCCACTCCCGTCCGCCGCCCACGGGCCGCAGCTGGACGTACGGCCCCTCGTGGCCCATGACACGGCCGACCTGCCCGGTGCGGGTGTCCACCGCGTAGGTGCCGATCGGCGGCTTCGCGCCGTCGCCGGTCACCGCGGGACCGCCGCCGGACACCGGGGCGCGGGCCGCGCTCCCGCAGCTCCCGCGGCTCTCGCGGGTCCCCGCCGCACTTCCTCCACCGTGTCCTCCGCCTCACTCGACGCACCGCGCCGGGTCTCGTCCCCCGAGCCCTTCGCCCATTGCCTCCACGGTGCTACCCGAGGCACCGCGAGTTTCACTCTTCGCGTCCCCGCGGTGACCTGCTGTGCCTAGACTCGGCAGGAGTCTGTGCTCCACGGCCACGGACGCACCGCTCCCGCCCCCGGACACCGGCGCGGAGCGGAGGCAGGTGTTCCGGGCGGCCCCTCCCGTACGTCCGTCATCCCCGCCTCCGCCACATCACTCGCACAGCGCGCCCACGGGGACATGTCGAATCTCCGTGTCTTCCACCTAAGATTCCCTCTGGTTACCCCGTTCTACGACAACTCTCCGGCGCATCACGCGTCCTGGGAAACCACTCGGCGTACATGAGCGTCGAACACTGCGTGAGCAGCCGCTGTCCCGGCGGTCCGACGGCACGGAAGATGGGGACCCGTGGAGCTGGAATTCCGACTGCTCGGCCCGGTCGAGGCGTGGCACGCGGGGAGACCTCTGCGGCTGGGCGGCCCCAAGCCCCGCGCGCTGCTGGCCGTGCTGCTGCTGCGGGCGGGGCAGGTGGTGCCCACGGACGTGCTGGTGGACGCGGTGTGGGGGGAGGACCCCCCGGACACCGCGCGGGCGCTGGTGCAGACGTATGTGTCGGCGCTGCGGCGGGCGCTGCCCGCGGAGGCGGCGGACGCGATCGAGACACGGCCGCCCGGGTATCTGATGCGGCTCGGGGTCGGACGGGTCGACCTGGCGGAGTTCGAGGCGCTGACGGCGGAGGGGCGGCAGGCCGCCGCCGCGGGTGACCACGAGGGTGCGGCGCTGCTGCTGCGGTCGGCGGAGGCGCTGTGGCGCGGTCCGGCGCTCGGCGGGGTCGGGGACGCGCTGCGGGGGGAGGCCGGGCGGTTGGAGGAGGCCCGGCAGGCGACGCTGGAGGAACGTATCGCCGCGGAGCTGGAGGCCGGGGGCCACGAGGCGGAGCTGGTCACCGAGCTGACCGCGCTGGTGGGGGCGCATCCGACGTGGGAGCGGCTGCGCGGACAGCTGATGCTGGGGCTGTACCGGCTGGGCCGGCAGGCGGACGCGCTCGCCGTCCACGCGGAGGGCCGGGCGGTGCTCGCCGAGGAACTGGGCCTGGACCCCGGCCCGGAACTGACCGGCCTGTACGAGGCGATCCTGCGGGCCGATCCGGACCTGCTGGCGCCCGGCACCCCCGCCACCCCCGCACGGGGTGCCGCCGTGCCCCGGACGGTGTCCCTCCTGCCGCCCGCCATCGGGGACTTCACCGGGCGCGAGGAGGAACTGGCGGCGGTCGTCGCGGGGCTGTCCGGGGAGCGGGAGGCGATGCCCGTCGTGGTGGTGTCGGGGACCGCCGGGGTCGGGAAGTCGGCGCTCGCGGTGCAGGCCGCGCACCGGGTGGCGGGCGCCTACCCCGACGGGCAGCTCTACGCCGAACTCCACGGCTTCAGCGAGCCCGTGCCGCCCGCCGAGGTGCTGGGCCGGCTGCTGCGGGCCCTCGGCGCCGACCCCCCGGAGGACACCGCGGAGCGCGGCGACCTGTTCCGCAGCCTCGTCGCCGGGCGGCGGATCCTGCTGGTGCTGGACGACGCGGGCGGCGAGGCGCAGGTCCGGCCGCTGCTGCCGGGCAGTGCGACCTGCGGGGTGCTGGTCACCTCGCGGGCCCGGCTCGGCGGCCTCGTCGGGGCGCGGCGCACCGACCTCGGCGTGCTGGACGACGTGCGCGGCCTGGAGCTGCTGACCCGGGTGACGGGGCCGGAGCGCACGCCGGGCGAGCCGCGCGAGGAGGCCGCCGCCCGGCGCATCGTCGAGCTGTGCGGCGGACTGCCGCTGGCGCTGCGGATCGCGGGCGCCCGGCTGGCGACGCGGCGGCACTGGACGCCCCGGGTGCTCGCCGAACGTCTCGCCGACGAGCACCGCAGACTCGACGAACTCGCCGTCGGCGACCTGGCGGTACGGGCCAGCCTCGGCCTCAGCTACCAGGCGCTGGACCAGTGCGCGCGCCGGGTGCTGCGGCGCATCGCCACGCTCGGCTCGGCCGACGTCGCCGTGTGGGCGGTGGCGGCGCTCGCCGACACCCCGGAGGACGAGGCCGAGGAGATCCTGGAGCGGCTCCTCGACGCCCAGTTGATCGACTGCCCGGGCACCGACCACATCGGGCAGCCCCGCTACCGCCTCCACGACCTGGTCCGGGTCTACGCCGCCGAACGCGCCGAGGCGGAGGACCCGCCCGGCGACCGCACGGCGGCGGTGGGCCGGGCACTGTCCGCGGGCCTGTGGCTGATGGACCGGGTGACGAGGGCGGCGCCCTCGGGCGCGGTGGTCCTGCGGCAGAGCTTCCTGAAGCGCGGGGCCGACCCCTGCGCGGCCCCGCCGGGGGACCGCGCCCACCCCGGCGGCGAACCGTCCGAGGCGCCTGACCCCGTGGGCGCACGCACCGCCCGCCTCGCCCTGGAGGACCCGTTCTCCTGGTTCGACGCGGAGGCGGACGCCCTGACGTCCGCGGTCGAACGGGCGGCGGCGATGGGACTGCACACCCTCGCCTGTGAGGCGGCGGCGGCCCTGTGCTCCTCGTCGTTCGCCATCAAGAACCGCTTCGACGCGTGGTGGCGCAGCCACGACGCGGCGCTCGCCGCGGCCCGCCGCGCCGAGGACCGCTCGGGCGAGGCCCTGCTGATCATCGGCCTCGGGCAACTGCGGTACGAGCAGGACCGGATCGCGGAGGCCCAGGAGTACTTCCGCACCGCCGAGCGGATCTGCACCGAGCTCGGTGACGTCCGGGGCCGGTCCGCCGCGCTCGCCGGACTGGGCAGCGCCTGCCGCGAGGTCGGCGAACTCCGCGAGGCGGAACGCGCGTTGACCGACGCGGCCGACGGCTTCCGCCGGGTCGGCGACGACACCGGGGTCGGGGTGGCCTGCCGGTACGGCGGTTCCGTACGGCTCGAACTAGGCGACCAGGAAGGGGCGTTCCCGCTGCTCGACGAGTCGCTGCGGGCGTACCGGAGGCTCGGCAGCCGGCGCGGTGAGGCGCTGGCGCTGCGCACCCTCAGTCTGGTGCACCGCTCGCTCGGCGCGTACGACGAGGCGGCGCGGGTGGCCGAGGAGGCGCTGGAGATCCTGCGCGCCCTCGGTGACCCGCACATGGCGGCGTACGCACTGCGGGCCCGCGCCAAGGCCCGGCTGCGGCTCGGGCACACGCGGGAGGCGGAGGCGGAGCTGCGGGAGATCCTGGAGGTCTGCCGGGTCCACGAGGACCGGTTCGGCGAGGCGCTGACGCTGCGCACCCTGGGCGAGTGCGCCTTCGCCGAGGGCCGGGCGGCGGACGCGGACGGTCTGCTGACCGCCTCGGCGGCGCTCTGGGAGGTCCTCGCACTGCCCCTGCCCCGCGCCCGCGCGCTGCGGAGCCTGTCCGCGGTGCGGGCCTCCCTCGGCGACCCGGAGGGCGCCGCCGCGCTGCGCGCGGAGGCCATGGCGGTGTTCGAGACGTGCGAGGCACGGGAGCGGTACGAACCGTGGCCGGGGGCACCGGCGTAGGGGCCGGTCGGAGCCGGTCGCGGCGGTGGCCGTCGGGCCGGGCTGCTGTTTCGGCGCGGCTTGAAGTCGCTTGCGGCCGACTTGCAGAGAACTTCCAGCGGCGCCCGGCATCCTCGTGGTTCTCGGGGGAACAACGGATCGGCCGGGCGACCACCGCCCGGCCGGTCGGCCCACCGGAACGCACAGGGGACGGACCGGCGGGAACATGAACACAGTGGGATCACAACGGTGGGACGGACGGGTGGTGTCACCGCCGTCAGGCCACAGACCACCACTCAAGGGGGGAGGCCCCCGGGGAGGGACATCAGGGGATCAGTTCCCTCCCCGGGGCGCAGCCTCATCCCCCGCGACACACCTCCGGTACGAGGCCCAGGACGCACTCGGGACTCGTGGACCCTGTGGAAGACGACGCATGCCTTCGATCATCCTGATGAGCGACCCCGAGGTCGCCCGCGTCCCGGTCCGGGACTGCGGTGAACCCCTCGTCGATCTGAGGGAACTGCCCTTCGTGGTGGTCGACCCGCGCCAGGCCGACGCGGACGGCGCGTTCGCGCACCTGCGTGAGGGCGTGGCCTGGCGGCTGGCCAGGGCCGCCCGGCTGCTGCCGGACGGGCTGCGGCTGCTGGTGACCGAGGGGTACCGGCCGCCGGCCCTGCAGATCCAGTACTTCGAGGCGTACGCGGCCGAGTTGCGGCGCGCCAACCCGGACTGGACGCAGGAGTACCTGCGCGAGCAGACCAGCCGGTCCCTCTCCCCGCCGGAGATCGGGCCGCACGTCGCCGGGGCGGCCGTCGACCTGACGCTGTGCACCACCACCGGCGAGGAGCTCGACATGGGGACGGCGGTCGACGCCAGCCCCGAGGAGAGCGACGACGCCTGCTACACGGACGCGCCGCACATCTCCGACGCGGCCCGCGGCAACCGCCGCATCCTCTCGGCGGCGCTCACCACGGCGGGACTGGTGAACTACCCCACCGAGTGGTGGCACTGGTCGTACGGCGACCGGTACTGGGCGCTGATGACCGGGGCGCCCGGCGCGCTGTACGGGCCGGCCGAGTTCGGCGGCCCGTAGCCGGGAGGGTCCGGGGACCTGGGGGCCCGGGACCCTCCGCCGCCCCCGCCGTCCCTACCCGTCCCATCCCCGAGGGCTGTACCCGAACCCCTGTTGTCGCCTCGGCGGCAAACCCCGTAGCGGGGGTTCACGGGCAGCACCCTGCGGATGGGACGGGCAGGGACGGCGGGGGCTTCGCCGTCCGCGGCGCGCGGGCACGCCCCGCCGCACGGATGCGGAGCAGCCGGAACCGGTCTCCCGTCAGGTGGCGAAGCGGCGTACGTAGCGGCGCTGCCACGGGGTCTCCACCGCGTGGCGGTCGTAGTGCCGGCGCACATAGGCGACGGCCTCCTCGGGCGGTACGCCGTCCAGGACCGCCAGACAGGCCAGCGCGGTGCCGGTCCGGCCCCTGCCGCCGCCGCAGGCGACCTCGACGCGCCCGCCGGCCGCCCTCTCCCGGACGTCCCGGAACACCTGCGCCGCCTCCGCCCGGTCCGCGGGCAGCCGGAAGTCGGGCCACCGCAACCAGCGGGCCTCCCAGGGGACTTCGGGCGGCTCCTTGCCGAGCAGGTACACCGCGTACGTCGGCGCGGGACCCTCGGGCAGCGGATGCCGGAGCCCCCGCCCGCGCACCAGCCGCCCGGACGGCAGCCGCAGCACCCCGGCGGCGTCCGGGTTCCAGGATTCGACGGGATCGGTCATCCGGTCAGCATAGGCCGTGTGGTTCGGGTCACGCCCGGGCCGCGCGTCGTGGCTCGTGGTGTGCTCGGGGGAAGCCGCCGCCGCGCGGGCCTCGATGCCCCGGAAGTGCTCGGCCATCACCCGCTGGGCGCCCTCGACGTCGCGGGCGCGCAGCGCGGCTGCTGGACCCGGTCGACCCGATCCCGCTGACGGGCCCGGTGCCGTCGGCCACCCGGCCGCCGAGCGGCTGCCCGTTCCGTACCCGCCGCCGGCGGGCGGACGAGGTGTGCGCGGGGGTGATGCCGGGCTTCGCGGCCGCGTCGGCCCCCGGACGCCGTTTCCGCTGCCACCATCCTGTGCAGGAGACGGAGGGGACGGGGGACCTGGTCGCCGAGGCAGCGGCCCGGTCGGCGTCCGTGTCCCCGGCCGCCGTGGCCGCGCAGGAGCGCTGTACGAGACACCCAGTCCAAGGAGCCGCCATGACCTTCCCCGCCCCGCTGACCGGTGTCATCCCGCCCGTGTGCACCCCGCTGACACCGGAGCGCGAGGTGGACGTCCCCTCCCTGGTGCGTCTGGTCGACCATCTGGTGGCGGGCGGTGTGGACGCGCTGTTCGTGCTGGGGTCGTCGTCGGAGGCGGCGTTCCTGACAGACGCGCAGCGGCGGACGGTGGTGGAGGCGGTGGTGGGGCACGTCGGCGGTCAGCTCCCGGTGCTGGCCGGGGCGATCGACATGACGTCGCCCCGCGTCCTGGACCACGTGCGGGCCGTGACGGCGGCCGGGGCGGAGGCGGTCGTGGCGACCGCCCCCTTCTACACGGCCACCCACCCGGCGGAGGTCTCCCGTCACTACCGGGTGCTGGGCTCCCGCTGCCCGGTGCCCGTCCTCGCGTACGACATCCCGTCGGCGGTCCACACCAAGCTGCCCGCCGAGGTGGTGCTGGAGCTGGCGGCGGACGGGGTGATCGCCGGGCTGAAGGACTCCAGCGGGGACCTGGCCGGGTTCCGTACGGTCGTCACGGGTGCCCGCGACGACGCCCGGGTCACCGGCTTCGCGGTCCTCACCGGGTCCGAGCTGCTCGTCGACGCGGCGCTCGCGCTGGGCGCGGACGGCGCGGTCCCCGGCCTCGCGAACGTCGACCCGGCCGGGTACGTGCGCCTGGACCGCCTGTGCCGGGCGGGCGACCGGGACCGGGCCCGCGCCGAGCAGGAGCGGCTGTGCGCCCTCTTCGGGATGGTCCGCGCCGGCGACCCGCACCGCATGGGCAGCGGGTCCTCCGCGCTCGGTGCCTTCAAGGCGGCCCTGCACCTGCGGGGCGTGATCGCGTGCCCGGTGACGGCGGAACCCCAGGTGCCGCTGTCGGACGACGAGGTCGAGCGGGTCGGCGCGTTCCTGGCGGCGGCGGGACTGCTGTAGGGGCCGGTGGGCGTCAGGACGGGGTGTGGGCCGCCGCCAGCAGCCGGGTCACGTCGTCCGTGCAGAGGGTGAGCGCCGCGCCGACGGTGGACAGGACGTCGCGTTCGGCGGGTGTGTAGGGACCGTCGGCGAGGGCGATGCGGGCGCCCTGCAGGAGGATCGCCTCGCGGCCGGCCGGGGCGAGGTGCGGGGCGAGCGGGTCGAGGGCCTCGTGGAGCTCTATGGACAGGCCGGTCGCCCCGCAGGGTTCCCCGAAGAGGCGGCCCGTGTCGGCGGCGAGGGCCTCCACGAGGGCGTCGAGCTGGTCCTCGGTGCAGTCGTCGAAGCCGGCGGAGCGCACGGCGCCCGCGGCGACGCTCAGGGAGGTGCGGGCGCGGGTGCCGCCGGCCGCGAGGACGGCCAGGGCGACGGTGTGGACGGCGTCGCGGAGCATCGCCGAGAGGCGGACGGTGGTGGGGTGGTCGAGGACCTCCGTGCCGTAGTGGTGGCGGCAGGCCGCGCACTCCACGACGGGGCCGGTCTCGCCGCGCGGCAGCACGGGGACGCCGAGCAGGGTGAAGCGGCGGCGTCCGGTGAGGCGCTGGTAGTTGCGGTCGCCTCCGCAGCCGGGGCAGAAGAACTCGCCGTCGCCGACGCCGGTCCACGCGATCCGGGTGCCCATGAGACGCGTGAGTCGCGCGGCGCCTCCGGTCGGACCGGCGTTCCCGGCCGGCCCACCGCGGGCGAGCCCGGCGGCACGGCCGATTGGTCCCCGTCCTGGCAGCACGTCGCACCTCCGTTACTCCACGGCAACATCGCCGCGCTTGCGTGATGTTAGCCACATCGGTGAGGCGCAGTCAGTACTCCGGACGATGCCTTCCCGTGACCTCCACAGGGATTGGCCGGTAAACGACGGACCCCGTCCGCCGGATTTCGGCGGACGGGGCTTTCAAACCGCCGGTGAGGCTGGTCAGCGCGTCGCGCGGTTGACGGCGGAGACGACGGCCTTCAGGGAGGCGCGGGTCGTGTTCGCGTCGATTCCGATGCCCCACAGGACCTTGCCGTCGATGGCGACCTCGATGTACGAGGCGGCCTGCGCGGAGGCGCCCTCGCTCATCGTGTGCTCCTGGTAGTCCAGCAGCCGGGCGTCGACGCCGATGCCCTGCAGGGCGTCGAAGAACGCGGAGATCGGGCCGTTGCCGGTGCCGACCAGGGTGGTCTCCACACCGTCGACCTCGGCCTCCACGGTCAGCGTGTCCACGCCGTCCTTGTCGGTGGTCGACTGGTTGTTGCGGACCTGGATGCGGCCCCAGGGGTTGTCCGGGTTCGGCAGGTACTCGTCCTGGAAGACGGCCCAGATGTCGGAGCCGGTGACCTCGCCGCCCTCGGCGTCCGTCTTCGCCTGGATGATCTTCGAGAACTCGATCTGCATCCGGCGCGGCAGGTCCAGCTTGTGGTCGTTCTTCAGGACGTAGGCGATACCGCCCTTGCCGGACTGGGAGTTGACGCGGATGACGGCCTCGTAGGAGCGGCCGACGTCCTTGGGGTCGATCGGCAGGTACGGGACGGCCCACTCGATGTCGTCGACGGTGACGCCCTTCGCGGCGGCGTCGGCCTCCATGGCGTCGAAGCCCTTCTTGATGGCGTCCTGGTGGGAGCCGGAGAAGGACGTGTAGACCAGGTCGCCCACGTAGGGGTGGCGCGGGTGGACCTCCATCTGGTTGCAGTACTCCCACACGCGGCGGATCTCGTCGATGTCGGAGAAGTCGATCTGCGGGTCGATGCCCTGGGAGAACAGGTTCATGCCCAGGGTGACCAGGTCGACGTTGCCGGTGCGCTCGCCCTGCCCGAACAGGCAGCCCTCGACGCGGTCGGCGCCGGCCATCAGCGCCAGCTCGGCTGCGGCGACGGCGGTGCCGCGGTCGTTGTGCGGGTGGATCGACAGGCAGACGTGCTCGCGGCGGGACAGGTTGCGGCCCATCCACTCGAAGCGGTCGGCGTGCGTGGAGGGCGTCGAACGCTCCACGGTGGCGGGCAGGTTGAGGATGATCTCGCGGCCGGGACCGGGCTGCCAGACGTCCATGACCGCCTCGCAGACCTCCAGCGCGAAGTCCAGCTCGGTGTCGGTGAAGATCTCGGGGCTGTACTGGTAGCCGAACTCGGTCTCGGGGCCCAGCAGCTTCTCGGCGTACTCCATGACCAGCCGCGTGCCGTCGACGGCGATCTGCTTGATGTCGTCCCTGGAGCCGCGGAAGACGACGCGGCGGAAGACGGGGGCGGTGGCGTTGTACAGGTGCACGGTGGCACGCTTGGCGCCCTTCAGCGACTCCACGGTCCGCTCGATCAGGTCCTCACGGGCCTGGGTCAGCACGGAGATCGTGACGTCGTCCGGGATGGCGCCCGGCTCCTCGATGATCGACCGTACGAAGTCGAAGTCGGTCTGGCCCGAGGCCGGGAAGCCGACCTCGATCTCCTTGTAGCCCATCTTGACCAGCTGGTCGAACATCCGGCGCTTGCGCTCGGGCGACATCGGGTCGATCAGGGACTGGTTGCCGTCGCGCAGGTCGGTGGAGAGCCAGCGGGGGGCGGCGGTGATCCGCTTGTCGGGCCAGGTGCGGTCGGGGATGTCGACCTGCTCGTACTGCCCGTACTTGTGGATCGGCATGGACGTGGGCTGCTGGCGGTTCGCCATGGTGCGTGGGCTCCTCGATGGTCCGAAAGGACGGCCGACAACGCAACGCCAGAGCACCGCGGGGAGGGGGTCGGCCTCGACTACAGGCCCTCGCCGCGGCAGCTAAGGAGAAGCAGCCCGAAACGCATGATGCGGAGCAGCGTAGCCGAGTCTTCACTGTCGCGCGGGGTCGTATCAGTATGCGGGACCAGGTGAGCGACTCGGACAAAAGGTGCGCAAAGCCACACCGGCCGACGACGAAGGGCGCGCGGGCCGCGCGACCACCCCCAAGTCGCCGCGGCCCGCTCACAACCCTCCGTAACGCGGCGACGTCGAATCGCAACCCATACGGCGACATTTCACCAATCATGGTTGCCCCTAGTGACATGCCGCTCACAGAGTGCGATCGTGCGAGTCATGACGACAAACGGGGGCCACGAGCCCGTCTTCTGCACCGTCGTACCGCCCCACGTCCTCGACAAGCTCGCCCGGTCCGAGGACTCCGCGCTCTCCGGCGCCGCCCGCCGCACCCTGGAGCGCGACGCCCTCGAACGCACCCGCCGTCGGCTGACCACCGTCGTCGGCGCCCCGGCGATCACCGCGCCCGCCGGCGCCGAGCCCGGCACGCCCCACCGCACGATCTACGACGCCCGGCACGGCACGGACCTGCCCGGCCACAAGGTGCGCGGCGAGGGCGAGGAGCCCGGCACGGACGCCACGGTCAACCGCGCCTACGCGGGCCTCGGCGCCACGTTCGAGCTGCTGCTCACGGCGTACGGGCACGACTCGATCGACGGCAACGGGCTGCCGCTGGACGCGACCGTCCACTACGACCGCGACTACAACAACGCCTTCTGGAACGGCGAGCAGATGGTGTTCGGCGACGGCGACGGCGAGATCTTCCTCGACTTCACGCTCCCGGTCGACGTCATCGGCCACGAACTCAGCCACGGCCTCACCCAGTACGCGGCGAACCTCACGTACTTCGGCCAGCCGGGCGCGCTCAACGAGTCCATGTCGGACGTCTTCGGCGCCCTCATCAAGCAGTACACGCTCGGGCAGACCGCCGCCGAGGCGGACTGGCTCATCGGGGCGGGCCTGCTCGCGCCGCGCGTCACGGGGGTCGCCCTGCGCTCGATGAAGGCCCCGGGGACCGCGTACGACGACGACGTGCTCGGCAAGGACCCGCAGCCGGCGACGATGGACGGCTACGTCCGCACGGGCCGCGACAACGGCGGCGTGCACATCAACTCCGGTATCCCCAACCACGCGTTCTACCTGGTGGCCACCGCGCTCGGCGGCTACGCCTGGGAGCGGGCCGGGCAGATCTGGTACGACGTGCTGACCGGCGGCGAACTGCGGCAGCAGGCGCTGTTCGTGGACTTCGCGACGCTCACGGTGAAGGCGGCGAAGGACCGGTACGGGCAGGGCGACGAGCTGACGGCCGTGCTCAAGGCATGGGAGCAGGTGGGCGTGCGCACGCTGTAGTTCCGTACTAGACATGACCCATGCGGATTGAGGTGCGGCGCACGGGCGGTTTCGCGGGCATCGAGCGGCACGCGGTGGTGGACACCACGGGGCGGCCCGACGCCCCGGACTGGCGCGCCCTGGCCGAGGGGGCACTCGCCCGCGGCCGGGGCGCGGCTCCCCCGGGTGTGCCGGACGGGTTCTCGTACGAGATCACGGTCGACGGGCGGACGGTGTACTGCGCGGATCCCGGGCTGACGGAGGAGCAGCGGGAGCTGATCAGAAGAGTGCTCAAAGAAGGGGCGTGAGGTGCGCGCCCCTTCCATACCCGGCGGTAACAGGGCAATCGTCCGCGGCCGTTGACTTCCGTTACCCGTGGTACGGATGATCCGCGCATGGCGACGAACCCGATCCCCCAGTTCCCGGCCGGCTTCCTGTGGGGCGTCTCGACCTCCGCGCACCAGATCGAGGGGGCGGCGGACCAGCGCGAGCCCTCCGTGTGGGACGCCTTCACGGCCGAGGAGGGCCGCGTCAAGGACGGCTCGAACGCGGCGGTGGCGTGCGACCACTTCCACCGCTACCCCGAGGACGTGGCCCTCCTGCGCGAGCTGGGCGTGGACGCGTACCGCTTCTCGGTGTCCTGGCCCCGGGTGAACGCGCCCGGCGGACTGGACTTCTACGACCGGCTGGTGGACGAGCTGGCCGGCGCGGGCGTCCGCCCGGTGCCGACCCTCTTCCACTGGGACCTGCCGCTGTCGCTGCAGGAGGCGGGCGGCTGGCTGAACCGGGACACCGCCGAGCGGTTCGCCGAGTACGTCGCCGTCGTCGCCGACCGCCTCGGTGACCGGGTCACCAAGTGGATCACCCTCAACGAGCCCGCCGAGCACACCCTGCTGGGCCACGCGCTCGGCACCCACGCGCCGGGCAGGCAGCTGATGTTCGACGCCCTCCCGGCCGCCCACCACCAACTGCTGGGCCACGGCCTGGCCGTACGGGCGCTGCGCGCGGCCGGGGCCTCGGACATCGGCATCGCCAACTCGCACGGGCCGACGTGGGCCGCGTCCGCGGAGCAGCCGGACGTGGAGGCGGCGGCCTTCTACGACCTGCTGCTGAACCGGCTGTTCGCGGAGCCGGTACTGCTCGGCGAGTACCCGGAGGGGATCGGCGAACTGATGCCGGGCGACGACGTCGCGGCGGACCTCAAGGTGATCTCCGAGCCGGTCGACTGGTACGGGATCAACTACTACGCGCCGACCCGGGTGGGCGCCCCCGAGGGCACCGACATCGAGTTCGGCGGTGTCACCATCCCCGCCGAACTCCCCTTCACGGTCAAGGAGATCGAGGACGTCCCGACGACGGACTTCGGCTGGCCGGTGGTGCCGTCGGGCCTGACGGACCTCCTCACCGCCTTCCGGGACCGCTACGGCGACCGGCTGCCGCCCGTGGTCATCACCGAGAACGGCTGCTCGTACGAGGGCGTCGACGACCAGGAGCGCGTCGCCTACCTGGACGGCCATGTCCGGGCCCTGCACCGGGCCGTGGAGGCGGGCGTCGACGTCCGCGGGTACTTCGTGTGGTCGCTGCTCGACAACTTCGAGTGGGCGGAGGGCTACGCCCGCCGGTTCGGGCTCGTGCACGTCGACTACACGACGCTGGAGCGGACGCCCAAGGCGTCGTACGGCTGGTACCGGGACCTGCTCAGAGCGCAGCGCGGGGCATGACGACGACGCGGCCGGTCGAGGCCCTCGCCGAACCCGTCGCCCGGGTCGGCGGGGGCTGGACCGCCACGCTGGCCCTGGCCAACGCGGCGGTCTGGGTGGGCTGGTACGGCCCGCTGCAGATCCTGCTGGCCTCCCAGGCGGAGCAGTTCGCGCCGGGCGCCGGGATGTCGAAGGAGACGATGCTGGCCTGGGTGACGGGCGCCGGCGCGGTCGTCTCCCTGGTCGCCACACCGCTGTTCGGCGCGCTGTCGGACCGGACGACGTCCCGCTGGGGGCGCCGTACACCGTGGATCGTGGCGGGTGCGGCGGGCGGCGCGGTGGCGCTGCTGCTCCTCGCGGGCGCGGGCGGGCTGTGGACGATGGCAGCCGGCTGGTGTCTCGTGCAGCTGACCCTCAACGCGTCCTGGGCGGCGGTCACCGCGGCGGTTCCGGACCGGGTGACGCGGCGCCAACGGGGCGCGGTCGGCGGCTGGTTGGGCGCGGCGCAGATCCTGGGCGTGGTCGGCGGCACGGGGCTCGCCACGCTGGGCGGCGGTGTGGGCACGGGGTACACGGCGTGCGCGGTGTTCACCCTGGCGGGCGTGCTGCCGTACGTCCTGGGCCACCCCGATCCGCGGCTGCCGGCGGCGGACCGGCCTGTGTGGTCGTGGCGGGGCTTCCTCGCCGGGTTCTGGCTGAGCCCGCGCCGCCACCCGGACTTCGCGTGGGCGTGGCTGACGCGTTTCCTGGTGAACCTGAGCAACGGCATCGGCCTGCTCTACCTGCTCTTCTACCTGCGCGACCGCGTCCGTTACCCCGACCCCGAGCAGGGGGTGCTGATCCTCACGGCGGTGAACGCGGCGATGCTGCTGGCGACGGTGGTGGTCGCCGGGGTGTGGTCGGACCGGGTGGGGCGCCGCAAGCCGTTCGTGTACTGGTCGGGGCTGCTGATGGCGGTCGCGACGGCGCTGATCGCGCTCTGGCCGACCTGGCCCGGCGCGATCGTCGCCTCGGCGCTCCTCGGGCTCGGCTTCGGTGTGTTCGCCTCCGTCGACTTCGCCCTCATGACCGACGTGCTGCCCACGGCCCGCGACCGGGGCAAGGACCTCGGCGTCATCAACATCGCCAACTCCCTTCCCCAGGTGGTCGCGCCGGTGATCGCCGCGCCGATCGTGACGTACCTCGGCGGCTACCGGACGCTGTACCTCGTGGCCGCGGTGATCGGGCTCGCGGGGGCCGTGTTCGTGGGGCGGATCCGGGGAGTGGAGTAGATCACTCGGCATACGGTCGGCGCGCAGGGAACTCATTCACACGTTCGACCCTCTTCCGTGACGACCACCCCCCGTCGCTGAAGGGACGCCCTGTGCCCACGCGTTCACCGAGATCCGCCCTCACCCGCCCCGCACGGCGTGCGATAGCCGTGCTCGCCGTCTCCGGCACCCTGCTCGCCGTGCCGTCGCTCGCGGCGCCCGCCGCCTTCGCGGACGGGGCGCCGCCGACCGATCTGCGGGTGGACGCGAACCGGGACGGCCGGGTCGACGTCACCGGCACCACGGACACCGCCGGTGAGAACGGCTGGACCGTCGGCCGCGGCGCGCTGATGCTGCCCAACATCGACGACGACACCAGGCGCTGCCCCACCAAGGCGTCCAACGGCAAGCCGCTGTCCGACGCCAAGCTGGCCGCCTGCAACGACGCCTCCGACACCAAGGTGAACGGCACCGCCGACGCCGCCGACCTGGCGCGGATCCGCTCCGTGCCGATGCGGAGTCTGCCCGCCGGCGCGCAGGGCACCGTGAAGGTGACCGCCGGCGCCGACAAGGCCCGCGTCTTCCTGAAGCGGGCCGCCACATGGGTGCCGGTCACGTCGAAGACCCGGCTGACGCGCGCCGAGCTGCGCGCGGGCGTGGAGTTCGGCGTCGAGGCGCGGGACGTCATCCGGGACACCGCCAAGTGGGACGGCACCGCCCGGGTCCGGCTGACCGTGAAGTCCTCCGCGGGCACCTCCTCCGACACGGTCACCCTGCGGGTGGCGCCGCTGCTGACCCACCACCACCTGCAGAACACCCAGCAGTTGATGGTCACCAAGATCGCCGGAACCGACGGCTACGCCAAGCGCAACCGACTCTTCCGCGAGGGCCTGGACAAGGAGGCGCGGGCCGCCGGCATCACGAGGCCGACGATCAACTTCACCAAGTACGAGGACATCTGGGCCCAGGACTTCGTGGAGCCCGGCTACGTCAGCATGACCGGCGCCGACGGACGACGGCAGGTCATGCGGGTCATGCTGCGCTCGGCGCAGATGGACCGCGAGGCGGGCCGGGAGCTGTTCGAGAAGCTGCGCGGCCCGAACGTCGGCGCCGTCCAGGTGACCGGCGCCCGCCCCTCCGAGGAGTGGACGCTCAACTCCATGGGCAACGTGGAGACCATCCCGCCCTACGCCCACGGCGGCCGTTCCTTCCCCGCGGGCCGGATCATCATGGGGCACCGCCCCGACAGCGGCTCCAAGCCGGCCAAGGTGATGCGGACGTTCCTGAAGTCGCAGGGTCTGCAGGACCCGCTGTTCCTGGACACCTCCTGGCTGCACGTGGGCCACGTCGACGAGTTCGTGCAGTTCCTGCCCGCCGACACCCCGCGCGGCTGGAAGCTCGCCGTCGCGGACCCCGAGGCGGGCCTGAAGCTGCTGCGGGACGCCAAGGCCGCCGGGCACGGCTCGAAGCGGATGTTCTCGCTGCCGGTCGGCCCGACCGAGACGATCAACGAGGCCCTCGCCTCGAGGACGCTGGTCTCCGACAACAACCTCGCCACGCGCCGCATCGAGGCCAACCTCGCGATCCTGCAGCGCGAGACGGGCGTCACGGACGCCGAGGTCGTGCGGGTGCCGGCGCTGTTCACCCGAGGTCGGGAGCAGCGGGGCGAGTCGGGTGACGAGAAGCTCCGCCTGCCCCGGCTGAGCCGCCTCGGCGCGGGAGCCGAACTCCCCGACGTGGCCCGCGACCACGGCCAGCAGCGGAACCTCGACCGGGCCGAGCCGGGCAGCGCCGCCCCGTCCGCGAACGGCGGCGTCGGCAGCCCCGCCGCCCCCGCGCCCTCGGTCATGACCAGCGCGTACGTCCCCGGTGCCGTCAACGGCATCGTCCTCAGCCGCACCCACTACCTGGCGCCGCGCCAGTGGGGCCCCGTCATCGGCGGCAAGGACATCTTCACCGAGGCGGTGACGGCCGCGTACACGGCCGCCGGCATGAAGGTGTCGTACATCGACGACTGGGAGACGTACCACCAGGGCATGGGCGAGATCCACTGCGGTACGAACACCCTGCGCGACGCGTCGGCCGCCTGGTGGACGCGGTAGCGGACCCGCGCATCCGGCCTGGACGTGCCGCTGCCCCCCGGCAGCGGCACGTGCTGCGCCGGGACCCGAACGGTCCGCGCCGACGGTGAAGTCGTCGGTGGCGAGCGACTCCTGACGCGCGGTCACCCTTTGTGGAGGGCCGCATCCCCCACGAGCCGCTCCCCGTGGAGACGCCGCCGGCCGACCTCTTCGGCGACCAGCGCCTGCCGACGCCGAGGAAGCCGTTCGCCCTGGACTGACGGGCGGGCGGGTCAGAAGCCCAGGCGGCGCAGCTGCTTGGGGTCCCGCTGCCAGTCCTTGGCGACCTTCACATGCAGGTCCAGGAAGACCGGGGTGCCCAGCAGCGCCTCGATCTGCTTGCGGGACTTGATGCCGACGTCCTTCAGGCGCTTGCCCTTGGGGCCGATGATGATGCCCTTCTGGCTGGGGCGCTCGATGTAGACGAAGGCGTGGATGTCGAGGAGGGGCTTGTCGGCGGGGCGGCCCTCGCGGGGCAGCATCTCCTCGACGACCACGGCGATGGAGTGCGGCAGCTCGTCGCGGACGCCCTCCAGCGCGGCCTCCCGGATCAGCTCGGCGATCATGACCTGCTCGGGCTCGTCGGTGAGGTCGCCCTCGGGGTAGAGGGCCGGGCCCTCCGGAAGGAGGGGGACGATCAGGTCGGCGAGCAGGTCGACCTGCCGGTCGCCGACCGCCGACACCGGGACGATCTCGGCCCACTCGAAGCCCAGCTCCTTGCCGAGCTGGTCGATCGCGATGAGCTGCTCGGCGAGCCGCCGGCCGTCCACGAGGTCGGTCTTGGTGACGATCGCGATCTTCGGCGTCTTCTTGATGGACGCCAGTTCCTTCGCGATGAACCGGTCACCGGGGCCGAGCTTCTCGTTGGCGGGGAGGCAGAAGCCGATCACGTCGACCTCGGCCCAGGTCGTGCGGACGACGTCGTTGAGGCGCTCCCCCAGCAGCGTGCGCGGCTTGTGCAGGCCCGGGGTGTCGACGAGGATCAGCTGGGCGTCCGGCCGGTGCACGATGCCGCGGACCGTGTGCCGCGTCGTCTGCGGCTGGTTCGCGGTGATCGCCACCTTCTGGCCGACCAGAGCGTTCGTGAGGGTGGACTTGCCCGCGTTGGGCCGGCCCACGAAGCAGGCGAAACCGGCGCGGTGGGCGGCCTCGGCCGGCTGCTCGGATGACTGGGTACGAACGCTCATGGCGCCCATTCTCCCTGATCCCCGGAGCCCCGCGGCACCGACCGCGAGAACGCCGTCCCGGCCCCGTCCGGCGCGGCCCCGCGCCCCGCCGCGGACCGTGAGCTTTCCGAAACCCTTACGCAACGAAACGTCACGGAAACACGTCCGTGCGCGTCCGGAAACGCATGCCGGTGACCCTCTGACGAGCCCCGCACCCTTACCCGCTGGAGAAAGGCCGTGACGCCCGTGACCCTGGCCGCGCCCCTCGCCGCGCCCCTGGCCGCGAAAGGCATCGACACCGGCGACACCGCCTGGCTGCTCGGCGCCACCGCCCTCGTCCTGCTGATGACCCCGGGCCTGGCCCTCTTCTACGGCGGCATGGTCAGGACGAAGAGCGTCCTCAACATGCTGATGATGAGCTTCGTGTCGATCGCCCTGGTCACCGTGGTGTGGCTGGCCGCCGGGTACGCGCTCGCGTTCGGCGACGACGCCTTCGGCGGACTCATCGGGAACCTCGACCACGCCGGCCTGGCCGGCCTCGGCCCGGACAGCGTCCAGGGCACCGTGCCCACCCTGCTGTTCGCCACCTTCCAGCTGACCTTCGCGATCATCACGGCCGCCCTCATCAGCGGCGCGGTCGCGGACCGGGCGAAGTTCGGGGCGTGGCTGGTCTTCGTCCCGGTGTGGGCGCTGCTCGTATACGTTCCGGTCACCCACTGGGTGTGGGGTCCCGGCGGCTGGATCGCGGGCGACCTCGGCGCCCTGGACTTCGCGGGCGGTCTGCCGGTGGAGATCACCTCCGGTGCCTCGGGCCTCGCGCTGTGCCTGGTCCTCGGCCCCCGCCTGGGCTTCAAGAAGGACGCCATGCGCCCGCACAACCTGCCCATGGTCATGCTGGGCGCGGGCCTGCTGTGGTTCGGCTGGTTCGGCTTCAACGCCGGGTCCGCCCTGGGCGCGAACGGTCTCGCCGCCGCCGTGTTCCTCAACACCCTGGCCGCCGGCTGCACCGGACTGCTGGGCTGGCTGTTCGTGGAGCAGCGGCGCGACGGCCACCCGACGACGCTGGGCGCGGCCTCCGGCGCCGTCGCGGGTCTCGTCGCGATCACCCCGTCCTGCGGTTCGGTGTCGCTGCTCGGCGCGCTGGTGATCGGCCTGGCCGCCGGTGTCGTCTGCAGTTACGCGGTGAGCTGGAAGTTCAAGCTGAACTACGACGACTCCCTCGACGTCGTCGGCGTCCACCTGGTCGGCGGGATCATCGGCACGGTGCTCATCGGCGTCTTCGCCGTCGACTCGATGACCGGCGGCCCGGAGGGCCTGCTCCACGGCGGCGGGTTCGGCCAGGTGGGCAGGCAGCTGGTGGCCGTGGTCGCCGTCGGGGCGTACGCGTTCCTCGTGACGTACGGCGTCGGCAAGCTGATCGACCGGCTGCTGGGCTTCCGCGCGGACGAGGAGCACGAGCACACCGGCCTCGACCTTACGGTGCACGCCGAGACGGCATACGATCACGGCGTCCTGGGCCACGGCGCCCCGGTCACCGCGTCCGTCGCGTCCGCTCCCTCCACGCAGAAGGCCAAGGCTTAAGGCATGAAGCTCATCACCGCGATCGTCAAGCCGTACCGCCTCGACGAGGTCAAGACCGCCCTCCAGGAGATGGGCGTGCACGGGCTGACCGTCAGCGAGGCCAGCGGCTACGGGCGCCAGCGCGGCCACACCGAGGTCTACCGCGGCGCCGAGTACCAGGTCGACCTGGTTCCCAAGGTCCGCATCGAGGTCGTCGTCGGCGACGCGGACTCCGAGGCCGTGATCGAGGCGATCGTGAAGGCCGCGCACACCGGCAAGATCGGCGACGGCAAGGTGTGGGCGCTGCCCGTCGAGACGGTGGTGCGGGTCCGCACGGGCGAGCGGGGCCCGGACGCGCTCTGACGCGCGGGGCCGAGGGCGAGGGTGAGGGGTGGTGCCGCCCGTCCGGCGGCACCACCCCTCACCCGTTCACGTCCCGCGGATCAGTCGAACACGAACGGGCCGGGCGACTGCGGTCCGTTCGCCGTGCAGCTCACGGGGAAGCCGAAGACGACCATCTGCAGGGAGCCGCCGTACGCCTCCAGGCTGTCGCCGGGGGCGACGGTGCCGGTGAGCGGGCCGACGACCATGCCGTCGCCGGCGGCCAGCGCCGGGTTCTCGGTGCCGGTGAAGGAGGTGGTGCCGCCGCCCGCCTTCACGAAGGTGAGCGTGGACTGGATGGAGTCCTCGGCGAAGGCGATCGGTGCGGTGATCTCGGTGGAGGAGAGGGTGACGGTGGCGGTGGTGCCGTCCTGGGTGGCCGTGAGCGTGGCCGCGCCGGAACCACCGATCGCGCAGGTGGCGTTGATCGTCGCGGACTGCGGGGTGACCGCCGCGGCGCTGGGGGCGAGAGCGAGGCCGGTGACGGCGAGCGTGCCGGCGGCGAACGCCGCGCCGACGCCGAGTCGTATGCGTCTCATCGAGCGATTTCCCTTCCCTTGCACGGGAGTTGTCCGGGACCTTGGGACAGCACCGGACGGCCCGGTACGGGCATTGCCATGTGGGGGCGGAACAACGCGCGGCCGCGCGGCGGAACCTGACGGTCCGCCATCGGAACGGCTCCATTGAGGCGCGCGTCGCCCGAGATTGCAAGAGACGCCGTGCCGGTTGCGCCCGGCGGCGACAAGACTGGCCGAAGCCCTACGTCGGTTGCGGGCTCAACCACCGAGGGAGGGGCGACCGCGCGGGTGTTTGGTCCCGTCCCGCGCGGGTTGTCGACGGCCCCGGCCGGCTGTCCACTCGCCCGGACGTGGAACTCACGCCGACCCGGGCGACTGTTACCGGCCGTAACACTCTGGTGCGGACGGCCCCGGCGGGGTTCAGCCCGCTGTCACCGTCGACCGGACCGTGCCGTCCGGTCCCGCCAGCAGGACCGGGACGGCCGCGCCGCCGAGGTCGCGCACGGCGGCGCGGTCCTCGTCGGAGACGGTCTCCGTGTCGCTCACCACGGCCGCCGCCTCCAGGGACGTGGCGCCGGAGGCCACCGCCATGGCGACGGCGGTGCGCAGCGCGCTGAGCCGCAGGGAGTCCAGGGCGACGGTTCCGGCGACGTACGTCCGGCCCGTGTCGTCGCGTACGGCCGCGCCCTCGGGCACGCCGTTGCGGGCCCGCGCGGAACGGGCCAGGGTGACGATCTTGCGGTCCTCGGGGTCGAGCGCGCTGCTGTCGGTCATGATCCGAGCATACGGAGCCGCGCGGCCGGCCCCTGACGCCCCCGTCCCCGCACGCGGCGCGTCAGGGGCGGTCGAGGCGCAGCCGCTCGGCTCGCGGCAGCCCGGCCACCACCAGGTCGTACGAGTCCTCGACGAGCTCCCGGACGAGGGTGTCCGGGAGCTCGCCGTCGACCGTCACCGTGTTCCAGTGCCGCTTGTTCATGTGGTACCCGGGGGCGATCAGACCGGGGTGCTCGCCGCGCAGCCGGACCGCGTCCTCGGGGTCGCACTTGAGGTTGACCTTCAGGGGCCGCTGTTCCGTCCAGCTCAGCGCGAACATCTTGCCGAGGACCTTGAAGACGGAGATCTCCGGCCGGAACGGGAAGTCCTCCACGGCCTCGTCGAAGGACAGGCACAGGGAGCGCAGTTCCTCGGGGCTCACTCCGGCTTCGTCTCCTCCTGGGGCGGCTCTGCCGGGCCGATCGGCTCCACCAGCACCGTGACGATCTTGTTCCGGCGGCCGGCCGCGGCCTCCGCGGTGAGCCGCAGCTCCCGCCCGTCGGGCAGCTCCACCACCGAGGAGGCACCCGCGATGGGCACCCGCCCCAGTGCCTTGGCGAGGAGACCGCCGACGGTCTCCACGTCCTCGTCGTCGTAGGCGTCGAGGCCGTACAGCTCACCGAGGTCGGTGATGTCGAGGCGGGCGGTGACCCGGTGGCGGTCGTCGCCGAGCTCCTCCACCGGCGGCAGCTCCCGGTCGTACTCGTCGGTGATCTCGCCGACGATCTCCTCCAGGATGTCCTCGATGGTGACGATGCCGGCGGTGCCGCCGTACTCGTCGATGACGACGGCGACGTGGTTGCGCTCCTGCTGCATCTCGCGCAGCAGGTCGCCGGCGTTCTTGGTGTCGGGGACGAAGACCGCGGGACGCATCGCCGTGGAGACCAGCTCGTTCTCGGCGTCGCGGTTGATGTGCGTCCTGCGGGCCAGGTCCTTGAGGTAGACCACGCCGACGATGTCGTCCTCGCTCTCCCCGGTGACGGGGATGCGGGAGAAACCGGACCGCAGGGCGAGGGTGAGCGCCTGGCGGATCGTCTTGTACCGCTCGATGACGACCAGGTCGGTGCGCGGGACCATCACCTCGCGCACGAGGGTGTCACCGAGTTCGAACACCGAGTGCACCATGCGGCGCTCCTCGGCCTCGATCAGCGACTCCTGCTCGGCGAGGTCCACCAGCGCGCGCAGCTCCGCCTCGGAGGCGAAGGGGCCGCGACGGAAGCCCTTGCCGGGGGTGAGCGCGTTGCCGATGAGGATCAGCAGGGCCGGGACGGGGCCCATGATCCGGGCCAGCGGCAGCAGCACGTACGCCGCCGCCGTGGCCGTGTTCAGGGGGTGCTGGCGGCCGATGGTGCGCGGGGAGACGCCGACGGCGACATAGGAGACGAGGACCATGACGCCGATGGCGACGGCCAGCGCCTCCCAGGTCTCGTCGAACTCCCGCAGGCAGGCGTACGTGACGAGGGCGGCGGCCGCCATCTCGCAGGCCACCCGCACCAGGAGCGCGACGTTCAGATAGCGGGTCGGGTCGGCCGTGACCTGGGCGAGCTTGGCGCTGCCGCGCCGCCCGGACCGGACGGCCTCCTCGGCGCGGAAGCTGGACACCCGGGCGAGGCCCGCCTCCGCGCAGGCGGCGAGCCAGGCGACGACGACCAGGGCGACGGCGCCGCTGACGAGGGATGCGCTCATGACACGGTCGGGGCCGGGGACGGGCCGGTGAGGCCCTTCTCCGCGCGCCAGCCGTCCACGATGGCGGCCTGCAAACCGAACATCTCGGCCTTCTCGTCGGGCTCCTCGTGGTCGTAGCCGAGGAGGTGCAGCACCCCGTGGACGGTCAGGAGCTGGAGCTCCTCGTCCATGGAGTGCTGCGTGGCCGCTTCCTTGCCCTGCTTCTCGGCGACCTCGGGGCACAGCACGATGTCCCCGAGGAGGCCCTGCGGCGGCTCGTCGTCGTCCTTCGACGGCGGACGCAGCTCGTCCATGGGAAAGGACATGACATCCGTGGGGCCGGGCAGGTCCATCCACTGGATGTGCAGCTGCTCCATGGCGTCGGCGTCCACCACGATCACCGACAGTTCGGAGAGCGGGTGGATGCGCATCCGCGCGAGGGCGTAGCGGGCGATGTCGAGGATCGCCTGCTCGTCGACCTCGGTTCCGGACTCGTTGTTGACGTCGATCGACATGGTGCTGTGCTTGTCTACTTCCCCTTGTGCCCGGACCTGCCGCGGCTCCTGTGGGAGCCGTTCTGGGTGCCGTGCTCGCTGTCGTACTGCTCGTACGCGTCGACGATACGGCCGACGAGCTTGTGCCGGACGACATCCTGCGACGACAGCCGGGAGAAGTGCACGTCCTCGACGCCGTCCAGGATCTCCTGGACCTGGCGCAGCCCGGACTTCGTGCCGTCCGGCAGGTCGACCTGCGTCACGTCACCCGTGATCACGATCTTCGAGTCGAAGCCGAGGCGGGTGAGGAACATCTTCATCTGCTCGGGCGAGGTGTTCTGGGCCTCGTCGAGGATGATGAAGGCGTCGTTGAGCGTGCGCCCCCGCATGTACGCCAGGGGCGCGACCTCGATGGTTCCGGCGGCCATGAGCCTCGGGATCGAGTCGGGATCGAGCATGTCGTGCAGCGCGTCGTACAGCGGGCGCAGGTAGGGGTCGATCTTCTCGTAGAGGGTGCCCGGCAGGAAGCCGAGCCGCTCGCCCGCCTCGACCGCGGGGCGGGTCAGGATGATGCGGTTGACCTGCTTGGACTGCAGGGCCTGCACGGCCTTGGCCATCGCCAGGTAGGTCTTGCCGGTGCCGGCGGGACCGATGCCGAAGACGATGGTGTGCTTGTCGATGGCGTCGACGTACCGCTTCTGGTTGAGCGTCTTGGGGCGGATGGTGCGGCCGCGCGACGACAGGATGTTCTGCGTCAGCACCTCGGCCGGGGTCTCCTGGACGTCGTCCTTGCCGTTCTCACTCGCCCTCAGCATGGCGATCGAGCGTTCCACTGCGTCCTCCGTCATCGGCTGTCCGGTGCGGAGCACCAGCATCATCTCGTCGAACAGGCGCTGGACGAGAGCGACTTCGGGGGCGTCGCCGACCGCGCTGATCTCATTGCCCCGGACGTGGATGTCGACCGCCGGGAAGGCCTTCTCGATCACGCGCAGGAGGGAGTCGCCGGAACCGAGCACGGTCACCATGGGGTGCGCCGCGGGGACGGTGAAACGCGCTCTCGCCTTGCCCTGCGCGGGGGTGTGAGCTGTGGGTGTCTGCGTCATGGGCCGGCTCTGGGGCCGCACGTCCTCCTTGTAACGGCTCGCAGGCCCTGTGCGAGGGCCGCGCTTGCGCTTCCAGGGTACGCCGGGGCACCGACAACGCCGTAGGAGTTTTCGACGCTGTGCGAAGGCCGGGGCCCGGCGGCTCAGCGCCAGAGCGGGGCGCCCGCCGCGCCTCCGGTCGCCGCCTCGATCCTCGCCCTGGTCTCGGTCATCACCCGCACGATGCGCTCCTCGTGTGCCGGGGTCAGGCGGCTGGTCGGCACCGAGCAGCTGATGGCGTCCCGGGCCGGGGTGTCGTAGCGCAGGGCGAAGCCGAAGCCGACGATGCCGGGGACGCCCTCCTCGCGGTCGACGGAGTGGCCGCGGGCGCGGGTGGCGGCGAGGTCGGCGAGGAGGGCGGCGCGGGTGGTGCGGGTCCGGGGGGTGAGCGCCCGGTAGGGGCCGTCGGGCAGCGCCGCGTCGGGGCGCTCGGCGAGGAGGGCCTTGCCGAGGGCGCCGGCGTGGGCGGGGAGGCGGCGGCCCACGCGGCTGATCGTGCGCAGGTACTCGTGGGACTCGCGGGTGGCCAGGTAGGCCACGTCCATGCCGTCGAGGCGGGCGAGGTGGATGGTCTCGCCGAGCGCCTCGGACGCCTCGTCGAGATACGGCCGCACGGCGCGGACGCGCGGGTCGGAGTCGAGGTAGTTGGTGCCGGTGAGCAGGGCGCGGATGCCGATGCCGTAGAGGGAGCCGGTGGTGTCGGTGCGGACCCAGCCCCGGCCGATCAGCGTCTGGAGCAGTGCGTACATCGAGCTGCGCGGGACCCCCAGCTCGTCCGCCAGTTCCTGGAGCCGGGCCGGCCGGTCGCCGCGTGCGGCCAGCAGCTCCAGCAGGTCGAGGGTGCGCGCGGCCGATTTCACCTCACGGACGCCCCCTGCGCCCTCCGTGTCCGCCATGCGCCGATCGTAAGCGGCCGGGCGCCGCCCATTGACGCCGGTCGTTCATGTATCTAACCTCCATCCTCATACATGGAGGACGTCTACATAGGGAGATGACGTTCAGGTGGGCCTCGACTCGGACCTCCCCACGGCCACGGTCCGGCGGCTGCGCGACGGCATGGCGGACGGCGTCCTGTCGTTCCCGCTGACCAGCTTCCGCGCCGACGGTTCCCTCGACCTCGACGGCTTCGCCGCGTATCTCGACGGGCAGGTCGCGACCGGCCCCGGCGCCGTCTTCCCCGCCTGCGGCACGGGCGAGTTCTTCTCCCTGGACGAGGAGGAGTACCGGCAGGTCGTGACCGCCGCCGTGGAGGTGACGGCCGGGCGGGTGCCGGTGGTGGCCGGGACCGGCTACGGCTGGGCGCAGGCCGCGAGGTTCGCGCGGATCGCCGAGGAGGCCGGCGCCGACGCGCTGCTGGTGCTGCCGCACTACCTGGTGGCCGCCCCGCAGGACGGGCTGGTCCGCCAGGTGGAGGAGATCGCCGCGCGGACCCGGCTGCCGCTCGTCGTCTACCAGCGCGACCGGGTCGCGTTCACCACGGAGTCGCTCCGCCGGATCGCCCGCGTCCCGAACGTCATCGGTCTGAAGGACGGGCACAGCGACCTCGACCGGCTCCAGCGCCTCACCCTGGCCGCCCCCGAGGGCTTCCTCTTCTTCAACGGCGCCGCGACCGCCGAGGTGCAGGCCCGCGCGTACGCCGCGGTCGGTGTCCCGGCGTACTCCTCCGCCGTCCACGCCTTCGCGCCCGAGATCGCCGGGGCGTTCTTCGGCGCGTTGCGCCGCGGTGACGACGCGGCGGTGGAGAGGCTGCTGCGTGTGTTCTACGTCCCCCTGGTCGAACTGCGGGACCGGCGGCCCGGGTACGCGGTGTCGCTGGTGAAGGCGGCCGCCCGGCTGCGCGGCCGTCCCGTCGGCCCGGTCCGCGCCCCGCTCACCGACCCCCGCGCCGCCGATCTCGCCGAGCTGGAGCGACTGCTGGCCGCCGGCCTGGCCCTGGCCGCGGACCTGACCGCCGCGGCGTCCGCCGCCCCGGCCGAGGCGGTGCCCGGATCCGCCGGCACCGCGTCCGCCGCCCCGACCGCAGGAGCCGCCCTGTGACCGCCGACCGCGATCTGACCGTCGCCGAGGTCCGGCTGACCCCGATCCTGGTCGCCGACCCGCCGCTGCTGAACACCCAGGGCGTGCACCAGCCGTACACGCCCCGGCTGATCGTGGAGGTCGTGACCGCCGACGGGACCACGGGCGTCGGCGAGACGTACGGCGACACGAAGTACCTGGAGCTGGCGCGGCCGTTCGCGACGCGGCTGGTGGGCCGCTCGGTCGCCGGTACGAACGGGCTGTTCGCGGTCGCCGACGCGGTCGCCGTCGACGCGTCGCGGACCTCCGGCCAGGTCGACGTGGGCGGCCTGCGCGGGGTGCAGACCGCCGACAAGCTGCGGCTGTCGGTCGTCTCGGCGTTCGAGGTGGCCTGTCTGGACGCCCTCGGCAAGGCGCTGGGGCTGCCGGTGCACGCGCTGCTCGGCGGCAAGGTGCGGGACACGGTGGAGTACAGCGCGTACCTGTTCTACAAGTGGGCCGGCCATCCCGAGGGCGTCGCCGGCGAGAAGGACGACTGGGGCGCGGCCGTCGACCCGGCCGGGGTGGTGGAGCAGGCCCGGAGGTTCACCGAGCGCTACGGCTTCACGTCCTTCAAGCTCAAGGGCGGTGTCTTCCCGCCGGACGAGGAGATCGCCGCGGTCCGCGCCCTCGCGGAGGCGTTCCCCGGCCGTCCGCTGCGGCTCGACCCCAACGGGGCTTGGTCCGTGGAGACCTCCGTGCGGGTCGCGGACGCCCTCGCCGACGTCCTGGAGTACCTGGAGGACCCTGCGCTGGGCACGTCCGCCATGGCGGAGGTCGCGGCACGCACGACGGTGCCGCTCGCCACCAACATGTGCGTGACGACCTTCGCCGAGATCGAGGAGGCGTTCACGAAGGACGCCGTCCAGGTCGTGCTGTCGGACCACCACTACTGGGGCGGGCTGCGCAACACCCGTGAGCTGGCCGCGATCTGCCGCACCTTCGGCGTCGGCGTCTCCATGCACTCCAACACCCACCTCGGCATCAGCCTCGCCGCGATGACCCACGTGGCGTCCACGGTGCCGAACCTCCACCACGCCTGCGACTCCCACTACCCCTGGCAGTCCGAGGACGTCCTCGCCGAGCGCCTCACCTTCGAGAACGGCGCCGTGCGGGTGTCCGACGCGCCGGGCCTGGGCGTGGAGCTGGACCGCGCCCGGCTGGCCGTCCTCCACGAGCGGTGGCTGGCCGACGACGGCTCCCTGCACGACCGTGACGACGAGGCGGCGATGCGGGTGGCGGACCCGGAGTGGGTGACACCGTCGGTGCCTCGCTGGTAGAGCCGGGTGAGCGGGGGGCTCGCACGAAAAGTACGGGGCGTGGCCCGGTCTCTTCTCAGGGGCGCGGGGAACGGCGCGAACACCCCCCAACCGCCCGCACCCGCCGGAACCACCCGTACCCCCCGAGCCCCTGGGGCGCCCACCCGATCCAGCGGAGCGTCTTGGTGCAGACTGGCCAGATCCACGCACCACCGCCAGGGAGCACACCGTGACCGCGTTCAAAGGGGAGCGTCCACACCGCCGGCCCGGGACCGACCCGCTGTCGGCCCTCAGAACCCCGGACGACCCGCCCTGGGACGTGTATCTGACCGGCACCGTCTTCCTCGACATCATCTTCACCGGCCTCGACTCCGCCCCGGTCCGCGGAACCGAGTCCTGGGCCCGCGGCATGGGGTCCAGCCCCGGCGGCGTGGCGAACATGGCCACGGCGCTGGCCCGGCTCGGTCTGCGGACCTCCCTCGCCGCGGCCTTCGGCGACGACCACTACGGCGAGTACTGCTGGGACGCCCTGGAGCAGGGCGAGGGCATCGACCTGTCCGCCTCCCGCACCGTCCCCGGCTGGCACTCCCCGGTCACCGTCTCCATGGCGTACGAGGGCGAACGCACGATGGTCTCGCACGGCCACGCCGCCCCCGCGGAGGAGGCCACGCCGGAGTGCCCGCCGCACGCGCGCGCCGCCGTCGCCTCCCTCGCGCCCGGCGTGCGCGCCCCCTGGATCGCACAGGCCGCGCTCAAGGGCACCCGGATCTTCGCGGACGTCGGCTGGGACGAGACCGGCGCCTGGGACCTGGCGGGGCTGCCCGACCTCGCCCACTGCGAGGCGTTCCTGCCGAACGCGGCGGAGGCGATGCGGTACACCCGCGCCGACTGCCCCCGCGCCGCCGCCCGCGCCCTGACGAAGCACGTCCCGGTGGCGGTGGTGACGCTCGGCGCGGAGGGCGCGTACGCGGTGGACGGCCGTACCGGCGAGACGGCCGAGGTGCCGGCGATCGCGGTGGAGGCCCTCGACCCCACGGGCGCCGGCGACGTGTTCGTGGCCGGTTTCGTCACCGGCACCCTCGCGGACTGGCCACTGGCGGACCGGCTGGCCTTCGCGGGGCTGACCGCCGCCCTGTCGGTGCAGGAGTTCGGCGGGTCGCTGTCGGCGCCCGGCTGGTCCGAGATCGCCGCGTGGTGGCGTCGTGTGCGCTCCCTCGACGTCCAGGACCCCGCCGCCCTGCGCCGCTACGCCTTCCTGGAGGACTTCGTCCCCGAGGGGCCCGTGGCGCCCTGGCCGCTGCGCCGCGCGGTCCCCACCATCGGCTTCCGCCGCTCGGCCTGACGTGAACTCCCCGGCGCGGCAGGGCGGTTGAGATCCCCTCCGCGCAAACGGGGCCTTCGCAGCTGCCCCGTCGAGCCCACCCCAAACACAATGTGACTCACATCACACCCCCAGTGTTTCTTCCGTGCTCCGCGGCCTTGATACAAATTCTCCGCGCGTCCCTGTCCGTCGACAGCCGCCCACTTCCCCTGCCGGGCCGCGGTCGTCGAGGTCCGGAGCCGCACCCTCGCACGTCCAGGAACGCCCGTGTCCCCCCGCACCTCCCCCCTGCCCTGGCCCCTCGTCGCCCTTTTCACGGCCGGGTATCTCGCCGCGTACCTCCTGCCGACCACCGTCGGCAGACTCGACGCGGGCCTCTCCCTCACCGCCACCGAGGCCGGCGCCGTCGGCAGTGCCCTGCTGCTGGGCTCGGCCGCGGCCGGCTTCACGCTCGCCGCGCAGGTGGAGCGGTTCGGTCCGCGCCGCCTCGCCCGCGCGGGCCTGCTGCTCGCGGCCGCCGGCTACGGCACCGCCGCCCTCACCACCAGCCTCCCCGTGGTCGTCGCGGGAGCGGTCCTCGGCGGCTTCGGCTCGGGCACGGCGACCGCCGTGGCCGCCGCCGGCATCGCCGCGCAGCGCGACCCGCACCGGGTGTCCACCACGGGCCTGCTGAGCGTCTCGGCGCTGGCCGGCGCGCTCTATCTGACGATCCCCCGCCTGGGCCCCGGCCACGGCGTGCCGCTCGCCGCGCTCGCCGTCACGGCCCTGCTCACCCTGCCGGTGACCGGCCGTCTCACCACCGCCGTGGCCACCGCCCCCACCGCCGGGGAACGCGGCCCGCTCCCCCACCGCCGCTGGGGTCTGGTCCTCGCCGCGACGCTCCTGCTGTGGTCCCTCGCGCAGAACTCCCTGTGGGGGGTGAGCGGCCGCATCGGCACCACCCAGGCCGGGCTGAGCGAGGTCACCGTCGGCGCGGTCTTCGCGGCGGCCCTCGGTGCGGGTCTGCTCGGGGTGATCGGCGCGGGTGCGCTGGGCGCGCGGCTGGGCCGGGCGCTGCCCATCGGCGGCGGCACCGCGCTCATCGCGGGCTGTATCGCGCTGAGCGCCTCGGCGAACGACCTCACCAGCTTCGCCACGGGGGAGATCGCCTGGAACGTGCTCTACCCGGTCGTGCTGTCGTACCTGATCGGTCTGGCCGCCTCGCTCGACCCGCGCGGCCGCTGGGCGGTCCTGGTCGGCTCCGCGTCCTCGCTCGGCACGGCCGCCGGCCCCCTCACCGGCAGCCTGCTCTCCGCGCACGCGGGTTTCCCGGCGATGGGCGCGATCCTGGCCGTGGGCCTGCTCCTGATCGCCGCCCCCATGACGGCCGTGGCCCTGCGCGCCACGACCGCCACGACCGAGCACGCCCGTTACCGGGACCGGACGCCCACCGAGCTGCCGGAGTACCGCCCGGCGGCCTGAACCCGGCCCGCCGACGAGCGCCCGTCGCCCCCACCAGAGCCCGTAGACGTCAGAACCCCTAGGTCTCAGACCTCGTACGTCTCAGAACGCGTACGCCTCAGACCTCGCACAGATCAGAACTCGTACAGACGTCCAGGTCAGAACTCGTACGCGTCGACCTCCGCGAGGCACCGGGCCCGCCGCTCCTCGTCGTCCTCCAGGAAGGAGGCGGTGAAGGAGTTGCGGGCCAGCTCCCGCAGCCGCTCCTCGCCGAGGCCGAGGGTGCGGCGCACGGCGTCGAAGTTGTCGCCGACGTAGCCGCCGAAGTAGGCGGGGTCGTCGGAGTTGACCGTGCACAGTAGCCCCGCGTCGAGCATGGCGGGCAGCGGGTGGTCGGCGAGGGTGTCGACGGTGCGCAGCCGGACGTTGGACAGCGGACACAGCGTCAGCGGGATCCGCTCACGCACGAGCCGCTCCACGAGCGCCGGGTCCTCCATGCAGCGCAGCCCGTGGTCGACCCGCTCGACACCGAGGACGTCCAGGGCCTGCGTGATGTACTCCGGCGGTCCCTCCTCGCCCGCGTGGGCGACCCGCCGCAGTCCGAGCGCGGCGGCGGCCTCGTACACCTCGCGGAACTTGACCGGCGGGTGCCCGACCTCGGCGGAGTCGAGCCCGACGCCGGTGATCCGGTCGAGGTAGGGCCCGGCGGCCCGCAGCGTCTCCATGGCGGAGGCGGCGGACTCGTCGCGCAGGAAGCACATGATGAGCCGGGTGGAGATCCCGTGGGTCTCCTCGCTCTTCTCCAGCGCCCGCCACAGCCCCTCGACGACGGTGCCCATGGCCACCCCGCGGGCGGTGTGCGCCTGCGGGTCGAAGAACATCTCCACGTGCCGCACGCCCTGCGCCGCGGCCCGGGTGAGATAGGCGTCGGCGAGGTCCGCGAAGTCCCGCTCGGTGCGGAGCACGGCCATGAGTTCGTAGTACAGGTTCAGGAACGACTGGAGGTCCTCGAACCGGTACGCCTCGCGGAGCGCGTCCGTGTCGGCGTACGGCAGGCTCACCCCGTTCCGCGCGGCCAGCTCGAACGCCAGCTCCGGCTCCAGGGTTCCTTCGATGTGCAGGTGCAGTTCAGCTTTGGGGAGGGACATCGAAGCATGGTACGTCCGGCATGCCGCATATCCGCATCCGTGCGGGGGTCACCGCCGTTTCGGCAGGGCCACCCGCATCAGGTCGTGCGCCACGCTCAGCTCCCCCTCGAACCCGGCGGCCCGCGCCTGCCGTTCGAACTCGTCCGGCTCCGTGTAGCGCTGACTGAAGTGGGTCAGCACGAGGTGCCGTACGCCGCAGTCGTGGGCCACGGAGGCCGCCTGACCGGCGGTCAGATGACCGTGGTCGACGGCGAGTTCGATGTCCTCGTTGAGGAAGGTGGACTCGATGACGAGCATGTCGACGCCGTCCGCGAGGGCGTACACGCCGTCGCACAGCCGGGTGTCCATGATGAACGCGAACCGCTGTCCGCGCCGCAGCTCACTCACGTCGTCCAGCGACACACCGCCGAGGCCGCCCTCTCGCTGGAGCCGCCCGATGTCCGGCCCCGAGACCCCGTGCGCGGCGAGCCGTTCGGGCAGCATGCGGCGCCCGTCGGGTTCGACGAGCCGGTAGCCGTACGACTCCACCGGGTGGGACAGCTTGCGCGCGTCGAGCGTGTACGCGGGGGTGGCGGCCAGCACGGCGCCCTCCCCGTCGACGGGGACCTCCGTGATCGGCACGGTCTCCCGGTACGCCGTCGCGTACCGCAGCCGGTCGAAGAACCGTTTCCCGGAGCGCGGGTAGTGCGCGGTGATCGCGTGCGGGACCCGGTCGAGGTTGATGCGCTGGATGACGCCGGCGAGCCCGAGCGAGTGGTCACCGTGGAAGTGGGTGACGCACAGGCGGTTCAGGTCGTGCGCGGCGACACCGGCGCGCAGCATCTGGCGCTGGGTGCCCTCGCCGGGGTCGAACAGCAGGCCCTGGCCGTCCCACCGCAGGAGGTAGCCGTTGTGGTTGCGGTGGCGGGTCGGGACCTGGCTGGCGGTGCCGAGGACCACCAGTTCACGTGAGGACACGGCTCGTCACCCGGGGGGCCACTGGAGGCCACGGCCGCCGATGACGTGCGCGTGGGCGTGCCAGACGGTCTGGCCGGCGCCGCCGCCGGTGTTGAAGACGACGCGGTAGCTGTCCAGCTTGTCCTCGTCCGCGACGGCCTGGGTCTCGCGCAGGACGTCCGCGGCGAGCGCGGGGGCCGCGGTGGCGAGCGAGGCGGCGTCCGGATAGTGCGCCTTCGGGATCACCAGGACGTGCGTCGGCGCCTGCGGGTTGATGTCCCGGAACGCGACGGTCGTCTCCGACTCCCTCACGATCGTCGCCGGTACGTGCCCCGCCACGATCTTGCAGAACAGACAGTCGTCCTGCGGCTCCCCTGCCATACGTCGCCTCCGCTCCGCCACTGTGATCACTACGCGCGCCATCGTAGCGACCGGGGTGCGGCGTCGCTGCGCAAACAGGAGTGCGGGTGCGGGTGGGTGGGGGTTGTCCGCGTCCCTGAAGGGCCGGGCCCGCGGCCCGCCCTTCACCGGAAGAGCACGGGGCCGCGGGCCCCCGCTTCTCCAGGGGCGCGGACAACCGCGCGAGAAACCACACGCCACCCGCGCCCGCCGCACCACATGTACCCCCGGCTATGAGGCGCCCGGCTCCTGACGCGGCAGCGCGGGCGCCGTCTTCGCCGGGGTCTCCTCCAGCCCCGCCAACGCGATCCGGATCGCCTCGTCCAGCTGCGGATCACGTCCGGCCGCATGGTCCTGCGGGGTCTGCACGACCTCGACGTCCGGATCGACGCCGTGGTTCTCGACGCCCCACCCGTACCCCTCCAGCCAGAACGCGTACTTCGGCTGGGTCACCAGCGTCCCGTCGACGAGCCGGTAGCGGCTGTCGATCCCGACGACCCCGCCCCAGGTCCGCGTCCCGACGACCGGCCCGATCCCGAGCGCCTTGATCGCCGCGTTCACGATGTCCCCGTCGGACCCGGAGAACTCGTTGGCGACGGCGACGACGGGGCCGCGGGGCGCGTCGTCGGGGTAGCTGATCGGCCGCATCCCGCGCGGCAGGTCCCAGCCCACGATCCGCCGCGCCAGTTTCTCCACGACGAGCTGCGAGGTGTGTCCGCCCCGGTTCTCCCGGACGTCCACGACGAGACCCTCCCGCGCCACCTCGACCCGCAGGTCCCGGTGGAGCTGCGCCCAGCCGGACCCGACCATGTCGGGCACGTGCAGATAGCCGAGCCGTCCGCCGGACTTCTCGTGGACGTACGCCCGCCGGTCCGCCACCCACGCGTGGTACCGCAGCGGCTCCTCGTCCGCGAGGGGCACCACCACGGCGTGGCGGGGGTCGCCGCCGCCGGAGGGCAGGACGGTCAGTTCGACCGGCTTGCCCGCGGTGCCGACGAGCAGCGGTCCGGGCCCGGCCACGGGGTCGACGGGCTGTCCGCCGACGGCGACGATCGCGTCCCCGGCCCGGACGGCTACGCCGGGCGCGGCGAGCGGCGCGTGCGCGTCGGGGTCGGACGTCTCGGAGGGCAGGACGCGGTCGATGCGCCAGGTCCCGTCCTCGTGCCGGGAGATGTCCGCGCCGAGGAGACCCTGCCGCCGGTCCGCGAAGCCGCCGCCGCCGCGCGGGGTGACGTAGGCGTGCGACGTGCCCAGTTCGCCCTGCACCTCCCACAGCAGGTCGACGAGGTCGTCGTGGGTGGCGACCCGGTCGAGGACGGGCCGGTAGCGGTCGAGGACGGCCTGCCAGTCGACGCCGCCGAGGTCGGGGTGCCAGAAGTTGTCCCGCATGAGGCGGCCGGTCTCGTCGAACATCTGCCGCCACTCGGCGGCCGGGTCGACGGTCTGCCGCACCCGGCCGAGGTCGACGGTGATGTTGCTGTCGCTGTCGTCGTCGCCCGAGGCCCGCCGGTCGCTGGGGACGACCTTGAGTTTGCCGTCGGTCCACAGCAGGACCCGCTTGCCGTCGCCGCTGACGGCGTAGTGCTCGGCGTCGGAGGCGAGGTACTCCAGGCGCCGCTGGGCGAGGTCGTACCGCTCCAGGGACGTCTTCGGGTCGGGGTCGTCGGGGGTGGCCCGCGCATGGCCGAGGACACCGGTGACGGGGTGGCGCAGCCACAGCACGCCGTCCTTGGCGGCGCGGAGCGTGGAGTAGCGGGCGGCCTCGACGGGGAACGGCACGATCCGGTCGGCGAGCCCTTCGAGGTCGATACGGGTGACGGGGGCGCCCTCGCTGTCCGGGGTCTCCTCCTTGTCGGACGCCTCGAACGGCCGGCCGTGGCGCTGCGGCCCGAACGGCGACGGCGTGGTCGCGGCGAGCGTGATGAGGTGCGGGCGGGCGCCGCTGACGAAGTGCAGGTCGAAGACGTGTTCGTCGTAGACGGGGTCGAAGGCGCGCGCGGAGAGGAAGGCCAGGTGCTTGCCGTCGAGGGTGAACGCCGGGGAGAAGTCCTGGAAGCGCAGCGGGGTGGCCTCGGTGACGGACAGGTCGGCGGTGTTGGCGAGCTTGAGCTGGCGCAGGGGGCGTGCGCCGGGGTGCGACCAGGCGAGCCAGCCCGAGTCGGGCGAGAAGACGAGCCCGGTCACCTCGCCGTCCTCGCTGCGGTCGACCTCCCTGACCTCGCCCGTCTCCCGTTCGACGAGCAGGACCCGCCCGTCGTGTGCGGCGACGGCGACCCGGCTGCCGTCGGGGGCCACGGCGAGCCCGAGGACCCGGCCCAGCTGTCCGGCGGCGAGCCGGCGTGGGGTCGTGCCCGGTGCGGCACCGGTGGCGGGGGCGAACTCCAGGGCGTCGTCGCCCTCCGCGTCCGTCACCCACACCACCCATTCCTCGCCCTCCACGCGGAAGGCGTGCGGCAGCCGGGCCCGCACCCCGTGCTCGGCGGCGAGCGCCCGGGCGGGGCCGGAGCGGTGGGTGACCCAGTGGACGGCACCGCGGACGGCGACCGCGCTGCCCCGGGCGGTGTGGTCGGGTGAGGCGGAGCCGAACCAGCGGGAGGCGTTCACCTGGTACGGCTGGAGGTCGACGCGCTGGCCGCCCAGCCGGACGTCGATCCTGCGCGGCTCGGCCCCGTCGAGGTCGTCGAGCAGCCACAGTTCACCGGCGGACGCGTACACGACCCGGGTGCCGTCGGTGGCCGCGTGCCGGGCGTAGAAGCCTCCCCCGTCCGGGGTGTGGCGCCGCAGGTCGGAGCCGTCCGCGAGCGAGGAGTACAGCGCGCCGACGCCCTCGTGGTCGGAGAGGAACGCGATCCGGTCGCCCACCCACAGGGGGTACTCCAGGTTCCCGTCGAGGTCGGCGTGGAGCCGGACGAACTCGCCGTCGCCGTCGCGGTCGATCCACAGCTTGCCCGCGGTGCCGCCCCGGTACCGCTTCCACCAGGCGGCCTCGCGGCCCATCGGCGCGGACAGCAGCACGGTGGCCGGGCCGTACGCGACGTGGCCGACCGGTCCGTACGGCAGTGTCGTGGCGGGTCCGCCGTCCAGCGGTACCGCCCGCGCCCAGCTCTGCCGCAGGCTGGCCTGTCCCTGGGTGCTGAGGGCGAGGACCTGCCCGTCGGGGGTCCAGCCGCGCACCTGGGTGCGCCAACTGCCCCAGTGGGTCAGGCGCTTGGCGGGACCGCCGTCGACGGGCGCGACATGCACCTCGGGGGCGCCGTCCCGGGTGGAGGTCCACGCGACGAGCGTGCCGTCCGGGGAGATGCGCGGGTGGTTGACGGGCGTGTTGTCCGCGCTGACCCGCCACGCACGACCGCCGTCGAGAGGGGCGACCCAGACGTCGTCCTCGGCGGTGAAGGTGACCAAGTCGCCGTGCAGGTGCGGGAATCGGAAATACGCCGATGGGACGGAAGCGGCAGACTGGGCGTCCGGGACGGACGGGGCGGACTGGACGGCTCGCCCAGCCTGGGCGGCCTGAGCTGCCTGTACGGACGGTGTGGACGGTGCGGTCTGAGTCACCCGGTCACTGTAAGCAGCGCACGGGCGTCTGGGGAGACGTTCGGATCATGTCGCCCCCCACACACCGCACATGCCCCCTTCGCGCCCCGGGCCCCCGGCTACTTCCCCTCCGGCCAGCACTGCGGGTCCCTCTGGCACCAGACGGTCTGGGTGACCGTGACCGTCGCGGTGGGGCCGGGCTGTCCGGGCCCGTCCGGTGTTCCGGGGGTGGGGTCGGGCGCGTTGCAGTTGCCGAGCACGTCGACGTGGAACCGCTGCTTGCCGTCGACCTTGGCGGTCAGGTCACCGCGGACGCACTTGCCGTCGACCTCCTTGGTCACCTTCCCGGTGATCGTGATGTCCCGGCCCTTCTTGTCCTCGCCCTCGCAGTTCACGTCCGCCACGGTGTCGACGGAGGCGGAGGCGGAGGACGAGGCGGACTTCTTCCTGTCGCCGCCGTCACCGCCGTTGTCACCCTTGTCGCCCCGGTCTCCGCCGCCGTACGAGGCCGTGCAGGTGAGCCACTGGACGTCGACGCCGTGCCGCTCCAGTTCCCTGGTCCCCATCTGGTCCGTGGTGAAGGCGACCGCGCCGGTGTTGATCCCACCCCCCTCGCAGGCCACGAGCGTGACGACCGCCACGACGCCGAGTCCGGCCCGCGCCCACAGCCGACGCGCACCGGACCGATTCACCCGTACTCGTCCCGAAACCCCCATGGACGCCACCCTCCCACCACGGGTCCCGACCCGGAAAGACCACAAGCGGCCATGGTTCCGCTCCGCTCATCCCCGGTGTTCCCCGAGGGGCCGCGGTTATCCGTCCGTCGCGCCCAGGAACGCGGGAGCGGGGGCGCGTTGGCGGGTGCGGGTGGTGTGTGTGGTCGCGCGCGCCCACGCGGCGGAGCCACAGGTGTCACGCCGAAAGGCACGGGGCGCAGCCCCGGTCGCTCGTCAGGGGCGCGGGGAACCGGGCGGGAAACCAGGACGCACCCGCACCCGCACCCGCACCCGCACCCGCACCCACGGACGCACCGCGCACCCCCGCGCCACAAGGCGCCCGGTCACCCCCAACGCCCCGTACGCGTCAGCAGCAACGCCCCTGCCGCCGTCCCCGCGGTGGACGTCCGCAGAACGCTCGGCCCCAGCCGGTACGCCTGCGCCCCGGCCTGCGCGAACAGCGCCAACTCCTCCGGGGACACGCCGCCTTCGGGGCCCACGACCAGCACGATCTCCCCGGCGGTGGGGAGTTCGGCCGAGGCCAGCGCGGCGTCACCGCTCTCGTGCAGGACACCCGCGAAGTCCGCTGCCGCGAGCAGCTCGGCGACCTGCTTGCCGGTGGCCAGTTCCCCGACCTCGGGGAACCGGACGCGCCGTGACTGCTTGCCCGCCTCCCGCGCGGTCGCCCGCCACTTCGCGAGGGCCTTGAGCCCGCGCTCGCCCTTCCACTGGGTGATGCACCGCGACGCCGCCCACGGCACGATCGCGTCGATCCCGACCTCGGTCATGGTCTCGACGGCCAGCTCGCCCCGGTCCCCCTTCGGCAACGCCTGCACGACGGTGATCCGGGGCCGGGCGGCGGGCTCCTCGTGGACGGACTCCAGGTCCATCACGACGAGCCGGTCCTTGCCCTCGGCCGCCTTGACGATCCCCTCGGCCCAGTGCCCGCGGCCGTCGGTGAGGACGACGTCCTCGCCGGGCCGCAGCCGCTTCACGGAGACGGCGTGCCGCCCCTCGGGTCCGTCGAGGACGAACTCGCCACCGCTGCCGGGGGGCAGTTCCAGCGACTCGACGACGAAGACGGGAGCGGTCATCGGCCCTCACCGCCCGCCGCGTCCCCGGTGCCGTCCGCGTCGGCACCGGACGGGGACGCCGGCGCGGAGGCGGAGCCCGGTCCGGTGGTCCCGATCCCGGCGGAGACGACCGCGGCCTGTGCCTGCGCGATCTCGGCGGCCAGGGCCGCGACCAGTTCCCCGGCGGGCAGTTCCCGCGCCATCCGGTGCCCCTGCCCGGCCCACAGGGCCATGCCCTGCGCGTCCCCGGCCTTGGCGGCGGCCTTGCGCAGCGGCGACGTCAGGTGGTGGACCTCGGGGTAGGCGACGGGCGCGTAGGGGCCGTGCTCGCGCATGAAGCGGTTGACCAGGCCCCGGGCCGGGCGCCCGGAGAAGGCGCGGGTCAGCTCCGTACGGACGAACAGGGGGTCGGTCAGGGCCCGCTTGTGCACGGCGGCGGCACCGGACTCGGGCGTGGCGAGGAACGCGGTACCGAGCTGGGCGGCGCTCGCGCCCGCGGTGAGGAGGGCGGCGATCTGGCCGCCGCGCATGATCCCGCCGGCCGCGACGACCGGCAGCGCCACGGCCTCCCGGACCTGGGCGACGAGGGCGAGCAGTCCGATGCCGGCGCAGTCCCGCTCGGGGTCGTCCCGGTGGGTGCCCTGGTGGCCGCCGGCCTCGACGCCCTGCACGATCACGGCGTGGGCGCCCGACCGCTCGACGGCCTGCGCCTCCTCGGCGGAGGTCGCGGTGACGAGGGTCAGGGTGCCCTTGCGGGCGAGGGACTCGATGACCTCGGGGGTCGGGCAGCCGAAGTGGAAGGAGACGACCGGGACCGGGTCGTCGAGGAGGACGGCGAGCTTGGCCTCGTAGCCGTCGTCCCGCCCGCTGTCGGGGTCGCCCAGGTCCGTCTCGTACCAGGAGGCCTCGCCGGCCAGCTGTTCCGCGTACACCTCGACGGCGGCGGGCTCCGAGTACTCGGGCTGCGGCATGAACAGGTTCACGCCGAACGGGCGCGAGGTGAGCGCCCGGAGCGCGTTGATCTCCTGGTACATCCCGTCGGCCGTCTTGTACCCGGCGGCCAGGAAACCCAGGCCCCCGGCCTCGGACACGGCGGCGGCCAGTGCGGGGACGGAGACACCGCCCGCCATCGGGGCCTGCACGATCGGGAGGGGAAAGAGATCGGTCAGTGCGGAGGAGGACATGGCCGCATGGTGTCACGCCGCCGAAGCGGGTCCGAATCGGGTGGGGCCGCGAGCGGGTGGGCCGATCGGGTGCGCGGGGGGCCGGGGATCAGGTGCGGGCGCGCGGCGGAGCCGCATCGGTCACCGCCCCGCCCCCGAAGGGACGGGGGGGGGAACCACGCGGGCGACCACGTCACCCGCACCTGCACCCGCAGCGGCGGCCGCGGCCACACGAACAGCAGTCAGCCGCCAGCCGTCAGCGCCCGTTGAACGCGTCCTTCAGCCGCGAGAACAACCCCTGCTGGCCCGGCTGGAACTGCCCCGTCGGCCGCTCCTCCCCCCGCAGTGCGGCGAGCTGCCGCAGCAGCTGCTCCTGCTCGGGGTCGAGCTTCGTCGGGGTCTGCACCTCGACGTGGACGATGAGGTCGCCACGGCCCCCGCCGCGCAGGTGCGTGACGCCGCGCCCGTGCAGCGGGATCGACTGGCCGGACTGGGTGCCGGGCCGGATGTCGACCTCCTCCAGACCGTCGAGCGTCTCCAGCGGCACCTTCGTGCCGAGCGCCGCCGCGGTCATGGGGATCGTCACCGTGCAGTGGAGGTCGTCGCCGCGCCGCTGGAACGTCGGGTGCGGCAGCTCGTGGATCTCGACGTACAGGTCGCCGGCGGGACCGCCGCCGGGACCGACCTCGCCCTCACCGGCGAGCTGGATGCGCGTGCCGTTGTCGACGCCGGCCGGGATCTTCACCGTCAGCGTCCGCCGCGACCGCACCCGGCCGTCGCCCGCGCACTCGGGGCACGGGTTCGGGACGATCGTGCCGAAGCCCTGGCACTGCGGGCAGGGCCGCGAGGTCATGACCTGGCCCAGGAAGGACCGCGTGACCTGGGAGACCTCACCGCGACCGCGGCACATGTCACAGGTCTGCGCGCTCGTACCGGGGGCCGCGCCCTCGCCGCTGCAGGTGCCGCACACGACGGCCGTGTCGACCTGGATGTCCTTAGTCGTGCCGAAAGCGGCCTCGTCGAGGTCGACCTCCAGCCGGATCATCGCGTCCTGGCCGCGGCGGGTGCGCGAGCGGGGGCCGCGCTGGGACGCCGTACCGAAGAAGGCGTCCATGATGTCCGAGAAGTTCCCGAAGCCGCCCGCGCCGAAGCCGCCCGCGCCTCCGCCTCCCGACTGGGACAGCGGGTCGCCGCCGAGGTCGTAGACCTGCTTCTTCTGCGGGTCCGAGAGAACCTCGTACGCCGCGTTGATCTCCTTGAACCGCTCCTGCGTCTTCGGATCGGGGTTGACGTCCGGGTGCAGCTCGCGAGCGAGCCTGCGGAACGCCTTCTTGATCTCGTCCTGGGACGCGTCGCGGCGCACGCCGAGTACGGCGTAGTAGTCCGTGGCCACTTAGGACTCCGCCAGGATCTGTCCGACGTACCGTGCCACCGCTCGTACCGCTCCCATCGTTCCCGGATAGTCCATGCGCGTAGGTCCGACCACGCCCAGTTTCGCGACTGCCTCGCCGCCCGAACCGTAGCCGACCGAGACGACGGACGTGGAGTTGAGTCCCTCATACGCGTTCTCGTGGCCGATGCGGACGGTCATGCCCGAATCCCCCGCCTCCCCCAGCAACTTGAGGAGGACGACCTGTTCCTCAAGGGCTTCGAGGACGGGCCGGATGGTGAGGGGGAAGTCATGTCCGAAGCGGGTCAGATTGGCGGTGCCGCCGATCATCAGCCGCTCCTCGTTCTCCTCGACCAGGGTCTCCAGCAGACTGGAGAGCACCGTCGAGACCGTACCCCGGTCCTCGACGTCGAACGCCTCCGGCAGGTCCTCCACCAGCCGGGGCACGTCGGTGAACCGGCGGCCCGCGACCCGGCTGTTCAGCCGGGCGCGCAGGTCCGCGAGAGACGTTTCTCCGAACGGAGCCGGGCAGTCGACCATCCGCTGCTCCACCCGGCCGGTGTCCGTGATCAGCACGAGCATCAGCCTGGCCGGAGCCAGCGACAGCAGTTCCACATGGCGCACCGTCGAACGGGTGAGCGACGGGTACTGCACGACGGCGACCTGCCGGGTCAGCTGGGCGAGCAGGCGCACGGTCCGCGCGACCACGTCGTCCAGGTCGACGGCGCCGTCCAGGAAGTTCTGGATGGCGCGCCGCTCGGGCGCGGTCATCGGCTTGACGCCGGCCAGCTTGTCGACGAACAGCCGGTACCCCTTGTCGGTGGGGATGCGGCCCGCACTGGTGTGCGGCTGGGCGATGTAGCCCTCGTCCTCCAGCGCCGCCATGTCGTTGCGGACGGTCGCCGGGGACACGCCGAGGTTGTGCCGCTCGGTCAGGGCCTTCGACCCCACCGGCTCCTCGGTGCCCACATAGTCCTGGACGATGGCGCGCAGCACCTGGAGCCTGCGTTCACTGAGCATTCGCGCACACCTCCAGCTCGTCTCCCGCGCGATCCCCCTGGCACTCACCGCAGGCGAGTGCCAACACTCCCCGCCCAGTGTACGGCGGTGGGGTACGCCCCCGGCAAGGGCGGTCCCGCGATGTCGTGCCGAGGTGTACCGACCTGTCCGGCGATGTCGCACCGCTTCCTACCGGCGGGTACCGGCGCGGCAGGTGGCCGCAGGTGGCCGCAGGTGGCCGCAGGGGCCCGACGGAGGGTGACGGGGGACACAGGGGCACCGGGGGCCTTACGGGATCTCGGACACCGCGGGCGCCAAGGAGATCCATCGGGAAGGGCCCTGGGGCGCGTTTCGAAAGGAGCGTCGTCTGCCCGAGGAGCAGACGGGACTCTCGAAGCACGCCCTAGGGTCGGGCCATGACGGTGACGTGGGAAGAGTGCGGGTGGGAGGGTGTGGCGCCGCGGGTCGGGCGGTGCCGCCTCCCCGGCTGGGACTGCACGGTCGGGCTGGTGGCCGGGGACGGTGCGGCCCTGATGATCGACGCGGGGTCGAGCCTGCGGGAGGGCGCGCGGTTGCGAGGTCAGGCGCACGCGCTGCTCGACGGCTCCCGTGTGACACATCTCGCGCTCACCCACTCGCACTTCGACCATGTCTTCGGGGCGTCCGCCTTCGCCGGGGCGGAAGTCTTCGGCGCGGTGGGCCTGGACGCCGTCCTGACCGCCGGGCGGGACGGGCTGCGCGCCGACGCGGTCCGCCACGGGCTCCCCGCCGAGGACGCCGCCGAGGCCGCCGACCTGCTCGTACGACCCCGGCACCAGGTCTCCGGCGAGTGGACCCTGGATCTGGGCGGCGGTCTGCGGGTGCTGCTGGCGAACGTGGGCCCCGGTCACACGCCGCACGATCTGGTGGTCCTCGTGCCCGGCTCGTCCACCGCCCCCGAGGTCGTCTTCTGCGGGGACCTGGTGGAGGAGTCCGGCGACCCCCAGGCCGGCCCGGACGCCGTGCCGTCCCGCTGGCCGGCCGCCCTGGACCGGCTCCTGGAGCTGGGCGGTGAGGACGCGCTGTACGTGCCGGGGCACGGGGCGGTGGTCGACGCGGCGTTCGTCCGGGCCCAGCGCGACGCGCTCGCGCACCGCTTCGGCGTGTCGGGGTGAGCGGCGGCCGTTCCGGGCGCGGGTTCTCCTATCGTCATCCGAATGCGCCAGTACTCTCCGGATCTGACCCCGCCGTGGAAGAAGCCCCAGCCGGTTCCCGAGGTCCCGGCCGATCCTGGTCTGGTGGTCGAGGAGGCCGACACCGGTTTCTGCGGTGCGGTGATCCGCTGCGAGGCGGGCACGGTCACCCTGGAGGACCGCTTCGGCAAGCACCGGGTGTTCCCGCTGGAGCCGCGGGGGTTCCTGCTGGAGGGACGGGTGGTGACGCTGGTGCGCCCCTCGTCCGCCGGCCCGCCGCGTCCGACCCGTACGGCGTCCGGCTCGGTCGCCGTTCCCGGCGCCCGCGCGCGGGTGGCCCGTGCCGGCCGCATCTATGTGGAGGGCCGCCACGACGCCGAGCTGGTCGAGCGGGTCTGGGGCGACGACCTGCGGATCGAGGGCGTGGTGGTGGAGTACCTGGAGGGCGTCGACGACCTCCCGGCGATCGTCGCGGACTTCGCCCCCGGCCCCGACGCCCGGCTGGGCGTCCTGGTCGACCACCTGGTCCCCGGCAGCAAGGAGTCCCGCATCGCCGCGTCCGTGACCGGGGAACACGCCCTCGTCGTGGGCCACCCGTACATCGACGTCTGGGAGGCGGTCAAGCCGTCGTCCGTGGGCATCGCGGCGTGGCCGCGGGTGCCGCGCGGCCAGGACTGGAAGACCGGGGTGTGCCGGGCGCTGGGATGGCCGGAAAACACCGGTGCGGCGTGGCAGCGGATCCTGGGGAGCGTGCGGTCCTACAAGGATCTGGAGCCTGCGTTGCTGGGCCGCGTGGAGGAACTGATCGACTTCGTCACGGCCGGCGAGGGGTAGCCTACCGGTCCCGGCGGTCCAGGGGTTCCCAGGACGGCCGGGCGGTCCCGGGGCCCGGCGGGGGTCCGGGGGCCGGCCTCCCGCCGGTCAGTCCACGAGGTCGCGGACGACTGCGTCGGCGAGGAGACGGCCCCGCAGGGTCAGTACCGCGTGCCCGTCGTCGTACGGCTCCCGCGCCAGCAGCCCGTCCGTGAGCGCGCGCTGCGCGGCCGCGCGCCCGGCCTCCCGCAGCAGGTCCAGCGGCACGCCCTCGCGCAGCCTCAGCTCCAGCAGGATCCGCTCCACCCGGCGGTCCTCGTCCGACAGCAGCTCCCGGCCCGCGCCGGGCGAGCGCCCCGCCGCCAGCGCGCCCGCGTACGCCCCGGGATGCTTGACGTTCCACCAGCGGACGCCGCCGACGTGGCTGTGCGCGCCCGGTCCCGCGCCCCACCAGTCGGCGCCCCGCCAGTACAGCTCGTTGTGAAGGCACCGGCCCGCCTCGGAGGTCGCCCAGTTGGAGACCTCGTACCAGTCGAAGCCCGCGGCCGAGAGCATCTCCTCGGCGATCAGATAGCGGTCGGCGTGCACGTCGTCGTCCGTCATCGGCACCTCGCCCCGCCGGATCCGCCGCGCGAGCCGGGTGCCCTCCTCCACGATCAGCGCGTACGCCGAGACGTGGTCCGGCCCGGCGCCGAGCGCCGCGTCCAGGGAGGCCCGCCAGTCGTCGTCGGACTCGCCGGGCGTGCCGTAGATCAGGTCGAGGTTGACGTGCTCGAACCCGGCCGCGCGCGCCTCGGCGACACACGCCTCGGGGCGCCCCGGTGTGTGCGTCCGGTCGAGGATCCGCAGCACGTGCTGCCGGGCGCTCTGCATGCCGAAGGAGATCCGGTTGAAGCCGCCTGCCCGCAGGGCCGCCAGGTACGCGGGGTCCACGGACTCCGGGTTCGCCTCCGTCGTCACCTCGGCGTCGTCCGCGAGTCCGAACTCGTCCCGGATCGCCCCGAGCATCCGTACGAGGTCGGCGGCGGCCAGCAGCGTGGGCGTACCGCCGCCGACGAAGACCGTGCGGACGGGCCGCGGGTCGTCGCCGAGGACCTTGCGGGCGAGGCGGATCTCGTCGACGACGGTGTCCGCGTAGTTGTCACGGGACGCGAGCGCACCGCCGGTGCCGCGCAGCTCGGTGGCGGTGTAGGTGTTGAAGTCGCAGTACCCGCAGCGGGTCGCGCAGTACGGGACGTGCAGATAGAACCCGAGGGGCCGCTCGGCCGCCCCGGCCAGGGCGTGCGCGGGCAGCGCCCCGTCGTCGGGAACGGGCTCGCCGTCGGGAAGTGCGGAAGGCATGCGTTCCATTGTCCAGCACCGGCCCGCGGTCCCGGACGGCCGTCGCCTGCTGACCGCCGTCGCCTGCTGACGGCCGTGCGCTCCGCACCGCCGTCCGGCTCCGTACGTCTGTCATCGGTGGGCGGTCCGCTCCCGGTGTCCGCGCGCGGCTACTCCGCCTGAAGGACCAGCAGCGCCAGGTCGTCCTCCGGGGCGCCCTGCCCGAACTCGTGCACGAGCCGGCGTATCCGTTCGGCGATCAGCTGGGCGTTGAGCCCGGCGCAGCCGGCCAGCGCGCTCGCCAGGCCGTCGCCGTCGTCGAACATGACGGAGCCGCTGCGCCGCTCGGTCACCCCGTCGGTCACGCTCAGCAGCGTGTCGCCGGGGCGCAGCTCGAACGTCTCGGAGACGTACTCCGCGTCCTCGATCACCCCGAGCAGGGTCTGCGGCTGGGCCACGACCCGTACACCGCCGTCGGGGCCGAGGAGCAGCGGCAGCGGATGCCCGGCGGAGGCGAGGGTGCAGCGGACACCGCCGTCGAACGGGACGAGTTCGCCGTACAGGAGGGAGAGGAAACGGGTCTGGGACACCTCGGGGTCGACGAGGCCGGGATCGCCCGCCGTGACCAGGGCCCGCGCGGCGGCGTCGGCCGTCTCGGTGGCGTCGTCGAGGAGGAGCTGGTTGAGGCGGTCGAGCACGTCGGCGACGCCGTAGCCCTCGCGGGCGAGCAGCCGGAGCCAGGGCCGGGCCAGGCCGATGACGACGGCGGCCTCGGGGCCCTTGCCCTGGACGTCGCCGAGGGCGAAGCACCAGCGCCCCCGGCCCGCCGGGAACAGGTCGTAGAAGTCGCCGCTGGGCCCGCCCTTGTCGCGCGGCTCGTACACGAGGGCGCTGGTGACACCGGGGATCTCGGCGACCGCGCCCGGGAGCAGCCCGCGCTGCAGGATACGGCTGATGGTGGCCTGGCGGGCGTACTGCCGGGCCGCCCCGATCGCCAGCGCTATGCGGCGGCTGAGGTCCTCCACTAGCCCGGTCACCTCGTCGGGGAAGCGGAGCAGCCCGGCGCGGCCGATCACGAGCGTGCCGAGGGGCCGCCCACCGGCGATCAACCGGTACGCGAGCGCCGCCCCGCCCTCCGGACCGGCTCCGGGTGCCGCGTCGCGCCGACCCCCGGACGGCGCCCCCGACCCACCGGCCCGCCGCGGCGCGGGAGCCGCCCCGGCCACCGCCGCGCTCTCGGGCGCGCCCGTGCTTCCTGGTGCACCCGCACTTCCCGGAGCGCCCGAACTTCCCACTGTCTCCGAGAGAGTGAGCGTGCCCGGCAGGGCCCTGCGGACCTCGTGGGGACCTCGGAACCCTCCAGCCGTGCCGTCGCCGGTCCCGTCCGCCGAGGTGGCCGGACTCCCCGAGGTGCCCGTGGCCCCGGTACCCCCCGTGCCGCCCATCCGTGGCCACGGCACCGGAACCGCTCGCGACCGCACCGACTCGGGGAGCCTCGGCGGGTCCTGCTCCAGGGCCCTGCGGAGGTCCTCGATGCGGTTCTCGCTGCCGTGCCAGACCCGGGCGAGCCGGGGCGCGGGGCCGGTCGAGCCGTCGGAGCCGCGCCAGCCGAGAGTCTCGTCCTCCAGCCACACCGCGCACCAGTCGGCCAGGCGGGGCACCAGGAGCTGTCCGGCGAGCGCGGCGACGAGGTCCTCGTCGAGCTGTCCGGCGAGCAGGTCCGACGCCTCCGCGAGGAACGAGAGGGCGCCCCGGTTCAGCCACTCCGGGTCCCCCTCCACCGAACGCCGGGGAACCGGCGCGATGAGATCGGCAGGCTCTTGGACGACCGGGCCGGTCGAGCCGATGTGGTCCTCGGGGTCCTGGAAGCCGACGGAGCCGCCAGGGTTCACCGGGTTCACCAGGCCGACCGGGCCAACCGTCTCCGGGCCGTCGCCCACCCCCTCGGGTTCACGTCCCTGCCCCCGCTCGCCCTCGGGCCCGAGCCCGACCTCACCGGCGTGCCCCCGCGCGTCCCCGCCCCCAGGCCCGGCGGGGTAGGCCTCGGCGCCCGCGTCCTGCCGCTCCACGACACCGGCGTACGCCCCGGCGCCATGGCCCTCAGGACCGGCGTACGCCCCCGTCCCCAACCCGTCGCTCGTCCCCAACCCCCCGCTCGTCTCCCCGAATCCGCGGACACCCCCGAGCCCTGCAGCTCCCCCGACCCCGACTCCCGCGACGCCCCCGACTCCGCCAAGGCCCTGCCCGCCCGCGGCCCCCTGGATTCCATCGCCCCCCTCATCCCCCTCGTCCACCGCCAGCGCCCCCTCCACCGACAGCCGGGCCCAGACGGTCTTCGTGCCGGTCCGGTAGGTGATGCCCCACGCCTCGGAGACCGCCGCGACGAGGCGCAGACCCCGGCCGTACTCGGCGGCCCCGTAAAGACGTTCGACGAGGTACGGGCGGGCGGGGCCCTCGTCGCGTACCGCGCGGGAGGGATGGTGGTCGGAGACCTCGACGACGAGCCAGCCCGCGGCGGTGCGGTCGTCGCGGTCGTGGCGGCACAGCACTTCGACGTCGGTACCGGCGTGGACGACCGCGTTGGTGACCAGTTCGCTGACCACGACGAGCGCGTCCTCGACGAGCCGGCCGCCGAACGCCGCGGTGCCCGGGAGTTCGTGATCCGCCCACTCCTGGAGCACGTTGCCGACGAAGCGCCGGGCGGCTCCGGGCGCGAGCGGCCCTCCCGGCAGCGACAACCGCGCCACCGTGCACAGGCCGGCTCCGGCGCGCACGGAACCGGCATAAGCGGCTCCGGCGTGCCCCTCCGGGGCGCTCCCGTCGTCCGGGTGCGCGGGCGCGTCAGGAGAACCTGGCACGGTCTCCCGTTGCGTCGGTATGGCCCCCACTGAGCGGCTCCCTGAGAAGTTCGGACGATTGGGCCTCAGGCTGCAGGGAAAGGGTGACAGACTGGCCACACTCATAAGCGCCGAGTCACCGAAGTGGGCAACCATGAGTGAGAAAAGTGCTACGCGGGCGCTCGAAGACGGTCAAAAAGACAGCGGAACGGACGCGTTGATCCGGGTGTCCGACCTGCGCGCGCTCACCGCCGCCATGACGGCGGCGCGCGACGGCACCTTCGTCAAGACCCCGGAGACGGGTCCCGCACCGGCGGCGGAACGGTGCGCCCTCTTCAACCGGATCACCGACCGCAGCATCCACGTCGGCGGCGAAGTGCAGCGCGTCAAGCGGGAGTCGGTGCGGCACGGCAGGCTGGACGAGCGGCTCTCCGCCGACCCCGGCCAGGGCGCGTGGGCGACCCGCGTCGGCGACGTGAACCAGACGCTCGACGCACTGGTCGCCCCCGCGGCGAACGCCACCCGGGTGCTGGACGCGGTGGCCTGCGGTGACCTGACCCAGCGCGTCGACCTGCACGACGGCATCCGGCGACTACGGGGCGATTCACGTCGTTCGGGCCGCGTGGTGAACCAGATGGTGGACCAACTGCCGCTGTTCACCTGTGAGCTGACCCGGGTGGCCCCCGAGGCCGGCTCGGAGGGGCAGCTCGGCGGGCAGGCCCGGGTCGAGGGCGTGTACGGCACCTGGAAGCGTCAGACGACGAACGTGAGCGAACTCGCACCGAACCCGACCACGCAGGCCCTCGCCATCGCCGAGGTGGCCTCGGCGATGGCCCAGGGCGCCATGTCCCGCTCGATCACGGTGGAGGCGCGCGGCGAGGTCGCCGAGCTGAAGGACAACATCAACCCGATGGTGGCCAACCTCCGCGAGACAACCCGCGCGATGGACTGGCTGGAGTCCAGCCTCGCCCGCCTGGCCGCCCTGATGCAGCGCCACCGCGACGTCGCACGCCCCGCTGGGCCGGTCTGCCCAACGTCGCGCTGACCGCGAAGGCGATGCCCCGCGACCGCGAGAAGTCCATCGCCCGGGGAGCCGACGACTGCGTACCCAGGCCGGTGGACCTCGACCAACTGCTCACCGTGGTGTGCGCCGTCCTGGACCCGGAGGGCGTCGAGCCGTCGCCCGAGAAAAAACACACCGAAGAGAACGAGGCACCCTCACCATGACCACTCAGGACCGGGCCGACGGATGCGCGGGCATCCTCCTCGTCGACGACATGGAGGACAACCTGATCGCGCTGGAGGCCGTCCTGGCGTCGCTCAACGAGCCGCTGGTACGGGCCCGTTCCGGGGAGGAGGCCATGAAGGCCCTGCTCCGGCAGCGCTTCGCCGTCGTCCTCCTCGACATCCGCATGCCCGGTATGGACGGCTTCGAGACGGCGGCCAACCTCAAGCGCATCGACCAGACCAAGGACGTCCCGATCATCTTCCTCACCGGCACGGACGCCGAGATGGGCTACGCCTTCCGCGGGTACGCCACCGGCGCCGCCGACTACCTGACCAAGCCCTTCGACCCCTGGGTCCTGCGCGCGAAGGTCAGCGTCTTCCTGGAGATGCACCGCAAGACCCGCGAACTGGAGGCACTGCGGGCACGGCGGAAGGAGCAGGCGGAACAGGTCCTGTCCCGGCTGGGCGCGCTGGAGAAGCAGCTGTCCGAGGAGCCCCCGGACCTGGCGGAGGCCCGCGCACAGGTCCAGGAACTCCGTTCCCTGGTGACCGGGGACCCGGACAGCTGACCTCGCTACTTCTCCCGGGTTCCCGCGTACATCTCGTCGATGAGGTGCTGGTACTCCTTCTCCACCACCGGCCGCTTCAGCTTCAGGCTCGGCGTCAGTTCACCGTGCTCGACGTCCAGGTCCCGCGGCAGCAGCCGGAACTTCTTGACGGTCTGCCACCGCTGCAACCCCTGGTTGAGCCGGGTGACGTACCCCTCGATCAGCTCCACCGTGGCCGGGGCCGCGATGATCTGCTCGTACGACTTGCCCTCCAGGCCGTTCTCCTTGGCCCAGCCGAGGAGGGCCGCCTCGTCGAGGGCGACGAGGGCCGTGCAGAAGTTGCGGTCGGCGCCGATGACCATGACGTTGGACGTGAAGGGGCACAGCGCCTTGAACTGGCCCTCGATCTCGGTCGGGGCGATGTACTTGCCGCCGGAGGTCTTGAAGAGGTCCTTCTTGCGGTCGGTGATCCGCAGGTAGCCGTCGGGCGACAGCTCGCCGATGTCTCCGGTGTGGAACCAGCCGTCCGGCTCGAGGACCTCGGCGGTCTTCTCCGGCAGCCCGTGGTAGCCCTGCATGATGCCGGGGCCGCGCAGCAGGATCTCGCCGTCGTCGGCGATGCGCACCTCGCAGCCGGGCAGCGGCTTGCCGACCGTGCCGGTGCGGAACGCCTCGCCGGGGTTCAGGAACGACGCCGCGGAGGACTCGGTCAGGCCGTAGCCCTCCAGGATGGGGATGCCCGCGCCGGCGAAGAAGAAGCCGATCTCGGGTGCCAGGGCCACCGAGCCGGAGATGCAGGCGCGCAGCCGCCCGCCGAACGCCTCGCGCAGCTTCTTGTAGACCAGCGCGTCGGCGACCTTGTGCTTGGCCTCCAGCCCGAACGGCACGGACGCGGTGCCGGTGCGGCGGAAGTTGTCCTGGCTGACCTTGGCGTACTCGCGGGCGACCTCGGACGCCCACTGGAAGATCTTGTACTTGGCGGCGCCGCCCGCGCGGGCCTTCGCGGCGACACCGTTGTAGACCTTCTCGAAGATGCGCGGGACCGCGGCCATGTACGTCGGACGCACGACCGGCAGATTCTCGATGATCTTGTCGACGCGGCCGTCGACGGCGGTGACGTGCCCGACCTCGATGTGCCCGGAGAGCAGCACCTTGCCCATGACGTGCGCGAGCGGCAGCCACAGGTACTGCACGTCCTCCGGGCTGAGCAGGCCGGTCGCGGCGATGGCCTTGCCCATGTACGCCCAGTTGTCGTGCGGCAGGCGCACGCCCTTGGGGCGGCCGGTGGTGCCCGAGGTGTAGATGAGGGTGGCGAGCTGGTCCTTGGTGATCGCGCCGACCTTCTCCTTGATCAGGTCGGGCTTCTTCTCCAGGTACGCCGTCCCGCGCTTCTCCAGATCGGCGAGCGAGAGGATCCAGTCCTCCGAGAGGTCGGCGCCCTCGGGGTCGATGACGATCACATGGGTCAGCTCGGGCAGCTCGGCCTTCTTCTCCCGGGCCTTCTCCAACTGCTCGGCGTTCTCCGCGATGAGGATCTTGCTGGCGGAGTCGGACAGGATGTACGCCGATTCCTCGGCGTTGGTCGACGGGTAGATCGTGGTGTTGGCGGCACCGGCGCACATGATGCCGAGGTCGCACAGGATCCACTCGATCCTGGTGGCGGAGGACAGCGCGATGCGCTCCTCGGGCCGAACCCCCAGCTCGACCAGCCCGGCGGCGATGGCGTCGACCCGCGCGGCGGCCTCCGCCCAGGTCAGCGGCTTCCAGTCCGAAGGTCCCTGGCCCGAGGCGGGCGGCACCGGGTAGCGGAACGCCTCCGCGTCCGGCGTGGCCGCCACACGCTCCAGGAAGAGGGCCGCCATGGACGGCGGTCGGTTCTCGATCAGGGTCTGTGTGTCGCTCACGACATCCTCCGGGGCCCGCGACAGTGCGGCAGGGTCAGCATGGACTGGGCGGCTGGCTCAAAGCGGCTGTTGTTTAACTCGCGAGTAACCATCGAGTGGTGATCAGGGTAGAGCGAGGTTGGCTGGTTCGTAAGGGGCGGCGGGCCGTCACTTTCCATCGAGAACGACCGTACGAGCACGCGGCCACCGCACCCCGAAGACATGCGGGCCCGCCGCGCCGAAACGCGACGGGCCCGCATCCTGCCCAAGTTTCCGGGGGTAACAACGGCTACCGCCGGCACCTGCGGGGATTCCCCCAGGTGGCTACTTCTTGCCCTTGGCGCCGCCGGCGCTGTCGTCACTGGACAGCACGGCGATGAAGGCCTCCTGCGGAACCTCCACAGAGCCCACCATCTTCATCCGCTTCTTGCCCTCCTTCTGCTTCTCCAGCAGCTTCCGCTTCCGGGAGATGTCACCGCCGTAGCACTTGGCGAGGACGTCCTTGCGGATGGCGCGGATGGTCTCGCGGGCGATCACCCGGGAGCCGATGGCGGCCTGGACCGGCACCTCGAACGCCTGCCGCGGGATCAGCTCCTTCAGCTTGGCGACGAGCCGGACCCCGTACGCGTACGCCTGGTCCTTGTGCGTGATCGCGGAGAACGCGTCCACCTTGTCGCCGTGCAGCAGGATGTCGACCTTGACGAGGCTGGACGTCTGCTCGCCGGTGGGCTCGTAGTCGAGGGAGGCGTAGCCGCGGGTCTTGGACTTCAGCTGGTCGAAGAAGTCGAAGACGATCTCGGCGAGCGGCAGGGTGTACCGGATCTCGACACGGTCCTCGGAGAGGTAGTCCATGCCGAGCAGGACACCGCGCCGGGTCTGGCACAGCTCCATGATCGAGCCGATGAACTCGGACGGGGCGAGGATCGTGGCGCGCACGACGGGCTCGTACACCTCCGAGATCTTGCCCTCGGGGAACTCGCTCGGGTTGGTGACCGTGTGCTCGCTGCCGTCCTCCATGACGACGCGGTAGACCACGTTCGGGGCGGTGGCGATCAGGTCGAGGCCGAACTCGCGCTCCAGCCGTTCACGGATCACGTCGAGGTGCAGCAGCCCGAGGAAGCCGACGCGGAAGCCGAAGCCGAGCGCGGCGGACGTCTCCGGCTCGTAGACGAGCGCGGCGTCGTTGAGCTGGAGCTTGTCGAGGGCCTCGCGCAGCTCGGGGTAGTCGGACCCGTCCAGCGGGTACAGCCCGGAGAAGACCATGGGCTTGGGGTCCTTGTAACCGCCGAGCGCCTCGGTGGCGCCCTTCTGCTGGCTGGTGACGGTGTCACCGACCTTGGACTGGCGGACGTCCTTCACACCGGTGATGAGGTAGCCCACCTCTCCGACGCCGAGGCCGTCGGCCCCCAGCATCTCGGGCGAGTTCGTACCGATCTCCAGCAGCTCGTGGGTCGCGCCCGTCGACATCATCCTGATGCGCTCGCGCTTGTTGAGCTGGCCGTCGATGACACGGACATACGTGACCACGCCCCGGTACGAGTCGTAGACCGAGTCGAAGATCATCGCGCGCGCCGGGGCGTCCTTGACGCCGACCGGGGCGGGGACCTCGGCGACGACCCTGTCGAGCAGCGCGTCGACCCCGACACCGGTCTTGGCGGAGACCCGCAGCACGTCGTCGGGGTCGCAGCCGACGAGGTTCGCCAGCTCCTCGGCGAACTTCTCCGGCTGGGCGGCCGGGAGGTCGATCTTGTTGAGCACCGGGATGATCGTGAGGTCGTTCTCCATCGCCAGGTACAGGTTGGCGAGGGTCTGCGCCTCGATGCCCTGCGCGGCGTCCACGAGGAGGACGGTCCCCTCGCAGGCGGCCAGCGACCGTGACACCTCATAGGTGAAGTCGACGTGCCCGGGGGTGTCGATCATGTTGAGGATGTGCGTGTTGCCCGGATCGCCGGTCGGCGCCCACGGCAGACGCACCGCCTGGGACTTGATCGTGATGCCGCGCTCACGCTCGATGTCCATGCGGTCGAGGTACTGAGCACGCATCTGCCGCTGCTCGACCACACCGGTCAGCTGGAGCATCCGGTCGGCGAGCGTGGACTTGCCGTGGTCGATGTGCGCGATGATGCAGAAATTGCGGATCAGAGCCGGGTCGGTACGGCTCGGCTCGGGCACATGGCTAGGGATCGCGGGCACGCAGGGTCCTGATTCTTGAGGCGTCCGCAGCCGTCTGCGGTCTCGGGTCGGATCTAGCGGGTCTGTACGAACGGGGTCTACCGGGTCTGTACGTAGGCTCCATGGTCCCACGGGCGCGGGGCTGGGGCGGGTTTGGGCCACTCGCGGAGCCACTGGTAGCCTGGGTGGCTGTGTCTCATGCCCTCTCTGCAGGAGGCACATCCCAAAGAAAACCAAAGGTGCCCGGGGCCCGCATGCCCTGCATGTCCTCGGTCGCCAGTAGCTGAAAAGGCTCATTCGTGGCGAACATCAAGTCCCAGATCAAGCGGAACAAGACCAACGAGAAGGCGCGCCTTCGCAACAAGGCCGTCAAGTCGTCGCTCAAGACCGCGATCCGCAAGGCCCGTGAGGCCGCTGCCGCGGGTGACGTCGAGAAGGCCACCGAGTACCAGCGCGCTGCCGCGCGTCAGCTCGACAAGGCCGTCTCGAAGGGCGTCATCCACAAGAACCAGGCCGCCAACAAGAAGTCGGCGCTTGCTTCCAAGGTCGCCACCCTCAAGGGCTGAGCTTCACCTTTGATCTGACCGCCGGACGGATTCGCAGCGGGCCCTCTCTCATCCGCTCCCGCCCGGCACCCCCGGACCTGCACGCGGCCTGCGTTCGCCACGCGGGTGCAAGTCCACCATCGTGAACCGAGGACCCCGTCGCCCGCCCTTCCCCAGGGAGGACGACGGGGTCCTCGTGCTGCGGGGTCCTCGTGTTGTGGGGTTCTCGTGTTGTGGGGTTCTCGTGTTGTGGGGTTCTCATGGTGCCGGGTTCTCGCGTTGCGCAGTGGGCAGTGGGCAGGCCACGGCAACCACTCCGTGCTCCCTCGCGCCAGGCGAGGGCGGCGCGCTCACCCCCGGCGGGACCGCGCCGCTCGGGCGATGGTCACGACCGCCTTCTCCAGCGCGTACTCGGGGTCGTCCCCGCCGCCCTTGACCCCGGCGTCGGCCTCGGCGACGGCCCGCATCGCGACGGCGACACCTTCCGGCGTCCAGCCCCGCATCTGCTGCCGCACCCGGTCGATCTTCCACGGCGGCATGCCCAGCTCCCGCGCCAGGTCCGCCGGTCTGCCGCCCCGCGCGGACGACAGCTTCCCGATCGCCCGGACGCCCTGTGCCAGCGCGCTGGTGATCAGCACCGGTGCCACCCCCGTGGAGAGCGACCACCTGAGCGCCTCCAGCGCCTCCGCCGCCCGTCCCTCGACGGCCCGGTCGGCGACCTCGAAACTCGACGCCTCGGCCCGCCCGGTGTAGTACCGCCCGACCACGGCCTCGTCGATGGTCCCCTCGACATCCGCGCACAGCTGCGAGGCCGCCGAAGCCAGCTCGCGCAGATCGCTGCCGATCGCGTCGACCAGCGCCTGGCACGCCTCCGGCGTCGCGGACCGCCCGAGCGTCCGGAACTCCCCCCGCACGAACGCCAGCCGCTCCGCCGGCTTCGTCATCTTCGGGCAGGCCACCTCCCGCGCCCCCGCCTTGCGCGCCGCGTCCAGCAGCCCCTTGCCCTTGACGCCGCCCGCGTGCAGCAGCACGAGGGTGATCTCCTCGGCCGGGGCACCCAGATACGCCTTCACGTCCTTGACGGTGTCGGCCGACAGGTCCTGCGCGTTGCGCACGACCACGACCTTCCGCTCGGCGAACAGCGAGGGGCTCGTCAGCTCCGCGAGCGTGCCCGGCTGCAACTGGTCCGAGGTGAGGTCCCGCACGTCCGTGTCGGCGTCGGCGGCCCTGGCGGCGGCCACCACCTCCTGCACGGCCCGGTCGAGGAGCAGCTCCTCCTGGCCCACGGCGAGGGTGACGGAGGCGAGGGGATCATCGTGAGCGGTCTTCTTGGCCATCACGCACAGCATCCCACGGGGCACCGACAACGAGCCCTACGGCTCCTCACGCCACCCCTCCCACTCCCCCGCGAACTCGTCCAGCGCCACCGGATCGAGCCGTCCGTCCTCGTCGCGCAGCACCAGCAGCCACTGGGCGTCCTCAGCGTCGTCCTCCCCGGCCAGCGCGTCCCGCACCAGCTGGGGCTCCTCGGCCAGCCCGAACCGCTCCCCGAGAGCCTCCGCCGCCTCTTCCGCGGCGTCACGATCGGGCAGCACCAGCACATGTCTCACATCGCTCACGCCCCCATTTTCCGCGACCCACCCGCCGCCCCCGCCCGGCACCCCACACCCGACCCGACCCGGCCGCCGCCCGCTGGCGTCCGCCCCGCACAGCCCCACGCCGCCCCGCGCGCCTACACCGCCCCGCGCACCTGCGGCACCCGCCCCAACTCCATCCCGAACCGCTCCCGGTACACCGCCAGGACCTCCTCGTCCGTCCCCAGCTCGGTCACCTCCTTCTCACCTTCCAGGGACGTGACCGTGAGGGTGCGCCCGCTGAGCGTGATCCGGCCCCCGTCGTCACCGAGCCGCGAGCAGACCAGTGACTGGGTGAAGTGCGAGGCCGGCGAGGTGCTGTGCCACCAGGCCCCGGCCACGAAGTCCCCGAGAACCCGCGACCGCACCTCCAGCCGGTACTGCGGCTTGCCGTCCCGCAGCACATCCAGGTCCCCGAACTCCCGCGCCCCGCTCTGCCGGTCCGCCTCCACCACACGGAACGTGCCCGCCGGATCCTCCTGCTCCCCTCTCCCCCCGAACTCCAGCGGACAGTGGCTGTTCGTCCCGAACCCCACATCGGCCAGCCAGTCACCCCCGTCCACCGTCCGCACCCGCAGCGCGAGATGGTCGTACGGGATGCCCAGGCTCTTCTCGTCGCCGTAGACCCGCGCCGCGAGCAGTGTCACGTCGAAGCCGAGCGCCGCGAGCATCGCGCCGAACAGCCCGTTCAGTTCGTAGCAGAACCCGCCCCTGCGCTCCCCCACGATCTTGTCGAGCAGCCGCTTCTCCTCCAGCACGATCTCCTCCCCGAGGTGGATCGACAGGTTCTCGAAGGGCACCGTCCGCAGATGGCGCAGGTGCAGTTCACGCAGTACGTCCACGGTGGGCCAGGCCGGGTGCTCGGCTCCGATGCGGCGAAGGTAGGCGTCCAGCTCTGCGGTATCCATGACCTCAGTCTCTCGCCACCCGCAGTTCCTCGGCCGTACCCGCGACGGCGATCGCGCCGTCCTCGTCCGTACGCAGCACCGTGGCGCCCCCGTCCCGCAGCGCCGCGACCGTGCTCGGCGCCGGGTGGCCGTAGGGGTTGTCGGCGCCCACCGAGATGAGTGCCAGCCGCGGGGCCATCACCCGTATCAGGTCCGGGTCCTGATAGACCGACCCGTGGTGGGCGACCTTCACCACGTCCACCGCCGCCACCTCCGCGACCGCCGGGGATCTCGACAGGTCCCGCTGCGCGGGCGGTTCGAGATCACCGAGCAGCAGCAGGGTCAGCCCGGCGGAGCGGACCAGCATGGTCACGCTGGCGTCGTTCGGCCCGTCCGGGACGGCCGCGTCGCCCGGCGGCCACAGCACCCGCCACGCGAGGCCCCCCGTGCGTCGTTCCTGCCCGGCGACGGCCCGGGTCACCGGGATCCGCCGGGCCGCCGCCTCCCTGTGCACGAACTCGGCCTGCTCCACGGGCTCCTCGAACCCGGTCGTCTCGATCGCCCCCACCGCACGCCCTCGCAGCACCCCCGGCAACCCGGCCACATGGTCGGCGTGGAAATGGGTGAGGACCACGAGAGGGACCTCGGTGATGCCGAGGGCCGTCAGACAGCGGTCGACCAGGACCGGGTCCGGGCCGGCGTCCACGACGACCCCTCTGCCGTCGCCCGCCGCCAGCACGGTCGCGTCGCCCTGCCCGACGTCGCACATCACGAACCGCCAACCGGGCGGCGGCCACCCCGTGATCACCCTGGCCAGGGGCGGCGGCTGCACCACCGCCAGCAGGAACACCACCAGGCAGGCTCCCACCAGCCATGGGCGGCCCAGCAGCCGCCGCCCGACGAACACCGCCACCACCGTGACGAGGGCCAGCAGTGCCGCGCCCGTCGAACTGCCCGGCCAGTCGACCCCCGCTCCCGGCAGGGAGGCACCCGCGCGCGCGATGTCCGCGATCCACCCTGCGGGCCAACTCGCGCACCAGGCGATGCGTTCGGCCACGGGCATCGCGATCGGCGCCACCGCCAGCGTGGCGAACCCCAGCACCGTCGCCGGCGCCACGGCGAACTCCGCCAGCAGATTGCACGGCACCGCCACCAGGCTCACCTTCGCCGACAGCACCACCACGACCGGCGCGCACACCGCCTGCGCGGCCCCCGCCGCCGCCAGCGCCTCGGCCGGACGGGGCGGCACCCGACGCCGCTGGAGCGCCGCGCTCCACCGCGGGGCGAGCAGGAGCAGGGCCCCGGTCGCCAGCACGGACAGCAGGAAGCCGTAACTCCGGGCCAGCCACGGGTCGTACAGCACCAGCAGCAGCACGGCCGTCGCCAGCGCGGGGACGAGCGATCTGCGGCGCCCGGTCGCGAGGGCGAGCAGCGCGATCGACCCGCAGGCCGCCGCCCGCACCACGCTCGGCTCCGGTCGGCACACGATCACGAAACCGAGCGTCAGGGCACCGCCGGCCAGCGCCGTCGCCCTCAACGGGATCCCCAGCCGGGGCGCGAGCCCCCGCCGCTCCGCCCGCTGGGCGAGCCCCGGCGGCCCGATGAACAGGGCCAGCAGGATGGTGAAGTTGGCGCCGCTGACCGCCAGGAGATGAGTGAGGTCGGTCGCCTTGAATGCCTCGTCCAACTCGGCAGGGACCCGCGAGGTGTCCCCCACGACGAACCCCGGCAACAACGCCCGCGCGTCCCCGTCCAGCCCGTCCGTCGCCTCGCGCAGCCCCGCCCGCAACCGCCCCGCGAGCCGCTGCGCCGCACTCGCCTCCTCCACCACCTCCGGGGGCCTGCCGCCGCGCACCCGCAGCATCGCCGCGACCCGGTCTCCCCCGGCCAGGGCCGGCACGGCCTGCGCGGCCACCCGCACCCGCGTCGACGGCAGTAGCTTCAGCCACGGCGAACGGCCCCTCTCCCCCGACGACGACCGCCGTGCCACGTCGACGATCACCAGCACCGGTGTCCGTGTGTCCACCACGGTCCCGTCCGGGCCCCTCACCCTCCGTACCTCGGCCGGGAGGAGCACGGCCGTCGGGGCCGCGTGAGCGCCGTTGACGCGAGGGCGGGTGAGCCGGGGATCGGACGTCAGCTCGACCTCGGCGGTGACCGGCGTGTACCGCTCGGCCAGCCGGGGAACCGGGCCGCGCCGCAGATCCGCCCCGTGCAGCCCGGCGGAGGCAGCAGAGGCGGCGACACAGAGCAGTACGGCGGCGACGGACGCCTTCGCGGCTGCGGAGCAGAACGGCATCCGGTACGGCACCCGGCTCACCCCCGGCACCGGGCCGACCTCTGACTCCGGGCCCGCCTGCGACGCGGGACCGCCCCTCGGCTCCGGACCGCCCCTCGGCTCCGGGCCCGCCGGTGGTTCAGGAACCGCTGGGGACTCCTGCTCCACTCGGGATTCCGGCCTGACACGAGGCTGCCGCCACCCCGCCCTCGACGCCCGCCCCCGCCCTCGGTGGGCGACGAGCAGCCCGGCCCCCGCGGCCAGGCCGACCGCGACCACGCCGACGACCCACCCGGTGGAGGCGTGCACCATCAGCGCCGCCGTCCCCCATGCCGCCAGCGCCGGTGGCACGAGACGCAGGTCCGTCGGGCCCTCCTGCCTCGGATGGGCGACGCCGAGCCGATGCCCGGAGGCCGCGTGCACGGTCGGCCGCCGCGGGCCCGCCCGCACCACTCCCGTACGCGACTCGACACGCGCACCGACCCGCGTCTCGGCGGCCCTCGGCTCTCCTGGCTCCCGCGCGCTCATGGCCGTACGAGGTTCCGTAGGTCGGCGAAGCGGCGGTCGCCGATGCCGTTCACCTCGCGCAGTTCGTCGACCGAGCGGAAGCCGCCGTGCTCGGTGCGGTACGCGATGATGTGCTGCGCGAGGACGGGGCCGACGCCGGGCAGCGTGTCGAGTTGCTCCACGGTGGCGGTACTGAGCGAGACAGGTGTCGCGGGGCCCGCTCCGGCGACCGCTCCGCCGGCCACGGATCCGGCCACGCCGCCCACCCCCGCACCCCCGCCCGCACCCGCTCCCACCCCTGCCGGACCGCCGACCAGGACCTGCTCGCCGTCGACCAGGAGGCGGGCGCGGTTGAGCCCGTCGGTGTGCGCGCCGGAGCGCACTCCGCCCGCGGCCCGCAGCGCGTCGGCCACACGGGAACCGGCCGGGAGCCGTTGGACACCGGGGCGGCGGACCTTCCCTCTGACGTCCACGACGATCGAGGGTCCGGCGGTGGGCGCGCCGGACCCGGTCGAAGCACCCGCTCCGGCCACCGGGCCACCGCCCTCCTCGCCGAACGACGCCGCCGGGGCCGACGCAGCCGACGGGGTTCCCGCCCGGACGACCTCGGGGGCGCTCACCGGTTGGGTCCGTCCGGCCCAGAAGTGCTGCCCCGCGAAGACCGCGGCGACGACCAGCACCACGCTCAGCGCGACCACGCTCTTGCGCTCGATGCCGCACCGCGCCTGCAACCACAACGGCAGCCGCTCCCGGACGGCCGGTCCGATCCGATCCCGCCAGCCGCCCCTCACACCCGCGTCCAAGGTGTCCCCGCCCCCGGCGCAGCCGGCGACCGCATCCTCGGGCTCGGCGTCTCCGGTCCCCGCAGTCGCCCCACCCCTCCGCCCGCCCGGCGGGCCGTGCCCCAACTCCCTCGGCTCGGCGGGCCTGTCCGGAAAGAGCGACTCCGCGCGGAGCCTCAGCGTCTGCGCCGTGGCCCGGTGGCGGCCGGCACGGCGGCCCCTGGGCCCTCGGGCGCGGTTGCGGACGCGGCCGTCGGAGGACGGCCCCCGGCCCGGCCCACTGGTGACTGTCGCGGTACGTGAACGTGATCGAAGTGCCATGCGACGAGGATGGGGCAAGACCGCACACCCATGATGATCTTGCTCGATTCCCGTGGATTACTACCCAGTTGTGGACAACTCCGCCACCCATACGAGCGACAAGCCTCACCGACGACGATCAACAGCCGCGGGTCACCCGTCACCCGTCACCCGTCACCCGTCACCCGTCACCCGTCACCCGTCACCCGTCACCCGTCACCCGTCACCCGTCACCCGTCACCCGTCACCGAGGAGAAACGACCGCTGCCAGCAACCCGGGCCCGGTGTGCGCCCCGATGACCGCTCCGACCTCGCTCACATGCAGATCGGCGAGCCCCGGAACCCGCTCGCGAAGCCGCTCCGCGAGCGCCGACGCCCGCTCGGGCGCGGCGAGATGGTGGACGGCGATGTCGACCGGCGCGCCACCGGCCCGCTCGGCGACGATCTCCTCCAGGCGGGCGATCGCCCGGGAGGCCGTGCGGACCTTCTCCAGCATCTCGATGCGGCCGCCGTCCAGCTGCAGCAGCGGCTTCACCGCGAGCGCGGAGCCGAACAGTGCCTGCGCCGCGCCGATCCGGCCGCCCCGGCGCAGATAGTCGAGCGTGTCGACGTAGAAGAACGCGGACGTACCCGCCGCCCGCTTCTCTGCGGCCGTGACGGCCTCGTCGACCGTGCCACCCGCCTCCGCGGCCTCCGCGGCGGCCAGCGCGCAGAACCCGAGGGCCATCGCCACCATCCCGGTGTCCACGACGCGCACCGGCACGGGCGCCTCGCGCGCCGCCAGCACGGCGGCGTCGTACGTGCCGGAGAACTCGGCGGAGAGGTGGAGCGACACGATGCCCGTGGCGCCCGCCTCGGCCATCGTGCGGTAGGTCTCCGCGAACAGCTCGGGGCTGGGGCGGGAGGTGGTGACGGGCCGTCTCTTCTGCAGTGCCTGGGCCAGGGAGCGGGCCGAGATCTCGGTGCCCTCCTCCAGCGCCTGATCGCCGAGGACCACGGTCAACGGCACCGCGATGATGCCGTGGCGCTCCATCGTCTGCGGCGGCAGGTAGGCCGTTGAATCGGTGACGATCGCGACATGGCGGGACATGAGCTGGAGGTTACCCGCCAGGTCCCACCGACGGCAGCCCGGCCCCACCGACCGCCTCGCCACCACGCCGCGCCGTGGCGCACCGCATCAAGTCGTGCTCTCCGGGCGCGGCTTCTTCTGCCACGGGTACGTCTGGCGCGGTCCCGGAGGGGTGATCGCCGGCCGGGGCGGCTGCTCGGCGGCGCGGGCCTCGGGGGTCTCCTGCCACGTCTGTCCGCCGGAAGCGGTCGGCTCGGGCTTCGGCGCCTCGGGCCAGACGTGCGCGGGCTCGGTCGCGTCGGTGGTCCAGTGCCGCAGCGCGCCTGCCTCGACGTCGATCTGGGCGCTGAGCGTCTCCAGGTCGTCCTCGGCGAACTTGCGGGCTCGGTCGTGGGCCGCCCAGCGCAGGTGGTCGGCCGACTTGATGACCTTCTCCGTGCGGGTGCGCAGGTCGGGCAGCCGCTGGGCCAGCTTGGTGCGGTCCGGCTCGGCCTCCAGGCGCCTGAGCTCGCCGTCCAGCTCGCGGCCGTGCCGACTGAGCTGCTGGAACAGGGTGAGGGACTCCTTCAGGGAGCCGTCCTCGCCGGCTCCCGCCTGGAGCGCCTCCTGGGTGGCCCGCATGGAGGTGCGCAACCTCAGACGCAGGTCCGCCAGTTGTCCGACGGGGCCGGGCTGGGCGAGGCTCCTGGCGCGCAGGGTGGTGTCCTCGACCGTCCGCTTGGCCTGGGTGATCGTACGGTCCACGCCGCGCTTGGCCGCGCCGACCGCCTTCACCGTGACGTAGGCGCCCAGCACCACGCACAGCACGAAGAGCAGGGCGACGATTGCGATCACGGCTTCCACGGCGCGCTCCTCCTTCGACCGGCACGCCACATACGGCGGCGCTCCTCCACGGTAAACGCAACGGGCAGGTCCACAGTTCCAGCGGAACCCCGAACCTGCCCGTAGGGGATCACCCCGAGCGACCGCACCGCCACCCTCGGAGCCGTACAGCCGCACAGCCGATACGCCGCACAGCCCTGCCGCACCGGGGCGCCGAGTGCACCGGGGCCGCCGGCGCCCCCGACGCCCCGGCCCACGTCACACGTCACACGTCACACGTCACACGTCACACGACGATGTTCACCAGCTTCGGCGCACGCACGATCACCTTGCGGATCGGTGCCCCGGCAAGCGCCTCGACCACCTTCTCGTCGGCCAGGGCCACCTTCTCCAGCTCCTCCTCGGAGATGGCCGGCGAGACCTCCAGACGCGCCTTGACCTTGCCCTTGATCTGGACGACGCAGGTGACGGCCTCGTCCACGACGTACGCCTGGTCGGCAACCGGGAAGTCCTGGTGGACGACGGTTTCGGTGTGGCCCAGTTTGCGCCACAGTTCCTCGGCGATGTGCGGGGCCAGCGGCGCGACCAGCAGGACCAGGGCCTCGGCGACGGACCGCGAGACGGGGCCGCCCGCCTTGGTCAGGTGGTTGTTCAGCTCGGTGACCTTGGCGATCGCCGTGTTGAAGCGCAGGCCCTCCAGGTCCTGGCGCACACCGTCGATCGCCTTGTGCAGCGCCCGCAGCGTGTCCTCGCCGGGCTCCGCGTCGACGACCGTGACCTCACCGGTCGCCTCGTCGACGATGTTGCGCCACAGCCGCTGCAGCAGCCGGAACTGGCCCACCACCGCGCGCGTGTCCCACGGCCGGGAGACGTCCAGCGGGCCCATCGCCATCTCGTACAGACGCAGGGTGTCGGCGCCGTACTCCTCGCAGATGGACTCCGGGGTGACCGCGTTCTTCAGGGACTTGCCCATCTTGCCCAGCAGACGGCTGACCTGCTCGCCCTGGTAGTAGAACGCGCCGTCGCGCTCCTCCACCTCGGCGGCCGGCACCGCGAAGCCACGGCTGTCGCGGTAGACGAACGCCTGGATCATGCCCTGGTTGAACAGCTTGTGGAAGGGCTCGGCGGACGAGACGTACCCCAGGTCGAACAGGACCTTGGACCAGAAGCGCGCGTACAGCAGGTGCAGCACGGCGTGCTCGGCGCCGCCGACGTACAGGTCGACACCGCCGTGCGGCCGGCCCTCGCCGGGGCCCATCCAGTAGCGCTCGATCTCGGGGTCGACCATCTGCCGGTCGTTGTGCGGGTCCAGGTAGCGCAGCTCGTACCAGCAGGAACCGGCCCAGTTGGGCATCGTGTTGGTCTCGCGCCGGTACCTGCGGGGGCCGTCGCCCAGGTCCAGCGTGACGTCGACCCACTCCTCGTTCCGCGACAGCGGCGTCTCGGGCTGGGTGTCGGCGTCGTCCGGGTCGAAGGTGCGCGGCGAGTAGTCCTCGACCTCGGGCAGCTCCAGCGGCAGCATCGACTCGGGCAGGGCGTGCGCGACGCCGTCCTCGTCGTAGACGATCGGGAAGGGCTCGCCCCAGTAGCGCTGGCGGCTGAACAGCCAGTCGCGCAGGCGGAAGTTGACGGTGCCCTCACCGATGCCGGACCGCTCCAGCCACTCGGTGACGCGTGCCTTCGCCTCGACGACGCCCAGGCCGTCCAGGGAGACGCCCTCACCGGTGGAGTTGACGATCTTCGCGTCGTACGAGACGAAGGCGTCGTCCCACGTCGACGTGTCCGTGCCCCGGTCGTCCGTCGGCTCGACGACGCAGGTGATCGGCAGCTCGAAGGCGCGCGCGAACGCGAAGTCGCGCGCGTCGTGCGCGGGGACGGCCATGATGGCGCCGGTGCCGTAGCCCATCAGGACGTAGTCGGCGATGAAGACGGGGATCTTCTCGCCGTTGACGGGGTTGGTGGCATAGGAGCCGGTGAAGACGCCGGTCTTGTCCTTGGCCTCGGCCTGCCGCTCGACGTCGGACTTCGAGGCGGCCTGGGCGCGGTAGGCGGAGACGGCCTCGGCGGGGGTGGCGTGCCCGCCGGTCCACACGTCGCGGGTGCCCTCGGGCCAGGCGGCCGGGGTGAACCGGTCGACCAGCGGGTGCTCGGGGGCCAGGACCATGTAGCTGGCGCCGAACAGCGTGTCGGGGCGCGTGGTGAAGACGGTGATGTGCTCGCCGTCGATCGGGAAGTCGACGCGGGCGCCCTCGGAGCGTCCGATCCAGTTGCGCTGCTGCAGCTTGATGGCCTCGGGCCAGTCCAGCTCCTCCAGGTCCTCCAGCAGGCGGTCGGCGTACGCCGTGATCCGCATGTTCCACTGGCGCAGCTTGGCCTTGAAGACGGGGAAGTTGCCGCGCTCGGAGCGGCCGTCGGCGGTGACCTCCTCGTTGGCCAGGACGGTGCCCAGGCCGGGGCACCAGTTGACCGGCGCGTCGGAGGCGTAGGCCAGGCGGTACTCGCCCAGGAGGTCGGCGCGTTCGACGGCGCTCAGCTCGTTCCAGGAGCGCCCGCCGGGTACCGCGCGCTCACCCGACTCGAACTGGGCGACCAGTTCGGCGATGGGGCGGGCCTTGCGCGCCTCGTCGTCGTACCAGGAGTTGAAGATCTGCAGGAAGATCCACTGGGTCCACTTGTAGTAGTCCGGGTCGATCGTGGCGAACGACCGGCGCTTGTCGTGGCCCAGGCCCAGCCGGCGCAGCTGGGACCTCATGTTGGTGATGGCTGCCTCGGTGGTGACCCGGGGGTGCTCGCCGGTGGCCACGGCGTGCTGCTCTGCGGGCAGGCCGAAGGCGTCGAAACCCAGGGTGTGCAGGACGTTGTGGCCGGTCATCCGCTGGTAGCGGGCGAAGACGTCGGTGGCGATGTACCCCAGCGGGTGACCGACGTGCAGGCCCGCGCCGGAGGGGTAGGGGAACATGTCCATGATGAACTTCTTGGGCCGGGCGGCCAGCTCCGGGTCGCCCGCCAGGTCACCCTTGGGATTGGGTGCCGCGTAGGTGCCCTCGGCGTCCCAGAAGTCCTGCCAGCGTGCCTCGATCTCGGCCGCGACGGCGGCCGTGTAGCGGTGCGGCGCGGCATCCACCGACGCACCTGCGGCAGTGGGGTTCGTCTCGCTCATGATCCTCAAAGCTCCATCGATCGTCTCTGCCAGCGGTGGGTGTCGTCCGGAAACGAAAAATCCCCTCGCACAGGAGGGGACGCCGCGCCGATGCCGACCACGCCGTTCATCGGCGGTCGGGACTGATCAGCGCGGCTCGCTAAGCAGAAGGCGTACGGCACGCATGGGGCCAGGGTACCCCAGGGCCCACAGCCGTCGCGACGAGGTTCCGGGCCATCATGAGGCAGGAACCAGCGGTGTGTCAGCCACTCGATCCGGCCAAAAAAGTTGAATAAAGTTCAAATCTTACTTCGCGTAACGACCCCTAAAGGACATCACCGATGTGAGATTGGCCCTCGATAACAGCGCAATAACTCAAACCACCTACTGCTCGGTTGGGCACCACTTACAGTTCGACGACGGGACCGCTTTCCCGAACTGTTCGGAGTTGCCCCCATGAACCCTCGTCGCAGTAACAGCTCGCTGCCCCAGACCGGCCGTTCGGCCTATGGGATCGCGACCGCTGCCGCTCTGCTGCTGATACCCGTAAGTGTGCTGGTCGGAGGTGACGCGTACCGGGAGTTCCTCGACTTCGGCGCGGGCGTCCTCTCGCTGGTGTCGCTGACCCTGTCGGTGCTCTGGGGACTCGTCGCCCAGGACCGCACCCTGCTCAGCGTGCGCCAGCGGATCATCGGCCAGGCCGTCCACCGGACGACCGCCATCGCGTCGGTCGCGTTCCTCGTCCTCCACGTCACCGTCAAGCTGGCGCTGGACCACGTCTCCGCGATCGCCCTGTTCCCCTTCGCCCTCGGCGTGACGGGTACGGGCGCACTCATCGGCTTCGGCGCGACCGCCGGGTCCCTGATGATCTTCGTCGCCATCACCGGCGCGCTGCGCAGCAACTTCGCCTCGCCCGCGGAGGTCGCTGCGCGCTGGCGGGCGATGCACATGCTGGCCTACGCGGCCTGGTGCTTCGCGCTCGTGCACGGACTCTACGCGGGTCGCGAGGCCAAGCCGATCTTCGTCACCCTCTACTCGCTGGGCCTGGTCGCGGTGGCCGCGGCGCTGCTGCTGCGGGCGGCCCCCCGTTCGGTCAAGCGGCAGTTCATCGAGCGCATCACGGCCATCCTGGGCACCGACGGTCAGCGTCCCCCCGAGGTCGAGGAGCTCGTGAAGTCCCGGGCCGCCCGCCAGGACCCCGGCGGTCGCCGCGAGGACGGACCGCGCGACTCCCAGAAGCGGGACACCGGGCAGTTCCCCCTGCCCGGCTTCGGCGGCCAGACCCCGGGCCCCGCGCTGGGCGACACCCTCGTCCCCCCGCCGCGCACGGGCGCGTCGGCCGACGGCCCCGGTTTCGCGGCGGCCTACCGCGCGGTGTCGATGACGCCGCGCTCCCCGGAGCCGACGGCGCCCTACCTGACCCAGCAGCAGCCCCCGCTGGACATGCAGCCCACGCAGGCCATGCCCCGCCTCGACGAGGGTCCGGCCACGGGCACGCGCTGGCCGTCCCCGTCCCCGCCGCCGGTCGGCGAGGCACCCCCGTCGTCGTACGACCCGATGCAGGACACCTTCGCCGGGCAGCCGCTGGGCGGCCAGACCCTCGGCGGACAGGCGTACCCGGGGCAGGCGTACCAGGGCCAGGCGTATCCGACGGGCGTCCCGGAAAGTTCCTACGGAACCGCTGAGTCGAACGCCCCCTACGGCACGTACAACCCGAACGACACGTACAACAGCGGTCCCGCTGCTGAAACGCTGCCCGGGTACGACCAGCCGGGCTCCGGCGAACCCTGGAACGCGCCTTCCGGAGGCTTTAAGTGAACGAGGCCCTTCCCGACGTCCCCGAAGTCCGTGTGGTGGGGCTCCCCCAGCTCACCTCGGGCTTCGACCTCGTCGAGAGACTCGATCTCCCCATGCACCTGAAGGTGCACGGTCCGCTCGAACCCATGGGCGGGGAGCAGTTGGCCCAGCTCTCCGAGCGGATCAATCTGAAGGGCAGGGGCGGCGCGGGCTTCCCGTTCCACAAGAAGCTGCGCTCGGTCGCCGAGTCGGCGATCAAGCGCGGCATCCGGCCCGTCGTGGTCGTCAACGGCAGTGAGGACGAACCCGCCTGCCGCAAGGACACGGTGCTGATCAACCGTGCCCCGCACCTCATCCTGGACGGCGCCCTGCTGGTCGCGGAGGCCCTGGGCGCCCGCCAGCTCGTCATCGGGGTGACACGTGAATCCACCGAGCGCTCGATGGAGGCCGCCCTCGCCGAGCGCGGCCTCGGCAACCGGCGTGGCGCGGCCATCCGCGCGAGCGTGCAGCGCAACCCGGTCCGCATGGTCACCGGCGCGGCCGCCTCGCTGATCCGTTCCATCGACGGGGGCCCGGCGATCCCGCCCGGCCGCAAGACCAGTGCGTCCAAGAGCGGTGTCGGAGGCGCGCCGACCCTGCTCTCGAACGCGGAGACCTTCGCCCAGCTCGCCATCGGCGCCCGCATCGGCGCCGAGCGGTACGGCAACACCGGCCTGTACGACGAGCCGGGCACCGTCATGCTCACCGTCTCCGGCGCGGTCGCCCGGCCCATGGTGATCGAGGCCCCGACCGGTGTGCCGCTGCGCTACATCCTGCAGCTCGCCGGCGCGCCGCCGGTCCCGCAGGGTGTGCTGACGGGCGGGTACCACGGCAAGTGGATCGACGCGGCGACGGTCAACGAGGCGATCGTCTCCCGCAACTCCCTGGACGCGGTGGGCGGTGCGCTCGGCGCGGGCGCGATCCTGCCGATCAGCCAGGACACCTGCCCGCTCGGCGAGTCGCTCCAGGTCGCCAAGTGGCTCGCCGAGGAGAGCGCGGGGCAGTGCGGTCCCTGCTACCTCGGTCTGCCGGCCGCCGCGCGCGGCATGGAGGACATCCTCAACGGCGGCGGACCGGCCGCCCTCGAAGCACTCAAGCAGGTCGCCAAGAACGTCAAGCGGCGCGGGGCGTGCTCGCACCCCGACGGCTCCGCGATGTTCCTGGAGTCGACCATCAAGGCCTTCACCGACGACCTCGCCGCCCATGTCCTCGGCAACGGCTGCGGGCGGCCCGTGGAAGGCGTCCTGCCGCTGTTCGAGGGCGGCAGGGCACCGACGGGCCTCCCGGGCGGGGCCGGCCAGGAGGACTCCGGCGCGAGCCGCCAGAAGATCTTCGTCGACTGGACGCTGTGCCGGGGCCACGGCCTGTGCGCCGACATCCTCCCGGAGGTCTTCCAGCTGGGCGCCGACGGCTTCCCCACCGTCGCCCAGGCGAAGGTCCCGCAGTACGCCGAGGCCAAGGCGCTGCGCGCGGTGCGGCGCTGCCCGGCGCTGGCCCTGCGCATCGAGGAGGACACCCGCGGCAACGCCCCGTCCCGCAACCTCCCGGTCCTCTCCCAGGGCCGGGGCCGGCGGGCTCTGGGCAGCGGCCGCTGAGCCGTCTCGGAGGCGACGCGAGGGCGGGCCACCCCGACCAGGGGCGGGCCCGCCCTTTCCCTTCCCCCGCCCTCCTCGCAGGCGCTCATGGCCCGTCGTGCCGCCCACGCACCGAAGCGTCGTCAACAACGCGAAGACCCCGTCCACTTGGACGGGGTCCTGTCTGTGGAGCTAAGGAGAATTGAACTCCTGACCTCCTGCATGCCATGCAGGCGCTCTACCAACTGAGCTATAGCCCCTTGCTGTTTCCGCCGGGTTCCCCCGGCGACATCGACAACATTACCGGTCCCCGCGCTGACCACCAAATCCTTTCCGACCGACGCACCTTATGGGCGATTTCGACGGATGCGCCCGTGTGGGCGGCGGAGAGTCGGCGGGCGACCGCTCAGGCGGTCACGAACGAGTAGAACCGCTTGAGCGTGCAGTGCTCCTCCAGGAGCCGGCCGTAGATCGGCTCGCCCTCGAGCTCGCGGTAGGTCTCGATGGGGTCGCCTTTTATGATCAGCGCCCGTGCGCATTCCTCGCACCAGTACTGGTAGTCGGCGTTGACGGGTTCCATGTCGCGGACGATCGGGGTGCCGCTGCCGCACCAGTCGCATTTCCTCCTGTGTGCGCCCATCGATCAGCTCCAGCTGTGGCCGCAGGCCGTGCACACGTAGGAGATACCTCCGTTGTCACCGAGCACTTGGGCAACGTGGAGCGAGCCGCAGGAAGGGCACAGGAGGGTGGTCTTGCTCCGCATCATCACAGCGGCGGGAAGGTCCTGGACCTTCCCGCGGATGCTCGCAGGCATCGCTTCTCCCTCCCGTCGGGCCGCGCCCCCTTCCGGCCGTTTGATTCTGCCACGGCCGGACCAATACGGTCAGCGACGCCTTCGTACCAGTCCGGACACGCGGCGGGAAAGAAGGTCGTCCGCAGAGGTATACGCCCGTGGGGCGCCCCGCACTCAAGGAGGTCACGGATCTCACACGAAAAATCCCGTCCCCTGCCGGGAACGGGATCTTCTGTCCGATGTGTGGAGCTAAGGAGAATTGAACTCCTGACCTCCTGCATGCCATGCAGGCGCTCTACCAACTGAGCTATAGCCCCTTGCCCCATGCGGCCGAGGCCGTATGGTGTTTCGCCCCGCTCGGCGGGGCGAACAAGAAGAACTTTAGCCTGCGACCAGCCGGAAAGTGAAATCCGGGCCGCGGCCCCGCCACCGGGGCCCGCGCGGCCGCTCAGTCGTCGTCGCCGAGCACCGGCTCGGGGAGGGTGCCGGCGTTGTGCTCCAGCAGGCGCCAGCCGCGGGCGCCCTCGCCGAGGACGGACCAGCAGCAGTTGGACAGGCCGCCGAGGCTCTCCCAGTGCTGCGGCTCCAGGCCGAGGAGGCGCCCGATGGTGGTGCGGATGGTGCCGCCGTGGCTGGTGACCACGAGGGTGCCGTTCTCCGGGAGCTTGTCCGCGTGCCGGAGCACCACGGGGGCAGCGCGGTCGGCGACCTCGGTCTCCAGTTCGCCGCCGCCGCGGCGGACCGCTTCGCCGCGCTTCCACGCGCCGTACTCCTCGCCGTACCGGGCGATGATCTCGTCGTGCGTGAGGCCCTGCCAGACGCCCGCGTACGTCTCCCGCAGGCCCTCGTCGAGCGCGACCTCCAGGCCGGTGAGGGCGGCCAGCTCGGCGGCCGTCCGCGCGGCGCGCCGCAGGTCGGAGGCGACGATCGCGTCCGGCTTGAGGGAGGCGAGCAGCCGGGCGGCGCGGCGGGCCTGACCCACGCCGGTCTCGGTCAGCTCGACGTCGGTGGTGCCCTGGAAGCGGCGCTCCACGTTCCACGAGGTCTGGCCGTGCCGCCACAGGATGATCCGGCGCCCGCGGCCCCCACGGTCGGCCGGGCCGGCCCCCTGGGTCATCGCAGCTCCCCGCCCAGCTCGGCGGCCTCCTCGGCGGCCTGCAGCTTCGCGTGCTCCGCGGCCTTGCCCCTGGTGGCCTGGGCGTCAGCGGGCAGCTCCAGCTCGGGGCAGTCCTTCCAGAGCCGCTCCAGGGCGTAGAAGACGCGCTCCTCGCTGTGCTGGACGTGGACGACGATGTCGACGTAGTCCAGCAGCACCCAGCGGGCCTCGCGGTCGCCCTCTCGGCGGACCGGCTTGGCGCCGAGCTCCTTGTTCAGCCGCTCCTCGATCTCGTCGACGATCGACTTGACCTGGCGGTCGTTGGGCGCGGAGGCGAGCAGGAAGGCGTCCGTGATGGAGAGCACATCGCTGACGTCGTACGCGATGATGTCGTGCGCGAGCTTGTCGGCGGCCGCCTGCGCGGCGGTGCGGATGAGCTCGAGGGAGCGGTCGGTGGCGGTCACTACATGGCTTTCCGTAGGCGGTCAGGAACCCTCACGGGCTCCCACAAGGGTCTCACGGACCGCGGACACGGCCCCACGGGTTAAGCGATCAGGCCCCGGAGCGGCGCCCTCGTGGCGGCTCCGGGGCCTGATCGTGATCGCTGCCGATCCGCGGGGGTGACGGTCAGCCGGTGGTCCCGGTCGTGCCCGTCGTGCCGGTGGCACCGGTGGTGCCGGTCGTACCCGTCGTGCCGGTGGCACCGGTGGTGCCGGTCGTACCCGCAGTACCGGTGTCCGTGGTCCCCGTCGTACCCGTCGTACCCGTCGTGCCGCTCGTGCCCGTCGGGTCCGTCGTCTCGTAGTTCTGGCCGAGGACGACGGTGACGTCGGCGTTGGACGTGGTCTCGCCCTTCTTGACGGCGCTCGCGGGCAGGCCCAGGGTCTTGGCGACCTCGACGGCGTCCTGCTTGCGGGCCGCGTCGGAGTAGAGCACCCGGGAGGCGGCCTCGGCGGTGCCGGCGGTGCCGGCGTCGAGGAAGGTGTAGCCGCCGTTGAGCAGGACCACGCGCGCCTGTTCGGTGGCGTCCTTGTCGCCGGTGGCGTTGCGGATGCCGACCCGGACGGCGTCCCCGGCCTCGGGGCTCCTGGCGGTGCCGCCGAGCAGGTCCTTGACCACGCTGTCGGAGTCCTCGGCGCTGAGGGTGCCGTCCTGCTGGACGGGGAGCAGCTCGGTCGTGTAGTCGCCGCCCTTGGCGCGGTCGGCGAGCTTGGCGAGGAACGCGCCGAGGTCCTTCTCGCCGAGCGAGGGGTCGAGGATCTGGCCGAGGGTCTGCACGGTGACCGTGGCCGCCTGGGCGTCGGAGGACAGCTTGCGCAGCACGCCCTGCATGACCTGGCCGAACCGCTTGAGCTGGGCGTCCTGCGACTCGCCGGAGGCGCGGTAGGTGGCGTACGCGACGGCCATCTTGCCGCTGAGGGTCTGGTTCTCGCCCTTGGTGACGAGGGGCGCCTCGCCCTTCTTCTTCGCCTCCGGGTCCGGTACCGAGGCGTTGGTGTCGAGGTCGATGTTGCCGACGAGTTCGACGAGGTTGCTCAGGAAGGGGGTGTCCAGCCGCCAGGTGCCCTCGATGTCGGTGCCGAGGACGGTGTCGAGTTCCTCGCGGGTGCCGGCGGAGCCGTCGTCCTCGACGGACTTGGCAAGGGTGGTCGTGGTGCCGTCGTCGCCGGTCAGGGCGAGGGAGTTGGGCAGCAGGACGGTCGCGCCCCGCTTGGTGGTGGTGTTGTCGACGAGCAGCGCCGTGGAGGTGCCGCCCTTCTTGGTGTCGTGCAGGTGGACGGCGATCACGTCGCGCTTCTGGGCGCCGGCGGCGGTCGTCGTGCCGGTCTTCTGGTCGGAGGAGGAGCCGGGCAGCACGCCCGCGAACCACAGGTAGCCGACGCCGCCGACCGCGACCAGCGCCAGCACGACCACGAGGGCGATCATGCGGCTCTTGGCGCGCCGCTTGGCCTCCTCACGGCGCTCGGTGCGGTTCTCGGTGAAGTTCAGCCAGTCGATGACGTCCTCGGAGTCGCCGTCGGGCTGGTCGACGAAGGCGAACTGCTCGGTGCGGTACTCCGGGTCGCGGGCCTCCGCTCCGGCCTCGGGAGCGCCGTCCTCGGTGGTCTCCTGGGGGCCCGCCTGCTGCGGGATGTGGGCGGTCTGCTCGGCGAGGGCCGGGTGGCCGGTGACCGCGGTCTGCCCGTACGGGTCGTAGGGGTCGTACCCGGGTGCCGGTGTCTGCTGCCCCGGGTCGTAGCCGGTGCCGTAGCCCTGGGTGTGCTGCTGCTGGACCTGTCCGGTGGCGTACGGGTCGTACCCGTAGACCTGCCCGTACCCCTGTCCGTAGTCGCCGTGGCCCTGGGAGTAACCCTGGCCGTAGCCCTGCTGCTGCCCGTAGGGGTCGTACGTCTGCTGCTGAGGCACCTGCTGGGTGGGCGCCTGTCGGTACACCGGCTGTCCGAACTCGTCGTAGCCGACGAGTTCGTACGGCTGGTCGCCCCCGTGGCCAGCGTCGTATCGGTCGTTCACCGGTGCCCCTCTCGGCTCACTCGCCGCGGTACAGCTGCCGCTTGTCGATGTAGCGCACCACTCCGTCCGGCACCAGATACCAGACGGGGTCGCCCTTGGCGACCCTCGCACGGCAGTCGGTGGACGAGATGGCCAGCGCCGGAACCTCGACGAGCGTGACCCCGCCCGCGGGCAGGCCGGGGTCGGTCAACGTGTGGCCGGGACGGGTGACCCCGATGAAGTGCGCGAGGGAGAACAGCTCCTCGGCGTCGCGCCAGGTGAGGATCTGGCCGAGCGCGTCGGCGCCGGTGATGAAGAAGAGGTCCGTGTCCGGGTTGAGTTCGTGCAGCTCGCGCAGGGTGTCGATGGTGTACGTGGGGCCCTTGCGGTCGACGTCGATGCGGCTCACGGAGAACTGGGGGTTCTCGGCCGTCGCGATGACCGTCATCAGGTACCGGTCCTCGGCGGCCGACACCGTGCGGTGGGACTTCTGCCAGGGCTGGCCGGTCGGGACGAACACGACCTCGTCGAGACCGAACTGCGCGGCGACCTCCTGGGCCGCGACGAGGTGCCCGTGGTGGATCGGATCGAACGTTCCGCCCATGACGCCGAGTCGCCTGCGCCCCGGCTTCGGCTTCCCGTTCGGCTTCGCGTTCGACTCACCGTTGGGCTTCGCGTTCGGCTTCGTGTGCGACGGGGCGTTCCCCGGTGCCGTGCCGGTGCTGCCGGCCCGCTCGCCGGTGGTCTCGTGCGCCTGGTCGTTCGCCGTGTCGAGCTCCGGACCGGTAGGCAGTTCCTGCTCTCCCATGCGTCGAGACCCTACCGGCCCGGCGGACGCGCTCTGTTCGAATGGCCTTTTGCGCGGTTTCAGCGGTCGCGGTTGAAGCGCGTGGTGATCCACAGCAGCAGGAGCAGGGCGAAGAGGGCTCCGCCGCCGGTCAGGTAGGGGCTGAGGCTCTCGTGGTTGCCGCTGTGCTCCCCGCCGCCCTCGGCGGCGAAAGTGACCAAGTCGGCAGCGGTGCTGTGGAAGCTCATCGTCGGCAGGACCTATCCGTGTGGGATCGGGATAAAGACTCGGCCCATCGTAAGCGGGGGCCGTGCCGGCGATCACGCCGACTCCGCCCTGGGATGAACGGACGGCGCTCCGCCTCCGTACCCTCAGTCGTCCCGCTTGTATCCGCGCAGGAGGAACCAGGCCATCAGGACCGACCCCAGGACCATCACGATCAGCACCACACGCAGCAGGTTTCCCGCGCCCTGCTCCTTGGCGGCGGCGCCCGCGGCCTCGGTGAACCAGGGGGCCGCCGTGAGCTGGGGGAGATGCTCCATGAGATCGCTCCTTACGGTTGATGCCCTGCCACGGTAACTCCGCCTAGGCTGGTCTCCGCTTCGGGGGCGAAATGGGCAATCAAACGCATGGGGGATACATGCCGGACGACAGCCACGAGCAGAACGGGCACGAGAACGTGCCGAGCAGGCAGCGCAGGCGCTTCGAGGGGATCTCCTCGCGGGCGTACGAACACCCCGCGGACCGCTCGGCGCTGGTGGCGCTGCGCAAGCTCAGCGGCTTCGACACGGTGTTCAAGGCACTCAGCGGTCTGCTGCCCGAGCGCAGTCTCAGGCTGCTGTTCCTGTCCGACTCCGTACGGGTCTCGGACCAGCAGTTCGCGCACCTCAACGACATGCTGCGGGACGCCTGTTACATCCTGGACCTGGAGAAGGTCCCGCCGATGTACGTCAACCAGGACCCGCAGCCGAACGCGATGTGCATCGGCCTGGACGAGCCGATCATCGTCGTGACGACCGGGCTCGTCGAGCTGCTCGACGAGGAGGAGATGCGGGCCGTCATCGGCCACGAGGTGGGCCACGCCCTCTCCGGCCACTCGGTGTACCGCACGATCCTGCTGTTCCTGACGAGCCTCGCGGTGAAGGTCGCCTGGATCCCGCTCGGCAACCTCGCGATCATGGCGATCGTGACCGCGCTGCGGGAGTGGTTCCGCAAGTCGGAGCTGTCCGCCGACCGTGCCGGGCTCCTGGTCGGGCAGGATCTGCGGGCCTCGATGCGCGGTCTGATGAAGATCGCGGGCGGCAACCACCTGCACGAGATGAACGTCGACGCGTTCCTCGCGCAGGCCGAGGAGTACGAGGCCGGGGGCGACCTGCGCGACTCCGTGCTGAAGATCCTCAACGTGCTGCCCCGCTCGCACCCCTTCACCACCGTGCGCGCGGCCGAGTTGAAGAGGTGGGCGGAGTCCCGCGACTACCAGCGGATCATGGACGGCCACTACCCGCGCCGCAGCGAGGACAAGGACACCAGGGTGACCGACTCCATCCGTGAGTCGGCGGAGCACTACACGAACCACGTCAAGAGCTCCAAGGACCCGCTGATGAAGCTGGTCACCGACATCGCGGGCGGCGCGGGCGACCTCGGCGGCCGGGTGCGGCGCGGCTTCAGCGGCTTCGCGGGCGGCGCCGGCGCGGCGTCCGGCGGCACGGCGGCGGAGGGCTCGGCGGCGGGCGGCGGCACGAGCACGGACACCGCCGAGGACAGGCGGCCGGACGGCGAGTGACACGACGGGTGACCGGCGGACACCGCCGGTGCGCCGAGAGCGCCCGGCCCGGAGGTTCCCCCTCCGGGCCGGGCGCTCCGTCGTGGTCACCCCTGCGGTGTCGCGGTCAGCCGTGCGGCGTCACGGTCACCCGTGCGGTGTCGTGGTCACACCTTCGGCTGGGCGCTCTGGGCCAGGGAGCCGCACAGGGCGGTGGCGCCGCCGGTGGCGTACGGGTCGGTGCCGGCCGGGCCGCCGGCCTTGTCCCGCTGGCCGGCGAGCAGGGGCCGCAGATGGTTCGTGGCGTCGTCGGCGCAGGCCAGCGGCCCGGCCTGGACGTAGGAGACGACGACCTCGGCCTGGTGGGTGCGCAGGTCGTCCTGGTCGAAGCGGAAGTGCAACTCGCGCCGCAGGGTGAACAGGGACGCCACGGACCCTGCCCGGGGGCCCGCCGGGCGCAGCGCGTACACGAAGGTGTGCGCGGCGACGACCTCCAGCGTGCCAGAGTCGAACTCCGCCGCCTGGAGGGTGCCCTGGACGCGGATCCTGGTGTCGGCGAGCTGGGCCCGGGAGGGGTCGAAACGGACGAGCCAGCCGGTGGGCGCGTGGCGTCCGTCCGCGGTGGGGTGGTCGAAGCTCTGGTCGAACTGGTCGAGCTGGTCGGAGTCGAGCAGCCGTCGTACCGGCTGGACGGTGGTGCCGGCGAGCACCTGCGGGTCGAGGGCGGAGGCGACCAGGTACTCCTTGGCGACGGTCAGCGAGGTGACGACCTGGCTGTCGGAGAAGTGCTCGGTGCGGCGGGTGGCGGGCATCGTGATGCCGTCGGCGCCGGTGCGGAAGTGGGCGGCGGGACTGTTCTCGAACAGTCTCTCGGGGTCGTCGGAGCCGGGGACCGGTGCCTGGGGGGCCAGGGGGATGACCGTCATCCGCAGCGGTTCGGTGGGACCCGTGGCCCGGGGTTGGTACGGATGGCGGACGCCCATGTAGATGGCGGTACCGAAGGCGATGGCGATGAGCAGGACGAGGACCAGTGCCTGCCGGGAGAGACCGCGCCGCGCGGGCGCCCGGCGGCGGACGGCCGGGGCGTGGTCGGTGAGGCGTTCCTGGGCGGAGAACTCCTGGAGACGGGCAGCTTGGATGAACGATTCGTCGAACACGACGGATCGGTATTCGTCCTCACCTCCACCGCCGGGGGCGCCCTCGGGTGTCCCCTCGGGTGGGTCTCCGGGCCCGCCCATACCTTCAGGGTAGGTCCGCCGGAGCTCCGGTAAACGCCGAGCTGCGCCACAACTTCTGACAGGTTCTCACCAGGTTTTCGAACGTCTCGTCGAACCGCTTGTCAGGGTTGGCGCGGGACCGCCGGGACCGCGGGCTGGGAGTAGTCCGCGGAGGCCGAGGGGCCGGCCGAGGTGCCCTGTTCGACCCCGGTGGTGGCGGGGGGCGGGACCTCGTCGCCACGGCTGGAGGAGGCGCCCCGGTAGACGGCGGCGAAGGCCAGCGCGACCATTCCGACGCCCATGACCAGGGCGAGGAGCCAGGCGACGGGGCGGTGCCAGCGGGTCTGCCTGCCGTAGGGCCCGTCGGAGCCGAAGCGGCCCTCCAGGACCTCGGGGTCGTCGAGATCGTCGAGGTCGGGGTCGTGGCCGTAGTCCGGGCCCTCGGCGAAGCCGTCGTCGTAGTCGTCACCGCGGGGGCCTCTGGAGTGCGCCCGGCGGGCCTCGGCCTCCTGAGCCGCGGCACGGGCCTCCGCGGCCGCGAGCAGCCGCTCGACCGCGGTCGGCTCATGGACCACGGCCGCCCGTACGAAGTCCTCGTCGAAGACCACGGAGGCGAACTCTTCGTCCCTACCTCCGCGGTCGCGGTCGTCGTCGGGCTCCCAGCCGTCCGGGAACGGCGTGCCCCCCACGTCCTCCGGCACGCATCCAGAGTAGACCGGGGTGGTCAATTTGGGCAGACGGTAAGGAAATTCATCCGTTCTGCTCAGCGGGTCGCCGGTCGTCCCCCGGGAACCGGCCGGCGCCCCACGAGGCCCGTACGCCCCGCAGAGCGCCGAGCGCCCCGCAGAGCGTCGTACGCGCCGGGTTCTCGGCAGGTGGTCAGCGGCGTACGTGCCCGTCACCCGTGACGATGTACTTGGTGCTGGTCAGCTCGGGCAGCCCCATCGGGCCGCGGGCGTGCAGCTTCTGGGTGGAGATGCCGATCTCCGCGCCGAAGCCGAACTGGCCACCGTCGGTGAAGCGGGTGGAGGCGTTGACGGTGACGGTCGTGGAGTCGACCAGCTGGGTGAAGCGGCGGGCGGCCTGCTGGGAGGTCGTCACGATCGCCTCGGTGTGCCCGGAGCTCCACAGCCGGATGTGCTCCACGGCCCGGTCGAGCGAGTCGACGACGGCCGCGGCGATGTCGTACGAGAGGTACTCGGTCTCCCAGTCCTCCGTGGTGGCCTCGACGACCGTGGCGCGGGTGTCCTTGGCGTACGCGAGGACGCGCTCGTCGCCGTGGACGGTGACCCCGGCGTCGGCGAGGGCGTCCAGGGCGCGGGGCAGGAACTCGGGGGCGATGTCCTGGTGGACCAGGAGGGTCTCGGCGGCGTTGCAGACGCTGACCCGCTGGGCCTTGGAGTTGATCAGGATCTCGACCGCCATGTCGAGGTCGGCGTCCGCGTCCACGTAGACGTGGCAGTTGCCGGTGCCGGTCTCGATCACCGGGACGGTGGACTCCTCGACCACCGTGCGGATCAGGGAGGCGCCGCCGCGCGGGATGAGCACGTCGACCAGGCCGCGGGCGCGCATCAGCTCACGCACGGAGTCGCGGCTCTCGCCGGGGACGAGCTGGACGGCGTCGGCGGGCAGCCCGGCGCCGCCGACGGCGTCGCGCAGGACACGGACGAGGGCGGTGTTGGACTCGTAGGCGGAGGACGAGCCGCGCAGCAGGACCGCGTTGCCCGACTTCAGGCAGAGGGCGGCGGCGTCGACGGTGACGTTCGGGCGGGCCTCGTAGATGATGCCGACGACACCGAGCGGGACGCGGACCTGGCGCAGGTCGATGCCGTTCGGCAGGGTCGAGCCGCGGACGACCTCGCCGACCGGGTCGGGCAGCGCGGCGACGTCGCGCACGTCGGCGGCGATCGCACGGATCCGCTCCGGGGTGAGCGTCAGCCGGTCGATGATCGCCTCGCTGGTGCCGGCCTCGCGGGCCCGCTCGATGTCCTTGGCGTTGGCCTCGACGACCTCGTTCGTACGGACTTCCAGCGCGTCCGCGATGGCGAGCAGCGCGTCGTCCTTGTCGGCGCGCGGGAGCGGCGCGAGGTCGGCGGCGGCGGCCTTGGCACGGTAGGCGGCCCGGGTGACCGGGGACATGGAGTCGTACGGCGAGAGCGTGGTCATAGAGGAAGGGTAGTGCGCCGCGGAGGGCGGCCCCAGTCGCCGTCCCACCAGCCGAGACGGCCCCCGGACGGGCCCGCGCGCCGTGCCCCCGCACGCCTGATCGAAGCGGCCCGGACGGCACCTGCGGGGTCCCGCGCGCCGAAGACAGACCGAACGGGCCCGTCGACAGCGGGCCCGGCGGACGCCGACCGGGTCGGCGCGCCGGAAAGGCGCGCCCGAGGCGCGGTCGTCCTGGAAGGGGTCGTCGCCCTAGAAGGGGTGGACGCCGACGCGGGCGGCCGGCGGGAGGCCGCAGCCCTCGGCGATGCGCTGGTGGTAGGTCTGGCGGTCGATGACCTCCAGGCCGACGATCTCCCAGGGCGGCAGTCCGGCCGTGCGGCGGTGCTCGCCCCACAGACGCAGGGCGACGGCGGCCGCGTCGTGGAGGTCGCGGGCCTCCTCCCAGTAGCGGATCTCGGCGTGGTCGTTGGCGTAGCGGCTGGTCAGCAGGAAGGGGTGGTCGTGGGCGAGCTGTTCCAGGCCGCGCCGCACCTCCTTCAGCGGGGCCTCGGGCCCGGAGACGCTCAGCGTGACGTGCCACAGCCGGGGCAGGTCCTGCGGCTCCTCGGCGCCGCCCTCGTACGTGTCCGAGGAGGTGACGCTGGTGAGCGTCCGCTCCTCGCCTGCCGCACGGGAGGTACCACCACCACGGGACGCCGTGGCCCCGGGGCGCACTCGTCTCACGACGGCCTCCTTCGCAACGATGCGGGCTTCGCATGGGGTGGTGCGGAATGCCCCTGGGACAAAGTTGAGCAGGCTCGGGGGCTCCGTGGGGCGGTTTTACGGAACGCGCACCGGTGCGGGGCGTGCTGCGGCACCCTTCGCGGGGTGGCTGGTCAGGGGTGCAGGAGCACCAGGTCGTCCCTGTGTACGACCTCTCGTTCGTACGCGGGACCCAGCTCGCGCGCCAGTTCCCGGGTCGAGCGGCCGATCAGCTGGGGGATCTCCTTGGCGTCGAAGTTGACCAGCCCGCGGGCGACGGCCCGGCCCGCTCCGTCGCGCAGCTCCACCGGGTCCCCGGCGCTGAAGTCGCCGTCGACGCCCGCGATGCCGGCCGGCAACAGGGACTTGCGGCGCTCCACGACCGCGCGCACCGCCCCGTCGTCGAGGGTGAGCGCGCCCTGCGGGGTGGACGCGTGCTGGAGCCAGAGCAGCCGGTCGGCGGAGCGTTTGCCGGTGGGGTGGAAGTAGGTGCCGGTGTCCCGGCCGGCGAGGGCGTCCGCGGCGTGGATGGCGCTGGTGAGGACCACGGGGATGCCCGCGCCGGTGGCGATCCCGGCCGCCTCGACCTTGGTGACCATGCCGCCGGTGCCGACGCCGGCCTTGCCCGCGCTGCCGATCTCCACGTGCGCGAGGTCCTCGGGGCCCCGTACCTCCGCTATCCGCGAGGTGCCGGGCCTGCTGGGGTCGCCGTCGTACACGCCGTCGACGTCCGAGAGCAGGACCAGCAGGTCGGCGCGGACGAGGTGGGCGACGAGGGCGGCGAGGCGGTCGTTGTCACCGAAGCGGATCTCGTCCGTGGCAACCGTGTCGTTCTCGTTGACGACGGGCAGCGCGCCCATCGCGAGGAGCTTGTCGAGGGTGCGGGAGGCGTTGCGGTGGTGGGCGCGGCGGCTCATGTCGTCGGAGGTGAGGAGCACCTGGCCGACGCGGATGCCGTAGCGGGCGCAGGAGGCCGTGTAACGGGCCACCAGGAGCCCCTGGCCGACGCTGGCGGCGGCCTGCTGCCGGGCGAGGTCCTTGGGGCGGCGGCGCAGGCCCAGCGGGGCGAGCCCGGCGGCGATGGCACCGGACGAGACGAGGACGATCTCCTTCTCTCCGCCGCCCGCCCGTCGCCCACCGCCACCGTCGGCCGAGGCCGTTCGGGCCGTCCCTTGGGCACGTACCTTGGCCAGGACGTCCACCAGGGCGTCCACCCGGTCGGCGTCGAGACCCCCCGAGGCCGTCGTCAGCGACGAGGAGCCCACCTTGACGACGATCCGGTGCGCTTCCGCCACTCCCTGCCTTGCCGCTGACACCTGTATCCCCAATGTTCCGAACCAGCCCGGTGTGTGCAGTGCGCAATCTACGGGAGCCGCCGGGCCGGACGCGTGCTCATTTCGAGGGGCGGACGGCACCGGTCCGCCCTGCCCGGCGCGGAGGCCCGGAGGGGGCCGCGGCGTGAGAAACACCTCGGAACACCAGGCGTTATGTCCGATTACTGGTGACTGATCTCACGGGAGATTGCTCCTCGACCGCCCTAGGTCATACGGTCAGGATCGGCCTTCCTCATCTCGCGCGGCATTCCCGGGTCGGAAGGCGCCCGGGGGGTGCGCGCACCGCGGCGGGCCACCCCCACTACTCTCATTCCCCCCCTCCCGTCCGTCGCATCCTCCGCAGGAGCCCCGCCCGTGCCCTCCGCAGGCCTCGTACCCCGCCGCATCGTGCAGCTGTCAGCGCTGTGCGCGATGTTCGCGCTCTTCACGGTCCAGATCGTCTCCGCGCTGCTGCCGAACATCGCCCTGTTCGTCGCCGCCGGCGCGGCGGGCCTCCTTCTGGACACGTATCTGCAGTACCGGGACCCCGGGCTCCTCGCGCTGCTGGGCAAGGTCCGCTTCGACGCGCTGGTGCGCCAGCTGCTGCGCGACATGCTGGTTCTGGTGGGCCTGCTGCGGATCGACGGGATCGACCCGCTGCGCGAGCAGGCGCCGCTGCTGGTCGGCCTGTGCCTCTTCTACGCGGTGCACTTCGCCTGCCAGGGCGTCTCCGTGCTGGTCCGCCGCAGCCGGACGCTGCCGATCGTCACGCGCAACATCGACGCCTCCGAGCTGCACCTGACGGCCGCCCCGCCGCGCATCCTGGCCCGCCGCCAGGCCCACCGGCTGCTGACGTTCTCGCTGCCGATCACCGCCGGAATGCTGACCACGGCGGCCACGAAGGACGCCGTCTGGGGCGGTCTCGGCCTCGGCTTCGGCCTGACCCTCCTCGTCGGGGGCACGGCGTACCTGGCGACCTGGCTGCTGCCCGGGAAGCGGGCGAGGAACGAGCAGCAGGTCATGGAGTGGCTGGACAGCTGGCTGGAGCGCTACCAGCCGACCGTCGCCATGTACTTCTCCGGCGGCACCACCTCGGCGTACCAGGCGAACATGTGGCTCTCCACGCTGTCCCGGCTGGACAAGCCGCTGATCGTGCTGCGCGAGCGCTTCATGGTGCAGAAGATCGACGCGACCGACGTCCCGATCATCTGCTTCCCGAAGGTCTCGACGATGTTCTCCCTGGAGAGCTCGACCCTGAAGATGATGCTGCACCCGGCCAACGCCGCGAAGACCTCCCAGGTGCTGCGCATCCCCACCATCAAGCACGCCTTCATCAACCACGGCGAGAGCGACAAGCTGTCCTCCTGCAACCCGTACGCGAAGGCGTACGACGAGGTGTGGGTCGCCGGTCCCGCCGCGCGCGAGCGGTACGCGCTCGCCGAGGTCGGTGTCGAGGACAAGGACATCGTCGAGGTGGGCCGCCCGCAGCTGGCGCCGATCCGCCCGTACGCGGGCCCGCCGACCGGCACGTACACGACCGTGCTCTACGCGCCCACCTGGGAGGGCTGGGACGGCAACCCCGGCAACACCTCGGTGGTCCTGGCCGGTGAGAACATCGTCCGGGCGCTGCTCGCCGACGACAAGGTGCGGCTGCTGTACAAGCCGCACCCGATGACCGGCTCGGTCGACCCGCGCGCGGGCGCCGCGAACGAGCGCATCATGGCGATGATCCGCGAGGCCAACACGAGGCGATCGGGGGCCCGGCCGGGCGCCGAGGCCGCCGCGGAGCTGGTGCGCCGCACGGCGGAGCTGGACAGGCTGACGTCGACGTCGTTCCGGTCCAGCGCGGACGAGATGGAGCGGATGCTGCTGCAGGGCGCGCCGAGCGGTGACCGTGAGGCGGCCATCGCCGAGGCCACGCTGGCCTGGGAGAAGGCGTACTGGGCCTCGTTCCCCGAGTGGGAGCACCTCGTCATCACCGAGGCCCGGCCGGCCATCTTCGCCTGCTTCAACGCGTCCGACCTGCTGATCAGCGATGTCTCGTCGGTGGTGTCGGACTGGCTGTCCAGCGAGAAGCCGTACGCAGTGGGCAACACCTCCGGGCTGCCGGAGGCGGCGTTCCGCGCGGCGTTCCCGACCGTGTCGGCGGGTGTCGTGATCACGCCGGACGCGCGTGAGGTGCCGGGGCTGCTGGACGCGGTGCGCAACCCGGAGAAGGACCCCTTCACCAAGGCCCGCGCCGATCTGAAGGAACAGCTGCTCGGCCCGTCGGACCCGCCGTCCCTCGTCCGGTTCGGCGCGGCCGTCCGGACGCTGTGCGCCAAGGCGGACGACCGCCGGGTCCGCATGGAGTCCCGCCTCGCCAACGAGATCCCCGCCCCCCGCGAGTCGCGGGACGAGATGGCGGCCGAGGGGGAGCCCAGCGAGACGGCCGAGGACGCGGAGGCGCTCCGCTAGGTTCAGCCGAAGCGGTGCAGCCGAAGGGCCCCGGTGGCGATGTGCCGCCGGGGCCCTTCGCCGTCGCTGGGGGCTTTGGCTCGTGTGTCGGCTGGGGCGGGGTCGGTGCGCCCAAGAACTCGGGAGGGGCGGTCGTGATGAGGCTGCGGGTGCGTTGTGGTTTGTCGCCCGGTTCCCCGCGCCCCTGGTGGGGGCGGCCCCGGCTGCGTAGCGGTGCCGTGAGGACAGTTCTCCCCGTCACGTGCCCGCATGCCGCCACAGCCGCGCAGTCCCCCACGCCGCCGCAGCTCCCTCGCTCACCCCGCTCACGCGACGGCGCCTCGCCGGTGCCGGGTGGCTGCGGCTGGTCGGCGGTGCCGGGCGCCCTGAAGGCAAAGGGCCCGCGCCCCGGGGCCGCGCCCGGTCCCTTTAGAAGGGCTCGAAGTCGTCGTACGCCTGGTCGAGTTCGTCGCGTTCGGCCTGGCGGTCGCGGCGGCGCTGGACGGCCGGGCGGGGCGCCTCGAAGCGGTGGTCCTCGCCGCGGCGGCCGAGCATCTCCGCGCCGGCCGTCACGGTCGGCTCCCAGTCGAAGACGACCGCGTTGTCCTCGGGGCCGATGGCGACGCCGTCGCCGGAGCGGGCGCCCGCCTTCATCAGCTCCTCCTCGACGCCGAGGCGGTTCAGACGGTCGGCGAGGTAGCCCACCGCCTCGTCGTTGTTGAAGTCGGTCTGCCGTACCCAGCGCTCCGGCTTCTCGCCCCGCACCCGGAAGAGGCCGTCCTCCTCGCGGGTGACGGTGAAGCCCGCGTCGTCGACCGCCTTCGGGCGGATGACGATCCGGGTCGCCTCCTCCTTCGGCTTGGCGGCCCGCGCCTTGCCGACGAGGTCCGCGAGCGCGAAGGACAGCTCCCTCAGGCCGGTGTGGGCGACCGCGGACACCTCGAAGACGCGGTAGCCGCGGGCCTCCAGGTCCGGCCGCACCATCTCGGCGAGGTCCTTGCCGTCGGGCACGTCGATCTTGTTGAGGACGACGATGCGCGGCCGGTCGTCGAGCCCGCCGTACTCCTTCAGCTCCTCCTCGATGATGTCGAGGTCGGAGACGGGGTCGCGGTCGGACTCCAGGGTCGCCGTGTCCAGGACGTGGACGAGGACGCTGCAGCGCTCCACGTGCCGGAGGAACTCGAGGCCGAGGCCCTTGCCCTGGCTGGCGCCGGGGATCAGGCCCGGCACGTCGGCGATGGTGTAGACCGTCGAGCCGGCCGTGACCACGCCCAGGTTGGGGACGAGGGTCGTGAACGGATAGTCCGCGATCTTCGGCTTGGCGGCGCTCAGCACCGAGATCAGCGAGGACTTGCCGGCGCTCGGGTACCCGACCAGCGCCACGTCGGCGACGGTCTTCAGCTCCAGGACGATGTCGCGCAGGTCCCCCGGCTCACCGAGCAGCGCGAAGCCGGGCGCCTTGCGGCGGGCGGAGGCGAGGGCCGCGTTGCCGAGGCCGCCCCGGCCGCCCTGAGCGGCGACGAAGGAGGTGCCGTGGCCGACGAGGTCGGCGAGGACGTTGCCCTGCCCGTCGAGCACCACCGTGCCGTCCGGCACGGACAGGACGAGGTCCTGGCCGTCCTTGCCGGAACGGTTGCCGCCCTCGCCCGGCTTGCCGTTGGTGGCCTTGCGGTGCGGGGAGTGGTGGTACTCGAGCAGCGTGGTGACGGACTGGTCCACGGTGAGGATCACATCGCCGCCGCGACCGCCGTTGCCCCCGTCGGGGCCGCCCAGCGGCTTGAACTTCTCACGGTGGACGGAGGCACAGCCGTGGCCTCCGTTACCCGCGGCGACGTGCAGCTCGACGCGGTCCACGAAGGTGGTCATGGTGGGTGCCTCCAGTTACGCGCAATGCGTGGTGTACGGAATTGTCTCAGCAGTAACACGTCAAAGGCGGACCCGCTTCCCGTACGGGAAGTGAGGTCCGCCTCGACGAGATCGCTCTACGGAAGCCCTGGTCGGAAGACTCAGGCGACCGGAACGATGTTCACGACCTTGCGGCCACGGCTGGTGCCGAACTGCACCGCACCCGCGTTCAGCGCGAACAGCGTGTCGTCGCCACCGCGGCCGACGCCCGCACCGGGGTGGAAGTGGGTGCCACGCTGGCGGACCAGGATCTCACCCGCGCTCACGACCTGACCGCCGAAGCGCTTCACGCCGAGCCGCTGGGCGTTCGAGTCGCGACCGTTCCGGGTGGACGATGCGCCCTTCTTGTGTGCCATGTCTCCTCAGTCCCTTACTTCGCAGCCGTGGGGATCTCAGTGACCTTGATCGCCGTGTACTGCTGGCGGTGGCCCTGACGACGGCGGTAGCCGGTCTTGTTCTTGTAGCGCAGAATGTCGATCTTCTGCCCCTTGTGGTGGTCCACGACCTCGGCCTGGACCTTGATGCCGGCCAGCACCCACGGGTCGCTGGTCACAGCGTCGCCGTCGACAACGAGCAGGGTCGAGAGCTCGACCGTGTCGCCCACCTTGGCAGTGGAAATCTTGTCAACCTCAACGATGTCGCCGACAGCAACCTTGTGCTGGCGACCACCGCTGCGCACGATGGCGTACACGCGGATCTCACTCTCTCGCTCGGGAACGGCACCCCCGCAGTCCAGCCACCCGACATGCGTGCGGCCTCTCCCGAGGCGCCCGGCGCCCGGAAGGATGAGGTTTACGGGGATGTGGCGCGTCTGCTTACGGACACGCCGACGGCCAAGGTTACGGGGCGACGCTCGAACGGGTCAAACCGAGCCCCGCCCGGCGGCCACGGGCCTCACCCGGCCGCCTTCTCACCGTCCGCGGGCAGCGGCTTCACACCCTTGCAGAGGTCCGTACCGTCGGATCTGCCCGGGTAGGCGACCTTGATCACCTGGTTGAAGTGGGCCTTGTACATGTCGTGCACCGCGTCGTCGTCGACCTTGACGATCGACTCGTCGTTCTCGCGCAGCGCGGGCCCGGTGTAGTTTCCGGAGCCGGTGAAGCTGATCTTGTTGCGCACCCCGTCGTACATGCCGTCCACGAGGATGTACTTGGAGTGGATGATGTACGGCGTGGTGAGCTTCTGCCCCGGGTTCAGCGGGTCCCGGTCGTCGTTGTAGCAGCGCACGGTCGGCCCGCCGGAGGTGTGCATCTTCTCCCAGGTGCCCGGCGTGCCGCCCGAGCTCTTGGCGCTGTCCGACTCGGCGTACACGATGCTCACGTCGCAGCCGGCCTTCTTCAGCGCGACCAGCTTCTCCGCGATCGCCATCCGCGTGATCTTGAAGATCGCCACCCGCACCCAGGTCCTCCGGGTGACTCCCCCGGTGTCCTTGTAGGAGCACTGCACGTTGTTGAGCACCGAGTGGACACTGTCGGTGGCCCGGGTGTTGCCCGCGCGAGGGAAGAAGTACGCCTTGTAGAGGCCGTTGCTGACGGTCCGGTAGTCCCAGGACGCCCAGTCCCGGGCCACCATCGTGTCGAAGTAGTCCGCGTAGGCGTCGTACATCGTCGGGTTGTCGGGCAGCAGCAGCGCGTCGTTGAAGAACTTGGTGTGCGCGGAGGGCGTCGAGTTCGAGGTCGTCTGCACGACGACGTTCGTGGCGCCCTCGACAGCCGAGAACAGCCAGAACTTGTTGTGCATGATCGACTGCCCGTACTTCGGGTCGCCGAGACAGGACTTGTCGACCGGGCAGGTCGCGATGTACGAGCCCTTCGTGCGGTCGGTGCCGAGCGCGGCGACGAGGCTGCCGTACGCGGTGTTGGCGGGGCGGTCGCTGACACTGGACTCGTCCAGCAGGACCTGGACGTTGACGCCCCGGTCCTTGGCGGCGACGAGCGCGTTGACGACGGACGCCTCCCACACGTGGTAGACGGCGACCTTGATGGTGGAGCCGGGCAGCGCGGCGGCCGTCAGGTCGATCAGGCGCGTGCGGATCGCGAGTTGCTCGCTCGCCTCGCCCAACGGGTCGTTGAACACCGGCCCTTCGGTCCAGGTGGGGGCGGCCTGCGCGGTCTGGGCGGACACCGCCGTGTGCACCCCGGCCGCCGACAGGACGGTGGCCAGCGCCAGCGCCTTGCGCGCGGCCCCGGCCGGCCCCCCGGGGCGGTGCCGCCCCGTGCTCGTCAGGCGCACACGCGTCATGCGATCCCCTCCCCGTTCCCCGCCCACGGCCCCGGGTGCTCGCCCCCGCAGGCGGACCGTGCGTCGAGGTAGTGCGTCAACGCTCTTGCTCGTACGACTACGTGAGTTTTGCAGGCGTCTGCGGGTGATCCAAGAGGCAGAGGGTGTTTACGCGCCAAAAGTGCTACCCAAACCATCCCAAACATCCCCGTGTTGTGTGAGCTTTCTCGCCGCTGCCGGGCAACGCGAAGGCCCCCGCCCGGCAGTTGTTCCGCCGGACGGGGGCCTCGGTGGGGCGGGCCGTGGCCCGCCCCGTGGGGCTCAGCTCTCGTCGGTCGAAGCGGTGACCGTGTTCGACGCCTGCTCGGCGGCGACCGTGGTCTTCTTCGAGGCCGACTTCTTCGTCGCCGCCTTCTTGGCCGTGGCCTTCTTCGCGACCGTCTTCTTGGCCGCCGTCTTCTTCGTGGCGGCCTTCTTCGCCGTCGCCTTCTTGGCCGTCTTCCGCGCCGCCGCCTTCTTGGCGGGCGCCTCGGACTCCTCCGCGACCCCGCCGGCGTCCTCGGCCGGAGCCTGCGCGGTCTCCTGCACCGTCTCCTCGGTCGCGACGGACGGCACGACCACGACCGCGGCCTCCTCCGGCGCGGTGGGCGCCGTCGCCTTGCGCACGGCACGCCGCCTCGGGCGGGACGGAGCCGCGCTCTCGGCCGCGGCCGCCTCGGGCTGCTCCGCCGCCGCTTCCACGACCGGCTCGGCCACGTCCTCGACGACCGGCTCCGCGACGGACTCGGCGACCGTCACCACGGCGTCGTCCACGTCGGCCCCGGCGGGGGCACCCGCCGGGGCGGACACCTTCCGGGTCGCCCGGCGGCGCGTACGGGCCTTGGGCGCGGCCTCCTCGGCGGTCACCGCGTCCGGCGTCCCGACGACCGGGTCCTCCACCGCGACCGGCTCGGCCTCGGCGGCCTCACGCGACGTGGGAGCCGGCTCCGCCCCGTCCACGGACGGGGCCACCGCCACGGTCTCGCGGCGCTTCGGCGCGCCCGAGGGCGCGGAGGCCCGACGGGTCACCCGGCGCCGCGAACGACCACGCGTGACCGCGGCCTCCGCCTCGGCGACACTGCTGTACAGCTCCTCGTCCGGCTCGAACTCGGGCGAGGGCAGCGCCACGGGCTCGGCGACCTCGGCGGCCACCTCCGCGGCCTCGGCCTCGGCCGGCTCCACCGCTTCGGCGGCCTCCGGCTCGACGGCCTCGGGCGCGGCCACGTGCTCGTGGTCGTGCTCCGCGCCGCCACGCCCGCGCTTGCGGCGCTTGCCACCGCCACCGGCGGCCGTCGGCTGGTCCATGTGGACGATCACGCCACGCCCGTTGCAGTGGACGCAGGTCTCGGAGAAGGACTCCAGCAGACCCTGTCCGACCCGCTTGCGGGTCATCTGCACCAGGCCCAGCGAGGTGACCTCGGCGACCTGGTGCTTCGTGCGGTCCCGGCCCAGGCACTCCAGCAGGCGCCGCAGCACCAGATCCCGGTTGGACTCCAGCACCATGTCGATGAAGTCGATGACGACGATGCCGCCGAGGTCGCGCAGCCGCAGCTGACGCACGATCTCCTCGGCCGCCTCCAGGTTGTTCCTGGTGACCGTCTCCTCCAGGTTGCCGCCCTGGCCGGTGAACTTGCCGGTGTTGACGTCGATCACGACCATGGCCTCGGTCTTGTCGATCACCAGCGACCCACCGCTGGGCAGCCACACCTTGCGGTCCAGCGCCTTCATCAGCTGCTCGTCGATGCGGTACGTGGCGAAGACGTCGACCTCGGAGGTCCACTTCTGCAGCCGGTCCGCGAGGTCGGGCGCGACGTGGGAGACATATCCGTGGATGGTCTCCCAGGCGTCATCGCCGCTGACGATGACCTTGGAGAAGTCCTCGTTGAAGATGTCGCGCACGACCCGGACGGTCATGTCCGGCTCGCCGTACAGCAGCGTCGGGGCGTTGCCGCTCTTGGCCTTCTTCTGGATGTCCTCCCACTGCGCCTGGAGCCGTTCGACGTCACGGCGCAGCTCGTCCTCGCTCGCGCCCTCGGCGGCGGTGCGCACGATGACGCCCGCGTCCTCGGGGACGATCTTCTTGAGGATGGTCTTCAGCCGGGCCCGCTCGGTGTCGGGCAGCTTGCGGCTGATGCCGGTCATCGACCCCTCGGGGACGTACACCAGGTAGCGGCCGGGCAGCGAGACCTGGCTGGTCAGGCGGGCGCCCTTGTGTCCGATCGGGTCCTTGGTGACCTGGACCAGCACGGACTGCCCGGACTTCAGCGCGCTCTCGATGCGCCGCGGACCGTTGGCGAGGCCCAGCGCCTCGAAGTTGACCTCACCGGCGTACAGGACGGCGTTGCGGCCCTTGCCGATGTCGATGAAGGCGGCCTCCATCGACGGCAGCACGTTCTGCACCTTGCCGAGGTAGACGTTGCCGACGTACGAGGTCGCCTGCTCCTTGTTGACGTAGTGCTCGACGAGCACATTGTCTTCCAGGACGCCGATCTGGGTGCGCTCGCCGCTCTGGCGGACGACCATCACCCGCTCGACGGCCTCGCGGCGGGCGAGGAACTCGGCCTCCGTGATGATCGGCACGCGACGGCGACCCTGCTCACGGCCTTCCCGGCGGCGCTGCTTCTTCGCCTCCAGACGGGTCGAGCCCTTGATGGACTGCACCTCGTCCGACGGCTCGGTCTCCTTGGCGCGCCGCTCGCGCGGCTCGCGGACCTTGACGACGGTGCGCTCGGGGTCGTCCGACGCGGCGTCGGCCTCGCCGGAGGAGTCCCCGGCGCGACGGCGGCGGCGACGGCGACGACGGCTGCTGCTGGAGCCGGAGGCCTCGTCGCGCTCGTCGGAGTCGCCCTCGTCCTCGGCGTCCTCGTCGACCTGCTCGGCGGTGTCCTCGCCGTCCTGTCCGGCCTGCTCGGCGGCGAGCTCGTCGCCCTCGCCCTCGGCCGACTCGCCCCGGCGGCGACGACGGCCGCCACGGCGGCGGCGACGACGCGACCCGGTGCTCTCCTCCTCGCCGAACTCGTCGTCGGCACCGTCCTCGGACGCCCCCTCGGGCTCCTCGGACTCGTCCGTCTCCTCGGCCTCGTCGGCCCCGGCCGACTCGGGGGTCTCCTCGGCCGTCACGGGCTCCGCCTCGGCGGGCTCGCCGCGGCGGCGGCGCCGACGCCGCGACCCGCCGGTGGTCTCCTCCTCGGCGGGCGCGCCGGACCCGGTGGGCTCTTCGCTCTCGGCGACCTCCGCCTCCGCCTCGGCCGCGGCCTGGGCGGCGGCCCGCTCGGGCGTCTGGAACATCGGCTCGGTGAACACCGGCGCCTGGAACACGGCCACGGCGGGCCGGGCGGGCCGCGCGGGCGCTTCCTCGGCCCCGGACGCCTTCGGCTCGGAGAACCCGACGGCCGCCTTGCGCGCGACCCGGCGCCGGGCGCGCCGCGTCCCGCCGTCCTCGCTCTCGGCGGACGCCGTGGCGGCCGGGGCGGAGGGGGCCTGGGCGGGCGCGGGCTCGGCGACGGCCTGGACGGTGGCGGCCGGCGTCTCGGCGGCGGGGGTCTCGGCCGAGGGGGTGCCGGTGGAGGTCTCGCTCTCCGGGGCACCCGTGGGGGCGGTCACCCGGCGCGTGGCACGGCGGCGCGTGCGGCGCGGCGCGGCCTCCTCGGCCGCCGCGGCGTCCTGGACGGGCTCGGGGACGGCCTCGTCCGCGACCGCGACGGGCGCGGTGTCCACGGGGGCCGCGGTCTCCACGGCTCGCGGGTTCCCTGCGGGAGCCGTCACGACCTCGGCGGCCTGCGGCTCACCGGCGGGCGCGGAGGCGCGACGCGTGGCACGCCGGCGCGTACGCCCGGCGGGCGCGGCCTCGGCGACCTCGGCGGCGGGCTCGGCCGCCTGGGTGTCGGGGGCGGTCTCGGGGGCGGCCGAGGCGGCGCTGTCGGCGACCACGGTCTCGGCGGCCTGCGGCGCACCGACGGGTGCCGACGCGCGGCGCGTGGCCCGGCGACGCGGCCGGGCGGCGGGCGCGGCCTCCTCGGCGGCGGCGGGCACCTCGACGGGGGCGGACGCCTCGACGGAGGCGGTGCTCTCCTCGGCGGCGGCCGGCACGACGGTCTCGGCGATCTCGGCGGCCTCGGCACCCTTGGGCGCACCGGCGGGCGCGGAGGCACGGCGCGTGGCACGCCGGCGCGTACGCCCGGCGGGCGCGGCGTCGGCAACCGGCTCGGCGGCCTTGTCTGCCTCACCCTCAGCGGTGGCCTCGGCCTCGGAAGCCTCCTCGGCCTCGTCGGTCACGGCAGCCACATCGCTCTCGGCGGCGACGGCGTCCTCCTCCGTCACAGCGGACTCACCGGACTCAGCGGTCTCGATGGTCGCGAGGTCCTCGGGCTCCGCGGCCGACACGGTCGGCTCGACGGTCTCGGCGGACGCGTCGTTCGCCGCGGAGGGGGGTCCCGCCGGGCGGGACGCGGCACGGCGGCGACGGCGCGGCGGCAGGGTGTCGCTGGGCGTGTTGCGGTCGGAGCCCTGCGTGGGCTCCCCGTTCTCGATCTGTTCGGGCATGCGGGCGTTTCTCCCGTCAGGCTCCCGGGCGCCGCACCCGGGTCCGGCGTGGCCGGTGACGTCCGCGGCTCGCGTCGTACGCGACTGCCGCCGTCCGGGGCGCGGGCGCCGCTCGGGAGCTCTCTGTGTCCTGTCTCGCCGGTTCCGTACGCCGTGTTGCGTACGGCCTGGCGAAAGTCTTGTGGTCGGTGCGCTGCCCGACCCAGGTGGCTCCCGGATACGAGGGCGGCGCTACGACGTCCGTCCTACGCGGGGCCGACCGGCTCCGACGCCTTCGCGGCGGCAGTGGGGGCGGCCGTTGTGAGGGCCGCCGCTGCCTCGCGGTCGGGCGCGAGCGGGTCGGTCACCGTGCCGGTCTCTTCATCGAACAGCCCCTGCGCCAGCCTGGTCACCGCTGCGGGGACCGGCGGCGCCAGGTCGGCCACGGCGCGGAGACCGGACAGGACGTCGTCGGGTCGTACGGCAGGCGTCACGTGCCGAACAACCAGCCGCAGTATCGCACAGGGCTGGTCGGTCGGCCTATCAGCCTCGGCACTCGGCGTCGTGGTGCCGTCGACACGGTCGAGTTCGACCACGGCGGCACGGGCGTCGAACGTACGGACGCCGTTCTTGGTCATGCGCTGGACCTCGACGGTCTCGGCGGCGTTGAAGGCCGCGACCGCGCGGGCGGCCTCGTCCGGGTCCACGCCGTCCAGCCGCAGCTCCCAGACGGAGGCCGTGAGCCGGTCGGCGAGGCCGGAGGTGCGGGCCTCGACCGCGTCGACGATGTCGAGCCCGGTGGGCAGCGACTCGTCGAGGAGGATCCGGAGCTTCTCCGGGTCGCGCGCGTCGGTGAGCGCGATCTCGAGGTACTCCGCCTCGCTGCCCGTGCCGGTGGGTGCGGCATTGGCGTACGACACCTTCGGATGCGGCGTGAACCCCGCCGAGTACGCCATGGGCACCTCGGCGCGGCGCAGCGCACGCTCGAAGGCGCGCTGGAAGTCACGGTGGCTGGTGAACCGGAGGCGGCCGCGCTTGGTGTAGCGCAGTCGGATGCGCTGCACCGCGGGTGCGGGCGGCGGGCCTTCGGGCTGTCGCTTGCCCAGTGTCGTTCATTCCTTCGTGAGAGCGGTCGTACTGCTACCAAGAGTACGTGTCTCGGCGGCCCGCGGTTCCCGCCGGGCGTCCGGCACCGGTTCCGCCGGCCGTCCGAGGAGTGCCTGGCGCACGCCGGCGCGGGCCTGCCGGAGGGACAAGCGAGCGGTGTCAAGGGCGTGGCGGGCGATGCGGCCGACGGCGCGGGCGGCGGCGGTTGCGGGCTTCCAGACCACGTCCCGTACGGCATGGCCGACGGGGGTGAGGACGGTCCGGTACACCCAGCGCGTCGGCTCGACCACGAGCAGCCGGAAGACGGTGGCGAGGGCCCGTCCGACGGCGAGCGAGACCCGTCCGGCGATCCGCCAGGCATGGCCGACCGCGTCCAGGACCTCGCGTCCGACGACGGCGAGTGCGCGCCCGACGGGGGCGAGCACCCACCGCCACAGCGCGAGTGCGGGCAGCACGAACAGGACGCGCAGCGTCCAGTAGAGGCCGAGACCGAGCCCGCTGAAGATCATCCGTAGGAGCCACATGACTCCCCCGGCAGTCCACACGAGGGCGTGTCCCACGGGCGTCAGCACCCACCGGTACAGCCACCCGGCCGGTACGACGACGAGGTACCGCACCAGCCAGGCCAGGACCGCGAACACCCCGAGCCCCACGGCGGCGATCCCGCGCCAGAGCCCCCGGGCCAGCCACGCGAGGCCCCGCCCCAGCGGCACCAGCGTCCACCCGTACAGCCACACGAGCCCGGTCAGGACCCCGGCCGCCGCCCGCGCGAGGGCACGGCCAGCCGGTGACAGGACGTACCGGTGGAGCCGGACCAGCGGCAGGACGAGGAGCCAGTACCCGAGCCGGGCGAGCCCCGTGCCGACCGGCACGACGACGTGGCGCCACAGCGCCACCCACGGCCACACCAGCACGGCATCGGCGACCCACAGCAGGGCCCGCCCCACCGGCCGCAGCACGGTGTCGACGAGGAACCGGCCCGCGACGACGAGCGCGTCCCACACCATCCGCACCGGAAGGACCAGCACGAGCACCACGATCCGTACGGGAATCCGAATAGCCGCGGTGAGGCACCCCTCGGGCGCCCGCGGTGGCGTCCGGTGCGCCGGCTCGGCGGGCCGCGGCGCGGGCCGCTTCTCCAGGTCCATGCCGACGTAGACGCCTCAACGCCCCGTCCGGATGCGGCCCCGTCCCCTCGATTTCGCCACCGGCCGGGGCGGGGCCTCCCACCCCGAAGCCACCACTCAGCCTCTCCACGCCGACGACCGCCTCGGCCCCGCATCACGCGCGAGACCCCCGACCTGTCCGGTCGGGGGTCTCGCGCACGACGCCGGCCGGGTGGCTCACCCGGCCGGAACGGACTTCTTCACGGTCAGCGGCAGCAGCTTCTTGCCGGTGGGACCGATCTGGATGTGGGTGTCCATCTGCGGGCACACCCCGAGACACAACTCCGAGCGCAGCCCCAGAGGAAGGCTGAAGCCTTCAAGAGCAGGACAACAGATGGTCGTTCTACTCGGGGCGCCACCAACCGCTTGCAGCGTGCCAGTCCTTCACCCAGTTCGCGAAGCCGTGTTCCGGCTGCCCAGAGAGAGAACCGGTGTAAGGCGTGGCGCAGCCGTCACGGAGCCACCACACGCGCCCACGCTGCGGCCCGGCCACCACCAACGTCCAGTACTCACCAACTCCGTCGGCCCCCAGCAGCACTGAACCGTCCTGGTACGTCCGGTGCAGCAGGGACGAGTGGAGCGCGTGATCGTAGTAGTCGTATTCCCACTGCCACTCCTCCTCCAGGGGGAAGGGCCGGCCGGGCACTCGTTCGGCGGTACCGTCGAACGGCTCCGGGCTCATCCAGCAGTCCGCCTCCCAGGAAACCCAGCTGATCGGCTTCTCTCCCAGGGGCAACAATCCACCCACCTCAGGGGGGCCTTCGTTCGTCCCGTTCGCGATCTCGGCCACAAAGGTGCGATACGGCTCAGGCAACACCACGCCGTGCCTGCTCTCCCAAGCCCCGAGCGCTTCCCAGCCCAGAGGACGACAGCGACACTCCGCCGGAAAGGCTTCACTCAGCAGGGCCATCACACCCGAGGTCGCGTCATCCATGCGCCAACAGTTACCACCAGGCACCGACACTCCGCCCTGGCCATCCGGCGGGCAACTGGTCAGCCAACAGACTCAGACCCTGAATGCCATCAGACCCACTCCACCCCGGAGTAGGGCTGCAGGCAGTCTCCAAGAGGCGGCAACGGCGAGTACACCAGGCCAGCGGCGCCGACGCCGCGCTCAAGGCGTGATGTAGTCTCCCCAGCCGAACGTCGCCACGTACGCGCGTCGCACGGCGTTCCATCCACGCCAATCGCGCAGACGCGCAACCAACAACGCCATGGAGTACCAGGCACCAAAACAGCCTGCGATTGTCCATGCCCATCCGAGGCTTCCCAGGGTGGCGACGACAACCACCACAATGGTGGTCGCCACCAAGCCGATGTGAGCGCCCCGCACATCCACACTCATGGCGCCGCACATCGACCGGCGGTCCGCAGGTGTATCCCGCGCAGGCCGACGGTCCGCAGCCGCACCTTCACCGTCGAGGTCAGCGCCGCCCGTCACGGGCACCTCCGAAGCGCTCGGTCACCGGCACCGGGTCAGACCCACTCCACCTCGGACAGCACCCGCGAAGAGCCTCCAGGAGGCGGCAGCGGAGTCCGAGGCACATCCCGTGAGGTCCGCTGCCGCACGCCGCGAGCACCAAGCCCGCGAAGCACAGCGGCAGCCTCCTCCTCCGTCACGTCCGCCAGCGCATCCGCGATCCGCCGCAGCGCCTCACTCACCTCAGTGCCCGTGTCCGCTGGTCGCAGCGTCCTTCTTGACCGTCAGCGGCAGCAGCTTCTTGCCCGTCGGACCCGTTTGTGGCCATGTGTCGAACTGCGGACACACCCCGCAGTCGAAGCACGGTGTCCAGCGGCAGTCCTCGACCTCGGTCTCGTCGAGGGCGTCCTGCCAGTCCTCCCACAGCCAGTCCTTGTCGAGGCCGGAGTCGAGGTGGTCCCAGGGCAGGACCTCCTCGTAGGTGCGCTCGCGGGTGGTGTACCAGTCGACGTCCACGCCGAAGTCGGCGAGGGCCTTGTCGGCGCAGCTCATCCAGCGGTCGTAGGAGAAGTGCTCGCGCCAGCCGTCGAAGCGCCCGCCGTCCTCGTAGACGGCGCGGATGACGGCGCCGACCCGGCGGTCGCCGCGGGAGAGCAAGCCCTCCACGATGCCCGGCTTGCCGTCGTGGTAGCGGAAGCCGATGGAGCGGCCGTACTTCTTGTCGCCGCGGATCTTGTCGCGGAGCTTCTCCAGGCGCGCGTCCGTCTCCTCGGCGGAGAGCTGGGGCGCCCACTGGAAGGGGGTGTGGGGCTTGGGCACGAAGCCGCCGATGGAGACCGTGCAGCGGATGTCGTTCGACCGGGAGACCTCGCGGCCCTTCGCGATGACGTTCATCGCCATGTCGGCGATCTGCAGGACGTCCTCGTCGGTCTCCGTCGGCAGGCCGCACATGAAGTACAGCTTGACCTGGCGCCAGCCGTTGCCGTAGGCCGTGGCGACGGTCCTGATCAGGTCCTCCTCGGAGACCATCTTGTTGATGACCTTCCGCATGCGCTCGGAGCCGCCCTCGGGGGCGAACGTCAGGCCGGACCTGCGGCCGTTGCGCGTCAGTTCGTTCGCGAGGTCGACGTTGAAGGCGTCCACGCGGGTCGACGGGAGGGACAGACCGATCTTGTCCTCCTCGTACCGGTCCGCCAGGCCCTTCGCGATGTCACCGATCTCGCTGTGGTCCGCGGAGGAGAGGGAGAGCAGGCCGACCTCCTCGAAGCCGGTGGCCTTGAGGCCCTTCTCGACCATCTCGCCGATGCCCGTGATGGACCGCTCGCGCACCGGGCGGGTGATCATGCCGGCCTGGCAGAAGCGGCAGCCGCGGGTGCAGCCGCGGAAGATCTCCACGGACATGCGCTCGTGGACCGTCTCCGCCAGCGGCACCAGCGGCTGCTTCGGGTACGGCCACTCGTCCAGGTCCATGACGGTGTGCTTGGACACACGCCACGGCACGCCCGACCGGTTCGGGACGACGCGGGCGATACGGCCGTCGGCGAGGTACTCGACGTCGTAGAACGCCGGGATGTACACCGAGCCCGTCTTCGCGAGGCGGAGCAGGACCTCCTCGCGACCGCCGGGGCGGCCCTCGGCCTTCCAGGCGCGGATGATCTCGGTCACGTCGAGGACGGCCTGCTCGCCGTCGCCGATGATCGCCGCGTCGATGAAGTCCGCGATCGGCTCCGGGTTGAAGGCCGCGTGGCCGCCGGCCAGGACGATCGGGTCGTCGAGCGTGCGGTCCTTGGACTCCAGGGGGATCCCGGCGAGGTCCAGGGCGGTCAGCATGTTCGTGTAGCCCAGCTCCGTGGAGAAGGACAGGCCGAACACGTCGAACGCCTTCACCGGGCGGTGGCTGTCCACCGTGAACTGCGGCACCCCGTGGTCACGCATCAGCTGTTCGAGGTCGGGCCACACGCTGTAGGTGCGCTCGGCCAGGACGCCCTCGCGCTCGTTGAGGACCTCGTAAAGGATCATGACGCCCTGGTTGGGGAGACCGACCTCGTACGCGTCCGGGTACATGAGCGCCCAGCGCACGTCGCAGGCGTCCCACTCCTTGACGGTGGAATTGAGCTCGCCGCCCACGTACTGGATCGGCTTCTGCACATGCGGGAGCAGGGCCTCTAGCTGTGGGAAGACCGACTCGACAGACATCGCGGGGTTTACCTTCGTGAGCTGACAGGGGTGACCATCTAGCCTAACGCCCCCGGAGCCACCCCTCGTACGCCGGCGTTCCCCGCGCCCGGCCCCTCAGAAGGCGCTGTCGGCCGTGATCGTGCGCCACGCCTCCGGCAGCGCCGCCTCCGCCAGCTCCGCCCTGCGCTCCTCCCTGCCGTACAGCAGCCCGTACGTGAAGGAGCTCTCGCCCGCCCGGTCGGCCTGGAGGGCCAGTTCCCGCAGGGTCTCGCGGGCCATCACGCTGTCCTGGTGGTCGCCGAGCAGGGACTGCAGGGACTTCATGTCCCGCACGAGATGCTTGGCGGGGGAGCCGAGGAGCGGGGTCGCCGCCTCGGCCGCGTACCGGGCGCGCTTGCCCTTCTTGCGGGCCTCGTGCATGGCGTGGTCCCGCTCGGCGCCGGGCGGCTGGGCCAGGGCCTCCTCGACCAGGTCGGACACCTTGCCGAAGGCCCGTGCGACCGCCTTGCCGATCACCTTCTCCGGGTCGCCGCCGGCCCCCTTCAGCAGCGGCGGCTCGGCGATCATGGCGTCGAGGGTGCGCAGGAGCGTGAGGTACCGCTCGCCGTCCAGTGCGGCGATCAGGGTGCGCCGGGAGCCGCTGCTCCCCTCTCCCACCCACGTGCGCACCCGGGTACGGACCGGGCCGACGACCAGGTTCTCGGGCAGCGCGGCGAGCGCCTCGGTCACCCGTTCGGCCAGCACCTCGTGGTCCCGGCCGACGCCCAGCTCCCCCGCCAGCCACTTCAGTTCGTCGCCGATGGGGTCGGTGACGGTCCGGTCCAGGACCTTCCCGTACGACTTGAGGGTGCTGCGCAGCCTGCGGGTGGCCACACGCATGCTGTGCACGGAGTCGTACAGGTCGCGGCGGACGGCCGGGTCGAGTTCGACGATGGCGTCCCGCTGGACGCGGAGGTACGCGAGGACGTGCTCGGCGGCACCACCGGGCTTCGCCGGGCCGGCCCCGCCCTTCTTGCCCCCGGCGCCCTTCTTCTTGCGCTTCCCCGACTTGGCGGTGTCCGTCCCGGCCGTGCCCGGCTCGGCGGTCGCCGTCTCCCGCAGGGCCCTCGCCAGCTTCGACGGTGACGCGGACGGCCGTACGCCCGCCTTGCGGAGTTTCTTCTCGACCTTGTCGAGGAACGCGGGGTCGCCGTCGTCCGCGAGTTCCACCTCGATCTCGGACCACTGCGCGCTGCGGCCGCCGTCGGTGAGCCGTTCGGCACGCACGGCGTCCACGCTGACCTCGGCGAGGAGACCGCCGTCCGCGTCGAGCAGGTCGCTGACGTCCCGGGTGGACCTCAGCCGGACCAGCGGCACCAGCTCCGCCTCCCGGACCCGGGAACGCACGAGCCCCGCAAGATCGCGGGGCAGGGTCTCGGACAGCGGAGCGCGGATCTCGTCCCGTACCCCCGAGGAGACGGGGAACTTCAGGTGCCAGCCGGCGTCGCTTCCCCCGGTACGGCGGCGCAGGGTGATGGAGGCGGCGGCGAGACGTTCGTCGGGGGTGTCGTAGTAGACGGCGTCCAGCTCGGCGACGCCCTTGGCGAGGACCGTCGCGACCCCGGCCACACCGGTGAGATCGGGCAGGCCGCTCTCGTCGGACTCGTACTTCCGCTCGATCTCCCGCTTCGTGTCCGCCATGCACCGAATCTAGTCGGACCTGCGGCAAAAGGGCAGCCCACGCGCACCCTGGAGGAGCACGTGGGCCGTCGCCCGCACGGGCCTTCGCGGGTGCGCGGCTACGCCGACATCGGCCGCTGCACGCGGATCGACTGCAGCAGCCCCACCGCCACCCACACCGCGAACATAGACGAACCGCCGTACGACACGAACGGCAGGGGCAGACCGGCGACCGGCATGATGCCGAGGGTCATCCCGATGTTCTCGAAGGCCTGGAAGGCGAACCAGGCGATGATGCCGCCGGCGACGATCGTGCCGTACAGCTCGGTGGTCTCGCGGGCGATGCGGCAGGCACGCCACAGGACGACGCCCAGCAGCAGGATGATCAGCCCGGCTCCGACGAAGCCCAGTTCCTCCCCCGCCACCGTGAAGACGAAGTCGGTCTGCTGCTCCGGCACGAACTGGCCGGTGGTCTGCGACCCCTTGAACAGCCCGGTGCCGAGCAGCCCGCCGGAGCCGATGGCGATCCGGGCCTGGTTGGTGTTGTAGCCGACGCCCGCCGGGTCCAGCTCGGGGTTGGCGAACGCCGCGAAGCGGTTGATCTGGTACTCGTCGAGCACCCCGAGCTGCCAGACGGCGATCGCGCCGAGCGCGCCGGTGCCGATGAGGCCGAAGATCCAGCGGTTGGGGGCGCCGGAGGTCAGCAGGACGCCCAGCACGATGACCACCATGACCATGACCGAGCCGAGGTCGGGCATGAGCAGCACGATCAGTATCGGGACGGCGGCGAGGCCGAGGGCCTGGAGGACGGTGCGGTGGTCCGGGTGTGGTTTGTCGCCCGCGTCGACGCGGGCCGCCAGCAGCATCGCCATCCCCAGGATGATCGTGATCTTCACGAACTCGGAGGGCTGGAGCGAGAAGCCGCCGCCGATGACGATCCACGCGTGGGCGCCGTTGATGGTCGCGCCGAGCGGGGTCAGCACCAGCAGGATCAGCAGGACCGAGATGCCGTAGAGGATCGGTACGGCCGTGCGCAGGGTGCGGTGGCCGAGCCAGACCGTGCCGATCATCAGGGCGAAGCCGATGCCGGTGTTCAGCAGGTGCCGGAGCAGGAAGTAGTACGGGTCGCCCTGGTTCAGTTCGGTGCGGTTGCGGGTCGCCGAGTAGACGAGGGCCGCGCCGATCAGGGAGAGCGCGATGGCCGAGAACAGTATCGGCCAGTCGAGCCGCCGGGCGAGCGAGTCACGGGCGAACAGCCGGGTCCAGCCGGAGCGTTCGGGTCCGTACCCGGAGACGGAGAAGCTGTTGCCGGTCATCGGGACGTCCTTCGCGTGAGCGCTCCGCCAGGGGTGCCGGGGCCGGTGCGCCGTCGTGCCGCCCGGTTGCCGCCGCCCCGGGTGCTGACGATCGCCGCGGGTTCGTCGGGGGCGACCGGCCCGGTGCCCGGTTCGGTGGCGACGGCGGTCGCGAACGCCGCCGGGCCGGCGGGCCCGGTCGCCGCCACGGTGAGGGCGCCGTCCGTCCCCGGGGCGTGGGAGACCGGGAGGGTGCCCGGCCCTGCTGCCACCGTCTGTGCGTCCTCGGCGGCCTGCTCCTCCGGGGTCTTCTTCGGCGGGTAGGTCTCCAGCTTCGGGGCGTCGATCGAGCCGTCGGACTCGATCTTCGGCAGCTTCTTCTGCGGGGTCGGCAGCAGCGCCTTCCGCTTGTCGATCTTGCCGTCCTCGGAGACGCCGTAGAGCGCGTTGTAGAGCTTGCGCACGGCGGGCGCCGAGGCGCCGGAGCCCGTACCACCCTGGGAGATCGTCATGACGATCGCGTAGTCCTTGGTGTACGTCGTGAACCACGAGGTCGTCTGCTTGCCGTAGACCTCGGCGGTACCGGTCTTGGCGTGCATCGGGATCTCGTCCTGCGGCCAGCCCTGGAAACGCCAGGCTGCCGTACCGCGGGTGGCGACTCCCTCAAGGGCTTGGTCTATCTCGTCGCGGGTCTTCTTGGTCATGGGGAGCTTGCCGTGCGACTTGGGCGCGATCTCCCGCACGTGCTTGCCGTCGGCGCTGATGACGGCCTTGCCGACGGTGGGGTCGTACAGGGTGCCGCCGTTGGAGAGGGCGGCGTAGATCGTGGCCATCTGGATGGGGGTGACGAGGGTGTCGCCCTGGCCGATGGAGTAGTTGACGGAGTCACCGGCGCGCATGCGGTTGCCTTCGAGGCAGTTCTCGTACGCGATCTGCTCGGCGTATGAGCCGCCCTTCTTGCCGTACTTGCACCAGGCGTCCTTGTTGGCCTTCCAGTAGTCCTGCTTCCACTTGCGGTCCGGGATGCGGCCGGTGACCTCGTTGGGCAGGTCGATGCCGGTCTCGGCGCCGAGGCCGAACTGGTGGGCGGTCTTGTAGAACCAGTCCTTGGCGTTCTTCTTCGGCTTGGTGCCGCCGTCGCGCTTCCACTCCTCGTGGGAGAGGCGGTAGAAGACGGTGTCGCAGGAGACCTCCAGCGCGCGGCCGAGGCTGATCGCGCCGTATCCCTTGGACTCGAAGTTCTTGAAGACCTGGCCGCCGATGGAGTACGAGCTGGAGCACTCGTAGGGGCCGTCGAAGGAGTAGCCCGCGTTCACCGCGGCGGCGGTCGGGACCACCTTGAAGACGGAGCCGGGGGCGGACTGGCCCTGGATCGCGCGGTTCAGCAGCGGGTAGTTGGACTTCTTGCCGGTGAGTTTGGCGTAGTCCTTGGCGGAGATGCCGCCGACCCAGGCGTTGGGGTCGTAGTCCGGGTTGGAGGCCATGGCGACGATACGTCCGGTCTTGGCCTCCATGACGACGACGGCTCCGGAGTCGGCCTTGTAGTTGGTGCCGGTGTTCCGGTCCATCTGCTTGCGGGCTTCCTTCATCGCCTCGTTGAGTTCGTACTCGGCGATGCGCTGCACGCGGGCGTCGATGCTGGTGACCAGGTTGGCGCCGGGCCTGGCGGGGTCGGCCTCGGCCTCGCCGATGACGCGGCCGAGGTTGTCGACCTCGTAGCGGGTGACGCCGGCCTTGCCGCGCAGTTCCTTGTCGTACTGCCGCTCCAGGCCGGACCGGCCGACCTGGTCGGAGCGCAGGTACGGCGAGTCGGTGTCCTGGGCCTTGGTGATCTCCTCGTCGGTGACCGGCGAGAGGTAGCCGAGGACCTGGGCGGTGTTGGCGCCGCCGGGGCTGGCGTACCTGCGGACGGCCTGGGGTTCGGCGGTGATGCCGGGGAAGTCCTCGGAGCGCTCGCGGATCTGGAGTGCCTGCTTGGCGGTGGCCTCGTCGGTGATGGGGATCGGCTGGTAGGGCGAGCCGTTCCAGCAGGGCTGGGGGGTCTCGGAGTCGCACAGCCGGACCTTGTCCATGACGTCCCGGGGCTTCATACCAAGGACGCCGGCGAGCTTGGTGAGAACGCCCTTGCCGTCGTCGTCCATCTTCAGCAGCTCGGTGCGGGAGGCGGAGACGACGAGCCGGGTCTCGTTGTCCGCGATGGGCACGCCGCGCGCGTCCAGGATCGAGCCGCGCACGGCGGGCTGGACGACCTGCTGGACGTGGTTGCCGGACGCCTCCTTGGCGTAGGCGTCGCCCTCGCGGATCTGGAGGTACCAGAGGCGGCCGCCCAGGGTGCCGAGGAGGGAGAAGACGAGGATCTGGATGATGACGAGCCGGATCTGGACCCGTGGTGTCCGCCCGGTCTCCGGGATGTTGGTCACTGTCTCCCCCTCTCAGTGCGTGGACCGGTGATGCCGGTACCGGGCCTCGTCGACGTACATGGAGTGCACCGCTGCCCGGTGATCGGTTCCGCACGGGTGCGTGGCACGGTTGCCGATGGCCTTCGCGGCCGTCCCGTGGGCGGTCTGACGTCCCCTCACAGCCGCTTGACCCCCTTGATGCGGCCCGCGCGGGCCACCCGTGAGCGTGCCGCCTTCATGCGCAGGCCGGTGCGCTGGCTGCCGATGCGCAGGCCGGTGCCGGAGGAGAGCCAGCCGGCGGAGACGTCGGCGGCCTTGGCCGCGTTGTTGGTCTCGGCGAGCGGGTCGTTGTCGGCGCGCCGGGCGAGCGCCATGATGCCGGGGACGACGAACGGCGCGAGCAGCAGGTCGTAGAGCGCGGCTGTGAACAGCAGGCTGGGCAGGCCGACGTGGCGGGCGGCGTCGTCGCCGACGAGGGCGCCGACCCCGGCGTACAGCAGTGTGGCGCCGAGCGCGGCGACGACGACCACGACCATCGGCCCGGTGGCGGACTTCAGGCGGCCCGTCTCGGGCTTGGCGAGGCCCGCGAGGTAGCCGACGACGCAGAGGACGAGGGCGTACCGTCCGGCGGCGTGGTCGGCGGGCGGGGCTAGGTCGGACAGCAGTCCGGCACCGAACCCGATGAGGGCGCCGCTGACGTGGCCGTACACCAGGGCCAGACCGAGGACGGTGAGGAGCACCAGGTCGGGTACGGCGCCCGGCAGATGGAGTCGGGCGAGGACGCTCACCTGGATCACCAGGGCGACGATCACCAGGGTGGTGGAGAGCAGCATCCGGTTGAAGCGCATGAAGGGGTCAGCTCCTACTGTCCTACGTCTACTGCTCTTGCTGCCCGTCGGCACCGTCGCCGGGTTGGTTCGCGCCCGGGGTGACGGTGACCGTCACGGTGGGTCGCGGGGTGGGCTTCGGCTTGTCCGGGAGCACCGTGTCGCGCGGGTCCTTGCGGGGCGGCTGGACGACGACGCCGACGATGTCGAGCTGGGTGAACGCCACGTACGGCTTGACGTAGATGGTGCGGGTGAGGTCGCCGCCGGAGGGGTCGACGCGGGAGACGACGCCGACGGGGACGCCGGGCACGAACGGCTTGTCGGCCTGGGAGCCGAAGGTGACGAGGCGGTCGCCCGCCTTCACCTTGGCCTTGCCGTTGAGGAGTTCGACGCGCAGCGGGCGGTCGCCCTGGCCGGAGGCGAAGCCGAGTTCGTCGGTGGCCTCCATCCGGGTGCCGACGGTGAAGTCGGGGTCGTTGGCGAGGAGGACCGTCGCGGTGTTCGGGCCGACGGTGGTGACGCGGCCGACGAGTCCGTCGCCGTTGAGGACCGTCATGTCGCGGGTGATGCCGTCGTTGGAGCCGATGTCGATGGTGACGGTCCAGGAGAAGCCCTGGGCCGCTCCTATGGCGATGACCTCGGCGCCCTTGATGCCGTACTGGCCGGCTGCGGCGCTCTTCAGGATCTTGTCGAGCTGGCGTGTCCTGCTGCGGTTGCGGTCGTCGCTGCCGAGCGACGCCTTCAGCTCGGCGTTCTCCTTCTCCAGGGCGGCGAGGCGGTCGTGGCGGGATCCGGAGTCGCGGACCGCGCTTATGGCGTTGCCGATCGGGTCGACGGCGGTCGACACCCCGTCCTCGATCGGGCCGAAGACGGTGGCCGCGGCACGTCGGGCACCGTCGACCGGTGAGTCCTCCCCGCCGCGGATGTCCACCGTGATCAGCGCGAACGCTACGGCGATCAGCAGCACCAGGAGCAGCCGGCTCTCTCGTGTGTCCCTCACGTGCGGCGGCCGTGCCTTCCTCATAGGAATTCGACAGGAATCGGGGAATTCGGGTAGCCCCTTGGAAATCCCGGGACGGGAGCCGGAGGGGCGCTTTGTGGAGCTTATGCCTCAATATCAACGATCCGCCGCACGAGAGGAGATCGTCTCGTACGGCGGAATCGAAGTGTTACGTCATCTGCGGGGCTGGGCGTCGAGCACCTGCTGCAACGCCTCGAACTCCTCGACGCACTTGCCGGAACCGAGCGCCACGCTGTCCAGCGGGTCCTCGGCGATGTGGATCGGCATACCGGTCTCCCGGCGCAGCCGCTCGTCCAGTCCGCGGAGCAGGGCGCCACCGCCGGTGAGGACGATGCCGCGGTCCATGATGTCGCCGGAGAGTTCCGGCGGGCACTTGTCGAGGGTCGTCTTGACGGCATCCACGATGGCGTTGACGGGTTCCTCGATCGCCTTCCGCACTTCCGCTGCGGAGATGACGACGGTCTTGGGCAGCCCGGACACCAGGTCCCGGCCGCGGATTTCGGTGTGCTCGTCAGCGTCGAGGTCGTACGCCGAACCGATCGTGATCTTGATCTGTTCGGCTGTCCGCTCACCGAGGAGGAGGCTGTACTCCTTCTTGATGTGCTGGATGATCGCATTGTCCAACTCGTCGCCCGCGACGCGGATGGACTGGGCGGTGACGATGCCGCCGAGGGAGATGACCGCGACCTCCGTGGTGCCGCCGCCGATGTCCACCACCATGTTGCCCGTGGCCTCGTGGACCGGCAGGCCGGAGCCGATGGCCGCGGCCATGGGCTCCTCGATGATGTGCACCTGACGCGCGCCGGCCTGGGAGGACGCCTCGATGACAGCGCGCCGCTCGACACCGGTGATGCCGGACGGCACGCAGACGACGACCCGGGGCCGGGCGAGATAGCGCCGCTTGTGGATCTTCAGGATGAAGTAGCGGAGCATCCGCTCGGTGATCTCGAAGTCGGCGATCACACCGTCCTTCAGCGGACGTACGGCAACGATGTTGCCGGGCGTCCGTCCGATCATCTTCTTCGCCTCCGCGCCGACCGCGAGGATGCCACCGGTGTTGGTGTTGATCGCGACGACGGACGGCTCGTTCAGTACGATCCCGCGACCCCTGACGTACACCAGCGTGTTGGCGGTCCCGAGGTCGACAGCCATGTCACGGCCGATGAACGACATTGAGTTCCCCATCAGGATTCGTCTGGCCTTCCCTGGTCGAGCACTGACGGCTTTTGATGGCTTTTCAGGGCTTTTCCGGGTCGGCGAAGTGGGTGCTGTGACGTGAAGGCTTACATCGTAGTCTCGCCCGCACGAACACTGCGCGAGGGTCTTCGCCATTGTGGACATGCGATGCGCCGCCTCGCCTCTGGAGACGAGCCATCGGGGGTGCGCGTTCCCCCGATCGCCACGCGTATGCCGTTGAACTGCCATGTTTTCGACGGTCCGGCGGTGCGGCGGTGCGTCAGGTCGGGCGGGGAGTGGGCCGTGTGGGTGGTGGCCGGACACCGCGGTGGGACGAGGACGGTGGGGGCGAGCGGACGTCACCGCCCCCGCCGCCGCGAAGAGTACTACGCCCGGCCGGGGAAGAAGATCTTGACCTCGCGCTCGGCCGACTCCTCGGAGTCCGAGGCGTGGATGAGGTTCTCGCGGACGATGACACCGAAGTCGCCGCGGATGGACCCGGGGGCCGCGGCGATCGGGTCGGTCGGACCGGCCAGCGCGCGCACGCCCTCGATGACGCGCTCGCCCTCGACGATCAGCGCCACGACCGGGCCGGAGGACATGAACTCCATCAGCGGCTCGTAGAACGGCTTGCCCTTGTGCTCGCCGTAGTGCTGCTCCAGGGTGTCCTGGTCCAGTGTCCGCTGTTCCAGCGCGGTGATCCGCCAGCCAGCCTTCCGCTCGATGCGGCTGATGATCTCGCCGGTCAGGCCACGCCGGACGGCGTCGGGCTTGAGGAGGACGAGGGTGCGCTGGCTCACGGTGGTGACTCCTTCATTTCACAGGCGTGCGGAGCTCAGAGGCTACAGGGCGGGCCCGGCCGGGCGTTACGCAGCGTCAGCGAGCCCGTCGCGGGACGCCCGCCGGCGAACGGGTCAGGAAGCCCCCGCGCCGGCCTCCGTGGAGGAGCCCTGGGCCGCGAACCTGGCCTTCGCCTCGTCGACCTTGCGGCCGAAGTGGACGGACGCCCACCACAGGGCCGCGAACACCGCGCCCATGAAGAACATGGTCGGCACGAAGAAGCCGGACAGGATCAGCGCGATCTGCAGCGCCCAGCCCAGCTGGACACCGCCCGGCCGGGTGACCAGCCCGCACAGCACCACGCACAGGAACATGGCGGCACCGCTGACCGTCCAGACCGTCGACATGGCCAGGTCCGGGTCCTTCATGGCGACCAGCCCGGCGAAGCCGATCACGAAGAACTCGCCGATCAGGGTGGAGGCACACAGGGTACGCATGGTGAGATCAGCCCTTCCCCAGCAGCAGCCGGGCCTCGCCGACGGTGATGACGGAACCGGTGACGAGGACACCGGCACCCGCGAACTCGCCCTCCTCCTCGGCGAGCGTGATCGCCGCCTCCAGGGCGTCCGGCAGCCGCGGCTCGACCTGGACGCGCTCGTCGCCGAAGACCTCCACCGCGATCGCCGCCAGTTCGTCGGCGTCCATCGCGCGGTGGCTGGAGTTCTGGGTGATCACGACCTCGGCGAAGATCGGCTCGAAGGCCTCCAGGACACCCCGTACGTTCTTGTCGCCGCTCGCGCCCACGACCCCGATGAGCCTGCTGAAGTCGAACGCCTCGCCGACCGCCTCGGCCGTGGCCAGCGCGCCGGCCGGGTTGTGGGCCGCGTCCAGCACGACCGTCGGGGAGCGCCGTACGACCTCCAGCCGGCCCGGCGACGACACCGACGCGAACGCCTTGCGGACCGTCTCCGCGTCCAGCGGTTCCGGCCGCTGCGACCCGACGCCGAAGAACGCCTCGACGGCGGCCAGGGCGACCGCCGCGTTGTGCGCCTGGTAGGGGCCGTGCAGCGGGAGGTACACCTCGGGGTACTCGCCGCCGAGGCCGCGCAGGGTGAGCATCTGCCCGCCGACGGCGACCTGCCGGGAGACGACGCCGAACTCCAGGCCCTCGCGGGCCACGGTCGCGTCGACCTCCACGGCCTTCTTCAGCATCACCTGCGCCGCGTCGACCGGCTGCTGCGCGAGGATCACGGTCGCGTCCTGCTTGATGATCCCGGACTTCTCCACGGCGATCTCGGCGGGCGTCGAGCCCAGCCGGTCGGTGTGGTCCAGGTCGATGGGGGTGATGACGGCGACGTCCCCGTCGATGACGTTGGTGGCGTCCCAGGAGCCGCCCATCCCGACCTCGACGACGGCCACGTCGACCGGCGCGTCGGCGAAGGCGGCGTACGCCATGCCGGTGAGCACCTCGAAGAAGGAGAGCCGGTACTCCTGGGAGCCGTCCACCATCTCGACGTACGGCTTGATGTCCTGGTACGTCTCGACGAACCGCTCGGCGGAGATCGGGGCGCCGTCCAGGCTGATGCGCTCGGTGATCGACTGGACGTGCGGGGAGGTGTAGCGGCCGGTGCGCAGTTCGAAGGCGCCGAGCAGGGCCTCGATCATGCGGGCGGTCGAGGTCTTGCCGTTGGTGCCGGTGATGTGGATCGAGGGGTACGACCGCTGCGGCTCACCGAGGACGTCCATCAGCGCGGCGATCCGCTGCACCGACGGCTCCAGCTTGGTCTCGCCCCAGCGGGTCGCGAGGTCGGCCTCGACGTCGCGCAGCGCCTTGTCGACCTCCGGGTCGGCCGGCCGCGACGGCACGTCGGGCTGCGGGGCTCCGCCCTGCGCGCGCAGGGTGCGGCTGCCCGCCTCGATCACCGCGAGGTCCGGGTCACGGTCCGTCTCGGCGGCGATGATCTCCTCGAAGGGGTCGATCGGCTCGGGCTGCTGCTCACTGCGTTCGCTCACGGGGCCCAGTCTACGGAGGGCCGCCCGGCGGGCGCCCGACGGCTCGGGGGTATGCGGGGAAGGGCGGATTCGGGTGGTGTGGGGCGGCCCGGGCGGGTCCCCTGGGCTCCCTGGGTCCGGCGGTCGCGAGTCGCCCTGTCGCAGGCGAAGACCCCCGGTGCTCCTGGGCACCGGGGGTCTTCGTCGTCCTCTTGCGGCTACGCCTTGGGGAGGCGGTCCAGCTGGGCGGTGATGCGGGTGATGTCCTCGTCCGCCTTGGCGAGGCGGCCACGGATCTTGTCGACCACCTGGTCGGGGGCCTTCGCGAGGAACGCCTCGTTGCCCAGCTTGGCCGTGGCCTGGGCCTTCTCCTTCTCGGCGGCGGCGAGGTCCTTCGCGAGCCGCTTGCGCTCGGCGGCGACGTCGATCACCCCGGAGAGGTCCAGCGCGACCTCGGCGCCGGCCACCGGCAGGGTGGCCGTCGCCGAGAAGCCCTCGCCCTCGGGCTGGAGGCGGAGCAGCTGGCGGATCGCCGCCTCGTGCGGGGCGAGCACCGTGCCGTCGAGCGTGAGGCGGGCCGGGACGCGCTGACCGGGCTGGAGGCCCTGGTCGGCGCGGAAGCGGCGGACCTCGGTGACGACCCGCTGGACCAGCTCGATCTCGCGCTCGGCGGCGTCGTCGCGGAACCCGCCGGGGGTGTCGGCGCCCGGGACGGACACCGCCGTCGGCCAGTCGGCGACGGCGAGGGACTCACCGCCGGTCAGCGTCGTCCACAGGGTGTCCGTGACGAACGGGACGATCGGGTGGAGCAGCTTCAGGGTGACGTCGAGGACCTCGCCGAGGACCCGCTTGCTGACCTCGGCCGGCTCGCCGCCCGCCTGGAACGTGGTCTTGGACAGCTCCACGTACCAGTCGAAGACCTCGTCCCACGCGAAGTGGTAGAGCGCCTCGCTGAGCTTAGCGAACTGGAAGTCCTCGTAGTACGCGTCGACCTGCTCGATCGTCTCGTCGAGGCGGGCGAGGATCCAGCGGTCGGTCGCGGAGAGCTTCGACGCGTCCGGCAGGGGGCCCTCGACCGTCGCGCCGTTCATCAGCGCGAAGCGCGTGGCGTTCCAGATCTTGTTGGCGAAGTTGCGGGACGCCTGGACCCAGTCCTCGCCGATCGGGACGTCGGTGCCCGGGTTGGCGCCGCGCGCGAGGGTGAAGCGGAGCGCGTCGGAGCCGTACTTGTCCATCCAGTCGAGCGGGTCGACGACGTTGCCGAAGGACTTCGACATCTTCTTGCCGCGCTCGTCGCGGACCAGGCCGGTCAGCGCGATGGTCTTGAAGGGGACCTCGCCGTCCATGGCGTAGAGGCCGAACATCATCATCCGGGCGACCCAGAAGAAGATGATGTCGTGGCCGGTGAGCAGGACGTCGGTGGAGTAGAACTTCCGCAGGTCCTCGGTCTGTTCGGGCCAGCCGAGCGTGGAGAACGGCCACAGTCCGGAGGAGAACCAGGTGTCGAGGACGTCGGTGTCCTGGGTCCAGCCCTCGCCGGTGGGCGGCTCCTCGTCGGGGCCGACGCAGACCGTCTCGCCGTTCGGGCCGTACCAGACCGGGATGCGGTGGCCCCACCAGAGCTGGCGGGAGATGCACCAGTCGAACATGTTGTCCACCCAGTCGAAGTAGCGCTTCGACATGTCCTCGGGGTGGATCTTGACCCGGCCGTCGCGGACCGCGTCGCCGGCGGCCTTGGCGAGGGGCGCGACCTTGACCCACCACTGCATCGACAGCCGCGGCTCGACGGTCGTCTTGCAGCGGGAGCAGTGGCCGACGGAGTGGAGGTACGGGCGCTTCTCGGCGACGATGCGGCCCTGCGAGCGCAGGGCGCCGACGACGGCGTCCCGGGCCTCGAAGCGGTCCTGGCCGAGGAACGGGCCGTGGACGGTGATGACGCCGTGCTCGTCCATGATCGTCATGGAGGGCAGGTCGTGGCGCTGGCCGATCGCGAAGTCGTTCGGGTCGTGGGCCGGGGTGACCTTGACGGCGCCGGTGCCGAACTCCGGGTCGACATGGGTGTCGGCGACGACCGGGATGGAGCGGTCGGTGAGCGGCAGCTTGATCAGCTTGCCGATGAGGTGCTGGTAGCGCTCGTCGTCCGGGTGGACGGCGACGGCGGTGTCACCGAGCATCGTCTCGGCGCGCGTGGTGGCGACGACGAGGCTGTCCTCGCCCTCGCCGTACCGGATGGAGACCAGCTCGCCGGCGTCCTCCTGGTGCTCGACCTCGATGTCGGAGATGGCCGTCAGACAGCGCGGGCACCAGTTGATGATGCGCTCGGCGCGGTAGATCAGCTCGTCGTCGTAGAGCCGCTTGAAGATGGTCTGGACGGCCTTGGACAGCCCTTCGTCCATCGTGAACCGCTCACGGCCCCAGTCGACTCCGTCGCCGAGGCGGCGCATCTGGCCGAGGATCTTGCCGCCGTACTCGTGCTTCCACTGCCAGACGCGCTCGACGAACTCCTCGCGGCCCAAGTCGTGGCGGGACTTGCCCTCTTCGGCGAGCTGCTGCTCGACCTTGTTCTGCGTGGCGATGCCGGCGTGGTCCATGCCGGGGAGCCACAACGCCTCGTAACCCTGCATGCGCTTGCGGCGCGTGAGGGCGTCCATGAGGGTGTGCTGGAAGGCGTGCCCGAGGTGCAGGCTGCCGGTGACGTTCGGCGGGGGGATGACGATGGTGTACGCGGGCTTGTCGCTCTTGGCGTCGGCCGCGAAGTACCCCTTCTCCACCCAGCGCTCGTACAGCGTCCCCTCTACATCGGCCGGCGCGTACTGGGTCGGCAGATCGGTGGCGGGCGCTGGAGGCTGCTGCTGAGCGTTCTCGGTCACGCGCTCAGTTTAGGGGTGTCACGGCGTGGTCCCGAAACTCGATTCTTCCGTAACGGTGTGACCCCCGGTGCGTGGCACCCATCGACTTTGCGCCAGGATGTCAGGAACACATAAGCATCTGGAGGGGAACCCAGAACATGAGTCACAACCAGCCGGGCCCGTACGGCGGGCAGCCCCAGCAGCCCGGACCGTACGGTCAGCCGGGCCCCTACGGCCAGCAGCAGCCGCAGGCCGCCCCCCAGCCCGGCTACGGCTACCCGCAGCAGGCGCCCCCGCAGCAGCCGGGCTACGGGTACCCGCAGCAGGCCCCCCAGGGTGTTCCGCCCCAGACCCCGCCCTACGGCCAGCCGCAGGCCCCGTACGGCGGTCAGCCGGGCTACCCGACCGTGCCCCAGCCGCCGGTCGCCCCCGGTGGTGGCGGCAAGAAGGTCGGCATCATCCTGGGCGCGGTGGCCGTGGTCGCCGCGGTCGCGGTCGGCGCGTACCTCGTCTTCGGCGGAAGCGGCAGCGCGGACATCGCGGACGACGGGCCGCACAAGCTGACGACGCCGGCGACGGTACTCGGCGAGTACAAGAAGGGCAGCGACTCCGGCGACGAAATGACCGACGAGGAGCTGAAGAAGGCCGAGGGCTTCGGCATCAAGAACCCCAAGGACGTCAGCGCCAGTTACCAGGCCGGTGACAAGAACAACCCCCTGGCCGGGAAGGTGATCACGTACGGCGGCGTCTACGGCGAGATCGAGGACCCGGAGAAGGCTGTCGACGGCTTCCTCGCCCTCCAGCAGGAAGAAGCCGAGAAGAACGACGTCACCTTTGTCGGTGAGCCGGAGGCGTACACGCCCGACTCACTGGACGGCGCCGTCATGAAATGCCAGAAGGCGAAGGGGGAGTTGGACGAGAGCGCCACCGGGAACGGCGGACCGAGCGAGATGAACCTGGTCTACTGCGTCTGGGGCGACCACAGCACGCTCGGCTTCGTGCTGCCCATGGAGTACTCCGACCTCGCCGCGGGCAAGTCGACGGACCCCAACGAGGCGGCCGACATCGCGGCCAAGCTCCGCAAGGAAGTCCGCGTCAAGCTCTGACGCCGTCGCACAGGGGCACCCGGCCGATCCGGCACGGGTGCCCTCTTGTGTGGTGTTGTCGTCAGTCACCCAACGCCTTGTTGCACGCGGTGGAGATGTGCCGTGTGTTGGTTATCAGCAGGGAGAGCTGGCCCACGCACTTCCAGTTGTTGGCAACCCGGTTGTAGCCACATGCCTGCGTCACCCTGGGCCCCACACGGTAGCCCTGGTCCTTGAGGTACTCCACGCAGTCGAACGGGTCGGCCTGCGCGGGGCCGGCCGTGACCACGGGCATGACGCCCGCCGCCGCGACCACGCTGAGCACCGCCAGGAAACGCCTTGCCTTCAACGTCAGATCCCTCCGTTCACGGTCACGGGGTGGTCGGCCCCGAGGCGGACAGCAGATCACTTGAAGTGCTCATGAAGCCAGCCCATATACGGCGCCCGGCCTGATCTCGTCGGAGATCAACGCAAGAGGGCCCCCGCGATGCGTCGGAGGCCCTCTTCGTGTACGTGTCCGGCGGCTACGCCGTCTTCTGCTCGCCCGAGCCCCGCCCCCGCGCGTCCCTCGGGATGAGGGTCGGGTTGACGTTGGAGTGGACCACGTCCGCCGTGATGACCACGCGGGCCACGTCCTTGCGGGACGGGACCTCGTACATGACCGACATCAGGACCTCCTCCATGATGGCGCGCAGACCGCGCGCGCCGGTCTGGCGGAGGATGGCCTGGTCGGCGATGGCCTCCAGGGCCTCGCGCTCGAAGTCCAGCTCCACGCCGTCGAGTTCGAAGAGGCGCTGGTACTGCTTCACCAGCGCGTTGCGGGGCTCGACCAGGATCTGCAGGAGCGCCTCGCGGTCCAGGTTGTGGACCGACGTGATGACGGGCAGACGGCCGATGAACTCGGGGATCATGCCGAACTTGACCAGGTCCTCGGGCATGACGTCCTCGAACTGGTCCTTGGACTCCAGCTCCCGCTTCGAACGGATCGTCGCGCCGAAGCCGATGCCCTTGGCGCCCGCCCGCGACTCGATGATCTTCTCCAGGCCGGCGAACGCGCCGCCCACGATGAACAGGACGTTCGTCGTGTCGATCTGGATGAACTCCTGGTGCGGGTGCTTGCGTCCGCCCTGCGGCGGCACCGACGCCGTCGTGCCCTCGAGGATCTTGAGGAGGGCCTGCTGCACACCCTCGCCGCTCACGTCCCGCGTGATGGAGGGGTTTTCGCTCTTCCGCGCGACCTTGTCGATCTCGTCGATGTAGATGATCCCGGTCTCGGCCTTCTTGACGTCGTAGTCGGCCGCCTGGATGAGCTTCAGGAGGATGTTCTCGACGTCCTCGCCCACATAGCCGGCCTCCGTCAGCGCCGTCGCGTCCGCGATGGCGAACGGGACGTTCAGCATGCGGGCCAGCGTCTGGGCGAGCAGGGTCTTGCCGGAGCCGGTGGGGCCGAGGAGAAGGATGTTGGACTTGGCCAACTCGATCGCGTCGTCACGGCCTTGGCCGCCGCCGTTCTCACCGGCCTGGACGCGCTTGTAGTGGTTGTACACCGCGACCGACAGGGCCTTCTTGGCGGCCTCCTGGCCGACCACGTACCCCTCGAGGAACTCGTAGATCTCGCGGGGCTTCGGGAGTTCCTCCCAGCGGACCTCGCTGGTCTCCGCGAGTTCTTCCTCGATGATCTCGTTGCAGAGGTCGATGCACTCGTCGCAGATGTACACACCGGGCCCTGCGATGAGCTTCTTGACCTGCTTCTGGCTCTTGCCGCAGAACGAGCACTTGAGCAGATCGCCGCCGTCACCGATGCGTGCCACGGTGTGCTTCCCCTTCGCCTGGGAGACGCCTGGACGATTGGAATCCAGCGGCTCCTGGTGCTGCCTTATGTCGACGGTACCTTGCCGGGCCCCCCGTACGGGCCCCCCTTGGCACGGTTCGCTTTGACGTGCACCTTGTCGTGCACTGGGTCGAACGGTGCCAACCATGCCAAGGGGCGGCGAACAATACAGGCTTTCCGCCGTCAGCGGACGCTGCTGTTGTTCATCTTCCGCGTGGAGATGATCTGGTCGATCAGGCCGTACGCCAGCGCGTCCTCGGCCGTGAGGATCTTGTCGCGCTCGATGTCCTCGCGGATCTTCTCGATCGGCGTGGTGGAGTGCTTGGCCAGCATCTCCTCCAGCTGCGAACGCATCCGGAGGATCTCGTTGGCGGCGATCTCCAGGTCGGAGACCTGACCGCGGCCGGTCTCGCTGTACGGCTGGTGGATCAGCACGCGCGCGTTCGGCAGCGCCATGCGCTTGCCGGGCGTACCGGCGGCCAGCAGGATCGCGGCGGCGGAGGCGGCCTGGCCCATGCAGACCGTCTGGATGTCCGGCTTCACGAACTGCATCGTGTCGTAGATCGCGGTGAGCGCCGTGAAGGAGCCGCCGGGGCTGTTGATGTAGACCGAGATGTCACGGTCGGGGTCCATCGACTCCAGGCACAGCAGCTGCGCCATGACGTCGTTGGCGGAGGCGTCGTCGATCTGGACGCCGAGGAAGATCACCCGCTCCTCGAAGAGCTTCGCGTACGGGTCGTACTCGCGGATGCCCTGCGAGGTGCGCTCGACGAAGCGCGGGATCACATAGCGGGACTCGGCCGTCGGGCCGGTGTACTGGGAGCTCGCACGGTCGTGGAGGCCGCGGCCGGGGAAGTCGTTCACTGTGGGTCTCCTGGGAGCCTGAGAGGGGCTGAGGCGGTCGGCTGGGGCTTTCGGGGGGTGCGGGTCGGCTCTGCCGCCGGGCTGCGCGCCGTCGTACGTCCGTGACGGCCGTCGTACGGCCGCCGTACGCCCCGTACGGGCTCGGAGCCGGTCCGTCCGCCGCGGGCCCTCCTACGGGCTCCTGCGGCGTCCGGACGCGGCCGGGCTCGCGTACGGCGACGCGCGGCGCGGCGGGTGCCGTTACGCCTGCCCGGCCCCGGTACCGCCGCCGCCCGGCATGCCGGCCGCCGTGGCGATGACGTCGTCGATGAGGCCGTACTCCTTGGCCTCGAAGGCGTCGAACCAGCGGTCGCGGTCCGAGTCGCGGGTGATCTGCTCGACCGACTGGCCGGTGTGCTGCGACGTGAGCTCGGCCATGCGCTTCTTGGTGTGCAGCAGCCGCTCGGCGTGGATCTTGATGTCCGAGGCCGAGCCGGCGAGGCCCGCGGAGGGCTGGTGGATCAGGATCTCGGCGTTCGGCAGCGCGAAGCGCTTGCCGGGGGTGCCCGCGCTGAGGAGGAACTGACCCATCGAGGCCGCGAGGCCCATGGCGATGGTCACCACGTCGTTCTTGATGTACTGCATGGTGTCGTAGATCGCCATGCCGGCCGTGATCGAACCGCCCGGGCTGTTGATGTACAGGTAAATGTCCTTGTCCGGGTCGGCGGCAAGGAGCAGCAGCTGTGCGGTGATCTTGTTCGCGATGTCGTCGTCGACCGGCTGGCCGAGGAAGATGATCCGCTCGTTGAGCAGCCGGTTGTAGACATGGTCGCCGAGGCCACCGCCGATGGAAGGTTCGCCGGCGGCGGAGGGCATCAGATTCGTCACGTATCCACCTGCTCGTCTTACGACGGCGCCGGGCCGTCTCACGTTTCCCTGCGGGGGCCTGGCGGCGGTTTCGCCGAGTGCTCCGGCCCCGTATTCATGGACCCTAACGCGGAGGCTCCGCCGGGGAATCCCGCAAAGGGAACTGTTCGCTGTCAGCGCATGCGCTCCGCTGGTGGAACAGGGGCGCCGTGCCGCCCCCCGGGGTCCCTGGGTGCGCGGGGAACCGCGCGACCGGCCCGGCACGAAGCCGCACCCGCCGAGGACCCTGGCGTGGCCGACGCGACCGCGGCACGTACGGGGCCGGTCGGGGCCGGTCGCGCGGTTCCCCGCGCACCCGGGTCCGCTGCCCCGCCGTACGCGAAGAGGCCCCGGAGCTCGTGCTCCGGGGCCTCTTCGTGCGGATCAGAGGTGGCTACGAGGCTCAGGCCTCGTTCTTCTCCTCGGCGGCGGCCGCAGGGGCCTCCTCGGCGGCCTCGGCGGCGGCCGGGGTCTCCTCGGCGGCGGCCGGGGTCTCCTCGGCGGCGGCCTCCGTGGTCTCGGCGGAGCCCTCGGTGGTCTCGTCCTCGTCCTCGTCGTCGAGGTCGACGAGCTCGCCGTTGGTGTCCTTGACCGTGGACGCCTCGACGACCAGGGCCAGGGCCTTGCCGCGGGCGACCTCGCCGACCAGGAGCTGGACCTGGTTGTTCTGGACGACGGCCTGGGCGAACTGGTCGGGGGACATGCCGGAGGAGGCCGCACGCCGCATGAGGTGCTCGGTGAGCTCCTCCTGGTTGACGTTCAGCTTCTCCTTGGCGACCAGCTCGTCGAGGACGAACTGGGTCTTGATGCCCTTGACGGCCGCTTCCTTGGTCTCGGCGTCGAACTCCTCGACCGTCTTGCCCTGGATCTCGAGGTACTTCTCGAGGTCGAGACCCATCTGGCCGAGCTGGTGGTGCTCCAGGTTGTGCTTGCGGGTGTTGATCTCGTCCTCGAGCAGCTTCTCGGGGACGGGCACCTCGACCAGCTCCAGCAGCTTCTCCAGGACGCGCTCCTGGGCCTGCGTGGCCTGGTCGTACTGCTTCATGTTCTCCAGGCGCTTGCGGCTGTCCGCCCGCAGCTCCTCGAGGGTGTCGAACTCGGAGGCGAGCTGGGCGAACTCGTCGTCCAGCTCGGGCAGCTCACGGGCGGCGACCTGGGTGACCTTGACGGTGACCTCGGCCTCCTTGCCCGCCGCCGAGCCGCCCTTGAGCTCGGAGGTGAAGGTGGCCTCGGCGCCGGCCTCCAGGCCCTTCACGGCGTCGTCGATGCCGTCGAGCAGCTCGCCCGAGCCGATGGTGTAGGAGACGCCCTCGGCGACCCCGTCCTCCAGGACCTCGCCGTCGACCTTGGCCTGCAGGTCGATCGTCACGACGTCGCCGTCCTCGGCGGCCCGCTCGACCGGGGAGGTGGAGGCGAAGCGCTCACGGAGCTGCTCGACGGCCTTGTCCACGTCCTCGTCGGTGACCTCGACGGCGTCGACCTCGACCTCGATGCCGGAGTAGTCCGGGATCTCGATGGTCGGGCGGACGTCGACCTCGGCGGTGAAGTTCAGCGTCTCGCCGTCCTTCAGCTCCGTGATGTCGACCTCGGGCTGGCCGAGGACGTTGAGCTCGGCCTCGTTGACCGCCTCGGTGTAGAGCTTCGGAAGCGCGTCGTTGACAGCCTCCTCCAGCACGGCGCCACGACCGAACCGCTGGTCGATGATCCGGGCCGGGATCTTGCCCTTGCGGAAGCCCTTCACCGTGACCTGCTGGTTGATCTTCTTGTACGCCGCGTCGAGGCTGTCCTTGAGCTCCTCGAAGGGCACCTCGACAGTGAGCCGAACCCGGGTCGGGTTCAGGGTCTCCACGGCGCTCTTCACGGTTCGGTCTCCTTGTGGCTGACTTCTTGGGGTTCTGCTGGGTCCCCTACCGGATCCGGCAGAGCCTCAGCGGATTCGCGGCCCTTGAGAGACGTGAGAGTGCAGACACACGGGCGCGCAGCTTGCATAGTAACCGCAGGCGGTACACGCCCCAAAAGGTGATCTTGAGACACCGGGTGCCCGCGGGTCGTACCCTGGCAGGCGCCTGCCGGTCGGCCCGGCGGGGCGACCGGTTCCGGCTGGTTCCGGCTGGTGGTCGGGGTGGCGGGATTTGAACCCACGGCCTTCCGCTCCCAAAGCGGACGCGCTACCAAGCTGCGCCACACCCCGTCTGGTGCGACACGTAGGGTACATGTCCCGGGCCAGGGCAGCCGCCGCATTTCCCGAGTGCGCGGGCGCGTGCGCGGGCGGGCACACCGGGCGACCGGAAGGGGTGTGCGGCGAGGCCGCCCGACCCGCTACGATGCCTTCAGTGCCGCGGTCTCCCGACCTGCGGCGCGACGTGTGCGGGCGTAGCTCAATGGTAGAGCCCTAGTCTTCCAAACTAGCTACGCGGGTTCGATTCCCGTCGCCCGCTCCAGTGGCCTCCGGCCCGGCTCCGAGGGACTCCCTCGGAGCCGGGCCGGAGGTCTTTTCGCGTCTCCGGGGGTCTTCGCACGGCCGGGGGGGCCGACGAGGGCCACGGGGCCCTTCGCGGCGCGTCCCGTGACGGCGCGCACCGTCCCCGCGCCTCGTGGCGCGAGGTCGCCGCGTCGCCCTTGTGCCGTCGTCGCGTCGTCCTCGCGTCGCCCTCGCCGGCTAGAACTGGATCGAGTTGATCGTCTGCGCTATCGAGTTCAGGAAGCGTTGGAGGTCGTCGGCCATGCCGGTGGAGGCGAGGAAGAAGCCGAAGAGGATGGCGACGACGGCCGGGCCGGCCTTGATCGTCCCGCCTCTCATCAGCACGACGAGGATGATCCCCAGCAAGAGAACCACTGACAGCGAAATGGCCACAACAGATCACACCCTCGATCGGTCCGCACTCCCGGCCCGGGGCGCCGACCCCACGCGCACCCCGCCAGAACCATCGTGCCACCAACCCGGCCTTCCTATGCGGCAGGTGAGGCAACGCAGGCCGCGGTGACGCGGGTCCGCGGTCGTGCCGGTGACCGGCGAGAGGACGCCGGGACGGAATTCACGGTGATCGTTTCCGTGCACACACATCCCGTTCGCAGGTAATTCGAATTGTTGCCACAGACACATCAAGGGCCGTACGGAGAACGGTAATTAACAGGACATTCCGTCAGAGTCGCCCGAGGATGTTATGCACCGCTGAGTCCTGATGTATGCGGACATAAGGGTGGCGCGCCATGTCGCTTGGGTGCACGGACGGTGACGCTCTGACTGGTGCTCACTTCGCCAAATCCGGGGTACCCGAAGAGCACACTCACTCACCAATACGGGATTAACCTCGATGGTTTCACTGATGCGCACAGACAACGCTAGGGTGCCTCAGATGTTCACCGCTGCCTCGTCCCCCGCCTGCGCAGCGAGTGCTCGGACCGGCCCGCGTCGTTCACGGCGGGAGGGTCTGTGACGAACTCGCTGCGACCGCATGGCCATACCAGCGCGCCGCTCCCCCCGGCCCAGTCGCCGACGGACGGAGTGCCGAGTCCACGCTCGCTGAAGTCATCGTCCCCCCACCCGGCCACGAGCGCCGCCTCCCCCGGGACCAGACCGGCCAGACAACGCGACGCGTTCTTCGACAACGCCAAGTACCTGGCCATCGTGCTCGTCGCGATGGGCCACGCCTGGGAGCCGCTGACCGACCACAGCCGCGCCGCCGAGGCGCTGTACATGGTCGTCTACACCTTCCACATGCCGGCGTTCATCATCATCTCCGGCTATTTCTCCCGCAGTTTCGACATGCGTCCCGACCGGCTGCGGCGGCTGGTCACCGGCGTGGCGGTGCCTTACGTGCTGTTCGAGATCGCGTACTCGGTCTTCAAGCGGTACGCCGACGACGACCCGTCGCACCCGATCAGCCTGCTGGACCCCTGGTATCTCACCTGGTTCCTGATCGCGCTGTTCGTCTGGCGGCTTACGACGCCGCTGTGGAAGGTCGTGCGCTGGCCGGTGCCGCTCGCGCTCGCCATCGCGGCGCTCGCCTCCGTGTCGCCGGACATCGGTGACGACCTCGACCTCCAGCGCGTCCTGCAGTTCCTGCCGTTCTTCGTGGTGGGGCTGTCCATGAAGCCGGCGCACTTCCAGTTCATGCGCCGCCGTGAGGTGCGGATCCTGTCCGTGCCGGTGCTGGCGGGCGCGCTGGCGATGGCGTACTGGCTGGGCCCGGACATGAACTCGGCCTGGTTCTACCACCGGGACAGCGCCCAGGAGCTGGGCGCGCCGTGGTGGGCCGGTGTCGTGATGACCTTCGCGTTGTTCGGCTGCTCCATGGTGCTGACCACGTGCTTCTTCGCCTGGGTGCCCCGGCGGAAGATGTGGTTCACCGTGCTCGGCGCGGGCACCCTGTACGGCTACCTGCTGCACGGTTTCCTCGCGAAGGGCTCGCGCTTCTGGGACTGGTACGACCTCAACGCGTGGGTCTACCAGCCGCTCGGCGAGCTGTTCGTGACCTTCGTCGCGGCCGCCGTCATCACCGTGCTGTGCACACCGCCGGTGCAGCGGATGTTCCGGTTCGCGATGGAGCCGAAGATGGAGTGGGCCTTCAAGCGGGACGCGACCGAGCTGGCCCGCGAGCGCGGGAAGTCCGCCACGAGGACCTGACGTTCAGCCGTCCTGCCCGCCCGTGACCTCCTCGGCCGCCGGTTCGTCCGGCAGGCCGAGGAGGTTTCGCATGCGGGCGTACTTGTGGGTCAGCCGGACACGGGTGAACTCGTCGAGGACGGCCAGGCGGGCCGGGTTCGCGTTGTGGGCGAGGTCGGACTGCTTGACGAGGACGGCGCCCGGGGTGGCGAGGATGCGCGCGGCGTACGCCTCCGGGGCCTCTCCGGGGCGCTTGGTGAGGGCCAGCACGATGTCCTTCGTACGGGCGGTCAGGGGGGCCTCGGCGAGCCAGTCCTCGGTGAGGGCCTCGTCCTCGATGGCGTCGTGCAGCCAGGCCGCTGCGATCTGGTCCTCGTCGCCGCCGCGGGCGGCCACACCGTGGGCGACGGCCTGGAGGTGCTCGGCGTAGGGGCGGCCCGCCTTGTCGGTCTGGGCGGTGTGGGCACTGCGGGCGATGGCTTCGACGTCGGCGAGGGAGAGGGGCATGGGGTGGGCTCCTGTGGTGTGTCGAGCGGGCGGGACCCGGATCCCGGGTGACCGGTTCACCCGGGCCCCGCGGCCCTTGGGGACGGCGCCTCGGCGGCGACCTTCGGGGGCGTCCCGGGGGGCGGCCTTCGGGGGCGCGCCCTGTCACTTCGGGGCCGTGGGGCCCTCTCGGCAGATCAGGAGCAGGGCCCGGTCGTCGTTCACGTCCCTGGCCACCGCCTCGATGAGGTGCCAGGCGGCGCCGTGGAAGCCGCCGGGGACATAGCGGTCGGCCTCGCCGGTCAGACGGTCGATGCCCTCGACTATGTCGCGCTCGGAGGTCTCCACGAGGCCGTCGGTGAACAGCATGAGGACGTCGCCGGGGCGCAGCGAACCCTTGACGGGGTCGAACTGGGCACCGTCGTAGACGCCGAGGAGCGGGCCCTCGGCGGCCTTCTCCTCCCAGCGGCCGGTGCCGGCGCTGAGCTGGAGGCCGGGTGGGTGGCCCGCGGAGAAGAGTTCGTAGTCGCCGGAGTCGAGGTCGAGGACGAGGTGGATGGAGGTCGCGAAGCCCTCGTCCCAGTCCTGGCGCAGGAGGTAGCCGTTCGCCGCCGGGAGGAACGCGTGCGGTGGGAGCGATCCCAGCAGGCCGCCGAAGGCTCCGGAGAGGAGCAGGGCGCGGGAGCCGGCGTCCATGCCCTTGCCGGACACGTCCGTGAGCACGACTTCGAGGGTGCGGCCGCCGTTGGTGCGGGCCGCGACGACGAAGTCACCGGAGAACGACTGGCCGCCGGCGGGGCGCAGCGCCATCTCGCGGTGCCAGCCGGCGGGCAGTTGCGGCAACTTGCTCTGCACCCTGATCCGTTCGCGCAGGTCGAACAGCATGGTGCCGCCGCGTCGCCAGGGGACGCCGACGCGGCTGCGGAACTGGGCGATGAGCAGGCCGAAGAAACCGCAGGCGGCGACCACGAGCACGATGCCGGGGGTGACTCTCGCCGGGCCCTCGGTGTAGGGGCCGAGCTGCACGGACTCGATGATCAGCGCGGTCGCGGCCGCCGCGTACAGGCCGAGCAGGCTGGCGGGACGCAGCAGGACACCGCCCGCGACGATGGGCAGGACCAGCGCGGCGGGCGAGAACCACACCGGGTCGACCATGGTGAGCATCGCGATGAGCGGGATCATCAGCAGCAGGCCCGCCAGGGCGACCCAGTCGGAGCCGTCGCCCCGGAAGTAGTCGACGGCGGATTTGCGCACGCCGGTGCGGACCCGGTGAACCAGCTTCTTCATCCGGGCCGTGAACGTATCGGCCGCCGCGCGCCGCTCTCGTCCTGCTGCCATTGTTCGGGACCTTATCCATCGGACCAGCCCCTGTGCACAGGAGGTCCTACTTGTCCCCCTTCCGAGGGCCGGTTCACGACGAATCTCACACAGATCTCACACGGGAGCCCGTCCTGCGGCCCTCGCGCGGCACCTCTGAAGGATCCCACGACGTCCCCCCGCCGTACGGCGAAATTGACTCGCTCGTAACCAAGGGCACTGCTACGCATGGCACATGACGACTGAGCTGCGGGTGCTGGGCAAGGACGAGTGGAATGTCTGGTACGCGAACGTTGAGAGGGCATTCGGGGGGATGCGGACTCCGGCCGAGGAACGCGACCTCGACGAGTCGCTCATCGACTACGGCCGTGCGCTGGGCGCCTGGGACGGCGGTCAATGCGTGGGTACGGCCGGGGCGTTCGACTTCCGGATCACGGTTCCGGGCGGCGCGGTCGTTCCCGCGGCGGGCGTGACGATGGTGGGTGTCGCGGCGACGCACCGGCGGCGCGGGGTGCTGACGTCCATGATGCGGCGGCAGTTGGCGGACGTCCGCGCGTGGGGTGAGCCGCTGGCCGTGCTGGTCGCGTCGGAGCCGGCGATCTACGGCCGGTTCGGGTACGGCGTCGCCACGCACCGGCTCGGTGTCGACGTCGACAGCACGCGGGTCCGGCTGTCCGTGCCGCCCGGCACCGAGGACGTGCGGCTGCGGTACGCCGACCCGGCCGACGTGCTCGACGCCTGTGAGGCGGTGTACGCGCGCCGGGTTCCGGAGCGGCCGGGGATGCTGGTGCGGCGGCCCGGCTGGGAGCAGGTGGAACTGCTGGACACGGACCGGCACCGGGCGGGGGGCTCGCCGTTGCAGTGCGTGGTGGCGGAGCGGGACGGGAGCAAGGGGCTCGTCGGGTACGCGCGGTTCCGGATCACCCCGGACTGGGGACCGGGCGGCGCCGCGGGGGTCGTCCGGCTGAGCGCGCTGGAGGCGGTGGATCCGGCCGCGCACGCCGCGTTGTGGCGGTTCCTGTTCGACATCGACCTGACGTCGTCGGTCGTCGCGTACCGGCGGCCCGTGGACGAGCCGTGGCTGCACATGGTGTCGGACGTCCGGCGGTGCGGGCTGCGGGTGCAGGACGATCTGCACGTACGGCTCGTGGACGTCGGGGCGGCGTTGCGGGCGCGGACCTATCAGGCGCCGGTGGATCTGGTGCTGGAGGTCGAGGACGCCTTCTGTCCCTGGAACGAGGGGCGTTGGCGGCTCGTCGGGGACGCGCGGGGGGCGAGCTGCCAGCGGACCGGGCGGGCCGCCGATCTCGTCCTGTCGGTGCGGGAGTTGGCGTCGGCCTATCTGGGCGGGGTGAGCCTCGCGTCGCTGGGTGCGGCCGGGCGGGTGCGGGAGTTGCGGCCGGGGGCGCTCGCGGAGGCGTCGGTGGGGTTCTGCTCGTCGACCGTGGCGCCCTGGTTGCCGCACTCGTTCTGAGCTTGTTCTTTTTCTTCCGGGCTCGAATCGTGTGTCGAACTGGGTCGCTCACCTGGGGATTCGCCGGACGTGGGGGCGGCCCTCGTCTGATCCTGTGCTCCGACCAAGGTGCACGTGACCAAGACGAAGGCCGTGAGGGTGAGTCTGCTGCCTGATGCTGTACGGAGGGAAGCGTTCGCGGAGGCGTCACGCTTCCGGGACGAGTTCTACGAGTGTCTGACCGCTCGGCGCGATGAGTTGTTCGAGTTGGTGGACGCGGTGCTGTGCGCGGACGGTGCGGTGAAGTCACCGGTGGATCTGACGTTGCTGCCCGAGCACCGGCGTGGGCACGGAGCGATGTACGGCGGCTTGAATCACGGCAGGATCGACGTCGGCCAACTGCGGACAGTGCTGGCAGGGCTGCCGCTGCCGCGTTTCGATGGTGGACGCCTGGTTCTGGCGGTCGATGTGTCACCGTGGCTGCGTTCGGACGCGCCGTGCTCGGCGGAGCGGCTGTTCTGCCACGTGTATGGCCGGGCGAAGACGGCGTCGCAGTTCATTCCGGGCTGGCCCTACTCCTTTGTCGCCGTGCTGGAGCCGGGTGCCACCTCCTGGACCGCGATCCTGGACGCGGTCCGGCTGGGTCCGGTGGACGACGCGACCGCCGTCACGGCAGACCAGCTGAGAGGTGTCGTCGAGCGGCTCATGGCCGCTGGTCAGTGGCAGGCCGGGGACCCGGCCATCGTGATCGTCAGTGACGCGGGCTACGACGTGACCCGTCTGGCCTGGGTGCTGCGCGACCTGCCGGTTGAGCTGGTCGGCCGGGTCCGCTCCGACCGCGTCATGCGTCTACCGAAGCCACCGCGGATGCACGGCGTCAACGGCCGGCCGCCCAAGCACGGTCCGGAGTTCCGGTTCACCAGACCGGAGACCTGGCCGGAGCCCGCAATCACCACGATCACGGACACCAGCAACTACGGCAAGGCCGAGACCCAGGCATGGGACCGGGTCCATCCCCGGCTCACTCACCGTTCCTCGTGGCTGGACCATGAGGGCGAACTTCCCCTGGTGGAAGGGACGTTGATCCGGCTGAAGGTTGAGCACTTGTCGAAGGAACGAGATGCTCCGCCGGTGTGGTTGTGGTCCTCGAAGACCGGCGCCACCTCGGACGACGTGGACCGCTTCTGGCAGGTGTTCCTCCGCCGCTTCGACCTGGAGCACACCTTCCGCTTCGCGAAGCAGACCCTGGGCTGGACCACGCCGAAACTCCGCACTCCTCAGGCCGCGGACCGCTGGACCTGGCTCCTGATCGTCGCTCACACCCAGCTCAGACTCGCCCGGACACTCGCTGAGGACCTCCGCCGACCGTGGGAGAAACCCACCACCTCCGGCCGGCTCACCCCGGCCCGTGTCCGCCGGGGGTTCAGGAACATCCGCGCTCACCTCGCCTGCCCGAGCCGTGTTCCCAAACCTCGTGGCACCGGTCCCGGGCGGCCACCCGGCGCCAAGAACAAACGCCGGGCACCCCGCTACGACGTCGGGAAAACCGTCAAACGCCCCGAGACCCTCAAGGCCATCGGCAAGCCCGGAAGATCTTGGTAGATAAAGAACAAGCTGAGCTTGTTCTTTTTCTTCCGGGCTCGAATCGTGTGTCGAACTGGGTCGCTCACCTGGGGATTCGCCGGACGTGGGGGCGGCCCTCGTCTGATCCTGTGCTCCGACCAAGGTGCACGTGACCAAGACGAAGGCCGTGAGGGTGAGTCTGCTGCCTGATGCTGTACGGAGGGAAGCGTTCGCGGAGGCGTCACGCTTCCGGGACGAGTTCTACGAGTGTCTGACCGCTCGGCGCGATGAGTTGTTCGAGTTGGTGGACGCGGTGCTGTGCGCGGACGGTGCGGTGAAGTCACCGGTGGATCTGACGTTGCTGCCCGAGCACCGGCGTGGGCACGGAGCGATGTACGGCGGCTTGAATCACGGCAGGATCGACGTCGGCCAACTGCGGACAGTGCTGGCAGGGCTGCCGCTGCCGCGTTTCGATGGTGGACGCCTGGTTCTGGCGGTCGATGTGTCACCGTGGCTGCGTTCGGACGCGCCGTGCTCGGCGGAGCGGCTGTTCTGCCACGTGTATGGCCGGGCGAAGACGGCGTCGCAGTTCATTCCGGGCTGGCCCTACTCCTTTGTCGCCGTGCTGGAGCCGGGTGCCACCTCCTGGACCGCGATCCTGGACGCGGTCCGGCTGGGTCCGGTGGACGACGCGACCGCCGTCACGGCAGACCAGCTGAGAGGTGTCGTCGAGCGGCTCATGGCCGCTGGTCAGTGGCAGGCCGGGGACCCGGCCATCGTGATCGTCAGTGACGCGGGCTACGACGTGACCCGTCTGGCCTGGGTGCTGCGCGACCTGCCGGTTGAGCTGGTCGGCCGGGTCCGCTCCGACCGCGTCATGCGTCTACCGAAGCCACCGCGGATGCACGGCGTCAACGGCCGGCCGCCCAAGCACGGTCCGGAGTTCCGGTTCACCAGACCGGAGACCTGGCCGGAGCCCGCAATCACCACGATCACGGACACCAGCAACTACGGCAAGGCCGAGACCCAGGCATGGGACCGGGTCCATCCCCGGCTCACTCACCGTTCCTCGTGGCTGGACCATGAGGGCGAACTTCCCCTGGTGGAAGGGACGTTGATCCGGCTGAAGGTTGAGCACTTGTCGAAGGAACGAGATGCTCCGCCGGTGTGGTTGTGGTCCTCGAAGACCGGCGCCACCTCGGACGACGTGGACCGCTTCTGGCAGGTGTTCCTCCGCCGCTTCGACCTGGAGCACACCTTCCGCTTCGCGAAGCAGACCCTGGGCTGGACCACGCCGAAACTCCGCACTCCTCAGGCCGCGGACCGCTGGACCTGGCTCCTGATCGTCGCTCACACCCAGCTCAGACTCGCCCGGACACTCGCTGAGGACCTCCGCCGACCGTGGGAGAAACCCACCACCTCCGGCCGGCTCACCCCGGCCCGTGTCCGCCGGGGGTTCAGGAACATCCGCGCTCACCTCGCCTGCCCGAGCCGTGTTCCCAAACCTCGTGGCACCGGTCCCGGGCGGCCACCCGGCGCCAAGAACAAACGCCGGGCACCCCGCTACGACGTCGGGAAAACCGTCAAACGCCCCGAGACCCTCAAGGCCATCGGCAAGCCCGGAAGATCTTGGTAGATAAAGAACAAGCTGAGGCAGGGGTGCCCTCCGGGGTGTCAGCGGTGCTGGCAGGTGGGGCACCAGAAGAGGTTGCGGGCGGCGAGGTCGGCGGTGCGGATCTCGCCGCCGCAGAGGTGGCAGGGCAGGTGGGCCCTGCGGTACACGTACACCTCGCCGCCGTGGTCGTCGACGCGGGGCGGGCGGCCCATGGCCTGCGGGGTGTGTTCCGGGCGGACGGTGTCGATGCGGTTGGTGCGGACGCCCTCGCGCATGAGGACGACGAGGTCGGCCCAGATCGCGTCCCATTCCGCCGCGCCGATGTCCCGGCCGGCGCGGTACGGGTCGATGCCGTGCCGGAACAGGACCTCCGCGCGGTAGACGTTGCCGACGCCCGCGATGATCCTCTGGTCCATGAGGAGCGCGGCGATCGTCGTACGGCTGCGGGAGATCCGGGCGTACGCGAGGGCCGGGTCGGCGTCCGGGCGGAGCGGGTCCGGGCCGAGGCGGGCGTGGACGGCCTGCTTCTCGGCGTCCGTGATCAGCGCGCAGGTCGTGGGGCCGCGCAGATCCACGTACGAGGTGTCGTTGCGCAGGCGGAGGCGGACGGTGTCGGTGGGCGGGGGCGCCGGCGTGGAGCCGAAGCCGACCTTGCCGAAGAGACCGAGGTGGATGTGGACCCAGTCCTCCGCGTCGGGGGCGCCGAAGTGGAGGAAGAGGTGCTTGCCGTGGGCCTCGGCGGCGGTGAGGGGGGTGCCGTCGAGGAGGGCGGCGGCGTCGGCGAACTTGCCCTGGGGGCTGGTGACGCGGATGGCCGTGCCGTCGCCGAAGCGGGCGAGGTAGTCCTCGGCCAGGCGATGGATCGTGTGGCCTTCCGGCACGGGGCCCTCCGGGGGTTGGGCGGGGCGCGTAGGGGGTTGGGGCCGCTGAGGGCGCGGGTGCGGGTGCGGGCTGGTCGCGTAGTTCCCCGCGCCGCTGAAGGGAACGGGCCTGCGGCCCGCCCTTCAGCTCGTTCTGAGAACCACGGGGCGCAGCCCCGAGTTGTCAGGCGCCCTACGGCTGCGGGTGGTGCGCCGGGATCGGGGGGAGGTCGCCCGTCGTCTCGTATGCCGCGAGCATGTCGATGCGGCGGATGTGGCGCTCGTCACCGGAGAACGGCGTGTTGAGGAACGTCTCGACGAACTTGGTCGCGTCGTCCTGCGCGTGCATCCGCGCCCCGACGGCCACGACGTTCGCGTTGTTGTGCTCGCGCCCCAGCGCGGCCGTCTCGGTGCTCCACGCGAGCGCGGCCCGCACGCCGGCCACCTTGTTCGCGGCGATCTGCTCCCCGTTGCCGGATCCGCCGATGACGACGCCCAGCGAGCCGGGGTCGGCGGCCGTCCGCTCCGCCGCGCGGAGGCAGAACGGCGGGTAGTCGTCCTGGGCGTCGTAGATGTGGGGACCGCAGTCGACGGCCTCGTGACCGGCGGCCTTCAGCCACTCGACGAGGTGGTTCTTGAGTTCGTATCCGGCGTGATCGGAGCCGAGGTAGACGCGCATGGTCCGAGTGTGACACGCCCGTCTCACCGGGGTGCGATGGGGGCCCGACGGCCGAAAAGCGTGACCTGCACCACGGAACCTCAAGAAAAGCTCAAGTAACAATACGGATTCAAAGGTTCAGGATTCCTTTCACCTCCGATTCACTGGACCGATCTTTACGGAGACTCACGCAGTCCCCCGCCGCCTCTCGTGTCCCGCTCTGACGAGAGTCACCGGGGATCGCGTGGGCAGACGCACGGAAGTCCCCACAACGGCGCAAAGGAAACTCCCCCCATGACCTCGCAGCCGACTCTGCCGACCGACACCGGCGCACCAGGCTCGTCCTCTCCCCCCTCCCCCGGCCTCCACGCCGGTCTCAAGAACCGCCATCTGTCGATGATCGCGATCGGAGGTGTGATCGGGGCGGGCCTGTTCGTCGGGTCGAGCTCCGGTATCGCGACCGCCGGTCCCGGCATCCTGCTGTCCTACGCCCTGGTCGGCACGATGGTGGTGCTGGTCATGCGGATGCTCGGTGAGATGTCCGCGGCGAACCCCAGCTCCGGGTCGTTCTCCGCGCACGCCGACCGGGCGCTGGGCCGCTGGGCCGGGTTCTCGATCGGCTGGCTGTACTGGTTCTTCTGGGTCGTCGTCCTCGCGGTGGAGGCGACCGCCGGCGCGGTGATCCTGGAGGGCTGGATCCCCGCCGTACCGCAGTGGGGCTGGGCGCTGATCGTGATGGTGGTACTGACCGCCACGAACCTGGTCTCGGTGGGCTCGTACGGCGAGTTCGAGTTCTGGTTCGCCGGTATCAAGGTCGTCGCGATCGCCGCGTTCATCGTGGTGGGCGGGATGGCCGTGTTCGGTGTGCTGCCAGGGGTGGACGCCGAGAAGGCCGGACTGGGCAACCTGACCGACCACGGCGGGTTCCTGCCCAACGGACCGGGCGCCATCCTCATCGGTGTGCTGCTGGTGGTCTTCTCGTTCATGGGCAGTGAGATCGCCACGCTCGCCGCCGGGGAGACGGAGGACCCGCAGCGGTCCGTCACGAAGTCGACGAACAGCATCATCTGGCGTATCGCCGTCTTCTACCTGGGCTCGATCTTCGTCGTGGTCGCCCTGCTGCCGTGGAACGACCCCTCGATCAAGGAGAAGGGTTCCTACGTCGCGGCGCTGGACTCGCTGGGAATCGCCCACGCGGGTCAGATCATGAACTTCATCGTGTTGACGTCGGTGCTGTCCTGCCTCAACTCCGGCCTCTACACGGCCTCCCGGATGGCGTTCTCCCTGGGTGAGCGCGGGGACGCGCCGCGGTCGTTCGGTCGGACCACGTCGCGCGGCGTGCCGATGACGGCGATCCTGGCCTCGGTGGTCTTCGGGTTCGTCGCGGTGATCTTCAACTACTTCTTCCCCGAGGGCGTGTTCCTGTTCCTCGTGAACTCCTCCGGCGCGGTCGCCCTGTTCGTGTGGCTGGTGATCTGCTTCTCCCAGCTGCGGATGCGCAGGATCATCGAGCGGGAGACCCCGGAGAAGCTCGTGGTGAAGATGTGGCTGTACCCGTATCTGACATGGGCCACCATCGGACTGATCCTCTTCGTCCTCGCCTACATGCTCACCGACACGGAGCACGGCAACCGGGAGATCCTGTTGCTCTCGCTGCTGGTCGCGGCCATCGTCGTCGGCATCTCCCTGGTGAAGGAGAAGATCCTCGGGCAGCGGGCGGGCGCGCCGGCCGAGGCGGCCGGCGTGGCCGACAAGACCGCCGAGGCCGACAAGGTGCGCTGAGCGTCCCGTTCGTCGAGAAGGGCTTCACAGGGGTGTGAAGCCCTTCTCGGCTTTTCTGCGGACGGGCAGGACGGCCCGGTCCCCGATGTCGGGGTGCCACCAGGTGGTGAGCCGGTACGAGGTGCCGCCGGTGTCGAAGCCCAGGGAGCGGACGTGCCAGGGGAGTTGCCGGGCGGTGACGGTGTGCTCCCGGACCGCGGCCGGTTCGCCGCGAACTCGGTCTCCTGCAGACGGATCCGTCGGTGGCCGGGCCCCTCGCTGATGCTCTGCTCCTTCTTCTCCCCCGCAGGCGGACACGCGGAAGAGGCTCGCCCGGGTGGGGGTCGGGTGCGACCCGGGCGAGCCTCTTCAGAGGGCGACGACGTCACAGTGCGAGCGACTCCCCCAAGGGGGCGGGGGTGTCACGGCATGGGTGACACACCCGCACTCCCCGCATCGCCCGCACTCCCCCGCGGGGACTACGACGTCACTTGTCCAGCAGCTTCCACGCCGTCGGCAACGCGCCCATCGCCAGCGCGGCCTTCAGGGCGTCGCCGATCAGGAACGGGGTGAGACCGGCCGCGACTGCGGAGGCGAGGGTGATGTCGGCGGTGGCGGCGAGGTACGGGACGCCGACGGCGTAGATGACCGCCTCGCCCACGAGCATCGTGCCGGCCATGCGCAGCACGGAGCGGTCGGCGCCCCGGCGGGCGAGGGCGCCCACGGCCGCGGAGGCGAGGATCATGCCGAGGATGTAGCCGAAGGAGACACCGACGCCGGAGGTGCCGTTCGCGAACCACGGCACGCCCAGGAGGCCGACGAGCGCGTACAGGGCGAGGGACGCGACACCGCGGCCCGCGCCGAGCGCGGTGCCCACGAGCAGCGCGGCGAAGGTCTGGCCGGTCACCGGGACCGGCGAGCCCGGCACCGGCACGGCGATCTGCGCGGCGAGCCCGGTGACGGCGGCGCCACCGACCACCAGCGCGATGTCCCGTACGCGGGAGGCGGGGAGCAGGTCGGCGAGGACCTGACCGGTGCGGGCGGGGGCGACGGCCGTACTCATGGGGACTCCGCGAGGGTTGAGGGAAAGAAGGGTGTATGCGGCATCGAACACGGTGACGCTATCCCAGCGGTCATGAACAGGACACCGTCAGCCGTCGACAAAGGCGGGAACGACGGCGTGGTGCGCTTTCGACAATGACCTTGGGTTACACCGGGTGGGGCGTGACGCCGGTCACTGAGGTGAAGTGGCTTTGGCCACGTCGGCACGGAGGGAAGCACCTGTAGGGATTCACCAATCGGGCGGTGGGGGCGGACAGGCACGGCCACCCGTCGCCGCCCGGGTGAGGCGGCTCCGGCGCGCCGCGCCCGGCACGGCTCGGTGTCGGACCCGTACCCGAGGATGATCGCGACGCCCCGTACCGCGGCGGCACCGGCGCTCTCCCCTTCCGTTCCCCGTCGCTCCCCCTCCCCTCCCCTTCCGTTCCCCGTCGCTCCCCCCTTCCCTCCCCTTCCCTCCCCTTCCGTTCCCCGTCGCTCCCCACCCTTCCCTCCCGTTCCCCTCCCGTAGCGGCCCCGTGACCCTGCGTGCCGGACGCGTCCGGATAGCGAACAGCTCCTCGTGCACGCGACGGGCCGTCCAGACTGTGGACGCTTTTGCCCTCTCACGCATTGGACGAGCCGCGCCCATGCCCAGCACCGTCAAGGCTCCACCGGAGCAGGACGCCGCCCTCTCCCACGGCCTCAAGCAGCGCCATCTGTCGATGATCGCCCTCGGCGGGGTGATCGGCGCGGGACTCTTCGTCGGTTCCGGGGCGGGGATCGCCGCCGCAGGCCCGTCGATCGTCCTCGCGTACGCCCTCTCCGGGCTCCTCGTGATGCTGGTGATGCGGATGCTGGGCGAGATGTCCGCCGCGTATCCCTCGTCGGGCTCCTTCTCGGCGCACGCGGAACGCGCGGTCGGCCCGTGGGCGGGCTTCACCGCGGGCTGGTCGTTCTGGGTGCTGCTGTGCACCGCCGTGGGCCTGGAGGGCATCGGCGCCGCGAAGATCGTGACCGGCTGGGTGCCCGGGACGCCCGAGTGGGCGTGGGTCGGGCTGTTCATGCTGGTGTTCCTCGGCACCAACCTGGCGGCCGTGAAGAACTTCGGCGAGTTCGAGTTCTGGTTCGCCGCGCTGAAGGTCGGTGCGATCACCCTGTTCCTGGTGCTCGGCGTCCTGGCCGTGACCGGGGTCCTCCCCGGCAGCGACTCGCCCGGCCTCGCCAACCTCACCGGCGAGGGCGGCCTGCTGCCGGGCGGCACGGACGGCCTCGTCGTCGGCCTGCTCGCCTCGATCTTCGCGTACGGCGGTCTGGAGACCGTGACGATCGCGGCGGCCGAGTCGGAGAACCCCGTGAAGGGCGTGGCGACCGCCGTGCGCACGGCGATGTGGCGCATCGCCGTCTTCTACGTCGGCTCCATGGCCGTCATCGTGACGCTGGTCCCGTGGAACGCGAAGGCGGTCGTCGAGAAGGGCCCGTACGTCGCCGCCCTCGACCACATCGGCATCCCCGGCGCCGGTCAGCTGATGAACGTGGTGGTGTTCGTGGCGCTGCTGAGCGCGATGAACGCCAACATCTACGGCTCCTCGCGCATCGCGTACTCCCTGGTGGAGCGCGGGCAGGGCCCGAGGTTCCTCGGCCGGGTCTCGGGCGGGGTCCCCCGGACCGCGGTGCTGGCCTCCAGCGTCTTCGGCTTCCTCTGCGTCGTGCTCAGCTACTGGCGGCCCGACGACGTCTTCGCGTGGCTGCTGAACATGATCGGCGCGGTGATCCTCGTCGTGTGGATCCTCATCGCCGTCTCGCAGTTGCTGCTGCGCCGCCGGATCGAGCGCGAGGCCCCCGAGCGCCTCGTCGTCCGCATGTGGGCGTTCCCGTGGCTGACGTGGGTGGCGCTGGCCGGCATGGCGGCGGTGTTCGTCCTCATGGCGCGGGAGCCGGCGACCCGGACGCAGCTGTACTGGTCGGGCGGGATGACGGCGGTACTGGCGGCCGTCGGGTACGGATGGCAGCGGGCGCGGGAGCGGCGCTGACCGGCTCGCCCCGGGCCGCCGGCACCCGGCCGCACCTCGGCCCCCTCCCCCGTTTCCAGGGGTCGTTCGGCGCAGCCTCCTCCCCTACGGGCGGTTTCGGCGCGATTCTTGGGGGATGCCGACGTCGCGACGACTGACCTGCCAGACCTGCCGCTCCGAGGAGCCGCACGAGCCGCTGACCGCCAAGGAGCGCGACTGGCTGCAGAGACAGCTCGGCAACCCGGTCGCGGACAACTACTACAAGTGCGTCAACGAGCGCCCCGACGGCACGGTCTGCCTCAACCTGCGCACCCACGGCCATGAGAAGCACTTCAGGCTCACCAAGCGGCTGCCCGACGAACTGGAGTGACCCGCGGGCCGGGACGCGTTGTCAGACCCCCCTGGCAGGCTTCGCCCCATGGACGTGAACGAGTTCTGGAGCATCGTCGACGAGGCGCGCCGCACGGCCCCGGCCCCCGAGGAGCCGGACGGGGCCGAAGACGTCGCGGAGCGGGCCGCCGCGCTGCTCGCGGCCCGGCCGGCCGCCGAGATCGTGGCCGCCCAGCAGATCCTGTGGGACCTGCTGAGCACGTCGTACCGCGCCCCCCTGTGGGCCGCTGCGTACACGATCAACGGGGGCTGCTCGGACGACGGCTTCGACTACTTCCGGGGCTGGCTCGTGCTCCAGGGGCGCGAGGTCTTCGAGCGGGCCGTCGCCGACCCCGACTCCCTCGCCGAGTCGTCCGTGGTCCGGCGTGCCTCCGAGGAATGGACCGAGGTCGAGTGCGAGAGCACCCTCGGCATCGCCTGGGACGCCCATCGCGAGGCCACCGGGCGGGAGTTGCCCCCGGACAGCTTCCGCATCCGCTACCCCGCGCTGGACCCGTCCTGGGACTTCGACTTCGACGACCGGGCGGAGACGGAGCGCCGACTGCCCCGACTGGCCGCCCTGTACGCGCGGCACCGTCAGGCGTGAACGACCTGCGGCAGAGGGCAGAGGGCAGAGGCCGGTACGGACGCCGCCCGGCACCGGGCCCCGCGGTGAGAGCCCGGTGCCGGGGGCGCGTCAGACCAGGTTGCTGAAGTCGGGGCCCTGGGTGCGGGTGCGCTTGATCTCGTAGAAGCCGGGGACCGAGGCGACGAGCAGGGTGCCGTCCCAGAGCTTGGCGGCCTCCTCGCCCTTCGGGGCGGGGGTGACGACCGGGCCGAAGAACGCGATCTGCTCGCCGTCGGCGCCGGGGACCGCGATGACGGGCGTGCCGACGTCCTGGCCGACCTTGTCGATGCCCTCCTTGTGGGAGGCGCGCAGCTGCGGCTCGTACGGGGTGGAGTCCCAGTGGTCCATCAGGGAGTCGGGCAGGCCGACCTCCTTCAGTGCCGCGGCGACGACCTCCTTGCCGGCGCCCTCGCCCTGGTTGTGGGCTCGGGTGCCGATCGCGGTGTAGAGGTCGCCGAGCACCTCGGCGCCGTGCTCCTCCTGTGCGGCGATGACCACGCGGACCGGGCCCCAGGCCTTCGTCTCCAGCAGCTCGCGGTACTCCGCGGGGAGTTCGTCCAGCTTGTTCTCGTTGAGGACCGCGAGGCTCATCAGATGCCAGCGGACCTCGATGTCACGGACCTTCTCCACCTCCAGGACCCACCGCGAGGTCATCCACGCCCAGGGGCACAGCGGGTCGAACCAGAAGTCGACGGGGGTCTTGCCTGAGGTCTGCTCGGACATGGTTCTCCTTGAGAAGAAGCAAGAGTGCGATGGTCGGTTTACGGCGCAACAATCCGCAACACCGGCGCCCCCCGCCTGATTCCCGGCTGCCCGGCGTCAGGAGCACATGGCAGGATCGGCCCTGTCCGCATACTGAACACCACCCCTGAGGGAGTGCCGCCCGTGCCCGGTGAGAATCTGTCCCGCGACGAGGCCCAGGAGCGGGCCGCGCTGCTGTCCGTCGACGGCTACGAGGTCTCCCTCGACCTGCGGTCCGCCGTCGGAGACCGGGGGGACGAGCCGCGGACCTTCCGCTCGGTGACCACCATCCGCTTCCGGTGCGCCGATCCGGGCGCCACCAGCTTCGCCGACCTGATCGCGCCGAGTGTGACGTCGGTCTCCCTCAACGGCAGGGACCTCGACCCGCGCGCGGTCTTCGACGGCTCCCGGATCGTCCTGGACGACCTGGCCGCCGAGAACGAGCTGGTGGTCGACGCCCAGTGCGCCTACTCCCGCACCGGCGAGGGCATGCACCGCTTCGTCGACCCGGAGGACGGCGAGGTCTACCTCTACACGCAGTACGAGCCCGCCGACTCCCGCCGGGTCTTCGCCAACTTCGAGCAGCCCGACCTCAAGGCCCCGTTCCGCTTCGAGGTGCGGGCGCCCGAGGACTGGGTGGTGTGGAGCAACGGCGTCGGCGAACGGACCGACGGGGTGTGGCGCTTCGCGGAGACCAAGCCGATCTCGACGTACATCACCGCCGTCGTCGCCGGCCCCTACCACTACGTCACCGACTCCTACGAGCGGGTCCTCGCGGACGGTACGCGGCTGGAGATCCCCCTCGGCGCGATGTGCCGCAAGGGGCTCGCCCCCTACTTCGACGCCGACGACGTCTTCACGATCACCAAGCAGGGGCTGGACTTCTTCCACGACCACTTCGACTACCCGTACCCGTTCGGGAAGTACGACCAGGCGTTCGTCCCCGAGTACAACCTCGGCGCGATGGAGAACCCGGGGCTCGTCACCTTCCGCGAGGAGTTCATCTTCCGCGGCAAGGTCACCCGCGCGTCGTACGAGCGGCGGGCCAACGTCATCCTGCACGAGATGGCGCACATGTGGTTCGGCGACCTCGTGACCATGGTGTGGTGGGACGACCTGTGGCTGAAGGAGTCCTTCGCGGACTTCATGGGTTCCTTCTCGATGGTCGAGGCCACCCGCTTCACCAACGGCTGGGTCACCTTCGCCAACAACCGCAAGTCCTGGGCGTACCGCGCGGACCAGCTGCCCTCCACCCACCCCGTCACGGCCGACATCCGTGACCTGGAGGACGCCAAGCTCAACTTCGACGGCATCACCTACGCCAAGGGCGCGTCCGTCCTGAAGCAGCTGGTGGCGTACGTGGGGCGCGAGGCGTTCCTGGAGGGCGCCCGCCGCTACTTCAAGCGCAACGCCTACGGCAACACGCGCCTCGGTGACCTGCTGTCGGTCCTGGAGGAGACCAGCGGCCGGGACATGGCGGCCTGGTCGCGGGCCTGGCTGCAGACGGCCGGGGTGAACTCCCTCACCCCGCAGGTGCTGCTCGACGCCGAGGGCCGGATCGACGAGCTGGCGGTGGTGCAGGAGGCCGCCGAGTCCCACCCCGAGCTGCGGCCGCACCGGGTGGCGATCGGCCTGTACCGGCGTGGCGGCGACGGCGCGCTGGAGCGGTACGCGCGCGCCGAGGCGGACGTCGACGGGCCCCGTACGGTCGTGGCCGAACTGGCCGGGGCCGAGGCGCCGGAGCTGGTGCTGGTCAACGACGACGACCTCACTTACTGCAAGATCCGTTTCGACGCCGGGTCGCTGGACACGCTGCGGGCCGGGCTCGGCGACATCACCGACCCGCTGGCGCGCGCCCTGTGCTGGTCGGCGCTGTGGAACCTCACCCGGGACGCGCTGCTGCCGGCGCGGGACTTCATCGACCTGGTGCTGCGGTTCGCGGCCCGGGAGTCCGACATCGGCGTGCTGCAGATGCTGCACGCCTGGGCGAACTCGGCGCTCACCTTCTACGCGGCGCCGCGGTGGCGGGAGGCCGGCGGCCGGCTCCTCGCGGAGGGCGCCCTGCGCGAGCTGCGGGCCGCCGAGCCGGGGAGCCAGCACCAGCTGACGTGGGCGCGGTTCTTCGCGGCGGTGGCGTCGAGCGAGGCGGATCTCGGGGTGCTCCAGGGACTGCTCGCCGGGACCGAGAAGGTGGACGGACTGGACGTCGACCAGGAGCTGCGGTGGGCGTTCCTGGAGCCGCTGGCGACCTACGGGGTGGCCGGGGAGGGCATCCTCGCGGCCGAACTGGCCCGCGACGACACGGCGTCCGGGAAGCGGCACCAGGTGCGGTGCCTGGCGGCCCGGCCGTCGGCCGCGGTGAAGGCGCAGGCGTGGGCGTCCGTGGTGGAGTCCGACGTGCTGTCGAACGCGCTGGTGGAGGCGACCATCGCCGGGTTCGCGCGGCCGTCCCAGCGGGAGTTGGCGGCGCCGTACGCCGAGCGGTACTTCGAGGTGATCGAGCGGGTGTGGGCCGAGCGGTCCATCCAGATCGGGATGGACGTGGTGCGAGGGCTGTTCCCGTCGCTGCAGGACTCCCCGGCGACCCTGGAGGCGACGGACGCGTGGCTCGCCGCCCACGAGGGGGCCGCGCCCGCGCTGCGCCGCCTGGTGGTGGAGGCCCGCGACGACCTGGCGCGGGCGCTGCGGGCGCAGGCGTGCGACGCGGCGGGGGGCGAGGGGTAACTCCTGTCGGTCCTGCTCGTGTCGCGCATCCGGCCCGGCGCCGCCCCACCGCCGGCCGGGCCGGATGCGCGGCTCGGCCGCCCCGCTCGCCTGCCCACGGCCGGGAAGCGGCGCCGTCACGCCGGTCCGCGCCGGTCTCCCTCCCCTGGTTGCACGTTACGAAATTCGGGTAGTCGGAGCCGTAACCTTTTCGGATCACGGGGTCGACCAGCGACTATCGGCAGTCGAACGCACGTACTTTAGTGCGTTCTTGTCCGGATTTGTCGACGGACGTGTAACAGGGGTTCGGAGCCGCTCCCGGCGCGGAAACCTCCGGGTCATGAACCACAACACCCCGCTCTCCTCCCGCCCCCTGAGCCGGCTCGCGGACGTGCACCGCCGCGTACTGACGGCCGCGCAGCTGCGCGCGCAGGGTGTCACCCCGGCCGAGACGAACGAGCGGTGCCGGCAGGGTGGTCCCTGGCAGCAGCTCCTCCCCGGCGTCTACCTGCTGCACCCCGGCCCGCCCACCTCCGAGGAGCGGCTGCACGCCGTCCTGTCGTACGCCGCCCGCACCCCCTTCCGCGCACCGGCAGCCGGGGTTCCCGCGCAGCCGAACGCGGACGAGCCCCGCGCGACCCCGCACTACGCGGACGCCGTCATCACGGGTCTCGCGGCGCTGACGCTGCACGGTTTCTCGTCCGCTCCCCCCTTGCTTTCCCTGGACACCATCGACGTCCTGGTCCCGCGCATGCGCCGACTGCGCACCGCCGGCTGCGCCCGCGTGATCCGTACCGCGTCCCTGCCGACCCCGTCGTACGTGACGGGTCTGCCCGTCGCCCCCGTGCCGCGTGCCCTGGCCGACGCGGTCGCGGAGCTGGCCGACGTGGAGCCCGTACGGCGGCTCCTGACCGAGGCGGTGCGCGGCGGTCACACCGAGCCGGCGTCGGTGGTGCGGGAGTTGGCGCAGGCGCGGCTGCTGAACCGTCCCCACGTCGCGGACGCGGTGGACTCGCTGCTCGCCGAGGGGCGGGCGATGGCGGAGGACCAGCTGTACCGGATGGTCCGGGAGTTCGCCCTGCCCGACCCGGCCTGGAACGTGGACCTGCGGCTCCCCGGCGGCCCGCACCTCGGCGGCCTCGACGCGTACTGGCCGGAGCAGGCCGTCGCGGTGGAGCTGGACACCCGGGCCCCCGGGCGGGAGGACGACGCGCTCTGGTCCGAGTACGCCCGCAAGCGGGAGACGCTGGAACGTCTCGGCATCACCGTCGTCCACCTCACCCCCAGGAAGCTGCGTGAGTCCCTGGAGCAGCAGGCCGCGGTCGTCCGCACCGCGCTGATGGCGTCGTCCGACCGCGATCCGGCCGCGTACGTGGTGGTGCTTCCCCGGTAGTTCCGGGAACCCGCCCTCACCCAGGGCGGAACGCAGGAGGGGAGAGGAAGGGCCGCCGCACCTCACGGCGGCCCTTCCTCATGCCGTCTCACTCACCGCAGAACTCCGCCTCCACGATGGCCTGGCTGTTCCCCGTCCAGTCGCTGTTGAGGTTGAAGGTGAGGGAGTGGCGGCCGTCCGCGGTGGTGACGGCCTCGGAGAGGGAGCCGTGGATGCCGCCGCCGTGGCCCCACACCCGCACACCGCAGGAGAGCGTCTGCTCGATGAGACCGAGGCCGTAGCCGCCCTGGTCCCCCAGGGGGACGGTCGTCTTCATCGCGTCGAGCTGCTTCTTCGGCAGGAGCCGGCCCCGCAGCAGCGCCGAGTAGAAGCGGTTGAGGTCCTCGGGGCTGGAGACCAGTTCACCCGCGGCGCCCGCCATGGACGGGTTCAACCTGGTGACGTCGTACGTCTGCCCCTCCGCGGTCTCGGCCAGCTTGGAGTAGGCGCGGCTGTGCGGCCCCGGCAGAGAGGGGGATGTGCCGGGGAGTCTCGTGCCGCGCAGGCCGAGGGGTTCGATGATGCGGGCGCGGATCTCCCGGCCGTACGGGTTTCCCGTGACCTTCTCGATCACCAGGCCGGCGAGCAGGTAGTTGGTGTTGGAGTAGTTCCAGCCGGTGCCGGGGGCGAAGTCCGGCTCGTGCCGCGTGGCGATGCCGACGAGTTGTCGGGGGGTGTGGGTGCGGTAGCGGTTCTTGAGGAACCCGTCGGCGAGGAAGAGGTCCCGGCCGAGCTGCTCGTCGGTGGTGTAGTTGTAGATCCCGCTGGTGTGGTTGAGGAGCTGGCGGACCGTCACCCGGCGGCCGTCGTGGCCGTTGCCGCGGACCAGGCCGGGCAGCCAGCGGTCCACCGTGTCGTCCAGGGACAGCCTGCCCTCGGCCTCCAGTTGGAGCAGCACCGTCGCCACGAAGCTCTTCGTGATGCTGCCCGCCCGGAAACGGTCGCGGGCGGTGCGCGGCTCGCCGGTCCTCAGGTCACCCTTCCCCGCGGTCGCCTTCCACACGCCGCGGGAGTCCTTCGCCTGGAGGGCGATGCCCACGACCCCGTCCCTGATGTTGGCGTCCATCGCCGCGCGGGTCGCGTCGTGGCCGGCTCTCGGGGCGGCGGGCGCGGCCACCGCCACCGGGGCGGCGAGTGCCACCGCCGCGACCACCGCGGTCGCCGCCACCAGAGCTGTGCGTACTGACATCGTTCCCCCTGTGTCCGTGCTGATCGTCGGGTCGGGGAGGGGGACCCGGCCGGTGTGGCCGGGGTTGACACGGTGCCTGACGTTGAGCGGTTTTCAGCCCTTTCGGAGCACCAGCTCCACGTTGCGGTCGCCGGGGGTGCCGGTGAGGGTGTCACGGCGGCCCGGCGCGTTGAACGACAGCTCGCGGTACAGGGCCGCCAGGCCGGTCTGGCTGAGGTCCGTGAAGCGGGTGGTGTGCGGGGCGGCCGACTCGATGAGGGTCGTGAACAGGGAGATCGTGCCGTCCTTGTTGTCCACCAGCTCGATCACCCGCGCGAGCTGCGGGAAGTCGATGTGCGACGCGGTCGAGATCTCCCAGAACGAGCCGCCGCCGGCGTACCTGTGCGGGGTGACGCGGTTGCGGTGGCTGTGGCCGTTCACCCAGGCGAGGACGTTGCGGTGGCGGCCGAGCAGGGCCAGCACCTCGTCGCCGCCGTGCCGGGCCTCGCCGGGACGGGACGGGTCCTTGCGGAGGTTGCGCATGGTCGTGCTGGTGTGGTGGCTGAAGACCACGGCGTACGAGCCGTCCTTGGCGGCCTCCTGCAACGTCCGCTCCAGCCACTTCAGTTGCGCCGTGCCCAGCGAGCCCTCGTAGTGGCCCCCGGGGTCGGTGGAGTCGAGGCTGACGCCGATGACGTCGTCGGCGATCCGGAAGACGTAGTACTGGGTGCGGGCGTCGAGGTTGGCCTGCGAATAGCCGTGGCCGACCGGGCCGGGGCCGGTGTGGGCCGGGTCGAGGTGCGCCTTCAGGTACTCCAGGGGCGTGAAGGGTGCCCGGCCCTCGTCCGGGGTGACCGAACGCATCTTCTTCGCCTGGGACTTGAGGACGGCCTTCCAGTCGGCGCCGCGGGGGTCGCCGCCGCTCTTCACGTTGTCCCAGAGGGCCCTGCCGACCTGCTCGTCCAGGGTCATCAGCTTCTTGCCGCCGACCGCGAAGTCCGCGAAGAAGGAGTCGCCGGGGGCGTAGCAGCCGCCGGGCAGGGAGTCGTGGTTGCCGACGGTGGAGTACCAGGGCACGTTCAGGCCGGGGCTGTTGACCTGGCGGATCGCGGCCGCGAGGAAGCCGTCCAGGTGGGGGAAGCCGAGCTTCTTGTCGGCGTCGCGGACGGTGGAGTCGGGCTGCCAGTAGAGCGTCAGGCCGCTGTTCTGGACGCCCTCGTAGCGGCGCGGGTCGCCGGAGTTGGGGGTGACGCGGCCGCCGCTCATCACCTTCAGGAACCAGTCCAGTTCCGTCCGGGAGTTGTTGTCGGTGTTGTCGCCGGTCGTCATCACGAAGTGCAGCGGCGAACCGGTGACGGGCGCGCCCCGCAGCGAGTTGACCCGTTCGACGAGCGACACCGCCCCCGCCACGGACAGCGCCTCCTGCGGGCGCCAGGCGCTCGCGGTCTGGGCGCGCAGGTACTCGTAGCGCAGCGGGTGCTGCACGTCGACGACATGCAGGTCGGTGAACTGCACGAACGACGCGAGAGCCGTACGGCGCTTCTCCCGGCCGGACTTGGGGGTCGCGAGGTCGGAGCGCACGACCCGCTTCCAGGCGGGGCCGTCGCCGAGCCGGCGGTAGCCGGAGGCGTTGCGCGGCGCCGCGACCGAGGCGAGGGTGGTGCCCCGTGTGTACGGCGCGAGCGGGGCGGGCGGGGCCTCCCGGTTGGAGAGGTTCGCCAGGGGGACCTCGGTGGTGCTCCCGGCGGCAGCGGCGGCGTGGGCGTCCGTCTCCGGCCGCAGGGCGAGCCCGATGCCCGCCGAGAGGCCGACCGCGCCGGTGGCGGCGAGGAAGGCCCGGCGGTCAGGGCTGGTGGCGGCGGCAGCGACTGAGCGTATGCGCGACATGGCGCGGTCTCCCCGAGTGCGAACGCGTCGGCAGTGGTCGCGGGGCCGCTCCGCGGTGGGGGCCGGAGTGGGGTTCCCGCTCGTACCGAATGCTTGGCAGCCGGGGTGACCTGGACGTGAACGAGGTCGCAACGGGTGGCGCCGATCACCGTACGTGGATCTTCGCGGGCGCTGGGTGTTCGCCGGGGGTTGCCGAAGGTAGGGGGAACCGAGGGGAAGCGGTCACTCCTCGTTCATGTGACGGGGTAGGGCAGGTGTCGTTCGGGGAGCGGGGCAGGGCACGTGTGCCCCGCGGCCCCTACGGGACGGCCGGCGGTTCCAGGTGACCGTTCGGCGGGCGTCGGCGCCACAAGGTGAGGCCCACGTCCACCAGGCCGACCCGCTCCAGGTCGGGGACCTCCTCCAAGGGGTGCCACGCGGCCATGTCCGTCGAGCCGTTGGTCTCGTGACGCAGGGTGCCGCCCGTCACGCGGGCCTCGTAGACGAGGCGGAGGCTGTGGAAGGAGGCGCGGGAGCCGAGGCGCCGGGAGTGGTCCTCGGTGACGGAGTCGACGCCGAGGAGGGCGGTCGGCTCGACGGTGTACCCGGTCTCCTCGTCGGCCTCGCGGATGACGGTGTCGTAGGGGTCCTCACCGTGGTCCATGCCCCCGCCGGGGAGGGTCCAGCGCCTGGTGCCGTCCCGGCCGACCCAGCGGGCCAGCAGCATCCGTCCGTCCCGTACGCACACGGCGTAGGCCGCCACCCGCAAGTCCTCGCGCATGAGGAGACGTTACTCAACGGATACGGGGAGAGGGCGGGTGCTCCCCACGTGGCACCCGCCCCCAGGCGACGGGGAGACGGGCGCTCGGCGCGACGGCCCGTCCCCCCGTTGGACGGGCCGCCGCACATCTGTGCGTCGCGCCCTCCGATCTTCGGCCGGGATCCCCACCGCACACCAGGGGCGCGGGGTGGCCGCAACGCGCCATGGCACCGTCGTGCCTGCCCTGTACCCTTCGCCACAAGACCCCTGATCCACCGAGAAATCGCCACGGATCGAACTAGGATTCCCCTTCGGGCGCGAGGGGGTGGGGAGGCGAAAGGGCCGACTGTGCTGGACGAATTCCTGGAGGCGGACACCGAGGCCGTCAGCGTCTACCGGAGCCTGCTCACCAACCCGTCCTGGACGCTCCACGACGTCGGGCGGCACACGGGCCTCACCGAGGACGCGGTGCGGGCGGCCGTGGACCGGCTCTCCGGTCTCTCCCTGCTGAGCCCCGTCACGGACACGACGTTCCTGCCGATGAACCCCGAGACGATCCTGGGGCCGGTACTGCGCCGCCGCGAGGCCGAACTCGACGCCCAGCGCGCCCACCTTTCCCGGCACCAGGCGGTGGTCGCCGAATTCGCCAAGGAGTACGCGGCCTTGGGGCTGCGGCACACCGGGGGCGCCGAGCACCTGGTCGGCGTGGACGCGGTCCGCACCCGGCTGGAGCAACTGTCCCGGGACGCGGTGCAGGAGGTGTGCACCTTCACGCCGGGCGGCGCCGTGAGCGCGGCCGGACTGGAGTCGGCCCGCCCCCTGGACCAGGAGTCCTTCGACCGGGGCGTACGGATGCGCTCCGTCTACCTGGACAGCGTGCGCAACGACCAGCCCACCTCCGACTACGCGACCTGGCTCACCTCCATGGGCGGACAGGTGCGCACCGTGCCCGCCCTCCCGATGCGGATGATCATCTGCGATCGCGAGGTCGCGGTCGTGCCGGTGAACGCCGAGGACAGCCGCCAGGGCGCGCTCGTCGTCCGCTACCAGGGCGTCGTCCAGGCCCTCGCCGAGCTGTTCGAGCTGGTCTGGGCGCAGGGCGTGCCCCTGGGCGCGGAGGCACCGGCCGCGGTGGGCGACGGGGCGAGCGAACGCGACCGGGTCCTGCTGAAGCTGCTGTCCGAGGGGATGACCGACCAGGGGATCGCCCGCAAGCTGGGGCTCTCCGTGCGGACGATCAGACGGCTGATGTCGGACCTGATGAAGCGTCTGGACGCGCAGAGCCGGTTCGAGGCGGGCGCGGAGGCCGTGCGGCGGGGCTGGCTGTAGCGTCTGCGGTGCGGTCCGGCGCGATGCGATGCCGTGCCATGCGGTCCGGTTCGGTCCGATGCGTCCAGGTTCGATGCGGTGCGGTTCGGTGCGGTCCGGTTCGGTGCGATGCGGTGCCGTGCGGTCCGGTGCCGTGCGATGCGGTCCAGTTCGGTGCGGTGCGGTGCGGTCCGGTCCGGTGCGGCGGGGCCGGCCGCAGCGTCGCCGCACGCCGCCGGGAACCCTCCTCCGGGAGCCCTCCGCCGGGACCTAATCGCGGGCACGGTGGCCCTGTCCGGCCATGGCCGCAAGTGGCCATGGTGAGCACCTGCGTTTCGGACGGTGATCAATCATGATCGGTCATGGCCCTTCACAGGGCCCTCACTTGTCACCCCTCACGAAAGAGGAACGGTTGTGCATTCCTCGACGCGCTCCCGGCGCATCGGCGTCCTCGCCCTCCTCGGTCTGGGTTCCGCCGCGGCGGCCCTCGTCCTCGGCACCGCCGTCGACGCCCCGGCGGGCACGCGGCTGGCCGCGGACGACGCCGTGACGGAGATCGTCGTGCCCGCCAAGCCTGACAAGGGCGGCGTGCAGCCCGGTGTGGTCGTACCCGGCCACAAGGAGACCTGGACCTGGGACGACCAGGAGTGACCTGACCACCGGTCCCCTCGTCGCACCCCGGGCTCGAAAGCACCCCGGGATCGGGCAGTCCGATCCGGGGTGCCCGGCGGTGCCACGGCCGCTCAGGCCCGCCGGAATACGGCCCGCCGGTTTCCCGGCGGGCCGTATGCGTGTCCCCGGCGGGCTGTGTGTGCGGCGCGAGGGGCCGTGCCCGGGTGCGGGCACCTCGCGGGGTGCGGGCGCCGGGCAGGGGCCAGGCCGTACCGGGGCCCCGGGGCCGCCGCGCGAGGGCGGTCGGCCACGGGGCTGTCCTCACTCACACGTCCGGCCCCCCGTCTCCGGCGTCGCGGTCTCGATCCGGTTCCGCTGTCGGGCGATGTCGGTCGGGTCGGTGGTCCACAGGTCGGGTTCGGCGCCGTCGCTCGGGATGCCGACGAGAGCGCGGTCGCCCTTCCTCACGCGGGAGCCGACGTCCTGGGCCAGCGGGAAGACGATCTCCTTCTCGCCCTTGTCCGGCTTGTAGTAGCGGTCGACGACGAGGGTGACGCGGTCCCGCCCGGTGCCGGGGACGGGTTCGACGGAGACGACGGTGCCCTCCACGATCAGGCGGGCGCAGGCGATGTCGTAGCTCTCGGGATCGACCCTCCCGTCGGCGTTCCCGCCGCCCTGGCCGCCCTTCGCGTCGTCGTGCAGGCCGCTGTCGTCGTGCTTGCTGGCGGCGCTGCCGGATCGGTCCGCCGCACCCCCGCCGCCCGACTGGACGACTACGGCGCCGAGCCCCACGACGACGGTGGCGGCGGCAGCCGCGGCGAGCGTGCCGAGGGCGACGGACACGGCCCGGCGGCGCCCGCGGGGGCGGGCCGGCCGCGTCGGCAGGGGCCTCACCGGCGCGACGGGGGGCGTCCCGGGCTCGGGCCGGTGCCCGGTGACCGTCCCGGCCCGGGCCGCGTCCCCCGGCCGCGCGGCCGGGGGTCGCCCCGGCGGCGCACCGGCTTCCGCCTCCGGTCCGCCCGCACCGTCGTCGGCCCCGGCCAGGGCGTCGCCGATCAGCCCCAACTGCTCCCGCAGCAGCAGCACGTCGGCGGCGGCCGCGCGCCGCGCGGCCATGAACTCGCCGTCGGCGAGCGCCTCCTCCGGCAGGGGCTCGTCGAGGAGCGCGGCCATCAAGGCGTCCATACCGCCGTACTCGGCGCCCTCGAACACGGCTGCCTCGGCCTCGGCGCCCCCGAATCCGCCCCCCTCGCTCACGTCTCGCTCGCGGACGTCTCGCTCGCGGACGTCTCCCTCAGGCACAACTCCGTCCCGCACGCCTCCCTCAGGCACGTCTCCCTCAGGCACAACTCCGCCCCGCACACCTCCCTCAAGCACGTCTCCCTCAGGCACAACTCCGCCCCGCACGCCTCCCTCAGCCACGTCTCCCTCAGGCACAGCTCCGACCCGCGCGCCTCCCTCAGGCTCGGCTCCCTCCCGCACGGCTCCTTCGGCGGCGCCCCCGTCCGAAGGCACCCCGGCCGAGGCGTTCCCGGCCGAAGGCACCCCGGCCGAGGCGTCCCCGGCCGGGCCGCCCCCGGTCACGGGCGTCGCGAGCGTGATGTCGTCGGCTTCGGTGTCGTGCCGGTGGTTGTCCTGGGCCGCCATGTCACACCACCTCGTCCTCGTGCAGGCGGGCGCGCAGCGCGCGGACCGCTGAGTGGAGCCTGCTCTTGACCGTTCCCTCGGGGATGCCCAGCTCGCCGGCGATGTCCCGGACCGGCAGGTCGGCGTAGAAGCGCAGGACGACGACCTGGCGCTGGGCGGCGGGCAGTTCGTCCAGGCCGCGGGTGACGGCCAGCGAGAGCACGCTGGAGTCCTCGCCGGAGGGGTGCTCCAGCTGGCGCAGCGAGGCCAGGCGCTCCCCCAGCCGCTCCTGGCGGCGCTTGGCGCGGTGCCAGTCCATCGCCAGGTTGGAGGCGACCACCGCCGCCCACGCGGACACGTCCCGCGGCGCCTCCCGGCCGCTCGCGGCCCGCTCCAGCAGCCGCAGCCGCACCTGCTGCACCCCGTCCGGCAGGTCGGACTGCGGGACCCCGCCGAGCGCGAGCACCGCGCGCACCCGCCGCTCCTGGGCCGCGTCCAGCGGATCCACCCCCGTGTCGCCCGCGGCCGCCGGACCCGTCACCGCGGCCGGTGGTTCACCCCCGCCGCCCGGACCCGCCGCAGCCGACGGGACGCCGGCCACCCGCAGCGGATCGTCCACCTCCTGGACGCGGCGCGCCTTTCTGCGCAGCACAGCCACCCCTCCCCTCCCTCCCGCGTTTCCCCTACGACGCCGGGCCTGGCCGGAACGTTCGGGTGGGTCCACGACTTTCCGGCCGCCCCGCAGAGGCGTACGTCACACCTTCGCGTGCACCAGGTGCGGGCGGGCAGGGGGGAGGCAGCACAGCTTGCGGCGCCGAGCCCTCGCAGGACGAATATCTCCAGCTCAGCCGGGGTGGCGGCCAAAGAACCGGATGCGGCGCCGCCGTCCCCCGCGTCCCATTCCCCGAGCACCGCGGGCAAAGAATTGGACAGGCGGACCGGGGCTCACCGCATGATGGAAACGCGTCGGTCATGCAGCAGACACAGACAAGCCACGTCAAAGGAGTCACCGTGAGGGTCGGAATCGTCGGAGCCACCGGTCAGGTCGGCACGGTCATGCGCAGGATCCTCAAGGAGCGGAACTTCCCGACGGACGAGCTGCGTCTTTTCGCCTCCGCCCGCTCGGCCGGTTCGGTCATCGACGGCGTGACCGTCGAGGACGCGGCGACCGCCGACTACTCCGGCCTCGACATCGTGCTGTTCTCCGCCGGTGGGGCGACCTCCCGCGCGCTGGCCGAGAAGGTTGCCTCCCAGGGCGCCGTCGTGATCGACAACTCCTCCGCGTGGCGCCGCGACCCCGAGGTGCCCCTGGTGGTCTCCGAGGTGAACCCGCACGCGATCGCCGACCGCCCCAAGGGCATCATCGCCAACCCGAACTGCACGACGATGGCCGCGATGCCGGTCCTGCGTCCGCTGCACGAGGAGGCGGGCCTCCAGGCGCTGGTCGTCGCCACGTACCAGGCGGTGTCCGGCTCCGGTCTCGCGGGCGTGGCCGAACTGCACGGCCAGGTCCAGAAGGTCGTCGCCGACGCGGACAAGCTGACCCACGACGGCGCGGCGGTCGACTTCCCCGAGCCGCAGGTCTACCAGCGCCCCATCGCCTTCAACGTGGTCCCGCTCGCCGGCTCCGTCGTGGACGACGGTCTGAACGAGACGGACGAGGAGCAGAAGCTCCGCCACGAGTCCCGCAAGATCCTGGAGATCCCCGACCTCAAGGTCTCCGGCACCTGTGTCCGTGTCCCGGTGTTCTCCGGGCACTCCCTCCAGGTCAACGCCCGCTTCGCGCGGCCGATCTCGGTGGAGCGAGCGACCGAGCTGCTCGCCGGCGCGCCGGGTGTCGCCCTCTCCGACATCCCGACGCCCCTCCAGGCCGCCGGCCAGGACCCGTCCTACGTGGGCCGCATCCGCGCCGACGAGACCGTCGACCACGGCCTGGCGCTGTTCGTCTCCAACGACAACCTCCGCAAGGGCGCCGCGCTGAACGCGGTCCAGATCGCGGAACTGGTGGCGGCGGAGCTGAAGGGCTGACACCGGCACGAGCACGGCCGCGCCCAGCCCAGGGCCGGGCCGTGTCCGGCCGTCCGACGGGGCGGCCACTCCACCGGGAGTGGCCGCCCCGTCGGCGTACCCGGCGCGGGGGTCCGGCGCGTGTGCGGTCCCGCACGGCCGGGGTCCGGCACGGGCGGGGTCCGGCACGGGCGGGGTCCCGCACGGCCGGGGTCCCGCACGGCCGGGGTCCCGCACGGCCGGGGTCCCGCACGGGCGGGGTCCGGCGCGGCGCCCGCGCTCAGGGCCGGCGCACCTCGTACAGGAAGCAGCCGTACTCGACGGCCCGGACGTGCACGACGGCGACCGCGGGGTCCGCGAAGGCCGCGGTGAGGGCCGCTTCGTGGTCCGCGGGCTCCTCGACGAGCCGTCCGCCGAGGATGCGGCCGTCGGCGGCGTAGCGGCGCAGTACGCGGTGGCTGTCCGTGAACGGCAGCCGGTCGTCGTCGGCCGGTCCGGGGCACTCCTCGGCGTGGATGAAGACGGGGCCCCGCTCGTCGTAGGCGCCCGGGTCGACGCCGGTGGCGGCCGCCCAGCGGCGCAGCGGCGCGTAGGAGACGAGGGCGGTCGACTCACCTGGCCGGCTGTGCCGCAGGCAGCAGCGCAGCGGGGCGCCGCCCTCGGTGTCCATGACGGCGGTCGGGGGCCGGCCGGCGTCGTCCGCCGTCCGCAGCTGCTTCAGGGTGGGGGCGTCCAGGGGGCGCGCGATGTGGGTCGTCATGCCCCCAGCGTGGTGCGCGCCGTGCCGTGCGACCGGCGGATTCCGGACGTAGTGGTGCGGGTGAACCTGGTCGTCGCCCAACTCCCCGCGCCGTGGAAGGATGACCGAACCCACACATAACGAGGAGATGACCGCGTGCCTGGCACAAACCTGACCCGCGAAGAGGCTCAGCAGCGGGCGGAGCTGCTCAGCGTTGACTCGTACGAGATCGAACTCGACCTCACCGGCGCGCAGGGTGGGGGCACCTCCCCCTCGAGCGAGGCCGAGAGCGGGGGAGGCACCTACCGGTCCGTGACCACGGTGCGCTTCGACGCCGCCCGGGGCGGTACGGAGACCTTCATCGACCTGGTGGCCCCGACGGTCCACGAGGTGACCCTGAACGGCGACGCGCTCGACCCGGCGGAGGTCTTCGCGGACTCCCGGATCGCGCTGCCCGGTCTGCTGGAGGGTCGCAACGTCCTGCGGGTCGTGGCGGACTGCGCGTACACCAACACGGGTGAGGGCCTGCACCGGTTCGTCGACCCGGTCGACGACCAGGCGTACCTGTACACCCAGTTCGAGGTCCCGGACGCCCGCCGGGTGTTCGCGAGCTTCGAGCAGCCGGACCTGAAAGCCACCTTCCAGTTCACGGTGAAGGCCCCGACCGGCTGGACGGTCATCTCCAACTCGCCGACGCCGGAACCCAAGGACGACGTCTGGGTCTTCGAGCCGACGCCCCGTATCTCCACGTACGTCACGGCGCTGATCGTCGGCCCGTACCACTCGGTGCACAGCGTGTACGAGAAGGACGGGCAGAGCGTGCCGCTGGGCATCTACTGCCGCCCGTCGCTGGCCGAGTACCTCGACTCCGACCACATCTTCGACGTGACCCGGCAGGGCTTCGAGTGGTTCCAGGAGAAGTTCGACCACGCGTACCCGTTCCAGAAGTACGACCAGCTGTTCGTGCCGGAGTTCAACGCGGGCGCGATGGAGAACGCGGGCGCGGTGACCATCCGCGACCAGTACGTGTTCCGGTCGAAGGTGACGGACGCGGCGTACGAGATGCGCGCCGAGACCATCCTGCACGAGCTGGCCCACATGTGGTTCGGCGACCTCGTGACGATGGAGTGGTGGAACGACCTGTGGCTGAACGAGTCGTTCGCCACGTACACGTCGATCGCGTGCCAGGCGGCCCACCCCGAGTCGCGCTGGCCGCACGCGTGGACGTCCTTCGCCAACTCCATGAAGACCTGGGCGTACCGGCAGGACCAGCTGCCGTCCACGCACCCGATCATGGCGGAGATCCGCGACCTGGACGACGTCCTCGTCAACTTCGACGGCATCACGTACGCCAAGGGCGCGTCGGTGCTGAAGCAGCTGGTGGCGTACGTCGGCGAGGACGAGTTCTTCCGCGGCGTGCAGGCGTACTTCAAGCGTCACGCGTACGGCAACACGCGTCTGTCGGACCTCCTGGGCGCCCTGGAGGAGACCTCCGGACGCGACCTGAAGACCTGGTCGAAGCAGTGGCTGGAGACCGCCGGCATCAACATCCTCCGCCCGGAGATCGAGACCGACGAGCACGGTGTCATCACCTCCTTCGCGATCCGCCAGGAGGCGCCCGCGCTGCCCGCCGGTGCGAAGGGCGAGCCGACCCTGCGCCCGCACCGCATCGCGGTCGGTCTGTACGAACTCGACGACGACTCCGGCAAGCTGGTCCGGGACGAGCGCGTCGAGCTGGACGTGGACGGCGAGCTGACGGCCGTGCCGCAGCTGGTGGGCAAGCGCCGCCCGGCGGTCGTCCTCCTCAACGACGACGACCTGTCGTACGCCAAGGTGCGCCTGGACGAGCGGTCACTGGCCTTCGTCACCGAGCACCTCGGCGACTTCGCGTCCTCCCTGCCCCGCGCCCTGTGCTGGGCCTCGGCCTGGGACATGACCCGGGACGCCGAGCTGGCCGCCCGCGACTACCTGTCCCTGGTGCTGTCCGGCATCGGCAAGGAGTCGGACATCGGTGTCGTCCAGTCGCTGCACCGTCAGGTGAAGCTGGCGATCGACCTGTACGCGGACCCGGCCGGCCGTGAGGCGCTGCTGACCCGCTGGACGGACGCGACCCTCGCCCACCTGCGCGCCGCGGAGCCGGCCTCCGACCACCAGCTCGCCTGGGCCCGCGCGTTCGCCGCGACCGCCCGCACCCCCGAGCAGCTGGACCTGCTGGAGGCGCTGCTGGAGGGCACGCAGACCATCGAGGGGCTGGCCGTCGACACGGAGCTGCGCTGGTCGTTCGTCCAGCGGCTCGCGGCGGTGGGCCGCTACGACGAGGCGGAGATCGCCGGCGAGTACGAGCGCGACAGGACCGCGGCCGGTGAGCGGCACGCCGCCACGGCCCGCGCCTCCCGCCCGACCCCGGAGGCCAAGGCGGAGGCCTGGTCCCAGGTCATCGAGTCGGACAAGCTTCCGAACGCCCTCCAGGAGGCGGTCATCGGCGGCTTCGTCCAGACGGACCAGCGCGAGCTGCTCGCCGCGTACACGGACAAGTACTTCGAGGTCGTGAAGGACATCTGGGAGGCCCGTTCCCACGAGATCGCCCAGCAGGTCGCCGTCGGCCTCTACCCGGCGGTCCAGGTCTCCGAGGAGACGCTCCGCAAGACGGACGCCTGGCTCACCTCGGCCGAGCCCAACGCGGCGCTGCGCCGTCTGGTCTCCGAGTCCCGTGCGGGTGTCGAGCGCGCCCTGAGGGCCCAGGCCGCGGACGCCGCGGCGGCCGCGGCGGAGTAGTCCGGCGCGGGAGGCGTTCTCCCCGGCCGCGCGACAAGCGGCCGTACGCGCGGCAGGGGCGCCCGGTGGTCTCCACCGGGCGCCCCTGTCATGTGCCCTCTCCCGCGTCAGGCCGTTCGGGTGGTGTCGCGCACCAGCGGGGCCGGGAGGTCGCCGGGCTCGATCGCGTTCTCCGGCCGCCGGGCGCCCGCCTCGGCCGCCTTCTCCGGTCGCCGGTCGCCGCGCGGCTGGAGCTGGCCGAGGACGGTCGCGGCGAAGGCGAGGGCCATCCCGAGGAGCTGGAGGGGGGTGAGGGCCTGGCCGAGAGCGGCCCAGCCGATGACGGCGGCGGTCAGCGGGGAGAGGGGGCCGAGGAAGGTGACCTGCGTGGCCGAGAGGCGGCCGATGCCGCGGAACCAGAGCCAGTAGGAGACGGCGGTGTTGGCGAGGGCGAGGTAGAGGTAGCCGCCGATCGCACGGCCGTCCAGCGCGGGCGGCGCGCCCTCGACGAGGAGGGCGATCGGTGCGATGAGCAGGCCGCCGGCGGTCAGCTGCCAGCCGGTGAGCGCGAGCGGGCCCACGCCCTCGGGGCGGCCCCACCGCTTGGTGAGGACGACACCGGCCGACATGGAGGCGGTGGAGCCGAGCGCGGCCAGCACACCGATCGCGTCGAGCGCCCCGGCCGCCTTCAGCACCACCAGGCTGACGCCGAGGGCCGCGGCGATGCCGGTGAGCAGGGTCCGCACGGTGGGCCGCTCCCCCAGCAGCACGGCCGCGAGCCCCGCGACGAACAGCGGTCCCACCGACCCGACGACCGCCGCCATTCCGCCCGGCAGGCGGTACGCCGAGAGGAACAGCAGCGGGAAGAAGGCGCCGATGTTCAGCGCGCCCAGCACCGCCGCCTTCCCCCACCAGACCCCGCGCGGCAGCGTCCGGGAGAGCGCGAGGAGCAGCAGCCCGGCGGGGAGCGCCCGCATCAGGCCGGTGAACAGGGGCCGGTCGGCCGGGAGGAACTCGGTGGTGACGGCGTACGTCGTGCCCCAGGAGATGGGCGCGAGGGCGGTCAGGGCTATGAGGGGGAGACGGTTCGCGGTCATGGGACGCGCCCTTCGCGCTCGGCGGGGTGTGGTGACGGTCGCAGTGCTGACGGTCGAGGGGACGCGGCGTGGACGACCGCCGCAGCATTACCTTGCTTGCGACTAGCTTACCGCTAAGCAACTTTTCGTCAAGCTACTTTCTTGCGACCGACCGACACTCCCCCGATACTCGACCCATGACTCAGCGCCCCGAGCCCGACCCGTCCCCCCGCGACCCCGTCGACGCGATCATCGAGCAGTGGGCGGTCGTCCGCCCCGACCTCGACACCACCGCGATGGAGGTCTTCGGACGCGTGTACCGGCTGTCCCGCACGCTCGGCGACCGCATGGAGAAGGCGTACGCGCGGTTCGGGATCTCGCGCGGTGAGTTCGACGTGCTCGCGACCCTGCGCCGGTCCGGCGAGCCGTACACCCTCTCGCCCCGTCAGCTCTCGGGGACCCTCATGCTCACCACCGGGGGGATGACCGGCCGCCTCGACAAGCTCGAACGGGCGGGTCTGCTGCGCCGCTCGCCCGACCCGCACGACCGCCGCGCCCTCCAGGTCACCCTCACGGAGGAGGGGCTCCGGTTGATCGACGAGGCGGTGGCCGCGGGACTCGCCGTCCAGACGGAGGCGCTCGCCCACCTGGACGAGGAACAGGCCGGCCACCTGGCCGGCCTGCTGCGCACGCTCGTGCTGGGGACGGGCTCGTGACGCGCCGGGGGCTACGGCCGGTACCGGCGGTGCGGCGCCGTCTCACGGCGCCCGACCCGTCGGCGCGCCCCTGAGCGGCGCACGGCGCGCCGGGGAACGCCCGGAAACACGACGAGGGCACCCTCGGCGCACGGGTGTGCGGAGGGTGCCCTCGACGAAACGCCGTCAGTGGGGGGCGGTCAGGCCTTCGCCTTGGCCTTGGGCTCGCGGTCCGTCGACCGGTCCAGGACCATCACCAGGCCGGTGATCAGCGCGAACAGCCCGATCGGCGCCACGACGAAGAGGCCGAGCGTCTCGATCACACTGAGGCCCGGACCCGGGTCGTCTCCGTCGTCGGGCGTCAGCGCGAGGGCGGGGGACGACATGAGCAGCATCATCAGCGTCGTACCGGCGGCCAGGGCGCCGGCGCGCAGGGCGTTCTTCTTGTCCACGGGGCCAACGTATCCAACGCGCCCGAGGAGCGCGCGGGCGGGGGTCCGTTGGCGAGTGCGGGCGGGTGCGGGCGGGTGGAGGCCGGCCGCGCCCGCGCGCTCCGCAGGGGCGCGGTGAACCGCGCGGGGAACGTCGCGGGAACCACTGACCACCCGCACCCTCGACCGCACTCGCACCCGCACCCGGCGATGAACAGGCAATGGGCCCGCACCACCGGCTACGAGACGCCTCGGTCCTCCCCGCGCAGCACCTCCACCAGGGCCCGCAGCCGGGGCGAGGCCGCCAGGTCCTCCAGGGTCAACGGACGGCCCGCCGCGTCAGCGATCGGCAGGCGCCAGTTCGGGTACTGGTCCCACGTGCCGGGCAGGTTCTGCGGCCGCCGGTCCCCCACCGCGTCGGGGAGCCACAGGCCGATCATCCGGGCCGGGGTCCGCAGCAGGAACCGGTGGACGGCCTGGATCTCGGCCTCCTCGGAGACCGCCGACAGGCCCCCGCTGGCCCCGTGCAGCAGGCCCAGCCGCCGCAGGACCGCCAGCCACTCGCTCGCGTCGGCGGCGGCCTCGGCCCGCTCCTGCGTCAGGGGGCGGGTCAGCAGGCCCAGCCGGTGGCGGAGGTCGACGTGGTCCCCGGTGAGCCGGGACGCGGTCGGCGGGAGGTCGTGCGTGGTGGCCGTGGCCAGGCAGTTCGCCCGCCACCGCTCGGGCGGCAGCGGACGGCCGCCGCCCTCCCAGTCCCGCTCGAACCACAGCACCGAAGTACCCAGCACGCCCCGTTCGTCGAGCGCCTCCCGTACGCCCGGCTCGACGGTGCCGAGGTCCTCGCCGATCACCAGCGCCCCGGCGCGGGCGGCCTCCAGGACGAGGATCGCGAGCATGGCGTCGGCGTCGTAGCGGACGTACGTGCCCTCCGTGGGCGGTCGGCCCTGCGGGACCCACCACAGGCGGAACAGGCCCATGACGTGGTCGATGCGCAGGGCGCCGGCGTGGCGCAGGAGGGCGCGCAGGAGGCGGCGGTAGGGGGCGTAGCCGGACTCGGCCAGGCGGTCCGGGCGCCAGGGCGGCAGGCCCCAGTCCTGGCCGCGGGAGTTGAACGCGTCGGGGGGCGCGCCGATGGACATGCCGGCGGCGACGTAGCGCTGCTGGGCCCAGGCGTCGGCCCCGCCGGGGTGCACGCCGACGGCGAGGTCGTGCACGAGGCCGATGGGCATGCCGGCGTCCCGCGCCGAGCGCTGGGCGGTGCCGAGCTGGGCGTCGGTGAGCCAGGCGAGCCGGGTGTGGAAGTCGACGCGGTCCATCAGCTCGGCGCGGGCCCGGGCGGTCTCGGCGGAGCGCGGGTCGCGCAGGCCGGCGGGCCACCGGTGCCAGTCGGAGCCGTACACCTCCGCGAGGGCGCACCACGTGGCGTGGTCCTCCAGCGCCTCGCCCTCCTCGGCGAGGAAGTCCCAGTAGGCGGCGAGCCGGCCGGGGCCGAGCGGGACGGCGCGCACCCGTTCCAGGGCCTGCCGTTTCAGTTCCCACACGGCGTCGCGGTCGATCAGTTCGCCCTTGTCCAGCACGGAGGCGCGCAGCCGTGCGGCCCGTTCGGGGAGCGTGCGGAGGAGGTCGCCGTCGCCGCCGGCCTCGCCGTCGGTGAGGGCGTAGGGGTACTCCGGGATGTCCTCGACGCGCAGATGGACGGGGTCGGGGTAGCGGCGTGAGGAGGGGCGGTAGGGGGAGGGGTCGGTGGGGGCGCCGGGTACGGCCGCGTGCAACGGGTTGACCTGGACGAATCCGGCGCCGAGGGCGCGGCCGGCCCAGGCGGTGAGTTCGGCGAGGTCGCCGAGGTCGCCCATGCCCCAGCTGCGCCGGGAGAGCAGGGAGTAGAGCTGGACGAGGAGGCCGTAGGTGCGGCCGGGCGGGGCAGGGAGGCGGGACGGGGCGACGACGAGGTGGGCGTCGGCGGTGCGGCCGTCCGGGGTGGTGGCGCCGAGGGCGTGCACCCCGGGCGGCAGGTCCCGGAGGGCGGTGCGCAGACCGTCCCGGTCGGTGTCGAGGGTCTCGCCCTGCTCGGTCCGTACGCGCAGCCGGGCGCCGTCGGGGAGCGGGGTCAGCGCGGCCGGTGGCTCGCCGCCGCGCCAGTGCACCAGCGTGGGCGGCAGCAGGCGGGCGGCCAGCTGCCGTTCGCGGGCCGCGAGGGCCGCGTCGACCGCCTGGGGAGTGCTCGCGTCCACGTCCAGCGCCGCGAGGGCGGCGACGACCGCGCCGTCCGCGGCGGCGACCGTACGGTCCGGGGACGGGCGGTAGGAGGTGGCGACCCCGTACGACGCGGCGAGCCGCGCCAGCGGGGTCGTGTCCGACGGCTCCGCGGGGGCGCCGGAGCGTGGCGGTTCTCCCGGGTCGGCCGGGCGTGCTGCCATCTAGACCCCCGATGCGGCGCCGTTGGACGTGGGTTCGCTGGTGAGGGGCGCCGCGTCCGCGAGGGGCGGCTCGCTGGTGAGGGGCTCGGCGTCCGGGAGCGGGGGCTCGCTGGTGAGCGGCGCCTCGGCGCAGTGGCCCTCCGCGCTGAAGACGCAGACGTGGGGTTCGACGAGCCGGTGGGGCTCGTGGACACGTTTGGAGCGGGCGGTCTGGGCCGGAAGGTGTACCGGTGCGGCCACGGGGGCCTCCTTGTCGTCGTACGACGGTGGATGTGCGGGTCCGGGGTACAACAGCCCTACCCCGTGGACGCCGTCGCAGACGTGGCGCGGCGCAGATCGTGGCCCGGCTCACGCCTGACGATCCCCGCCGACGGCGACCCGGCCGCCTACCTGCGGGCACAGCGCACCGCCCACATGGACCGCATGCGTGAGCTGACCGCCGTGCAGAACGCGCTGCCGTCGCTGCTGGTGGCCGGGGCGGGCGGCGTGGGTATCGCCTTCACCTACGCCGTGGCCATGTGCGGCGGCTCGGTCCTGCCGTACGGCGCGCTGCTGGTCCCCGTCGTGGTGTTCGGCGCCTGTGTGCCGGCGGCGGCCGCGTCCCTGCCCCTGCTGCGCCGGTCGGTGCGGCCTGCCGAGCTGCGGTACGCGTAGCGGAGGGCGCTCCGGGGGGTACGGGGGCGTTCCCGGGGGTACGGGGGCGTTCCTGGGGGTACGGGGGCGTTCCCGGGGCGCGGAACGACCGTGGGGGCGCCCGGAGAGATCCGGGCGCCCCCACGGTGGTGTGCGAGCGGGCGCGGGCCGCAGGGCGGTGGCGGTGCGCCGGGCGTCCTACTTCGTCGGCACGCCCGGCGGTGTGATCGGCGTGGCCCGCTCCGACTGGGGTGAGGTCGTGTTGGCGTACACCGAGGGGGGCGAGACGGCGGCGGCGGGATCGTCGGCGGGGCCGTCGGGCTGCGCGGGTATGCCCCCGACGATGCGGATGTCGGCGGCGTCGAAGGCCTTCTTGATGCGCCAGCGCAGTTCACGCTCGATGGTGAGGGCCTTGCCCGGCATGGTCTTGGCGGAGACGCGGACGACCATCGACTCCAGGAGCACGTCGTCCAGCCCGAGGACCTCGACCGGGCCCCACAGCAGCTCGTTCCAGGGCTCCTCCTTGCCCATCGTCTCGCCGACCTCCGCGAGTGTGCGGCGCACCTTGTCGAGGTCCTCGTCGGCGCGGACGGTGACGTCGACGCCGGCGGTGGCCCAGCCCTGGGAGAGGTTGCCGATGCGCTTGACCTCGCCGTTGCGGACGTACCAGATCTCGCCGTTGTCGCCGCGGAGCTTGGTGACGCGCAGGCCGACCTCGATGACCTCGCCGGAGGCGACCCCCGCGTCGACGGTGTCACCGACGCCGTACTGGTCCTCCAGGATCATGAAGACGCCGGAGAGGAAGTCCGTGACCAGGTTCCGGGCGCCGAAACCGATCGCGACGCCCGCGACACCGGCGGAGGCCAGCAGCGGGGCGAGGTTGATCTCGAAGGTGGCGAGGACCATCAGGGCGGCCGTGCCGAGGATCAGGAACGACGCCACGGAGCGCAGCACCGAGCCGATGGCCTGGGAGCGCTGGCGGCGGCGCTCGACGTTGACCAGCAGCCCGCCGAGGGTGGAGCCCTCGGTGGTCGGCACGGAGCGGTTCATCCGGTCGATGAGCTTGGTGATCGCCCGCCGGACCACCACCCTCAGCACCGCCGCGATCACCACGATCAGCAGCACGCGCAGGCCGATGGCCAGCCATGTGGACCAGTTCTCCTCCACCCAGCTGGCGGCGTTGGTCGCGCTCTCCTGGGCGTCCTCCAGGGTGGGCACCGCGGGCGTCGTCGGCGTCTCGGAGGGGGACGGCGACGGCGACGCGGCGGCCAGTAGGAGGGGCAGGGACGAAACGGGCGACACGGCGGGTACCTCCAGGTGCGTTATCCGCCCCCCGGTACGGCGGTCAAGATCGGTCAGGTCACGGAAAGGTCACCGGAGGGGCAGACCCACCACACTAACGGGGCATTGTGTGGAGGCCGTAGTGATGTTTGCGGGAGACAGGGCGCTCACCAGGGAGTGAAGGGCGCACGCAGCGGGGGATGAATCAACGTGTGGTCGAAAACACTCCCAGCCCGTTACCGGGACATGGTGGCGCTTCCACCAGGCCTGAGGGGAGACTGACTACGGATCGTCCACGGCGCGAGCCACGCGCCGCCGGCGTACAAGGAGGCATCCGTGCCGCATGTCCTGGTCCTCAACGCGTCGTACGAGCCGCTCGGCGTCGTACCGCTCCGCCGCGCGCTCGTCCTCGTCCTGGAGAACAAGGCCGTCTCCTTGGAGGAATCCGGCGCCTTCATGCACAGCGCGACCGTCACAGTCCCCGCACCCAGCGTGGTCCGGCTCAAGCGATTCGTGCGGGTTCCCTATCGGGGGCCCGTTCCTCTGACCCGCCGGGCGCTGTTCGCGCGGGACGGGGGCCGGTGCATGTACTGCGGTGGCGTCGCAACCAGCGTCGACCACGTCATCCCGCGCAGCCGCGGGGGCAAGCACGTCTGGGACAACGTCGTCGCGTCGTGCCGTCGCTGCAACCACGTCAAGGCAGACCGCCACCTCGTCGAGATCGGCTGGCGGCTCCGTCACAAACCCGCTCCGCCCACCGGCCTGGCCTGGCGCATCATCGGGACCGGCCACAGGGACCCGCGCTGGCTGCCCTACCTCCAGCCGTACGGCGCGGACGACGCCCTGGCCCGGATCGACGGCATCTCCGCCTGACGGTCCGGGCCTTCGCATCGCCCGAAGCCCCACCGGACGCCCCCACCGGACAGCCGGCCGCGGGGCGTCCGGCACGTGGGTGCCGGACGCCATCCGGAACGCGCACGTCCACCTCACCAGGCGTTTCGTCGCCGCGCTCACGAAGACCCCGCATTCCCCGCACATCGGTGATCGTTTAGTGTCGCCCCAACGGCGGGCCCTTGTTCTGGAGCGCAATGCCCGGGGGCCCGCTTCGAATGTGGGGAACTCATGCGAAAGCTCGCCATAGGTGCCGTGGTCTCCGGCGCCCTGGCTCTCACCGGCCTCGCCGCGCCCTCCGCGCTGGCCGACACGCCGCACCTGACCTTCGGCGCCGTCACGGTGAACAACGGCAAGCCGATCGTGGCCGACGTCAAGGACAAGGTGACCGTCCCGGTCACGTACAGCTTCACCCGTCCGTCGGACCTCGTCATCGACAACGAGAACACCTTCATGGGCGTCGCCCTGTACCGGGGCCGGCTCGCGAGCCCCTCCAACACCCTGGAGGCCTCCGCGAAGCAGCCCGTCTGCACCACCACCGCGACCACGGACACCACGGTGACGCAGTCCTGCACGACGAAGATCACCGTCGACCCGCGCGAGCACCTGATGAGCGCCGCGGACGCCACCACCTGGAAGGTCGCCGCCATCCTCAGCCGCACCTCCGTCGACGAGGACGACTCCGACGACCACATCGGCTTCGAGAACGGCTTCGACATCTGGGGCAACCTCGGCACCGCCAAGCTCCAGCGCGCCGCGAAGCTCACCGTGAACGCCACGCCGGAACCGGTCGCCAAGGGCCGGACCCTGACCGTCAAGGGCGCGCTGACCCGCGCGAACTGGGAGACCGGACGCCACTCGGGCTACCGGGACCAGAAGGTGACGCTCCAGTTCAAGGCGAAGGGCGCGACCGCGTACGCCGACGTGAAGACGGTGACCTCCGGCACCGGCGGCGCCCTCTCCACCACGGTCAAGGCCCTCAAGGACGGCTCGTACCGCTACACCTTCGCGGGCACGTCGACGACGGCTGCGAAGACGTCCGCCGGCGACCACGTCGACGTACGGTGACGTGACGTAGCGCCTCTCCCGCGCCGCGGGCAGCGCCCCCGGGTGACGGCTCCGTCGCCCGGGGGCGCTGCCGTACGACCCGTATTGACTCACCCCTGGTGCAGTCCTATGTTCCTGGCATCCACATCCGACAGGAAACCTTCCTGATAGTCCGGCGGTGACGCTGCCCATGGCTGGAACCCCTCGCGTACTGCGCGCCATGAACGACCGCGCCGCGCTCGATCTGCTGCTGGAGCACGGGCCGCTGTCGCGGACCCGGATAGGCAGGCTCACCGGGCTGTCGAAGCCGACCGCCTCGCAGCTCCTCGCCCGGCTGGAGGCCGCCGGGCTCGTCGTCGCCACCGGCACCGGCGGTCCCGGGGACGGCTCCGGTGCGGGCCGGCCCGGACCCAACGCCCAGCTGTACGCCGTCAACCCGACCGCCGCGTACGCCGCCGGCCTCGACGTCACCCCCGAGCGGGTCCTCGCCGCCGTCGCCGACATCACGGGCCGCACGGTCGGCGAGCACGCCGTCCCCACCCCCGGACGGCGCTCCGCCGAGCCCGTCGCGCACCAGGTCGCCGCCGCGCTCGACGGGGCGGTCAAGGCCGCCGGGCTCGTCCGGTCCGACGTCCGCAGGCTGGTCATCGGCACACCCGGCGCGTTCGACCCCACCACGGGCCGGCTGCGCTACGCCTCGCACCTGCCCGGCTGGCACTCCCCCGCGCTGCTCGACGACATCGCCGCCGCGCTGCCGATGCCGGTCGAGTACGAGAACGACGTCAACCTCGTCGCCCTCGCCGAACAGCGGCTGGGCGCGGCCAAGGGCCACGACGACTTCGTCCTGCTGTGGAACGAGGGCGGCATCGGCGCAGCGGTCGTCCTCGGCGGGCGGCTGCACCGGGGCTTCACCGGGGGCGCCGGCGAGGTCGGCTTCCTGCCCGTCCCCGGTGTGCCGCTGGTCCGCCATGTCACCAAGGCGAACAGCGGGGGCTTCCAGGAGCTCGCCGGTTCCCAGGTCGTCCCCCGGCTCGCCCGCGAGCTGGGCGTCACCCCGGTGCCGGACGGACCGTACGCCGAGGTCGCGGCGGAGCTCGTGGGGCGGGCCGCCGACGTGAACTCCGGTCCGCACCGGCGGCTCCTGGTCACGTACGCCACCGGCGTCGCGACCGGGCTGGCCGCACTGGTGTCCGTCCTCGATCCCGAACTGATCGTGCTGAGCGGCTCGGCGCTCACCTCGGGCGGGGAGCCGTTGCGGGCCCTCGTCCAGGCCGAGCTGGCGGAACTCGCCGCGTCCCGGCCCCGGTTGGTCCTCGGTGACGTGCTCGAACGCCCCGTGCTGCGGGGGGCCCTGGAGAGCGCGCTCGCCACCACACGCGACGAGGTCTTCGACACGTTGACGCTCCGCTGAACCCGCCGGGTCCGAGGCCGCCCGGCCGGCCGGGCCACTGGCGGCGGGCCCACAGCCGACGGGCCCACGGCCGACGGACACGCTGCCTGCGGGTCTTGGGGCAGACCCCTCCGCGTCCCGGGTGTCCGAGAACGCGGCGCTCGCTCCCGCGGCCACCGTGCGACGACCGGAACCCGACCATGGCCGCGACCGTCCCGGTCATGGCCCCCGTGACCGTCGTCCTCCTGTTCGCCCCGAAGGCGTTCGTCGAGGGCGTCACCCTGACCGGAGTGAAGGGTTGATACGCATATGAAGCTCACCGTGGTCGGCGGAGGCTCGACCTACACACCTGAACTCGTGGACGGGTTCGCCCGGCTCCACGGCACCCTGCCGATCGAGGAGCTGGTGCTCGTCGACCCGGCCGAGGAGCGCCTGGAACGGGTGGGCGGCCTCGCCCGCCGGATCTTCGCGCGCCAGGGCCACGGCGGCCGGATCGTGACGACCACCGACCTGGACCGCGGGGTCGGGGGCGCCGACGCCGTCCTGCTCCAGCTCCGGGTCGGCGGACAGGCCGCCCGGGAACAGGACGAGACCTGGCCGCTGGAGTGCGGCTGCGTCGGCCAGGAGACCACCGGCGCGGGCGGCCTCGCCAAGGCGCTGCGCACCGTCCCGGTCGTCCTGGACATCGCCGAACGGGTCCGCCGTGCCAACCCCGGCGCATGGATCATCGACTTCACCAACCCCGTGGGCATCGTGACCCGCGCGCTGCTGCGCGCCGGGCACCGGGCGGTCGGGCTGTGCAACGTGGCGATCGGGCTCCAGCGGAAGTTCGCCGCGCACCTGGGCGTCACCCCCTCCGACGTCCACCTGGACCACGTGGGCCTCAACCACCTCACCTGGGAGACCGGGGTACGGCTCGGCGGGCCCACCGGCGAGGACGTCCTCGCGAAGCTGCTGGCCGGCCACGGGGACTCCATCGCCGCCGACCTGCGCCTGCCCCGGCCCCTCCTCGACCGCCTCGGCGTCGTCCCCTCCCCCTACCTGCGCTACTACTACGCCCACGACGAGGTGGTGGGGGAACTCCGCACCAAGCCGTCGCGGGCCGCCGAAGTCGCCGCCATGGAGCGCCGCCTGCTGGACATGTACGCCGACCCCGCGCTCGACGAGAAGCCGGCGCTGCTCGCCGAGCGCGGCGGCGCGTACTACTCGGAGGCCGCGGTGGACCTGGCGGCGGGCCTGCTGGGCGGCAGCGGGAGCCCGTACCAGGTGGTGAACGCGTACAACGCCGGGACGCTGCCCTTCCTCCCGGACGACGCGGTGATCGAGGTCCAGGCGACCGTGGGGCCGACGGGCGTCACCCCGCTGCCCCTGCCGCCCGTGGACCCGCTGCTCGCCGGTCTGATGGCGAACGTGACCGCGTACGAGGACCTGGCTCTCGACGCGGCCCTGCGGGGCGGCCGCGACCGCGTCTTCCGCGCCCTGCTGGCCCACCCCCTGATCGGCCAGTACGCCTACGCCGACACCCTCACCGACCGGCTGATCGCACACAACCGGGAGCACCTCACGTGGGCATGACCGGCGGAGGCGCGGAGAGCGGCGCGCACCCTGACCGCGGCGCGCACCCTGACCGCGGCGCGGGTCCCGGAGGTGGCGCGGGTCCCGGCGGCGGTGCCGCTGTGGCCGGGGGCAGGGGGCGGCGGCGGGGCGCGGTGCTCGCCGTCGACGCCGGGAACAGCAAGACCGACGTCGCGGTGATCGGGGCCGGCGGAGAGGTGCTGGCGGCGGCTCGCGGGGGCGGGTTCCAGCCGCCGACCGTGGGCGTGACCGCGGCCGTGGACGCCCTCGCGGAGGTGGTGCGGGAGGCGTTCGCCACGGCCGGGGTCACGGCGGTCGACCATGTGTCGGCCTGCCTCGCCAACGCGGACTTCCCCGTCGAGGAGGAACAGCTGGCGGCCGCGCTGCGCACGCGCGCGTGGGGGACGTCCGTGGAGGTCCGCAACGACACGTTCGCGATCCTGCGGGCCGGTGTCGCCGAACCGCGCGGCGTGGCCGTCGTGTGCGGCGCCGGCATCAACTGCGTCGGCATGCGCCCCGACGGCCGTACCGCCCGCTTCCCCGCACTCGGCCGCATCTCCGGTGACTGGGGCGGTGGTTGGGTCCTCGCCGAGGAGGCGATGTGGCACGCGGCCCGCGCGGAGGACGGCCGGGGCGGCCCGACCGCGCTGGCCCGCACCCTGCCGGCGCACTTCGGTCTGGGGTCCGTGCACGCCCTGATCGAGGCCCTCCACCTGGGGCGGATCCCGCGGCTGCGCCGGCATGAACTGACGCCGGTCCTCTTCGCCACGGCGACGGCGGGCGACCCGGTCGCCGGGGCGCTGGTCGACCGGCTGGCCGAGGAGGTGGTGGCGATGGCCACGGTGGCGCTGACCCGGCTGGACCTGCTGACCGAGGAGACGCGCGTCCTCCTCGGCGGCGGCGTCCTCGCCGCCCGGCATCCCCGCCTCGACACCCGTGTCCGCGACCTGCTCTCCGCCGCCGCGCCCAAGGCGGTCCCCCAGGTGGTCGCGGCCGCCCCCGTGCTGGGCGCCGCGCTGCTGGGCCTGGACCGGCTCGGCGCGGCGCAGGAGGTGCACGCGCGCGTGCGGGCCCACTTCGAAGCCCCCTGAGGCACCCCCGCGCCCCCTGCCCGCGCCCGACCGGACCACGAGGGAACCGAACCCACCCGGCAGGCGTATTCATGGGCAGGGGGTGGTGCGGGAAGCCTTCCGTCACGCAGGATTTCGCCCGGCGCAGCGTCCACGACACGATCGGGGAACAAGATCGAGTCAGGACCTGTGCGGATGTCGGTCCCGGCGGCGATACTTGCGGCCGTGCACCTCTGCCCGTCACCGGGCGGAAGCGTCGGACGGATGACCAGGGGGAGGTCAGGTGACACACACGCCGAAGGGCAGCGCGCCACCACCGGCACCGCCCGCGAGCCCGGGCGCGATCCCCTCCGTGCCGCCCCAGGTCACGCCCGCGTCCGGATTCCCCCGGTCGTCCGCCGGCCCGGACGGCGAGCCGCCCCGCCGCACGGCGTTCGCCGAGGGCCTCGACCAGGTGCGCGCCGCCGCGACGACCGAACCCGGCCGACTGCGCATCATCGGCGCCGTCCTCGCCCTGCTGATCGTCGCGTTCGGCTCCGTCACCGCCTGGCAGATGAACGACCGCGCGACGGCCGCCGACGACGTCCTGACGAGCAGCCAGCCTCTCAGCTCCGCCGCGGCCGGCGTCTACAGCTCCCTCGCCGACGCCAACACGGCGGCCTCCAGCGGCTTTCTCGCGGGCGGCCAGGAGACACCTGAGTCGCGCGTGCGGTACGAACGCGAGATCGGGGAGGCCGCCGACGGCCTCGCCACCGCCGCGGCCGCCTCGGAGCCCGGCTCCGAGTCCGAGAAGCGCGTCGCCGAACTGAACGCCCTGCTGCCGAAGTACAAGGGCCTGATCGAGCGGGCCCGCGCCAACAACCGGCTGGGTTACCCGCTGGGCGGCGCGTATCTGCGGTACGCCAACAGCATCATGCAGGACCAGATGCTGCCGAAGGCCCAGAAGATCTACGACAACGAGAACCGGCGGCTGCGCGACGACTACTCCGACGCGACGTCCTATCCGTGGGCCGCGATCGCCCTCGGTGCCGTCGCCCTCGGCGGCCTCGTCTGGGCCCAGCGCCGCAACTACCTGCACACCAACCGGGTGTTGAACCACGGTCTGGTCGCGGCGACGGTGGCCTCCACGGTGGTCCTGCTGTGGCTGGTCGCCGGCCACACCCTCGCCCGCTCCGGTCTCAACGACTCCTACGACCACGGCGTACGGTCCCTGACCGTGCTGAACGACGCCCGCATCGCCTCCCTGAAGGCCCGGGGCAACGAGAACCTGACGCTGATCAGCCGCGGCGCGGAGACCGAGGAGATCAAGAAGGGCGTCGTGGTCGACAAGTTCGACCACAGGTTCGGGCTGGAGATGAAGGCGCTGGCCTCGCAGCTGGCCACCGCCGGGAAGCTCGCCGACGACGACAAGGGCGCGGAGCCCGTGAAGGCCGCCCTCGCCGGCATGGAGGTGTGGCAGGACCGGCACCGCAGCGCCCGTACGGCCGACGAGGAGGGCAAGTACCAGTGCGCCCTCGACCAGGTGATCGGCGGCAGGGCGACACCCGACTGCCGGGCGGGCGACAAACCGACGGGCGAGTGCTTCGACCAGGTCGACGCCAACCTGAACACGGCGCTCGGGCATGAGACGAGGGAGTTCGAGCAGGCTGCCAGGGGAGGTCTGGACGCGATGACCGGGCTGCCCGTCGGCGCGGCCGTGCTGGCCGTGCTCGCCGCGGCGGGCGCGGTGCTGGGCATCGGACGCAGGCTCTCGGAGTACCGATGAGGCCGACGGGAGGCAACACGGTGGAAGGAGGGGCGATGGAAGCGGTACGACGCCTGCGGGCGGGCCTCAAGGGCTGGGGCGGCGTGGGCGCGATGGCGGTCGTCTGTGCCCTGACCGTGGTCTTCGCCCTGGTGCTGCCGCTCAGCGGGACCCGCGGCGGCGGCCCGGCCGGCACCGGCGGCCAGGGCGTCGCCCACGGCGAACAGACCCGGGCGGACGACTGCAGGGCCAAGGGCGACCCGCAGAACCACAGCCTGAGGCCCTCGTCGAGCGAGTCCGGTCCCACCATCAAGAAAATCAAGGACAACGGCTTCCTCACGATCGGCGTCGACCAGAACAGCTACCGCTGGGGCTACCGCGACCCGAACAACACCGCCGGCAAGGCGGAGTTGGAGGGCTTCGACATCGACATCGCGCACCGCATCGCCGAGGAGATCCTCGGCGACCCGGCCAAGGTGCGCTTCCGCGCCATCCCCACCAACCAACGCATCAAGGCGATCCAGGACGGGCAGGTCGACATGGTGGTCCGCACCATGACGATCAGCTGCGAGCGGATGGCGGACGTCGCCTTCTCCCAGCCGTACTTCACGACCGGCCAGCAGGTCCTGGCCCCCAAGTCCTCGCCCGTCAAGGGCTACGACAAGACGCTTGCGGGCAAGAAGATCTGCTCGGCCAGCGGTTCCACCGCGTGGGAGACCCTGGAGGCCGACCAGAAGTCCGGCAAGCTCGTCGCCTCCGCCGACATCACCTCCGTCAATCCGCCCAACCAACTCGACTGCCTGGTACGGCTCCAGCTCGGGGAGGTCGACGCGGTGGTCACCGACGGCGCGCTCGCCGCGAGCCAGGCGGCGCAGGACCCGACGGTCAAGCTGGTGGGCGCGCCGTTCACCACCGAGTACTACGGCGTGGCGATGAATCTCGAGGCGGACGATCTGGTACGCCGGGTCAACCAGGTCCTGGAGGACTACCTCAAGGACGGCTGGCAGCAGTCGTACGACGACTGGCTGTCCGCGACCCTGGGCGACGACTCCACGGGGTCCCTGCCGCCGTCCGACCAGAAGTACCGGGACTGACCCCGCAAGTCGACCGACACCGACAGAGACGACAGAGACAGACCGACAGAGACAGACCGACAGAGACAGACCGACACCGACAGAGCGAGAGGTGATCGATGGGCGTCGCGGGATCCACCGGGCCGGTGATGGACCGGGACGAGGTGGACCGTGCGCTGGCGCGGCTCGGCGCGGAGCACGAGGCCATCGAGACCTCCCTGCTCGCCCTCCAGGACCACGCGGGCCGCCGACTGCTCGAGGGCGCCGAGCTGACCGGCGTCACCAAGGAGCGCTGGGAGTCCACGGAGGCGTCGATCACCCTGCTGTGGGCGTACTTCGACGCCTACTCGGACGCGCTGCGCAGCGCCCGTGAGATCCGTTCGCGCCGCCGCTGGTCCAGCCGTGAGGACCTGGTGGAGCTGACGGAGCTGCTGCGGGGCGAGGCCGTCACCGTCGCGGGCTCCGCCACCGCCATGGCGAACGCGCCGACGCTCCAGGGCACCGGCCGGCTCAGCGAGCAGTTCTCGCTGTCCACGCTCGTGGACCGGATGAACGACCTGTACGCGGCGTCGCTGGACATGGTCGTCGCCGCCGACGCGGTGTGGTCCGCGCTGCCCGCCCGGATCGATTTACTGGCCGCAGAGCTCCAGCGCACCCGTCAGCTCGCGCACTCCGTGGGCGTACGCCCCGGAGAGCACCCGGCGGGCGACGACCTGGAGCGGATCACCCGCACCCTGACCAGGCTCCGCGAGGAGGTCGTCTCCGACCCGCTCGCCTACTGGGTTCCCGCGCAGGGCAGTTCGGCCCCCGGCAGCGGCCGCCCCGACCTCTCGACGTACGACCGTGAGGCGCGCGCCCTGGACGACGTGCGGCGGGAGATCGAGGCCGTGCTGATGGTCCGTCAGGACGCGGAGGCACGGCTGGTGAAGCTGCGGGACGTGCTGAGCCGCGCGGACCGTACCCTCGCCGAGGCGCGCAGCGCCCGCGGTGAGGTGCTGGCGAAGATCGCCGCGACCGAGGTGCCCGTGGTGAGCGGCCCGCCGACCGTGCTGCAGGAGCAGCTGGCGCTGGCGGCCGAGTACCGCAGACACGGGCAGTGGCACCGGCTGTCCCCGCTCCTGGAGTCCCTGGAGCAGAAGGCCGACGACGAACTGCTGCGGGCCCGCGAGTCGTTGACGGCGGTCACCGCGCCGCTGGCGGTCCGCGCCGAACTGCGCGGCCGGCTCGACGCGTACAAGGCGAAGGTCGCCCGGCACGGCCTGGCGGAGGACTCGCTGCTGGTGGAGCGATACGACGCGGCGCGCCGCATGCTGTGGAGCGCGCCCTGCGACCTGCGCGTCGCCGAGCAGGCGGTGCTGCGCTATCAGCACGCGGTGGCGGAGCTGCTGGGCGCGCCCGTGCCCGGCCGGCCGGAGCCGCGTGACCGGGGAGGGGAGAAATCGTGAGCCGGCCGGACGGAGCGGGTCAGCAGTCGTGCCAGCGGCCCGGTTGCTCGGGGGCGTACGAGGACATGGGCGGCGGTGAGCTGTACTGCGACACCTGCGGTCTGGCGCCGGTCGTCTCCGCCGGCGGCATGGTGTCCTCCCCGGCGACCGGCATCACCGGGGGGCGGGGCTCGCGCGGCTCGGCTTCCAGTGCGCGGTCCGCGCGGTCGTCCGCGCGTTCCGCGCAGTCGCGGCGGTCGGTCTCGGGCCGCCTCTCGCGCGCCCTGTCGGGCACGACGACGGGCCGTTCGGTGTCGGTGCGCAGCTCCGGGAAGACGGCGAGCTCCTCGGGTCGGGCCCGGCTCGGCGCGGGTCTCGTGCAGGTGCCGGAGGTGCCGCGCCCGGATCCGCGCTCGATGGTCCTGGAGACCGCGGAGGTGCCCGAGCGCAAGCGGTTCTGCTCTCGTTCGGACTGCGGCGCGCCGGTGGGGCGGGCGCGCGGTGACCGGCCGGGGCGCACGGAGGGCTTCTGCACCAAGTGCGGCCACCCGTACTCGTTCGTGCCGAAGCTGCACGCCGGTGACATCGTGCGCGGCCAGTACGAGGTCGTGGGCTGTCTCGCGCACGGCGGCCTGGGCTGGATCTACCTGGCGATCGACCGGGCGGTGTCGGACCGCTGGGTCGTGCTGAAGGGCCTCCTCGACACCGGGGACCAGGACGCGATGGCCGCCGCGATCTCCGAGCGCCGCTTCCTCGCCGAGATCGAGCACTCCAACATCGTCCGCATCTACAACTTCGTCGAGCACCTCGACCAGCGGACGGGTTCGCTGGACGGGTACATCGTCATGGAGTACGTCGGCGGCAAGTCGCTGAAGGAGATCGCCAACGGCCGCCGCACCCCGGACGGCCGCCGCGATCCGCTGCCGGTCGATCAGGCGTGCGCGTACGGCATCGAGGCGCTGGAGGCCCTCGGGCACCTCCACAGCCGCAACCTGCTGTACTGCGACTTCAAGGTCGACAACGCGATCCAGACCGAGGACCAGCTGAAGCTGATCGACATGGGCGCGGTGCGCAGGATGGACGACGACGAGTCGGCCATCTACGGCACGGTCGGCTACCAGGCGCCGGAGGTCGCCGACGTCGGCCCGTCCGTGGCGTCCGACCTGTACACGGTCGCCCGTACGCTCGCGGTGCTGACCTTCGACTTCCAGGGGTACACGAACGTCTTCGTGGACTCCCTGCCCGACCCGGACACCATCGAGGTCTTCCGCCAGTACGAGTCGTTCTACCGGCTGCTGGTGCGGGCCACCGACCCCGACCCGGCCCGCCGGTTCGCCTCCGCGCAGGAGATGTCGGAGCAGCTCACGGGGGTGCTCCGGGAGGTCGTGTCCCTTCAGACCGGCCGCGCCCGGCCGGCGCTGTCGACGCTGTTCGGCCCGGAAGTGCGCGTCACGGACACGGAGTTGTTCGCGCGCCTGGACGGGGACGTGTCGCGGCTGGGGACGCGGCCGGTGCCGCCCGGCAGGCTCCCGCGGCGGGGCAGGACCGCCGCCGGGAACGGGGGCCCGGCCGCCGGTACGCCCGCGCCGCTCACCGGCGGCACGGATCCCTCCGCCTCCGCACGGCTCACCAAGCCCCTGGACACGGCCGCCGCGGCGCTCGCGCTGCCCGTGCCCCGCGTGGACCCGGGGGACCCGAACGCCGGGTTCCTGGCCGGTCTCATCGCCTCCGCGCCCACCGAGCTGATCACGGCGCTGCACGCGGCGCCCACCGGCTCCCTGGAGCTGCGGCTGCGGGAGCTGCGGGCCCGCCTGGAGATGGGCGAGTTCACCATCGCCCTGACCACGCTGGACGCCCTGGAGCGGGACCACCCCGACGACTGGCGGGTGGTCTGGTACCGGGGGGTGGCCGCGCTCGCGACCGGCGACCACGAGAACGCCGCGCTGTCCTTCGACGCGATCTACGACGCCTTTCCGGGCGAGCCGGCCCCCAAGCTGGCCCTGGGTCTGTGCGCCGAGGTCCTCGGGCAGCTCGACAACGCCGCCGAGTACTACCGGCTGGTGTGGACGACCGACCCCAGCTTCGTCAGCGCCGCGTTCGGGCTGGCCCGGGTGCGGCTGACCGCCGGGGACCGGCGGAACGCGGTGCTCGTCCTGGAGTCCGTGCCGGAGGCGTCCATCCACTACACCGCCGCCCGGGTCGCCGCCGTCCGGGCGCGGCTGAGACACCGTACGGAGTCGACGCTCGCGTCCGGGGCCGCCCCGGGCGCGGCGTTCCTGGACGACCTGACCGCCGCCGCGGGCCAGGTCGAGGCGCTCGGCGGGTACGGTCTGGACGCGGTGCGCCGGGAGCAGTTGTCCACAGAGGTCCTCGGCAGCGCCCTGGACTGGGTACTCTCCGGTAGCCAGGGCGCCGTGGCCCCGGCCGGCGGCGAACGGATGCTGCTCGGCAGCGCATTGGACGAGCGTGGCCTCCGCTTCGGACTGGAGCGGGCGTACCGCACGCTGGCCCGGCTCGCGCAGGGCGGCGAGGAGAGGATCGACCTGGTGGAACGTGCCAACCGTTACCGCCCCCGGACGTGGGTGTAGTTCATGTCGCAGATGCCCCAGCCGACCGCGCTGACGAAATGCCCGATCTGCGAGTGGCCCCTCGCCTCGGACGACCGCTTCTGCGGTGCGTGCGGCCACGACCTGTCGGCGGTGCCCGCGCCGCCGGAGGACCACCCGACCCTGACGATGAACGGGACGGCCGGTGACGCGCCGGACGAGGCCGCGTCCGTGGCCTGGCCCGTCGCCTCCGAACCCAGTGCGGGCACACCACCGCCGGTGGTCCGCCCCACCGACATCCCGGGCACCGACTCCGGCGGTGGCGAACTGTCCGGCCCCGGCCGCGGCGTGCGGTTCGACCGGCCCAGCGAGCCCGAGGAGTACCCGCTGGCCGCGCCGCAGCCGCCGGACCCGCGCACCACGGACCTCGCGACCCCGTCGGCCGGCACGAAGCTGTGCGTGGCCTGCCGCGCGGGCCAGGTCGACCGGGATGGCTACTGCGAGAACTGCGGTCACGCACAGCCACGTGAACGCGACCACATGGAGCAGGAGTTGGGCGCGGTCGCCGCGGTCAGCGACCGAGGACTGCGCCATCACCGCAACGAGGACGCGTTCGCCGTGTCCTCGACCGCGCTGCCCGACGGCTCACCCGCGGTCGTCGCGATCGTCTGCGACGGCGTGTCCTCCGCGACCCGCCCCGACGACGCCTCGCTCGCCGCGGCCCGCGCCGCGAACGAGACGCTGCTGGAGTCCCTGCCTCGCGGCACGCACCCGCAGCAGGCGATGCACGACGCGATCGTCGCCGCGTCCCGCGCGGTGAACGCCCTCGCCGACGAACCGGAGACCGCCCAGGAGCACGCCCCGCACCAGAACGCGCCGGCGTGCACCATCGTCGGCTCCGTCGTCACGCCCACCCTGCTCGTCGTCGGCTGGGTCGGCGACAGCCGCGCCTACTGGGTGCCCGTGGACCGCGGCGCGCCCTCGGCCCGGCTCACCGAGGACGACTCGTGGGCAGCGCAGATGGTGGCCGCGGGACTGATGAACGAGGCCGAGGCGTACGCCGACGAACGCGCCCACGCGATCACCGGCTGGCTCGGGGCGGACGCGTACGAACTGGAGCCGCACACCGCTTCCTTCAAACCGGACCGGCCGGGTGTGGTGGTGGTGTGCACCGACGGACTGTGGAACTACGCGGAGGCCGCCGAGGAGATGGCCGAGGCCGTCCCCCTCGACGCGGCCCAGCGCCCACTGCACTGCGCACAGGTCCTCGTCGGCCGGGCCCTGGACGGGGGCGGCCACGACAACGTAACAGTGGCCGTCCTGCCGTTCCCGGCCCCGCCCCAGGGGGCAGGATCGGCCTGAGGACGCTCGCGGGGCGGGGACTCGCGGGCACCTCGGCGGCCGGAGGGAACGGCCGACGGACCGGAGGGGACCGGTCCGGGCAGAGGCACGCACAGTCATCACCCCACGTGCTGTGGGGCCGCTAGGGGGAGCAGATCAGGCATGGCCATTTTCTCGAAGTCGAACGTGCCGCAGTTCTCGGTGGACGTGTACCAGAACGAGTACCTGCCGGAGGGCGGCCGCGAGGTCAACGCGATCGTGACGGTGAGCGCGACGGGCGGCGGCACCGTGGGCAGCGCGGTCACGGCGCCGCACCTCTACTCGCCCGGCCAGGGCCCGTCCGCCGCCGTGGCGATCATGGTCGACTGCTCGGGGTCGATGGACTACCCGCCGACCAAGATGCGCAACGCCCGCGACGCCACGGCCGCCGCGATCGACACCCTGCGCGACGGGGTCCACTTCGCGGTGATCGACGGCACACATGTGGCCCGCGAGGTCTACCCCGGCGGCGGCCGGCTCGCCGTCGCCGACCCCGCCACCCGGGACCAGGCCAAGCAGGCCCTGCGCAGGCTCAGGGCGGGCGGCGGCACCGCGATCGGCACCTGGCTGAGGCTCGCCGACCGGCTGCTCGCCTCGGCCGACGTCGAGATACGCCACGGCATCCTGCTCACCGACGGCCGCAACGAGCACGAGTCGCCCGAGGACCTGCGGGCCGCGCTGGACGCCTGTGCCGGACGGTTCACCTGTGACGCGCGTGGAGTGGGAACCGACTGGGAGGTCAAGGAGGTCACCGCGATCGCCTCCGCCCTCCTCGGCACCGCCGACATCGTCGCCGACCCGGCCGCCCTGTCCGCCGACTTCACCCAGATCATGGAGGCGACCATGGGCAAGGAGGTCGCCGACGTCGCCCTCCGGCTGTGGACACCGGTCGGCACCCGGATCAAGTACGTCAAGCAGGTCGCCCCCACCGTGGTCGATCTGACGGACCGTCGCACGGAGGCCGGCCCGCGCGCCGGCGACTACCCGACCGGCTCCTGGGGGGACGAGTCCCGCGACTACCACGTGTGCGTCGAGGTCCCGCCCGCGTCCCTCGGCCAGGAGATGCTCGCCGCCCGTGTGTCCCTGGTCATCCCGCAGTCCGACGGCGGCGCGCAGAACCTCGGCGCCCAGGGTCTGGTGAAGGCCGTGTGGACCGACGACATGGCGGCGTCCACCTCGATCAACCCCCAGGTCGCCCACTACACGGGTCAAGCCGAACTGGCACAAGTCATCCAACAGGGTCTCGATGCGCGTAAAGCGGGAGATGTCGACGGAGCGACGGCCAAGCTGGGGCGGGCCGTGCAACTGGCGAGTGCGTCGGGGAACGCGGATACTGCGAAACTGCTTGCGAAGGTGGTGGACGTGGTCGATGCGGCGACAGGTACTGTGCGACTGAAGGCGAAGGTCACGGAGGCCGACGAGATGACCCTCGAGACCCGGTCCACAAAGACTGTTCGTGTAAAGAAGTAGACAAGCAGTAGCAACAGCAGTAGCCGAGAAGTACCGCGAACACCGAGTAGTACCGCTGCGAGAGAGCCTGGCTCCCCACCGGGGATCCGGACACGCTCGGCCAAACCGGCCCGTCGCGGCCACAGGACCCGGCCCGAGTGCCGGAAAGGAGAGGGGGAAGCGCCGACATGCCGACCTGCCCGAACGGACACCAGTCGGGTTCCGACGACTGGTGCGAGGTCTGCGGTCACCGTATGGCCGGTGCCGTACCCCCGCCGCCCCCGCCGCCACCGCGCGCCGGTTACGGATACCCGCCGCCCGGTTCCCCTCCGCCGCCTCCGGGCGCGGGAGGCCCCGGGGGTCCCGGCGGACGCCCGCACCTCGCCGCCGAGCCGGAGCTCTGCCCGCAGTGCCGCACGCCCCGTGAGGGCGGCGCGCCGTTCTGCGAGGAGTGCCGGTGGAACTTCCTGACCAACACGGCGACCACGTACACCCCGGCCGCGCCGCGCCCCTCGACGCCCTCCCCCGGCCCCGGCGGGCCGGGCGGCCCCGGCCAGGGTCCGGGCGGGAACCCGTCGCTCCGCTTCCAGCAGCCGCCCCCGCCCTCCTACGGCGGCGGTGACGCGTACGACTACCAGAGCTCGCGCCCCTCGCAGATGAACCGTCCCGCCGAGCCCATCCCTCCGGGCCCTCCGTACGGCTCCGAGCCGGGCCCGGGCGGACCGGGCGGGCCGGGCGGACCGGGCGGTGGCCCTGGCGGACCGGGCGGCCCCTCGGGCCACGGTGGTCCCGGTGGCCATGGTGGTCCCGGTGGTCCTGGTGGTTCCGGGCGGGCGGGTGACCCCTCCGGGTTCGGCGGCGGGCCTTCGGGTCAGCCCGGCCAGCCCGGCCAGTCCGGTCCGTCCGCGTTCGGCGGCGACCGCTCGCGCCCCGGCCCGGCGGGCTTCGACGGCGACCCCTCGCGACCGGTTCCCCCACCGCCCGGCCCGACGCCGGGTGGGCCGGGCGGCCCCGGCCTGAGCAGCCCCGGCGGTCCCGGTCTGACGGGCCCCGGCGGCTTCGGTGGTCCGGGCGGCCCCGGCGGCCGTGGCCCCGGCGGTCCGGGGCCCGGCGGCGGCCCCGGTGCCGGTGGGGCGCCCCAGGCGTTCCAGCAGTCGGGCCCCCCGGCCCCGCCCGTCTTCCCGCAGGAGACCGGGCGTCCGCAGCAGGGCGGTCCGGGTGGCCAGGGCGGTCCCGGTGGTCCGGGCCGTCCCGGTGGACATCCGCAGTCGGGTGCTCCCTCCTTCGGGGGCGACGACGACTGGGTGATCTCCCCGCCCTCGGGCGGCCCCGGTGGCTCCCGCGGACCGGGCGGTCCCGGCGGTCCCGGCGGCGCGGGAGCGCGCCCCGGCGGCTACGGCTACCCGCAGCCCGCCGTCACCCAGGCCCCGCCCGGCCCCTCGTACCAGCAGGGCCCGGCCACCTGGAGCGCGACCATCGGTCCCGACCGCGAGTACTTCATGGCGATGATGCAGCGCTCGGGCCCCGAGGCCGCCGGGCTGAACCTGCCCGCGTACTCGCCCGAGCAGCAGCGCACCCTCACCGGCAACCAGATCACCATCGGCCGCCGCCGGCACTCCACCGGCGACACCCCCGACATCGATCTGTCCGTGCCGCCGGAGGACCCGGGTGTCTCGCACCAGCACGCCATGCTGGTGCAGCAGCCGGACGGCACCTGGGCGGTCGTCGACCAGAACTCCACCAACGGAACCACGGTCAACGGCTCCGAGGAGCCCATCCAGCCCTTCGTGCCGGTCCCCCTCCAGGACGGGGACCGGGTCCATGTGGGCGCGTGGACGACGATCACGATCCGCCGGGGCTGACCCGCGAGGACATGACGATCGGGGTCGGCCGACCGGTTCGGCCGGCCCTGTTCCGCTGTCCGGGCCCCGTCGGCCGGTTCCCGGCGTTCACGACCGGGGCCAGGCGTAGGGCCCTTCCGGGTCGTCCAGCCAGGCCCAGGCGCGGTCGCCGCTGACGGTGATGCCGAAGCGCTCACGCGACGGCATGCCCTCGCGCTGCCACAGTGCGAGCGCCTCGCGCGGGTCGAGGGCGCCCGCCGTCAGGGTCAGCAGGAACCGGAAGAGATCGTGGTCCCTGACCTGTCGCGCCAGCCCGCCCAGATGCGGACGCATCCCCTCCGGCTCCCCGCCCCCGCGCAACGGCACGAAGAACGCCGCCGTCCGCAGGAACCGCCCCTCCGCGTGCTCTTCGTCGAGGACGCGCAGCGCCACCAGCCCTGTGGCCATCGGTGTCAGCACCCGTCCGCCGGGGGCGCACTGGGCGAGCCAGGCACGCGGGACCGACGGGAGCGCGCAGGTCGCGATGATCCGGTCGTACGGGGCCCGTTCGGGGACTCCGCGTGCCCCGTCCCCGGTGACGACGGTCGGGTGGTACCCGGCCGCCCGCAGATGGGCGCGCGCCGCCTCCGTGATGTCGGCGTCCAGATCGACGGTGGTGACCAGGTCGTCGCCCAGTCGGTGCGCGAGCAGAGCAGCGTTGTAGCCGGTCCCCGCACCGATCTCCAGGACCCGGTGGCCGTCCTCGACCTCCAACTCGGCCAGCATCCTCGCCATCAGGGAGGGCTGGCTGCTGGAGGAGATCAACTCCCCGTCCCGGACCCGCGTGGCCAGTGGCGCGTCCGCGTACGCGCCCCGCACCCATCGCTCCCGCCGCCGCGGGTCGCGCTCCTCGCCCCACAGCCGCTCGAAGCCGCTCGCGCCCTCGACGTAGTAGTACGGGACGAAGAGGTGCCGCGGCACCGCCGCGAACGCCTCCCGCCAGACCGGGTCGGTGTCCCAGGCGCCGCTGCGTCCGATCTCGCGCACCAGCGCCGAACGTGCCTGCGCGGCGAGGCGTTCCAGGTCGTGGTCCACAGCGTGCGTGCCCATGTGTCCACTGTGCTGCCGGAGGCCCCCGGAGGCGAGTGTCGCAGCGGACAGGTCCGGAATCCGTCGTTCGCCGCCCGCGCACATCACCCGGAAGGCGCCGCCGAACCGGGCGGGGGGTGCCACCGGATCCCGGATTTCCGCGTGGTCCTAAGCCTTGAGTCCTCCGTCCCCCCGTCTGAGACCATGGGAGACGTGAGAGAGATTCGGCGCGGCACGTTGCAGGAGCAGACCTTCTACGAACAGGTCGGTGGCGAGGAGACCTTCCGGCGCCTCGTGCGCCGGTTCTACGAGGGGGTCGCCGAGGACCCGATCCTTCGGCCCATGTATCCCGAGGAGGATCTGGGTCCGGCGGAGGAGCGCCTCGTGCTGTTCCTGATCCAGTACTGGGGTGGCCCCACCACGTACAGCGAGAACCGTGGCCACCCCCGCCTGCGGATGCGGCACGCCCCGTTCACCGTCGACCGGGCCGCGCACGACGCCTGGCTGAAGCACATGCGCGTCGCCGTCGACGAACTGGACCTCTCCGAGGAACACGCGCAGACCCTGTGGAACTACCTGACGTACGCGGCGGCCTCGATGGTGAACACCCCCGACTGAGCAGCCGAGCCGGGTGGTCAGCGGACGCTGACGTCCAGCGCGCCGAGTCCCGCGCGCCGTACGGCGATCGATCCGTACGGCGTGCGCAGGCGCAGCCACGCGCCCGACGAGAACAGTGCGGGCTCCTGCTCCTCCGCTGTGCGGCCCCGCGTGGGCCGGAGGAAGCCCAGTGACTGGGCCGCGTGCGCGGCGCGCACGGGCAGGGCAGTGTCCCCGACGGGCCGGGACCAGATCTCCCGCCCGATCCGGTCCAGTTCGGTTCGGGTGCGCCGCTCCGGCGCCAGTTCCCCCGTGCGGGAGCGGAACTCGGCGACCGCCTCGGCGACACGCGCGCGCACCGTCTCCTGGGCGGGCAGCCCCGCCACCCGGCGCCAGCCGCCGCGCGGGGGCAGCACCCCGGCCCACGGCGGGCCGGTGACGGCGTCGGGCACGACCACGGTGGCCGCCGACTCGTCGATCGTCTCCAGCAGTTCACCGGCCGACACGGTCACGTCGAGCGTGATGTCGAGGCCGTTCTCGTACGGCTTCGCCAGCCGTGCCGCCCGGATCGCCAGCACCTCGAAGGAGGGCGGTCTGCCGAAGACGGCGAGTGCGGTGCCGGCGGCCTGGAGACGCACCGCAGCACCCCGGTCGTAGTGGAGCAGCCGGGAGAGGAAGGCCGCGAGATCCGCCGCCTCCCCCTCGTCGGCGAGGTGGAGCACCGTCATGCGGCGACGGCCCCCTCCTTCTCGTCGTCCCGGTACTCCGCCAGGAACTCCCGTTCCTCCGCCGTGAGCCGACGGGGGCGCTGGGCCTCGAAGTCGAACGGCACGATCACCGTGGAGGCCGTGACGTAGACCTCGTCGGGGTCCTTGACCTCGTAGGTGATCGTGAAGGACGCCGCTCTTATCTCCGTGACCCACAGCTCGATGTCCACCGGCTTGTGCCGGTGGACGAGCTGCCGCCGGTAGTCGATCTCATGGCGTGCCACCACGGACCCCTGCTTGAAGTCCTTCTCCGGGCGGAACAGGAAGTCGATACGGGCCTCCTCCAGGTAGCGGAGGAAGACCACGTTGTTGACGTGGCCGTACGCGTCCATGTCCGCCCAGCGCAGTGGGCAGCGGTAGATGTGCCGCAAGATCAGCCCCGAGTCAGCTTCTTGTAGGTGGCGCGGTGCGGGCGGGCGGCGTCCGGGCCGAGCCGCTCGATCTTGTTCTTCTCGTACGACTCGAAGTTGCCCTCGAACCAGAACCACTTGGAGTCGCCCTCGTAGGCGAGGATGTGCGTCGCCACCCGGTCCAGGAACCAGCGGTCGTGGGAGACGACCACGGCGCAGCCGGGGAACTCCAGGAGCGCGTTCTCCAGGGACGACAGGGTCTCGACGTCGAGGTCGTTGGTCGGCTCGTCGAGCAGCAGCAGGTTGCCGCCCTGCTTGAGGGTGAGCGCCAGGTTGAGGCGGTTGCGCTCACCACCGGAGAGGACACCGGCCGGCTTCTGCTGGTCGGGGCCCTTGAAGCCGAACGCCGACACGTAGGCGCGGGAGGGCATCTCGACCTGGCCGACGTTGATGTAGTCCAGCTCGTCGGAGACGACGGCCCACAGCGTCTTCTTGGGGTCGATGTTCTCGCGGCTCTGGTCGACGTAGGAGATCTTGACGGTCTCGCCGACCTTGATGGAGCCGGCGTCCGGCTGCTCCAGGCCCTGGATCATCTTGAACAGGGTGGTCTTGCCGGCGCCGTTGGGGCCGATGACGCCGACGATGCCGTTGCGCGGCAGCGTGAAGGACAGGTCGTCGATCAGGACCTTCTCACCGAAGGCCTTGCTGAGGTTGTTGACCTCGACGACCACGTTGCCCAGACGGGGGCCCGGCGGGATCTGGATCTCCTCGAAGTCCAGCTTCCGCATCTTCTCGGCCTCGGCGGCCATCTCCTCGTAGCGGGCCAGACGCGCCTTGGACTTGGCCTGCCGCCCCTTGGCGTTGGAGCGGACCCACTCCAGCTCCTCCTTGAGGCGCTTGGCACGCTTGGCGTCCTTCTGCCCCTCGACCTTGAGACGGGACTGCTTGGTCTCCAGGTACGTCGAGTAGTTGCCCTCGTAGCCGATGGCGCGGCCGCGGTCGAGCTCCAGGATCCAGCCGGCCACGTTGTCCAGGAAGTACCGGTCGTGGGTGATGGCCACGACGGTGCCCTTGTACTGGGCGAGGTGCTGCTCCAGCCAGTTCACCGACTCGGCGTCGAGGTGGTTGGTGGGCTCGTCGAGGAGCAGCAGGTCGGGGGCCTCCAGCAGCAGCTTGCACAGGGCGACGCGGCGCCTCTCACCACCGGAGAGCTTGGTGACGGCCCAGTCGCCGGGAGGGCAGCCGAGGGCGTCCATGGCCTGCTCCAGCTGGGCGTCCAGGTCCCATGCCTCGGCGTGGTCGAGCTCCTCCTGGAGCTTGCCCATCTCCTCGAGGAGCGCGTCCGAGTAGTCGGTGGCCATCTGCTCGGCGATCTCGTTGAACCGGTCCAGCTTGCCCTTGATCTCGGCGACGCCCTCCTGGACGTTCTCCAGGACCGTCTTCGCCTCGTTCAGCGGCGGCTCCTGGAGGAGGATGCCGACGGTGTACCCGGGCGAGAGGAACGCGTCGCCGTTCGACGGCTGCTCCAGGCCGGCCATGATCTTGAGGACGGTGGACTTACCGGCACCGTTCGGACCGACCACACCGATCTTCGCGCCGGGCAGGAAGCTCAGCGATACGTCGTCAAGGATCACCTTGTCGCCGTGCGCCTTGCGCGTCTTGCGCATGGTGTAAATGAACTCAGCCAAGAGAAACCGTCCGGCAACTTGAAATCTGGCAGTGGGCAGTACCACCCATCTTGCCGCACTGCCAGCCCTCGACGGAAACCGGATGGTGAGGCCCCGCAAGAGCGACGCGGCCCCGGCGCGCTGGGGGCGTCGCCGGGGCCGCGTCGTGCGCGGACGTCACCGCGCGGTCACTCGCTGTTGAGTTGCCAAGGAACTCTGCTCGTCGGCTACTGGTCCTGCTGCTCCCGCTTGCGCAGGACGATCATCACGGCGCCGCCGATGACGACGAGAGCGATGGCGACGCCTCCGATCAACGGGGTCGCGCCGGAGCTGCCGGTCTCGGCGAGGTCGCCGGCGGAGTCGGTGACGGGGGTGCCGCCGACCGTCGCCGGGCTGGGCTCGCTCAGCGTCTGCACGGACTCGCCGGCCGCGTCGGCCTCGGTCTCCGTCCGGCAGTCGAGGACACCGCGGAACTGCTTCGCGAGGCCGTCCGCTCCCTTGATCGTGAAGTCGTAGGCCTGGTCCTCCTGGAGCGGGACGGTCACCGTGCGGGTCTCGCCCGCCTCGATGCCGTAGTCGATCCCCATCAGTTCGAAGGTGAAGGGCTCGTCACCGGGGTTGGCCACGGTGAGGTCGAGGCCGCCCTCGGCGCAGTTCTTCTCGGCGGACAGTGCGGGTATCGCGCCCGCGGTGGCCCAGGTGGCGGTGGCCGTGGCGGAGACCGTGGACGCGCTGGAGCCCGCGAGGATCTGGGTCTGGCTGCGGGTCTCGGAGGCGAAGGCACGGCCCACCGGCACGGTGGTGGAGGCCTCGACGGCCAGCTCGGCCGCGCCGTCCTCGACGTCCTCGGGCACCTCGAAGTACAGCTCGCTGCCGTCACGGGCCGAGGTCACGGCCTTGCCGTCCGCGTCGACGACCTGCACCCCGGCCGCGGCGGCGTCCGACGGCGGGGTCACCGTCACGCCGTCGGCGTTGGTGCGCACCGTGACCGGCCCGAGGCGTTCGCCCGCCCGGCCGGCGACCGCCGGCGGGTCGAGGGTCAGCGAGGCCGCCGGCTCCGACAGGTTCCGGGCGCTCTTCTCCAGGTAGTCCGCGAGCTTCTCGGCCTCCGGGTCGAGGGCCGTCACGTCGGCCCCGTCGGAGTAGCGCCAGATCGCGACCTGGGTACCGGCCGCCGCGTCCTGCTCGGTGAGCCCCTTGGCGCCCGCCTTGCCGGCGAGGGCCGCGAGGTCGTTCACCTGCGGGTAGGAGTTCTGCAGGATCCAGTTGATCTTGCCGGCGTTCTTGTTGTGTCCCAGGGACGTGCCGCTCCAGGGGGTCTCCTGGTACGTGGCGTCCTTCTGCGTGGGGTTCTGGACGTCGACGCAGTAGGTCTGCAGGGTGCCGCCGCCGTCGACGAACATCTCGAACAGGCCGGCGGGCAGTTGTTGTTCCTCGCCGTCGGTACGGAGCACGGCCGTCCCGTAGGTCTTCAGGCCGCCTATGGTGGCCGTCGCCCCGCCGGGGCTCTGCACCTTCTCCTCGTCGGCGGCGGCCGTGCCCGCGGTGACGATCGCACCCGCGACGACGAGGCCGGTCGCGAGCGACACGGCGGCGTGACGGGCCGCCCCTCGTCTGCAAGCGGACCACCCGGACGACACGGTGAACGGCGCCGAGAACGAAGAAACCACAGAATTTCCCTTCGAGCAGGACCCGTTGACGTGGGGGGTTGTGGTCCCACCAGCAGAATCAGAAGCCCCGTGAGCTATGCCCGGCATCCTAGGGATGCGGCGCTTCGCTCTTCCCAGTCGTATGGTCGGACAACCGATCCGACTCGGAATCGTTATCGCCCGCACAGGCCACGGACAGGTCTTATCGACAAATCGACGGCATTTACGTCCGGAGTGTTCGGCACGCAAGCGTCGATAAGCCGCAGTTCGCCCAGGCAGGCGTCCGGGTACGGCGCCGGGAACCGGACTCACGGACCCCGAGGACACGTCACCCACCCCTGAAGACAGGGCATCGTGCTCTACGGACACGGCAGGTTGCTCCGAAGGCACGCCATCGCGCTCTGACATCACGCCACCCCGCCCTGATGCACAGCCACCTTGCCCTGATGTCACGTCACTCCGACCGCTTCCGGACGCAGTTCGGCAACCGCGTCGATGCGTCCGCCGGGGGCCGGTGTCTCCCAGTTCGGCTCCGGCTGGGACGGGGCCGGTGCCACCGTCTCCCCCCTGGGTGTCCGGCGGAACGCGGAGGTCCCGCGCGACAGGTCGTGGCCGATCGCGACGGCGTCCACGTCCACCGAGGCCCAGCTCTGCCCGTCCCGTTGCTCGGTGCGCACCTTCAACCGCCCCTGGACCACGACCGGGTCGCCCAGCGACACGGACGACGCCACGTTCGCCGCGAGGGTGCGCCGCGCCCACACCGTGAAGAAGTTGGTGTGGCCGTCGGTCCACTCGTTCTTCTCCCGGTCCCAGTACCGCGCGGTCACCGCCAGCCGGAACCGGGCCGAGGAGCCCGTCGACAACTCGCGGCACACCGGCTGGGTCGCCACGTTCCCCACCACGCACACCATCGTCTCGTTCATCTCGCGAACCCTCCCTCGCACCGGCACCGACGCCGGCCGGACACACGTACGGGCCCGTCCCGTACGACCGCTGTCTGTCGCGGTGACCGCGCCGCTCCCGCCCCGCCGCTGCGTGCGAGGGGGCCGTCGCGCTGCGATCGCCGCGCATCCAGACTGCCGCCGCGGGGACGAGCCCGCTGAGCGCTGTGTACGACCCGCGAGTTGTGGAGAACTCCGCCACCCGAGTGGGTGAAGGTGAAGGGGCACGGCCCACGGCGTGGACCGCGCAGACGACCCGACCGGGTGAACGACGCCGGGGCAGAAGGAGACTCACCCCACCCGCGCAACCCCCAGCACCCGTCCGTACTGCTCCCGCACCTCCTGGTAGCGCAGCAACTCGGCGGCCACCGGGTCCAGCACCCGTGCCCGGCCGCACCCGGCGGCCGCCTCCCACAACCGCCGCTCGGCTTCGAGGCCGTAGCGCCGGGCCGGCCCTCGTGCCGCCAGCCTGCACGCCCACTCCACGACAGGCCCCCCGACGATGCCGATCACCATCAGCAGCACAGGAACCCCCAGGTTCGGGGACATGACACCGAAGATCTGCCCCAGCAGCCACAACCCGCCCAGGACCTGAAGCACGGTCATGGCCGCCTGGGCCAGCACCGCGGCGGGCCACCAGCCCGGCCGCGGGGGCCGCCCGGTGGGCGCCCCGACCCGTGCCGCCAGCTCGTCCAGCGCCTCGGGCAGCCCCTGCGCCCCGCGCGCCGCCGCCTCGCGCACCGCCTGCGCCCACGGCGCGGGCAACCCCGCCACCGCGCGGTCGGACAGGACCCGTACGGCCTGTTCGACGCGCTGCCGCGCGGTGGGCTCCTCGTCCACGGGCATCCGCAGGGAGTGACGTCCGGTCGGGAGGTCGCTCCGGCCCTGGTACCAGCGCCACAGCCGCAGCCACGGCGTTCCGCACGCGCGGTTGGCGTTGCGCAGCCAGGCCCGTTCGGCGGCCTCACCCGCGGCGGTGGCGCCCACCGCGTCGGCGAGCCTGGCGGCGAACTCGTTCCGCGCCCGCTCACTGAGCCCGGTGCGCCGTCCGGTCGCGTACACCGGCCACAGCCGCGCGGCGGCGGCGTCCAGATCGGCTTGGACGCGGCGGCCCGGAGCTCCCCGCTCGGCCACGAACTGTCCGAGGGCCTCGCGGAGTTCCGCCACCCCGTCGCCGGTGAGCGCGGACAGGGCGAGCACGGCGGCGCCCGGTTCGCCGTGCTCCCCGAGCGCGACCCCGTCCTCGTCGAGGAGCCGACGCAGATCGTCGAGCACCTGGTGCGCGGCTTCGCCGGGCAGCCGGTCCACCTGGTTGAGCACCACGAACATCACCTCGGCATGGCCCGCGAGAGGCCGCAGATACCGCTCGTGGAGCATCGCGTCGGCGTACTTCTCCGGATCGACGACCCAGATGACCGCGTCGACGAGCCCCAGGATCCGGTCCACCTGCTGTCGGTGCTGCACCGCCGCGGAGTCGTGGTCGGGCAGGTCCACCAGGACGAGACCGGCGAGCTGCGCCTCCGCGTCCGCGCTCTGCACCGGCCGCCGCCGCAGCCGTCCGGGAATGCCGAGCCTGTCGATCAAGGTGGCGGCCCCGTCGCTCCAACTGCACGCGATGGGCGCCGCCGTGGTGGGCCTGCGCACACCCGTCTCCGAGATCGCCACCCCGGCGAGCGCGTTGAAGAGCGTCGACTTGCCGCTGCCGGTGGCACCCGCGATGGCGACGACCGTGTGCTGCCCCGAGAGCTTGCGCCTCGCCGCCGCCTCGTCCAGCACCCGCCCCGCCTCGGCGAGCGTCCTGCTGTCCAGTCGAGTCCGTGACAGCCCGACCAGCTCGCGCAACGCGTCCAGCCGGGACCGCAGGGCGATGTCGTACGCCAGCGGGCTGACCGCCTGCGAACCGGAGGGCCTCGTCTCCATCATCGACGCCGGTGCGGCCTCCTCGGAGCCGCTCGTCTCGGACACCCGCCGCGCGATGAGGCCGTCGTCCCAGGACTCCTCGACCTCTCCACGGCCCTCGGCCTCCCCACGGCCCTCGGTCTCCCCACGACCGCCGGAGCCCCCGCCGCGCGCGGTTTCCGTACGGCCGACACCGCCGCGACCGAGCCGGTCCGCACGGCCGGAGTCGCCACGGTCCGCGCGATCCGCGCGACCGGCACCATCCGCGCGACCGGCGCGGTCCGGACGGCCAGCACGGTCGGCTTCATCCGCACGAGCGGCGCGATCGGAGCGGGCCGCTGACTCGGCGGACGCGGCGCGACGGGAGTCGGCCTTGTCGGGCGCGTCGTCACCCTTCACGCGCGCGTGGGCGCCGTTCTCGCGTCCGTCCCGGCTACCCGGGTCCTCCGGGGCCTGGTCGTCCTCCCCGCCTCGCGTGCCGTCCCTGCTCCCCCGGTCCTCCCGAGCGGCCCGGCTCCACCAGATCCCGCGCCGCTCCCGCTTGGCGGGCTTCTCCGGAGCCTGGCCTTCCTGTTCCGCGCGCCCCTCGCCGCTGTCTGGCCCCTCCGGGTCCTCTGGGCTCTCCCAGCCCTCCCAACCCTTCCAGCCTTCCGAGCCCTCCGAGCCCTCCGAGCCCTCCGAGCCCTCCGAGCCCTCCGAAGCCTCTGGGGTCTCCGCGTCGCCTTCTGCATCACGCCCCTCAGCAGTGCCGTCAGCCACGCCTACAGCCTGAGCCTCGCTCGTCCCTTCACCACCACCGGGCGCACGAGCCGCATCGGACGCCGCCGCCTCTCCAGGCTCAACAGCCCCTGCCTCAGCCGACCCCCCCGGCTCTCCCGGCCTACCCGAACCGTCGACCTCAGAGCCACCGAAGCGCCCCTCGCACCCAGGGAGGCCACTCCTCCGATCGTCGGCCTCTTCGGGGACGCCGTCCCCGGTGTGGTCCGCGTGGTCAGTGACGGCGGTCACAGCGGTCACCTCTCCTTCTGCAGTACGGACAGCGCGGCGATGAGTTCGGCCTGCGGCTCGGGATGGACGTCGAGGGCGTCGAGCGGAGCGAGACGGCGCTCACGCTCGGCGTCCAGCGCCCGTTCGAGGTACTCGGTGAGCAGCCGCCCGCCGCGGTCACGGAGCCGTAGCGCGCCGTGCGCCCCGATCCGCTCGGCGAGCCCTTCACCGGCCGCCCTGGCCCGGCGGCCGCCCAACAGGGCCGTGGCGACGAGGGCGGCGACGGCCTCGGGGTCGGGCGCGACGCCCCGGTCGAGACCGCGCACCTCCTCCTCGGCGTACTCCTCCAGGACGCGCCGCCAGCGCCGTACGGCCATCCCGATGCGGTGCTCGGTGTTCCCCGAGGTCGACAGTCGGTCCATCAGCCCGTCGGCCACAGCGGCCGGTTCGCGCCGCCACGCGTCGCGGATGCGTTCGTCGGCGGCGGTGACGGCGCACATCAGCAGCGTGGCGAGGCTCTCCACGAGCGCGTCGAGCAGTTCACCGGCGGTGCAGTCGAGCGGATAGCTGCGCCAGCGCTTCAGCGCGTCGCCCGCGAGCACGGACCCGGCCTGAAGACGCCCCTTCACGCGCGCGTGCTCGCCGTCGTAGGCCATGTCGACGGCCGAGGTGAGTCGGAGCGCGGCGGAGTACTGCTGGGCGGCGGCGCTGGCCAGCTCGGGCATCCGGGTCCGCAGCGAGTCGAGTACGCCGTGCGCGGTGCGGGCCATGGCCTGCTGCCGTGCGGCCGGGTCGGTCGCCTGCTGGGTGAGCCAGGTCAGCAGCGGTGCGACGGCGGTGGCCGGCAGCAGCCCGCCGCCCCAGGCGGACTCGGGCAGTTCCGGGACGGTGAACCGGGGCACGTCGCCGAGCCCCGCCTTGGTCAGCAGGGCCGCGTACTGGCGGGAGACCTCGGACACGACCTGGTGGGGAACCCGGTCGAGCACCGTGATGAGGGTGGCCCGGTGCTCCTTGGCGGTGCGCAGCAGATGCCACGGCACGGCGTCGGCGTACCGCGCCGCCGTGGTCACCATCACCCAGATGTCCGCGGCGCAGATGAGCTCCGCGGCCAGTACGCGGTTCTCGGCCACCAGGGAGTCGATGTCCGGGGCGTCGAGCAGGGCGAGGCCGCGCGGGAGGCTCTCTGCGGTCTCGATGCGCAGGACGCGCTCGCCGTCCCGGTCCGGGGGAAACGGCTCGTCGCCCAGGTCCTGGCCCAGTTCCTGCTGGGGCAGCCACGCGCGCGTCAGGTTGGGCAGTACGCGCATGCCGCTGAACCAGTGGTGATCCTCCGGATGACACACCAGGACGGGCGTCCGGGTGGTCGGCCGCAGCACGCCGGCCTGGCTGACCTTCCGCCCGACCAGGGAGTTGACGAGGGTGGACTTACCGGCTCCGGTCGAGCCCCCGACAACGGCGAGCAAGGGTGCTTCGGGTTGCCGCAGGCGGGGCACCAAGTAGTCGTCGAGTTGCGCGAGCAGTTCGTCGCGGTTGGCACGCGCGCGCGGGGCCCCTGCCAGGGGCAGCGGAAAGCGCGCGGCGGCGACACGGTCGCGCAAGGTGGAGAGCGCGTCGAGCAGCTGAGGCCGTACGTCCAAGGTCACCACATGCGAAGAATGCCCAATTTTGTGGACTTTCTGAAGCATATAAGTACGTCTGCGCGCCGACAGGACACACGGGATGGAGGGGATGAGAGGGGCGCAGGCATAACGAGTGCACAACACCCGAGGCGCGAGGCGCCAAAAGAGGTGCACTATTCGTACCTGCCTGCGATTATCAGGACCGCTTCACCGAACCTCCACATTGAGCCACGGAGGCGAAGCAACAGGGGCAAGGACTCGGGAGCTCTATCCTTGTCCCCGGCAACGTCACGGATCAGCCCACACCCGGGCACCACGACAGAGGCCACCACACCCGGCCCCCGTAGCTCAGTGGATAGAGCAGGCGCCTTCTAAGCGCTTGGCCGCAGGTTCGAGTCCTGCCGGGGGCGCACAGTCTCCGCCCTCCCTCCGGGAGGGCTTTTTTCGTCCGGAAATCGGCCGTGCCGGCTTCACGCGCCGACGCCGTCGGCGTGGTGCCGTTCCGGACACCGGCCGCCCCTGCGGTCCCGTCCACCGGCAGTGGCCCGCGTCCGTCCTCGGCCATCAGTACCAGTGCGCCGACCGCCCAGCCGCCGTGCACCGAGTCGTCACGTCCGGCGGAGCGTCGCGGGCCGACGGCGGCTCCCGCCGGCGGTGCCCCGTGCGCGGCGTGATCACGTTGCGGGTCCGGGCCCTGATCTCGGAGATCGTCGCTCGGTAGAGTCGGGGCGGGTCAGACCATCGATCTCCCGGAGGCGCCGACATGCGACCGCGACTGCGCTGTGCCGTGCTCGACGACTTCCAGACCGTCGCGACCGAGATCGCCGACTGGTCCCCCGTCACCGAGGACGTCGACGTCGTGAGCTTCGCGGAGCACTTCGCCGACGAGGACGCCCTCGCGAAGGCCCTGGCCGACTACGACATCGTCGTCACCCTGCGCGAGCGCGTCCCGTTCCCCGCCTCGCTCCTCGCCCGCCTCCCCCGGCTGAAGCTGCTGATCGCCTCCGGCATGCGCAACTCGGTCATCGACTACGCGGCCGCCGAGGCGCACGGCGTGACCGTCTGCGGTACGGCCAGTTCCTCCACCCCGCCCGTCGAGCTGACCTGGGCCCTGCTGCTGGGTCTCGCCCGCGGCCTGGTCACCGAGCACAACGCGCTCCGGGCGGGCGGCCCTTGGCAGAGCACCGTCGGCGTGGACCTGCACGGCGCCCGGCTCGGTCTGCTCGGCCTCGGCAAGATCGGCAGCCGAGTGGCCGGCATCGGCCTCGCCTTCGGCATGCGGGTGTCAGCGTGGAGCCAGAACCTCACCAAGGAACGCGTGGACGAGGTGGGCGTGGAACTGGCTTCCTCCAAGGAGGAGTTGCTCGCGAACAGCGACTTCGTCTCCGTCCACCTCGCCCTGAGCGAGCGCACCCGGGGCCTGCTGGGTGCCCCCGAACTCGCCCTGCTCAGGCCGACCGCCTACCTCATCAACACCTCCCGCGCCGCCATCGTCGACCAGGACGCGCTCCTCGCCGCCCTGCACGAGGGCCGTATCGCCGGAGCCGGCGTCGACGTGTTCGACGTCGAGCCGCTCCCCGCGGACCACCCGATGCGCACGGCCCCCCGCCTCCTCGCCACCCCGCACCTGGGATACGTCTCCCGCGCCAACTACGCGACCTACTACGGCCAGGCCGTCGAGGACATCCAGGCCTACCTGGCCGGTGCCCCCGTTCGCCGCCTGGGCTGAGCGGCCCCGCTCCCTACGCCGCGCCCTCGTTCCCGCCCTCCGGCACCCAGTAGTGACCCAACTGCCGCCGCAGGTGCCCCAGATCCACCAGGTACCGGCGCAGCGTCACATGGTCGACCGGCGCGTCCTCGCACCAGGCGCGCAGCCTGTCGTTGACGTCGCGCTCGGGGTAGTCGATCCCCGGCTCGAACGTCCGCTCGGCGACATGTCGCAGCACGACCAGCTTCTTCTGCCACTTGGCGGGCAACCGGACGAGCCGCCCGTCCCGCACGAAGGTCCGCAGCACGTCCTCGTCCGCCCCCACCCGTCCGCTCCGCTCCGTCTGCCGCTCCACGCCATCCACGCCGTCCACTGCCTCTCGCTCCCGCCCCCGTCGTCGTCTCCGCCGTTGTCGTTGCCGTTGTCGTTGCCGTCGTCAGCGCCGTTGTCGCCGTCGTCGTCGGCACGCGCGCGCACCGGTACCGCGGGCGTGCTCGCCCGCCGGAGGCTAGCCGTCCTTCTTCCTTGGGCGAACCGAATTTCCGCCCCGTTCGGCCCAGCCAGAAAGCGGTCTCCCCCACCTCTTCCGTGCGAAAAGGGTGATCCCCCGGGGCACGCCGTGACCCCGGATACGCGGACGCGTTGAAGGGGCGTGCGGGCCCGATCCGACGGGGCCGTGCTCACCGATCAAGAAGGAGAACGTGATGTCTCGCATCGCGAAGGCAGCCGTCGTCGCCCTCGGCACCTCGGCCGTGGTGATCAGCGGCGCCGGTCTGGCCGCGGCGGACGCGGGCGCCGAGGGCCAGGCCGTCGGCTCGCCGGGTGTCCTGTCCGGCAACCTCATCCAGGTCCCCGTTCACGTGCCCGTCAACCTGTGCGGGAACACCGTCGACGTCATCGGTGTGCTGAACCCGGCGTTCGGCAACGTCTGCATCAACGACAGCGGCGACCACCACAAGCACAAGGACGACCACAAGGGCCACAAGGCCCCGTCCGGCTACGGCCACTGACCGGAGCGACACCGAAGCAGCGACACGAAGCCCCCGACGGTGTCCGACCGCCGGGGGCTTCGCCTTGCCCACACTCGTGCTGATGGCTCGCGCCCATGGCTCGTGCCGGTGCCCTCGCCCGCTCACGCGTAGCGGTAGATGTGCCCCACGTCCTCCAGTTGCGCCGGGGTGAGCCGCCATGGCCGCATCCGCTCGTGCCGTGCGACGACCCGCCCGCGCTGGGCGTTCCCGCGGGGCGGCGGTGCGGCCGGCAGGTAGTGGGCGTCCGGATGGCGTCGCTGCCAGCGTGTCCACAGGAGGTCGACGAAGGCGTGGTGGAGCCAGAAGACGGGGTCGTTCACGGAGGCGCCGCCCACCATGTGCCCGCCGACCCAGCGGTGCACCCGGTTGTGGGTGAGCCACGACGTGTTGCCGGTCCCCCGGCCCCACCCTTCGAGCCGGTTGCGGAAGCCCCCGCTGGACATCGAGTTCCAGGGCGCCTTGTCGTAGACGGGGTCGCTCAGGACGGCGTCCAGATCGCGGGCGGTGGGCAGGCCGACCGGGTTGCGGGGGTAGCCGAAGTCGCGGGTGAGGTACTCGATGTCGGTGAGTCCCTCGGTGATCGTCCACCTGCCGTGGACGAACGCGAAGGGCCCCGTCATCACCTGGTGGTCGGACCGGCGCCCGTTGCCGCCGAGGAGGTCCTCCGTCCACGGCACCGACGTCGTCGTACGGTTCCGGGTCCAGTCCCAGTACGGCAGGGTCACCGAGTCGTCGACGCGGCGCAGCGCCGTCTCCAGGTCGAGCAGGAACCTGCGGTGCCAGGGCAGGAAGGACGGCGCCATGTGGGCGGTGCGCAGGCCGCCCTCGCCGTCGGCGACGTAGTGGTCGATGTGCATCCGGACGAACTCGTCGTACTCACCGCGCTGCTTCAGCTCCAGCAGCGCGGCGACGAACCGCCGCCGCTCGCTTCGGGTGAGGGTGCTGACGTCCCTACGCGTGTACACCATGACCGGCCGCCCCCTCCGCGCCCGTGGTGCGCAGTCGCTGTGTGTCCCCCAGCTCGTCGACGGCGGCGCGGGTCGCGGCGAGGGCCGTCGGGTAGGAACGGTAGTGGTCGATCATGCTCAGATACGTGCCGTCGGCGCGTCGCATGAGGTGCAGTGGACGCCCGTCGACGGTCACGTACCAGTCGCCCGGGGTCCGCTCGGTGGCGCCGAGGTAGGCCACCTCGCGGGTGCCGACCCTCTCGCCCCGGATACGGCGGCCCCGGTACGTCTCGTCGAAGGAGGTCCCGTCGGGGTGTGCCGGGCGCCGGGGCCACGCGGCGACGACGGGGGCGACGGCCAGGGCGAGGGCCGACACGCCCAGGGCGCGCAGGGCGTTGCGCCGGGTTCTCGTCCGGGCGGGGTCCGGGGGCACCGTCACTCTTCTGGCGAACAACACTCTCTCCTGGTCGGTTCGGTGGCGGTGACCTCCCGGTGACCGGGCCCGGGCCGTGCGGCGCCGGGCCTCGCCCCGTCCGCGGCCGGGCTCAGCCGAGGCCCAGGCTCGCGGTCGGCTCCGTCCGCAGCACGGGGGCGAGCAGACCCACCTCGGCGTCCTTGGTCAGCGGGAGGCCGAACATCTGGGGGTTCGGCGAGGTCAGGGGGGTGTCGGCGTGCAGGCCGGGGGTGAGGGTCCGCAGGTCGGCGGCGGGCGCGTCGACGCCCACGTGCTCGAAGCCCTCTCCGACGACCCGGGGCAGCGGGGTGTCGGCGACGACGCCGGGCAGGGCGGCGCCGAGCGGGACCTGTGGCAGGGCGCTGGCCGGCAGCAGCCGCCCCTCGACGTACTGCGGGCCCTCCGGGGCACCCGGCGTGAGCAGCGGCAGTTCGCCGCCCAGCCGCGGCATCTTCACGTTCAGGGAGTGCTCGACACCTTCGAGCGGTACGGGGACGGGGACCGTCTCGGCCGCGGCTGCGGGGGCGGCGGAGGCACCCATGGCTGCCGCCACACCGGTGACGACGGCGGCAAGGGTTCCTCGGGTGGTCGGCTTCATTCTCGGTACGGTCCCTTTCAGGCATGGACGGATGCGACGGACGGATGTGCTGGGATCGACGGTTCACCCACCGCGTGGAGAGGGCTCGCCGCCGTACCGGCTCAACGATCCGGGGATCTCCCCCAGCGGAAGATTCGCCCGAGTGCCGCATTAGTCCTAGAGACATACCGATCAGCAAGAAATACGGGTATGGGGATCACTCGATCAGCTCGTCCAGAAATCCCACCAGCGGGTCAGGATGAGCATGCCGACCGCTCCGAGGTGGGCCACGACGATCACCCAGGTGAACTCGCCGAGGAACGCGCGCAGCCGGGCCGGGGCGGGCAGGAAGCCATGGCGCACGATGTGCGAGGTCAGGTACCAGAAGAGGACGATGGTGGCGATCCACGCCAGACAGCACCACAGGCAGAGCGCGTTGATCCGGTACAGCGACTGGAACTGAAGCCACGTCACGAAGCCGACCCCGAAGAGGGTGCCCGCCTCGAACGTGAGCCAGTACCACCCCGGGAACCCCGCTCCGGCGAGCAGACTCACGCCGACGCAGACGACGATGCCGTAGGCCACCAGGCCGAGCATCGGGTTGGGGAAGCCGAAGGCGGACGCCTGCTCGCTCTTCATGATGCTGCCGCAGGACACGACCGGGTTGAGGCTGCATCCGGGGGTGAAGCCCGGGTCCTCCAGCAGCTTGAACTTGTCGAGAGTGATCACCCAGGACGCGAGCAGGCCGGCCGCGCCGGTGAGCAGCAGCAGGATCGCGAAGGCACGGCCGCCGCCCGCCGTGCGCGACGGCCGCCGCGCCCGGTCGGCCATCAGCGGCGCAGGGTGCGGGCCGGCAGGAGGACGTGTGCCGCGCTGCCGAGGGTCTCGCTGTCACCGGCGAAGGCGGCGAGGGCCTCCGGCTCGACGGGCTTGCCGGGTTCGGCCTGCGGCCACGGGCGGGTCGCGAACACCAGGTAGGCGTAGCCGCGTTCACCGACGGCGGCGAGCCACTCCGGCGGGGCCGGGCACTGGGCGTTGAGCTGCGGCATGGTCACGACGGCCTGGCCCGCCTCGACGAGCAGGGTGACCGGGAGGCTGGGGTGGGCGGCGCCGTCGACGACCTGGTCGCCGAGGGGCAGGCCGAGGCTCGCCAGCAGGTCGGCGACGGCGGCCGAGGAGCCCTCCGGGCCGTTCGCACCGTCACCGAGGGTGTAGGCGAGCAGGTACGGCATGTCTCCGTCGGGGGCTTCGCCGCTCCACGCCATGACGACGAGCGTGCCGATCTCGGCGGGGCGGAAAGGGCGGGTTTCAGCGGAAGTTGAGGTCACCGCGGAACACTATCCGCGCCCGCGAAACACCCTCGTCGTCTTTTCACCCGCCCGGGCGATGGGCGGGAGCCGACCACACGAACGAGGGATACGGCTCGAACAGCGCGACGCCCGCGCGAAGGGCCGGCTCCGCGGCTGCGCGGAACCGGCCCTTCGCGACCGTACGGGAACCGTCAGCCCTGGAGGGGGAGACCGCCGAGGAGCTGGGTGGGGCCCGTGGGCGAGTTGAGGGTCTTGGTCAGGCCGTTGACGGTGTTGAGCACGGAGTCCTTGTTCTCCGTGTCCAGCGCGTTCGACTGCTGCTGGAGCGGCGGCTCGACCTCGAGGGGATGGCTGAGGACCGTGTCCACGGCACCGTTGAGGCTGCTGGGAGTGACGTCCGCGGCGTCGTAGGCAAAGGCCGGCGTCGCGGCCCCCGCGATGGCGATGGACCCGGCGACGACAGCGGCGGCCTTCAGGGACTTCATCCTGTTCCTCTCCTCGGGTGCGGGAAGCACTGCGCCGTGTCCAACGAGTTCCCGGGCCGGCGGAAACCCCGAACCACACAGGTCATATCTGACACCGAGCGACACGTCATACGAAACAGCCGTCGCACCGACCGGGGACGGTGGCCGGTGCGACGGCCGCCGGCGCGGGGCGGGGGGGGACGGGGCCGCCGCACGCGCCGCACCCCGGTCTCACTCGACGGACAGTGCGACCGGCGGCTTCACGGGGACCGGACCGGCCGGCGGCGCCACGGGAACCAGACCGGCGGGCGGCCGCGCCGGGACGCGGCCGGTGGGTGCCGGCAGGCCACTGCCGAGCAGGGTGGCCGCGACCACCTCGACGACACCGCTCAGGACCCCGTGGACGGCGGCCCCCACCGTGGCGGCATCCCCGGAGACGGCCGCCGCGAGCAGCGCGTCCACCCCCTCCCGCAGCGAAGCGAGCGCGGCGTCCACGAGACCGGCGGGTGCGGCGGCCACAGACGGGGCGACCGGTGCGGCGACCGGCGGGGTACGCCGGGCGGGGACGGCGACCGCCGGAGCGACGGGGACGGCCACCGGCGGCGCGACCGAGGCGGCGACCGGCGGCAGAGCAGCCGGCGCGACCGGAACGACAACCGGCGGCATGGCCGAGGCAGCAGCCGACGGCACAGCGGAGAAGGCGACCGACGGCGTGACCGAAGCGGCGCCCCTCGCCCTGGCGATGGCGTCCCGCGCGGCCTTGCCCAGTTCGGCGGAGCGTGCGGCGGAGAGCCGGCCCCGCTCCGCCTTGAGCACGGCGTTCAGCAGATCGGTGACGGGATCCAGTACGCCGCCGAGGTCACCGAACCCCTTGACCTGCGCCAGCAGTGCGTCCGTGTCGGGGACGGGCGCCGCCGACCGTGCCCGGTCACCCGCGGACCCTGCGTCGTCCGCCGTCGCGGCGGGGGCGGACACACCGAGCAGGAGCGCGGCGCTGAGCGCGCAGGCGGCGAGGCACCGCGCGGGCAGGGCTGGCATGGGCGTTCCTCCCGATCTGGCGACGGATGCTGGTGTCACCGTCGAATCGGCGCCGTCCACCCGCAACCGAGCGGCCTCCATCCGGCGCAACGCGAACCGGCCGTCCTCCCCACGGGAGGACGGCCGGTCGAGGGAACAGTGCGAACGTCAGTCGTTGAAGCACTGGTTGCCGAACGCGGGGTTCAGCAGCCCGACGACGTTGACGGTGTTGCCGCAGACGTTGACCGGGACGTGGACCGGAACCTGGACGACGTTGCCGGACAGCACACCCGGGGAGTGAGCGGCAGCGCCCATCGCCCCGCTGTCGGCGGCGGCGACACCGGCGGTGCCCGCCACGGCCGCGGCAGCAACGGAGGTGAGGGCCAGGCCCTTCGCGATACGCGACATGGAGTGGTGCTCCTTGGAATTGACGCAAAAGACATCCGGGCGGGGATTGCCCGGCGCAGAGACAACGCGTGGTGCCCACGGGGGGTTGTGCCTCCGATGGAGTGATCTCACGAAAGCCGTGTTTCACCATTCCGACACACTTGGTGCGTTTCGCCGATAAATACCAATAGCGGGATAGAGTTGCGCACCTCCCGAGGCCGCCGCGGCCCGTGCACGATGCGTCGATTTCCCCCCGTGATCCGCCGAGTTCCGCCCGTTTCCACGACGATCCGCGGCTTGCCCCATGCACTGAGAACGAGCTCCCGAAAGGGCACCGTCGGACATGCGAATTCACCCGGGTCATCTGCTGCGCCGTGCGATGGCGGGCTGTTGCGCGCTGACCGCGACCGCCCTGTGGGCCGTCGGCGCCCCCGCGACGGCCGCGCCGCAGGCGCCGCCCGCGCCGGAGGCCGAGCGGCTGGCCTTCACGGAGCGCTACCGGGCGGTGCAGCACGGCGGGATCGTCCGCGCGGCCAACTCCTCCATCACCTGCCGTGTCCCGTCCGTGCCGGCGCCCCTGCCGGGGGACTCGTCCTGCAGCGCGGCGCGTGCGGGCCGTACGGGGGTGAACGGCGACTTCGACATGTTCTACATCGACGTCGACCGGGACCCAAACACCTACAACTCCAGCCGCGGCGAGGTCCGGCTGCCGCGGGGCGCGCGGGTGTCGTACGCGCGGCTGTACTGGGGCGGGAACCTGCGGGTCGGTGAGCAGAAGCCGCCGAAGGACAACGGGCGGGTGCTGATCGCGGAGCCGGGCGGCCAGTACAAGGAGGTGCTGGCGGACAACGTGGTCGGGCACCGGGTGGCGCGCGGCGCGGACGCCTACCAGGCGTCGGCGGACGTGACCCGGCTGGTGCGGTCCAGCGGTTCCGGGCTCTACACGGTGGCGCAGGTCAACGTGGCCATGGGCCGCTCGGCGGCCGGAGCCTGGGGCGGATGGACGCTGATGGTGGCGTACGAGAACCCCGCCGAGCCGCTGCGGCACCTGGCGATGTGGGACGGCTTCGACGCGCTCGCGAAGGGCGGGGAGCAGCGGATCGGGATGCGCGGACCGGCGTTCCCGAAGCGGGCGCGCGGCCAGGTGGGTCTGGTGGCCTACAACGGGGACCGGGGCCGCACGGGCGATTCGCTCACCGTTTCGACCGGTCAGGGCGCGGCCGTCGCGCTGCACGACGCGGCCAACCCGGCGGACGACGTACTGAACTCCACGATCAGCGGGCCTGGAACGGCCGGTGTGCGGCGTACGCCCGCGTACTCCAACACGCTCGGCTACGACTCGGACGTTCTCGAACTGGGCGACGGAATCCGGCGCGGCGGTGACCAGTTGGCCTTCCGGATCGTTTCGCAGCGGGACGCGGCCTGGGTCGGGGCGCTCTTCGTCGCCGTCGACGCCAAGCAGTGACGTGCGCCGTCAGGCGCCGCCCATGAGCGAGGAACGCGCATGCACCTGTCACCATCCGACCCTCCGTCGCGGGTCCTGCACCTCACCCAGCCGGTCGACGGCGGGGTCGCCCGGGTCTTGACGGACCTGGTGCGGGCACAGCTCGCCGAGGGTCTGCGGGTCTCGGTGGCCTGCCCCGACGGTCCGCTCGCCCCGGCCCTGCGCGCGCTCGGCGCGGACGTACGGCACTGGGCGGCGACCCGGTCGCCGGGGCCGGGTCTCGCCTCCGAGGTGCGGCGACTGCGGCGCGTGGTGGACGACGTGCGGCCCCAGCTCGTGCACGCGCACAGCGCGAAGGCGGGACTGGCGGGCCGGCTCGCGGTCCGGGGACGCGTCCCGACGGTCTTCCAGCCGCACGCCTGGTCGTTCGAGGCGGTCGGCGGCGCCCTGGGGGCGCTGGCGCTCGGATGGGAGCGGGCGGGGGCACGTTGGGCCTCGCGGGTGGTGTGCGTCAGTGCGGCGGAACGGGCGACCGGGGAGCGGTCCGGGGTGCGCGCGCGGTGGTCGGTGATCCCCAACGGGGTCGACACCGGGCGTTTCCGGCCGGCCGACGCGGCCGCCGTACGGGCCGGGATTCCGCTGCTCGCCGAGGCAGGGGCCGACGCTCCGCTGGTGGTGTGCGTGGGGCGGCTGTGCCGGCAGAAGGGGCAGGACGTGCTCCTGGCGGCATGGGAGACCGTGCGGCGCGGGGTGCCGGGCGCGCGGCTCGTGCTCGTCGGGGACGGGCCGGACGGCGAACGGCTGCGGGCCCTCGCGCCCGAGGGTGTGCTGTTCGCCGGGGGTGTCGCGGACACCGTGCCGTGGTGCCAGGCCGCCGACGTGGTGGTGCTGCCGTCCCGGTGGGAGGGCATGGCACTGGCACCGCTGGAGGCGATGGCGTGCGGGCGGCCCGTCGTCCTCACCGATGTGGACGGGGCCCGCGAGAGCCTGCCACCGGGGCAGGAGCCGGTGCCCGCAGAGGATCCGGCCGCGCTCGCCGGGGCGATCACCGGGCTGCTGCTCGATCCGCCGCTGCGCGAGTCACTCGGCCGGCAGGGGCGCCATCACGTACTGACCACGCACGACGTGCGGCACATGACCGGAGCCGTCGCGGGCGTGTACCGCGAACTGCTCGGCGGTGCGGACGACGGGTGCGTGGAAGCCACCGAGTGCAGGGAGTCGATTCAGACGTGACTGCGGAAAGCACCGAAAGCACCGTCCCCTCCACCGGTGGACAGCAACGCGAGTTCGCGGGCACGACCGTGTCCGTCGTGCCGCCGCGCGAGGCCGTCGGCGGTCTCGCCCTCCCTGTGGGCCGGCGGCCCGCCCGGCGCCCCACGGGGCTGCCGCTGCTCGCCGTCGACGGCACGGCCGCGCTCATCGCGGTCCTGGCGCTCACCGGCGACCGGACGCCCGGGCGGCCGTTGATGGTCGCCGCCCTGATACTGGTCGTGGCGTGGCTGAACTCGCGGGCGGGCCTGTACCGGCCGCCCGCCGTGCCCGCCGTGCTCGACGAACTGCCCGTCGTGTGCGCCCGGATCGTGCTCGGCTGGTGCGCCCTCGGCGCCGGCGTCGCCGCGTACTCACCCGACCACGCGCTGTCCGCGCAGGAGCTGGCGCTCGGCTGCACGCTGCAGTCGGCGGCCGCGTGCGCGGGCCGGGGCGCGGTCCACTGGCTGCGGCGCCGGACCCTGGTCCGGCGGCCCGGCACGGCCCTGGTGGTGGGCCCGGCCGCGACCGCGCAGCGGGTGGCCGCCGCGTTCCAGCGGCACCCGTCGTGCGGACTGCGCCCGGTGGGTGTCGTCGCCGACCAGCCGGGCGGGGGCGAAGGGCTGCCGGTGCTGACGACGGCCGAGGAGGTGCGGCGGGCGGTCGTGCAGAACAGTGTGCGGGCCGTGCTCGTCGTCGGCTCCCGCACCGAACGCGCCCCGCTGCTGCGCTCGCTGGAGGCCGACGGGTGCGCGCTGTGGGAGGTGGACGCCCAGGTCCCCGCGTACGGCAGGGACGGCTCGACGGAGCTGCTCGCCGGGTTCGCCTGCCGGCGACTGGAGCTGACGTCGCGTCGGGAGCCATTCGGGAAAAGGGCGTTGGACGTCGCCGTGTCGGGTGCGCTGCTGCTGATGGTGAGTCCGCTGCTGCTGGTGTGCGCGGTGGTGCTGAGGCTGAGCGAGGGGCCCGGTGTGGTGTTCCGGCAGGAGCGGATCGGACGGGACGGCATGCCGTTCACGCTGCTGAAGTTCCGCACCCACCGCCCGGTCGACGCGCACGAGGCGGCGACCCGGTGGAGCGTGGCGAACGACCGGGAGATGGGCTGGTTCTGCCGTTTCCTGCGGCGGAGTTCGCTGGACGAGCTGCTCCAGCTGTGGAACGTGCTGCGCGGCGACATGAGCCTGGTCGGGCCACGGCCGGAACGGCCCTATTTCGTCGGGAAGTTCGGCCAGATGTATCCGGGCTACGCGGCCCGCCACCGGATGCGGACCGGGATCACCGGGCTCGCCCAGGTCACCGGGTTGCGCGGTGACACCTCCATCGAGGACAGGGCCCGCTTCGACAACGCGTACATCGACAACTGGTCGCTGTGGCAGGACTTCTGCATCCTGCTGCGCACGGCGGCCGCGCTCGTCCGTCCCACGGGGAGCTGACCGTGACGTCTCTGCGCGCTGCCGCGCCCGTCCTGCCCGTGGTCGCCGTCGTGGCCGCGCTCGCCCTGCCGGTCACTCCCGGCGCCGAGGGCGGCGCGACCCCGGCCGACGCCGTCTCCGGGCTGCTGGTGCTGTGGTGCGCCGTACGGCTGCTGCGCGACCGGCGGCGCACCCTGTCGCGTACCGCGGCGGTGGTGCTCGGGCTGCCCGTGGCGGGGCTGGCGCTGGCGGCGGCCGGGGCGGCCGACCCGGGGGCCGGGACGGCCGGGCTCGGCCGGTACCTCCAGATCTTCGTGCTGGTCCCGGCGGCGGTGCTGATGAGCGTCCGCGGCCGGGACGGTTTCCGGACGGTGGCGTGGTCGTTCGTGGGGCTGGCGCTGTGGGAGGGCGCCGTCGGCGCGCACCAGTACGCCACCGGGACCGGGGCCAGTTACGCCGGTGAGGACATCCGCGCCGTGGGGACCTTCGGTGCAGGGGACGTCATGGGGATGGCGACCGTGGTGTCGCTGGGGCTGGTCTGCTCGGTGGGGCTGGCGCTGGCGCCCGCCTCGGCGCGGCAGCGGGTCTGGGCGCTGGTCTGCTCGGTGCTGCTGGTGCTGCCGCTCGCGGTGTCGTTCAGCCGGGGCGCGTGGATCGCCACGGCGGTGGCGTGCGGACTCCAGGTGGTGCTGGCCGGGCTGCGGCGGGCCGTCGGGGTCTTCGCCGTCGTCGCCGCCGTGGGTGTCGTCCTCGTCGGCGGGCTCGGGATCGGGTCGCAGATGCTGCAGGAGCGCATCAGCAGCATCACGCGGGTCGCCGACGCGCCGGACCAGTCGGTCACCGACCGGTACACGATGTGGGCCGCCGCCGTCGGCATGTGGCGCGAACAGCCCCTGACGGGTGTCGGGTTGAAGGGCTTCCCCGAGCACCGGGACGGCCACGCCTCGCTGGCTCTGTCGTCCGGCAGCGACATCGCGGGCGCCGGTACGGCGTACCAGAAGCAGCCGCTGCTGTCGCCGCACAACATGTACCTGCTGGTGCTGAGCGAGCAGGGGCTCGTCGGGCTGGTGACACTGGCCGGGAGCTGGCTGGCGCTCGCCGTGTGCGGGCTGCGCGGACTGGTGCGGGTGCGGCGGTCGCCCGGCGGCCGGCGGGGCGGGCTCGACTGCGGGCTCGTCGCCTGCGGGCTGATCGCCTGGGTGCTGGTCGACTTCGGGTACGCCGACATCGGCGGGCCCACGACCGTGCTGACGGCCGTGTGCTTCGGGCTGGTGGCCTGGTGGGCGCTGGCGGACAGGACCGCCGCGGGCGCCGTGCCCCCGGCCGGGGCCGTGCCGGCCCGCGTCCCGGAAGGGGCCGGAGCGCGATGACGCCGACACCTCCCCCGGTCCCCTCGCCACCCCCGGTCCCTCCGGTCTCCGCCGCGGGCGACGCGGTCGGCGACAAGGCCACCAGAGCGGTGGTCCCGGGCGCCCGGTCGCCCATGCCCCCGGAGGTCGCGCCGCCCACCGGCCGGTTCCTCGCCAAGGCCACCCTCGTCACGGCGGCGCTCACGGCCGCGGCGGCGCTGCTGGGGCTCGGCCGGGACCAGGCCCTGTCGTATCTGTTCGGGGCCGGCAGCGAGACGGACGCCTTCCTGGTGGCCTGGACCGTGCCGGAGTTCGCTGCGACCCTGCTGATCGAGGACGGCATGGCGTTCGTGCTGGTGCCGGCGTTCAGTGTGGCCGTGGCCCGGCGGGCGCGGGGCGGCACGGGCGACCCGGTGCGCTCCCTGGTCGCGACGACGCTCCCCCGGCTGACGCTGGCCTTCGCGGCGGCGGCCACGCTGCTGATCCTCGGCGCGCCCTATCTGGTCGAGGTGCTCGCCCCCGGTCTGCCCAACCACCGGCTCGCCGTCGACTGCACCCGGCTGACCGGCACCTGTGTGCTCACCTTCGGCCTGGCCGGCTACTGCAGCGCGGCCCTGCGCGCGCACCGCCGGTTCGTGGCGCCCGCGGCGATCTACGTGGCGTACAACACCGCGATCATCACGGCGATGTTCGTGCTCGGCGGGCGCTGGGGCGTGCGGGCCGCGGCCGTCGGGGTCGCCGTGGGCGGCGGGTTGATGATCCTCACCCAGCTGCCGTCGCTCCTGCGGCAACTGCGCCGGAAGACGCGGACCGCCACGGAGGAACGGGCCACCACGGGCGCGCCCGCGGCCCTCGGCACCGACGCCGCACCCGCCCTCGTGCCCCACTCCACGCCCGCCCCCGCCCCCGGGGCTCCACCCTCCTCCGGGACCGACGCCGACGCCGCCCCCGCCTCCGAACCTGCCTCCGAACCCGTTTCCGGCTCCGGTTCCGGGGCCGGGCCCGGAACCGGGTCCAGGGCCGAGGCCGGGATCGAGGCAGAGGCCGGCACCAAATCCGGTTCCGGGGCCGGATCCGAGCCCGGTTCCGGTTCCCACGCGGCCCGCCCCGTGGAGTTCACGCTCATCGCCACCGTGCTGCTCTTCGCGCTGTGCCGGCAGTCCCAGGTGCTCATCGAACGGTTCCTCGCCTCGACGCTGCCCGCCGGGGCCATCTCGCACCTCAACTACGCCCAGAAGGTCGCGCAGATCCCGATGACGTTCTCGCTGATGCTGTGCACCGTCACCCTCCCGGTGGTGGCGCAGGCGATGGCCGAGGGCGACACCGAGCGGGCCCGCAACCGGGTGGAGAAGGACCTGGCGCTTGTGTCGTGCGTCGTGCTGCTGGGCGCGGCGGCGATCGTCGCGTGCGCCCCCCAGATCATCGAACTGCTCTTCCAGCGGGGCGCCTTCACCGGCGAGGACACCGCCGCGACCGCCGCCGTGATGCGGGTGTACGCGCTCGGGCTGCTCGGACACGCCCTGGTGAGCGCGCTGGTCCGCTCCTACTTCTCCGCCGGACGGCCCACCTGGTACCCGCTGGCCGCGATGGCCGCCGGTCTCGTCACCACCTCGTGGATCGGCACGGCGACCGTCGGCTCGTGGGGGGTCCTCGGGATCGCCGCCGCCAACGCCGCCGGCATCACCGTCAGCGCGCTGCTCCTGCTGCACGGCATGCGCGGACGGGCGGTGCCGATCCGCACCCGGCAGGTCGTGGCGGAGATGAGCAGGCCGGTGCGGGCTGCCCTGGCCGCGGGCGCGGTCGGCATGTACTGCGCCGGGCGGATCGATTCCCCGGTCCTCGGCCTGGCCGTCGGCGGCTCGGTCGTCCTCCTCGTCTTCGTCCTGCTGGCCTCGGCCATGGGCGCCTCAGGCGTCGCCCCCGCACTCCGTTCCGTCACACGAAGGCTCTCTCATGCCCGTCTCCGCTGAGCGCACACCGCTCACCGCCGCCCCAGAGCCGGCCGCCCCGGCCGCTCTCTGGGTGGCCATGTACCACTCCGTCGGCGACTGCTCCGACGACCCGTACCGCATCACCGTCTCGCCCGAACGGCTCGACGCGCAGCTCGGGTGGCTGCGCCGCCGCGGGCTGCGCGGGGTCGGCGTGGCCGAGTTGCTCGCCGCGCGCGCCCGCGGCGAGGGAGCGGACCTGGTGGGGCTGACCTTCGACGACGGGTACACCGACTTCGTGGAGGCGGCGCTGCCGCGGCTGCGGGCGCACGGCTTCGGGGCGACCCTCTTCGTGCTGCCGGGACGGCTGGGCGGGGAGAACGCCTGGGACCCGCTGGGCCCCCGCAAGCCGCTGCTGGACGCGGAGGGCATCAGGGAGGCCGCCGCCACCGAGGGCGTGGAGATCGGTTCGCACGGGCTGACCCACGTCGACCTCACGAAGGCGGACGACGCGACCCTGCGGGCCGAGACCGCCGAGAGCAGAGCGCTGCTCTCGGAGCTGACCGGTGCTCCCGTCCAGGGCTTCTGCTATCCGTACGGCACCCTCGACCAGCGGGCCGCCGACGCCGTGCGGGACGCCGGTTACGCGTACGCCTGCGCGATCGACCCCGGCCCGCTGAACGGCCCGTTCGCCCTGCCGCGGGTGCACATCGGCGAGGAGGACACCGCCGTACGGCTGCTGCTGAAGCGGAAGCTGCACCGGTGGCGGCGCCGGCCGGTCGAGGGGGTCTGAGTCCGTCGTGAAGGCGCTGCACATCATCACCGGGCTCGGCGTCGGGGGCGCGGAGCAGCAACTGCGGCTGCTGCTGCGTCATCTGCCGGTCGAGTGCGACGTGGTGACGCTCACCAATCCGGGCCCGGTCGCCGACGGCCTGAGGGCGGACGGCGTCCGCGTCACCCACCTCGGCATGAGCGGCAACCGGGACCTCGCGGCCCTGCCCCGGCTGGTGCGGGAGATCCGCAGGGGCGGCTACGACCTCGTCCACACCCATCTCTACCGGGCCTGCGTCTACGGCCGGGTCGCCGCCCGGCTGGCCGGGGTGCGGGCCGTGGTCGCCACCGAGCACTCGCTCGGCGACTCGCAGATGGAGGGGCGCAAGCTGTCCGGCGGGGTCCGCGCGCTGTATCTGGCCAGCGAGCGGCTGGGCCGGGCGACGGTCGCCGTCTCGCCCACGGTCGCGGAGCGGCTGGAGCGCTGGGGCGTACCGGGCCCGCGGACCGTCGTCGTCCCCAACGGCGTCGACCTCGCCGGGTTCCGCTTCGACGCGGCCCTGCGCGAGCGGACCCGGCGGCGGCTCGGGCTGCCGCAGGGCGCTTACGTCGTCGGCGGCGTCGGACGGCTCGCGGCGGGCAAGCGGTTCGACGTGCTGGTCCGGGCGGCGGCCCAGTTGCCGGACGACTGCTGGCTACTGCTCGTCGGCGGCGGCCCCGAGGAGAGCACGCTGCGGCGGGCCGCCCAGCGGACCGGGGTCGCCGACCGGGTGCTGCTGACCGGGGAGCGCCCGGCCGCGGGCTCCCCCGGCGCCGATCTGCCCTCCCTGATGAACGCCATGGACGTGCTCGCCTCGCCCAGCGCCGAGGAGGCCTTCGGGCTGGCGGTGGTGGAGGCCATGGCGTCCGGGCTGCCCGTGCTCTACGTCTCCTGCCCGGCGATCGAGGACCTGCCGCCGGAGGCGACCGTCGGCGCCCGCCGCGTCCAAGGGGGCGCCGAGTCGTTCGTACGCGCCCTGCTGGACGTCCGCGCGCGGGGCCCGCGCGACCGTGCCGCGCCCGCCGCCGCCCAGCACTACTGCATCACCCGCAGCGCCGCCCAGCTCATGAAGGTGTACGCGGCCGCCGTCTCCCCCACGCCCTCGCCGACCCCGTCCCTGGGAGTGAAGTCCGAATGACCGACCGTACCCCCGACCGTACGACCATGACCGACAGCGCCGGCCGTGGTGCGGCCCCCCTGCCGCGCCTGCGGACCCTGCCCCCCTGGTCCCTGCTCGCCGCCGGCGCCCTCATCGGCGGCGTGGCCGGTGGCGCGTACGGCGTGCTGACGCCGCCCGTGTACACCGCCACCAGCTATGTCGTCGCCGTGCCCACCGAGGGGTCGGACCCGCAGAGCGCGCTCGGTTTCGCGCAGGCCTACGGGCGGGTGGCCACCCAGCTCGCGGTGCTCGGGGACGCCCAGGTGTGGGCGGGGGTGCCGGTGTCCACGCTGAGGGAGAACGTGCGGACGGCGACCTCGCCGGACGCGCCGATGGTCGCCGTGTCCGCGACCTCCGCACGACCGGACGTCGCCGCCGACATGGCCAACGCGGTGTCGCGGGCGCTGACCCGGCACGCGAACGACGCCGGCAAGTCAACGCGCGTCGAGCTGCAGCAGTTCGCCCGCGCCACCCGGCCGACCGAGGCGTCCTCGGCGTCGGCGGCGGTGACCGGCCTGGTGGGCGCCGCCGCGGGCGGGCTGCTCGGCGGGCTCGCGCTGCTGGTCCGCCCCCGCCGCACGCCGCGGACCGCGCCCGCGGCCTCCGTGCCGGGCCCCGCGGTCGCCGTCGACGCCCATGGACAGCTGTGACCACCGCGCCGCTCATGGTGGCGGACCGCCGCGCCCTGCGTGCCGAACTCTGCACCGACGAGCACGAGTTCGGCGAGCTGGCCGACGCCTGGGACCGTCTGTACCGGCGGTGCTGCACGGCCACCCCGTTCCAGACCCACGCTTGGCTGCACTCCTGGTGGCTGTCGTACGGCAGACCGGGGCGGCTGCGGCTCGTCCTGGTCCGCGACGGCGCCGAGTTGCGGGCCGCCGCGCCGCTCATGCTGGTCCGGAGGCCCCTGCCGTGTCTGCTCCCGCTCGGGCACCCGATCTCCGACTTCGCCGACGTGCTGGTCGACGACGAGGACACCGACCGGGCGTCGGCCGCGCTCACCGAGGGACTGTCGGCCGCCGCGCGGACCGCGCTGATCGACTTCCGCGAGGTCCGGCCCGGCGCCGCCGTCGAACGGATCTACGAGCACTGGCAGGGGCCCCGGCGGAGGATCGCCGACTCGGTCTGTCTGGAGCTGCCCGCGCAGCCCATGGACGAGCTGCTCAAGCGGCTGCCGGGCTCCCGCGCCCAGCGCGTCCGGGCCAAGATCCGCAAGCTGGGCGATCTCGGCATCGTGCCGCGCGCCGTGGGCCACGACGAGGTGGGCCCCGCCCTGCGGACCATGCTGGACCTGCACCGGCTGCAGTGGCAGGACCGCAAGGTGACCACCGAGCACATGCGGCCCCGGTTCTCCGAGCACCTGGCCCGCTCGGTGGGGCCGATGGTGCGCTCCGGGGACGCCGTGGTCACCGAGTTCCGGCTGGGTGGCGACGTCATGGCCGTCGACGTCACCCTGCTGTCCCGGCGGCTGGCGGGCGGCTACCTCTACGGCGCCCACCCGGGGCTGCGGGAACGCAAGGCGGACGTCGCCACGATGCTGCTGGACTCCAGCGCCACGCAGGCCGCCACCGGCTCCCGGCAGGTGCTGAGCCTGCTGCGCGGCGCCGAACCGTACAAGTTGCGCTGGCGTCCCGACACCGTCGTCAACCAGCGGCTGCTGCTCGCCCGCCGGCGCACCGCCCCGATCCTGTCGGCGGTCGCCTGCGACGCGGCGGCCCGTGAACGCGGCAGGGAATTCGTCCGCGACCGGCGGGAGCGCGCCGCGGAGCGGGAGCGCGGGGAACGGGGCGAGCGGCCGGCCCCGGAGCAGGACCGGCCCCGCGGAGGCCGACGGGACGCGGAGCGGAGGGAACGCGGTGGCGACGGGCGGTGAACGGCCCGCCGCCACCGCCGGGTCACCGGTAGCGCTCCCACCAGTCCGTGCGGACGCAGAGCTTGCCGCCGATCCAGTACTCCACCCAGTCGCCCAGTTCCAGCGGCGAGCAGTTCGGCGGCCGTACCGGGGTCGTCGGGACGGGCTCGGCCGGTGTCGGGGTCGGGGTCGGCGTCGGGGTCACCGGCGGCTTCGGTGCGCCGCGTCCGGAGAGGATCGAACGGTAGACCTCGGACGCCCTCGGGTTGGTGCCGCACTGCCACACACCGTGCGGGCAGTAGTCCGTCACCGTGTTGTAGTACGGCTTGTGCTGGTCCATCCAGGCGAGCATGCGCCGCATGTACTCCGGGTTGTCGCCGTTGCGGAAGAGTCCCCATTCCGCATATGAGATGGGCTTCTTGTGCTCCTTCGCGAAATCGACGTGCGCCTGAAGGCCGTACGGCTCCGTCACCTGCTCGTCGAAGGCCATTCCGCGGGGCTGGTCGTAGGAGTCCATGCCGATGATGTCGACCGTGTCGTCCCCCGGATAGCACTGGGTCCAGGGAATGGCGTCCCGGCCGCGGTTCGGCGTCCAGTCGAACTTGAATCTCTGGCCCGGCACCGCGCGCATCGTGGTGACGATCCTGTTCCAGTACTTCTTCCAGCTCTCCGGGTCCGGCCCGCAGCGATGGGTGTACGTGATGCCGTTCATCTCCCAGCCGAGCACGATCACCGTGTCCGGCACCTTCAGTTGGACCAGCCGCTCCGCGAGCCTGCGGAAGTGGTGGTCGAACGCGCCGGAGGCGGCGCGGCGCAGCAGCTGGCGGACCTCCTCGTCGGGGACGCCCTCCTCGTTGCGCTCCATCATGGGGACGTTGAGGACGAACAGGCGGTCCTCCTGGGCCCGCCGCCACTCGGCCCAGGAGTCGAGGAAGCCGGGCAGGCCCTCGATGTTGGACCAGCGGTCACCCGGCAGGTACGTGTGCGCCACCCGCAGCTCCGAGCCGCCCAGCCAGCGGCTCAGCTCGGCGATCCGGGCGACACCGCGGGGGCCGTAGTGCAGATAGGCGCCGAACGCGGGTGGTTCCTCGGCGGACGACGGTGTCCGTGACGGCGTGGCCTGCCCGGGTGAGGTCGGGGACGGAGTGACGGACGGGGCGGGCGCCGGGGGCACGACCACGCCGGGGACCGGTGACGGTGTCACGGCGGCCGGTGTCACGGCGGCCGGCGCCACCGGCACCGGAGGGTCGGTCACCCGCACGACGGCGCCCACGGCGTACACCGGGACCGACGCGAGGGCCATCGACGTCACCGCACCGGCCGCGATCAGCGCCAGCCACCTCTTGCGGGGCCGCCCGTGCCGGGCGCGCCCCTGATGTGGAGCCATGTGCGCTCCTCTCTTCGCTTTTCTCACTTCGCTGCTTTCCGCCGCCGATTTCCACCTATTGACAATCAGTCATACGAATGTGAATTCCGCCAACCGGGGCTCGTGCCTTCGGGTGGGCGGATCGCCCGCACGGGTGACCCGATCCGAATGACATGTGCGAAGCCCCAAGGAGATGTCCGTGCCACCGCTCGACACCCGTGTCCCGGCCGTTCTGCTGCGGACCGACCCCAATCCGTTTCACCACGGAACCCTCGGGGCCGTGCGTTCCCTCGGCCGGGCCGGTGTGGAGGTGCATCTGGTCGCCGACTGCGCGGGAAGTCCCGTGGGCGGCACGCGCTTCCTCGCCGGGATCCACGCCCCGCCACCGCCGGGCGCGGCCCTCGACGAGTTCGCCGCCGTCCTGCGCCGCGTCGCCGAACGCCTGTCCCGTCCGGCCCTGTTGGTGCCGCTGGACGACGCGAGCGCCGTCGCCGCCGCACTACTCCGCGAGCAGCTGTCGTACGGCTATCTCCTGCCTGCCGCCCCCGCCGGCCTCGCCGAACAGGTCGCCGACAAGGCCGAACTGGCCGGTCTGTGCGCCCGCCTCGGCATCCCGCACCCGGCGACCGCACTGCCCGGCAGCGCCCCCGAGGCGGCCGCGGCCGCCCGCGAACTGGGTCTGCCGGTGGTGGCCAAGTGGTCCCGGCCGTGGCTGCTGCCCGCCGGGGAGGGGCTGCGCAGCACCGTGGTGGTGCGCACGGCCGGGGAGGCCGCCGCGCTGTACCGGCGTACGGCACGGGCGGGCAGCCGTCTGCTGCTCCAGGCGTTCCTGCCGCCGGGCCCGGACCGCGACTGGTTCTTCCACGGGTACGCCGACCGCGGCGGGGCGGTGCGGGGCGGCGGCCCGGGACGCAAGCTGCGCGCGTGGCCGCCCGGCGCCGGTCTGACCACCGTCGGCCGCTGGACGCCGAACCCGCAGGTCCGGGACCTCGCCGAGCGGCTGGTCGACGCGCTCGGCTACCGGGGCGTGTTCGACCTGGACTTCCGCCGTGACGGCGCGACCGGCGCGTACCACCTGCTCGACTTCAACCCGCGCCCCGGCGCCCAGTTCCGGCTGTTCGCCGACACGGCCGGTGTCGACGTGGTCCGCGCGCTGCACCTCGACCTCACCGGCCGGCCGGTCCCGCAGGGGGCGCCGGTGCCGGGGCGGACGTTCGTGGTGGAGAACTACGCCCCGCTGGCCGTCCTCCTCCCCCAACCCCGCGAGCTGGCCTGGCACGCCAGGGACGACCTGGGGCCGGGCGCGGCGCTCTGGCCGCTGTGGACCCGCCACAGCCTCGGTCGTCTGCTGGCGCCCCGCACGGCCCGCCCGCCCCTGCCCGTCCCCGCCCCGCACGACCCGACCCACGACGCGACCGAGAGAGCGAGCAGCCACTGATGTACGACCTGCTGGTGGTGGGCGCCGGCCCGTACGGCCTGTCCATCGCGTCCCATGCCGCGGCAGCCGGGCTGAGCCTGCGTGTGCTCGGCCGCCCCATGGCGTCCTGGCGGGACCACATGCCGCCCGGCATGTTCCTGAAGTCCGAGCCCTGGGCCTCCAACCTGTCGGACCCCGAGGGCCGTTGGCGGCTGGACGTGTACTGCGCCGAGCAGGGCGTCGAGGGGGGCCACGGCCGCCCCGTGCCGGTCGGCGTCTTCGCCTCGTACGGCCTGTGGTTCGCCCGCAACGCCGTACCGCCCGTGGACGAGCGGACGGTGACCCGCCTTCAGCGGCGCTGCGGCGGTTTCGAGGCGCTGCTGGACGACGGCGAGACGGTCCGCGCCCGCACGGTGGCCCTGGCGATCGGTGTCGTCCCGTTCATCGACATCCCCTCCGCCTTCCGCGGGCTGGGCCCCGAGCGTGTCTCCCACAGCAGCCACCACCACGACCTGGGCCGTTTCCGCGGCCAGGACGTCACGGTGATCGGCGCCGGGCAGGCCGCCCTTGAGACGGCGGCGCTCCTGGCCGAGCAGGGCACCCGGGTCCGGGTGCTGGCGCGGGCCGCCGCGCTGCGCTGGAACGAGGTGCCGCCGCCCCTGGCGCGTGCCCGGCGCGACGCGCTGCGCGCCCCGCACAGCGGTCTCGGCTGCGGCTGGCGCAACTGGTTCTACGCGGAACGGCCCGGCTGGTACCGGCGGCTGCCCGAGGCACGGCGCATGCGGATCGCGAGCGAGGCGCTGGGCCCGGCGGGCGCCTGGTGGGTGCGCGACCGGGTCGAACCGGCCGTCGAGGTACGGCTCGGTCAGGAGGTCGCGGTCGCGTACGAGACGGGCGGTGCCGTACGGCTGGAGACGGTGGGCCGCGGCGGCGAGCTGACGTCGCTGGACACCGACCACGTGATCGCCGCCACGGGCTTCCGGGCGACCTGCGCGCGGATCGGCCTGCTCGCGGACGACGTACGGGCCGCTCTGGCGCCCCTGCCCGACGGCTCCCCCGCGGTCGGACGGGACTTCGAGTCCTCCGTGCCCGGCCTGTTCTTCGCGGGCCTGACCACCGCGTCCGGTTTCGGCCCCGCGATGCGCTTCGTGCACGGCGCGACGTTCACGGCGGACACCCTCGTGCGGGGCGTCCGGCGGCGGCTGCGCTCGGGGGTGCCCGGCGGGCCGGCCCCGGTGCCGGGGGCGAGGACAGGCCTGGCCTCGACCGCCGGGCTGTGACGGGCACGGGTGCCGGGCGCATGCGGCGCGTCCGGCACCCGGCCCCGGCTCAGCGATCCGAGGCCGCCCTGCCCCGGCGGTACAGGATGCCGCCGCCCAGGATCAGCCCCAGACTCGCGGCCGACATCCCGACCAGGGTCTCCGTGTCACTGCCGGTGTCCGCCAGGCTCGGAGGCCGGTGCGTCGGGGGCGTGTCGGTGGGGGGCTTGTCCACCGGCGGCTTGTCCACGGGGGGCTTGTCGGTCGGCGGCTTGTCGACCGGAGGCTTGTCCACGGGGGGCTTGTCGACCGGAGGCTTGTCCGTGGGCGGTTTGTCCACCGGAGGCTTGTCGACCGGAGGCTTGTCCGGTGGGGTGTCGCCGTAGCCGGGGCTGTCGCCGTAGCCGCCCGGCGTGTCACCGTAACCGCCGCCGTGCTCGCCCTCGTCGCCGTAGCCACCGTCGTCGCCGTAGCCACCCTCCTCCCCGTAGCCACCCTCGTCTCCGTGCCCGCCGGCGTCCTCGCGGTCGCCGTAGCCGCCGGCGTCCTCGTGTCCCTGATCGTCGCGGTGGGCAGGCGCGGAGGGTTCGGCGGCCTTCGTGGCGTCCTTGGTGGCGCAGCCGTTGCCCGTCGCCGGGTTGACGATGCCGACGACGTCGACGGAATTGCCGCAGGCGTTCACCGGGAGGGTCACCGGCGCCTGCGCCGTGTTGCCCGACACGACGCCGGACGAGCTCGAAGTGGCCCCGTGCGCGCTCGAATCCGCGAGCACCGGAGTGGCGTAGAGGGTCAGAAGACCCGTCGTCGCGGCGGCCACGACCATTCCCTTGCTCAGGGTCTGTCGCAATCTCGTGTTCTTCCTGCTCGAAGAAGTGGGAAAAGCCGGCCCCGGAGCCGATGAAGGCATCCCGAGACCGGCTGTGGCACAGCCGAGCGGCTGGCCCGATGCGCTACGACGTCAGTCGTTGACGCAGACGTTCCCGAACGCGGGGTTCAGCAGCCCGATGACGCTGATGGTGTTCCCGCAGACGTTGACCGGGATGTGGACCGGAACCTGGACCACGTTGCCCGACAGGACACCCGGCGAACCGATGGCGGCACCCTGGGCCTCGGAGTCGGCCATGGCCGGGCTCGCGGCACCCACGGCCATGATCGCGCCGGCGACGACAGCAGCGCTCTTCTTGAGCTTCACGTCATTTCCCTTCTCTGCGGTCATGCCTCGTTTGACGGTCGAAACCGAGCGGACACAGCATGGACGGCCCGCATCATGACCTGCAGCCTGTGAAACGAGGAATAGACACCGGAAGAAACTGAGGAACGCGAGGCGTCGGGTAATTCACCCGAACGACTCACAGATGAGAACGAACGGCGTGTCGGCCGTCGCTCGAACGGCTCAGGAACCGTACGCACGCGAAGGGCTCGGGCCGCCCGCGCGTCTTTCGCACGGGCGGCCCGAGCCGCGTTCGGATTCCTTCGGTCAGCTCCGGTTGGCGCCGTTGCCGGAGAGCACCGGGATGTTCGACAGGATGTGCGAGAGCGGCTCGTCACCCTTGGCCTGCGTGGAGTTCTCCGCGCACTGCTGGTTCTGCGGGGCCGAGAGGACCGGAACGTCCTGGACGGCGGTGATCGGGATGGCACCGATGACCGAGCCGACGTTGGCCTTGACCGGCAGGCCGACACAGAGCTTGTTGAGGGAGCCCTGGACCAGCGAGGCCTGAGGGCTCATGTCGCCCTTCGTGGAGGCGTTCCCGTACGACTGCTCGGCACCGTTCCCGTTGGCGGTGCTGACGCCCTCGTCATTGCCGATGGCGAGCGCCTGGGGCGCGGCCGCCGCCGAGACACCGACGGCGGAAGCCGCGAGCACGGTCGCGACCATTGCCTTCTTGAGCATTTATCCGGTCCTTTCATGGCAGCGCCACACAATCTTGCGTCCACCTCAACCCGAGTCGGATGCATTGGTTGCGGGCGTTCACCCGGATGGCCCTCACCACCCCGGAAATCACGGGAAAAGACCCGCTCGTGGACTTGATGACAATGTGATTCACGTGGTCCATCAGGGTGATTCGGAGGAACCAAGCCGGTCGCGGCCAGTTGTCCAGTGCGCTCCGGTGGACGGGGTTACTTCAGAAGGGACCAGCAAGTGATCAAGAAGGTTTTCGCCGCCGCGACGATCGCCGCTTCCGTCGTCGGAGCCTCGGCCGCCGCCGCACCCCAGGCGCTGGCGATCGGCAACGACGGCGGGGTCAGCACCGCCAACGGCAACGGCTCCGCGCAGATCTACGGCAACCAGGCCACCTACGGGAACATGAGCCCGCAGATGGCGCTCATCCAGGGCTCGCTCAACAAGCCCTGCATCGGTCTCCCGGCCAAGGCCAACGTCGGCTCGGTCATCGGTGCCATCCCGATCACGGCCGTGCAGGACGTGCCGATCCTGTCCGCGCCGCAGAACCAGCAGTGCGTCGAGAACTCCACCCAGGCCAAGGGTGACGAGCCGCTCTCGCACATCCTGTCGAACATCCCGGTCCTGTCGGGCAACGGCGCCAACCGGAGCTGACGTGGCGCCCCGGTCGCCTCTGGGCCGAACGGGGCACACCCCGCAACCACGCCGTCCAGCGCGGTGTTGATCCTCACGCGGCTCCGCATCGGAGTCCGCTCCTCGAAAGGGCATACGAACATGAAGAAGCTGTGGGCGACCGCGGCCGTCGCCGCCTCCGTCGCCGGCCTCTCGGCCGCCGCCGCCGCTCCGGCGCTGGCGATCGGCAACGACGAGGGCGTCAACACCGCCAACGGCAACGGCTCGGTCCAGAAGTACGGCAACCAGAAGACGCACGGGGACATGAGCCCTCAGCTGTCGCTGGTCCAGGGCACGCTGAACAAGCCCTGCATCGGCCTGCCGGCCAAGGTGAACGTCGGCTCGGTCGCCGGCCTCATCCCGATCACCGCCGTGCAGGACGTGCCGATCCTGTCCGCGCCGCAGAACCAGCAGTGCGTCGAGAACTCCACCCAGGCCAAGGGTGACGAGCCGCTCTCGCACATCCTGGACAACATCCCGGTCCTGTCGGGCAACGGCGCCAACCGGAGCTGACACCGCGGCGCGGCTGACCGCGGAACCGCGCGAGCGGGTCGCCGAGTTTCTCGGCGGCCCGCTTCTCCGTGTCCGGCCCTGCCCGGCCGGCGTCCGGTCGGTGGTCCGTCCCGTTTCCGGGGCCTGTGACGGCCCCTCGGCTCACTTCTTCGCGTAGAGCGACTCGATGGCCGCCGCGTAGGCCGCCGTGACGGGGTGGCGCCTGACCTTCATGGACGGGGTGAGCAGCCCGTTCTCCTCGCTGAACTCGCCCTCGACCAGCTTGAACTCACGGATCGACTCGGCGCGGGAGACGGCCTGGTTGGCGTAGTCGACGGCTTTCTGGACCTCCGCGCGCATCCGGGGGTCGGCGACGATCTCGGAGAGCGGGGTGTCCGGGGACATCCCGCGCACGTGCAGCCAGTGGCCGACGTCCTCCGGGTCGAGGGTGATCAGGGCGGCGACGAAGGGCCGGTTGTCGCCGACGACGATGCACTGGCCGACCGGTGGGCGGCTGCGGAGACGGTCCTCCAGGACCGCCGGGGAGACGTTCTTGCCGCCGGAGGTGACGAGGATGTCCTTCTTGCGGCCGGTGATCGTGAGGTAGCCGTCGTCGTCGAGGGCGCCCAGGTCGCCGGTGGCGAACCAGTCGTCGGTGAGGGCGGCGTCGGTGGCGACCGGGTCGTTCCAGTAGGTGCCGAAGACGATGTCGCCCTTGATGAGGACCTCGCCGTCGTCGGCGATGCGGATCGCGGTGCCGGGGACGGGCCGGCCGACCGTGCCGGGGCGGGGCTTGAGCGGCGGGACGATCGTGGCGGCCGCGGTGGTCTCGGTGAGGCCGTAGCCCTCGTAGACGATGATGCCCGCGGCGTAGAAGAAGTGGTTGAGGTCGCGGTCGAGCGGGGAGCCGCCGCTGATGGCGTAGCGCATACGGCCGCCCAGCTCGCTCCGGATACGGCGGTAGACCAGCGCGTCGTACAGGGCCCAGGCGGCGAACAGGCCGGGGGTGGGGCCGGGGCCCCGGTCGAGGAACTTGTCCAGGTACGCCTTGGCGAAGCGGACGGCGACGCGGTGGGCGCGGTCGAAGGAGGCGCCGCGGCCGATGCGTTCGGCGGTGGCGCGGCCGGTGGCGTGGATCCGCTCGAAGAGGTACGGGACGCCGACGACGAAGGTGGGGCGGAACCTCTTGAGCGCGGGCCGCAGTTCGTCGGGCCTGATGCTCGGGCAGTGGCCCAGCTCGATCCGGGCGAGCAGGCAGGCGATCTGGATGGTGCGGCCGAGGATGTGGGCGAGGGGCAGGAAGAGGAGGGTGGAGGCGACCTGGCCGGTGATCTCCTTGAAGATCGGGTGGAGGAGTTCGACCGTGTTGGCGGCCTCCGCGTACAGGTTGGCGTGGGTGAGGACGCAGCCCTTGGGACGGCCGGTGGTGCCGGAGGTGTAGCAGAGGGTCGCGGCCGTGTCCGGGGTCAGGGCGGCGCGTCGCTTGGCGACCTCGTCCTCCGGGACGCTCCGGCCGAGGTCGGCCAGCACGTCGAGGGCGCCTGCGTCGAGCTGCCAGACGTGCGGGGGCCGGGAGTGCGCGGCGGTGGCGGTGGCGACGGCGGCCGCGTTCTCGGGGGTCTCGACGATCACGAAGCGGGCGCCGGAGTCGCGGACGATCCACTCGATCTGGTCCGGTGAGGACGTGGCGTAGATCGGGACGGACTGGCCGCCGGCCGCCCAGACGGCGAAGTCGAGGACGGTCCACTCGTAGCGGGTGCGCGACATGAGCGCGACCCGGCCGCCCGGTTCCAGGCCGGCCGCCACCAGGCCCCTGGCGGTGGCGGTGACCTCGCGGGCGAAGGACGCGGCGGTGACGGGGTGGAACGTGCCGTGGGCGTCGGCTCGGCGCAGGACCACGGCGTCCGGGGCCTCGGTCGCGTTGCGGAAGGGGAGGTCGGCGGTGCTGCCGACGCTCCGGCGGGGCGCGAGGGCCGCGGTGCGCGCCTCACGGACCACGCCCTGTGCGTCCCTGATCACCTCGACCGTGACGCGGTCGGCGAGGTCCGCGCGCCGCTTCGCCTGGTTCAAGTCCTTGCGTACACCCATCACGGCTCCCCGAGGCCGGCCACCGATTTCATTACCGACGGGTCAACTTACCGGTAAGTAAGGATTTTTCAATGGTGGGGACCGACTCCGGCGAACCGTCGGGTTCGCGTGGTAGGTGTGGATCATGCGCCCCCACCGCCTCGGGTCCGTCCTGGTATCCGTCTGCGTCACGTCCGCCGTGGCGCTCTCCGGTGCCGTACCGGCCGTCGCCCAGTCCCCCGCCGCTCCCCCTCCCCGTACGGTCGCGGAGGCACGGACGCTCACCGTGCTGACCGACCTTCTCGCCCAGCGGCTGCTCGTCGCCGACAAGGTCGCGGCGGCCAAGTACGGCACGAGCACGCCGATCGACGATCCGGTGCGGGAGAAGGCGATCCTCGACGACGTGGCCGCGCGGGCGGCCGGGCTCGGGCTCGACCCGGCGGCGGTGACCGCGGTGTTCCGGGACCAGATCGAGGCGAACAAGCTGGTGCAGCGGGGCCTGTACGCCCGCTGGGACGCGCACCCGCGGGAGCGGCCGACCGAGCGGCCGGACCTCGTGAAGGAGGTGCGGCCCGTGCTCGACCGGATCACGACGGGGGTGCTGACCGCGCTGGCGGAGACGGAACCCCTCCGGGCCGGGGCCTCCTGCGCGCCCCGGCTGCGGCGTGCGGCGATCCGCTCGGCGTACACCCACCGCCTGGACCTGCTCCATGCGGAGGGGCTGGTCCGGGCGCTGCCCTCGGTGTGCGGGGAGCCGTCCTGACGTCCTGGCGTCCCGGCGTCCTATGTCATCAGGGTGCGAGTCGCCTGAATGCGTCCGCCGGGTCGGTCAGTTGGCCGTCCTCGCGGCCCCTGTTCAGGTCGCGGACGTGGACGGACAGTTCGCGCAGGGTGGGCCGGCCGGGAGGCCGGTCCGGCGGGGGCGTCGGGCGCGGGGGCCGGGAAGCCGCCGGCGGTGCGGCCGCCGGCCCTCGGAGCCGTCGTACGAGGAGTCGCGCTCGCCGCTTCGGCGCCGCAGCCGGTGAGGAGCAGCGCCCCGGCCGCGCCCAGGGCGAGGAGCCGGGTGGTCGGTCGTCCGTCGTCCCTGGGCCGGGCTGTGTGCGCATCGGGCCCCCTCGGCACGTCGTCGTCGCCCTGTCGTGGGGCGGCTGTGGTGACCGTGACGGCCGAGGGGGTCCGAAGGTGCGGTACGGGGCGGTGTGGACGGGTGTCGAAGCGGCCACGGCGGGGGGCGCCGAGACCGGTGGGTGATCCTCCGTCGACCTACGAGACCACGTCCTTGCGGCCGAAACCGCGGAAGGCCAGGGCGAACAGGACCAGCGCGTAGGTCACCGAGACCGAGACGCCCTGGATCATGTCGGTGTACTCGGGCTGCGGGCGGACGACGTCCAGCCAGGCGTACTGCCAGTGCGCCGGCAGGAAGTGGCGCCAGTCGCCGAGGGCGGTCACCGAGTCGAGGACATTGCCGACGATGGTGAGGCCGACGGCGCCACCGACCGCGCCGAGCGGGGCGTCGGTGCGGGTGGAGAGCCAGAACGCCATGCCCGCGGTGACCAGTTGGGACACGAAGACGTACCCGACGGTGATCACCAGGGCCTGGGCGGCGGCGCCGGAGGACAGCTCGCCGCCCGTGGGGAGTACCAGGGGGCCCCAGCCGTAGGCGACGGTGCCGATGGCGAGGGCGACGACCGGGAGCAGCACCAGCGCCGCGAGGCTGAGGGTGAGGCCCACGACGAGCTTGGACCACAGCAGCCGGGCGCGGGGGACGGGCGCGGCGAGGAGGTAGCGCAGGGAGGACCAGCTGGCCTCCGAGGCGACCGTGTCGCCGCAGAACAGCGCGACCGGGATGACCAGCAGGAACCCGGCGGCGGCGAAGAGGTTCACCGCGGCGAAGTTCGCCCCGGACGCCGTCGCCGTGTCCATCAGGTTGATCCGGTTGTTGCCCTCGCCGGGGGTGCCGCCGATCTGGAAGGCGACGACCAGGATGATCGGCAGGGCGAACAGGATGCCGCCCATGACCAGGGTGCGCCTGCGCTTCAGCTGCCGGACCAGCTCCACCCGCAGGGGCAGGGTGCGGCCCGCGCGGTAGCCGTCGGCGACCTCGACGGGGGTCGGGTGCCCGGGTTCCGTGCGGCCGGGCTCTGCGTGCTCGGCACGCTCGGCCAGCGTGCTCATGCGGACTCTCCGATCAGGGTGAGGAAGGCGTCTTCGAGGCGGCGGTGGGGGCCGACCGCGTCGACGGGGACCTCCAGCCGGACCAGCTCGGCGATCAGGCGCTGGGCGCTGCCGTCCGCGTCGAGGCGGACGACCAGTCCGTCGTCGGTGCGCACGGCCGACTCGATGCCCGGCAGTGCGGCGATCTTGTCGACGACGGGTTCCTCCACGGGGGTGGAGGTGCCGACCAGCAGGGTGTCGCCGGAGCCGACGATCTCACCGACCGGGCCCGCCTGGACCAGCTTGCCGCGGTCCATGACGACCAGATGGGTGCAGGTCTGCTCCACCTCGGCCAGCAGATGGCTGGAGACGATGACGGTACGGCCGGCGGCGGCGTAGCGGATCATCACCTCGCGCATCTCGCGGATCTGCGGCGGGTCGAGTCCGTTCGTCGGCTCGTCGAGGATCAGCAGGTCGGGCAGGCCGAGCATGGCCTGGGCGATGGCCAGGCGCTGGCGCATGCCCTGGGAGTAGGTGCGCACCGCGCGGGCGAGGGCGTCGCCGAGACCGGCGATCTCCAGCGCCTCCTCCAGGTGGGCGTCCTCGGCGGGGCGGCCGGTGGCCCGCCAGTACAGCTCCAGGTTCTCCCGGCCGGACAGGTGCGGGAGGAAGCCGGCGCCCTCGACGAAGGCGCCGACGCGGGACAGGACGGGCGCGCCCGGCACGATCGCGTGGCCGAAGACGCGGATCTCGCCGCCGTCCGGCTGGATCAGGCCCATCAGCATGCGCAGGGTCGTGGTCTTGCCGGCGCCGTTCGGGCCGAGGAGACCGAGCACCTGGCCCTTGTCGACGCGGAAGGACAGGTCGCGGACGCTGTACCGGTCGCCGTTCTTGTACTTCTTGCTCAGGTCGGTGATCTGGAGCGGGACCTCGGCGAGCGCCGGGTCGGGGGCGGGCGTCGCGACGCGGCGGCGGCCGGTGACGAGCAGGGCGGCCGCGACGGCCGCGCCGCCGATCGGCAGGTACCAGACCCAGGCGGGCAGGACGTCCGAGCGGTCGGCACCGCCGAGCGGGGTCGGCACCTCCAGGTCGCCCTTCAGGGAGACGGTGTACGTCGCCGGGGCGGCCGGGGAGGCGTAGCCGAGGTCGGTGGAGGCGAGGACCAGGCGCAGGCTGTGGCCGTCGTCGAGTGCGTGGTCGATGGCCGGGAGGGTGAGCTTCACGTCCTTGCCGGACTTCGCGCCCTCCACCCGGACGGGCTGGACGAGCTGGGAGGGCAGCACCTGGGAGGCGCCGCCGGGGCCGACGTCGTACACCTTGGCGAAGAGGACGGCGTCGTCGCTGGTGGACTTCACGTGCACGGTGGCCGTGGGTGAGCCGGTGATCTGGAGGTCGTCGGTGACGGGCTTCGACTGGAACGCGGCGAACTGGCCGGGGAAGTCCAGCGACAGGCTCACGCCGAGCGAGGACAGCTGGGAGAGGCCGCCGGCGGCGCCGCCGATGCCGGGCAGGGCGGAGAGGGCGGGCGGGCTGGCGCCGGCCGGGTTCACGAAGCTCTGCTCGCGTCCGGTGAGGGCGATGGACGTGAGGTCGCTGTCCAGGCCGGGATAGGTGTCGGCGGTGGTGCCGCTCAGGCGGGACTCGCCGTCGCCGGAGCCGGCGCCGAGGGTGCGGGTGACGCGGAACGCGGAGCCGGTGTCGGCGCTCTTGTCGTCCTTCAGATAGCGGTCGAACCACGCCTCGACGCGGGACTGGACGCGTCCGGTCTCCATGTCGCCGCCGTCGTGGCCGCCGGAGATCCAGTCGACGTCGACGGGCGCGCCGCCCGCCTTGATCGCCTTGGCGGCGGCGTCGGCCTGGCCGAGCGGGAAGAGGGAGTCGGTCTGGCCCTGGAGCAGCAGCGTGGGGACCTTGATGCGGTCGCCGACGGCCTCGGGGCTGCGCTCCTCCAGGAGCTTGATCGCCTGCGCGTCCGGTTCCCCGGACTCGGCGACCCGGTCGTACATCGCGCACAGGTCGGCCTCGAACTTGGCGCAGCCGCCGCCGGTGTTGAAGAAGAGGCCGGCCCAGAGCTTCTTGAACACGCCGTTCGGGAAGAGGGCGTCCGCGAGGTTCCAGTACGTGATGGCCGGGGCGATGGCGTCGACCCGGTCGTCGTACCCGGCGGCCAGCAGGGCGATCGCGCCGCCGTAGGAGGCGCCGGCGGCGCCCACCCGCGGGTCGCCCTTCGCGTCCAGCTGGACCTCGGGGCGCTCGGCGAGCCAGTCGATCAGCCGGGAGACGTCGGCGACCTCGGCCTTCGGGTCGTTCAGCCCGATCTTGCCGGTCGAGTCGCCGAAGCCGCGCGCCGACCAGGTGAGCACCGCGTAGCCGTCGCGGGCGAGGTCCTCGGCCTGGCGTCGTACGTCGTTCTTGCTGCCGCCGAAGCCGTGCCCGAGCAGGACGGCGGGACGGCGGCCGGTGGCGCCGGAGGTGAAGTACGAGGTGTCGATGCGGACGCCCTCGCCCATGGCCATGGCCTGGTCCGTGCGCTTCACCGGCGCCGCTTCGTCCGAGGCGGTGGCCGTCCAGGTGCCCGCACCGGCGAGCACGATGACGGCGGCCACGGCGGCGAGGGTCCGCCGCGGCCTGTGCCGCAGCGCCCCGCGCAGTCGCAGCCCGGTCAGTCGAAGATCCATGCGTCAACGGTACGGGGCTCCGGCGGTACCCCACGGCACCCTCCGGGCGGAGGAGCGGGCCCTCCCAGGGTCGTACGGGGGGAATTCGGCATACAGCGGGTGCGGTATGCCGAAGGCGCGGGACGGACTCGACAGCAACCTGACAAGTGGGGGCGGACCGGTGGTCGCCGCACGGTTCTCCACCCCCGACGCGCGTCCTCCCCGCACCCCGAGGGGGTGCGGGGAGGACGGGGCGGGTGCTCAGTGGTTGCGCGGGAAGCCCAGGTCGACGCCGGTGGGGCCGTCGGCCGGGTCGGGCCAGCGGGTCGTGACGACCTTGCCGCGGGTGTAGAAGTGGGTGCCGTCGTTGCCGTAGATGTGGTGGTCCCCGAAGAGGGAGTCCTTCCAGCCGCCGAAGGAGTGGTAGCCGACGGGGACCGGGATCGGGACGTTCACGCCGACCATGCCGGCCTCGACCTCCAGCTGGAAGCGGCGGGCGGCGCCGCCGTCCCGCGTGAAGATCGCGGTGCCGTTGCCGAACGGCGAGGCGTTGATGAGGGCCATGCCCTCCTCGTAGGTGTCCACGCGGAGCACGCACAGGACGGGGCCGAAGATCTCGTCCTGGTACGCCTTGGCGGAGGTCGGGACCTTGTCGAGGAGCGAGATGCCGATCCAGTGGCCGTCCTCGAAGCCGTCGACGGTGAAGCCGGTGCCGTCGAGGACCACCTCGGCGCCCTCGGCCGCCGCGCCCGTCACGTACGAGGCCACCTTGTCGCGGTGGACCTTGGTGATCAGCGGGCCCATCTCGGAGGTCGGGTCGTTGCCGGGGCCGATCTTGATCTTCTCGGCGCGCTCGCGGATCTTCTCCACCAGCTCGTCGCCGATCGCGCCGACCGCGACGACCGCGGAGATCGCCATGCAGCGCTCACCGGCCGAGCCGTACGCGGCGGAGACGGCGGCGTCGGCCGCGGCGTCCAGGTCGGCGTCCGGGAGGACCAGCATGTGGTTCTTGGCGCCGCCCAGGGCCTGGACGCGCTTGCCGTTCGCGGAGGCCGTGGTGTGGATGTAGCGGGCGATCGGGGTGGAGCCGACGAAGGAGACCGCCTTGACGTCCGGGTGCTCCAGGAGGCGGTCGACGGCCACCTTGTCGCCGTGGACGACGTTGAAGACACCGTCGGGCAGCCCGGCCTCGGCCAGCAGCTCGGCGATCTTCATGGAGGCCGAGGGGTCCTTCTCGGACGGCTTCAGCACGAAGGTGTTGCCGCACGCGATGGCGAGGGGGAACATCCACATCGGGACCATCGCCGGGAAGTTGAACGGCGTGATGCCCGCGACGACACCCAGCGGCTGGCGGATCGAGGAGACGTCCACGCGGCTGGCGACCTGCGTCGACAGCTCGCCCTTCAGCTGCACGGTGATGCCGCACGCCAGGTCGACGATCTCCAGGCCGCGCGCGACCTCGCCGAGCGCGTCCGAGTGCACCTTGCCGTGCTCGGCGGTGATCAGCTCCGCGATCGCGTCGCGGTTGGCGTCGAGCAGCGCCCGGAACTTGAACAGAATGGAGGTGCGCTGGGCCAGCGAGGACTGGCCCCAGGTCACGAAGGCCTCCTTGGCGGTGCGTACCGCCGCGTCGACCTCGTCGACGGTCGCGAAGGCGACCTGGGTGGTGACAGCGCCGGTCGCCGGGTCCGTGACCGGACCGAACGTACCCGACGCGCCTTCGACGGTCTTGCCGCCGATCCAGTGGTTGACGATCTTCGTCATGCCGAAAGACTCCTTCTTACAGATGGCGGCGTCGGGTTGAGACGTGCCGGTCGTACTCCTCGCGTGCCCTGACCGCCGACACTCGGGTCGCGGTCTCGGCCACAGGTACATCCCACCAGGCCTGTGCCGGGGGCGGGCCCGACACTGTGTCTGCGGTTTCGGTCTCCACGTAGACACAAGTGGGAGTGTCGGCGGCCCGCGCCTCGACGAGGGCCGCGCGCAGCTCGCGGACGGTCTTCGCGCGCAGGACGCGCATGCCGAGGCTGGCCGCGTTGGCGGCGAGGTCCACGGGCAGCGGGGCGCCCGTGAACGTGCCGTCGTCCGGGTTCCGGTGCCGGTAGGCGGTGCCGAACCGCTCCCCGCCCACCGACTCCGACAGGCCGCCGATGGAGGCGTACCCGTGGTTCTGCACCAGGAGCATCTTGATCGGCACGTTCTCCTGGACGGCCGTGACGATCTCCGTCGGCATCATCAGATACGTGCCGTCGCCGACCAGCGCCCACACCGGGCGCCCGGGAGCGGCCATGCGGACACCGATCGCGGCCGGGATCTCGTAGCCCATGCAGGAGTAGCCATACTCCAGGTGGTACTGGTCACGCGACCGCGTCCGCCACAGTTTGTGCAGGTCGCCGGGGAGGGAGCCGGCGGCGTTGATGAGGATGTCGGACTCGTCGACGATCTCGTCGAGGAGGCCGAGGACCTGTGCCTGGGTGGGCCGGGTGTCCGGCTCCTCCGCCTCGTAGCAGGCGTCGACGCGGTGCTCCCAGCGCTGCTTGTCCTCGCCGTACTCGGCGACGTACGCGTCCGCGACCCGGTGCCCGTGCAGTTCCAGCGCCTCCGTCAACTCCTCCAGACCGGCCCGCGCGTCCGCGATCAGCGGCATCCCGGAGAGCTTGTGGCCGTCGTAGGGCGCGATGTTGAGGTTGAGGAAGCGGACGCCGTCGGCGGCGAAGAGGGTGCCGGAGGCGGTGGTGAAGTCCGTGTACCGGGTGCCGACGCCGATCACCAGGTCGGCGGTGCGGGCGAGTTCGTTGGCGGTCGCGGTGCCGGTGTGGCCGATCGCGCCGACGTCCTGCGGGTGGTCGTACCGCAGGGAGCCCTTGCCGGCCTGGGTGGAGGCGACGGGGATGCCGGTGGCGTCGGCGAGTTCGGCGAGCGCCTCCTCGGCGCGGGCGTGGTGGACACCGCCGCCGGCCACGATGAGCGGACGGCGGGCCTCGCGGATCACCCGTACCGCGTCGGCCAGTTCGGCCTGGTCCGGGGCGGGCCGCCGTACGTGCCAGGTCCGTTCGGCGAAGAACTCCTCCGGCCAGTCGTACGCCTCCGCCTGCACGTCCTGCGGCAGGGCGAGGGTCACGGCGCCCGTCTCCACGGGGTCCGTGAGCACCCGCATCGCCTGGAGGGCGGCCGGGATCAGCGCCTCGGGACGGTTGACCCGGTCGAAGTACCGCGACACCGGGCGCAGCGTGTCGTTGACGCTGATGTCGCCGGCGTACGGCACTTCGAGCTGCTGGAGGACCGGGTCCGCGGGCCGGGTCGCGAAGATGTCGCCGGGCAGGAGCAGCACCGGCAGGTGGTTGATGGTGGCGAGGGCGGCGCCGGTGACGAGGTTGGTGGCGCCGGGGCCGATCGACGTCGTCACCGCGTGCGTGGACAGCCGGCCCGACTGGCGGGCGTAGCCGACGGCGGCGTGCACCATGGCCTGTTCGTTGCGGCCCTGGTGGTACGGCATCACGTCCGCGTACTCGACGAGGGCCTGGCCGAGGCCCGCGACGTTGCCGTGGCCGAAGATGCCCCAGGTGGCGCCGATCAGCCGCTGCCGCTCGCCGTCGCGCTCGGTGTACTGGGCGGCGAGGAACCGCACCAGCGCCTGCGCCACGGTGAGCCGCGTGGTCCCGGTGGTCATCGGTACCCCTCCGTGTGGTCGGGATGGAAGCAGATCCGCCACTGCCGCTCGGTGCCCGGACCGGCCATCACGTTCAGGTAGTACATGCTGTGGCCGGGCTGCGCGATGGACGGGCCGTGCCAGCCGTCGGGGACGAGGACGGCGTCACCCGAGCGGACCTCGGCGAGGACGTCGGCGCCGCCCTCGCGGGAGGGGAACACCCGCTGGTAGCCGAAGCCGTTCGGGCCGTCGATCTCGAAGTAGTAGATCTCCTCCAGCTCGGTCTCCTCCCCGGGCCGGTTCTCGTCGTGCTTGTGCGGCGGGTACGAGGACCAGTTGCCGCCCGGGGTGATGACCTCGACGGTGATGAGCTTGTCGCACTCGAAGGCGTCGGCGGAGGCGAAGTTGCGCACCTGGCGGGCGCAGGTGCCGCTGCCGCGGTCTTCGACGGGAACCTCCGGCGCGGGGCCGTAGCGGGCGGGGAGTCGTCGCTCGCACCTCGCTCCTGCCAAAGCGAAGCGGCCTCCCGCGCCGGAGGCGATCTGTACCCGGGCGTCGCGGGGCGCGTAGACGAAGTCGGAGACTCCGGCGAACACGTCCTCGCGGCCCAGGATGTCGAACTCTGCGGTGCCGTCGCCGGTCGGTTCGTCCGGTTCACCCGGTTCCTCCGACACGCGAACCGTACAGGCGCCGTTGAGGGACAGCACGATCCATTCGCTGTCCCCGGTGGTGAAGGTGTGCTCGCCGCCCGGCTCCAACTCCACGACGCGCAGGCTGCTGTGGGTCCAGCCGGCCCGCTCGGGGCCGATGTCGAGGGTGTACCCCCCGTGGGCGGTCGTCCCCTTGGGGACGTACAGCTCGGTCTTGTGTGTCATGCGGCCCTCACAGCAGTCCTACGGCGGTGTCCACGGCGGCGGTCACGTCGTCGTCCGCCGGGTAGAGCAACGAACGGCCGACCACCAGGCCCTGGACGGTGGGCAGTTGCAGGGCGCCCCGCCACTTCTCGTACGCGCCCTCCTGGTCCTCGCCGACGTCGCCGCCGAGGAGGACGGCGGGCAGGGTCGAGGTCTCCATGACGCGGGCCATGTCGTCGGGGTTCTCGGTGACGGGCACCTTCAGCCAGGTGTACGCGGAGGTGCCGCCGAGACCGGCGGCTATGGCGATCGACCGGGTGACCGCGTCGGCGGAGAGGTCGTTCCTGACCTTGCCGGTGACGGGGTCGCGGCGGCTGATGAACGGCTCGACGAAGACGGGGAGCCGCCGCTCGGCCATGGCGTCCACGGCGTGCGCGGTGGACTCCAGGGTGTCGAGGGAGCCGGGGTCGTCGTAGTCGACGCGCAGCAGCAGTTTGCCGGCGTCGAAGCGGAGGCGCTCGATGTCCTCGGGGCGGTGGCCGGTGAAACGGTCGTCCAGTTCGAAGGAGGCGCCCGCGAGTCCGCCGCGGTTCATCGAGCCCATGACGACCTTGCCGTCGAGGGCACCGAGGAGGAGCAGGTCGTCGAGGATGTCGGCGGTCGCGAGCACCCCGTCGACGCCGGGCCGGCCGAGCGCCAGGCACAGCCGTTCGAGGAGGTCGGCGCGGTTCGCCATGGCGAGCCTGCGGTCGCCGACGGAGAGGGCGCCGCGGGCGGGGTGGTCGGCGGCGACGATCATCAGCCGTCCGGAGTCACCGATCAGGGGGCGGCGGACCCGGCGGGCGGCGGCCTCGGCGATCGCCTCGGGGTGGTGGACCCGGGTGCGGACCAGGGCGGAGACGTCGATGCTCACCGCACTTCCCCCGCCGTGACCGCGGCCTCGATCTCCTGCGCGGTGGGCATCGCGGAGGAGCACTCCAGACGGGAGGCGACGATGGCGCCGGCGGCGTTGGCGTGCCGCATGATCCGCTCCAGGTCCCAGCCTGCGAGCAGGCCGTGGCAGAGGGACCCGCCGAAGGCGTCGCCGGCGCCCAGTCCGTTGAGGACGTTCACCGGCAGCGGCGGCACCTCCGCGGTCGTGCCGTCGCGGTGCACCGCGAGCACGCCCTTGGGGCCCTGCTTCACCACCGCGAGTTCGACCCCGGCGGCCAGCAGTGCCTCGGCGGCGGCGTGCGGCTCGCGGACGCCGGTGGCGACCTCGACCTCGTCCAGGTTGCCGACGGCGACGGTGGTGTGCCGCAGGGCCTCCGCGTAGAACGGGCGGGCCGCGTCGGGATCGGTCCAGAACATGGGCCGCCAGTCGAGGTCGAAGACGGTCGTGCCCGCCTTGGCCCGGTGGGCGAGGGCCGCGAGCGTCGCCGTGCGGCTGGGCTCCTCGCTCAGACCGGTGCCGGTGACCCAGAAGACGCGGGCCTCGCGGATGGCCTCCAGGTCCAGCTCATGGGCGTCGATCTCCAGGTCCGGCGCCTTGGGGCGGCGGTAGAAGTACAGCGGGAAGTCGTCCGGCGGGAAGACCTCGCAGAACGTGACGGGAGTGGCGAGGCCGGGGACCGCCGTCACCCAGCGGTCGTCGACGCCGAAGTCCCGCAGCGCCTGGTGGAGGTACTCGCCGAAGGGGTCCTCGCCCGTGCGGGTGATGACGGCGGTGTCCCGGCCGAGCCGGGCGGCGGCCACCGCGACGTTCGTCGCCGATCCGCCGAGGAACTTCCCGAAGGACGTCACCTGCGGCAGTGGGACCCCCGTCTGCAGCGGATACAGGTCCACACCGATCCGCCCCATGGTGATCAGGTCGTACGCCATCGAGTTCCCTTCGTGCTCCGGTTCCGTCAAGGTCTAGCTCCGCGGGAGCGACCCTGTCAATGTTTTGTCCAGACATTCGGACTACCTATTGACACCCTTCGGTTCCGGCCTGAAGCTGGCCGCCATGACGTCGTTGTCACCTCAGTCCTCACTCTCGCGCATCCGGATCGGCTCGGCGCCCGACTCCTGGGGCGTGTGGTTCCCCGACGACCCCCAGCAGGTCCCCTGGCAGCGCTTCCTCGACGAGGTGGCCGCCGCCGGCTACGAGTGGATCGAGCTGGGCCCCTACGGCTACCTGCCGAAGGACCCCGCCGTTCTCGCCGAGGAGACGGCAAAACGTGGCCTGAAAGTGTCGGCCGGCACGGTCTTCACCGGGCTGCACCACGGCCCCGACGTGTGGGAGAAGACCTGGGCGCACGTCGCCGACAACGCGGTCCTCGCCCAGGCCATGGGCGCCAAGCACCTCGTCGTCATCCCCTCCTTCTGGCGGGACGACAAGACGGGCCAGGTGCTGGAGCCCAGCGAGCTGACCGTCGAGCAGTGGCGGCACCTCACCCACCTCACCGAGCGGCTCGGGCGGGAGGTGCGGGAACGGTACGGCCTGCAGATCGTCGTCCATCCGCACGCCGACACCCACATCGACAGCGAGGAGAACGTCGTCCGCTTCCTGGACGGCACCGACTCCTCGGTGGTCTCCCTGTGCCTCGACACCGGGCACTACGCGTACTGCGGCGGCGACAGCGTCAAGCTGATCGAGACGTACGGCGAGCGCATCGGCTATCTGCACCTCAAGCAGGTCGACCCCGAGATCCTGGCCGACGTCCGGGCCAAGGGCACGCCGTTCGGGCCCGCCGTGGCGCAGGGCGTGATGTGCGAGCCGCCGAAGGGCGTGCCCGAGCTGGGGCCCGTGCTGGAGGCCGCGCAGAAGCTGGACGTGGACCTGTTCGCGATCGTCGAGCAGGACATGTACCCGTGCGAGCCGGACGCTCCGCTGCCGATCGCCAAGCGGACGCGGGCGTTCCTGCGGTCCTGCGGCGCGTAGGTCTCCCGAGCCGGGGGGAGGGCGCGGGAGCTGCGGGACGTTCGGGGCCGCGGTTGCTCCGCGGCCGGTCGCGCGGCTCCCCGCGCCCCTTGGGGCGCGGCGCCCCCCCCCCCGACCACGAGGCACCCCATTCATCACTCGCGTCACAAAAGTCACCTTTCTGTCACACGTGTCACGTGTACGCGGGCCTTTGGTCACGGGTGGTCCACGAGGGGCCCCCGGTGATCACTGTGCGTCGTTGAGCGAGCAGAGTCTTGTGATCGCCAGCGCAGCGCCCGGCTCCCCCGACGGTCGTCCCGGCCGCCGCCGCGGCGCGCGCGGGGAGGTGCCACAGATGACCGACCGACGCCTCTGGTCGTACAAGGACATCGCGGCGCACATCCGTGTGCAGCCCGACACCGTCCGCTCGTACCGCAAACACGGGTTGCTGCCGCCGCCCGACCACGTGGAGGGCGGCAAACCGTACTGGTACGCGGACACGGTCCGCGCCTGGGTCGCCTCCAGACCGGGCAACCGGGGGCGCAGGGCGGGCGACTGACGACAGCGCTTATTCGTTTGCCCCGGAATCCTCGCACTGCCGAGGATTCCGGGATGAGCTTCTCCGAGAAACCCGTACTCACCGGTGAGCGGGCCGTCCTGCGGCCCTTCACCGCGGACGACACCCCCGTGATGGCCCGCATCCTGGCCGACCCGGAGGTTGTCCGGCTCACCGGGAGCCAGGACGGGCCGTACGACAGGGAGAGGCTGCGCACCTGGTACGGCAACCGCGGCGAGCAGACCGACCGCCTCGATCTCGGCATCGTGGACCGGGCGAGCGGTGAACTGGTCGGCGAGGTCGTCCTCAACGAGTGGGACGAACCCAACCGCAGTTGCTGCCTCCGGATCCTGATCGGCCCAGCCGGGCGGGACCGCGGGCTGGGCACGGAGGCCGTGCGGCTGACGGTGGGCCACGCCTTCGAGCGGCTCGGTATGCACCGCGTCTCGCTGTACGTCTTCACCCACAACCCGCGGGCCCGGCGCGCCTACGAGAAGGCGGGGTTCGTGGCCGAGGGCGTGGAGCGGCAGACGCTGTGGCAGGACGGGGAGTGGATCGACGCGGTACGGATGTCGATCCTCGCCCCCGAGTGGGCCACGCACCGCGGCCGCCCGGAGCGGGGCCACGCCGGTCCCGGGGCACGGTGACGCTCGGGGGCCGGTGACGGTCGAGGGCCGCTGAATATCGGGGGCCACTGACCGTCGGGGCCCGGCAGACCGTCGGGGCGTTGCTGATCGTCGGGGCTCGGGGGTCGGCTGGCCGTCACGGCCCGGCAGACCGTCGGGGCCCGGGGGTCGGCTCGCCGTCACGGCCCGGCAGACCGTCGGGGCCCGGGGGCCAGCAGGACGTCACGGCCCGGCAGACCGTGAGCGCACGGCTGATCGGCACAGGCCCTCCGGCCGCACGGCCCGGCCCGCGTCGCGGCCCGTCCGGAGCCAAGGCCGCCCACACCGCCATGGCCCCGCTCCATGTCGGGGCCCCGATGATCGTCGGGGCTCAGGGGTCGGCCGGCCGTCGGGGTCCGTCCGGCTTCGAGGGCGCCCCTGACGCCGCCCGGGCTCGGGCGACGTCAGGGGCGGCGGCAGGCGGTCCGCTCTCGGTGTCCGTAGGCCGTCATGGGCGGTTCGTCCAGGGCTCGATGACCGTCACGCCGCTGCCCGGTGCCGTGCCCAGCGCGGCGAGTGCCTCGGGGACGGCGTCCAGCCCGATCGTGGACGTCACCAGGAGGTCGGGGCGCAGAACTCCCGAGCCGACCAGTTCCAGCATGGGCGGGTAGGCGTGGGCCGCCATGCCGTGGCTGCCGAGGAGTTCCAGCTCCAGGGCGATCGCGCGGGCCATGGGGACGGGGGTCGTGCCGGTCGGTGACGGGAGCAGGCCCACCTGGACGTGGCGGCCCCGGCGGCGGAGGCTGCCGACCGAGGCGGCGCAGGTCACCGGGGAGCCGAGCGCGTCCAGCGAGAGATGGGCGCCGCCGCCGGTGAGTTCCCGCACGGCCTCGGCCGTGTCCTGGACCGCCGAGGCGTCCACGCAGGCCGCCGCGCCGAACGTACGCGCCAGGTCCAGGGCCCGGGGCGAGACGTCGACGGCGACGACCCGGGCGCCGGAGGCCGCCGCGATCATCACCGCCGACAGGCCCACTCCCCCGCAGCCGTGCACGGCCACCCACTCGCCCGCCGCGACCCTGCCCTGCGCCACCACCGCCCGGAACGCCGTGGCGAACCGGCAGCCCAGGGAGGCCGCCGTGCCGTACGACAGGCCCTCCGGCAGCGCCACCAGGTTCACGTCGGCGTGGTCCAGGGCGACGTACTGGGCGAACGAGCCCCAGTGCGTGAACCCCGGCTGGGTCTGCCGCTCGCACACCTGCTGGTCCCCGGCCGCGCAGGCGGCGCAGCTGCCGCAGGCGCACACGAACGGGACGGTGACCCGGTCGCCGGGCTGCCAGCGGGTCACCCCGGCGCCGGCCTCCTCCACCACCCCGGCGAGCTCGTGGCCGGGGACGTGCGGCGGGGTGATGTCCGGGTCGTGGCCCATCCAGGCGTGCCAGTCGCTGCGGCACAGGCCCGTGGCCTCGACGCGGACGACCACGCCGTGGACCGCCGGGGCAGGGTCCGGGACGTCCCGTACCTCGGCCGGTTCACCGAACCGCTCGAACACCACCGCGCGCATACGCCCTCACCCTCGCCCTCACCGCCCGGCGGGTCGGCGGGCCGGCAGGCCGGGGGCCCGTATGTCCGCCGGCCCACCGACCCGCCGGCCCACCGGCCTGTCGGAGATCCTTTGCGGTGAACGCTAACCAGAGACATCCACCTTGTCGTGGTCGCTCCGCCTGTCGGCGCCGCTCTCCTCGTCGCGCTCGTCCTCCTCGGGCTTACCGGACGCGGTCGCCGGGGTGGGCGAGGTGCTCGCGGTCGCCGTCTCCGTCGCGGTGGCGGCCGGGGTCCCGGTGGCGCGCGGGGCCGACTCCCCCTCGCTCAGGCCGAACCGCTCGTGGAACCTGCGCAGCGGGGCCGGGGCCCACCAGGTGGCGCGGCCCGTGAGCCGCATGAAGGCCGGGACCAGCAGGCTGCGCACGATCATCGCGTCCATGAGCACGGCGAGGGCGAGGCCCAGGCCGAGCATCTTGGTGTTCGTCACCCGTGAGGTGCCTATGGCGATCATCACGACGGCCAGGATGACGGCGGCGGCGGTGATCAGGCCGCCGGTGCGCTGGAGACCGTGGCGGACGGCGGCGGTGTGGTCGCCGCTGTGGTCGTACTCCTCCTTGATGCGGGAGAGCAGGAAGACGCCGTAGTCCATGGAGAGGCCGAAGGCCACGCAGAACATCAGCACCGGCAGGGTCGTCTCGATGGAGCCGGAGCTGGTGAAGCCCAGCAGGCCGGAGAGGTGGCCGTCCTGGAAGACCCAGATCATCGCGCCGAACATCGCGGTGAGGCTGAGCGCGTTGAGCAGGACCGCCTGGAGGGGGACCAGCACGCTGCCGGTGAGCAGGAAGACCAGCAGGAGGGTCACCACGGCGATGAAGGAGAGGGCCAGCGGCAGGCCGCCGCCTATCGCCTCCTTGGTGTCGACCAGGACCGCGCCCGCACCCGTCACCGACGTCTTGAACGGGGCGTCCGCCGCCCGGTCCCGTATGTCATGGACCAGGTCCTGCACGGCCTCGTCGACCACGTCGCCCTCGGGCTGCACGGCGAAGTAGGCCGCGTCGCCGTTCACCACGGGGCCGTCCACCCGGAGCACGTCGGGCAGGGCGGCGATCTCGTCCTTGTACGCGGCGTACTCGGCCTGGCTCGCCCCACCCTCGGCGAGGATCTCCAGACCGCCGCCGGGGGTGCCCGGGAAGTCCTCCCGGATGTGCTGCTGGACGACACGGGACTCGGCGGACGCGGGGAGCTGACGGTCGTCGGCCGCGCCGAACTTCACGCCGAGGAAGGGCAGGCCGAGGAGGACCAGGCCGGCGGTGGTGGCGAGGGCGAAGACGGGGGCGCGGCGCATGACGACGTCGGCCGTGCGGCCCCAGGCGGCGCCCTCCTCCCGCGCGGGAGCCCCCTCGGCCCTGCGGCGCCTGAACAGCTTGCGCAGGTCGAGGGAGTTGACCCGCTCGCCCAGCAGCACCAGGGCCGCCGGGAGCACGATCAGGGCCGCCGCCGCGGCGAGCAGGACGACCGCGATTCCGGCGTAGGCGATGGACTTCAGGAAGGACTGGGGGAAGACCGCCATCGCGGCCAGCGAGACGGCGACCGTGAGCGCCGAGAACAGGACCGTGCGTCCGGCGGTGCGCAGGGTGGTGGCCACCGCGGTCCGGGGATCGGCGCCGGCGGCCAGTTCCTCGCGGAAGCGGCGCACGATGAACAGCGCGTAGTCGATCGCGAGGCCGAGGCCCATGGCCGTGGTGAGGTTCAGCGCGAAGATCGAGACGTCGGTCAGTTCCGTGAGGCCGCGCAGGATCGCGTTGGTGCCGAGGATGGCGACGACGCCCACGACGAGCGGCAGCAGGGCGGCGACCGCGCTGCCGAAGGCCATCACCAGCAGGACCAGGGTCACCGGCAGGGCGATCAGCTCGGCCCGCAGGAGGTCCTCCTGGATGATCGTCTGCATCTCGTGGCGCACGGCGACGACGCCGCCGACCTTCACCTCGACCGGGCCGTGCTGGCCGCGGAACTCGGGAGTGATGCGGTCCAGCGTCGCGTTCATCGTGGTCTCGTCGCCGGTCAGGCGGGCCGCTATCAGCGCCTGACCGCCGTCCTCGGCACGGAGGCCGGGGGCGCCGGTCTGCCAGTAGGAGCCGACGCCCGTGACGCCCTTCTCGGCGGCCAGCCGCTCGGTCAGCCGCTTCGCCTCGGCGGCGACCTCCGGATCGTCGACCGAGGCGTCGCCCGCGTCGACCATCAGCAGCAGGTTCGGCTGGGAGTTCGGGAACTCGCGCTGCAGCGCCTTGGTCGCATAGGTGGACTCGGCCTTGGGGTCCTCCCAGCCGCCGCTGGTCAGACGGTCGGCGACATCGCTGCCCGCGACGACCGCGAGGGCGGTGATCAGCAGGGCCACGAGCAGGGAGAGCCGGGGACGGGCGGTCACCAGTCGGGTCCAGCCCCCTGCCCGGGGTGGCCTGTTGACTTCGGTCATGGTGCGGTGTCCCCTTCAGTCTGATCCGTGCCGTGCGCAGCCGGGCGGACGGATACGCCACGCCATAAACTGGCAAACACGAGAACTCGCTCGCGTTTCATCAGAATGCGAGCGGCGACTCGTGTTTGTCAATCAGGTCCGAGAAGCTGGGGACAACCGCATGCCCACCCACCGGGAGCAGGAGCAGCCGCGCCGCCGCCAGGCCCGCGGCGAGCGCCGCATCACCCAACTCCTCGAAGCCGCGGCCTCGGTGTTCGCCTCGACCGGGTACGCGGCCGCGAGCACCAACGCGATCGCCCGCGAGGCCGGTGTCTCGCCGGGCACGCTGTACCAGTTCTTCCCGAACAAGGAAGCGATCGCGATCGAGCTGGGTCAGCGCCTGATGGCCGACATGCGGGCGGCGTACGGCCAGGCGCTCGCGCCGATCGACCCCGCGACCCCGCTGGAGCAGGCCGTGGCCGCCGCCGTCGACCGGTTCATCGACTTCAACTGCCACAACCCGGTGTTCTTCACCCTCATGCACGGTCCGGACGTCCCCGGCCGGATGGCGGAGGAGCACGACGCGCTCCACACCACCCTGATCACCCGGGTCGAGGACCTGCTCTCCCCGCTCCTTCCCGACCGGCCGGCCGCCGCCGTCACGCGCGTCGCGCACGTCTGCATGGCGCTCTACATGGCGGGCCTCGAACTGGTCCTGGCCAGCGAGGGCGACGACCGCGAGGCGTACGTCCAGGAGCTGAAGGACGTACTGTTCCGCTACCTCGACCCCCTGGTCGGCGACCGCCTCCGCGAGGCCCAGGCGGCCGCCGCCCCGGACACCGGCACCCCGGACCCCGCAGCTTCGGGCACCGGCACCGCGGGCCCGACCGCGGCGTCCACGCCGGCCCCCTGAGTCCGCCCGCCCCGCCCCGAGCGATCTCTGTCTTTGATTCATACCCCCCAGGGGTATAGAGTAGGAGGCCTGAAGGGTTACACGTACCCCACACACCCCGATGAGGAGCAACGACATGACCGCCCAGACCGACACTCCCGGTTCCGTCACCACCGTCTACAAGGTGAGCGGCATGAGCTGCGGCCACTGCGAAGGCGCCGTCTCCGGCGAGATCTCCGAGATCGCCGGCGTCTCCTCGGTGAAGGCCGTCGCCTCCAGCGGCGAGGTGACCGTGGTCTCGGCCGCCCCGCTCGACGAGGAGGCCGTGCGCGCCGCCGTCGACGAGGCCGGCTTCGAGCTGGTCGGCACCGTCTGAGAACCGCCCGCCCAGGCGGGGCCCCGCCCCGCCCCGGGCCGCACCCGCGCACGTTCCCCGGAGCACGGACACGGACATGACCAGCACCACCGAAGTCACCCCCGCGGGCGAGCCGGCCCACGAGGTCGAACTGATGATCGGCGGGATGACCTGCGCCTCCTGCGCGGCCCGCGTCGAGAAGAAGCTCAACCGCATGGACGGCGTGACCGCCACGGTGAACTACGCGACGGAGAAGGCGAAGATCGCCTACCCCCCGGGGGTCGAGGTCACCGATCTGATCGCCACCGTGGTGAAGACGGGCTACACGGCCGAGGAGCCGGCGCCCTCGGCGGCGGTCCCCGGCGCGGACCGGGAGCCGGACACGGACGTCGCGGCGGAGGATCCCGAGTCGGCCGCCCTGCGGCAGCGGCTCACCGTCTCGGTGCTGCTGGCCGTCCCCGTGATCCTCATGTCCATGATCCCGGCCCTGCAGTTCGACAACTGGCAGTGGCTGTCGCTGACGCTGGCCGCGCCGGTCGTGGTGTGGGGCGGGCTGCCCTTCCACCGGGCCGCGTTCACCAACCTCCGGCACGGGGCGGCCACCATGGACACCCTGGTCTCGCTCGGCACGCTCGCGGCCTTCGGCTGGTCGCTGTGGGCGCTGTTCCTGGGGGACGCGGGCATGCCGGGCATGCGGCACGGCTTCGAGTTCGGCGTGTCCCGCACGGCGGCCTCCTCGGCCATCTACCTGGAGGTCGCGGCCGGGGTCGTGGCGTTCATCCTGCTGGGCCGCTATCTGGAGGCCCGCTCCAAGCGCCGGGCGGGCGCCGCCCTCAGGGCGCTGCTGCGTCTGGGCGCCAAGGACGTCGCGGTACTGCGCGAGGGCCGGGAGACCCGGATACCGGTCGGGCGGCTCGTGGTCGGCGACCGGTTCGTCGTACGGCCCGGCGAGAAGTTCGCCACCGACGGCACCGTCGTCGAGGGTGCCTCCGCCGTCGACGCGTCCATGCTGACCGGGGAGTCCGTGCCGGTGGACGTGACCGTCGGCGACGCCGTCACGGGCGCGACGGTGAACGCCGGCGGCCGGCTCGTCGTGGAGGCGACCCGCGTGGGGGCGGACACGCAGCTGGCGCGGATGGCGCGGCTGGTGGAGGACGCGCAGAACGGCAAGGCGGAGGTGCAGCGGCTGGCCGACCGGATCTCCGCCGTGTTCGTGCCCGTCGTCCTGCTGATCGCGGTGGCCACGTTCGGTGCCTGGCTCGGCGTGACCGCCGACCCGACCGCGGGCTTCACGGCGGCCGTCGCGGTGCTGATCATCGCCTGCCCCTGCGCGCTGGGCCTGGCCACCCCGACCGCCCTCATGGTCGGCACGGGCCGCGGCGCCCAGCTCGGCATCCTCATCCGGGGCCCCGAGGTGCTGGAGTCCACCCGCCGTGTCGACACGGTCGTCCTGGACAAGACCGGCACGGTCACCACCGGCCGGATGACCCTGCGCGGGGTGTACGCGGCCGAGGGCGTCGCCGACGAGGACGTCCTGCGCCTCGCGGGCGCCGTCGAGCACGCCTCCGAACACCCCGTCGCGCGGGCCGTCGCCGCGGGCGCCGAGGAGCGCCTCGGTCCGCTGCCGCCCGCCGAGGACTTCCGGAACGAGCCCGGGAAGGGCGTACACGGCCGTGTGGCGGGCCACGACGTGCAGGTGGGCCGGATCCACGACGGCCCCCTCCCCGAGGCGCTCAGGGCCGCGAAGGAGGCCGCGGAGAGCGAGGGGCACACGGCGGTCGTGGTGGCCCGCGACGGAGCGGCGATCGGTGTCCTCACCGTCGCCGACGCCGTCAAGGACACCAGCGCCGAGGCCGTCCGGCGGCTGCGGGCGCTCGGCCTCACCCCGGTGCTGCTGACCGGGGACCACACGCGGGTGGCCCGGTCCGTGGCCGCCGCCGTAGGGATCTCCCCCGACCAGGTGATCGCGGAGGTCCTGCCGCAGGACAAGGTCGACGTCGTCCGGCGGCTCCAGGGCGAGGGCCGCACGGTCGCGATGGTCGGGGACGGGGTCAACGACGCCGCCGCGCTCGCCACCGCCGACCTCGGGCTCGCCATGGGCACAGGCACCGACGCGGCGATCGAGGCGAGCGACCTGACGCTGGTCCGCGGCGACCTGCGGGTGGCCGCCGACGCCATCCGGCTGTCCCGCCGCACCCTGTCCACCATCAAGGGAAACCTGGTCTGGGCGTTCGGCTACAACGTGGCCGCGCTGCCGCTGGCCGCCGCCGGACTGCTGAACCCGATGATCGCGGGGGCGGCCATGGCCTTTTCGTCCGTTTTCGTGGTCACGAACAGCTTGCGACTGCGGGCATTCACGTGACGACCGGGCAAAAGTCCCCCTAGAGTCCGGAAGCAGCCTCACATAAGCTCTTCACAAGGCTCGCGCATCTTCCTTACGCTGGGACCGCGGTCACCGTTTCGGGTCTCTTGCGCATCTTCAGGACATAAGGCAAGAGACGCAGATCACAGTGATGTGAACGTAACCAACGAAGGGGTTCGTGAGTCTAAGTTGGCGATGTCAGAAGCGTCTTGGGGGGCGCGACTGGCATCTGGGGATGTCTTGGGGGACGTTCCCGGAATTGCGTTGCCGGGGCACGTACCCGGGGAGCTTTGAGCGGCCCTCCCGTACGTACGCGTCCCGGCAGACCGCACCTCACCGCACGACAACTTCATATACGCAGGACGGCACCGTCCTGCTCAGCGATTCAGGCGCTGGTCCACCAGACGCCCGGCCGGATCCCGTGGGGGGAATCCGCACCGGGACATGGGAAGGCGCCCTGCTCGCCGGCCCGTGGGGGGACCAGCGGCGCAGGGCGCCTTCTTTCTGCGCCCGGAAGGCGCTTTCCCGTCCGTCGCGCGGCTCCGCCGCGCGGATCGGTCACGCAGGTGCGTCCCACCGTTCCCATCGTTTCCTGCCCGCACGGCGTTCTGTGCCCGTGCGCGCCCGGAAAGCCGAATGGGGCGCGGGGAACCGGGTGAACGGCTCCCACACACCCCACGACGGAGAACGGCCTCCGGAGAAGCCCTAGCGGGCCTCGACCGGGACGAAATCGCGCTCGACGACGCCCGTGTAGATCTGGCGCGGACGACCGATCCGGGAGCCCGGCTCCTTGATCATCTCGTGCCACTGGGCGATCCAGCCCGGCAGCCGGCCGAGGGCGAACAGGACCGTGAACATCTCGGTCGGGAAGCCCATCGCGCGGTAGATCAGACCCGTGTAGAAGTCCACGTTCGGGTAGAGGCTGCGCGAGACGAAGTAGTCGTCGGAGAGCGCGTGCTCCTCCAGCTTCAGCGCGATGTCCAGCAGCTCGTCGGACTTGCCGAGCGCGGAGAGGACGTCGTGCGCGGCAGCCTTGATGATCTTGGCGCGGGGGTCGAAGTTCTTGTAGACCCGGTGGCCGAAGCCCATCAGACGGACGCCGTCCTCCTTGTTCTTCACCTTGCGGATGAAGGAGTCGACGTCGCCGCCGGCGTCGCGGATGCCCTCCAGCATCTCCAGCACGGACTGGTTGGCGCCGCCGTGCAGCGGGCCCCAGAGCGCGGAGATGCCGGCGGAGATCGAGGCGAACATGTTCGCCTGCGAGGAGCCGACGAGGCGGACCGTGGAGGTCGAACAGTTCTGCTCGTGGTCCGCGTGGAGGATGAGCAACTTGTCGAGGGCCGAGACCACGACCGGGTCGAGCTCGTACTCCTGGGCGGGGACCGAGAAGGTCATGCGCAGGAAGTTCTCGACGTAGCCCAGGTCGTTGCGCGGGTAGACGAACGGGTGACCGATCGACTTCTTGTACGCGTAGGCCGCGATCGTCGGGAGCTTGGCGAGCAGACGGATCGTGGAGAGGTTGCGCTGCCGCTCGTCGAACGGGTTGTGGCTGTCCTGGTAGAACGTCGACAGGGCGCTGACCACGGAGGACAGCATCGCCATCGGGTGGGCGTCCCGGGGGAAGCCCCGGTAGAAGTTCTTGACGTCCTCGTGCAGCAGCGTGTGCTGGGTGATCTCGTTCTTGAAGGTGGAGAGCTCGTCGACCGTCGGCAGCTCGCCGTTGATCAGCAGGTAGGCGACCTCCAGGAAGGTGGAGCGCTCGGCCAGCTGCTCGATCGGGTAGCCGCGGTAGCGGAGGATGCCCGCCTCGCCGTCCAGATACGTGATGGCGGATTTATAGGCGGCGGTGTTCCCGTAACCGCTGTCCAGGGTGACCAGACCGGTATGGGCCCGGAGCTTCCCGATGTCGAAGCCCTTGTCGCCGACGGTGCTGTCGATCACCGGGTAGGTGTACTCGCCGTCGCCGTACCGCAGTACTACAGAGTTGTCGCTCACGTCTTCCCTCACCGACGTAGTGCCTCATCTTCGAGGTGCCCTGACTGTCTCTACCATCCCCCAATTGGCTCAGGAGAGTGCACTCGGGGTCGACCATCGGGCCTATCGGCGGCACTGAGTGCCGCCAACTTGCTCATCCTGCCCGCTCCGTCCGGCATCTGGAAGGGCTGTGTGACCTTTGCGACTCATTTGATCGATCAAATTTCACTCACGTGTCGCCGGGGAGTCGCGAGAGGGGCCCTCGACCGGTCCCCTCCTTAGATCCTGGGGGCTACAGGGCCCGGGGCGCGAGCCGGAAGTCGAGGGCCGTATACCGCCGGCCCGCGGACACCGTGCGCACCGCCTGACCGAGGGCCTTGCGGGAGCCGACGAGGACGACCAGTTTCTTCGCCCGGGTCACCGCCGTGTAGAGCAGATTGCGCTGGAGCATCATCCAGGCGCCGGTGGTGACCGGGACGACCACCGCCGGGTACTCGCTGCCCTGGGAGCGGTGGATGGTCACCGCGTAGGCGTGCGCCAGTTCGTCCAGCTCGTCGAACTCGTACGGCACCTCCTCGTCCTCGTCGGTGAGGACCGTCAGGCGCTGGTCGACCGGGTCGAGCGCGGTGACCACGCCGACGGTGCCGTTGAACACGCCGTTGGCGCCCTTGTCGTAGTTGTTGCGGATCTGGGTGACCTTGTCGCCGACGCGGAAGACCCGGCCGCCGAACCGCTTCTCGGGCAGGTCGGGGCGGGCCGGTGTGACGGCCTGCTGCAACAGGCCGTTGAGGGTGCCGGCGCCGGCCGGACCCCGGTGCATCGGCGCGAGCACCTGGACGTCCCGCCGGGGGTCCAGACCGAACTTGGCCGGAATCCGACGGGCCGCCACGTCCACGGTGAGCCGTCCGGCGGCCTCCGTGTCCTCCTCGACGAAGAGGAAGAAGTCCTTCATGCCGTCGGTGACCGGGTGGTGCCCGGAGTTGATGCGGTGCGCGTTGGTCACCACACCGGACTGCTGGGCCTGCCGGAACACCTTGGTGAGACGGACGGCGGGCACCGGGCTGCCGTCGGCCAGCAGGTCCCGCAGAACCTCGCCGGCGCCGACACTGGGCAGCTGGTCGACGTCCCCGACGAACAGCAGATGGGCGCCCGGGGGCACGGCCTTGACGAGCTTGTTGGCGAGGAGCAGGTCCAGCATGGACGCCTCGTCGACCACGACCAGGTCGGCGTCGAGGGGACGGTCCTTGTCGTACGCCGCGTCGCCGCCGGGCTTCAGCTCCAGCAGCCGGTGGACCGTGGACGCCTCGGCACCCGTCAGCTCGGCGAGGCGCTTGGCGGCGCGGCCGGTGGGCGCGGCGAGGACGACCTTGGCCTTCTTGGCGCGGGCCAGCTCCACGATCGAGCGGACCGTGAAGGACTTGCCGCAGCCGGGGCCGCCGGTCAGCACGGCCACCTTCTCGGTGAGCGCGAGCCGTACGGCGGCCTCCTGCTCCGGGGCCAGCTCCGCGCCCGTACGGCCCTTGAGCCAGGACAGCGCCTTGTCCCAGGCCACGTCGCGGAAGCCGGGCATGCGGTCCTCGTCCGTGCGCAGCAGCCGCGACAGCTGGGCGGACAGGGAGAGTTCGGCGCGGTGGAAGGGCACCAGGTAGATGGCGGTGAGCGGGTCCGCGCCGGGGTCGGGGCCGGGCACCTTCTCCCGTACGACGCCGGGCTCGCCCGACTCCTCGTCGGGAGCGGCGAGTTCGGCGAGGCACTCGATGACCAGGCCCGTGTCGACCTGGAGCAGCTTGACCGCGTCCGCGATCAGCCGCTCCTCGGGGAGGAAGCAGTGGCCCTGGTCGGTGGACTGCGACAGGGCGTACTGGAGGCCCGCCTTGACGCGCTCGGGGCTGTCGTGCGGTATGCCGACGGACTGGGCGATCTTGTCGGCGGTGAGGAAACCGATGCCCCAGACGTCGGCGGCGAGGCGGTAGGGCTGGTTCTTCACGACTCCGATCGAGGCGTCGCCGTACTTCTTGTAGATCCGCACGGCGATGGACGTGGACACCTCGACGGTCTGGAGGAACAGCATGACCTCCTTGATCGCCTTCTGCTCCTCCCAGGCGTCGGCGATCTTCTTCGTGCGCTTGGGCCCGAGACCGGGGACCTCGATGAGGCGCTTGGGCTCCTCCTCGATGATCTGGAGCGTGTCCAGGCCGAAGTGCTGGGTGATGCGGTCGGCGAAGACGGGTCCGATGCCCTTGACCAGGCCGGACCCGAGGTATCTGCGGATGCCCTGGACAGTGGCCGGCAGCACGGTGGTGTAGTTCTCCACGGTGAACTGCTTGCCGTACTGCGGGTGGGAGCCCCAGCGGCCCTCCATCCGCAGCGACTCGCCGACCTGGGCGCCGAGGAGCGCGCCGACGACGGTGAGCAGGTCACCGGCGCCGCGGCCGGTGTCCACGCGGGCGACCGTGTAGCCGTTCTCCTCGTTGGCGTACGTGATGCGCTCCAGCACGCCTTCGAGCACGGCGAGCCGACGCTCCCCGGTCCCCTGCTGGGCGGCCGTCTGATTGGACATGATCCGACGGTACAGCGAGGGTCCGACAGGAGCGGGGGCGGCGGCCAGGGTCAGCGGCGGGGGGCGCCTTCAGGGCTTCGAGGAAGGGGGCGAAGGCGGCGACGGGGAAGGTGAGGGGACGGGTGTTGGGGGTCTTGGAGTCGCGGACGGATATGTGGGTGGGGGTGGTGGCCATCTCCACGCTGTTGTTGCCGTCGCCTTCGCCGGAGTGGGACGACTTGCGCCAGTCGCTCATCGGGTCCTCACACCTCTCTCGCCAGCCGGTTGATGAAGTCACGCGACCTGTCCGGTGCGAGTGACACCGCCTCCACCTTACGGAAACGCGTTCGATAGCTGGGGAGTTGGGCCTCTGAGTCGATGAGCAGCGAGCCGTGAGGGGCGTCGCGGACCACGGTGTCCAGCTTGGGGACAGGGCCACCGACGTACGTCATCACGCTTGACGCCCCGGCGAAGCCGTCGAGGTCGAAGGGGATGACACGCACGGTGATCCGGTCCACTCCGGAAAGCTCGACGAGCCGGGCGAGTTGGGCCCTGGCAGCTGCGCGGTCGCCGACCCTGATGCGGAGCGCGGCCTCGTGGATCACGATCTCGTGCGGCAAGGCGACCTTCCCCTGCCGGGCCATTCGATGGCGTACGCGCAGGTCGAGCTCCTCCTGCGTGAGTTCAGGCACGCGGGAGGAGAAGACCGCACGGGCGGGGATGGATGGCGTCCGCCAGGTTCGGCAGCCCGGGCAAGTACGTGTGGTGCGAGCCGGTGGCGGCGTAGGGCGTTCCGGGAAGCGAGAAGCTGTTCGGCTCATCGATAGGCTGCGGCTTCATGATGCGCGCCTGGATCCTGCCGGTACTGCTCGTGCTCTGCGGCTCAGCCGTCGCGACCGCGCAGGTCGTCAACGGGAACCCCGGCACAGCAGCGGCACTCCTGTTTGCGTTCCTGGCCCTCGCGGGCATGAACTCGCCGTTGATCTTCCCGAGGTCCGTCGGTGCGGAAGAGGCTCAACGCCGCAGCGCCGTCGACGGTCGGCCCGTCGTCTTCTGGCGGCCGGGCTGCACGTACTGCATGCGCCTGCGGCTACGACTGGGCCGCGGCGCCCGCCAGGCGTACTGGGTCAACATCCGGCGTGACCCGGACGGAGCCGCGGCGGTGCGGGCGGCCAACGGCGGCAACGAGACCGTGCCGACCGTCGTCGTGGCGGGTCGGCCGCACACCAACCCCGACCCTGGCTGGGTGCGCGAACAGCTCTCCCGGTCCGCTTGATCAGCAACGGCTTCCTGGTCGAACGCGACGACGCCGCATCGTCGACCGGTCGACCGGTCGGCCGGCCGGTCAGCCGGCGAGACCGCCGTTGCTCTTCAGGAGCTGTCCGTTGACCCACTGACCCTGCGGTGAGCACAGGAACTCCACGAGGTGGGCGGTGTCCTGCGGGCTGCCCAGACGCCCCAGCGGTGTCGCCCACAGTACGTGTTCCCGGACGTCCTCGGACATCCAACCCGTGTCCACCGGCCCCGGGTTGATCACGTTGGCGGTGATCCCGAGGTGGGAGAGTTCGTGGGCGGCTGCCAGGGTGATGCGGTCGAGGGCGCCCTTGCTCGCCCCGTAGGGCAGGTTGCCGACGGTGTGGTCGCTGGTGAGGCTGATGACGCGCCCGGTTCCCGGGGTTCCGTGGAAGCGACGGCCGTACGCGCGGATCAGCAGCCAGGTGGCACGGGCGTTGACCGCGAAGTGACGGTCGAAGCTCTCCAGCGTGGTGTCGAGCAGACCGGAGTCGACCGACTCGCAGTGGCACATCACCAAGGCGGTGATGCCGCCGAGGCGGCGCTCGGCCGCATCGAAGACCCGCTCCGCCGCCTCCGGGTCGGCGAGGTCCGCCTCCACCGCCACCGAGTCGGCGCCTCGTTCGGCCAGCGCCTTGGCGACGGTGTCCGCGGCAGCGGCCTCGGCGCCCCAGGCCATGCGGGCGTCGTACGGCGTCCAGTACGTGAAGGCGACGTTCCAACCCGCCTCGGCCAGCCGGTGGGCGATGGCCGCGCCGATGCCGGCGGTCCGGCCGACCCCGGTCACCAACGCGACCGGCCTGACGGCATCACCTGGCGGCTGCTCCTCCGTAGTCGTCACAGGCGCCATCGTTCGGCCCGCGGCGCGAGCGGGGCAACTCAATTCCCTCCGCGGCGTCAGACCCTGATCACGCGGACACCCGGGCCGCACAACACGCCGAGGTCCTCCGGGTCCGAGGTCAGGACGGTCACGGGGGCGGGCGAGGCCAGCGCGGTGGCGGCGACGATGGCGCCCAGGGCGTACTGGTGGCCGTGAAGTCCGGCGGCGGCGAGCAGCTTGCCGGCGTGGCGGGCGATCGATTCGGTGGGCGTGACGATGTTCACGCGTGAGGCCGCGTAGTCGAAGCGGGCCTGGTTCCGAGCGGGCGCTAGGGGCCGCCGCCGGGCCGGCCCCTAGCGCCGCACTCATCCCGGCCCACCCCTCGGTCACGATTGAATTTCGGCCACCCCCACCCCCTTGATTCCGTCCGTGTAATCGATTCCAATCCTCCGTACACGAAGTCGTGTAATCGATTCCACGAGGAGGTGGAGCGGCGATGGCGAGCATCAAGGACGTCGCTGCCGAGGCGGGGGTCTCCGTCGCCACGGTGTCGCGGGTCCTGAACGACCATCCGTCGGTCAGTGCCGACGCCCGCGCGCGGGTGCTGGCCGCCGTCGGGACGCTGGGCTACCGCCCGAACGCCGTCGCCCGCTCCCTGCGCACCGACCAGACCCACACCCTCGGCCTGGTCATCAGCGACGTGATGAACCCGTACTTCACGGAGCTGGCCCGCTCCGTGGAGGAGGAGGCCCGCGCGCTCGGCTACAGCGTGATCATCGGGAACGCCGACGAGCGGCCGGACCTCCAGGACCACCACGTACGGAACCTGCTCGACCGGCGCATCGACGGCCTGCTCGTCTCCCCCACCGACGGCGGCTCCCCGCTGATGCTGGACGCCGTGCGGGCGGGGACTCCGATGGTGTTCGTCGACCGGTGGATCCCGGGTGTCGACGTGCCGGTGGTGCGGGCCGACGGGCAGGGCGCCGTGCGGGATCTGGTGGCGCATCTGCACGGGCTCGGGCACCGGCGGCTGGCCATCATCGCGGGCCCGGCGGCGACCACGACCGGCCAGGAGCGGGTGGCGGCCTTCCGTGCGGCGCTGCACGCGTACGGGCTCGACCTGCCCGAGGAGTACATAGGGCAGGGCGACTTCCAGGCCGAGAGCGGGCGCCGGGTCACCGAGGGCTTCCTCGACCTGGCCGCGCCGCCCGAGGTCGTGTTCGCGGCCGACAACCTGATGGCGCTCGGCGCGCTGGACGCGGTGCGCGCGCGGGGGATGCGGGTTCCCGACGACATCGCGCTGGCCGCCTTCGACGACATCCCCTGGTTCGTGCACACCGATCCGCCGATCACGGCGATCGCCCAGCCCACGGGCGAGCTGGGGCGCGCCGCCGTGCGCGCGCTGGTCGACCGCATCGAGGGACGGCCCCCGCAGTCCGTCACCCTCCCCGCCCGTCTCGTCGTGCGCCGCTCGTGCGGCGAGAACCCCAACCCTGTGCAAAGGAGCACGTCGTGAGCAACGAGGACGAGTTGCTGCGCATCGAGGGCATCCGCAAGACCTTTCCCGGCGTGGTCGCGCTCGACGGCGTCGACTTCGACCTGCGCCGGGGCGAGGTGCACGTGCTGCTCGGCGAGAACGGCGCCGGCAAGAGCACGCTGATCAAGATGCTGTCGGGCGCCTACCACCCCGACGGGGGCCGGGTCCTGGTGGACGGCGAGGAGGTGCACATCCGCGGGGCGCAGGACGCCGAGCGGCTGGGCATCGCCACCATCTACCAGGAGTTCAACCTCGTACCCGATCTGACGGTCGCCGAGAACATCTTCCTGGGGCGGCAGCCGCGCCGCTTCGGGATGATCGACCGCAAGCGGATGGAGGCGGACGCCGCCGTCCTGCTGGAGCGGGTGGGTGTGGACGTGTCGCCCCGCGCGCGGGTCCGTGAACTCGGTATCGCGCGGCTCCAGATGGTGGAGATCGCGAAGGCGCTGAGCCTGGACGCGCGCGTGCTGATCATGGACGAGCCGACGGCCGTGCTGACGACCGAGGAGGTCGAGAAGCTCTTCGCGATCGTGCGCAGGCTGCGCGAGGACGGGGTCGGGATCGTCTTCATCACGCACCACCTGGAGGAGATCGCCGCGCTGGGCGACCGGGTGACGGTGATCCGGGACGGGAAGAGTGTCGGGCAGGTCCCGGCGTCCACGCCCGAGGAGGAGCTGGTACGGCTCATGGTGGGCCGGTCGATCGAGCAGCAGTACCCGCGTCGGCGGCCGGACGCCGGGGAGGCGCTGCTGGCCGTCGAGGGGCTCACGCGCGACGGCGTCTTCCACGACGTGAGCTTCGAGGTGCGGGCCGGTGAGGTCGTCGGCATCGCCGGGCTCGTCGGGGCCGGCCGTACGGAGGTCGTGCGGGCCGTGTTCGGCGCCGACCCGTACGACAGGGGCGCCGTGCGGGTCTCCGGTGCCCCGGTCCCCCGGCACGACGTCAACGCGGCGATGACCGCGGGCGTCGGTCTCGTCCCCGAGGACCGCAAGGGCCAGGGCCTGGTGCTCGACGCCTCCGTGGAGGAGAACCTCGGTCTGGTCACCCTGCGGGGCGCGACCAGGGGCGGGTTCGTCGACCTCAAGGGGCAGCGGGCGAACGCGGCGCGGGTCGCCGGGCAGCTGGGCGTGCGGATGGCCGGTCTGGGCCAGGCGGTGCGGACGCTGTCCGGCGGCAACCAGCAGAAGGTCGTCATCGGCAAGTGGCTGCTCGCGGACACCAAGGTGCTGATCCTCGACGAGCCGACGCGCGGCATCGACGTCGGCGCGAAGGTCGAGATCTACGAGCTGATCAACGAGCTGACGGCCGCGGGCGCCGCCGTCCTGATGATCTCCAGTGATCTGCCCGAGGTGCTCGGTATGAGCGACCGGGTGATCGTCATGGCCCAGGGGCGGATCGCGGGCGAGCTGCCCGCCGCCGAGGCCACCCAGGACGCGGTGATGGCGCTCGCCGTGTCCACCCCGCACACCACCACGACCGGAACGGAGGCCACCGGTGGCCGCTGACACGCTCAAGGGCACGACGGGCGCGAGTGGCGCCCCGGGCCTGCGCAGGATCCTGCTCGACAACGGCGCGCTGAGCGCCCTCATCGTCCTCGTCGTCGCGATGTCGGTGCTGTCCGGCGACTTCCTGACGGCCGACAACCTGCTGAACATCGGCGTCCAGGCGGCCGTCACCGCCATCCTCGCCTTCGGTGTGACCTTCGTGATCGTCTCGGCGGGCATCGACCTGTCGGTGGGTTCGGTGGCGGCCCTGTCGGCGACGGTGCTGGCGTGGAGCGCCACGTCGGAGGGCGTGCCGGTCCCGATAGCCGTCCTCCTCGCGGTCGTCACCGGCATCGCGTGCGGTCTCGTCAACGGCTTCCTCGTCTCCTACGGGAAGCTGCCGCCGTTCATCGCGACGCTCGCGATGCTGTCGGTGGGGCGCGGTCTGTCGCTGGTGATCTCGCAGGGCAGCCCGATCGCGTTCCCGGAGTCGGTGTCGCACCTCGGTGACAACCTCGGCGGCTGGCTGCCGGTGCCCGTCCTGGTGATGGTCGTGATGGGTCTGATCACCGCGGTGATCCTGGGCCGCACGTACATCGGGCGGGCCATGTACGCGATCGGCGGCAACGAGGAGGCCGCCCGGCTGTCCGGCCTGCGGGTGAAGCGGCAGAAGCTCGTGATCTACGCCCTGTCCGGGCTGTTCGCCGCCGCGGCGGGCATCGTGCTGGCCTCCCGGCTGTCGTCCGCGCAGCCGCAGGCCGCGCAGGGCTACGAACTGGACGCGATCGCGGCGGTCGTCATCGGCGGCGCCTCGCTCGCCGGCGGCACGGGCAAGGCGTCGGGCACGCTGATCGGCGCGCTGATCCTGGCGGTGCTGCGCAACGGCCTGAACCTGCTGTCGGTGTCGGCGTTCTGGCAGCAGGTCGTCATCGGTGTCGTCATCGCGCTGGCGGTGCTCCTCGACACGGTCCGCCGCAAGGCGGGGGCGACGCCGGTGGCCGCCGGGACCGGTGGCTCGGGCGACCGGCGCAAGCAGGCGCTGACGTACGTCCTGGCGGCGGTGGTCGCGGCGGCGGTCGTGGGCGCGACGTCCTTCCTGCACAGCGGTTCGTCGGCGGCCAAGAGCGAGAAGATCGGTCTGTCGCTGTCCACGCTGAACAACCCCTTCTTCGTGCAGATCCGCGCCGGAGCGCAGGACGAGGCGAAGAAGCTGGGCGTCGACCTGTCCGTGACGGACGCGCAGAACGACGCCTCGCAGCAGGCCAACCAGTTGCAGAACTTCACCAGCGAAGGTCTCGGCACGATCATCGTCAACCCGGTGGACTCCGACGCGGTGACCCCGGCGGCGAAGGCCGTGAACAAGGCGGACATCCCGCTGGTGGCCGTCGACCGGGCGGTCAACGGCGCGGACACGGCCGCGCTCGTCGCCTCCGACAACGTCAGCGGCGGGAAGCTGGCCGCGAAGGCGCTCGCGGAGAAGCTGGGCGGCAAGGGCGAGATCGTCATCCTCCAGGGCCAGGCGGGCACCTCCGCCAGCCGGGAGCGCGGCGCGGGCTTCGCCGAGGGTCTGAAGGCGTACCCCGGCATCAAGGTCCTCGCCAAGCAGCCCGCCGACTGGGACCGCACCAAGGGCCTCGACGTGATGACGAACCTCCTCCAGGCCAACCCCGACGTGGACGGTGTCTTCGCGGAGAACGACGAGATGGCGCTCGGCGCGATCAAGGCGCTCGGTTCCAAGGCCGGCAAGTCCGTCCAGGTCATCGGCTTCGACGGCACCGCCGACGGTCTGAAGGCCGTCGAGGGCGGCACGCTGTACGCGTCGGTCGCGCAGCAGCCCGCCGAACTCGGCAGGATCGCGGTGCGCAACGCGGTGCGGGCGGCCGAGGGCGGGAAGGTCAAGAAGTCGGTGATGGTGCCGGTGAAGGTGGTCACGGCGGAGAACGTGGCCGAGTTCGGCGGCTGACACGATGCGGTGGCCGGACGGGGGACCCGTCCGGCCGCCTCGGCGTTTCCGCCCTCCGGCGCGACCGGCCGGCGGGCGGCTCCAACCCAGCACAGGGAGATGCTTCATGTACGACTACGACCTCCTGGTCGTGGGATCGGCCAACGCCGACCTGGTGATCGGTGTCGAGCGGCGGCCGGGGGCCGGTGAGACGGTGCTCGGCTCCGACCTGGCCGTGCATCCGGGCGGCAAGGGCGCCAACCAGGCGGTGGCGGCGGCCCGGCTCGGGGCCCGTACGGCGCTGCTGGCCCGGGTCGGCGACGACGGCAACGGCCGGCTGCTGCTGGACTCGCAGCGCGCGGCGGGGGTCGACACGGCGGGGGTGCTGGTCGGCGGGGCGCCCACCGGGGTCGCCCTGATCACCGTGGACCCGTCGGGCGACAACAGCATCGTCGTGTCGCCCGGCGCCAACGGGCGGCTGACCCCCGAGGACGTCCGGGCCGCGGACCCGCTGCTCGGGCGCTCGCGGGTGGTGTCGGCGCAGCTGGAGATCCCGCTGGAGACGGTGGTGGAGGTCGTACGGCGGCTGCCGCAGGGCACGCGGTTCGTGCTGAACCCGTCGCCGCCGCGGGAGTTGCCCGAGGAGGTCCTGGCGGCCTGCGACCCGCTGATCGTCAACGAGCACGAGGCGCGGGTCATCGCCGGGGGCGAGCTGGAGGGGTCGCCGGAGGACTGGGCGCGGGCGCTGCTGGCGCTCGGGCCCCGCTCGGTGGTCGTGACGCTGGGCGCGGAGGGCGCGCTCATCGCGACGGCCGAGGGCACCATCCGGGTGCCGGCCGTGCGGGTGGAGGCCGTGGACACCACGGGGGCCGGGGACGCGTTCACGGCGGCGCTGGCCTGGAAGCTCGGCTGCGGCGAGGAGCCCGCCGAGGCCGCCGCGTACGCGGCGCGGGTCGGGGCGGTGGCCGTCACCAGGGCCGGGGCCCAGGTGTCCTTCCCGACGGCCGACGAGGTCGCCGCGCTCGGGGGTGGGGACCGGTGAAGCGGGGCGGGATACTCAACCGCCATCTGGCCGGGGCGCTCGCCGAGTTGGGGCACGGACACGGGGTGCTCGTGTGCGACGCGGGCATGCCGCTGCCGCAGGGGCCCCGGGTGGTCGACCTGGCGTTCCGGGCGGGGGTGCCGTCGTTCGCCGAGGTGCTGGACGGCCTGCTCGGCGAGCTGGTGGTCGAGGGGGCGACCGCCGCACACGAGGTCCGGGACGCCAACCCGGAGGCGGCGGCCCTGCTGGCGGACCGTTTCACCGCGCTGGAGCTGGTCCCCCACGAGCGGCTGAAGGAACTGTCGGCGGAGGCGCGGCTGATCGTCCGCACCGGGGAGGCGCGGCCGTACGCGAACGTGCTGCTGCGGTGCGGGGTGTTCTTCTGAGCGGAGGGCACCGCTGAGGGGCTGAGGGCACCGCTGAGGGGCGGGGCACTGCGCTGAGAGGGCGGGCTCGCGCCGAGGAGGGGGGCTCGCGCTGAGGGGGGCGGTCAGGTTCTCGTGCCGCCCGGCACGTTTCGAGGGGCCCGGTCGACGACCGGGCCCCTCGGCCTTCCCCTCCCCCGTCAGAACCCCGTGATCCCCCCAGATCCCCCTCCAGAAGTTCCGACGCCCCGTACGACCGGCGAGGCGGGCGAAGGGTTGTACGGCCTCCTGAGGTTTTTGGGCGGCCGAGGGACCCCCACGGGCCCGGGTTGGGGGGCGCCGTCGCTTGCGCCGCGACGGGGCAAACGTTTGCCCCGTCGCGCAAACGTTGCCTGCCGCGGCACTAGGGGCGGAGCAGGGCTTCCACCTCGCCGGCGTAGAGCTGTGCCGGGTCGAGGTCCATGCCGGTGAAGTGGCCCGCGAGCTCCAGGGACAGCACGCCGTGCAGCCGGGTCCAGAAGGCCATGGCCCGGCGGAAGGGCGCGGGGCCGTCCGAGGGCAGCGTGGCGCACGCCTCCAGCAGGGTCGCCATGATCTCGGACGCGATCGTGGTGATGTCGTCCGGCGCGTGGTAGCCGGGGACCGGCGTGCCGTAGATCAGGAAGTACCGCTGCGGGTCGTCCAGGGCCCAGTCGCGCAGGGTGTGCGCCAGGGCGGCCAGGTGGGCGCCGGGCGCGCCGGAGCCGTCGGCCGGGCTCTGCGGGGCGGCGGTGGCGCGGAAGGTGTCGGCGAGGCTGCGGTACGCGTCCCGGATGAGTTCGGTGATCAGTTCGTCGCGGCCGGCGAAGTACCGGTAGAGCGCGGGTCCGCTCATCCCCATCTGCTTCGCGATCGCGTTGAGGGAGAGCGCGGAGGCTCCCGCCGCGGCGATCTGCTCCCAGGCGCGCTGCTTGATCTCGGCCCGCACCTGGGTGCGGTAGCGCTCGCGCGGGGTGGTGCCCGTGTCGGCCATGAGGTGTGGCCCTTCCGTTCGAGTTCGGGGAGTCCCGGGCGCCTCACCTGCGGGACTACATGCTGAAGATTTAGTTAGAGGCTATCACTCAACCAGTTGACACCCCCTTGCCTCTTGCGTTAGAACTTCTAACGAACGAGAGAATCACTCGCGAAAAGTGGAGGTCGTCATGAGTGGCGAAGGACTGGTCGAGGTCGTCCTGCCGGGCAAGGTCGAGCCGGAGGGGCTGCAGATCCGGAGCGGGGCCGTGCCCGTCGCGGGGCCCGGTCAGGTGCTGATCCGGATGGAGGCGACCGGGGTCTCCTTCGCCGAGCAGCAGATGCGCCGCGGCCGGTACTACGACCAGCCGCCCTTCCCCTTCGTCCCCGGCTACGACCTGGTCGGCACCGTGCAGGCGACCGGCGCGGGCGTCGACCCGGCCCTGGCCGGCACCCGGGTGGCCGTCCTCCTCAAGGTCGGCGGCTGGGCCAGCCATGTCCTCGTCGACGCGGCGGACGTGGTGCCGGTGCCGGAGGGGATCGGCGCGGCGGAGGCGGAGACCCTCGTCGTCAACGGCGTCACCGCCTGGCGCATGCTGCACCGCACGGCCCGGGTGCGGGCCGGGCAGACCGTCGTGGTGCTCGGCGCGAACGGCGGGGTCGGCTCGGTCCTGGTGCAGCTGGCGCGGGCCGCGGGCGCGAGGGTGATCGGCACGGCGTCCGCCCGCCACCACGACGCCCTGCGGGACCAGGGGGTCGTACCCGTGGACTACCGCGCCGGGGACGTCGCCGCGCGGATCCGTGCACTGGCCCCCGGTGGAGTGGACGCGGTCTTCGACCACGTCGGCGGCACGGGCATCGTCGACTCCTGGCGGCTCCTCGCCCCCGGCGGCACGCTCGTCTCGTACGGCAGCGCCGCCACGCGGGACGACGAGGGCTCCGGGCAGTGGCCGGTGCTCCGCCTGCTCGGCCGGGTGTGGCTGTGGAACGCCCTGCCCAACGGCCGCCGGGCGTACTTCTTCAACCTCTGGGCCGGGCGCGCCCTGGCCAAGGACCGGTTCCGGGCCCGGCTGCGGGCCGACCTCACCGAGGTCTTCGCGGCATACCTCCGCGGGGACGTCACCGCCAGGATCGCCGCCCGCCTGCCCCTCGGCGCCATCGCCGAGGCCCTGCGCCTGGCCGAGTCCGGCACGGTCGCCGGGAAGGTCGTGCTGGAGCCGTAGCGGGAAGCGGCGCCCTGAGCGGCGCCCGAAGCAGCCCCCCTCAACGGCCTTCTCAACAGCCCTCTCAACAGCCTTCTCAGCGGCCAGCACTAGCGAGCACATCGCGAGCACATCAGCCCATGCGTCAGCCCGGACATCGGCCGGCGCGTCAGCCCGCACATCGGCCCGCACATCGGCCCGCGCTTCAGCCTCCGAGCACCACGATCCGTACACCACAGGAAGAGACGACCATGTTCCGCACACGCACCGCCGCGCTCACCGTTCCGCTCTCCCTCGCGCTCGCCGGCGTCCTCGGGGCCGCCGTCACCCCCGCCCAGGCCGCGCCCGCCTCCGGGAGCGCCCACCGGCCGGCCGCCTGCCGGGGCGAGGGCGTCGACCCCGACGCCCGCATCCGCTACCGGTCCGACACCGTGATCGACGCGCCGCTGAGCACCGTCTGGAAGCTCCAGACCGACGTGGCGAACTGGCCGTCGTGGCAGCCGCCCGTCCTCACCGCCCAGCGGCTCGACCACGGCCCGCTGCGGAAGGGGTCGCGGTTCCGCTGGACCACCCCGGCGCCCGCCACGCCCACGACGCCGGCGACCGTCCTCGACATCACCTCCACCGTCCGGCAGGCGGAGCGCGGCACCTGCCTCCTGTGGAGCGGGCCCGCGGTCGGCGAGGGGCTGCGGATCGACGAGGGCGTCCACCTGTGGAGGTTCGAGAAGGTCGCGGGCGGTGTCCGGGTGCACACCGAGGAGACCTGGACCGGCGACCAGGTCGAGGCGGACGTGCCCCTGGCGACCGCGGCGCTCGGCGCGGGCCTCGAAGCGTGGCTGCGCGACCTCAAGGCCGCCGCCGAGAGCCGTGCGTGAACGCGGTCGCGCCACAAGCCCGTTCGAATTATGTCCCGATCACGTCACTTAGACGGCAAGTGCGTTGCGGGTGCAACGGGTTGTGGGAGAGCATGGCGGCAACGTAGGTGACCCAGACACACGGGGGTGGACACGACGTGAAGTTCGACATGGGGTCGACGACTCTGGCGGACCTCGGCAAGAGCACGCTCGGTTCGAGCGACGACCTGGGGACGCTGATCCAGCTGCTGATCAGCGCGGCCGAGCCGCTGGAGGGCAAGTTCAACGGCTCGGGCAAGGTGGCGTTCGACTCGTTCAAGAACCGCGCGGACGAGATCACCGCGGACCTCAACAGCTCGCTCGCCGCGATCCTGGGCGGTCAGTCGGGCATGGACAACGCCTTCGGCACCGGTGACGTGGAGTCCCAGGACAACGCCAACCAGAACATGGGTCTCGCGAACTTCGACGCGGCCCGCTTCGGCGCCCGCTAGCCGGCGGCCACGGCAACCGGCCGGTTGGGCCGGTTGGGCCGGTTGGGCCGGTTGGACCGGTTAGACCGGTTAGACCGGTTCATCGACACTCCGAGAGCCACGAGAGTCACGAGAGCCACAGGGGGACATTCACCATGGGTCAGACACAGGACCGCCGTTCGTACGACACCGGTGCCTCGGGCGAGGTGCAGACCTCGCTCGGCACCATCGTGGGCCAGCTGGAGCGTGTGCTCAGCGACCGCGACGCCGCGGTGAAGGCCGCGATGACCGACTTCCAGGCCGACGGTGTCTCCGACGACTACCACGGCAAGGAGGAGCGCTGGAAGAAGGCGGCGGGCGAGGTCCGCGAGATCATCCGCCTGGTGCGCACCACGCTGGAACAGAACGACGGCACCGCCCAGTCGACGCTGGCCAAGGCCCGCGCGGCGGTCGACCAGATCGGCTGACGCGGACCGGCGTACGAGTCCGGCATCCGGCATCCGGCATCCGCGTCCGGGTGCGTGAGCACCGGGTGCGTGGGCAGTGAGCAGTGAGTGAGGGAAGACGGCCGTGACGGCGCAGGATTACGACAGCCAGTTGCTGGAGTCGGTGTCGGTGCGCCGTCGACGGCTGCGCGACGCCCTGCTGTTCGGGGCACAGCGGCAGCGGCGCTCGGTGGACGAGCGGATCGGGAAGGTCTTCGCCGGGATCGTCATCGCGGCGGTGTTGTGCGCGGGATGTGTGGGGTGGTCATTCGTGTCGAACCGCATCATCGGCAAGAGCCCGTACGGGAGTTCGGTACAGCCGTCCGTGACGCCCTCGGCGAGCCCGTCGGGGGCCTCCTCGACGGCTCCGACCAGCACTTCTACCCGGTGATAGGTTCGAACGCGTGATGTCTACGGGGGCCCTGAACCAGGAGACGGCCGGCGGTCGTACGGCACTCAGCCGGGTCACGCTGGTCGGTGAACGACGGCGCGTGGATCTCGTGCTGCCGTCGCGGGAACCGGTCGGGCTGCTGCTGCCCGAGGTGATGCGTCTGCTCGACGACCAGGTCGGCGGACGGCCGGAGTTGCGGCATCTCGTCACCGCGTACGGCAGCGCGCTCGCCCACGACAGCACCCTGGAGTCGGCCGGTGTCGCGGACGGCGCCGTCCTGCGTCTGGTGCGCGCCGAGGACGCGCCGTCGGCACCCGTCGTGCACGACGTCACGGACGAGGCCGCCGAGGATCTCGACTCCCGTGCCCGGCGCTGGAGCCCTGCCGCACGACGGGTCACCGCCGGGCTCGCCACGGTCGGCTGGGCCCTGGCCGCCGGGTGGCTGGCCCGCGACGCGTACGCGGCCGGGACCGTCGCGGGCGCGCTGCTCGCCGTCGCCCTGGTCGCCGCGCTCGCGGGCGCGCTGCTGGGGCGGCTGAGGAGGTACGGGCTCGCCACGACGCTGCTGGTGACCGCCGGGGCGCTGGCGCTGCTCGGCGCCTCCACGCTGGCCGACGCGCAGGACTGGTCCGGCACCGCGCGGGTCGCGGCGCTGGCCGGCGCGGGGATCGTCACCCTCGCCCTGCTCGGCCTGTTCAGCCCGCTCGGGCGGGGCGGGCTGGTCGGGGCCGGGGCGCTGGCCGGGGCCACGGCCTGCTGGCTGGGGGTCGCCGCGTTCGTGTCGGCGCCGTCACCGGCGGCCGAACAGGCCCGTGTGGGCGCCGTGCTCGCCGTCGTCTCCGTGATCGTGCTGGGGCTGCTGCCCCGGCTCGCGCTGATGGCGTCCGGCCTCTCCGGGCTCGACGACCGGCGCTCCGCGGGGACCTCCGTGAGCCGCTACCAGGTGGCGGCCGCGCTCACCGCCACCCACCGGGGACTGGTGCTGGCGACGGTGACGATGGCCGTCTCGGTCACCGCCGCCGGGGTGTTCGCGCTGCGCGCGCCCACCACGTGGACCGTGCTGCTGGCCGTCGTCACCATGGTCGTCCTCGCGCTGCGCGCACGGGCGTTCCCGCTGGTCACCGAGGTCGTGGTGCTGCTGGGCGCGGCGGCGCTGCTCGTGGTGCGGCTGATCGCCGTCTGGGTGGAGGGGTCCGGCGACGCGGCCGGTCCGCTGGCCGTGCTCGTCCTGCTGGCCGTCCTGCCGCTGCTCGTGCTCGCCGTGCAGCCCGCGGAACATGTCCGGGTCCGGCTCCGCCGCCTCGGCGACACGTTGGAGTCCATCGGCGTCATCACCCTGTTCCCGCTGCTCATCGGGGTGTTCGGCGTCTACGGGCGACTGCTCGACACCTTCGCTTAGGAGTTGGGGGCGCACATGGCGCAGGGAGAGGACTGGCAGCGGGACGTGCTGCGCGAGCTGGGGCAGGACGGTGCGGGGGCGCGGTCGGGCGCCGGGGCGGGGGCGGGTGCCGCGTCCGGTTCCGCGGCGTCGGGGGCCGACGCCGCGTCGGGTGCGGCGGGTGGGACCGGGGCGACGGGTACGACGCGGGCGACGGGTGTGCCTTCCGGCGCCGCGCGGCGGGCCGAGCCGACGCTGCGGCTGGTGCGCTCGGTTCCGCCCGAGGCGGTCGAGCGGTCCGCGCAGGCCGGACCTGCCGAACCGGCTGAACCGGCTGAACCGGCTCAACCAGCTCAACCAGCTCAACCCGCTGAAGAGGGCGCCGGTGACCGGCCGATACGGGCGGTGCCGGGCTATCCAGGGCCGGGACCGGTTCAGGTGCCCGTGGGCCCCGTACCTGTTCCGCCTGTTCCGCCTGTTCAACCGGTGCAGCCCGCACAGCACGGACAGCCCGGGCAGCCCGCCCCCGCCGTCGATGCCCAGGATCCGCACCACGCGGACCCCCGCCTCGGTCTCCCCCAGGAGCCCGTACCCCGCCCCGCTCGCCCGGCCGCCGCCGCGCCGCGGGGTTCGCGGGTGCCGCAGTCCCCGGCGCACACTCCGGAGTCGGTGCCGACGATCGATCCCCGGCTGGCACACGCGCTGGGTCGGCCGCAGCACGGGGAGTCCGTGGCCCGGCGGACGGGGCGTTCGATCAAGAAGCTGACCTCCTCCGCCGCGCAGGACGTGGCGGAGGAGACGCGGATCGCGCGGGAGTTGCAGCAGCCGGTGACGACGGGGCGGGTGATCGCCGTGACGTCGATCCGGGGCGGCGTCGGCAAGTCGACGGTGGCCGCACTGCTGGGGCGGACGTTCAACCACTACCGGCACGACCCGGTGCTCACGCTGGAGGCGGACGCCGCGCTCGGCACGCTGCCGGTGCGGATGGGCGCCGACTCGGTGCGCTGGGCGGCGGCCGACCTCGCACGGATCCTCAACCCGGCGATGCAGCTCACCGACGTCACCGGCTACCTGGTGCCCGTGTCGGACGGCGGCTGGCTGCTGCCCGCCAGCCAGGGCCGCGTCGGGGCCCCGCTGGACATCCGGACGTACCGCACGGTGACCCTCGCGCTGCGGCGCTACTTCGCGGTGACCGTGGTGGACTGCGAGACGCTGCCGGGCGAGGTGGCGCGTACGGCGATGGACACGGCGCACGCGCGCGTGGTCGTCGCCCCGATGACCGCCGAGGGGGTCAACGGCACCCGGCAGGTCCTGGACTGGCTGGGCCAGTTGCCGCACTCCGCGCTGGCCTCGACGGTCGTGGCGCTCACCGCGAACTCGCCCGACGTGACCCTGGACCGGAAGACGGCGGTCGCGCACCTGAAGGAGTCCGGCGTGCACGTCGTCACCGTCCCCTACGACCGGCACCTCGCCCAGGGCGGGCCGATCCGCACCGCCCTGCTGGGCCAGGCCACGCGGGACGCGGCCGTGACGCTGGCGGCGGAGGCGATGACCCGGGCGGTGAGGATGCGATGAGCCGCCGGCCCGGCTCCGCGCTCGCCCCGCGCCCGCAGCACGCGGGGGCTGACGCCCGCCCTCACCGCACCGCGATGTTCGACCTCCCCTGGGAAGAAGGGGTCCGTCCGTGACCCAGCAGTTGGTCCACCGGCCCGCGCGCAGCACCCGCCCGCTCGGGGCGGCCGAACCCCGCACGATCGAACCGCCGCCGAACCTCCCGGAGGGCAAGGCGGGTTCGGCGGCGACGGCGCTGCTGCCGATGGCGGGGGTCATGGGCTCCGTCGTGATGATGACCGTGATCCGCAGCAGCCAGTTCGCGGCGCTCGGCGCGGTCGTGCTGGTCTTCGCGCTGCTCGGCGCGGTGGCGCTGTTCCTGTCGCAGCGCGGCAAGGCGCAGCGCACCCGGCGGGCGCAGCGGGAGCGGTACCTGGAGTACCTGGAGGAGCTGCGGGAGGAATTGGGGGCGAGCGAGCGCGAGCGGCGGACGCTGGCCCGGGTGCTCGACCCGCCCCCCGAGGCCCTGTACGACCTCGCGCGGGACCCGGCGCGGCTGTGGGAGCGCCGGCGGCGGGACCCGGACTTCCTGCGGGTGCGGGTCGGCACCGGTGACGTGCCGGTGGCGGAGCTGGCCATCGGGCAGAACCAGGGCGGGGTGATGACGCCGCCGGACCCGTTCATGCTGAACGAGGCGCGTGCCCTGCTGGCCCGCTATTCGGTGGCCGACGACTGCCCGGTCACCGTGCCCCTGGACCGCGCGGGCAACGTCAGTGTCGTCGGGGACCGGGAGGGTGTGCTGAGGGTGGCGCGGGCGCTGCTCGTCCAGGTCGCCGTGACGCACGCGCCGGACGACGTGGCCGTGGCGCTCGGGGTGCCCGGTGAGCGGCTGCCGGACTGGGAGTGGGCGAAGTGGCTGCCGCACGTGCTGGACGGCCAGGAGCACGACGGGCCGGTGGCCGCCCGGCGGATCGCGCCGAGCCTGGCGCAGTTGGCCCGGCACTTCCGTCATGAGCTGGGGCGGCGTGCCTCGTACGCGGCGGAGGTGCGCCGGGGGCTGGCCGACCGGGGCGCCCTGGGGCTGGCGTCGCGCATGCTGGTGGTGAGCGACGAGTACGGGGAGACGGCCGCCGAACTGCCGCTGCCGGACACGGCGGTGGGGCTCGGCGACATGGGTGTCACGGTGCTGCACCTGCTGGAGCGGCAGGTGCACGAACCGGACCAGGTGTCGGTGCGGATCACCGTGCGGGGCGACCAGGTCGTCGTCGAGGACCTCCGGGAGGGTGCCCACGCGGTCGCGCGGGGCTCCTGCGACGACGTGACCGCCGCCGGGGCCGAGGGAATCGCCCGGCTGCTGGCGCCGCTGCGGCTGTCGGCGGAGTCCGCGGCCGAGGGCACCCCGGTCACCGGGCCCGTCGACTTCCCCGTGCTGCTCGGTGTCGACGACCCGGCCGCACTGGACCTGGAGCGGCTGTGGGCGCCGCGCGGCGAACGGGAGTTCCTGCGCGTGCCGATTGGCCTGACGGACCGTCACGAGCCGGTGCTGCTGGACCTGAAGGAGTCCTCCGAGCTGGGCATGGGCCCGCACGGGCTGTGCGTGGGCGCGACCGGGTCCGGCAAGAGCGAACTGCTGCGCACCCTGGTGCTGGCGCTCGCCGCCACGCACCCGCCCGAGGACCTCGCGCTCGTCCTGGTCGACTACAAGGGCGGCGCGACGTTCGCCCCGTTCACCGGTCTGCCGCACGTGGCCGGGGTCATCACCAACCTGGAGAACCAGGCGGGCCTCGTGGAGCGCGTGCACTCCAGCCTCGCCGGGGAGGTCAAGCGGCGGCAGCAGGTGCTGAAGGACGCGGGGAACGTCGCCGACATCGGGCACTACGCGGCCCTGCGGGCGAGCAGCCGCCCGGACCTGGAACCGCTGCCGCACCTGTTCGTCGTGATCGACGAGTTCGGTGAACTGCTCACCGCGAAGCCGGACTTCATCGACCTGTTCCTCTCCATCGGCCGCATCGGGCGCTCCATCGGCGTGCATCTGCTGCTGTCCAGCCAGCGCATCGAGGGCGGCAAGCTCAAGGGCCTGGACACCTATCTGTCGTACCGGCTGGGTCTGCGGACGTTCTCCGCCGACGAGTCGCGGACCGTCCTCGACACCACCGACGCCTTCCATCTGCCGCCGCTGCCGGGCTTCGGCTACCTCAAGGTGGACACCTCGACGTACGAGCGGTTCAAGGCGGGGTACGTGTCCGGCGCCTACCGGGGTCCGGCGCTCGCCGCGCGGGAGGACGACGACACGCCGCTCGCGTGGCCGTACCCGGCGTACAACACGCTCGGCGGCACTCCGGCGGCGGGCGGCGCGTCCGAGGAGCCCAAGGCGACCAAGCGGGAGACCGGGCCGACGGTGATGTCGGTGATGGTCGACCGGCTCGCCGGGGCCGCGCGGCCGGTGCGGCGGATCTGGCTGCCGCCGCTGCCGGACGCGATCACGCTGGACGCGGCGGCCGGGCCCGTGCAGGTGGACGAGCGCGGGCTGCAACTCTCGGCGTGTCAGGGGCCGTTGCGGGTGCCGCTCGGGGTGCTGGACGATCCGGCGAAGCAGTGGCAGGGCCACTGGGTGCTGGACCTGACGGTCGCGGGCGGACACGCGGCGGTGATCGGCGGCCCGCAGTCGGGAAAGACGACGCTGCTGCGGACCCTCGCGCTGTCGCTGGCGGCGACCCACACGCCCGCCGAGGTCGCCCTCTACGGGCTCGACCTGGTCGGCGGCGGCCTGTCCGCCCTCTCGGGGCTGCCGCACGTCGGCGGGATCGCCGGGCGGGCCGACCGGGAGCGGGCGGCGCGGACGGTCGCCGAGGTGCGGACGATGCTGATCGAGCGGGAGGAGCTGTTCCGCGAGCACGGCATCGACTCCGTCGACCAGTTGCGCCGGCTGCGCGCCCGGGGCGGGCTGCGGGAGCTGGGCTCCACCGACGTCGTGCTGCTCATCGACGGGTTCGGGGCGCTGCGCGACGAGTTCGCCGAACTGGACGACACGGTCGTGGACCTGCTGAAGCGGGGCGGCGGCTACGGCATCCACGTCGTCGGCGGCATGCTCCGCTGGAACGACGTGCGGATCGCGACGCAGTCGATGTTCGGCACCCGGATCGAGCTGCGGCTCAACGACCCGAGCGATTCCAGCGTCGACCGCAAGCTCTCCCAGACCCTGTCGCCGGACACGCCGGGGCGGGCCCTCACCGACGGCAAGCTGTTCGCGCAGGTCGCGCTGCCCCGCCTGGACGGACGGCCCTCGACGGGCGACCTCGGTCCGGCGCTGGAGGACGCGGCCCGGACGATCCGCTCCACCTGGCACGGCGAACTCGCGCCTCCGGTAAGGGTGTTGCCGACGCGGCTGCCCGCCGGCCGGCTGCCGTCGCAGGTCGCCGAGCCGGGGCGCGTCCCGATCGGCGTCGACCAGGACGCCCTCGCGCCCGTGCTGCTGGACCTGTTCGGCTCCGACCAGCATCTGCTGGTCCTCGGCGACAACGAGTGCGGCAAGACGAACCTGCTGAAGCTGATCGTGGACCGGCTGGTGGAGCGGTACTCCGAGGAGGAGCTGGTCTTCGGTGTGTTCGACCCGCGGCGCGGGCTGCGGGGCGTGGTCCCGGAGCCGTACCGGGGCGGTTACGCGCACAACGCGAAGCTCGCCGCCGGGCTGGCGTCGGGCATCGCGACCGAACTGGAGAAGCGGATGCCGGAGACCGCCGACCCGGACGCGGTGACCGACGAGCCCGCCTTCGAGGGGCCGCGCATCGTGATCCTCGTCGACGACTACGACATCCTCACCACCGCCGGGCAGCAGCCGCTGGCGCCGTTCCTGCCGTATGTGTCGTCGGCGCAGGACATCGGCCTGCACTTCGTGATCACGCGGCGGACGGCGGGCGCCTCACGGGCGGTGTACGAGCCGCTGCTGCAGACGCTCCGCGAGACCGGCACGGCCGCGCTGCTGATGACCGGCGAGCGGAGCGAGGGCCAGCTGTTCCCCGGCCTGTACCCGTCCGCGCAGCCGCCGGGCCGGGGCACCCTGGTCCGCCGGGGCCGCGCCCACCAGCTGGTCCAGACCGCGTTGTCCGGCGACGGGACCGACCACAGGTGACGCCACTCGTGACACCACAGGTGACGGCTCGGGCGACGGCTCAGGTGACGGCTCGGCCGGGCCGGCGCCCGCCCACGACCGGCCCCGGCCCGGCGGGATCGCGCCGCCCCGTGCCCGCCCCGGCAGGACGACATGCCACGACCGCCGAGAAGGACGACCGCACGTGACCAAGGACGTCATCGCCCTCACCCCGACGATGCCCGACGTGTGGGCGCTCATGGCGAGCCTGTACGCGGGCGGCTCCGACCTGGACCTGTCGGCGGCGGCCGACGGGGCGGTCGTCCAGCTGCACGGCCCCGGCGGGCGCCCCCTGGTGTCGGTGGAGTCGCCGCTGCTGGTGCGGGTGCCGGGCGAGGCGGAGCGGCTGCTCGGGCAGAGCGCGAGGACCCCCTACTGGTGGACGGAGGCACGGGCCTCCACGGCCGTACCGGAGGCGGAGAAGCTGGCCGGGGTGGTGTGCGGCCGCCTCAACGCGCTGCTGGGCGGCACGACCTGGCCGGCCGGGGCCGCGAGCACGGAGGCGGTCGACGTGTCGGCGGTGCCGTCGGCGGGGGCCGGGCAGCCCGCGGTGGACGTCGTCACCGACCACGCGGCGGTCGTCCTGGTCGACCGCCCGGTGGTGGCGCTGACCAGCTGGCTCGCCGAGATCATGCGGACGGCCGTGGCCTCCCGGCGGTCGCTGCAGATCGTCACCCCGCCCGGGGTCCGGCTGAGCGCCCCGGCCCGCGCGACGCTCGCGCGTGTGCCCAACCGGTGGGTGGTGCGGGACCCGGAGTGCGGCTACTACGACGGTCTGTCGGGGGCGGTGCTGCGCTGGCAGGACGGGGCGTTCTCGCACGCGCTGTCCGAGGACGGCACGGCGACGGTAGCCGCCGCGTTCACCCGCCGCGCGGAGGAGGCGCCGGGCCGCCGGCTGATCGTCGCGATGCGGACGGCGCACCGGCCCGACGAGCGGCTCCTGCTGGGCGGCGCGCTGGAGACGGCCTGGGAGACGCTGACCGGCTCGGCGCCCGCCGGCTGGGGCACTGCGGAGCCCGTCAACCTTCCGTGGTCGCCGCGGCAGTTGACGGATCTGGCGCGGGAGCGGATGCCCGAGCCGTCGCAGCTGGTCGTGGTGGGGAGCCCCGAGCGCCCGGCCATCGCGACGCTGCGGGTGACACGGACCACGAAGGGCGTCGAGGAGGACATGGTCCTGACCGTCGGGTACGCGCCGGGCGAGGAGCCGCCCCTGGACCGGGTGCGGGCCCTGGCGGAGGAGCTGGTCACCCGGCACGCGCTGCGGACCATGCTGACGTCGGTGCAGGCGGCCCCCGCCGACCTCGCGACCGCTCCGCGGCTGGAGGGGCCGCCGCTGCCGGCCGCCTTCACCCTGGGCCCCGACGACGTGGACGCCATCGGCGCCGACCACGCCCGCCGGCCACCGCTCGACCAGCACCCCACGGGCCTCGGCCCGACGACCCGCCCGGCCCTGCACTACCCCCTCGGCGACGGCGAGGACCCGGCGTCCTGGGAGCGGCTCCAGCAGCTCACGGCGCATCTGCAAAAGCCGGCGGCGACGGGATGAAATGGCCGGGCCGCCAAGGGTGTTGATCACGTCATGACTCAAGGACCGACACCTCGCCCCCTGTCCGACGAAGCGCTCTCCGGCGTGCTCGGCGCGCAGCGGTTCGGCACGCTCGCCACCGTCAAGCGCGATGGCCACCCCCACCTGACCACCATGCTGTACAGCTGGGACCCCGGCTCCCGCACCGTGCGGTTCTCGACGACGGCCGACCGGGTCAAGGTCGGGCATCTGCGGCGCGACCCGCGGGCGGCGCTCCACGTCCAGGGCGGTGACGTGTGGTCGTTCGCCGTCGCCGAGGGCGAGGCCGAGGTCTCCGGGACCACGACCGTTCCCGGGGACGCCGTCGGGCGGGAACTCCTCGGCATGATCCCGCGAGCGGAGAGGCCGGAGGACGAGGACGCGTTCCTGCGGCAGCTGGTCGCCGAGCGCCGGGTGGTCGTCCGGCTGAGGGTGAACCGCCTGTACGGCACGGCGCTCGACATCGAGCGTTAGGGCGTGTTGCGAAGATCCCGTCTGCCTGGCGGCGTCCGGCACGCACGCTCGCCGCGTTGTCGGGACCGCCCCGATGCCACCGGTATCGGGGCGACCCTCCGCCGTGCGATCGCACGCACCGGACGCCGCCGGGCCTGCCCTTCGGGCAGACGACGCTCCTGTCGAAACACGCCCCAGCCTCTCCGCGACGGACCGGGTCCGGCCGGGCCAGGGGGCGCGAGCCTCCGCCCGGCCGGCTCGCCGCGCACGTCAGAGGCGGTTGTTCTCAGCCATGCGGCCCTGCTCGACGGTGGTGACTCGCGTCACGTACACAACGACCAATACGAGCAGTACGAGCTCTGAGCGGCAAAGGATTTACCGGCCTGACCCGGGTCCCTAACCTCCCGGCAACAGCTGCCAGCAGGCACGCGCCAGGAGGAGAACCATGGCCAGATCCAGCCATATCGGCACCGGACACTTCGCCGTCACCGGCACGGCACCCACGTACCGGCGTCCCGTCCGGCGCCCCTTGGCGGCCGCGATCGCCGCGACCCTCGCCCTCGGCACCCTGGCCGCCTGCGGCGGCGGGGAGAGCGACGCGCCGAAGGTCGCGGTGAACAAGATCTCCGCGGGCAAGGTGCCGGACTACTACCCGGCCGACTACGCCGACCTGGTCGAGGCGGCGGAGAAGGAGGGCGGCAAGCTCACCGTCTACTCGAACCTCGGCGACGAGAACATGGCGCCGATCGTCCGGGACTTCAAGAAGAAGTACGACTTCATCAAGACCGTCTCCGTCAACGAGCTGGACAGCGACGAGCTGTTCCAGAAGACGCTCTCCGAGAACGCGGCCGGTTCGTCCCCGGCGGACGTGCTGATCTCCAGCGCGGCGACCGCCTGGGCGGACTTCTCGGCCCGCAAGGACACGGTCCTGGAATACGAGTCGCCGGAGCTGAAGGAGCTGGGTGACGGCGCGCAGCTGCTGCCGAGCGTGTACGCGATGTCGCAGGACCCGATGACCATCGCCTACAACACCTCGCTGATGGAGAAGCCGCCGACGACGCTGACGGACTTCGCGGACATCGTCACGTCCGACGAGGACACGTTCAAGAACAAGGTGACGGTCCGCGACCCGGAGGGCTCGTTCGGTTTCACGGTGACGCGGGCGCTCACCGAGGGCAATCCGGAGGCGTGGAACGACCTGAAGCGGATCCTCCCGCTGAGCCGCCCGGAGACCTCCTCCGGCACCCAGCTGGAGAAGATCGTCTCCGGTGAGTACTCGGCCGGCTTCCTGATCAGCGCCTCCCCCGCGTACCCGGTGGTCGAGGACAGCGCCGGCCTGGTGAAGATCGTCTTCCCGAAGGACGGCACGGTCGTCCTGCCGCGCGGCATCGGGATCGCCGCCGAGGCCCCGCACCCGGCGACCTCGAAGCTCTTCCTGGACTTCGCCCTCTCCGACGAGGGTCAGCGCGCGGTCGCCGAGGGCGGGCTCGCCTCGTACCGCGAGGGCGTGAAGGGCGAGGGCCTGCACACGTACCAGGAGGTCGTGGACGCGGTCGGCGAGGACAACATCATCCACGTCAAGTACGAGCAGGTCGCCAAGGACGACGCCGCGGCCTGGCTGGAGCGCTTCGACGGACTGCGCAAGTAGGCGCGGGTCAGGGACGATCGGAGTCAGAGCAGATGTCAACCCTCACCCAGCCACCCCGGGCCCCCCGGACACCGGGGACGCCGGCCGGAGCGTCACCCGCCGAGCCGTTCGCACCGCCGCGCTACCGGCGCCCGCTCGGCATCGGACGGGACACGGTGGTCCAGTACGCGGTCCTGGCGTTCCTCGCCGTGCTGGTGCTGGCCCCGATCGTCCCGACCCTCTACCAGAGCATCCGCAACCGCCCGCTCTACGAGGCGGGCGGCGCCTTCACCCTCAGCGGCTACACCGACCTGTTCACCAAGGCCGGCTTCGGTGAAGTCGCCCTGAACACGCTGCTGTTCGCGTCGCTGACCACGGTCCTCAGCCTGGCGATCGCCATCCCGATGGCCATCGTGGTCGTCCGGACCAAGCTGCCCGGCGGGCGGCTGATCGCCCTCGCCATGCAGTGGCCGTTCTTCATCTCGTCGCTGATCCTGGGCTTCGGCTGGATCATCATGTACGGCCCGGCCGGGTTCGTCAGCGTCAAGGTGCAGCAGGTCCTCGGCTCCGTGCCGTGGAACCTGTACTCGATCCCGGGCATGGCGCTCACCGAGGCGGTGGCGCTCGCCCCGATCGCGTACGTGTTCTGCGCCAACGCGCTGCGCCAGTCGGACGCGTCGCTGGAATCGGCGGCCCAGGTGTGCGGGGCGGGCCCCTTCCGGATCCTCGCCCAGGTGATCGTGCCGCTGCTGCGGCCGCCGATCGTGTACAGCGCGATCCTCGTCTTCTCCGTCTCCATCGAGACGCTGAGCGTGCCGCTGCTGTACGGGCAGCCCGTCGACATCGACGTGTTCTCGACGTTCCTGTACCACAACGGACTTCAGTCGGTGGACCCCGACTACACGATGCTGGGCGCCGCCTCCACGGTGATCCTCGTCGTCACCCTGAGCCTGGTCGCCGTGCAGGCGAAGCTGCTGAAGGACGCGGCCCGGTTCGTCTCCGTCCGCGGCAAGGTCACCCGGCCCCGCAAGCTGGACCTGGGCTGGCTGAAGTGGGTGAGCATCGCGTTCATCTGGCTGTACGTCGTCGTCGGCGCCCTCATCCCCATCGCGGGCCTGGTGATGCGGTCCTTCACCCTGGTCTTCACGCCGCTCCAGTCGCCGTTCCGGACGGTGACGACGAAGAACTACGAGCTGGTGTTCGACTCCGACAACTACGTGCAGTCGCTGTGGAACAGCCTGATCGTGGCCGGGGTCGGCTCGGTGGTCGTGTCCGTCCTCGCCGTGTTCGCGGTGATGGTGGCCCGCCGCTCCACGTTCCGGTGGGGCCGGGCGGTGGAGTACCTGGCGCTCATCCCGCAGTCGCTGCCCGGCATCATCATCGGTATCGGCTTCTTCTGGGCCTTCGCGCTCGCCCCGTTCGGCACGGGGTCCGTCCTCCAGGGCACGGTCTACGCCGTCATCATCGCCTTCGGCATGCGCGCCCTGCCCAGCGCGTTCGGCTCGGTCGCCCCCGCGATCATGCAGATCGGCGGGGAACTGGACAACGCGGCCCGTGTCTCCGGCGCCGACTGGCTGATGACGTTCTTCCGGGTCCTGCGGGCCCTGGTCACCCCGGCGTTCGCCGGAGCCCTCGTGCTCACCTTCGTGATCATGCTCAAGGAGTACTCCCCGGCCGTCTTCCTCAGCTCGGCCGACAACAACATCCTCGGCACCACCATGCTCAGCCTGTGGACGCAGGGCAGGGCCGGGTCCGTCGCCGCGCTGGCCACCCTCCAGATCGGCATCACCGCTGTCTTCGTCGCCCTGGCGGGACTGCTCATGAAGGGAAAGCACCATGCCTGAGGTGACCGTCAAGAACCTGGCGAAGACGTTCGGCGACAACTCCGTCCTGCGCGATGTCACCTTCACCATCGAGGACGGCGAGTTCTTCACTCTCCTCGGCGCGAGCGGCTGCGGCAAGTCGACGACGCTGAACTGCATCGCGGGTCTGGAGCAGCCGACGGAGGGCTCGATCGCGGTGGGCGGCCGGACCTTCGTGGACGCGGCGGCCGGTGTCTTCCTCCCGCCCGAGGAGCGCAACCTGGGCATGGTCTTCCAGTCGTACGCGCTGTGGCCGCACATGACCATCGCGAAGAACCTGGCCCTCCCGCTCACCATCCGCAAGGTGCCCAAGGACCAGCAGAGGACGCTCATCCACGACGCGCTGGACAAGGTGGGGCTGGCCGCGCTGGCCGGCCGCTACCCCCACCAGCTGTCCGGTGGCCAGCAGCAACGCGTGGCGCTGGCACGGGCGTTGGTGTACTCCCCGACGGTCCTGCTCCTCGACGAACCGCTGTCCAACCTCGACGCGAAACTCCGCGAGCAGGCCCGCGCCTGGCTGAAGCGGCTCCAGGAGGAACTGGGCATCACGACCGTGTACGTCACCCACGACCAGGACGAGGCCCTCGCGCTGAGCGACCGGATCGCCGTGATGGAGGGCGGCAACATGATCCAGATCGGCACGCCCCACGAGATCTACGAGCGCCCGGCCGCGCCGGCGGTGGCGGCGTTCGTGGGCCGCTGCAACTTCCTCACCGGCAAGGTGGTCGGCCTGGACGGCACCCGGCACGACGTGCGCCTCGACGCGAACGGCGAGGTGGTGCGGGTCGACAGCGAACGCCGTGTCGGGGCCGGCGAGTCGGTGACGGTGGCGGTCCGCCCCGAACGCCTGGAGGTGCTGGCCTCCGCCGAGACCCCGGCGGGCGTCAACCACCTCAGCACCGAGGTCGTCACCAGCTCCTACGTCGGCTCCCGCTACGAGTACGACGTCCGCCTCGGCGACCGGGTGGTGCAGGTGCTGAGCGGCAACGGGGGCCTGGCGGGCGAGGTGGCGCTGGTCTTCGAGCCGGGGAACGCGCTGCTGTACGCGGACCGGGTCGAGCTGCCGGAGGACCAGCGGGACCTGCTGACGGTCGCCAGGTGACGGGGCGGCGGCACCGGCACAGGGCGGGGACCGCGGTGCCGGGCTGACGGGGGAGGCGCCGCGGCCGGTGTCCCCGCCCTGTCCGACCACGGTCCGATCGCCTCGTACACCGGCTGGAAGGCAGGAAGCCCCGTCGGGGCAGGGTGACCACAGGGGTCCCCTGGCCCGACGGGGTTCGGTCGGCCGGACGGCGGGTCACCGGCGCCCGGCAGAGGCCGGTGCCGTGTGCGGCGTTCTCCGGCTCAGCCGAAGTTCACGTCGCTGCACCACATGTAGGCCTGGTCGAGGTGCGAGGCCTGCCAGATCACGAACAGGATGTGGTGTCCGGTGTAGCCGGAGGTCTGGACGGGGAACGTGATGTTCTGCGCCGGGGCGAAGCGGCCGGTCTGCGTGATGAAGTCGAGGTTGCCCCAGCCCAGGGTCTGGGTCTTGGGGTTGAAGCCCTGCTTGCTCACGTAGACCTTGAAGTAGTCGGCACCGTGGGACGCCTGGTCGTACAGCTGGACCGAGAAGTTGTTGCCGACGGTGGTGGTCTTCCACTGCCCTGGCTTGTCCAGGCTGGCGTTCCTCGACAGGTTGTTGCTGCAGAGCGTCCCGTCGGGGGTCCGCGCCTGGAACTGGCCGCCGAGGCCGTCGCGGAGCGCGCTCATCCAGTTCCACATGGTGTCGGGGTTGGCCTGGAAGGCCTGCCAGCACATGGGGTCCTGGGTCTGCATGGCCGGGTTCGTGTGGTTGTTGCCCCACGTCTTCCAGCACTGGTACGCGCGGGTGGCGGGGCTGACGATGGTGCCGTGTGCCTGTGCGGGGGCCGACCAGGTGAGTGCGCCGACCACCACGGCGAACAGCATGACGAGCGCCTGGAGGGGCCGACGGAGGGACGACCGCGAACGCCTGGCTGACGGACTCTGGTGAAGCATGTGGGGGGACTCCTTCCAGTTGCAGGCTGTTATGGGAGCGCTCCCAGCGTTGGGGCTTCCGAGTGAGATGTCAATGAGCGAAACAGAGTTGATTGCGGAGGTGGGCGGGGAGCAGCGCATCTGCCGTGAGGCCGGGGTCAGAACCGTGTCAGCAGGTCAGGGCGGGGTTGACGGGGTTTCAGGTGCGTTCGTTCGGCCGTTGCCGAGGCGGCGCGGCGCTTCTCCTCGCCTTCGGTCGGACCGGGGGCCGAGCCGCTTCCGGACGTGCCGGGAGCGGTGGAAGCCGTCGATGTGGTCGAACGCGCGAGAGGCCTGCAGCCGGGGCCGGCCTGTCCACCACCGCCGCCCCCGCCCGGAGGGCAGCGGCAGCCGTCGCCGCCCCGCCGTCCACTCGGGCAGAGGCACCCACCCGCGTCCTGAATCAGCCCGAGCGGAACATCCGGCACCGACGACCGGCACGGCGGCGGCGCGCTAACCGCGCCGCTTCGGCGGCCTCGCCACCGCCAGCCGCCGCATCAGCGCCAGCCACCCCGGTACGTCGATCTCCACCAGCACGGTCTTGCCGGGTGGCGTCCGCTCCCGCACCTCCCAGCGGTCGGCCAGCGCCTCGACGAGCGCCATCCCCCGCCCCGACTCGTCCAGCGGTCCGGCGGCGCGCACGGCACCGGGGCCCGGCGGGCGGCCGTCGCCCCGGGTGTCGGTGACCTCGATGCGGAGCGAGCCGGTGGGCAGGGACAGTCTCAGCTCGAAGTCCCGGCCGGGCACACGGCCGTGCGTCACCGCGTTCGCCGCGAGTTCCGCGACGACGACGGCCGTACGCTCGGAGACGTCGGAGCCGTAGGCGATACCCCAGGCGTTCAACTGGACCAGCGCCGTACGTCTCGCGAGACGGGCGCCGAGCGGGGTGGAGCTGAAGCGGCGCGTGAACGACTCGGCCATGGCGGTGCGTTGGGCAGCGGGCGGTGCGGTCATGCCCCACAATCTGGCCGCGGCGGGGCCCGTTTGGCCACCGGAACGCCGCGTACGCTCACGCGGCGTACACGGTCACTGACTGGACAGTACCGGTGACGTGCCGTGACCATGGCCGTTGAGCGGTGTGGTCCGGTGTGGTGCGTGGGCGGGTGCGCGGGAGGTGGCCGATGGGGGCCGACAGCAGCGACATGACGACGATCGGCGCGGGTGGTGAACCCGAGGCGTCCGACAGTCTCCGCACGTTCGGGGCGATGGTGCAGGCGCTCCGCGAGCACACCGGCCTCAGCCGCGAGGAACTGGCCGACACCATCGGCTACTCCAAGCACATGGTGGCGTCCGTGGAACTGGGCCGCCGCCTGCCGGACACGACCCTGGTGCAGGGCGTGGACCGGGCCCTCGGCAACACGGGCGCGCTGGTGCGGGCGGCCCAACACCTGGGGCGACAGCCGGGGTTGGCGGCGTGGTTCAGGAAGTGGGCGCGGCTGGAGGCGACGGCGATCACGTTGTACACGTACGAGTGCCGCATGATCCCTGGGCTGTTGCAGACGGAGGCGTACCTGCGAGCCATGGCCGTCGACCAACTGCCGCCCATGGACGACCGCCAGATCGAGGAGCGGTGGGCAGCGCGAGCCGCGCGGCAACGGCTGCTGCACGAACGCCCGCACACCGCCTTCGGGTTCATCCTGGAAGAGCAGCTATTCGTTCGAAGCACCGGCGGTGCGGGGGTCACCCGGGGGCTCATCGATCACGTGCTGGAGATCTCCGAGTTGCGGAACGTCGAGATCCAGGTGATGCCCTTGGTGCAGGCGTCACACTCCGGCCTCGCTGGCCCGATGCAACTGCTGGAAACCCCGGAGGCCAAGTGGTTCGCTTACAACGAGGGCCAAGAGAGCGGCCTCTTGATCACGGACCCGAAAGTGGTCAGCGTGCTCCAGAGGCGCTATGCCAGGATGCGTTCGCAGGCCCTCACCATGCGGGACTCCGTGGGCTTGTTGAAGCGGATGCGAGGAGACCTATGAGCACCCCCGAACTGTCCTGGTTCAAGAGCAGCCACAGCAGCAGCGCATCCGGTGACTGCGTCGAAGTCGCTCTCGCCTGGCACAAGTCGAGCTACAGCAGCGCATCCGGCGATGACTGCGTCGAGATAGCCGCCACCCCCCACACCATCCACATCCGCGACTCCAAGAACCCCACCGGCCCCACCCTCACCCTCTCCCCCGCCGCCTGGACAGAATTCGTCTGCCACTCGGCCCAGCGCCGCGGCTCCGGCCGCACGCTCTCATAGAAGTTTCGTTGGATCGGGGCCGTGAGTGAGCATGCCCACGGGCCCGGTGAGGGGCCGACGAAATCCGTGTCCGTGTCCGTCCACGAGGGCACCATCGCGGCCGTCCGGACCAGGGTCGGCAAGCGCGGCATCTCCGCGTACGTGGAAGCCGCTGTGCAGCGTCAGATCGAGCGCGACCAGCTCGACGAACTCATCGCCGCGAACGAGGAGCTGCACGGCCCGACCCCCCGTCACCGTCCTCACCTCCGACCTCGACGACCTCAAGCCGCTCTGCGGCAAGCAGGTCGGGGTCAGACAGGTCTGACGCGGGGGCCGGACCAGGGCCGCCCACGTACGCGACGCGGCCCCGCACCGCCGGTCAGCGTCTCAGGTCCATGACTCCGGCTCCGAGTCCCTCGTACACACCTGGTTCCACCGTGGCGATCAGCGCCCCTACCGGAAGAGTCCCGTTGGGCCTCGCCGCGTGAACGGCGGCCGCAGCGTCCTGGGCGATTCCCGTTCGCCCCAGTTCGGCGACCGTCAGGGCCATGGCGTAGTCGTCGTCGACGGTGGAGAGCACGTCCACCAGGACACCCAGATGGTCGACCGTGCCCGCACGACGGCGCTCTGCTTCCAGAAGGCACAGGACAGGCACCCACAGACGGACATCGTCACTCGCCGCCGCGGCGTGGATGAGGCCGGAGACCTGCTTGTCACCACCCAGCGCCACGAGAGTCGGCGCGTCAAGAACGTAATGCTCGGTCTGGCTCAACGCGAGGACTCCACCTGCGCGAGAGCAGCCCGGTGGGCAGCCGAGGCCTCCCGCATTTTGCGGCGCATGGCGGCGGACTCCTCCTCGGACACCTCGTGCCCGAAGCGTTCGGCGAGCAGGGCCCGGGTGCGGTCGGCACGTTCCTTGATCTGCTCGGAAATCAGTGTCTGCGCAGCTATGTCCTGCATGAGGGCACGAAGACTGGTCCCCCGGGCCTCGGCCACGGCGGCGAGCTGGTCACGGACTTCGGCGGGCACGCGGATCATGACGTCGGACACGAGATCGGTATACGTAACGTACACGCCTGCTCGGCGGCGAGCCCGGCGCCGACCACTCTGCCGGGCTCGCCGCCGGAGCTACGCCGCGTGCTGCACGAACCGCTGCGCCGTCTGCGCGAGCAGCGCACGCCCGTCGCCCGCCCACAGCTCGTCGTTGAACAGCTCGACCTCGATGGGGCCCGTGTAGCCGGCGGCCTCCACGTATCCCTTCCACTCCCGCATGTCGATCGCGCCGTCACCGATCTGGCCGCGGCCGGTCAGCACCCCCTGCGGCAGCGGGGTGATCCAGTCGGCGAGCTGGAACGTGTGGATGCGGCCGCCGGCGCCCGCGCGGGCGATCGCCGCGGGGGCCGTGTCGTCCCACCAGATGTGGTACGTGTCCACGGTCACGCCGACCTGGTCCGCCGGGAAGCGCTCCGCGATGTCCAGGGCCTGCGAGAGCGTCGACACCACGCAGCGGTCCGAGGCGAACATGGGGTGCAGCGGCTCGATGGCGAGGCGGACCCCGTTCGACGCCGCGTACGGGCCCAGTTCGGCCAGGGCGTCCGCGATGCGTTCCCGCGCCCCGTGCAGGTCCTTGGAGCCCTGCGGGAGACCGCCCGAGACCAGCACGAGCGTGTCCGTGCCGAGGGTGGCCGCCTCGTCGATCGCCTTGCGGTTGTCGGCGAGGGCCGCCGCCCGCTCCGCCGGGTCGATCGCCGTGAAGAAGCCGCCCCGGCAGAGGGTCGTGACCGTCAGACCCGCGTCGCGGACCAGCTTGGCCGTCGCCTCCAGGCCGAACTCGGCCACCGGCTCGCGCCACAGGCCCACGCCGGGGACGCCCAGCTCCACGCAGCCGGCGACCAGTTCCGGCATCGACAGCTGCTTCACCGTCATCTGGTTGATGGAGAAGCGTTCCAGTCCGGTAGCGGTGCTCACTGGGCCACCCCGTACACCGACAGGAGGTTCTTCATGCGCGTCTCCGCCAGCGCCGGGTCCGGGAACAGGCCCAGGCCGTCGGCCAGTTCGTACGCCCGCGCGAAGTGCGGGAGGGAGCGGGCCGACTGGAGGCCGCCGACCATCGTGAAGTGCTCCTGGTGGCCCGAGAGCCACGCCAGGAACACCACGCCCGTCTTGTAGAAGCGGGTCGGGGTCTGGAAGAGGTGGCGGGAGAGTTCCACGGTCGGGTCCAGGAGTTCCCTGAAGCCCTTCACGTCGCCCGTGTCGAGGACGCGGACCGCCTCCGCCGCCAGCGGGCCCAGCGGGTCGAAGATGCCGAGGAGGGCGTGGCTGAAGCCCTGCTCGTCGCCCGCGATCAGCTCGGGGTAGTTGAAGTCGTCACCCGTGTAGCAGCGGACTCCGCCCGGGAGCCTGCGGCGGATGTCGATCTCCCGCTGGGCGTCCAGGAGCGAGACCTTGATGCCGTCGACCTTGTCCGGGTGGGCGGCGATGACCTCCAGGAAGGTGTCCGTGGCCGTGTCCAGGTCGGAGGAGCCCCAGTAGCTCTCCAGCGCCGGGTCGAACATGGGGCCGAGCCAGTGCAGCACGACCGGCTCGGCGGCCTGGCGCAGCAGGTGCCCGTAGACCTCCAGGTAGTCCTCGGGGCCCCGCGCGGCGGCGGCCAGCGCACGCGAGGCCATCAGGATCGCCTGGGCGCCCGATTCCTCGACGACCGCCAGCTGCTCCTCGTACGCCGCGCGGATCTCGTCCAGGGACGCCGGCGCGGTCAGCTGGTCGGTGCCGACGCCGCACGCGATACGGCCGCCGACCGCCTTGGCCTCCTTGGCGCTGCGGCGGATCAGCTCCGCCGCGCCCGCCCAGTCCAGGCCCATGCCGCGCTGCGCGGTGTCCATCGCCTCGGCGACGCCGAGCCCGTGCGACCACAGGTGGCGGCGGAACGCGAGGGTCGCCTCCCAGTCGACGGCCGCGGGCGAGTCCGGGGACACGTCGGCGAAGGGGTCGGCGACGACGTGCGCCGCCGAGAAGACCGTGCGGGAGGTGAAGGGGGCGCCCGTCGTCAGGGCCAGCGGTTCGGTGCGGGGGGTGTAGGTCCTCAGCCCGCCCGCGCCGTCGGGGAGTCGGATGCTCACAGCTGGATCTCCGGCACGTCGAGACGGCGGCCCTCCGCCGAGGACTTCAGGCCCAGCTCGGCGAGCTGGACACCGCGGGCGCCGGCCAGCAGGTCCCAGTGGTAGGGCGCGTCGGCGTACACGTGCTTGAGGAACAGCTCCCACTGCGCCTTGAAGCCGTTGTCGAACTCGGCGTTGTCGGGGATCTCCTGCCACTGGTCGCGGAAGGAGTAGGTGGCGGGGATGTCGGGGTTCCACACCGGCTTCGGGGTGGCGCTGCGGTGCTGGACGCGGCAGTTGCGCAGGCCCGCGACCGCGGAGCCCTCGGTACCGTCGACCTGGAACTCCACCAGCTCGTCGCGGTTGACGCGGACGGCCCAGGAGGAGTTGATCTGGGCGATCGCGCCGCCGTCCAGCTCGAAGATCCCGTACGCGGCGTCGTCGGCGGTGGCGTCGTACGGCTTGTCCTGCTCGTCCCAGCGCTGCGGGATGTGGGTGGCGGTGAGCGCCTGCACGGACTTCACCCGTCCGAACAGCTCGTGCAGCACGTACTCCCAGTGCGGGAACATGTCGACGACGATGCCGCCGCCGTCCTCCGCGCGGTAGTTCCAGGACGGGCGCTGCGCCTCCTGCCAGTCGCCCTCGAAGACCCAGTAGCCGAACTCGCCGCGGACGGAGAGGATGCGGCCGAAGAAGCCGCCGTCGATGAGGCGCTTCAGCTTCAGCAGGCCGGGCAGGAACAGCTTGTCCTGGACGACGCCGTGCTTGATGCCGGCGGCATGGGCGAGGCGGGCCAGCTCCAGGGCACCCTCCAGGCCGGTGGCCGTGGGCTTCTCCGTGTAGATGTGCTTGCCGGCCGCGATCGCCTTCTTCAGGGCCTCCTCGCGGGCGGAGGTGACCTGGGCGTCGAAGTAGATGTCCACCGTGTCGTCGGCGAGGACGGCGTCCACGTCCGTGGACCAGTGCTCCAGGCCGTGCTGTTCGGCCATCGCCCGGAGCGCGTGCTCACGGCGGCCGACGAGGACGGGCTCGGGCCACAGGACGGTGCCGTCGCCGAGGTCGAGTCCGCCCTGCTCGCGGAGGGCGAGGATGGAGCGGACGAGGTGCTGGCGGTACCCCATGCGCCCGGTCACGCCGTTCATGGCGATCCGTACGGTCTTGCGTGTCACGGCCGATCCCTTCGTCTGTTTCTGCCTTGCTGACGTGTTCGTTCTGGTTCGTACGCGTCCGGCGCCGCGTACGCCCGGCGTCCCATGGAGAGGTGAGCGTGACAGCAAGCGCTTTCTATCTAGTGAGAAGCTAGCCTCTGAGCAGCGGTCGGGACAAGCCCGCAGGGGGGTTCGAGTTGTTCGAGGGGGCGAACAGTGATCGCGGCCGTATGGTTCCCCGGACGAACCACGCCGCCCCGTCCAGGGCGCGTGCGGCCCACTGGACGAGCCACCCGGCTCACGACGACCCGAACGAGACGCTCACCGGAGGCGAGTAGACGATGACAGTGACCCTGGCGGACGTGGCGGCCCGTGCGCAGGTGTCGCCCGCGACCGTCTCCCGGGTGCTCAACGGGAACTACCCGGTGGCCGCGTCCACGCGGGAGCGGGTGCTCAAGGCCGTCGACGAGCTGGACTACGTCCTGAACGGACCCGCCAGCGCCCTCGCCGCCGCCACCTCCGACCTCGTCGGCATCCTGGTGAACGACATCGCCGACCCCTTCTTCGGGATCATGGCGAGCGCCATCCAGAACGAGATCGGCGGGCCGGGCGGGCGCGCGGGCGGGGAGCGGCTGGCCGTGGTGTGCAACACGGGCGGCTCCCCGGAGCGTGAACTGACCTACCTCACCCTGCTGCAGCGCCAGCGCGCCGCGGCCGTGGTGCTGACCGGTGGGGCCATCGAGGACCCGGCGCATCTCGCCGCCGTCGGCAACAAGCTGCGCAGGCTGGCGGACGCCGGGACGCGGGTCGTGCTGTGCGGCCGTCCGCCGACACCCGAGGCCATCGCGATCACCTTCGACAACCGGGGCGGCGGGCAGCAGCTCACCGAGCACCTGATCGGGCTCGGGCACCGGCGGCTCGGGTACATCGCCGGGCCCGAGGAGCGCACCACCACCCGGCACCGCCTGGAGGGGCACCGGGCCGCACTGGCCGCGGCCGGCATCGAGGACGACGCCGAACGGACCGTCTACGGACGCTACGACCGGCTCTCCGGGTACGAGGCGACGCTGGAGCTGCTGCGGCGCGACCGGACGCTGACGGCGGTCGTCGCCGCCAACGACACGGTCGCGCTGGGCGCGTGCGCGGCGCTGCGCGACTCCGGCCTGCGCATCCCGGACGACGTCTCGGTCGCCGGGTTCGACGACCTCCCGTTCAGCATCGACGCGGTGCCCGCGCTGACGACCGTACGACTGCCGCTGGCGGAGGCCGGGGCGCGCGCGGGACGGATCGCGATGGGCCGCGAGGAGGCGCCGCCCGGCGGCATCGCGACGGTGCGGGGCGAACTGATGGTCCGGGGCTCGACGGGGGCACCGCGCGCGAAGTGACCGGCGGTCGAGGGCGCGTCGTCGCGGCCACCGGGGGCCGGTCACGGACAGTGACGCTTCGACGCGCGACGGTGACGAGTCCGGCTTACGTTGAGGGGGAAAGCCTCACCCCCACTCAGGAGGAAACACCATGGTCGCCAAGGACAAGGGCAACATGGACAAGATCAAGGGCAAGGCCAAGGAGATGACCGGCAAGGTCACCGGCGACCGCCAGCAGCAGGCCGAGGGCAAGATGCAGCAGGCCCGCGGCGAGGCGAAGAAGCTCAAGGGCAAGGCCCAGGAGCACGTCCAGGGCACCGGGCGCTCGTCCTCCAAGGACGAGCACGTCTGAGCTGCGCCGACCGCGCGCGCTCGGCGCACGCCGAGCTGAGCCGGTGAAAGGGGCCCCGCGGCCGCGGGGCCCCTTTCCCGTGCTTTCCCCGCGCCCTTCTCCGCGCGGGACGTCCCCGCGGTGCGGCCATAGCCGTGCTGCCGGGGCCTGGAGGCTTCCGCGCAGGTCGCGTGCCGGTGTGGCGTGGGGGGCGTCCGGTCCTCGGGTGACTAAGGACGTGTCATGGGGTACCCGGCGCGCATGGATGTCCGGTCGCAGGAGCCGTCGCTGCCCGAGGGAAGGGGCGGGATCTCGGACGCCCTCGTGGAGAGCCTGCGCGGGGGCGGGCCGCCACCCGACGGACGGGCGGTCGCGCGGGCCGACCCGTTCGGCGAGGATCTGCAGCTCGCGCTGTACCTCTGCTACGAGCTGCACTACCGCGGATTCGCGGGCGTCCCCGACGACCGCGAGTGGGACCCGGAGCTGCTGCGGTTCCGGGCCGCGCTGGAGCGGCCGTTCCTGGCGGCGCTGCGGGACGCAGCGCCCCGCCACGCACGCGCCGACGAGGCGCTGGACGAGCTGCTGGTGGAACCCGCGCACCCCACGGACGGCACCGGCGTCAGCAGGTTCCTCGCGGAGGAGGGCGAACTGTGGCAGCTGCGCGAGTACGCCGCCCAGCGCTCCCTCTACCACCTGAAGGAGGCCGACCCGCACGCCTGGGTGCTGCCCCGGCTGTGGGGGCGGGCGAAGGCCGGGATGGCCGCCGTGGAGTTCGACGAGTTCGGGGGCGGCCGGGCCGACCGGGTGCACGCCCGTCTCTTCGCCGACCTCATGACGGACCTGGGGCTCGACCCGGCCTACGGCCGCTACGTGGACGTGGCCTGCGCGCAGACCCTCGCCCTCGTGAACCTGATGTCCCTCCTCGGGCTGCACCGGTCCCTGCGCGGCGCCCTCGTCGGCCACTTCGCGGCCGTCGAGATCACCTCCTCCCCCGCCTCCCGGCGGCTCGCGAAGGCGATGCGGCGGACGGGGGCCGGGGCGGCGGCCGAGCACTTCTACACCGAGCACGTGGAGGCCGACGCCGTGCACGAGCAGGTCGTACGGCACGAGGTCGTCGCCGGGCTGCTCGTCGAGGAGCCGCACCTGGACGCCGACGTCGCGTTCGGCGTCGACGCCACGAACCATCTGGAGGACGCTCTCGCCGACCGCTTCCTCGACGCCTGGCGGGCCGGCCGGTCCTCGCTGCGGGCGCCCGGCTGAGACCGCCCGCACGGCAGCCGTTCGGCACCCGCTCGACCGGCCGCCGCCCCTCACCCCCACACCCGGAGGCCGAGTCACCGTGAACCCTCTCTCACCTCCCCTCGCCCTGCCGGGGGTCTACGCCCCGCAGGACGACACCGAGCTTCTGGTGCACGCCCTCGGACGGGAGCGGCTCACCCGGCGGGCCCGGGTCCTCGACGTCGGCACGGGCACGGGCGCCGTGGCGCTGGCCGCGGCCCGGCGGGGGGCGCGGGTGACCGCCGTGGACATCTCGTGGCGGGCGGTGATCAACGCCAAGGTCAACGCCGTACTGGCCGGGCTCCCGCTGAGCGTCGTCCGGGGGAACCTGCTGGCCCCGGTGTCGGGCCGGTCCTTCGACCTGATCCTGTCCAACCCGCCGTACGTACCGGGGCCGGAACCGGAGCCCGGCGACGGCGGCACCGGGCGGGCGGCGGCCGTACGGGGTGCCGCGCGGGCCTGGGACGCGGGGCGGGACGGGCGGCTCGCCCTGGACCGGATCTGCCGGGACGCGCCCGCGCTGCTGGCGCCTGGCGGGGTGCTGCTGCTCGTGCAGTCGACGCTGAGCGACGCGGAGCGGACGCTGGCCCAGGTACGGGCGGCGGGCCTGGGGGCCGAGGTCGTGGACCGCCGGTACGTGGCCTTCGGCCCCGTGCTGCGGTCACGGAGCGGCTGGCTGCGCGACCGGGGACTGCTGGGGGACGGAGAGAACAGAGCGAACAGAAGGGATACGGACGACCAGGGGGACGAGGGGGACGACGAGAAGGAAGAGCTGGTGGTCATCCGTGCCGAACGACCCTGCTGAACGCCGCCGCATCACCGTCCGGCGCTCCGGCCCGCTGCTGGTCGAGGGCCCCGTCGAGGTCACCACGGAGGACGGTACGACCGTGACGTCGGACCGTTTCCGGGTGGCCCTGTGCACCTGCCGCCGCAGCCGGATGCACCCCTGGTGCGACACCAGCCACCGGCAGCGCTCCGGCGGCGGTTCCGACACCGACCGCGGGCGCCGCACGCCTGACACCCCACGCGCCGGCCCGCCCGGCAGTCCACGCGACAGTCCGCCCGACAGTCCACGCGACCCCCGCTGAGCCGTCCGTCCGAAGGGAACCCGGCCGCCATGCACATCTACACGGGCAAGCAGAAGTCGTACTGGCTCGACACCGCGCCCGAGGCGAGCCGGCACCCGGCGCTCGACGGGGACCTCGTCGTCGACGTCGCCGTGGTCGGCGCCGGCATCGCCGGGATCAGCACGGCCTGGGAACTGGCCCGGACCGGCCGCCGCGTGGCGCTGCTGGAGGCCGACCGGGTCGCCGCCGGGGTCACGGGCCACACCACGGCGAAGGTGAGCGCCCTGCACACGCAGATCTACGCCCGGCTGCGGAACCACCGGGGCGCGCGGGCCGCACACCTGTACGCGCGGTCGCAGACGGCGGCGATCCGGCATGCCGCCGCCGTGGTGGCGGAACTGGGCATCGCGTGCGACTGGGAGGAGACGGAGGCGTACACGTACGCCGAGGACCCGAGCGGTGTGGACGGGTTGCGGGCCGAGGCGGAGGCCGCGCGGGAGGCCGGGCTGCCGGCGTCGTTCGTGACGGAGACGGGACTGCCGTTCCCCGTGGCGGGCGCGGTACGGGTGGCGGAGCAGGCGCAGTTCCATCCGCGGGCCTATCTCCTCGCGCTCGTCGACGATCTCGTGCGCCGGGGCGGTGTGGTCCACGAGAGGACGCGGGTGACCCGGCTCAAGGAGAGCTCTCCGTGCCGGCTGACGACGGAGGCGGGGTGCACGGTGACCGCCGGGGAGGTCGTGGTCGCCACGCACTACCCGGTGTTCGACCGGGCGCTGCTGTTCGCCCGGCTCTCCCCGCGCCGGGAGCTGGTCCTCACCGCGCCGATTCCGGCGGACGCCGACCCGCACGGCATGTACATCACGCAGGAGCAGCGCACCCGTTCCGTGCGCACCGCCCCGTACGGGGACGGGCGGCGGCTGCTGATCGTCACCGGGGAGCACTTCACACCGGGCGCCGGCACCGTGGAGGAGCGGTTCGAACTGCTCGCCGAGTGGGCCGTCGACCGCTTCGGGCCGCTCGACTTCACGCACCGGTGGGCCACCCAGGACAACGACTCCACCGACTCCGTGCCGCTGGTCGGCCCCTTCCACGCGGGCAGCCGGCACACCTGGGTGGCGACCGGGTTCGGCGGCTGGGGGATGAGCAGCGGCGTCATGGCGGGCCGGCTCCTCGCCGACGCGATCGACGGGCGGAAGGCGCCGTGGAGCGACCTGTACGACCCGCGCCGCGTCCTCAGCACGGTGCGGGAGGCGCCGAGCTTCCTCAAGCACCAGGCGCAGGTCGCCCGGCACTTCGTCGGCGACCGGCTCTCCCCGGCCGCCGACACCTCCTTCGACGCGATCGCGCCGGGCGACGGGGCGATCGTCCGGGTCGGCGGCCACCACTGCGCGGTCCACCGCGACGACGACGGTGTCCTGCACACCCTGTCCGCCCGCTGCACCCACCTGGGCTGCCTCGTCGCCTTCAACCGTGCCGAACGCGCCTGGGAGTGCCCGTGCCACGGCTCCCGCTTCGACCCGGACGGCCGCGTCCTCCAAGGGCCGGCGACCAAGCCGCTGGAACAGCGGGACATCTGACGAGCACCGCGTCCCGGCCGGGGACGACCCGCGTGACCACCTCTGGCGGCGGGCAACCGGAAGGACGTACCGACCGACGAGCGACGAGTAAGGTCCGACGACATGAAGCTTGCGTTTTCCACTCTTGGCGTGCCCGGTGTCCCCGTGTCCGAGGTCGTGCGGCTCGCCGCCGGGCACGGCTACCACGGTGTCGAGCTGCGCGCCCACCCCGAGGAGCCGGTGCATCCGGGGGTCGGAAGCGCGGAACGGGACCGGGTGGCCGCCGAGTTCAAGGCGGCCGGCGTGGAGATCCTGGGGGTCGCCGGGTACGCGAAGGTCGCGGCGCCGGGCGACGACGGGCCCGTGCTCGACGAGATCCGGGGCCTTCTGGACCTGGCGCGGGACCTGGGCGCGCCCTTCGTCCGGGTCTTCCCCGGCGGCGACCCGGACAGCGGGCAGAGCCCTCAGGAGGCCGACGCCGTCGCGGCCCGGCGGCTCGGCACGGCGGCGGAGGACGCGGCCGACCGCGGTGTGCGCGTCCTGCTGGAGACCCATGACTCGCACCGCACCGGCGCCGACGCCATCCGCGTCCTCGGCCCCGTCGGCCACCGCAACGTGGGCGCGCTGTGGGACGTCATGCACACCTGGCTCGGCGGCGAGCAGCCCGCGGAGTCGTACGCCGCGCTCTCCCCCTTCCTCGGCTACGTCCAGGTGAAGGACATCGCGTCGGCCGACGACACGACCCCGCTGCCGCTCGGCGCGGGCGTCCTCCCGCTCGGCGAGTGCCTGGAGGTCCTCACCCGCAAGGAGTGGGACGGCTGGCTGTGCTGGGAGTACGAGAAGCGGTGGTACGAGGCCGCCGCGCCGCTGCCGGAGCTGCTGACGGCCGGGCGGGAACACCTCACACGGCTCCTCAACGACGCGGCCTGAGCGAGGGGCGGGCCGAGCGCGGGACGTCGAGCACGGCGCGGGCTCGTGACCGGCCGGAGGTCGGGCCGCGAGCCCGCCGTCCCGTCCACGTCCGCGGCGCCACGGCCGGCCGGGCGCAGATCACGGCCACGGCTCGGCCCGGACGGCCGCATGCGGCGGCAGGGGGCTGGTCGCGCCGCCCCGCGCTGTTCCGGATGAAGGGCGGGCCGCAGGCCCGTTCCCTTCGGGGGCGCGGGGAACCGCGCGGGAACCGGGACGCGCCCGCACCCGCCGGAACCTCGCGCGTCCCGAGCGATCAGGCGCCCGGCTCCGGCAGCAGCCGCGGCTCCACCCGGTCCTCCACCACCCCGTCCCCCTCCCGGCGCACGATGTACGCCCCCTTGCCCGGCAGTTCGGAGACCGCCTCCGTCAGCTTCGTGCCGTGGTACACGAGGCCCACCCCGTCGTCGGTGCAGTGCGTCTCCGGCAGCGTGCCGTCCGCGACGAGGCCGTGGACGAGGGGACGCCGGCCGGCGTCGCTGTCGTAGTGGACGCCGTTGCCGTACGGCAGGTACCCCAACGCGTCGGTGACGGGCCGCAGTCGGGGGCCGAAGGAGTCGGTCGTACCGCCCTGGAACCAGCAGATGGAGCCCGCGCTCACCCCGCTGAGGACGACCCCCGCCTCCCAGGCCCGCCGGAACACCGTGTCGAGGCCGTGGACACGCCACACGGCCAGCAGGTTGACCACCGAACCGCCCATGACCCAGACGACGTCCTGGTCGAGGACGGCGCCCTCGACGTCCTCGATGTTGGGCATCGGGAACAGCTGGAGCGGGGTGAGGTCGAAGCCCGCCACCCGCGCCGCCTCGCCCATGCGCGCCGTCATGTGCTCGGCGTCGCCGATGGCCGTCCCGACGTACATCACCTTCGGACGACGGCCGTTCACCCCCGACAGCTCCACCGCGTGGTGCACGAGGGAGTGGAAACCGACCCATATGCGGTCCCCCCTGCGGTGGCCGCCCGAGGTGGCGACGATGGTGGGCTCGGTGGCAGTCATGGCCGGGAGAGTAGCAAGGAGGGACGGCCGCTCCGCCCCCCGCTGCTGTACGGGCGTTCAGTTGGCCGACGGGCCGCCGGACATTCCCCGCCGAAGCTCCCCGAACACCGCCCCGAACTCCGTGTGGAAGTCCGGGAACGTCTTCCGGACACAGCCCGGGTCGTCGAAGGTGATGCCGGGCACCCGCAGTCCCGTCACGGCGAAGGACATGACGACACGGTGGTCGCCGTACGTCGTGATGTCCACGCCCGCCGTGGGCGCCCCCGGCCGGATCTCGATCCAGTCGGGCCCGGTGGCGACGTCCACGCCCAGCCGCCGGAGGTTCTCCGCGCAGGCGTCCAGCCGGTCGCACTCCTTGACCCGGGTGTTGGCGACGTCCTCGATCCGGACCGGCCCGGAGGCGAACGGGGCGATCGCGGCGAGGGTCGGCATGGTGTCGGAGATGTCCCGCATGTTGACGGTCAGGCCACGCAGTTCGCCGGTGCCGCACACGGTCGTCCGGTCCTCCCGTACGTCGACCCGGGCGCCCATCCGACGCAGGACGTCCACGAACCGCAGGTCGCCCTGGAGGGCGCCGGCACCGAGGCCGGGGACGGTGACCTCGGTGCCGGTGAGCGCGGCCGCGGCGAAGAAGTAGCTCGCGGTGGAGGCGTCCGGCTCGACGGCGTAGGTGGTCGCGCGGTAGCCGCCGGGCGCGACCGTGTAGGTGACGCCGGTGCCGTCGTCCTCGCGGCGGACGTCCGCGCCGAACGCCCGCATCATCGCCGTGGTGATCTCGACGTACGGCTCCGACACCAGGTCGGTCACCGTGACGCGGAGACCGTCGCGGGTGAGCGGGCCGAGCAGCAGCAGCGCGGTGAGGTACTGCGAGGACTGGCCGGCGTCGAGGGTGACGGCGCCGCCGGCGACGCCGTTCGCCCTGATCCGCAGCGGGTGGTGGCCCTCGGCCTCCTCGTGCACCAGGTCGACACCGAGGTCCCGCAGGGCCCGGGTGAGGGGCGCGAGGGGGCGGCGGCGCATCTGCGCGGAGGCGTCGAAGCGGTAGGTGCCGTGGCCCGCGGCGGCCAGGGTCGGCAGGAAGCGGGCGGTGGTGGCGCCGTCCCGGCAGTAGACGTCGGCGGTGGCGACGGCGGGGCCCTGCGGGCGGCCGTCGACCTGCCAGGAGTCGGGGGTGCGGCCCACGCGGTAGCCGAGCCGGGTCAGCCCCTCGGCGAAGCCGTCGGTGTCGTCGGAGCGGAGGGGGCGGACGAGGGTGGTGACGCCGTCGGCGGCGGCCGCGAGGAAGAGGGCGCGGGCGGTGATGGACTTGGAACCGGGGATGTGGACGAGGGGCATACGACCATGGTCGCGCCCCGGTGCGGCTCCGCGCGGTGGCGTCCGCCAGGTGGACCGGGCGCCCAGGGGGTCGGGGGCGCGCGGTCTGTTCGGCGGGTGCGGGTGAGTGGGGGCTGGTCGCGCCCACGCGGCGGAGCCGCATGTGTCACCGCCCCGCGCCCCTGGAAAGCGACCGGGGACGTGCCCCGCGCCTTTCCACGGCGCCACCCGGCGAAGGCCGGGCCGCAGGCCCGAGCCGTCAGGGGCGCGGGGAACTGCGCGCGAGAAACCACGCACCACCCGCACCCGCCGGCGAACCGCGCACCTCCCGAGCTACCAGGCACCCCAGGCACTCCCACCCCACCCCCACCGACTTCCGAGATCCCGCCCCTGCCGGGGAACCCGAACCGGCCCCGCCCCGTCCCACCCGCACGCTGCCGGGTGAGTCTCCGCAGCGCGGCCCGTCGGCCTCGCCGCCGGCTGCGATCGCCGACCACCCCTCTCCACCGCCTGCGGCCGGCAGCACGCCGTCACCGGCGCGCCCCCTCCGACAGCGCCGGTGACGGCCCCTCAGGCGACCGCCCCACCATGACCGCGCCCCGTCCCGTGCGTTCCCTTGACCGGAAGAAACTTCCCGGATATTCGTGACTCCTCGGAAGTTTCCTTCAGTGGATCTTCTCCGGAAGGAGCGCACGTGCCCTCCAGACGTACCGTCCTCGCCGCCTCGGCAGGCGTCACCGCGGCCCTGGCAGTCGGCCCCGCCGCACAGGCCGCCGGACCCGACGACAAGGCGCTGCGCCGCCTCGTCTCCCGCATGACCCTGCAGGAGAAGGTCGGCCAGCTGTTCGTGATGCGGGTCTTCGGTCATTCCGCGACCAGACCCGACCAGGCCGACATCGACGCCAACCTCCGGGAGATCGGCGTCCGGACGGCCGCCGAGCTGGTGGCGAAGTACCGGGTCGGCGGCATCATCTACTTCTCCTGGGCGCACAACACCCGCGACCCGCACCAGATCGCCGCGCTGTCGAACGGCATCCAGAGGGCCTCCCTCACACAGCCGCGCGGGCTGCCCGTGCTGATCTCCACCGACCAGGAACACGGCATCGTGGCCCGCGTCGGCAAGCCGGCGACGCTGCTGCCGGGCGCGATGGCGCTCGGCGCGGGAGGGTCACGGGCAGACGCCCGCGAGGCCGGACGGATCGGCGGGGCCGAACTCCGCGCGCTCGGCATCCGCCAGGACTACGCGCCCGTCGCCGACGTGAACGTCAACCCGGCCAACCCGGTCATCGGCGTCCGCTCCTTCGGCGCCGACCCGACGGCCGTCGCCGGCCTGGTCGCGGCACAGGTGAAGGGGTATCAGGGGTCCGGGGTCGCGGCGACCGCCAAGCACTTCCCGGGGCACGGGGACACGGCCGTCGACAGCCACTACGGCTTCCCCGTCATCGAGCACACCCGGCAGCAGTGGGAGACCCTGGACGCGCCGCCGTTCAAGGCCGCGATCCGGGCCGGCATCGACTCGATCATGACCGCGCACATCATGGTCCCCGCCCTCGACCCGTCCGGCGACCCGGCCACCCTCTCCCACCCCATCCTCACCGGCATCCTGCGCGAACGGCTCGGCTACGACGGGGTCGTGGTCACCGACTCCCTCGGCATGCAGGGCGTACGGGAGAAGTACGGCGACGACCAGGTGCCGGTGCTGGCGCTGAAGGCCGGTGTCGACCAGCTCCTCAACCCGCCCTCGCTGGACGTCGCGTGGAACGCGGTCCTGGACGCGGTACGCGCCGGGGAGCTGACCGAGGCCCGCCTCGACCGGTCGGTCCTGCGGATCCTGCGGCTCAAGGCGAAGCTGGGACTCCTCGACAAGCCGTACGTCACCGCCGCGGGCGTCGACCGGGTGGTGGGCGTCCGGCGCCATCTCGACGCCGCCGACCGGATCGCCGAGCGGACCACGACCCTGCTGGTCAACGAGGGCCCGCTGCTGCCGCTGTCCCGGCGTACGCACAGGAAGGTGCTGGTCGTCGGCGCCGACCCGGCGTCCCCGTCGGGCACCACCGGACCGCCGACGGCCGTCCTCGCCGCCGAACTCGCCTCCCTCGGCTTCACCACGAGCCGGCTCTCCACCGGGACGGCGCCCACCCAGGCCCTCGTCGACCAGGCCGTCGCGATGGCGCGCGGCCAGGACGCGGTGGTCGTGGGGACGTACAACGTGACGGCGGACAGCACGCAGCGGACGCTCGTCGAACAGCTCCTCGCCACCGGAGTGCCGGTGGTCGCGGTGGCGCTCCGCAACCCCTACGACGTGGCGCAACTGCCGCGGGTGAAGGGGTATCTGGCCGCGTACTCGTGGACGGACGTCGAGGTGCGGGCCGCCGCGCGGGTGCTGGCCGGGCGGGTCGCGCCGCGCGGTCGGCTGCCGGTGCCGGTGCAGCGGGCCGACGACCCGACGCGCGTGCTCTACGCCATCGGACACGGGCTGAGCTACCGGTCCTGACCGACAGGGTCCGGCATCCGGCAGTCCCGAACGCGGGATCCCGGCGTACGGACGCTGACGTACGGAACCTACGCCGCACTCCTCGCGCACCACCCGCACCGTACGCAATGCGCCCGGTATGCCGGGCAGGGCCCGGCGCCGCCGGGTCACGCTGGACGCGTACGTCGGGGGGTGATCATGCGAGGGGTGCGCCGCGCCGGAGGGGTGCGTCCGGCGGCCGGGCTCGCCGCGGCCGCCGTGCTGGCCGTGCCGCTGCTGTCGGGCTGCCAGGTCTGGCCGGGCGGTACGGGTCCGGATCCCCGGGGGCGGACGACGACCACCGCCCCCACCCGGCCCGCCGGGTACGGGACCGTGTTCCTCGGGACCGACGAGTGCAGCTCCTTCGGGACGACCGGCTTCACCGAGGTGCCGTGCGCGAGCGAGCGGGCCGCCGCGCGGGTCGTCGCCCGCCACGACGGAGGGGTCCCGCAGGGGCCGCCGTGCCCGGCGACCACCGACTTCGTCCTCCACATCAGCGAGTCGCGGCCCGCCCCCGGCGCGGACGAGGACGGCGACGGCTCGGTGCCGCAGGGCTGGGCCTGCATGCGCAAGCTCCAGCCGCCGCACCCGGGCGACCCCGGCGGCGGCGGAGGGCCCCGCACCATCGTCGGCGACTGCCTCTACGGCGCGGGGCACGGCGAGGTCCGCGAGACGGCGTGCGACTCCGGCGCCGACGCCGACCGGAACGGGAACGGGGGGCACGCCCCGGAGTACCGGGTCACGGCCGCCGTCGAGAAGAGGACCCAGTGCCCCGTCTCGACCGACCTGTACGTGCAGCTGGGCGGCAGGAGGCCGGTGGGCTGCGCCCGCCCCGTATGACCCGTACGACCTCTCGCCCCGGTCCGGACAACGCCCGCCGCCGCGCACACCGTTGAGGGCGCCCGAGGTCGAACACCCCTCCGAACGGCTGTGGGCCGGATCGATATCATCCGTTCGCGGTTGACGGTCCGTACGACGACGGTGGGGGAACGATGGCCCAGGAAGCCCAGGGCGCTCCGGGCAACGAGGAGCTGCCGGACATCCCCGGCTACCGCATCGACTCCCACCTGGGCTCCGGCGGCATGGGCCACGTCTACCTCGGCACGTCGCCCTCGGGCCGCCAGGTCGCCGTGAAGGTGATCCGCGGCAACCTCGCCCACCAGCCCGACTTCCGCGGCCGTTTCCGGCGTGAGGTGACCGCCGCCCGGCAGGTCAGCGGGGCCTTCACCGCGCCCGTCGTGGACGCCGACCCGGACGCCGACCCGCCCTGGATGGCGACCCTCTTCGTGCCGGGGCAGCCGCTCGACGAGCGGGTCACCAAGGGGCCCGCCCTCACCGACGAGGAGCTGTACCGTCTCGCGACCGGGCTCGCGGAGGCGCTGCAGGACATCCACCGCGTCGGGATCGTGCACCGGGACCTCAAGCCGGGCAACGTGCTGCTGGCCGACGACGGGCCCCGGGTCATCGACTTCGGCATCGTGCGCGCGGCCGACGACGCGGTACTCACGGCCCCCGGGCTGACCGGGACCGGCGTCACGATCGGCACGCCGCCGTTCATGTCGCCGGAGCAGATACGCGCCCAGAAGGACGTCGGGCCGCGCAGCGACATCTTCTCGCTGGGCTCGATGCTGACGTACGCGGCGAGCGGGCGGGTGCCGTTCGACGCGACGGACGTGTACACGCTGGTGTACCAACTCGTGCACGAGCCGCCGAAGCTGGACGCCCTGCCGGGCTGGCTGCGGCCCACGGTGGAGCGCTGCCTGGCCAAGGAGCCGGACGACCGCCCTGACGCGGCGGAGCTGCTCTCCCTGCTGGCCGACACGTACCCGGGCACCCTGGAGGGGCCCGCCGCGCCGAGGACGCCGGCCCCGCCGGCGGCGGGCGCGGCCCCGGACGGGGAGGGGCCCACCGCGACGGACGCGGACGCGGCGACCGGCACCGCCGCGGACGCCGACGCGCGCCGGGACACCGCGTCCGACGCCGACCCGGACGCCGACACCGCCTCCGACACCACGGACGTGGGGGCGGTGACGACGGACCTGGGCGCCGCCCCCATGCCCCCGCCCGGCCGCGGGCGCCGCCGCCGGGCGCTCGCGGTGGCGGCTGCGGTCGTGGCGGTCAGCACGATCGCGGGCGGGCTGGTGTACGGGTTCCGCCAGAGCGGGGACGCCACCGGGACCGGTCCCACGAGCCGGGGGCGCACCGTGACGAGCCAGCCGAAGGGCTCCGCCGAGTACATCGCGGCCCAGTCGGGCTCCGGCAACTTCTCGTACGCCTACCACGACAGCCCGGAGCGCCGGCCGGACGGCTGGCGGCAGTGGCAGTACAACCTCCAGGACAGCGACTGCGTGTACGCCGACTCGTCGCTGGTGTGCATCGGCGACCGGGCCGTGCGGATCGACGCGGCGACCGGCAAGGAGCTGTGGCGCAACAGCGAGGTCTCGACGTACGGCAGCCAGAACAGCCCGGTCGTCGTGGACGACGTCGCGGTCGTCAACGTCGGCGACCGCCTCGTGGGGCTCTCGCTCGCCGACGGCTCCGTGAAGTGGCGCTACGCCACGGCGGTGCTCGCCGACCGCCTCATGAGCGACGGCGAGCGGGTGTACTCGCTCACCGAGGACGGCACGGTGTACTCCGTCGACGCGCGTACGGGCGGGAAGCCCTGGGTCGAGGGCTCCCACGTCCCCAGCAGGAACGGCGCGGCCGGGCAGCGGGTGCTGGGCGACCGGTACTACGTGTTCACCACCGGCGAGGGCGCCGAGATGGGCGACAACTACGTCACCGTCCTCGACAAGGACAGCGGCAGGCGCCTCACCTCCTTCGAGCTGCCCGCGGTCTGCTCGCCCGGCACGGAGGCGCTGCTGGAGGAGGACGGCAGGCCGCAGTTGTACTGCGCCGCCATGGACACGTACTCGGCGCCGTCGGGCCAGGGGGTGCTCCGCATGGAACTGGCCAAGGGGGCCGAGGCGACCCGCACGGAGGCCGGAGCCACCCTGGGCGCCGGACAGGACGGGCCCGAGCTGTCGGTGACACCGGGCCGGGTGATGTACGTGGCGTCCACCGCCACGGGCGGCGAACTGGTCTCCGTCGACGCGGCCCGGCGCAAGGAGCTGTGGCGGGTCCGGCTGCCCAGCAAGGGCCAGACCGACGCGCCGCCGATCCAGGCCGGGGACCGGGTCTACGTCGTCAACGGGCAGGGTGCCGCCGCCTTCGACGCGCGCACCGGCAGACTGCTGTACCGGCACAGCCTGCCGTACCTCGACGACCACAGCGGCTTCGACACCGGTCTCGACACCGAACCCCTCGTCGCCGGCGGCATCCTCTTCGCGCCCTCGACGAAGGCCGGCTGGGTGGCGCTGGACACCGAGGACGTCTGAGCCCTCCGAAGGCCCTGGACCCCGGACACGGGTGAGCCCCGGTGTCGCCGTCGGGCGGCACCGGGGCTCTGGGGGTGGCTCGGGGGTGTTACGGACGCAGCGTCATCTCACGCTCGACGTCCCGCTTGTCGAGCTTGGAGTCGAACTTCGCGAGCGGCTTCGCCTTGCTCGCGTCCTGCTGGACGGCGGCCGGGGCGACGCCCGCCCACTTCAGGATGCGAGCGGTGGCGAGGTCCTTCTCCGACTCGACGAGACCGGAGACCCGGGCACCGTGGTTGGCGCCGGGGGCCGTGAAGACGTACGCGTCACGGGCCTTCTTGCCGAGGTGGAACGGCTCGGCGCCCCACGGGTCGTTCTCGCCGTACACGAAGAGCATGTGGCGGGCGTTGTCGCGGACCCAGCTGTCGACGTCGCGCATGGCGTGCGGCTGGAACTTCATCTTGATGTCCCGCGGGACGAAGTTGCGCGGCGGCTGGTAGCCGTAGCGGATGTACTTCTTCTCGATGTGCGGGAACTTGATGGTCGGCGCGCCGAGCTGCGTGCCCGCCTGGTAGTAGTACGGCGTGTACGGCTCCAGGCCCTGGTCGGCGTAGGCGGAGAAGCCGGAGATCGCGTCGATCGAGTTCCAGATCTCGTCGTCCGTGGCGGTCTTGGCGTTCTTCGGGATGGTGTCGCTGTCGCAGTCGGCGAGCAGGCTGTACTGCCAGAAGCCCCACACGTAGTCGAGGACGACGGCCTCGTACGCCTTGTCGAGGCTGCCGATGGTGGTGAAGGTGAGGCCCTCGGCGGCGGCGTACTCCGCGTACTTCTTCTCCAGCGGCTCACGGCGCACCAGCGCCTCGCGCTGCACCGCGTTCAGCCGGTCGCGGCACTCCTTCGTGCCGACCTTCGCGAAGAACCGGTCGTACGCCGAGTCCTCCTTGTTCACCACGTCGTTGGGAGCGACGTAGGCGACGACGCCGTCCATGTCCTTCGGGTAGAAGCGCTCGTAGTACGTGGCGGTCATGCCGCCCTTGGAGCCGCCCGTGGAGATCCACTTCTTGTCGTAGATCTTCTTGAACGCCGTGAAGATGCGGTGCTGGTCGCTGGCGGCCTGCCAGATGTCCAGCTTGGTCCAGTCGGCCGGGGCCGGACGGGACGGCGTGAAGAAGCGGTACTCCATGGAGACCTGGTTGCCGTCCACGATCTGCGTGGGCTCGCGGCGGCTCGGGGTCGTGGAGACGTTGTAGCCGCCGGTGTAGAAGACCGTCGGGCGGCTGGTGTCCTTGTGCAGGACGGTGATCCGCTGCTGGAAGGTGCCCTTCGCCGGGTGGCGGTGGTCGACCGGCTGCGTGAAGTTGAGGACGAAGAAGCGGTAACCCGGGTACGGCTTCTCCTCGATGAGGCTCACACCCGGTATCGCGAGCAGTCGGTCCTTGATGTCGGTGGTGTCCGGCTGTGCGGCGGTGGCCGCGCCCGCCGTGCTCAGTGTGCCGATGAGCACCACGAGCGACAGCACCCACCTGAGCGCTTTGCGCATGCGTTCTCTCCCCTGTGGAACGGCTGTGCGCCGGAAGCTATCGGAGCGACCGCCGGGGCACCAGGGAAGAAAGGGGCCAACTGGACTGCTGTCAGGCGCAGATGGCGGAGATAGGGAAAACCCTGTGTGCCCGGGTACGCGGCAGGGGCCGGCCGGTGGTCAGCGCAGGATCCAGCCCGAGGTGTAGCGCACGGAACCGACCCGCGCGTGGACGCACACGGGACGCCGGCCCGCGTGCACGGTGACCGGGCCCGCCGGGTGCCGCTTGTTCCGCACCCACTGCCCGGCCCACGCCCGGACGCGGATGGTGCCCTTGCGGGCCTTCGCGCCGCCCTTGCCCGTGACCTGCTTGCGGGGCACGAGCACGGCGCACACGTACCGGCCGCCCTTGCGGTAGACGCGCACGGTCCCGGCGTCGAAGGTCAGGGTCCGCACCTTGCGGCCGGCGCACGACGAGGCCGCCTCCGCGCTGCCCGCGGGACCGGCCACGGCGAGCAGCCCGGCCAGGGTCAGGACGGCGAGCGCGAGCGCCAGCGGCCGGCGGATCGCGCTTCTCGCACCCCTGCTCACCGTCTGTCCCTCCCACCGCAGAAGCGTACGGATATTCGGACGCACGACGGTCGCCGAACGGTTGCGCGACGGGAGGGATTCGCCGACGACGGCCGGCGACGGCCTACGCCTTCATCGCCGGCTCGCCCACGAAGGTCCGCCACAGCCGCGCGTACCGGCCGTCGAGGGCGAGGAGTTCGTCGTGGGTGCCGTCCTCGGCGACCCGGCCGTGGTCCATGACGACGACGCGGTCGGCGCGGGCGGCGGTGGTGAGGCGGTGGGCGACGACGAGGGTGGTGCGGCGTCCGGCGAGACGGTCGGTGGCCTGGTTGACCTGGGCCTCGGTGGCCAGGTCGAGGGCCGCCGTCGCCTCGTCCAGCAGCAGGATGTCCGGGTTCACCAGCTCGGCGCGGGCCAGGGCGATCAGCTGGCGCTGGCCCGCGGAGAGGTTGCGGCCGCGTTCGGCGACCTCGTGGAGGTAGCCGCCGTCGAGGGTGGCGATCATGTCGTGGGCGCCGACGGCCCGCGCGGCGGCCTCCACCTCGGCGTCGGTGGCGTCGGGGCGGCCGTAGGCGATGGCGTCCCTGACCGTGCCCTGGAAGAGGTACGCCTCCTGCGGGACGACGCCCAGCCGGTGCCGGTACGAGGCGATGTCGAGGTCGCGCAGATCGGTCCCGTCGACGGTGACCCGGCCGCCCGTGGGGTCGTAGAAGCGGGCGACCAGCTTGACGAGGGTGGACTTCCCCGCGCCGGTCTCGCCGACGAACGCGACGGTCTGCCCGGCCGGGATCCGCAGGGAGACGCCGCTGAGGGCCGCCTCCTCACCCGTGGAGCCCCCGTACTGGAAGTCCACGCCCTCGAAGGCGATGTCGCCGCGCAGCGACCGCACCCGCTGGGGTTCGTCGGCGGACTTCGTCGACGTCGGCTCCTGGAGCAGTTCCTGGATGCGGCCCAGGGAGACGGTGGCCTGCTGGTAGCCGTCGAAGACCTGGGAGAGCTGCTGCACCGGGGCGAAGAACAGGTCGATGTAGAGCAGGTACGCCACCAGGGCGCCGGTGGTCAGGGTGCCCGCGTCGACCCGGTGGCCGCCCACGACGAGCACCGCCGCGGCCGCGACCGACGACAGCAGCTGCACGAACGGGAAGTACACCGAGATCAGCCACTGGCCGCGCACCCGGGCCTCGCGGTAGGCGGCGCTGCCGGCCGCGAACCGCTCGGCGCCGTCCCGCTCGCGCCGGAACGCCTGCACGATCCGCAGTCCGGCCACGGACTCCTGGAGGTCGGCGTTGACGGCGGAGACCCGCTCACGGGCGAGTTCGTACGCCTTCACGCTCGCCCGGCGGAAGAAGAACGTGCAGAGGACCAGCGGCGGGAGCGTCGCGAAGACCACCAGGGCGAGCTGGACGTCGATCACGACCAGGGCGACCATGATGCCGAAGAAGGTGACGACGGAGACGAACGCGGTGACCAGGCCGGTCTGCAGGAACGTCGACAGTGCGTCCACGTCGGTCGTCATCCGGGTCATGATCCGGCCGGTCAGCTCCCGCTCGTAGTAGTCGAGTCCGAGCCGCTGGAGCTGGGCGAAGATCTTCAGCCGCAGCGAGTACAGGACGCGCTCGCCGGTACGGCCGGTCATCCGGATCTCGCCGACCTGGGCCGCCCACTGGACGAGCACCGAGACCAGGGCCAGCAGGGACGCGGCCCAGACCCCGCCGAGGACGGCCTGGGAGACCCCCTCGTCGATGCCGTGCCGGATCAGGACCGGCAGCAGCAGCCCCATGCCGGCGTCGACGGCGACCAGGGCCAGGCTCAGCAGCAGCGGCAGCCCGAAGCCGCGCAGCAGGCGCCGCAGGCCGTACGAGCGTTCCGGGGCGACCGCGTGGGCCTCGTCGATGTCCGGGGTGTCCCGCGCCGGGGGCAGCGCCTCGACCTGGGCGAGGAGTTCGGGGGTGGCGGGGGTGCCGGCGAAGGCGGCGTCCCGGGGCTCCCGGTCGCCGGTCCACAGCCGGGGCGTGATGCCGCGTTCGGCGTCGAACTCGGCGTCCAGTTCGTCCCGTATCGCGGCCCCCATCGAGTCGCGCACGGCGTCCTCGGCGGCCGGCACCTGCAGGAGGTGGCCGGGTGAGACGCCGCCCAGCTCGTCGGGGTCGGTGAGCAGCCGCCGGTACAGGGCGGAGCGGCGCTCCAGCTCCTCGTGGGTGCCGATGTCGGCGAGGCGGCCCCGGTCGAGGACGGCGATGCGGTCGGCGAGGCCGAGGGTGGAGCGGCGGTGGGCGATGAGGAGGGTGGTGCGGCCCTCCATGACGTGGCTGAGTGCCTCGTGGATCTCGTGCTCGACGCGGGCGTCCACGGCGGAGGTCGCGTCGTCGAGGACGAGCAGCCGGGGGTCGGTGAGGATGGCGCGGGCCAGGGCGATGCGCTGGCGCTGGCCGCCGGAGAGGGTCAGGCCGTGCTCGCCGACCTTGGTGGCGTAGCCCTCGGGCAGGTCGGCGATGAAGCCGTCGGCCTGGGCGGTGCGGGCGGCGGCCTCGATCTGCTCGTCGGTGGCGTCGGGGCGGCCGTAGGCGATGTTGTTGCGGACCGTGTCGGAGAAGAGGAAGGAGTCCTCGGGGACCAGGCCGATCGCGGCGCGCAGCGAGTCGAGGGTCAGTTCGCGGACGTCGTGGCCACCGATGAGGACGGCGCCGTGGCTCACGTCGTAGAAGCGCGGCAGCAGCAGCGAGGCGGTGGACTTGCCGGAGCCGGAGGAGCCGACGACGGCGAGGGTCTCGCCGGGCCGGATCTCGAAGCTCAGCCCGTCCAGCACGGGGCGGCCGTCCTCGTAGCCGAACGACACGTCGTCGAACTCGACGGTCGCGGGCGCGTCGGCGGGCAGCGTCTTCGTGCCGTCGGTCAGCGTCGGCTCGGTGTCGATCAGCTCCAGCACGCGCTCGGTGCCGGCCCGTGCCTGCTGGCCGACGGTGAGGACCATGGCGAGCATCCGGACGGGGCCGACCAGCTGGGCGAGGTAGGTGGAGAAGGCGACGAACGTGCCGAGCGTGATGTGTCCGCGGACCGCGAGCCAGCCGCCGAGCGCCAGCATGGCGACCTGGCCGAGCGCGGGGACGGCCTGGAGGGCGGGGGTGTAGCGCGAGTTGAACCGGATGGTGCGCAGCCGCCCGGCGAACAGCCGCCGGCCCACCTCGCGCAGCTTCCCCGTCTCCTGTTCCTCCTGCCCGAACCCCTTCACCACGCGTACGCCGCTGACGGCGCCGTCGACGACGCCCGCGACGGCGGCGGCCTGGGCCTGCGCGTACCAGGTGGCGGGGTGCAGCCGGGCGCGGCTGCGGCGGGCGATCCACCACAGGGCGGGGGCGACGGCCAGGGCGACCAGGGTGAGCGGGACGGACAGCCACGCCATGACGACCAGGGAGATCAGGAACAGCAGGAGGTTGCCGATGGTCATCGGCAGCATGAAGAGCAGGCCCTGGATGAGCTGGAGGTCGCTGGTGGCGCGGCCGACGACCTGCCCCGTGGACAGCTCGTCCTGGCGCCGCCCGTCGAGCCGGGTGATCGTCCCGAACATCTCGGTGCGCAGGTCGTGCTGCACGTCGAGGGCGAGGCGTCCGCCGTAGTAGCGGCGGACGTAGGTGAAGACGTAGACGAGGACGGCGGAGCCGACGAGGGCGCCGGCCCAGAGCGTCATGCCGCGGGTCCGGTCCCCGATGACGTCGTCGATGATCACCTTGGTGATCAGGGGGACGAGGGCCATCACCGCCATGCCGGCGAGGGACGCGCCGAGGGCGAGGACGAGGTTGCGGGGGTACCGCCAGGCGTACGAGGCGAGCCGACGCGCCCAGCCGGGCGCCCGCCCGGCCGCCGATCCCTTCGCCGGCTCTCCCACGCCGTCCTCCCCCTGTCGCCCGGCCACGCGGTGCCCTCCTCGTCCTGCGGATACGTCCGGAAGGCACCAACGCCGCGGGGTGCGGATTTCATCCCGCCGCAACAATCGGGGCGCGGGGGGCGGCGGGGGTGACGTCAGGCCGGGGAGCCGAGGGGCGGGTGGTCGAGCACGCGGGGCCGGTACTCGACCAGCTGGGTGCGGCCGTCGAAGGTGCGGTGGTCGGTCATCTCCAGCGCGACGTCGGGGTAGCCGTCGTAGATGCGTTCCTCACCCGTGGCACCGGTGATCACCGGGAACATCACGACCCGGAAGCGGTCGACGAGTCCGGCCCGCAGCAGGGACCGGGACAGGCTCAGGCTGCCGATCGTGCTGAGGATCCCCGTGCCGCCCGCCTTCATGGCGCGGACCGCCCCGACGGCGTCGTCGCGGACGAGCGTGGCGTTGGCCCAGGTCAGCGGCTCCTGGAGCGAGGAGGAGAACACCACCTTGGACGCCCGCGTCAGCTCGTCGACGGACGCCTCCTCCTCGGGCCTGAACTCGTCCTGGCCCGCCGGCACCTCCCCCGCGGCGAAGCCCGACATCAGGCGGTAGGTGTTCGCTCCCATCAGGTACGTGACCTCGGGCTGCTCGCCGAGCCAGGCGAGGTACTCCGGGCCCTCCAGGCCCCAGAACCCGGGCCATCCCTCTCCCGACGCGTAGCCGTCGAGGGACGTGATGAAGTCCACGAGAAGCTCCGACATGGCCGTGTCCTTTCCTCGGGTGTCATCAGCTTGGACCGCCCGGGAGCCACGAACTCATCGGCCGCGCTGTGCGGTGCCGGGAAACCGGGTGGCGCCGCGGCGGAGCGGCACTCTGCCGCGGTGAGCGGGAGGGGCTCCCGCACCGGCCGGCCCCGGGCCCCGCACCAGGTCAGCCGCCGTCGCCCGCCTCACCGTGCCTCACCGCGCCGTCGCCCCGCCCCGCTCCTCCCCGCCCCGCGTGCGCCCCGGCACCCGGCCGCTCCGGTGGCGTGGTTCCAGGGCGCACGCCGCCCACACGGCGAGCGTCGCCGTCAGGATTCCGGCCCACAGGGTGTGGGCGTCCGCCCAGCGAGGGTCGCCGGGGGGCACGAACAGCGCGTACCCGTCGGGGAGGAACACGGCCGCCGCGACCGGCGGCGCGGGCAGCGCGGCGGCGACCGCCGGGCCGGGCAGCCGGACCGCGCTGAAGCGGACCGCCGCCCCGGCGAGCGCCAGCGCCAGCCCGGACAGCGCCGCGGCCTCGACCGTGAGGGCTCCGGCGGGCACCCCGGCCCAGGTCCCGGCGTCGGCGCCCGCCCGTACGGCGCCGAGGACCGCCGCCCACCAGAGCGCGCCCGCGAGCCCGGCCACGGCCACCCGCAGCGTCTGCCGCAGCGGGCGCGGCACGGGAACGGTCCCGGTGGTGTGCCGGGCCGGGTCGTCCAGCGCGAACGCCGTTCCGACCGCCCCGCACAGCGCCGCCACCCGCGCCACGTCGGCGAGGACCGCCGCCGGGAGGTGCAGCGCGAACAGGGCCGGTACGGCGGCGACGGCCACCCCGAGCGCCCAGCCGCCCCCGAGCAGCCGCCACGGCAGGGACCGCACCGTGGGCCGGGCCAGGGCCAGGGCCACCGCCGCGCGCCGCCTCACGCGCACCTCCATGCCCGGTCGGCGGCCGTCTCGGCCGGGGCGGTGACGCCCAGCACGGCGGCCGCGCGGTCGGTGGTCGTACCGGCGGCGGACAGCTCCGCCCAGTGCGCCCGCACGGCGCGTCCCACCCGCTCCCGCGGCAGGGCCAGCAGCCGCTGGACGACGGTGAGTTCGCGGTCCCGCAGGGCGATCGCGGTGACCGGCGCGTGGATCACGCCGGGACTGTCGTAGGCGTTGCCGGTCTCGGCGAACAGGGCTTCGCCGTCGCGGGTCGCGTGGATCGCCAGCCACACCGTGAGCACGCCCCGCGCGTCGCAGTACGCCCCCGCGTGGCGCTCGTGGCCGACGACGAGCCCCCGGGCGACGCTCGCCGCGAACTCCAGTTCGCGTTCCCCGCCCCAGGCGGTGCTCGCCGTGACCTCGCCGGGCGCGGCGGGCGACGGTTCCCCGGTGCCGGACGGCCCGTCGAGGGCGGCGACCTTCTGCCGTACGGTCAGCGCCTGTTCCGCGCCGGAGCCGCCGGCCAGTGACCGCACCCGGTCGGTGACCCGGGCCCACTCGTCGATCCAGGGTGTGAACTCGGGGAACGCGCAGTACGTCGTGGGCCCGCGCCGCTCGCAGTCCTGCACCTCGGCGGGGTCACGGGTCGCCACCTCGCGTGCCTCGCGCACCGCGTCCGACGGTGCCGTGCCCTGGAGCACGACGGCGGCCACGACCGCGCCGAGCGCCGTGAGCGCGGTGACCCGTACGGCCCTGGTCCGGCCGCCGCTCGCCCGGACGGCGCCCGCCGCCGCCAGCACCGCGAGCGCCAGCAGGTACAGGGCGTGCCGGCCCGCGGGCCGCCCCTGGAGGGCGGACGGCAACGGCCGGGCGCCCTCGTCGAAGAGGAGCGGCGTCATGCCGCGCACCCAGGCCGGGCTGCCGGACCCGGCCACGAAGACGAACGAGACGGCGATGACGGCGACCGCGGCGAGCGGGGCCGCGAACGACGACCGCACCACCCGGCCCAGCAGGACGCCCAGGACACCCAGCAGCAGGACCAGCAGCGGACCGGTCACCAGTTCGAACACCGAGCCGTGGCCGACCGCACCGGGTTTCAGCGCCTCGGCGGTGAACTGCCCGGCCACGAGCAGCGCCCCGACGAGCACCGTCGGCAGCACCGACAGGACGTGCGCGCAGGTGCGCCGCCACGGCCGCACCACCAGCACCGCGAAGGAGCCGTCGGTGCCGCGCCGGTGCGAGCGAAGCACCCCCAGGTTCGCGGCGATCATCACCGCGAGCCCCAGCAGCAGCTGGCCGAGCTGTGTCTCGCGGTCGATGTCCTGAAGGACCGGGTAGGCGTCCTCGGGCTCGCCGCCCGGCCACAGCAGCAGCGCCAGGTACCCGGCCAGCGCGACCAGCACCAACGGGTGCAGCAGCAGGCGCCGCGCCTCCACGCGGGCCAGCGCGAGCACCGCCCGCAGGCCCTGCCGGGCCGACGGCGGCGCGGGGGCGGTGACCGGGGTCCGGGTCAGGGCCGTCATACCGCCGCCTCCGCCACCGGGTCGCCGCCGAGGGTCAGCAGATAGCCGTCCTCCAGCGTCGGCTCGGCCGGGCGGGCGCCCTCCGGCGGGTCCCCGACGTTGCGGAACTCGCCGGTGCCGGTGCGCCAGCCGGCCCGGGCGCCCGGATGGCGCTCCGCGCTGCGCCACACCCGGCCGTCCGCCACCGCCGTCAGCTCCGCCGGGGTGCCGTCGAACCGCACCCGCCCCTGGTCCATGACCACCACCCGGTGGCACAGCATCGCCACGTCCTCGGTCTGGTGGGTGGACAGCAGCACCGTACGGCCCTCGCCGGCCTCCGCGATCAGCTCCCTGAACCGCATCCGCTGCTCCGGGTCCAGGCCGACCGTGGGCTCGTCCAGGACGAGGAAGCCGGGGTCGCCGACCAGGGCGGCGGCCAGCGCCACGCGCTGCTTCATGCCGCCGGAGAGTTTCCGGATCCTCTTTCCGCGCACGTCCGCGAGCCCGACCGCGTCCAGCACCCGGCGGGCCTCGGCGTGCCGGGTCCGCCGGTCCGTCAGCTCCTTGAGGACGGCCACGTAGTCGACGAACTCGAAGGCGGTGAAGTCCGGGTGGAAGCCGGGGTTCTGCGGCAGGTAGCCGAGGACCCGGCGGGCGTCCTGCCGGCCGGCGACGGTGCTCGGGTCGTGGCCGAGCACCGTGAACGCGCCGTTGTCCGGCGCGGTCGCCGTCGCGAGGATCCGCAGCAGCGTCGTCTTGCCCGCGCCGTTCGGTCCGAGCAGGCCCGTGACGCCCTCGGTGAGCCGCAGCGTCACCTCGTCGACGGCCCTGGTGCCGCGGTAGCTCAGGGTCAGGCCGGCGGCCGAGACCGTGGGTCGTGTCATGACAGCCTCCTGGCTGCGGATCGAAGGGTTCGCGAGGAGCGGAGGGACGGTCCGGGCAGGACCCCGCCGTCGAAGCGGTCGCGTGCCGCCACCAGCAGCACCGTCGCCACCACGGCGAGCGCCGCCGCCCCGCCCTGGCCCTCGGCGGTGAAGGGCAGCGGTGTGCCGGAGGCCAGCAGACGGCTCAGCGCCACCAGCGCGGCCCAGGCGCCGCCGACCAGCGCGGGCGCGAGGACGGGCCCCAGCCGGGCGGACAGCGCGACGCCGGTCGAGGTGAGCGCGAGGGCGGGCAGCAGCCAGCCGAGGGCCGCGAGGCCGAGCGACGGCAGCGCCAGGCTCGCCAGCGCGCTCAGGGGCGTCGTCGTGGCGAGCACGGCTACGGTCCGCACCATGAGCAGCCGGAAGCCGTGCATCGGCGCGACGACGGCCGTCTCGTACATCGGGTCGAGGCCGGGTCCGAAGGACAACGCCACCCCCGCCAGCGGCAGCAGCGGCGCCGTGGCCAGCAGCATCAGCGGGGACGCGGCGAGCGCCACGCAGACCGCGAGGGCCAGGGTGAGCGCCACGGCGCCGAGCCAGGAGCCGCGCAGCAGCGGGGTCGCCGCGAGCAGCCGCGCGGTGTGGTCGGCGACCCCGCACCGGACCAGCAGCGACTCGGCGGGGCCGGGCCGCGGGGCGTCCAGCGCGGCGTCGAGCCGGGCCCAGCCCAGGTCGGTCCCGGCGGCCGGGACATGGGACCCGAGTGCCGTCCGGCAGTCGGCGCAGGCGGCGAGATGGGTCTCGACGGACCACAGCCGGGGCGGCGCCAGCACTCCGGCGGCGTACTCCCGCAGGTCCGCGTCGTCCGTGTGCCAGTTCATGCCAGGCCCTCCCGCAGTTGCCTCCGGGCGCGCATGGCCCGGGTCTTGACCGTGCCGGGCGGGATGCCCAGCAGGACGGCCGCCTCACGGGTCGTCAGTCCGTCGATCACCGTGGCCTGGAGCACCGCCCGCAGTTCCGGCGAGAGCGCGGCGAGCGAGCCCGCCAGGTCGCCGTGGCGGACCCGGGCCAGCACCTGTTCCTCGGCGGACGCCTCGTCGCGGTGGCGCAGCCGGGCCAGTGCCTGCCGCAGCCGGCCGCGGGCGCCGTCGCCGCGCAGCGCGTCCACCAGCCGACGCGACCCGATCCGCCACAGCCAGCCCGCCACGTCGCCCTCCCGGTGGTAGCGGGCCGCTCCCCGCCACACGTCGAGGAACGTCTCCTGGACCACGTCGTCGACCAGCACCGGGTCGGAGCACCGCCCGCGCAGCCGCAGCACGAGCCACGGCGCGTAGTGGCGGTACAGCTCCTCGAAGGCGCGACGGTCGCCGTCCGCGACGGCCCGCATCAGCTCGGCGTCGCCCGGACTCCCCCGCTTCATGTCGCTCACACCCCCTCATCGGACGAGGGTGCCGCAACGGTTCACGCGACCCCTCCCGCGACGGCCACCGGGCACGAACGGGCATTTCAGGAACGGCAGTTGAGGACAAACATTTCAGGACCGGCGGTTCAGATTGAGCAGTTGAGGACGGACGGTTCAGGGCCGGCGGTTCAGGAACGGCAGTTGAGAGCGGACAGCTCAGGACCAGCCGTTCAGGAAAGGCAGTTGAGAGCGGACAGCTCAGGACCAGCCGTTCAGGAAAGGCAGTTGAGAGCGGACAGCTCAGGACCGGCGTTCGAGCGCGGGCGGTTCAGGACCGGCGGCGGTGAGGCCGGCGGCCGCGGCGAGACCGGCGGTGGCGGCCAGGACGGTCCGCGGGCGGGTCGTCGACGGGGCTGTCGGGCGCATGGCGGTCACCGTAGGGCGGCTCGGTGCCGTCGGGGTGGGTCCCGTGAACCGGTCCGAACCGGCCGGATCCGGCCGGTTCGGACCTCGGAAAACGGCGAAGGCAAGGAGTCACGGACTCCTTGCCACTCTCAACGTATAGCGCAAGGGGGGCCTTGCGGCAAGGCCCCCTCCGTCCCGCACAATCACCGGCCGAAGCCGTGAACGACGGGAAGACCGGACATCGGGGAGCGCCCCTCAGGGTCGCGTGCACCGTCCTCCCCCCAGCCCCCCCACCCCCGCTCCCGCCCCACCTCCCCCACCCGCACCGCACATCCGGGTCCGCCCCAGATCGGAGTCAGCCGTCGTGAACTCCCTGTCCACCAGCGCGTTCGACCTTCCCGAGCGCCTCGCCGCCAAGGCCGACCCGGCGCTGATCGCCGGTGACGAACGGCACCTGGCGGCCGTCGCGGAGTGCCTGGAGCAGACGATCGCCGAGGTGTCCGCCCGGCTCGCCGCCGAGCGCCGGGCGCCGGGCGGCACGGGCAGGCAGGCGATGGACCGGGACGCGGAGATCCACCGGCTGAGCGCCCGGCTGCGCACCCTGCGCCGCTTCGGACTGGATCTGTGCCTCGGCCGCATGGTCGGCGCGGACGGCGCCGAGCCCGTCTACGTCGGACGGCTCGGCCTCACCGACAGCACGGGCCGCCGACTGCTGATCGACTGGCGGTCCCCCGCCGCGGAGCCGTTCTTCGGGGCGACCCACGCCCAGCCGATGGGTCTGGCGAGCCGCCGCCGGTACCGCTGGACGGACGGCCGGATCAGCGACTACTGGGACGAGGTGTTCACCCCGGAGGGGTTCGAGGGGCATGCCGCGCTCGACGACCAGTCCGCGTTCATCGCCAGTCTCGCCGGCAACCGGTCGGAGCGGATGCGGGACGTCCTCGGCACCATCCAGGCCGACCAGGACGCCGTGATCCGCGCGGGCTCCCGGGGTGCCCTCGTCGTCGACGGCGGTCCCGGCACCGGCAAGACGGTCGTCGCCCTGCACCGCTCCGCCTACCTCCTGCACGCCGACCCCCGCGTCGACCACCGCCGCGGCGGCATCCTGTTCGTCGGCCCGCACCGGCCCTACCTGTCGTACGTCGCCGACGTCCTGCCGAGTCTCGGTGAGGAGGGGGTGCAGATCTGCGTGCTGCGGGACCTGGTCGCCGAGGGCGCGGGCGCCGGGGTCGAGACCGACCCGGAGGTGGCCCGGCTGAAGGCGTCCGGCGCCATGGTGAAGGCGATCGAGGAGGCCGTCCGGTTCTACGAGGAGCCGCCCACCGAGGGGCTGCTGGTCGAGACCCCGTGGTCGGACGTGTGGGTGAGCCCCGACGACTGGGCCGAGGCGTTCGCGGCGGCCGAGCCCGGCACCCCGCACAACGAGGCACGCGAGCAGGTGCGGGACGCGCTCCTCACGATCCTGGTGGACAGGCAGGACGAGACCTCGCCCGACCGGCTGCGGAAGGCGCTGGCGCGGGACCGGGACCTGCTGGCCGCCCTCGACCGCGCGTGGCCGCTGATCGAGGCGGCCGACCTGGTCGCGGACCTGTGGACGGTCCCCGCCTATCTGCGCAGGTGCGCGCCCTGGCTCGGGCCCGACGACGTCCGCAGGCTGCGGCGGACGGGAGACCCGCAGGCGTGGACGGTGTCCGACCTGCCGCTCCTCGACGCGGCCCGGCAGCGGCTCGGCGACCCGGAGACGGCCCGGCGCAGGCGCCGCCGGGAGGCCGTCCTCGCCGCGCAGCGCGTCCGCATGGAGCAGGTCGTCGACAACCTGATCGAGGCGGCGGCCGTCTCCGGCGCCGACGGGGACGACGGGGAGGGCCTGGTGGTGATGCTGCGCGGCGAGGACGCGCGGGTCAGCCTGGTCGACGAGGCCGAGGTGCCCGCCGCCGACCCGGATCTGCTGGCCGGGCCGTTCGCGCACATCGTGGTGGACGAGGCGCAGGAACTGACCGACGCGGAGTGGCAGATGCTGCTGCTGCGCTGCCCGTCGCGGAGCTTCACCATCGTCGGTGACCGGGCCCAGGCCCGCCACGGGTTCACGGAGTCGTGGCGGGAGCGGCTGGAGCGGATCGGTCTGGACCGGGTCGCGCTGGCCTCCCTGACCATCAACTACCGGACCCCGGCGGAGATCATGGCGGAGGCCGAGCCGGTGATCCGGGCGGTGCTGCCGGACGCCAACGTCCCGACGTCCATCCGCAGCGGCGGCGTGCCCGTCCTGCACGCGGGTGTCGAGCGGCGGGACGCGATCCTCGACGAGTGGCTCGCCGCTCACGGCGAGGGGATCGCCTGTGTCATCGGCGATCCCTCGTTCCGGGCGACCCCACGGGTCCGCTCCCTGACCCCCGAGCTGGCGAAGGGCCTGGAGTTCGACCTGGTCGTCCTCGTCGACCCGCGGGACTTCGGCACCGGCGTCGAGGGAGCGGTGGACCACTACGTGGCGATGACCCGGGCGACGCAGCGGCTCGTCGTGCTGACGAGCCGCTGACGCCCGCCCGGATCCGCCGTCGACGCTGGTCGGACGTCGACGGCGACCGGGCGGGCACCGGCCGGCGGGTGTCCGCCGGCCGGCGGGGCGCCGGGTCAGCCGGCGGGCGGCACCGCCGGGAACGCCTCCTGGGGGTCGCTGGTCGGCACGTAGCGCCGCGCGCTCGCCGCGCCGGTCACGGGCACCAGGTCCTTGTGGACGACCTTGGCGACGGCCTGGATGCTGTTCACGCCGTACGTCATGTCGGGGTTGCCGTGGGTGAGGACGGTGATGCGGTAGTCCCGGCCGCCGCCCTGGAACACGCCGACGGAGTGCACCCGCCAGCCGTGCGTGGCCCGCGACAGCCAGCCGTTCTTGACGTGCGTCCTCACCGAGGACGGCGCCCCGGCCGGGGTGCCCCAGCGCTGCGCGGAGACGACCTGGTTCATCAGCTTCAGGACGTAGGCGCGGGCGTTGTCGCCGAGGACGGTGTTCTTCCCGGCGAGCAGCGCGAGCAGCCGCTGCTCGTCGCGGACCGTGATCTGGGTGAGGCCCCAGTAGTTGTTCGCGCCGGGCTTGGTCTGGGTCATCCTGGCGGCCGTCAGGAAGCCCTTGATCTTGGTCATGCCGAGCTGCTTCCACAGCGTGCTGGTGGCGGCGTTGTCGGACTTGGTGATCATCGCGGTGGCGAGCCTGGTCTCGCGGTCGGTGAGGTACCGGTCGGTCTTCTTGGCGTCCCACAGGAGCGCCGCGAGGACGGTGACCTTCACCACGCTGGCCGAGTCGTAGGCGGAACTGCCGCGCAGGGTGCAGGTGGTGTTCGTGGTCCGGTCGTGGACCCCGACAGCGATGGTGCCCTTGCGCTCGGCGACCGCCGCCGCGATGTCCTTCTGGAGTTTCTCGGCCAGCCCCGCCCGGTCCGAGGTGCAGGTGACCGGCGGCGGCGCGGCCGCCGCGTTCGGCGCGAGCGCGACGGACAGCGGTGCGAGCAGTCCGACCCCTATGCCCGTGGCGAGCACACGGGTGCCGCGGGACGTCCGGTGTGTCCGGGACATCCGGTGAGTCATGAAGGTTTCCCCCTTGAGTGGCAGCGAACGCACTCGTGGCACGTTCACCTCACTCGACTCGCAAGGGTGTCCGATAGTTGCACTCCCGTTCGCAATTCCCGGCACGGTTGCGCGGCCGGTGCTAGCGTCCCGGGGCGACATCCCCCAGAACTCCGACGAAACGGATATCCACCCGCCATGCCCCAGTCGTGGACCACGCGCGCCGAGACCGAGGCGGACGTTCCCGCCGTCCGCACCGTCAACCTGGCGGCGTTCGGGCGGCCCGAGGAGGCCGACCTCGTCGAGGCGCTGCGCGCCGACCCCGGCTGGATCGACGGCCTGTCGGTCGTCGCCACCGGGGAGGACGGCACGGTCGTCGGCCACGCGCTGCTGACCCGCTGCCACATCGACAGCGTTCCGGCCCTGTGCCTGGGCCCGGTGGCGGTCCTGCCGGACCGTCAGAGGACCGGCGCGGGGGCGGCGGCCGTCCGGGCCGCGCTGCGGGCCGCCACGTCGAGGGGCGAACGCTTCGTCGTCGTCCTCGGCCACCCGGAGTACTACCCCCGGTTCGGCTTCAGCCGCGCCTCGCCGCACGGCATCCGCCTGACCGTCGACGTCCCCGACGAGGCGCTGATGGCCCTCGCCCTCGACCCCGCGCACCCCCTGCCGAGCGGCACCGTGCGCTACGCGGCGCCGTTCGGCATCTGACCGGCCGGCGGAGCGGGCACGACGGGTGCGGCGCGTCCGGGTTCACCTCCGGGCGGCGCCCCGGCCCGCCCCCCATACCCGCTTGATAGGCAAGTGAACTCTTGCCTATCGTGGTCGGCATGGCGGAGGATGTGTTCAAGGCGCTGGCCGACCCGACCCGGCGGCGCATCCTCGACGAGCTGGTGGAACGGGACGGGCAGACGCTGTTCGAGATATGCGGGCGGCTGGTCGCCCGGCACGGTCTGGGGCTGTCCCGGCAGGCGATCAGCCAGCATCTGGCCGTCCTGGAATCGGCGGGTCTGGTCGTCACGCGCCGCCAGGGCCGTTACAAGTTCCACGACCTGAACACCGAGCCGCTGGAGCGCGTCATGACCCGATGGCTCAGGCCCGACGGACCGGAGAGCACACCATGAGGATCCACATCACCAGCGTCTTCGTCGACGACCAGGAGAAGGCCCTGCGCTTCTACACGGACGTGCTGGGCTTCGTGAAGAAGCACGACGTCCCGATGGGCGGCACGGACCGGTGGCTCACCGTGGTCTCCCCGGAGGAGCCCGAGGGGACCGAGCTGCTGCTGGAGCCCTCCGGCCACCCGGCGGTGCGGCCGTACAAGGCGGCCCTGACCGAGGACGGCATCCCGGCCACGTCCTTCGCCGTGGACGACGTCCCCGCGGAGTACGACCGCCTGACGGCGCTCGGGGTGCGCTTCACCCAGCCGCCGCTGGAGATGGGCCCGGTCACCACCGCCGTCCTGGACGACACCTGCGGCAACCTGATCCAGCTCGTCCACAGCAAGTAGCGGCCGGGAAACCCGTCGCCCGGGGTCCGGCCGGCACATAGGCTCGGCGTCCATGACGATCACCCTGCGGACCCTTAACGACGTGCCCGTCCTCCTGTGCGCCCCCGAGGGCGAACCCATCGCCCGCGACAGCGACGTGCTGGACCTCATCGGCGACGCCGGGTACCACGGGGCCGCCTGGGTCGCCGTCCCGGTGGAGCGGCTCGACGCGTCGTTCTTCCAGCTGCGGACGCGGGTCGCCGGTGACATCGTGCAGAAGTTCGCGCAGTACCGCACGGGTCTCGCCGTCGTCGGCGACATCTCCCGCCACACGACGGCGAGTACGGCCCTGCGGGACTTCGTCCGCGAGTGCAACCGCAACCGTCAGACGTGGTTCGTGGCCGACCTCGACGAGCTGGGTGAGCGGCTGAAGGGCTGAGACGGGCCCGCCGCGCCGCTCACACCAGTTCGAGCCGGCGTTCCGGCCGGGGCAGCGGCGCGGCCTTCGGCTCCCACCGCCCGACGGTGCGCGCGTAACCGTAGATCACGGACCCCATGGCGGTGAGCAGCATCGGTCCCGCCGCCCACGGGTAGCGGGCCATCTCCTCCGGCAGCCAGCGGTACGACACCAGCAGCGCCACGAACACCGCCGCGCCGTAGGCGACCATCTGGAGTCCCGAGCGGTCCCAGCCCCGGTCGTAGGTGCGCAGGGCCGCCTCGATGGTGAGGGTGAACACCACACCGGCGATGAGGTCCACGCCGTAGTGGTAGCCGAAGCCGAGCGTCGCGCAGAGCGTGGCGACCAGCCAGAACGTGCCCGCCCAGCGCAGGGCGCGGGGGCCGCCGCGGGAGTGCAGGAAGATCGCGGTGGCCCACGCGGTGTGCAGGCTGGGCATGCAGTTGCGCGGGGTGATCCCGTCGTACGGCATCGCCTCGGGGGCGCCGATCGGCGGGGCCGTGTGCGGCCACAGGCTGGCCAGGGCCCAGGGCTCGCCGCCGGTTCCCATGGCGCCGGCGCCGTAGGCGAAGACCGGCCCCACCACCGGGAAGATCATGTAGATGCCGGGGCCGAGGAGGCCGATCACCAGGAAGGTCCGCACCAGGTGGTGGCGGGGGAAGCGGCGTTCGGCCGCCACATGGCGGAGCTGGTAGAGGGCGACGGCGACGGCGGCCACCGCGAGCTGGATGTAGATCCAGTCGAGGAGGTGGGTGCCGACCGGTCCGGTGACCCGGACCAGCCGGCCCATCAGCCACGACGGGTTGCCCAGCGCGTGGTCGGCGGAGGCCAGGTACTGGTCGAGCACCAGCGGCTGGGTCTTGGACGTGATGAGCAGCCACGTGTCACCGGTCTTGCGGCCGGCCACCAGCAGCAGCCCCAGCCCGACCCCCTTGAGCAGCAGGGTCCTCTCCCGGCCGGTGCGGCGGGTGACGGCGACCACGGCGCAGCCGAGGATCACCCACAGCGCGCCGTTGCCGAACATCATGTCGGCGCCGGCGGCCCACCGCACGAGGAAGAAGACGACGTCGATGCCGACGGCGACGGCGGCCGCGATCAGCCGTTGCCGCCAGGTGAGCACCACCATCGTCAGCGCCATGCTGGCGTACAGCAACGGACCCGACTTGGGGGCGAACACCACCTCCCGCGCCTGGTTGGTGAGCGGCCCCGGCACACCGTAGTGGCGGGCGGCGATCTCCAACGCGACGAAGAATCCCAGCGCCGTCACGCCCACCGCGGCCCACAGCAGGACGCGGGCCCGGCGCCCTTCGACGGAGGAGGTGCCGCTGCGTATTCGCGAGAACACCCGCGAGGCTATGGATATCAACTTATGCGGCCACGGTGTCGTTCAGTCGGCTGGGTCTCTTCGCGCTGGACGGCATGGGTTCTCCGGTGAACGGGTCGGGTCGGTGGGCTGGTCACCTGTCGTACACAGGGTTGCAGGCCCGGAAAGGAAGACGAAAGGGCCCCCCTGGTGGTTGCCTCGCCCGACCCGCCCCGCCCGCCGGGACCTCAGCCCGCCGTGATGTGCAGGACGGCGTCCGCGCCGTCCAGAGTCGCCCGGTCGAGAGGGAAGTATCCCTGCGGCGGTGTGGTGTCGGTCCGGGTGCGGGCGTCCGGGATCGCGGCGGCCGGGGCCAGGGCCCAGGTGCCGACCCGGCGCTGCAGCCCGCCCTCGTAGGTGTCGGGGTCGGGTTCGCCGAGCGCGATGGCGTCGCTGCGGCCGAGGCTGCCGGCGACGAAGGTGTACCGCTCGCCCTCCAGTGAGGCCACGACGGCCCCGGCGCCGTACCAGTTCACCTCCGTGTCCCCCATGCGCAGGGTGCCGGGGTTCCGCTGCAGGTGGAGGTTGTGGGAGAAGACCAGGGTCGGGCCGCGGCGGGCCTCGGTCCGGCGGATGTCGAGGAGGTTGCGGGCCATGAGCATGTCCCGGGTGACGCACAGCCGTGTCACCCGCGCGCCCTCCTCGATGCGCCGGGCCGCCTCCCGGTGGTAGCGCAGCAGACCGATGACGGCGGTGAGGTGGATCCGGGCCCGGTTCCAGGCGTCCCGCGAGGTCGCCGCGACGAGTTCCGGCGCGCGTTCGTACAGTGCGGCGAGCATGTCCTCCGCGATGACCCGCAGCCGGGCGGCGTCGGCCGTGCCGCCGACCGACCGGGCGGGGTCCAGGACCGCCTCCGTGCGGCTCCACCGCTCGTCGTCGCCCACGAGGTGGGCGAAGTCGAGGTCCGGGCCGGGGGCCGGGCCGTGCCGCAGGTACGCGGCGACGTGTTCGAGGTAGGGGCGGGGGCTGGGGGCGCTCATGGTCTCCAACGGGGCGTCGAAGCCGTGGAACGTCAGCCGCTCCCCGGGCGCCCGGCCCTCGTTGTACGCGCGCATCCAGGTGACCAGCCGCAGGTTGCCGTCCAGTGCGCCGAAGCCGTGGGAGAAGCCCTCGCGCAGCACCGTGTCGAGGGTGGAGGTGCCCTCCCGGACGAAGTCGTCCACGGCGAGCGCGGCCACGCGGTCGGTCTCCAGCGCGACGGAGCGGAAGCCGTGCTCGACCAGTTCGGCGAACAGGTCGTTGCGCAGCCGCGCGAAGGCCGGTTCCTGGTGGGTGGGTTCGCCGAGCGCCAGAAGGCCGCACGACGGGGGCACGAAGTCTCGGATGTCCTGACTCATGAGCCTCCACCGTATCTTTGAATGTCCGGTTGAGACTTGGTGCCGCATTCCGTGTGCACGGCGGTGCGACATGACCATAAAGTCTCAAACGATGACGAGCCTGCGACCTTCCGATCTCGCGCGTGAGCACGGCCTCTCGGCCCAGGCGGTCCGCAACTACGAGCGGGACGGGTTCCTCCCGCCCGCCGAGCGCACGGACAGCGGCTACCGCGTCTACACCGAGGTGCACGCGGCGGCCCTGCGCACCTTCCTCGCCCTCGTCCGGGCGTACGGGCACGGGACCGGCGGCCGCATCATGCGCGCGCTCCACGGCGGCGCGCTGGACGACGCGCTGGCCCTCGTCGACCGCGGCCACAGCGGACTGCTGCGCGACCGGGAGACCCTCGCGGCGGTACGGCACGACCTCGGCCGGCTGACGGCGGAGCGGACGGGACCGACAGCGCCCACCGGCCCGACGGGGGTGACAGGGGCGACGGGGACGACGGGGGCGACGGGGCAGGGCGCGCACCGGAACCGGACCGTCGGGGAGCTGGCCCGTCACCTGGGCGTCACCCCGGCCACGCTGCGGAAGTGGGAGGAGGCCGGCATCCTCGCCCCGGCGCGCGACCCGGCCACCGGGTACCGCGTCTTCCGCGCCGACGACGTCCGCGACGCCGAGCTGGCCCATCTGCTGCGGCGCGGCGGCCATCCGCCGGCCCACATCGCCGCCGTGGTCCGGCGGATCCGCACGGCCGGCGGCACGGACGCCCTCGCCGCCTCCCTCGGCGACTGGCAGCGCCGGCTGACCGCACAGGGCGTCGCCATGCTGCACGCCGCCGCCCACGTCAGCCACTACCTGACGCTGCTGGACCTCCCGGCCACGCCGTCCACCGCCACGCCGTCCACCGCCACGCCGTCCACCGCCACGCCGTCCACCGCCACGCCGTCCACCGCCACGCCGTCCACCGCCGCGGCGCCTCCGCCCGTCGGCCCGCAGCACGCCTGACGCCGCACGTCAATGAGGGTCTCCCCTTCGCCCGGGGCACGCGGGGAACCGTGGGCGCACGGAAGATGACGCGTTCTCAAAAACGTCACCGAACCGCCCCCCGCCGGTTACACACGGAATGACCCGTCCATGCCAATCTCTCGGTGGCCCACAAGTCAACCCGCGTAGACCGAGACTCCCCGAACCACCCCTCGTTCCACGCGGCCCTCCGGGAAGGGACACCCCCTCATGCCTGCTGCGCGGATACGCAGTTGGAAGACGGTCGCGCTCGCGACGTCGGCCGTGCTCGCCGGTCTCGTCCTGCCGGCGGCCACCGCCGCCCCCGCCTCGGCCACGACGACGGCGTACGACGACACGTACTACGCGAACGCGATCGGCAAGACCGGCACGGCGCTGAAGTCCTCCCTGCACACGATCATCAGCGACCAGACGGCCATCTCGTACTCGGCGGTCTGGAACGCGCTGAAGGTCACCGACCAGGACCCCAACAACAGCAGCAACGTCAAGCTGCTGTACAGCGGCATCTCCCGCAGCAAGTCCCTCAACGGCGGCAGCACCGGCAACTGGAACCGCGAGCACGTGTGGGCCCAGTCTCACGGCGACTTCGGCACCTCCGCGGGCCCCGGCACCGACCTGCACCACCTGCGCGCCGAGGACGTCCAGGTCAACGCCCGGCGCGGCAACCTCGACTTCGACAACGGCGGCAGCGCCTTCACCAACAGCGGCGGCAGCCTCGTCGACGCGAACTCCTTCGAACCGCGCGACGCGGTCAAGGGCGACGTGGCCCGCATGATCCTCTACATGGCGGTCCGCTACGAGGGCGACGACGGCTGGCCCAACCTGGAGCCCAACGACTCCGTCGACAACGGCGGCACCCGCTTCCACGGCCGCCTCTCCGTCCTGAAGGCATGGAACGACGAGGACCCGCCGGACGCGTGGGAGGAGCGCCGCAACGACCTCATCTACAGCGACTACCAGGGCAACCGGAACCCGTTCATCGACCACCCGGAGTGGGTCGAGGCGATCTGGTAGCAGCGGCACCGTGCCGCGCGGGCTCCCGGCCGACGCACGGCCGGGAGCCCGCCGGCTACCGCCACCCCGCGCGTCCGCGGGCCCGACCGGAAAGCCCGACCGGAAAGCCCGAGGCCCGACCCGAAAGCCCGAGGCCCGACCGGAAAGCCCGACCGGAAAGAAGGACACGTCCGCCGTACAACCCCCGCCCCTCCGTTCGAGTCGCACTTCCTGAGCAACAACTGTCATGACCGACTCGAAAGGCACCGCCCATGTCCCGAGCACCCCGAGCCACCCGACGCAGGATCAGCAGCGCCCTCCTGGCCGTACCGCTGGCCGCCTCGGTGGTGCTGACCGGCTCCGGCTCCGCGTCGGCCGCCACCACCTCCGTCCCGGCCGCGGACGACTTCAACGGGGACGGCTACGCCGACCTGGTCGTCGGAGCGCCGGGCGCGACGGTGTCCGGCAGGACGAAGGCCGGGTACGTGGCGGTGACGTACGGCTCGGCGAAGGGGCTGTCGACGGCCAACAAGAAGATCGTCAGCCGTTCGACCAGCGGGATACCGGGGGCCGCCACCCAGAACCAGCTGTTCGGCACGTCGTTCGCCAAGGCCGACCTGGACCGCGACGGCTACGGCGACCTGGTGATCGCGGGCGGCAAGGAGGGCTCGGTGATCCTGTGGGGTTCCGCGTCCGGCCTGACCGGTGGCACCGCCATCGCCTACGGGGCCGCGCCCCAGGCGGGTGACTTCGACGGCGACGGCAGGACCGACCTGGCGCTGTTCTCCGCGCAGCGGGTCAGCGGTGACGACCCGTCGGGCGCCCCGGCCGCGCTGTGGAAGGGCCCGATCAAGCGCGACGGCAAGCCGACGGCCGTACTGCCGCTGCTCGACAAGTCGCTGTGGTGGGGCTGGTCCGAGGAGGACGCCTCCTGCGCGACCGGCGGCGGCTGCGAGGACGGCCCCTCCTCCATCACCGGCCCGGTGGTCTCCGGCGAGGTGGGCGACTTCGACGGCGACGGCCGCGACGACCTCGTCCAGTGGGTCTACACCGGCGACGGCACCTGGGGGAACCGTCTGCTCATGGGCGGCGGCGCCACCGGCTTCACCCGCGGCCAGGCGCCCGGCGACACCACGGGCGGCGACGCGGGCACCGGCGTCGGCGACGTGAACGGCGACGGCTACCACGACCTGGTGGTCGGCGCCGACGACTGGTCCGAGAAGGCCCGTATCGCGTACGGCTCCGCCGCGGGCCTCACCGAGGCGAACACCCACACCTTCGACCAGGGCCTTGCGGGCTTCCCGGGCGCCCAGGAGGAGGGCGACCGCCTCGGCTCCGCCGTGTCCGTCGCCGACGTCACGGGCGACGGCTACGCGGACGTCGCGCTCGGCATCGAGGGCGAGGACATCGGCAGCATCGCCGACGCCGGCTCGGTCGCCCTGCTCCGCGGCAGCGCCGCGGGCCTCACCGGCACCGGCGCCCAGGTCTTCCACCAGAACACCGCGGGCGTCCCCGGCGTCGCCGAGGCGAACGACCAGTTCGGCGCCACGACGGCCCTGCTCGACGTCAACGGCGACGGCCACCGCGACCTGGCCGCCGCGTCCATCGCCGAGAACGCCTCCCAGGGCGCCGTCTGGCTCCTGCGCGGCACCGCGTCGGGCCTCACCACGAAGTCGGCCCTGGCCTTCGGCCCGAAGGACCTCTCGGCCCCGTACACGAACGCCCTGTTCGGCAGCTCCCTGCGCTGACCGGCTCGGCGGCGACACGGACGGGCCGCCCGGAGCGGGAGTTCCGGGCGGCCCGTCGTACTACCCGGTGACGTGCGTCGGCGCGAACATCCGCAGCACCGCCGGCAGCACCACCACCGAAGGGCCCGGCGCGGCCAGCGCCTTCGCCAGGTCCTCCGCGAGCGTCTCGGGGCTCGTCCGCACCCCCGGCACGCCGAACGACTCCGCCAGCGCCGCGAAGTCCGGGCGGGTCAGCTCCGTGCCCGTCGTCGCGCCGAACGAGTCGGTCATGTACTCGCGGAGGATGCCGTAGCCGCCGTCGTCGACGATCAGCCACGTGACGTTCAGGTCGTACTGCCGGGCCGTGGCCAGTTCGGCGACGGAGTACAGCGCGCCGCCGTCGCCGGAGACCGCGAGGACGGGGGTCGTGGGGTCGGCGACGGCAGCGCCGAGGGCCGCCGGGAAGGCGTAGCCGAGGCCGCCGGAACCCTGCGCGGAGTGCATGGTGTTGGCGCCCCGCGGGTCGAACGCCGACCACGCCCAGTACGCGAGGATCGTCATGTCCCAGAAGGAGGGCGCCCGGGACGGCAGGGCCCGGCGGACGGACGCCAGCAGGTCCTGTTCGAGGGCGAGTCCCTGGGCGTCGATGCGTGCGCGGACCTTCGCCAGGACCTCCCGCACCCGCTCCGGCGCCGACGCGTCCTGCCTCGGCTCCTCGATCGTCTCCAGCAGCGCCTGGAGCGCGAGCCGCGCGTCGGCGTGGATGCCCAGCGCGGGGTGGTTGGACTCCAGTTTGCCGAGGTCCGCCTCGATCTGGACGACCCGGCCGCGGGGCTTGAACGTGTGGTAGTTCGAGGAGAGTTCGCCGAGACCCGAGCCGACGACCAGCAGGACGTCCGCGTCCTCCAGGAAGTCCGTGGTGTGCCGGTCCTCCAGCCATGACTGGAGCGACAGCGGATGCGTCCACGGGAAGGCGCCCTTGCCGCCGAACGTGGTCACGACCGGCGCCGACAGCCGCTCCGCCAGCTGCCGCAGCTTGCCCGCCGCGTCCGCCCGTACGACTCCCCCGCCCGCGATGATCGCCGGGCGGGCGGCGGACGCCAGCAGCTCGGCCGCCACCGCCGTCAGTTCGGGGCGCGGGGGCAGTTCCTCGGGGAAGGCGTCGGCGCCCGTCACCACCGGGATCACCGTCTCGGCGAGCAGGACGTCCTGCGGGATCTCCACCCACACCGGGCCGTGCGGGGCGGTCAGCGCCGACTCCCAGGCGGCGGCGACCGCCGACGGGATCTGCGACTGCGTGCGGACGGTGTGCACGGACTTCACGACGCCCCGGAACGAGGCCGCCTGGTCGGGGAGTTCGTGCAGATAGCCGTGGCGGCCGCCGCCCAGGCCCGCCGTCGGGACCTGGCTGCCGATGGCGAGGACGGGGGCGGAGGCCGCGGCGGCCTCGTGCAGCGCGGCCAGCGAGGTCAGCGCGCCGGGACCGGTCGACACCAGCAGCGGGGCGGCCTCGCCGGTGATCCGGCCGTACGCGTCCGCCGCGAACCCCGCGTTGTTCTCCACGCGCAGGCCGACGTAGCGCAGGCCGGAGCGGCGCAGCGCGTCGAACAGGCCGAGGGCGTGCTGGCCGGGCAGCCCGAACACCGTGGTCGCGCCGAGCCCGGCCAGGGTCTCCACGACCAGGTCCCCGCCGGTGCGGCCGGGCGGAGGGTTCAGCGCGGCCTCCCGCTGGGCGGCGGTCGGACGGAGTACCAGGTCGTGGTCGTGGGTCACTGCGCTGCCTTCTCCTCGTGGTGCCCGGCGCGGTTCACCCGGCCGTGTTCCCCTTGCGGGCCTCGGCGATCTGGCGGGACATGATCGTGGTGAGTTCGTACGCCGTGTGCGAGGCGGCCACCGCGGTGATCTCGGCGTGATCGTACGCGGGCGCCACCTCGACGACGTCGGCGGAGACCAGGTTGCAGGAGGCCAGGCCGCGCAGGATCTCCAGCAGTTCCCGCGAGGTCATGCCGCCCGCCTCCGGGGTGCCGGTGCCGGGCGCGTGCGCCGGGTCGAGGCAGTCGATGTCGATGGAGATGTACAGCGGGCGGTCGCCGATGCGCTGGCGCAGCTGGTCGGCGACCTCGTCGGCGCCGCGCCGGTAGATGTCGGCGGACGTGACGATCCCGAAGCCCATCTTCTCGTCGTCGGTGAGGTCCTGCTTGCCGTACAGCGGGCCGCGGGTGCCCACGTGGGAGAGGGCGGAGGTGTCGAGGACGCCCTCCTCCACGGCCCGCCGGAACGGGGTGCCGTGGGTGTACTCGGCGCCGAAGTAGGTGTCCCAGGTGTCGAGGTGCGCGTCGAAGTGGAGCAGCGCGACCGGGCCGTGCTTCTTGGCGACGGAGCGGAGCAGCGGCAGTGCGATGGTGTGGTCGCCGCCGAGGGTCATCAGGCGGGCCCCGCTGTCGAGCAGTTCGTCGGCGGCGGCCTCGACGGTCTCGACGGCCTCGTTGATGTTGAAGGGGTTGGCGGCGATGTCACCGGCGTCCGCGACCTGGGCGAGGGCGAACGGGGAGGCGTCCTGGGCCGGGTTGTAGGGGCGCAGCAGCCGGGACGCCTCACGGATGGCGTTGCCGCCGAACCGGGCGCCGGGACGGTAGGAGACACCCGAGTCGAACGGCACGCCCACGACCGCGACGTCGGCCCGCCCGCCGACCTCGTCCAGGCGCGGCAGCCGGGCGAAGGTCGCGGGGCCGGCGTACCGGGGGATGCGGGAGGAGTCGACGGGGCCGCGGGGGTGGCCGCCGGCTGCCGGGTTCTCGTTGCTGCTCATGGCGCGTGCTCTCCAGGAGGTGGGTGCCGGTACGTGCGGTGGGGTGCGGGCGCGCGGGGGCGCGTGCCTCGACAGTAGGTGGCCGGCAAGCGGCTGCGAAGTGTACGTTTCCTCCACTGGAGCCGTTGCCGATGGAGGAAATGCACATCATGTCGGACGCGGTGTTCCCGGCCGTGCCGCCCACCCCCGCCGTACCCCTCGCCGCCCTCCTCGCCCGCGAGGACCTGGGGCTGCGGCAGATCGCGGGCCCGGCGGGCGGTGGCACGGTGATCCACGGGGCGCACACATCGGAGCTGTCCGACCCCCATCCGTACCTGCTCGGCGGCGAGCTGCTGCTGACGGCGGGCGTGCACATCCCGGAGGGCGCGGCCGGGTCGCACGCCCCGGAGGCCTCGGCGGGGGCGGACGCCCCGGAGGACGCCGGGGGCGCCGGGTCCGGCGCCTACTTCGACGCGTACGTCTCGCGGATCGTGGCGGCGGGCGGCGCGGCCCTCGGCTTCGGCCTCGCCCCGGTCCACGACACCGTCCCGGGGGCCCTGGTGGCCGCCTGCGACGCGCACGGGCTGCCCCTGGTCGAGGTCCCGCCGCGCACCACGTTCTCCGGGGTGGCGCGGGCGGTCTGGCAGCTGATGGCCCGCGCGCGGCACGCCGAGCTCCGCCGCGTCACGGAGGCCCAGCAGGGCCTCGCCGCGGCGGCGTCCCGCCCCGACCCGGTCCGGTCGGTCCTGCGCCAACTGGCCCGGCGTGTCGAGGGCCGGGCGGTCCTGTACGGCCCGGAGGGCACGGAGCTGGCGGCGTCCGGTCGCGACCAGGGGCAGGCGGTCACCCGAGCCCTGGCCGCCCTGACAGCGGTGGTGCACCCCCACCCCCCGAGGGGCGCGGGGAACCGCGCGACCGGCCACGACGCACCTGCGGCCGCCCCGGCACAGCAGCCCCCCGGGCTCTCCCCGCGCACCCCCACCCCGGCCTCCGCCACGGACACGGTCGACGGCACCCACCTCACCGCCCACGCCCTCGGCTCACCGCCCCGCTTCGCCCTCGCCGTCGCCACCCCCCGCCGCGACCCCGGCACGCACACGATCACCTCCGTGGCCGCCGTGCTCCTCTCCCTGCTCACCGGCGAGCAGCAGAGCGGCACCGGCGCGGCCCGCGTCTCCGCCCTGGTGCGGCTGCTGCTCGGCGCGGCCCCGGAGGAGGTCGCGCCCCTGCTGGGCGGGGCCGCCGCGTGGCTGGTCGTGCACGCCCACCCCAACGACGACGCGTCCCCACCCGACCCCCTGACGGCCGCCGCGCTCGGCGCGGCCCTCGGCTCCGCGCTGGTGGACCATCACGGCGACGTCGTACGCGTCCTGGTGCCCGCCGGCCGCGAGGTCACCGCCCAGCCGGGCTGGACGTGCGGAGTGAGCGCGCCGGCGGGCCCGGACGCGTGGCCGTCCGCGGACGCGCAGGCCGCCCGCGCGCTGGCCAGGGCGCGGGCCACCCGGACGGCGCTGGTGCGGCACGGGACCCGGACCGCGCTCGCCGATCTCGTGCCGGCGAGGGACGCGGCGGCCCACGCCCGCACCCTGCTGGCGCCGCTCGCGGGCTCCCCCGCGCTCGTGGAGACCCTGCGGACGTGGCTGTCGCTGCACGGCAGCTGGGACCGTACGGCCGTCGCGCTCGCCGTGCACCGCAACACGGTCCGCCAACGGGTGGGCCGCTGCGCCGCGTTGCTGGGGGCCGACCTGGACGACCCGGACGTGCGGATGGAGTTGTGGTTCGCGCTGCGCCAGGAGTGAACCGCTGGGGCGAACGGCCGGCCGACGGGGGGAGTGACGCAGGTCGCAGCGGACGGTACGCCCGCGACTGGCGCAGTCGTCTGCCTCACAATGGACGCATGCCGATACCCGGGACCCCCAGCCGCGCCGAGCTCGTCGAACACCTCGTACGGACGCGCATCGCGGGCGACGTCGCCACGCCGCGCGAGAACAACCTCTCCCACTACCGCGAACTGGCCAACGGCAACCGCCACTACTGGCTCGGGCTGGAACTCGGCGACCGCTGGAGCGACGAGCAGGACGTGCTGGCCGTGATGGCCGAGCGGGTCGGCGTCAACGACGACCCCGGGTACCGCTACGGCCAGGACACCATCGACCCGGATCTGACGGTCGACGCGCTGGAACGCATGGCGGCGCGGCTGCGCAAGGCGGCGGAGGGCACCCAGCGGGTCCTGTTCGCCACCGGCCACCCCGGCGGCCTGCTGCACGTGCACCACGAGACGGCGCGGGCGCTGCGCGCGGCGGGCTGCGACATCGTCGTCATCCCGGACGGGCTCCAGACGGACGAGGGGTACGTGATGCAGTTCGCGGACGTGGCCGTCCTCGAACACGGCGCCACGCTCTGGCACACCCATTCGCCCGAGCCGATGCGGGCGATCCTGCGGGGCCTGGAGGGCGCCGGCCGGCCGCTGCCCGACCTGGTGGTCGCCGACCACGGATGGGCGGGCTGCGCGGCCCAGCTCGGCATCGACTCCGTCGGCTACGCGGACTCCAACGACCCGGCCCTCTTCCTGGGCGAGGCCGAGGGCACCCTCCAGGTCGCGGTCCCGCTCGACGACCACGTGGTCAGCCCGCGCTACTACGACCCGATGACGGCGTACCTGCTGGAGCAGGCGGGGCTGCGGGAGAGCTGACGGCGAACCCCCTGACCAGGCACTCCTAGGGGCTCGTCGGCTTCGGGCGGGGGACGCGGACGACGCCCTCCTGGATCACGGAGATCGCGAGCCGGCCGTCGCGGGTGTAGATGCGGCCCTGGCCGAGGCCGCGCCCGGCCGACGCGGACGGCGACTCCTGGTCGTACAGCAGCCACTCGTCGGCGCGGAACGGCCGGTGGAACCACATGGCGTGGTCGAGCGACGCCCCGACGACGTCGCCGACGGCCCAGCCGCCGCGTCCGTGGGCGAGCAGGATGGAGTCGAGGAGGGTCATGTCCGACACGTAGGTGGCGAGCACCACGTGCAGCAGGGGGTCGTCGTCGAGCTTGCCGTTGGCGCGGAACCAGACCTGGGAGCGGGGTGCGCGGGGCTCGCCGTAGCGGCCGTAGGGCGGGTCGTCGACGTAGCGCAGGTCGACGGCGGCCCGTGCCTCCAGCATCTTCTCCACGACGGCCGGGTCGAGGCCGTACGCCGGGAGGCGCTCCTCGGCGGTGGGCAGGGTCTCCGGGTCGGGCGCGGGCGGCATCGGGGCCTGGTGTTCGAGGCCCTCCTCCCACCGCTGGAACGACGCCGACAGGGCGAAGATCGGCTGTCCGTGCTGGACGGCGAGGACGCGGCGCGCGGTGAAGGACCGGCCGTCGTTCATGCGCTCGACCGTGTAGACGATGGGCGCGCCCGGGTCGCCGGTCCGCAGGAAGTACGCGTGGAGGGAGTGGGGCAGCCGGTCCTCGGGGACCGTCCGCCCCGCGGCGACGAGCGCCTGCGCCGCGACCTGCCCGCCGAAGACGCGCGGGACGATCGCGGGCCGGGACGGGCCGCGGAAGATGTTCTCCTCGATCTGCTCCAGGTCGAGCAGATCGAGGAGATCCTCAAGTGGTGCCTGACTCATGGGGTCAGTTGTACGGGACGGTGATGACCGGGGCCTTACAGCCCCATGTCCTTGGCGATGATCGTCTTCATGATCTCGCTGGTGCCGCCGTAGATGCGGTTGACGCGGTTGTCCGCGTACAGGCGGGCGATCGGGTACTCGTTCATGAAGCCGTAGCCGCCGTGCAGCTGGAGGCAGCGGTCGATGACGCGGTGGGCGACCTCGGTGGTGAACAGCTTGGCGCTGGCGGCCTCGGCCGGGGTCAGCTCACCGGCGTCGAGGGCCTCCGTGGCGCGGTCGACGACCGCCTCGGCGGCGTCCACCTCGGCCTGGCAGGCGGCCAGCTCGAACTTGGTGTTCTGGAAGGCGGCGACGGGCTGCCCGAAGACGACGCGGTCCTGGACGTACTGCTTGGCGAACCGGATCGCGGCCTTGGCCTGCGCGTAGGCGCCGTAGGCGATGCCCCAGCGCTCGGAGGCGAGGTTGTGGCCGAGGTAGTAGAAGCCCTTGTTCTCCTCGCCGAGGAGGTCCTCGGCGGGGACCTTGACGTCGACGAACGCCAGCTCGGCGGTGTCGGAGGTCTTCAGGCCGAGCTTGTCGAGCTTGCGGCCGACCGAGTAGCCCTCGGCCTTGGTGTCGACGACGAACAGGGAGATGCCGTGGCGGCGGTCCTCCTTGGTCGGGGCGGCCGTGCGGGCGCAGACGATCATGCGGTCGGCGTGCACGCCGCCGGTGATGAAGGTCTTGGCGCCGTTGAGGACGTAGTGCGTGCCGTCCTCGCTGAGCTTGGCGGTGGTGCGCATGCCGGCGAGGTCGGAGCCGGTGCCCGGCTCGGTCATCGCGATCGCCCACATCTCCTCGCCGGAGACGAACTTGGGCAGGTAGCGCTTCTTCTGCTCGTCGTTGGCGAGCATCTTGATGTACGGCAGGCCGAGCAGGACGTGCACGCCGGAGCCGCCGAAGGTGATGCCGGCGCGGGCGGTCTCCTCGTAGAGGATGGCTTCGAACTTGTACGAGTCGATGCCGGCGCCGCCGTACTCCTCGTCCACGCGGATGCCGAAGACGCCCAGCTCGGCGAGCTTGTAGTAGAAGTCGCGCGGCGCCTGGCCCGCGGCCAGCCACTCGTCGTAGACGGGGACGACCTCGGCCTCGATGAAGGCACGCAGGGTCTCCCGGAACGCCTCGTGATCCTCGTTGAACACCGTACGGCGCACAGCCGACCCCTTTCTGCGCCCGAACCGGCGCCACTGTCACCCACATGGCTGCAAGCCGGCGGATCCGGGGTCGAACGACCCCACCCCGCATGGCTAAGCGCTTGCTCAGACCCCACCGTACCGGCGAGTACGAACAGCCGTCCAGACAACCGAGGGGGTAACGCTCGTCACGCCGGGCACCCCGCCCGGCCCACGCGCCGGCCCGGGCGCCGGTCCTCGCTCCGGCCCCGCACCGGTACCGGCCACGGACGCCCTCGGGGGTGATCCGGCACGGACCGGCTCAGTCGGCGGCAGCCGCCGCTGCGAACGCGCCGCGGGCCATGCGGTGCAGCAGCTCCGCCGTGGCCGCGCGGCCCGGCAGGGAACCCGGGCGGCCCAGGTGGGGGGTGGAGTTCAGGAGGCCGAAGACGGAGTGGACGGCCGAGCGGGCGGCCGGCTCGGTGAGGGCGGGGTAGACCTCCCGGAGCACCTCGACCCACAGTTCGACGTACTGCCGCTGGAGCTGGCGCACCAGCTTGCGGTCGCTGTCGCGGAGGCGGTCCAGCTCACGGTCGTGCAGGGTGATGAGCGGACGGTCGTCGAGGGCGAAGTCGATGTGCCCCTCGATGAGCGAGTCCAGCACCGCCCCGGAGTCCCGCCGCCCCCTGTGTCCGTCCACCCGCGACCCGCCGGCAACGGCACCCCCGACGACCGCACCACCCCCGGCCGCCACCCCACCGCCAGGAGCGCCACCGGCGGTACGGCCCGCACCCCCGGCCCCCCGGCCACCCCCCGCGGAGCCGTCCGCCTCGGCGATCCTGCGCTTCGCGCCCGTCAGCAGCCGGCCGCTGATGCCGACCAGCAGCTCGGCGAGCATCGCGTCCTTGCCGGCGAAGTGGCGGTAGAGGCCGGGGCCGCTGATGCCGACGGCGGCGCCTATCTCGTCGACGCCGACCCCGTGGAAGCCGCGCTCGGCGAAGAGCCGGGCGGCCTCCTTGAGGATCTGCTCACGGCGGGTGGGGGCGTCGGTTCTGGTGGCCATGGAGCCAATTCTAGACAGGGAGGTTAGCGGTCGTTAACCTGGGGGAAATGCGTTAACGCTCATTAACAAAAGGTGAGGGGACCGCACGATGGACCAGGCACCGGAGCTCACGACCGCGGCGGACCCCGCGGCTGAGTCGTTTCGGGCCAATGAGGCCGCGCACCGCGCCCTCGGCGAGGAACTGCGCGCCAGACTGGCCGCGGCCCGCCTCGGCGGCGGCGAGAGGGCGCGCGCCCGGCACACCGCCCGCGGCAAGCTGCTGCCGAGGGACCGGGTCGACACCCTCCTGGACCCGGGCTCGCCCTTCCTGGAGCTGGCCCCCCTCGCCGCCGACGGCATGTACGACGGGCAGGCGCCGGCGGCCGGGGTGATCGCCGGGATCGGCAGGGTCAGCGGCCGTGAGTGCGTGATCGTGGCCAACGACGCCACCGTCAAGGGCGGCACGTACTACCCGATGACGGTGAAGAAGCACCTGCGGGCCCAGGAGGTGGCACTGGAGAACCGCCTCCCCTGCCTCTATCTCGTCGACTCCGGCGGCGCCTTCCTGCCGATGCAGGACGAGGTCTTCCCCGACCGCGAGCACTTCGGCCGGATCTTCTACAACCAGGCCCGGATGTCGGGCGCGGGCATCCCGCAGATCGCGGCCGTCCTCGGCTCCTGCACGGCGGGCGGCGCGTACGTGCCGGCGATGAGCGACGAGGCCGTGATCGTCCGCAACCAGGGGACGATCTTCCTCGGCGGCCCCCCGCTGGTGAAGGCCGCCACAGGTGAGGTCGTCACCGCGGAGGAGCTGGGCGGCGGCGAGGTCCACTCCCGGGTCTCCGGGGTCACCGACCACCTCGCCGAGGACGACGCGCACGCCCTGCGGATCGTGCGGACCATCGTCTCGACGCTGCCCCCGCGCGGCCCGCTCCCCTGGTCGGTCGAACCGGCCGTCGAGCCGAAGGTCGACCCGTACACGCTGTACGGGGCGGTGCCGGTCGACTCGCGCACCCCGTACGACGTGCGGGAGGTCATCGCGCGCGTGGTGGACGGCTCGCGGTTCGCCGAGTTCAAGGCGGAGTTCGGGCAGACCCTCGTCACCGGCTTCGCCCGGATCCACGGCCACCCGGTGGGGATCGTCGCCAACAACGGCATCCTGTTCTCGGAGTCGGCTCAGAAGGGCGCCCACTTCATCGAACTGTGCGACCAGCGCGGCATCCCCCTGGTGTTCCTGCAGAACATCTCCGGCTTCATGGTCGGCCGGGACTACGAGGCCGGCGGCATCGCCAAGCACGGCGCCAAGATGGTGACGGCGGTGGCCTGCACCCGCGTCCCCAAGCTGACGGTCGTCGTCGGCGGCTCGTACGGCGCGGGCAACTACTCGATGTGCGGCCGGGCCTATTCACCGCGCTTCCTGTGGATGTGGCCCAACGCCAAGATCTCGGTGATGGGCGGCGAGCAGGCCGCGTCGGTCCTCGCGACCGTGAAGCGGGACCAGTTGGAGGCACGGGGGGAGCAGTGGACCCCGGAGGACGAGGAGTCCTTCAAGGACCCGATCCGCGCCCAGTACGAGCGCCAGGGGAACGCCTACTACGCCACCGCCCGCCTCTGGGACGACGGCGTGATCGACCCGCTGGACACCCGCCAGGTCCTGGGCCTCGCCCTGACCGCGTGCGCCAACGCGCCCCTGGGTGACCCCCAGTTCGGCGTCTTCCGGATGTGAGGGGGCTTGTGAACATGAGCATGTTCGACACGGTGCTGGTGGCCAACCGCGGCGAGATCGCCGTCCGCGTCATCCGCACCCTGCGCGCCCTCGGCGTCCGCTCGGTCGCGGTGTACTCCGACGCGGACGCCGACGCCCGGCACGTGCGGGAGGCCGACATGGCGGTACGGATCGGTCCGGCGCCGGCGGCGGAGAGCTATCTGTCGGTGGAGCGCCTGCTGGAGGCGGCGGCCCGCACGGGCGCGCAGGCCGTGCACCCGGGCTACGGCTTCCTCGCGGAGAACGCCGGGTTCGCGCGGGCGTGCGCGGATGCGGGGCTCGTCTTCATCGGGCCGCCCGCCGACGCCATCTCCCTGATGGGCGACAAGATCCGCGCCAAGGAGACGGTCCGGGCGGCCGGGGTGCCGGTGGTCCCCGGCTCCAGCGGCAGCGGTCTGACCGACGCCGAACTCGCCGCCGCCGCACGGGAGATCGGGATGCCGGTGCTGCTGAAGCCCAGCGCGGGCGGCGGCGGCAAGGGCATGCGGCTGGTGCGGGACGAGGGCGCGCTGGCCGACGAGATCGCCGCCGCCCGCCGCGAGGCCCGCGCCTCCTTCGGCGACGACACCCTGCTCGTGGAGCGGTGGATCGACCGCCCCCGGCACATCGAGATCCAGGTCCTGGCCGACCACCACGGGCACGTGATCCACCTCGGGGAGCGCGAGTGCTCCCTGCAGCGCCGCCACCAGAAGGTCATCGAGGAGGCGCCCAGCGTCCTGCTCGACGAGGCCACCCGCGCCGCGATGGGCGAGGCGGCGGTCCAGGCGGCCCGCTCCTGCGGCTACGCCGGCGCGGGCACGGTCGAGTTCATCGTCCCCGGCGGCGATCCGTCGTCGTACTACTTCATGGAGATGAACACCCGCCTCCAGGTGGAGCACCCGGTGACCGAGCTGGTCACCGGCGTCGACCTGGTGGAGTGGCAGCTGCGGGTCGCGGCGGGCGAGCGGCTGGCCCTCACACAGGACGACATCCGGCTGACGGGCCACGCGGTCGAGGCGCGGATCTGCGCCGAGGACCCCTCGCGTGGCTTCCTGCCCTCCGGCGGCACGATCCTCAGGCTGCGCGAGCCGCAGGGCGACGGCGTCCGCACCGACTCCGGCCTCACCGAGGGCACGGAGGTCGGCTCGCTGTACGACCCGATGCTGTCCAAGGTCATCGCGTACGGCCCCGACCGGCCCACCGCGCTGCGCCGGCTGCGGGCCGCCCTCGCCGGGACGGTCACCCTCGGCGTGCAGACGAACGCCGGGTTCCTGCGCCGGCTGCTGGCGCATCCGGCGGTGGTCGCGGGCGACCTGGACACCGGCCTGGTCGAGCGGGAGGTCGACGGGCTCCTGCCGGAGGGGGTGCCCGAGGCCGTGTACGAGGCGGCGGCGGCCCTGCGGCTCGACGGGCTGACGCCCCGCGGGGACGGCTGGACGGACCCCTTCTCGGTGCCGAACGGCTGGCGCCTGGGCGGTGCGGCCGTCCCGCCGGCGTTCGACCTGCGGGTGCCGGGCCTCGAACCCGTCACCCACCGCCCGCTGGGCACCCACACCGTCACCGGCGACCGGGTCTCGGTGACCCTGGACGGCGTCCGTCACACCTTCCACCACGCCGGTGGCTGGCTCGGCCGGGACGGCGACGCCTGGCACGTACGGGACCACGACCCGGTGGCCGCCGCCCTGACCGGCGCGGCCCACGGCGGCGCGGACTCGCTGACGGCGCCGATGCCCGGCACGGTCACGGTGGTGAAGGTGGCCGTCGGGGACGAGGTGAGCGCCGGTCAGAGTCTGCTGGTGGTGGAGGCGATGAAGATGGAGCACGTCATCGCCGCGCCGCACGCCGGGACCGTCACCGAGCTGGACGTGGCGCCGGGCACGACCGTCGCCATGGACCAGGTGCTGGCGGTCGTCGCCCCGCACGAGGAGCAGGACGCGGAGGCCGCGCGATGACCGCACCGGACAGCACGGCGACGACCGCCGGGGGCACTGCCCTCGGCCTCCCGATGACCGTGCCCGCCCCGGCCTCCGACGGGCTCCCGGCACGGGTCCGCATCCACGAGGTGGGCGCCCGGGACGGCCTGCAGAACGAGAAGGCGACCGTCCCGACGGAGGTGAAGGCCGAGTTCGTCCGCCGGCTGGCCGGCGCGGGGCTCACGACGATCGAGGCGACGAGCTTCGTGCACCCGAAGTGGGTGCCGCAGCTCGCCGACGCCGAGGCACTGTTCCCGCAGGTCGCCGATCTGCCGGTGGACCTGCCGGTCCTGGTGCCCAACGAGCGCGGTCTCGACCGGGCCCTGGCGCTGGGCGCCCGCCGGGTGGCCGTCTTCGCCAGCGCCACCGAGTCCTTCGCCAAGGCCAACCTGAACCGCACGGTCGACGAGGCGCTGGCCATGTTCGACCCGGTGGTCGGGCGGGCGAAGGCCGACGGCGTGCATGTGCGGGGCTATCTGTCCATGTGCTTCGGCGACCCCTGGGAGGGCCCGGTGCCGGTGGCGCAGGTCGTCCGGGTCTGCCGGGCCCTCATCGACCTGGGCTGCGACGAGCTGAGCCTCGGCGACACCATCGGCGTCGCCACGCCGGGCCATGTGCAGGCGCTGCTCCTGGCGCTGAACGAGGCGGGCGTGCCGACCGGGACCCTCGGTGTCCACTTCCACGACACCTACGGCCAGGCCCTCGCCAACACCCTCACGGCGCTGCGGCACGGCGTCACGACCGTCGACGCCTCCGCCGGCGGCCTCGGCGGCTGCCCTTACGCGAGGAGCGCCACCGGCAACCTCGCCACGGAGGACCTCGTGTGGATGCTGCGGGGCCTCGGCATCGACACCGGCGTCGACCTCGGCCGTCTCGTCGCCACCAGCGCGTGGATGGCCGACCACCTGGGCCGACCCAGCCCGTCCCGCACCGTACGAGCCCTCTCCCACAAGGAGCAGTGAGTTTTCATGGACCACCACCTCTCTCCCGAACTGGAAGAACTCCGCCGCACGGTGGAGGAGTTCGCGCACGAGGTCGTCGCGCCGAAGATCGGCGACTTCTACGAGCGGCACGAGTTCCCGTACGAGATCGTGCGCGAGATGGGCCGTATGGGCCTGTTCGGGCTGCCGTTCCCGGAGGAGTACGGCGGCATGGGCGGTGACTACCTGGCGCTCGGCATCGCCCTGGAGGAGCTGGCCCGGGTCGACTCGTCCGTGGCCATCACCCTGGAGGCGGGTGTCTCCCTGGGCGCCATGCCGATCCATCTGTTCGGCACGCGGGCCCAGAAGGAGGAGTGGCTGCCGCGGCTGTGCTCCGGGGAGGTCCTGGGCGCGTTCGGCCTCACCGAGCCGGACGGCGGCTCGGACGCGGGCGCGACCCGTACGACGGCCCGGCTCGACGAGGAGACCAACGAGTGGGTGATCAACGGCAGCAAGTGCTTCATCACCAACTCCGGCACCGACATCACGGGGCTCGTCACGGTCACGGCGGTCACCGGCCGCACCCCGGAGGGCAAGCCGCTGATCTCCTCCATCATCGTCCCGTCCGGCACCCCGGGCTTCACGGTGGCGGCCCCCTACTCGAAGGTCGGCTGGAACGCCTCCGACACCCGTGAGCTGTCCTTCTCCGACGTCCGGGTCCCGGCGGAGAACCTCCTCGGCGAACTCGGCCGCGGCTACGCGCAGTTCCTGCGCATCCTCGACGAGGGCCGGATCGCCATCTCGGCGCTCGCCACGGGGCTCGCCCAGGGCTGCGTGGACGAGTCGGTGAAGTACGCCAAGGAGCGCCACGCCTTCGGCCGGCCGATCGGCTCCAACCAGGCGATCCAGTTCAAGATCGCCGACATGGAGATGAAGGCCCACACGTCCCGTCTGGCGTGGCGGGACGCGGCCTCGCGGCTGGTCGCCGGGGAGCCGTTCAAGAAGGAGGCGGCGCTGGCGAAGCTGTACTCCTCCACGGTCGCCGTCGACAACGCCCGCGACGCCACGCAGATCCACGGCGGCTACGGCTTCATGAACGAGTATCCGGTGGCCCGTATGTGGCGCGACTCCAAGATCCTGGAGATCGGCGAGGGCACGAGCGAGGTCCAGCGCATGCTGATCGCGCGTGAGTTGGGGCTCGTGGGCTGACACCGCCGTATCGGGACGGTGTCGAGAGGGCCGGATCCGATCCGCACGGATCCGGCCCTCCGCCGTGCGGGAGGCGGTCCGGCGGTCACGGGGACGGGCACCCGCCCCGGCGAGGTGCCCGCACAGCGGACCCCACCCCCTGGACAAGCGGTGAGGTTAGGCTAACCTACCTTCGAACTCACCCTCGGGCGGCACTCCGCCCCGTTCGAAAGTAGCCACACTCATGCCCAACGCCAGAGCCGCTCATCTCACCCGCCGTGGCATCCTCGCCGCCGGTGGCGCACTCGGTCTCGGTGCCGTGCTCGCCGCCTGCGGAGACGACAAGGCGAGCGGTGGCGCCGGCTCCGGCGAGAAGACGGCTGCCGCCACGTCGGGCCCCTGGACGTTCAAGGACGACCGCGGCGAGACCGTCAAGCTCGACAGGACCCCGGCGAACATCGTCGCCTTCGTCGGCGTCGCCGCCGCGCTGCACGACTACGGCATCGGCGTGAAGGGCGTCTTCGGCCCGACCAAGCTGCAGAACGGCAAGGCCGACGTCCAGGCCGGCGACCTCGACGTCAGCAAGGTCACCGTCATCGGCAACGTGTGGGACGAGTTCAGCGTCGAGAAGTACGCGGCCCTCTCCCCCGACGTCCTCATCACCACGATGTTCGACGACGCGGGCACCCTCTGGTACGTGCCCGAGGCGTCCGCGGAGAAGATCGCCAAGCTCGCCCCGAGCGTCGGCATCTCCGTGTTCGACCGTCAGATGACCGAGCCGCTCCAGCGGGTCTACGAGCTGGCCAGGTCACTGGGCGCGGACGTCGAGTCCGAGAAGGTCACGGCGGCGAAGAAGCGGTTCGAGGACGCCGCCGCCCGGCTGCGCGCGGCCACCAAGGCCAAGCCCGACATCAAGGTGCTGGCCGGTTCGGCCAGCCAGGACATCTTCTACGTGTCCGGCTCGAACCTCTCCATCGACCTGGAGTACTTCAAGTCCCTCGGTGTGAACTTCGTCGAGCCGAGCGCCGAGGCGCTGAAGGCCAGCGGCGGCTGGTTCGAGAACCTCAGCTGGGAGAACGTCGACAAGTACGGCGCGGACGTCATCATCATGGACAACCGCACGTCGGCGATCCAGCCGGACGCGATCGAAGAGGCGACCTGGAAGAAGCTGCCCGCGGTGAAGGCCGGTCAGGTCATCGGGCGCAACCCCGAGCCGATCCTGTCCTACGACAAGTGCGCGCCGCTCCTGGAGGAGCTGGCCGAGGCGATCGAGAAGGCCAAGAAGGTCAGTTGAGGCCCTGACCGCGGGTGAGCCGCGCGTGCGCCGTGGCCGGCGCGCGCACGCGGCGGCGCCGCACACGCCGACGCCCCGCGTCCCCGACCGTGCCGGGCGCGACCTCCCGCCCACCCGCGCCCCGACCCGTCCCAGGAGCATGCGATGACGACGGCCGTAGCCGCCCCCTTCCGTTTCTTCCCCCTCCAGGTCGTGCGGACGCGACGGCTGGGGCCGTCTCTCGTGCGTGTCTCCTTCGCGGGGGACGACCTGCGGTTCTTCCGGTCCGACGGGAGGGACCAGTCGCTGTCGCTGTTCCTGCCGCAGCCGGGGCAGGACGCCCCCGTCGTCCCCTACGAACTGGGCGACGGCTGGTGGCAGGCATGGCGGGAACTGCCGGACGACATGCGGGCGGTGATGCGCTCGTACACGCTGCGAGGGCTGCGGACCGACGCGTGCGGGGAGACCGCCGGGATCGACATCGACTTCGTGCTGCACGGGGTGGAGCCGGGGGCCGCCGTGCCCGCCGGGCCGGCGTCCCGGTGGGCGTCGGGGGCGCGGACCGGGGACCGGGTGGTGCTGCTCGGACCCGCGGTCGCCGACAACCGGGCGATCCGGTTCCGGCCGCCGGAGGGCACCGACCTGGTGGTGATCTGGGCGGACGAGACGGCGCTGCCGGCCGCCTCGGCGATCCTGGAGTCGCTGCCGGCCGGGACGCCGGCGCGGGTCTGGCTGGAGGTCCACCACGCGGGGGACGTCCAGGACCTGTCCACCGAGGCCGACGCCGAGATCACCTGGCTGGTGCGCGGCGAGGGCGCGCCGTCCGCGGTGGACGCCGTCCGCGCCGCCGTACTGCCGCCCTGCGCGTTGCCGTACGCCTGGATCGCCGGGGAGTCCGGGCGGGTCAAGGAGCTGCGCCGGCATCTGGTGCGGGAACGCGGCGTCGACAAGCGGCGCGTGACCTTTGTCGGGTACTGGCGTGAGGGCCTGACGGAGGAACAGCTGCGGGAGCGCGGCGAATAGGGCGCTCGTCGGGCCAACTGCCGTCACCGGCCGCGTGACTGACGTGATGACAGTCACGGAGGAGGCATGGCCACACCCGACCAATTTAGGTTAGGCTTGCCTAAGTTGAATTCGGGATTCCACTCCACTCCCCCTCATCTCTCCGTCCCACCCGGACCCCCCGCTCGGAGGACCTCCCCATGCGCTCGCACCTGCTCAATGACACGACCGCGGAGCGGTACCGCCGCACCGTGACCGAAGGCGTGGAGCGGGTGGCGGCCAAACTCGCCACCACCGACCGTCCGTTCACCGGTGTCGGGGTCGACGCACTCGCTCCCGTCATCGACAGGATCGACCTCGACCGGCCGCTGCACGACACGGCCGCCGTCCTCGACGAACTGGAGGAGGTGTACCTCCGGGACGCGGTCTACTTCCACCACCCCCGCTACCTCGCCCACCTCAACTGCCCGGTCGTCATACCGGCCGTGCTCGGCGAGGCCGTCCTGTCCGCCGTCAACTCCTCGCTGGACACCTGGGACCAGTCCGCGGGCGGCACCCTGATCGAGCGGAAACTCATCGACTGGACCAACGAGCGCGTCGGCTTCGGCCCCGCCGCCGACGGCGTGTTCACCTCCGGCGGCTCGCAGTCCAACCTCCAGGCACTGCTCCTCGCCCGGGAGGAGGCGAAGCCGGGGCCCGACGGGTGGGAGGGACCGGCCGACCACGCCCGACTGCGGATCTTCGCCTCCGAGGTCAGCCACTTCAGTGTGAAGAAGTCGGCGAAACTGCTCGGCCTCGGACCGGACGCGGTGGTCTCCGTCCCGGTCGACGCCGACAAGCGGATGCAGACCATGGCGCTCGCCCGCGAGCTGGAGCGCTGCCGCGGCGAGGGCCTCGTCCCCATGGCGGTCGTCGCCACCGCCGGCACCACCGACTTCGGGTCCATCGACCCGCTGCCCGAGATCGCCGAGCTGTGCGCCCAGTACGGGACGTGGATGCACGTCGACGCCGCCTACGGCTGCGGACTGCTCGTCTCCCGCAAGCGGCGCGCGCTGCTCGACGGGATCGAGCGCGCCGACTCGGTCACCGTCGACTACCACAAGTCCTTCTTCCAGCCGGTGAGTTCGTCCGCGGTCCTGGTCCGGGACGGGGCGACCCTGCGCCACGCCACGTACCACGCGGAGTACCTCAACCCGCGCCGCATGGTCACCGAGCGCATCCCCAACCAGGTCGACAAGTCCCTCCAGACCACCCGCCGCTTCGACGCGCTGAAGCTGTGGATGACGCTGCGCACGATGGGCGCCGACGGTGTCGGGCAGCTCTTCGACGAGGTCTGCGACCTGGCGGAGGAGGGCTGGCGGCTGCTCGCCGCGGACCCGCGCTACGACGTGGTCGTCGAGCCCCGCCTGTCCACGCTGGTCTACCGCTACGTCCCCGAGGCCGTCACCGACCCCGCCCAGATCGACCGCGCCAACCTGTACGCCCGCAAGGCCCTGTTCGCCTCCGGCGACGCCGTGGTGGCGGGCACCAAGGTGGACGGCCGCCACTACCTGAAGTTCACCCTGCTCAACCCCGAGACCACGGTCGCCGACATCGCCGCCGTGCTCGACCTGATCGCCGGCCACGCCGAGCAGTACCTGGGAGAATCCGTTGACCGCGTCGCTTCCTGAACCCGCCGGGCACGTCCACGACTTCATCGGCATCGGACTGGGACCCTTCAACCTCGGCCTGGCCTGCCTCACCGAGCCCATCGCCGAACTCGACGGGATCTTCCTGGACGCGAAGCCGCACTTCGAGTGGCACTCGGGGATGTTCCTCGACGGCGCCCACCTCCAGACCCCGTTCATGTCGGACCTGGTCACCCTCGCCGACCCGACGTCGCCGTACTCCTTCCTCAACTACCTGAAGGAATCCGGCCGGCTGTACTCGTTCTACATCCGCGAGAACTTCTACCCACTGCGCGTCGAGTACGACGACTACTGCCGCTGGGCCGCGAACCGGCTGAGCAACGTCCGCTTCGGCACGACGGTCACCGAGGTGACGTACGAGGACGACGTGTACGCGGTGCGGACGGCCGGCGGGGAGGTCCTGCGCGCCCGGCGGCTGGTCCTCGGCACCGGCACCGTCCCGCACGTCCCCGAGGCGTGCGAGGGCCTGGGCGGCGACTTCTTCCACAACGCGCAGTACGTGCACCGCAAGGCGGAGCTGCTGAAGAAGAAGTCGATCACGATCATCGGCAGCGGGCAGAGCGCCGCGGAGATCTACTACGAGCTGCTCTCCGAGATCGACGTCCACGGCTACCGGCTCAACTGGGTCACCCGCTCCCCCCGGTTCTTCCCCCTCGAATACACCAAGCTGACGCTGGAGATGACGTCCCCGGACTACATCGACTACTTCCACGCGCTGCCCGAGGACACCCGCTACCGGCTGGAGAAGCAGCAGAAGGGCCTGTTCAAGGGCATCAACGGGGATCTGATCGACTCGATCTTCGACCTGCTGTACCAGAAGAACGTGACCGCCGGCGGCCGCCCGGTCCCCACCCGGCTGCTCACCAACTCCACCCTGCGCAGCGCCTCCTACACGGACGGCCGGTACACCCTCGGCTTCCGCCAGGACGAGCAGGGCAAGGACTTCGCGATCGAGACCGAGGGCCTGGTCCTGGCCACCGGCTACCACTACCGGCCGCCGGCGTTCCTCGCCCCGATCCGCGACCGGCTCGTCCACGACGGCCACGGCCGCTTCGACGTGGCCCGCAACTACGCCATCGACACCACCGGCCGCGGGATCTTCCTGCAGAACGCGGGCGTCCACACCCACAGCATCACCTCGCCCGACCTGGGCATGGGCGCGTACCGCAACGCGTCCATCATCCGTGAGCTGCTGGGCACCGAGTACTACCCGGTCGAGAAGACCATCGCCTTCCAGGAGTTCGCGGTATGAGCGGCACGGACTTCACCTTCCGCCCCCTGGACCCGCTGGGGGACGCGGAGCTGCTGCACGGCTGGGTCACCCACCCCAAGGCTGCCTACTGGATGATGCAGGACGCCCGGCCGGAGGACGTCGAGCGCGCCTACCTGGAGATCGCGGCCGACCCCCACCACCACGCCCTGCTGGGCCTGCGCGACGGCGAGCCCGCCTTCCTGATGGAGAAGTACGACCCCGCCCACCGCGAGCTGGTCGGCCTGTACGAGCCGGAGCCCGGCGATGTCGGCATGCACTTCCTGGTGCCGCCGACGGACACCCCCGTGCACGGGTTCACCCGGTCCGTGATCACCGCCGTGATGGCGCACCTCTTCGAGGACCCGGCCACCCGCCGGGTCGTCGTCGAGCCGGACGTGTCCAACACGGCGGTGCACGCGCTCAACGCGTTCGTCGGTTTCGTCCCCGACCGCGAGATCGACAAGCCGGAGAAGCGCGCCCTGCTCAGCTTCTGCACCCGCGAGCAGTTCCTCGCCCGTCACCGCCTCGCCGCCCGAGGAGTCCCCGTATGACCCTGTCCGATGCCGTGGCGCATCTGTCCCCCCACCGCTGGGCACGGGCCAACCGCCTGCTCGTCCGCAAAGCCCTCGCCGAGTTCGCCCACGAGCGGCTCATCACGCCGCAGGCCACCGCCGACGGCCGCTTCGAGGTCCGCAGCGACGACGGTCAGACCCGCTACGGGTTCACCGCGACGCGCTACGCCCTCGACCACTGGCAGGTCGACGCCGACTCGATCACCCGTCACCGGGACGGCGTCGACCTCCCCCTCGCCGCGCTGGACTTCTTCATCGAGCTGAGGGGGTCCCTGGGGCTGAGCGACGAGATCCTCCCCGTCTACCTGGAGGAGATCTCCTCCACCCTCTCCGGCACCTGCTACAAGCTGACCAGACCGCAGGTCCCGGTCGCCGAGCTGGTGGACGCCGGCTTCCAGGCCGTCGAGACCGGGATGACCGAGGGCCACCCCTGCTTCGTCGCCAACAACGGCCGCCTCGGCTTCGGCGTCCACGAGTACCTGGCGTACGCCCCCGAGACGGCGAGCCCGGTCCGCCTGGTCTGGCTGGCCGCGCACCGCTCCCGGGCGGCGTTCACGGCGGGCGTCGGCATCGAGTACGAGACCTTCCTGCGGGACGAGCTGGGCGCGGAGACCGTCGCCCGCTTCACCTCCGTCCTCACCGGCCTGGACCTCGACCCGGCCGACTACCTGTTCATCCCGGTCCACCCCTGGCAGTGGTGGAACAAGCTGTCCGTGACCTTCGCCGCCGAGGTCGCCCGGCGGCACCTCGTGCTGCTCGGCGAGGGCGACGACGCGTACCTGGCCCAGCAGTCCATCCGCACCTTCTTCAACGCCTCCAGCCCGGAGAAGCACTACGTGAAGACGGCCCTGTCCGTCCTCAACATGGGCTTCATGCGGGGCCTGTCGGCGGCGTACATGGAGGCGACCCCGGCGATCAACGACTGGCTGGCCGCCCTGATCGAGAACGACCCGGTGCTGAAGTCGACGGGCCTGACGATCATCCGCGAGCGCGCCGCCGTCGGCTACCGGCACCTGGAGTACGAGGCCGCCACCGACCGGTACTCCCCGTACCGCAAGATGCTGGCCGCGCTGTGGCGGGAGAGCCCGGTGGCGTCCCTCCGGGAGGGCGAGTCACTGGCGACGATGGCCTCGCTGGTCCATGTCGACCACGAGGGCGACGGCTTCGCGGCGGCCCTGATCGCCCGCTCGGGCCTGACCCCGACGGAATGGCTGCGCCGCTACCTGAACGCGTACCTCACGCCGCTGCTGCACTGCTTCTACGCCTACGACCTGGTGTTCATGCCGCACGGCGAGAACGTCATCCTGGTGCTGAAGGACGGGGCGGTCGAGCGGGCGATCTTCAAGGACATCGCGGAGGAGATCGCGGTCATGGACCCGCAGGCGGTCCTCCCGCCGACGGTCGAGCGCCTGCGGGTGGACGTCCCCGACGACAAGAAGCTCCTGTCGATCTTCACGGACGTCTTCGACTGCTTCTTCCGCTTCCTCGCCGCCCAGCTGGCCGAGGAGGGTGTGCTGGCGGAGGACGACTTCTGGCGGACGGTCGCCGAGACGGTACGCGACTACCAGCACGCGGTGCCCGAACTGGCCGACAAGTTCGCCCAGTACGACATGTTCGCGCCCGAGTTCGCGCTGTCCTGCCTCAACCGGCTCCAACTGCGCGACAACCGCCAGATGGTCGACCTGTCGGACCCGGCCGGCGCGCTGCAACTGGTCGGCGACCTGAGGAACCCGATAGCGGGCCTGTAGCCCCCGGCACGTCCCCCAAGAACAGACGGGCACCTCGGAGTACGGTCCTGCGAGGTGCCCGTCGCGTCGTGCCGATGCACACCCGCCGGCGGGACCCGAACCCCGCGTCCTACCGCGCGGGCCAGTCCACCTGCGGCGACCGGTGGTACCCGATCCCGAGCGCCGCCCACCGTGGCCCCTGCGCGGCCGACCGCACCCGATAGCCGTCCCAGTCGTGCGTCGAGGCCGGCGACCAGCCCGGCTCGGCGACGCCCGGCAGCCTCGGGAACACCATCCGGTCCATGTCGGCGGGCGTCACGACCGTCTCCGTCCACAGCGGCGCCTCGACCCCCCGGACCGCCGAGGCCGGCACGCCGTCCCGGTAGGCGCCCGGATCCCAGTCGTAGGACCGCCGCACCTCCACGTACCCCGCCCAGTCGAGCCCCAGCGGCGTGTCCTTGTCGTACTTCATGTCGAGTTGACGTGCTCTCCCGGCTGAAGCCGGGAGATTCCTGCCCACCTCGCGGTGGCGGGCTGGACGCCGCAGGGGCGCCGCCGACCTGGGTGGAGCCGCCGCGGGTGGCGAGGCGCGGCCAGGAGTCGATCGCGATGCGCCAGCCCTGGTCGTCGGAGAGGTGCAGGTGCAGGTGCAGCTTGTCGAACCTGTGGAGCGCCAGCTGGTCGACGTACCGCTTGCCCTGGTCGACGGTGAGGAAGGCCCGGCTGCCGCACCCGTCAAGCGCCGCCGACGCACCCGCGCCGCGGCTCCCCGCCCCCGGCGGCGGGGACGACCACGACGCCCTGCTGCGCCGTCTGCGTGAGCTGGGCGAGCTGCACAGGTCGGGCGTCCTCACGGACGAGGAGTTCACGCTGGCCAAGCAGGCGGTCCTCAAGCGCATGTGACCCGCCCGGGACCGCCGCGCGCGGGCCCTCCGACAGCAGCTTGCCCGAAATCGGGCAGGATTCTTGCGAAACGGACGCCCGTACCCCAGGATCTACCGGGTGCACGACGAACTTGTCGATCATCTGACGCGGTCCACGCCCTTGAGCCGGGGCGAGGCCCTGCGGGTGATCCAGGACGTGCTCGCCTACTTCGACGAGACGACGGAGGACTACGTCCGTCGCCGCCACCGCGAGCTCCAGGCCCAGGGCCTGGTGAACGCGGCGATCTTCGAACGGATCGCGGCGGATCTGACATACCGGGCGGTCGCGCCGCCGGAGCTGACGCTCAGGCAGCTGCGCCGCATCGTCTACGGCTGACGGGACGGCCACGGACCCGGTACACACCGACCGAGAAACGGGATACCCATACATGTGCGGAATTGTCGGCTACATCGGCAAGCGTGATGTCGCGCCGCTGCTCCTGGAGGGCCTGCAGCGCCTGGAGTACCGGGGCTACGACTCCGCGGGCATAGTGGTCACCTCGCCCAGGACGGCCGGGCTGAAGATGGTCAAGGCCAAGGGCCGGGTCCGGGACCTGGAGGCCAAGGTCCCCGCGCGCTTCAAGGGCACCACCGGCATCGCCCACACCCGCTGGGCCACCCACGGCGCCCCCTCCGACATCAACGCCCACCCGCACATGTCGGCCGACGACAAGGTCGCCGTCGTCCACAACGGCATCATCGACAACGCCTCCGACCTGCGCCGCAAGCTGGAGGCGGACGGCGTCGAGTTCCTCTCCGAGACGGACACCGAGGTCCTCACCCACCTCATCGCCCGCTCCCAGGCGGAGACCCTGGAGGAGAAGGTCCGCCAGGCCCTGCGGATCGTCGAGGGCACCTACGGCATCGCCGTCATGCACGCCGACTTCAACGACCGCATCGTCGTCGCCCGCAACGGCTCCCCGGTCGTCCTCGGCATCGGCGAGAAGGAGATGTTCGTCGCCTCGGACATCGCCGCGCTGGTCGCCCACACCCGGCAGATAGTGACCCTCGACGACGGCGAGATGGCCACCCTCAAGGCCGACGACTTCCGCACCTACACCACGGAGGGCACCCGCACCACCGCGGAGCCCACCACCGTGGAGTGGGAGGCGGCCTCGTACGACATGGGCGGCCACGACACGTACATGCACAAGGAGATCCACGAGCAGGCCGACGCCGTGGACCGGGTGCTGCGCGGCCGCATCGACGACCGGTTCTCCACCGTGCACCTCGGCGGTCTCAACCTGGACGCCCGCGAGGCGCGCCAGATCCGCCGGGTGAAGATCCTCGGCTGCGGCACCTCGTACCACGCGGGCATGATCGGCGCCCAGATGATCGAGGAGCTGGCCCGCATCCCCGCCGACGCCGAGCCGGCCTCCGAGTTCCGCTACCGCAACGCGGTCGTGGACCCCGACACCCTCTACGTCGCCGTCTCCCAGTCCGGTGAGACCTACGACGTACTGGCGGCCGTCCAGGAGCTGAAGCGCAAGGGCGCCCGCGTCCTCGGCGTGGTGAACGTCGTCGGCTCGGCGATCGCCCGCGAGGCCGACGGCGGCATCTACGTCCACGCGGGCCCCGAGGTCTGCGTGGTCTCCACGAAGTGCTTCACCAACACGACGGTGGCCTTCGCGCTCCTCGCCCTGCACCTGGGCCGCACCCGCGACCTCTCGGTCCGCGACGGCAAGCGGATCATCGAGGGCCTGCGCAAGCTGCCCGCACAGATCGCCGAGATGCTGGAGCAGGAGGAGGAGATCAAGAAGCTGGCCCTGGAGTACGCCGAGGCCCGCTCGATGCTCTTCATCGGCCGGGTCCGCGGCTACCCGGTCGCCCGCGAGGCCTCCCTCAAGCTCAAGGAGGTCTCGTACATCCACGCCGAGGCCTACCCCGCCTCCGAGCTGAAGCACGGCCCGCTGGCCCTGATCGAGCCGGCGCTCCCCACGGTCGCGATCGTCCCCGACGACGACCTGCTGGAGAAGAACCGCGCCGCGCTGGAGGAGATCAAGGCCCGCAGCGGCAAGATCCTCGCCGTCGCGCACCAGGAGCAGGAGAAGGCCGACCAGACGATCGTCGTCCCCAAGAACGAGGACGAACTCGACCCGATCCTGATGGGCATCCCCCTCCAACTCCTCGCCTACCACACGGCGCTGGCCCTCGGCCGGGACATCGACAAGCCGCGGAACCTGGCGAAGTCGGTGACGGTGGAGTAGTCGGGCGACCACGCTCCCCCGCACGGGCGAGAACAGCCGAACGGACCCCCACGTGGTGCCACCGCACCCGTGGGGGTCCGCTCCATGTCGCCGGGGTCGCCCAACTCCCCGGCACCGGCTGCCGGTCAACCCGTGGCCGTCACACCCCGTCCGGCAGCCCGCCTGGGAAGCCTCGTGGGCCGGTGGGCCGACGCCGCGCGCGGCGGCCCGTACGTCGGCCGCCCGAGAGCGAGTTGACCCAGCACGGGTTATGCCCTTCACAAGAGCACAAACACCTCTACGCGCCAGTAGGTTCACCCGGCGGCGCACGGCGGACCCGCGCGAAGCCCCGCCATCCCACCTGTGGGAAACGGGAGTTGCGGGACGGAAGGAGGAGAGGCGGGAGAAGGGAGGGAGCGCGGCGGAGGGGAGCCACCGGACGACGGACAACGGGCCTACGGGCTACGGGCTACGGGCTACGGGCTACGGGCTACGGGCTACGGGCTACGGGCTACGGGCTACGGGATGACGATGACGGGCCGCTGCGCCCGCTTCGCGAGGCGTCCGGCGACGGAGCCGAAGATCCGCCCGACGATCCCGTGCGTGGACCCGACGACGATCGCGTCCGCCTCGTACTCCCGCCCGACCTCTTCGAGTTCGTGGCAGATGTCACCGCCGCGCTCGACGAGGATCCACGGCACCTCGGCGAGGTAGTCGGCGCATGCCAGCTCCAGTCCGAGCACCTCGGTGCGGTGATCCGGCACGTCGACGAAGACCGGCGGCTCGCAGCCGGCCCACACGGTCGTGGGCAGCCGGTTGGCGACATGGACGATGATCAGGCCCGAGCCGGAGCGGCTGGCCATGCCGATGGCGTAGGCGAGGGCGCGCTCACTGGACGTCGAACCGTCGAAGCCGACGACGACGCCGTGCTTGAAGGCGGGGTCGCAGCTGGGGCGTGCCTCTTCCGCCGCGAGGGGGTCGGCCGCCGTGTGATCGGCGACGGGACGTCGCTTGCGGTCCGCGGAGTCGAAGAAATCGTGACCGGCCATGAGTGTCTCGGCGTTCGGATCCTCGTGGGTGGGACGACGTGGATGGGACGTCAGTGTGCGGCGGAGCTGTGTCCGGGAATCATCTTCCCAACCCCATACCCCCAAGGGTACGGCCGCACGCCTCCTCCGCGCACCGGCTCCGCGGGGTTCCAGGGAGCATGCACGACCCCCCGCCCGTAACGCAATGGTTGCTGCCACGTACAGCCGGTTCCCACCGCCCGGCCCGGACACCGCCCGGCCCGGACACCGCCCGGCCGGGGTGCGCACCGGGCGGCCCCCGAGGTCCACCCGACGGGGCGACGGCAGTGACCGACGGGTCGAACACGCGTTGAACCCCGGTAAGCCAGACCCGAGGGAGCCCAGAAGCGAGCCAGCCCGTGTCCGCACCCCGCCCCGCCCGACAGTCGCCCCACCCCGCCCCCGACGCCCCGCGCACCGTCCCCGACACCCCCCGCCCCGCCGCGGCGGACGGCCCCCCTCCGGCCGACGGTCCTCCCCCCGCCGCCGCGCCCGGTCCGGCCCCCGCCCACCCCGACACCGCGACGGACGTGGTCCGCTGGGCGGTGTTCAGCTGCGTGCTCGTACCCGTCGTCCTCGTCTGGTACGGCACCTCGCTGGCCGGCGCGACGGGCGCGGCCCTGGGCCTGGCCGCGGTGACCGGGGTGTGCCGCGTCCTGCTGCGCCAGTCCGAACGCGGAGCGGCCCACATGGCACACGCGCCCCACGCGACCCACGTGACCGGGGCGACCCACCCGACCCATACGGTTCGCCCGGTCCCCCCGAGCCGTTCACCGCACACGGACCGAACCGAACGCGCCGTGACCGAAGAGCGCTCCTCCCAGCGTGGCCGGCACGGCCGCGCCGCCTCGCGGGCGCACAGGGGCGGGCGGAACCCCGGTTCGAGTACGCCGGTCGACTGACCGGTTTCCGTACCCACGCCCGTATCTTTTCAGCCAACTTCGGCTCACCGGGTATCCCTGGGTCGAACACCCCCCCACCCCCCGTTCGACCTGCGCTGAAAGGGGTCCTGGGGCCGCGCGCACCCTACGTGGACCAGCCACCGGGACGAGGCGCACTTCCCTGCACGGCCCACGAGTGCAACGCTTCGTGATCGAATGCTTTACGCCAAGTTGCCATGTCGACAATGTGCCGGATGGCGAACTGGTCACGCCGGCACCACGGGACACAGTAGATTCGATCATGACTGTCTTACGGCGGGGGACTCGTGCAGGACCGAGGGGAAACGTGCAGGAGCGACACAACCGAGGAGCCGCGACCACCGAGGGGGGCTTAGCAGGATGAGCCACGACTCCACCGCCGCGCCGGATGCCGCGGCCCGGAAGCTTTCCGGGCGTCGCCGCAAGGAGATCGTCGCGGTGCTGCTGTTCAGCGGCGGCCCCATCTTCGAGAGTTCCATACCGCTGTCGGTGTTCGGGATCGACCGCCAGGACGCCGGCGTACCGCGCTACCGCCTTCTGGTGTGCGCGGGCGAGGAAGGCCCCCTGCGGACCACGGGGGGCCTGGAACTCACCGCACCGAACGGCCTGGAGGCGATCTCGCGGGCGGGCACGGTGGTCGTGCCCGCATGGCGTTCGATCACCTCACCGCCGCCGGAGGAAGCGCTCGACGCCCTGCGTCGCGCGCACGAAGAGGGCGCCCGCATCGTGGGGCTGTGCACCGGAGCGTTCGTGCTGGCCGCGGCCGGACTGCTGGACGGCAGGCCGGCCACCACGCACTGGATGTACGCGCCGACGCTGGCCAAGCGCTATCCGTCCGTCCACGTCGATCCGCGCGAGCTGTTCGTGGACGACGGGGACGTACTGACATCGGCCGGCACCGCGGCCGGAATCGATCTCTGTCTGCACATCGTGCGGACGGACCACGGCAACGAGGCGGCCGGCGCGCTCGCCCGCCGGCTGGTGGTCCCGCCGCGCCGGTCGGGCGGCCAGGAGCGCTACCTCGACCGGTCTTTACCGGAGGAGATCGGCGCCGACCCGCTCGCCGAGGTCGTCGCCTGGGCGCTGGAGCACCTCCACGAGCAGTTCGACGTGGAGACGCTCGCCGCGCGCGCGTACATGAGCCGGCGGACGTTCGACCGCCGGTTCCGGTCGCTGACGGGCAGCGCCCCGCTGCAGTGGCTGATCACCCAGCGGGTGCTGCAGGCGCAGCGGCTGCTGGAGACGTCCGACTACTCGGTGGACGAGGTCGCGGGCCGCTGCGGCTTCCGTTCGCCGGTGGCGCTGCGCGGGCACTTCCGCCGCCAGCTCGGCTCGTCCCCCGCGGCGTACCGGGCGGCCTACCGCGCCCGTCGCCCGCAGGGCGACAAGCCCGCCGAGCACGACAGCCAGGCCGGCCACCCCGGTCCGTCCCCGGTGTCGCCGGAGCACGCCCACGGGGTGCCGCCCCAGGCCCGGCGTACGGCCACGGCAAGCGCCCTGGCGCCGTCGGCGTCCCTGTCGGCGGACGGCGCCAAGCCGGAGCTGTACGCCACCGGCAGGCTGCCGGGGCAGCGCAGCGCGCACTAGCGCGCGACGGCGCATGACGGCCCGGTCCCGCACTGGATCACCCCGGTGCAGGACCGGGCCGGACGGCTGTCACGGGCCGTAAGGTGAGACACATGAACGATCGCATGGTGTGGATCGACTGCGAGATGACCGGCCTCTCGCTGTCCGACGACGCGCTCATCGAGGTGGCCGCCCTCGTCACCGACTCCGAGCTGAACGTGCTCGGTGACGGTGTCGACATCGTCATCCGCCCGCCGGACTCGGCGCTGGAGACCATGCCGGAGGTGGTGCGCCAGATGCACACCGCGTCCGGTCTGCTCGACGCGCTGCCCGGCGGCACGACCCTGGCGGACGCCGAGGAGCAGGTCCTCGCGTACGTCCGCGAACATGTGAAGGAGCCGGGCAAGGCGCCGCTGTGCGGCAACTCGGTGGGCACCGACCGCGGCTTCCTGCTGCGGGACATGCCGACGCTGGAGGACTACCTCCACTACCGGATCGTCGACGTCTCCTCGGTCAAGGAGCTGGCCCGCCGCTGGTACCCGAGGGCGTACTTCAACAGCCCGGAGAAGAACGGCAACCACCGCGCGCTGGCGGACATCCGCGAATCCATCGCCGAGCTCCGCTACTACCGCGAGGCGATCTTCGTCCCGCAGCCGGGCCCCGACTCCGACACCGCACGCACCATCGCCGCGAAGCACGTCCTGCCCGCCGGCTAGACCGGCTCCGGGGGCCTCGCCGGGCCCCTGAAGCCCCGCGGGGAAACGTGTGCGCGGGCACCCCTGAAGACCCTGTACACTTTTTCTCGGCCGGTCGGGGAAACCTTCGGATGAACCGCCGGTCATGGTGGGTGTAGCTCAGCTGGTAGAGCACCTGGTTGTGGTCCAGGATGTCGCGGGTTCGAGTCCCGTCACTCACCCTGATACATCGGCCCCGGCCCGCGGAAGCGGACCGGGGCCGATCGTCGTTCCACCCCGTCGAACCCACCCTCCGTGCGGGCTGGTTGATCCGGGCGCCGAGACGAACGCATGGATCACCGAGCGGGCCACCAGCGCCACCGGGTGGATCCTCGCCATCGCCGGGTTCCCCGTGCCCGCGACGCGGCGGCCCGGCTGTGGGTCCCCGAGGCGTTCGGCTGACCACCCGCGCGGGCGCGCGGCCGGCTCAGGACGACGCCCGCGCCACCAGCTCCGTGGGCAGGACCACCTGACGGCGTTCCAGACCCCGGGAGATCGCCGGACGGCGGTCGGCGATCTCGTCGAGGAGCAGGTCGATCATGGCGCGGCCCATCTCCTCGATCGGCTGGCGGACGCTGGTGAGGGGCGGGTCCATGTGACGGGCGATGGCGGAGTCGTCGTAGCCCACCATGGCGACGTCGTCGGGCAGGCGGCGCCCCGCCTCCCGGAGGACCTGCCGGGCTCCCGCCGCCATGACGTCGGACTCCGCGAACACCGCGTCGAGGTCCGGGCAGCGCTCCAGCAGCTCCCGCATCGCCCGGCGGCCGCCCTCCTCCGTGAAGTCACCGGGGGCGATCAGCCGCTCGTCCACCTCGCGCCCCGCGTCCTCCAGTGCGTCGCGGTAGCCCTCGATACGGCGCTGGGCGCCGTACACGTCGAGGCGGCCGGTGATCGTGGCTATCCGGGACCGGCCGCGTGCGATCAGGTGCTCCACGGCCGAGCGGCCGCCGCCGTAGTTGTCGGAGTCGACCGAGGGCAGCGTCTCGTGCTCGGAGCGCGGACCGCTGATCACCGCGGGGATCTCCAGCTGCGACAGCAGGTCGGGCAGCGGGTCGTCGGCGTGCACGGAGACCAGCAGCACCCCGTCGACCCGGTGGGCCGCCAGGTACTGGGCCAGCCTCCGGCGCTCCCGGTCGCTGCCCGCGAAGATCAGCAGGAGCTGCATCTCCGTGTCGGAGAGCTGGGCGCCGACGCCCTTGAGGATGTCGGAGAAGTAGGGCTCGGAGAAGAAGCGGGTCTCCGGCTCGGGCACGACCATCGCGATCGCGTCGGTGCGGTTCGCGGCGAGGGCGCGGGCCGCCGTGTTCGGGACGTAGCCCAGCTCCGCGACGGCCGCCTCGACCGCCGCCCGGGTCGCCTCGCTGACCCGCGGCGAGCCGTTGATCACACGGGACACCGTGCCGCGGCCGACACCGGCCCGCGCGGCGACCTCCTCCAGGGTCGGCCGCCGGCCGCTCCGGCCCCGTGCTCCGTGGCCTGCCACCATGGTCGCCTCCCGTTCACACCGCACTGGCGTGGAATCTAACAGCCCCGCTCCCCCGACGACGTCCGGCGACCCCTGTTCCGGACCCCGGGGCCCGGTCCCCGGACCGGCGCGGCCCCGGCCGCCGACCTGTTCGTCTCCCCGGTACCGCCGACCTGTGAAGACCCCCGGCCGTGCCGGAGGACGACACGGGGCTTGCCCGGCCCTCGGTCCCGCGGTTAGTTAACAGCCCGATAACCGAAGACATCTCTCCGCGCCGACTCCCTTGACACCCCCGCACGAACCGACGACTCTTCAACACATCACTTGTGGGAGCGCTCCCACAGTACCTGGCACTTACACATCCCGCACGTTCCCCGCCCGAGCCGCAGCAGTGAAAAGACGGGCCCAACAACGCAGTTGGCCGGGGGGTCGGCACGTCAGGGCATCAGGAGGACGCAATGCGAGCACGTACCCTCCCCCACTCTCGGCTGCGGTCGGGCGGGGGCACCCGAATCGCCCGCACCACGCGCAAGACGGTGGTCATCGCGGCCGTCGCCGCACTGGGCGCCGGGCTGCTCGCCGGCTGCGCCGACGACGGCAAGGACGAGGACGACTCGTCGTCGGGCAGTGGTGGCGGCGGCAAGACCAAGATCACCCTGGGGCTGTTCGGCACCGCGGGCTTCGAGGAGTCCGGCCTGTACAAGGAGTACGAGAAGCTCCACCCGGACATCGACATCCAGCAGACCGTGGTGGAGCGGAACGAGAACTACTACCCCGCTCTCCTCAACCACCTGACCACCGGCAGCGGTCTGCAGGACATCCAGATGGTCGAGGTCGGCAACATCGCCGAAATCGTCGGCACCCAGTCGGACAAGCTGCTCGACCTGTCCAAGTACGGCAAGAAGGACGACTACCTGCCCTGGAAGTGGCAGCAGGCCACCACCTCCGGCGGCCAGACCGTCGCGCTCGGCACCGACGTCGGCCCGATGGCCATCTGCTACCGCAAGGACCTCTTCGAGAAGGCCGGGCTGCCCACCGACCGCGCCGAGGTCGGCAAGCTGTGGGCCGGCAGCTGGGACAAGTTCGTCGAGACCGGCAACAAGTACAAGGCGAAGGCGCCCAAGGGCACCACGTTCCTGGACTCCCCCGGTGGTCTGCTGCAGGCGATCCTCAGCAGTGAGAAGGACCGGTTCTACGACTCCTCCGGCGAGGTCATCTACAAGACGAACCCGGCCGTCAAGGACGCCTTCGACCTCACGGCGAAGGCCGCCGAGGACGGGCTGGTCGGCAACCAGACGCAGTTCCAGCCCGCCTGGGACACGACGATCGCCAACAGCAAGTTCGCCGCGATGTCCTGCCCGCCGTGGATGCTCGGCTACATCAAGGGCAAGTCGAAGCCCGACGCGGCCGGCAAGTGGGACATCGCCCAGGCCCCGAAGTCCGGCAACTGGGGCGGCTCGTTCCTCTCCGTGCCGAAGAACGGCAAGAACGCCGAGGAGGCCGCGAAGCTCGCCGCCTGGTTGACCGCTCCCGAGCAGCAGGCGAAGCTCTTCGCCGTACAGGGCAGCTTCCCCAGCACCCCGGCCGCCTACGACTCGGCCGCGGTGAAGGACGCGAAGAACGACATGACCGGTGACGCGCCGATCGGCACGATCTTCGCCGAGGCCGCCAAGAACATCCCCGTCCAGACGATCGGCCCGAAGGACCAGATCATCCAGCAGGGCCTGACCGACAACGGCGTGATCCTCGTGACCCAGGGCAAGTCCGCCGCGGACGCGTGGAAGAACGCCGTCAAGACCATCGACAACGCACTGGACAAGTGACCGGTATGCCCACACGGCACGACGCCGCCGCGCCCCCCGTCAAGGGGGGCGCGGCCCCGGCCCGCCCGCCCGCGGAGTCCGCGACCGAGGAACGACGCCGGGCCCGGCTGTCCCGCCGCTGGCAGCGGGACGTGCGCTGGAGCCCGTACGCCTTCGTCTCGCCCTTCTTCCTGCTGTTCGTCGCGTTCGGCCTGTTCCCGCTGCTCTACACCGGCTGGGCCTCGCTGCACGCGGTGGAACTGACCGCCCCCACCGACATGGACTGGGTGGGACTGCGGAACTTCACCCGCATCTTCGACGACGAGTTCTTCTGGAACGCGGCGAAGAACACGCTGATCATCGGGATCATCTCGACCGTCCCGCAGTTGCTGATGGCGCTGGGCATCGCGCACATCCTCAACTACAAGCTCCGCGCGTCGACCTTCTACCGGGTCATCATGCTCGCCCCGTACGCCACGTCGATCGCGGCCGCCACCCTGGTCTTCGTGCTGCTCTTCGGCCGCGACTACGGCATGATCAACTGGTTCCTGGGGCTGTTCGGCATCGACCAGATCGACTGGCAGAACGGCACCTGGTACTCGAAGATCGCCGTGTCGACCATCGTCATCTGGCGCTGGACCGGCTACAACGCGCTGATCTACCTGGCCGCGATGCAGGCGATCCCGCAGGACCTGTACGAGTCGGCGGCCCTGGACGGCGCGAGCCGCTGGCGGCAGTTCCTCCATGTGACGCTGCCCTCGCTGCGCCCGACGATCCTCTTCACCTGCGTCGTCTCGACCATCGGCGCCTCGCAGCTCTTCGCCGAGCCCCTGCTGTTCGACGCCAACAAGGGCGCGTCCGGCGGGTCCCAGCACCAGTTCCAGACGCTCGGCCTGTACCTGTACGAGCAGGGCTGGGTGAACCAGCACCTGGGCCGTGCCTCGGCGATCGCCTGGACGATGTTCCTGATCCTCATCGTGGTCGGAATCATCAACTACGTCATCTCGCGCCGGCTGCGCGCCAGTAGTTAGGAGACCGGCCGTGACGACGACAATCACCAAACCCCCGGCCGACGCGGCGCCCGAGCCGCCGGACAGCGGCAGGCGCAGGCGCGGCCCGAAGGCCGCCCGCGCGGGCGGCCAGCACCACGCGGGACCCCTCGCGTACGTCCTCCTCATCGCGTTCACCGTCGTGTCGATCTTCCCGTTGTTCTGGACGGCGGTCGCCGCCTCCCGTGACAACGCGCGGCTGGCGGAGACCCCGCCGCCGTTCTGGTTCGGCGCGAACCTCTTCGACAAGATCGAAGTGGCCTGGAAGGACGCCAACCTCGGCGAGGCGTTCCTCAACACCACGATCGTGGCCGGCGTCTCCTCGCTGACCATCGTCTTCCTGTCGACCGTCGCCGGCTTCGCCTTCGCCAAGCTGAAGTTCAAGGGCCGCGGCGCGCTGATGCTGATCGTGATCGGCACGATGATGGTGCCGCCGCAGCTCCAGGTGATCCCGCTGTACATGATGGTCGCCAAGCTCGACTGGACCGACCAGCTCCAGGCGGTCATCCTGCCGTCGCTGGTCAGCGCGTTCGGTGTGTTCTTCATGCGGCAGTACCTGCTCCAGGCGCTGCCCGACGAGATCATCGAGGCGGCCCGCGTCGACGGCGCGAGCAGCTGGCGGGTGGTCTGGCACGTGGTCTTCCCCGCCGCGCGGCCCGCGATGGCCGTGCTGGGCATGCTGATGTTCGTCCAGACCTGGAACGACTTCCTCTGGCCGTTCCTCGTCCTGACCCAGCTGGGCAACCCGACCGTGCAGGTCGCGGTCGCCGGTCTCGGCCGGGGCTACACCCCCGACCAGGCCCTGATCATGGCGGGCGCGCTGCTCAGCACGCTGCCGCTGCTCCTGGTCTTCGCGATCTTCGGCAAGCAGATCGTCGGGGGCATCATGCAGGGCGCGGTGAAGGGCTGACCCCCGCGCCGTCCGCCGCACTCCTGGGGGCCGGGTCACCGCCGCCCCGGCCCCTTCCCCGCTCGTCAGTTCCTCCTTCCCCCCACCCACATCGTCGGTCTGATCGACCACCAATGGGAGCGCTTCCATGCCTGAGCCCACGACGCCAGTGACCTTTCCTCCCGCCTTCCTCTGGGGCGCGGCGACGTCCGCGTACCAGATCGAGGGGGCGGTGCGGGAGGACGGCCGCACGCCGTCCATCTGGGACACCTTCAGCCACACGCCGGGCAAGACGGCCGGTGGTGAGACCGGTGACATCGCTGTCGACCACTACCACCGCTACCGCGACGACGTGGCGCTCATGGCGGACCTGGGGCTGACCTCGTACCGCTTCTCGATCTCCTGGTCGCGGGTGCAGCCGACGGGCCGGGGCCCGGCGATCCAGCGGGGCCTGGACTTCTACCGCCGGCTGGTCGACGAGCTGCTGGCGAAGAACATCAAGCCGGCCGTGACGCTCTACCACTGGGACCTGCCCCAGGAGCTGGAGGACGCGGGCGGCTGGCCGGAGCGCGAGACGGCGTACCGCTTCGCCGAGTACGCGCGGATCGTGGGCGAGGCGCTGGGCGACCGCGTCGAGCAGTGGATCACGCTGAACGAGCCGTGGTGCAGCGCGTTCCTGGGCTACGGCTCCGGGGTGCACGCGCCGGGCCGTACGGACCCGGTGGCGTCGCTGCGCGCGGCCCACCACCTGAACCTGGCGCACGGTCTCGGCACGGTGGCGCTGCGCTCGGTGATGCCGGCGCGCAACTCGGTCGCGGTGAGCCTGAACTCGTCCGTCGTCCGGCCGCTGTCGAACACCCCGGAGGACCTGGCGGCGGTCCGGAAGATCGACGACCTGGCGAACGGGGTCTTCCACGGGCCGATGCTGCACGGGGCGTACCCGGAGTCGCTGTTCGCGGCGACGTCGCAGCTGACGGACTGGGCGTTCGTGCAGGACGGGGACGTGGCGACGGCCCACCAGCCGCTGGACGCGCTGGGGTTGAACTACTACACGCCCACCCTGGTCGGCGCGGCGTCGCCGGACATGGCCGGGCCGCGGGCGGACGGGCACGGCGCGAGCGAGCACTCGCCGTGGCCGGGCGCGGACGACGTGCTGTTCCACCAGACGCCGGGCGAGCGCACGGAGATGGGCTGGACCATCGACCCGACCGGCCTGCACGAGCTGATCATGCGGTACACCCGCGAGGCGCCGGGCCTGCCGCTGTACGTCACGGAGAACGGCGCGGCCTACGACGACAAGATGGACAGCGACGGCCGCGTCCACGACCCGGAGCGCATCGCCTACCTGCACGGCCACCTGCGCGCCGTGCGCCGCGCCATCGCCGAGGGCGCGGACGTGCGCGGCTACTACCTGTGGTCCCTGATGGACAACTTCGAGTGGGCCTACGGCTACAGCAAGCGCTTCGGCGCGGTGTACGTCGACTACGCGACGCTGACCCGCACCCCCAAGTCCAGCGCGCTGTGGTACTCCCAGGCCGCGAAGACGGGCGCGCTCCCGCCGCTGGCGACGCCCAGGCCGTAACACACCGACCTCCGGCGGCCGCGAAGCCGCCGGACGCGAACGGAGGGCCGGGGAAGCCCTCCGGGGGGAGCGGGGGCGAGGGGCGCGGTGCCATTAGGGGAGCACCGCGCCCCTCGGGGTGTGCGCGCCCCGCATGCGTGACGGCCCGGCCCGGACCGGCTCCCTACACGGCGACCAGGCGCACGCTTTCCCCGCAGAGTTTCGCCATGTCGTCGACGTCCGAGGTGAGCATGACCACCGGGCGGTGCTGCCGCAGGGCCATCTCGGCGACCGCGGCGTCGAGGGCGTACTTGTGGCCATGCAGACCGGCGGACATCAGCATGGCCGACGCCGCTCGGGCCTCCTCGTCCCCGACGGGCACGATCCGCACGCCGGACAGGATCCAGGCGAGCCGTGCCCTGTCGGTCCGCCGGTGCACCGCTTCGATGATCGTGAGCGCGCTGACGGCCACTTCCATGCCGCGCCTGCGCGCCTCGGCGACCAGGGCGACGACCGGCTCCCGGTCGTCCACGAGCTTGGACATGCCTTCACAGTCCAGGACGAGAGTGCCCTCGTGGCTCAGCTTGCGGCGGGCCACTGCCCCTCCTCGGCGAACACCTCGTCGAAGACCCGCCGGGCACGCTCCTGCTCGTCCGGGGAGATCGGGCCCTTGCGCTGTTCGTAGTCGGCGAGGTACTCGTCGAGGATCTGCCCCCGCAGTTCACGCTCCACCGCCCTGGTGATGAACGCCGAGAACTCCCGTTTGCCCACCCGCCGGCGAATCGCCTCGGCGGTGCCCTCCGGCAAGGAGAGACTGACCCTGGTGGCGGGCCCTTCGCCGATGCTGTACGAGGTCTCACTCATGGACCGAGATTATCAAACGAGTAGGAATACGCGCGGGGCGCCCGCACGGCACCGACTCACAAGTCAGTGCTCGTACGGGCGCCCCGAGCAGTTCGCGACCGTCAGCGCGGTTCGCGCACCACCGCCACGTCGCCGGCCGCCAGCTTCAGGGAGCCGGTGGTGACGGTCCTGCCCGTCAGGAGGTCGACCGCGTCCGCGGCCACCTCGACCTCGGCCTCCTCGTCCCCGTGGTTGATCAGGAAGAGGTAGTCGGCCTCGGGGCCGCGCCGCAGGGCCGCCTCGACCGTGCGCGGGGTCGTGCGGACCGGGCGTACGCCCGCCTCCTCGCGGATGCGGTCCAGCAGGGCTGCCAGGGTCTCCCCGTCGGGGCGGGTCGCCACGTACCAGGTCGTGCCCGTGCCGTACGTGTGACGGGTCACCGCCGGGACCCCGGCGAGCGGGCAGGAGGCGTACGAGGCGACCGGCTCGGCGCCCCGCAGCGCGACCCGCTCGGACCACAGGACGCCGCGCGCGCCCTCGCCCAGTCCGGTCAGCTCGACCGACTCGTCCGGCAGCAGCGGGAACACCTCGTCCGTGTGGACGCCGAGCGCCTCGCGGAACGCGCCCGGGTAGCCGCCGAGGCGGATGTGGCAGTTCTCGTCGACCGCCCCGCTGTGGAAGCCGACGGCCAGGGTGCCGCCCCGCTCGGCGAAGCCGGTGAGGTTCGCGGCGCCCTCGTCGTCCACCAGGTACAGGCTCGGTGCGAGGACCAGCCGGTACGCCGACAGGTCCGCGTCGGGGCGGACGAAGTCCACCGCCACGCCGGACCGCCACAGCGGCTCGTACCAGGCCCGCACCAGGTCCTGGAAGCGCAGCTCACCGCTCGGCTGCGAGGGGAGTTCCACGGCCCACCAGGCGTCCCAGTCCCAGACGACGGCGACCTCGGCGGTGCCCGTGCTGCCGCGGACCTCCGCGAGCGCCTTCAGGTCCGCGCCCAGGGCGACGACGTCCCGCCAGATCCGGCTGTCGGTGCCGGCGTGCGGGAGCATCGCCGAGTGCCACTGCTCGGCGCCCGCCTTCGCGGCCCGCCACTGGAAGTAGGCGATGCCGTCGGCGCCGCGCGCCACGTGGGAGAGCGCGTTGCGGCGCAGTTCGCCTGCCGTCTTGGCCCGGTTGACCGGCTGCCAGTTGACCGCGCCGGTGGAGTGCTCCATCAGCAGCCAGGGGCGGCCGCCCGCGAGCGAACGCACCAGGTCGCCGCTGAGCGCGATGTCGATCTCCGACTCGGGGTCCGTGGACTGGAGGTAGTGGTCGTTGGAGACGATGTCCAGCTCGGGGGCCCAGCGCCAGTAGTCCAGCTTGTCGAAGTTGTACATCACCATGAAGTTGGTGGTGGCGGGCACCTCGGGGGCGGCGCCCCGCAGTACCTCGCGCTCCGCCTTCAGCAGGGACAGCAGCGCGTCGCTGCAGAAGCGGCGCCAGTCCAGCTGGTGCGTGGGGTTGGGGACGGCACCGGTGGCGCGGGGCGGGATGATCTCGTCCCAGTCGTAGTACCACTGGCTCCAGAACGTGGTGCCCCAGGCGTCGTTGAGCGCCGCCAGGTCGTCGTCGTACTTCTCGCGCAGCCAGACGCGGAACGCGGCGGCGCTGGTGTCGCAGTGGCACTCGCCGTTGTGGCAGCCGTACTCGTTGTGGACGTGCCACATGACCACCGCGGGGTGGTCGGCGTAGCGGCGGCCGAGTTCGCCGGCCATCCGCAGGGCCGCCTCACGGTACGCGGGGCTCGACGGGCAGAACGTCTGGCGGCTGCCGTACGACAGGGTGCGGCCGTCCTTGTCGACGGGAAGCGCCTCGGGGTGGGCGCGGAAGAACCACGCCGGGGGCGCCGCCGTCGGGGTGGCGAGGTCGGCCGCGATGCCGTTCTCGTGGAGCAGGGCGAGGATGCGGTCCAGGCGGGAGAAGTCGTACTCGCCCTCGCGGGGCTCCAGGAGCGCCCACGAGAAGATGTTGACGCTGACCATGGTGACGCCGGCCTCGCGCATGAGGCGTACGTCCTCCTGCCAGACCTCCTCGGGCCACTGCTCGGGGTTGTAGTCGCCGCCGTACGCGATGCCGGGGACGTTCAGGGTGCTCATGGGTCGGGTTGTTCTCTTTCGAACGGGGCCGGTGTCAGCCCTTGTTGGCGCCGAGCGTCAGACCGCTGACGAACTGCCGCTGGAGCGCGAAGTACACGACCAGCGTCGGGATGGCGGTGAGCAGGGCACCGGCGGCGACCAGGTTGGGGTCGGTGAAGTACTGGCCGGAGAGGTTGTTCAGGGCCGAGGTGATCGGCATGTTCTCACCGGTGGAGATCAGCACCAGCGCCCAGAAGAAGTCGTTGTAGATCCAGATCGACAGCAGCGTCGCCAGGGCGGCCATGGCGGGCTTGCACAGGGGCAGCACGATCTGCCAGTACAGACGCCACACGGAGGCGCCGTCGACGAGCGCGGCCTCGGTCAGCTCGTGCGGCAGGGACCGCATGTAGTTGCTCAGCACGAAGGCGCAGAAGCCGGACTGGAAGGCCACGTGGATGAGGACCAGGCCGAGCGCGGAGTCGTAGAGCTTGCCGCTCATCGTGATGCCGGGCAGGTCGATGAGCAGGTACAGGCGGTACAGCGGGGTGATGATGACCTGCTGCGGGAGCAGGTTGCCCGCGGTGAAGACCAGCAGCAGGAAGAGGTTGACACGGAAGTCGAAGCGGCTGACGTAGAACGCGACCATCGACGACAGGAACAGCGTCAGCAGCACCGCGGGTACGGCGATGATCAGCGTGTTCACGAAGTAGTGCGTCATCTCCGACTGGGTGAACGCGTTCGTGAAGTTGTCGAAACTCAGCTTGTCGGGCCAGGAGACGTAGCCCTTCTCGCTGGTCTCGCCGTAGGGGCGCATCGCCGCGTAGAGCGCCCACAGCAGGGGCGCCAGCCAGGCGAGCGCCGCACCGGCGAGGAAGACGTGCAGCAGGACCCGGGCCGGGCGGACGGGAGTGCGCTTCTTCAGAGCGCCGGTCGCGACGGTGGTGCTCATGCGCGCCGCTCCTTCCGGAAGGTCGCGATCAGGTAGGGGATGATCACGGCGAGGGAGATCACCAGCAGGACGACGGCGATGGCCGAGCCGTATCCGATACGGCTGGACTCACCGATGATGTTGTTGGTGACCAGGATCGACAGCAGCTCGGTGCCCTCGGCGCCCTTGTTGAAGACGAAGACGAGGTCGAAGGCGCGCAGGGCCTCGATGATGGTGACGACCAGCACGACGGTGTTCGTGGGGCGCAGCGTCGGGAAGATGACGTTCTTGAACGTCTGCCACTCGTTGGCGCCGTCGAGGGCGGAGGCCTCCCGCAGGGACGGGTCGACGCTCTTGAGACCGGCCAGGTAGAGGATCATCATGTAGCCGGTGTGGCGCCAGGACGCGGCGATCAGGATCGCCCAGAGGTTCAGGTCCGGGTCGCCGATCCAGTCGATGTAGCGGCCGGGCTCGTTGGCGCCGATGATGCTGTTGATCAGGCCCGTGTCGGGGTTGTAGATCAGCTGCCACACGAAGCCGATGACGGCGAGCGACATCACGACGGGCAGGAAGAACGCGGTCTGGTAGACGCGGCTGAAGCGGATCTGCTTGTCCAGCTGCACCGCGAGGAACAGTCCCAGCGGTGTCGGGATCAGGATCAGCACCACGAACCACACGATGTTGTGCTCGACCGCGGGCCAGAACTGCGGGTTGTTGGTGAACAGTTCCGAGAAGTTGTGCAGTCCGACCCACTTGATGGAGTCGAAGCCGATGCCGTCCCAGGTGGTGAAGGCCAGCAGGATCGAGGCGAGCGCGGTCACCCAGACGAGGGCGACGTGCAGGAACGTCGGCAGGCCCGCCATCAGGCCCAGCGTGAGCCGGTCACGCGGGGTGAGGAGGCGCTTGTGCCCCTGGGGCACCTTGGTGGCCGCCTTCGCGGCGGCAGGGGTGGAGCCCGGAGGCGGCGCGGGCGCTTCCGGGCTCTTGGTGGGCGAGGTCGTCATGTCTGTCGGTCATCCAGTCGTGAGGACGGTCTGGGGGGCGGACAGTCCTGGGGACAGCCGCCCCGGCGGCCGCCCGCGTGACCGCGGAGGCGGTCGTGGGGCGGCCGTCGGGACGGTCGGCCGTCAGGACGCGAAGATCGTCTTCTTCTGGCGCTCGATCGACGAGAGCAGGCTGTCGATGCCCTTGGGGTCCCGGATGAACTTCTGCAGCGACGGCTGCATCACCGTGGAGGTGAAGTCCGGGCGGCTGTCGCGGTCCATGAACTGCGTCAGGCTCTTGGCGCCGGAGATCATGTCGTACGCCTTCTTCTGCAGCGGCGTGTACGAGGAGGTGTCGGCCTTGGTGGAGGCGGCCACCACGTTCGGGTCGGCCTTGAGGTAGATCTGCTCCGCCTCGGCGGTGCCGAGGAACTCCAGGAGCTTGACCGCGCCGGACTTGTTCTTCGGGCTCTTGCTCATCATGAAGCCGTCGGTCGGGGCCTCGACGGTGTCCTGGCCGTACGCCGGGTCGATCTCCGGGAAGGCGAAGAAGTCCAGGTCGTCCAGGTCGGCCTTGTTGGTGAACTGCTGGCCCACGAAGGAGCCCAGCAGGTACATGCCCGCCTTCTTCGACACCAGCGTCTGCGCCGCGTCCTGCCAGGTGCGGCCGACCGCGCCCTCCTGGTGGTACGGCAGCAGCTCGGTCCACAGGTCGAACGTCTTGCGGACCTTGGCGTCGGTCCAGGAGACCTTGCCCGCCATCAGCTCGACGTGGAAGTCGTAGCCGTTGGCGCGGAAGTTGATCTGGTCGAACGTGCCCATCGCCGGCCAGGCGTCCTTGTCGCCGAAGGCGATCGGGACGAGGCCGTCCTTCTTCATCTGCTTGCACAGCGCGATGAGCTGGTCCCACGTGGTGGGAACCTCGTAGCCCTTCTCCTGGAAGACGCTCTTGCGGTAGAAGAGCGCCCAGGGGTACGTGTACAGCGGCACGAAGTAGAACTTGCCGTCCTCGCCCTTGCTCAGCTTCTGCATCGCCTCGGGGAAGTTCCCGCTGATCGTCTTCCAGACGTCGTCGATCGGGCTGGCCAGCCCCTTGGAGGCGAAGAACTGCATCCGGTAGCCCGCGAACCAGTGGAAGACGTCGTCCGGCGTGCCCTGCAGGTAGGAGTTGATCTGCTCCTGGAACGTGTTGTGGTCCTTGGTGTTCACGTCGACCTTGATGCCTGACTTCTTGGCGAAGTCGGCGTAGATCTCCGCGAACGCCTTCTTCGGCACCGCGTCGGAGGCGTTGGAGCCGAGCGAGACGGTCTTCGAGTCAGTGGCCGAGCTGCCACTGCCGCCGCAGGCGCTGAGCAGCGGGATGCCCGCGCCGAGCGCCGCGGCCCCGCCTATGCCGCGCAGCAGGGTGCGGCGGCTCGTGCCGGGCACGGAGAGACCGGAAGGTGTGAGATGCATGAACGGCTCCCTGGGGACAAGTGGTTCGGTCATCAAGAGGCCCTCGTCGGTTAGTGATCGAAATCAACCAGAAACCAACTTGACCGAACACGGTGGTCGCCATAACAGCTCCATGCCAGGTCGCGCGTCAAGCCTTCTTGTCCCCCTTTGTTGAAACGTAATCCCTGTTCGTCGAAACGTGACCGTCACATACGTGAGTCATGTCACGTGTCGGGAGGCTCACGCGACCGGGGCGCGGCGATCGCACAAGACACCCCACACGGGGGGGGAGCGGCCACCGGGGGGCCGCCGAGAGCGGGAACGGGCTGGGGCGGGCGGGAACAGGCGGGGGCGGGTGAGGTCGGCCCTGGACGGGGCTCCTGTCGGCCTCGGTGGCGCGCCGGGCGCTCCTGGGGCCCCCGGGCGCCCCGACGGGCCCGTGCGCCGCCCTGAGGGCGCCGCCGGGGCGGCCTCGGGGGTACCGGCCGGCTCCGCCTCCTGGTCGGCGACGGTACGGGGGGCCGTACCGTGCGCGCCCGCGTACGGCACGGCCGTCCGCGCGCGTCCCCGTGTGGGTCGTCCGGGCGCGCCAGGCCGCGTGCGACTCGTTTGCGAGGGCCACCGACCGGTCGCCGTGACAGTTCTTGTTCGTTCGTGTTTGTTCGTCGGCGGCGGCACCGTGCCCACGCTGCACACCCGTGCCGCGAAACCCTCGCGGACCCGTGCACGGTCCACCCCGACCCAGCAGGTACGAAGGCCCGGCGAGCCCACAGGGCGGGCCCTGCGGCGCGCGGGACGACCCGGGGCGGCACCCGGTGCCGGTCTCGGCCCGCGGGCGGACGGCGAGCGTGTCCCTGGCCCTGGGCCACTGGACCGGGACCACCAGGAGTTCGTTCCTGCAAACACCCGGGGGCCATGGCCCGGACCCCGGCCACCCCGGCCACCCCGGCCACCGAGATCCTCGTCCCCGAGGGGTGTCGTCACCTGAGGACCGACGCCGGTCCGGTCTGTCTGCGGCGTCGCATCGTCCCGCGGTTCCCCTTGCGGGCCGGCCCCTTGCCGCCCGGTCCGCCCAACTGGATCCAGATCCGTACCTCGGCGCCACCCAGCACCGACGATCCGATGCGGACGTCGCCGCCCGTGGCCTCCGCGAGGCGGCGCACGATGTCGAGGCCGAGCCCGGTCGAGCCGTCGTGCCCGGAACCCCGGCCGCGGGCCATGGCCGCCGCGGGGTCGGCTATGCCGTCACCCGCGTCGGAGACGAGCACGATCACGGCGTCCTCGCCGTCGTGGACGTCGACGGCGAACGCGGTGCCCTCCGCCGTGTGCCGGAAGACGTTGCCGAGGAGGGCGTCGAGCGCTGCGGCGAGGTCGGCCCGGGCGACGGGGGCGCGGACCGGCCGCTCGACCCCGGCCACCCGCCACTTGCGGCCCTCGTCCTCCGCGAGCGCCGACCAGAACGCCATCCGTTCCCGCACCACCTCCGCGGCGTCGCACCCGGCGCCCGGGCCCACCGACGCGGTCTGCGGCTTGGCCTCCCGCGCCGTCCGGATGATCGTGTCGACCTCGCGCTCCAGCTGCTCCACCGCCGCCCGGGTCTGCTCGGCGGCCGGCCCGTCGCCGAGCGAGGCCGCGTTGAGCCGCAGCACGGTCAGCGGCGTACGCAGCCGGTGCGACAGATCGGCCGCCAGCTCCCGCTCGTTCGCCAGGAGCTGGACCACCTGGTCGGCCATCGCGTTGAACGCCACCGCCGCCAGCCGCAGTTCCTTCGGCCCCTCCTCGGGCACCCGCGCGCCCAGCTGCCCCTCGCCCAGGTCGCGGGCGCTGTGCACCAGCCGCCGGGCGGGCCGGACCATCCGCACCCCCAGCCGGTCGGCCACCGCGACCGAGCCGACGACGAGGGCCACGCCCACCCCGGCGAGCACCGCCCACGCGGTGGCCACGCCGTTGCTCACCGCGGCCTCGGGGACGAACACCTCGACGACGGCTGTCTCGCCCGAGCTGACCGCGGTGGGCTGCAGCAGCGTGGACCCGCCCGCGACGTCGGTGGTGGACGCGCGGCCCAACGCGCGGACGGTGGCGATGTCCTCGTCGGAGGCCCGCTGCCGGCCGAGGTCGAGCGCGGCGGCCCCGTCACCGGCCGCGGGGATGTGGACGGCGAGGCCGTCGTCCGCGCCCGCCGAGGCGACGACCCGCTCCAACTGCTCGCGGTCGCTGGTGATGGACAGGGCCGGGGCGATGGCCGCCGCCACCCGCTCGGCGCCCGAGAACGCGCGGTCGCGGGCCATCTCCTTGATGACGAGCCCGAGCGGCACGGCGAAGGCGACCACGACCATCGTCGTCACCGCCACGCACACCTTGACCAGCGCCCACCTCATGGCAGCACCGCCGGCCCCGGCGGCTCCAGCTTCACCCCGACGCCCCGCAGGGTGTGCAGATAGCGCGGCTGCGCCGCCGTCTCCCCCAACTTCCGCCGCAGCCACGACAGATGGACGTCGATCGTCTGGTCGTCGCCGTAGGACTGCTGCCACACCTCCGCCAGCAGTTCCCTGCGGGGCACGACCACCCCGGGCCGGCCGGCGAGGAACGCGAGGAGGTCGAACTCGCGGCGCGTCAGGTCGAGTCGTACGCCGTCCAGGGCGGCCTGACGGCGCAGCGGGTCGATGGCGAGACCACCGACGCGGATGACCGTGGACGGGGGCGGCTCGCCGACGGGCCCGCGTGCGCGGCGCAGGACGGCGGCCATCCGGGCCGACAGGTGCTCCACGGAGAACGGCTTGGTCAGATAGTCGTCCGCGCCCGCGTTGAGCAGGCGGACGATCTCCGTCTCGTCGTCCCGGGCGGTGGCGACGATCACCGGTACGTCGGTGATCCCGCGCAGCATCTTCAGCGCCTCGGAGCCGTCCAGATCGGGCAGCCCGAGGTCGAGGACGACCAGGTCGAAGCGGTGGTGGGCGACCTCGCGCAGCGCCTCCAGGGCCGTGCCGACGCTGCGCACGGTGTGTGCGGCGTCCGTCAGATGCCTGATCAGCGCCGAGCGTACGAACTGGTCGTCCTCGACCACGAGCACACTTGCCATGCGCCGCACCGTACGCCATCGGGGCGAGCCCGGTCGGGGCCTGTGGACAACTTGTCCACAGGCCCCGCGCACACGCGCCCCAGGCCCTCCACGCGTCGGGCGGGCCCCCGCACCCCCACGACACGGACGGGGCTCGTGGTGCAGGATGGCCGCGATGCGCAGAGGACTTCTCCCCGTACTGGCCTGGCTGCTCGCCACGAGCGCGGCGGTCACGCTGACGTGGTGGAGTGTCCACACGGTGATGGAGGGCACCGCCTACGACCCGCCCCGCGCCCTGCCCATCACGGCCGCCGACGCGAAGGACCGGGAAGCGGACCGAGAGGAGCCCGAGCGGGTCCCCGACACGGCCGGCCCGACCTCCCCCGGTGCCGACCGGACGGAGCGGACGGACGGTCGGGGGAGCAGCGGCACCGGCGCGGCGTCACCGCCCCCGGCGAAGTCCCTGCGGGTCAGCCCGAGTCCGGGCGGGGGCGCGTCCGGCGACTCCGGTCAGGTCAAGGCGTACGGCACCGAGGGCGGCCGGGTGGTCTTCTCGCTGACGAGGACGTACGCGACGCTCGTCTCGGCGACGCCCGGCGCGGGCTGGTCGATGCAGGTGTGGAAGACGGAGTCCTGGATCCGCGTGGACTTCGCCGCGGGTGCGGACCGGGTGTCGGTGTTCTGCACCTGGCACGACAGCGCGCCCCGCGTGGACGTGCAGAACTTCTGACCGGCGACCGGCGACCAGCGACACCGTGCCCTGCCCCGCCGTGCCCTGACGTCGGGTCAGCGGAACACCGACGGCGGTGGGGCGGGCGAGGCGACGGCCGCCGCGTCGGTCACGGCCACCGCGCCGCCGGTGAAGTCGGTGAGCGCCCTGCCGTGTTCGACGCGGCCGGGATGCGGGTCGGAGGCGGCGCGGCGGGTGAGTTCGGCGAGCGGCAGCGGCCGTCCCGAGGCGACGAGGACCGCGTTGCCGAACCGTCGGCCCCGCAGGACGGCCGGGTCGGCGACCAGCGCGAGTTCGGGGAGGACGGCGGCGGCGGTCGCGATCTGGCCGCGCAGATGGGCGAGCGGGGGGCCGTCGGCGACGTTGGCGGCGTAGCACCCGCCCGGCTTCAGCACCCGCCGTACCTCCGTGAGGAACTCCGTCGACGTCAGATGGGCCGGGGTGCGGGCCCCGCTGAACACGTCCGCGATCACCAGGTCCGCCCAGCCGTCCGGCATCTTGGCCAGGCCCGCGCGCGCGTCCGTCGACCGCACCCGTACCCGGGCGTTCGGGTCCAACGGCAGCTCACGCCGCACGAGTCGGACGAGCGCCGCGTCACGCTCGACGATCTGCTGGGTGGACCGGGGCCGGGTGGCGGCGACGTACCGGGCGAGCGTGAAGGCACCCCCGCCGAGGTGCACGGCGTGCACGGGCCGCCCGGCCGGGGCGACGAGGTCGATGACGTGGCCGAGGCGCCGCTGGTACTCGAACGACAGATACGCGGGGTCGTCGAGGTCGACGTGCGACTGCGGGGCCCCGTCGAGAAGCAGCGTCCAGGCCCGCGCGCGATCCGGGTCGGGCACCAGCTCGGCGAGCCCTCCGTCGACCGCTTCGACGACGACGTCGGCTCCCCGTCCCCGCCCCTTCCTGGACCTGCCCATACGGCCATTATCGACCGTGCCGGGCAGCTGCTCCACGCCGGTGTGCTCCCCGGCCGACCGTGGGCGCCCCGTCCCGGTGGGCTCCCTGGGGCGGCCTGGCGGTTCGCGCCGTTCAGCGGCAGTTGTCGGCGGCCTCGATCAGCCGCGCCGCCTCGCCCAGCGCCGCCCGGAGCACCGCCGGGTCCGTCGCCAGGTCCGCCTCACCCGGCGGCACCAGCCAGTCGGCACCCTCCGCGGGGGCCGGCACGACGCCCCGCCCGTGGCTCTGGGTGCATGTGCTGCCCGGCACGTCCCACGCGTCGGCCGTGCCCGGCGGGACGAGGAACCCGAGGGTGTCGCAGGCGTCGTCGAGGAGGACGGGGCCGACGGTCATGACGGGCCCGACCACGTCGAGGGCGCCGCGCCGGAGGATGTCGACGGCCTCCAGGCCCTGCCTCGCGGGGACGGTCACGAGGTCGCACTCGGAGGCCGACTGGGCGGGCAGGGCAGGGTGTTCGCAGGTCGGCCAGGGCTCCGCGGGGGGCACGTCGGACGTCGGCGTGCGGGGTTCGACGTTCTTCATCCGGGCCTCCAAGGCGTACAACCCCCTGTCTCCGGCAGACGGCATCGGGAGTTCGGGCGCTCCCGGTTCAGGCTGCCCAACGCGCGGGCCTGTCAACGGCTACGGCGGAACCGTGCCGCAAAGGATGGCAGTTCATGGCGAATCAAGGAGGAGATATCCGGTTTGTAGCCAAACCTCGCACCGTGGCATCCGCAGGGCGGGTACGTTCTTGCCCCGCCGGACACAGAAGAACCAACCGTCCAGGACACGGACAACTCGGCACGGACAACTCCTCTGATTCCGGCACGGTTCGACGGTTCGCGAGAGAGGGCCCGACCATGGCGTCGTCATCGGTGACCTCATCCCAGTCCCCCCGGCCACAGCGGCCGAACCTCGTCTTCCGGCAGCTGCGCGGGCAGCGCTCACCGGGCGAGTTCGCGGCGGCGGTGCGCCGTGCCGCGCGGGAGATAGGTGAGCGGGTGAGCTGTGACGCGCGCTACGTCGGGCGGGTCGAGTCCGGAGAGATCCGCTGCCCGAACTACGCGTACGAGCGGGTGTTCCTGCACATGTTCCCGGGCCGGACCCTGACCGACCTGGGGTTCACGCCCCGCGCGGAGGTGCGCGGCCGGGGGGCGCGTTCCGCCGAGGAGGCGCCCCCTTCTCATACCGGGAGCCTTTCGTGCTCCTCGCTCGACGCGAGGGGTGGGACGGGAGGGGCGTACGAGCCGTATGACACGCAAGAGACGTACGACATGCAGGACCCGCTGGGCGGCGCGGAGCGTGTGCGCGGCCGGCGGGACACGCACGGCACGTACCAGGACCACGAGGAGAGCGACGTGCAACGTCGCGCGTTCATGACCGGGGGTACCGCCGCCATGGCGGCCGCCTCCTTCGGCCCCTTCGCCCTCGGCGGCACGGCCTCGGCCGCGGGCCGCTCCGCGCACCGCGCGGGTGCGTCGGAGGTGGGGGCCCTCGAAGCGGCCGTGCGCAAGATCCGGCTGCTCGACGACCGGCACGGGGCCGACGGGCTGTACCGCAGGGCCTCGGCGCCGCTGCGGGCGGCGTACGCACTGCTCGACGCGGGAACCACCCGGCAGGCCAGCGCCGACCGGCTGTACGCGGGCGCCGGTGAACTCGCCATCTCGGTGGGCTGGCTGGCCCACGACTCGGGACGTTTCGACGACGCGCGCTCGCACTACGCGGAGGCGCTCGCCACGGCCCGGATGTCGGGCGACCCGGCCCTGGAGGCGCACGCGTTCTGCAACACGGCGTTCCTCGCGCGGGACGCGGGCCGGCCGCGGGAGGCGGTGCGGGCCGCCCAGGCCGCGCAGCGGGTGGCGCGCCCCCTGGGTTCACCGCGGCTGATGTCCCTGCTGGCGCTGCGGGAGGCGGGCGGCTGGGCGGGCCTCGCCGACCGCACCGGGTGCGAGCAGGCGCTGGCCCGGGCGCACGCCCTGTTCGGGCGGGGGACGTCCGACGCCGACCCGGAGTGGATGACCTTCTACGGCGAGGCCGAACTGGAGGCGCTGGAGGCGCAGTGCTGGTCCACGCTCGGTGACTGGCCCCGCGCGGCCCGGCACGCGCGGCGGGCCGCGCGGCTCCAGAAGCCGCACTTCACCCGCAACATCGCGCTCTACACCGCCGAGCTTGCCGACGACCTCGCGCGCGGGGGCCGCCCCGACGAGGCCGCGGCGGCCGGGATGCGGGTCCTCGACCTGCTGGACGAGGTCCAGTCCTCACGGATCCAGCAGATGCTCGCGGGCACGGCCCGCGTCCTGCTGCCGCACCGCCGGGCCGCGGGCGTGTCGGCGTTCCTGGAACGCCACGCAGGGCTCGCGCGCACCGCCTGAGGCACCGCTCCCGCGACACCGGCACCAGCGCCGGCACCGGCGCTCATGCCCAGCCGGACAGGTGCCCCGTGTCGTTCCACGACTCGATCGCCGGGTCGCCGTAGGCCCAGCCGAGGACCGACAGCGACGTCGGGCTGAGGCGGACGCGGGCGGCGAAGTCGATGCCCTGGCCGAGCCAGCGGGCGGCTATGGACCGCAGGATGTGGCCGTGGGCGAAGACCAGCACGTCGCGTTCCTCGCTCCGGGCCCACTCCACCACCTCGTCCGCCCGCGCGGTGAGCTGTCGCAGGGTCTCCCCCTCGGGAACACCGTCGCGCCACATGAGCCAGCCGGGCCGTACGGCGTGGATGTCGGCCGGGGTGAGCCCCTCGTACGCTCCGTAGTCGACCTCCATCAGCGTGTCCCACGGGGTGGCCCGCTCACCGAACCCGGCCAGTTCGCAGGTCTCACGCGCGCGTGCGAGGGGACTCGTACGGACCTCGACCCCGGGAAGCCCGTCCAGGGGCGGCCGGTGCAGGCGCTCGCCGAGCAGCTTGGCACCGCGTCGGCCCTCTTCGAGGAGGGGGACGTCCGTCCTGCCGGTGTGCCTGCCGAGCCGGGACCATTCCGTCTGTCCGTGCCGGGCCAGCAGGATGCGCGGTGCCATGAAAAACCTTTCCGGGTGGCCTCTGGGAGAAGGGAGAATGCAGAGGCGGGTGCGTCCATCATCGCTCACACCGCCGGGGGCAACCCGGGGGGCGGTCCCGGCGTCTTGGACAACGTCCTGCACACGGGAGGACGTCCCGCGCACGACGTACAGATGAACACAGTGGACGCAGATGGGGGAGGGCGATCGGATGCCGCAGACCGAGGCGGCCGTAGCACCGGTCACCGAGAGGGCCGGCGCACCGGTCACCGAGGCAGTGCCAGGCACGCACACGCGGCTCCGCTGGTGGACCGAGTTGCCCCTGATCCTGCTGGTGTACGGGGCGTACTCCGCGGGTCGGCTGCTCGCCCGGGGCGACACGTCGAGCGCCGTCGAGCACGGCCTGGCGATCCTGCGCTTCGAGAAGGCGCTGGGGCTCAACGCCGAGCATCCGCTGAACCGGCTGTTCACGCGGGAACCCTGGATAGGCATACCCGCCGACTTCTGGTACGCCTCCCTGCACTACCTGGTCACGCCCGCGCTCCTGGTGTGGCTCTTCCGGACCCACGCCGTGCGCTACCGCGCGGCCCGCACCTGGCTGATGACCTCCACGTTCATCGGCCTGATCGGCTTCACCCTGCTCCCGACCTGCCCGCCCCGGCTGCTCGACCCGGCGCACGGCTTCGTCGACACCATGGCCCACTACAGCTCCTGGGGCTGGTGGGGCGGTGAGGCCAGCGCGCCCCGCGGCCTGGGGGGCATGACGAACCAGTACGCGGCGATGCCGAGCCTGCACGTCGGCTGGGCGCTGTGGTGCGGGGTGATCCTGTGGCGCTTCGGCGGCGGCTCCCGCGCGGTCCGGGTCGCGGCCGTCGCGTACCCCGTGATCACCACGATCGTGGTGATGGGCACCGCGAACCACTACTTCCTCGACGCGGCGGCCGGCGCCGCCGTGATGGGCGCCGGTCTGCTGCTGGCGCCACTGGTGCTGCGGACCGCCGACCGGTGCCGGGCCGCGCTCGGGCTCATGACGGCCGGCGCCGACCGCGCCGACGGCGGCCCGGCGGTCCGCAGCGAGGGCGACGGCGGGCCGCGCCGGGAGGAGCGCGCGGACGACGCCGCCACCCCCGTCCCGGGGGCCTCCCCCGCCGCCCTGTCCCCGATTGTCAGTGCCGGATGCCAGACTTCGCCGGGTGAGCGAATTCCACGGCAGCGGATCACCGAACCCGAGCCGGGTGCCGTCCCCTCGGAAGCAGGAGACGGCGCTCCGGCGGCAGCTCGCTGAGCTGCGCGGACCCGAGGTCCCCCCGAAGGCGCTGGACGCGCGGGCCCTCGCCGCGCTCGCGGCCAACCCGGGCTGCGAGCGCCGCGCGCTGCTGGACGGCGCCGGGGTGAACAAGGCGGTGCTGGCGGACGCGCTCGGTTCGCCCTCCGCCTTCGGACAGTCCCAGTTCGCCTTCATGCGGGGCAACGCCTTCGAGGCCCGGGTGAAGGCGGACGGCGGGGCGGAGCTGCTGAGACTCGTCCACGAGACGCTGGACCCGGGCGCCGAGCCGCCGGCCGGCGCGTCCGTCCCCGACCTCGCCGCCGTCGGCCCCGAGGGCCGCGCCGCCCGTACGGCACTGGCCCTGAAGGAGGCCACCGACGCGGGCGGCTGGGCGCTGCTCGACCACCCCATGCTGGCGCTGGACGTCGCGGGCTCCCCCGCCTTCCTGGAGCCGGACGCTGTGGTCGTCCACCCCGACGGCACCTGGACGGTCGTCGAGATCAAGTCCTTCCCGATGCTGGACGGTTCGGCGGACCCGGCGAAGGTGGGCGCCGCCGCCCGCCAGTCCGCCGTGTACGTCCTGGCGCTGGAGGAGGTGGCCGCCCGGCTCGACCCCGCGCCCGCCGTCCACCACCGGGTGCTGCTCGTGTGCCCCAAGGACTTCACCAACCTCCCCACGGCCGCCGCGGTGGACATCCGCAAGCAGCGCGCGGTCACCCGGCGCCAGCTGACCCGGCTCACCCGGATCGAGGACATCGCCCGGTCCCTCCCCGAGGGCACCTGCTTCGCCCCCGACCTCCCCCGTGCGGAGCTGACGACCGCCGTCGAGGCGCTCTCCGCCACCTACGCCCCCGAGTGCCTTTCCGCCTGCGAGCTGGCCTTCCACTGCCGGGCCCGCTCCCGCGCGGACGGCGCCGTCACCTCCCTGGGACGCGCCGCGCGGGCCGAGCTGGGGGGACTCACCACCGTCGAGGACGTCCTGGCGGCGGCCCACGGCAGGGCGGGCGATCCCGACGACCCGACGGTGGCGGCGCTGCGCCGGGCGGCGGAACTGCGCGCGGAGGCCCTCGCGGCGGCCGGTGCCCCCGTCCCGGCCACCGAGGGGGCCATGTGTCACTGATCGCCACCCTCGCCCGGCTCGAAGCCATCAGCTCGGGCCGCGCCCAGCCCGCCGCCACCGTCCTGCACCGGCATCTGACGGCGACCCCGCTCGTGTTCGTGCCGCTCACCACCGCCGGTGAGGCCGGGGCCCCGCTCGGGGCGCTCGTCGGCACCGACCGGGACGCGCCCCGGCTGCTGGTCGTCCCCCAGCCCCGCGACCGCGACCTGCGCTTCGCGTTCCTGGCCGAGCTGGCGGACGTCGTCCTGCCGTACGTGGACGCGTACGCCGACGTCGTGGAGGCGGCCGAGCGCACCGAGACCGACCCGGAGACCGGCAAGCGGGTCAAGGTCGAGGTCGAGCTGTGCGCGGACGCCCCGCAGCTGATCGTGCCGAGCCGCACCGGCATCGACTTCGTCCGGCTCCTCGGGCGCTCCATGCGGTTCCGGCGGACCGCCGAGCAGGACCCGGAGGCCCCCCACCCGGCGCCGCCGCGGGTGCCGCTGCTCGGGCGGTGGCTCACCCACTTCGGGGAGCGGGCGCGGGTGCCCGGCTCCTCGCTGCTGCTCGCCCTGACCGATCTGCTGTCACGGCACTGGGCGACCGGGCAGTCCGGCGTCGAGGACCAGCACCTCGCGTCGCTGCTCGCCTGGATCGACCCGCCCGAGGGCGAGTCCGGTGAGGCGGCGGCGCGGCGGGCGGAGCTGGCGCGGGACGCCGAGGGCCAGCTGCTGTGCCCGCCCGCCGGTCCGGCGACGGACCCGGCGTTCGACAACAAGCTGCTGGCCCCGGCCATCGAGCGGTACGACCGGGCGCGGCTGGCGCTGGCCGCCGCCGAGGACGGTCTGGAGGCCGACGCGCGGCTGGGCGCGCTGACCGCCGCCGAGCGCGAGATCCGCGCCCTCGTCGAGAGCCGCACCCGGCCCACGTGGGACGCCGTCTGGCACGGCCTCGACCTGCTGCGCGCCCTGCCGGAGGGCGCCCACGCGGCCGACCGGTGGACCCGCGACCGCTGGTCCTTCACCGCCCACCGGGACCGGATCACCGCCGGGGAGCCCCCGCAGCCCCGCATCGACGACGCGGTCACCGCCGCGAACAAACTGGCCGCGCGGGAGCGGGAGCAGGCCCGGCTCGACGCCCAGGAGGCCCTCGACGACCCGCTGGTCATGGCGGGGCGGCGGCTGTCCGGGGAGGCGTTCGCCGGTGAGGTCACCGATGTCGTGATGGCGTACGGCGAGGGGAAGCGGCCGAGCCCCCGGCCGCTGGTCACCGTACGGACGCGGGACCGGCCGCATCTCGGGGAGCGGGTGAAGGTGTACCGCTCGCTGGGCGGGAAGCCGCAGACCGCCGAGTTCGTGGCCGCCGAGGACCAGGGCGGGGACACCGACGGCGGCGAGGTGCTCCTCGTGCTGCGGATCATGGACAAGATGGGGCGGGGCAAGGAGCCGGAGGTCGGTTCGGTCCCCGAGAAGGGCGACCGGGTCTGCTTCACGCTGTTCGAGCACGATCAGCGGGGCGGGGCGAAGCTGCCCGACCCCGAGGACACCCCGTGGACGCACGGCGGGCCGCCGGGCGAGCCCGACGCCGTACCGCTGCCGGACCCGGTGACCGAGGAGGACGTCCTGTGACCAGCGCCGAGGCTGTGCTCGATCCCGGGGCGGCGGCCGGCCGGGCCACCGAGGCGATCCTGCGCGACACCCTGCACGGCACGCACCGCGGGGTGGTGGTCGACTCGCCGCCCGGCGCCGGCAAGTCCACGCTCGTCGTGCGCGCCGCGCGGGAGCTGGCCGCCGCCGGACGCCCGCTGATGGTCATCGCGCAGACCAACGCGCAGGTCGACGACCTGGTGATCCGGCTCTCGGAGAAGGACCCCGAGCTGCCGGTGGGCCGGCTGCACAGCAGTGACTCCGACCCGTACGACAAGGCGCTCGACGCCCTGCCGAACGTGAGGAAGTCGACGAAGGCGGCCGAGCTGGCGGGCCTCGACGTCGTGATCTCCACGGCCGCGAAGTGGGCCCACGTCAAGGGTGTCGAGCCGTGGCGGCACGCGATCGTCGACGAGGCGTACCAGATGCGGTCGGACGCGCTGCTGGCCGTGGCGGGGCTGTTCGAGCGGGCGCTGTTCGTGGGCGACCCCGGGCAGCTGGACCCGTTCTCGATCGTGGGCGGCGAGCAGTGGGCGGGACTGTCGTACGACCCGTCGGCCTCGGCGGTGACGACGCTGCTGGCGCACAACCCCGAGCTGCCGCAGCACCGGCTGCCGGTGTCGTGGCGGCTCCCGGCGTCGGCCGCGCCGCTCGTCTCCGACGCGTTCTACCCGTTCACGCCGTTCCGCAGCGGGACGGGGCACGGGGACCGGCGGCTCGCCTTCGCGGTGCCGTCCGACGGCTCCGGCCCGGACCGGGTCATCGACGAGGCCGCCGAGTCGGGATGGGGGCTGCTGGAGCTGCCGGCCCGCCACACGCCCCGGACCGACCCCGAGGCGGTACGGGCGGTCGCGCTGGTCGTTCGGCGGCTGCTGGACCGGGGCGGGGCGGCGACGTCGGAGCGGGCGGAGGAGCCGGCGCCGCTGACGGCCGACCGGATCGCCGTCGGCACGGCCCACCGGGACCAGGCCGCCGCGGTGCGCTCCGCGCTGGCCGAGCTGGGGGTGTCCGACGTGGTGGTCGACACCGCCAACCGGCTCCAGGGCCGGGAGTACGACGTGACCGTCGTCCTGCACCCGCTCTCCGGCCGCCCCGACGCGACGGCCTTCCACCTGGAGACCGGACGCCTGTGCGTGCTCGCCTCGCGCCACCGGCACGCCTGCATCGTCGTCTGCCGCGCGGGGGTGACCGACCTCCTGGACGACCATCCGTCCACCGAGCCGGTGCAGCTGGGCGTGACCGTCAAGTTCCCGGACGGCTGGGAGGCGAACCACGCGGTCCTGGCCGAGCTGGGAGAACACCGAGTCGTCTGGCAACCGTAAGCCGCACGACGGAACGGGACCGACGACGACACCGACCACCCGCCCGGCCGAGCACCACCCCACCACCACCCGAACCGCCGGACAGAGTCCGGCACGCCGCCGACAGGCGGCCGAACGCAACAGCCCGGACGGCTGGGAGGCGAACCACGCGGTCCTGGCCGAGCTGGGAGAACACCGAGTGGTCTGGCGCCCCTGACCACTCCCGGGCCGGGCAGGCGGGGCCCACCTCCCCGGGGGTTCCGGCGGGCGGTCGGCACCGCGCCGGTGGGGGTGCGGTGAGCGGCGGGTGGTGCCGACCGGAGCAACCGGGGTGTGGTCAGGACGGTCCGTCCCCGTGGTGGGGGCCGGTGGTGTCGGCCACGGCGGGAGCGGCCCCCGCGGGGTGGTCGTTCCCGGTCGTGGTCGCGTCGTCGGGGCCGCCGTCGGGGTCGTCGCCGCTGCCCCGGGTGGCGATCAGCGACCAGCCGATGGAGACCGTGATGGTGACGACGATGACGCCCAGGGTGAGCGGGATGGGCAGCTTGCCGACGGGGGTCTCGGACAGGATGAGCTTGACTCCGGCGAAGGCGAGCAGGACCGCGAGGCCGTAGTGGAGGTAGGCGAAGCGGCGCAGCAGTCCGGCGAGGCAGAAGTACAGGCTGCGCAGGCCGAGGACGGCGAAGGCGTTGGCGGTCCACACCAGGAAGGTGTTGGTGGTGATCGCCAGGATCGCGGCGACGGAGTCGACGGCGAAGATCAGGTCGGTGGCCTCGATGGCGACCAGCGCCACGAACAGCAGGGTGGCCACCCGGCGTCCGTCGACCTTCGTGAAGAACAGGCCGCCGTGGTAGCGGGCGTCGGTGGGCACGATCTTCTTGACGAGGCGGACCACGATGTTGCGGTCGGGGTGGACCTGCTCGTCCTTGGAGACGGCCATCTTGTAGCCGGTCCAGATCAGGAACGCGCCGAAGAGGTAGGCGGTCCAGAAGAACAGCTGCAGCAGTTCGGCGCCGACGAAGATGAACACCAACCGGAACACCAGGGCGCTGATGACGCCCCAGAACAGGACTTTGTGCTGGTAGACGTCGGGGACGGCGAAGAAGGAGAACACCAGCGCGAACACGAAGACGTTGTCGATGGACAGCGCCTTCTCGATCAGGTAGCCGGCGTAGTAGGTGGAGGCGACGTCCCCGCCCTGCCAGGCGAGCAGGACCAGGCCGAAGGCGAGACCGATCGCGATCCAGATCCCGGACCAGACAGCGGCTTCCTTGAAGCCGATCACGTGGTTGTCCCGGTGGGCGATCAGGTCGACGGCGAGCATGACGGCGATGACGAGTGTGACCGCGGCCCACACCCATAGCGGGACGGTGAACGACAGATCATTCATGGCGGATCGGCTTCCTCTGGCTCGGGGAAGGAGAGGCGGGCGCACGTCCAGCGTCACACGACGAGCGATTCACATCAAGTTTTACGCGAAACTTTTTTCGCCAATTCGTTTTCGCGAAAGGAGGCTGCGCTTCGAGCCGTCGGCTTCGTATGATGAGGGCCATGAGTCGGCCTTCTGCCCCGCGCGGCGACCAGTGGACATTCCTGACCAATCACGCACGCGTCCTGATCGCTCTCGCCCAGGACCCGGAAGCCCGCGGACGCGACGTCGCCGACCGGATCGGCATCACCGAGCGCGCGGTACAGCTGATCGTCGCCGACCTCGAAGCGTCCGGGTACCTCACCCGCACCCGCGTCGGCCGCCGCAACCACTACACCATCGACCTCACCGTGGCCCTGCGCCACCCCGCGGAGGCCGACCACCCCGTCGGGGACCTGCTCGCCACCTTCCTGCACCGTGAGGACACCCCCGCCGACGGCGCCGGAACCTCGGCCTCGTAACGCCCGCCGGACGGCCCGCGGCGGCGTGTGAGCTCTTTCCGAGCGCCACTCGGGGGACTTCCGGCGGGGCGCCGACGCGACCGCCGCACTTCCCACCCCCTCCGGTACGACCATGCGGATACACCGCGAAACCGAGGCCGGGGAGGAACCGTGAGAAGAGACGACGGCACGCCGGTGGCCACCGGCGTCACCGCGGAGCGCCTCGCCGGACTCCGGTCCTGGAACCTGGGGCTCACCCTGCTGCACCTGGCCCAGGCGGTGGCGATCGTCCTCCTGGCCGGCAGCTTCTCGATCACCGTCACCTCGTCCGTCCCCGAGGGGCCACCCGGCACGAAGGCGCCCGCCCCCGAGGCCCTGTTCGACGTGCCGATCGGCTGGGCGGTCGCCGTCTTCCTCACCCTCGCGGCCCTGGACCACCTGCTGACGGCCACGGTCTGCCGCGGCGTCTACGAGCGCGACCTCAGGCGCGGCATCAACCGTTTCCGCTGGCTGGAGTACGCGCTGAGCGCGACCCTGATGGTGCTCCTGATCGGCTTCTACTCGGGCATCACCGGTGTCAACGCCGTGATCGCCGTCGTCGGCGCCAACGTCGGGATGATTCTCTTCGGCTGGGTCGAGGAGGTGATGAACCCGCCGGGGCGGGCGACGACCACGATGCTCCCGTTCTGGTTCGGGACGCTGGTCGGGGTGACCCCGTGGTTCTCGATCGCGTACAACGTCATCGCCGCCGACACCGTTCCGGGTTTCGTGTACGGGATCGTCCTCGTCCAGGCCTGCCTCTTCTTCAGCTTCGGCCTCAACCAGTGGCTCCAGTACCGCGCAGTGGGCCGGTGGTCCGACTACGCGTACGGCGAGAAGGCCTACCTGGTCCTCAGCCTGGTGGCGAAGTCGCTCCTGGCCTGGCAGATCTTCGGCGGCTCCCTGGCCGGATGAGCCGCCGCCCGGTGGATCGCGCCCCCGCCCGGGGCGGGTCAGGTGGCGACGGAGGCCGGGACCAGGGGCACCCAGCGCGCCGTCGGGGCGGCGTGGACGAGCGGGCCGCCGCGGATGGCTGCCGCCTCCATCACCGCACCCGCGTCGAGCTCCGCCGGCCCGCTGCGTGAGACCACCAACGACGAGCAGCCGTGACCGACCGCCACGTCCAGCAGGCCCTTGGCCGCACCCAGCCGTCCGCCGCGCCCGGCGGGGCGGACGAAGACGGCCGGCCGGTGGGCGATCCCGGCACGGACCACGCGCGGCATCACCCGCCCCAGCACGGCCCGGACCGCCGCCCCGTCCGGACGGGGCGGCGCGGCATGCGGCTGCGGCGGCGGCAGTACGGCGATCAGCAGCAGCGGCGCTCCGCGGGCGGCGGCGAGCCGGATGGCGAGATCCACGACAGGGCAGTCGTCGAGGCGGTCGGCCACCACGGCGGCCACCACGGTTCGCGGACGCGAACGGCGCTGCACGGAACCGGCATCCGTCGTGGGCGGGGAGGTCAGGTGGAGGCAGCTCATGACCATGGACTTTCCAGGAGGGCGCAGAAGGGACATATCCAGCATCTCCGCCATCCCTGAAGTACGTCAACAGTTACGCGAAAGATTTTTCGCGTAACGCGGATCGGGCATGCGCAGCACGGCCGGGCGGTAGGCGGCAGGCGGCAGGCGGCAGGCGGCAGGCGGCAGGCGGCAGGCGGCAGGCGGTCGCAGGAGATCGGCGGCATGGCGGCCGCAGAGGGCGGGCATCGTTCGACTCGGGGCGCGCAGCCCGTTCCGGTTCGGCCCGATGCCCACTTGCGCGGCCAAGCGACAATGGACGGTGGCCCACCGCGGGACTTCCCCGGAGTGCGGGCCCCACGCACCGTCGTACGAGGAGGAGAAGACATGGCGGAGCCCACGCCGCGTCGGCACGAACCGCGGCTACGCCCCGCGCCCCTGCTCTTCGAGCCGGCGGAGGCCGCCGGCGACCCCGAGCACTTCTTCGACCTCGAGTCGATCGACGACCCGCGGGCGCTGCTGGCGCGCTCGACGGAGCTGGCACAGGCGTTCCGGGCGGCGGCGGACCGCGCCGTGGAGTTCCAGGCGATCGCGGCGGCCCAACTGGCCGATCCCCGGCGGTTCGACCGGCTGACCGCGGCGGACATCGCGGAACGGGCCGAGTGGACGGAGGACTACGCGAAGAAGATGGTCGACTTCGGACGGGATCTGCTGCGGGGGCGCGACGTGAGCGGCCCGGACACCCTCTGAACCACCCCGCCCCGCTGTCCGGCCGTCGGACACGACACACGTTCCGGCATGTTCCGGGCAGGCAAGATACCCCACTCGCCCCGCCCACGTACCGGTTTCCCGCGACCCTGGGGAATCGGGTGGTGACGGCCGGTAGACAGGGAGCATGAGCGCTGGGGCCGATGGGGGCAGGTATCCACAGGACCGGGTCGACGTCACGGGGGTGACGGCGGAGGGAGCCGCGTGGCTGGCCTCGGCAGGAACGTATCCGCGGCGCACCTCCGCGACCCGGCGGGACGGGCGGCCGGTCGCGCCGCTGGTACTGCCGTGCGGGACGGTGTTCGACGTGGTCAGCGCCCCGGCATTGTTCGGGCGGCGGATGCTCGACCGGCTGTGGAGCGAGGGACCGGGGTCCGGCCCCGTGGCCGTGCACCGCGGGCGGATGCTGCTGTTCGCCTCCCCCGGCACCGCCCACCGTCTGCCCACCCTGCTGGAGTGGGAGGAGTGGGGCTCGCCCGGCCGCACGGGCGCCGTCCCGCCCCTCCTCTGCCACGGCACCGGCGACACGGTCACCGTCCCGGCCCTCCACACCCCGGCCCTCCACACCCCGGCCCCCCGGACCCCGGCCTCCCACACCGGCCGAGGCCCCGGCGCCGACGAGCCCACCGCCGGCCCCACCCCCAGCCCCGGCCCCGGCCCCGGCCCCGACAGCCACAGCCACAGCCACAGCGGCGGCATCCTTCCCGTCGCCCGGCCCGGATCCCGCTGGGTCGTCGCTCCGGACACGCGCCGGCCATGGCTTCCGGGGCCCGAGGTCCTGCTCTGGGCGGCCGTGCGGGCGGCCCGCACGAGCGCCTCCGCGACCGTGCGGATATCGATTTTTCCTCCCGCCGATCAGGGTGCTAAGGTCTACGACGTCAGCAGGCGCCGCTAGCTCAGTTGGTTAGAGCAGCTGACTCTTAATCAGCGGGTCCGGGGTTCGAGTCCCTGGCGGCGCACGACACGGAGAAGCCCCTCGCGAAAGCGAGGGGCTTCTCCGTTGCCGCCCGGCCCTCCCCCGTGCCACCTACACACCCGTCGTCGTGATCTTCACCGTCCACTCCCCGGACGGCGTCCGGCCCTCCACCTCGACCCGCACACCCTCCCCGGGCACCGTGAAGCTCTCCCCCACCCGCACCGGCGCGTCCGCGAGGGGCGGGTAGACCGACTCGTCCCAGCAGGCCCCGGTGAGCGGATGGGCGTCGAGCACCTCGATGGGACCGCTGCCGGACTCGGCGCCGCTGCGGACGCGGTAGACGAGGACGCCCTCCGAACAGACGGAGGAGTCGTTGCCGACCGCCCCCCGCACCTCGACGCCGAGGGCGCTGTCCGGGCCCGTGGGGACGACCGCCAGCTTCGTGCCCCGGCCGGCCCCGAACGCCGCCTGCGCACCGGCCGACCCGACGCCCCCGGAGACCCTGCCACCCCCCGTGGCACCGCCGTCGGTGACCCCACCGTCGATGGCACCGCCGTCACCGGGAGCCGTACCCCCGGCCTCGGCGGCGTGCCTCTCGCCGTCACCACCGGAGACGCGCTCCGCTCCCTCGTCCCCGGCCTGCACGGCGTCCTGCGCCGTGTCCGCCGGTCCCGCCCCGACCGCCTCCAGCGACAGACGGGTGACGCCGGCCCCGCGCACGCACGCCACCTGGTGCTGTTCCAGCCAGCCCAGCTTCCACTTGTGCCAGGCGAAGAAGTCGGGCGCGAGGGCGAACTGGCTGCCCATGAGGTCCCAGTCACCGACATGGGTGTCCCAGTCGCCCTTGCCGTCGACGGGCCGGTGGTAGAGGTCGGGCAGGTCGAAGACATGGCCGGTCTCGTGGGCGAGGACGAGGCGGTCCGGCGGATGCTTCTCGAACACCGTGACGACGCGGCGCAGACCCGTCCCGTCGACCTCCAGGGGCGACTCCAGGTTCACCACCTTCGTCGCGTCCGAGTCGACGCCGGGCGCGTGCGGGTCGGCGACGAAGTACACGATGTCGTAGCGGGAGAAGTCGATGTGCGGGTCGGCCGTCGCGAGGGCGTCCTTCAGGTAGGCGGCGCGGTGCGGCGCGTTCCAGTCCCGCCGTATGGCGTACGCCGTCGAGGGGCGTGGCATCTGCAGCCATTGGCGGTGCGGATGCGGACGGAGCGCGAACTTGCCGTAGGAGGCGCGTTCGAAGAACCGACTGGTGTCCGGAAAGTGATCGGCGGTCAGCTGCGCCGGGGTCGTGACGGGGGCGGAGTCCGGAAAGGAGAGGAACACCAGGACGGCGTCGAGGTCGCGCGTGGGGCGCGGATAGGCGGCGTTCCAGGTGTCCAGCCCCTCCGAGTGATGCGCCTCGGTCCTGCGCAGGGCGCACGCCTCGGACAGCGGGACGGCGACCGACGGGGCCGCGATCAGGGAGGTCGCGGCGAGGGCGGTCAGCGAGGTCAGCATGGCCGCCGTGCCGCGCAACGTGGGCACACGGCCGTCGAGGAGTCCCAGCCGGAGAGGGCCCCTCCAGGGGTGCGGACGCTGCACGGGAACCTCCGAACGCGAGTCTTGGGACACCGCGTCCAGATTTTCCGAGTTAGTAGTACTTTGCCCTGTTTGTCTGCACCAGACGAGTGAGGGGCGGTCGTACAGTCCCCGCGGGGCGACACCCCGTGCACTCACGGACCGTCACAAGCGGTCGACCATTCCGGGAAGCCGTTCAGCTCGGGGCAGAAACGATCTGTCAGATCTGGTCGTTGTTCAGGGAGACTGGAGAGTGGCTACAAGGCTCTGAGGGCAACCTCTATGATCGGCACACTTTCCTGCACGGACACGGCCAGAGCGCCCTTCGTACTTAGTTCGGCCGCTCCGACGACACAATCGAGATCCGTACGAAAAACGAGTGCACTGCGGGAGCGAACGGTGAGCGGAACGTCTCAAGGGCCGGCGCCCGCGGCAGACCTCGTCCGGTCAGCGACTACGGAGCGTCACGCCAAGGCGTCAGATACGTCAACGGTGTCGGGCGCGGCGGACGCCTCGACGCGGGCGGTGGTCGAGAGCACTCCCTCCGCCTTCTCCGCGGCGCCGCTGGCCATGGCCGTCGTCGACCGCGAGGGGCGGGTCGTCACCGCGAACGCGGCGATGGAGACGCTGCTGGGGAACGGCGTGGGGCCGCTCGCGGGGCGCGTCGCGGCCGAGTTGGTCGACCTGGCCGCGGACACCCGTACCTGGCACGCGTATCGCGAGGTGCTGCGCGGCCGGCAGGCCCGGCTGCGCTGCACGCGCCGGCTCAAGCGACCCGACGGGACCTCCCTGTGGGTACAGGTGTCGGTGGCGCCGCTGCCCGAGGAGGAGGGCGCGGTCCTCCTCTCGGTGACCGACATCAGCGCCAACCGTCAACTTCAGGCCAGACTCCAGCACTTGCAGCTGCACGATCCGGTGACCCGGCTGCCCAACCGCACCCTGTTCTTCGAGCGGCTGGCCGCAGCCCTGGAGCGGGACGCCTACGAGGAGTCCGGAACGGGCCGGATCGGCCTGGTCTATCTGGACCTCGACGGGTTCAAGGCGGTCAACGACACCCTCGGCCACCGGGTCGGCGACCGGCTGCTCTCCGCCGTCGCCGAACGCCTCACCCGGTGCGCGGAGGCGGCGGCGTACGGCCGTTCGGCGGGTGCGCCGGCCACGGCCCCGCTGGTGGCCCGGCTGGGCGGCGACGAGTTCGCCGTACTCGTCGAGGACTCCACCGGCACCGAACAACTCGCGGACCTGGCCGAGTCCGTGCTCAGAACCCTGCAGGCGCCCTTCGACCTCGCGGGGCAGCGGCTGTCCGTGTCGGCGTCGATCGGCGTCGTGGAACGGCAGTCGGCGAGTACCACGGCCACCGGACTGATGCAGGCCGCCGACACGACGCTGTACTGGGCCAAGGCCGACGGCAAGTCCCGCTGGACGCTGTTCGATCCGGAGCGCAACGCCCACCGGATGACCCGTCAGGCGCTGTCGTCCACCCTGCGGGCGGCCATCGGGCGAGGCGAGTTCGTCCTGGAGTACCAGCCGCTGGTGGGAATGGCGCAGGGCGAGGTGCGCGGGGTGGAGGCTCTGGTGCGCTGGCACCACCCGCAGTTCGGCCTGTTGACGCCGAATCGGTTCATCTCACTGGCGGAGGAGGACGGTTCGATCGTCCAGCTCGGCCGCTGGATCCTCGCGACCGCGTGCCGGCAGGCCCGCCGCTGGCAGCTCGACCACCCCGGCCGGGCGCCGATCTTCGTCAGCGTCAACGTCGCCGTGCGCCAGGTCTGGGACTCCGACCTCGTCGCCGACGTCGCCGAGATCCTCTCCGAGACGGGCCTCGCCCCGCACCTGCTCCAGCTCGAACTCACCGAGTCCGCGCTGATGGGCTCCGCCGGCCGGCCGTTGCAGGCCCTCCAGGCCCTCAGCGACATGGGGGTCCGCATCGCCATCGACGACTTCGGCACGGGCTACTCCAACCTCGCCTACCTGAGCCGGCTGCCGGTGTCGGTGCTGAAGCTGGACGGGGCCTTCGTCCGGGGCTTCCAGTACGAGACGCCGCAGGAGGGCGGGACCGGGGACGACGGGGTGCCCAACCCCGCCGACGAGATCATCGTCGAGGCCCTCGTCCAGCTCGCCCACCGCCTCGGGCTGACCGTCACCGCGGAGGGCGTGGAGACCGACGCCCAAGCCTCCCGGCTGCGCAGACTCGGCTGCGACACCGGGCAGGGCTGGCTGTACTCCCGCGCGGTGTCGCCCGAACAGATCGGCGAGCTGCTGGGCACCGCGGCCTGCCCCCAGATCTGAAGGCCCCTACCGGGTGCCCCCGGTGCGGGGGAGGCGCGGCAGGTCGTAGGCGTCCGCGATCAGCTCGTAGGAGCGCAGGCGCAGTTCGGGGCTGTGTGCGTGGGTGGTGAGCATCAGCTCGTCGGCGCCGGTGCGCTTGTGGAGGTCGTCGAGACGGGTGCGGACCTCGTCGACGGTGCCGTGGACGACATCGGCGTTCCAGGAGTCGACGAAGTCCTGTTCGACCGCGCTGAACCGGTACGCCTCCGCCTCCTCCGGGGTCGGGACGAGGCCGGGGCGGCCGGTGCGCAGCCGCACCATGTTCAGGGCGGCGGCCCGGACCTGACGGCGGGCGTCCTTCTCCTCGTCGGCGGCGAGGGCGGAGACACCGATCAGCGCGTAGGGGGCGTCGAGCACCGCGGAGGGGCGGAACGTCTCGCGGTACAGGTCGAGGGCCGGGATCGTGTTGCGCGCGGAGAAGTGGTGCGCGAAGGCGAACGGCAGGCCGAGTTCGCCGGCCAGGCGGGCACTGAACCCGGAGGAGCCCAGCAGCCAGATCGGGGGGCGGTGCGGGGACTGCACCCCGCCGGGCGACGTGCCCTGGACCGGGCCGGGTACCGCGTGGATACGCCGGTAGGGGTGGCCGTCGGGAAAGTCGTCGTCCAGGAAGCGGGTCAGCTCCGCGAGCTGCTCGGGGAAGTCGTCGGCGCCCTCGTGGAGGCGGGCCGAACGGCGCAGGGCGGCGGCGGTCGCGCCGTCCGTGCCGGGGGCGCGGCCGAGGCCGAGGTCGACACGGCCGGGGGCCATGGCTTCCAGCGTGCCGAACTGTTCCGCGATGACCAGGGGGGCGTGGTTCGGGAGCATCACGCCGCCCGAGCCGAGGCGGACGCGGGTGGTGTGGGCCGCGAGATGGGCGAGGATCACGGCCGGGGAGGAGGAGGCAACGCCCGGCATGGAGTGGTGTTCCGCGACCCAGTAGCGGTGGTAGCCGCGGTCCTCCGCCTGGCGGGCGAGGGCGACGCTCGTGCGCAGGGCGTCGGTGGCGGTGCGGCCGGCGCCGACGGTGACGAGGTCGAGGACGGAGAGCGGGACCGGGGCGGTGCCGTGGGTCATGCCTCGGATCTCGTCTGCGGTCACGGCGGGGCCTCCTGCGGTTCGGGGCGGTTCTGGGGGTACGCCGAGGTAACAGGAGGGTGGCTCCGTTTATTCCGGGAGGGGGGGAGGGAGGACGGGCGCCGCATGGCTCGGGGGTGCCGGTTCGTGGGCGGTTTCCCGTACGTATCGCCTCTTCACCTCCCCGGCCACGCGGGCGTCGCCGGTCCGGTGCGGGACCGGGGATCCGCGTTCTCTCGGCCAACCAGGTGACGATGAGGGGCGGCGGTGCGTCACCTGGGTACCCGGTCGGTGGGTCCGTACCAGGCTCTGCTCGACGAGTCGGCCAGGCAGGCGTCCGGTGCGGGGCCGCCAGGTCACCGCCGGTGCCGCCGGAAGAACAGGAAGGTTGGGCATGACCGCTCTCGGACTCCTCCACCCGGGCCACTCCGCCGAGGACGACTATCCGCGCATGGAGCAGCTCCTGGGCAGCGACATCCGTGTCGACCTCGCGCGCATCGACATCGGTGAGGACGCGCACCGGGTGGACGCGCTGCGGGAGCTGGGCGCGCCCGAGCGGCTGGCGGCGGGCTGCGAGGCCCTGCGGCTGTCGGGCGCCGAGGCGGTCGTCTGGGCGTGCGCCGGCGGCAGCTTCGTCCTCGGTCACGAGGGCGCCCACGAACAGATCCGCGCCCTGGCCCGCACGGCGGGCCTGCCCGCGTCGTCCACGGCCTTCGCGTTCGTCCACGCGGCGCGTGAGGTGCACGCGGCCCGGGTGGCCGTCGCCTCGACGTATCCGGACGACGTGACCCGCCTCGTCGTCGACTTCCTGACGGCGGGCGGGCTGGAGGTCGTCTCCGCGCAGCGAGCAGACGTCACCACGGCGGCGCAGGTGGCCGCCTGGACCGTCGACGACATCCTCGCCCTCGCCCGGAACGCGGACCGTCCCGAGGCGCAGGCGCTGCTGCTGCCCGACACGGCCCTGCGCACGGTCTCCCACGTCCCCGCCCTGGAGAAGGAGCTGGGCAAGCCGGTCCTCACCGCCACCCAGGTCAGCGTCTGGGAGGCCCTGCGCCTGGCCGACCGCAGGGTCAACGCCCCGGAGCTGGGCGCCCTGTTCACCAGGGAGCCGATCGTGCAGGCGTGAGCCGCCGGGAGCCGTACGGGCGGACCTCGCGGCCGCGGGCCGGCGCGGCGGGGCCCGCGGCGCGGTGTGTGCGGGGGTCGTGAAGGGGCCGCAGACGGCCCGAATACATCGCATGGGGTCGGGTAGCCGCGCCGCCATGGCTCCAGCAACGAAGACTTCCGGAAGAACCGGCAGCCCATGTGATCCCAGTCGGCGGGCGCTGCTCGCCGGCGCGTCCGCGCTCGCCACGGCGGGTGCGCTGGGCGCCGCCGGGTGCAGCCGGGTCGCCTCCGCGTCCGGTGCGGAGGGGGGTGATCTGCTGGACCGGCTGCGGGCGCAGGGCGTGGCGCGGCTCGGTATCGCCGGGGAGATCCCGTTCGGCTACATCGACACGGACGGCGAACTGACCGGCGAGGGACCGGAAGTGGCCAGGATCATCTTCCGGCGGCTGGGCGTGGAACGCGTCCAGCCCGTGCCCACCGAGTTCGGCTCGCTCATCCCCGGCCTGAACTCCCAGCAGTTCGACGTGGTGTCGGCCGGGATGTACATCAACCCCGAGCGGTGCGGGCAGGTCATCTTCTCCGAGCCGGACCACCAGATGCTCGACGCGTTCGTGGTGCGCAAGGGCAACCCCAAGGGCCTGAGCGACTACGCGGACGTGATCCGCGCCAAGGCCAGGTTCGCCACGGGCTCCGGGTACGCGCAGATCGCGCACGCGGTCGAGGCGGGTTACCCGGAGAGCGACATCGTGATCGTCCCCGACCAGGTCGCGGGCATGAACGCCGTCGAGGCGGGCCGCGTCGACGTGTTCGCGGGGACGTCCCTGACCACCCGCGAGGTCGTGAAGAAGTCCCGCAGGACGGAGGCCACCGAGCCGTTCGCCGCGCGCGTCGACGGCAAGCCGCGGGTGGACGGCGCGGGCTTCGCGTTCCGGCGCACCGAGACCAGGCTGCGGGACGCCTTCGACGCCGAGCTGCGGAAGATGAAGGAGAGCGGCGAACTGCTCAGGGTCCTGCGGCCGTTCGGGTTCACGAAGGTCGAGATGACCGACCTCACGATGCGGGAGCTCTGTCGCGCATGACCTCGGGCCTCTGGGAACTCGTCCTGCGCGGTGTCTGGGTCACCGTCCAACTGCTCGTGTTCGGCGGGCTGCTGGCCACGGCCGTCTCCTTCGTCGTGGGGATCGCGCGGGTCGACCGCCGGTGGATCGTCCGCTTCCTCGCGGGCTTCTACACCGAGGTGTTCCGCGGCACCTCCGCGCTGATCATGATCTTCTGGGTGTACTTCGTGCTGCCGCTGGCCTTCGGCTGGCAGCTCGTGCCGATGTGGGCGGCCGTCCTCGCCCTCGGCCTGACGTACGGGGCGTACGGCGCCGAGATCGTGCGCGGCGCCCTGAACTCCGTGGACGCGGCGCAGCGCGAGGGCGGCATCGCGCTGAGCTTCTCCCCGTGGCAGCGGATGCGGCTGATCCTGCTGCCGCAGGCGGTTCCGGAGATGATCCCGCCCTTCGCCAACCTGCTGGTCGAGCTGCTCAAGGGCACGGCACTGGTGTCGATCATGGGCATGGGCGACCTCGCCTTCAGCGGCAGCCTGGTGCGGCTGGCGCTCCAGGAGAGCGTGGAGATCTACACGTACGTCCTGCTCATCTACTTCGTGATCGCCTTCCTGCTCACCCGCGCCATGCGGGCCCTGGAGCGGCGGCTGAAGGCCGGGGTCGGCCGGGGCCCGGTGAAGACGGGCGGGGCGCGGACGCGCGTGCCCGAGACGGCGGGCGCGGGAGGTGGTGCGTGATGAACTGGGACTGGAACGCGGTCGTCGACTTCCTCCCGCACTTCCGGGACGGCCTGATCGTCACCCTGCAGGCACTGGCGCTGGGCTCGGTGGTGTCGTTCGCGCTCGGTCTGGTGTGGGCGCTGCTGGTGCGGACGCCGACCCGGTGGGTGAGCTGGCCGGTGGGTGTGTTCACGGAGTTCGTGCGGAACACCCCGCTGCTGGTGCAGCTGTTCTTCCTCTTCTACGTGCTGCCCGAGTGGGGCCTGACGTTCTCGGCGCTGACCACGGGTGTCGTCGCGATCGGGCTGCACTACTCGACGTACACGATGCAGGTCTACCGCGCCGGTATCGAGGCGGTGCCCGCGGGTCAGTGGGAGGCTGCCACGGCGCTGAACCTGCCGCCCCGGCGCACCTGGACGGTGGTGATCCTGCCGCAGGCGGTCCGCCGGGTGGTGCCCGCGCTGGGCAACTACGTGATCTCGATGCTCAAGGACACCCCGATCCTCATGGTGATCACCGTCCCGGAGATGCTCGGCGAGGCACGGCTCTACGCCCAGGAGACCTTCCGCTTCACCGAGCCCCTGACCGTCATCGGAGTGGCGTTCATCGTCGTCTCCTCTCTCGCCTCCGTCCTCCTGCGAACCCTGGAGCGTCGTCTTGCCCGCTGACACCCCGCTGATGAAGGAAGCCGAAGCCGGCTCCCGCGCCGACCGTGCCGCGGACCACGCCGAGCTGATCCGCTTCGAGAACGTGACCAAACGGTTCGGCAGCAACACGGTGCTGGACCGGCTCGACTTCTCCGTCGACGCGGGCAAGCACGTCACGCTGATCGGCCCGTCCGGCTCCGGGAAGACGACGATCCTGCGGCTGCTGATGACCCTGACCAAGCCCGACGAGGGCACGATCACCGTCGGCGGGCAGCGGCTGTTCCCGGCGAGCGACAAGCAGTGCCGCGAGGTCCGCAAGAACATCGGCATGGTGTTCCAGCAGTTCAACCTGTTCCCCAACATGAAGGTGCTGCGGAACATCACCGAGGCGCCGGTGACCGTCCTCGGCCTGTCCAGGGACGAGGCGGAGGCGCGTGCCCGGGAGCTGCTGGACATGGTCGGGCTCGCCGACAAGTGCGACTCCTACCCCACCCAGCTCTCCGGCGGGCAGCAGCAGCGGGTGGCCATCGCCCGCGCCCTGGCGATGCGCCCGCAGGTGCTGCTCCTCGACGAGGTGACGTCCGCGCTCGACCCCGAACTGGTCGCGGGTGTCCTCGATCTCCTCCGGGACATCGCCCGCACCACCGACATCACGATGCTCTGCGTGACCCACGAGATGAACTTCGCCCGTGACATCTCGGATCAAGTTCTGATGTTCGATTCCGGCCAGGTCATCGAGTCGGGCAGCCCCGAGAAGATCTTCGGCGCACCCGAGCACGAACGCACACGGGAATTCCTCGGCGCGATCCTCTGATCACGTGCCGTGAGCGCTCGAACACGGCGGAATGTCCGAGGTGAGACCGCCGGTCCATGACTCAGGCATATGCCAGAGTGCTGATCCACCAGTTGAGAGGCTCGGAGGCACGCGGATTATCTGCCGAACAACCCCTCCGCCCAAGCCTCTTGGGCCGTATCGTGGGACACGGCAAGCTGTCCGAAAAACGGCCCGAGAAGCGCAGGGGGAAACCGTGGCGCTCAAGCACGAGCCGACCGCGCCGAACCACTCGGCCCAGGACGCCCTGCGCGTCCTGGAGACAGTGGCGCGGCACGCAGGTGGCGTCACCGACGCCGAGATCGCCCGCCGGACCGGCGTCGGCAGCGAGCGGTTGACCGCGCTCCTGCTGATGCTGCGCCGCGAGGGATACGTCGAGCAGACCACCGACGGCGCCTATGTCACCGGAGTCGCACTCGCCAGGCTGGGCTCAGCCCAGGGTCACGACCAGGCCCTGGGCGAGCAGCTCCAGCGCACCCTGGACCGGCTGCGCGACTCGGTGGGCGCCGCCGTCTACATCAGCCGCTACGAGGACGGGGAGATCAAGGTCACCGGCTGCGCCGAGGGGCCGGGCACACCCGCCGTGCACCAGTGGGTCGACTTCCGTTCCGCGGCCCACGCCACCGCCATGGGCAAGAGCCTGCTGGGCCAGCTCGACCTCAACGCCCGGCGGGACCACCTGTCCCGGCACCGGCCGGCCCGGCTCACGTCCCGCACGATCACCAACGAGAGGCTGCTGCTGAGCAGACTCGACGCCCAGTCGCCGACGGTCCCGGTCCTCGACCTTCAGGAGTACGCGCCGGGCACGGTCTGCGCGGCCGTCCCCATCACCGCGGGTTCCTCCGTCGGCTGCCTGGCCCTGTCCCTGCCGCTGGAGCACGCGCACCGGCTCCGGCGGGCGGCACACACCCTGAACAGGGGCGCGGCCCCGGTCCTGCTCTCGCTGGCGATCTGACGGTCGCCCGCGGGGCGGGAGATCCACGTCACGTTTACGTGGTCCGGGGCACTCCCCAGGACCGGGTAGTATTTTCTCTGTCGCCGCCGCGAAAGCGAGAAGCGACAGAGTCTGCGCCGCTAGCTCAGTTGGTTAGAGCAGCTGACTCTTAATCAGCGGGTCCGGGGTTCGAGTCCCTGGCGGCGCACCATCACGATGGCGAGGCATCTTCGCGGAAAGCGCGAAACATGCCTCGCCATCGTCGTACTCGCGCGGCTTCGCCGCGCGTGTCGGGGGCTTCGCCCCCCCACCCCCCTGCCGCCGTGCGGGACTCAGCTCCGCAGGTACGCCAGTAACGGTCGGGCCGCCCGCCGGGCTGTGGACGGTCAGCGTCCCATCGAGAACGGCGAGCCGGTCGACGAGCCCCGTGAGGCCGGTGCCGCCGGCGGGGTCGGCGCCGCCGCGCCCGTCGTCGCGGACCTCCACGCGCAGCCGCCCGCCCGTGTACCGGCCGGTGATCCAGGCGCGTCCGGCACCGCTGTGCCGGCCGAACCACGGCGAGGTCGTCGCCGGGGGCCGCCCGCCCGATCGCGCCCGGCGGGGTCCCCGGTGTCCGCTGGATCGCGGCCCCGCCCTCGGAGGAGCCGTACCCCTCGACGAGCCGCACCCCGAAGCGCCGCTCGAAGGCCGCCGCGTCCACGGCTCCCGCCTCCGTGCCGAAGCCGGTGCGCAAGGGGTTGTCGTGGTCGTCGGGCCGGGGTTCGGTGGCGAGGACGTAGCTCACGGCCCGGCCGGCGTAGGTGAAGTACGTGGCGCCGTACGCCCGTACGTCGTCCAGGAAGCGGGAGGCGGAGAACCGGCGGCGCAGTGCGACGCCCGCCCCGGCGACCAGGGCGGGCGCCCAGTCGGCGATGACGGCGTTGCCGTGGAACATCGGCATGCAGACGTTGTGCACGTCGTCCCGCGCCACGCCGAAGCGGTCGGCCAGGGCCCGGCCGGCCGCGGCGAGCCGCCCCTGCGAGCAGATCGCGGTCTTCGGGGCGCCGGTGGAGCCGGAGGTGAAGGAGAGCAGGAGCCGGTGGGACGGGGTGGTCCCGGAGGGGTCGGGCTCGGCGCCGGCGTAGGGGGCGACGAGGGCGGCGTACTCCTCGGTGTCGGTCACGAGGATCCGCACGCCGGGCAGGCGCAGGCCGTCGAGCAGCGGCAGGTGGGCGCGTTCCGTGACGAGGATCCGGCACTCGGTGTGGAGGATGTCGCGGGCCAGTTCGGGGCCCCGGCGGGTGGGGTTGATCCCGGCGACGGCGGCACCCGCGAGGGCGGCGGCGCTCAGCCACAGGGGGTACTCGGGGGTGTTGTCGAGGAGGACGCCGAGGTGCGGCTCGGCGCCGGGTGGCAGCAGGTCGGCGAGGAGTGCCGCGCGGGCGGCGGCACCGGCGGCGACCTCGTGATGGGTGAGCGCCTCGTCCGCGAACCACAGCCCCGGCCGGTGGTCGCCCCACGGTCGGCGACGAGCTGTGCGACCGTACGCCTCGTGGACTCCATCAGGGCGCACCATAGTTGACGGACCGTCAGATGAAGAGGCGCATGTCGGTCACGGGGTGGGGAACGAGGGGTCCGTGGACAGCCGGTGGTACGTGACCATGAAGAACACGCAGAACGCGAAAGCCACTCCGAGGAAGGCGAGGAGGCCGAGACCGGCCGCGGCCTCCTTGCCCCGCCGGCCCGGCGCGTGGGCCGTGGCGACCACGTTCGGACCGTCGGTGTAGTGCACGGTCACGAAGTCGCCCTCGACCGTCGTCGTCGGCCCGTCCTCCTCCTCGAAGCGGATCGGCCGGCCGTCGTGGGTCTTGAACTCGTACACATGGTGGATCGTCGTGCGCACGCGGTGGTGGTGGCCGTTCCCGCTGACCGTCGTGAACGTCTTCAGGCAGCGCGCCTCGGCGGTCAGCCCGCTGCCCCAGGCCTTTCTGATCCGAAGCCAACGGCTCAGCACGCGGTATCCCATGAAGGCGATGAAGGCCATCATGACCGCGGGAATGAGATAGAAGAAGACGTCCATGGTGGTTCCCCCGGGTTGGTCGGCCGCCCTGGTCGGCGGCGCGTGGGGAAACTACCCGCGCGAGGGCCCCGCGCAGCTCAAGGGATGCTCAGAACTGGCGGGGCCCGGTGCGCTGTCGGTCAGAACCTGACGTCCGAGCAGGCGTAGAACGCGTTGCCGGTGTCGGCGATCGTCCACACCGCGAGGATCACGTGGTGGCCGCTCAGACCGGACGGCAGGCGGCCGGTGTGGGAGAGCGTGGACGGCGGTCGCTGACCGTTGTAGGGGACGGTGAGGAACGGGGTGAGGTCGAGGTCGGAGCGGGCCAGTGCGTGGTTCTGGTTCCAGCCCGGCCTGGTGACGTAGTACGTGAAGTCGGTGGTGGCGTGCCGGGCGGTGAACTGCCAGCGGAACGTGTAGTTCTGGCCGCCCGTCACGGTGGTCGTGGGCCAGGCGCCGCCGCCCGGCCGGGTGGGCGAGTCGAGCTGCCCGAACTGGCTGTGCCCGGCGGAACAGATCTGGCCGTCAGCCGGCCCTGAGCCCGGGAAGCCCTTCGGGCCCTCCACGCTCTGCGGCTCCCACTGGATGTCGCCGCAGTTCGTGACGGTGCCGTTCTGACAGAGCTTCTGCCGGCTGACGGGGAGATCGGTGTAGCCGTGGCCGGAGGCGCCGCCGCTGGAGAGGACGAGGGCTCCCATGGTGGCGAGACCGACGCCGGCGGCGTACCACTTGGCGCGTTTTCGGGTGAAGGTCCTTGGACGCATGCTGCCGCTCCCTGGAGTACGTGGGGATGTTCCAGGTCTAGACCAAGCATCAGAGTAGGAGCGGCGGTTGGCTGTGTCCATATCACCGACATGGCCCCGCCGGGCGCCGTGTTCACGGCGACACCTCGCGCCGTCCGGTGTAGAACGCCACCGTCAGGTCCTTCACCAGCGCCTTGCGTTCGTAGTCGTCGAGTTCGACCAGACCGCGCATCGTCAGCCTGGTCACCGTGTCCTCGACGGAGTCCACGACCGAGGTGAGCACGGTGTCGCGGTGCTGGGCGTCGAGCGCCGCGATCCGCCGGCGCTGCATCACGGCGGCGACCTCGGGCGCGTACTCGATCCGGATCGGCTGCACGGAGAACACCTCCAGGCCGACCGGTGCCGTGTCCGCGACGAGCAGCCGGGTCAGCGCCTCGCCGACCGCCTCCGTGTTGCGCAGGGTCGAGTCCCGGACCAGGGCGTTCGGCGGTACGTCGGCGGGCAGTTGGGAGAGCACGCGGGAGAGCGCCGCCTCGACGCACTCGCGCAGGTACCGCTCGTGGTCCTCGATCCCGAGCACGGCCCGCGCGGTGTCCTTCATCCGCCAGGCGACCAGGACGACGGCCCGCAGCGCGACCCCGTTCGCGTCGACGGCGGGCATCGGTTCGCTCCGCCAGTGCCGCAGCCGTACGTCGACGCGGCGGCGCAGCACGAGCGGGTTCACCCACAGCAGCCCGGCGCGGCGGACGGTGCCCCGGTAGCGGCCGAACAGGTTCAGCACCCAGGCCCGCCCGGTCCGCCCGCGCGCGAGCCCGCCGAACCCGAACAGCGTCAGGGCCCCGGCAGCCGCGTACGCCGCCCACTGCGCCGGACCGAGTCCCCCCGCGTACCCGGTCGGCAGGCCGAGCGCCCTGACGACCAGCTCCGGCAGCACGCCGGCCCACCATGAGGTCAGGACGCATCCGGCCAGGCCGCAGGTCCCGCCCAGCACACCCACCATGCCGGGCAGCACCCGGGCGGGTCGCTCGACCAGGTCGGGGTCGACCTCGACGGCGGGCCGCGGCTTCACCGAGGCGGGGCCCCGCCGCACCCGCGGCTGTTCCCCGGTTCCGCGCCGGCGGCCCACGACGGCGGGGGTGACCGGCACGGACACGGGGGCGGGGTCGTCCCGGAACAGCAGGTGGACGGGGATCTCGGTGGTGGTCTCGTTCTGGATGAGCCGCGCGGGCCGCGCGACCCCTTCCGGCTCCGGTGTGGGTGAGGTGGTCGTACTCATACGTGCCTCCATGCCTTTGCGCAGGAAGAACCGTGGTGTGAGCTGGTGAGGGTGAAGAGGGGGTGAGCGAGAGGGGTCGAGCAAGGGGGGCGAGAACGGTGGCGATCGAGAGGGCCGGGCCGGGCGAGCGGCGGCGGCCGGGGGTGTGGGCCGGGCGCCGATCCGGTGGCGGGGTGCGGTGGCCGGGGTGCGATGCGGGTGGCCGGGGTGCGATGCGGGTGCCGGGCGGGACGCCGACGCCGTGACCGGGGCGGGGCGGGGCGGGGTGGGGGGCGTCGGGGTCAGGAGAACAGGCGGCGCCAGGTCTCCGGGCCCGGGTAGCCGTCGGCGGCGCCGCCACGCCAGCCCTGGGCCCGCTGGAACGCCTCCACGTTCCGCCGGTCCGCCTCGCTCCAGCGCGGCCCCGGGCCCGAGGTGTAGTACTTGCCGAACCCCAGCTCGACCAGCCGCTTCCCGAGCAGGGTGACGTGCGCGTTGTGCGCGCCCGGCCGGAACGCGCCCCGCCCCGGATACCCGGGCACGCCGTGCGAGGCGGGCGTCCCGGCTCCACCGGGCGGCCGGGGCGTCAGCGACGGCTTGGTCGTCACCGGCGGACGGGACGCCACCGGCGGCCTGCCGCGCGGGCCCGTACCGCCCGCCGGGGGAATGTCCCGGCCCTTCCCGGTCACCAGGTACGACCAGGTCGACGGGCCCGGCAGCCCGTCCGCGTCCGCCCCGGTCCAGCCCTGCGCCCGCTGGAACGCCTGGGTGGCCCTGCGGTCCGCCTCCGACCAGCGCGGACCCGGCCCGGAGGTGTAGAAGCGGGCGCCGCCGCGCTCCACCAGCATCTGCCCGAGCCGGGTGACGTACTGGTTGTTGGCGCCGGGCCCGAAATAGGCGGCGCCCGGGTACCGGCTGCCGCTCGACGGACTCGCCGACCCCTTCGTACCGCCGCTCCCGGAGGAGTCCGTGGCGTCGGTGGAGCCGTCCGTCTCCTCGTCCGGCACCGCCGTGCCGTCGTCGACCACGCCCTTGTAGCGGTACGGCACATAGCGGGTCGGGTCGGACCAGTAGCCGTACGGGGTGACCTGGCGGCGCGCATGGGGGCGGGTGGACTCGTAGGCGATGTAGGAGCTGTGCGTGGAGTCCGCCCAGCCGCCGAAGATCACCACGTGCGAGCCCTTGTGCGGGTCGCTCGGATTGTGGAAGAGAAGCATGTCGCCGGGTTGCAGAAGATCCTTGGAAATACGGTCGGCGAATGTGTCCAGACTTCCCGTCCACTCGTTTCCGGGCAGGCGCCAGGCCATGGAGACGAACCCGGAACAGTCCTGCCGATAACCGTCCGACCAGTACTCGGTCATGCTGTACGGCACCTCGGCGGTGACCCAGGTCCTGGCCCGCCGGATGATCTCCGCCCGGCTGATCGGCGGCGTCCTCACCTCCTCGGACGGCTTCTCCCCGTCGGCCGGCCGCCCCGCCGGGCCGTGCAGCGGTGCCTTGTTCCCCTGCGGGGTGTCGGGCCCGTCACCTGCGGGAACACCTCCGGGCAGGGCGGGGGCGTGGGCCGCCGCGATCGCCGGTGCGACATGCCCGGCACCGAGGGCGGCGCCGGCCGCCGTGGCCACGACGAGAACGCGCCCGACCGTTCCCGCGGCGGGGTGACCCGGGTGGCCGTTCAGGGTCGAGTACGGCATCACTCGCCGCCAGTGGACACAGCCGGGGCATTCGCAGGCGACCCCCGGATCGATTTCCTCGAACGCCGGAGCGTCCATGCGCTTCCCCTCGCGGGCGGGGCGGAGAATTCCACGATTCTGCACGACGTCAAGTTTTCCAAGTGACGCGTAATGTCGCATGCTGACGGTCCAAATGATGTACGCGGGGCATACGCCGGACGGCGGCCATGAGCGGGGAGTCACCCCCTCGGAACCCCGCGGGCCCCGGCGCGGGGCTCGGCACCGCCCGCCGCGCCACCCTCCGCTCGGACCTCCACCGGTGCCCGTCGCCCCGGAAGACAGGGGGCGCTCGATGCCCTGTGGGGGCGCGCGGAACCGCGCACGCAACCACAGGTGGCCCGTCCAGGACGGCCGCCGGCGACCCCGCCCGCACGCCCGGCCCGGTGGTCGGAAGCACCCCCGTCCCTCCGGTAAACTTTCACCACAGGCGCCGCTAGCTCAGTTGGTTAGAGCAGCTGACTCTTAATCAGCGGGTCCGGGGTTCGAGTCCCTGGCGGCGCACCACGGAAGAGGCCCCTCGCAGCAGCGGGGGGCCTCTTCGCGTATCTCCGTACCCACCCAAAGCATCCCAGGTTGCACAGATACGCCACTGACGCCCCAAACACCGCACATGACGGACAAACACCGCTTTCCCGTCTTGCGATCAAGAGGAGCGCCGTAGAACCCTGGGCGCCAACGCACTGCGGACGCATGGCAGTTGGGGGGCCACGGGCGAGGTGCGCTCGACGGCGGGTGGGGATCATAGCCGCTCGGCGACGCCGCGACGCGCACACTCTCGAACGAATGCCCAGGGAGGCGTCAAAGGGACCGGAAGGTTCGCCGCCCCGTGTCCCCATGGTGTAGATCACATGGTGGTGGAGACGATCCACCACCGATGCGCCTGTAACGGTCGAGGGGGACCGAAGCGGGTGTAAGTCCGACTAACACACACGAACGTGTGTGCGGGGGGAATGACTCATGACGCCGACGGGCGCCCGGCATAACTCCGATCCGTCCGAAACGACACGACCGAAGGTCCCGTCGCATCGGACCGGCACCTTCCGAAAGCTGAGGAAGACACTTCCGAGATACGACTACGAGCACTACAGCCGCCTCGCCGGACCCCTCACCCAGCCCGATCCGGGCAAGCCCTACACGGTGCAGTACCGCTCCCTGATCTCCCAGGAGCCGCACCGCCTGAGGGTCGCCCTGATGCTGGCCGCCGCCCCGCTGCTCTCGCTGGTCCTGCTCACCTGGCTGCTCCAGCCGGAGCACTGGACCAGGCGCGACTACGTCGCATACGACTTCCTGCCCGCCCTCGACATGGTCATGCTGGTCTCGATCGGCCTGATCGAGTTCTTCCGCTGCATGAACGTGCTGTCCAACGCGCACGCCACCCTGGTCGCCCGGGACCCGGTCCCCGTGGTCCCCGAGGTCGGCACCAGGGTCGCCTTCCTCACCTCCTTCGTGCCCGGCAAGGAACCGCTGGAGATGGTGACGAAGACCCTGGAGGCCGCCGTCCGGCTCCGCCACCGCGGGCTGCTGCACGTGTGGCTCCTCGACGAGGGCGACGCCCCGGAGGTGAAGGCGGTCTGCGCGCGCCTCGGTGTGCACCACTTCTCCCGCAAGGGCATCGCGAAGTGGAACCAGCCCAAGGGCCCGCACCGCGCCAAGACCAAGCACGGAAACTACAACGCCTGGCTCGACGCCCACGGTGACGACTACGACTACTTCGCCTCCGTCGACACCGACCACGTCCCGCTGCCCAACTACCTGGAGCGGATGCTCGGCTTCTTCCGCGACCCGGACGTCGGCTTCGTCATCGGCCCCCAGGTGTACGGCAACTACGACAACTTCGTCACCAAGGCCGCCGAGTCGCAGCAGTTCCTCTTCCACGCGCTGATCCAGCGCGCCGGCAACCGCTACGGCGCCCCCATGTTCGTGGGGACGTCGAACGCCGTACGCATCAAGGCCCTCAAGCAGATCGGCGGGCTCTACGACTCGATCACCGAGGACATGGCGACCGGCTTCGAGATCCACCGCCACAAGAACCCGGTGACGGGCCGCAAGTGGCGCTCGGTCTACACCCCGGACGTGCTCGCGGTGGGCGAGGGGCCCAGCGCCTGGACGGACTTCTTCACCCAGCAGATGCGCTGGTCGCGCGGGACGTACGAGACGATCCTCAAGCAGTACTGGAAGGGCTGGTACTCGCTGCCGCCGACCAAGCTCTTCAACTACACCATGATGATCATCTTCTATCCGATGTCCGCCCTCAACTGGATCCTCGCCGCGCTGAGTTGCGCCCTCTTCCTGGGTCTCGGCGCGTCGGGCGTGAACATCGACCCGACGGTGTGGCTGATGCTCTACGGGAACGCCTCGGCGCTCCAGATAGGTCTGTACGTCTGGAACCGCAGGCACAACGTCTCCCCGCACGAGCCCGAGGGGTCCGGCGGTGTGGCCGGCATGGTGATGTCCGCGCTGTCCGCCCCGCTGTACGCGAAGGCGCTGATCGACTCGGCGCTGCGCCGCAAGAGCAGGTTCGTGGTCACGCCCAAGGGCGACTCGGCCAGCCCCGACCGGTGGTTCGGCACCTTCCGGTACCACTGGTACTTCATCGCGATCTTCGGTGGCTCGATCGCCGCCGGCCTCGTCTTCGGGCACGCCCACCCGGCGATGATCACCTGGGCCGCGTTCGCCCTGCTGATCACCGCGCTGCCGATCTTCGTCTGGCGCCACATGCTGCGCCAGGACAGGAAGAAGGCCGCCGCTGCCGAACTGCAGGGATCGATGGCGGCCCCGCCCGAGGCGGCCCCCACACCGCAGGCGCCGCCCCACGCATCGCCCGCCCCGCACGCTCCCCGGCGGGGGCCGAGCTGGGCCGCGTCCGGACCGGGCGGCGGAGGTGGCGACCAGACCATGCAGATCGCCCTGGGCGGACTGGGGGGACGTAAGGAATGAAGGACCGTGCAGGCCACCGCCGCGCCCGTCGTCTCGCGGTCGGCGGGGCGGTGGTCCTCGCGCTGGCCGGGATGAACGGGCCGTGGCTGTACCGCTTCGGCACCGAGCAGTACCACCAGTACAAGATCAACCAACCTGAGTACAAGGCCGCCAACGGGCACTGGCAGATCGTGGAGTTCCCGAAGAAGTACCGGCAGAACACGATCCACGCCGCGCTCCTGCACACCGGCAAGGTCCTGCTGATCGCGGGGTCGGGCAACGACCAGGACAACTTCGACGCCAGGAAGTTCGACACCCGCGTCTGGGACCCGGTCAAGCAGACGATCAAGCGGGTGCCGACCCCGGCGGACCTGTTCTGCACCGGGCACACCCAGCTGTCCAACGGCAGGCTGCTGATCGCGGGCGGCACCAAGCGCTACGAGAAGCTCAAGGGCGATGTCACCAAGGCCGGCGGCCTGATGATCATCCACAACGAGAACCCCGACAAGAAGGTGGAGCTGAGGCCGGGCACCAGGTTCGTCGGCAGGGAGAACGGCAAGACGTTCGTCCTGAAGGACGAGGTCGAGATCAAGAAGGCCACCAAGACCTTCGACCCGGACACGGGGAGGTTCACCGGCAACAAGCCGGGGATCGCGCGCGCCTACGTCGAGGCCGAGCGCAGCGGCAAGCGGTACGAGACCGGCACCGAGGACAACTACCGGATCGTGGGCCTGACGGGCGCCGACGCCCGCAACACCTACGGCATCGCGCAGAAACTCGCCCTCGACAAGAAGGACTTCCAGGGCATCAGGGACGCCTACGAGTTCGACCCGGTCGCCGAGCGGTACATCAAGGTCGACCCGATGAACGAGGCCCGCTGGTACCCGACGCTGACGACGCTCTCCGACGGGACGGTCCTCAGCCTGTCCGGGCTGGACGAGATCGGCCAACTGGTCCCCGGCAAGAACGAGATCTACGACCCCGCCACCCGGAAGTGGACGTACACCAAGGGCGTCCGGCAGTTCCCGACGTATCCGGCGGTCTCCCTGATGCAGAACGGCAAGCTGTTCTACTCCGGCGCGAACGCCGGCTACGGCCCGGACGACGTGGGCCGGCAGCCGGGCGTGTGGGACCTGAGGACGAACGAGTTCACCAGGATCCCCGGCATGAGCGACAGCAAGCTGCTGGAGACCGCCGGGACGGTGCTGCTGCCGCCGGCGCAGAAGGAGACGTACATGGTGATCGGCGGCGGCGGGGTCGGTGAGTCGGAGAAGTCCAGCCGGCGGACCCGGATCGTCGACCTGCTGGACGACAGCCCGCGCTTCGTGGACGGGCCCGGTCTCGCCAAGGGCACCCGGTATCCGCAGTCCTCGATCCTGCCCGACGACACCGTCCTCATCTCGGGCGGTTCGCAGGACTACCGGGGTCGCGGCGACTCCAACATCCTCCAGTCACGCATCTACGACGCGCGCACCGGCGAGATGCGGCGGGTCGCCGATCCGCTGGTCGGCCGCAACTACCACTCCGGGTCGATCCTGCTGCCCGACGGGCGGGTCGTCTTCTTCGGGTCGGACTCCCTGTACGCCGACAAGGCCAACACCAAGCCGGGGGAGTTCGAGCAGCGCGTGGAGATCTACACGCCGCCCTATCTGTACCGGGACGGACGGCCGACGCTGTCGGGCGGACCGAAGACGGTCGCGCGCGGCGGGAAGGCGACGTTCGAAACGCGGCACGCGGCGTCCATCAGGGCGGCGCGGCTGATCCGGCCGAGTGCGTCGACGCATGTCACCGACGTCGACCAGAAGTCCATCGCGGTGGACTTCACGACGTCCGGTGACGAGATCACGGTGACCGTGCCGAAGAACCGGAACCTCGTGCAGTCCGGGTGGTACATGCTGTTCGTGACGGACGCGGCGGGCACACCGAGCAAGGCGCGGTGGGTGAAGGTGCGGTAGGGCTCCGCCGGCGGGTTGTGTGTCGGGTGCGGGTGCGTGGGGGCTGGTCGCGCCCACGCGGCGGAGCCGCATGTGTCACCGCCCCGCGCCCCTCGAAAGCGACCGGGGCTGCGCCCCGCGCCTTTCATGAAGGGGCGGGCCGCAGGCCCGCTCCCTTCAGGGGCGCGGGGAACTGCGCGAGGAACCACACACCACCCGCACCCGCCGACGGACCGCGCACCCCCGAGCTACGAGGCGTCCGGCATTCAGTCAGACGCCTTGGCCAACGCCAGTGCGTACTCCGGCCACCACTCCCCCGCCTTCGGCCCGCCCTTGCACTCGCCGTCCGACTCCCCCGGCCGCTTGACCCACAGGTACGCGTCCACCAGGGGGTCCGCCGTCTTCGTCGTCGGTGTCTCGCCGAGCGCCCGCCCCGGCGGGTTGCACCACTGTTCGTCCTTGTCGCCGCCGGTGTAGGGGCCGTTGCCGTTGCGGCTGGTGTCGATGACGAACGGCTTGCCGCCGATCTTCGCGGACAGCTGCTTGCCGTACCGGACGGAGTCCCCGGTCGTGTAGAAGTTCGAGACGTTGACGGCGAACCCGTCGGCCTGGTCGACGCCGGCCCACTTCAGCGGCTCGGCGATCTTGTCGGCCTCGCTCCACCCCGCGTTCCCGGCGTCCAGGTACACCTTCGTGTTCTTCAGCGCGCCGAGCTTCTCGATCGCGCCCTTGAGCAGGTCGTACCGCTCCCCGTGGAACTCGCCCGGGGTGCAGCCGTCCACCACGTGGAGGACCGCGTCGGGTTCGAGGACGACCGTGGCCGGCCGGTCCCCGATGCCGCGGGCCACGCCGTCGATCCACGCCCGATACGCGTCGCCGTCGGCCGCGCCGCCGCCCGAGTACTGGCCGCAGTCGCGGTGCGGGATGTTGTAGAGGACGAGGAGGGCGTCCCGGTCGGCCTGCTCCGCCGCCTCGGTGAAGCCCCTGGCCTCCTGCTCCGGGTTCTCGGGTCCGATCCACTCGCCCGTGGGCTGTTCGGCGATCCTGCGGATCAGTTCGGCGTTCTCGTCCTCGCCCGCCTTCTCGTAGGCGGCGACCTGCGCGGCCGCGTTCCCGTCCGGGTTGACCCAGAACGGGTCGGTCCCGTCCGGCTGTTGGGTGACCCCGGAGCCCGTGGTCTTGTCGTCCTCGCCGTCGCCGTCTCCCCCGAAACAGCCTGCGAGCAGCAGCGTGGCCCCCGCCACCGCCATGGACGCCCGGACCCGGGCCTCCCTGTTGGCGTACATCCAACTCCCCCTTGGGCGCACCGTGTCGTCAGGGCCAATCCTGGCATGTTTCCCGCCTCGCCCCCGGGGATGCCAGCGCCTGACCGAGAGCTGTTGTCTCCTGACCGCGTCGGACGGAAACCGCCTGCGAACGGGGGCGCGGGCGGCCCGGACGACCGTGTGCCTCGCCGGGGCCGGACCGTGTGCGGCTGGTTCAGCGGCGGGTGCCGCTGAGGTAGGCGGAGACGACGACGTTCGCCGTGTAGCTGCGGCTCTTCTTGTCGAAGGTGCCGCCGCAGGTGACCAGGCGGAGTTCGGCGCGGCCCGACTGCCGTACGCCGTAGGCCTGTTCGGCGTCGAAGTCGTCGCGGCCGAGGACCCGCACGTCGTCCACGGTGAACTCGGCGACCGTGCCGTCGTCGCGGGCCACGCGGATCTGCTCGCCCAGCCCGAGGGCGCTGAGCTTGTAGAAGACGGCGGGGCGGGTCTCGGTGTCGACGTGACCGACGAACAGCGCGGTCCCGGTGGCACCGGGCCGGGTTCCGGCGGCGTACCAGCCGACGACGCCCGGCTGGTCGTACGAGGGCGGGTCGATCGCCCCGTCGACGTCGAGGCCGCGTGCCACGACCGGGGCCTGCACCCCCATGGCGGGGATGTCGAGGCGCTGGGGGCGCGCTCCCCTCAACGGCTGTGCCGCGGGCGGCAGTTCGGCCTGCGCCGGCCTGCCGACGGCGGCCACGTCACCGGTGGTCGGCGCCGCTGTGCCATGCCGTACGTCGGTGACCTCGCGGCCCCAGAGCCACAGGCCGAGCAGCAGTACGGCCCAGGCGACGCCGGTGGTGAACCGGCCGGCGCTCGTGCCGCCGCCGCTCTCCCCGGTGTCGGAGTGGTCCTGACCGGACACGTTCGACCCCTTACTTCGTGCCTCGGCCCCGGCGGGCGCCGCGCACCACGACGACCGCGGCCGCGACACCGGCGAGGACCAGGCCGATCACCGCGTGCCGGGCACCGGGCCCGGTGTTGCGGGCGTCCATGGAGTGGGCGCCGTCCGCCGAGGCGGCGGCGTCCGCGGGGGCCACCGGGCGCGCCGCGAGCAGTGCGGCGGCTCCGCCGCCGCCCGCGCGGACCGGGGCGACCGGGGAGGCGGGCGCCGATGGCCGCCCGCTGGGCCGCGCTGAGGCGGAAGGCCGGACGGAGGGCTTGGCGGAGGGCTTGGCGGAGGGCCGGGCGGGGGGCTGTTTGCCGTCGCCCACCTCGATCGTGCCCTTGACCTTGTCCTCGGTGCCGTCGCAGGAGACCCGTACGCCGTACGTCCCGGGTTTCAGCGAGGAACGGATGCGGGTCTCGCCGGAGAGGATGCGGGTCCGTTCGCCGCCGAGCACGGTCAGTTGCGCGTCCGCGACGAACGCCGAGGACGCGGCGGTGCCCGACCTGCCCTCGCAGCCCTTGGCCCGCACCTGGATGTCGGTGCCGGGCGCCGGCGTGGCCGGCACCACCGAGACGTTCCCCGCGTCGGCCGCGTCGACGGCGAACGCCGGCGCGGTCAGCGCGGCGGCGGCCACCGCCCCCGTACAGAGAGTGAGTCGCAGTGAGCCCATGGTGAACCTCCAGACCCGAGACTCCCCCGCCGGGACCGGGGCCGCATCCGGGGAGGGCCCGTGCTGCTCCGTCCGGGTGCCCGGGGGTTTACCGCCCGGGGTGCCGCCCGCACGGGGGCACGGAGGGGCGGGTCAGACGCGGTCGACGAGGTCCGCGATCGAGTCCACGATCTTCGACGGCCGGTAGGGGAACTTCTCCACCTGGTCGGGGGTGGTCAGTCCGGTGAGCACCAGGAAGGTCTGCATCCCGGCCTCCATCCCGGCGAGGACGTCGGTGTCCATGCGGTCGCCGATCATGGCGCTGGTCTCGGAGTGGGCGCCGATCGCGTTGAGGCCGGTGCGCATCATCAGCGGGTTGGGCTTGCCGGCGAAGTACGGGCGCTGCCCGGTCGCCTTGGTGATCAGCGCGGCCACGGCGCCGGTCGCGGGCAGCGGGCCCTCGGTGGAGGGGCCGGTCTCGTCCGGGTTGGTGGCGATGAAGCGGGCGCCGGCGTTGATCAGCCGTACCGCCTTGGTCATGGCCTCGAAGGAGTAGGTGCGGGTCTCGCCGAGGACCACGTAGTCGGGGTCGTGGTCGGTGAGGACGTACCCGATGTCGTGCAGGGCGGTGGTCAGACCGGCCTCGCCGATGACGTACGCCGTGCCGCCGGGCCGCTGGTCGTCCAGGAACTGGGCGGTGGCCAGGGCCGAGGTCCAGATGTGGTCGACGGGGACGTCCAGGCCCATGCGGGAGAGCCGGGCGTGCAGATCGCGGGGGGTGTAGATCGAGTTGTTGGTGAGCACCAGGAAGGGCCGGCCGGACTCCCGCAGCTTCTTGATGAAGGCGTCGGCGCCGGGGATCGGCACACCCTCGTGGATGAGCACCCCGTCCATGTCGGTGAGCCATGACTCGATGGGCTTGCGCTCTGCCATGTGGGATCTCCTGCCGTACGTGCGGATCGGCTCCCAACCCTAGTGAGACGTGGCTGAAATGAGGAGGGCGATCTTGGCCGCTGAGACCGTCCCGCCCGCTCAGCGCCGGCGTCTGCGGACCCCGGCCGCCAGCACCCCGCCGACGGCGAGGGCCAACACCCCCGCGGCGTACGGCAGGAGGACGGGTCCGGAGCCGCTCTCGGCCAGTTCCCCGGGGTACGGTCCAGCGTCCGGAGCCGGATCCGGTTCCGCGTCCGGTTCCGCGTCCGGGGCCGGCTTCGCGCTCACCCGGTCGCCGGCGGGCCGCTCGCTCTTGCCGGCCCGCGGGGACTCGCTGCTCTCGCGCCGCCCGTCCGCGCCCTGGTCCCGCTCCTTGCGCGCCCCTGCGCCCTCGTCCTGGCCCTCGCGCTCGGCCTCGGCCTCGTTCTCGTCCTCGCGCCCGTCTTCGTGTTCGTCTTCGTGTTCGTCGGTGATCCGGAACCGGTAGTCGTTCGACTCCCCCACCCATTCGCTGTCGTCGCCGCGCCGCTGGACGACGGCCGCGTTGGCCACGACGTCGTTGGGCACGGCCGCGTCGGAGGTGACGGCGAGACGGACCCTGACGGTGAGGGTGCGGCCGGCGGGCACGGTGAAGCCGTCGCCGTCCTCGTCCAACACCCCGACCAGTTCGTCCGAGTCGGTCTCCTCGAAGGTGACCGGCCGGGCGGTGGTGCCCTTCGCGTCCTCGAAGTACTCCAGCTGCGGCTGCGACCGCTTCAGGGCCCGCCCGTCGTCGACCAGCACGATCACCGGATGGACGTCCGCGCAGGTCCGGTCGGTGGTGTTCACGAGTTCCACCGCCCAGGTCCGGAAGCCGCCGCCGGCGACATACGAGGACGGCCCCCCGTCGATACGGGTCCGGATCGGGAACTCCTCGCTGTCGGCTCCCGCGCAGCCGACGGCCTCACCCACCGCCGCGACCGCCACGCCCGGACCACCACCGAGGCCGGCTCCGACGGTTAATACCAAGGTCAGACAAGTACACAGTCGCATGAACACATGACCATGCCAGCGCCTCCGCGGCGGGCGGGGAGCCACGCCCGGGGCCGCCGGGGAGACCGCGGAAGTCCCCTCGATCAGCGGAGGGGGCGGCGCCGGTGCGGCGCCGCCCCGCCCAGCGCTCTCCGGCGAACCGCCACCCTCACGCCCGCCCCGTCACCGCCACCACCGTCACCACCGTCACCACCGGCACCGAGTGGTTTCGGCGGCGGTGGCGGGTCTATCCGTCAGCCCGCCCGAACAGCGGTGCGAGCATCAGCTGGGCCGCCCCCTCCGCGACGCCCAGCTCGCCGCCGGAGGCGACCCGCACCGGCACGTACGGCTCCTCCCCCTGGCGGCGGGCCCACTCGTCCAGGACGGCGCCGACCCCTCGGACGAAGACGTCGGGCCGCTCCTCGACCGTGCGCCCGCCGAGCAGCACCAGCTCGATGTCGAGCAGGGCGACGAGGTTCGCGGCCCCGGTCCCCAGGACGCGCGCGGCCTCGTCCACGTCGCCCCGCGCGACGGCCGCGAGGCACAGCGCCTCGATGCACCCGCGGTTGCCGCAGCTGCACAAGGGCCCGTCCAGCTGGATGATCTGGTGCCCGAACTCCCCCGCGCGGGTCCGCGTGCCCCGGTGGACGGACCCGCCGAACACGAGCCCGGCGCCGAGACCCGTACCGAGGTGGATGTACGCGAAGGAGCCGTGCGCCCCGAGGGCGACGGCCAGCCGCAGCGCCGCGGCGTTGGTGTCCTTGTCGACGATCACCGGGGTCCGCAGCCGCCGGGCGAGGGCGGCCCGCAACGGGAACCCCTCCCACTCCGGGAACCCGGTGACCCGGTGGAGCACGCCGTGCAGATGGTCGAGGGGGCCGGGCAGGGCGACGCCGACCCCGAGGAGGGGGGCCTCCTCGTCGGCGAGCAGCTCCTCCACCGCGCGGGCCGCGTTCTCGATCACGGCGTCCGCCCCGGCGCCCAGGTGCAGCGGGGCGTGCCGCTCGCCGACCACCGTGCCGGTGAGGTCGCAGACCACGGCGGTCAGCGCGTCGCGGTCCAGATGGAGCCCGACGGCGTGGCCGGCGTCGGGGACGAGCCGCAGGACGGTGCGCGGTTTGCCCCCGGTGGAGGCGCGGTAGCCCGCCTCCGTCACGAGCCCGTCGGCCCGGAGCCGGGCGATGATCTTGCTGACGGCCTGCGGGGTGAGCCCCGTCCGGTCCGCCAGTTCGAGGCGGCTTATCCCGGCCGCCCCCGCCGTCCGCAGCAGGTCCAGCAGGAGCGCCCCGTTGTGGCTGCGCAGCGCCAGGAGGTTCACGCCCGACGCTCCCGCCGCGCGCCCGTTCTGGTTGCCGGTGCCGTTCCCATTGCCGTTCACTCTCCCATTGTCCCTCGCGCTTGCACTTTGGCAACAGCGTTGCTTAAGTGGACGTATGACAGGCACCACGAACGGCACGGACTCCCCCGCTACGGCCCCCTCCGCACCGGGCGCGCGCGGTGCGGCCCCCGCCGCTCCCCTGCGCGTGGCGCTGGTCGGCTACGGCCTCGCCGGCTCCGTCTTCCACGCCCCGCTGATCGCCGCGACGGAGGGCCTCGCCCTCGACACGGTCGTCACCTCGAACCCCGAGCGGCAGGCGCAGGCCCGCGCCGAGTTCCCCGGCGTACGGCTCGCGGCCTCCGCGGACGAGCTGTGGGACCGGGCGGACGCACTGGACCTGGTCGTCGTCGCCTCCCCCAACAAGACGCACGTCCCGCTGGCGACCGCCGCGCTGGAGGCGGGCCTCGCGGTCGTCGTCGACAAGCCGATCGCCGGCACGGCGGCCGAGGCCCGCGGGCTGGCCGCCCTCGCCGACGCCCGCGGTCTGCTCCTGTCGGTCTTCCAGAACCGCCGCTGGGACAACGACTTCCTGACCCTCCGCGCGCTCCTCGCCGACGGCGACCTGGGCGAGGTCCGCCGCTTCGAGTCCCGCTTCGAACGCTGGCGGCCCCAGCTCAAGGGCGGCTGGCGCGAGTCCGGCGACCCGGCAGAGATCGGAGGTCTCCTGTACGACCTGGGCAGTCACGTGGTCGACCAGGCCCTCACACTCTTCGGTCCCGCCACCCTCGTCTACGCCGAGTCCGATCTGCGCCGCCCCGGTGCCGAGGCGGACGACGACACGTTCATCGCGGTCACCCACGCGAGCGGCGTCCGCTCCCACCTCCACGTCTCCGCCGTCACCCCCCAGCTCGGGCCCCGCTTCCGGGTGCTGGGCTCCGAGGCCGGCTATGTGAAGTACGGTCTCGACCCGCAGGAGGCCGACCTCCGCGCCGGCGCGCGCCCCGCGCCGGGCGCCCCCTGGGGCGTGGAGCCCGAGGACCTGTGGGGCCGTATCGGCGCCGGCGAGTCCCCCGTCACCGGCGGCGGCAGCCCGGTCCCGACCGTCCCCGGCGACTACCCCGCGTACTACGCGGCCGTGGCCGCCGCCCTGCACGGCACCGGCGAGAACCCGGTCACGGCGTACGAGGCGGCCGCCGCGCTGGACGTCCTGGAGGCGGCGGGGAAGTCGGCGGCCGAGGGAGTGGCAGTGAGGCTCGCATGACGAACGCCCCGAGCAGCGGGACGCCGAGGACCGGGACGCCGAGCGGCGAGACGCCGGGCGCCTGCGCCTACGCCTACGCCTACGCCTGGGCGAACTCCTGCCGTTGCCGCCCGAGCCCGTCGATCTCCAGCTCCACCACGTCCCCGGCCTTCAGGAACGGCTTGGGGTCGGGCTCGCCCAGGGCCACCCCGGCGGGCGTCCCCGTGTTGATGACGTCCCCGGGGTAGAGCGTCATGAAGTGGCTGACGTACCGCACGACCTCACCCACCGAGAAGATCTGCTCGGCGGTCGTGCCGTCCTGCTTCAGCTCCCCGTTGACCCACAGCCGGAGCCCCAGCTTCTGCGGGTCCGGCACCTCGTCCGGCGTGACCAGCCACGGCCCCAGCGGGTTGAACGTCTCGCAGTTCTTGCCCTTGTCCCAGGTCCCGCCGCGCTCCAGCTGGAACTCCCGCTCGGACACGTCGTGCGAGACGGCGTACCCGGCGACGTGTGTGAGCGCGTCCTCGCGGGACTCGACGTAGCGCGCCGTACGGCCGATGACGACCGCGAGCTCGACCTCCCAGTCCGTCTTGGCCGACCCGCGCGGGACGAGCACCGTGTCGTGCGGACCGACGACGGTGTCCGCGGCCTTGAAGAAGATCACCGGCTCGGCGGGCGGCTCGGCCCCCGTCTCGCGGGCGTGGTCGTGGTAGTTGAGCCCGATGCAGACGATTTTGCCGATCCGGGCGAGCGGCGGTCCGATCCGCAGTCCGGTCGCGTCCAGCTCCGGAAGGTCGCCCGCCTCGGCCGCCTCCCGGATCCGGCCGAGCGCCGCCTCGTCCGCGAGCAGCCCGCCGTCGACGTCCGGCACGAGCGCCGAGAGGTCCCGCAGGACACCCTCGGCGTCGAGCAGCGCGGGTCGCTCCGCGCCCGCCGTACCGACCCGCAGCAGCTTCATGGTCACCCTCTCCCTCGAACGCCGGCCGCCCGACCGATGGGTGCAGCCATCGGAGGACTGGTCGATCGTCCAAGGTCACTGTGCACTCCGCAAGACCCGGTTCACGGACTGGACCACTACTCGCCGGTAGCCCGTGGGCGAGGCTCGGTCCCGCTGCGCGAGGCTCGGTCCCGCCGCGCGAGGCTCGGTGCCGCTACGCGAAGGTCGGTTCCGCTACGCGGCGGCGGGTGCCGGGGTGGCCGCGGGGGTCGCGGGGTAGAGCGCCGCCCGCTCGATCGCGCTCCACGTCGTACTGGTCACCACGTACAGCGCGGCCGCCAGCGGGACCACCGCCACGGTGAGGAGGGTGAAGAACGACATGAACGGCATGATCTTGCCGACGGCGCCCATGCTCGCCGCCAGCCCGGGCACCTGCTCGTCGCCGGCGGCCGGCATCCCGGCCGTGCCCGCCGCCATCATCCGCTTCGTGCGGCGGAAGTTGAAGGCCGCGACCCCGGTGACGACCAGGAACAGTCCCACGTAGACGAGGCCCTGCGGCCCGAGGAGGCCGCCCGCGCCCAGCGCGTCGGCGAAGCGGTCGCCGAGCGGCGCCGCGAACAGCCGGTGGGTGAGGAGTTCGTTGGCCTGGCCGCCGATCTCCTTGTTGGAGAACAGGTGGTAGAGCAGGAAGAACGCGGGGAGCTGGCAGAGGCTGGGCAGGCACCCGCTCAGCGGTGACACCTTCTCGGCGGCGTGCAGTTCCAGCACCGCCTTCTGCAGCTTCTCCGGGTTCTTCGCGTGCTTCTTCCGCAGCTCGGCGATCTTCGGCTGCAACGCGACCCGGGCTCGCTGCCCGCGTGCCGCCGCCCGGGACAGGGGGTGCACGAGCAGCCGTACGAGCGCGGTGAACAGGACGATCGCGACGGCCGTGGCGGAGGCGTGGAACAGCGGGTCGAGCAGATCGGCGAGACGCGCGACGACGTCGGCGAATACGGACATGGGTGGGAGCCCTCCAGGGGTCTCGTCGTGCCAGGAGTGGTCCGGAACAGCCCGGTGAGCGGGGTGTCCGGTGACGGGGATCTCGGCGCGACGGCCCGCGTGAGGGGCACGGGTGGTGCGAGGAGGGGGTGGTGTGCCCTACGCGGTGACCGTCAGGAGGGCACGTCCGGGCGCCCGGGGTCGCGTACGGCCGCGGGCGTCGGGATCGCGTTGGGCGAGGAACGCCGTACGGCGTTCCCGGTCCCGGATCGCCGTCCGTACGCGCGTACGCGGGACGACGGGGGCGCAGCGCGAGGCGATGACCGAGCAGGCGGCGAAGGCGGACCCGGCCGCGGCGGTGGCGGCGAAGGCCACGGCGGCGGAGAGGGTGCCGGCGTCCAGCACGGACAGCTCGAAGAGCACGAGGAGCAGGGCGGCGACGGGACGCAGAGGGGCCAGCGCACGGAACACGGCTCACCCCTTCCTCGACACCACGCGGACTTCCTCCCGTTTATACAGGACGCCCCCACCGGCCGCCCCGGAGCTCTCCGCCTCCGCCCCCTCCGCCTCCGCCCCCCCTTCACCGGAGGCGGACGGACCGGAGCTTGCCCCAGACCACGAGCCGGTACGTGGAGGTGTACGCGGGCGTGCAGGTGGTGAGCGTGAGGTAGTGGCCGGGTGCGTCGTACCCGTACGCCGGCAGCACACCGCTGCGCGGCACGGGGCGCAGGACGCCCCCGTCGCCGGGCGTGGTGCGGGGGAGCGTCCGGTCGACGACGTACGTGTAGACGGCGTCGCGGGTCTCGATCCGTACCGCGTCGCCGCGGTCCAGCCGGTCGAGGTGGCGGAAGGGCTCGCCGTGGGTGTTGCGGTGCCCGGCGAGCGCGACGTTCCCGGGCCGTCCGGGCTGGGCGGTCCGCGGGTAGTGGCCGACGTAGCCGCGGTCGAGGACGTCGGCGCGCCCGGTCCCCTCGGCGACGGGTAGGCGGAGCCCGAGGCGGGGTACGGCGAGGACGGCGTAGACCTGGGCGGGGCGGGGCCGGGCGGGGTCCGGGGCGCCGCCCTCGGGAGCGGAGGGCGGGGAAGGGGCGGAGGGGCGTGCGGGTGCCGTGTCGAGCCCCGGCGCCGTGGGGCCGGTGAGCGGCGCCGACCCGTCCGCGGCCCCGGCGGCCCACTCCCTCTCCAACGCGGCGACCTCGCGCCGCGCGGCCTCCTGGGCCTCCCGGTTGGTCCACCACAGCTGGTGGACGACGAAGAGGAGGAGGACCAGGCCGAGGGTGACGGCGAGTTCGGCGGCGGTCCAGAGCGCGCGGGCGTACGCGGCCCGTCGGCGCCGGCCGCGGTGGTGGACGACCCGGGGTGTCCTCACGGCGGGAACGATAAGGCGGCTCCCACGAAGTGAACAGGGGAGCCGCCGCGCGAACGGAACGATCCACGCCAGGCCCCGCACCGAGGCGGGCTCCCACTTCGCGGTCGCGCGTCCACGCAACCGCGCAACCGAACGGCCACGGACGGTCACAGACGGCAGGGCTTTTATCTGCCCTTCTCACAACCGTTGAAAGAAATCGCAGAAAGCGCTGTCAGAAGTCTCGACAACCTCAGGGTCCACCCCTGACTCTTCCGATGGCCCTCCTGCGTCTCTCCACCTCCCCCGGGGTCTCCCCACCCCGGCACCCCGCAACCCCGGAGTTGACATGAACGCTTCCTCACCGGCACCGCAGAACCCCAGGAACGCCCAGCGCCCCGAGCCACGCACCTCCGCCTCCCCGGTGCTGGGCCGCAGAGCCCTGCTGGCCGCGGCCGGCGGGGCGGTCGTGGGCACCGCCCTCGCCACCGGCACCGCCCACGCGGACGCGACCGTCGCGATCGACCCGGCGACGAAGTACGGCACCTGGGAGGGCTGGGGCACCTCGCTCGCCTGGTGGGCGAACGTGTTCGGCGCGCGGGACGACTTCGCCGACCTGTGGTTCACGACGAGGACGACGACGTACAACGGGACGGCGCTGCCGGGCCTCGGCATGAACATCGCCCGTTACAACCTGGGCGCGTGCAGCTGGAACTCGGTGAACGGCGAGTCGATGGTCGTATCGCCGAACATCCCCGCGTTCAAGCAGATCGAGGGCTACTGGCAGGACTGGAACAACGAGGACCCGGCGTCCTCGGCCTGGGACTGGACGGCGGACGCGAACCAGCGGGCGGCGCTCACCAAGGCGGTCGCCCGCGGCGCGACCACCGAGCTGTTCGCGAACTCGCCGATGTGGTGGATGTGCAGCAACCACAACCCGTCGGGCGCCTCGGGCGGCGGCAACAACCTCCAGACGTGGAACTACCGCCAGCACGTCTCCCACCTGGCGGCGGTCGCCCTGCGCGCGAAGAACAACTGGGGCGTGAACTTCGCGACGGTCGACCCCTTCAACGAGCCGGCGTCGACGTGGTGGACGGCCACCGGCACCCAGGAGGGCTGCCACATGGACCCGGCCGTCCAGGCCGCCGTACTGCCGTACATGCGCAGCGAGTTGGACAAGCGGGGCCTGCAGTCGGTCCGTGTCTCCGCGTCCGACGAGACGAACTACGACACGGCCCGCTCGACCTGGAACTCCTTCAACGCCACGACGAAGGGCCTGGTCAGCCAGGTGAACGTGCACGGCTACCAGGGCGCCAACGGCCGCCGCGACCTCCTCTACACGGACGTCGTGACGACCGCGGGCAAGAAGCTGTGGAACTCGGAGACGGGCGACAGCGACGGCACGGGCTGGACCCTCGCCCGCAACCTCTGCTACGACTTCCGCTGGCTGCACCCGACGGCCTGGGTCTACTGGCAGGTGATGGACCCGACGGCGGGCTGGGGCATGATCAAGTACGACGCGAACACACTCCAGCCAGGCGCGATCGAGACGAAGTACTACGTGATGGCGCAGTTCAGCCGCCACATCCGCCCGGGGATGACGATCCTGGACGCGGGCTCCAGCTACACGGCGGCGGCGTACGACGCGGCAGCCCGCCGCCTGGTGATCGTCGCGATCAACACCGCCACGTCCGCCCAGACCCTCACGTTCGACCTCTCCCGCTTCACGACGGTGACGGGCGGCACGAACGGCCTGGTCCCCCGCTGGAACACCCACACCTCGGGCGGCACCGACCGCTACCGCGCCTACTCCGACACCCGTCTGAACGGCAAGTCGGTGGCGGTCCCGTTCGCGGCGGGCGCGGTACAGACACTGCAGATCGACGGGGTGACGATCTAGCGGAGTGGGGCGTTGCGGGCCGGGGCACGAACCGCGAGATCCACACCCCGGCACGCACCCCACCCACAACCGGTCACAAGCACCGCGCACCACACCCCCGTGGGCCTTCCCTGGGCAGTACGGTGTCGTCCATGCGCCCCGACACGCCTGCCGAGAACGTCGACCACCCCGCCGAGGCGGCCCGCCTGGAGCGGACCGCGGACCTCTACCCGGAGGACGCGGAACACCTCCTCATCCAGGCCGCCGCCCACCGCGAACTCGCCGGCGACCGCCCCACGGCGACCGCCCTCTACGACCGCCTGCTCGCCTCCGCCACCCCCCTGGAGAACCCCCACCTCGTCCGCGCCCTGAAGGCGTCGAACCTCTGGGAGTACGGCCACGAGGCCGAGGCGAGGGCGATCATCGACGGCATCCGGGCGGCCGCTCCCCGGGACCCGGCACCCTGGGTGATCGTGGCGGAGGCGCTGGAGGCCCACGACGAGCTGGGGGCGGCAGAGGACACGTTCACGACGGCCGCGCGGCTCCTGCTGACGGACGTGGCGGAGCCCCCGTACGCGACCCGCCCGCTCCTCTTCGGCCGCCACCGGGTGCGCCGCATGCTGGGCGCCCCGCACGACGACTGGGACGCCCTGGCGGACACCCTCCACTCGTCGTCGGTCTCCCTGGACGAGCTGCACGACCCGAAACGGGTCTGGTCCCTCGGCTCGGACAACCCGGCGGAACTCCAGGCGGAGATCTCCCGCCTGCGCGCGGAGTTGGGCGCGCACCGGGAGGCCCTGTCGCGCCCGTTCCCGGTGGCGGTGCTCCACTGGCCGGCGGCCGAGCTGACGGAACTGGTGGGGGCGTACCCGGGCCTCCTCGCGGAGTACCCGTCGCACGACGACCACCTGGCGACCATAGAGTCCTCCCTGCGCGAACTGGCGTCGTCCGGCACCCCGAACCTGGGCATCGTGACGGGCACGGTCCCCTCCTACGAGGCGTTCGCGGCATCGGAGGGCTCGTCCCCGGACGACGCGACCCTCCTCCCCCAGTACGCGACAACCCTGGCAGCCCGCGGCCTGGCGGCGGAGTGGCCCCCGCAGAGGGGGAGCGCGTGCTGGTGCGGGTCGGGGCAGGCGTACGAGTCGTGTCACGGCGCCCCGAACTGACCCGACGGGCACCCTGACACGCCACCCCGCCAACTTCCCCCTCGCCCCGATCGGGCCACCCAACCTCCCAAGCCGCCCGCTCGCTTCTCCTCCGCGCCGGAGCGGCCCGCGTCAAGGGTGGCCCGCTGGCCGATCACCGATCGGCTAACGCCGCTTCTCCACCGCTTGTCCGTGGCAGCTGTTACAACAGTGCCGTTGCTAAACGAGCGATCGAGGGAGTCAGCGTGGCTCAGCCGGGGGATCTGTCACAGCCCGTCGCGGGTGTGTACGAGGAGCTCGTCACGCGGCGCATGCAGGCGCAGATGGAGCAGTTGGGCTCGGCCGGTTGGAAGGCCATCGACGCTGACGTCAGTGAAGAATCGTCCCCGCATGTGCTTGCCCGGCACATCGGCCAGGCAATAGGGCGCAAGCTCAGCCAGCTGCCACACAACAAGCGTGTTGCGCTGGCCAACCAGATCATCGGGTCGCTTGCATCCGACGCACCTGAGCAAGACGCCGGTGACGCTGTCGAGCTCATCGCCGACGGCCCTCGCCAGCTCTTGGCGCTGGCCGAGCAAGAGGCTCCCGGCGTCTACGCGATCCGCCCCCTCACTCCACTCTCCGAGACCGCACTCATCACCAACTCCCCTGAGGACCCCAGTCTCGGCAGTGAGTTGCGTGCCGAACTGGCCACAGCAGACCGGATCGATCTGCTCTGCGCCTTCGTGAAGTGGTACGGCCTGCGCGTACTCGAAGATTCGCTCCGCGCGGCAAAGGAACGTGGCGTCCCTATCCGTGTCATCACGACCACCTACATCGGCGCCACCGACCGCCACGCGCTCGACCGTCTCGTCCGTGATTTCGGCGCGGAGGTGAAGGTCAACTACGAGATTCGTTCCACGCGGTTGCATGCGAAGGCATGGCTGTTCCGACGCAACAGCGGATTCGACACGGCGTACGTCGGTAGCTCCAACCTCTCGAAGGCGGCCCTGCTCGACGGGTTGGAGTGGAACGTACGCCTGTCATCGGTTGCCACCCCGGCAGTGCTCAACAAGTTCGAGGCAACCTTCGACGCGTACTGGAACGACAGCGCCTTCGAACTGTATGACCCAGACGCTGACGGTGAGCGCCTCGACCGGGCACTGTCTCAGGCCAGCGGGTCAGGCCCCACGACCGATCTCAAGATCAGCCTGTCAGGGCTTGAAGTCCGCCCCTTCCCGCATCAGCAGGACATGCTGGAACGCCTCCGTGTTGAGCGGGAAATCCGCGGCCGGAACCACAATCTCCTGGTTGCAGCAACCGGGACCGGCAAGACGGTCATGGCAGCCCTGGACTACCGAAACCTGAGAAAGACTCTGGGAAACCGGAATCCGAGGTTGCTGTTCGTAGCCCACCGCAAGGAGATCCTCAAGCAGTCCTTGCGTACGTACCGCGAGGTGCTCGACGACGCCTCATTCGGCGAGCTCCTCTACAGCGGCCAGGATCCGCGCGAGTGGAATCACATCTTCGCCAGCGTCCAGTCGCTCAACCTCCAGCGGCTTGAGCAACTCGCTGCCGATCACTTCGATGTCATCGTGATCGACGAGTTCCATCACGCTACGGCAAGCACGTACCGCCGAGTCATTGAGTACTTCAAGCCGAAGGAGCTCCTGGGCCTCACCGCGACGCCTGAGCGGATGGACGGGCGCAATGTGCAAGACGAGTTCTTCGACGGTCGTATCGCAGCCGAGATGCGACTGTGGGAGGCGCTGGAGAACGATCTCCTGTGTCCCTTCCACTACTTCGGGATTCCTGATGGGACCGACCTGACCAACCTCAGTTGGCAGAAGGGCTCGTACACTGATCGCGACCTCGAAAACATCTATACGGGCAACCACGCCCGCGCCCGCATCGTCATCAAGCAGATCCGCGACAAAGTTTCCAATCCGGGAGCCATGCGGGCTCTTGGCTTCTGTGTGACCAAGCGCCATGCGCACTTCATGGCGGACTTCTTCCGGCAGGCCGGCTTCCGAGCCGTAGCACTCGACAGCGACTCAAGCGCCGCGGATCGGGCGCAGGCTCTGGCCGACCTACGGGACGGCAAGCTTCAGGTGATCTTCTCGGTCGACTTGTTCAACGAGGGCCTCGACATCCCCGATGTCGACACCTTGCTGCTCCTCCGCCCCACCAGCAGCGCGACGGTCTTCCTCCAGCAGTTGGGGCGAGGCTTGCGGCGCACGGAGACGAAACCCGTCCTCACCGTCCTCGACTTCATCGGCCAGCACCGGGCGGAGTTCCGCTTCGAAGAGCAGTTCCGAGCCGTGACGAACCTGTCCCGGAACCGGCTCGTCGACCACATCGAGCTCGACTTCCCACAGCTTCCCTCGGGCTGCCAGATCATCTTGGAAGGTAAGTCCAAGAATCTGGTGCTCGACAACATCCGCTCTCAGATCGGCGCAACCGTCAAGACGTTGGTGAAGGAGGTCAAGGACTACCGGACTCCGCGCCTCGCGGACTATCTCCGTGAGAGTCGCCGAGAAATCAAGGAGCTCTACAAGAGCGACAACTCTTGGACCACCGTTCTCCGGAAGACCGGCGAGATCACTGAACCGGCACCATCTGGGGAAGCGGCACTCCTCAAACGCGTCCACGCCTTTCTGCACGTAGACGACCACGAACGCGCGCAGGCCTATCTTCGCCTCCTTTCCGATGACGCCCCCACGTACGAGAAGCTGCCGCCGACTGATCAAGCGTATGCCCGCATGCTGTTCTTCAATCTCTGGGACAACGCAGGCGGCTTCACCAGTTTCCAGCAGGGGCTTGAATCCCTGCGTTCCCAGCCGGTGTTCCGCGACGAACTACGCCAAGTGCTGTCGTACGTCATGGAACAGTACGGCCATTTCCCGATTCCCCTCTCAGGCCCACACAGCAACATCCCGCTGAAGGTTCACAGCGCCTACAACCGTTCCGAGATACTGGCTGCGCTTGGGGTGGCTCGCTTCGGCGGCCAGATGCCCAGAACCTTCGCGCAAGGCGTGCAGTGGGTGGAGGACATCAAGACCGACGCCTTGCTGATCACCATGGAGAAGAACGAAAAGGACTTCTCCCCTACGGTCCGCTACAAGGACTATGCCTTGAGCCCCACGCTCTTCCATTGGGAATCCCAGAACGCCACCGCCGAGAACTCCCCCACGGGCCTGCGGTATCAGCGACATGCGCAGGAAGGTAGTCACGTTCTACTGTTCATGCGTCGATACAAGGACACCGACATCGGCAAGGCGCACCCCTGGATGCTCCTCGGTCCCGCGACGTACGTGGAGCACACCGGCAGCAAGCCGATGGCGATCACCTGGCGCCTGAAGCACAGGCTTCCGGCCGATGTCTGGACGTACTCGGCGATCACCAGCGGATAGCGCCGCTGCCCACCAGTGATCGCCTACAAGCCCCGGGCACACGGTGAGCCTGCTCAGCAGACTTACCACCGAAGGCGGAGCGTCCTATGCGGACGCCTCCGCCTCGAAGCGGCTCTGGGCCCGATCGAGGATGTCGCCGGCGTCCCGTCCATGGGCTCTCACCCAGTGCAACAGGTCGGTGATCAGAGCGCTCACCGCTTCCTCGGCAATAGCCCTGGTGAGTGCCGTGGGCCTCGCCGCCTGCGGGAGCCTCGCGGTCCCGTACAAAGCGAGGATCGCCTCAGCTCGGGCAACGGGCACTCCACCGGCGTGACCACTGTCGGACGTCAGCCCCGTCGCGAGTTCGCACCACGTCACTTTGTGATCGGCGTGGGGCTGGACGCCCCAACGGTCGGCGACGGCGCCGATCAGTGCCATCCCTCTGCCGGACTCACTCTCAGTTTCGAGGTCCGAGGCCTCGATGAGGGTCGGCATGGATCGAGGGTCAGGATCGTGCACCTCGATCCGTAGACAGGTGCCGTTCATGGAGACGGCAAGTGTGGTGGGGGTTCCGACTCCTACGTGGTTGATGACGTTGGAGACGAGCTCGCTGACACAGAGCTGGGCGGCGTCGATGACCTCATGGAGGCCCCACAGACCCAAATGAAGGCGCATGATCCGCCGGAGGGACGCCACCCCCTCCGGCTCGGCCACGAAGGGCACGTTCCAGGGTTTCCTCGGCACGCCCGCGATGCAGTCCATCGCCCAACTCCTCTGTCCGCAACTACTGTTGCGATCCGCGCTTGATTGCACACAGAGAGTTGCACTGGAACTCTCAAAATGGAACTCTCATCTATGACGGGCGGGAGCACGCTCCTGGCACGCACGCCCCCGGCGCACACCACGTTGCGAGCGCAGTCGAGGAAGCCCCAGGATCTGACGGTTCGACTTGAAAGGCCCGAAGCATGGCAGTAGGCCCCACCACCCGCAGGCGCCAGTTGGGCGCCGATTTACGCCGCCTCCGTGAGCTCAAAGGGCTCACCCTCGAAGAAGCGGGCGCCCGGGTCGGCGTCTCCAAAGCGACCTTGAGCCGCTACGAGACGAAAGAGGGCTCGGTCAAGTGGCCCACCGTGGATGCGCTGTGCCGCGAGTACGACGCGCCGGAAGAGGAACGGCTGGCCCTTGTCGAACTCGCCAAAGCCGCCAAGATCCAAGGCTGGTGGCGATCGCTCGCCGACCCCATCCCCGACTCCATGAACCTCATGCTCACGCTGGAGGACGAGGTGGTACGGGAGGACCACTACGCCTGCATGTTCATTCCAGGCCTGCTCCAGACCCGCGACTACGCCGAGGCCGTCCACCGGTCTTCCGAAAGACAGTGCCCTGAGCGGGAAGTGCAGCACATGGTAGACATCCGCATGAAGCGGCAGGAACTCCTTCAACGGAAAGACCCGCCGCACGTCTGGTGCGTCATCGACGAGGCCGCCATCCGACGAACCGTCGGTGGACCCAAGGTCATGGCCTCTCAACTCCGCCACCTGTTGACCATGGCGAAGCTCCCCCACATCACGGTCCAAGTGCTCCCGTTTACAACGGGCGCTCACGCAGCGGCCGTTGGCAGCTTCCTCATCCTGGCCGGTCAGAAACCCGACCTCGATGTCGTGTACGTAGACCTCATCGGCGGTGGCCTCTTCATGGAAAAGCCTCAGGAACTGGAGCGATATAGGTTGGCGTTCCAGTACCTCAAAGCCCAGGCCCTCGACCTCGAGTCCTCAGCCCAACTGATCCACCGCCTTAGCAAGGAGTCGTAATGCCGATACGGTCCGAGCACCAGTGGTTCAAGTCCTCATATAGCGGGGGCAGCGGGACCGAGTGTGTGGAGGCCGCCTTCGTGCGGGACGGGTGCGCCGTACGAGACAGCAAGGACCTCTCTGGCCCGCGACTATCCTTCAGCTCCGAGGCCTGGGCCGACTTCGTGGGGGCCGTGCGGGATGCCGGGTTCTGAAGGTGCTCCTTCGAGACCACTCGCGCCGTCAGCCCGCCTGAAGCTCCTTGACGACCTGCTCGGCCATGCGCTGCGCCGGTTCGAGCCGTGGGCGCGCGTACGGTCCGAGGTAAGGCCAAGCACATTCGGCAGGTGCGCCTGCCGAAGACCTGTGCGAGTTGCCGCTTCAACAACGCGACCGACTGCCAGAAGGGCTACTACGGGGTCCGCCTCTACCGCGACCCCAAGGGGACCTTCCACGTGGGTGTCTGCATTCAGCGCACGGACCTGTGTCTGCCCTTGGACCAGTTCCTGGAGAGCGCCGTGTGCGGCGAGATCAACAAGGTGCGTGAGCAGGAGTTCCACATCCTGACGCGTAGAGGTCGTCATTTGTGAAGGAGAAGCGTGGCGGAGAACGAGTACGAGGCAAAGTTCCTGAAGATCGACGTGCAGGCCGCTGTCGGCGCGCTGCGAACCGCCGGGGCCGAACAGGTCTTCCCCAAGACCATGTTCACCCGCCTGATCTTCGAGAACGACGCCGTGAAAGGCGAACAGTGGCTGCGGCTGCGGGACGAGGGCGGCAAGACCACGCTCACCTTGAAGCAGGTCACCGACTCCACACACATCAACGGGACCACCGAGATCGAGATCGAGGTCGACGACCTGGCCAAGACAGCGGAGCTGCTCACGGCGCTCGGTCTGCGGCAGGTCCGCTACCAGCAGAACTACCGCGAAGAGTGGAGGCTGAACGGGGTCACCTACGACTTCGACACCTGGCCGGAGCTGGACACCTTCCTGGAGATCGAGAGCTCTTCCGAGGCTGCAGTGCGGGACGCGGTGGCAGCCCTTGGCCTGCACTACGCCCACGCCCGCTTCGGCAGCATCGATCTGATCTACAGGAGCGAACTGGGGCGTGACATCCTCGCTGAGCCGACCCTCCTCTTCTCGTGACGGCGGGCGGGTCCGGCGAAGCTATGCCACAGGCGCCGCCGCCTCCCCCAGCTGCCCCGCTGCTGTCCGCCAGGCAGCCGTGACCGCGCCGTGTGCCTGCTTCGTGTTCGTGGCGTGTTCGCCGGTCAGCGTCAGTGGGGCGCCCACGTGGACGTGGAGGTTCGGGCGGCGGAGTGGGGCCGTGGCGAGGCCGGCCAGTTGCTTGGCCGGGTTGCCCGAGGTGACGCGGCGGGCGCCTGCCTGGCCCACCGGGATGACCGGGGCGCCGGTGCGCCGGGCCAGGCGGGACAAGCCCGTGCGGAACGGGGCCGGGGGCGCTTCGGCCGCGTCCTTGCGGGTGGGGATGCCGCCCTCGGCGTAGATGAGGATCAGGCGGCCCTCCCGCAGCGCGGCTACCGCCGCGTCCAGGGCCTGGGCGGCGCGGGGGTCGTTGCGGTGGACGGGGATGTGGCCCTCGCGGGCCAGGGCGCGGCCCAGCACCGGGATGCGCCACAGGCCCGCCGCCGCCATCACCACCGGGTGCACGCCCAGGCGGTGCAGCGCGGCCAGGACGATGGCCGGGTCCGCGAGCGACGTGTGGTTCGCGGCGATGATGCTGCCCGGTGCGAGCACGGCGTCGGCGTCGGCGGTGACCGTCAGACGTCCTACGGTCGGCACGAGGACGTCGGCGAGGCGGCTGAGCATGCGGGTCTCCCGGACTTGCGCTGCGATGAAAGGTGATCCTCATCTTCGCTGCGGTCACCGTCCGCGGGCCTGAGTGTTCCTACTCAGTCGGCGGGGGTGCGGTACCCATCCGGTCGACCGCGGCGGGGCCCACCTGAATCGAGTGGCGTGCCTCGTCCGGGCTGCGCCAGGCTCACCGGCATGACCTCGGTACTGGAGAACGTGGCGATCGACTGTGCGGACGCCTACGAGTTGGCTCGGTTCTGGAGCGCGGTGACGGGTTGCCCCGTCCATCCCGAAGTGCGGCCGGGTGACCACGAGACGATGGTGATGCTGTCGGAGGGCCCGGTCCTGTACTTCAACCAGGTGCCGGAGCCCAAGACCGTCAAGAACCGGCTCCATCTCTGCCTGCGCCCGACGACGTCGCGCGAGGCGGAGGTCGAGCGGCTGCTGGGTCTCGGAGCGACGTTCGTCGCCGATCACCGGAAGCCGGACGGTGCCGGCTGGGCGGTCCTCGCGGACCCCGAGGGCAATGAGTTCTGCGTCCTTCGCAGCGAGTCCGAGCGCACCACGATGAGCAGGGGCGACTACTGATCGACTGCACCGTCCGAACTGCACCGGCCGAGCTGGACCGGCCGAGCTGGACCGGTCGACTGGCCTGACCCGCCCGACCGCCCGACACGGCTGATCCATCGGGTGGTCGGCGGGGGCGGGGGCGGGGGGCCGCCGCCCCCAGGCAGGCGACGTCCGCTCACCGCAGTGCAGGCCGGGGGCACCGGACGGCCGCGCCGTCCGGTGGCGCGGACCGGTGCCCCCTCGTAGCAGGGCCGGGTCAGGGGCCCGAAGAGCCCCTGGTCGTGCCGGGCCGGTCAGCGGTCGAGCTGGCGTCGGTCGCTGCCGCCGCTGATCTGGATCTTGCGCGGCTTGGCCTTCTCCGCGATCGGGATGCGCAGCGTGAGGACGCCCGCCTCGTAGGAGGCGTCGACGCGTTCGGCGTCGAGGGTGTCGCCGAGGAAGAGCTGGCGGGTGAACGTACCCGTCGGGCGCTCGGCGGCGACCAGTTCGGCTCCGTCGGGGGCCGGGGAGCGGCGCTCCGCGCGGACGTTCAGGACGTTGCGCTCGATGTCGAGGTCGATCGTCTCCGGGTCCACGCCCGGGAGGTCGAAGTGGACGATGAAGTCGTCGCCGGCCCGGTAGGCGTCCATCGGCATGACGGCCGGCCGACTCTCGGTGCCGAACACCTGCTGCGCGAGCCGGTCGAACTCACGGAACGGGTCGGTACGCATGAGCATCACGGGTCACTCCTCTCATCAGGCACTGGATGCGATGCCCGGTGATTTCCTACGCCTTCTTATATAGCCCTCGGGAGGAAAGTTGACAAGCACAGACTCAGCTTCAGCGAGTGGGGTACTAGAAGAGTTAGCCTCGGGACGACAGCGCGCGACAGTCGGCGCTGCGACGACCAGGAGGCGGACGATGGCGAAGGTTCCTGCGGCGGCGGTGGCCGCGAGCGGGCTCATCGGCGGGTACGGGGTGGCCCGCTGGACGAAGAAGCGGCAGCTGGGCGGGGCTGTGCTGGCCGTCGCCGGCGCCGCCGCGGCCCAGCAGTGGCAGCGGGCGGCCGGGGGCAGGGCGGCAGCCGCGCTGACCGCCGGGTACGTCGCCGCGTTCGCCGGGTCGCATCCGCTGGCGAAGAAGGTGGGCGCCTGGCCGGCGGTGTTCGGGGTGGCGGGCACGGTGGCCCTGGCGTCCTGGGTGGTGGCCGACCGCCGGGCATGACACCGAGCGCTCTGAACCGCTGGGCCCGTGGGCCCCTGAGCCCTTGAGCCCCTGAGCCCCTGAGCCCTTGAGCCTCCCCCAAGTTGTGGGTGACGGTGCTGATGATGGTGCGGCCCGGGTCCACGACCGGGGCCTAGTCAGGGCCTGTCGTTTGGATCACGGCTGGGCCGCGGGGCTTGGCGCGCACATCTGCCGCGTTGTCGTCGGTCCCCAACGCTCCGCGTTGAATCCCTCCTCCGCCTTGCAGCTGCACGCGCCATGCGCCGCTCACCGGCGGCCATCAAGGTGCCGTAGCCCGAAGCCGGCGTGATCCGAACGACAGGCCCTGGCACAACCTTGGCCTCACCCCGCCTTCCGCGATCCGGCCACGGCGGGGCATGATCCGGCCATGTATCCACAGCAGTCCGCCTCGCAGTCCTACGTCGCCTCCCTGGGGTCCCGTCTCGCCGCCGACGAATGCCGTACCTGGTGGGAGGACTGGGCCGGAGTGCCGGTACTCGTCGGGCGGCGGGCCGACTTCAAGTGGCGCTGGATGGGGACGAAGCTCCACCTGTTCACCGTGGCGGCGGCCGTTCCGGAGATCACCATCCCGACGATCGCGACGTTCACGGATCAGGTGCTGGCGTACGCGAAGAAGACCAAGGGCGGGCTGCCGGCCGGTCTGCAGAACGGGGTCGCGGCCTTCCCGGTGCTGGTCAGCGACCGGGTCGATCCGGCGGCCGTACGGTGGGCGGAGGCCGAGCAGCGCAACAAGTGGGCGTGCATGGCCCGGCCGGTCGTGGTGGACAGCGCGCAGCAGTACGTCGGCACGTACCGGGGGACACCGGCGATCGGGCTGGTGTACTCGTCGTACTTCGAGCGCAAGGCGGCGCAGTACTTCTACGGGTGAGCGGCGAGGGCGTTGCGCCCGAAGCGGTCGGTGAGACGGCCGAAGAAGAGGGCGCCCGCGCAGGCGCCCGCCACGGACAGGGCCGCCGCGGCGCCCGTGACCTGCGCGGAGCTGATCGGCAGACCGCTTCCCCGCTCGGAGAGCCGCCCCGCGATGTTGCCGACGACGGTGACCTCCAGGCCGTCGAGGATCCACACCGTGCCGAGTCCGACGACCACCATCCAGTGCCGGCGAGACCAGGGCAGAAGGTCCAGGCGCGCGGGTACGGCGGTGGTGACCGTACCGCCCCCCTGCGGAGACTTCCGTCCGGTGACGGCCACGTGTGCGGCTCCCTCCTCCGTGAGCGAACCGCGGTCGAGTGCCCGGCCGGGCGAGGACTACGCCCCGAAGGGGGACGTCACACACAGGAACCCGCCCCGGCCCGGCGCCCGGCGCGCCGGACCGGTCCCCCGCGCGCCGCCCGGCCGGGGTCACGCCCCCAGCGCCCGCGACACCGTGTAGATCAGCAGCCCCGCCAGTGAGCCCACCACCGTGCCGTTGATGCGGATGAACTGCAGGTCACGGCCGATGTTGGCCTCGATCTTCCGCGTCGTGTGCTCGGGGTCCCAGGCCGCGACCGTGTCGGTGATGAGGGAGGTGATCTCCTTGCGATAGGTGGTGACGACGTGGACGGCCGCGCCCTCGACCCACCGGTCGACCTTGGCCTGCGCCGACGGTTCGGTGGCCATCCGCCGGCCCAGCGACAGCAGTGACGCCCGTACCCGCAGCCGCAGTTCGCTGCGCTCGTCCTCGGCCGCGGACACGACCATGGCGCGGACGGCGGTCCAGGCGGAGGCGATGAGATCCTGGACCTCGCCCCGGTCGAGCACCTCGCCCTTCAGGCGTTCCACCCGCGCCCGGGTGTCGGTGTCGGACTGCAGGTCCCTGGCGAAGTCCGTGAGGAAGCGGTCCAGGGCGCCACGCGCCGGGTGCGTGGGCGAGTCCCTCATCTCGGTGACGAAACGGAGCAGTTCCTTGTAGACGCGCTCGCCGATCCGCTTGTCGACGAAGCGCGGGGTCCAGCCGGGGGCACCGCCCTCGATCGCGTCCATGACCTGGTCGTCGTGGAGGATCAGCCAGTTCTGGGCGCGGGCGCAGATCAGGTCCACGGCCCGCCGGTGGCCGCCGTCGGTGACGATCCGCTCCAGCATCTTCCCCATGCCGGGCCCGATCTCCTGGCTGTTGGCCCGCCGGGTGATGGCCTCCCCGACGACGGCCTGCACGTCGGCGTCGCGCAGCACCGTGAGGGCGCCGCGCATCGCGGTCGCCAGTTCCTCGGTCACCCGGTCGGCGTTCTGCGGCTCGGCGAGCCACGCGCCGAGCCGGGTGCCGATGCCGACGGCGCGCAGCCGCTGCCGTACGACATCCTCGGATAGGAAGTTCTCCCCGACGAACTCACCCAGCGAGACGCCCAGTTGGTCCTTCTTGCGGGGGATGATCGCGGTGTGCGGGATGGGGATGCCGAGGGGGTGCCGGAACAGGGCGGTCACGGCGAACCAGTCCGCCAACGCACCCACCATGCCCGCCTCCGCGGCCGCCGCGACATAGCCCGCCCAGGCCCCGGCGCCCTCGTGGGAGGCCCACTTCGCCAGGACGTACACCACGGCCACGAACAGCAGGAGCCCGGCGGCGGTCAGCTTCATCCGCCGCACGCCCCGCTGCTTCTCCTCGTCGACCGCGCTGAACGTGGTCATCGTGCGATGCGACACAGGGGGCGCGCCCGATCCGCCGCGCGCGTCCGCCGCCGCCCGCGCGCCCGGCGTGGTGTCCGTCACCTGGTTCCCCGGGCCCTCGGGCAGGGAACGCTGTCCCGGGGTGCCGTTCTCTTCCGGTTTCGTACGGTCCATTCACTCCACCCGTTCCTGTCCCCCGTACCCATTGTCCCTTTCTCGTCCCTTTCTCGGTCCCTTGGTGACCTACTGCATGACGTACTCCTGGAACGCGACAGGAGTTCCCCGCGTCTGTCCGGGCGGGGGAACCGACGGGGGTTGTCACCGGCCGCCCCCGCCCCATGCCGCATCATGGAGTGATCACCACGGAGCCTCGGGGCTCCACTGTCCGAGGAGCCACACACCGCATGACCAAGCGTCACGCCGGGGGGGTGGGGGATCCCCCCACGAGGCACGGCGCACTGCTGGCGCTCGTCACGGCCCTGATCGTCACCGTCTCGGCGGCCATCTACGTCGGCGTCGGCATCGACGACGGCAGCCGCCGCCAGAAGACCTTCGCCGGCGCACCGCGCAATTCCGCCGCCCCCGCCTCCACCGGGGTCTGGGTGGGCGCCTGGTCGGCGTCGCCGAGCGGATCCGAACCGGGCACCGAGACCAACGGCCTCGCGGGCCGCTCGGTGCGCAACGTCGTGCACACCGCCGCCGCGGGGACGAGTGCCCGCGTCACGCTGTCCAATCTCTACGGCCAGCAGCCGCTGACCGTCACCCACGCCTCGCTCGCGGTCGCCGCCGCGGTGAACAGCCCGGCGGCAGCGCCCGACACCATGCGCCGGCTCACCTTCGGCGGACGCACGACCGTGGTCATCGCCGCAGGTCAGCAGGTGGTCAGCGATGCCGTACGGATCGCGATCCCGCACGACAGCGACGTGCTGATCACCACCTACTCGCCCACCCCGTCCGGGCCCACGACCTATCACGCGCACGCCCGGCAGATCTCGTACACCGCCGAGGGCGACCAGGCCGCCGACGTCAGCGGGGCGCCGTACACCACGCAGAGCATGCACTGGCGGTACGTCACCGCGCTGGACGTGCTGAGCCGGGAGTCCGAGGGCACCGTCGTGGTTCTCGGCGACTCCCTCACCGACGGCATCACCTCGACCGTCGGGGAGAACCGCCGCTGGACGGACGTCCTCTCGGACCGGCTGCGGGACGCCGCCGGCTCCCCCGACGTGCCCCGCTACACCGTCGTCAACCAGGGCATCAGCGGCAACCAGGTCCTCGCCAACGGGCGGGGACGCCCCGCCGACAACCCCAGCGGCCTGTCCCGCTTCCCGCGCGACGTGCTGGGCCGCACCGGCGTCAAGGCCGTCGTCGTCGACCTGGGCGTCAACGACATCCTGAAGAACCCCGGCCAGGCCGACCCCGAGACGATCGTCGCCGGTCTGCGCGGACTCGTCGACCTGGCGCACGCGCGCGGGCTGCGCGTCGTCGGCGCCACGCTGATGCCGTTCAGCGGCCACCGCGGCTACACCGACCAGCGCGAGTCCGTACGCCAGGCCGTCAACGCCCGCATCCGCTCCGGCAAGGTCTTCGACGCGGTCGTCGACTTCGACAAGGCGCTCCGCGACCCGTACGCCCCCAGCCGGCTGCGCCCCGACTACGACTCGGGCGACCACCTCCACCCGAGCGACAAGGGCTACGAACGGATGGCCCAGGTCTTCGACCTGAAGTCCCTCAAGGGCGCGGTCCCGGCGGACCTGTAGGGCACGGGACCGGCGGACCTGTAGGGCACGGGGCTGACGGACCTGTGGGGCACGGGGCTGAGGGACCTGTGGGGCACGGGACCGGCAGACCCTTGGGGCAGGAACCGGACGGAAGCGCGGGGCGCGGGCCCGTGGAGCGACCGGACCATCCCCGTGCCGCGGGCAGGACGGGGCCGCCCGGGCCGCCTCAGTGGCCCTTGCCGAGTTCGCGGCGGGCCTGCCGGCGCTCCAGACGCTCCTGGCGGCGGGCCTCCTTCAGACGTTGCCGCTCGGCCTTGGGCAGCTTGCGCTCGACACCGACGCCGCCCCAGAAGGCGAACCCGGTGACGACCACGCGAGGGGCGCCCGGCTCGCCCGGTTCGCCCTCCTCGCGGTGGTCGAAGCCACCCATGACGCCGATACCGCGGACGACGACCTCGACGCCGGGCGGCACGATCACGTTGATCCCGCCCATGACGGCCACGCAGTTGATGGTGACCTCGCGCTGCGCGAAGTACGCGTCCCTCAGGTCCAGTTCACCGCCGCCCCAGAACGCGACGCAGTCGAACCGCTCGGGCACCGTCCAGCGGCCCTTGCGCTCGAAGCCGGACAGCACCGCCACACCCCACGTCGACGAGCCCTGCCCGCCGACGATCCGCTCGGCCCAACTCCCGCTCTCCGCGGAACCCTTCACCAAGGACACCGACGGCGGCACCACCGCCCCGGCGCCCGGCAGATCACGGGTGATCGGCGCCAGCTCACCATAGGTGCGCGCCTGGTAGGCGGCGTCCAGCCGCTCCCCGAACTCCTCCATGTCGAGCCGCCCCTCCGCGAGGGCGTCCCGCAACTGCTCGGCGACCCGTTCACGGTCGGCGTCGGAGGCACGGAGGTGCGCGGCGGCCGGCAGGTCCGGGAGATCGTCCGTCATACGGCCCAGCCTACGAGGAACCCCGGCCCCCGGCTACGAGACCGACTGCCCCGCCTCCCCCACCCGCTCCGCCTGCTGCGCGTACATCTGGGCGATCACCGCCTCGATGTCCGGCTCCCGCACCGACAGGTCCACCAGCGGGTACTCCGCCGCGATCCGCGCCACCAGCGGGGCCGCCGACTCCGACGCCGGGAACGCCAGCCACTGCCGGGGGCCCTCCACCCGGACGACACGGGCGGGCGCCGCCTCGATCGGCGGCAGCTCCCGATCCAGGTCGACGACGAGGGTCCGCTCGCCCTCCCCCACCTCGTGCAGCCCCGTCAGCGGACCGTCGTACATCAGCCGGCCGTGGTCGATGACCATCACCCGGCGGCACAACTGCTCGATGTCCTGCAGGTCGTGCGTGGTGAGCAGCACGGTCGTGCCGCGCTCGGTGTTGAGGTCCTTCAGGAACGCGCGGACCTTCGCCTTGCTGATCACGTCGAGCCCGATCGTCGGCTCGTCCAGGTACAGCACCTCGGGATCGTGCAGCAGCGCGGCCGCGATGTCGCCGCGCATGCGCTGACCGAGGGACAGCTGCCGCACGGGCACGTCCAGCAGGTCGCCGAGTTCGAGGAGTTCGACGCAGCGGTCCAGGTTCTCGCGGTAACGGGCGTCGGGGATGCGGTACATGCGGTGCATCAGCCGGTAGGAGTCGACGAGCGGAAGGTCCCACCACAGGGTCGTGCGCTGCCCGAAGACCACCCCGATCCGGCGGGCCAGCCGCGTCCGCTCACGGGACGGGTCGATGCCCGCGACCCGCACCCGGCCGCCGCTCGGGGTCAGGATGCCCGTCAGCATCTTGATGGTGGTGGACTTGCCCGCGCCGTTCGGGCCGATGTAGCCGACCATCTCACCCCGCGACACGGTGAAGGAGATCGCGTCCACGGCCCGCACCTCACGCCGCTCCCGCCGCAGGAAACCGGTCTTCTTCCGGACGTCGAAGACCTTCTCGACGCGGTCGAGTTCGATGAACCGCTCGTTCATGTGTCCCTAACTCCCCGTGCTCCGGTACGAACGCAGTCCCGCCCGCCATGCCGCGCCCGCGAGCAGACAGCAGGCCGCCGCCACCAGCGGCGGCGCGAACGCCAGCCAGTGGGGCACGTCGAGCGGATAGGGGCGGCCCAGGACGTACAGTCCGGGCAGCCAGTTGACGAAGGCCAGCGGCAGCACGAACGTCACCCCGCGCAGCAGGTCCTTGGCGAAGAGGGCCGGCGGGTACTGCAGCAGCGTGGCACCGCCGTACGTGAAGGCGTTCTGCACCTCGGAGGCGTCCTGCGCGACGAACTGGAAGGCCGCGCCCCCGACGAACACCGCCGCGAAGATGACACCGCCGCTGACCACCATCATCGGCAGCGTCAGCACCTTCAGCGGCGTCCAGTCGATGTCCAGCGTGGCCAGCGCGTAGCCGAGGACCAGGGCGCCCTGGGTGACCCGGCCGAGACGCCGCAGCGCGAACTTGTCGGCGGCGACCTGCGCGAGGACCGGAGCGGGCCGGACGAGCAGGGTGTCCAGCGTGCCGTCGCGGACCCGGCGCCCGAGCCGGTCCATGGAGCCGATCATCAGGTCGGCGAGACCGAACGCCATCGCGGACGTACCGTACAGCAGGGCGATCTCGGGCAGGGTGAAGCCGCCCAACTCGTCGACCTGGGAGAACATCAGCAGGATCGCGACGAAGTCGAGGGCGGTGGCGGCGAAGTTGCCGAAGGCCGTCATCACGAAGGAGGCGCGGTACGCCATCGTGGAGCGGATCCACATGGCGGCGATCATGCGGTAGGCGCGCAGCCCGTCCCGGAGCCTGCGGTACGGACCGTACGCGCCGAACGGGTCGTCCTCCGTGCCCGTCGTCGCCGGGCGCTCGTCGACGTCAGCCACCCTGGACCACCACCTTCCGTGTCGCCGCCGACTGGAGGAGCCGCCCCGCCGCCAGCAGCACGACCGCCCAGCCCGCCTGGAACGCGAACGTGCCCCACACGTCGGCCTCGCCCAGCAGCACGTCGGCGGGCGCCTGGAGCAGCGCGGACCACGGCAGCAGACGGGCCAGGTCCCCGAGGGCGCCGGGGAAGACGTTCAGCGGCAGCAGCATGCCGGAGAAGAAGACACCCGTGAGCCAGGTGATCTGCATCGCTCCGGCGCCGTCGAGGAGCCAGAACGCCCACAGGGCGACGATGTATCGGATCGCGAAGCTGACCAGGACCCCGAGGGCGACCGCGACGAGGCAGGCCAGCCACGGCAGGGCACCGGACGGCAGCGCGAGATCGAAGAAGAGGGCACCGCACAGCATGGGCGCGACACCGCGTCCGAGCAGCTGGAACAGGGCCCGGCCCAGGTCGGCGGCGAGCCACCACAGCTGGAGGTCGGCCGGCCGGTACAGGTCGACCGCGATGTCCCCCGTACGGATCCGCTCGATGAGGTCCTCCTCGAACCCGGCGCTTCCCAGCACCATGACCGCGAACATCGCCTGCCCCACCCACACATAGGTGAGCGCCTGCGCCTGGTCGTAGCCGCCGAGGTGGGGCTTCTCCTGCCAGAGGGCGATGTAGGTGTATGCGAGGATGAAGCCGAAGACGGTGTTGGTGAACACCCCCGCCGCGGTGGCCACCCGATACGTCGCGTACCGCCTGAAGCCACCGGTGGCGACGGCGGCGTACAACCGCCCAGTGCCCACGAGGAAACCCCCATCCGCTGCGAAGAGTCAGGCGAAAGACCGAGGCCGAGGCCGATCCGGGCCGAAGCGCGAAAGCCTAGTCCGCGGCCGGATCGGTGTGCCAGGCGTTTTCGGGCCGGACGGTGGTGCTCCCGGGGCGTACGAGGCGCGTGCCAGTATCCGGGAACGGATCAGCCGGTACGCGTGTCTTCACTCCGGGGCGCAGAACGTGCCCGGAGCGGGCGCAAAGCGTACGAGTCCGTACGGAAATGAACGTACGACGCGGAAACAGGAGCACGGCAGCACGATGAGCGACGAGCCGCAGCCGAAGCGGAACGGTCCGGGCCGAACACCGGGACAACCGGAGCGCCGGACCCCGGGCACGCCCCCGGAGCCCCCGACGACCGGCACCGCGCCCGGCCGCCCTTCCGAGGGACGGCCGGGCCGCCAGGCCGACGGAACGGCGGACGGGCCGACCGGCGAGGCGTCCGACCGGACGTCCGGCGGACGGGCGGGCTCGGACTCGGGATCGGGCACGGGCACGGGCACAGGCACGGGCACAGGGTCGGCTTCTGCCTCGGGTGGACGGCCGGGGCCGGGCTCGGCTTCGGATTCGGGTGGACGGCCGGGCTCGGCTTCGGATTCGGGCGGGCGGCCGGGTACGGCTACCGGCGACGGGGCCGTGGCGGGCGGCGGCAGGGCAGCCGGCTCGGGCTCGGGGGCACCGGCCGGTGGCAGGCCCGGCACCGGCAAGGGCGGTCAGCAGGCCGGTGGACCGGCCGGCCCCGCGAAGGGCGACCCCGCGAAGGGCGGTCCCTCGGGGCGGTCCTCCGACGGCGGCTCCGCCTCGGGGGCCCAGGGGCGTGAGACCGGGCAGCGGAGCGGCACGCCCGGCGGGGGCAAGTCGCTCTCGCCGAGCGGCGCGACGACGTCCGCCGGCGCGGCGGCGCGGACCTCCGGCGGGACGGGTACCCCGGAGAGCGCTGCCGAGCTGACCATGCCGTTGAGCGTCACCCGCCCCAGGAAGTCCGGTCCGGGGACGCCGGGCGGCAAGCCCGGCGCGGCCGGAGCAGGCGCGTCCGGCGCCGCGGCGGCCGCCCGCTCGACGGGTGGCCCGGCGACGGGTGGCCCGGCGGCGGGTGACGCCGAGATGACCATGACCCTGGGTGTCACGCGCGCGGGCGCGAAGCCCGGCGGCAAGCGGCCCGGCGGCACGACGACGGCCGGAGCGGCGGGGGCGGCCGGCGCGGCGGCAGCCGCCGGATCGGCTTCGGCGGCCGGCGGGGGCGCGGCGACCGCCGTCGTTCCCGCGGTCGCGGCCGCCGACGTGCCCGACGTCACCCCGGCCGGCGGCGGCAAGGGCAAGAAGCCGAAGCGGCCCAAACGGACCGGGTGGCGGCGGCTGTTCCCGACCTGGCGCATGGTGCTCAGCAGCTTCGTGATCGTGACCATGCTGATCATCGGCGCCTTCGTGCTGGGCTACAACCTGGTCCACATCCCCAAGCCGCAGGAACTCGCCACCAAGCAGAGCAACGTCTACCTGTACGCGGACGGCACCCAGATCGCCCGCGACGGCGAGGTCAACCGCGAGAACGTGCCCCTGTCGAAGGTCTCCAAGGCCGCCCAGCACGCCGTACTGGCCGCCGAGGACCGCGACTTCTACTCCGAGCCGGCCATCGACCCCAAGGCGATGATCCGCGCCGCCTGGAACACCGCGAGCGGCAAGGGCAAGCAGTCCGGCTCGACGATCACCCAGCAGTACGTGAAGAACTACTACCTGGCCCAGGACCAGACCGTCACCCGCAAGGTGAAGGAGTTCTTCATCGCGATCAAGCTGGACCGCGAGGTCACCAAGGACGAGATCCTGGAGGGCTACCTCAACACCAGCTTCTTCGGCCGCAACGCCTACGGCATCCAGGCCGCGGCCCAGGCCTACTACGGCGTCGACGCCGACGAACTCTCCGCCGAGCAGGGCGCCTACCTCGCCGCGCTCGTCAACGCGCCGAGCATGTACGACGTCGTCGCCCACCCGGAGAACAAGGGCGCGGCCGTCGCCCGCTGGAACTACGTCCTCGACGGCATGGTCAAGGAGGGCTGGCTCAAGCAGTCCGAGCGCGCCGGCATGAAGTTCGACATGCCGAAGCAGACCACCACGTCCACCGCCTTCTCCGGGCAGCGCGGCTACCTGGTCGAGGCCATCAAGTCGTACCTCATCGAGCACAAGATCATCGACGAGGAGGCGCTGGAGAACGGCGGTGGCTACCGCATCACCACCACCATCCAGCCCAAGATGCAGGACGCGTTCATCAAGGCCGTCGACGACAACCTGATGGACAAGCTCGACAAGAAGAACCGCAAGGTCGACAACTACGTCCGCGCCGGCGGTGCCTCCATCGACCCGAAGACCGGCAAGGTCATCGCGATGTACGGCGGCATCGACTACCTCAAGCAGTACGTCAACAACGCCACCCGGCGCGACTACCAGGTCGGTTCGACGTTCAAGCCGTTCGTGTTCACCGCCGCCGTGGAGAACAACTCCAACACCCAGTCCGGCCAGGCGATCACCCCGAACACCGTCTACGACGGCTCCAGCGAGCGCCCCGTCGTCGGCTGGCCCGGCGAGCGGTACGCCCCCGAGAACGAGGACTACGTCGACTACGGCAACATCACCGTCCGCCAGGCCACCGACAAGTCCGTGAACTCGGTGTACGCGCAGATGGCCGTCGACGTCGGCCCCGCGAAGGTCGAGCAGACCGCGATCGACCTGGGCGTGCCGAAGAACACCCCGGACATGAACCCGTACCCGTCGATCGCGCTGGGCACGGCGACCGCGAGCGTGCTCGACATGGCGGAGGCGTACGCCACCCTCGCCAACCACGGCCGGCACGGCACGTACACGATGATCGAGCGGATCACCAAGGACGGCGAGGAGATCAAGCTCCCCTCGACCGACCCGCAGCAGGCCGTCAGCCGTCAGGCCGCCGACACCACCACCTCCGTCCTGCGGAGCGTGGTCCAGGGCGGCACGGCCACCGCGGCGCAGGCGTCCGGCCACCCGGCCGCCGGCAAGACCGGTACGGCCGAGGAGGACAAGGCGGCCTGGTTCGCCGGCTACACCCCCGACCTCGCCACCGTCGTCTCCGTGATGGGCCAGGACCCCAAGACGGGCGTCCACAAGCCGCTGTACGGAGCGATGGGCCTGCAGCGCATCAACGGTGGCGGGGCGCCCACGGAGATCTGGGCGCAGTTCACCAAGGCGGCCCTGAAGGGCAAGAAGGTCAAGGACTTCGACCTGGAGCTCCAGGAGGGCGCGGACGTGGTCGTGGTGCCCCCGAGCACCCCGGCGGACGAGCCGGGCGCCACCGGTGACGAGGAGGACGGCGGCACCACGGGCGGCGAGGAGACCGCGGGCCAGACGGACGGCGGCACCACCGGCGCCCCGACCGACGGGGGCGCCACCACGGGCGGCGGCGACACGACGACGACCGGCGGCGCACCCACCACCGGAGGCGGTACGACGACCGGGGGCGGGACCACCGACGGCGGCGCGGCCACCGGAGGCGGAGGCACCGCGGACGGCGGGGCCACCACCGGGGGCGGCACCACCGACGGCGGCGGGACGACGGACGGCGGCGGAGCGGCCACCGGAGGCGGCACGGCGGAGGGGACGTTCTTCCCGTGACGGCGGGCCGCCGGGGCGGATGACGAACGGGAGGGGGCTGGTGACCGTGGTCACCAGCCCCCTCCCGTGTGCGGCGGGCGTCCGCCGGGGCGCGCTACAGGTACAGACCGGTGGAGTCCTCCGAGCCCTCGAACCGGTCCGCGGCCACGGCGTGCAGGTCGCGCTCGCGCATCAGGACGTACGCGACGCCCCTGACCTCGACCTCGGCCCGGTCCTCCGGGTCGAACAGGACGCGGTCGCCCGGCTCGACCGTCCGGACGTTCTGCCCGACCGCGACGACCTCCGCCCAGGCGAGCCGCCGGCCGACCGCCGCCGTCGCGGGAATCAGGATGCCGCCGCCCGAACGCCGCTCCCCCTCAGCGGTGTCCTGCCGCACGAGCACCCGGTCGTGCAGCATCCTGATGGGCAACTTGTCGTGTTGGCTCTTCTCGCTCACGCCCCCGAACCTACCTGTCTTCCTCAGCCCTTGCGGCGTCGAGTGCCGAGGGCGAGCAGCCCCACGACCCCGACGAGCACGAGCGCCACCGGGACGATGCGCTCCAGCCGGGGCGCCCCGTTCTCGTCGACGAACCGGCCCTTCGCGTCGCTGACCACCCGGTTGACCGAGACGTAGGCCCTGCCGAGGGTGTGGTCGATGTTGGAGACGACCTTCGCCCGGGCGTCACCGACGATGGTCTTCGGGTGCACCCGGACGCCGATCTCGTCGAGCGTCTCCGCGAGGGTGTCGCGGCGGCGCTTGATGTCCGCCTCGATCTCGGCCGGGGTTCTGGTGTCCGAGGTGTCCGCCACCGCGCTGCCTCCCGCTGTCCGTCATTGACTGTTTGCGGACAGTCTGTCAGCTCCGCCGGCGACCGTGACGTCAGGGCCCGCGGGAAGGGCCCGCGGGAAGGGTCCGCGGGAAGGGTCCGCGGGAAGGGTCCGCGGGAAGGGTCCGCGGGAAGGGTCCGCGGGAAGGACCCGCCCGACGGATCACGAGTGGGCGCGGGGTCCGGCACACGCACCTGCCGCGTTGTCGTCGGTCGCCGCCGCTCCGCGTCGGATCTCTCCTCCGCCTCGCAGCCGCCCGCACCGGACCCCGCGCACCGGAAGCCGTCAGGAGCCGCGACCCGAAGTCGGCGGGATCCGCCGGACAGGCCCTACGCTGGTCCGATGAGCGAGCGACTCCAGCCAGGCGACGTGGCCCCCGCCTTCACCCTCCCGGACGCCGACGGCAACGAGGTGTCCCTGTCCGACCACAAGGGCCGCAAGGTCATCGTCTACTTCTACCCGGCCGCCCTGACCCCCGGCTGCACGAAGCAGGCCTGCGACTTCACCGACAACCTGGACCTGCTGGCCGGCGCCGGGTACGACGTCATCGGCGTCTCCCCCGACAAGCCGGAGAAGCTGGCCAAGTTCCGCGAGAAGGAGTCCCTGAAGGTCACCCTCGTCGGCGACCCCGACAAGACGGTCCTGGAGGCGTACGGCGCGTTCGGCGAGAAGAAGCTGTACGGCAAGGTCGTCACCGGCGTCATCCGCTCGACGATCATCGTCGACGAGGAGGGCAAGGTGGAACGCGCCCTCTACAACGTGAAGGCGACCGGCCACGTGGCGAAGATCATCAAGGACCTGGGCATCTGACCCCACCCGCCCCCGAGAACGGCTCGTACCGCAGCACTCCGGTACGAGCCGTTCCGCATGTCGATCGTGACTACGCGCCCAGCGATTCGTTACTCCGTACGAGGCCACGAACAGGTGACCGGAACGGAGGGGGCCCATGCGAGCCAGTGCCTACCCGAAGGAGCGGCTGGAGGAGGCGGCACGGGGAGCGCGGACATTGTCGGAGGCGTTGGAGAGGTTGGGGGTGGATCCGAAGGGCTGGACGCGGCGATACGTCCACGACCGGATGAAGAAGCTCGGGGTGGATGTCTCGCACTTCGAGCGCGAGGGGGCCAAGTGGACGCGGCAGGTCCTTGAGCCGGTGGTCGCCCGCTCAACGAGCGTCAACGAGGTGCTGCGACAGGTGGGGCTCGACCCGGTGGGTGGACACCACACGAACATCTCCCGGCGCATCAAGGCGTACGGCCTGGACACCTCACACTTCACGTCGGCGGTCCGCACGGAGAGGCAGCGCTACAACCAGCGTCGCCGGACGGCCGAAGAGATCCTCGTGGAGGACACCTCCGCGCGCGCCTCGCGCATACCCAGCAGCCGTCTCAAGCGGGCGATGCGTGACATGGACGTCGAGGAACGCTGTGCCTTGTGCGGAATCGAGCCGGTGTGGCTCGGAGAACCGCTCCCCCTGGAGGTCGACCACGTCGACGGCAACTGGCGGAACAACCGGATCGAAAACCTGCGGCTGCTGTGCCCCAACTGCCACTCGACGACCGACAGTTACCGAGGGCGCGGTAAACGGCACAGCAAGAGGTCGACCTCATGACCAGGGGCACGCAGTACACCAGGGAGCGGCTAACGGAAGCAGCCCGAGTCTGCGGCGACATTGACGAGGTCATCGCTTTTCTCGGCACTCGGCCGTACGAGCGACTTCCCAAGTATCTTGAGGGCCGGTTCTCCCATTTCGGCATCGACATCTCGCACTTCCGCCCTTGCGGCAGACACTCCCGCCCCACCGAAAGCGAGCTGCGTACGGCAGTCGCGGAGTCGACCTCTCTCGCCGAGGTGCTGCGCCGTTTGGACCGACCGGGCAACGGCTCTCAACGCACTCAACTCCGCCGGTGGATCGCCGAATACGGAATCCCCACGTCACACTTCCTGGGGCAAGCCCATCGACGGGGCAAACCCGCCGCCAACGCCAGGCGCCCCGAGGAAGTACTGGTGCAGCACAGCGGAGCCCGCCGGACGCGGACCAACCGCATACGTCGTGCCCTTTCGGAAGTCGGCGTACCTGAGAAATGCGCCCGCTGCGGCATCGGACCTGAGTGGCTCGGCAAACCCATGACCCTGGAGGTCGATCACATCAACGGGGACTGGAGCGACGATCGGCGGGAGAACCTTCGGCTGCTGTGCCCGAACTGCCATGCGATCACGAGCACGTGGTGCAGGGGAGGCAGCCAGCGCGGTCGCGACGCCCAGTAGAGTAGGCAAAGCGTTGCGGGCCCGTATCCCAGCAGGCTAGAGGACGCCGCCTTAGAAGCGGTGCGTCGTGGGTTCAAGTCCCACCGGGCCCACCGAAGAGAGAGATCCCGCACCTTCGATTCAAAGGTGCGGGATCTCTGCCGTCCTGTCAGCCCAGCAGTTCCCGCACCGCCGGTACCAGCGCCCGGAACGCCTTGCCTCGGTGGCTGATCGCGTTCTTCTCCTCGGGGGTCAGTTCGGCGCAGGTGCGGGTGTCGCCCTCCGGCTGGAGGATCGGGTCGTAGCCGAAGCCGTTCGTGCCGGTGGGGGTGTGCCGGAGTACGCCCCTCAGCCGGCCTTCGACGACGCGTTCCGTGCCGTCCGGCAGGGCGAGGGCGGCGGCGCAGGCGAAGTGCGCGCCGCGGTGCTCCTCGGCGATGTCCGAGAGCTGGGCGAGGAGGAGTTCGAGGTTGGCGCGGTCGTCGCCGTGACGGCCGGCCCAGCGGGCGGAGAAGATGCCGGGGGCGCCGTGCAGGACGTCCACGCAGAGTCCGGAGTCGTCGGCGACGGCCGGGAGACCGGTGGCCTGCGCGAGGGCGTGTGCCTTCAGCAGGGCGTTCTCGGCGAAGGTGACGCCGGTCTCCTTGACGTCGGGGATGTCCGGGTAGGCGTCCGCGCCGACGAGGTCGTGGGGCAGACCTGCGTCGGCGAGGATCGCCTTCAGCTCGGTGATCTTTCCGGCGTTGCGGGTGGCGAGGATCAGGCGGGTCATGCCCTCAGTATCCCGGCGCCCGGCGGGTCGTCCGCCCCTGGCCGGCGCGTCGTCCGTCCTCGGTCGCCGGATCTCGCGGTCGCGCGGTCTCGCCGCCGGTCCCGGTCCCGGTCCGCGTCCTCAGGACGTGCAGACCTTCGTCAGCTCCTTCGCCGCGTCCGTGATGCCGCTGATGTCGGGGGTCGCGTCGCCGTTGTTGACGGACGTCTCGACGTTCTCCACGGCCTTCTGGAGGTCGTCGACGGCCTTGTTGACGTCGGCGTTGTCGGTCTTGTCGCCGATCTCCTTGAGGTTCTCGTCGATGGAGTTGAGCGACTCCTCCAGCTGCGCGGGGTCGTTGGAGGCGTTCTCGACGGCCTGCTGGAGGTCGGACACGCTGTCGGTGATGGCCTCTGCGGTCTGGACGCAGTCCAGGGCCTTGTTCACGGCGTCGCAGCCGGTGGTGAGGCCGGCGGTCAGCGCGACGGCTGCAACGGCTCCGGCGATGGCGGTCGTACGACGTCGGCGGCTCGCGGCCATGGAACGGTCCTCCTACTGGTTGCAGGCCTGACGGCCTCCGGTGGTGGTGCGGGTCCGGCCTGCGCCGGTGTGGCCGGGCGCACGGTGGTGTGCCGTGCGCCCGTACTCCTAGGGACGCCGCCGGGTGCGCGGTGGTTGCGACCGGCGCCCGGTTTTCTTGGGGTTCCCTTTACCTTTCGAGGACCGAGTCGAGCGCCTTGCCCTGCAGCGCGGCCAGGTCCGTGCAGCCGGCGACGGCCAGGTCCAGCAGGGCGTTGAGCTCCTCGCGGGCGAAGGGTTCGGCCTCGGCGGTGCCCTGGACCTCGACGAAACGGCCGTCGCCGGTGCAGACGACGTTCATGTCGGTGTCGGCCCTGACGTCTTCCTCGTAGCAGAGGTCGAGCAGCGGGACACCGCCGACGATGCCCACGGAGACGGCGCTCACGGTGCCGGTCAGCGGCTGGCGGCCGGCCTTGACGAGCTTCTTGCGCTGGGCCCAGGCGACGGCGTCGGCCAGCGCCACATACGCGCCGGTGATCGCGGCCGTACGCGTGCCGCCGTCGGCCTGCAGCACGTCGCAGTCGAGGACGATGGTGTTCTCGCCGAGCGCCTTGTAGTCGATGACGGCGCGCAGGGAGCGGCCGATGAGGCGGGAGATCTCGTGGGTACGGCCGCCGATCTTGCCGCGTACGGACTCGCGGTCGCCGCGGGTGTTGGTGGAGCGGGGCAGCATGGAGTACTCGGCGGTGACCCAGCCCTCGCCGCTGCCCTTGCGCCAGCGCGGGACGCCCTCGGTGACGGAGGCGGTGCAGAAGACCTTGGTGTCGCCGAAGGAGATGAGGACGGAGCCCTCGGCGTGCTTGCTCCAGCCGCGTTCGATGGTGACAGGGCGGAGCTGTTCGGGCGTGCGGCCGTCGATTCGAGACATGGCGACGAGCCTAGCCGCAGTGGCGGAAGGGGCCGCTCCCGCGTCGGGAGGGCCCCTGTGCGCGTGCCGATGGGGACCGCCGAGGGCGGTGGGTCCCGGATCAGCGGTGGATCACATCATGTCCTCGATCTCGGCGGCGATCGGGTCGGCGTCGGTGCCGATGACGACCTGCACGGCGGTGCCCATCTTGACGACGCCGTGGGCGCCGGCGGCCTTGAGGGCGGCCTCGTCGACGAGGGAGGGGTCGTTGACCTCGGTGCGCAGGCGGGTGATGCAGCCCTCGATCTCGTCGATGTTGTCGAGGCCGCCGAGCCCGGCGACGATCTTCTCAGCCTTGGTGGCCATGGCGATTCTCCCTGTGGTCCCGTGCTCCTGGTCAGGAGCGTGGTGGCGCGGCCGGCCGCGAGGGGGACGGTGGCGTGGGCGGCCTCGTCGTCCCGTGGTGAGGTGGCGTCCGTGACAGCGGGACGGTAGCGGAACCGCCCACGACTGGTCTACACCAGTCGCGGGGTGGTCGCCAAATGGACGGGCGGGGGGCCGGGCGGTCAGGTCGTGGTGTCGGCGGTCTCGGAGCCCTGCCCGGGGACGGTCGGCCCTCGTTCGGGGGTTCGGGGTTCGCCGGGACGCCGGTCGTCCCCGGGGGCTGCCTCCTGGTTCTCGATGGCGGTTTCGGTGGCGGCGTCGAGGCCGCGAAGGGCGGGCAGAGCAAGGATGGCGAGGGTGACCGCGCCCCAGGCGACGGCGAGGAACATCCCGGTCGGGCGCAGGCCGACCCGCTCCACGACGAGGCCGGCGGCCAGGGTGCCGAGGGGGACGGCGGTCATGGAGACGGCGTTCTGGAGGCCGAGGACCCGGCCGCGGACCTCTTCCGGAATGCGTTCGGTGACGAGCACCAGGAAGAGGGCGGGCAGGGGCCCGGCTCCGGCGCCGGCCAGGACGGCGGCGGCCCACATCACGGGGACGGGGGGCAGCAGGGCGAGTCCGGCGACGCCGACGGTGGAGGTGACCTGGGCGGCGACGAAGACGGTCCGGCGGGAGAAGCGGGTGCCGACGGCGGCGTACACCGCGGCGCCGGCGATGCCGCCGACGGCGAGGAGGGAGACGACCACGCCGAAGCCACCGGGTGAGTCCTCGGCGACCAGGTGGACGGGGAGGACGAGGTTCTGCAGCGGTGCGAGGACGGCGACGCTGCCGGCCGAGACCAGGGTGACGGCGGTGAGGACGCGGTCGCCGCGCAGGACGCCGAAGCCACGCTTGACGTCGCCGCCGAGGCCCGCGGCTTCGCCGCCGGCGGGGGGCTGGGCGCCGATGGTCTTCGGCAGGGCGAGGGTGACGAGGGCGGCGAGGGCTGAGCAACCGGCGGTGACCCAGAGGACGGTCGCCGGGTCGACGAGCATGATGAGTCCGCCGGCGGCCGCCGGGGCGAGGATCACGACACCGCCGGCGATGCTCTCGCGGAGGCCGGCGAGGCGTTCCATGCTGATGCCGGTGGCTTCGGCGATGTCGGGGGCGAGGGCCTCGCGGGCCGTCATGCCGGGTACGTCGAAGACGGCGCCGGCGACTCCGAGGACCACGAACCAGACGACGGTGAGGCCGAGGACTCCGTCGACGACGGGGAGCGCGGCGACGCAGGCCGCGGAGGCGAGGTCGGCTCCGATGGAGAGACGGCGGCGGCCGACGCGGTCGATGAGCACGCCCCCGAGGACCGCCGACAGGAGCATCGGCAGGGCGCTCGCGGCGGCGACCAGACCGACCGCGGCGGCGTCGCCGGTGCGCAGAAGCACCAGCCAGGGGAGGGCGATGGAGGCCACGGTGTTGCCCAGGAGGGAGAGGCCGTGGGAGAGGAGGTAGAGCGGCAGCATCGGGTCATTCCGGTCGGGGGGGTGGTGGCCCGTCGGATGGGCCTTGGGTCGGGTCGTGGCAGGTCAGGGGGGCGGGTCGGCTCAACCCCGGGCGCCGAAGGCGTAGCGGGAGATGTGGCCGACGCGACCGAGGACCGGCAGCCGGGAGAGGACTTCGGTGTCGAAGCGCATGCGCAGTCGCATCCCGCGGGGCAGGTGTCGCAGGTCGGCGCCGTCCGCGGTGGCGTAGGCGCTGTCCGCTTCGAGGAGGCGCATCCCGGGTATGCGGCGCTCCAGTTCGCGCGGATCGTCGACGCCCCATGCGAGCCGGGCTCCGGTCTTGCGGAAGAGGGTCATGGAGCGGGTGGAGCGCACGGCGAAGCGGGAGTAGGTGTCGAAGAGCATCTCGCCGTGCGGGAAGTGCGCGACCAGGGTGTTCAGCATGCGGGGGCCCTCGTCGGCGGAGAGGTACATGGTCAGGCCCTCGGCGACCACGAGGACGGGGTGGTGGTCCGTGGGGATCAGGGCCGGCCAGTCCGGTTCGGTGACGGAGGCGGCGAGGGTCTCGTGGCCGGGGCGGGTGGGGTAGAGCTGTTTGCGCACGTCGATGACGTCGGGCTGGTCGAGGTCGTACCAGCGGACGCCGGGGCCGGGGGCGAGGCGCTCGTGGCGGCTGTCGAGGCCGCAGCCGAGGTGGACGACGGTGCACTCGGGGTGGGTGTCGAGGAACGCGCGGACCCGGCGGTCGAAATAGCGGGCTCGTAGGGCGACGCCTACGGCGGTGGCCTCTCCGATGCCGAGGCGGTCGAAGTCGTAGTCGATGCGGTCCACGAGTTCGGCGGCGATTCGGTCGCCGAGGAGCGGGTGGGCCGAGTTGGCGTCGAGTGCGCGGGCGCAGAGGGGTGCGAGCAGTGTCTCTGCCGCGCCGGTCAGGGAAATCTTCACGCGACTTCTCGCCTCTCTGGGCACGACAATCGGGAACGGCGGCAAATGGGCGTTCCGCGAGCCCTGGTAAAGCCCTCGGTGAGGATTTCCTGATCGTCGAGGACAGCTCGCACCGGCTCCTGTCACAGGACGCGGCAGGAGCACCATACACCGTACAAGGCGGCCCTCACACCTGTCCACCAGGCCTCCACCTGCACACATGCGTACCATCTGCGCGGCACCGGGACGACCTCGGCTTATGTACCCCCATTCTTCACAGGTAGTTGCTGGACGAATTTTTCCGGCCAACCTATACCGGTGGTTTGCGTGCTGTTGACTCGCGTAACTCATGGCTTCTACGGTGAGCCGAGCTGCCGCAATCGGCTCCGGGGGTTTTTCATGCCTGCCGCCCATCCCGCCGCGAAAAAAGTCGCTCTCGTTTCCATGCCGTGGAACAGCGCCACTCGCCCTTCCATTCAGGTCGGAATTCTCCGCTCGCTCGCCGAGAGTGCGGGCTGGCAGGTGGATGCCAGGTATTCCTATCTGGATTTCTATGGCCTGGCCCAGAGAATGCTCGGATTCTCCGACGCGAAGTGGGCGGAGGCGTACGAGCTGGTCTCCGAGAAGCTCTACCACCTCTCGGTGGGCGACTGGATCTTCTCCTGTCGCCGGGGCGACCCCGGCAGGCGTGCGGCGTACTACGAGCAGCTGCGCGCCCGGCGGGTCGACGACACGGCGATCGGGCTCGTCGACGCGTTGCGCGAGGTGGCGGACCGGCATGTGGAGCTGACGGCCGCCGCGCTCCTGGAGTCCGCGCCGGCCGTGGTCGGCTTCACCTCGATGTTCAGCCAGAACGGTCCGTCCCTGGCGGTGGCGGGGCGGCTGCGTGAACTCGGCTACTCCGGGACCATCGTGCTCGGCGGCAGCAACTGCGAAGGCTCCATGGGCCGCGCCCTCCTCGCCAACTACCCCGCCGTGGACGCCGTCGTCGACGGTCCCGGCGAGGACGCCTTCGCAGCCCTGCTCCGCCAGATCGAGACAGGCGAACCGCCACACACCCGCGGGCGCCTGATCACCCGCCTTCCCGGCACCGGCACCACCACGCCCGCCACGATCACCGCCGAACGGCCCCTGGAGGTGCCGACGCCGAACTACGACGGCTTCTTCGACCAACTGCGGGCCGCCGGACTGCACGCCCTCGAACCCGAGATCACCCTGCCCGTCGAGTTCTCACGCGGCTGCTGGTGGGGCGCCAAGACCCACTGCACCTTCTGCGGCCTCAACGGCGCAAGCATGACCTACCGCAGCAAACACCCCGACACCGTCGCCGACGAACTCCGCCACCTCATGGACCGCTACGGCGTCCTCGACTTCTTCGCCGTCGACAACATCCTCGACCTCAAGTACCTCGACACCGCACTCCCCCTCGTCGAGAAACTCAACACCGACCACTCACTCTTCTTCGAAGTCAAAGCCAACATGGAATGGGCCGACATCCAGGCCGCCCGGCGCGCCGGCGTCCGCTCCGTACAACCCGGCATCGAAAGCCTCAGCACCGAAGGACTGCGGCTGCTCAAGAAAGGCGCCACCGCCTTCCAGAACATCCGGTTCCTGCTCGGCTGCGCGGAATTCGGAGTCCTGCCGGTGTGGAACATCCTCACCGGTTTTCCGTACGAGACACCGGAATCCCTGCTCACCCAGATAGAACTGCTGCCCTCGCTGACGCATCTGGAACCACCGGACAACGACATCCTGGCCGTGCACTTCGACCGTTTCAGTCCCTACGTGGAACACCCGCGGGACTACGGGCTCACCCTGACCGGGCCGCTGCCGGGTTACCGGTACGCCTACCCCGATCTCTCCCCAGGGGACCTGTGGGACCTCGCCTACCACTTCGAGGGCGACTTCACCGACACCCCGGAGAACACCGCCGTCCGAAGGCGCCTGGCCGCCGCCGTCCGCGACTGGCGCACCCGGCACGACCAGGCACGTTTCACTTACCGGCTGGGGTTCGACGCCGTCGCCCTCACCGACCGGCGGCCGGGACTGCCCGCTCAGGACACGGTGCTGCGCGGCGCCGACGCCCGCCTGTTCCGTTCGGTCGTCGGCGGCACCCGTTTCCGTGATCTCCAGGACGGAGAGCAGGAAGGGGAAACCTGGGAGCGGACCCGGGATCGACTTCTGGGCTGGCAGGAGAAAAGGTGGGTCTACATCGAGGGCACGAAGGTCATCGCACTCGCGGTACGCGAAGGACCTTCCGCCTATCGCAGGCCACCCGCCAAGGGAACTCCACGCCGGTCCCGCACCGCCGTACCGCTCACGCTCACCAGCGCGCCCGCGGCCTCTCGATCTGGCTGAAATCCGCCAGGCCCGGCGGTTTCCGCTTGCCCCGACCTCCCGGTGGCGCGGTAGTCGTAGAGACCGCGCCGTGCAACGCCACACGACCGCGTACCCGTACCGCACGACGAACCGGAAGTTGATCACCATGAGCAGGGCCTCCACCGAGGAACAGGAACACCAGCCCGCCGGCCGGCAGCCGGGCGGGGAGCAGAGCGACGAGGAGCAGCCGCGCGGCGCCGAGTTGCCGCCGTCCTGCCGGGATCTGATCGGTGTCCTCGCGCAGACCGACCGGCGCGACGCCTTCGCGGCGCTCGCGCTCGGGGCCACCACCGCGGCGACGGTGGCGGAGCGGGCACGGCTGCGGCCGGCGGCGGCCGCCGCCGCCCTGCAGAAGCTCGTCGACGGGCGGATCGCCGCGTACGACTCGGACAGCCGCACCTACGGGCTGATCGACGACACCTTCCGCCTGGCCGTCCAGGCCGAGGTGAGGATCTCCGGCAGGGGCCGCGGTGACGGCGCCGGGGCCTACTTCCGCAAGGGCCGCATCACCTCCATCCCCGGCAGGGCGGAGATCCGCAGCCGCGTCCTCGCTGTCGTCGCCGACTCCTTCGAACCCGGCGTCACCTACTCCGAGGCCAAGGTCAACGCCATCTGCGGCCAGTGGTACGACGACTGGGTGAGCCTGCGCCGCGCCCTCGTCGACGAGGGCCTGCTCCACCGCGACGAGTCCGGCACCCAGTACGAACGCACAGCCTGACCCATGCCGCACCCGCGGGCCGGCAACGGAGCACCGAGCGGCGACCCGGAGAGGGCGGTCCGTGTCGCCGCGGGAGCGGTCGGTGCCGGCGAAGGTGCCGATGTCGTCGCCGTCGGGCGGCACAGCGGTGCCGGAGTCGGGGTGTTCAGCCGGCGGCGGGGTTTCGTGGGCCGGGCGGGGCAGGTGGTGGCCGAGCCGTCCGCGGACGGGCGTTCGGTGGTGCTCAACGTCGGGCTGGGGCCGGCGGCATCGGCCACCGCCGCGTCCTTCCGCGCCGCGGCCGCGGCGGCGGTGCGCGCCGTCGGCCCCGCGCGCACCCTACGTCTGGAGCTCGCGTCGGCCGAGGGCAGTGCCGTCCCGGCGGAGGAGCGGGCGCGGGCAGTGGCGGAGGGGGCCGTCCTGGGGCTGTACCGCTATGACGAGTTCCGCTCGGTCCGGGTGGCGAGCCCGTTGGCCGAGGTGGTCGTGGCGACCTCCGAACGGCAGGCCGTCGCCGAGGGCCTGGCCGCCGCGGAGGCCACCTGCCTGGCCCGCGACCTGGTCAACCGGCCCGCCGGCAGCCTCACTCCCCCGGCCTTCGCCGACCTGCTCCGGGTCCTCGCCCGCACCGCCGGCCTGCACTGCGTGGTCCACGAGGGCGCGGCCCTCGCCGCTTTGGGCCTCACCGGCCTGACCGCGGTGGGCCGGGCCTCGGCGGAAGCGCCCCGCCATGTGGAGCTGACCTATGAGCCCGAGGAGTCCGCTCACCCCCGCGACCGGGTCCTCACGGTCGGTCTGATCGGCAAGGGGGTCACCTACGACTCGGGCGGGCTGTCGCTCAAGCCGTCCGACGAGAGGCATCCCATGAAGGCCGACATGGGCGGGGCCGCGGCCGTCGTCGGGGCGCTGACGGCACTGCCCCGCCTGGGCCTGCCGCTGAGGGTGCGCGCCTTCCTCCCCCTCGCGGAGAACATGCCGGACGGCGGCGCCCTGCGCGTCGGTGACGTCGTGCGGCATCTGGACGGTACGACGACGGAGATCACCCATACGGACAACGAGGGCCGGGTGATGCTGGCGGACGTCCTGGTCCGCGCGACGCGCCCCGGGCCGTCCCGCTGCGATCTGGTGCTCGACGTGGCCACCCTGACGTCGGCCGCCGTCCACGCCCTCGGCACTCGCACCGGCGCGCTGTTCACCCCGGACGAGGGGCTCGCCCGGACCGTGCTGGTGGCCGCCGAGCGGGCCGGCGAGTCCTTCTGCCGGCTGCCACTGCTCCCCCACGAGCGGCGGCACCTGCGCTCGGCCGTGGCGGACCGGGTCAACTGCTCCCACCGCTACGGCGACACCGTCCAGGCTGCGCTCTTCCTGCAGGACTTCGTCGCTGCCGGCGTTCCCTGGGCCCATCTCGACATCGCGGCGCCCGCCTTCAACGACGAGGGGGCCTACGGGGAAGTCCCTCTCGGCGGCACGGGTTTCGCCACCCGGACCCTGATCGAGACGCTGAGGTCCCTCGCCGCCGGCTCGTGAGCCGCGGAGATCGAGGGTTTCTCATCCCTTCCTCATCGTGCTACAACAGGTCTACACCACTGACTGGTGTAGACCTCTCCTGTGCTGCCCTCCCCCACACCCCCCGTCCCTGGGCGGCGCCCTGCCTACTGGAGGAAGTTGTGACCACGGCCAGCGCCGCTCCCGCGGCCGCAGACAACAAGGGCCCGACCTGGGGCTCACGCACCATGGCTGTGCTGCAGCGCATCGGGCGCAGCCTGATGCTGCCGGTCGCCGTCCTGCCGGCCGCCGCCCTGCTCGTGCGGCTCGGCAACACGGACATGCTCGGGCGGGAGTCGTTCCCCGGGTTCCTCACGAAGTTCGCGAGCTTCATGTCGGCGGGCGGCAGCGCCATCCTCGACAACATGGCGCTGCTGTTCGCCGTCGGCATCGCGATCGGCTTCGCCAAGAAGTCGGACGGCTCGACCGCGCTCGCCGCGGTCGTCGGCTACCTCGTCTTCCAGAAGGTCCTCGGCACCTTCACCGACCCGAGCCTCCCGCAGGTGGCCACCGTCGTCGACCAGAAGGTCGTGATGGTGGACAAGCCGGTCGACGCCGGTGTCCTCGGCGGTGTGGTGATGGGCCTGGTCGTGGCCCTGCTCTACCAGCGCTTCCACCGCACCAAGCTGCCCGACTGGGCGGGCTTCTTCGGCGGCCGCCGACTGGTGCCCATCCTGGCCGCGTTCGCGGGCCTGTTCATCGGCATCGTGTTCGGTTACATCTGGCCGGTGCTCGGCGCGGGGCTGCACCACTTCGGTGAGTGGCTGGTCGGTTCGGGCGCGGTCGGCGCTGGCATCTTCGGTGTCGCCAACCGCGCGCTGATCCCGGTCGGCATGCACCACCTGCTCAACGCGTTCCCCTGGTTCCAGGCCGGCTCGTACGAGGGCAAGAGCGGCGACATCGCGCGGTTCGTGGCCGGGGACCCGACCGCGGGGCAGTTCATGACCGGCTTCTTCCCGATCATGATGTTCGGTCTGCCGGCGGTCTGTCTGGCGATCTACCACACCGCCCGTCCCGAACGCCGCAAGGTCGTCGGCGGCATGATGCTGTCCCTGGCGCTGACCTCGTTCGTCACGGGTGTGACCGAGCCGATCGAGTTCACGTTCATGTTCATCGCCCCGGTGCTGTACGCGCTGCACGCCGTCCTCACCGGTCTCTCCCTCGCTCTGACCTGGGCGTTCGGGATGAAGGACGGCTTCGGCTTCTCGGCCGGCGCGATCGACTTCGCGCTCAACCTCGGTATCGCCACCAAGCCGTGGACGCTGCTCCTGGTGGGCCTGTGCTTCGGCGTCGTCTACTACGTCGTCTTCCGGTTCGCGATCATCCGCTTCAACCTGCCGACGCCCGGCCGCGAGTCCGACGAGGAACTGGCCGAGCTGCGGAAGGCGGAGGCCAGGTAGCAGCCGAGGCCCGTCCGCGCGGCCGGGCGGCCGAGGACCGGCTCGCCTCGGCTCCGTCCGGCGCACGGGAAGACCCCCGGGGATCATCGTGATCCTCCGGGGGCCTTTCCGTACATACGTGCATGCGTGCGTGCGGAGTCAGATCTCGTACGACGTCCGGGGCACGGCCAGTTCCACGGGGCCGTCGTACACGGCGCGGGCGTCGTCGAGGTTGACCCGGGGGTCCGTCCACGGCGGGATGTGGGTGAGCACGAGGCGGCGGGCGCCGGCGCGGGCCGCGGTCTCACCGGCCTCGCGGCCGTTGAGGTGCAGGTCCGGGATGTTCTCCTTGCCGTGGGTGAACGCGGCCTCGCACAGGAAGAGATCGGCGTCGCGGGCCAGTTCGTCCAGGGTGTCGGTCACACCGGTGTCGCCGGAGTACGTCAGGACCCGTCCGCCGTGTTCGATGCGGATGCCGTACGCCTCCACGGGGTGGGCGACCCGTTCGGTGTGGACGGTGAAGGGGCCGATGTCGAAGGTGCTCGGCTTGACCGTGTGGAAGTCGAAGACCTCGCTCATGGACGAGGCGGACGGGGTGTCGGCGTACGCCGTGGTCAGGCGCTGCTCGGTGCCCTCGGGGCCGTAGACCGGGATGGGGTCGCAGCGGCCGCCGTCGTGCCGGTAGTAGCGTGCGACGAAGTACGCGCACATGTCGATGCAGTGGTCGGCGTGCAGATGGCTGAGAAAGATCGCGTCGAGGTCGTAGAGACCGCAGTGGCGCTGCAGCTCGCCGAGGGCACCGTTGCCCATGTCGAGAAGCAGCCGGAAGCCGTCGGCCTCTACGAGATAGCTCGAACAGGCCGATTCCGCGGAGGGGAACGACCCCGAGCAGCCGACGACGGTGAGCTTCATGAGAGCTGGAACCTCCGCGCTGGCGTGAAGTCGTGACAGTCGTGTTGGTCGGTCGTGTCAGTCGGTCGTGACGTACGAACAAGTCGCGCCGACCACGTTGTGCGGTCAGCGGGCTTGCGAAGAACGGTCGGGGGTGCAACAGGGTGGTGCGGTCCGTCGAGCGTAAGGCGCAAAAGGACGGGTCGCTCCTCCGCCAGGGGCCGTTGTGGGCGAACTCACCTGTGGTGTCACCGGTTCGGCTGGTGGCAGGGCCGTTGGGCCGCGCGCGCCGGGGTGAGGTGGTGGAGAGGGGCGTGGGGGCGTGTGACAGGGCGGGCGTCGGCGGGGGCGCGCCGGTACGGTCGTGCCCATGGACATGTCCTGGTGGTCGGCGCTCGCGGCGATGGTGGCGCTCGCGCTCGTCGCGACGGTGGTCGACGGGTGGGGCCGGTCCCGTCGGCCGGGTCGGCGGACGAGTGGTCCGAGGGGGCGTACGCGTCCGCCCGGACGGGCGGGTGACCGGGCCGGTTCGCGGGGGCGGCTGCCGCGGCCGAGGCCGTCGGAGATCTGGTGGGCGAGCGTGCCCTTCGAGGACGGGCCCGGGGGCAAGGACCGGCCCTGTCTGGTGCTGGCGGTGCGGGGGGACCGGGCGCGGGTCGTCAAGATCACCAGCAGGTACCGGGACGCCCGGGTCGGGGTGATCCCGCTGCCCCCGGGGGCCGTCGGCGACGCGCGGGGCCGGCCCAGCTTCCTGGAGACGGAGGAACTCCGCGACGTGCCGGTACGGGACTTCCGCCGGAAGGCGGGGGTGGTGGACCCGGTGCTGTGGGACCAGGTACGGCACCTGTCCGGCTGACCAGGGCGCGCGGACGGGAAGAGCGCGGGGCGCGGCCCCGGCCACCCGTCAGCGGCGCAGGGGAACCGCGGCGGCAACCAGAGCGGACCCGCACCGGCCGGAACCGCACACCGCCGGACCCACACGCGCCCCCGAGCCGTCGGGCGCCGCCCGGCGTCAGGTCAGGCCCAGAGCTGACCCTGCAGCGTCTCGATGGCCTCCTCCGTCGTGGCTGCCGTGTAGACGCCCGTCGACAGGTACTTCCAGCCGCCGTCGGCCACCACGAACACGATGTCCGCGGGCTCCCCCGCCTTCACCGCCTTCCGGCCGACCCCGATCGCCGCGTGCAGCGCCGCTCCCGTGGAGACTCCGGCGAAGATGCCCTCCTGCTGGAGCAGTTCCCGCGTGCGGGTCACCGCGTCGGCGGAGCCGACCGAGAAACGGGTGGTGAGGACGGTCGCGTCGTACAGCTCCGGCACGAACCCCTCGTCGAGGTTGCGCAGGCCGTAGACGAGGTCGTCGTAGCGCGGCTCGGCGGCGACGATCTTGACGTCCGGCTTGTGTTCGCGCAGGTAGCGGCCCACGCCCATCAGGGTGCCCGTGGTGCCGAGGCCCGCGACGAAGTGGGTGACGGAGGGCAGGTCGGCGAGGATCTCCGGCCCGGTCGTGGCGTAGTGCGCGCCCGCGTTGTCGGGGTTGCCGTACTGGTAGAGCATCACCCAGTCGGGGTGCTCGGCGGACAGTTCCTTGGCGACGCGCACGGCCGTGTTCGAGCCGCCCGCCGCCGGGGAGGAGATGATCTCCGCGCCCCACATGGCGAGCAGGTCACGGCGTTCCTGGGAGGTGTTCTCGGGCATGACGCACACGATGCGGTAGCCCTTGAGCCTGGCCGCCATGGCCAGGGAGATGCCGGTGTTGCCGGAGGTGGGCTCCAGGATCGTGCAGCCCGGGGTCAGGCGGCCGTCCTTCTCCGCCTGTTCGATCATGTGCAGGGCGGGGCGGTCCTTGACCGAGCCGGTGGGGTTGCGGTCCTCCAGCTTGGCCCAGATCCGGACGTCCTCGGACGGCGAGAGCCGCGGCAGGCGCACCAGAGGGGTGTTGCCCACCGCGGCCAGCGGGGAGTCGTAGCGCATGGGTGGTCAGCGGGCCTCAGGCCATGCCGCCGGCCACGGCCGGCAGGATCGTCACGTTGTCGCCGTCGGACAGCTTGGTGTTGATGCCCTCCAGGAAGCGCACGTCCTCGTCGTTGAGGTAGACGTTGACGAAGCGGCGCAGCTCGCCGCCGTCCACGATGCGGGCCTGGATGCCCGTGTGCCGGGTCTCGAGGTCGGCGAACAGGTCGGAGAGGGTGGCACCGGCTCCTTCCACCGCCTTCTGACCGTCGGTGTACTGGCGGAGGATGGTGGGGATGCGGACCTCGATGGCCATGGTGTGCGGCTCCTGTCGGGAGTGGTCAGGTAGGTGGGCGCGCGGCAGCGCGGAGGTGCGGGGTCACACGGGTGTGGGCGCCGCGGCTCACGGCCGTACGGCGGCAGGGTCCGGCGTCAACAGATGGCGCTGGCAAGCCTGCACAGGTCGACGTGCAGCCGCGCCACGAGCAGTGCGCCCGGCGTCTTCTCGCTCACGTCGTCAAGAACCATGGGGTCATCGTATCGATTCCCGGTCCGGGTCCCGGAGTGTGATCCCATATGGCGGACGGTTTCGGACCGGGGAGTGAGACCGCACAGGTCAGCCGGACCCGTGCCGGCGCGGTGCGAGGGCTGTGCGGGACCGTGCGGGTGGGTTCAGGCCGTGTCGCGGATCACCAGCTGGGTCGGGGTGACCACCGACGACAGAGCGCCCGGCTCCGCTGCGGTCGGCTGGGGCAGGGCCGGGTCGTCCGTGCGGCTGAACAGCAGGCGGGCCATGAGCCGGCCCATGCCCTCGATGTCCTGGTGCACGGTGGTCAGCGGCGGGTCGGTGTGCTCGGCGATCGGGGCGAGGTCGTCGAAGCCGACCACGGCGACGTCGTCCGGGACCCGCCTTCCGCGCTCGCGCAGGGCCTGGAGGGCTCCGGCGGCCATGAGATCCGAGGCGACGAAGACGGCGTCGAGGTCGGGACGCCGGTCGAGGAGCGCGGCCATGGCCTCGGCGCCGCCCCGCCGGGTGTAGTCGGCCCGTTCGATCAGCTCGGGCGCGGCGTCGTCGAGCAGGACGTCGCGGTACCCGTCCAGGCGGTCCACGGCCGACGCCTCCTGGTCGTAGGGGCCTGTGACGGTGGCGACGCGCTCGCGGCCGAGGGAGACCAGATGGCGGACGGCCTCGCGGGCGCCGCCCCGGTTGTCGGCGTCGACGTACACGCAGTCCCGTACGGTCTCGCCGCCGCGGACCAGCGGGCGGCCGCCGAAGACGGCGGGCAGGCCGAGCCGCTCGACCATGCCGGGCAGCGGGTCGCCGGCGCGCAGCGAGAAGAGCAGGGCGCCGTCGACGTGGCCGCCGCCGAGGAAGTCGCCGACGCGCGGGTACTCCTCCTCTTCCTCCAGGAACAGCAGGACCGGCTGGGCGCCGTGGGCGACGAGTTCCTTGCGGATGCCGCGTAAGTGGAGGTCGAAGAAGGGGTCGATGAAGAGGCGGTTCTGCGGCTGGCTGGCGACGACCGCGATGGCGTTGTTGCGGCGGGTGACCAGTTGCCGGGCGGCGGAGTTCGGTACGTAGCCCAGTTCGGCGACGACCTCGCGGACGCGTTCGACGACCTCCGCGCGCACCTTGCCCTCGCCGTTGATCACCCGGGACACGGTGGACTTGGAGACCCCCGAGCCGCGTGCGACGTCCTCCAGGGTGGGGCGCTGTCCGTTCAGTCGTCGTGTCCGTGCCATCGGCTGCGTCAACACCGTCTCCGTAGGGGGCAGTTGGGGCGAGTGTGCCTGCCCGGCCACGGTAACGTCGAAGGCTTTCAGTACGCCTCCACGATTTGGACTTCCTCTTCCGTCACCTCGCCCTCGACGATGCGGTACGAGCGGAACTGGAAGTCGCCGAGGCCGTCGGTGTCCGCGGTGGAGACGAGGACGTAGTGGGCGCCCGGCTCGTTCGCGTAGGAGATGTCGGTGCGGGAGGGGTAGGCCTCGGTGGCGGTGTGCGAGTGGTAGATGACCACGGGCTCCTCGTCGCGGTCGTCCATCTCGCGGTAGAGCCTGAGCAGGTCGCCCGAGTCGAACTCGTAGAACGTGGGCGACATGGCCGCGTTCAGCATCGGGATGAAGCGCTCGGGGCGGTCCGAACCCGCCGGGCCCGCGACGACGCCGCACGCCTCGTCCGGGTGGTCCTTGCGCGCGTGGGCGACGATCTGGTCGACGAGGGCCTGGGTGATGGTCAGCATGCTGGTCAGGATAAGCAGAGGGCCGCCACGTACCGAAGGGTGGTACGGGGCGGCCCACATGCCGGGCAGGAGGCCGGTTGGCCCCCGGGGCGGAGCGGTCAGCCGACCTTCTCCAGGTCCGGGTCGCGGCGGGCCGTGACCTCGGGGCTGCGCGACTTGAGCACCAGCCAGCCGACACCGAGGGCGGCCGCCCAGCCGGCCATGACGTAGAGGCTGACGCGGGCCTCGTGGTCGTAGGCGATGAGGCCGGTGACGAAGAGGAGGAAGACGATGGCGATCCAGCTGCCCGTGGCACCGCCGGGGGCGGGGAAGGAGGAGGCGGGCAGGCGGCCCGCGTCGACCGCGCGGCGGTAGCGGACATGGCTGATCAGGATCATCAGCCAGGTCCAGATGCCGGCGCCGGTGGCGACGGAGACGACGTACTCGAAGGCCTTGTCGGGGACGACGTAGTTGAGGACCACGCCGATGCCCATGAAGAGCACGGAGACGCCGATGGCGAGTGCGGGCGTCTTGGTGACGGACAGCTTGTTGAAGGCCTTGGGGGCCTCGCCGCTGTCGGCCAGGGTGCGCAGCATGCGGCCGGTGGAGTACATGCCGGAGTTGCAGGAGGACAGGGCCGCCGTCAGTACGACGAAGTTGACGATGCCCGCGCCGGCGGGGATGCCGATCACCGCGAAGGCCTTCACGAACGGGCTCACGCCCGGCGCGAACTCGGTCCACTTCACCACGCACAGGATGACGGTGAGGGCGCCGACGTAGAACAGGGCGATACGCCAGGGCAGGGTGTTGATCGCCTTGGGGAGGGTCTTCTCCGGGTTCTCCGACTCACCGGCGGTGACGCCGACCAGCTCGACGGCGAGGTAGGCGAACATCACGCCCTGGAGGGTCATCAGGGACGAGCCGATGCCCTTGGGGAAGAAGCCGTCGAAGGCCCACAGGTTGGAGACGGCGGCGGTGTCGCCGGCGGCGCTGAAGCCGAAGGTGAGGACGCCGAGGCCGATGACGATCATGCCGATGATGGCGGTGACCTTGATCATCGAGAACCAGAACTCGATCTCGCCGAACAGTTTCACCGAGATCAGGTTGGCCACGAACAGGACGACCAGGAAGACCAGCGCGGAGACCCACTGCGGGATCTCGGGGAACCAGTAGTTGATGTAGATCGCGGCGGCGGTCAGCTCCGCCATGCCGGTGACGACCCACAGCAGCCAGTACGTCCAGCCGGTGAAGTAGCCGAAGAACGGGCCGAGGAACTCACGGGAGTACTCCGCGAAGGAGCCCGAGACCGGGCGGTACAGGAGCAGCTCGCCGAGCGCCCGCATGATGAAGAAGATGATGACGCCGGCGACGGCGTACATGAGGATGAGGCTCGGTCCGGCCTTGGCGATGTTCGCACCGGCGTTGAGGAAGAGCCCGACGCCGATGGCGCCGCCGATCGCGATCATCTGGACCTGGCGGCTGCCGAGCCCGCGCTCGTACCCCTCTTCGGATGCCTCGCCGCGCACGGCGTCATTGCCGTTGTTGTCGACCTGAGCGGAGGTCATGTGTTGTGCGCCTTTCTCCACGCTGGGCCGATCCGAGCCGGTCGTCGGCTCCGGATCGGGTTCCGATCCCCCCGGATGTGATGGAGCTGAGCTGGTTAGCTCGTGCCTGACCGACGGTCGTCGGCTGGTGGCGCACCCGGTGGACAAGGGTGGTGTCCCCGGGCGGTCGTGAAGATTTATCACGGCCGCAATCTTGATCGACGGGGCGCTCTGTGGCGCACAACACAGGAAGAAGCGGACAAAGAACCCCCCTGAGGGCATCCCTCACCGCGGTGGTGACGCGATCGTTATCCGGATTTGAGTGTCCTCTGAGCGAACACGAAGCCAACCCGGAAGGGCTTCGGAGGGAACCCGGAGTTCCGCCGCCGGCACCCCCGGCGGCGGGGCGCTCACGGCGTCAGCGTGGTGATCAGCGTCTCCTGGAGCCCGCCCAGCCACAGGTAGGCCATCACCATCGGCTTGCGCGGGTCCTCGTCGGGCAGCCGGTAGAGGAGGTCGGTGTCCTCCTCGTCGACGACGTCGAGCCGGGACCCGATGGCCAGGCGCAGGTCGTTGAGGCAGCCGAGCCACTGCCGGGACTCGTCCGGGGACAGTTCGAGCACGGCCCCGCCCTCACCGGCCGCCGACAGCCTGTCCAGGGAGTGGATCACCGCGAGGGCGTTGTCGCGCTTGCCGGCCCGCAGGTCGTTCTCGGTGAAGCGCCGGAACTCGGAGGAGTACGCCCGCTGCTCCTCGGCCCGGTCGGCCGTCGGGGTGCCCTCGGGGTCGCTGTAGGCGTCGGGGAAGAGGCGCCTGAGCACGGGGTCCTTGGGGGGCTCGCTCGGGCCTTCGGCGAACAGCTCGGCGAGCGGGTCGTCGGGGGCGTCCTCGGCGGGGCCCGGACCGATCAGCTCCAGCAGCTGGACCGCGAGCGAACGGATGATGGAGATCTCGACCTCGTCGAGGGCGACGGCCGCGCCGCCGCCGGGAAGCGGTTCGAAGGTTCCTGGCATCGGGAAGGTCGTTCACTCCGGTCGTGTCGTGTCAGGCCGGGCCGTCCGGCCCGCGGCCGCCGCCCGCGGCTACTTCCGGTCCTGCTGGAGCGTGGCCCACAGACCGTAGCCGTGCATGGCCTGGACGTCGCGCTCCATCTCCTCGCGTGTTCCGCTGGAGACGACCGCGCGGCCCTTGTGGTGGACGTCGAGCATGAGCTTGGTGGCCTTGTCCTTGGAGTACCCGAAATAGGACTGGAAGACATAGGTCACGTAGCTCATGAGGTTCACCGGGTCGTTGTGGACGATCGTCACCCACGGCACATCGGGCTCGGGTACGGCGAAGACCTCCTCCGCCGACTCGGTCTTCTCGATCTCCATGGGTGCGGCTGCCGTCACACGGCCCATGCTGCCACCACAGGGGGGTCCCCGCACAAACGGGGCCCCCGTGAGGGCGGGTCCGCCAGATATCGGACCCAGAAATCGTCAGAGTGACGAGATGGGGGTACGATTCCTGCCATGAACACAGCGGACCTTGGTTTGCCGGTGGATGTCCCCTCGACCGCGCTCTTCACGGACCACTACGAACTCACCATGCTCCAGGCCGCCCTGAAAGCGGGCACGGCCGAGCGGCGGTCGGTGTTCGAGGTCTTCACGCGGCGACTGCCGGAGGGGCGGCGGTACGGCGTGGTGGCCGGAACGGGCCGGGTGCTGGACGCGGTGGAGAACTTCCGCTTCGACCCCGGTGTGCTCGGCTTCCTGCGCGAGCGCTCCGTCGTCGACGCGGAGACGCTCGACTGGCTGGCGGGCTACCGCTTCGGCGGCGACGTCTGGGGCTACCAGGAGGGCGAGGTGTACTTCCCCGGCTCGCCGATCATGCGAGTCGAGGGCACCTTCGCGGAGTGCGTGCTCCTGGAGACCGTGATCCTCTCCATCCTCAACCACGACTCGGCGATCGCGGCCGCCGCCTCCCGGATGTCCAGCGCCGCCGGGGAGCGCCCGCTGATCGAGATGGGCGCCCGGCGCACGCACGAGCTGGCCGCGGTGGCCGCCTCGCGCGCCGCGTACGTCGGCGGCTTCACCTCCACCTCCGACCTGGCGGCGGGCTTCCGCTACGGCATCCCGACCGTGGGCACCTCCGCGCACGCCTTCACCCTGCTGCACGACCGGGAGCGGGACGCCTTCCAGGCCCAGGTGGACGCCCTCGGCCGCGACACCACCCTGCTCGTCGACACCTACGACGTCGCCGAGGCCGTGCGGACGGCCGTGGAGATCGCCGGGCCCGAGCTGGGCGCGGTCCGCATCGACTCCGGCGACCTGCTGCTGGTGGCCCACCGGGTGCGGCAGCAGCTGGACGAGCTGGGGGCGACCGGCACCCGCATCATCGTGACCTCCGACCTCGACGAGTACGCGATCGCCTCGCTGGCGGCGGCGCCCGTGGACGCGTACGGGGTGGGCACCCAGCTGGTCACCGGCTCCGGGCACCCGACCGCCTCCATGGTCTACAAGCTCGTGGCGCGGGCGGAGTCCGCCGACCCCACGGCCCCGCTGGTGCCGGTGGCGAAGAAGTCCAGCGGCGGCAAGACGTCCGTCGGGGGCCGCAAGTGGGCGGCCCGGCGCGTCGACGAGCACGGGGTCGCCGAGGCCGAGGTCGTCGGCACCGGGCCCGTTCCGGCGGAGCTGGAGGAGCACCAGTTGCTGGTCCCGCTCATCCGGGACGGCCGGGTCCTCGCCCGCGAGCCCCTCGACGTCGTACGGGAACGCCACGTGGCCGCCCGCGCGAGGCTGCCGCTGTCCGCGACCCAGCTGTCGCGCGGGGAGCCGGTCCTCCCCACGGAGTACGTCTGAGCGGGAGAGGGGCACGCGGAGCGGGAGGGTACGGACTTACCGTGGAGGATGTGGGCTCACACGGGGAGCGGACGGGCGCGAGGGCGCCCGATGTGCCCCGGTGTGAGCCGGTCAGCGCCCGCGTGCTCGGCCCGTGCCCCGGCCCGCGCCCAGGGCGAGCGCCGCATGCCCCTCCCGAACGCCTCCGGAAGTCTCTAGGCTCGGAAGTTCGCAGTCCCGCAGATCGGCCGGATCCCACGCTCCCCGCGTCAGGAAACCCACCCCATACCGACCCAGAGTCGCAGAGTCGAAGGACACCGACACCATGCGCCGCGCCTTGATCGTCGTTGACGTGCAGAACGACTTCTGCGAGGGGGGCAGCCTAGCGGTGGCCGGCGGCGCCGATGTGGCCGCCGCCATCACCGAGCTGATCGGCCAGGCGGCCGGCCCCGGCTATCAGCACGTGGTGGCCACCCGCGACCACCACATCGCTCCCGGCGGCCACTTCGCCGACAACCCGGACTACGTCCACTCCTGGCCGGCGCACTGCGTCGCCGGCACCGAGGGCGTCGGCTTCCACCCGAACTTCGCCCCCGCGATCGCCTCCGGCGCGGTCGACGCCGTCTTCGACAAGGGCGCCTACGCCGCCGCGTACAGCGGTTTCGAGGGCGCCGACGAGAACGGCGTCTCCCTGGCGGACTGGCTGCGCGCCCGCGACGTCGACGAGGTCGACGTCGTCGGCATCGCCACCGACCACTGCGTGCGCGCCACCGCCCTGGACGCCGCGCGAGAGGGCTTCCGCACCCAGGTCCTGCTGGACCTGACCGCGGGCGTCGCCGAGCAGACGACGCAGCGGGCCCTGGAGGAGCTGCGCGAGGCGGGCGTGGAGCTCACGGGCAAGCCGGTGGTCTGAGCCCGGCACGCCCCGGCGCGCCTCCGCTCCCGGCCGGGCGCCACCGGCGCACCCGCGGGTCGCGGTCGCAGCCGACCGACCCGCTCGGCCGGCGCCCGGCCGGTCTCAGGCATGGGCCCGGGGCCTGCGCAGGAGGGCTCGGATGGGGTGCCAGAGCTCCGGGGTCGTGGAGGTGGGGCAGACCGCCGACGTACGCCATATCAGCCCGTCGGGGTGGTGCAGCACCGCCGTGATCTCGTCCGGCGTCGGGGGCGCCGCGTTGCCGCGGAGGTAGATCGCGCGCAGCCCCAGATTGCGCAGCCGGGTGAGGGCGCGGGCCCGGTTCGCGGCCAGCACCAGCACCCGGACCGAGCCGTCGTCCGCCGGGGTGACCCCGGGAAGAACACCGGCCTGGACCGGCAGGGTCCGTGCGGGCGCCTCCAGCCGGGTGGTCGGACCGGCCGGGACGGGGTCCCGGGGCGCCGGTGCCGGCAGGTTCAGGGCGACGACGACATTGCCGTCCGGCAGCTTGCAGAAACCTCCTGCGGCCATGCAGGTCACACCCCCGTGCGTGTCAGTGTCAATAAGAAGGCCACAGCACGCACCTAAACACGTCCGGCCGCGACCCGCCAAGGGGGTCGCGGCCGGACACGGTCTGACCTGCGGAAATGCTGGTTACTTCACCGCGGGGCCGACCTTGAGCAGGATCGTGGAGCCGTCCTTGGCCTCCTTGACGATCTTGATCTTGGTGTTGGTGTCAGTGATCTTGACACCGCCCGTGGGGTTCGTCTCGTCGTAGTAGGTGTTGGTGTGGTCGTTGAACGTCGACACACCCTTCGACGACGGGATCTTGGTCAGCACGTCGGCCTTGTGCAGCTTCAGGCCGTCGGTGCGGTACAGGCTGAACGGCGAGTCGTAGGACTGGATGCGGTTGCGCATCAGCGTCCCGTCGGACCACTTGAGCGCCTTCGGGTGGGAGTCGACCGGGAGGACCAGACCGACACCCGGGTGGGTGCTGGTGTTGTTGTCCGCCTGCGAGGTGTCCCACTTCCAGATCAGCAGACCGTTCTGGTACGGGAAGTGCTCCACCCAGTCCGGACGCGTGGTCGAGAAGCCGAAGTTGTACGGGCCGACCTTGAGGGTCTTGTCGTACGAGACGTACTGGCGGTTCTCCGCGATGTAGTACTGGTCGTAGTCGTCCGTGATGGACGCGCCGATGCGGGAGAAGCCCTTCGTCGTCCAGGCCGCGTCCGTGCTCTCCGCGTTGTCGGTGAACAGGGCGCCGCCGTCGGCGACCACGGAGATGCGGTCGGCCGCGAAGCCCTTGGGGGCGACACCGCCGTCCGTCTGGTAGCGGAAGCGCAGGTCGAACTTCTTGCCCGCGTAGGCGTCCAGCGAGTACGAGAGCTTCTTGTACGTGCCGGAGGAACCGGTCAGCGCCGACTTGCCGCTGGCGTCCTTCGGGATCGCCTCGCCGTCCACCGTGCCGTCGATCGGGGTCCAGTTGGCGCCGCCGTCCGTCGACACCTCGGTGTAGAGGTAGTCGTACTCGGCCTCGATGTCGTACCAGCCGTCGAGGGTGAGCGCGGCCGACGACTTGCCCGTGAGGTCAACGGAACGGGTCAGGGTGTTGGAGAGGTTGTCACCGCTGCCGCTCCACCACTGGCCGGCGCCCTCGGCGGGCTCGACGATCTCGGTGGTGACCTTCTTCTTGGGCAGCTCGACCACGAGGGCCTGCTTGTCCCAGGTGTTGTACGCGGCGAGACCCAGCTTGTGCGTGGACTGCTTGCCGGCCTTGGCGGTGTCGTAGTTGAGCCAGCCCAGCTGCAGCTTGTCCCAGGCGGTCATGTCGCCGGGCAGGTCACCGATCTCGTTCTTGCCGGTGCCGAGCCAGGAGCCGGACGACATCAGGGTCCAGAAACCCGTGGAGTTGTCGCCACCGGCGGTGTCGTAGTGGTCCGGCAGACCGAGGTCGTGGCCGTACTCGTGGGCGAAGACACCGAGGCCGCCGTTCTCCGGCTGGATGGTGTAGTCGCCGACCCAGATGCCCGTGTCACCGATCTTCGCGCCACCGAGCTTGTTGCCCTCGGGACCGCTCACACCGGCGTCGGTGCCGAACGCGTACCAGCGGTGGGCCCAGATGGCGTCCGTGCCCTGCGCACCGCCGCCCGCGGACTCGTCCTCACCGGCGTGGACGATCTGGAAGTGGTCGATGTAGCCGTCGGGCTCGTTGAAGTTGCCGTCGGCGTCGAAGTCGTAGCGGTCCCACTGGTCGTACTTGGCGACGTCGGCCTTGATCTGCGCGTCGGTGCGCCCGGCCGCCTTCTGCTGGGCGACCCAGGAGTCCAGACCGTCGCTGACGACGTTCCACACGCTGGTGCAGTTCGTCTGGCCGCACTTGTTGTTGCCGTAGCGGGCCTCGTTGTAGGGCACCTTGACCCAGTCCGAGACCGTGCCCTCGATCGAGTAGCGGCCCGATGACTGCTTCTCGTAGTACTTCTTCATCGACTCGGTCTTCTTGCCCGTGCCGAAGTACATGTCCTGGAAGTGCTTGCGGTTGTAGTCCGCCTTCCAAGCCGTGGAGTTGTCCTTCTTGCGGTTCGGCTTGGCTATCTTGTTGTGCAGCGGGCCGGGCGTGCCGCCGTAGCGGCTGTCGATCTGGTCGCCGAACTCGACGAGGATCGTGAAGATCTTGTCGGTCTTCTCGCGGCCGAGTTCGACGTACTTGCTCTGGCCCTTCTTGCTCTTGAGCTTCACGACCTTCGAGCCACCACGGTTCTTGACCGTGGCGTCGCCGGATATGACCTGCTTCAGAGCTTCCTCGCGCTGGGCCTCCTGAGTCTTGCTCAGGGGGCCTTCGAGGTCGTGCTCGCCGTGCGCGGCGTGGTCCGCCGGGTCGTGGCGGTTCGCGGCGGCTGCCGACTTGCCGTCCCCGTCCTGCGCCACCGCGTAGGTCGAGAAGGTGGCCGCGGCCGTCGCCATGGCGACGCCGATCGCCGCCGCCCTGAACGTCCAGGGTCTACTGGTCACTTGAGGTCCTCCCCCGCGCCCGTCCGCGCGGAGGGGATGTCCTGGTCGTGGAGGAAGTCCGCGCGCGGTATACGCGTGTAGTCAAGTGACGACATTCGACTGGAGTTTCGAGAGAAAAAACAGATCTTGACTTGCACAGGTCAAGGCGCTAATGCCGTCTACAGGAAGCGCTTGTTCGTTATGCGGACGTTATGTACCGCCGCCAACCGGCGCGCATATGCGTCCACTTCCCGGACTCCATGACTCGGTGCGCCCCCCGTGCCCCCGGCCCGGTGGGTCAGGTCACGCTTACCCGTCGTTCCCCTCGGGCACCCTGGCGAATAGAGTCGATTGGCGGAGCGCCGGACGTCGGCGGAAGCCAAGCCGACAGCATTGCTTCACCTTTGATTCGTATCCGCAACCTCCCCTCAGCGCGAGAGGCACGGGGAGAACCCCACCCGAGGACACGATTGCCATGCCTCGTCCGACGACCGCACAGCTCGCCTACGGCTCCTGCACCGTGATCCTGTCCACCCTCGCCATGCTGCTGCTGTCACAGACGAGTTCCGGCATCGGCATCGCGGTGATCGCCCTCTCCGCCCTCGCCCTGGGCCTGCTCGTCTCCCTGACCGTGCCGCCACCCAAGCGGGCCGCGGCGAGGTCCTCCACCGTCACCACCGGGAACCGGGGCGCGGCGCGGGCGGCCGTCCCGGCGGGCGCGGCGCCCGAGCCGGTCCGGGAGCGGGAACCGGTGCACGAGCCGACGGCCTCCTGACACTCTTTCGGCGACCCGCGGGGACGCCGTGCAGAAACATGACGGCGGGTCCGTGCTCCACGGACCCGCCGTTCTGCGCCAGTCCCGTGGGACCGCCGCTACGGCCGTCTCACTCCGTACTGACCACCACCGTCTTGGCCGCCTTGTCGTGCAGACCCTGCTTGTACGGCTTGTCGAAGAAGCTCCAGCCGCCCGCGATCGCCGTCCAGACGCAGGCGCAGCAGAAGGCGAACGGGATCCACAGGACCGCCGCGCGCAGCAGCGAGGTCTGCGTCGAGGGCGTGGCTCCGTCGCTGAGGTTCGCCACCCGGAGCTTCATCAGCCGCTTGCCGAGGGTCTGGCCGTTCCGGACCGTGAAGATCGTGTCGTAGGCGATGTAGAGGACGGCGGCGAGCGCCTCCTGCCCCAGCGACTTGCTGAACTCCATGTCGTTGGTGTCCACGGTGTACTGGCTGACTCGGAACGCCCAGGCCAGCAGGGCCACCACGAGGCCCACGAGAATCATGTCCATGATGCGGGCGAGCACCCGCTTGCCGCTGTCGGCGAGCGGCGGCATCCCCATGAGCGGGTCGTTGGGGAAGGCACCGCCGCCGTAGGGGTCACCCCCGTAGGGCCCGCCACCGCCGTAGGGCGGCGGCTCGTTGCCGTACGGGGGCGGCTCGTTGCCGTACGGCGGTTCTCCGGGCGGGGTGCCGTACGGGGAGCCGCCGCCCTGGTCCGGCGGGGGCTGCTTCCTGAACGGGTCGTCGTCCGGGGACCGGCCGGAGCCGAAGGGCGGCGGTTCACTGCTCATGGCCCGAGTCGACCGCGAACCCCCCGGCTCCGCACCCGGCACGGGGCCGTCCGGAGTACGGCTACCTGCCGGCGACGAAGGTGTGGGCCGCCTTGTCGTGCCAGCACTGGCGCCACGGCTTGTCGATCACACACCACAGGACGCCGACGACACCGATGCCGAGCAGACCGGGGACGGTGTGGGCGAGCCAGCGGCGCAGGGACCCGCCGAACGTCGGGGGTTCGTGGCCCTCGATGTCCCGGACCTCCAGGCCGAGCAGCCGCTTGCCGAGGGTGGCGCCCCACTTGGCGGTGGGCAGCACCTCGTACACGGCGCTCACCACGAACAGGACGCCCAGGACGATGCCCAGGTACACCGAGGTCGTGCCGTCGATGAGCCAGACCGTGACCCGCTCCCCGGAGAGCCTGGCCGCGTCGATCTTCCCGTCGATGTGGTCGAGCGCCCTGGTGCCGAACGGGACGGCGGCCACGGCCGTGACGGAACCGACGATCGCGCTGTCCACGAGGCGGGCCACCAGACGCCGGCCGAGCCCGGCGGGGCGGGCTTCCGCCTGCCGTCGCGCGGCCGCCTGGAACGGGTCCTCCACCACCGGCTTCCACGGCGCGACAGGCTGCTCGCCGTCCCCGCCGGCCAGCCGGTGCACCTGCTGGGCCCAGGAGGGCTGACCTCCGCCGGCCCCGACCGCCATGGGGGTGTCGGCCGACTGCCGGGGCGCGGTGGGCTGCTGGGGCAGGGCAGCGGCCGGCGGCGTCTGTGCGAAGGATCCGCCGACCGCCGGCTGTTCCGGCTGCCGCGGGGGCGGCGCGGTCGGGGTGAGCGGGGCGGCGACCACCGGGGGCGCGGCGGGCACCTGCGGACCGGGGGCGGCCTGCGGACCCAGCTGCGGTCCGAAGGGCGCGGCCGGCGGGAGCGCCGGATCGGGGGCCGGCGGTGCGACCGGTGCCGCGGCCGACGATGCCTGCGGGGTGAGCCCCAACGCCTGCTGGGCGGCGGCCTGCGCACTGGTCAGCGGCGCGCCGAACACACCCGGGGCCGCGGCCGGTCCCGCCCCCTGTGGTCCCGCGCCCTGGGGTCCCGGTCCCGCCCCCTGCGGCCCCGCAGCCTGCGGTCCCGCGACCGCGGGCTTCGAGCGGAACGCCATGGTGCCGTCGGCCCGTGACGCCTCCGCGCCCCCGCCCCCGCCCGCGCCGGTGCCGGTGCCGGGGCGGCGGAAGACCACGGTGCCCTCGGGCGCGCCGGTGTCGTCGTCCGCGGGCGGGATCGTCGCCGTGCCGTCGGTGCTCGCCGTGCGGCCCGACTCGGCGGCCGGGTCGCCCGCGTCCGCCGCGAGCGAGACCCGCGGGTCGGGGCCCTGGCCGGCCGGCCGGGGTGAACCCCAGGAGACCCGGCGGTCCTTGTCACCGCCGAAACCGGTCTGCCGGGAGCGGTCGGCGCCCCACGCGGAGGCGGGCTCGGGGCGGTTGCCGTGCAGGGCGTCGGCGGACGGCCGAGTGGCCGCCCCGCCCGGCTCGGCGACCGGGTCGGGGTCCTCGTCGAAGAAGTGCGGGCCCGTCTCCTCCACGGCCGGGGAACCGCCGGGCGGGGCGAGCGGTTCGCCGTCGGTGGGCGCCGGACGGCTCGTGCCCGGCACCCAGGCGGCGCCGTTCCAGTACCGGACATATCCAGGAATGGACGGGTCCGGGTAAAACCCTTCGCGGGGCCTGTCGTCGCCGGGGGCCGGGGTTGGGGCGCTCATGTCCGTCGTCCCGTATCTGCTCGGGGGTGGAAGAGGGGGGGTCCACATCTACCAGACGGGGGCAAGTCCCATGACCGCTGCCGCCGGACCCGCCCCTTTCGAGCACGGGATCTGCTACGGGCCGCACCGGCGTGCGGGGCGTCCGCGCGCCCGTCGTACGCCCGTCCGCACGCCCGTCGGCACGTTCGCCGGAAAAAAGTTCCGCGGACCCGCGTAATGAACCGGGCCCCGTCGCCCTCTCACTCGTACGGGCCCGCATCCGGGCCCCGCCCGAGAGAGGAATGACCACCATGAGGCACACCGTCGTGGAACGCGAGCTGGAGCTGCGGCTCGTCCTGTCGCCCGAGCAGAGCATCCCCGTACCGGCCAAGCTGGGCTACCGCAGCGACGACCCGTACGCCGTCCACATCACCTTCCACATCAACTCCGACCGCCCCGTGCACTGGACGTTCGCGCGCGAGCTGCTGGTGGAGGGGGTGTTCCGGCCGTGCGGGGGCGGTGACGTGAGGGTGTGGCCGACGAAGGTGTCGGGCCGCGCCGTCGTGCTGATGGCGCTCAGCTCGCCGGACGGGGACGCGCTCCTGGAGGCGCCGACCGCCGCCGTGTCGGCGTGGCTGGAGCGCACACTGCGGATCGTGCCGCCGGGCTCGGAGTCCGAGATGCTGCGGATCGACGACGGGCTGGCCGAACTGCTCGCCCAGTGAGGCGGCGGCCTCAGAACAGCTTGCCCGGGTTGAGGATGCCCAGCGGGTCGAAGACGGCCTTCACCGCCCGCTGCATCTCCATGCCCACCGGGCCGATCTCCCGCGCCAGCCACTCCTTCTTCAGGATGCCCACTCCGTGCTCGCCGGTGATGGTGCCGCCGAGTTCCAGGCCGAGGGCCATGATCTCGTCGAAGGAGTCGCGGGCGCGCCGGGACTCGTCGGGGTCTGTCGCGTCGAAGCAGACGGTGGGGTGCGTGTTGCCGTCGCCGGCGTGCGCGCAGACCCCGATGGTCAGGTCGTACTTCCCGGCGATGCGCTCCACGCCGTCGAGCATGTCGCCGAGCCGGGAGCGGGGCACGCACACGTCGTCGATCATCGTCGTGCCCTTGACGGCCTCCAGCGCGGTCAGCGACATCCGCCGCGCCTGGAGCAGCAGTTCGGACTCGGCCTCGTCGTCCGCGGGGACGACCTGGGTGGCGCCCGCGGCCTCGCACAGCCGCGCCACCGCCGCGAGGTCGGCCGTGGGGTCGGGGGTGTCGAAGGCGGCGAGCAGCAGTGCCTCGGTGGTCTCCGGCAGGCCCATGTTGCCGAGGTCGTTGACGGCCTTCACCGTCGTACGGTCCATCAGTTCGAGCAGTGAGGGGACGTGGCCGCCGGCCATGATCCGGCAGACGGCGTCGCACGCCGCCGCGGCGGAGGCGAACTCCGCCGCGAGCACCAGTTGCCGGGGCGGCTGCGGCTTCAGGGCGAGGACCGCGCGGACGACGACGCCGAGCGAGCCCTCCGAGCCGACGAACAGCCGTGTGAGGTCGTACCCGGCGACGCCCTTGGCGGTGCGCCGGCCCGTCGACATCAGCCGGCCGTCGGCCAGCACGACGTCCAGGCCGAGGACGTACTCGGCGGTCACCCCGTACTTCACGCAGCACAGGCCGCCGGAGGCCGTGCCGATGTTGCCGCCGATGGTGCACGTCTCCCAGCTGGAGGGGTCCGGCGGGTAGGCGAGGCCGTGTTCGCCGACCGCGCGGGAGAGGGCGGCGTTGACGACGCCCGGCTCGACGACCGCGATCCGGTCGACGGGGTCGACCTCCAGGATCCGGTCCATCCTGGTGAGGGACAGCACGATGCAGCCCTCGGAGGCGTTGGCCCCGCCCGACAGTCCCGTACGGGCGCCCTGCGGGACCACCGGGACGCGCAGCTCGGTGGCGGTGCGCATCACGTGCTGCACCTGCTCGACCGTGCGCGGCAGGACCACGACCGCCGGGACGCCGGCCGCGCAGAAGCTCGCCATGTCGTTCGCGTACGACGCGGTGACGTCCGGGTCGGTGAGCACGGCCTCCGGCGGGAGGCCGCCGAGCAGTCGGTCGACGAGGTTGCCGGTCGCTTCGTCGCGCGGGGCTTCGATACGGCTCATGATCACAGGTTCGCACTCACGGCCATCGGTGTGAAGGCCGTCGCCGCGAGCCGCCCGGTACGGGATGTGCCCGGCGTGGGGACGCACAGTGATCGGCATGAGCGGTGTGAGGAACGAGGAGCCGGCGGCGCCGGGGGCGGACGGGGCCCGGGGGGACGGCGGTGCCGGGCGGTGGCGGGACGAGGGGGCGGTCCGGGCCGCACGGTGGCGGGACGGCGACGCCCGCTGGGCGGCACGCCGGCGGGACGGCGGGGCCGGCCGGGTGACGTGGGGGCGCGGCGCGGCTGCCCGGTGGCGGGGGCGGGCGGTGGCCGGGGCGCTCGTGGGGTGTGTCGTACTCGGGGTCGGGGTGATGGTGGCCGCGCCGGGCGGGGGCGGTGGGGCGGCCGGGCGGGACGACGCCGGTGCGGGACGGGGGGTGGGTGCGCCGGGGGCTCCGGCGCGCGGGCCGGTGGTGGCGGAGGTGCGGGCCCGCGCGGGGGCCGGGGTGCTGGCCGCCGGGATGTCCGTCGGGGCGGACGAGCTGGCGGTGCTCGTCGCCGACCGGGAGGAGCGGGTGCGGGCGCGGCCCCGGGACGGTGCGGCGTGGGCGGTGCTGGGCGCGGCGTACGTGGAGCGGGCGCGGCGGACCGGCCGCGTGCACGACTACCCGAGGGCCGAGCAGGCGCTGCGCACCTCGCTGCGGCTGCGTCCGCGCGGCAACGCCGACGCGCTCGACGGGATGACCGCGCTCGCGAACGCACGGCGCGACTTCCCCACGGCGCGGGAGTGGGGCGAACAGGCGGTGGCGGAGTCACCGGGCCGCTGGACGTCGTACGCGCTGCTCCTCGACGCGTACGACGGGCTCGGCCGCTACAAGGCCGTACGCGGCACCCTGGAGCGGCTCCTCAGGACCGACTCCGGCCCGGCGGCCCGGGCGTGGGCCGCCCGCGTCTACTGGGACCAGGGGCGGCGCGAGGACGCGGCCGCGGCGCTCACCGACGCGGCGGCGGCCGCGTCGACGCCGGCCGAGGAGGCCGCGCTGTGGGTCCGGGCCGGGGAGCTGGCCTGGGAGCGGGGGGAGCCGGCCGAGGCGTCCCGCTACTTCACGGCGGCGGTCCGGGCCGACCCGGGCGCGGCGGACGCGCTTGCGGGACGCGGGCGGGTGCTGGCGGCGACGGGCAGGGCGGCCGAGGGCGTACGGGCGTACCGCGCGGCGCTCGCGCGGCGGCCGTCGGCGCGGGTGGCCCTGGAGCTGGGCGAGCTGTACCAGTCGCTGGGGCGGGCCGGGGCGGCGGAGGAGCAGTACGCGGCGGTGCGGGAGCTGGTCCGGCGGTCCGCCGCCGCCGGGGTGAACGAGGCGCTCGCCCTCGGCGCGCTGGAGGCGGACCACGGCGATCCCGCGCGGGCGGTGCGGCTGCTGCGCGCGGAGTGGCGGCGGCAGCCGGGGCTGCGGGTCGCCGACGCACTGGGGTGGGCGCTGCACCGGGCGGGGGCGCACGAGGAGGCGCTGGAGTACGCGAGGCGGGCGACGGATCCGGCGCGGGGCGGGGAGGTGCGGTCGGCGGCGTACGTCCACCATCGCGCGGAGATCGAGCGGGCGCTGGGGCTGACGGCGTCGGCGCGGCGGCACGGGGAAGAGGCGCGGCGGATCAATCCGTATGTCGTGGGGGACGGGTCCGCGTGAGCGCTCGGGGGTTGGCGGTTCGTCGGCGGGTGCGGGTGGGTCGGTGAGGGCTGTGCGCGCGGCGGAGCCGCATGTGTCCCGGCCCCGCACCCCTGAACTCGCGTTCGAGCGGCCGGGGCCGCGCCCCGTGCTTCTCCACGGCGCCACCCGATGACGGCCGGGCCGCAGGCCCGTGCCTCCAGGGGCGCGGGGAACGGCGCGGGAAACCACACACCACCCGCACCCGCCGACGAACCGCGCGCCCCCGGGCTCCTGGGCTCCTGGGCTCCTGGGCTCCTGGGCTGCCCTACAGGTTGCCGCGCTTCTCCTGCTCCCGCTCGATCGCCTCGAACAGCGCCTTGAAGTTGCCCTTGCCGAAGCCCATGGACCCGTGGCGCTCGATGATCTCGAAGAAGACCGTCGGCCGGTCCTGCACCGGCTTGGTGAAGATCTGCAGCAGGTACCCGTCCTCGTCCCGGTCCGCGAGGATCTTCAGTTCGCGCAGGGTCTCGATGGGGACCCGTGTGTCGCCGACCCATTCGCCGAGCGTGTCGTAGTACGAGTCGGGCGTGTTGAGGAACTCCACCCCGGCCGCCCGCATCGTCCGTACGGTCCGCACGATGTCGTTGGTGTTGAGGGCGATGTGCTGGACGCCCGCGCCGCCGTAGAACTCCAGGTACTCGTCGATCTGGGACTTCTTCTTCGCGATGGCGGGTTCGTTGATGGGGAACTTGACCTTGAGGGTGCCGTCCGCCACCACCTTCGACATCAGCGCGCTGTACTCGGTGGCGATGTCGTCGCCCACGAACTCCTTCATGTTCGTGAAGCCCATGACCCGGTTGTAGAACTCCACCCACTCGTTCATGCGGCCGAGTTCGACGTTGCCGACGCAGTGGTCGATGGCCTGGAACGTGCGCTGGGCGGGCGGCTCGACGATGGGGTCGGCGGCGACGTAGCCGGGAAGGTACGGGCCGTCGTAGCCGGTGCGCTCGACGAGGGTGTGGCGGGTCGTGCCGTACGTGGCGATCGCGGCGAGGACGACGGTGCCGTGCTCGTCCTTCACCTCGTAGGGCTCGGCGACGGAGCGGGCGCCGTGCTCGATGGCGTAGGCGTAGGCGCTGCGGGCGTCGGGGACCTCGATGGCGAGGTCGATGACGCCGTCGCCGTGTTCGGCGACGTGCTCGGCGAGGAAGGTGCCCCAGGGGGTGGTCGCCTTGACGACCGAGGTGAGGACGAACCGGGCCGAGCCGTTCTCCAGGACGTAGCTGGCCGTCTCGCGGTTGCCGGTCTCGGGGCCGGAGTAGGCGACGAGCCGCATGCCGAAGGCGGTGGAGTAGTAGTGGGCGGCCTGTTTGGCGTTGCCCACGGCGAAGACGACAGCGTCCATTCCCTTGACCGGGAAGGGGTCGGCCTGCCGAGCGGTGTCAGGGACGGGGTGCGGGTGCGCAGAGGTGGCTGCCATGGCCGCAGGCTCTCTCCGCTCCCGCAAGGTGCGCAATAGTTCGCGTCATCGCTGGACAATCTGCACAGTCATCACCCCATACTCGGGCTGGTTCTGTACAGGATGCTCACTCCGGGAGGGCTCATGGCGATCGATCATCTGGACGGGCGGCTGATCGTGCTGCTGGCGCGCGAGCCGCGCATCGGGGTGCTGGAGATGTCGCGGCGGCTGGGGGTCGCGCGGGGCACGGTGCAGGCGCGGCTGGACCGGCTTCAGTCGAATGGAGTCATCCGCGGGTTCGGGCCCCAGGTGGACCCGGCGGCGCTCGGCTACCCGGTGACGGCGTTCGCGACGCTGCAGATCCGGCAGGGCCAAGGCGCGGACGTGCGGGCGCACTTGACGACCGTGCCGGAGGTGCTGGAGCTGCACACGACGACCGGCAGCGGCGACATGCTGTGCCGGCTGGTGGCCCGTTCGAACGCCGATCTCCAGCGGGTGATCGACCGGGTCGTCGGTTTTGATGGCATCGTCCGGGCCGCCACGGCGATCGTCATGGAGAACCCCGTTCCACTGCGGATCATCCCGCTGGTGGAGCAGGCGGCGGAGGACCGGGAGACGACGACGTAGCCGAACTGGGGGTGCGTGCGGTGGGTTTCTGGGACTACGTGGGCAGCTACCGCGAGAAGCTGCTGTTCGACGCGTACCAGCACGCCAGTGCCGTCCTGCAGTGCGTGGTCGTGGCGACGGTCGCCGGGGTGGCGATCGGCGTCGTCACCTACCGGCGGGAGTGGGCCGCAGGACTGGCCACCACCACGACCTCGGCCCTGCTCACCGTCCCCTCCCTCGCGATGATCGGCCTGCTGATCCCGGTGGTGGGGCTGGGCGTGGCCCCCACGGTGATCGCGCTGACCCTGTACGGGCTGCTGCCGGTCGTGCGGAACGCGATCGTGGGGCTGCGCGGGGTCGATCCGGCGCTGGTGGACGCGGCGAAGGGCATCGGGATGTCCCGGGCGCGCCGGCTGCTGCGGGTGGAGCTGCCGCTCGCCTGGCCGCCGATCCTCACCGGCGTCCGGGTCGCCACGCAGCTGCTGATGGGCATCGCCGCGATCGCCGCGTACGCCTCCGGGCCGGGCCTCGGCAACGAGATCTTCCGCGGCATCGCCTCCCTGGGCAGCGCCAACGCGCTCAACCAGGTGCTCGCGGGCACGCTCGGCATCGTCGTCCTCGCCCTGCTGTTCGACGCCGCGTACGTCCTGCTCGGGCGGCTGACGATCCCGAGGGGGATCCGTGGCTGACACCGGCGCCGCCATCGAGCTGGTCGGCCTCACCAAGCGCTACCCGGGCGACCGTCAGCCCTCCGTCGACGGCGTCACCCTGCGCGTCGACGCCGGCGAGACGGTCGTGTTCGTGGGGCCCTCGGGGTGCGGCAAGTCGACCACACTCAAGATGATCAACAGGTTGATCGAGCCGTCCAGTGGCTCCGTCCGGATCAACGGTGAGGACGTCACCGGACTTGATCCGGTCGAGCTGCGCCGCGGGATCGGCTACGCCATCCAGTCGTCCGGTCTCTTCCCGCACCTGACGGTCGCCCAGAACATCGCCCTGGTGCCGCGGATGGCCGGCTGGTCCGGGCGGCGGGTCAGGGCGCGGGTCACGGAGATGCTGGAGCTGGTGGGGCTCGACCCCGGCGAGTTCCGCGACCGGTATCCGCGCCGGCTGTCCGGGGGCCAGCAGCAGCGGGTGGGCGTGGCGCGGGCGCTGGCCGCCGATCCGCCGGTGCTGCTGATGGACGAGCCGTTCGGCGCGGTGGACCCGGTGACCCGCGGCCATCTCCAGGACGAGCTGCTCCGGCTCCAGCGCGAGCTGCGCAAGACCATCGTGTTCGTCACCCATGACGTCGACGAGGCGATCAAACTCGGCGACCGGATCGCGGTCCTCGGGGAGCGGTCGCGGATCGCCCAGTTCGACACCCCGGAGGCGATCCTCGCCCACCCCGCCGACGCGTTCGTCTCCGGTTTCGTCGGCTCCGGCGCGGCCCTGAAGCGGCTCGACCTGACCCGGCTGAGGGACCTGGGCGTCCCCGGCTGCCCGACGGCGCACCAGGGGGAGCCGCTCCCCCAGGTCCGGGCCCGGCTGCGGGCGAGCGCCACCGACGAGATGCTGCTGCTGGACCGGCGCGGACGGCCCGTCAGATGGCTGCGGCGCGACGACCTGACCCACGCCGAGGGGCCGCTCACGGAGGCCGGCACCCCGGTCGGCGGGACGGTCACCAGGGACGCCACGCTCCGGGAGGCCCTGGAGGCGGTGCTGACGGACAGCACCGGCCGGGTCGCGGTCACCGGCCCGAACGGCGTGTACGCGGGCGCCGTCCGCCTGGAGGGCCTGCTCGGCACCGTCCGCGGACTGCTGGCCGCCGACCGCGGGCGCGCGCGCGAGCACCGGCGGGAACGGGAGTCGACCCGGCCCGAGCCCACGCCGCCGGAAGCGGAGGGTGCCACGGCGGGGCGTGCGGAGGGCGACGCCGTGGGGAGCGCGGGATGAGCGCGCCGCCGGACGCGGCGGCGGACGCCGCGTCGACCGCCGCCGGCGCCCCCGACGCGTCCGGGTTGGCCCGCTCGTCCGGGCCCGCGGCCGGGGGCTCCGGGCACCCTGCCGGAGCCCCCGGCGAGGGCCCTCCCCCGTACGGGGCCCGTCCTTCGCGGATCAGCACGCGGAAGCTGACCGTGCTGCCGAGCCTCCTGGTGGTCGTCCTCCTCGGCACCTGGCTCTGGTTCCGGCAGGCCGAGCTGGACGCGATCTCCGCGAACGCCCTGGCGAACGGGCAGGTGTGGCTGGCCCTGCGGCAGCACATCGCGCTCACCGCCCTCTCCACGTTCTTCGTGCTGCTCATCGCGGTCCCGCTGGGTGTGCTGCTGACCCGGCGGAGGTTCCGCGCGGCGACGCCCTTCGTCCGGGCCGTCGCCAACGCGGGGCAGGCCACGCCCGCGATCGGCCTGCTGGCACTGCTGGTGATCTGGCTCGGCATCGGGCGGACGGCGGCCCTGATCGGCATGATCGCCTACGCCGTCCTGCCGGTCCTGTCGAACACGATGGCCGGTCTCCGGGCGAACGACCCGACGCTCCTCGAAGCCGCCCGCGGCATAGGCATGTCACCCGCGGAGGTGCTCGTCCGGGTGGAACTCCCGCTGGCCGTGCCGCTGATCCTCGCGGGCGTCCGCACCGCCCTCGTCCTGAACGTCGGCACGGCCACCCTCGCCGCCTTCGGCGGGGGCGGCGGCCTCGGCGTACTGATCACCACCGGCATCACCAACCAGCGCATGCCCGTCCTCGTCCTGGGCTCGGTCCTCACGGTGGCGCTGGCCCTGCTGGTGGACTGGCTGGCCTCGCTCGCGGAGGTGCTGCTGCGGCCGCGGGGCCTTCAGGAGGGCCCGTGAGGCGGGGCGGGTCGGCGCCGCGTGCGGCCGTCCTGCTCTGCGCGCTGCTGGCGGTCACCGGGTGCGGGCTGACCAGCGGCTCCCCCATGACCGACGACGTGCGGCCGGGCTCCGTCGGACGGGGCCGGCCTCTGGAGGGCGCCGAGCTGACCGTGACGTCGAAGGACTTCACGGAGAACCTGATCCTCGGGGCGGTCATGGGCATCGCCTTCCAGGCGGCCGGCGCGGAGGTGGTCGACCGGACCGGCATCCAGGGGTCCTTCGGCGCCCGGGAGGCGGTGCGCAGCGGGGAGGCGGACGCCATGTACGAGTACACGGGCACCGCCTGGATCACGTACCAGGGCAACAGCGCCCCCATCGCCGATCCGCGCCGGCAGTGGGAGGCGGTGCGCGCGGCGGACCTGCGGAACGGGGTGACCTGGCTGCCGCCGTCGGCCCTGGACAACACGTACGCGCTCGCCCTGAACCGCGCCAACGCCGACCGGTACGGCACGAGGAACCTCTCCGAGGTGGCCGCCCTCGCGGCGCGGGACCCGGGCGCCGTCACCCTGTGCGTGGAGGGCGAGTTCGCCAACCGCGCGGACGGACTGCCGGGCCTGCAGAAGGCGTACGGCATGAGCCTGCCCGCCGGGAACATCGCCCAGATGGACACCGGCATCATCTACACGCAGGCGGCGAAGGGCAGTTGCGTGTACGGGGAGGTGTACACCACCGACGGGCGCATCGCGTCGATGCGGCTCGCCGTGATGGAGGACGACCGGCGGTTCTTCCCGCACTACAACGCGGCGCCCGAGATCAACTCCGCGACCCTGCGGAAGTGGCCGGGGATCGCCGGCGTCCTGGCGCCCGTCACGGCGAGGCTGGACAACGACGTGGCCCGGAAGCTGAACGCCAGGGTCGACGTGGAGGGGGAGGATCCGCACGAGGTGGCGTTGGAGTGGATGGTGGCGGAGGGGTTCGTCACGTGCGGCGCGGGCAGGGCGGCTCGTAGTCGAGGCGGGGGAAGCGGCGGGCCCACTGGGTGCGGCTGATGGTGCCGTGGGCGTCGGCGAGCGCCCGGTCGAGGTCGGTGTACCAGATCTGCACGCTGTAGTGGGCGGTCACCGTGAGGAATGCTGCTGGTGGCGGCCGCATCGAGGGCCTGGTCACCGCCCACCCCCGCACCCTGCTGCGGGGCACCGCCTGGGGCAGCGAGGACGACAGCCATGTGGCGCAGCTGTACGGCGGCCATGTCATTCCCGGGTCGACGCTCGACGACCTCAACCTGTCGTTGAGCCAGTGGAACACCGAGGCGGGCTGGCCCTAACGCCTCATGCAGTTCCGGGTGCGCGGCCCCGCCTCCTGAACGGCGGCCGGTCCGGGTCAGCAGCTCGGGACGGACCCCTTGCCCGTCTCCAGGGCCACCAGGGAGCTGACCGCGTTCTTCAGCGTGGTCACCGGGATGAGCCTGAGCCCCTTCGGCAGCTCGGCCTTCGCGTCGGCGCACTCGGCCCTGGGCACCAGGAAGACCGTGGCGCCGTCACGGCGGGCGGCCTGGGTCTTGAGGGGCACGCCGCCGACGGCGCCGACCTTGCCGGAGCTGTCGATGGTCCCCGTACCGGCGATGACCCGGCCGCCGGTGAGGTCGCCGCCGGTGCCGTCGCCGTCGAGCTTGTCGACGATGCCGAGGGAGAACAGCAGACCGGCGCTGGGGCCGCCGACGTCGGCGAGCCGCAGGGTGACCTTGACGTCGTCGGCGTCCTCACCGAGGTAGGCGAGGGCCGCCTCGGTGGCCGTGTCCTGGGACTTCTTCATCTCGGCCGCGTTGTACTCCTCGATCTCCTTCACGGACTCGCCGCTCGGGTAGACCGCGTCGCGCGGCATGACGGCCCGGTCGGCGCGGAACCAGTTGTCGAGCACGTCGCCGAGGCCGACGTCGGCGTCGGGGCCGGTGGCCACGATGGTCGTCATGCGCAGTTCGCCGGTGGTCCGCCGGGTCGGGGCGCCGGAGACGGTGATCACCGGCTCGCCCTTGTTCTCGCCGAGGACGTTCGCCGTCATGCCGGGCTGCGCGATGGTGAACGGCAACGGCGCGAACGCGACCGTCGCGAGCAGCCCCACGACGGGCACGGCACAGACGGCCACGGCGGCGGGACGCGAAAGACGGGAGAGGCGAGAGAGCACGGGGTCAATCTAACGCGACGCGTGGTTCCGGCCGGGGGGTGGTGGGGGGGGCGGGCCCGGCCGGGGTGCCGGAACTCACTTCCCTTCGGCGTCCTCGAAGACCGCGAGCATCTGGGTGAGCACATGCACACAGGTGTCGATGTCCGCGCCGGTGATGTCGCCCCCGACCCGCGCCATCAGTCGGCTCTCCCGGGCGATGAGGTCGTCGATGGCGGTGCGTCCGGCGTCCGTCAGCCGGATCAGGGACGACCGCTGGTGGGCCGGGTTGGGGACGGCCTCGACGAGGTCGCCGTCCGCCGCCTCGTTGACCATCCGCTGCACGAACTGCCGGCTCACCGCCAGGGTCCGCCCCATCTGCGGCACGGTCAGGGGTCCCCTGGCCCGCAGCAGCTCCAGTACGGCCCGTACGCCGATGGAGAGCCCCACGGTCGGCGCCTTCAGCTCCACGGCCTTGGTGACCCGGCGGTACAGGGGGCCGAGGACGGCGAACACCTCGTACAGCCGCCCGGCGAGGACCTCCGGCGGAAGCGGCCGGTCCTGGTCGGTGGTGCGGGCGGCCGTACCGGTCTCGTTGTCGCTCTCGTTCTGTGTCACCCGCCCAGGATGACACCTGGGTTGCCATTCCACTCGCAAGATGACACCTTAGTTGTCATGACTGATGCCTCGCAGGTATGGCAGGTACACACGTTCGCATCCGACGACGGCCCGCTCGCCTACGGCGACACCGGCACGGGCCTCCCCCTGGTCCTGCTGCACGGCGGCTTCGCCGACCGCCGTATGTGGCGCGATCTCGTCCCGCCGCTCTCGGCCCACCACCGCGTGATCACACCGGACGCGCGCGGCCACGGCGCCTCGGCCAACGCGAGCAGGCCGTTCCGGTTCACCGACGACCTCGCCGCGCTGCTGCGCCACCTCGACACCGGACCCGCCGTACTGATCGGCATGTCGATGGGCGGGGGTATCGCGGTCGACACCGCGCTGGAGCATCCGGACCTCGTACGGGCCCTCGTCGTCAGCAACGTCGGCACCAGCGAGCCCGAGTTCACGGACCCCTGGACGAAGGACTCGGTCACCCGCTACTACGGCGCCCTGATGGCCGGGGACATCGAGACCTGGCTCGACGTCGCCACCGAGGCCGTCGTGGGCCCGTACCGGACCGTGGACGACGTGGACGCCGAGCTGGTGCGCCGCGTGCGGGAGATGAACCGCGCCACCGTCTCCAAGCACAGCCTCGGCGAGACGGACTGGCACGTCCCGGTGACGGACACCTGGGCGCGCGCCGCGGGCATCACCGTCCCGGTCCTCGCGGTCAACGGCGCCCTCGACGCCCCCGACATCGTCGCCATGGCCGAACGCCTCACCACCACGGTCGCCGGTCCGGGCCGCGCCACGGCCATCGAGGGCACGGGCCACTACGCCGCCATGGAACAGCCGGAGACCTTCGCGAAGCTGGTCCTGGAGTGGCTGGAGACACTGGAGGCGCCCGGCACCCTGGAGGCAGCGCGGGGCGAGCGCCGAGCGTAGGGCGGGCGGAGTCCCCGGAATCCTGGTCGCGGGGAGCCGACGCCAGGGGGCCGGGGCACGGGGAGCCGGGGTCACGGGGGTGCCTCGGCTCGGCCCGCCGCCCGGCGCCGGGCGCCCGCCGCACGTGTCAGCGGAGCGCCGCCCGCCCTCTCGGCCCGCTGTCGGCCCGCCGCCCGCGTCAGCGGAGCGCGTCGGCCACCTCTCGGGCCGCGTCCATCACACGCGGCCCCACCCGCTCCGGCACCGCGTCCGCCAGCATGACGACCCCGACGCTGCCCTCGACGCCGGTCACGCCGAGCAGGGGTGCCGCGGCGCCGCTCGCCCCGGCCTCCAGCTCACCGTGCGTGAGCGCGTACCCGGGCCAGTCCCCCGGCTGCTGACGGGCCGACAGGATCGCGCGTCCGGCGGCCCCCCGGTCCAGCGCATGACGGAATCCGGCCCGATAGGCGACGTGGTAGTCGGTCCACGTCGGCTCGACGACGGCCACGGCCAACGCTTCCGTGCCGTCGACGAGGGTGAGGTGCGCGGTGGCACCGATGTCCTCCGCGAGCGACCGCAGCGCCGGCAGCGCGGCCTCCCGCACCAGCGGGTGCACCTGGCGGCCCAGGCGGAGCACACCGAGCCCGACCCGGGCACGTCCGCCCAGGTCACGCCGTACGAGAGAGTGCTGCTCCAGGGTGGCGAGCAGGCGGTACACGACGGTCCGGTTGACCCCGAGCTTGTTGGACAGTTCGGTGACGGTCAGCCCGTGGTCGGTGTCGGCGAGAAGTTTGAGGACACGCAGTCCCCGATCCAGCGTCTGAGAGGTCTCCGCGGTCACGACGCCCACTCCTTCGTGGTGAGGGCGGCGGCCCCCTTCGCGAGGGATGCGTCACCGGTCCCGTCGGCGACGCGCTACAGAGGCCGCCGATCGGCTGGACCCGGTTGGCTTCCGGGCGGAGTCGCTTCACGGCTGCGCTCCGCGGCGGCGCTGCCACGGGGCGTTTGCGTAGCGGGACAGTAGACGAGCCGGTTCGCTGAGCGGAAGACTCCGTCCAGAATCCGGTCAAGGAGCGGTACGGACTACTTCGATTTGTCGCAAAATGTAGGGGCGCACCTCACCGGACACGCACCGCGTGCCGCCCGGCGCGCGGACATCCCCACACGCCGTACGGGCGGCCGTCGTCCCCCACGCCCCGTACCCCCGCGCGCCGTACGGGCGGCCGTCGTCCCCCACGCCCCGTACCCCGCGCGGCCGACGGTCCGGCCGCGTGCCGCCGTCACTTCATGCGGGTGGCCCACTCCTGCACCTTGGCGATGCGCTGCCGCAGTTGCCCCGCGGTGGCCTCGGCGCTCGGCGGTCCGCCGCACACCCGCCGTACCTCGGTGTGGATGACGCCGTGCGGCTTGCCGCTCTGGTGGGAGTACGCGCCGACCATGCTGTTGAGCTGCTTGCGCAGTTCGAGGAGTTCCTTGTGGGTGACGACGGGCCGGCGGTCGGCGGGCAGCTCGACGAGGTCGGCCTCCGCGTCCGGCTTCCGGCGGCTGTGCGCGATCTGCCGGGCCTGCCGCTTCTGCAGCAGCAGTTGCACCTGGTCGGGTTCGAGGAGCCCCGGGATCCCGAGGTAGTCCTGCTCCTCCTCGCTGCCCGGGTGGGCCTGCATACCGAACTCGGCGCCGTTGTACATGACCCGGTCGAAGACCGCGTCGGACTCCAGCGCCTCGAACGGCAGCATGTCCTGCTCGCCGGTGTCCTCGTCCTGCTGCCGCTCCGCCTCGGCGAGGAGCTTGTCCTCCTCGGCGTACGGGTCCTCCTCGCCGCCCTTCTTGGGCTTGTCGAGGACGTGGTCGCGTTCGCGTTCCATCTCGTTCGCGAAGCCGAGCAGGTCGGGCACGGTCGGCAGGAACACGGACGCGGTCTCGCCGCGCCGCCGGGACCGCACGAAACGCCCGACGGCCTGCGCGAAGAAGAGAGGCGTGGAGATGGTGGTGGCGTACACCCCGACCGCGAGCCGCGGCACGTCGACGCCCTCGGACACCATGCGGACGGCGACCATCCAGCGGTCGGTGCTGTGGCTGAACTCGTCGATGCGGTCCGAGGCGCCGGAGTCGTCGGACAGGACGAGGGTCGCCGCGTGGCCGGTGATCTCCCGGATGAGCTTGGCGTAGGCGCGCGCCGACTCCTGGTCGGAGGCGATGACGAGGGCGCCCGCGTCCGGGATGGCCTTCCTGACCTCGGTGAGCCGCTGGTCGGCGGCGCGCAGCACGCTCGGCATCCACTCGCCGCGCGGATCGAGCGCGGTGCGCCACGCCTGGCTGATGGCGTCCTTGGTCATGGGCTCGCCGAGCCGTGCCGCGATCTCGTCGCCGGCCTTGGTGCGCCAGCGCATGTTGCCGCTGTAGGAGAGGAAGATGACGGGCCGCACGACGTTGTCGGCGAGCGCGTTGCCGTAACCGTAGGTGTAGTCGGCGGAGGACCGCCGGATGCCGTCCTGCCCCTCCTCGTACGTCACGAACGGGATGGGGTTGGTGTCGGACCGGAAGGGCGTACCCGTGAGGGCGAGCCGCCGCGTGGCCGGTTCGAACGCCTCCAGGCATGCCTCGCCCCAGGACTTGCTGTCGCCGGCGTGGTGGATCTCGTCGAGGATGACGAGGGTCTTGCGCTGTTCGCTGCGGTTGCGGTGCAGCATGGGGCGCACGCCGACACCGGCGTAGGTGACGGCGACCCCGTCGTACTCCCGGCCGAGCGGCCCCGCGCTGTACTCGGGGTCCAGCTTGATCCCTATCCGCGCCGCCGCTTCCGCCCACTGCTTCTTCAGGTGCTCGGTCGGCGCCACGACGGTCACCTGCTGCACGACGTGGTGGTGCAGCAGCCAGGACGCGAGCGTCAGCGCGAAGGTGGTCTTCCCGGCGCCGGGCGTCGCGACCGCGAGGAAGTCCCGCGGCTGCTCCTGGATGTACTTCTCCATCGCCCCTTGCTGCCAGGCACGCAGCTTGCTGGCGGTACCCCAGGGGGCGCGGCCGGGGAAGGCGGGTGAGAGGTGGTGGTTCGAGGAAGCGGTCATGGGCGCGGGCCCGGAGGGCCCTCCGTTGAGGGTGGCGTTGGGCGACGGGCGGGAGGTAGTCACGGTCTCCGGTCTGTGATCTGTGGTCGGGCGGCTCGGTGGGGTAGCGGCGAGCGGCCCTGCCACAGCGGCTCGGCCGGCTCGGCTACGTATGACAACCGGGCCACCCTACCGGCGGCGGCACCTCGTCAACGCGCGTACGACACCCGCTCCCCCGGCGATGGGATCCACCTCACACCGGCTGCCCGGCCAGCCCTCGCAGCACCTCGGAGATCGCCTTGACCTCATCCATGTCCCCGGTGGCCACGGCGATCACCAGACGTTCGGCGGCCTCGATGTCCGGTCGGAGCTGCGCACCGTTCATGGCCAGGAAGACGGCACAGGACGTCCACGCCGTGCGCTTGTTCCCGTCGACGAAGGGACGGTTGATCGTGAGTGACTGCAGGAGCGCCGCCGCCTTGTCGAACAGGTCGCCGTACGCCTCCTGTCCGAACATCGAGGCGGAGGGCCGGTGCACGGCCGACTCCAGCAGACCCGCGTCACGAATGACGACGTCCTGGTCATCGACCGCGAGTTCGGCGATGGCCAGGACGTCCTCTGCCGACAGGTAGACATACGTCACTTGAGCCGCTCCAGCAGTTCGGCCCACTTCGCGGTCTGTTCCTTGGCCGCCTTGCGGACCAGCGCCTCATGAGCGGTCCGAGCAAGGTAGTCGTCCACGGCCCTGAGCACTATGGCGTGCATGCTGACACCCTCCTCCTCGGCGCGCAGCTTGAGTGCTTCCGTCTGGTCATCACGGAGACGCAGGTTCATAGCCATACCAAAACAGTACCACTCGATGGGGTCATAGTGGTACCACCTAGGTCCGCTCCCGCAGTCGCGTCGTCACCCACGCCCCCAGGAGCGCCACGGCCGCCATCGGCAGGAACACGGCGACGAACGCGGCCGGGTGGGAGCCGCTGCCGCCGGCCGTGGTGACCGTGTGGCCGGCCGCGCCGCCGCCGAGCGCGGCGAAGGCGGCGCCGCCGGCCGCCAGCAGCAGCGCGTTGGAGAGGCCGTCGGAGATCTGGAGCGCGGCGGAGTTCGTGCCGGCCTCCTCCGGGGCGGAGAGCTTGAGCAGCAGCACGCTGGTGGAGGAGATGACGAGGCCCATCCCGAAGCACCCGAAGGCCCAGGCGACGGCCACGGTCCACACCGGCACCGTCTCGATCAGCACACTGGGCACGGTGACGATCGCCGCCGCGACCACCACCATCCCCGTCGTCATCAACCGCTCCCGGTAAGGCTCCACGCGCGCCCGCGCCTGCACCCACGACCCCAGCGCCCAGGCCCCGCCACCCGCCGCGAGCGAGAACCCGGCGAGCGTCGGCGACAGCCCCCGCTGGGTGACCAGCATCAGCGGCACGAACGACTCGGCCGCGACGAACGACCCCGCCGCCACCCCGCGCAGCAGCACCACGGAGGGCAGACCCCGCACCGCCCGGTACGTCCCCCTCGGCAGCAGCCCCAGCACGGCCGGGACCAGCAGCGCCACCCCGACGGCCGCCGGCAGGACCGACAGCCACCGCAGGTCCTGCGCCGCGTACTGCAGGAGCCCGGCCCCCACCGAGATACCGAGGGCGAGCCGGATGCGGCGGCGGTCGAAGGAGGGGCGCGGGGAGAGGGACGGGGGATGGGGTGGGGGTGGGACCGGAGCGGAGGCAGCGGCCGTGGCGGCGGCAGGCGCCGGGGACGGGGCGGGGTGCGCCCCGGAGGGGGCGCCGTCCGGTGACGGGGAGCCGTCCGGGGACGGCGACACCGCGGGGTGGACGTCGGGCCGGGGCGCGGGGCCGGGCGCCGGGCCGCCGACCGGTCCCGACGCCCGGCGCCGTATCTGGGGCAGCGCCAGCCCCAGCGGCAGCACAACCAGGACCGGGATGCCCACGAAGACCCAGCGCCAGCCCAGCTGTTCGGTGACCGCGCCCGCGGCGAGCGGACCGACGACGGAGGGGATGATCCAGCTCGCGGCGAACCCCGCCATGATGGACGGCCGCAGCCGCTCCGGGTACGCCCGGCCCACCACCACGTACAGCGCGACGATGACGAGGCCGCCCCCGAGTCCCTGGACGGCCCGGCCGAGGATGAACAGCCACATCGCGCCCGCGGTGCCGGACAGCAGCAGTCCTGCGGCGAACGCGGCGATGCCCGCGGTCAGCGGCCCGAGCGGCCCCCGCAGGTCCGACCACTGCCCGGACAGCACCATGCCGAACAGGCTGGTGGTGAAGTACGCCGAGAACACGAAGCCGTACGCCGAGACCCCGTCCAGCTCCCGTGCGGCGACCGGCATGGCCGTCCCGACCGCCATCGCCTCGAACGCGATCAGCAGCACGACGGAGACGATGCCGACGCTGAGCGCCCGGTAGGAGCGCCCCAGCACCCCCTCCGCCCGCTCGCCGACAACCACCGGATCAGCGTCCCTCGCGACGTCCGTGCCACGCGGCCTCAGAGCACTCATGCCCGCCAGCGTAAGGGGCGTGCCCGACATTGACCCCTGTCCGGAGTCCCGGCCCCCGTCCGACCTTGGTCGTACGCCCCCGCCCCTACTTCCCCACGAACCCCCACGCACCCCCACGAACACCGGGCACTCCAGAGCACCCCAGGCACCCCATGCCACGCCCTTTCATGAACGGCGTATGGCAGTCCCGTTGCAGCCCCCGCCCACGCCTTGAGCCCCGCCCGCTCCCCCGCCTATGGTCGACTCATCGCGCACGGAGCAATCACCCGAAGCACCACGATCGCACCGTCCCGGCCGTGTGCCCGAGTGGTTCAGGGGCTCGCCTGCAAAGCGAGTTACGTGGGTTCGAATCCCGCCATGGCCTCCAGGTGAGACATGGCCGGCCGCTGTACAGCGGCCGGCCATGGTCGTGTTCGCCGTGGGGCGGGGGCGGGGCGGGGGTCAGCCGCCGGCGCAGGCCTCGTTGCGGAGGGTTTCCACCCAGCAGCCCGTCGCCGTCCTCTCGCGCTTCTCCCGCTGGAGGAGCCAGAGGGTGAAGGCGAACGTGGAGATGTCGGCGTGCAGCGGGCAGAGCGTGGACTCGGGCTCGCTCCAGTTGTGGGCGGCGCCCGTCGTGCCGTCGAGGACGATGCTGTTGCCCTCGACGAAGTGGCCGAGACGGATCAGTCGGTCCGCCTCGGCGGGAAGCCGGCCGGCGGGGAACGCGGGGCGTTCGTGCGCGTAGTACTCGGCGAGGGTCGGCAGCGGGACGTCCGTGTCGAACTGGAACAGGGCGTGCTCCTCGGGCAGGCCCATGTCGCGCAGGAAGCGGCGGGTCGGCTCGTGCGTGAGCGTCGCCGGGAAGTCGAAGTCCTCGAAACGCCACACCCTGCTCCGGCCGAACTCCTCGTCCAGCAGCAGGGCGGGCAGGTCCAGTGCCAGTCCCGACAGTGTCGCCGGTCCGGCGGTCACGGTCAGGTCCGTCAGGTCGTTCAGGTCCGTCAGGCCCATGGTCCCCATCGTCATCGTGCTCTCGGCTCCCCCAGCACATGGTGCGCGGCGCGCTTCCCCCCGGCAGGGGACAACACCGCGCCGCCCAGCGGCCGTTGCCGTCCCACTCCCAGAACCTTACGCCGCCCCACCGACAACGCCCGCCGTACCCGCGAACACCGGCCACGGCGCGCTCACCCGGGGACCGCCCGGGACCGGTCGTGGCGGACGGGGACCGCTCAGGCCCCCGTCACGACCGCCGCCTGCGGGCGGATCGGCAGGCGGTTCACGGGACGGCCCGTCGCGGCCCGGACGGCGGAGGCGACGGCCGCCGGGGAGGTGACCACCGGCACCGCGCTGGCCGCCTTCGCGCCGAAGGGAGCCACCACGTCCCGCTCCTCCACCAGCTTGACGATCCGGATGTCGGGGGCGTCGAGCGCGGTCGGCAGGGAGTAGCCGGTGAGGTCGGGGTGGCGGATCAGACCGCGCGGGGTGCGCAGGTTCTCCGTCAGCGCGATACCGACGCCCTGGGTGACGCCCGCCTCGATCCGGGCGGCGAGCTGGGCGGGGTTGAGGACCCGGCCCACGTCCTGGGCGATCGCCAGCTCCACGACCCGTACGGAGCCGAGTTCGATGTCGACGTCCACGACCGCGCGGATCGCGCAGAAGGCCATGCCCACGAACGCGTCGCCCTGGCCCGCGCCGTCCAGCGGCTCGGTGGGGTGCGGGCGGCACTGTGCGGTGGCCCACAGTTCCTTGCCGTCGAGGGCCTCCGCGACCGTCGTCGACAGGACACCGTCGTACGACGTGATCTTGCCGTCGGTGATCTGCAGCAGCTCCGTGGACATGCCGAACTTGTGGGCCAGGGGCTGCAGCAGCTGTGTGCGGACCATCTTCGCCGCGCGTTCCACCGCGCCGCCCGACACCCAGGTGTGGCGGCCCCGGCAGCCGGCGCCCGCGGGGGGCTGGTCGGTGTCGACCTGGGCGATGTGGACCTCGTCGATGCCGAGGGTCTCCTGGACGATCTGCCGGGCCAGGGTGGAGAAGCCCTGGCCGGTGTCGACGGCCGCGCACAGCACGGTCGCGATGCCGTCGTGGACCTTCACGGTGGCGGTGGAGACCTCGTCGGCGCCCTCCGCGCCGAGCATGTGGACCATGCCGAGGCCGTAGCCGACGCCGCGCCGGACCGCGCCCGGCTCGCCCGCGCCCTCGGGGCCGCCCGGCAGCAGCCACTCCTCCTCGGGAGTGTCCTTCGGCAGTGCCGGGAGCGGGAACTCCCGGACCGCTTCGAGGAGTTCGGCGACCGGGGCCGGGCAGGTCACGGACTGCCCGGTCGGCAGCACGTCACCCGTGGACATCACGTTGCGCATGCGCAGCTCGGCCGGGTCGAGGCCCAGCTTCTTGGCGAGCTTGTCCATCTGCGCCTCGTACGCGGCGCACACCTGCATGGCGCCCTCGCCGCGGACATGGCCGGAGGGCGGGTTGTTGGTGCGGACCACCCAGCCCTCGATGAAGGCGTTGGGGACCACGTACGGGCCGCAGGCGAACGACACGGCCGCCGCCAGGGCCTCGGACGAGGTGTCGGCGTACGCGCCCCCGTCCAGCAGGATCTGGGCCTCGACCTTGACGAGCCTGCCCTCGGCGTCCGCGTGGTGGCGGTACCGCAGGAGTGTCGGGTGCCGGTGCGCGTGGCCCAGGAAGGACTCCTCGCGGGTGGCGGTCAGCTTGACCGGGCAGCCGGTCTTCAGCGCCAGCAGACCGAGGGGGAGCTGGAAGCCCTGGTCCTCGCGGTCGGCGGTGGCGCCGGGCACCCCGGTGACGACGATCTTCACGCGGTCGGGGGCCAGGCCGTACACGGCGGCGGCGGTGTCGCGGTCGGTGTGCGGGTCGGTGGAGCCGATGTACAGCTCGACACCGCCGTCGGGGCGGGGCACGGCGAGGCCGGCCTCGGCGCCGATGGGGGCCGGGTCCTGGCGGCCGATGCGGTACTGCCCCTCGACGACCACCTCGCCGGAGGCCTCGGGGTCGCCGTGGCGCAGCGGGATATGCCGGATCAGGTTGCCGTCGGGGTGCAGCGGCTCGGCCTCGAAGGCCTGCTCCGGGTCGATCACCGGGTCGAGCACCTCGTACTCGACGATGACGGCGGCGGCGGCCATCCGCGCGGTGTCCGGGTGGTCGGCGGCGACGGCCGCGATGGGCTCGCCGTGGTGGCGCACGACCTCGGAGGCGAACACCGGCCGGTCGATCCTGCCGCGGCCGTGCAGCGGGGTGCCCGGCACGTCCTCGTGGGTGACGACGGCCCGGACGCCGGGCATCTCGCGGGCGTGCGACGTGTCGATGGACACGATGCGCGCGTGCGGGTGCGGTGAGCGCAGGACGGCGGCCCACAGCAGGCCCTCGGCCCACAGGTCGGCCGCGTACGGGAAGGTGCCCTCGGACTTCGCGCGGGCGTCGGCGGACGGCAGGGACACGCCCAGTCCGTGCGGCAGCGCCTCCGGTGCGGGCGCGGCGTCCCCGGCGGTGCCGGCGGTGCCGGTGACCGCGGGCGTCGCGGTGGCTGCGTCGTTGCTCACGCCTGGCCTCCGTCCTGGCCGAACGACTGGTCCTGATCGCCGAAGTTCTGGCCCTGACCGCCGTAGGTGTCACCAGGGCCGCCGAACGACTGCCCCTGACCGCCGTACGTGTCGCCCTGACCGACGAACGACTGGTTCTGGCCCCCGAACGACTGGTCGTGGCCGCCGAAGTTCTGGCCCTGACCGCCGTAGGTGTCACCAGGGCCGCCGAACGACTGCCCCTGACCGCCGTAGGAGTCGTCGTGACCCCCGAACGACTGGTCCTGACCCCCGAACGACTGGTCCTGGCCGCCGAACGACTGCCCCTGACCGCCGTACGTGTCGCCGTGACCGCCGAACGACTGCCCCTGACCGCCGTACGTGTCGTCCTGGCCGCCGAAGGACAGCCCCTGGCCGCCGTACGACGAGCCGGGGTCGTGCGGGGCCGCGGGCGGAGCGCCCTGGGCCTCGTAGGCCGCCGGGTTGACGCCGCCCGCGCCGGGGCCCGCCTGGTGCGGGATGCGTGCCTCGTCGGTGTCGGCGCCGGTGTCGCCGTCGCCGGCCGCGCGCGCCTCGCGTTCGGCGACGACCTCGCGGACGGCCGCCAGCACGCCGCGGTAGCCGGAGCAGCGGCAGAGGTTGCCGCACAGCGCCTGGCGGGCCTCGAGTTCGGTGGGCGCCGGGTTGCCCTCCAGGAGGTCGTGCACGGTCATCGCCATGCCGGGCACGCAGAAGCCGCACTGCACGGCGCCGCACCGGGCGAGCGCCCGCTGCACGTCGGAGGGCTGTCCGTCGACGGCGAGGCCCTCGACGGTGCGCACCTCGCTGCTCGCGGCGGTGACGGCGGGCACCAGGCAGGAGGCCACGAGCCGGCCGTCGACCTGGACGTTGCACGCGCCGCACTCGCCCTGCGAGCAGCCGTCCTTGGCGCCCGCGAGGCCGAGCCGCTCGCGCAGCACGTAGAGCAGCGACTCGCCGATCCAGGCGTCGGTGACGGGCCGGTCGGCGCCGTTGACGCTCAGGACGTACGAGGCGAGGGGGTGGTCGTCGTGCGGGGGCGGGGCGGGCTCGGCGGCCGGGTCCGCGGCGTCCGCACCCTCGGTGCCGGGTGCCTCGGCGCCGGACCCCTCGGCGGGCGTCCCCGGCTCCTGCGGGCCCGTGGGGTCGCCGTCGGCCCCGGTGGCGGTCCCGGAGTCCGCGGCGGGCTCCCGGGCGGCCTCGGGGGCCTCCTCGGGCGCCTCGGGGGCCGGTGCCTCAACAGGGGCGCCGGAGGGCTCCTCAGAGGCGTCGGAGGGCTCGTCGGGGGCCTCGGCGGGCGCGTCGGCCGGGGCCTCCTCGGCGGCGCCCTCCTCGGCGCGCGCCGCGGGCGGCGGCGCGGTCCACGCGGTGCCGATCTGCTCGGTCGCCCAGGGCGCGGGGGCGCCGCCGGGCAGGGTGGCGGGCGGGGTGCCGCCCCACTGCTCGACCAGGGCCGAGGCACTGAACTCGCCCGATTCGTCCGGAAGGTCGCCCCCGGCGACCGGAATCGACCACTCGCCGGTCACGTCGTGACCGGGCGCGGCGCCTTCCCGCGCGGCGGGCTCCTCGAACGTCCACTGCCCGGTCGAGCCGGGCTCGTACGTGAACCCGTCCTGCGCCGGGGGCTGCTGCCGCCCAGCGTTCGGGTCGTGCCACTGGGTGCCCTCGGACGGCATCGCCCAGGAGCCCGAGCCGGACGGGTCGGTCCCGGCCCCGCCGTGCGGGTTGGCCGCTATGGGCGGCGGCACATAGCCGTGACCGGGCGCGGCGAGCGGGCTGTCGGCGGCGAGCAGCGCGTCGATGCCCCCCTCGGGGAGCTGAACGAAGGTGGTGGCGCCGTCGTCGTAGTCGCCCTGCGGCAGTCGCTCCCAGCCGCTCTGGCCCCCCTGCTGCGGGGTGCCCTCTCCGTGCTGGTCGTCGGTCACGACAGCGCCCTCCCCAGTGCTCGTCGGGCCAGCGCGGCGACGGTGCGCCGCAGGTGCAGTACGGCGGGCGGAAGCGGTGTCACGGAGCCGTCGACCTCGGGGGCCGGGTCCGGGATGCAGGCGGCGGCGACGTACTCGCCGAAGGCCTGCAGCGCCTCGGGGACCAGGGTGCGCTCGCCGTCCCAGTCGATCAGCCCGGCGACCCACGCCTCGGCGTCCAGCGGGCGCAGCGGCATCGGCGCTATGGCGCCGACGGCGCACCGCACGCCGCGCCGGGCGGGGTCGAGCACGAGGGCGACCGAGGCGGCGGCGCGGCCGGGGCCGGTCCGCCCGGTGGCCTTCAGGAAGACCTGGGGGGCGTGCAGCAGCGGCACGCGCACGTACCCGATCAGCTCGCCGGGGCGGAGCATCTCCATGCCGGCCAGCAGGTGGGAGACGGGCATCTCACGGCGGGCCCCGCCCGGGCCCGCGATGACGAGCGTGGCCTCCAGGGCGGCCAGTACCGGCAGCGCGTCCCCGGTGGGGGCGGCCGTCGCGATGTTGCCGCCGAGGGTGCCCGCGTTGCGGATCTGCGGCGGTCCGGCGGCGCGCGCGGCGGCGGCGAGCGCCGGAATCAGCGCCGCGAAGTCCGGGCGCCCCATCCGGGCGTGCGTCAGTCCGGCGCCGAGCAGCGCGTGCCCGTCCTGGTACTGCCAGCCGCGGATCTCGCTGATCCTGCCCAGCCCGACCAGCGCGGCGGGCCTGAGCTGCCCGGAGTTGACCGCGGTCATGAGGTCCGTGCCACCCGCCACCGGAACCGCCCAGGGCATGGCGGCGAGGGCCGCCACGGCCTCGTCGAGCGAGCCGGGCAGGGTCACGGCCTGCGCCGCCTGCGGTGCGTGCGTGGTCAAACCGGCTGCCCCTTCCCGCTGCCCCACCTGGTCCGCCTGTGTTGGCCGTACGGTACGTGCTGACAGGGCGGACGTGGCAACTCTGGCACATTCTCGCGAGGCCCGAACGCGGGGGTCCGCTAGGAGGCATTCGCCCACCTCACCCCGGCGATGGTCCGGTTTGGCAAGACATCTCCCACAGGTGCTTTTTGCCATCCTTCGGCGATTCTTGCGGCTCTTGTTCCAGGTGAGGGTCGTCGCGCGGGGCATCGGCTTTCGGACGCGCGCGGGCGCCGCCGCCTCACACGTTCGGGGGCGCCCCCTCGATCGGGCGTCCGAGTACACCGGGTCGCCGCTGCCACGGGCGGGGCCCGCCGGGCGGCCGATAACCGACCCCCAGGGCGTCAAGTCGGCGATAGTGAGAGGTCATCCTCCGCTCGAAGTCGGCGAAGTCCCGTTCGGCGGACGCGGGCAGCCGGCTCCAGGCCACCTCGGCGAAGGCCACGAGCCGCGGGAACACCTGGTAGTCCACGCGCGCGGGGTCCTCCATCACCTCGGTCCACACGTTGGCCTGGGTGCCCAGCACGTGCCGCGCCTCCTCGGGCGTCAACTCCGGTGGAACCGGCTCGAACCGGAAGACGTCCTCCAGGGTGCGCACGTAGCCGATCGGGACCGGCTCGTCGGGGCCGTCGTGCTGACGGTGGTCCAGGTACACGTGCTGCTCGGGGCACATGACCACGTCGTGGCCCGCGCGGGCCGCCGTGACACCGCCCGCGTAGCCCCGCCAGGACGACACGGCCGCACCCGGCGCGAGGCCGCCCTGCAGGATCTCGTCCCATCCGATCAGGCGACGCCCGCGCGCCGTCAGCCAGTTGTCGAAGTGCCGCACGAACCACGCCTGCAGACCGTCCTCGCCCTCCAGTCCGAGCTCCCGGATGCGCGCCTGCGCGGTGGCCGACCGCTTCCACTGGTCCTTGACGCACTCGTCGCCGCCGAGGTGCACGAACGTCGAGGGGAAGAGGTCCAGGACCTCCTCCAGGACCCCCTCGTAGAAGCGCAGGGTGTGGTCCGTGGGCGCGAGGACGTTCTCGCTGACGCCCCAGGTGTCCCAGACGGTGAGGGCGCTCGTGTCGACGACATCGGTGTTGCCGAGTTCCGGGTACGCGGCGATCGCGGCCTGGCTGTGTCCCGGGATGTCGATCTCGGGGACCACGGTGATGTGCCGTTCGGCGGCGTAGGCGACGATCTCGCGGAGGTCGTCACGCGTGTAGTGACCGCCGTGCGGCTTCTCCTCCCACAGCGGTGACGCCCTGTGACCGAAGTTCGTGCGGGCCCGCCATGAACCGATCTCCGTGAGCCTCGGGTACCGCTCGATCTCGATCCGCCAGCCCTGGTCGTCCGTCAGGTGGAGGTGGAGGACGTTGAGTTTGTGCGCGGCCATCAGATCGAGATGGCGCAGCACCTGGTCCTTCGGCAGGAAGTGCCGGGCGACGTCGAGCATGAGGCCGCGCCAGGCGAAGCGGGGGGCGTCCTCCACGGTGACCGCGGGGAGGTCCCAGGCGCGGCCGGGCCGCAGGGGCGCCCGCCGGTGGGCGTCGGGCCCGAGCAGCTGCCGGAAGGTCTGCGCGCCCCACAGGACGCCGGCCGCGTCGCCGCCCTGGATCAGGTGGTCGGCGGCGCCGGTGACGACGCGGTAGCCCTCCGGCGGCAGGTCCGGCTCGACGCTCAGCGTGAGCCGGGGCGCGGCCCCGCCGCCGTCCGGGAAGGTGAGTCCGGTCGCCGCGCCGAGCGTCGCCCGCAGCCAGCGCGCGACGCCCTCGGTGCCGGGACCGGCCACCAGCCGGGTCCCCTGGTGCAGCCGGCCGCGGCGGGCGCCGTCGCGCACGAGGCGCCGGGGCGCCGGAATCAGTTCGGTTCCGTCGGGTTCGCTCACATCACTCCTTGACCGCTCCGCCCAGTCCGGAGACCAGTCGTCGCTGGACGAGTACGAAGAAGACCAGCACCGGGATCGTCATCACCGTGGACGCCGCCATCACGCCGCCCCAGTCGGGTTCTTCCGGCTCGAAGTAGACGAGCAGGGCCATCGGCAACGTCGACCGGGAGGTGTCGCTGATGATGAACGACTTGGCGAACAGGAAGTCGTTCCAGGTGGAGATGAAGGAGAAGACGCTGGTGGCGACCAGGCCCGGCAGGACGAGCGGGAAAAGGATCCGCCACAGGAATCGGGAACGGCTCGCGCCGTCGAGCTGCGCGGCCTCCTCCAGGGACTCCGGTACGGCCTTCACGAAGCCCCTCAGCATCCAGATCGCGAAGGGCAGGGAGAAAGCGATGTGGGGCAGGATCAGCGCACCCAGGGTGTTGAGTTGGCCGGTGTCCCGCATGAGGAAGAACAAGGGGATGGTGAGCGCCTCCACGGGCACCGCCTGGGCGATCAGGAACATGATCAGCAAGGTGGTCCGGAAACGGAAGCGGAATCGTGTCACCGCCGTCGCCGCGAGAAAGGCGATCAGCCCGGAGGCGATCACCACGGCGCAGGCGACGACAAGGCTGTTGAGGAAGTAGCGGCCGAATTCCTGCTGCCCGAGGACCCGGCGGAAGGAATCGAGGGTCGGCGCGAGCGTCCAGGGCCGGGACTCGGCCGACTCGATCTCCCCCGCCGGTCTGAGGGCGCTCAACACCATCCAGTAGAGCGGAAAGGCCACCACCGCCGCGATGAGCAGGGCGGACGCCTCCGCGACGAGCCGCCGGGGCTGCCTCGGACGGCGCGGTGATCCCGTCGAATTCACCACTCCTCCCCCTGTCCGCGGAGCAGCCGCAAATACACCAGGGTGACGGCCAGGAGAATCACCAGCATCACCACGCCGATCGCCGAACCGAGACCGTACTCGGAGGCGGCGAAGGCCTTTTGGTAGGCGTACACGTTCAGTACGAGGTTCTGCCCGGCGATACCGCCGCCGCCCGTCATCACATAGACCTGGGTGAAGACCTTGAAGTCCCAGATGATCGACTGGACGGTGACGACGACGAGGATCGGGCGGAGCACCGGGGCGAGCACCGACCGCCAGATCCGCCACTGTGAGGCACCGTCGAGGGCCGCCGCCTCCAGGATCTCGGACGGGACGGCCCGGATGCCCGCGTAGACCGTCACCATCACGAACGGGAAGGAGCACCAGACCACTTCCAGCAGGACGAGCAGGAAGGCGCTGTACCGCCCGTACGTCCACGAGTGGTCGCCCAGCCCGAGCACCCGGTTGACGGGGCCGAAGTCGGGGTCGAACAGCAGCAGCCACACCGTCGAGCCGGTGACCGCCGGGGTCGCCCACGCGCCCAGCGCGGCCAGCATCAGCGCCAGCCGTGGCACGGCCCGCACCCGGGTCAGCAGCACGGCCAGGGCGCAGCCGACGGCCAGCGTGGACACCACACAGGCCGCGGCGAAGCCGACGGTGGTCAGCAACACCTGCCGGAACCGGTCGTCCGCGAAGAGTTCGGCGTAGTTGCCGGCTCCCCGGAAGGAGGTCGGCTCTCCGCCGCTGGCCTGCGCCTGGGTGTACTCCAGCAGGGAGATCAGGCCGAGTTGGCCGACGGGGTGGACGAGCAGCGCGCCGAGCACGACCAGCGCGGGGGCGAGATAGAGCCAGGGAGTCCAGCCGGCGGCACCCCGGGAACGCGGGCCGGTGGCCACCGGCGTCACCCGACGGAGCTGAACGCGTCGTTCATCCGGTCCGCAGCGTCCTCGGACGCCTCGTCCACGTCCTTCTTGCCGCTGACGATCTCCTGGAACATCGTCGGCAGTACGAGCGAGGCGTCGATCCGGGCCCACGCGGGCGAGACCGGCACGAACCTGGTCCCCGAGGACAGCGTCTTCACGAACGGCGCGATGAACGGCTCCTTCTTCGCCGCCTCGGCCCGGACGTCGGTGTACGTCGGCAGGAAGCCCATCGCGTCGAAGAGCGCGCTCTGGGTCCGCTTGGACGCGAGCCGCTTCATCAGGTCGACGGCGAGCGTGCGGTGCGTGGTGCTCCTGAGTACGCCGATGTTGTTGCCGCCCGCGAACGCCGGGGCCACCGAACCGGACTTCACGCCCGGCAGCGGCACGACCGCGTACGCGCCCTTGACCTTGCCGGCCTCGATGGCCGCGTGGCTGAAGTCACCGCCGATGGCCATGCCGGCCTTGCCCGCGGCGAACGCGGTGACCGTGTCGTTGCCGCCCATGCCGGCGCACTTGGCGGCGGGGCAGTTGTCGTCGCCGAACAGCGAGGTGTACGCCTCGATGCCCTCGCGGGCGGCGTCGCTGTCGATGGTGGCGGCGTACGAGCCGCCCCGGCCCTCGGCCATCTCGCCGCCGTGGGCCCAGACGAAGGGCATCGCGCCGTAGGTGTAGGCGCCGCCGACGACGAGCCCGTACAGCTCGGGCCTGGCCGCGCGGATCCGCTGCGCGGCGGTCTTCACCTCGTCGAGGGTCTTCGGCGGCTCGATGCCGAGTTCGTCGAAGACGTCCGTGCGGTAGTACAGGGCGCGGACGCCCACGAAGAAGGGGGCGCCGTAGACCTTGCCGTCGACGGTGACGGAGGTCCGGGCGGTCGGGTCGGAGTCCTTGGCGTCGGACCAGCCGTTGAACTCCGCAGTGACGTCGGCGAGTCCGCCGTCCTTGACGTGGCCGGCGGTGTCCGTGTTGCCGTACTCGACGACGTCGGGGGCGCTCTTCGGGTCGTTGAAGGCGGCCTTCATGCGTTCGGCGCGGCTCTCGACGGGGATGTACTCGACCGTGACCCTCGCGCCGTCGTGTGCCTTCTCGAAGGCGTCGACGACCTGGTCGACGACCTTCTCCTTCGGCTCGTTGCTCACTTCCCGGAAGAGCCAGAGCCGCAGGGTGCCGGTCCTGTCGTCCTTCGCTGCGGACGAGTTGTCGGACGTCCCGGGGGCGCAGGCGGTGAGCCCCGCGAGAGCGAGAGCCGCCATGGGGGCGACGAGTCGGGCGGCGAGCTTCATGGCGCGGGGTCCTCCGGAGGGGGGAGCGGAGTGTTGCATTCTCTGCAACGGGCGTTCTGCTCTCTGCAACACACCGGAGGCTATGGAGCACATGAACATGACCACAAGAGGTCTCGACCACTTATGACCAAGACCGGGCGCCCGGTGACTCGGGGGCCACTGTTCTCGGGCGCCGGGCCGGGCGGCGACGCAGCAAAGACCGCGGTACCCGCTCCCGGGCACCGCGGTCGCGCGGCCGGCCGCTACTTCTTGCCGCCGCCCTCGTCGTCCCCGCCGCCCGCGCCGAGCGAGTCGAAGATCTCCTTGCACATGGGGCACACGGGGTACTTCTTCGGGTCGCGCCCCGGTACCCACACCTTGCCGCACAACGCCACGACGGGCGTGCCGTCGAGCGCGCTCGCCATGATCTTGTCCTTCTGGACGTAGTGGGCGAAGCGCTCGTGGTCACCGTCGCCGTGCGACACCTGCGGCGTCGGCTCGACGAGGGTCCCCGTACCAGTACCGCGCTCGGGCTCAAGAGTGCTCATGACGCCAAGGGTACTGGGGCTCACCCGCATCAGTTGAGCGAAGGGTCGTCGGGGTACGTGGCCACCATCGCGAGTTCGCTGCGCTGGCGGCGCAGGACCTCCCGCCAGAGCCGTTCGGGCGACGGGGACGACACGTCGCCGGGTTCCGACTCGACGACGTACCAGGCGCCCTCGACCAGTTCGTCCTCCAACTGGCCGGGGCCCCAGCCCGCGTAGCCGGCGAAGATGCGCAGCGAGCCGAGCGCCGAGGCGAGGAGTTCCGGCGGGGCCTCCAGGTCGACGAGCCCGATCGCGCCGTGGACGCGCCGCCAGCCGAGCGGCGCCCGGTCGACGGGGCCGCCGCCGGGAATCACCGCGACGCCGAGCGCCGAGTCCAGGGACACCGGGCCGCCCTGGAAGACGACCCCGGGTTCGCCGGCGAGTTCCGCCCAGCCCTCCAGGATGTCCCCGACGTCCACCGGGGTGGGGCGGTTGAGGACCACCCCGAGCGAGCCCTCCTCGTCGTGGTCGAGGAGCAGCACCACAGCGCGGTCGAAGTTCGGGTCCGCCAGGGCGGGCGTGGCCACGAGCAGCCGCCCTGTGAGCGAGGACACCTCGGTCATGCCAGACATGATCCCGCATCCTGCCCGTGTACGGGGAGCCAATCCCGGGAGCGGGGTGAACGCAGTTCAGGGCGCACCGGTGCGGCCCCCGCGCACATCCGGTTCGGTGACCCCATGTACCCGGCGGTCAACGGTTCGTGTTGTGGCGAACTCATGACGTGGCTGAGAAGTACTCGGGCTTACGGAAGGGGGGTGGGCGGCGTTTACGCTAGCCCTTCCGGCCCACGCCGAAACGGCTCCCGCACCACGGGAAAACCGGTCGGTCCCCCACGCCGTGAAACCCTCTGCCCTACTCCACGGAACGCGAGATTCATGACCGTCAACGGCTCTGACGACGTACTGCTTGTACACGGCGGCACCCCGCTCAGTGGCGAGATCCGTGTCCGCGGTGCGAAGAACCTCGTACCCAAGGCCATGGTCGCCGCGCTGCTCGGCAGCGGTCCGAGCCGGCTGCGCAACGTCCCCGACATCCGCGACGTCCGGGTGGTGCGCGGGCTGCTGCAGCTCCATGGCGTAACGGTACGCCCGGGGGACGAACCGGGCGAGCTGGTGATGGACCCGACGAACGTGGAGAGCGCGAACGTCGCCGACATCGACGCCCACGCCGGGTCCTCGCGCATCCCGATCCTGTTCTGCGGTCCGCTGCTGCACCGGATCGGCCACGCCTTCATCCCCGGTCTCGGCGGCTGCGACATCGGCGGCCGGCCGATCGACTTCCACTTCGAGGTGCTGCGGCAGTTCGGCGCGAAGATCGAGAAGCGGGAGGACGGCCAGTACCTGGAGGCCCCGCGGCGGCTGCGGGGCACGAAGATCCGGCTGCCGTACCCCTCGGTCGGCGCGACCGAGCAGGTGCTGCTCACGGCCGTCCTCGCCGAGGGCGTGACGGAGCTGTCGAACGCGGCGATCGAGCCGGAGATCGAGGACCTGATCTGCGTCCTGCAGAAGATGGGCTCCATCATCGCGATGGACACCGACCGCACGATCCGCATCACCGGTGTGGACTCGCTCGGCGGCTACACCCACAAGGCCCTCCCGGACCGGCTGGAGGCCGCTTCCTGGGCGTCCGCCGCGCTGGCCACGGAGGGTGACATCTACGTGCGGGGCGCCCAGCAGCGCTCGATGATGACGTTCCTGAACACCTACCGGAAGGTGGGGGGCGCGTTCGAGATCGACGACGAGGGCATCCGCTTCTGGCACCCCGGCGGCCAGCTGAAGTCGATCGCCCTGGAGACGGACGTCCACCCCGGTTTCCAGACCGACTGGCAGCAGCCCCTGGTCGTGGCCCTGACGCAGGCCACGGGTCTGTCGATCATCCACGAGACGGTCTACGAGTCCCGGCTGGGCTTCACGTCCGCGCTGAACCAGATGGGCGCGCACATCCAGCTCTACCGCGAGTGCCTCGGCGGCTCCGACTGCCGCTTCGGCCAGCGGAACTTCCTGCACTCGGCGGTCGTGTCGGGCCCGACGAAGCTCCAGGGCGCCGACCTGGTCATCCCCGACCTCCGCGGCGGCTTCTCGTACCTGATCGCGGCCCTCGCGGCCCAGGGCACGTCCCGTGTCCACGGCATCGACCTCATCAACCGCGGCTACGAGAACTTCATGGAGAAGCTCGTGGAGCTGGGCGCGAAGGTGGAACTGCCGGGCAAGGCACTCGGCTGACGCTGCGGCCCAGCAGCCCCACGCCGCACACGACAGCGCCGCTCCCCGCCGGGCAGGGCGCTCGGCCGCGGCGCTGCCCGAGAACGTCTGTGGGGCGGTCTCCCGGTGTCGGGAGACCGCCCCACTGGTGTCACCGGGCCTCGTGCGCCGTCCCACGGCGCACGGGCGGCGGGATCACTTGCCCTTGGCGGCTTCCTTGAGCTTGCTGCCCGCGGAGACCTTCACGCTGTAGCCGGCGGGGATCTGGATCGGGTCGCCGGTCTGCGGGTTACGCGCGGTGCGAGCGGCACGGTGGGTGCGCTCGAAGGTCAGGAAACCGGGGATGGTGACCTTCTCGTCGCCCTTGGAGACGATGTCACCGACGACGTCGGCGAACGCGGCCAGCACGGCGTCGGCGTCCTTGCGGGTCACCTCGGCGCGGTCGGCCAGCGCGGCCACCAGCTCACTGCGGTTCATGTTGTTACTCCCGTGTTCTTCTTGCCGTTGAGGCGGACCCGGGTCCGTCGTCAGACCCTCGCGCCCAGGGACGCATCCTGCACTCACCTGCGGCGGGAAAGCCAATCCGGCACCCATGGGAGTCACACGAACACCCAAGGGAGTCACACGAAAAGCGCCATGTCCACGCCGGTCCCGCTCGGGCCCGCCACGACGGCGGACTGGCCGCCACCCTAGGCGCACGACAGGCCCGGATCCCCGCGACGCGCCGGGATCCGGGCCCATCGTGGTGACCGTCACAGTCGGCCGGAGCCGCCGCACGGCCGCCCCGCGGCCGGGGTCAGGCCGTGGCGCCGGCGGCCTTCGCGGCCTCGCGGACCGCCCCGGCGACCGCTCCCGCGACCTTGTCGTTGAAGACGCTCGGGATGATGTAGTTCGGGTTCAGCTCGTCCTCGCTGACGACGTCGGCGAGGGCCTTCGCGGCGGCGAGCATCATCTCCGTGTTCACGGTGCGGGACTGGGCGTCGAGGAGGCCGCGGAAGACGCCCGGGAAGACCAGCACGTTGTTGATCTGGTTCGGGAAGTCGGAGCGGCCGGTGGCCACGACGGCCGCCGTCTGACGGGCCACCGCGGGGTCGACCTCGGGGTCCGGGTTCGCGAGCGCGAACACGATCGCGTTGTCGGCCATGGCGGCCACGTCGTCGCCGTCGAGGACGTTCGGGGCGGAGACGCCGATGAAGACGTCCGCGCCGTGCACGGCCTCCTTCAGCGTGCCGGTGAGGCCCTCGGGGTTGGTGTTGTCGGCGATCCAGCGCAGCGGGGAGTCGGCGGCGGCGTCGACCAGGTCCGCGCGGTCGCAGTGCACGACACCGTGGATGTCGGCGACGACGGCGTTCTTCACACCCGCGGCGATGAGCAGCTTGAGGATGGCCGTGCCGGCCGCGCCGGCGCCGGACATGACGACGCGGATGTCGCCGATGCCCTTGCCCGCCACGCGCAGCGCGTTGGTGAGGGCGGCGAGGACGACGATCGCGGTGCCGTGCTGGTCGTCGTGGAAGACCGGGATGTCGAGGGCCTCGCGCAGCCGGGCCTCGATCTCGAAGCAGCGGGGCGCGGAGATGTCCTCCAGGTTGATGCCGGCGAAGCCGGGGGCGATCGCCTTGACGATCTCGACGATCGCGTCGGTGTCCTGGGTGTCGAGGCAGATCGGCCAGGCGTCGATGCCGGCGAACCGCTTGAAGAGGGCCGCCTTGCCCTCCATCACGGGCAGAGCGGCCTTGGGGCCGATGTTGCCGAGGCCGAGGACGGCGGAGCCGTCCGTCACGACCGCAACGGAGTTGCGCTTGATGGTGAGGCGGCGGGCGTCCTCGGGGTTCTCGGCGATCGCCATGCAGACGCGGGCCACACCGGGCGTGTAGACCATGGAGAGGTCGTCACGGTTGCGGATGGGGTGCTTCGACGCCATCTCGATCTTGCCGCCGAGGTGCATCAGGAAGGTACGGTCGGAGACCTTGCCGAGCGTGACGCCCTCGATGTGGCGCAGCTGCTCGACGATCTCGTCGGCGTGCGCGGTGGAGGTGGCCGCGATGGTGACGTCGATACGGAGCTTCTCGTGGCCGGAGGCGGTCACGTCGAGGCCGGTCACCGAGCCTCCGTTGGACTCGACGGCCGTGGTGAGCTGGGAGACCGCGGTTCCGCTCGCGGGCACCTCCAGGCGGACCGTCATCGAGTAGGAGACGCTGGGCGCCGTTGCCATGGCCGACTTCCTCTGCTTTCGCTACTGCGTTTACTGCGTTTTGCCGTCCGATCGTCGCACCTACCGCCGAGTAGGCGTTAGCCCGGCGGGATTGAGAACGTTGTGTTCTCAACAGAAAGAGGTCCACGTCACAAGGACGTGGACCTCTTCGCGTACTGCTCATGTCCAGTGGCACCGACCCGCCATGCTCGCCTCGCGGCAAGTGGTCGCTCTCAGCGACGAAGGTTGGGCCCGGGGGCTTGGATCGAGCCGGTGCCATCACCCAGGCTAACAAACAGATCCCGTAAGGCCATTCCCGCACGGGAGTTGTTTTCGAGGTTCCCGTCTCAGTCGCGCAGCAGGTCCGGTACGCCGTTCGCGTCCGGGTCGTCCCGCTCCGCCGAGACGACCGTCAGCTGCTGTGTCGCCCGCGTCAGCGCCACGTACAGCACCCGCAGGCCCGCCGGGGACTCGTCGGCGATCTCCGCCGGGGAGACGACCACCGTCGCGTCGTACTCCAGGCCCTTCGCCTCCAGGCTGCCGAGGGCGACGACGCGGTCGCCGAGGCCGGCCAGCCAGCGGGCGGCCTCCTCCCGGCGGTTCATCGCGACGACCACGCCGACCGTGCCGTCGACGAGGTCCAGCAGCCGCGCGGCCTCCGCGCGCACCGTGCGGGCCAGGGTGTCGCGCTGGACGGTGACGAAGCGGGGCTCCACGCCGGTGGAGCGGACCGCGGACGGGGACTCGGTGCCCGGCATCGCCAGCGCCAGCACCTTCGCCGCCAACTCGGCGATCTCGGCCGGGTTGCGGTAGTTGACGGTCAGGGTGAAGCGCCGGCGCGGGCGGGTGCCCAGCGCCTCGTCGCGGGCCTGGGCCGCCTCGTCGGGGTCGGACCAGGAGGACTGGGCGGGGTCGCCCACGACCGTCCAGGTGGCGTGCCGGCCGCGGCGGCCCACCATGCGCCACTGCATCGGGGTCAGGTCCTGCGCCTCGTCGACGATGATGTGCGCGTACTCGGTGCGCTCCTGGGCCAGCCGCTCGGCGCGCTCGCGCTGGGTCTCCTCGCGCACGGGCATCAGTTCCTCCAGGCCCGTGAGCTGGTCGAGCGGGTCGAGTTCGCGCTTCCTGCGGGGGCGGGCGGGCATGCCGAGGATCGCCTGCAGCTCGTCGAGCATGGCGACGTCGTGGACCGACAGGCCGTCCCGCTTGAGGGAGCGGGCGACCCGGCGGATCTCGCCCGGGTTGAGGACGCGCCGGGCCCAGCGGCCGAGGCGGCGCTCGTCGGCCATGGCGGTGAGGACCGCGCGCGGCGTCAGCTCGGGCCACCATGCGTCGAGGAAGGCGAGGAAGTCGTCCTCGGTCGTGATGTCCTCGTCGAAGGAGGAGCGGAGCTCTGCGGCGAGTTCGGGGTCGGTGTGGCGTCCCGCGGCGCCCGAGCGGTCCCACAGGGCGTCGAGGAGGAGCTTGCGGGCGCGCGGGCGCAGCAGGTTGACGGGGGCGGTGCCGCCGAGCGCGGTACGGCGGACGCGGTCCAGTTCCTCGGCCTCCAGCTCCAGCCGGCGGCCGAAGGCGACGACGCGGAGCCGGGTGGGCGCGTCGCTCCGCTCCAGCGCGCCCCGGGCCGCCTTCCGCAGCACCTTGAGCATGCGGTACGAACCCTTGGCGCGGGCCACCGCCGGGGAGTCGTACAGGGTGGCCTCCGCGCCGCCCGCGTCTTCGGCGAGGGAGCCGATCGCGCGGATGGCGACCTGCCCCTCCTCGCCGAGCGAGGGCAGGACGCCCTCGGTGTACGCGACCAGCAGCGGGGTCGGGGAGACGATGAGGATGCCGCCCGCGTACCGGCGCCGGTCCTGGTAGAGCAGGTACGCGGCACGGTGCAGGGCGACGGCGGTCTTACCGGTGCCGGGCCCGCCCTCGACGTACGTCACGGAGGCGGCGGGGGCACGGATCACCAGGTCCTGCTCGGCCTGGATGGAGGCGACGATGTCCCGCATGGTGTGGCTGCGGGCCTGGCCGAGGGCGGCCATGAGGGCGCCGTCTCCGACGACGGCCAGCTCGCGGCCGTCGAGGCGCGCCGTCAGCTCGGGGCGCATCAGGTCGTCCTCGACGCCGAGCACCTTGCGACCCTTGGAGCGGATGACGCGGCGGCGCACGACCCGGCCGGGGTCGACGGGGGTCGAGCGGTAGAAGGGTGCGGCGGCGGGGGCCCGCCAGTCGATGACCAGCGGCGCGTACTCGGCGTCGAGGACGCCGATGCGGCCGATGTGCAGGGTCTCGGCGATGTCGGCGGTGTTGTCGGGGCGGACCGCGCCCTCGGCGGGCTCGACGGCGGTGTACGCGCCGTCCGGGCCCTTCTTGCCGTCCTTGCCGAGGAGGAGGTCGATACGGCCGAAGAGGAAGTCCTCGAACTCGTTGTTCAGCCGGTTCAGGTGGATGCCCGCGCGGAAGACCTGGGCGTCCCGCTCGGCGAGTGCGCCGGGGGTGCCGACCTGACCGCGCTGGGCCGCGTCGTTCATCAGGAACTCCGCCTCGTGGATCTTCTCCTCGAGACGCCGGTACACCCGGTCCAGATGTTCCTGTTCGACGCCGATCTCCCGCTCACGGACGGAGTCGTGAGCGGAGTCGAGCGTTTCCTGCTGAACCTGAGCGGCCACCCGGGCCCCCTTCTGACGTGCTGGGCAGCCGTCCACCGTACGCGACGGTAGCCCTCGGGGGGAACAGCCGGTGCCCCGCGCCCCCGAAAGACGCGGGGACGCGGGGCACCGGTCGGTTACGCCTCGACCTGGACCAGCTTCTTGCCGGAGAAGGTCAGGACCTCGTAGTGGTCGATCTCGTCCGGGGTGAAGGCGGCGCCGCCCTCGACGTAGAGCGGGTTCCTGGCCTGCTCCGTCTTGGCGTCCTTGATGCCGTAACCCCAGGTCGGGACGGACCAGGAGGTGACCGTCTCCCGCTCGCCGTTCTTGCCGACGGCGATCAGCGAGCACTTCTCCGGGCCCTTGACGTTCTTCAGCTCCAGGACCGCGTGGGTGCCCCACGCCTTCTCCTGGGTGGCGACCGTGGCGCTGACCTGGCTGGCCGCGTCCGTGGAGGAGACCTTGTCCGCGGACTTGATCCCCATGAAGGCGTCCTTGGCCGGGTTGGCGGCCAGCGGCGCCGCCGTCTTGCCGTCGTCGCCTCCGCCGGTCGTCGCGAACACCGCGGTGGGACCCGCGACGATCGCGGCGATACCGGCCGCGAGCATGAAGAAGTTGCGCCGGCTCTTCTTGGCCCGGTGCTGGACGACCTCGCCGACCAGCCGGTCCGAGAGCTTCGGGCTCGGTTTCGCCGCCAGGGACTCACCGATCGCCGGTGTCCCCTGGGCCGCGGGCAGGTCGGCGAGGGCGGCCAGCATCGGTTCCATGCCGGCCAGCTCGTCGAGCTGCTGACCGCACCACTCGCACGTGGCGAGATGGGCCTCGAATTGTGTGGCCTCGGCGTCGTCCAGTATTCCGAGGGCGTACGCGCCGACGGTTTCGTGGATGTTGTCGCCGGAACCTTGGGCTCCTTGCACAGACCCGGGCATTCCCGGTCCATACCCCCCGTAGATGTTGCTCATGCCGTCACCCCGCGCTCCTCCAGAGCCAGCTTCATCGACCGCAGGGCGTAGAACACCCGTGAGCGGACGGTTCCACTGGGGATGCCAAGCGTCTCGGCCGCCTCATTGACCGTACGCCCTTTGAAATAGGTCTCGACCAGGACTTCCCTGTGTGCAGGGGTCAGGTCGTCCAGCGCGTCCGACAGTGTCATCAGCCACAACGCCTTGTCGATCTCGTCCTCCGCGGGGATGACCTCCAGCGGCGACGGGTCGACCTCCTGCGGCCGGGCCTGCCGGCTGCGGTGGCCGTCGATGACGATGCGGCGTGCGACCGTCACCAGCCAGGGGCGTACCGATCCGGTCGCTCGATTGAGCTGACCGGCGTTCTTCCAGGCCCTGATGAGAGTTTCCTGCACGACGTCCTCGGCGCGCTGGCGGTCGCCCGCGACCAGACGCAGCACGTACGCGAGCAAGGGTCCAGCGTGCTCGCGGTACAGCGCGCGCATCAGCTCCTCGTCTGGCTCTGAGGGCTGTGATGCGCGATGTCGTGCCCTGTGCGGGCGGTCATCGGCCACAGCGGAATCCTTGCGCACGGCTACCTCCGGTGTCCGGGGGTTCCCCCAGTCGGTCGCTCACATCGGGATACGTAGGTAACCAGTTGTGTGTTCAGAGTCGAGCCACAACTTTCTCGATTAAACGTGTGGTTGGTGGGGCCACCGAGGGACAAGAGATCCCAAAACGGTTTCAAAACCCGCACGGGAGGGCGGGAATTGTGAAGACGCGGATCCCGCGGTGTGAAAAAGAGCACTACCACTTCTTCACGCGGGCCGAACGGCCGCCCAACTGCCAAGCCCAGCAGGCCAGATGGGCAATACGGCGCCAAACGGGGGGAAGCGGGGCGGAAGGTACCCGGTCTACGCGCGTGAAAGGGCCGTACGGCGGCGGTGGCGGGCCACCCGCTCGCGGTTGCCGCAGATCTCGCTGGAGCACCAGCGGCGGCGGCGTCCCCGGGACGTGTCGACGTACACGATGGGGCAGTTGTCCCCGGCGCACTGGCGCAGGCCCGCACAGGCGACGGGGTCGGTGAGCAACTCGACGGTGTCCCGGGCGACGACGGCGAGGAGGGCGGCCCGGTCGGGGGTGTGCGCGAGGGCGCGGGTGAGGACACCGGTGTCCGTGCGGACGGCCACGGGGGCGGGGGGCGCGGGTCTCGCCAGGTCGTTGACCCTGGCGAGGGACGCCTCGTACGCGTCGGGGTCGGACCGGGTGGTGGGGGATGCCACCGGGTGCACCAACCGGGCTGTGTGACCGCGCAGTTCCTGGAAGGCGGGCAGCCAGTCGGGGGTGACGTGGTCGAGCGGGGTGTCCTCGGGCACGAGGGCGGCGGCGGTGATCCAGCGGCGCAGGTCCCCGGGGGAGGTGAGGTGCTCCTCGGGATGGCTGGTGGCCAGGAGGTCCAGGCAGCGACGGCCGCAGTCGAAGCGGGGGGTGTAGGACATGGGCCTGTCACCGCCTAGGGGTCACCGCGTCGGGGGGCGCTCAGGTGTTCGTACCCGCTACGGCGCCGTGTCGCACGTGGCCGGGCGCCTGATGGCCCGGCGGCGCGGGTGCGTCGGCGGGTGCGGGTGCGTCGTGGCTGGTCGCGCCCGCGCGGCGGAGCCGCAGGTGTCACCGCCCCGCGCGAGAAACCACGCACCAGCGCGCCCGCGGGCTACGAGGCGCCCGGTGCCCCGTACTTCGTGTCCGCCGCCGGGTCCAGCGCCAGCCGGTACCCGCGTTTCACCACCGTCTGGATGAGCTTCGGCGTGCCCAACGCCGTGCGCAGACGGGCCATCGCCGTCTCCACGGCGTGTTCGTCGCGGCCGGCGCCGGGGAGCGCCTTGAGGAGTTCGGAGCGGGGGACGACCCAGCCGGGGCGGCGGGCCAGCGCGCGGAGCAGGGACATGCCGGCGGGCGGGACGGGGCGCAGGGCGCCGTCGACCAGGACCGCGTGGCCGCGGATCTCCACACGGTGACCGGCGACGGGCAGGGCGCGGGCGCGGGTGGGGAGGTCCTGGCACAGGAGTTGGACGAGGGGGCCGAGGCGGAACCGTTCGGGCTGCACGGTGTCGATGCCGTGGGCCTGGAGGGGAAGGGCCGTCACCGGGCCGACGCAGGCGGGGAGTACGTCGTGGCGGAGGGCGTCGAGCAGGTCCGGCAGGAGCCCCCGGTCCTCGGCGCGGGACAGCAGCGAGGCCGCGGCGGGGGCGCTGGTGAAGGTGAGGGCGTCGATGCCGCGGCCGACGGTCGCTTCGAGGAGGCGGTCGACCGGGGTGAGGTCCTCCGGCGGCAGCCAGCGGTAGACGGGGACGCCGACGACCTCCGCCCCGGCGGCCCGCAGCGACTCCACGAAGCCGGGCAGGGGTTCGCCGTGCAGCTGGACGGCGATGCGGCGGCCCTCCACCCCGTGGTCCAGCAGCCGGTCCAGTACCTCCGCCATCGATTCGGAGGAGGGGGACCACTCCTCGGTGAGGCCCGCGGCCCGCACCGCTCCCTTCACCTTCGGTCCGCGCGCCAGGACCTCGACGCCCCGGAGGCAGTCCAGGAGTGCCTCGCCGAGGCCCCAGCCGTCGGCCGCCTCGATCCAGCCGCGGAAACCGATGGCGGTGGTCGCCACCACGATGTCGGGTGCCTGGGCGAGCAGGTCCTTGGTGGCGGCGAGCAGTTCGCTGTCGTCGGAGAGCGGCACGATGCGGAGGGCCGGCGCGTGGAGGACGGACGCACCGCGACGCTGGAGCAGGGCCCCCAGTTCGTCGGCGCGGCGCGCGGCTGTCACGCCCACCGTGAACCCCGCCAGGGGGCCGTGGTCTGGTTGCTGCTGTTTGTCGTACATGGCTCTCGTCCCGCCCGAGTCGTCGTACCTGGCTCTGGCACCTGCATGCCGAGCGAGCCTGTCAACGCCGCGTGACAGGCTCGGTTCGGGTTGATGTCGCTGGTGTTACGTCACACGTGTCACGCCCTGGGCGAGGTCACACCTCGGCGTAGCTGAGCTGCGCCTTCGTCCCCGTCTCGGCCGTCGCGGTGACCGCCTTGGCGGCCGTCCGGCGAAGGTATACGGCCCAGGTCACCGCGAAGCAGAGCCCGTAGAAGGCGAGGAAGCCGACGAAGGCGCCGGTGCCGGAGCCGACGGTGAGGAAGGACTGGCGGAAGGCCAGGTTGATGCCGAGGCCGCCGAGCGCGCCCACCGCGCCGATGATGCCCATGGTGGCGCCGGACAGGCGGCGTCCGTAGGCTGCGGCCTCCTCGCCCCGGAGCCCCTTGGCGAGGGCCTTGGCCTGGAAGATGCCCGGGATCATCTTGAAGGTGGAGCCGTTGCCGAGGCCGCTGAGGACGAACAGCGCGATGAACGCGGTGGTGAACAGGGGCAGCGACTTCTGCATGGAGGCGAGGACGATGACCCCGGTGGCGCCGGCCATGGCCACGTAGTTCCACAGGGTGATCCTGGCGCCGCCGTACTTGTCGGCGAGGGCGCCGCCCACGGGCCGGATCAGCGAGCCGAGCAGCGGGCCGATGAAGGTGACGTACGCGGCCTGCAGCGGCGTCCGGCCGAACTGGGTCTGCAGGACGAGGCCGAAGGCGAAGCTGTAGCCGATGAAGGAGCCGAAGGTGCCGATGTAGAGGAAGGACATGATCCAGGTGTGGGCGTCCTTGACGGCTTCCCTGGCGGCGCCGGTGTCGTTCTTCATCGACGCGATGTTGTCCATCTTGAGCCAGGCGAGGGCCGCGGCGATCACGATGAGCGGGATGTAGATCCCGAGCAGGACACGCGGGCCGCCGCCGGCGCCGATGACGGCGAGGCCGATGAGCTGCACGACCGGGACGCCGATGTTGCCGCCGCCCGCGTTGAGGCCGAGCGCCCACCCCTTCTTCCGCAGGGGGAAGAAGGCGTTGATGTTGGTCATGGAGGAGGCGAAGTTGCCGCCGCCGATGCCGGCGAGCATCGCGCAGACCAGGAACGTGGTGAACGACGTGCCCGGCTCCATCACGGCGAAGGCGGCGACGGTCGGGATGAGCAGCAGACTCGCCGAGACGACCGTCCAGTTGCGGCCGCCGAAGACCGCCACCGCGAACGTGTAGGGGATGCGTGCGAGGGCGCCGACCAGGGTGGCCATCGAGACGATGAAGAACTTGTCGGCCGGGGTGAGCCCGTACTCGGGTCCCATGAAGAGGACCATCACCGACCAGACGGTCCAGACCGAGAAGCCGATGTGCTCGGAGAGGACGGAGAAGAACAGGTTGCGGCGGGCGACCTGCTCGCCGGTCGTGTTCCAGAAGGTCTCGTCCTCCGGATCCCAGTGATGGATCCAGCGGCCTCCCCTACTGGCAGCGGGGGCTGTGCTCGGGGCTGTCATGACGCCTCCACGGTTCTCCGGGCTCGGACGTGCTGGGGGATGGCTGATGCGTCCGAAGGTAGGGAGGGCGCGTTTCCGCGCTGTGGCACCGGGTGACCGCGAAGGAACTTTGCTCTCACGCCGCCGTGGGCCCCCCGGTGAGGAAAGCGCTCACCCGGCCGGCGGCGCCGGGGCGGTGAGCGGGGCGCCTGGCAGCTCGGGGGCGGGTGCTGCACGGCACGTGCGCGTCCGCGCGGCGGGGCGGTGACACACGCGGCTCCGCCGCGCAGGCGCGACCAGCCACCGAGACCCCGCACCCGGCGGACGACACCCGCCCCCGAGTCATCAGGCGCCCCGGCCGACCCCCTACGCGCTCATCCCCTCACCGCCCCGCCACATCCCCCCGCTCCCCGACGGCCGCAGTGTCCGCAGCGTGGCCGTGCCCGCCACCCGGGGCAGCAGCAGCCGCCAGAAGCGGGTCAGGGCGTCCGCGGTGAGCCAGCGCGGATCGTGCCGGCCGAGGGATTCGAGGCCGGCGGTCGCGGCGACGACCGCCGCGGCCGCGTCCTGCGCGGAGACCCCGTGCGCGAGGGCGCCCTCGCTGTCGGCCTTGGTCAGCACCTGCTCCACCCACTCCTGCCAAGCGCGGCGCAGCCCGGCGCCGGAGCGCATCCGGCCGGCCCCGTCACCGAGATCGAACCCGGCGCGCAGGACCGCGTCCTGGCCGAGCGCCCGCACGAGGGCGTAGGTCGCGTCGATGAGGGACTGCAACGTGTCGGTGGTGTCCTGGGAGGTGATCCGGCCCAGCCGCAGGGCCGCCGCCTGGCCGACCGCGTCGGCGAGGTCCGCCTTGCTGGCGAAGTGGAAGTGCAACGCACCGCTGCTGACCCCGGCCCTGGCGCTGATCATGGACAGGGAGGCCGTCTCGAAGCCTTCCCGGTCGAACAGCTCGGCGGCGGACTCGATGAGCGCGTTGCGTGTCCGCACCGCTCGCTCCTGCTTGGCCATGGGGCGCTCCGTCACTCCGCAGGGGACCGGTGACCGTGCCCGGGATGCCCCCGCTGGGCCTGCCGGCCGTTCCCGCGCGTGGGCAGATTATCAAACCGCCACAGCGGTTTCTATACGCCTCCCGAAGCGAAGTCGACCGTGGGTCCACCGATCGTGACGGTGTGTGCCCGGATCCCATCGGCACCAGCTCGCGCGGCGCCGCACTCGACGGCGCCCCGCAGCCGCACGACGGCGCCCCGCAGCCGGAGCCGGCCACGGGGCGCATCGCGTTCGCTCCGCGTCAACACCCGCCTCGGGGGGACGGGTTCACTCGGGTCGCAGTACCACCGGCAGGGCGGCGTACCCGTTGAAGAGGAAGGTCGGCATGGGGTGGAGGTCCGCGACGGGGCGGGCGAGCCGCATCCCGGGGAACCTGCCGAAGAGCGCCTCCAGGGCGATGGCCGCCTCCATCCGCCCGAGGGGCATGCCGAGGCAGCGGTGGACGCCGTGACCGAAGGCGAGGGAGTCACGGTCGGCACGCAGGAGGTCGAAGGTCGCGGCGTCGTCGCCGTAGCGCTCGGGGTCGAGACCGGGCGCGGCGAAGTTGACGATGATCGCGTCGCCCCGCTCGATGGTGACGCCGTCGTCGAGGGTGATGTCGTCGACGGCGAACCGCAGCGGGATGTACGCGGCGGGGTTGTGCACCCGGACGGTCTCGTCGACGGCGTCGGTCCAGCTCGCACGGCCGGACCGGATGTGGGCGAGCTGGTCGGGGTGGTCGAGCAGTGCGGCGGCGGCGTTGCAGATCACGCCGGTCGTGGTCTCCTGGCCGGCGGCGATCATGAGGTAGAGGCTGTCGACCAGTTCCTTCTCGCTGAGCCGGTCGTCGTCGTCCCGGGCGGCGATCAGCGCGGAGGTGAGGTCGTCCGCGGGCCGGGCCCGCTTGGCGGCGACGAGTGCGGCCAGCATCTCGCCGATGCGTATCCGTGCGGCGTCGATCTCCTGTGGTGCGGCCGAGGCGCTGACCGAGGCGCTGATGGCGGCGGCCAGGGGGTGCCGGGACTCGTCGGGCACGCCGAAGAGTTCGCAGATCACCCGCATGGGCAGCAGGGCCGCGTACGAGGTCAGCAGGTCGGTCTCCCGCCCCGCGGGCAGGGCGGCCAGGTCGTCGGTGAGCCCGGCGGAGATCTCCCGCACCCACGGTCTGAGCAGTTCGGTCCGCCGGCTCGTGAACGCGCCGGCGATCAGTCTGCGCAGCCGGGTGTGCTCGGCCCCGTAGGAGAAGAGCATGGTCGTCGCGGACACCCACGGGTAGAGGGGCCACTCCTCGGTGATCAGCCCGTCGCGGTAGGCGGGCCAGTGCTGCCGGGGGTCACGGGAGACGCGGGGGTCGGCGAGGAGTTGCCTGATGTACCGGTGGCGGTTGACGGCCCAGGCCGGCACTCCGCCGGGCAGGCTCACGCGGGCGACCGATCCCCGTTCCCGCAGCGCGGCGGCCTCTCCGGCCAGGTCTCGTGCCGCGGGGTCCAGGGCGTAGGGGCAGGCGGTCGTTTCCATCGGACGGTGCTCTCCGTTCGGTCGGTTTCGCACTGGGCGGTTCCCGCGTCCGGCTGAACGACGACGTCGTGGCACGCCGCGCATCGTGCGCGCTCAGCCGAGCGCGACTTCCTCTCCCGCGCGGGCCTGTGCCCGCGCGGTGTTCCACACGTGTTCCGCCCTCGCGGGCGAGAAGTCGAGGCGGACGAGCACGCCGGGGACCGCGATGGAGGACATCAGGTGGCGGTACAGGTCGCAGACCCGCTCCACCATGTCCTGGTGCCGCGTCAGGATGTGCGACAGCACCTGGACTCCGGTGAAGCAGCCCACGAACATCCTCGCGACGGCGGCCACATCCGTGTCGGGCAGCAGTTCGCCGTCCGCCTTGGCGCGGGCGAACACCGCCTCCGAGCGCTCCACCCAGCCCCGCATGGGCACTTCGCGGTGGAGGCCGTCCAGCGCCCCCTGCTCCACCGTGAGCCGGACGCTGCCGCGCACCAGCGGGTCACCGGCGCCGAGGAGGTACGCCAGCAGCAGGGCCTCGTCGATGGCCGACTGGAGCGTCAGGTCCTGTTGCCGCACGGCGGGCACGGCGCTGACCTGCTGGGCCAGGACCTCCTGCGCGAGTTCCTCCTTCGAGGCGAAGTGGAAGTACAGCGCCCCCTTGGTGACTTCGGCCTTCTTGAGGATCTGGGAGATGGTCGCCGCCTCGTATCCGACCTCGTCGAACACCGCGGCGGCCGCGACGACGATCTTCTCCCGGGTCCGGATCGCTCGTTCCTGCCGCGCCACCACACACCTCCGTACGCCCCCCGAAAGCGAAAAAATACCGTCAGGTACGTATGATATCAGCGGGTAACGCTCTGTAGCACCCGTGAAAGCCGCAGGGTTTGCGGCGGTTCGGCCGGAGTTCGGGGCTCCGGTGCCCGCGGAGCCGCACGACCGGCCTCGCCGCCGACCGACGAGACCGACAGAGGACGTCTTGAATAAAAACCGGCTGGTTCGTATCTTCTGAACCTTGTGATCCCAACCATGGGCTCTGATCAGGGGGAAGAGGTCGTGACCAAGACCTTGCTCACGCTCCACACGTCTGGTTCTGCCACGGCAGACGCACAGCAAACCGACGGCGTTGCCTCGAATCCGCCGCCGGTCGGCTGCGACGGCGAAGGGACGGCCGCCGAGGAACTGACCCACCTGCTCTTCGACCGGCAGGACCGGGCGCGTGTCCACGACATCTGGCGCACCCTCGTCAGCGGTGAGGCGTTCGCCTACCGACCGGGCCTCTCACCGGACGAGCGCGCGGCGCTGTCGTACGACCGGCTCCGACTGGTCAACGACGCGGTCGAGGACCCGGAGGCACTGGCCGCCGACCCCCGGATGCTCGCCGGCCTGCACGAGTGGACGGGCTTCGTCGACGGTGCGCTGGGCACCCTGGCGGGCATCCACTACAACCTGTTCCTGGGCAGTCTCCTCGACCACGACGGCGGTCGGCACGATCTGTCGGAGTACGTGTCGATGAACCGGACGGGCACGTTCCTCTGCACGGAACTGGACCACGGCAACGACGCGGCCGCCCTGGAGACCACCGCGACGCTGGACCCGGCCACCGGCGGTTTCGTCCTCGACACCCCGCACCCCGGGGCCCAGAAGTTCATGCCCAACACCAGCCTGGCCGGGGGCCCCAAGAGCGCCCTGGTGGCCGCGCGGCTGCTGGTCGAGGGCAAGGACATGGGGGTCTTCCTCTTCCTGGTGCCGCTCAGCGACGAGGTCGGCCACCTGCCCGGCATCACGGTCCGCGCGCTGCCGCCCAAGCTCGGCAGTCCCGTCGACCACTGCCTCACCTCCTTCGACCGTGTTTGGCTGCCGCGGGAGGCGCTGCTGGAGGCCGAGCACGGGCAGCTCTCCCCCGAGGGCACGGTGACCAGCAGCGTGGGCAGCCGGCGCAAGCGGTTCCTGCGCTCCATAGGCCGGGTGACCACGGGCAAGCTGTGCATGAGCGCCGCCGCGATCGGGGTGTCCCGTGCGGCGCTCGCCATCGCCGTACGGCATGCCCACCGGCGGCACGTCAGCGGGCCGAAGGCCGGGCAGCTGCTGCCGCTCGCCGCCCACCGCAGCCACCACGGACGGCTGTTGCACGCCCTCGCCACCGGCTACGCCATGACGTTCCTGCACCGCCACGTGGTGACCCGGTGGACCGAGCACACCCCGGAGGACCGGGCCGAGGCGGAGCGCCTGGTGGCCATCGCCAAGGGGTGGATCACCTGGGAGGCGCGGGACATCACGGTCGAGTGCCGGGAACGCTGCGGCGCGCAAGGCCTGTTCCGGGTCAACGGCCTGTCCGAGCTGCAGCAGGACCTGGAGGGCGCGATCACCGCCGAGGGCGACAACCTGGTCGTCTGGCTCAAGGCCGGCGGCGAGATGCTCTTCGGGCACGACGCGGTCGAACGCGGCCACCTGGGTCCGCTCTCCCCCGACCAGGAACTCGCCGACCTGGCGTTCCTGCGGGGTCTGCTCGCCGAGGCCGAGTCCATCTGGCAGGCCCGCGCCCGCACCGCGCTGCGCGAGGGCCCCGCCGGGGATCCGGTGGGCCGCTGGAACGAGGCGTCGACGGCCGCCCTGGAGGTGGTCTCGGCCCACGCCCGCCTCCAGGCCGCGGACGCCTTCCTCGCGACGGCAGCGCAGGCGACCCGGCCGACGACCCGGTTCCTGCTGCACAGCCTGTGCCGGCTGTTCCTCCTCAAGCAGGTCGGCGAGCACACCGGCGACCTGCTCGCGGAGGGGCTCATGACGGCCGATCACGTACGCGGACTGCCCAGGACCATCGAGACGGTGATCGCCGACCTGGCCCCTCACATGACCACCCTGGTCGATGCCTTCGCCCTCCCGCCCGGGTACCTGGCCACGATCCCCCTCGCCGGCGGCACGCCCCTCCCGCAGAACACCGACAAGCGGTCCCCGTCGGCCACCGTCTGACAGGGGAGGCGACGGACCGCGGATCCCGGAGGGCGGCGGCGCCACCGCCCTCCCACCGGGGACGGAGCCGTCAGATCGCCCGGTCGTGGTCGAGCAGGGCATGCCGACAGCTGCCCCGCTTGCACTCCCCCTGCGGTCCGCCGGGCTGGAAGTGCGGGCACGGGCAGGACAGACAGGAAAAAGTGCCGACGGAATCGGGATGCCAGCCGCTGTCCCTCAGCCGCGACCGGGCGGCCTCCCGGACGCCGTCCAGCTGGTCCTCGAACTTACGGAACTCGGTGCGGTTGTCCTCGAAGGCCTTCTGCTGGGCCTCTGTCAGGTCGTACTGCTCCACGTTGCCCTCCCGAGACGGGTGGCGGCGGGGAATCCTTCGCCTCTGACCCCACGATGACCCGGCGGGCCACCGCCCGCACGTCGACCGGCCCCGAGGCCCTCACGCAGCCTCCCCCCAAGGGCCCACCGCCTGCCCGCCCGCCTTCGGGAACCTCCCGTACGCGCGCTCAAGGCGGAGCGTGGCCGTCAGCCCGACGCCTCGCCCACGTAGCTCAGCCTGTCCGTGCTGCCGCCGTCCTCCCAGGTGATGACGACGTCGTCGCCGGAGCGGCGGACCGTGGCGAAGGTGATGTCCTTGTCGTCCACGTTCTCCGAGGCCATCGGCCGCAGTGCCATGCGGAAGCTGTTCTCGTCGCGGTACTTGCCGACGCCCGTCAGGATGCCCTTGCCGCCGACCATGTCGATGTAGGACAGCGGGTGCTGGCCCTGGAGGTCGCCCGAGGACTGCTCCTTGCCGATCGTCAGGGTCCGGGCCTCGTCGTCCTGCCACTGGCCCTCGACACCCGTGCGGGGCGCCGTGGAGGCGTCGCCGCCGGCGTCGGTGTCCTCGGGGGTCGGGGAGGACTCCTCGGTGGGCTCGGAGGTCGGCGACGTCGACTCGTCGGCCCGCGCCGACACGCTCTGCCGGGGCTTCGCCGCCGCGTCGTCGCCGCCGTCGGCGGTGAGCAGGAAGATCCCGCCGCCGATCACCGCGAGGGCCGCCACGGCGGCGACCACGATGAGCGCGACCTTGCCGCCGCTGCCGGCGGAGGGCGGGGGCGGCGGGTAGCCGCCGTACTGCTGGCCGTAGTTCGGGACGCCGGGTGCTCCGGGCGGCATGCCCGGCGCGCCGTAGGACGGCTGACCCGCGCCGTAGGGCTGCTGCGGGGGCGTGCCGTAGGGGTTCGGCGGGGGGCCGGGCTGACCGGGAGCCTGACCGGAGGCCCCCGGCGGGGGCCCGTACGGCCCCGGGTACGGCGGTTGCTGCGGCTGCTGGGCCCCGTAACCGTCGTACGGCGGCGGGCCGGGAGGCTGGGTCATCGGCGGGTGTCACTCCTCGGGTCGCTTCGGCGAGGCAAGGAACGCCTGCCTCAAGCGAGCCCAACATCCATCACCGGCTCAGTCGTACGCAAGTGCGTATCCCGGTTGGTTACGGGGTCAGTACACGACCGGCCGGGGGCGGTCGCGCCACGGCCGCCCCCGGCGCCGGTCAGTGCCTGCGGGCGCTCCGCCCGGCCCGGCCGCCGTTCGGCCACAGTCGCGGCCGTCGCCGGGCCGCCAGGTCCTCCGCCCAGCCGAAGGCGACGACACAGCCCACGATGAGCAGCCAGGTGAGCACGAGCACGGGCCAGACGCTCTCCAGCAGCCAGGGCACGTTCTGTTCGAGGACCACCACGGACCACAGCCGGTCCCACTGGGTCGCGGCGACGAGGATGCACGTGTTGTGCCACAGGTAGATCGTCACCGCGCGGGAGTTGAGGAAGGTGATCACCCCGTCCCAGCGGCGCAGCCGGCGCGGCCACGCGGACCACGAGGGGCTGAGGTGGAGCAGCAGCGCCACCGTGCCGAGGGACCACAGGGCCTGGGCGAACGGCATGGCGTCCAGGTCGTTGCCGGTGCCGAAGTCGTGGTGCAGGGCGTACCAGAGGCCGGTGAGGGCCACGGCCGGGGCGACGGAGGGCACGAGGTAGCGGGGCAGGCGCCGGAGGATGCCCTCCTGGTGGGCCATGCCGAGGATCCAGCAGGCGCCGAAGGTGCTGAAGTCCGTGAGCCCCGACGCGAACCGCTCGCCGGGCAGCGACAGATAGCCCAGCTGGAACACGGCCGACAGGACGACCGGGAAGAGGAGCGTCACCACGGGCACCGCGCGCAGCGCGCGCAGCAGCACCGGGGACAGGACGACGTACCAGAGGTAGGCGCGGACGTACCAGAGGGGCCCGGCGAGTTCCACGGCCCAGTCGGCGCCGATGAAGCCGTGCACGCCGGGCAGGCCTTCGGCGTACGGCGGGTCGCTGACCGGGAGGATCCAGAAGGTGAGGTGGAACCACCACCAGGCGGGGTGCCCCTGCGCGTCGGGTCCCCAGCCCTGGGCCACCATGCCGGTCACGCCGACCACGCCCAGCAGCCACACCGGCGGCAGCAGCCGGCGGAGCCGGCCCTTGACGACCTGGAGGGCCGGACGCTTCAGCGAGCGGGCCATGAGGTTGCCGGCGAGCGCGAACATCACGCCCATGGATGGGAAGACGAGCGGCAGCCAGGCCCAGCCGGAGAGGTGGTAGAGGACCACGCGGAAGATGGCGAGGGCCCGCAGGAAGTCGAAGTAGCGGTCGCGGGCGGGCGCGGACGGCGCCTTCGGGGTCTCCTGGGAGGAGGTCTGCGTCAGGGTGCTCATCCGACCGGGCTCCCTTCGCGCGGCTGGGACCCGGCGGTCGCCGTGCCCGCGCCGCCGGGATCACCCGGCAGTCCCACCGCGCCCGTGCGCCGCAGCTTCTGCCAGCGGAGCCGGCCGCCGGTCAGGGCGGTGATCCACGACTGGAGCAGGACGACGTACATCAGCTGGCGGTAGAGGAGTTGTTGCAGCGGCAGGGAGATCAGGTGGGTCATGCGTTCCTTGTCGAGGTGGAAGGCGTACGCCGCGCACACGGCCTGGACGGCCAGGACGCCGAACCACGCGCCGATCGTCTCCTCCGTGGGGCCGAACACCAGCCCGTACAGGAGGAACACGTCGATGAGCGGGGCCAGCAGGGGCGCGACCACCATGAACAGCGACACCAGCGGCAGGCCCACCCGTCCGAAGCGGCCCGAGGGGCCCCGCTCGAAGAGGGCCCGGCGGTGCTTCCAGATCGCCTGCATGGTGCCGTAGCACCACCGGTAGCGCTGCGACCACAGTTGCTGCACGGATTCGGGCGCCTCGGTCCAGGCGCGGGCGTTCTCCGCGTAGACGACGTGCCAGCCGTCGCGGTGCATGGCCATGGTGATGTCGGTGTCCTCGGCGAGGGTGTCCTCGCTCATGCCGCCGACCCGTTCGAGGGCCTCGCGGCGGAAGGCGCCGACGGCGCCGGGGATGGTGGGCATGCAGCGCAGGACGTCGTACATGCGGCGGTCGAGGTTGAAGCCCATCACGTACTCGATGTGCTGCCAGGCGCCGATGAGGGTGTCCCGGTTGCCGACCTTCGCGTTCCCGGCGACGGCGCCGACGCGCGGGTCGGCGAAGGGCTGCACCAGTTCGCGGACGGTGGACGGTTCGAAGACGGTGTCGCCGTCCATCATGACGATCAGGTCGTGCCGGGCGTTGGCGATGCCCCGGTTGAGGGCGGCGGGCTTGCCCGCGTTCAGCTGCCGCACGACCCGGACGTCCGGCAGCTCCTGGCTCAGCTCCTCCACGATCCGGGCGGTGCCGTCGCTGGACCCGTCGTCGATGACGAGGACCTCGATGGGATGGTCACTGGCCGCCAGCGAACGGACCGTCTTCTCGATGCACTTGGCCTCGTTGTACGCGGGGACGAGGACGGACACCGGTTCGGTGACGGGTCCGTCGGGGCCCCGGCGGAAGGTGCGGCGGCGGACCTTGCGGGCGTGGAGGACCGACAGGATCAGCATCAGGCCGAAGCGGGCGAGGACGAGGACGCCGACGACCGCGAGGGCCACGACGAGGATGCCCGTGATCCGCTCCGACGCCTGCACGAGCGCCACCCACGCCCTGCCCTTCCACAGGCCGACGCCGGTGACCTCGGTGTGCGCGCTGGGCGCCTTGAGCGCCCCGGTGAGGGTGTGGAACGCGTAGCCCTGGTCGCGCAGTCCGACGATGAACCGGTCGAGCGCGGCGACGGTCTGCGAGCGGTCCCCGCCGGAGTCGTGCATCAGCACGACCGCGCCCTCGCCGCCCTTCGGTGTGGCCCGGCGGATGATCTCGTCGACGCCGGGCCTGCTCCAGTCCTGGCTGTCGGTGTCGCTGACGACGGTGAGGTAGCCGCGGCTGCCGATGTACTTCGTCACCGGCCAGGACTCGTCGTCCATCCGGCCCGAGAACGACGAGTACGGCGGCCGGAACAGCGAGGTCCGGATGCCCGCGGCGCCCGCGAGCGCCATCTGGTTCTGGGACAGCTCCCAGTCGATGCGGCGCTTGGACTGCAGCGAGAGGTCGGGGTGGTTGAAGGTGTGCAGCCCGATCTCGTGGCCCTCGTCGACCATGCGCCGCACCAGGTCCGGGTAGCGCGAGGCCATGGTGCCGGTGATGAAGAAGACGGCGTGCGCGTCGTGCTTCCTCAGCACGTCGAGGACCTTGGGCGTCCAGGTGGGGTCGGGGCCGTCGTCGAAGGTGAGGACGAGTTCGCGGTCGGGTACGTCGAGGCTGGTCTCGCGGCCCGAACGGGTGTCGATGACCGGTCCGCCGTCGAGGATCCGCTGCGGCACCCGGTCGTTCGCCACGGGCGGCCGGACGCGGTGGTCGGCGAGGATCTCGCTGTGCACGTAGCCGCGCAGCATCAGCATCGCCATCAGGGCGACGAGGACGAGGCACGGCAGGATGTGGCGGAGCGGCAGCCGCACGGTCCGGCGCTTCGGCGAGCGCTTCTTCGCGCCCTTCTTCGAGCCCTTCGAGGGGCTTTCGGCCGTGCCGTCGGCGGCCTCGGGCGGTCGGGGCGTGCGGGTACGGCGATCGGCGGCGGCACGTGAGGATGTGCCGCCGCGCCTGGGGCGGGTCATCAGACGGGAGTCTCCGTGGTCTGCGGTTCCTGCGGTTCCTGCGAGTTCTCCGGCGCCGCCGTGGCGGGCTCGACCGGTGCCGGGGCCGGCGGGCCGCCGGCGACGGTGTCCGTGCCGGTTCCCGGGCCGGGATCGGGGGCACCGGACTCGGAGGGTGTGGGCGTCGGGGTGGGCGTGGGGCTGGAGCCGCCGCCGGCCGGCTGGGACGCGGGGACCGAGGGCTCGGGCTCCTTCACCCCGGTGGTCGGCCTCGGCTGCGGGCCGGCGCTCGCGCCGCCGGTGGGCCGGGCGCTCGCGGACGCCTCCGGCGCCTTCTTCTTCCCGTCCTCGCGGGCGTCGCCGCGTGAGCCGCCGCGGCCCGGCGCGGGCGTCGCGCCCGGGGGGACCGCGCCCGCGCTCGGCGGCGGCACGACCCCCTCGGCGCTGTCGGCGACGTCGCCCGACTCGGCCGGCTGCGGCGGGGTGTCCACCTTGTCCGCCGGTGCCTCGTCCCTCTGCATGGGCACCGGCAGCCAGGGCGCGTCGGAGTTGCCCGACATCAGCGTGCCGACGATGACGACGGCGTACGCGGCGCAGACCGTGCCGACCGCGATGCCGAGCTTGCGGTACCGGTTGCGGCGGCGCCCCGACTCGTCGACGAAGACCGGTCCGTCGGGCCGGCTCCCGGCCGCCTTGCCCGGGTCCTGGCCGGCGTGCCGTCCCGGCCCGTCCAGTTGCCGTCCGAGGCCGTCGAGCTGGACGGTCACCTCGTGCGGGTCGTGGGTGCGGCCGGGCTGGTCGGGCTGCTCCCAGGGGGACGCCGCGGCGCCGGGCCGGCCGGCCTCGCGCGCGGCGGCGCCTGGTTGCCGGGGCACCCCGGCGAAGGCGGTCGACGGCCGGGGCACGGACCTCGTTCTGCCGACGGCCTCGGGCCACACCACCTCGTCACCGGCGGCGCCGGTCCGGGCGAACGGGTCGGTACCGGGCCCGCCCTCGATGTCACCTCGGTGTTCGTCACGGCTGTCGCCGTCGGGCCGCTCCGGCTGGGTGCCTTTCGGCCAGTTCTCCACGTGCACGCGCTTCCCCCCACGGGTTGCGGATGCGTGTTCGATGCCGGACTCTCGCACTTTCCTGTACCGGACCGGGCCCCCACCCGATCCGGGGCGCCCCGCCCATCACACGCACCCGGAGGCCCGAATCTAGAGGGGGGCGAGAGGCACTATGCGTACTATCTGGTGAAAGTCATCATGACGAGTGCATCTGCGGCCGGAATCCACCCGTCCTGCGGATGTGATAGCCATACTTCCGCCTTCGCGTGTTCGACGGCGGCCCGCCTCAGTGCGTCGAGCCCGGGGTGCGTGAGCCCCTTGCGCCACACCAGCGAGACGGGCGACAGCGGGACGGGGTCGACGAGCGGTCGCAGCACGCTGCGCGGCATGGGCGGGAAGTCCACCACCGCCAGCACGGGCGTCCGCGTCTTGGCCATGAACCGGGCGAACTCCTCCTCGCCCACGACGAGGGGCGCCGCGGGCGCGAGCTCGATCCCCCGCCCGGCGAACAGCTCCCGCGCCAGCTCCGTCCACTCCGGCGTGCGGGGGTTGCCGGCCCCCGCGTACACGGTCTCGCCCCTCAGCTCCGCCAGCGGCACGGCGTCCAGGGCGGCCAGCCGGTGGTCGTCGGGCAGGATCACCGCCATCGGCTCGTACCGCACGGGCTGCTGTTCCAGCCCGGCCCGCACCGCCGGGTCGAGCCCCGCGAACCTCCCGAACGACACGTCCAGCCGCCCGGCGAGGATCTCGGCGGCGGCATGCGTGAGCCCGCTCTCGTACCGCGCCAGCAGCTCCACGTCGGGCACCAGCTCGCGGGCCCGCCGCAGCACCCGCACCCCGGTGGCGAGCCCCGGCGAGTTCAGGTCCACGAGCAACGGCCGGGCCTGCCGGAACGCCTCCACGAGCGCGTCCTGCGCCTCCAGCACACGCCGTGCGTACGGCACCAGCCGCTCCCCGTCGGGCGTCAGCGCCACCTGCCGGGTCGTCCGCACGAACAGTTCCACGCCCAGCTCGCGCTCCAGCCGCCGCACATCGCGGCTCAGCGCCTGCTGGGCGACGTAGAGCCGGGCGGCGGCGCGGGTGAAGTGCAGTTCGTCGACGACGGCGAGAAAGGCGCGCAGCAGCCGCGGCGCGACGGCGTCGGGGGCGAGGGACATCCGCCGAACCTACAACCAGAGTGCGTCAATCACCACCGAGTAGGTGTTGGACGGTGGATCAAGGGCGACAGCAGGCTTGGGCCCATGCCAGCCGACGTCCGCCCCAGCCGGCCCCGGGGACGCGGGGAACAGCGCGACCAGCCACGACGCACCCGCACCCGCCGACGCACCGGTACGCCCACCCCCTCGGGCGCCCGGAAACCCACCCGGGCCCGCCCGCGCACCCGCACACCCTCCTACCGCCGCCTCTTCCACATCCCCGGCAGCCGCGCCTTCGCGCTCGGCGCCTTCCTCGCCCGGCTCCCCATGGGCATGTTCAGCGTGAGCGCGATCCTGATGATCGCCCCCGCCCGCGACTCCTACGCCCTCGCCGGCGCCGTCGTCGCCACCGGCCTCGCCGCCACCGCCCTGGTCGCCCCCCTCACGGCCCGTCTCGTCGACCGCCACGGCCAGGCCCGCGTCGCCGTCCCCGCCACCGCCCTGGCCCTCGTCGGCGGCCTCGCCCTGGTCGCCTGCGTCCACGCGGACGCCCCGGCCTGGACCCTCTTCGTCTCCTACGCCGCGACCGCCACCGCACCCAACACCGGCGGCATGGCCCGCGCCCGCTGGGCCCACCTCCTGAAGGACGACCCGGCGGCCCTGCACACCGCGAACTCCTTCGAACAGGCCGTGGACGAACTGTGCTTCATGGTCGGCCCCGTCCTCGCCGCCTTCCTCTGCACCTCCCTGTTCCCCGAGGCGGGCACCCTGGTCGGCGGCCTCGTCCTCCTGACCGGCGTGCTGGTCCTCGCCGCCCAGCGCGCCACCGAGCCCCCGCCGAGCGGCCGTACGGCCGCGAGGTCGCCCGTCCGCGCCCCCGGCGTCCCCTCCCTCCTCGCCGTCTTCCTCGCCATGGGCGCCGTCTTCGGCTCCCTGGAGGTCGTCACGATCGCCCACGCCGACACCCACGGCGAGGCCTCCGCGGCGGGCCTGGTCCTCGGCCTCCAGGCGGCCGGCTCCTGCGCCGCGGGCCTGGCGTTCGGGGCGATACGGGTGACCGGTCCCGCCGACCGCCGCTTCCCGCTCTGCCTCGCCGCCATGGCGGCGCTGATGACCCTGCCGTGGCTCACCGCCTCGTCCACCGGCTCGCTCCTGCCCCTCGCCGGCGCCCTCCTGGTGGCCGGCATGGCCACCGCGCCCACCATGGTCACGGCGATGTCCCTGATCCAGGAGCGCACCCCCGAGGGCCAGTTGAACGAGGGCATGACGCTCGCGGTCACCGGCCTCCTCGGCGGCATCGCGGGCGGTTCCGCGCTCGGCGGCTGGATGGTGGACCACGGTCCGGGCCCGGCCACCACCGGCTTCGCGGTGCCGGTGGCGGCCGCCACGCTGGCCCTGGTGCTGGCCCTGGCCGCGCCGAGGCGGCGTCCGGCCGTTTTCCGCCCATCCCATTGACGTGTCCACGCCCCACCTTTACCTTCCCCCGTCGAAGCGCTTCGACATGGCCCGTCGAAACGATTCGACTGCGCAGCGCACCGAGAACCATCCGACTCCCCCGGAGGCACTGGATGTTGACGGCACGACGGCGTACGACGACGGCGGGACGGCGCGGATCGGACCGGAGAAGCCCTCGAACGCCCCCGGCCGGGGCGGCGCGACGGCGCCGCACGGCCGTGGCCGCGGCCGCCCTGGGCGGCGCGCTGCTCCTCGCCTCCTGCGGCGGCTCGGACGGCGGTGCGGACGGTGGAACCCTCCGGCTGTGGCACTACGAGGGCCCCGACAGCGCGATGGGCGTGGCCTGGAACGCGGCGGTCGAGGAGTTCGAGAGGACCCATCCGGGCGTGCGGGTGGAGTTCGAGGAGAAGGGGTTCGAGCAGATCCGCAAGACCGCCCCGATGGTTCTCAACTCCTCCGACGCACCTGACCTGATGGAGTACAACAAGGGCAACGCGAGCGCGGGCCTGCTGTCCCGGCAGGGCCTGCTCACCGACCTCGGCCCGGAGGTCGCCGAGCGCGGCTGGGACAAGAAGCTCGGCGCGACCGTGCGCACCACCAGCCGGTACGACGCGAACGGCGTGATGGGCTCGGGGAAGTGGTTCGGCGTGCCGAACTACGCCGAGTACACGATGGTCTTCTACAACAAGGACCTGTTCGCCGAGCACGGCATCGACGAGCCCACCACCCTCGCCGAACTCACCGCCGCGATGGACGAGTTCGTCGACGCGGGCATCACCCCGCTGGCGAACGCGGGCGCCGAGTACATGGCGCAGCAGTACCTGTACCAGCTGGCGCTGAGCAGGGCGGACCGCGCCTGGGTGGACGCCTACCAGCTCTACCGGGGGAAGCCGGACTTCCACGACGCGGCCTGGACGTACGGGGCGGAGACCTTCGCCGAGTGGGTGGAGAAGGGGTACATCAGCGAGAAGTCCAGCGGGACGAAGTCCGAGGACGCGGGCGTCTCCTTCATCCGGGGGAAGACGCCGATCCTGTTCTCGGGGAGCTGGTGGTACGGCCGGTTCACCGAGGAGGCGTCCTTCGACTGGGGCACGTTCCTGTGGCCCGACAGCGCGCTGACCCTCGGCTCCGGCGGCAACCTCTGGGTGGTCCCCGAGGGCGCGCGGAACAAGGAACTCGCCTACGACTTCATCGACATCACCCTGTCGGAGAAGATCCAGAACCTGCTCGGCGACAAGGGCGGCGTCCCGGTGGCCGCCGACCCGGCCGCCGTCACCGACCCGCGCGCCAAGGCCCTGATCGACGACTTCACCGCCCTCGCCCGCGACGACGGCCTGGCCTACTACCCGGACTGGCCCGTCGCCGGCTTCTACGACGTCCTGGTCTCCGAGACCCAGAAGCTGATCACGGGCGATGCGTCACCGGACGAGTTCCTCGACGCGATCGGCGAGGCGTACGCGAAGGACGCGCCGAAGCGATGAGGAGCCGCGCCCGCGACTCCCACGCCCTGTTCCTCCTCCCCGGCGCCCTCGCCTTCCTCGCCGTGGTGGTCGTGCCGTTCCTGATGAACACCGGGGTGAGCTTCACCGACTGGCGGGGGGTGGGGACACCCACCTGGTCGGGGCTCGCCAACTACCGCGAGCTGTGGGGCGACGCCGCCTTCTGGGCGTCGTTCCGGCACAGCCTGTTCATGGTGGTCGCCATGGCGGCCGTACCGACGGCCGTCGGACTCGTCCTCGCCGCCGCCCTGTTCGACGTCGCCGGCCGGCACGGCGGCCGGATCACCGCGGTCCTGCGGGCCTGCTTCTACCTCCCCCAGGTGCTGCCGATCGCGGTGGCCGGCATCGTCTGGAGCTGGATCCTCGACCCGGAGAACGGCTCCCTGAACGAGCTGCTGAAGGCGGTCGGGCTGGACGGCTGGCAGCGGGACTGGCTGGGCGACCCGGACCTGGCCCTCTACACCGTCATGGCCGTGATGGTGTGGGTGCAGCTGGGCTTCCCGCTGGTCGTCTTCATGGCGGGCCTGCAACGCGTCGACCCGCAGCTGTACGAGGCCGCCGAGCTGGACGGCGCCGACTGGTGGCGCCGCTTCCGGCACGTCACCCTGCCCCAGATCCGCCCCGAGATCCATGTCGTGCTGCTGTGGTGCACGATCGCCGCGCTGAAGGTGTTCGGCGCGGTGTACGTGCTCACCAAGGGCGGCCCCGGCGGCGCCACCGACGTGCCGTCGTACTTCTCCTTCACCACGTTCTTCGAGAAGACCCAGGTCGGCTACGGCGCCGCCGTCTCCACGGTGCTGACCGTGCTCATCCTCGTGCTGGCGGTGATCGGGCTGAAGCTCCAGACGCGTGCCGAGGACGACGAGGAGGGGAGCGTCCGATGAGGTCGGCCGTACACCGTTACCCGGTGCTGGTGGCGCTGTGCCTGGCCGCCCTGCTCATGGTCGTCCCGTTCGTGATCGTGGCGATGAACGCGGTCAAGTCCCCCGCCGAGTACTCCGCGAACGGGCCCCTCAGCCTCCCCGAGGGCCTCTACCTGGACGGCCTGAAGGACTTCTGGGAACGGGTCGACTACAGCCGAAAGCTCCTGAACTCGGTGCTGATCAGCGGCTCGGTCGCCGTCCTCGCCGTCGTGCTGTCCGTCCTCAACGCGTACGCGATCGGCATCGGCCGGGTGCGGGGCCGCGCCTGGGTGCTCGCCTTCTTCGTCCTCGCGAACACGCTGCCGCAGGAGGCGCTCGTCTACCCCGTCTACCACCTGTCCAAGGAGGCCGGCCTCTACGACACCCGCCTCAGCGTGGTCATCGTCTTCACGGCCCTCCAGGCCGCGTTCGGCACGTACCTCCTCGCCTCGGTGCTCGGCCGTTTCCCGCGCGAGATCGTCGAGGCGGCCCGGATCGACGGCGCGAACGCGTGGCAGATGCTCTGGCGGATCGTCGTGCCGGTCAGCCGCCCCACCCTCGGGGTGCTGCTCGTCTTCTTCTTCGTCTGGACGTGGAACGAGTTCCTGCTCCCGCTGGTGATGCTGATCTCCAACGACAACCAGACGGTGTCGGTGGCCCTCGGCGTCCTCCAGGGCCAGCGGCTGATGGACGCCACGATGACCAACGCCGCGGCCCTCCTCGGGGTCCTGCCCGCGCTCGTCTTCTTCCTCGTCTTCCAGCGCACTCTCACCCGCGGCATCGCCGTGGGAGCCGTGAAGTAGGCCGTGACGTAAGGAGAGGCCCCCACATGAAGTTCACCGACGGCTACTGGCTGCTGCGGGAGGGCGTCACCGCGGCCCACCCGGTCCAGGCCCTCGACGTCACCGCCACCGACGCGGGCGCCCTGGAGATCCACGCCCCCACCCGGCCCGTCCGCCACCGCGGCGACCTGCTGAAGGGACCGGTCGTGACGGTCAGCGCCCACGCCCCGATGCCCGACGTCATCGGCGTCACCCTCACCCACTTCGAGGGCGAGCCGCCCCGCGGCCCCGAGTTCGAGCTCACCACCGAGGAGTTCACCCCGCACACCGCGTACGACGACGAGCACGCCACCCTCACCGCGGGCGCCCTCTCCGTGCGCGTGGCCCGCACCGGCCCCTGGCACGTCGACTTCCTCGCCCACGGCCGCACCCTCACCACCAGCGGCCCCAAGTCCATGGGCATCATGCGGGACGGCTCCGGCGCCCACCATCTGCGCGAGCAGCTGAACCTCGGCGTCGGCACCTGCGTCTACGGCCTCGGCGAACGCTTCGGCCCGCTCGTGAAGAACGGCCAGGTCGTCGACGTCTGGAACGCGGACGGCGGCACGGCCACCGAGCAGGCCTACAAGAACGTGCCGTTCTACCTGACCGACGCGGGCTACGGCGTCTTCGTGGACCATCCCGGCAAGGTGTCGTTCGAGGTGGCCTCCGAGGTCGTGTCGAGGGTCCAGTTCAGCGCGGAGACGCAGCGGCTGACGTACTACGTCATCTACGGCCCCACCCCGAAGGAGATCCTCCGCAAGTACACGGCCCTCACCGGCCGTCCGGCCCTGCCGCCCGCCTGGTCCTTCGGTCTGTGGCTGTCGACCTCCTTCACCACCTCCTACGACGAGGAGACGGTGACCTCCTTCATCGAGGGCATGCGGGAACGCCGGCTGCCGCTGTCGGTGTTCCACTTCGACTGTTTCTGGATGCGGGAGTTCCAGTGGTGCGACTTCGCGTGGGACCCGCGGGTCTTCCCCGACCCGGAGGGCATGCTGGCCCGCCTCAAGGAGCGGGGCCTGCGGATCTGCGTGTGGATCAACCCGTACATCGCCCAGCGCTCACCGCTGTTCGCCGAGGGCAGGGCGCTCGGCCATCTGCTCCGCAGACCCGACGGCGGTGTCTGGCAGTGGGACCTGTGGCAGCCCGGCATGGCCCTCGTCGACTTCACCAGCCCGGCCGCCCGGGAGTGGTACGCCGCGAAGCTGGAGGCGCTGCTCGCCCAGGGCGTCGACTGCTTCAAGACCGACTTCGGCGAGCGGGTCCCGCTCGACGTGGCGTGGTCCGACGGCACGGACCCCGAGCGGATGCACAACTACTACACCTACCTCTACAACCGCACCGTCTTCGACGTGCTGCGCAAGCACCGCGGCGAGGGCGAGGCGGTCCTCTTCGCCCGCTCCGCGACCACCGGCGGCCAGCGCTTCCCCGTCCACTGGGGCGGCGACTGCGAGTCGACGTACGAGGCGATGGCCGAGTCGCTGCGGGGCGGTCTGTCGCTGGGGCTGTCGGGCTTCGGGTACTGGAGCCACGACATCGGCGGCTTCGAGGGCACCCCGACGCCCGCCCTGTTCAAACGGTGGATCGCCTTCGGTCTGCTGTCCTCCCACAGCCGGCTGCACGGCTCGTCGTCGTACCGGGTCCCCTGGCATTTCGACGACGAGTCGGTGGACGTCCTGCGGACGTTCACCCACCTCAAGCTCGGCCTGATGCCCTACCTGTACGAGGCCGCGCGCACCGCCCACGGCGAGGGCGTGCCGATGATGCGCGCGATGGTGCTGGAGTTCCCCGACGACCCCGGCTGCGCCCATCTGGAACGGCAGTACATGCTGGGCCCGGACCTCCTCGTGGCGCCCGTCTTCAGCGACGAGGGCGACGTCTCGTACTACGTCCCCGAGGGCACCTGGACCCACTACCTGGCCGGCGGGACGGTCACCGGCCCCCGCTGGGTCCGCGAACGCCACGGCTTCCTGAGCCTGCCGCTGCTGGTGCGTCCGGGCGCGGTGATCCCGGTGGGCGCGGTGACGGACCGCCCGGACTACGACCACGCCGACGGCGTCACCCTGCGCGCGTACGGCCTCGCCCACGGCGCGCAGGTGACCGTCCGGGTGGGCGACGTGACGTTCACCGTCGTGCGGGAGGGCAACGTCCTGCGGGCATCCTGCGGCGACCCGAGAGCACCGTGGGGTCTGTGGACGGACGGGCGGGAGGTCCGGGCGGAGCCCGGCACGGGCTTCCTGACGATGGACGTGGAGCCGGGCCCGGAAGGCGGTGGAGCGCGGTGACGGTCAAGATCACGGATGTGGCGCGGCACGCGGGGGTCTCCCCCAGCACCGTGTCGTACGCGCTGAGCGGGAAGCGCCCGATCTCGGCGGAGACCAGGGCACGGGTGGCGGCGTCCATCCGCGAGCTGGGCTACCGCCCGCACGCGGGGGCCCGCGCCCTGGCCAGCAGCAAGTCGAACGTGCTGGCGATGGTGGTGCCGTTGCGGGCCGGGATCCATGTGCCGGTGGTGATGGGCTTCGCGGTGTCGGTGGTGACGTCGGCCCGCGCGCACGACCACGACGTGCTCCTGGTGACGCAGGAGGAGGGCGAGGAGGGGCTGCGCCGGGTCGCGGAGTCGGCCCTCGTCGACGCGCTGATCGTGATGGACGTCCAACTCGACGATCCACGGCTGCCGTTGCTCCGCACCCTGGACCGGCCGTCCGTGCTGATCGGCTTCCCCTCCGCGGCCGACGGAATGACCTGCATCGATCTGGACTTCCGGGCGGCGGGCGAGGTGTGCGTGGACCATCTGGCCGGTCTGGGCCACCGGGTCGTGGGCCTGATCGGCTCGCCGCCCGAGGTGTACGTCCGCCAGACGTCGTTCGCGCAGCGCGTCCTCCAGGGCTTCACCGCCGCCGCCACCCGCCACGGCATGACGTCCACGGTCCACCCCTGCGAGGCCACGCCCGCCGCGGCCCGCGAGGTCGCCGAGCGACTGCTGCGCGAACACCCCGCCCTCACCGGCGTGGTGGTCCACAACGAGGCCGTCCTCGACCCCCTGCTGGACGCGTTCGAGCACCTCGGCCTGCGCATCCCGGCGGACCTCTCGATCACGGCGCTGTGCCCCGACGACCTGGCCACGTCCCTGCGGGTCCCCCTGACGTCGATCGCCATCCCGTCCGCCGAGCTGGGCGAGCAGGCCGTGAACCTGCTGATGAGGAAGCTCGACGGCGCCCCCGTCCCCGAAGCCACCCTGCTCCCCGCCCGCCTGACCCCACGGGCGAGCACGGCCCACCGCCTGACGGGCTGAGGACCAAAGAGAGGGCCGGGCGTACGACGCAGCGGGGCCCGGTGGTCTGGTCGACCGCCGGGCCCCGCTGTTCGTGCTTCACATGGGAATTGTGGAGATGGCGGGAATCGAACCCGCGTCCAACGGTGCGGAACCAGGGCTTCTCCGTGTGCAGTTCGCTGTGATTTTCTCAGCCCCGGCGATCACGCGAACAAGTCGCCGACGGGCTCAGTCACTGTTTGGTTTCCCTCTTCACCCCGTGACCGGGATCAAGGTTTAGTCCCCTAGCTGATGCCAGGATCCGGGTCGGGAACAGCCCCGGGCTGACACTCCCTTTGAATGAGAGGTTCGGTCTCGCTACCTGAGATCAGGCGGCGAGAGCGAAGCGCTGCTCGGGAGAATCGCTCTTAACAGTGGCGATTATTTTTTTCGGCCTGTGGTTTACGAGATCATGGCCGCTTCCTCGACACGCTTCCCCTGCTTCGACATCCGCTGTCGAAACCGATCATCCCCATGTTGTGTTGTCAACCCTCCGAGGAGGGCGCTCGCACCCGCTGTGAGGTGCGGATGCCATCGTACGTGACCAACGCGAGCGCATGCCACCGTATTCCCGGCGGCCACGCGCGCGTCACCGCGGCTACGCGCGCTGCCTGCGCTTCGCCGCGGCGATGGCGCGGTCCGACTCCCGCCGGTCCTGCTTCTCCCGCAGGGTCTGCCGCTTGTCGTACTCCTTCTTGCCCCGCGCGAGCGCGATCTCCGCCTTGGCGCGGCCGTCCTTGAAGTACAGCGAGAGCGGCACGATCGTGTGGCCCGTCTCCTGCGCCTTGGACTCCAGTTTGTCGATCTCCTCGCGGTGCAGCAGCAGCTTCCGCTTGCGGCGGGCCGAGTGGTTGGTCCAGCTGCCCTGGTGGTACTCGGGGATGTGCGCGTTGTGCAGCCACGCCTCTCCCCGGTCGATCTGCACGAAGCCGTCGGTCAGCGACGTCCGGCCCTCACGCAGCGACTTGACCTCGGTGCCGGTCAGGACGAGCCCGGCCTCGTAGGTGTCGATGATCGCGTAGTCGTGGCGGGCCTTCTTGTTCTGGGCGACGATCTTGCGCTTGCCGCCCTTCTCGCCGTCCCTCGCCTTGGCGGCCGCCCCGCCCTGCTTGGGCTGCGACTCCTTGGGTACGTACATTCCCTTGCTCATAGTGCCGTCCATTTTCGCACTACGCGGGGGTGCCGGGGAAAGGCATTACCGGTACTCGCCGAGCCCGCCCAGCACCGTCCCGGCCCGCTGGAGGGCGTCGTCGCCGGCGTCCAGGTCGGGGGTGATGCCCCGGCCGTCGACACCGCGGCCGGAGGGGGTGCGGTAGTGGCCGACGGTCAACTCGGCGACGGACCCGTCGGGGAGGCGGCTCGGCATCTGCACGGAGCCCTTGCCGAAGGTGCGGGAGCCGACGACCACCGCGCGGCCCCGGTCCTGGAGCGCTCCGGTGAGCAGTTCGGCCGCGCTCATCGTGCCGCCGTCGACCAGCGCGACCAGCGGTCTGGTGCTGTCGCCGCCGGTGTCCGCGTGCAGGGCGCGCTGTTCGCCGTTGACGTCGTAGGTGGCGACGAGGCCGCCGTCGAGGAAGGCGGAGGAGGCGGTGACGGCCTCGGCGACCAGGCCGCCGGAGTTGCCCCGCAGGTCGAGCACGAACCCGGTCGCGTCCGCGGCCTGCTCGACGGCCGCGCGCACCTGGTCGCCCGAGCCCTTGGTGAACGCGTCGACCTTGATCACGGTGATCCCGTCGGCGAGGCTGCTGACGGTGACGTCCTCGGTGGACAGGCGGGCCCTGCGGAGGGTCTCCTGCCAGGTCCGGGTGGAGCGCCGCAGGACCAGCGACACCTTCGTACCGGCGGCGGCGTCCTCGGCGGTGTCGTCCTTCCCGTCGATCGCGTCGCCGCGCAGTAAGGAGACGACGTCCGTGACGGGGCGCCCGTCGACCTTCTCGCCGTCGACGCTGACAAGCCGGTCCCCGGCGCGGATCCCGGCGTCGGCGGCGGGCGAGCCGTCCTGGACGCGGGTGATCTCGACCCGGCCGTCGCGGCGCAGCCGTGCCCACAGCCCGACGCCGGTGTACTCGCCGTCGAGGGCCTCCTGGAACTCCTCGTACTCGCCCTCGGAGTAGACCGCGCCCCAGCGGTCGCCGCTGCGGCTGACGGCCCGCTCGGCGGCCTCCACGGGGGACTTGCCTTCGGCCATGGCCTCGGCGGCGGCCTCGGCGACGTCCTGCTGCCGGGCGGCGGGGGTGGAGCGGGGTGCGCCGGTGGCGTCGTCCTTGCGGTACGGGTCGTCGAAGGAGCCGGTCGCGGCGCCGGTGGCGAGCACGCTCGCGAAGACCAATGTCAGGGCCGCCCCGCGGCGGATGCGGCGGGGCTGGGAGAACAGGTCACGGCCCGACATGTCGGCGAGTCTAGGACAACGACGGGGGCCGTAGCGGCCCTTGCCGGTACGGCCCCGTTGGCGTGCGTCACACCCCCGGATCATGCCGTGACGTGCGGCACACTTCTCCGTCGCCGCGCGCCACCCGTCAGACCCTGAGGTACTTCCGCAGCGCGACGAACGCGGCCATGGCCGGCATGAGCAGTCCGATCGCCAGGACCAGCGGCAGCTTGGTCAGCACGACGTCCCAGCCGATGAAGTTGACCAGCGGGATCTTCTCCGCGAGCCACTGGTCGACCAGGAAGTACTTGCCGCCGACGATCAGCGTCCCGGCGAAGCCCGCGCCGATCAGGCCCGCGATCGCGGCCTCCATGATGAACGGCGCCTGGATGTAGAAGCCGGACGCACCCACGAGCCGCATGATGCCGATCTCCCGCCGGCGGCTGAACGCCGAGACGCGCACCGTGTTGACGATCAGCAGCAGGGCCACGACCAGCATCAGACCCATCACCCCGAGCGCCGCGACGTTCATGCCGCCGAGCAGGTTGAACAGGTTCTCCAGCACGTCCCGCTGGTCCTCGACCGACTGCACACCGGCCCGCCCGGAGAACGCGGTGTCGATGACCTTGTACTTCTCGGGGTCCTTCAGCTTGATCCGGTACGACTCCTGCATCTGGTCCGGGGTGAGCGAGGCGGCCAGCGGGGAGTCCTTGAACTGCTCCTTGTAGTGCTTGTAGGCCTCGTCTGCCGACTCGTAGTAGACCTGCTCGACGATGTCGAGCTTGCCCAGGTCGCTCTTGATCTGCTGCTTCTGCTCCGAGGTCACGGCACCCTTGGAGCAGTTGGCGTCCGCCTCGGCGTCCGCCTTGTTGCACAGGAAGATCGACACCTGGACCTTGTCGTACCAGTAGCCCTTCATCGAGCTGACCTGGTCCCGCATCAGCAGGGAGCCGCCGAACAGGGCGAGGGAGAGGGCCACCGAGATGACGACCGCGAAAGTCATCGTGAGATTGCGGCGGAGACCCACACCGATCTCCGACAGGACGAACTGCGCGCGCATGGCGTCTGGTCAAGCCTTTCCGTGGACGGTCGTCGAGCAGTGGTCAGTGCTGGTAGCCGTAGACGCCGCGCGCCTGGTCGCGGACGAGGCGGCCCTTCTCCAGCTCGATGACGCGCTTGCGCATCTGGTCCACGATGTTCTGGTCGTGGGTGGCCATGACCACGGTCGTACCCGTCCGGTTGATCCGGTCGAGCAGCTTCATGATGCCGACGGAGGTCTGCGGGTCGAGGTTGCCCGTGGGCTCGTCGGCGATCAGCAGCTTGGGCCGGTTCACGAAGGCCCGCGCGATGGCGACGCGCTGCTGCTCACCGCCGGACAGCTCGCCCGGCATCCGCTCCTCCTTGCCGCCGAGGCCGACCAGCTCCAGCACCTGCGGGACGGACTTGCGGATCTCGCCGCGCGACTTCCCGATGACCTCCTGCGCGAAGGCGACGTTCTCACCGACCGTCTTGTTCGGCAGCAGCCGGAAGTCCTGGAACACCGTCCCCAGTTGGCGGCGCATCTGCGGCACCTTCCAGTTGGACAGGCGCGCGAGATCCTTGCCCAGCACGTGCACCTGACCCTGGCTGCACCGCTCCTCCCGGAGGATCAGCCGCAGGAAGGTGGACTTTCCGGAGCCGGAGGACCCCACGAGGAACACGAACTCGCCCTTCTCGACCTCCAGGGACACATCCCTGAGGGCGGGGCGGGTCTGCTTCGGGTAGACCTTGGACACGTTGTCGAATCGGATCACGGATGCACCACAGGCCGTCGGGGAATGGATGGTCGAGACTGTACCGCTACCCGTCCTCGTGAGGGGTGCGGGGAACTGCGCGAGCGGCCGCGGCGATCCCGGCGTCGTGCGACGAACGGCACCCGCCCCTTTCACCGGCGCCCGCGCACGCTCCGGTGGAACCTGGCACAGTGGAGGAGGAGGCATCGGGCCCATCAGCGGAACGCATCGGTTCCGCGAAGCGTTGGGGTGTGTGTGAGGCCATTGCAAGGAGGGCGAGGCGCATGACGTACGACCGGTTGGTGTGCGCGAACTGCGCGTCGCCCGTCGCCGAGGGCCGCTGCCATGTGTGCCGGGCCAGCCGCGAGCGGCTCCAGCAGGAGAACCCGTTCGCGGGGCTGAGCCCGATGACCCTGATCGCCCTCCTGGCGATCCTGATAACGGCTCTGGCGCTGCTGGCGCACCAGACGACGGCGTAGGCGACGCCGGCGGACGCGTGAGCGACCGGCGGGACGCCCCGTCGGCGCGACCGGACACGACGAAGGCCCGGGGCTTGCCGCCCCGGGCCTTCGAGCGTGTGTGGGTGCCGTGCGTGACCGCGAGGGATCAGGCGGCGGCGCCGCGACCGTCCATCAGGCGCGGCAGGAGCCGGAAGCCGATACCGCCGACGATCATCGTGGCGGCGCCGACCAGCAGGAACGTGGTCTCGGCGGCGCCCGTCTCGGCCAGCTCACCGCTCCCGGAGCCCTGGGCCTCGGTCGCGGAACCGGTGTCGGTCAGCTGCGAGGAGCCCTCTTCCTGGACGACCTCGTCGTTGCCGCCGTCGGGCTCGGTACCGCCGGAGGTGGCGTCACCGCCGGTGGTCGAGGTACCGCCGCCGGTGGTCGAGGAACCGCCGCCCGAGGTGGAGTCGCCACCGGTGGAGCCGCTGCCGCCGGAGGTGCCGGTGCCGCCGGTGGAGCTGTTGCCACCGGAGTTGCCGTTGCCACCCGAGTTGCCGTTGCCACCGGAGTTGCCGTTGCCACCATCGGTACCGGTGGTGCCGGTAGTGCCGGTGTCCCCAGTGGTGCCGGTGTCGCCGGTCGTGCCCGTGTCCCCGGTCGTGCCCGTGTCCCCGGTGGTGCCCGTGTCGCCGGTGGTGCCCGTGTCGCCGGTGGTGCCGGTGTCCCCGGTGGTGCCGGTGTCGCCGGTCGTGCCCGTGTCACCCGTCGTGCCGGTGTCACCCGTCGTGCCGGCGGTGCCGGTCGTGCCCTGCGTGGCACCGATGGACGTGCCGTCCGTGTCACCCTCGGTGTCGACCGAGACACCGACATCGGCGGAGACGCCGTTACCGGTGTTGACGCCGATACCGACGCCGAGGTCGAGCGCGGAAGCGGCACCCGCGGCGGTCAGCGACGCACCGGCGGCGATCACGGCACCCGCGGCGATTCGCGCCACGCGGATCCGCGTCTTCTTCGTCATATGGCTGCTACCCCCAGTAGCTCATCAGTCATTGGAGCAGCGCCCGGGGCCGCGATCAACGGGGGCAGTCGGTAGCTTGCGATCCCCCCGGTTCACATGCGTCCCAGTAATGCGCATGCCATGCGCCAGCCTTCCCAGTTTTCGAAGCAACGTCAAGGTCGTTGCGTACGCGATGTCCCGTTGATCGGGTTTGACCGAGGCAGTGGCGTGTGAGTGTGACGTAGAACCCAGACATCACCCTACAGACAAGGCAACTGCCATCGCGTGGATGACAGTTGCCTTATCGACAAAGCGCTGAGATTGTCCGGGGGCGGGAACCCGGTCGCGTCCCTTACTTCTCCTGCTGCTTGCGCCAGCGAATTCCGGCCTCCAGGAAGCCGTCGATCTCGCCGTTGAACACGGCCTCGGGGTTGCCGACTTCGAAGTTGTTCCGCAGATCCTTGACCATCTGGTACGGGTGCAGGACGTACGAACGCATCTGGTTGCCCCAGGAGTTGCCGCCGTCGCCCTTGAGCGCGTCCATCTTGGCCTGCTCCTCCTGGCGGCGCCGTTCCAGCAGCTTCGCCTGGAGGACGTTCATGGCCGTGGCCTTGTTCTGGATCTGCGACCGCTCGTTCTGGCAGGAGACGACGATGCCGGTCGGCAGGTGCGTGATGCGGACGGCGGAGTCGGTCGTGTTGACGCCCTGTCCGCCGGGGCCGGAGGACCGGTAGACGTCGATGCGCAGCTCGGACTCGTCGATCTCGACGTGGTCGGACTGCTCGACCACGGGGAGCACCTCGACACCGGCGAAGGAGGTCTGCCGGCGCCCCTGGTTGTCGAAGGGCGAGATCCGGACGAGGCGGTGCGTGCCCTGCTCGACGGAGAGGGTGCCGTACGCGTACGGCACCTGCACGGCGAAGGTGGTCGACTTGATGCCGGCCTCCTCCGCGTACGACGTCTCGTAGATCTCCGTCTTGTAGCCGTGCTGCTCGGCCCAGCGCAGGTACATGCGCTGGAGCTTCTCCGCGAAGTCGGCGGCGTCGACGCCACCGGCCTCGGCGCGGATGTTGACGAGCGCCTCACGGGAGTCGTACTCGCCGGACAGGAGGGTGCGGACCTCCATCTCGTCGAGGGCCTTCTTCACGGAGGCCAGCTCCGCCTCGGCCTCGGCGCGGGTGTCCGGGTCGTCCTCCTCCTCGGCCATCTCGAAGAGGACACCGAGGTCGTCGATACGACCACGGAGCGCGTCCGCCTTCCTGACCTCGGCCTGGAGGTGGCTCAGCTTGCTGGTGATCTTCTGCGCCTCGTCCGGGTTGTCCCACAGGGACGGCGCGGCCGCCTGCTCCTCGAGCACGGCGATCTCTGCCCTCAGCTTGTCGAGGTCCAAAACGGCCTCGATCGACTCCATGGTCGAGGAGAGGGACTTCAGCTCTTCGGATACATCGACGACTGCCACGCCCCCAGCGTAACGGCTGCGGCAACGTATCCCTCCCGGGTGCCCGCGAGCGGCCTCGCGGCCCGGGGCCGCGGTCGTCAGGCGGCCGCGGGCGGGGTGGGGGTCGTACGCGCCCACGCGGCGCCCTTCCCGGGCAGGGCGGGCCGCAGTGGCCGCGGGCCGGCCCCTCCAGGGGCGCGGGGAACTGCGCGGACGCCCCCCACGCACCGCGGCCGCCCGACGACAGCGGCCCCGGAGCCGTCGGGCGGCCGCGGTCAGGGAGTGTCCGGCACCGAGTTCTTCGTGTCGGAGGGCGCGCCGCCCTCCTCGTCCCCGGAGGTGACCGCCCACGTCCCCACCCCCACCGCGGCGATCAGCGCGACCGCCGCCGCACCGAGCGTGATCCGGCGGCGACGCGCGGTGGCCCGGTTCCGTGCGGAGCCCGGCCGGGGCGCCCCCGCCGCCCGGGGCACCCGCGCGGTCCCCCGCGCACCCCCGGCCAGCTCGTCGGGCGCGGGCACCCGCATCGACGTGTGGGTGTCCCGGTTGGAGTCCGGCTTCGCGCCCGGCACCAGCGGCACGGCGCCGCGCCGCACCCGCTCCCGCGGGGCGGGCGCCTGCGCCTCCTCGTACGCGGCCTGTGCCTGCGTGCCCGGCTCGTCGACGTCCAGCGGCGGCATCCCGGCCAGCAGCGGCAGCTGCTCGCGCAGCCGGGCCGCCAGCTCCGACGCCCGCAGCCGCGAGGCCGGGGCCTTGGCCAGGCACTGCACGAGCAGTTGCCACAGCTCCTCGGGGATGCCGGGCAGGGGGACGACCGTCTCGGTCACGTGGCGGCGCAGCACCGCTCCCGGGTGGCCCCCGCCGAACGGGGTGAAGCCCGCCAGCAGCTCGTACAGGACCGTCGCGAGGGCGTAGATGTCCACGGCCGCCCTGGGCGGCAGGCCCTCGACGATCTCCGGCGCGAGATAGTCCGGGGTTCCGATGATCTTCGTGGCGCGGGTGCGCCGTGGTGAGTCGATCAGCTTCGCGACGCCGAAGTCGGTCAGCAGGGCCGGGTGGGAGCCGCCGGGGCCGAGCGGGCCCTGCATGTCCAGCAGCACGTTCTCCGGCTTGACGTCGCGGTGCACGATCCCGGCCGCGTGGGCCGCCGCGAGGCCGTCGGCGACATCGGCGACGACGGCGACGGCCGCCTCGGGGGCCATGCGGCGCTCCCGGTCCAGCCGGGTGCGCAGATCGGTGCCCCGGACGAGGTCCATGACGAGGGCGAGGTCGTTGCCGTCGACGACGAGGTCGCGCACGGACACCACGTTCGGGTGGTCGAGACCCAGCAGCGCCGTGCGCTCCTGGACGAAGCGGCTGACGAGCTCCTGGTCGGACGAGAGGTCCTCGCGCAGCAGCTTGATGGCGACGGGGCCCTCCGGGCCCTCACCCAGCCACACCGTGCCGGCGCTGCCCCGCCCCAGAATCTGGTTCGCGGTGTACCGGCTTCCGATCTTCCGTCCCAAGACTGCTCCTACAGGCCGCGTGTTGGCGACAAAGCTACGCGCCCCGGGAGCCAACCTTCACCGCCGAGGCGGAAATCACCCCTCGGATATCGACAAATCCCCAACGCGGGCAGCTAGTACTGCAACGGTGCTTGTGCTGATTGCTGACCAGTTCAGGGACTGTGTCCGCGTCGCTTGTAGTGACTGATGCGGGCCTGGTGCTGGCGTCGTCGTCTCCAGGTCGACCAGTGCAGGATGTGATCGACCGGGGTGGGCCGGCGGTTGGTGAGTCGGGTGATCAGGCGTCTGATCTCGGCGAGGCTGAGGTGGATGAGCTGGGAGGATCCGTTTCTGCTTTCTCCGCGTCCAGCTGGCGGGCCCGCAGGACGGTCAGGCAGGCGTGGGCGGCCATGGCCAGGGTCATGTGGCGGTGCCAGCCGGGATAGCGGCGGACCTGGTAGTCGTCCAGGCCGCATTCCTGCTTCGCGGCCTGGAAGCATTCCTCGACCGCCCAGCGGCTGCCCGCGATGCGGATCAGCTGATCCAGGGTGGTGCCGGCGGGGCAGTAGGCGATGTAGTAGGAGATCTCCTCGGGCCTGCTCACGCTGCGGCGGGCCAGCACCCAGTGCCGGCGGTCGGCGCGGTGCCAGGGCCGCACCTCGACGCGGGCCCAGTCGTAGATCCGCCGGCCGTGGGCCCCTTCACCGCAGGAACGGCGTTTCCACTTCTGCCTCGGCAGGCCGGGAAACAGGTCGTGGACGGGGTGGTCGAGTGCCCATCGGGTGACGACGGTGTCGTGCCGGGTGGTGGCCATGACGTGGAAGACGTCCGCCTGCTCGAGTTCGTAGCGCCAGCCCTTGCTGAAGCCGTAGGCGGCGTCCGCTGTCACCCAGCCGAACGGGATCTTCTCGGCGATCGCGCGGCGGACCATCGCCTTGGCCATGGCCACCTTCGTGGCGAAGCCGACCGTGTCGTCGATGCCCGCCCGACGGCAGCGGTCCCGGTCGTCCGTCCAGGAGGTGGGCAGATACAACCTGCGGTCGATCAGGGTGCGTCCGCGGCTCGTGGCGTAGGCGAGGAACACGCCGATCTGGCTGTTCTCGGTGCGTCCGGCGGTGCCGGAGTACTGCCGCTGGACGCCGGCCGAGCGGATGCCCTTCTTCAGGAACCCGGTGTCATCGACGATCAGGACGGCATCCGGGTCTCCGAGGTGTTCCACGATGTAGTCGCGCACGTCCTCCAGGACCTCGTCGGCGTCCCACTCGATCCGGTTCAGCAGCCGCTGAATGCGGTCGGGACCCGCATGCCCGGCCTCTTCCGCAAGCGTCCAGCCGTTCTTCCGCTCCAGCGGCGCGATCAGCCCTCGCATGTACGCCAAAGCGGATTGCCGTGGCTCCTCCCGGTTGAACCGGTGCACGAACCGCTCATGCAGAGTGCTCAGTTCACCCGCCCACAGCCTGACATCAGCAAGGTCCCCACCCATGACCACACCAACGAACAAGCTGGCCAACAGTCACGGCAAACACCGTTGCAGTACTAGGGCGTGTTGCGAAAGTCCCGTCTGCCCGGCGGCGTCCGGCACGCACGCTCGCCGCGTTGTCGGGATCGCCCCGACACCAGAAGTATCGGGGCGACCCTCCGCCCTGCGATCGCACGCACCGGACGCCGCCGGGCCTGCCCTTCGGGCAGACGACGCCGCTCTCGAAACACAGGCTGTGACCGCCCCGGTCGTGACCGGCGCGGTCCTCACTGGCCGGAGCCGGTGCCTCCGGAGCCGGAGCCCGAGTCGCCCAGCTGCCCGATCCACTTGGTCGCCGTGTCGAACCAGTCCGTCAGCTGCTCCCAGTAGCCCTTGCCCGTGCCGATCCAGCCCTGCAGCGGGGTGAACTCCCAGATCAGCCAGCCGCCCACGAACAGCAGGACGACCATGACGAGGCAGCCCTTGAGGCAGCCGAGCCCCGGGATCCTCACGGGGTTGGCGCTGCGCCGGCGCGGCTCGCGCGGCGGCCTGGGCTCGCGCTGCGGGCGCGGCGCGGGCTGCTGCGGCTGCGGGGCGGGCGCGTACCGCTGCGGCTGCTGGTGCTGCGGGGCCGGGGCGTACGGCTGGTGCTGCTGCTGCGGCTGGCCGTAGCCGGGGGCGGGCTGCTGGGGGCGGCGCTGCTGGCGCTGCTGCCCGCGCGGCGGCTGCTGCGGCTGCGGGGCCTGCTGCGGCCGCTGGGCCTGCCGCTGGGGGCGGCGGCGCAGCGGGTCCTCGCCGGGGTCGAGGTACTGGATCTGGGTCTGTTCGTTGCGGTCGCGGGCCGCGCGCAGCTGGTTCTGCCAGGGGTGCGGGTCCTCCGGGCGCGGCCCGGCCGGGTCGTGCGGCGGCACGGGCGGCATGACGGAGGTCGGGTCGGCGCCGCCGGTCTGCGGGAGGACGGCGGTGGGGTCGGCCGCGCCCGCGGGGCCGCCGCCCGGACCCGAGGTGTGCGGGAGCACGCTGGTCGCCGCGTTCGGGTCGTACGAGCCGGCGCCGTGCGGCAGCACCTGGGTCGCGTCGGACGAACCGAACGGCTCCGGGGCGCCGCCCGGTACCGGGGCGGGGGCCGGGTCGGGGGTGAGGAGGTGGCCGACGCCGTCGGCGGCTGCGATCTGGAGGGAGTTGGCGTGCACGCCGACGCCCTCGGCGACGACGCGGAGCGCGCGGGCGAGGTTGACGGCGCTGGGCCGCTCGTCGGGGTTCTTGCGCAGACAGCGCTCGATGACCGTCCACAGCGGGTCGGGGACGGTGGAGGGGCGGCGCGGCTCGGCGCTGAGGTGCTGGTGCAGCACTTCGAGGGCGCTCTGGCCGGCGAACGGCGGGCGTCCGGTGACCAGTTCGTAGAGCAGGATGCCGGCGCCGTAGATGTCGACAGCGGAGGTCTGCGGGCGGCCCTCGGCGGACTCGGGGGCGACGTACGCGGGTGTGCCGACGAACTCGCTGGTGCGGGTCAGGCCCGGGGAGTCGGCGAGGCGGGCGATGCCGAAGTCGGTGAGCATCGGGTGCATCTGGCCCGCGTCCTGCTGGAGCAGCACGTTGGCGGGCTTGAGGTCGCGGTGCACGACGCCGTCGGTGTGGCTGGCGGCGAGCGCGTCGGCGATCTGCGCGGTGAGCAGCGCGGCGGCGACGGGTGTGAACGGGCCGTTCTCGCGCAGGTAGCGGTGCAGGTCCGGGCCGTCGATGAGGTCCATGACGAGGGCCAGGAGGTCGCCCTCGACGACGAGGTCGCGCACCCGGACGATGTTGGGGTGGGTGAGCCTGAGGAGGACGGAGCGCTCCCGCAGGAACCGCATCACGATGTCCGGGTCGCCGGCGAGCTCCTCCTTGAGGACCTTGATCGCCACGGTCTCCCCGGGGTGGCCCGGCACGGCCGCCTCGGCGCCCGCCGTCTCCCGCTGGCGGGCCCGCCAGACGGTGCCTGTGGCGCCGCGTCCCAGCGGCTCCTCAAGGAGGTACTTGCTCCCTACCGGCCGCACGTCATGCGCTCCCTGTTGCTTGCTTGCCCGACCCCGTCCCGCGGGTGTTTCCGACCCACTGTAGTGCGGCCGTCCCCGGGACCAGGGGTCCTGTCGTCCTGCGCCTGCTGTGGCTTGTTTCGGCCTGCCTGTGTTCCCTGCCGTCCCGCGTACGCGGATACGTACGGGTTCCCCCGTGCGTTCGATGGAAAGACGCTCTCCCCCAGGCCCTCGGTTGCCCAAATCGGGCACGGGACAGACGTGACCGATCTCAAGTGATCAAATGACGGGCAGTGGTCAGGCACTTTTGGGGGCAGAGCCGACCAATCAAGATCACTTGGCGGCGGGCGGCGGGCGTGTTGTCGGCGGCAGGTGCGAGGATGCCTCCAGTACTGGCCGACGTGCCCGTGAGCGGTGGGGGAAGTCTGCGGTGGGGACCGCGCAGTCTCGTCCTCGTCGTCGCGGGTGCCCGCGCGGAAGGGACCGCTGACGGCGATGCAGATCCGGCTGACCGTCGTAGACCCGCTGGGACCGACCTCGGAGCCGCGAGGACGCGCCACGGCCTGCGACGTGCTGGTCACGGCGCCCGCGGGGACGGCTCTGGCCGCCGTGGCGTCGGGCCTCGCCTCCGCGGTCGGTGACGGCGCCGCCGCGCAGCCGGAGCGCGGCCGGGAGACAGGCGGCCAGGTCGTGCTGTACGCGGGCGCGGAGCGGCTCGACGTGCAGCGCTGCACCCTCGGCGAACCGCCCCTGATCGACGGCGCCGTGCTCTCCCTCGGCGCCCCCTCCGAGCCGGGCCCCGAGGTCGACGAGGCCGCCGCCCAGCTGCATGTCGTGGCCGGGCCCGACGCCGGCGGCGTCCACCTGCTGCACGGCGGCAAGATCCACATCGGCCGCTCCGCCGACGCGGACGTCCCCCTGGACGACCCCGACGTCTCCCGCCTCCACTGCGCGGTCACCCTCTCCTCCGACGGCCGCGTCACCGTCGTCGACCTCGGCTCGACCAACGGCACCACGCTCGACGGCGAGCACGTCGGCGACCGCCCCGTCCGTCTCGCGCCGGGCGCGCTGCTGCGGATCGGCGAGTCGGCCCTCCGCCTGGCCTCCTCCTCGGGCACCCGCGGCGTCGCGACGACACCCGACGGCGAGGGCCACGTCCGGGTGGCCGTGGGGGCCGGGAGCGACACCGGCCCCGGAGGCGTCTCCCCGGAGTCGGGGGAGACGGCACGGGCCGCGGAGCAGAGCCGTACGGAGCAGAGGCTGGTGCCCGGCCAGGGCGGGGCACCCGGCATCGAGCGGGCGACGGGAGCCGCGGGAGTCGCGGGCGGCTCCGGGGCCGACTCCGGACCCGGTGGCCGGGGTGCGGGGCAGGAGCGCGCGGCGGGGGGCTTCGGCGGTGCCGACGGCGCTCGGGGCTCCCACGGGCACGGCGCATCCCGGGGGCCCGGCGGCGCGGCGCACCGGCCCGGCGGTCACGAGGGACCGGGTGGCGGGGGCGGCGCCGCCGGCCTGCCGGGTCAGCGGGGGTACGACGACTCCGACGGCCTCCACGGGTCCGGGGCAGCCGGAGCGGGCGGCGCAGCCCGTGCGGCCGGGGCGTCCGGCGACCTCGGCGACGGTGCCGACGACCTGGGGCCCGCCGGTTCCGGCAGTCGCAAGGGCACTCCCCTGCGGGGCACCGAGGTGCCGCGTGGGGTGCGCAAGCGGGGCGGGTTCGGGGCCTGGGCGCGCCGGCTGACCGGGGGGCGCGGGCCGACCGGGGCGGAGCACGACCCGTACGAGTACGACACGGAGTACGACGAGGACGAGCGCGGCGCCCTGGCGTCGCTGCTGCCCGCCGGGGGCGAGCGGCTGCCGGAGACCTGGCCGGATCCCGCCGCGCTGCTGCTGACCGCGCTGGGGCCGGGGCCCCGGCTGTGGGAGCGGGGGCCGGGCCATCCGGAGGCGCTGTCGGTGCGGCTGGGCACGGCCGACCGAGCGACGCCCGACGGCTCGGGGCTGCTGCCCGCGGTGCCCGTGACCACCGGGCTGCGCGAGGTCGGCGCACTGGGGCTGGCCGGGCCGCGCCCGCGGCTGATGGGCCTGGCCCGCGCCGTCGTGGCCCAGCTCGCCGCGCTGCACTCCCCCGACACCCTCGAACTGATCCTGATCAGCGCCGACCGCTCCCGGTCCGCGCAGGAGCGCACCGCCGACTGGTCCTGGCTCGGCTGGCTCCCCCATCTGCGCCCCGCCCACGGCCAGGACTGCCGCCTCCTCCTCGCCTACGACCGCGAACAGGCCACGGCCCGGCTGGACGAACTGCTGCGCCGCCTGGAGGACCACGCGGCGGACACGGCGGGCCCGGCGGGCAGCGCCGGCCCCGGCGCCGGCGAGCTGCCCGGCGGACGCTCCGCCCGGCGGCCGGCGTGGGCCAGGGACGACCGGGCGGCCGGCGGCTTCCCGGGGCCGTACACGGTGGTGGTCGTCGACGGGGACCCCGGTGGCGCCGATGTGCGGGAGGCGGTGGTGCGGCTGGCGCAGGACGGGCCGGCCGCCGGGATCCATGTGGTGTGCCTCGCCGAGGCGGAGGCGGCGTCGCCCGCCTCGCCGGTGGCGGAGACGTACGGGGCCGCCTGCGCGATCGCGCCCGCGTTCCGCGCGTGCGGGGCCGTCGCCCTGCTGAGCGGTGACGTCGCCACGGCGCTGCGGTTGCTGCGGGTCGCGCCGGGACAGACCACCGCGAGCGCCCCCGCCGCCGGTGTCGCGGCTGAGGCCCCGGCCCCGGCACCGGCGCGGGGCGCGGCCGAGCGCCCCGACCCGGTGGGGCCCGCGCGCGCGGGCCGGACCGGTTCCGGGGCCGTGCCGGGCCGTTCCCGGTCCGAAGGCCCCGGTGACCCGGGCCGGGCCGGCCGTACGGCCCGCGCCGAGCACTCCGGCCGCACCGGCGGGGCGGACTCCGCCTCCACGGGCCGTACGCACCCGCACCTCGCCCTCACGGGGACCGTGGGGTCCGTCGTGGACGGCGGCGGGCGCCCCGGCGGCCACGACCTGCCCGCACCCGACCCGAACCCGCCGGGACTGCTCAACCACGGCACGGTCGCCACGCTGGACGCGGTGTCCGCGGCGTGGGCGGAGCGGTTCGCGCGGGCGCTGGCGCCGCTGCGCACGGACGGTGCGGCCGGGGACCGGCAGACGCGCGTGTCGGCGCCGCTGCCGCAGTCGGCGCGGCTGCTGGACGAGTTGGGGCTGGCGCGGGCCACTCCGGCGTCGTTGATGGCCCGTTGGGCGGACGCCGCGGACGACACGACGGCGCTCGGCGGCCGGGCCTGGGCCGTGCTCGGCGCGGGACCGCGCGGGCCGGTGTCCGTGGACCTCGTGGCCGAGGGCCCGCATCTGCTGATCGAGGGGCCCGTGGGCAGCGGCCGCACCGAGTTGCTGCGGTCCGTCGCCGCGTCCCTCGCCGCCGCGGAACGGCCCGACCGGCTCTGCATAGCCCTGGTGGACGGGCGGGACGGGGGAGGCGCCCCCGGCGGGACGGCCGGACGCGCCGGAGAAGGGCTCGGCGTCTGTACGGACCTGCCGCACGTGGGCACCCACCTCACGGCCAACGACCCGGTCCGGATGCGGGAGTTCGCCCAGTCGCTGAGCGCCGAGCTGAAACGGCGGTCGGAGCTGCTGGGCGCGCTCGGCTTCGCGGAGTGGCACACCCGGCGCGAGGTGTCGGGCCGGATCGTCCCCCAGCGCTCGGCGCGGTCGGTCTCCCGCTCCGTGCCGGGCACCCCGGGTTCCGCGGCGGCCGGGGCGCCGGGCGGGGGCCCGGACGGCGCGGGTTCGCCCGGCCGAGGGACCGCGGGCGCCGGGTCCACCGGCGGCGGTCCGGTAGCCGGCGGCGCGATCGGGAGTGGTGGCCCGGCCGGGGGCGCCGGCCTCGCCGGCGGGGTGTCGGCCGCCAGGGGTGCCGCCGATCTCGACTCGTCGTCCAGTTCCACGCTGCGGCTGCGGCCCGGCGCGGGACGCAGGGCCGCCGAGCGGGAGGGACAGCCGGGCGGGAGGGGCACCGGGCTGCCGCGGCTCATAGTGATAGTCGACGACCTCGACGCGCTGCTGTCGCCGCCGCTGGGTTCCACGGGCCGGCCCGCCGCCGGGTCGGTGGTACGGGCGTTGGAGGCCGTGGCCCGGGAGGGCGAGCGGCTCGGGGTGCATCTCGTGGCCGCCGGTACGGGGGGCCGGGTCGGCGAGAGCGAGCTGGGGCGGGCGGCCGGGGGCCGGATCGTCCTCAGCGCCCCGCTGCCGGGGCCGGACGAACCGTCGCCCGGCCGGGGCGAGTTGGTCACCCAGGGGCGCACCACGCCCACCCCGTTCCAGGCGGGCCGGGTGACGGGACGCATCCCCCGCACGGCGACCCTGCGGCCCACCGTCGTCCCCGTCGACTGGGCCCGCATGGGCGACCCGCCGGCCCGCCGCCCCGTCCGCGAACTGGGCAACGGCCCCACGGACCTGGCCCTCCTCGCCAGCGCCCTCGACCGCGCGGCGAAAGAGGTGTCGGCGACGGGGATGCCGTCCCTGCTGTAGTCCTCGGGCGTCGTCGGGTGTCCTAGGGCGACCACCTCTCCCCGACCCTACTCATGGTCACGACGCGGTCACGATCGGGGAGTTGAGGGGGCAGGCGCTCTTGCCGCCCCCGGGCGTGCGGCGTAGACCAGAGCGCACGGGACAGCGCCGCTACGTTCGACGACGCACGGAGAACGGGGTCAGTGATGCGCAGCATGCTTCGTACACGCAACGCGACGACCGAGCACCATCCCTCACCCACACCCAGGCCGAGGCCGGCGGCCAGAGCCCTCGCCGCGCTCACCGCGGGCCTCCTCGCCGTCACCCTCTCCGCCTGCGGCGGGGACGACGGCGGGAACGACGGCGACCAGGGAACCGGCGACGCCGGCGGCAGGCCCACCGTCCAACTCCCCCGGCTCGACGGCCAGGAGCTGGAGGTCGCGGCCGTCTTCACCGGCCCGGAGCTGGACAACTTCCAGAAGGTGCTCGACGAGTTCGAGAAACGCACCGGCGCCACGGTGACCTTCGTGCCGACCGGCAACAACACCTCCACGTTCCTCGGCACGAAGATCGAGGGCGGCAAGCCGCCGGACGTGGCGTTCCTGCCCCAGGTCGGCGTCCTGCACCAGTTCGCCGAGAAGGGCTGGATCAAGCCGCTCGGCAGCGAGGCCCTGGCGCAGCTCGACAAGAACTTCTCGGACGGCTGGAAGGACCTGGGCGCGTACGAGGGCAAGCGGTACGGCGTGTACGCGAAGGCCGCCAACAAGTCCCTCGTCTGGTACAATAGCGCGGCCTTCGAGGCGGCGGGCATCACCGAGGAGCCCAAGAGCTGGGACGAGTTCCTCCGCACCGCTCGGACCCTGTCCGACGCGGGGTCCCCGGCCGTCTCCATCGGCGGCGCCGACGGCTGGACGCTCACCGACTGGTTCGAGAACGTCTACCTCTCCCAGGCCGGCCCCGAGAAGTACGACCAGCTGGCCAAGCACGAGATCAAGTGGACGGACCCCTCCGTCGAAGAGGCCCTCACCACCCTCGCCGAACTGTGGGGCGAGGACGAGCTGATCGCGGGCGGAGCCTCGGGCGCGCTGCAGACGGAGTACCCGAAGTCGATCACGCAGACGTTCAGCGGTGACACCCCGGCCGGGATGGTCTTCGAGGGCGACTTCGTGGCGGTCACCATCAACGGCGACACCGACGCGAAGATCGGCACGGACGCGAAGGTCTTCCCGTTCCCGGCGGTCGGCGACGACTCCCCGGTGGTCACCGGCGGCGACGCGGCGGTGGCGCTCAAGGACGGCAAGGGCGCGCAGGCGCTGCTGACCTTCCTCGCCTCGACCGACGCGGCGGAGATCTGGGCGGCGCAGGGCGGCTTCCTCTCCCCCAACAAGGAGATGGACCAGGGGACCTACAAGGACGACGTCACCCGGGAGATCGCCAAGGCGCTGCTCGCGGCGGGCGACGACTTCCGCTTCGACATGTCCGACCAGGCACCCGCGGCGTTCGGCGGCACCCAGGGCGTCGGCGAGTGGAAGGACCTCCAGGACTTCCTGAAGAACCCCGACGACGTGGCGGGCGCCCAGAAGAAGCTGGAGACCAGCGCGGCCAAGGCCTACGGGAAGGGCTGACGCCGGTCATGCCGTCCGCCGTGGCGAAGACGGCGGGGAGTGCCGGCACGCCGCCGGCACCTCCCGCCGCACCGCGCAAGGGCGTGACGGGCACCCGGCCGTGGGTGGCGGCGCTGTTCCTGCTGCCCGCGCTGGTGCTGCTCGGCGCGCTCGTGGTCTACCCGATCGGGTACTCGGTCTGGCGGAGCCTGTTCGACGCGAGCGGCTCGGGCTTCGTCGGCCTCGACAACTACGCGGAGATCTTCACCGACGACGCCACCCTCGTCGCCGTCCGCAACACCGCGATCTGGGTGGCGGTGGCCCCGGCCCTGGTCACCGCGCTCGGTCTGATCTTCGCCGTGCTCACGGAACGGGTGCGCTGGGGAACGGCGTTCAAGCTGGTCGTCTTCATGCCGATGGCGATCTCGATGCTGGCCGCGGGCATCATCTTCCGGCTGGTGTACGAGCAGGACCCGGACCAGGGCGTCGCGAACGCGGTCGTGACGTCCGTGCACGACCTGTTCACCGACGCGTCCGTGTACCCGAAGGCGCGCCCCAACGCCCAGGCCGGCGATCTGCGGCCGTCCGGCGGCGGGTCGTTCACCACGGAGGGCACCGTCCGCGCCGGCATCCCGGCGCTGCTGCCGCTCGTCGGTATCGCCCCGAACCGGCTGCCGGGCGACCCCGAGGACGCGAAGGCACCCACCGGGAACGGTGTCACCGGCACGGTCTGGCTGGACTTCCGGCTCGGCGGCGGCGGTGAGAAGGGCGCCGTCGACCGGGGCGAGAAGGCGCTGGAGGGCGTCACGGTGGAGGCGGTGAAGGACGGGAAGGTCGTCGCCACCGCGACCAGCGGCGCCGACGGCACGTTCCGTCTGCCGGAGTCGGCCGACGGGTCCCGGCTGCGGTTGCCCGGCTCGAACTTCGCGGCGCCGTACAACGGCATCGACTGGCTCGGCCCGACCCTGGTCACCCCGGCCGTCATCGGCTCGTACGTCTGGATGTGGGCCGGGTTCGCGATGGTGCTCATCGCGGCCGGGCTGGCCGGTGTCGACCGGAACCTGCTGGAGGCGGCGCGGGTGGACGGCGCGAACGAGTGGCAGGTGTTCCGCCGGATCACGGTGCCGCTGCTCGCGCCGGTCCTGGTGGTCGTCCTCGTCACCCTGATGATCAACGTGATGAAGATCTTCGACCTCGTCTACATCATCGCGCCGCAGCCGACCCAGGACGAGGCCAACGTCCTCGCCCTGCAGCTGTACCTGGCGTCGTACGGCGGCGGAGGCGACTTCGGGCTGGGCAGCGCGATCGGTGTGGTGCTGCTGCTGCTCGTGCTGCCGGTGATGTGGGTCAACATCCGGCGACTGCGGAAGGAGCGCCAGCGGTGACCGCCCTCAAGACCCCGGCCCCGGCGCCGGCCCCGAGGAACCCCGTCGAGGAGGCGCCCGCACGGGCCCGGCGTTCGGTCGCCGCCCGGGTGGCGAGCGGTGTGGCGGGGGGCGCGCTGCGGATCTTCCTGCTGCTGGTGGCGCTGTTCTGGCTGGTGCCGACGTTCGGTCTGCTGGTGTCGTCCTTCCGCGACCCGACCGACATCGCGGGGTCGGGCTGGTGGACGGTGTTCTCGGCACCCGCCCGGCTCACCACGAGGAGTTACGAGTCGCTCCTGGAGAACGAGGGCATCACCGACGCCCTGTTCAACACGGTCTGGATCACGGTCCCGGCGACCCTCCTCGTCGTCCTGATCGGCGCGATGGCCGGATACGCCTTCGCGTGGATGGACTTCAGGGGCCGGGACTGGTGGTTCATGGTCGTGGTGGGGCTGCTCGTGGTGCCGGTGCAGGTGGCGCTGATCCCGCTGTCCGGACTCTTCCGGGACCTCGGGATCTTCGGTGACGTCGTCGGTGTCGTCCTGTTCCACGTGGGATTCGGGCTGCCGTTCGCGATCTTCCTGCTGCGGAACTTCTTCGCGGAGATCCCGCGCGAACTGCTGGAGGCGGCGCGGCTGGACGGGGCGGGTGAGGTACGGCTGTTCGCGACGGTGGTCCTGCCGCTCGCGGCACCGGCGCTCGCGTCGCTCGGCATCTTCCAGTTCCTGTGGGTGTGGAACGACATGCTGGTCGCGCTGGTGTTCTCCAGCTCCGGCTCCCAGCCCCTGACGGTGGCACTCCAGCAGCAGGTACGGCAGTTCGGCAGCAACATCGAGGTCCTCGCGCCCGGCGCGTTCATCTCGATGGTGATCCCGCTGGCCGTGTTCTTCGCGTTCCAGAAGCAGTTCGTGTCCGGGGTGATGGCCGGGGCGGTGAAGTAGACCGCCACCTCCGCTTCGTGGGCCGGGGGTGCGTCGGCGGGTGCGGGTGGGTCGGCTGGTGCGGGTGCGTGGAGGGCTTGTCACGCGGTTCCCCGCGCCCCGCGCGCCCGCGAACACACCGACGCGCCCCGCCCCCCGGCGGATTCCCCCGTATGGAACACACACCGTAACCAAATCATCCCATCGGCCGTTTCCGGGCAGTATGCCCGCGCCGACCCATGGATGTCCCCCTTGCCCAGGTTCAGTGTCATCGTCCCCGCGTACAAGGTTCAGGCGTACCTGCACGAGTGCCTGGATTCCGTGCTGTCCCAGTCCTTCACCGACCTCGAACTGATCGTCGTCGACGACGCCTCCCCCGACGGCTGCGGGGAGATCGCCGAGGAGGTCGCCGCACGTGACCCCCGCGTCCGGCGCCCCGTGCGACTGCTCCGGAACGCCGGGCCGGGTGCCGCCCGCAACAAGGGGATGGAACTCGCCGGGGGCGACTACCTCCTCTTCCTCGACGGCGACGACACGCTCGCGCCGGACGCGCTCCGGTCGATCGCCGACCGCCTCAAGGAGACCGGCGAACCCGACGTCCTCGTCCATGACTTCGCCGCCACGACCTGGACGGGGCCGCCCGTCCGCACCGCACCCGACCGCCGGCTCACCGAGGCGGGCCCGGCGCCGTTCCGCCTCGACGACCGCCCCGGTCTGCTGGGCGTCCGCCCGGCCGCCTGGAACAAGGCGTACCGCCGGGAGTTCGTGGAGGACCACGGCTTCCGTTTCCCGCCCGGGATCCACGAGGACACCGTGTGGACGTACCAGGTGCTGATGGCCGCCGAGTCCGTCGCCACGCTCGACCGGGCCTGCGTCCAGGTCCGCGGGCGCCGCCACGGCGGTCTCCTCGACCGGACCACCCGCGCGCACTTCGACGTGTTCGAGCAGTACGACCGGCTGTTCGCGTACGTCGCCGAGCGGCCGGAACTGGCCGCGTGGCGTCCGCTGCTGTTCCGCCGCATGGTCGACCACCTCACCGCGGTGGCGTCCCGGCGCGACCTGCTCCCGCGCGCCGCGCGCGCCGAGTTCCTGCGCACGGTCCGCGCGTACCGCGCCCGTTACCGCGTCCCGGGCACCCCGCCGCGCGCCCGCGTCCGGCTGCGGCAGTTGCTGCGGTCGGGCAGCCCCCGCCTGTACGGCGCGCTGGGGGCGGCGGCCCGCGCGGGCCGGGGCGCGGCCGGGCCGGCTCGGGGCCTGGGCCGGCTGGTCCGGGGCGGTGGGCTCCGCCTGCACTACCGGGTGCAGCGGCTGCTGCCGCTGCGGGCCGACCGGGCGGTGTTCGCCGCCTACGACGGCCACGGCTACGTGTGCAGTCCGGCGGCGCTGGAGAACGCGTTCCGCACGTACGTGCCGGGCATGCGCACCTCGTGGGTGGCCCGGCCGGAGCACCACCACACCCTGCCGGTGGCGACCCGGCGGGTGCTGCCCGGCTCGATGGCGTACTGGACGGCGCTGGCCCGCTCCACGTACCTCGTCAGCAACGTCGACTTCGACCGGCGGCTGGTCAAACGGGACGGGCAGGTGCTGGTGCAGACCCGGCACGGCACCCCGCTCAAGCGCATGGGGCTCGACCTCCGGGACCGTCCGGCGGCCGCGCGCGGCACGGACTTCGAGGCGGCGCTGCGGGGCAGCGACCAGTGGGACTACGTACTGTCCGGCAACCGCCACTCCACGCTCGTCTGGGAGCGGGTCCACCCGTCGCCGTACACGACCCTGGAGTACGGTGCGCCGCGCAACGACGTGCTGCTGCGGGCCACGTCCGCGGACGTGGCGCGGATCCGCGAGCACCTGGGGATCCCCGAGGGCGCGGTCGCCGTGCTGTACGCCCCCACGCACCGCGACTACCGCCACTCCCAGCGCGCCCACCTGGACCTGGAGCGGCTGCTGCGCGAGCTCGGGCCGCGCTTCGTGGTCCTCGCCCGCGCGCACCACGCGTACGGCGCGCCGCTGACGGACCTCGCCCACGGGCGGCTGCTGGACGTCACCGGCTATCCCAGCGTGGAGGGCCTGTGCCTGGCGTCCGACGCGCTCGTCACCGACTACTCGTCGCTGATGTTCGACTACGCCAACCTCGACCGGCCCATCGTGATCCACGGGGAGGACTGGGACGCGTACGAGGCGGCCCGGGGCACCTACTTCGACCTGCGGTCGTTCCCGCCGGGCGCGGTGGCCCGCAGTGAGGACGAACTGATCGACATCTTCGCGACGGGGCACTGGCGGGGGTCGCGGTCGGCACAGCTGCGGGCGGCGTTCCGGGAGCGCTTCTGCCCGTTCGACGACGGGAGGGCGGCCGAGCGGGTGGTGCGGCGGGTCGTGCTCGGGGAGGCGGAGGTCCCGCCGGTCGTGCCGCTCGACGAACGTCGCCCCGCGCCGTCGGCGACGGCCGGCCGCGACGCGTCGCCGCTGGCGTCCGTACCGGGTCAGTGCCGGACGGGGGTGGAGGACCCCTTGCGCACGTAGCCGCCACGTCCGGGTCCGTCGGCGGTCGCGGGTGGGTCGTGGTTCCCCGCGCGGCTCCCCGCACCGCCGAGCAGCGACCGGGCCGCCGCCCCGTACGTGTCGGGGGCGAGGACCCGGGCCGCGGGCCCGGACCCCGTCACCGGGCACCGTCACCGGGCACCGCTTCCACCGAGGACCTCCCTCTCACCGCCGACCCCTGATCACCGACCACGCCTCCGTGATGTTCGACCACGCCACCCCCGACCGGTCCCTCCTGATCCACGCCGACGACCGGGACGTCCCCCGCGAGACGCGGGCCGCCCTCCGCGACCGGTTCCGCCAGTCCGACGACGAAAGGGCCGCCGCGCGCACCCCGGCGCCCCGCCCCACGGCCACCCTCGTTAGGAGCTGACGGACGTGCCCCGCTTCAGTGTCATCGTCCCCGTGTTCGAGGTCCGGGGCTTCCTGCGCGAGTGCCTCGACTCGGTGCTGGAGCAGTCGTACCGGGACCTGGAGGTCATCGCCGTCGACGACTGCTCCCCGGACGGCAGCGGGGACATCCTCGACGCGTACGCCGCCCGCGACCCGCGCGTGCGGGTGCTGCACCTGCCGGCGAACCTGGGCCTCGGGCGCGCCCGCAACGCGGGACTGCCGTACGCCACCGGGGACTTCGTCCTCTTCCTCGACAGCGACGACACCCTCACCCCGGGTGCCCTGCGCGCGCTGGCCGACCGGCTGGACGAGGCCCGCGACCCGGATGTGCTGGTCTTCGACTACGTCCGCACGTACTGGTGGGGCGGCACGCGCCGCAACTCCCTCGCGCACGTGCTGCGGGACGCGGGGGCCGGGACCTTCGCGGTCGGCGAGCACCCGCAGATCCTCGACCTGCTGATGGTGGTGTGGAACAAGGCGTACCGGCGGGAGTTCGTGCAGGCCCACGGCTTCCGGTTCCCGCCGGGCTACTACGAGGACACGCCGTGGACGTTCCCGGTGCTGCTGAGCGCCCGGCGGATCGCGACCCTGGACCGGATCTGCGTGGCGTACCGGCAGCGGCGGCAGGGCAGCATCCTGTCCACCACGAGCCGCCGGCACTTCGATGTGCACGACCAGTACGAGCGGGTCTTCACGTTCCTGGACGCGCGGCCGGAGCTGGCGCGCTGGCGGCCGTTCCTGCGGCACAGGATGGCGGAGCACTGCCTGGACATCCTCGCCGCACCGCACCGGGTGCCACCGCGGGACAAGGGCGAGTTCTTCCGCCGGACGGCGGGGCTGTACCAGAAGTACCGCGCTCCGGACGAGGTGCCGGTGGCGCCCGAGTTCCGGGTCCTGGAGGGCAGTTGGGCGGCCTGCCGGGCCCGGCGGCAGGCCGCCCGGCTCCGTACCGCGCTGACCGCGCGCGGGGAGCGGGTGCGCGCGGCGGGTGCCGAGCGGATCCGGCGGAGCCGGTCGCTGGTGCACGAGCGGCTGCCGCTGGACCCGCGGCTGGCGCTGTACTCGGCGTTCGCGCACCGGGGCATGCTCGGTGACCCGGCGGCGGTCTACCGGGCGGCACGTGACCTGGCCCCGCACATCCGGGGCGTGTGGGTGGTGCGGCCCGAGCTGGTGGGGACCCTGCCCGTGGACGTCGAGTACGTGACGCCGGGCTCGCCCGAGTTCCTGCGGGCGGCCGCGCGGGCCACCTTCTTCGTCAACAACGTCGCCTGGCCGTCCACCCTGCGCAGGCGGCCGGGCAGTGTGCGCGTCCACACCCATCAGGGCACGCCCCTGAAGTTCGCCGCCGCCGATCCGCACCCGCCGGGGGCGCGGCCCGGGGTGGACGTGCCGCGGATGCTGCGCCGGACCGCCGACCACCGGGACTACAGCCTGGTCGCCAACCGCCACTCGGAGCTGGTGTGGAGCAGGGCGTTCCCGTGCGGGTTCGTGTCGCTGCGCACCGGCAGCCCGCGCAACGACGTGCTGGTGAACGCCGGGCCGGACAGCGGGGCGGAGGTCCGCGAGCGGCTCGGTGTCCCGGCGGACCACACGGTCGTGCTGTACGCGCCCTCGCCGCGCGACTGCCGGCGGGGCGGGCACGTCGAGCGTTTCGACCTGGCCCGCTTCGCGGACGACCTGCGCCGCTGCCTCGGGGAACGGCACACCCTCGTCGTACGGCTGGATCCGTCGCTCGCGGACGGGCCGGCGCGCGGGTTCGGGCTCGCGGAGCTGCACCGGCGGGGCGTGCTGGTGGACGCGACGGACGAACCGCACGTCGAGGAGGTGATGCTCGCCTCCGACGCACTGGTCACGGACTACTCGGCACTGATGTTCGACTACGCCAACCTGGACCGGCCGATCGTGATCCACGCGGACGACTGGGGGGCGTTCACGGCGAGCCGGGGCGCCTGTCTCGACATCACCGCCGAGGGCCCCGGCCCGGTGTCCCGTTCGTACCGTGAGCTGGTCCGGCTGTTCGATTCGGGGCAGTGGCGGGACGCGGAGTCGGCGCGGCTGCGGGCGGCGTTCCGGGAGCGGTACTGCGAGTTCGACGACGGGAAGGCGGCCGAGCGGGTCGTGCGGACGCTGATGCTGGGGGAGGCCGTGGCGACGGTGCCCGCCCCGAGCGCCCGCCGCGCCTCGTCCCTCGTCTCGTCGTGAGGGGGCGCGTTCACCGGTCCGGGTGGGGCCGGGGCGCGTCGGCGGACTGGGCCGCTCCTCGCGCTTCACTCGATGGGGTGATGGCCGGCTAAGCGGACGACGCGATCCGGGAAGGGACGGCAGGTGCCCTACAGCGGATCTGGTTCCGTCTCCCCGGACGGCGGCGCCCGCGCCCGGCGCCGCCCGCGTGGCGCGCTCGGCGCCACCGCGCTCCGCGGCGGCCGTACCTGGCTGACCCGACGGCCGAGCCCGTACGTCGTGCTGGGCGGCCTGTTCTGGGTGGTGCTGACCCTGGCGTACTGGCGGGTGTCGCCGTGCTGCGACAGCGGCCGGTACGCGGCGGTGATCGAACGCCTGCGCTGGGACCTGTGGCACCCGGCCCATCCGACGGCGGACCTGCCGGGCGCGGGCAGCCCGGCCTACTCCCCGTACGCGGTCGTCCAGGGTGTCGCCGCCCGGCTGACCGGCCTGAGCGGCTGGGCGCTGGTGGAACTGGCCGGGCCGCTGAACCTGCTGGTGCTGCTGACCGGGGTCGGCCGGTTCGTCCGGGTGCTGACGCCCCGGCCGTGGGCGCCGGTTCTCGCGCTGCTGTTCATGACCCTGCTGTGGGGCACCGAGCGGATCGTGTGGAGCGGCCACCTCGGGCTGATGTCGATGACGACGAACCTCGGCCATCCGTCGACGTTCACGATCGGTCTGACGTTCTGGGCGTGGGCGTGGACGGGGGCACGCGCGCGGGGCGGCGGTCTGTCGCGGGGCGTGCGGTACGTCGGCCCGAGCGGCCTGGGGAGCGCCTGGGCGTACGCGGGGCTGGGCGCGCTGTACGGGCTGATCGTGCTGACGCACCAGGTCACGGCCGTGGCCGCGGCGGCCGGGGCGGTCGCCCTGGTGGGGGCGTGGCAGCGTGGCTGGTGGGGGCCGGTGGTGGGGCGCTGGGCGCTGACCGGCGCGGTCGCCCTGGCGGTCGCGGTGGCGTGGCCGTACCACGGCGTCCCGGCGCCGGCCGGGGGCGCGGGCGGGGACGGCACGCACCGGCTGCTGTACACGGGCATGGGCGGGCATCTGTGGCTGGCGCTGCTGGGGCTGCCGGCGCTGTGGGCGCGGGCTCGCAGGTCGCCGCGGGATCCGCTGGTGCTGATGTTCGGGGCGCAGTGCCTGGTGGTGGCGTACGGCTGGGTCGGCGGTCACTACGCGTACGGCGGGGTCCTGGGGCTCGCCGCGGTGCCCGCGCAGGTCGCACTGGCCGTGGAGCTGGCGGCGCCCCGGCCGTGGGGGCGGGGGCGGCGGGTGCTGGGCGCCGTGGCCGCGGCGGGTGTCTGCGTGGGGTTCCTGACCGTGCAGGCGGGGGCGGTCGTGCCCCGGTCGCTGGACCCGGTCGGCTTCGAGCAGCCGCCGCGCCCGCCGGCGTACGCCTGGGCGGCGCGGCATGTGGGCGCGGGCGAGGTGCTGCTCACCGACGGGTACGTCGCGGAGCGGGCGCTCCCCGGGTACGGGGTGAACATGGCGGCGCCCCCCTGGCCCGATCCGGCGCTGGACGAGGCGGCGCGCAGGCGGCGGTACGCGGACGTCGGGGCGTATCTGGACCCGGCGGCGACGCGCGCGGAGCGTACGGAGATCGCCCGGCGGTACGGGGTGCGGTGGCTGCTGCTCACCCGGTGGCGCGCGGTGCCGGAGGAAGCGGTGGTCGTGGACTGGAATCCGCGGTCCGGGGAGGTGCTGGCGCGGATCGCTCCGTAGGGGTGGTGCGGAGCGATCCGCGGGCGACGGTCCGCGCGGAAGCGGGTTACTCGATGACGAGCTCGACCGGGATGTTGTTGCGGGTGGCGTTGGAGTAGGGGCAGACCTGGTGGGCCTGCTCGACGAGCTTGCGGCCGGTGGCCTCGTCGACGCTGTCGGGCAGCTCGACGCGGAGGGTGGCCTTGAGGGCGAAGCCCTCGCCCTGCTTGCCTATGCCGACCTCGGCGGTCACGGCGGCCTCGCTGACGTCGACCTTGGCGGCGCGGCCGACCAGGCCGAGGGCGCTGGCGAAGCAGGCGGCGTAGCCCGCGGCGAACAGCTGCTCCGGGTTGGTGCCCTGGCCGTTGCCGCCCAGCTCCACCGGGAGGGCGAGGTCGAGGTCGAGCTTGCCGTCGTTGGTGACGGCGCGGCCCTCGCGGCCGTGGGTGGCGGTGGCGACAGCGGTGTAGAGCGCGTCCATGGGAAACCCATCCCTTTCACGGTTCACGTCACGTCCGGCGGTCCGTCCGACCGCCGTTCACGGCCATAAGTAGAGCACACAATTCAATTGGGCACAACTAAATGGCGGGCGGCGCGGTACTCTGGGGGCATGAGCAGCGCCATCCCATCGCCCGAGGGGGTCTCCGAGGAGGAGTTCCTCCGCCTGGACCGGCAGATCTGTTTCTCCCTGCACGCCGCCTCGCGCGCCTTCAACGGCGTCTACCGGGTGGTCCTCAAGGACCTGGGCATCACCTATCCGCAGTACCTGGTGATGCTGGTGCTGTGGGAGCAGGGCGAGCTGCCCGTCAAGAAGCTCGGCGAGCACCTGCGACTCGACTCCGGGACCCTGTCGCCGCTGCTGAAACGCCTGGAGGCGGCCGGTCTCGTCCGCCGGGAGCGCAGCGCGCGCGACGAGCGGTCCGTCGAGGTGCGGCTCACCGAGGAGGGCACCGCCCTGCGGGAGCGCGCCCTGGCCGTGCCACGCCGGATCGTCTCCGCGACCTCGTTCGACGTCGACGAGATCCGCGACCTGCGCGACCGCCTGGACCGCCTCACGGCCGCCCTGGACGAGGCGGCGCTCCAGGACCCCGCACCCCGCTGACGCACCCTCGGCCGACGCACCCGGCCACCGTCCCCCGCGGCCACCACCTCCGGCACCCCTGCCTCCGGAGCTCCCCCTGCCGCCGGGACCGCTGCTGCCGGGCCCAGCGACTCCGGACCCACTACCGCCGAAACCGTCATATCACCCATTGGTCGGATGGTCGGACTTGATCCGTCTTGACGGCTCTGAACGGCGTATCGCCGCATTCCCGCCTTTCGCGCGCCTTACGATCCGGCCGATGAGATCTCTCCTTGCCGGCCGGCCCACCCCTGCCCCGACGCCGTACTCGCGCAGCACCGCCTCGGCCCGCCCCTCTCCCCCGGAGCCGGGCCCCTTCTGACCTCGCCCGGCGCGGCGACGATCCGGCGGAATCCCACCGCCGAACGGAACCCGGACTCCGCGCGGGCCATCTTCCCCCCGGGGCCACGAAGTCCCACTTAAGGGAAAATTGCACACAGACCTCTCATAGGTTCGGGGCAACCATGCTTCTTCAGCAGGCGCAGGTCACCGTCGTCGTCATCGGGTACGACGACGCCGCTCACGTGGCGGACGCGGTGCGCTCGGCGCTCGCCCAGGGTCCCGCCGTCCACGAGGTGATCGCGGTCGACGACTGTTCGACGGACGGCAGCGGCGACCTGCTGGAGGACCTGGCCGCCGCCGAACCCCGCCTGAGGGTCGTCCGGCGCCGGGCCAACAGCGGCGGCTGCGGCACCCCGCGCAACGACGGCCTGGACGCCGCGACCACCCCGTACGTGATGTTCCTGGACAGCGACGACGTCCTGCCGCCCGGCGCCGTGACCGCGCTGCTGGACGCGGCAGAGGAGGACGACGCGCCGGTGGCGGCCGGGCTGTGCGTACGCAGGGAGCTGCCCTCGGGACGCGAGACGCCCTGGCAGCCCGAGGTGTACGCCCGGCGCGCGCTGGTCCCCCATCCGGCCCGGCGCGAGCGCCTCGTCCACGACACACTCTGCGTCAACAAGCTCTACCGGACCGCTTTCCTGCGCGACCACGGCATCCGCTTCCCCGAAGGACGCTTCCCGTACGAGGACTTCGTGTTCGTCGCGCGCGTGCTGGCCGCCGGGCCGCGCGTCGCGCTCGTCCCCGATCCCGTGTACGTGTGGCAGGTCCGCCGTTCGGCGGCCCGGCTCTCGCTCTCCCTCGACCGCGCCGACATCGCCAACTGGCAGGCCCGCATCGAGGCCGACCGGCTGTCGTACGACATCCTCCTCGGCGCGGGCGAGAAGCGTCTGGCGCGGGCCACCCGGACGCGCTTCCTCGACCACTCGCTGCGCATGTACGCGCGCGAGCTGGACCTGCGCGGCGCGCACTACCGGCGCGCATGGTGGGACCTCACCCGCGCGTACCTGAACTGCTTCGACGAGGGCGACTTCACGCCGGCGCCCGCGCCGGGCCGGGTCGTCGCCCGGGTGATCCTCGCCGCCGAGGAACCGCGCGACCTGGGACGCCTGAAGGAGATGGCGGCCCGTCCGGCCCGGCTCAACCCGCCCTACGCGCGCGGGGCCGACGGCACGCCCGTCTGGTCGGCGGACCTGCCGCAGGTCGAGCTGGAGCACCTCCTCGTCCGGCCCGTGCACCTGCTGCCGGCCGCCGTCGACGCGGAACTGCGGCCCCGCGCGCGGGGCACCGTCCTCCGGCTGCGCCTGCACGAGCTGTACGGGCGGATGGCGGACGCGGGCCCGGAGACGGTGGAGGTGGAGTTCACCGAGCGCGACGACGGCCGTGTGGGCTTCGCGGGCACGGTGCCCCTCACCGCCCGCCCCGGGTCCGAGCACTGGACGGCCGAGGTCCCGCTGGACCTCGCCGCGCTGGGCAGCGGCACCTGGGACCTGCGGCTGAGGCTGCGCTTCCGGGACGGCAGCCGGCGCGAGACCACCGCCCACGCGGTCGCGGGCGCCGGGCTGCTGTGCCGGCGTGCGCTCCCGAGCACCCGGCACGGAGTGCTCCTGGTGCAGCCGTACGCGACCCACGCGGGGGCGCTCGCGCTACGGCTCGCGCCCGGCTGGCGCGGTCTGACCGAGGTGGTGCGCCGTCGCCTCCGACGCCTGCTTCACTGAATGACCGACCTGGTCGCACCCGCGCCCGTCACCCGACGCGCGCGGCCCACCCCCGGCAGGACCCGCGGGTCCATCGACGAGAGGACAGTCGTCCATGACCTGGCTGATCACCGGTGGCGCCGGCTACATCGGAGCCCACGTGGCGCGCGCGATGCTCGACGCGGGCGAGGGCGCCGTCGTCTACGACGACCTGTCCACGGGGATCGCCGAACGGGTGCCGCGGGACGTGCCGCTGGAGGTGGGCTCGACCCTCGACGGGGAGCGTCTGGCGCGGGTGATCCGCGGCCACGGCGTCACCGGCGTCGTCCACCTCGCGGCGAAGAAGCAGGTCGGCGAGTCCGTCGAACAGCCCCTGCGCTACTACCGGGAGAACGTCGAGGGACTGCGCACCCTGCTCGGAGCCGTCACGGACGCCGGTGTCCCGTCGTTCGTGTTCTCGTCCTCGGCGGCCGTGTACGGCATGCCCGACGTGGTCCTGGTCACGGAGGACACGCCGTGCGCGCCGATGAGCCCGTACGGCGAGACGAAGCTGGCCGGGGAGTGGCTGGTGCGGGCCACCGGCCGGGCGACGGGACTGTCGACGGCGTCGCTGCGCTACTTCAACGTCGCGGGGGCGGCGGCGCCCGCCCTGGCCGACACCGGCGTGTTCAACCTCGTCCCCATGGTGTTCGAGAAGCTCACCGAGGGGTCCGCGCCGCGGGTCTTCGGCGCCGACTACCCCACCCCCGACGGCACCTGCGTCCGCGACTACATCCACGTCGTCGACCTCGCCGAGGCCCATGTGGCCACCGCCCGCCGGCTGCGGGAGGCCCCCGGCACCGACCTCACCCTCAACATCGGCCGCGGCGAGGGCGTCTCGGTACGGGAGATGATCGACCGGATCACCGCCCACACCGGCCACACCCTGTCGCCGGTCGTCGTGGACCGGCGCCCCGGCGACCCGGCCCGCGTCGTCGCCTCGGCGGACCGAGCCGCCACCGAACTCGGCTGGAAGGCCCGGCACGGCGTCGACGAGATGATCGCCTCCGCGTGGGAGGGCTGGATGCACCACCACCCTGCCCGGTGAAGGGCCGCGCGGACAGCCCCGACCGGGCCGGCCCGTGAGTCACCTCACCGCTTCGGCGTTGCGTCCGTAACCACCCCTTTGGTACCAACGATTGACGTGCGCGTCCGTGCGACGGCCGTGAAGTCCCGCCCCACGGCGGGAACCGAACGGTGCCGGTTGCGCGTGTGTACTGAGGGAAGCGAACGTTACGGGGGTAACGACGATGCCGGCTTGGGATATCGATCCGGTCAACGTGCAGAGCACACTGAACTCGACCGGTGAGGCGGCGGGCGATCTGGAGAAGGCCGCCAACTCACTGGTGACGAACATGGCGAGCGCGGCCGAGTCGGCCGGAACGGCCGTGCCCGGCGGGCAGTTCAGCGGCCCCATGATCGGACCGGTCGCCGCCGGCACCCCGCGCGTGCCGGTCGGCCCGGTGGCGGCGGCGCTGAGCAAGTACCTGGAGGAACGGCAGAACAAGCTGGCGTTCATGGCGCAGCGGACCATCGACTCCGTGCAGGGCGCCGCCAAGGCCACCAACGCGTACGTCACCGGCGACCTGGACATGGCCGCCCAGCACCAGGCCAACGCCCTCAAGGCGACGGTGGTGCCCCCGCCGCCCGGCGTCGGCGGTGACGGCGGGCGGGGGCCGAAGTGAGCGACGACATCCCCGTCATCCCGGAGGAGGTCCCCGAGTTCACCGGCGATCTGGAGCTGCTGGACCAGCACATCAGCGGCATCCGGTCGGCCGGGACCTCGCTGAAGGACTCGGGCTCGGCGATCGACACCCGCTTCGGCGGCCTGTCGGCGTACTACAAGGCGCCGGAGGCCGACCAGTTGTTCGCGACGACGGCGCCGGTCGCGGCGAAGGGCGAGGAGTTCTCCACCGAGTTGGGGACCGTGGCCTCCGCCCTCGACGCCTACGCGGCGGCGGTCGGCCCCCTCAAGCAGAAGTTCGAGCAGCTCCGCCAGGACGCCATCGCCTTCCGCGGGAAGATCGCGGACGATGACGAGTGGCGTGCCGACGGGGATCTCGTCGAGGAGAACAACAACCGCCGGTCGGACATCAACGCCGCCTACGCCGCGTTCCAGGCGGCCGAGCGCGACTGCTACAACAAGATCGTCGCGCTGGTGGGCGGTGAGCCGCTGATCGTCAACGACGGCTCGAACAAAGAGAACATGTACGGCTACCGGGGCGAGGACCTCGACCACGCCGGCGGACTGCCCTGGGGCGACCCGGTGGAGGAGTCCAACCCCTGGTACTACATCCACGAACACGTCTGGGACTTCGCCGTCGGCTTCGTCGTCGACGGCGTCTGGGGCACCATCAAGGGCCTGGGCACCCTCGTCGGCTTCAACGGCTGGGACGCGGCAGGCCAGGCATGGACCGGCCTGGGCAAACTCCTGACCGGCATCGCGATCACCGCGACACCGCTGGGCGCGGCGTACTGGCTCACCCCGGCGGACAAGCTGCCCTCCTGGCTGCGTGACTCCCGCACCGCCGTCGTGGAGACCGGCAAGGCGCTGATCGCCTACGACGAGTGGGGCAAGAACCCCTCCCGCGCCGCCGGGGCGGTCACCTTCAACGTCGTCACCACCATCTTCACCGGCGGAGCCGGCGGCGCGGTCTCCGGAGCCGGCAAGGCCGGCGCCATCGCCAAGGCCATCTCCTTCGCCGGCAAGGCCGGCAGGATCGTCGACCCGATGACGTACATCACCAAGGGCGTCGGCGCGACCGCCGTGAAGATCAGCGACGTCATGGCGAGCCTGCGCGGCATCACCGACGGCACCCACATCCGCCTCGGCGAGGGCACCTACCGCATCGCCGACACCCCGAACCTCACCGACGACCTCCCCGCGGGCCTGACCCCCGACAACAGCGTCCGCATGGAAACCCCCCAGGGCGAGATCGTCTACCTCGACACCGAAACCCTGGTCATGCACAACGCCGACGGCACCGTCCGCGAATCCCTCGACGGCATCCGCCACGAGGCGACGGCGGCGGAGCGGGGCGCCGACGTCCACCAGCAGCAGCCCGACCTGGTGGGCGCGGGCGCGAGGACGAGCGACGGTGCGGGGGCCGTGGGGCGGGTCGGGGACGACCTCGGCGGCACGGGCCGCCTGGGCGACGGCCTCGGCGGCACCGGACGTGTCGGGGACGACGGACTGCCGGGCGGTCGCGCGGACGACCTGCCGGGTGACCGTACCGACCACCAGCCCGGCGGACACACCGACGACCCGGGCCTCGGGCCGTCCGGGAACCATGAGACGCCGGGCGGCGGCTACTCGGACACCCCGCACGGAGGTCACGGTGACGGTCCCGGCGGCGGTCACGGCGACGGACCCGGCGGCGGTCACGGCGACGGACCGGGTGGAGGCGACGGGCCTGGCGGCGGAAATGGCCCCGGCGATGGAGACCGGCCCGATTTCAGTGAGGGCGACGCGACGCCCTCTCCGCCCACGGGTGGAATGACCCCCGGGCAGGAAGCCGCGGTAGTGGACCAGCTCGGCAAAGCGAAGATGCAGGTGCACGACCAGCAGCGCCTGCTCGTCCAGCTGCGCAAGAGCGACTACGGGTCCGGGATCGCCGAGCACATCGCCCGCGGCCACCTGGCAGAGCTGCCCGGCTACGGCGATCTGCTCTCCCAGTGCAAGCAGGGAGACATGACACCGGCCGTGTACATGGCCATGGAACACGCGACCGAGCTGCAGGCGCGCGGGCACAAGAACCTGGCACTGGAGCTGAAGGACCCGGACGTCAAGCTGGACCTGGACGTGTTGATCAAGTCCGGGGACCGGATCGAGTACGGCGTCCAGCTCAAGGACGTCCAATCGGTGTCGGGCATCAACTCCGCGGCCAAGAAGATCGCCGCCAAGCAGCTCGCCGGACCGATCGCGGGCCAGAAGGTGGCGATCCTGGACATCCACGATCTGAAGGCCAACGTCACGGATGACATCCTGAGGCGCGTCGAGGGGCATGCGAGGCGCAGCAACGCCACTTTCGAGTTGCGGTTCGAGGACGGCTCCATCACCCTCCCCGCCAACGGTCCGGTCTACCCATAAGGAACACTCATGTCGTCTCTGCTGCGCGCTCCGCGGGAGTGCGCGTCCTGGAGCTGGGAGCTCGATGACTACGCGCCGCCCGGTCTGGAGTCCGCGCTGTCGGTGGCAGCCCGGATGTCCGGTGTCCTGCGCGAGCACGGTCTGCTGGTCCCCGGCGGCCTCGAATGGCACTGGTACGTGTACGGCACCGGTGGCATCGGCGTGACGACGCAGCTGGCTCTCCAGGGCCCGCTCGACGACTCGGAGCTGCCCGGGCGTCTGCTGTCGACGCGTCCCGCCGGCTTCCCCGACGCCCAGATCGCCGACCTCCTGGTCTCGGGCTACGGCACCTGGATCGACGCGGCGGGCGCGGAACGGCGCGAGCACCGTCTGGTCGAGCTGTCCGTCTCCCCCGACCCGCTTGGGCTCTCCGCCGAAGTGGCCGTCCACCACGACATCTGGGGCCACTTCGACTTCCGTGGCTTCCCGCACCCGGACATCGAGAAGCACAACGCCCCGCGTCTGGCGGCGGCCCTCCAGTCCCTCGACATACTGCTGGGTGTGGCGGCGGAGCCGGGTGAGCCCACCTACTTCGGCCGGGCCGAGGGCTACGGCGTCAGGACGCCCGACATCATCGACGGCCGCGGCCCGGACCTGACCGACCTGCTGTGATCGGCGTGCGGTGAGGGACCTCGCGGGGGCCCGGCTCATCGGCGCGGACCTGTACCGGGCAGATGCCCAGGACGCCGACTTCTCCGGGGCGGACCTGTCGCGCGCCTCGCTCGTCCGGGCCGTCTTGGACGGTGCCGTACTCCGTGGCGCGGTCCTCGACTGCGCGGACCTGGTGAAGGCGTCGCTGTGCGACGTGGACGCCTCCGGGGCCTCGTTCCGGGGCACCCGGTTCATGGGCGCGTCCCTGCTCGACGTGGACCTGCGTGGCGCCGACCTGTCGTACGCCGTGCTCCACGAGAACACCTTCAAGGTGACCCTGGATCACGCCACGAAGGTCGAGGGACTCTCCGGGACGGTCTTCGGCCCGGCCCGCCTGGTCGACGGGCAGGGCGACCGGGGCCGGGAGGTCGGAGGGGCGGAGCCGGAGCAATGGGTGCGCGCCCGGGACGGGGACATCCGCGTGCTGCCGCTGTCGGGCGGGCGACCGAGATCGTGACCACGCTCGGCGCACCACGTCCGCGTCGTGACGGACGAGCGTCAACAGCGGTGCCACGCCGAATCCACCGTCCCCCGGCAGCTGGATCCACCGGTGTTCTCCTGCCCGGGCCGGTTGTCGGGAGACGTTCGAGGGCGACCTGGCGAAGAGGGGGGAAGCCCGTGCAGACCGACGACATCGACCACGAGCTCATCGAGGCGGCGGCGCACATCGCCCGTACCCGTTGTCAGGGCGACAACCACACCATGGCCGCGGCGGCCCGCGCCCGGGACGGCCGGATCGTCACCGCGGTGAACGCGTACCACTTCACCGGCGGTCCCTGCGCCGAGCTGGTCCTCATCGGGGCGGCGGCCTCCCAGGGCGCCTACGAGCTGGAGACGATCGTCGCCGTCGGGGACCGGGACCGAGGGGTCGTGCCGCCGTGCGGCCGGTGCCGTCAGGTCCTGCTCGACTACTTCCCCACGCTCAAGGTCATCGTCGGCCGGGCCGACCGCCTCCGCGCCGTCCCCGTCAGCGCCCTGCTCCCCGAGAGCTACGTCTGGGCCGACCACCAGCTCGCCACCGAGTAGCCCCGGCGTTCCCCGAGCGGCCGCAGGCAGCGGAAGCCCGCGTACCGGCCCCGCCGCTCCCCGGCCCGGCAGACAGCCGCCGTCTACAGCGCCCGCAACGCCGCCGCCGTCGCCCGGGTCAGCCCCTCCAGGTACCCCTTCGGCAGCTTCGCCGTGCGCACCACCACCGACCGCCAGTACAGCGGGCCGGAGATCAGGTCCAGCGCGAGGTTCTCGTCGACGCCCTCGCGCACCTCGCCCCGCGCGACCGCCGCCGCGACGATGCCCGTGGCGACGCTCTGCTGCCCTTCGCTCAGCGCCTTCTGCATGGCCTCGGCGATGTCGGGGTTGCGGGCGGCCTCCGCCTGGAGGTCGGGGATGATCTGCCCGGCCACGGGGTGCCGCAGGGCGCGGGACGTGACCTCGTAGAGCAGCCGGAGGTCGCCCTCCAGGGACCCCGTGTCCGGCGTCGGCAGCCCCTGGACCGCCACCGCCGACACGAGGTCGAGCACGAGGTGCAGCTTGGAGCGCCAGCGGCGGTACACCGCCGTCTTGCCGACGCCCGCACGCCGTGCGATCCCCTCGATGGACATCCGGGCGTAGCCGACGGCCGCCAGTTCCTCGAACACCGCCGCCCTGATCGCCTCCGTCACGTCCTCGCGGAGCACGGCCGCCCCGGCGGGCGCCCGGCGGCGCGGCCGGGGCGGCGGCTGGGCCGCGGAGGGGTCGGCGTTCGTCGTCATGCGGACCAGCATAGGGGCGTCACGACGGAACGGTTGCGTTCCGACGTCATATCGGATTACGCTCACGTCACGACGATACGGTCCCGTCCCGACGTAAGAGCCGGGCAGGGGACGTACCGGAACCGAGCGGTACCGAGAGAAGCAACGGCGGTACCGAGAGAAGCAGGAGCGGCACCCGCCCCGCCCCCGTCGCCCGCCCCCTCCCACCGAAAGCAGCGGATGTGAGCCAGGTCCTCGACACGCCGCCCCCGACCAGTACCACTGCACCGACCAGCACCGGCGCCCCGGCCCCCGCCGAGACCCCCGCGCAGCTCGCCGCGCGCCACGGCCTCACCGTCAGCGGGGCCCGCCCCACGCTGGGCGCGTACGTGCGGCAGCTGTGGGCGCGGCGGCACTTCATCACGGCCTTCGCCACGGCGAAGCTCACCGCGCAGTACAGCCAGGCGAAACTCGGCCAGGTCTGGCAGATCGCCAACCCGCTGCTGAACGCGGCCGTGTACTACTTCATCTTCGGCGTCCTGATGGGCACGAAGCACGGCGTCCCGGACTACGTGCCGTTCCTCGTGACCGGCGTGTTCGTGTGGACGTTCACCCAGAGCTCGATCATGGCGGGCACCCGGGCGATATCCGGCAGCATCGGCCTGGTCCGCGCCCTGCACTTCCCCCGGGCCTCGCTGCCCGTGTCGTACTGCCTCCAGCAGCTCCAGCAGTTGCTGTTCTCGATGGCCGCGCTGGCCGTGATCCTGCTGGCCTTCGGGGTGCCGGTCACCCTGTCCTGGCTGCTGATCGTGCCCGCCCTGGCCCTGCAGTTCGTGTTCAACGCCGGCGTCGCGATGGTCATGGCCCGCATCGGCGCCAAGACCCCCGACATCTCCCAGCTGATGCCGTTCGTGCTGCGCACGTGGATGTACGCGTCGGGCGTGATGTTCAGCATCGACCGGATGCTCGCCGACCGCGACCTGCCGTACGCCGTGCACCTGTTGCTGGAGTACAACCCGGCGGCTCTCTACATCGACCTCATGCGGTTCGCGCTCATCGACAGCTTCGAGGCAGGCCAACTCCCCCACCACGTCTGGGCGGTCGCCGCGGGCTGGGCGCTCCTCGCGGGCGTCGGCGGATTCATCTACTTCTGGAAGGCTGAGGAGACGTACGGCCGTGGCTGACACCGACATCCTCCCGGGCACGCGACGCAGCACACCGGACGCCACCGGCGCGCCCGCGCCCGCCCCCGAGCGCGAGCACGCTCCCGCCGTCGAGCACGAGCGCGTACCCACCGTCGTCGTCGACGGCGTCGACATCGTCTACCGGGTCAACGGCACCGGAGCCGGGCGCGGCAGCGCCACGGCCGCGCTGAACCGCATGCTCCGGCGGAGGAAGAGCGAGAAGGCGGCCGGAGTGCGCACGGTGCACGCCGTGCGGAACGTGTCCTTCACCGCGTACCGGGGCGAGGCCATCGGGCTCATCGGCACCAACGGGTCCGGGAAGTCGACGCTGCTCAAGGCGGTGGCGGGGCTGCTGCCGGTGGAGAACGGCCGGATCTACACCGACGGCCAGCCCTCCCTGCTCGGGGTGAACGCCGCGCTCATGAACGACCTCACCGGCGAGCGCAACGTGTACCTCGGCGGGCTCGCGATGGGAATGTCCCGCGAGCAGGTCCGTGAGCGGTACCAGGAGATCGTCGACTTCTCCGGCATCAACGAGAAGGGCGACTTCATCACGCTGCCGATGCGGACGTACTCCTCCGGAATGGCGGCGCGGCTCCGGTTCTCCATCGCCGCGGCCAAGGACCACGACGTGCTGCTGATCGACGAGGCGCTGGCGACGGGCGACCGATCGTTCCAGAAGCGGTCCGAGGCACGCATCCGTGAGCTGCGCAAGCACGCCGGCACCGTGTTCCTCGTCAGCCACAACAACAAGTCGATCCGGGACACCTGCGACCGGGTGCTGTGGCTGGAGCGCGGCGAGCTGCGGATGGACGGGCCGACGGACGAGGTGCTGAAGGAGTACGAGAAGTTCACCGGCGGCAAGAAGTAACCGCCTGACCGCCGCCCCTTCCGGCCCTGGCCCGCGACTGCCCGGGCCCCTCCGGTCCGCCCGCCGTCACCTCTCCAGGAACGCGAAGAGGTTCTCCCACCTGTCCACGATCTCGGCCGTCCCGTAACGCCGTACGTTCTCCCTCGCCCGGTCGCCCATGCGGTCCCGCAGTTCCCTGTCCGACATCAACAGGTCCAGCTTGCGGGCCAGTTCGGCGGTGTTGCCGGGGGGTGCCAGCAGGCCGTCCTCGCCGTCCGTGACGATCTCGTGGACGCCGGGCGCGCAGTCGAACGCGGCGCACGGGACGGCCATCGCCATCGCCTCCATGAGGGCGAGCGGGAAGCCCTCGCCCCGCGAGGAGAGCGCGAAGACGGAGGCCTCCCGGAGGGCGGCCGGGACGTCGGCGGTGCGGCCCATCCAGACCACCGAGCCGTCGAGGCCGAGGGCCGTGCACTGCTTGCGCAGCAGCTCCTCGTCCTCCCCGGAGCCGTAGATCCGCAGGGACCAGTCGGGGTGGGCGGGGGCGACCTCCGCCCAGGTGTCGAGGAGCATGTCGACACCCTTCTCGTCGCTCAGCCGGCCGATGCTGACGACGGCCCTCCCGGTGCGCGGCGAGGGCACGTCGGGCAGCCAGGGCACGGCGTTCGGCATGAACGAGGCGTTGTTGAGGCCCGCGCCGATCCACCGGTCGGCGTCCTCGCGGGTGAGGACGAGCATGCGGTCGACGTCCGCGTAGTACTTCAGGACGCGGCGGAAGCGGGAGCTGGCCCGCGCGGTCTCGTACGACTCGTGGCTCATGCCGATGACGGTCAGTCCACGGGTGTCGGCGAGCCGCACCCACTCCATCGCCCACACCTGCGTGACGACGACGACCGCGCCCGGGCGGGCGGCACCGAAGATCCGGGTCAGCCGGGCGGCCCGGTCCCGCATGCCCGCGTCCCGCGCCCGGCCGGGGGCGGGCGGCTGGCCGTCGTACAGCCTGGTCGTGGGGTAGGGCAGCGCGCCGAGGTCGTGCGGGTCCTCCGGTGTGGCGATGCCGATGACGTGGACGCGGTGGCCCCGCTCGGTGAACAGCCGGGCCATCTGGTGGGTCCAGCTGGTCACCCCGCCCAGTTCGTCGACGCTGTTGGCGACGAGGAAGATGTCCCGCCGCCCGTTACGCTGCCCGGTCACCTGTGCCTCCAGTCGGAGAAGAACTCGTCGACGATCCGCCGCGCGGCCGTGCCCTTGTCGTACTCGCCGAAGTCGGCCGTGAAGCGCTCCCGCGCGGCCGCGTACTTCACCGACTGCTCCTCCAGCGAGGAGCCCGCGAGGACCGCGTGCAGTTCGTCCTCCGTGCGGACCACCGGGCCCGGCGCCCGTTCCATCAGGTCGAAGTAGGTGCCCCGGCCCTCGTGCACGTACGCGTCGTAGTCGTAGGTGAAGAACAGCATCGGGCGGTCCAGGAGCGCGTAGTCGAACATCACCGACGAGTAGTCCGTGATGAGCGCGTCGGCGAGGGCGAGCAGGGGCGTCACGTCGTGGTGGGCGGACACGTCGAGGACGCGGCCCCGCACGGAGGGCGGGAGCACGACGTGGTTGAGGTAGTGGGCGCGCACGAGGAGGACGTACTGGTCGCCGAAGGTCTCCGCGAAGCGCTCCACGTCGAAGGGCAGCGCGAACCGCTTCTGCCCCGACTGACGGAACGTCGGCGCGTACAGCAGGACCTTCCTGTCCGCCGGGATGCCCAACTCGGCGGCCAGGAGAGGGCGTTCGGTGGCGCCTCGGGCCTGCACGAGCATGTCGTTGCGGGGGTAGCCCACCCGCAGCAGCGCCTTCTCGCGGAGGCGGAACGCCTTGGCGAGGGTGCGCACGTCGTGCTCGGAGCGGATCAGGAAGCGGTCGAAGCGGTCCAGGGTGCGCTGCTGCTCCGCCTGCGCGGCACGGGACTTGAGCTTCCAGCTCGGCTCGTCGAAGCCCATGCGTTTGAGGGCGGAGCCGTGCCAGGTCTGGAGGTACGTCGTGCCGGGCCGCTTGGTCAGCTTCAGCGGGTAGCTCTGGTTGTCGATCCAGAACTCGGCGCGGGCCAGCGCCCTGAGGTAGGGCAGGGACCAGCGGCGCACGAGGGTCGCGTCGGAGGGGAAGCCGTCCGGGCGTCCCGCGTACGACCACACCGCCTCGAAGTCGAGGCCCTGGCGACGCATCTCCTCGTAGATCGCCCGGGGGCTGTCGCTGTACTGCCGGCCGAGGTGGCTCTCGAAGACCACCAGGCGACGGCGCACGGGCAGCCGCAGGAACGCCTCGTGGTAGAGGCGGACCTTCGTGTCCCCGGACGTGGCCTTCTTGCGCCAGGCCTTGGCCTTGCGGTAGCCGGTCTTGGCCAGCCGTCCGGGGGTGCCGCGCAGACCGCGGACGACGAGGTCGTTGGCCTTCTTGTCCGGGACGAGCCGGAAGGCGAGGTGGCCGCGGGCGGAGACGTGCGGCTCGACGCGGTCGGCGACCAGCCGGGTCAGACGGGGGCGGACCGGCAGCTCCCCGGTCGCGAGGCCCGGTTCGGCGGCGGTCAGCCGCGTCGACGTCCGCTCGCCGTCGACGTCGAGATGGAGGCGGACGTCCCACACGGCGTCCACGATGCCGAGCGGCCTGAGGACCTTCTCGATGTCGGCGGTGGCCTCCCACGTCACGTACGGGCCCTCGTGCCGTACGACGGCCACCGGCACCCGGAAGGTCCGGAAGCGGACGCCGGGGCGGCGGGCGTAGAACTCCAGCTCGGCGGTGAGCGGGGCACCGGGCGGGACGACCCCGAGGGGGTTGGTGACGCGGCCGGCGAGCCGGACGACTCCGCCGCGCCCCGGCCGGGAGTACTCGGTCAGCTCGTTGCGCAGGAACATCCTCCCGACCGGCCGTGCGTGGTAGCCGAGTTCGGTGACGTCGAGAATCCGCCGCGCGAAGGGGTCCTCCTCGATGTGCTCGGCGCACCAGTAGATCCGCCCGTCGCGCTCGGTCATCGGGGCGGACACCTTGTCGCGGTTGGTGAGGGTGTCCACGGCGGGCAGCAGGTTGTCCCAGTCGCGCTCGCGCAGCAGATAGGCGCAGATCGCGTGGATGGGCTCGACCTCGTCGTACGCGGCCGGGTCGATCGACGCCAGATAGGCGTTGGCCAGCGCGGCGAACTCCTGCCGGTAGGCGGCGTCGCGGAACGGCAGGTCGCGCAGGTGCAGCACCAGGTCGTGCTTGAGGAACTTGACGTCCTTGGCGAACTTCAGCTCCGGCAGCCCCCGGTCGGCGAGGAGCCGGTCGACGCGGCGGTGGATCTCCATGCGGTGCGCGAAGTTGGCGATCTCGGCCCGCCGGTTGCTGATCGACTCGGCCCCGGGCCGCTCGACGACGTTCCAGTCGTAGACCCGGTTGGGGATGAGCGTGATCCGGCGTGCGGCCGCGTACGCCTGGGCGGAGAAGAACAGGTCCTCGTAGTGGATGCCGACGGGGAACTCCAGGCCGCCCTCGACCAGGAAGTCACGCCGGTAGCACTTGTTGGTCGACAGGGTGTCGTAGACCAGCAGGTCGGGCAGCTCGGAGACGGATTCGAGCGTCCGTGTGCGGGAGTACAGCCACGGATACCACTTGACCTCCTTGCGCGCACGGGTGTCCACGTGGACACGGACGCAGAGCCCGGAGACGAGGTCGGCGCCGGTCGTCTCGGCCGCCTCCAGCATGTTCCGGCAGGCGTTGCGCTCCAGCACGTCGTCGCTGTCGAGGAACAGGACGTACGCGCCGCGGGCCCGCCGGACGCCCTCGTTGCGGGGCGCGCCGCAGCCGCCGCTGTTCTCGGGCAGCCGGTAGGCCCGTACGCGGTCGGGGTGGAGGGCGGCGAGCCGGGCGGCCACCTCGTACGAGCCGTCCGAGCTGTGGTCGTCGACGATCACGACCTCGACGCTCCGCAGCGTCTGCTCCAGGACCGACCGGACGGCCGTGGGCAGCCTGGCCTCGTCGTTGTAGACGATGACGACGACGGACACGGCCGGCCCGGCGGGTACGGCAGGCCCGGCTGTCGCTGATTGCGGCTGCTGCTCCACGTTCACCCCAAACATCACGTTTGCTCCCTCTATAAGGCATCACGCCGTTGAGGTCCACTCCGGTAGAGGCCGTGGGAGGTGCCCGGGTTGCGTCGGGGGCGGGGTGGGGCCGCGTCCCCCGCGATACCCTCCGAGGGGACGTGGGAGCGGGAGCAGAGGGGGCCGGTCGATGCGCGGGGTGGTGCCTGGGCCGCTGCGGACGGACGATCCTCGGGAGATCTCCGGGTACCCGCTGTCCGCGCGGATCGGCGAGGGCGGCATGGGCACCGTGTACCTCTCCCGCAGCCGGGGCGGCCAGCCCGTCGCGCTGAAGTTGGTCCGTCCGGAGTACGCCGACAGCCCGGCCTTCCGGGAACGCTTCGCCCGCGAGGTGGCCGCCGGCCGCCGGGTCTCCGGCTACCACCTGGTGCCGATCGTCGACCACGACGCGGGAGCGCGGCGCCCCTGGCTGGCCACGCGCTACGTCCCGGGCGTCCCGCTCGGCGAGGCCCTGGAGACCCACGGCCCGCTGCCCGTGCCGACGGTGCTGCAGCTGCTGGCCTGCGCCGCCCACGCGCTGGACGCCGTGCACACCGCCGGGATCATCCACCGCGACATCAAGCCCGCCAACCTGCTGCTGGCCACCGACGGGCCCTGGCTGCTCGACTTCGGCATCGCACGGGCCGCGGGCGCCGCCACGCTCACCACCGCCGGCCGCCTCGTCGGCACCCCGCGCTACATGTCGCCCGAGCACGCGCTGGGCCGCCGGGTCACCTCCGCGTCGGACGTGTTCGCCCTCGGTCTCGTCGCCGCGGTCGCCGCCACCGGACGCCACCCGTACGGCCGGGGCAACCCGCTCGCCATCGCCACGCGCATCGCCGCGACCGACGTCGACCCGCCCGCCCTCGACGGCATCGACCGGCCCCTGCTCGATGTCGTCCGCCGCTGCCTGACCGCCGACCCCGTGGCCCGCCCGTCGGCCGCCGACGTCGCCGCGCACTGCGCGGGAGCGGCCCGCAGGGACGTCCGCGACTTCACCGGCTGGCTCCCGGCGGCGTTCGCGACGTCGGTGGCCATCATCGAGACGGCGTTCCACACCCTGTCGCTCGCCGAGGCCCCGACGGCGCCGGTCCCCCCGCGAACGGCGGAGGCCCCGACGGTCCGCGGGCTCCCGGCGACGGCGCCGATCACGGTGCGGGACGAGGAGTGGCGGCGCCGGGTGCGGCGCGAACCATAGGGCCTCCCGCGGCACTTCGTACCGGTACCCCCACGGAACCGTAACGCCGACTCCCGGTGTCATAAGTGCCGTATAAGCTTCGGAACCGCTTCAAGTGCCCGCACGGGCACAGGAGTTCGGCACCGTACCGGGGGAGGCTCCCATTACCACCAGCACTGGCGACATCCTGAGCCCTCTGGGACCGCAGGATCCACGAGAGACCGCCGGCTACCACCTGCAGGCCCGCATCGGCGAGGGCGGCATGGGCACGGTCTATCTGTCGCACACCCGCGGCGGTCAGCCGGTCGCCCTGAAGGTCATCCGCCGGGAGTACGGTCAGGACGCGGACTTCCGCCGCCGCTTCGAGCAGGAGGTCCAGGCCGCCCGCCGCGTCCAGGGTTACCACATCGTCCCGGTCGTCGACCACGACACCACCGGTGAACTGCCCTGGCTGGCCTCCGCGTTCATCGCCGGCATCCCCCTGCACGACGCCCTGGTCGCGTTCGGGCCGCTGCCCCTGCCGGCCGTCTTCCAGCTGGTCGGCTGCGCGGCCCGCGCCCTGACGTCGATCCACGCGGCCGGCGTCATCCACCGCGACCTCAAGCCCAGCAACATCCTGCTGGGCACCCAGGGCCCGTACGTCATCGACTTCGGTATCGCGCGTGCCGCCGACGCCACCCAGCTGACCCAGTCGGGCGGCCTGATCGGCACCCCGCAGTACATGTCGCCGGAGCACGCGCTCGGTGAGCAGGTCACCCCGGCGACCGACGTGTTCTCCCTCGGGCTGATCGCGGCGGTCGCCGCCACCGGACGCCACCCGTACGGCGACGGCGGCGCCATCACGATCGCCGCGCAGATCGCCAACACCGCCCAGCGTCCGCCGCAACTGGCGGGCTACGACGAGCAGTTGCGCCCCCTGCTGGAGCGCTGCCTGACCGCCGACCCGGCCGAGCGCATCGGTACGGAGGAACTGGCCGCGCTCTGCCAGGAGTTGGCGGGCCGCGGCCTCAGCGACTTCAACGGGTGGCTGCCGGAGCCGCTCACCGCCGAGATCGCCCGGCGCGAGCAGTCCGCGCAGACCCCGCCGCCGCCGACGGCGCCCCAGATGCCCGCGGCACCCCCGACGGCGCCCCCGACCACGGCGCCGGGCGCGGCCCCGACGCCCCCGCCGCACGACCCGGCGGCGGGCACCACCCAGGGTGTACCGCAGGCGGCTCCCCTGCCCGGCTTCGGGCCCGCCGCCCAGGGCCCCGCCCCGGGCTACGGCTACCCGCCGCCCGCCGCCCAGACGTACAACCTCACCCCGCAGGCCCCCGCCCCCGCGCCGACGCCGCCCGGGAAGAGCCGCCGGGGCCTGAAGGCCGGCCTCATCGCGCTCGTCCTCGTCCTGGCGGTCGGCTCGGGCGCGGCGGCCGCCGTGTACCTGATGGGCGAGAAGGGCGACGACAAGGGTTCCAGCAGCGCGGCGAGCGGCGACAAGGCCAAGAACGAGGAGAAGGACAAGCCGAGCCCGACACCGACCGAGTCGGAGACAGGGACAGGGACGGGCACGGACGACGGTCAGGGAGACACCACCGGCGGCACCGGCACCGTCCCCACGGGCTCCGCTCCGCCCGCCGAGGGCGCCAAGTACACCAAGATCGTCGACCGGGTGCCGATCACGGTCCGGGGCCCGGACTCCGGGCTGGACAGCACGTACGTGGACCTCGACCAGCCGCTGGTGGACCCCACCAGCTCCCAGATGGACTACGAGGACGCGGAACTGCGCGTCGACGGCTCGGCGGTGTCCTTCGGCACCTCCATGGGCGAGGCGAGCGGCTCCACGGACAAGGAGTGCCGTGCGGGGGCGGACCAGAACCCGTACACGGACAGCCTGTCCGCCGAGTCCATCAACCGGGACGAGCAGATCGCCAAGGGCGACTACCTCTGCACGATCACGAGCGACGGCAACCTCGCCCTGTGGGAGATCAGCGAGGTGAAGTCGCCGCAGGACCAGGACTACATGCCCGACATCCGCGGCACCGTCACGGTCTGGAAGATCACCACCTGACGGGTCCGGCAGAAGAGGGGGGCGCCCCCGGGTTCCGACGAACCCGGGGGCGCCCCCCTTCTGTCGTGCCCCTCGCGTGTGCGCTACGAGTGGCTGCGCAGCAGGGTGCGCATCGTGCGCATGGCCACCGACAGGTTGGCCAGGTCGAACGCGTCGGAACCCTGGATCTCCTCCAGCGTCGTCCGGGCGCGGCTGAGGATCGGCGCGTTCTTCTGCTCCCACACCTTGAACCGCTGCTCCGGCGTGGACGAGCCGTTGCCGGCGGACAGCACGTCGGCGGTGAGGGCGGCGTGCGCCGCGTACAGGTCCTCGCGGATCGCCGCTCGGGCCATGGACTGCCAGCGGTCGGCGCGCGGCAGCTCGATGATGCGGTCCATGAGCTGGGTGATGCGCAGCCGGTCGGCGAGGTCGTAGTACACCTCGGCGACCTCCATCGGCGTCCGGCCGACCCGGTCGGCGACGGCGACGATGTCGAGCGTCGGGAACGCCGAGGAGAAGCCCGCCACGCGGGTGGCCAGTTCCTCGGGGACGCCTGCGCCGGCCAGTTCGTCGTAGATCTGCTGGTACCACTCCAGGTCCGCGCCGCGCAGCAGCTTGGGCAGCTCTCCCCAGACGAGGTCCACGCCGTCCTTGAAGAAGGCGATGGTCTCGCTCAGTTGCAACGGCTGCGGCCGGTTGTTGAGCAGCCAGCGCGTACCGCGCTCGACGAGGCGGCGGGAGTGCAGCCGGATCCGGGTCTGGACGTCGGCGTCGACCTTGTTGTCCAGGCCCTCGACGGCGTCCCACACCGCACCCGACCCGAAGATCGCGCGGGACGCGGTCTGCGCCCGGACGATCTCCTCCAGTGAGGCCCCGGTCTCCTCCCGCAGCCGGTGCAGGAAGCTCGTACCGCCCGTGTTGACCGTGTCGTTGACGAGCAGGGTGGTGACGATCTCCCGGCTCAGCGGGTGGCTGTCGATGTGCTCGGAGAACTGCTGGCGCAGCGCGGTCGGGAAGTACGCGTGCAGCAGGGAGCGCAGGTAGGGGTCGTCCGGCAGCGAGGTGTGCAGCAGCTCCTCGGCGACGGTGATCTTCGTGTACGCGAGGAGGACGGCCGTCTCGGGGCCGGTGAGGCCGTGCCCGGTGTTCAGCCGCTCACGGATCTGCCGGTCGCTCGGCAGGAACTCCAGCGCCCGGTCGAGGTGGCCCTCCCTGACCAGGTGGCGCATGAAGCGCTGCTGGGCGTGGAGCATGTCCTTGGACTGGGCGAGGGCGTTGGCGATGGCCGTGTTCTGCGCGTAGTTGTTGCGCAGGACCAGCCGGCCGACCTCGTCGGTCATCTCCGCGAGCAGCTTGTTGCGCTGCTTGACGGTCATGTCGCCCTCGGTGACCAGGCCGTTGAGCAGGATCTTGATGTTCACCTCGTGGTCGGAGGTGTCCACGCCCGCGCTGTTGTCGATGGCGTCGGTGTTGACCCGTCCGCCGTTCTGCGCGAACTCGATCCGGCCCAGCTGGGTCAGGCCGAGGTTGCCGCCCTCGCCGACGACCTGGACGCGCAGGTCGCCGCCGTCGACGCGGATGGCGTCGTTGGCCTTGTCGCCGACGTCGGCGTGGGACTCGGCGCTCGACTTGACGTACGTGCCGATGCCGCCGTTCCACAGCAGGTCGACCGGCGCCTTGAGGATCGCCTTCATCAGGTCGGCCGGGGTCATCTTGGAGATCTTCTCCTCGATGCCCAGGGCGTCCCGGATGTGGCCGTTGATCGGGATGGCCTTGGCGGTGCGCGGGAAGACGCCGCCGCCGGTGGAGATCAGGTCGGCGTCGTAGTCCTCCCAGCTGGAGCGCGGGAGTTCGAAGATCCGCCGCCGCTCGGCGTACGAGGTCGCCGCGTCGGGGGTGGGGTCGATGAAGATGTGCCGGTGGTCGAAGGCGGCGACGAGCCGGATGTGCTCGCTGAGCAGCATGCCGTTGCCGAACACGTCACCGGACATGTCGCCGATGCCGACGACCGTGAAGTCCTCGCTCTGGGTGTCGACGCCCAGCTCCCGGAAGTGCCGTTTGACGGACTCCCAGGCGCCGCGGGCGGTGATGCCCATGCCCTTGTGGTCGTAGCCGGCGCTGCCGCCGGAGGCGAAGGCGTCCCCGAGCCAGAAGTTGTACGACTCGGCGACCTCGTTGGCGATGTCGGAGAAGGTCGCGGTGCCCTTGTCGGCGGCGACGACGAGATAGGTGTCGTCCTCGTCGTGCCGGACGACGTCGGCGGGCGGGACGACCTCCCCGGCGACCATGTTGTCGGTGATGTCGAGCAGCGCGGAGATGAAGGTCCGGTAGCTGCGGATGCCCTCGGCCAGCCAGGCGTCGCGGTCCACCGACGGGTCGGGCAGCTGCTTGGCGACGAAGCCGCCCTTGGCGCCGACGGGCACGATCACGGTGTTCTTGACCATCTGCGCCTTGACCAGGCCGAGGATCTCCGTGCGGAAGTCCTCACGCCGGTCGGACCAGCGCAGACCACCGCGGGCGACCTTCCCGAACCGCAGGTGCACGCCCTCGACACGCGGCGAGTACACCCAGATCTCGAACGCCGGGCGCGGCGCCGGCAGGTCGGGGATGGCCTGCGGGTCGAACTTCATGGAGACGTAGTCGTGCGGCTTGCCGCCGGCCGCCTCCTGGAAGAAGTTGGTGCGCAGCGTCGCCTTGATGACGGTGAGGAAGGACCGCAGGATGCGGTCCTCGTCGAGGGAGGCCACCTGGTCGAGCGCGGCGTCGACCTCTTCGAGGAGCGCGTCGACGATCTCGCGTCCGGCGCGCTGCCGGTCCGGCGACATCCGCGCCTCGAACAGCGACACCAGCAACCGGGTGGTGTGGACGTTGTTGCGGAGGGTGTCCTCCATGTAGTCCTGGCTGAAGGTGGACCCGGCCTGCCGCAGGTACTTGGCGTACGCCCGCAGCACCATGGCCTGCCGCCAGGTGAGGCCGGCGCTCAGCACCAGCGCGTTGAACCCGTCGTTCTCGGCCTGCCCGGTCCAGGTGGCGGCGAACGCCTCCTGCACCCGTTCGCGGGCGTCACCGCCGAGGAAGTCGCCGGCCGCCGACCGGGGCATGCGCAGGCCGAAGTCGTAGATCCACGCGGTCGAACGGTCCTCGCAGCGCAGCTCGTAGGGCCGCTCGTCGATGACCTCGACACCGAGCCGGTTGAGGACGGGCAGCACCGCGGAGAGCGAGACCGAGCCGCCCCTGCGGTAGATCTTGAACCGCCGTTCGTCGGGCGCGGCGCCCACGGGCTCGTACAGGCTGAGCGCGAAGTCCTCCTCCTCGTCGAGCTGTTCGATGTTGACGAGGTCGGCGACGGCGGAGCGGGGGCTGTGGTCGGCCTTGTAGCCCTCGGGGAACGCGTTGTTGTAGCGGCGCAGCAGCTCGGCGGCGCGCTCCTCGCCCAGTTCGGCGTTGAGCGCCTCTCCGAAGCCGTCGGCCCAGGAGCGGGCGGCCTCCACCAGGCGGGCCTCGACGCGCTCCTTGTCGGCGTCGGTCAGCTGGGGCAGTTCGGTGCCCTGCGGGACGCGGACCACGAAGTGCAGCCGGGAGAGGATCGACTCGGTGTTCCAGGCGGTGAAGTCGACGCTGGTCCCGCCGAGTTCCTCCTTGAGGATGTCGATGATCCGCAGCCGCACGCCGGTGGTGTACCGGTCGCGCGGCAGGTAGACGAGGGCGGAGTAGTAGCGTCCGTACTCGTCCTGCCGCAGGTAGAGCCGCAGGCGCCGGCGTTCCTGGAGGTAGAGCACGGAGGTGACGATGGACCGCAGCTCGTCGGCGGGCGTCTGGAACAGCTCGTCGCGCGGGTAGGTCTCCAGGATCTGGAGCAGGTCGCGTCCGTCGTGGCTGTTGGGCGAGAACCCGGCGCCCCTGAGGACCTCGTCGACCTTGCGCCGGATGACGGGGACGCGGCGGACGGACTCGGTGTAGGCGGCCGAGGAGAACAGGCCGAGGAAGCGCCGCTCACCGACGACGTTCCCCTCGCTGTCGAACTTCTTCACGCCCACGTAGTCGAGGTAGGACGGCCGGTGGACGGTGGCGCGGCTGTTGGCCTTGGTGAGGATGAGGAGGTTGTGCTCGCGGGCCTTGGCGCGGGCGTCGGCGGGCAGCCGCTCGAAGGAGGAGCTGACGGGGTGGTCGTCGGGCCCGGCGTGGTGCGGGTCGGCCCGCAGGATGCCGAGTCCGGTCCCGGCCACGGCGGCGAGGGTGTCGTCGGGACGCAGTTCGTACTCGCGGAACCCGAGGAAGGTGAAGTGGTCGTCGGCGAGCCAGCGCAGCAGCTCGCGGGCCTCCTCCACCTCCTGGTCGCGCAGGTCGCCGGCGGTGGGTTCGGCGGGCAGTCCGTCGGCGATCCGCAGCGCCGCGTCCCGCATCTTCTCCCAGTCCTCGACGGCCTCCCGCACGTCGGACAGCACGCGCAGCAGGTCGTTGGTGATCTGCTTGAGGTCGGCCCGGTCGGTCTCGCGGTCGATCTCGACGTGGATCCAGGACTCGATGTGCGCGTCGTGCGGAAGCGTCTCGCCGGCGGCCACGGCCGCCGCGGCGGCGGCGACGGCGGACGGCTCGCTGACCAGCTCGACGAGCTTGCCGGTCACGTCGCGCCGGACGACGACCTGCGGGTGGATGACGACGTGGATACCGCGTCCCTGTCGTGACAGCTCGTTCGTCACGGAGTCGACGAGGAAGGGCATGTCGTCGGTGACGACCTCGACGACGGAGTGGCTGCAGGTCCAGCCGTTCTCCTCCACGGTCGGGGTGTGCACCCGCACGTTGGCCGTGCCCTGGGGGCGGTTCTCGGCCAGTCGGTAGTGGGAGTAGGCGGCTCCGAAGACGTCGACCGGGTCACGGCCGCTCAGGTCCTCCGGGGCGGTGTGCAGGTAGTAGCGCTGGAGGAACGCGAGCACCGTGTCGTGGTCCGGGGTGTCCGGTGCACCCGCGGCACTCTCGCTCGTCGTCCCAGTCGGTAGGTGCCCCCCGACCGGGCTGTTCTCAGCTACCCGGGCAGCCCTCTCGAGCAACTCGGCCTTGGCTTCGTCCAGCTTGGTCTGCATTGTCCTCTGGCTCCTGTCGCGCGCCGTTGCGTGACGTAGAAGGAAGTACTGCCTCGTCCCCTCCGCCGCGACGGCACAACACGGGGTGTCCGGTCTGCTTCGACGCTATGCCGCGGGGTGAGATGAGCGGGAGGTAATCGGCCATTCTGGCCGCCGAACAGGGGTGTGACGCTGCTCTCGGCGTCCACCAGGTGGCGTCGTTCGGCGTCTTCGGGGTGCTCAGGACCCCCACCCGCCCGCAAGGACCAGCGACCGCCGCCCGGTCACGGTTGTCGTCCGTGTTCACCGGGCGCGGGGCAGGGACGGCGACGTCCCCGCGAACTATCGCGCTGATCACGCCACCAAGGCTATCGCTCCTTACAGGGCCCCCGTCATGAGCCGTATGTGTACAAAACCGGGGCCAGAACTTTGACATTCCGCACAGAGACAACCACCCGACCTCCACACTCACGCCGCCCACCAGAGCATACTCCCGCTCAACTGTGCCGCCTGGACAGGGCACGAACGGGGCTTTTCGCTTGCGGGACGCATCGGGGGCACAGGGGCAGCACCGGGGGTCGTGCCCGGGGCCGGGGCACGGGCGGGGGCATGGCCGGTGGCACGGGCGGAGTCATGGCCGGTGGCACGGGCGGGGGGCATGGCAGGTGGCACGGGCGGAGTCATGGCCGGTGTTAAGGGCGCGCGGCCTGTGCTCCGTGCCCGGCCCGCGGCCTGGGCCTCCTCAGGGCCGGGCGCACGCGGGTGACCAGAATGCGCCAGGGGGCGGGCCGTGGCGAGAATCGGAGGGTGGGGTGCCGCCAAGCAGGTGGCGAAAAGCCCGACCGCCGCACCGCCGCACCGCCGCACCGCCGCACCGCCAAGCCGGTCGCCCGCTGGGCGGCCGACGTGCGGCCGGTGGGCGGCCGGGGCGGGAGCCAGGGCCGCCCTCCGGAGCGGAGCCCGCGCGCCGGTCGTCGTCCGGGTCGGCGGCGCGCTACGCGGCCAGCCGCTCGGCCTCCGCGACCGCCTCCTCCAGGGTGTCCACCACGGGCACCCCGGGCACCGTCTCCAGACTCGCCCGGCTGTGGGACCCCCCGGTGTAGAGGACGGCCCGTGCCCCGACGTGCCGGGCGGCGACGGCGTCGTCGGCGGCGTCGCCGATCACGACGGTCCGCTCCGGCTCCACCCCGACGAGCCGGCGCAGGTGCCGCACCATGTGCTCGGCCTTGCTGCCCCCGGACGGGCCGTGCCGCCCGTCGACCCGTACGAAGTGCGGCTCGATCCCGAAGCCCCGTACCAGCGGCACGAGTTCGTCGTGCACGTACATGCTGAGGATCGACTGGCTGTGCCCCTCGGAGCGCCAGTCGGCGAGCAGCGTGGGTACCCCGTCGGTGAGGCCGCACGCGACCCGGTGCTCGGCGTAGTACCGATGGAAGACGGCGTCCATGGCGTCCCACTCCTCATCGGTGGGCAGCCGCCCGATCAGCCGCTCGTAGAACTTCGGCACCGGCACGCAGTACAGCTCCCGGTACCGCTCCAAGGTGAGCGGCTCGATGCCCAGCTCGGCGAACGCCGCGTTCGTCGCCCCGATGATCGCCTCGTTGTCGTGGAACAGCGTGCCGTTCCAGTCCCAGACGATGTGCGCCCCAGATCCGTGCTTCCCCATACGAAGAAACTACCCCTCACCACTGACAACGCACCGTGACCTTGAGTACGCACCCCGCAAACGCGTACGGCCCACCTGACCGGGCACCGGGCCACAGGTCACACGGGCCACGGGTCACACGGGCCACAGGTCACACGGGCCACACCGCACCGACGCCGGTGTCACTCCCCGAGGCCCACCAGGTTCGGGATCTCCTGCGTCGCGTACCACAGCAGTTCGTGGTCGTCCGCGCCGTCGACGATGAACTGGGCGTCGTCGTCGCCCTGGTCCGCCGCGCCGAGCGCGTCCGCCGCCTCGGCCACCTCGGCCTCGGCCTCCGCCGAGTCCACGTGCACGGCCGCCGCCTTGGACAGCGGCACGGGCCCGGCGACCCGCACCTCGCCGAGCGCCGACGGATCGAGCCCCCGGTCGGGGTCGGCGACCGCGTCCCGGTCGGCCACGTCCACGGCCACCACGACCCTGCGCCGGGCAGCCCCCGGCTCGACGGCGACCAGCCGCAACGACGCGAGCGCGGCGCGGTTCAGCGCGGCGTACTCCAACTCCTCGATGTCGTCGGACAGGTACCACTCGCGCAGCGCCGGCGTGACGGCGTACGCGACGAACGGCCCCTCTCCCAACTGCCCGGTCTTGTACGCCTCGGCGAGCCCGGGAAGGGTCAGGGGGACGTAGACGCGCATGGCAGGCCGCTTTCGTAGTCGTGTTCGCTGTCAAGGCTCCGCGGAGGGCTCCGACGAGGGGTCCACCACCGCCGGGAACGATCCGTACCCCGCGGGGCTCGCTCCCGCACCCCGGAAGGCGCCCGGGGCGGTATGAGGAGTCAGTACCGACGGTCCTTCAGGATACGTGCGGCGTCCCCTATCGAGCCCCCGCCCGCCCCTCCTGCCCCGTCCACCCCGCGCCCACCGTCTCACCCGGCACATCCCCGCCGCACCGGGCCGGGACCCCGCCCTCGTCACCCTGATAGGTGAACATTCCGGGCCCTCCGTCGCTCGCCGTCGTTCCTTGCGGCGCCGGCCTCCCGCCTCGTACAAGATCCCCAACGCGAAGTTACCGAGTGGTACCAGTGGCTCGCTCACCTACTCCGAGGAACGGGGACCCGATGAACAAGGTCATGACCAGGACCCAGCGCCGCCCCGGCAGCCGCCCGCCCGTCCGCCACGACACCCGCCGCCCCGGCCGCACCCCCGCCCGCACGACACCCGGCGGCGGTCGCACGCCCCTCGGCACCCGGACCACGCCCGCCGCGCGGAGCACGGCAGCCGCCCTCCTCCCCGAGGTCCCGACACCTCCCGCCGCCCAGCGGCCCCGCCCCACCGACCGCTTCGCGGACCTCCTCCTGGCCGTCCTGAGCGGCCGCCGCCCCGTCCACAGCATGCTGCGCCACACCGCGGGCCGGGCCTACGACGAACTGGCCTGGCTCGCCGAACGGGGCCCTCTGCGCGCCGTCCACGGCACGGACCCGGTCGTCCGCGACATCGGCTACTACGTGGCCGCTCCCGGCGCCCTGGAGGTCTTCGCCCGCATCGGCGCGGGCGACCGCCTCAGCGCCATGGCCTTCCGCCTGGAACACGGCCCGGACCACCGCTGGCGCTGCACAGCGGTGGAACTGGGCGGCCCCAGGCGCCCCCACACGACCGACGACTGAGACCCCGTCCGCCGGGCCCGCACGGCGCGGCCCCACCCGCACACACCGCGCTTCGCGCCCCCCACCCGCACCCGCACGCAGAAGGGCCGGGCACCCGAAGATGCCCGGCCCCTCCCTGCCTCACGGCCAGGGGTCCACCCTCTCACCGCCCGCAGGCACCGCCGCGACGGCACCCGCACCGGCGAGGGCGCAAGGCCCCGTACCGCCTCTCGCACCGCCCCGCTCCGCGCGGAGCGGCCCGTTCACTTCTTGCGGCGGCGGCCGCCCGCCCTGCCCTGCTGCTTGCGGCGCTCAGCGCGGGTGAGGCCGTCGGCCTCGGAGCGGATGGGCTCGTCCTCGGGGAGGTCGCCCTCGACGATGCCGCCCTCGCCGTCGACGGTCGGCGCGGAGAAGTGCAGACGGTCCCGGCGCTGCGGGACCTCCAGGCCCTTCGCGCGGATCTCCGGGCGCGACGCACCCGCCTGGGCCGGCACCGCTTCGCCCTTGTCGAGAGACGGCCTGGCGTCCTCGACCGGGACCTCCTCGACCTGCTGCTCGACCTGGACCTCCAGGTTGAACAGGTAGCCGACGGACTCCTCCTTGATGCCCTCCATCATCGCGGTGAACATGTCGAAGCCCTCGCGCTGGTACTCGACCAGCGGGTCCTTCTGGGCCATCGCGCGCAGGCCGATGCCCTCCTGGAGGTAGTCCATCTCGTAGAGGTGCTCACGCCACTTGCGGTCCAGGACGGACAGGACCACCCGGCGCTCCAGCTCACGCATGATCTCGGAGCCGAGCTGCTCCTCACGCGCCTGGTACTGCTCGTAGATGTCGTCCTTGATGGACTCGGCGATGAACTCGGGGGTCAGCCCGGCCCGGTCGCCGGCCGCCTCCTCCAGCTCCTCGATGGTGACCTTCACCGGGTAGAGCTGCTTGAACGCGCCCCAGAGCCGGTCGAGGTCCCACTCCTCGGCGAAGCCCTCGGCGGTCTCGGCGGCGATGTACGCGTCGATCGTGTCGTCCATGAAGTGCTGGATCTGCTCGTGCAGGTCCTCGCCCTCCAGGACGCGGCGCCGCTCGCCGTAGATGACCTCGCGCTGCCGGTTGAGGACCTCGTCGTACTTGAGGACGTTCTTGCGGGTCTCGAAGTTCTGCTGCTCGACCTGCGACTGGGCGGACGCGATGGCACGGGTGACCATCTTGTTCTCGATCGGCACGTCGTCCGGCACGTTCGCCATGGACATCACACGCTCGACCATCTGTGCCTTGAACAGGCGCATGAGGTCGTCACCGAGGGAGAGGTAGAAGCGGGACTCGCCCGGGTCGCCCTGACGGCCGGAACGACCGCGCAGCTGGTTGTCGATACGGCGGGACTCGTGCCGCTCGGTGCCGAGGACGTAGAGACCGCCGAGCGCCTCGACCTCCTCCTTCTCGGCCTTGACCGCGGCCTCGGCCTTCGCGAGGGCCTCGGGCAGGGCCGCGGCCCACTCCTCGATGTGCTCCTCGGGGTCGAGCCCGCGCTGGCGCAGCTCCGCCTCGGCGAGGTCCTCGGGGTTGCCGCCGAGCTTGATGTCCGTACCACGGCCGGCCATGTTGGTGGCCACGGTCACGGCGCCCTTGCGGCCGGCCTGGGCGACGATGATCGCCTCACGGTCGTGCTGCTTGGCGTTCAGCACCTCGTGCTGGACGCCGCGCTTGCTGAGCTGCTGGGAGAGGTACTCGGACTTCTCGACCGACGTCGTACCGACGAGGATCGGCTGGCCCTTCTCGTGCTTCTCGACGATGTCGTCGACGACCGCCTCGAACTTCGCCACCTCGGTGCGGTAGATGAGGTCGGACTGGTCCTTGCGGACCATCGGCCGGTTGGTGGGGATCGGGACCACGCCGAGCTTGTAGATCTGGTGGAACTCGGCGGCCTCGGTCATGGCCGTACCGGTCATGCCGGAGAGACCGGGCTGCTCCTTGCCGTTGTGGTCGTGGCGCTTGTAAAGGCGGAAGAAGTTCTGGAGGGTGATCGTGGCGAGCGTCTGGTTCTCGTCCTTGATCGGCACCCCTTCCTTCGCCTCGATCGCCTGGTGCATGCCCTCGTTGTAGCGGCGGCCGGCGAGGATACGGCCGGTGTGCTCGTCGACGATCATGACCTCGCCGTCGATGACGACGTAGTCCTTGTCCTTCTTGAAGAGCTCCTTCGCCTTGATGGCGTTGTTCAGGTAGCCCACCAGCGGCGTGTTGACCGACTCGTAGAGGTTGTCGATGCCCAGCCAGTCCTCGACCTTGGAGACGCCGGACTCGTGGATGGCGACCGTGCGCTTCTTCTCGTCGACCTCGTAGTCGCCGGTCTCCTCGATGCCCTTGAGGGGGTTGCCGGGCTCGCCCTTCTTCAGCCGCCGTACCAGCTTGGCGAAGTCGCCGTACCACTTGGTGGCCTGGTCGGCGGGGCCGGAGATGATCAGCGGCGTACGGGCCTCGTCGACGAGGATGGAGTCGACCTCGTCGACGATCGCGAAGTTGTGGCCGCGCTGGACGAGCTCGTCCTTGGACCACGCCATGTTGTCGCGCAGGTAGTCGAAGCCGAACTCGTTGTTCGTGCCGTACGTGATGTCGCAGTTGTACTGCTCGCGGCGCTGGGCCGGCGTCATGTTGGCGAGGATGCAGCCGACGGTCAGGCCCAGGAACTTGTGGACGCGGCCCATCATCTCGGAGTCGCGCTCGGCCAGGTAGTCGTTGACCGTGATGAGGTGGACGCCCTTGCCGGACAGCGCGTTCAGGTACGCGGGCAGGGTGCCGACGAGGGTCTTGCCCTCACCGGTCTTCATCTCGGCCACGTAGCCGAGGTGGAGGGCGGCGCCGCCCATGATCTGCACGTCGTAGTGACGCTGGCCGAGGGCGCGCTTGGCGGCCTCGCGGACGGTCGCGAACGCCTCGGGGAGCAGGTCGTCCAGGCTCTCACCGTCGGCGTACCGCTGCTTGTACTCATCGGTGAGGGCACGCAGCTCGGCGTCGGAGAGGTCGACGAAGTCCTCTTCGATGGAGTTGACCTGGTCCGCGATGCGGTGCAGCTTGCGCAGGATCTTGCCTTCGCCTGCACGCATGATCTTCGAGAGGACGGACACGGGGGTTTGTCTCCTTGCCGGTCGGGCCTGGGACGGTCGGTTTCAATGACAGATTCAAATCACAGCTTGAGCAACGGCCATCGTAAGCGAGGACCCCGCCGCGCCGGGAGGTCTGGCGCTGACAGCCACTAGGACAACGGGCGGGCGTGGCCGATGGTGCCGCGCTGCGCCCACGAAATGCACGAATTGTGACCGCCTCGCCCCACCCGCGTCACGCTCCCGCGCACAGAACGGGCGCGAACACGATGGCGTCCCTCCGCCGCCCCGAGCACAATCGGCCGATGGACCCCGTCACCCTGACCACCGAGCGTCTGCTGCTGCGCACCGTGGACGCGCGCGACACCGACACGGTGTACGCCGCCGCGCAGGACCCGGACATCCAGCGCTGGACCACGATCCCCTCGCCGTATCTGCGCGAGCACGCGGTGAGCTTCGTGGAGCACGCGGTCCCCGAGGGCTGGGTCAACGCCTCCCTGTTCACCTTCGGGGTCTTCCTGCGCTCCGGGGCGCTGACGGGCATGCTCGGCATCACGATGCGGTCGCTCGGCACCGCCGAGATCGGCTTCTGGACGGCCAGGGAGCACCGCCGCCAGGGCTACACCACCGAGGCGACCCGGGTCGCCGCCCGCTGGGCGTTCACCGCGCTCGCCGTCGACCGCCTCGAATGGCGCGCGGAGGTCGGCAACACCGCGTCCCGCGCGGTCGCCGAGAGCACGGGCTTCACCGTGGAGGGCACCCTGCGCTCCGCCCTCCACAACAACGGCACCCTCCGCGACTGCTGGGTGGGCTCCCTCCTCCCCTCCGACCTGAGCCTCCCGTCGACGTACCCCTATCTCCCGTCCCCGCACTGACGCACGTCCCCGCCGCCTCCGCCCACCCGGCGGACCGTCCCCGCCGTGTCCGGCCGGCCGCCGGTTCTCCCGGCTCAGCCCGGCAGGACGTCGGTCAGTGCCCGAGTCACGGCCACTTGAACCTGAGTACCGGCAGCGATGTCAGTGCCCTGGCCTACCCTGCGGACCATGACACCCCTGCCGCCCCCCTCGACAGAACTCACCGCGGACGAGGCCCGCCGCATCGTCCTGCGGGCCCAGGGCTTCCTCGGCGCCCCCGACCGCAGGTCCGGCGTCCGCGGCGTGCTCCGCCACCTGGGCGCGGTCCAGCTCGACACCATCTCGGTCCTCGCCCGGTCCCACGAACTCGTCCCGTACGCCCGCCTCGGTGCCATAGGCCGCGCCACGGTCGACAGGGCCTACTGGGCCACCGCCCCCGACGGCGCGCACCCGGCGCGTCCGCACGCCTTCGAGTACTGGTCCCACGCCGCCTGCATCCTCCCCATCGAGGAGTGGCCCCACTTCGCGTTCCGCCGCCGCGCCTACCGCGCCCGCCCCCAGTGGGGCCATGAACTGCCCGACGGCGCCTACGACCGCGTCATCAAACAGCTCCGTGACGAGGGCCCCCTGACCGCCACGGAACTGGGCGGCGCGAAGCGCACCAGCGAGTGGTGGGACTGGTCCGGCGAGAAGGTCGCCGTCGAACGGGCCCTGATGTACGGCGAGGTGGTCTGTGTGGAGCGCCGGGGCTGGAAACGGGTGTACGACCTCGCCGAGCGCGCCGTCCCCACCGAGCTGCTCCATGACGAGCTGGACGACACGGAGTGCCTGCGCCGTCTGGTCCGCCTGGCCGGCGAGGCCCTCGGTGTCGGCACGCGCGCGGACATCGCCGACTACCACCGCCTCAAGGGCGAGCAGTTCGACGCGGTGGTCGCCGACTCGGGTCTGGTCCCGGTGACGGTGGAGGGCTGGTCCAAGCCCGCCTGGGCGGATCCGGCGGCCCTGGCCACACCGGTGCGGGGCCGCCACCGTACGACGCTCCTGTCCCCCTTCGACTCCCTGGTCTGGGAGCGGGCCCGCACGGAACGCGTCTTCGGCTTCACCCACCGCCTGGAGGCCTATGTCCCCAAGCAGAAGCGGGTGTACGGCTACTTCGCGATGCCGGTCCTGGCCGGCGGCCACCTCGTGGGTCGTGTCGACCCGGCCCGCGACGGCCGCACCCTGGTCGCCAAGCAGGTCACCCTGAACGGCCCGAAGGCGGTCCCGGCGGTCGTCCAGGCCCTGTTGGAGGCGGCGAGCTGGGTGGACTGCACGCATGTCCGTGTGGAGCGAGTGGACGCTCCCGAGCTGCGCGATCGTCTGGTCGGGGAACTCACCCGCGCCCTGGCCTGAACCGGGGTCAGCGGATCTCGAGGATCTTCTCCCGCATCGCGTACACCACGGCCTCCATCCTGGAGTGCAGCTGCAGCTTCTCCAGGATGTTGCGCACGTGGTTCTTCACGGTGTTCTCGGAGATGAACAACTCCTTGGCGATGTCGCGGTTGTTCATCCCGGTGGCCACGAGCTTGAGGACTTCCAGTTCCCGGTCCGTCAGTCGGGGTGCCGGCACGAGGCGGCGCTCGTCGGTCCGCTGGATCATCGACTTGAACTCGGTGAGCAGCTTCGAGGCCATGGACGGGCTGATCTGCGACTGCCCGTCGGCGACGGCGCGGATCGCCGTGGCCACCTCGTCGGTGGAGATCTCCTTGAGGAGGTAGCCCGTCGCCCCCGCCTTGATCGCGTCGTAGAGGTCGGCCTCCTCGTCGCTGATCGTCAGCATGATGATCTTCGCGCTGGGGGCCACCTCCTTGATGGAGGTGCACGCCTCGATCCCGCCGCGTTTGGGCATCCGGACGTCCATCAGCACGATGTCGGGGAGCAGGTCGGCCGCCTTGTCCACCGCCTCGGCCCCGTCGCCGGCCTCGCCGACGACCTGGATGTCCTCCTCGGCGGCGAGCACGATCTCCAGACCGCGGCGGAAGAGCGCGTGATCGTCGACGACGAGGACTCTGATGGGTTCCTTGCGGGAGCCCGCCGCGGGGCCCATGCCGACGGAACCCTCGTCGGCCGTCGCGTCACGCATCGGTCCGAAGCTGCTGTCCGCCATCGTTCCTCCCCCTGAAGGCCGTGGCCTGTTTTTCTGTGCCATCGCCAACCCAAGGCAACGACCCGCCGGTTGGGGCCGGTTCGGCCATGATTTCATGCCGGGGCGACAGTGCGGTGACAGAGCGGGTCTCTGGGGGTCGCACACCGGTGCCCCTGGGGGCGCACGCGCGCTCCAGGGGCACCGGCTGAGCCGTCACCCGGCGTGATCAGCCGCCGAGCGTTCCGCCCGCGGCGTCGGAGTTCACCTCGGCGACCATCGGGTCCGTGCTGAGGTGGATGACGCCGTAGTCGTAGGCGTGCCGGCGGTAGACGACGCTCGGTTCCTTGGTCTCGGAGTCGACGAACAGATAGAAGTCGTGCCCGACCAGTTCCATCTCGTAGAGCGCCTGGTCGAGGGTCATCGGGGACGCGACGTGGGTCTTCTCGCGGACGACGAGGGGGCCTTCGCCCTTCACTTCGAGCGAGCCGATCCGCTTGGTGGGTACGCCGTCGGCCTTCTCCTCCTCGGCGACATATCCGTTGCCGTTGAGAGTCGCCACGCCCGGGACGTGGTCGGCGACCTCCGCGGCCGTGAGCCTGCGCGCGCCCCGGCGCGTGTAACGCTTGTCGTGCTGCTTGCGCAGCCGGGCCTCGAGCTTGTCCGCCGCCAGGTCGAGCGCCGCGTAGGGGTCGCTCGCCGCTGCCTCCGCCCGGATCACCGGTCCGCGGGAGCGGAGCGTGATCTCCACTCGGTCGCAGCGGTCGGCCTGTCGGGGGTTGGGCTCCTTGGACACCTCGACGTCGAGGCTGATCACCTTGCCGTCGAGCTTCTGGATCTTCTCCAGCTTCAGCTTCTCGGCCACGTGCTTGCGGAACCGCTCGGGCACCTCGGTCTTGCGGCCCTTGACGACGATGTCCACGCAGAACTCCGTTCCCGGATCACTCCGCTCCACTGGCGGAGCGTCTCCCTTGTGCACCAGGTTCCGGCTACTTCCGGAACCGCGGACTCGGTGACTCCACCTCCTCCTCCCCCGCGGACAAGATCTCCACCCCATCGCTGCGGGTGATTGCAGAAATCCCGCAGTACGGCATCCGGATATGTGGTGAACGGCCGGGGCCATTCCCTCACAACCGAACATATCTCGCCCGGACGGATGTCGTCACCCTCTACTGAGACGTACCTCCGTTCAGGTGAATTGACCCTCTCATTACCTGCAACGATGCAAGTTCTCTGTCAGTTCCGGTTTATACGGAAAGCGTCCGGCGGCGCGGCGACGACCGCCGCGCACAGTCCCTCACCTGCGGGGGAGCCCCCGCGCATTCCCTCGACGCCTCGGATCCGGACCGCCTCCTCCACCGTTCGCCCAGCGTCTTTCCCGTATGCCGCCGTCGACACCACCCAACCGTCGTGCGCCACCCGGACGGCCCGCGCCGCCTCCGCCAGCGAGGCCCCGGTCGTCATGAGGTCGTCGACGAGCACGACCCGGCCGCCGCCCAGTAGCGGGGCGCCCCCGGCGGCCACCTCCAGGGCGCCCGCGAGGTTGTCCAGCCGCTGCCGGGAGTCCAGCCCCGACTGATCGGCCACGGCACGCCGCTGCCGCAGCACCGCGAGCACCCGGGCCGGCGTCCCGGCACGCCGCAGCACCCGGGCCGCAGCGAGGGCGATCCGCCGCGCCGGGTCGTGCCCCCGTGCCCGCACCGCCCGCCGCGCGGACGGCACCGGAACGAGCAGCACATCCTCACGGCCCCCTCTCCCGTCACCGGCCGCCGAGGCGCCGCGCCCCCATGGGAGATCCTCGGCACCCTCCGCCCCCGGCCCGCCCAGCCCCGCCCGTACGGCCCCCGCCAAGGCTGTGCCGAGCGGTTCGGCGAGGGCCAGGGCGCCCCTCTCCTTGTGCGCGAGCAGCGCCGCCCGTACCGCGTCCTGGTATGGGGCCGCCGCGTGCACCTCGGGCAGCCCCACCGGTTCCGGCGCAGGTCGCACCCGGCCCGGTGCGGCCCCCATGAGGGCGGCGCGGCACTCCGGGCAGAGCACCTCGCGAGGCCTCCCGCAGCCTCCGCACTCGGCCGGCAGCACCAGATCCGTGAGGTCCTGCCACCATGCCCGCATGCCCACCACTGTGCCCACGCGCACGAAACCCCGCCACCCCTGTGGAAAACCGCCTGTGGACAACCCGGGAAACACCAACACGGTTGTCACCCACACGAGTCAGCCGCTGGGTGGACGGCAGGCCGAAGGCCGCCAAGGCTCACCAAACTCCCGTTGGAGGGACCCGAGAGCGGTGGAGGAACCCGAGAGCTGTGGAGGGAACCGAGAGCGGCGGAGAGACCCAAGGCCGACGCCCCGACCGCGACGCCCCGACCGCGACGCCGCGACCGCAGCGCGTCGGCCACGGCGGCCCACCCGCACCGGCCCACCGGCAGCGACTCGCCCACAGCGCCTCACCCGCAGCACGGACTCCCCAGGACGGATCGGAGCCGCTCACCCCGGATAGACCGGAGCCGTCCCCTCCTTGACCACCGTCTGCCACTGCTCCCCGGGGGCGAGCCGGACGATGCCGTCCGCCGAATGGGCTAGCAGCGGCTGGTTCTCGTTCTCGGACGCCGCGATCTCCTCCACACCGGTCAGCGCGGAAGGCGTCGGCCCCGGCACCGTGGAGCCGTCGACCTGCACGTACCGGGTCTGCTGGACACCGCCGGACTCCCGGCCGACCACCACGAGCCGACTGTCACCCGCCCACGACATGGCCGCGACGTCCTCGAGGTCCGGTGTCACGGACCGCGGATCGACGATGGAGACGGTGGTGCCGTCCGCGTCCGCCTCCCGCTCGACGCGCCCGATGAACAGCGACCGCTTGCCGCCCTTCTCCACGATCAGCGCGGCCCTCACCCCGTCGGCGGCCACACGCACCGCCTCGATACGGCCGTCGAGCCCCGTCGTCCGCACCTCCAACGGCTCGCCCTTGCCGTCCGCGAGGACCAGCAGACGCGGCTTCTTCGGATCGCGGTCGGCCACCCACAGGTCGCCCCGTCCGTCCCAACTGGGGGTCGTCAGCCGGTCCTTGGCTGTGGCACCCGCACTGCGCAGCAGCGGTTCGCCGACGGTGCCGCTCGACGTCAGCGGCGCCACGTACAGCTCGCTCCCGTCGACCGACACCCCGGCCGCCCGCTCCTCGTCCCGCGACACGGCGGCCGACCGCAGCTGCTTCACGCCCTCACCGAGGTCGCCCGGCACCGGAGTCGGCGTGCTCTCCCGGGCGGACAGCCGCACCAGCCGGTGCTCGCCGTCGATGAAGTACTCGTACTCGATGCCCTTGCCGGGCCGGCTCGCGGCGTCGGCCTGGTCCTCGCCGAGCGTGCAGAGCTGCGCCCCGGTCGACCCTTGCAGCTCCACCTCGTCGACGCCGTTGGGCATGTAGTCCTGAAGCGTGAACAGCAGCTGCGCGGCCATCTCCTGACACCTGCTCGCCGAGACCCGGTCGGCCTTCGCGTTGAGCGGCACGACCAGCTTGTTCTGCTCGTCGGGCGTCAGATGGGCGGTGCCCTTCCGCAGAGCCGTACCCGAGGGGAAGCTGGTCCTCGCGACCCAGTTCAGCCAGCGGGTGGGGCCCTTCAGCAGGTCCCGCACGACCTGGGTCACCGGGTCGACCTGGCTGCGCACGTACACCGGGTCGGCGACCCTGCCCGCCTCACCGGACTGCGCGGCGGACGTGAAGTAGTACTTGTTGATCGACCTGTAGTTGCGCTCGAAGTCGGACCTGCCGAGCACCACGCCCTGCGGCAGCTTGTCGATGCGCCACTGCTGCGTGTCCTTGACCTTCACCTTCGTGAGGTGCACGGTCTCCTCGTACTCACCGCCGGCCGGTGTGTACGCGTGCTGCCCGTCCACGCGGGCGACCTTCTCGCCGCTCAGCTGGTACCGGTAGTCGCCGCCGCTCGGTTCGTTCCCCGTGACCTGCGTGAACGGCGTGGGCGCCTCCGCGAGGACCATCGTCGAGGTGTTCGGGTCCCACTTCTTCAGCGCGTCCCCGGTCAGATACGTGCGGGCCGTCTCGTAGTTGGGGTCGTCGCTGGTCAGGGCCTCCAGGAAGCCCTGCACGATCTCCCGGGGCTGGGCGTCGTCCGCCGGCGGCAGCGCGAACACCCGCACCTGGGTGTCCTGCCGCGGCGTCGACTCGACGTCACGCATGTCCCCGCTGTCCGGCATCGAGGCGCACCCCGCCAGCAGTACGGCTCCGATGCCGGCGTACGCCGTCGCCCGCACCGGACGCCTGCGGCCGCGATTCGCGCGGTCAGCGCCCACGGAATGCCTCCCCCTGCTGCTCCTGCTTCCCCTGCTGCTCCTCGGAGCCGTCCTCGGGGAGCCGTTCCTCCGTCTGGCCCGCGTCCTCACTGCTCCGCTGCGCGGGCGGTGCCGCGGGCGACACGCCGGCCCGGGACACCACGCGCGCGCCGTTGCCGGGCAGCGCCGTCGGGTCGGCCGTGGGCACCTGCCCACCGCCCGGCAGCGGCCCTATGGGCGCCCGGGTGGCCGTGTGCTCCACCGCCTGCACCGGCACCGTGGCGAGCTTGCCGCCGCCGTGCCGCACAGCGCCGTCACTCCCGCCGCGCCCGCGCCGGGAGTCCTTCGGTTCCAGGGGTATCGGGGAGCCGCGCAGCGGCTCGTCGGCCGTCCGCGGCAGCGTCAGCCGGAACTGCGAACCGCCGCCGGGCTCACCCCACGCCTGGAGCCAGCCGCCGTGCAGGCGGGCGTCCTCCAGCGCGATGGACAGTCCCAGTCCCGTGCCGCCGGTGGTACGCGCGCGTGCCGGGTCGGCCCGCCAGAAACGGCTGAACACCCGCGTCGCCTCGCCCGGCTTGAGGCCCACGCCGTAGTCGCGGACCGCGACCGCGACCGCCCCGCCCGCCGCCGCCAACTTGACCACGACGTCCTTGCCCTCGCCGTGCTCCACGGCGTTGACCACGAGGTTGCGCAGCACCCGCTCCACCCGCCGGGCGTCGGCCTCGGCGACGACGGGCTGCTGGTCGCCGAGGACCCGTATCCGCGTCCCCTTGCGCTCGGCGAGCGGCTCGGCCCCGCTGACGACCTTCCGCACGACCTCGCGCAGGTCTATCGGCTCGGCCTCCAGGGCCGCCGCGCCCGCGTCGAACCGGCTGATCTCCAGCAGGTCCGCGAGCAGCGACTCGAACCGGTCCAGCTGGTCGGCGAGCAGCTCGGCCGACCGCGCGGTCACCGGGTCGAAGTCCACGCGCGCGTCATGGATGACGTCCGCAGCCATCCGGACCGTCGTCAGCGGTGTCCGCAGCTCGTGCGACACGTCGGAGACGAACCGCCGCTGCATCCGCGACAGGTCCTCCAGTTGGCTGATCTTCAGCTGCAGGTTCTGCGCCATCTTGTTGAAGGCCTCACCGAGACGCGCGATGTCGTCCTCGCCGCTGACCTTCATCCGCTCCTGCAGGCGCCCGGCGGACAGCCGCTCGGCGATCCCCGCCGCCATCCGCACGGGCGTGACGACCTGGCGCACCACGAGCCAGGCGATGGCCCCGAGCAGGACGACGACGAACAGCCCGGCCGTCGCCAGCGTGCCCTTGACCAGGCTGAGGGACTTCTCCTCCTGGGTGAGCGGGAACAGGTAGTACAGCTGGTACGGCCTGCCGGTCGGGTCGTTGACCTGCTTGCCGATGATCAGCGCCGGCTGCGGCTCCTGGCCGTTGGTGTAGAAGATCCGCGTGTAGCTCTGGACGGCGCTGGTGCCGTCGTCGACGCGGTCGCGCAGCGCCTCGGGCACGCTGAGGTCCCAGGCCACGCCGCCGGAGGCACGCGGTCCGAGCCCCCCGGTCTCGCCGTCCGCGGAGGCCGGGCTGAGCGTCACGACGTCGAACGCGCCCTGCCCACCGCTGGACAGCGAGTTCACCAGGTTGGTCATCCACTCGACGACGTTCTGCACCCGCTCGCCGTCCAGCTCCGCCGCGCTGTCGTTCCCGGCCACGCTCGCCGCGCTGTCGGCCCGCTGCTGGGCCACCGTGAAGCCGCCCGTGGCCTGGCTCTGCGAGGCCTTGACCTTGGCGTCCAGCAGCCCGTTGCGCACCTGCCCGATGACGACGAAGCCGAGGAGCAGCACCACGCTGAGCGACATCAGCAGCGTCGTGACGACGATCCTGAGCTGGATGTTGCGCCGCCACAGCCGCATCACGGGCAGCAGCGGACGGCGCACCCAGCGCATGAAGAGCCTCAGGACCGGGCTGCCCTGGACTCCGCCCCGCGGCAACCCGCCCTCGAGGAGACGCCCCCAGCGAGAACCCGACGCCTTCCGGCCGACAGGCCGCTCCGTGCGGGTCCCGGACTGGCCGGGCGCCGAAGCGGCGCTGTCCCCGGGCATGTCAGCTGGGTCCTGCCTTGTATCCGACACCACGGACAGTCACCACGATCTCCGGCCGCTCCGGGTCCTTCTCGACCTTGGAACGCAGCCGCTGCACATGAACGTTCACCAGACGGGTGTCCGCCGCATGGCGGTAGCCCCAGACCTGCTCCAGCAGGACCTCTCGAGTGAACACCTGCCACGGCTTCCGCGCCAGCGCAACCAGGAGATCGAACTCCAGCGGCGTCAGCGCGATCGCCTGTCCGTCCCGCTTCACGGAGTGCCCCGCCACGTCGATGACCAGGTCTCCGATGGCGAGCTGCTCCGGTGCCGGCTCCTCCGACCTCCGCAGCCTGGCCCGGATCCGGGCCACCAGTTCCTTCGGCTTGAACGGCTTCACGATGTAGTCGTCCGCGCCCGACTCCAAGCCCACGACGACATCGACGGTGTCGCTCTTCGCTGTGAGCATCACGATCGGCACCCCGGACTCCGCCCTGATCAGGCGGCACACCTCGATCCCGTCCCGGCCCGGCAGCATCAGATCGAGCAGCACCAGATCCGGTTTGACCTCACGGAACGCGGCCAGCGCCTTGTCGCCGTCGGCTACGAAAGACGGCTCAAAACCTTCACCACGCAGCACGATGCCGAGCATCTCGGCCAGTGCGGTGTCGTCGTCGACGACAAGGACTCGTCCCTTCATAAACGACATCATCCCATTAACTAAATCGTTACCTGTCGTGACCTGCCACACAGCTCCGCGAGCGCACCAGCCGTCACCGGCGACACGACCCCCTCCTCGGTGACGATCGCCGTCACCAACTCCGGCGGCGTCACGTCGAACGCCGGGTTGTACGCCTGGGTCCCCAGGGGCGCCACCGGGATCCCGCCGCCCGGTTCCGCCCCCGCCGCAGGCACCTGAGGCGCTGTGATCTCCGTCACCTCATGGCTCGCGCGCTGCTCCACCTCGATGGACGCTCCGTCCGGGGTGTCCGGATCCACCGTCGTGACCGGCGCCACCACGATGAACGGCACGTGGTGGTACCGGGCGAGCACCGCGAGCGGATAGGTCCCCACCTTGTTCGCCACCGAACCGTCGGCGGCGATCCGGTCGGCCCCCACCAGCACCGCGTCGACCTCCCCGGCCGCGAACAGCGATCCCGCGGCGTTGTCCGTCAGCAAGGTGTACGCCATCCCGTTGCGCGCCGCCTCGTACGCCGTGAGCCGGGCACCCTGCAGCAGCGGCCGCGTCTCGTCCACCCACAGCCTGCGCAGCCGCCCCACCCGGTGCGCCGCCAGCGCCACCGCGAACGCCGTGCCCTCACCGCCCGACACCAGTGCCCCGGTGTTGCAGTGCGTGAGCACCCGGTGCCCGCCGCCCGGCATCAGTTCGTCGAGCAGCGCCAGCCCGTGCGCCGCCATCCGGGCGCTGCCCTCGGCGTCCTCCCGGTGCAGTGCCCGCGCGGCTGCGAGGGCGGCATCCGCGGCCAGTTTCTGGTCACCGGTCCGGCCCAGCTCGGCCAGGTACGCGCCCCGCGCACGCCGCACCCCGACGGAGAGGTTCACCGCGGTCGGCCGGGCACCGGCCAGCGCCTCGGCGGCCTCCTCCACGGCGAAGCCCCGCGCGGCGGCGAGCGCGACGCCGTACGCCCCGGCGATGCCCAGCAGCGGCGCCCCGCGCACGGCGAGCGAACGTACCGCCTCGACCAGCGCGGAGGCGTCCGTGCACACCAGCTCGACCTCCTCGGCCGGCAGTCTCGTCTGGTCCAGCAGGACCACGACGGGGCCCTCGGGTGGCTCCTCCCATCGGATCGCAGGGATCTCGGTCGGCCGGGTGTCGTCGCCGGTTCGCGCGTACTGATCAGCCATGCGGCCAGTCTGCCCCGTATCCGACGGACAATTGAAGGTGCGCAGCCCCTACGGCCGCCCGTCCCTTCCCGGACACCGCGTGGCACGATGGGCGCCAACCTGCCGCCGCGACCGCGGACGAGCACCGTGAAGGAGCGACGATGAAGGACACTCCGGGCTGGGCCTCGCCCGGATCGACCCCCTCGGACGGTCAGGACGCGGGCCGGCAGGACACTCCGCAGCCGGCCGACCAGAGCGGCGCGGACCAGACGCAGCCGCCGTCCAAGTGGTCCAAGGAGCAGCCCCCGCCCGCCCAGTGGAGCAACCCGAGCCCGCAGGGCCCCGGCCAGGCCCCGCCACCTCCGCAGCCCACCCCGGGCTGGGGCGGCCACCCCGGCGGCCCGTACCCCGGACCGGGCGGCTACGGCCCGCCCGGTGCCCACGGAGCCCCCGGCGGACATCCCGGCCACGGCGCCCCGGGCTGGGGCGGTGGCTGGGGCGGCCCTCCGCCCGCGGCCAAGCCCGGTGTGATCCCGCTGCGCCCCCTCGGCGTCGGTGAGATCCTCGACGGCGCGGTGTCCACCATGCGCACCCACTGGCGCACGGTCCTCGGCATCTCCCTGGCCGTCGCCGTCGTCACCCAGATCGCGGTCATCCTGCTCCAGGGCCTCGTCCTCAACGACGCAGCGAACACCGACGTCCTCGACGACCCCAGCGCCACCCCCGGCGAGCTGGGCCGCGCCCTCGGCGAGACCCTGCTGAGCACCTCCGCCGTCCTGGTGATCTCCCTGCTCGGCACCGTCATCGCCACCGCCCTGCTCACGACCGTGACCAGCCGAGCCGTCCTCGGCAGGAAGGTGACCACCGGCGAGGCATGGCGGGACGCCCGCCCGCAGCTCCTCAGGCTGGGCGGCCTCACCCTCCTGCTGCCCCTGATCGCCGTGGTGGTCATGACCGTCGGCATCCTGCCCGGCATCCTCCTCGTCGCCGGCGGCGCGGAAGGCGCGGGCGCCGCCCTCGCCGTGTTCGGCGGACTCGGCGGCTTCGTCCTCACCGTGTGGCTGCTGATCCGCTTCTCGCTCGCCTCGCCCGCGCTGATGCTGGAGAAGCAGGGCGTCCGCAAGTCCCTGGGCCGCTCCGTCAAGCTGGTGCGCGGCTCCTGGTGGCGGGTCCTCGGCATCCAGCTGCTGGCGGCGATCATCGCCTACGTCGTCGCGTCGATCGTCGTGATCCCCTTCGCCGTCCTCGGCACGGCCCTGGACGGCGAGGGCTTCTCCGGCCTCCTCACCGGCAGCACCGCGTTCGGCTGGACGTACCTCGTCATCAGCGGCGTCGGCTCGGTCATCGGGTCCACGATCACCTTCCCGATCAGCGCCGGCGTCACCGTGCTCCTCTACATCGACCAGCGCATCCGCCGCGAGGCCCTCGACCTCGAACTGGCCCGCGCCGCCGGGGTCCAGGACTACGGCGGCAACGCCTCCGCCGGCACTCCCGGGAGCTGATGCGGTGAGACTCTCGGGGGGAGTTCTGACCGCCGTCCCCATCGGCTGGCGCTCGGCGGACGAACCACCGGTCACCCTCCCGCGCGACCCCGCGCGGGAGGCGGCCCGGCGCGAGCTGTCCAAGGGCGTGTACCACCAGAACGACCCCAGTTGGTACGAGCGCGCCATGGACGCCTTCTGGGACTGGATCGACAAGCTGTTCGGCGCTGCCTCCGCCGCCACCCCCGGCGGCGCGATCGGCCTCGTCGTCATCGTCCTGGCCGTCCTGGCGCTCGTCGGCGCCCTGTGGTGGCGTCTCGGCACCCCGCACCGCACCCCCGCCTCCTCCGCTCGGCTCTTCGACGACCGCCCCCGCAGCGCCGCCGAACACCGCGCGGCAGCCGAGGCGCAGGCCGCCCAGGGCCACTGGAACCAGGCCGTCCAGGAACGCATGCGTGCCGTGGTCCGCTCACTGGAGGAACGCGCCCTCCTCGACGCGCGCCCGGGCCGTACCGCCGACGAGGCCGCCTCCGAGGCGGGCCGCGTCCTTCCCGCCCACGCGGACCGGCTCCGCACCGCCGCCCGCGACTTCGACGACGTCACGTACGGCGGCCGAACCGCGGCCGAAGGAACGTACCGCCACCTCGCCGCCCTCGACGACGACCTGGAGCGCGCCAAGCCAGCCCTGACCGGCGGCAGCGTCCGAAGCACCACGAGCACGACGAGCACGACCGACCACAGCCGCCAGGGGGCCGACGAATGACCGCCGAGGCCACCCCCTCGCACACCTCGGCCTCGCCCACCGCCCGTCAGTTGTGGGGGCACGCACGAGGAGTCGTCATCGCCTTCGTGATCCTCCTGACCGCGGCCGTCGTGATCGCGGTCGTCCGCTCCGGCGCTGAGCACGGCCGTCTCGACCCGCGCTCCGCCGACGGCAACGGCAGCCGTGCGATCGAACAGCTCCTCGACGACAACGGCGTTTCCACGCGCGTGGTCACCACCCTCGACGAGGCGACCGCCGCCGCGGCCCCCGACACGACTCTGCTCATCGCCGTCCCGGACCTGCTCAACGAGCCCCAGCAGCGCCGTCTGCGGACGGCGACCACCGCGTCCGGCGGCCGTACGGTCCTCGTCGCCCCCGGCGCCCCGTCCGTCGGCACCCTCGTCCCCGGCGTCACCGCCGACCCCGCCCCGAGCTTCGACTCCGCACTCGCGCCCCGCTGCGACCTGCCCGCCGCCCGCCGTGCGGGCACCGCCGACCTCGGCGGCATCCGCTACCAGGTCACCGTCCGCGACGCCGACACCTGTTACCCCGAGAGCGGTCTGCCCGGCCTCGTCCTCCTCCCGGGCGCCGAAGGGGACGGTGACACCGTCGTCATCGGCGCCCCCGACATCCTCTACAACGACCGCCTCGACGAGCAGGGCAACGCCTCCCTCGCCCTCCAACTCCTCGGCTCGCGCCCCCATCTGGTCTGGTACCTCCCCTCGCTCGCCGACGACTCCGTCCGCGACACCGGCGACCGCAGCTTCTTCGACCTGCTCCCCTCGGGCTGGCTCTGGGGCGGCCTGCAACTGTTCGTCGCGGCTCTGATCGCCGCCCTCTGGCGGGCACGCCGACTGGGACCCCTGGTACCCGAGAAACTCCCCGTCGCGATCCGCGCCTCCGAGACCGTCGAAGGCCGCGCCCGTCTCTACCGCAAGGCGGACGCCCGTGACCGCGCGGCCGCCGCTCTTCGCTCCACCACCCGCACGCGCCTCGCCCCTCTCGTGGGTGTCCCCGTCTCCCGGGCGCACGCGCCCGAGGCCCTGATCCCCGCTCTGTCCGCCCACCTCCACGGCGACGGCCGGACCCTGCACACCCTCCTCTTCGGCCCGCCGCCCGGCGACGACAAGGCACTCATCGCCCTCACCGACCGACTCGACGCCCTCGAAAGAGAGGTACGCCGTTCATGATGGACCCGACCACTGACAACGCCGGGACCACCGGGGACCCGGGCGCCGCCCGTGCCTCCCTGGAGGCCCTGCGCGCCGAGATCGCCAAAGCCGTGGTCGGCCAGGACCCCGCCGTGACCGGCCTCGTCGTCGCCCTCCTCTGCCGCGGACACGTCCTCCTCGAAGGAGTCCCCGGGGTCGCCAAGACCCTGCTTGTCCGCGCCCTCGCGTCCGCACTCGAACTGGACACCAAGCGCGTCCAGTTCACCCCGGACCTGATGCCGAGCGACGTCACCGGCTCCCTCGTCTACGACACCCGCACCGCCGAGTTCTCCTTCCAGCCCGGCCCGGTCTTCACCAACCTCCTCCTCGCGGACGAGATCAACCGCACCCCGCCGAAGACCCAGTCCTCCCTGCTGGAGGCCATGGAGGAACGCCAGGTCACGGTCGACGGCACCCCCCGTCCCCTCCCCGACCCGTTCCTGGTCGCCGCGACCCAGAACCCGGTCGAGTACGAGGGCACGTATCCCCTCCCGGAAGCCCAGCTCGACCGCTTCCTGCTCAAGCTGACGGTTCCGCTGCCGTCCCGTCAGGACGAGATCGACGTCCTCACCCGGCACGCCGCCGGCTTCAACCCGCGCGATCTGCGCGCCGCCGGCGTACGCCCCGTCGCGAACGCCGCCGACCTCGAAGCCGCCCGCGCCGCCGTCGCCAAGACGACCGTCTCCCCCGAGATCACCGCCTACGTCGTCGACATCTGCCGCGCCACTCGCGAGTCGCCCTCCCTCACCCTGGGTGTCTCACCCCGAGGCGCCACGGCCCTCCTCGCGGCGTCCCGGGCCTGGGCCTGGCTGACGGGCCGCGACTACGTCATCCCCGACGACGTCAAGGCACTCGCGCTCCCGACCCTCCGGCACCGCGTCCAGCTCCGCCCGGAGGCGGAGATGGAGGGCGTGACGGCGGACTCGGTCATCAACGCGATCCTCGCCCACGTCCCCGTGCCCCGCTGATGGCCCCCACCGGACGCGCCGCGCTCCTCGCGGCCCTCGGCACTCTCCCGGTCGGCATCTGGGAGCCCAGCTGGACGGGCATCCTCGCGGTGAACGCCCCGCTGGCCCTCGCGTGCGCCTGCGACTACACCCTGGCCGCCCCCGTGCGCCGTCTGGGCCTCACGCGCTCCGGGGACACCTCGACGCGCCTCGGCGAGACAGCGGAGGTCACGCTGACGGTCACCAATCCCTCCCGGCGCCCCTTGCGCGCCCGTCTCCGTGACGCCTGGCCCCCGAGCAGTTGGCTGCCCGGCAGTGAGGTGGCCGCCTCCCGCCACCGACTCGCGGTCCCCGCCGGGGAGCGACGCCGTGTCACGACTCTGCTGCGTCCCACGCGCCGGGGCGACCGCCAGGCCGACCGGGTCACGATCCGCTCGTACGGTCCTCTGGGCCTGTTCACGCGCCAGGCCGGCCACCGGGTCCCCTGGACGGTGCGGGTCCTTCCTCCGTTCACGAGCCGCAAGCACCTGCCGTCCAAGCTGGCCCGTCTCCGCGAACTGGACGGTCGCACCAGTGTCCTGACGCGGGGTGAGGGCACCGAGTTCGACAGCCTCCGCGAGTACATCCCCGGCGACGACACCCGCTCGATCGACTGGCGCGCCACGGCCCGCCAGTCCGCGGTGGCGGTACGCACATGGCGTCCCGAACGCGACCGCCACATCCTGCTCGTCCTGGACACGGGCCGGACCTCGGCGGGCCGTGTGGGCGACATCCCGCGCCTGGACGCCTCGATGGACGCCGCTCTCCTGCTGGCCGCCCTCGCTTCCCGCGCGGGCGACCGCGTGGACCTGATGGCCTACGACCGCCGTGTGCGGGCCCTCGTGCAGGGTCGTTCGGCGGGCGACGTCCTTCCCTCCGTGGTCAACGTGATGGCTCCGCTCGAGCCGGAGCTCGTCGAGACGGATTTCCGGGGTCTCACCGCCACCGCGCTACGGACGGCCCCCCGTCGTTCGTTGATCGTCCTGCTGACGAGCCTGGACGCGGCCCCCGTCGAAGAGGGCCTCCTCCCGGTGCTGTCCCGCCTCACCCAGCGCCACACGGTCCTGGTGGCTTCCGTCTCCGACCCGCACATCGCCCGCATGGCGACCGCACGGGGCACCACGGACGCCGTCTACGAGGCGGCGGCAGCGGCCCAGGCCCAGTCGGAGCGCCACCGCACCGCCGGACAACTCCGGCGTCACGGAGTCACGGTGGTGGACGCACCCCCGGAGGAGCTGGCGCCGGCCTTGGCAGACGCCTACTTGGCGCTGAAGGCAGCTGGACGCCTGTAATTCGCCCGGAACGGTCTTGAGGACTGGCTCGGCATTCCCCGAAAGGGCGCCGTAAACGCAGAAAACCCCCGCCGGTTTCCCGGCAGGGGCTTTCTCAACAATTGTTCGGCGGCGTCCTACTCTCCCACAGGGTCCCCCCTGCAGTACCATCGGCGCTGTGAGGCTTAGCTTCCGGGTTCGGAATGTAACCGGGCGTTTCCCTCACGCTATGACCACCGAAACACTATGAAACAATCAACCGCACCACGCTCTGTGACAAACGCGGGGTTGTTCGTGGTTTCAGAACCAACACAGTGGACGCGAGCAACTGAGGACAAGCCCTCGGCCTATTAGTACCGGTCACCTCCACACGTTACCGTGCTTCCAGATCCGGCCTATCAACCCAGTCGTCTACTGGGAGCCTTACCCCATCAAGTGGGTGGGAGTCCTCATCTCGAAGCAGGCTTCCCGCTTAGATGCTTTCAGCGGTTATCCCTCCCGAACGTAGCCAACCAGCCATGCCCTTGGCAGAACAACTGGCACACCAGAGGTTCGTCCGTCCCGGTCCTCTCGTACTAGGGACAGCCCTTCTCAAGACTCCTACGCGCACAGCGGATAGGGACCGAACTGTCTCACGACGTTCTAAACCCAGCTCGCGTACCGCTTTAATGGGCGAACAGCCCAACCCTTGGGACCGACTCCAGCCCCAGGATGCGACGAGCCGACATCGAGGTGCCAAACCATCCCGTCGATATGGACTCTTGGGGAAGATCAGCCTGTTATCCCCGGGGTACCTTTTATCCGTTGAGCGACGGCGCTTCCACAAGCCACCGCCGGATCACTAGTCCCGACTTTCGTCCCTGCTCGACCCGTCGGTCTCACAGTCAAGCTCCCTTGTGCACTTACACTCACCACCTGATTGCCAACCAGGCTGAGGGAACCTTTGGGCGCCTCCGTTACCCTTTAGGAGGCAACCGCCCCAGTTAAACTACCCATCAGACACTGTCCCCGATCCGGATCACGGACCCGGGTTAGACATCCAGCACGACCAGACTGGTATTTCAACGACGACTCCCCCTGAACTGGCGTCCAGAGTTCACAGTCTCCCAGCTATCCTACACAAGCCGAACCGAACACCAATATCAAACTGTAGTAAAGGTCCCGGGGTCTTTCCGTCCTGCTGCGCGAAACGAGCATCTTTACTCGTAGTGCAATTTCACCGGGCCTATGGTTGAGACAGTCGAGAAGTCGTTACGCCATTCGTGCAGGTCGGAACTTACCCGACAAGGAATTTCGCTACCTTAGGATGGTTATAGTTACCACCGCCGTTTACTGGCGCTTAAGTTCTCAGCTTCGCCCACCCGAAAGTGAGCTAACCGGTCCCCTTAACGTTCCAGCACCGGGCAGGCGTCAGTCCGTATACATCGCCTTACGGCTTCGCACGGACCTGTGTTTTTAGTAAACAGTCGCTTCTCGCTGGTCTCTGCGGCCACCCCCAGCTCAAGCAGCACGTGCTCTCACCAGGCGTGGCCCCCCTTCTCCCGAAGTTACGGGGGCATTTTGCCGAGTTCCTTAACCATAGTTCACCCGAACGCCTCGGTATTCTCTACCAGACCACCTGAGTCGGTTTAGGGTACGGGCCGCCATGAAACTCGCTAGAGGCTTTTCTCGACAGCATAGGATCATCCACTTCACCACAATCGGCTCGGCATCAGGTCTCAGACTGCATGCCAGGCGGATTTACCTACCCGACGTCCTACACCCTTACCCCGGGACAACCACCGCCCGGGATGGACTACCTTCCTGCGTCACCCCATCACTCACCTACTACAAGTCTGGTTCGTCGGCTCCACCACTCCCCTTCACCCGAAGGCTCCGGGGCGGCTTCACGGACTTAGCATCGCCTGGTTCGATGTTTGACGCTTCACAGCGGGTACCGGAATATCAACCGGTTATCCATCGACTACGCCTGTCGGCCTCGCCTTAGGTCCCGACTTACCCTGGGCAGATCAGCTTGACCCAGGAACCCTTGGTCAATCGGCGCAAACGTTTCTCACGTTTGTATCGCTACTCATGCCTGCATTCTCACTCGTCAACCGTCCACAACTCGCTTACACGGCTGCTTCACCCGGCAGACGACGCTCCCCTACCCATCACGATCCCCGTTGGGGGTACATATCGCAATGACACGACTTCGGCGGTACGCTTGAGCCCCGCTACATTGTCGGCGCGGAATCACTAGACCAGTGAGCTATTACGCACTCTTTCAAGGGTGGCTGCTTCTAAGCCAACCTCCTGGTTGTCTCTGCGACTCCACATCCTTTCCCACTTAGCGTACGCTTAGGGGCCTTAGTCGATGCTCTGGGCTGTTTCCCTCTCGACCATGGAGCTTATCCCCCACAGTCTCACTGCCGCGCTCTCACTTACCGGCATTCGGAGTTTGGCTAAGGTCAGTAACCCGGTAGGGCCCATCGCCTATCCAGTGCTCTACCTCCGGCAAGAAACACACGACGCTGCACCTAAATGCATTTCGGGGAGAACCAGCTATCACGGAGTTTGATTGGCCTTTCACCCCTAACCACAGGTCATCCCCCAGGTTTTCAACCCTGGTGGGTTCGGTCCTCCACGAAGTCTTACCTCCGCTTCAACCTGCCCATGGCTAGATCACTCCGCTTCGGGTCTTGAGCGTGCTACTCAAACGCCCTGTTCGGACTCGCTTTCGCTACGGCTACCCCACCCGGGTTAACCTCGCAACACACCGCAAACTCGCAGGCTCATTCTTCAAAAGGCACGCAGTCACGACGTTGAGTGCAAGCACTCAACGCGACGCTCCCACGGCTTGTAGGCACACGGTTTCAGGTACTATTTCACTCCCCTCCCGGGGTACTTTTCACCATTCCCTCACGGTACTATCCGCTATCGGTCACCAGGGAATATTTAGGCTTAGCGGGTGGTCCCGCCAGATTCACACGGGATTTCTCGGGCCCCGTGCTACTTGGGTGTCTCTCAAACGAGCCGCTGATGTTTCAGCTACGGGGGTCTTACCCTCTACGCCGGACCTTTCGCATGTCCTTCGCCTACATCAACGGTTTCTGACTCGCCTCACAGCCGGCAGACTGTGAAAGAGAGATCCCACAACCCCGTATACGCAACCCCTGCCGGGTCTCACACGCATACGGTTTGGCCTCATCCAGTTTCGCTCGCCACTACTCCCGGAATCACGGTTGTTTTCTCTTCCTGCGGGTACTGAGATGTTTCACTTCCCCGCGTTCCCTCCACTTGCCCTATGTGTTCAGGCAAGGGTGACAGCCCATGACGACTGCCGGGTTTCCCCATTCGGACACCCCCGGATCAAAGCCTGGTTGACGACTCCCCGGGGCCTATCGTGGCCTCCCACGTCCTTCATCGGTTCCTGGTGCCAAGGCATCCACCGTGCGCCCTTAAAAACTTGGCCACAGATGCTCGCGTCCACTGTGCAGTTCTCAAACAACGACCAACCACCCACCACCCCGAACCACCCGGTTCGAGTTCACTGGGGCCGGCACCGAAGGACGAGCAACGCTCGCACCCTCAGACACCCAACAGCGTGCCCGACACGATCAACCGATGAGCTTCGCGTTCCACGCCGAAGCAGTACTAGCGCTCTCATCCATCCCGACCGTGCCGAATAATCAACGTTCCACCCATGAGCGACCAGCATCAGACATTCGCTGATGTTCTGGCGTCTGGACCCCCCGAAAGAGGCCAGGTGCTCCTTAGAAAGGAGGTGATCCAGCCGCACCTTCCGGTACGGCTACCTTGTTACGACTTCGTCCCAATCGCCAGTCCCACCTTCGACAGCTCCCTCCCACAAGGGGTTGGGCCACCGGCTTCGGGTGTTACCGACTTTCGTGACGTGACGGGCGGTGTGTACAAGGCCCGGGAACGTATTCACCGCAGCACTGCTGATCTGCGATTACTAGCAACTCCGACTTCATGGGGTCGAGTTGCAGACCCCAATCCGAACTGAGACAGGCTTTTTGAGATTCGCTCCGCCTCACGGCTTCGCAGCTCATTGTACCTGCCATTGTAGCACGTGTGCAGCCCAAGACATAAGGGGCATGATGACTTGACGTCGTCCCCACCTTCCTCCGAGTTGACCCCGGCAGTCTCCTGTGAGTCCCCATCACCCCGAAAGGCATGCTGGCAACACAGAACAAGGGTTGCGCTCGTTGCGGGACTTAACCCAACATCTCACGACACGAGCTGACGACAGCCATGCACCACCTGTACACCGACCACAAGGGGGCACCCATCTCTGGATGTTTCCGGTGTATGTCAAGCCTTGGTAAGGTTCTTCGCGTTGCGTCGAATTAAGCCACATGCTCCGCTGCTTGTGCGGGCCCCCGTCAATTCCTTTGAGTTTTAGCCTTGCGGCCGTACTCCCCAGGCGGGGAACTTAATGCGTTAGCTGCGGCACCGACGACGTGGAATGTCGCCAACACCTAGTTCCCACCGTTTACGGCGTGGACTACCAGGGTATCTAATCCTGTTCGCTCCCCACGCTTTCGCTCCTCAGCGTCAGTAATGGCCCAGAGATCCGCCTTCGCCACCGGTGTTCCTCCTGATATCTGCGCATTTCACCGCTACACCAGGAATTCCGATCTCCCCTACCACACTCTAGTCTGCCCGTATCGAATGCAGACCCGGGGTTAAGCCCCGGGCTTTCACATCCGACGCGACAGACCGCCTACGAGCTCTTTACGCCCAATAATTCCGGACAACGCTCGCGCCCTACGTATTACCGCGGCTGCTGGCACGTAGTTAGCCGGCGCTTCTTCTGCAGGTACCGTCACTCTCGCTTCTTCCCTGCTGAAAGAGGTTTACAACCCGAAGGCCGTCATCCCTCACGCGGCGTCGCTGCATCAGGCTTTCGCCCATTGTGCAATATTCCCCACTGCTGCCTCCCGTAGGAGTCTGGGCCGTGTCTCAGTCCCAGTGTGGCCGGTCGCCCTCTCAGGCCGGCTACCCGTCGTCGCCTTGGTGAGCCGTTACCTCACCAACAAGCTGATAGGCCGCGGGCTCATCCTTCACCGCCGGAGCTTTCCACGCACATCGGATGCCCGAGCGCGTCGTATCCGGTATTAGACCCCGTTTCCAGGGCTTGTCCCAGAGTGAAGGGCAGATTGCCCACGTGTTACTCACCCGTTCGCCACTAATCCACCCCGAAGGGCTTCATCGTTCGACTTGCATGTGTTAAGCACGCCGCCAGCGTTCGTCCTGAGCCAGGATCAAACTCTCCGTGAATGTTTACCGGTCATCCGGTGCACACACACGAGAGCGGAACCACCGGAGGAATGATCCGATGGTTCACAGCGTCCTCGCTGTGTTTATTTCAAAGGAACCTCGCCCCGACCAACCGGCCGGAGACGGGGTATCAACATATCTGGCGTTGATTTTTGGCACGCTGTTGAGTTCTCAAGGAACGGACGCTTCCTTTGTACTCACCCGAGCAACTTCTCGGGCTTTCCTCCGGGCGCTTCCCTTCGGTGTTTCCAACCTTACCAGATCCGTTTTCCGTTCCGTTTCCGGTCGGAATTCGTTTCTCGTAGCCGTTGGAGGGCTTTTACCTATTTGTTCGCCTTGCGGCTCCCTTTCGGCGAGTCCGACTTTATCAGAAGTTTTCGACCGGCCTTACCGGCCGTTCTTTCTGATTCATCGGGGCGGGTCCACTCGTGAATCTCGTCCACGAGGAACCGGTAGATGTTCACTGCCGCCCGGGGCATATCCACCTCTAGGCAACTGTTCTAACCTACCTCCCCACGAGGGCCGTGTCAACGGCTCTTGTGGGAACGAGGAAGACAGTAACAGCCCGACGGGGTGGGATGCACATCAGGCGGCAGTGGGCACCACGGCGCTGCGTTCGTGCTCCTCGACGTCGCCCGTCTCGCCGGCGCGGGCCGCGCGTCCGCCCAGGACATAGACGTAGGCGAGGAAGGCGAGTTCGGCGAGGACGCCGATGCTGATGCGGGCCCAGGTAGGCAGGCCGGAGGGGGTGACGAACCCTTCGATGGCACCGGAGACGAACAGGACCAGCGCCAGGCCGATCGCCATCCCCACCGCGGCCCGGCCCTCCTCGGCCAGCGCCGAGCGACGGGTGCGGGGGCCGGGGTCGATGACGGTCCAGCCGAGGCGGAGACCCGTACCGGCGGCCACGAAGACCGCGGTCAGCTCCAGCAGTCCATGGGGGAGGACGAGCCCCAGGAAGACGTCGAGTCGGCCCGCCGAGGCCATCAAGCCGATGCCGACGCCCAGGTTGAGCATGTTCAGGAGCAGGATCCAGAGGACCGGCAGGCCCAGGAAGATGCCCAGGACCAGGCACATGGCGGCGGCCTGGGCGTTGTTCGTCCACACCTGGGCGGCGAAGGACGCCGCGGGATGGCTGGAGTAGTACGTCTCGTACTGGCCGCCGGGGCGGGTCATCTCGCGCAGGGCATCGGGCGCCGCGATCGACGCCTGGACGTCGGGATGGGTGCCGATCCACCAGCCCAGGACGGCGGCGACGAGGGTGGAGAGGAGTGCGGTGGGGACCCACCAGTGGCGGGAGCGGTAGACCGCCGCGGGGAAACCGTGGGTCAGGAAGCGGGCGACATCGCGCCACGAGGAGCGCCTGGTGCCCGTGACCGCGCTGCGCGCGCGTGCCACGAGTTGGCTGAGGCGGCCGGTGAGCTGGGGGTCCGGGGCACTGGACTGGATCAGGGAGAGGTGGGTCGCCGTGCGCTGGTAGAGGGCGACCAGTTCGTCGACCTCGGCTCCGTTCAGGCGGCGCTGTCGGCGGAGCAGGGCGTCGAGGCGGTCCCATTCGGCACGATGGGCGGACACGAAGACATCGAGGTCCATCGGGTTTGCTGCTCCTCGTCCCTCTCGAACTGCGTGTCAGCTTGTCCTACAGGTCGTACTGCGGCGCGATGTGCCTTCAGCTTGGCAGACTGGCCGGTCTCGGGGCGGGTCAGGGGATGGAACCGGAAGGACCACGGGTGTGAGTGAGCTAGTGACGGGCGAGGCGGTGGCGCTGGAACTGCGTCCCGCGAAACTGCCGAGCCGTGCGCTTGCCGTGCTGCTCGACCTGGTCGCAGCGGTGGTCTTCTACGTCGTGGTGACCCTGCTCCTGGCCCTCGCCACGGCCGGTCTCGACGAGGCGGCGCAGATGGCGATCGCCGTCGCGACCTTTCTGCTCCTGCTGGTGGGTGTGCCGATCGCGGTGGAGACGCTGACCCACGGCCGATCGCTGGGGAAGCTGGCCCTCGGGCTGCGGGTCGTGCGGGACGACGGTGGGCCCATCCGGTTCCGGCACGCCCTGGTGCGCGGCGCCGTCGGCGTCGTCGAGATCCTGATGACCTTCGGGGTCGTCGCGTGCGTCGCTTCCCTGGTGTCGGCGCGGGGGCGGCGGCTGGGGGACGTGTTCGCGGGGACGCTGGTCGTGCGGGAGCGAGTGCCGGCGGGACGGTCGCCGTTCGTGCCTGCGCCGCCGCCCTGGCTGGCCGGGCAGTTCTCCGGGCTCGACCTGTCCGCCGTCCCGGATGCGCTGTGGCTGGCCGTCCGCCAGTACCTGACGCGGATGGGACAGCTCGATCCGCACGTCGGGGCGGCGATGGCGGAACGTCTCGCCTCGGACCTCGCGGCGCGTACGGGGACGCCCGCGCCGTACGGTGTGCCCCCGGGCGCGTACCTGGCGGCCGTGGTGCACGAACGACAGGCGCGTGAGGCGCGCCGCGCCTTCGGTGGTGCGAGCCTTCCCGGACCGGTGCCGGGCGGACAGGGCTCGGGTGCCGGGTGGCCCGCCGGGCCGGCGGCCGGGCCGCCGCTGGGGCCCGGTCAGGCGGTGCCGGCTGCCGAGGGCTTCGCGCCCCCGTCGGGGCCGGCTGCTCCCGGGGCCGCCGCTCCGGGGGAACCACCGCAGCAGCCGCAGCCTGCCGAGCGGCCGAGCAACGGGTTCGCGCCACCCGCATAGGAACGCCGTACCGGGTCGGCTGCGGCCCGCCCCGTGTCTCTCGGCCGGACTCCTCCGGCCGGTCTCCCCCGGCCGCATCCTTCTGGCGGCTCTCCGTCAGTCGAACGTCGACGGCGGTGATTCCAGGTGTTCCAGCTCCACCCCAGGGGCCGCCAGGACTACGTCGCCGGAGAGGTGAACGGTGTGCTGCTCACCGGTGTCCAGGGCTGTGACCTGGTATTCGTCCACGGTCAGGGGGCCGTTGTCAGTGGCGTGTGCTTCTCTTGCGATCAAGGCCCAGGACTGGTCCACGGTGCGCGGGGCGAGGACCGGGTCGGTGAAGGCGACGAGGCGTACGCGGGTCGCGGACTCGGAGGGGGTGAGGCGCAGCAGACGGGCGGTGGCGATGAGGAACGCCGGGGAGGTGCCGGTGAAGGCGTGGGCGCGGACGTTGCCTTCGGTGGCCTGCGTACCGGTGGGGTCGGTACGGACCCAGGTGACGCCGTCGAGAGCGGCTCCGCGGACCTGCCAGCTCGCGGCGTGGAGTTCGAGGCGGAGCGGGCGGCCGAGGTCGTCGAGGGCGAGGTCGACGGAGCCGGCGTGGTCACCGGAAGGGGCGGTCAGTTGGGACACATAGCGCCAGCCGGAGGGACCCGGCGCGCAGTGGAAGTGTTCTTCGGCGAGGAGGGTGTGGTCGTGCGGGTCGTGAAGCGAATACCGGCCGCGGGGCATGGGCGTCCTGGGTCGTGACGGGCTGATCGGGCCGGCGGGCGAGCCGCCGGCCGAACGGGCAGGCCCCCGGCACGGGGGTGCGGGGGCCTGCCTGTGAACCGGCGCGCTGGTGCGTCGGCGCGGGTGCGTGATCAGTAGCGGTAGTGGTCCGGCTTGTAGGGGCCCTCGACCTCCACGCCGATGTACGCGGCCTGCTCCGGACGGAGCGTCGTGAGCTTCACGCCGAGCGCGTCGAGGTGCAGGCGGGCGACCTTCTCGTCGAGGTGCTTGGGCAGCGTGTAGACACCGATCGGGTACGCGTCCGGCTTGGTGAACAGCTCGATCTGGGCCAGGGTCTGGTCCGCGAACGAGTTGGACATCACGAACGACGGGTGGCCGGTGGCGTTGCCCAGGTTCAGCAGACGACCCTCGGACAGGACGATGATCACCTTGCCGTCGGGGAAGGTCCAGGTGTGGACCTGCGGCTTGACCTCGTCCTTGACGATGCCGGGGACCTTGGCGAGGCCGGCCATGTCGATCTCGTTGTCGAAGTGGCCGATGTTGCCGACGATGGCCTGGTGCTTCATCTTGGCCATGTCGGAGGCCATGATGATGTCCTTGTTGCCGGTCGTGGTGATGAAGATGTCGGCCTTGTCGATGACCTCGTCGAGGGTCGTGACCTGGTAGCCGTCCATGGCGGCCTGGAGCGCGCAGATCGGGTCGATCTCCGTGACGATGACGCGGGCGCCCTGGCCGCGCAGGGACTCCGCGCAGCCCTTGCCCACGTCGCCGTAGCCGCAGACGACGGCGGTCTTGCCGCCGATGAGGACGTCGGTGGCGCGGTTGATGCCGTCGATCAGGGAGTGGCGGCAGCCGTACTTGTTGTCGAACTTCGACTTGGTGACGGCGTCGTTCACGTTGATCGCCGGGAAGAGGAGGACGCCGTCGCGCTGCATCTCGTACAGGCGGTGGACGCCGGTGGTGGTCTCCTCGGTGACGCCGCGGATCTCCGAGGCGAGCTGGGTCCACTTCTGGGAGCCCTCGGTGATGGTGCGGTGGAGGAGTTCCAGGATGACGCGGTGCTCGTCGTTCTCGGCGGTGTCGACGGCCGGGACCTCGCCGGCCTTCTCGTACTCGACGCCCTTGTGGACGAGGAGGGTGGCGTCACCGCCGTCGTCGAGGATCATGTTGGGGCCGCCGGTGGGGCTGTCCGGCCAGGTCAGCGCCTGCTCGGTGCACCACCAGTACTCCTCCAGGGTCTCGCCCTTCCAGGCGAAGACCGGGACGCCCTGCGGGTTGTCCACGGTGCCGTTCGGGCCGACCGCGATGGCCGCGGCGGCGTGGTCCTGGGTGGAGAAGATGTTGCAGGAGGCCCAGCGGACCTGGGCGCCGAGGGCGACCAGGGTCTCGATGAGGACGGCGGTCTGCACGGTCATGTGCAGGGAGCCGGTGACGCGGGCGCCGGCGAGGGGCTGGGCCTCGGCGTACTCCTTGCGGATCGCCATCAGGCCGGGCATCTCGTGCTCGGCGAGGGTGATCTCCTTGCGGCCGAACTCGGCCAGGGAGAGGTCGGCGACCTTGAAGTCCTGTCGCTGGTCGACAGTCGTCATGACGAGCTGCTCCTCGGTGTCGGGTCGAGGGTGGGTAGGGCTGGTCTGCGCGGCGGCGGACACAGGGGTGTCCGAAGAGGACACAGGCATGCCCGCGTGCGCGCAGCGCAGTCCGTCGGAGGCCCTCTCTCCCTCGGCCGGTCCTCGGTGGGACCGCCCGACCGCCATCAGCAGCGACGTCTGGCTCCGTCCCAAGCTACACCGGTCGACCCGTGCGGCCCCAGTCCACCCGGGGAAGGATCAAGTCTTCGCCGGGAGCCGGTGGAGGCTCGTAGGCGTCCTGGCCTGGGGTGTCGACGGTGCGACGGTACGTGGGGTGTGACGGGAAAAGGCCCGCCGCGTGCTGCGGCGGGCCCGGTCCAGCTCGGACTACGAGGAGGTACGAGGAGGTACGAGAGGTCAGTGCCCGGCGGTCGGGGCGGGGCCGCCGGGGGTGGCCTCGGCGTCGGGGCCCTTGGCGGCCTCGGCCTCGCTGTAGATGTCGGGTTCGAGGTAGATGACGCGGGCGATCGGGACGGCCTCGCGGATACGGGCCTCGGCGGCGTCGATGGCGTTCGCCACCTCGGCGGCGGTGTCGTCGTGCCGGACGGCGATCTTGGCGGCGACGAGGAGTTCCTCGGGGCCGAGGTGGAGGGTGCGCATGTGGATGACGCGGGTGACGGTGTCGCCGTCGACGACGGCCGCGGCGATCTTCTCGACGTCCTCCACGCCGGCGGACTCGCCGAGGAGGAGGGACTTGGTCTCGGCGGCGAGGACGAGCGCGATGAGGATGAGCAGGGCGCCGATGCAGAGGGTGCCGATGCCGTCCCAGACGCCGTCGCCGGTGAGCAGGGCCAGGCCGACGCCGCCGAGGGCGAGGATCAGGCCGACGAGCGCGCCGAGGTCCTCCAGGAGCACGACGGGCAGCTCGGGGGCCTTGGCGTGGCGGACGAACTCCGTCCAGGACTTCTTGCCGCGGAGGGTGTTGGACTCCTTGATGGCGGTCCGGAAGGAGAACGACTCGGCGATGATCGCGAACACGAGGACGCCGACCGGCCAGTACCAGTGGTCGATCTCGTGCGGGTGCTTGATCTTCTCGTAGCCCTCGTACAGGGCGAACATGCCGCCGACGGAGAAGAGGACGATGGAGACGAGGAAGGCGTAGATGTAGCGCTCGCGGCCGTAGCCGAAGGGGTGTTGCGGGGTGGCCTCGCGCTTGGCCCGCTTGCCGCCGAGGAGGAGCAGGGCCTGGTTGCCGGAGTCGGCGAGGGAGTGCACGGACTCGGCGAGCATCGAGGACGAGCCGCTGAAAAGGAAAGCCACGAACTTCGCTGCCGCGATGGCGAGGTTGGCGCCGAGTGCCGCCACGATCGCCTTGGTGCCGCCTGACGCGCTCATCTGTCCGGGGTGTCCCTTCGCCTACGCATGTGTCCGTGCATGGGCATGGGTACCCACGCTTCCGTCCGTCACCGGCCGGGCTTTGCCCGCCTTTTGCAGGGGGCATTGTTGCAGCCCGGTCCGGTGCCGGTGCGCCGGGTCGTGGATCAGGCGGGGGTCACGCCGTTCACGCGACCACCGTGGCGCGGAAGACGGTGCCCGGTCCGGACACCTCGGCCTTCTCGTCCGCCGGGACGAACACGGACTGGCCCGGGGCGAGGGTGTGGTCACCCGCCCGTACCGAACCGGCCGTGCAGAGCAGGATCTGCGGGGTCGGGAGGGTGAGGTCGTGCGGGGCGGTGGCCTCGGGCAGGACGTAGCGGGAGAGGCGGAACTCGTCGATGGGGGTCGCGTAGACCTCCTCGCCGTCGGGGGCCGCCTCGGGGCGCAGGACGCCCGGGTCGGTCGCCTCGAAGCGGACGACGCGCAGGAGTTCGGGGACATCGACGTGCTTGGGGGTGAGGCCGCAGCGCAGGACGTTGTCGGAGTTGGCCATGATCTCGACGCCGAGGCCGTCGAGGTAGGCGTGCGGGATGCCGGCGCCGAGGAAGAGGGCCTCGCCGGGCTGCAGGCGTACGTGGTTGAGCAGCATGGCGGCGATGACGCCGGGGTCGCCGGGGTAGTGGTGGGCGATGCCGGCGTACGGGGCGTGGTCGCCGCCGAGGCGCGCGCAGGCGGCCGCAGTCTCGGTGACCGTCTCGGCCATCGCCGCGGGGTCGGCGCTCAGGACGGCCGTCAACACCTCGCGCAGCGCGGCCTCTTCGGGGTGGGCGTGCAGGAGGTCGACGTACGGCTTGAGGGAGTCGACGTCGAGGGCGGCGAGCAGGTCGGCGGCGCGCAGCGGGTCGCGGAAGCCGCAGAGGCCGTCGAACTCGGTGAGGGCGCAGATCAGTTCGGGCTTGTGGTTGGCGTCCTTGTAGTTGCGGTGGCCCGCGTCGATCGGGATGCCGCGGCGTTCCTCGTCGGCGTAGCCCTCCCTGGCCTGTTCGAGGTCGGGGTGGACCTGGAGGGAGAGGGGGGCGCCGGCGGCGAGGATCTTCAGCAGGAACGGCAGGCGGGGGCCGAACTTGGCGACGGTGCGCGGGCCCAGCTCGCGTTCGGGTGCCTCGTCGATCACCTCGGTGAGGGGACCGCGCGGGGTGCGTGAGGGGGCGCCGGGGTGGGCGCCCAGCCACATCTCCGCCTGCGGTTCGCCGGTGGGGGCCACGCCGAGGAGGTGCGGGATGGCGGTGGTCGAGCCCCAGGCGTAGGGGCGGATGGTGTTGTCGAGGCGGTCCATGTGTGTGTTCTTCTCCGTACGCCGTTCGGGGGTGTGCCGGGAGGCCCGGGTAAGGATCAGGCTCCCGTGGCGAGCGACAGGTAAACGGCGGCGAAATCCGTGATGGCGATCATCTCCGCGAGGGTCTCCAGGTCGCTGCCCTCCTCGGGTTCCAGCTCGCTGATCGCGGTGTCGTGGCCGAGGGCGAGTTCGCGGGCGGCGGGGGCCGCGCTGAGTCCGCCGGTGGGCCGGTCGCGCAGGAGGAGCACGCGCGCGTGGAGGGCGGGGGGCTCCTCGACGCGGTCGCGGAAGAAGGCCTCGGGGTCGGCGCTCGCGGCGAGGGGGCCGGACAGCACCACGGCGTGCGAGGCGAGGGCCTCGGGGAGCTGGGCGGCGAGCGCGGGGCGGCCCGCCAGCTCGGCGAGCGCGGAGGCGAAGCGGCGGCCCACGGGGCCCGCGGCATGGCCCTCGGTCCAGATCAGCGGGAGGGCGTCGGCGAACTCGGCGGCGAGTGTCTTGGCGGGGTTGCTGTACGTGGCGATGGCGGGGCCGCAGCGTTCGGCGACGTGGTCGAGGCGGTCGGCGACCTTCGCGAGGGCGTCCGGGTCGGCTGCGACGAGGCCCGTGCGGTCGAGGAGCGCCAGCATCGGGGTGAGCAGGGCCCACAGGATGCCGGGGGCGGCGGCGCCGAGGGGCACCTCCAGCTCGTACGGGGCGGTCGCCATCGGTACGAACAGGCCGTGGGCGCCCGCCACCGCCTCGGCGACGGGGGTGCGGGGCGGGGCGACGACCACGACGGTGCAGCCGCGGCGGTAGGCCTGGTCGGCCAGGAGCGACAGGCCGGGCTCGGTGCCGTCGGCGGTGGCGATCAGGAGGAGGTCGACCGAGCCGGCCCAGCCCGGGAGGTCCCAGCGGAGGGCGCCCGGGGCGGGAGCCACGCCGGTGGGGTGGATGCGGGTGATCGGGCAGCTGGAGCCGGCGAGGGCGCCGAGCAGGTCGGCGACGCCGGCGGGGGCCATGCCGGGGCCCGCGACCATCAGGGCGCGGGGGCGGCCGTCGGGTTTGAGGTCGCCGATACCGGCCTCGGTGCCGAGGCGGATGGCCGTGCGGACCCGGGCGCCGGCCTCGGCGGCGCCGCGGAGCAGACCGCCCCGGTCGGCCTCCGACAGGGCGTCGGGGGTGTCTAGCAGCGATTCGTCGAGCATGGGCGGCAGCCTCCGATTCGCCGGGTGCCCTTTTTCGCCTTCGCGCGGGTTTGTCCACCCGGGCGGGATGACGCGTTGCGGTGTGCCCGGGGCCGAGGCCCGGGCGGGGGGTCACGCCGGGCGGCGGGCCTCGTCGACGAGGAGCACGGGGATGCCGTCGCGGATGGGGTAGGCGAGGCCGCAGTCCTGACCGGTGCAGGTCAGCTCGGTGTCCTCCTCGGTGAGGGGCGCGTGGCACGCCGGGCAGGCGAGGATCTCCAGGAGGCCGGCTTCGAGCGGCATGTCGGGGTCCCTTCGGGGGCGGGGTTCTGTCGTGCGGGGTGGTGCGGTGCGGCCTCGTCAGCGTACCGCCGGGAGGGGGGCTGCGCCGGGGTTGGGCGGGGCGTCGGGCCGTGCGGGGCGGGTCCTTTGCCGGTGAGGCGCCCGGTGCGGGGGCGGCGGCGCCCCCGCGAGGGCGGCGCGGTTCACCCCCGGATGATCGCCAGGACCTCGTCGCGGAGCTTGGCCATGGTCGCCTCGTCGCGGGCCTCGGCGTTCAGGCGCAGGAGGGGCTCCGTGTTGGAGGGGCGGACGTTGAACCACCAGTCGTCGCAGGACACGGTGAGGCCGTCCAGCTCGTCCAGGGTCAGGCCCTCCCGGCCCTCGTAGGCGGCCCTGACGGCGGCGAGGCGGGCGGCCTGGTCGGCGACGGTGGAGTTGATCTCGCCGGAGCCCACGTAACGGTCGTACTGGGCGACGAGGCCGGAGAGGGGGCCGTCCTGGCCGCCGAGGGCCGCGAGCACGTGGAGGGCGGCCAGCATGCCCGTGTCGGCGTTCCAGAAGTCGGCGAAGTAGTAGTGGGCGGAGTGCTCGCCGCCGAAGATCGCGCCGGTGCGGGCCATCTCGGCCTTGATGAAGGAGTGGCCCACACGGGTGCGCACGGGGGTGCCGCCGCACTCCCGGACGACCTCGGGGACGGACCAGGAGGTGATCAGGTTGTGGATGACCGTGCCCGTGCCGCCGCGCTTGGCTAGTTCGCGGGAGGCGACCAGGGCGGTGATCGCGGAGGGGGAGACGGGGTTGCCGCGTTCGTCGACCACGAAGCAGCGGTCGGCGTCGCCGTCGAAGGCGATGCCGAGGTCGGCGCCCTCCTCGCGGACGCGCCGCTGCAGGTCGACGATGTTGGCCGGGTCGAGGGGGTTGGCCTCGTGGTTGGGGAACGTGCCGTCCAGTTCGAAGTACATGGGGACGAGGTCGAGGGGCAGGCCGGCGAAGACCGTGGGGACCGTGTGACCGCCCATGCCGTTGCCCGCGTCGACGACGACCTTCAGGGGGCGGATCGCGGTGAGGTCGACCAGGCCGCGCAGGTACGCCGCGTAGTCCTCCAGCGTGTCGCGGCGGGTGATCGTGCCCGGGGTCGCGGCGGGCCGCGGCGCCCCGGTCTCGCTCCACTCCTCGGCCAGGGCACGGATCTCGGCGAGACCGGTGTCCTGGCCGACGGGGGCGGCGCCCGCGCGGCACATCTTGATGCCGTTGTACTGGGCGGGGTTGTGGGAGGCGGTGAACATCGCGCCGGGCAGGTCGAGGGCGCCGGACGCGTAGTAGAGCTGGTCGGTCGAGCAGAGGCCGATCTCGGTCACGTGCACCCCGCCTGCCGCGGCGCCGCGCGCGAAGGCGCGGGAGAGGCCGGGCGAGGAGGGCCGCATGTCGTGGCCGACGACGAGGGCGTCCGCGTCGGTGATCCGGGCGAAGGCGGCGCCGAGGAGTTCGGCCAGGGGCTCGTCCCACTGGTCCGGGACCACACCGCGTACGTCGTACGCCTTCACGATCGTCGACAGATCAGCAGCCACGGCCAAACCCTCCTGAAGTCCTCACCGGATCGCCCCAAACTACCCGGCCGGTGTGACGGCCGACCGCGTGACCTCCGAGGATGCGGGCCCCTGCCAGGAGGCGGTGCCCGGTGCGGCGTCGGACGGAGCCGCGGACCACGCGCAGGACCGGGCTCCGGCGGAGAACGGCGGAGGAGAGAGGGTGCCGGGAGGGAGCGACGGACGCGGGACACCGCGGGGCGGCGGCGACGCCGCCGAACGGAGTGTCAGTTGTCGGGGGAGCGCAGGACGCGGAGGTGGCCGCGGCGGGCGACCTCCATCGGGTCGGCCGTCCGGGCACCGCCGCCGCCCTCGGCGGCGCGCTGCTGCGGGCGGGCGGCCTCACGCACGGCGTTGGCGAGCGCTTCGAGGTCGTCACCGCTGGGGCGGGCCGGAGCCGAGCCGTCGAGCAGGCGGACGACCTCCCAGCCGCGCGGGGCGGTGAGGCGCTCGGAGTGCTCGGCGCACAGGTCGTAGCAGTGGGGTTCGGCGTAGGTGGCGAGCGGGCCGAGGACCGCGGTCGAGTCGGCGTAGACGTACGTCAGCGTCGCGACGGCGGGACGGCCGCAAGCGGTGCGCGAACAGCGACGTACAGGGCTCACGATGTTGGACGGTACCGCACTCTTGAGCGGGCCGCGACGACTCTCCACGAGGTCACTCCACCGTGTCGCGGTGTGAGACGCCCCACAGACCTCTCCGAGCCCCCCTCGCTGACCTGCGAGTAACCCCTCGTCCGGAATGCCGAACGACTCGAAAGGCGCTCAATTTTCCTTACAAACCAGGTCATTTGATGCGAGTTCGCCGGTCCGGGAGAGAACGGATTCGAGCCCAACCTTGGCTGGATCGGTCATCCGGCGTCATGCCGTACGGCCCTGCGGCGCACCCGTGTTCGGCGCGCCGGTTGGACGTACCAGGTCAGCGATGTCGGAGCGGTGGTGCGGCGCGGGGTGTGGAGCCGGGCGTGGGGACCGCGTGAGGACTACGCTTCACAGGTGATGGACAACCTCGTACCGCCGCCCGCCGCCTCCGCGCCAGGGCCCCGTCGTCGTGATCGGCACGGCCGGGGGATGCGCGGCCCCATCGCGCCGCCGCAGGTGCCGCTCGCGGCGAGTCGCGGGGAGGTCTTCGCCGACCTCGTGCAGGACTCCGTGGAGCGGCTGGAGCGGCGGTGGCCGCAGCTGGCCGACATCGACTTCCTCGTCCTGGAGGTGCCGCGGCTGGACGGGCCGGGCGACGGGGTGTGGAACGACGAGGCGGTGCCGCTCGGCGGGATCGTGCCGGCGCGGGAGGGACGGGTCGCGCGGGTGGTCGTGTACCGGCGGCCGGTGGAGATCCGGACGAAGGGGCGCGACGAGCGGGCGGCACTGGTGCACGAGGTGGTCGTGGAGCAGGTCGCCGAGTTGCTGGGGCTGAATCCGGAGACCGTGGATCCCCGGTACGGGGAGGACTGACACCGCCGGGGGGGAGCCCAGGAGGGGGCGCGCCCTCGCGCAGGTCCCCGCGCCCCCGAAAGCCCTCGAGCCCCCGAGCCCCCGAGCACTCCCCCTAGTCCTGGAGTACCGCCACGTCCTCGCGGGCCTGGGGAACCGCCACCTTTCCCCGGTCGTCGGGGAGGGTCTGGATGGTGAAGGCCGGGACGGCGTCGACCTTGGACTCCAGGGTGCGTGAGGCGTGGACGGGAGTGTCGGTGAGGGGTTCCACGGTGAGGGCGTAGGGGCCCTTCAGGCCCGCCGGGACGGGGAACTCCACGTTCTGCGTGGTGCCCGCCTTGATCGTGAACGTCTTGGTCGCGGCCTTGCCCGCGGTGCCGCCCGCGGACGCGGTGACCTTGACCTCGGCGGTGCGGCCGGGGGCGGTCAGGGCGAGGGTCGTGCCCTTGGCGCGGTTGTCGGCGACCGTGGCGCGCTTGCCGACGGGGCGGGTGGCCGGGATGAACGCCGTCTCCTGGTTGGCGCCCTTGCCGCGGACGACACGCAGGGCGGCCACCACCGGGACCGACTCGTCGGTGGGGCTCAGCAGGAGGGACCCGGCCTCGCCGCGGGTGATGGCGCCGAGGTCGGCCGTGGCGGTCATCCCCGCTTTGACGTGCAGGGTCTCGCTGCCGGCCGGGGTGATCGTCCCGGAGGGCGAGGCGAGCCGCAGCTTCAGGTCGGCGTCGGTGTCCCCGGGCGCGAAGGCGATCAGCTGGACGGACGTGGCGTCCTCGGGGATGCCGGGGAGGACCGCGGTGCCGGCCGGGTCGGCGGCGGCGGCCAGCCAGTCGCCGCCCTGCTTGTCGTCGAGGGCCTGCACGGCGGCGCCGACGCGGCCGCTGCGGACGCTGACGTGGATCGTGAGGTCGGACTGCTTCTCCGTGGTGAGCGTCGACAGCAGGACGGGTTCGGTGGAGCGGGGCCGGACCGTGATGCCCTCCCCCACCGTCGACTTCAGTTCGCCGTCCCTGCCGTACAGCTCGATGTCGACGACGGCCGCCGCGTCGTCCGGGTTGGTGAGGTGGACGTAGTCGGTGCGGCCGGCGGCCGTGCTGACGCCGGGGAACCAGAACTGCGTGTCCGGGGCGGTGCAGTTGACGCCGAGCAGGCCACGGCCGGTGCCGGCGGCGACCTCGGTGGTCTCCTGGACGGTCCAGCCGGGCGCGGACTTCCCCTCGGCCAGGCCGATCAGCGCGGGCGCGTCACCGCCGTCGGTGCTCGCGGTGACCGGCCTGCCCGGTTCCTTCGGCTCCAGGAAGGGCTTGGCGGTCTTGCCCTTCCCGCCGCTGTCCGCCGACTCCTCGCCCGCGGCGACCAGTTGGGCGCCGCCCTTGCCGGAGGCGCCCTCGGTGACGGGCGTGAACGACGTGTACGCGGTCTCGGCGATGTCCGAGGAGCTGGGCCGCGGACAGAGCAGGCTCGTGCGCTCCACGGGGAGTTGGGCGGCCGCCTCGACGGCGGTGTCGCCGCCGGAGGCGTCGGGCGCGCTGAGCACGGCGAAGCCGGTGACGGCGGCGAGGGCGGTCGTGCCGGCGATCAGGGACAGGGTCGTGCGCTTCACTGCTGGCTCCCGTCGGGGCGCTCGGGGTCGGCGCCGGTGCCGTGCGACGGGTCGTACGTCGCGTCGTAGCCCTGGGTGTACGTCTGGTCGTAGGAGGCCGCGTCGCCCCCGTAGGAGGCGTACGGGTCGTACTGGCCGCCCTGGTAGGGGTCGGCCTGGTAGTGCTGCTGGTCGTAGGCGCCGACCGGGTACTGCTGGGCGGGCTGGTACTGCTGGGCCGCCTGGTCGTACTGGCCGTACTCGGCGCCCGTGTGACTCGGGGTGTCCCACTCGCCGTACGCCTGCAGCTCCGGGACGGGAACGGCCACCGGGGCCTCCTCGGCGGGCGGGGGCGGGGTGTCCGCCGACCGGTCCGCCTCGGCCTCGGCCTGGGCGCGCAGACGGCGGGCGCGGCGGCCGTCGCCGGTGACGTCCTGGGCGGGTACCGTGACCGGCTCGTCGGGCAGGTCGTCGTCGACGTCGCGGCGGCGGCCCGGCAGGGCGAGGACCACGAGGACGACCGCGAGCGACCCCTGGGCCCACAGCCAGCCGGTGTGGCTCACGGGCTCGTCGAAGGTGACGTCCAGGCGGCCGCCCCCGGCGGGGAGCCGGAAGCCCTGGGCCCAGCCGTCGACCGTGGTCGGGGTGAGCGGCTTGCCGTCGAGAGTGGCGGTCCAGGACGCGTCGGCGGTGTCGGCGAGGCGCAGGACGCGGCCCGCGCCGCCGGCCGGGAGGGTCGTGTGCACCTCGACGGGGCCGGCCGCGACGGACTTCGGGTCGCCGGAACCGGCCTCGACGGTGACGCGGGCGACCTCGCGGTCCACGCGCCACAGGGCGCTGCCGTCCTGCTGGCTGAGCCGGCTCAGGCCGGGCGTGGCGTCCAGCACGCGGCTCATGTCGCGGGGGGCGCCCGGCCGGACGAGGACGTAGCGCACGGCGAAGCCACCGAGCTCGTCGGCCTGGTCGGCGCCGGAGCCGGCGACGAGGTTGGCGACGACCTTGTCGAGCTGCGGGTTCCGCCCGGCGGCGGCGGTGAGTTCGGCGTCGCCGAGGCGGACGCCGGAGCCGCGGACCAGGGTGTAGGAGACCTCGGCGGCCGAGTCGCTGTCGAGGACGAGGGTGCGGGCCTGGTCGCGGGTGCCGCTCTCCTCGGCGACGAACGCGGGGACCTGGACGGGGTCGCGGCGCGCCAGTGGGCCGTCGGCGCCGCCGATCACCCAGCCGGCGGCGGCCAGCAACGGGCCGACGGCGGCGGCGAGCGCGATCAGCGCGGCCACCGGCTGACGCCAGCCGAAGCTCTGCTCGGCCACACGCGCGCGTGCCCCGTCGGCGCCCACGGTGGCGGCGGCCAGGAGGGCGATGCCGTAGACCAGGGTCGCGGGGCCCGCCCAGGCGGAGTTGTTGGACAGGACGGCGAAGACGAGTCCCACGAGGGCCGCCGTCCAGGCGGTGCCGATCGCCAGTCGGCGTTCCGCGCGCAGCAGGGCGGCGAGCGCGGCGAGGACGACGCCGACGAGGGTGAGGCCGCCGACCGTGCCGGGGCCGCCGGGGCTGATGCCGAGCAGATCGGTCGGGGAGGCCGCGCCGGTTCCGTACTCCAGTCCGGCCTCCTGGAAGAAGCCGAACGGCAGCAGGGTGAGCGACCAGGGCGCGAGGACCAGCAGCGGGGTGCCCAGCTGGGCGAGGAAGCGCGGGCCGTAGGCGGTGAGCTCGCGGCGGCGCACCCCGAGCACGGCCAGGCCGAGGAGCAGCGCGATGGGCCACACGATCGGGGTGAACGCGGTGGTGATCGTCAGCAGCAGCGCGTACGCCCAGGTTGCACGCCAACTGCCGCGCGCCCCCGTGGTGTTCGTGAGCCCGGCCGCGGCGGCGCCCGCGCGGGCGATCAGGGGGAGCAGGATCGCGAGGACGGCGGTGCCGATGCGCCCCCCGGCGAGGGCGCCGGTGACGGCGGGCAGGAAGGCGTAGACGACGGCCGCCCAGGCGCGCAGCAGCCGGGACGGGACGAGGGGCCGTGAGGCGAAGTACGCGGTGCATCCGGCCAGCGGCACGCAGGCCACGAGGAGCACGGTGACCGCGAGGCCGGTCGAGCCGAACAGCAGGGAGGCGAGCATCGCGACGATCGCCAGGTAGGGCGGCGCGGACCCGGCGCCGCCCGCGCCGATGGGGTGCCACGCGTCGAGGTAGCGCGACCACAGGTCGGCGGAGTCGGCGGGTGCGGGCAGCAGGGCGCCGCCCGCGAGGGCGCCGCCGCCGAGGAGCGCGCGGCACGCGGCGAGCGAGGCGAGCGCCAGCACGAGGAAGAGCAGCGGGCCCGGTTTGCGCGCGACGCGCTTGAGCCGGGCGAACTGCTCGACCTCCAGGAAGTCGGCGTCGTCGTCGCCGGGCCCGGACTCGACGGCGCCGCCGTGCCGTCCGGCCGAGGAGGTCTCGGTGTCGGCGCTGCCGAACAGGTCGCCGGCGGCCTGCTCGACGGTGGCGCGGACGGTCGCGCCGGGCGGCGGGAACAGCGGGCGCAGCTCGCCCTTGTCGATCCGCGGCGCGCCTCTCCTGCGGCGGCCGGCGATGATCCGCTCGGGCCGCAGCAGCACGCTCAGCAGACCGCGGATCTCGTCGACGGCCTGGCCGGGGGCCTTGCCGACGAGGTAGGCGACGGTCCGCAGCAGGGTGCCGAGGACGATGCGGAACAGCACCCAGGGGAGCTGTGCGGTGCGGGAGTTGACGAGGAGGGTGTAGACGGCGCCCGCCTTGTCGACCATGTGCGGGGAGGCGGCGGAGCGGCCCACACAGTCGACGGTGCGGCGCTCGCGGGAGGACGCCTCGGCGTGCCGTACGACCGCTTCGGGGGCGACGAGGACGCGGTGGCCGGCGGCGGTGGCGCGCCAGCACAGATCGACGTCGTCGCGCATCAGGGGCAGCCGGCGGTCGAAGCCGCCGAGTTCCTCGAAGACGTCGCGGCGGATCAGCATCCCGGCGGTGGAGACGGCGAGGCTGGGCTTGACGTGGTCGTGCTGGCCCTGGTCCTGCTCGCGGCGGTCCAGGCCGGTCCAGCGGCGGCCGGAGGCCGCGACGGTGACGCCGACCTCCAGGAGCTGCCGGCGGTCGTACCAGCCGCGCAGCTTGGGTCCGACGACGGCGACGTCGTCGCGGCCCAGTTCGCGTTCGTTCTCCACGACGCGCAGCAGCTGGGCGAGGGCGTCGGGCTCGGGGGCGCAGTCGTCGTGCAGCAGCCACAGCCATTGCACCGGCTCTCCGTGCGGGAGCTCGGGCATGTCGTACGCGTCGTCGCGCCAGGTGCGCGTGACCGGGTCCCAGCCGCTGGGGCGGCGGAGGTAGGCCAGGTCGTCCTCGGTGAGCACGCCCGCGGTGCGGTTGGCCTCCTCGACGGCCTGGCCGAACCCGGTGCGCCGGGCGAGGTGCAGGACGCGGTCGGCGCCGAGGGCGTCGGCGAGGAGCTGGGCGGAGTCGTCCGCGCTGCCGGTGTCGGCCGCCATGGCGCTCTGCACGGGGCGCTCCTGGCCGAGCAGTCCGGCGAGCGCGTCGGGCAGCCAGCGGGCGCCGTCGTGCGCGACGAGGACCGCGGTCACCACATGGCGTGGGAACTCAGGGGTGGCAGCGTCGTGGGCTGTGGTGTGGCTGTGCACGGACATCGAGGTACGGGCCCCGGTTCGATGGACTGCGGTGGACGTCTGTGTCCGGCGGGGACAGCGGGACGTCTCGGACGAGGGCCCACACTAATGGCAAGGCAGGAGGGGGCGGCGCGGAGCGCCTCGGTGAGGGGCGGTGGCCGGGAGACGGGCGGGCACGGCGGCCCGCCGCCTGTGGACAAGCCACCTGCGACGGGCCGTTGGTCACCCGGTGGTGCTGGGACGTGCTGCGGACTGCCGGCTTCCTGAGGTGTGCGCTCTGCGGAGGCCGCCTGCGGCGAGTGCGGCGCGCGCTCAGACGGCGGCCTTCTTCAGGCGGCGGCGTTCACGCTCGGACAGGCCGCCCCAGATGCCGAAGCGCTCGTCGTTGGCGAGGGCGTACTCGAGGCACTCGGAGCGTACCTCGCAGGCGAGGCAGACCTTCTTGGCCTCGCGGGTCGAGCCGCCCTTCTCGGGGAAGAAGGACTCGGGGTCGGTCTGGGCGCACAGTGCGCGCTCCTGCCAGCCGAGTTCCTCGTCCGCGTCGTCGACCAGCAGTTGCTGCACGAGCTCGGTCATGTGCGCCCCTCGTCCGTCTTTCGCGTCCCCGTCGTGCGGCCGTTACCGATGTCGGCTGAACGACACGAGTGAAATTACAAGTGTGCTGCTACGGGCGAGTCAAGCCGAGATCTGCTATTGGGCCCCTTATTCACTCTGCGGAACCAAGGCTATGCGGAAAGTGTTCAAATCGGCATAAACGTGACAGCAGTCTGGTGGTGGGCGGACGTCCCGGACGGTCACCCTCTCTTACGAGGGAAGACGTCCGGGAGTTCGATCTCGTTCCGGCCCGCTTGGACTCACCCGTATCGGGTTGTGCGCCTTGTGTCCCCGACTCCCCGAGCACAAACCTTTCACCGCGGCGATGCACCGGAAGAGGTGAAGTGACCTCCACATGGCGGACGTGAAGTTGACAGCAGAGGTGTGAACCGCTGTCCTAGTGGGCATGCTCGGGAACTTGGCGCTCACCTCGACCCGCTCCGCCGGGTCCCTCGGTGCTGCCCGCGCTCGCTGTAGCTGTTGCTGTCCCAGCTGTTGAGCCCAACGCGCTCCGGCTGCCACTGAGCCCATCGCGGCTCGGCTGCTGTTCCCCTCCGCCCGCACCCGGGCCACCGCCCCCGCCCGCGACCCGGGCGGACGGCACGCGACACCCGGCCATCCCCCCGCACTCTCCGCCGAGGACCACCTCACCCCATGAACAGCGACAGCGACCTCCAGATCGCCGGCGATCTCCTCGAAGTCCCCCACCTGCTGCGGGCACCGCGCCGACACCCGGTCACCGTGGCCGAGTTCGCCGGTCTCGCCCGCTCCATCGCCGAGGACCGCGCCCAGTGGGAGCGCCTCGTCGAGTACGACGCGACGACACGCTGGTACCACCGGCTGCGCACCGGCCCCGGGTACGAGGTGTGGCTGCTGTCCTGGCTGCCGGGCCAGGGCACCGGGCTGCACGACCACGGCGACTCGTCCGGGGTGCTCACCGTCCTGGACGGCGCGCTGACCGAGCACACCGACCGGGGCACGCGGGTGCTGGCCCCCGGCGCGCAGCGGGTCCTCGCGCCGGGCCGTGCCCACGAGATCGTCAACGACACCCTGGAGCCGGCCGTGAGCCTGCACATCTACCACCCGGGCCTGACGGACATGCCGATGCACCCCAGGGCCGGCGCCACGCGGACGGCGGCAGCCCACGCCTGACGCCGGGGCCGCCGTCACCGTCGGCCGACGCGCGCCACCGCCCGGCCACGGCGGACCCCGGCCGCCCTCACCCGCACCGGCGACCCTCGGCCGAAACCGTTCCGGGTCGGGACGGGCGCGCGGTCCGTTGTCGTAGGGGCCTGCGAGACTGGCTCCCATGCGCATTGTGGTTCTGGCGGGTGGCATCGGTGGTGCCCGGTTCCTGCGCGGCCTGAAGCGGGCCGCTCCGGAGGCGGAGATCACGGTCATCGGCAACACCGGGGACGACATCCACCTCTTCGGCCTGAAGGTCTGCCCGGACCTCGACACGGTGATGTACACGCTCGGCGGCGGCATCGACGAGGAGCAGGGCTGGGGCCGGGCCGACGAGACCTTCCACCTGAAGGAGGAGCTCGCGGCGTACGGCGTCGGACCGGAGTGGTTCGGCCTGGGCGACCGGGACTTCGCGACGCACATCGTGCGGACGCAGATGCTCGGCGCCGGGTACCCGCTGAGCGCGGTCACCGAGGCGCTGTGCGACCGGTGGCAGCCGGGGGTGCGGCTCATCCCCATGACCGACGACCGGGTCGAGACCCATGTCGCCGTCGACCTCGACGGCGAGCGCAAGGCCGTCCACTTCCAGGAGTACTGGGTGCGGCTGCGGGCCTCCGTGCCGGCCGAGGCGATCGTGCCGGTCGGCGCCGAGCAGGCGAAGCCCGCGCCCGGCGTCCTGGAGGCGCTCGCCGCGGCGGACGTGATCCTCTTCCCGCCGTCCAACCCCGTCGTCTCCGTCGGCACCATCCTCGCCGTGCCCGGCATCAGGGAGGCGATCGCCGAGGCCGGGGTGCCGGTCGTCGGGCTCTCCCCCATCGTCGGGGACGCGCCCGTGCGGGGCATGGCCGACAAGGTCCTCGCCGCCGTCGGCGTCGAGTCCACCGCCGCGGCCGTCGCCGAGCACTACGGCTCCGGGCTGCTCGACGGCTGGCTCGTCGACACGGTCGACGCCGGCACCGTGGAGCGTGTCGAGGCAGCGGGCATCCGCTGCCGGGCGGTGCCCCTGATGATGACCGACCTCGACGCCGCCGCGGCGATGGCCCGGGCGGCGCTGGCGCTCGCCGAGGAGGTGCGGGCCGCGTGAGCGAGCAGACCGCGACAGAGGCGTCGCCGGCCGCCGGGTACCGGGTGTGGGCCGTGGCCGGGATCCCCGAGGTCCAGCGCGGGGACGACCTCGCCAAGCTGATCGCCGCGGCCGAGCCCGGGCTGCGCGACGGGGACGTGCTGCTCGTCACCTCGAAGGTCGTCTCCAAGGCCGAGGGCCGGACCGTCGAGGCGGCCGACCGGGAGGCCGCGATCGACGCGGAGACCGTCCGGGTCGTGGCCCGGCGCGGTGCCCTGCGGATCGTGGAGAACCGGCAGGGCCTGGTGATGGCCGCCGCCGGCGTCGACGCCTCCAACACCCCCGCCGGGACGGTCCTGCTGCTGCCCGAGGACCCCGACGCCTCCGCGCGGGCGGTCCGGGACGGGATCAGGGACGCGCTCGGCGTCGAGGTCGGGGTCGTCGTCACCGACACCTTCGGGCGGCCCTGGCGCAGCGGGCTCACCGACGTGGCCATCGGCGCGGCCGGGGTGCGGGTCCTCGACGACCTGCGCGGCGGCACGGACGCGCACGGCAATCCGCTCAGCGCGACCGTCGTCGCCACCGCCGACGAACTGGCGGCCGCCGGTGACCTGGTGAAGGGCAAGGCCGCCGGGCTGCCGGTGGCCGTCGTGCGAGGGCTCGCGCACGTCGTCGCCGAGGACTCCGGCGAGGGCACGAAGGCCCTGGTCCGGGGCGCCCGCGACGACATGTTCCGGCTCGGCACCTCGGAGGCGGTACGGCTGGCGGTGACCCAGCGGCGCACCGTGCGCGCGTTCACCGACGAGCCCGTCGACCCCGGGGCGGTCCGGCGCGCCGTGGCCGCCGCGGTCACCGCGCCGGCGCCGCACCACACGACGCCGTGGCGGTTCGTGCTGCTGGAGTCGGAGGAGTCGCGGACGCGGCTGCTCGACGCGATGCGGGAGGCGTGGATCGCGGACCTGCGGCGGGACGGCAAGAGCGAGGAGTCCATCGCGAAGCGGGTGCGGCGCGGGGACGTACTGCGCAACGCCCCGTACCTCGTCGTCCCGTGTCTGGTGATGGACGGGTCGCACACCTACGGCGACGCGCGGCGGGACGGCGCCGAGCGGGAGATGTTCGTCGTCGCCACCGGGGCCGGGGTGCAGAACTTCCTGGTCGCGCTGGCCGGGGAGCGGCTCGGATCCGCGTGGGTGTCCTCGACGATGTTCTGCCGGGACGTCGTACGGGACGTGCTGGCGCTGCCGGAGGACTGGGACCCCATGGGTGCCGTGGCCGTCGGGCACCCGGCAGCCGAGCCGCCCGCCCGGGGGGAGCGGGACGCGGGGGCGTTCATCGAGGTGCGGTGAGGGGACCGGGGACCTCCCCCGCCGGGGAACCGACGCCTCGGCGGAACCACCGCCTCCTATGCTCGTAGGGCGCCCCATATCTTCCTAGGACCTCATCGTGGCTGGACGTTTCTCCCCCCGGCCCACTCGTACGACCGTGCGAGGCGGGCATGTCGTGGTGCCCGGTGGGGTGCCCCGGCCCGCGGCGGCGCGGGGGCTGCGGCGGACGTGGACACCCGTGGGGCCGTTCGACCTGGGGCTGGTGCTCGGGCCGCTCAAGCGGGGGCCCGGCGATCCGACGTTCCGGGCGACCGCCGACGGGGCCGTGTGGCGGGTCTGCCGCACGCCTGCCGGGGCCGGGACCCTCAGGGTCGCCGTGCGCGGCGGGGCCGTCGAGGCGGAGGCCTGGGGCCCCGGCGGCGAGTGGCTGCTCGACCGGCTGCCGCCCCTGCTGGGGGCGTCGGACGAGCCCGACGCGTTCGTGCCCCGGCACCGGATCGTGGCGGCCACCTGGCGGCGGCATCCGGGACTGCGGCTGACGCGGACCGGTCTGGTGCTGGAGTCGCTGATCCCGTCGGTCCTGGAGCAGAAGGTCACCACGGACGAGGCGTACCGGGCGTGGCGGCTGCTGGTGCGGAAGTTCGGGGAGCCGGCGCCGGGGCCCGCGCCCGCGGGGATGTCCGTGCCGCCGACGGCCCGCGAGTGGGCGTTGATCCCGTCGTGGGAGTGGCACCGGGCCGGGGTCGACGACAAGCGGGCGTCGACGATCCTGCGGGCGGTCCGGGTGGCGGGGCGGCTGGAGGAGGCCGCCGGGATGACACCGCAGGACGCGCGGGCGCGGCTGGAGCTGGTGCCGGGCGTCGGACCGTGGACGTCGGCGGAGACGGTGCAACGCAGCCACGGGGCGGCGGACGCGGTGACCACGGGGGATCTGCATCTGCCGGGGATCGTCGGCTACGCGCTGGCGGGCGACCGGGACGCGGACGACTCCGTGATGCTGTCGCTGCTGGAGCCGTACGCGGGGCAGCGGCACCGGGCGGCGCGGTTCATCCTGCTGTCGGGGCGGGTGCCGGGGCGGCGGACGCCGAAGATGCCTCGCTGGGACATCGGGCGCCTATGAACTCGGGGGTGCGCGGTTCGTCGGCGTGTGCGGGTGGTTCGTGGTTTCTCGCGCAGTTCCCCGCGCCCCTGAAGGCTTGGGCCTGCGGCCCGGCCTTCATCCCATGGCGCCGTTGAAAAGCGCGGGGCGCAGCCCCGGTCGCTTTTCAGGGGCGCGGGGAACTGCGCGAACAGCCCCCGCTCACCCGCAGTCGCCCGACCACAGCACGCCCCCGAGCTACCAGGCGCCCTACTCGTCCGACGAGAAGCGGAGCGCCCCTGTGGGGATCCGGGCGTCGCACCAGACCCGCACCCCCGCGCGGAGTTCGTTGTCCGCGCCGATGACCGCGCCGTCGCCGACGACCGTGCCCGTGAGGACGGAGCGTTCGCCGATGCGGGCGCGGGCGCCGATCAGGGAGTCGGTGATGACCGCGCCGGGTTCGACGACGGCGCCGGCGAGCACCGTGCTGCCGAAGACCCGCGCGCCCTCCCCCACGAACGCGCCCTCGCCGACGACCGTGCCGCCGGTGAGCTTGGCGTCGCCGGCGACCCGGGCGGTGGGCAGGACGAGGCGGTCGCCGCAGCGGCCGGGTACCGCCGGGGACGGGGCGCGGCCCAGGACGAGGTCGGCGGAGCCCCGGACGAAGGCCGCGGGGGTGCCGAGGTCCAGCCAGTACGTGGAGTCGACCATGCCCTGGAGGTGGGCGCCCGCCGCCAGCAGGTCCGGGAACGTCTCGCGCTCCACCGAGACCGGGCGGCCCGCCGGGATGGTGTCGATGACCGAGCGGCGGAAGACGTACGCGCCCGCGTTGATCTGGTCGGTGACGATCTCCTCTGGCGTCTGCGGCTTCTCCAGGAAGGCGAGGACGCGGCCCGTCCCGTCGGTGGGGACCAGGCCGTAGGCGCGCGGGTCGGTCACCTGGGTCAGGTGGAGCGAGACGTCCGCGCCGGTCGCCCGGTGGGTGCCGACCAGGCGGCGGATGTCCAGGCCGGTGAGGATGTCGCCGTTGAAGACGAGGACGGGGTCCTCTGGGGCGGAGTGGAGGTGCGCGGCCGCGTTGCGGATGGCACCACCCGTGCCGAGGGGCTCCTCCTCGGTGACGTACTCGAGGTGGAGGCCGAGGGCGGAGCCGTCGCCGAAGTGGGGTTCGAAGACCTCGGCCAGGTACGAGGTGGCCAGGACGATGTGGTCGACGCCGGCCGCTTTCGCCCGCGCCAGTTGGTGCGTGAGGAAGGGGACTCCGGCCGCCGGGAGCATGGGCTTCGGAGTGTGCACCGTGAGCGGACGCAGTCGGGTGCCTCTGCCGCCGACCAGGAGGATCGCTTCTGTCACCTGTCGTCTCTGCTTCCTGCCGGGACCGGCCGAACTGTCTTTCGGCCGGCCAGTGTATGCAGACCGTTCGATGGCGCCTTCATGGACGTACGGAACCCCGCCGGCCTGCCACTTCGCAGGTCGGCGGGGTGGTTCGGGAGGGCCCGACGGGCGCGCCCCCGCGTGCCGTGCTGCCGTGCGGTGGGCCTCCGGCCGGCCCGCCGGTGTGCGGCCGGGCGGTCGCGCCCCCGGTTCCCCCCTTCAACCCGCCGCAGTCCTACCGCCCTTGGTACCGGGCGGATTCCGAGCGGGCCGTACCGAGCTTTCCGTAAAGGCGCCCCCCCGGGCACTCGGTCGCGAACCCGTCACGATGACCGGAGATCACGTTCATTCGCACCTTCGTACCCTTTGCGTACAGATTGCCACCCCCGGAGGTGAGGGTGGTCTTGCCTTTGGGGTTCGCCCGGTAAAGACCCAGTTTCCAGGCGGTCAGTTGCGCGACGCCCGTCACAGCGGCGGTGGGCGGCTTGGTGGTGCCGAAGCTGCCGATGACCGCAATCCCCATGCTGTTGGTGTTGAACCCGAGGGTGTGGGCGCCCATGACGGCCTTCGCGACGCCTCCCGCGCGCCCCTCGTAGATGTTTCCGCACTTGTCGACGAGGAAGTTGTAGCCGATGTCCCGCCAGCCGCTGCTCACCACGTGGTAGCGGTAGATACTGCGGATGACGGAAGCGGCCTCGCCGCAGCTGTAGTTGTTGCCGGAGGCGGTGTGGTGCACGAACGCCGCCTGGACCTTCTTGGTGTAGAGGAAGTCCCGCTCGCGGAGCTTCTCGTCGGCGCCCCAGCCGCGGCGCGTGACGATACGCGGCCGTGGCCCGATGTAGGGCTTCATCCCCGGCTCCAGGTCGGCCAGTCCGGCCTCCGTCGCCGTGCGCGACAGCGCCGGGATGACGGTGGCGCCGAGCGGCGCGAGATCGGCGTTGACGGCGGAGGAGGCGGCCGACTCCACGGTGAGCGCGCCGAGGCGCGAGGCGTCCACGGGTGTGCCGACGGGCGGGGGGTCGAGGCCCGGCCCGGCCGCAGGGGTGGCCGCCTGCGTGGACACGGCCTCCGGGACGCCGGAGCCGGGGTCGACCAGTTCGAGGCGTAGGCCGTCCGGGAGCGTCTGGACGCCCGGCGCGGCCGTACGGCCGCCGGCCTCGGCCCGGACGCGGACCTCGACGCCGTCGGACTCGCCCACCCACAGCGGGGCGGTGGAGCCGCGTACCCGACTGGAGGCGCGTTCGGCGGTGTCCGGGTCGGCGGCGTGTTCGTGGTTGTGCGTCTCGACGTCCTGCCAGCCGGACCAGTGGGTGGTGCCGCGCGCCCGGGTGCGGACCTGGACGCGGCCGTGCAGTTCGGTGTCCGGGTCGTCCCACACGACACCGACCAGCGAGAAGGACCGTACGTCCCGCCGCCCGAGGCCCCGTTCGGCGACGGTCGGGCCGAGGCCGCGGTCGGTCGCGCGCGGGACCAGGCGGAGCGACTGGGTGCGACCGGAGGGCGAAGCGGTCGCTCCGTCGACGGCCGGGGCCCCGACCGGGGCGGCCGGCGCGGGGAGCACGGACGGTGCGGAGGCGGAGGTCGTGTCGAGGACCGGGGCGGCGGGCGTCGCGGCCGCGGCGGGCAGTGCGGCCGGGAGGGCGAGGACCGCAGCGCAGGCGACACCGATCGAGGAGGCGAGGAAACGAGAGCTACGCATACGCCCGATCTTGGACATAGTCATACATATCTGTCCATCGGGGAACTGACGGGCCGTCGGCTCCGCTCCGCCGAACAGGTGGGCGGCACTGGGCCGAACCGGTGGCCGCCGCATGGCGCCCCGCCCCCGCCCCGCGCCCGGCCCCGCGTACCCTTACGCGGATGAACGCCACCGACCGCACCCCTGCCGACCTGCTGCGATCCGCGCTCGCCGCGGACCCCGCGCGCCCCCTGGTGACCTTCTACGACGACGCCACGGGCGAACGCGTCGAATTGTCCGTGGCCACCTTCGCCAATTGGGTGGCCAAGACGGCCAACCTGCTCCAGGGCGACCTGGCCGCGGAGCCCGGAGACCGGCTCGCGCTGCTCCTGCCGGCGCACTGGCAGACGGCGGTGTGGCTGCTGGCGTGCTCGTCGGTGGGCGTCGTCGCCGACGTCGCCGGCGACCCCGGCGCGGCCGATCTCGTGGTGAGCGGGCCGGACACCCTGGAGGAGGCGCGGGCCTGCTCCGGGGAGCGGGTGGCGCTCGCGCTGCGGCCGCTCGGCGGGAGGTTCCCGCAGACCCCGGCGGGGTTCGTGGACTACGCAGTGGAGGTGCCCTCGCAGGGGGACCGGTTCGCGCCGTTCGCGCCGGTGGACCCCGAGGAGCCGGCGCTGATCGTGGCCGGGCGCGAGTTCAGCGGCGCGGAGGTGGTGGAGCGGGCACGCGCCGAGGCGGGCGCCATCGGGCTCACGGGGCCGGGGTCGCGGCTGCTGTCCGGGGCCGGGTACGACACGTGGGAGGGCCTGCTGGCGGGGCTGTACGGGCCGCTGGCGACCGGGGGGTCCGTGGTGCTGTGCCGGAACCTGGACCGGCTGGGCGAGGACGCCCTGACCAAGCGGATCGAGAGCGAACGGGTCTCGACCGTCTCCCGCTAGTGCCGCGACGGGCAAACGTTGCCTGCCGCGGCACCAGCGGGCCGCGGAGCACACCGCCCGTCCCCCGTTCGGCCTACCCCCGGCCGCCCCCTCCCCCCTCTCGCGCCATCGTCGTAGGAGCACAGCTCGCTCGTGCCTCGTACGCCGTGAGGGGTGGCCGACAGTGAACGACGCCGGAGGCAGGACGGGGGTGCTCGGGCCCGGTGCGGGTGGTTCCGCCACCGGGGACGGGCTCCAGCGCCGCCGTCGGCGGCGGTGGCTGCGCTGGACCGCGGCGGGCGCCGCGACGATGCTCGTCGGGGGTGTGGCGGTGGGGTGGGCGGCCTACCGGAAGCTGGACGGGAACATCACGTCGGACACGAGGGCGGCCGACGAACTGGCCCGGTACGAGCGGGAGCGGCCCACCGCGCTGGTGCGGGGCGCGCAGAACATCCTGATGATCGGGTCGGACTCCCGGTCGGGGAACGAGAACGGCAGGTACGGGCGGGACTCGGGCACCGAGCGGTCCGACACCACCATCCTGCTGCACCTGGCCGCCGACCGGCGCAGCGCGACGGCGGTGTCCCTGCCGAGGGACCTGATGGTGGACGTGCCCGGCTGCCGCAGGGCGGACGGCACCCGGTCCGAGCCGACCTTCGCGATGTTCAACTACGCGTTCCAGACCGGGGGTTCGGCCTGCACCGTCCGGACGGTCGAGAAGATGACCGACATCCGCGTCGACCACCACGTCGTCGTGGACTTCAGCGGCTTCAAGGACATGGTGGACGCCGTGGACGGGGTCGAGGTGTGCGTCGAGGCCCCCATCCACGACAAGGCCGCCAAGCTCCGGCTGCCCGCGGGCAGGGTGACGCTCGACGGCGAACAGGCGCTCGGCTACGTACGGGCCCGCAAGACGCTGGGCGACGGCAGCGACACCGAACGGATGGACCGCCAGCAGCGTTTCCTCGCGGCCCTGGCCGCGAAGGTACGCAGCAACGGCGTCCTGCTGAATCCGGTGAAGCTCTATCCCGTGCTCGACGCGGCCACGTCCTCGCTCACCACAGACCCCGGTCTGGCGAGTCTGCGCGGCCTCTACGACCTCGTCCGCGGGATGCGCACCATTCCCATGGAAAGGGTGCAGTTCCTGACAGTTCCCAGGAAGTCGTACACCCACGACGCCAATCGTGACCAGCTCGTCGAGCCGGCGGCACACCGGCTCTTCGCCCGGCTGCGCTCCGACGCACCCGTGGCCGTGGCCCGGGAACTCCCGGAAGGGGGACCCGAAGGGCACGCGCACGAACGTGCGGGCGGACCTCCCCTCACCCCCGATCCGGTGCCCACTTTCCGCGGCCGCACGGCCGCCGAGGGGGCCTGTGAGTGACCGGAGCCGGTCCCCTCAGGTAAAACGCACGTCAACACGAGGAACAAATGCTCTAGGAAATGGGCAGATTGCCCACTTGTAGGGACGTGCAATCTGTCACCGCCGTCGCTTGACGCCTGATCGGGCAGCTAGTGTGAGCGATCCGGTGTGTCAGGCCTTCCCGGTCACGCACCACTTGCAGCGAGACCCGAGCGTCTTTTGAGGGGGAAGACGCCGCGTGGCCCCGACGGAGGAATCAGACAACCGTGGACGCGCAAGGCCGTGGGCGGGCGGACGACATCGACCCCGCAGACCAGTGGGTACTCAACCCGACCACCGGTGAATACGAACTGCGACTGGCCCCTTCCGCACCGCAGTCAGGCGTACCCAGGCCCCGCCGGGCCGCGCCCGCGGCGGCGGGGGCCAGAGCGGGCGGCGCCTCCGGGCGGTCGGCGACGGCGACGCCCGACACCCGGGAGATCCCCGAGGTGGTTCCGGGGCCCCGGCGCCGGCGCGGGGCACCCGAGGAGGAGCCGCTGCCGGGCCGTCGCGGCGGCCGGGGGAAGACCAAGCCCAAGAACAAGTCCACGGGCAAGCGGATACTGGTGTGGACCGGCGGCACGCTGGCCTTCGTCCTGGTCGGGGTGAGCGCCGCGGGCTACCTGTACTACCGGCACCTGAACAACAACATCACCGCCATCCCCGACGACGGCGCCGGCACCGGCGGCTTCAGCAAGGACCGGGCGATCAACCTGCTGGTGATCGGCACGGACAAACGCACCGGCAAGGGCAACGAGTCGTACGGCGACAAGGAGAGCGTCGGCCACGCCGACACCACGATCCTGCTGCACGTCTCCAAGGACCGGACGAACGCGACCGCGATGAGCATTCCGCGGGACATGATCGTGGACGTCCCCGACTGCGAGACGACACAGGACGACGGCACCAAGAAGGTCATCGCCGGATCCAACGACGTCCGGTTCAACACCAGTCTCGGCCAGGGCGGCCGGACCCCGAGCTGCACGATGCGGACCGTGACGGAACTCACCGGGATCACCCCCGACCACTTCATGGTCGCCGACTTCAACGCGGTGAAGACGCTCTCCAGCGCGATCGGCGGCGTCGAGGTCTGCCTCGCCAAGCCCATCAAGGACACCAAGTCGAAGCTGGACCTGTCCGAGGGCAAGCACGTCATCGAGGGAGAGCAGGCGCTGGCGTTCCTGCGCACCCGCTACAGCGTGGGCTTCGGCAGCGACCTGGACCGGATCAAGCTGCAGCAGCAGTTCCTCAGCTCGATGATCCGCCAGATGAAGTCCGAGGACACCCTCACCGACGCCGGCAAGGTCATCGACCTGGCGGAGGCGGCCACCGAGGCGCTGTCCGTCGACTCGAAGATCGCCGACATCAAGAAGCTCGCCTCGCTCGGCCAGGAGGTCGGCAAGGTGAAGACGAAGAACATCACCTTCACCACGGTGCCGGTGGTCGACAACACCGACCGCGCCACCGTGCTGCCCACGCCGGGCAAGGCGGAGGAGCTGTTCCAGCTCATCCGCGACGACGTGTCGCTCAGCGAGGTGAAGAAGAAGGCCAAGGAGAAGCAGGCCGCGAAGCTCAAGGGCGAGCGCGCCGACGCCTCCGAGGTCCGGGTCAACGTCTACAACGGCGGTGCCGAGGCCGGCAGCGCACAGGCCACTCTCAACTGGCTGCAGAATGATGTCGGCGTGACGAAGTCCAGCCAGCTCGGCAACGCCGGCAAGACGCTGCCGAAGACGACCCTCGAGTACGACCCGGACCAGGCCGACCAGGCGCGCAAACTGGCCGACCTCATGGGCCTGTCCGCGTCCGCGCTCAAGCCCGGCGAGGGCAACAGCGAGACCAACTCCCAGGGGCTGCCCGCGATGGTGCTGACCCTGGGCGAGGACTTCAAGGGCGCCGGGGTGAAGATCAGCGGCTCGTCGTCGGCGGCCGACCTGGACGTCGAGAAGAACACGGCGGACAAGGAAAAGTGCGCCGGCTGATGACCTGACGGGGTCTTCTCGCGTCTGACAGGACGCGACACGGAGCACAGACGCCGGGCGGGCGCGAGGAGGCGGGCGCCCGGCGGTTCCGACGATCGTCCGGCGGCACCCGCCGCCGCACCGCGCCGCGTCCGCGTCCACGTCCGGTGTTCGACCGGACGCACAGACGCGGTACCGGTCGTACACGTGGGTGGCCGATGTCATCCGGGCAGGGCACATGACGCGTTCGAGTGGGCATGCGTACATCCCAGTCGGGGTCTCGGACGTCCAACAGGAGGCGGGGTCGGCCCCGTCGGCACAGCAGGGTGGGGAGGGGCAGGGAGATGGTACGGAGCGACGTGCGCGGGGACGGGGGGCAGCCGCGCGTCGAGGAACCCGGCGAGCGGGGCGAGGGCCTCACGTCGCCGGACGGCTCGTCCGGCGACGACGGGAGCGCCAGAGTCCCCGAGCCGCGCAAACGCGGCGGCGCAGAGGGACGCGGGCCGGCCGGTACGGCCACACCGCGCAGGCGCAGGCGGGCGCTGCGCTGGTCGGCGACGTTGCTCGCGGTGGTCATACTCGGCACCGCGGGAGCCGGTTACGTCTACTACCGGCACCTGAACGGCAACATCAAGAAGGAGAAGCTCAATCTCGGCGACACCAAGATCGCCGAGCCCACTCCCAACGCGGCGGGCCAGACCCCGCTGAACATCCTGCTGATCGGCTCCGACGCGCGGGACACCAAGGAGAACCAGAAACTCGGCGGCGCCCGCGAGACCTTCGGCGGCACCCCGCTCGCCGACGTACAGATGCTGCTGCACCTGTCCGCCGACCGCAGCAACATGTCGGTGATCAGCATGCCCCGCGACACGCTGCTCGACATCCCCAAGTGCACCGACCCCGACGACGGCAAGGTGTACGCGGCGACCACCCGGTCGATGACCAACGAGTCGCTCGGCCGCGGCGGACCCGGCTGCACGGTCGCCACCTGGCAGGAGCTGACCGGCATCCACATCGACCACTTCATGATGGTCGACTTCGCCGGTGTGGTCTCGATGGCCGACGCCATCGGCGGCGTACCCGTCTGCGTCACCGACAACATCGAGTCCCGGGACAGCCAGGGCCACGGCTCCGGCCTGAAGCTGGAGAAGGGCACCACCTACATCCAGGGCAAGCAGGCCCTGCAGTGGCTGCGCACCCGGTACGGCTTCGAGGACGGCAGCGACATCGCCCGCGCCAAGGCGCAGCACATGTACATGAACTCGATGGTCCGCGAACTGCGCGAGAACGCCACCATCACCAACCCGAACAAGCTGCGCAAGCTCGCCGAGGAGGCCACACAGGCCCTCACCGTCGACCCCGGCCTCGGTGACGTGGCGGCGCTCTACGACCTCAGCAAGGAACTGCGCAAGGTCGAGCCGGCCCGGATCACGATGACGACGATGCCGTTCACCTACGTCGGCGCGCGCGTGGTGCCCAAGGAGGGCGACGCGGAGAAGCTGTTCCGGCTGGTGCGCGAGGACATCGCCCTCGACGGCAAGGACGCGAGGAAGGACACCGCCGAGGACCCGGTCTCCGACGACCCCGCGGCGGCGGACGACGAGATCGGCGTACTGGTGCGCAACGGCACCCTGACGTCCTCCCTCGGCGCCGCCCCCGGCCGGGCCCACGCCGTCTCCCAGCTCCTCGTCCAGGAGGGCTTCACCAGGGCCTCGGCGGACTCGACCACCGCCACCACCGAGGACAAGACGGTCGTGCGCTACCCGAGCGCCGAACTGGAGGGCGACGCGCAGGCGGTCGCCAAGGCGCTCGGCATCCCGCTCGGCCAGGTGGAGAAGTCGACGAACGTCAGCGGCGTCACGCTCGTCGTCGGCGCCGACTGGCGCGAGGGCGACACGTACAAGGCCGAGAAGGAGGACGACAAGACCCCCAAGTCGGCGGACGCGCTGAACGGCGCCGACAAGGACGCCTGCATGAAGGTCGACCCCAACTTCACCTGGTAGTCCGGGAACACGTGTGGGGCGCCTCCCGAAGCCCGGGAGGCGCCCCACACGTTCGCATCGGACTGGTTCAGCTCTCGGTGAGCACGGCCGGACGGCGGGACGCGATGACCTTCTTCGCCAGCGACTTCGGGCTGGTCAGGAAGCCGAAGCCCCACGACATGTGCATCGTGGCGAGGGCGAGGGGGATCTGCAGCCGCGCCTTCAGCGGCAGGCCCCTGCCCGCCGGGACCGAACCCGCGACGATCGCCGCGAGATAGCCACCGGGGACGACGAACCCGACCGGCGTGAGCAGTGCGCCCACCAGCAGACCGGCGGCTATCGCGCACACGGCGGTCGGCGGGGCGAGGTAGCGCAGGTTGATGGAGCCCTGGTGGTAGCGGGCGACGACGTGCCGCCAACGCCCGTAGTCCTTGTACTGCTTGGCCAGCGCCTTCACGCTGGGCCGGGGCCGGTAGGACACCTTCAGCTCCGGCGAGAACCAGATGAGGCCGCCGGCCTCCCTGATCCGGAAGTTCAGCTCCCAGTCCTGGGCGCGGATGAACTCCACGTTGTAGCCGCCCTGCCGCTCCAACGCCTCGCGCCGGAAGACACCCAGGTAGACCGTCTCGGCCGGACCGGCCTGCCCTCCCGTGTGGAAGGCGGCGTTGCCCACACCGATCTTCGAGGTCATGGCGGCGGCGACGGCCCGCTCCCAGTCGTTCTCGCCCTCGGCGTGCATGATGCCGCCGACGTTCTGCGCGCCGGTCTCCTCCAGGAGCCGTACCGCGGTGGCGATGTAGTTCGGCGAGAGCATGCCGTGGCCGTCGACGCGGACCACGATCGGATGGCGGGACGCCTCGATCGCGGCGTTCAGCGCGGCGGGCGTACGACCGGTGGGGTTCGGCACGGTGTGCACGCGCGGGTCTTCGGCCACGAGCTGGGCCGCGATCTCGTCCGTACGGTCCGTGGACGGACCGAGGGCGATCACGACCTCCATCTCGCCGGCGTACTCCTGCGCGAGGATCGCTTGGACGGCCCCGCGCAGATGCCGCTCCTCGTTGAGGACGGGCATGATCACAGACACGGCGGGGAGCCGCACGTCGGGCTTGGCGTTCATAGGGGGCTCACGTTACCGCGAACGGGGGACAGCGACGCGCGCCGCCCGGTCGCCGGAACGGGCCGCGCGGCGACTGCGCCTACGGTGCTCAGCGTTCCCCCCGTCTCCCCGACCGGTCACGCGGAGGTGTCCGCCATGCCCGCACCGCCCCGCCGCCCCGCACGGCCGCAGCAGCCCAGGCCCCCGGTACGCCCGAGGAAACGCGGCTGGGCCATGCGGGTCGCGACCACGCTGTCGGTGGTGGTGCTGGCCGCCGCGGGCATCGGGCACGCGGTGGTCACCAGCCTCGACGACCGGATCGCCCGCGTCGACCCCTTCAAGGACATGAAGAACCGCCCCGAGGCGGGCAACGGCATGAACGTCCTGCTGGTCGGCACCGACGGCCGCGACCGCGTCAGCGAGGAGCAGCGGCGCGCCTACCGGCTCGGCGGCGCCCCCTGCCACTGCACGGACACCATGATGATCGTCCACATCTCGGAGGACAGGGAGCGGGCCAGCGTCGTGAGCCTGCCCCGCGACTCCTACGCCGAGGCGCCCGCGCACACCGACCGCACCACCGGCAAGACCCGCGCCGCCCACCCGATCAAGCTGAACGCCGCGTACGCGGAGGGCGGCCCCCCGCTCACCGTCCGCACGGTCGAGCACATGACCAAGGTGAAGATCGACCACTACGTCGAGGTCGACTTCACCAGCTTCATGCGGACCGTGGACGTCCTCGGCGGCGTCAGGATCTGCACCGCCCAGCCGCTGAAGGACTCCTACACCGGCCTCGACCTGGCCGCGGGCTCCCACGACCTCGACGGCGGCGAGGCCCTGCAGTACGTCCGCGCCCGCCACACCGACGGCTCCTCCGACCTCGGCCGCATGAAGCGCCAGCAGCGCTTCATGGCCGCCCTCATGGCGCAGGCCACGTCCTCCGGGGTGCTCCTCAACCCGATCAAGTTCCGCGACATCACCCGCGCCGTGCTCGGCTCGGTCCGCGCCGACAAGGAGTTCGGCGCCGGCGAGCTGATCGACCTCGGCCGCGCCATGCGCAACCTCACGCCCGCGTCCTCCGAGTTCACCACCGTCCCCATCGGCCGCATGGGCCACGTCGTCGAAGGACTCGGCTCGACCCTCCTGTGGGACACCGCCAAGTCGCGCCGCCTGTTCCGGGCCCTGCGCGACGACCGCCCCCTCGCCCCCTACCGGACCCGCGGCAAGCGCGCCCTCGTCGAGGTGGCCCCGCGGCAGATCCGCGTCCAGGTCGAGAACGGCACGCCCGTCGCCGGCCTCGGCCGCACGGTCGACCGCCAGTTGGCGGCCACCGGCTTCCGCACCACCGGCACCCCGGTGAACGCCGGGCGCACCGACGTCCGCCGCACGGTCGTCGTGCACGACCCGCGCTGGGACCGCTCGGCCCGGTCCCTGGCGACCGCCCTGCCGGGCGCGGAGCTGCGGAAGGCCCCGGGGCAGGGCCCGGTCCTGCGGGTCATCGCCGGAGCTGACTTCAGGAAGGTCCGCAAGGTACGGGCCGAGGACCCCGACCAGGGCGAGTTCGGCGTGGTCAGGGGCGACGAGGTGACCTGCCCCTGAAGGGCGCGGCCGCTGCTGGTCGCCGGGGGCGGCTCAGTCGCCCAGGCCCTCCGCGATCCGCTTCTCCCGCAGCTCCAGGATCGCCTTGCGGCGGGCCAGCCGGTGCGTCCGGCGGATCTGCGCCTCCTGGCAGCGCCGCCGGTCCCGCTCGGTCTCCGGCAGCACCGGCGGCACCCGGCGCGGCTTGCCGTCGGCGTCGACCGCCGCGAACACCAGGTACGCCGACCCCACCTGCTGCGGCGGCGTCGACTCGTTCCACCGCTCCGCGAGCACCCGGACACCGATCTCCATCGACGTCCGCCCCGTCCAGTTCACCTGGGCCTTCACATGGACCAGGTCGCCCACCCGGACCGGCTCCAGGAAGGCCATCTCGTCCATGGAGGCGGTGACCGCCGGGCCACCGGAATGACGTCCGGCCACCGCGCCCGCCGCGTCGTCGACGAGCTTCATGATCACACCACCGTGCACCGTCCCCAGCAGGTTGGTGTCGTTGTGGGTCATGATGTGGCTCAGGGTGGTCCGGGACGCCGAGGTCGGCTTGCCGGGTATATCGGATTCCGCTGCGGGGGCCTGCTCTGTCATGGCGTCCACCTTATGCGTGACCTCGTCAGGTCCGCTTTGCATCAGCTTGGCAACAGCCGCGCTGCGAAATTCCGGCGACCCTTGTACGGCCCACAGGGGAGCCCGGCACACTGGGGCGCATGAACGATTGGCCCGAGGGATGGTCCGACAGCAACCGCGGCGGCGGGTACGGACAGGGAAGCGCCGGCGCACACCCCGACGGGGCGCGCGTGATGCGACAGGTCCGCCGCGGTCCGTCGGCGCCCCCTCAGGGCGGTGTGCCGCAGCAGCCGGCGTACGGCGACGTGTACGACAACCAGGGCGCGGGCCAGTACGACAGCGGCTACAACACCGGCCAGGTGTACGGCGGCGGCGGTGCCGGTGGCCACGGCGGCCGGGGTGAGCGTCCCGCGCCGGACTGGCGGCGCCGGATCAAGTGGACGGCGATCACCGTCACCGTCGTCCTCCTCGGCACCACGATCGGCACCTACTTCTGGGCCGACTCCAAGCTGAACCGCGAGGTCGACCTGTCGAAGGTCATCGAACGGCCGGAGGAGGGCGAGGGCACCAACTACCTGATCGTCGGCTCCGACAGCCGCGAGGGCCTGTCCGACGCGCAGAAGAAGGAACTCCACACCGGGTCCGCCGACGGCAAGCGCACCGACTCGATGATGATCCTGCACACCGGGTCGGCCGGGCCGACGCTGATCTCGCTGCCCCGCGACTCGAACGTGGAGATCCCCAGCTTCGTGGGCTCCGAGTCCGGCAAGACGTACAAGGGCACCGGCCGCCAGGTGAAGCTGAACGCCGCGTACGCCGAGGACGGGCCGGAACTGCTGGTCCGGACCGTGGAGGCCAACACGGGGCTGCGCATCGACCACTACGTGGAGATCGGCTTCGCCGGCTTCGCGAACATCGTCGACGCGGTCGGCGGCGTGGAGATCGACATCCCCAAGGGCGGCCTGAAGGACACCAAGTCCGGCGCGAACTTCGAGGCGGGCAAGCAGACCCTGAACGGCGAGCAGTCCCTGGCGTTCGTCCGCACCCGCTACGCCCTCGCGCGCAGCGACCTCGACCGCACGAAGAACCAGCAGAAGTTCCTCGCGGCCCTCGCCAACCAGACGGCGACCCCGAGCACGGTCCTGAACCCCTTCAAGCTGTACCCGACGATGAGCGCCGGCCTCGACACGCTGATCGTCGACAAGGACATGGGCCTGTTCGACCTGGCCGACATGTTCTGGGCCATGAAGGGCGTCACCGGCGGCGACGGCAGGTCGATGAACATGCCCATCTCGGGCAACGCCGCCAACGGCAACCTCCAGTGGGACACCGCGAAGGTGAAGAAGCTGGTGGAGGAGCTGAAGAACGACGAGACGGTGACCGTCTCGGACAACTGACCCGGCGGACGACGTGACCGGGGGGCATCCCGTGACGGGGTGCCCCTCGGTCGTGCGGGTCGGGTGGGCCCGGCCCGGCTCGGCTCAGGCCGTCGCGCCCGCCATCGCCCGGCACATCTCGGAGCAGCGGCGACACGCCTCGGCACAGCGCATCATCTGGGGATCGTCCGGCATGGACATGCACGCCTCGGCGCACATGTCACAGGCGCGGGCGCACATCGCGCACATCTCGGCGCTCATCGGGGAGCGGCGCATCATCATGTCCGCGCACATGCGGGTCATCTCGGCGCAGTCCATCAGCGTGCGCATGATCTGCATCTGGGCCTGACCGCCGGCCTGCATGCAGGAGCTCATGGTCTCCTCGCACACGGTGTGGCACGTCATGCACGCGTTGACGCAGTCCTGCATCTCCTTGCTCATCGCGGTCATGGATCCGGTCTCCTGCATGGCTCCTCCAGGGGTGGGAGCGGGGGTCCGGGGCGGACCCCGTGCACTACCGTCCTACGCCCCCCTGCCCCCGGCCGCCATCGGGCGGAAGCAAACAATCCACACCATTCACCCCACAACTCAACGGCCCCCGGCAGGGTGCCGGGGGCCGTGGACGGGTTGCGCCGGAGGAGTTACGGCAGGTTGCGGGCCATGACGATCCGCTGGACCTGGTTGGTGCCCTCGTATATCTGCGTGATCTTGGCGTCGCGCATCATGCGCTCCACCGGGTAGTCGCGGGTGTAGCCGTAGCCGCCGAGGAGTTGGACGGCGTCGGTGGTGACCTCCATCGCCACGTCCGACGCGAAGCACTTGGCGGCGGCGCCCTGGAAGGTGAGGTCGCTGTCGCCGCGCTCGGAGGCGGCGGCGGCCTGGTAGGTCAGGGCGCGGGCGGCGGCGATCTTCATGGCCATGTCGGCGAGCATGAACTGGATGCCCTGGAAGTCGGCGATGGGCTTGCCGAACTGCTTGCGCTCCTGGACGTAGCCCTTGGCGTAGTCGAGGGCGCCCTGGGCGACGCCGAGGGCCTGGGCGGCGATGGTGATGCGGGTGTGGTCCAGGGTCTTCATCGCCGTGGCGAAGCCGGTGCCCTCCTCGCCGATCATGCGGTCGGCGGGGATGCGGACGTTGTCGAGGTAGACCTCGCGGGTCGGGGAGCCCTTGATCCCGAGCTTCTTCTCCGGGGCGCCGAAGGAGACGCCCTCGTCGGACTTCTCGACGACGAAGGCGGAGATGCCCTTGGAGCGCTTCGTGGGATCGGTGACGGCCATCACCGTGTAGTACTCGGACTCGCCGGCGTTGGTGATCCAGCGCTTCACGCCGTTGAGGATCCAGTGGTCGCCGTCGCGGACCGCCTTGGTCTTCATGCCGGCCGCGTCGGAGCCCGCGTCGGGCTCGGAGAGGCAGTACGAGAACATGCCCTCGCCCTTGGCGAGCGGGGCCATGTACTTCTTCTTCAGCTCCTCGGAGCCGGAGAGGATGACCGGGAGCGAGCCGAGCTTGTTGACGGCCGGGATGAGGGAGGAGGAGACGCAGACGCGGGCCACCTCCTCGATCACGATGACCGTGGCGAGCGCGTCGGCGCCGGCGCCGCCGTACTCCTCGGGCACGTGCACGGCGTGCAGGTCGTTCGCGACGAGCGCTTCGAGCGCCTCGCGGGGGAAGCGGGCCTCCTCGTCGACCGCGGCGGCGTGGGGCGCGATCTTCGCCTCGGCGAGGGAACGGATCGCGTCACGGAGCATGTCGTGCTCCTCGGACGGGCGGTACAGGTCGAAATCAGCCGATCCGGCCAAGGTCTCTCACGCTCCCGATGCTAACTACCGTTAAGTAACTCAAATTTTAAAGGGACTGCCCACCCGAGAGATACGTGAGCTTGGCGACAGGTCCGGACCCGGTCCCGGCTCCAGGGGGAATCTGCCCGGTGAGGGGGCCGGACACGCCCCGACTATGCTCAGGCAGCGCACGCGCCGCGCACGACGCGGCGCACCCCCGGCCGTACGTCCCAGGAGCATCCATGGCCCTCAAGATCACCGTGATCGGCACCGGCTATCTCGGCGCGACCCACGCCGCGGCCATGGCCGAGCTGGGATTCGAGGTGCTCGGGCTCGACGTCGTCGAAGAGAAGATCGACATGCTGCGCCGGGGCGAGGTCCCGATGTACGAGCCGGGCCTGGAGGAGCTGCTGCGCAGGCACGTCGCCGGGATCGAGGGCTCCACCGGGCGGTTGCGCTTCACCACGGACTACGCCGAGGTCGCGGCCTTCGGCGACGTGCACTTCGTGTGTGTGAACACCCCGCAGCGGCACGGCGAGTACGCCTGCGACATGTCGTACGTCGACGCGGCCTTCGCCTCGCTCGCCCCGCATCTGAGGGGTCCGGCCCTGGTCGTCGGCAAGTCGACCGTGCCGGTGGGCTCCGCGGACCGGCTGGCCGGGTATCTCGCCGAGCACGCCCCGGCGGGGGCGGACGCCGAGCTGGCCTGGAACCCGGAGTTCCTGCGCGAGGGCTTCGCCGTGAACGACACGCTGCACCCGGACCGGATCGTGGTGGGCGTGCGCAGCGAGAAGGCGGAGAAGCTGCTGCGCGAGGTGTACGCGACGCCGGTCGAGGAGGGGTCCCCCTTCGTCGTCACCGACTTCCCGACCGCCGAGCTGGTGAAGACCTCCGCGAACTCCTTCCTCGCCACCAAGATCTCCTTCATCAACGCCATGGCCGAGGTGTGCGAGGCCGCCGGGGGCGATGTCGCGAAGCTGGCGGAGGCCATCGGGTACGACGACCGGATCGGGCGGAAGTTCCTGCGGGCGGGCATCGGGTTCGGCGGCGGGTGTCTGCCGAAGGACATCCGGGCGTTCATGGCGCGCGCCGGTGAACTGGGCGCCGACCAGGCGCTGACGTTCCTGCGCGAGATCGACTCCATCAACATGCGCCAGCGCGGTCAGATGGTGGAGCTGGCCCGGCAGGCGCTGGGCGGCGGCCCCTTCCTGGGCCGGCGGGTGGCGGTGCTGGGCGCGACCTTCAAGCCGGACTCCGACGACGTACGGGACTCCCCCGCGCTCAACGTGGCCGGTCAGATCCACCTCCAGGGCGGACAGGTCACCGTCTACGACCCGAAGGGCATGGACAACGCGCGCCGGCTGTTCCCGACGCTCGGGTACGCCGACTCGGCGCTGGAGGCCGTGCGGGGCGCCGACATCGTGCTGCACCTGACGGAGTGGCGGGAGTTCCGGGAGCTGGACCCGCAGGCGCTGGGCGAGGTCGCGTCCCGGCGGCTGGTGCTGGACGGCCGTAACGCGCTGGACCCGGAGCTGTGGCGACGGGCCGGCTGGACGTACCGCGCGATGGGCCGGCCGACCGCCTGATCCAGGGGGCAGCGGCCCCCCTCCGTGCCGTGAGGGGCCCGGGACGCGACCGGGCCCGGGGCAGGCGACGCCGTTCCGGCCGAGGCTCAGTCGGCCGGAACGGCGTCTGCGCTCATTCTCCACCGTTGTGACCCCCCGTGGGTGCGAAGCGCTTACTTCGCCGGTGACGCGTGAGGTGATGTCCGGCTCACCGGGCTCACCTGGCGCGGTAGCGGCGCATCTTGGCGCGGGCCCCGCACACCTGCATCGAGCACCAGCGGCCGCGTCCGGCGGGGCTGCGGTCGTAGTACGCCCAGTGGCAGTCGGCGGCCTCGCACGCCTTGAGGCGCTGCCAGGTGCCCGCCGTGAGGGCCTCGGCGACGGCCGCGGCGACGCGGGCGAGGAGGGGTGCGGGGTCGGCGGCGGGGCGCAGGCGCGCCGAGCCGTCGTCGGCGCGGACGTCGACGACGAGCGGTGCCGCGGCCAGCAGGTCGCCGAGCGGGGTCACGGCGCGGTGCGGCGGGTGTCCCGCGTGCGCGAGGCAGACGGCGCGGAGGGACTCGCGCAGTTCCCGTACGTCCGCCAGGTCCTCGGCCGCCGTCAGGGCGAGACGGGCCCGGCCTTCCGAGGTGTCGAGGGCGTCGGCACCCGACTCCAGGTCCAGCGTGTTCACCAGGCTCTCGATGAGGGCCAGGCCGCCGGGCGCGGGCGCTCTTTCAGTCATCGTGCGACCTCATGCTTGCGACGTTACCGCCCATGGGGCAGCATGCAGTAACCGTTACCGGTTACTCGCCTCTACAGGTAACCACATCGCAGAGCGAAGGAGAGCCGTCATGGCCATCGCCAAACTGGACGTCGTCGTCGTGGACTGTCCCGACCCGGCCGCGCTCGCCGGGTTCTACGCCGAGCTGGTGGGCGGGGAGGTCTCGGGAGAGGGCGACTGGGTGGATCTGAGGGTGCCGGACGCGGGTGTGCGGCTGGCGTTCCAGCAGGCGCCGGACTTCGTGCCGCCCGAGTGGCCCTCGCCGTCGCGTTCGCAGCAGTTCCACCTCGACGTGAACGTGGCGGACATGGACGCGGCGGAGAAGGAGGTGCTGGCCCTCGGGGCGAAGCCGCTGGACACGGCGGACCGCGAGCGGGGCTTCCGGGTGTACGCCGACCCGGCGGGGCATCCGTTCTGCCTGTGCCGGGCCTGAGGCCGGGTCTGACACCGGCCGGTGCGTCGGGGGCGGTGCGTCGGGCGGGCCGGTGCGTCGGCCCGGCCGCAGCGTCCGGTTCCGGGGGCGCGTGGTGAGGGCCCGAGGGCTGCCGTCCGGTCGGGCCCTCGGCCCCGGTGTCAGCCGTCCAGGTCGGTGATCCGCGCTGTCGAGGGCTCGCGGCGGTCCCGGGCCGCCCGCGCCGTGAAGTCGGCGCTGCGCAGCACGCGTTGGACGTTGCCCCAGGTGAGCAGGGCGAGGTCGGCGGGGGACCAGCCGCGGCGCAGGAGCTCGGCGACGAGGTGGGGGTAGCAGGAGGCGTCGGTGAGGTCCTCGGGGTGGGCGGCGCCGGAGTCGTAGGTGCCGGAGAGGCCGACGCTCTCGGGTCCGGCGATCGAGCGGACGTGGTCGAGGTGGTCGGCGACGTCGCCGACGGAGGGGCCGGTCTGCTCGGCGGTGAGCGGCACCATGCACAGGCCGTGGGCCTCGCCCAGCGCGGTCAGCAGGTCGTCGGTGAGGTTCGCGGGATGCGGGCGCAGGGCGTGGGCCGCGGAGCGGGTGCACAGGACCGGGGCGCGGGAGACCGCGAGGGTCCGGCGGATCGTCTGCTCGGAGGCGCCGGAGAGGTCGGCGAGGACGCCCACGCGGTTCATCTCGCGGACCACCTCCTCGCCGAATCTGGTGAGCCCGGACTCGCCCGCCCAGGAGACGCCGGCGAGGGTGAGGGCCTTGAGGCCGAGCGCGTGCAGCGCGCGCAGGATGGCGAGGGAGTCGCCGAGGGCGGGAGCGCCGGCGGGGCCGGGCAGGATGGCGACCCGGCCGCAGTGGTGGGCGTCGGTGACCTCGCCCGCGGTGCGGACCAGTCGCAGGCCCTCGGGGTGGGCCCGGACGGCCTTGTGGACCAGGTCCAGCTGCTCCAGGGTGGCGCCGACGGCCCGGTCGCCGGTCAGCGGCTCGGACAGGTGCAGCGACCAGAACAGGGCGCCGATGTGGCCCTCGCGCATCCGGGGCACGTCCGTGTCCACGCCGCCCTCGCCGAGTTCCAGGTCGTACCAGGGCAGGTGGCGCAGCACCCACGGCAGTCCGCTGTAGCCGTCGGCCACGGGGTGGTCGGCGAGGAAGGCGTGCGCCTCCCGCAGTCCGTCCGACTGCTCGGCACCCTCCGGGTCCGCGAGCCGCCCGGCGGACCCGGACGCACCGGACGCACCGGACGCACCGGGGGGTACGGACACGGGGTCCTCGGCACCGTCGGCGGGGCCTGGCGGGCCGTCCTGCGGGGTCGTCGGGTGCGCGGCCTGGAAGCGACGGCTCGGCTTCGGCTTCCGCTTCGGGGGAGCGGCGGGCCGTCCGTCGAGCCGTCCCGCCTCCGCTGTCGCTTGCAGTTCGTCCTGCAGGTCTGCCATGGCGGACCTCCGTAGCCGGTCGGTGAACGCAGTTACCGTCACCGTGCCACGGGGGCCGCCCGGATTCCTGGTGGGTGGGGCGTTCGGGGGTACGGCCGCCCGCCACCGCCGGAGGGGGCCGTACCGCCGGCCCGGTGTCACCCGTCCAGCTGTTCCAGGGTCGCGTTCGACGGGCCGGTACGGGACTTCAGGTCGCGGGCGACGTCCTCGGCGGCGCCCAGCACCCGTACCGCGTTCTGCCAGGTGAGCTTGGCGAGGTCGGTGCGGGACCAGCCGCGGTCGAGGAGTTCGGCGATCAGGTTCGGGTAGCCGGAGACGTCGTTGAGGCCGTCGGGGGTGAAGGCGGTGCCGTCGTAGTCGCCGCCGATGCCGAGGTGGTCGACGCCCGCGACCTCGCGCATGTGGTCGAGGTGGTCGGCGACCGTGGCGACCGTGGCGACGGGCCGCGGGTTGCGCTCCTCGAACTCGCGGTGGACGCGCATGGCCTCGGGGGTGGTCTCCAGGTGGTGGAGGCCGTGGGCGCGCATGTTCTCGTCGGCGGCCGCGGTCCAGTCGACTGCGGCCTGGAGGACGAACTTGGGGACGAAGGTCACCATCGCCACTCCCCCGTTGGCGGGGAGGCGTTCGAGGACGTCGTCCGGGATGTTGCGGGGGTGGTCGCAGACGGCCCGCGACGAGGAGTGCGAGAAGATCACCGGCGCGGCCGAGGTGTCCAGCGCGTCGCGCATCGTGGTCGCGGCCACGTGGGAGAGGTCGACGAGCATGCCCTCGCGGTTCATCTCCCGGACGACGGCGCGGCCGAAGGCGGACAGGCCGCCGACCGCCGGTTCGTCGGTCGCGGAGTCCGCCCAGGCGATGTTGTCGTTGTGGGTGAGCGTCATGTAGCGGACGCCGAGCGCGTACAGCGCGCGGAGCGTCGCGAGGGAGTTGTCGATGGAGTGACCGCCCTCGGCGCCCATCAGGGAGGCGATGCGGCCCTCGGCGCGGGCCGCCTCCATGTCGGCGGCGGTCAGCGCGGACCGCAGCCGCGTCGGGTAACGGTCGATCAACTGCCGTACGCAGTCGATCTGTTCGAGGGTGGCGGGGACGGCGCCCGGCAGGAACGCGGAGTCCGAGGGCACGTACACCGACCAGAACTGGGCGCCGACGCCGCCGGCGTGCAGCCGGGCTAGGTCGGTGTGCAGATAGGCGCTCTGGTCGGTGGCGATGTCGCGGGCGCCCAGGTCGTAGCGGACCTGTTCGCGCAGCGCCCACGGCAGGTCGTTGTGCCCGTCGGCGACCGGGAACTCGCGCAGCAGTTCCCGGGCCTCCTCCAGCGAACTCGTCCCCGTCATCCCGGTCACTTCCTCTTCCCCCGTCGTCCCCGTCACTTGCCGTACTCCCCCGTCCTCCCGGTCGCCCGGGTCGTCGCGGCCCTCGTGGTCAGTGGTGCGTCACTTGCCGAAGCCGAAGCCGTTGCCGGCGCCGTCGACCTTGTTGCGCAGGCGCTTGCCCTTCTCGGTGGCCTGGTCGTTCAGCTCCTGCTGGAACTCCCGCATGCGGCCGAGGAGTTCCTCGTCATGGGTGGCGAGGATGCGGGCGGCGAGCAGTCCGGCGTTGCGCGCGCCGGCGACGGACACCGTCGCGACGGGCACCCCGGCCGGCATCTGCACGATCGACAGCAGCGAGTCCATGCCGTCGAGGTACTTCAGCGGTACGGGGACACCGATGACCGGCAGCGGAGTCACGGAGGCGAGCATGCCGGGCAGGTGGGCGGCGCCGCCCGCGCCGGCGATGATCACCTTGATGCCCCGGTCCGCGGCCTCCTCGCCGTAGGCGACCATCTCGCGCGGCATGCGGTGCGCGGAGACCACGTCGACCTCGTAGCCGATCTCGAACTCGTCGAGGGCCTGCGCGGCGGCCTCCATGACGGGCCAGTCGGAGTCCGACCCCATGACAATGCCTACGACCGGGCTCATTCGGTGATCGTGCCTCTCAGGTATCCGGCGGCGTGACGGGCGCGCTCCAGCACGTCGTCGAGGTCGTCGCCGTAGGTGTTCACGTGGCCGACCTTGCGGCCGGGCTTCACGTCCTTGCCGTACATGTGGATCTTGAGTTGGGGGTCGCGGGCCATGCAGTGCAGGTACGCGGAGTACATGTCCGGGAAATCGCCGCCGAGGACGTTGACCATGACGGTCCACGGCGCGCGGGGGCGCGGGTCGCCGAGCGGGAGGTCGAGGACGGCCCGGACGTGGTTGGCGAACTGGGAGGTGACCGCGCCGTCCTGGCTCCAGTGGCCGGAGTTGTGGGGGCGCATGGCCAGCTCGTTGACCAGGACCCGGCCGTCGCGGGTCTGGAACAGCTCGACGGCGAGGTGGCCGACGACGCCCAGTTCCTTGGCGATGCGCAGGGCCATCTCCTCCGCTTGGAGGGCGAGGGCCGCGTCGAGGTCGGGCGCCGGGGCGATCACGGTGTCGCACACCCCGTCGACCTGCCGGGACTCGACGACCGGGTAGGCGACGGCCTGCCCGTGCGGGGACCGTACGACGTTGGCGGCCAGCTCCCGTACGAAGTCGACCTTCTCCTCGGCGAGGACCGGGACGCCGGCCTGGAACGGCTCGGCGGCGTCCTCCACGGAGTGGACCACCCACACGCCCTTGCCGTCGTAGCCGCCGCGGACGGTCTTGAGGATGACCGGAAATCCCTCGCCCTCCGCCGCGAAGGCCGCCACGTCCGCCGGGTCGGCGACGATGCGGTGCCGCGGGCAGGGCACGCCGATCGCGTCGAGCCTCGCCCGCATGACGCCCTTGTCCTGGGCGTGCACGAGGGCGTCCGGGCCGGGGCGCACGGGGATGCCGTCCGCCTCCAGCGCCCGGAGGTGCTCGGTGGGTACGTGTTCGTGATCGAAGGTGATCACGTCGCAGCCCCGCGCGAACGCACGCAGCGTCTCCAGATCGCGGTAGTCGCCGACGACGACATCACCGACGACCTGGGCCGCGGAGTCCTGAGGGGTGTCACTGAGGAGCTTGAACCTGATGCCGAGCGGGATGCCAGCCTCGTGCGTCATACGAGCGAGCTGACCGCCGCCGACCATGCCGACTACCGGGAACGTCACACCACCAGAGTATCGGCCATGGAATCGGCCACTCCCCGGTGTCCGGTTTCCGCCCCCTCCCGGCGTCCCGGCAGGGCCTGTGAGGTGCTGCACAGGCAGCGCCCAGAGGCGCTGGTTAGCATGGCGGAACCAGTGGATTTCGATCGAAGATCAACTGATTTCGGACCGACGGGACCGACCCGGTACCGGCCAGGTACCGACCGAGGTCCGAACAGACCACCGAGCGACGGGGGCCGGCAGACGATGGGAAGCACCACCTCGGGGCCTCACCCGAAGCCCCGCGGCGCCCTGCGCCGACGGATCGACCTCCTCGTCCGGGAGATCGCCAAGTTCGGCGCGGTGGGCGGTGCCGGGCTGCTGGTGAACCTCGCCGTGTTCAACCTCGTCCGGCACACCACCGACCTCCAGGTCGTCCGGGCCAGTGTGATCGCCACGGTCGTCGCCATCGCCTTCAACTACGTGGGGTTCCGCCACTTCACCTACCGGGACCGCGACAAGAGCGGCCGGACCAAGGAGCTGAGCCTCTTCCTGCTGTTCAGCGTGGTGGGCCTGGTCGTCGAGAACGGCGTCCTGTACACCGCGACCTACGGTTTCGGCTGGGACAGCCCACTGCAGAGCAACGTCTTCAAGTTCCTCGGCATCGGCGTCGCGACCCTCTTCCGCTTCTGGTCTTACCGCACCTGGGTGTTCCGCGCCCTGCCCGCCCGGGAGGCGGTGGCGAGCGCGGAGTCGTTCCTGGAGGCGGGGGCCGCCCATCCGCCGGCGCTGAGCGGCGGCGGCCCGGTCGAGCGCCCGCGGGGCCGTCGCTAGGGTCTGCTGTTCGGATCGGGCCGGCGTCCGGCTGCGGCACCGAACTCGTGTCACCGCCCCCGCCGCGCCGCCCTCCGCCGTCCCTACCGAACGGGACGGTCGTCGCCCGGCGGCGTCCTCCCCGGTGTCCGCGACAGGAACAGGCCGAACACCGGTGGCTGCGCCTGGAGCATCTCCAGACGTCCGCCGTCCGCCTCCGCGAGGTCCCGCGCGACGGCCAGCCCGATCCCCGTGGAGTTCCGCCCGCTGATCGCCCGCTCGAAGATCCGCGCCCCGAGGTCGGCAGGGACGCCGGGCCCCTCGTCGGTGACCTCGATGACCGCCTGGTTGCCGGTGACGCGGGTGCGCAGCGCCACCGTGCCGCCGCCGTGCATCAGCGAGTTCTCGATCAGCGCGGCCAGCACCTGGGCGACCGCGCCGGGCGTGCCCACGGCCTGGAGGTGCCGCTTGCCGGAGCTGACGATGGCGCGGCCGGCGCTGCGGTAGGCGGGGCGCCACTCCTCCAGCTGCTGCTTGATGACCTCGTCCAGCTCGAACGCGACGGCGGAGCCGTTGCGGGGGTCGCGGGAGTTCGTCAGGAGCCGCTCGACGACGTCGGTGAGCCGCTCGACCTGGGCGAGCGCGATGTGTGCCTCCTCCTTCACCGTGGCCGGGTCGTCGGTGAGCGTGATCTCCTCCAGCCGCATCGACAGCGCGGTCAGCGGCGTGCGCAGCTGGTGCGAGGCGTCCGCGGCGAGCCGCCGCTCGGCGGTCAGCATGCGGCCGATGCGCTCGGCGGAGGCGTCCAGGACGTCCGCGACCCGGTCCAGCTCCGGGACGCCGTAGCGCTTGTGCCGGGGGCGGGGGTCGCCGGAGCCGAGGCGTTCGGCGGTCTCGGCGAGGTCGGTGAGCGGGGAGGCGAGGCGGTTCGCCTGCCGTACGGCGAGGAGGACCGCGGCGACGACGGCGAGCAGGGCGACCGCCGCGATGATCAGCAGCGTCCGGCCGACCTCGCGGCTGACCGCCGAGCGGGACTCCTCGACGGTGACGACCTCGTCCTTCTCGCCCTTGGCCTCGTGGCGGATGACGTCACCGACGGGCTTCGCGCCGATCTCGATGGTCTGCTGGCCGGGGATCTGGATGCGGGCGTAGCGGTCGTCGCCGACCTGGTCCTCCAGGACCTCGGCGGTGATCCGCTCGTCCCCGATGATGCGGCTGTCCACGATGCTGGTCAGCTGGACCGCCTCGGACTCCACGCGTTCCTGGGCGCTGTTGCTGATCGTCCGCGTCTCGACGATGACGAGGGAGACACCGAAGACCGCGATGACCACGAGGACCACGGCGAGGGTGGACTGGATGAGACGGCGACGCACGGCTGCCCTCCGGACGGGGCGGGGTGTTCTGGGACCTTCGATTGTGCGGCACCCGGCCCGGGGACCGGGCGGCGCCCGGCCCCCGGGCCGTCGGGCGCCCGTCCGGGTCGCTCAGTTCTTCTCGAACCGGAAGCCGACGCCCCGTACGGTCGCGATGTACCGGGGGTTCGCCGCGTCGTCGCCCAGCTTCTTGCGCAGCCAGGAGATGTGCATGTCGAGCGTCTTGGTGGAGGACCACCACGTGGTGTCCCACACCTCGCGCATCAGCTGGTCCCGGGTGACGACCCGCCCCGCGTCCCGCACCAGCACCCGCAGCAGGTCGAACTCCTTCGCCGTGAGCTGGAGCTCCTCGTCGCCCATCCAGGCCCGGTGGGACTCGACGTCGATCCGGACGCCGTGCGTGGCGGGCGGCTGCTGCGGCTCGGCCGCCCCGCGCCGCAGGAGCGCCCGTACCCGGGCGAGCAGCTCGGCGAGCCGGAACGGCTTGGTGACGTAGTCGTCGGCGCCCGCGTCGAGACCGACGACGGTGTCGACCTCGTCGGCGCGCGCGGTCAGGATCAGGATCGGCACGGTGTGGCCCTCGGCGCGCAGCCGGCGGGCGACCTCCAGACCGTCCATGCCGGGCAGCCCCAGGTCGAGGACGACCAGGTCGACGCCCCCCTGCATTCCGGCGTCCAGCGCGGTGGGGCCGTCCTCGCGGACCTCCACCTCGTACCCCTCCCGGCGCAGTGCGCGGGCCAGCGGCTCCGAGATGGACGCGTCGTCCTCGGCGAGCAGTACACGGGTCATGGGCTGATGGTAGTCCGCCGAGAACCGCAGGTGGAGGGTGATCGGCAAGCCTGATTCACACCGCTGTCCGGCGGAATTCTCACCCTGGACGGCCATGATCGAATAGGTCGGGCATTCCGCCCCCCGTCCGGTGAGGATCCCGCCGCGGCCGTCGAGGGTCCGTGGAGATCGGGGACGGTTCGTGCGGATGTCCGGGGCGGCTCCGCGCCCGGACCGGCCGCACTGAGCCGCGGGGAGCCAATTCCCGGACACACCTTCGAATGCGCGAGCGCTATCGCATTCTTACCTGTGATCCGCCTCTCAATCCCTTTCTTTTCCTTGCCTACTCTGACGTATGGTGATGGAACGCCTGTAGCGACACGTGGGGACCTTTGGCGGCATATCTGCGCTGAAGGTCTCTTTTGTGCGCGGGGCCGGATTCTCCGGCCCCGCGGGAATGACCTGTGGCCGGCCCGCACGCCGACGGAGACCCCCTGCCGTCGACGCGCGTAGAGGGCGTGGATCCCCGGTGGTGCCGGCCGCCCCTCCGACCGGGCGCGGCACCCCCGTGTGCGGCGTCCCGAAGCGCAAGGAACGACCATGGCGTCCAGCCTGACGAAGGACTCGGCCGACCGGGGGACCCCCGGCGACGAGCGCACCTTCTTCGGCCACCCCCGAGGACTGGCCACTCTCTTCATGACCGAGATGTGGGAGAGGTTCTCCTACTACGGCATGAAGGCCCTTCTGCCGCTCTACCTGGTCGCGCCGAACGGCCTGGACCTCGGCGCGGCGGCGACGATCACCATCACCGCGGTGTACGGCTCGATGGTGTACCTGCTCACCCTCCCCGGCGGGTGGATCGCGGACCGCTTCCTCGGCCCCCGCAGGACGGTCGCCGTCGCGGGCGTCGTCATCATGCTCGGCCATCTGACCCTGGCCCTGCCGTCGGCCGGCGTCTTCTACCTGGGCCTCGCCCTCGTCGCCATCGGCTCGGGCCTGCTGAAGGCCAACATCTCGACCATGGTCGGCCACCTCTACGACGGCCCGAACGACCCGCGCCGCGACGGCGGCTTCACCGTCTTCTACATCGGCATCAACGCTGGCGCCTTCGCCGCGCCGCTGGCCATCGGCACGGTCGGCGAGAAGGTGAGCTGGCACCTCGGCTTCGGCATGGCCGCGGTCGGCATGGCGCTGGGTCTCGCGCAGTTCCTGCTGGGCAGCCGCCACCTGAGCGCGCGCAGCGACATCGTCCCCACGCCGATGCCCGCCGCCGAGAAGTCGGCCGTCCTGCGCAAGGCCCTGCTGTGGCTGGCCGTCCCGGTCGTCTTCTACGGCGTCCTCGCCCTGTCCGGCCACTACACCGTGAACTGGGCGGTGATCCCGGTCACCCTCATCGGTCTGATCGTGCCGATCTGGGTGATCGCCCGGATCAAGCGCGACCGCGACCTGGACACCACCGAGCAGTCGAAGATGTCGGCGTTCGTCTGGTTCTTCGTCGCCGCGGCGATCTTCTGGATGATCTACGACCAGGGCGCCTCGACGCTGGCCGTCTTCGCCAGCGAGTCGGCCGACAACAGCGTGCTCGGCTGGGAGTTCCCCGTCTCCTGGTACCAGTCCCTGAACCCGCTGATGATCATGGCGGCGGCGCCCGTCTTCGCCTGGCTGTGGGTGTGGCTGAACCGGCGCGGCAAGGAGCCGAGCACCATCGTGAAGTTCTCGGCGGCGCTGCTGCTGATCGGTGCGTCGTTCTTCCTCTTCCTGGCGCCGCTGGCGGTCGCCGGGGACGGCGAGAAGGCCGCCGCGCTGTGGATCGCCGGGATCTACTTCGTGCAGACCCTCGGTGAGCTGACGCTCTCCCCGGTGGGCCTGTCCGTCACGACGAAGATGGCGCCGGTGAAGTACGCCTCCCAGATGATGGGCGTCTGGTTCCTCGCGGTCAGCGCGGGCGACTCCGTCACCGCGCTGCTCTCCAACGAGGCCGTCGGCGGGGTCAACCTCGACCGCGCGGGCTTCGTCGCCGTCGAGGCCGCCCTGGCCGCGCTCGCCGGTGTCGCGCTGTACATGTACCGCAACAAGGTCAAGCGGCTCATGGGCGACGTGCGCTGAGCCCGGCCGCCCCGGCCGCCCCGGCCGCCCCGGCCGCCCCGGCCGCCCCGGCCGCCCCGGCCGCCCCGTGGGCTTGTCCGGACCCCGCCGCCGGGTCTGGGGCTCAGCCCCGGCCGCCGGGCGTGGGGCTCAGCCCCGGCCGCCGGGCGTGGGGCTCAGCGCAGATACCGGCGCGGCATGAAGGTGAAGACCGCCCCGCCGAGCAGCGCCGTCGTGCCGGCGACGAGGGCCAGCGCCTTGCGCGTGCCCTGACCGACGTCCACGCCCGTGTCCGCGAGGCCGCCGCCCGTGGCGCCCCCGGAGGCCGTTCCCGAGCCGGACGCGGAGCCGCCGCCCACGGAACCCGGCGACGAGGAGCCGCCCGCCGCGCCGCCCGGCTGCTCCTGCGTGTCGAGGGTGAGCGAGACCAGCGACTCGGCCGGGGTGCACGTGGTGGTCGTCCCCAGCGCCTTGATCGTCAGCACGCCGGGGGCCAGCGTGGACTCACCGCTCGCGCCCGGCTTGTAGGTGCCGGTGAGGTCGGGGATCTCCATGGGGTCGCCCGCCTTGATCGGCTCGGCGTTCGTCGGTCCCTCGACCCGGACCGAGCCCGTGTCGGCCCCGCCGAGGACGATCTCCATGGCGGGCTTCACCGAGTCCGCGGGGATGTCGGCGGGGCTGTCCATCACCGACTTCCTGAACCCCACGGTGAGGTCGAAACTCCCGCCGTCCTTGGTGGCGTCGATCTGCACCGGCGAGACCACGCTCCGGTCGCCGATGGGCGTCACGCAGTCGTACGGGACCCGCACCTCCTTGCCGGGGAAGTCGGTCTGCCCGCCACCGCCGCCGCCCGTGGCGGAGCCGCCGCCGTCGGTACCGCCGGAGGCCGTACCGCCGTCCGTCGTACCGCCATCGGTCGTACCACCGTCCGTCGTGCCGCCGGACGTGGTGCCTCCGGACGTGGTGCCCGAGGTCGTGGTCCCGCCGGTCGTCCCGCCCTCCGTCGTCCCGCCCGACGACGTGCTCCCGCTCGTGCCGGTGGTGCCGCTCGTGCCGCTGCCGCCCGTGCCGCCCGACGTACCGCCGCCGCCCGTGACGTCGATCGTCGCCCCGGCGGCCACCGGCACGGCCGGGGCGCACCTGGTCTCGGTCGAGTAGACGTCGATGGCGTACGCGTCGGGTGTCAGGGTCACCGCGCCGGGTGCCGTGAGCTTCAGGGTGCCCTTCATGGTGGAGAGGACCATGGGGGCGCCCTTGGGGATGGCGGGGTTCTCCCGCGGGCCCTTCATGGCGATGTCGGCGGTCTGCGCCCCGGCGGCCCTGAGCGTGCCGCTCGGCTGGACCGAGTCGGCGGGCAGGTCGATGAGGTCGGGGTTCCTGGACGCGGCCTGGACGAACGTCCACACCACCTCGACCTCGTCGCCGACCTTCGCCGTGCTCGGGGCGCTGATCTCCACCTTGGTCGTGCCCTCGACGGGCGGCAGCCCGGAGATCGGCGGCGGCACGCACTTCGTCGCGTACGCCACCTCGCCCGCGTACGCCGGCACGGCCGCCGCCCCGAGCAGGGCACCGGCCCCGCCGAGCATCAGGGCGACCCCGAGTGCACTGGCTCTTCGCTGCGCTCTCACGCGCTTCCCTCTCTGGTCGGAGTCGTGGGGCTGTCTTCCCTCGGTGCGGAGAGCGCGCCGGCCGCCGTGGCCCCCGGACCGGAGTCCGGGGTGAACCACGGCAGGGCCGGGGTCGAACGAGACGGGGTGCGGGCCCCGGACGGCGCCGGGCGGGGTCCGGCGTGCGCCCCCGTCGAGGCGCCCCACCGGGGAAGCCCGCGGGTGAGCCCGGACAGCGGTGACCTGCGGGACCCCCGGCCGGCGGCCGTACGGCGCGGCCGGAACCGGTCCACCACGGCCAGCCCGACGCGGAACAGCGCGGCCGGCACGACGAGGCAGAGCAGGAGCCAGAAGACGGTGACCCCCCAGGGGCGGCCGACGCCCCAGGGGTGCTCGGCGAGGACCTTGCCGCCGTAGGTGAGGGAGACGGTGTAGTCGCCGTGCGCCCCGGCGGGGAGTTCGACGGGCAGGGACACGCGTGCCGTGCGGCCGGGCTCGATCGTGCCGCGCCACTGGTGGTCCTCCCACTGCGGCGCGTACACCCCGTGCGAGGTGCCGACCCGGAAGACGGGGTTGTCGACCGGGGAGGCGCCCACATTGCCGACGGTGAGGACGAGTTCGCGGGTGGCCGGGGCCCCGAACCAGGTCAGCAGCCCGCTCGTGCCCCTCAACTCCGTGTCGGTCAGCACCGAGAGCCGTCCGCCGGTGGTCTCCGGGGGCAGCGGTTCGACCGAGTGCCCGGCGACCTGGAAGGCCGCGAAGGCCTCCGCCTTCTTCCCGGTGATGGTGGCGACGCGCACCACGCACGGGCACGGCACCGGTGGCTCCGCCACGGGCACCCGCCGGCTGAAGTCGCCCTCGGCGTCGGCGGTCACGGCGCGGCCGTCGGCGTTGGCGCAGGAGTCGGTGCCGCCCGGCACCCCTCGTGACGGCGTGGATCGACCGCAGATCAGGATCATCAGCAGCGCCCTCGGCCGCCAGCCGCCGCCGGTGACGGTGAGGGAACCGCCGGTGCCCGCCTGCGACGTGGACAGCGTCACGGCCGGCCCGTCCGCCGCCACGGCCGGGCCGGCCCCGCCGCCGAGCGGCGCGACGAGCGCGAAAGCCAGCGCGAGCACGGCCACCACGGCGGCCGTCCGCGTACTCCTCACGTCACCGCTCCCGTCAGCGGCGCGCGGTCTGGTTCCTGCGGGTCAGCCACAGCGCCCCCGCGGCCCCCGCGAGCAGCACCGTGCCGCCGAGCGTGCCGAGGGCGACCGCCGAGTCCAGGGGGCCGGTCCGCGGCAGTTCGCCGCCGGACCCGCCGGCACCGTTCGTCCCGCCGGAGGCCGTGCCCCCGGACCCGCCGGACCCGCCCCCGCCCGCCGCGGTGACGTCCAGCGTCAGCGACGGCCCCGGATCGTTGCCCGGGGTGCAGGTGGTGACCGTGCCGAGGGCCTTGATGGTGAGCACCCCGGCGGTGAAGTCGACCTTGCCGGTCTTCTTCGGGGTGTACGTCCCGCTCAAGTCGTTGATCTTGATGGGGGTGTTGGCCGGAACGGCCTCCTGGTTGGCCGGTCCCGTGACCGTGAGCGTGCCGCTCTCGGCCCCGCTCAGCCTGATCGTGGCGCTCGGGTTCATCGCGCCCTTGCCCAGCTCCACCGGGCTGGAGGAGACGCCCTTCTGCCACGACATGGTGATGCGGTAACCGTCGCCCCGCTGCACGCCCTTGATGTCGATGGGCGAGACGGCGGACTTGTCCCCGATCGGGGTCTTGCAGTTGTACGTGACGTCGACGACCTCGGCGTGGGCCACCGGGGCGGCCATCAGCACCGCCGAGCCGGCCAGGGCCACGAGGGACGTGAGCGCGGCGGTTCGTTTCTGGTACGTCCGGTACGACACCTCGGCACCCCACATTCTGACGGAACATCAGATCGGCCGCTCAAGGTACGCCGGGGGTCCCGAGGAGGGAAGACACGCGCGGGTGTCGGATGTGTGTGGGCGCGCCCGGCGGCGCTCCGCGCCCCCGGGTGCCGCGGGGCCGCGGCGACGGCTCAGGCCGGGGCGCCCAGCTCCGCCCACACGGTCTTGCCGGAGGCGCCCGGCGTGCGCACGACCCCCCAGTCGAGGCACAGCCGCTGCACGATGAACATGCCGTGCCCGCCGGGCCGTCCCGCCCGGTGCGGTGTGCGCGGCGCCGGATTCCCCGCTCCCCGGTCGGCGACCTCGATGCGCAGCACCTTGTTGTCGCAGCTGATCCGCAGCTCGGCGGGCCCCCCGGCGTGCAGGCAGGCGTTCGTGACCAGCTCGGACACCACCAGCAGCACGTCCTCGGCGGCGGCCCGTTGGTCCGCGGTGGCGGCCGGCAGCCACCCCCACTCGTACAGCGCCTGGCGGGTGAAGTCACGGGCGAGCGGGACCACGCCGCTCTCGCCGTCGAAGCCCAGCCGACGGGACCGTCCGGCGGCCGTGGCCGCGGGACGGTCCTCTCCGGGCGCTCCGGAAGCGCCGCCGACGCCCGGTTCCGGGCCGCGGTCGCCCGGCGAGACAGGCCGGGTGGTGCTCATCAGCGCTTCACCTCACCGATTCACCAGTTCATGTATCAGGACTCAAGAGTGCGGGAACGGGGCCCGCGGCACGTGCTTATCGCTGCAGTCATCGGTGTGCCATCCGTCTCTCCGTCGTGGCCGCCCGGCCGTCGGCCGGCGTGTGCGACCCGTTCAGGATGTCTCCTGCCCGAGCGAACCGTCAGAACACCCACGTTTTCGGCACGAAACCTGTGACGCCAGTAACCCGCCGGTCAGGAGGGGCACGCGCGCAGGCCCTCCCCGCGGACGGTCCGGCCGGCAGGGGGGCAGCCGACCGCGGGGCGGTCGGCGTGCGGGACCTAGGAGGACAGGGCCGCCTCGACGGTGTCGTGGACGGTGAAGACGGCCTCGGCTCCGGTGATCTCGAAGACCCGGGCGACCGCCGGCAGCATCCCCGCCAGATGGACCCCACCGCCCGCGGCCTCCGCCCGCAGGCGGACGCCCAGCAGGACGTTGAGTCCGGTGGAGTCACAGAACTCCAGTTGTGTGCAGTCCACCACAAGGCGGGCGAAGCCCTTGTCCAGGCAGCCTTCGAGCGGCTCGCGCAACAGATCGGCGGTGTGGTGATCGAGCTCACCCGCCGGGGTCACGACGGCGCTGGCGCCCTCTTCCCGCACTTCGACCCGTAGCCGGCCCGACTGTGCGCTGCCGACCGTCCCACGGTCCATGCCGTCATCTCTCCCGACCGTCGTGGCTGCTGACTCGCCCTCGAACACTACGCCTTCTCCACACTCCCCGACACCCGAACAATCACCCGCAAACGGACATTTCGCCACAGTGGGAACTTGCAACGGTGTCCCGGAACCGGGTAGGCCTAGTGGTGACACCAATCGACACGGCCGGCTTCGGAGGCGCCGCACACCGCAGTGCACGTATGGGCATCGGCGGCCATATGCCGAGAACGATGGAGGACATCATGTCACCCCGGCTCGACGAATCGCATACCCAGCGGGCGACGTCGACACCCTCTCCGGAAGACGGTCTCGACGACATCGCCCACCCATCGGGCGACCCGCTCGCCGACCTTCCGGAGATCCCCCCGTACGACGAGGTGGGGCCGGTGGACGCACGGGCCTTGTCCAAGACCCTCTTCGAGCGTCTCGAATCGCTCGAGGAAGGCACCCACGACTACGCGTACGTCCGCAATACCCTGGTGGAGCTGAACCTCGCGCTCGTGAAGTTCGCCGCCTCCCGGTTCCGCTCGCGCAGCGAACCGATGGACGACATCATCCAGGTCGGGACGATCGGCCTGATCAAGGCCATCGACCGCTTCGAGCTGAGCCGAGGCGTCGAGTTCCCCACCTTCGCGATGCCGACGATCGTCGGCGAGATCAAGCGTTTCTTCCGTGACACGAGCTGGTCCGTGCGGGTTCCGCGCAGACTCCAGGAGCTCCGCCTCGACCTGGCCAAGGCCGGCGACGAGCTGTCCCAGAAGCTCGATCGCGCTCCGACAGTGGCAGAGTTGGCGGAGCGCCTGGGCCTCACGAACGACGAGGTCGTCGAGGGCATGGCCGCGTCGAACGCCTATACGGCCTCGTCGCTGGACGCCCAGCCCGAGGAGGACGACTCCGAGGGCACGCTGGCCGACCGCATCGGCTACGAGGACCACGGGCTGGAGGGCATCGAGTACGTCGAGTCCCTGAAGCCCCTGATCGCCGGGCTGGCACCACGCGACCGGAAGATCCTCTCCCTCAGGTTCGTCGCCAACATGACGCAGTCCGAGATCGGGGACGAGCTGGGCATCTCGCAGATGCACGTGTCCCGGCTGCTGTCCCGCACGCTGGTCCGCCTGCGCAAGGGGCTGACCCTCGACGAGTAGTCCGCGTCGGGCACGACGAGACGGTTCGGCCGGGTGCGGCGGGAGCCATGTTCCTCCCGCACCCGGCCGAACCGTGTCCGGGCCCCGGCTCAGACCTCGCGCACACCCCGGCGCCACACACCGGTGACCAGGGGGACGCCCGGCCGGTAGGCGAGGTGGACATGGCTGGGCGCGTCCAGCAGGACCAGGTCGGCGTACGCGCCCGGGGAGAGGCGGCCGACGTCGTCCCGGCGCAGCGCCCGCGCGCCCCCGGCCGTGGCCGACCAGACCGCCTCGTCCGGCGTCATCCCCATGTCCCGCACGGCGAGCGCGACACAGAACGGCACCGACGAGGTGAAGGACGAGCCCGGGTTGCAGTCGGTCGACAGGGCGACGGTGACGCCCGCGTCGAGCAGGCGGCGGGCGTCCGGCCACGCGGCACGGGTGGAGAACTCGGCGCCGGGAAGCAGGGTGGCGACCGTGCGGCTGTGGGCGAGGGCGTCCACGTCGGCGTCGGTCAGATGGGTGCAGTGGTCGGCGCTCGCCGCGTCCAGTTCGACGGCGAGCTGCACGCCGGGGCCGTACGAGAGCTGGTTGGCGTGGATGCGCGGGTGCAGCCCCCGGGCCCTGCCCGCGGTGAGGACGGCGCGGGCCTGGTCGCCGTCGAAGGCGCCCTTCTCGCAGAAGACGTCGATCCAACGGGCGTACGGGGCGCAGGCGTCGAGCATCTCGCCGGTGACCAGGGCCACGTACGCGGCCGGGTCCTCGGCGTGGTCCGGGGACACGATGTGCGCGCCGAGGTAGGTCACCTCGTCGGTGTGCCGGGCGGCGATGCGCAGGGCCCGCGCCTCGTCCTCGACGGTCAGGCCGTAGCCGGACTTCGTCTCGAAGGTGGTCGTGCCCTGGCGCAGTGCCTCGCGCAGGTAGCGGACGAGGTTGGCCTCCAGTTCCTCGTCGGTGGCGGCGCGGGTGGCGGCGACGGTGGTGCGGATGCCGCCGGCGGTGTAGGCCCGGCCGGACATCCGGGCGTTGAACTCCTCGGTCCGGTCGCCCGCGAAGACGAGGTGGGAGTGGGAGTCCACGAAGCCCGGGAGCACCGCCCGGCCCCCGGCGTCGACCCGGTTGTCAGTGGCGGGTGCTTTGCTTCGGTCACCGGTCCACGCGACGCGTGGACCGTCGATGACGAGTGCCGCGTCCCGGATCAGACCGAGAGGGGATCCGTCGCCGAGGGAGGGGTCGTTGGTGACCAGGGCAGCGATGTTGGTGATGAGCGTGCTGGCGGTGCTCGCGGAGTGGGCGGGGCTGTCGGTCGTCGGGCTGCTCATGGCGTCCTTGGTGGCCTGGTCGGCGGTCGGGTCGGGATCGGGGTCGGGTGCGCGGGCGGGCCTCATCCCCGCAGGGCTGCGACGGCCTCGGCGAGCGCCGTCGGCACATCCGGTACGAGGGCGTGCGCCCCGTCCCGCACGACGTGCCGACCGCCCACGACCGTGTGCGACACGTCTGCTGCCGACGCGGCGAATACAGCCGTCTCCGCGCCCAGCCGTGGAAGCGGGCCTGCCGTCCTGACGGAGTCGAGCGCGATCGTCGTGAAGTCGGCGAGCGCTCCGGGCTCCAGGGTGCCGGCCTCGTCCCAGCCGAGCGCCGCGTGGCCGTCTGCGGTGGCCGCCCGCAGGAGGGCCGCCGCCGTCCAGTGGCCGCGGGTGCGGCTGCGGAGCCGTTCGTTCAGCTCCATCGCGCGTGCCTCCTCGAACAGGTCGATGACGGCGTGGCTGTCGGAGCCGAGGCAGAGCGGGGAGCCGGCCCGTTGGAGGGCGACGGCGGGTCCGATGCCGTCGGCGAGGTCGCGTTCGGTGGTGGGGCACATGCAGGTGCCGGTGCCGCTGCCGCCGATCAGCGCGATGTCGGTGTCGGTGAGGTGGGTGTTGTGGACGCCGGTGGTGCGGGGCCCCAGGACCCCGTGGTCGGCGAGGAGCCGGGTCGGGGTGCGGCCGTGCGCCTGCGCGCAGGCGTCGTTCTCGGCCGTCTGCTCCGAGAGGTGGACGTGCAGCGGGGCCCGCCTTTCCTCGGCCCAGCGGGCCACGGTGGCCAGTTGTCCGGCGGGCACGGCCCGTACGGAGTGGATGGCGGCCCCGATCCGCGCGTGGTCCCGTTCCTTGAGGGCGGAGCAGCGTTCGGCCCAGGCGTCCGCGGTGCCGTCGGAGAAGCGGAGCTGGTGCCGGTCGGGTGCCTGGCCGAACCCGGAGGAGAGGTAGGCGGTGTCGAGGAGGGTGATCCGGATCCCGGCCTCGGCGGCGGCCGCGATCAGTGCCTCGCCCATCGCGTTCGGGTCGGCGTAAGGGGTGCCGCCGGGCGCGTGGTGCACGTAGTGGAACTCGCCGACGGCGGTGATGCCGGCGAGCGCCATCTCGGCGTACACGGCGCGGGCGAGAGCGTGGTAGCTGTCGGGGGTCAGCCGGTGCGCCACCTGGTACATGACCTCGCGCCAGGTCCAGAAGGTGCCCGAGCCGACCTGGACGGTGGCGCGCAGGGCCCGGTGGAAGGCGTGGCTGTGGGCGTTGGCGAGTCCGGGGAGGGTGAGTCCCCTGAGGGGTTCGGCGCCGGGGGGCGGGGCGGGGGTGCCGGTGCGGACGGCGGTGATGCGTCCGGCCCGCGGGCCGCCCGGCCCGTCCACGGTCAGGGTGACGCCCGACTCGACGTCGGCGCCGAGCCAGGCGTGTTCCAGCCAGTAGGTCGTCTGCGTCACCTGCGGGCCAGCCCTTCCAGTACGTCGGCGAGCGCGGTCACCCCGGCCAGGCAGTCGTCCTCGGCGGCGTGCTCGGCCGGGGAGTGCGAGACGCCGGTGGGGTTGCGTACGAACAGCATGGCGGTCGGGACGTGGCCGGAGAGGATCCCCGCGTCGTGTCCGGCTCCGGTCCCGAGCACCGGCACCTTCAGCTCGGCGGCGCCATGGCCGAGAATGCGGGCGAGTTCGTCGCGCAGGGCGTGCTCGAACTCGACGACCGGGGTGAAGGACTCGCGGACGACGTCCAGTTCGACCCCGTGGAGCCGGGCGTGGTCGCGGGCCGCCTCCTCGACGGCGGCGACGACCGTGTCCAGCGTCTGCTGGTCCTCGGCGCGGGAGTCGAGCCAGCCGCGGACCAGGGAGGGGATGGCGTTCACGCCGTTGGGTTCGACGGAGATCTTGCCGAAGGTGGCGACGGCGCCCGCGAGCCGTGCCTCGCGGCGGGCGGCGAGCACGGTCTCCGCGTACGACAGCATGGGGTCGCGGCGGTCGACGAGCCGGGTGGTGCCCGCGTGGTTGGCCTCGCCCCGGAAGTCGAAGCGCCACCGTCCGTGCGGCCAGATCGCGCTGGCGATGCCGACGGCGTCGCCGGACAGGTCCAGCGCCCGGCCCTGTTCGACGTGCAGTTCGACGAACGCGCCGATCCGGGCGAGCCGTTCGGGGTCGGCGCCGATGCCGTCCGGGTCGTACCCGGCGGCCTCCATCGCCTGCGGCAGGGTCATCCCGTCGCCGTCGGTCAGCCGGTGGGCCTGTTCGACGGTCAGCTGCCCGGAGCTGAGCCGGGAGCCCACACAGGCGAGGCCGAAGCGGGCGCCCTCCTCGTCGCCGAAGTTCACGATCCCGAGCGGCCTGTCGAACCGGGCGCCCCGGGCGCGGAGTTCGTCGAGCGCGGCGAAGGCGGACACGACGCCGAGGGGACCGTCGAAGGCGCCGCCGTCGGGCACGGAGTCGAGGTGGGACCCGGTGACGACGGCGTCGCCCCGGCGGGGGTCGCCGAGCCAGGCCCACTGGTTGCCGTTGCGGTCGACCTCGTAGTCCAGGCCCCGGTCACGGGCCTGCTCCTCGAACCAGGCCCGGCACTCGGCGTCGGCGCCGGTCCAGGCGTAACGGCGGTACCCGCCGGAGCCGGGGTGCCGTCCGACCGGGCGCAGGTCGCGCCACATCTCGTGGAAGGAGGCGCCGCCCGGTCCGGCCGGGCCCGCGGGTGCCGGTGAGGGGGCGGCCCCCGCCGGGGAGCCGCCGTCGTGGCCGCCGTGGCTCGGGGTCACGCGTCCTCACCCTCGCCGTGCGCGGCTTCGGCGCCCTCGCGCATCGGCACCCGCACGCCGCGCTCGTCGGCGACCGACTCGGCGATGTCGTAGCCGGCGTCGACATGGCGGATGACGCCCATGCCGGGGTCGTTGGTGAGGACGCGGCGGATCTTCTCGCCGCCCAGCTTCGTGCCGTCGGCGACGGTGACCTGGCCGGCGTGGATCGAGCGGCCCATGCCGACGCCGCCGCCGTGGTGGAGGGAGACCCAGGAGGCGCCGGAGGCGACGTTGACCATGGCGTTGAGCAGCGGCCAGTCGGCGATGGCGTCCGAGCCGTCGAGCATGGCCTCGGTCTCGCGGTAGGGGGAGGCGACGGAGCCGCAGTCGAGGTGGTCGCGGCCGATGGCCAGCGGGGCGGCCAGTTCGCCGCTCGCGACCATGTCGTTGAAGCGCTCGCCGGCCTTGTCGCGCTCGCCGTAGCCGAGCCAGCAGATACGGGCGGGCAGGCCCTGGAAGTGGACGCGCTCGCCGGCCATCCTGATCCAGCGGTGGAGGGACTCGTTCTCGGGGAAGAGGTCGAGGATCGCCTTGTCGGTCTTCGCGATGTCGGCGGGGTCGCCGGAGAGCGCCGCCCAGCGGAAGGGGCCCTTGCCCTCGCAGAACAGGGGGCGGATGTAGGCGGGGACGAAGCCGGGGAAGGCGAACGCGCGGTCGTACCCGGCGAGCTGGGCCTCGCCGCGGATGGAGTTGCCGTAGTCGAAGACCTCGGCGCCGGCGTCCTGGAAGCCGACCATGGCCTCGACGTGCCGGGCCATGGACTCGCGGGCGCGGGTGGTGAAGCCGGCCGGGTCCTTGGCGGCGTAGGCGGCCATGTCGTCGAAGTCGACACCCACGGGGAGGTACGACAGGGGGTCGTGGGCCGAGGTCTGGTCCGTGACGATGTCGATGGGGGCGCCCCTGGCGAGGAGCTGCGGTACCAGCTCGGCGGCATTGCCGAGGACGCCGATGGACAGCGGGCGGCGGGCGTCACGGGCCTCGGTGGCCAGCCGCAGGGCGTGGTCGAGGGAGTCGGCCCGCACGTCCAGGTAGCGGTGCTCGATGCGGCGCTCGATCGCGCGCGGGTCGCAGTCGATGCAGAGCGCGACGCCGTCGTTCATGGTGACGGCGAGCGGCTGGGCGCCGCCCATGCCGCCGAGGCCGGCGGTGAGGGTGATGGTCCCGGCGAGGGTGCCGCCGAACTTCTTGGCGGCGACGGCCGCGAAGGTCTCGTAGGTGCCCTGGAGGATGCCCTGGGTGCCGATGTAGATCCAGGAGCCGGCGGTCATCTGGCCGTACATGGTCAGGCCGAGCTGTTCGAGGCGGCGGAACTCCTCCCAGTTCGCCCAGTCGCCGACGAGGTTGGAGTTGGCGATGAGGACGCGCGGGGCCCACTCGTGGGTCTGCATGACGCCGACGGGGCGGCCGGACTGGACGAGCATCGTCTCGTCCTGCTTGAGGGTCCGCAGCGTGCGGACCATGGCGTCGAAGGAGCGCCAGTCGCGGGCGGCCTTGCCCGTGCCGCCGTAGACGACGAGTTTGTCGGGGTGTTCGGCGACCTCGGGGTCGAGGTTGTTCTGCAGCATGCGGAGGGCGGCTTCCTGCTGCCAGCCCAGCGTGCTCAGTTCCGTACCGCGCGGGGCTCGAACAGGGCGTGGTCCTGACACGGGTCTGCCTCCTCGATTTACAGCAACTATTCACATCCTGACTCGATGAATAGAGCTAGTCAATACGCCCGTACGCCAGCGCCGGCGCGCCGCGGATGTTTGGCTGGACACACTGGGTGCGTGAGCCCGGGAACGACACCACCACGGGGGGACGAGATGGGAGACGCGACGCGCGGGGCCGGCGGGACGGGGTCCGCCGAGGCGGACGGCGAGCGCACGCTCCGCCTGTCCGAGACGGACGACGAGCGCGCGGCCCGGCGGGACGACGCCGTGCGGGCGGCCGTGGAGCAGGGGCTGCTCGGGCCCGGCACGCCGCTGATCGGACTGCTGGACGTCGCCGGGATCCGGGCGTCGGCGGCGGCGCTGCGGCGCGCGTTCGACGAGGTGACGGCGCCGGGCACGCCGGTGCTGCACGCGTTCGCGGTGAAGGCGACACCACTGGTGCCGGTGCTGCGGCTGCTGCACGAGGCGGGGATCGGCGCGGAGGTCGCGAGCGCCGGCGAGCTGGCCCTGGCGCGGGCCGCCGGGGTGCCGCCCCGGCAGACCGTGCTGGACTCCCCCGCCAAGACCCCGGCGGAGCTGCGGGAGGCACTGGCGCTGGGCATCGCCGTCAACGCGGACAATCCGCAGGAGCTGGAGCGCCTGGACGCGCTCGTCCGCTCGGCCACCACCCGCTCACCCCTGGGCATCCGGGTGAACCCCCAGGTCGGCGGGGGTGCGATCGACGCGCTGTCCACCGCGACGGCCACCTCGAAGTTCGGGGTGCCGCTACGGGACGAGGGCGCCCGGGAGTGGGTGGTACGGGCGTGTCTGGAGCGGCCCTGGCTGAGCCGGCTGCACGCGCACTCCGGGTCGCAGGGCATGCCGCTGTCCCTGATGACCCGGGGCGTCGCGGAGACGTACGACCTCGCCGAGGAGATCAACCGGCGGATCGGACGGCAGCAGATCGACACGATCGACATCGGCGGCGGACTGCCGGTGAACTTCGCGTCGGAGGCGGCGACACCGACGCACGCGCAGTACGCGCGGCTGCTGGCCGAGGCGGTGCCGGGACTGTTCGACGGGCGGTACGGGCTGGTCACCGAGTTCGGGCGGTCGCTGCTCGCCAAGCACGGGGCGGTGGTCGCGCGCGTGGAGTACACCAAGAGCGCCGGCGGGCGGGCCGTGGCGGTCACCCACGCGGGGGTGCAGGTGGCGGCGCGGACGGTGTACGCGCCGGGGGCGTGGCCGCTGCGGATCGCCGCGTACGACGGCAAGGGGCGGGTGAAGGAGGGGCCGGCGGTCGTGCAGGACGTGGCCGGACCGGCCTGCTTCGCCGGGGACCTGCTGGCGCGGGGGCGCTCCCTGCCGCACCTCGAACCGGGGGACTACGTGGCCGCGTTGGACACCGGGGCGTACTACTTCGCCCACCACTACGGGTACAACTCGCTGCCGAGGCCCGCGATACACGGCTACGCGCCCGGTGCGGGCGAGGGCGGGGTGCGCTTCGCGGTGGTCCGGCGGGCGCAGACGACGGAGGAGATCGTCGCCGAGTCGGGCGGCGGGGAGCGGTCGGGGCTCCTGGGGCTCTGACACCCGCCGACCGCCGGGGAGGTCCCGTGCGTCGCCGGCGGCCGGTCGCGTGGTCGCCCGCGTCTTCGCGCACTCGGGGGCGCGCGCCATGCCGAATGCTTCAGTTCGCGCACCCCGCACTCCCCCCACCATGGAGGACGTCCGGCGGTCCGCTCGGGGTCCATGTCCGGATCGAGCACATAACCCCAGGTCAGCACACTGGTCGCGCTCACGGGCCGCGACGGCGGGGAAAATGAGGCAAGTCGACCCACCTTAGTCCCCCCTCCGCATGTTCCGCTGGGAATTGCCAGATCGCTCACTCCTCGCGCACACGTTGCGTAGCGTCTGCGTCACTCAGCCGAACCGCAGGCAGGAGGGGAGCCACGGTGCCCGGAATCGACGAGTGTCTGGTGGAGGCCATGAGGCTGCCCGGTGCCCTGGGCGCCGCGGTGGTCGACTGGACCAGCGGACTGGCGCTGGGCACGGTCGGGGAGGCGCCCGGCGGTGACCACGAGACGACCGCGGCCGAGGCCGCGGAGCTGGCCCGGCTCGCGGCGGAGCACCGGGCGTTCGCCCCGGAGGAGGGTTCGGACTGGTCCGGGGCCGATCTCCCGGTCGAGGACCTGATCGTCAGCAACCGGGACACGTACCACGTGCTGCGGTTCGTGCGGACGACGTTCGACAGCAGTGTCTTCCTGCATCTGTGGCTGGCGAGGGCGGACGGCAACCTCGCGCTGGCCCGGATCCGGCTCGGCGAGATGGCGGGGCGGCTGGTGCTGGCATGACCGTGATCATCACGTCGGCTCCCCCGCTGCCCGTGCGCGGCGAGCGCACCCGGCACGCCGTCTCGCCCATGCTGCACCGGCTGGCCGCCGAGCGGGCCACCGGCGTCCTGCTGCGCGAGTCGGGCTCGCTCTACCTGTCCGACGGCGAGGTGGTGCACGCCGAGAGCCCCCGGTCACCCGGGCTGGACGTACTGCTCAGCGCCGGGGGCGTCCTCGACACCGACGGCTGGCGGGAGGCCGTCGACACGGCGGGGGCCGGGCTGCGGGTCGGACGGTTCCTCGTCGACAGCGGCCGGGTCGCCAAGGGCACGCTGGAACTGTGCCACGCCGGCGCGATGTTCGACGCGGCGTACTTCGTGCTGGGGCCGAGCAGCGCCCCGGCCCGCTTCCGCTACGGGGCCGCGCACTGGCTGGGACCGATCCGCCCGGTGCCGGTGGCCACGATCACGCGGGAGGCGCTGCGCCGCAGGGACCTGCTGCACCGCATCTGGCCCGACGCGGCGGCGGACGACGCCCCGCTGATACGGGCGGCCGGTCCCTCCTCCCCGCCGGTCCCGATCCGCCAGGGGGCCGTGCTCGACCAGATCGACGGCTTCCGCACCGCCGCCGACATCTCCGTGACCCTCGGCCGCCCCACCTTCCACACCCTGGTGGCCGTCCGCCGGCTGGCCGCGGCGGGCCTGATCTCCCCCGCACCACCCCGCCCGCCCAGAACCCCACCGGGCCCCACCCCGCCGACACCGGCCGCCGCCCCGTACGCGGCCCCGCTCCCCGACGTGTACGACAGCCCCGACGGCCCCGCGGACGGCTCCCCGGCCGGGGCGGCCACCGCTGCCGGCCCCCTCCCGCCGGCGTCGGCCGACGCACCGGGCACCACCCCGCCGCACCTCGATCCCGCCCCCGTCCCCGCACCACCGTGGCCGCTGGTCACCGCCGACCCCGACATCGCCCTACTGCAAAGGCTCAGGGATGCGCTGGAGGCCCTTTGAGCGGCAGCGGGAGCGCCCCGCCGAGAGGAGATCACCCATGGCCGCCGAGGCGGAAGTCCTCGACGAACTGCACCGGTTGCGGGCCCGTGTGCCCCAGCTGACCGGGGCGCTCGCGGCCAGCGTGGACGGGCTGGTGCTGGCCCACGACACCCCCGGCGTGGAGCCGGAGGGCCTGGCCGCACTCACCGCCGCCGCACTGGGCGTCGCCGTACGCATCACCGACGCGGGCGGCCGGGGCGACCTGCGCGAACTGCTGCTGCGCGGCGAGCAGGGCTATGTGGCGACGTACGCGGCGGGTGGCTCCGCCGTGCTCACGCTGCTCGCCCAGGACCGGGTCAACGTGGGCCGGCTGCACCTGGAGGGCCGGCGGACCGGCACCCGCATCGGGGAGCTGGTGGACGCCTCGCCCCGCCGCGCTGCCGACCCGGTCGCCGGGCGGGCCGCGGCCAGGGGCCCGGCCGAGGCGACCGGGCGGAGCCCGGCCAGGTCCCTCGCCCAGACCACGCCCCCGGGCACCGAACCGACCCCGGCGCAGACGCCGTCCAGGGCCACGGTCAGGTCGACCATGCCCCGCCGGACGCCCGGCGCCACGACCGCACGATCCACCCCCCGTACCGCTCCCCACGCACCCACCACGTCAGAGAGCTGAAAGGACACCGCACACCATGGCCAACACCGAGACCGCACTCAAAGAGGCCCTCGCGTCGATCGAGGGCGCGACCGGCGCCGCCCTCGTCGACTACACCAGCGGCATGGCACTGGGCACGATCGGCGGCAGCAAGGGGTTCGACCTCACCGTCGCCGCCGCGGGCAACACGGACGTCGTGCGCGCCAAGTTGCGCACCATGGAGCATCTCGGCCTCAAGGGCGAGATCGAGGACATCCTGATCACCCTCTCCGACGCCTACCACCTGATCCGGCTGCTCACCGGCCGCGGCGGCAACGGCCTCTTCCTGTACCTGGTGCTCGACGCCAAGCGGGCCAACCTGGCGATGGCGCGGCACCAGTTGCGGAGGATCGAGGCGGAACTGGAGGTCTGACGCCCCGAAGGCCCACCCACGAGGCGGCGCACCCCGGCCGGGGCGCGCCGCCCAGGCGTGTCCCGGCCCAGGTGCCTGGTCAGGAACACTCCACCACCCCCACATCCGCACACCCGTACGAACGTCAAGCTGTCCCCCTCCGCTACCGTGTCCGCCTCGGGTCGAGAGGAGAAGGTGACGGTGCGCGGAGCGGTACGGGGGGCGGCGCTCGCCCAGGTGGTGGTGCTGGCCGGTCTGCTGGCGGGGTGCTCGCAGCCGGCGCAGGGCGAGGGGGCCGGGCCGTCGGCCTCGGCGGGCGGGGCGGCGGACTCCGCCGGCTCCGGCACGGGGGACAAGGTCGCCGCGCGCGGCGGTTCGGTGGGCGCGGCCGGTTCCGCCTGCGCGCTGCCGGTCGCCTTCGACACGGCGGAGCACTGGAAGGCGGAGGCCGTCGACACCGGCCCCGCGGAGGGCGGGGGCGAGGCAGCCGCCGAACTGGCCGAGGCGCTGCTGCACCAGGGCCCCTTCACCGCCGCGTGCGAGATCGACGCCAAGCCCGCCGGGAACATCGGCTTCATCCGGGTGTGGACCGGCGAGGCGGGCGCCGGGGCCGGGGACGCGCGGGCGCTGCTGAAGGAGTTCGTGACGGCCGAGGGCGACACCAGCGAGGCGAGGTACAGCGACTTCACCTCGGACTCCGGTGTCTTCGGTGCCGAGGTCGCGTACCTCTCCACCAGTGAGGCGCTGGAGGAGACGAAGAAGGAGCGGGCCTTCCTCACCGTGACAGACGAGGGCCCCGTCGTCGTCCACCTCGGCGGGCTCGACACCGGGGAGCACGAGGACATGCTCCCCGCGTACGAGTTGGCCAAGCGGACGCTGCGCGCCACCTGAGCCGGACATCCGCGAAGCTCCGACGAAGCTCCGCGAATCGTCCCCGCAGGCTTTTCCGGCCCGGCACAGGGCAGAGTCCCTCGGACGGAATCACCGACCGGGGAGGTTCTCCTGTCCACCGCCGAAACGACCGCCGGGGCCTCCGCGCCCGCCGAGGAGCCCGGCCTCACACGCGTGCTCGGTCCGAAGCTGCTGGTCCTCCGCACACGCGGCGAGGACTGACGCCGCGTCGAACCCGCCCCGGTCAGGCACCGCCGGACCGGGGCGGGCCCGTGTCCGCCCGCCGAGCCGAGGAGGCGTACTACGCCCGTCCGCTCACCGTCGTCCTCGCGGGGCGCCTGCCGCCGCCGGGGCGGGCGTCGCCCGCGGCATCGCCCGTGGAGCGGTAGGCGGTGACGCGCTTGCCGGCCGGGGCGCCGCCGCGGGACGAGAGCCAGTCGACGCGGACCCACAGCAGGTGTCCGTCGGCGCGTTCCCGGCGGCCGAGGCGGCCCGCCTTGAGCCACAGACCCGTGCCGACGCCGGCCAGCAGCATCCCGCCCGCCGCCGGGACGGCGAACGACGACGCGAGTGCCGCGGCGAACGCGAGCAGCAGCCACCAGCGGTGTCCGCGCCGCCAGTTCCGCAGGGTCACCGCACGGTCCTGCAGCACATCGTGCTTGCCCGCCCGCGCGGCCCCGCGCGCCAGTTCCGCGTACCGTCCCCGTCGCAGCGCCGCGACGAGCACGGCGGCGACGATGAACAACACCGCACCGCCGAGCACCCCGATCCGCCGTCCGGTCACCCCCGACGGCACCGCACCGGCGCCCGCCGCGACCACTCCGAGCCACCACATCGGTGCCGCCCCGGCCCGTACCACGACGGCCACCCGAGCCAGCCCCTGTCCTCCGCGCGCCACTCTCCCGCCTCCCGTGTCCCAGGTTCGGTTTCCAGTCGTACGTTCAGTCGCCAGGCACGGTAACCAGCGAAGGTGAAACGTGCCTGAGAAAGCGGATACCACCGACCGGGCCGAAACCCAAGAGGTACTACTCCACGAACAGCCCGCGGGCCGCGGCCTTCGCGTCGAACTCCTCCAGCCGCGCCTGCGCCTCGGGCAGGTCGTCGCACATGGCCTCCAGCAGCACCCGCCCGAGCAGCATCGGCGCGCAGGCGGTGTCGAAGGCGAGGCCGGTCCCGACGGCGGCGGGAAGCAGCAGGTCGGAGACCTTGGCGACGGGCGCGAACGCGGAGTCGGCGACGGTGACGACCGTCAGTCCGGTCTCCTTGGCGTACGCGAGGATGTCGACGACCTCGCGGGGGTGCCGGGGCAGCGCGAAGCAGAGCAGCGCGGTCGCCCCGGCGCGCACCGCCGCGTCGATCCGGTCGTGGAGCATGCTGCCGCCCTCGTGCAGCAGCCGTACGTCGGGGTGGACCTTGCCGGCGAAGTACGCGAAGCCGTACGCCTGGGCGGCGGCGGCCCGCAGGCCGAGGACCGGCAGCGGCCTGGACGCGGCGAGCAGCCGCCCGGCCCGTGCCACCGGGGCGGGGTCGGCGAGCACCTCGGCCAGATGCCGCAGGTTCTCGATCTCGGCCTCGACGGCCTGCTGGTACTCGTTGAGGGCGGCGGCGGCCGAGGCCGGTTCGGCGGGGGCGACCTCGCGCAGGTGACGGCGCAGCGCCGGGTACCCGTCGAAGCCGAGCGCCACCGCGAACCGGGTCACCGACGGCTGGCTCACCCCGGCGAGTTCCGCCAGTTCCACGCTCGACAGGAACGGCACGTCCGCGGCGCGCCGCACCATGCTGTGCGCGATCCGCCGCTGAGTGGGCGTCAGCCGGTGTCCCTCGAACAGGGTCTGGAGGCGTGCGGCGGGGCTGTCCGCACCGCTCGCCGCCCCCGTGCCGCCGGTGTTCCGCTCGGCGCTCATACCGCGCTCCCCTTCCGCGTTCCCGCCCGCGCCGGAACGGGACACGCCTCCCTCGATCAGCGCGGTGCGGCACCCACCCTATTCAGTCACCGGGAAGTCTGCATGAGCCTATGCATCTTCTTTCTCGCGGAGCCGTGCGTTCCGTACGTTCCGGTCCGCTCGGCTCCCGGTCGCCTGCGCGCGTGCGGACACGCCGGACCCCTGGGGCGCGCCCGCACGCGGGTGGCGCCCCAGGGGCCGTGGTGATCAGAAGCGGCCGGTCAGGCCCGGGATGCCCGGGGGCGTGGGGAGCGGCAGCAGGTTGGGGGTGGCGCGTTCCTGCGCGCCCGGACGGGCCTTGCAGGTGATGTCCTTGGCGGGGAGCCTGCCGGTGGTCAGGTAGGCGGTGGCCGTCTTGTCGGCGCACGACTTGGTGCCGTAGATGCCGTGTCCGACACCCCCGGCGACCGTGACCATCTTCGCGCCCTTCATGACGCGGCGCAGGCCCTGGCCGCTGACCAGCGGAGTCTGGGAGTCCCACTCGTTCTGCAGGATCAGCGCGCCCACCTTGTTGCCGACCTTGGTGGCGGGCTCGCTGCCCTGCTTCTTCCAGAAGGCGCACGGCTTGACGGAGGAGGCGAAGTCGCCGTACAGCGGGTAGGCGGCCTTGTCCCGGATCGCGTCCGCGCGGTACTGCTCGGGGTCGCGCGGCCAGTTGCGGGTGTCGGCGCAGACCACGGCCCAGAAGGCGGCGTCGCTGTTGTCGTCGGGCACGGCCCGGCCGAAGGACGGCGGAACGGGCTCGGGCGTCGTGGGCTCGCGGGTGGCGGAGGACGGGGTCCGGTCCGCGGCCTTCTTCAGCTCGACGACCGCTTCGGCGGCGTCGCGCCCGCCGCCGAAGAACGTGGCCCGCAGGCCGGAGCGGATGTCGTCCCCGGTCAGCTGGGTGCCGTCGAGGTCGATCGGCTTGCGGTCGGCCCGGGCGATCAGGTCGTAGAACGTCGTGCGGACGGCCTCGGGCGTGGCGCCCAGCTTGTAGGTGGTGTTCCGCGCGGCCGTCCACTCGGTCCACCGGGTGAAGGCGGGCTCGGCGCCCTCCGCCCAGACCTGGATCATCCCGCGCCAGATCCGGGCCGGGTCGACGGCGCTGTCCAGCACGAAGCGGTCGGAACGCTTGGGGAACATCTGCGTGTAGACGGCGCCGAGGTAGGTGCCGTACGAGTACCCGAGGTAGGAGATCTTCTTCTCGCCGAGCACCGCGCGGATGACGTCCATGTCCCGGGCGGTGTTGCGGGTGGTGAGGTGGCGCAGCCTGTCGCCCTGCTTCTTGTCGCACTTCTCCGCGACGGTCCGCGCCCACTTGACGTCCTTGCCGAACGTCTCGGGCTTGTACGGCCGGTCCCAGTTCCGCTCGCCGGACGTCAGGCCGCAGCCGACGGGGGAGCTCCAGCCGACGCCCCGCGGGTCGAAGCCGACGAGGTCGTACGTCCTCTTCACCGACTTCGGCAGCTGACCGGCCAGGTAGTACGGCATGTCGACGCCCGGCCCGCCCGGACCGCCCGGGTTGAGCAGGAGCACGCCGCGACGTTCCTTCTTGGTGCTCGTCCGCATCCGGGATATCGCGAGGTCGAGCTTCTTGCCGCCCGGTTTGCGGTAGTCGAGCGGCACCTTGATCGTGGCGCACTGCAGGGAGGCGGGCAGCGACTTGTCGCAGCGGTGCCAGGAGGGCTTCTGCGTGAGGTAGGGGCGCAGGGGGTCCGTCGCGGCGGACGCCGCGGTGGGGGTCAGTGCGGGGATCAGCGTGGTGACGGCGCTGACCGCCACGAGGAGGGCTGTTCGACTGGTGCGCGCGCGCATGAGGTCCTCGGGTCGACGGGTACGGGACGCACTCATCCTGTCGAGCGCGGCGCACGGAGTGATCCCTCCACGGGGCAGACCTTCTCCACCCTTGGAGGGAGGGGGAGTTGGGGCCGAATAGTGCTGGAGTCGGACAACCGCGACCGGCTGTTTCCCGTCCGGGGTGAAAGAGGGGGGCTGTCCCCAGTGCCGGAGGGGTCGCGGCTGCCTAGCGTGAGGGGCATGACCGGAATGGATGCCCGTGAGGCACAGCTCGGGGACGCCGAGCTGAAGAAGGAACTCGCCGCGACCCTGCACGCGCGCAGGGAGTTGGGGGAGGACTACGAGTCCGCGCTGGTGGAGTCGTTCCTGGAGAAGGTGGACCAGCGCATCGACGGCGCGGTCGACCGCCGGGTGCGGCGCCAGGTCGCGGAGCAGCAGATGGTGGTGGCCCGCGGCGCCCGTTCGCCGAGGTCGACCGATTCCTGGGGCGAGCGCTACGGCTTCGGCGTCGTCTCCCTCGTCGTCGCCATCCCGCTCTCCGGCATCGGCGGCGGCGTGGCCGGGCTCCGCGGCCTGTTCGTCACCTGGGCGGGCATCGTCGCGGTGAACCTGGCCTGGGCGCTGCGCACCTCCCCGCGCCTGGGCGGGCGCGGCAGGTCCGGTGACCCGGACTCGCGGGAGTAGGGGTGCGCCGGGCGCGAGGGATGTGCGCGGGGACCGCCGCACCCCCGTGCGACGGGGGGCGGGACGACGGCGGTCCCCGCGGGGACGCGGGCCGGGTCAGGCCGGGCTTCGCGTCCGTGGCGTCCATGGAGGTCCGGGAGCCGCTCCGGAGGTCCTTGACGCCGTTTCGGGTGCCGGCCGGGGCGGGGAGCCGCTCCCGCCCTGCCGACACCCCTCAATCTGCCCGACCCGTGTTAAGCGGGTGCTGCGCGGACGTGACGCGCTCGTACCACTTCTGCGAAGTCGAGCGGGATACCCCCGCGCATCTTCACCCTTGCGGCCCTCTTGGAGTGATTCCTCCCGTCCGGCCTACTTCTTGACGCCGTCCTTGGCGAGGAACGAGAGCAGGTCCTGCCGGCTGACGACCCCGGTCGGCTTGCCCTCGACCAGCACGATCGCCGCGTCGGCCCGGCCGAGCACGGACATCAGGTCGCCGACCGGCTCACCGGAGCCGACCTGCGGCAGCGGCGCCGACATGTGCTTCTCCAGGGGGTCGTCGAGCGAGGCCCGCTGGGTGAACAGCGCGTCGAGCAGCTCGCGTTCGACGACGGACCCGACGACCTCGGCGGCCATGACGTCCGGGTGCCCGGCGCCCGGCTTCACGATCGGCATCTGGGAGACGCCGTACTCGCGCAGCACCTCGATCGCCTGACCGACCGTCTCGTCCGGGTGCATGTGGACGAGCGAGGGGATGGAGCCGCCCTCCTTGTGGGTGAGGACGTCGGCGACGCGGGCGCTCGGCCCCTCGTCCTCCAGGAAGCCGTAGTCGGCCATCCACTCGTCGTTGAAGATCTTGCTGAGGTAGCCGCGCCCGCTGTCGGGGAGCAGCACGACCACGACGTCGTCCGGGCCGAGCCGCTCGGCGACGCGCAGCGCGGCGACGACCGCCATGCCGCAGGAGCCGCCGACCAGCAGGCCCTCCTCCTTGGCCAGCCGCCGGGTCATCTGGAACGAGTCCTTGTCGGACACGGCCACGATCTCGTCGGCGACGTTCCGGTCGTAGGCGGTCGGCCAGAAGTCCTCGCCGACGCCCTCGACCAGGTACGGCCGGCCCGACCCGCCGGAGTACACGGAGCCCTCGGGGTCGGCGCCGACGACCTGGACGCGGCCGTCGCTCACCTCCTTGAGGTAGCGCCCGGTGCCGGAGATGGTGCCGCCGGTGCCGACGCCCGCCACGAAGTGGGTGATGCGCCCCTCCGTCTGCTGCCACAGCTCAGGGCCGGTCGAGTGGTAGTGGGACTCGGGGTTGTTGGGGTTGGAGTACTGGTCCGGCTTCCAGGCGCCGGGCGTCTCGCGCACCAGCCGGTCGGAGACGTTGTAGTACGAGTCGGGGTGCTCGGGGGCGACGGCCGTGGGGCAGACCACGACCTCGGCGCCGTACGCCCGCAGCACGTTGATCTTGTCGGTGCTCACCTTGTCGGGGCACACGAAGATGCACTTGTACCCCTTCTGCTGCGCGACGATCGCGAGCCCGACGCCCGTGTTGCCGCTGGTCGGCTCGACGATGGTGCCGCCGGGCTTCAGCTCTCCGCTCTTCTCCGCCGCCTCGATCATGCGCAGGGCGATGCGGTCCTTCACGGAGCCGCCGGGATTGAAGTACTCAACCTTGGCCAGGACGGTCGCCTGGATGCCCTCGGTCACGCTGTTGAGCCTCACGAGCGGGGTGTTGCCGACGAGGCTGATCATCGAGTCGTGGAATTGCACCGTTGTCTCCGGAGCCGCAAAAGTGATGGTCGTGATCCCGCCAGCCTAAGCCCCGCCCCTCTTGATCTCCTCACTGTTCACTTCCCCCAGGGATTGGCCGAGGGCCGCTACGGGGCAAGGAGTGGTTGTACGGCTACGAGGAGGTGGCGGCGACGCATGTCGAGCATGTCCAGAGCGAGGGTGGCCCGGCGCATCGCGGCGGGCGCGGCGTACGGCGGGGGCGGCATCGGACTGGTCGGTGCGGCGGCCGTCGGCGTGCTGCTGACCGAGGTGCGGATGGCCAAGCGGGTCGTCGGCAACGGCAGCAGTCCGCATCCGCCGAGCGCGGAGGGCCTCTACGGCCGTTCCTACGGCCGTTCCTACGGCAGTGGCCACGGCCGCCCGTTCGGCCCGTTCGCCCCGCACGACGGCACCTACGACGTCACCGACGGCCCGCCGATCCGCCTGGTCATGCTGGGTGACTCCACCGCCGCGGGGCAGGGCGTCCACCGGGCCCGCCAGACGCCGGGCGCGCTCCTCGCGTCGGGGCTCGCGGCGGTGGCGGAACACCCCGTGGAGCTGCGGAACGTCGCGCTGCCGGGCGCCCAGTCGGACGACCTGGACCGCCAGGTCGCGCTGGTCCTGGAGGACCCGTCCCGGGTCCCCGACGTCTGCGTGATCATGATCGGCGCGAACGACGTCACCCATCGCATGCCGCCGACCCGCTCCGTGCGGCACCTGTCGGCCGCGGTACGCCGGCTGCGCACGGCCGGCGCGGAGGTCGTCGTCGGCACCTGCCCCGACCTCGGCACGATCGAGCCCGTGCAGCAGCCCCTGCGCTGGATCGCCCGACGGGCGTCCCGGCAGCTGGCCGCAGCCCAGACGATCGGCGTCGTCGAACAGGGCGGCCGCACGGTGTCGCTGGGCGACCTGCTGGGCCCCGAGTTCGAGGCGAACCCGCGGGAACTGTTCGGCCCCGACAACTACCACCCCTCCGCGGAGGGCTACGCGACGGCGGCGATGGCCGTCCTGCCCACCGTGTGCGCGGCGCTCAACCTGTGGCCCGCGGAGGAGGAGCGCCCCGACGCCTCCCGCCGCGAGGGCTTCCTGCCGGTCGCCCGCGCCGCCGCCGAGGCCGCGTCCGAGGCCGGCACGGAGGTGACGGCCGCGATGCCGACGGGGCCGCGGGGGCCGTGGGCCCTCCTGAAGCGCCGCCGGCGCCGGCGGGTCCCGGCGACGGACCCGGCCCCCACGGCGGCGGAGCCGTCCGCGTAGCGCCGGGCGCCTACCGACTCGGGGGGGCGTGCGGTTGGGGCGGGTGCGGGTCCGTTCTGGTTTCTCGCGCGGTTCCCCGCGCCCCTGGAGGGACGGGCATGCGGCCCGCCCTCCCCCTTAGAAAAGCACGGGGCGCAGCCGCGAGCGCTTTCGGGGGCGCGGGGAACCGCGCGAACGGCCCCCACCCACCCGCGCCCGCCCAAGCGCACGCGCCCCCGAGCCATGAGGCGCCCGACCCGAAAAAGCAAGCGCTTAGAAAAGTGCGGTCGGAGTCACACCCCCATGCCCGTGACCTTGACCATACGTACGGGTAACTTCCCCCACAGCCCTGCCCCGCGCGACCAGGGGGCACCGTCTGTACGCCAATGGAGCCGTGATGCCCGAAGCCGTGATCGTCTCAGCCGCCCGCTCCCCCATCGGCCGCGCCTTCAAGGGCTCGCTCAAGGACCTGCGCCCCGACGACCTGACCGCCACCATCATCCAGGCGGCCCTGGACAAGATCCCGGCTCTGGACCCCAAGGACATCGACGACCTGATGCTCGGCTGCGGTCTGCCCGGCGGCGAGCAGGGCCACAACCTCGGCCGGATCGTCGCCGTACAGATGGGCATGGACCACCTGCCGGGCTGCACCGTCACCCGTTACTGCTCCTCCTCGCTGCAGACCTCCCGCATGGCCCTGCACGCCATCAAGGCCGGTGAGGGCGACGTCTTCATCTCGGCCGGCGTCGAGATGGTGTCCCGCAGCGTGAAGGGCACCAGCGACGGCATGCCCGACACCCACAACCCGGTCTTCGCCGAGGCGGAGGCCCGCACGGAGGCCGTGTCGAAGTCGGTCGGCGCCTCCTGGCACGACCCGCGCGAGGACGGCCTGCTCCCCGACGCCTACATCTCGATGGGCCAGACCGCCGAGAACCTGGCCCGTTCCTGGGGTGTGACCCGCGCGGACATGGACGAGTTCGGCGTCCGTTCGCAGAACCTCGCCGAGGAAGCCATCAAGAAGGGCTTCTGGGAGCGCGAGATCACCCCGGTGACGCTGCCCGACGGCACCGTGGTCGCCAAGGACGACGGCCCCCGCGCCGGCGTCACCCTGGAGGCCGTGCAGGGGCTGAAGCCGGTCTTCCGCGAGGACGGCCTGGTCACCGCCGGCAACTGCTGCCCGCTCAACGACGGCGCCGCCGCCCTCGTGATCATGTCCGACACCAAGGCCCGCGAGCTGGGCCTGACCCCGCTCGCCCGGATCGTCTCGACCGGCGTGTCCGGCCTGTCCCCCGAGATCATGGGCTACGGCCCGGTGGAGGCGTCCAAGCAGGCCCTCTCCCGCGCCGGCCTGACCATCGACGACATCGACCTCGTCGAGATCAACGAGGCGTTCGCCGCCCAGGTGATCCCCTCCTACCGCGACCTGGACATCCCGCTGGAGAAGCTGAACGTGAACGGCGGCGCCATCGCCGTCGGCCACCCCTTCGGCATGACCGGCGCCCGCATCACCGGCACCCTGATCAACTCGCTCCAGTTCCACGACAAGCAGTTCGGCCTGGAGACGATGTGCGTCGGCGGCGGCCAGGGCATGGCGATGGTCATCGAGCGCCTCAGCTGACCCCTCGACCGTAGCCGCGCGGAGACCCACCGTGACGGTGCGGCCCGGAGTCCCCGGAATCCCCGGGGCTCCGGGCCGTTTTGTGATCCAATCTCCCCCAGGATGTGACCTATCTCCCCCCGGGGAGCGATTTACGCAGGTCAGAGCCGTTTCACCACGAAACAGCCGGGCAAAGTCCTGTCCCTTTCGTGACGTTACGCACTGACAGCTGGTTAGTCCGCCCTTCAAGCTGATGTAGGAAGTCGGGGGTCGACTTTGAACCGGGAGTACGTCAGTGAGCGCCATGCCGATCGCCTTGCTGCTCACCACGGCCGCCACCGCCGCCGTGGGCGTCGCCGTCCTGCGCAGCCTCACCGGGCTGCGCCGTCAGGTCGCCGCTCTGCGGACGGAACTGGCACAGAGCCGTCCCGCCGGTGCGCGGGCCTCCGTGCCCGCCGCCCGTCCGGCCGCGGACACGGAGGAGATACGCGCCGCCGTGGCCGAGGCGCTCGCCGAGGAACGGGAGCGTGAGCTGGCCGAGGCCCGCGCGTTCTGGGCCGCCCAGGAGGCGCGTGACGCCTCCGACGCGCCCACGCTGCTGGGTCTGCCCGACAACGAGCTGTATCTGCCCCGGCAGTCCGATTTCGCGGGCATGGAGCACCTGGAACCGGTGACCGAGCCGAGCCTGGAGGGCGACGAGTTCGCCGGGGAGTCGGCGGAGCTGGCCGCGGCCCGCCGCCGCCACCCCTCGCACCCCGACTTCGTGCCGGTGCAGTCCCCGGTCACCGACGACCACGAGCGCACCGTCGCCTGTCTGGAGGACCTGGCCGCCTCCCGCACGGAACTGGCCGACGTCCGCCCCGGTCCCCTCGGCACCCTCGACGTGTACGTCTTCGCCGACGGCACCACGCTGTGCATGACCCCCGGTCACCGGGAGACCGCCGAGCGCCTCGCCAGGGCTCTCCAGGGCGGTGACACCCCGGTCCTGCTGGGCGGCTCGGGCGTGTCGGGTGCGTACACCCTCACCTTCGAGTGCGGCGACGACATGGTCTACATCCTGGCGGACCGGGTCATAGCCTCCCTGTAGGCGACCCGTGCGGGCCGCCCCGCGGGATCACACACCCGCCCTCTTCTGGGCCTCCTCCACCAGCGCCACCGCCTCCGCCAGCCCGGCCTCGTCGGCCAGCACGAGCGCGAGATCGTTCCCGGCGACCATCACCTGGTCCGCAGCGGCGAACATGCCCGCGTCCGGCATCTCCCGGGGCTCCTGACCGGGCGTCTCCAGCCGCTGGGCACGCAGTGCCAGTTCCCTGGCCAGCCCCAGTGCCTCCGCGGCGGCGCCCCGTTGCAGCCGGCTCTGCGGCGCGGCCCGCAACCGGTCGGCGAAATGGTCCACGGCACGGGTCAGCGGCGTCGTATCAAGCACGCCGCGAGCGTACGCGCACGAACCGGACTGTTGCCAACACGCCGCCACTCAGGCAACGTGACCTGAAGGACCGGCTTACATTCCCTTTCGTCCGGAGGCGCCGATGTCCCAAGTCTTCTCCGAGGAGACCCATCGCAACCTGCTCGCCCGCATCCCCCAATGCACCGGTCGTGAAGTCGCCGACTGGCTGCGCAAAGTCGATGAAGGCCCCGCTCTCTTCAACTTCGAGGAGAAGGTCAGCTGGCTCCGGCACGAGTACGACCTCGCGTACGGCCACGCCAAAGCGATCGTTCATGAGTACGACCTGAGGAGGGCCGCGAGGAAGCTCCGCTGAGGGCGCCGAGACACCGCGAAGGGCCCCCCGACCGTGAGGTCCGGGGGCCCTTCGCCCTGCTGCTGCGGGAGGGCGGGCGCGGGCCCGCCTCCTGCTGCTGCTAGTCGTCGCCGCTGAAGATGGCGACCAGACGGAGCATCTCGATGTAGATCCACACGAGGGTCATGGTGAGGCCGAACGCGGCCAGCCAGGACTCCTCACGCGGGGCGCCGTACGCGATGCCGTCCTCGATCTGCTTGAAGTCGAGGGTCAGGAAGAACGCGCCGAGCAGGATCGCGATGATGCCGACGACCGCGCCGAGCGGGCCCATGCTGCGCAGACCGCCGTCGGGGGCGACACCGAACACGACCAGCAGCAGGTTGACCGCCATCACCAGGATGAACGCGACCGCGATGGTCAGACCGACACGGGCGTACCGTGCGGTGACCCGGATCCAGCCGGCCTTGTAGACCAGGAGGGTGGCGCCGGAGACGGCCATGGTGCCGAGCACCGCCTGGAAGGGCGCGCCGTCCCACTGGCTGTTGAACATCTCGCTGATCACGCCGAGGAACACGCCCTCGAAGGCGGCGTACGCGAGGATCAGCGCGGGCGCGGCCTTGCGCTTGAAGGACTGCACCATCGCCAGGACGAACGCGATCAGCGCGGCCCCGATGGCCAGGCCGTAGCTGCCGGGCGAGACCGGCAGGAGGGTCCAGGCGAGGACGGCGCCGACGACGACCGTGCCGAGGGTCAGGCCCGTGCGCATGACGACGTCGTCCATCGTCATACGGCCGGCGGTGACCGGTGCCTGCGGCGGGGCGCCGTGCTGCAGGTCCTGCTGGGCGTACGGGTTCGTCGCGTAGGGGTTGGCGCCCTGCGGGGCGTACGGGTTGGCCTGCGTGCCGACAGCTGCTCCCCCGGCCTGCGGCGCGGTGTTGAAGCCCGCGTAGCCGTTGTCGCGGCTGAACCCCCGTCGCGAGAAGACCGGGTTGCTGCTCCTCATTTCACTCCTCCATGGCCACCCTGCGTGGCCTTGGCTCAAGAGTAATAGGTAGGCAAAGGGATTGACTCTAGTGCTCAAGGAGGATCTTTCCCCTGCCATGTCATCGAACACGCTACGCGTCTCCCTGATTCCCCGCCGCGACCCCGGCAACCCCTGACCAAGCCGCTACCACCTCGCGACCGTTCGGAGATCAACCGGGGGGTGCGCTCGTCCGTCGAGGCGGACTCCAGCGCTCCTCCGGCCGGACGGGGGCGGGGCGGGAACCGGGCGGGAGGGAAAGGGGAGGCGGGTCTGCGACCTTTCGGGTGCCGGCGGAAAGCACACGGCGAACCGGGGGACGACCCCCAGGAACCTAAGGAGAGGGATCCGGTGCCTACCTTGCTCGACACCGACCGCTCACGCGGTGAGACGCCCGGCGCGTCGCCCGCGCCCGCCCCGGAGACCACCGCTCCCGCCACGGAGCACTCCCGTGACTGGCCGCGCCTGCTGACCACGTTCGACCTGCGGGGAGCCCGCTACCGGGTCGTCCCGCACGCGCCGGAGGACCGTGTCGAGGAGGCCAGCAGGCTCCGGGGCAGCCCGCTGGAGCAGTCGGCCCGGTGCCTCATGGTCCGGGTCAGGCGCGGCCGCCGTGTCATCCGGGACGTCGTCGCGGTGGTACCGGGCGACCGGACGGTCGACCTGGTCGCGGTGGCCCGGCTGTTCGGCGGCACGGCGGCCTCGTTCACCCCGCCGGAGGAGGCCGAGCGGCTCAGCGGGACCCCACGGGGCGCGGTCCTCCCCTTCGCCTGCGGCCCGGAGCTGGAGCTCGCGGTCGATCCGGCGCTGCTGGAGCACGAGGAGATCTTCTTCACCGCGGGCCGCCTCGACCTCTCGGTCGCGATCCGGACCGAGGACTACAAGGTGCTCGCCCGCCCCCGGGTGGCGCCGATCGCCGGCTGAGCCGACGCCCCCGCCGGGCCGCCGGCGCCACCACGGCACCGACGCGGCCCCCGGCGCCCCGGCCGGTGGTCCCCCGGCCGGCCGGGGCCCGTACTCCGCCGGAGCACCACACCCCCCACGCCGGCGGTCCTCACCCCCGCAGTCCCGGAGCAACCGGGCCCCACCCCCCGCCTCCGGGTCCCGCGCGAGACGGTTCTCCCCCGTCCGTCTCGGCGCGGGGCCCGGGATCTCCCCGGCCGCCCCGCCCGTCTCCCGTGCCGTGCCGCACGCGGCAGCGCACGGGAGACGGGCGGGAACGGGACGGGAACGGGACGGGAACGGGCCCCGGCATGCTCGGCATTCCATGACCGCAGCCGGGTCGCGTGCCCGGAAGGAACCAAGGAACCTCGGAGAGGACTCACACCCATGCCCAAGATCGTGCTCGCCTCCGGCAGCATCCGCCGGGAGTCGGCGAACGCCGCAGTGATCGCCACCGTCCGGCGGCTGCTGGAGCAGCGGGACGAGAGCTACGAGGTGACGGAGCTGTCGCTGCGTCACTTCCCGCTGTTCGACGAGGACCTGGAGAGCGACGGCGGCACACCCGAACTGCTCGCCGCGAAGGCGCAGGTCGCGTCCGCCGACGCGCTGATCATCAGCAGCCCCGCCTACAACGGCTACCCGTCGGGCGTCCTCAAGAACGCCCTGGACTGGCTGTCCCGGCCGGGCGACGCGGACCGCGCGCCGCTGGAGGGCCTGCCCACGGCCGTCGTCAGCGCCTCCCCGGGCCCGGCCGGCGGGGAGAACGTGCAGCCGCACGTCCGTCAGATCCTCGGCAACTGCGGTGCCGCGCTCATCGACTGCGAGCAGGTGGCGGTCGGCAACGCGATCGAGCTCCGCACGCCCGAGGGCGTCATCACCGAGCCCTCCGTGGTCAAGGCCCTCGACGTCCTGGTCGACGCGGTCGCCGACTACCTCCCGGGCGTTCCCCGGGAAGCGGCCGCCTAGTGCCGCATCAGGCAACGTTCGCCCCGTCGCGGCGTCCGTTGCCTGCCGCGGCACCAGCCCACCGGGTTCCGGCTCCGGTTCCTCCCCAACAACAAGAGAGAGGCGGGCTCGTGACGATGGCGGGTCGTATCGACGACCGGCGGCTGCTGCTGGTGCTGCCCCGGTACCGGGTCGTCCGGAAGGCCGTCGCCGCCGGATTCGACGTGTGGTCCCTGTGGGACCCCGGCCTCGCCGACCCGCGGAGCCTGCGCCAGATCGAGGAGGCCTCGCACGAGCTCCTGCTCACGGACCACTCCGACGAGCAGGGGCTGCGTGCGTTGGTGCGCGCGACCGTGCGGCGGCACGGCATCGGCCATGTGCTGCACCTGTCCGCCGACGACCCGCTGGACCTCGTACTGCCGGCGCTGGAGGAGGGCTGGCGGCTGGGCCGGGCCCCCAACCCCCCGTCCGCCGTCCGTGCCCTGAGCAGTGTCCGGCCCGCCCCGCCCGATCCGCTTCCCCGTCCCGGTCCCTCCGGCCCCGTGCCGCAGTGGCCGGGATTCAGCGTTCAGGCGTTCTCCACGGAGGGGCGACATCAAGTCATCGGGGTGACCGTCCGCCGCGGTACGGGCCATCTCCACCCGGCCCCGGCCGCCGCCCTGGCGCGCGCCGCGGTGGACCGGCTGGTCAGCCGGACTCTGGACGCGGCCGGACACCGCTTCGGGCCGGCGCACTTCGAGGTCGCGGCCACCCCGGACGGCCCTCGTGTCCTCGCGGCACGGGCCGGTCTCGGCGGTGACCGCATTCCGCTGCTCGTGGACGTCGCGCAGGGCCTCGATCTGGAGGCGGCGGTATTCGCCGCCCTCCTCGGCAAGGAGCTGGGGCCGGTGCCCGAGCCCACCTGTTTCGCCGCGATCGATTTCTTCCGCGTGCCCGCCGGGCGACTGCGCACGGTCGCGGGAATCGACAGCATCTGCGCCCTCCCATATACCCAGGCGGTCAATTTCCCCTATTCCCCTGGGGACTCCGTTCCTTTTCCGGACGGCACCGGCAACGGATATGTGGTGGTGTCCGGTGCGACCGCGCGGGAGGCGGCTCGGCGCAGCGCCGACGCGATGGAACTCCTCCGCGTCGACGTGCGGGAGGAAAAGCCGGTCGACGGACCGGTTTTGGAACCGGTCGACGGACCGGTTTTCGAAGCGGTCGGGAAGCCGGAGGAGGCAACGGGGCGGGTGCTGCGGGAAAGACGGGCGGAAAGGCGGGAAGAGGCGCGGGAATGAGGCGGTAACGGTGCGGTTTTCCCAGCTCAGAGGCGAGGAAGACGCAGGTCGGGAGAGAGGAACGGCACGGGAGGAGGTACTGGAAATGTCGGTGGTGTCAGAGGAGATGACACCCACCGAGGGGGCAGAGAATGCGCGGCAAGATGACCGGCGTGATCGGCGTTATCGCTACGGCTGGCATGTGGGGGATTGCTGTGACAGGTCCGGTCGGCTCTCTTCTGGCGGACGACCACGGGCCCTCCGGACCGTCCGCGCGAGTCGTCCTGGCCGACGACCACGGCCCGTCGGTCGCGCCGTTCGACGACCACGGCCCCTCGGTCGCGTCCGCCTCCGGCCCGCTGAACGACGACCACGGGCCGTCGGTGGCGTCCGCGTCGGGCCCGCTGAACGACGACCACGGGCCGTCGGTGGTGCGGCGGACGCCCGTGCTCCAGGCCGCGTGAGCCACCCTGTACGTCGTTCCACCTGACAGCCACCGCGTCACGGGCGGGCTTGCCCGCCGGTTTCCCGGTGGGCACGGGCGGCGGCAGACGGGAGCCGTTGCGGGCCCCGGCCTCGGAAGAGGCCGGGGCCCGACGTCCGTTCCGGCACCGGCCGTCCGGTGCCGTGGGCCGGTCCGAGGGGGCCGGTGCGAGGGTTCGGGGCCGGTTCAGGCGAGGTGGCGGGCCTCGTGCGGTACGCCCATCTCGGCGAACAGCTCGTCGGCCCGGCGCCGGTGCTCCTCGGCGCCCGCGACGTCGCCGAGTTCCTCGCCGGCTCGCGCCAGGCCGTGCAGCGCCTGTGCCGTCTCGTAGCGGAACGCGATGCCGGAGGCCAGGTCGTGGGCGTTGCGGTGCCGGTCCCGGGCCTCGGAGTACTTCCCCAGCGCGCGCAGCACGCGGCCCGCGGCGTTCTCCACCGTGGCCCGGCGCGCGGTGGTCTCGGCGGCGGCGAGTTCCGCGGCCCGTTCGATGTAGGGCAGGGCCTGCTCGGGTCGGCCGAGCATCACACAGGCGTCGGCGCAGTACGACAGGATGAGGGCCGTGTTGGCGGGCTTGTTCAGCCGGTCGCAGAGCTGCAGCGCCTCGTCGAGCCGTTCCAGGGCGGTCTTCGGTCTTCGCAGGCCCAGCAGCGCCAGGGCCAGCGTGGACAGGGAGACGATCGAGTTGCTGATCTCCCCGATCTCCCGGTACAGCGCGAGCGAGCGGGCCGCCGCGTCGAACGACTCCTGGTAGCGGCCCAGGCGGGCGTTGACCGAGCTGAGCAGGCCGAGGCTGACCGCCTCCTCCCGCACCTGTCCGAGCTCCTGCTGCAGGTGCGCGGAGCCGGTGAGCAGTTCCAGTGCCTCGGCGAACTTGCCCAGGCTGTTGTAGACCTGGCCCAGCCTGCTCATGCACACGGCCTCGCCGAGCCGGTCGCCGCCGCGGGCGACGTCCAGCGCCTCCCGCAGGTGCGCGGCGGACTCCTCGTACAGGCCGAGGCGCCACTGCCCCATCGCGAGGTTGGTCAGGCTGATGCGCAGCAGGACCGGCTGTCCGAGGCTGCGGGCGGCGGCGACGGCGGCCCGGTTGGTCTCCTGGAGGTCGTGCGGGTAGTTCCTGATGTGGGAGTGGAAGCCGAGGGCGCGCGGCAGGTACGCGGCGTGCAGGAGGTGGCCGTTGGCCACGGCCAGGTCCACCGCGGACAGCAGGCTGTCCCGCTGCCGGTCCAGCCACTGCAGGGCCTCGTCGGCCGTGGCGAAGCCGGGGTGGAGGGGGCGGCCGGGCGGCAGGAACTCCGGGAACCGGGGCCGCTTCGGGAAGAGCGTGTCGCAGGCGCTCTCCGCCGTCAGCACGTAGTGGTCCAGGAGCCGCCCCACCGCCTGGTTCTCCTGCTCCCCGGCCTGTTCGGTGCCGAGGAGGCCGCGGGCGAAGCTCCGGACGAGATCGTGCATCCGGTACCAGCCGGGCTCGCGCTGTTCCAGCAGGTGGGCGTCGAGCAGGTGCTCCAGGACCTCCTCGGCGTCATGGGGGTGGCAGTCGAGGAGGGCCCCGGCGTCCGCGGGGTCGATGTTGCGGCCCGGGTGCAGGCCGAGCAGCCGGAAGGCGGTGCGTTTGCCGTCGTCCATCGCCTGGTACGACATGCGCAGCACGACCGCGACGCTGCGGCCGGTGGAGTTGAGTTCGTCCAGGCGGCGGGTCTCGTCGCGCAGCCGGTCCACGAGGCGCTGGATCGTCCAGTGGGAGCGGTTGCGGAGGCGGGCGGCGGAGATGCGGATCGCGAGGGGCAGCCGGCCGCAGAGCCGGATCAGCTGGGCGCAGGCCTCCGGTTCGCGCTCCACCGACTCCCGGCCGAGGGTCCGGGCCAGCAGTTCGGTGGCGTCGTCGTCGGTCAGCACGTCCAGCGACAGCCAGCGGGCGCCGTCCAGGTCCACCAGGCGGGGGCGGCTGGTGACGAGGGTGAGGCAGTCGGGGGAGGCCGGGATCAGCGGCATGACCTGTTCGGCGGTGGCGGCGTTGTCGAGGACGATCAGCAGCCTGCGCTGCGCGGTGATCGAACGCCACAGCGCGGTACGGGCCGCGGGGTCGTCGGGCAGTTCCTCGCTGGGCACCCCCGCCGACGCCAGCAGCGCGTCCAGTGCGGCGGCGGAGCTCAACGGCTCCTGGCCGGGGGTGAATCCGCGCATGTCGACGAAGAGCTGGCTGTCGGGCCAGTACGGGGCGAGCTGGTGGGCGGCCTGCACGGCGAGGGCGGTCTTGCCGCTTCCGCCCATGCCGTCGATGGCGACGATGTGCGCCCAGACCCCGTCCTTGTCGAGGGCCGTCTCGCGGATCCAGTCCATCTCCGCGACCCGGCCGGAGAAGTCCCGCAGCGCGTACGGCAGTGTGCTCGGCGCCGCGGGCATGGCAGGCGGGGGCGGCGCGGGCACGGCGGAGGGAGTCGACGCGGACGGCGCCGGGAGGGCGGACGGGGCGGCCGGGAGGGCGGGCGGCGTGGTCGGGCCGGGATCGTCCGCCGGCGGGGCGGTGACGGGCGGCGCGGCCGGCTCCCGGACCGGCTCGGGGAGGGCCAGTTCGGGGCTCTGGCGCAGGATGTCCTCGTACAGTTTCGTCAGGGCGCCGCTGGGGTCGATGCCCAGTTCCTCGGCGAGCAGGTGCCGGACGCGCCCGTACTCCTCCAGGGCCTCGGCCTGCCGTCCCGTGCGGTACAGCGCCAGCATCAGCTGCCCGCGCAGGGTCTCCCGCAGCGGGTGCTGGTTGACCAGCACCCGCAGTTCGCCGACGACCGACGACGCCTCACCGGCCGACAGCTGGAGGCTGAACAGCTGCTCGGCGGCGGCCAGGTGCTGCTCCTCCAGCGCCGCCGAGGCCGCGTCGATGACCGAACCGCCGAAGCCGGCCATGACGGGACCGCGCCACAGCTCCATCGCCGCCCGCAACTCCTCGGCGGCCAGGGCCCGGCGGCCCTCCTCCACGGCCGTGCGCGCTCTGCGCAGCCGGGACCGGTACTGGCTGAGGTCCAGCTGGTCCTCGCCCACCGACGCCCGGTAGCCGGGCCCGTCGGTCAGTATCATCCCGGCCCCGCCGGGGATGCGCTGGCGCAGTTCGGCGACGGCCTTGCGGATCTGGTGCGAGGCGCTGACCGGCGGATCGTCGTCCCAGGCGGCCTCCACCAGGCGTGGCACGGGAACGACGCGGTTCGCTTCCAGGAGCAGCATCACCAGGGTGCGCGAACGGAGAGACCCGCCCAGTTTCAGCGGTGAATCCTCGTGCCAGCCTTCGAGAACGCCAAGGATTCGGAATCTCGGGCTCCGAATTTCTGCAGCACGATGTGCCATCTTCGCACAGCCCCCCGTCGACGATCTTTCAGGTCTGATCGACAGCTGCCCGATTCTATGCAGGCTTGTTCGATCACATCAATTGATAGTTGTACGCTCCGCAACCGCGGTGTCACGGTAAACGCTTATTTCCCGTGACGGTCCACCGGGTCAACCGGTGGCCATTTTCCACCCCTCGTTCCCGACCGCCCGTTCTGCCCCCCTTGGCCCGTGACAGCGGCGACTTCCCGCCATGCGGGACCGATGCGGAATCGTGTCGGGAAAGGCTCGGTACCGCCGACGGTCAGTGTGCTTTTTGGCCGGGAGTAGCCGCTCCGGCCGCCGTCCGGAGGGGGAAGGCCGATGTACGACCATCGCGACCACGTCGCAGATCTCTGCTCCAGACTGTTCGCCTCGATGCCGCGGCGCGGCCAGCGGCTCAAGGCGGAACAGTACGTCCGGGCCCTGCTGTCGGTGCCCGGACGCAAGACACTGCGGAACATCGCCGACTGGATGGAGGGCGAGCCCGCCGACCGGGAGCCCGCCAAGCAGAGCGTCCACCACTTCATCAGCAACTCCTCGTGGGACTGGACACGGGTGCGGCACGCGCTCGCCGGGTACGTCGAGGACGCCGTCGCGCCCCGCGCGTGGGTGGTGCGGCCCCTGGTCATCCCCAAGGCGGGGCCGCACTCCGTGGGCGTCGACCAGCAGTTCGTGCCGCACCTGGGCATGACCGTCCACGGGCAGCAGGCGTACGGCGCCTGGCTCGCGTCCGAGCAGACGGCCGTCCCCTGCGACTGGTCCCTGCTGCTGACCCGCGCCTGGCTCGACGACCCCGACCGGCGCCGCCGCGCGCAGATCCCGGCCGGCGCGCTGCCTTCCGGGCCCGAGGAGGTCGCGGGCCGGCTCGCCCTCGACGCGGCCCGCGGCCTGCCGTCGCGGCGGCCCGTCGTGGTCGACGCGGAGGGCCTCGATCCCGTGCGGATGCTGCGGGTACTCGTGCCGGCCGGGGTGCCCGCCGTCGTCCGGGTGCCCGCGTCGACGCCGCTGCGGGTCGACCCCGCGGTCCTGCACAGCTACAGCGAACGTCCGGCCACGGCCGATCAGCTCGTCGCCGGGTGCCGGTGGCTGTGGCGGCCGGCCGAGGGCCGCGGGGTGCGGGCCGCCCTCCCGGTCGTGCTGCCCGCCGCGCCACGGCAGCCGCTGCTGCTCCTCGCCCGCTGGACGGCCGGAACCCGCGGCCCCGACCGCTACTGGCTGGCCACCGCGCCGGACCTCGGCACGCCGTCGGGCCTCGGCACCGCGTCCGGTCCGGGCACGTCCTGGGGCGTCGGCACGGCCGCCGGTCCGGGCGCGCCCAGCGCCGGTGCGCCGCGCCGTTCCGACGAGGCCCCGCTCGCGCTCACCGCGCTGGCCGACACCGTGGAGCTGGCCTTCCGCCGGGTGTCCGAGCAGACGGGGATACGGGACTTCGTGGGGCGCTCCTTCCAGGGCTGGCACCGGCACATGACCCTCGCGTCGGCGGCGCACGCGGCGGCGGTGCTCAGCGACCGCCGGGCCGGGCACGGGGTGCGCGCGGCATAGTCCCGCCCGTCGGCCGGCGTCCGAGGAGTGGGGCACCGGGCCGCACGGCGTCCGCCCGGCACCCGTGCGCCGGTCCGCGCCCCGGTCCGGCACCGGCCCGTTCCCCGGCCGGGCCTGCCGAGCGTCCCGGCCCTCGCGGGGCACGCCGACCCCGCCGCGAAGCCGGGCCGTCGCCCCGGCACGCCCCGCCCCCGAGCCGTTCCTCCGCCCGACCCCGGCATCCGTCCGGCACGCCGACACCGCCGCGAAGCAAACCCGTTGCCCGGCCCGGCCCGGCCCAGACCCGTTGCCCCCACACCACCGCGACCGCCCCCCGTTCCCCCCGGCACACCCCCGCCCCGAGCCGCTCCTCGACCCGCCCCGGCACCCGCCCGCAGCCCCTACACGCACCCGGCGCCCGCCTGTCCCCGGCCGGTCCCCGCGTGTTCGAGCCCAGCCCGAGCCGACCTCCAGCCCCCTCCGCGACGGTTGCGTACGCACCGGAGGCGAGGAGACGACGATGACGGAGGCAGGGCCTGTCGCGGGAGTGCCGGCGGACGCCGTACGGCAGGCGGGACTCCCGCGGCAGGCCCCGCCTCCGCGCGCCCCGGCGGCCCGGCGGGCCGCCCTGGAGGCGGTGCTCGGCGACCCGGGCGACGCGGCGAACCCGCTCGGCGACGCCGGGGTGCTCGCGGCGGAGCGCCGCGGCGACCTGCCGCTCGGCGGCGAGCCGTCGCTCGCGTCGTTCGGGCTGCACGAGGACTTCGTGCCCGAGGGGCACGGCGGGCGCCTCGCGGGCCTGGACGAGGCCGCCGCCCTGCTGCGGGCGGTGTTCCGGCGGGACGCCGCGCTCGGCCGCGGCTACGGCTCCGCGTCCCTGGGCGCCGCGCTGTACGCGTGGTGCTTCGGCACCGCCGGGCAGCGCGCCGCCGCGGCCCGTCTGCTGCTGGCCGGCGAGCGGATCGCGGGCGGCGCGGCCGTCGAGGAGGGCCTGACCGCGACCGCCGCCGACCGGGCGCCGCTGCGGCTGACCGGCCGTACGGCGGCGCTGGTGAACGCCCCCCGCGCCGCCGGACTCGTCGTGGTGCCCCGGCACGCGGGCGCGGGCCCGGACGGCGAGTCGGTGCTGTTCCTGCGCCGCGGCGACCTCCCGCCGGGCGCGGTGGGGCAGCTGTCGCCGTACGACGTCACGGTTCCCCCGCGCATCCCGGCCGGTGAACTGGTGCTGGCGGACTGGGCGGTGCCGGCCGGGGCGGTGATCGGCGAGGCGGGCGACGGCCAGTGGGTCACCCGCCGGGTGGCGCAGGCCCGTCTGCCGCTGCTGCCGTCGATGGCGGTCGGCTGCGCCGACACCGCCCTGCGCACCGTGCTGACGGCGGTGCTGACGGAGCGGGGCGGGGTGCGCCGCATGCGCTCCCGGGTCACGCGCCGCACCGTGGTGAGCGCGTTCGCGGACCTGCTGGCCGCGGACTGCCTGTCGCTGGTGACGCTGCGCTCGCTGCACCTGATGCCGGAACGGTCGAGCATCTGGTCGGCCGCCGCCGGGTACCTGGTGCTGCGGCTGCTCCAGGAGGGCGTGGGCGACCTGATGACGGTGCTGGGGACCGACTCGCTGCGGGACGGGGACGGGCTCGGCACCTTCCACAAGCAGGTCCGCGATCTCGCGGGGATGCCGCCCGGCCCCGCCGGATCGGCCGCCGCCCTCGCCACGCTGCTGCCGCAGCTGCCGACCCTGGCGCGACGCTCCTGGACGGCGCGGGGGCGGCCGGCGCCGGAGGCGCTGTTCCGGCCGGACGGGCCGGTGCCGCCCCTGGCGGGCGCGCGGCTGAAACTGGCGGCGGCCGACGACGGCCTGACGGTGCTGCTCGCACAGGCCCGGGACGGGCTGGCCGACGAGGGGATGGCGGACTGGCCGGTCGCGCTCTCCGACGAACTGGCCGCCCTGCGCGAGAGGTGCCGGCGGCTGCCCGAGCTGGACCCCGCCGTGCTCGCCAACCCGCGCGGCTTCGCCCTGGGCGAGCGCTACGCGCTGCTCGCCGCGGCCGCCGCCTGCCTCGGGGTGTGGCGTGCGGCCCGCCGCGCGGGCACCGGCGGGTTCCTCGCCGAGCAGGCCTGGCTGCTCACCGCGCTGGGGCGGATCTCGGTGCGGCTCGGGCTGCCGGTGCCGGCCGCCGCGTCCGACCACGAGGACGTGATGCTCGCCGAGGCCGTACGGCGCTGCCGCGAGGGTCACAGCCTCGATCTGTACGACACCGCGCTGGGCACACCGGCCCGGCACCGCGAGAAGGGATGAGCATGTCCGTACGCCGTGGTCTGGCAGGGCCGCCCCCGCTGCGCGTCGCCTCCCCCGACGGTCCGTGGGAGGCGCTGCGCGGCGCCGTCCGCGACGGCGGGTACGGGCTGGCGTACGGCCTGGCGGGCGATTGGGCGCCCGCGGCGCGCGGTCCCGCGCTGCGCGCGCTCCTCGGTCACGAGCACGGCCGCTACCTGGCGCTGAACGGCGAGGAGGCCCGCACCCGGTTCGCCGTGTCGCGCCTGCTGCTGAAGCACGCGGCGGCCGCGGTGCTCGGCGCGGACCCGGCCGACCTGGAGCTGGCCCGCCGCCCGAACGGCCGCCCGTACCTGCGGGGGTGCGGGCGGCTGGACGTGAGCCTCAGCCACACGGGCGACGTCGTCGCGGTGGGGCTGAGCCGGCTGGGCCCGGTCGGCGTGGACGTCGAAACGCAGGGCCGGACGGCGTACGGCACGGGCCTGGAGGAGGACGTGTGCACGGCGCACGAGCGGGCGGCCCTGGGCTGGCTGCCGGAGGAGGACCGCAACGCCGCGGTGATCCGGATGTGGACGCTCAAGGAGGCCTACACGAAGGCGCTGGGCCTCGGGACGCGCCTGTCGTTCCGTTCGTTCGGGTTCACCACCCCGTCGACCGGGACGGCCGCGCCGCGGCTGCTGGGCACGGACGGGCTGCCCGCCGACGACGGCGGCTGGCACTTCGAGACCCACACCGTCGACGACCGGTGCACGCTCAGCGCGGCCGTGGGGCCGGCGCCCCGGGCCGCCGCCGGACCGGTGGACGCGTCCGGGATGGTGGACGACGGCCTGATGCGGGCGGTGGTGACCTGCTCCCGCAAGGACGCCCTGGCCACCACCGGCGCCGACCGGGACGGCGACGGCACCGCGGGGAGGCCCGCGTGAACGGGCACTCCCCCGCGGACGCCCGCATGGTCGAGATCGGCGACGGGGTGTACGCGTACGTCCAGCCCGACGGCGGCTGGTGCCTGAACAACTCGGGGCTGATCACCGCCGGCGGCCGGCCCGCGCTGATCGACACGGCGGCGACCGAGGCGCGGGCGCTGGCCCTGAGGGAGGCCGTCGCGGCCGTCGCACCGGGTCCCGCCCGCTATGTGGTCAACACCCATCCGCACGGGGACCACACCTTCGGCAACCGGTTCTTCGCCGACGAGGCGGTGGTGATCGCCCACGAGGCGACCCGTGCCGAGATGGACCTGGCCCAGCTGCATCTGACCGGGCTGTGGCCCGAGGTGTGCTGGGGTGATCTGGCCGTGGAGCTGCCGACCCTGACGTTCCGTGAGCCGGTGACGCTGCATCTGGGCGACGTCCGGGCCGAGTTGACGCATCCGGGCGTGGCGCACACCACCAACGACACCGTGGTGTGGCTGCCCGAGCAGGGGGTGCTGTTCGCGGGCGACCTGGTGATGAACGGGGCCACGCCGTTCTGTCTGACCGGGTCGGTCGCGGGCACGATCGACGTCGTCGGCAAGCTGCGGGCGCTCGGCCCGCGGGTCGTCGTGCCCGGTCACGGACCGGTCGGCGGGCCGGAGTTGCTGGACACCGCCGAGCAGTACCTGCGCTGGGTGCAGGACTTGGCGGGGCGGGGCCGCGCGGCGGGCCTGACCCCCCTGGAGACGGCGCGCGAGGCCGACCTCGGCCCGTACGCGGAACTCCTCGACAGCGAACGGCTGGTGCCGAACCTGCACCGGGCGTTCGCGGAGGCCGCCGGAGCGCCGCCCGGCCACCCGCTCGACATCGGACTGCTGTTCTCGGAAATGGTCGAGTTCCACGGCCGGCTCCCCGAATGCCACGCGTGAGAGACCGAAAGGGGCAGAAGTGAGTGTCATCCAGGAGACCGAGGAAGCGCCGGCCACCGCCGGCACCACCCGGGCACGGGTGGAGGAGCTGGCCGCGCTGCGTGCGGCGGTGGTCGCGGGGCCGGGCGAGAAGGCCACCCTGGCGCAGAGGGCGAAGGGGAAGCTGACCGTACGGGAGCGGCTGGACATCCTGTTCGACGAGGGCTCGTTCGTCGAGATCGAGGGGCTGCGCCGGCACCGCGCCACGGGTTTCGGGCTGGAGGACCGCCGCCCGCACACGGACGGCGTGGTCACCGGCTGGGGCACGGTCGACGGCCGTCCGGTCTTCGCCTACGCCCATGACTTCCGGATCTTCGGCGGCGCGCTCGGCGAGGCCCACGCACAGAAGATCCACAAGCTGATGGACCTGGCGGAGTCCGCGGGCGCGCCCGTCGTGGGGCTGTGCGACGGCGCGGGCGCCCGCATCCAGGAGGGGGTGACGGCGCTCGCCGGGTACGGCGGCATCTTCCGCCGCAACGTGCGCAACTCCGGGGTGATCCCGCAGATCAGCGTGATCATGGGGCCCTGCGCGGGCGGTGCCGCCTACTCCCCCGCGCTGACGGACTTCGTCTTCATGGTGCGCGGCACGTCACAGATGTTCATCACGGGTCCCGACGTGGTGCAGGCGGTCACCGGCGAGCAGATCACCCACGACGAGCTGGGCGGCGCCGACGTGCACGCCGAGCGGTCCGGGGTCGCGGGGTTCGTGTACGACAACGAGGAGTGCTGTCTGAAGGACGTGCGGCACCTGCTGTCGTTCCTGCCCTCGAACAACCGGGAGATGCCGCCCGGCGCGCCCACCTGCGACCCGTCGGACCGGCGTGTGGAGGCGCTGGTGGACCTGGTGCCGGCCGACCCGAACCAGGCCTACGACATGGCGAAGGTGATCGAGGAGATCGCGGACCACGGGGAGGTCTTCGAGGTCCACGAGCGGTGGGCGCCGAACGTGATCTGCGCGCTGATCCGGATGGGCGGCGAGGTGGTGGGCGTGGTCGCGAACCAGCCGCAGCGGATGGCCGGGGTGCTGGACATCGAGGCCAGCGAGAAGGCCGCCCGCTTCGTGCAGATGTGCGACGCCTTCAACATTCCGCTGGTGACCCTGGTGGACGTACCGGGGTTCCTGCCGGGCGTGGACCAGGAGCACGGCGGCGTCATCCGGCACGGCGCCAAGCTGCTGTACGCCTACTGCAACGCCACCGTGCCCCGGGTCCAGCTGATCCTGCGCAAGGCCTACGGCGGCGCCTACATCGTCATGGACTCGCGGTCCATCGGCACGGACGTGTCGCTGGCGTGGCCGATCAACGAGATCGCCGTGATGGGCGCGGAGGGCGCCGCGGGCGTCGTCTTCCGCAAGCGGATCGCGCAGGCCGACGACCCCGAGGCGATGCGTGCCCGCCTGGTCAAGGAGTACAAGGAGGAGCTGATGCACCCGTACTACGCGGCGGAGCGGGGGCTGGTCGACGACGTCATCGACCCGGCCGACACCCGGTCCGTCCTCATCCGCACCTTGGCGGTGCTGCGCTCCAAGCACGCCGCCCTGCCCAGCCGCAAGCACGGGAACCAGCCCCAGTGAGCGCCGACGGCACGCCCACCGGGCCGGAGGCGGGGACACGGGCCGTTCTCGGCGGCGCGTCCTGGCGGATCACCCGCGGCGATCCCACGCCGGAGGAACTGGCCGCGCTGGCCGTCGTCCTGACCGCCCGGCTTCGGGCCGCCCAGGGCGGCGAGGGCGCCGCGGCGCCGCGGCGCGGCGCGTCCTGGGACGGCTGCCCCGGGCGCCGCCCGGCGCCCGCCTGGACCGCGCGCTCCCTGCCGGGCTGGCGCCCGGCCGCCTGACGCGTCGTCAGACATGCTCGGCGCAAGGTGAACAGGGCGAGAGTGACACTCTCGCCCTGTCGGCGTAGGGGGGCACCTCGTACCACGCCTACCGTTCTGGTCATCACCTCACAGAACGCGGCAACCGGCATTCTTCGCCCCCACCTGAAGAGGAGCTAGCGTGGTGCGGTTCAACCTCATAGGCCCGTTCGAGATCGTCGCGCAGGACGGCAGATCGTATCTGCCGAGCACGCCGAAGGTGTGCCAGACACTGGCGTTGCTGCTGACCCGGGCGAACGAGATCGTCACGTCCGACTCCCTCATCCACGAGCTGTGGGGCGAGAGCCCGCCCCGCAGCGCCGTCACGACCCTGCAGACGTACGTCTACCACGCCCGGCGGATGTTCGTGGCCGAGCACCTCGTCCCCGCCGAGCGGCCCCTGCTGGTCACCCGTGCCCCCGGCTACGCCGTCCAGGTCGAGGACGACGAGGTGGACATACGGATCTTCGAGCGGCTGGTCGCCGAGGCGCACAGCGACCTCGGCGCGCACCGGTACGAGTCGGCCGTCCGCAGGATCGACGCGGCCCTGGAGCTGTGGCGGGGGCCCGCCCTGTCCAACATCCCCGCCGGTGACCTGCTCACCGGCCACATCGTGCACCTGGAGGAACTGCGCATCCGGGCGCTGGAGATCCGGATCGAGGCGGAGGGCGGGCTGAACCGGCACCGCGAGTCCATTCCGCAGCTGCGCAAGCTCGTCAACGACTACCCGCTCAACGAGTGGTTCCACAGCCGGCTCATCATGGCGCTGGGCTCCTCGGGGCGGCGCGCGGAGGCCCTGCAGGCGTACCAGAACCTGCGGCGCATCCTCGCGGACGAGCTGGGCCTGGAGCCCTCCGCGGACCTCCAGCGGCTGCAGCTGGAACTGCTCGGTTCCCGATCGGACGGCGGGACGCGGGGGACCCCGCACTCCGGTTCCGGGAACACCGCGCAGGGTCCCGCGCGGCTGCCCGTCTTCACCTGAGCGCCTTAACGCGTCCGCCCCCGCCGGCCCTGGGCCGGCGGGGGCGGACGTCTGTCGGGGGGAGTCGTGCGGCTCAGGACCTCTTCGCCGCGAAGTCGCGGACACTCTCGGCGATCCAGTCGACGCGCTGCTCGTCCAGACCCGGGTAGACGCCCACCCAGAAGGTGTGCTCGGCGACGAGGTCGCTGTTCTCCAGGGAGCCCACCACGCGGTGGGGGCGGTCCTGGTAGGCGGGGTGCCGGGTGAGGTTCCCGGCGAAGAAGCGGCGGGTGCCGATCCTGCGGGCCTCCAGGAAGTCCACCAGGTCCTTGCGGGTGAAGCGGGCCTCGGGGCGCACCGTGAGGGCGAAGCCGAACCAGCTGGGGTCGCTGTCGGGGGTCGCCTCGGGCAGGATCAGGCCGGGCACGCCGTCCAGTCCCTCCCTGAGGCGGCGCCAGTTGGCGCGGCGGGCGTCGCCGAAGGCGTCCAGCCGGCGGAGCTGGCTCAGACCGAGGGCGGCCTGCAGGTCGGTGGCCTTCAGGTTGTAACCGACGTGGGAGAAGATGTACTTGTGGTCGTAGCCGTGCGGCAGGGTGCCCATCTGGTAGTCGAACCGCTTGAAGCAGCGGTTGTTCTCGCCCGGTTCGCACCAGCAGTCCCGGCCCCAGTCGCGCAGTGACTCCACGATCCGGGCCAGCGACAGGTTGCTGGTGAGGACGCAGCCGCCCTCCCCCATCGCGATGTGGTGCGCCGGGTAGAAACTGGTCGTGGCGATGTCGCCGAAGGTGCCGGTGAGTTTGCCGCGGTAGGTCGAGCCGACGGCGTCGCAGTTGTCCTCGACCAGGAACAGGTCGTGTTCCTCGGCGAGCGCGGCGATCTCCTCGACGGCGAACGGGTTGCCCAGGGCGTGGGCGATCATGATGGCCCGGGTGCGCGGGCCGATGGCCGCGGCCACCCGCTCCGGTGTGGTGTTGTACGTCGGGATGTCGACGTCGACGAAGACGGGCACCAGGCCGTTCTGGATGATCGGGTTCACGGTGGTCGGGAAGCCGGCCGCGACGGTGATCACCTCGTCGCCGGGCCGCAGCCGGCGGTCCTCCAGCAGGTGCGAGGTGAACGCGGACAGCGCCAGCAGGTTCGCGGAGGAACCGGAGTTGGCGAGGTGCGCCTTGCGCAGCTTGAAGTAGCGGGCGAACTCCCGCTCGAAGCGGCGGGAGCTGACCCCCGACGCGATCCGCATCTCCAGCGCGGCCTCGACGAGCGCCGCCCGGTCCTCGGCGTCGAAGACGGCGCCGGAGGGCCACACCTCGGTCTCGCCGGGCACGAACGCGCCTCCCCCGCCGCCGTGCTGGTCGCCGTGGGCGTGGTAGTCCCGGACCTGTTCCAGGATGCGGGCCTTGGCCGTCGCCCGTTCCCGCTTGGCCTCGGGGGAACCGGTCACCAGGGTCTCGGTCATCGTGCATCGCCTCCCACGGCGTACTGGGCCTGTCGTTGGATGTCGGCGGTGAGCTCCGCCTGTCGGGTACTGGTCGCGCCGGACGTACCGGTCCCGGCGCCGTCGCCGGTCGGGACGCCGGTCGGTTCGCCGTTCGCGCCGCCGACCGCGCGGGCGAACGCCTCGACCCCGCCGAGGCACTGGTCGTACGGCTCCAACTCGTGCCGCCGGACGCCGTCCGGGCCCTCCAGCAGCAGGACGGGGCGGTGGTCGGGGGGTGGGGTGAAGGCGTGGTCGAGGCGGAGCCTGCCGGTGCTGCCCAGCACCTCGTAGCGGGACGTGTACCGGTGGTCCATCCCGAAGGTGAGCTGGGCGGTGGCGCCGTCCGTGTCCCGGCACAGCAGGGCGGCGCCCGCCACGTCCACGCCCCGCCCGGGATCGGTGCGCAGCACCGCGCCCGCGACCCGCAGCCGTGGACCGAGCAGCAACTGCGCGGCGCGCAGCGGGTAGACGCCGACGTCGAGGAGGGCGCCGCCGCCGAGGTCGGCGCGGTAGCGGATGTCGGCCGGGGGCCGCGGGGGGATGGTGAAGGCGGCCGAGACCGCGCGGACCTCGCCGACGGCGCCCCGCGCGATCAGGTCGAGGACGGCCGTGTGCTGCGGGTGGTGGACGAACAGGTAGTTCTCCCGCAGCACCAGACCCGACCGCCGTGCCAGGGCGACCAGTTCGGCGGTCGTGCGGGGATCGGTGGTCAGCGGCTTCTCGGCGAGGACGTGCTTGCCGGCCTCCAGGGCGGCGCGCACCCAGTCGGCGTGCAGCGCCGCCGGCACGGGCACGTACACCGCGTCCACGCCGGGGTCGGCGAGGACCGCCCGGTAGTCGGGCAGCGCGTCGGCGCCGTACGCGGCGGCCAGGGTCCTCGCCCGGTCGGGGTCGCGGCTCGCCACGGCGGTCAGGGTGATGCCGGGCGCGCGGGACACGGCGGGCAGGATCCGGCGGACGGCGATGTCGGCGGCGCCCAGCAGGCCGAGCCGTACGGTGCGCCCGGTCATCGGTCCCGCTGCCGCAGGAAGCGCAGGCAGGTCAGCAGGTTGCGGGCCTCGACGTTGACGTGGTTGGAGTACCTGAGGAGGCTGCCGAGCTGTCCGGGCGTCATCCAGACGTGGTCCTCGCCCGCGTCGAGCGGCACGGTGTCGTCGGCCTCGACGGCCAGGTAGCGGTTCTCGGCGTGGTGGAAGCGGCCGCCCTCCTCCGAGTGCACCACGTCGAACAGGATCCGCGACGGGTCCGCCGTCAGGACCGTGTCGAGGAAGCGGGGCCGCTCCTCCTCGGGGCGGCCGTCGTGGTTGGCCGGGTTGCACTGCACGGTGGGCGCCATCTCGGCGACGTCGCGGGAGCCGGCCTCCGTGCGGGCGTTCACCAGCACATGGCGGCGGCCGTCGATCCGCCGGGTGAGGAAGGCGATCACACCGCGCCCTGCGGGGGCCAGCATCGGCTGCGACCAGCGGGCCACCTCGCGGCCGTCCGCCTCGACGTCCACGCCGATCACCGAGAAGTAGCGGCCCTCCTCGTGGACGATACGGTCCCCGGTGTGGGTCCAGCCCTTCACCTCGGCGAGCGGAACGCGCCGCCGGTGCAGGTCCTGCGGAGCCTTGACGTCGGTGAACCAGCTGAGCAGTTCGGTCATCGAGTGCCGGCCCCGGTCCTCGGCGCCGGGCCCGCCGAAGTCGTCGGGCCAGGGCTGCGGCAGGCCCGACAGGACGGTGCGGGTGTCCATGTTGACGATGTTGTCGAGGGCGAGCAGGTCCCCGATCTGCTCCAGGGTCAGCCAGCAGAAGCCGTCACGCGGCGGCACGTCCTCGTCGGGGGGCAGCTCCACGATCATGTTGCGGTTGCGCTTGCTGTGGAACCAGGAGCCCTGCTCGGACTGGAGCGCGTCGAACAGGACCCGCCGCCGGGGCGGCGCCAGGAAGTACTCCAGGTACGGGACGGCGCCGCCCTGGTGGACGCGGGTGAAGTTGGACCGGGTGGCCTGCACGGTCGGGGACATCTGCAGGACGTTGATGTTGCCCGGCTCCATCTTGGCCTGGAGCAGGAAGTGCCGTACGCCGTCGAAGTCCTTGACGAGGACGCCGAGGACGCCGACCTCGGGCTGCACGATGATCGGCTGGGTCCAGGAGCGGGTCTCGCGGCGGCCGGTGGTGATCTCGACGCCCTCGACGGTGAAGAACCTCCCCGTGCGGTGCCGCAGGTTGCCGGTCTCGGGGTCGGCCGCCCAGCCGTCCAGGGCGTCGAGCGGCACGGGCGTCACGCGGTGCCGGTGGGTGCGGTTCCGTTCGGCGAACCAGTCGAGGAACTCCGACGTCTGTCGGAAGCGGAACACAGTGGGGAACACGGTGGGGCCCTCCCGGTCGGCTGCTGTGCCGCCAGCATTCGGCACGGCGGTAGAAGGGGGCTCGAGGTCGGGGCGCGGCGAACGACCTGGGGTTCTCAGGGAGAAACAGGACCGGCGGGTGCCGTGGTGGCACCCGCCGGTGGGGGGCGCGGGCCGGTGCGGCCCGCGCGGCCGTCGTTCAGGACTGGCGGTCGCCGACCTCCGCCAGCGCCCTGAGGACGGCGGTCTGCCGGGTGTCGCGCTCGCGCACCAGGTCCTCGTAGGACGAGCCGCCGTACACCTGCTCGGCCTGCTCGATGAGGGACTGGATCGTCGCCTCGTCCAGGGTGGGGCGGCCGAGCAGCTCCCAGCCCTTCTCCAGGCCGGAGCCGAGCGTGCCGAGCCACTTGCGCAGACCGCCGGTGCCGCCGCCCAGGTGGAAGGCGAGGAAGGGGCCGACGGTGGCCCAGCGCAGCCCGATGGAGTGCGTGACGACGCGGTCCAGCTCCTCCAGGGAGACCACGCCCTCCTTCACCAGGTGGATCGACTCGCGCAGCAGCGCGGACTGCAGCCGGTTCGCCGCGAACGCCAGGACCGGCTTGCGCAGCACCACCGGGACCCGGCTCACCGACTCGAAGAACGCGACCGCCTCGCGCACGGCCTCGGGGGAGGTGCGCTCACCGGCGACGACCTCCACGAGGGGCACGACGTGCGGCGGGTTGAACGGGTGCCCGACGACCAGACGGGCGGAGTCGGCCATCAGGGCACCCATGTCGTCCGGGTTCAGGGTGGAGGTGGACGACAGGAGCAGCGCGTCGGGCCGGGCAGCCTTGCCGATGCGGGCGAAGAGTTCCTGCTTGAGTTCCAGGTTCTCCGGCGCGTTCTCCACGACGACGTCGGCGTCCGCGACGGCACGCTCCACGTCGGGCTCGAACTCCAGGCGCTCCGCGAAGGAGGCCGGGTCCTCGGTCCCCTCGGGGAGGAACGGGGCGAACAGGTCGAGGGCGTCCTGGACGATGCGCGGCGCCTCGGGCCTGCGGCTGTTGACGCGGACGCGCAGTCCGTGGCCGAGGAACAGCGCGATCCAGCCGAGGCCGATGGTGCCGGCGCCGACGACGGTGACCGTCCGCGGCTGTGCTGGGGGCGTCATGGGTGGGTGCCTCGCTTCGGTGTCGACGGGCCCGCGGTCATCGGGCGGCGGACAGCTTCGGGATGACCTGCTCGGCCATCAACCGCATGGTGGTGGCGGCGTCCTCGAAGGACAGGTGGCCGGAGTGGACGCCGAGGCTGATGGTGATGTCGTCGCCGAACCACTCGGCGATCTGCTCCAGTTGGGCGCGAACCTGGTCCGGGGCGCCGATGAGGAGCTTGTTCTGCGCGAGCTTCCCCTCGAAGTGCGAGGTCCTCGTGGCCTCGACGAGCTTCTCGTAGCCGGGGTAGGCGGAGCTGCGCGTGGTCTCCCAGGAGGCGACGGCGGCGCGGATCGCCGCGGTGTTGCGGTCGTCGTCGAGGCGGCCCTTCGTCCGGGCGGAGTCGCCGTCCTCGGACACCACGCACGGGTAGCTGAAGTGGATCTGCTCGGTGCCGGGGGTGCGGCCGGAGGCGGCCCACTCGGCGCGGTAGACGGCGAGCCGGCTCTGGAGCTCCTCGGTGGACATCACGTTGGGCACCGTCTGCAGGTGGTGCCCGGCGCGGCCCGCCTCGGCGCACGACTCGGCGCTGCGGGCGGTGGTGACGAACACCGGCGGGTGCGGGTCCTGCACCGGCCGGGGCAGCAGGGTGACCGGGCCGAAGCGGTGGAAGCGGCCCTCGACGACCACGTCCTCCTCGGCCCACAGCCGTTTGACGGCCTCGACTCCCTCGGTGAAGCGGTCCTTGGACTCGTCGATGGGGATGCCGAACGCCTTGAACTCGTCGGGCAGGAAGGCCCGGCCGAACGCGGCGTCGACCCGGCCGCCCGACAGGGCGTCGAGCATGGCCAGCTTGCCGGCGAGCTTCACCGGGTGCTGGAAGGCGGGGATGGTGGCGCTGGTGCCCAGCCGTACCCGGCGGGTGCGTCCCGCGGCGGCCGCCAGGAACGTCACCGGGTCGGGGCTGTAGCCGCCGTAGGCGAAGAAGTAGTGCTCGACCATCTTCACGTGGTCGAAGCCCAGTTCCTCGGCGAGGTCGACCAGGCGCAGCGCCTCGTCGAAGTACTGCGGGGCCGGTTTGTCGGCCGGGCCGACGGTGGGGAAGAAGACGATGCCGAACTTCATCGTGTGCTCCTCAGTCCCGGGCCGAGCCGTCGTGGGTCAGGTCGCGCTGCCGCACCTGCCAGGCGCCGTTCACCCGGACGAGGTGGTCGTGGCAGACGACGCTGGCGAAGATCTCCAGCTGCCCGCCGCGCGGGGTGCGCATGGCGAGGGCGTACGCGCGGGTGCGCACCGAGCCGTCCTCCTGGGGGCGGACGTCGAGCATGCCCAGCCAGTGCCGGAAGTCGATCTTGTCGGCGTCGAGCCGCTCCTGCCGTGCCCGGGACGAGGCGCGGATCGTCTCGCGGCCGCGCAGCGGCTCGGCCAGCCGGCTGGCCTCGGCGAAGACCGCGTCGGTGGTGAAGGTGTCGGCCCAGTCGTCGGGCCTGCCGTCGTCGAGCAGGCCCATCTGGCGGGCGTAGAACTGCTGGATCTCCGCGTACAGGTCGGCCGGGGCGAACGGCTCTGTCGCCCGGTCCTGGGTGGTGGGGTGGCTCATGCCAACTGCCTTCCGTAGGTCGTGTGACAGGTCGGTACGAGGACGGGGCGGCGTCGGGCGTCAGCCGGCCGCCGGCTCCAGCAGCCGGGCGCCGTAGGCCGCGCCCGCGGTGTCGAAGCGCAGGGCGACATGGCTGGCCAGGCAGTGCACGTCGCGCCAGATCCGCTGGAGGGGGTGGGCGGCGAGCTGGCCGGTGCTGCCGACGGTGCGGAACAGCCGGCCGACGACGTCGACGAGCTGGTCCACGGCGTGGGCGCAGTCGGCGGGGTTGCGCACCTGCTCCAGGGGGGTCGCCGCGGGGGCGTCGGCGACGCGGGCCGCGCGTTCCAGCAGCAGCTGGGCCGCGTCGACGGTGACGGCGGCGCGGGCGAGGGCGGTCCGGGGGCCGGTGTTGTGGTCGTCGGTGTCCATCGCCGTGTGCTCGGACCACACCCGCAGCGCGGCGCGGGCCGCGCCGAGCGCCGGGGCGGCGAACAGCAGGCCGCTGACCAGCCGCAGCGGGACGGTGTGGCAGCGGGCGGTGGAGGCGACGGCCCGCCCGGCGAGCATGGTGTCCCGGGGGAAACCGCGGTGCCGGGGGACGAAGACGTTGTCGGCGGCGAGGGTGTGGCTGCCGGTGCCGCGCATACCGATCGCCGACCAGGTGTCGCTGACCTGGTAGTCGGCGCGGGGCAGCGCGAAGAACCAGGGCACGTGCCGGTCGTCCTGCGGCACCAGCGCGCACACCAGCGCCCAGTCGGAGAAGCCGACCGCGCTGGTGAACTCCCACTCGCCGGTGACCCGCCAGCCGTCCGCGACCTCCGTGACCGCGCCCCTCGGCATGAGCGCGCCGACGACCACGGTGTCGGGTCCGTGCTCCCACAGGTCCCGCTGGCCCCGCTCGGGCAGGTAGGCGCCCATGCGGGCGGCGCCCGCGGTGACCGACGCGCACCAGGCGGCCGAGGTGCAGCCCTCCGCCAGCGCGGCGACCGCGTCCAGCAGTTCCCGGGCGCCGCCCTCGGCGCCGCCGAACCGCGCGGGCACGAAGTGCCGGGCGAAGCCGGCGCGGACGATGCCGTCCGTGACCGCCGGTGCCAGTTCCCGGTCGGTGTCCGCGTCGGCGGCGTACCGCGCCGCGGTCGCGGCGAGGTCACCGGCCCGCTCCGGCAGACCGGTTCGGCTGGTTGTCGACTGGCTCGGCATAGAACCCACTTCCTCACCCGGTGATCTGCTGGAACACGTCCGGCACCGCCGCACGCCGCCCACCGTGCGCGGGCTCGCTGGAACCGGTCTCGAACCGTGCTCGACGGGGCGGCCGGCCCGTGGCGCGGTCGGCCGCCCGTGGCGCGGTCGGCCGCCCCTGGCGCGGCTGGACGGCCCACGGTGGCCGCCGGGGATCGGGGGCCGGTCCAGGACGTCTTGAGGCGCGCTCGAACGGGGGCCGGGGGGCCGACGGACCCACAGGCCGGGGGCCAGGGGCCAAGGGCCGAAGGGCCGACGGACCCACAGGCCGAGGGCCGAGGGCCGAGGGCCGAAGGGCCGACGGACCCACAGGCCGAGGGCCAAGGGCCAAGGGCCAAGGGCCGACGGACCCACAGGCCAGGGGCCGAAGGGGCTCGGCGAGGGCGGCGGGGCTCGCCGGGCCGGGGGCCGGCGAAGCCCGGCGGGGCTCGGCGGGCCTGGGGCGCCGTCCGGGGGCTCAGCTCCCGGGCCGGCCGTCGGGGACGAGGCGGCGGTGGCGGACCAGCCAGCCGGAGCCGTCGCGGACCAGCTCGTCGTGGCACACCAGGGAGCCGCGGATGTCGAGGGCGCCGCCGCGGGGCGTGGCCATGGCCAGGGCGTAGTACCGGGTGCGCACGGAGCCGTCCCGCCGCGGCCGGACGTCGAGCATGCCGAACCAGTGGCGGAAGTCCCAGCCCTGGGCGGCGATGTGGGCGACCCCGGCGGCCACCGAGGCGCGGATGGCCTCACGGCCGACGTCGGGGGTGTCCCCGGCCAGCTCGATGACCGCGTCCTCGGTGAACGTCTCCGCCCAGGCCTCCGGGTCGGCGCCCGCGCCCTCGATGAGGTGCATCTGCCGGGCGTAGAACTGCTGGATCTCGGCGTGGAGCGAGGCCGGCGCGCAACCGCCGGCAGGTGTCGGGAGCTGGTCCGTGGACATCGGTGAGTGCCTTTCCTCGGGCGGTGGCCTGGGCGGCGAGTGTCGGAGCCGGCTCTCGAGCACGGGTTGAGCCGCCCCCGGCACCGTCACGGCAGCGGAGTCCACCGAAGACCCGATGTCCACGGAAACGAGGTAACCGCCATGCGCGTGCTGTTCAACGTCTCACCCGGCCTCGACCACCTGTACCCGGCCCTGGGCCTGGCCTGGGCGTTCCGTACGGCCGGCCACGACGTGGCCGTGGCGACCGCGGGCGTCTCCGTCGACGCCGCGGCCCGGGCGGGCCTGACCGTGCGGGACGTCGCCCCGGACGCCGACTTCAGCTCGGTGTTCCCGAAGAAGGGCACGCCCGAGGAGCGGGTCCGGACGATGCGGGAACGCGGCGCCGAGATCACCAGGTCGCAGCGGACGCCCGAGATCATCCTGGAGAAGTTCGGCCTGATCAACGACATGATGGCCGACGGGACGCTGGAGTTCGCCCGTAGCTGGCGCCCCGACCTGGTCGTGTACTCCCGGCTGCAGGGCACCGCGCTGCTCGCCGCCCGCGACCTCGGCGTCCCGGCGGTGGAGAACGGCTTCAGCTTCCTGCGCGAGGGCGACCTGCCGTCCCGGATGCTCCCGCACCTCGCTCCGACGTTCGAGCGGCTCGGGGTGCCGGTGGAGCTGCCGTTCGTGCAGCCCGTGTACTTCGCGCCGCAGAAGCTGATGCGCGGCGAGGGCGAGGGCTGGTCGATGCGGTCGATGCCGTTCCAGGGCGGCGGTGTGCTGCCGGACTGGCTGGCGGCGCCGAAGGAGCGGGCGCGGATCGTGGTGACCCTCGGCACCATCGTGCCGGGTGTGGCCGGTTCGGGCAGCCTGCGCAGTGTGCTGGACGCCTCCGCGGGCCTGGACGCCGAGCTGGTCCTCGCGCTCGGCGACCACGTCGACCTGGCGCCGCTCGGCACCCTCCCGGAGAACGTCCGGCCGGTCGGCTGGACCCCGCTCAGCTCGCTGATGCCGACCCTCGACGGCGTCGTCCACCACGGCGGGTGCGGCACCATGCTCGCCGCCGCGCAGGCCGGCGTGCCGCAGCTGGCCATGCCGTACGGGGCCGACAACTGGATCAACGCCTCGATCATCGAGAGCGAGGGCATCGGCTTCGACCGGCAGCCGGAACAGGTCGACGGGGCCGTGCTGCGCGCCCTGGTCGAGGACGGACCGGTCCGCAAGAACGCCGCCGCGCTGGCCGAGGAACTGGCCCTGGAGCCCGGCCCGGACCGGATGGTGGAGCGCCTCGTCGAACTGGCCGCCGGCCGGCTCTGAACCCCCGTACGTCCGGCCGCGGATCCCCGGCGCCCCACGACCGGCACTCGACCTGCACGCGACCGGCACTCGACCGGCGGTGGAGGGGGCGCCGAGAGCATCGGCCGCATCTGAACAGGAAAGGCAGGCACAACCGTGAGAACCCAACTGTCGCCCACGGCCGCGCGCGGCCTCGGTGTCGCCCTGGGCACCGTCGCCCTGACGGCCGCGACCGCGTTCCCGGCGGGAGCGAGGACGGCCGTCACCGACCTGGGCACGCTGCCCGGCGGCACGACCAGCCTGGCGTACGCCGTGAACGACGCGGGCACCGTCGTCGGCTCCGCGACGAACGCCGACGGCGTCAGCCGACCGGTCCGCTGGAGCGCCGACGGGCTGATATCCGACCTGGGGACGCTGCCGGGCGACGTGTCCGGCACGGCGTACAACATCAACCGCGCGGGTGTGGTCGTGGGACGCTCGGTCGGCGCCGACAAGGCCGAACACGCGGTCCGCTGGACCCCCGACGGACGCACGGCCCAGCTGGCGGGACTCCCCGGCTCGACCCGCAGCAGGGCCTACGGCGTGAACGCGCGCGGGATCGCCGTGGGCTTCTCGGCCACGCCGGAGCTGGTGTACAAGGCGCAGCGCTGGGACGTGGACGGCAAGGCCACGCATCTGCCGCCGCTGCCGGGCGACGTGTCCAGCGCCGCCGCGAAGATCAACGACAGCGGGGCGGCCGTCGGCTTCTCCGGCACCTCGGACGGCAAGCAGCACGCGGTGCGCTGGAACGCCGACGGCACCCCGGTGTCCCTCGGCGGCGTCCTGCCCGGTGACGACTCCAGCCAGGCCAGCTGGATCAACAACCGCGGCGTCATGGTGGGCAACTCCTACCGGGCGGGCAAGGGGTACGACGGCCCCTTCCACGCGGTCAAGTGGTCGCGCTCGGGCACGGCGGTCCCGCTGAGCCCGCTGCCCGGTGACACGGGCTCCGCGGTGTACGGCATCAACGACGCCGGTGTCGCGGTCGGGTTCTCATACACGCCGGGCGGGGTGTTCCACGCCGTGCGATGGTCGCCCGGCGGCCAGGTCACCGACATCGGCGCGGCCGTGGCGGGACCGAGCGAGGCGTACCTGCTGAACAACGAGGGCGTCACCGTCGGCTATCTGACCACCGATCAGGGCGTGGTCCGCGCGGCCCGCTGGAGCGGCTGAGCGGCCCCCGACGCGAGGAGGAGCACATGGCATCGCCTCAAGCGGTGAGCGAACGGCACGAGGTCACGGTGAAGGCGGCGGCCGGCGACGTCTACCGGCTGCTGGCGGATCTCGACGCCTGGCCGCGGATCTTCCCGCCCTTCGTGCACCTGGAGCGGCTCGGTGCGGCGGACGGCTACGAGCGGGTCGGCATGTGGGCGCTGTCCGGGGCGGGTGAGCCGGCCGGGGGCCGGATCGAGCACTGGGTGGCGCTGCGCCGTACCGACGAGGACGCGCTGCGCGTCGAGTTCCGGCCGGAGCGCGTCGAGCCGCCGCTGGAGTCGCTGTGCCGCACCTGGTCCGTGGAGGCGGCCGGCGACGACCGCTGCGTGGTGCGGCTGGAGCACGGGTACCGGCTGACGGACGACGACCCGCGGGCCGCTCAGGCGGTGCGGCGCACCACCGAGGAGATCGCCCACAGCGAGCTGGCCGCGGTGCAGACGGCCGCCGAGATCGCCTGCCGCTTCCCCGAGCTGCTGATGACGGTCGAGGACGCGGTGGAGATCGACGGGTCGCCCGAGGAGGTCTACGACCTGCTCTTCGACGCGGGCGGGTGGCCCTCGGTGATGGCGCACGTGGTCCGGGCCGATGTGCGCGAGAGCGGTCCCGGGGCGCACGTCCTGGAGATGGAGACGCTGGAGCGGCGCGGCGGCCGGTTCACCACGCGCACCGCGCGGGTGGGCCTGCCGCACCACGCGATCGCGTACAAGCAGCTGCTGCTGCCGCCGCTGGGCAGTTCGCACCACGTGCGCTGGCGGATCGGGGCCGGTCCGCACGGTTCGACGACGGTGACGTCGCGGCAGACCGTGGTGATCAGGGAGTCCGGCATCGCGGCCGTCCTCGGGGAGGGCACCGGGCTGGAGGCGGCGCGTACGTTCGTGCGGGCCGAGCTGAGTTCCAAGGTGCGGCTGATTCTGGACGCCGTGAAGGAGCGCGTCGAGTACAAACGGCAGCACGATCAAGGCGAGCGCAGTGGAAAGGACGCATGATGCGAGCGGCGACGTTGTCCTCGTTCGGGCCCCCCGAGGTGCTGGAAGAGACGACGCTGAAGGAACCGCAGGCCGGGCCGGGCGAGGTCCGGCTGCGGGTGAGGGCGGCCGGGGTGCTGCCGTTCGACGTGCGGGTGCGTGGCGGGTGGACCCCGCCGTTCATCAAGCGCGAGTTCCCGATGGTGCTCGGCAACGAGTTCGCCGGGGTCGTCGACCAGGCGGGTGAGGGCGTGACGGCGTTCGCGCCCGGCGACGAGGTCCTCGGCTACAGCGTGCTCGGCGCCTACGCGGAGTACCTGACCGTGCCCGCCGACCAGATCGTCCGCAAGCCGGCGGACATGCCGTGGGAGATCGCCGCCGGTTTCCCGGGCAACGGGCAGGGCGCGCACATGGCGCTGTCGACCGTCGGGGTGGAGCCGGGTGACACCGTCCTCATCAACGCGGCCGCCGGCGGCTTCGGCACGTTCGCCGTGCAGCTCGCCCTGGCCTGGGGCGCGGGCACGGTCATCGGCACGGCCAGCGAACGCAACCACGACCATCTGCGGGCCCTGGGCGCCGTGCCGGTCACCTACGGCGAGGGGCTGGAGGAACGGGTGCGGGCCATCGCGCCGGACGGCGTGGACGCGGCCGTCGACGCGGCCGGTCCCGAGGCGCTGCGGGCGTCGGTGGCGGTCGCGAAGAACCGCGACCGGGTGGTCACGATGATCGCCACGGAGGAGGCCGAGCGCCTCGGGCTGCGGGACGTGGCCGGTGCCCGGTCGGCCGAGCGGCTCGCGGAGCTGGTGGACCTGTACATCGCGGGCAAGGTGACGATCCATCTGCGCGCCACCCATCCGCTGGCCCGCGCCGCCGACGCGCACCGGGACGTGGAGAGCGGGCACGGCCGGGGCAAGGTCGTGCTGACCGTCGACTGAGCGCGCGGCGGGCGACCGGTCGCGCACCGCACGCCGGTCCGGTGAGGGGGCGGGCCCGGCAGGGGCCCGCCCCCTCACGGCTTCGAGGTGCCCACGACCGGGGCTTCGAACGGGTGGGCGCACGCTCGTCCCGACGACGGCACGAGCCGACGACGACAAGCCGACTACAGAGGTGAGCTAGACATGAAGGGAATCATCCTGGCCGGCGGGAACGGCACCCGGCTCCACCCCATCACCCTCGGGGTCTCCAAGCAGCTGCTCCCGGTCTACGACAAGCCCATGGTCTACTACCCGCTCTCGGTGCTGATGCTGGCCGGCATCCGGGACATCCTCGTCATCTCCTCCCCGAAGGACCTGCCGCAGTTCCGCCGGGTCCTCGGCGACGGCAGCCGGCTCGGGCTGCGCCTGTCGTACGCCGAGCAGCCCGAACCGCGGGGCCTGGCCGAGGCGTTCGTGATCGGGGCGGACCACATCGGCGAGGGTCCGGTCGCGCTGGTCCTCGGCGACAACGTGTTCCACGGCCCCGGCTTCTCCCAGGTGCTGCGCAGCCATCTCCCGCACCGGGAGGGCGCGTTGCTGTTCGGCTACCCGGTGCGCGACCCGGAGCGGTACGGCGTGGGCGAGGCCGACGCGGAGGGCCGTCTGCTGTCGGTGGAGGAGAAGCCGAAGCGGCCGCGGTCCAACCGGGCCATCACAGGGCTGTACTTCTACGACAACGACGTGGTCCGCATCGCCCGGAACCTGAAGCCGTCGGCGCGCGGCGAGCTGGAGATCACGGACGTCAACAAGGAGTACCTGGCCCGCGGCCGGGCGCGGCTGGTGGACCTGGGGCGCGGCTTCGCGTGGCTGGACACCGGCACGCACGACTCGCTGCTCGACGCCTCCCTGTACGTGCAGACGCTGGAGCGGCGCCAGGGTCTCAGGATCGCGTGCGTGGAGGAGGTGGCGCTGCGGATGGGGTTCATCGACGCCGACCAGTGCCACCGGCTGGGCGAGGAGCTGGGCAGCTCCGGGTACGGGGAGTACGTGATGGGGGTCGCCGAGGCCGCCCGCGCCGCGCGGGCCGACGGCACGGCAAAGCCGCGGGGCATCCGGCGGGTGGCGTGACCGGTGCGCGACGGGAGCGCGACCGAAGGGACCGCCCGGTCGTCCGCGGGGACGGCCGGGCGGTCCCTTGTCGCCGCCGGCGGGTCAGTGGTGTCCGGACTCCGCGGGCTGCCCCTCCTCCCGCGGCGCGTCCGGCTCCGGTTCGCGCGGCTTGCGCGGCATGAGAAGCGCCGGCAGCAGCATCAGCGCGACCAGACCGAGCACCCACCAGAACGTGTCGCCGTACGCCGCCGCGTCCCCCGCGCCCGCCCCGCCGGGCGCGGCGGTGAGGCCGACGGACAGCAGCAGGGCGACGACGGCCGTGCCGAAGGACGCGCCGACCCGCTGTCCGACCGCGATGAGCACGGTGCCCCGCGCGATGCGGTCGGCGGGCACGTCGCGGTAGGCCGTGGTGATGACCGCGACGCCGATGACGCCGAGGCCGAGGCCCCGCACGCACAGGGACAGGCCGAGCAGCAGGTCGCCGGGCCGCTCGGCGAGCTGGGTGAAGGCGACGGTGCCGAGGACGGCGACCACGGTGCTGCCGAGGATGAGGGTGCGCGGGTCGTACCGGTCGGTGAGCGCGCCGGCCAGCGAGATGCCGATCAGCATGCCGAGGCCCTGCGGGGCGAGCAGCCAGCCCGTGGTGGAGCTGTCGTGGCCGAGCACCCGCGTGTAGTACAGCGGCAGCACGAAGAGGGTGCCGTAGATGGCCACGCCGTGCAGCAGGATCAGCGCCGAGGAGGTGGAGAACACCCGGGAGCGGAACAGCCGTACGTCCAGCAGCGGGTCCGTGGAGCGCGCGGAGTGCACACAGAACCCGGCGACCAGGGCGAGGCCGGCCAGCAGCACCCCGAGGGTGAGCGGGTCGGTCAGCTGGGACACGTCGCGGACCCGGGAGAAGCCGTAGACGAGGGCGACCATGCCGGGCGGCAGGAGCAGCATGCCGACGCGGTCGACGCGGGTGGCGCGCCGCTCGCCCGAGGGGGGCAGCACCTTCCAGGCGAGGGCGAGGGCGATCAGGATGACGGGCACGTTGACGAAGAAGATCCACCGCCAGCCCGCCGCGTCGATGATCAGGCCGCCGGCCACCGGGCCCATGATGGGGGCGAGTTGGCCGGGGATGCCGACCAGGCTCATCACCCGGCCGAAGCGCTTCGGTCCGGCCGCCTCCGCGAGGATCGCCTGCACCATCGGCAGCACCATGCCGCCGCCGATGCCCTTGACCACCCGGAAGGCGATCAGGCTCTCCACGGACCAGGCGAGTCCGCACAGCACCGAGCCGGCCAGGAACACCACCAGGGCGAACATCCACATCCGCTTGTCGCCGAAGCGGTCCACGGCCCAGCCGACGAGCGGGGTGACCAGGGCCAGGGTCAGCAGGTAGGAGGTGTTGACCCAGGACAGCGCGGTCTCGGAGGCGTCCAGTTCCTCACCGATGTCGTTCAGGGCGACACTGACGATGGTCGAGTCCAGGAGGGACGCGATGGCACCGATGAGGAGGGTGCCCGCGAGGACGAGGAGCTTGCGGTCCAGTCGTTCGGGGGGCGAAGTCTGCATGGGGGCAACCTAAGAGCCCCTGATCCCGACCTCCTCGAATCCTGCTCGAGATCCGGCCATGTGCGCGGTACGGCGGTGCTGCCGGGCCGTCGGGGCGGACGGTCCGGCAGCGCCGGGGAGGGCGTGGCGTCGTTCAGGCGGGGTTGACGTCGATGCGTCCCATCTGGCCGCCGGAGGAATGGCCGAGCTGGTGGCAGTGGTACAGGTACTGGCCGGTGTAGGGGCCCCAGGTCATGGCGATCTTCACGGTCTCGCCGGGGCCGAGGCAGACGGTGTCCTTGAGCCCCGCGTCCCGGACACCGGCCGGTCCGCCGTTGCGTTCGAGGACCCGGAAGTACGTCAGGTGCGTGTGGAAGCTGTGGTACAGGTGGAAGTCCGGCGGCGCGGCGACGGGCGCCTCCACGTTGCGGATCGTCCAGATCTCGCTGCTGCCGACGGTGGTCGCGACGTCGACCCGGTCCGGGTCGTAACTGACGCCGTTGATGGTCATCTCGGGGAACGTGCGCAGCTCGAAGTCCCGTTCCACGGTGCCCGTCGGCACCGGCGGCAGGGTGGACAGCCGGGCCGGCACCTGGCTGTTGTCGGTGCTCCTGCGGTCGATGTCGAAGCGGAGCACCTCGGGGCGTTCGGTGGGCAGGGCGCCGGTGTTCTCCAGCACCACCGACTGGCCGACGGCGTAGCGGGAGAAGTCCACGACGACCTCGACGCGTTCACCGCCCAGCATCAGCAACTCGTCGCGCTGCACCGGGCGTTCCAGCAGGCCGCCGTCGGAGGCGATCTGGGTGAACGGGGTGCCGTCGGCGAGCCGCAGCCTGATGTAGCGGTTGACGCAGGCGTTGTACAGCCGCAGCCGGTACTTGCGGGCCGCGACCTTGAAGTACGGCCGCTCCTTGCCGTTGACCAGCATGTGCGGGCAGTCGGAGGGGCGGGTGTAGCGCAGCGTGCCGTCGGACTCCACGCGGGCGTCCCGGATGACCAGCGGCACGTCGAAGGCGCCGCGGGGCAGCGGCAGTCTCCTCTCCTCGGAGTCGCTGATCAGGTAGAGCCCGTGCAGGCCCTTGTAGACGTTCTCCGCCTCCAGGTGGTGGGCGTGGTCGTGGTACCAGAGGGAGGCCGCCCGCTGCTTGTTCGGGTAGTGGTACGTCCGGTTGCCGCCGGGCGCGATGACGTCCATGGGGAGGCCGTCGTGCTCGGAGTGGACCTCGCCGCCGTGCAGGTGGACGGCGGCGTTCACGGTCAGGTCGTTGTACTGGCGCACCTCCACCGCGCGCCCGTGGCACGCCTTGATGGTGGGGCCGGGGAACGTGCCGTCGAAGGTGCGGACCCGGGAGGCCAGCCCCTTGACGATCTCGACGTCGGCCTCCCGCATCCGCATCTCGTAGACGTCGGTGGTGGCGCCGCGGGTGAGCGGGGCGAGGGTCCTCGGCACCGGCAGGGCGTGCGCGAAGGGCACGGTCTGGGCGAGGTCGCCGGCCGCGGCGGCGGATCCGCTGCCGCTCAGCCCCTTCCAGGGGAACAGGGCGGCGGCTCCGCCCACGACGGCGGCCTTGAGCACATGGCGTCGGTTCAGCATGATCGGGTTCTCTTCTCCACGGGTCTCGGCGGACGGTCCGCGCGGTGCCGTGCGCGTGACGGCACCCCGACGGCGACGGCGAGCAGCAGACCGGCCGGGGCGCAGATGCGCAGCGCGGTCAGGGCGTGGCCGCCCGCCGCGGCCCACGACGCGGCGGGCGCGCCGGGGGTCAGGGCGATCGCGAGCGCGGTCACGGGCACGGCGACGGCCGCGCCGACCGCGCCGCTGACGGCGGCGAAGGTCCACGCCCCGCCGCCCAGGTGCCGCACGGTGTGCGCGGCGAGGGCGAACAGGGGGAGCAGCAGGTACAGGGCGGCCGTGGCGAGCGCGAGGTACAGCACGGGCCCGCTCGCGTCGCCGTGCGCGGTGTGGCCGGCGGCCTGCGGGCCGCCGCCGTGCCACCAGGCGTGGTCGCCGGGCTGCGGGGCGGGCGGACGGGTCCGCCGGTACGCGACCCAGGCGACGAGGGCGGCCTGCGCGAAGGCGCAGACGCCCAGCGCGCCCGGCCGCAGGGACCGGACCGCGCGCCAGGCGATCCGCCGGGCCCACAGCCCGGCACCACGGGCAGGCCGCTCCGGCCCACCGGGGCGCACCGCGCCACGAGCGGCCACACCCGAGGCGGCACCGGGCACGGCCGCCGCCCCCGAGGCTGCCCGCGCCCCGGCGGACGGGACACCCCGCGGGCCGGCCGAGGCAGCCCGCACCCCGGCGGGTGTGTCGCCCGGCGATCCGGGAGCGTCGGGCCGTGGCCCGGCGGGCAGGCTGACCGCCGTACCCGGCGGGACGGACCGCGCCCCGGCGGGCCGGGCACCGCGCGGCCCGCCGGAGGGAGCCCGCGCCTCCGCGCCCGGCCCGGCGGAGCGGGCCGCGCCACGAGCAGCCACGGCCGAGGCGGCACCGGGGACGCTCGCGCCGCCGTGCCCGGCGGGCGGCTCGCCCGGTGTGCCGGGGGCGGCCGGGTGCGGGGCTCGGGTCGGCGCCGGGCGCGCGGTCGGGCTCACGGCAGGCTGTCCGCTGTGTCGTGGTCCGTCGTGCGGGCCAGCGCGTCCCACTCCTCCCACTCCGCGAGGCGTTCGCGCAGGACGCGGGGGGCGAGGTCGGCGGCGCTGTTGCCGAGCAGGACGCGAAGCGGCGGCCGTTCCGCGTCGAGCAGCTTCAGCAGGGCCTCGCCCGCCTTGCGCGGGTCGCCGGGCTGGAGGTGGGCGTACGCCCCGGACAGTCCGTGCCGCCGCCCCCCGAGCACCTCGTCGTACTCGGGCATGGGGATGGCGCGGACCATGCTGCCGGCGCTCCACTCGGTGCGGAACTCGCCGGGTTCGACGACGGTGACGCGGATGCCGAAGCCCGCGACCTCCCGCGCCAGGGTCTCGCTCATGGCCTCCAGGGCCCACTTGCCGGCGCAGTACATGCCGAGGTTCGGATAGGTCGTGACACCGGCGATGCTGGACATCTGGAGGATGTGGCCCGTCCCCTGGCGGCGCATCACCGGCAGCACGGCCTGGGTGACCCACAGCGCGCCGAAGAAGTTGACGTCGAACTGGTCGCGGACCTGCCGTTCGCCGACCTCCTCGACGCCGCCGGCGAGGCCGTAGCCCGCGTTGTTGAGCAGGACGTCGATCCGGCCCGCCCGCTCGGCGGCCTCGGCGACGGTGGCGAGGACGGCGGCGCGGTCGGTGACGTCGAGGGCGAGCGGGACGACCCGGTCGCCGTACCGCTCGACCAGGTCGTCGAGGGTCCCGGGCTTGCGGGCGGTGGCGACGACGGTGTCGCCCGCCTCCAGCGCGACCTCGGTGATGGCCCGGCCCAGGCCCCGGGAGGCACCGGTGACCAGCCAGGTGCGCGGGGTGCGGTCGCTCATCGCGCGGCCGCCCTGCGCTTCTCGGCGTACTCCTTGGCGTGGCCGAGCGTGGCGCGGCTGTTGGAGCCGAGGGCGCCGCGGATGAACTCGCGGGCCTCGGGCACCCCGGCGTCCGGGCCGAGGATCTTCGTGATGTGGTCGGCGTTGAGGACGACGGTGTGCTGGGAGGTGGCGGTGGTGACGCCGTCCTCGTCCTCGTCGAGCTGCCAGTAGCCGGTGTGCAGGGCCATCAGCGCGGGCAGGGTGGTCTGCTTGTAGGCGATGCGGTGGTGCGGGAAGCAGACGCGGACCGACTCGGTGGTGTGCTGGGAGCCGTCCTTGGTGAGGGTGTCCATGCGCAGCACCTGAAGGCCCGGGGTGTCCTCGCGCAGCGAGACCTCGGCGACGTGCGGGAGGCGCTCGCGCCAGCGGTCGGCCTCGTTGATGAAGTCGTAGACGTCCTTCGCGGAGCCGTCGACACGGACGCTGTCCTCGAAGGAGAGGGTCAGCCCGACGGCCCGTACGGCGAGTTCGGCGTTGGTCTTCAGGGACTCCAGTTCGGCGCGGCTGTTGCGGTCCACGGCCGCGTCGATCCAGGCGAGCCGCTCGGGGTCGTCGTCGATCGCGGAGTAGTCGTGCAGGAGCCGCACCCGGGACTCGCCGTCGCCGACCGGTTCGATGATCCAGGTGCCGCCCATCGCGGCCACCGGCGGGGCGGGGACCTCCTGGCGGAACTCGATGCGCAGTTCCTCGGGGTGCAGGACGCGGCGCGACGTCCAGTTCTTCGGCTCGCCGTTGGCGGTGGCCCAGATCCGGATGCGCTCCTCGCGCTCGCCCTTCTCGACGTGGTCGACGTACACGGACGGCGGGAAGATCCGGGGCCAGTTCTCCACCTCGGCGATCAGCCGGTACAGCTCGGCGGCCGGGGCGGCGACGGTGATCTCGTGCTCGACCTCACGGGTCGTCATGTCCTTGTCCTTTTCGTCGGGCTGGTCAGAAGTTGCCGAGGCCGCCGCAGACGTTCAGGGCCTGCGAGGTGATGGAGGCGGCGGTGTCGGAGGCCAGGTAGCCGACGAGGCCGGCGACCTCCTCGGGGGTGGAGTAGCGGCCGAGCGGGATCTTGGCCTGGAACTTCTCCAGGATCTTGTCCTCGGTGGTGTCGTACGCGTCGGCGTAGCCCTGCCGCACGCGCTGCGCCATGGGCGTCTCGACGTAGCCGGGGCACACGGCGTTGACGGTGATGCCGGTGGGGGCGAGCTCGTTGCCGAGGGCCTTGGTGAAGCCGACGACGCCGTGCTTGGAGGCCGAGTAGGGGGCGCCGAGCACCACGCCCTGCTTGCCGGCGGTGGAGGCGATGTTGATGATCCGGCCGCGGTCCTTGTGGCGCATGCCGCCGGTGGTGAGGACCTCGCGGGTCATCCGGAAGACGCTGCTCAGGTTGGTGTCGATGACGTCGTCCCACAGCTCGTCGGTGAGGTCGGCGGTCACACCGCCACCGCTGCGGCCGGCGTTGTTCACCAGCACGTCGACGGTGCCGAAGCGGTCCACCGCGGCCCGCACGAACGCCTTGACGTCGTCGGCGGAGCGCACGTCGCAGGCGACGCCGTCCACCTCCAGGCCCTCCTCGCCGAGTTCCTTGACCGTGGCGCGCACGGCGTCCTCGCCGCGCGCGCAGAGGAACACCCGGTGGCCCTGCTGCGCCAGCAGCCGGGCCACCGCGAGGCCGATTCCGCTGGTCGCGCCCGTGACGACGGCGACCCGTCGCTCCTGTTCCGACATGAGCCCTCCTGGATAGTCCGTCCTGGCGGCAGGAGGTTCGCGTCCGGTGCTGGAGCGGCGCTCGAACACCTCTCGGGACCGTCGGCGGCGACCCGTCCGCCACCGCGCCGACCATCACGGCTCGATCCCGTGTCGAGCGGATCCGATCAGAGTCGGCCCCGACACGAGGACCTGAGAGGCGGCTATGATCAATCTCTTCCAGCCCCAGGTGGGCGCTGAGGAACTGAACGCGATCGCCGATGTGTTCGAGGACAGATGGCTCGGACACGGCCCCCGCACCAAGGCCTTCGAGGCGGCGTTCGCCGCGCACCTCGGGGTGGACGCCGACCACGTCGTCTTCCTCAACTCCGGGACGGCCGGACTGTTCCTGGCGCTGGAGTCGCTGGACCTGGCGCAGGGCGACGAGGTCGTGCTGCCCTCGCTCAGCTTCGTGGCGGCGGCCAACGCGATCATGACCACCGGGGCGACGCCGGTCTTCTGCGACGTCGACGCCCGCACCCTCAACCCCACCGCCGAGGACGTCGAACGCGCCCTGACCGACCGCACCCGCGCGGTGGTCGTACTGCACTACGGCGGCTACCCGGGCGAGGTCGCGCGGATCGCGGAGCTGTGCCGTCAGCGGGGCATCGCCCTGGTCGAGGACGCCGCCTGCTCGGTGGCCTCCCGGGTGGACGGCCGGGCCGTGGGCACCTTCGGCGACCTCGCCATGTGGAGCTTCGACGCCATGAAGGTCCTCATCACCGGCGACGGCGGCATGATCTACGCCAAGGACGCCGAACGGGCCGCCCGGGTCCGGCGCCTGGCCTACCACGGGCTGGTCCAGCCCAGCGGCTTCGGCTACGCCAAGGTGTCGGCCCGCTGGTGGGAACTCGACGTCCCCGAGCCGGGCCGGCGGGTCATCGGCAACGACATGACCGCGGCCATCGGTGCCGTGCAGCTGCGCCGGCTGCCCGAACTGGTCGGCCGCCGCCGGGAGATCGTCGCCCTCTACGACCGGGAACTCGCGGGCGTCGACGGGCTGCTGCTGCCGCCCCCGCTGCCGGAGGGCCACGAGTCGACGTACTACTTCTACTGGGTGCAGATGGACCCGCGGATCCGGGACACCGTGGCGAGCGACCTGCTGGCCGCCGACATCTACACCACCTTCCGCTACGCGCCGCTGCACAAGGTGCCGGCGTACGCGCACGGCGCGCCCGAGCACGGTCTGCCGGGCTCCGACCGGGCGGCCGACCGCACCCTGTGCCTGCCGCTGCACCCGGGTCTGTCCGACGCCGACGTGCTCACCGTCGTCGCGGCGCTGCGCAAGTCCGTCGCCGGGCGCACCGCGGAGGTGACGGCATGAGGATCCTCGTCACCGGCGGCGCCGGATTCATCGGCTCCCACTACGTGCGCACCCTGCTGGCCGGCGGCTACCCCGGCTTCGAGGACGCCCGCGTCACCGTCCTCGACAAACTGTCCTACGCCGGGAACACCGCCAACCTGCCGATGGACCACACCCGGCTGGACTTCGTGCGCGGCGACATCCTCAACAGCGAACTGCTGGACCATCTGCTGCCGGGGCACGACGCGGTGGTGCACTTCGCGGCCGAGTCGCACGTCGACCGGTCGGTGGCCGGCGCCGCCGCCTTCGTCACCACCAACGTGCTCGGCACCCAGAGCCTGCTCGACGCCTGTCTGCGGCTCGGCGTCGGGCCGGTCGTCCAGGTCTCCACCGACGAGGTGTACGGCTCGATCGACAGCGGCGCGTGGACCGAGGAGGAGCCGCTGCTGCCGAACTCGCCGTACTCCGCGTCGAAGGCAGCCGCCGACCTGCTGGCCCGCGCCTACCACCGCACCCACGGCCTCGACGTCCGCGTCACCCGCTGCACCAACAACTACGGCACCCACCAGCACGTCGAGAAGCTCATCCCGAACTTCGTGACCCGGCTGCTGCGCGGCCTGACCGTCCCCCTCTACGGCGACGGCTCCAACGTCCGCGAATGGCTGCACGTCGACGACCACTGCCGGGCGGTCCAGCTGGTCCTCACCGGCGGACGGGCCGGGGAGGTCTACAACATCGGCGGGGCCACCGCGCTGACCAACCTGGAGATGACCGAGCGGCTGCTCGACCTGTGCGGCGCCGACTTCTCGTCCGTCGCGTACGTCGAGGACCGCAAGGGCCACGACCTGCGGTACGCCATCGACGACGGCAAGATCCGCGCCGAGCTCGGCTACGCGCCCCGCCGCACGCTGGACGAGGGGCTGCGCGAGGTCGTCGCCTGGTACCGGGACCGCCCCGACTGGTGGAAGCCGCAGGCCGACACCGCGTCCCGGGGGGGTGCGGCATGAGGCTGTACTGCTTCCCGCACGCCGGCGCCGGCACCTCCGCGTTCGCCCGCTGGCCCGAGCAGCTCGGCCCGAAGGTGGAGGCCGTGCCGGTGCTGCTGCCGGGCCGGGACGCCCGCCGCCGCGAGACCCGCGTCACCGGCCGCCGCGCCCTCTTCGCCGACCTGCTGCGCCACCACAAGCCCGTGCCCAGCTCCCCCTACGTCCTGTACGGCCACAGCCTCGGCGGCATGATCGCCTACTCCGTGGCCCGCGCCCTGCAGCAGGCGGGGCGCCCGGCCCCCGCGCTGGTGGTCGTGGGCGCCTGCCCGCCGCCGGACGCCCAGGTCCGGCTCGTCCAGGCCGCCGACCTGCCGGACTGCCAACTGATGGAGACGCTGCGGGAGGCGGGCGCCGTACCGCCGGACACCCCGCGGGGCGGGGTGTGGCAGCGCTCGGCCCTGAAGGTGATCCGGGACGACCTGCGGCTCGCGCAGTCCCTGCGGGAGGCCGCCGACGGCCCGCTCCTGGTGCCGCTGCTCGCCGTGTCCGGGGACCTCGACCCGCTCGCCGGGCGGGAGGTGATGGCCGGCTGGCGGGAGTGGACCACCGGCCCGTTCGCCGAACGCACCCTGCCCGGCGACCACTTCTTCCTCCGCGGACCGGAGCTGCCGCGGCTGCTGGACCGGGCGTGCCGGGTCGTGCAGCGCCGGGCCGGCGCCCCGGAGTCCGCCGGGGCCGCCCGTACCCGCCCGACCGCCTGACCACGCCACAGCAGGAGGACTCTCCCGTGAAGGACAGCCAATGAACCGACGTGTCGTCATCACCGGTATCGGGGTGGTCGCCCCCGGCGGCGTGGGCACCAAGGAGTTCTGGTCGCTGCTGACCGCCGGACGGACCGCCACCCGAGGCATCACCCTGTTCGACGCCTCGTCGTTCCGGTCCCGGATCGCCGCCGAGGCCGACTTCGACCCGCTGCTGCACGGCTTCACCCCCGAGGAGGCCGAACGCCTCGACCGGGCCGCCCAGTTCGCCCTCGTCAGCGCCGACGAGGCACTGCGCGACAGCGGCCTCGAACCCGACGGCCTCGACCCGCTGCGCACGGGTGTGACGCTGGGCAGCGCCGTCGGCTGCACGATGGGCCTGGACCGCGAGTACAACACCGTCAGCCGGGGCGGCTCCACCTGGCAGGTGGACCACACCCTCGCCGTACCGCACCTGTTCGACTACTTCGTGCCCAGCTCCATGGCGGCGGAGGTCGCCTGGCGGACCGGCGCGCAGGGCCCGGTCTCCATGGTCTCCACCGGCTGCACCTCGGGCCTGGACTCCATCGGGCACGCCGTCGAGCTGATCCGCGAGGGCAGCGCCGACGTGATGATCGCCGGCGCGACGGAGGCACCGATCTCCCCGATCACGGTGGCCTGCTTCGACGCCATCAAGGCCACCTCGCCCCGCAACGACGACCCCGGCACCGCCTCGCGCCCGTTCGACGCCTCCCGCAACGGCTTCGTGCTCGGCGAGGGCTCGGCGGTGCTGATCCTGGAGGAGTTCGAGGCCGCCCGCCGCCGCGGCGCCCACGTCTACGCCCAGATCGCGGGCTTCGCCACCCGCTGCAACGCGTATCACATGACCGGCCTGACCAAGGACGGCACGGAGATGGCCGAGGCGATCCGGGTGGCCCTCGACGAGGCCCGCCTCGACCCCACGGCCGTCGACTACGTCAACGCGCACGGCTCCGGCACCAAGCAGAACGACCGCCACGAGACGGCGGCGTTCAAGCGCAGCCTCGGCAGCCACGCCTACGAGGTGCCGGTCAGCTCCATCAAGTCGATGGTCGGGCACTCCCTGGGCGCCATCGGCTCCCTGGAGGTCGCCGCGAGCGCCCTGGCGATCGAGCACAACACGGTGCCGCCCACCGCCAACCTGCACACCCCCGACCCCGCCTGCGACCTGGACTACACCCCGCTGACCGCCCGCGAGCAGCGCACCGACACCGTGCTCAGCGTGGGCAGCGGTTTCGGCGGCTTCCAGAGCGCGATGATCCTGACCCGCCCGCGCACGGGAGAGGCAGCATGACCACCCAGACCCTCGACCGCTCCGCCACCGCCACCGCCACGGACGGCCCCTCCCCGGTCACCCCCGTGGTCACCGGCCTCGGTGTGACCGCGCCCAACGGCCTGGGCACCGAGTCCTGGTGGGCCGCGACCCTGCGCGGCGAGAGCGGCATCCGGCCCGTCACCCGCTTCGACGCCGGCCAGTACCCGGCGAAGCTGGCCGGTGAGGTGCCCGGCTTCGACCCGGCGGAGCACGTCTCCAGCCGGCTGCTCCCGCAGACCGACCACATGACGCGGCTGGCGCTCGCCGCCGCCGCGGAGGCCCTCGCCGACGCCGGTATCGACGCCGCGGAGCTGCCCGACTTCTCCGCGGGTGTCGTCACCGCAGCCTCGGCGGGCGGCTTCGAGTTCGGGCAGCGGGAGCTGCAGGCCCTGTGGAGCAAGGGCGGCCACCACGTCAGCGCCTACCAGTCGTTCGCCTGGTTCTACGCCGTCAACACCGGCCAGATCTCCATCCGGCACGGGCTGCGCGGCCCCAGCGGGGTACTGGTCACCGAGCAGGCGGGCGGCCTCGACGCCGTCGCCCAGGCCCGCAGGCAGCTGCGCAAGGGCGTTCCGGTACTGCTCACCGGCGGTGTGGACTCCTCGCTGTGCCCGTGGGGGTGGGCGGCGCACCTGGCGGGCGGCGAGCTGAGCACCGTCGAGGACGCGGCCCGCGCGTACCTGCCGTTCTCCGCCGACGCGTGCGGCCATGTCGCCGGTGAGGGCGGCGCGCTGCTGGTCCTGGAGGACGCGGCCGCGGCCCGCGCGCGCGGTGCCACCGGGTACGGCACGGTCGCCGGGTACGCGGCGACCTTCGACCCGCCGCGCGGCAAGGGCGCCCCGCGGCTGGACGCGGCCGCCGAACTGGCCCTGGCCGACGCGGGGCTGGCCGCCGCCGACGTGGACGTGGTGTTCGCGGACGCGGCGGGCCGCCGGGACGCCGACCGGGCCGAGGCCGAGGCCCTGGCCGCGCTGTTCGGCGGGCGGGGCGTGCCGGTGACCGCCCCGAAGACCATGACGGGGCGGCTGGCGGCGGGCGGTGCCTCGCTGGACCTGGCGGCGGCGCTGCTGGCGCTGCGGGACCAGGTGATCCCGCCGACGGTCAACGTGGCGGAGCCCGCCGACGACTGCCCCGTGGACCTGGTCACCGGCGAGGCCCGCCCGGCGGCGCTGCGCACCGCACTGGTGCTGGCGCGCGGCCGGGGCGGCTTCAACGCGGCGATGGTGGTGCGCGCCGCCGGCTGACCCGTCCCCCGTACCCCTCACTCCCCTGTTGTCCTCCGCAGATCCCTGGAACCGCAAGAGACCGAGAGGAAGTTCCCCATGCCCGCACTCACCATCACCGAGCTGACCGACCTGCTGCGCGAGTGCGCCGGTGAGGCCGAGGCGGTGAACCTCGACGGCGACGTGCTGGACGTCCCGTTCGAGGTCCTCGGCTACGACTCGCTGGCCGTCCTGCAGACCACGGGCCGCATCGAGCGCGACTACGACGTGACCCTGGACGAGGACGCCGTCACGGACGCCGAGACGCCCCGCCAGTACCTGGAGCTGGTCAACGAGGCGATCTCCGTCAAGAGCGCCGCCTGATCCGCGGGCGGCCCCCGGGACAGCTCCCGGGGAGCCGTCCCTTCGCCTGCCGCACCCGTTCCGCAACCGTTCCGCACCCCTTTTCGGGCCCGTGCCCGGCCGAGCGCCGGGCACGGGCCCGACGTGCGCTTTCCCGGCTAAATGACAGAAAACCCACCCTATGCGCGAGAACCGGAAGGAATCACACCGGGAGGGATGCGGGACCGCAACCGGACAGGCTCGGCACAGACCCACCCCTGAGGAGAGGAGGGACCCCGTGTCCGCGACGAAGGCCGTCCGGGTCCTCGGCCCCGCCGTCCCGCTGCTCGGCGAGCGGGCGCGGGGCCGGGACCTGGCGGCCCGTCCGCTCGGCACGGCGGCGTCGCGCCGCTCCCGCCGCCGCCCACCGAGCTGTTCGAGGGGCTCCCCCAGCGGGTCACGACCGCGAATCTAACGGCCTGCGGCTATCTGTGCCTGGTGGGCGCGGTGTTCGCCCACGCCGTGCGGTTCCGCGGTGTGGAGCGGCTGCCCGCCGTGGTCACGTCCGTGCTGGGCCTGTTCAGCCCGGTCGTCGCCACGCTGCTCGGCCCGGTGGTGCTCGGTCAGGGCCTCACCCCGCCGCAGCTCGCCGGAGCCGCCGCCGTCCCGGCCGGGATCGTCCTCGCCCGGCTCCCCGCCCCCCGTCCCGCACGACCCCAGCGAAAGGAAAGCCATGAGCACCGCAACCGTCCAGGGCGCCGTCATCAGGTCCGGCGAACTGGAGTTCCGTCAGCTTGACGGCTGCCGGGTCGCGACAGCGGTCGGTCCGCACCTCGGGGCGCGGATCGTGCGGCTCGACGTGGTCCGGGTGCCCAGCGGTGCCGTGTGGCGGCCGCAGTCCTCGGCGCACGAGGAGAACGTCGTGGTCGTCTTCGCGGGCTCCGGTTCCGCCGCCTCCGGCGCCGCCCGCAGGCGCGTCAGCCGCGCCGACACGGTGTACACGCCGACCGGCGACCTGTACGAGCTGAGCGCCGACGCCGGCATGGACCTCACGGCCTACGTGTGGAACACCACGCTGCGCCCGGACCGCGCCCCCGGCACCGAGCCCCGCCGCTTCTCCCGGCTGTGGAACGAGGAGACCCAGCTGAAGGGCTTCACCGGCACCGGCCGGGCGGAGGCCTCCGCCCGGACCGCCACCATGAACTTCCTCTTCTGGCCGGGCACCGGCTCCCCGCAGCTGTGCCTGCACTGCGGCTTCATGCAGCCCGGCGAGTACTTCAACGTCCACGTCCACCCCGAGAGCGAGGAGGCGTTCATCGCCTTCGAGGGCCGGGGTCAGCTCCACCTCGACGGCCAGTGGTACGACGCCGAGCCCGGCGACGTGCTCTACGCGCCCCCCGGTGTGCCGCACGGCACCCGGCACCCCGACGAGGACCCCGCCGCTCCGCGCTTCGCCACGTGCGGTGGCCCCACTCCGTTCGATCCGGTGCTCTACCAGCGCGCCGGCGTCCCGACAAAGGTCCGGTGATCTTCAGACATGTGCAGGATATTCGGCCACTTCGACGCCCTGGCCACACCGCACGAGCTGCGGTCCGTGGCGGCGGCCCAGCGGCACGGCGGCCCCGACGCGCAGACCCACGCGTACGGCGCGGGCTGGGCGCTGGGCAACAACCGGCTCGCGATCATGGATCTCGACGGCGGCGACCAGCCGTACACCCTCGGCGAGGACATCGTCGTCGTCTTCAACGGCGAGATCTACAACCACGACGAGCTGCGGCAGAAGCTCTCCGCCCGGGGCCACACCTTCAGGGACACCTGCGACGGTTCGGTCATCCCGGCCCTGTACGCGGAGTACGGGGCGGCCTTCCCCGAGTACCTCGACGGCATGTACTCGGTGGCCGTCGTCGACCTGCGCGGTGAGCCGACGCTCTACCTCGCCACCGACGAGGTCGGCATGAAGCCGCTGTACTACCACTGGGACGCGGCCCGGCGGCACCTGTACTTCGCGTCCGAGCTGCCCGCCCTGCTGTCCTTCCGCAACGTGGGGGCCCCCCCGGCGGAGGCCGGCCTCGACGCCTACCTGGCGACGAAGACGCCGTTCGGCGAGAAGACCATGTTCGAGGGCGTCAAGGTGCTCCCGCCGGCCGCGACCGTCCGGGTCACCCGCGCCGGCGGCATGCACGTCACCGTCCGCCCCACCAACGGTGCCCGCGCCCCGCACTGCGCCGAGGCGGAGGCCGCCGCGCACGTGCGGTCGCTGCTGCGCACCGAGGTGCACCGGCTCACCGAGGCCGACGTACCCGTCTCCGCGATCACCAGCGGCGGCCTGGACTCCAGCCTCGTCACGGTGCTGGCCGCGGAGAAGGTGCGCGACCTGCACTCCTTCAACATCGCGTACACCGGCACCTGGCCGTCGGACGAGCGGGCGTTCGCCCGGGAGGTCGCCGAGCGGGCCGGTACGACCCACCACCAGGTGGAGATCGACCCGGCCACGTTCCCCTCGCTGCTGGCCGACGTCGTCTGGCACCTCGGGCAGCCCAACGCCGACCCGATCACCCTGTCCACGTACGCCCTGTTCGGCGCCGTCCGCGACGCCGGGTTCAAGGTGGCCATCACCGGTGACGCGGCCGACGAGCTGTTCGGCGGCTACGACCGGCTGAAGAAGGCCATGGACGCCCCGTTCGGCACGGACTGGGTGCCGGACTACGTGGAGGCCCTCGCCGCCGTCCCGAGGAACCTCCGGGAGAGCCTGTACTCCTCGGAGTACCTGGGCTTCGTCACAGCCAACGGCTCCGCCGCCGAGGAGATCACCGAGCGGCTGCGCGCCTCCACCGCCGACCGGATGACCACGCTCACCGAGTTCGAGATCGGCGAGCGGCTGCCCGCCTACCACCTGCGCCGCGTCGACCACCTGTCGATGTCGGCCTCGGTCGAGGTGCGGCTGCCGTTCTGCCAGCCGAGCGTCGTCCGCTACGCCCGCTCGCTGAAGGCCGACCTCAAGATCGACGGCACCCGCCGCAAGAAGGTCCTGTACGCGGCCGCCGACGGTCTGCTGCCGGAGTCGGTCCTCAACCGTCCGAAGCAGCCGTTCACCCTGCCCATCACGGCCATGCTCCAGCCCGGCCAGGCGCTGTTCGACCACGCCCGCGACCTGCTGGCCGAGGACCGGCTGCGCCGCGGCGGCAAGCTGAACCCGCGCACGGTGGAGGAGTTGTTCCGCGTCCAGGCGGAGTCCCCGAACGACCGGGCCTCGCTGGCGATCTGGTCGCTGATGGTGCACGAGCTGTGGCTGGACCAGTTCTGCTCGCCCGCCGGCACGGTCGCCGGGAGCCTCCCGGGGGTGACGGTGTGATCGGCTACATCGCACGGGCCGTCGGCGCCCCGACCCCGACCCTGGTGCTGGACCACCGCCAGCTGCCGCGGGACGAGGAGCGGCTCACCCCGGTGCTCACCCGCATCCGGGAGTGGCTGGAGGCCAACGGCCGCGGCGACATCCTCAAGTTCGCGCTCGTCGAGCCGTCCGCACACCCCATGTTCGACCTGGACTACCGGTTCGTGCAGGGGCTGACCGGGGGCGTCGACCGGTTCGACTTCAAGGGCAGTTGCGGGCACTCCATCCTCGCCTCGGTGGTCGCCGCCGACGGCCAGGCGTGGCTGCCCAAGCTCGCCCCCGGCGGCCGGGTCCGGGTCCGGGTCGTCAACAACGGCGACCACGTGGTGTGCGAGGTGGACGAGGCGCGCCGCCGCAGCGGCAGCTTCACCGTGCACTTCCTCCAGGACGCCGGGGCCCGCCTCGACGAACTGCTGCTGACGGGCAGCCCGGTGGACCAGCTGATCACCGGGACGGGTGTGCAGGAGGCGTCCCTGGTCTCCATGGGCAACCCGTATGTGTTCGTGGACGCCGAGGAGCTGGGCCTGAACAGCGTGGACGAGCTGTTCGGGGCGGGCGACGACGTGTACGCGCGGATGCTGGAGATCCGCAGGGCCGCCTGCGAGCTGCTCAAGTGGCCCACCGACGGGGTCTTCCCGAAGATCGCGGCCGTCGGCCAGTACACCGAGGGCCGGCTGGCCGTGCGGGCCATCTCGGTGCCCAAGTGGCACCCCAGCATCGCGCTGACCGGCACCACCTGCCTGGCCGCCGCCTCCAGCATCCCGGGCACCGTCCCCGAGCAGCTGGCCCGCCGGGCCGGGCTGGCGCGCGGGGTCATCGAGATCGACACCCCGGGCGGCAGCACGGCCGCCGCGGCGTCGGTGGCGGGACGCGGCGACGGCGCCGACACCCTGCACTGGGTCAGCGTCAGCCGCAAGCTCGCCCAGCTCGACGAGCCGGCGTGCATCGCCTCGCTCAAGAACTACGACTACAAGGAGGAACCGGCATGGCTCCCGCTGGCGGTCTGACCCTCACTCAGGCGGGCACCGGGGCCGCGACCCGCGCCGAACTCGCCGAACGGTACGCGCACCTCACCGAGGTGCTGCACCGGCACGCGCAGAGCGCGGACACGGCCGCCGCACTCCCCGAGGAGGTCTTCGCCGCCCTGCGCGCCTCGGGGATCCTCGGCGCGGCCGTCGCCGTCGAGTACGGCGGCCAGGGCGGCGACTCGCTGCTCACCAACCGGCTGATCGAACTGACCGCCGCCGCGGACCCGTCGGTCGCGATCATCCTGTTCCAGCACTACGCCGTCAGCTCCCGCATCAGCGAGTGGGGCAGCGAGGCCCAGAAGGAGCGCTACCTGCCGCGGCTGGCGAGCGGCGAGTGGATCGCCGCCTCCGCGTGGAGCGAGTCCGGTTCGGGCGCCGACAAGCGCAACCTCGCCACGAAGGCGCGGCGCACCCAGGGCGGCGGCTGGCTGCTGGAGGGCGCCAAGGCGTTCACCACGGGAGCGGGCCTGGCCGACGTGTACCTGGTGCTGGCCCAGACGTCGGCGCCGACCGACGGCGTCGCCAGCACCTACGGCAGCGACGGCCAGACGTTCTTCCTCATCGAGGCGGGCAACCCGGGCCTGTTCGCCAACACCGGCATGGACCTGGTCGGCATGCGCTCCTCCGCGACCGGTTTCGTCGAGCTGACGGCCTGCGCGGCCGACGACTCGGCGGTGCTCGGCCCGGTGGGTGCGGCGGTCCGGATCATCGCCGGGGTCCGGGAGTCCGGTGCCACGCTGGGCGCCGTCTCGGCGGGGATCGCCGCCGCCGCGTACCGGACGGCGTTCACCCACGCGCGGCGCCGCGGCCTGAAGGACCAGCAGGCGGTGCGCCACCGGCTGGTGGACCTCGCCGCGCAGGTCGAGGCCGCCCGTTCCCTGGTCGACGCGTCGGCCCGCCGGGACTCGGCGGAACCGGGCAACACCACCCTCTACAGCAAGATCCTCTGCTCGCGGATCTCGGAGGAGGTCGTGCAGGAGGCGCTGCGCCTGCTGGGGAGCGCCGGCTATCTGCACGACCACCCGCTGAACAAGCTGGCCCGCGACGCCCGCGCGGTCGGGCTGATGGGCCCGACGAACGACCTGGCCCGGGAGCTGGTCAGCGCACCCTGGACCGCCGCCTGAGCGCCCCCTGGACCGCCGCCTGGGCGCAGCCTGAGCGCCGCCGCGGCACCACCTCGTCCACCGTCCCGCCCACCCAACGACCCGGAGGACCTGTGACGCAGTCCTACGACCTCGTCGTCACCAACGCGCGCGTAGTCACCCCAGACGGGGTCAGGTCCGGAGGCCTCGCCGTCTCCGGTGAGCGAATATCGGCGATCCTCGCGGACGGCGAACGGCCGCCCGCCAAGGAGACCATCGACGCCGGCGGCCGCTATCTGCTGCCCGGCGGCATCGACCCGCACGTCCACTTCCGTACGCCGGGCCTCACGCACAAGGAGGACTGGGCGCACGGCAGCCGGGCGGCGGCCGCCGGCGGTGTCACCACCGTCATCGACATGCCCAACACCCAGCCGCCGCTGATCGAGCCGGAGCTGGCCGCGGAGAAGGCGTCCACCGTCTCCGGCGACTCCCTGGTCGACTTCCGCTTCCACATGGGCGTCACCGTCGACAGCGTGGAGAACCTCCACCGCCTCCAGCCCCGCCAGGCGACCTCGGTGAAGGTCTTCATGACCGGTCACCACACCGCGCCCAACATCATCCGCGACCCGGTGGTCCTAGACCGGATCTTCCAGATCGCCGCCGAGCGCGGTATCCGGCTGGTCCTGCACGCGGAGGACGACAGCGTCTTCTCGCTGCTGGACGAGACCCAGCCCCCGCCGACCGGCTACGACGCCTACGAGTCGGCGCACCCGCGCACGGGCGGCATCGTCGCCTCGTCGCGCGTCATCGAGCTGGTCCGCAAGCACGGCACCGCCGCGCACATCCTGCACGTCTCCTCCTCCGAGGAGTCGGACCTGCTGCAGGCCGCCGCGAGGGCGGGCCTGCCGGTCACCTACGAGGTGACCGCACACCACCTGTCGTTCTCCGCGCCCGACACGCAACGCCTCGGCGCCCGGATCCGGTTGCGTCCCGCGATCCGCTGCGAGAAGGACAAGGGGCGGCTGTGGGACGCGGTGATGGAGGGCAGCGTCGCCAGCCTCGGCAGCGACCACGCCCCGCACACCGTCGAGGAGAAGCTGCTGGCCGTCGCGGACGCCCCGCCCGGGCTGCCCGGTGTGCAGGAGCTGATCATCGCCCTGTACACGGGGATGCGGCGCCGCTACCCCGGCATGTCCACCGACGAGGCCGTGCGGCACGTCGCCCGGCTCACCGCCGAGGGACCGGCCGACCTGTTCGGGCTGGGTGGCCGCAAGGGCCGGATCGCGGTCGGCCTCGACGCCGACTTCACGCTGTTCGACCCGGACGTCACCTGGATCATGTCCGCGAAGCACACCTACGCCAAGGTGGGCTGGTCGGCCTACGAGGGCTGGACCTTCACCGGCCGCCCGGACCTCACCGTCCGCCGCGGCGAGACCATCTGGGACGGCCGGGACCCGGAGCAGCCGCGCTTCGGCACCCCGTCCGGTATCTGGCTCGACGCCGAACCGGCGGTGCCCGGCGGGTTCTCCGCGCAGCGCGAGACCAGCGCCTGATCCGCACGGACCGCAGGGGGAGGGGCCGCGGGCCCCTCCCCACCGCCCTCATCCGCTTCCCGGCCCCTGGAGGACCGATGTCCGCCGTCACTCCATCGGATTTCACCCGCGCCATGGCCCAAGTGCCGAGCCCCGTCACGATCGTGACCACCACGGACGGCAGCGGCCGGCGCTGGGGATTCACCGCGAGCGCGTTCAGCTCGCTCTCCCTGGACCCGCCGCTGGTGCTGGTCTGCCCCGCCAAGTCGGCCGGCTCGCACGACACGTTCGTGGCCGCCGAGCACTTCATGGTCAACATTCTGTCCGCCGAACAGGCCGGTATCGCAAGACACTTCGCCCGCTCCGGCCACGACAAGTTCACCACCGGCGACATGGTCCCCTGCGAGCTGGACCTGCCCGGTCTGCCCGGTGCCACGGCCCGGCTGGCCTGCGCCGCGCACGCGGTGCTCGACGGCGGCGACCACAGCATCCTCGTGGGCCGGGTCGAGGCCGTGTACGTCGGCGACCAGGAGCCGCTCGTCTACCACAACCGCACCTTCACCCGCCCGGAGGCGGCCAGCCCCGCCCTGGCCGCGGCCCGCTGAGGACGGAACGCCCGTGATGAACATCGTGACCGTGTACTCCGACATCGGCTGCCCCTGGGCCTCGCTGGGGCTGTTCCACCTGCGGCGGGCGGCCGCCGAGGAGGGCGTCGCGCTCGCCGTCGACCACCGGGCGTTCCCCCTGGAGCTGTTCAACTCCCGGCCCACGCCCAAGTGGATCCTCGACCCGGAGATCGCCGCCGTGGCGGAGCGGGAGCCCGCCCTCGGGTGGACGGACTGGCGGGGCCCGGAGTCCGGCTATCCGGTGACGATGCTGCCCGCCCTGGAGGCGGTGCAGGCGGCCAAGACCCAGCCCGGCACCCGGGAGGCGGGCCTGGCCGCCTCCGACCAGCTCGACGCGGCCCTGCGGCACGCCTTCTACGCCGAGTCCCGCTGTGTCAGCGTCCACTCCGAGATCCTCGCGGTCGCCGACGGCTGCCCGCTGGTGGACACCGCGTACCTCGACGGGGCGCTGCGCGGCGGCACCTGCCGTGCGGCCGTCTTCGACCAGTGGGAGGAGGCGCGGGCGCCGGAGGTGCGGGGCAGCCCGCACTTCTTCCTCCCCGACGGCACCGGCCTGCACAATCCGGGCATCGCCTTCAGCTGGCCCAAGGGCACACCCCGGCCGGTGATCACGGAGTACACCCCGGCGTTCTGGACGTCCCTGGTCCGCACCCTGGCCGGCCGGGCCCCGGCGGTCTCCCCGCCCGACTGACACCGGCTGCGGGGCGGGCCGCCGGCCCGTGTCCGGCCGATATGCGGCGCGGCCCCCGGAACGCACCGTTCCGGGGGCCGCTACAGCCTTCACAGCACACCAGCAGCGCGCCGTTGCGGTCGACAACGGGTTGCCACGCACTCACGCCCTGTGAGGGAAGGTGCCCGGAACCGGACTTGAACCGGTACGCCCGCGAGGGGCAGCGAGGTTTAAGCTCGCCGTGTCTGCATTCCACCATCCGGGCAGGCCATGGGCTCCGCGCTGCGGTTCCGAGCCTATCGGGACGCTTCCCCCGAACAGCGGAACAGCGGACCGATGTTGTCTTATTTTATTGACGTCTGAGGGTGCATCAGCCCGTGGAACACGCCATCCGCACTTGCCAATAGCCTTTCGGACGGTGCGACCCGGCGTATGCGGAATGACGGAATTTCACCGCCCGAACGAGCGACCGCCGGATGACCCGCACGGTGACGGCTGACTCGTGTAGGCCAAACCGTCCGAATACCGCCGCTCCCCGGCCCCTCCGGTCTGCCGTCCGCACCCACCCCGGGACCCGTCCTGCTGACCGCTGCGGGCTCCGCCGTCGTCCCTGTCCAGAGGGCCGCCGTCCTCCCCGCCTCGGGGGCCTCGGTCATACCCAGGTATGACGGGACGCCCCTGTGTCCGCCGGAAGTCTGCCCCCGGAACCGGAACAGCGGCTGACTACACGGCGGCCCCGCGTCGGCACGATGGAGACAGCGCTGGAACGCCGGACCCGGCCCGCCCCCGGCGCACCTCCCTCGAACCGTCCAAACGCCGTCGCCCCGACAGGAGTTCCCACCCGTGACCACCACTCCCCTCGCCGACCGGGCCACCGCCGTGGCCGCCCGCGCCACGGACCTGTCGAAGGTCTACGGGCAGGGCGAGACCCGGGTCGTCGCCCTGGACCGGGTGACCGTCGACTTCCGTCAGGCCCAGTTCACCGCGATCATGGGTCCCTCTGGTTCCGGCAAGTCCACGCTGATGCACTGCGTGGCGGGCCTGGACAGCTTCTCCTCCGGTTCCGTGCGCATCGGCGACACCGAGCTGGGCTCCCTGAAGGACAAGCAGCTCACCAAGCTCCGCCGCGACAAGATCGGCTTCATCTTCCAGGCGTTCAACCTGCTGCCGACGCTGACCGCGCTGGAGAACATCACCCTCCCGATGGACATCGCGGGCCGCAAGCCGGACAAGCAGTGGCTGGACACCGTGATCGGGATGATCGGTCTCGCCGACCGGCTGAGCCACCGGCCCTCCCAGCTCTCCGGCGGCCAGCAGCAGCGCGTCGCGGTCGCGCGGGCCCTCGCCTCCCGGCCGGACATCATCTTCGGCGACGAACCCACCGGGAACCTCGACTCCCGCTCCGGCGCCGAGGTGCTGGGCTTCCTGCGCAACTCCGTACGGGAACTGGGGCAGACGGTGGTCATGGTGACGCACGACCCGGTGGCCGCGGCGTACGCGGACCGCGTCGTCTTTCTCGCCGACGGACGGATCGTCGACGAGCTGTACGAGCCGACGGCGGACTCCGTCCTGGACCGCATGAAGCGGTTCGACGCCAAGGGCCGCACCAGCTAGTGCCGCGACGGGCAACGTTCGCCCCGTCGCGGCACCAGGTCCTCAAGCGGCGGCGTTCGCCCGCCCCGGTCGGCCGCAGCGCCCGCCGCCCCGTCCACCTCACCACCCGACCCCGAACAGGGACCCCTTTCATGTTCCGTACCGCCCTGCGCAACGTGCTCGCGCACAAGGCCAGACTCCTGATGACCGTGCTCGCCGTGATGCTGGGCGTCGCCTTCGTGTCGGGGACGCTGGTCTTCACGAACACGATCTCGGAGGCCTACCAGAAGAGTTCCGCGAAGGGCTTCGACCAGGTGGACGTCGCGATCCAGCAGACGTACCGCCCGGACGAGGGCGACCGCATCGCCGAGCAGCCGAAGCTGACGCCCGCGCTGCTGGCGAAGGTCGAGCGGGTGCCCGGCGCGAAGTCCGCGACCGGGGTCGTCACCGGCTTCACCGCCCTCGCCGACCAGGACGGCAAGCTCGTCGGCGGCGGCTTCCAGACCCAGGGCGGCAACTACTGGGGCGAGGACGACCCCCGGTACCCGATCACCAAGGGCCGTGCGCCCCGCGGCCCGGACGAGATCGCCATCGACGCGAAGACCGCCGAGCGCGCCGGGTACGGGGTCGGCGACACCGTCCGGCTGTCCGTCGACGGCCCGGTCCTCACGCCGAAGGTCAGCGGGATCTTCACGACGGACGACGGCAACGTGGCCGCCGGCGGCAGCCTCACCCTCTTCGACACGGAGACCGCACAGAAGCTCTTCCACAGCGAGGGCGAGTACGACGAGATCACCGTGACCGCGGCCCCCGGCACCGGCCAGGACCGGCTCCGGTCGGCCGTCGACGCGGTGGTCCCCGAGGACGTCGCCACCACGGTCACCGGTGAGCAGCTCGCCGACCGGCAGGCCACACAGATCGCCGCGTCCATGAGCGGCCTGAAGAACGGCCTGCTGGTCTTCGCCGGCATCGCCCTGTTCGTGGGCACGTTCATCATCGCCAACACCTTCACGATGCTGGTCGCCCAGCGCACCAAGGAGCTGGCCCTGCTGCGGGCGGTGGGCGCCTCCCGCCGCCAGGTGACCCGTTCGGTGCTGATCGAGGCGTTCGTGGTGGGCACGGTCGCCGCGGTCGCCGGTCTGGCCGTCGGTGTCGGCATCGGCGCCGGGATGCGGTCGCTGATCGGCACGCTCGGCGACACGGTGCCCGACGGCCCGCTGGTGGTCTCCCCCGGCACGGTCGCCACGGCCCTGCTGGTCGGCGTCCTGATCACCATGCTGGCGGCCTGGCTGCCGGGGCGCCGCGCGGCGAAGATCCCGCCGGTGGCGGCGATGAGCAGCGTGCACGCGCAGGCCACGACCCGGTCCCTCGTCGTGCGGAACACGATCGGCGCGCTGTTCTCCGGCGCGGGCATCGCGACCGTCCTGTACGCCACGACCCTGGAGGGCTCCGACGGCCAGGTCCCGATGGGGATCGGCGCGGTGCTGCTGATCATCGGGGTGTTCGTGCTGACGCCGCTGCTGTCCCGCCCGCTGATCGCGGCCGCCGCCCCGGTGCTGCGCGTCTTCGGGGTCTCCGGCAAGCTCGCCCGGCAGAACTCGGTGCGCAACCCGCGCCGCACCGCCGCCACCGCCTCGGCCCTGATGATCGGTCTGACCCTGATCACGGGCATGACGGTGATGGCGGGCAGCCTGCAGACCGCCATCGGCAAGATGGCCGCCGACTCCATCACGGCGGACTACGTCGTCTCGATGGCCAACGGCAACTACCTCTCCCCCGACGTGGAGAAGAAGCTCGCCGGCACCGAGGGCGTCACGGCGGTCTCGCCGCTGCGCAACGCCGCGTCCCGCATCGAGGGGCAGACGGAGTACGTCACCGGGGTCAACGGCGGCGCCATCGGCGAGCTGACGAAGTTCGCGGTCGACGAGGGGGCGTTCCGGGTCGGCGGCCCCGAGGTCGTGGTGGACACGGAGACCGCGCGGCGGAACGGCTGGAAGGCCGGGACGTCGTTCACGGCCGGCTTCGAGGGCGGCGAGCGGCAGAAGCTGACCGTGGCCGGGGTCTACGAGGCCAACGAGCTGATCCGCGGCATCCTCATGGACAACGGGACGCTGGAGCGGCGGCTGCCCGCCGACACCCTCCCGGCCGACATGATGGTGATGGTGAAGACGTCGTCCGGTGCCTCGGACGCCGCCAAGGACCGGCTGGCGAAGGCCCTCGGCGACAACCCCGCGATCAAGATCCAGGACGGCGACGACCTGTCCGCGGACATCGCGCAGATGTTCACGCTGATGCTGAACCTGCTGTACGGCCTGCTGGCGATGGCCGTGATCGTCGCGGTGCTCGGGGTCATCAACACGCTCGCCATGTCGGTCTTCGAGCGGTCCCAGGAGATCGGGATGCTCCGCGCGATCGGCCTCGACCGCCGCAACATCAAGCGGATGGTGCGCCTGGAGTCCCTCGTCATCTCCCTGTTCGGCGGTGTCCTCGGCATCGGTCTCGGTGTCTTCTTCGGCTGGGCGGCCGGTGAACTGGTCGCCTCCCGGATGCCGACGTACGAACTGGTCCTGCCGTGGGCCCGGATGGGAGTCTTCCTGCTGCTGGCCGGAACGGTCGGCGTCCTGGCCGCGATGTGGCCGGCCCGGCGCGCGGCGAAGCTGAACATGCTGGCCGCGATCAAGGCGGAGTAGGGGCGCCGCCACGTCACGACGGCCCGAGGGGCCCGTTCCCGCGAGGAACGGGCCCCTCGGGCGTCCGGGCGGTCAGCCGCTCCAGGTGCGGGTCCTGAGCGGCAGCCCCGAGTCGCCCCCTTCCGGTGTCCGCACGGCGAGGACCTGGTTGACGCCGAGTCGGTTGCGTTCGAAGCCGAGGGCGGAGGCGGCCATGTACAGGCGCCACACGCGGGCCCGGCCGGGTCCGGCGAGGGTGACGGCCCGGGACCAGTGCGCTTCGAGGTTCGCGACCCAGGCGCGCAGCGTGAGGCCGTAGTGCTCGCGCAGGGACTCCACGTCGCGGACCTCGAACCCGGCGCGTTCGAGCTGGGTCACGGTGGTGCCGATGGGGGCGAGTTCACCGTCGGGGAAGACGTAGGCGTCGATGAACCCGTCGATGGAGTACGTGCTCTCGTCGGACCGGGGCCGCCGTGAGATCTGGTGGTTCAGGAGCCGTCCGCCGGGCCGGAGCAGGGCGTACAGGTCCTGCGCGTACTCCAGGTACTTGTCGGCTCCGACGTGTTCGGCCATGCCGATGGAGGAGATGGCGTCGTAGGGCCCGTCGGTGACGTCCCGGTAGTCCTGGACGCGGATCTCGATCCGGTCGGTCAGCCCTTCGTCCGCGACGCGTTTGCGGGCGTACGCGGCCTGTTCCTGGGAGAGGGTGACGCCGACGACGTGGACGCCGTACTCACGGGCGGCGTGCACGGCCATGGAGCCCCAGCCGCAGCCGACGTCGAGGAGGCGCTGCCCCCGTGCGAGGGCGAGCTTGCGGCAGACGAGGTCGAGCTTGGCGCGCTGGGCGGCTTCGAGGGTGGTGGTGCCGTCGCCGGTCTCCCAGGAGGCGCAGGAGTACACCATGGACGGGCCGAGGACGAGTTCGTAGAAGTCGTTGCCGACGTCGTAGTGGTGGCTGACGGCCCGTTTGTCGGTGCGTCTGGTGTGCAGGTGGCGGGTTCTGCGCACCTCCTCGCGGGGCGGCTCGGGCGGCACCAGCACGGCGGGTCCGGCCAGTTTCAGCAGCCCACGGACGGCCGCGCGGGCCTGAGGGTCACGCAGGGCGTCGACGATGCCCGGGGCGTCGTCGTCCCGCTCCCACACATGCCCGGCCATCAGGTCCAGCACGGCGTACAGGTCCCCCTCGACGCCCAGGTCACCGGCGACCCAGCCGCGGGCCAGGCCCAGTTCACCCGGCTTCCACAGCAGCCGGCGCAGGGCCCTGCGGTTCCGTACCACCAGCGCGGGGGCCTGAGGGGGGCCGGCCTCCGAACCGTCCCACGCCCGAAGCCGGACCGGGAGCGGGCTCCCGAGCACCTGCTCGAACAGGGTCCTCAGCCGCGACGCGGCGTCCTGCATGGCGCACACCTCCGTGACAGCAGATCCCGGAATGTCCAACGCCACGGTAAACACGGGCGGGGCCTCGCCGTAGTCCCGGTAGGGGGTGTGTTTCGGCTGCGGGTGAGCGGGGGCCGCTCGCGCCCACGCGGCGGAGCCGTATGAGCGACCGCCCCGCGCCCCTGAAGGCATGGCCCCGCGGCCCGGTCTTCATCGAGTAGCACGGGGCGCAGCCCCGGCGCTTCTCGGGGGCGCGGGGAACCGCGCGAGAAACCACGACGCACCGGCACCCGCCGGCGAACGCGCACCCCCGAGCCACCAGGCCCCCCAGACCGCCCGGAAACGCCGAAGGACCCCCCGCACCACGGATGGCGGAAGGTCCTTCGGGCCGAACGAAGAGGTGACCGACGAAGGTCAGGAGGCCTTGGCCTTCTCCTCGGTCTTGGCGGCGGCCGCAGCCGCGGGGACCGGCGCCGGCTTGGCCGCCTCGTAGAACTCCTCGCGGGGAGACTCGATGGCGCCGAGCGAGACGACCTCGCGCTTGAGGAACATCGCGAGCGTCCAGTCCGCGAAGACGCGGATCTTGCGGTTCCAGGTCGGCATGGCCAGACCGTGGTAGCCACGGTGCATGTACCAGGCGAGACGACCCTTGAGCTTGATCTTCATCTTGCCCATGACGATCATCGCGACGCCCTTGTGCAGGCCGAGACCCGCCACCGCGCCCTTGTTGGAGTGCGCGTACTCCTTCTGCGGGAAGCCCCGCATGCCGGAGACCACGTTGTCGCCGAGGACCTTCGCCTGACGCAGCGCGTGCTGCGCGTTCGGCGGGCACCAGGCGTTCTCGACGCCGGCCTTGCGGGCGGCGACGTCCGGGACCTGCGCGTTGTCGCCGGCGGCCCAGATGTAGTCGGTGCCCTGGACCTGGAGGGTCGGGGCGGTGTCGACGTGGCCGCGGGGGCCGAGCGGCAGACCGTAGCGGGAGAGGACCGGGTTGGGCTTGACGCCGGCGGTCCAGACGATCGTGTTGGAGTCGACCTCCAGGCCGTTCTTCAGCACGACGTGGCCGTCGACGCAGGACTCCATGGAGGTGTTGAGGTAGACCTCGACCCCACGGCCCTCCAGGTGCTCCTTGCCGTACGCGCCGAGCTTCGGGCCGACCTCGGGGAGGATCTTGTCCGCGGCGTCGACGAGCACGAACCGCATGTCCTCGCGGGACACGCTCTTGTAGTACTTGGCGGCGTCGCGGGCCATGTCCTCGACCTCGCCGATGGTCTCCGCGCCGGCGAAGCCACCGCCCACGAAGACGAAGGTGAGCGCCTTGCGCCGGACGTCCTCGTCGGTCGTGGAGTCGGCCTTGTCGAGCTGCTCCAGCACGTGGTTGCGCAGGCCGATGGCCTCCTCGATGCCCTTCATGCCGATGCCCTGCTCGGCGAGGCCGGGGATCGGGAAGGTGCGGGAGACGGCGCCGAGCGCGACGACCAGGTAGTCGAAGGGCAGCTCGTACGCCTCGCCGACCAGCGGCGCGACGGTGGCGACCTTGCGGTCCTGGTCGATGGTGGTGACCCGGCCGGTGAGGACCTCCGCCTTGGGAAGCACGCGTCGCAGCGGGACGACGACATGCCGCGGGGAGATGCTGCCGGCGGCGGCTTCGGGGAGGAAGGGCTGGTAGGTCATGTACGACCGGGGGTCGACGACCGTGACGGTCGCCTCTCCGTAGCGCATCTTCTTGAGAATGCGCCGAGCTGCGTACAGGCCTACGTACCCACCGCCTACTACGAGGATCCTGGGACGCTCCGTGGTGCTCATGCCATCGAGTATGTACCCGCCATCCGGGGGGTGCTCGTGCGCCCCTTCACAAGCTTCCCCAGGCCCTCTGCTACACTGCGCGGCCCTCGAGATCCAGATCATCACCCGACGAGGGAACCCCACCGCACGACCGACCGTTGTCAATGCCGCGTGAACTGCCCTTCCGGCTCCGCGGACCCTTCGCGGACACCCCGATGGGACCCCACTCCCCACCCGCACGAGCACCCTCCGGAAGCCCTTCCGGGACACCCTCCCGACCTCTCGGGGGCCCCGGAGGCTCTGCACAGCCTCAAAACGTCGCCCAACAGGGCCGATTCTCTTGTGAAGAACTTCACGAAGTTTTCCGGCGAGGCGTCAACGAGGGGAGTCCGAACACCCCTCGAAGGCGCTCATACGTTATCCGAACAGCTCAACAGAGGCTACCGACGGGTAGTAAAGAGGCCCTCACGAGCACCCCGGCACCCCGGCACCCCGGGAGGGACACCCGGGAACCGGCCGCGCGAATACGCGACGGACCAGGCGATTCCGCCGAGGATCGCGCACGGGCACTACTCCCGAACCGAGCCAGGTGTACACGCTCACGCGTACACTGATCTCGTGACTGAGAACACCGTGACCGTACGGGAAGCCCGCGCGCACCTCGCCGACCACATCAACCGGGCCGAGGAAGGCGTTCCGACCGTCATCACGCGCAACGGCGCTCCGGTCGCGGCCGTGGTTCCGATCGCGGACTTCGAGGCGCTGGAGGAAGCGGCAGACGTGATGTTGGCGCGCGAAGCCGAAGCGGTCCTGGCCGAGGGCGGTCCCACCGTGACGATGGCGGAACTGCTCGCGGATCTGTTCACCGAGCACGACGGCGAAACGGCGTGAAGTACGCATTCCGGTTCACCGCGGCGGCGCAGCGGCAGCTCCGGTCCGTCACCCGGCCCGACGCCATGCGCATCCTGGCCGCGCTGACCGCACTCGGTGAGGACCCGTATCGCCAGGACGTCGACGTCAAGAAGCTCACCGGCCCGTCCGGGCTCTACCGGCTCCGGGTCGGAAGCTACCGGGTCGCCTACCAGGTCAACGATGGTGAACTCGTCGTTCTCGTCGTCAAGGTGGGCGACCGCCGGGACGTCTACCGCAACCTGTAGGCGGTCAGGCCAGGGACCAGCCGATGCCGTCCAGGATGTCGTGCTCGCTCACCACGACCTCCGCGGCCCCGATCCGCTCCATGATCGCGAGCAGGACGAGCGCGCCCGCCCCGATCACGTCCACCCGGCCGGGATGCATCGAGGGGATCGCGGCCCGCTCGGCGTGCGTGGAGCGCAACAGCCCCTCGGTGATCTCCCGGACCCGCTCGTAGGGGATCCGGGAGTGGTGGATGGCCGCCGAGTCGTACGCGGGGAGGTCCTGGGCGATCGCGGACAGCGTCGTGACGGACCCGGCCAGCCCCACCAGCGTGTGGGCCTCCCCCAGCGGCACGGTGCGCTCCGCGAGGTCCAGGGCGGCCTCGATGTCGGCGCGCACGGCCGCGATCTGCTCGGGGGCGGGGGGATCGACGACGGCGCCGTCGCGGACGAGGTGGCGCTCCGTCATCCGCACACAGCCGATGTCCACGGAGCGCGCGGCGCGCACGTGGTCGTCGCCGACGACGAACTCCGTGGAGCCGCCGCCGATGTCCACCACCAGGAACGGCTTGGTCAGGTCGTCCCGGCCGAGCAGCTCCCTGGTGGCGCCGGTGAAGGAGAACTCGGCCTCCTGGTCACCGGAGATCACCTCGGGCTCCACGCCGAGGATGTCCAGGACGCCCCGGACGAATTCGTCCCGGTTCTCCGCGTCCCGCGAGGCGGACGTCGCGACGAACCGCAGCCGCTCGGCGCCCAGTTCCTTGATGACGGCCGCGTACTCCCGGCACGCGGCGAACGTCCGCTGCAGCGCCTCGGGCGCCAGCCGGCCCGTGCGGTCGACGCCCTGGCCGAGCCGGACGATCGTCATCCGGCGCTCCAGGTCGACGAGTTCACCCGTCGCGGGGTCGGCGTCGGCGACCAGCAGCCGGATGGAGTTGGTACCGCAGTCGATGGCAGCGACACGGGTCACTGGGCGTCCTCCTCCGGGGCGACGGGCCTGAACGCGGAGTAGCCGGACTCGCCGGCGTCCACCGCCGCGCCCTCACGCGTCGGCGGCGTCGCGGGAATCACGCACGGCCCCTTCGCCCACCACTCCGGCAGCATCGCGAGCGCCTCGTCGCCGAGCGGGTTCACCCCGGGCCCGGCGGCCAGCGAGTGCGCCACGAGGACGTGCAGGCACTTCACCCGGTCCGGCATGCCGCCCGCGCTCGGAAAGCCCTCCAGGACCTCGATCTCGTCGCGGCGGGCGATGTAGTCGTCGTGCGCGGCCCGGTAGGCGGCGGCCAGTTCGGGGTCGGTCGCCAGCCGCTCCGTCATCTCCTTCATCACGCCGTTCGCCTCCAGCGTGCCGATCGCGGAGGCGGCCCGCGGGCACGTCAGGTAGTACGTCGTCGGGAACGGCGTCCCGTCCGGCAGGCGCGGCGCCGTCTCGACGACGTCCGGCTGCCCGCACGGGCAGCGGTGCGCGATCGCGCGCAGTCCGCGCGGCGGGCGCCCGAGCTGCTGCTGGAAGGCCTCGACGTCCGCGTCGGTGGGCTCGGTGCGCGCAGTGGAGGGCGGGGGCGTGTCCATACCTGTACGTAAGTCCTCTGGAGCTCTGGTCGGTTACTGGGCGGCGGCGTCGGCCTTGTCGACCCCGTCCCAGACGTTGGTGTACCAGGGGAGGTGGGCCGCCCCCTGCGTCGTGCGGGACTGCTTCGCCGCGTCCGGGTCGATCATGATGTAGCCGGTCTCGCCGGGCATGACGTAGTGCAGCCGCTCCCGGATGCGCTGCTCGGCGTACGCGTCGTCCTGCCAGCGCGCCTTGAGGTCGCGCAGCTCCTCGACGCGCTCGCGCGCCTCCTGGCGCTCCCGCCGCATGTCGGCGATCTCGGCGCGCTGGGAGACGTACTGCCTTATGGGATAGGCGAGGGCCACGATCATCGAGCAGAGGACGAGGGCGAGCAGCGCGGCCCGGCCGGTGAGCCGGGAGCGGCGGGCCTGGCGCCGGGTCTGGGAGCGGTAGACCCGGGCCGCCGTCTGCTCGCCGAGCAGCTTCAGCCGGGTCGCGGTGGAGAAACGGTCCCGGTCCTTCACGGGCATGCCCCACTTCCCCTTCCTACGGGCCCTACGTGCGTACGTCCCCGCACACGGTACGGGACCGCGTACGGGGACGTACGTGCGACGCTTCCTACTGCCGCCCTACGGGGGGCAGCCGGCCGGGCAGGCCGGGACCGGTCAGCCCTTGCTGTGCCCGTGGTCCGCGAAGCGGACGGCGGGAAGGCCGGGCAGGCCGGGACCGGTCAGCCCTTGAAGCGCGGGAAGGCGCTGCGGCCGGCGTACACCGCGGCGTCGTCGAGGATCTCCTCGATGCGCAGCAGCTGGTTGTACTTGGCGACGCGGTCCGAGCGGGCCGGGGCGCCGGTCTTGATCTGACCGCAGTTCACGGCGACGGCGAGGTCGGCGATGGTGACGTCCTCGGTCTCGCCGGAGCGGTGGGACATCATGCACTTGAAGCCGTTGCGCTGGGCCAGCTCGACGGCGTCCAGGGTCTCGGTGAGCGAGCCGATCTGGTTGACCTTGACCAGCAGCGCGTTGGCCGCGCCCTCCTCGATGCCGCGGGCGAGGCGCTCGGGGTTGGTGACGAACAGGTCGTCGCCGACGAGCTGCACCTTGTCGCCGAGGCGCTCGGTGATGGTCTTCCAGCCGTCCCAGTCGTCCTCGAACAGCGGGTCCTCGATGGAGACGAGCGGGTACGCGTCGACCAGCTCCGCGTAGTAGTCCGTCATCTCGGCGGCGGTGCGCTCCTTGCCCTCGAAGACGTACACGCCGTCCTTGTAGAACTCGGAGGCGGCGACGTCGAGGGCCAGGGCGATCTGCTCGCCGGGGGTGTAGCCGGCCTCCTTGACGGCCTCGAGGATGAGGTCGAGGGCCGCGCGGTTGGAGTCCAGGTTCGGGGCGAAGCCGCCCTCGTCGCCGAGGCCGGTGTTCAGGCCCTTGCGCTTCAGGACCTTCTTGAGGGTGTGGTAGACCTCGGCGCCCCAGCGCAGGGCCTCGGAGAAGGACTCCGCGCCGATCGGGGCGATCATGAACTCCTGGATGTCCACGTTGGTGTCGGCGTGCGAGCCGCCGTTCAGGATGTTCATCATCGGAACGGGCAGCAGGTGCGCGTTCGGGCCGCCCAGGTAGCGGAACAGCGGCAGGTCGCTGGCCTCGGAGGCGGCGTGGGCGACGGCGAGGGAGACGCCGAGGATGGCGTTGGCGCCGAGGGAGCCCTTGTTGTCGGTGGCGTCCAGGTCGAACATGGCCTGGTCGATCAGGCGCTGCTCGGTGGCGTCGTAGCCGACCAGCTCCGGGCCGATCTGCTCGATCACGGCGAGGACGGCCTTCTCGACGCCCTTGCCGAGGTAGCGGTTGGGGTCGCCGTCACGGAGCTCGATGGCCTCGAAGGCGCCCGTGGAGGCGCCGGACGGGACGGCGGCACGACCGGTGCTGCCGTCGTCGAGGCCGACCTCGACCTCGACCGTGGGGTTGCCTCGGGAGTCCAGGATTTCCCGGGCTACGACGACGTCGATGGACGGCACGAGCATCTCCTTCTTGGGATGTGACGCGTTGGTGCGGGGCCGCGGGGGCCATGCGACTAGAGCCTAACCGCCCCGGGGCCGTCGGCAGCCGACCGACCGTCCCGTGGACAGACAGACCGTACCCATTGTTCCAGCCCGGAACAAAGGGGGGTGGGCGGGAAAGTGAACAGAGGGAGTGGACGGAGGGGGCGCGGCGGGCCCGGAGACGGAAAAACCCCGCCCCGGTGCGTACGGGGGAATGCGCACCGGGGCGGGGAGCCCGTGGGGTCGGGGGGACGGCCTCACGAGGTCTTCACTCAGGAGCCCACGGCTGCGAGGGGACCCTGGTTCAGCCGGGGAGCGGCCTTTTTTCGGCCCGGCCGAACCACGGTCCCGACCTGGCCGAACCACGGTGCCGCCCCGGCCGCGGCGGACCGGGATCCGGCCGCGGCGGACCGTCGGGGTCAGGCCGTCAGCTCAGGTGGAGCTGCTGGCCGGGGTAGATGAAGTCGGCGTCCTCGATGATGTCCTTGTTCAGCTCGAAGAGCTTCTCCCAGCCACCCTCGACGTTCTTCTTCGCGGCGATGCCGCTGAGGGTGTCGCCCTTGACGACCTTGTACTCGCCGTCGCCCTTCTTGACCTTCTTGCCGGTCGGGGTCTCGACGGTGGCGCGCTCGGAGGAACGCGAGGCGCGGGTCTCCTGGGTGTCCTGCGGCGCGGAGGAGGGCGCGGAGGAGGAAGAGGAGGACGACGAGGACGAGGACGAGGACGAGGAGTCCGAGCCGGAGTCGCCGGAGGAGGCGGCGGCACCGTCGTACGAGGCGCTGGACAGGCCCGTGCCGCAGACCGGCCAGGCACCCTTGCCCTGGCCCGCGAGGACCTTCTCGGCGACGGCGATCTGCTGGGCCTTGCTGGCCTGGTCGGCGGTGGAGGCGTACTGCGTGCCGCCGTACGCGGCCCAGGTGGAGGCGGAGAACTGCAGACCGCCGTAGTAGCCGTTGCCGGTGTTGATGGACCAGTTGCCGCCGGACTCGCACTGGGCGACGGCGTCCCACTCGGACTCGGTGGCGGCGGAGGCGCTGCCGGCGGCCACGAGCGGGGCGGCTATCGCGGCGGCACCGGTGACACCGGCGACGGCGATGGCACGGGCAGACCGGTGGAAAGCGGACGGACGGCGGTGCTTGGCCTTGCTGGAAAACAGCATGGAGTGATCCCCTCACCGACGCCTACGAGGTGAGCTGTCGGGTTCGGGCCGGTTGAGTTGCCCGGCCGCGTCCGCTCGCCTTCCGGCTCACGTGACGCGGCTTCACCCCGAGCCGGTACCGGCGGTGTGGCCCCGAAGGGCGTCAACCGCCGGACCCGGCGCAAACCTTGGGTCCCCCGCTCCTGCCTACGGCGCTTGACGCGACGACTGTTCCGAGCGGCCGTCGGCAGGATTCGGCGTGACGACCGCAGGGGCCCGCTGTGGCGAGCGGTCACGACCGTAAACACGTGAATCGCCGAATTTCAAAGACGATCAGGGGGTCTGTGATTCATCTCCCACCGAGATCAAAACGGGCATTCAGGGTCGAACCATGACCCGAACTGCCGCTACTTTTCGCCCGTTTCGGCATCGACTTCCAGGGTCTGACCGGGAAGGATGAGGTCCGGGTCGGTTCCGACCGTGCCCTCGTTCTCGGCGTACAGCTCCCGCCACCCGCCGCCCACCTCAAGGGAGTCGGCGATGGCCGTCAGACTGTCGCCGGGGCGGACCGTGTACGAGCCGTCGACGGCCTCACGGGAGCCGTCGCCGCCACGGGAGGCGTGACGGCCGCTGGAGGCGTCGTCGCGGGAGTCTGCCGCGTCGGTGTGGACGCCCTCCTCGGCGCTGGCGCCACGGTGGCGACCGGTGCCGGCGTCGGCATCGCCACTGCTGGAAGCGGTGTCGTCCGACGCGGAGCTGTCCGAGCCGTCGCCCTGGGTATCGGCATCGGCCGAGCCGCCGGACTCCCGCGAACCGCCGGCGCGGTCGGAGTCCGAGGACGCGGAGGAGCCGCCCGTGCCCGCGTCGGCCCGGTTGGAGCCCTCGGCGACACGGGAGGACGAGTCCGAAGAACCGGACGAATCGCCCGAGTCGGAGGAAATGGACGAGCCGCTGGACTTGGTCGAGTTGCCGGATGAAACGGAGGAGTCGGTCACATCACCCGAACTGGATGAATCGCCCGCCACGCCGGTGTTCACGTCGGCCGGGGCCGAGTCGCCGTCGAGGTTGTGCAGGAGTCCGCAGGTCGACCAGGCGCCGACTCCCTGGTCGTCGAGGATTCTCTCGGCGACCGCGATTTGCTGCGAACGGCTGGCCTGGTCGGGGCTGGTCGCGTAGGCGAGGCCACCGTGGTTCTCCCAGTCGGCCTGGGAGATCTGGAGGCCGCCGTAGCGCCCGTTCCCGGTGTCCGCGCTCCAGGAGCCGCCGCTCTCGCACTCCGCCACCTGGTCCCAGGTGGTTCCACTGGCCGCGCTGGCGCCTGCGGCGCCGAGGAACGGGATGGCGATGGCGGAGCCGGTCACTCCGGCCGCGACCAGGAGCGCCGGAGCCTGACGGGGGCGACGGTGACGACCGTTCCCGGAGAGCATGCGGTTGCCTTTCACACGACAGCAGAGACCTGTGCGGAGGATGTGACGACCTCTCGCACTGACGTGTGAACGTATCCGTAGACGATCAGGTGTCACAAGTTAATGCAGCGGAGATCACGTGAAGATCACGAACTTGAGGGTGTGTCACCTTCTGCCGCTGTTCCTGATAGGGGTACGGGCCGTTGATCAGCCCTGACGCGGTGTGAACTCGACGGGCAGGGTGCGCAGTCCGCGCATGATGAGCCCGCCGCGCCAGCGCAGGTCGGCGGGGTCCGCCGCGAGCCGCAGGTCGGGCAGGCGGGTGAGGAGCGTCGCGAGCGCGGTCTGCCCCTCCAGTCGGGCGAGGGGCGCGCCCAGGCAGTAGTGGATGCCGTGGCCGTAGCCCAGGTGCTGGTTGTCGCGGCGGGACAGGTCGAGGGTGTCGGGGTCGGCGAAACGGGCCGGGTCGCGGTCGGCCGCGGCGAGGACGACCAGCACCGGGTCTCCGGGCGCGATGTCCTGTCCGCCGACGGTGAGCGGCTGCGTGGCGAACCGCCAGGTGGCCAGCTCCACGGGACCGTCGTAGCGCAGGAGTTCCTCGACGCCGGTCTCCAGCAGGGCGGTCTCGCCCGCGGCGAGGGAGGTCTGGAGGCGGGCGCGCTGTTCGGGGTGGGTGAGGAGGGCGTAGGTGCCGTTGCCGATGAGGTTGACGGTGGTCTCGAACCCCGCGAACAGGAGGATGAACGCCATGGCGGCGGCCTCGTTCTCGGTGAGGTGCTCACCGTGGTCCGAGGCGCGGATCAGACCGGAGATGAGGTCCTCGCCGGGGGTCGGTTCGGCGGGCAGCGCCTCCCGCTTGCGGTGGATGAGGTCCGCGAGGTAGCCGCGCATCTTCTTCACCGACCTCGCGACCCCGCCGCGCGGTCCGCCGCCGTGCCGGATCATCATGCCCGCCCAGTCCCGGAAGTCGTCCTGGTCCTCACGGGGGACGCCGAGCAGGTCGCAGATCGCGTGGATGGGCAACGGGAAGGCGAACTCGTGGATGAGGTCGGCTTCTCCCTTCTGCGCGAACCGGTCGATGAAATCGTCCGTCAGCTCCTGGACCCTGGGGGCGAACTCGGCGACCCGGCGCGGCGTGAACGCCTTGGAGACGAGGCGGCGCAGCCGGGTGTGGTCCGGCGGGTCGATGTTCAGCAGATGCGTCATCAACTCGGCCTTGCGCTCACCGGGGATACCGGTCTTGCCCTTGGCGTGCGCGGGTTCGGCGTGGTGCGCCGGGTTCTTGGACAGGCGCTGGTCGGCGAGGGCCTGCTTGGCGTCGGCGTACCGGGTGACCAGCCACGCCTCCACACCGCTGGGCAGCTTCGTACGGTGCACGGGGGCGTGCTCGCGCAGCCACGCGTAGGCGGGGTAGGGGTCGGTGGCGAACTCCCAGGTGAACAGGTCGGGCGCCGGGGCCGGGTCCCGATCGGGGGCCGAGGCGGGGGCCGGCTGCGGCTGGGAGTGGGGCTGCGGCTGGGAGTGGGGCGGGTGGGGCTCGTTGGTCACTCGTCGACGGTATCGGGCCGGTCGGCGGGGGGTACGGGCAGCAGGCCCAGGTCGCGCAGGGCGTGGTACTGGTCCAGTTCGGCGGCCTTGTGGAGCCACTTGTCGGCTCCCTCGGTGTCCCTGCGCCGGCGGTGGTAAAGCGACAGCCAGTAGGCGGCGTCACCGCTGCCCTGTGCGGCGTCCTCGTGGAGCAGGTCCCTCACCTCGTCGGAGGGGGTGTGGCCCCTGCGGAGGAGAAGGGCGCCGAGATGGCGGGACGCGGCAGGGTGGCCCGCCTCCTTGGCCTCGCGGAAGAGCCGCTCCGCCTCCTCGTCGTGGTCACCGAGGCTGTGCAGGTACGCGGCGAGCACGTGCACGGCGTGGGCGTCGCCACGCGCGGCAGCGCGGCGGAGCCAGTCCTCCGCGTCGCTGCTCCTCCGGTAGTACAGGGCCCGCCCCAGGCTCGTGGACGCCTCCTCGTGGCCGGCCTGGACCGCCCTGACCAGCCAGCGCAACGCGTCGGCCTGTCCGGACCCCAGCAGCAGATCGCCCAGCTCGTGCGCCGCCGCCCCGTCCCCCGCCTCGGCCGCGGTCCGCAGCAGCGCCTCCGCCCGTTCGCGGTGCAACCGCCCCGCCTCGCGCGCCGCCTGGACGCTTCCGCCCCGCGCGGCGATCTCCAGGTACCGGATCGCGGCCACCTCGTCCCCGGCGTCCACCAGGTGCGCCGCCCACTCCTCGGCGGCCTCCCGGTGCCCGGCCTCGGCGGCCCTGCGGATCAGGCCCTCGCGTTCCTCGCCGTCCACCCGCGCGGCGAGCGCGACCATCAGGTCCGTGTCGCCGGCCTCGATCCGCGGGCGCAGCGCCGCGCGGGCGGCGTCGAGCACGGCCTCGCGGTCGATCCGCACGCCGCTCTCCGCCGCGTCCAGCAGCAGCCACCACACCGTGTCCGGCACCGGCTCCAGGTCCTCCGCGCGCAGATCCTCCGCACGCAGGGCCTCCGCCTCCGCGACCAGCGCCCCGTACGCCCGCCAGGTGCGGTACTCCTCACCGGCCACGAGCAGGCCCGAGACCCCGAACATGCGGGTGGTGGCCCAGGCGAGGGCGTCCTCGAAGGACTCGCGCTCCTCCGTGCCGTACTGCTCCTGCACCTGGCGGAGCAGATCCGTCGGTACGGCGTCCTTCACTCCGCAGCGCGCCAGGTCGACGGCGGCCCGGACCAGCAGCTGTCCGCGCGGGTGCTCCACCTTGGTCCCCGGCCGCCGCCACTCGTCGTACATGGTGTGCCCGATCGCGAAGTAGGACGCGGCGCCCTCCTTGCCGCTCCACATGTACGCCGGGTACGCACGCGGGTCGTCGAGGTCCTTGAGGCGGTCCAGCTCGGCGTCGCTCCACTCCCGCGGCACCTCGACCGTGCGGGCCTTGGCCAGGGCGAAGCCGATGGGGTCGCTCTTCATCCGGCGCTGGTAGTACTCCTCGGAGCGCATGGTGCCGAGCAGGACCGCGCCGAGGCCGGCGAGCCGCCCCAACAGCCGCCGGTCCAGGCCGTCCTCGCCGAGGTGGTCGGTCAACTCGTCCAGCCAGACGACGTACTTGCCGGGCTCGCCCTTCAGCGCGGCGAGCACCTCCCGCAGGTCCTCCCCCGGGTCGGGGGCGTACAGCCGGTACCCCTCCAGCGAGCGCACCCCGTGCCAGGCGGTGTACGACTTGCCCACGAACCGCTCGCCGAGGACCAGCACCAGCCCGCTGTGGGCGAGTTTGGCGCGCAGGTCATCGTCGCAGTCGCGCGGCACGTACGGCGGCACGTCGGCCTGGCCCGGTATGTGCCGGGTCGGGCCGACGCCGAACTCCAGGGGCTGCACCTCGCCGACCGGCCGCCACGCGGCCGGGTCGAGCGCGCTGCCGTGGCGGTCGTGCTCGGCGGCGGCGCGGTCCCCGGGGGCCGCGGCGCGGTGCTCGTCGGCCGAGGGCCCGTACGGGGCGTGGCCGATGTGGCGGCCCTGGATGACGAAGCCGTTGCTGACGGTGCCGGTGAAGGCGTTGCCGATGTCGCCCCCGGCGGCGATGGAGTTGCTGCCGGTGGCCCGCACCGACCGCTCGCCCCCGGTCTCGTCGTCCGACTCCCGACCCACTCAAGCCCCCATGCGCCGCGACCACCCGTGTGGACAACGGTACTAAGCGTTCAGCCCTTCGGCGGCCCTTACGGCGTCACGGTACGAGCGGGCGGCCGCCCGGAGCGCCGCCTCCGGGTCGACGCCCTCGGCCTCGGCCCGTGCGGCCATGGCCAGCAGGTCGTACCCGATGCCGTCGCCCGCGGGGAGCGGGACGTCCAGGCCCGCCGTGCGGACGCGGGAGGCGAGCTTCGAGGCGAGCGCCAGGCCGGGCTGGCCGAGGGGTATGCCGTCGGTCACCGACTCACGCCGCTTCTCGACGGCCTTGGTGCGCAGCCAGTGCTCCTTGACCTCCTCCGGGGTGGTGGCGGTGGCGTCGCCGAAGACATGGGGGTGGCGGTGGATGAGCTTGGTGACGATGGTGGCGGCCACGTCGTCGATGGAGAAGGGCGCCTCGGGGTCCTCCTCGGCGATCCGGGAGTGGAAGACGACCTGGAGGAGGACGTCGCCCAGTTCCTCGCGGAGTTCGTCCCGGTCGCCGTCCTCGATCGCCTCCACCAGTTCGTAGGCCTCCTCGATGCCGTACTTGGCGAGGCCCTGGTGGGTCTGGCGGGAGGACCAGGGGCATTCCTCGCGGATACGGTCCATGACCTGGATCAGGTCGAGGAGGCGGGCGCCGGGGAGGTCGTAGGAGGCGGGGAGGAGCTCCAGTGACGGCATGCTCGGGCGGCCGGAGCCGGCGAGGCGGGCGAGGCCGTCGGTGAGGCGGGGTTCCCCCTCGGCGGTCGCCACGACGACCACGGTGCGGTCCCCGGCGCAGGCGTCGACCAGGTCCTCGGCGGTCGGGGCGGCCTGCTCGACCGTGATGCCGGCCTCGCGCAGATAGGGCAGCTGCGGGTGGGCCTCGTCGGCGCAGAGGACGCGGTCGGCGTCGCGCAGGGCCTGCCAGGCGGGCCAGGAGAGCAGACCGGGTGCGACGCGGTGGCTGGTGGTGAGCAGGACGACCCGGCCGGGGCCGGGGGCCGTGGTGGCGGGGGCGTCGTCGGAGCGGTGTGCGTTCACCCCACGAACGTAACCCACGCCACCGACACCCCCCGAAGTTGTCCACAGGCACGGGCGGGCGCGGCACCCCGACGGCAGGCACCCCGACGAATGGCACCCCGACGAGCGGGACACCGACGGGCGGGAGGCCGCGGGCCGCGGTGTGGTGACGGCCGGTGGGCCGGGCCCTCGCCGGGCCCGGCTCAGGCCGGCTGCTGGGCCGCCTTCGTGACCTCCCTGACCCACGGCGTCTTGATGTCCGCCAGGCCGAGCCGGCCGTCCTGGGCGACGCCCCAGGAGCCGTAGCGCGGGTTGAGGTCGACGCCGAGTTCGTCGGACGCGGCGGCCATGGCCTTCCAGAAGACGGTGCCGCCCTCGGGGCTGTTCATGTCGGCGCCGAGCGCGGTGGCGAGCTTCTGGACCTCGACGTCGCTGCGGAGGCTCTCCTCCAGGTGCTCGGGGGCGACGCTGTACTGCTGGAGCCAGGCAGCCTCCAGCGCCTGGGAGCCGCCCGCCTGGCGCTCCAGGTCCGAACGGTACTTCTGGACCTCCTTGCGGGTGACCGTCACGCCGGCGTCCTGAAGGGCCCGGTCGAGGACCTTCTCCAGGACCATGCCGTTCAGCGTGTTGCGGGTGAGGGTGCCGGTCTGGGCGACGAGGCGCTGGTACTGGGCGTCGTCCCCGCTCGCGGCGCGCTGGGCGGTGCGCACGTCGTTCACCCGGTTCTCCAGTTGCGCGACCGTGATCCGCTCGCTGCCCACGACGGCCGCGGCGCCGGGATGCGCGTCGCTCCCGCAGGCGGTCAGAAGGGGAGCCGCCGCGGCGATCGCGGCGGAGAGGACGAGCGCGGTGCGACGACGGCGGTGCAAGTTGGCCTCCCGAGGAGATTGTGCGACGGTGCACAAGGTCTTGCGGTGATCGATGGTAGGCAGTGGCCCGGCTCTCGGCCAGCCATTCGACCAACGATTCACACCGACTTCCGGCACCGCCGCACCGCGAGGCCGCCGCTACCGGCCCGCGCCTCCCGCCGGACGCCGCGTCGTACGCCGGACGCCGGACGCCGGACGCCGGACGCCGTCCGATTATCCGACGATCGCCACCGGTGCGTCCCACGCGTCACGGTCCACGGTGATCGTGTAGCCGCCGCGGCTCTCCTTGCTGTTGACCATGTACTGATGGGCGCGGTGGTGCCCGGCGTACAGCGTCGAGGCGTACGGCCAGTCGCTGGTCGTCGTGTTGACCTTGTCCCACTTGGCGTACCAGAGGTTGCCCGGCAGGTTCGTGCGGTCGGTGGCGGTGGCGACCGCCTTGGCGCTGGAGCTGCTGAAGCCGTAGAAGCCGGAGCGGTACTGCTTGGCGCCGAGCGCCTTGTGCCAGGCCCGGACGTAGGTGAGGACGGCGTCGTTGCACGCCGTGTTCGTGATGTCGTACGCCTCCATGTCGAGGTAGAGCGCGCTGCCGGGCTTCATGCCGAGGGCGGCGGCCCTGGCGACGGCGTCGGCGCCGTCGGCGGCGCCCTGGGAGGCGGCCGTCGACGCGGTGATCACCTCGGGGCTGGAGCCGCTCTGGCAGGGCGGCTGGGCGCCCACGTAGAGGGGGACGAGCTTCCAGCCGAGGGTGGTGACGGACTTCACCCAGGACGCGGTGAGGTTGGGCTGGGCGCAGCCGCGGTTCCTGCCGCCGACGTAGACGGCCGCCGCGCCGTAGAAGCCGGTCCGCCATGCCTTCATCGCGGACAGCGACGGTGCCGTGCAGGTGTCGAAGGCGCGGCCCGTGTAGACCTTCGCGGACGGCCAGGAGGTGGTCGTGGCGAGGGAGTCCTGGGCGGCGACGCCGGCCCCGGCGAGCACGGCGGCGCCGGCCGCGGCCCAGGCGGTGTAGCAGCGTTTCCGGGACTGCCGGTGGCCCGGCTTTCCGGACCGTCTGCGGCTGGTCGTCTCGTCGGACATGGTTGGCCCCACCCCTTGGTCGATCTGTGTGTGCACAGCTAAGCGGTGTCGGTTCCGTGTTCGGGAAACGCCGCCCCTACGGTGCGGCAAATCTCGGCCAAGGTGGCGCAAAGCATGCGCTCAGCGGTGCGGTCAGCCGCGTACCTGCCCCAGCCACTGCAGGGTCCGCCGGACCTCGCCCGCCAGCGGGTGGCCGGGACCGCGCAGGCGCTCCACGTCCAGCAGGAGGCGGCCCAGGGTCTCGTGGGCGGCGCCCCGGTCGCCGAGGGCGAGGAGCAGGTGGCCTATGCGGCGGCGGATGTCGAGGGCCAGCTCGGGGTCGCCGCCCACGTACTGGTTCTCGAAGTACGGCAGCAGCGAGCGGTACTCGGCGAGGGCCGCGGCGGGCTCGCCGAGCTGTTCGAGGCACTGGGCGGAGTCGTAGCGGAAGCGCAGGGACTGCGGGTCGGCCTGGCCCGCCTCGGCGGCGCGCTCGTCGGCGAGGCGGCGCAGTTCGGGCAGGGCGCGGCGGTACTGGCCGTCGTCCATGAGCGTGGCCGCGTACTGCTTGCGCAGGGTGCGCACGACGGGTGAGTGCTCTCCGTGCTGGGCGGCGGCGGCCGGGAGGATCGCGCCGAGGATGTCGACGGCCTGGGTGATGCGGCCCTCGCCGAGGAGCCGCTTGACCTCGTCGACGGCGCCCGCGACGTCGGGCTTGTCGACCGGAGGGTTCTCCGCCGGGGCGGCGGAGGGCTGCGGCGCGGGGATCCGGGCGCGGTCCGGCCAGGGGGCGTGCGGGCGCAGGAAGGGGCGGGTGGGGTCGAGCGGGGAGCCCGTGGGCATGCCGCGCGCCGGGAGCAGCGGCAGGAGCTGCTCGTAGGTCTCCTGCGCGGAGGACGGGCGGTGCTGCGGGTCCTTGGAGAGCAGCCGCAGCACCAGCGTCTCCAGCGCCTCGGGGACCTCGGGGCGGATCCGGCGGACCGGGACGGGCGGCTCGTACAGGTGGCGGTGGAGCACGCCGAGGGCCGTGGAGCCCGTGAACGGCACGTTCCCGCTGAGCAGTTCGTGCATGAGCACACCGAGGGCGTACAGGTCGGTGTACGGGCCGACCGCGCCGCCCATGGCCTGTTCGGGGGCCATGTAGGCGGGGCTGCCGATGGGTGAGCCGGTGTGGGTGAGGCGGGTGGTGTCGGTGTCCATCACGGACGCGACGCCGAGGTCGAGGACGGTGACCGTGCCGTCCTGCTTGACCATCACGTTCCGCGGCTTGAGGTCGCGGTGGATGATCGGCACCGCGTGCACGGCGGACAGCACCGCGCACAGCTGGGCGGCGACCGCGACCGTCCACTGCCACGGGTAGGGGTCGTGCTCCGCGAGGTGGTCGGAGAGGTCGGCCCCGTCGACGTACTGCATGACGAGGAACAGTTCCTCGCCCTCGCTGCCCGCGTCGTGCACGGTGACCAGCCCGGGGTGGTCGACCTGGGCCGTGACCCGGCACTCGCGCACGAAGCGGCGGCGCAGTTCGTCGGCCTCCTGGCCGGCGACCTTGTCCGGGCGCAGCAGCTTGACCGCCACCCGCCGGTCGAGGCGCTGGTCGTACGCCGTCCACACCTGGCCCATGCCGCCCTGCCCGATGAGGGTGGACAGTTCGTAACGGCCGGTGATCAGGCGTCCGGTCCCCTGGGTCACCGGTCTCCTTCGTTTCTGCGGAGATAGTCACTGAGTTCGTCGAGTTCGGCGCGCACCTGGTCGATGCGGGCCGGGCCGGGCCGCTGCGGCTCCGGCGCGGGCTGCGGCTGGACGGGCGGCCCGGGGACCGGCGTCGACTGCGCCTGGACGTGGGGCTGCGGGGCCGGGGGGTAGGGCTGCGGGGCCTGGACCGGCGGGTAGCTGTAACCCGTCTGCCGGGAGTAGCCCGTGGTCTGGGCGAACGCCGCGGGCGGGGCCGTGCGGGGCGGGTTGAAGTGGCGTATGTCCGCGTACAGGTAGTACGCGACGGTGGCCACGAGTCCGCCGAGCAGCATCGACATGCCGACGTCGCCGCGCCAGGTGGTGAACTCGTCCTTGCCCGGGTCGGTGCCGAGGATGTACAGGGTCGCGACGATGTGCACGACCGCCAGGACGAACAGGAACCAGTCGCGGGGTTTGCGGGTGACGGACGCCAGTCGCAGCAGGCTGGCCCAGCCGAGGAGGCCGCAGCTCATGACGGTGACCACCACGAAGATCACACGCAGCGTGACCGGCGCCCCTTGCGAGGGGCCGGGGGGCTGTTGCGGCGCGTAGCCGTGGCCGTGCATGGCTGCTCCTGAGGGCCTGGTGGAAGTGGAAGCGGTGGACTGCGATGTCGTTCCGAGCGTATAGGTCGACCAGGACAAGCGGTCCAGGGTTGTGGACAACCGTTGCACTCCTGGTCACGCCGTCCGGTGCGGAGTGGTTCCGTCCGGTGGGGCCGTGTCGGCCGTTCCGGCGGGTCCACGCGTGCGTTCGGCCGACCCACCTGATCGTAAGGGCAGTTCGTCGTCTTCAGTCCGGGGAGACCGTTCCGTCCGTCAGTCCGTCGTACATGCCGCGCACGAGCCGGGTGCCCAGACGGCCCGCCTCGCGGAGCGCGTCCTCGAAGGCGGCGAGGGCCCGGAACCGCTCGCCGTAGCGGCGCTGCTGGTCCAGGGGGAGCCGGGGCAGCTGGAGGCGGCGCACGTCGAGGCGGCTGGCGGTGGAGGCGTAACTGCTGGCCTGGCGGCTGTTGGCGGTGCCGCGCAGGAACCCGGCGACGAACCACGTGTCGAGCGCCACCGGGTCGGGGCGCAGCAGGGTGAGGTTGCGGCCGAGGGCGGCTCCGGCGGTGTCCTCGTCGACGACGCGGGCGATCCCGCCGCCGCCGAGGACGGGGACGACGATGTCGCCCCGCTCCAGCAGGACCGGCTCCTCCCCGGTCTCGGTGAGGGTCCCCGACGGCGCCGTGCCCGCGAGGACGTCGTGGTCGGTGAGCACGCGCGTGTGCGGGCCGTTGCCGCCGGTGCGCAGCAACAGCGCTCCGCCCCGCGCGAGTTCCCCGACGGTGGTGAGGGGCCAGCGCGGGGGCCGTGTCTCGTCGGCGAGCGGGGGGGTGAGGTCGGCGGTCAGCCGCAGGGTCGCGCCGAGGCGTTCGCGGACGGCGCCGAGTTCCGCGGCTCCGCCGCCCGCGGCCGGTGGCGGCAGATGCCGGGCCGGGGCCAGGTCCACGTCGTCGTCGAGCAGTTCGATGACCGGCATGGAGCGGCTCTGCCCGGGGCGGTCCACGGTCTCGCCGGTGCGGTCGAACGGCTTCCACGCCTCCAGCACGGCGGCCCGCACGGCCGCCCAGTCGACGCCGCCCCGCCCCTCGGCGCCGAGCCGCCCGGTGTCCACGAGCAGCAGTTGCGGCGGCGCCGGGGTCCTGCCGGGGCGCCGCAGCACCCACAGGTGCAGCGGGATGTTGTACGGGGGCGCCGCGCCGACCGGCAGGGCGATCACGGCGCGCAGGGCGCCGCGGCGCAGCAGGTCGGCGCGGATGCGGCGCCCGGAGCGGCGGCTCGCGACGGCCGGCGGCATCAGCAGGACGGCGGTGCCGCCGTCCTCCAGCCGGGCCAGCGCGTGCTGCACCCACGCGAGTTCGGATTCGGTGCGGGCCGGGAAGCCGTACTCCCAGCGCGGGTCGTAGGCGAGTTCGTCGTGGCCCCAGTTGCGCTCGTTGAACGGCGGGTGGCAGAGCACCGCCTCGGCCCTGAGGTGTTCGTGGGCGTCCGCGCGGAGGCTGTCCCCGGCGGCGGTGCGGATGGCGCTCTCGGTGCGCAGGGCGAGTCGCAGGGCGGTGAGCGCGGCCAGTTCGGGGGCGCTGTCCTGGCCGTGGAGCTGCCGCCCGGTGTGGGGGGCGACGGCGCGCAGGAGGGCGCCGGTGCCGCAGGCCGGGTCGAGCACCGAGCGGGCGGGGCCGGCGAGTTCGGCCATCAGCTCGGCCAGCTCTCCCGGAGTGAGCGTGTACTGCCGGGGGTTGGCGTCGAGATGGCGGGCCAGCAGGAACTCGAAGGTCTGCCGCGCGCCCAGGTCCGCGGCGAGTTCGGTGGCGCCCCGCAGCAGCGGGATCGAGGGCAGCAGCGCGGCGGCCGTGGGGGTGTGCACGGCGGGCTCGCCGTCGGGGCCGAAGCGCCCGGCGAGAAGCTGCGCGAGCTGGTCGGCCAGGCCGGCGGCCAGGTGCGCGTCGTCGGGGACGGCGCTCAACTCCAGCCAGGCCAGGGGCCGGTCGTGGAGGTGCAGCAGGGCGCAGCCGGCATGGACCAGGGCGGTGACGGGGCCGTCCGGGTGGCCGGTGACCTGCTGCCAGACCCGCTCCTTGAGCGGGACCTCGGCGAGTTTGCCCTGCTTGCGCAGCCAGTCCTCCACGTCGGTCAGCGCGAAGGACGGGCTGGTCTCCGTGCCGCCGACCGGCCTGGGGAAGTCGGCATGGCGGCGGCGCCAGTTGCTGACGGCGGCGCGGCCGACGCCGGCGAGCCGCGCGATCTCCGCGGCGGTGACCTCTGTCCCGTTGTCCTGCACGCGCCCAGCTCCCCTCGACCGTGGTGTGTGGCGTCGAGCATACCGACGTGCGCAAGATCTACCCCTTCACGCCGTGTACGAACTCGTTACCGTGAACCGTGTTGACTCGGTTCACAAGCTCTGCTGTGATTGACCCATCGAACGACGGGCCGCCCGCCTCGGGTGGTCACACCTCGTCGTGCGGTCATCCACCAGGGGAGGAGGCACGACCATGGGCACCACGCCCCGGATCGCACCGCATGCGACGGTCGGTCTCCTCGCCGTCGGTGTGGTCCCGGCGAACGCCGACAGCGCCGACAGTGCCCGCCACGGCTTACCGCACGACGAGCGGGGCCGGGCCACGGTCGACGACCCGGCGGGCCGGCACCTCGCCACCCGCGCCCGCTGACCGACACCGCCGTCCACCGGGCCGGCCGCAACCGCCCGCCGCTCCGGGACAACCGCTCACCGCTCAACCCTCACGTCCGCCGCCGCACGCACACCCGTGCCCGCGCGCGGCGGCGGCACCGCTCACTCATCACATCCCAGGGGGGACCTCCCATGCGTCGCACCGCACTCGCCGCTCTCTGCATCGCCGCCGCGGCCACCTTCTCGCTCACCGGCTGCCTGCCCGGCGACGACAAGTCGAACGAGCCGTTCTCCGGCCTGAGCGGCGGCGAGATCGCCGACAAGGCCGTCAAGGCCACGTCCGACGCGGACTCACTGCGGATGAAGGGCGAGATCAAGGACGACAGCGCCGGCGGGACGATCAACCTCGACATGGCCCTGAACAAGAAGGGCGACTGCGCCGGCACCATCGGCATGAAGGACGGCAAGGCCGACCTCATCAAGACCGGCGACACGATCTACATGAAGTACGACGAGGCGTTCCTGCGCGCCCAGGCCGGCGGCTCCTCCAAGGAGGAGACCGACATGATCGTGGACATGCTGGCCGGCAAGTGGACCAAGACGTCCGCGACCGCCGCGGACTCCAAGGAGATGGCCGCCTTCTGCGACCTGGACACCGTGCTCGCCGACTTCGAGGACACCAACTCCGACGCCGAGCGCGGCAAGACCACCACGGTCGACGGCACCCCCGCGATCCTCCTCCACGAGAAGGACGGCAAGGACCGCTACACCCTGTCCGTCGCCACCAAGGGCAAGCCGTACCTCCTGCGGGTCGTGAGCAAGTCCGCCAAGGAGCCGGGCGACATGAGCTTCACCGACTACGACGAGCCGGTCCCGGCCGACGCCCCCAAGGGCAAGGTCATCGACCTCGACAAGGACTGGAGCTGACCTGACACCACGGGGGCGCGCCGCGGTCGCGGTCCCCCCTCGCCCCGGTACGGCGGGCCCCGAGGGCCTCAGCCCGCGTGGAAGCGGGCCGGGGCCCTGGTCGGGTTGCCGCCGCCGGGGAGCTTCTGGCCGGGGCAACCGCTCAGCACCCGCTTCATCGCGGACCGTTCGGCCGAGGTGACCCACAGCTCGTACTTCTTCTTCACGGCGACCTGGGCGGCCACATAGGTGCACCGGTACGCCTTGTTGGGCGGGAGCCAGGTGGCCGCGTCACCGTCGCCCTTGCCCCGGTTGGTTCCGGCGTCGACGGCGAGGAGGTTGAGCGGGTCGTTGGCCAGGGCTATGCGCTTGCTGTCGTCCCACTTCTGGGCGCCCTTCTGCCAGGCGTCGGACAGCGCCACGATGTGGTCGATGTCGACCTGGCTGCGCCCCCGCACGAACGACACGTCCTCGCCGGTGTATGGGTCCGGGTCGAGCACACCGGAGGCCACCCGGCAGTCCCCGTCCCGGAACGTCACGTCCTTGAGGTCGCGCCGGAGTATGTCGTCGCGGGTGTCGCAGTCGTTGGAGTCGGTGTCGGCCCAGGGTGTGCCGAACTCCTCCCGGTCGTAACCGGTCCTGGGCGCACGGCCCTTGACCGTCAGGGACTCGACCGCGGCGAGGGCCGGGCCTCCCCCGCCGGGTTCGTCCGCCGGCCCCGCGGAGCCCTCGATGCCCGGTTCGCAGCCGCTGACGGCGGCGACCAGTACCAGGGCGGCGACGGCCACCCCACCCCTCGGACGCACCACGCGCTCCTCCTCACTGTCCTGGCCGGTTGCCTCGGTCCGGTCACCCCGCCCGTATTCCCCGCCCACGTCGGCCGACACCGTGGCCCGCACGGGGAACGGGCCGGGCGGAGCGGCACGGACGCGGGACCGCGCGGTGCCAGTGCCGCGGCAGGTGACGTTTGCCCGTCGAGGAGCGGCGTCCGATGCGTGCTCTCGGCGTGCCGGGCGCACGTCCTCGTACGGGATGTACTCGGGCTTGTGCCCGGTGCGCCGAGAGTGCGCGCCGGACGCCGCGACGGGGCGAACGTCGCCTGACGGGGCACTAGGACCCCAGGATCGAAGCCAGGAACTCCCCCGTCCACCCCAGCAACTCCCGCCCGAGCAGCGGCTTGCCGCCGACCTTCGCCGTCTTCGGGCGGGGCACCAGCACCTGGTGGGCGGCCGGCTTGATGACCGTGCCGGGGTAGAGCCGCTTGAGGCGCAGCTCCTGCGACTCCCGCAACTCCACCGGCGCGAACCGGATGTTGTTGCCCTGGAGCACGATCTCGCCGACGCCGCAGGCCCGCGCCAGCATCCGCAGCCCGGCCACCAGCAGCAGGTTCTCCACCGGCTCGGGCAGCTTGCCGTAGCGGTCGACGAGTTCCTCGCGCACCGCGGCGATGTCGGCCTCGGTGGTGACGGAGGCGATGGCCCGGTACGCCTGGAGGCGGAGCCGCTCGCCGGGCGCGTAGTCGTGCGGGACGTGCGCGTCGACCGGCAGCTCGATCTTGACCTCCAGCGGCGGCTCCTCCTCGATCCCCCCGGACTCCAGCTGGCGCCGGTAGTCCGCGACCGCCTCGCCGACCATGCGGACGTACAGGTCGAAGCCGACGCCCGCGATGTGGCCGGACTGCTCGCCGCCGAGGAGGTTGCCCGCGCCGCGGATCTCCAGGTCCTTCATCGCCACGTACATGCCCGCGCCCATCTCCGTGTGCTGGGCGATCGTCGCCAGGCGCTCGTGGGCGGTCTCCGTCAGCGGCTTCTCCGGCGGGTACAGGAAGTACGCGTAGCCCCGCTCGCGGCCCCGGCCGACGCGGCCGCGCAACTGGTGGAGCTGGGACAGGCCGAAGGTGTCTCCGCGCTCCACGATCAGGGTGTTCGCGTTGGAGATGTCGATGCCGGACTCCACGATCGTCGTCGACACGAGCACGTCGAACTTCTTCTCCCAGAAGTCGACGACCACCTGCTCCAGGGCCTGTTCCGACATCTGGCCGTGGGCGGTCGCGATGCGCGCCTCGGGGACGATGTCGCGCAGCCGGGCGGCGGCGCGGTCGATGGACTCCACCCGGTTGTGGATGTAGAAGACCTGGCCCTCGCGCAGGAGTTCACGCCGGATGGCCGCGCCGATCTGCTTCTCCTCGTACGGGCCGACGAAGGTGAGGACGGGGTGGCGCTCCTCCGGGGGCGTCGTGATCGTCGACATCTCCCGGATGCCGGTGACCGCCATCTCCAGGGTGCGCGGGATCGGCGTCGCGGACATCGTCAGCACGTCGACGTTGGCGCGGAGCTTCTTCAGCTGTTCCTTGTGCTCGACGCCGAAGCGCTGCTCCTCGTCGACGATGACGAGACCGAGGTCCTTGAACTTGGTCTCCGAGGAGAACAGGCGGTGCGTGCCGATGACGATGTCGACGGAGCCCTCCCGCAGGCCCTCCAGGGTGGCCTTCGCCTCGGTGTCCGTCTGGAAGCGGGACAGCGCCCGGACACTGACCGGGAACTGCGAGTACCGCTCGCTGAACGTGCCGAAGTGCTGCTGCACCAGCAGCGTCGTGGGGACGAGCACCGCGACCTGCTTGCCGTCCTGGACGGCCTTGAACGCGGCGCGGACCGCGATCTCCGTCTTGCCGTAGCCCACGTCGCCGCAGATCAGGCGGTCCATCGGGACCGTCTTCTCCATGTCCTGCTTGACCTCGGCGATCGTCGTCAGCTGGTCGGGGGTCTCCGCGTACGGGAAGGCGTCCTCCAGCTCCCGCTGCCAGGGCGTGTCCGGGCCGAAGGAGTGGCCGGGGGCGGCCATCCGGGCGCTGTACAGCTTGATCAGGTCGGCGGCGATCTCCTTGACCGCCTTCTTCGCGCGCGCCTTGGTCTTCGTCCAGTCGGCGCCGCCCAGGCGGTGCAGCGTGGGTGCCTCGCCGCCGACGTACTTGGTGATCTGCTCCAACTGGTCGGTGGGGATGTAGAGGCGGTCGCCGGGCTGGCCGCGCTTGGCGGGGGCGTACTCGACGACAAGGTACTCGCGGGTCGCGCCCTGCACGGTCCGCTGGACCATCTCGATGTAGCGGCCGACGCCGTGCTGCTCGTGGACGATGTAGTCGCCCGCTTCGAGGGTGAGCGGGTCGATGGTCTTGCGGCGGCGGGCGGGCATGCGGGCGCCGTCCTTGCCGGCCGCCTTCTGCCCCGAGAGGTCGGTCTCGGTGAGGACGGCGAGCTTCAGCGACGGGGCGATGAAGCCGTAGTCGATCGAGCCGCACGCCACGTGCACCACCGACGGGGCGATCGTCCCGAGGCCGGCCTCCAGGCGGGCGGCGATGCCCTCGCCGCCGAGGACCTCGACGGTGCGGGAGGCGGGGCCGTGGCCCTCGGTCACGAAGACCGTGCGCCAGCCGTCGGCGAGCCAGCCCTTGGTGTCGGCGAGCGCCTTCGCGGTGTCGCCGCGGTAGGTCTCGGGGGCCTGCATGCCGAGCTTGAGGGTGTCTGCGTCGCCCGCCGCGTCAGCGGCCGATGTCCACGTCTCGTCGGCGGCGAACGGCGACACCGACCACCACATCATGTCCAGCTCGCGGGCGCGGTCGCGGACGTCCGCGATGGACCACAGGGAGGCCGCGCCGACGTCGATGGGAGCCTCGCCGCCGCCCGCCGTGGCCGCCCACGACGCCTGGAGGAACTCCTGCGAGGTGGCCACCAGGTCCGCGGCGCGCGTACGCACCCGCTCCGGGTCGCAGACCACCGCCATCGCGCCCTTCGGCAGGACGTCGATCAGCAGCTCCATGTCGTCGACGAGGACCGGGGCGAGGGACTCCATGCCCTCGACGGCGATGCCCTCGGCGATCTTGCCGAGGAGTTCGCCCAGCTCCGGGTGGCGTTCGGCGAGGACACGGGCGCGCTCGCGCACGTCGTCGGTGAGGAGGAGCTCCCGGCAGGGCGGGGCCCACAGCCCGTGCTCGGCGACTTCCAGGGACCGCTGGTCGGCGACCTTGAAGTACCGGATCTCCTCGATGTCGTCGCCCCAGAACTCCACCCGCAGGGGGTGCTCCTCGGTCGGCGGGAAGACGTCGAGGATGCCGCCGCGCACGGCGAACTCGCCGCGCTTCTCCACCAGCTCCACACGGGAGTACGCCGCCGCCGCGAGCGCCTCGACCGTGCGGTTCAGGTCGGCGCTCGCACCGCTGCGCAGGGACACGGGCTCCAGGTCGCCGAGGCCCTTGACCTGGGGCTGGAGGACGGAACGCACGGGGGCGACGACGACCTGGACCGGGCCGGTCTCCGGGTCGTCGGGGCTCGGGTGGGTCAGCCGGCGCAGGACGGCGAGACGGCGGCCGACGGTGTCGCTGCGAGGGCTGAGGCGCTCGTGCGGGAGGGTCTCCCAGGCCGGGTACTCGACCACGCCCGCCGGGGGCAGGAGGGAGCGCAGGGCGGCCGTGAGGTCCTCGGCCTCGCGGCCGGTGGCCGTCACGGCGAGCACCGGCCGCCCGGCCTCCCGCGCGAGGGCGGCGACGGCGAAGGGCCGGGCCGCCGGGGGGCCGACCATGTCGACATGGGTGCGGTGGCCGTCGGCCGCGGCCCTGATCGCTTCCGCGAGGGAGGCGTCCTTGACTACGGCGTCGAGCAGACCGTGGAGGCTCATGAAGGGCGTTTCCCGTCCTGGGGTCAGGCTGCGGCTGGGGTACAGCGGGGGCAACACGAGCGCCCGGCCTCAGGGGAGGGGCCGGGGGTGTCCAGGGTACGACGGGCGGCGGGGGTGGTGCGGAGCCTGTGGACAACCGTGGCGGGCCTCGCCGATGCCTCGCCCCCGCCCCTCCGACGCCCCCCTCACCGCCCCCGCCGCCCTGCCCCTCCCGGTGGCCGCGGTCGGCCCTCGGCCCGGCGGCCCGCCCCGCACCCCGTCGTCCCGGGGCGTCCGCCTACCCTGTAGGGCGCCCGGTGCAGCCGTCCCGCGATGAACGTGAGTCCCGATGTCCCCGACCGTGTCACCACCGGCGTCGACCGCACCGGTCGCCGTGTCAGAGCCGGTCGTCGTCTCCGAGCCGGCCGCCGTGTCCGAGCCGGTCGCCGTGTCCGAGCCGGTCGTCGTGTCCGAGCCGGTCGTCGTGTCCGAGCCGGTCACGGTGACGCAGTCGCGGCCGACCGACCGGCGCTCGTCCCTCGCCCGGCACGCCCCGCACCTGCTGGCGCTGGGCCTGTTCGCGGCGTACGCGACGGAGTCCGTGTGCCGGTACCGGTACATGGGGACACGCTCGTGGGACCTGGGGATATTCGAGCAGGCGATCCGCGCGTACGCGCACCTGCGGACGCCGGTCGTCGACCTCAAGGGGCCGGGGCTCCATGTGCTCGGCGATCACTTCAGCCCCGTCACGGCGCTGCTCGCGCCCTTCTACCGGGTCTTCCCCTCGCCCGTGACGCTGCTCGTCGCGCAGGCCGCGCTGTTCGCCCTGTCGGCGGTGCCGGTGACGCGGGCCGCGACCCGGCGGCTGGGGCGTCCGCGCGGGCTGGCGATCGGTGTGGCCTACGGGTTGTCGTGGGGACTCCAGCGGGCGGTGGACTTCGACTTCCACGAGATCTGCTTCGCCGTACCGCTGATCGGGTTCTCCCTGGAGGCCCTGCTCGCCCACCGGTGGCGGGCGGCGCTGCTGTGGGCCCTGCCGCTGGTGCTGGTCAAGGAGGACCTCGGGGTCACGGTGGCGGCGCTCGCCCTGCTCGTCGTGGTCCGGGCGGGGCGGCGCGGTGCGCCGCGCGACGTCGCCCTCGGCGTCGCCGTCGCGTCGTTCGGGGCGGTCGCGGCGCTGGTCACCTTCACCATGATCATCCCGGCGTTCAACACCTCCGGCGGGTACGACTACTGGAGCAAGGTCGGCGAGGCCGGCCCCTTCGACGGCCTCGACACCAAGGGCCGCACCCTGCTGTGGCTGCTGGTCCCCACCACCGGACTGCTCGCCCTGCGGTCACCGCTCCTGATCGCCGCCCTGCCCACCGTGGGCTGGCGCTTCCTGTCGTCGGACGACCACTACTGGGGCACGTCCTGGCACTACAGCGCCGTGCTGATGCCCATCGTCTTCCTCGCCCTCGTCGACGCGCTGCCCGCCGCGCGGCGCAGCCCCCGGCGGTGGCTGCGCTCGTACGCGTCCCACCTGCCCGCCGGGGTCGCCGCGGCGGCGCTGGCGCTGACGACCTCGCTGCCGCTGTCGGCGCTCACCGAGGCCGACGCCTACCGGGTGCCGGAGCGCGTGGTGGCCGTGGAGAAGCTGCTGGCCACGATCCCGGACGGGGCCACCGTCGAGTCGAACGTCGGCCCGATCAGCCGTCTGACGTCACGCTGCCGCGTCTTCTGGATCGGCCGGACCGAGGGCCTCGCCCCGGACTACATCGTCTTCGACAACTCCTCACGGTGGGTGAAGGACGTACCCCGCTACGCCCGTCAGCTGCACCCCCGGGACCACTACGAACTCCAGGGCCTCGTCCAGGGATACGTCCTGCTGCGCCGCGTCTGAGCCCTCGCGCCACAGCCCTTTCCCCGGCGACACGGAACGCCTCGTTCGATTCCGCGCACTGCACCAAGGGACAATTGGCGCCCCTCCGTGAACATGACACCGTGGCGACCGCTTCCCGAGGAGCACCGACCAGAAACGGGGAAAGTCATGACCACGTTACGCAGAACGATTCCCGGCGCCACGCTTTCGGCGGTTCTTCTGCTGACCGGCGCCGCACCCGCCCTCGCCGGTCCCGCCGCGCAGGACGGCGGGGCCTCCACGCAGGCGGTCGCCGCTGTCACCAAGGCGCAGAAGCTCTCGAAGCTGAGCACCCTGACGCAGAACTCGTCCGGTTCCCAGACCAAGTGGTTCACGGCGCTCGGGCAGCACCGGCAGCACAAGTCGGCGATCACGAAGTACAAGTTCAACTGGAGCACCAACTACTGCAATTCATCACCGGAGAAGATCCCGGGCGGATACGACTTCTCGTTCCCCTGCTACCGGCACGACTTCGGATACCGCAACTACAAGACGATCGCGGGCCAGGCCACATTCAAGCGGTCCCACAAACTCCGGATCGACCAGGCGTTCCTGGGCGACATGAACCGTGCCTGCGGACAGAAGTTCTGGGCCGACCCGCTGACCCCGGCCGGCCGCAAGAAGGCCAAGGCCGCGTGCCTGAAGACGGCGAAGAAGTACTACCAGGCCGTCCGCGCCGCCGGCTGACGCCGCCCGGCCCGGCCGCCGCGGGGCCGGGCGGCACGGAGGACGAGCACGGCGGGGCGTGGGGATCCTTCCCCACGCCCCGCCGTCCCCCGTTCCCCCGTTCCCCCGTTCGCTGGACTCCTTGCCCCGCGGCCCCCGGTTCTCCGCGGTCCCGTTGTCCGCGGCCCCGTACGGCAGCGTCCCCCGGAACACCCCCGGACCGGCCCCCCGTACCGGTCCGAGCGGCTGGTCCGGGCGGTCGGCCGACCGGACCAGCCGGTCCGCCCGGTCCGCCCCCGCTTCCTCCCGCTCCGGCGTCAGTCCGTCGCGATCGCGTTGAGGACGTTCATCCGTCCCGCCCGGAACGCCGGCACGAGGGCGGCGAGCAGTCCCACGAACGCCGAGCCGACGAAGACCCCGGTGATGGTCGGCCACGGGATGTCCAGGACCTCCAGGCCCTCCAGAGCGAGGAGCCGCTGGGCGGTGGCACCCCAGCCCATCCCCAGCCCCAGGCCCAGCAGCGCGCCGAACAGGGCGATCACCACGGACTCCAGGCGGATCATGCGGCGCAGCTGGCGGCGGGAGAGGCCGATGGCCCGCATGAGGCCGATCTCCCGGGTGCGTTCGACCACCGACAGGGCGAGGGTGTTCACGACGCCGAGGATCGCGACGACGATCGCCAGGGCGAGGAGGCCGTACACCATGTTGAGCAGCTGGCCGACCTGGTCCTGCAGCGCCTCCTTGTAGTCGGTCTGGTCCATGACCTGGACCGTGGGGTCCTTGGCGACGGCCGTCTTGAGCGCGGCGTACGCCTCGTCCTTGCCGCCCTCGTCGGCCTTGGCGAGCAGGGCCGTGTCCAGCGGCAGCCGCTCGGCCGGCACATAGCGCTCGACGGTCGTGAGGTTGGTGTACATCGCGCCCTGGTCGAGGCCCGTGTCGTCGGAGGTGATCGCCGCGAGCCGCAGCTTCGCGGTGCGGCCCCCGTCGAAGGCCACGGTCAGGGTGTCGCCGACCTTCAGGCCCGCCTTCCCGGCGAACTCGGAGCCGACTGACATCGCGTCGGCGCCGTACGCGGCGGCCAGGTCACCGGAGACGGTCTCGCGGCGCAGGTCCTCGGCGTAGGTGGGCTCGGCGGCGAGCAGCGACTCCGACTCGGAGGTGCCGTCGGGCGCGGTCACCTTCGCCGGGGTCTCCTTCATCCGGGTGACGTGGGCGAGACCGTCGACGCCTTCGATCGCCTCGACCGTGGCGGGGTTGAGGGGCTTGCCCCCGTTGCCCGCGGTGACGATGAAGTCGGCGCCGACCGACTTGTCCAGCTCGGCGGTGGCGGAGGTCACCATGGAGGAGCCGACCACGGACAGGCAGGCGACCAGGGCCAGGCCGATCATGAGGGCCGCGCCGGTGGCGCCGGTGCGGCGGGGGTTGCGCAGCGCGTTGCGCTCGGCCATCCGGCCGACGGGGCCGAAGGCCCGCAGCAGCACGGCGCTGAGCACCCGCACGACACCGCCCGCGAGGAGCGGGCCGATCACGACGAAGCCGATGAGGCTGAGGACGATGCCCACGCCGAGGACCAGCGAGCCCTGCTTCGCCTGGTCGGCGGTGGCCGCCAGGTAGAGCGCGAAGGCACCGGCGCCGGTGAGCACCAGGCCGACCAGGCCCCGCAGGAGTCCGGCCCTGCCGTCGGCCGGGGTGCCGGCGTCGCGCAGCGCGGCCATCGGGGAGACCTTGCCCGCGCGGCGGGCGGGCAGGTAGGACGCGAGGACGGTGACGACGATGCCCAGCAGCATGCCGATGGCCGGGGTCGTCCACCGCACCGTCAGGTCGCGGGTGGACAGTTCCATGCCGACGGCCGACATGAGCTTCATCAGTCCGACCGCGAGGCCGACGCCCGCGCCGACACCGACCAGCGAGCCGAGGACGCCGAGCAGCGTCGCCTCGACGAGGACCGACCGGTTGACCTGTCCGCGGGAGGATCCGACGGCCCGCATGAGCCCGATCTCGCGGGTGCGCTGGGCGACCAGCATCGAGAACGTGTTGATGATCAGGAAGACGCCGACGAGGAACGCGATCCCGGCGAAGCCGAGCATCCCGTACTTGATGACGTTCATGAACTCGTCGACGTCGCTGCGGTTGGCGTCCGCGGTCTCCTGCTGCGTGCGGACCTTGTACGCCGTCTCCCGGGCGCCCTTCGCGCCCTGCTCCGCCTTGAGGGCCGCCAGGGCCGAGGTGACGTTCCGCTTCAGCCGCGCGTCGCTGACGCCCGCCTCGGCGGTGACGTTGACCTGGGTGTAGCGGCCGGTGGCGCCGAGGAGTCCGCGCTGGGCGGTTGCCGTGTCGAAGAAGACGACGGCGGCACCGGGGTTGGTCACCTTGAACGAGGCGATGCCGACGATCCGGGCGGTGATGTCCCCGCCGACGGTGATGGTGCGCAGCTCGTCACCGAGCTTCAGGCCGTGCTTGTCGGCGGTGTCGGCGTCGACCATCACCTGGGCCGGACCACGCGGGGCGTGCCCGGAGGTGATCTCCATGGAACGGAGGTCGTTCCTCGTCCAGTTGCCCGCGATGGTGGGGGCGCCGGTGGAGGACCCCATGTTCTCGTTGTCGCGGTCGACGACGGTCACGTCCATCGAGGAGACGGCGCCCTCGGCCGACTCGGCGCCCTCGACCGCGGCCACGTCCTTCACCAGGGAGGCGGGCAGGGAGTCGGGGCGGCCGGTCCGCGACATCTCGTCGGGCTCGTCGCCGGCGGCGGAGACCGTGACGTCGGAGGAGGTGGCCGCGAACAGCTTGTCGAAGGTGGTGCCCATGGTGTCGGTGAAGACGAGGGTGCCCGTCACGAACGCCACCGACAGCATGACCGCGATGGCCGACAGCGCCATCCGACCCTTGTGCGCGAAGAAGTTGCGCATCGATGTCTTCATCACGCTCATGACGTGCGCCCCCGGGCGTCGAAGTCCTTCATGCGGTCCAGGACCTGGTCGGCCGTCGGCTGGTGCATCTCGTCGACGATGCGCCCGTCCGCCAGGTACAGCACACGGTCGGCGTAGGAGGCGGCCACCGGGTCGTGGGTGACCATCACGATGGTCTGGCCCAGCTCGTCGACGGAGCGCCGCAGGAAGCCCAGCACCTCGGCGCCGGCCCGCGAGTCGAGGTTGCCGGTCGGCTCGTCCCCGAAGATGATCTCGGGGCGCGCGGCCAGGGCCCGCGCCACGGCGACGCGCTGCTGCTGACCGCCGGAGAGCTGCGTCGGCCGGTGCTTCAGCCGCTGGGCGAGCCCGACGGTCTCCACGACCCGGCCGAGCCACTCCTTGTCGGGCTTGCGCCCGGCGATGTCCATGGGGAGCGTGATGTTCTCGAGGGCGTTCAGCGTGGGCAGCAGGTTGAACGCCTGGAAGATGAACCCGATCCGGTCCCGGCGCAGCTGCGTGAGCTTCTTGTCCTTCAGCCCGGTGATCTCGGTCTCGTCGAGGTAGATCTTGCCGCTCGTCACGGTGTCGAGCCCGGCGAGGCAGTGCATGAGGGTGGACTTGCCGGACCCCGAGGGGCCCATGATCGCGGTGAACCGTCCGCGAGCGATGTCCACGTCCACATGGTCGAGGGCGACGACACGGGTCTCGCCGGACCCGTACGCCTTCACGACCTGCCGCGCCCGCGCGGCAACGGCCGTACGCCCTCCAGTGCCCTCGTGCCTGGTGATGGTCACAGCCGATGTCACGGTATGTCTCCTAAGTCGGTCAGCAGATGGTGCAGTTGCTCAGCGGATGAGCGGCGGTACGACGTGAGGTGCCGGTCCGTGCGACCCGCGGTACCTGCCGTACGAGGTGATGCGTCGAGTCTGGCCGCCCGGTGGGTGCCTGCGCGCTGGTGCTCGGCGCAGTCTTCTGCTGGGGAAAACCCCACCCCCGCGGGGCGGGTCCCCACCCCGGCCGGTCCGGTGCGCCGCCCCCCAGCGGCGTAAAGCCAGGTTAAGGACGCCGCCGCCCCCGTCTCTTCCTCCGCCGGTACGAACCCGCCCCTGGCCGTTGTACGGAGATACCCCTAAGGGATCTCCACCGAGGGGTGGAGACGGTCTCAGGGTTCGGCTCCGCCTTCCGGCGCAGCCAGGCTGCACCCTGCCGTGACGTGAGGGGCAAGTGGCATGGTGGTCCCCGGCAGATGGATGCAGGGGGAAGGAACCCGGTGGGCGAGACACGACCCGCGCTGCGCGACGCGGCGGAGCAGACCGCATCCGGCAGACGAGGGGCGGTCACCGCCGCGCTCATGCTGGCGATGGGCCTGGCCGCGCTGGACTCCACGATCGTCTCGACCGCCGTCCCGCAGATCGTCGCCGACCTGGGCGGCTTCTCCGTCTTCTCCTGGCTGTTCTCGGGCTATCTGCTCGCCGTCACCGTCACCCTCCCCGTCTACGGCAAGCTCTCCGACACCTTCGGCCGCAAGCCGGTGCTGATCGCGGGCGCCGCCCTGTTCCTGCTGGGGTCGCTGCTGTGCGCGCTGGCCTGGAACATGGGCGCGCTGATCGCCTTCCGGGTCGTCCAGGGCCTGGGCGGCGGGGCGCTGCAGGGCACCGTGCAGACACTGGCGGCCGACCTCTACCCGCTGGAGGAGCGCCCCAGGATCCAGGCCAGGCTGTCCACGGTGTGGGCGGTGTCGGCGGTGACCGGCCCCGGGGTGGGCGGGGTCCTCGCCGCGTACGCGGACTGGCGCTGGATCTTCCTGATCAACCTCCCGCTCGGCGCGGCGGCCCTGTGGCTCCTGGTGAAGCACCTGCACGAGCCGGTCCGGGAGCGGACCGCGCGGCCCCGGGCGGACTGGGCCGGCGCCCTGACGATCTTCGCCTGCGGGGGCGCCCTGCTGACCGCGCTGGTGCAGGGCGGAGTGGCCTGGGCGTGGCTGTCCTGGCCCTCCCTGACCCTGCTGGGCACGGGAGCCGCCCTCGTGGTGGCGCTGGTCCTCATCGAACGCCGCGCCGCGGAACCGATCATCCCCGGCTGGGTGTGGCGCCGCCGCGCGATCGCCGCCGTGAACCTGGCGCTGGCCGCGCTGGGCCTGCTGATGGTGGCGCCGACGGTGTTCCTGGCGACCTACGCCCAGTCGGTGCTGGGGCTGGCCCCGGTGGCCGCCGGCTTCGTCGTCTCCGTCTGGACCCTGAGCTGGCCGGTGTCGGCGGCCCTGAGCCAGCACGTCTACCGCCGCATCGGCTTCCGGGACACGGCGATCCTGGGCATCACGGCGGCGGCGCTGCTGCTGTTCGCGTTTCCGTTCCTCCCCTACCCGGGGGAGGCCTGGCAGCCGACGCTGCTGATGCTCCTGCTGGGCGCCGCGCTGGGCCTGTTCCAGCTCCCGCTGATCGTGGGCGTCCAGTCGACGGTGGGCTGGGAGGAACGGGGCACGGCGACGGCGTCGATCCTCTTCTGCCGCCAGACGGGCCAGACCCTGGGCGCGGCGCTCTTCGGCGCGGTCGCGAACGGTGTCCTGGCCTCCCGTCTGGGCGGCGCGGGCGACCTCGACGCGGTGACCCACGGCCTGGACGCGGGCACGACGGCGGAGCCGGTCCGCCGCGCGGTCGCGGAGGCGGTCCACGCGGTGTACCTGGGAGCGGCGTGCGCGGCGACGGTCGCGCTGCTGGTGCTGCTGGTGGTGGCGCCGCGCAGGTTCCCGGTGCTGAAGGACGGCCGGCCCGACGGACTGACGGACTGAGGGCCTGAGGGCCTGAGGGCCTGGGCAACGACGACCTGCCGCGGCGGGTCGGCGGCGCGGCGGCGCGGCGGCGCGGCGGAGGGCCGCGGAAAAGCCTGAGTTAATCCGGGTAACACCCCAGGTCAGGGCGGGTTCCCAGAAGAAAGCGCATACCGACCGCTCAGTTTGCGGAAAACGTCGCGCGGCACCGAACCCACGGGTAGCGTTCACGCCCGCCCCCCGCTCCCTGCGGTCCGCAGGCACCGGACCAGAGCCGCGCAAGGAGACAAGGGATGACCGACCCGTTCCCGTCACCCCCACACCGTTCCCCCTACGATCCCTCAACCCCGTACGCCCCGCAGTCCCCACCACCCACGTACCCGAGGCCGTACCCGTCCGCGTCCGAGCCGTCGTACCCGTCCGCGTTCGGACCGCCGTCCGCGCCACCGCTCCCCGACGAGCCCGACGACCCCCCGCCGCACCACCACGGCGACCTGCGTCTGCTGCGGAGCGCCTACCGCCGCCAGCGGCGGGTGGCGACACTGACCGCGCTGGGCTACTTCCTGTGCTTCCTGCTCCTGTCGGCGTTCGCCCCGTCGTACATGACGGGCACGGTCAGCGGCGGACTGTCGACGGGACTGCTGCTCGGGCTGCTCCAGGTGCCGGTGACCTGTCTGGCGATCTGGCTGTACGAACGCACCGCGCGCCGCCGCGTGGACCCGCTCGCGGACCGGATCCGCCGGCTCGCGGAGGCCGAGGCACGCCGGGACGCCAGGCGCGAGGCGGACCGCACCCGCCGCAGCACGGACCGCGCCCCCGACGGGGCACCCACAACTCCTCGTGGGGGCCCACCCGATGATCACCACCGCCGCCCCCTCCCTGCCCACCGCCGCCGGCGTCCTCACCGAGTTCAGCGGGTCGGCGCAGGCCATGTCGCTCGTGGGGTTCACCGCGGTCGCGACGGTCACGCTGCTGCTGTGCGTGATGACCGGCCCGGACCGCGACGACCTCGACGAGTTCTACACCGGCTACAGCTCGCTCTCCCCCCTGCGCAACGGCCTGGCGATCGCGGGCGACTACATCTCCGCGGCGACGGTCCTCGGCACCGGCGGGGTCATCGCCCTGTTCGGCTACGACGGTGTCGTCCTCGCCCTCAGCACGGCCCTGTCGCTGATGCTGCTGATGTTCCTGCTGGCCGAACCCCTGCGCAACGCGGGCCGGTTCACGATGGGCGACGCGCTGGCCCGGCGGATGCCCGGCCGGACCGTACGCATCACGGCCTGCGTCGTGACGATCGCGGCGCTGATGCCGATGATGCTGGTGCAGCTGGCCGGCACCGGCGACCTGCTGGCGTTCATCCTCGGCTTCTCCAACGACAGCCTGAAGACCGGCGTGGTGGTGATCGTCGGCGCGCTGATGATCGGCTACGCGGCGATCGGCGGGATGAAGGGCACCGCCCTCATCCAGATCATCAAGATCGTGATGCTGCTCGGTTCCGGCGGGATCATCGCCGTCCTGATCCTCGACCGGTTCGACTGGGACCTGGGCCTGCTGCTGGGCGCCGCCGCGGCGAACAGCGGGGTCGGCAGCGGCTTCCTCCACTCCGGGCTCCAGTTCTCGGGCGGCCCGTACCCGGAAATCGACATGATCAGCGCCGAGTTGACCGTCGTCCTCGGCGGCGCCTGCCTGCCCCACGTCACCATGCGCACGTACACCGCGCGCAGCGCCCGCCAGATCCGCCGCTCGCTGTCCTGGGCGGTGCCGTCGGTCGCGCTGTTCGTGCTGGTCATCTCGGTCGTCGGCTTCGGCGCGACGGCCCTGATCGGCCGCGAGGTCATCGCGGCGGCCGACCCGCAGGGCAACACGGCCTATCTGCTGGGTTCGATGGCGGCGTTCGGCACCCAGGTGTCCACGGCGGAGACCCTGCTGTTCACCACGGTCGCCACCGCGGTCTTCCTGACGCTGCTCGCGTCGGTGGCCGGCATGATCCTCGCCTGCGCCAACTCCCTCGCGCACGACGTCTTCGCCGCCGTCGCCTCCGCACCCCTCACACCCCGCCGTGAGATGACCATCGCCCGGCTCTCCGCGGGCGCGGTCGGTGTCACCGCGATCGTCCTCGCCACCCTGGTCCAGAACCGCAGCCTGCAACCGCTGGTCACGCTCTCGTTCTGCCTGGGCGCCTCGGCGATCGCCCCCGCCCTGGTGTACAGCCTCTTCTGGCGCCGCTACACCCGTACGGGCCTGATGTGCACGCTCATCGGCGGCACCCTCGCCGTCCTGGTCCTCATGACCGGCACCAACCTCGTGTCCGGTTCCCCGTACGCGGCGTTCCCGCGCGCCGACTTCAACTGGTTCCCCTTCACCACCACCGGCCTGGTCTCCATCCCGCTGGGCTTCGCGTGCGGCTGGCTGGGCACGGTGTGGTCCGGCCGCGGCAGGGCGGAGGAACAGCGCAGGCAGTACGAGGCGGTGCAGGCCCGGATCCTCGCCGGAGCGGCGAGGAGGAGCACCGGAGACTGAGGCCGACGAGCGGCCGGCAAACCGGGACCGGTACCCGGCCGACCCTCGGTCACCGGCCCTCGGTCACCGGCCCTCGGTCACCGCCTCTCAGAGTCACCGGCCCTCGGCCCCGGCTCTCTCAGTCCGTGAGCGCCGACAGGCTGTCGCGGACGTAGTCCATCTGCACCTTCAGTCCCTCTCCGCGCTCGGCGTGCTCGCGCAGGACCCGCTCGGTGTCCCGCGCGACGCGCTCCTCCCGGACCCGTGCCTGCGCGATCACCTCGGCGGCACGGGCCTCCGCCTCCGCCTGCGTCTGCGCCGCGTGCCGCTCCGCCTCGGCGAGAGCCCGCTCCGCCTCGACGACGGCGGCCTCCGCGCGGGCGACCCGCTCCGCGTCACGGGCGTCGAACACGGCCTCCCGCTCGGCGACCGCCCGCTCGATGTCGGCCACCCGCTCGGCGAACTCCTTGTCGATCTCCGTGAGCATCCCCTCGGTGCGCTCCCGCACCTCCCGCAGCGCGGCCAGCGCCTCGGCCCGCCCCTCCTTCACGGACAGCCGCGCGGCGATCCGCAGATCGTCCGCCTCCGCCCGCGCCGCCAGCACCCGCTGCCGGGCCCTCTCCTCCGCCTCGCCACGCACCTGGTCGGCGTACGACCGCGACTCCTCCCGCAACCGCCGCGCGGCCTCCTCGGCCTCCTCGACGAACCGCCGGGCATCGGCGCGACCGCCCTCCCGCAGCGCCGCCGCCTCCTCGACGCAGAGATCGAACAACTGCCGCGCCCGCCCACCGAGCGCCTCGTACGTCTGCTGGGGAAGCCCGGCGACGGTCTCCCGGAGCCGGGCCAGCTCCGCGCCCATCTCCTTGGCGAGCACGGTCAGCCGGGCCGCCCGCTCCCACGCCGCGTCACGGTCCCGCGAGAGGGCCGCCGCGCAGGCGTCGACCTGGTCGGGGCGGTAGCCACGCCGCACGACGTCGAACTCGAAGTCGCACCCGTGGGGCGCCGTCGGTGCGCTGCTCATGCTGGGAACCTCTCGCCGGACGCACACGAAATGCCGATGTGGCGCATATCTTGATGGATCCGGCAGACGTGTTCATAACACGACACTCCGGGCGCGGGTCCGGGCGGCGCAAGCACGTCACGCGGGACGGCGGACAACACCGAGGGGCCGGGCCCGGTCGTACGACCGGGCCCGGCCCCTCGCGTGCACACCGCCTGCGTCAGCGACCGCGGGTCACAGCAAGCCGTCCCACATCTGCTCCAGCAGCACCGACCACCAGCTCTCCGGCGAACCGAGCGCCGCCGGGTCCAGCGCGGCCAACTGCGCCTGGAAGTCGACGGTCCAACGGCCCGCCTGCTCCTGGTTCAGCCCGAACCGCAGCCGCCACATCCGGCCCAGCAGCGCCAGGCAGCGCGTGAACTCCGGCAGCCCGGTGTTCACGAACTGCGGCGGTACGGGCGCACCGCCCGGCCCCGCCTCCACCGGCACCGCCACGATGTTCGCCGTGCCGTACTGCACGCACAGCGCCTTGCCGAAGTCGCTGCCCATCACCAGGTACGAGCCCGCGTCCGCCGCCGGCTGCACACCCCGCTCCTGCGCCAGCTCCGCCAGCGTCGGCACCGGACGGCCCGGCTGGGCCTGCGCCCAGAAGAACGGCCCCATGTCCACCGGCAGTCCGGCCACCACCAGCGTGTGCGCCACGATCGGCGGCACACCCTGCCGCGACACCGCCTGCTGGTCGAACCGGAACACCCCCGGCCCGAACGCCGCCGCCAGCTCCTGCCCGATCGCCTCCGGCGGAATCGGCGGCGCCGGCTGCACCGGCGGCAACGGCGCACGCACCGGCGCGGGCCGCGCCGGACCGTCCGCCACCTGGTGCAACTCGCCCTGGTGCGCCAGCAGCTGCGCCATGCCCTGCTGCCGGCTCGCGTGGTCCTTGCCGTACGGGGCGATGGACGTGATGCGCGCGTTCGGCCACTGCTCCCGGATCATCCGCGCGCAGTAGGCGCCCGGCAGCTCGCACGACTCCAGCTCCGTGTGCAGCTCCAGCACCGCCTCCGGCGGAATGTTCAGGGCACGCAGCTCGTGGAAGATCTGCCACTCCGGGTGCGGGGTGCCCGGGGCGGAACGCCGGATCACCTGCTGCTCGGAGCCGTCGGGCGCGCGGTACCGCAGCACGGCCTGGTAGCCGGGGCCCACGGTCGGCTGCCCCATCGGCTGCGGCGGATACCCGTACGCCGGCGGACCACCCATCGGCTGCCCGGGGTGCCCCGGATGGCCCGGGTGACCGGGGTGACCGGGCATGCCCTGCGGCCCCGGCGGCACACCGGGCGCGCCGGGCGGCTGCGGCATGCCGGGCGCGCCGGGACCGCCCACCGCGGGCCCGGCCAGCATCGTCTCGGCGTGATGCACCGGAGCGGGGCCACCGGGCGGGGGACCGGGCTGCCCCGGAGCACCGGGAGCACCCGGCGGCTGCGGTGCCCCCGGACCACCCACGGCGGGCCCGGCCAGCATCGTCGCCGCATGGTGCACCCCACCGGCGGGCGTACCCCCCGGCGGATTCGGCGCACCAGGCGCACCGGGAGCCCCAGGCGCACCGGGCACACCCGGCGGCTGCGGCGCGCCCGGACCGCCGAGCGACGGCCCGGCCAGCATCGTCGCCGCGTGATGCACCCCACCGGCGGGCGTACCCCCCGGCGGATGCGGCGCACCCGGCGCACCCGGCTGGCCCGGAGCGCCGGGCACGCCCTCGGGCCCGTCCGGGCCGAGGGCGGAGACCATCTGCGTCGGCACGTACGCGCCGGCCGGCGCACCCGGAGCGGACGGCGGGGGCGTCGCACCCGGACGGGCACCCGGCGCACCGGGCACCCCCGGCGGGGGCGGCGGCGTGGCCGGCCCACCGCGCCTGCGCGGGGGCGGCGCCGCCTTGCTCGTCGCGGCGTCGGCGATGTCCCCCGCGTTCGGCGCCGGCGGACGCCCCGGCGGCGGAGTACCGGGTCCCTGCGGGTACCCGTACGACGGGGCGCCGGGCGGCGGGGTCCCCGGACCCTGCGGACCGCCCTGCGGGTACCCGTACGACGGCGTACCCGGCGGCGGCGGCGTCGCCGGACCGGCCGGCGGCGGCGACTGCGGCTGCCCCGACGGGTCCAGGGCGGGAGCCACGGCCGTACGCGGAAGCCGGCTGCCGCCGGAGATCAGCGCCGTCTTGGCTTCGGGCAGGGCACTGGGCGGCGGCGCGTCGTCCTCGTCGCTCACCTCGGTCAGCTGCGGCGCGAACACCGTGTCCGGCAGCGGCACCGAACGGTCGTCCTCGATCTCGGCGTTGGTGTCCGTACCGGCCCACGGCGTCGCCCCGTCCGGCACACCCGGCACCGCGTCCCGCGGCTCGGCGTCCCTCGGCGGCGGCACCGCGTCGCGCACCTCGTCCTCCGCCGACGCGGCGGCCGGCCACGGCGTGGCGTCCGCCAGCACCGGAGCCCCACCCACGGAAGGCGGGGAGGCCGGCGAGGACGGGGAAGCCGGTCCCGACGGCCCGGCCAGCGTCTCCGACATCGCACCACCGGCCACCGAGCCCGCCGGACGCGCCCCGGCACCGTCCGACGCACCAGCACCGGAGCCGACACCAGCACCAGCGCCTGAGCCGGTACCCGCGCCCGAACGGCGATCCGGGATCCCCATCCGGTCCGCCGCGTCCTGCAACCACTCCGGCGGAGTCAACAGGAACGACGTCTGGTTCAGATCCACCCGCGCCGCAGGAGCCGGCGCCTCGCCCGGAGGCGCCTCCGTCCGGCCGTACTCCTCCTCATAACGGCGGATCACCTCACCCACCGGCAGCGACGGCCACAACGTGGCCTCCCCGCTGTCCCGGGCGATCACCAGCCGCTGCGCACCACCGTCGGACCGCGGACCGTCCGCCCGGTCCTCCGCCCACACCACGAACCCCAGGTCGAACTCCCGCACCCGCACCTCACGGTGCTGGTACGCGGGCAGATCACCGTTGATCCACTCCTCGGCGCGCTCCTGCGCCTGAGCGAACGTCACCATCGAGAACTCACTCCCCCACCGAGGACGCGGCGCCCACCGGCACGGCGCGGGCGAACCCACCGTCCACCATCAGATTCGCCACCGTCTCCAACTCCGGCGGATTGCCCGCCAACCGGGACAGGAACACGTCGAAGTCCTCACCGGCGGGGAGCAACAACCGCTCCACCCGCTCGGCCGGCGGCAACGACGGATCCACGTCACGGGCGTCGTCGTACGCGCAGAACCACACCGACCCGATCCGGTCGCCCTTCACCTTCACCGCGACCAGCCCACCCTGCGCGAACGCCACCGCCAGGTAGTCCTTCGTCAGATGGTCCCGCAGACACTTGTTGACATACACCAGGTCATTGATCGCCGCCTCGTCCCGCACCGTGAAGAACGGCTGGTCCACCAGCAGCCCCAACTCCGCGTCCAGCGCCGCCCCCACCGGAGCACAACCGCCCGCCGCCTTCAGGAACGACCGGTACGCCCCCGGCAACCGGTACCCGAGGTCCTCCTCGACCCCCTGCACCTGCGACTCCGTCACCGCAACCGCCGACGACTTCGGCAACCCGAAATGCGCCGGCCGCGTCTCCTGCAACGGCCGCGTGCCCCGCTTGCCCTGGTCGACCCGCGCCGTCGCGATACCCCCGTGGTGCCGCAGCAGCGCCTTCACCTCGACCGGCACCAGCTCCAGCCGCCGACCGCCCACCACGTGGTGCCACGTCCAGCCGTGCGGCGTCGCCACCGGCGGGATCGTGTCCCACAACTCGTGCCCCGACGCCGCCAGCGCCGCGTTCGCGGACACGTAGTCCGTCAACCGCAGCTCATCCACACCGAACCCCTCCGGGGGATCGGCGATCTCCGCCGCGGCACGCGCGTAGGGCGAGAAGTCCGGATAGCCGTGCGCGTCCACACGAACACCCCTCGGATGACGCGCGGCCCGGACCGGGTCCGGAAACTGCACGACCTGCCCGGCATAGGCCGCGTTCGGCGGCGCGGCTTGCTGCCCGAGCCGACCTGTCGTCATGGCGGTAGCCCCCTGCGGCGTTCTCGACCTGTTCTGGTACTGGCTGACTGTGCTGGCTGTGCTGACCGTGCCGGCCGACCGGTCACCGGCATCCGCACGGGCCGACCACCGGCAGTGAAAAAGGCCCGTCGAAGGCCCCTTCCCACTCCCCGACCCACCCCGGACCCACACCCGAAAGCAGGACCCGCACGGATCGCGGTTGTCGACAGCCTATGCGGTACGGCGACACCGGTCACCGGCCCTCCGCTTCCGTGACCAGCCGTCACACCACCCTCACCGTGTGCCGAAGCCCGGGCGTGTCGCAGCGCCCCAGCTTCCACACCGGCCACACCGTTTGGCACTCTGTGTCCGCTGACGGGGGATGCGACAGGAGGGGACGACGATCATGAGCACGACGCAGGCAGGACCCTCGGGCGATCCACGCATCGGCTGGAGCAGCACCGAACAGCCGCACGCACCCACCCTCCTCCACCGCCGCGACGGCATCCTGCCCACCGTCGCCGCCGCCCTCTCCGTACGCGGAGAGACCCTCACCGGCACCGCGGCGCGCGGCGACCACGCCCCGCCCCTGCACCCCCTCGTCCAGGAGTTCCTCGACTCCCTCGCCACCGCGCAACGCGACCGCTTCACCGGCCGCTGCGCCGAGGCCATCCTCATCTCCCGGCTCATCACCACCGCCGACGCGGCCCGCAGCAAGCGCGCCGCCCGCAGACCCATGACCAACGGCGAGGCCCGCAAGGCCCTCAAGCAGGCCAAACTCACCACCCGCCACATCCGCGAGGACGGCGACCCCCTCCACGGCGGCTTCGCCACCCCCTGCCGCTCCTGCACCGCCCTCAGCGCCCACTTCGGCGTCCGCATCGTCGACCCGACCGAGGGCAACTGAACAAGACCCCGGAACCAGGAGTACCGAGGAGGACTCCCGCAGGAGAACCACCCGAGCGGGACCGACACACCGGAAACCCCCGGAACCACCACCCCGCACGACACGTCACCTGGTACGCGGACAGACACCCGACCCCCACCCACCCCGAAGACCCCAGGACACCCGAAGCCCCCACCACTCACCACCCCACGACCACCCAGGACCACCCGTCCGGCCCACACCGACCCCCACCGGCCACCGGCCACCAAACCGACCCGCGCCGACACACCGGGCCGAACCACCGACGAACAAAGGGCAGATGCACACCGACCGCACCTCCACCACGCGCTTCTCCGTACCCGTCGACGCCGCCCTGCGCGCCGCCGGCTGGCAGCCCGGACGCTGGGACATAAAGCAGGCCGAGTACTGGGCCGACACCCTGCGCGAACACACCTCGCCCGCAGGACACCGCCACGCGGTCTTCCCCGCCGCGGTCGAGGCCTGGGCCGAGTTCGGCGGCCTCCGCCTCAGCTCACAGGGCCCCGGCCGCCAACTCGCCCCCGTCGACCTCCACCTCGACCCCCTGCACGGCCTCCACATGGCCCGCACCCTCGGCGACCTCGGCCGCGCCCTCGACACCGAGGTCTGCCCCCTCGGCCACGAGACCGCCACCCGCGCACTCCTCGCCATCGACACCGAAGGCCGCACCTACGCCCTCGACCACACCGGCGACTGGTACCTGGGCCCCCACATCGACGCGGCCCTCGCCACCCTCCTGACAGGCACGACCCCGACCCGCCTGACCACCGGCTGAACGACCACGACCGCCCCACCCCCGAAGCCACACACGGCCCCACCGCGACCACCGCGACCACCGCAGGCACACGCCCACGCGACGGCGCGCGCGAAGCTACGCCGGAATGACCGCCGACACCCGGAACCCGCCCGCGTCCGTCGGCCCCGACACGAACACACCCCCCAGCTCGGCCACCCGCTCCTTCATCCCCAGCAACCCGTTCCCCCCACTGGGCAGCCGCGCAGCCCCCGCCGCACCCGGCTCCGGCGGCGGCCCGTTCTCCACCTGCATCGCGATCTCCGCCGAACGATGCGCAAGCCGCACATGCGTCTTCGCCCCCGCCGCGTGCTTGTGGACGTTCGTCAACGCCTCCTGCACCACCCGGTACGCCGTCTGCTCCACCTCAGCCGCATACACCCGCACCTCCCCCTCCACCGACAGCTCCACGACCATCCCCGCAGCCGCCGACTGCCCCACCAGCGCCTCCAGCTCCGCAAGCCGGGGCCCCTCCCCCACCTCGTCCTCCGCCCGCGACGCCGCAGCCGCAGCCGCCACCCCCACCGCCGCCAACGGCACCGACGCCGGCTCGGCGGACCGCACCGTGGACAACCCCTCCCCCGACCGCAGCACCCCGAGCATCTCCCGCAGCTCGGTCAACGCCTGCCGACCCATGTCCCCCACCAGCGCCGCGTTCTTCACAGCCTTCTCAGGGTCCTTCCGCGCCACCGCCTGCAACGCCGCCGCGTGCACCACCATCAACGACACCCGGTGCGCGACCACGTCGTGCATCTCCCGCGCGATCCGCGTCCGCTCCTCACCCCGGGCCCACTCCGCCCGCTCCTCCGCCCGCTCCGCGAGCAACTGAAGCTCCCGCTCCAACGAGTCCGCCCGCTCCCGCAGACTCTCCATCAACCGCCGCCGCGCCCCCACGTACAGCCCCAGCAGCACCGGCGGCGCCGTCAACCCGATCGCCACGGTCAGACCGAGGAACAGCGCGAACCACTCCCCACCACCGACCACGGCGTCCCCGCTCACCCCGCTGTCGTCACCCGCGGTGATCTGCGTGGCCTGCACGAACCACACGATGAACACCCCGGTGAACGCCATCCCGGACAGCGCCCCGATGATCCGTCTCGGCGCCTCCGACGCGGCCAGGGTGTACAGGCCGACCAGCCCCATCAGATACCCCATCTGAGCGGGCGCGACAGCGATGAACACCAGGACGACGGCGACGGGCCACATCCGCCGCACCAGCAGCACGGAACCGGCGAGCGCACCGAACACCACCCCCACGGACGAGGGCAACCCGGCGTCCCGGGCGAACTCCACGCCCTCCACCGAACACTCCAGCGCCGACACGAACGCCAGCACGCCGTCCAGCACGGCCCCCCGCCGCCGCTCCCACCACCACGGGCCGACCGGGCGGCCCTCCATCCTGGCCCCGGTGCGGTCTTCCCCCGTCGCGGTCATACCCCCAGCCTACGTTCGAGCGCCCCCGCTTTTCCGGCGAGTTTCCCGTACTGGCCTACACCACACCGCCCAATCGAACAGAAGCGAAACCACCCGGTATCCCTCGAACTGCTGAATCGCACACCGTTCGACCCCGGAACCCACCATTCCGCCCAGACGGTATGCCCATGGCACATCCGCATGGCAAGTACCCCGATTTCGAGAGCCTGCGGGCTCAGGCGATCACCTTGCGCCGCCAGGGCCACAGCCTCCGGCAGATCAAAGAGGAACTCGGCGTCCACAGCAGCGGGACCCTTCAGCGCCTCGTCGAAGGCGAACCCCCGCCCGAGTGGACCAAGCGCCCCAGAGCGAAGGACGACCTTCGCAAGAAGGCGCGAGAACTACGACAGCAGGGATGGACGTACAACCAGATCCAGGCCGAACTGGGCTGCTCGAAGAGTTCGGTGTCGCTCTGGGTGCGCGACATGCCGCACCCAGAACCCAGGCACACACCGGAGGAGCAGCGAGCACGCATGAACGCAGGACTCGCCCGCTTGCGAGCCGAACGAGACCGCGAACGCCGGCACACGAAGGAAGCAGCAGCAGCTTCGATCGGCGAACTGTCGGACCGCGAGCTGTTCCTCGCGGGCGTCGGCCTGTATTGGGCCGAAGGGACCAAGGACAAGCCGCACGCCCGCCGCGAGGCCGTGGAGTTCGTGAACAGCGACCCCGGGATGATCGCCCTCTTTCTCGCTTGGCTAGCTCTCCTTGAGGTGGGACGCGACCGTCTGCACTGCCGCGTCATGATCCACGAATCCGCGGACGTCGAGGCGGCCGAGCAGTACTGGGGCGACATCGTCGGCATCGACCGGACAGAACTCGGCAAGACCGTCCTCAAGAAACACAACCCGGCAACGATCCGCAAGAACGTCGGGGACGCATACCGCGGTTGCCTGGGCATCAAGGTTCGCCAGAGCACAGAGCTATACCGTCGCATCGAGGGCTGGTGGTACGGCATAGTGGAGGCTGTCACCGCGACCGATCCATCAAATCGGACATAGCGGTAATCCCGGGTCGTCTAAGGGCAAGACGGCGGTTTTTGGTGCCGCTTATAGGGGTTCGAATCCTCTCCCGGGAGCACATGCTCAGTTCGGGTCCTCACCCAGGTGAATGGGTCAGGACCCGCTCCCATTTCCCCCTCACTGCCCCCCGGTATCCTGCGGATGTCCACACCCCACTCATCCACAGCCGAAGGGCATCCCCGTGAGCGCAACCCGCCCGGCAGCCGTCGTCGTCCTCGCAGCGGGTGAGGGCACCCGTATGAAGTCGGCCACACCCAAGGTCCTGCACAGCATCTGTGGCCGCTCGCTGGTCGGCCACGTCCTCGCCGCCGCGCGCGAGCTGGACCCGGAGAACCTGGTGGTCGTCGTGGGGCACGCCCGCGAGCAGGTCGCCGCGCACCTGGCCGAGGTCGACCCGGGCGTGCGCACCGCGGTGCAGGCGGAGCAGAACGGGACGGGGCACGCCGTACGGATGGCTCTGGAGGAGCTGGGCGGTGGTGTCGACGGCACGGTCGTGGTGGTGTGCGGCGACACGCCGCTGCTGACGGGCGGGACGCTGCGCCGGCTCGCCGAGGCCCACGGGGCCGACGGCAACGCGGTGACCGTGCTGACGGCGGAGGTGCCGGACGCGACCGGTTATGGCCGCATCGTGCGGGACGGCGCCTCGGGTGCGGTGACGGCGATCGTGGAGCACAAGGACGCGACGGAGTCGCAGCGGGCGATCCGGGAGATCAACTCGGGTGTGTTCGCGTTCGACGGTCAGTTGCTCGCGGACGCGTTGGGGAAGGTGCGGACGGACAACAGTCAGGGTGAGGAGTACCTGACGGACGTGCTGGGGATCCTGCGGGAGGCCGGGCACCGGGTGGGTGCGTCGGTCGCGGCGGATCATCGGGAGATCGCGGGGATCAACAACCGTGTGCAGCTCGCCGAGGCGCGCCGGATCCTGAACGACCGGCTGCTCACGGAGGCCATGCTGGCGGGTGTGACGGTGGTGGATCCGGCGACGACCTGGGTGGATGTGACGGTGACGTTCGAGCAGGACGCGCTGGTCCATCCCGGTACGCAGTTGCTCGGTGCGACGCGTGTGGGTGAGGGTGCGGAGGTCGGTCCGAATGCGCGGTTGAAGGACACGGTGGTCGGGGCCGGTGCGCGGGTGGACAACACGGTGGCGGACGGTGCCGAGGTGGGGCCGCAGGCGACGGTGGGGCCGTATGCGTACTTGCGTCCGGGGACGCGTCTGGGGTTGAAGGCGAAGATCGGTACGTACGTCGAGACGAAGAACGCGTCGATCGGTGAGGGGACGAAGGTTCCGCATCTGTCGTACGTGGGGGACGCGACGATCGGTGATTACTCGAACATCGGTGCGGCGAGTGTCTTTGTGAACTACGACGGTGAGCAGAAGCATCACACGACTGTCGGCTCGCATTGCAAGACGGGTTCGGACAACATGTTTGTGGCTCCTGTCACGGTCGGGGACGGTGCGTACACCGCTGCCGGGTCCGTGATCACGAAGGATGTGCCGCCCGGTTCGCTGGCTGTGGCCCGTGGCCAGCAGCGGAATATCGAGGGTTGGGTGGCTCGGAAGCGTCCGGGGAGCGCGGCGGCGAGGGCGGCCGAGGCGGCTGCTCGGGAGGCGGAAAGCGAAAGCTGACCGGAAACGGGTGCGTCGGGGACGGCGTACCGTGATAAGTGCACACCCGCACCCCAGCTGAGCGGTCATCGATGCCCAGCTGTGACACCTCTGAGGAGACAGTGCTGTGACCGGGATCAAGACGACCGGCGAGAAGAAGATGATGTTCTTCTCCGGCCGCGCCCACCCCGAGCTTGCCGAGGAGGTCGCCCAGCAGTTGGGTGTCGGGGTCGTCCCGACGAAGGCCTTCGACTTCGCGAATGGCGAGATCTATGTGCGGTATCAGGAGTCGGCGCGTGGTGCGGACTGCTTTCTGATCCAGAGCCATACGGCTCCGATCAACAAGTGGATCATGGAGCAGTTGATCATGATCGACGCGTTGAAGCGTGCGTCGGCCCGCTCGATCACGGTGATCGTGCCGTTCTACGGTTACGCGCGGCAGGACAAGAAGCACCGTGGTCGTGAACCGATCTCGGCGCGTCTGATCGCGGATCTGATGAAGACGGCGGGTGCGGACCGGATCCTGGCGGTCGATCTGCACACGGACCAGATCCAGGGCTTCTTCGACGGTCCGGTGGATCATCTGTTCGCGCTGCCGCTGTTGGCGGACTACGTGGGCGCGAAGGTGGACCGGAGCAAGCTGACGGTGGTGTCCCCGGACGCGGGTCGGGTGCGGGTGGCGGACCGTTGGTGCGACCGGCTGGGCGCGCCGCTGGCGATCGTGCACAAGCGGCGTGACAAGGACGTGGCGAACCAGGTCACGGTGCATGAGGTCGTGGGTGAGGTCAAGGGCCGTATCTGTGTCCTGGTGGACGACATGATCGACACGGGTGGGACGATCTGTGCGGCGGCGGACGCGTTGTTCGCGCACGGTGCGGAGGATGTCATCGTGACGGCGACGCACGGTGTGCTGTCGGGTCCGGCCGCGGATCGGTTGAAGAACTCGAAGGTGAGCGAGTTCGTGTTCACCAATTCGCTGCCGACGCCGAGTGAGCTGGAGCTGGACAAGATCACGGTGCTGTCGATCGCGCCGACGATCGCGAACGCGGTGCGTGAGGTGTTCGAGGACGGTTCGGTGACGAGCCTGTTCGACGAGCAGTAGGGATCGCGGAGAGCGGTCGCGTAGAGATCGTTTTGGGTGCGGCCTCCCTCGCCGAGTAGACTGCTGCAGTTGCTCGGCGAGGGAGGCCGTCCGCGTTCTGTGTGCGGGTTCGGTGGTCCGTTATCGACGCGCTCTTCGTAGCAGGCCGTTCGTGGCCGGGTGACCACGTCCGTTGCTATCTCTACGAGGAGTGATCATGTCCGAGGTGAAGCTCACCGCGTCGACGCGTACCGAGTTCGGCAAGGGTGCGGCCCGTCGTATCCGTCGTGACGCCAAGGTTCCGGGTGTTCTGTACGGTCACGGTTCGGACCCGCTGCACCTGACGCTGCCGGGTCACGACCTGCTGCTGGCGCTGCGTACGCCGAACGTCCTGATCTCGCTGGACATCGACGGCAAGACGTCCGAGCTGGCGATCCCGAAGTCGGTGCAGCGTGACCCGATCAAGGGTTTCCTGGAGCACGTCGACCTGCTGCTCGTGAAGAAGGGCGAGAAGGTCACGGTCGAGATTCCCGTGCAGGCCGAGGGTGAGCTGGCGCCGGGTGGCAACCTGCTGGAGCACGTGCTGAACGCGCTGCCGGTCGAGGCGGAGGCCACGCACATCCCCGAGTCGGTCAGCGTCTCGGTCGAGGGTCTTGAGGCGGGTGCGTCCGTCCTGGCGAAGGACATCGCGCTGCCGAAGGGTGTTTCCCTGGCGGTCGAGGAGGACGCGGTGGTTCTCCAGGTTCTGGCGGCGCAGGCGGAGGAGCCGTCGGAGGAGGCCGCCGAGGGCGAAGAGGTCGCCGAGGCCTGAGCCGTACTGCGCCAGCGGTACAGCGAGTCTTGTTCCAGCCGCCGTCTCCCTTGCGGGAGCGGCGGCTGGTTCGCGTAGGAATGGAGACATGGACGTGACGACCGATCCCGCTGCCCCGTGGTTGATCGCCGGGTTGGGGAATCCTGGGCCCGAGTACGCGATGAATCGGCACAATGTCGGGTTCATGGTGGTGGATCTGCTGGCCGAGCGGATGGGGGGGAGGTTCAAGCGGGCCGGGAAGGCTCAGGCGCAGGTCGTGGAGGGGCGGATCGGGCCGCCGGGGCCGATGGGCCGGCGGGTGGTCCTGGTGAAGCCGATGTCGTTCATGAATCTGTCGGGTGGTCCGGTGAATGCGTTGCGGGACTTCCACAAGGTGCCGGTGGGCAACATCGTGGCCGTCCATGACGAGCTGGACATCGACTACGGGACGCTGCGGCTGAAGCTGGGCGGTGGTGACAACGGTCACAACGGGCTGAAGTCGATGACGAAGGCGATGGGGTCGGACTATCACCGGGCGCGGTTCGGGATCGGGCGTCCGCCGGGGCGGATGCCGGTGGCGGACTTCGTGTTGAAGGACTTCGCGTCGGCGGAGCGCAAGGAGTTGGACTACTTCGTGGACCGGGCGGCGGACGCGGTGGAGTGTCTGGTGATCGAGGGTCTGGAGCGGGCGCAGGGGACGTACAACTCCTGAGGGGTGGGCTGGGGAGGTTTGCGGAGGGATGGGGACAAGTCGTGATGGCTTCCTCGTCCGGGTTGGCCTGCGGGAGTTGACCTATCGCGGTGCGATGGCCAATGATCCCGGCCATGCCTGCCGGCCATGCCTCTGCTTCCCGTTCGCGGCACGCTCGTGCGGTGCCGCGCAAGGGTGGTGCGTCGAGCGCGTTGCGGTACGTGCGGCTGGCGGCGATGGGGGTCGTCGCGCTGGTGATCCTGGTGGCCGGGGTGTGGGGTTCCTGGGGCTGTGCCCAGCACGTGATGCTGGGCAAGGGGCGCGAGCACGGGACGATGACGGTGTCCCGGTGTGACGGTTCGGTGTGCTGGGGACCGTACGAGCCGGTGTCGGCGGGGTCGACGGCCCGGCAGCGGGTGACGATCGAGCAGTCGGTGGCGGTGGAGTCGGGTGGGACGTACTCGGTCGTCGTGAAGCCGGGCAGCAGTGATGTGGTGCGGACGGGCCCGGCGGGTCTGCTGCACGCGTGGGTGCCGCTCGGTGGCGCGTTGCTGCTGGCGTCGGTGGTCGTGGCGGGCGGGTTGCGGATGCGTCGTTCGGCGTGGGTGCTGGGCGGTGCGGGGCTCGCGCTGGTCACGGCGGCGTGGGTGGCTCTGTGAGGCTGTCCGCCCGGGTGTGCCGGGAGCAGCCGTCCCTCTGAGCGCACACAGCACGGTGCCCCCGTGGTCGTACGACCACGGGGGCACCGTGCTGTGTGCGGGTCAGCCGGTGTTGCGCAGGCCCGCGGCCACGCCGTTGACGGTGAGGAGGAGGGCGCGGGCGAGGAGCGGGTCGGGGGTCTCTCCGGCGGCGGCCGCGTCGCGCTGCCGCTTGAGGAGGGCGACCTGGAGGTAGGAGATGGGGTCGAGGTAGGCGTCGCGGATGGAGAAGGTCTGCTGGAGGACGGGGTTGGCGTCGAGCAGCTTGTCCTCCCCGGTGATGCGCAGGACCTCGCGGACGGTGAGTTCGTGTTCGGCCTTGATGGTGTCGAAGACGTGCTTGAGCTCGTCGGGGACGAGGGTGTCGACGTAGTGCTGGGCGATCCGCAGGTCGGTCTTGGCCAGCGTCATCTCGACGTTGGAGAGGAAGTTGCGGAAGAAGTGCCACTGTTCGTGCATCTCTTCCAGGACGGTGTCGAGGCCGGCTTCGCGCAGGGCCTTGAGGCCGGAGCCGACGCCGAACCAGCCGGGGACGATCTGGCGGGACTGGGTCCAGCCGAAGACCCAGGGGATGGCGCGCAGGCCGTCGAGGGAGACGCCGGAGCCGGGGCGGCGGGAGGGCCGGGAGCCCAGGTGCAGGTCGGCGAGCTGGTCCACGGGGGTCGACGCCAGGAAGTACGTCGGCAGGTCGGGGTCCTCGACGAGGGCGCGGTAGGCGGCGTGGGCGGCGTCGGAGACGACGTCCATGGCGGCGTCCCAGCGGGCGAGGGCCTCGACGGACTGGCGGGGCGCTGTGTGGAGGGCGGACGCCTGGAGGGTCGCGGCGACGGTGAGTTCGAGGTTCTCCCGGGCGAGGGACGGCACGAGGTACTTGTCGGAGATGACCTCGCCCTGTTCGGTGACCTTGATCTCGCCTTCGAGGGTGCCCCAGGGCTGGGCGAGGATCGCGTCGTGGGAGGGGCCGCCGCCGCGGCCGACGGTGCCGCCGCGGCCGTGGAAGAGGCGCAGGCGGACGCCGTGGCGGTGGGCGACGTCGCGCAGGCGGCGCTGGGCGCGGTGGATCTCCCACTGGCTGGTGGTGATGCCGCCGAACTTGGAGGAGTCGGAGTAGCCGAGCATGACCTCCTGGACGTCGCCGCGCAGGGCGACGAGCCGCCGGTAGGAGGGGTCGGCGAGCATGTCCTCCAGGATGGTGTCGGCGGCCTTGAGTTCGTCGGTGGTCTCCAGGAGGGGGACGATGCCGATCTTGGCCCAGCCGGCGTGGAGGTCGAGGAGGCCGGCCTCGCGGGCGAGGACGGTGGCGGCGAAGACGTCGTCGGCGCCCTGGCACATGGAGATGATGTACGACTCGATGACCTCGGGGCCGAAGACGTCCAGGGCCTTCTTGACGGTCTCGAAGACGCCGAGGGTCTTGGTGCCGTCGGCGTCGAGGGGTGCCGGGGTGGGGGCGAGGGGGCGGCGGGAGCGGAGTTCCTTGGCGAGGAGCTTGTGCCGGTACTCGCGGGGCATGTCCTCGTAGCGCCAGGATTCCTCGCCGAGGCGGTCGAAGAGCTGGCCGAGGGCGTGGTGGTGGGCGTCGGCGTGTTCGCGGACGTCCATGGTGGCGAGTTGGAGGCCGAACGCGGCGAGGGTGCGGATGGTGCGGTTCATGCGGCCGTCGGCGAAGAGGCCGCCGCGGTGCTCGCGCAGCGAGGTCTGGATGAGGGTGAGGTCCTGGAGGAGTTCGCTGGTGCCGAGGTAGTCGCGGCCGGGCTGGTGCGGGGTGCCCTTGGCGAGGCGCTGCTTGGTGTTCTCCAGCTTCTGCCGGATGCAGGTGGCCTTGAGCCGGTAGGGCTCCTCGGCGTTGAGGCGCTTGTAGCGGGGGCTGATCTCGGGGAGGGCTTCGAGGTCGGCCTGGAGGGAGGTGAGGAGGTCGTCGGTGGCGCCGGTGTAGCGGATGGAGTTGGAGAGGAAGCCGCGCAGCTCGTCGATGAGTTCGAGGGCGTCGTTGATGCCGTGTTCGTGCTGGAGGATGAGGACGTCCCAGGTCACCTGGGGGGTGACGTTGGGGTTGCCGTCGCGGTCGCCGCCGATCCAGGTGCCGAAGGTGAGGGGGCGGGTGTGGTCGGGGAGCCGGACGCCGACGCGTTCCAGTTCGGCGGTGAGGTCCTCCAGGACGTCGCCGACGGCGTTGGCGTGCAGTTCGTCGAGGTAGTAGATGGCGTTGCGGGCCTCGTCGGCGGGTTCGGGGCGGACGACGCGCAGTTCGTCGGTCTGCCAGACGAGGTCGATGTTCTCGGCCAGTCGGGTGTCGTGGCGGCGGCGGTCGGATTCGATGACCGGGGTTTCCAGGAGCGCGGCGATGCGCCGGAGCTTGTTGAGTACCGACCGGCGTGCGGCTTCGGTGGGGTGTGCGGTGAAGACGGGGCGGACGTTGAGGTTGCGGACCGTGGCGCGCAGGTGGTCGGGGTCGGCGTCCTTGAGGCGGTCGGCCGTCCGGGCGAGGAGGCCGCCCTCGGCGGCACGGCGTGCCCTCAGTTCGCGGCCGCGGTGGACCTGTTCGGTGACGTTGGCCAGATGGAAGTAGGTGGAGAACGCCCGTACGAGCTTGGCGGCGGTCTCCAGTTCCGTGCCGCGCAGCAGTTCGGCGGCGGCTTCGCCGTCTTCGCGGGTCAGGCGGCGGACGCGCTCGACCAGCTCCAGGAGTTCGGGGCCCTCTTGGCGTACGAGGGCTTCGCCGAGCAGATCGCCCAGGCGCCGGATGTCGGCGCGCAGTTCGGTGCTGACCGTCGTGGTCTGGTCGTCGGCACTGCTCACAGGTGCGGCTCCTTGCAGTGTTGAAGCTCGTCTGGGAGGGGGCCCGGAGGGCGGCCCGGCGGCTGGAGGAGGTGCAGGCGCCGCTTGGTGGGCTGGGCTTCCGGGCGGGATTCAGAGCGGACCGCGCTGTCCGACCGACACCAGGATAGGTGGCCGGTGTCACGCGCGGGCCGCCAGGTGTCCGGTTGGCGGCACTGAGTGCCAGATGTGGGGGTCGGAAGCCTCTGGTTCGGGCTCCGGTGCGGCAGATGTCCCTTCGGTGCCGGGACGCGGGGCGGAGGGGCTCTTGCCGCCGGGCGACGCGCTGACATACTTACGATGCCGTAGGTTACGGAACCGTAGGGAGTGCCGTCAGGCGGCCCGCGCAGCCTGTCGAGCCTGTCGTCGACAGGCCCTCCCCCCTCTCTCCACCCTCGACCCCCTAGGGGACGCCCCCATGACCAGAAGTTCCGATGTGATCGATGACGCCCCGAAGGCGCACGACTCCCCGGACTCCGCCTCGTCCGCGGCCTCCGACTCATCCAAGGCCTCCGCCGCCGTCTCGTCCGACGCCTCCGCGGCCTCGGCCGCTGCCTCGGCCGCCGTCTCGGCGACGCTGGGCGGCGAGCAGAAGCGGTCGATCGAACAGATCACGCTGCTCCTCTTCATCACCGTGCCCTTCCTGGCGGTGCTCGCGGCGGTGCCGCTGGCCTGGGGCTGGGGCGTGAGCTGGCTGGACCTCGGTCTGCTGGTGTTCTTCTACTACCTGGGCTGCCACGGCATCACGGTCGGCTTCCACCGGCACTTCACGCACGGCTCGTTCAAGGCCAGACGTCCGCTGAGGATCGCGCTGGCGATCGCCGGGTCGATGGCCGTGGAGGGCCCGCTGGTGCGCTGGGTGGCGGACCACCGCAAGCACCACAGGTTCTCCGACGCCGAGGGCGACCCGCACTCACCGTGGCGCTACGGCGAGACGGTCCCGGCGCTGATGAAGGGCCTGTGGTGGGCCCACATCGGGTGGATGTTCGACGAGGAGCAGACCCCGCAGGACACGTACGCCCCGGACCTGATCAAGGACAGGGCGCTCCGGACGATCTCGCGGCAGTTCATCCTGTGGACGGTGGTCTCCCTCGCGCTGCCCGCCCTGATCGGCGGCCTGGTGACGATGTCCTGGTGGGGCGCGTTCACCGCGTTCTTCTGGGGTTCCCTCGTCCGGGTGGCGCTGCTGCACCACGTGACGTGGTCGATCAACTCGATCTGCCACGCGGTCGGCAAGCGCCCCTTCAAGTCGCGCGACCGCTCGGGCAACGTGTGGTGGCTGGCGGTCCTGTCCTGCGGCGAGTCCTGGCACAACCTGCACCACGCCGACCCGACCGCGGCCCGGCACGGCGTCGAGCGGGGCCAGCTGGACTCCTCCGCCCGGCTGATCCGGTGGTTCGAACAGCTGGGGTGGGCCCACGACGTGCGCTGGCCGTCACGCTCGCGTATCGATTCCCGGCGTATCACGGGTGAGGACGCATCCGAGCACCGGAAGGCCACGGCCGAGGCGGCATGATGGACGCCGTGGCGACCGACTCCAGCAGCACCCCGAGCAATGAGAAGCCGCGGCGTGCGCGCCGCACCCGGATGACGGGAGCCGAGCGCCGTCAGCAACTGCTGGAGATCGGCCGGACCCTCTTCGCCGCGAAGGGCTTCGAGGGCACGTCGGTGGAGGAGATCGCCGCGAAGGCGGGGGTCTCCAAGCCGGTGGTGTACGAGCACTTCGGCGGCAAGGAGGGCCTGTACGCCGTGGTCGTGGACCGGGAGATGCGGCGGCTGCTGGACATGGTGACCAGTTCGCTGACGGCCGGCCATCCGCGGGAGCTGCTGGAGCAGGCGGCCTTCGCGCTCCTGGACTACATCGAGGAGTACACGGACGGTTTCCGCATCCTGGTGCGTGACTCGCCGATCCCGCAGTCGACGGGTTCCTTCGCCTCGCTGATCTCGGACATCGCCACGCAGGTGGAGGACATCCTGGGCCGGGAGTTCAAGAGCCGCGGCTTCGATTCCAAGCTCGCCCCGCTGTACGCCCAGGCGCTGGTCGGCATGGTCGCGCTGACCGGCCAGTGGTGGCTGGACGTGCGCCGCCCGAAGAAGGCGGAGGTGGCCGCGCACCTGGTGAACCTGTCGTGGCACGGTCTGGACGGGCTGGAGCAGAGGCCCCGCCTGATCGGCCACCGCAAGAGCTGACGTCCGGCCCCGGGGAGCGGGGCGCCGGGCGGCCGGGCCGCCCTGCAGGGGCGCGGGGACCTGCGCGGACCGGCCACGACGGACCCGCGCCCGCGACGGACCCGCGCCCGCGAGGGACCGCGCCCCTTGGGTGACGGCGGCACGTACGGGACCGCACCACCGTCCACGCCCCCGGGGCCCCGTCGCGCCTCACGCCCCTTCGCCTCACGCCCCGTCGGTCGGACGCGCCCGCAGCGGCGTCGTCTCCAGCACCTCCGCCGCCATCCGCGCGGCGGGTCCCTCCGTCTGTTCCGCGATGCGCCGGAACGTGTCCTGGGCCTGCCGTGCCGGCCACTCCTCCGGCAGGTGCCGGACGGGCAGCCGGGGGTCGGTCCGGATGATCCGCAGCCACTCGGCGACCAGCCGCAGCCGGGTGGCGACGGGGTCGGCGGCGAGGTCCGCGGTGGTCCAGAGTTTGTCGAAGGCGACGTACCGCGCGGCGAGGGACTCCAGGTCCCAGCTCTCGCGGATCATCAGCCCGATGTCGGTGAACTCGTCGGCGCGGGCGTGGAACACCTTCACGTGCGCGTCGAGCCCCAGCTCCGAGACGATCTCCCGTACGTCGACGCGTCCCGGAGCGATCCACAGGCCGCTGTAGAGCGCCCCGAACCCGGACCAGGTGAGCCGGGAGCGCAGGTCGTGGCGTTGCCGTTGCCAGGACTCGGGGAGGGAGAAGCCGAGGAGGGTCCAGGTGCCGTCCCAGTCCTCGTTGACGGCGCCGTCGCGCCAGATGCGCTGTCCGCCGTCGCGCAGGATGCCGTTCGCGTGCGGGGTGAGGCCGAAGAACATCTTCCGTCCCTCACGCTGCCGGCACAGCAGCCCCCGGTTCACCATGCGCGTCAGCGTCGACCGGACCGCCTGCTCGCCGGTGCCGACGCGTCCGAGGACGTCGATGATGCTCCCCGAGTACACCGCGAGGTCGCCCTCGCCGCGGTCCAGCACGTGGTTGCCGAAGAAGGCCAGCACCAGCGACTGCGGCCGCGGCTGCGGCGCGTCGACGACATCGACGTCCAGGGTCTCGTCCTCCACAGCGCCAAGGGTACGTACGGCGGGGGCGGGTACGGGACCGGGCCGGCCCCCCGCCCCCGCCCTCCTACGGGGCCACCTCCTGCTTCACGGCGGCCGGCCGGGCCGGCTCGTCGCCGCCGAGCGGATCCCGGTGCGTCTCCCGTACGAACCACACGGTCACCGCGGTGACCGCCGCGCCCCCGCAGACGAGGAGCGCGATCGGTGTACTGGATCCGCCGTTCGCCGCCACCAGGCTCCCGGCGATCATCGGCGAGAAACCGGCGCCGATGAGGGTGGCGAGCTGGTAGCCCAGGGACGCGCCCGTATAGCGGACCTTCGTGCCGAACATCTCGGTGAGGAGAGCGCCCAGCGGCCCGTACATCGTGGACTGTGCGACGCCGTGGCCCAGGACGACCGCGAGGATCAGCAGCCCCGGCGACCCGGAGTCGACCAGTGCGAGGACGGGGAAGGCGAGCGCGGCGGAGGCGACGGCCCCGGCGAGGACGACCGGGCGGCGGCCGACACGGTCGGAGAGCGCGGACGCGGCGGGCAGCACGACCAGCGCGACGGACGCCGAGACGGTGAGGGCGGTGAGGACCTGCGGCCGGGCGTAGCCGATGCCGGTGGCGTAGGCGATGAGGTAGCTGGTGAGCAGGGACTGCGCGGTGAACGCGCCGATGCCGACGCAGGCGGCGAGGACGAGGGCGCGGGGCCTGCGCACCACGTCGAGCAGGGGCATCCGCGACTCGGCCCCGTCCTTCTTGACCGCCGCGAAGAGCGGACTCTCGACGACCTTCAGCCGGACGAACAGGCCGACGCCGAGCAGGAGGACGCTGAGCAGGAACGGCACGCGCCAGCCCCAGGCAGCGAACTGGTCGCGGGGCATGGCGACGACGAGGGTGACGACGAGCGAGGACAGCAGGGAGCCGAGCGGTGCTCCCATCTGGGTGAAGCTCGACCACAGGCCGCGCCGCTTCTCGCCGGCGTGCTCGACGACCATGAGGGTGGCGCCGCCCCACTCGCCGCCGATGGCGATGCCCTGCAGGACGCGCAGGGTGATGAGGAGGACGGGGGCCCAGACGCCGATGGTGTCGTAGGTGGGCAGCAGTCCGATGAGGAAGCTGGCGCCGCCCATGAGGCCCATGGTCAGCAGCAGCATCGACTTGCGGCCGAGCCGGTCGCCGAAGTGCCCGAACACGATGCCGCCGAGCGGTCGGGCGACGTATCCGGCGGCGAAGGTGCCGAACGCCGCGATGGTGCCGACGGCGGGGTCGGCGCCCGGGAAGAACAGTTCACCGAAGACGAGCGCGGCGACCGTGCCGTACACGAGGAAGTCGTAGAACTCGACGGCGGTCCCGAGCAGCCCGGACAACGCGACGCGCCGCAGCTGCCGGGCCCGCTCGGCCGGGTCGACGGGGACGGGGACAGGGACGGGGGGAGGGGACGAGGGCATGCGGTCTCCCTGGAGCGAGGGGGTGGGACGAGGGGGGAGCTAGGGAGGGAACACCGCGAAGGTAGGCGTGTATCTACCGGCCGTCAATATTCTGCACAACATTGGCGCCGCCGGCGGGACCGGTGACACAGGTCCGGCGAGTGCGGGGCACCGGGGACGCCGACGCCTCACCGCCGCCCTTCGGGGGCCGGCTTGCGGGCGACGACGAATATGCGGCGGAAGGGGAAGGCCGTGCCGTGGGGGGTGGCCGGGTAGGCCGCGCGGAGGGCCGTGCGGTACTCGGCGACGAAGGGGCCGGCGTCGTCGCCGAGTTCCGCGAGGATCGGCCGCAGCCCCGTCCCGGTGACCCAGTCGAGCACGGGGTCCTCGCCTTGGAGGAGGTGGACGTACGTCGTCTCCCAGGCGTCGACCTCGCAGCCGAGGTCGGCGAGCGCGGCCAGATACGCGGCGGGCGTGTGGACGGCGTCGTGGTGGCGGAGGGTGTCGCCGATCCGGTCCCGCCACCGGTCGGACCCGGCGAGCTCCCGCATGAGGCGGTGGCTGGGCAGGTCGAAGCTGCCGGGGACCTGGAAGGCGAAGGTGCCGCCCGGCACGAGGGCGTCCACCCAGCGGGGGAAGCGGTCGAGGTGACCGGGCACCCACTGGAAGGTCGCGTTGCTGACGATCAGGTCGTACGGCTCGGACGGGGTCCAGGTGCGGAGGTCGGCCGCGGCGAAGTCGATGCGGCCGCCGCCGGTTGTGGGCCCCTCGTGGTCGACGTGCGCCGCGTCGAGCATCTCGGGCGAGTTGTCGTAGCCGGTCACGCGGGCTCCGGGCCAGCGGTCGGCGAGCAGCCGTGTGACGTTGCCGGGGCCGCAGCCGAGGTCGGCGATGCGGGGCCGGTCACCGCCGGGCGGCTCGGGCACGTGGGCGAGCAGGTCGACGAAGGCGCGGGCGCGGTGGCCGGCGTGGCGCAGGTACTGCCGGGGGTCCCAGGTGGGACGGGTGGGGGGCATGGTTCGAGTTACCTCCTCGTACGGTCCTCGGGGGCTGACTCCACTCTCGTACGCGCAATATCTCGACGTCAAGATAATCAATCTCAATCCTCTTGACGCCAAGAGACTTCACGTCGACACAACCACTACACTGATCGCCATGGAGGACGAGGTCGATCGGCTGGTCGCAGCGTGGCGCCGGGAGCGCCCCGACCTCGACGTGGAGCCGCTTGAAGTACTGAGCCGGGTGAGCAGACTGGCCCGGCATCTGGACCGTGCGCGCAGGCTGGCGTTCGCCGAGCACCAGTTGGAGCCGTGGGAGTTCGACGTGCTGACGGCGCTGCGGCGCGCGGGGACGCCGTACCAGCTCTCCCCCGGTCAACTGCTGACGCAGACACTGGTGACCTCGGGAACGATGACCAACCGCATCGACCGCCTCGCGAAGAAGGGGCTGGTCGAGCGGCTGCCGGATCCCAGTGACCGCCGGGGCGTGCTCGTGCGGCTGACGGACGAGGGCCGGGACCGGGCGGACCAGGCGCTCGCCGGACTCCTCGACCAGGAACGGGCGATCCTGGCCGAGCTGACACGCGCCCAGCGAGGTGAACTGGCCGGCCTGCTACGCCAGTTGACCGCCCCGTTCGACAACATCCCCGGCTAGGTCGACGGGTCCGACGCCGGCCCGGCGGGCGAGCGCGACGGCGGCGAGGGTGCTGTGGACACCGAGCTTGCCGAGGACGTTCTGCATGTGGGTGCGGACGGTGTGGGGCGACAGGAACAGGCGCTCGGCTACGGCTTTGCGCCCCAGGCCCGCCACCATGCACCGAAGCACCTCGCGCTCACGCGGTGTGAGGGACTCGACGAGCCGCTCGCTCTCCGTGCGGTGCTTGCGGGCGGCGGTCAGTTCGCGGAGCACGCCGGTGAGCAGGGCGGGCGGCAGATGCGTCTCGTCGCGCAGCACTCCGCGGATGACGGTGAGCAGCCGGGAGAGCGAGCAGTCCTTGGCGACCCAGCCGGAGGCTCCCGCCTGGAGGGCGAGCGCGGCGCGGCGCGGGTCGTCCTTCTCGGCGAGCACGACGGTCCGTACGGTCGGCTGCCCCGTCCGCACCCCGGCGACAAGGGATATCCCGTCGACGAGGCCGTACTCACCGGTGTCCTGCACGGGCACCGGCCCGGAGACGGCGGCGACGGGTCCGCGCCCGGCACCCGCGGGTATCCCGGAACCGTACGCGGCGCCGGCCCCCGTCCCTGCGGGGAGGCGGCCGGAGCGCAGGGCGGGCTGCTGACCGTGCCCGCCGAGATCGGCGTCGACGAGCAGTACGTCGAACTTCCGCCCTTCCGCCGCCGCGCGCTCCAGACAGCGCAGCGCGGCGGGGCCACTGCCGGCCGCGGACACGTCGACGTCGGGCTCGGCGGCGAGGGCCGCGGCGAGCGACTCGGCGAAGATGCGGTGGTCGTCGACGACCAGGACTCGGATGCGAACCACTGAAACCCCCACTGGTCGGGGGACGTCCGGCGCGGGTACGGCGCCCGGAATGTTCCCCGGTTTACACCTGGGACGGGGCGCCGCAGCCGCACGGCCGCCGCCGTGCTGAACCGCTACCCCCACTCCGGGCGTCGTACCCGACTTGTCTCGCCCCCTGATCAGCACCGGCCCCCACCGGCACTGTTCATCAGGGTAAGGCCGGGGGCCAGGAGGGGAAGGCAATTTGCAGAACTGGCCGGCCAACGCGTTTATGGTGTGCCGCATGTTTCGGATCGAGACAGAAGTCGACAGAGAACGAGCCCAATTGCTGCGTTCCCGGCTGCGGGCCACCAACACGGCGGCCTCACCGGTCCTGCGCGAGCTGCGCGGCACCCCTGACGAACGGGAGACGCCCCTGCACATCTGGGCCCTCGACGCCACGGGCACCCTCGCGGGCGGCCTCGTGGGCCACACCTGGGCGACCTGGCTCCACGTCACGTACCTGTGGGTCGACGCGAACGCCCGCGGCTCGGGCCTGGGTTCCCGCCTCCTGAGCGAAGCGGAACACACGGCCCACACCGACCGCGGCTGCCACGCCGCCCGCCTGGAAACCTGGGACTTCCAGGCCCCGGACTTCTACAAGAAGCAGGGCTACGAGGTGGTGTGCGTGATCCCGGACTATCCACCGGGGGTTACGGAGTACACGTTGACTAAGCGGTTGGGGTGAGGGGGCACTCGGCGTGGCACGCGGGGCACTCCGACGCATATGGGGATCATTCACCCCGCATGTCGGGATCACTTCGGTGGCGTGGTGCAGGCGGCAGACTTCTCGACCTCCTTGGTGTAGGCAACGATGAGGCGCTTCATGGCATCGGTGTCCCTGTGCCTGGAGCCCTGCGCCTGCACTGCCGTATACAGTTCTTGCCCGTATTTCTTGTCGACACAGGTCTTGGTCTTTCCAAACGCCTCGTAGCCCGAATAGAGAAACCTCCCTCCCTGCTCCGATTCCGTCGGGTCGTCCAGCGTCTGCCCGCGCGCAAAGTAAGCGGTCGTCCTTCCCTTCTCCAGCCAGAATTGCGTCAGATTCACTACAGACGTATCGTCGACGACGACGTTGCAGGTCCGCCAGTCGGTTCCAGATTCCGATGTGACAGAGATGTTCTTCCCGGCTGGCAGAAAGGCAGTCAGATCGCCGCGCTCGACTGCGACTCCGCACAGAGCCCGAGGCACCGTGTATTCACGTTTCGACTCCCCTCCACCGCACCCTGAAAGAAGCGGCACACATACCATTGCCACGACAGCGGCGGATCCCCGAAGAAGACCGTCCTCCACTCTTCTCACAAGAACTACCCTTTCAAGATCCAGCGTATCCTGTAATACTTCCCGGGGCCTGTCCCTCAAGAATTGCGTGTGCATTGATATACCCTTGCCGGGCGGATCCCCGCGCCCACAGACTCGCGTCCCCCGCGTCCACTGATCCATGGGTCTCGGCTGCTAGCCGCGCTGCAGTACCCGCGATCTCGCCGTTGGACTTGAGGCCTTTCTGCCAGACAGCCCCTGCTGTTGTCTGGGAGTCTGCCAGGGCCGAGCCCTCGGCATCCTTGAAAACGGACTCCAGCACCACGCTCGTGACCGTTCCCGCACCGCCACCCACGGCCGCGCCGACCCAGGGTGTGGCAATGAGCGAAGTGCCGACGCCGACGGCCGTACCCACTCCGCCGGAGATCCAGTTCTTGTACTGGGCCATGGAATGGGCGTACCCCTTGTCCTTGTCCGAAGCCTCCTGGCCGATAGCTTCCTGCCGACCGATGCCGAGCGTCCCTGAGATTTCTCCCGAACTCCCCGCGATCTGCCGCACGACGATTTCTGGATCCCGGGAAACACGCTGGTCTTCGGGAAGGTCGGGGTTCAGATGGTGGTCCATCAGCTGAGCCATGTAGGCCTTCTGGCCCACCTCGACAGCGGCATATCCCTCTTCATTCTGACCGAGCGCGAAAAGAAGCTTGCTCACGTCCGCGTGGGCGAGCTCGGCTTCGGAGCCGTGAACCGGATAAATTCGTTGAACATCCAGCCAGTCAGGCGATTTCTCGCCCCTTTCGACATCACTCAGTGCCCGATTGATGTCAGGCAAGTACTCTGACGTGATCTGTCCGACGCTGTCGGACATGTATCCGCGATCGGTAAGGCGTCCCGGGTCGTCTGCGATCGACGCCACCAGGCTTTCCATCAACTTCGTCTGCGCCGCATTGTGCGGCGGCGTGTCCACCGTCGGCATCTCTCCCGCCGGATGTCCGGTCGTGGCGGCTTCGATCGCCATGGCCAGGTTGTTGCGGCCGGCAACGCTGTCCTCGCCCTTGGAGTCCAATTCCTGGGGCCAGTCGCGCTCCTCGAAGAGGTAGTCGAAGTTGGTGAGGGACCTCTTGACCTCCTTGCCGCCCTTCTCCTCGGTGAACTCGTGGTCCTCGTTCTTCGTGACGAACGTGTCGTTGAGGAACTGAGTGGCTGCGTCCGGGTTGTTCGACAGGGCTTTCAGGTATCCGGTCATCGGGTCCCAGCCGGAGTCGGTCCCGGTGTGGTTGAGCAGCGGGTCCATCCCCATGCGTTGCCAGGCCCCGTGGCGACCGTTGCCCGTGAACTTCTTCTCGGTCTCGATGAGCTTGTCGCCGTACCGGTGGAGGAACTTGTCGTCGAAATCGCCCCACCGCATGAGGTTGCTCATGACCTGGCCACCGAGCGCGTACCCGCCTTCGCGGCTCACCGGTTTGTCCACCAGGCCGACCATGGTGTTCTTCCACTCGGTCATCCCTGCCGTGTCGCTCTGGCTCGCGTTGGCAAGGGTGAGGCTGAGGTTCTTCTGCAGTTCGTCGAACTGGTCCAACCGTCCAACGCGCAATTCCCGTGGCCCGCCCGGGTCATTGATACCGGCCCAGAAGTCCAGCGTTCCTCGGGCTCCGAGACTCGTCGCGAACTCAGCGGCGAAGAGGTCGTCGTTCGCGTACTTCTTCAGCCCGTCGTTGAGCCTGTCGAACTCCCGCTCCGTGAGGTCTTCCGGGTTCTTCTTCGCCAGTGCGGCGAGGTCGTCGGCCCGCTTGAGCGCGTCTGCCGCGGAGTCGCGGTCCTTGTAGCCGACGTCCGAAAAGCCCAGCTCGGTCTGGTTCACGAGTGCCTTGAGCACCCTGCTGGCCGAGTCGTCGCTCTCCGTCGCGCCGTCGAGGATCTTCTGGACCTCGTCGCGCAGGGCGGTCACGTCCTTGGCGTCGTGCTCGGGAACCGTCGTCCCCTTCGCGGCGCGGTCGGGGTGGATGTTCATCGTCACGGTGAAACCTCCGCCCTGCGTGGAGGTGACCGTCAGGTTCTTCTTGAGCCCTCGGCTGATGGCGGCCTGGAGCTTGTCCTGGTAGCCCTTCAGCTCCCCGCGTGTGTCCCTGAGGATGTTCCGAATGGACTCGGCCTGTGCGTGCGCGTCCTCGAACTCGCCGGCTGTCTTGCCGATGAACTCCTTGGAGACCGTGGCGTTCTCACCGGTCCAGTTGGCTTTGTTCGCGGCACCTCTGAGTCCCTTGTCGGCAGCCTCCTTCAACTCAGCCAGGTTGCGGACCGTGGTCGACCAGTCCTCGATGGCGTCGTCGAGAAGCTTGAAGCTGGCGAAGCGGAGCGCGTCGAGATCCATCAGTCGTCCTTCTTGCCCTTGTCGCCCGCCTCGCCGTACAGCGGGTTCTTGCGACCGGGTGCACCGACTCGTTCGTCGAAGCCGGCGTCGAGGGTGTCGATGCTGCTCAACTTACGACCGATGTAGTGATCGCCGTCGATGTGCAGTCTCTTCGAGACCGTCATGTGGTTCGAGATGTGGGCGCAGGCGTCACGGAGGGAGGTCAGCTGCTCCTCCCAGCGGGTCGACACATGCTGAAGCGCGCCGCCCAGCGCGAAACCCTGTTTCGACAGGTCACCTGCGGCCTTGTCGCTGCTGGACACAGCGGTACGGCCCTTGTCCCACAGTTTCCCGTGGAGGTCGAAGGCGTGCTCACCGATCTTTGCGAGGTCACCCTGGCTGGCGGTCAGGTCCCCGTACTTGCCCGAGCCAGGACCGCTGGACGATCCACTGCTCGTCTCCACCTGGTTCAGCCGCATTCCGTCGGGCTGCCGCTCCGCCGCCTGCGACTTCAACTGCTCCCACTCGTCCCACGCCATGCGCGGTTCTCTCCCGTTCCTCGCCCGTTCCCCGTCCAGGTTCACGGCGCTGCCGACTGTGTGATGTGCCTCGTGGCCGTTCCGTGTCGCCGGGCGCGTATTACCTGTGCGCCCGGCCGCACTCACACGGCGTCCGGTCCTCGGCCGGGAGGGACGTTGCCTCCAGAGGTGGGGGGAGGATAGTGCGGCGCATTCGGGAAGCTAGCGGACGGATTCTCGGGTTGCCCCGGGGAATACGCGACCGGTGGGAAGGGTGCGACGGGGTTCGCGGCTCGCCGTTTACGGACGAGGACTGTCGCGATCACGCCGAGAAGCGCGACGGCGAGGGCGGCGGCTCCGAGGAGGATCCATACGAGAGGGGTCGTGTCTGCGTCCGAGGACGTCTCCTCGGCGCTCTTGTCCTTGGCCGGTGGGTCGGTGGCGTCCGTCACCGATGACGGTTCGGGGGACGGCGACGCGGACGCGGCGGCGGCGAGGTCCGGCAGCGGGTACTCGTCTGCGGGGCCGGGGTCACCGGGGTTCGTCAGGGCGACGCGGGGGCGGACGATGCCGTAGCCGATGGAGTCGTTGCGCTTGGCGCCGTCGGTGGGGGCGCCGATGGTGTTGAGCATGACGCGGAGGACCTGGTTGTTGGTCCAGGTGGGGTGTTTGGACCAGATGAGGGCGGCGCTGGCGGAGGCCAGGGCGCTGGCACCGCTGGTGCCATGGCTGTCACACAGGCCCGTTGCACTACCGCATGCGTGGATGAGGTCGTCGCCGGGGGCGGCCATGTCGACCTGGGGCCCGTACTGGGACTCAGCAGTCTTGTGGAGGTCCTTGCCAATCGCGCCTACCCCAACCACTCCAGGAGTCGCTGCTGGGTACTCAACCAGGTTGCCCTTGTCTCCACTGTTTCCCACTGCCGCGAAGATCAGCGCCCCTTCTTCAAGGGCGTACTTCACTGCTTCCGTCAGCTGCGGGGAGCCTTGCGTATGTCCCAGCGAGAGGTTGATGACCTGCGCGCCCGAGTCCACCGCGTAGCGGATGGCCTTCGGAGCGGCTTCGTTGAACCATCTGTTCCCCTGGGCTTTGTTCTCCGCCGTATCGACCTTAGGCATGCGGATCGGGAGAATCTTCGCTCCCGGAGCCAGGCCGAAAGCTCCCTTTCCGCCTCTGTACCCACCGGTACCGGCGATCAGGCCGGCCATTCCCGTGCCGTGGCCCTCATAGTCGGTGTGCTCATCGCCGGGCTGGCCCTCGGCATAGTCCTTACCCGCCAGGATTCGCCCCTTCAGATCTGGGTTCGTCGGGTCCACTCCGGTATCAATGACGGCAACTGTGATCCCTTTACCGGTGCTCGTCCGCCACATCTGCTCGGCCTGCATGGCGTCGAGGAACCATTGCTGCTCACGAGTCGACTCGGCGTAAGCGGGTGATCCCTCCGCGCCCACCAGCAGCAGCCCGAGTACCGCCGCTGCCGCAACACGGTGACACCCGTGTGGGGTGCTGGTCGTGCGCATGAGTTCCCTATCTCCGTTCCTCGGGCATCTCAGTCGATGACCGGCGATACCGGACGGCCGTTGTCCTGGCGCCCGGTCTTCTGGTCGCTGGCCGAGCGGGTTCGCTTCTTGTTGTCTTCCGGACTCCCGGCGGATGTTGGACGTGCCACACGCGGAGTGCCCGTTCCAGCGTTCCCGGTGCGCGCCGCGCCGGGAACAGCGCCGCCCACCACCCCATCTCGCGCCAGGCGTCCTCCGGCAGAGCCGGATGCAATTGCGCTGCTGGCCGCAGCAGGGACTGCGCGGCCCGTTCGCTGCGGGTTCTCCCCGATAACACCGCCGTTGGATGTCGGGACCCGACCACCGGACACATACCGCTGCTGACCTGTCGTCCGCCCTCCTGGAGTTGTCATACCAGGGAGTGGGCTCGCTGGCATGCGACCGTTAGCGCCCGGCCCTCCGACAACCGTTCCCCTGTGAACTGCTCCTGTGGCACCACCCACGGTCGGAGAAACCGGCCTGCCGCCGATGATGCCGGTACTGCTGGGTGCCCGCGGCGGGGACGAAGGAGGGACGATCGGACCGGGTGACGGGGGCACACGGCCTGTTGCAGTCGTCCGCGCCTGGGGCAGCCCGCTACTGGTCGGCGCGCCGCTGGCGCCCCTAGGCGTCGAAGGCAGCACCCCGGTCGGCAATGCGGCTGTGGGCACCTCCGACCTTCCTGTGGGTTGGCTACTCGCCGGGGGCGACGTTGTCTGCTTGTCCGGCAGTGGGGTCTCTACCGAGTCGATCCCCATACGGATCGGGGGCGCGTCCTTCGTCGGCACCATGCCATCTTGAGCATGATTCGGTACTCGTCTCACATCTGTGAAATCGGATGTAAGGCTGCGGTTCCCGATATCCAGGGGTGCGAAGCCATCAGACGCAGAACCGCTATTAGCGGATGCGCCAGAACGATCCACGGCAGTACTGCCGATGCGTGAGCCACTCTCCGGCGGCGCAATAGCCACCGGCGGCGGCGGAAACTTAGGTCTCTCCAGTGCGTTCAGTTGTACCGCTGAGAACTCGTAGGCCTGGCCGAGTTTGATCATCTCGGCGGCTGCTTCCCTGCGGACCTTCTCCTTGTTTTCCGCCAGGGCCGCCAGTTCGGCGGTCGACTTCGTGGTGACGGCGTCCGCGTCCGGGTCGTTGGGGGTCGATGCTGCTGCGGCTCGGTTGGACTCGGCGGTCTTCGTGTCGCGGGGGATCGCCGCCTGGGCCCTGGCGATCGCCGATGACGCCTGGGCCAGCCACTTCGCTGAGCTTTCGCTGAAGTCGCCCAGGCGGAGTGTGGAGTTGGCGAGGTCCGCGGTCCACGTGCGGAACGCGTTCGCGCCCTCGCCCTTCCACTCCACCCACTGCGGGCGGATCCTCAGCTCCTCGGCGATCTTGTGGATCTCCTCGGCCGCCTTGGCCAGGCGGTCCGCTGCTGCCTGGACCGTCGCGCTGTTCGCCTGGTCCAGCCACTGCAGCATGCGCTCGTGGCTCATGTCCTCGAAGGGGTTCCCGCCCGGCATCAGATCGTGCCTCCCGCGTCGCCGCCGTCCGTCGGAGTCCGCGGCGTGGTGTCAGACGTGTCTCGAGGCGTGGCCTCGGGGGGCGTCGGCCGGCCGGGGTCGTACGCGCCGCCGTAGTGTTCCGTCGTCTCCGCGCTGATCGCGGCCATGCGGTCGCGGATGTCGAGGTCGATGTTCTGGTAGCCCTTGTGGGACGCCATGACGGCGATCCCCATGCCCTCCATCGAGTGGGAGAGCAGCTTCGAGAGGTTCTCCAGCTCCGTGATGACCGTCTCGTAGGCGGTGAACAGGCCCGCCGCCTGCGCCCATTCGCCGTTCCCGCCACCGAACTGGGCCCTCGCCAGCGGCTCCTGGCCCACCTTGCCGGGGCCGGCGTCCGAGTCCTTGAGATCGGTGATCAACTGGTCCACGCGCTTCTGGAACGCCGTGAACGACGACAGTTCCGTCGCCACGTCCGCCGCAGCGTCGCGCGCCGCGTCGAACATGCCCGACACCCACGAGGGGCCCGTCGCACCACCCGTCGAACCGCCGTCCCGCATCATGCCCTCCCCCGTGAAGCCGGCACCTCGTCGACCACTTTAGCTATTTGCTGTGACAGTGTCGTGTGGGGCGAGCGGGGTGCAGGGGTCTTCGTACTCCGGTGTGGGGCGTGGAGTTGCGCGTCAACGGCGTGATCCCGGCGGAATGTTGCGCGTTCGCGGATGAAATGTGCGGCATCGGTTCGCGGCTCGGGGCGAGAGCCTGGCCGGAACATGCGCGTCACGGTTCGCAGTGCTCGGACGGCCGCCCGTCACCACCTGAGTGCGGCACACGGTGCAGACGATGCAGGGGGCGGCCCGCCACGGCGTGGGCAGCGGCCCGCCACGCAGTGGGCGGCGCCGGGTCCGTCGTCCCGGCGCCGCCCACTGCGTGCAGAATTTCAAACGGTCGGGTTCATCCTCCCGAACCGTTGACTCACTTCCAGGTCCCCAGGTCCCCAGGTCCCCAGGTCCCGAGATCCCCAGGGCCCCAGGGCCTCAGACCGCCCGTCGTGCGCCCGCCGACGGCACCGCCACGAACACCCTCGGGGGCGTGAATTCCGCCGCGGCGAACGCCTCCTCGACCGCCTTCGTGACCGTGTCCGCGTCCGCCGACTCGACCAGGACGATCGCCGAGCCGCCGAAACCGCCGCCCGTCATCCGGGCGCCCAGCGCGCCCGACGCGATCGCCGTGTCGACGACCAGGTCCAGTTCGGGGCAGGAGATACGGAAGTCGTCGCGCAGCGACGCGTGGCCCTCGACCAGGACGGGGCCGATCGCCCGCGTCTCGCCCGCCTCCAGCAGTGCGATCACCTGCTCCACCCGGTGGTTCTCCGTCACGACGTGGCGGACCAGGCGGCGGACCTCCTCCTCGTCACCGAGGCGTTCCAGGGCCGCGTCCAGGTCGTCGTACGCCACATCGCGCAGGGCGTCCACGCCCAGCAGGGCCGAGCCCTTCTCGCAGCCGGCGCGGCGCTTGCCGTACTCGCCCTCGCTGTGGGAGTGCTTGACCTGGGTGTCGACGACCAGCAGCTGCATGCCCTCGGCCGCCAGGTCGAAGGGGATCTGCTTCTGGGAGAGGTCGCGGGTGTCGAGGAACAGGGCGTGGCCCCGCTCGCAGCACGCCGACGCGGTCTGGTCCATGATGCCGGTCGGGGCGCCCACGTAGACGTTCTCCGCGCGCTGGCACAGACGGGCCAGCTGCCAGCCCTTCAGGCCGAGGCCGAAGAGGTCGTTGAGGGCCAGGGCCACCACGACCTCCAGCGCGGCCGACGAGGACAGGCCCGCGCCCGCCGGGACCGTCGACGTCAGGTGCACGTCCGCGCCGGTCACCGCGTGGCCGGCCTCGCGCAGCGCCCAGACGACGCCCGCCGGGTACGCCGTCCAGCCGCGGTCCGACTCGGGGGCGAGTGCGTCCAGGGCCAGCTCGACGACACCGCCGTCCACGTCGGAGGAGTGCAGGCGCAGCACGCCGTCGGTGCGGCGGGAGACCGCGGCGACGGTGGTGTGCGGGAGGGCGAAGGGCATGACGAAGCCGTCGTTGTAGTCGGTGTGCTCGCCGATCAGGTTGACCCGGCCCGGCGCCGCCCACACCCCCTCCGGCGCCGTCCCGTACAGCTCCTCGAACCGCTCGGCGACAGCGACCTCGGCCCCGGACTCCACGGCCCCGCCCTCCACGGCCCCGCCCTCTACGGCCTCGCTCATGACCTGTCCCTGACCCTTCCTTGACCACCGGCCGACGATCCGGCCGAACCTACCGACCGCGACACCGGCCGAACCTACCGACCGGGATCCCGGCCCACACCATCACCGACCCGACGACCGGTTCCACGATCCGTACGACGGCCCGGCTCTCCCGGCTCTCCCGGCTCACGCCCTCGCTCGTACAGCTGCGGGCCCGGCCGTCCGAAGGCCGTATGTCACCCGGCCGTCGGAAGGCCGTACGTCACCCGGCCTGTCGCTGCGCGAACTCCCACGCGTCCGCCACGATGCCCGCCAGGTCCGCCCGGGACGGGTTCCAGCCGAGGCGGTCGCGGGCCGTGGCCGCGGAGGCGACCAGGATCGCCGGGTCGCCGGCGCGGCGGGGGGCGACGACCTCGGGGATGGGGTGGCCCGTGACCTCGCGGACCGTCTCGATGACCTCGCGGACGGAGAAGCCGTTGCCGTTGCCCAGGTTGCAGATGAGGTGCTCGCCCGCCACGGCGGCGTCCAGCGCCAGCAGGTGGGCCTCGGCGAGGTCCGCGACGTGGATGTAGTCGCGGACGCAGGTGCCGTCGGGCGTGGGGTAGTCGTCGCCGAAGACGGAGATCGCCTCGCGGCGGCCCTGCGCGACCTGGAGGACCAGCGGGATCAGGTGGGACTCGGGGTCGTGGCGCTCGCCGCAGGAGCCGTAGGCGCCGGCGACGTTGAAGTAGCGCAGCGACACCGCGCCCAGGCCGTGGGCCGCCGCCTCACCGGTGATCATGTGGTCGACGGCGAGCTTGGAGGCGCCGTAGGGGCTGGTGGGGCGGGTCGGCGCGGACTCCTCGATCGGGGTGGTCTCCGGCTCGCCGTAGGTGGCGGCCGTCGACGAGAAGACGAGGGTGCGCACGCCCGCCTCGCGCATCGCGCCGAGCAGCGCCATGGTGCCGCCGACGTTGTTGTCCCAGTACTTCTCGGGCTTCACGGCGGACTCGCCGACCTGCGAGAACGCGGCGAAGTGGAGGACGGCGTCGAAGGAGTCGTCCAGCCACTTCGCGGCGTCGCGGATGTCGCCCTCGATGAAGGACGCGCCCGCCGGGACGCCCTCGCGGAAGCCCGTGGAGAGGTTGTCGAGGACGACGACCTCGTGGCCCGCCTCCAGCAGATGCTGGGCGACCACACTGCCGACGTATCCCGCACCGCCCGTGACCAGGTACTTGCCGCTCATGAACTCGCTACCTCTCGCAGTCGCTCGGCCGCGCGCTCCGGCGGCACGTCGTTGATGAACACGTTCATGCCGGATTCGGAACCCGCGAGAAACTTCAGCTTGCCGGAGGTGCGGCGGATGGTGAAAAGCTCGAGGTGGAGTGCGAAGTCGTCGCGGTTGACGCCCTCGAACTCCTCCAGCGCGCCGAACGGTGCCTGGTGCCAGGCCGCGATGTACGGCGTGGGCGGTTCACCTTCGCCGAAGATCCGGTCGAAGCGCCTCAAGAGTTCCAGATAAACCTGGGAGAACTCTGTACGCGCGTCCTCGTCGAGCGCGAGCAGGTCCGGCACGCGGCGGCGGGGGTAGAGGTGGACCTCGTACGGCCAGTGCGCGGCGTACGGCACGAAGGCCACCCAGTGCTCGGTCAGGAGCACGATCCGGTCGCCGGCGAGTTCGCTCTCCACCACGGAGTCGAAGAGGTTCTCGCCGCCGGTGGCGTCCTTGTGGGCCGCGAGCGAGCGCAGCATCAGGGCGGTGCGGGGGGTGGTGAAGGGGTAGGCGTAGATCTGCCCGTGGGGGTGGCCGAGGGTCACGCCGATCTCGGCGCCCCGGTTCTCGAAGCAGAAGACCTGCTCGACGGAGGGCAGGTGCGACAGTTCGGCGGTGCGGTCGGTCCACGCGTCCAGGACGAGGCGGGCCTGCTCCTCGGTGAGGTCGGCGAAGGACGCGTTGTGGTCCGAGGTGAAGCAGACGACCTCGCAGCGGCCGGAGTCGCCGGCCAGTGACGGGAAGCGGTTCTCGAACACGACGACGTCGTACGAGGAGTCGGGGATCTCGCTGAGCCGGCCGTCCTGGGAGGGGCACAGGGGGCACTCGTCGGCCGGCGGGTGGTAGGTGCGGCCCTGGCGGTGCGAGGCGATCGCGACGGAGTCGCCGAGCAGCGGGTCCCTGCGCACCTCCGAAGTGGTGACGGTGCGCTCCAGGGGGCGCTTGTCCACCGCGTCGCGCACGGTGTCGTCGTGCAGGTCGTAGTAGATCAGCTCACGACCGTCGGCCAGCCGGGTCGAGGTCTTCTTCACGCCGGACTCCCCATCCGTACCCGCAATCGAGCGATCAAGCCATCAAGCGATCAAGCCGTCACGACATCGAGCTCACCAAACAGAACCGAACACATCAAAGCACAAGTCCCCACGCTCGTCACCATCACAATTAAACAAAGATCACCAGAACGCCAACCGATCTTGCCCGCTGAGAGGAACGGCTGCGAAGGCTCGCGGCTCACTGCCTCTGCACCGACGAAGAACTCGTGGAGGCTTTGGTCGCGATCGCGACGGAGAACACGCGTGGCTGGTGGGACGACTGCCGGGGAGTCCTGCCCCAGGTGAATCTGGACGTCGCCGAAGCGGAGCACCATGCGAGTTGCCTCCACGAGGTGTCCATCGGCTACGTACCCGGACTGCTCCAGACCCCCGACTACTCCCGAGCGGTGTTCAGCCACAACCGCCCGGAGCTACCCGACAGCGAGCTGGCCCCTCGGGTGGAGTACCGGATGCGGCGGCGCGCGGTCATCGCGAGCGAGGACCCCCTCGCGTACGAGTCGATCGTCCACGAGTTCGCCCTACGCGTCCGCGTAGCCGACCGACAGACTTCGCTCACTCAACTCCGTTGCATTCTGGACGAGATCGAGCAGGGCCACGTGACGGTGCGCGTCATCCCCATCGACCAGGACGGCTTCGGGGGCGCCGCTGCCTCGATGATGTACCTGGGTGGTCCGGTGCCCCAGCTGGACAATGGACTGCGTGACGCCCCCACCGGTGTCCTGTTCATCGATGTTCAAACACAGTTGAAGCAACTCCGAATGCTCTTTCGTAAGGTGAGGGAAGCGTCGCTGGAACCCACAGCGTCGCGGGACTTCATCCACCGTTTGGCGAAGGAGCTGTGAGAAGCGTGCCCGATCAGGCCCCGCTCTGGCAGAAGTCCACGTACTCCGGCGGCGGTGAAGGGGACACCTGTGTCGAACTGGCCGCCGCCCCCGGATGCATACGCCTCCGCGAGTCCGACTCCCCCTCCACCCACCTCCGCACCACCCCCACCCCCCTCGCCGGCCTTCTCCTCCACCTCAAGGCGGGCCGCTGAGGGAAACCCCCGGTGACACGCGGGGGCTCGCTTGATGGTCGGCTGACGTGCTGCTTCCTACGGTGGGGCCATGCCTACCCCCACACCCCTCACCGTCCGCCCCGGAGCACTCCGCACCCGTGCCGCCGTGACCGCCCTCCTCGCCCTCGCCCTCCTGGGCACCCTCTCCCCCGCCCACGCCACGGCGGACCCCCTGCAGCGCGACGCCGACGCCGTGCGCGACAGCGGTGTCACCGGGGTGTTCGTGCGGGTGGACTCGCCCCGTGGTGTCCGCACCGCGCGGAGCGGCGTGGGGGATCTCAGGACCGGGGCGCCCGTACCGCCCGGTGAGTACATCCGGATCGGCAGCACCACCAAGACGTACGTCGCGACCGTCCTCCTCCAGCTCGTCGGGGAGGGGCGGCTGTCCCTGGAGGACTCCGTGGACCGGTGGCTGCCGGGCGTCGTGCGCGGCAGCGGCAACGACGGGCGGCGCGTCAGCGTCCGCCAGCTGCTCCAGCACACCAGCGGGCTGCCGGACTACATCGCGGACGTCGTCCCGGACATGAGCGCCGCCGGGTACCTCAAGCACCGCTCCACCACCTACAGCTCCCGCCAGCGCGTCGCCTTCGCCATGACGCACCCGCCCGTCTTCGCGCCGGGCACCCGCTGGGAGTACTCCAACACCAACTACATCCTCGCCGGGATGGTGATCGAGGCGGTCACCGGGCGGAGCTGGGACCGGGAGGTCGAGGCGCGGATCCTGCGTCCCCTGCGGCTCACCCGGACGTACGCGCCGGGCGACGACCCCCGCCTCCCCCGCCCCCACGCGCGGAACTACCAGCAGTTCGAGGCGGCGGAAACGGGCAGCGGGTCGTCGTCCGCCTCCGCACCGGGTTCCTTCACCGACACCACCCTCGCCTACCTCCCCTTCGACGGGGACGCCGACGGGTCGCTCATCAGTACGGCCGCCGACACCGACCGCTTCTTCTCGGCGCTCCTCGGTGGCCGCCTCCTCGCCCCCGCCCAGCTCGCCGAGATGCGGCGCACGGTCGCCGTGCCCGACACCCCCGGCGAGGCACCGGGCTCCCGGTACGGGCTGGGGCTGGCCTGGACGCCGCTGAGCTGCGGCGACGGCTACTGGGGGCACAGCGGCAGCGGCTTCGGTTTCCTGGCGTGGCCCGCGACCACCGGCGACGGCCGCCTCGCGGTGACCGTGGCCGCGCACAGCCGGCCCGCCGACGAGAAGACCGCCACCCGTCAGATCGACGCCATCACGGCCCTGGTGGACCACACGCTCTGCGGTGCCGAGCCCCAGCCCCGGCCCCGGCCGCGCGGGAGCGACGGCCCCGGGGACCGCACGTAGCCCTCGGCCGGTCCGGGCCCCGCCGGAACGGTCCGCCCGGCCGCCTACTCCTCCAGCGCCTGCGGCACCGGCCCCGCCCGGTCCAGCAGGCCCGTCCGGGCCGCCAGGGCCGCCGCCTCCAGTCGTGAACCCACGCCCAGTTTCATCAGGACCCGCTGGACGTGGGTGCGGGCCGTGGACGGGGCGATGCCCATGCCCGCCGCGATGAGTCTCGTGTCCTCGCCGTCCGCGACGCGGACCAGGACCTCCGCCTCGCGCGGGGTCAGCATCTGGAGCAGCCGCTGGCCCTCGTCGTCCGGCTGGGCCGCCGGGTTCAGCAGTTCACCGAACGCGCTCTGGAGCAGTTGCGGCGCCACCGCCGCCTCCCCCGCGCGGGCCTTCATGATGGCCCGCTCGACACCCTCTATGCGTTCGTCGTGCCGTACGTAGCCGGAGGCGCCCGCGGCGAACGCGGCGGCGATGCCGCGCGGGTTGGGCACCGGGCCGAGGACCAGCACCGCCACCTGCGGGCGCTCCCGCTTGATCTTCACCACCGGGTCGAAGATGCCGGGCTCGGCGGGTGTCGCCGTGCCGAGCAGGCACACCTCGGGTGCCCTGGTGATCACCAGTTCCGCCGCGCCCGCGGCGGGTGCCGCCGCGGCGAGCACCCGGTGCCCCCGCAGCTTCAGCGCCGAGGCCAGCGCCTCGGCGAGCAGTCGGTGGTCGTCGACCACCATGAGCCGCACTCCCATCGAGCCAGCCACCCCCCAGTCCCCCAATGGTGGCCCACTATGGCCGCCCACCGGGCCTCACGGACAGAAGCCCCCCGACTCCGCCGTCTGCTCCCCCGCCCTCATGCCCCCGGAAGCTACACGCTTGTTCGACGTTGCGCTCCCCCTACCGGGGAGAAGTGCCCCGGATTACCGATATCCCTCCCCTTCGGGAGGGATGCGGGATACGTGCACGGCCCCGCCCCTGAGCAGGGACGGGGCCGTAGCGCGGGACCCAGGGGGCGCGTGGGGTTACTTCGCCCCGAAACCGAGCGCCGTGTACTCCTTCTCGTCCTCGTCGTACGGCTTGCTGACCAGGTCCTTGCCGATGAAGAACCGTCCGTCGGTGTAGAGCATCTCGCTCAGCGTCGGCACCATCGCGCTGATCGCGCGGAGCACCTTCTCGGACGACGGGGTCTCGATGAGGGTGGTCTGCTTCAGCGTCTTGCCGTCGATGGAGACGACCTGGGCGCCCTTGTCGTACGGGCCGTCCTTGAAGGCGATGATGTTCGGGCCGTCCATGCGGATCGGGAACAGCTCGTAGTCGTCGCCCGCGTCGACGCGGTCACCGGTGGACTTCCCCGTGGCCAGCGAGAAGGAGACGATCTCGTTGGTCCTGCTGTAGGAGCCGGTGCCGTCGTGGGTCTCGGTCGGCATGTACACCTTGTCGTTGCCGACGTAGATGCCCTTGCAGGCCCACACGCCGCGGACCGGGCAGTCGTAGTTGTACTTCTTGTCCGGGATGGAGATCTTGGCGCGGAGCTTGCCCTTGTCGTCCAGCGAGAAGATGTCGCTGGTGCCGGTCAGCGGCACGTCGCTGCCGGTCACCACGCCGAACACCACCGGCTTGGTGGAGATGATCTTGGCGCGGTCGATGCCCGCGGGCAGCTTGTACGTCCACTTGACGCTGCCCGACTTGGGGTCGAGCAGCTGGACCTCGAAGGTCTCGTCGCCGTAGTCGCCGCACTTGCGGACCGCGACCAGCTGGGCGCCGCCCGCGTAGCCCTCGTCCGTGCACTCGCCGACCTTCGGCGACCACAGCACCTTGCCGGAGTTGACGTCGAAGGCCGCGCCACCGGAGTAGCCGCCGGCCGCGGCGACCGTCGTACCGGAGATGGTGACCTCGCCGAACGGCACCTTGCTGCCGCTGACGTCGGTGCTCTTGGTCCAGATCTCCTTGCCGGTGTCCACGTTGAACGCGACGACCTGGGTGCAGGCCGGGCGCTCGTCGGCCTTGCTGCGCTTGGCCTCCTCGGTCACCACGACGGAGATCCCCTCGGTGGTGATCTCACGGGAGCTCGCGCAGGTCTGGCCGGGCAGGTCCAGCGTCCACCTGGCCTTGCCGCTGTCCGGCTCATAGCCGACGATCTTGTTCAGACCGGCCTTGGCGTACGTCTTGGCGGTGAGCCAGGACCCCTTGACGCTGTCGATCTGGCCCTTGTCCTTGATCTCGTGCGCCGGCACCTGGAAGAGGACCTTGGCGCTGGTGCTGGAGGGCACCTTCTCCTGCGCCTCGGCCGGGATCTCCACCCCGCCGGACGACGAGCCGCCGGACGACGAGGTGCCGCCGTCGGTGCCCTTCGGGTCGTCCTTGCCGCCGGTCGTCCCCTCGGAGCTGGCGGTGTTCTTCTTGTCGTCGTCGCCGCCCTTGGACGAGGCGTACCAGACGCCACCGCCGACGATGAGGGCGATCGCCGCGACCGCCGCGGTGATGATGATCGCCGTGGAGTTGACCTTCTTCTTGCCGCCGGGGGCGTGCGGGTGCATCGCCATGGTCGGCGGCTGGTAGCCGTACGGCTGGCCGGGCTGGCCGTAGGGCTGCTGACCGTACGGGCCGGGCTGCGGCTGCCCGTAGGGGCCGGGCTGACCGGGCTGGCCCGGGTAGCCGTAGCCGGGCTGCGGCGGGGGCGTCTGCGGGTAGCCGTAGCCGGGGCCCTGCGCGGGCGGGGGCGTCTGCGGCGGGCCCGCGGGCGGGGTCTGCTGCGGGTAGCCGTAACCGGCACCCTGGGCCGGGGGCGGGGGCGTCGGGGCGCCGAAACCGCCGGCCGGCGGGGGCGTCGGCGCGCCGAAACCGCCCTGCGGCGGGGTGTCCTGCGGGGGCTGGGCCGGGGGCTGCGGGGGCTGGTTCGGGGGCGGGCCCGGCGGCTGGTTCGGCGGCTGGTTCGGCGGGGGCGGCGGCTGCGTCATGACGTGAGTACCTCGGAGCGGAGATCGGAGGGCGGGTGGGGGACGGGAGGGGAGGTCGGCCGGGACACCGGTCCCCGGCTCACTTGCCGTAGGCCAGCATCAACTTCTCCTTCGCGTCGTCCACGCCTGTCAGCAGGGTGGTGGAGATGTAGAAGCGCCCGTCCACGTAGTCGATGGCCTTCGAGTAGAAGGAGCTCTCGATCTTCGCGGCGCTGTCCGGCATCTGCAGAAGCTTCGTCACCTTGGGCTTGGAGCCCGTGGTGGGGAACGACACGATCTGGCCGCCCTCGCCCCCGTACGTCGACTCGACGTACGCGATCACCCGGGAGTTCTCGACCCGCACGGCCGACATGGCCGCGTCGGCGGGGGACGTGACCCGCCACTTCTCCTTGCCGGTGGGCAGGTCGACCGCGACGATCTCGTTCGCGTCGTCCTTCGCCTCGGTCGGCAGGTAGAGGGTGTCGGCGTCGGCCGCGACACCGGAGCAGCCCTGGAGGTTGCGGGAGAGGATGCCGGTGTCGCAGTCGGGCTTGAAGGAGCCCTTGATGTCGAGCTGGGAGCGGGTGGACCCGTCGGCCTCGAAGGCGGAGATGTTCCACTTCTTCTCGTCCTCGTTGGTGAGGTAGAGGACGAGCGGGTTCAGTGCGTACACGTGGTCGACCCGCCAGCCCTTGGGGATCTTCCGTGTCCACTTGGCCTTGCCGGTCTTCGGGTCGAGCTCCTGGACCTCGTCGTGCTCCTTGTCGGTGGTGACCGCGCAGGAGGAGACGGCGACCAGCCGCGCGCCGCCCGCGAAGCCGCCCGGGTAGCAGGCCTGGCCGTACTCCTTCTTGTCCCAGAGCTTCTTGCCGGTGTCGACGTCGTACGCGGTGCCGGACTGCGAGCGGCCCACCATGAGGGTGTCACCGGTGACGGACAGGCCGACGCTGATGTTGCTGTCGAAGAGGGCGCCCTCCTCCAGCTCGGCGGACCAGCCCTTCTTGCCGGTGTTCAGGTCGATCTGCTGGAGCTGGTCGCACTCGGCGTCGGAGCCGCCGCCCTGCTTGGCGGCGACCACGATGCGGCCGTCGGCGGTGGCCCGCGGGGTGACCGCGCAGATCTTGCCCTCGAACTCGACGGGGTCCCAGGCGGGGTCGCCGCTCTCGACGTCGAACGCGAACAGCTGCTTGTACGCGGCCTTCACGGCGACCTTGTCGGTGACCCACAGGCCGGGGGCGTCAGCGCCCGAACCGGGCGCGTCGGGCGCGCTCTTGTACCAGAGCACCTTCGCCTCGCCCGCCTTGCGGCCCTCGTTGAGGTCGGAGATGTCGAGGTCCTCGCCGCCGCCCCCGCTGCCGTCGCCCGGGTTGACGGGCGCGGACGGGGAGGAGGACGCCTTGGGGTCGTCGGTGCCCTTGCTCGCGCTCTCCTTGGCGACCGGCTCCTTCGTGCCGCCGCCGTCACCGAGGTTCGTGACCGCGAACACGGTGCCGCCGATCACCAGCAGCGCGGCCACCGCCGCGCCGACGGCCAGCGCCGGCCTGCCCTTGAAGGGGTTCTTGGAGCCGCCGCCCGACGGCGCGGTGGGCCCGCCCGGGTACGGTCCCTGCGGGTAGCCGTAACCGGGCTGCGGCGGCGGGGTGTAGGGCCCCGGCTGCGGGGCGTAGGGGCCGGGCTGCTGGGCGTAGGGGCCCGACGCGGCGGGCGGTTGCTGCGGGTAGCCGTAGCCGGGGCCCGGCGCGGGCGGACCCTGTGGCGGAGGGGTCTGCGGGTAGCCGTACGGCTGCTGTGGGCCGGGGTTCTGCGGAGCTCCGAAGCCGCCCTGAGGCGGCTGGTTGGGTGGCTGAGTCATCAGCGCGTCTCCCCCTGTTCGCTGCTTTCGAGCCACCCGTCGTCACGCGTGGTGTCGCTTCTCAGACTGTTGCCCGTCGGCTCTTTCTATCACTGCGACACGACGGTGGACGGGGCCGGTCGCTCCCCTGTTCCCAAGGGCGAACCGCCCCGTGATGCCTCCGTTACGCTCCTTCACGCCCCCTTCACGCGACGCGCGCCCCTTGCCCCACAAGGCTTCAGAGGTACTCGGAGGACTGACGGACCCCGGACGCGGCCGGCGCACTGAAGGAGCGCGGGGAACTGCGCGACCAGCCACCCACATCGGCACCCGGTATCGAACAGCGGCCCCCACGGCGAGAGCCCGCACCCGACAACCGCTACGCGTCCTCCGCGAGTTCCAGCCAGCGCATCTCCAGCTCGTCCTTCTCCCCCGCCAACGCCCGAAGTTCGGCGTCGAGTTCGGCGACCTTGGCGAAGTCCGTGGCGTGGTCGGCGATCTGCGCGTGGAGCTTCGCCTCCCGCTCGGAGAGCTTGTCCAACTGCCGTTCGATCTTCTGGAGTTCCTTCTTCGCGGCGCGGGCGTCGGCCGCCGACACGGTCTTCTCCGAGGCGGAGGACGAGGCGGCGGCCTTGGCGGCGACCGGTGAGGACGCCGCCGCGGCCTCCTCCATGGCGTGCCGCCGCTCCAGGTACTCGTCGATCCCGCGCGGCAGCATCCGCAGCGTGCCGTCACCCAACAGAGCGAACACCCGGTCCGTGGTCCGCTCGATGAAGAACCGGTCGTGCGAAATGACGATCATCGAGCCGGGCCAGCCGTCGAGGAGGTCCTCCAGCTGGGTGAGGGTCTCGATGTCGAGGTCGTTGGTGGGCTCGTCCAGGAACAGGACGTTCGGCTCGTCCATCAGCAGCCGCAGCAGCTGCAGCCGCCGACGCTCACCACCGCTGAGGTCGCCGACCGGCGTCCACTGCTTCTCCTTGTTGAACCCGAAGGTCTCGCACAGCTGCCCCGCCGTCATCTCGCGCCCCTTGCCGAGGTCGACGCGGTCGCGGACCTGCTGCACGGCCTGCAGCACCCGCCACTCTGGGTCGAGTTCGGCGACCTCCTGGGAGAGGTAGGCGAGCCTCACGGTCTTGCCGGTGACGACGCGTCCGGCGACCGGCTGCTTCTCCCCGTCGCTGCGGGCGGCGTCGGCCATGGCCCGCAGCAGGGAGGTCTTGCCGGCGCCGTTGACGCCGACGAGACCGATGCGGTCACCGGGGCCGAGCTGCCAGGTCAGGTGCTTCAGCAGCACCTTCGGCCCGGCCTGCACCGTGACGTTCTCCAGGTCGAAGACGGTCTTGCCCAGGCGGGTCGACGCGAACTTCATCAGCTCGCTGCTGTCGCGCGGCGGCGGCACGTCCGCGATCAGCTCGTTGGCGGCCTCGACGCGGAAGCGGGGCTTCGACGTCCGGGCGGGCGCCCCGCGCCGCAGCCAGGCCAGCTCCTTGCGGACGAGGTTCTGCCGCTTGGCCTCCTCGGTCGCGGCGATCCGCTCCCGCTCGGCCCGCGCGAAGACGTAGTCGGAGTAGCCGCCCTCGTACTCGTAGACCGAGCCCTTCTGCACGTCCCACATGCGGGTGCACACCTGGTCGAGGAACCAGCGGTCGTGGGTGACGCAGACGAGCGCGGAGCGCCGCTCCCGCAGGTGCCTGGCCAGCCAGGAGATGCCTTCGACGTCCAGGTGGTTCGTCGGCTCGTCGAGGACGATCAGGTCCTGGTCCTCGATGAGCAGCTTGGCCAGCGCGATACGGCGCCGCTCACCTCCGGAGAGCGGGCCGATGACGGTGTCGAGGCCCTGCGGGAAGCCGGGCAGGTCGAGCCCGCCGAACAGGCCGGTGAGGACGTCCCTGATCTTGGCGTTGCCCGCCCACTCGTGGTCCGCCATGTCGCGGATGACCTCGTGCCGGACGGTGGCGGCCGGGTCCAGGCTGTCGTGCTGGGTGAGCACGCCGAGGTGGAGGCCGCCGGAGTGGGTGATCCGCCCGGTGTCGGCCTCCTCCAGCTTGGCGAGCATCCGGATGAGGGTGGTCTTGCCGTCCCCGTTCCGGCCCACGACTCCGATCCGGTCCCCTTCGGAGACGCCGAGCGAGACCCCGTCGAGCAGGGCGCGGGTGCCGTACACCTTGCTGACGTTCTCGACATTGACCAGGTTGACGGCCATTACTCTCCTGCCACGGGGACGATCGACCCTCCAGGGTAGTCGGCGGCCGTCGCGGCCGTGACGGGACGCTTGCCCCGGCCGCTTTCCGGGGGCGCGGGCCGGTGACCCCTGCGGCTCCGCCGCGTGGGCGCGGCCAGCCCCCCGGCCACCCGCCCCCGCCGACGGACCCCTCGGCCCCGAGCTAGTGCCGCGTCAGGCAACGTTCGCGCTGTCGCGACGCCCGGCACGCACTCTCGCCGCACCGGACGCCGCTCCTCGACGGGCAAACGTTGCCTGCCGCGGCACTAGGACGTGCCCCTGCCGACGCGCTCCACGAGCAGCCACCCCGCGAGGGTCATCCCCACCGCCACCGGTGCCGTCACCTGGACGGCGATCAGCAGGGCCGTCCGTCCCTCGAAGAGTCCGCCGAAGCCGACCATCGACAGCCCGAGGACCCCGAACAGGCAGAGGGTCACGCCGAGGGCCGCGGCCGGTCCCCCGTATCCGGCGTGCGGCGCCGGACCGGCGGGATGCCTCCGCTCGCGGCGCGCGGCGGGCCGTTCGAAGCCCCGGAACGCGGCCACCAGCACGGCCGTCAGGACGGCCGCCGCGGCGAGCCGCAGGGGCAGCTGGGCCCACCAGGCACCCGACGCGGGGGCGGGCAGGTCCGTGTCGAGGGCGAGCAGCACGCCGTACACGCCGAGCATCGCGGTCAGGTGCCACAGGAACGCCGTCATCGAGATGCCGTTGGCCGCCACGACCGCCCGCCACACCTTCGGCCGCTCCAGCCATCGCGTGACCGGCCCGCGCACCCGTTCCACCGCGCCGACCAGCCACACCCCGTGGCAGAGCAGCGCGAAGGTCGGCGGCGCCATGTTCGACACCTTCTCGCCGGGCATCCCCACCATCGACAGCGGGTACGGCCCGTACGCCACCAGCAGCGCGGCCCCCGCGAGGCCCGCCCCGGCGAGCAGGTACGGCCGCGTCAGCATGCCGTCGGCGCGCAGGAACCCGAGCTGGTGGACGGCGAGCCAGACGAAGGCGAAGTTCAGGAACTCGACGTACGGCACACCGAGCGCGAAGCGCAGCACGTCCACGGCGGCGGCCGCCGCGACCAGCCCGCCGAACACGCCCCACCCGCCTCGCTCGTGCAGCCTGAGCAGCGGCGGCGTGAACGCCACCATCGCGAGGTAGATCCCGATGAACCACAGCGGCTGCGCCACGAGCCGCAGCGCCACGTCGAGCAGTCCGCCGCCCTGTCCCGCGAGGTGCAGGAGGACGGCGGCGGCGCCCCACACCCCGATGAACACCATGGTGGGCCGCAGCAGCCGCTGGAGGCGGGCGCGGAGGAAGGCCGGGTAGACGGACGCGGCCCGCGGGGCCTTGCGGCTGAGGGAACGGTAGGAGAGGGCGTGCGAGAAGCCGCCGACGAAGAAGAACACCGGCATGATCTGCAACGCCCAGGTGAGGATCTGCAGCCGCGGCTCCACGGCGAGGAGGTTGCCCACCTCCACCCGGCCGTCGCCACCGGTCGTCACGGCCGCCATCAGCCAGTGGCCGAGGACGACCGTGCCGAGCGAGGCGACCCGCAGCAGGTCGACGTACCGGTCACGGCTGGACGGGGTGGCGGCGGCGAGTGCGCTCGCGCTGACGCTGGCAGTCATGGGAGTACCGTCGCGCGGGCGCCCGGTGCGCGGGCAGCGCTCAGGTACTCAAGTCCGCTCTGAGTACGTGCGGTTGGGCCCCGCGGGAGCCGGGACTCAGCGCAGGATCGTCGCGCCCGGCGCCGGGGAGGCAGCCACGCGGGCCGCCTCGCACACGCCGGCGGCGAGGAGACCCTCGGCCACGGAGTGCGCCGAGGCGGCGTCGCGGACGAGGAAGGCCGTGGTCGGCCCCGAGCCGGAGACGAGGGCGGCGAGCGCCCCGGCCGCCCGGCCCGCTTCGAGGGTGTCGGCGAGTTTCGGGAACAGGGACAGGGCGGCGGGCTGGAGGTCGTTGGAGCCGGGCAGGAACGCCGCGAGGGCGTCGGCGTCGCCCTTGTCGAGCGCGTCGAGCAGCGTCTGGGACGCGACGGGCTCGGGCACCTCGTCGTTCTCGTGGAGCCGGTCGAACTCCCGGTACACGGCCGGGGTGGAGAGTCCGCCGTCCGCGACGGCGAACACCCAGTGGAAGGCGCCGCCCACCTCCAGCGGCCTCAGCCGCTCGCCGCGCCCGGTGCCGAGCGCCGCCCCGCCCACCAGGCTGAACGGCACGTCGCTGCCCAACTCGGCGCAGATGTCGAGGAGTTCCGCGCGGGACGCGCCGGTCCCCCACAGGGCGTCGCAGGCGACCAGCGCGCCCGCGGCGTCCGCGCTGCCGCCGGCCATGCCGCCCGCGACGGGGATGTCCTTGGCGATGTGCAGCCGTACGGCCGGGTCGATGCCGTGGCGCGCGGCGAGGGCGAGCGCGGCCCGCGCGGCGAGGTTGGTGCGGTCCAGCGGGACCTGGTCGGCGCCGGGACCCTCGCAGGTGACGGTCAGTTCGTCGGCGGGGGTGGCGGTGACCTCGTCGTACAGGCCGACGGCGAGGAAGACGTTGGCCAGGTCGTGGAACCCGTCGGGGCGGGCGCCGCCGACCGCGAGCTGGACGTTGACCTTGGCGGGCACGCGGACGGTGACGCTCACGACGGACGGGACTCCTCGGTGGACAGGGCGTGCGGGGCGAGCCGGGCGGTGTCGGGGGCGTCGGGGCCGGCGCGGTTCTCGGCGATCGCGGCGAACTCCTCGACGGTCAGGGACTCGCCACGGGCCTGCGGGGAGACACCGGCGGCGACGAGCGCGGCCTCGGCGGCGGCGGCGGAGCCCGCCCATCCGGCGAGGGCGGCGCGCAGCGTCTTGCGCCGCTGGGCGAACGCCGCGTCGACGACGGCGAAGACCTCGGCCTTGGGCGCGGTCGTCCTGACCGGTTCGGTGCGGCGGACGAGCGAGACGAGGCCGCTGTCGACGTTCGGCGCCGGCCAGAAGACGTTCCGTCCGATCGCTCCGGCCCGCTTGACCTCCGCGTACCAGTTGGCCTTCACCGAGGGGACGCCGTACACCTTCGAGCCGGGCCCGGCGGCGAGCCGGTCCGCGACCTCCGCCTGCACCATCACCAGGGTGCGCTCGATGGTGGGGAACGTGTCCAGCATGTGCAGCAGCACGGGGACCGCGACGTTGTACGGGAGGTTCGCGACGAGAGCGGTGGGCGCCGGGCCGGGCAGCTCGGCGACGTGCATCGCGTCCGAGTGGACCAGGGCGAAACGGTCGGCGCGGGCCGGCATCCGGGCGGCGATCGTCGCGGGCAGCGCGGCGGCGAGGACGTCGTCGATCTCGACGGCGGTCACCCGGTCGGCGACCTCCAGCAGCGCGAGTGTCAGGGAGCCGAGGCCCGGTCCCACCTCCACGACGACGTCGTCCGGGCGGACGTCCGCGGTGCGCACGATCCGGCGCACCGTGTTCGCGTCGATCACGAAGTTCTGGCCGCGCTGCTTGGTGGGCCGCACACCGAGCGCTGCCGCGAGTTCGCGGACGTCGGCGGGGCCCAGGAGGGCGTCGGGGGTGGGGCTGCTCACGTGCACCAGGGTACGGGGGCCGGGCGCCTCACAGGTCGGGGGTGCGGGTTCGTCGGCGGGTGCGGGTGGGTGGGGGCTGGTCGCGCCCACGCGGCGGAGCCGCATGTGTCAGCGCCCCGCGCCCCTGAAGAGCGACCGGGGCTGCGCCCCGCGCTTCTCATGAAGGGCGGGCCGCAGGCCCGTTCCCTTCAGGGGCGCGGGGAACTGCGCGAGAAACCACGACGCACCCGCACCCGCACCCGCACCCGCACCCGCACCCGCACCCGCCGACGAACCCGCACCCCCGAGTCACTAGTGCCGCATCAGGCAACGTTCGCCCCGTCGTGACGCCCGGCACGCACTCTCGCCGCACCGGACACAAGCCCACGTACATCCAGCACGAGGACGTGCGCCCGGCACGCCGAGAGCACGCACCCAAACGCCGCTCCTCGACGGGCGAACGTTGCCTGCCGCGGCACCAGGCGCACCCTCACCCCCGGAGCCGCGCCCCGCAATGGGGCCACGGGCTCGCCCCCCGCTGCACGTACAGCTTCTTCGCGCGGAGGGTCTGTTCGGCCGCCGACGCGTCCTGGGGGCGGCCCTGGCCCCCGAGGCTCTGCCAGGTGTGCGTGTCGAACTGGTAGAGCCCCCCGTACGTGCCGGACGGGTCCACCGCGTCGGGCCGGCCGCCCGACTCGCACGCCGCCAGGGCCGCCCAGTTCAGCCCGTCCGCCCCGGCCACGGACGCCGGCAGCCGCCTCGTCCCCACCTTCACGATCCGGTCCTGCGGCTCCCGCACCACCTCGGTCCGCATCAAGCGGGGCCGCTGGGCGACCCCGTTGACCGTGCGGAGCGCGTACGTGACCCGCCGGGTCCCCGGCCGGCCGGGGCGCTCGACGACCTCGGTGCCCTGGAACAGCGAGGGGTCGTCGGTGCGGTGCACCCGGAACGGGATCGGCTCCTCCCGGACCTCCGTCGAGCCGGTCACCCGCAGCACGGTCACGGTCTGCCCGTCGCGGGGGAAGCTCGTCGGCGGGACGGAGGTGGTGTCCTGTCCGCGCAGGGTGACCCCGGCCTCCGCCACGGCCTCCCCGACCGTCGCCGCGTTCGTGCGGATCGTGCGCGTCCGCGCGTCCGCCAGGACGGTCACGGTCCGCTCGGTGCGGACGTCCAGTTCCAGGCCCGCGCGCCCGATCCGCTGGGAGCGCGAGGTGGAGACGTACGCGCCCTCCGCGCGCACCCCGAGCTGCCGGAGCGCCCCGTCGACCGTGCGGGCGGTCGTCCACACCTCGCGCCGTTGGCCGTCGAGGGTGAGGCGGACGGGCCGCCCGTAGTGCACGGTGACCTCGTCGCCGCTGGTCAGGGCAGTTCCGGGGGCGGGGGCGACGACGTCGTGGGTGCCGAAGGTCACGCCCTCGTCGGCGAGGAGTTCGGTGACGTCGTCGGCGAAGGTGTGCAGGGTGCGCGGCTCGCCGTCGACGGTCAGCTCGATCGCCTTGTCCTTCGCCACGAACGCGGAGGTCCCGCCGGCGAGGAACGCCACCACCAGGGCCTGCGGCACCAGCCGCCGCAGCGAGCCCGGCCGGTCGGCGGCCCGTCTGCGGCGCACCGCCCGCCGGGAGCCGTCACGGCTGCCGGGCGCCGCCGGGAGGCCCGCCCCGGCGTCCGGTCCGGAGTCCGGTCCGGAGTCCGGTCCGGCCTCGTAGGCGGGGCGGTACGTGTCACCGGGGACGCCGTGGGCCCCGTGGACGCCGTACGGCAGGGTCTCCGCCTCGTGCGGCTGCGGGCGCGGCGGCTCGGGGGTTTCGTACGTCCGCGGGGTGTCGCAGGTCTCGTACGGCGACGGCGGTGAGGACTTCACGTTGCTCACGACGACACGCTCCAGCGGCGATCCGGGTCCGGGTCGGGCGACGTGAACCTAGCGGACGGCGGTCACCCTCCCAAGCAACGCGGTCACGCAGTGTCGCGACACGTGGCCGCTCATCATCTTTTCGCGTCCCCCGGACGGATGACGGAGCGTGATCCGTCAGTAATCGAACGCCCTCGCCGTGTTCGCCGCGATCGCCGTCGCCAGGGCGTCCTCGTCGATGCCGCGCACCGCGGCCATGGCCCGGACCGTGACCGGAATGAGATACGGGGCGTTGGGCCGTCCGCGGTACGGCGCGGGCGTCAGGAACGGCGCGTCGGTCTCCACGAGGACGAGTTCGAGGGGGGCGACGGCGAGGGCGTCGCGCAGCGGCTGCGCGTTCTTGAAGGTCATGTTCCCGGCGAAGGACATGAAGTAGCCGTGCTCGGCGCAGATCGCGGCCATGTCGGCGTCGCCGGAGTAGCAGTGGAAGACGGTCCGCTCGGGCGCGCCCTCCTCCTTCAGGACGCGCAGCACGTCCTCGTGGGCGTCGCGGTCGTGGATGACCAGGGCCTTGCCGTGCCGCTTGGCGATCTCGATGTGCGCGCGGAACGACCGCTCCTGGGCGGCCTTGCCTTCCGGGCCGGTCCGGAAGTAGTCGAGTCCCGTCTCGCCGACGCCCTTGACCTGCGGCAGCGCGGCCAGCCGGTCGATCTCGGCGAGCGCCTCGTCCAGGGCGGCGTCACCGCCGGCGGCGCGTGCGCCCTGCCGGGACCAGCCGTCGGGGTCGCCGTGCACGATGCGCGGGGCCTCGTTGGGGTGCAGCGCGACGGTGGCGTGGACCGCGTCGTGGCGGGCGGCCGTCTCGGCGGCCCACCGTGAGCCCTTGACGTCGCAGCCGACCTGCACGACCGTCGTCACCCCCACGGAGGCGGCCTTCGCGAGGCCCTCCTCGACGGTGCCGGACTGCATGTCCAGATGGGTGTGCGAGTCCGCGACGGGCACCCGGAGCGGTTCGGGCAGCGGGGGCGCGGCGTTCTTGTCCTGCGGGGCGGAGGCGGTGCCGGAGTCGTTCGAAGGCATGCCCCGATCCTACGAATCGCGGGATCGGGGCATGCCCTCCAGGCTCGCCGGGGGAGGGGCGGCTCGCCTCACACCGGACCGCCGCCGGTCAGCTCGCCTTGCGGTGGAAGGGGTGCAGGAGGTCGGAGAGGTGCCAGTGGTGGTGCCCGGCGGCCCGCTCGGCCGCCTCGCCCGACGTCGCCGACCGGTCCGACGGGGCCGCCTGGGTGCCGCCGGTCTCCGTCTCGTCGGAGGCGGTCTCGGCCGGGCGGGGCTTCGGCACGGTCCGGCGCCGCTCGGCGTCCCGCACCGAGGAGACCTGGCCGGCGCGCATGATCCGCACGACATGGCCGTCGCAGTTCTGGCAGGTGGGCCGTGACAGCGGCGACGGCACCACATGACCGTCGGCCACGTACATCACGAAGTCGTGCCCCTGGGCGTCGTCGTGGTGCTCTATCTCGTACGACTGCTCCCAGCCGTGCCCGCAGCGCATGCAGGCGAACGAGTACGACTCGTGAACGACAGCGGTGGCGGTGCTCCGCAGTACGGCCCGCTCTGCGATCTCGGTCATGCCGGCTCCTCTTGTCCGCTGGACCGTGAGGACCGTGTCCGTCCTCTCGACCAGTGGACGCCCGGAACGGGGCCGAACGCACCCGACCTGCCGTCTGTTGAAGCCGATTTGGCCTCCCCTTGTGGGAAGGCCGTCCGTCCGAGACCCGCGCTTTGCGTGGCTTTACCGGGACATGGGAGCGGCCCCTCGGAGTGCGGCGGAATGGGGGCAGATCGCGGCCCTGAGAAGCGACCGGGGCAGCGCCCCGTGCTTTTCGACGGCCCGTCATTGAAGGCAGGGCCGCAGGCCCGAAGCCCTCAGGGGCGCGGGGAACTGCGCGAGAAACCACCCGCCACCCGCACCCGGCAACGAACCCGCACCCTCTGCGGCGCCCCCGCTACGGTGCCTCCCGCTTCGCCGCGACGACCGCGTCGAAGACCTCCCGCTTCGGCACGCCGGCCTCCACCGCCACCGCGGCGATCGCCTCCTTGCGCCGCTCCCCCGCCTCCTCCCGCACCCGCACCCGCCGGACCAGTTCGGCCGCGTCGAGTTCCTCGGGTCCCTTCTCGAGCGCGCCCTCGACCACGACGGTGATCTCGCCGCGCACCCCCTGAGCCGCCCACGCGGCCAGCTCGCCGAGGGGGCCCCGCTTGATCTCCTCGTACGTCTTGGTCAGCTCGCGGCAGACCGCGGCGCGGCGCGCCGTGCCGAAGACCTCGGCCATCGCGGTGAGCGTCGCGTCGAGCCGGTGGGGGGCCTCGAAGTAGACGAGGGTGCGGCGCTCGTCGGCGACCTCGCGGAGCCGGCCGAGCCGTTCGCCCGCCTTGCGCGGCAGGAAGCCCTCGAAGCAGAAGCGGTCGACGGGCAGACCGGACAGGGCCAGCGCGGTGAGCACGGCGGACGGGCCGGGTACGGCGGTGACCCGGATGTCCTTCTCGACGGCCGCCGCGACCAGCCGGTACCCGGGGTCGGAGACCGACGGCATCCCCGCGTCCGTGACGAGCAGCACCCGCGCGCCCCCGGCCAGCGCCTCGACCAGCTCCGGGGTGCGTGCCGCCTCGTTGCCCTCGAAGTACGACACGATCCGGCCGCCCGGCTGCACGCCCAGCGCCTGCGTGAGGCGGCGCAGCCGCCGGGTGTCCTCGGCGGCGATCACGTCCGCGCCGCTCAGTTCCTCGGCCAGCCGGGGCGGGGCGTCCGCGATGTCGCCGATGGGAGTACCTGCCAACACAAGGATTCCTGTCACACCCCCATCCTCCCAGCCGCCTTCCGGGGCGGACGAAGCGCGGGAGCGACGGGGCCACATCCGCGACGCATGGGACTCCCACAGCGGTGTTCCCTACGATGGCGCGGTGACCAGTACCGCGTCCTCCACGGACACCCGGCAGGACCAGGCCACCGAAGACCAGCGGCCGTCGTGGCAGCAGCGGCTGCGCCGTTTCGGCTACTCGGCGCCGCGGAGCATCGACGTGAGCGCCCGGCTCGTGCCCCCGTACACCAGGCCCGGCCCGCGTTTCTGGGCCTCGATCGGGGTGGGCAAGGGACTCGCCGAGCGCCTGGTGCGCTGGTCGGCGTGGGGCGGTCCGCTGCTGGTGACGCTGGTCGCGGGGCTGCTGCGGTTCTGGCACCTGGGCAGCCCCAAGGCGGTGATATTCGACGAGACGTACTACGCCAAGGACGCGTGGGCGATCGTCCACCGCGGGTACGAGGTGAACTGGGCCAAGAACGCCAACGAGCTGATCCTCCAGAACAACGGGAACGTGCCGATCCCCACGGATCCGGCGTACGTGGTGCACCCGCCGGTCGGCAAGTACGTCATCGGCCTGGGCGAGCTGATGTTCGGGTTCAACCCGTTCGGCTGGCGCTTCATGACGGCCGTGCTCGGCACGCTGTCGGTGCTGATGCTGTGCCGGATCGGCCGCCGGATCTTCCGCTCGACGTTCCTGGGCTGCCTGGCGGGCGCCCTGATGGCGGTGGACGGGCTGCACTTCGTGATGAGCCGCACGGCGCTGCTCGACCAGGTGCTGATGTTCTTCGTGCTGGCGGCCTTCGGCTGTCTGGTCGTCGACCGGGACAGGGCACGCGCACGGCTGGCGGCGGCCCTGCCACGGGACGGCGACGGGGTGGTGCGGCCGCACCCGCTCGTCGCGGAGACGACCCGGCTCGGCTGGCGACCGTACCGGCTGCTGGCGGGGCTCTGCCTCGGCCTGGCCTTCGGCACCAAGTGGAACGCCCTGTACTTCCTGGTGTTCTTCGGGATCATGACGGTGCTGTGGGACTACTCGGCGCGCAAGGTCGCCGGTGCCCGTCAGCCGCTGATCGCGACGCTCCAGCGCGACCTGGGCTGGGCCTTCCTGTCGACGGTCCCCGTGGTGATCGTCACCTACCTGGTCTCGTGGACCGGCTGGATCGTCTCCCCGGACGACGGCACCGGCGGCTACTACCGCAACTGGGCGGCGACCGAGGGCAAGGGCGGCTGGTTCGCCTGGCTGCCGGACTGGCTGCGCAGCCTGTGGCACTACGAGCACGCGGTCTACGAGTTCCATGTGGGCCTGTCGTCGCCGCACACGTACCAGTCGAACCCGTGGAGCTGGATCATCGCCGGCCGGCCCGTGTCGTACTTCTACGAGTCGCCCCCGCCCGGCACCGACGGCTGCCCGGCCGACACCGTCGACAAGTGCGCCCGCGAGGTCCTCGCCATCGGCACGCCGCTGCTGTGGTGGGCCGCCGCGTTCGCGACCCTCTACGTCCTGTGGCGCTGGTTCTTCCGCCGCGACTGGCGGGCCGGCGCCATCGCCTGCGGGATCGCCGCCGGGTACCTCCCCTGGTTCCTGTACCAGGAGCGGACGATCTTCTACTTCTACGCCGTCGTCTTCCTGCCCTTCCTGTGCCTGGCGGTGGCGATGCTGGTCGGCGCCGTCCTCGGCCCCGCGGCGGCCCCCGAACGCCGGCGCGTGGCGGGCGCCGCCGCGGCGGGCGTGCTCGTGCTCCTCATCACCTGGAACTTCATCTACTTCTGGCCCCTGTACACCGGACAGCCGATCCCGATCGACGGCTGGCGTTCACGGATGTGGCTGGACACCTGGGTCTAGCGACCCGGGGATGAGCGGGGCGTCTCGCTGGGCGCGCCGCGCCGCGCCCCGCCGCGCCCCGCCTCCACCCCACCCACGTCCCGCCTTGGTCCGCATCGTGATCGGTGTTCGCGTACGCGGATGGCCGTCCCGGCTAACGATTCGGGGAACACCCGCCCCGCCCGCCTCCCCTCGCGCCTACAGTGAGGCGCGACACGCGATTTCTGAACATGTTCAAAGCGGGCCCCGGTCAGGCGCCGGGACCGCTCACGGGGAACGAACGGGGAGAGATCATGCGCAAGGGGGCCAAGGTCGCCGTGGTCGGCGGAGTGCTCGTGGTGATGGTGGGGGGCGCCGGGTACGGGGCGTACACCTTCCTCGACGCGCTGAACGACGGGACGGGCACGGAGCGGCGGACGGGGCCGCCGAGTTCCGACGAGGTCGCGCGGACCACGGAGAAGTTCTTCGCCGCGTGGGAGAAGGGCGACGCGACGGCGGCGGCGTCGCACACCAACGACGCGGCGGGCGCGGGCACGTTGTTCGGGCAGTACGTCGGTGCCGCGCGGATCGGCGAGGTGCGGATCACCCCGGGCGAGCCGACCGGGGCGGGCGGCCGCACCGTTCCGTTCTCGGTGCGGGCGACGGTGTCCTACCAGGGGAAGACCGAGAAACTCGCGTACCGGAGCCGGCTGACCGTGGTGCGCGGCAAGACCACCGGGCGCGCCCTGGTCGACTGGGCGCCGTCCGTCGTGCACCCGGACCTCAAGAAGGGCGACGAGCTGTACACCGGGGAGGCCGAGGCGCCGCCCGTCAAGGCCGTGGACCGTGACGGCGTCGTCCTGACGAAGGAGAAGTACCCCTCCCTCGGGCCGATCCTGGACACCCTGCGCGAACGCTACGGCGACAAGGCGGGCGGCACCCCCGGGATCGAGCTGGCGATCCGGCACACCGCCACGAACGCCGCCGACACCCCCTTGCTGACCCTCGCCGAGGGCCGGGCGGGCGAGTTGGAGACGACGATCAGCGCGAAGACGCAGGCCGCCGCCGAGAAGGCCGTCGCGAAGTACGCCGAGTCGTCCGTGGTCGCGGTCAAGACCGGCACCGGTGAGGTGCTGGCCGTCGCCAACCACCGCGACGACGCCTTCAACGCGGCGTTCGAGGGGGAGGTCCCGCCCGGCTCCACCATGAAGATCCTCACCGCCGCCACGCTCATCGACAACGGCGTGGCCACGATGAACGGCCCCGCGCCCTGCCCCGACACCGCGACCTGGCAGAGCCAGACCTTCAAGAACCTGCCGGGGATGCGGGCCGACGAGTCGTCCGGCGCGACGCTCGCCACAGCGTTCATGCGGTCCTGCAACACGGCCTTCATCAAACTGATCGACGAGGACCCGATGAACGACGCCTCGCTGACCGAGGAGGCGCAGGAACGGTTCGGGCTGGGCAGGAACAACTGGAAGACCGGCATCACCTCCACCGACGGCACGGTGCCGGCGTCCTCGGGACCGGACCGCGCGGCCAACGCCATCGGGCAGGGCGAGGTCACGATGAACCCGCTGAACATGGCGTCGGTCACGGCCACCGCGATCACCGGCGAGTTCCGCCAGCCGTACCTGGTCCCGCCCGACCTGGACGACCGCGAACTGGCCACGGCACGGGGCCTGGACCCCGCCACCGCCTCGCAGCTCAAGCAGATGATGAAGCTGACCGCGACATCGCCGCAGGGCACCGCCGCCCGCGTGATGTCCGGGCTGACCGGCGACATCGGCGCGAAGACCGGCTCCGCGGAGGTCGACGGTCAGGACGTGGCGGACAGTTGGTTCACCGGCTTCCGCGACGGTGTCGCCGCGGCGGCGATGGCGCAGGCCGGGGGCCGCGGGGGCGAGGCGGCGGGCCCGATCGTGGTGGAGGTGCTGAGGGCCGGCGGCTGACGCGCGGTTGCCCGCGCGGGAAACCGCGCACCACCCGCACCTGCCGCCTCACACTCACCCCCAACCCCTGAGGCACCGGGCCCCGAAGCTCTAGGGTGGGGGTCCTCGTTGTGCGCAACGAGAGGCAACCGCAGCGGAAGGTCGGGAGCGTGGGAAAGAGAAGGCGTGTCGACGGTCGCAAGTCGGCGAAGCCGGCACGGCCGGACTCGGCGCACGGGACGGCGCCCTCCGCGCCGGCGCGGTCGGACGGGGCGAAGTCACCGGCGAGGTCACGGCGGCCCGCCGTCCTGGCCGGCGCGGCGGCCGTCGCGCTCGGCGGCGGCGCCTTCGCCGTGTACTCGGTGTTCGGCGGCGGCGCGTTCGCCGAGGACCGTTCGTCCAGGGCGGGCGACGCGAAGCCCGTGAAGACCGGCCCGCTGTCCGCCGCCGAGGTCCGGACCGCCACGACCGCCTTCCTCACCGCCTGGCAGAAGGGCTCCGTCGCCAAGGCCGCCGCCGCCACGGACGACTCCGCGGCGGCGCGCGCCGCGCTGACCGGCTTCGCCGAGGACGCCCGAGTCAAGGACGTCACCCTCACCCGCGGCAAGCGCGCGGGCGCCGAGGTCGCCTTCTCGGTGAAGGGCACGGTGTCGTACAAGGGCACGGACAAGCCGCTGTCGTACACGTCGTCCCTGACCGTCGTACGGGCCGAGAAGGACGGTGAACCCGTCGTCGCCTGGCGGCCGTCCGTCCTCCACCCGGACCTCGGCGAGGGCGACCGGCTGGTCACCGGTGAGGCGGGCACGCCTCCGGTGAAGGCCCTGGACCGGGACGGCGGCGAACTGACGGCGAAGAAGTACCCGTCGCTGGGCACGGTCCTGGACGGGCTGCGGGAGAAGTACGGCAAGAAGGCCGGCGGCACGGCGGGCGTCGAACTGCGCGTGGTGCGCGCGAAGGCCGAGAAGGGCAGGAAGAAGAACGCCGACAAGACGCTGCTGGAGCTGAGCGAGGGCACACCCGGCGAGGTGAGGACGACGCTCAGCCCGTCCCTCCAGGCCGCCGCCGAGCAGCAGGTGAACACCAGGAAGCGGGCGTCGGTGGTCGTGATGCGCCCGTCGACCGGTGAGATCCTGGCCGTGGCCAACTCGGGGCACGGCTTCAACGTCGCCTTCCAGGGCTCCCTCGCCCCCGGCTCCACCATGAAGATCGTGTCGTCGGCGCTGCTCATCGACAAGGGCCTGGCCTCGGCGAACAAGGTCCACCCGTGCCCGAAGTACTCGTCGTACGGCGGCTGGAAGTTCCAGAACGACGACAAGTTCAAGATCAACGGCGGTACGTTCAAGGCGAGCTTCGCCCGCTCCTGCAACACCGCCTTCATCTCTCAGGCGAAGAAGCTCGACGACGACTCGCTGACCCTGGAGGCCCAGCAGGTCTTCGGCCTCGGCATGAACAACTGGGCGGTCGGCGTGCCGACCTTCGACGGCTCGGTGCCGGTGCAGAGCGCCGCGCCGATGGCCGCCTCGCTGATCGGGCAGGGCGGGGTGCGGATGAACCCGCTGAACATGGCGTCCGTGGTGGCGACGGCAAAGACGGGCGTCTTCAAGCAGCCCTACCTGGTCGCCCCGTCCGTCGACGGCCGCACCCTCGCGACCGCCTCCCGGCCCATGTCGGAGACCGTCCGCTCCCAGCTGCGCGAACTCCTGCAGTACACCGCGGCGGCGGGTACGGCGGCCGAGGCGATGGCGGGCCTCGGCCCCGACTACGGCGCCAAGACGGGCTCCGCGGAGGTCGACGGCCAGGAGGAACCCAACGGCTGGTTCACCGCGTGGAAGGGCGACCTGGCCTCCGCCGGCGTCGTCCAGGAGGGCGGCCACGGCAGCGAGTCCGCGGGCCCGATCGTGGCGGCCCTCCTCAGGGCGGGCAGCGGCTGAGCCCGGCGGTTCAGGTCCCGGACGCGTCCGCCCGCTGCGCGGAGCGCGCCTCGACCGCCCGCTCCCCGTACCCGCCGGGGGAGACCGCCAGGCACCAGTCGAGCATCGACGGCCAGGGGCCGTAGCCCGAGTCGGGGTTGAGGTGGGCCTCGCCCGGCAGGACGTCGACGGGCAGGCCCAGCGGTACGGCGTACGCGGCGGCGGCGCCCTGCGGGCAGTACGGGTCGTTGTCGGTGCCGACCACCCGGGTGGTCGCGGCGGCTGCCGCGACCCGCTCCGGGGTCAGCGGCGGCGGGGCGAACTCGGCGATCTCCGGGTGCTGCAGGGCGACTTCCGGGGACGGCGGCGCGACGAGGAGGACCCGATCGACGGGCCCGGCCAGGACGTCGTCGCGGGCGACGGCGTGCAGCCACAGCAGACAGGCGAGGCTGTGGCAGACCACGGTGACCCGTCGGCCCGCCAACTCCCCCAGCAGCGCGTCCAGCTCCGCCAGCCACCGCTCCAGATCCGGGTCGTCCGCCTCCGGGAGCTGCGGGTACACCACCTCGTGCCCCAGGTCGGCGAGCCGGTCGGCCAGCCAGTACTGCCAGTGCCCGACCGGCCGGTGGTTCTGCCAGCCGTGCAGCACGAGGAAGGCGCGGGGGGCGCGGGTAGAAGTCGGCGGAGTCTCTGTCATACCCCGAATCGTCGGGGAACCGGATCACTCCGGTCCAGTGCCGTCTCTTTGTCCGGACCGGTTTCCCGGGCCGGGACGCGGGGAACCCCGCACGGCCCGCAACCCGGTCGCGTGCCGGCTGCACGCACCGCTACCGTGCCCGCCATGACCACCGACTCACAGGACACCGGCGCCCACCCCCGTTTCGCCGAGGCGCTCGACGCCCTCGGCCTGTCCGAACTGCGCACCCGCGTCCGGCGGTTCCCGGACGCGACCCGGACCGCCGCCGAGGCCGCCGCCGCGATCGGGTGCGAGTTGAGCGAGATCTGCAAGTCCCTCGTCTTCGCCGCCGACGGCGTCCCCGTGGTCGTCCTGATGGACGGCGCGTCGCGGGTCGACGTGGAGCTCGTACGGCGCGAACTCGGCGCCGGGAAGGTCACCCGCGCCCAGGCGGACGTCGTCCGGGAGACGACGGGCTACGCGATCGGCGGCGTCCCCCCGTTCGGGCACCGCACCAGGACCCGGGTCCTCGCGGACCGTTCGCTGCTGGACCACGCCGTCGTGTGGGCGGCGGCCGGCACCCCGTACACCGTCTTCCCGATGGCGCCCGAGGCGCTGATCGCCCACGCGGGCGCCACCCCGGTGGACGTGCGCGAGCGGAACGCGTGACGCCGCTGGTCGCCGCGGCGGTGCTGCTCGCCGCGGTCACCCACGCCAGCTGGAACGCGATAGCCCACCACATCACCGACAAGCTCGTCGGCTTCACGCTGATATCCGGCGGCGGCGCGCTCATCGGCTTCGCGGCCGTGCCGTTCGTGGCGCTGCCGGAGCCCGCCGCCTGGCCGTACCTGATCACCTCGACGGTCCTCCACCTCGTCTACTACGTGCTGCTGATGACGTCCTTCCGGCTGGGCGACTTCGGCCAGGCGTACCCGCTCGCCCGCGGCTCCGCGCCCCTCGTCGTCACCGTCCTCGCCGCCGTCTTCGCCCACGAGGTGCCGGACGGCTGGGCCGCGGCCGGCATCCTGCTGAGCTGCGCCGGGCTGACGGGGGTCGCGGTGTGGGGGCTGCGCGGGGCCCGGCCGCACTGGGCCGCGATCGGCGCGGCGCTCGCCACCGGCCTGTCGATCGCGGCGTACACGGTCGTCGACGGCCTCGGCGTACGGGCCGCCGGGTCCCCCATGAGCTACATCGCCTGGCTGATGGCGCTGGAGGGGCTGGCCGTCCCGGTGTACGCGGTGTACCGCTGGCGCGGCGAGACGGTGGCGCTGCTGCGCCCGGTCGCCGCCGTGGGCCTGCTGGGCGCGGCGCTGTCGGTGGCGGCGTACGGGCTGGTGCTGTGGGCCCAGACGAAGGCGGAGCTGGCTCCGATCGCGGCGCTGCGGGAGTCGTCGATCATCGTGGGGGCGGCGATCGGCGCGGTGTTCTTCAAGGAGCGGTTCGGTGCTCCCCGCGTCGTGGCGGCCGGGTTGCTGGTGGCCGGGATCGGGTTGATGCTGCGGGCGGGATAGGGGGTGAAGCACCCCCTGGGGCCAGACCGTGCGTCGGCGGGCCCGGAGGCGCACTCTGGAAGCAGCGGTTTCCGGAGGTGATCGTCATGACGCACACCGCTGTGGGATGGCACATCGAGCTGGAGTTCCAGGAGGACGACCACAGGACACGGGCGGCGGCGCTCGTACGGCTGCCCGACGGCAAGGAGGTCCGGGCGCACGGGTACGCGAGCCGCCACCACACCGACTCCAATCAGCCACGGGTCGGCGAGGAGATAGCGGGCGCACGGGCCCTCAACGAGCTGGCCATGAAACTGCTCACCAAGGCGCACGACGAGATCGACGAGGCGTCGGGCAGGACGTCCCACCCGATAGCCCTCTGAGGTGAGACGGCAGGGCGCGCCGGGTCCGTGTGACGTGTCCGTGTGACCGGGCGGCCGTCCGCGGTCCCGTGCGGCCGGGGGCGGTCGTCCGGTGTGCCGGCGGGGCGCCGGGCGGTCCGTGGACGGGGTGCCAAGCGACTGTGGACTGGGTGCGAACGACAGCGCGGGAGAAGTCGCGCATGCTGGGATCGCCGCTCACGGAGGGCGGTCGTCCGGTTCATCGGATCGCGCCAGGGCATTCTGCGGGGGAGCTCTGGGACGGTCTCGGTGTCCGGGCGGCCGCCCTCCACTCATGAAGGGCTCCCTCCGGCAGGGCTCACTGCCGCAGGGCTCACTCCGGCAGGGCGCGAAGCGCCTTCACCAGGGCCTGGGCCCTCGGGTCCGCGGTGACCGTCTTGCGGTAGCCGTTGGTGACGTAGGCGAACGCGGTGGCCGACTCCGGGTCGGCGAAGCCGAGGGGGCCGCCACGGCCGGGATGGCCGAAGGAGCCGGGGCCGAGCAGCGGCGACGCGGTGCCGTGCAGCATGTAGCCGAGGCCGAAGCGGGTGTTGATGACGAGGGTGCGGTCGGGGCCGGCCGACTCCTCCGCGCGGGCCGCCTCCATCGTGGCCGGGTTGAGCAGCCGTACGCCGTCCACCTCGCCGATCAGCGCGGCGTAGAAGCGGGCCAGGGCGTCCGCCGTGGCGATGCCGTTGGTGGCGGGCAGCGGCGTCGCTCGGTACGCGGGGTCGTTCTGGTCGGGGAACGGGGTGATCGCGGCGAAGGCGCGCCGGGTGAGGGAGTCGGGGTCGTCGTAGGCGGCGGTGACGGACCGTTTCGCGCGCACCCGCAGTCCCCCGGTGGGTTCGGGCGCCGCCGGCAGCCGTCCGGCGCGGCCCACCCGGCCCTCGGCCGCCACCGACGGGGGCAGCCCGAGCCAGAGGTCGAGGCCGAGGGGCGCCGCGATCTCCGCCGCGATCCACTCACCGGCGCCCCGGCCCGTCACGCGCCGGACCAGTTCGTCGAGGAGCCAGCCGTACGTCAGCGGGTGGTAGCCGTGGGCGGTGCCGGGCTCCCAGGCGGGGGTCTGCGCGATGAGGGCCTCGGGGCCGCGGCGGGGGTCCAGCGCCTCGGCGGGGGTGAGGGGCCGGTCGAGGACGGGCAGGCCCGCCCGGTGGTTGAGGACGTGCCGCACGAGGACGCCGTCCTTGCCGTGCGCCTTGAACTCGGGCCAGTAGCGGCCCACCGGGGCGTCCAGGTCCAGCTCGCCGCGCTCGGCCAGCATCAGCGGCGCGGCGGCGGCGACGCCCTTCGTGGCCGAGCGCATGATCTGGGCGGTGCCCCGCTGCCAGGGTGCGTCGCCGTCCACGTCGCGGGTGCCGGCCCACAGGTCGACGACCTTGCGGCCGTTCCGGTAGACGACGACGGCGGCGCCCTTCTCGCCGAGCGTCTCGAAGTTGCGCAGGAACGCCTCCCGCACCGGCTCGAAGCCCTCGGCGACCGTGCCGTTCACATCCACGCCGGCGCTCCGTTCCGTTCACTCACCACGACGACGACGGGTGCAACGTACCCGCACGGCCGGTGATTCCTCCGGCCGGGGCTCGGGGGCCGTGGGCCATGGGGCTTGGGCCATGGGGCTTGGGTCTTGTGCGTGGGTCCTGCGCGTGGGCAGCGGGCCGCGGGTGCTCAGCCGAGCACGATCGACACGTCGATGTTGCCGCGGGTGGCGTTGGAGTAGGGGCAGACCTGGTGGGCGGCGTCCACGAGCTTGGCCGCGATGTCCTGGTCGAGGACGGGCAGGGAGACGCTGAGGGCGACGGCGAGGCCGTAGCCGCGCTGCTTGTTGGGGCCGATGCCGACCTTCGCGGCGACCGTGGAGCCGGTGAGGTCGTAGCCCTCGCGGCGGCCGACGAGGACCAGCGCGTTGTGGAAGCAGGAGCTGTAGCCGGCCGCGAACAGCTGCTCGGGATTGGTGCCGGCGCCGTCGCCGCCCAGCTCGGGGGGCATCGCGACCTTCAGGTCGATGTGGCCGTCCTGGCTGGTGATGTAGCCGTCCCGGCCGCCGTGCGCGGTGGCCTCGGCCACATACATGATCTTCGCCGGGCGGGTGTCCGGACGGGCCTCCGCAGGAGTGTCGGAGCGGGTCTCGACAGCGGCGCCGTCAGTCATGAATGAGCCTCCCCCAGGAAAAGCGCGCACAAGTACATCGTGCACAAGGTACCGGCTGGTAGGTGACAGCGGTTACCAGGGGGTAGTAACCGGCGGTAACGACGCGTGGCCGTGGTCGGCGGCCTCACGGCGGGTGCCGCGGGCGGCCCGTCCGCCCCCTCAGGTGGCGGTGGTCGGCCTCGACCGCTCCGCCCGTGCCGCCAGCTCCCAGAGTTCCGCCCGCAGGCGGGCCACGTCGCCGCCCCGCAGGCCCGTGGCGGCGGCCAGCGTCTCGGGGACGGCCTGCGCCCGGTCCCGGAGCTGTTCGCCGCGCCCGGTGAGCGCGATCCGGACCGAGCGCTCGTCGCGGGCGGAGCGGCGCCGGCTCAGCAGGCCCGCCGCCTCCAGTCGCTTCAGCAGCGGCGAGACCGTGCCGTAGTCCAGCCGCAGGGCGCCCGCCAGCTCCTTGACCGTGGCCTCACGCCGCTCCCACAGGCAGAGCATGACCAGGTACTGCGGGTAGGTGAGGCCGAGTTCGTCGAGCAGCGGGCGGTAGGCGGCGGTGACCGCGCGCTGGGCCGCGTACAGCGCGAAGCACAACTGCTCGTCGAGGAGCAGCGACCCGGGCCCCGCGGCGTCCTCTTGATTCGTCACGCGCCCCATTGTCCTCAGCTCCCCGTGGCGACCGACCTCGGGTCGAAGCCGAACGGCAACTCCAGGCGGTGGGCCCGCATCAGGTCGTCGTCCGCGAGGAGGTCGCCGGTGGGTCCGTCGGCCGCGATGACGCCCTCGCTGAGCACCAGCGAACGCGGGCACAGCTCCAGGGCGTACGGCAGGTCGTGGGTGACCATGAGGACGGTGACGTCCAAGGAGCGCAGGATCTCGGCGAGTTCACGGCGGGAGGCGGGGTCGAGGTTGGACGACGGCTCGTCGAGGACGAGGATCTCCGGCTCCATGGCCAGCACGGTGGCGACGGCGACCCGGCGGCGCTGGCCGAAGGAGAGGTGGTGCGGGGGCCGGTCCTTGAACTCCGCCATGCCGACCTGTTCGAGCGCGCGGTCGACGCGGGCCTCCAGTTCGGGGCCCTTCATCCCGGCGGCGGCCGGGCCGAAGGCGACGTCCTCGCGCACGGTCGGCATGAACAGCTGGTCGTCGGGGTCCTGGAAGACGATGCCGACCTTCCGCCGGATCTCCGCCATGTGCCGCTTGCCGACCGGCAGTCCGGCGACGGCGACCGTGCCGGCGCCCGCGGTGAGGATGCCGTTGAGGTGCAGCACGAGCGTGGTCTTGCCGGCGCCGTTCGGGCCGAGCAGCGCGACCCGTTCACCCCGGCCGATGGTGAAGTCGACGCCGAAGAGGGCCTGGTGGCCGTCGGGGTAGGCGAAGGCGAGCCCGGCGACTTCGAGGGACGGGGGGAGGGGTTCCTTGGACACGGTCACAGGGTCCATCCCAGCAGACAGACGACGAGCGCGGCGAACGGGAGGGCGAAGGCGTACGACCACTGCGCCCGTGAGGCGGTCACCTCGTCGATCACGGGCATGGCGCCGGCGTACCCCCGGCTGATCATGGCGAGGTGGACCCGCTCCCCGCGCTCGTAGGAGCGGATGAACAGCGCCCCGGCGGACTTGGCGAGCACGCCCCAGTGCCGTACGCCGCTCGCCTCGAAGCCGCGTGACTCGCGGGCGATCCGCATCCGGCGCATCTCGTCGGTGATGACGTCGCCGTAGCGGATCATGAAGGTCGCGATCTGGACGAGCAGCGGCGGCAGCCTGAGGCGCTGCAGTCCGAGGAGGAGTTCGCGCAGCTCGGTGGTGGCGGCGAGGAGGACGGAGGCGGCGACGCCGAGGGTGCCCTTGGCGAGGACGTTCCAGGCGCCCCACAGTCCGCCGACGCTCAGCGACATGCCGAGCACCTCGACCCGTTCGCCCTGCGCCACGAACGGCATGAGCAGCGCGAAGGCGACGAACGGCACCTCGATCAGCAGGCGCCGCAGCAGGAACCCGGCGGGCACCCGCGCCAGGTACGCGACCGTCGCGAGCAGCACGGCGTACAGCGCGAACGCCCACATCGCCTCGCGCGGGGTCGACACGACGACGACCACGAAGGCGAGGACGGCCGCGAGTTTGGTGTGCGGCGGCAGCGCGTGCACCGGCGAGTGCGCGTGCCGGTAGAGCTTGTGGGCGTGGCCGGCGCCCATGTCAGGCGCTCTCGGGCACGGAGGACGAGGAGGACGCGGGGACCGTCTCGGCGTCGCCGGTGCGGCGCCTGCGCACGGCCCAGAAGATCCCGGTGCCGGCGACGACGGTGACGCCGACGCCGATCACGCCCGCGAGACCGCCGGAGAGCCGGGTGTCGCCGATGCCCTGGACGCCGTAGTCGGCGAGCGGGGAGTCGGCGGCGGCGTGGTCCTCGACCTTGGCGTCGATGCCCTTGTCGGCGGCGACCTTCTCCAGCCCGTCCGGGTTCGCGGAGGCGTAGAAGCTGACGACACCGGCGAGCAGGAGCGAGACACCGAGCCCGGCGAGGACCAGCCTGCGGGGCGACCGGGCGGCCACCGGCGCGGGGGCGGGGGCGGCGGGGGCTTCGACGAGTTCGCCGTTCACGCGGAGCTTCAGCGGGGCGGTCAGTCCGCGGGCGCCGTGCACGAGGTCCGGGCGGACGGCGATGACGGCGCCGACCGTGGCGGCGGTGATCGCGGCCTCGCCGATGCCGATGAGGGTGTGCACGCCGACCATGGCGGTCAGGACGGAGCCGAGCGGCACGTCCGTGGTGCCGCCGACCGCGTAGACGAGGGTGAACGCGGCGGCCGCGGCGGGCACCGAGAGGAGCGCGGCGACGAAGGCGGAGACGGTCACGGAGCGTCGCTTCCTCGGCAGGACCTTGACCAGTCCGCGGAAGACGGCGTACGCCACGACGGTGGTGACGACGGCCATGACGGTGATGTTCACGCCGAGCGCGGTGAGGCCGCCGTCGGCGAAGAGGATGCCCTGCATGAGGAGCACCACGGACACGCACAGGACCCCGGTGTAGGGACCCACGAGTATCGCGGCGAGCGCGCCTCCCAGCAGGTGTCCGCTGGTGCCGGCCGCGACCGGGAAGTTGAGCATCTGCACGGCGAAGATGAACGCGGCGACCAGTCCGGCGAGCGGCGCCGTCCGCTCGTCCAGTTCACGGCGCGCCCCGCGCAGGCTCACGGCGACGGCACCGGCGGCGACGACGCCGGCGACCGCCGAGACGGGGGCGTTGATGAATCCGTCGGGGACATGCATGCGAGGACTCGCTCTCCGGATCGCCCGGCGGCGATCGCATCCGGCTGCGCGTGGCTGGAACCTTACGATGATAGGGCCTTATTGCGAGGGTCTTGCAAGAGCGCCTTGTCATCGAATAGCGAACGGATCGCCTTCACCGGATCGGGCCGGGACCCTCTTCCACGGGCGGACGGCGGAAAATGTGCGACATTGGAGGGGCACGGAGAGCGGATCAACAGCTTCTGCTTGGGTCACTCAGCGTGAGGAGCCGCCCGATGTCTGTCACCGTCGAACAGTACGCACGGGCTCATGTCGTCACGGACTCCCCCGAGGACCGGGCCACGGTCCCCGTGATCCTCCGCTACGACCCCGACGGCGGCCCCACCGCCGTCCACGTGGGGCTGCCCGGTCCGCACGAGTGGACCTTCCCCCGTGAGCTCCTCGAACGCGGCCTGCGCGCCCCCGCCACCGCCGGCCCCGTCAGCATCTGGCCCTGCGGCCGGGTCCAGGCCGTCATGGAGTTCCACTCGGCCCACGGGGTCGCGGTGATGCAGTTCGACACGAAGGCCCTGATCCGCTTCCTCCGCCGCACGTACACGGCCACACCGGTCGCGCACTGACCGCCGGCCGCCCCGGTCCAGCAGAATGACCGGATGGCCGATGAGATGCACAAGAGCGGGCTCCCCGCGCCCAGTTCACTGCGCGGACTGTGGGCGGTACGGCACGGGCAGAGCACCGCGAACGTCGCCTTCGCCGAGGCCGAGCGCACCGGCTCGACCGAACTGCCGGTCCCCGGACGGGACACGGACGTCCCGCTGTCCCCGCTGGGACGTGCGCAGGCCGGATCACTGGGCGACTGGCTCGCCGGACTGGAGGAGGGGACGGGCCCGGACCTCGTGGTCTGCTCGCCGTACGCGCGAGCCCGGGAGACCTGGCAGGTCATGGCCGCGCACCCACGGGTGACACCGCCCCCGCTGCTCCTCGACGAGCGGCTGAGGGACCGGGAGATGGGCGTCTTCGAACTGCACCCGCCGGGCGCGCTGCGGGCCCGCGCCCCCGAGGAGGCCGCGCGGCGGGCCCTGCTCGGCGAGTGGGCGTACCGGCCACCGGGCGGTGAGGCGATGGCCGATGTCGCGCTGCGCGTACGGGACTTCGTGACGGAGCTGGACCGGACCGCGCCCGGACGGCGGGTGCTGGTCGTGGCGCACGACGCGATCGTCATCACCCTCCGCTTCGTCCTGGCCGGCCTGGGCGCGCCCTCCCCCGACACCCTGCCTCCGGTCCCCAACGCCTCGGTCTCGTCGTGGCACGGCACGGGCGGACGGCTGCGCCCGGTCGTGTGGGGCGACACCGCGCACCTCGCCTGAACCACCGGGCCCCCGGCACACGTCTGTGCAGACGACCGCCCACTCGACGACGCCCACGACCCGATGACGACGGAGGGACGACCCATGACGGAGCAGCCCGATCCCGAGCCCGTGCTCTCGCGGGTGGAGCCGCTCGACGGCGGCCTGTACGCCGACCAGCCCTACGAGGCCGCCCTCGGTGACCTGCGCGGGACCGTCGGCGCGGTCTCGGCCGCCCTGCGCGACGCCGGCGGAGCCACCCGCGAGCACCTGCTCGCACGCCAGCGGGAACTGAACCGGCTCCAACTGGACCTGCGCCCCGACGACACGGACGCCCTCGCCGACGCGCGGGACCTGTGCCACCGGGTCCGCGCGGAACTGGCCCGGCTGCCGGGCGGCGACGCGTGAGCCCGTCGCCGCACGAGCCCATGGCCCAGCCTGGGACGCCGAAGGGGCCGGTCCTCGACGGGCGGCTGCCCCTCGCCGAGAACCAGCGGATCTTCCGCGAGCAGATCGCCCCCGTCTTCCTCGACGGCTGCGCACCGCAACGGGCCCCGGTCGCCGTCATCGTGGCCGGGCAGACCGGCGCCGGGAAGACCGCCGTGACCCGTATGGTCAAGGACGCGCTGGACCGGGACGGTCCCGCGGCCTGGATCAACATGGACTTCTACAACCCGCACCATCCCGAGTACGCCCGCTGGCAGGCCGAGCGCCCCCGGGAGGCGGACGCGCTGGTCCGTCCGGACGGCGACCGCTGGTGGGAGCAGGCCCAGGACCTCGCCCTCTCCCGCGGCTACCACATCCTGCTCGAATCCGCGATGGTCACCCCGGCCGAATACGAGGACATCTGCCGCCGCATCCGTTCGGCGCGGCTTCCCGAGGGGGTCGCCCCGTACCGCATCGAGACCGCGTTCGTGGCCGTCCCCGGCCCCGTGAGCCGGCTCGGCGTCATGACCCGCTACCTCGACGAACTCCAGCGGCACGGCCACGGCCGCCTCGTCGACCCCGACATCCACGACGCGGCGCTGCGCGGGGTGGTGCGGGGTGCCGCCGCCCTGGAACGCGAGGGGCTGGGCGACTTCGCCGCGGTGCTGCGCCGGGGCGGGGAGACCGTGCACATGCAGCACATCACCCCGCGTGGTCCCGCCTCCGCCGGCGCCGGGACTACGACCGGGGGGTCGCTGCTCGCCGCCGTCGAGCGGGAGCACGCGCGCGTGCAGACGACGGCCGAGGCGGCGCAGTTCGTCGCACGGCACGCGGCGGCGGTCGTCACGGCCCCCGACCACGTCCTGCCGGAACTGGACCGCATCGCCCGCTCCGCCGCGCCGATCCTGCCGGCGCCCGGGGCGCCGTGGCAGGCCGTGGCCGATCGCGCGGCCGCCCTGCGCACGGCGGAGCCGCCGCACCGGCCGGAGCCCACGCTGCTGGCCCGCGCCGACCACGAGGTCATCGACCTCCTCGCCCACAACCTGGCCGAACGGCACACCGCCGTCTCCCGGGGACACAGCAACCCGGTGACCGCCGCCCGCCACGAGCACACCACCGACCGCCTGCTCGGCGAACTGTGCCGCCGCTCCGCCCTGTCACCGCAGGCCCGCGGCGCCGAGGAGGCCCACCGCCGCGCCCTGCGGGCGGACCGGACGGATCTCACGCCCCAGGTCGCACAGCCGCCCGCCCGGCAGGGCCCGGGACCGGGAACGGGCGTCGGCGCGGTCGCGGGGGCCGCGGCGGCGCGCAGCCGGTCGGGGGCCGCTCCCCAGGCGCCGACGAGCGGTGCGCGTGCGCCCGCCGCTCCTCCCCGTGCCCTCCCGGCCGCCCGCCCCGCCGGACCGCCGCCCGGACGCGGCCGCTGACCGGACGCGGCCGCTGACCGGCGGCCCTCGCCCCGTCGGCGTCACTCGGCGGCACGAGGGGCGGCGGCGCAAGGCAGGGCCGTCACGCCCCGACCGTCCCGTCCACGCCCTCCCGCAGGAGGTCCGCGTGGCCGTTGTGGCGGGCGTACTCCAGGAGGACGTGGACCATGACCATCCGCAGCGAGACCTCCTCGTCCCAGCGCGGCTGACGGCCGATCAGGTCGAGGGAGGGGGCTGCGCGTTCGATACGGCGGGAGTGCTCGGCCTCCGCCTCCCACGCGGCGAACGCCTCCGCCCGCGTCGAGGCGCTGTCGTCGTACGCGGCCTGGAAGTCGATCTCGTCCGACCAGACCATGGGCGCGTCGTTGTCCTCGAACACCCGGCGGAACCAGGCCCGTTCCACCTCGGCCAGGTGGCGGACCAGCGTGAGCAGCGACAGCGTGGACGGCGGCATCGAGCGCCGGCGCAGCTGGTCGTCGGTGAGGCCCTCGCACTTCATGGCGAGGGTCGCGCGCTGGTAGTCGAGGAAGGCCCGCAGTGTCTCCCGCTCGGATCCGGCCTGCGGCGGCCCCACTCGCTTGTCCTCGGCCATGGCCGTCCTCCTCGTTCTCCGGTTCTCCGGTTCTCCGCGACCGTCCGCGACCGTCGGCAGCCCTGGGCGTCCGCTGTGTGCGGAGAATCTTGTCGAAGGAGGTGCGCAGGACGGCGACCGGGGTCCGCGGTGCCCGCCCGTGCCCGGGGCCGGTGAGGGCTCCCCGTCCCCACGGGGCCCTCACCGGCCGGTTCTGCGTGGACGCCGTCGTGTCAGGCGCGCACGAGTTCCTCGTCCTGCTGCGTGGTCTTCGCGTCGCCGTCGCGGGTGCGCAGGCCCTCGCCCTCGACGTCGACGTCGGGCAGCGCCCGGTCCAGCCACTTCGGCAGCCACCAGGCCTTGTCGCCGAGCAGCGCGAGGACGGCCGGGACGATGGCCATCCGGACCACGAAGGCGTCGAAGAGGACCGCGACGGCGAGGCCGAAGCCGATCATCTTGACCATCGACTCGCTGGAGCCGATGAAGCCCGCGAAGACCGCCATCATGATGACCGCCGCGGCCGTCACCACCCGCGCCCCGTGCCGGAAGCCGGTGACCACGGCCTGTCCGGGGCGCTCGCCGTGGACGTACGCCTCACGCATCCGGGTCACCAGGAAGACCTCGTAGTCCATGGCGAGACCGAAGACGACACCCACCATGAAGATCGGCATCATCGACATGACCGGGCCGGTCTCCTCCACCCCCACGACGTCGGCGAGCCAGCCCCACTGGAAGACCGCGACCACCGCGCCGAGCGCCGCCATCACGCTGAGCAGGAAGCCGAGGGCCGCCTTCAGCGGGACGAGGACGGAACGGAAGACCACGATCAGCAGCAGGAAGGCGAGGCCGACCACCAGGACCAGATACGGCACCAGCGCGTCGTCGAGCTTCTGGGAGACGTCGATGTTCATCGCCGTCGTGCCGGTGACCAGGACGTCCGCGTCGGAGTCGGCCTTGATCCGCGCCCCGGCGCCGCGGATCTCGTGGACCACGTCCTCGGTCGCCACGGACGACGGCTTGGAGTCGGTGACCACGGTGATCAGCGCCGTGTCACCGGCCTTGTTGTACGTCGCCGGGGTGACCGTGACGACGCCCTTCATGTCCTTGACCTCGTCGGACACGTCCTTGACGGCGGCCTTCGGGTCGCCGGCGGACTTGGCGTCGACCACGACCATCAGCGGGCCGTTGGAGCCGGGGCCGAAGCCCTCCGAGAGGAGGTCGTAGGCGCGGCGCTGGGTGGTGGACGTCGGCTGGGAGCCGTCGTCGGGCAGACCGAGTTCGAGGGAGGCCGCCGGGATCGCGGCGGCGCCGAGGCCGATCACGGCCACGAGCAGCACCATCACCGGCCTGCGGACCACGAAACGGGCCCACCGCGTCCCCATGTTGGGCTTCTCCGCCGTCGCGCCCCCGTGGGAAGGGGTCGTGGCCGACGCGCCCCGGCCGCCACCGTTGTTCGCCGAGGCACCGTGCGCGGCCCCGGCCTTCCTCGCCGCGCGACCGCCGCCCATCCAGCGGGCCCTGTGCCCCGTCGGCCGGACCTTGGCGCCCGCGTAGCCGAGGAGCGCCGGGACCATGGTGAGGGCGATGAGGACGGCGACGGCGACCGTGCCCGCCGCAGCGACACCCATCTTGGTGAGCATCGGGATGTTGACGACCGCGAGGCCGACGAGGGCGATGACGACGGTCAGTCCGGCGAAGACCACGGCGGAGCCGGCCGTGCCGGTGGCCCGGCCCGCGGCGTCCTCGCGGTCACGGCCCTCGGCGAGTTCCGCGCGGTAGCGGGAGACGATGAAGAGGGCGTAGTCGATGCCCACCGCGAGGCCGATCATCATCGCGAGCGTCGACGTGGTCGTGCCGAGGTCGAGGGCGCTCGCCAGGGCGGTGATCGAGGCGACACCGATGCCCACGCCGACGAGGGCGGTCAGCAGCGGCAGCCCGGCCGAGACCAGCGAGCCGAACGTGATGACGAGGACGACCGCGGCGACCGCGATGCCGATGATCTCCGTGGTCCCGGTGTGCGGCACGGTCTGGAGGGCGTCACCGCCGATCTCCACGGTCAGCCCGCCGTCCCGGGCCCTCTGCGCGGCGTCCTCCAGGGCCTCCTTGGAGGCGTCCTGCAGTTCCATGCCGGAGACCTCGTAGCGGACCTGCGCGTAGGCGATCGTGCCGTCCTTCGAGACCGACCTGGTCGTGAACGGGTCGGTGACCGAGGTGACCTCGGAGCCGGTGCCCAGTTCCTTGACGGTCCGCTCGACGGCGGCCTTGTTCGCGGCGTCGGCCATCTTCTCCCCGGCCGGCGCCTTGAAGACGACCCGTGCGGTGGCGCCGTCGGCGTTCATGCCGGGGAAGCGCTGGTCCAGCAGGTCGAAGGCCTTCTGCGCCTCGGTGCCGGGGATGGAGAAGGACGACGCGCCGGCGGTGGGCGCGGAGGCGGCGCCGACACCCGCGAGGGTCAGCATCGCGACCCAGATCAGGGCGACGACATGCCGTCGCCGGAAGGCGAGTCGGCCCAGTTCGTAGAGGAAGGTGGCCACGGGCGGTACTCCCGTTCAGGTCGTGGACGTGCAGGAGGGCAGGGGTGATCGGCCCGTGTGCTGCCGTACCGGGGAGTACGTGGACAGGGTCGATCGGCCCGACGACGTGAGCGGTGGCGTCAGGTGGGGCTCAGCCGCGTGTCACGCGGCGATGGCTCGGGGTGTGTCAGTCGGTCGGTACACCGAGGGCGGGGAGGACCACGGCGTCGATGTACGAAACGAGGAAGGCCTGGGTCGGAGGCAGCTCTTCGAGCAGCGTCCGGGTCACGAAGGCACCGAGCATCATGTGCATCACGAAGTCGAACGCCGGGTTGTCCGGCCGGACCTCACCGCGTTCGACCGCGCGTCCCAGCAGCCGCCGGACCTCGGCGATCTGCGGTTCGACGAGGAACTCCCGGAACACCGCGAGCATCTCGGGGTTCGTGTGCACCGCCATGGCCAGGCCCCGCATGAGCGCGGAGTTCTGTTCCATGACGCAGTCGTCCTCGAGCCGCGCCAGGGCGTGCAGGTCGCCGCGCAGGGAACCGGTGTCGATGCCGGACGCGCTCATCGACTTCTCCCTGCCGATCGCCTTCGCGACCAGCTCGGCCTTGCCGCCCCACTGGCGGTAGAGGGTGGCCTTGCTGGACCTGGTGCGGGCGGCCACGGCGTCCATGGTGAGGGCGTCGTAGCCGACCTCCCGAAGGAGGTCGAGCACGGCCGCGTACAGCTCGGCCTCGCGCTCGGGCGTGAGTCGACTGCGGCGCGCCGTCGCGGTCTCAGTCATCCCACTCTCCCTGCTCCCCCTGGACGTTCGAGACGACAAGGCTACCGGTCGCGTGCCGGGGCACGGGCCGGACGACCCGCCTCTCGAACGAAACGGTTTCGTACACCAAGGACGATACCCCGGACCCGGCAGAAACGAAACCGTTTCGTTCGTGCCCTGGGTCACGCGCCCCGCGGTTTTGCCCCCGGACCGCCCCGACCAGCCCCGAACCCGCGCCCGATCAGCCCCGGCCCCGCCCCCGACCAGCCCCGCGCATCACCCCGCGCACGAGTTGCCGCGTCCCCCGAGCCGGAAAAACATGGGGAGGTGAGCGACTCATACGAGACCGGAACCGGCCGGGGCACCCCCGGCTACCTGCGCTTTCCCCACATCGACGGCGACCGCGTCTGCTTCGTCGCCGAGGACGATCTGTGGCTCGCCCCGGTCGACGGCTCCGACCGCGCCTGGCGGCTCACCGTCGACCGTACGAAGGCCGCCACCCCGCGCTTCTCGCCCGACGGCCGCCACATCGCGTACACGAGCTGGCGCAGCATCGTCCCGGAGATCCATCTGGCGCCGGTGGACGGCGGCGGCCCCGCGCGCCGCCTCACCCACTGGGGCAGCCCCGACACCGCGGTCTGCGGCTGGACACCCCCCGACGACGAGGGCCGCGCGGACATCCTCGCCGTCGCGTCGCACGGCGAGCCCTTCTCCTCCTACACCTGGGCGTACAAGGTCCGCACCGACGGCGACCCCGGCCGCAAACTGCCCTGGGGGCCCGTCTGCGCCCTCCAGGTCGCCGAGATCGACGGCGAGCGCCGCACACTGCTGCTCACCGGCACGCCCCCGCACGAACCGGCCTCGTGGAAGCGCTACCGCGGCGGCGCCACGGGCCGCCTCTGGCTGCACGGCGAGCGGCTGCTGCCCGATCTCGAAGGGCATCTGCACTCCCCCATGTTCGTCGGCGGCCGCATCGCCTTCCTCTCCGACCACGAGGGCGTCGGCAACCTCTACTCCTGCGCGTACGACGGCTCCGACCTGCGCCGCCACACCGACCACGACGCCTTCTACGCCCGGCACGCGGCGAGCGACGGCAGCCGGGTGGTGTACCAGTGCGCGGGCGACCTGTGGATCGTCGACGACCTCTCCCCCGACGCCGTGCCCCGCCGTCTCGACATCCGTCTCGGCGGATCGCTCACCGGGCGGCGGCCGTACCAGGTGCCGGCCGCGCAGCACGTCGACGGCCTCTCCGTGGACGAGACGGGCCGGGCGAGTGCCGTCGTCGTGCGGGGCAGCCTGTACTGGCTGACCCATCGCGACGGGCCCGCCCGGACCATCACCGACACCCCCGGCGTCCGCGTCCGGCTGCCGGAGATGCTCGGCTCCGGCGGCCAGGTCGCGTACGTGACGGACGCCGACGGCGAGGACGCCGTCGAGATCGCCTACCTCCCCCGCGCCACCGGCGACCGCGCGCCCCGCCGTCTCGCCTCCGGCGCGCTGGGCCGGGTCCTGGAGATGGTCGCCGACCCGGCGGGCGAGCGCCTCGCCCTCGCCGCGCACGACGGCCGGCTGCTGCTGCTCGACACCGCGGAGGACGCCGACGGCGAGGTCACCGAGATCATCGCGTCGCTCAACGGCCCCGTCCGCGACCTCGCGTTCTCCCCCGACGGCGGCTGGCTGGCCTGGTCCCATCCGGGCATCGGCCGGAGCCTGCGCCAGATCAAGATGGCCCGTCTGAAGGACCGGCTGATCGTCGACGTCACCGACGGCCGCTTCGAGGACGAGAACCCGGTGTTCACGAGCGACGCCCGCTATCTGGCCTTCCTGTCCTGGCGGGGCTTCGACCCGGTCTACGACGTCCACACCGGCGACCTGTCCTTCCCTCTCGGCTGCCGCCCCTACCTGGTCCCGCTCTCCTCCGCCACGCCCTCCCCGTTCGCCCTGAACCCCGACGGCCGCCCCGTCGCCGGGGGCATGGAACCCGGCGCGGACGAGGAGGCCGGCGGCACCGTCACCGTCGAGGTCGAGGGTCTGGAGAACCGGGTCACGCCGTTCCCCGTCACCGCCTCCAAGTACTCGGCGCTGTGCCCGGTGAGCGGCGGCGGTCTGGTCTGGCTGCGCTGGCCGATCTCAGGCGCCCTCGGCGAGACCTTCGCCAACCCCGACGACACGACCGGGCGCCCGACCCTCGAGTACTTCAACATCAGCCGGGCGAAAAGGTCCGAACTCGTCTCCCACCTCGACTGGTTCGCGGTCAGCGGCGACGGCACCCGCCTGGTGGTCGTCGACGAGGGCGACCTGCGGGCCGTGCCCTCCACCGAGTCCGGCGACAGCGACAGCACCGTCTGGATCGACCTGCGGCGCATCCTGCACGAGGTCGACCCGGCCGCCGAGTGGCGCCAGTCCTACGCCGAGGCGGGCCGGCTGATCCGCGCCTACTTCTGGGACCCGGGCATGAGCGGTATCGACTGGGCCGGGGTCCTCGACCAGTACCGGCCCCTCGTCGAACGGGTCGCCTCCCCGGACGAGTTCGCCGACCTGCTGCGCGAGGTCCTCGGCGAACTGGGCACGTCCCACGCGTACGTGTCCGCCGCCCGCCGCAACGAGGGCCCGCCCCACTACCAGCGCCGCCAGGGGCTCCTCGGCGCCAACTTCGTGCGCCGGGACGGCTGCTGGCAGGTCCGCCGGGTCCTGCCCGGCGACTCCTCGGACTCCAAGGCCCGTTCCCCGCTGGCCGGTACGGGCATCCGTGAGGGCGCCGTCCTGACCCATGTCGACGGCCGCCAAGTGGACCCGACGGCGGGCCCGTTCCCCCTGCTGGCGGGCGCGGGCGGCACGACGGTGGAGCTGACGTTCACCCCGGCCGAGGGGGAGGGCCGGGCGCGCCGCGTGGCCGTGGTCCCCCTGCTCGACGAGCGCCCCCTGCGCTACCAGGACTGGGTCGCCAAGCGCCGGGAGGTAGTCCACGAACTCAGCGGCGGCCACTGCGGCTACCTCCACATCCCCGACATGGGCGGCTCCGGCTGGGCCCAGTTCAACCGCGACCTGCGCATGGAGGTCTCCCGGCCGGCCCTGATCGTGGACGTGCGCGGCAACGCGGGCGGCCACATCAGCGAACTGGTGGTGGCGAAGCTCACCCGCAGGATCCTCGGCTGGGACCTCACCCGGGGCGCGCAGCCGGTGTCGTACGCCTCCAACGCGCCGCGCGGGCCGGTGGTGGCGCTGGCCGACGAGGCGACCTCGTCCGACGGCGACATGATCACGGCGGCCTTCAAACTGCTGGGGCTCGGCCCGGTGGTGGGCCAGCGCACCTGGGGCGGCGTCGTCGGCATGACCGGCCGCCACCAGCTCGGCGACGGCACCGTCATCACGGTCCCCATGAACGCGGCCTGGTTCGACGCGTACGGCTGGTCCGTCGAGAACCGGGGCGTCCTGCCCGACGTCGAGGCCCTGCGCACCCCCCTCGACTGGGCCGAGGGCCGCCACTCCCAGCTCGGTGCCGCCGTGGACCTCGCCCTGGAACTCCTCAGGACCCGGCCCGCGGCGAGCCCTCCGGACTACGGCGCCGTCCCGGACAGGTCCCGCCCGAAACTGCCGCCGAGGAACGGCGGCTGACACGCGAACGGGGCGCCCCCGGTGAGGAGGGCGCCCCGCTCGGGACCGCGGCGGACGCTCGACTCAGAAGTCGTGGTCCTGCTGGAACCGGTCCTCGGCGTCACGCAGGTCGCGCTCGCGCTCGCCCTGAGGCTGCCGGCCGCGCTGCCCAGGCTGCTGCTGAGCCCGCTCACGCTCCTGACGCGCGCGCTCCTCCGGCGACGGCCGCTGCGTCTCCTGCGGAGCCCGCCCGGCCTTCTGCCGCGCCTGGTGCTTGAGCTGCTCGGTCTTCTCCTGGAACTGGTCCTTCATGCCCATGTGGTTTCACTCCCGTTGTGGGTGAGGGGATCGGGCCTCGACCAGACAAACACGGGCGGACATCCCACGCATTTCGATCACTCACTCACGGTCACCGGCCACCTGGCGCTCCCGCTCGTCGGCGGCGCCCCCCGCGCCGACGAGCCCGGTCGGCATCCCCCGCAGCCGCCCCTCGAACCGCCGCACCTCGCGCGGCGCGAACGTCCCGATGAGGCCCGGCAGATACCCCCGTACGCCCTGCATGCCCCGCAGCCACCACTGTCCGTAGACATGCCCGGACCGCCGTTCGATCCCGGTCACGATCCGGTCCACGGCCGGGCCCAGCGGATACGTCTTGCCGGCCGGCCACGGCAGCCGCTGCCGCAACTCCCGCATGGCGTGCTCCTGATCGGCCCCGCGCACCATGTCCGTGTCGGTCCACGACAGGTACGCGACCCCGACCCCCACGCCCTTGTGCCCGACCTCGGCCCGCAGACTGTGCGCGTACGCCTCGACGCCCGCCTTGGACGCGCAGTACGCCGTCATCATCGGTGCCGGGGTGATCGCGGCGAGGGAGGCTATCTGCAGCAGATAGCCCCGGCTCTCCAGGAGCGCGGGCAGGAACACCCGCCCGGTCACGGCCGATCCGACGAGGTTGACCTCGATGACCCGCCGCCAGGCGTCGGGGTCGGAGTCGGCGAAGGGCCCGCCGTTGGCGACGCCCGCGTTGGCGACGACCACGTCGACCCGGCCGAAGCGTTCCTTCACCTCGGTGGCGACCCGCGCCATGGCCTCGTGGTCGGTGACGTCGGCGTGCCAGAACCCGCTCTCGCCGTAGAGGCGTTCACCGACCCCCTTCAGCTCGTCCGGCTCCAGTCCGACGAGCGCGACCTTCGCCCCGCGCACCGAGAGCTTGCGGGCGAGGAGTTCCCCCACGCCCCGCGCGGCCCCGGTGACCACGGCCACCCGCCCCTCCAGGACGTTGCCCCTGCTGCCGCCCCTGCTCATGCGTCCGCCTCCTCCAACTCGTCCCGCTCGGTCCGTGGTCCGTACGCCGTCACCAGGGCGCGTATCCGGGCGGTGACCGCCTCCGGCGCCTCCACCGGCGACATGTGCCCGACACCGGTCAGCTCGGTCACCCCCACGCAGTCCGGCAGCGCGGCGGCGAGCGTCCGCGCGTGCACCGGCGGGGTCATCCGGTCCGCCGTGCCCACGAGCACGGCCGCCGGCATCGTCAACGCCCGTACGCCGTGGTCGAGGTCGAGCGTGTCGAGGACCCGCGACCAGGCGTGCCGCACCCGCGCCGGGCACGCGTGCACGATCCGCGCGCACGCCTCGACCATCACCGGCGACGCGCCGGGGCCCATGGTGGCGTACTTCAGGATCCGCCGGGCCACCGGTGTGACCGGCCCGAGCGGCGCCCGCGACCCGAGGACCCTTGCGGTGAGCCAGGTGCGCACGCGTCCGGGACGGCCGGGCACGACGAGCGCCTCGGACACCAGCCTGGAACTGCCGGTGCTGCACAGCAGCACCGCCGCCGCGTGCTCCCGCACACCGGCCCGCGCCGATGCCGCCATCAGCGTCATCCCGCCCATGGAGTGCCCGACGAGGACGGCCCGCTCGCCGGGAGCGAGCGTCGCCGCGAGCACCGCCTCCAGGTCGTCCGCGAGGGCGTCCGTGCCGCACCGGGCGGAGGCGGGGCTGCGGCCGTGGCCGCGCTGGTCGTAGGCGATCACCCGGTGGTCGACGGCGAGGTCCCGGATCTGCGCCGCCCAGAACGCGGTCGAGCAGGTCCAGCCGTGCACGAGCACCACCGCGGGCGCGTCGTCCGGCCCGTGGGTCTCCACGTGCAGCCGCGCGCCGTCGGCGGACACGGCCGTCAGCTCCCTTACGGCGACGGGCGGGGCGTAGGGCCCGTGCTTCCCCTGGGTCAGTCGGGTCACGCTCCGGCCTCCACCTTCGTCGCCTCGGTCGCGGTCGTCCCCCGCGTCGTCCCCGTACCGGTGCGCGGCACCCGCAGCACCTCGTACTCGGCGAGGTCCACCCGCCGGGTGGCGCCGCGGAACTCGGTGGTGGTTCCGGGCCAGATGGTGGTGTTGCGGCCGTGCGCGTCGAGGTACCAGCTGGTGCAGCCGCCGGTGTTCCAGACGGTGCGCTCCATCCGCTTCTGCACGCGCCGGTTCCAGGCGTCCACGGCGTCGGCCCGCGCGTCGAGGGCGACCCGGCCGCCCAGCACGTCCAACTGCCGCAGGAAGTCCGCCATGTAGTTCAGCTGCGACTCGATCATCAGGATCATGCTGGAGTTCCCGAGGCCCGTGTTGGGCCCGATGATCGTCATCCAGTTCGGGAACCCGGCGGCCGAAGCCCCGCGCAGCGCCCGCATCCCGCCGTCGGCCCAGGACTCGGCGAGGGTGCGGCCGTCGGCGCCGACGACCCGGTCGGCGATGGGCATGTCGGTGACGTGGAACCCGGTGCCGAAGACGATCGCGTCGGCCTCGGCGGTGGTCCCGTCGGCCGCGACGAGCGTGGAGCCCTCGACGCGGGCGAGCCCGGAGGCGACCACGTCGACGTTGGGCCGGGTGAGCGCCGGATAGTAGGTGTTCGACAGCAGGATCCGCTTGCAGCCGATGCGGTAGTCGGGGGTGAGCTTGGCGCGCAGGGCGGGGTCCTCGACCGCCCGTGCCATGTTCCGCCGGGCCATCCGCTCGACCAGGCCCAGTTGTTCGGGGCGCTTGGTGAAGGCCTGCACCTGGAGCTCCCGGATGCCCCACAGCAGCCCGCGCCGGGCCTTCGTGGTGAAGGGCAGCTGCCGGTGCAGCCACCGCTCGGCCCGGCTGATGTCGCGGTCGACGCGGGGCAGCACCCACGGCGGGGTCCGCTGGAACAGGGTCAGCCGGCCGACCTCGGGCTGGATCGCGGGCACGATCTGGATCGCCGAGGCCCCCGTGCCGACCATCGCGACCCGCTTGCCGCGCAGGTCGTAGTCGTGGTTCCAGCGGGCGGAGTGGAACACCTCGCCGGGGAAGGAGTCGATGCCGGGCACGTCGGGGACCCTGGGATCGGAGAGCGGCCCGGTGGCGGAGACGACGACGTCGGCGGAGAACCGCCCGCCACTGGTCTCGATCTCCCAGCGCAGCCGCCGCGCGTCCCAGCTCATCCGCTCGACCTCGCAGCGCAGCCGGATGTGCGGCCGCAGCCGGAAGACGTCGGCGACGTGCTCCAGGTACGCCCGGATGTGCCGCTGCCCGGAGAAGGTGCGCGGCCAGTCCGGGTTGGGCGCGAAGGAGAAGGAGTACAGATGCGACGGCACGTCACAGGCACACCCCGGGTAGTCGTTGTCCCGCCAGGTGCCGCCCACCGAGCCGCCCCGCTCCAGCACGACGAAGTCGGTGATCCCTTCCCGCCGCAGCCGTACGGCGGCGCCCAGCCCGCCGAACCCGGCCCCGATCACCGCCACCCGGACGTGCGGGTACGAGAACCTGCCCCCGCCGTCCCCGTCCGCGTGTCCCTGCCCCTGCCCCTGCCCGGCCATCCGGTACCTCCACGCCTCATCGCGTGCGCACACCGCGTCCGCACCCTGCGTCCGCACCTCACGTCCACGCCAGTAATCACTGGCGCAATGGCGAGAGTAGGGCAGGACCGTACCGATGGGTAGGGGTGGAGCGCTGCCGAGTTACCGCCGGTACAACATAGGCTTCCCGCGTGGCAGCAGACGGCGAGCGACGCGAGTACCGCATGGAGGAGCTGGCCAGGGAGGCCGGCATCACCGTACGCACCCTGCGCTTCTACCGGGAGCGCAGACTGATCCCGCCGCCCCGCCGCGAGGGCCGCATCGCCTGGTACGACGACACCCACCTGGCCCGGCTGCGCACGATCTCGGCGCTGCTGGAGCGCGGCCACACCCTGAACGGCATCGCGGAACTCGCCGAGGCCTTCGACCAGGGCCGCGACGTGGGCGAACTGCTGGGCCTCGGCGCGCCCACCGAGGAGACCCCGGTCCGCCTCACCCCCGAGGCCCTCGCCGACCACTTCGGCGACCAGGCGACCCCCGAGAACCTCTCCGCGGCCCTCGACCTCGGCTATCTCGCCACCGACGGCGGCGAGATCGTCCACATCAGCCGCCGCCTCCTCGACGTCTCCGCCGCCCTGGTCCGCGAGGGCATCCCCCTGGCCGACGTCCTCGCCACCGGCCGCCGGGTCCGCGCCCACGCCGAGGCCCTGGCCGCCCTCTTCACCGACCTGATACTCCACCACCCCGGCCACACCCCCGAGGACCTCGTGCGCCTCCGCCCGCTGGCGAAGAGCGTGGCGGAGGCCGAACTGTCGATGGCACTGGACCGCAGCCTGCGGCGGGCCGGCCTGGAGGAAGAGCAGACGTAGCCGGACGTGATCCCCCGGAGCTGATCAGAGGTCGTAGACGACGGTCACCGGCGCGTGGTCCGACCACCGCTCCGCGTGGGTGGCGGCACGCTCCACGAGCCCCTTGACCGCCTTCCCGGCGAGCCGGGCGGTGGCCGCGTGGTAGTCGATGCGCCATCCGCTGTCGTTGTCGAAGGCCCTGCCCCGGTACGACCACCAGGTGTACGGCCCCTCGACGTCCGGGTGCAGGGCGCGCACGACGTCGACGTAGCCGCCGTCGGCCTCGTCGAAGACGCGGCCGAGCCAGGCGCGCTCCTCCGGCAGGAACCCGGAGTTCTTGACGTTGCCGCGCCAGTTCTTGAGGTCGGCCTCGCGGTGGGCGATGTTCCAGTCGCCGCACACGACGACCTCACGGCCGTCGGCGGCGGCCCGCTCGCGCAGATCCTTGAGGTAGGGGAGGAACTCCCCCATGAACCGGACCTTCTCGTCCTGCCGCTCGGTCCCGACCTCACCGGAGGGCAGGTAGAGGCTGGCCACGGTGACGCCGGGCAGATCGGCCTCGACATAGCGTCCGGTGCCGTCGAACTCGGCCGACCCGAACCCCACCCGCACCCGGTCGGGTTCACGCCGGCTGTACAGCGACACCCCCGCGCGCCCCTTGGCGGCGGCCGGCGCGTGCACGACATGCCACCCCTCGGGCTGCCGCACCGCCTCGGGCAGCTGCCCGGGCTCGGCGCGCACCTCCTGGAGGCACAGCACGTCCGCGGAGGTCTCGCCGAGCCACTCCACGAAGCCCTTCTTCGCGGCGGCCCGCAGCCCGTTCACGTTCACAGAGGTCACAGTGAGCACCGCTGCACGATACCCGTACATTGGAACCGGTCCAGATCCGACGGACCCACCCAACCTCCCCTACGCATGGCTATACGATCCGCAACATGATTATCCGTCCCGTGCCCTTCGATCACCCCGACGCCGTCAAACTGAACGACGAGGTCCAGGCCGAGTACCACGTCCGCTACGGCGACGGCGGTGACGCCACCCATGTCGACCCGGCGCACTTCATGCCGCCGGCCGGGCTGTATCTGATCGCCTACGACGGCCAGGACCGACCGGTCGCGACGGGCGGCTGGCGCTCCCAGGACGCGAACGACGAGGGCTACCTGGACGGGGACGCCGAGATCAAGCGCATGTACGTCACCCCGGCGGCCCGCGGCCTGGGCCTGGCCCGCCGCATCCTGACCGAGCTGGAGTCCGACGCCCGCACGGCCGGCCGTACGCGCATGGTCCTCGAAACGGGCTCGAAGCAGCCCGAGGCCGTCGCTCTCTACACCTCCAGCGGCTACGAGCCCTGCGCCAAGTTCGGCTACTACCGCTTCCACGAACTGAGCCTGTGCTTCGCGAAGCCGCTCTGAACGGACGCGGGCGGCGCGGCGGCGCGAACAATCCCCGTGCCGCCGCCACCCCGCGCCCCCTAGCGTGACCCGGGTGAAGGAGAACCGCCGCCTGCGCCGCATGGTCGTGGGGAACAGCACCTGGCACTGGACGGTCCGCCGGCGCTCCCACCGCACCCACGGTCACTGCCTGCTGAAGCTCACCCTCTACCCGGAGGGGCCCCGCCGCCGCCTGGTCCTGGTCTTCGCGCCGGCCGAGAACCGGGTCGTCTCCAGCTGCTACTTCGCGGCCGGCGACCTGGTCCGCCTCCCGGACCGCACCTGGCTCAACCTCTACGAACCCGCCACGGTCCGCCGCCTCCTGGACGCCGCGTCCCCCGCACTGGACCGCTCCCCGTCCGCCCACACGGTCGAACTGGACGGCTGGCCCTACTTCGACACGATCACCGCCCCGCCGCCCGCCGACCCCACGACAGGGGATCTCACGACAGGTGATCCCATGGCAGGCGATCCCACGGTAACGGCCTGACAACACGTCAGAGCCCACAGTGGGGTTACCACTGGGGGCTCTGAGCTGCGTGGACCTGAGGGGATTTGAACCCCTGGCCCCCTCGATGCGAACGAGGTGCGCTACCGGACTGCGCCACAGGCCCTTGCAACGAGTGAAACTCTAGCATCCCCATCCGGCTGCTTGGAAATCCGTTCCGGGTGGGCCGCCGATCCGCTTCCGGGCGGCTCGTGGCTGGTCAGGGAGCGGACGGAGAGCGGACGGACAGGAGGACCGGGAGTCACTCGTTGGCCGCGCGGGGCCGGTCGCCGTCCTCGTACTGGTCGAAGAGCGGTGTGCGGCCCCGCTCGCGGGAGCGGCGCGCGGACGCCGCGCGGCGGGCGTCGGAGCGACCGCCGTCGGGGGTGTCGGCGGTGTCGGCCGCCTCGGGCGACCCGGCGTCGGCAGGGTCCTCCTCGGCGGCGGGCTCCGACTCCGCCTCCCGCGCGCCGGCGTGCGGGTCGGCCGCGCTGGAGCGCGCGGAGCTCCAGGCGTCCGGTGCGCAGAGGTCGACCCCGGAGGTGGCCCGCGGCGCGACCGGCGCGGTCACATAGGTGGGGAGCGGCACGGGGACCGGGTCCCAGCTCTCGCCCTGGCCGGGCTTGCGCTGGCGCTCGCGCTGCTGGTCGATCCACTCGGCGTGGTCGGTCTGCTCGACGAGGGCCCGGCGGTCGGCCGCGAGGGCGTTCAGGTCCGGCCTGGTCTCCTCGCTCTCTGGCCCGTCCTCCGGCTCGTCGGCGTCGACCGCCTCGGTCACGGGCCGCCGCCTGGGCTGCCGCTCCCGGAGTTGCTGTGCCGCCGCCTCGGCCCGCCTGCGGTCCATGACGTACGCGAACCGCTTCCGCTCCTGGCGGCGCAGGTGCGCGATGTACGCGCTCAGCAGCACCGCGGGGACGGCGGGCGCCCACAGGAAGGCGAGTCCGCCGACCGCGGCGACCACCGCGCCGAGGGTGAAGGCGAGGAAGAGCATCACGGTGGTGCGCCGCCGGCGCGCGAGCACCTTCGAGCGCCGGGCGCGTGCCATGGCCTCCGCCGAGCCGGCCTTGCGTGCGGCCGCCTTCCGCTTGCCCGAGGGCGAGGCGGCGGAGACCGAGGGCGAGGCGGCGGCCGGGGGCTTCGCGCGGGCGGCGCCGTGCGCCCCGGCCCCGGCAGACGTCCCGGCGGCCGCCTGCGCGGCCATCGGCCTGCCCGTACCGCCGGGCTGCTGGGGCACCGGCTTGCCCTGCGGGCCGGCCTTGCCCTGTGGCGCTGGTTTCCCCGGCTGCTGCGCCTGTGGGGGAGGCTGCGGTGACTCACCCCGCTCCACGGGGAGTTGGGCCTTCGTGTGCGCCCGGTGCGGGGGCATGGCGAAGGCCCGGACGTCCACCGAGTCGGTGACGGCGTCCGGGTCGGCGTCGGGCTCCCCCTCGTCGGTGGAGCGCGCCCGCAGGTCCTTGGCGTACCGGCGCTCCATGCCCGCCCGTCCGGACAGCAGCCGGATGGCGGTGCTGAAGCGTTCCGTCGGACGGGCTTCGTTCAGCTCGTCCTGCCTACGGAGCCACATCGGCACCAAGTAGGCGGCCCAGGCCCCGACGATGACTGCGTAGATGAGGCCGCTGCTGCTCACGGTCACACCGTAGAGGGGTTTGCTTGGGGCCATCCGCCAATTGGGCCGGTGTGTCGCACGATCTGGCTGATATTTCGAGCTTTTTTTGTGACCGATCCGATCAGCTGGCCGCTGAGAGCGGGAATTTCACGCATCGAGAGCGAATCGAGTACGCACCGAGAACGCTTCGAGTCGTTCAACTCGATCGCCGGGCGATCACCTTAATTCGAACACGTATTTTATTTATGACGTCGGTCCCGGCTTGCCCGCGTCGGATCCGGCGTTGCGCGCGTCCCGCGCCCGTTCGCGCCGCCAACGGGCCAGCAGCCCCTCGGGGACCTCTTCGGCGGTGAGGGCGAAGACCAGATGATCACGCCAGGCGCCGTCAATGTGGAGATACCGTGGGCGAAGCCCTTCCTCGCGGAATCCGAGTTTCTCCACGACCCGCCGACTGGGCCGGTTCTCGGGGCGAATGCAGACCTCGATGCGGTGCAGTCCGACGGTTCTGAAGCAGTGGTCGACGACGAGCGCCACCGATGTCGGCATCACCCCGCGCCCGGCCACCGACTCGTCGATCCAGTAGCCGACGTGCCCGGAGCACATCGAGCCCCAGGTGATCCCCGCGACCGTCAACTGCCCGACCAGCCGCCCCTGGTACTCGATGACGAACGGCAGCATCCGGCCCGCGTTCGCCTCCGCCCGCAGATGGCGGACCATCTGACGGTACGTCGGCCGGTGCGCGATGGGCCCGCTCGGTGTGGGCGGCGGGATGGTGGCCTCCCAGGGCCGCAGCCAGTCCCGGTTGCGCCGGTTGACCTCGCGCCAGGCCCGCTGGTCGCGCATCTTTATGGGCCGAAGGACCACATCGCCGTCCACCAGGACCACGGGCCAGGATGGGCTGTTCAGCTCGCACCCCCGTGAGGTCCGGAGGACCGCTCGTGCCGCTCGGCGGCCGGGGCGCCCGCGCCGTCGGCCGACCTCGGGTGGTCCCCGCCGCAGATCTGGTCGACGGCATGGGTGAGCAGGGTTTCCAGGACGGCCAGACCGTCCCGTACACCGCCGGTGGAGCCCGGCAGGTTGACGATCAGGGTGCGGCCGGCGACTCCCGCGAGGCCCCGGGAGAGCGCCGCCGTGGGCACCTTGTCCCGGCCGTACGCCCGGATCGCCTCGGGGATGCCGGGCACCTCGTGGTCGAGGAGCGCGCGGGTCGCCTCGGGGGTGCGGTCGGTGGGCGACAGGCCCGTACCGCCGGTCGTCACGATCACGTCGTACCCGGCGGCCACGCCCGCGCGCAGCGCCGCCTCCACGGGGTCCCCGTCGGGCACCACCTGCGGGCCCTCCACGGCGAACCCGAACCGCGTCAGCCCTTCGGCGATCAGCGGCCCGCCCTTGTCCTCGTAGACCCCGGCGGACGCCCGGTTGGAGGCGGTCACGACGAGCGCGCGGTAGGGGGCGCGAGCACCCTCGGCGGAGGTGGGGGCGACGGCGGAGGCCGATCCGTGCGGGGCGGGGTCGGGGGACGGGTGCGGGGCGGCGGTCATGAGCGGCTCCAGTCGCCCGACTTGCCGCCCGTCTTCTCCTCGACGCGCACGTCCGTGATGACCGCGGCCTTGTCGACGGCCTTGACCATGTCGATCACGGTGAGCGCGGCGACGGACACGGCGGTGAGGGCCTCCATCTCGACGCCCGTGCGGTCCGTGGTCTTCACGGTCGCCAGGATCTCGACGGCGTCGTCCGCGACGGACAGATCGAGCCTGACGCCCGACACCGACAGCGGGTGGCAGAGCGGGATGAGATCGGGGGTGCGCTTGGCGCCCATGATCCCGGCGATACGCGCGGTGGCGAGGGCGTCGCCCTTGGGGACGCCCTCGCCGCGCAGCAGCTCGACCACCCTGGGTGAGACCAGGACCCGGCCGCTGGCGCGGGCGGTGCGCGCGGTCACGTCCTTCCCTGAGACGTCGACCATGCGCGCGGCGCCCGCCTCGTCGATGTGGGTCAGTCGGTCCTGCGGCGTACTCATGGTGGTGTGGCGCTCCCGGTCGGGGCCCGTCGCGGCGCGGCGCGCGGCCTGTTGTGCGCGACACGGTACGCCACCCTCGGCGGTTCGGCCGAGCAGGACCGCTGCGGGCGCAGATCGCCTCCGCGGACCCTCAGCCCAGCAGGACGACCTCGACCTCCGTGCCGGGCTCGACGGACTCGGTGTCCTCGGGGATCACGATCAGCGCGTCGGCCTGCGCCAGGGCCGCGACCAGGTGCGATCCTGCGCCCCCCACGGGCGTGACCTGTCCGTCGGCGTACGTGCCGCGCAGGAACTGCCGGCGCCCGGCGGGCGAGGCCAGCGCCTTGGGTGCCCGCAGGGTCGCCGTGGTCGTCGGACGGTGGACGTCCTCCAGGCCCATCAGGGTGCGGATGGCGGGCCGGACGAACAGTTCGAAGGAGACGTACGACGACACCGGGTTGCCCGGAAGGGCAAGCAGCGGGGTGTGGTCGGGGCCGATGGTGCCGAAGCCCTGGGGTTTGCCGGGCTGCATGGCGAGCTTGCGGAAGTCGATGCCGGCGCCCTCCTCGTCCTCGTCGGCGACGGACTCCAGGGCCTCCTTGACGACGTCGTACGCCCCGACGCTGACGCCGCCGGTGGTGACCACGAGGTCGGCACGGACGAGCTGGTCGTCGATGGTGGCGCGGAGGGTCTCGGCGTCGTCGGCGACGGCGCCGACACGGTAGGCGATCGCGCCGGCGTCGCGGGCGGCGGCGGTGAGGGCGAAGCTGTTGGAGTCGTAGATCTGGCCGGCGGCCAACTGCTCGCCCGGCGGGATCAGTTCGCTGCCGGTGGAGAGCACCACCACGCGCGGGCGCGGGCGTACGCGTACCGACGCGCGGCCGATGGCGGCGAGCAGGCCGAGCTGCGGCGGGCCGAGGACGGTGCCCGCGGCGAGGGCGCGCTCCCCGGCCCGCACGTCGCTGCCCTTCGCGCGGACGTGCGCGCGTGCCTCGGCACCGCGGTGCACGGCGACCTGGCCGGTGGCGTCGTCGGGGCTCGCGCTGCGGGCGCGCATCCCGAAGACGGGGCCCTCGCCGAGGCCGCCGTCGGTCCACTCCACGGGGATGACGGTCTCGGCGCCGGGCGGCAGGGGGGCACCGGTCATGATGCGGGCGGCCTCGCCGGGCCCCACGTGGGGCTGTTCGGCCGCGCCCGCCGCCACGTCCCCGACGACCGTGAGCACGGCCGGGAACTCCTCGCTCGCGCCCGCGACATCGGCGACCCGCACCGCGTACCCGTCCATGGAGCTGTTGTCGAACGGCGGCAGCGACACCGGCACCGTGACGTCCTCGACCAGGACGCAGCCCTGGGCGTCGAGGAGCTGCAGCTCGATGGGTTCCAGGGGGCGGACGGTGGCGAGGACGTCCTCCAGGTGCTCGGTCACCGACCACAGGTGGTCACGGTCGGTGGCGCGGGTCGCGGCGCTGCTCAAAGTGGCTACATCTCCTCGGCTACGAAACTACGAAGCCAGGTCCGGAAGTCCGGGCCCAGGTCTTCACGTTCGCACGCGAGTCTGACAATGGCACGCAGATAGTCGCCACGGTCCCCGGTGTCATAGCGGCGGCCCTTGAAGACCACGCCGTGCACGGGGCCGCCGACCTTCTCGTCCGCGGCGAGCTGCTGGAGGGCGTCGGTGAGCTGGATCTCGCCGCCGCGGCCCGGCTCGGTCTTGCGCAGGACGTCGAAGATCTGCGGGGCGAGGACATAGCGGCCGATGATCGCGTAGTTCGACGGGGCGTCGGCCGGGTCGGGCTTCTCGACCAGGCCCGTGACCTTGACGACGTCGCCGTCCTCGGTGCGCTCGACGGCGGCGCAGCCGTAGAGGTGGATCTGCTCGGGGGCGACCTCCATGAGGGCGATGACGCTGCCGCCGTGCAGCTCCTGGATCTCGACCATGCGCTGGAGGAGCGGGTCGCGGGGGTCGATCAGGTCGTCGCCGAGGAGGACCGCGAAGGGCTCGTTGCCCACGTGGGGTGCGGCGCACAGGACGGCGTGACCGAGGCCCCTGGGGTCGCCCTGGCGGACGTAGTGGATGGTCGCGAGGTCGCTGGACTCCTGGACCTTGGCGAGCTTGCTGCCGTCGCCCTTCCGCTCCAGGGCCGACTCCAGCTCGTGGTTGCGGTCGAAGTGGTCCTCAAGGGGACGCTTGTTGCGTCCGGTGATCATCAGGACGTCGTCGAGCCCCGCCGCCGCGGCCTCTTCCACCACGTACTGGATCGCCGGCTTGTCCACGACCGGCAGCATCTCCTTCGGAGTGGCTTTGGTGGCCGGGAGAAAGCGAGTGCCGAGACCCGCGGCGGGAATGACAGCCTTACTGATCCTGGGGTTCGCCTCAGTCATGTCCGCAACCATATCCGGTGCCTTTAGGAAGATTCTGTGGCTCCGGTTAATTCGCTCTCATATGAGCAGATTAGAAGGGTACTGGAGCAACCTGTGAGCCAGATGGGTCGTGAAGCAAAGCCTCCCAAGAGAACGTTGCGCACAGAGTTCCTCGCGGTGAGGAACGGGTTGACGGACGATGACGTGCGGATATCGGCGGACGCCCTGGCCGGCCGGGCCCTCGGTCTGCCCGAACTGGCGCAGGCGCGCACGGTCGCGGCGTACGTCTCCGTGGGGCGCGAACCGGGAACCCTCGCGCTCCTCGACATGCTCCGCGCGCGGGGGGTGCGCGTCCTGCTGCCGGCCCTCCTGCCGGACAACGACCTCGACTGGGGCGTGTACGAGGGAGCGGGCTCCCTCGCGCCCGTGCGGCACGGCGGCGGCCGCATGGAGCTCCTGGAACCCGCCGGCGAGCGCCTCGGCCCCGACGCGGTGACCACCGCCGACGTCGTCCTCCTGCCCGGGCTCGCCGTGGACGCGCGCGGGATGCGGCTGGGCAGGGGCGGCGGCTCGTACGACCGTGTCCTCGCGCGACTGGAGCGCGCGGGCGCCGACCCGGCGCTGGTGGTGCTGCTGTACGACACGGAGGTCGTGGACCGGGTCCCGGAGGAGCCGCACGACCGCCCGGTGCACGCGGCGGTGACGCCGTCGGGGGTGCGCCGCTTCCGGTGACCGCACACGCGGAAGCGGCCCCCACGCGTGTGCGGGGGCCGCTTCCGTGTGTTCCGCGCGGTCAGCCGGTCACGGCTTCAGCAGCAGCGTGTCACTCGTGCTCTCCTGGACCGCCTTGTCGCTGAAGGACCAGGTGAGCAGCTCGCCCTTGGCCCACTTGCCGGTCTGGTCCGTGTAGTGCGCGTTGTACGCGTGGCCCGACGCCCCGGTCACGTTGATCCACTTGGACTTGTCGAGGTCCCCGAGGTTCACGATCATCCGCATCGACGGCACCCACACCACCTCGTAGCCGCCCGCCGCGTTCCAGCCGGTGGCGTTGACGGTGCCCTCGCCGCCGCCGAGCTTCCACGGACCGCGGTTGAGCAGGTACTTCACGAGGCCGGGCCCCTCGGTGCCGAGCGTCTGGTTCTTCAGGAACAGCCGGTGCAGGCGGCCCCAGCTCCAGGTGTCGATGTCCTTGCCGAGCTTGGCGGTCAGCTCCCAGCGGGCGTCGCGCATGGCCCGCGCGAACAGCTCGTCGCGGGTGTCGGCGGCGTCCTGGTTGCGCAGCGCCGGGGTGGACCACCAGGCGTTGTCCTGGTCGTCGATGATCCGGCGGACCACCTCGAACCAGCGGTCGCCGCCGTCCGGCTGCGCCTGGTCGGCGTCGCGCTTGCCGCACTCGCGCACCCGGCGGTCCTCGTCGGCGGGACCGGTGCTGTCGACCGGCTCGACGGACAGGCACTGTCCCTTGACCCGCAGCTCCTTGGGCAGCTTGTTGCCGAAGGCGAGCTTGAGGATGTTGCGCCAGACCGAGTTGAAGTACGCGGCGGCCGCCGAGTCGGCGTCCTGGGTGTAGTCCCAGCCCTCCAGGAGCTTCTGCGCCTCCCGGATGTGCTTGTCCTTGACGTCGATCTTCAGCAGCAGCGGGACGAGCAGCTTGGCGATCTCGCTGCTGTTGTCCATCTGCATCTGGCGCATGTCCTCGGTGGAGATCTTCCCGCCGCCCTTGATCTTCGACTCGATCAGGCTGGTGATGCGCTGCGCGCGCGTGCCGTAGCCCCAGTCGGTGGTGAGCGTGTACGGGTACTTCTCGTCGACGACGGCCTGGTTGGCGGTGACGATGTAGCCGCGGTCCGGGTCGTACTCGTAGGGCAGTTCGTCCTGGTCGATCCAGCCGTTCCAGCGGTACCGGGTGTCCCAGCCCGGTGCGGGGACCGAGCCGTCACCCTTGCCGCGGGTGGGGATCTTGCCGGGCAGCTGGTACCCGATGTGGCCCTTGGTGTCGGCGTAGATCAGGTTCTGCGACGGCACGTCGAACAGGGCGGCGGCCTTGCGGAAGCCGTTCCAGTCGGCGGCCTTGTTCATCGCGAAGACGGCGTCCATGGTGGTGCCGGGCTCCAGCGCGGTCCAGCGCAGGGAGATGCCGTAGCCGTCGCCGCGGTCGGGGGCGTCGCGGTCGACGCCGGCCTTCTTGCCGACCTGGACGAGTTCGCTGCTGCGGTCGGACAGCAGGGGGCCGTTGTTGGTGGTGCGGACGACGATCTTCTTGTCGGAGCCGCCGGCGACCTGGATGGTCTCCTCGCGGGACTCGAACGGCAGCACCTTGCTGCCGTACTGGTAGCCGTCGCCGGTGAGCTTCTCCAGGTACAGGTCGGTGACGTCGACACCGGAGTTGGTCATGCCCCAGGAGATGTCCTGGTTGTGGCCGATGACCACGCCCGGCATCCCGGCGAAGGTGTAGCCGGCGACGTCGTACTGGCACTTCTGGGAGACCGACTTGCAGTGCAGGCCCATCTGGTACCAGACGGAGGGCAGCGAGGCCGACAGGTGGGGGTCGTTGGCGAGCAGCGGCTTGCCGGTGATGGTGTGGCTGCCGGAGACGACCCAGGAGTTGGAGCCGATGCCGTTGCCGTTCACGCCGACGGCCTCGGGCAGGTCCTCCAGGACCTCGTAGAGGCCCCCCAGCTGGGTCTGGACGGCCGAGGAGTCGGAGGAGGCGCCCGCGGTGCCCGTGCCGGTCCCGGTGCCGCCGGTGCCCGTGCCGGTCCCGGTGCCGCCGGTGTTCGTGCCCGCGCCGCCCGTGCCGGTGCCGCCCGTGCCCTGCGTGGAGCCGCCGGCGGACTGCGAGGTGCCCGAGCCGTCGGTCCAGGTCTGGGTCAGCTCGTCGTACGCGCCCTCCTGGACGATCGCCTTGTTGCGGTCGTACGGGTACTGCGGGTACAGGTCGGCGATCTGCTTGGGGCCGAGGCGGCTGGTCATCAGGGCCCGGTCGATCTCGTCCTGCATGTTGCCGCGCAGGTCCCAGGCCATGGCCTTCAGCCAGGCCAGGGAGTCGATCGGGGTCCACTCCTCGGGCCGGTAGTCGTTGGCGAAGCCGAGGGCCGCGTACTCCAGGGAGATCTCCTCGCCGTCCTTGCCGGCGAGGTAGGCGTTGACCCCCTTGGCGTACGCGTCGAGGTACTTCTTCGTCTCGGCCGAGATCGTGGACTTGTACTCCTCCTCGGCGACGCGGTGCCAGCCCAGGGTGCGCAGGAACTCGTCGTTGTCGATCTGGCCCTCGCCGAACATCTCCGAGAGGCGCCCGGCCGTCATGTGGCGGCGCACGTCCATCTCGTAGAACCGGTCCTGCGCCTGGACGTAGCCCTGCGCCATGAACAGGTCCGCGTCGGAGGAGGCGTAGATCTGCGGGATCCCGTAGCCGTCGCGCTTGACGTCGACCGGGCCGGACAGGCCCTCCAGGGTTATGGAGCCCTTGGTCTGCGGGAACGAGGCGCGGACCGTGCTGATCGACCAGAACGCCCCGAAGCCGACGCCGCCGATGAGGGCCAGAACCAGGACGATCAGGAGAAGGCGTACTTTGCGCCCCTTCTTCCTGCCGGACTTGCCGGACTGCTGGCCGGAGGAGGCGGTGGTGTTGGGGGGCATCGCTGTCCTTGCTGTCCTAACACGAGCGGCAGGTCGGGCTGTGCTTTGTACTGAACGCTGGAGCAACCATAGGCGCAGGGCCCGACACGACTTGACGCGGAGTCGGGAACTGGCGCAGACGGACGTTCGATCATGCACGCGCAAGCGTCAAGAAATCGTCAAGAGTTAGGTAAGGTAACGAAGTACTTGCACTGAAGTAACCCCACAGCACGGTTCCCGTGATCGGCTTCGTATGCCCTCACGCGCACCTGTCCGCTTCCGGGGCTCGGCAGCCCACCACCGGGGGCCACGTGCGGTTCGGCGAGAAAGGTACGACCCTCTGACTGTCCATGACCTCAACCAGCTCCTGCTCGTCTGCTCGCTCGTCCTCCTGGTCGCGGTGGCCGCGGTCCGGATCTCGTCGCGCAGCGGGCTCCCCAGCCTGCTCGTCTACCTCGGCATCGGCATCGCCATGGGCCAGGACGGCATCGGGGACATCCACTTCGACAACGCCGAACTGACGCAGGTCATCGGCTACGCGGCCCTCGTCGTCATCCTGGCGGAGGGCGGCCTCGGCACGAAGTGGAAGGAGATCAAGCCGGCCCTGCCGGCCGCCAGCTCGCTGGCGCTGGTCGGGGTCGCGGTGAGCGTCGGGGTGACGGCGTCGGGCGCGCACTACCTGATCGGACTGGAGTGGCGGCAGGCGCTCATCGTCGGCGCGGTGGTGTCCTCCACGGACGCGGCGGCCGTGTTCTCCGTCCTGCGCAAGATCCCCCTCCCCGCGCGCGTGACGGGCACCCTGGAGGCCGAGTCCGGCTTCAACGACGCCCCGGTGGTCATCCTGGTCGCCGCGCTCTCCACGGCCGGACCGGTCGAGCACTGGTACACCCTGGTCGGCGTGATAGCCCTCGAACTGGCGATCGGCGCCGCCATCGGCCTCGCGGTGGGCTGGCTCGGTTCATGGGCCCTGCGGCACGTGGCCCTGCCCGCCTCCGGCCTCTACCCGATCGCCGTCATGGCCATCGCCGTCGCCGCCTACGCGGCCGGCGCGCTCGCCCACGGCAGCGGCTTCCTCGCCGTCTACCTGGCCGCCATGGTGCTCGGCAACTCCAAGCTGCCGCACTGGCCGGCCACCCGGGGCTTCGCCGAGGGCGTCGGCTGGATCGCCCAGATCGGCATGTTCGTGCTGCTCGGCCTGCTCGTCACCCCGCACGAGATGGCCGACGACATCTGGCCCGCGCTCGTCATCGGCCTGGTGCTGACCATGGTGGCGCGACCGCTGAGCGTCGTCGTGGGCCTGGTGCCGTTCCGGATCCCGTGGCGCGAGCAGGCCCTGCTGTCGTGGGCCGGCCTGCGCGGCGCGGTGCCGATCATCCTGGCGACCATCCCCATGGTGAACGGCGTCGAGGACAGCCGCAGGATCTTCAACATCGTCTTCGTGCTGGTGGTGGTCTACACCCTGGTCCAGGGGCCCACCCTGCCCTGGCTGGCCCGCAAGCTGCGGCTGGGCGGCAGCGGCGACGAGGCCGCCGACCTCGGCATCGAGTCGGCGCCCCTGGAGCGGCTGCGCGGACACCTGCTGTCGGTGGCCATCCCGGAGAGGTCCCGTATGCACGGCGTCGAGGTCAACGAGCTGCGGCTGCCCGCGGGCTCGGCCGTCACCCTCGTCGTCCGCGACGGCACGTCCTTCGTGCCCCTGCCGACCACCGTGCTGCGCCGCGGGGACGAACTCCTCGTCGTCGCCACCGACCCCGTCCGCGACAGCGCGGAGCGCCGCCTGCGGGCCGTCGGCCAGGGCGGCAAGCTCGCGGGATGGCTGGGCACGGGGAACGGCAACGGCGGGTCCGGCCGCCCAGCGGGGCGTTGACAACAGATTTCGAACCGTTCACACCGTTACGATTCGGAGGCCCGGCCGCCGGTAGTGCTCATTTTCACAGGGTGAACCACTCGTGCCCCTGTACGATGAAGGCGCACTTGATCGGACCAACTCTGCCTGACGCAGAGCTGGCGCGACCGTATGGCGGCCGGATCGCCCCCTTCCGTGGGCGTCGGCATCTACCGCAGTAGCGCAAGAGGACAGCTCTCGGCGCCCGGACCCCGCGACCTGGGGACCGCGCTACCAGGCGGCGGAAAGGCACGGGCCGTGGCATCCACGGTCACCTCGAAGGCGTCCCGCCCGGGATACGGGCAGCTGCTGCGCACCCGCGGCGCCTGGACGTTCCTCCTCCCCGGCTTCGCGGCACGCCAGCCGTTCGCGATGCTGACGCTCTCCCTCGTGCTGCTGGTGCAGCACACCACCGGCTCGTACGGGGCGGCGGGCGCCGTCGCCGCCGTCACCGGTGTCTCCATGGCGCTGTTCGCCCCGTACAGCGGCCGGCTCGCCGACCGCCACGGGCAGCGCGCGGTCCTCCTTCCGGGCGTCCTCGTCCACGCCGCGGCGGCCCTCACCCTGATGGCGCTGGCACTCGCCCACGCCCCCCTGTGGGCGCTGTTCGCCGCCGCCGTGCCGACCGGTGCGTCGCTGCCGCAGATCGGGCCGATGGTGCGGGCCCGCTGGGGCGTCAAGCTCAAGGACTCGCCCCTGATGTCCACCGCGGCGGCCTTCGAGTCCGTCACGGACGAGCTGACCTTCGTGCTCGGCCCGCTGCTGGCGACCGCGCTCTGCACGGCCGTGCACCCCGCCGCGGGCCTGCTCACCGAGGCCGCGCTCACACTGGTCGGCGGACTGCTCTTCGCCGCGCAGCGGGGCACGCAGCCTGCGGTCGTACCGGCGTCCCACGCGCGCGTGGAGCACGTCTCCGCCCTGTCGGTGCCGGGGGTGCGCGTCCTGATCGTCGCCTTCCTGGGCATCGGTTCCGTCTTCGGCGGCATGCAGGTGTCGCTCGCCGCCTTCAGCGAGTCGATCGGCGAGCCCGGCATGAACGGCGTCCTGTACGGCGTCTTCGCCGCCGGCAACATGCTCTCCGGCGTCGTCTGCGGCGCGATCGCCTGGCGGGCGACTCCGCGACGCCGTCTGATCGCCGGGTACACGGCCCTCGCGCTCGTGGCCTCCGCCCTGTGGACCGCCGACTCCGTGGCCGTGCTCGCCGCCCTGGGGTTCCTGGTCGGCACGTGCATCGCGCCCGCGCTGATCACCGGTTACACCCTGGTCGAGAGCCTCGTTGCGGCGGGCGCCCGCACGGAGGCGTTCACCTGGCTGACCGGCGCGGTCGCGCTCGGCCAGGCGGCCGCCGTCACGGCCGCCGGACAGCTGGAGGACCGGCTGTGGGGCGGCGCCGGGTTCCTGGTGCCGATGGCCGGTACGGCACTGGCGCTGGTGACCCTGCTGGCGCTGCGTTCACGGCTGGTGGCACGGCCCCGGAGCCGTACCGTCGCGCGTGTCGTCGGTCACCGAGTGCCGGTGACAGTGGACTGATGGCCTTGGAATAGGTCACTATGGATCGTCGTTAGCACTCATCGAGTGAGAGTGCCAGGAGGAAGACCAGTGCCGACGTACCAGTACCAGTGCACCGAATGCGGTGAGGGCCTCGAAGCGGTGCAGAAGTTCACCGACGACGCCCTGACCGAGTGCCCCAGCTGCAACGGCCGCCTCAAGAAGGTGTTCTCCGCGGTCGGCATCGTCTTCAAGGGCTCCGGCTTCTACCGCAACGACAGCCGCGGCTCGTCGTCGAGCAGCAGCCCCGCGTCGTCGAAGTCGTCGTCCTCCTCGGACGCGAAGGCCACGTCCTCGACGTCGTCGTCCGACGCGAAGTCGTCCTCGGGCTCGTCCTCGACCAGCTCCAGCTCCAGCAGCACCTCCGCGGCGTAGTACCCGCGCGGCGCTTCCTTCCGGGCCCTGCCGTCCTTCACCGACGGCAGGGTCTTCGGCGTCCCCCCGCCCGGTTAGGGTGCGGGCATGGCGAACACGGAGCAGTCGGGCAACACGGTGGCCACGTCGACGGGAACGTCGGCGGGCAACCGGGCGGAGATCGGTGTCATCGGGGGTTCGGGGTTCTACTCCTTCCTCGACGACGTGACCGAGATACAGGTGGACACTCCCTACGGGCCGCCGAGCGACTCGCTCTTCCTGGGAGAGATCGCCGGCCGCCGGGTCGCCTTCCTGCCGCGCCACGGCCGCGGCCACCATCTGCCGCCGCACCGCATCAACTACCGCGCCAACCTGTGGGCGCTGCGGTCCGTCGGGGCGCGCCAGGTGCTCGGCCCGTGCGCGGTGGGCGGGCTGCGCCCCGAGTACGGCCCCGGCACGCTCCTGGTGCCGGACCAACTGGTGGACCGCACGAAGTCCCGTGAGCAGACCTACTTCGACGGCCTGCCCCGGCCCGACGGCACGATCCCCAACGTCGTCCACGTGTCGCTCGCCGACCCTTACTGCCCCGCCGGCCGCAAGGCCGCCCTGGAAGCGGCCCGCGGCCGTGACTGGGAACCGGTGGACGGCGGCACCCTCGTCGTCGTGGAGGGCCCCCGCTTCTCCACCCGCGCCGAGTCCCTCTGGCACCAGGCGCAGGGCTGGTCCGTCGTGGGCATGACCGGCCACCCCGAGGCGATCCTCGCCCGCGAGCTGGAGCTCTGCTACACCTCCCTCACCCTCGTCACCGACCTCGACGCGGGCGCCGAGACCGGCGAGGGCGTCTCGCACGAAGAGGTCCTGGAGGTCTTCGCCGCGAACATCGACCGCCTCCGCGGCGTCCTCTTCGACACGATCACCGCACTGCCGCCGGCCGGCACCCGCGACTGCCTGTGCACGAAGGCGCTGGGGGGCATGGACCCGGGGTTCGAGCTGCCGTGACGGGGGTGGCGTGGGCACCGGTGGAGAAGTGACCGGGTGACTGGCTGACCGGGTGGTGCCCGACGGCCGTAGCCGGCCAGGACCGGCCCGGCGGGGGTGGCCCGCCGGGCCGGAACGCCTCGTTCGGGTGGAGGGGTTTTCCACAACCGGTGGACGATCCACAGGTCCCGGCGGGCTTCGCCGCGAAGCCTCATGGTGGGAGCGACGGCAAGTCGATCTCACGCAGCAGGTGGTGACCCATGTCCCGTCCTTCGCCCACGCTCTCGTCCTCGCACCCTTCCGGCTCCGTGGCGGCCCGCCGGCCTTCCTGGGCCGCCGGGCCGCCCGGTGCCGACGCGCCGCCCACCTGCGAGGTCCCGCACTTCGCTCCGCTGCGGGTGCGGGGCGGCGCCCAGCGGTTGCGGCGCCTCGCCCGCTGCCGCAGGCGTGCCGTGGCGGCCGGTCTGGCGGTGACCGCCGCCGCCCTGCTGGCGACGGGGGCAGACTCCGGGGGACGAGAGGGGGAGGGGGAACGGGTCAGGGGACACCCCGTGGCCGACCCCGTCCCCGAACGCCGGGCCACCACCGGGACGGTCACCGCTCCGGTGCGCATCGCCGACGGCGCGACGGTACGGCTGCTGCGCCCCGGCGACCGCGTCGACGTGATCGCGGCGGAGCAGTCCGCCGCGGGCGGCGCCGCGCGGGTGGTCGCGCGGGGCGCCCGCGTGACGCGGGTGCCGGCGGCGAGCGCCACCGAGAGCGGCGCCCTGATCGTCCTGTCGGTGCCCCGCTCCACGGCCGCGCGCCTGGCCGGCGCGGCCGCGACCGCCCGTCTGGCGGTGACACTGTGGTGAGTTGCCCGGCCACGGGCCGCACGTCAAGTCCCTCATTGGTGGGACCCAATTGGACAGTGGGAGCGGACCTTGACGTAGGTTGCGGAGTCGTTTGTTCAACAACCAGCACAGAGGGGCCTCGTGGTGAGCGAGAAGAAGAAGCCGAGTGTCTGGGAGGGCTTCAAGGCCTTCCTGATGCGGGGGAACGTCGTCGACCTGGCCGTCGCCGTGGTCATCGGCGCGGCTTTCACGAACATCGTCAACTCCGTGGTGAAGGGCGTCATCAACCCCCTGGTGGGGGCGTTCGGCACCAAGAACCTCGACAGCTACACCAGCTGCCTGAAGGGCCCCTGTGTCGTCGCCGAGGACGGCACCGTGACGGAAGGCATCCAGATCGCCTGGGGTTCGGTGCTCGGTGCGACACTCAGCTTCGTCATCACCGCGGCCGTCGTCTACTTCCTGATGGTCCTGCCGATGGCCAAGTACCTGGCGCGTGTGGAGGCCCGCAGGAAGGCGAAGGAGGGCACCCACGAGCTCATCGAGGTGACGGAGCTGGAGGTCCTGAAGGAGATCCGCGACGCCCTGGTGGCCCAGCGCGGCTCGGGCCACGACCGCGAGTAACCGCCCGCGCGGCGCACACCCGGCGGGATCAGAGGTGGTGCGGCGGCTTCTCGTCGAGGAAGCGCCTGAGGTCGGCCGCGCTGTCGCCGCCGTCGCCGGGCCGCTCGCCCCAGCCGTGGTCCGAGTCGTCGGACGAGGGCCGACTGAGCGGGTCGTCGAAAACCAGCGCGGCCTCGGGGTCACGCGGCTCGGGGGCGGGAGCGCTACTCATGCCTCCAGAGTACGGGCCTCCGCGCGAACGCCCCCAGCCCGGCCACCGGCCACCCCCACCCCCTGCCCGAGCCAGTCACCGGTTGCTCCCGCGCACCGCCCGAGCCCGTCACCGGACCCGTCCGCGCACTCCCCCGGCCCGCGCGCGCACTCCTGAACACCTGAGCGAGAATTCCCCCGGGTTTTCTGGTCTGCTTGGCGCCATGACGTCCAGTTCCACACCCTCGACGCCCCCGGCGCGGGACCCCGAGCCGGGCTCCGCCCCGGCCACGGCTCCCGCCTCTCCCACCGGTGCCGGCCTGCCTCCGCTGCGTCGGCTCGTCGCCCGTGGGCGCGGGGAGGCACACCGGGCCGCGTCACCCCTCGAACTCTTCTTCGACCTGTGCTTCGTCGTCGCCGTCGCGCAGGCGGGCGTCCAACTGGTGCACGCCGTCGCCGAGAACCATGTGGCCGAGGGCATCGTCAACTACGCGATGATCTTCTTCGCGATCTGGTGGGCCTGGATGAACTTCACCTGGTTCGCCTCGGCGTACGACAACGACGACGTGCTCTACCGGGTCGTCACCCTCGTCCAGATCTTCGGTGTGCTGGTGCTCGCCGCCGGGATCGCCCGTGCCTTCGAGGACCACGACTTCCTGCTGGTCTGGCTCGGCTACGTGATCATGCGGCTGGCGATGACCGCGCACTGGCTGCGGGTGGCCCGGTCGACCGAGGGCGCCGAACGCGTCATGGCGCTGCGCTACGCGGGCGGTGTGGCACTGTGCCAGGTCGGCTGGCTGGGCCTGCTGATCCTGCCGGAGCCGGCCAGACCGTGGCTGTTCCTGGGGATGGCGATCCTGGAGCTGTGCGTCCCGGTGTACGCGGAGAAGGACTTCGCCACGTCCTGGCACCCTCGTCACATCGCCGAACGGTACGGCCTGTTCACCATCATCGTCCTCGGCGAGACGATCCTGGCGGCCACCGTCGCCGTGAAGTCGGCCGCGGACGAGAACGACGCGCTGGGCGAGTTGCTGCCGATCGCGCTGGGCGGACTGCTGATCGTGTTCTCCGCGTGGTGGATCTACTTCACGGTGCCGATCCACGGGCATCTGCGCTCCAACAAGGAGAGCTTCCTGTGGGGTTACGGCCACTACCTGATCTTCGCGTCGGCGGCCGCGATCGGCGCCGGGCTGGAGGTCGCGGTGGAGGAGGCGGTAAGCAAGGCGCACCTGTCGACTCCGGCCGCGTCGGCCGCCGTGACACTGCCGACCGCGCTCTACCTGCTCTCGGTGTGGGCGCTGCACGCCCGCCACTACAAGGCGGGAACAGCTCAGCAGGCCGTGCTGCCGCTGGCCGCGCTGGCGGTGGTGCTGTGCACGTTCCTGGGGCACTGGGCGGTCCTGGCGGCGGGCTTCGTGGCGGCGGGAACGGTGGCGATCGGCGTGGCGTTCACGGCACGTACGGCCGGTGCGGAGGGGGCCGGGGCCGCCGCGTCCGGCCGGGGTTGAGGGATCCCCAGCCGCAGTCCGACACGCTCGCGTCCCGGCCGCAGACAAGGACACCCATGACACCCGAGACCCCCGGCGCCCCCGGGCCCGCCGACCGTCCCCGCCCCGTGGACGCCCTGACCGACGTGCTCGGGCTGCGCGTCGGGCACGCCACCCGGACCGGCGGCGGCCGGCTGACCGGTACCACCGTGGTTCTCGCCCCGGAGGGCGGCGCGGTGGCCGCCGTGGACGTGCGCGGCGGGGGGCCCGGCACCAAGGAGACGGACGCGCTCGACCCGCGGAACCTGGTGCAGAAGGTCGAGGCGGTGGTGCTGACCGGTGGCAGCGCCTACGGGCTGGACTCGGCGTCGGGTGTGATGGCCTGGCTGGAGGAGCGGCGGCGCGGGGTACGGGTCGGCCCCGATCCGGCGCACGTCGTGCCGGTGGTGCCGGCGGCCTGCGTCTTCGACCTGGGCCGGGGCGGGGACTTCCGGGCCAGACCGGACGCGGCGACCGGCCGGGCCGCGGTGGAGGCGGCTGCCGCGAGCGGCCTCGGTGCCCCGGTCGCGGAGGGATGTGTGGGCGCCGGGACGGGGGCGACGGTCGGGCTGCTGAAGGGCGGTGTCGGCACCGCGAGCACCGTGCTCGGCTCGGGGATCACGGTGGCCGCGCTGGTGGTGGCGAACGCCGCGGGGTCGGTGATGGATCCGGAGACGGGGGTGCTGTACGGGGAGTTGTTCCAGGGGCGGGCGCAGTACCCGGCGGCCGAGGTGCACGAGGCCGCGCGCCGCAGGATCGCCGAGGCCGCTGCGAAGAGCCCGCCTCCCCCGCTGAACACGACGCTGGCGGTCGTCGCAACCGACGCCGAACTGACCCGCGCGCAGGCCCAGAAGCTCGCCGGCACGGCCCACGACGGCATCGCCCGCGCCGTGCGGCCCGTGCATCTGCTGAACGACGGCGACACGGTGTTCACCCTGGCCACCGGAGCCCGCCCGCTCGTCCCGGAGTCCGGTCCGCTCGCCCTGAACGAACTCCTCGCGGCGAGCGCGGACCTGGTGACGCGGGCGATCGTCCGGGCGGTGCGGGCGGCCGAGTCGGTGGACGGACCGGGCGGGACGTGGCCGTCGTACGGGGAGTTGTACGGGGGCCGGTCGCACGGGGGCGCCCGCGAGGGGGCGTGAGCCGTACGGTCGCGGCGGGCGGCCCGTTCCTCACCGCGCGAGTCGGGGCGGTCGTCGTCCGGGGCCCGGCACGCGTGCCGGGGCGGGGTGCCGAAACGGCGTGTCGGGGCGGGGTGTCGAGGGGGTCGTAGAGGTTCGCGCGGGAGGCGATTGTCCCGGTTCTGTCACGTGATGCCGTGTGGGGCGGAAGTCGGGAACCCTCCGGGCCCCCGGTCGCTCTTTCTCCACGGACCGGAGCGGATGACGTAGATCACGTGGACGTGTAGAAGGTGGAGCAGATCGTGACGAGGCCGAAGATTGCTGTGCGGCGTGTGATGGGGGCCTGTGCCGTGCTGGTGGCCGGCGCGCTGACCCTGACCGGCTGCGGTGGGGACGCCCAGGCGGACAACAAGGGCGGGGGCGACAAGAAGACGTCGGTGAAGGACTCGGCGGCACGGATCACGATCTCGGCGAAGGACGGTTCGACGGGCGCGTCGATCAACTCCACCGGCGTGAAGGTCAGCGGCGGCAAGCTGACCGAGGTGAAGATGACCGCGACGGAGGCAGGCACCGAGGTTCCGGGCGAGATCGCGGCGGACGGGCGTTCCTGGCGGCCCAAGGGGCAACTGGAGCGAGGGACGAAGTACCAGATCTCCGCGACGGCGAAGAACGCGGCGGGCAGGACGTCGGCCGCCAACTCCATCTTCACGACGGTCTCCACCGCCAACAGCTTCATAGGCACGTACACGCCGGACAACGGCACCACGGTCGGCGTGGGCATGCCGGTGTCGTTCACGTTCGACAAGGCGATCACGGACAAGAAGGCCGTGCAGTCGCACATCGAGGTGACGTCGAGCAGTGGGCAGGAGGTCGTCGGGCACTGGTTCGGGGCGCAGCGGCTCGACTTCCGGCCCGAGGAGTACTGGAAGGCCGGCTCCAAGGTCACGATGAAGATCGACCTGGACGGCGTCGAGGGCGCGAACGGGCTGTACGGGGTGCAGGACAAGACGGTGACCTTCACCGTCGGGCGCTCGCAGGTCTCCACGGTCGACGTCGACACCCAGACGATGAAGGTCGTACGGGACGGCAAGACGATCAAGACGGTGCCGATCTCCGCGGGCAGCGCCGACAACCCGACGTACAACGGGCAGATGGTGATCTCGGAGAAGTTCAAGCAGACGCGGATGAACGGCTCGACGGTCGGCTTCGGCGGGGAGTACGACATCCCGGACGTGCCGCACGCGATGCGTCTGACCTCGTCGGGCACCTTCCTCCACGGCAACTACTGGTACAACCGCGGCAACCCGCCCTTCGGCCGACAGGGCACCAGCCACGGCTGCGTCGGCCTGGCGGACGTCCGCGGCGCGAACGGCGACACGATCGCCAAGTGGTTCTTCGACAACTCCCTCACCGGCGACGTGGTGATCGTCAAGAACTCCCCCGACGACACGGTCGCGCCGGACAACGGCCTCAACGGCTGGAACATGTCCTGGAGCGCCTGGAAGGCCGGAAGCGTCGTCTGACCCAGGGTTTCCGGGCTTCCGTCAGGGAGTTCGCCGGGCCGCGCGGGAACCGACCGCGCGGCCCGGCCGTTTCACGGACGCACGTTTTCTCGGTTCCCGGACATGATGTCCGACCGAGGGGCTACGGTATGCACCCACAAGGTGACATGCAGCAACGCCGGGAGAAACCTTGAGCGTTCCGTACGAGACGGCAGCGTACGAACCAGCCGAGTCGCCCGAGTCTCCGGAGGAGCACCTCGCGCGACTCCTCGGTCGCGCCCTGAACTCCTTCGAGCTGCCCGACGAGACCATACGGCAGCTCGACTGCGCCCTCGCCCACGACAGCTCGTTGCACTCCGCGCACTACAGCTCGGGCCTGCACCGGGCGACGTACCGACACACATGGCTGCTCGTCGACGGCTCGGCGGTCACCCTGTGGGAGCTGGTGCACAACACGGTGCCGGGCAACGACACCCAGCACGAGGTGTACATCGACGAGGAGGAGTTGCGGGCCGCCACCGCGCGGTTGCCACTGCCTCCGGACGCACCGGACTTCGAACTGCCCACGGTGGTGGAGCTGACGGCTTTCCCCGAGCCGCGCCACGCGTACACACCGGACGACTCCGCGGACCACGCCCGGCGGCTGCTGCGGCGGGCGGAGAACCCGGACCATCCCGGCGACGAGATCGCCACGCTGCTGCTGCGGACCGCGTTCGCGCACGAGATCACCCAGGCGTTCGGCCGCCCGAACCGGCCCCGCCGGGGCAGTCGGCCCGGATTGAGCTTCTCGCTCTACGAGCACGCGTTCCTGCTCACCGACGGGCAGGAGATCTCGCTGTGGGAGGTGGAGCACACGGCCACCCCGGACGGTCGCCACATGTGCGAGGTCTACACGACGGAGGACGCGGCCCGGGACGCGATGGAGCGCCGGGCGGGGTTACTCGGGTAGGGCGTGAGGGGGAACCGGGCCAGGAAGGCCCGGAGCCGGCCGCTCAGGCCAGACGGTCATCGGTGAACTGACGGGCGAGGAAGGCGAAGGCGTCCTGCTCGGCCGGGGTCAGTTCCACATGCTCGACGTGCGGGCCCTTGCGGCGCTGGTGGGGCAGGCCCCGAAGGCGCCCACCACGGCGCCGGGCCAACTCCATGAAGCGGGCGCGATGCGCCTCGCCGTCCCGGCGCAGAACGCGGACCAGCACGGCGACCCAGATGACCGCCGCGACGGCGAGGGTGGCCACGCCCACCAACTGGAGGATCGACACGTGCTCAGGCATGCCATCCAGTAGACACCACCAGACGGGACTTTGGGCCCGGATGGTGACGTATCTCGCAGGTAACGCTTACAAGTCACAGAGGTCGTAAAGGCGCCCAAAGGGGCACATGGGGCTCGCGGCGGAACGCGGCCGGCCGCAGCCCCCACACGAGGGGACTGCGGCCGGCATCTGGTCGCGGGGTTCAGGCCGCGACCGGCTCCTTCGTCTGCGCCTCGACGGCGGGAGCGGCCTCGGCGGCCCTGCCCGGCTGGGTCTTGCGCATGCCCTTCAGGACGATGACCAGACCGGCCGTGACCGCCGTACCGATCGCGATGGCCAGCAGGTACAGGAACGGCTTGCCGATCAGGAAGGTGACCCAGATGCCGCCGTGCGGGGCCCGCAGGGTCGAGCCGAACGCCATGGCCAGCGCGCCGGTGACCGCGCCGCCCGCCATGGAGGCAGGGATCACCCGCAGCGGGTCGGCCGCAGCGAACGGGATGGCGCCCTCGGAGATGAAGGACGCGCCCAGCACCCAGGCCGCCTTGCCGTTCTCGCGCTCGGTGGTGGTGAACAGCTTCTTGCGCAGCGTGGTGGCCAGGGCCATGCCCAGCGGCGGGACCATACCGGCGGCCATGACGGCGGCCATGATCTTCATCGCGGAGTCGCTGGGCGCCGCGACCGAGATACCGGCCGTCGCGAAGGTGTAGGCCACCTTGTTGACCGGGCCGCCGAGGTCGAAGCACATCATCAGGCCGAGCAGGACGCCGAGGAGGATGGCGTTGGTGCCGGACAGACCGTTCAGCCAGTCGGTCAGCCCCTTCTGTGCCTCGGAGATCGGCTTGCCGATCACCACGAACATCAGGAACCCGACCACCGCCGTCGACACCAGCGGGATCACCACCACCGGCATGATGCCGCGCAGCACCGGCGGGATCTCGATCCGCTGGATCGCGAGGACCACACCACCGGCGATCAGACCGGCGACGAGACCGCCGAGGAAGCCCGCGCCGATCGTCACGGAGATCGCGCCGCCGACGAAACCGGGGACGAGACCGGGCCGGTCGGCCATGCCGTAGGCGATGTAACCGGCGAGGACCGGGACGAGGAAGCCGAAGGCGGCGGCGCCGATCTGGAACAGCAGGGCGCCCCAGCTGTCGACCTGACCCCAGTCGAAGTGCTCGGTGACCGACTTCGCCTCGTTGATCTGGTAGCCGCCGATCGCGAAGCCGAGGGCGATCAGCAGACCGCCCGCCGCGACGAACGGAACCATGTAGCTCACGCCCGTCATCAGCCACTTGCGCAGCTTCGTGCCGTAGCCCTCACCGGGCTCGCCCGCGCGCTCCACGGGGGTGCCGGGGCGGGCGGCGGCCGTGACCTCGCCGCGCTCGGCCTTGCCCCGGACCTCGGCGATCAGTTCGGCGGGGCGGTTGATGGCGGCCTTCACACCGGTGTCCACGGTGGGCTTCCCGGCGAACCGGTCCTTCTCCCGTACGGGGACGTCGTGGGCGAAGATCACGCCGTCGGCGGCGGCGATGACCGCCGGGTCGAGCCGGGTGAAACCGGCCGAACCCTGCGTCTCGACGACGATCTCGACGCCGTCGGTGTCCCGGCCCGCGTTCTCCAGCGACTCGGCGGCCATGTAGGTGTGCGCGATGCCGGTGGGGCACGAGGTGACGGCGACGATCCGGAAGGGACGGTCGGCGGGGGCGGGCCCGTCCTGCGTCTCGGGCACCGCAGGCGTGGCCTCGGGCGCGGGCGCGGTGTCCGCCGTAGGGGCGGGCTCCCGCGCCGGTGTGCTGCCCGCGGCGGCGTCGAGGGAGGCCGTTCCACCCGGCGCCGCCGCGGAGTCTTCGGTGCTCTCGTCCGTCGCGTCGCCCCGGATGAGAGCGGCGGCGCGGCCCGCGTCGTCCACCGCGCGGAGGGCGTCGGTGAACTCGGCGTTCATCAGCTGACGGGCGAGGGAGGAGAGGATCGTGAGGTGGGCGTCGTCCGCGCCCGCGGGGGCGGCGATCAGGAAGATCAGGTCGGCGGGGCCGTCGGCGGCACCGAAGTCGATGCCGGCGGCACTGCGCCCGAAGGCCAGCGTCGGCTCGGTGACATGCTCACTACGGCAGTGGGGGATGCCGATACCGCCGTCGAGACCGGTCGGCATCTGCGCCTCGCGGGCGGCCACGTCGGCGAGGAAGCCGTCCAGGTCGGTGACCCGGCCCTTCGCCACCATGCGCTCGGCGAGGGCACGCGCCGCCGCTTCCTTCGTCTCGGCGGACAGGTCGAGATCGACCAGGTCCGCGGTGATCATCTCGCTCATCGCGGGCTCCTTCGCACGCGTATCGCCCGGGGGGTGAGGTGGGCGGGGGTGGGGACGGAAGTGTGGGGGGCGCCGGCCACGGGGGCCGAGAGGCAGGACGGGCCGGGGCTGACGGGGTCAGCGGGGCCGACAGGATCGAGGGGACCGACGGGGCCCGTGGGGCCGAGGGGGCTGAGAGGGCCGACGGGGCCGGGGGTGCTACGTCTTCCCGGGAGGCGGGGAGGTAATGAAAAACGAAGGTTCGTTCGCGGAAGTCGGGCGCGGAGGGCGTGGGAGGCGGTGTGGGCTGCGGCTGCGGTGGCCCCAAAACGAAGGTTCGTTCGCGGACCTCGGATGCGGGGCGCGCGGGAAGCGGGGTAGAGCGCTGCCGAGGCGCCGCCAAAACGAAGGTTCGTTCGCGGTTCCTCCGCCGCCCAGGCTCCGGCCCCGGCCCCGGCAGCCGCCCGTCCGTCGCCAAAACGAACGTTCGCTCCCCCGCGGCCCGCTCCTGCGCCTCGCCCCAGCCCGTTCATGACACCGGCTCCTTCAGGTCGCGGTCCACCGGTACCTCCGTCGTCACCGTCACCGCGGACGGGTCGAGGTCGGAGGGGGTCGGCATGACGCTGCCGGGGAGTTGGACGGCGGCGGCGCCGTGGGCCACGGCGGAGGCCAGGGCGTCGGGGCCGTTGCCGCCGGCGATGAGGAAACCGGCGAGGGAGGAGTCTCCGGCGCCGACGTTGCTGCGGACGGCGTCGACGCGGGCGCTGCCGAACCAGGTGCCGGAGGCGTTCACCAGGACCTGTCCGTCGGCGCCGAGGCTGGCCAGGACCGCGCCCGCGCCCATCTCCCGCAGTTCCTCCGCGGCCTTGACGGCGTCGCCGACGGTCGCGAGGGGGCGGCCGACGGCCTCGGCGAGTTCCTCGGCGTTGGGCTTGACCACGTCGGGGCGTTCGCGGAGCGCGGCCAGCAGGGCCGGGCCGGAGGTGTCCAGGGCGATCCGGGCGCCCGCGGCGTGGGCACGGGCGACGAGTTCGGCGTACCAGGAGGGGGCGAGGCCGCGTGGGAGGCTCCCGCAGCAGGCGATCCAGGAGGCGTGGACGGACTGGGTGCGGACGGTCTCCAGGAGGAGTTCCTGCTCGGCGGCGGAGAGTTCCGGGCCCGGCGCGTTGATCTTCGTGAGGACACCGTCCGCCTCGGCGAGGGCGATGTTGGAGCGGGTCGCACCGGCCACGGGGACCCGTGCGACCTGGATGCCCTGGGCGTCGAGGAGGTCCGCGACGAGGGCGCCGGGCGCGCCGCCCAGCGGCAGGACGGCCACCGTGCGCTGTCCGGCGGCGGCCACCGCGCGGGAGACGTTGACGCCCTTGCCGCCCGGGTCCATGCGTTCGCCGGTGGCCCGGATGACCTCGCCGCGGTCGAGGGAGGGGACCTCGTAGGTGCGGTCGAGGGACGGGTTGGGGGTGACGGTGAGGATCATGCGCGGGCCTTCCGGCCGGCGGGGCGGTCCGCGACCGAACCGTTGACGGCACCCTTGCCCGTGGCGTTGCCCACGGCCCTTCCCACGGAGACACCCGCACCTGCACCCGCACCCGCACCCGCACCCGCACCCGCACCCGGGACGCGGAGTACTTCGGTGCCGTCGCGTTCGATGGCGAGGGCGTCCTCGGGGCTCAGGCCGCTGTCGGTGATCAGCAGGTCGACGTCGCTGAGGGCGCCGAAGCGGGCGAAGTGCTCCTGGCCGCACTTGGAGGAGTCGGCGAGCAGCACCACGCGGCGGGCGGCGGCCATCGCGGCCCGCTTGACCGCGGCCTCGGCGAGGTCGGGGGTGGTCAGACCGCGAGCGGGGGAGAAACCGTTGGCCGCCACGAAGAGCACGTCGGCGCGGATCTCGCCGTAGGCGCGGAGCGCCCACGCGTCGACCGCGGCGCGGGTGCGGTGGCGGACGCGGCCGCCGACCAGGTGGAGCTGGATGCCCGGGTGGTCGGCGAGGCGGGCCGCGATGGGCAGGCTGTGGGTGACCGCGGTGAGCGTGGCCTCCAGCGGGATGGCGGCGGCGAGGCGGGCGACGGTCGTACCGGCGTCGAGGACGACGGTGCCGTCGATGGGCAGTTCGGCGAGTGCGGCCTGCGCGATGCGGTCCTTCTCGTCGGCGGCCGTGCTCTCGCGTTCGGCGAGGTCGGGTTCGAAGTCCAGGCGTCCCGCGGGGATGGCGCCGCCGTGGACCCGCTGGACGAGGCCGGCGCGGTCGAGGGCCTTCAGGTCGCGCCGGATGGTCTCGGCCGTGACCTGGAACTCCTCCGCCAGCGACACCACGTCCACCCGGCCGCCGTCACGGGCGAGCCGGAGGATCTCCTGCTGCCGTTCCGGTGCGTACATGTCCGTTCGCCTCCGACTGATGCCCGAATTTGTGGTTTCGTTCGGGAGGCTACGCCTGGATTTCCAGAAAGTAAACAGGTTCGGGCATCACTCGGGCACAAGCGGAGGCCCGGCACCCTTGGTCTCGGGTGCCGGGCCCGTCTCCGTGCCGGTCGCCGCGTCGCCGTCGCCGCATTGCGCGTCGGCGGCGCCGTCGCCGCCTCGCGGGCGCCGCGTCGCCGTCGACCTGTCGGCCGTCGGCCTGTGGGCCGTCGCCGCGACCGACGCGTCGCGGCGACATCGGTCAGTGGGCCAGCTGCGGCTCGCGCTCCGCCTCTCCCGTGCCGCTCCCGTCGGTCACCGCGCCGTCGGTCACCGCGCCGTCGGCCTCGGCCTCACCGGCACCCGCGGCCTGACCGTCGCCCTCGGCCTCGTGGGCGTCGTGCCCGGCCGCCACGGGGTGTCCGGGGAGGGCGAACATCAGCAGGAAGATCACGACGAGCACCGCGGCCACCCAGCCGAGGGCGTGTTCGAAGGCGTCGACGAAGGCGGGGCCGATCCCGGCGGGGACGAGGGGCTCGTCCATCGCGCCGAAGAAGACCACGGCCACCAGGCCGAGTCCGAGCGCGTTGCCCATCTGCTGCACCGTGCTGATCAGCCCGGACGCGGAACCCGCGTGCTCACGCGGCACCCCGGAGAGGATCGCGTCGGTCAGCGGGGCCACGATGAGCCCCATGCCCGCACCCATCACGACCAGCGGAAGCGCCATCTGCCAGGGGGTGATGGCGAGGCCGTACCGCTCGGACTCCCACAGGTAGAGCAGCACGCCGGTCGCCATCAGCAGCGCGCCCGCCTGGAGGACCTTGCGGCCGAAGCGCGGGACGAGCTTCTGCACCGACATCCCGGCCGCGATCGAGACCGAGACGGAGAACGGCACGCCTGTCAGGCCGGCCTTCAGGACGCTCCAGCCGAGGCCGGTCTGGAGGTAGAGGGTCCAGACGAGGAAGAACACGCCGAGGGCGACACCGAACACCGTCTGCACGGCGATGCCGGCCGCGAAACTCTTCACCCTGAACAACGAGAGTTCGATCAGCGGGGAACCGTCGCGCGCGGTCTTGCGCCGCTCGTACGCCACGAGGGCCGCGAACACCACCAGCGAGCCCGCCATCAGGGCGTGTCCCCACAGCGGCCAGTCGAGCTCGTGGCCGCGGGTGAGCGGGTAGAGCAGCATCAGCAGGCCGCCGGTGACGAGGGCGACACCGACGAGGTCCAGCTTGAGGGCGTGCGGGGCCTTGGACTCGGCGATGAAACGGCGGCCCAGGAGCAGCCCGGCGACGCCGACCGGGAGATTGATCAGGAAGATGGCCCGCCATTCGAGGCCGAGCGGGTTCCACTCGATGAGCAGGGCCCCGAGGAGCGGCCCGGAGACGGCGCCGAGGCCGACGATCGCGCCGAACAGCCCGAACACCTTGCCGCGTTCGTGCGCGGGGAAGGTGGCGTGGACGATCGACAGCACCTGCGGCACCATCAGCGCGGCCGTGGCGCCCTGCGCGATCCGTGCGGCGACGAGCATCTCCGGGTTCGCGGCGAGGCCGCACAGCGCGGAGGCGACGGTGAAGCCGCCGATGCCGAGCAGGAAGATCCGCCGGCGGCCGTGGATGTCGCCGAGCCTGCCGCCGGTGACGAGCCCGGCGGCGAAGGCGAGGGCGTAACCGGCGGTGATCCACTGGATCTGGCTGACCGTGGCGGCCTCGCCCCGCTGGATGGACGGAATCGCGATGTTGACGATCGTGACGTCCACGAGGTCCATGAAGGCGGCGGTCATGACGATGGCGAGGGCGATCCACCGCCTGCGGTCGGTGCCGCCGTCGGGAGAGGCGTCGGGCGCCGTACGGGGGTCGCGCCCCTTCAGGGCGTTCGTGGGTGAGGTCATGCGTCGAAGGTAGGGCCCTAGTAGGTCAGATCGTGTCCTACTTCTGCGGCATCCTCGACCCCATGACTACGGACACCCCGGCGCGGCTCCTTCAGCTCCTGTCCCTGCTCCAGACGCCCCGTGAGTGGCCCGGCGGTGAGCTGGCCGACCGGCTGGGGGTGTCGCGGCGTACGGTGCGCCGGGACGTCGACCGGCTGCGGGAGCTGGGCTATCCGGTGCAGGCGAGCATGGGGGCGGACGGCGGGTACCGGCTGGTGGCCGGCAAGGCCATGCCGCCCCTGGTGCTGGACGACGAGGAGGCCGTGGCGATCGCGGTCGGGCTGCGGGCCGGCGCCGGGCACGCCGTGGAGGGCGTGGACGAGGCCTCCGTACGGGCGCTGGCCAAACTGGAGCAGGTACTGCCCTCGCGGCTGCGGCACCGGGTGTCCACGCTCCAGGCCGCCACCACCCCGCTGACCAGCGGCGACGGGGCGACCGTGGCACCCGAGACGCTGACCGTGATGGCGTCGGCGGTGGCGGGCAACGAGCGCCTCCGCTTCGCCTACCGGGCCGGCGACGGCACGGACTCGCGGCGCCACTGCGAGCCGTACCGGCTGGTGTCGACCGGCCGCCGCTGGTACCTGGTCGCCTACGACCTCGACCGCGCCGACTGGCGCACCTTCCGCGTCGACCGCGTCCAGGAGCCCTTCGCGACCGGCGCCCGGTTCGCACCGCGTGAACTGCCCACGGGGGACGCGGCGGAGTACCTGAAGCAGTCGATGCGGCGCCGCCAGGAGACGTACACGTTCGAGGTCACGTTCGCCGCGCCCAAGGAGGTCGTCGCGGCCCGGCTGCCGGCCTGGTTCGCCCCGCCCGAACCCGTCGACGAGCACAGCTGCCGCGTCCGGGCCTCGACCGGCGAAGCGGTGGAGTGGCTCGCGGTACGGATCGCCCTGCTGGGCCACGAGTTCACGGTGCACGAGCCACCGGAACTGGTCGATCACCTGCGCCAGTTGGGCGCCCGACTGACTCGGGCGACGGGTGGCACCGACGGCTGACGACTGACGACTGACGAATGACGGGTGACGGGTGACGGGTGACGGCAGAGAGGAGCCGGGCTCCGGCGCCGGGGGGGGAGGCGCCGAAGCCCGGCTCTGGGGAGTCCCGGCACTGGGGGGAGAGCGTCGGGACTCGGTTTCAGTTGGCTTCGGTGGTGAAGCGACCTCGATGGTGAGGCGACTTCACCGGGGCGGGTCGTGTCGGTCTGCGGGCCGGCTCGGTGCGCGGGCAGGACGGCGGTCGGTGGCGTTCGGATGGCGGCACTGGCTGCGGTGCGGTGCCCCCGGCTCCTCCGGAACGTCTGGCTCCAGGTCCCGGGCCGTTCGGCTCCGGGCCCGGTGGAGTGGTGGGCCCGCAAGTCTTGTGCCCCGGGATCGGGGCGTTGAAGCGATGGACTACGGCCAACGTGTGGCCGATGGCCGACGTACGACCGTACGCCGTGGCGTGCTCCGCACGGCGGGCCGGACGGACTCCGAGCGGCCGAACCGAGGGCGGATCCAGCGGCCGAACCGACCGCGGAACCAGCTGCCGAAGCGGCGGTCGCGATGGGCCGATCCGGCTGGCAGCGATGGGCCGATCCGGCTTGTCGAACCGGCTTGTCGAACCGGCTGGTCGAACCGGCTGGTCGAACCGGCGGTCGACAACCGGGGCAGGGCGAGCCGGCAGGGAAGGGTTCATGCCCGACGACCACCCACCGGACCAGTCCCGGCGGCAGCGGGCCGCGCGCGGCGGGGCGACGGGACGGGCGGGGACGGCGGGGCCGGGCGCGGCGGCCGGTGGGGCCGCCGCGTCGTGGCCCGGCCGGGCGGGTCAGGCCGCCGCGTCGAAGCCCGTGTCGCGGGCGAGCTTCTTCAGTTCGAGCAGCGCGTGCTTCTCGATCTGGCGGATCCGCTCACGGGTGAGCCCGTGTTCCTTGCCGACCTCGGTGAGCGTGCGCTCGCGGCCGTCCTCGATGCCGTACCGCATCTTGATGATGGAGGCCGTGCGTTGGTCGAGCCGCCCGATGAGGCTGTCCAGCTCCTCGCTGCGCAGCAGGGTCAGCACGGACTGCTCGGGCGAGACGGCGGAGGTGTCCTCCAGCAGGTCGCCGAACTGGGTCTCGCCCTCGTCGTCCACCGACATGTTCAGCGAGACCGGGTCGCGGGCCCAGTCGAGGACGTCGCTGACGCGCTCCGGGGTGGAGCCCAGCTCGGTGGCGATCTCCTGGGGCTCGGGGTCGCGGCCGTGCTCCCGGTTGAACTCGCGCTGCACCCGCCGGATGCGGCCCAGTTCCTCGACCAGGTGGACGGGCAGCCGGATGGTGCGCGACTGGTCGGCTATGGAGCGGGTGATCGCCTGACGGATCCACCAGGTGGCGTACGTCGAGAACTTGAAGCCCTTGCGGTAGTCGAACTTCTCCACCGCGCGGACCAGGCCCGCGTTGCCCTCCTGGATGAGGTCGAGCAGGGGCAGACCGCTGCGCGGGTACCGCCGGGCGACGGCCACGACCAGGCGGAGGTTCGACCGTATGAAGATGTCCTTGGCCCGGTCGCTGTCGGCGACGAGGGCCTCCAGCTCCTCACGGGTCGCGTCCGCCTTCGCCTCCTCCTCGCCGTCGAGGATCTGCTGGGCGAAGACACCCGCCTCGATGATCTGGGACAGCTCGACTTCCTTGGCGGCGTCGAGCAGCGGTGTACGCGCGATCTCGTCGAGGTACATGCCGACCAGGTCGCGGTCGGCGATCTCGCCGCCAGAGGCGCGAACGCTGCTTGCCGCGTCGCTCCCGCCGGCGGCGGACGAACGACGAGCGGCGACGGCACGGGTTGCCATGCGTGCTCCCTTGCGATGGTGGGCTGGCAGGGTCGTGTCTGGTCCTACGTGACGTGACAAGGCCGCTCGGACACTCTCCCGAGTGCCCGGCTTCCGAAGGAAACAACGACTGGAATCAGGACAGAATTCCCAACCAAGTCCACTATTTTTCTGATCTTGCAGTACCCTGTGCGGCCACAGGAGGGGGCGTGATGTCCGCCGGGTCCACAGAGGTGCAGGTCAGACCAGGAGTCGAGGCCGACCTCGACGCCCTCACCGACATCTACAACCACTACGTCCGCGAGACGGCCATCACGTTCGACACGTCCGCCTTCACTCCGGAGGAGCGCCGTCCGTGGCTGCTCTCCCACCTTGTAGACGGTCGGCATCGCCTGATAGTTGCCACCGCGGAGGATTCACAGCGAATCCTCGGGTACGCCACGAGCAGCGCGTTCCGTGCGAAGGCGGCGTACGACACGTCCGTGGAGGTCTCCGTGTACCTCGCCCCGGACGCGGGCGGCCGGGGCGTCGGCACGCTGCTGTACAAGGCGCTGTTCGAGGCGCTCGCGACCGAGGACGTCCACCGCGCCTACGCCGGCATCGCCCAGCCGAACGAGCCCTCCACCCGCCTCCACGAACGCTTCGACTTCCGTCACGCGGGCACGTACCGGGAGGTCGGGCGGAAGTTCGGCCGCTACTGGGACGTGGCCTGGTACGAGAAGGACCTGTAAGCCCCGTCGCGGGGAAGGCCCACGCGGGGCGCGCTGCCGTTCCCGCGCCCCGCCCCGCGGCAGGCCCGTCAGCCGAACTGGACCGAGCGCTTCGCCAGGCCCATCCAGAAGCCGTCGATCACCGAGCGCTGGGCGTCCAGTTCGCCGGCGGCCTCGGCCGCACCCATGGTCACGAACAGGGGCGCGAAGTGCTCGGTGCGCGGGTGGGCGAACCGGCCCGCCGGGGACTTGTGGAGGAAGTCGAGGAGGGAGTCCCAGTCGCGGGACTCCAGGGCCCGGTTGCCCCAGTCGTCGAACTCGGCGGACCAGGCGGGGATGCCGCCCTGGCGGAGCGCGGCGAGGTTGTGGGTGAAGAAGCCGGAGCCGACGATCAGGACGCCCTCGTCCCGGAGGGGGGCCAGCCTGCGGCCGATGTCCATCAGCTTCACCGGGTCCAGGGTCGGCATGGAGATCTGCAGGACCGGGATGTCGGCCTCCGGGAACATCTCGACGAGCGGGACGTACGCCCCGTGGTCGAGACCCCGGTCGGGGATGTCCTGGACCGGGGTGCCGGGGGCCCGGAGCAGCTTGCGTACGGACGCGGCCAGCTCGGGGGCGCCGGGCGCCGGGTACCGGACGGTGTAGTAGTGCTCGGGGAAGCCCCAGAAGTCGTAGACCAGCGGGACGGTCTCCACCGCGCCGAGGGCGAGCGGGGCCTCCTCCCAGTGGGCGGAGACCATGAGGATCGCCTTGGGGCGGGCCAGGGTGCCCGCCCAGGCGGCCAGTTCGCCGGGCCAGATCGGGTCGTCGGCGAGCGGGGGCGCGCCGTGGCTCAGATAGAGGGTCGGCATGCGTTCGGCGGTGGCGGCGGACATAGGGGTGACTCCCTCGGCACACGCGACCCGCGAGGTGCGGGGCTCCGCCTCGGCACGTACGGCTCGCGGAGCACGTCGAGCACGCCGTCCTCAAGCGGGCCGCGGCGGGTCGCTCCAGGCTCATCGGTTGGTTGAGACCTCGCCCGGCTCCCCAGTAGTTGAAGTCTCAATATTTCTAGTTTCACCTTACATCTCTATAGTTCAAAATTCAAGAAGGGTCCTCGTAGAGTGGAGGTATGAAGACACCGCCCGCCGCCGAAGAACCCCGCTGGCTCACCGAAGAAGAACAGCGCATCTGGCTCTCTTACATCCATGGCACGACCCTGCTCGACGACCACCTCGATCGCCAGCTGCAGCGGGACGCGGGGATGCCGCACCTCTACTACCACCTGCTCGTGGTGCTGTCCGGCGCCCCGTACCGGCGGCTGCGGATGACCGAACTGGCCATGCACACGAAGATCACGCGCTCGCGCCTCTCGCACGCCGTCGCCCGCCTGGAGAAGAACGGATGGGTGCGACGCGAGGACTGCCCTTCGGACAAGAGGGGACAGTTCGCCGTGCTCACGGACGGCGGGTTCGAGACCCTGGAGAAGAGCGCGCCGGGTCATGTGGCCGCGGTGCGGCAGGCGCTGTTCGACCGGTTGTCGCCGGAACAGCAGAAAGCCCTCGGCGAGATCATGGAGATCATCGCCGAGGGGCTTCAGCCGAAGGAGGCGGGGGCCGACCTGCCGTGGCTGCGTTAGCCGCTCCGCCGCACCGGGGGGGTGGGGCGCCGGGGGCGTGGGGACCCTCCGCCGCCGTGAGCCGTACACGGCCGGCCGCGTGGGCCCCACACCCCTCAGGTCGAACCCGTCCGCGGGGTTCGTCCGGTCAGTGGGGTTCCTCCGGTCAGTGGGGTTCGCCCGGTCAGTGGGGTTCGTCCGGTCAGTGGGCGATCACCGGGACCTTGACCTCGTCCGCCGCGCCCTCTCCCGCACCGGCGGTGGCCGTCATGTCCGGCTTGCCGGTGGTGACGAAGGTGAAGGCGATGGCGGCCGACAGGACCAGGATGCCGACGGCGAACCAGATGGCGCTGGTGTAGCCGTCGACCATGCCCTGGAGCTGGACGAGCTGCTGCTGGGGGCGGGAGGTCGCCGTGGCGATGTGGTCCTGGATGTACGACGTGGTCGCGGACGCGGCGATCGTGTTCAGCAGGGCCGTACCGATGGCGCCGCCGACCTGCTGGGAGGTGTTCACCATCGCGGAGGCGACACCCGCGTCACGCGGTTCGACACCGTGGGTCGCGAGGGACATCGCCGGCATGAACGCCGTACCCATGCCGAGGCCGAGCAGCAGCTGGGCCGGCAGGAGCAGGGTCGCGTACGAGGAGTCGATCTCCATCCGGGTCAGCAGCAGCATGCCGACGCCCGCGAGCAGGAAGCCCGGCGCCATCAGCAGGCGCGGCGCGACCCGGGTCATGAGGCGGGTGCCGATCTGCGTGGAGCCGACGATCATGCCCGTGATCATGGGCAGGAAGGCGAAGCCGGTCTTGACCGGGGAGTACCCCTTCACGATCTGCAGGTAGTAGGTCAGGAAGAGGAACAGGCCGAACATCGCGATGACCGCGAGGCCCAGGGAGAGGTAGACACCGCCCCGGTTGCGCTCGGTGATCACGCGCAGCGGCAGCAGCGGGGCCTTGACCTTCGACTCGACCAGGGCGAACGCGGCGAGGAGCACCGCGGAGGCGACGAACAGGCCGATGGTCACACCGTCGCTCCAGCCGTCGGACTCGGCGCGCGTGAAGCCGTAGACCAGCGAGACCAGACCCAGGGTGGACAGCACCACACCGGGGATGTCCAGCGGTGAACGGTTGCGGCCGCCCTCCGGCTCACGGATGACGAAGTACGCGCCGGCCGCGGCGATCACCGCGAACGGGATGTTGACGAAGAACGTCCAGCGCCAGTCCAGGTACTCGGTGAGGAAGCCGCCGAGGATCAGGCCCACGGCGCCGCCGCCACCGGCGATCGCGCCGTAGATGCCGAACGCCTTGGCGCGCTCCTTGGCGTCCGTGAACATCACGGCGAGCAGGGAGAGCGCGGCGGGCGCGAGCAGCGCGCCGAAGGCACCCTGAAGGGCCCGGGCACCCAGCATCATGGCCTCACCGGTGGCCGCGCCGCCCAGCGCGGAGGCGCCGGCGAAACCGATCAGACCGGTGACGAAGGTGCGCTTGCGCCCCCACAGGTCGGAGATGCGGCCGCCGAAGAGCAGCAGACCGCCGAAGGCCAGGGCGTACGCCGTGATGACCCACTGGCGGTTGCCGTCGGATATCCCGAGGTCCTGCTGTGCGGACGGCAGGGCGATGTTCACGATGGTCGCGTCGAGGACGACCATCAGCTGGGCGAGCGCGATGAACACGAGCGCTTTCCAGCGGTTGGAGTGCGCGTCGTCCACCGTTTCGGGGACGTTCCGGGCTGTTGCAGACATGGGGATACCCACTTCGGGACTTCGTGACGGAAAAAGTCAGGTGAATCGGTGACGGAGAACGTCAGGTGAAAGCGTCGGAGCGCGACGATGCGCTGCTGGCGGAACCGGCGAGAGAAGAGGTCGGATCGGATCAGGCTCGGCGCAGGCCCTCCATCGTGACGGAGGTGCCGGGCAGTTCGGAGCGGGCCGGGGCCCGCAGACCGTCGAGCAGCAGCTGCAGATGACGGTGGACGAAACGGTCGACGCCCACGCACTGGGTGCCGGCCGGGGGGCGGCTGAGCTGGCCGACGGCGAGCATCAGGTCGCCGACGCCGACGTCGTCACGGAGCTGTCCGGCCCGCTGGGCCCGCTCCATGATGGCGGCCGTCTGGTCCTCCAGCCGTTCGCGCGCCGCCTCCAGGTCGGGGTGGTTCTTGTCGAAGGCGCTCTGGATCATCGGACAGAGGGCGCTGATCCGCTCGTCGGCGGCGGAGTGCACGAAGCGGGACAGCGCCTCGAACGCGTCGCCGTTCTCCTCGAGCACGCCCTGCGCCACCAGCGCCATGCGGTCCATGACCGAGCACACGACCTCGCGGACCAGTGCGTCGCGGTCCGGGAAGTTGCGGTACACCGTGGCGTTGCCGACGCCGGCCCGGCGGGCGATCTCGTCGAGCGGCACGTCGGGACCGAACTCGACGAACATCTCCCGGGCGGCGGTGACGATCCGCTCCCGGTTGCGCAGCGCGTCCGCCCGGGGGCGGGAAACCTTGCGCACGGGGGTGGCGGTCTGCACGGCGTGCCTCCTGACGTTCTGGGGAGCGGGATCCGGGGAGGGTTTCCCCGTTTCGCTCGGACACATGGCTAAACGGGGATACCGTCCCCGGTTATTTCCCGCCGCCGAGGAGATTTCCGGTGACCTGGGTCACATTGCGGCGGGCCTCACGCCGGAGTGACCCAGGTCACGCCGCCATCAGCGGGAACCCCTCGTTCGGCCCATCCAGCGCGCGCCCCCGCTCCCCCCGTCCCAGGGTGATCGAAAGGGTGCGGCCGTGGCCCGGGCGGCTGCCGTGGAGCGAAGGGCGCGTGCATGCAGCAGCCGTTCCGCCGAAGCTGGATACCCGAGCGTCGGCCGACCGTGCCCGGCCGGCCGCGGCTCCGGCGCGCGTGGCGGGCACGCCGCACGCACGGCACCCACGCGACCAGCGGGATGGGCGGCACGGGCGGCATACGCCCCCGCCGGTCCGTCGCCCTCGCCTCCGTCACCGCCCTCACCCTCGCGGTCAGCACCTCCGCCGGCACCGGGCACCTCGTGGCGAAGGAGACGAGCACGGTCGCGGGAGCGGTCGCCGTGGCCCCCGGCTCCGGACTCGACCCCTGCATGATCCGCGGCCGGCCAGGCGTCCAGATGTCCGAGGGCATCCCCACCCCGCCCGGCTACTCCCGCTCCACCGGCACGGTCCGCGCCCTCAACCTGATGATCGACTTCTCCGACGCGCCCGGCGAGGGCGGCGCGATGGACCGCTTCGCCGAGTTCGCCCCGCAGACCCAGAAATGGTTCCGGACCAGCAGCTACGGCCGTATCGACTACCGGCCCGAGACCCCGGTCACCGAGTGGCTGCGGATGCCGGGGACGTTCCGCTCGTACGGGATAGAACGCGGCGTCCCCTTCGAGCCCGGCTACCGGCGGCTGGTCCAGGACATGGTGCGGGTCGCCGATCCCCTCGTCGACTTCCGCACGTACGACCTGGTCAACGTGCTCGTCACCCCGAACGCGGGGCCCTCCGCCCTCGACACGGTGCTGTCCGTGACGTTCGCCGGGAACCGGGATGCGCCGGTCGCGGACGGCATCCCCGTCGCCAACACGTCGTTCGTCTACAGCCGCCAGGACGACGGCTCCGGCACGTACCACGAGACCGGCTACCGCGTCCTCCCCCACGAGAACGGCCACGTCTTCGGCCTGCCCGACCTCTACACCCACGAGGGCGGGGGCGCGGTCGGGCACTGGGACATCATGAGCGAGGACTGGGGCGTCGACAACGACATGCTGGGCTGGCACAAGTGGAAGCTCGGCTGGCTCGACGCGACGCAGGTCGGCTGCGTGGCGGAGCCGGGGGCGGCGGAGTACACGCTCACACCGCTCGCCGAGCCCGGCGGACCGAAGCTGGTGGTGGTGCCCCTGACACCCCGCACGGCGTACGCCGTCGAACTGCGGACCCGGGCGGGCAACGACGTCGCCGTCTGCCGTCCCGGTGTCCTCGTCTACCGGGTCGACGCGGACGTCGACACCGGCAACGGCCCCATCAAGGTCCACGACTCCCGCCGCGACAGCGGGGGGTGCACCCGCAGCCCCAACGTCCACGCGGAACTCTCGGACGCGCCGCTCGTGCCCGGCGAGACGTTCACGGACACGAAGGCGGGCGTGAGCATCACGGTGACGGGAACGGACGCGGCGGGAAACCACCGGGTGGTTATCAGCCGGCGGTGACGGGAACGGACGCAGCGGGAAACCACCGGGTGGTGATCAGTCAGCGGTGAGGCGGAGGGCGGAGGCGGGGAACCACCGGGTGGTGATCAGTCAGCGCTGAGGCGGAGGGCGGAGGCGGGGAACCACCGGGTGGTGATCAGTCAGCGCTGAGGCGGAGGGCGGAGGCGGGGAAGGCCGGGCGTGGCCCGTGGCTTTCAGGGGCGCGGGGAACCTCGCGACCGGCCACCGCACCACCCGCGCTCTCCCGGGCACGCGTACGCTCCCGTGCTGGTGGGCGCCCGGCCCCCGACGACCGGGTACCGTGCCGAGCCACGCGGCCGGCCCGCATTACCGTGGCCCCATGCGCCCGAACGTCCCGCGTGACGCCGACTCCGGCCCCGGCCTCCCCCCAGGTCCCGGCCCCGGCCCCGGCTTCGACTCCGGCCCCGGCCCCGTCACCCGAGACGGAGTCGGCCCCCTCCCCGAAGACGGACCCGGAACCGTCTCCCCCGTCGGCCCCACACCCCCCGCACCCCCCGAGGCCGTGGCCCCCCTCATGCGGGGCATCAGCGTGCTGCGGCGGCTCACCGAGGCGGACGGCGTGCTGAGTCTCAGCGCCCTGGAGAAGGCGACCGGACTCGCGCGCTCCACCGTCGACCGCATCACCGCGACCCTGGCCCGCATGGGCTACGTACGCCTGGACGGCCGCGACGCGGTCCTCGCCCCCCGGCTGATGGAACTGGGCAACGCCTACCTCGCCTCGATCCGCCTCCCCCGTCTCCTCGACGCCCACGCGGACGCCCTCGCCGACGAGTTGGACGAATCCGTGTCACTCGCCGTCGCCGACCGGGACGGCGTCCGCTTCATCCACCAGGCGACCCGCCGCCGCGCGATGTCCCTCAGTTTCCGCATCGGCGACCTCCTCCCCGCCGAACGCACCGCCCCCGGGCCCCTGTTCGCCACCGAGTGGGAGCCCGCCGACTGGGCCCGGTGGCGTGCCCGCCGCGAGGCCGATCCCGAGGGCCGCGGCTTCCCGGCCGTGCCGCCGCGGGCAGGTGCGTACGACGACTTCGAGGCCCGTACGGCGTCGGCGGGCGCCCAGGGGTGGGCGCTGGACGACCAGTTGATCGAGCCGGGCCTGGTCGCGGTGTCCGTCCCCGTACGGGACCCCCGTACAAGCCGGGTCGCGTGCGTGGCGAGCGTCGTCAGCCACACCAGCCGCCACACCACCGACTCACTGCGCTCGACGCTGCTGCCACGGCTGCGGGCGACCGTGACGCGCATGGAGGAGGAACTGGCGGCGGCCTCGCGCGAGCCCGCCACCCCGGACAGCGACGCCCTGTCCCCCTCTCGCTCCGCCTCTCGCTCCACCTCTCCCTCTCCACCTCCGTCCGGTCTCGCCGCGTGGACGGGCGCGTCCAAGCAGGAACTGGGCCGGGAGTTCATCGAGTCGCTGGCGCGTGGCCTGACGGTCATCACCTCGTTCGGCGAGGGCCGCGCCGACCTCACCCTCACCGACGTCGCCCGAACCACCGGCCTCGCCCGCGCGACGGCCCGCCGGGCGCTGATCACGCTCGAACACCTCGGGTACGTCGAGTCGTACGACCGTGTCTTCCGCCTCACCCCGCGCGTCCTCGGCCTCGGTTTCCCGCCCCTGTCGATGCTGCCGCTCTCCCGGATCGCCGCCCCGCACCTGGCGGAACTCTCCGCGCGGGTCCACGAGTCGGCGTCCCTCGCGGTCCTCACCGCGGGCGGGGACGAGGTGCAGTACACGGCGCGGGTCGCCACCAGCCGGATCATGAGCGTCAACATCACCCTCGGCACCCGGTTCCCCGCGTACGCCACGTCGCTGGGCCGCGTGATGCTCGCCGGGCTCCTCCCGGAGGTCTCCCTCCCCGAACGCCTCGTCCCGCTGACCCCGCGGTCCGTCACCGCCCCCCGGGAACTCCTCGCCGTCCTCGAACGCGTCCGCTCCGACGGCTACGCCCTCGTCGACGGCGAACTGGAGGAGGGCCTCCGCTCCATCGCCGTCCCCGTCCACGACCGCGACGGCCGCGTCACGGCCGCCGTCAACGTCGCGATGCACAGCAGCCGACGGACGGTGGAGCAGTGCGTGGAGGAGGTCCTGCCGGAACTGCGCGCGACGGTGCACCGGATCGAGGGCGAGCTGCGCGTGGCGGGGAGGTTCCGCCGGGTGGCCGGCGTCTGACGTACGGGAACCGGCGATGCCGGCCTAGCAGCAGGGCTTCCGGTACGGGGTGGAGCGCGCGCTGGACAGGAGGGCGACGCGCCTGCCGTCACCGCGCCGCCCACCTCCTGACGGGCGTCCTGCCGACGAAGGTCCTGCTGACGGACGTCCTCCTGACGAAGATCCTGCTGACGGACGTCCTCCTGACGGACGTCCTCCTGACGAACGTCTCACCCGTTGACGCCCGTGTACCGGCTCAGGCTCCAGTTCCACAGCAGCCGCGACAGGACGAAGGCGACCAGGCCGACGAACGGCGCGGCCACCGCGAGCGCCCGCGGTACGCCCATGTCGTCCCCGTGCCCGGTCAGCACCCCGGCGGGGAAGTAGGCGATGAAGGCGAGCGGCACGACGAACGTGAACGCGGCGGAGGCGGCCTTCGGCAGGATGCTCAGCGGATAGCTGCCGAAGGTGCCCATCAGCTCCTCCAGCCACTGGGCCCAGTACGACGTGGCCGGGAAGTGGAACGCCGCGGCGGCCAGCGCCGTGAACAGCGCCGCCTCGACGAGCATCCCGCCGAGGACGCCCGCCACGACGTACACGATCCGCCCCGCCGTCCAGTCCAGCGAACTCCGCTGGAGCGCGGCGGCGAACAGCCCCACCGCGACGACCAGGTCACCGATGGCGTTGACGGGGAAGAAGGCGAGCTGGACCTGCCGGTACACCGGCATGGGCCGGATCAGACAGGGGTCGACGATCCCTTCCTGGACGAGGACGTTCATGTACTGGATCCGGCCGAGGAACAGCACGTACAGCCCGTGGGCGAGCATCCGCATGCTCGCGATCAGCAGCACGTCGGAGCTGGACCAGCCGCCGAGCCCGGGGAACCGGGTGAGCAGCACCGTGGCGAAGACGATGATCGAGACCTGCCAGATCGCCCCGATGGCGACCCCCATCAGGAACTCGCCCCGGTACTCCAGCCGCGCCTTGAAGTTGAGCTTGGTGATCCGCCAGACGACACGGGCGGCACGAACCCCCCTCACGGACGCGGTGGGGCCCGCGCTGGTGGACGGAGTGGTCGTGGACGGCGTGGGCGTGGACGGAGTGGGCGTGGACGGACTGCTGGACGGAGTGGTCACGGTCATCCTCCCTGGGCCACGACACGACAGCCGGCCATGTCCCACAGCCGGCGGGTGAGCAGGGCGAGCAGCACGATCCACACCCCTTGGACCGCCATCTGCCCGAACGCGTCACCGACCCCGATGCGGCCGACGTAGATGGAGAGCGGCACGCCGAGCGTCGCCTGGAACGGCAGGAACGCGCTGAGGGTGATGAACCAGTCCGGGAAGTACCACAGGGGCGCGTACACACCGGAGAGCAGGTTCTGGGCGAAGACGAGGATGAGGAGTGCCGCCTCGTTGCGCAGCGTCCAGAAGCACAGCAGGTCGACGAGCATCATCACGTAGTACAGGACGAGTTGGCCGAGCAGCATGCTCACGGCGAAGACCGCGGCGACCTCGGCGGAGGCGGGCGGGGCGACGACCCCGGCGGCGAGGCAGAGCACGTAACCGCCGAGCACCCAGCCGAAGCCGTACACCTGGTCGCCGAGGGCGCGCAGCGCGTAGTAGCGCTGGGGCCGCATGGGCCGCAGGTACCAGTAGACGATCGTGCCGAAGTGGAGATGCTGGATGACGGTGTCGCGCCCGGCCCGCCGGTCCAGCCCTCGGATCCGGCCCGCCAGCACGGCGAGTACGGCGTATCCGACGGCCTGGGTCTCGTCGAGCCCGGCGCTGGACTCGGTGTTCGCGTACAGGCCCCGCCAGAGGTAGACGACCAGACACACCTGCACGAGCAGCCGTACGGCGGTGGCGGTCATCCGCGGCGGGGCGAGGAACTCCCCCCGAGGCGTGACCGAGGCGATGCGCCGGAGGCGGGAGAGGGTGAGGCGGACGGCCGGGGTGGGGGTGGGGGCAGGTGCGGGAACCGAGGAAGGGGCCCGGGTGGGGGGCGGGGTCGGGGTCGGGGTAGGCACCATGGTCAGCCGCCCTGGGAGGTGGAGGTGACGGCGGCCGAGGAAGAGGAGTCCGAGGAGGCGGAGGGGTCCGAGGGAGCGGAGGGGTCCGAGGACGGAGAGGAAAACGAGGAAGGGGAGGAGGACGAGCCCTCGGGCGCGAGGGCGCCCTGCCCCGGCACGTCGCTGAGATAGGCGGAGCGCATGACGTCCTCGAGGTCGTTCTCCTCCAGGGCGAGATCGGTGACCTGGAAACGTCCGATGACGACCTTCAGGGCCTCGTGCACGGAGGGGGCGCCGTCCCCGACGGGCCCGAACACGACGCGGGGCCCTTCCCGGCGCAGGACGCCGATCCCGGCGAAGCCGGGCAGGGAGGAGAGGTCGCGCTGACCACCGAAGGGACCGCCCGGACCGGCGGAGCCGCCCGGACCGGCGGAGCCGTCGGGACGGTCGCCGCGGACGGAACCGCGGCCTTGACCGGAACCGTCGCTGCCGCAGGAACCGTCACCGACGGCGAACCGCTCCTGGCGCTCGATCTCCTGGAGGTCGGCGGCGTCGGCGAGGGTCGCGCGTATCTGCCAGGTGCCGCCGAAGCGCCGCCGGATCTCCTGGAGCGGCCCGTCGAGGACGATGCGGCCGTGGTTGATGAGGACGACCCGCTCGGCGAGCCGGGCGACCTCGGTCATGTCGTGCGTGGTGAGCAGTACGGTCCGCTCCCGCTCCTCGACCTGGTGCCGCAGGAACCGCCGGACCTGCTCCTTCACGACCACGTCCATGCCGATGGTGGGTTCGTCGAGGAAGACGACGGGAGGGTCGTGCAGCAGGGAGGCGGCCAGATCGCACCGGACGCGCTGCCCGAGGGACAGATGCCGGACGCGGGTGTCCCAGAACTCGGAGAGTTCGAGCAGCCCGTCGAACTCCGCGATGCGCTCCCGGTACCGGTCCTCGGGAACGCCGTAGATGTCACGGAGGATCGCGAACGACTCCCGGGCGGGCAGGTCCCACCACAACTGGGTCCGCTGCCCGAAGACGGCGCCGATGTTGTGGGCGTTGCGCTCCCGGTCCCGGTGCGGCACGACACCGGCGACGAGAGCCTCACCGGAGGTGGGGGTGAGGATGCCGGTGAGCATCTTGATCGTGGTGGACTTGCCGGCGCCGTTGGGCCCGAGAAGCGCGAGCAACTCCCCTTTCCCCACCCGGAAGTCGACGTCCCGCACCGCGACCTTGGCCACGCGCTCCGGGCTGACGAGCGACCGGAGCGCCCCGCCGAGCCCGGGCCGGCGCACGGTCGTATGGAACACCTTGGACAGCCCGCGCGCCTCGATCACCGCGTTCAACGGCGTCACCTCCGTTCTGCAGGGCGCCCCGCCACACGGGCGCACCCGCGGCCAGGACCCGCGCTCCGACCAACCACCCGGACACCCGCCCGAAACCCCGTCCGAAATCCCGAACACTGTCCGACACAACGGCGCCGGTGCTAGGCCCCTCCCCCCGACAGAGCGAACCGAATTACCAACGTCAAACAGATCCGACCGCCCCACCACCACCCGCTACACTGGCCGCGGCGCAGCACCACACCACGCCACCCCGCCTTCGTAGCTCAGGGGATAGAGCACCGCTCTCCTAAAGCGGGTGTCGCAGGTTCGAATCCTGCCGGGGGCACAGCAAAAGGGCCAGCTCAGGAGGGTTTCCTCCCAGGCTGGCCCTTCGTCGTGTTCGAGGCCGTGCCACACGGGTGCCACTACGCCCACTCAGCAGCTCGTCGGGGTGAAAGGGATACCCGCTACTCCGTGGGAAAGGAGGCGTAGCCGTCCGGCACCTCGCTGACCTGCAGGTCCGAGAAGAGCAGGGTGATGCGGTGCGCGTTGGTCTCAATGCGAACTTCATGGAAGTCGATCCCCAAGGCTTGCGCCCAACGACGGGTCGCTTCCGACTCCGGGAGGACCTTCGCACCTGGGTACAGGGAGTGCCACTTCAGGCCCCAGACGTATCCATCAAGGTCGACGCCCGTCTCATGATCGATGAGGCGATCGTTCAAAGAGACACGCCAGGTCTCTGGCAGGACGGACGATTCGCACCGGGCCTCAACGCAGCACCGGAAGAGGTACCGCAGACACCCCGGCGCGACGTCTGTGCGGGGATCCGCCGTCACGTAGACGATGACCTCGTAGTCGCGCATGTAGCTGGTGTATCCGTGGTGGACGACGGCGTGATCGAAGATCTCGTCCAGCATCTGTTCAAGCACTGCGGCGTCCATGCGACCGTTTCTATCCCACACGATCAGCCCCTGACAGCCTGATATCCACCGGCGCCGAGGGCTGAGGACTCCACGAGGGGCGCTGGGCTGATTCTTAGTACTCAAGCAGCGTTTCGCTGTTCCTGCTGGTCAGGGGTCTGGTTCTGGGTGTAGGGGCCTGATGTTCCGTCAGGGGCGGGTTCGATGATCTCTCATCCGAAGGGTGGGTTTGTGCTGGTCGACCTTGAGTAATTGTCAATTCCTGTGGATCACCGCGGGAGCCTCAAGCAGCCCGCAGCCATTGATCGAGGACTGCGAAGTCTTCGTTGGTGAGGCCGCGGGACGACGCGATGCGGTGGAGGAGGGCCGGGCCGGGGTGGTGGGTGGACACCCAGTCCTGATCGGCGTCGGTGATCTCGTCGTCGACCCAGATGAACGGGCGTCCGTCCGCCCATGCCGCTAGGGTTCGGGTCTTCCAGTGGAGCCCGAACCACTTGTCCTCGCGTTCCTGCGCGTCGGAGGGTTCCGGCCAGTGCACGACCGGCAGGGGCGGCAGGCCGAGCCGCGGTGCGATGTCGGTGTTCGCCGCCCCTTCCCAGGTGGTTGCCCAGACCAGCTCGCACGGCAGTGCCGCAAGGCGAGGCCCGAGGTGCGGGTCGAGCCGCGTCAGGTGCGAATCTGTCGCGGTGCCTGACGGCTCGCGCTGCGGGCCGTCGCCGAACGGCAGGAGAGGTCCGTCGATATCCAGGAACAGCAGCGGGCGTTCCTTGCGCTCACTCATGCCGCAGCCTCCTGCTCACGCTCGACCAGGACGCCGCGTTCGAAGCGGGCACCGTTGCGGACGAGGGCGACGAGGTGGGATGCGGTGATCGCGCGCCAGCGGGCCCGGGCGGACTCAGCGAGCCTGAACACCATCGCCAGGGCCGCGGCCGGGCTGCCGGCGCCGCGGGTGACCTTGGTCCGCAGCTTCACCGTGCTGAAGGTCGACTCGATCGGATTCGTCGTGCGCAGGTGGACCCAGTGCTCGGCCGGGAAGTCGTAGAACGCCAGGAGTTCATCGACGTCGTCGGTGATCTTCTTGACGGCCTTGGGCCACTTCGCGCCGTAGGCGCGCCCGAAGTCCTTCACCGCCTTCTCGGCGTGATCGCGGTCCTCGGCGTTGTAGATCTCCTGCAGCGCCTTCTTCGCACCGGGCTGGGCCGATCTCGGCAGGGCGTTGACCACGTTCCGGGTTTTGTGAACCCAGCACCTTTGATGTCTGGCCTGCGGAAACACTTCGGCCAGGGCCCGCCACAGACCCATGGCTCCGTCGCCGACGACGAGCTCGGGATCGCGCATGCCGCGCCGGCGGCAGTCCCGCAGGAGGTCGGCCCAGGACTCGGCCGACTCGCGCAGGCCCTCAGCGAGCGCGATCAGCGCCTTGCTGCCGTCGGTGCGCACGCCCATGAGGACCAGGACGCAGGAGTGGGCCTGGCCGAGGCGGACCTTGGGGTGGACGCCGTCGGCCCACACGTACACATGGTCGGCCCCGGACAGGTCTCGGTCCTGGAAGCCGACGTGGTCGTCGCTCCACTGCGTGGTCAGCCGGGTCACCGTGGCCGGCGAGAGCCCAGCGGCCGAGCCGAGGAACTGCTCCATCGCGGGCACGAAGTCGCCCGAGGACAGACCGTGCAGGTAGAGCAGGGGAAGAACCTCGCTGATCTTCGGGGACTTCCGGGACCAGGGGGCGAGGATCTTGGACGAGAACCGCTTGCGCTCGCCCGTCTCGCCGTCGACCCGCTTGTCGTTCACCCGCGGTGCCTTCACCGCAATCGGCCCGGCGGCGGTGGCCACCGTCCGCTCGCGGTGGTGGCCGTTGCGGACCACCAGCCTGCGACCGGCCTCGTCCCGCTCGCCCGCCAACTCAGCTATGTACTGGTCGACCTCGGCTTCCAGGGCCGCGGCGAGCATCCGACGGGCACCCTCACGGACGATGTCGTCCATCAGGGAGCCGCTCTGGGTGGTGCCGTCCTCGTTGACCACGCTCAGCACGGGCGTGCCTTCCCGACCCGCGCTACAACGCGGGCCTACTCGATGACCAGAAGTCGATCACTCGGGAAGGTATGCCCTCCTCGTTCCGCGAGGCACCCCTCCCGAGTCCGATCCACAGGTCTTGAGCATTGCTCGTCGACCGTCTTGGGCGGGCAGGGTCCGAGCGTGATCGAGGATCTTGGAACGGGTCGGTGGGCTGCGGAACTTGAAGAGCTCTTCCTGCGGGTGGGCGGCCGGTTCTCGCGCGTCGAGCCGAGGCGGCGGATGCGGGACTACGTGCGCGGCCTGCTGGGGCCGGTGGGCCGCAAGAACGGCCGGCAGCTTGCGGAATTCGCCGGCCACGCCACACCGGACGGACTGCGGCGACTGCTCGCCGGTCCTCGATGGGACCCCGAGGAGATCCGCGATGACCTGCAAGGCTATGTCGCGGAGAAGCTCGGCCGACCGGACGGCGTACTGATCATCGACGACACCGGGTTCCTCAAGAAGGGCACCACCTCGGCCGGGGTGCAACGCCAGTACTCCGGCACGGCCGGCCGCACCGAGAACCGCCAGATGGGCGTGTTCGCCGCCTACGCCTCAGCCAAGGGCCGCGCGCTGGTGGACCGGGAGCTGTACCTGCCCAAGTCCTGGACAGGCGATCCGGACCGTTGCCGCGCGGCCAAGATCCCCGCGGACCGCGCGTTCGTGACCAAGGGAGAGCTCGCCCGGCGCCTGGTACTGCGGGCCCTCGCCTCGGATCTGCCCATCGCCTGGGTCACCGCCGATTCCGCCTACGGCCAGGAGTGGGGATTCCGTCGCTTCCTGGAGGAATCCGGCGTCGGCTATGTGCTCGCCGTCCCGAAATCACAGCAGGTCAAGTCACTGGTCGGGATCTGGCGTATCGATCAGCTGATCGGCGAGGCACCCGATGACGCCTGGCAGCGTCTGTCGGCCGGCGACGGCGCCAAGGGCCCGCGCGTCTACGACTGGGCCGCCGCCCAACTACCCGTCATCGACTTCTTCGACGGCGCGGAGCCCACCCATCGCCGGTGGGTACTGGCCCGCCGCAGCCTCAAACGTCCCGACGAGATCGCCTACTACCTGTGCTACGCGCCGGCCGGCGCCACGGTCGCGGAGCTGGTCCGCATCGCCGGGTCCCGCTGGGCGATCGAAGAGTGCTTCCAGGCCGCGAAGAACGAGTGCGGCCTTGACGAGTACGAAGTCCGCCGCTATCCGGGCTGGTATCGGCGCATCACCCTGGCCATGCTCGCGCACGCCTTCCTCGCCGCGATGGCCGCCGCGGCGATCGAAAGGGGGGCCGAAGAAACGGTTCCGGTCTCCTCACGCCCCTCTCCGTGGCAGAAGTCCGAAGGCTCCTGGCAGCTTGCCATTTCCACCTAACACCCCACCCAAATAAGCGAGTTCAGGCGCTGAGCTGGTCGAGGTGGCGACGGCGCCATCAGGCAGTCGCCCGGCACTGCCATTACCGCCGCCGAGCCTGCACGCATTTCGGATCCACCGAACCCGCCCCTGACGGAACATCAGGCCCCTACACTCAGAACCAGACCCCTGACCAGCAGGAATAGCGAAACGAAACGCTGCTGGAGTACTAGGCCGGGGTCTCAGGGGAGGGCGGCAGGGGGTCGGTGACAAACCACCCCCGCTGGGGCACGGCGTACACCCAGCCTTCGTCGGCCAGCAGACCGAGCCCCCGCCGCACGGTCGTACGCGCGATCCCGTAACGCTGCACAAGCTGAGCCTCACTCGGCAGCATCCGCCCGGGCTGCCAGTCACCGCGCTGAATCTGCCCACGCAGGATCTCGGCCAGTTGCCGGTACGGGGTCAGCGGCGCGCCATGGTCGATCTCAGCATCAGGGTTCATGGACTTGACGCTAGGCAAGCCGACTGATGCACGCTCTTTGAGATACGTCTCGCGACGAATCGATACAAGGCGATACGATGGCCCAAAGAAACGCCCCGGCCGGAAGGGTGAGAGCTTCCATGCCGGGGCTGAGCCGACTGATTGGGAGTCGACCTATGCGCAGCCTACTGGCCGCGATTCTGGCCCTGTTCCTGCCCGCCCGGGGTGCCCATCGCGCCGCAGCGCCGCCGCCGCTGCCCCCCATCTCCTGTCCGCCCGCTCCGGAACCCGCGCCCGTGATCACGTGTCCGCATCCGGCGGACGTCATCACCGCCGACGGCATGCCCCTGGTCCGGCCGTACGTCGTCGAATGGGAACGCGAGCGGGACGAACGTGACCGGCGGCGTCTTCAGCGCGAGCGGCGCCGGGCGGCGGTCCTGGCGACGCTGGGGCAGGACTACGTTCCGGTTCCGTGGGAGGCCGCCGTATGAGCACGAGTACGCCGCGTCTGCGCAGTCTCGGCCTCGACCCGGACACCGGCAAGGAGGCCCTGGCGGTCACGGACCCCGGCGGCCGTCTTGAGGAGCTGGCCGACGTGCACGCCCTGAAGGCCGCCGCCGTCCTGGTGACGGTCGTCGGTGCCGTACTGGAGGTGGGGAAGGCGTCGGACGCCGAGCTCGCCGCCTTCGTCACGCCGTTGCACGCCGCGCTCGAAGAATGCGTCGGCATCATGGCGGCGGACAGGGAGTGACGCGGCGTAGAGGCGATTCGGCCGCAGGGCCGGTGGTGCCGTGGGTGCCCGGAGATCCTCCTGGGCACCCACCCTCCACCGACCGCGGCACGGGGCTGTTCCTGCGGCGGGAGGCCGGCCGCCGCACCCTCCTGCCCGCTGCCCCACCGCCGGGCCCATGTCCAGGTCGCGCCGCGAACGCTGGACGGTGTCCTGACGCAGCGGTCACACTTGACCCCTGACCGTGACTGTTCATCACGCACACCGGGGGCAAGGTGCCGCAGGAGGCGATCACGACCGTTACGAACTCCTGGAGTAGCTGAGCCACGGCGGCATGGGCGACGTGTGCCTGCACCTGCTGCGCAAGGCGCCCGAGGCGCGGCCCGCCGACACGCAGGAGGTGTACGCGCGGCTGCTGCCGTTCCTCCCGCCGCCGGGCCAGGAGCCCGGCACGGCGGACGCCGGGCCGGGCGGCGCGCCCGACCCCACGGGCGTGTTCCGTCGCCCGTTCGCGCCCCGCGCCCGCGCCCAGGCCCCGGCGCCCGGTGGTCCGGCGCCGACGGCCGTCCTCCCGGGGGCCCAGCCGGTGCCCGTCCCCGCCCGGCTGCGTGAAGACATCAAGGAGGCGTACGCGCATTCCGACGCCCTGCTGGAGGAGGAGCGGTTCGCGCAGGCCGCCGAGGTGCTCGGCGAGGTCATCGAACCGGCCGCCCTCGCCCTCGGCTCCGAGAGCAGGCAGGTCCTGGCGCTGCGCCGCCAGCGGGCGGCGATCCGCCTCCTCGGCGGCGACTACCGGGCCGCCCTGCCCGAGTTCGACGTCCTCGCCGACGCCTACGCCCGTATCGCCGGGCCCACCGGCGAGCAGGCGCGCGCCTGCCGCGCCCAGGCGGCCCGCTGCCGCGCCGAACTCGGCCAGGTCACCGACGCGCTCGCCGCGCTCCAGGGCGTGCTGAACGTCGTGCGGGCCGTCGACAGCGACGTGAGCGAGGAAGCCGTGGAGCTGCGGCACAACATCGGGATGCTGCTGCTCGCCCAGGGCCGGACCGTCGAGGCGCGGCAGGTCCTCGAACCGCTCCACCAGGACATGTGCATGGTGTTCGGCCCGGAGGACGAGATGACCGTCGAGATCGCCGAGGCGCTCGCCGTGATCCGCCTCGACCTCGACGGTTCGGCTTCCTGACCCGCCACCTCCAGAAGCAGCATCGCCACAACCATGCGGTCCAGGTGATCGGGCTGTGCGCGGGCGTCGAGGCGTGTCCGGGTGCCGGTCGTGCGGGAGGCGCGCCCGGCCGTGGGGTGCCGGGCGCGCCTGGACTGGCGGGCGTGGCTGAAGGGGTTCAGGTCACGCGCCTGGTGGTGGGTCAGCGGTGGTGGCGGCCGTTGTCGGTGTGGCGGTGGTCGCCGTGACGGTTGTCGCCGTGGCGGTTGTCGCCGTGGTCGTCCATGTCGTGGTGGCGGTGGTCGCCGTGGTCGTTCATGTCGTGGTGGCGGTGGTGGCCGCGGTCGTCCATGTCGTGGTGGCGGTGGTGGCCCCAGGATTCGCTGTCGATGAAGCGGCCGCGGTCGTTGCGGAGGGTGGCGGTGTCGGAGCGGTTGCCCCAGATGTGGTGGCGGCTGCGCTGGTACAGGTCGCTGGCCGTGTCGCGACCGAAGCCGGTGTGGATGCGGACCGTCGTACGGCCCCGGAGGCGGTAGTCGTCGAAGGTGTAGGTGCGGCCGTCCTCGTTCCTGAGGGTCCAGCCGTCGAGGTTGACGCCGTGCCGGGTGGTGTTGGTGATCTCCACCCACTCCCGGTTCAGGGAGCGGTTCGAGCGGTCGTCGCGGCCCGGGGCGTCGTACTGGACCTCGGAGATCGTCACCCTCAGCCGGGGGTGACGGTCGTGGTCGGCGGCGGACGCCGGCAGGGCGACCAGCGAGATCAGCGCGCCGGCGGCGAGCGTGGCAGCGGCGAGACGGCGGGCGCCGGCAGAAGCGGTGGCGGACAAAAGGGCTCCCTCGTGGTGCGGACACCTTCCCCGGGTCGCCGATGCGGGCCGCGGGGAAGTGGTGCGGTGGCGGCCGGTTGGCCGCACGCACACTCTGTCCACGTCATGGAGAAATCGTGGTGCAACATCCCTCTCTGTTACCTGGTGTCCACATTTCTATGACTCTCGCCTGCAACGTCCATCAATGCGTTCAACGACCGGCATCGCGTCGCCGGGGGGTCGGATTGTCCTGCGGGGGTTGGGGTGCGGCGGTGTCCTCATCTCCCTGTGACGCTCGGGAGCGGGGCGGGCATCACCCGAAAGTGAGTAACAGGTCGTAAGCACCCGGGGTCCGGGCTTCGCCCGGCACGCGTCGCCGCCGTCGGTTCCGCGAGGGGTGCCGGGGCCGGCCGGAGCCGTGCGGCGGGACACCGGGCGGGCGGTCGGTGCGTCCTCGGAGGGCGATCTTGTGCAGGTCCGTCGAGAATGAGCACCAGGGATCCTGTCGCGGCTGTGGCGGGTGGGTGGCTTGCTCTGCGGTCGGAGGTCGGTCGTGGGATCGGGATCTGGTTCTGGTGCTGGTGCTGGTTCTCGTCGGGAAAGCGGTGCGGCCTCTGCGGTCGAGTGGCTGGGCCCGTCGGACGACGCGGGTCGGATCGTCGAGGGTGGGGGCCGCCTGCCCGAGCGGGCCGAGGAGGCGGGGAACGCTGGTCCGGTGGTGCCGTCGGGCGTCCCCGTCGCCGGCTCGCACGACGAACTTCTCCTCGTCCGGGATCTGGTGGCACGGCTGACCGCCGACTATCCCTCGGTCGGCGTCGCGACCGTCGAGGCGGCGGTCAGGGCCGCCTACGACGTCTTCCGTCAGGCCCGGGTGCGGGCCTACGTTCCCATCCTGGTCGAACGCCGGTCCCGGAAGGCGCTCAGGGCCCACTGCCTCGCCGCCCCCGCGCCCACCTCCGCCCCTCCCTCCACCCCCGCCCCGGAGCCGGCTCCGACCCCGGCTCCGGCTCCGACCCCGGCCCCGGCCCCGGCCCCCTAGCGTCGCGTGACACCGCGGCCTGGCGGGCGCGCCGCCGGGAACCGCCGGGAACCGTCCCCGCCCAGGTGAAGGGGGACGTGGAGGTGGCCGCGGGAATCTCTAGGACGATCGGGCCGGTGCGTGCACACTGGGGGCAGAGTGCCGGTAGGCACCACCGGGAAGGATCGACATGTTGATCATCTTTGGCACCAAGGGCTACCTGTACCAGCTCGCGATACTCACGCTGGTGTGCGGGCAGTGCGGGAACCCCTCCGCGCACACGCTGCGCAAGCGGGTCACGAAGTTCACGTTGTTCTTCGTGCCGTTGTTCCCGGTGTCGACGAAGTACCAGACGCAGTGCACGTTCTGCGGCGCCGAGCAGAAGGTGACCGCCGAGCAGGCCGAGCAGCTCCAGGCGCAGGGCGCGGGCGGTCCGAGCGGTCACTTCCAGGGCCGGGACCAGAGCCAGCAGCCCTACCAGTCCTGACCCGGTTGTCAGGGGGGCGGGCGACGTAGCGTCCGCCGTACGACTCCCCTTCCAATCCCCTTCCAATCCCCCTCCAGTTCCCCTCCAATCCCCCTCGAACCGCCTCACCCCCGGCCCCGACCACCCGCCCTCGCCGGACCGGGCGGGCATCCCGTGTTCCAGGTCGGTGCCGCGTGACCAGGTCAGTGCCGCGTGCCCGGGGCGGGGTCGGCGTTTCCCCTCCGGGGCCTTTCCCCTCCCGCCCCTCGCCGGGGCAGCCGTGGTGGTCGTGGCTGCGCGTGGGGCGCCGGGGGCCTTGGCCAGGTGTTCGTCGCCGTGTTCGCCGCCGTGGTCGCCGCCGCGTTCCTCGCCGTGGTCGCCGCCAGGAGCATCGTCATGTGTTCGGCGAAGTCGGGGCGTGGCAAGGGGAGTTCGAAGTCGGGGTTGTCGACGTAGCCGAGCGTCACCGCTCCGGGGACGTAGTGCATGACCGCGTCGGCGAGTTCCGTGCGGGGCAGGGCCGTCCGGTCGAGGTGGGTGAGGGCGCGGAGCACCGTCGGGAAGCTGGCGTCGTAGGCGACGGGGACGCAGGCGTCGTACGCGGCGGGGACGCCGGTGTCGTACGCCGTGGGGGCTCCGCCTGCCTCGTGGGACGCGGTGAGGGGTTCCGGTGACGGGCGCGTGCCGATGCTGGTCTGTTCGCGCCACCACGCCGCCGCGTCCGCGTCGCCGAGGACCAAATGCTGGAGGTAGAGACAGTACGAGGCGAGGTCGTCGCCGGCGCCCGCCGCGTACTGCCACCAGGAGCGGGCGCTGTCCGCGGCGTCGGCGAGCTGGAGGACGCAGCCGAGGACGCGGGCGCCCGGCGGTTCGGGCAGGTGCTCGGTGACGAACGCCTGGAGGGAGTCGGAGGTGGTGTGGGCCAGGACCGTCTCGCACAGGGTGCGCAGGTCGCGGGCGGCCATCGTGCGGGTGCGGTCGTGCTGGCGGGCGCCGCCGACGAGCGGGTCGTGACCGAGCGCGCCCGGCACTATGTCGTGCGGTATCACCGGGGTTTCGAGGAGGCGGGCCCGGGCGAGGAGGTCGTCCAGCGGGGCAGGCGGGGGCATGGGGGTCATCGGCGTGGGCGTCATTCGGGGATCTCTCCCGGGTGGTTCTGGGGTTCCGGGGCGTGGCCGTGCCGCTGCTGGAGGCGGAGCGCCGCGGTGAGGGTCTTGCGGGCGTACCGGTCGGCCGTGTGGACGGAGGCGATGGGCACGCCCAGGACGTCGGCGACGGCGGCGTGGTCCATGCCGCGCAGGTACGTGAGCACCATGACGTCCAGCTGGTGGGCGGGCAGGCGGCTGATCGCCTTGAAGAGGGCCATCGACTCCTCGATCTGCGCGAACCGCGCCTCCGGGGTGGCGAGCACGCTCAGGGCGACCGTGTCGAACGCGGTGCGGGCCAGCTCCGGGCAGCCGTCGACGTGGCGGGCGCGGGCCATGACGCTCCGGCGCAGCACGGACCAGGCGAACGGCACGACGTCGGAGCTGGCCAGCGCCTCGTCCCAGCGGAACCACAGCACGTCGAACGTCTCCGCGACGACCTCCCGCGCCTCGTCCTCGCCGAGGAACAGCCGGGCGTAGGCGAGGTAGGCGGAGCGGTTGAGTTCGGTGAACGCCTGGTGCTCCAACGGGGGTACGGTCGGCCCGGTCGACACGGTCGCCCGTCCGGGCGGGTGCGTGCGGTTCTGGATGCAGCCGTCTATCCAGTCGGGTTTCTTCTCGGCCTCCAGCGCGGCGGCCATCCAGAGCCGGCGCATCGGCCAGCTCGGTACGTCGAGGACGTCCAGCAGGCCGTAGGTGATCTCCCAGCGCGGGTAGCGGCCCGTGCCGCGCAGAAGTTCGGAGATCTTCGACTTGGCCCAGCCGGACCGGCAGCTCAGCTCACTGATCGTCAGTCCGCTGGCCAGGAACCGGTGGCGCAGGGGCTCCAGCCAGGCGCGGTGGGCGGCGCCCACTCCGTCGGCTATCGGCCCGAGCTTGCGGCCGGGCTTGCCCGCCGGCGGTCCCCCTCCGGGCCGCCGCGACAGGGACGGGGTCACCCGAGGCGCTCCTCGTCGGCCGCGACGGGACCCCGGCCTGCCGCCACCGGACCGGGCCCGCCCGACACCGCACCGGAGCCGGCCGACACCGCACCGGACCCGCCCGACACCGGACCGGACCCACCCGACACCGGACCAACCCCAGCCGCCACCGCGCCGCAGCCGGCCGCCACCGCCCCAGACCCGGCCGACACCGCCCCAGACCCGGCCGACACCGCACCGGACCCGGTCGTCATCGCGGTGACGACCTGTTCCGCGCTCAGCACGAGCGTGGGGACGACGGCGGCCGCCGCGGCCGGCTGGTCGACGGCGACCAGCACGACGCTCCAGCCGAGGACCGTCACCAGGACGGCGACGGATAAGACTTGCCTTCTGGACATCGAAACCTTCCCCACATGTACGTCCGAGAAGCTCCCTCCGCGGTGCCGGCGCGTCATCGGGGAGCCGGACGTCAGCATGGGGGGCGCACTCCCCGTCCCGCCACGCCCTCGGGGAATCGCGGAACAATACGGCCGCCGCGCGGCAGCGCGCACGGTACCGGCCGCCGACGCCCGTACACGGGGAAACGTGTGGCGGTACAGGCTTTCGGGGCGAAGTTCCCGCATCCCGGCCGGCCGTGCCCGGCGCGCGCACATCATGAACGCCGAGGCGCCGCGTTCAGCGCCGGAACCTCCCCGTCCGGGGGGTCCCGCCCCTCGTGCCGATCGAGGAGGGGCGGACCGCTCCCGCCTCGTCCGGCACGGGCGGGCGGGGGCGGTCGACCGCCAGCGCCAGCGTCACCGCCACGGACGCCGCGGCCATCACCGCCATCGCCGTGCCCGGCGAGGTCAGTTGGGCGACTGCGCCCGCGAGCGCCGCGCTGGCGCCCTGGAGGGTGAGCATGCCGGCCGAGTGCAGGCCGAGGGCGTGACCCGTGAGGTCCGGCGGGGTGAGGGCCAGCAGGTGCTGCTGCTGGACGAGGCTCGCGCCGAAGCCGACCGAGGCGAGCGTCGCGCAGGCGGCGGCCAGGGGCGTCGGCGGGTGGAGGGCGAGAAGGAGGTACGGGGCGGCCAGGAGCAGCAGCAGGGGCGTGGCGAGGCGGTCGCGGATCCGGGGCGGGAGGAGTCTGCCGACGGTCACGTCGCCGGTGAACATGCCGAGCGCCGCGCAGGCGAACAGCAGGCCCGCGCGGTCGGGGTCGTACGCCACGAACAGGGACTCGCAGCCGACGACCAGGCCGTTGGGGATCCACAGGCCCAGATAGAGGCGGCGGCGCGGGACGGACGCCCACAGGCGCGCGTTGGTCCGCCAGGTCGCCGCGACCGACGGGCGGCCGGCGGCGCGCGGGGCGCGCCGGCTCAGGCCCGTGAGCAGGCAGAGGGCGGCCAGCGCGGACAGGGCCGCCGACACCAGCAGCGTCAGCCGCGGGGACAGCAGCGCCACCAGGGCGCCGCCGGTGGCGTAGCCCGTGATCTGCGTGAGCCCGTGCAGCATGTTGAACACCGAGCGGCCCAGCAGGTAGCCGTCCTTCGGCAGGATCTCGGTCAGCAGGCCCCAGCGCACTCCCCCGCCCAGTGACGCGACCAGCCCCTGGGCGGCGATCACCGCGAACACCGACCACAGCGGCAGGCCGGGCAGCGCCAGCAGCGCCGTGCTCACCGCGAACGACGCGGCGAGGCCGGTGAGCGTCGCCCTCGGCGGCAGCCGGTCGGCGGCGGACAGCAGCGTCGTCGCGCCGACGACCTGGGCCAGGGACGGGCCGAACATGCTGAGCGCCGACAGCAGCGGGGAGCCGGTGGCCTCGTAGACGGACGTCCCGAGGGCCAGCCCGCCGATCGTGGACCCGGCGACCTGGAGGGCCGAGGACACGAAGAGCGGGGTGAACTCCCGGGTGCGGAACAGGGCTTGGTAACTGCGCATGGTCAAGACGATCGGCGCGCGGCCCCCGCCGCCACTAATGTTTCGCGCACACGCGAAAGCCCGGACGGCTTCCGCGACGTCCCGGAGGTCATGCGGTGGGCTGGTGGCAGGTCAACGCCGACACCCTCGCCGGCAGCAGGTTCGTGGTGTCGCCGCTCGCGGAGACGTTCGCGAGCCTGAAGCTGCTGCACGCCGGCACCGGCACCCATCCCGGCGAACGGGCCTGGCTGGCGGACCGTCTGCCCGCCTACCGGGCGGAGTTGGCCCGCGACCCGGTCACCGCCCCGCTGGTCCGGGCGGGCCTCGGCGAGGAGTGGATCGCCGACTTCCTCACCCCGGCCCCGCGCGCGGGCGAGTCCTTCGCGGAGGAGGTCGCCCGGGTCCGGGCCGTGGATCCGGCCGCCGCCCGCGCCCACCTCGTGCTGTCCCTGCGCGGCCCGCTCCCGGCCGCCCTCGACCGCGACGACCTGCCGGACCGCGCGGCCGACCTCCTGACGTACGTGTGGGAGGAGACCGTACGGCCGGACTGGGAGCGGCGCCGGCGGGTGCTGGAGGCGGACGTCCTCGCCCGGACCGCGCAGCTGGGGCAGAGCGGCTGGGCGGCGGTGCTGGACGCGTTGCGGCCCGGGATGCGCTGGCTCGGCGGGAACCGGCTCCAGGTCAACCTCCACGAGTACCCGCCGCGTGAGATCTCCGGCGCACGGCTGGTGTTCGTGCCGGTCACCCCGCAGCGGGTCGGCTGGGTGGCGTGGGAGGAAGGCGCGCGGTACGCCGTCGTGTACCCGTGCTCGGGCGTCCTCGCCGGCGGCGGACCGGCGGCGGCGCCCGCCGCCCTCGGACCGCTCCTCGGCACCGTCCGCGCCCACGTCCTCGCCCTCCTCGACTCCCCCATGAGCACGACCCAGCTGTGCGCGGTCACCGGCCGGCCCCTCGGCTCGGTGGGCCGCCATCTGAAGGTGCTGCTGGACGCGGGCCTGGTCCGGCGCGGACGGGCGGGCCGCTCGGTGCTCTACACGCGGACGGCGGCCGGCGAGGTCCTGGTCCGGGCCGCGGAACAGCGGGAGGCGTGTTCCGTCCGGGGCGGCGGTGACGGGAAAGTTTCCGGAGATAGCATCCGTTTATGACTACTGACACCCCCCGCACCTCTCCCCTCGACGTCGAGATCGGTGCCCTCACGGGCGGCCCGGCGGACCTCGCGCAGTACACCGGGAAGGCCGTGCTCGTCGTGAACGTGGCCTCCAAGTGCGGTCTCACCCCCCAGTACACGGGCCTCGAAGCCCTCCAGGCACGCTACGCGGAGCAGGGCTTCACCGTGCTGGGCGTGCCCTGCAACCAGTTCCTGGGGCAGGAGCCGGGCTCCGCCGAGGAGATCGCGGAGTTCTGCTCGGCGACGTACGGCGTGACCTTCCCGATGACGGAGAAGGTCGAGGTGAACGGCGAGGGCCGGCACGCCCTGTACGAGCGGCTGGTCGGTCACGCGGACGCGGAGGGCCACAGCGGCGACATCCGCTGGAACTTCGAGAAGTTCCTCATCGGCCGGGACGGCTCGGTGGTGGCCCGCTTCTCCCCGCAGACCGAGCCGGAGGCCCCGGAGCTGGTGGCCGCCGTGGAGAAGGCCGTCGGCTGACGCCGTCCGCCAACGGCCGCCCGTCGCGCGTCACCGGTCACCCGTCGCGCGTCACCCGTCGCGCGTCACCCGTTTGACCTTCCCCCTGGGGCAAGGACCAGCGTCCCTCCCGCCGGGCGCGGACGCCCGGTGACGGAGGATGACCCAGTGGCCACGGACGACCTGCTCACCATCGGTGCCTTCGCCGCCCGCGCACGGCTGTCGGCGAAGGCGCTGCGGCTCTACGACCGGCTGGGGCTGCTCGCCCCGGCGTACGTCGACGAGCTGACCGGCTACCGCTACTACCGGTCCGAGCAGGTCGAACGCGCCCGTCTCGTCGCCCTGCTGCGGCAGCTCGACATGCCTCTCGCCCGCGTCGCGGAGATCGTGGAGGCCGTCGGGACGGACGGCGCCCTGGCCGCCGAGCGGCTCGCCGCGTACTGGGCCGGGGCCGAGGAGCGGTTCGCGTCGCAGCGGGCCCTGGTCGGCTACCTCCGTGGACGGCTCACGGGAAGGGACCCGACGATGGACGGCACAAACGGTATGAACGGCACGAACAGCGTGAACGGTACCGGCGGCATCAGCGCCACGACCGGTGCCGGCGCCGCCGGGGCGTACGGCAGCTTCGTGGTCGAGACGGTCGACACGGCCGCGCAGGTGGTGCTCACCCAGCGGCGGCGCCTCCTCGTCGACGAGCTGCCGGCGTGGATCGGGGCGTCGCTGGGGCGGCTGGAGGAGGGGGCGGCGGCCTGCGGCGGGACGACGGGGGCGCCGTTCGTGGTGTACCACTCCGAGGTGTCCCTGGAGAGCGACGGCCCCGCCGAGTCGTGCGTCCCGGTGGCCGACCCGGACGCGGCGCGGCGCTGGGCCGCGGAGCAGGGGCGGGCCCGGGGCGCCGGGGTGCGGGTGGAGCCGGCGCGCCGGCTCGCGTACACGCGGATCACCAAGGCGCAGGTGGCCCATCCGCAGATCGCGGCGGCCTTCGAGGCGGTCGAGCGGTGGATCGCCGCGCGTGGCCTGGAGGTCGCAGGCCCCTGCCGTGAGGTGTACTTCGCGGACTGGGACGCCGCGGGGCCGGAGGATCCGGTGTGCGACGTGGCGTTCCCGGTCGCATCCTGACCCGTGTAGTACCGGTGGGGCTGTGGGGGTTTTCCCTACGGCCGCACCGGAGGGAACAGGTCCTGTCGGCCAACTGTCAGCGGGTGGTTAGCGTCTACCCCAACACACCACGAACAACCGCCCGCACGAGTCGAACGGAACGGACGAGCCGCAGTGGCCTTTGCCGAGCTGACCCCACGACGTCCGGTCTCGCGCGCTGACGAACCGTCGCCGACGCGTGAGCCGTGGCGGGAACGCCACCGGGTGCCCCTCACGACCGCTCTGTGCGCCCTGCCGCTGTACACCGTGTGGTGGGCGGTCTTCGCGACCGGCGGCGGGGATCTGGCGGCCCAGGTGGCGTGGGCGGAGTTCGCGAAGATGTACCCGGACTCCGCGGTCAACCTGTTCTGGTACGGGGGCCTGCACGCGGCGAACTACAGCGTCCTCTCGCCGTATCTGATGGCGGTGTGCGGCGTGGTCGCCGTGACGCTGGCGTCCGGGCTCGCCGCGTCCTGGCTCGTCGGCGCGGTCGTCGCCCGGACGGGGGTGCGGGCGCCGGTCCCGGTCGCCCTCGTGGCGACCTTCTCCCTGTGGTGCCAGGTGGTGTCGGGCCGCTCCACGTTCATGCTGGGCACGGCCTTCGCCCTGGGGGCGTTGCTGGCGGTGGTGGGCGGGCGCGGCGGCCGGCGGCTGGCGGTGACGGCGGTGTGCGCGACGCTGTCCACGATGGGGAGCCCCGTCTCCGGGCTGTTCCTCCTCGTGGTCGGTGCCGCGTACCTGCTGTGCCGCGAGTGGGGCCGGGCGGCGTCGCTGATCGTGCCGCCGGTGACGGTGGTCGCCGTGACCACCCTGCTGTTCCCCTTCGAGGGCGAGCAGCCCATGGCGTTCGGCCGGATATGGCCTCCGGTGGTGATCTGCGCGGTGGTCGTGGTGACCGCGCCTAGCGCCTGGCGGGTGCTCCGCCTCGGCTCCGCGGTGTACGCCCTCGGTGTGGTGCTCTGCTATCTGATCCCCACCCCCATCGGTACGAACGTCGAACGGCTCCTGGAGCTGGCGGGCCCGGCGGCGGCCCTGGCCATCGCCCTGTACCGCGGCGAGGCCCGCGAGGGCGGGGCCCGGCTGCCGCTGCCGTGGTTCACGCCCCCGAGGCGGGTGGTGGCCGGCGGGGTCGCCCTCGTCCTCTCCCTGACGTGGCTGACCGCCAAGACCACCGCCGACATCGTCACCAACACCAAGGTGCCGGAGTGGGCCGTCAAGACCGACGGCGTCGTGAACGAGCTGAAGCGGCTGGGCGCCTGGAAGACCCGCGTCGAGGTGGTCCCGGCCCGCGACCACCGCGAGGCCGCGATCCTCGCCCCGTACATCAACATGGCGCGCGGCTGGAACCGGCAGGCCGACGTCGAGCGGGGCCGCCTGTTCTACGAGGGCCACGGCGGCACGGAGGTGCCCGAGGGCGCCTTCACCCCGGCGGCCTACAAGGCGTGGCTGTCGCAGTGGGCGGTCGGTTTCGTCGTCCTCGTCAACGGCGAGCCGGACGGGCCCGCCGAACTCGAACACGCCCTGGTGACGAGCGAGCCCGACTATCTGGAGCGTGTCTGGGAGGACGCGAACTGGAAGATCTACAAGGTGAAGAACGCGACGCCGCTGGTCGACCGGCCGGCGTCGGTGGTCAGCGCCGACGGCGCCAACCTCGTCGTCCGCATGCCCGGCCCCGGTGAGGTCACCGTCCGTGTCGCCTACTCGCCGTGGCTGTGGGCGGACAACGGCTGTCTCACCGCCGACCGCGGGTCGAACGGCGACCTCACCGAGTTCACCCGCCTCACCGTCCACGAGGCCGGTGACGTCCGCATCAGCTCGCAGTACGGCGGGCCGTCCCGGAAGACGGCGCTGGAGTGCGAGAAGGAGGCGGAGGAGGAGGGCGAGGAGTAGGACGGGCCCCACGGACGGGCCCCACGGATGGGGGCCACGGACGGGCCCCGCTCGGCGCCCACGTACGAGGCGCCCCTCCCGGCCGGTGGTCGGGAGGGGCGCCTCTTCGTGTGCGGTGCGGGTGGCGGCCGTGCCGGTCAGCTCACGCGGGTGAGCTTGGGGACGAAGCCGGGTTCGGTGAGGTCCTTCTGCAGGGCCACCGGGACCTCGACGCCGTAGCCGGTGCCGTCGCCCACGGTCAGCGAGCCGACCTTCGTGCCGGCCTTCGCCTGGTGCGGGATGGTCTCCGCGGGCTCCAGCCCCAGCTTGACGGTCTTGCCGGCCCAGCCGACCGCCGAGACGTCCTCGGTGACGACGACGGGCGTCTGTCCGCCGAGTCGGTCGTCCACGTAGCCGACGACGTCGCCCTTCTTCAGGACCGTGTCGGAGGTGAGGGCGTCCTGGGCGGCGAGCATGGCCGTCTTGCTGACCGCGTTCACGGTGTCGATGATCGGCGGGGTGTGCTGGCCGAGGATCGCGCCGACGACGACGGCCGTCTCGCCGCCGACCTCCTGGGTGGCGGCGAAGAGCAGGTTGCCGCCGGCGGCCGAGGTGGAGCCGGTCTTGATGCCGATGGCGTTGTTGTAGGGGACGAGACGGTTGTAGTTGTCCCAGCGCTTGCCCGTCGGGTCGTGCCAGTAGGGCAGCTTGGTGATGTCGGTGAGGGCCTTCATCCGCACCAGCTCGTTGCCGAGCTTGACCTGGTCCTCGGCGGTGGAGACGGTCGTCTCCTTCAGCCCGGACGGGTCGGTGTACGTGGTGTTCTTCATCCCGAGGTCCTTGGCGGCGGCGTTCATCTTCTTGACGAACTCGGCCTCGGAGCCGTTGCTGTCCCAGCGGGCGAGCAGCCGGGCGATGTTGTTCGCGGACGGAATCATGATGGCCGCGATGGCGTCGTACTGGGAGAGCTTGTCGCCCTCCTTGACGGTGTTGAGCGTGGACTCGCCGTCCTTGTCGTAGCCGCCCTCGGTCTCCGCCTTCGCGTCGACCGGGATGGTCGCGCCCTTGGCGCCCGGCTTCATCGGGTGTTCCTTGAGGATGACGTACGCGGTCATCGCCTTGGCGACGGAGCCGATGGCGACGGGCTTCTGCTCGCCGAAGCGGTCCAGGGTGCCGATGCCGTTGACGTCCATCCAGCCCTGGCCCTCCTCGGGCCACGGCAGGGTCACCTTGTCGCCGTCGAAGGCGTACGAGTCCTTCGCGGTCAGCGCGAGCGTCGGGGCGGGGAGCGAACGGAAGTTCTGTACGACCGCAAAGACGATCACCAGCAGGATGACCAGCGGGGTCCAGATCTTGATCCGCCGGACGGCCGTCCTGAGCGGGGTCTGCGGGGGCGGCGGCGTGTTCGTCAGCTCCGCCAGCAGATCCAGCGGGGGCTTCGGCGGCAGCGGCTGCTGCGTGGTCCGCTCGGGGCCCACCTGGGGAACCGTCCGGGTGGCCTCGGCGGGCGCGACGGAGGGCTGCGCGGACCGGGACGGGGCGGGGTCGTCCAACGACTTGAGCGCCACGAACTTGCTGGTCCGCTCGCTGGGGGCGGCCCTGGCGTCGTCGGGGGCGGACTTGGCGTCCTCCGGGGTGGCCTTGGCGTCCTCGTCCCTGGCGGCACCTTCACGGCCGGGGGTGGCCGTGGCATCGCGTTCGGCGTCGCGGGAGGGCGCGTCGGTGTCGTCGGTCCCGTCGCCGGCCGGCCTGGGGGCCGCCGCGCCCAGCTTGAGCATGGTGGTGGGCTGGTCCACCGCGGGGACCCGGGGGGCGCGGAAGACGGCGGTCGCCTGGTCGACGGGGGGCTCGGCTTCGGCCTTCGTTTCGGCCTTGGGTTCGGCTTCGGGCTTCGTTTCGGGCTCGGCCCCGGCTTCGGCCTTCGTTTCGGGCTCGGCCCCGGCTTCGGGCTTGGCTTCGGCCGCGCTGGGGCGGGACTTGGCGAAGAAGACCCCGGAGCCGCCCTTGGGGGCGGGGGTGCCGGAACCGGCCTTCGCGCTGCCTTCGGAACCCTCGCCGTTCTCCTCCCCGGTGCGGGCGTCGCCCGCGCCCTCGTACCCGGCCTCGGGTTCCGCGTCCCCGACGGGCCCGGAGCCGCCACGCTCGCCGTCCGCGGCACCGCTCCCGCCGTCACGCGACGCGGCGCCCTCGGTCTCTGCGTCGGCGTCCTCGCGGCCACCGGTCACCTGGTCGGCCCCGGCCACGGCCTCATCGGGCTCCGCGTCGCGCGGCACGTCCGCGCCGGTCTCGTCACCCGCGCCCTCCGCCTCCCGCGCCGCGGGCAGCCGCGTGGCGAGGGCGAGGGTCGGCGTGGCGGTCCCCGGCGAGCGCCGGGACGCAGCACCGGACTCGGACTCGGACCCGGCGTCGGCCGCGTCGCCGGTCCCGGCTTCGGTCTCCGCGGCGGGCACGGCTTCCGCCGGCTCCTCCAGGCTCACCTCGGCCTCGGCGCCGTCGTCACCGCCCTCGCCCTCGCCCTCGCGCTCCGCATCGGCATCGGCATCGGCATCGGCATCGGCGGCAGTCGTCTCGTCCCGCCCGGGGTCGTCCGACCCGGCACCGCCCGCCGTCCCTGCGGCGCCCCCGGCACCCGGCCCGGCGTCAGCCGTCGCACCCTCCGCGTCGGCCTCCCGCTCCGCGCCCTCGGTCGTCTCCAGCAGGTCGCGCCGCGAGAAGACCGCCGTCGCCTGGTCCGGCTTCTGTGCGGGGGACGGCGATGTCGGCCGGGAGAGGGACAGGCGTGGGTCCGGGGAGGAGGACCCCGAGGCCTCCGGGATGGGCGGTTCGCTCCCCGACGCCGACGATGTCGACGACTCGTACCGCTTCGACCTGTCGGGGGACGTGCCCGCCACCGATGCCTCCTCCCGCGCGCCGCCCGTCCTCGGGACACGCGCCCTACCGATCTGTGAAACCCGCCGCCCGGACACTAGCCACCCACGCACCACCGCGCCGCGCCACTGTCCGAACCATGTACCAGTGTCCTGTGTGCGGGCTTGACCCCTGCGATAGACGAGAACGACATACCTACCGGTTCCACTACATTCCGGTCACGCACCCTCGACAGACCAATGTGAGAGGGGTCACCCTGTCATTCATCCACGCGGGGAGGCATGGATGGGCAGGAGCCGCAGAACACTTCCGGAGGAGCTTCTGTTGCTGGCGTTGGACCCGGCCACGGGTACCACCGCACAGCCGCAGTCGCTCGACCTTGGTCTGGCCGGAGCGCAGCTAGTGGAGCTGGCGCTGGCCGGGCGGATAGCCCCAGACGGGGATCGTATCGCCGTGGTGTCCCCACGGCCGACTGGAGATCCAACACTGGACTGCGCGTTGGAGTTGCTGCGAAGGCGTGGCGCTCCGGTCCGTGCGGTGCACTGGATCGGCGGGCCCCGGCTGGGGCTGCGCCAGACCTACCTGTCACACCTGGAGCGCTGCGGCATGGTGCACGCCGTCGCGGGCCAGATGTGCGGGGTGCTGCCGACGACGCGCTACCAGGCGACGGACACGGCCATCAGCCGGGAGATCAAGGCCCGGCTGGACTCCGCGATCCGCACCGGCGTACCGCCGGACCCGCGGACGGCCGCGCTCGCCGCACTGGCCCACGCCGTGGGCCTCGGCAAGCACCTGTACCCGGGGAACGAGGGACGCTCGTCCCGCTCCCGGCTCAGGGACCTCATCCGGCACGACCCCATGGGCGGTCTGGTGGCCCACGCTGTCATGGACGTGCAGAACGGCGTGGCCGCACAGCCACGCCGCAGCCCGGCACCGGCCGGCCGGCAGGCCGCCCCCGGCGCCCGGCCACCCGCACCGGAACCCGCCCGCGGTGTTCCGATGCAGCCGCGGCGCGGCTCGATGGCACGCGTCGTGGCGCACTGAGCAGCCTGAGCACCCGAGCGTCGACACGCCAACCCCCCGGCGTACCGGCGCTGTTGGGCGGCGCGACCCGTCGCCGTCGCCGTCGCAGCACCGAACCGAACCGTCGGTCCATCACGTCACCGTAGGTTCATCGCCGCACCACCCGCACCACCCGCACCACCCGCACCACCGAACGACCCGCAGCACCGAACGACCCACAGCACGACGCACACCGGTGCGCACCGCTCGCACCGTCGGCGTCGGCGCCGACCCGAACCGCCTCACGGGACCCCAGAACCCGGTTCGGGAGCCGCCGGATCGCGCGGGGCGCGCGAGGCCGTAGGGACACGCTCGGCCGGTCGATCCGTCGACCGTCCGGGCCGGTCCGTACGACAGGGCCTCGCCGCCCCGCGCGGTCGCATGTTCCGATGCTGACCGTATATTCGGCGGAGAACCCCCCAAGGCGGAAAAACTACGGCGTGAACGGCGCGCACACAGCGCGTGTCCGCTGTTTTCCAGCGGCACTGGGCACATTGGTGGCAATCTGCTCAGCAGCAGATACGCAAAGTAGAGGCCCGCAGCCGGAGGTGCACGTCCCGTGGCGTCCAATGTCAATCCCACCGTCAGGCGACGCCGGTTGGGCCAGGAGCTGCGCCGGCTCCGTGAGCTCAAGGGCATGACCGCCGAGGAAGTGGCCGAACGGCTGCTGGTGTCCCAGTCGAAGATCAGCCGACTGGAGAACGGCCGCCGCAGCATCAGCCAGCGTGACGTCCGCGACCTCTGCGGGGTCTACGAGGTCGAGGACCAGCGGGTCGTCGACTCGCTGATGCAGATGGCCAAGGACTCACGCCAGCAGGGCTGGTGGCACGCGTTCGGCGACGTCCCGTACAGCGTCTACATCGGCCTGGAGACCGACGCGGCCAGTCTGCGCGTGTACGACCCGCAGGTCGTCCCCGGGCTGCTCCAGACCCGCCCGTACGCCGAGGCCCTCATCGCGGGCGCGCTGCCCGAGACGATGCCCGGCGACATCGAGAAGCGGGTCCAGGTACGCATGAGGCGACAGGAACGTATCTCCGCACCGGAGAGCCCCCTGCGGCTGTGGACGGTCCTCGACGAGGCCGCACTGCGCCGGGTGGTCGGCAACCGCTCCCTGATGCGGGAGCAGTTGGAGTACCTGGTCGAGCAGTCCCAACTCCCGCACGTCACCGTGCAGGTGATCCCCTTCGACCTGGGTGCGCATCCCGGCCTCAACGGCCAGTACGCGATTCTGGAGTTCCCGGACGCCTCGGACTCCAGCGTCGTCTACATCGAGGGCGTCACGAGCGACCTGTATCTGGAGAAGCCGGGCGACGTCCAGAAGTACAGCGTGATGTATGAGCACTTGAGGGCACAGGCCCTGAATGTGGATCAATCCCGCCAGTTCATCGCCGACATCGCGAAGGAGTATGCGCGGTTGTAGGCCCTGAGCGGCTTGATCATGGCGCCGCGAGATCGAAAGGGGCGTAATATACACCCCGGCATCCCCGAGGGGAAGACCCAAGGGGAATATGCCACTCGTGCGAGTGAATAGTCGCTTCGTCAGCCGATGTTGGCGAGTAGCGTCGATCACGTCAAGGAAAATCAACGACCTTGGCGGAAACCGAACTGTGGGGTCCGGGGACGGACGTGTTCCCGCAGTTCGGCGACAGCACTCAATGACCAACCGGCTAGCGGAGCAGAAATGGCAATTCAGCAAGGCGCCACGGACACGTGGGTCAAGTCCTCGTACTCCACGGGCAACGGCGCGTGCGTCGAGGTCAAGTCCCCCGTCGTCGCGGCGCTCTCCGTGCGTGACTCCAAGGTTTCCGACGGTCCGACCCTGGCGTTCCCCGCCGACTCGTGGAACGCGTTCGTCACCGGGGTCAACCGGGGAGCCTTCGACCTCGCGTGACCATGGCTCACCCCCACAAGAAGCACAACTTCACACACACCAACTGACAGAGCCCTCTCGACCGGCCCGCCGTCCTGGCCGAGGGGGCTCGGCCTTGCCCGCCCACCACACCAACCACCGCGCCACCGACACCACTACCGACACCACCGACCCCACCGCTCCCGCGCCCGCTCCCACTCCCGCCCAGCCGCTTCCCCTCCTGACCGACTCGACGCCCAACCGCCTCCCCGTCCGGTTACCGCAGTCGGTCCGCGTACCGGTCCTCCTCCGGACGCGGTCACAGATCCGTCCGTCGGGCCGACGTGCGGGATCGCTGAACCCGGGCGAAGTCGGGCGGACACCCGCCTTCAGATCTGACGCGTTGTCAGCTAAACCGGACCCATGACAGCCGACCACACGAAGGCGGACGAGACCCGCAGCCATCTGTACGGCGAACTGGCCGCCGTCGGCCCCTACGGAGCCGACCTCGGGCACGCGCTCATCACCATGGTCGAGCCGCACCCCGGCCGGGAACGCGAGTACAACCGCTGGTACGAAGACGACCACTTCATCGCAGGCGCGATGGCCATGCCCTGGATGTACGCCGGGCGCCGCTGGGTGGCCACACGGGACCTGCAACTCCTGCGCTACCCGGAGAAGTCCGCCGTCGCACAGCCGGTGACGGCCGGGTGCTACATGTCCGTCTACTGGATGACCGCCGGCCGCTACGCCGACCACATGCGCTGGACCGTCGGCATCAACCGGCGCCTCAACCGCGACCATCGGGTCTTCCAGGACCGCACCCACGTCTTCACGGCCTTCCAGGACCACGCGGTGACCGTCTACCGCGACGCCGAGGGCCCGCGCGACATCCACGCCCTCGACCACCCCTACGCCGGACTCGTCGTCGAGGTCATCGACAGCGACTCCCCCGCCGGTCGCGCGGAACTGATCACCTGGCTGCGCGACGAGCACCTCCCACGACGCCTGGCGGGCTCACCCGCGGCCATGGTGACCGTCTTCACGCCGACCCCCCTGCCCCTGGACCGCATGTCCTACGTCAAACAGGTCGAGGGGGTCGGGACCCGGCTGACCCTGCTGTGGTTCCTCCGGCAGGACCCCCGCGACACCTGGCACGAGCACTTCACGGACCTGGACACGTCGGTGGCGGCCTCGGGGCTGGGGGAGGTGCAGTTCGTCGCCCCGTTCATCCCGACGCTGCCCGGGACGGACCGGTACGTGGACGAGTTGCGGTGAGCCACCGAACACCGCGGACGTGAGCCGCCGAACACCGCGGACCGGCACACGCCCCACCCAGGACCAGGAGCAGCGGCGGAACGCATGCGGCGCGTTGTCACCGCGAGCGCAACGGCGTCGTGGTTACGGCGGGACTCGCTCTCCTCAGGAGCGCCAAGGCTGAGATGTGTACAACGTCAACACACTCCCGCGATTGATGGGTGTAGGGGATCCGTGTACGGTGACGCGCATGGCAGACCATCCCGCCCCATCTGCCGGTGGACCGCTTGTCACCGGCTCCGAGATCGCCAGGCTCGCCGGTGTCACGCGTGCCGCCGTCTCCAACTGGCGGCGGAGGTACGAGGACTTCCCGGCACCCGCGGGCGGCGGTGTGAACAGCCCGCTGTTCGACCTGGCCTCGGTGCAGGCGTGGCTGGACAGGCAGCGCAAGGGCCAGGACGTGTCGGAGGAGGTGCAGTTGTGGCAGGCCCTGCGGGGGGCCTACGGCGACGACATGATCGGCGGGCTCGTCGACGTCGCCCGGCTCCTCGCCGGTCACGAGGGCGAGGTCCGCGAAGCCCTTCCGGCCGATGCCGTGCGACTGGCGCGGCAGCTCGGCGACAGTGGATCACCCGGCGACGTGGTGAGCGCGCTGACGGAACGGTTCACCGACTCAGTGCGCCGGGCCGGCTGCGACCAGGTCACCTCACCGCGCATCGTCCGGGCCGTGCGGCACTTCGCAGGTCAGGTGCCGGACGACGCGACCCTCTTCGACCCGGCGTGCGGTATCGGGACGCTCCTGCTGACCGTCGGGCCCGAGCGGGGTCCGAGACGGTGCGGTCAGGAGATCGACACCCGCAGTGCTCGATTCGCACAGCTGAGAGCCGACCTCACGGGGCGTACCGACGTCGACATCCTCATCGGGGATTCACTGCGTGACGACCACTGGCCGGACCTCAGGGCCGATCTGGTCGTCTGCGACCCACCCGTGGGCTCCCCCGACTGGGGGCGCGAGAAACTGCTCCTCGATCCCCGGTGGGAGCTCGGCACACCCTCACGTGCCGAAAGTGAGCTCGCCTGGCTGCAACACGCTTACGCGCACACCGCACCGGGCGGCCGCGTCCTCATGGTCATGCCCGCCTCGGTCGCCTACCGCAAGGCCGGCCGCCGAATCCGGGCCGAGCTCGTGCGCCGCGGCATCCTCACGGACGTCATCGCCCTCCCTCCCGGCAGCGCTGCCTCGCACGCGCTCCCCGTACACCTCTGGCATCTGCGTCGCCCCCTGTCCCCGGACGACGCCGCCGCGGCGGTGCGCATGGTCGACCTCACGGCGAACGACCCGGACGGCCCCATGGAGCCGGTGCCCGGCCAGACGGCGGACGTCCCCCTGATCGAACTCCTCGACGACGCCGTGGATCTCACTCCCGGCCGTCATGTCGAGGAGTCCCACCGCGACTACACGACGGAGTACCAGGCACTGCGCAGGGAGCTGGTGGAACAGACGCGGCTCCTGGCAGATCTGCTGCCTGCTCTGGCGGCGGGCACCGGTCCGAGTGCGCTGGAGGGGCCGTCCGTCAGCGTAGCCGACCTCGCGCGTGCCGGGCTGGTCGAGTACGGCGACCCGGAGCCGGTCTCGGTGAGCGATCAGCTGGACACCGACTACCTCCGGGGTTTCCTGCGCAACGCGGCGAACGCCCGGCGGTCCACGAGCGCCAGCGGCACCTACCGTCTCGACAGCAAGGGCGCCCGCATCCCGCAGATGGACATCGCCGAGCAGCGACGGTATGGGGCGGCGTTCCGCGCACTGCAGGAGTTCGAGGAGCTGGCGCGCAGAGTCACCGAACTCAGCAAGCAGGCGGCCGCGCTGGCCAGGGACGGCCTCGGCAACGGGGCGCTCTCACCCGAGGAGTGACGTTCGGCGAGACTTCCGCATCGCCTGCGCACGCCTGCCTTGCTCGCGCAGCAGGTCCCGCACCTGGGGTGCGAGGTCGGAGCGGTGGAGGCGGTCGAGGAGGAGGTCGCGCAGGGACGCGGAGGGCTGCTCGGTCATGGTCGGTTCCCGTTGTGCGGGCGCGGCGAATGGGGCCACGCGGGCTGTTGATACGCCTTGTTTGCACTACGAGCATGATGAGAGCACGTTAACGATGTCAACACGCTTACGAGATATCACTTATTCGAACTTGTGTACACATGGGGAGCGTCAGTCCTGTGGAGTGGGCCCGCTAAGGTGACCGCATGTCCTCCGCGCACCTCCTGATCATCGGAGACCGCACCGCGCTGAGCTGGGTGATCACCGAGCAGCGGATGGCTTTCCCGCCGGGCCGGGCCAGGACGGCGCGCACGCTGAGGCAGGGCGACGAGGTGTTCCTCTACACCAACGGAGTGGGCCGTAGACATACGACGCCCGACCGCCGCACCGGACGACGAACCGGATCCGGGGAACGAGGGGCTGCGAATCGGCGTACCGGCTCCGGGCGGCCACGTCGAGCGGCAGGGCGGGCCGAAGGGGTCACGCGGAACGGGAGGTCGATTCTCGCCCTCCCGTTCCATCCCCAACGGCTACCTGAGATCAGCCCCGGTCTGTGGCTCGCGGGTGCCCCGTACCGGCGAAGGTGATCCAGCAGGTCTCCCGGACGGTGTCGAGGAGGTACCAGATGCGTCCGCCGCCGGTCACCTCGATCTGCCACTGCTCACAGGTCCGCCCGCGGTGGGTCCCGTGCGCCAGACCGCCCTTGAGGCGGTGATGCCGGGGAGTCTCGGTGACCGGTCTGGGAGCGGTGCGCATGGTGATCCAGGCTCGGTAGGTGTTCTCGCGGGCCTGCTGGGCGAGGCTCTCCCAACCCTTGGCCGAGGCCGCGTCGGCGAACCGGACCTCCCAGTGGCCCTCTGGCGCCGGCGGTGCGGCGCGGTCGCCACGCCCCGCGGTCATGCCGCGTCCCGCGGATCTGGTGCCGGGCCGTAGTCCTCGCCGTGATCCCTGGTCAGTGCGGCCAGCAGTTCGGGGTCGGAGTAGACCTCGGCGGTGTGCTGCCAGGCGATGAGCAACTGGGCGACGGACGCGCTGTTGCCGATCGAGTCGGCGGCGCGCATGGTGTCGACCAGTTCGACGGCGAAGGCGTGGAGATCGGCCTCGGGCAGGAACCGGATCCACGGGAACGCGTCCGGCAGTATGTCGAGCAGCAGTTCCATGCTGCCGGGCTCGCGGCGCGCCATCGCGACCAGCATCCGGGTGGCTGCTGACACCACGGTCTGGTCCTGCTCGGCCCGCGTCGCGGTGGTGAGGATCAGATCCTCACCGTCTCTGCGGCGCAGGATCAGTCTCGGCGATTCATGGAGCCGGGCAAGGGTCTGCCTGTTCTTGTTCACCAGCTCGGAGAAGTTCACGGCTGCGTTTTCGGCACTCACAACTTTGAAACTACTTCGAAACTAGACCCGGCACCATCACCCAGGAGAGGGACGCGGAGTGATGGACCGGCTACCCGCCTCGTGAACGGTCGGATCCAGGCGCTGGCCGGCACGTGGGACACCGAACGCGCTGTCCTGGCCCTGCGCGTCGCCGGGTACGAGCCGACGAGCGGCGAAGCTGCCGCCAAGGAGGCTCGCCGCGTCCTACGGGAGCTGGCCGATGAGGGCCTCATCGTGAGACCGGACCCCGGCCAGGCGGTGTATCGACTGGCGTAGTCCTCCCTCGAGGTTCGGCGCTCCCCGTCAAGGGATGACGGGCGCCTGGAAGCCGTTCGTCTTGATGTGGGCGATGGCCGACGGGTGGCTGGTCAGCCACTCGCCGCACACCCGCCGGCGCGGGGAGATACCGTCTCCGAACTCGGGGCGTACCTCCGCGACGACCTTCCCGCCGGGCCGGGCTCCAGCCGACCGAGGACGCCCCGGTGCTGCCGCTGCCCGGGGTCTGCCATGCCGTCCTGACCAAACCGACGGCGTAAGACGTACTGGCGAACGCCCCCAGCCCCCTGCGGCCTGGCGCACGAAGCCGCGCTCCAGGGAACGTACCCAGTCGAGCACGAAGCGCTGTACCGACCTCTCGCCGAGGTGCTCAGCGGTTGCCGGTCCAGACGACGCGGTCCGCGAACCCGCCGCGCTCGTTCGCCTTGGCCTCGCGGATCTTCTCCAGCTGGTCCCTGTCGATCCCCAGGTCCGCGGCGAGCGCGTGCACGACCTCCAGCACGTCGGCGAGTTCCTCCGGCGCCTTGGCGTCGTCGGCCTCCAGGAACTCGGCGATCTCCTCACCGAGCTTGTCCCGCAGGCGGTTGCGGTACTCCTCCGGGCTCGCCGTGTAAGTGACGGGCTCGGACCCGTCCTCGCGGATGATCTGCGGAATCCGGTCCCGCACCAACTTGCCGTACGCACTCCAGCGGTTCACCGGTTGTTCTCCCGCACCCGTCACCGCGAGGCAGGCCCCGACAGGCTGCCTCCTCATGCCGAGGCAGCCTAGGGAAATCGCCTCACCACTCGCCATGCGAACCGCGAATCCCACCCGCTCGGGTCCAAGGTCGGGATCGTCCTGCCTTCACCGCATGTTGACTCCGCGTCACCGCAACTGTGGCCGGGGAAGCAGGGACGTGTGCGCGCAGTCGTAGCCGATCGTCTGAGCCGAGCAGTGGCGCACGGTCAGGACGACCAGGACCGACATCGGCACGATGGGTGGGCTGTTCGTGGTCGTCGCCCGGGAAGAGGGCGGCATCGAGCGCTTCCGGGCGGGTGACTATGCGCTGGTGGACACCCCCGGCCGCATCCTCGGCGCCACCTTTACGGGCCTGGGTGCGAGGTCTCCCTCGCGCCCAGGCCCGACGACCACCCTCAAGTGCACAGCCCTACCCCAGCACAAGCGATTCGTCGCCGAAGTCGGCCACGAGCTTGAGCTTTCCACCGAGGGCTTCGACGTAGGCGGCAAGCGTGTCGACCTCGGAGCGGCTGAGCGCACCCTTCTCGATGGCCGAGGCACGCCCCTGGGTGACGCAGAGGATCTTGGCCACCGCTGTCTGCGTCATGTGCTGGCGCTTGCGGACTTCTGCGAGGCGGTAGGCGCGCACTTCGGACAGGAGCGCGGCGGTGCCCTGTTGGATCTCCTCCTGCTCCTGCGGGGAGAAGTGGAACTCTTCCTTGAGGTCGTCCCAGTCGACAGCGTTCGCAGTGCTCTGCTTCTTCACGCTCATGACTCCTCCCTGTACGCCGCGTACGCTTCTTCCGCTTCCTTGATCGCCGTTCGATACCACCCGGACCAGTTGCCTGCCTTGTCCGCGTCGACCAGGATCACGGCGTTCCGCTTCCGCTACCGGTCACGTGGGCCGTGGCCGGTGCGGCAGCGCGGGCAGCGGCACGGGGGCCACCCGAGGGAAACCGGCGGGAGCGTGGCCGCGCCGGGTGCGTATGCGGTCGGCTCCGCCACGCCGACTCGGCGTCCGTCTCCGTCGAGGCGGTAGACGCTGAGCGTCAGGCGGGAAGCGCCAGGCTCGGGGGGCGTTCCGGCGTTCACCGGTCATCCCCGGGCGTGTGCGTACGGGGAGGGCAAGGGCAGCGCCGCAGCGACGGGAGACCGACCGTCCCGGGCAACGACACCTCGCGGGTCCGACGGCACAGCTCCCGCACCGGGTCGTGCGCTGGAGCGCGGTCGAGGGTCGGCACCCCGACCCTGGGCCCGCCGCTCACCTCTCGCCCTCGCCACGGCCGGCCTGCGGCGGCAGTGACAGCACTTCCGGCACGCGCGGGAAGTGCGGGGCGCAGTCCCGGCACGCGTACACCGTGAAGCCGGGACCGGAACCCTGGTGCACCGCTGAGACGACGACCGGCGCGTCGGTGATCGCACAGCAGCGGACACACATACGTACCGGCACCCGCGTCCCACCCGGGACGACCTCGGGGTGCTCGCCCCGCTCAGCCGTCCCACTCATCCGGCCACCGCCCCGGCGCCCACCACATGCAGGTCGAGGTCGATTCCGAAGTCCGCCGCGAGAACCATCGCGACACGGCGCCGCCGCTGCCGCGCCCGCTCCCACTCCAACGCCCGCTCCCGCTCGGCGAGAACGACATACGGCCGGACCACGGCCGTCGCCTCACCGGGCAACGGCTCTTCGAGACCGTACGGCGACCGCCGCACCGGAGGCCACGGCGCAGCAGCGCCGGGCGCCTCCGGCATACACGCGAGGGTCTGCGTGGCGGTGCGTGTGCCCGCCCTGCGCCTGCCGGTACCGGGGACAAGCACACCCAGGATCCACCGCGCGAAGGCGTGGATAATGCTCACTGTCATCAGCTCCTCAGAGGCTGGTGGCCATGCCCCCGGACGTTCGCCGCGTCGCGGGGGTACTTACGTCATGAGGACCGTACCTCCATCTTGTCTACCTCGTCTAGGACGTCTAGAACGTTGCCAATATGCGCAGCGTACGGAACATATCTAACGTCCTGGTCATGGAAATTGATCGCTTCGATCCGACACCCATCTACAAACAGGTGGCGCGAGTGATCCGCGCCAAGATCGAGTCCGGCGAGCTCCGGCCGAAGGACCCGATCCCGTCCGAGTCGAAGCTGGTCGCCGACTACGGCGTCGCCAGGGACACCGCGCGCCAGGCCGTTGCGCTACTGCGCTCTGAAGGATGGGTGATCACCCTTCCCCAGCGAGGCACGTTCGTTGTTGAGCGGCCGCCCGCCAGCGCGCCTGAGAGCAGCCAGTCCGCCAACTGACCAATGGTGGTCGGCCTGGTGGTCCACCGCGCGGCCCCGGCCGGTTGGGAAGTACGTCGGCCGGGGCCGTGACGCGATGGTCAGGCGCGGGCCTGGACGATGAGCGTGCCGATGTGCCCGGCTTTCGAGGCCTCCACCACCGTGGCCTCAGCGGACGTGAAACCAGCTCGGAGCAGGTGCCCCTCCCCCACTGCGGGCCTGTAGCTGTACCGGTGAGTGAACATGGCCTTCCCGGCGAACCCGCCCTTGTACCTGCCCTGCGCCCCGTAGGCGCCCGGGATGGCCGGCGGCTGGGAGAACACACGAAGACGCCACCCGGTACGAGGTGCTCGCGGACGAGGGGGAAGAGGCGGGACGGGTCGGTGAACCCCTCTCTGTCAGCCTTGATGGCAGCGATCCCGAAGCTCGGAGATGACGGCTCTCTCGCGTGCGTTGACGTCACCGTCCACGGCGGCCACCTGGTTGGCCGCCTCGATGAGGTCGCTCAGATCGCCTGGCTCGGCGTCCAGGCGTCGCCACACCTCGGCGGGGTCGATGTCGACAAGGCGAGCGAGGTCGTCGTCGACGACCTGATGCTGTTCCCGGACCAGCCTCACCAGATGGCGCATCAACAGCGCCTCATCGTCCGCGATCTTGCGGTTCGCCCTGATGACGAGCCACGCGACCCACAGCATCGACTGCGGGTGCCGACTCCGCTTGCTCAGCCCTTCGGCGACCTCGATCACCCGAGCCTCGTTCCGGAAGACGGCTTGCGCGTGCCGCCCCGCGACCAGCGTCGTGTAGCGGTTCAACATCACCGCAAGGGGAACGCCGACCAGGGGGATACCGATCTTGATGACGTTCTTCTGCAGGAGGTGCTTGCCAACGACCGGAAGCGCCTTCGCGGCGGTGAGTACCTCGCCGGAGTAGAAGCGCTTGATCAGCGGACGCACGATGGCCGGGACCGCCTTGGTCACCCCCTCCCGGACCGCTTCCCCACTCTTGATCGTGAAGGCCACTCGGATGAGCTTCCACAGATCATCAGGGTCGGACAGGTTGAGCGGTACCTGGTAGAGGACTGCGATGTCATAGGCCAGGCGGAGCTGGAGCCGAGTGGTGTACGCGACGTCGACCATCATCGTCGCGACGGCGGCCGGGACAGTCGCCGGCGAGGCCCCGCCAAGGCTCCCGAGGGTGGAGACGACGGCCGCCGTGTAGGCCCCGGCGGAGAGCCCGCCTTCGATCGCGGCATACCGGGCCGCCATCTTGATCCGCTGATCGACTATGCCATCCGGCGGTACGCCCTCGTACCGCTCCTGAAAGTATTGCCAGTCGACCTTCGCGGTATAGGAACTCATGGCCTGGGCACAGAGCTTGGTGAACCAGCCACCTGACTTGATGTCGTCCGCGCTCAGTCCTTTGACGAACTCGCGTATTTCCGAACGCTCTTGCTCGACAGTTTCCCTTTCTGCGTCGGGAACGGCCTCTGTGTCGGCATTGGCGGCGCCAGTCGGGGCTTCGGCCATGGCGGGTCCTCCCAGGTTGCTTCCATCGGAGCGGTGGTCTCTGTGCGGGCGACTGCCCTGTGGCGGCTGCGGCAGAGGCGTCGCCGTGGGACGGAGTGCTGACGCGGTGTCTGCGTCCTTGCGCTCCGCCTACTGCATTGGGGCTCCTGGCAACGGGGATGGCTGGGCAGCCAGCGGTTCGGCTCAGGCGCTACGCCACCGGTTGCGGCCGTCGGATCCGGGGCCGCAGACCATGGGGGTACCTGCCTTGGAGACGCCAGTTGCGCCAGCTGGGGAGCAGAACGAACCGGGGTGGACGGTACCGACGCTGCCGCCACCGGTGGAACCGCCGGAGGAGGACGAGGAGCCGCCGTCGGTCGCACCGCCGCCTCCGGTGGTGCTGTTGTCATTGTCGTTGCCGTAGTCGGGGTCGTTGGCCGGGATCTTGTACGTCGTGTTCTTCGCCGAGGGGCAGCGCTGGACGAGGTCGAGGTCGGTCCACTGGCCCAGGTCGAGGCGGATCTTGGTAGTGGACGTGACCTTGGTTCCCTCGTCCGGAGACTGGAAGCACACGCGCCATTCGTCGCCGTCCTCCGCTGCCTCCTCGGCGGTCGGAGTGTCGATGTCGAGGTAGACGTCGTCGAGCGTGACACGGTCGAGGGCGATACCGGCCTGCTTCAGATCCTCGGCGGCCGAGTTGAACGTGGCGCCGACGACGTCCGGCATCTTGGGCCACGGCAGCGGGCCGCCGTCCTTCTCGGGGCATGGCTCGGTGCTCTTGACGGCTGCGAAATCGATGGTCTGCGCTGTCGTGTCGGCTTTCTGGAAGCACACTGTCCAGCCGGACCGCAGGATGATCACCCGGTCCTCGTCGGCCGCGTCGTGGTGGCCGGTGGTGTAGCCGGCGGAGCGTGCCTGCTTCTCCGCCTCGTCGAGCGGGCGACCGGTGTAGTCGGCGGCCTTGGTGGACTGGGACGCGGTCGGCGATGCGGAGACGGTTTCGGCGCTCGCGCCGCCCTGGCCCCCTGACTTGGCATCGGCCTTGCCTGCCTCGTTGTCGTCGAGCTGTCCACCCAGGCCCGCGCCGACCGTCAGGAGCACCAGGGCTCCGAACGTCGCGCCGAGCCTGGCGAACCAGCGCCACGGTGGCAGCACCCATACGGCCACCATGGCGGCGATCATCACTAGGAAACCCAGGGGGAAGCTGAATGCACCAAGCAGGGCGACCAGGGCAAGGATGCCGAGCACGGCCTGTGTGCTTTTCCACCAGGGGCGGGACAGGGCTGGGGTGTTGTACGGGTTCACGTGGTGCTCAACTCCTCAGGCGCACGCCCAGGCACGGTGGGCTCGCGCAGGCCCTCGCGCGGACCAGGATCGGGCTGTCAGGTGGAGTGTCCGGGGCCGTGGCCCGGCGGCGGGGTGATGGGAGCGTGCAGATCCTGGGCCCGGTGGACCTCCGCCATATCGCCCTGGCCGATGACGCGCCCCATACGGAATCCGCCGTCGACGAGCCCCTGGTCCACTGCCGCTCCTCTGCCCACTGCCCGCACCCTCCCGGTTCCGGAACGGAACGCGCCCCCTGATGTGCTGCCGCACGGACCATGGTGTCAGAACGGACAGTGAGGCAGCCGCGACTGTACGCAAAGAGGTCCACATTGAGTGGAGTCATTGCGCGTTGACATCATCAACATGCCCGGCACCAACCGCCGCCGACGTAGCGGCGTGACAACCCACCCCGAGCACACGCGACTACGGACGCCGCGCGGGCCGACGGCGGTCGGTTCGGCGTCCGTGGGGCTGCGGGTGTCGTCCGGCATGGGTGGTTCCCTTCCTTCCTCCGCCGGTCCCACCTACTCTGACGCCCCGTCAGATAGAGCGTCGGACCCTGGAGGTAGCGATGTCCCTGCCACTGCTGGGCGGCAAGACCGTCGTCGTGTCGGGTGTCGGGGCGGGACTCGGGCACCGGGTGGCCGCGGCGGTCGTACGGGACGGCGGGAACGCCGTGCTGGGGGCGCGTACGGAGGCGAACCTCGCCAAGGCCGCGGCCGAGGTGGACCCAGGCGGCGCGCATACGGCGTACCGGGCCACGGACATCACCGACGAGGCGCAGTGCGAGGCGCTCGCGGCGCTGGCGCGGGAGCGGTTCGGGGGCGTGGACGCGGTGGTGCACGTGGCCGCCTGGGACAGCTGCTTCGGCGGCCTGGAGGACGCCGACTTCGCCACCTGGCAGGCGGTCCTCGACGTGAACCTGCTGGGCACCCTGCGGATGACACGGGCCTGCCTGCCGGCCCTGAAGGAGGCGGGCGGCGGCTCCGTCGTCATCATCGGGACGCAGTCGTCGGTCGCCGCGCCCTCGCAGGTGCGGCAGGCGGCGTACGCCGCGTCCAAGGGTGCGCTGACGAGCGCGATGTACTCGCTGGCCCGGGAGTTGGGCCCGTATCGGATACGGGTCAACACCGTGCTGCCGGGGTGGATGTGGGGGCCGCCGGTGGAGGCGTACGTCCGGTTCACGGCGCACGGCGAGGGGGTTCCCGAGGAGCAGGTGCTGGCGCGGCTCACCGAGCGGATGGCGCTGCCCGACCTGGCCACGGACGGGGACGTCGCCGACGCGGCCGTGTTCCTGGCCTCCGACCGGGCACGGGCGATCACCGGCCAGTCCCTGCTGGTCAACGCCGGGGAGCTGATGCGCTGAGCGGATGCGCCGAGCCGGTGGGCCAGGCCGGGGTGCCAGGCCGGTGGGCCGAGGTGGCCTGAGGGGCCGGGTGGATCTGCCGAGTCGACGCGCCGCACCGGCCCGTCGGGCTGATCGTTTTCAGCCACTTCGATGTTCATGTACATGAACCAGGGTCATCGCTCAGAACATTTTTACCCCCTCTTGACTTACCCCTTCCTTGCCGCGGGCATGCCACCCCACCCAGAGTTCACATGCCTGATCGTTCACCTGCCTGACCCTGGCGGCGGACCCTGGAAGGGGGCCCATGAACAGTCTCGACTGGGCCGTGCTCATCGGCTACTTCGGTGTGATGGTCGCGATCGGCGTCTGGTCGCACAAGCGAGTGGACAACGTCAGTGACTTCTTCACCGCCGGCGGCAAGATGCCGTGGTGGTTGTCCGGCATCTCGCACCACATGTCGGGCTACAGCGCCGTCATGTTCACCGGGTACGCCGGAATCGCCTACACGTGGGGCGTGACCTCGTTCGTGACGTGGTCCTTCCCCATCGCGCTCGGTATCGCCATCGGCTCCAAGCTGTTCGCGCCGCGCATCAACCGGCTGCGGTCGCGCCTGCATGTGGCGTCCCCGCTCGAGTACCTGAAGAACCGCTACAACCTGCAGACCCAGCAGGCGCTGGCCTGGTCCGGGATGCTGCTGAAGATCGTGGACGTCGGCGCGAAGTGGGCCGCGATCGCGACCCTGCTGTCCGTCTTCACCGGGGTCTCCCTGAACCAGGGCATCCTCATCACCGGCAGCATCACCGCCGTCTACTGCACCATCGGTGGACTGTGGGCGGACGCGCTGACCGAACTGGGCCAGTTCATCATCCAGTTCCTGGCCGGTATCGCGATGTTCGTGGCCGTCTTCGTCAGGCTGGACGACTACGGCGGCTTCTTCGGCGTCTGGGACCGCCCGGAGCTGGAGGGTCACGGCGAGCCCCTCGTCGGCCCGTACGGGACCGTCTTCCTCCTCGCGTTCCTCTTCATCAAGCTGTTCGAGTACAACGGCGGCATGCTCAACCAGGCCCAGCGCTACATGGCCACCGCCACCCCCTACGAGGCCGAGCGCTCCGCCCGGCTGTCGGCGATCCTGTGGCTGGTCTGGCCGCTGGTGCTGTTCTTCCCCATGTGGATGTCGCCGCTCCTGGTGACCTCCGAGAAGGGCGACGGCTCCGACACCTACGCGCTGATGACCGAACAGCTGCTGCCGCACGGGCTGTTGGGCCTCGTCATCGTCGGCTTCTTCTCCCACACCATGGCGATGTGCTCCTCCGACGCGAACGCCATCGCCGCCGTCTTCACCCGTGACTGCGCGCCGGTCATGTGGCGCCGGGCGCGGGCCTGGAGCGAGGGGCAGGGGCTGCGGGTCGCCCGGATCGCGACCGTCGTGTTCCTCGGTCTGTCCATGGCGGCGGCCACACAGGTCAACTCCCCCGCCTTCAAGGACATCATCACCGTCGTCATCAAGTGGGTCGCCGGTCTGATGGGGCCGATGGCCATCCCGATGATGCTGGGTCTGCTGCGGCCGTTCCGCCGCTCCGGGCCGACGGCCGCGCTCACCAGCTGGGCGTGCGGGCTGTTCGCCTTCTGGCTGGTGAACTACCCGATCAACTGGAACGTCGAGGGCGGCGTCCCGCTCCAGTACCAGGTGTCCATCCCGCTGGCGGTGTCGCTGGTGCTGTACATCGTCATCGGCTTCATCAAGCCGGAGGACACCCCGGAACGGCTCGCCATCATCGAGAAGATCAACACGGACGGCGACGGCGACGGCCGCGGCAGCGCGGGAGCGGCGGTACCGGCTCCGGGAACGGGGAAGGACGCGGCCAGCCCCACGGGGGTCTAGCCCGCTCCGAGGGCCTGTGGCCCGGGGACCGAGGGGACCGCTGTCCGGTGGGGATCCGGGCGGCGGCCCCGTCGGCGTACGGCCACCCACGGCCCACGGCGGACCGGCAGCCCACGGCCCCCGCCGCACGGCGGTGCGTCGCGTGGTACGGCCCACGCCGTACCGCGTGACGCGCCCGCTACTTGTCCAGCCGCATCAGCAGGTGCCCCCGCCGGAACCGCTCCCCCTCACGGGGCTCGCGCAGCATGCGGCCGATCTCGGTGAACCCGAACTCGTCTGTCAGTGACGCGAGTTCGTCGATCGGCCAGCGGTAGGCCGTCGTCACCTTGTGGTCGAACTCGGTGACCGGCCCGCCCTCCGACTCGAAGAAGCCGAGCAGCAGATGCCCGCCGGGCGCGAGGACCCGGCGGAACTCCGCGACGTACGCGGACACCTCGCGCGGCGGGGCGTGGATCACCGAGTACCAGGAGACGATGCCGTCCAGCTCGTCGTCGGCGAGGTCGAGCGCGTGCATGGAGCCGACCTCGAACCGCAGGTCGGGGTAGGACTCCCGGGCCAGCCGGATCATCACCGGCGACAGGTCGATGCCGAGGACGTCGAGCCCGAGGTCCCGCAGATACGCCGTCACCCGGCCGGGGCCGCACCCCAGCTCGGCGACCGGCCCGCCGTCGACGGCCCGCACGGAGTCGGCGAACGCGGCGAGCATCGCCCGGTCCAGCGGAAGGGAGTCGAACTCGTCCCTGACGAGTTGGGCGTAGAGGACGGCGATGTCGTCGTACGCGGCCGCTGTCGTACTGAGATGCGAGGGGAGTCCAGTCACAAGCGAGGACCCTAGGGCCCCGCCCCCGCGCGGACCACCGTTTTCCGCCGGGTCAGGTGGTGAACGGCTGCGGACCGAAGCGGCCCCACGCGACGAAGGCCGCGAGCGCGAGATAGACGACGTTCAGCGCCACGAACCGGAACTCGCCGAGCCGGCCGTGGGTGATCATCGCGCCGATCATCAGCAGCACCCAGCACACGGCCGTCACCGGCACCAGGACCGGCGCGATCCCGAGCGCGGCGGGCAGGACCAGACCCAGGGCGGCCAGGAGTTCCAGTACGCCGAGGGCCTTGACGAGACCCGGCTCGACTGCGGCGGTCCATTCCCCGCCCGGCGCCGCGGCCAGCTTCTCCCCCGGCACGAACGTCTTCGTCACACCACCGGTCAGCGCCACCGCGGCCAGCAGTCCCGCACCGATCCAGAGGGCGAGGTTCATGACAGCCACACTCCCGTCGTTCGTGGTCCGCCCCGCCGCCGCGGCGGGGTTCGACAACGAGACGGCACGGGGCGGCCGTTCGTGACATGGGCAGAGACAGAGGAAGAGGAAGAGGAAGAGGAAGAGGAAGAGGAAGACAGCGGCAGGGACAGCGACGGGGACAGAGACAGGGACAGGGACAGGGACAGGCGGGCGACGGGGGCCTTCAGTCGAGGTGGGCCGCGACGGTGCGGGCGCAGGCGAGGGGGCGGTGCGGGTGGTGTCGATCTCCAGGTCGTAGGTGACGCCCTCGTGGACCAGGGTGACCTGAAGGGCGGCCATGCCGTGGGGGCGGTCGCCCCGGGCTGCCTCGCGGGCCGCGGCCACCGCGCTGTCGCAGTCCTAGCGGTCGAGCCGCTCCAGGTCCGGCCGCATCACCACGGCGCGCAACTCGGCCAGCGGCTCCGCGTCCGCCACCGAGGCCCCCGCAGGGTCCAGTCCGCCATGCTTTCCTCTCTCGACAGCCGCGACGGCGCCGACGCCTTCCGCGCCGCGCCCCCGTCTTCCGCTCCCCCGTGACACACCGCGGGCCACCGCGGCGCACCGCGGGGCCCCTCTCACCGGTGTCCCTCACGCCCGTCTCACCGGTGTCCCTCACGCCCGTCGGCCGTGACCGCTCAGCCGCGCGGGTATCGCGCCAGCCAGCCCGGTACCGCGCCGTTGGGGCTGTGCAGGGCGGGTCCCTGGGTCATCTCCAGGGCGAAGTCGTCGGCCAGGACCAGGAGGGTGGGGCGGCCCTCCAGTTCGGCCAGCCAGGCCGGGGGCAGCGCCGTCTCGCCGTGCAGGGCGCCGAGGAGGCCGCCGGTCAGGGCGCCCGCCGCCTTCGACGGGCCGCTGTGGTTGACCGAGAGGCACAGGCCCTGGCGTACGTCCTCGCCGACGAGCGCACAGTAGACGGCGACGGCGAGCAGCCGGTCGGCCGTGCCGGGGTCGGCCAGCTCCTCCACGAGCGCCGGGGAGGGCGGGCCGGTACGCACCGCGGCGAGGGCCTGCTGGAGGGCCTCGGCGACGGGCTGGTGGCCGGGGCGGGCGGCGAGCAGCACCAGGGCCTTCTGCACGGCGGCGTCCATGCTCTCGCCCCGGGCCAGGGCGTGCACGACGACGGCGTACGAGCCGGCCGTGAGGTAGGCGGTGGGGTGACCGTGGGTCTGGGCCGCGCACTCGACGGCGAGCTGGAAGACGAGCTGGGGCTCCCAGCCGACGAGGAGACCGAAGGGGGCCGAGCGGGCGGCGGCCTCCGCGCCGGGCGCGCCGGGGTTCTTGGGGGCGTCGAGCGTGCCCATGGTGCCGTCGGCGAAGCCGAGCAGGCAGACGCGGGACGGGTCGCGCCGGGCGTACAGCCACTCCTCGCGGGCGAGCCAGCCGTCGTCCTTGCGGCGCTCGTCGGGGCCCCAGTCCCGCTGGGTCGCCGCCCAGCGGAGGTAGGCCCGGTGCAGGTCGGTCGGCGGGTGCCAGGCGCCGGTGTCGCGGCGGACCTGGGCGCGGATCAGGCCGTCGACGGTGAAGAGGGTCAACTGGGTGAGGTCGGTGATGGCGCCGCGTCTGCCGTAGGCGGGCGCCAGGTCGGGCAGGCCCTCCGGGCCGTACGCCTCGCGGATCCGGGGCAGGGTCAGCGACTCGACGGGCGCGCCGAGGGCGTCGCCGACGGCCGCGCCGAGCAGCGTTCCGCGCACCCGGCTGCGGAAGTCCTGCTGTTCGGCACGCCCCCAGACGGCCCCGGCTGTCGCACCCACCCCGGCCTCCTCACGGCCCCACCCCGTACGTCAGTACGTAAGTACATCCGTACGCCCGTACGGCCCGACAGTCCAGCACTGTAATCGAACAGGAACAGTCGGTTCAGGGGTCTCGACGAGCACGTTCCGGCACGCGGAGGGCAACCGTCGCGCACCCTCGGTGGTCAGACGGTCAGATGTGAACCATCGGTATCGACTGATCCAACTCCTGGAGAATCCGTGCCTCTTCGCACCAGCCGTCGCACGCGTCCTGCCACCGCCCGCCGGGCGCGCAGCCGCGCGGTCGCGGGCCGCGCGGCCGTCGCCGCCGTGCTGCTGGCCGCTCCGCTCGTCACGGCCGTCCCGGCCGCCGCCGCCCCGAGGGCGCCGGTCGTCGACTTCGACGGCGACGGTTACGCGGACCTCGCGACCGCCGCGCCCGAGGGCACCGTCTCCGGTGTGCGGTCCGCGGGCTACGTGGCCGTCGTGTACGGGTCCTCGGCCGGCGCCGACACCGCTCACCCGCTGATCGTCTCGCGGGCCCTGCCTTGGGTGCCCGGCGAGCCCTCGCCGCACCGCTTCGGCATGTCCACGGCCGCCCGTGACCTCGACGGGGACGGCTACACCGACCTCGTCGTCGGCGCCTACGAGGGCGCCGCCGTGCTGTGGGGCTCCGCGAGCGGTCTGTCCTCCGCCACCGAGCTCGACGGCACCGTCGGCGATCTGGCCGGCGGTGACTTCGACGGCGACGGCAGGGACGACCTCGCCCTCGCCCACGACGGCCGCCTCCAGGTCCGCCTGGGCCCGTTCACCCGCGACGGGGCACCGGCGGACACGCAGGTCTTCCCGGAGGACGAGAAGAAGGAGACCTGGGACGTCGTCGCCGGTGACATGAACGGCGACGGCAGGGACGACCTCGTCACCACCCACGGCTTCGAGGAGCGGTCGTACCCGACCCTCTGGTGGCCGGGCACCGCGACCGGGATCGACACCGAGCACCCCCGGACCACCGGCTCCCCCTCCGTCGGCGGCGTCGTCGCCGACGTGAACGGGGACGGCTACGGCGACTACGTCGGACAGCGCGTCGACGCCGTCTCCGAGATGCGGATGTACGAGGCGGGCAACGTCCGGGTCGTCTACGGCGGCCCCGACGGACCGAGCCCCCGGACCACGAGCATCACGCAGGACACGGCGGGCGTGCCCGGCGTGTCCGAGGCCGGGTACCGCGACGGTGACGACAGCGACTACGGCGACCGGTTCGGCGCCGCGCTCGCCGCCGGTGACGTGACGGGCGACGGCTACCCGGACGTCGCGGTCGGCGTGCCCGGCGAGGACATCGGGGCCGTGCGCGACGCCGGGTCGGTCGTGCTGCTGAAGGGCGGCCCCTCCGGGCTCACCGGCAGCGGCGCCCAGGCCTTCGACCAGTCCGGCTCCGGGGTGCCCGGTGTCTCCGAGGCCGGTGACCGGTTCGGCGGGACCGTCGCCCTGCTCGACGTCAACGCCGACGACCGCGCCGACCTCGCCGTGGGCGCGCCCACGGAGGACGGCACGTACGCGGACTCCGGCGCGGTGTGGCTGTTCCGCGGCTCGAAGGCGGGCCTGACCACGAACAACATCACGTCGTTCGGGCCCTCGGCCCTGAAGGCACCGCAGAAGGGCGCGCTCCTCGGCAGCGCGTTCGCCCGGTAGGCCCTGCCCCAGCCCCGGCCGGGGCACCAGCCTGGTCACAGGCCGGGGCACCGGCCAGGAGACAGGCCGGGGGTGGGGCATACGTTTCCGGCCATTCCGTGGCCGCTGGTTCCGGCCCAACGCGCCGAAAACCACCTGGGGTTGCCCGGATCCCTCGGGACATAGTTGATCCATGTCCGCTGATCCGAGACCTCGTTCGTCCCTTCTCCCTCTCGCCTCGACGCTCCTCGTCGGCACCGTCGCGCTCTACATGGCGCTCGTCGCCTTCAGCAACATCACCGACTTCGGCACCAACCAGCAGTTCGTACGGCATGTTCTCGCCATGGACACCACGTTCAAGGACGAGGACCTCATGTGGCGGGCGATCACGTCGACGGGCCTGCAGGACGCGGCGTACATCGCCATCATCGCCTGGGAGACGGTCGCCGCGCTGCTCCTCGTCGCGGCCGGGTACTTCTGGGCCGCCGCCCTGCGTTCCCGCGCCTTCCGCACCGCCCGCCGCTACAGCACCCTCGGCCTGCTCATGGTCCTCCTCCTCTTCGGCGCCGGCTTCATGGCCATAGGCGGCGAGTGGTTCGTGATGTGGCAGTCCAAGACCTGGAACGGCCTCGACGCGGCCCTGCGCGTGTTCCTGCTGAGCGCCGTGGTCCTGCTGGTCACGTGCCTGCCGCAGAACGACCCGGCGGACGACTGACGGGGCCACGGCGCCCAGGGCGTCACTCCAGGACGGGCAGCAGCTCCGGCAGGTGCCCGTCGGAGGCGGCGGCCGCGCGCTGCCGCTCCTGCGGTACCGGGCCGTACAGGGTGGTGCGCGGCCGTGCCGGGCGGCCCGCCGCCTCCGCGACGGCGATCAGGTCCTTCACGGACTTGTACGAGCCGTACGAGGAACCCGCCATACGGGAGATCGTCTCCTCCATGAGGGTGCCGCCGAGGTCGTTGGCGCCGGAGCGGAGCATCTCGGCGGCGCCCTCGGTGCCGAGCTTCACCCAGCTGGTCTGGATGTGGGGGATCCACGGGTGGAGGAGGAGGCGGGCCATGGCGGTGACGGCGCGGTTGTCCCGCAGGGTCGGGCCGGGGCGGGCGATGCCGGCGAGGTAGACCGGCGCGTTGGTGTGGATGAAGGGCAGCGTGACGAACTCGGTGAAGCCGCCGGTGCGCTGCTGGATGCCGGCCAGGGTCCGCAGATGACCCAGCCAGTGCCGGGGCTGGTCGACATGGCCGTACATCATCGTGGAGGTGGAGCGGATGCCCAGCTCGTGGGCGGTCGTCACCACCTCGATCCAGGTGGCCGTGGGCAGCTTGCCCTTGGTGAGGACCCAGCGGACCTCGTCGTCGAGGATCTCGGCGGCCGTGCCGGGGATGGAGTCCAGCCCGGCCTCCTTCGCGGCCGTCAGCCACTCCCGGATCGACATCCCGGTGCGGGTGGCGCCGTTGACGACCTCCATGGGCGAGAAGGCGTGGACGTGCATCCCCGGCACCCGCTCCTTGACCGCCCTCGCGATGTCGAAGTACGCCGTGCCCGGCAGGTCGGGGTGGATGCCGCCCTGCATGCAGACCTCGACGGCGCCCACGTCCCACGCCTGCTGCGCCCGGTCGGCGACCTGCTCCAGCGACAGGGTGTACGCGTCGGCGTCGGTGCGGCGCTGCGCGAAGGCGCAGAACCGGCAGCCGGTGTAGCAGACGTTGGTGAAGTTGATGTTCCGGGTGACGATGTAGGTGACGTCGTCGCCGACCGCCGACCGGCGGACGTCGTCCGCGACACGGCACAGCGCGTCCAGGGCGGGGCCGTCCGCGTGCAGCAGGGCGAGGGCCTCGTCGTCGCCGAGCCGGGTCGGGTCGTCGGCGGCCGTGCGCAGCGCGGCCCGTACGTCGGTGTCGATGCGCTCGGGTGCCATGCCGGGGGCGGCGGCCTCGCGCAGGGCGCCCCAGTCGCCGTAGACGGAGTCGAAGTCTTCGCGGCGGTCGCCGGTGCGGCCCTCGGTGTCGACGGCGGTGTGCAGATCGGTGCGTCCGGCGGCGACGAAGACCTCCTCGGGCTCCTGCCACGGGTGTCCCTCGACGACCGCGTCCGGGAGGGCGAGGCCGGTCTCCGGGTCGGCGAGCGCGCGGACGTGCGGGAGGAGCCGCGGGTCGAGCCAGGGCTCGCCGCGGGTCACGAACTCCGGGTACACGCAGAGCCGTTCCCGCAGTTCGAACCCGGCGGCGCGGGACCGTGCGGTGAGTTCCTCGATCTGCGGCCAGGGGCGCTCGGGGTTCACGTGGTCGATGGTGAGCGGCGACACACCGCCCCAGTCGTCGATGCCGGCGGCGATGAGGCGCTCGTACTCGCTGTCGACGAGGTTCGGCGGGGCCTGGATGCAGCCGGAGGGGCCCATGACGAGCCGGGCCACGGCGACGGCGGCGACCAGCTCGTCGAGTTCCGCGTCCGGCATGCCGCGCATCGCGGTGTCGGGCTTGGCGCGGAAGTTCTGGATGATCAGTTCCTGGATGCCGTGGTAGGCGCGGGCGATCTTGCGCAGCGCGAAGAGGGACTCGGCCCGCTCCTCGTACGTCTCGCCGATGCCGAGGAGGATGCCGGAGGTGAACGGGACGGACGACCGTCCGGCGTCCTCCAGCACCCGCAGCCGTACGGCGGGTTCCTTGTCGGGGGAGCCGTGGTGGGGGCCGCCCGGCTCGGACCACAGGCGGGTGGCGGTCGTCTCCAGCATCATGCCCATCGAGGGGGCGACCGGCTTGAGCCGCTGGAGGTCGGTCCAGCTCATGACGCCGGGGTTGAGGTGGGGCAGCAGCCCGGTCTCCTCCAGGATGCGGATGGAGATGGCGCGGACGTAGGCGATGGTGTCGTCGTAGCCGTGCGCGTCGAGCCACTCGCGCGCCTCCGGCCAGCGGTCCTCCGGCTTGTCGCCGAGGGTGATCAGGGCTTCCTTGCAGCCGAGGGCGGCGCCCTTGCGGGCCACGTCGAGGACCTCGTCGGGCGACATGAACATCCCGTGGCCGGCCCGGCGCAGCTTGCCGGGCACGGTGACGAAGGTGCAGTAGTGGCACTTGTCCCGGCAGAGCCGGGTGAGCGGGATGAACACGCTCCGGGAGTACGTGATGACGCCGGGCCGTCCGGCCTCGGCGAGCCCGGCGTCCCGCACCCGGGCCGCCGACGCGGCGAGGTCCTCCAGGTCCGCGCCGCGTGCCTGCAGCAGCACGGCCGCCTCGGCCACGTCCAGCGCCACGCCGTCGCGGGCCCGTTTCAGGGCGCGCCGCATGGAGTTCTGGGTGGGGCCGGTTCCCTGGCTGGCCTGGCTGGCGGAAGTCGTCATTCGTCGAGCATACGAGCGATGGCCTGGACGGCCTCGGGCGGCTCGTGATTCGGGGGTACGGGATCGCGGGCGGGCGAGGAAAAGGCGGTGAGCGGGCGCGCCGCTTTTCGGGTGGCCCAGCCGATTACGGCCCGGTGATCAAGACCCGGCAATGCCCCGGTGCGGCCCGGCGATGCACCGGTGCGGCCCGGCGATGCACCGGTGATGACCTGTCGGTAATTACCAATCGGTAATGTACCGGCCGGTACTACCGGTCGGTGTGACCTGCGAGCAGCCCTTCATCTCCCCTTTCTCCTGCTGTCGGTTACCTGTCATCCGTGCGCTTCCGCTGAGGAATCGGTGAACGCCGCGTGCGGAATTCCGACAACGGCCGCCAAAAAGCGGAGTTACTCGTGCCAAGCGCGAACTTGAACTTTCATTTTTCCTCAACCAGCTGTCAAATGAGTTCACTTGAACCATCACGCGTGTCACGAGCCACGCGCGTCACGGGCGAGGACTGTCCGTCGCGCGCCCCACGGCTGACCGCGTTCAGGAAGGAACCCCCCACAAGTGAGCAGCAAACCCTGGACGTTCAGGGCGGCGGCGACCAGCGTGGTCCTCGCCACCGCCGCGGCGACGTTCACGACGTTCACCGTCGTCACCCCGCGGACCGCCGCGGCCCACACACCCCCCGCGGCCACGGATCACGACCACCCGGCCGACGCGCGCGCCGCGCACGAACACGACCTCGAAACCCCGCTGAGCAGGACGCGGGCCGCCCAGCGCGAGGAGGCCCTCACACAGCTCATATCCGGCGACGCCACGGTGAAGAACCGCGACGGCTCCCAGGTCGTGCAGCTCAAGAGCAGGAAGGGCGACCCCAAGTACGTCGAGCTGGGCCGCGAGAAGACCGACCGGATCTTCACGGTCCTCGTCGAGTTCGGCGACCGGACCGACGACCGCTACGGCGGCACCCCCGGCCCCCTGCACAACAAGATCGCCAAGCCGGACCGCAAGAAGAACAACACGACGGCCTGGCGGGCCGACTACGACCGCGAGCACTACGAGCGGCTGCTCTTCGGCACGGGCAAGAAGACCGAGTCGATGAAGAAGTACTACGAGAAGCAGTCCTCGGGCCGCTACTCGATCGAGGGCACGGTCTCGGACTGGGTCAAGGTCCCCTACAACGAGGCCCGTTACGGCTCCAACAAGTGCCGGCCGGACACCTGCGCCTGGCAGGTCGTCGCGGACGGCGTCACCGCCTGGGCCGAGCAGCGCAAGGCGGCCGGACGCACGGACGCCGAGATCAAGGCGGAGCTGGCGAGTTTCGACACCTGGGACCGCGGCGACTTCGACGGCGACGGCGACTTCAACGAACCCGACGGCTACATCGACCACTTCCAGCTGGTGCACGCCGGTGAGGGCGAGGAGGCCGGCGGGGGACCGCAGGGCGAGGACGCCATCTGGTCGCACCGCTGGTACGCGTTCAGCGACGGCTGGGACAAGACCGGCCCCGAGGGCAACAAGCGCGGCGGCGCCCCGGTCGGCGACACCGGCATCTGGGTCGGCGACTACACGATCATGCCGGAGAACGGCGGCCTCGGCGTCTTCGCCCACGAGTACGGCCACGACCTCGGTCTGCCGGACCACTACGACACCACCGGCAACGGCGACAACTCCACCGGCTTCTGGACGTTGATGTCGGGCGGCTCCTGGCTGGGCCGCAGCAGCACCGAGATAGGTGAACTGCCCGGCGACATGACCGCCTGGGACAAGCTGCAGCTCGGCTGGCTGAACTACGACCGGGCCAGGGCCGGGAAGAAGTCCGCGCACACACTGGGCGTCGCCGAGTACAACACCCGGGACAAGCAGGCCCTCGTGGTCGAGCTGCCCAGGAAGCGGGTGAAGGTCGAGGTCGTCAAGCCCGTGGACGGCACCCGGCAGTGGTGGAGCGGCAGCGCCGACAGCCTGTCCAGCACGCTGACCCGTTCCGTGGACCTCACCGGAAAGACCTCCGCGGCGCTGACGCTCGACGGCTGGTGGGACATCGAGAAGGAGTACGACTTCCTCTACACCGAGGTCTCCACCGACGGCGGCGCCACCTGGACGGCCGTCGACGGTACGGCCGACGGCGGGCCGATCAGCCGGGACGGCGGCGGCACGCCCGCCCTGGACGGCACGACGGACGGCTTCAGGAAGCTGTCGTACTCCCTGGACGCCTACGCGGGCAAGAAGATCGACCTGCGTTTCCGCTACCAGACCGACAAGTACGTGGCCCAGAAGGGCTTCGTGGCCGACCGGATCACCGTGACGGCCGACGGCTCGCCCCTCTTCTCGGACGACGCCGAGACCGCCGACCCCGCCTGGACCGCGGCCGGCTTCTCCCGCTTCGGCGGCTCGTACACCACGGAGCACGAGCAGTACTACATCGCCGAGAACCGCCAGTACGTGTCGTACGACCAGTCGCTCAGGTCCGCGTACAGCTTCACCCGCTCCGACTGGGTGGAGCGCTACCCGTACCAGAACGGGCTGCTGATCTGGAAGTGGGACACCTCGCAGCAGGACAACAACACCAGCCAGCACCCCGGTACCGGTCTGCTGCTGCCGGTCGACGCCCGCCCGAAGGGCCTGAAGTGGTCCGACGGCGAACGGGCCGGCAACAGCCTCCAGACCCACGACTCGACGTTCACCCTGGGCCGCACGGACGCCTTCACGCTGCACCGGGGGAAGAAGGTCACGCTGAAGGTCACGTCCAGGAAGGGGGTGCCGGAGTTCAACGACCGGACCCACACCTACTACGACAAGAGCAACAACCCCACGGGCAGCGTCAAGATCACCAACACCAACACCAGGATCCGGATCGTCAAGGAGGCCAAGGACGGCTCGACGGTCATGATCCGGGTGGAGCCGGCCGGGAAGTGACCACGACCCCACACTGATCGCGGGTTTCCCCGCACCACTGGTGTGCCGGGCCGACGGCCCGGCCCACCAGCCGGGACACTCCGGAGGGACGGGCCCCTAGCCCACGAACTCCGCGTACCGGTCGAGCAGCGCCAGCACCTCCGCCTCCCCCGCCGGAGGCAGTTGCACCACCGCCTCCTCGATGCCCAGCTCGGCGTAGTACGCCAGCTTTCCCGCGCTCGGCTGCACCGCGTACGGCACGACCTGCAGCGCCGCCGGGTCCCGGCCCGCGTCGGCCCACGCCGCCCGCAGAACCGGCAGGGACTCGCCCAGCCCCCGCCCGCCGATCGGCAGCCAGCCGTCCGCGTACGCGCTGATGTGCGCGAACAGCTTGGGCCCGGCCGCGCCGCCGATGAGCGTGCGCGGCCCCACCACCGGCCCGCGCGGCTTCTGCACCGGCTTCGGGTACGCGTGGCTCGCCCGGACGCTCCCGAACTCCCCCTCGTAAGCCGTCGGTTCCTCCGCCCACAGGGCCCGCATCAGCGCCATGCGGTCGCGGACGAGGTCGCGCCGGGTGCGCCACTCGACGCCGTGGTCGGCGGCTTCCTCCACGTTCCAGCCGTAGCCCAGCCCGAGGGTGAGACGGCCGCCGGAGAGGTGGTCGACGGTCGCGATCTGCTTCGCGAGGTCGATCGGGTCGTGCTGGGCGACGAGCGTGATGCCGGTGCCGAGCCCGAGCCGCTCGGTGACGGCGGCGGCCTGGCCGAGCGCGACGAACGGGTCCAGCGTGCGACCGTACTCGCGCGGCAGCTCACCGCCCGCCGGGTACGGGGTGGTCCGCTCGACGGGGATGTGGGTGTGCTCGGGGAGGTAGAGCCCCGCGAAACCGCGGTGCTCCAGCTCACGGGCGAGCCTGGTCGGAGTGATCGTCTCGTCGGTGAGGAAGATCGTCACGGCGATGCGCATGGGTCATCTCTACCGGTGCGCGACCCACTTGTCCATACCGACTGGTCGGCATAATCGTCCGGCCGTCGAACGCGGACGCGCACCTCCCCCGGCCCGGGTACGCCGGGGCAGGGCCCCCGCTGGCCCCGCCCGCCCCGGTCACCGCAGCGCGGCCACCGCGACTCGGCCAACTCGAAAGCCACCGATCCCCCTCCCTTGTCCCGCGGTTCACCACCGCATACGAAGGTGTCCCGCACCACCACCGCACCCTCCACGCCACCTCACCCACGACCACCCGGGGAGCAGCAGATGTGCGACGACCACCACGGCGGCGCCCACGGCGACGGGAACGGCAGCAGCGCCGGGAGCGACGGAACCGGCAGGGACTGCGGGAGCGGCGCGGGCGGGAGGGGCGACGGGACCGGCGCGGGCTGGAGGGGCGGCGGCGGAAAGGAGGTCGGACGGCGCGCGCTGTTCGTGACGTCGGCGGCGGCCTCGCTTACGTTGGGAGGCGTGACCTTCGGCACCGGCGGCGCGGCGGCCGCGGACGGCGACCAGGAGACCCGGACGATCCGGGGCACCCTCCCCACCGGCTCTCCCGACTTCGTGTATGTGCCGGTGGAAGTACCGCCCGGGGTGCGCGAGTTGAAGGTCGCCTACCGCTACGACAGACCCGCCGTCCCGGCGGGCACGGCCGGCAACGCGCTCGACATCGGTGTCTTCGACGAACGCGGAACCGACCTCGGCGGCAAGGGCTTCCGCGGCTGGTCGGGCGGTGCCCGCACCGAGTTCTTCGTCCGCGCGGACGAGGCGACCCCCGGCTACGTCCCGGGCCCGGTCCGGCCCGGCACCTGGCACATCGCGCTGGGCCCGTACACGGTGGCGCCGCAGGGACTGCCGTACGAGATCACGATCACCCTGACGTACGGACCGCCCGGCGAGCGGGTGAAGCCGCTGTACCCGCCGGAGCGGGCCAGGGGCCGGGGCCGGGCCTGGTACCGGGGCGACTGCCATCTGCACTCCTGGTACTCCGACGGCCGCCGCACACCCGCCGAGATCGCGGCGCTGGCGCGGGCCGCCGGGCTCGACTTCATCAACAGCTCCGAGCACAACACGCAGTCGGCGCACGCCCATTGGGCCGAGCACGCGGGTGACGACCTGCTGATCCTGCTGGGCGAGGAGGTCACCACGCGCAACGGTCACGTGGTCGCGCTCGGCATGGACCCCGGCACGTTCGTCGACTGGCGCTACCGGGCCCGCGACAACCGCTTCGGCGCGTTCGCCCGGCAGATCCGCCGCGCCGGGGGCCTGGTCGTCCCGGCGCACCCGCACGCCACCTGCGTCGGCTGCAACTGGAAGTTCGGCTTCGGCGAGGCGGACGCCGTGGAGGTGTGGAACGGCGGCTACTCGCCGGAGGACGAGGTCGCCCTCGCCGACTGGGACGGCATGCTCGTGGCGTCGGTGCGGGAGGGCCGTGGCTGGATCCCGGCGATGGGCAACAGCGACGCCCACCGCGACCCCGACCCGGTGGGCCGCCCCCAGACGGTCGTCCTCGCCGACGACCTGACGAGGGACGCCATCCAGGACGGGCTGCGGGCCGGGCGGTCGTACGTCGCCGAGTCGAAGGACGTGTCGGTGGCGTTCACGGCGTCGGGCGCGCGCGGGGAGCACGCCGGGATCGGGGAGCGGCTGGAGGTGGACCGCGACGCCCCGGTCACCGTCCGTCTGGAGGCGACGGGCGCCCCCGGCTGCCTCATCCGCTTCGTCACCGACCAGGGCGTCCTGTTCACCTCCCCCGCGCTGCCGGACTCCGGGACGGGCTCGGCACAGTGGCGGACGACCGCCTCGTACGCGGCGTACGTCCGCGCGGAGGTCCGTCACCCCCCGGTGGTCCCCGGCCTCCCGGGCCCGATGGCGGCGTTCACGAACCCGATCTTCCTCGGGCGGCGGTAGCGGAGGCGGCGAGGCGGGGGAACCCTCGTACGGAACAGCCGTGTTGGGGATTAGGTTGGGGTCGAGACAACCCGTGCGTCCGCAGGCGTGACGCACCTGCTCGGTGGAGGAGAACGGCGCCCATGACCGATCACGCGGCCACGCCCGAACCCGCGGCGAAGGAGAAGGTCGACACTTCGGTGCCCGCCTCCGCCCGGATCTGGAACTACTGGCTGGGCGGCAAGGACAACTACCCGGTGGACGAGGAGGCGGGCGACGCGTACGCGGGCGCGTTCCCCGGCATCGTGACGATCGCCCGCAGCAGCCGGGCGTATCTGCGGCGCAGCATCCGGTACCTGGTGGAGGTGGAGGGGGTCCGGCAGTTCCTGGACGTCGGCACGGGGCTGCCCACCGCCGACAACACCCACCAGGTCGCCCAGCGCAGCGCCCCGGAGTCGCGGATCGTCTACGTCGACAACGACCCGATGGTCCTCGCGCACGCCCGCGCGCTGCTGTACTCCGCGCCGGAGGGGGCCACGGCGTACGTCGACGCCAGCCTCTACGAGCCGGAGAGGATCCTTCAGGCGGCTGCGCGGACCCTGGACCTGTCCCGGCCCACCGCCCTGATCCTCAGCGGCATCCTGGGCCACGTCGGCGACTACGAGCAGGCCCGCGACATCGTCCGCCGCCTCCTCGCCGGGCTCCCCTCCGGCAGCTTCCTCAACATCAACGACGGCTCCCGCGGCACCGACCCCGACTACGAGCGGGCCCAGGACGCCTACAACGAGACGGGCGCCGTCCCGTACTTCCTGCGCCCCGTCGAGCAGATCACGGGCTACTTCGAGGGCCTGGACCTGATCGAGCCCGGCATCGTGTCGGTACCGCTGTGGCACCCGGACGCGGACACACCCGCCCCGAAGCCGATCGGCCAGCACGGGGGCTTGGGCCGCAAGCGGTAGGGCGAGGCCCGGGCGGGTGAGCCGGGGCCCCGCCCCGAGGGTTCCCGAGCGGGCCACGACGGCGGCGCGGGCGGGCGGGGCGCCGTGGATGCAGCCGATGCGGACGCCGGAGCCGGACGGAGGGCCGAGCCACGGCACTCGGGACGCAGACCCCGGCGTCAGCGAAGCCCGAAGGAGGCCCGCCGCTGCCAGCGCGTCCCGTCGTGGACCATGAGGTCGACCGACGACACGTGGGCGCTGACGGGAAGCCGTCCCCGGAGATCGGCCCCGGCCTCCTCCAGCACGGCGTCGTCCTGCCCTTGGGCGACGGTCAGATGAGGCACCACTTCCGTGAAACGCCCGCCGAACGGCGGTGTCTCGGGCCACCGTTCGGCCACCGCCTCCGTGAGCCGCCGAAACGGCCCGTCGGGCCGCGGGGTGAGATACAGGATCCCCGGGAACCGCCCGCAGTGCGCGAACTGAGTCTCGAAGGACGTGTGGCGTCCGATCACCTCGGCGACGGCGGCGCAGGTACCGCTGTCGATGCGGGACGCGTCGAGGAACGGGAAGAGCACGGTGACATGCGCCGGGACACCCGCACGAGCCGAGGGGTCCAGCCGGTCCCGCCACGCCCGAACAGCCGGCTCCGCCTCGGGTATCCGCACGATGAGTCCCGTCCGACCCGCCCGGAACTCCCCGGAATCGTCGTCTGCCATGCCCCATGGGTACCCGTCCCCGCCCCGAACCGGCAAGGACGGGGCGGCGTGAGGCGGTGTGGTCAGCGGTGGGCTACGAACACGAGCTCCCTGCCGGGGCGGTCCGGGGCGTCCCGTACCTCTCTGAGCGTGTAGCCCTGCGCCGTCAGGTCCGTCTCCACCTCCTCCCGTTCGCGGAACCGCAGCGTGGAGTCGGAGGTCAGCTCCTGGCCGTCCGCACGGAAGACGTAGTGCCAGCGGAACGACACCAGGGGCCCGTCCACGTCGGTCAGCTCCACCCAGCTCTCCACCTCGCCGACCCCCGGGACGTCCGTCACCCCGTATGAGTCCGCCCGGTTCCACTTCTCCCACGCCCGCGCGGCCGGGTCGCGCGTCTCGAAGACGAACGCCGCGCCCGGCCGCAGCGCCTCGTAGACGCCCCGGAGCGTCCCCCGCCAGGCGTCCGCGTCCACGATCTGCTGGGCCGCGTTGGCCGTCATCGTGGCGAGGTCGACCTGGAGCGGCGGCAGCGCGGTCGCGTCACCGTGGATCCAGCGGACCCGGTCACCGCCGGGCTTCGCCCGCGCCACCTCCAGGGAGGCGAGCGCCGGGTCGACCCCCACCACCTCCGTTCCCCGCTCCGCCAACAGCAACGCGAACACGCCCGTCCCGCAGCCGATGTCCAGCACCCGCCGTGCGCCCAGTTGCTCCGCGAGCCGCAGATAGGCGTCCAGGTCACTGCGGTCGGGGTCGAGCGAGTCATAGATACTGGCCAGCCGCCGGTCGTGGAAGATCTCGTCAGGCATGCGGTCACAACTGCCCACGCGACGCGTCGAGATCACGCGACGGGGCCATGGAAGCCCCCTTCTGCCGGTCCGGGGCCGCGGCCCGGCTCCCCGACCCGGGCGCCAACCTCAGATCATCCTCTGAACCCGCGCCCGCGCATGGCCCGGTTCCTCCCCCGGTGCCACGATCACGATCAGGATCTCGTCCACCGCAGGGACCACGCGCTACGCGTCACACGCCACGCGCCGCACGGCGTCGTCCACGGACCGACCGGACTCACGGGGGTTTTCATGTCGCACCGCACCCGCTCCGCCCGCACCCTCCCGGTGGCAGCCGTCCTGCTCGCCGCGGCTGCCACCGCCGGCCCGTCGGCCGTCACCCCCACGTCCGAGGCCACAGTGTCGCAGCCGCCCGTACGGCCGTCGGCGCAGCGCCAGGCGAAGGTGACGCGGCCGGTGGTGCTCGCGGCGCCGGATCTGGGCGGTGGCGACGTGCTCGTCCGTCAGGACGGGACGCGCGGCAGCCGGGTCCTGGAGTTCCCGGGGGCGGGGACGGGTGACGGTGGCGCGCTGGTCGTCGCCGTGCGGTGTCATGGCGAGGGGCGGCTCGCCGTCCGTCTGCGGCCCCTCGGTGTCGGCTTCCCCGTGGAGTGCCGAGCCGGTGACGTCGACACCGTCCAGAACGAGTTCGCCGTCTCCCGTGCGCGGGACGCGGGCACCGTCGCGATCACCGCCACTGCCGTCGCCCCCGGCTCCCTGCGCTGGTCCCTGACGGTCGGCCGGGGTGCCCCCACGGCCGCCGCCCTCACTCCGTGACCCCGTCGGCGAACTCCGCGAGCGCGGTGAAGTCGGCGGCGCGCAGACCGAGCCGGGGGTCGATCCGCAGCAGCAGGGCGGGGGACTTGTGGTGGACGGTCACGTGAGCGCGGTCCCGGCTGCCGAGTTCGTCGTCGACCCAGGCGAAGGGGCGGCCGGCGGCATGGGCGACGAGGTGGCGGGTCTTCCAGAAGAGACCCGAACCGTCGGTGCCGGGCGTCGACGCCCCGTCCGGCCACTCCACGACGGGCAGGGGCGGCAGGCCGAGGACGGGAGCGATGTACGTGTTGGCCTCGCCGACCCAGGTCGTCGCCCAGATCAGGTCGAACCGTGCGGCCAGGGCGCGGAGTTCGGGGCCGTGGGCCTCGTTGAGCCAGACCCGCAGCGGCTTGACCGCCGCCGGGGGCTGACCGGGATGCCGGGCGATCCAGCCGTCCGGCTTCATCCGATGGGTGGTGTAACCGGCGGGCCGCCGCTCCGGCTTCGCCGCGTACGGGTTCAACGGCCCGTCCACGTCGAGGTAGAGGAGCGGCCGGGTCGTCGTCATGCCCTCGCCTCCTACCTGCTTCGCACGGGGATGGCCGGGCGTCGTCACAGCCCCCGCGCCCCACCGACGTACGCACAGGGATGCTACGCGTCAGGCACCGCCGTCCGGGCCGCCCCCCTCACCCCGCCCAGACGATCGCCTGCAGTTCGCTGTACGCGTGCAGGGCGTACGCGCCCACGTCGCGGCCCACCCCGCTCTTCTTGAAGCCGCCGAACGGTGCCTCCATGTTGCGGCCGACGGTGTTCACGCCGACGCCGCCCGCGCGCAGGCGGCGGGCCACGCGGAAGGCGCGGGCCACGTCGCCGGACCAGACGTAGTCGATGAGGCCGTAGTCGGTGGCGTCGGCGAGCCGCACGGCGTCCTCCTCGTCGTCGAAGGGGAGGACGACCACGACCGGGCCGAAGATCTCCTCGCGGACGACCCGCATGTCGGCGGTGCAGTCGGCGAGGAGCGTGGGGGCGACGTAGAAGCCCCGGTCGAGCGGCGGGCGTTCGCCGCCGGTGACCACGCGGGCGCCCTCCTTGCGGCCCAGTTCGACGTACGCCTCGACGCGGTCGCGGTGGGCCGCCGAGATGACGGGGCCGACGACCGTGCCGCGCTCGCGCGGGTCTCCTACCGGCAACCGGGCCGCGTAGGAGGCGAGTTGGGTCACCACCTGGTCGTAGACGCCCCGCTGGGCGAGGACCCTGGTGGGCGCGGTGCAGATCTGTCCGCTGTAGAAGGAGAAGGTCGTGCCGATGCCGGCCACCGCCGCCGGCACGTCCGCGTCGTCGAAGACGATCGCCGCGCCCTTGCCGCCCAACTCCATCAGCTGGCGTTTCATGTCGCGCCCGCAGACCTCCGCGATGCGCCGGCCGACCGCCGTGGAGCCGGTGAAGCTCACCATGTCGACGTCGGGCGAGTCCACGGCCGCCTCACCGGCCCGCGGGCCGCTGCCGCTCACCACGTTCACCACGCCGGGCGGGACCCCGGCCTCCTCCAGGGCCTGCGCCATGCGGTACACGGACAGGGGGTCCTGCGGCGCCGGCTTCACGACGACCGTGTTGCCCATGGCGAGGGCGGGCGCGATCTTGCCCGCCGGGTTGGCCCACGGGTTGTTGTACGAGGTGACGCAGGTGACGACGCCCACCGGCTGCCGTACGGCGAGCGCGCCCATCACCGCCGCCCGGCCGAACGGGCCCGCCTCGTTGACCTGCGGGGCGATCGGTACCTCCGCCGGTTCCGGCCTGGCGTACCGCTGGAAGCGGGCGGCGGCCACCCCGACCTGCATGCCCCGCGCGGTGCCGGTCGTCGCCCCGGACTCGGCCCCGGCGAGGTCGGCGTAGGGGACGAGCCGGGCGCGGATCAGCTCCGCCGTGCGGGCGAGGACGGCGGCCCGTTCGTCGGGGGAGGTGCGCGACCATGCCCCGAGGGCCTCGCGGGCCGCGGCGGCGGCCGCGTGGACCTGGCCCCGTGAGGCTTCCGGCGCCAGCCCGACGACCCCCTCGGTCGCCGGGTCGATCACCTCGTAGTGCCCGCCGTCGGGCTCCACCCAGGTGCCGCCGATGAACAGCCGCTGCCGCTCCGGGGCGCCCGCCCCGCCGCTCATCTGGTGCTCACCGTGCGGGTGTCGCGCCCGGACCGCAGCACCTTGCCGGGTACCGCCCCGGTCACCACGTCGTCGCGGATGGTCTCGACGCCGTTGACCCAGACCGCCCGTACACCGAGGGCCTTGGAGTCCAGGCGCGGGCTGTCACCCGGCAGGTCGTGCACCAGGGTGGCCTTGCCGGCGTCGATCCGCTCCGGGTCGAAGAGGACGAGGTCGGCGTGCCAGCCCTCCGCGATCCGCCCGCGTTCGCGGAGACCGAAGAGCCGCGCGGGGTCGTCGGTCAGCATCTTCACCGCCTGTTCGAGGCCCACGAGCTTCCGGCCGCGCAGACAGTCCCCGAGGAACCGGGTGGTGTAGGGGGCGCCGCACATGCGGTCCAGGTGGGCGCCGGCGTCGGAGCCGCCGAGGAGGACATCCTCGTGCCGCCAGGTCTCGGCGCGCAGCGCCCAGGACGCGGGGTCGTTGTCGGTGGGCATGGGCCACAGCACCGTACGGAGGTCGTCGGCGGCGCAGATCTCCACCAGGCAGTGGAACGGGTCCTGGCCGCGTTCGGCGGCGATGTCCTTCACGACCCGTCCGGTGAGGCCCTCGTTCGCGGCGCTGTAGGTGTCGCCGATGACGTACCGGCCGAAGTTCGCTAGCCGCCGGAAGACGCCCGCCTCCTTGCTGTCGGCGCGCCGCAGCAGCTCCGCGCGGACCTCCGGGTCGCGCAGCCGTTCGATCCGCTCGGGCACGGGCAGGCCGAGGACCGGGCCCCAGCCGGGGATCAGGTTGAGCGCGCAGAACGTGCCGAGCGACATGTTCATGGGGGTGAGGATCGGCATGGTCAGGGCGACCACCCGGCCGCCGGCCTTGCGGGCCCGCTCGCCGGCCTCCAGCTGCCGCGGCACCCGCTCGGGGACGGCCGCGTCGATCGTGAGGACGTTCCAGTTCAGGGGGCGTCCCGCGACCGAACTCATCTCCACGAAGAGGTCGATCTCGTCGTCGCTGAACTGGTCGAGGCAGCCGGCGACGATCGCCTCGATCTGGGTGCCCTCGTGCTCGCCGACGGCCTTCGACAGGGCGATCAGCTCGGCCGGCCGGGCGTGCCGGGACGCGACCGGTTTGCCGTCGCCGTCGCTGTGGGAGGACGACTGGGTGGTCGACAGGCCCCAGGCGCCCGCCTCCATCGACTCGTGCAGCAGCCGGACCATCTCGGCCAGGTGCGCCTCGGTGGGCTGCCCGCCGATCGCGTCCGGCCCCATCACGTACCGCCGCAGCGCGCAGTGCCCCACCATGAACCCGGCGTTCACCGCGATCCGCCCGTCGAGGGCGTCCAGGTACTCGCCGAACCCGTGCCAGTTCCAGGGCGCGCCCTCCTCCAGCGCGACCAGCGACATCCCCTCGACCTTGGACATCATGCGCCGCGTGTAGTCGGCGTCCTCGGGCCGGTCGGGGTGGAGCGGCGCCAGCGTGAAGCCGCAGTTCCCGCCGGCGACCGTGGTCACCCCGTGGTTGAGGGAGGGCGTCGCGTACGGGTCCCAGAACAGCTGGGCGTCGTAGTGGGTGTGCGGGTCGACGAAGCCGGGGGCGAGGACGAGCCCGGCCGCGTCCTCGCAGGTGCGGGCCTCCTCGGTGACGTTCCCGATGACGGCGATGCGGCCGTCGCGCAGGCCCACGTCGGCGGTGTGGGCGGGCGCGCCGGTCCCGTCGACGACGGTCGCGCCCCTGATGACATGGTCGAGCATGCCGCGCTCCTTCCGGGTGCCTGGTGACAGGGGGTGGGTGCCGCCCGTGGTGCCGGGGGCGGCCTCACCCGGCCGCCCGGAACCGTGACGTCCGGTGCACCGGGTCCGTGTCGATCTTCGGGATGACGTGCTCGCCGACGAGCCGGATGGTCTGGAGGGTCTCCTCCTTGGGCACGCCCACCGGCAGTCCGAAGCTCAGCTGGTCGGCGCCGGCCTGCTCCCACCGCTTGCACTGGGTGAGCACCTCGTCCGGGTCGCCGCAGATCAGCAGTTCCTCGGCGATGAGCAGCTCGATGAACTCCTCGTCGTACGGCGGCAGCGTCTCGGGCCACACCGGGAATCCCTCGGGGCGGGGGAACGTGTCGTGGTAGCGGAACACCAGCGACGGCAGGTAGTGCAGGCCGCCCTCGACGGCGATCCGTACGGCCTCCTCGTGGGTCGGCGCGCAGATCGCCGTGGTGGTCACCATGACGTTGTCGTTGACGAAGTCACCGACGGGCTCGGCGTCGACGACGGCGGTCTTGTACTGCTCCAGCACCCACTCCATGTCGGAGACCTTCTGCACGCTGAAGCCGAGCACACCGAGTCCCTTGCGCGCGGCCATGGCGTACGACTGCGGCGACCCGGCGGCGTACCACATCGCGGGGTGGGACTTCCCGTACGGCTTGGGCAGGACCTTGCGCGGCGGCAGCGACCAGTGTTTCCCCTGGAAGCCGGCGTACTCGTCCTGGAGCCACATCTTGGGGAACTCGGCGATGGTCTCTTCCCAGATCTCCTTGGTGAAGTTCATGTCGGTGACACCGGGGATGAACCCGAGGATCTCGTGGGATCCGGCGCCGCGGCCGCTGCCGAACTCGAAGCGGCCCTCGGAGAGGTGGTCGAGCATGGCGACCTTCTCGGCCACCTTCACCGGGTGGTTGACCTGGGCGAGCGGGTTGAAGATCCCGGAGCCGAGGTGGATGCGCTCGGTGGCGTGCGCGAGGTAGCCGAGGAAGACGTCGTTGGCGGAGAGGTGCGAGTACTCCTCCAGGAAGTGGTGCTCGGAGGCCCAGGCGTACTTGAAGCCGGACTGGTCCGCCTGGATGACGTACTCGGTCTCCTCCATCAGTGCCTTGTGCTCCGCGAGCGGGTCGGTCTCGGCCCGCTTGCCCACGTACCCCTGTACAAAGAGCCCGAATTCCACGGAGGTTCACCGTCCCCACAGCCCGTGGCCGCGCCGGCGGCCCAGCCCTGTCTGACGCATCGTCAGATTTTGATACGGCCGACTGTTCCACCGGCCCCGTGGAGCGTCAATAGCTGATGGGCCGTCAGAAACGGTTCACAGGAGGCTGACCCCCGCGAGCCAGCCGCCGTCGACCACGAAGGGCTGGCCGGTGATGTACGACGAGTCGTCGCAGGACAGGAACAGCGCCAGGCGGGCCACCTCCTCGGGCTTCCCGATCCGCCCGAGCGGTACCCGCTTGCGGTAGAGCTTGTCGACGGTCTCGGCGGACACCCCCTCGCCCGGATCGGTCATCGCGGTGTCGACGGCGCCGGGGCAGACCGCGTTGACCCGGATGCCCTTGCGGGCCAGTTCCAGCGCGGCGACCCGGGTCAGGCCGACGATGGCGTGCTTGGTCGCGGCGTAGGCGCCCACGTACTCCATGCCGGTCAGACCCGTGTAGGACGCGGTGTTGACGACGGTGCCACCCCCGGCCGCCTCGATCTCGGGGGCGAGGGCCTTGATCCCGAGAAAGACGCCGACCTGGTTGACCCGTACGACCTGCATGAACTCGTCGAGGGAGGTGTCGACGAGGGCGTTGAAGCGCAGGACTCCGGCATTGTTGACGAGTCCGTCGACCCGGCCGTACGCGTCCTTGGCGGCGGCCACGGCTGCCGTCCAGTCCTCCTCGCGGCCCACGTCGAGGTGGACGTAGAGGGCGCCGATCTCCTTGGCGAGGGCCTCGCCCCGGTCGTCGAGGACGTCGGCGACGACGACCCGGGCCCCCTCCGCCCGGAACAGCCGGGCCTCCTGCTCCCCCTGCCCCCGTGCGGCTCCTGTGACGAGGACGACACGTCCGTCGAGCTTGCCCATGTGGACTCCCTTCGCGCGGCGTTGGCCGCGGTCAGCGTACCGCTGAACTGACGGTTCGTCAGGTAAGCACAGACCGATTGCATATGCGACCCAAGTGACCGGCCAGTAGGGATATTTGACTCTGTCGGGAGTCTTTGCGGAGCCCAATAATCCTCCATCGGAAGGTAAAGCCAGCCCCAAGGAGGACAGGCAATGGCAGCCAAGAGGCACTTCAGGAACAAGAAAGTTCGGTATCTGGCCGTCGGTGCCTCACTCGTGACCGGTGCCGCCGCCGTCACGGTTCTTCTGCCGTCGGCCAACGCGGCCGAGGAGAAGACGCCCGAGCAGATCATGACGATGTGTGAGCGGGCCAAGGTGCTCAACGGCAAGCAACAGGACATCTTCGACTTCGGCGGCCACCCGGTGGCCGGCCCCGGCTTCGCCTCCGACAACTGCGACTTCGTCGAGACGGGCTTCGAGGTCTTCGACGGCCCCACGGAGAAGGTGACGGTCGACTTCCCGAACTGCGAGCCGAACGCGACCGCTCCGGCGAAGGTGACGACCGAGTTCTCGAAGAGCGTCGGCCAGGGCCAGGGCAAGTACACCGTCACCCAGCAGGGCGCCCTCGGTGGTCTCTTCGGCGCTCTCAGCGGCTCCTGGGTGAAGCACCGGGGCACGCTCGACATGACCATCGAATCGGCCACCGCCAGCGAGTCCGAGGCGCGGGAGGTGCCCGTCGGAAAGGTCATGCACATCACCTTCACGCCGAAGATGCAGCGCATGACCGGCGAATGGCGGGTGCGCGTCGACGCCACCCCGGGCGGCTTCGCCACGAACCCCACACCCGAGCAGAACCTCGTAGCGCCGGAAGTGGTCGAGGGCCCGGTGATCCTGGCGAGTGCGGCGGGCACGCCCGGACTCGTGGACGGCACCTCCAAGGTCGTCCTGGAGGACTGCTGACCGACGCCGGCCGGCCCACCACCGCCCCGAGGACTCCCCCCATGGGATCCACCTCACCGGACGGTGCCCCCGCTCTCCCCGCAGCACCTCCCCACCAGCCCGTTCCCCTCGATCACCCTTGCAGGAGACACGTATGACGAACACCGGACGCCGCGGCAGCCACCGCGGCAAGAAGAAGCGCATCACCCTCGCGCTGGCTCCGGTCGCCGCTCTCGGCATGGCCGTCCCGCTGATGTACAGCGCCGGTGCGGCCACCCCGGACGAGGTGGCCACGGACTGCCGTACGGACTCGGACAAGCTGGAGAACTGCGAGTTCGTCGACGTCCAGTTCAAGAGGGACAGCCTCGGCCCCAACGAACGGGTCACCAGCGTGAGCGACAACTGCGGGAGCACCACCGCGGCGACCAAGTCCTTCAGCGGAACGGCCTCCGTGACCCGCGTCGTCCAGTTGGAGGACGGCTTCAGCGTGGACGGGAGCACGAAGCTCGGGAGTTCGTTCTTCGAGATCGGGGTGAAGTTCGCCACGCAGGAGATCAACATCAAGCGTGACGACACCACGTCCTCGTTCTCCTTCACCCGGAGCGACACCGTGCAGCCGGACCACATCGCCTTCTTCATGTGGTCCCACAAGCGCACCGACGTGAGCGGCTTCCTGAAAGCCACGTACAAGGAGGAGCAGAACGGCCAGAAGGTCTTCTTCTCCCCCGGCGAGGGCGCGGCCACGGTGCACGTCTTCTACCCGCAGCTGCTGCCGAGCGGGACTCCGGACGGCCGGCTGTGGCTGCGCAACGTGAAATGCGAATCTCCTCAGGCCAACGGAATCCTCAGCAGTGAGAACAGTGCCCGCGCCGAACCCGGATTCGGTGAGGGCGGCGAGAACGTGACCGATGTCGAGATCCCGCTGTCAGAAGTGTCCTTTCAGTAGCGGGTGAGGGACGAGAGCCGCGTCGGAATCCGAAAAGAAGGATGATGGAAAGCCGGCCGGCGTGAAAGCGGCCACCGGTCGGCTTCGTGCCGACGAGCCTCCGTGACAACACCGGAGGCTCGTTCTCATGTGCGAAGGGGGGCGGTCACGCGCGGACCGAGGGGGTGGCTCCCAGCCATCTGAGGACCGCCTCTGTGCCGCCTCGGACATCGAGCTTGGCGTAGATGTTGCTGAGGTTGTTGCGGACGGTCTTCTCGCTCAGTCGCAGCCGCAAGCCGATCTCCTGGGCGCCGAGGCCGGTGCAGAGGAGTTCCATGATCTGCCGCTCGCGGCGCGAGAGCAGCGACCGCAGCCGCTCCACCGCCTCCCCGCCGTCCGGCATCTGCTGGACGGCGTCCCGGAGGGCGGCGCACGCCAGGGGCGAGAGGTAGGTGTGGCCGACCGTCGCGGCCAGGACGGCGGAGGAGAGCATGCAGGGGCAGTAGTCGCCCTCGATCAGGTAGCCGGTCCCGCCCCGGAACACCTCGACGACCGACGCAGTGTCCCTGCGGGGTGTCATGACGATCACCGGAGCGCTCATGCCGCCCATGGCCTTCAGCAGCTCGGCGAACGCGTCGGGCGGGTCCGCGCAGCGCAGGACCACGGCGTCCGCGCCGGACGCGCGCAGGCCCCGGTAGGGCGGGGCCATCGGCATCGCGCGCGCGATGTGGGGATCGCCGGGCGCGGGCCAGTCGGTGTGCGGCCACTCGCCCTCGGCGCAGGCGAGCGCGACGGTCAGCCCACGCGATCGGGCCGGGGAGACGGAAACAGTGGTGCCGACGTGCTGGGGAGTGAGGACGCGCCGGGGGGATCGCACTTCGTGTCCTTCCGCCGAAGCCATGACGTACGTACATACGTGACGCGGGCGGCAGTTGTTCGAAGTTTCAATTAGAGATGGTCTGGCTGTCAGACAGGTTCCCCCCGGCGGCCGGTCACAGCAGCGGCGCCACCCGCTCCCCGAACTCGCCCATCTGGTCGACCAGTTCAGCCCGGCCGCGGCTGCGGAACCGCACCTGGACCTGGTCCACGCCCATCGCCGCGTACGCACGCAGCGACTCCGCGAGCGCCTCGGGGGAGCCGCTGAGGGTCCGGCGGCCGACGTCCCACGCCGGCTCCCCGACGTACAGCGGCTCGGTGATCGCGCCGACCGTGAACGGGCCGGCGAGCCCCGCCTCCTCCCGCAGCCGCCGCAGCCGGGCGATCTGCCCCGGCAGCCGGTCGCGCGGGTCGCCCTGCGGCAGCCAGCCGTCACCGCGGACGGCGGCCCGGCGGACGGCGGCCGGGGAGGAACCGCCGACCCACAGCGGGACGCGGACCTGCGCCGGACGGGGGCGCTGGCCCAGGTCCTCGAAGTCGTACAGCTTGCCGTGGTGGGAGGGGAACTCGTCGGGGCCGAGCGCGGCCCGCAGCGCGTCCACGCACTCGTCCAGGACGGCACCCCGCCGCTCGAAGTCCACCCCCAGGGCCTCGAACTCCTCCCGCACGTGCCCGGCGCCCACGCCGAGCACCAGCCGGCCCCCGGAGAGGTGGTCGAGGGTGGCGTACTGCTTGGCCGTGACGAGCGGGTGCCGCAGTCCGACCACCGCGACATGGCTGAGCAGCCGGACCCGTTCGGTGACGGCGGCGAGGAAGGCGAGCGTGGCGACCGGGTCGTACCAGACCGTGCTCATCGCGGGCGCGAGGCGGCGCGGGACGGCCACGTGGTCGCAGACCGCGAGGTAGGCGAACCCGGCCCGGTCGGCGGCCCGCGCGATGTCGACCAGGTCCTCGGCCCCGGCGTCCGCCTCCCAGGGCTCGGCGTAGAGAGTGCTCTGCGACTGGACCGGGAGCTGCATCCCGAAGCGGAGGGACGCGGACGCGCCGGTGCCGATGCCGGTCACGTCGTGCTCCCCGGTCACGTCGTGCTCCCCGGTCACGTCGTGCTTCCCGGCCCCGGCCAGAGCCCGTCGTCGGTCAGGCCCAGCAGTTCGATGGCGTTGCGGCGGACGATCCGCTCGACGACGTCGGGGGCGAGGTGTCCCATCTGGGCCTCGCCGACCTCGCGCGACTTGGGCCAGGTGGAGTCGGAGTGCGGGTAGTCCGTCTCGTACAGGACGTTGCCCACCCCGATGGCGTCGAGGTTGCGCAGTCCGAACGCGTCGTCGAAGAAGCAGCCGAAGACATGCTCGGCGAACAGCTCGGACGGCGGCCGGTGGACCTTGTCGGCCACCCCGCCCCAGCCGCGGTTCTCCTCCCACACCACGTCCGCGCGCTCCAGGATGTATGGGATCCACCCGATCTGGCCCTCGGCGTACATGACCCTGAGGTTCGGGAACTGCTCGAACTTGCCGCTCATCAGCCAGTCGACCATCGAGAAGCAGCAGTTGGCGAAGGTGATGGTGGAGCCGACGGCGGGCGGCGCGTCGGCGGAGGTGGACGGCATCCGGCTGCTGGAGCCGATGTGCATCGCGATGACCGTGCCCGTCTCGTCGCAGGCGGCGAGGAAGGGGTCCCAGTCGTCGGTGTGCACGGAGGGCAGGCCCAGATAGGGCGGTATCTCGGAGAACGCGACGGCCCGCACCCCGCGCGCGGCGTTGCGGCGGACCTCGGCGGCGGCGAGTTCGGCGTCCCACAGGGGGATGAGGGTGAGCGGGACGAGCCGGCCCCGTGCCTTCGGCCCGCACCACTCCTCCACCATCCAGTCGTTGTACGCCTTCACGCCCAGCAGTCCCAGCTCGTGGTCGGCGGCCTCGGTGAAGGTCTGGCCGCAGAAGCGCGGGAAGGTCGGGAAGCAGACGGCGGACTGGACGTGGTTGACGTCCATGTCGGCGAGGCGCTGCTCCACGTCGTACGAGCCGGGGCGCATCTGCTCGAAGGTGATGATCTCCAGCTTGATCTCGTCCCTGGAGCAGCCGACGGCGGTGTCGAGGCGGGTCAGGGGGCGGTGCAGGTCCTCGTACACCCACCAGTCGCCGAGCGGGCCGTCGTCCCCGGGGGCGCCCATGACGGGCCGGAAGCGGCCGCCGAGGAAGGTCATCTCCTTCAGCGGCGCGCGCACGACGCGGGGGCCGATGTCCCGGTACTTCTTCGGGAGCCGGTCCTGCCAGACGTTGGGGGGCTCCACCGTGTGGTCGTCGACGGAGATGATCTTCGGGAATACCGTCTCGCTCTCCATGGTCTCCATGTGCGTCACGGTAGCGCTGATCTGACGGATCGTCAGCTCTCGTGTCGGTCATCCGCGCCCCCGGGGAGTCGAGGAGAGGTTGTGTGGACCTGGTGACATCCCGCACGGCTCCCTGTGATCGGGGTCTCGCACGGCTGACGTATCTGCCGTGAACAAGGCAAACTGGCCTGGATATCAGAGGGCCTTGGGGGGCGTCGATGGGCGGTGAGTCGCGAGTGCCGGAGGCTGGTGAGCCGCGGGTGCCGGAACAGCGGGGTTCCGGGGACGTGCGGATTCCGCTGCCGGCGCCCGGACCGGCGGATCCGGACGCGGAGGGTGCCGCCGCCCCGGCGCCGGGGGCCGGGACCGCCGCGGGGCTCCGGTTCAGCGTGCTCGGACCCGTCCGCGCCTGGCGCGGCACCGAGCCCCTGGCCACCGGCTCGCCGCAGCAGCGCGCCCTGCTGGCGGCGCTGCTGCTCCGTGAGGGCCGCACCGCCACCGCGAGCGAACTGATCGACGCGCTGTGGGGCGACGACCCGCCCTCCCAGGCGCTGGCCGCCGTACGGACCTACGCGTCCCGGCTGCGCAAGGCCCTCTCCCCCGATGTCCTGGTCAGCGAGTCCGGCGGCTACGCGATCCGCTCCCTGGCGGGCGGCGCGCTCGACCTCGCCGTCGCCCAGGACCTCGCCGCCGACGCGGAGAAGGCCAAGAGCTCCGGGGACCTGCTGCAGGCCCGTCAGCTGCTGAACAAGGCGCTCGGCCTGTGGGACGGCGAGGTCCTGGCCAGCGTGCCCGGCCCGTACGCGGAGACCCAGCGGGCCCGTCTCGACGAGTGGCGGCTCCAACTCGTCGAGTCCCGGCTCGACATGGACCTGGAGCAGGGCTGCCACGCCGAGGCCGTGTCCGAGCTGACCGCCCTGACCGCCGCGCACCCCCTGCGGGAGCGGCTGCGGGAACTGCTGATGCTGGCCCTGTACCGCAGCGGCCGGCAGGCCGAGGCGCTCGCCGTGTACGCCGACACCCGCCGCCTGCTCGCCGACGAGCTCGGCGTGGACCCGCGCCCCGGCCTGCGCGAACTCCAGCAGCGGATCCTGCGGGCCGACCCGACCCTCGCCGAGCCCTCCGCCCCGCTCGCCGCCGAAGCGGCCGCCGGCGTGGTGCGCCCCGCCCAACTCCCGGCGACCGTGCCGGACTTCACGGGCCGGTCCTCCTTCGTGTCGGAGCTGAGCGCGGTGCTGTCCGCGGCGTCCGCCGCCGAGGGCCAGGTCATGGCGGTCTCCGCGCTCGCGGGCATCGGCGGCGTCGGCAAGACCACCCTCGCCGTGCACGTCGCCCACCAGGCACGCCCGGCCTTCCCGGACGGTCAGCTGTACGTCGACCTCCAGGGCGCCGGCGCCCGGCCCGCCGACCCGGAGACCGTCCTCGGCTCCTTCCTGCGGGCCCTCGGCACCGCCGACGCGGCGATCCCCGACTCGCTGGAGGAGCGGTCCGCGCTCTACCGGTCCGTGCTGGACGGCCGCCGGGTCCTGGTCCTCCTCGACAACGCCCGTGACGCCGCCCAGGTGCGGCCCCTGCTGCCCGGCACGGCGGGCTGCGCGGCCCTGGTGACCGCCCGGGTCCGCATGGTCGACCTGGCCGGGGCGCACCTCGTCGACCTCGACGTCATGTCGCCGGACGAGGCGCTGCAGCTGTTCACCCGGATCGTCGGCGAGGAGCGGGTCGCCGCCGAGCGGAAGGCCGCCCTCGACGTGGTCGCCGCCTGCGGTTTCCTGCCGCTCGCCCTCCGCATCGCCGCGTCCCGTCTCGCCGCCCGCCGCACCTGGACGGTGTCCGTCCTCGCGGCGAAGCTCGCCGACGAACGGCGGCGGCTGGACGAGCTCCAGGCCGGCGACCTGGCCGTGAAGGCCACCTTCGAACTGGGCTACGGCCAGCTGGAGACGGCGCAGGCCCGCGCCTTCCGGCTGCTGGGCCTGGCCGACGGCCCGGACATCTCGCTCGCCGCCGCGGCAGCCGTCCTCGACCTCTCCCCGGAGGACACCGAGGACCTGCTGGAGGTCCTCGTCGACACCTCCCTGCTGGAGTCCGCCGCTCCGGGCCGCTACCGCTTCCACGACCTGGTCCGGCTCTACGCGCGTGCGTGCGCCGAGCGGGACGAGCAGCCGCCCGGTGAGCGGGACGCGGCCATGTCCCGGCTGCTGGACTTCTACCTGGCGACGGCGGCGGAGGTGTACGCGATCGAGCGGCCCGGGGACCGGCTGGCGGACGACCTGGAGCCGACCGAGTACCCGGGGCTGCGCTTCAGCGGCCGGCAGGAGGCCCTCGACTGGCTGTACTCGGAGGCCAACTGCCTGCTGGCCTGCGCCCGCCAGTCCTTCGCCACCGACCGGCTGCGCCGGGGCGTGGATCTGCTGTGGGCCGCGAAGGACCTCGGGGAGTCGGGCGCCAACTCCAAGCAGTACGAGTCGGCCGCGCTGGCCGCCAGGGACGCCTCCCGGGCCGCCGGCGACCCCCGTACGGAGGGCCGGGCCCGGACGACGCTGATCAACGTGCACCTGGTGGCGGGGCGCTACGACGACGCGGAGGACGAGGCGCGCCGGGCCGTGCACCTGGCCGAGCAGGTCGGGGACCCCACCGCCCTGTACTGGGCGAGCAACGACCGGGGGATCATCGCGCTCATCCAGGGCCGCAACGCCGACGCCGAGGACTACCTCCTCGCGGCCATCGAGGGGTCGCGGGCGGCGGGCAACCAGCCGCTGGAGGCGAGCGCGCTGTGCAACCTCTCCCGGGTCCACCTGGCCATGGGCCGCACCGGCCGCGCCATCACCCTCGCCCAGCAGGGCATCCACCTGTACGACCGCGTGGGCCTGACGCTGCGGCTGGCGAACGCGCGCTACGCCCTGGGGCTCGCGCTCACGGAGGCGGAGCGCACCGCCGAGGCGCTGGACGAACTCGGCGAGGCCCTGCAGATGTTCCGGGCGAACCGGCAGCGCCTGTGGGAGGGGACGACGCACTTCCGTATCGCCCGGGCCCATCTGGCGGGGAGCCGCCCGGCGAGGGCGGCCCAGCACGCCGAACAGGCCCTGGCGATCGGCTGCATCGGCGGCGACCGGATGCGGGCCAACGTCCTGACGGCGCTGGGGCTGTCGCTCGACGCCCTCGGCCAGGCGGACCGCGCCCGCGCCTGCTGGCGGGAGGCCCTGGCCCTGTACGAGCAGGTAGGCGCCCCGGAGGCGGCCGAGGTGAGGGCGCTGCTCTCGCCGGCACCCGCGGCCTGAGGTCCCGCGCGGGCGGGGGGCGTTCATCGATTGTTTATGCGCGCCTGACATGCTCAGCGCAGTGATCCGTCGCGTCGGGGGGCAGGCGGGTCTCGGTCCTCACGATCCCGAGTGAGGGCCGCTGGGCGCCGGTCCGGCGACCCTTCGGGGGAGTCGCCGGACCGGGGCCCGTACAGCCGTCACTCGAACCAGGGGAGAGTTCGTCAGCATGAGCGACAAGAAGAGAAACCCGGAGAACGCCGCGCTGGACAACCACGCGCCGGTCCCGCCCGCCGACGACACGATCACCACGCTCGACAACCACGCGCCGGCCCCGCCGAAGGACGGCCCGGTCGTCCCGCAGGACAACCACGCGCCCGCGCCGCCGGTCGACGACACGATCACCACGCTCGACAACCACGCGCCGGCCCCGCCCGCCCTGAACCTGGGCGGCGGCAAGTAGACCTCCATCCCGACGGGGATCGGCCGCGGTGGCGCGGAGGGGGAGCCACCGCGGCCGAGTCGTGTGCGGGGGCGGACGTCCGGGGCGGGCGGCGGTCGGGGGGCCGCTGTCCGCCCGGGGCCGGGGGCCGGGCGGACAGGGGGATCACCGGGTCCGGCTCCGTGCCCGGAGTTCGCCCTTGACCACCTTGCCGCCCGCGTTGCGCGGCAGTTCGCCGACGAAGTCGACCGTCCTCGGGACCTTGTAGTTGGCCATCTCGCGGCGGGCCCAGGCGATGAGGTCGTCGGCGGTGACGAGGGAGCCGGGGCGCCGGACCACGAACGCCTTGCCGACCTCGCCGAGGCGGGCGTCGGGGACGCCGACGACGGCGACGTCGGCGACGTCCGGGTGGAGGCCGAGGAGCTGCTCGATCTCGGCGGGGTAGGCGTTGAAGCCGCCCACGATGAACATGTCCTTGATCCGGTCGGTGATGCGGAGGTTGCCCGCGTCGTCGAGGACGCCGACGTCGCCGGTGCGCAGCCAGCCGTCGGCCGTGACGGCGCGGGCGGTCTCGCCGGGGTCCTCGAAGTAGCCGCGCATGACGTTGAACCCGCGGACCAGGACCTCGCCGGGGATGCCGGGCGGCAGCGGGGCGCCCGCGGGGTCCGCGACCCGTACCTCGGTGCCGGGGACGGCCCGCCCGGACGTCGAGGCGATCACCGAGGGCTCGTCGCCGCGGCGGCACATGGTGACGATGCCGCTGGCCTCGGACAGCCCGTACGCGGTGAGGACGGTCTCCACGCGCAGCTCCGTGCGCAGTCGTTCGACGAGCCGCAGCGGCACCACCGCCGCGCCGGTGACGACCAGGCGCAGGGCGGACAGGTCGTAGTCGCCGCGGTCGGGGTGGTCCAGGAGCGACTGGTGCAGGGTCGGCGGGCCCGGCAGGACCGAGACGCGTTCGGCGGCCACGTTGGCCATGGCCGTCCTCACGTTGAACACGGGCTGCGGGATCATCGTCGCGCCCCGCATCAGGCAGGCGAGCACACCGGCCTTGTAGCCGAAGGTGTGGAAGAACGGGTTGACGATCAGGTAGCGGTCGCCCCGGCGGAGCCCGGCGAGCCGGCACCACACCTCGTAGGCGCGCAGGCTCTGGGCGTGGGTGATGACGGCGCCCTTGGGGCGGCCGGTCGTGCCGGAGGTGAAGACGATGTCGGACGGTGAGTCGCCGTCCAGTGCCGCCGCCCGCGCCCGTACCGTCGCCGCCGGGACGCCGTCGCCGCCCGCGAGGAAGTCCTTCCAGGTGCGGAAGTCGGCGGGGGCGTCGTCGGCGAGGACGACGACCTGTTCCAGGTGCGGGAGACCGGGCAGCGGCCCGCCGCCCACCACCGCCGGGCCCGCCGTCCGCCGCAGCACGCCCTGCCCGGCCGCCCGCCGCAGCGACGCCACGTAGGAGGTGCCGAGGAAGGTGCCGGTGACGAAGAGGAGCCTGGTCCGGCTGCGGGCGAGCACGTCCGCGGCCTCGGCGCCCTTGAAGCGGGTGTTGAGCGGGACGAGCACCGCCCCCGCGCTGACGGCGCCGAGCGCGGCGGTGATCCAGTCCAGCGAGTTGGGCGCCCAGACGCCGACCCGGTCACCGGCCCGTACACCGGCCGCGACGCACGCGGCCGCCGCCCGTTCGACGCGTGCGCCGAGTTCGGCGTACGACACGCGTGTCCGCCCCTCGACGACCGCCTCGGTCGCGCCGTACCGCTCGGCGGCGGCACGGACCAGCCCCGGAACGGTCCCCCACTCCAGGTCACCGCGTGCCTCCGCGTCCGGGTCACCGTGTACCTCCGCGTCGCCGCGTCCATCCCCGTCACCGCGCACAGTCGGCCTCCGTCCCCGAAACCCACGAGTCGACGTCCCCGAACCCCACGGACCGACGTCCTGGAAAACCACTAGCTGACTGACCGTCAGATTAGCTGTACGCTGACGGACTGTCAGCAGCGAGCGACGCCCCGGTGCGGAGGTGTGCCCATGGCTCCCATGGCCGTGCTCAAGGACGCGACAGCGATCGTCGGCATCGGCCAGACCTCCTTCGCCAGACAACTCCCGGAGACAGAGCGGACGTTGGCGTGCCGGGCGATCCTCGCGGCGCTCGACGACGCCGGGATCGCGCCGGACGAGGTCGACGCGCTCGCCTCGTACACGATGGAGGAGACGGACGAGGTGGAGGTGGCCAAGGCGCTCGGCCTCGGGGACCTCACCTTCTTCAGCAAGGTCGGCTACGGCGGCGGCGGTTCGTGCGCCACGGTCGCGCACCTGGCCGCCGCGATCGTCTCCGGCCAGGCCACGGTCGGCGTCGCCTGGCGGTCCCGCAAACGTGGCTCCGGCCCCCGCCCGTGGAAGAACACCACGGTCCAACTGCCCACCCCCGCCCAGTGGACGAGGCCCTTCGGGCTGCTGCGGCCCGCCGACGAGATCGCCATGCTGGCCCGCCGCCACATGCACGAGTACGGCACCACCCGCGACCATCTCTTCAACGTCGCCCTGGCCTGCCGGAACCGGGCCAACCAGAACCCGGCCGCGATCATGCACGACCGCCCGCTCACCCGCGAGATGTACATGACCTCACGGTGGATCAGCGAGCCCCTGTGCCTGTTCGACAACTGCCTGGAGACGGACGGCGCGCTGGCCTGCGTCGTCGTCTCGGCCGAGCGCGCGCGGGACTGCCGCCGGACCCCCGTCTACGTGCACTCCGCCGCCCAGGGCCTGCCGGCCCAGCACCACGGCATGGTCAACTACTGGAACGACGACCCGCTGACCGGCCCCGCCTGGACCGCCGCCCGGCATCTGTGGAAGCACGCGGACCTCACCCCGGACGACATCGACGTCGCGCAGATCTACGACGCGTTCACCGCCCTCATCCCGCTCTCCCTGGAGGGCTACGGCTTCTGCGCCCGCGGCGAGGGCGGCGCCTTCACGGAGGGCGGCGCCCTGGAGACCGGCGGCCGGCTGCCCCTCAACACCTCCGGGGGCGGCCTCAGCGAGGCGTACGTGCACGGTTTCAACCTGATCACCGAGGGCGTACGGCAGTTGCGCGGCACGAGCACCGCCCAGGTGCCCGGCGCCGCGACCTGCCTGGTGACGGCGGGCGAGGGCGTACCGACCTCGGCGCTGCTGCTGCGGAACTGAGCGTGCGGAGAAGGACGGACGAGGGAGTCGAGGGCATGCTGACACCGGTCGTGGACGTCGACGGCGCCCCTTTCTGGGAGTACGCCGCCCGGGGCGAACTGCGGGTCCAGGCCTGCGCCGACTGCGGCGAGCCGCGCTTCCCGCCCCGCCCCTGCTGCCCGCACTGCCGGTCCTTCGACAGCCTGTGGCGGCCCCTGAGCGGGCGGGGCCGCATCTGGTCGTACGTGGTGCCGCACCCGCCGCTGCTCCCGGACTACGCCGAGCAGGCCCCGTACAACGTGATCCTCGTCGAGCCGGCGGACGCCCCGCGCATCCGGCTCGTCGGCAACCTGGTGAGCGAGGCGGGGGCCCGTCTGGACTCCGTGCCCCCCGACCGCATCCGCATCGGGGCGCTCGTGCAGGCCGTGTTCACCCCGGAGGGCCTGCCCCAGTGGGTTCTGGAGCGCCCGTGACCGTGCGCCTGACCACCGACGAGGACACGGGGGTCGCGCTGCTGACCCTGGACCGGCCGGAGAAGCTCAACGCGATCGACGCGGACATGGCGCAGCGACTGGGCGCTGTGTGGCGGGAGATGAGGTTCGACGACACCGTGCGCGCCGTCGTCGTCACCGGCGCGGGCGGGCGGGCCTTCTGCACGGGCCTCGACCGTGACACGGCGGCCGGCGTGCCCCAGCCCACCTCCCCCTACTCGATCGACGATCCGCTGATCGCCGTCGGCCCGAAGGCGAACGACCTGTGGAAACCGGTGATCGCGGCCGTCGCGGGCATGGCCTGCGGGGGCGCGTTCTACCTGCTGGGCGAGGCGGACTTCGTGATCGCGGACTCCACGGCCGCGTTCTTCGACCCGCACACCACGTACGGCATGGTCAGCGCCTTCGAGTCGATCCTCATGGCGCAGCGGATGCCGTTCGGGGAGGCGACCCGCATGGCGCTGATGGGCACCGCCGAGCGGATGTCGGCGCGCCGGGCGTACGAGGTGGGGCTGGTGTCGGAGGTGACGGAACCGGGCGGGGCGGTGGCGGCGGCCGTGCGGTGCGCGCAGGTCGTCGCCGGGTATCCGACGGAGGCCGTGCAGGGGACGGTGCGGGCCTGCTGGGCGGCCCGGGAGGCGGCCCGGACGCACGCCCTCGCGTACGCGCCGCACCTGATCTCCCTGGGCAACCTCCCGGCCGACCGGCAGTCCGGGCTGTTCGCGGGACGCCGGCCGGGCGGGTTCCGGGTGCGGTGAGCCCCGGCGGGGTGAGGCCGGATCGGGGTGAGCCCCGGCCGGCGGCTCAGAAGGAGGAGCGCTCCAGGTCGGCCAGCTTGCAGCTGCCGCCGCTCGCGCCACCGTCCTTGACCGCGCCGGCGGGCGCCTTCACGTCGACGGTGGCGGACTCGCCCGGCGGCACCGAGGGGATGAGGTTGTGCTCGGCGGTGTGCAGCACGCTGCCGCTCGCGTCCGTGAACTCCAGGTCGAACGTGTAGGAGTACGTGGCGGTGGAGCTGCTGTTGGTGGCGCGGACGCGGGAGACGAGGCCGTTGTCGTAGGTGCAGGTCTCGATCTTCAGGTCCCGCGCGGCACCGTTGCGGGAGCCCGACGAGCCGCCCGTGCCCACGGTGCTGCTGCCGCCCGAGGAGGTCGAGGAGCTGCTGTCGGAACCGCCGGAGCCGCCGCTGGAGCTGGAGGAGCTGGACGAGGACGAGCCGCCCGAGCAGCCGCCGCCGTGGGAGCCGCGGGCTCCGGTGAGGGCGATGACGGCGATACCGAAGACGGCTATGGCACGGACATGACGGGACTTCACGTGTTCAACCCCCGTTGAAACGTAACGAAATGAGCGCCGATATGGCGAAACGCCGGCACATTGCTGGCATGCGCACGCCACGATAGCAGCGATCCGGTCACGGGTTGGGGACGCGTGGTGGGGGGCGAACGGTTGCGGACGGGAGGCCGCAGCTGGTGCGTGATACTGACCCGCATGAGTGAGGCGCTGATATACGCGAGTCCGCAGCACTACCCGGCGGCTGTCACCGATCGTTGGGGCCGGTTCGAGACGACGCTGGTCAACAGCGGCGGGATGTTCACGATGACCCTGCGGGGCAACCGCTTCGAGGGCACGTCGGTCGACGGTCTCGAACTGGTCGGGGAGCCCGCGGAGAGCAACGAGCCTCCCGCGCTGCACGAGGGCGCTCTGTGCTCCTGCGCCATCGAGTGGCGCATGCCGGTCGAGGTCTCCCTGGCCGGCACCGGACGCACGAGCGCCCCGTTGACCGCACGGCTGACCCTCGGGGACCCCGCGCCGAACAACGCGATCGACTCCGTCGGTGTGACGCTGCGCCTGCACCTGCCGTCCGGGGTCGTGGACACCACCGCTCCCCGGGGCACGATGGAGGACGCGCTGGCGGACCTCCGACGCCGACTGCCGGACGGCACACGCCTCTTGGCCTGCGTCTCGTGCGCCTACTCCGACTACCACCCCGCAGGTTCCGGGTTCATCGGCTCGTTGGCCTGCTTCCGCGACAACAAGGACGCGTACCGGGCTGTCGCCGGCAAGCAGGACCTGTTCGCCCTCTGGGACAAGAACAGCGGCTTCGTGCAGGAGACGTACCACTGCCCTGACTTCGAGCAACGCCGACCCGGCACCGGATACCGGGGCTAGCCGACCGGGGCGCTGCGCACAGCGACGGAGCCCTTGCGCCCGCGCGCCTCAGCGCCGGCCGAACGCTCCGCTCTTGGCCCCGTCGAGGAAGGCACGCCAGCCGTCAGGGGTGAGGTGGAGGAGGGGGCCGCGGGGGGTCTTGCTGTCGCGGACGGCTCGGCCGCCGGTTGAGGTGAAGGCAACCTCGACGCAGTTGCCCTCGCCTGCGCTGTACGACGACTTCCAGAAGGGGCTTACGACCTAGGTCACGATGCGTCTCCCTTGATGCTTCGGCGGGCGCTCGGATGAGTCCCGCCCTGGCGTCCGGCGTGCCCACCGGACGTTTCCACTACCCGAACGCGCCGCCCTTGGCCCAGTCGAGGAAAGCACGCCAGCCGTCAGGGGTGAGGTGAAGGAGGGGGCCGCTGGGATCCTTGCTGTCGCGAACGGCTCGGCCGCCGGTGGAGAGTGGAGCGACTTCGACGCACTGGGTTTCATTGACCGAGTACGACGACTTCCAGAACGAGCCTATGACCTCGGGCACGATGCGTCTTCCTCGCTACTTCGGACTGCGCTCCGGATAAGCCGCGCACTGACGTCCGGCGCCAGTGCTGCCGATCGTAGTTCGTCGTATGCGTTGGCGTAAGCCGCGAGGTCTTCGGGGGCCTCAAGGACCGACATGCCCCGCAAGTTCTCCAGAGCGACCGCTTCGACAGTCGGCTCGGATTCGAAGCTGAAGGACTGGAAGGCGGAGGTCACGCCCACCACCGGCCCCGCGCTGAACGGCAGGATCTGCACGGTGACGTTCCGCCGCTTACCGACCTCAAGGATCGCGGCCAACTGCTCACGGTGGACCTCGGCGCTGATCAGCGGGTGCCTGACGACCGCCTCCCAGAGGATGGCGGTATACATCGCCCCACCCTCCTCGATCTTCGCCTGCCGCGCCTCCCTCACCTTCACCAACTGAGCGATACGTTCGGGAGCGACGTAGTGAGGCGTCGCTGCGATAACGGCTCGAACATAAGCGGGAGTCTGCAGAAGCCCCGGCACCACAATGGGCTGCCACTCCCGGATGTACGTCGCGTCGTCCTCCAGGGCGATGTAGTCGAGATAGTCCGGCCGCAAGTGCTCCGCATGTTCGAGCCACCAGCCACGATGCTTGGACCTCTTCGCCAAGTCCTCCAGCTTGGCGAAGACTTCGGGGTCGTCGACGCCGTACGCACTCAGCAGCACCCTGATCTCGACGATGCGCGCGTTCACATGGCCGCTCTCGATACGGCTGATCCGCGTCTGGTGCACCCCGAGCAGGTCCGCCGCCTGCGGCTGATCGAGCTTGGCGGCCTGCCGGTACCTCTTGAGCGCGGCACCAAGTCGCCTACTGCGCACGGTCGGCCGTCCCCCTGCGGGCATTGCTTCCCCTATCTCTTCGTCATGCCCGCACTCGCGCCACGTCCCGCCCACCCGCGCCGTGACTCCTTCCGTACCCCCAAGCGCAGACGGCACGTTCCCGAGGCCCGTGCCGAGGTGCGGCGGATCCTCAAGGACTGGGCGGTCGGCGGTGAACTCGCCGACGACATCGCCACCGTGGCCACGGAACTCGTCGCCAACGCCGTCCGGCACTGCCAGGTGCCCCTCGCCGAGATCGAGGTGACCCTCTCGATCCGGGGCTGCGGCCTGCTCGTTGAGGTGGCCGACCCGGACCGGGCTCGGCTTCCGGCGCCGCGCGCGGAAGGCGAACGCGGTCCGGACGACGACGGCGGCGGACTCGGTCTCGTGCTCGTGGCCGCGCTCGCGGAGCGGTGGGGATGCGAGGCCCGGCCGTTCACGAAGTCGGTGTGGGCCTACTTCCTCGTGCCGAGGGAGTCCGGGTGCGACACGTGACCGTGCCACCGCTCAGCCCGGAACGCGCCCGGTGGCGCCGCTGGGCCGCGCGCTGTGAACGGCATCGCGCCGCGCACGGCCGGTGGTTGCCGCCGCTGCCGCGCGAACCGTGCTGGGAGCTGTCACGTCCGTACATGAGGACGAACGACGAGTATCCGGTGCACGCCGAGCGGGACATCGTACGGCCGTACGTCGCGGCCTACTTGAGGGAGGAGCGGCCGAGATGGGCATGAACGAGGGGCAGGGGGCGGGACCCGGGCAGCAGGACCCGGTCAGGGCGGCGTTCCACGCGTGGCTGGACCACGTCCTCGTCTGCGACGACGGCTGCCGCGTCCCGGCACGTCACTGATACCGCTCGGAGCTGTTGGGCGACCGGCACCGCGAGGCCGTGAAGGCCGCGCGCCCCTGGCGGTGAGACGGGGGCGCGGTCCGGGAAGCAAGGGGCGCGGCCCCTGCTTGTGAGGGGCGCGGGGCAGTGACACATGCGGCTGTCGCCGCGTGGGCGCGCACAACCACCACGCACCCGCAGCCGCCGGACCACCCGCACCCCGACCCACCAGGCGCCCGGCGCCCGGCGCCCCGCACTCAGCTCGTGCGGGCCGTCCCCGTCCCCTTCTCCGCGTCCAGCGCGTACACGCAGCGGTCCTTGCTGCACGCGTACACGACGCCGTCCTTGACCACCGGCGAACCGGTGATCTCCCCGCCCGTCGCGAGCTTCCAGCGCAGGCGGCCGTCGTCGGCCTTCAGCGTGTAGAGGAGGTGGTCGGTGGAGCCGAAGTGGATGCGGCCCTCCGCCACCGACGGGGCGCCGACGATCTCGCCGCCCGCCTGGAAGCGCCACTTCGGGGTGCCCGTGACCGCGTCGAGGGTGTAGAGCCCCTTGCCGCTGCCGACGTGGACGTGCCCGGCGGCGACGAGGACCGGCTCCAGCGAGGAACGGGACTCCGTCGCGATGCGCCAGCGGTCGCGGCCGTCGGTGGCGTCGAGGGCGTAGACCGTGCCGAGGTAGTCGGCGAGGTAGACGCCGCCGCCCGTGACCGCCGGGCCCGGCGCGAACGTGGGCGCGGACAGGAACACCGCCGGCGCCTCGAAGTGCCAGCGGACGTGACCGCCGGCCACGTCGATGGCGAGGACCCGGCTGCCCGCGGAGACGTACACGTAGCCGTCCGCCGCCGGGGTCAGCCGGACGGGGACGCCGCCGCAGGACGCCGCGTCACCGATGGGGTACGACCAGCGCTCCTCACCCGTGCGGGCCTCCAGGGCGCGCAGCCGGGCGTCCTTCCAGACGTACACCGTGCCGTCGTGGACGAGCGGTCCGGCCTCGGGGGACTCGAAGTCGGTCTGGGCGCCGGTGATCTCCCAGAGCTTGTGCCCGTTGGACGCCTCCCAGCCCTGCACGCCGCCGCCGCGGGTGGCGGTGACGACGGTGCCCCGGTCGGCCTTCAGCGAGTACACCCAGGCGTCGGTGGACAGCCGCCACAGGTCGGCGCCCTCCCGTGCGTCGAGCGCGAAGAGCGTGGGGCCGTCGGAGGCGTGGATACGGCCGTCCGCGACCGCCATCGACCAGGCGACGTCACGGGTCTTGAAGCGGCGCCGTCCGGTGGCCACGTCCAGGGCGTGCACCTCGAAGGAGGTGACGTAGACCAGGTCACCGGCGACGGACGGGGTGCCCCACACGTCGTTCGACATGCGGAAACGCCAGGGGCGCCAGCCGGAGGCGGCCTGCTCGGGCACGGGGTGGGCGGCCGCGGCGGGCGCCGGATCGGCGCCGTTCACCCCGGCGCGGGGGCGTGACCAGGACGCGGCGAGGCCCGCCTCGGGCGGGGGCGCCTTCACGGCGGCCGCGCGGGCGTCGGCGACCCGCGGACCGGGCCCGATGGGCACCTGTCCGCCGGCGAGCCGTACCGGCCCGGTGTCGGGGGCGCCGACCGGGACGGGCGCGGGGTCGTACGAGGGCGGGGGCGGCACGGGGGCCGGGGCGGTGGTCCGGCCGCTGCGGGGGCCGCCGGCGGGCTGGCCCTGCTTGGGGGCCGGGCGCCCGCCGCGACGGGATTCGATGAGGCCGACGGCCTTCTCGGGCAGCCACGCCGACGCCGTACCGCTGTCGTCGGACCCGGAGCCGAAGAGATGGGGGGCGAGCTGCGCCTGGAGGTCGGCCGGGTTGGGCCGGGCGGTCGGGTCCATCTGCATGCAGGACTCGATGAGGGGCCGCAGTTCGTCCGGGAGCCCGGACAGGTCGGGGCCCTCGCGCAGCAGCATGAAGACGGTCTCGACGGGGTTCGCGCCGTGGAAGGGCGCGTGCCCGGTGGCCGCGAAGACGAGCATCGACCCGAGCGAGAAGACGTCGCTGGCGCCGGTGACGCTGCGCGAGTCCTTCGCCTGCTCGGGGGACATGTACGCGGGCGTACCGACCGCCACGTTCGTCATCGTCAAACGGGTGTTCGAGACACCGGAGGCGATACCGAAGTCGATCACGCGGGGCCCGTCCTCGACGACGAGGACGTTCGACGGCTTGAGGTCGCGGTGGACGAGACCGGCGCCGTGGATCGACTGGAGGGCCTCGGCGACACCCGCTGCGAGCCAGCGGACGGCCTGGACCGGCAGCGGCCCGCAGTCGTTCACTATCTCTTCCAGCGAGGGCGCGGGGACGTAGGCGGTCGCCAGCCACGGCACGGCGGCCCGCGGGTCGGCGTCGACCACGGCGGCCGTGTAGAAGCCGGACACCGCGCGGGCGGCCTCGACCTCGCGCGTGAACCGCACCCGGAAGAGCTGGTCCTCCGCGAGTTCCGTCCGCACGGTCTTGATCGCCACGCGCCGACCCGACGCCGAGCGCGCCAGATAGACCAGCCCCATGCCGCCGGCACCCAGCCGTCCCAGCACCTCGAACGGCCCGATCCGCCGCGGATCGTGCTGCGTCAGCTGATCCACTTGCCCTGCCACCTCCCCGTACGGCCCGCGTCACCCACGTTGTGTGCGCGACCCCGTGCAGCGTCTCACCACCGCACCGCCATGGCGGCACGCACCCCGATTCTTCCTGTACCGGGGGCAGGTTGCGAACCCGGGGGCGGAACGGGGTGTCTCAGGACAAAACCATGCCGTCCGCCCTGCGGGAAGCGGGAGCCCGCATGACGGAACACCGCGACCGACCGCGTACCACCGGCGCACCCCCCCTCGCCGGCCTCCAGGGCACTTCGGAATGTCTACCCGTACGACGCTGGCGCAAGAGCCGTTCAGCCTTCGTCTTCGCGCCCTTCGTCCCCCTGCAGCAGCAGATCGTCAGGGAGCTGCCGCTCCTGGCCGGCCTCCTGCGGCGCCTCCCGCCGGCCCTCCGGGGCCCTCCGCTGGAGCAGCGCGAACGACGCGCCTTGATTGTCCGTGACGACCGCCACATTTCCGTACGAGGTGTCGAACGGCGGCACCTGGACCCGCCCCCCGAGCCGGGTGACCGCGCCCAGGGCCGCCGCGCAGTCCTCCGTGCCGAAGTGGACGAGGAAGTGCGGCGGCATCTCGGCGGGGAACACCTCGGTGACGGCGGCCCGCCCGAAGTCGGGGTCGGCGTCGGGCCCGAACAGCGCCTCGTGGAAGAGGTGCGCGTAGAAGGCGTTGGCCGCCTTGGTGTCCCGCGTGTACAACTCCGCCCAGGCGAAGGTCCCCGGGTCGTGCCGCCGCCCGAACCCCGGGTGCGTGCCCGCCTGCCACAGCGCGAACACGGCCCCCTCCGGGTCCGTGGCCAGCGCCGCGGTCCCCAGGTCCCCGACCGGGGTCGGCGTCGTGATCATCTGCCCGCCGGCCGCCGTGATCCGCGCGGCGAGCGCCACCGCGTCCGGCGTCGCGAAGTGCGGCGTCCACACGGTCGGCATCCGCCCGTCCGGCTTGGGCACGAGGGCGGCGACGGGGGCGAGGGGGACGTCCGGGGAAGCGCCGGAGGGGGCTTCGGAGGGGGTCCCGGGGGAAGCGCCGGAGGGAACGTCCGGGGCTGCTCCGGCGGGGGTGCCGGACGCGGCGGGGAGGTACGCCCACACCTCGTGCGCCCCGTCGCCGGGGGCGACCTTGAACGTCCACCCGAAGAGCCCGCCGTAGAAACGCTTCCCGGCCTCCACGTCGGGAAGCTGCACATCGATCCAGCACGGAACGCCCTCGGGGTACATACCGCCAAGCTAACGGCGCTCCCCGCCGCCCGCGCGCGGAGCGGGTGCGTGCGGGTGTCCGGCCGTGCGGGTGTCCGGCCGTGCGGGGCCGCACCGCGGCGTGCCCGCCTGTTCCCCTCAGTGCCCGCCTGTTCCCCTCCGTGCCCGCCTGTTCCCCTCAGTGCCCGCCTGTTCCCCTCCGTGCCTGCCCTTTTCCGTCCGCTCCGTTTCTCCTCCGCACCGAAAGAATCCCGCCACCGCACTGCCCGTCGCGTCCCGAGAAGCCCTTGGTGAAGCCCGCACTCCCCATTTGCAGTCGGCCGAATCGCGCTCCGATCCCCCCTCGGTAAGCTGACGGCATGACAGGACAAGTGCGTACCGTCGACGGCCGCGTGGCCGGCCGACGTGGGCAGGCGACCCGGCAGAAGCTGCTCGACTGCCTCAGCGAGATGCTCAGCTCCTCCCCCTACCGGGACGTCAAGGTCATCGATGTCGCGCGGCGGGCGGGGACTTCGCCCGCGACCTTCTACCAGTACTTCCCGGACGTCGAGGGCGCGGTTCTGGAGATCGCGGAGCAAATGGCCGCCGAGGGCGCCACGTTGACCTCCCTCCTCGAAGGACGCTCCTGGGTGGGCAAGGCCGGCTGGCAGACCGCCCAGGATCTCGTCGACGGCTTCCTGGAGTTCTGGCGCAAGAACGACGCGATCCTCCGGGTCGTGGACCTGGGCGCCGCCGAGGGCGACAAACGCTTCTACAAGATCCGCATGAAGATCCTGAACTCGGTCACCAACTCCCTGTCGGAGGCGGTGAAGGAGCTGCAGGCCAAGGGCCGGGTCGACAAGGACGTGAGCCCCGGCGCGCTCGCCGGTTCCCTCGTCGCGATGCTCGCCTCGGTCTCCTCGCACCAGAAGGGCTTCCAGTCCTGGGGTGTGAAGCAGGCCGAACTGAAGCCGAACCTGGCCCTGTTGGTGCACTTGGGCATCACCGGCAAGAAGCCCACGAAGTAGCCAGGAGCAGCCCCGGGCGGTCCCGGACGCGCATCCTGTCACGCGGGCGGCGCCCCCAGCCGGGGGGCCGCCCGCCGCGTCCTCACCGCCGCCGCCGGACGATCCGGGCCCCGGGCGCCACCAGGCCCACCGGCCGGTCACGCGCACCCGTCTCCTCACCACCGGACAGTCCCCAAGCCCCGCGCCTCACCATCGGACAGTCCCCGGCCCCGTGCCGTCACCGCCGCACGGTCACTGCACCCGCGCCCTCACCGCCGGACGATCCGGAAGACCCGGATCTCCCGCTCCACCCGCGCCTGGTACGTCGCGTACGGCGGCCAGAAGCGCAGCAGTTCCTTCCATGCCGCCGCCCGCTCCTCGCCCTGGAGCAGCCGCGCGGTGACCGGGACGTCCTCGCCCTTCCAGCTGATCACGGCGTCGGGGTGGGCCAGCAGGTTCGCGGTCCACGCGGGGTGGTCGGTCCGTCCGAAGTTGGAGCCGATGAGCAGCCAGCTCCGGCCGCCCTCCTCGGGCATGCAGGCCAGCGGCGTGCGGCGCGGCACCCCGCTCCGCGCCCCGGTCGCGGTCAGGACGACGCCCGGCAGCAGCTGCGCACTGAGGAGCACCCTGCCCCGCGTCGCCCGGTGCACGGCCCGGTCCAGGGCGGGGATGACATGGGGCGCCACCCGCGCGAACGCCGGAGCGGACGACACCTTCTGCACCCATCGCACGCCCGCGCCCTTCAGGCCACTCGCGCTCTTCGAGGCCATCAGCCCCGCACCTCCTCGTCGTCGCCGCCGAACATGCCCGCCAGCTCCGCCGCCCGCCCCCGCAACCGGTGCGCGGGGCCGAGGAGCAGCGCCTCCGCCGTGGCGCGCTTGACGTACAGATGCGCCTCGTGTTCCCAGGTGAAACCCAGACCGCCGTGGAACTGGACGCCCTCCGCGGCGGCGGTCCGCAGCGCCTGAAGCGCCTGGGCGAGAGCCTGCCCGCCGACCCGTTCGCCGCGCACGCCCGCGCTCCACGCCGCGTAGTACGCCGCCGACCGGGCGGCCTGCACCCCCACGTACACGTCGGCCAGCCGGTGCTTGACCGCCTGGAACGATCCGATCGGCCGCCCGAACTGCTCCCGCTGCCGCACATGGGCGACGGTCCGCTCCAGGACCCGGTCGGCCGCGCCCACGGCCTCGGCGGCGAGGACGGCGGCGGCCGCGTCACCCACCTCGGCGAGCGCGGCCGGTACGTCCGCCTCGTCGTCCTCACCCAGCAACTCGGCCGGAGTGTGGCGGAGTTGCACACGGCCCACCGGCCGGGTCTCGTCGAGGGCGGTCTGCCGGGCCCGTACGAGTCCCGTCGCCTCGGCCCGGACCAGGAACAGCAGTGTGCGCGACCGGGCGAATCCGCCGGTGTGGGCGGCCACGAGGAGCAGGCCCGCGCTGTGGCCGTCGAGCACCTGCGCGACCTCCCCGTACAGCCGCCAGCCGGTGCCGTCGCCGTCCCGCCGCGCCTGCACTCCCCCGGCGCGACCGCCGCCGGACCACGGGCCGTGGTTGTCGCCGGTCAGGGCGAGCGCGGTGGCGAGGGCGGCGCCGGGGACGGCGAGCGTGGCGGTGAGCCGGCCCGTGGCGAGGCGGGGGAGGAGCAGGCGGCGCTGGCGGTCGGTGCCGAGGGCGAGGACGAGGGGGGCCGCGAGGAGCGCGGTGGCGGGCAGGGGCGAGGGGGTGAGTCCGCGCCCCAGTTCCTCGCAGGCGAGGGCCAGTTCGGTGACCGTGCAGCCGACCCCGCCGTACTCCTCGGGGAGCGCGAGCCCCGGCAGCCCGAGCTGTTCGGCGAGCGCCGTCCACAGCGCGGTGTCGTAGCCCTCGCCGGTCCGTACGGCCGCCCGGACGTCCTCCGGGCCGCTGCGCTTGAGCAGCAACTCCCGTACCGTGCGGCGGATCTCCTGCTGCTCGGCGGTGAAGCGGGCGTCCATGGGCGGTCCCCCTCTGCTCCCCCCTGCACTGCATCTGACGGTGCGTCATGTTAGAGCGGCGAGCGGCCGAAGCACAGGTCCCCCACGCAAGAATCTGATGTACCGTCAGATACATGACCACTGCCGCCGTACCGGGGTTCCGCAGGGGAAGGGCCGGCCGCCGCGAGGTGGCCGTCGTCGGGGTCGCGCTCGCCGACTGCGGCCGGGTGGACGACGCGACGCCGTACGCGCTGCACGCGCAGGCAGCGCGCCGGGCCCTGGCGGACGCGGGCCTGGAGCACACCGCCGTGGACGGGCTGGCATCGGCGGGCCTCGGGACGCTGGCGCCGGTGGAGGTGGGCGAGTACCTCGGGCTGCGGCCGACGTGGGTGGACTCCACGTCGGTCGGCGGCGCCACCTGGGAGGTCATGGCGGCGCACGCGGCGGACGCGATCGCCGCCGGGCACGCGAACGTCGTGCTGCTCGTGTACGGCTCCACGGCCCGCGCCGACATCAGGGCGGGCCGCCGCACCGGCACCTTCTCCTTCGGCGCGCGCGGCCCCCTCCAGTACGAGGCCCCCTACGGGCACACCCTGATCGCCAAGTACGCGATGGCCGCCCGCCGCCATATGCACCAGTACGGGACGACCCTGGAGCAGCTCGCCTCGGTGGCCGTGCAGGCGCGGGCGAACGCGGCGGCGAACCCGGAAGCGATGTTCCGCACGCCGATCACCGTCGACGACGTGCTGTCCTCCCCGCCGGTCGCGGACCCGTTCACCCAGCTGCACTGCTGCGTCCGCTCCGACGGCGGCGCGGCGGTCGTGCTGGCCGCCGAGGAGTACGCGCGCGACTGCCGGCCGGCGACACCGGTCCGGGTGCTCGGCACCGGGGAGCACGTCTCCCACACCAGCATGTCCGAATGGCCCGACTTCACCGTCTCCCCGGCGGCGGTCAGCGGCCGCCTCGCCTTCGAACGGGCCGGGATCCGCCCGTCCGAGATCGACTTCGCGGAGATCTACGACGCGTTCACCTACATGACGCTGCTGACACTGGAGGACCTGGGTTTCTGTGCGAAGGGCGAGGGCGGCCCCTTCGTGGAGAAGAACCGTCTGACCCTCGCCGGGGACCTCCCCGTCAATACCGACGGCGGCGGTCTGTCCGCCCAGCACCCCGGTATGCGCGGCCTCTTCCTCCTCGTCGAGGCCGTCCGCCAGCTGCGCGGCGAAGCCGGCGAGCGGCAGCTCCGCTCCCCCGGCGGCGACCTCCCCCGCCTCGCCGTCGCCTCCGGCACGGGGGGCTGGTTCTGCTCCTCGGGGACGGTGGTGCTCGGGCGGGGATGACGCCCCCGGCAGAATCGGCGCATGAGCACTCCCGGCGCCCACGCCCCCTCCGACTTCGTGCAGCTGCTGCGGACCCTGCGGGTCTGGGACCCCGAGGTCACCGAACTGCCCGGCTTCGACCCGGCCGCGACGCCCGCCGCGCCGGTCCCCCTGTTCACCGCCTGGTTCGCCGAGGCGGCCGCGGCGGGGCAGCCGGAGCCGCACACGATGTCGCTGGCCACGGCGGACGAGGAGGGCGACCCGGACGTCCGTACGGTGGTGCTGCACGACGTGGACGACCACGGCTGGCACTTCGCGACGCACGCCGGCAGCCGCAAGGGACGGCACCTGGCGGCCCGCCCGTACGCGGCCCTCGGGTTCTACTGGGCCGCGCAGGGACGGCAGGTGCGGGTGCGCGGCCGGGTCACGGTGGCCTCCGCCGCCTTCGCCCAGGCCGATCTGCACGCCCGCTCGACGGGCGCGCTCGCCGCGGCCCTCGTGGGGAGGCAGAGCGCGGTCCTGCCCTCGCTGGCGGAGCTGGAACGGGCCTCCGAGGACGCGTGGGCGCGGGCCGAACGGGAGCCGGACGCGCCCGTCCCGTCCTGGACGGCGTACACGGTCGAGCCGGACGAGGTGGAGTTCTTCCAGGGCGACGCCCGCCGACGCCACGTCCGGCTCGTCTACCGCCGGGCGGGAGAGGGCTGGGCCAAGGAACTCCTGTGGCCGTGAGGGGTCGTGGTGCCGGGGCCCGGCCTGCCGCGGTTCTGAGGCCCCGGCCGGCCCGTGGTGCCGAGGCCCGGCCCGTGGTGCCGAGGCCCGGCCTGCCCTCGGTCCCGAGGGCCCGGCCCTTGATGCCGGGGCCCGGCCTACCGGCTCGGGCCCCAGACCTACCGGCTCGGGCCCCGGTCCTACCGGCTCGGGCCCCGGTCCTACCGGTTCAGGCCTTCTCCCACACCGACACGTGGCGGGTGCTGTCGCTGGTGAACGGGCGCCGGTCCCAGTCCTCCCAGCGGTCGCGCAGCCGCATCCCGGCGAGCCGGGCCATCAGGTCCAGCTCGGCCGGCCACACGTACCGGAACGGGATCGAGAAGTGCGTCGCCCGCCCGTCGACGACCCGCACGTGGTGTGACCGCATCCCCTGCGTGGCCACGTCGTACGTGTCGAACCCCAGCCGGTCCGGGCCCACGTGGAACGGCACCGCGTCCTGCCCCGGCGGCATACTGCGCAGCGCCGGCACCCCGACCTCGACGACGAAGTGCCCGCCGGGCACGAGGTGCGCGGCGGCGTTGCGGAAGCAGTCCACCTGGGCGTCCTGTGTGAGCAGGTTGTTGATCGTGTTGAAGACGAGATAGGCGACGGTGAACTCGCCGTCGGCGCGGGCGGTGGCGAAGTCCCCGATGGTCACGCCGATCGCGTCCCCGCCCGGCTTGGCCCGCATCCGCTCCACCATGGCGCGCGACATGTCGATGCCGTGCACGGGAACGCCCCGGCGGGCGAGCGGCAGGGCGATCCGCCCGGTGCCGACGCCGAACTCCAGCGCACGGGCCTCGCGCCCGGACCGTCCGGGCCCTCCGGACCCCTCGGACTGTGTTGACTGTTCGGCGAGTTCCGCGATCAACGCCACGGCCGGATCGACCCTCTCCGGGGCGAACATCGCGGCGGACGTCTCGTCGTAGCGGGCGGCGATGGCTTCACCGAAGTAGCCGTCCGGGTCGTCGACCGTGGCGTACCCGTCGTCGGGTGCCCGTGTCGTCACGTCGTGGCCGGGTGTCTGTACGTTTCCGTGGGCACGTCCCTCTGCACGCATTCTCATGACCGTACCGACGGGGCGCCGCCACCCGCACGCGGTTTTCACGCCCGCCGGCCGGGCCTCCCGCCCGCCCCGCGTCACGCGTCCCCGCTCGGTTCCGGGTCGGTGGCCAGGCGGGCGTGGAGGTGGGCGTCGCGGAAGGCGTCGTGCCGTCCCGCCTCCCACATCGCCCCGCGCAGGGTCCCCTCGTAGGCGTACCCGCACCGCTCGGCGATCCGGCAGGACACGTCGTGGCCGAGGGCGTGGTCGAGTTCGATGCGGTGGAGGCCGAGTTCGGTGAAGGCCCAGCGCGTGGCGAGGTCGACCGAGCGGCGGGCGACCCGCCGGCCGCGGGCCTCCGGCAGCACCCAGTACCCGATCATGGCCCGGCGCATGAGCCGGTCGATCCCGCTGAACCCGACCTGCCCGAGCGTGGCCCCGCTCTCCGCGTCGACGACCCGGAACGCCGCGGTGCTCCCGGCCGCGTCGGTCTCCGCGCGCTGCCGCAACGACTCACGCGCCCCCTCGGGCCCGTCGTCCAGCATCAGGGGCGTGTTCCACCGCCGGAACTCCGGGTCGGAACGCCCCCGGAACCAGGCGTCCACATCGGCGTCGGACTCGGCGTCCCAGGCGCACAGCACGAGCCCGTACCCATGCACCTCGGCACGAGCCCCAGCAGGGCCGGGGGACCCGGCGGACCCGGGAGACCCGGCGGCCCCGGGAGACCCGGCGGGCGGTTCATCGGCCCACGACTCGGAAGTACGGCTCACCCCGCCATTGAACCCGAGTGAACCCGAGACCCTTCGGCCTCCCTGCCCCTCCGATGCCCCGCCCCTGCCCCGCCCCGCTCCTAGAGGGTCGCGCACACCCGGAACACGGGCACCCGGAACTCCCCGGCCTCCCGGAACACCACCTCGACCGCCATCCCCACCCGCAGGTCCGCCGCCGGGCACTCCACGATCTCGGTCATCAGGCGCGGCCCCTCGGCGAGGTCGACGACGGCGGCGACGTACGGGGTCCGCTCCCCGAAGGGCGGCAGGTCGTTGCGGTGGACCACGGACCACGTGTACAGCGTGGCCCGGCCGCTCGCCCGCTCCCAGCGCACGTCCTCGCTCCAGCAGTGCGGGCAGAACTCGCGGGGGTAGTGGTGGGCCCGTCCGCACGCCCCGCACCGCCGTACGAGCAGCCGCCCCTCGGCCGCCGCGTCCCAGTACGTACGGCTGAAGACGTCGGCCTCCGGCAGGTCGAACCGCCCGGCGGCCCCGGCAGCCCCGGCAGCCCCAACAGCCCTCGCGGCCCCGGCAGCCCCGGCAGCCCCAACAGCCCTCGCGGCCCCGGCAGCCCCGGCAGCCCCAACAGCCCTCGCGGCCCCGGCAGCCCCGGCAGCCCCAACAGCCCTCGCGGCCCCGGCGGCCCCGGCGGCCCCGGCGGCCCCGGCGGCGCCCATCAGAACAGTCCCAGCGCGCTGTCGAGCGACCAGCTCTGCCACGACATCCCGAACAGCGCCACGACCGAGATCAGCGCCATCATCGAGTTCTGCCCCTGCTCGGCCCAGTCGTGGATCATCAGCACGAAGTAGAGGAGGTTCAGCAGCAGCCCTCCGACCAGCGCCACCGGCGTGAGGAAGCCGAGGACCAGACCGAGCCCGAGGGCGAGTTCGGCGTAGGCGACGACGTACGCCATCGTCCGGGGCCGGGGCTTCACCACCACGTCGAAGCCGCTGCGCACCGCCTGCCAGCGGTGCTTCCCGGCCACCCCGGCCGCCCAGGTGATCCCGGCCCCCTGGAACCAGGTCTTCTTGTCCTTGTGCCGCCAGCTCTCCAGCCACCACAGCCCGAGCCCGATCCGCAGTACGGCCAGCCATTCACCACCGGAGAGCCAGACCGAGTCCATCGCTGCCGCCCTTCGACACGTCCGCGCGCAGTATCTGACGGTACGTCAGTTCAGCGGACGGACGGGGGAAGCGCAAGACGTCCGGACCACCGGGCACGGAGCGCTGGACACGGGGCAGGGGCACGGGAGACCGGGGCGCAGGGCGCGGGACACGGAGAGGGGCAGGGGCACAGGAGATGGGGCACGGGGCACGGAGCGCGGGACACCGGGGCGCAAGACGCAAGGCGCAAGGCGCAGGGCGCGCAACGAGGCTTCCCACCACCCCCATCCGCGCCACGCACCCGACACATTCCGGGAGACCTACGCCACAGACCTCACGCACTCCTCCTCAGCCGTGATCAATCCGCAACCAATTCCGGTCTTGACCGAGACCCATCAATGGGGGACGTGAATACGCTCGGGCACATGGCCGACTCCAAAGCATCCGCGACCCCCGTCTCCGACCACCCGGTCTATGTGATCGGTGGCGGACCCGGCGGGCTGGCCGCCGCCCACGCGCTGCACGCCCGGGGCGTACGGGCCGTCGTGCTGGAGAAGTCGGACGCGGTGGGCGCGTCCTGGCGGCGCCACTACGACCGGCTGCGCCTGCACACCACCCGGCGGCTGTCGGCGCTGCCCGGCCTGCCGATGCCGCGCCGTTTCGGCCGGTGGGTGGCACGGGACGACGTGGTGCGCTACCTGGAGAAGTACGCCGAGGTCCACGCGCTGGAGATCGTGACCGGCGTCGAGGTCACGCGCGTGGAGCGGAACCCCGACGGCACCTGGCTGCTGCGCGCCACCGGCGGCCGGGAACTCACCGCAGGCGCGGTCGTCGTCGCCACCGGCTACAACCACACGCCGAACATCCCGGACTGGCCCGGCCGCGACACCTTCACCGGCGACCTGTCGCACGCCTCCGCCTACCGCAACCCCGAGCCCTACACCGGCCGTGACGTCCTCGTCGTCGGCATCGGCAACACCGGCGCCGAGATCGCCGTCGACCTCGTCGAGGGCGGGGCGGAGCGGGTACGGCTCGCGGTGCGGACGGCCCCGCACATCGTGCGCCGCTCCACGGCCGGCTGGGCCGCCCAGTACAGCGCCGTCCTCGTGCGGCGGCTCCCGGTCGCCCTGGTGGACCGGATCGCCAGGCCGATGGCCAGGCTCAGCGTCCCCGACCTGTCCGCGCACGGGCTGCCCCGCCCGACCTCCGGCCTCTACTCACGGGTCAACGAGGGCTCCATCCCCGTCCAGGACGTCGGCATCATCGACGCCGTCCGCAAGGGGAAAGTGGAGATCGTCGCCGCGGTGGAGAAGTTCGAGGACGGCAAGGTCGTCCTCGCCGACGGCTCGCGCGTCCAGCCCGACGCCGTGATCGCCGCCACCGGTTACCGCCGGGCCCTGGAGGGGCTCGTCGGCCACCTCGACGTCCTGGACGGACGCGGCAAGCCGGTCGTGCACGGCGCGCGCTCCCCGCGCAACGCGCCCGGCCTGTACTTCACCGGCTTCACCAACCCCATCAGCGGCATGTTCCGCGAACTCGCCCTCGACGCCGAGAAGATAGCCAAGGCCGTCGCCCGCGCCGGAGGCGTCGCCACACGCGACGCGGTCACCGTGCAGGCGCGCGCCGGGCGCTGACCGCACGGAGGCCGGCCCAGCGGAACCCCGGCCGACGTCGTGCACGTCTGACGCCCGCGCCCGGCGGGTACAACTCCCGTACCGCCGTGCCGCCGTGCCGTCCTATGGCACACCACCGCACCGCCGCACCGCCTACCGCCGTACCGCCGCGTAACTTTGCGCGCACAGCCATTCCTGACACAGCGTCAGTTTAGTAGTCTGAAATCTGACGCTGCGTCAGTTGGATGTGAGTGGTTCACGTGACCGCGTCACCCCAGTGAATTGGCTGTCACACAGGAGCGGGCGGACCGATGCTTGGATCAACCCACGGCACCCTCACCACCGACTCCCGCCGGGCCCGGGCCATCGCCTGCGGCGAGACCCCCCAGCAGATCGTGCACGGCAGACCCGCCGAGGCCGGCGACCTGGACGTCAGCGGGCGCCCGCTGTACGCCGACGTCCCCGATCTGGACCGGTTCTTCCGGCCCGAGTCCGTGGCCGTGGTGGGCGCCTCGGACACGGAGGGCCGGCCCAACACCGGGATCACCCGGCAGTTGCTCGCCTGGGCGGAACGGGTCGGTGCCCGGCTGCACCCGGTGCACCCCACCCGCCCGTCCGTCTTCGGCGTCCCCTGCTCCCCCTCCGTCGCCGACCTGCCCGAACAGGTCGATCTCGCCGTGCTGCTCGTCTCCGATCCGCTCCCGCTGATCGACGAGCTCGCGGCGGCCAAGGTGAAGTTCGCGGTGGCGTTCGCGTCCGGCTTCGCGGAGACCGGCGAGGAGGGGGCCCTCGCGCAGCAGCGGCTGGCCGCCGCCGTCGCCCGCTCGGCAGGTCTGCGGCTGCTCGGCCCGAACACCAACCTCAACGCCTTCGAGCGTTTCCGCGACGACCTGGACGGACCCGCCATCGCACTGATCACCCAGTCCGGCCACCAGGGCCGCCCGGTCTTCTCCCTCCAGGAACTCGGCATCCGCCTCTCCCACTGGGCCCCCACCGGCAACGAGGCCGACCTGGAGACCGCCGACTTCATCTCCTACTTCGCCGAACGCCCCGAGGTGGGCGCCATCGCCTGCTACATCGAGGGCCTCAAGGACGGCCGCTCCTTCCTCCTCGCCGCCGACCGGGCCGCCCGCCGCGGGGTGCCCGTCGTGGCCGTGAAGGTCGGCCGCACCGAGGCCGGCGCCCGCACCGCAGCCACCCACACCGGCAAGCTGACCGGCGCGGACGCGGTGGTCGACGCGGCGATGCGGCAGTACGGCGTGATCCGCGTGGACGGCCTGGACGAACTCCAGGACACGGCGACCCTGCTGGCACGGGCCCGGCGCCCGCGCTCCGGGGCCCCCGCACGCCCGGTCGCCGACGGGGTCGTCGTCTACTCGATCTCGGGCGGCACGGGCGCGCACTTCGCTGATCTGGCGACGGAGGCCGGGCTGCGCCTGCCGACGCTGTCGGAGGCCAAGCAGGCAGAACTGCACCAGTGGATCCCCGGCTATCTGAACGTGGCCAACCCGGTCGACAACGGCGGGCACCCGGTGGGTGACTGGCGCGGCCCGCGCATCCTCGACGCGATCCTCGACGACCCGGCGGTCGGGGTCCTGATCTGCCCCATCACCGGTCCCTTCCCACCGATGAGCGACAAGCTCGCCCAGGACCTGGTGGACGCCGCCGAACGCACCGACAAGCTGGTGTGCGTGGTGTGGGGGTCGCCGGTGGGCACCGAGGACGCCTACCGCGAGACGCTGCTCGGGTCGTCGAAGGTGGCGACCTTCCGCACCTTCGCCAACTGCATCACCGCCGTCCGCGCCCACCTCGACCACGCCCGCTTCACCACCGCCTACCGCTCCCCCTTCGACGAGGCGCCGCGCAGCCCGTCGCCCTCCTTCCGCAAGGCGCGGGAGCTGATGCGGCCGGGGCAGCAGCTGAGCGAGCACGCGGCCAAGCAGCTGCTGCGCGCCTACGGGATACGGGTGCCGCGCGAGCAGTTGGTGACGAGCGCGGCGGCGGCCGTGCGCGCGGCGAGCCTCGTGGGCTACCCGGTGGTGATGAAGGCGTCCGGGGCGCGGATCGCCCACAAGACGGAACTCGGCCTGGTGAAGATCGGACTGACCTCCGCCAGCCAGATCCGCGACGCCTATCGCGAACTCACCGACATCGCCCGCTACGAGGACGTGCCGCTCGACGGGGTGCTCGTCTGTCAGATGGTCGAGCGGGGCGTGGAGATGGTCGTGGGGGTCACGCACGACGACCTCTTCGGTCCGACGGTGACGGTCGGGCTCGGCGGGGTCCTCGTCGAGGTGCTCCGCGACGCGGCCGTACGCGTGCCGCCCTTCGGGGAGGACCAGGCGCGCGCCATGCTCGCCGAACTGCGCGGCCGGGCCCTGCTGGACGGGGTCCGCGGGGCGCCGCCAGGCGATGTCGACGCGCTCGTGGAGGTCGTGCTGCGGGTGCAGCGGATGGCGCTGGAGCTGGGGGACGAGATCGCGGAGCTGGACATCAACCCGCTGATGGTGCTGCCGAGGGGGCAGGGCGCCGTGGCCCTGGACGCGCTGGCGGTGTGCCGCTGAGCACCGGCGCCACCATCGCGCACCGATCAAGGTCATCACACCCCGTAACAGCTGGAGCACCCACATGTCCGCTTCCCTCCATGAACATCAGGAAAAGTCCCGTGACTCATTGATACTGCACGCCACTGACAACGCCGTCTCGTGGATCACCCTCAACCGTCCCGAGGCGATGAACGCCCTCACCCCCGACCAGCGCGACCGTCTCGTCCAGCTGCTCTCGGACGCCTCCGCCGATCCCGCCGTGCGGGCGGTCGTGATCACCGCGACGGGCCGCGGGTTCTGCGCGGGCGCCGACCTGCGCGGCGGGGCGGCCCGCCCCGCCGAACGGGTCGCCGGCGACGTGGCCCGCACCCTCCGCCTCGGCGCCCAGCGGCTCGTCGCGGCCGTCCTCGACTGCGAGAAGCCGGTGCTGGCGGCGGTGAACGGCACGGCGGCCGGCCTCGGCGCGCACCTCGCCCTCGCCTGCGACCTGGTCCTGGCGGCCGAGGAGGCCCGCTTCATCGAGGTGTTCGTGCGCCGCGGCCTCGTCCCCGACGGCGGCGGCGCCTACCTCCTGCCCCGGCTGATCGGGCCGCGACACACGAAGGAGCTGATGTTCTTCGGCGACGCGCTGTCCGCCGCCGACGCGGAACGGCTCGGCCTGGTCAACCGGGTCGTCCCCGCCGCCGACCTGGAGAAGACGGCCCGCGCGTGGGCCGAGCGCCTCGCCGCCGGCCCGACCCGCGCCCTGGCGCTGACCAAGCACCTGGTCAACGCCTCCCTGGACGCCGACCGCGCCACGGCCTTCGCGGCCGAGGCCGCCGCCCAGGAGATCAACATGACGACGGCGGACGCCCAGGAGGGCGTGGCGAGCTTCGTCGAACGCCGCGCGCCCCGCTTCGAGGGCCGCTGAGCGTCCCGCTGCGGGAACCGGCGACGGACCGGGGGGCGGACCGGCGACGGACCGGGGGCGGACCGGCGACGGACCGGGGGCGGACCCGCGACGGACCGGGGGCGGACCGGCTCCACACCCTTCATTTCTGACGGTCCGTCAGTTTCAATGGAACGGTGATGGGACATGCGGGAATGGCGGCGGCCGCCGTCCGATATCTACGGTCCGACCGGACGCGGACGGCCGCGCCGCCGCGCCCGGTCGAAGCACTGCCCCGCCCCGAGCTGCGCTGTGTCCGTGAGGGCGAGCGGATGCCGGTCGACCAGGGGGAGTTCCGCCGCGTCCTGGGCAGCTTCGCGACGGGCGTGACGGTCATCACCGCCCCACCGGCACCCGACACCACCCCGGGAGCGATCACTGGACCGGGACCTGGACCGGGCCCGGCGCCGCGCCCCGCCGGATTCGCCTGTCAGTCCTTCTCCTCGCTCTCCCTCGACCCGCCCCTCGTGGTCTTCATGGTGGGCCGTACGTCGTCGACCTGGCCCCGGATCGCCCGCGCGGGCGTCTTCTGTGTGAACGTACTCGCCGCGGACCAGGGCGAGTTGTGCCGGCGGTTCGCGGTGAGCGGCTCGGACAAGTTCGCCGGTGTCGACCACGACCCGGCCCCTGTCACCGGCTCGCCCCGCCTCGCCGGGGCCGCCGCCTGGATCGACTGCGCGATCCACGCCGTGCACCCCGGAGGTGACCATCTGATCGTGGTGGGCCGGGTGGAGGCGCTGGGCACCGTCGGCACGGACGGGGCGTCGAGCGCGCCACTGCTGTTCCACCGGGGCCGCTTCGGCGGCTTCACGGCCGGCTGAGGCCCTCTGCATCACCCCACCGCCACGACCGCCCCGCCGCCGATCACCACGCAGCCGACGGCCAGCGCGCCCCACGAGAGGATCGCCGCGCAGGGCTGGACCGGCCGGCCCGCACGGGCCCGTACGACGGTGGCGTGCACCGCCAGGGCCGGGGGCAGGGCCACGGCGTAGAGCCCGAGTCCCGCCAGGTGCCAGGCGGGGACGGCCAGGGCCGGGAGCACCCACAGGGTGCAGGCGGGCGGGATCCACCACCAGGCGGTGCGGCCGGTCAGCTGCCGCGCGGTCCAGTGGGCGAGGCACACGGCCGGGACGACGTACGCGGCGGTGACGACGCCCCCCGCGAACAGGATCAGCACGAGCATCAGCGGCACGACCGCGAGGGCCGCGACGGGTTCCCCGCCACCGGGCCCCGCCTGGGCGCCGAGCGCGGCCACGACCAGTACGGCGCACACCAGCGCGCCCTCGACCCCGAGCACGGCCATGGCCACCGCCGACGGCTCGGCGCTCCCACGGGCCACACCCTCGCCCGTCGCCTCTGTCTTCGCCATGGACGTCACCGGGCCCCTCCCCGTCTGGTAGGGAGTGTGCCCACGCGGAAACGGTTGCGCCCGCCCCGCCGCGGAATCGCCGCGGGACAGGTGCCGCCCCCGGAACCGTCGCGGGGCAGATGCCGCCCCGGAACCGCCGTGCGTCAGGCGCCGGCCACCGCGACGTTCGGGCCGCCCGTGGGCGCGTTCGGCCGCCGGCGCCGGATGACCAGCGCCATCAGCGCCGCCACCGCGCACAGCGCCCCGGAGGCGTACCAGACGACGTCGTACGCGCCGAAGGTGTCGCGGGCGAGGCCGCCGAGGAAGGCGACGAGGGCGGCGCCGACCTGGTGGGAGGCGAGGACCCAGCCGAAGACGATGGCGCTGTCGTCGCCGTAGTGCTCACGGCACAGGGCCATGGTGGGCGGCACGGTGGCGACCCAGTCGAGGCCGTAGAAGACGATGAAGAAGATCATCGGGAGGTGCACGGTGGGGGCCAGCAGATACGGCAGGAAGAGGAGCGAGAGGCCGCGGAACGCGTAGTACACGGCCAGCAGCCGCCGCGGTTCGTAGCGGTCCGTGAGCCAGCCCGAGGCGATCGTGCCGACGACGTCGAAGACGCCGATGACGGCCAGCAGGGAGGCCGCCGCGGTGATGGGCATGCCGTGGTCGTGGGCGGCGGGCACGAAGTGGGTCTGGATGAGGCCGTTCGTGGAGGCACCGCAGATCGCGAAGGTACCGGCGAGCAGCCAGAACGGCCCGGTCCGCACCGCCGACAGGAGGACCCGGACCGTCCTGCGCGCGGCCCCCGGCACGGGCACCGGCCTGGGCACGAACTCCGTCGCCCCGTACGGCTTCAGCCCCACGTCCGCCGGATGGTCGCGCAGCAGCAGCCAGACGAACGGGACGACTGCCAGGGCGGCGAGGGCCACGGTGACGGCGGCGGGCCGCCAGTCGTGCTCCGAGACGATCCAGGACAGCAGCGGCAGGAAGATCAGCTGCCCGGACGCCGACGCGGCGGTCAGGATGCCCGAGACCAGGCCGCGCCGCTCGGTGAACCAGCGGTTGGTGACCGTCGCCGCGAACGCCAGCGCCATCGAGCCGGAGCCGAGCCCCACGAGCAGGCCCCAGCAGAGCATCAACTGCCAGGCCGAGGTCATCCACACCGTCGAACCGGCGCCGACCGCGATCACCGTGAGGGCCACCGCGACCACCCGGCGGATGCCGAAGCGGTCCATCAGCGCGGCGGCGAACGGCGCCGTCAGCCCGTACAGCGCGAGGTTGACCGACACGGCGGACGCGATCGTGCCGCGCGACCAGTGGAACTCGTCGTTCAACGGGTCGATCAGCAGACCCGGCAGGGAACGGAAGGCCGCCGCGCCGATGATCGTCACGAAGGTGACGGCCGCGACGAACCAGGCGCGGTGCACCCGGGAGGACTTCGCGGGGCGGGACTCGTGGGGCTGCCGATCAGTGGTGGTGCGGGCGAGCGCGGGTGCGTCGTCGGCTCTCTGCGTCATGCGGACAAGCTTCGGACCTGCGATCTTCCGGAACGAGTGGCCCGAAGGACAGCATTCGTTAGGATCGGGCCATGACCCCGGAGCCGTCCCGCAAGCCCGCCGGGCCCGGTGCCCGGCACCGAGTCGTCGTCCTCGCCATGGACGGGTTGCTGCCGTTCGAGCTGGGGATCCCGCAGCGCATCTTCGGCAAGGCGAGGGGCGCGGACGGCCGGCGTCTGTACGACATCGTCACCTGCTCGATCCGGCCGCCGGGACCGGTGGAGACGGACGCCGACTTCGCCGTCCTCATCGGGAACGGACCGGAGGCCCTGGCGACCGCGGACACCGTGGTGGTGCCCGCCTCGCACGAACTGGGCCCGGTCTACGAGGACGGCGTCCTCACCCCGGAACTGGCCGCCGCCCTCGCCCTCATCCGCCCCGGCACCCGGCTCGTCTCCATCTGCACCGGCGGCTACGTCCTGGCCGCCGCCGGTTTCCTCGACGGCCGCCCGGCGACCACGCACTGGTACCACGCCGAGCACTTCCAGCGGCTGTTCCCCAAGGTGCGGGTGGACGCCGACGTGCTGTTCGTCGACGACGGCGACGTCCTCACCTCGGCGGGCGTCGCCGCCGGCATCGACCTGTGCCTGCATCTCGTGCGGCGCGACCACGGCACCGCCGTCGCCAACGACGTGGCCCGCCGCACGGTGGTGCCGCCGCACCGGGACGGCGGTCAGGCCCAGTACATCCAGCGGCCGGTGCCGGAGCAGCAGGCCGCCGGGACGACCGCCGCCCGCGCCTGGGCCCTCGCCCGTCTCCACGAGCCGATCCAGCTGCGGGACATGGCCCGGCAGGAGGCCATGTCGGTGCGTACGTTCACGCGCCGCTTCCGTGAGGAGGTCGGGGTCAGCCCCGGCCAGTGGCTGACCCGGCAGCGTGTCGAACGGGCCCGCCACCTCCTGGAGTCCACCGACCTGTCCATCGACCAGATCGCCCACGACGCGGGGTTCGGCACCGCCCAGTCGATGCGCCAGCACCTCCAGGGCGCCCTGGGGGTGACCCCGACGGCGTACCGGCGCACGTTCCGCTCGGGCGGAGCGACACCGGCGGCCCCTCAGCGACACCCCTGACCGCGGCCCTCTCAGCCACAGCCCTGACCGCGGCCCCGGCAGCCGCTCCCGTCCGCCGTCACACGGCCCCGTCGAGCAGCAGCTTCGCGGCCACCGCCGACCCGTCGGTGCGGACCGTGGCGGCGACCGCCCCCGCCCGCTCCCCCGTCTCCGGGGCGAGCGCCACCTCCAGCGCGGCCGACAGGGACGCGTAGGTCGGGACGGGGCCGTCGTGCGCCGCGCCGATGCCGAGGGCCGCCACCCTGCCCGCCCAGTACGGCTGGTCCGCCGCCTGCGGTACCACGACCTGGGGGGCGCCGCACCGGGCGGCCGTGGTCGTGGTGCCGGCGCCCCCGTGGTGGACGACGGCGGCCACCCGCCCGAACAGCGCCTGGTGGTTGACCTCGCCGACGGCGAGGCAGTCGTCCCGCTCGTCGATCAGGGCGAGATCGGCCCAGCCGCGCCCGACGAGCACCCGGCGGCCCCGCGCCCGCACCGCGTCGACGGCGACGCGGGCGACGTCCCGCGAGGCGTGCATGGGCATGCTGCCGAAGCCCACGTAGACCGGGGGATCGCCGGCGTCCAGGAACGCCGACAGCTCGTCCGGCAGGGGCCGTTCGTCGGGCAGGAACCACGCGCCGGTCTGGACGACGTCGAAGTCCGGCATCTCCGTCGGCGGGTCGAGGACGGGGTCCGTCGCCAGCCAGGGCCGGTCGCCGACGACATGGTCACGGACACCGTCCACCGGGGGCAGCCCGACCGCGGCCCGTTGGGTGTTCAGCGCCTCCCCGAACAGCGCGTCGACGGCCTCGGCGTCGAGGTCCCACAGCGCCCGGTTGTCGGTCACGTCCGGCGGCAGCGGACGCCCCGGGTACGCCAGCGGCGGGCGCTGCGGCGACGGCAGCGTGAGCTGCTGGAAGGTCACGGACACCGAGGGGATGCCGAGTCTCTCCGCCACCGAGCGCGCACCTGCCGCGGCCGGGATCATGCCGGTCGCCACGAGGACGTCCCAGCCCTCGGCCGCCGCGGTGATGACCTCGAACTGGCTGGCGATCACCTGGGCGGCGCGTTCGGGGATCGTCGACGCGGGCGGCGCCGCCTTCGTCAGCGACCGCGCCGACGGCCCGTACGGCACCATCTCCCCGCCGATCCCGGCGAGCAGCTTCCCGAACTCCTCGTCCGACGGGCCGCACACCCGTACCTCGGCGCCCGACTCCCGCAGACTCGCGGCCAGTCCCGCCATCGGCTGGATGTCCCCCCGCGACCCGTAGGTCGACAGCACAACGCGCACTCCACCACTCCCGATCTCCGCCGAACTCCCGCTCAGGCCGGTGATTCTGCGGTACGACCGGGGCCTTGCCGCAAGACCCCCCGTGCGCTATAAGTTGAGCACGGCAAGGAGTTCGGTGACTCCTTGCCATTTCGTTTGCGCCCCGGCGCTCAGAACGTGAGCACCGCCCGCGCGACCCTCCCCTCGGCCGCGTCCTGGGCCGCCTTCGCGAAGTCCTCCACCGGGTACGTGGCGGTCACCAACTCGTCGAGCAGCAGCCGCCCTTCGCGGTACAGCTCGGCGTAGAGCGCGATGTCCCGCTGGGGCCGTGACGATCCGTAGCGGCAGCCCAGGATCGCCTTGTCCAGGTAGAGGGACGAGACCCGGAAGGACGCCTCGGCCGTGGCCGCCGGCACGCCCAGCAGCACGGCCTGTCCCCGCCGGTCCAGCAGGTCGATCGCCTGGCGGACGAGTTCGACGCGGCCGACGCACTCGAAGGCGTGGTCGACGCCGGTCGGCACGACCTGCCGCGCGTCGTCCACGGAGGTGAGGAAGTGCGTGGCGCCGAACTGCCGGGCGACGGCCTCCTTCTCCGGGTTGGCGTCGACCGCGACGATCCGGGTCGCGCCCGCGAGGCGCGCGCCCTGGATGACGTTGAGCCCGATGCCCCCGGCCCCGATGACGAGCACGCTCTCGCCCCGGTCGACGCGCGCCCGGTTGAGGACGGCGCCGACCCCGGTCAGCACACCGCATCCGATCAACGCGGCCGACGTCAGCGGGATGTCGTCCGGTATCCGCACGGCCTGCACGGACTTGACGACCGTCCGCTCGGCGAAGGCGGAGTTGGCGGCGAACTGGAACAGCGGCTCCGCGCCGCGCGTGAACGGCCGCTCCGGGCGCCCGATCGCGCGACGGCACATGGTGGGCCGCCCCCGGTCGCAGTCGGCGCAGGTCCCGCAGTTGGCGAGGGTGGACAGCGCCACATGGTCACCGGGCCGGACATGGGTGACGCCGGCGCCCACCGCGTCCACGACGCCCGCGCCCTCGTGCCCGAGCACCACCGGCGCCGGGAACGGGATCGTCCCGTCCACCACCGACAGATCGCTGTGGCAGAGCCCGGCCGCCGCGACCGCGACCCGCACCTCGCCGGGCCCCGGCTCCCGGACGTCGAGGTCGTCGACGACCTCGACCCGCTTCCCGTCGAACACGACGCCTCTCACGCCGGTACCCCCCGCCCCGCCGCCGACAGGCCCGCCCTCACCCTCCGCACCGTCGTCACGCCCCTCATCCCCTCGGCTCCCTCGGCAGACCGAGCACCCGCTCGGCGATGATCGTGCGCTGCACCTCGTCCGAACCGCCGTAGATGGTGTCGGCCCGGCTGAACAGGAACAGGTGCTGGAGCGGATCGAGGGCGTAGGGCGTGCGCGGCGACCACGGCGCGGGCCCCACGGCCGCGTCCGCGCCGCGCACCTCCATCGCCAGTTCCCCGAGCCGCTGGTGCCACCGCCCCCACAGCAGCTTGGCCACGCTCGGCGCGCCCGGCTCCTCCGAACCGCCCAGCGTCCGCAGCGCGTTCCACCGCATCACCCGCAGCTCGGCCCACTGCCGCACGAGCCGCTCCCGTACGACGGGGTCGTCGGCGGCGCCGCTCGCCTCGGCGGCCCGTACGACGTCCCGCAGTTCCTCCGCGAACCCGATCTGCTGGGCGAACGTCGACACGCCGCGCTCGAAGCCGAGCAAACCCATGGCGACCCGCCAGCCGTCGCCCTCGCCGCCGACGACGTGGGTCGCGCGCGCCCCGTCGAAGAACACCTCGTTGAACTCGCTCGTGCCGGTCAGCTGCCGGATGGGCCGCACCTCGACACGGCCGGGCTGGGCCATGGGCACGAGGAGGAACGACAGCCCGTGGTGGCGCCGTGATCCGGGCTCGGTGCGCGCCAGCACGAAGCACCAGTCCGCCTCGTGGGCGAGCGAGGTCCAGATCTTCTGCCCGGTGACGGTGTACGTCCCGTCCGGGCGGCGCTCGGCCCGGGTCCGGACGGCCGCGAGGTCCGAGCCGGCACCGGGCTCGCTGTAGCCCTGGCACCACAGCTCCTCGCCGCGGGCGACCGGCGGCAGGAACCGCTCCTTCTGCTCCCGGGTCCCGAAGGCGATCAGGGTGGGGGCGAGCAGCTTCTCCCCGATGTGCCCCGACCTGGGCGGCACACCGGCGCGCGCGTACTCCTCGGCCCACACGACCTGCTGCACGAGCGTGGCCGTCCGGTTGCCGTACCCGCCCTCCGGCCACCCGAGCCCGATCCACCCGTCGGCCCCGAGCGTCCGCTCCCAGGCCCGCCGCTCCCCGGCGCCCCCGGCATGAGCGGCCAGCCAGCCCCGGGCCTCCCGCCGAAACGCCGCGTCCTCCACCCCGAACTCCACGCCCCACACCGCCTCCGGTCGACCGCACGCACCTTCGTCACACAGGCAGAACCTCTGACGTCGAACCCGCGCCGCGCCCCTCAGGGGCGCGAGGAACCGCGCGACCAGCCGCACCCCGTCCGCAGCCGCCCGGCAACCCCCGGCCCCGGGCTACGAGGGGCCCTGATTCGGCCGCTCCCCCGCGGCAGCGGCCCGCGCCATCTCCTCCACCCGCGCCAGCATCGGCAGGGGATCGACCCCCACCACCCCCGGCAGCACCTCGGCGATCCGCTCCGGCGTCCAGCCGCCCTCCGCCCACGCCGAACGCAGTTCCCTCGGCTGGGCCCACACGGCGATCCTCGGCCCCGCCACGGTGTACACCTGCCCGGTGATCCCCTCCTCCCGGGCCCGTTCGGACAGCAGGTACACCACGAACGCCGCCACGTCCTCCGGCTCACCGATGTCGGTCAGCTGCGTCGGCACCCCCGCGGACATCCGTGTCCGCGCGACCGGCGCGACCGCGTTCGCGGTCACCCCGTACCGGTGCAGCCCGAGCGCCGCGCTGCGCACCAGCGAGATGATCCCGCCCTTGGCCGCGCTGTAGTTGGCCTGCGACACGGACCCCTGGTGGTTGCCGCTGGTGAACCCGATCAACGTCCCGGCCCGCTGCTTGCGCATCACCGCCGACGCCGCCCGGAACACCGTGAACGTGCCCTTCAGGTGCGTGGCGACCACGGGGTCCCACTCCTCCTCGGACATGTTGAACAGCATCCGCTCGCGCAGGATCCCGGCGACGCACACCGCCCCGTCGATCCGCCCGTACGCGGCGACCGCCGCGTCCACCACCCGCTGTCCGCCCGCCATCGTGGAGATGTCGTCGGCGACGGCGAGGGCCTCGCCACCGGCCGCCTCGATCTCCTTGACGACGGTCTCGGCGACGGAGCTGGTCGGTTCGGAGCCGTCGACGGACACGCCGTAGTCGTTGACGACGACCCGCGCGCCCTCCGCCGCCGCGGCGAGGGCGACCGCGCGGCCGATCCCCCGTCCCGCGCCCGTGACGGCGACGACCTTGCCTGCCAGAAAGTTTCCCACCCCGGCCCCTTCCCCTCATCGCGGTTTCTGACGGACCGTTAGATCTGCTCGCACGCCGATTCTACGACCCGTCAGATACACCGGCACAAGCCCCGGGGAGGGCCGATGTCACTGCCCACGGAGTTCCACGACATCGCCAAGCGCGTGAACAACTGGGGCCGTTGGGGGGCGGACGACGAGATCGGCACGCTCAACCTGATCAGCGACGAGGTGGTCCGCGCGGCGGCCGGCTCGGTGCGTTCCGGGCGCCGTGTCCCGCTCGCGCTGCCCCTCCAGCAGGACGGCGTGCAGACGGGGATGATCCCGGGCCGGGTCAACCCGCTGCACGTCATGGTGCAGGTCAACCAGGAGATCTTCGGTCCCGGCACGGTGGCGTGCAGCGACGACGCCGTGACGATGGGCCTCCAGGCGGGCACCCACTGGGACGCCCTCACCCATGTCTCGCACTCGGGCCGCCTCTACAACGGCCGCCCGGCGCACACGATCACCCCGCACGCCGGGGCCGCGTTCGCCGGCATCGACAAGGCCCGCCACATCGTCTCGCGCGGGGTGCTCCTCGACATCCCGCGCGCCCTGGGCACCGACACCGGCCGTCTGCCCGGCGGCCACGCGGTCACCCCCGAGGACCTGGACGCGGCGGAGGAGTCGGCGGGGGTACGGGTCCGCGCGGGCGACATCGTCCTCGTCCGCACCGGTCAGGTCCGGGCGTACCTCGCGGGCGACAAGCACGGGTACGCGTTCCCGTCACCGGGGCTGTCGATCCGTACACCGGAGTGGTTCCACGCGCGGGACGTCGCCGCCGTCGCCAACGACACGATGACCTTCGAGATCTTCCCGCCGGAGATCGAGGGCCTGTGGCTGCCGGTGCACGCGCTGCACCTGGTCGAGATGGGCATGCCGCAGGGCCAGAACTGGAACCTGGAGGAGTTGTCCACAGCCTGTGGAGAAACGGGCCGGTACGACTTCCTGCTGTCGGCGATGCCGGAGCCGTTCGTCGGCGGCACGGGCACGCCGGTGGCACCGGTGGCCGTGCTGTGAGACAGGGGCGGCAGGCGGCGCGCCGCTGCCCGCCCCGAGCTCGGCACCGCGCGCCGCCGTCCGGCCTCGGCGTACCCGCCCCGCTCCCCGGACCCGGCCGGGAGCCGACGCCGCGACACGACCCACACTCGTCGAGGGCCCGCGTCCTCGAAGCCCTCGTCGTCCCCTCGCGGCGAATCGATGACCACAAGCGTGATCAAACGGACACAGCGCGTCAACACCCATTCGGGGTTTTGCCCCTCGGGACCCGGGTCCCGGCGCCGCGTACGGAAGCACCCCCGGCGCACTTCCCCGCCACCGCGAGCGGAAGGGGCCGGTGCCGTGCTTCGGCGCGCAGGCGCATGCGACAGCGAGGCGCACGCCGGGCGGCTACCGGTCCGCGAAGGCGCGCCGCATCCGGCACGCACACGCACGGGGAAGAGTGGCAAGAACCCCACGGAGGGAGGGCGCGTGCGCACGAGGGGGAAGGACCCACTCGCACACGGGAGCGCCAGGCGGGCGCACACACGGAAGGCAGGAGTGCGTGCGCACGCGGGGGCAGGAAGCGTGCGCACCCGGGGATACGCATGGCGTGACACGAGCCGCCCCGACCCCAACCTCAAGGGCCAGAACCCAAGATCTTCATGAGCCTTCTAGACCGCCCCGTACGCCAGTCCGGCACGGGACACCGCCGCCAGGCCCGTGACGGCGCGGCCCGACGGGCACTCGGTGGGGGTCGCGACCCCGCCCGCGCCGGTCGCCCCGGACGGGCCGGCGGTGGCGCGGTCCAGTTCGCACCAGATGCGCTTGCCGATGCCCTCGTGGCTCCAGCCCCACCGGTCGGCGAGCCCTTCGACGAGCGCGAGGCCGCGCCCGCCGGTCTCGTCGCCGTCGGCACAGCGGAGCGCGGGCGGGCAGGCGCTGGCGTCGGCGACCTCCAGGCGGACCATGCCGGCGGAGCCGTCACGGAGCCCGGACAGCAGCAGCCGCAGCACGGCCGGCCGCCCGGTGTGGACGACCGCGTTGGTGACCAGCTCGGAGACGAGCAGGATCAGCGTCTCGCCCAGCGGCTCGTCGTCCCCTATCCCGGACCCGGCGAGCCGTGAACGGGCCCATCTCCGGGCGCGACCGACCTCTGCGGGGTCGGGCCGGATCTCCAGCTGCACTTGAAGCACCTGCACCGCTCACACCATCCGAACCGGCGGACACATCTCCGCACGCCCCTCCGGGGCCACGATCGTGGTCATCTTCTGCTCGGCCGACCCCACTGCCGTCGGCGCAGGAATCACGGAACGTGATCCCCCTGCTGGACAGCATGGTTGACGTACAGTCACCCCAACAAGCGCTTCGGGCATATTCCAGCGCGAAGGAGTACGCCTACGCCATACTGTGCGACGCTCATCGCGGGGAGTCGAACAGACCGGAGCGACGCGTCGTGGGCCCACTTCACGAGCGACGGGCACCGCCGCGTCCGGGGCCGCCACTGGGGCAACACCGGATCGGCCGGGCCTCGGAACCACTCGCATCCCCCAGAAGGTACCGGAGGACGACCCCGACTCCAGGCCGTGACAAGTCACACCCAGGACACAACCCGGTATCAACGCTCGGTAATTCCGGCGTGCCACGTTCCGCGACATTCCCCCATGATGCCGCCACGGACTCCGCCGTGGTGCTGGTCAGCACAATCAGTGCACCTCGGTCAACAGTTCACCCGCCAAGGTTTCCTCACTGTCCGTCACTGATCCGCCACGTTCCGCCCGGACCCACGCCCGCTTCAGACACAGATGTACGTCGGCCTCCCAGGTGAACCCCATACCGCCGTGGACCTGGAGACAGTCGCGGGCGCCGCGCACCGCCGCCTCGTCGGCCAGCAGCCGGGCCGCCGCGATGTCCACGGGGTCGGCGGTGACCGCCGCCGCGTAGACGGCCGCCCTGGCGACCTCCACCCGGACCAGCAGTTCGGCGCAGAGGTGCTTGACGGCCTGGAACGCCCCGATGGGCCGCCCGAACTGCTCACGGGTCCGTGCGTGTTGCACGGCCGCCTCACAGGTCCGCACCGCCGTGCCGAGCTGCTCGGCGGCGGTGAGCAGGACGAGGAGTCCGTCCGGACCGGCGCTGCGGGAGCCCTCCGGGACACGGTGCAACGGCGTCAACGGGTCGACCGACCGCACCGGGACCGCACCGGTCGCGTCCCCCGTCACCACGTCGGCCTCGTCCAGCCACTCCACCAGGCCCCCGCCCGCGACGGTGGTCACGACGGTCTCCCCGGTCGCGGCGCCCGGCACCACGCCGGCCGCGAGATGCGTGGCCGCCAGCGGTCCGGGCAGCAGTGCGCGCCCCGCCTCCTCGAACACCAACACGGCCTCGGGCAGCCCCAGCCCGACCCCGCCCTCGGCCTCCGGCAGCCGCAGCGAGAAGAACCCGGCGTCCCCCAGCGCCCGCCAGAGCCCCCGGTCGACCCGTGGCGCGTCGACGCCCTCCCGCAACGCGTCCCGCCCGAACCGCCGGGCGAGCAGCCCCCGCACCCCACGCTGCAAGTCGACCTGCTGCTCATCAAGTTGAAACCGCATCCAAGTCCCCAGTCCACGCCGAGCACCTACGCCTGCGTCGAGGGCGGGGCGCGGCCACGCCCCTCAGGTGCGCGGGGAACCGCGCGACCAGCCACCTCCCACCCGCACCCGCCAACCCCCCGCGCACTCCCGCCCCCTGGGCGCCCCCGCCCACCCCTCACCCCTCACCCTTTCGGCAACCCGAGGATCCGCTCGCCCACGATGTTCCGCTGGATCTCCGACGTCCCCGCCGCGATCGTGTACGACAGCGAACTGAGCCGATCGAGCACCCACGGCCGCCCGAGATCGACCCCCTCCGGCCCCAGCACCTCCGCCGCCGCGTCGTACAGCTCCTGCCGGGCACGCGAGTACCTCAGCTTGAACACCGAACCCCCCACCCCCGGCACCCCTCCGGAGGACTCGGCCTCGCTGACGTTCCACTGGGTGAGCCGCCACAGCGTCCGGAACTCGGCGTTCAGCCGTCCGAGCCGCCGCCTGACACCTGGGTCGTCCCACCGCCCGTTCGCCCGCGCCTGCGCCACGACCTCCCCCAACACCTTTCGGCAGGCGACGACTTCGCCCACGAAAGCCGTGCCGCGCTCGAACGACAGGGTGACCATGGTCACGCGCCAGCCGTCGTTCTCCTCGCCGACCCGATGGGTCACGGGGACGCGGACCTCGTCGAGGAACACCTCGGCGAACTCGGTGGACCCGGCGAGCGTGCGCAGCGGCCGTACGGTCACACCGGGCGCGTCCATGGGCATGGCGAGCCAGGAGATGCCCCGGTGCTTCGGAGCGGCGGGATCGGTCCGCACCAGCAGCTCGCACCAGTCGGCGACCTCCGCGTGGGAGGTCCAGATCTTGGAGCCGGTGACCACGTAGTCGTCGCCGTCGCGGTACGCGCGCGTGCGCAGCGCCGCGAGGTCGGACCCGGCTCCGGGTTCGCTGAAGCCCTGGCACCACACCTCCTCGCCGCGCAGCACCGGCGGCAGCCAGCGCGCCCGCTGCTCGGCGGTGCCCTCGGCGGCGATGGTGGGCCCGGCGTGCAGCAGTCCGACGAAGTTGGCGCCGACGTAGGGGGCGCCGGCCTTCTCGGTCTCCTCCAGGAAGATCAGCCGGACGGTCGGGGAGGCGTCCCAGTGGACGTGGGCGTACCCGGCGTCGTACAGCGTCCGCTGCCAGCCGAGGTCGTAGGCGCGCCGTGCGGGCCAGTCGTCGGGGGACGGCTTCGGCGGCAGGGTGGGCAGGACCTTCGCCAGCCACTCCCGCAGTCCGGCCCGGAACTCCTCCTCCTCGGGGCTGTACGCGAGATCCATGACCGGGGGCCGCCCGTCACCGGTCGAGGTCGAGGTCGAGCATGCGGATCGCGTTGCCGCGCATGAGCTTGTAGACCGTCTCGTGGTCGAGGCCCTTCACATGGTCGAGGGCGACCTCCTTGGTGTGCGGGAAGGTCGAGTCGACGTGCGGGTAGTCGGTCTCGAAGGTCGCGTTGTCCCGTCCCACGACGTCCAGCGAGGCGACGCCGTGCTTGTCGCGGAAGAAGCAGCAGAACATCTGCCGGTAGTAGTACGTCGACGGCGGTTCGGGGATCAGGTCGCGGACGCCGCCCCAGGCGCGGTGCTCCTCCCACACGTCGTCGGCGCGTTCCAGGGCGTACGGGATCCAGCCCATCTGGCCCTCGCTGTAGGCGAGTCTGAGGCGGGGGAAGCGGACCAGGACGCCGCTGAAGAGGAAGTCCATCATCGAGGCCATCGCGTTGTTGAAGGACAGCGACGCCTGGACGGCGGGCGGGGCGTCGGGGGAGGCGGCCGGCATCTGGGAGCTGGACCCGATGTGCATGTTGACGACGGTGCCGGTGTCCTGGCAGACCGCGAAGAACGGGTCCCAGTGGCCGGAGTGGATGGACGGCAGCCCCAGGTGGGTGGGGATCTCGGAGAAGGTGACCGCCCGGACGCCACGGGCGGCGTTGCGCCGGATCTCGGCGACGGCCAGGTCGATGTCCCACAGCGGGATCAGGCACAGCGGGATCAGCCGGCCGCCGCTGTCGCCGCACCACTCCTCGACCATCCAGTCGTTGTAGGCGCGCACGCAGGCCAGGGCGACCTCCTTGTCGTGCGCCTCGGCGAAGGTCTGCCCGCAGAAGCGGGGGAAGGAGGGGAAGCACAGGGACGCCTCGACGTGGTTGAGGTCCATGTCCTCCAGGCGGGCCTTGGGGTCCCAGCAGCCGCGCCGCATCTCCTCGCGGGTGATGCCCTCCAGGGTCATCTCGTCGCGGTCGAAGCCGACGGCCGCGATGTTGCGCTTGTACGGGAACTTCAGGTCCTCGTAGATCCACCAGTCGGTCGGCTGGCCCTCGGGGTCCATCGTGATCTGGTACTTCCCGGCGACATAGGCGAGCTCGCCGATGCCGGCGGTCAGCGGCCGGGGACCGCGCTCCCGGTACTTCCGCGGCAGCCAGGTCTCGAAGAGGTGCGCGGGCTCGATCACATGGTCGTCGACGCTGATGATGCGGGGCAGTTCGGTCATGGATCCCCCACTCAGTTATCTGATGGACCGTCAGATCCTTGTCGAGCAGGTTAGTGGCACACCCCTGGACCGACAAGGCGCCCCGGCCTACGCTCTGCCCACCATCTGACAGCTCGTCAGTTTTTGGGACGAGTCCTCCAGGCAGGGGGCCGCTGTGAACGAAACCGCCCACGCGCTCGGCACGTCCCGCACCCTCTGGGAACTCCTCGACCGCCGCGCCGCGCTCACCCCCGACCGGCCCGTCCTCCTCCAGGACGACCGCACGCTGACCTTCGGCGAGCTGCGCTCCCGCGCCGAGCGGGTGGCGGCGGGCCTGTACGACATGGGCGTACGCCCCGGCACGGTCGTCGCCTGGCAGCTGCCCACCCGCATCGAGACGGCCCTGCTGTCCTTCGCCATCGCCCGCCTCGGCGCCGTGCAGTCCCCGGTCATCCCCTTCTACCGCGACCGGGAGGTCGGCTTCGCGCTCCGGGAGTCGAAGGCGGAGTTCTTCGCGGTCCCCGGCGAGTGGCGCGGGTTCGACCACACCGCGATGGCCCGGCGGCTGGGCGCCCGCGGGGTCTTCGAGGCGTACGACGGTCTCCCGGACGGCGATCCGGCGGTCCTGCCCGCGCCGCCGGCCGACGGCACCTCCGTGCGCTGGATCTACTGGACCTCCGGCACCACCTCCGACCCGAAGGGCGTCCTCCACACGGACCGCTCGCTCCTCGCGGGCGGCTCCTGCCTCGCCCACGCCCTTCGCCTGACCCGCGACGACGTGGGCTCGATCGCCTTCCCGTACGCGCACATAGGCGGCCCCGACTACATGGTGATGCTCCTGCTGTACGGGTTCCCGGCCGTGCTGTTCGAGCACTTCGCGCTGCCGGCCGCGCTGGACGGCTACCGCAAGCACGGGGTGACGGTCGCGGGCGGGTCGACGGCGTTCTACTCGATGTTCCTCGCCGAGCAGCGCAAGCAGCCGGGCGTCCCGGTCGTCCCCTCGCTGCGGCTGCTCGCGGGCGGCGGCGCGCCGAAGCCGCCCGAGCTGTACCACGCCGTCGTCCGGGAGATGGGCGTGCAGCTGACCCACGGGTACGGCATGACGGAGGTACCGATGATCACGATGGGGGCGCCGGACGACTCCGCGGAGAACCTCGCGACCACGGAGGGGCGGCCGCCGGAGGGCATGGAGATCCGGATCGTCGACGGCGAGGTGCGGCTGAGGGGGGAGGCCGTCTGCCGGGGGTACCTGGATCCGGCGCAGTCGGCGGCGGCGTTCGACGAGGACGGGTTCTTCGTCACGGGCGACCTGGGGCGGCTGACGGACAGCGGGCACCTGGTGCTGACCGGGCGGTCGAAGGACGTGATCATCCGCAAGGGCGAGAACATCTCCGCCAAGGAGATCGAGGACCTGCTGCACCGCCACCCGGCCGTGCGGGACGTGGCGGTGGTCGGGCTGCCGGACGCCGAACGCGGGGAACGCGTCTGCGCGGTCGTGGAACAGCCGCCCGAGGCCGAGGCGCTGACCCTGGCGGCGGTGACGTCGTACCTGCGCGCGGAGGGGCTCTCCGTGCACAAACTGCCGGAGCAGGTGGAGATCGTGGAGGCACTGCCGCGCAACGAGACCCTGCGGAAGGTTCTCAAGTACAAGCTGCGGGAGCGCTTTGCGGGTACCGGCGGCAAGGGGTCATGAACCGGACGGGGTCATGACCCATAAGGGGCCATGAAGGGTCATGAAGGGCCACGAAGGGGCGTGAAATGGCGCGAAAGGGGCGTGAAGGGGTCATGAACCGGGCAGGATCGGGTCCGACCCCTTCGCCGATCACTCCGGCACGGTGAAGTAGCGGGCGAACGCGGTCACGACCTCCACCTCGTCGACCTTGCCGTCGGCGTTGGTGTCGAGGGTGGCGGCCGTGGCGGTGGCCATGTGCTCGGGCACACCGAGGGCCTTGAGGATGCGGGCGGTCTCGTCGACCGTGGCCGAGCCGTCCCCGTCGGCGTCCGCGACGGCGAGGGCCGCGTACAGGAAGGGGCGGGCGATCTCGGCGAACCGCTCGGGGTTGTCACGCAGTCGCTTGACCGCGCCGTTCACGAACTCGTCGCGGGTGATGCGCTGGTCGCCGTCCCGGTCCGCTATCCCCGCCATGCCCTGCCAGAAGGCCTCCGCGCCGCCGTACAGGGCCTGGCCCTTGTCCGAACGGGCGGGAGTGCCGAACTCGTTGAGCACCGCCTTGCTCGCCGCGCTGAAGTCCTCGCGGTCGATCCAGCCGTTGCCGTCCTGGTCGAAGGTGGCGAACCGGGCGGCGATCCGGCGCTCGTACTCGCTGCTGACCATGTTCTTTCGGGCCCGCCTTACGTCGAGTGGACTGCTTGATCCATGCCTGTCGGTGTTCCTCGGACGGAGCGTACGACGTCCGAGGGCGGTACGGAGCGCGAAAGGGACGCTTGTACCAAGACTGCGGGAATTCCGGGACAACTGTGTGGCCCCCGGGACACGGGGGGTGGGTGCGGTAGGACCGGCGGACAGGCCGGTGACCGGGGGGAGGTGACCGGGTCGGTGAGCGGGCCCGCGGTCAGGCCGAGAGGGCGTCGGCCTCGCCCTCGGGCTCCGGGGCCACCGCCGACATGACGTCCGGGTGGACGTCGAAGAGACGGCGCACACCGAGGGCGGCCATGACGCGGTTGACGTGCGCGCCCTCCGTCGGGCCGCCCGCCCTGCCGTCGGGCGGCAGGATCAGCCGCAGCCGTCCCCGGCAGGACCGCATGAGGCGGCGGGTGGCGATGAGGACGCCCACCCCGCTGGAGTCGCAGAAGACGACACCCGAGAGGTCGAGGACGAGACTGCGGCGACCGTCGGCCACCGCCTCGTGCACCCGTTGACGGAGCACGGGCGAAGTCACCAGATCCATCTCTCCCGACACCCGCAGCACGGCCCACTCACCCTGCTCGCCGTCGGTCACCTTGAACTCCACCGCGATGCCTCCCAGTCGCCGAACCGGAAGCCAACACACCGCTTCCTGCTGCGCGGCTGCCCCGCCCTCGTTCCATGAAACACCGGTACTCCGTCGACGGCGCGTGGCAACCGAGCCATTTCAGGGGCCTTTTCGGTGAGATTTACATCGAGTACGGTCACTAGTGATCGAAAACCGATCAACAAGTGATTGAGGTCGATGCAAGTACGGTCCGGAGCAGCCGTTTTCGCGCCAGGGAAACGGCGCGCGGGACCCCGGCGGACCGGCGGACGCCCATGTGGGCGGCCTGAACAGCGCAGCGGAGGAGGCCCTACCACCTTCGGCGTCGCGAGGGGCGCACATTGCCATAAAGGGACGTGCGTGGTCAGCGGTGCCGACTACATTCGAGAACCCGGTGCACAGAGGCTGGACACAGGTGGGACTCAGCGCGGGACGACGGCTCGGCCACGGGCCGGCCCGAACGGCCCGCGACAGGAACGGCGCAGGCCAGAGCAAGTGAGGGGGCCGTATGGCGACGCAGGACGCACCGCCCCGGTGGGACCTCAGGATGCGGCAGCGGCTGACGCGCGGCGAAGCGGCCGCGCTCGGTGAGCTGTACGACCGGTTCGCGTCGCTCGTGCACGGCCTCGCCCACCGCGTCCTGGGCGACGAGCGGGCCGCCGACGGCATCACCCGCGAGGTGTTCGTCCGGATCTGGGAGGACCCCGAGGCGTACGACCCCAAGCAGGGCCCCCTGCGTTCCTGGGTCGCCGCGCTCACCCACCGGCTGGCCGTGCAGCGGCTGCGGGCCACCGAGACCGCCGCGCTCGCGCGGGGCGGCGAGGGCAGCACGGAGGAACTGGAGCGCAAGGTCCACCAGGCGTCGGTCGCCGCCCGCGCGGACTACATAGTGCAGGCCATGCCCTCGCCGCTGCGGGCCGCACTCGAACTGGCGTACTTCCAGCGCCGTGACTACCGGCGGACCGCGGCCGAGCTGGGCGTCACCGAGGACGAGGCGCGCCGCCGCCTCCGCCTGGGCCTCCAGCTCCTCGCCACCGCCCACGACACCCGCCCCTCCGGCACCCCGCCCGAACCCGGAGGCACGGCGTGAACGACACGAACGCCTCCGGCGCGCACGGGGACGAGCCGGAGGACACGGAGACGACGGTGCCGGGACAGGCGGAACAGGGGGCGAGCGGAGAGGGCCGGGACGGCGGGCAGGCCCGCCTGACCGACGGCGAGACCCGCGAGACCGACCGCGAGACCTGGGCGGGACCGGAGCGGCCGGAGGGCGCCAGGGACGCGCCGTCGGACCCGGACCCGGCGAACGCCGGGGGCGTCACGGCCGACGGCACGCGAGGCGACACCGACGGGCCCGAGAGTGGTGTAACCGGGCCCGAGAGTGGTGTAACCGGGGCCGAGAGCCGTGGTGTCGGTCCGCTGGACGGTGTCGCCGACGGCTCGGGCGCGGCCGGTGGGGGCCGTGGGTCGGGGAGCGGGGCGGGGGACGCGCCCTCGGGGCCGCCCCGGATACCGCTTCCGCGCTCCTCGGTCGAGGACACGGGCCTGCCCCTGCCCGACCCCGCCCCGCGGCGGACGTCCCCGCCGGTGTTCCCCCAGGAGCACCCCGCGCCACCGTACGACGACCGGGACGAGTCCGCCGGATCGCCCCCGGCCGCGCCCGGCACCCCGTTGGCCCCGCCGGCCGCGCCCGGCACCCCGCCGGCCTCCCCGGACGCGCCCGGCACCCCGCCGGCCTCCCCGGACGCGCCCGGCACCCCGCCGGTCCCCGCGCCCGCCCCCTCCCCCCTCGTCCTGGAGCACCGGGTGTTGAAGGCGTTGCTCGGGGCGTGGGCGCTGGCCGTGTGCTCGGCGGACGAGGCGGCGGCCGTGGAGGAGCACCTCGGGGTGTGCGGCGGGTGCGCGGACGAGGCGCGGCGGCTGCGGGAGGCCGTGGGCCTGCTGCACCCGCCGGAGAGCCTCGACCTCGACCCGTCGCTGCGCACCCGGGTCCTGCGGAGTTGTCTGGACCGCCGGGCGCCCCGCATCCCCGTACCGGCGTGGGCGGCGCCGTACGACGCGGAGGCGGCCCGGCTGGACGCGCTGCTGCAGGACATCGACGACGCCGACTGGCAGGCGCCCGTGCGGCTGCGGTGGTTCGAGGGCGAGGGCCCGGTGACCCGGCGGACGACCGTCGCCGGGGTCATCGCGCACCTGCTGACCGTCGACGGTCTCGTGGCGACCGCGCTGGGGCTGGAGGACCCGCTGAAGCACCTGGCCGCGGCCCCGGACAGCCCTGCGCCCGACGCGCGCACCGAGGCGTACTGGAGGGCCGCGCACCTTCCGCCCGGCCGCGCGATCCGCGGGCCCTGGCGGGAGCAGAGCCATGACATCGTCCGTACGACGGCGTTCCGGGGCGGCGGCCCCGAGGACGCCGGAAGCCACGAGGACGGCGCGGGCTCCGGGCGGCTCGTCGTCTCGTACGGCGGCTTCGAGCTGCCGCTGCGCGACGCGATGCTCGACCGGGCGTTCGAGTGCTGGATCCACGCGGAGGACATCGCGGAGGCGGTGGACTACCCGTACACGGCGCCCTCGGGACGCCATCTGCACGGGATGATCGACCTCGCGGCCCGGATGCTGCCCCAGGTGCTGGCCGAGCGGCGGCGTGCGGGCCTCGGGTCACGGTCGCCCGCCGCGGGCCGCCCGCTCGTGCCGGCCGGCGCGCCCGGACGCACTCTCCGTCTGGAGATCGAGGGCTCCGGCGGCGGTGAGTGGCTGATCCCCCTGGACTCCCCCGGCGCGGTCGGCTCCGCCGAGCACGAGGTCGCGCACGTCGCCCTGGACGGCGTCGAGTTCTGCCGGCTCGCCGCGGGCCACGTGCCGCCCGAGGAGGCCGCGGCCGGGCAGGTGGGCGACCGGGACGCCATCCGGGACGTGCTCTTCGCGGCGGCGTCCCTGAGCCGTATGTGACCGGACGGGCCGTTCAGGAGCGGGGAGCAGGGCGCGGGGCGGGAAGAAGGGCGCGGGGAGCGGCGCGAACGCATCACGCGTGCCGCCCGGCCGCCCGCGCCCCCAGCGCCCGTGCGGCTACGCGAACACGACCGTCCGGCGGCCGTTCATCAGGATGCGGCGTTCGGCGTGCCACTTGACCGCGCGGGCCAGGGCCTGGCACTCCACGTCCCGGCCGATCGCGACGAGTTCCTCGGGGGTCACCCCGTGGCCGACCCGCTCGACCTCCTGCTCGATGATCGGCCCTTCGTCGAGGTCGGCGGTGACGTAGTGCGCCGTCGCCCCGATCAGCTTCACGCCCCGCGCGTGCGCCTGGTGGTACGGCTTGGCGCCCTTGAAGCTCGGCAGGAACGAGTGGTGGATGTTGATGATCCGCCCGCTGAGCTGCTTGCAGAGGTCGTCCGACAGCACCTGCATGTACCGGGCGAGCACCACCAGCTCGACCTTCTCCTGCCGGACGATCTCCAGCAGCCGCGCCTCGGCCTCGGCCTTGGTGTCCCTGGTGACCGGGATGTGGTGGAAGGGGATGTCGTAGGAGGCCACCAGCTCGGCGAAGTCGGTGTGGTTGGACACGACCGCCGCGATGTCGACCGGCAGTGCCCCGATCCGCGCCCGGAACAGCAGGTCGTTCAGGCAGTGCCCGAACTTGCTGACCATGAGGACGACGCGCATCCTCTCCTCGGCGCGGCTGATCTGCCAGTCCATGTGGAAGGAGTCGCCGATCGCCGCGAAGCTCGCCCGGAGCTTGTCCAGGCTCACCGGAGCCTCCGCCGAGAAGTGGACGCGCATGAAGAACAGACCCGTGTCGTGGTCGCCGAACTGCTGGCTGTCCTCGATGTTGCAGCCGGTCATGAAGAGGTAGCTCGACACGGCGTGCACGATGCCCTGCTTGTCGGGGCAGGAGAGGGTGAGGACGTACTGGTCGGCGGGCGCCGCGGTGCGAGTGGGCTGCGCGTTCATGCCCGACAGGGTCGCACACGGCGTCCCCGGGGCGGCAATCGTCCCGCGGACCGGACCGAGCGGAACGGCCCCGTCCGGACCGGCGCCCCGCACCGGCCCCCTGCCGCCCTACGCCGCCCTACGCCGCCCTCGTCATGATCCGCAGGACCTCCAGCGTGCGCGGCGGTGTGTCCGGGTCCTCGCCGTCGCTCACCGACAGGCGCACATGGGCCTCGCGGGCCGCGCGGACCGCATCGGACCAGGCGGGGTGGTCGAGGTAGGCGGAGACCGGGGCGTCCGGCCCCACCTGGTGCATGATCCGCAGCACGCGCAGCACGGCCGTGTCGACGAGCGCCGCCTCCTGGGCGTCGCGGAAGATCGCGCCCACGTACTTCTCCGCGGACCAGTTGTCCAGCCAGGTGTCCTCGACCAGGCGGTACACGGCGTCGGTGACGTCACCGTAGCCGTCGACCCCGGCCAGCCAGACGTCCCGCTGGAACACCGGATCGGAGAGCATGTGCAGCGCGGAGCGCACATTGCTGCGCCAGCGCCACCAAGGCACGTCGTTCAGGGGCATGCCGCCCATGGTGGATGAGCGACGCCCACGACGGGAAGAGGTCTCCGAACCTTGGACGGTCATCGTTCCCGCGTTCCTCTCTGCGATCCCTGGAAAATACGATCGTAGCTTCCCGTAATTCACCTCCCGGTCACCTTCCGTTGCCCGGTCGTCACGCCCGGGTTGGCCGTGTGACGGAATCGTGCGGAGTCATGACCGGCAGGCGACGCACCTCAGAAGACCGTCCCAGGCCCACCCGTCCCGGCGGTTTCCGTCGCGGCGGGACGAAACGGACCGGTATCGCGAGAGGCGTCGCACTGGCGCTGTGCGCGTCGCTCGCCGCCGGGTGCGGGGTCGTCTCCGGCGTCACGGGGGGCTCCGGGGACGACCCCATCACCGTCATGACCTGGGCGCCGGAGAAGACCGCCGCCACCAACAAGCCCGGCATGCCCGCCATGGCCAAGGCGTACGCCCGCTGGATCAACGCGGGCGGCGGGCTCAACGGCCGTGAGCTGCGCGTCCTCACCTGCAACGACCACAACGACACCGTGGGCGCCGCGCGGTGCGCCCGCCGCGCCGCGAAGGAGGACGCCGTCGCCGTCGTCGGCTCCTACAGCCAGCACGGCCGCTCCTTCCTCGCCCCGCTGGAGTCCGCCGGCATCCCCTACATCGGCGGCTACGGCGTGACCGACGACGAGTTCTCCAGCGCCCTGTCCTACCCGGTCAACGGCGGCCAGGCCGCGCTCATGGCCGGCCTCGGTGAGCAACTGGCGCGCGCCTGCGGCCCCGTGGCCCTGGTGCGCCCCGACTCCATCGCGGGGGACCAGCTTCCGCTGCTGCTGAACTCGGGGCTGCGCTCCGGGGGCCACCGGGGGGCCGAGGACCAGCTGGCCGCCGAGGACGCGACGGAGTACGCGGACCACGCCCGGCAGGCGCTGCGGCGGGCCTCCGGCGACCCGGGCAGGCGGGGGTGCGTGGTGCCCGCGCTCGGCGACCGCACCTCCACGTTCATGGACTCGTTCCGCCGGGACCGCAAGGACTACCCCGACGTGCGCACCGCCTCCGTGCTCGGCAGTGTCGACCAGTCCCTCGTCGACTCGACCGGCGGCAGGTCGGGGCCGTACGAGGGGACGTACGTCACCGGCTGGTACCCGGTGGAGACCGACAAGCGCTGGGACCGGATGAAGAAGGTGATCCGCGACCACGCCTTCGACGACAACCGGATCGACCCGGCGGACCCGGGTGTGCAGACGACCTGGATCGCGTACACCGTGCTGACGTCCGTCATCGAGCGGATCGGCGACGGCGAGGTCACCGCCCAGGCGATCCGCCACACCCTGGACAACGGCATGCGGGTCACCACGGGCGGGCTGACGCCGCCGCTGACCTGGCGCTTCGAGGACCTGATCGCCGCCGCGGGCTTCCCCCGCCTGATCAACCCGGAGGTCACCTTCCAGGTGGTCCGCAGGGGCCGCCTGGTCGCCGCCCGCGAGGGCTTCGTGAACGTCGAGAAGACCCTCGTCGACGCGGAGCTGTGACGCGCCGGGGCCTGCCCCCGACGGACGCGGCGCGACCGCGGGGATCCTCAGAAGGCCCCTACAGCTGGCCCGCCTGCCGCTGGGTCAGGCCGTACTTTCCGGCGATGCCGTTCCACAGCTGCGCGGCCTTGGCCTTCTCGGCGCTCGCCGTGCTGCTGGCCTGGTTGCCCGCCTGGGTCTCGCCGGTGGAGCGGGCCTGGCCCCGCTTGCAGAGCTTCTTCTTGCCGGCGACCTGGTCGGCCCACGCGGCGTAGTGGTTGTCGGCGGACGCGGAGGCCTGCCAGGCCTTGGTGAGCGCGGTGGTCAGGGCGGCGTTGTCGGGCAGCTTGTCGACGGACAGCTCGCCGAGCTTGGAGACGAGGTCGTTGCGCTGCTTGGCCGCGTCGCGCAGATCGGTGGCGGCCTGCCCCAGGTTGGTGCAGGACCGGATGTTCCCGACCGCCTTGATCACGCTGTTGCGGCTGTCGCCGCTGTCCGCGAGCAGCTTGTCCAGCGCGACCGCCTGCTCCTTCGCCGGGTCGGCCGCCTCGGCCGACGACTCCTCGGCCGACGGCTCGGACGCCGTCACGGCCTTGTCGTCGCCCTGCCCCTGGTCGTCCTTGCCGCCGCCCCCCATCAGGGCGCCCGCCCCGATGCCGAGGACGGCGATCCCGATGCCGACGGCGGCGATCAGCGGCACCTTGGAGCGCGTACGGCCGCCCCCCGGGGCGCCGCCGGCGTCGCGTCGCGCGGAGGCCCGCCCCCCGTGACCGCCGTGGCCGCCTTGACCTGCGTCGCCCGCCTGGCCGACCCGGCCCTGCGACGACCCCACGGTGCGCGGCTGCTCGACCCTGGGCATCTGCTGTGTCGTCCCGGACGCGCCCGAGCCCCCGGGCTCACTGCGGAAGAGGCTGTCGAAGACGTCCGGCTCCTGCGGCGGCGCGCCGTACCCCTGCGCCTGGGGCCGGGACTGCCCCGGAGCCTGCGGCTGCGCGGCCACCGGCGGGATGAACTGGGTGGGCTCGGCGTCCGGGTTCGCCCCGGCTGCCCCGTGGCCGGCAGCCGCGGTGGGAGGCAGGTACGCCGTCGCGTCCGCCGACGCCTCCGGCGGCAGCGCGCCCGGCCCCACGGGCGGCAGGAACTGGGTGGCGGCCTCCGGGGCCGCGGGCACCGGCGGTATGTACTGCGTCGCCGCCTCGTCCCCCGGCAGGGGACCGGCCGACGGCACCGGCGGAAGGTACTGGGTGGCCCCCTCGTCCACCGGCGGCACGGGCGCCCCGCCCGACGCGCGCGACACCTCTCCCGCGACCGGCGGCAGAGGCATCCCGGAACTGCCCCCCGCGTACCCGTCGCCCCCGTACGGGCCCTGCGCCGCCCCGGGCGCCCCTGGCGCCCCGTACGCGCCCTGAGACGCGCCGTGGGGGCCGTACGCGGCCTGTGGCGCCCCCTCGGCCCCGTATCCGGACGGGGACGCCCCTTGCGTTCCGTACCCGGAGCGGGACGCGTCGCTGCCGTACCCGGCCTGCGACGGCCCGCCGGTTCCGTACCCGGCCTGCGGCCCCTCGGACCCGTACGCGCCCCGGGCCCCCTCGGACCCGTACCCGCCCGGTGCCGGCCCCTCGGGGGGCAGTGGCAGTCCGCCGGGCCGGGCGCCCTGGTCGCCCCACTCGGGGGCGCCGCCCCAGGAGCCGGCGGCCGGCTGGTCCCGCGCGTCGTGACCGCCCTGGCGCCACGTCGGGGCCGACGCGGCGGGGGGCAGGGGAGCCGGGGGCAACTCGCTCGGGTGCAGCGGCGCCCCACCGTCGGAGGGCAGCACGATGCCTTCGCGCGCGGGCCGCGCCGAGGGCTCCTCGCCCTGTCCACTCTGCGTCACCGGGACTCCTACGAACGGGGGACTTGCGGAATCGTCGCCTCACGCTACCGGTTCCCGGCGACCGCCTCAGCACCACCCGCACCCCACAGGGCGCCCCGGCCCCCGCGCGCCCCCGGCCCCGCCGAACCCCGGCCGCGCCGCCCGACCGGCGGCGCGACCGGGGCCCCTCCGGCGGGAGTTACGCCGCCTGGAGCTCCATCCGCGCCCCGAACTCCCTGACCACCGCCTCCTCCCGGAACGGCTCCAGCCTCTGCTGGAGGTCCTCCAGATACTCCGCCCCCCGGTTCGACCGCAGCGACCCGAGCAGTTCCACGGCCTTCAGGCCCGTGTGGCACGCCTGCTCGACCTCGCGCTGCTGCACCTGCGCCGTGGCGAGCAGCACATAGCCGATCGCCCGCCGCCGGGCCCGCGACTCGGGATGCCCGGCCAGCGACTCCTCGGCCCGCCGCGCCGCCGCCTCCGCCTGCCCGAGGTCCCGGTGGCAGTGCGCCAACTCGTCGGCGAGATACGCCTCGTCGAAGTGTCTGATCCACGTCGGGTCGTCCCCGGACGACGAGTCCGCCGCCTCCAGCGCCTCCACGGCCCGCCCGGCCGCCGCCTGCGCGGCGCGCGCGTCGCCCATCAGCGCGTGCCCGCGCGCCTCCGCCGCGTGGAACATGCACTCCGCGCGCGGAGTGGCGCGCCCACGCGCTCCTTCCTGCGCCGCGCGCGCCAACTGCGCGATCTCGCGCGGGTTCCCGAGCTGCGCGGCGAGATGGCTCATGGACGCGGCGAGCACATAGCCGCCGTACGCGCGGTCGCCCGCGGCCTGGGCGAGCCGCAGCGCCTGGATGTAGTACCGCTGGGCGAGACCGGGCTGCCCGGTGTCCACGGCCATGTACCCGGCGAGTTCGGTCAGCCGGGACACCGCCGCGAACAGCTCGCGGCCCACCGCCTCCCGGTAGGAGCCGGCCAGCAGCCCCGAGACGACGCTGTTGAGGTAGTGCACGACGACGGGCCGGACGTGCCCGCTGCCGTACTGGTGGTCGAGGTCGACGAGGGCCTGGGTCATCGCGGTCACGGCCGCCACGTCGGCCATCCCGACCCTCGGTCCCGCGGAGCGGGCCACCTGGGAGTCCGGCGCCGAGATCAGCCAGTCACGGCTGGGCTCGACGAGCGCGGAGGCGGCGACGGACGACCCGGACAGGAAGTCCCGCCGGCCGACGTCGCTGCGCCACAGCTCGCAGACCTGCTCGATGGCCCCGAGGACCGTCGGCGAGAACTGGAGCCCCACGCCGGACGCGAGGTTCTTGCCGTTGGCCATGCCGATCTCGTCGATCGTGACCGTACGGCCCAGCTTGCGCCCCAGCGCCTCGGCGATGATCGCGGGAGCCCGGCCCCGCGGCTGCTGTCCGCGCAGCCAGCGCGCGACGGACGTCTTGTCGTAACGGAGGTCGAGTCCGTGCTCCGCGCCGCACATGTTGACCCGCCGGGCCAGCCCGGCGTTGGAACAGCCCGCTTCCTGGATGAGCGCCTGCAGCCGTTCGTTCGGCTGCCTGGCGACGAGCGGCCTTGCGGCCATGGCGTACCCCCTGTGGCTGTGGTGCCCAGTGCTGTGACCGGAAAGGTTCGCCGGCTCGCGAAGCCCGGCAGCCTCCTGTCAAACCTTTCCGGTCACAGCACCAGCTCACGCTTCGAGTTGACGTGTCCTCAGCGGCCGATCCCTTCGGACACACAGTCACACGACTCGGTGCGCGCGCCGAGCACGCGTACCGAAAGCGCATACCCATCTGTCGGAGGGATCCGGCCTCGACGATCAATGCCCCGTCGACATACCGAAGATGCGAGACATTCCTCGATTGCCGGGGTAAACACGGATGCTGTACCCCACACGTGGCTACCCGGCTCACTCGGCGATCCCGCTCGCGCGCCCCCGGACATGCACCCATGCGCCCCGGCCCGGTCGGCGGTGCTCTCCCCCCGCGCATGTGACATCCGTAACCACCGATGAGCGCTAGAGTTGTGTTCATCGTGGAAGAGACCATCGCGGGCCCTGAAGCTGCCCAAATCCCGAAGCAGCGTGGCGAATCGCTGCTGGACACCGCCGTTCGATACGCCGAAGAACGTCACTGGGACGTGTTTCCCGGTACGTGGCTGGAAGCTGTCGACGGGGTGCAGCACTGCTCTTGCGGCAACACCGCGTGCGCGACCCCCGGCGCGCACCCGGCGCGTGAGGACTGGGCGACCCAGGCGACAGGCAGTGCGACCGTCGCACGCCGTCTGTGGTCCACGCAGCCGACCGCGTCGATCCTGCTGCCGACAGGGCGGACGTTCGACACGATCGACGTTCCCGAGACGGCCGGTCTGCTGGCGCTGGCCCGGATGGAGCGCATGGACCTGACGCTCGGTCCGGTGACGTGGACACCGGACCGCCGGATGCACTTCTTCGTGCTGCCGGGCGCGTCGGTCAAGGTGCCCGATCTGGTGCGCAAGTTGGGCTGGTCGCCGCTGTCGCTCGACCTCAGGGCGCTGGGCGAGGGCGAGTACGTGGCGGCGCCGCCGACCCGGTACGGGTCACGGGGGGCCGTGCAGTGGGCGCGTCGTCCCACGTCGGCGAACCGGTGGCTGCCGGACGCGGAGGAGCTGATCTCCCCGCTCGCGTACGCGTGCGGCAGGGACGGCCGACGATAGCGCCCAGGGCGACTCGACGAGCGGTTGCCCACCCAACCGGCTGTTGAACGACGGGACTTGCATGCGTCGTCGGACGCGTGGGTGGTCAGAGCGCGGCGAACAGGTCGTCCAGAGGGGCGGGTACGCGGTCGGGGCCGAGGGCCTCGACGAGGACCCGCCCGTACTGGATCTTGCGGCCCTTCTTCGTGCCGAGGAACCGGCGGAGCTGCTGCTGGGCGGGGCGGCCCTGCTGCGCGGGCTGGCGGAGGAAGGTCCGCAGGGGGCGCAGATCGCCCTCCGCGTCGACGAGTTCCCGCACGCGGCCCGCGCCGAGCGCGCGGATCAGTTCGTCCTCCAGGTCGGCCGTGCACACGAAGTACCCCTCGGATGCCGCGCCGGCGCGCTCCCAGGCGCGGGCGTAGTAGCCGCGCTCCCGCTCATCGCACAGCCCGGTGAGGCGCAGGCCGAGGCCCGACGGACCGAGGAGGCCGGCGAAGCGGCCGACGTTCATCGCGCCGCCCATCTGCAGGACGCAGACCCCCTCGGCGCCGAGGTCCCGCCCACGTCGCGCGGCGAGCGCGTCGACCGCCGCGGCGTCGCTCGGCCCTTCGAGCAGCACCACCGCCCGGACACCGGCCGTAGCGACCAGGTCCCGCGCCGGGACACCGGGCCCACCCGCCGCCCACGCGGTGACCGCCTGCCGGAACGCCCCCATGTCGGCCATGCCACGAGTCTGCGCCGTTTCCGTCCGCCGGGACAGGGATTTTCACAGCGCGACGATCACCGCGGCCGGCAAGGGGCGGCAGCTCAGTCGGTGAAGCCGTCCAGGAACGGCTCTATCGCGGCGCGCCACGCGTCCGGCTGGTCGTAGTGGACGAGATGGCCGGCGTCGGCGACCTCGGCGTACTGGCCGCGGGGCAGCACACGGACCATCTCCTGGGCCTCGGCGCGGCCCAGTTCGCCGTCGAGACCGCGGACGACGAGGGTGGGGCACCGGACCTGCGTCAGCTCCTCCCAGTGCGCGTCGTACACCCAGGTCTCGCGGGTCTTCAGCATCTGCTCGGGGTCGAAGACGGGCCGCCAGCCGTCGGGGCCCTCGTGCATGACCTCGGCGTAGAACTCGCCGCGCGAGGGGTTGGGGCGCTCCACCCAGGGGTCGTCCTCGCCGAACCACTTGCGGACGTCGGCGAGGGTCGCGAAGGGCAGCGGCCACGCCTTGAACCAGCTCTCCCACTCCCGCTGGGAGGCGGCGCCCAGCGCCGAGGCCCGCATGTCGCAGATGATCAGCCCGCGCACCAGGTCCGGGCGCTTGGCGGCCAGTTGCCAGCCGGTGAGCGCGCCCATGGCGTGGCCGATGAGGACGACGGGGGCGAGACCGAGCTGCTCGATCGCCGCCTCGGCGTCCTCCACGTAGGCCTCACGGGTGTAGGCGGCCTGCTCCGGCTTCTCGCTCCGGCCGTGGCCCCGCTGGTCCAGGGCGACGGCGCGGTGCCGCTCGGAGAGCCAGCGGGCGGTGGGCGCCCAGTGCGAGGCGCGACCCATGAGGCCGTGCAATAACAGCACGCCGTGCCCCGGCGCGTCGGCGGGCTCCTCCCCCGGGTCCGGCCCGGTCCGTCGGCCGGTCGGGGCGCCGGGCAGCTCCCCGGTCTTGGGCGGGTCCCCGAACTCCCAGGCAGCGAGGCTCACGCCGCCCGTTCCGGTCACGTCGATGCGCCGCGTCATTGGCACCCCCCACACTCCCGCTCGGACCGCTCGCTCCCGAAGCCCTCGCCGCGCTCCGGACCCGGTGGTCCATCCGTCCTGACCGCTGTCGTACCGCTGTCGTGCTGCCCTTGCTGTTCGCGCCGTGGTGCGCGCCGTTCGAACGACGCGCACATGCTGTTACAGCGCGCGTATCGATCGGCACGTTACGTATGGGATGCGTGGGTCGGTCGGGGACGGGCCGCTCGACGCGACGCCACGCCGCCCACGTTATCGAATACACATTCGAAGATGCCGTTCCCGGCGACTACACCCCTCATTCGAGTGACCCCCCTCAAGGATTGCCCGCCGCGGCCGCGGGGAGATCTTCAACGGGAGGCGGGCCGCTCGGGGACAACGGCCCGAGGGGGGATGACCCTGGGAGCTCGGGGCTCCGGGTCAGCACGGGGGAGGACAGGCCCCGGCGCCGCATGGCGCCGGGGCCCTCCTCACGTCCACGGCACATCCGCCCCGCCCCCTCCTCCGCCACCGCGAGATCGCCGTCTCCGGTGGCCAAGAGCCCCTCAGGTCATATGCCTCACGGGCAAGCCTCGCACGCGAACGGTCCGCGCGCTGCGATTCGGCGCAGTGAATCTCGGACTTCGCCGGACGGTCGAGGTGGCGGGCGTGACCGCCCGAGAACACGGCTGGTGCTGTGACCGGAAAGCGCCTGCGGGACCCGGCGGCGGTGTCAGCGCTTGGCGACGAACACGTGCGAGGCAACCTCCGCCGCCAGCTCCGCGGCCTCGCCGCCGCTGCCCACGAGCACCCCGCCGGCCGCCTCCGTCACACTCACCACGGAACCGGGCTGCACTCCCGCGCGCCGCAGCGTGTACATCAGCTGCGCGTCCGTCTGGATGGGCTCGCCGATCCGGCGCACGACGACGGTCTTGCCCTCGTTGCCCGGGTCGAGGTCCGCGAGCGAGACCATGCCCTCGTCGAGGAACGGGTCCGCGCCGTCCTTCTCGCCCAGCTCCTCCAGGCCCGGGATCGGGTTGCCGTACGGCGACTCCGTGGGGTGGCGGAGCAGTTCGAGCACACGACGCTCGACGGCCTCGCTCATCACGTGCTCCCAGCGGCATGCCTCCGCGTGGACCTGCTCCCACTCCAGGCCGATCACGTCGACGAGCAGGCACTCCGCGAGGCGGTGCTTGCGCATCACGCGCGTCGCGAGGCGGCGGCCCTCGTCGGTCAGCTCCAGATGCCGGTCGGCCGCGACCGAGACGAGGCCGTCGCGCTCCATGCGCGCGACCGTCTGGCTGACCGTCGGGCCGCTCTGGTCGAGGCGCTCGGCGATCCGGGCACGCATGGGGACCACACCTTCCTCTTCGAGTTCGAGGATGGTGCGGAGATACATCTCCGTCGTGTCGATCAGTCCGGACATACGTGCCCCTCGATGAGATTCAGCGGCTTCGCTGCGCTGGCCCTGGACTCAATTCTGACGCATCCCACTGACAACCGGGCCGTCGCTGCCGTATTCCCAGGGTGCCCTCCCCGCATGCCCTTCGGGGACACCGGGGTGGGCACCGCCCTCCCGCGCCCTCCCCGCCTCTCCCCCGCCTCTCCCCTGCCTCTCTGCCCGGCCGCCGTATTGACACCCCACTGGTCCAGACCTCTAACGTGATCGCAGGTCGGACGGACGGAGGGGTGCGGGCATGGCGGACGGCACTGCGGCGGCACGGCGTTTCCTGGACGCGGCGATCGGGCTGGTGGAGCGCGTACGGGACGAGGAGGCCGACACCGTCGCCGCCGCCGGGAAACTCGTCGCGGACACGGTCGTCGACGGCGGCCGTCTCTTCGCGTTCGGCGCGGGCCACTCCTCGCTCGCCGCCCAGGACCTCGTCTACCGGGCCGGTGGTCTCGCCCTGATGAACCTGCTGGCCGTCCCCGGCGCCGTCGGCGTCGACGTGCTGCCCGCGACGCTGGGCTCCGCGCTGGAGCGGGTCGACGGACTGGCGACCGCCGTACTCGACAGCAGCCCTCTGCGCGCCGGCGACCTCCTGATCGTCATCTCGCTGTCCGGGCGCAACGCCCTGCCCGTCGAGATGGCGCGGCACGCCCGCACGCTCGGCGTGAAGGTCGTCGGCGTCACCTCCGTCGCGTACGCCACCGCGACGACTTCGCGCCACTCCTCGGGCACCTTCCTCAAGGACCACTGCGACCTCGTCCTCGACTCCAAGATCGGTGTCGGCGACGCCGAACTCACCCACGACGCCGTGCCGGCCCCCTTCGCCCCGGCCTCCACCGTCGTCACCTCCGCGCTCCTCCAGGCGGTCATGGCCACCGCCGCCACCGACCTCGCCGACCGGGGCGTACAGCCCCCGTTGCTGCGGTCCGGCAACGTCGACGGCGGCCTCGACTGGAACGACCACGTCTTCCGGGAGTACGGCGACCGGATCTTCTACCTGTACTGACACCGCCCGCCACCTGCGCCGACACCGACCCGGCCGGGCGGGACGGACCCGCCTCCCGGGTGTGCGGGGCGGGGGTGCGGGGGAACGATGACAGGGAAATCCGGGGTACAACGATTTCGTCCGAATCTTGCGTGAACCAGATGTGGGCTGGGTCACGTTCGAGTTGAATGATGACAAGTGAGCGAACCGACGCGCCGTACGCGCGGACGCAACGCAGCCTGCAGGGGGTTCAGGTGAGTGCTTCCCGGCGTAAAGGGGCCGCCGACGCACTGGGGCCCGAGGAGCCCGAGAAGAACGGTCCGGCCACGGGCCGGAGCGCGCGGAGCGACGACGGCGCGGGCCCCGGCCACACCGACGGCACAGACGGCACAGACGGCACAGACCACATGGACGACATAGACCACACGGACGACATCGACACGGAGGACGCCATGGACTCCGTGGATCCCGGCGACGCGGACCTCCTCGCCGCCCTCCTCGACGGCATGGACGCGGCCCTGTGCGCCTTCGACGCCGACGGGGTCGTCACGCACTGGAACCGTGAGGCGGAACGCATCCTCGGCTGGAGCGCCGAGGACGCCGTCGGACGGCGCGGCTTCGCCGGCTGGGCCGTACGGACCGCCGACGCGGAGGAGATCGAGACGCGGCTGATGGCCGCCATGCACGCCTCCGGACGGCAGGTCCACGAGTTCGCCCTCGTCACCAAGGACGGCGGACGCGTCCTCGTGCGCACCCAGTCCGCCGCCGTGCGCGGCCCCGACGGCAAACCCGCCGGCCTGTACTGCGCCTTCAGCGAGGTCCACGCCCAGATCGACCTCGAACGGTCCATCGCGCTCAGCGAGGCGCTCTTCGAGGACGCCTCGTGGGGAGTCGTCCTCGTCGACGCCGACCTGCGGCCCGCCGTCGTGAACGCGCACGCCGCCCGCTCCCTCGGCATGGGGCGCACCGCCGTCCTCGGACGCCCGCTCGGCGAACTCCTCACCCAGGGCGTCGAGGAAGTCGAGAGCGCCCTCACCCATGTCCTCGCCGAGGGCGCCCCGCCCGCGCCCGCCGAGATCTGGGTCGGCGTCCGGACCCCTGACGGGGAGAAACGTCGCTGCTGGCGCAGCGGCTTCCTCCGCCTCGCCTCCCCGCTGGCCGAGGAACCCGTCCCCCTCGGCGTCGGCTGGCTCTTCCAGGACATCACCGAGACCAAGCAGACCGAGCAGGAGGCCGCGCTCCTCCGTTTCCGCGTCAACCAGCTGCACCGGGCGGCGCGCGCCGCCGCCGAGTGCGAGGACCCCGGCGAGGCCGCCACGGTGCACCTCGACTTCGCCCTCGCCGGGTTCGCCGACCACGCGCTCATCGACCGGGTCGCGGGCACCGCGCCGGCCGACGACGGGCCCGTACGGCTCGTACGGGTCGCCGCGACGCCCGCCGGCGCGCCCGGCCCCAGCCACCTCGCCGGGCACGCCGGCATCCCCGTCCGCTACGGCCGGGGCCATCCCGCCCTGCAGTGCGTGGAACGGGCCGGATCGGTACGCGCGAGCGCCGGGTCCGCCGGCCCGGAGGCCGCCCGCGACTGGGCCGCCGCCCGCCAGTGGCCGCCGGGTACGGTGCACGCCCTGTGCGCCGTGCTGCGCAGCCGGGGCCGCACCCTCGGCGTCGTCACCTTCCTCCGGGGCGCCGGCCGCACCCCGTTCGAACGCACCGACTCCCTCTACGCGGAGGACGTCGCCGTACGCATCGCGGCGGCCCTGGACCTGGAGGCCCTGGGGAAAGCGGCGCGGTAGGCGCCGGGGGCCGGGGCCGGGAGAATCGGGGGATGGCGATCATTCACCGCACCACCCTCACGCCCACCAAGCTCGAACTGCTCACCGCCTGGCTGCCGGGCCGCCCGTGGTACCGGGGCGGCGCGGGTGAGCCGCGGTTGGCCAGGGCCGGCGGGTTCCGGCTCGACGACCCGGCGGGGGAGGTCGGTATCGAGTTCATGGTGGCCACCGACACCGCCGGCCCCGAGCCCGTCCACTACCTGGCGCCCCTCACCTACCGCGGCGCCCCTCTCGGCGGCGGCGAGCACGCCCTCGTCGGCACCACCGAGCACGGCGTGCTCGGCACGCGCTGGGTCTACGACGGCTGCCACGACCCGGTCCTCGTCGCGGAGTTGCTCGCCCTGTTCGAGGGCCGCGCGCAGGCCCAGGCCCAGAGCCTCACCGACACCCCGGACCACGAGATCGTCCGCTCCTGCGCGGTCTCCGCGCCGCTGTGCCCGGCGCCCGCCGGGGACGCGCCCTGCGCCGAGGACGACGGGGACGCCACCGCCGTCGCGGTCGCGCCGGGTCTCACGCTGCGTCTGCACCGGGTCCTGCGGGCCGCCCCGGACACCGCGGCCGACCGCCCCGAGGGCGCCGCGGGCCATGTCTCGGGCCACTGGGACCTGCCGGACGGCAGCCGCGCCCGCGCCGTCTTCGCCGTCCTGCACGGCTGACGCGGGGCGGTCGCCGGGTCCGGCGGGGAGTCAGTGTCGGCCGCGCGGCGCGGTCGCCCGGCCGGAGGTCACCGCTTCCACGCCCAGTGCAGTCGGTCCAGTCCGCTCTGGTTGTTCACCTTCAGGCTGAGGCGGGTGCCGGTGCCCTGGAGGGTGGTCAGGGAGTACGTGTCGCCGTTGCGCAGTCCCGGCCAGTAGACCGAACCGAGGCCCAGCTCACGGATGATGTCGGTCGCGGCCTGGATGTACGCGACCTCGTTGGAGCCGCCCACCGGGCCGTTGTAGTCGAGGCCGGTCGTCATGGAGGCGCCGAACTCGTCGAGGACGGTGCGCGAGGCGCAGGTGCCGATGCGCTCCTTGAAGTCGGCCTTCCACTGCTCGACGCTCGTCCAGTCGGTGTGCCAGAAGCCGTAGTTGTGCAGTGCGATCCGGGTGCCGTCCAACCGGCTGTCCGCGCACACCGGCTTGACGTCCTCGCTGTACTTGATGCCGCCGACGAGGATCCGGTCACGCGGCACGAAGCGGTGCGTCCTGACCCAGCGGGCGGCGACATCACGCCATTCCTGCGAGGTGTAGCCGAACGGCTCGTTCATCGGCTCGAAGTACACCTGGGAGTTGCCCGCGTACGACGACGTGATCCGCGCCCACATACGGTCCCATGCGGCCCGGTCGTCGACCTTGCCGTCCTTGGCGTTGTCGGCCTCCCAGTATCCCAGGATGACCTTGAAGCCCTTGGCGGTGGCGGCGTCGATCGCCCCCCGGTACGACTTCCAGAACGGGCCGTTCACGGAGGTCGGGTTGACCGGCAGGCGGACGGTGTTGGCGCCGAGCTTCGCGAACCCGCCGATGATCGCGCTGGACTTGGCGTAGGTGGTGGCGTAGCTGTCGGACGTGGACAGGCCCGAGGGGACCACGGCGTCGTCGGCGTAGTTGTCGCGCGGGTCCGCCCAGTTGACGCCCTTGAAGGCGCTCACCGGGAGGACTGCCCTGCCGGTGGCGGAGTCGGACGCGGAGGCGGCGGACGCCGGGGCGGCGAGGGCCCCGCCGGACACCGTGGCGCAGGCCAGCAGCGCCCCCAGACACGCGGTCCCGCGATGGTTCTTTCGTGGCACGACATCCCTTTCTGGGCAGTTGCGTCCGCGAAACCTCGACAACAGGTCGGCGGCTCTGTGGCTTCCGCAACGTAGAAGAGATCTCAAACAGAGGTCAACACATCAGCACACCAAATCTCATCAAGAAACGAGCCTCGTGTACCTCTTGACCGGTCGGCACGGAGCGCGGGACCACGGCGCGAGACATGACCGATCCGGCGCCGGGCCTCGCCGTGCCCACCCGTCGGCGGGCGAACGGGGTTCACCGTCGCGATCAGGGCCCTGGAGGGAGACGGGAAAATCTCTCGGAAAAACCGCTTGAGCGGCTCCATCCGGCTGCCTAATGTGGTGCCCACTTCGGAGAGGAGGTGGTTCGGCAGATGTATGAATACCGGACGGAAGAGGTGACTGCGGGCTAGTCGTCCGCCGTCGTACTCGGTTCGGCGCCGGACCCGTACGCCCCAGGGCGTGCAGCCGGCCAATCCAACGCAGTCACCCGACCCGCGGGCTCGCCGGTACGTCCGGCCGGCTCTCCCTTCCTTCGGAAGAGAGACCTGAGCCTGCGGGTCGTCTCCGTTTCTAGGGGGCGGAGTACTCTGGGGGCATGGTTCTGATGCTTGTTCGACGCCGGCACGTGGATTTCGTGCGCGTCACGAGCATGGGCTGTCGGCGTTCCGCCTGAGACCGGCCTCTTCGGTCCTCCCCGTCTCTGCTGTCCTGCCCTTCCACCTGGCACCCGCGGCCCCGCCCCACCCCCGGCGTCGGCGCGGGCTCCCGTACACCCTGCGGACGTGTCTCATGATGTACCAGCAGCTTCCCCTCATCGATCTCTCGGCGGCCGGGCGCGGCCCCGAGGCGCGCGCCCTGCTGCGCGCGCAGTTGCACAGCGCGGCCCACGACGTCGGGTTCTTCCAGCTCGTCGGGCACGGGGTGGAGCAGACCGAGATCGACCGGCTCACCCGCGTCATGCGACGGTTCTTCGCCCTGCCCGAGCGTGAGCGGCTCGCCCTCGACAACGTGCGGTCGCCGCACTTCCGGGGCTACACGCGCACCGGGGACGAGCGGACCGCCGGCCGGCAGGACTGGCGGGACCAGCTGGACGTGGGCGCCGAACGGCCGGCCCGGGTGCCGGCCGACGGGGAGCCCGCGTACTGGTGGCTCCAGGGCCCCAACCAGTGGCCCGAGTCGCTGCCCGAGCTGCGCGAGGTCGCACTGGGGTGGATCGACCGGCTCAGCGGGGTCGCCGACCGGCTGCTGCGGGAGCTGCTGGTGTCGATCGGCGCCCCCGCGGACTTCTACGCGCCGATCTTCGGGGAGGCGGCGCACCCGCATCTGAAGCTGGTGCGCTATCCCGGCAGCGCCGGGGACGGCGCCGACCAGGGGGTGGGGGCCCACAAGGACTACGGGTTCCTGACCCTGCTGCTGCAGGACCAGGTGGGCGGATTGCAGGTGGAGCGGGAGGACGGGCAGTTCCACGACGTGCCGCCCGTCCCCGGGGCCTTCGTGGTGAACCTCGGGGAGCTGCTGGAGGTGGCCACCCAGGGGTATCTGGTGGCGACCAAGCACCGCGTGGTGAGCCCGCCCGGGGCGACCGAACGGTTCTCCGTGCCGTTCTTCTACAACCCCCGGCTGGACGCGCGGATAGAGCCGCTGGTCTTCCCGTACGCGTCGGCCGCGCCGGGCGTGACCGACGATCCGGCGAACCCGCTGTTCGCGGAGTACGGGTACAACGAGCTGAAGGGGAAGCTGCGGGCGCATCCGCTGGTGGCGGAGCGGCATCACGCGGGGCTGCTGAGCCCCGCGTGACCCGTCGCCCGCGTCAGTGGGCGATGTCCTCGTAGCCCTCGATCTCACGAGGGCTGCGGGGGCCGGGGCCGGTGTAGCGGGCGGAGGGGCGCACGAGGCGGCCGGTGCGCTTCTGTTCGAGGATGTGGGCGGACCAGCCGGCCGTGCGGGCGCAGGTGAACATCGAGGTGAACATGTGCGCCGGGACCTCGGCGAAGTCGAGGACGATGGCGGCCCAGAACTCGACGTTGGTGGCGAGGACGCGGTCCGGCCGGCGGGCGTGGAGCTCGGCGAGGGCGGCCTTCTCCAGGGCCTCGGCCACCTCGAAGCGGGGCGCGCCGAGATCGCGGGCGGTGCGGCGCAGGACGCGGGCGCGGGGGTCCTCGGCGCGGTAGACGCGGTGGCCGAAGCCCATCAGGCGTTCGCCCCTGTCGAGGGCCTGCTTGACGTAGGCGTCGGCGTCGCCGGTGCGCTCGATCTCCTCGATCATGCCGAGGACGCGGGAGGGGGCGCCGCCGTGGAGGGGGCCGGACATGGCTCCCACCGCGCCGGAGAGGGCCGCCGCGACGTCCGCGCCGGTGGAGGCGATGACGCGGGCCGTGAAGGTGGAGGCGTTCATGCCGTGCTCGGCGGCGCTCGTCCAGTACGCGTCGACGGCGGCGACGTGCCTGGGGTCGGGTTCGCCGCGCCAGCGGATCATGAAGCGTTCGACGACGGAGTGGGCCTTGTCGATCTCGCGCTGCGGGACCATGGGCAGGCCCTGGCCGCGGGCGGACTGGGCGACGTAGGACAGGGCCATGACGGCGGCGCGGGCGAGGTCCGCACGGGCCTGCTCCTCGTCGATGTCGAGCAGGGGTTTGAGGCCCCAGACGGGGGCGAGCATGGCGAGGGCGGACTGGACGTCGACGCGGATGTCGCCGGAGTGGACGGGGATGGGGAAGGGCTCGGCGGGCGGCAGGCCGGGGCGGAAGGCGCCGTCGACGAGCAGGCCCCAGACGTTGCCGAAGGAGACGTGGCCGACGAGGTCCTCGATGTCGACGCCGCGGTAGCGGAGCGCGCCGCCTTCCTTGTCCGGTTCGGCGATCTCCGTCTCGAACGCGACGACTCCTTCGAGACCGGGTACGAAGTCGGACATCAGGCGGCTCCTCGTGATGTGTGCGACAGGGGATCGGCTGTTCGGGGTCCTTCCAGAATGTTCCTGCACGATACGCCTGAGTGCCACGTTTGGGGAGAGTCTGCGGCACTCAGTGCCACAACAGGGCGGGAGGGCCGTCGGTCGGCGGGGGCCGCGGGTGATACGGCAGGATGACCATGTGAACGATCCCGGTCTGGAGCCCGTGCCCGATCCCGCCGCGATGCGCAAGCAGTACCGCGCCGACGGGCTCGACGAGAGCGAGCTGGCCGCCGCCCCGATGGAGCAGTTCGGGCGGTGGTTCCTGGAGGCCGCGCGGGAGGGCGGGGTGTTCGAGCCGAACGCGATGGTGGTGTCGACGGCCGACGCCGAGGGGCGCCCGAGTTCTCGTACGGTGCTGATGAAGGCGTACGACGAGCGGGGCTTCGTCTTCTACACGAACTACGGCTCCCGCAAGGCGCGCGACCTGGCGGAGAACCCCCAGGTGTCGCTGCTCTTCCCGTGGCACGCGATCGCCCGGCAGGTGATCGTGACGGGGACGGCGCGGCGGACGGGCCGGGACGAGACGGCGGCGTACTTCCGGGTGCGGCCGCACGGGTCGCAGCTCGGGGCGTGGGCGAGCGCGCAGTCCTCGGTGATCGCGTCGCGGGCGGAGCTGGACGCGGCGTACGCGGAGCTGGCCGCCCGGTACCCGGAGGGCGAGCAGGTGCCGGTGCCGCCGCACTGGGGCGGCTTCCGGGTGGTGCCGCGGAGCGTGGAGTTCTGGCAGGGCCGGTACGACCGGCTGCACGACCGGCTGCGGTACGTGGCGCTGCCGGACGGGTCGTGGCGGGTGGAGCGGCTCAGCCCTTAGCGGGGCGGTCCAGGACCTCGTCGAGGAGCGCGGCCCACTGGGTGACGACCTTGTCGCGGCGGCCGGTGTCGTCGGTGAGGAGGTTGGCGAGGCCGAGGCCGCGGGCCATGTCGAGGACGCCCTGGACGGTTTCACGCACCCCGGGGACCAACTCGTCGGCGCGCAGCAGTTCGACGGCGATGCGGTGGGTCTCGCGGCCGACGCGGGCTTCCAGTTCGGTGACGCGGGGGCGGAGCTGTTCCTCGTTGGAGGCGGCGACCCAGAGGTGGAGGGCGGCCCGGAAGAGGGGGCCGGTGTAGAGGTCGACGAGGGCGGCGACGACGGCGCGGCGGTCGGCGGGGCCCTCGGGGAAGAGGGCGCGCAGGGCGCGGGAGCGTTCCTCGGCGACGTACTCGACGGCGGCGGTGAACAGGTCCTCGCGGGTGCGGAAGTGGTGCTGGGCGGCTCCCCGTGAGACGCCGGCGCGTTCGGCGACGACGGTGACGGTGGAGCCGGCCCAGCCGTGTTCGGCGAGACAGGACACGGCGGCTTCGAGGAGCCGTTTGCGGGTGACGCGGCTGCGGTCCTGCTTGGGGCCGCGTTCGGCGACGGCGGCGGTGCCCGCGGGCGGGCCGGCCGGCGCAGGGGTGCCCCCGTCCGCCGTCGGCCCCGCGGTGCCCGTCGCGTCCGTCGTCTTCCTGTGCCTGCCCGCCGATGTGTCCGCCGTGCTCACAGCACCCATCCCGGTTCCCGTCTTTCGAGGAAGGCCGTCATGCCCTCGCGGGCGTCGTCGGATTCGAACAGCCGGGACGAGAGCCGGGTCAGTTCGTCCGCGTCCTGGTCGAAGTTCTCCAGCACCTTAGCCGTGAGCAGGCGTTTCGTTTCCCTCAGGGCCCCCGGCGCGGCCCGGCGCAGTCCGTCGAGGACGGGTTCGAGGACGGCGTCGACGTCGGGGCCGGCGGCGGTGAGCAGGCCGATGCGGGCGGCTTCGTCGGGGCCGAACCGCTCACCGGTGAGGTAGTGGCGGGCGAGGGCGCGGGGGTCGGTGCGGGGGCGCAGGGTGAGGGAGATGACGGCGGGGGCGACACCGATACGGACCTCGGTGAAGGCGAAGGTGGCGTCGGGTCCGGCGGCGGTGATGTCGCAGGCGCCGAGCAGGCCGAGGCCACCGGCGCGGACGTGGCCGGTGACGCGGGCGACGACCGGCTTGGGGAGGTCGAGGATGTCGCGGAGCAGCCCGACGAGGGCCTCGGGGCGGGGCGGCCGGCGCAGGTCGGCGCCGGCGCAGAAGGTGGTGCCGGTGTGGGTGAGGAGGACGGCACGGGTGGCGTCGTCCTTGCCGCAGTGGGCGAGGGCCTCGGACAGTTCCCGCACGAGGTCCGCGGAGAGGGCGTTGCGGTTGGCCGGGGAGTCGAGGGTGAGGGTGGTGATGCCGCGGTGGTGGGCGGTGCGTACGAGGGGTGCGGGGGTGTCCGTCACAGGCGCTCCCTGAGTTCTCGGCGGAGGATCTTCCCGGAGGCCGCGCGGGGGACGCCGTCGACGAAGGTGACGTGGCGGACGCGTTTGTAGGGGGCGACGCGTTCGGCGACGTACGTCATGACGTCGGCCTCGGTGAGGGCGGTGGTGGGGTGGGGGACGACGAAGGCGTGCGGGACCTCGTTGCCGTCGTCGTTGTAGCGGCCGATGACGGCGGCGTCGGCGATGCCGGGGTGGGTGACGAGAAGGGCTTCGAGTTCGGCGGGGGCGACCTGGAAGCCCTTGTACTTGATGAGTTCCTTGACGCGGTCGACGACGTGGAGCCAGCCGTCGGCGTCGCAGCGGGCGATGTCGCCGGTGGCGAGCCAGCCGTCGGCGTCGATCATGGCGGCGGTGGCGTCGGGGCGGCCGAGGTAGCCCTTCATGACCTGGGGGCCCCGGATGAGGACCTCGCCGGGTTCGCCGACGGGGACGTCCTCGGCGGGGTCGTCGAGGGAGACGATCCGCATCTCGGTGCCGGCGATGAGTTTGCCGACGGTGCCGGGGGGCGCGGCGGCGGCCTGGTCGAGGGGGACCAGGTGGGAGCAGGGCGAGAGTTCGGTCATGCCGTAGCCCTGGACGACGGGCGGCAGGCCGAGGCGGGCGGAGCACGCGGCGGCGAGCCGGGCGTCGAGGGGCGCGGCGGCGGACAGCACGTGCCGGACCGAGGACAGGTCGTACCGCTCGGCGGCGGGGTGCTTGGCCAGCGCGAGGACGATGGGCGGCGCCACGTAGAGGTGGGTGATGCGGTGCTTCTCGATGGCGGCCAGATAGACCTCCAGGTCGAAGCGGGGCAGGACGACGACGGTGGCGCCGCGGCGCAGCGGGGCGTTCATCAGGGCGGTGAGGCCGTAGATGTGGAAGAACGGCAGGACGGCGAGGACGCGGTCGCCGGGGGCGGCGGGCATCACGGGTTCGAGCTGGGCGAGGTTGGTGGCGATCGACCGGTGGGTGAGCATGACGCCCTTGGGGACGCCGGTCGTGCCGGAGGAGTAGGGCAGGACCGCGAGGTCGGTCGCCGGGTCGATGTCGACGACCGGCTCGGGGGCGGTCGTGCCGAGCAGGTCGATGAGGGAGCGGTGGCCGGGGGCGCTGTCGCAGACGAGGATCTCCCGCACGCCGCCGGCGCGTTCGGCGGCGGCGCGTGCGGTGTCGAGGAGCGGGGAGACCGTGATGATCCAGCGGGCGCCCGAGTCGGTGAGCTGCTTGGCGAACTCCGCGGCGGTGGCGAGGGGGTGCGCGGTGGTGACGGTGGCCCCGGCGCGGGTGGCGGCGTAGAACGCGGTCGGGTAGGCGATGGTGTTGGGGCTGTGCAGGGCGAGGACGTCTCCCTTGCGGAGGCCGGCCTCGGTGAGGGCGGCGGCGAGCCGCCGGTGGAAGAGGTCGAGCTGCGCGTAGGTGAGGGTGGTGCCTTCGACGCCGTCGATCAGCGCCGGGGTGTCGCCGTGGTCGGCGGCGTGGCCGAGGACGGCGTCGTGGATGGGCAGGTCGACGGGCTGGATGTCTGCGTACTCGCTGCGGAACATGGTTCCTCCTGGCAGTACGGCTGGAGTCGGCTGCGGCGTGCGCGGCTGGGGGCCCGGCGGCCGCCGTTCACCACCTGTGGGGGCGTCGGTGACTGGGTGCGGGTGGGGCGCGGCTCAGGGGGACGTCACGGGACGTCAGTAGGACTTGGGCAGGCCGAGGGTCTGGTGGGAGACGTAGTTGAGGATCATCTCCCGGCTGACGGGGGCGATCCGGGACACCCGGGAGGCGGTGATCAGTGAGGCGAGACCGAACTCGCGGGTGAGGCCGTTGCCGCCGAGGGTGTGCACGGACTGGTCGACGGCCTTCACACAGGCCTCGCCGGCGGCGTACTTCGCCATGTTGGCGGCCTCGCCGGCGGCCGCGTCGTCCCCGCTGTCGTAGAGGTGGGCCGCCTTCTGCATCATCAGGCGGGCCAGTTCGACCTCGATGTGGGACTGGGCGAGGGGGTGGGCGATGGCCTGGTGGGCACCGATGGGCTGACGCCACACGGTGCGTTCGCGGGCGTACTCGACGGCGCGGCCGAGGGCGTAGCGGGCCATGCCGAGGGCGAACGCGGCCGTCATGATGCGTTCGGGGTTGAGGCCGGCGAACAACTGGAGCAGGCCGGCGTTCTCGTCGCCGACGAGCGCGTCGGCGGGGAGCCTCATGTCGTCGAAGGCCAGCTCGAACTGCCACTCGGAGGCCCGGATTTCCATGTCGATGGGCCGGTACGCGAAGCCGGGGGTGTCCCGGGGGACGATGAACAGGCAGGGCTTCAGGCTGCCGGTGCGGGCGTCCTCGGTGCGGCCGACTATGAGGGTGGCGTCGGCCTTGTCGACGCCGGAGATGAAGACCTTGCGGCCGGTGAGCAGCCAGTCGGCGCCGTCGCGGCGGGCGGTGGTGGTGATGCGGTGGCTGTTGGAGCCGGCGTCGGGTTCGGTGATGCCGAAGGCCATGGTGCGGGTGCCGTCCGCCAGGGCGGGCAGCCACGCGGCCTTCTGGTCGTCGGTGCCGAAGCGGGCGATGACCGTGGCGCAGATGGCCGGGGACACCACCATCATGAGCAGGGGGCAGCCGGCGGCGGCGAGTTCCTCCAGGACGATGGAGAGTTCGTAGATGCCGCCGCCGCCCCCGCCGTACGCCTCCGGCAGGTTGACGCCGAGGTAGCCGAGCTTGGCGGCCTCGGACCAGAGGGCCTCGGGGGCGTAGTCGCGGCCGTGGCGTTTGCCGAGGGCGGCGACCGCGGCCCGTAGGGCCTGGTGTTCTTCGGATTCGATCACGGAGGACATGAGGGCTCCTGAAGGGGAGGGTGCATCGGTCGGGTGGAGTGTGCGGGTGCGTGGGGGGGTGGTGGCGCTCACGCGGCGCAGCCGCATGTCGGTACGTCCCCGCGCCCCTAGCGGTGGTCGCCTTCGACCACGGCGAGGAGCGCGCCCGGTTCCACCTGGTCGCCCACGGCCACGTTCAGGCTGGTCAGGGTGCCCGTCGCCGGTGCGGTGATCCGGTGTTCCATCTTCATCGCCTCCAGCCAGAGGAGGGGTTGGCCCGCCTCCACGGTGGCGCCCTGGGTCAGGCCTTCCGCGAGGCGGACGACCGTGCCGGGCATGGGGGCCAGGAGGGAACCGGCGGCCTGGACGGTGGTGGGGTCGGGGAAGCGGGGCAGGGCCCTCAGCTCGGTGGTGTTGACGTAACGGGTGTCGCCGTAGCGGGTCACCTCGTACGTCCTGCGGACGCCGTCGGCTTCGAGGACCACCCGGTCGGCGTCGGTGTGGACGACGGTCACGCCGTCGGCCTCCAGGCCGTTCCTGGTGTGACGGTACGTCACCTCGTGTTCCTCACCGGCCCGTTCGTAGCGCCGGGTGTGGGGGCCGGAGGGGAGGTTGCGCCAGCCGCCGAAGCGGGGGTCGCCGTGGGCGCGCGCGTCGGCGAGGGCGGCGGCCAGGGGGGCGTGCGGATCGGGGGCGGGGTCGGTGAGACGGGGCAGGTGGCGGTCGTAGAACGCCGTGGTCATGCGGGCCGTGGTGAACTCGTCGTGGCGCAGGGAGTGGACCAGCAGGGCCCGGTTGGTGGTGGGGCCGTGGATCGTGGTGCGCTCCAGGGCGCCGGCGAGCTTGCGGAGGGCCTCGGCGCGGGTGGGGGCGTGGGCGACGACCTTGGCGATCATCGGGTCGTAGTGGACGCCGATCTCGTCGCCGTCGGTGTAGCCGGTGTCGACGCGGACGTCGTCGGGGACGGTCAGCCGGTGCAGGGTGCCGGTCTGCGGGGTCCAGCCGGTGGCGGGGTCCTCGGCGTAGAGGCGGGCCTCGACGGCGTGGCCGTGCGGGGCCGGGGGGTCGGCGGCGAGGGCGGCGCCCTCGGCGACGCGGAGCTGTTCGGCGACCAGGTCGAGGCCGAACACGGCCTCCGTCACCGGGTGTTCGACCTGGAGTCGGGTGTTCATCTCCAGGAAGTGGGCGCGGCCGTCGGCGACGAGGAACTCGACGGTGCCGGCGCCGACGTAGGAGACGGCGTGCGCGGCGCGCACGGCGAGGGTGCGCAGTTCGGCTTCGAGGTGCTCCGGGAGACCGGGGGCGGGGGCCTCCTCGACGACCTTCTGGTGGCGGCGTTGCAGGGTGCAGTCGCGGGTGCCGAGGGCCCACACGGTGCCGTGGGTGTCGGCGAGGATCTGCACCTCGACGTGGCGGCCGTCCTCGACGTACGGCTCGGTGAACACCTCGCCGTCACCGAAGGCGCTCGTGGCCTCGGCGCGGGCGGCCTCCAGGGCGGCGTCGAGGTCGTCGAGGCGGCGGACGACGCGCATGCCGCGGCCGCCGCCGCCCGCGGCGGCCTTCACCAGGACCGGGAGGTCGGCCTCGGTGACCTCGGTGAGGGGGGCGAGGCCCATGAGCTGTTTGGCGCGGGTCTTCGACGCCATCGCCTCGATCGCCTCGGGGGGCGGGCCGATCCAGGTGAGGCCGGCGTCGAGGACGGCGCGGGCGAAGTCGGCGTTCTCGGAGAGGAAGCCGTAGCCGGGGTGGACGGCGTCGGCACCGGCGGCGAGGGCGGCCTTCACGACGAGGTCGCCGCGCAGGTACGTGTCGGCGGGGGCCGCGCCCGGCAGGCGTACGGCCTCGTCGGCGACTCGTGTGTGGAGGGCGGTCGAGTCGGCGTCGGAGTGGACGGCGACGGTGCGGATGCCCATCCCGCGGCAGGTGCGGAAGATGCGGCAGGCGATCTCGCCCCGGTTGGCGACGAGCACTGAAGTGATCACGTGGTCCCTCACATCCGGAAGACGCCGAAGCCGCCGCGGGCGCCCTCGTAGGGGGCGGTGTGGATGGCCGACAGGCACAGGCCGAGAACGGTGCGGGTGTCGCGCGGGTCGATGACGCCGTCGTCGTAGAGCCGCCCGGACAGGAACAGGGGCAGCGACTCGGACTCGATCTGCTGCTCCACCATGGCGCGCAGCGCGGCGTCGGCGTCGTCGTCGTAGGGGTGTCCCTTGGCGGCGGCCGACTGGCGGGCGACGATCGACAGGACGCCCGCGAGCTGCTGCGGGCCCATGACGGCGGACTTGGCGCTGGGCCAGGCGAACAGGAAGCGGGGATCGTAGGCGCGGCCGCACATGCCGTAGTGGCCGGCGCCGTAGGAGGCGCCCAGCAGGACCGACAGGTGCGGGACCTTCGAGTTGCTGACCGCGTTGATCATCATCGCGCCGTGCTTGATGATGCCGCCCTGCTCGTACTCCTTGCCGACCATGTAGCCGGTGGTGTTGTGGAGGAACAGCAGCGGGATGTCGCGCTGGTTGGCGAGCTGGATGAACTGGGCGGCCTTCTGGGACTCCGCGCTGAACAGGACCCCCTGGGCGTTGGCGAGGATGCCGACGGGATAGCCGTGGAGGGTGGCCCAGCCGGTGGTGAGGCTGGTGCCGTACAGGGGCTTGAACTCGTCGAAGTCGGAGGCGTCGACGATGCGGGCGATGACCTCGCGGGGGTCGAAGGGCACCTTCGGGTCGGCCGGGACGATCCCCAGCAGGTCCTCCGCGTCGTACTTCGGGGGTGCCGCGGGTCCGGGGTCGGGGTGGGCCTTGCGGTGGTTGAGGCGGGCGACGACGCGGCGGGCCTGGCGCAGGGCGTCGTGCTCGTCGACGGCGAACTGGTCGGCGAGGCCCGACACGCGCGCGTGCATCTCGGCGCCGCCGAGGGACTCGTCGTCGCTCTCCTCGCCGGTGGCCATCTTCACCAGCGGCGGGCCGCCGAGGAACACCTTCGCCCGCTCCTTGACCATGATCACGTGGTCGGACATGCCGGGCACGTAGGCGCCGCCCGCGGTGGAGTTGCCGAAGACGACGGCGACGGTGGGGATGCCGGCGGCGGACAGGCGGGTGAGGTCGCGGAAGATGGCGCCGCCCGGGATGAAGATCTCCTTCTGGGAGGGCAGGTCGGCGCCGCCGGACTCGACGAGGCTGATGCACGGCAGCCGGTTGGCGAGGGCGATGTCGTTGGCGCGCAGGGCCTTCTTCAGGGACCAGGGGTTGGAGGCGCCGCCGCGCACGGTCGGGTCGTTGGCGGTGATCAGGCACTCCACGCCCTCGACGACACCGATGCCGGTGACGAGGGAGGCGCCCACCGTGTAGTCGCTGCCCCAGGCGGCCAGCGGCGACAGTTCCAGGAAGGGCGTGTCCGGGTCGAGGAGCAGTTCGATGCGTTCGCGGGCGAGGAGCTTGCCGCGCCCCCGGTGCCGGGTGACGTACTTCTCGCCGCCGCCCGCGAGGGCCTTGGCGTGCTCGGCGTCGAGTTCGGCGAGCTTGGCGAGCATCGCCTCGCGGTTCGCGGTGTGGTCGGGGCCGTTCGGGTCGAGGGCGGAGGCGAGGACGGTCACCGGCGCACCTCCGACGGGGCGGGGCGGACCTCCGGCGGGGCGGCGGGCTCCGGCGGGGCGGGTCGGCGGGCGGTCACAGGAGTACCTCCGGGATGTCCAGGTGGCGGGAGCGGAGCCATTCGCCGAGGGCCTTGGCCTGCGGGTCGAACCGGTGCTGGGAGGCGACGCCCGCGCCGAGGATGCCCTCGACGACGAAGTTCAGGGCGCGCAGTTCCGGCAGCGGGTGACGGGTGACGGGCAGGTCGGCGGTCTCCGGGAGGAGGGCGCGCAGCCGGTCGGTGGTGAGGGTGTGGGCGAGCCACCGCCAGGCGTCGTCGGTGCGGGCCCACAGGCCGATGTTGGCGGTGCCGCCCTTGTCGCCGCTGCGGGCCCCGGCGACAAGCCCGAGGGGCGCGCGGCGGGTGGGCAGCCCGGCCGGCAGCGGCTCGGGCAGGGGCGGTTCGTCGACGGGGAGCGGTACGAGGGTGTCGTGCGGCGGGGGTACGGGGATCCGGCGGCCGTCGTGCAGGACGGAGGTGTGCTCCACGGCCCCCTGGTCGACGTACACGTCCTCGAAGACCCCGTAGGGAGCGCCCTTCCCCGGCGGTTGCAGGACGTGGAAGCCGGGATAGCTGGCGAGGGCCAGTTCGATGGCGGCCCCGCTGAGCGCGCGGCCCACGGTCTCGGGGTTCGGGTCCCGGACGACGAGGCGGAGCAGCGCGCTGGCGGTCTCCTCGGTGGGGGCGTCGGGGTGGTCGGTCCGCGCCAGCTCCCACCGCACCTCCCGCGGCGGCGACTTGGCGAGGGCGTCCGCCATCTGGGCCTGGACGACGGCGGCCTTCGCCTCGATGTCGAGGCCGGTCAGCACGAAGACGACCTCGTTGCGGAAGCCGCCGAGCCGGTTGAGCCCGACCTTGAGGGTGGGCGGCGGGGCCTCGCCGCGCACCCCCTCGACACGGACCCGGTCGGGGCCGTCCTGGATGAGCCGTACGGTGTCGAGGCGGGCGGTGACGTCGGGTCCCGCGTAGCGGGCACCGGCCGTCTCGTACAGCAGTTGGGCGGTGACGGTGCCGGTGTCGACGAAGCCGCCGGTGCCGGGGTGCTTGGTGATGACACAGCTGCCGTCCTCGTGGAGTTCGGCGAGCGGGAAGCCGGGGCGGCGGATGTCGCCGTCGGCGAAGAAGGCGTAGTTGCCGCCGGTGGCCTGGGTGCCGCACTCCAGCACGTGCCCGGCGACGACGGCGCCCGCGAGACGGTCGTACTCCCCCGGCCCCCAGCCGAAGTGGGCGGCGGCTGGCCCGGTGACCAGGGCCGCGTCGGTGACGCGGCCGGTGACGACGACGTCGGCGCCCTCCCGCAGACAGGCCGCGATGCCGAAGCCGCCGAGGTAGGCGTGGGCGGCGAGGCTGCCGGGGTGCCGGGCGGTGAGGTCGTCGCCCTCGACGTGCGCGACCCGCACGGGGAGGCCGAGCCGGTCGGCGAGCGCCCGTACGGCGTCGGCGAGTCCGGCGGGGTTGAGGCCGCCGGCGTTGGTGACGATCCGCACGCCGCGCTCGTGGGCGAGGCCCAGGCACTCCTCCAGCTGGCGCAGGAACGTCCGCGCGTACCCGGCGGCGGGGTCCTTCAGACGGTCGCGGCCGAGGATGAGCATGGTCAGCTCGGCGAGGTAGTCGCCGGTGAGGACGTCGAGGTCGCCGCCGGTGAGCATCTCGCGCAGGGCGTCGAAGCGGTCGCCGTAGAACCCGGAGGCGTTGCCGATGCGCAGGACGGTCATCGCGCCGCCCCCCTCGGCTCGCGCCCCCGCCCCGGCAGGCCGGCGAAGGCCTGGGCGATGTCGAGCCAGCGGTCGGCGTCGGCGCCCTCGGCACGCAGCGCGAGGTCGGCGCGGTGGGCGCGCTGGGTGACCAGGAGGCAGAAGTCGACGGCGGGGCCGGTGACGCGCTCGGCGGCGTCCTCGGGACCGTACGCCCACAACGCGCCCGAGGGGGCGGTGAGTTCGACGCGGAACTCCTCGAACGGCGGGGTCAGGGAGTTCATCCCGAAGGAGAAGTCGCGGGTGCGGACGCCGAGCCGGGCGACATGGCGGAGCCGGTCGGTGGGGACACGGGTCACGCCCAGGGCGTCGGCGACGTCCTGGCCGTGGGCCCAGGTCTCCATCAGCCGCGCGCTCGCCATCGACGCGGTGGCCATGGGCGGCCCGAACCAGGGGTACCGCGCACCGTCGGGGGCGGCCCGCAGCGCGTCCTCCAGGGCCGTGCGGGCCGCCCGCCAGTCCGCGAGGATCCGGTCCGGTGGTTTGCCCGCGCCCTCCTCGGCTCCGTTGTCCACGAAGTCGCCGGGTTGCGTCAGCGCGTTCTCCACCTCGTGGGCGAAGGCCCGCTGATCGGTGACGGCGAGCAGGGCGGCACGGTCGGTCCAGGTGAGATGGGCGATCTGGTGGGCGATCGTCCAGCGTGGCGCGGGGGTGGCGAGCGCCCACCGTTCCACGGGCAACTCGGCGACGAGGGCGTCGAGTTCATCACTCTCGGCGTGGAGGTCGTCGATGACGGGCGTCGGGTCGGCCATGGAGGGGAGGATGGCAGGGCGGCCCTAAACAAGCAAGCATGCTTGCATTTTTAATGCCGGGTTGCCGCCGTGGGCCGGGGAAACTGACGATGAGTAAGCCCCGAAATTGATTTACACCCCTGTCTTGGTCCACTAGCCTGGACCGCACAGTCATCCATACTGAACACAGCTCCTTCCCTCCCCGCTCCCTGGACGGCTCCCGTGACACTCCCCAGCGCCGACCGGCCCGGATCCGCGTCCACGTCCGCGCCCGCCTCCACGTCTGCGCCCACCTCCACGTCCGCGTTCACGTCCGCGTCCGTTCCCCCGACGGCGGCGGCGCCGGCCCCGGCCGCGCCCTCGGCGGGCCCTCGCAGGTTCGGTTCGCTCGGGCCCGTGGGTCTCGTGCTGGCCGGCGGGGTGTCGGTGCAGTTCGGCGGGGCGCTGGCGGTGACGCTGATGCCTCGGGCCGGGGCACTCGGGGTGGTGGCTCTGCGGCTGGCGGTGGCCGCGCTCGTCCTGCTCGTGGTGTGCCGGCCCCGGCTGCGCGGCCACTCGCGCGCGGACTGGGGCACCGTCGTGGCCTTCGGCATCACCATGGCCGCGATGAACGGCCTCTTCTACCAGTCCCTCGCCCGTATCCCCCTCGGCCCCGCCGTCACCCTGGAGGTGCTGGGCCCTCTCGTCCTGTCCGTCGTCGCGTCCCGCCGCGCGGTGAACCTCGTGTGGGCCGGACTCGCCCTGTGCGGGGTCTTCCTCCTCGGCGGCGGCGGGAGCGGCGGCTTCGGCGGTCTCGACCCGGTCGGTGTGGCGTTCGCGCTGTCCGCCGGGGCGATGTGGGCGGCGTACATCGTCTTCAGCGCCCGTACGGGCCGACGGTTCCCGCAGGCCGACGGGCTGGCGCTGGCCATGGTGGTCGCGGCGGTGCTGTTCCTGCCGCTCGGCGTGGTCGAGTCCGGGACCCGGCTCCTGGACCCGACGACCCTGGCGCTGGGCGCCGCCGTCGCCGTGCTGTCCTCCGTCCTCCCCTACACCCTGGAACTCCTCGCGCTGCGCCGCCTGCCCTCCTCCACGTTCGCCGTCCTCATGAGCCTGGAACCGGCGCTCGCGGCGGCCGCCGGCTTCCTCGTCCTCCACCAGACCCTGTCCGCGGCGGAGTCCCTCGCGATCGCGCTGGTCATCGGCGCGAGCATGGGGGCGGTACGGACGCAGGTGGGGCGGGGGAAGGCGGAGGTGGCGGGGTGAGGGCCGGGCGCGCTGCGGGTGGCCGAGAGTCGCGGGCAGCGGCTGAGACAGCTCGGCTGACCGACGAACGCGCGGCCGGGGTCGGGCGCGAGGGCGGCCCCGGTCCCCGGTCACCGGTCACCGGGGTGACGGGCGGGGGCGGTCGAGTCGGTTGTTGTATAACCGGGCCATGATCCACCACGTCGTGTCGCTCGAAGCCTGGAATTCCCGGCCCGGTCAGCCCTACGCTCCCGGCTCGCTCGCCGAGGACGGGTTCGTGCACTGTTCGCCCGACGAGGCGACGACCGTCGCCGTCGTCAACGCGTTCTACCGGGACGCGCCGAAGCCGCTGCACGTGCTCATGATCGACGAGGGGCGGCTCGACGCCCGGGTGGAATTCGAGGCCGCGGCGCCCGCCCCGCCGCCGGGGGTCGGGGACGACGTCCTGTTCCCGCATGTGTTCGGGCCGCTCAACCGGGACGCCGTGGTGGGCGTCCGGGAAGTGGTGTGGGACGCGGAGGGGCGGGCGACGGGCCTCAGGGACGTGTAGGGCGGCGCCGGGACCGAGTCGGCCGGCTTCCCGGCGAGCGCCTCGCCCCTGGGGGCGCCGCGCGCCCGGTCAGCGGCGGATGAGGCCGAGGCCGGTGGCGGTGGCGACGGCGGCGGTGCGTGAGTCGACGTCGAGCTTGGCGTAGACGCGGGCCAGGTGGGACTTGACGGTGCCCTCGGTCAGATGGAGCCGGGCGGCGACGGCCTGGTTGGACAGGCCCTCGGCGACCAGGGCGAGGACCTCGGTCTCGCGCCGGGTCAGGGTGGTGCCGGGGGCGCGCAGCCGGTTCATCAGCCGGTGGGCGACCGTGGGCGCCAGTGTGGTGCGGCCGGCGGCCGCGGTGCGTACGGCGGCGGCCAGGTCCTCGGGAGGGGCGTCCTTGAGGAGGTAGCCGGTGGCGCCGGCCTCGATGGCGGGCAGGGTGTCCGCGTCGGAGTCGTAGGTGGTGACGATCAGCACGCGGGGGGCTCCCGGCCGGGCGGTGATCCGCGCGGTGGCCTCGGCGCCGCCCATGCCCCTGCCGAACTGCAGGTCCATCAGGACGACGTCGATGTCGCCCTCGGCGGCGCGGGTGACGGCATCCTCGGCGGTGGCGGCCTCGGCCATGACGACGACGCCCGGCTCGGTTTCCAGCACGGCGCGCAGTCCGGCCCGTACGACGGGGTGGTCGTCGGCGAGGAGCAGGCGGATGGGGGTGTCGTCGGTCATGGGCGGGCCTCGGGCTGGGGCGCGGGCGCGGGCTCCGGCTCGGGCTCCGGCTCTGGCACGGACTCCGGCCCCGGCTCCGGCTCCGGCTCGGTCTCGGGCGGCGGAGTCAGGGGCAGCCGGGCGGTCAGCGCGGTGCCGTGGCCGGGGGCGGACACGACGGTGAGGGTGCCGCCGAGGGCGTGGGCGCGGGCCCGCATGGCGGCCAGCCCGAACCCGCCGGCCTCGGGGTCGGGAACGGGCAGGCCGGCGGGGTCGAAGCCGCGTCCGTCGTCGACGACGTCGAGGGCGACGTGGTCACCGCGGTAGCCGAGGGTGACGTCGGCGGTGGTGGCCTCGGCGTGGTGGACGGTGTTCGCCAGGGCGGACTGGGCGATGCGCAGCAGGGCGACCTCGTGCGCGGTCGCCAGCGGGGTGGGGGCGCCGGTGAGGTGCAGGCGTGCGGTGAGCCGGTGCCGGGCGGAGGTGGTGGCGCACAGCCGTTCCAGGGCGCCGGCCAGGGTGGTGCCTTCCAGTGTGGGCGGGGTGAGAGCGGCGACGAAGCGGCGGGCCTCGGCGAGGTTGTCGACGGCGGCCTGACGTGCCTGCTCGACGTGGCGGGCGGCGTTCTGCGGCGCGTGGGGCAGGGCCCGTTCGGCGGCGCGCAGCAGCAGTTGGATGCTGGACAGCCCCTGGGCGAGGGTGTCGTGGATCTCGCGGGCCAGGCGGTCGCGCTCGGCCAGGACACCGGCGGTGTGCTGGGCGGCGGCCAGGTCGGCGCGGGTGGCCGTGAGTTCCTCGATCAGGCGGCGGCGGCGTTCGCTCTCCCGGTACAGCGCCTGGTACCCCCACACCACCGCGACGGCCACGGCGGCGCCGAGCGCCGGACCGATGGCCATGGCGGGGCTGAAGGAGTGCTGGTGGGCGGCGAAGCCCGCGACGGCCGCCGCCGCGGTGGCGGTCACCGCCGCCCCTCCGGCGCGGCGGGGCAGCAGGTGCAGCTGGAGGAAGTACAGCGGGAAGGCCACCCACACGGCGTCGGGGGTCAGGGCCAGCAGCACCAGCCAGCAGGCGCCCACGGCGGCCAGCCACAGCGCGGCGGCCCGCCGCGAGCGGCGCACGCCCGGCAGCACGGGCCCGACCGCGTACACCGCACCGCACGCCGCTGCCGCCGCGACGATCGACCCGGCGTGGGGCCGGTCGCCGGTCACGGCCCGGCCGGCGGCCAGGGCGAGCAGGCCGATGACCAGCAGGTGCAGGCACCAGGCCAGGGCGCGCGGGGTCGGGGTCAGGGCGGGGGCGGCGGCGTTCACAGTGCGTCCCAGGGTACGGAGGCAGGCGCCCCGGGGCCTCCATCGAAAGGTACAACTCCCGCGCCGTCCTTCGGCCCGCGAGGTGCCGTCGCACGCCAGACGCGCACCCGGGGGGCCGGCCGCCACGGTGGGGTCGTACCGCTTCCGCCGTCGGAAAGGACGGGCCCCGGCCGTGTTCGTCGCCTGGAGAGACCTGAAGTTCGCCAAGGGGCGCTTCGCCCTGATGGGGACCGTGATCGTGCTGATCACCCTGCTGGTCGGGCTGCTGTCCGGGCTGACGGCCGGACTGGGCCGGCAGAACATCTCCGCGATCACGGGACTGCCCGCCGACAAGATCGCCTTCCAGGCCCCCGGCGGCGGTCAGGACCTGTCCTACTCCCACTCCACCGTCACCCGGCAGCAGTGGCAGCGGTGGTCCGGCGCGCCCGGCGTCGAGAGCGCCGAACCCCTGGGGATCAGCACGGCCGACGCCACCGCCGGGGACAGGAACGCCGCCGTCTCGGCCTTCGGTGTCGAGCCCGGCTCCCCCCTCGCCCCCGACGGCGACAAGATCAGCGACAGCGCCGTGGTGCTGTCCACCCCGGCCGCCGACGACCTCGGCGTGCGGGCCGGCGACTCCCTCACCCTGGCGGGACAGCAGCTCAAGGTGGCCGCCGTGAAGGGCGACGCCTCCTTCAGCCACACCCCCGTCGTGTGGACCAGCCTGGACGTCTGGCAGCGGACCGCGCCGCCCACCGGCGGCGGCCACGGTACGAGGGCCACCGTCATCGCCCTGAACACCACCTCCGGGACCGATGTGCGGGCCACCGACCTCCGGGCCGGCACCAGGACGGTGTCCACCGAGGACTCGCTGTCCGCGATCGGTTCCTACACCTCCGAGAACGGCTCCCTGCAGCTGATGCGCGGCTTCCTGTTCGCCATGTCCGCCCTCGTCGTCGGGGCCTTCTTCACCGTCTGGACCATCCAGCGCGGCGGCGACGTCGCCGTGCTGAAGGCCCTGGGCGCCTCCACCGCCGGCCTTCTCCGGGACGCCCTCGGCCAGGCCGTCGTCCTGCTCGCCGGCGGCACCCTGCTCGGCACCGGCATCGCCGCCGCCCTGGGCGCCCTGATCTCCGGCTCCGCCGTGCCGTTCCTGCTCACTCCGTCCACCCTCCTGCTCCCGGCGGCCGTGATGATCCTCCTCGGTGCCCTCGGGGCGGCCCTCTCCATCCGCCGCATCACCTCCGTCGACCCGCTGACCGCCCTGGGGAGCGCCCGATGAGCCTGCGCCTGACCGACATCACCCTCACCTACCCCGACGGCGACACCCGTCTGACCGCCCTCGACCAGGTCAGCCTGGAGGTTCCCGGAGGCAGCCTGACCGCCGTCGTCGGCCCCTCCGGCTCCGGCAAGTCCAGCCTGCTGGCCGTCGCCGCCACCCTCGTCACGCCCGACGCCGGCACCGTCACCGTCGACGGCACCGCCACCACCGGCATGACCCGCGGAGAACTCACCGCACTGCGCCGCCACACGATCGGCATCGTCTTCCAGCAGCCCAACCTGGTGCCCTCCCTCACCGCCGTGGAACAGCTCCAGGTCATGGCCCGGATCGACGGCCGCAGAACGCGCACCGCCCGGAACCGGGCGATGGAACTCCTCGACGCCGTCGGCCTGGCCGACCAGTCCGGCCGTCGCCCCCACCAGCTCTCCGGCGGCCAGCGCCAGCGCGTCAACATCGCCCGCGCCCTGATGAACGACCCCACGGTCCTCCTGGTCGACGAACCCACCAGCGCCCTCGACCACGAACGCGGCGCCGCCGTCGTCGACCTCATCGCCCGCCTCACCCACCAGCAGGCCACCGCCACCGTCCTGGTCACCCACGACCGCACCCACCTGACCGCCGTCGACCGGATCGCCGAAGTCCACGACGGGCGCCTGCGCCTTCCGGCCCGCACCCGTGACTCGGCACCACCCGCGCGTACCGGCGGCGGCGCCCCGGCCGCACCGTGAGCCGCGCGTCCGCTCCCTGGCGGGACTCGGCCGGGCCGCGGCGCCTGCTCAGTGCTCAGCGCCTCCGCCATGCCCTTGTCCGTGCCCGTGTCCGTGCCCTCCTGGGCTGTCGTGGGCCGCTGCGGGTTCCGGGTTCCGGGTCAGTGCTTCCGCCAGGACCTCCGCCAGATGCGATCCCCGTCTCCCGGCCAGTTGGGCCAGCTGTGTCCGGCAGGAGAACCCGTCCGCCAGGACCACCGCGTCGTCGGCCGCCCCCCTCACCGCCGGGAGGAGCTGCTCCTCGGCGCAGGCGACGGACACGTCGTAGTGGCCCCGCTCGAAGCCGAAGTTGCCGGCGAGTCCGCAGCAGCCGCCGCTGAGGTCGCCGGTGAGACCGGCGGCGGCGCGGAGGCGGCGGTCGGGGGCGTCGCCCAGTACCGCGTGCTGGTGGCAGTGGGTCTGGCCGACCACCGGGCGGTCGAGGACGGGCGGGGTCCAGCCGGGGGCGTACCGCTCCAGGGCCTCGGCGAACGTCACGACGGAGGCGGCCACCCGGGCGGCCCGGGGGTCGTCGGGGAGCAGCTCGGGCAGGTCCGAGCGGAGCGTCGCCGCGCAGCTCGGTTCGAGGACGACGAGGGGCGGGTCCGGCGGCCCTCCGGGGGCGGGGGCGAGGAACGGGTCCAGCAGGTCCAGCGTGCGGCGCAGCACCGCGCGGGCCTGGTCGAGCTGGCCCGTCGAGATGTACGTCAGGCCGCAGCAGAGCCTGCCCCGGCGCATCGTGAACAGGGGCCGGGCCGGATTCCACCGGGTGAGGGGGGACCGGGTGAGGGCGGACCGGGTGAGGGCGGCCTCCTCGCCCGCCTCCGTCCGTTTCGGCCAGGACGGTTTCCACCGCGTCCGGGGCGTCGCCGGCACGATCACCCGGAGTCCGGCCGCCTCCAGCACCCGGAGCGCTGCCCGCCCCACGGACGGGGAGAGGTACTCCGTGAACGTGTCGGTCCACAGCAGCACCGTGGCCGGCGGCGCGCTCCGGGCCTCCCCCTCGTCCCGCTCCCCGGCCCACCCCCGGTACCACCGGGAGAACGGCACCGTCGCCGGCCTCGGCAGGTCCCGCTCCCCCGCGATCCCGCCCAGCCGTTTCGCCAGGTCGGCCAGGGGGCGGATGCCCGCCAGGGCGTTGACGAGGGCGGCCGTGCGGGTGCGGGCGACCAGGCGGAGCCACACCGGCAGGCGGCCCATGCTGTAGTGGGCGGCCGGGCGGCGGCGGCCCGCGTAGTGGTGGTGGAGGAACTCCGCCTTGTACGTGGCCATGTCGACGCCGACGGGGCAGTCCGAGCGGCAGCCCTTGCAGGACAGGCAGAGATCCAGCGCGTCCCGTACCTCGGGCGAGCGCCAGCCGTCGGTGACCACCTCACCGGCGAGCATCTCGTGCAGGAGGCGCGCCCGGCCCCGCGTCGAGTGCTGCTCCTCGCCGGTCGCGCGGAAGGAGGGGCACATGACCGCACCGGAGCCCGGAACCACCTCCGTCGTACGGCACTTGGCGACGCCCACGCAGCGTCGTACGGCCGCCGGGAAGTCACCGCCGTCCTCCGGGTATCCGAACACCACCGGGACCGGTCCGCGGGGCAGCGGCGCGAAGCGCAGGTTGCTGTCCAGGGGGGCCGGGCGGACGAGCATGCCGGGGTTCAGCAGGTCGTCGGGGTCCCAGAGGGCCTTGGCGCGCTCGAACAGCGCGATCAGGTCGGGGCCGTACATCCTCGGCAGCAGTTCGGCCCGCGCCTGGCCGTCGCCGTGCTCCCCGGAGAGGGAGCCGCCGTGGGAGACGACCAGGTCGGCGAGGTCCTCCGAGAAGCGGCGGAAGCGGGCGACGCCGGGCCCGGTGAGGAGGTCGAAGTCGATCCGGACGTGGATGCAGCCGTCGCCGAAGTGGCCGTAGGGGGTGCCGCGCAGGCCGTGGGCGCGGAGGAGGCCGCGGAAGTCGCGGAGGTACGCGCCGAGCCGGGCGGGCGGGACCGCGCAGTCCTCCCAGCCGGGCCATGCCTCGCTGCCGTCGGGCATCCTCGTCGCCGTCCCGCTGGCGTCCTCGCGGACCCGCCACAGGGCGCGCTGGGCGGCGGGGTCGGTGACCACCAGCGCGTCGGCCGCGTCCGCCGCGCGCACGATCGCGTCGGCGTGCGCCCGCGCCTCGGCGGCCGTGCCGCCGCCGGTCTCCACGAACAGCCACGCCCCACCCGGCGGCAGCCCGGACGTGCCCGGCGGGACGAGGTCGGCCGCCATGCCCTCCACGGTCAGCGGGCCGTGCGGCAGCAGCGCGGGGGCAGCCTCGGCCGCCGCGCTCTCGTCGGCGTACGCGAGGACGGCGAGGGCACGCGCGCGGGGAGCCTCCACGAGGCGTACGACCGCCTCCGTGAGGACGCCGAGGGTGCCCTCGGAGCCGCAGAAGGCGCGGGCCACGTCGGCGCCCCGCTCGGGCAGCAGGGTGTCGAGGGCGTAGCCGGAGATCCGGCGGGGCAGGTCGGGGAAGCCGGTGCGCAGCAGCGCCAACTCGCCCTCCACCAGGGCCCGCAGGCCGTCCGGGGCGCCCGACCAGCCCTGCCCGAGACGGCGGGCCCCGCCCCTGCCGTCGAGGACCGACAGCTCGCGCACGCTGTCGGCGGTGGTGCCCCAGGCCACCGAGTGGGAGCCGCAGGAGTTGTTGCCGATCATGCCGCCGAGGGTGCAGCGGCTGTGGGTGGAGGGGTCCGGGCCGAAGCGGAGGCCGTGCGGGGCGGCGGCGTCCTGGAGGCGGTCCAGGACGAGGCCCGGCTGGACGACGGCGGTGCGCGCCTCGGGGTCCAGGGCGAGCAGCCGGTTCATGTGGCGGGTGAAGTCCAGGACGACGCCCGTGCCCGTGGCCTGGCCGGCGATCGAGGTGCCGCCCCCGCGCGCCACCACCGGCACGCCGTGCTCCCGGCACACCGCGAGGACGGCCGCCGCGTCGTCGGCGTCGCGGGGCGCGACCACGCCGAGCGGCACGCGACGGTAGTTGGAGGCGTCCATGGTCATGAGCGCCCGCGCGGTCGCGTCGAACGCGACCTCGCCCCGCACGGCCGCCGTCAGCGCCGCCCGCAGCCCGGCCGCCGACCCCGACGTCGACCCCGACGCCGACGCGTGCCGCCCGGACCGTGCCTCTGCTCGCGTCTGCCCTGGACCGTCCATCCCCCCAGCATGCATCCCGCCACCGACAGTGACCACGCGGTGACGGCGGGCCGGTACCGGGGCGATGGCCGGATTCTGCGGAGCTAACCGGAAACAGCCCGACCCCGGTCACGAACTCCCATATAGTGACGCCCAATTGAGCACCAGGTGTCGCTTCTCGCGCAGGGACCGACCGTGTTACCGAGGCCAGGAACCGACTGAGTACCGAGTCCAGAACCGACCGAGGACAGCAGACCATGACCGCGCCCAGCCCCCCACGCCCCCCGGGCGACCGCCCAGCGCTCCGCTCAGTCCTGCCCCTGCCCCTGGTCACCGCCGTGTTCGCCGCCGCCGCGGCCGGCGCCTCGGTCGCGCTGGCGCCCGCGTCCTTACGGGTCCCGTTGGCGGGTGGCGCGGGCGCCGCCGCCCTGCTGCTGACACTGGCCGTGGCGGTCGCCGTCCACGCCCGGCAGTCGGTCCGTTCGCTGCGGCACCGTCTCGACGCCGTGTCCCGTGACACCGGGCTGCTCCTCCAGGAACGGGCCCGGATGACGGCCGAGTTCGGGCAGGAACGGGCGCGGATCGCCGAGGAGTTCCTCCAGGACCGCGCCCGCATCGCCGCCGACTACGCCCGCGAACGGACCCGCCTCACCGCCGAACTGGACCACGAGCGCGGCCGGCTCGCCGACGAGCGCGCCCAGTCGGAGACCAAGGCCGAGGAGGAGCGGTCCCGTCTCCTCGACCGCGCCCGGCAGGCCGAGGCCGAGCGCACCGCCGCCCTCGCCGTCACCGCCGACGTGGCCGGCCGGATGCAGGCCCTGGCCACCGGCACCCTCGCCGACCTGCGCGCCATGGAGGAGCGCCACGCCGACGAGGACGTCCTCGCCGACCTGCTCCACCTCGACCACCGCACCGCGCAGGCGGGCCGTCTCGCCGACTCCGTCGCCGTCCTCGCGGGCGCCCGCTCCGGACGGCGCTGGGCGAAGCCCATCCCCATGGAGTCGATCCTGCGGGGCGCGATGGGCCGCATCGGCGCCTACCGCCGGGTCCGGCTGCACTCCTCCAGCGAGTCGGCCGTCGCCGGGCACGCCGCCGAGGGCGTGATGCACGCGCTCGCCGAACTCCTCGACAACGCGGCGAACTTCTCGCCGCCGACCGCCGAGGTCCACGTCTACGTCGAGGAGGTCCCGGCCGGCGTCATCATCTCCGTCGAGGACGCGGGCCTCGTGATGAGCGACGTCCAGCTGCGCCGCGCCGAACGCGCCGTCTCCGGCGAGGACTCCGGCCTCACCGGCCTCATCGGCACCCGCCTCGGGCTCGCCGTCGTCGGCCGCCTCGCCCGCAAGCACGGCCTCAAGGTCTCCTTCCGCCCTTCCGCCCGCGGCGGCACGGGCGTCCTGATGCTGGTCCCGCAGGACGTGCTGGCCGGTGCGGTGCCGTCGGCGGGAGTGCCCGCGACACCCCCGGCCGCCGCGGACGAGCGGTCGGCGCCGTACGCCGCCGTGCCCGCACCGCACGACCTGGACGGCGAGCCGACGCCGACCCACGAGTCCCCGTACGGCGCGGCCCCCGGCCCCGAGGAGGCCCCGACGGGCCCCGGCGGCCTCCCCCGGCGCCGCCGCGGCCGGTCCCTGGCCGAGGCCGAGGCCCGCACCCGCGCCCAGGCCGACGACGCCCGCCCGGCCCGCGACGCCCGGCCCGCCGACGACGCCGGCAGCGGCGCCGTCCGCTTCAGCAGCTTCCGCCGCGCCGTCCGCGGCACGAGCGGCCTCGACCAGGCCTTCGTCCAGGGCACGGCCACGGGCGACGAACCGTCCACCGGGCTCCGCCTGCCCGCGGAGCGGGCGCGGCACACGGAGACCACCGGGCAGCCGGCCGGCACGGAGTCGCCGGCGCCGCCGGGAACACCGGGGGTGCCGGTCACGCCGGGCACGCACCTCCCGGAACCGGCGGCACAGGAGGGCTTCCTCCCGGACCCCGGAGGGGAGAACCTGCCGGAACCCGTGCGGGAGGGTCAGCCCGGCCCCGTACGGGAGGCCCGGTCGGAGTACGTGCGGGAACTGCTGCCGGAACCCCTGCGGGAGCCGGTACGCGACCCCGGCGCGGAGTCCCCGGTTGGGCCGGTGCCCGGCGCAGCCCCGGACGTCCCGACGGCGCCGCCCGGCACGGCCGTACCGCCGCGGGCGCTGGAGGCGGCGCGGGAACCCGAGTGGGGTGTCGCCCGGGGGGCGACCTGGGAGGCGGCCCCGGCGGCGGAGCCCGCGTGGGAGCCGACCGCTCCCGTACCGGACCCCGGCTGGGAGCCGGAGCCCGTGCGCGGCGCGCGGTGGGAGTTCGAACCGGTACGGGACGAGCCGTGGGAGCCGGTCAGCGACACACCGTGGCAGCCGGGCCTCGCCCGGATCCCCCTCCGGGACTCCGAGCCGGTCCGCGAGACCCCCTGGCAGGCCGAGCCCGACCGGACCCCGCCCCAGGACTCCGAGCCGGTCCGGGAGACCCCCTGGCAGGCCGAGCCCGACCGGACCCCGCCGCAGGAATCCGAGCCGGTCCGCGAGACCGCATGGCGGCCCGAGCCCGCCCGGACCCCGCCCCACGAGACCGAGCCGGTCCGGGAGACCCCCTGGCAGGCCGAGCCCGTGCCGGAACCCGAGGCGGCGCGGGACGTCCAGTGGCGGCTGGACGCGTTGCGGGAGCCGGCCCGGGATCCCCTGCGGGACGCCCGCCCCGAGCCGGCCGACCCCGACGCGCCCTCCGCCGCCGCCCCGACGTCCCACGACTCCGCGCCCCGGACGGCCCCGTACCCGGGCCCCGGCAGCAGCGGCAGCAGCGGCAGCAGCAGCGTCGGCCCCGATCCCCGTCCGGACCCCCACCCGCATCCCGACCTGGAAGGCGACCCCACCCCATGACCGGCACCGGCACCACCGCCGACGACAGGCTCACCTGGCTCATGGAGGGTTTGCTGGAACGCACTCCGGGCGCCCGGCACGCGCTCGTGCTCTCACGGGACGGGCTGAAGCTGTGCCGCACCCCCGAGCTTTCCGTGGACCAGGCGGACCAGCTCGCCGCGATCGCCGCCGGCATGCAGTCGCTCTCGCACGGCGCCTCCGTGGAGTTCGGTGACGGCAGCGGCGGCGTACGGTCGGCGATGGCGGAGTTCCACGGCGGGGTCCTGTTCATCGTCGAGGCGGGCGAGGGCGCGCATCTGGCCGTCGTCACGGACGAGGACGCCGACGCGGGGCTCGTCGGACACACCATGAGCGAACTGGTGGAGCAGCTCGGCGAGCACCTCAGCGCCCGCCCGCGCCACCGGCCGACGCCCCCCGCCGACCCGGCCGCCGCCACCCGGCAGGCCGCGTCGGCCTCCCCGGCACCGGCCGACGGCTCCGCCACCGGCACCTCCCCCACCACCGGCACCGCTTCCCATGCGGCGCACCCGGCCACCCCCGCGACCACGCCCCCCGCCGGCCCCGCCGGCCCCGCGACGACGGCGACCACCTCGGCTGCTTCCGCTACGGCTCTGGCGCCCCGCACGTCATGAGCCGGCCCGGCAGGGACGACCTGCCCGACCGGCTGTACACCCTGACCCAGGGACGCAGCCGGTCCGCGCCCGGCACCCCCTTCGACCTGGTAACCCTGGTCACCGCCGAGTCACAGCCGGTGCCGGGGATGCAGTCCGAGCACACGGCGATCCTGCGGCTGACGGAGCGGCCCACGGCGGTGGTCGAGATCGCCGCCGGGCTCGGGCTGCCGGTGAGCATCACGAAGGTGCTGCTGTCCGACCTCCTCGCCGCGGGCCGGGTCAGCGCCCGGCACCCGCACAAGGCCACGCTGATCGATCTGGACATCCTGGAGCAGGTACTCGTTGGACTTCGCAACCTCTGAGCACGGCGGGGACGGCCGGCCGCCCGGACCCGGCCCCGGCTCCGCCCCCGTGACGCTCACCGGGGCCCGCTTCCACGGCGACCCCGCCGCCCTCTACCGCGAACTGCGGCACGAGCACGGCGAGGTCGTCCCCGTCCTGCTCGACGGGGACGTGCCGGCGTGGCTGGTGCTGGGCTACCGCGAGCTGCACCAGGTCACGAGCGACCCGGAACTGTTCAGCAGGGACTCCGGGTTGTGGAGCCAGTGGCCGAACATCCCCGCCGACTGGCCCCTGTTGCCGGTGATCAGCCGGGAGCAGCCGTCGATCCTCGGCGCGGTCGGCGAACGGCACCGGCGCCGGGCGGCACTGCTCGGCGAGGCGCTGGAGACGGTCGACCCGTTCACGCTGCGCGGCCACGCCGAGCGGTTCGCGGACGAACTGCTCGACGCGGTGTGCGGGGCGGGCACGGCCGACCTCGTGGCGCAGTACGCGGCGCTGCTGCCCGTCCGCGTGCTGGCGTACCTGTTCGGCTTCCCGGAGGAGCAGGGGCCGGGCCTGGTCGCCGCGTTGACCGACATCCTCGACGGGCAGGGCAGGGCGCAGGCCGCCGAGGCGCGGGTGACGGAGGCGATGACCCGGCTGGTGGCGGAGCGCCGGGAGCGTCCCGCGGACGACGTGGTGTCCCGGCTGCTGGCGAACGCCCCCGCCCACGGCGTCTCCGTCGAGGAGGTCACGCACGACGTGATGGTCATGCTGGCCGCGGGACACCAGCCGACCACCGACTGGATCGGCAACTCCCTGCGGCTGATGCTCACCGACGAGCGGTTCGCGGCCTCCCTGTTCGGCGGGCGCAGCAGCGTGGCGGAGGCCATGAACGAGGTGCTGTGGGAGGACGCGCCCGTCCAGAACGCGGCCGGCCGCTGGCTGTCCCGCGACACCCGGCTCGGCGGCCGCTCGCTGCGCGCCGGCGACCTCGTCCTCCTGGGTCTCCAGGGCGCCAACTCCGACCCCCGCGTGCGCACCCACGGCTCCGCCCTCACCGGCGGCAACAACGCGCACTTCTCCTTCGGACACGGCGAGCACCGCTGCCCGTTCCCGGCGCGGGAGATCGCCGAGGTCATCGCCCGTACCGGTGTCGAGGTGGTGCTGGACCGGCTGCCGGACCTGGACCTCGCCGTCCCGGCGCGGACCCTGGTCCGGCGGCCCTCGCCCTGGCTGCGGGGCCTGGTGGAGCTGCCGGTGCGGTTCTCGCCGTCGCCCGCGGTGGGCGGCCGGTGACCCGTGCCGCGCCACGCGGCGGGGTCCGGCCCCGACCGCACCCGGGCAACCCGGCCGCAGGGACTGTGCAGGAGAGGACTGTGCGAGCAGGCAGGGCTACGCCGCCGCGTGCGGCGCCACGGGCCCCGTCTCACCGGACGGACGACGTTTCGCCCAGGTTTCGCGGAGCCGATAGGCTCGCGGTCGTGGCTGATATCCAGATCCCCGCTGACATCAAGCCCGCCGACGGACGTTTCGGCGCTGGCCCCTCCAAGGTGCGGACGGAGGCGCTGGACGCGCTGGCCGCGACCGGCACCTCCCTGCTCGGCACCTCCCACCGCCAGGCCCCGGTGAAGAACCTGGTCGGCCAGGTGCGTGAGGGCATCAGCGAACTGTTCTCCCTGCCCGAGGGCTACGAGGTGATCCTCGGCAACGGCGGCTCCACCGCGTTCTGGGACGTCGCGACGCACGGCCTGATCGAGAACAAGAGCCAGCACCTGACGTTCGGCGAGTTCAGCTCGAAGTTCGCCAAGGCCGCCAAGCTGGCCCCGTGGCTGGGCGAGCCGACCGTCGTCTCCTCCGACCCCGGCACGCACCCGGAGCCGGTCGCCGAGGCGGGCGTCGACGTCTACGCCTTCACCCACAACGAGACCTCCACCGGTGTCGCCGCCCCGATCAGGCGGGTGGCCGGTGCCGACGAGGGCGCCCTCGTCCTGGTCGACGCCACGTCCGGCGCGGGCGGTCTGCCCGTGGACATCGCCGAGACGGACGTCTACTACTTCGCCCCGCAGAAGTCCTTCGCCTCCGACGGCGGCCTGTGGATCGGTGTGTTCTCCCCGGCCGCGATCGAGCGCGCCGAGCGGATCCACGCGAGCGGGCGGCACGTCCCGGAGTTCTTCTCGCTGCCGACGGCGATCGACAACTCCCGCAAGAACCAGACGTACAACACCCCGGCGCTGGTCACGCTGTTCCTGCTGAACCAGCAGCTGGAGTGGATCAACGGCCAGGGCGGTCTCGCCTGGTCCACGGCGCGCACGAAGGACTCCTCGACCCGCCTGTACGGCTGGGCGGAGGAGTCCAAGTACGCGACGCCGTTCGTCTCGGACCCGGCCAAGCGCTCCCAGGTCATCGGCACGATCGACTTCGCCGACGAGATCGACGCCGCGGCCGTCGCCAAGGCCCTGCGCGCCAACGGCATCGTGGACACCGAGCCGTACCGCAAGCTCGGCCGCAACCAGCTGCGCGTCGCGATGTTCCCGGCGATCGACCCGGCGGACGTCGAGGCCCTGACGAAGTGCGTCGACTACGTGATCGAGAAGCTCTAGCCGTTCAGCGGTACGACGCCGAAGGGCGCCCGGTGGGGTCACCGGGCGCCCTTCGTGTCGTCCTACGGGGTGTCGCCGGGGTCGTGCGGAATCAGCCGCGGAAGCCGAGGATGCCGTGCAGGGCGGCACCGCCCGTCGCGGTGGACGCGCCCGACTGCGCCGACATCTTCTGCGCGGCCTGCGGCTTCGGGTCCGGCAGCTTCTTGCAGACGGCGTCGGCCTTGCCCTTGCCGCGCGGCACCTTGCCGTTGCTCAGGTAGGTCGCCAGGTACGTGTCGAGGCAGGAGTTGCCGCTCAGCGAGATGCCGTGGTTGCCGCCGCCCTGCTCGACGACCAGGCTGGAGTTCTTGAGCAGCTTGTGGACGGTGAGCCCGCCCTGGTACGGGGTGGCCGCGTCGTCGGTCGCCTGGAACAGCAGCGCCGGCGGGAGCTTGGAGTTGGCGATGTTCACCGGCTTGAGGGTCTTGGTCGGCCAGAACGCGCACGGCGCGTTGTACCAGGCGTTGTTCCAGGCCATGAAGGGCGCCTTCTTGTAGACGGCCCAGTTGTCCTTCTCCCACGTGCTCCACTTGCGCGGCCAGGCCGCGTCACGGCACTGCACGGCGGTGTAGACGCTGTAGCCGTTGTCGCCGGAGGCGTCGACGGCGGCGAAGTTCTGGTACGCCTCGACCAGCGGCTCGGCGTTCTTGTCGCCGACGTAGGCGGCGAACGCCTCGGCGAGGAAGGGCCAGTAGCCGTTGTAGTAGCCGCCGGGGATGAAGGTGTCCTCCAGCTCGGAGGCTCCCACCTTCACACTGCCGCCCACCGGCTTCTTGGCGAGCGCGGCCCGCATGGCGTACCACTTGGCCTCGATCTTGACCGGGTCGGTGCCGAGCTTGTAGGTGGCGTTGTTCTTGGCGATCCACTTCATCAGCGCCTTGTGGCGCTTGTCGAAGGCGTAGTCCTGGTCGAGGTTGTCCTCGTACCAGACGCCCGTCGGGTCGACTATGGAGTCGAGCACCAGGCGGCGCACGCGCTCCGGGTACTGCTTGGCGTAGACGGCGCCGAGGTAGGTGCCGTACGAGTAGCCGAAGTAGTTGATCTTCTTGGCGCCGAGCGCCTTGCGGATCGCGTCCATGTCCTTCACGGCGTTGGCCGTGTTGATGTGCGGCAGGACGTCCTTGTACTTGGCCCCGCAGGCCGCGGCGAAGGACGTGGCGCGGTCGAGGTTGGCCTTCATCAGGGCGGGCGTGCTCGGCACGGAGTCCGGGCGCGCCGGGTTGAAGTGGCCCGGCTTGCAGTTCAGGGCGGGCTTGCTCGCCCCCACGCCGCGCGGGTCGAAGCCGATGACGTCGTACTGCGCGGCGACGGCCTTGGGCAGCGAGCCGGCGACGAATCCGGCCAGGGACAGGCCGCTGCCGCCGGGGCCGCCGGGGTTGACCAGCAGCGGGCCCTGGTACTTCTTCGCGGTGTGCGGCACGCGGGACAGGGCCAGCGTGATCTTCTTCCCGCCCGGCTTGGCGTAGTCCAGCGGCACCTTGACCGACGCGCACTGCATCGTCGGGGCGTTGTCCGTGGCGCACTTCTTCCAGGAGACCTTCGCGGCGGCGGCCTGCACGGTGTTCACGGAGTGCGGCGCGCTGGCGCTGGCGGGGGCGGCTGCGAGCGTCCCGGCCAGTACGACGGTGGCGCCGCTGAACACGGCTGCGCTTCTCTTCATGGAGTTCTCTCTGAACGATGAGGGGGGTTCCAGGTCCGCGAGGTTCGCGGCCCGTGCCGCATGGTTCCCGAAGAGCGCGCCGCGCATGAACAGGTTCGACCAAGACTTGACTGAATTGAGTCATTGGAAACACTCAAATTACCCACAGAAAAGGTCAGTTGACCGCATGTGGTACATCATCGCGCCGACCGACCGACCGACCGACCCACAGACCGACCTGCCGATCGGCCAGCAAGCCTGCCGATCGGCCGACCGGCCTGCCGACGGGCGCCCGGCCGTCACCGGGCGCCCGTCGGTTCAGGTCGCCGTGCAGCTCACGCTCGGCACACCCCCGCCCCCGGGCGCGCCGCCGAAGCCGAGGGTCGCCGAAGCGCCCGCGGCGAGGGCGCCGTTGTGGGCGGCGTTCGTCGCGGTCACCGTCGCACCGCTCTGGGTGTACGAGGCGTTCCACATGGTGGTGACCTTCTGGGAGCCGCTCCAGGTCCAGCTGACCTTCCAGGACTTGAGCGCGGTCGACCCGCTGTTGGTCACCTTCACCTCGGCGTTGAAGCCGCCGCCCCAGTCGCTGCTGACGGTGTAGACGGCGGTGCAGGCGGGCGTCCCGCCGCCCGGATCGCCCGGGTCACCGGGGTCGCCCGGATCGCCGGAGCCGCCGCCCGGCGGGAAGCCCGGCGCCTTGATGCTCGCCAGATAGCCGTCCTTGACGGTGTCGACGGTCTGCCAGTCGTCCTTCAGGATGCCGCCGGTGTCACCGGAGTTGGGGTTCCAGGACCAGAAGGTCCAGTGGAAGGAGTCGTTGCCGTGGGTCGAGGTGGAGCGGAGGTAGGTCACCAGGGCGGCCAGCCAGCGCTGGTCGACCGTGGACTGCAGGGTCGTACCGAACTCGCCGACCCAGACGGGGGCGATGTTCTGCTTGAAGATGTAGCCCCAGTACCGGTCCCAGACGCCCGGCATGTTGTCGGGGAAGTTCGGGTCGCTGAACCAGCTCTGCTGGGCCACGCTGGTGGCGTAGTCGTGGGCGGAGTAGACGAGCCGGTTCGGCACGTCGAGCCGTACGGGGTGGTCGGCGACACCCATCAGGTTGCCGCCCCACCAGCCCGAGACCCCGTTGTACGACTGGACGCCCTCGACGAGGACCAGCAGGTCGGGGTTGGCCGAGAGCACCGCGTTGCCGGCGCGTTCGGCGGCGAGGCGCCAGTCCCTGGCGGTGTCGCCGCAGCCCCAGCAGGCCGGGTCGTGGGGCTCGTTGTGGAGGTCGATGCCGACGACGGTGGAGTCGCCCTTGTAACGGGTCGCGAGGGCCTTGAGGTTGGTGATCCACGTCGTCTCCGGGACCGCCGAGGTGTACCAGAGCGCCGACTGTCCCGCCGCGTCCGGGCGGTGCCGGTCGAGGATGACCTTCAGACCGCTCTGCCCGGCGTGCGCGACGATCTTGTCCAGGACCTGGAGCGAGGTCAGACCGCGCAGATCGGTGTTCTTGCCGTCGAAGTTGAGGCTGTCGGGCATGGTGCCCGGCTTGAGGATGTCGTCGCTGTAGGGGATGCGCAGGGTGTTGTAGCCCAGCGACCGGATCTGGTCGATCATGCTCTTGTAGTCGCGGGACCACAGGCCGTGCGGCACGTGGTTGGCGGTCTCGAAGCCGAACCAGTTGATGCCGGCGATGCGCACCGACTGGTTGTTCGCGTCGAGGATCTGGCGCCCGTTGGTGTGCCAGTAGCCGGCACCGGCGGCGGCCTCGGCCGCCGCGGCGGACGGGGCACCGCCGGCCAGTGGCAGCACCAGCACGGCGGCGGCCGCGCACAGGGCGCCCAGAGTTCTCCGTAAGCTGCGGAACATGACGCTGCTTCCTCCTCGGGAGGCGCGGGCCCGGAACAGATGGGAGCGCTCCCACCACCCGCACCCCCCATGGAAGACAGGTCACATGGACACGTCAAGGCATCCGACGCCCCGTTGTGCGCCGGACGCCTCCGGGCGCGGCCCCGAAGCCGGGGCGGGGACCAGCGTGCGGCGGTCCACGGCCCGCCGGAGGGCCGGCTGACGGGCCGTGGGGGAACGCCCCGTCAGGACGGGCGGCGCAGCACGCGCCTGAAGCCCCAGATGACGACGACGGCGACGGCGACGGCGATCGCGCCGGCCTTGAACCCCGGGCCGGTGCCGTCGGCGTCCTGCCCGGCGGACGAGCCGCCCCCGTCGGCGGAGGACGAGCCGGAGCCGCCGTCGCCGGAGCCGCCGGGGACGTCGCGGGCGACGACCGTGCTGCCGCCGCCCTCACTGCCGTACATGATCTTCGAACCGTCGGTGGTGTACGTGAGGGACTCGCCCTGCCGCTGCAGGGGCACGCTCAGCCGGCCGGCCTTCTTGATCTTCCCGCCGTTCCAGTCGTAGAGGATCGCGCCGAAGTACGACCGCAGGGCGAGGTGCTTCCCGTCGGGCGAGAACGCCCCGTCGGTGACCTCCAGATCGGGCACGGAGGCGATCTTCCTGAAGGTGTTCGTGCCGGAGGCGGAGAGTTCGGCCGGGCCCTCGTACAGCGAGCCCCCCGCGTCGTTCTTGTCGGCGATGTAGACGCGCCCGGTCTTCGGGTGCACCATCAGCGCCTCCGCGTCCCGCGCCCCGTCCTCGTACTTCACGACGTACTGCGTGGCCCTGACCGTCTGGTCCTTGAGCTGCTCGGGCTCCGGCAGCTCGTAGATCCACACGTACTGCCAGGTCCCACCGAGGTTGTCGCCGATGTCGCCGACGTAGAGATGGCCGTCCGGGCCGATGGAGACCGCCTCGACGTCCCGTGGTGTGCCGACCCCCGTCATCGTCACCGTGGCGACCGTCTTCCCCGTCCTGCTGTCCACGGCGTACAGGAACGCCCCGTCGTCGCTGTCGTTGTGCGTCCAGTACACGCCGGGGTGCTGACGCGAGGCCGCGAGACCGCTGGACTCGGTGATCCTCGGGTCCTCCACCGTGAAGGTGCCGTCGTCGGCGGCCGCGGGCACGGCCGGCACGGCGGCGAACAGAGCGCCGGCGAGCACGGCGAGACCGGCGAGGAGGGGGCGGCGGGATGGTCGGCGCATGCCTCCCACCCTGCCATGCCGCCACGCGGGGCGGGGTGGGGGAGCGCCACGGGGCCGTGGTCCGGCACCACGTGGTGATGCTCACAGAGGTGTGTGACCCAGTCCCTCCTACCGCCCGGTAGCGATCGTTCATGATGAGCCCATGCTCAGGTTCATGCCCGTAGGCGACTCCATGACGATCGGGAGCGCGGGCGAACACACGTGGCGCTACCGGCTCTGGCGGCACCTGTGCGCGTCGCACGACGGCCCCTTCCGGATCGTCGGCCCGCGCGAGACGCTCCACGACCAGGCGACCGGCGCGCCCACGTCGTACGAGTACGCCGACGGCGACCCCCGTTTCCCCCGCGCCCACCTCGCCGGCTGGGGCGAGGGCTGGCTGCACATGGCCCCCCTGATCGCCGACACGGTCCGCGCCCACCGCGCGAACGTCCTCCTGGTCTCCCTCGGCCTCATCGACCTGGGCTTCTACACCGACGCCGAACAGACCATCGAGAACACCCGGCGTTTCGTCGCCGCCGCCCGCGAGGCCGACCCGCACATCCGCATGGTGCTCCTGCCGGTCATACCGAACGTCCGCGCCGAGGGCGACACCGCCTTCGCCGCCCAGGTCGCCCGCTTCAACGAACTCCTCGCCAAGACGGCCGCCGACCTCGACGAACCCCGCTCCGCACTGCTCCTGGCGTCCCCGCCCCCGGGGTACGACATCCACCTCGACACCTACGACGGCACCCACCCCAACGCCTCCGGCGAGCACCGCATCGCGGCGGCCTTCGCCAACGCGATGCACGAGGCGTGGGGCCTCGGCGACCCGTACGAGCTGCCGTAAGCCCGCGCCCCGAGGCCCACTCAGGCGCCGGCCGCGGTACGAGTTCCGCGGCACCGCACGTGACCTGGTCACCGTGCGTATCGTTGTACTGCGCGGCTGTTCGCGACCAAGCGGCAGCCGGGGAGGAGCGCCACGATGACCGTCCTTGACGACAGGATCGAGATGGCCGAGCACGACGGCGAACTCACGCTCGACACCATGTTCGAGTGGTTGGAGCAGATGCCCGTCCCCGAGGGATTCAAGGTCGAGATCGTCGAGGGGGCCATCTTCATGTCGCCGCAGCGGGACACGCACTGGGAGATCATCCTGGACATCATCGAACAGTTGCGCACCGCATACCCGCGCAAGCGTCTGAAGTCCGACGTCCGTGTCGACTATCCGGGCCACCTCAACGGGTTCTCGACCGACGTGACCCTGGTGTCCCACGACGCCGTCCAGGACTCCAAGGGCCTGTGGAGCTGCGAGGACGTCGAATTCGTCGCCGAGGTCATCTCCAAAGGAACCGCGGCCAACGACTACGGCCCCAAGAAGACCGCGTACGCGACCGCCGAGGTCCCCGTCTACCTGATCGCGGACCCGTACCAGGGCAAGTGCCACCTGTACCGGAATCCCAAGCAGGGTGAGTACGTCATCGAGACGACCGTCCCGTTCGGCTACGAACTGGACCTCACCGACACCGTCGTCGGCCTCACCCTCAAGACCGACGAGTTCCCCCGCGACTGAGCCTCGGCCCGGCCTCGTCGGCCTCGCCAAGGGGCCGTCGAGGTGTGGCCGGGACCCGTTCACGGGCCGGGCGCGGGCTTGCCCGGGGCGGCGCCGCTCGCTTGGATGGCGCGGTCGGCGTGAGCACGGGTTGCGTCGCGCACGGCGACGGGAGGGGCCCGAGGTGGTGGCGGGGGCGGCGGCCGGTCGGGGGCTCGGCCGGGAGTTCCGGTGGCTGTGGACGGCGTACGCGGTCAGCGTCTGCGGCACCCGGCTCGCGTTCGACGCGCTCCCCCTGATCGCGGTCCTGGTCCTGGACGCCGGCCCGGCGGAGGTCTCGGCGCTGGCGGCCACCGGTCTGGCGGTGGGCGCGGTGGTGGCGGTGCCGCTCGGCCTCTGGATGGAGTTCCGCCGCAAGCGCCCGGTGATGATCGGGACGGATCTGCTCCGCGCCGGGGCCCTCCTGACCGTCCCCGCCGCCTACGCCCTCGACCTGCTGTCCTTCCCGCAGCTGCTGCTGGTCGCGGTCGTCGTCGCCGCGGCCGACATCACCTTCGGCGCGGCGAGCGGCGCGTTCCTGAAGTCCCTGCTCCCCCCGGAGCGGCTCCTCTCCGCGAACGGCCGCTTCGAGGCCACCAACTGGACGGCGACCATGCTCGGTCCGCCCCTCGGCGGCGCCGCCATCAGCCTCCTCGGCCCGGTGGTCACCCTCGTCACCGACGCGGTCAGCTACCTCCTCTCCGCGACGGCGCTCCGGGCGATCGGCGACACCGAGCGCTACGCGGAGCGACCCGGCGGGCGCCCGGTGAAGCGCCCCGCGCACGACGGGGAGGCACCCTCCGGCGGAACACCCCCCGCCCCGGCCGCGCCGCGCCTGCGCGCCCGTGACCTGCTCGACGGCTGGCGGTACATCCTCACCAGCCCGGCGCTGCGCCCCCTGTTCCTCAACACGATCCTGGTCAACGGCCTGATCATGGCCACCGCCCCGCTGCTGCTGGTCCTGATGGTCGGCGAGCTGGGCTTCGCCCCCTGGCAGTACGGGCTGGCCTTCGCCCTGCCCTGCGTGGGCGGTCTGATCGGTTCGCGGCTCGCCCGGCGGCTGGTCGCCCGCCACGGACAGCGCCGGGTGCTGCTGGCGACGGGCGCGCTGCGGGCCTGCTGGCCGGTGGGGCTGGCGTTCGTCCACCCCGGCGCCGGCGGCCTCGCCCTGGTGATGACGGTGGAGCTGGGCCTGATCACCTGCATGGGCGTCTTCAACCCGGTGATGGCCACGTACCGCCTCGACGCGACCCCGCCGGACCGGGTCGCCCGCACCCTGTCCGCCTGGTCGGTGACCAGCAAGCTGACGATCGCCGCGCTGACCGCCCTGTGGGGTCTGCTGGCCGCCGTCACCGACACGCGCACGGCGGTCGCCGCGGCCGGCGCCCTGATGCTCGCCACCCCGCTGCTCCTCCCCCGCCATCTGCCCGCATGCCCCGCCCCGAAGGACGACACGGCCGAACTGACTGGCTGACCCGCCAGTCGCGGGGCCCCCTTGCCCAAGGGCGGCCTAAGGGCTGGACGCGGGCATCAACTTGTTCGACAGCGCCAACCGGCAATCTCGACACCAAGCTCCACAGCAGCGCAGCGCTGACACTCACCGCTCCTGCGGACCCCGCGTGGGAAACGACGAAGCCGCCGCCTCCCACTCGCCTCGAACGCAAGCAGAAGGCGACGGCTCCGGCACGGACCCGCTACCTCACCATGCGAAGGCTTCGGGAGACGGTCCGGGACCGGGGAAGATCTCGTCCAGAGACGTCAGCAGTTCCTCGCTCAGCTCCAGATGCAGGGCGCGCAGCGCCGAGTCCAGCTGCTCCTGCGTGCGAGGGCCGACGATCGGGCCGGTGACGCCGGGGCGGGTCAGCAGCCAGGCGAGCGCCGCTTCACCGGGCTCCAGGCCGTGCTTGTCGAGGAGGTTCTCGTACGCCTGGATCTGCTCGCGTGTCTTGGTGTCCTTGAGCGCGTCGGCAGCGCGGCCGCTCGCCCGGCGCCCCTGTGTGGCCTCCTTCTTGAGGACTCCGCCGAGCAGTCCTCCGTGCAGCGGAGACCAGGGGATGACACCGAGGCCGTAGTCCTGCGCGGCCGGGATGACCTCCATCTCGGCGCGGCGCTCGGCGAGGTTGTAGAGGCACTGCTCGCTGACCAGGCCCATGCGGCCGTGCCGGGCGGCGGCCTCGTTGGCCTGGGCGATCTTGTAGCCGGGGAAGTTGGACGACCCCGCGTAGAGGATCTTGCCCTGCTGGACCAGGACGTCCATCGCCTGCCAGATCTCCTCGAACGGCGTCGCCCGGTCGATGTGATGGAACTGGTAGATGTCGATGTAGTCCGTCTGAAGCCGCTTGAGGGAGGCGTCGACGGCCCGGCGGATGTTCACCGCGGAGAGCTTGTCGTGGTTGGGCCAGACGTCCCCGTCGCCCGCCATGTTCCCGTACACCTTGGTGGCGAGGACGACCTTGTCGCGCCGCCCGCCGCCCTGGGCGAACCAAGTACCGATGATCTCCTCGGTGCGGCCCTTGTTCTCACCCCACCCATAGACGTTGGCCGTGTCCAGAAAGTTCAGCCCCGCGTCGAGAGCGGCGTCCATGATGCCGTGACTGGTTGATTCGTCTGTCTGCGGACCGAAGTTCATCGTGCCGAGAACGAGTCGGCTGACCTTGAGTCCGGTGCGTCCGAGCTGGGTGTACTTCATGGGCCACAAGCCAACTGCTTCGAGTCCGCTCCAGGCAAGGGCATCAGGTTCCGCCGTCAGGAGTCGTCTCCGAGGTGCCGGTACAGCGTGGCCCGGGAGACGCCCAGAGCCTTGGCGATGGCACTGACGCTCTCTCCCCTCGCCTTCCTCGCGCGGGCCACGGCCGGCGCGTCCTCGTTCACGGCGGACGGCCGTCCGCCGGTACGCCCCTGCGCCTTGGCCGCGTCGAGTCCGGCGCGGGTGCGCTCCTTGATGAGCCTGATTCTGTCCTTGCCCCAACGCCGTACCCGTTCGTCCTGCTCGGGGTTGTCCGCAGTGAAGCTCCGGCCGTCGATCCTCTTCTCCAGAACCTCTCGGGGGACCTTGAGGAAGAAGTGGTGAACGCCGATGCGATCCCGTGGTCGCCGCTGCACGGCGGTCTGCTCGGCGGTGTCCTCAAGAAGGAGGCCGAGGGCGGCCGGCGCGCCTCGGGCCGCGCAGCCGACACCCTCGCCGGCCCGGCCGCGCGCGCCCGGATCCAGGCGTACGAGGACCTCCTCGACCAGCACGGCGTCGAGCCGGGCGAGGCGCCCTGGCCTGGCTGCTGACCCGTCCCGGGGTCACCGGCCCGATCGTGGGGCCGCGGACGGCCGCCCAGCTGGAGTCCGCGATCCGGGCGGCCGAGCTGGAGCCGGACAAGGAGCTGCTGGCCTCTCTGGACGAGATCTTCCCGGGCCCGGGCCCGTCCCCGGAGGCGTTCGCCTGGTAGCCGCAGGGCCCCTCCCGGTCCTGAGGGGACCGGGGAACCGACCGGGACCGGGGAACCGACCGGGGAACCGTTCGGTTCCGCGGTTCCCCGGCGCTCGCCCGGCCGCCGTCGCGGTCACCTGCCCAGCGCCGCCGCGACGGCGACCACCGCGAACATCAGCACAAGCACACCGGCCATGATCCGGTTACGGGTCTTCGGGTCCACGTCACCGAGCCTAACCGGCCGGTTGGGCCCCGCCCGAGACGGCCCCCGCGGTCCGGCCCCGGCCGTCGCCGTGCCGCCCGCGGGTCAGTGGCCCAGCGGCCACCGCCGCACGGCCTCGTACCGGGGCTGCTCCCCCGGCACCCCCGACGTCGGCGGACGGCTGCGGACCAGCGCCATGTCGGCGACGGTCCAGGTGCGCCCGACGAACCCCGCCAGCGTCTCGACGTACGGCCGCACGGCGAACGCCTCCCGGCTGCGGGCCACCGTCAGATGCGGTGTGTAGCGGCGGTGCTGCCCCAGGTCGAGGCCGGCCCTGCGCCCCGCCGCCTCCGCCCGGTCGGCCAGCAGCCGCAGGGTCCGCAGATCGCCCTCGGCGCCGGCCCACAGCGTCCGACCGTGACCGAAGTGTCCGCCGCCCGCCACGGCCAGCGGGAACGGCTCGCTCCGGTGCGCGGCCCGCGCGAGCCGTTCCGTCAGATCCGGGACGATCGCCTCGTCGACCTCCCCGTAGAAGGCGAGCGTGAAGTGCCAGCCGGGCGGCTCGGTCCACCGCAGCCGGTCGGCGCCGGCCAGGCCCTTCAACCGGGCCACGGCCAGACCGAGTTCGTCCACCACGTCGGCCGGCGGCAGCACCGCCGCGAACAGTCTCAGGGCACTCATGCCCGTCACCCTTCCAGGGACACGACCGCCTGGCGAGCGCCCCCGGACCGCTACGCCTCGACCAGTTCCTTCTTCGTCGCCTGCCGCGTCGGCACGAACCGCAGCCTCGGCTGCCGGCCCTGCCAGCCCACCGTCAGCCGCATCCCGCCGGACCTGATGAGCACCAGGCCCACCGTGACGGCGGCGACCGTGGAGACGACACCGCCGGCGAGGAAACCGATCCGGGGACCGTACGCGTCGGTGACCCAGCCGGCGATCGGCGCGCCCAGCGGTGTGCCGCCGAGGAAGACCATCATGTAGAGGGCCATGACCCGGCCGCGCATGACGGGGTCGGTGGCCATCTGGATGGCCGTGTTGGTGGTGACGTTCACCGTGAGGCCGAACATCCCCAGCGGGACCATGAACAGCGCGAAGATCCAGTACGTCGGGGCCAGCGCGGCCACGATCTCCAGCAGCCCGAAGGCGAGGGCGCCCGCGATCAGCACCCGCATCCGGGCGGTGCCGCGCCGGGCCGCGAGGAGGGCGCCCGCGACGGAGCCGACCGCCATGAGGGTGTTGAAGAGGCTGTACGAGCCGGCGCCGGTGTGGAACACGTCGTCCGCGTACGCCGACAGCCAGACCGGGAAGTTGAAGCCGAAGGTCCCGATGAAGCCGACCAGCACGATCGGCCACAGCAGTTCCGGGCGCCCGGCGACATGGCGCAGCCCCTCGCGGAGCTGGCCCTTCTTGCGGGGCGCGCGGCGGGTGGGGTGCAGTTCACGGGTCCGCATCAGCAGCAGGCCGACGATGGGGGCGATGAACGACAGGCCGTTGTAGAGGAACGCCCAGCCGGTGCCGACGGTGGTGATCAGGACGCCCGCGACGGCGGGGCCGACGAGCCGGGCCGACTGGAAGTTCGCGGAGTTCAGGCTGACCGCGTTCTGCAGCTGGCCGGGGCCGACCATCTCGGACACGAACGACTGCCGGGCCGGGTTGTCGACGACGGTCGCCATGCCGACGGCGAGGGCGGCCACGTACACGTGCCAGACCTCGACCTGGTGGGAGAGGGTCAGCGCGGCGAGCGCGAGGCCCGTCACGGCCATCGCGGTCTGGGTCAGGAACAGCAGCCGCCGCTTCGGGAACCGGTCGACCAGGACGCCGCCGTACAGCCCGAACAGCAGCATCGGCAGGAACTGCAGGGCCATGGTCACGCCGACCGCGGTCGAGGAGCCGGTCAGGCTGAGCACCAGCCAGTCCTGCGCGATCCGCTGCATCCAGGTGCCGATGTTCGACACCACCTGCCCGAGGAAGAACAGCCGGTAGTTCCGCACCCGCAGGGACCGGAACATGGACACGCGCTCACGGGGCGCGGGGGCCGCCGGGGCCGCAGAGGCCTCGGGCGCGGGAGCCGCAGGGGCGGCCGTGGCCTCGGGCGCGGGGGCCGTCGGGGTCTCCGCCGGGGCGGCGGGGGGCGGGGCGGCGGGCCGGGGGTGGGGGGTCGTCGTCGGCGAGCCGGGGAGCACGAGGGGGGCCGGGGCGGCGGTCGCGCCGGGGGTCCGGGGGCCGGTGGTGTCCGGCGGGGCCTCGGGGACGCCGTGGGCCGGCGGGGACTCGTGGGCGGTCGTCGGTGCGGGGGCGGAAGCTGCTCCGGGTCCCGTACTCACAGGGGTTCGCCTCCTTGCGCTGAACACGTGTACGTCCTGCGGTTGCGTGAGCCTCACTGCTCCTGTTCCGTCTGCTGGTTCCGGGGCCCGCCCGTGCCGGGTCCCTCACGGGCGCGCGGGCCGTCGGGCGGGGCGCGCCGACGGTCCGGCCGGCGGGCGGCGGTCGCGCGCTCAGAGGTGGGCGAGCTTCTCCAGCACCGGCGCGGCCGCGCGGAGCGCCTCCCACTCGTCCTCGTCGAGCCCTTCCACGAGGGACGCGAGGAACGCGTTGCGCTTGCGGCGGCTCTCCTCGAGCATCGCCTCGGCCCGCTCGGTCTGGGTGACCACCTTCTGCCGCCGGTCCTCGGGGTGCGGCTCCAGTTTCACCAGGCCCTTGCTCTCCAGCAGCGCGACGATGCGGGTCATCGACGGCGGCTGCACATGCTCCTTGCGGGCCAGCTCTCCGGGGGTGGCGGTGCCGCAGCGGGCGAGCGTGCCGAGCACGGACATCTCCGTCGGGCTCAGCGACTCGTCGACCCGCTGGTGCTTCAACCGGCGGGACAGGCGCATCACGGCGGACCGCAGCGCGTTCACGGCGGCCTCGTCGTCGCCATGGGTCAGGTCAGGCATGTTCTTTAGCTTAACTCATTACTCTCGCTAAAGACCACTGGAATGCCACCACCACAGCCGTGAGTCCCACCACTCATCTCACTCGTACGAGTGAGACATCCGCAGAACGCCGCGCGGCGGCCCGGAATGCGCATGACCCTCGTACGCATGGGGACCACTGTGCTCAGCCTGCGGATAGACGGGCAACTGCTCGACCGGCTCCGGGACCACGCGGCGAAAAGGGGAATGAGCGTCCAGGACTACGTCATCGGGACGCTCATGAGGGACGACTTCGACCAGCGGTTCCAGACCGCCGTCGAGGAGACCGAGAAGTTCTACGGGGTCACGTGAGGCCCAGCGCCGGCATCAGGTAGTAGAAGCCGAAGACCGCCGCCACCACGTACATCGGGACCGGGACGTCCCGTCCGCGCCCCACGGCGAGGCGCAGGACGACGAAGGTGATGAAGCCCATGCCGATGCCGTTGGTGATCGAGTAGGTGAACGGCATCATCACCATCGTCACGAAGGCCGGGACAGCGATCGTGTAGTCGGCCCAGTCGATCTCGCGGACCGAGTTGGCCAGGATCAGGAAGCCGACCGCGAGCAGCGCGGGGGTCGCCGCCTGGGAGGGCACCATCGTGGCGACCGGCGTCAGGAACAGCGCGAGACCGAAGAGGGCTCCGGTGACCACGTTGGCGAAGCCGGTGCGCGCGCCCTCCCCCACACCGGCCGTGGACTCCACGAAGCAGGTGGTGGCCGAGGAGGAGCTGGCGCCGCCGGCGGCGACCGCGATGCCGTCGACGAACAGGACCTTGTTGATGCCGGGCATCTGTCCGTCCGCGTCGGTCAGCTTGGCCTCGTCGCCGACGCCCATGATCGTGCCCATGGCGTCGAAGAAGCACGAGAGCAGCACGGTGAAGACGAAGAGGACGCCGGTCAGCATCCCGACCTTGCCGAAGCCGCCGAAGAGGCTGACCTGACCGAGCAGCCCGAAGTCGGGGCTGGCGACGGGGTTGCCCGGCCACTTCGGGGTGGTGAGGCCCCAGGAGCCGGCGGGCAGCTTGGCGACCGCCTCGATGATCACGGCGAGCAGGGTCATGGCGACGATCGAGATCAGGATCGCGCCCGGCACCTTCCGCACGATGAGCGCCAGCGTCAGCAGCGCGCCGAGCACGAAGACGAGGACGGGCCACCCGTCGAGGTGACCGGTCGCGCCCAGCTGGAGCGGCACGGTGGTCCTGGCGACGTCCGGGATGCGGGTGACGAAGCCGGAGTCCACGAGCCCGATCAGCATGATGAACAGGCCGATACCGATGGAGATGCCCTTGCGCAGCCCGAGCGGCACGGCGTTCATGACCCGCTCCCGCAGCCCCGTCGCCACCAGCAGCATGACCACGAAACCGGCCAGGACGACCATGCCCATCGCGTCCGGCCACGACATGCGCGGCGCGAGCTGGAGCGCGACGACGGTGTTCACGCCGAGGCCCGCCGCCAGCGCGATCGGCACGTTGCCGATGACGCCCATCAGCAGCGTGGCGAACGCGGCGGTGATCGCGGTCGCGGTGACCAGCTGGCCGTAGTCCAGCTGGTGCCCGTACATGTCCTTCGCGCTGCTCAGGATGATCGGGTTCAGCACGATGATGTACGCCATCGCGAAGAACGTGGCGAAACCACCGCGGACCTCACGCGACAGCGTGCTGCCGCGCTCCGAGATCCTGAAGTAGCGGTCGAGAGTGCCCTGCGGGGACATACGGAACCTCAATCCCCAACAGGTTCCCCCGTCTGTTGGAGTTTTCTACGAACAGAAGTGGCCAATCAGAAACCGTTTCAGTATGAACATATGATGCGCCAAACTCCATCTCCGCGCGTAGACCCTTGTGGCGTCCGGGCCCGGAGAGCACGCTCCCGGTGTGCTCGTAAGCTGTGCCCATGGCGAAGTGGACCCCCAAGCACGAGGCGCCGGAGCCCCTGGAGGGCCCCGTGGTGCCGACCATCATCGGCGGCACCCTCCTGTGGTTCGTCCTCTTCGTCGCCCAGCTCCCGTTCTACGGCTGGTACGAGGAGCACGGCCACACCTGGTGGGTGTGGACCTGCCTCGCGGGCGCCGGCCTCGGTCTGATCGGCATCTGGTACGTCAGGAGGCGGGACACCGCGATCAAGAGGGACGCGGCCCTCCAGGCCGAGGCGGACGCGCGGGCCTCCGCCGGTGCCGCCGCGGAGGGCACGACGGTCGAGCCCTCGAAGCCGGTGGAGTCGTAGGCCCCCCTGAGGTCTCACGGGCCGGTACGAACTCGGATACAGCCCCGCCCCGTCTCTCCTCCGCTGGTCGGACTTCGGCGCACTCGGCGGGTGAACTCCCCGGTCCGCACGTACCGTCGGAGGCATGACGCACATCGACGCGGGCGCCGACCTCGATCCTGTGCACCCCACCGCCACCCCCGCCGCGGGGCGGGCGCGCGGTCTGACCGCCGCCGAGGTGGCCGGGCGAGTGGCCCGCGGCGAGGTGAACGACGTCCCCGTGCGGAGCAGCCGCTCCCTGGTGGAGATCGTCCGCGCGAACGTCTTCACCCGGTTCAACGCCATCATCGGCGTCCTCTGGCTGATCATGCTGTTCGTCGCGCCGATCCAGGACAGCCTGTTCGGCTTCGTGATCCTCGCCAACACCGGCATCGGCATCGTCCAGGAGTGGCGGGCGAAGAAGACGCTGGACTCGCTCGCGGTGATCGGCGAGGCGAGGCCGACGGTGCGCCGGGACGGGGTCGCGACGGTGGTCGGCACCTCCGAGATCGTCCTCGGGGACCTGATCGAGATCGGCCCCGGCGACAAGATCGTCGTGGACGGCGCCTGCGTCGAGACCGACGGCCTGGAGATCGACGAGTCGCTGCTCACCGGCGAGGCCGACCCCGTCGTCAAACACCCCGGCGACCCCGTCATGTCCGGCAGCTTCGTGGTCGCGGGCGGCGGGGCGTTCACCGCGACGAAGGTGGGCCGGGAGGCGTACGCGGCGCAGCTGGCGGAGGAGGCGAGCCGCTTCACCCTCGTCCACTCGGAGCTGCGCTCCGGTATCTCCACGATCCTCAAGTACGTGACGTGGATGATGATCCCGACCGCGATCGGCCTGGTGATCAGCCAGCTGGTCGTGAAGGAGAACGCCTTCAAGGACTCCGTCGCCCGCACGGTCGGCGGCATCATCCCGATGGTCCCCGAGGGACTGGTCCTCCTCACCTCCGTCGCCTTCGCGATCGGGGTGATCCGCCTCGGCCGCAAGCAGTGCCTGGTGCAGGAGCTGCCGGCCATCGAGGGCCTGGCCCGCGTCGACACCGTGTGCCTGGACAAGACGGGCACCCTCACCGAGGGCGGCATGGACGTCGCCGGGCTCCACCCGCTGAACGGCAGCGACGAGGCGTACGTCCGGAAGGTGCTCGGCGCGCTCGGCGAGTCGGACCCCCGCCCGAACGCGTCCCTGAAGGCCGTCATCGACGCCTACCCCGCCGGCGAGGACTGGCGCTGCACCGAGGCACTGCCCTTCTCCTCCGCCCGCAAGTACAGCGGCGCGCGCTTCAGCGAGGGCGACGGCCAGTCCAGCGCCTGGCTGCTCGGCGCGCCCGACGTCCTCCTCCCCGACGACGACCCGGCACTCACCGAGACCGAACGGCTGAACGAGGAAGGGCTGCGGGTCCTGCTGCTGGCGCGGGTGACCCGTGACCTCGACGACCCGGAGGTGGCGCGGGACGCCTGCCCCACCGCCCTCGTCGTCCTCGAACAGCGGCTGCGCCCCGACGCCGCCGACACCCTGCGCTACTTCGACGAGCAGAACGTCCGGGCGAAGGTCATCTCCGGGGACAACGCGGTGTCGGTCGGCGCGGTGGCCGGGAAGCTGGGCCTGACCGGCGAGGTCGTCGACGCGCGCCACCTGCCCGCCGAGCGGGACGCGATGGGCGAGGCGCTGGACGGGGCCACCGTCTTCGGCCGGGTCACCCCTCAGCAGAAGCGCGACATGGTGGGCGCCCTCCAGTCCCGCGGCCACACGGTCGCGATGACCGGCGACGGGGTGAACGACGTGCTGGCCCTCAAGGACGCCGACATCGGGGTGTCGATGGGGTCCGGCTCGGAGGCGACGCGGGCGGTGGCCCAGATCGTGCTGCTCGACAACAGCTTCGCCACGCTGCCGTCGGTGGTGGCGGAGGGCCGCCGGGTGATCGGCAACATCACGCGGGTCGCGACGCTGTTCCTGGTGAAGACGGTGTACTCGGTGCTGCTGGCCGTCCTGGTGGTGTGCTGGCAGGTGGAGTACCCCTTCCTGCCCCGCCACCTCACCCTGCTGTCCACCCTGACGATCGGTGTCCCGGCCTTCTTCCTGGCCCTCGCCCCCAACAAGGAGCGCGCGAAACCCCACTTCGTCCGCCGCGTCATGCGCTACGCCATCCCCGGCGGCGTGCTGGCGGCGCTGGCCACCTTCGCCACGTACCTCATCGCCCGCCACTCCTACACGGGCGAGGGCGCGCTGGAGGCGGAGACCAGCGCGGCGACGCTGACCCTCTTCCTGATCTCCCTGTGGGTGCTGGCGATCATCGCCCGCCCGTACACCTGGTGGCGCCTGGGCCTGGTGGCGGCGATGGGCGGCGCCTTCCTCCTGGTCCTCGTCGTGCCCTGGCTCCAGCACTTCTTCGCACTGCGCCTGGTGGGGACGACGATGCCGTGGACGGCGGTCGCGATCGCGGCGGGTTCGGCGGCGGCCCTGGAGTACCTGTGGCGCTGGGTGGACCGCCGCTTCCCCGCGTAGGGGGCTACTTCACGTCGACGTGGTCCCCGGTCGCGTTGACCGGGACGGTGATGGTCGTCCCCGCGAAGGCGATGCGCCAGTAGCCGTCGTAGGTGGCGGTGCCGGTGGGGTCCTGTCCGTGGAACGCGATGGCGTCGGCGCTGGCCTTCCAGGTGCCCGCCTCCGGGCGGTGACGTTCACGTCGGACCCGTGCGTCAGCGTTCAACCGACCTTATGGGTCGGGTCGGCCCTGCTCCCCGCCGAATGTGGCCCCGGCATACGACGCTCATGACCTTGGATACGGAACCTTAATTGCCCCCTAGGAAACTCGGGCGGTATGGCTCGCGCGCGCTCCTTCTGCTTGACCCACCATCGTGAACTGGCCACGAAAAAGTCCCATTCCGAACGTCTCCTCCACCAGAACCTCAGAATCACCTCAAGTGTCTTGTCGGTTCACGGACAACACCGAAGGATCTCACCTGTGGGTGGGGCACCTCCAACAGCCCACAAACGCGACCATTGGGGACAGGGGATACATATGAATCGACGTAGCCTTTCCAGAGCTGTGGCCGCTCTCGGCTCGGCTGTGATCATCGCTGGACTGACACAGACCGCGAACGCGGCCAGCGCCGACACCAAGCCGACCCGCACCCCCGAAACAGCCACCCCGGTCGACTACATCGCCTATCTCGCCCATCAGAGCGCCAACGGCGCAGCGGGCGCAGGGGAGGCGTTGCAAGCCTTCCGCGGCCTGTCGTCCGCCGCCAAGGAAACCTACCTCGACCACCTCAACAACCCAGCGGCGCTCGAAGCGTTGCTGCAGGCAGTAGGCGAAGCAGAGCCAGATCCAGACCCTGAGACCGCTTCTGCCCCCGTCTCCGCCACCGCTGCAGTTGGCGAGACCAAGACCGTGGCCACCACCACTGCGTCGAAGACGCTGGCTGATGGGGACATCGTCATTGAGACAACGCAGGAGGCCACCTTCACGCCGGATCCCGACGACATTCCCGGTCCGACGCAGCCTTCAGGGAAACTGCGCAGGGGGACGTGGGAGTCGACCTACCGGGTCACTCAGCGAATCTTCGGCGTACCCGTCACCCGACTGTCCGTCTGGGTGAACTACTACACCAACGGGAACAAGATTACGAGGGTGAATCACGCCGACGGAGGCAAACGAAACTTCAACGCAGCCGTGGCCATCACCAAGAGTCTGCCGAAGGCTTGGAAGTCCGGCTCCTACGCCAACGGCTCAGTCGGGTGGGAGGGAAGCATTGTCTTCAAGGACTTCGGCATCACCATCGACAAGCGCCAGAAGGTCTACGCCAACGAGTACGGCTTCCGCGGCGGATACCTGAAGAACATCTGACCCGAAGGGGACCGCATGACCTCGACCGGAAAGACGGTCATCATCGTCCTGTCAGCGATCCTCGCCGCTCTCGTCGCTCTCGCCATTGCGGGGTTCGCCTTCTACGCCTCGAGCGACGGTGAATCAAGTGGCAGTGATCGTCGCGTCGGTAGCGCGCACTCTGTGACCGCGACCTGGGAAGAGACGGGTTCATGAGGATGACAGGCATGTCGACGCGCGAGAAGGCAATCGTCGGCTTTCTGGCCTCGACGATCTTTTTGATCATCTACGGAATGGCCCAGAACATCACGTGGTGAGCTCGCGACAAGGCCCCCGGAGGAGGACTCACGACACTGTCGACCATTGCCATGGTCGACGTACCCGGCGAAAGTGCCGGCAGCGTCGCGGTCTCCGCTCCGGGGGGCCTCCACCGCTGAGACTGCAGCGGTGACAGTTCCTACTTCACGTCGATGCCGTCACCAGCGGAGGTCGCGGCCGCAGTGCCGGAGCTGCCCGCGAACACGAAGCGGTACGCGCCGTCGGCGGTCGCCTTGACCGTGGTCTTGAGCGCACCCGTGGAGGACGACTTCACCGTCTTGACGTCCGTGTACGCGGAGGCGCCCTGCTTCTTGAACTGGAGCTTCACCGGCTGGCCGCCGTAGCCCGGGAACGTCTCGGCGTTCCAGTTGGCGCGGGTCAGCTTGCTGGTGACCGTGATCGTCGCGCCCTTCTTGACGGGCTCGGGGGAGGCGTTCGCCCCCTGGAGCTTCGTCTGACGCTGGATCTTGAAGGTCTTGGCGGGGTCCGCCTTGGCGAAGTCGGAGTCCTTCGCGACGGCGAGCGCCCAGACCTTCCAGGTGCCGGCCACGGAGTTGATCAGGTTCTTCTGGGTCTCGACGGTGAAGTTCGCCTTGCAGCTCGCCGTCGTGGCGTTGACCTTGGTGCAGGTTGCCAGGCTGTCGTCGTTGCCGTTGGCCACGGCGCCGCTGTCGGCGGAGTCGAGCGTCGCCCCGTGGTACAGGACGACGGTGACCTGCTTGAGGTTGATGCCCGAGTCGTCCGTGGCGGTGAAGGTGACCGGGACGGTCTTCTTGCCGGAGCCCACGACGACGGCCTTGCCGCCGTTGACGACGACGTTGGAGATCTTCGTGTCGCCGGCGGTCGGAACGGCCTGTGCGGCCGGGGCGACGAAGGCGGTCAGGGCCAGGGCGCCGGTGACGACGCCCAGAGTGGCACGCTTGTGCAATGTATTCCCCACGTGGAAGGGACCTCGCGGCAGGTCGTCATCGCGCGAGATCCGTCTGTTGGTCCGAGAGCCCGAGGGCTTCGGGTGGCTCCGGGGGTTCAGGGGACCCCCGGGGCTCACGAGAAGCCGGTCGGCTCGGATGATCAGATCCACGAGTGTGGCGAATGGTTGTGCGATACGCGAACGAGTTTTGGAGATGTCGCGCACGTCACATCCATCCCCCCAGCCCCAGGGGCATCACGGCATGAGCACCGGGACGGACCGGAACGGGCCCGTCCGGCTGACCCGGCCCGGTCAGTCGAACCAGCGGTCGCGGGCCAGCTCCTCCGTCCTGGACGGGTCCTCCAGCAGCGCCGCGACCTCGAAGCGGCGCGGCCACTGACCCGCCGCCCAGGCCAGCCCGGCCGCGACGCCCTCCAGGGTCGCGGCATGCAGGACACCGTCCCTGGTCCGGCGCCAGTCGAGTTCGACCCCGTCGACGACGAGTTCCTCGTGCTCGACATAGGTCGCGGGGGTGGCCGGCCCGAGCAGGACGCGCACCGAGTCGGGCACGTCGTGCTCCGTGCCCTCGGAGTCCACCTCGCCCGTCACCGACTCGCTGAGCCGCCGCACCTGGAACAGTTCGGCCAACTCGGCGGCGCGGGACGGCCGTACGGGCAGCAGGGGCACGCCGGAGGTGAAGGGCAGCAGGTCGGGCGAGTCGACCACGACCGCGTCGGCGGCGTCCACGACCCTGACCTCGCCGTCCACCACGGCCCGCAACTCGTCGGGCAGGGTGACCTGTTCGGGGTCCAGGTCGGCCAAGGCGCCGTACAGGCCGTGGAGTTGCGTCGCCGTCACCTGCCGCTCCGGATCGGCCAGGCGGTCCAGCAGTTCGGCGGCGCCGCCCGGCTCGTCGAGGAGCGCGGCGACCGACGTGCGCACGCCCAGCGCCCGCAGGACCTGCTCGTCGTCGAAGCCGGTGGCGTCGGCCTCGTCGTACAGGCCCCGCAGCAGCGGGTCGCCGCCGGACGCGAGGAGACCGGCGGGGCGGCGGCCGTCGAGGACGGGGTGGCCGCGCAGCCACCAGGCCGTGTAGGGGCGGACGACCTCGTGGGTGCCGTCGGGCAGCAGGATCCGCACCGGCTGCACCAGTGCGTCCCGCAGCGGGGGCCGGGCGAGCAGGGCGAGCGCCTCGGGCCAGTGGTCCTCGTCGACGAGGTCCAGGTCGCGCACGGCGACGATCTCGGTGGCGACCGGCGGGACGGGGCTGTCCGGGAACCGGTCGAGGACGTCCTCGCACCACACGTCGACGGCGTCGAGCAGCCCGGCGTCGTCGGGTTCGGCGAAGTCCCCGTCGCGGGGCTCCAGTTCGTCGGGGTCGAGGACGACGTCGGTGGCGCGGACGAGGGCGAAGTCGGCGAGGACTCCGCACGCGGCCAGCGGCTGCTCGCCCCAGCGCTCGGCCAGTTCGGCGTCCACGAAGGCCAGTTCGTCCTCGCGCATGATCCGGGCGAACGGGCTTCCGGGCAGGACGAGTTCACCGGCGGGCGACAGCTCGCCGTCCTCGTCGGGCAGGGCGAGGGCGCCCAGCCAGGGCTCGTCGCCCGGGTCGAGGGCCGCGTCGCGGACGAGGGTGAGGACCAGCTCCGCGAGCTCGTCGGCGTCCGGGCGGCCGTCCTCGTCGTCCCACGCCAGGCCCTCGTCGTCCAGCGAGGCGGCCACGGCGGCCCGCACCTGCGGGGTGGTGAGCACGGCGCGCGGGGTCGCGGGCAGGGCGCCCAGCTTCTCCAGGAGCGGGTGCGCGGCGTCCGGGTGGGCGACCTTCAGACCGAGCCGGGCGAGGGTCTCCGGGGCCGTCTGCGCGCCGTCCGGGGTGGGCAGCAGCACCTGGCGCGGCCCGATCGTCGTACGGCCGTCCGCGAGCGGCACGGGGAGCCCCGAGAGCCGGTCCGGGTCGACGCCGGCGAGGCTGTCGTAGAGCCGCCGCCACCAGTCGGGCGCCTTCTCCAGGCCGGCGAGCCGGTCGATGGTGTCGCCCAGTGGCAGGCGGGCGACACCGAGCGTGCGCAGCTCCGCGCGCCGTTCGAGCCCCGCGGGCAGCAGACAGGGCAGGACCTCGGCGAGGACCCGCACGGTCTTCGCGCCGGCGCCCTCGACGACCTCGGCGTCCCGCGGCCGGAGCGCCTCGGGCAGGTCGTCGTCGTCCGCGGGCGGCAGCGCGCGCGGCAGGAACGCCGTGCGCGGCAGCCGCTCCAGGATCGCCTGGCGCAGCGCCCCGTCCAGCTCGCCCTTGCCGAGCGGGCCGGGCACGAGATCGATGATCTGCTGCGTCACCGGCTGCCAGGCGGCGAGGAGTTCGGCGTACGCGTCGGCCGCGCGCCGGACGAGGAAGTCGGTCAGCGGGCCGGGCGCGGCGTGCCGCCGGGTCGTGTCCAGCGGGAACGACGCGATGAGCAACGCGGGCACACCGAGGGCCTCGTCGCTGGGCGTCGGGGCGTGCACCACAGGGCTGGTGCGGGGGCGGACCGGCGCGCCGTCGGGCCCCGTCGGGACCGCCCACGTGACGGACCAGTGGGGCCGCAGCCGCTCCTCCACGGGCCGGTCGGCGAGCAGCGCCGCCTCGACCGCGCCGTGCTCGGCCACCGTGCGCCAGCGCGTGACCCCGTCCCGCGAGTCCTCGATGACGACGTACGCCCCCTCCTCGCGCCGTCGCACGGTGCGCGCGGGAGCGTCACCGTTCTCGATGACGACCTCCTCCAGGCCGGGCAGGGCGAGGAGCAGGGCGTCGTCGACGGCGTTCAGCAGCCGCTCGGCGAGATCCCCGGCGGCGGCGTCGCGCAGCGGCAGGATGACGACGGTGTCGTACGTCTCCGGCGCGGACCCCTCGGCCGCGAACGGCAGCCGCAGCAGCGGTACGTGCCCTTCCCGGCGGCGGATCTCGTCGCCGAGCCCGGGGCTGTGCCGGGCCGTCTCGGCGGCGAGCAGCCGGGCCTCGGCCAGCGACCAGCGGATGCCGCCGTGCCGGCCGACGACGGCGGGCTCGTCGGTGACGGCGAGGACGGCGGCGAACCCGACGCCGAACCGGCCGACCGCCTGGTCGTGGCCCTCCCGCTTCGCGGACGCGCGCAGCGTGGACAGCGACTCGACGCCGGCCGCGTCGAGGGGGGCGCCGGTGTTGGCGGCGACGAGGACGCCATCGCGGAGGGTGAGCCGCAGCCGGCCCGGCACCTTGGCCCTGGCCGCCGCGTCGGCGGCGTTCTGCGCCAGCTCCACGACGAGCCGGTCCCGGTACCCGCCGAGGGCGAGGTCCTCCTCGGCGTTGGCGTCCTCACGGAACCTCGCCGGGCTGGTCGCCCAGGCGTCCAGCACTCCGCGCCGCAGCCGCGCCGTCCCGAACGGATCCGCGCCCTCGGCCGCCGGCCGCACGAACTTGCTCACGGTTCACCTTCCATGTCGCCGGTGAGCACGAACGTACCGCGTCGCTGCGCTCGCTCGCGCCGGGGCGCCTCGGGGGAGGGGGTGCGCGGTTCGTCGGCGGGTGCGGGTGCGCGGGGGCCGTTCGCGCAGTTCCCCGCGCCCCTGAGAAGCGACCGGGGCTGCGCCCCGTGCTTTTCAACGGCGACGCCTGCTGAAGGACGGGGCGCAGGCCCGCACCTTCAGGGACGCGGGGAACTGCGCGAGCGACCACGACGCACCCGCACCCGCACCCGCACCCGCCGACGAACCACGCACCCCCGAGCCATCAGACGGCCCTCGCACCACAGCCCTGATCAGGAGTGACCGAGATCCGCCTCGGCCTCGGTGTCCTCCGCGCCCACCGGCACCGACCCGGAGTCCGGCGACGGCCGCAGCGGGAAGGGGTCGACCCTGGTCTCGTCGAGCCGCGGCGGAGCCGGCTGCGGCGGCTTCGGCATGATCGCCGCCTCGGAGTGCCCCCCGCACCCGTACGTCAGCGACACGACCCGTCCGTCCGCCGGCGCGAACTCGTTCGCGCACACCCCGAAGGCCTGCCCGAGCGACCCTCCGATCGGTACGAGGAACCCGCAGCTGACGCAGGACGCGGGCGCGGCCTGGGCCATCGCGGTCTTCGCCCCGAACCCTTCCTCCCAGCGGTCCGCGGCCGTGTGCAGTCCGTACCGGGAGAGCACGCGGGCCCGCCGCAGGCCCAGTTCCTCGGCGACCGCGGCGATGGATCCGCGGCTCGGCGCGATCGGCAGGTTCGCCGGGACACCGCCCGCGACCTCCGCGTCCTCCGCCTCCACCAGCTCGGCCATGTCCTCGGAGACCGGGGAGTTCGGCGGCGGCTCGTCCTCGCCGGTGAAGCCGGGCTCCAGCCGCAGGTCCTCCGCGTCGGTGGGCAGCAGATCACCGGGACCCATGTCGCCGGGCCGGAGCCGCTCGCTCCACGGCACCCACTCCGGCGCGAGCAGCGCGTCGGGGCCGGGCAGCAGGACGACCTCGTCCAGGGTGACGATCTTCGCGCGGGAGGCGCGGGCGACGGTGACGGCCCAGCGCCAGCCGCGGTAGCCCATCTCCTTGCACTCGAAGAAGTGCGTGACAACACGGTCGCCCTCGGACACGAGCCCCGCGTGCTCCCCCACCACACCGGGCGCGGCCGCCTCCTCGGCGGCGGCGCGGGCGAGGTCGACGGCCTCGGCGCACAAGCGGTCGGGGGTGCGGCTTCGCGTTGTCGCTGCGCTCACAGGTATCGCTTCTCTCCTACGCCGTCTCACGAGTGCGCCTCCCTCGGCGGGGGGTGCGGACGGAGCGGACCAGGGGGCCGCGTCGACGTCCGCGCCCGATCGCACTCGGGCGCACCTATGTCACCCATTCTGCGGGATGAACGTCAGGCGCGCGGCCGAGAACAACCGCCGCGGGCGCGCTATGCACGCTACCTTCTCCAGCGCCCGGCGCCCACACCGACGTTACGGTTCCGCCGCGCCGGGCTTGGACCGGGACCGGTTTCCGGGGGCGGATCAGGTGGCCCGGCGTTGGCGTGAACCGAGCACGCGCGGGCAGGTGAGGGCGGGTCGCGCGGTTCCCCGGGCCACCGGGCGTCCGCCACCGCGTTCGCCGCCATCCGAGCGGTAACCGCACTACGGCCCCCCTTCTCGGGGCACTATGACGAGGTGACCGGCGCCGAGCGGAGCGGAACCCGCGGCGGTTCAGGTCGACTGACCGGAGCCGTCCGCTCGCTGACCCGCGCCCTGCAGCGCCCGGTGACGGCTCCGGCCCGCGGCATCCGCAAGGCCACCCACGCGCACGGCGCCGGCGAGTCCGGCCTCGGCAAACTCATCGAACTGCACGGGGTGAACGGCGCGGGCGACGTGATGATCACCGTCTCCCTCGCCTCCACCGTCTTCTTCTCCGTCCCCACCGACGAGGCCCGCGGCCGGGTCGCCCTCTACCTCGCCGTCACCCTCGCCCCCTTCGCCCTCCTCGCCCCCGTGATCGGCCCCCTCCTGGACCGTCTCCCGCACGGCCGGCGCGCCGCGATGGCGGGCGCGATGCTGGCGCGGGCGTTCCTCGCGCTCGTCCTGGTCGGCGCCGTGGAGACGGGCGGCATCGAGCTGTACCCGGCCGCGCTCGGCGTCCTCGTCGCGTCGAAGGCGTACGGCGTGGTCCGGAGCGCGGTCGTCCCCCGCCTCCTCCCACCCTCGTTCTCGCTGGTCAAGGCGAACTCTCGGGTCACCCTCTCCGGTCTCCTCGCCACCGGTGTCGCCGCGCCGATCGGGGCCGGGCTCCAGGCGCTGGGCCCGCGCTTCCCGCTGTACGGGGCGTGCGTGATCTTCATCGCGGGGACGTTCCTGTCGTTCACGCTGCCGCCCAAGGTCGACTCCGCGAAGGGCGAGGACATCGCGCTGCTCGCCGCGGACCCGGAGCATCTGCACGGACCGCACCGCGCGAAGACGCTGAAGCGCCCGAACCTGCGGACGGTGGGCCCGGCCGTCACGCACGCCCTCGCCGCGAACGCGTCGCTGCGCTGCCTGTCCGGCTTCCTGATCTTCTTCCTGGCGTTCCTGCTGCGGGTGCACCCGCTCCCCGGGCAGAGCGCGGCCGTCTCCCTCGGCATGGTGGCCGTCGCGGCGGGTACGGGCAACGCGCTCGGCACCGCCGTGGGCGCCTGGCTGAGGTCACGGGCGCCGGAGCTGATCATCGTGACCGTGGTGGCGGTGGAACTGGTCGTCGCGGTGCTGGCGGTGGTGTTCTTCGGCGCGTTCTTCATCGCCTGCCTGGCCGCGTTCGCCGGTCTGTCGCAGGCCCTGTCGAAGCTGGCCCTGGACGCGCTGATCCAGCGGGACGTCCCCGAGGCCGTCCGGACCTCCGCGTTCGCCCGCTCCGAGACGCTGCTGCAGATGTCGTGGGTGGTGGGGGGCGGCATCGGTATCGCCCTGCCCCTGGTCGGCACGCTCGGCATGGCCGTGGCCGCCGGGATCGTCGCCGTGGGCTGGCTGACCACGGTCCGCGGCCTGCTCTCCTGCGCCCGGCACGGTGGCACGTCCCGGACGAAGGTGGCGTGAGCGGGCGGAACGCGGGCCCCGCGACGCCGTCCGCCCCGGCACGCCGTACCCCACGTAGGGGCACCCCTGGACATGCCAGATAGCCTTCGCCCATGACCTCCCAGCGTTCCCGTCGCGCCGCAGCCACTCTCGGCGCTGTTTCCGCCGGACTCCTCGTGCTGTCTGCCTGCGACAAGCCGACGCCGATGGCCACCGTCACGTTCGGCACCGAGTCGGTCAGCACCGAGGCCGAGTGCTACGAGACCCTCAGCGCCGAGCAGGCCGCGAAGTGCGCCAGGGAGAAGCCGTCGAAGTCGATCGACGTGCCCCAGGGCGAGACCCTGCGCATCGGTGTCGACCCGGAGATCGCGGAGACCGGCTGGGCCCTGTGGATCAACGGGGAGCCCGCCACCGACACGTTCAAGAAGACGTACTGGGCCTTCCAGAACGCCGACCTGTTCGCCACGCAGCCCGGCCAGACCGCGCAGAAGTCGCTGACGGTCAGCGTCGTCGAGCAGAAGAAGGGCTCCACGGAGTACAAGGGCGTCTGGAACTTCACGTTCAAGAACCCGGACGCCTGATCCGCGTACGCCGTCCATGCGCATCCTCGTAGCCACCGCCGTCCCCGCAGAGCGGGACGCGGTGGCACGCGCGTTTCCTGGCCCGTCCACCGAGGTGTGCCTCCCGGCGGGGTCCCTGTACCGCCATGTCGCCGCCGGGTCCGTGTACGACCTCCTCGCCGCCGGTGTGGGGCCCGCGCTCGCCGCCGCCTCCACCTCCGCCGCGCTGACCGCCGGGGTGCTGGGCGGGGCGCCGTACGACCTGGTGGTGTCGGCGGGGATCGCGGGCGGTTTCCAGCCGGGGGCCCCGCTCGGGTCGCTGGTGCTGGCCGAGGCGATCACGGCGGCGGACCTGGGCGCCGAGACCCCGGCCGGTTTCGTCCCGGTCACCGACCTCGGGTTCGGCACCGTCACCCATCACCCGCCGAGGGCGCTGGTGGACCTGGTCGCCGCGGCGACCGGGGCCCGCACCGGCACGGTGCTGACCGTCTCCACGGTCACCGGCAGCGCCGAGCGCGCCGCGGAGCTGCGCACCCGGCACCCGGACGCGCTGGCGGAGGCGATGGAGGGCTTCGGGGTCGCCGAGGCGGCCGCCGCGCACACCACCCCCGTACTGGAACTGCGTGCCGTGTCCAACCCCGTCGGCCCCCGAGACCGTGCGGCCTGGCGGATCGGCGACGCGCTGACCGCCCTCACCGGGGCCTTCGGGAAGCTGACGCCCGCACTGGAGAGTTGGAACCCACATGAGCCGGATGAGCCACAGCAACAGCACGGGCGGCACGAGCGCTGAGCGGGCGGCCGACACCGTGCGGATCGCCTACTCCCCCTGCCCCAACGACACGTTCGTCTTCGACGCGTGGGCGCACGGCCGGATCCCCGGCGCCCCCGCGCTGGACGTGACGTTCGCGGACATCGACATCACCAACGGCATGGCCGAGCGCGGCGGCGACCTGGACGTCATGAAGGTGTCGTACGCGGTCCTGCCGTACGTCCTCGACGACTACGTGCTGCTGCCGTGCGGCGGCGCGCTGGGCCGGGGCTGCGGGCCGCTGGTGCTGACGCGGGAGCCGGGCACCGGGGGCACCTCCCACGCTTTCGGCAGTGGGGGACTGACGGGGCGCACGGTGGCCGTGCCGAGCGAGCGGTCGACGGCGTACCTGCTGTTCCGTCTCTGGGCGGCGGACACGCTGCCCGGCGGGGTCGGCGAGATCGTCGTGATGCCGTTCCACGAGATCATGCCCGCCGTGCGGGACGGGGAGGTCGACGCGGGACTCGTCATCCACGAGGCCCGGTTCACGTACCGGAACTACGGGCTGCACCAGCTCGCCGACATGGGCGAGCACTGGGAGTCGACGACGGGTCTGCCGATTCCCCTCGGCGCGATCATCGCGAAGCGCTCGCTGGGCGAGGAGACGCTGCGCGGACTCGCGGACACCATCCGGGCGTCCGTCCGCGCCGCCTGGGACGACCCCGAGGCGTCCCGCCCGTACGTCCTCGCGCACGCGCAGGAGATGGACCCCGCCGTCGCCGACCAGCACATCGGTCTGTACGTCAACGAGTTCACGGCGGACCTGGGCGAGGCCGGCTACGCGGCGATCCGCGGTCTGCTCACCCGCGCGGCGGCCGAGGGACTGGTACCGCCCCTCGGCCCGCACGCGCTCGACTTCCCCTGACCGCCCCGCGCCCGAGACCGCGGGCGGGGGCCACGGCCGGGGGCTACACGTCCAACTGGTCGGCCACCGCCCGCAGCAGGCCGGCGATCTTCTTGCCGGCCGTGCGCTCGGGGTAGCGGCCCCGCTCCAGCATCGGCGTGATGTTCTCCAGAAGCGTCGTCAGGTCCTGCACGATCGAGGCCAGTTCGTCCGGCTTCTTGCGCTGGGCGGCGGCGACCGAGGGGGCCGGCTCCAGGATCGTCACGGAGAGCGCCTGGTCGCCGCGCTGACCGGCGACGACGCCGAACTCGACGCGCTGGCCCGGCTTCAGGCTGTCCACACCGGTCGGCAGTACGGAGGAGTGGACGAAGACGTCACCGCCGTCGTCACGGGAGAGAAAGCCGAAGCCCTTCTCGCTGTTGAACCATTTGACCTTGCCAGTCGGCAAAGCACACACTCCCTCGATCGCTCCCGGACTGGCCGGACACCGTTGATCTGCCGTTGCGACAGCCTACCGGGGGTTTCTCCAGCCGGACACGCCTTAAAACGAGACTGCGCTCCTACCAGTGAAGGCAGAGGCCGAAAGTGGTGCAGGAAGCGTGAGGGGATACCCAATGTGCCGGTGGAGCGTGGCGCGGAGGACTCCAAAAGCCCTGGCAGCGTCCGGACCAGCGCGGGTGCGCTCCACGATCGTGTCTCACTCAAGCTCAGCAAAGGCAACCATCGAGTGAAGAAGAATTTCCCCTCTCCCTTCGGGGAGTAGTCACCGGCGAGAGTGCCGGTGACGATGCGGAGCGCGATTCCACGCGCGTGCGAGAGGGGGTCTCCCTCAGAGATCTTCGAGCAACCGGCCGCAGTCGGAGCGTCATTCTGAAGATGTGCTGATTTCGCTGTCTGACCTGGTCTTCTCGCCGGGTGGCGGAAGGGTGGCGGGACCGCGGTCGTGCGCGGGCGGTCTCACGGAGACCGCCCCTCGATCGTGTGATCCGGCACCAGCGACCCGCACCGGCTCCCTGACGGCGACCTGAAGGTGCGCGTGGGCGAGGTCGCAGGCGATCTCGTCGGTCCTGCTGGAGCTGAGCCGACGTCAGTCGTTCAGCAGACGGGCGAGGTCGACGCGGGAGCGGGCTCGCAACTGCGTGAACACGTTCCGCAGGTGGTATTCGACCGTGCGGGTGCTGATCGCCAGTTCGCAAGCGATCTCGCGGTTGGTCGCTCCCTGCGCGACCTTCCGGGCGATGCGCAACTGCTGTGGCGTGAGGAGGCCGATCAGGCCGGGCTGCGGGGTGTCGCCCGTCGCCTCTCCTGCCGCGCGGAGTTCGTCGCGGGCGCGTTTCGCCCAGGCGGAGGCACCGCACCCCTCGAATCCCACGGCCGCGTCCCGCAAGGGCGATCTGGCTTCCACGTGCCGCCGCCGGCGGCGCAGCCACATACCGAAGGCGAGCAGGGTGCGGGCATGCTCGAAGGGACCGTCCGCCGTCTGGTGCAGGTCGAGGGCCTCCAGGAAGAGCGCCTCGCTCCGGTCCTCACGCCCGACCAGTGCCCGGCAGCGGCGGAGCACCGCGGGCGCCTGAGGATCCGCGCCCATGGCGGCCCACGCACCGTACAAGTCGACCAGATCGTCCACGCAACCGTTGCGTTCAGCGAGCACGGTCGCCTCGACGTGGCAGGGCACCGCCAGCACCCACAGGCCGAAGTGGCCCCGGCGGGGGCCGGGCCGCACGAGGAGCGAGAGCCGGGCGGCCGCGAGCTCGGGGTGACCGTGGACGAGGTCGGCCCGGGCCTGCGCCCACTCGGCGAGCGTACGGACCTGGGACAGGCCGTGCGCGTGCGCGATGTCGAGCGCGGCTCGCGCGTGCGCGGCCACCGTGGCGAGGTCGCCGGAGATGGAGGAGACCATGGCGAGGATGGCCGAGAGGTTCGCGGTGAGGTTGCGCATGCCGGGCGCGGCCCCCGCCGCGAGTCCGGTCTCGGCGTGGGCGCGGGCCTGGTGGTGGCGCCCCGCCCGCAGCTCAGCGTAGGCAAGGTGTTCCAGTGCGCTCGTCGTGAGAGCCCCTTCTCCGGCCGATCGCGCCGCCGCCAGGGCGAGGCCGAGGACATGGCGGGCCCTGGGAATGTCGCCGAGGAGCAGCGCGGCGCTCCCGGCGTTGAGCAGGTCCTCGGTGGCGTGACGTGCCGAGAACAGCTCCAGCGCCGGACCGAGCAAGGCGTTCGCGCGTCTGAAGTCACCTGTCATGACACAGCGCAGACCCGCGCAGTAGGCGCCCCAGGGAGACGTCACGGACTCCCGCGACCCGGGAGCGGACTCCCCGGCATCCGCGCCGGAGCCGCCGGCACCGTCCAGGGCACGCAGGTACAGCTCGTGTTCACCCGCCGACCAGGCGGCGGAGGCCGCGCTCAACCGGGCCGCGACGGCGAGTTCGGGGTCCTGCCGCTCCAAGCCGTCCGCCGACAGCAGAAGGGAGTGGTAGGCGTCCATGACCGGCCCGTCACGGAGGAGCCGCCGGCCCCGCTCGAACTCCTCCCGGGCTCGCTGCACCGCCCGGCCGTCCCTGGACGGTGATTCTGTCCCATCACCCGCAACAACCATGCGCACCGTCACTCTCTGTGATGCCTCCGTGGAGGAGTCACCTTTTACTACGGAAGTGACCACAAAGGTGTTCGGAATGCACCCGGCGGTTCTCGCCGCCGCTCTCTCCGCCAAGAGGCTCGTGGGACTGGTGATTTCACGGATGCTCGGAGAGCAAGGGCTTCCTACCTTCGTGCTGTGTCCCTCCCCACGGCTCCCGACCGCGGACGCGGGGCACCCGAACCGACGCACGTGGAAGAGGTACCGCATGCCCGTCTCCAAGTTCTGGCGCCGTACGTCGATCGCCGCCGCCGTGACCGCCGGCGCCGCCGCTCTGGTACTGCCGTCCGACGCCTCCGCCGCCCCCTGTTCGGATGTCGAGGTGGTCTTCGCCCGGGGGACGGGCGAACGCCCCGGCCTCGGCATCGTGGGAGCACCGCTGGTCGAGGACATCAAGCGCAGGCTTCCCGGGAAGACGGTCGGGTCCCACGCGGTCGACTACGCCGCCAACGCCTCGCAGACCAGCGCCGGACCGGGCGCGACGGCCATGACGAACCACGTGACGTCCGTCGCCGCCAACTGCGCCGACACCGTCTTCGTGCTCGGCGGCTACTCGCAGGGCGCCAGCGTCACCGACATCGCCATCGGCATCCCCACGAACCTGGGCAGGGGCCGGACCATCCCCACCGCCCTGGCACCCCGGATCAAGGCCGTCGTCGTCTACGGCAACCCGTTGCGCCTGGGGCGCCAGACCATCAACAGCGCGAGCAGCCTCTACGGACCGAAGGCCAAGGAGTTCTGCAACACGGGCGACCCGGTGTGCGCCAACGGGTTCAACTTCGCCGCCCACCTCGCCTACACCCGCAACGGCAGCGTGCAGCAGGGCGGACAGTTCGCGGCGGACCGGATCAACAGGGCCTGACGACGACCGGCCGGGTCGGACGCACGGCCTGCTCGGCGGCCGTGCGTCCGGCCCGGCCGCCGAGAGGCGCGGGACGGTGGCGGGCGCGAGCGCGGCGAGCAGGCCGACGCCGTGCACGCCGTGACCGGGCACGGCCTGCGCCCGGCGCGAGCCGATGCAGTGAAGCGCCTCGACGGGCCGGTCAGCCGGCCACCGGGCGGCATGGTCGGGGTCGAAACGGCCAAAAAGCCGCCGGGCGACGCGATCTGTGCGGAGGCGGTGGCGGCGACGGTGGTGGACGGGCCGGTCCCGACCCGGACGCCGAGCCGGGCCGGGAGATCGTCCGCACCCCCGGCACCTCCCCCGGGCGACGGGCGACCGCGCCGTGGACGATGGTGGAGTCGCCGGCGACGAGCGGGGGACAACCCGTCGCCGGACCGTTCCCTCGCGCGGGGAACTACCCTGGTCCGGTGCGTGACAGAACCCAAACGAACTCCGCCGAACCCGGTGACCGGCTGATCCGTGTCGGTGCCGTCGTGTTCTTCGCCGGCGCCGTGGCCACCCTGGTCACCGTCGCCCCGCTGTTCCTCGGCACGACTCCGTTTCCCACCTACATGTTCGGTTTGAGCATGCTCATGGGTGTCGGTTTCCTCATCGCCGGCGCGGGTGTCCTGCAGTCCGTCGCGGCGGGCCGCCGGAAGGCACGGTCGCAGGCGGGCTGACAGTCGGCGGCGGGCCGACGGTCAGCGGCGGGTGTGGGCGGCCAGCCACTCGGGGAAGGCCGTCAGGTCCGCGAGGACGACGTCCGCGCCCGCCTCGCGCAGCTCCCGCTCGTCGCACGGGCCGGTGGTCACGGCGACGGAGTACGCGCCGGCGGCGCGGGCGCCGCGGACGTCCCCGACGTGGTCGCCGACATAGACGCCCGCGCCGTGCTCGCGCAGCGCCCCCGCCTTGGCCTCCGCCCACAGGTCGCCGATGACGGCGTCGGGTTCCATGCCGAGGTGCGCGATGTGCAGCTCGGCGTTCGGCTCGTACTTCGCGGTGACGACGACGGCCCGCCCGCCGGCCGCCCGCACCGCGGCGATCGCCTCCCGCGCGCCCGGCATCGCGGGCGTCGCCTCGATCCCGATGGCCGCGTACATCTCCCGGTAGAGCGCCGCGACGGCGGGAACTTCCTCCGCGGGGAACCAGTTGGCCAGCTCCTCCACGAGCGGCGGCCCCAGCCGCGTGATCGCCAGGTCGGCGTCGATGTACGTCCCGGTCCGCGCCGCGAGGGCCTGGTAGCAGGCGTGGATGCCGGGGCGCGAGTCGATCAGGGTCATGTCGAGGTCGAAGCCGACGGTGAGGGAAGCCATGTGCCCATTGTGAAGGGGTGGGGGTGCGTCGTCGGGCCCGGGTGAGGAGGGGCTGACCGCACGGGTCCCCGCGCCGGAACCGCACACCACCCGCACCGGCGGCGCGCCCCCGGGCTACCGGGCGCCGCGGGGCCGTTGCGAGCGCCAGAGGAGGTACAGCGCCGAGGAGACCGCCGCGATGCGCAGCACCCACGGCCAGGTGTCCGCGAGCGCCACGTTCATCTCGCCGCGGGCGATGGGGTCCCCCCACCTGCCGTCGCTGCGCCCCCACAGCCACACGATGCCCCCGGCGGCCACCACGCCCGGCACGCCCAGCACCGCCCACTTGGACTCCGCGGGCGTCAACTTCCGTGACAGGTAGGCGATCAGCCAGCCGAGGCCCAGCGGCACCAGGCTCCCCATGACCGCTCCCGCGACCAGCAGCGCGGCGGCCAGCAGCAGCAGCGGGTTGCTCCATCCGCCGCCGGCCGGCCGCAGCCGGGGCAGTCGGGGCCGCCACCGGCCCGCCGGGGCGTCCCCGGCCGCCGGGTCCGCGCCCGCGCCGCCCGCCGCCTTCTCCACCGCGGGCTTCGCGGCGGCGTCCGCCGGCTTCCCGTCGTCCATCGCGGGCGGCGGCTTCAGCAGCTCGGGGATCTCCACGCCGCCGACGAACCCCGGCACCGCGTCCCCGATCCCGAACCCGATGTCCACACCGCCGGGGCCTCCGCCGCCGCCCACGCGCCACCAGTCGGGCTGCGCGTCGCCGCCGCCGAGTTCGTGCAGCGGGGCGAGGTGCGGCGGGGCGGCGCCGTCCGGGGAGGTCCGGGGTGCCGGTTCGGCGGGACGCGGCCGGGGCACGGCCCTGCGGAAACCGCCGGTGAGCCCCTTGGCGCGCTCGTCCGTACCGTCGCCGGTCAACCGCTGCACGGGCACGGCGGCCCGCTCCTGCGGCGTGTCGCCGGGGCCGCCCGCCGCGGTGACGATGTCGTCGGGGGTGCCGAGGCGGGCGATGATGCGGCGGACGGCGGCCGGGCTGTCCACCGGCGCCTTGGCCCGGCGCCGGTCGATCTCGTCCCGCAGCTCCGACACCAGACGCATCCGGGTCGCGGACGGCAACTGTCGTTGCTGGGCCAGGTCACCGACCCGGCTCAGATACTCGTAGACGACCTTGTCGCTCTCAATCCCCACGAAGCCCCTCCGGGGTCGACGCCTCCGAAGACGGTATCGCTTCCGAGGGAGGCGGCGCCGCGCCCAGGCCAGGGCGTCCGGCCCCTGAGCGGACGCCCCCACCCCCCAGCCGAACCGCCCGTCCCGCTCCGCCGTCAGGCCCCCCGTTCCGCCACCCCCCTCCGCTACCGTTGGCCGGATGAGCACCGAGGAGCACAGCCCCACGCAGCCGGCGCCCCCCGGCGGAGCTGGCACGGCCCCCGGCCAACCCGAACCCGCCGAGCCCGGCGGAGCCCCCCGCTCGCTCGCGGAAGCGCTCCGCGGCCGTGACGACCGTTCGCTCGCCGCGCTGCTCCGGGCCCGCCCGGACCTCATCACCCCCGTACCGACGGACCTGACGCAGCTGGCGACCCGCGCCGGCACCCGCGCCTCGGTGGTCCGCGCCCTGGAACGCCTGGACCGGTTCGCCCTCCAGACCGCCCAGGCCCTGGCCGTGGCCTCGGACCCGGCCCCGTACGACGAACTGCTCGGTCTCATGGCGGGCACGGACGACGAACCCGACCCGGCGGTCACGGCCGCCCTCCCCCACGCGGTCCGCGCGCTGCGCGACCAGGCCCTGGTGTGGGGCCCCGACAGCCGGCTCCGTCTCGTCCGCACGGCACGTGAGCTGCTCGCGCCGTCGCCGCAGCACCCGTCCCCCACCGGTCTGGGCCCGACCGTCGGCGAGGCGACCGCGGGCATGTCGCCGGGCCGGGTGCAGGAGATCGTCACGGCCGTGGGCCTGCCCCGCACGCACGACTCGGTGTCCGCCGTCGCCTCCCTCACCGGACTGTTCACCGACCGGCCCCGCATGGCCGCGCTCCTCGGCACCGCGCCCGCCGAGGCGCTGGACGTCCTGACCCTGCTGGTGTGGGGGCCTCCGTACGGCCAGGTCACCGCGAACCCGGCGCCGCACCTGCGCTGGCTCCTCGACCGCGGCCTGCTGCTGCCCACCGCCCCCGGCACGGTCGTCATCCCCCGCGAGGTCGCCCTGCACCTGCGGTCGGGGCGGGCGCACCGGACGGTCGAGCCGCTGCCGCCGGCCGTGGAGGCGGCGGGCACGCACCGTCCCCAGGTGGTGGACGCGACGGCGGCCGGGCAGGCGTACACGGCGCTCGCGACGGTGGAGGAGCTGCTGAAGGACTGGGACGAGGGCGGCCCGGCGGTGCTGCGGGCCGGCGGCCTGAGCGTCCGCGACCTGAAGCGGACGGCCGTCGCCCTCGACGTACCGGAACCGGTCGCCGCGTTCTGGGTGGAACTGGCGTACGCCGCGGGCCTGCTGGCCTCGGACGGCGAGGCCGACGAGCGGTACGCGGCGACCCCCGCGTACGACGAGTGGCTGGAGCTGCCGCCGGCGGAGCGCTGGGCGCGGCTCGCGTCGGCCTGGCTGGCGGCGACCCGCACGCCGGGCGTGGTCGGCGAGCGGGACGCCAAGGAGCGCACGCTGTCGGCGCTGGGACCAGGGCTGGACCGTTCGGCCGCGCCCGAGGTCCGGCACCGGGTGCTCGCCCTGCTCGCCGGGCTCCCCGAGGGCACCTCGGCCACCCCCGACTCAGTTCTGGCGCGCCTGCGCTGGGAGCGCCCCACCAGAGCCGCGCAGCCCGCGCAGACGGCGCAGACGGCGCACCCGCCGGTCCGGGCCGAGCAGACGGCGCAGGCGGCGAAGCAGGGCCGGGCGCCGCAGGCGCCGGGCGGGCAGCCGGACGACCTGCGCTCCCGGCTGGCGCGCTGGACGCTCTCCGAGGCCGAGTCCCTCGGGATCACCGGGCGGGGCGCGCTGTCGTCCCACGGGCGGGCCCTCCTCGGCCTGCCGCCGGAGGCCGCCGCGACCGCCGACCTGCCGGAGACGCCGGGCGACAAGCTTCCCGCCCATCACGTCCCCACCCAGGCCGCCCCCGTCCCCTCCCCGGACACGGTGGCCGAACGGACCGCGGCGGCGGCCCGTGCCGCCCGGCTCCTCGCGCCGCTGCTGCCCGAGCCGCTCGACCACGTGCTGCTCCAGGCGGATCTGACGGCGGTCGCGCCGGGCCCGCTGCGGCGTCCGCTCGCCGACATGCTGGGGGTGCTGGCGGACGTGGAGTCGAAGGGTGGCGCGACGGTCTACAGGTTCACGCCGGGGTCGGTGCGCCGGGCGCTGGACGCCGGTAGCACCGCCTCCGACCTCCATGACTTCCTGACGGCCCACTCCCGTACGCCGGTGCCGCAGCCGCTCGCGTACCTGATCGACGACGTGGCACGGCGCCACGGGCACCTGCGGATCGGCGCGGCCTCGGCGTACGTGCGGTGCGACGACGACGCGATGCTCAGCGAGATCCTCGCCGACAAGCGGTCGCAGGGGCTCGGGCTGCGCCGCCTCGCGCCGACGGTGCTCGCCGCGCAGGCGGACCCGGCGGCGCTGCTGGAGGGACTGCGCGCGATGGGGTACGCGCCGGCCGCCGAGTCCGCGGAGGGCGACGTCCTGATCACCCGCGCCCTGGCCCACCGCACCCCGGCGCGCACGGCCCCGGAGCCCGTCCCGGACGGTCCGCCGACCCCCGACGACACCCTGCTGGCCGCCGCGATCCGCGCCATCCGCGCCGGTGACCTGGCGTCGACGGCGCCCCGGCGGACGAGCGGCACCCCGGTCCCGTCCGGGACGCTGCCGCGCACCAGTTCCGCCGAGACCCTCGCCACGATGCAGGCCGCCGTCCTCACCGGCGAGGCCCTGTGGATCGGCTACGTCAACGCCGAGGGCTCCGCCAGCCAGCGCGTCATCGCCCCGGTGCGCGTCGAGGGCGGCTTCGTCACGGCGTACGACCACACGGCGGACGAGGTCCGGACGTTCCCGCTGCACCGCATCACGGGTGTCGCGGAGCTGGCGGACGACGCGATCTGACCCGCGTCGGGCCCGGATGACCCCGGGTGGCCGCGGATGCTCCCGGGTGGCCCCGGATGACCCTGAGCGGGCCTGGGGCGCCCGCCCTCCGATGCATGATCAAATCGCCGCCTCGGTGTCACCCGTTCTGGCGTACGCGGACGTTCATGCAGGCCGTCCGCGGCTTTCCCTCCGACGAGGGATCGTGAGGGAGCGCGCGCATCGGGGCGGGGGCCGCCGGGCAGCCACCTGGGGTCCGATCGCGATCGACGTCCCCGCTCGAAAGGTGCACAGGTCCGCATGGGTCCCCTCCCCGTACTGCTCCGCGTCCTCGCCGCAGCCGCCCTGGTCGGTGTGCTCGCCTCGCCCGCCGCGGCCAACCCGCTGCCCCTGCCCCTGCCCGGACTCGGCACGATGGTCGGGGAGGGGCTCACGGTGGAGGGACCGCTCGTCCAGAACGTCAGCCTGCTGAAGTGACTCAGCCCGCCGAGGGGACCCGGCGCAGCCGGTAGCTGTCCCCCTCGATGCGGACGATGTCGGCGTGGTGCGCGAGCCGGTCCACCATGGCCGGGGCGGCCCCGCCGAAGATCTCGTCCCAGCGGCCGAGGGGGCGGTCGCTGGTGACGATCAGGGAGGCCCGCTCGTAGCGGTGGGCGACCAGCTGGAACAGGAGCCGGGCGGTGTCGGGGTCGAAGGGCAGGTAGCCGACCTCGTCGACGATCAGCAGGGGGCAGTCGTCCAGCGCGGACAGTTCCCCGGCGAGCCGGCCCTCGGCCCGTGCCCCGGCCAGCCGCGCGGCCCACTCCGCGGCGGTGGCGAACCGCACCTGGTTCCCCGCCCGGCAGGCCCGGACGCCGAGCCCGATCGCGAGGTGCGTCTTGCCGGTGCCGGGGGCGCCGACGAAGACGACGTTGCGCCGGTCCGCGAGGAAGTCCAGTGTCCCGAGGCGGGCCAGCAACTGCCGGTCGAAGGTGCGCGGGTGGTCCGGGTCGAAGTCCTCCAGCAGCTTGCGCGCGGGGAACCCGGCGTCCCGCACCCGGCTCTCCCCCGCCGGCTCGCTCGCCGTACCGCCCGCCATGTCGCCCGCCTCCTCGGGCGGCACGACGCGGGCGCGGCCCCGTGCGAACGCCGTCCCGTGCCGGCGGGCCTCCCGCTCGCGCGCCGCGCGCTTGTCGTCCGCCGTGGCCTGCGCCGGGATCGGCAGCGGGGCGGGGCGCAGGACCGCGACGGCGGGGAGGGACGGCCCGGTGGCCCCGTGCTCCTGGTCCCACGCCGGGCCGGCCGGGCCGTGGGCGCCACCGGGGTCGGCGGGTCCCCCGGGTGCGGGCGGGACCGGGTCGGCGGGACCGCGCGGGTCGCCGTGCGGGACGCGGTGCGCGCCGTGGCCCTTCTCCTCGCGGAGCATCGGCCCCGACATGTACGCCAGGAGCACCGCCGAGACGATGAACGCCATGTGGATCACCGTGCCCCACAGCAGCGCGTGCTGGGGGGTGTGGTGGACGTCCACGAACATCTGGAGCAGATGGACGGAGGAGATGCCGACGATGGCGGTGGCGAGCTTGACCTTCAGGACGTTGGAGTTGACGTGGGAGAGCCATTCGGGCTGGTCGCGGTGGCCCTGCAGACCGATGCGCGAGACGAAGGTCTCATAGCCGCCCACGATGGTCATGATCAGCAGGTTGGCGATCATGACGACGTCGACCAGCTTGAGCACCGCGAGCATGACGTAGTTCTCGGTGGCGCTGCCGCCGACGCACTTGACGATTAACGTCCACAACTCGTTGAAGAACTTGTAGACGTACACCCCCTGTGCGGCGACGAGACCGAAGTACAGCGGCGCCTGGAGCCAGCGCGTGGCGAACAGGGCATAGCCGAGCGTGGTGCCCTGCGGGGAGACGGACGGGGTGACCGGGTCGGCGGACGTGGATGGCTGCACGGTCCAACATTCTTGGGGAGCCATTGCCTCATATCTGAATTCCCTCCACTCATCGGAATGAATAGACATCCAATAAGACTGAGAGGAGGGGCCGAGGGGAACGACCCCGGCGAAAGGGCGGAACGATCAGGCACACTGGACGTTTGGCCGAAACGAAAGGGTGCCGCGCGTGAATGGTCCACTCATCGTCCAGTCCGACAAGACCCTGCTCCTGGAGGTCGACCACGAGCGGGCGGACGACTGTCGTCGGGCCATCGCGCCGTTCGCCGAACTGGAGCGGGCTCCGGAGCACATCCACACCTACCGGGTGACGCCGCTGGGACTGTGGAACGCGCGGGCCGCCGGCCACGACGCGGAGCAGGTCGTGGACGCGCTGGTCGAGTTCAGCAGGTACCCGGTGCCGCACGCGCTGCTCGTCGACATCGCCGAGACGATGGACCGCTACGGCCGTCTCACCCTGAGCAAGCACCCCGCCCACGGCCTCGTCCTCACCACCACCGACCGCCCCGTCCTGGAGGAGATCCTCCGGTCGAAGCGGATCGCCCCGCTCGTCGGCGCCCGGATCGACCCGGACACCGTGGTCGTGCACCCCTCGGAGCGGGGGCAGATCAAGCAGACGCTGCTGAAGCTGGGCTGGCCGGCCGAGGACCTCGCCGGGTACGTCGACGGCGAGGCCCACCCGATCGAGCTGCACGAGGACGGCTGGGCGCTGCGGCCCTACCAGAAGCAGGCCGTGGAGAACTTCTGGCACGGCGGCAGCGGTGTCGTCGTCCTCCCCTGCGGCGCCGGGAAGACGCTGGTGGGGGCCGGTTCGATGGCCCAGGCGAAGTCGACCACGCTGATCCTCGTCACCAACACCGTCTCCGCCCGGCAGTGGAAGCACGAGCTGGTGAAGCGGACCTCGCTGACCGAGGACGAGATCGGCGAGTACAGCGGGACCCGCAAGGAGATCCGTCCCGTCACCATCGCGACGTACCAGGTGCTGACGACGCGGCGGAAGGGTGTCTACCCGCACCTGGAGCTGTTCGACTCCCGTGACTGGGGCCTCATCGTCTACGACGAGGTGCATCTGCTGCCCGCGCCCGTCTTCAAGTTCACCGCGGACCTCCAGGCGCGGCGGCGGCTCGGGCTGACGGCGACGCTCGTGCGTGAGGACGGCCGGGAGTCGGACGTGTTCTCCCTGATCGGGCCGAAGCGGTTCGACGCGCCCTGGAAGGAGATCGAGGCGCAGGGCTACATCGCGCCCGCCGACTGTGTCGAGGTCCGGGTGAACCTCACCGACGCCGAGCGGCTCGCCTACGCCACCGCCGAGCAGGAGGAGAAGTACCGCTTCTGCTCCACGACCGCGACCAAGCGCCGGGTGACCGAGGCGATCGTCCGCCGGTTCGCGGGGCAGCAGATCCTCGTCATCGGCCAGTACATCGACCAGCTCGACGAGTTGGGCGCCCACCTGGACGCTCCGGTGATCAAGGGCGAGACGTCGAACGCGCAGCGCGAGAAGCTGTTCGACGCGTTCCGTGAGGGCGAGATCAACGTCCTGGTCGTCTCCAAGGTCGCCAACTTCTCCATCGACCTGCCGGAGGCGACCGTCGCCATCCAGGTGTCCGGCACCTTCGGCTCCCGCCAGGAGGAGGCCCAGCGGCTGGGCCGGGTCCTGCGGCCCAAGGCCGACGGCCACCAGGCGCACTTCTACTCCGTCGTCGCCCGCGACACCATCGACCAGGACTTCGCCGCCCACCGGCAGCGCTTCCTCGCCGAACAGGGCTACGCCTACCGGATCATGGACGCGGACGAGATCCTGGCGGACGACGCCTGAGCTGCGGCCACCTGAGCCGAGGCCGCCCGCCCCTCGGGGGTGAGGCGTGCCCGGAGCCCGGGGGGGCCGGCTCCGGCCACGCCGGGGGGAGGGATGGTTCCGGGGCGCGTGGAGCGCCGTGGTGGCCGACGCCGCGGGGTGCTGCCCGGAGTGCGGGGACGGACAGCGGACGCCGGGCGCGCCGGGCCGGAGTGGAGCAAGAGGACGGAGAGGACGCAGAGGGCGGGAGGGACCGGGAGGGCGCAGAGGGCGGGCTCGAAGCGGGCTCTCGGAGTCGGAGCGGGGCAGGCGGGCCCTGGCTCCGACGCGTGGGGTCGGGGCCTGTCCCGTGGGCGTCGGGGGCGCGTCAGGTGGGGCGGCGTATGCCCGCTTCTTCCGCGTACTCCCCGAGCACGATCACGCCGAAGGCGGCGCCCACGAAGACCTTGACGGCCCGGAGGGCGTCCGCGAAGCGGTGGCGGGGGTGACGGTCGTCGAGGCCGGTCGCACCGTGAGGCGGACCGGGCCGGCCGGCTGCCGAGGCTGGGTGGAAGGTCGCTGCACTCATGTATCCATGGTGGAACGTCCGCCTGTGGATGGCGTCGGTCTGTGGATTGAACCGGCTGAGCATTCCCCTCACCCTCAGGTCGTGCCGCCCCCTGGTACCCGCGGCGTACCCACCCCCTAGGGGTACGGCGACAGGACCCCGGCGCCCCGTGAGGTCGTGAAGTACCGCGGCCGGACACCCGCTCTTGGGGAGGTACGGGCGGGCGGACCGAAATCCGTTGGCCCTCTCCCCCTCGTCTCGCCTACACTCTCCGCCCTTGCCCGCCTCCCGCTCGTGGAGCGCCGCCGCCCGGACGGAAACCGGTCGGCTCACCCCACCCCACCACCGGATCCCGTGGATCCCGTAGGCCCTCGGAGGCACTTCCTTGTCCGCGCCCGCCGACGGAGACGTCAACCCCCTCACCCGCGAACGCGACCATCTGGCCGCCTCCCGCTCCGCGCTGCGCGCCATGCGGGAGGACGTGGAGTCGCTGGACATCCGGGACGTGACCGCGAACTGGGTGAACGCGGAGGTGCTCGCGCGCCAGATCGACGACCGGATCAAGGCCCTCGCCGACCTGAGCGACACCCCGCTCTTCTTCGGCCGCCTCGACTACCTGCACGCCCCCGGCGCCGACCGGGCGGAGGGTGCCGAGGGGGAGAGGTTCTACATCGGGCGCCGGCACGTGCACGACGCGGACGGCGACCCGATGGTGATCGACTGGCGCGCCCCCGTGTCGCAGCCGTTCTACCGGGCGTCCAAGAAGGACCCGATGGACGTCGGGCTGCGCCGCCGCTTCGGCTACACCGGCGGCGACCTCACCGCGTACGAGGACGAGCACCTCTCCGACCCCGCCGAGGCGGCCGCCACCAGCAGGCTGCTCCAGCAGGAGATCGAGCGCCCCCGCGTGGGCCCGATGCGGGACATCGTCGCCACGATCCAGCCCGAACAGGACGAGATCGTCCGCTCGGACCTGTCCGGCAGCCTCTGCGTCCAGGGCGGCCCCGGCACCGGAAAGACCGCCGTCGGCCTGCACCGGGTCGCCTACCTCCTGTACGCCCACCGTGAGCGTCTCTCCCGCACCGGCACCCTCGTCATCGGACCGAACCGCTCCTTCCTGCACTACATCGAGCAGGTGCTCCCGGCGCTGGGCGAGCTGGAGGTCAAGCAGGCCACCGTCGACGACCTGGTGGCCCACGTGGAGGTGCGGGGGACGGACGAGGCGGCCGCCGCCGTCGTCAAGGGCGACGCCCGGATGGCCGAGGTGCTCCGCCGTGCCGTCCGCTCGCACGTCACCCTGCCCACGGAGCCCGTCGTGGTCGTACGGGGGTCGCGCCGCTGGCGTGTCCCGGCGTACGAACTGGAGGCCATCGTCAAGGAGTTGCTGGACCGGGACATCCGCTACGGCGCCGCCCGCGACGCCCTGCCGCAGCGGATCGCGCACGCGGTGCTGGTGCAGATGGAACGGTCCGGTGAGGCGCCCGACGACCGGGTGCAGGACGCGGTGGCCCGCAACACCGCCGTGAAGGCGGCCGTGAAGGCGATCTGGCCGCCCGTCGACCCGGCCAGGCTGGTCCTGCGGCTGCTCACCGACGCCGACTTCCTCGCCGAGCACGCCGAGGGCGTCCTCACCGACGACGAGCAGAAGACGATCCTGTGGGCGAAGCCGGCGCGGAGCGTGAAGTCCGCCAAGTGGTCCGCCGCCGACGCCGTGCTGATCGACGAGGCCACCGACCTGGTGCAGCGCACGCACTCCCTCGGCCATGTCGTCCTCGACGAGGCGCAGGACCTGTCCCCCATGCAGTACCGGGCGGTCGGCCGCCGCTGCACCACCGGCTCGGCGACCGTCCTCGGCGACCTCGCGCAGGGCACCACCCCGTGGGCGACCCGGAGCTGGCAGGAGGCCCTGGCCCACCTGGGCAAGGCCGAGGCGCACATCGAGGAGCTGACCGCCGGTTTCCGGGTGCCGACCGACGTCATCACCTACGCCTCCCGGCTGCTGCCCCACATCGCGCCCGGTCTGACGCCGGTGGCCTCCGTCCGGGAGAACCCCGGCTTCTTCGACGTGCGGCCCGTCGGGGACGACGCACGGGTGGTCGCCGCCTGCGAGGAACTGCTGCGCAACGAGGGGTCGGTCGGTCTGATCGCCGCCGACGCGCGCGTCCCCGCGCTGGCCGAGGCGCTCACCGCGGCGGGGATCGGCTATCTCGCACCGGGTGAGGAGACGACGTACGAGACGCGCCTCACCCTCGTGCCGGCGTCGCTCGCGAAGGGCCTGGAGTACGACTACGTGGTGCTGGACGAGCCGCGGGCGGTGGTCGACGGCGAGCCCGACGAGCGGACCGGGCTGCGGCGCCTGTACGTGGCGCTCACCCGCGCGGTGTCGGGTCTGATCGTGACGCACGCGGCCCCGCTGCCGCCGCAGCTGGCCTGATCCCCGCCCCGGGACATGGGGCGGTCCCCGGCGACCGAGGTCACCGGGGGCCGCTCCACGCGCGCCGGCCTACTTGAACTTGTTGCTGGTGGCCAGGTAGACCTCCTTGGCGTTCTTCCCCAGCCGCGGGCCGGTGATGAACGAGGAGCGGTCGCTCAGCGAGTTGTTGGAGACCAGGTAGGTACGGCCGTTGTGGATCATGAACCAGGGGCCGCCGGAGGCGCCGCCGTTCATGGTGCAGCCGACCATGTACTGGGCCGGGTAGTCGCTCGGGTAGCTGTGGCCGAGGACGAAACGCTTGGTCGCGCCCTGGCAGTGGTACATCTTCGAGCCGTCGTACGGGGCCTCGGCCGGGTAGCCGCGCACCTTCATGTTCTTGACCTTGTTGGCGGCCGGGGCGTCGAACCACACCGGGAGCGCCGAACCGACGCGCTCTTCCAGCGACTTGGCGCCCTTCTCCGGCTTCACGTGCAGCACGGCGTAGTCGTACGCGGCGGCCACGGTGCCCTGGCTGGCACTGCCGCCCTTGATCCAGGAGCCGGAGGTGGTGGCCCAGTCGGCCCAGAACAGGCCGTACGGGGAGACGTTGCTCGCTCGGTAGTTGGCGGAGGCCTGGCTGATGTTCAGCTTGGCGGTGTTGTTGAAGGACGGGACGAAGGCGATGTTGCGGTACCAGCCGCCGCCCTTGCCCGCGTGGACGCAGTGCCCGGCGGTCCACACGAGGTTGGACTTGCCGGGGTGGGCCGGGTCCTTCACCACGGCCGCCGAACAGACGCTGGACCCCTGGGGGGTGGTGAAGAAGAGCTTGCCGACGGGGGCGGCGTTCTTGTGGTAGGTCGCCTTGACCTTGGAGGCGTTCTGCCGCTTCACCGAGCCGTCGGGCAGCCAGACCTTGGTGGTCTTGCCCGACCCCTTGGAGACGTTGCCGGCGTCGGCGATCTCCGGCAGCCGCGTCGGCATCTGGGCCCTGGCCTCGGCGATGCGCTCGGGGGTCCAGAAGTTCTCGATGTAGGGGTTGGCGAAGTCCTCCGCCTTGGAGGCCCAGTCGTCGAAGTCCTGCCAGCCGCCGCTCTTCCACTTCTGCAGCGCGTCACCGGAGAGTTCGGTGGGCACGCCCTCGGGCAGCTTGAAGCCGCCGATGGTCGTGTCGCCCCCGCCCTCGTCTTCGCCGGTGTCGACGTCCGCCCGGGCGGTCGACCCGCCCGAGGACTTCGCCCCGGCCTCGTCGGACTTGCTGCACGCGGTGGTGGTGACCATGACCGCGGCGATCACGGCGGCGGCGGCCGTGAGACCGCGGCGACGTATGAATGGCATGGAGCCGTTCCCCCTGTGACTGAAACTTGTCATGCCCCGGCTTGGCCGGGACGGACCCCACTATGCATGCGGGACAGGGCCGGGGTGATCGCCGGGACGGCTCCCGCGGCGACTTCGCACACAACAACTACGTGGCGGATATCGATCCGTGATGTGACATCACGCCGCCCGGCGCCGCCCCTCACCCACCCCGTCCGCCTGGCCCGCCTCGCCCACCCCACCCATCTCGTCCGCCCACTTCGTCCGCCCGACCCGCACGGCCCGGACAACTCACAGGGTCTTCACAGCCTTTGATTCTTCATCACTCCGACACCTCCGGCCCCTTGTGCACTACCGGCCAGTAGCGCCAATCTGACCTGCGCATGCCATCCCCCGCTCGGCGTGCCCCACCCCGGCCCCCGGGCGTGCCCCGCGCCGCGGTCCATCAGGAGGTCGCAGTGAAGACAACCCCCCGCTCCGGCAGGTCCCGTCGTCTGAAGAGATCCGTGCTCACCGTCGGCGGCGCCCTCGCCCTGGTCGTCGGCGTGGCCGGCAGCGCGTACGCGGCCCCGCCCGGAGCCCTGCCCGCCAACGCGGAGGCCCTGGAGAGGACCTGGCAGCCCGCCTACGACTACGACACCGACGGCTGCTACTCGACCCCGGCGATCGGCCCGGACGGCACGGTCAACGGCGGCCTCAAGCCCACCGGCGCGCTCAACGGCAGCTGCCGGGACGCGTCCGACCTGGACAACACCAACGGCTACGCGCGCTCCAAGTGCAACAACGGCTGGTGCGCGATCCTGTACGACCTCTACTTCGAGAAGGACCAGGCGGTGGCCGGCAGCAGCATCGGTGGCCACCGCCACGACTGGGAGCACGTGGCCGTCTGGGTGCAGAACGGCACCGCCCAGTACGTGTCGACGTCCGCGCACGGTGGTTTCAGCGTGCACCCGGCGTCGGCGGTCCGCTGGGACGGCACCCACGCCAAGATCGTCTACCACAAGGACGGCATCCGCACGCACTGCTTCCGCCTCGCGGGCTCGGGCGACGAACCGCCGGAGAACCACAAGGGCACCTGGCAGTACCCGCCGCTCGTCGGCTGGAACGGCTACCCGGCGGGCGTCCGCGAGAAGCTCGTCGCCCACGACTTCGGCAGCGCCAACTTCGGCCTGAAGGACGGCAGTTTCGAGTCGAACCTGGAGAAGGCGAAGCCGGCGGGCATCGCCTTCGACCCGTACGCGTAGCGGAGCCGGTGGTATCCCCGTACGCGTAGCGGAGCCGGTGGTGTCAGGGCCGCGCCCGGCTCACGTCCGCCGGGCGCGGCCCCCGGTCGCGCGGCTCGCGCCGGCCGGCCAGACGACGTGCAGGGGCAGGCCCGCGCGGCGGGCGGCGGCCACGGCCGTGGCGGTGCCTCCCTGCGCCGTGGACGTCTCGCCGTCCCAGACGGCGACCAACCGGTGCGCCCGCCGGACCAGTTCGCGGTTGGCGTCCTCGTACGCCTGCCCGCCCGCGCTGTCGTGGCCGAGGACGAGCACCTCGGCCGCGGCCGCGATCAGCCGGTCGAACGTCGCGCCCTGCACGTCGCCGACCTGGCGCTCCCGGTAGTCCCGCGCCGGGATCACCGCGACCAGCCGGCCGCCGAGCGCGAGGACCGCCTCAGCGAACAGGGAGTCGGCGCCGTCGGCGAGACACGAGAGCCCGGTGATCCCCTCCGCCGCGTACGGCCCGAGGAACTCCCGCAGGACCCGCCGCACGAGGGGAACGCTCGCCTCGGTGAGGTCCCTGTGCCCGGTCACGGCGATGGCGATCAAGAGACCCCCGCCCGCCGGACCCGCCGTGGCCGTGGTGCCTGCCCCGGCTGCCTTTCCCCGCCCACTGCTCCACCCACTCGGCTAGAAGGAGTCCGCGGATCGTATGCCGCGGACCCGCCGACCGGTAGTGCCGGTCGGCCACGGCGCCAGAGCAAGGAACCCACCGCGCAGGCGACATGGAGCGGACGCGCGAGGCGCCCGGCGGCCGGGCCGGACAGCCGCGTTGGCGGCGGACCCGCGAGGAGGATCGCGCCCTCAGTACGCCACGGCGCTGCCGACGCCCGCGTCGAGCGCGGCCCGCCACTCCCGTACGGCGTCCGCGTCGACGGGCGTGTCCCAGCCGCCGGGGCGGGCGGCGCCGCCGATGTGGAAGGCGTCCAGCCCGGCGGCGCCGAGGCGGGGCAGGTGGTCCAGGCGCAGACCACCGCCGACCATGAGCCGCGGTGCGTAGCCGGGCTCGCCGCGCCGGGCGGCCTCCGCGAGCAGGGTCGGCAGTCCGGCGTCGACACCGTCCCCCGAGCCGGCCGTGAGATACGTGTCCAGCCCCGGCAGGTCCGCGAGCCGCCTGCGCAGGGCGTCGCGGTCGGCGGCGCGGTCGATGGCGCGGTGGAAGGTCCAGCGGCAGCCGTCCAGCTCGGCGACCAGGCGTTCCAGGACAGGCAGATCGGGGTCGCCACGCGGGTCGAGGAACCCCAGCACGAACTCCTCCGCCCCGGCGGCGCGCATGTCGCAGGCGACCCGGACGAGCGCGTCCAGGTCCCCCGCCGCGAACCCGTCGGTGAGCCGCAGCATCACCCGCGCCGGGATGTCCACGGCGGCCCGCACCTCGACGAACGTCCGCACGGTCGGCGACAGCCCGTCGGCCCGCATGTCGGCGACCAGCTCCAGCCGGTCGGCTCCGCCGGTCTGCGCGGCGACGGCGTCCCTGGCGTCCAGGGCGATGACCTCAAGGAGGACGGGCGTGGCCATGGGGCCCCTTCCGATTCGGGTACGGCGTAAGACGACAGCGGGCAGCAATAGGTCTAGTCCAATTTACCAACAAACCCGCCCGTTGGACCGCCCTCTCACGATTCGCGTACGGCCGACCACGCTCCGCATCTACCCTCGGGACCGGCGCAGGCCCAACAGAACCGGCTGTCAGAGGAGGACGTCGTCCCATGAGCAACACGAAGACCCTCGACCCGTCGCAGTCCACCCGCGCCCTGTACGGCGCGGAACTCCGCCACCGCCGCGAGCGTGCGGGCATGACCCAGGAGGAGCTGGGGGCGGCGCTGTTCATCAGCGGGGCGTACGTGGGGATGCTGGAGGCGGGGGTACGGCGGATGCGGCCGGAGTTCGCGAGGATGGCGGACGAACTGCTCCAGACGGACGGGTTCTTCACGCGGAACGTGGAAGCGGCACGGAACTCCCCGTACGAGCATCACTTCGCGGACGTGGTGGAGTTCGAGGGCCTGGCCCGCACGATCAAGGACTGGGCGCCGATCCTGGTACCGGGACTGCTCCAGACGGCCGGGTATACGCGGGCGGTCGTGCGAGCGTACGACCCCGTCCTGACGGAGGACGTGGTGGAGGAGCGGGTCTCCGCCCGCAAGGCCCGCGCGCACATCTTCGACGACCCGAGGAGGCCGCGGTACTGGGCGGTCCTGGACGAGATGGTGCTACGACGCCCTGTGGGCGGCCCGGTGGTGATGGCGGAGCAACTCCGGCACATCGCCGCGATGGTCCGACGCAACCGCATCATCGTGCAGGTGCTACCGCTGGCGGAGGGGGCGAACGCCGGGGTGGGAGGCGTCTTCAAGCTGATGACCTTCGAGGATGCGCCACCGGTGATGTACTCCCAAGGGGCCGAAACGGGACGCCTCTTCGACGATCCGACTGTGGTGACCCGCTCCACACTGACCTACGATCTGCTCGGGGGTGCGGCGCTGTCGCCTGCCGCGTCCCTCGACCTGATCGAGCAGGCGGCCAAGGAGTACGAGGATGCGTACCGCTCCCGATCTGAGGACCGCGACCTGGTGTAAGAGCAGCTACAGCGCAGGCACGTCGGACGAATGCGTGGAGGTCGCCGGCGACTTCACCGGCGCCGCCCTCTCCTGGCGGAAGTCGAGCCACAGCGGCGGCGAGCCCGACGAATGCCTCGAAGTCTCCGACGACCTCCCCGGCGTCGTCCCCGTCCGCGACAGCAAGAACCCCGCCGGCGGTGTGCTGCTCCTCGGCGCCACCGCCTGGTCGGCCTTCGTCGCGGCGGCGGGCCGGGAGCTTCCCTGAGAGCGATCGGTCAGTCGAAGAGGTTCAGTTCGGCGGGCGTCGCCCCGGCCAGCTCGTACGTCGCGGTGGTGAGCGGGCGGCCGGAGTAGAGCCGTACGAGCGTCGGGGCGTCGCCGATGTAGCGCGCGGGCGGGGCGTCGCCGCTGGGGGCGCCCAGCAGGAGGGGCTCGTCCGCGTCGTCGAGGTCGGCGTGGAGGGGACGCGTGCCGCGCGTACGGGTGAGGTGGGACAACAGGTCCACGGCCAGACCGAGTTGGGAGCCGCCGTACGCGCCGGGGAGCCCCCAGGCGTCCCGCACGTCCCCGGCGTGCACCCACTCCCCGAGGGCGACGCCGTCCAGGACGCCGCCGGCGTCGGCGATGACGGGACCGGCGTCGGTCATCCCGCGCTCCAGCTCGTCCACGATCTGCCCGACGGACCAGTCCGCCCGCTCGGCGATGTCCCGGTCGTTCGACTCGGGGCTGAACACGCCCTTCTCGAAGCGCCTTTCCACCACCCGCGACAGGGCGGCCGAACAGTGCGCGAGCACATCCCGCACCGTCCACCCGGGGCAGCAGGTCTCCGCCCCGAAGTCGTTCTCCGCCCGGCCCCGCAACAACGGCACCAGCACATCCCGCTCGGCCGCCAGCAACCGCCCCGGCAGCCCGGGATCCCGCACCTCGTGCACATCAGCGACAGTCATGGCCCCCACGCTAGGAGGCGGGGCGCCCCGATGTCCCCCTCCCACGGCACAATGCCCCCATGTCCCACGACCCGCTGGAATCCCGCTGGCTCCAGGCCCTGCTCCCGGCCCGTGACGACGCCCGTGCCGAGGTCCCTGGCGAGGCGGGTCACCCGAGCCCGCTCCCGTACGCGGCGAACCTGATCAAGCGGTGGTCCGAGCCCCAGCGGAAGTACCACACCCTCGATCACCTCACGGCGGTGCTGGACCGCGTCGACCTGCTGGAGGAGTACGCGGCGGACCCGGCCCTCGTGCGGCTGGCCGCGTGGTTCCACGACGCGGTCTACCTGCCGGAGCGGTCGACGAACGAGGAGCGGTCCGCGCGGCTCGCCGAGCGGGCGCTGCCCGAGGCCGGGGTGCCGGCGGAGAAGGTCGCGGAGGTGGCCCGGCTGGTCCGGCTCACCGTCTCCCACGACCCGGCGGACGACGACGCCAACGGCCAGGTCCTGTGCGACGCCGACCTCGCGGTCCTCGCCTCGCCCCCGGACGCGTACGCCGCGTACGCCGCCGCCGTCCGCGAGGAGTACGGCTTCGTGCCCGACGACGCCTTCCGCGAGGGCCGGGCGGCCGTCCTGCGCCACCTCCTCGCCCTGCCCCGCCTCTTCCGGACGCCGTACGGGCAGCGGGAGTGGGAGGAACGGGCCCGCGCCAACCTGCGGGCAGAGCTGGAATCCCTGTCCCCCGAGTGAGGTATCGGCCGTCGGTACCGGGGAACACGACGGGCGGCGGGGTTCGCCCCGGGAATGCCGCCGCCACGCCCCCGGTTTGCCCTCTATATGTCCTCCGACGCCGCCGCAGACCGCTCCCCTCACCGTCCCGCTCCCCAGCCCGGCGGTGCCCGCGTCCCCCTCTCCGTCTACGTCCTCGGGCTCGCCGTCTTCGCGCTCGGTACCAGTGAGTTCATGCTGTCGGGGCTGCTGCCGCCGATCGCCGAGGACATGGACGTGTCGATCCCGCGGGCCGGGCTCCTCATCTCCGCGTTCGCGATCGGCATGGTCGTCGGGGCGCCGCTGCTGGCCGTGGCGACGCTGCGACTGCCGCGCAGGACGACGCTCATCACGCTGATCAGCGTCTTCGGCGTGGGCCAGGTCGCGGGCGCGCTCGCCCCGAACTACGCCGTGCTGTTCGCCTCACGCGTCGTGAGCGCGCTGGCGTGCGCCGGGTTCTGGGCGGTGGGGGCGGCCGTCGCCGTCGCCATGGTGCCCGTCACCGCGCGGGCCCGCGCCCTCGCGATCATGATCGGCGGGTTGTCGATCGCCAACGTGCTGGGCGTTCCGGCGGGCGCGTTCCTCGGGGAGCACTTCGGGTGGCGGTCGGCGTTCTGGGCGGTCGCCGTGGCGTCGGCGACCGCCCTGGCCGGGGTCGCCGCGCTCGTCCCGGCCATTCCGCTGCCCGCCGAGCGGCCCCGGCTCGGCGCCGAGGCCCGCATCTACCGCGAGCCGCAGGTCTGGCTCTCCATCGCCGTCGTGGCGCTCGCCGCCGGCGGTGTGTTCTGCGCGTTCAGCTATCTCGCGCCGCTGCTCTCGGATGTCGCCGGGCTCGACGACGGCTGGGTGCCGACGGTCCTCGCGCTGTTCGGGGTCGGGGCGCTGACCGGTACGGCCGTCGGCGGGCGGATCGCCGACGCGCACCTCTTCGGGGTGCTGCTCACCGGCATCGCCGCCTCCACCGTCCTCCTGGTCGCGCTGGCGCTCCTCGCCTCGTACGCGGTCGCCGCCGTCCTGCTCTCCTTCCTCCTCGGCGTCTCCGCCTTCTACACGGCGCCCGCGCTCAACGCCCGCATGTTCGACGTCGCCGGGGCGGCCCCCACCCTCGCCGGTGCCACGACGACCGCCGCGTTCAACCTCGGCAACACCGGCGGGCCCTGGCTGGGCGGCACGGTCATCGACGCGGGGTTCGGGTTCACGTCGACCGCCTGGGCGGGCGGCGCCCTCACCGCGACCGCCATCGGCATCACGGCGGTGTCGCTGCGGATGCACCGGCGTACGGGCCCGTCACGGATCGCGGAAACGGGCACTAACCCTGCGAAAGTGCCGGCCTCGGCGTAGGGTACGGGCATGGCAGTGAGTGAGGTCAGCTTCGTCGAACGGGCCCGCACGGCGGCCGACGGCGGCACGATGTGCCCGCAGCGCGGGGCCCTGGAGCACATCACCAGCCGCTGGGGCACCCTCGTCCTGATCGCCCTGCTCGACCGCTCCTACCGCTTCGGGGAACTGCGCCGGGAGATCGGCAGGGTCAGCGAGAAGATGCTCACGCAGACCCTCCAGACGCTGGAGCGCGACGGCATCGTCCACCGCGACGCCAAGCCCGTCATCCCGCCCCACGTCGACTACTCCCTCACCCCCCTCGGCCGCGAGGCCGCCGAACAGGTCCGCGCCCTCGCCACCTGGACCGCCGACCGCATGACCGCGATCGAGAGGGCCCGCGAGGAGTACGACGCCGCGAAGGGCTGAGCGGCCGCCGTACTTCCGTGCCACCGGCCCCGACGCGCCCCCTGGGCCGTAAATCCGTTCGTCCTCCCGCGTCTCCCCCGCCTATCCTCGCGCCCATGCGACCTATGGGTGGGGAACAGGTACGGGAAGCCGTCGGGCACAGCGTGGCCGTGCTGCGGGGGGCCGTCGACCGGGACTGGGTGGGCACCAAGGCGGGGCGGCTGGACTGGAACTGCCGTGAGACCGCCGACCACATCGCCTCGGACCTGATCGCCTACGCGGGCCAGCTCGCCGGGCGGGCCCGGAGCGCGTACGTACCGTTCCGCATCGACACCGCGGAGTGCGCGGACAACGCCGACCTGCTGCACGTCATCGAGACGACGGGCACGCTCCTCGCCGCCACCGTGACCACCACCCCCGCCGACGCGCGCGCCTTCCACCCCTACCCCTTCCGCTTCGCCGACCGCGAGGGCTTCGCGGCGATGGGCGTCACCGAGGTGCTCCTCCACACCCACGACATCGCCGAAGGGCTCGGCCTCACCCCGTACGAGGCCCCGAGGGACCTGTGCGAGTCGCTGCTCGCCCGGCTGTTCCCGCACGTCAGGCCCGGTGACGACCCCTGGGCGACGCTGCTGTGGGCCACCGGCCGCGCCGATCTGCCGGGCCGGGCCCCGGTCACCTCGTGGAAGTGGAGCAACCCGCTGCACATCGACGCCGACCGCATCGTCCTCAAGGGCGTCCACCCGGCCGCCGCCGCGGACCTCGCCGAGGGCGGCACCGGCGGCTTCGACTGGATCGCGGGCGGCCCCGTCGACGGCACCCGCGTCGGCGCCGGCATGGTGTTCCAGGCGTACGAGGCCGGCGTGCACCGCCCCGAGTGGGGCATGTACGTCCTCGTCCGCAAGGAGGACGGGCTCGCCGTCGGCGCGCTCGGCTACCACGGCGCCCCCGACGAGGAGGGCCGCGTCGAGATCGGGTACGACCTGGTCGAGGGCGCGCGCGGGCACGGCTACGCCACGGAGGCGCTGCGCGCGCTGGCCGACTGGGCGCGCGAGCGGGAGCGTGAACAGGGCGACGTACGGTCCCTGTTCGCCGTCGTCGACAAGGTCAACACCCCGTCCCAGGGCGTGGTCACCCGCGCCGGGTTCGTGCGGGTGAGCGACGACTGGGGCGACGGGGAGGACGGCGAGCAGTTCGCGTACGAACTCCGTCTGCGCGCCTGACGTACGCCGGGCCCGAGCGTTCCGGTCTCCTCCCGCTTTCCCCCGCCCGGCCCGCCGCACGGTCCCGCACGTCACCGGCCGCACCCGCACGTCACCGGCCGGTCCCGCAGGTCACCGCTGGGACCGGCACATCACCGGCACATCACCGGCCCGTCACCGGCCGACGGGCCGTCCCTTGGGGCGCCGCAGCCCCGCCGCCGTGAGCCGGCGCAGCAGTTCCTTGGAGCCCACCTCCACCGCGCCCGCGGCGACGGCATCCTGGTAGCGGTGGGACGGGATGTCGTAGTGGTCGCGTTCGAAGGCGCGTTCGGGTACGCCGACCCGGCGGGCGAAGTCGTGCAGCTCGTCGAAGGAGACGTCGCTGACCAGGTGCGACCACAGACGCCCGTGCCCCGGCCAGATGGGCGGATCGATGTAGACGGTCACGAGGGCGACGGCCCCCCGATGGCGGCCCCCAGCGCGCCGACCGGCGCGACCCGGACCCCCGCCTTGTGGCACACCCACCGCGGATCGGGGCCCAGCTCCGGCTCGACGTCGAGGGCGTGCGGGTCGCCGGTGCCGCAGACCGGGCAGAGCGGCCAGCGCCCGTACCGCTCCAGCAGGGCGTCCTGGACGTCCTGCGCGATCAGCCCGGCGACGTACTGCGCGCCGTCCGGCCACTGCTCCACCCACCAGCGGCGCCGCGCCACGGAGTCCTCGACCATCGAGACGACGTCGGCCTCGGCGACCTCCAGGGCGACCAGATCGGCGAGCACGAGCGCACGGGCCGCGTGCAACGCCTGCTCAAGGGGGCTCACGGGATCACTGGCGGGACTCATGCCTCCATTGTGCGCACCCTTGACCGCACACCCGGACGGAAAATATCTTTCATGGTGTGAGTGATGAGGTGAAGGAAATTTTCGCGCGAAGGAAAGGACGGAGACCACCGGAGGCGTCCACGGCCGAGGGCCGCAAGCAGGCCGCCGCCGGGAGCGGACGTGCCGCCGGGGCTGCCGCCGAGGGCGGACGTGCGGGTGCGGCCGGAGGCCGCGGCGGAGGTGGAGGCGGCGGTGCCGCTCCGCCCGCTCCCGCCGCGCTCGCCGCGAAGGTGCGGACGCTCGCGCCGTCCATGACCCGGTCCATGCAGCGCGTCGCCGAGGCGGTCGCGAGCGACCCCGCCGCGTGCGCGGCGCTCACGGTCACCGGCCTGGCCGAACTGACCGGCACCAGCGAGGCGACCGTCGTCCGCACGGCCCGGCTCCTCGGCTACCCCGGCTACCGCGACCTGCGCCTCGCCCTCGCCGGTCTCGCCGCCCACCAGCAGTCGGGCCGCGCGCCCGCCGTCACCGCCGACATCGCGGTGGACGACCCGCTCCCCGACGTCGTCGCCAAGCTCGCCTACGACGAGCAGCAGACCCTCGCGGACACGGCGGCCGGCCTGGACATGGTGCAGCTCAGCGCGGCGGTCGGGGCGCTGGCCGGGGCCCGCCGGACAGACGTGTACGGAGTCGGGGCGTCGGGGCTGGTCGCGCAGGACCTCACGCAGAAGCTGCTGCGCATAGGGCTGATAGCCCAGGCGCACAGCGACCCGCACCTCGCCGTCACCAACGCGGTGCAGCTCCGCGCGAAGGACGTGGCCGTCGCGATCACCCACTCCGGTTCGACGGGCGACGTCATCGAACCGCTGCGGGTGGCCTTCGACCACGGCGCGACGACGATAGCGATCACCGGACGGCCCGACGGGCCGGTCTCCCAGTACGCCGACCTCGTGCTGACGACGTCGACGGCACGGGAGAGCGAGCTGCGCCCGGCGGCGATGTCGTCCCGGACGAGCCAACTGCTGGTGGTGGACTGCCTGTTCATCGGGGTCGCCCAGCGGACGTACGAGTCCGCGGCGCCCGCGCTGTCGGCGTCGTACGAGGCGCTGGCGCACCGCCACCGGAGCGGAGGGCCTTCGCGGTAGGCGAGGACGGGACACCGCAGCCGTCGCCTCCCACCGCCCCCGCCCTCCGGGGACGCCGATCGCACCGTACGGAGATGAGTCACCGCATGCCTCCCCTGCCTTCCCTGCCCTACGGCTCCACCCCGAACGACCTGGCCGTGCGCGCGGAGCTGGAGTCGCTGACGACCGAGGCGTTCCGCCCCGACCTGGCGGACATCGACCAGCTGCCGACCCTGGACATCGCGAAGCTGATGAACGGCGAGGACGCGACCGTGCCGACGGCGGTGTCCGCGCGGCTGCCGCTGATCGCGGCGGCGATCGACGCGATCGCGGAGCGGATGGCGCGCGGTGGCCGTCTGATCTACGCGGGCGCGGGCACGGCCGGGCGGCTCGGCGTCCTCGACGCGTCCGAGTGCCCGCCGACCTTCAACACGGCCCCCTCGCAGGTACTGGGCCTGATCGCCGGCGGCCGGGAGGCGGTGATCACGTCGATCGAGGGTGCGGAGGACTCGGCGGACCTGGCCCACGCGGACCTCGGCGCGCTGGCGCTGACCCCCGACGACACGGTGGTGGGCGTCTCCGCCTCCGGACGCACGCCGTACGCGATCGGCGCCGTCCAGTACGCCCGCAGCCGGGGCGCCCTGACGGTGGGCCTCGCCTGCAACGCGTCCAGCGCGCTCGCCGCGGCCGCCGACCACGGCATCGAGATCGTCGTGGGCCCCGAACTGGTCACGGGCTCCACCCGCCTGAAGGCCGGCACCGCCCAGAAGCTGGTCCTCAACATGCTCTCGACGATCACGATGATCCGCCTGGGCAAGACCTACGGGAACCTGATGGTCGACGTCCGCGCCACCAACGACAAACTCCGGGCCCGCTCCCACCGCATCGTGGCGCTCGCCACCGGCGCGACCGACGACGAGATCGACACGGCCCTGACAGCGGCGAACGGCGAGGTCAAGACCGCCATCCTCACCCTCCTCAGCGACACCGACGCCCCCACGGCGACCCGCCTGCTCCAACAGAACCACGGCCACCTACGAGCGGCCCTGGCGGAAGCGACGACCACACCGGCGAGCTGAGGGGACGGGACGCTACGGCGTCGTCGGACGCCGCCGCCGCACCATGTGCCGGACGGCCGTCGGCGCCAGCCCCACCCCCGCGCTGGCCAGGAACGCCGCCGCGGCCAGCAGGGTCGGCCGCCAGGGCCAGGGCGCGCCGGTCAGCTCCAGATGGGCCGAGGGATATTCGCAGAACTTCGCGGTGGCCAGCGCCGTACCACGGTCGCTGTGCTCGGCGAGGTCCCGCAGCACCGGATCGAAGCCGAACTCCCCGGACCGCCGTCCCCCGCCGGGCAGTTCGACGGTGAGCCCGTTGCGGCGGGCCCAGCCGCCCAGCGCACGGCCGGCGCCGGAGGCGTTCTTGACGCCGGGCACCACGAAACGGTCCGCGCCGTGGGCGCCACCCTCTGCCGGCCGGGTGACGAGAACCAGGCCGTGGCGCGTGGTGACGGTGTCACCCGCACCGACCACCACCGTCCTGGCGGCGAAGGAGACTCCGCCGTATCCCTCGAACGCGGCGGCCGCGTCGATCTCCTCGACGCCGTCGACCAGACCGATGGCCGTGGTGGGGCGCAGCCACGGAAACGCCGCGTTCAGGGCGTACGGGAGGTCTCCGGGAGCGAGATGGTTGGCCGGTATCGAGGTCGGTCCGTCCGGGGTCCACCCGGGGTAGGACAGTCCGGTGCCGATACGGGTGGCCTCCGCCTCACCCGCTAGTTCCTCGACCAGCCGCAGCGCGCCGACGGTGCCTGAGGTGACGCCGGCGGTGGTGGTCACCCGCCCGTCCTCGACGTAGCGCCGCCCGCGCTCCCAGCCGACCTGGGGGTAATCGCGTTCGAGGGAGTCGATGTTGGACCAGAACGAGGTGGCGTCGCGACCGTCGAGCAGACCGGAGGCGGCCAGCAGTTCGGAGCCCGCGCACACCCCGAGGATCCGGGCGCCCTCGCGGTACCGCTCGACGATCCACCGGCGCAGGCGTTCCTCGCCCGCCCCGGTGGGGTCGGTCACGGCCGGCACGACCACCACATCGGGTTCCGGCAGCGAACCGTCCGCCACCTCGGCCAGCGTGTGGTCGGGCAGCACGTGGGCACCCCCGGACAGCGGGGAGACCCGGCGTTCGGCGGCCACCGTGTAGACGAACATGTGCCGCGACTCGGCGAACACCTGGTAGGGCGCGAGCACATCAGTGGCCACGGAACCCTCGTTGCTGACGGCGACCGCCACCGTGATGCGGTCGTCCGGCACCGGCCGGGCGGCGGGCCACGCCCGGGGGTCGGTTCCGCGGGGGGCGGCGGCGAAACTGCCTGCCATCGACGCGCTCACCCCCGCGAGGACGATCCCCGCCAGGGTGACGGCCGCCAGAACGGTACCCAGCAGTGCCCAACCGATACGGCGCAGTACCCGGCGCCCACCAGAACTCAACTCGGCCATGACAAACCTCGACAATCCGGGCGTACGGCAGCAGTGCGGTGCCGCCGGCCCTCGCGGAAACGGAGACGAAAACGAAGGGGAGAGAGCAGGAACAGGAGAAAGAGGGAAGGGAGAGGGGAGGAGGCGGAGGAGCAGGAGCAGAAGCAGACGCGGGAGCAGGCGCAGGAGCAGGCGCAGGAGAAGCGGCCCCTGAAGAGGGCCGTCGGCCGGGAGCCCGGCTCCGTCAGGCAGTGGGCCGCGACGATCCGCGCAGCAGCGAGGGCGGGACACCGAAGGCGTCGGCGACCACCCGGCGCAGTTGGCGGGCGTCACGGAACCCGCAGCGGAACGCGATCGCCTCCACCGTCAGGTCGGTCCCGGACAGCAGGGTGCGGGCCCGCTCAAGCCGCAGCTGCCGCTGGTAGGCGAACGGGGTGACGCCGGTTGCCGCGGTGAAGGCCCGGGTGAGACCGCGCGGGGACAGCCCGGCGACACCGGCGAGTTCAGGCAGGGTGAAGGCCGTGTCCAGATGTTGTGCCAGATGGTCCTGCACCCGGTGCACCGCGGGCTGTACATGGTCGCGGTGCCGCAGGAACGGACTGATCTGGGTCGCGTCGCCGTCGCGCCGCAGGTACAGCACCAGTTCACGCGCGACTGCCGCGGCCAGTTCCGGGCCGCGCTCCCGCTCGACCAGGGACAGCGCGAGATCGATGCCCGCGGAGATGCCCGCGCTGGTGCTGATCCGGCCGTCGTGCACGTAGAGCGCGGCCTCACGCACCCGAGCCCGCGGGTACCGGTCGCGCATCGCGGAGGTGAGCGACCAATGCGTCGTGCACGCCCTGCCGTCCAGCAGCCCCGCCTCCCCGAGGACGACCGCGCCGGTGCACACGGACGCCAGCCGAGCGCCCGCGTCATGGGCGTCGCGCACCCAGCGCACCACGGCAGGTGCCACCAGTCGGTCGGATGCGGTCAGCCGGGGACCGGGCACGAGCACCAGATCACCGGCTGTCGCCCGGCTCGTCGCGAGCGGCGCCAGCCCCGCCAGGCGCAGTCCCTGGGCGGACCGCAGTCCGTCCGTCTCGGCCACGTACTCCAACCGGTAGCCGCCCCCGAGCTGCGCGGCAGCGTCGAAGACCTGCACGGGACCGCCGAGGTCCAGCAGGTTCACCTCGGGCAGCACCAGGACCAGCACCCGCCCGGTACGCCCGTCCGTCTCCTCGTTCACCGCGCCACAGTAAGCCGCGGCGCGCCGCCCGCACGAGGTCCCCCGTGGACGAAGGGCGGACAGATCCGGCACTCACGTGCTGACGCACCGAATGGTCGCCGACCGGCCCGCCGCCGGCCGGGACCCCCGTTGTCGGTGCGGTGTGGCACCGTGGTGAGGTCACCCCGCAGCCGCCCCGCAGGAAAGGCCCGAGCCCTGTGAACCATGCCCAGCTCACCGCCCTCGGCCGAGCCCTGCGCCTCCTCGGGGAGCACGGCGACACCCTCACCGCCGACACCCCGGACGCCCGCCTGCACGAGGTGAAGGCCGACCTCAGGCGCGCCCTGGAGCTGCTGGACGAGACGGTCACGACGGCCGCCCCCACCACCCGCTGCCCCGAGCACCCGAACGGCCCGGTGGACGAGGAGGCCCCCGACCGCTGCCTGCTGTGCGAGACCCGCCGCCGCACGGCCCGCCGCACGGAGCTGAACGACAGCTACGGCCCGCCCCGCCCCACGGCCCCCACCACCCCGTCCCCCTCCCGCTACGGCGTCCGGGACGACCGCCCCCAGCCCCAGCAGCGCTGGCTCCCGGAGGCGTGGAACGGCCAGGTGTGGCAGCTGTGCGGCACGCCGCGCCGCGACCGCCGCGAGGCGGAGCTGTATCTCGCCGCCCAACGCCGGGGCCCACGCCCCGCGATCGCGTACCGCCTGGTCCACGAGTTCACCGACTACGACGTCCTGCGCATCTGGGGCGAGCCGGTCCGGCGGGACATCGAGCCGATGGGGAACCTGTGACGCCACGCCACCCGGATTACCCCTCGCACTCCAGTGCGATTTTGTTCTCATCCAGGCGCGTCGAGGGACCGCGGCGGCGATGACTGCGACCTGGGGGCGCATGCACCACACGATCCCGGCACGGTCGGCCCGGCAACCGCCCTCCGCCGTGCGCCCCAACCTCCTCCAGCAGGACAGCACGGTGAAGACGCAGAGCCACAGAGTCGCAGAGTTAATTACACACCCTGGCTCATTTTATGCAGAGATAGTTACGCTTAGACGTAACCATCTCTGCCAATCTATGTAACCATCTCTGCATGAACCGCACTGAACAGCTTGCCGTGCTCTCGTCGGCCGCGGCCGATCAGTGGGGCCTGGTCACTACCGCGCAGGCCAAGGAGCTCGGCCTGAACGCGGTCCAGCTGCTGCGCCTGACCGAGGCCGGCCTGCTGGAGAACGTCAGCCGGGGCGTGTACCTCCTGTCGGCCAGTGGCATGCCCCAGCACCTGGACATCAAGGCGGCCTGGCTGCGCCTGCATCCAGGCGAGTTCGCCTGGAATCGTCCTCCCGGGCATCCCATGTCCGGCGTCGTCTCCCACGCCTCCGCGTGCCGGCTCCATGAACTGGGCGACATCCCCGCCCCTGATGTGGAGATCACCGTGCCTCGCCGGCGCACGACGAACGAGCCTTTCGTCCACCTGCGCACCGCACCGCTGGACCCCGAGGAGATCACAGTGGTCGACGGGCTGCCCGTCACCACCGCCGGCCGCACCATCACCGACCTGCTGAGAGCCAAGGCAGACGGCGGCCACGTCGGCGGCGTCATCGCCGAAGCCGAACGCCGAGGCATGATCACCGTGGACGATCTCGCCGAACACGTGCAGCCCTACGCCCGCAGGTACGGTCTCGGAGCCACAGCCACCGGAAGCGACCTCATCGACCACCTCGTCACTCAGGCCGGCGAGAGCCTGCGCCGCCAGGAGGTCGACCGGGCCAGCCAGGAAGGGTTCAACGCAGCCGTCCACCTCCTGGCCGAACACCCGGATCTCGCCACCGCCCTTGCCCACAGCAGGCCCCGCACCGCCAGAGGAGCGAGCGGCGAAACCGCCGCACTCCTCGGCATGCGACTGTCCGCCCCGGACCGGCTCCCACGCGCCCACCCCATCACCACGGGAAGGGCCGCAGCGCTCAAAGCCCTCCGGGACATCGACCAGCAACCGGGGACATCCGGCCCGGCTCCGACCGAGCTGCTGCGGCAGCCCAACCCGGACCTGGCCGAAGCACTGCGCACACTGAGACATCTCGACCCCGCCGTGCTGCGTTCCCTCCAGCAGGCCGGCGTCCTGTCGCCCGCCATGCACAAGGCCCTGGAACAAGCGGCAACCACGACCAGCAGCCGGCAACTGCCCCCGCCCGGCGCCTCGATGAGTACGCAGGACGACGATCACGGCGACGACCACCCCGGCGGAGAGGACACCGACTGACCCCGCGAAAAAGAGGGAAGGGTGATCAATCCGGCGTAGATTTGGCTGACTTGAACCAGCACGCCGGGGGGCGAACGAACCATGGGCAGGACCTACGCGAGCCCGACGGCGTTCCGGGCAGCCCTGAAACAAGCCGCTCTGAACATGTCCAAGAAGACCGGCATGAGCGTCTCCGACCTCATGAAGATCTTCTACTTCAACCGGCTCGCCGCTCGTGCTTTCACCAAGGAGCCTGACGCCTGGCTCATCAAAGGCGGGCAGGCCTTGTTGATCCGCTACCGCGGCGCCGCACGCCTCAGTCAGGACATCGACCTGCAAAGCGCGCACCCCGATCGAACTGCCGACGAAGCACGGCAGCTGATCATCGAGGCCGCCTCGCTGGATCTGGGCGACTTCCTGCGCTACACCCCGAGCAGGTTCGAGAACCACAGTGACGAAGGCCGCGGTGGCGCGCAGCACTTCAAGGTCTTCTGCGGCACAGCCCAGGTGGCCGACATCAAGGTCGACCTCGTCGTGGGCCGATCCCTCTCCGGCGCTCCGGAAACCCGCACCTTGAAGTCCGCCGTTGACATCGAGTGGCCCGTCGACTGGCCAGACGTCCGCCTCTACCCCGTCATCGACCACGTCGCCGACAAGATCTGCGCCATGTACGAGCGCCACGGCGACAACGCCCAGTTCGGCTCCAGCCGTTACCGCGACCTGGCCGACCTCCTCCTGATCAGCCAGCAGGAGACCGTTCCCGGCAGTCCTGCCACCCAGGCGCTGCACCGGGAGGCCGCACGCCGGCGGCAGAACGGCACCACTCTCGAACTCCCCACAGCCTTCGAAGCGCCAGGACCTGACTGGCACGACGGATATCCCAAGCAAGCAGCACTGGTCGTCGGCCTGCACGGCTGCGGCACCTACGCCGAAGCCGCACAAGCCGCAGCCGCCTTCATCAACCCCCTGCTCGATCGGACTGCCCGGGGAACCTGGCATCCAGCCGACCGCACCTGGGCGTAACTGACGCGGGGACGGCGTCAGGAGCATCGACGTGTACCCCGCGATCCGCGGTCCTCCGGGACGGCGTCCGCGACCCCGCGGGTTTCGAGACATGGGCCGCCACGCGCGGCGCACCTCACGGCACCGCAGTCATGAGCTGAGCGCGACAACGCCGTACGGAATTCTCCCCACAGACCTAATCCGCCCGCACCTTCGTCACGCTCGACACAGACAGCTGGACCGGCAGGGCGCCCGTGTTCACCTGGGCGGCGAGCTGCCGGGCCTCCCGTTCGGTGAAGCTGCCGGAGATCTCGGCCGTGCCGCCGGTGATCGGGCCGTTCACCTGGGGCGCGGACAGCACGACTCCGTCGAGCACGATGGCGAACTGGTTGCGGGGCGAGACCTGGATGGACAGTCGGCCGGTGACATCGGCGAACTTCTTCCCGCCCGCCGAGGTGAAGTCCAGGGTCACGCGCCAGCCGCCCATCTGCTCGTCGTACGCCGCCTCCGCCTCGGACACGTCCGTGCCGACCACGGCGGCCGGTTCGAGCTGGTAGGTGGAGATGGCGCCCGCGTTCTCCCCGCACGCGGTGAGCGGCTCCGACGGGGAGCCCTCCACCGCGTCGGGGCACCGTTCCACACCCGTCTCCGCGACCATGCTCAGCACCGGACGGAACGCCAGCTCCGCCGGCTGCCCGAGCGCCTCCAGCGACTCCCGCCGGGCGGCCGGGCCGGACACCGTGATCCCGGCCTTGTCCTCGACGGTCACCTCCACGGTCCCCAGCCCGGCCTTGTCCGCCCGGTCCCGCATCAGCTCGGCGGTCCGCTCCAGCGTCCGCGGACTCACGGGCTCCTGCGGTGTGAACGTCACGAAGGCCCGCTCGCCGCCCGGTTCCCCGGACGCGGAGGCGGAGGCGGACGCGGAGGCCCTCGTCCCCGGCTTCTCCGACGGACGCCCGTCCGCGTCACCGGAGCCACCCGACCCACCGCACCCGCACACCAGCGCGAGCAGACACGCCATCCCGAGCACCCCGCGCACCGTCATCCCGTCCCCCGTCCCCCGTCCCCCGACGTTCCATGACCGACCATCGTGGCACGAACACTCCGCAACGGGGCACGCTTGCGCAAACTGCCACCAGCCCTCGGCAACAGGCATGTCCTCCAGCACGGAACACGGCCACCGCTCCAGGCCCGTCACGCGGACACGGCGGACGCGGACGCGGCGGACGCCGACACGGGGACGGCGGACACGGGGACGGGTACGGAAACGGGGCGGCTCATGGCGGAACACTCCTGAGCGGCAGAAGGGCAGTGCAGGGCAGAGCCACGGCCGCCCCTCCATGGCCGCGCCGTCTCGCGCGGCCGCTCCCGTTCTGCGGCGTACTTCTGGAGAGCGTGTTCGTCAGAGTGCGCCCACCGTACGCGGGAGCCGCCCCACCCGGCGAGCGCACGACCGGCCCGCCACACCGCCCCGAAGCTCAAGCCCTCAGCTCCGAGCCCTCTTTGCAGGGAAGGGGAGGTGGGCCTCAACCCACCCTCCCACCCGGCGTGTTGACGTCCCGCGTTCGAGTTGCCACGCACGGTGATCGTGCTGATAGCGTGCGCGCAGACGAAACAGCCCCCGTCAGGTGCGCCAACACCTGCGGGGGCCTGACCTACAAGATCGAAGAGGAAGTTCGATCCCATGGCTGACGCCAAGCTTAGTAGCGCCCCCCTGCCCGCGCACGCGTCCTCGCACGCGTCCCCGCTCGGGTCGCCCCACCCGATGGCCAACCCGGGCTACGGCAAACGCACCGCCCCCGGCCAACACCCGCGCTCCCCGCACGACTTCGCTCACCTCCCGCCCCGCGAGGCGGCGATCGCCGCATACATCGACCGGCTGCCCGACGGCGCCGACATCTCCGTGAAGACGCTGGCCAAGACGCTCCCGTACGGTCAGTGCGCGCTGCGTACGGCCCTCAACAGGCTGCAGCAGGCCGGCCACTTGCGCCGGGGGCGCGAACATCTGACCGCCGAGTCGGGCAGTGCCCGGTGGATCACCCGATCGTGGTTCTCCCGGACCGCGCGGGACGACGACTGGTGGGCGAGGTTCACCCGGGGCGGCGTACCGGAGGCGGAGCGGGAGGACCCCGAGCGGGGCCGCCCGACCCGGTCCCGGGCCCATATCCTCCTCGCGGCCCTCGGCCGTACCACCCCGTCCCTGTCCCTCTCCCAGGCGGACTGCGCGGCCCTGGCCCCGCTCCTCCTCCCCTGGTTCGAACGCGGCGCCACGGACGAGACGATCCGCCAGGCCCTCACCACGGGTCTCCCCACCCCGGTCCACAGCCCTGCCGCCCTCCTCCGCACCCGCCTCACCAGGAAACTCCCGCCGGAACCGGAACCGGAACCGGAACCGGTGCCGGTACGGCCGCCGCTCCGCATGCTGGAGTGCGCCACCTGCCGCACCCCGGGCCGCCCCGAGGCCCTGCCGGGCGGCACCTGCGGCGCCTGCCGGGGCGAACGCGCCCCCACCCGCCACAAGGCGCCCCTCCCGGCCACCTCGGTCCACGCCCGCGCGGCGGAGATCCGTGCGGCGATGTCCCTGAAGCCACGGGGGAGGACCCCCGTATGACCGCTCCTGCGGCCCGATCCCGAAGGCGGTCTCACCCGACGGGCCCGACCGACCGACCCGACCGACCGGGCAGCCCGGCCGCTCAGCCATATCGCCGCCTACTTGAACGGCACGTTCACGCAGGCCAGCCGCAGCCCGGCCGTCCCCGCGTGCCCCGCGTGCGTGGACGTGCTCTTCTCGTGCAGGACGACCGAACGCGCCCCGCCCTCGCGGAACCGCCAGTCCACCGTGGCGATGGAGCGCGCCGAACCGTCTTCGTCGGTGTTCACGTCCAGCCAGACCTCGTTGGCGGGGTTGGCGAACTTCGGGTCGACGGACGGCTGCGCCGGGTCGGCCTGGTCCTGGTAGTGGGGCCCGGCGTCGGCGGGCAGCCTGCCGCACGGCTCGGTGTGCACGTGGGCGCCGTACGCGCGGTTCGCGACCAGGTCCCGCAGCCGCAGCTCGATCCGCGTACCGCCGTCGCGCCGCAGTTCCTCCTTGACCTGGACGCGGGCGCCGAGCGGCGCGAGCGCGGTGTCGTAGGTGACCGCCGGCGCCACGTCCGCGGTGGCCGCCGGGGCGAGGACCGACTTCACGACGACCTTGACCACGGGCCGCTTCGCCGACGGCGCATGGGCCGCCGCCGCGGGAGTGGGCGCGGGGGTGGTCGCCCTGGCGGTCTCGCTGGCGTTCGCGCCGGCCGCGACGCCGAGACCGCCGGCGACCGCCCCGACGGCGGCGACAACCGCGACGATCCGCTTGTGCCTGAGGGTGAGCTTGTGTCGTGCCATGAGCTTTCTCGTCCCGTTCGTGGGGGGTGAAGGGGAGCGGTCGCACAACCGAAAGGTCACCTCAACTGCCGCTCATCAGATGACAGTTGAGGTGCCCGGGCGACGCTGCGCTCACGACACTACAGCGGCGGATTCGACGGAATTGAATCACTACCGCCGGGTACTGGGGAGACTTGGCGAAAAGTCCGGGCCCGCCCTACCCGGTGGGGGACGCTCGGCCCCAGCGGCATGCTCAGCTCAGCGAGCCCAGGGCGGCCGGCTCGAACGCCTTCAGCTCGTCGAAGCGGCCGTCGAGCACCTTCGCCGCCCACTCCGGGTCCTGGAGCAGCGCGCGGCCCACGGCGACGAGGTCGAACTCCTCGGCCTCCAGACCGTCGAGCAGGTCGTCGATGGCCTTGGTCGAGGACCCCTCACCGGCGAACGCGGCGATGAACTCGCCGTCGAGGCCGACGGAGCCGACGGTGATGGTGGGCTTGCCGGTGAGCTTCTTCGTCCAGCCCGCGAGGTTCAGCTCGGAGCCCTCGAACTCCGCCTGCCAGTAGCGGCGCGTGGAGGCGTGGAAGGCGTCGACACCGGCCGCGACGAGCGGGCTCAGCAGCGCCTCCAGCTCTTGCGGCGTCCGGGCGAGGCGGGCGTCGTACGCCTCCTGCTTCCACTGCGAGTAGCGGAAGATGACGGGGAAGTCGGGGGACACGGAGGCCCGTACGGCCGCCACGACCTCGGCCGCGAACTTCGTGCGGGCGACGAGGTCGCCGCCGTAGGCGTCGGTGCGGCGGTTGGTGTGCTCCCAGAGGAACTGGTCGACGAGGTAGCCGTGGGCGCCGTGGATCTCGACGCCGTCCATGCCGACGCGCTCGGCGTCGGCGGCGGACCGCGCGAACGCGGCCACGACCTCGTCGATGTCGGCCTGCGTCATCGCCCGGCCGCCCTCGGCGGGGGTGCCGTCGACCCGCAGCCCGGAGGGGCCGAGCACCGGGGCCTGCGGGAAGAGCTTGCCCTGCTGGCGGACGGTGCCGATGTGCCACAGCTGCGGCACGATCGTGCCGCCGCCGGCGTGCACGGCCTCGGCGACCTTCGCCCACCCGGCGAGCTGCTCCTCACCGGCGAAACGCGGCACGCCGTCCAGGTCACCGGCGGTCTCGTGCCCGACGTAGGTGCCCTCGGTCACGATCAGGCCGACACCCGCGGCGGCCCGCCGGCCGTAGTACGAGGCGACGTCCGCCCCCGGCACACCACCGGGCGAGAAGACCCGCGTCATGGGAGCCATGGCGATCCGGTTCGGAACGGTCAGACCGTTGATCCGGACGGGCCGGGAGAGAACGTCGGCGGCGCGGGAGGTGGACGTGGTGGTCACGTGGGGACTCCTCGAAGAGGTCGGTGGCACATCGGGCGGTGCGGCGCGCCGGAACGGTGCGCGGCGCGGCCGGTCGTACGGCGACACCCCGCCCGCGATACATGCACGTGCATAGATCGCTCTCCTCGTCAACCTCCGCGCCCGCCACGGCATTCCACCGGCACCCGACGTCCTGTGTGACCCCGGACACGCCCGAGGGCGGCACCCCCTGCCGGAACAGGGAGTGCCGCCCTCGGTACTGACGGACCGGGTCCGAACCTTCTCGCTGGGAGGAGGCTCAGAAGTCCATGTCACCGCCCGGCATGCCGCCACCGGCGGGCGCGGCGACCTTCTCCGGCTTGTCGGCGATGACGGCCTCGGTGGTGAGGAACAGCGCGGCGATGGACGCGGCGTTCTGCAGGGCGGAACGCGTCACCTTCGCCGGGTCGATGATGCCGGAGGCGATCATGTCGACGTACTCACCGGTCGCGGCGTTCAGGCCGTGGCCGACCTGGAGGTTGCGGACCTTCTCCACGACGACGCCACCCTCGAGACCACCATTGACGGCGATCTGCTTGAGCGGGGCCTCCAGGGCGAGCTTCACGGCGTTGGCGCCGGTCGCCTCGTCACCCTCGAGCTCCAGCTTCTCGAAGACCTGGGAGGCCTGGAGCAGGGCCACGCCACCACCGGCGACGATGCCCTCCTCGACGGCCGCCTTCGCGTTGCGGACGGCGTCCTCGATGCGGTGCTTGCGCTCCTTGAGCTCGACCTCGGTCGCGGCACCGGCCTTGATGACGGCCACGCCGCCCGCGAGCTTCGCCAGGCGCTCCTGGAGCTTCTCGCGGTCGTAGTCGGAGTCGCTGTTCTCGATCTCGGCGCGGATCTGGTTCACGCGGCCGGCGACCTGGTCGGCGGAGCCGGAGCCGTCGACGATCGTGGTCTCGTCCTTGGTGATGACGACCTTGCGGGCGCGGCCCAGGAGGTCCAGGGTCGCGTTCTCCAGCTTGAGGCCGACCTCCTCGGAGATGACCTCGCCGCCCGTGAGGATGGCGATGTCGCCGAGCATGGCCTTGCGGCGGTCACCGAAGCCCGGGGCCTTGACGGCGACGGACTTGAAGGTGCCGCGGATCTTGTTGACGACCAGGGTCGACAGGGCCTCGCCCTCGACGTCCTCGGCGATGATCAGCAGCGGCTTGCCCGACTGCATGACCTTCTCCAGGAGCGGGAGCAGGTCCTTGACGTTGGAGACCTTGGAGTTGGCGATGAGGATGTAGGGGTCCTCGAGCACCGCCTCCATGCGCTCCATGTCGGTGGCGAAGTACGCCGAGATGTAGCCCTTGTCGAAGCGCATGCCCTCGGTGAGTTCGAGCTCCAGACCGAAGGTCTGCGACTCCTCGACGGTGATGACGCCTTCCTTGCCGACCTTGTCCATGGCCTCGGCGATCAGCTCGCCGATCTGGGTGTCGGCGGCGGAGATGGAGGCCGTGGAGGCGATCTGCTCCTTGGTCTCGACCTCCTTGGCCTGGTCGAGCAGCGCGCCGGAGACGGCCTCGACGGCCTTCTCGATACCGCGCTTCAGGGCCATCGGGTTGGCACCGGCGGCCACGTTGCGCAGGCCCTCGCGTACGAGCGCCTGGGCGAGGACGGTCGCGGTGGTCGTACCGTCACCGGCGACGTCGTCCGTCTTCTTGGCGACTTCCTTGACCAGCTCGGCGCCGATCTTCTCGTACGGGTCCTCGAGCTCGATCTCCTTGGCGATGGACACACCATCGTTGGTGATCGTGGGGGCGCCCCACTTCTTCTCGAGGACGACGTTGCGACCCTTGGGGCCGAGCGTCACCTTGACGGCGTCCGCGAGCTGGTTCATGCCGCGCTCGAGGCCGCGCCGCGCCTCCTCGTCGAACGCGATGATCTTGGCCATGTGAAGTGGTCCCTCCAGGACTGGGGGTGATTCCTTCGGACCGCGCCCGCGCCCGCGACGGACGGCTCGCCTGCCTCGTGGTTCCTTGCCCCACACGGCCTGCGGGCCTCACCGACCCGGTCCTTCGTTGTCACTCTCACCTTCAGAGTGCTAACGCCAATGATTAGCACTCGGCATGGTCGAGTGCAAGCGCCTCCGGATGATCCGCAGGTGAACGCACCCCTGCGCGCCCGGTCGGCGCACCTCCCCCACGACCGCCGGCGGAGCCCGGGCACGCGGAAGGGTCCGCACCCCGAATACGGGGCGCGGACCCTCCGAGAAGAACGAAGAACGTCGCTGCTAACCGGCGCGTTGCTTCAGCCTGCGAGACGGACCATGTCCGCCTGCGGACCCTTCTGACCCTGCGAGATCTCGAACTCGACCCGCTGGCCCTCTTCCAGGGTGCGGTAACCGTCCATCTGGATCGCGCTGTAGTGGACGAATACATCCGCACCACCGTCGACCGCGATGAAGCCGTACCCCTTCTCCGCGTTGAACCACTTGACGGTGCCCTGAGCCATGCCTAACTCCCCTATTACTGGCCCTTGCACAGATCCACACTTCGCGGACCCGGGTCAGACCTCACCCCCCAACGGTTGGGGGTGTGCGCCGGAACGCGTCGACCGCGGCTGAATGTATCTGCCCAACTGCCGTCTGCAACAGGGCAATCGGACGAGAAAATCTGGACAGGCCCGGTCGGGAATGTACGAACAATTCCGCTGAATTCAGGGCAAGTCGGGCCCCACAAAAGGCGCGAAATACGCAGAAGCCCTACAGACTTTGGCTACTTCATATAGGGCGTGCGGCGCGGTTGGATATGCGTCCGGCATGAAATCACTGCGACGATCGGGCCGGGTTCCCCAACTGTACCGCGCTCAATCATAGAGAATTGCCCCCTCCGCTTCTCTCACGGAGGGGGCAATTCGATGAACAGTCCGTAATCAAAGTTACCGACGGTTACTACCGGCGGGTACGGACGGGGGTCAGCCGCCGGCGACGGCCGGGATGATCGACACGCCCGCCCCGTCCGGGGTGGCCGTCTCCAGGCCCTGCTCGAACCGCACGTCGTCGTCGTTCACGTACACGTTCACGAACCGCCGCAGCTTCCCCTGGTCGTCGAGGACGCGCGCGGCGATCCCGGTGTGGTTCTTCTCCAGGTCCGCGATGACCTCGGCGAGGGTGGCGCCTTCGGCCCGGACCTCGGCCTGACCGCCGGTGTAGGTGCGAAGGATGGTGGGGATGCGAACGCTGACGCTCATGACTGGTGACCTCCGGGTGTGTGCGGCAGAGCTGGGGGGGAGCGGGGCGGGGTGGTTACGCGAGCCCGGCGTCGCGGAACGAGTCGAGGTTGGGGCGGATGGTCGCGGTGAGGCCCGTCCCGGCCACCGCGTCCAGCGTCTTGAGACCGTCACCGGTGTTGAGCACGACGGTCGTCAGCGTGGGGTCCAGCAGCCCGTTCTCGATCAGCTTCTTCGTGACGCCGACGGTCACCCCGCCCGCGGTCTCCGCGAAGATCCCCTCGGTCCGGGCGAGCAGCTTGATCGCGTCGACGATCTGCTCGTCGGTCACGTCCTCCACGGCCCCGCCGGTCCGCCGGGCGATGTCGAGGACGTACGGCCCGTCCGCCGGGTTGCCGATGGCCAGCGACTTGGCGATCGTGTCGGGCTTCTGCGGCCGGACGACGTCGTGGCCCGCCTTGTAGGCGACGGACACCGGCGAGCAGCCCTCGGCCTGCGCGCCGAAGATCTTGTACGGCTTGTCCTCGACCAGCCCGAGCCTGATCAGCTCCTGGAGCCCCTTGTCGATCTTCGTGAGCTGCGAGCCGGAGGCGATCGGCACGACCAGCTGGTCCGGCAGCCGCCAGCCGAGCTGCTCGCAGATCTCGTACGCGAGGGTCTTGGAGCCCTCGGCGTAGTAGGGCCGGAGGTTGACGTTCACGAAGCCCCAGCCCTCGCCGGCCGGGTCGCCGATCAGCTCGGAGCAGAAGCGGTTCACGTCGTCGTAGTTGCCCTCGATGCCGACCAGCTCACCGCCGTAGACGGCGGCCATGACGACCTTGCCCTGCTCCAGGTCGTGCGGGATGAACACACAGGAGCGGAAGCCGGCGCGGGCGGCGGCGGCGCCGACGGCACCGGCGAGGTTGCCGGTGGAGGAGCAGGACAGGGTGGTGAAGCCGAAGGCGCGCGCGGCCTCCAGGGCCTGGGCGACGACGCGGTCCTTGAAGGAGTGCGTGGGGTTGCCGGAGTCGTCCTTGACATAGAGGCCCCCGGTGACTCCCAGCTCACGGGCGAGGTTGTCGGCCTTGACGAGGTGGGTCCAGCCGGGGTTCAGGTTCGGCTTGGCCGCCACGTCGGCGGGGACGGGCAGCAGGGGCGCGTACCGCCAGATGTTCGCGGGCCCGGCCTCGATCCGCTTGCGCAGCTCCTCCGTGTCGTAGGCGGAGTAGTCGTACGCGATCTCCAGCGGGCCGAAACACTCCGCGCAGGCGAAGACCGGTCCGAGGGGGACGCGGTGGCCGCACTCGCGACAGCTCAGGGCGGTGGCGGGGCCGAGGTCGACGCTCTTCGCGGCACCGTCGGCGGTCGGGGTTCCGGTAGCAACAGTCTGCGCAGCCATGTGAGGCGAGGCCCTTTCTCCTCATCTTCCTCACGACGCATCTCGCCGTGAGACGGATTTGGCACCTTCCCTAGCCGGACCTCGCCACGGCGTCGTGACAAGACAGCTGGAGGGTTGCCGGGGCTTCATCGGGCCGTATCCCTCTGCCCCTCTGGATGAGCGGTATTTGGTTGTATACGCACACGAGCACCGACATGCGATGGTCATCAGCGTTGTTCAAGACTGTAACCGAAGGCCAGGACAGTTGAGAGAGCCGTCCGAACCGCGAGATGAACGCAGAGGAGCCGCGCACTGTGCTGAAGGAAGTCGAGCGCTGGCTGAGCAGCCGCTCCTGGTCCGTGACCGATCGCCCGCTCCACGGGCTCCTTGCCGCGAAACGGGCCTCGGGCCAGACCGTCAGTGTCGTGCTGCCCGCGCTGAACGAGGAGGGGACGGTCGGTGACATCGTCGCCGTCATCCGCCATGACCTCGTGGAACAGGTCCCGCTCGTCGACGAGATAGTCGTCGTGGACTCCGGATCGACCGACCGCACCTCCGAGGTCGCGGCGGCGGCCGGGGCTCGGGTCGTCCACCGTGACGACATCCTGCCGCGCCTGCCCGCCGTGCCCGGCAAGGGCGAGGTGCTGTGGCGGTCACTGCTGGTCACGACCGGCGACATCGTCTGCTTCGTCGACGCGGACCTGAAGGAGTTCTCCTCCGACTTCGTCTCCGGGATCGTCGGCCCGCTGCTCACCGAACCCGGTGTCGACCTGGTCAAGGCGATGTACGACCGGCCCCTCGGCGCGGCCGCCGGCCAGGGCGGCCGGGTGACGGAACTCATGGCCCGCCCCCTGCTCAACATGCACTGGCCCCAGCTGGCGGGCTTCGTCCAGCCGCTGGGCGGCGAGTACGCGGCCCGCCGCTCGCTGCTGGAACGGCTCCCGTTCCCCGTCGGCTACGGCATCGAACTGGGCATGCTCGTCGACGCGCTCCACCTCGTCGGCCTCGACGCGCTCGCCCAGGTCGACGTGGGCGTCCGCAAGCACCGCCACCAGGACGGGCAGGCCCTGGGCCGTATGTCCGCGGCGATCTACCGCACGGCCCAGCTCCGCCTGGCCCGCGGCCACCTGATCCGTCCCGTCCTGACCCAGTTCGAACGCGGCGCGGAGGGTTTCGAGCCGCGGACGTACTCGGTGGACGTGGAGGAACGGCCACCGATGGCGGAGATCGCGGAGTACGTGGAGCGGAAGGCGGCGTAGGGGCCGGAGAGGTACCGGGTGCGGATTCGCCGTGGCCGTTCGCGCAGTTCCCCGCGCCCCTGAAGGGTCGCGGGGAACTGCGCGAGAAACCACGAACCACCCGCACCCGCCGGCGCACGCGTCACCCCCCACCCCCTGGACACTCCTGTATACGGCCGAACCGCACGTTTGAGCGGTTCGGCCACGGGCTAGGTTGAGCCGTATGGCATCAACGCACGCTGCAGCCCAGGTGCTGGTCGCCTCCAACCGCGGCCCCGTCTCGTACACCCAGGACGACTCCGGCGGTCTCACCGCGAAACGCGGCGGCGGCGGACTCGTGTCCGGCCTGTCCGCGATCGGTCCGGACGCCGGTGCCCTCTGGGTGTGCTCCGCGCTCGGCGAGGGCGACCGCGAGGCCGTGCGCCGCGGGGTCGGCGAGCCCGGCGTACGCATGCTGGACATCCCCGCCGACGTCCACCACGCCGCGTACAACGGCGTCGCCAACTCCACCCTGTGGTTCGTGCACCACATGCTGTACCAGACCCCTCTGGAGCCCGTCTTCGACGCGGAGTTCCGGGCCCAGTGGGCCGCGTACGAGACGTACAACCGCTCCTTCGCCGAGGCGCTGGCGCAGGAGGCGGCGGACGGCGCGGCCGTGCTCGTGCAGGACTACCACCTGACGCTCGTGCCGAGGATGCTGCGCGAACTGCGCCCCGACCTCAGGATCGGCCACTTCTCGCACACGCCGTGGGCGCCCGTGGACTACTTCCGGCTGCTGCCCGACGACATCGCCGCGGCGGTGCTGGACGGCATCCTCGGCGCCGACCGGGCCGCCTTCCTCACCCGGCGGTGGGCGGACGCGTTCACCGCGTGCTGCCACGCCGTCCTGGGCCCCGACGCCACCGCCGGCACCCGGATCGGCGTGCACGGGCTCGGCACCGACGCGGACTTCCTGCGGGCCCGCGCGCACGAGGCGGACGTGGAGGACCGGATCGTCGCGCTGCGGGAGCAGATCGGCACGGCGCCCGACGGCACCCCGCGCCGCACGATCGTCCGCGTCGACCGCACGGAACTGTCGAAGAACATCGTGCGGGGCCTGCTGGCCTACCGGCAGCTCCTCGACGACCGCCCGGAGTGGCGCGAGCGCGTGGTGCACGTGGCCTTCGCGTACCCGTCACGGCAGGACCTCGCCGTGTACCGGGAGTACACCGCCGAGGTCCAGCGGGTGGCGGCCGAGATCAACGAGCGGTACGGGACGCCAGGCTGGACCCCGGTCGTCCTCCACGTCAAGGACGACTTCGCGCGCTCCCTGGCCGCGTACCGCCTCGCCGACGTCGCCCTCGTGAACCCCATCCGCGACGGCATGAACCTGGTCGCCAAGGAGGTCCCGCTCATCTCCGACCGGGCCTGCGCGCTGGTGCTGTCGCGGGAGGCGGGGGCGTACGAGGAGCTGGGTGAGGACGCGGTCGTCGTCAACCCGTACGACATCGGGGGGACGGCCGGGGCGCTGCACGAGGCGCTGTCGATGGGCGCGGAGGAACGCGCGGAACGCGCGAAGCGCCTGACGGCGGCGGCGACGGCGCTGCCGCCGGCCCGGTGGTTCCTGGACCAGCTGGGAGAGCTGAGGGCGACGTAGCCCGGGGCCGGGGGTACGTCGGCGGGGCGCAGGCCCGTCCCTCCAGGGGCGCAGGCCCGTCCCTCCAGGGGCGCGGGGAGCTGCGCGGGAAACCACACACCACGCGCACCCGCCCGACAACAGTGCCCCCGATCTCCTAGGCGCCCCCCGCTCCCGCTCGCGCGACCTCGGCGATCCGCGCCAGCAACCGCACCACCCCCTCCGGCCCGTCCACCACCAGGTCCGCCCGCTCCGACAGCTCCGTCACCTCCGTGCTGCCGCTGCACACCAGCAGCCCCGGCACGCCCTCCCCCCGCAGCTTCTCCACGGCGGCGAACGCGGGCAGGTCGCCGAGGTCGTCGCCGGCGTAGAGGACGGCGGTCGCGGCGGAGTCGACGACGTGCCGGCGCAGCGCGACCCCCTTGTCCATGCCCGGGGGCCGGAGTTCGAGGACCATCCGGCCCGGTTCGACGATGAGGCCGTGACGGGTGGCGAGGTCGGTCAGAGGCGCGCGCAGCGCCTCGAACGTGGCCTGGGGATCGGCCGCGCGCCGGGTGTGGACGGCGACGGCGCGCCCCTTCTCCTCGATCCAGGTGCCCTCCCCCGCTCCCGCCCGCTCCAGCACCGCGGGGAGTTCCGCGCGGACGGCGGCGACCCCGGGGTGCGGGGGCGGCGCGGTGACCGTGTCGGTCGCGGCGTCCCAGCGTTCGGCGCCGTAGTGGCCGAGCACGGTGAGGTGTTCCAGACCGGGGACGCCGGCGAAGCCCCCGTGGCGGACGGCGACGTCGGCGGGGCGGCCGGTCACCACGGCGACGGAGAGGACCCTCGGGGCGAGTGCGGCGAGGGCGGTGACCGCGTCCGGGTGGGCGCGGGCCTGTTCGGGGTCGGGGACGATCGGCGCGAGCGTGCCGTCGAAGTCGAGTGCGACCACCGTACGACCGGGGTCGGCGAGGATCGCGTCGAGCGCGTCCCGGCCGGCCGGGGTCACGGGGGTCGGCAAGGTGGCCTTGGGGTTCTCGGAATCCTTGTGGCTGCCCATGCCTGAGACCCTATCCGTCACCGCTCGGCCCGGCGGGCCTCCCGCACCCTGCGCAGCCGGTTGACGGTGACCGGGTCGTGGGCCAGGGCGCGTTCGTCGTCCAGCAGCGCGTTCAGGAGCTGGTAGTACCGCACGGGGGCGATCCCCAGCCGCTCCCGTATGGCCCGCTCCTTGGCTCCCGGGCTCCCCCACCCCTGCCGCTCCAGCGCGAGGATGGCCTGCTCACGCGTGTCGAGGCTGTCCATGCCCCGACGGTAACGGACGGGTCGGACACTGGGGGTCGGGTCCTGCGCGCAGCCGGGTGCGGGCGCGCTTCCTCTAAGGCCGGCCGCGGGCCCGAGCCTTCAGGGGCGCGGGCCCGAGCTTTCAGGGGCGCGGGGACTGCGCGAGAACCCACGACGGTCCCGCACCCGCCGGACAGCCGGCGCGCCCCACCCCACCAGGCGCCCTCAGTCCTCCCTCTCCGCCACCGTCGCCGTCTCCTGCAGCCGCTCCAGCACGGCCCGCGGCTTCGCGTTCGACGACACCGCCGTCCCGATCTCCCGCTTCACCGCCGCGCTGACCTCCGCCCACGACGTCTTCCCGGCGGGATACAGCTCGGCCGAGGGCAGTTCCGTCAGGAACGGCGCGAGGTCGGCGGCGTCCTCGTCCCCCGCCATCGCCTGCGACGCCGACGACGTCACCGGCAGCAGGTCGTACGCGCGGGAGAACGCGAGGACGTTCTTGTCGGCGTAGACGAAGTCGAGGAAGTCGCCGATCTCCTCCTGGTGCCCGTTCTGCTTGAACGCCATCATCCAGTCGGTGACGCCGAGGGCCGCCCGCGACCGCCCCTCACGCCCCGGCAGCGCGGCGGTGCCGAACTCGACGCCCTTGTCCTCGGCCATCCTCATCAGGCTGGGGTGCCCGTTGAGCATCCCGACCTCGCCGCGCGCGAACGCCTCGAACGCGTCGGCCCGGTTCAGCCTGGCCGGGGCGGTCGGCCCGGTGAGGCCCTTGTCGACCAGTTCCTGCTTCAGCCAGGTGAAGGTCCGCACGTTGTCGTCGGAGTCGAGCCGGTACGTGCCGACGTTGTCCACGTATCCGGCGCCGCCACCGAGCAGCCACTGCATCGTCTCGGCCTGGGCCTCCTCCGGCCCGAGCGGCAGCGCGTACGGGGTCTTGGCGCCGGCCGCGCGCAGCGCCTCCGCGTCGGTGGCCAGTTCGTCCCAGGTGCGCGGGGCGTCGTCGATCCCGGCCTTGGCGAACAGCTTCTTGTTGTAGAAGAGCACGCGGGTGGACGCGGCGAAGGGCATCCCGTACGCGACCCGCCGCACCTTGCCCGCGTTGGCGAGCTGGCCGAGGAAGTTGCCCTGCACGGGTATGGAGAGCAGGTCGTCGACCTCGTAGAGCTTCCCGGCGGCGGCGTAGTCGGCGAACGTGCCGATCTGCGCCATGTCGGGGGCCTCGCCGGCGTCGACCATCTCCTTGACCTCGCGGTCGATGTCGTTCCAGGAGTGCACCGTGACGTCGATCTCGACGTCGGGGTGGTCCTTCTCGTACGCCTCGACGACATCGTCCCAGTACTTCTGCGAGCTGTTGGCCTTCGAGTCGCCGTAGTCGGCGGCCACCAGCGTGAGGGCGACCTTCTGCCCGTCGGTCTCCCCGGCGCCGCAGCCCGCCAGTGTGGACATCAGCCCCAGCGCGGACAGCGCCGCGAGTGCCGAGGTGGTCCTGATACGGGTCTTCGTCCGCCGCTGTCGCACTCGCACTGCCCCAAACCTGTCGCCATTATCGAACGGGCTTCGAACAAACCAGCCTGGACCACAGGCTCGCATCCAAGCCCGTTAATTCTTCAACTTCTCGAACTTCTTCATAAGGTCTACACCACGCGAGTGGACTAGACCTCTTGAGGGTACACGCGCCACACTGTCCCTCGTGAGACATGTCATCGCCCTCGACGTGGGCGGCACCGGGATGAAGGCCGCGCTGGTCGGTGCGGGCGGCGAGCTGCTGCACCAGGCGCGCCTCGCCACCGGCCGCGACCGCGGGCCGGACGCCGTCGTCGCGTCCGTCCTCGACTTCGCCGCCGAGCTGCGCGCCCACGGCGAACGGCACTTCGGCGAGCCCGCGTCCGCCGCGGGTGTCGCCGTGCCCGGCATCGTCGACGCCGAGCGGGGCGTCGCCGTCTACGCGGCCAACCTGGGCTGGCGCGACGTACCACTGCGCGCGCTCCTCGCCGAGCGCCTCGGCGGCACTCCGGTCGCCCTCGGCCACGACGTGCGTACCGGCGGTCTCGCCGAGGGCCGGGTCGGCGCGGGCCGGGGCACCGACCACTTCCTCTTCGTGGCGCTCGGCACCGGCATCGCGGGCGCGATCGGCGTGGACGGCCGGGTGGAGGCGGGCGCGCACGGCTTCGCCGGCGAGATCGGCCACATCGTCGTCCGGCCCGGGGGAAACCCGTGCCCCTGCGGTCAGCGCGGCTGCCTGGAGCGCTACGCCTCCGCGGCCGCGGTCACCCAGGCATGGGCCGGAGCCACCGGCGACCCCGGTGCGGACGCGGCGGACTGCGCGCGGGCCGTGGAGTACGGCGACCCGCGGGCCCGGGGCGTCTGGCAGGACGCGGTCGACGCCCTCGCCGACGGTCTCGTCACCGCCATCACCCTGCTGGACCCCCGCACCCTGATCATCGGCGGCGGCCTCGCCGAGGCCGGGGAGGCCCTGTTCACCCCGCTGCGGGCCGCCATCGAACACCGGGTGACCTTCCAGAAGGTCCCCGCACTCGTCCCGGCCACCCTCGGCGACACGGCGGGCTGCCTCGGCGCCGGCCTCCTGGCCTGGGACCTCCTCACGGACACCACCCCCACGACCCCGACGGACGCTTCGGAGGCAACCCCCTGATGCCAGCCCAGCAGGACACTTCCGCTTCCGCTCCGGGCAGCCTGCCGGAAGGGGCGCGGGGAAGCGCGCGACCGGCTCCGACCCACCCGCGACCCCCGTCGGCAGCGCGGCCCTACGTCCTGGAAGGCGTCCGCGTCGTCCTGCCCACGGGCGTCGTCGACAACGGCCGGCTCGTGGTCGACGGCACCCGGATCGCCGAGCACGCCCCCGCCGGCGCGCCCGTCCTCGCGGCCCACGGGCTGTGGGCCGTCCCCGGTTTCGTCGACCTCCACAACCACGGCGGCGGCGGCGCCTCCTTCACCTCCGGCGCCGTCGAGGACGTCCTGAGGGGCATCCACACCCACCGGCTGCACGGCACCACCACCCTCGTCGCGTCCACCGTCACCGGCGACATGGACGGCCTCGCCCACCGCGCCGGCCTCCTCTCCGAACTCGCCGAGCAGGGCGACATCGCGGGCATCCACTTCGAGGGCCCGTTCATCTCCCCCTGCCGCAAGGGCGCCCACTCCGAGGAACTGCTGCGCGACCCAGACCCGGCGGAGGTCCGCAAACTGATCGACGCGGCACGCGGCCGCGCGAGCATGGTCACCCTGGCCACCGAACTCCCCGGCGGCCTGGACTCCGTACGGCTCCTCGCCGAGCACGGCGTCATCGCGGCGATCGGGCACACGGACGCCACGTACGAGCAGACCGTACGGGCCATCGAGGCGGGCGCGACCGTGGCCACGCACCTGTTCAACGCGATGCCCCCGCTGGGCCACCGCGACCCCGGTCCGATCGCGGCACTCCTGGAGGACGAGCGGATCACCGTCGAGCTGATCAACGACGGCACGCATCTGCACCCGGCCGCCCTCCAGTTGGCGTTCCGTCACGCGGGCGCCGAGCGGGTGGCGTTCATCACCGACGCGATGGACGCGGCCGGCTTCGGCGACGGCCGCTACATGCTCGGCCCGCTGGAGGTGGAGGTCGCCGACGGCGTGGCCCGCCTGGTGGAGGGCGGCTCCATCGCGGGCTCGACCCTCACCCAGGACCGCGCCTTCGAACGGGCGGTCACCGTCGACCGCCTCCCCGTCGAGTCCGTCGTCGCCGCGCTCTCGGCCACCCCGGCCAGGCTCCTCGGCCTGTACGACCGCATCGGCTCCCTGGAACCGGGCAAGGACGCCGACGTCGTCCTCCTCGACGCCGACTTCACGGTGCGGGGCGTCCTGCGCAAGGGCACATGGGTGGTGGACCCCTTCGCGGGCCGAGCCGACGGCAGATGACGGAAGGTGGATCAATTGATCCCCAACAGGAAGGTTCCGCACCTTTGTTGACTGATGGCACGGAGTGCGGGCGTTGGCTCCGAGGGCTGGGCCGACCGCCGCTCTTTTTGGCATGATCGAGCCTCCGCAACAGCTGTCGCCGAGCGCATTCTGATGTCAACGAAGACCGGACGCGTCGCGCCGTCGAATTCGAGGGGGTAGCCCCGGGTGATCCTCACGGTCACGCTGAACACCGCTCTCGACATCACCCACCGCGTTCGGGCCCTCAGGCCCCATGCCACGCACCGGGTGACCGAGGTACTCCAACGCCCCGGCGGCAAGGGCCTGAACGTGGCCCGGGTGCTCGCGGCCCTCGGCCATCCGGTGACGGTCACCGGCTTCGTGGGCGGCGGCACCGGACGCGCCGTCCAGGACGGACTCGCCCGGACGCCGGGCATCGTGGACGCGCTGGTGCCGGTGCAGGGCGCCACCCGCCGGACGATCGCCGTGGTCGACGCCACCGGTGACACGACTCAGCTCAACGAGCCCGGCCCGCTCGTCACCCCGGCCGAGTGGTCGGCGTTCCAGGAGGCGTACGAGATCCTGCTGCGCTCCGCCTCGGCGGTGGCCCTGTGCGGCAGCCTGCCGCCGGGGGTGCCGGTGGGCGCGTACGCGGGCCTGATCCGCACGGCGCGCACCCTGGCCGTCCCCGTCCTGCTGGACACCAGCGGTGAGCCGCTGCGGCGCGGGGTGGCGGCACGGCCCGACGTGGTGAAGCCGAACGCCGAGGAACTCGCCGAACTCACCGGCTCCCACGAGCCGTCCCGCGCGACACGTGACGCGCGCCGCCGCGGCGCCCAGGCGGTCGTCGCCTCGCTCGGCCCCGACGGTCTCCTCGCCCACACCCCCGAGGGCCGCTGGCGGGCCACCCCGCCCCGCCGCTTCCGCGGCAACCCGACGGGCGCCGGCGACGCGGTGGTCGCGGGCCTGCTGTCGGGCCTGGTCGAACACCTCCCCTGGCCCGACCGCCTCACCCGGGCGACGGCCCTGTCGGCGGCGACCGTACTGGCCCCGACGGCAGGAGAGTTCGACCAGCGGGCGTACGACGAACTGCGGACGCAGGTGGCGGTGACGGGGGAGGTCAGCGCGGCCTGAGGGGCCCCGCTTCAGAACCTCAGCTCTTCCAGCCCTTTTCCAGGTACATCTGGTCGAAGTTCACGTCGCAGGAATTGCCCTGCTCGCAGGAGATCTTGACCTCGTTGGTGCCCTTGTTGAGCTGGACGAGGGCGAAGGTGTTCGTCCAGCCCTTCTCGTAGTCGCCCTCGGGGCCACGCGAGAAGTTGGACAGATTGAGGGGGCGCGTCTGGGCCGTGCCGTTCACCGAGAGGGTGGCGTTCTGGTCCTTGCCCGGGACGCCGTAGAGGACGTACAGCGTGTACTTGCCGGCCTCCGGCACGTCCTCCATCTTCCACGTCACCGACGAGCCGACGGAGTTGAAGTTGGTGACGTAGAAGCCGCCCTCGGACTTGGCGCCCGGGATGTCGGAGGAGACCGTGGCGTTGCCGCCCAGTTGCAGGGTCTTGGCCTCCGCCTTGGGGAGTTCGCCGGGCTGCTGCTCGGTCTTCTTGGTCGTGGACGGGCTGGGCTCGGTGCTCTGGTCGGCCGTCGGCGCGGTCGAGGCGCCGCCGCCGGCGTTGTCGTCGCCGCTGTCGTCGCCGCCGATCATGGCGACGCCGATGCCGACCACCACGGCGGCCAGGACGGCGATCGCGCCGATCAGCAGGCCCTTGGTGTTGGGGCCGCGTCCGCGTCCGCCGCCACCGCCGTGCGTCTGCTGACGGGTCGTGGGCGCGCCGCCCGGGAAGGCCTCCGGCGCCTGGTACTGCGCGTTGGGCTGGCCGTAGCCGTTCTGCTGGGGGACCTGGCTGTACGCCGCCGTGGGCGCCTGGTGGATCGAGGACGACTGCTGGGTCTGCTGCCCGTACTGGCGTTCACCGACCGGCCGCACCCGGTTGACGGCGTTGGGGTAGCCGTAGCTCCCGGTGGGCGGCTGGGCGCCACGGGCCTGGCCGTCGGCGTAGAGGTAGCCGAACGGGTCGTCGTCCTCGGGCGTGCTCGCGCCGTTGTTGCCGGGCGTCATCCCTAGGTCTCCTCAGCGGTGCGGTACATGCGGCGTACGGGTGGCGGTTCTTTCCACAGGGGTGTAGGAGAGCGAGCCTACCCGCTCACGCTGAGCCAAACGGGTGACTCAGACCTCGTGGCCTGAGTCACCATCGCGCCGGCCGGCCCCTCGGTGGGGGCCTCACCAGCGCATTTCCCGGGCCGTCGGGCTACTGCCCGGCTCTGGTCATCCGGCCCGCCGATGCTGTTTGGGACGAGATCGTTTCTCGACGTACATCCGCTCGTCAGCCGATTTCAACACCTCGTCCGCCGTCATCCCGCAGTGTGCCCATCCGATGCCGAAGCTGGCCCCGACGCGCATCGCGCGGCCGTCGACCCGGATCGGCTGGATGATCTCGTTGCGCAGGCGTACGGCGAGGTCCTGGGCGTCGGCGCGGCCGAGCCCGTCGGCGAGGACGACGAACTCGTCACCGCCGAGCCGGGCGACGGTGTCGCCGTCGCGGACGCCCCGGCTGAGCCTGCGGGCGACCTCGATGAGGACGGCGTCGCCCGCGTTGTGCCCGAACCGGTCATTGATCGACTTGAACCCGTCGAGGTCGCAGAAGAGCACCGCGAGCCCCTTGGTGCCGTCGTCCCGCTCGTTCTCGGGGGCGACGGTGTGCACATGGTGGTCGAAGGCGTCGTACGGCAGCCCGGCGGCGGCCGCGTGGAAGTCGAAGGCGTGCGCGCCGTTGCCGGCGGCCTCGTACGCGTCGAAGGACGGGTGGGGGACGGCCGGGTGCTGGGCGACCCCGAAGTCGCCGTACTGCCCGAATCCGTCTCCGAGGTTCTCCCCGAGGTTCTCACCGAAGTTGTCGCTGAAGTTCTCGCCGAACGTGGCGTCCATGGAGTCGGCGGCCGCGCCGGCCGGGAGCGCCTGAGGGCGCTGGCAGAGGCGGGCGGAGAGCCGGGCGCGCAGCTCGGCGGAGTTGGGCAGGCCGGTCAGCGCGTCGTGGGAGGCGCGGTGGGCGAGCTGGAGCTCGCGGCGCTTGCGCTCCTCTATGTCCTCGACGTGGGTGAGCAGGAAGCGGGGCCCGTCGGCGGCGTCGGCCACGACGGAGTTGCGCAGGCTGACCCAGACGTAGGTGCCGTCGCGGCGGCCGAGGCGCAGCTCGGCGCGGCCGCCCTCGGCGGAGGTGCGCAGGAGCGTGCCGATGTCCTCGGGGTGGACGAGGTCGGAGAAGGAGTACCGGCGCATGGCGGACGCGGGCCGGCCGAGCAGCCGGCACAGCGCGTCGTTGGTCCGCAGGATCCGGCCGTGCTGGTCGCCGCCGAGCTCGGCGATGGCCATGCCGCTCGGGGCGTACTCGAATGCCTGGCGGAAGGACTCCTCGCTGGCCCGCAGCGCCTGCTGCTCCCGTTCGAGCCTGACCAGTGCGCGCTGCATGTTCGCACGGAGACGCGCGTTGCTGATCGCGATGGCGGCCTGGAAGGCGTACATCTGGAGCGCCTCACGGCCCCAGGCACCGGGCCGCCGGCCGTTGCGCGGCCGGTCGACGGATATGACCCCGAGCAGTTCACCGCAGGAGGCGCCGCCGGCGCCGGGTGTGTACATCGGCGCGAAGAGGCGGTCGGAGGGGTGCCACTCGTCCTCGAAGCGGGGCGCGGGTCCGTCGGTGTACCACTGCGGTACGTCGTCCTCGTCGAGGACCCAGCCCTCGGTGTGGGGTATGAACCGCAGGTCGCCCCAGGCCTCGCCCATGGTGAGCCGGCGGTCCCAGGAGGCGCGGGAGCCGACGCGGCCGGTGATCAGGGCCTCGGCGGCGGAGTTCCCGGAGAGGGCGGCGACGACGAGGTCTCCGTCGGGGCGGACGAGGTTGACGCACGCCAGCTCGTACCCCAGGCCGTTGACCACACCGTCCGCGACGGTCTGCAGCGTGTCGGCCAGGCTGCGCGCGGTGTTCATGTCCGCCATCACCTGGTGCAGCTGCCGCAGCGTCGTCAGACGGACGTAAGGCTCCGACTCGGTTTCCATTCGCCCTCCCCCCGAGATCTTGTGGCAGCTCCAGGCTCCAGGGTTGCTATCCGGCGTAACTCATGGGCTTACTACCGCTTACAGTTCCCGCTTACAGCTTGCAGCGTCCCCGCCACTGAATCACAGCGCGAAGCCCACTCGGTACACAGGGTCAACAAAATATGGCTCCTGTGACTCAAGTCACAACAAAACCTGAGCAATTGAGTGGAGCTTATGCGTTTCCCGCATGCGCTTCCTGAACAGAATTCAGGACTCTGTGTAGACCCTGTGAGCGGTGATGGCCGAGTGCGGTGACGAGACAGAAGGCCATTTTTGAGCCAGCGCCGCGTTCGTGGGGCGACCTGCCGCGACGGGCGTGACGGGCGCGCCCGACCGTACCCCATGGGGGCGACCTAGGTCGCAGGACCGGCAGGAGGTGGATCTCCGGCCGGATGTGGCGGCCGCGGGCGCGGACTAGCGTGCGATCGTGCCGAAGCCCTCGATCTCCCCAGCGTCCCCCGCGGCCGCTCCCGCACCGCGTCCGCCCGCACCCACGGCGGCGCGGCCTGCCCACACGCCCCCTGGGAATCGCCCTTCCCGTCCCGGCGGGCATGCTGAGGGGGTGAGCGAAGACGAGTTCCGTGCCGTGATGTCCCGGCTGGCGGCGGGTGTGGTCCTGGTGACGGCGCACGAGGCACAGCCGGACCCCGAGGGGCCGCGCGGCGAGGACGTCGGCATGACGGCCACGTCCTTCATGTCCGTGTCCCTCGACCCGCCCCTCGTTTTGGTCAGCCTCCGCGAGGGCTCCCGGATGGACGACCTGCTCGCCGAGCAGCCGCTCTGGGCCGTCTCCCTGCTCGCGGAGCACCAGCGCGCCGTCGCGGGCCGCTTCGCCATGAAGGGCCGCGTGAGCGACCGCCTGCTCTTCGAGACCGTCCCCCACACCCGCGGCGCCCTGACCGCCGCGCCGCTGATCACGGACGCGCTGGCCACGCTCGAATGCCGCACCGAGCAGCGCGTGTCCGCGGGCGACCACACGCTGGTGATCGGCCGGGTCCTGGACGCCGCGGTCGGCGGCAAGGAGGGCGGCCCGCTGGCCTACTTCCGCGGCAGGTACCGCCAGTTGGGGTGAGGGGCGTCGTTCCCCACCGCAGACAGCAAAGATCTACGGGGTGAACGCGGGGGCGAGGGGGGCGCGGGGAACTGCGCGACCGACCACGACGAGCCCGCGGCCGACCAATCACCACCGCCCCACCCCCCTTCAGGGCCCCGCCCCGCCGGACCTCCGCCACACCGCACGGTTTCGGCCAAGCGGCCGTCACGCCCCCCACCCCGGCCACCCCCGCGCCCACGAACAAACCGAGCATTCGGTAGGCCGCGACCGGAAATGTTCCTGGCGCGACGCGACTCATGAACGGGAAATTCACCGGAGTCCCTCGGCAGCACCCCGCCGCCTAGATCACCGCCATTCCCGCCCCGGCCATAACGGATCACGATTCGGCCCCGCAGACAACGCGGAATCACGCATCACAACGCGGAAAACACCGGCCAGGACGGCACGCTTAAAGGCGGCTCAGACCACACCCCGCCCCGCCCCCGCTCACCGGAAGCGCCTGGGTGCCGCACCCCGAAGTCGGCACGGGGGGCCGAGCGGCGGCTGGGCGGTGGGCTCTAGTGCCGCGGCAGATGACGTTCGCCCGTCGAGGAGCTGCGTCCGATGCGTGCCCTCGGCGTGCCGGGCGCACGTCCTCGTACGGGATGCACTCGGACCTGTGCCCGGTGCGGCGAGAGTGCGTGCCGGACGCCGCGACGGGGCAGACGTTGCCCGTCGCGGCACTAGAAGGCTCATGAAGATCTTGGGTTCTGGCCCTGCCGTGTCAGCGGCAGGGCCAGAACCCAAGATCTTCATGAGCCTTCTAGCCCCAATCCCGCCCGGACCGCCCCCGCTTGGTATCGGACCGCTGCTTCTTCTCCCGCAGCCGCCGCTCGTTGATCCCCTTCGGGATGCGGGTGGGCCGACGCGGCTTGGGGGGCGGGGCCGTGGCCTCCGCGAGGAGCGCCGCCAGGCGCACCGCGGCGGTCTCCCGGTTTCGCCACTGTGAACGGTGCTCGGAGGACCGAACGCTGACGACCCCGTCGACGAGCCGCCCGGCGAGCCGCTCCAGGGCGCGCTGCTTCCACACCTCGGGCAGCGCCTCGGTGCCGGCGAGGTCGAATCGCAGCTCGACCTGCGAGTCACTGGTGTTGACGTGCTGTCCGCCGGGGCCGGAGGACCTGGAGAAACGCCACATCAGCTCGGCCTCGGGAACGGAGACGGAGCCGCGGACGACGAGACCTCGGGAGGGCGCGCTCCCCGGCCCCCGGGAAGGAGCGGACATACCCATATGGTCACCGAGCCCACCGCCCGCCGTCACCCGCTTTTCCGGCCCCGCCCCGGCCCTTTCTCCACCGGCCCGCCCCGCCCGCTCCACCGCCCGGCCGCCGCCGGCCACCCGCAGCCTCCCGGCCGTCCGGGTAAAGAAAGCAAAAACGCCAGGAACCTCTGGAGCCCCTCGCTGCGTTCATAGGGGTACAGGTAGCTTCGTCCCCGGCACGAAGCCCGTAAGGCACGTACGCAAAACGAGGGAAGGACTCCCAACCATGGCTGTAAGCCTGTCCAAGGGTGGCAACGTCTCGCTCACCAAGGAGGCTCCGGGCCTGACCGCCGTCACCGTGGGCCTCGGCTGGGACGTCCGCACCACCACGGGCACCGACTTCGACCTGGACGCCTCCGCCATCGCGGTCAACACCCAGGGCAGGGTGTACTCGGACGCCCACTTCGTCTTCTTCAACAACAAGCAGACCCCGGACCAGACCATCGTCCACACCGGCGACAACCGCACGGGCGAGGGCGCGGGCGACGACGAGGCGATCAACGTCAACCTGGCGGGCCTCCCCGCCGACATCGACAAGATCGTCTTCCCGGTCTCGATCTACGACGCGGAGAACCGCTCGCAGAACTTCGGCCAGGTCCGCAACGCCTACATCCGCATCATCAACCAGGCCGGCGGCAGCGAGATCGCCCGCTACGACCTCTCCGAGGACGCCGCCACCGAGACCGCCATGGTCTTCGGCGAGCTCTACCGCAACGGCGCCGAGTGGAAGTTCCGCGCCGTCGGCCAGGGCTACGCCTCCGGCCTCGTCGGCATCGCCCAGGACTTCGGCGTCAACGTCTGACCCACGCCGACAGACACCCCAGAAGGCCCCGCCCGACCCCAAGCACCCAAGCCGTCGTGCGGGGCCTTCGGCGTCCCACCCGCCGCTCCCCCGCGTACGGGACGTGCCGCTGACCTCGTCGGTACCCGGCGGCTCCGCCTCGCGGGGCGACGTCCGACCCCGTCGGTAGCGTGCGGGGGCATGCCGCTGCTCGAACCCCTCCGCACCGCCGTGGACGGGACCGTCCCCGGTCCCCTCCTCGCCGAGCTCACCGTCCCGCACGCCTCCAACCGGGCGTTGCACACCCTCAGCGGCGACTTCCCCGACCCCGACGACATGCGCCCGGAGCAGGTGGACGCGGCGCTGTCCCTGGAGCTGGCCGACCCGGCTGTGGAGATCCTCCTCGCCCGCGAGGTCCCCGACGGCGCGGGCCGACGCGACGGCGCGCCGCCCCTCGTCGGCATCGCGATCACCCTCGCTCACCACCCCGACCCCGCCGACCCCGACCCGTGGATCGGGCTCCTGCCGGTCGACGCGGCGGCGCAGCGGCAGGGCCACGGAAGGCGGTTGGCGGCGCTGGTCGAGACCCGGCTCCGCCAGGCCGGCCGCACCGCCGTACGCCTCGCCGTACTCGACGACAACCCCGGCGCCCTCGCCTTCTGGACCTCCCTCGGCTACGAGATCATCGGCCACCGCCCCGACCGCGAACGAGGCCGTCCCTGCACGATCCTCCGCACACCGCTCACCCCCCAGAGCCGCACGCATCGGGGTCAGGCGCTGCCGTCGGCCTTCCGCCCGCCCCCGCTCCAGCACTCAGCCAACCCCTCCGCCCTGCTCCAGCGCTCGTTCCCCGGCCCTCACGCCTTCTCCGGCTTGCCCTCGCCGTACAGCCACTCCTCCCAGACCGGCTTGAGGTCGGCGTCCGGTGCCGTCTTCCGCGCGTGCTTCTCGGCGTACGCGGTGAAGTCCGCCGTGCTCGCGTTGCCGTGGCGGCGGGCCGTGGCCCAGCCCTTGAGAAGGTCGAAGAAGGCCTCGTCGCCGACGGCCTGGCGGATCTTGTGGAGGACCATGGCGGCGCGCTCGTAGACGGGGCTGTCGGAGATGTGCTCGGCGCCCGGCGGTTCCGCGGGCGGGAACGCCCAGACCTCCTTGCCGGCCTCGGCGCTGTCGAAGTAGTCACCCTCGTAGAGCGCGTCGAAGCTCTCCTGGGCGGTGTCGCCGCCGTGGTCCTCCTGCCACAGCCATTCCGCGTACGTGGCGAAGCCCTCGTTGAGCCACATGTCGCGCCAGCTCTTGGGTGTGACGGAGTTGCCGTACCACTGGTGGGCCAGCTCGTGGACGAGCAGGGCGGTGTCGGGGGCGCCGGGGAAGACCGGGCGGTTCTGGGTCTCCAGCGCGTACTCCACGTCCGCGTCCCGCTCGACGATCGCGCCGGTGGAGGAGAAGGGGTACGGGCCGAAGTCGGTCTCCGCCCACTCGATGACGTCCGGGATGCCGTCGAGGACCTCGCGGCTGCCCTTGGCCTCCTCGGGGTCGACGGCCGTGTACACAGGCGGTGTCTCCCCGCCGGCCGGGAGGCGCCGGATCTCGTACGTGCCGATCGCGAGCGTGGCGAGGTAGCTCGCCATCGGTTCCGCGGAGCGCCACGCGAACGTGGTGCGGCCGTCCTTCGTCGACTCGCCGCGCAACTCCCCGTTGGAGACGGCCTGGAGGCGGCGCGGGACGGTGACGGTGATGTCGTACGCCGCCTTGTCGGAGGGGTGGTGGTTGCCGGGGAACCAGGCCATCGAGCCCGCCGGTTCACCGAGCGCGAGCGCCCCGTCGGCCGTCGGCAGCCAGCCCTCCAGAGAGCCGTCCGGGTCGGTGATCGTCCGCGGTTCGCCCGAGTAGCGCACCGTCGTACGGAACGTGCTCCCCTTCCTGAGGGTGTGCGCCGGCCGCACGATCAGCTCCTGGCCCGCCCGCTCGAACCGGGCGCCGGTGCCGTCGACGGTGACGGACGCGACGTCCATGCCCTTCAGGTCCAGGTCGAACGAACTGAGGTCCTGCTCCGCCCGCGCGGTGACGACGGCCCTCCCGTCGATGTGGTCCTCGCGGTCCTCGCGGTCCTCGCCCCGCTCGGCGTCGGGATCGATGTCGACGTCGAGGGTGAGGGCGTAGTGCGTGACGTCGTAGCCGCCGTTGCCGAGTTTCGGGAAGTACGGGTCCCCCAGGCCGGCCGCGCCGCGCGTGCCGCCCGCCCCGGTTCCCCCGCCGTCGTCGGTGCAGGAGGTGAGGGTGAACGTCAGGGCCGCGGCAAGCAGCGCGGCGGGGACAACCGGTGAGGATCGGGACACATCCAGGATCCTAGGCGGACATGACACCATCGCCTACGTGCTCGACATCGGCTACGCCCTCTCCAACCGCTTCCCGGACCCGCCGCAGACGGACTACCGCCGCGCCGACGTCTACGCGCTGCGGCACGACCTCTTCTGCGGTGACGTCTACCTCGCCGACACCAAGGAGGACCGGGAACTGTCCACCGCCTGGGGATGGGTGCCGGTGCTGGACTTCGCATGGGCGCTCTGCGACATCGTCGAGCAGCTGGACCGGGACCCCGCGGGCTCCCGCGCCTCCCGGCCGCAGCACGCGGAGCTGGACTTCACCGAGTCGACCGACCGCATGCTCTTCGAGCGCCGCTTCGGCTGGGTGGACATCGAGTCCGACTGGATGCCGGCCGAGGAACCCCCGCTCACCTTCTCCCACAGCGAACTCCGCAGAGAGGCACGGGACTTCCTGCACGACCTCGTCGCCGACCTGTGCGACCTGCACGAGGACCTCGCGGACAACCCGGCGATCTGGACCCTCCAGGCCCGCTTCCCCCGGCTCGGCTGACCCCCACCCTGGGGCGGGACCCCTCACCCCTCCACTCTGATCCCCATCTCCCCCGCCAGGACCGGCGCCAGATCCATCAGCTGCGCCGCGCTGATCACCGCTCCCGACAGCCGCTCCACCCCGCGGGCGATCTCCACCGAGGCGGCGCCGCGCAGGTCGACGTCCTTCAGGGTCGCCCCGCTCAGGTCGGCGCCCTTCACCGCGCACCCGGCGAACTCGACCCGCTCCAGCCGCGCACCGCCGAAGTCCGGTTCGACGAGGACGCAGTCCTCGAAGACGACGTCCTTGAGCCGCGCGTCCCGCAGATTCAGGTAGTCGATCTTGCCGCCGCGCACCAGCACCCGCTCCAGCACCGCCCCGTGCAACTGCACGCCGCCGAGCCGCGCGTCCACCAGCTCCACGTCACGGAGGGTGGCCTCGGCGAGGTCCGTACCGACCCCCCGTATGCCGGTGAGGACGGAGTCCAGCAGCCGGGCCCGGTGCAGCCGCGTCTCGTCCAGCGCACAGCCCGTGAGCGCGCAGTCCAGGAAGCGGGCGCCCCCGCCGTCCTGCCCGGCCAGGTCCCGCTCGCGGAACTCCAGCCCGTCGTAGTCCCCGTCCGGCTCCAGCCCTCCGCCGTCGTACGCCTCCAGCGCGGGCAACCGCACCTCCGGTCGCCGCGCCCCCTTCACCACCGACTTCGCCCGCACCATGCCCTCATCCTGCACCCCACCACTGACAAAAGCCCTGACCTGCGAAGACGCCACCCCCCACAGCTCGCCCACCCACACTGCGACCCGCGTCAGTACCGCCCCTGTCAGCGCAGCCCCGCGTCAGTACCGCCCGCGTCAGTGCCGCCCCGCGTCAGCGCAGCCCCGTCAGTGCCGCCCCGCCACCCGGTCCGCCCAGCGCGCCAGCCGTGACGACTCCGCGCGCAGCGAGGCCGTCTCCCGCCGGTCGGCGGTGCGGTACGTGGCGTACATCCCCTGCACACCCGCCCAACGGAACGGCTCCGGCTCCCACTTGCGTACCCGGTGGTTCACCCACGGCAGCGAGGTCAGCTCCGTCTCCCCGCCCTGCCCCGAGTCCCGCCGGACGAGGTCGCGCAGGGTGCGGGCGGCGAGGTTGGCGGTGGCCACGCCGGAACCGACGTAGCCGCCGGCCCAGCCGAGCCCCGTCGACCGGTCGAGGGTGACCGTGGCGCACCAGTCGCGCGGCACCCCGAGGACACCGGACCAGGCGTGGGCGACCCGCACCCCGGCCAGCGACGGGAAGAAGCCGACGAGGATCTCGTGCAGCGCCTCGATCGTCTCCGGCTGCGTACGCCCGTCGTTGTCGGTCCGGGACCCGAAGCGGTACGGCACCCCGCGCCCGCCGAGCGCGATCCGCCCGTCGTCGGTGCGCTGGGCGTACATGTACGCGTGGGCCATGTCCCCGAGCGTCTCCCGACCGTCCCAGCCGATCGACGCCCACTGCTCGGCGGTCAGCGGCTCAGTGGCGATCATCGACGAGTTCATGGGCAGCCAGGTCCGCTTCTGGCCCTTGAGGTTGGCCGTGAAGCCCTCCGTGCAGCGCAGCACATGGGACGCCCGGACGGTGCCGTACGGGGTGACCGCGTGCCGGGGCCGGATCTCGGTGACCGGCGTCAGCTCGTGCACGGTCACGCCGAGCCCCTCGACGACGTCCGCCAGCCCCGTCACCAGCCGCACCGGGTTCAGTCGCGCCCCGTGCGGCGTCCACGCCGACCCGACGGCACCGGCGACGCGGATCCGCTCGGCGGTCTCCCGGGCCCCGTACAGCTCCCGGTCGTCCTCCCCGAACGCCACCTCGTGCGCGTGGAACGCCTTGAGCCGCGCCAACTGGGCCGGGGTGCGGGCCACTTCGAGGACGCCGCCCCGGTGGATCCCGGCGTCGACACCCTCGTCCGCCGCGACCCGCACCACTTCGGCGACCGTGTCGTTCATGGCCCGCTGCAGGCGCACGGCGGCGTCCCGCCCGTGCAGCCGGGCGTACCGGTCGCGCCCGGCGATTCCGTTGTAGAGCCAGCCGCCGTTCCGACCCGAGGCCCCGTACCCGCAGAAGCGCTGCTCCAGGACGACGATCCGCAGCGACGGGTCGGCCTTCTTCAGGTAGTACGCCGTCCACAGCCCGGTGTACCCGCCGCCGACGATCACGACGTCGGCGGTCGCGTCCCCGGTGAGCGGCTCCCTGGGCGCGGGGATGCCGGCCTGGGCGTACCAGAAGGAGACCCCGCCGTTGACGGTGGAGGCGGTCGCGTCCGAGCTGCTCATGGCCGGACGCTAACCCCTGCCGACGGGCCTTGTCTCCTACGGATTCCGTCGTTCCCGACACCCCGGAGGGCCGGAAAATCAAGGGACTCCGCGACGCCGCGCACGTAGGGTCGCCCACGTGATCGATGTTCCGGAGGAACTGGCCGAGACTCAGGAAGAGATCAACGGAGCGGCGGGCCGCCGGTTCGTCGCCGGGCTGCCCCGGCTGACCGCCGCGTTCCTCGACCGCTGGGGGCTGCGCCTCGACGGGACCCCCATGCACGGCATGTGCGCCCTGGTCGTCCCCGTGGTCGGCACGGCCGACGGCACCCCGGCCGTCCTGAAGCTGCAGATCCTCGACGAGGAGAGCGAGGGCGAGCCGGTCGCCCTGCGCGTCTGGGACGGCGACGGGGCCGTACGGCTCCTGCGGTACGACGACGGGACGGGCACCATGCTCCTCGAACGCCTCGACCCGGCCCGGATGCTGTCCCACGAGCCGGACTCCCGCAAGGCCGTCCTGGTCATCGCCCGTCTGCTGGCCCACCTGACGGCGACGCCCGCCCCCGAGGGCCTTCGGCGTCTCGCCGACATCGGCGCCCGCATGCTGGAGCGGACCCCGGCGGTGCTGGACCGGATCGCGGACCCGGGGGACCGCCGGCTGATCGCCGACTGCGCCGCCGCGCTGCGCGAGGTGCTCGACGAGCCGGGCGACCGGCTCCTGCACTGGGACCTCCACTTCGACAACGTGCTGGGCGCCGACCGTGCTCCCTGGCTCGCCATCGACCCCAAGCCCCTCGCCGGCGACCCCGGCTTCGACCTCTGGCCCGCCCTCGACAACCGCTTCGAGGCCGCCGAGGTCCGCTGGCGCTTCGACGCGATGACCGACGTCCTGGGCCTGGACCGCGCGCGGGCGGGCGCCTGGACGCTCGCCCGCGTCCTCCAGAACGCCCTGTGGGACATCGAGGAGGGCCGCTCCCTCCAGCCGGACGACCTGGAGATCGCCCGTCGTCTGCGCTGACCGCCCCACCGGAGCGCGCGCGTGTGCACAGACCGGCCCGGGGGCGGAACAGGCCGCTCCCGTCGGTCCCGTCACACCTCTTGCGAAGGTCCGGACCAACCGCTACTCCTATCTGTCAGGAAGGTTTCCTTCTAGTTGCCCGGCACGATCAGCACCACCGGTACCACCGACCCCACCGGCACCACCGATCGCAGTGGCACCACCGACCGCAGTGGCACCACCGGCACCACCGCATCCGTCGGCTGCTCGACGCTCGACCCGGAACCCTCCCCCTCAACCGTCCCCCTCCCCCTCACGGCTCACCCCTCGCCCCTCGACCGCCAGGAGCCCCCATGAGACCGGCACGATCCGTCCTGCTCAGCGCCGCGCTCCTCCTGCTCGGCCTCGCCCTCACCCCCACCTCGGCACAGGCCACGCACCCCCCGTCCGACTCCCCCCGCCCCGACCGCGCCCAGGCCGCGCCGACCGCCGTCACCCCCGTGGCCGCGAACGGCCAGTTGAAGGTCTGCGGCACCAAGCTCTGCAACGCACGAGGAAAAACGATCCAGCTGCGCGGTATGAGCACCCACGGCCTCCAGTGGTACAGCCAGTGCGTCACGAGCGGTTCCCTGAACGCGCTCGCCACGGACTGGAAGGCCGACGTCCTGCGCATCTCGATGTACATCCAGGAGGGCGGCTACGAGACCGACCCGCGCCGCTTCACCGACCTGGTCCACTCGGCCATAGAGCAGGCCACGGCGCGCGGCATGTACGCCATCGTCGACTGGCACATGCTCGACCCCGGCGACCCCCACGAGAACCTCGCCCGCGCCAGGACGTTCTTCTCCGAGATCGCCCGGCGCCACCGCGACAAGAACAACCTGCTGTACGAGATTGCCAACGAGCCCAGCGGCGTGAGCTGGTCCCGCATCAAGAGCTACGCCGAGCAGCTGATCCCCGTCATCCGGGCCGAGGACCCCGACACCCCGGTCCTCGTCGGCACCCGCGCCTGGTCCTCACTCGGCGTCTCGGAGGGCGCGAACGAGTCCGAGGTGATCGCCAACCCGGTGAACGCGTCCAACATCATGTACACGTTCCACTTCTACGCGTACTCGCACCGGGACGAGTACCTCCAGACCCTCTCCCGCGCGGCCGACCGCATCCCCGTCTTCGTCACCGAGTTCGGCACCCAGAACTACGCCGGTGAGGGCGCGAACGACTTCGCCATGTCGCAGCGCTACCTCGACCTCCTCGCGGCCAAGAAGATCAGCTGGGTCAACTGGAACTTCTCCGACGACCACCGCACCGGCGCCGTCTTCAAACCGGGCACCTGCAACGCCAACGGCCCCTGGACCGGCACGGCCCCCCTCAAGCCGGCAGGCACCTGGATCCGCGACCGCATCAGGACCCCGGACGACTTCTGACCACCACCCCCGACAAGGACACGAAACCCCGGGTCGGCGATCACCTGACCCGGGGTCTCTCTCCCGGAGCCCCCTGTCGGATTCGAACCGACGACCTACGCATTACAAGGGCTGGTGGGGTTGTGATGGCGGGTGTCGCATGATCACACCAAATTCCGTTTTCCCTGATCAGCGGCTCGCAGGAGGCTCCGAACCTGCCGCTGCATCCATATGTTGCCGCGCCGTCCGCTCACGCATCTCAAGCGATGTGACCAGCACTCTCCCGAGAACCTGCAGCTGTCCGGGCGTCATGGCCCCTCAGTGGTACAAGACAATGCCGCGACACAGCACAGCGCGATACGGCCGAGAACCGACGTTCCGCCACTCCCTGCCGTACATGAGCCCGGAGGGTGCGTGCAGCCGAGAATCCTCGCCAGAAACCTGCCCGGACGGACGCCACGGGGCCTGAGGTGGTGTTGACCGCTTTGACCGCGCGGCGCTGGATCCGACGCGAAGCGGTCCTGGATCACGAGACGGCCCCAGCTTCAGCTCCAGCGCCTCTCTGGAGGCGGTGCCGCCGAAGTACGTCGGCCCGCGTCCCGACCTGCTCGGCTTCCAGGCGGGTGTAGCCGGTCCTTCGCGCCCAGCGCCTATGGCGCCCCGGCTGCAACACCGGCGTTCCCCACGGCGAGTATCGCCACACGCTGCCCGTTCTCCCAAGCGGCCGTGCGGACGTACCGGCCCGTCCTCGTGTGTGCGATGCCCGGCCGGGTATCGCACACACGAGGACCGACATGAGCTCAGATGCCGCTCAGCTGCTCAGCTGCTCTGCTCTCCGCACAGCAGGGCCTCGGCCTCGATTTCGACAGCCGAGAGATCCTCGCGGATGCCACATGTGAACAGCGCGGAGTATGTGGCTGGCGACCACGTGGTCAAGGTACCCCGCACAGCTTCCTGCCCCTTGCTGCCACAGCCGTAGACAAAGGATGCCTCGACCGTGTCGACCCCCACTACAGCCACCAGCACACCGTCGAACTTCCCGGACGACGTTTTGAGGGTCTTGTCACCCTTGCTCAAGGTGAACGTCGTGCCCACCTTCATCAAATCGAGCCCGGTCTGCTCCGCAAGAGAGTCGACGGCGGCCTGCGGGTCCAGCGTGCCGTCCGGAAGCGGCGGCGAGATGGTCGCCTTCAGTGTGCGGAGCGGAACGAGGTCGAACGTCGACTCGACGGTTTGTCCAGCCGGAACGTGCACTTCCTGCGCGTCGGACACAGCGGCCAGCTTCTCCCGCTTCGTCACCTTGCCCCAGTGGAACGTCGCCTTCTGACAGGTCCAGTTCTTCGGTACCGCGCGGCTCGCCGCGGATGTCTTGCTCGCGGACGGTCCGGCCTGCGGTGCTGCGTCCGCCGTGCAGGAAGCTGTCACCAGGATGGCAACGAGCGCGGCTGCGCCGCGCAATGGTCTGTTCACGTTCAGCACCCCTTGTTGATCGCTATCTTGGCCAGCCCGTCCCGCGGCTTCTGGTCACAGCGGTAGCCATCGTCGTAGTTGACCGACGAGAAGGAGCGTCCCTTCGCCGTATACGACTTGACGTGGCTCGTCAGACTCTGGCAGTGGTAGCCGTATTCCACCCCTCGGACGTAGCGCCTGCCGTGGTAGAAGACCCACTTGTGCCCGGATGGGAGGTTGATGCTCCAGGTGTACGACTTCTTCTTCGTCTTCGATCCGAGGCCCCGGAGTTCGATCCCGGTGTCGATCCTCGCATCGGCGAGAAACTTCAACTGTGCCTTTACCGAGGTGGTGGCCGTGAGTGTGACCTCGGCCTCCAGATGAGTCTGCACCTCCTCGGTGACGGAGTACTTCCTTTTGACGCCAGTGTGGTTGCCGATGACGTCCAAGTGCGTGAGCTTCCAGGACTTGGTGACGTAGTCCATGATCCGGTAGTCCGGGCAATTCCCATGGCGTACGTCTGCATGGGCGGTCTGCCCCGGCACGAGGAACACCGACCCCATGAGCGCGAGGGCAAAAGCCAGCGGTGTTCTCCTCGCGGTGCTTTTCAGCGGTCTCTTAACCAGTCTGGTTTCGCGATCTTGCGGCTGTACCCGGCCGGGAACGGGTACAGCCACCGCGTGATCATCGGTTGGTGTGTGGACAAACGAAGATCGTGCGGTGGCCGCGGGCCATAGCGTAGACCCTGCCCGCTGGCGGGCGATGTTCGACCAGGCCATGGCCCGGATCGCTGGCCGGTTCGGCCGAGTTGAACCGAGAGCGAGTGCCCGCGCTTATCTGCTCGGGCTGCTGTCGAAGGCAGAGCGGAAGAACTGCTGGCAGCTGGCCGAACAGGCCGGCCTGGCCCGGCCGGGGCCGATGCAGCGGCTGCTCCGCTACGCCCGCTGGGACGCCGACGCCGTCCGTGACGACATCCGCGCCTATGCCGTCGAACACCTCGGCACCGACGGCGGCGTCCTGATCGTGGACGAGACCGGTTTCGTGAAGAAGGGCCACGCCTCGGCGGGAGTGCAACGCCAGTACACCGGCACCGCGGGACGCATCGAGAACTCCCAGGTCGGGAACCCCTTCCGATCAAGGAGTCAGACCCGTGCAAGACCCTATGTACCTTGCTGACCTGCCCGGCGAAGTCCCCGTATGCCGAGTCCGTGGCGGTCGTCGAGGACGAATAGACATATCGGCGATGCGCTGACCGTTGACATCGACCCGGCGGAGGGCTGGCACCGTGACAACCACCGCCTACGCCTGGGCGACGAGTTCCGCCTCCGGTTCCGCTGGTTCCGGCGGAACCGATCCTCGTCGAGCGGGCCCCCGAGCCGGTCGACGCGACCCCCGTCGGGCCCGTCCTCGGCCCCTGGACGCCCGTGGCGGAACTGGCGGGCGGAACCGGCGGAACCGGCCTCGACCTGCGGCTACCCGACGGGTACCGGGCCGCCGGGCCGCTCGACGGAACCGAGGCGGAACCGGCACCGGAACCAGTTCCGCCCGTAGTTCCGCCGACCGGAACCGGCGCCGTCGACATCGAGACCGAGGACTCCCAGAACACGACGTTCGAGGCCCGCGTGGCGCTCGTACGCGGGTGGCTGGTGACCGAGCCGGAACTCACCGGAACCGAGATCGGAACCAGGCTCGGCGTCTCGGACGGGACACGCGAACCGTCCGGGGGCCGTTCTGCTGCCCTGCGGCGGAGACGCGTACGCGCGCAGGGGGGAGGCCCGACTGCCGTGCTCGGGGGTAACCAGCCGTCGGGCGGGGGGGTCATGAGCGTCTCTGCACGCGCCTTTTGGCCTTGTACGCCTGCCACATCTCGGTCGCCGTCGGGCAGTGGGTCTGCCCGTACCCGCAGTCCGCGCACCCGGTCAGGTGGTTGATGAACACCCCGTACTCGTCCTCACCGGGGAGCCGGTCCGGCAACCTCAGCGGCTGCATGCCGCGGGGTACGCGCCCGCTCACGCCTTCCTCCGCTTCCTGCGCGGCTGGTGGTGGTTGCGGATCTCGACGTTGAGGTCTGACACCCTCGACATGTCGCCCCGCCCACGGGCTTCGGCACGTTCCTTGGCCAGTGCAGCGCACACCCTGCAGCCGTCCGGCGGTACCGGCTCATCAGGCGGAAGCCCCAGCGTGACGGGCAGATCCATCGTGGTGTGGCAGCTGGTCATGGTCGGCTCCATGGCAGGTGGACGTGGGTACCGTCACATCGTCCCCACCAGGCAAGGCCCCGGCGTTGACGGACTGGCAACACCCGGAGTCTTGAACCCCGTTGACCGGGTGGCTACACGCCGCACCAGCCAGCGAACTCCAGCAGATCACCCGGCGCCTTCGCCCGCGCCCGCAGCAGCGTCGCCACCGTCTCGTGCACACCGGGGTGATACCGGGTCTGCTGCGGCGCCACCTGGCGCGCGTTCGCCAGGGACTGGAACGCGTCCTCGTGGCGCGCCGTCCACGTCTCCGCGCGCGCCCGATCCACCCAGTAGTGCCCGGCCCGAGCCTCCGGGTAGTCGTCCGGCAACCGGATCTTGCGGGCTTTTTCCAGCGCACGCGCGTGCCTGTCTCGGTCGCTCGACGCCGACATGCCGTGAATTACGACGTTGACCGGGCCGAACACGAGCCCGTAGTCGCGGGTCTCGCCGGTCTCCTCGGCGATCTCCCCGGCCGCCGCGAGCCAGTCGTCCGCGCCGGCGGTGTCGCCCTGGCGGCTGGAGAGGATCGCGCCCTTCAGGTGCAGGGCGCCGCGCACTGCCTTGGTGGCCTGATCGCCGTCGTCGTCGAGGTCCTTCAGCGCCTGCTTGACGAGGAGGACTCCGCGGTCGTGGCGGGCGGCGTCCGCGAGCAGCTGCGCGCGGTCCCACCGCTCGATAGCGACCTGCCTCGGGTCGCCGGACTGCGGGGCGGCGACCGCCATCCGGGACAGGGCGAGGCGGGCGAGGTCACCGAAGCCGATCTGACGGCCGACCACGTACACGGTGCGGCATAGCTCTGCCTGCAACCACGCGGCCCGCTCCAGCGTATGCCCTGAACGTTGGGTGAGGACGTGAGCGTTGACCTCGGCGAGCAGCGAGGGGAGTTCGTGGGCGATGTCGATGTACTCGGCGCGGGCCCGCTGCTGCTCCAGGCCGGCCACGACGGCTTCGAGGACGGGGAGCGTGCGGGGCGGCGGGTCGTCGTCGCCGAGGGGGATGTCCCAGTCGTCCAGGGCGACGCTGATGGGCGTTATCAGCTGGTCGAGCTGGTCGGCCTGGAGCTGGTGGATGTAGGGCTGGCCGTGCAGCACGGAGATGCTGACGGACAGGGCGCGGGCGACCGCGGAGACGATGGCGGGGCTGGCCTGGCGCTGGCCGGTGATGATGCGGGAGAGCATCGACGGGGAGACGTTGGCGCGGCGTCCGAGTTCCCGGAGGGAGAAGCCGCGGAGGGCGCTCACCTCTTCGATACGCGCCCCGATTCCGCCGGTGTCCCGGCGTGTTGGGTGTGGCATGCTGGGCTCCGTTCTGACCTCGACACTCAGAACGGTACGCCCGGTCGGCTCCGGGCGTAGGCGTGTGCGGCCCCTGCAACCTGCGGGGGCCGTCGTGCTGTTGACGCCCGGCCGTGACCGCGGCTCGGCCGTCACACGTCAGGGTCACAAGCCGGACACATGCATTCCGCGCGGCCCCTCGTACGCCAGATGATGCGGGTCTCACCACGTACGTCCTTGGGGGGACCATGAGCAACACCACGCCACCAGCCGCGCCCGACTCCCCGCCGCCGACCCCGCCTCAGACACTGGAGCCGGAGCCGAAGCCGAAGAACCACACCAACGCGATCATCATCGGGGCCGCCGCCGCGATCATCGCCACGATCATCACCACCGGCATCGTCGTCGTGCAGGCCACAAACGACGACAGCAAGCCAGCCGCCGCCTCCTCGGCATCGAGCGCCCCAGACGAGGACGTAGCCGAGCCCGCCGCGGAGGAGTCGGAGCCGACGTACGCCGCACTTACCCCCTCCGACTTCACGATGGAGCTACGCACCACGGAGCGACAGTGCTTCGGTTCGGCGGGCTGCAACGTGACGGTCGAGCCGGTTCTGTCCTACGTGGGCGAATGGAACGGGGTCGATCCTGACGCGGTCTACTCGATCACCTACGAGATTCGTGGCGACAAGTCGGGGCCGGTCATCGAGACGGCTGAGCTGTCGGACGAGACGAGTCTGAGCTACACGCCGACTTCGATCAGCACGGTGTCGTCGAGCAAGAAGGTGTCCGTGAAGATCACAGATGTGGTGATGCAGGGATGAGCGGCGCACGCCGTACGTAAAGCAGCTCCGCTCCGGGGTGTCCGGGGCGTCGAGGACGGAGAGGACGAAGCCCCCGAGCGCGGCCGTGACAGACCGGGCCGGGGGCTTCAGCGTTTGACCGGTCCCGCAGGGCCGTTCAGCGGGGCGAGGAGCGCCGCCAGGACTCATCGAGGTTGAGCGCCGTACCGCAGTGAGCCGAGGAGAAGCCCGACCCGCGAGGGGCCGGGCGAGGGGTCAGCGGCGGCCGTACTCGATGACGCCCGGCCGCACCATCCGCCCGCGGTCACCGGGCTGCGCGTCCGGGGCGTCCTGGATCAGCGGCCAGTCGTAGGCCTCCTGAGGCTTCGGCAACGGCGTGAAGTCCTGCCGCTCGAAGCCCCGTTCCGGGCCCCGGCCGGCGAGGGTCTCGCGCAGCTGGCGCACCTCGCCGAGGTAGCCCTCCTGGTCGAGGTGCCGCTCGGTCCAGTCGCGCAGGATCGTCTCCTCGCTGTGGTCCACGGCGAAGGTGAGGACGGCGCGGCGCATCGCGTCGTCCCCGAACCGCTCGGCCTCGGCGAGGAGCCGGGCCCGGCCCCCCTGGTCGGTGCCCTGTGCCTCCTTCCACGCGGCACGGAAGGCGTTCATCAGCACGGCCTTGTCGGCGGGGGTGGCGGTCTCGGCGATCCCGGCCCCGACGGGCACCAGGCTTTCGAGGTAGGCCAGGCGGGCGCGGCGGCGTTCGGTCAGCCGCTCGTACGCCTCGGTGACTTCCCTCACGTGCGTGTCGTACAGGGCGGTGACCTGCTGCGCCTTCCAGCGGGCGGACGCGTCGGCGTTGCCACGGATCGGGCCAGCCTTGTCCATGAACGTCTGCCTGGAGGTACGGGCGGCGAGATGGTCGGCGTCCTCGTTGGGGTGCGGCAGCGGGGCGGGGATGGCCATGGTCAGGCGTCCTTCCGGATCAGGTCGTGCAGGTCGAGATCGGTCGTGGGGGCGCTGACCATGCATTCGCCCATGCGCTTCGGGCCGTACGGGTCGTCGTCGTGCGTGATCGTGTGGGAGCCGCAGGTCAGCAGGCCCGCGCGCTGCTCGCGGCGGCTGCCGAGCGGCGCAACGGCGCCCGCTGGTCCGTTGCCCTCGCCGAGGGCCTGCGCCAAGGTGAGGCGCCAGCCTGCGCTGGAAGTACGTCGACCTGGACAACGGCGTCATGAAGGTCTGGTGGCAGCTCCAGAGGCTGACGTGGCAGCACGGCTGCGAGGACCCGCATGCCTGCGGGGAGAAGCACCACCGGAAGGCGTGCAAGGCCACCTGCGAGCGGCACTCGTAGCTGAAGAACGGGTGCCCCAAGCCGTGTCCGAAGGACTGCACGGCGCACGCCAAGGTGTACCCGGAGCCTACGGGCGGGGGCCTGGTCTTCCGGGAGCCGAAGGGGAAGAACAAGCGGCTCGCGCCCATCCCTCTCCCGCTGATTCCGCTGCTGAGGGCGCACCGCAAGGACCACCTGCGCGAGCGCCTGGCGGCCGGGGAACTGTGGGAGGAACACGACCTCGTGTTCTGCCAGGAGAACGGCCGGCCGATCGATCCCCGCATGGACTGGCAGGAGTTCAAGGACATCCTCGCCACCGCGAGCCTGCGTGACGCCCGGGTGCACGACAACCGGCACACCGCGGGCACGCTGCTGATCGAGTCGGGTGTCTCGCCCCGGGTCGTGATGGAGATCCTCGGCCACAGCTCGATGCGGATGATGACGCGGTACACCCACGTCGCGTCCGTCCTCGCGAACGATGCGGCGAGGCGGATGGGGGACGCGCTTGGGGAGTGAACAAACGTTCTATCGCAACTAGCACTGCAACTAGGCGAGGAACAGAACAGCGGCTCCCCGGAGGAAACCGCTGGTCAGACACTGAGCCCCCTGTCGGATTCGAACCGACGACCTACGCATTACAAGTGCGTTGCTCTGGCCAGCTGAGCTAAGGAGGCGTGGCCCCGCGCGGGGGCGCCCGTGCAGTGTACCCACGTCATGGGGTGGTCCCGTCGAAAATTTCCGCGAAGTTCACAGGGGTCGGGGTACTGACAGACCAGGTGAACGCCAGGTACCGTCCTGAGCCAGTCCCTCGCATGGACTACACCACCGTGGAACCGTCCCCGGTGGCTCACCACCTTTACTCGGATCGTCCGGCACGTTCCTGCCGGTGAAGGGGGTCTACGACCCATGGCCACTGTCACGTTCGACAAGGCGACCCGGATCTACCCGGGTTCCACCAAGCCCGCCGTCGACCAGCTCGACATCGCGATCGAGGACGGCGAGTTCCTCGTCCTCGTCGGACCGTCCGGTTGCGGCAAGTCCACCTCGCTCCGCATGCTCGCGGGCCTGGAGGACGTCAACGGCGGCGCCATCCGCATCGGTGACCGCGACGTCACGCACCTGCCGCCGAAGGACCGGGACATCGCCATGGTGTTCCAGAACTACGCGCTCTACCCGCACATGACCGTCGCCGACAACATGGGCTTCGCGCTCAAGATCGCCGGCGTCAACAAGGCGGAGATCCGGCAGAAGGTCGAGGAGGCCGCGAAGATCCTCGACCTCACCGAGTACCTGGACCGCAAGCCGAAGGCCCTCTCCGGTGGTCAGCGCCAGCGTGTCGCCATGGGCCGCGCCATCGTGCGTGAGCCCCAGGTGTTCCTCATGGACGAGCCGCTGTCGAACCTCGACGCCAAGCTCCGTGTCTCCACCCGTACGCAGATCGCGTCGCTCCAGCGCCGTCTCGGCATCACCACCGTCTACGTCACCCACGACCAGGTCGAGGCCATGACGATGGGTGACCGCGTGGCGGTCCTCAAGGACGGCCTGCTCCAGCAGGTCGACACCCCGCGCAACATGTACGACCGCCCCGCCAACCTCTTCGTCGCCGGCTTCATCGGCTCCCCGGCCATGAACCTGGTCGAGGTCCCGATCACCGACGGCGGTGTGAAGTTCGGCAACAGCGTCGTCCCGGTCAACCGTGACGCCCTGAAGGCCGCCGCCGACCGGGGCGACCGCACGGTCACCGTCGGTGTCCGCCCCGAGCACTTCGACGTGGTCGAGCACAACGGGGCCGCCGCCTCCGCCCTGTCGAAGGACTCCGAGGACGCTCCGGCCGGCCTCGCCGTCTCCGTCAACGTCGTGGAGGAGCTCGGCGCCGACGGCTACGTCTACGGCACCGCCGAGGTCGGCGGCGAGACCAAGGACCTCGTGGTCCGCGTCAACGGCCGCCAGGTCCCCGAGAAGGGCGCCCAGCTGCACGTCGTGCCGCGTCCGGGCGAGACCCACGTGTTCTCGACCTCCACGGGCGAGCGCCTCACCGACTGACCCGGACACGACCGTCCGCGAAACATCCGGCCCGGGATAAATCACCCAGGTTGACGAAAAGGGCCCCGCAGCCAGCCTGCGGGGCCCTTTTCCCTGCCTCCAACCACCCTGGCAAAACAGCTAATTTCGACTCTTGTGCGTCAACACGGCGCCAGGACGGCGGCGCTGCGGCGTCCCCCGTATCGGTGACCTAATGTCGCCATATCACTACCCCGCGCTACCCTCACTCGCGTGAAGCACACCCACACCTACACCCAACGGACGCGCCGCGGCCGCGGCCCCGCCCGCCGGATCGGCCGCTCCCTCGCCCTCGTCCTGCCCGTCGTCCTGGTGCTCTCCGGCACCCTCGCGGTCACCAGCGTCAACTGGTCCGGGACCGACCCCTCCGAGTCGATCCTCGCCGCGTCGGACGTCTCCGCCCAGCGGACCTCCCCCCGCGCCAAGGCCCGCGCCCCGCACGAGCTGCTGCGCGACAAGCTCCTCATGGAGCTCCAGGAGCAGAACCCCGGCGTCGCCCTCACCCACCTCCAGCAGGCCGTGAACGGCCGCCCGTCGCTGGCGAAGCACTGCACGTCCATCGCCCGCGCCCTGGGCCGCGCCGCGGTCCGCGCGTACGGCCCCACCCGGGCCCAGTCGTACGCCCGCCCCGTCTGCGACACCTCCTTCGCCACCGGAGTCGCGGCACTGCACGGCTGACGTCCCGCCCAAGGGCTCACAGGAACAGGGCTCACAGCAACACTGAGAGCCCCACGACACCACTGGGGCCCCGCGACGGGCCGCAGCACACACGGAGGGCCTCGCAGGACGCCCAGGGCGCTCGCACCCCCAGTCCGCCCCCCGATACCGATCACCCAGGGCCGTGCTCCCGCGAACGGGGCGCCACGTACAGTTCGGGCATGACCGATCCGAACGCCGCGTCGCGCCCCGTTCAAGCCGTGGTCCTGGCAGGTGGCCAGGGCTCCCGGCTGCGCCCGTACACCGATGACCGGCCGAAGCCCATGGTCGAGATTCCGGGCACGGGCACCCCGATCATCGGCCATCAACTGACCTGGCTCGCCGAGGAGGGCGTCACCGACGTCGTCGTCTCCTGCGGGCATCTCGCCGACGTCCTGCAGAACTGGCTGGACTCGGCCGACCTGCCCGTCCGCGTCACCACGGTCGTCGAGACAGAACCCCTGGGCCGCGGCGGGGGCCTCAAGTACGCGGCCGCGCACCTGCCGCACCCCGACCGGCCCTGGTACGCCACCAACGGCGACATCTGGACCCGCTTCTCGCTGCGCGACATGGCGGACTTCCACGCCGAGCGCGACGCCGTCGCCACGCTCGCCCTCGCCCGCCCCCGCATCCCCTGGGGCGCCGTCAAGACCGACGGCTTCGGCCGCGTCACCGACTTCATCGAGGCTCCGCCGACGACGTACGAGATCAACGCCGGCGTCTACGTCTTCTCCCCCGAGTTCGCGGGTCTCCTCCCGGAGCGCGGCGACCACGAACGCACCACCTTCCCCCGCCTCGCCCGGGAACGCCGCCTGGCCGGCTTCCCGATCCCCCAGGGCGCCTACTGGCGGGCGATCGACACCGCGAAGGACCTGACGGAAGCGGCGAGGGAACTGGCGACCCTGGGCCGCTAGGACACCATCGAAGCCCAGCTCTCACGCCCGGGAGGCGCGGGGAACCGCGCGACCGGTCACTGCGGACCGTACTCGCCGACGCACCCGGCACCCGCACCCGCACCGGCACCCCCGAGTCCGTCGGGTGCGCGAGCACACGGAACGGGCCCCGCAGGGAATCCGATCCCTGCGGGGCCCGCCCTTCACCGCCTCGAAAGGCGGTGGAACCTACCCGAGCAGCCCTCCGACCAGCCCCGGCTGCCCACCGGAGGAGCTGCCGCCGGAACCGCCGGTGGTGCCACCCGACCCTCCGGTCGTCCCGCCGGAGGCACCCGCACCACCGCTGGAGGTCGGGCCCGCGGTCGTCGGCGCCTGCTCGACCGGGGCGGACTGCTGCGGCGGAGCCTGACCCGCCGTGCCCTGCGTCTGGCTGGGCTGCCCGGTGGCCGCGCCCGCTTCCTGCGTGGCTTCCGGCGTCGTGGTGGCCCCCTGCGTGGGGCTCGCCGACGTCGCCCCGGCGCTCGGCGAGGTGGACGCGGAGGGGGTGCGCCGCTCCTTGCGGCCCTGGTCGGGCTCGCCGGGAAGCGGCGATCCGGGCAGTTCGTTGCGCGGCGCCTCCCCGGGACCGGGAACGACGATCCGGTCGGCGTCCCGCACCGCTCCGCCGAGCATCGACCCGACCAGCAGCGTGAGACCGACGACGATCGCGGCGACGAGGGCGCCCCGGCGCAGCACGTAGCGCCGCAGCTCCCAGATGTCGGCGCGCGGACCGAGCGTGCGCCAGGCACCGCCCGCGAGCCGCCCGTCGACCGAGTACACCGGGGCACCCGCGATGACCAGCGGGGACCAGGCGGCGAGGTAGATGATGTCGGGCGTCTCGTAGACGGGGACGGTCTTCCAGCTGACGGTCACCAGCAGCGCGGCCGACAGCAGCACCCCGAACCCGGCGGCGACCCGCTGCCACAGGCCGAAGATCGTGAGAACGCCGACGATGACCTGGGCGAACGCGATGACCAGGCCGGAGCCGACCGGGTGTTCCAGCGCGAACTGCCGCAGCGGCTCGGCGACCTCCCACGGGTGGAGCGTGTTCAGCCACTTCACCATGGAGCCGCGCTTGCCGCCGTCGAAGTAGTGCGGGTCGCAGAGCTTGCCCATGCCGGCGTAGATGGAGATGAAGCCGAGGAAGACGCGCAGCGGCAGCAGCACCACGCCCAGGTTCATCCGCCGGCCGGGGTAATAGCCCTGCCGGACGGGCTCGTTGCCGGTGCGGCGCCGCGCCCTCCCGCCGTCCGGGTCGCCGTCGTCGTACCCGTCGGTGAAACGGTCGTCGGCGTAGTCGTCCCGGCCCGCGTATCCCGGCTCGTCGTACGCGCTGCCGACCTGGCGCATGGCGGGCAGCAGCCGGGTGCCGTCGGGGGCGGCGTGGCCGCCGTGGGTGCGCTGGCTGCCGACGACGGGCGTCTCGATCGTCTCCACCGTCAAGTCGGCGTCGTAGCGGCCGCTTTCGACGTCGAAACCGCCGGTGTCGGTCTCCGTGACACCGAGGCGCGGGATGACCTGGGTGGCGCCGGCTTCCCTGGCGGCCTGGAGGAGACGGTGGGCCCCGGTGTCGTCCGGCGCGGACTTCCCGCTCCAGACGACCGGGCGCCGACGCCCGGCGGCAGGCGCGCCGGCGCGCACCGCCGTGCCCACGGCGGGCATCCGCGCGGTGTCCTCGGTGGCGCTCAGGTGCCGTGCGATCCGCGGGGACGCCCGCGTGGAGGCGCCCAACTGCACGCGGAAACTCGCGTGGTTGACGATGACCTGCGCCGGATCGCTCGGCACCTTCACCATGCTCAGCGCGGGAGCGTCGTCGAATCCCGACGAGCGGTCCCCCGTGGGTGTGCGGGGTGTTCTGGTGTCCACACTCATCTAACCGAGTGACGTGTCGTTAGGACACTGCTTTGACCGCGCCGATCTGTCCGGACCGCGTCAAGGCGATCGTGAACACCCCGAGCCCCCGGTCGGAGGCCCGGTCAGCCGCGGCGCCGAGCCGCCTCGTACAGCACAACTCCCGCCGCGACACCGGCGTTCAGGGACTCCGCGCCACCCGGCATCGGAATCCGCACCCGGAAGTCGCAGGTCTCCCCGACCAGCCGCGACAGGCCCTTGCCCTCGCTGCCGACGACGATGACGACGGGCCCTTCCAGCGCCTCCAGCGCACCGACCTCGACCTCGCCGTCCGCGGCCAGACCGACCACGACGACACCGGCCTTCTTGTACGCCTCCAGCGCACGCGTCAGGTTGGTGGCGCGGGCGACGGGCGTACGGGCGGCCGTACCGGCGGATGTCTTCCACGCGCCGGCGGTCATCCCGGCCGCGCGCCGCTCCGGTACGACGACGCCGTGGCCGCCGAACGCGGAGACCGAGCGGACCACGGCACCGAGGTTGCGCGGGTCGGTCACCCCGTCGAGTGCGACGATCAGCGGGTCCTCGCCCTCGTCGAACGCGGCGGCGACCAGGTCCTCGGGGTGCGCGTACTCGTACGGCGGGACCTGCAGGACGAGGCCCTGGTGGTTGAGCCCGTTGGTCATCCGGTCCAGCTCGGGGCGGGGCGCCTCCATGAGGTGGATGCCGCCGCGCTCACCGGCGAGCTGGAGCGCCTCGCGCACCCGCTCGTCGTTGTCGATGAACTGCTGGACGTAGAGCGTGGTGGCGGGCACGCCCTCACGCAGCGCCTCGACGACCGGGTTGCGGCCGACGACCATCTCCGAGGTGCCCCTGCCACCGCGGCCACGCGCCACGGGACGGCGCGCCGTCTGCTTGGCCTTGGCGTTGGCGATGCGGTTCTTCTTGTGCCCCTTGCGCATCTCGGCGGGCGGCGTCGGGCCCCTGCCTTCCAGACCCTTGCGTCGCTGGCCGCCACTGCCGACCTGCGCGCCCTTCTTGCCGGACATGCGGCGGTTGTGAGCGGCCATGACCTACCTGTCTCCTGGAAGCTTTCGTACACGTGCGCGTGTACGTCGTTGAAGTCTCGTCCATGCAGTGTGCCGCCCGGAGGCCCGAGCGGCACAATCGATCAAGGTGATCGCGGGTCAGCGGGTGCCGAGCGTCCAGCGCGGACCGTCCGGGCCGTCCTCGATGACCAGGCCCGACTGGTTGAGCTGGTCGCGGATGGCGTCCGCGGTGGCCCAGTCCTTGCGGGCGCGGGCGGACTCGCGCTGCTGGAGGACCAGACCGACCAGGCTGTCGACGACACCGTGCACGCTCTGGGTGAGCACGGTCTCGCCCCGGTCGCCGCCCTCGCCGGACCAGTGGGCGTCGAGCGGGTCGAGCCCGAGGACGCCGAGCATGGCCCGCACCTCGGCGAGGCGCGCCACGGCGGCCTCCTTGTCGTCGGCGGCCAGCGCGCTGTTGCCCTGGCGGACCGTGGTGTGCACGACGGCGAGCGCCTGCGGCACGCCCAGGTCGTCGTCCATGGCGTCGGCGAACGCCGGCGGCACCTCGGCCGCCGGCTCGACGACCCCGCCCGCCTTCTCGACGACCCGCTGCACGAAGCCCTCGATCCGGGCGAACGCCGACTCGGCCTCGCGCAGGGCCTCCTCGCTGTACTCGATCATCGACCGGTAGTGCGGGGTGCCCAGGTAGTAGCGGAGGACGATGGGCCGCCAGTGCTTGACCATCTCGCTCACGAGGACCGAGTTGCCGAGCGACTTGGACATCTTCTCGCCGCTCATGGTGACCCAGGCGTTGTGCACCCAGTACCGGGCGAACGCGTCACCGAACGCCTTGGCCTGCGCGATCTCGTTCTCGTGGTGCGGGAAGATCAGGTCCAGCCCGCCGCCGTGGATGTCGAACTCGCTGCCCAGGTACTTGTGCGCCATCGCGGAGCACTCCAGGTGCCAGCCCGGCCGGCCCCGGCCCCAGGGCGTCTCCCAGGTGGGCTCACCCGGCTTCGCCGACTTCCACATGGCGAAGTCACGCGGGTCCCGCTTGCCGGTCTCGCCCTCGCCGGACGGCTGGAGCAGGTTGTCCAGCTCCTGGTTGGACAGCCGCAGGTACTCCGGGAACGACCGCACGTCGAAGTACACGTTGCCGTCGGCCTCGTAGGCGTGGCCGCGCTCGATCAGCCCGCGCATCATCTCGACCATCTCGGTCACGTGCCCGGTGGCACGCGGCTCGTAGGTCGGCGGCAGGCAACCGAGCGCGTGGTAGCCGTCGTTGAAGGCGCGCTCGTTCTCGTAGCCGATCGACCACCAGGGGCGGCCCTGGTCGGCCGACTTGGCGATGATCTTGTCGTCGATGTCCGTGACGTTCCGGATGAACGTCACGGCGTACCCGCGGTACTCGAACCACCGACGCATGATGTCGAAGTTGAGCCCGGAGCGGATGTGGCCGATGTGCGGGGCCGCCTGCACGGTGGCACCGCACAGGTAGATCGAGACGCAACCCGGCGTGATGGGGTCGAAGTCACGAATCTGCCGGGCGCTGGTGTCGTACAGGCGAATAGTCACGCCTCCAGGGTAGTGGGCGACCGCCGGTGCGCTGCGCCGATCCCGTCGAAGGGCCACGAATTCGTGACACGGGGCCGCGCCGCCGGTCCGGGCGCCTGGTGGCTCGGGGGCGCGTGTTCCGTCGGCGGGTGCGGGTGGTTCGTGATGTCTCGCGCAGTTCCCCGCGCCCTGGAGCGACGGGGCCTGCGGCCCACGCTCCCCGAAGCGCACGGGGCACAGCCCCGGCCGCCCCTCAGGGGCACGGGGCGGTGACACCTGCGGCTCCGCCACGTGGGCGCGACCAGCGCCCCCGCACCCGCACCCGCCCATGCACCCGCACCCCCGAACCCGGCCGGCACCCCCGAACCCGGCCGCGCCTCAGACCCTCGCGACCAACGCCGTGGCCACCGCCATCAGGCCCTCGCCGCGGCCGGGGAAGCCCAGCCCGTCCGTCGTCGCGCCGGAGACGGAGACCGGTGCTCCCACGACCTCCGACAGCACCTTCTGCGCCTCGTCCCTCCGCTTGCCGATCTTCGGTCGCGGCCCGACGACCTGCACCGCCACGTTGCCGATCACGAACCCGGCGTCGCGGACGATGCGCGCGGCCTCCGCGAGGAGCGTCACCCCGGACGCACCGGACCACTCGGGCCGGCCCGTGCCGAAGTGCAGGCCCAGGTCACCGAGGCCCGCCGCGGAGAACAGCGCGTTGCACGCGGCGTGCGCCACGACGTCCGCGTCGGAGTGCCCGGCGAGGCCCGGTCCCTCCCCCTCCCACTTCAGCCCGGCGCACCACAGCTCCCGGCCCTCCTCGAAGGCGTGGATGTCGGTGCCGATGCCGACCTGCGGCAGCACCACCGCGGGTGTCGCGTGCGTCTCAGAACCCATCGTTGAGCCTCCTGCGAGCCAGGACCGCCTCGGCGAGGACCAGGTCGAGCGGGCGGGTCACCTTGAACGCCTCCTCGTGTCCGGGCACGACCACGACCGGCGCTCCGAGCCGTTCCACCATGCTCGCGTCGTCGGTGACCTCACCGGTGACCGTCTCGTGCGCCCGCACGAGGATCGCCCGGTCGAAGCCCTGCGGGGTCTGCACCGCCCTGAGCCGGGCCCGCTGCGGGGTGGCGACGACGCGCTCGGGCGTGCCCGGCTCGGCCGTGGGCTCGACCTCCTTGACCGTGTCGGCGAGGGGCAGCGCGGGCACCACGGCCGGCGCCCCGTCCCGTACGGCCTCGATGACGGCGTCGACCGTGTCGACCGGGACCAGCGGACGCGCCGCGTCGTGCACCAGCACGATGTCGTGGCCGGGGGGCAGCGCGTCGAGGCCGAGACGCACGGACTCCTGCCGTGACTCGCCGCCGGGCACGACCAGGAAGTCGGTCCGCTCGGGCAGCGCGTGCGCGTCGAGCAGGGACTTGACCTCGGCGGCCCCGTCGGGCGGCGCCACGACGACGACCAGGGAGACGGCGCGGGACGCGGCCATGGCCCGTACCGCGTGGATGAGCATGGGGGTTCCGTTCAGCGCACGGAGTGCTTTGGGGGCGCCCGGACCGAGGCGTACACCCCGGCCGGCGGCCGGGATCACGGCTGCCGTACGGGCTCCCGCGCCGGTCCCGGAAGGCGAAGGACGCGAATCGTCAGACATCGGTTCCTGTCAGGTTTGTGTGCTCGGCCTACGTGGGTATGGCCACAGCGTGCCGGGCGCGACATCTTGACCGGACCCTTCCGTGACATCTGGTCGAGCCATCTGCCCGGGCCCGGCACGCCAAGTATCGGGGACCCGTCCCCTCGTAGGTCGTCCGGCGTCCGTGGCCTGGTACGAACATGCCGCAGCGCCCGGCGACAATACGTACGTCATCGGGCACCGCGGCATTTGCTGTGCTGCGTCGAGCGGCTGAGCGGGCTGGCTGCCTGCCTCAGTCAGTTCAGGACGCGAGGACCTCGTCCAGCAGGGCCTCGGCCTTGTCCTCGTTGGTGTTCTCCGCGAGGGCGAGCTCGCTCACCAGGATCTGGCGGGCCTTGGCGAGCATGCGCTTCTCACCGGCGGACAGTCCGCGCTCCCGCTCACGACGCCACAGGTCACGGACCACTTCCGCGACCTTGATGACGTCACCGGAGGCGAGCTTCTCCAGGTTTGCCTTGTAGCGGCGCGACCAGTTCGTGGGCTCTTCGGCGTACGGCGCGCGCAGCACCTCGAAGACCCGGTCCAGGCCGTCCTGACCGACCACGTCACGCACACCCACGAACTCCGCATTGTCCGCCGGTACGCGCACCGTCAGGTCACCCTGGGCGACCTTGAGCACCAAGTAGGTCTTGTCCACGCCTTTGATCTGGCGAGTTTCGATGGCCTCGATCAGCGCGGCCCCGTGATGGGGATAGACCACGGTGTCGCCAACCTTGAACGTCATGTGACAGGTACCCCTTCCGTGGCTATCCAGGGTAACACGGATACGGCGTGTTCTGAATGGCGTTTTCGCAGGTCAGGGCATATCTCGGGGCTTGACAACAGCGACAGGAACGTGCTGCGAGGGGCGAACGGGAGCGGGTATTCGCAGGTCGGAGCGGCTCTCCGGGCGGAGCGAAACACACACGCCACACGCACCCGAAGGGCTCATCGACTGTCCGAACGTCCCACTTTGTCCGCCTCCAAGTGTACGACTTCCGTTACTCCGTTCGGTGGGTGGAGTCGGGTACGAGACGAATCCGGAATTGATCAAGGAGTTCGATCTCCCGGAGATGTTCCGCCGTTACCTGATCGTGTTCCGGAGGGGTTCAGGCTCCGGTTCCTCTCCGGTTCCGGCGCGGGTTCCCCTGCGGTTCCTACGTGCTTCCGCCCGGCTTCCGGCGTGGTTCTCGACGTGCTTCCGGACGTCTTCCCGGCGGGCTTCCGGCGGCTGATCGATTTTCCGTGGCCGTGCGCATTCCCCGCCGGAAATCGAGGGGCGGCGAGGAAGGGATCGGTGGGGGTTATGTGAATGCCGGACGAGCGGACGGACGGCCCGTCGGTCAATTGCTTCCGGTGACTCGCGGGGCACTTGGGGAGGGTCGGGTGCGGTCGTGATGGGGCGGCTCGGTAACCTAAGCGCGCTACCGATCACGTATCGCCCACGTTCAAGGAGTTGCCGCCGCCGTGAGCAGCAGCCTTCGACGCGGCGCACTCGCCGCCGCCGCCCTCGCGTTCTCGATCGCCTCGCTCGCCGCGTGCAGCGCCGGCAGCAACGCCCAGACGCTCCAGATCAAGCCGGACAACGCGGCGACGACCGTCGGGGACATCAAGGTCCAGAACGCGATCGTGGTCACCCAGCCGGACGCCGCGGCCAAGGGCCCGGCGGTCGTCTCCGCGACCCTGTTCAACAGCTCGACCACCGACCAGACGCTGGACTCCGTCACCGTGGACGGCGCCGGCACCGCCGAGGTCACCCCCGTCAAGGGTGAGGGCAAGGGCGGCAAGGTCGTCGTCCCGGCCGGCGGCTCCGTGATCCTCGGCGGCGAGGGCAACGCCTCCGCCGTCCTGCCGGAGATCGGCTCCGCCGTGCAGAACGGCAACGCCCAGCAGGTCACCTTCACCTTCAGCGAGACCGGTGACGTGAGCCTGCGCGCCTTCGTCGTCCCCGCCGAGGCCTACTTCGAGAAGTGGGGCCCGAGCGACATCCCCGAGGCGCCGGCCTCCAGCCCGAGCCCGTCGGACGAGGCCTCCGGCTCGCCGTCCGCCTCCGGTTCGCCGGGCGAGGGCACCGCCGCGGAGGAGGGCGCCGCCGCCGGTTCGTCCGGCTCGCCGTCCGCCTCCGAGTCCGAGGCGACCGCCGGCGACTGAGCGCCGTACGCACGACGCGCACGCCGAAGGGCGGCACCCCACGCGGGGGTGCCGCCCTTCGGCACTTTCGGCTCGCGGCTACGGTTTACGCCTACGGCTCGGCTTGCGCCTTCTGGCTCGGCTCACGGCTCGAACTTGTAGCCGAGGCCGCGGACCGTGACCAGGTATCTGGGGGCGCCCGGGTCCGGTTCGATCTTGGCGCGGAGGCGCTTGACGTGGACGTCGAGGGTCTTGGTGTCACCCACGTAGTCGGCGCCCCAGACGCGGTCGATGAGCTGCATGCGGGTCAGCACGCGGCCCGCGTTGCGCAGCAGCATTTCGAGCAGGTCGAACTCCTTGAGGGGGAGGTCGACCTTGGAGCCGGAGACCGTGACCACGTGACGGTCGACGTCCATGCGGACCGGACCGGCCTCCAGCGCGGCCGGGGTGACCTCCTCGGGCTCGCCGCGGCGGCGCAGTACGGCCCGGATACGGGCGACGAGCTCGCGCGAGGAGAAAGGCTTGGTGACATAGTCGTCGGCTCCTATTTCCAGGCCCACGACCTTGTCGATCTCGCTGTCCTTGGCCGTGACCATGATCACCGGGACGTTGGAGCGGCTCCGCAGCTGACGGCAGACCTCGGTGCCGGGCAGACCGGGCAGCATCAGGTCGAGGAGGACGAGGTCGGCGCCGTTGCGCTCGAACTCGTCGAGTCCGTCGGGCCCGGTGGTCGCGATGGCGACCTCGAAGCCCTCCTTGCGGAGCATGTAGGACAGGGCGTCGGAGAAGGACTCCTCGTCCTCGACGACGAGCACTCGGGTCACGGAAGGACCTCCGGGGCGGGATGCGGTTCGTACGGGGATGACTCGGTGTGCGGTTGTCCGTCCTCGTCGTCGAGGTCCGGGTGGTGCGTGGCGCGGTCGCGGGACGCGCCCGCCTCCGGCAGCCTGAGGGTGAACGTGGAGCCCTGGCCTTCGGAGCTCCACACCGTGACCTGCCCGCCGTGCGAGGCCGCCACGTGCTTGACGATCGCGAGTCCGAGACCCGTGCCGCCGGTCTGGCGGGAGCGGGCCGGGTCCACGCGGTAGAAGCGCTCGAAGATGCGCTCCTTGTCCTTGTCGGAGATGCCGATGCCCTGGTCGGTCACGGAGATCTCGATGAGGTCCCCACCGGGTGCGGACACCCTGCGCGCGGCGATGCCGACGCGGGTGCGGGCCGGGGAGTAGTTGACGGCGTTCTCGACGAGGTTGCCGAGGGCCGCGGCGAGCTGGCCGCGGTGGCCCCAGACCCTCAGCGCGGCGGTGCCACCGGCCGCGATGGTGATCTGCTTGGCGCCGGCCTGGTGGCGGCAGCGGTCGACGGCCTCGGCGACCAGCTCGTCCACCCGGACGGGCTCGGCGTCCTCCAGCGGGTCGTCGTTCTGCACGCGGGAGAGGTCGATGAGCTCCTGCACCAGGTTGGTGAGCCGGGTGGCCTCGATCTGCATCCGCCCCGCGAAGCGTTCCACCGCCTCCGGGTCGTCGCTGGCGCCCATGACGGCCTCGGAGAGCAGGGACAGGGCGCCGACCGGCGTCTTCAGCTCATGACTGACGTTCGCGACGAAGTCGCGCCGTACCGCCTCTATGCGACGGGCCTCGGTGAGGTCCTCGACGAGGAGCAGCACGAGCCGGGAGCCCAGCGGGGCGACGCGCGCGGAGACCGCGAGGGCCTCGCCGCGCCCGGTGCCGCGCCGGGGCAGGTCCAGCTCGACCTGGCGTATCTCCCCGTCACGGCGGGTGTCGCGCGCCATCTGGAGCATCGGCTCGATGGCGAGCTTCCCGCCGCGGACCAGCCCCAGGGAGTAGGCGGCGGAGCTCGCCTTGACGACGCCGTCGCCCTCGTCGAGCACCACGGCGGAGGAGCGGAGCACGGAGAGCACGGTGTCCACACCGGGCGGCAGCACCGGGTCGGTGTGCAGGGAGGTCCTGGTCGGACGCTTCTGCTCGCGCTCGCTGAAGCGGAACGCCAGCATGGCGATGACACCGGTGAGTACACCGGCGATCGCTGCCGCTGCGGCGACCGCCGCGTTCACGTCCATGCATCCAGGTTAGGCACGAGGTCGGACATCCCCACAGCACTCGAAGGGCGACCTCGAACACTCGTCGCCCAGAGTTCACCTTGGAGCCAGGGATGGTTCATTTGGGATGGCGGAAACGGACGCGTACGGATCGGAACGTGGGAGCGTGGGGTTCATCCGGGCCCCCCGGGCCGGCATCCGCTCCGGCCCGGCGGAACGGCGGCCGCGCCTGCACACGGGCACGGCGGCCGGCGATGCGACGGCACGGCACGGCTTCCCCGCGGAAGCGGAACCGGTCCGTCGCCGACAGGGCGGTACGGCTTCCGCAGGCGGAGGACGGCCATCGCCGAGGGCGGTACGGCTTCCACGCGCGGAGGACGGCCATCGCCCAGGAGCGATACGGCTTCCACGCGCGGAGGACGGCCATCGCCCAGGAGCGGCACGGCTTCCGGAGAATGGGAGCACGACCGTCGGTGTGGCGGCACGGCTTTCGGGCACGGCCTTTTCGGAAACCCACGAGCAGACGCACGTAAGAGAGGGACACCCTGATGCGGGACGCGTACCACGAGGAACTTGACTCGATCGGCGAGGGCCTGGTCGAGATGGCCCGACTGGTGGGGTCGGCGATCGGACGTGCCACGACGGCGATCCTCGACGCCGACCTGAAGCTGGCGGAGAGCGTGATCGAGGCCGACCAGAAGGTCGACGACCTCCAGCACGACCTGGAGGCCCGCGCGATAGCGCTGCTGGCCCGACAGCAGCCGGTCGCCACGGACCTCCGTATCGTCGTGACCTCGCTGCGCATGTCCGCCGACCTGGAGCGCTCCGGCGACCTGGCCCAGCACGTGGCCAAGCTCACGCGGCTGCGCTTCCCCGAGCGGGCGGTCCCGCGCGACCTGCACGCCACGATCCTGGAGATGGGCCAGCTCGCGCAGCGGCTCATGGCCAAGGCCGCCGAGGTCATCATCACCAAGGACGTCGACCTGGCGCTCCAGCTGGAGCAGGACGACGACGCGATGGACCTCCTCCACCGCACGCTCTTCCAGCACCTGATGGACGACCGCTGGAAGCACGGCATCGAGACCGCCGTCGACGTCACCCTCCTCGGCCGCTACTACGAGCGCTTCGCCGACCACGCGGTCTCCGTCGCCAAGCGGGTGGTGTACCTGGTGACCGGCGAACACGCGGACGAGCTCCAGGCCGACATCCAGCCGGTGACGGGGGTGGAGGGGGCGTAGGCCCTGGGCACCGTGTGGGTGCGAGCCGGGGGGTTGTGGGCCGCCGGGTGCGGGCCAGGGGGGCATGGGGGTCATGGGTGAGCCAGGTGGCAGGGGCGGGGGCGCCCGGTGCTTTCGTGGGCGCGGCGCGTGGGTGCTCCTGAGGGCGTACGCGCCTGGTAGGAGGGGCGTGCGGGCCTGACCGCGGCTGGGCGCGCGGCGCCTCCGCCTGGCGTACGGACGCCTCCGTGCGCCGTTGATGCGCCCGGCTGAACCGGCATGCAATGGGGCATCCAATGGGCACAGGCACCAGCCTTCGAGGAGGGACCATGGCCGAATCCCCCGCCAGCCCCAGCACGCCCGACCCGACACAGCCACGGGACACCCAGCAGCCAGCCGACATCAAGGCCCTGCCCCTGTTCGGCGCCTGCGGCTGCGGATCCGGCTGCGCGTGCGGATGCCAGTCCGGCAACCCGTGCCAGTGCGGCTGAGCGGCAGTCGGTCGCGCCGACGCGGCTGAGCGGTACACGGTGGCGCGGGCACGGGTGAGGAGTGGTCGCGGGCACGGGTGAGGAGTGGTCGCGGGCACGGGTGAGGAGTGGTCGCACAGGCACGAGTGCGGTGTGAGGACGAGGGGCCTGCCCGAGGGACGGGCCCCTTCTCCTCTTCCCGCCAGCCCTCCCGGCTCGCGGCGCCGCTGACGGGCCATCTGTCGCGGCCGAAGCCGCGGATGACATCGTCGGCCGATCTCCACGCATCCGCCTTCCAGGCAGCCGGGACCGTCCGGGATCATGAGGCATGCGTCCGGATGACTGGCAGTTCACTGAAGACGTCGACGAATTCCTCGTGCGCGCCGGGGAGTTCCTGTGCTCGCGCCCCGCCCTGCACACCACACAGCTCTCGGTGACGGAGAAGCTCCGCACGCTCGGGGCGGCCGCGTACGAGGGCAGGTTCCCTGCGTTCGGCCTGCTGGAGCGAGGGGGCGAGGTCGAGGCCACGTTCTTCCGCTTCCCGTCCCGGGGCATGAACGTCACCTCGCTCACCCCGGAGCAGGCGGACACCCTCGCGGCCCGCCTGGTGGCACTGGGCTGGGACTTGCCCTCCATCACGGCTGACGAGGACACGGTCGCGGCGTTCACGGAGGCGTGGCACCGCCACACGGGAGCGACGTCGGCCCCGCGGGTTCGGCTACACCTGTACCGCCTGGGCACGCTCACCCCGCCGGACCCCCACCCGGAGGGCAGGGGCCGACGCGTGGGCGAGGGGGACCAGGACCACCTGATGCAGTGGTGCCGTGAGTTCGCGGCGGACGTCGAGGAGGACGTCACGATCGACGCGGCGTCGTGGGCGAACACCCGCTTCGCCGAGAAGAACTACACGTACTGGGAGACCCCGGACGGCACCGCCGTCTCCATGGCGGGCGTGAACCCGATGGTCGCCGGCATGGCCCGGGTGGACCCGGTCTACACCCCGGCCCACCTGCGCGGCAGCGGCTACGCGGCAGCGGTGACGACGGAAGTGAGCCGAGCTGCCCTGAACGCGGGCGCCACGGACGTGGTCCTCTACACCAACGCGGCCAATCCCACGAGCAACTCCCTCTACCAACGCCTCGGCTACGTCCGCCTGACCGACATCGCGGTACACGACTTCACGTACGGCACCCGGTAGAACAGGGAGTTCCCGTACCCGAGCTGGGACTCCCGAGCCCTCACGGTGTGGGCTTGGATCGGAATCGTGCAGGTCGGCCTGCACTTGGGGACCACGGCGGGCCCAGACCGCGAACATGCCCCCGCCCTGCGCCATTCACGCAGGCCGGGGGCATGATCAGCCGAACTACTTCTTCTTGCCCTGGTTCTTGACCGCTTCGATCGCTGCCGCGGCCGCCTCGGGGTCGAGGTACGTGCCGCCGGGGGTCACCGGGGTGAAGGAGGCGTCCAGTTCGTAGTAGAGAGGGATGCCCGTGGGGATGTTCAGGCCCGCGATGTCGGCGTCGGAGATGCCGTCGAGGTGCTTGACGAGGGCGCGGAGGCTGTTGCCGTGGGCGGCGACGAGGACCGTGCGGCCAGCGAGGAGGTCCGGGACGATGCCGTCGTACCAGTACGGGAGCATGCGGACGACGACGTCCTTCAGGCACTCCGTGCGGGGGCGCAGCTCCGGCGGGATCGACGCGTAGCGGGCGTCGCCCGACTGGGAGTACTCCGTGCCGTCCTCCAGCGGGGGCGGCGGAGTGTCGTACGAGCGGCGCCACAGCATGAACTGGTCCTCGCCGAACTCGGCGAGCGTCTGTGCCTTGTCCTTGCCCTGGAGGGCGCCGTAGTGGCGCTCGTTGAGGCGCCAGGAACGGTGGACGGGGATCCAGTGGCGGTCCGCGGCCTCGAGGGCCAGCTGGGCGGTGCGGATCGCGCGCTTCTGGAGGGAGGTGTGCAGCACGTCGGGCAGCAGGCCGGCGTCCTTCAGCAGCTCGCCGCCGCGCGTCGCCTCCTTCTCGCCCTTCGCCGTGAGGTTGACGTCCACCCAGCCGGTGAACAGGTTCTTCTCGTTCCACTCACTCTCGCCGTGGCGGAGGAGGATCAGCTTGTACGGTGCGTCGGCCATGGCCCCGAGCGTAATCGACGGCCGACAGACGTCGCCCATATGGCCGACAGGCGGACAGTTCCGGCGGGCAGCCCCGCGGAGGGGCGTGCGGAGGTCACGGCGGGCAGCCCCGCGGACGGTTCCGGTGGACGGCATCGCCGGCGCCGCCGTCGGGGTCCGCGACCCCGTCGGTTGACGGTGTCTGTTAATTGGGTGGTCGGGGGCTCCTCCGCGTTCGTAAGTTGTGTTCGCCGCTTCAGCCGCTTACGTCATGGGGGACCGTCATGCCACTCGCCGCTGCCAGACGCGCTGTCCGGGAGTCCGTCTCGGGGCTGCCCCGCGAGTTCTGGTGGCTGTGGACCAGCACCCTCGTCAACCGGCTCGGCGCGTTCGTCGCCACCTTCATGGCGCTCTACCTCACGCTCGACCGCGGCTACTCCGCCTCGTACGCCGGTCTCGTGGCCTCCCTCCACGGGCTCGGCGGCGTGGTCTCCTCCCTCGGTGCCGGCGTCATGGCGGACCGGCTCGGGCGGCGGCCCACGCTGCTGATCGCCCAGTCCTCCACGGCCTTCTCCGTCGCTCTCCTCGGCTTCGTGCAGCACCCCGTCGCCATCGCCGCCGTCGCCTTCCTCGTCGGCGCGACCAGCAACGCCTCCCGTCCGGCGGTGCAGGCGATGATGGCGGACATCGTGCGCCCCGAGGACCGCGTCCGCGCGTTCTCCTTGAACTACTGGGCCATCAACCTGGGCTTCGCCGTCTCCTCCATGGCCGCCGGCTTCATCGCCGAAGTCAGCTATCTCGCCGGTTTCCTCATCGAGGCGGGCATGACCCTCGTCTGCGCGATCGTCGTCTTCCTCAAGCTGCCGGAGTCCCGGCCGGAACGTACGACCGCGGAGAAGGCCGCCGCCGACGAGGTCGGCCTGGGGACCGTGCTGCGCGACCGGCGGTTCATGAGCGTCGTCGGGCTGTCCTTCCTCGTCGCCGTGATCTTCCAGCAGGGCGCGGTCGGGCTGCCCGTCGCCATGGGCGCGGCGGGCTTCACCCCCGCCGACTACGGCCTCGCGATCGCCGTCAACGGCGTGCTGATCGTCGCGCTCCAGATCCCGGTCACGCGTTTCATCGAGCACCGCGACGCCGGGCGGCTCCTCGTCATCTCGTCCGTGCTCGCGGGGTACGGCTTCGGCCTCACCGCCTTCGCCGGCTCGATCGGCGCTTTCGCCCTCACCGTCTGCGTGTGGACCCTCGCCGAGATAGTCAACGCCCCCACGCAGACGAGCCTCGTCGTCCGGCTCTCCCCCGTCCACGGCCGGGGCCGCTACCAGGGCATGTACACCATGTCCTGGTCCGTCGCCGCCCTCGTCGCGCCGGTGATGTCCGGTGTCGTCATCGACCGGTGGGGCGCGGAGTGGCTGTGGGGGCTGTGCGCGGTGGTGGGGACCGTGGCGGGTGCCGGGTACTGGCTGCTCATGCGGCGGATGCCGGAGGAGGGCGTGGGCACGGCGGTGGAGGAGCGGCCCGACGAGCAGGCTGTGACAGCAGTGGCGACCGTGACAGCAGCGGCGACGGTGACAGCAACTACAGCAGCCACAGCAACGACGAAGGCGACGGCAGTGACGGGAACTACGGCAGTCACTGGAGCTACGGCAGCCGCGGCGAACGGGGCTTCGGTGGTCTCCGCCGACTCAGCCACCTCCGTCGCCTCCCAGGTCACCGCCTCCGGAGATCAGCTCTGACGGTCGGCGTCCTTGTCGACTTCCTCGGCCCCGTCGGCTCCCTCGCTCCCGTCGGCTTCATCTGCCCCCCGCACCTCCGCGTCCCGCGTCAGATGACCGAACGCGTCCAGGTTGCGGGTGGACTCCCCGCGCGACACCCGCCACGCGTACTCCTTGCGGATCGCGGAGGCGAAACCCAGTTCCAGGAGGGTGTTGAAGGCGCCGTCCGCCGCTTCCAGGACCTGGCCGAGGAGGCCGTCGATGCTCTCGGGGGTGATGGCGGCGAGCGGCAGCCTGGCGGTGACGTACACGTCGCCGAGCTGGTCGACGGCGTAACTCACCCCGTACAGCTTGAGGTTGCGCTCCAGGAGCCAGCGGTGGACGCCGGCCTCGTTCTCGTCGGGGTGGCGGATCACGAAGGCGTTCAGGGAGAGGGAGTGCCTGCCGACGAGCAGCGAGACCGTGGTGGAGAGCTTGCGCGTCCCGGGGAGTTTCACGACGTAGTTGCCGGTGCCCGGACTCTCCCACTCCAGCTCGGCCTCGGTGAGGACCTGCTCGATGATCGCCGCTGCGTCAGCCATGGGGCGAGCGTACCCGCCAGTAGGGGGCGGGGTGCGGTGCGGCATCTCCCGGGGCGAGGTGCTACCCGTGGTGGGCCCGTGGTCCCTGCCGCCGGTGGTCATGGGTCGCCGCCGTGTACACGTCGGCCGTGGCCTGCGCGGCCGTGTCCCAGCCGAAGGACTCGGCGTGGCGGGCGGCGGCCTCGCCCATGCGGGCGGAGAGGTCGGGGGTGTCGGCGAAATCGCGCAGCACGCGCGCGTACGCCGCCGGGTCGTGCCCCTGGACGAGGAAGCCGGTGTGTCCGTCGCGCACCGCGACCGGGAGGCCGCCGACCGCGGCCGCCAGCACCGGCGTACCGGCCGCCTGCGCCTCGATGGCGACGAGCCCGAAGGACTCGCTGTACGACGGCATGACCAGCACGGACGCCGCCCGGAACCAGTCCGCGAGCTGTTCCTGGCCGACCGGCGGCCTGAAGCGCACGACGTCGGCGATGCCGAGGCGCGCGGCCAGCTTCTGCAGCCCTTCCGGCTTGGCGAGCCCGCTGCCGCTCGGTCCGCCGACGACCGGCACGACGATCTTCGAGCGCAGTTCGGGCCGCTCGCCCAGCAGGACGGCCACGGCGCGCAGCAGCACGTCGGGCGCCTTGAGGGGCTGGATACGGCCGGCGAAGAGGGGGATCAGCGCGTCCTGCGGGAGGCCGAGCCGGGCGCGGGCCGCGGCGCGGCCGTCGGCGGGGCGGAAGCGGTCGAGGTTCACCCCGGGGTGCACGACGGCCACCTTGGCGGGGTCGGCGTCGTAGTGGCGGACGAGGTCGTCGGCCTCCTCAGCGGTGTTGGCTATGAGGCGGTCGGCGGCGCGTACGACCTGGGTCTCGCCGATGACGCGGGCGGCGGGCTCGGGGGTGTCGCCTGCGGCGAGCGCGGCGTTCTTGACCTTGGCCATGGTGTGCATGGCGTGCACCAGGGGGACGCCCCACCGTTCGGCGGCGAGCCAGCCGACGTGGCCGGAGAGCCAGTAGTGCGAGTGGACGAGGTCGTAGTAGCCGGGGCGGTGCCCGGCCCACGCCTGCATCACCCCGTGCGTGAAGGCACACAGCTGGGCGGGCAGGTCCTCCTTCGCCAGGCCCTCGTACGGGCCCGCGTCGACGTGCCGGACGAGGACGCCGGGCGCCAGCTCGACCTTCGGCCGGAGGGCGGCCGTCGTGGCCCGCGTGAAGATCTCCACCTCGATGTTGAGCGCGGCGAGGCGCTGCGCCAGCTCCACGATGTAGACGTTCATGCCGCCGGCGTCGCCCGTGCCCGGCTGGTGGAGCGGCGAGGTGTGCACGGACAGCATCGCCACGCGGCGGGGTTTCCTGTGCAGCCTCAACCGTGAAGCGGCAGTCGGAGAGCGTCGCCCGAGCCTGCTGACGTAGTGGCTCACGTGGCGTTCCTCCTCGCTGCGGGCATGCCGTTCGGAGGGTGTGCGGACCCTCTCCGCAGGTGGAACACCGGACCTGGCGGTTCCATTTCCTCTTTGCAAAAGAATTACCGACCCTCGCTCAACCGTTCGACCGTGGGCGGAGTACGGGTACGGGGTTCGCGCGGCCCCGGCTGTCCGGCGGGCAGGCGGAGGGACCGACAGACAGGGGGCGGGCAGGCAGCCGGGCCGGGCGTGCCCCAGGACCGGAACCGAGACCGGGACCGGAACCGGAACCGGGGCCAGGACCGGGACCGGGGCCAGGACCGGGACCGGGGCCAGGACCGGGACCGGGGCCAGGACCGGGACCGGAACCGGGGGACCGGAACCGGGGGGCCGGGACCGGGGCTGCCACGGCCAGGGGTGCCAGGGGTGCCAGGGGTGGAGCCCCATGGCCCGCCCCGCCCCCCATACGCTCAACCCATGGCACGACCCGTCGGCACGGTGACCCGCGGCACCACCAACCCCAACCGTCTGCGCCGCATGGACCGCTGGATCGCGGCGACCCATGGCGCCGAACTCCGCCGCGCCGCCACCCCCCTCGCCGTGGACCTCGGCTACGGCGCCGCCCCCTGGACCGCGCTGGAGCTGCTGCGGCGCCTGCGCGCGGCAGCGCCCCGTACCGAGGTCGTCGGCGTCGAGATCGACCCGGCCAGGGTGGCGGCGGCGCAACCGTACGCGTGCGACGGACTGACCTTCCGGCACGGCGGCTTCGAGGTGCCCGTACCGGGCCGCCCGACCCTCATCCGGGCGGCGAACGTCCTGCGGCAGTACGACGAGGAGGAGGTCGCCGCCGTGTGGGAGCGGCTGTGCGCCCGCCTCGCGCCGGGCACCCCGCCGCCACCCGGTGGCCTACCGGGCTCCACGGGCGGCCCATCGGCCTCCACGGGCGGGCTGTCAGCCTCCACGGGCGGGCTGCTCGTCGAGGGCACCTGCGACGAGATCGGCCGTCGGCACGTCTGGGTCGCCCTCGGCCCGGAGGGCCCCCGCACGGTCACGTTCGCGACCCGGCTGGGCTCGCTGGAGCGCCCCTCGGACCTCGCCGAGCGCCTCCCCAAGGCGCTGATCCACCGCAACGTGCCGGGCGAACCCGTCCACGCCTTCCTCCGCGACTTCGACCGCGCCTGGGCCGCCGCCGCGCCGTACGCCTCGTACGGTGCCCGCCAGCGCTGGATCCGCACGATCCGCGATCTGCGTGCGGACTGGCCGGTGCGGGACGGCGTCACTCGCTGGCGCCAGGGCGAAGTGACCGTGGCGTGGGAGGCGTTGGCCCCACGGACCTGAGCCACACCCCGCCACCTGACTCACGCCCCACCTGGCCCACACCCCACCTGAACCATCCCGACCCGGTGACACGCCGCAGCCGTCTCGTGACGGGAGGGAACGAACGCGGTGAGTCGTTCGTCACACAGGTCGGGGCGCGGTCATGCGGGAGGGAGCAGGGGGAAGGGAGTTCCTGCCCGCCTCTGTCGCATGGCGCGACTCCATGGCACGATCACCCAGGCGCCAGAAGTTACTGACGGTTAATCAATTCTCCTGGCGCATGTCGTCGGCGCCGAGACGGGTTTGGGGGCAAGGGCTATGGGAGCCGGCAAGCGGAGCCTGACCATGTCGGCCGTGGCCGTGGTCTGCGCGTTGACCGTGCTGGGCGCACCGGTCACCGCGTACGCGAGCCAGAAGCAGCCGACCGACCCGACCCCCACCACGACACCGGCCCCTTCCCCTTCGGGCACGGGCACCCCTGACGCGGGCTCCGCGCCGGTCACCAACGAGGAGTTGGAAGCCGTACGCGCGAAGCTGGAGGGTCTCTACCACGACGCGGCGGTGGCCACGGGCGCGTACAACGCGGCGGAGGAGAAGGCGGACAAGCAGTCCGCCGAGATCGTCGACCTGGCGAACGAGATCGTCAAGGGCCAGGAGAAGCTGGACAAGTTGCAGGACCTGATCGGTGCCGCGGCCCGCGCCCAGTACCGGGGCGGCAGCCTGCCGCCCGAGGTGCAGCTGTGGCTGAGCGAGAACCCCCAGGAGTTCCTGGAGGGCGCGGACCGGCTGCGCCAGGGGCAGTTGGCGACCAAGGGCCTGCTCGCCGAGATGAAGCGCACGCAGGACGACCTGGAGCAGTACTCCAAGGACGCATCGGCGCGCTGGGAGAAGCTCGAGGCGAACCGCAAGGCCAAGGAGAAGGCCAAGAAGAAGATCAAGAAGCAGATCGCCGCCGCCGAGAAGCTCGAGTCCGAGCTGGAGGACGACGAGCGGGAGCGGCTGGCCGAGCTGGAGGAGGACGCCGCACGGCAGTCACAGGCCGCCTGGCTGGACTCCGGCATCCTCGACGAGATCGACGGCAAGGCCTCCGAGCAGGGCAAGAAGGCCGTGAAGTTCGCGACGGACCAGATCGGCAAACCGTACGAATGGGGCGCCGAGGGCCCGCGGACGTACGACTGCTCCGGCCTCACCAGTCAGGCGTGGATCGCGGCGGGCCGGGGCATCCCCCGCACCTCGCAGGAGCAGTGGCGGCAGCTCACGCGCATCCCCGTCGAGAACATGCGCCCCGGCGACCTGATCATCTACAACGCCGACGCGAGCCATGTCGCGATGTACATAGGCGACGGCGCGATCGTCCACGCCCCGCGCCCGGGACGGACGGTGACGATCGCGGGAGCGGGCTCCATGCCGATCCTGGGAGTCGTACGCCCCGACGCGTGACCGGCGGGCGCCATGCCGATCCGCGGAGTCGCACGCCCCGACGCGTGACCGGCGGGCGCCGCGACCGGCGGCGACACCAGTGGCCGACGACGCGCGCGGCGGGCGGCGCCGCCACCGGTGGGCACCCACACCGACAGGCGACCCTGGGCCGGATGCGCCGCCCGGTCCCGCGCCGGCGGCCGTGACCCACCCCCTGACCCGCCCGCGTTCCGTCCGCCGCGCTCCCGCTCGGTGCTGGATCCGCCCCCCGGTCGCCCCTCGACCCCACCCCACCACGCCCGCAATGCACCGAAATCTGACGACCCGTATGCCGCACCCCGGCCAGGTGACCCACCCCACGTGACTCCCACCACCTTCGGCCACCGGCTCAACCCCCGTCGCGTGACATTCGTCATCCCTGGGGAAAGCCCTGTCATGTCCAAATGCGCTACAGGATGCGGCATATGACGCTGGCCGATTGCCTTACGGCGCCCCGCCAAGCATTCCGTTGCGGCGGCGCCTGGCGCTAAGGTCCCCGTCGGTGGGTCGAGGTCCCTCGCCCCGCCCGTGCCCTCGGGGGGAGGGAAGGAACCCAAGACGATGCCCGTACCCGTACCGCGGCAGAGAGCCATCCCGGCCGTGGAGAGTGGTCAGGCGCACGCCGTGTCCGCACCCAGCGGCCCGTCCGGAGAGGGGGCGGCCCTGAACGCCTCGGCCCTGGCCCCTGCCGACAAGTCCACACACCCGGCCGGTCCGACCACCGGCGTGGTCGCCCCTACCGGCACCACCAACCTCACGGTGCTGCTGATCGAGGACGACCCGGCCGGTTCGCTCAACGTGCCCGAACTGCTCGACTCCGCGGGCAAGCCGATCCGTGTCCGCACCGCGCGCAACCTCACCGAGGCCCAGCGGCTGCTGACCGACGACGTCAACTGCATCCTCCTGGACCTGGCGCTGCCGGCCCCGGGCCGCGTCGCCGACGCCCCGGCCGCCGCCGGCGGCGGCACCGCCACGGAGACCGTCACCGACATCGACGAACTCTCCGTCCTCAAGCACGTCCTGGAGCTGGCCCCCCGCCACGCCGTCCTCGCCCTCACCGACTCCGGTGACGCAGAGCGCGGCGCGGAGGCCGTGCGGGTGGGCGCGCAGGACTATCTCTTCCGCGACGAGCTGGACGGCCGGCTGCTGAGCCGGGCGATCCGCTACGCGGTGGAGCGCAAGCGGTCGGACACGGCCGAGCGCCGGCTCACGGAGTCCCGGCTGCGCGCCCAGGAGAACGCGCGCCTGGAGCGGGGCCTGCTGCCGACGCCGTTGCTGGAGGGCTCGTCGCTGCGGTTCGCGGCGCGCTACCGGCCGGGCCGTTCCCGGGCGCTGCTCGGCGGCGACTTCTACGACACCGTCCGCACCCCCGACGGCACGGTCCACGTCATGATCGGCGACGTCTGCGGGCACGGCCCGGACGAGGCGGCGCTCGGCGTGGAGCTGCGCATCGCCTGGCGGGCGCTGACCTTCGCGGGGCTGTGCGGCGACGAGCTGCTCTCGACGCTCCAGCGCGTCCTGGAGCACGAGCGGGAGAACGACGAGATCTTCGCGACGCTCTGCACGGTCGACATCGCGCCCGACGGGCGCCGCGCGGGCCTGTGCCTGGCCGGCCACCCGTCGCCGCTGATCGCCCGCCACGGGCGGGACGGCGCCGTGCCGTCGGCCGAGCTTCTGCCGTACGACAACAACGGCCCCGCCCTCGGCCTGCTGCCGAACGCGCGCTGGCCGCGCACGCAGATCGAGCTGGGCGCCGCCTGGAGCCTGATGCTCTACACGGACGGGCTGATAGAGGGCCGGATCGGCGAGGGCAAGGAGCGCCTCGGCCAGGACGGCATGGTGGCGATGGTCCGCCGCCAGCTCGCGCAGGGGCTGCGCGGCGAGGAGCTGCTGCGCGCCGCGGTGAACGAGGTGCGCGACCTCAACGGCGGCGAGCTGACCGACGACGTGGCCGTACTGCTGCTGGACCGCGAGGGCTGACCCCCCCTGCACTGGTCCGGCCCGCGCGACCCGGGCCGCCTGCGGCCAGGTGCCGTGCCCGGAAAGGTTCACCGGCTCGCGACGCGCCCGGCACTAGGTCAGCCCGTACGACCCGTCCACGATCGGGCCCGTACGGCGGGGTGAGGTCGGTCAGCGACCGCCGTTGTACGGCCCGTACGGTCCGTCGCTGCTGGAGCCGCGGCTGCCGCCCCGGCCACCGCCGCCGGAGATCTGGCGCACGGCGGGGCGCACGTCGACGATGTAGACGATGCTGGCGATGAGGCCGATGATCGGCAGGAACGACAGCAGCGGGAACAGCAGGCTCACGACGAGCGCGATCCCGAGGATGATCAGCCAGAACACCTTGGTCTGCTTGTCGGTCGCCCGGAACGCGTCCTCACGCCGGAAAACGGCGTCGACCAGCGCGAACGCGGCGAGGGCGATCACTGCGAGCTGCAGCAGTCCCATGAACCCAGCGAAGCCGTTCATCAGCATGCTGCCCACCACCACCCGTTCTCTTCGCTGTCGCGGTTCTCACGGTCACGGTCTTTGCGAACACTCCTACGGGGCCACCGTACCCGTAGAACGGGCCGGACACCCCAAAGGTGCCCGGCCCGTCCCCGTACCGTGTCCTCCGGCGCCGCACCGACCTCCGGCGGGCGCCGCGACGCTCACCGGCGGGCGCCGTGGCTTTCGCGTCCGTCCGGTGGGCGCGTGCCGCCTACTTGGCGGGCGACGTGGGCTTCTTCGCGGTCGTCGTCTTGCGGGCCGGAACCTTCTTCGCGACCGGCTGCTTGGCGGCGGCCGGGGCGGGCGCGACCTTGGCCTCGGCGGGCTTGGCCGGCTCGTCCTTGACCGCGACCGGCTCGGTCTTGGGCGCGGTGTTCGGCTCGACGGCGATCGCGAGCTCCTCGATCTCCTCCGCGGCCTCGCCGCGCCAGGTGCGCACGGCCTGCTCGCCGTGCTCGGCGACGCGCTCGTAGGTCTCGCGGGCCTTCACGGCGTACTCGGCGGCGACGCCGACGCTGCGCAGCGCCAGGTCCTGGGCGCTCTCGCCGAGCTTCTTGAGGTCGGTGTCCAGGGTGCCGATCAGCTCGGTGACCTTGGTCTGGAGGGTCTCCTGCGTCTCCTTGACCCGGGCGGTCGCCTTCTCCTGGACCGACTTCGGGTCGGTGTTGCGCACGGCGTCGATCTTGGCCGGCGCCTCGGCGCGCAACTGCTCGACGAGGCCGGGCACCTTCTTGGCCTGCTGGAGGGCGAGGTCGGCGGTGCCGGCGGCGAAGTAGAACGGCGTCGGGTCGGTGACGGCCTTGCGGATGTCGTCGGTGATGGCCATGGTGATGGTCCTCCGGGTCTGGCGTTCAGCTGAGGGTTTGTGTGGGTCCGGCCCGCGGTCGACGTCGTCCACGGCTTCCGCGTCCGAGTCGGTCAACGCGTCAGACGTGCTCGGCGTAATCGACGTGATCGAGGCAATCGATGTCATCGACGTCATCGACGGAGCCGGATCTCCGGTCTGTGCTGGTGCGGATCCGCGTCGGTGCGGGTGTCCGCGCGTACGGGGTGGTGCGGTCGAGCGGTCGTGCGGGGGTTCGGTCGGACGGGGCCGGGCTCCGTCATCTCGCCGTCAGGCGGGGTCCGGCACCGCCACCGCCGCCGGGCGGGGGAGAACCGGGGTGGGCCGCCGCACCGGCGGCGTCGCCGTCGTCGGCCTCCGCCTCGGCACGGTCCGCGTCCCGGACGGTGCCCGGGGCTCCGTCCTCGCCGTCACCTATGAGGACCTCGAACCCGTTCTCCTTGCGGAAGGACTCGTAGATCTGGAGCAGCACCTGCTTCTGCCGCTCGTTCAGCGTGGGATCGGCGAGTATGACGGCGCGCGTCTCCACCTCGTCCAGGTCCCGCTCGGCGTCGAGGATCCCGGCCCGCACGTACAGCGTCTCGGCGGAGATCCGCAGCGCCTTGGCGACCTGCTGGAGCACCTCCGCGCTCGGCTTGCGCAGCCCGCGCTCGATCTGGCTCAGATACGGATTGGACACCCCCGCGGCGTCGGCGAGCTGCCTGAGCGACAGCTGCGCGTTCCGCCGCTGTTCACGCAGGTACTCACCGAGATTGCCGACGTTGAGCGTTGCCATGCCTCCACCATGCCCCACCCTCGCTAACTATTGCAAGCACCCGCTTGCAAAAGTGTGCCACGCCACGTCGACCGTCGGCCGTCGGCCGTCGGCCGTCGGGCTCCTGCAAGCCGCCGGGGTAGCGCCGGATACGGTCCACCGGTCCGTCGGCACCAGGCTGAACATGGGCGCCTCCCAGGCAGCCGAGCGCATCGCCTGGACGCCCTACTCCCGCAAGGCCATCGCCATCGCGGAGGCGCGATCCGAGCAGAGCGGCTCCGAGCGCATCGACTGCGACGACCTGTTGATCGGGCTTGCCCAGGTCGGCAGCGGAGTCGCTGCCGACGTCCTGGCCGAAGCCGGTTTCGACCCGACTGCCCTCGACGCCGCACCTGCCGACGCCTGAGCCCGCCACCACCACGGCGACCACTGTCCGCCCCGGCGAGAGCACGCCTCCTGCCCACCGCCGGACGGGCCGCAGGGGGCCAGGGCGATCCTCTCGCGCCTTGCACCGCTCGCCGCGGTGATGACGGACTTCGCGGTGGTGACGGACTTCGACGTCAAGGTCCAGGACGAGAACAGACAGACGCCGTATCCGTCGGAGGCGCTCCGCCGGGCACTCCGCGAAGACCGGGCACGTCACGGCTGAGCAGTTACCCGGCTCGTTCCGGGGTACAAGCCACGTCCAGGTGCCTCACGTGTGGGGGTGATCGCGCCGTCGGCCGACCGCGTGCGGCACATACGTGTAAAGGCTTGACCTCAACTGTGCTTGATCGGCGAGGCTTTGCCGGTGACTTCGTCCTGGGCTACCCGTCTCCTGCCGTACGCGTACCGACCCCTGTTCGGCCATGTCGAGTTCCGGCGGCTGCTGCCGGCCCTCGCGGCCTCGGATCTCGGGGACGGGATGAGCGTGGTGGCCGTGGCGTGGCTCGCCGTGGAGATCGCGCCGCCCGACCGGTCCGGTCTGCTGGTCGGCGCCGCGATCGCCGCGTACGCGCTGCCCGGGGCCGTGGGCGCGCTGGTCTTCGGCCGGTGGCTGCGGCGGCTGCCCGCCCAGCGGCTGCTGGCGGCGGACAGCTGGATCCGCGCCACACTCCTCGGCTGCGTGCCGCTCGCCTGGCTGCTGGGGGTCCTGCACCCGGTCCTGTACGTCGTCCTGCTCGCCGGTTCGTCGGTGCTGCACGCCTGGGGCGGCGCCGGCAAGTACTCCCTCCTCGCCCGCATCCTGCCGCCGGAACAGCGGCTGGCCGCGAACGCCCTGGTCAGTTCGAGCAGTTCGGCCTCCATCATCATCGGTCCCGCGATCGCCGGGTTCCTGGCGACCGTCCTGAGCCCGGCCTGGATCATCGGCATCGACGCCCTCTCGTTCGCCGTCCTCGCCTTCCAGGTCGGTCGGCTCGGCGGCGCGGCGACGACGGCGGAGACGGCCGCGCCCGTCGACACCGGCCAGTCGGCCGCCGGACTGCACCTGTTGCGCAGGCAGCCCGAACTGCTCGGTGTCCTCGCTCTGACCTGGTTCTTCAACTTCCTCTACGGGCCCGTCGAGGTCGCGCTCCCGCTGCACGTCACCGCCGACCTGCACGCCGAGTCCAGTCTGCTCGGGCTGTACTGGACGTTCTTCGGGGTGGGTGCCGTCGTGGGCGGCCTCACCGTGGGCACGCTGAGCAGACTCCCGCTGTGGCCCGTCACGCTGACGATCGTCGCCGGATGGGGCTGCGTGCTGGTGCCGTTCGGGCTGGGCGCCCCGGCCGCCGTCACCCTCGCCTGCTTCGCACTCGGCGGCGTGATCTACGGCCCCTTCACCGCCCTGTCCTACACGCTCTTCCAGGACCGTACGCCCCCGGCCTGGCTCACCACGGTCCTGGCCGCCCGAGGCGCCGCCCTCCTCACCGCCGCCCCCGTGGGCACGGCACTCGGCGGTCCCCTCACCGCCGCGCTGGGCCCCCGCCCCGTCCTCGCCGCCTCCGGCCTCGCGACCATCGCCCTGGCCGCCGTGGCCACAGTGCTGTGGGCGTGGGGCAACCGGCGCGGGGTCATCGGCGGCGACCCGAAGGAGGAAGCGGCGGACGACTTGGGGGACGACCTGGGGGAAGGTCTCGGGGACGACTTGGGGGACGGTCTGGAGGAACGCCTGGGGGATGGGCGGAAGTAATGAGCCGGGGCGGCTCGCGGCATCGTGCCCGGCAACGCCACCGGCCCGTACCCCTCGCGCCCGTCCCCGAATAACGCGTTGCCCTTGTCCGCCCGCGCCCACTACCGTTGCCCCCATGACTGCCGGGTCGGCCATGGGCCGTGAGCGGACGGGTTGCCCGGCCTCTGAGTGAGGTCGGGGCGGGCCAGGGGGCCGCCTTTCGTGGCGCGTGCGAACACCGCGCCGCAGCACACCGCGTGCACCGTACACAGCGCGTGCACCACGTGCACCACCAGCGCCGCATACAGCGCATACAGCGCACCCTGTGACATCACCTGCCCGCACACCACCACACCCTCGACTCCACGACACGCCACCGCGACGTCAGCGACACCCGCGACGCCGCGCCGCGTCGCGTCGCCCCGCGTCCGCCTCGTGACCGTTCTCGGTGTCGTCGGTGTCGTCGGTGTCGTCATCGACAGAAAGCCGAGAATGCCCAACCCCTTCAACCAGCAGGTCATCGAAGAGTTCCGCGCCCACCACGGCCAGGTCGGCGGCATGTTCGAAGGCGCCCGCCTGATCCTCCTGACCACCACCGGTTCCCGTACGGGCACCCCGCACACCACCCCCCTCGGGTACCTCCCCGACGGCGATGGCACGATCCTCGTCATCGCCTCGGCCGGGGGTTCGCCCCGGCACCCCGACTGGTACCGGAACGTCCTCGCCAACCCCCGCGTGACCGTCGAGAGCGGGGCGTTCACCTACGAGGCGGATGCCGTCGTCCTCGACGGCGAGGAACGCGACCGGGCGTTCGCCCGGGCCGTCGAGTCCGACCCGGGCTGGGCCGAGTACCAGGCGAAGACCGACCGCACGATCCCGGTCGTCGCCCTCCGGGAGGTGCCCGCGGCCGGGCCGCCGAACATCAACGCCGGCTCGATGGGCGAGGCCATCAAGGTCGTCCACGACGTCTTTCGCCGTGAACTCGCCGTCATCAAGAAGGAGTTGCTGGCCGGCAACGGCACCGTCACCCTCGGCGCGCAGCTCCGCGTCAACTGCCTCGCCCTCTGCCAGGGGCTGCACAACCACCACACCGGCGAGGACACCATGTTGTTCCCGTTCCTCGCCGACCGGCATCCGGAGCTGGCCCCGACCCTCGCCCGCCTCGGTGAGGAGCACGAGCGGATCGCCGACCTGGTCGGGCAACTGCGCCAGGCCGTGACGTCCCCGGAGAACGCCGGAACCGGGGCCGTACTCGCCGAAGTGGAGCGGCTGACAGCCGAACTCGAAGCCCATCTCGACTACGAGGAGCAGCAGTTGATCCCGGTCCTGGACGCCGCCTCGGCCGCGGGCTGACCCTGCGGGCGGTCGGCAGTGGACCGCCCCGGACACGGACAAGCCGGCGAGCGGCGGACGAGCCCCCTGGGGGGAGGGAGAACGGGCTCGTGCGTTCCGCAGCTCACCGGCACCTCCGACCGTAGTCACCCGCCCCGGCGCGGAGGTCCGCGCCAGGTCATGACTACGCGGCCATCCGGTAACACCCGTAACTCCAGCGCCATCTGACGCCGGCGTCATCCGGGACCATCCGACACCATCCGGCACCGACCGTCCGCGACCCGGCACCATCCGGCACCGGGCCCGTCAGCCGCTCCTCCTCTCCACGCCCCTCCCCCGCTCCCGCCCCCCTCACCACGGCACCCCCCGCGCATGCACCACGTCCAGCCGCGACACCGCGCGCGTGAGCGCGACGTACAGCCGGTGCAGCCCTCTCGGCTCCGCCGCCACGATCGCGGCCGGCTCGACGAGCACGACATGGTCGTACTCCAGGCCCTTCGCCACCCGCGCGCCCAGCACCGCGACCCGCGCCCGCAGGTCGTCCGCGCCCCCTGCCGCGATGCCGGCGCCGGCTAGCGCCTCCCGCAGCCGTACGGTCTCGGCGTCGGGGGCGATCACCCCGAGGGAACCCTCGTGGGCGAGCGCGTCCCGCACGGCGGTGACGGTCTCCTCGACCACGGCGTCCGGCAGCCCGGCGTCCCCGGTGTTCCCGGCGTCCCCGGCATCCCCGGCATCCCCGGCGTCCCCGGCGGCCCCCGCCTCCCCCACCTTCCGCGTCCGCCCCTCCCCGTCCCCCCGCAGGGAGCGGGCCTCCGGCACGTCCACGCCGAGCCGTCCCACCAGCCGGTTGGCCACCTCGACCACGGCCCGCGGCACCCGGAAGCCGGTCGTCAGGGGGACGACGGTCGCGTCCGGCTTGCCGAGGTGGGCGAGGAGGCGGGGCCAGTCGCGGGCCGCCCAGGGCGTGGTCCCCTGAGCCAGGTCGCCGAGGACCGTCACCGAGCCGAAGGCGGCCCGGCGCCCGATCGCGCGGCACTCCATCGGCGAGAGGTCCTGCGCCTCGTCGACGACGATGTGTCCGTACCCCTCGGGGTGTTCGAGGAGTCCCGCCACCTCGTCGAGCAGGACGAGATCGGCGGCCGACCAGCGCGCCGACCGCCACGAGCGCGGCGGCTTCGGCCACAGCAGGGCCTGTTGCTCCTGCGCGCCGAGCAGCCCGTCCGCCGCGGCGGCGAGCGCCCCCGGGTCGGTCAGCAGCCGTGCCACGACCTCCTCCGGGCGGACCCGCGGCCACACGGCGTCCAGGAACGCGCCCACCGGCCGCGACCGGGACACCCGCCACGCCCAGGCGTTCGACTGCGGACCGGCCCGCCGCTCCGCCTGCTCCCGCAGCAGCCCCGCGATCCGCGCCCGGACCCGCTCCCGCCCGGTGTCGTACGGCGGTTCCGGCACCTCCTGCCGTACGTCCGCCACGATCCGTTCGAGCCGGTCGCCGGGGACCCGCCAGCGGTACGTGCCGTCGGGCACGACCAGCGCGTCGGGCGGCACGGTGGCGATACGGGAGTGGAGGGCGCGGCGCAGCACCTTCGCCATCCGGACATCGTGCTTGAGCGTGGCGGCGCGCTCGTCGTCCTCGGCGGTGACCGGCTGCCGGGCGATCTCGTCCGTGACGGTCGACTGGCGCACGCCCACCTCGCCGAGCGCCGGGAGGACCTCCGCGATGTACGACAGGAAGGTCCGGTTGGGGCCGAGGATCAGCATGCCGCCGCGGCGGATGCGCTGGGGGTGGGTGTAGAGGAGGTACGCGGCCCGGTGCAGGCCGACCGCCGTCTTGCCGGTGCCGGGGGCGCCCTGCACACAGACGGAGGTCGCGAGACCGGCGCGTACCAGGTCGTCCTGCTCGGGCTGGATGGTGGCGGCGATGTCCCGCATGGGCCCGGTCCTCGGCCGTTCGATCTCGGCGGCGAGGAAACGGCCGGGCACCGGGCCCTCACCGCCCACACCCTCATCACCCGCACCCCCGGTGCCCACGCCCTCACCACCCGCGCCCCCGGTGCCGCGTGCCTCGCCGCCCAGGTGTTCGTCCTCGAAGCCGGTCAGGTCGGCCGAGTCGCCCCGGCTGCCGGGGGCCCAGCCGAAGCGGCGCCGCACGGCCACGCCCCTCGGGTCGTTGACGCTCGCCTGGTAGAAGGCGCGGGCCACCGGCGCACGCCAGTCCACGACCAGCGGCGGCGATCCCGGGTGCTCGGTGATCCGCAGCCGTCCGAGGTGGTAGCGCTGCCCGGCGTGCTCGCCGCCGCGGCCGTCGTCCCCGAAGTCGAGGCGCCCGAAGAACAGCGGGCCCTCCGGCAGCTCGCGGAGTTCCTTGGCCTGGCTGCGGAGCCGGTGGCCGAGGACCTCCGCGTCGGCACCCGAGGCGGAGACGTCCTCGCCGGTCACCACCTGGCGCGCCGCCCCCTCCACCATGGCGGCGAGGGCGGCGCGGCAGGCGTCGTGATGGGCGCGCTCCCGGGCGAGGGCGTGCCGCAGGCTGGGAGAGGGGTCGGCGGGGTGCTCGGGCGCACGAGGGGACGTCATTCCGCCGAGCGTACCCAAATAAAGCAACCGAGTTAAATTTATTACCGGCAATCAGTAGCGATCGGGAGCCCGTACGGGTCTCAGTGAAGTGCCGCCGGCGTCCGCTCCAGCCGCCCGAACGCGCGCTCTGCCGCCGCGACGGCGTCCCGCTCGATCTCCTCCACCCGCTCCCCCCGCTCGATCCGCCGCCAGTTCTCCATCGCCAGCACCCGCCGTACGGCGACGAGCTGGGCGGCGGCGACCCGCGCGTCGAGTCCGCCGCCCAGGACCTCCGCGAGCGCCTCCTCGGACCGCTCCAGATGGCCGTACATGCGGGCGACCAGCGACGGCGTGCCGTACAGGAGCCGGTGGAAGGCGAGGACACGCGGGTGGTCGTTGAGCCCGGTGACCGGGTCGCGCCGGGCCAGCCCGGCCAGGAAGTGGGCCCGCAGCGCCCCCACCGCCGACTCGCCCTCGGCCCGGCCCGCCACGACCCGCGCCGACTCGGTCTCGTGGTCGGCGATCCGGTGCAGCACGAGGTCCTCCTTCGCCGGGAAGTAGCGGAAGAGGGTCGGCTTCGAGATCTCGGCGGCCGCGGCGATCTCGGCCACGGAGACCGCGTCGAAGCCCTTCTCCAGGAACAGCTCGATCGCGGTCTCGGACACCGTCTCGTACATCCGCCGCTTCTTGCGCTCCCGCAGGCCGGTCTCACTCATGGGTCGAGCCTACGCAGGCACGCGGGCACCGGAACCGGCGCCGGGGAAAGGCCGCGAACCGGCCGAGGGCCGCGCGCCGAGGAAGGCGCGGGCGCCGAGGGCGGCCGGGCCGCCGTGGAAGGCGTGCGCCCGCGCGTGGAGTCCCAGGCCCGCGGTCGCGGCGGTCAGGGTCATCGCGTACCCGTCGACCGCCCGGCGCACGTTGGGCGCCTCCAGGCCGTCGCCGGTCACGAGACGGTCGAGGTCGACGTAGGCCGAGCGGACCGTCTCGATCCAGCGGTAGACCCGCCAGTCGTCCTTCCACCCCTTGGTGCACTCCTCCGGCAGCAGCCGGGACCAGCGGCTGAACATCCGCTCGCGGATGTCCGCCAGGGTCGGGGTCAGGTGCATGTGGCGGACCAGGTCGTAGAGCGGGTCGCCCACCATCGCCATCTCCCAGTCGATGAGGGTGAGCCCGGCACCGTCCTCGCGCCGTACGAGGTTCCACGGGTTGAGGTCGCCGTGCAGGAGGGCCTGGCGGCGTGGGACCGGCAGATGGCGCCGGAGGAGTTCACCGAGCCGGCCGCTGCCGGGCAGGCCCAGCTCGCGGGCCAGGTCGATGGTCTCCCCGGGGAGTTCGGCGACCATCCGGATCAGCTCGTCGCACAGGCGGGGGTAGAAGTCGTCGAGGGACGCGTCCGGGTCCAGCTCCCCGCACTCCGCGCGGGTCAGCTCGGCGAGCTGGTCCACGAGGTCGTCCGCCTCGTGCGGCAGCAGGCCGTGCACCGGGTGGTCGGGGTGCCGGATCGTTCCCGCCGGTCCCTCGTAGGAGTGGATGGTGAACCGGTCGCCGAGGGCGCTGGTGCCCAGCGCCAGCACCCGCGGGGCACGCACCCGCGGGCAGGACCGTTCGACGGCCCGCAGGACGGCGTGCTCGTTGAGGAAGCGGCGCTCCCGGGGAGCGGCCGTGCCGACCTTGCGCCGCACCATCACGGGACGTGGGAAGCCTGACACGCGGACGGCCGTACTGAGATGGGCCGTTCCCCGGAACACCCGGTCCGCGGAGGCCGCGCCCTCCTCGAACAGTGCCTCCCGCACCGCCGACGCCGGGAACCGCCGGTGCTCGGGCACCCTCGGGTCGCGCTCCCAGAGGACGGCGGAGACCGCCCGCTCGCGGCCGTGCCGCCCCCTGTGGGCGAGGCTCCAGCGGAACAGGACGCGCTCGATCGCGCGCTCGTCGGGCACGCGCCGCAGCCGCAGGGGTTCCTCCGCCGCCAGCAGGGCCCGGTGCACCGCGCGGGTCGCCTCGTCCAGGGCGCGCTCGTCGAAGGAGTCGCCGAGCGAGGTCGCCGCGCGCATGACGTCGGGGTGGAGGGAGCGGGCCCGTTCGAAGGCGAGGTAGTGCCCGAGGTCCCGGTCGAGTCCGTCGGCGGCCCCGCTCCGCCGCCGGCCCACGGCCTCGGCCCACGCGTCCGTCACCGCCCCCCACTGCGCGCTCGGGTAGCGGGTGCGCACGAGGTGGGTGGCGAGGTCGTGCAGCGGGTCGCCGTAGGTCGCCGGCTCCCAGTCGACGCAGACCAGCGGGGCGTCGCCGTCGTCCGGCACGATCAGGTTGCCGCGGCGCAGATCGGTGTGGAGGAGGCTGAAGGGGCGGCCGGTCATCGCCGGCACCCGCTCGGCGAACCGCACCAGGGCGTCGTCGGGGATGCCCAGGGTCGCGAACAGGCCGCCGAACGTGCCCGCGCTGCGGCGTCGGACCTGCTCCTCCGCCGCGAGGGCCAGCGCCCGCAGGAAGGCCCGGCTGTCCCTGCTCGACCGGGGCCACGACTGCGGCAGCGGGGGCAGCTCCTTCCTGCGCACCCGGGTCAGGTCCGCCATCAGCCCGGCGAGCCCTCGGATCAGCCGGGCGTCCAGCGGTGTCCCGTCGGGGCGGACGGCGGACAGGGGTACGCCCGGCACGTGGGCCAGGACGGTCAGGTCCCGGTGCCGGACGAGGCACCGCGGCGCGTACGGCAGGCACCGGTGGACCGCGCGCAGGATCTCCGCCTCGTCCTGCCAGGTCCGCACGACCAGGGGCAGCGCGGACCGGACACGCCGGCGCACGGTGACGGACTGCCCGGCCTCGCAGCCCAGGAGGCGCCGGTCGGCCTCGGTGGGCGTCCGCACCGTGTGGAGCACGTGGCGCCGGTCCCGGCCGGCCGGCCCCAGGGCTTCGGCACGGCGTACGAAGTCGTCGTACGCCGTCCTCGGGGCACCAGGCACGGGTGGACCATCCAAGGGGCACTCCTGAACAGCCGTGCGTCGCCTCTGATGTTCCTGCGACGAAAGTGAGAGTGGGGACACTGTAATGGGCTGAGCCCCGTGCCACCCGGCCAATGGCTCGTTCCGGACTTGCGCTCGGCTCCCCCGTCCGGGCCGCCCCGTTCCGCGGCACTGGTGGGGGCCGTGGCGGTGCTCCCGCGGACGTCCCCTACGTCCGGGACCACAGCACTTTCAGGACGGTTTCCAGCGAGCGGACGACGACCGGGGCGCCCGCGTCCCGCAGCTGTCTTCCCTTGGCCTCGTCACGGGCGTAGCCGAGGAACGGCACCCCGGCCCGTTCGGCGGCGGTCAGGTCGGTCGGGGTGTCGCCGATCATCAGGGCGGCGGACGGTGTGGCGCCGAGGGCGCCGAGGGCCCGGTTCAGGCAGTGGGGGTCCGGTTTCAGCAGGTGGAGGTCGCTCGTCCGGCCGTATATGTGCCGGCTAAAGCAGTCGGCCAGGCCCCGCCCGGCGAGATAACCGGCCACGGTGCGCGGGGAGTTGTTGGTGGCCACGGCGAGCCGGCTGCCGAGCGCCGACCAGGTGCGGATGAGCGGATCGGCGTACGCGGTGGGCATGGCGGAGGCGACCGCCTTCAGCTCCAGCCGGGTGAACCTCTCCTCCAGCTCGGCGATCAGATCGCTGCGCGGACGCCTTCGGTTGATGGCGTACAGCACGACCATCGGATCCGGGTGGACCCGTTCCTCGTCGGTGAGCAGGCCGTGCAGCCCCTGCCCCTCCAGCCAGGCGACCAGGTCCTTCGCGACCCGTTCCGCGGAGTGGCCCGCGAACAGCCGGCAGATCGGGCCGTCGAAGTCGAACACCACGTAACGAACAGGGGCGATCAGCTCACGCAGGATCTCTGTCTCAACCGTCACCGCATCAGTCTGCGTCGTATCAGGCGTCACTAGGAGAGTGTCAGGTCCGTGGTGATGGTTTCCCAGAGGGCGTCGAACCACTGCTGGGACTGCTCCACGAACGCCTCGTCCCGCCGGCTGGTCTCCCGCGCGAACGAGAACAGCAGCGACTGGGTGCCGAAGGCGTCGTACATCTCCAGCCGGCCGCCCTCCACCTGCTCCTCGCGCCTCATGAGCGTGTAGTACGCGATGAGGGCCTCGGTGCCGTTGAGGAGGTACAGCTTCACCGGCGGGGTGAACGGCAGCGCCCGGAACGTCACGCGGACGTCGATGCCGTGGGAGGTGCGCAGCGCCCGGAGGTTGTGGCGCAGCACGCGGACCTGGGCGTCGCGCTGGTCCAGCCAGCGCCGGTGGACGGGGTCCTCCTCGGCGTCCTCGCCGCGGCCCTCGACCGGCACCGGGAAGGCCAGGTTGATCTTCCGGGACGGCAGGAGGATCCGGACGTCGATCGACTCCGGGCGGATCGTTCCCTCGTGGATGAGGCGGACCGGTTCACCGAGCGCCAGCATCAGGGTCTCGGCGGTGAGGCAGGCGGCGTCGACGCGGACGTGCGGAGCCGAGAACGCCTCGGCGAGCCGGGAGGCGAGTCCGACCATGGTGGGCTGGGGCTCGGTACCGACGGGGCGGGTGGCCTCGGCGACGCGGGGCGGGCTGCCCTTGCTCACGTTGCTCAGCAACCCGTCCTCGTGCAGGGAGCGCAGGGCCTGTCGCACGGTGCCGCGCTCGACACCGAACTCGTCGGCCAGTTCGGCCTGGGTGGGCAGCCGTTCGCCCGGCCTCAGCGCGCCGCTGCGGATGCGTTCCCGCAGGGTGTCGGCGATCTCCTGGGACGAGAGCCTTCTGCTGCCGTTCACTGCGACGTTCTCCTGGGTCACGACCAAACGCTACAACTTTGATCCATCTTTGGGGAGTTCACTGCAAGGTGGTTATGAGTATCGACCAAGCGGGCACCATCTAAGCAGAGTTGGCAACCAACTTGGTGAAGTTGGCGGACTTTCTGCCTCCTCTTGTCCGGCCCGCCTCAGCGCCTCGAAGGAGGTACCACCATGCCCGCCCTCGCCCTTCTCTCCGCCATCGCCGTCGTCGCCTTCGAGCAGACCGTCGAGTGGCGCTACGGCACGATGGGAATCGTCGGCCTGCTGTTCCTCACCGTCGGCCTGAAGGCACACAACCACACGTGCAGCTCCATCGGCGCCGTCATCCTCGCGCTGCTCTTCGCCGGCCCCGCCTTCTGACCCGGCCGAGGCGTCGCGGGCCCGACCCCCTGGACCCCGGCCCGGCCGCCGTCAGCTCGTGAGCACCAGCTCCGAGCTGATCGTCCCCCACAGCGCGTCGAACCACAGCCGGGACTGCTCGACGAAGCGCGCGTCCGGCGGAGCCGAGGCGGTGCCCCGCTCGAAGGCGAACAGCATGGACTGGGTGCCCTCGGCGTCGTACATCTCCAGTTGTTCGCTGTCCACTTCCGCCTCCGTCCGCCGCACGGTGTAGTACGCGAACAGCGCCTCCGTGCCGTTGAGGAGGTACAGCTTCACCGGCGGGGTGAACGGCAGCGCCCGGAACGTGACATGGACGTCGACGCCGTGCGTGGAGCGCAGCGCCAGGAGGTTGTGCCGCAGCACCTGGCCCTGGGCGTTGCGCTGGGCGAGCCAGCGGCGTTGCAGCCGGCCGTCGACCGAGGCGTCGACCGGCACGGGAAAGGCGAGCGGGATGTCCCGGCTGGGCAGCAGCACCCGCACGTCGACCCTGGCCGGTTTGATGCGTCCCGCGTGAATCTCGCGCAACGGCTCACCCACGGCGAGCGTGAGGGACACCGCCGTCAGGCACAGCGCGTCGATCGCCACGTGCGGGGCGGCGAAGGCGGCGGATATGCGCGGGGCCAGTTCCACCATGGTGGGGCGCGGTGGCGCTCCGGGGCCGCCGGTGACCGTCGTCGCCAGGTCCGCAGCCACCGTCGCGGGGCTCCCCTTGGAAACGTTGGTGAGCAGCCGCTCCGACTGGAGGATGCGCAGTGCCTGGCGGACGGCACCGCGCTCCACGCCGAACTCGTCGGCGAGCTTGGCCTGGGTGGGCATGCGCTGCCCCGGTCGCAGCTCGCCGGACCTGATCCGGCGGCGCAACACGTCGGCCACCTCGTGATGTGACCTCCGGGGCCGCTGTGACGACTTCCGTCGATCGACGGCCGCGCGTTCCCGCTCCACGAACAAACATTACAACTTCGCGCCATCTTGCGGCAGTTCATGGGAAGGTGGTTATGAGACGACTCCAAGCGGAGATAAGTAAGGAAGAGTTGGTCGCCAACTTCGCCGACATGGTCAAACTTCCGGCCTGTTGGTGACCTGGCTCACACATGACCGACCGTTCGACCTCCCTTCCGGAGGGGAGCCGGGAGTTCGACCGGTCCGCACAGCCACAACTGAATGGCACAGCCACAACTGAATGCGCAGCCACAACCACAACCGAATAGCTACGGACGCAGAACACCCGCACACCGAGGAAAGGTCGAACGACAACTCCCGGGTCCCGGCGGCGGACCCGGCATCAGAAGAGGTCCGGGCACCACGGGCGCCTGGACGTCCGCAGCAGGGCGTCGGCGACAGCGGCGGCGCCCTTCCGCTGTTCCACGACACGGCCGAGCGCGACGAGCCGCACCGCCGACTCGTCGCCCAGCCACAGCGCGGCGAGGTCCGCGACGTCCAGCACCAGGTCGCCGTCCTCGCCCGTCGGCACGCAGCTCGCACCGTCCGGACCGGCGTCCAGCCGGTAGCGCCCGGCCGCGAACCCTCCCCACCGGTCGGCGATCTCCAGCACCAGCGTCCCGGTGCCCGCGTACGTCCGGGCCTCCAGCGCCCGTACGACGTCGAGGATCCGCACCCAGAGCCAGTCGGCCTGGGCGGTGACGCGCGCGGCGCGCGGGTCGGGGAAGTAGTGCGGGAGGAGGTCGTCGGGGGCCCGCCAGCCCGTCTTGACCCTGGTGATCCAGTCGATGGAGCACAGGTAGTGCCACAGGGCGCGCTCGGCGGCCGGGGTCGTCGCTATCAGCCAGTTGACGTCGGCCGTGTTGTGCGGCTGCTTGTCGTGCCAGTTGTCGTCCGACTCGTACGACACGAGGCCCTCGACCTCGCCGGCCGCCGAGCGGTACACGGCGTAGAACGGCTCGGTCCAGGACGAGACGAGGCTCCGCTCACCGGTGTTGAGCCGCCACCAGCGCTCGTCGCGGTCCACGGCACCCGGCTGGACGCGACGCAGCCGCTCGTGCAGCTCGGGGCCCAGCTCGCGTACGTCGGAGCCGTCGACGAGGTCGATGCGGGCGCCGTCCGCCGGGCCGGACCAGCGGGAGTCGAGTCCGGTGCGGGGCACGTCGATCGTCCACGCGGTGGTCCAGGTGGCGGGGCCGAAGCCGTAGCGGCCGTAGATCGGGTACTCGGCGGCGATGAGCGTGGCGACGGCGTCTCCGCGGTCCCTCGCGGCGGCGAGGTCCTCGGCCATCATCCGGGTCAGCAGGCCCCGGCGGCGATGCGTGGGGCTGACCGTGACGTTCGAGATGGCGTCGGCGGGGACATCGGCGCCGCCCACCACCGTCAGCCGCTGCGGGAACGACCGGAAGGTGGCGACGCAGCGGTCCCCGTCGAACGCGCCGAGCGTACGGGCCGGGTCGATGTGCGCGGTGCGGTCCTTGAGCTCCTGCCCGGACCAGGTCTCCGGCGGCCGCAGGAACCCGGTGTTCAGCGCGCGGATCCAATCGGCCTTGTCGTCCTCGGTGAGGGTACGCACGACGATGTCCTGGGAGGGGCTCATGAGCTCACGCTAGGCGGTGCGCGGAGCGACTGTCGCGGGGTTTTCCCGTGCGCCGGCCTGCGGGGGTGCGGGCGGGCGTCGCCGGCGCGGGGATGCGGGGCGCCTCGCCGGGTGCGGGGATGCGAGGGTGCGGGGATGCGTCGCCGGGTGCGAGGGTGCGGGGATGCGTCGCCGGGTGCGGGTGCGTGAGGGCTGGGCGCGCCCGCGCGGCGGAGCCGCAGGTGTCACCGTCCCGCACCCGCCGTACGAACAGCGCGCCACCGGGCGCTCCCTCAGAACGCCGCCCGTACCTCCCCCACCATCCGCCCGCCCCCCTGCAACGGCAGTCGGCTGATCCGCGAGACCACCGGCCCTTCCACCCCCATCAGCGTCAGCGCCCGCCCGAGCACCGGCCCCAGGACCCGGCTCCCCCCGTCGTCGGCCTTGAACGCGAGGGCGCGGCCGTCGGGCAGCGCCACCGCCTGCACCGCCTCCGCGCCCATCTTGGACAGCGCCCCCGGCACCTCCCGCATCAGCCAGGTGTCGTGGCGGCGCGTACCGGCGACGTACTCGGGATGGGCGCGCATCGCGTCGGCGACCCGGCGCTCCGCGGACCCGTCCGGCGCGAGCACGAGGAAGCGGAAGGCGCGGGCCAGCCCGGTGAGGCTGATCGCCATCAACGGGGCACCGCAGCCGTCCACGCCCACCGCCGCCACCGGCTCCCCCGCCGTCTCCTCCACGACGGTGCGGATCAGCCGCTGCAGGGGATGAGCGGCGTCCAGGTACGACGTGAGGGGCCACCCGCGCAACGCCGACGCCGCGAGCATCGCCGCGTGCTTGCCGGAGCAGTTCATGACGACCCGGTCGCGGACCCCGCCGGCGGCCAGGTACTCCTCCGCCTCCACCCGGTCCAACGGCAGGTCCTCCGGGCACCCCAGCGCCCGCGGGTCCAGCCCCGACTCCGCGAGCATCTTCCGGACGAGGTCCCGGTGGAAGGGCTCCCCCGAGTGGCTCGCGGCGGCCAGCGCCAGCCGCTCGCCCGCGAGGTCGAGCCCCGCCCGCAGCACACCGGCGGCCTGCATCGGCTTGTTCGCGGACCTCGGGAAGACGGGCGCCGTCACGTCCCCCCAGGCCCGCTCCACGGCCCCGTCCGCACCCAGCAGCACGAGGCTTCCCCGATGCCGGCCCTCGACGAACCCCGAGCGCACGACCTCCGCGAGAACGGGCGGGACGGGCACCTCACCGGACCCGGCGGGTATCTGCGGCTCTGCGGGTTCCACGGGCATCGGCGATCACCTTCCGGTACGGCGGCGGGTCCCACTCCGGTACCCGACACCGGCCACCCGCCACACCATGCCCGCCACACCGGCCACCCGCCACCGCTGGGCCGTGGACGCCGTCCCGGACACGTTCAACACGTTCCAGGCGGACGCCGACCCCACCAGCGCGCGCGTCGCCGACGCCGTCCTGCCGTCGATGTACCGCCTCGACGGCGCCGGGCGGCCCCAGGTCGGCACCGACTACCTGGAGTCCGCGAAGATCGTCGAACGCGAAGCCCGGCAGGTCGTGCTCTGCAATCCATGCCCGCCACACCATGCCCGCCCCGCCGAGCCCGTCGCCCCGGCTCCGCGGTCACCGGAGTTGGGGCGGCGGGCCGCCGGAGTCACAGCCCTGGTCGTGGCCGTGGCGATCGCGCCCCCGGGCGGCTCAGAGGAGCAGGTCGTCGACCTGTGCCTCACCCTCGCGGTACCGCCGCGCGATCTCGGCGCTGCACTCGTCCGCCGTGTGCTGGAGCCGCTGGCGGCGGCCGGACACCTGCTGCTCGTAGCGGACGAGGCGGCCGAGCCCGGCGGTGAGTTCCTCGTCGGTGCGGGCCGCGAGGTCGGACAGTTCGACCTCGGCGAGCATCTCGGCCGCCAGCAGCCGGTACTCCTCGCCGTGCGGCGTCCCCACGGTGACGTGCCGGGCCGACGAACGGTGCCGGGCCGGGGCGTCGGTGAGGATCTCGGAGAGCCGGTCGACCAGCGCCGGGGTACGCCCGTCGGAACCGGACGGCTGCGCCGTACCCTCGCGGCGCGCCAGCTCGGCGCGCAGGATGTCGATCCGGCCCTGGAGCAGCCGCCGCACATAGCTGAGGTCGGCCTCGTCCTGCTGGGCGTCCCGGCGCAGCATGCGCAGCTCGGGCAGCCGCAGCCGGGCCAGGTCGTGCTCCGGTGGGTCCGGTGGCAGCAGTGGTTCGCTGTCCGTACGCTGGACCGGCGGCCGGCGGATCCCGGGTGCGGGCCCCGGCCCCGTCCGGACAAAGGTGGCAGTGCCCGGGGGCTGCCCGGTACTCGATGTGCTCATGCGCCTCAACCGTCCCCTCGACCGGCGTGTGTGAGCATGGTGCCACTGTCGGTGGCCGCTTTGTGACCGAGTCCCCCCGATCCACCCCCAGACGGTCGGTAATGGATGAATAAGAAAGACCGGGCAAAGCACTCTTCAAACGTCCCTGAGCACAAACCCCCCGTAAGGAGGACCCCCTCACGCACGGCTGATGGACGGCGTCGGCATGATGGTCGGCATGCGTGCGGTGGTGCAGAGGGTCGACGGCGCGAGCGTCGTCGTGGACGGTGAGACGGTCGGGGCGATCGAGGGCGAGGGCCTGTGCGTCCTGGTCGGGGTGACCCACGAGGACACGAAGGAGAAGGCCGCGCAGCTGGCGCGGAAGCTGTGGTCCCTGCGGATGCTGAGCGACGAGAAGTCGTGCAGCGACATCGACGCGCCGCTGCTCGTGATCAGCCAGTTCACGCTGTACGGAGACGCCCGCAAGGGCCGCCGGCCCACGTGGAACGCGGCGGCGCCGGGCGATGTCGCGGAGCCGCTCGTGGATGAGGTGGTGGCCCGGTTGCGGGCGCTCGGGGCGACGGTGGCGACGGGGCGGTTCGGCGCGAAGATGCGGGTGTCGCTGACGAACGACGGCCCCTTCACGGTCCTGCTGGAGATGTAGCACGCCTGCCGGAGACGCGGCACGGTCCTGATGGCTGTGCGGGCGCCCGAACCCCCGTCCGGGGCGCCCGCACCGGGCCGGACGGCCCCTACGGCTCGACGATCACCTCCTGGGCCGCCGCGGTCGTGTCGGCCAGGAGCGGCGCGTCCACGGGGACGTTCCGCTTCACCAGCGCCAGCGCGACCGGGCCCAGCTCGTGGTGGCGTACGGACGTGGTGATGAAGCCGAGCTTGCGGCCCTCGGGGCCGTCGTCGGCGAGCCGGATGTCCGTGCCGGGAGGCGGCAGATGGACCTCGCTGCCGTCGAGGTGGAGGAAGACCAGCCGCCGCGGCGGCTTGCCCAGGTTCTGCACGCGGGCGACCGTCTCCTGGCCGCGGTAGCAGCCCTTCTGGAGGTGCACCGCCGAGCCGATCCAGCCCAGCTCGTGCGGGATGGTGCGGTGGTCGGTCTCGAAGCCGAGGCGGGGCCGGTGCTGTTCGACCCGCAGTGCCTCGTACGCGAGCAGGCCCGCCGCCGGGCCGGCCTTCTCGGCGTACGTCTCCAGGTCGGCCCGGGGGAGGAAGAGATCGCGGCCGTACGGCGTCTCGCGGACGACGACGCCGTCGGGGACCTCGGTGATCGACCCGGCGGGGAGGTGGACGACCGCGAAGTCGTCCGTGCGGTCGGCGACCTCGACCCGGTAGAAGAACTTCATCGACTCCAGGTAGGCGAGCAGGGTCTCCTGGGTGCCGGGCTCGATGTGGGCCCACACCGTCTCGCCGTCGTCGACGAGGTACAGGGCGTGCTCGATGTGCCCGTTGGCGGAGAGGATGAGGGCCTCGGTGGCCTGGCCGGTCGGGAGTTCGCTGACGTGCTGGGTGAGCAGCAGATGCAGCCAGCCGAGACGGTCCTGGCCGGTGACGGTGATGACGCCGCGGTGGGAGAGGTCGACGAATCCGGTGCCGTCGGCGAGGGCGCGCTGTTCGCGGAACAGATCGCCGTAGTGGGCGGCGACACCTTCGTCCACGCCCTCCGCGGGGACGGCGCCGGGCAGGGACAGCAGAGGGCTTTTCATACGACCAAGCCTACGACCCGGTATTTGAATCTTTCAGGTCGTCCCGGGTGCTCCGGCCCGCCCCGTCGTCCCCGTCGTCCCCGCTCCGCGTGGTCGTGCCGGTGCGCGCCGCCTTCGCGGCCTTCGCCGAGCAGTCCTCGCAGCGGCCGAAGATCGCGAAGTGCTTCATGTCGGTGTCGAAGCCGAACGTCTCGCGCAGCTTGTCCGTGAACTCGGCCGCCACGGAGACATCGGCCTCGATGACCGTGGTGCAGTCCCGGCACACGAGGTGGATGTGGTGGTGCCGGTCCGCCAGGTGGTACGTCGGCGCCCCGTGCCCCAGATGGGCGTGGCTGACCAGTCCCAGCTCCTCCAGGAGCTCCAGGGTCCGGTAGACGGTGGAAATGTTGACCCCCGACGCCGTCTTCCTCACTTCCGCGAGGATGTCGTCGGGGGTCGCGTGCTCCAGGGTGTCCACGGCTTCGAGCACGAGCTGCCGCTGCGGAGTCAGACGGTAACCGCGCTGCCGCAGATCAGTCTTCCAGTCGGTGCTCACCACACTGGAAGTGTAATGACTACTTGAAGAAGGCGATGCCGTCGTCCGGCATGTCGTCGGGGAGGGCCTTGGCCCAGCGCTCGACGTCCTCCGGGGTGACGACCTTCTTCAGGTGGGCGGACATGTAGGGGCGCAGCTCGACCTCGGGGGTCTGCTTCTCGCCGACCCACATGAGGTCACTGTTGACGTAGCCGTACAGCCGCTTGCCGCCGGTGTAGGGGCCGGAGGCGGCGGTCCGGGCCACGGCGTCGGTGACCAGGTCGATCTGGGGCTTCTTGTCGGCGAGCTCGCCGTACCAGACCTCGACGACACCGTCGTTGCGGACCATGGTGACCTCGACCTTGCGGTCGGCGTCGATCCGCCAGAAACCGGACTCGGACTCCAGCGGCCGGACCTTGTTGCCCTCGTTGTCCAGCACCCATGTGTGGGAGTGGTAGGCGAGGAAGTCCCGGCCGTCGTGGCTGAAGGAGACCTCCTGGCCGAAGTTGCACTTCTCGGCGCCGGGGAAGTCGTGGACGCCCGCACCGGACCAGTTCCCGAGCAGGAAGGCGAGGGGGACGAGGTCCTTGTGCAGGTCGGACGGGATCTCGATCATGAGTGGCGGTTCCTGGGGTGGTCGGTCAGCGCTGGCCCTGGTACAGCTTCTTCACAGCCAGTCCGGTGAAGGCGAGAACGCCGACGCAGACCGCGACCAGCAGGAGTTCGAAGAAGAGTTCCACGGGGTGCTCCTCGAGATGAGCGAAGGTTCGGTACTACACAGGGCCGGCCCCCAGCTTACGCGGCCCGGTCCGGGGACGGTCCGTGAGGTCCGCGCGGCCGCACCGGCGCGGTCGCACCCGCGCGGTCGCCCCGTGCGGTCGGCGGAGCACCGGGAGAGCGGCGGACTACGCTGCGGGCATGGCGAAGAAGCTCGTGATCAAGGTGACGGCGGGGGCGGACGCCCCCGAGCGCTGCTCCCAGGCGTTCACGGTGGCCGCGGTGGCCGTGGCCAGCGGGGTGGAGGTCTCCCTGTGGCTGACCGGTGAGTCGGCGTGGTTCGCGCTGCCGGGGCGGGCCGCCGAGTTCGAGCTGCCGCACGCGGCGCCGCTGCCGGATCTGATCGACTCGATCCTGGCCGGCGGCCGTCTCACCCTGTGCACCCAGTGCGCCGCGCGGCGCGACATCACCGAGCAGGACGTCATCAAGGGCGTACGGATCGCGGGGGCGCAGGTCTTCGTGCAGGAGTCGCTCGCGGACGACACCCAGGCGCTCGTCTACTGACGCGTGCTCCGGGAGGAACGGTCCTGCGGCGCCGGGGCGGTGGGCCGGGCGGGCGGCTCAGGGCCTGCGGCCGTGCCGCTTCTTGCCGTCCAGCTCGTCCCACCACTCGTCGGACTGGGGGTCGCCGGACGGGTCGTCCCACCAGCGGTCGTCGGGTCCCCGCCGGTTCGCGACGACGGCGGCCAGCGGCGGGATGACCATGGCGACCAGACACATGCCGACCGCCACGGGGACGGACCAGAGACGTACGACGGCCCAGGCGAGGACGAAGAGCGTCAGGCACGTCCCCATCATGATGAAGTAGCGATGGCGCCGCCGCGCGTACATGTCTCCAGGGTAGGCCCGGCACGGCGGGCATGCCGAAGGGCCGCGCCCCAGGCGTCCAACCCAGGGGGGCGCGGCCCTTCAGCCGTTCACGGGGTGCCTCAGACGGCGATCGCGACCTCGGCGAGCGCGCCCTTCTCGGCGACGACGACCGTGCGGTCGGCGGTGCCGCCGGGGACCAGCGCGCGGACGGTCCAGGTGCCCTCGGCCGCGTAGAAGCGGAACTGGCCCGTCGCGGAGGTGGGGACCTCCGCCGTGAACTCGCCGGTCGAGTCCAGCAGACGGACGTAGCCCGTCACCGGCTCGCCGTCGCGGGTCACCTGACCCTGGATCGTGGTCTCACCGGGCTTGATCGTCGAGGCGTCCGGGCCGCCGGCCTTCGCTCCACACATGTCTTTCTCCATCAGGGGTCTGACCGGAAGGAAGGCCGGTCGGGACGAACGGGGGTGTGCGGGTACCGCTGGGTGCTTACTTGTTGGCGCCGAGCTCGATCGGGACGCCGACGAGGCTGCCGTACTCGGTCCAGGAGCCGTCGTAGTTCTTGACGTTCTCGACGCCGAGCAGCTCGTGCAGGACGAACCAGGTCAGCGCGGAGCGCTCACCGATGCGGCAGTAGGCGATGGTGTCCTTGGCGAGGTCCACCTGCTCCTCGGTGTAGAGCTCCTTGAGCTCCTCGTCCGACTTGAAGGTGCCGTCGTCGTTGGCGTTCTTCGACCACGGGATGTTGCGGGCGGACGGGACGTGGCCCGGACGCTGCGACTGCTCCTGCGGCAGGTGGGCCGGGGCGAGCAGCTTGCCGGAGAACTCGTCGGGCGAGCGCACGTCGACCAGGTTCTGCGAGCCGATCGCGGCGACGACGTCGTCACGGAAGGCCCGGATCGCGGTGTTCTGCGGCTTGGCCTTGTACTCGGTGGCGGGGCGCACCGGCACCTCGTCGACCAGCTCGCGGGCGTCCAGCTCCCACTTCTTGCGGCCGCCGTCGAGCAGCTTGACGTCCTCGTGGCCGTACAGCTTGAAGTACCAGTAGGCGTACGACGCGAACCAGTTGTTGTTGCCGCCGTAGAGGACCACCGTGGTGTCGTTGGCGATGCCCTTCTCCGACAGGAGCTTCTCGAAGCCCTCCTGGTCGACGAAGTCACGGCGGACCGGGTCCTGGAGGTCCTTCGTCCAGTCGATCCGGATCGCGTTCCTGATGTGGTTCTTCTCGTACGCGGTCGTGTCCTCGTCGACCTCGACGATGGCGATGTTCGGGTTGTCGAGGTTGGCCTCGACCCAGTCGGCGTCGACGAGGACGTCGCTGCGGCTCATGCTTCTTCTCCTCCGGGGCAGTTGCGGCGGGACGTGCGAAGCGCCTCCGGCGGTTCGGCCGGGCGCGCACGGATGTGTGCCCTGGCTGGGCAGGGCGGGGGAACGCGGCAGGCCTGGGCTGCCGCTCAGAAAGTGCGACAGAGCATGGCGGCGACGCGGCACAGGTCTACTGCCCGCCGCTTCGTGAGATCCGCCTGTCGCTTCATGGTGGTCGATCGTAGGGACGGACAGGCGGGCGTGTCACCGGCATGTCGTATTCTGAGACACGATCGTCCGGATTGTGAGATCAGATCGAGGGAACGCCGGCACGGAAGGGACGGAGGGGTCGGTGCGGCCGTCGTCACATCTACGGTACGGACGCCGCCGTCTCGCCCTTCGGACAGGCCGGACAGGCCGACGGGCCGACGGCCCTCCGGCCCCGGCTACCGGACTACCCGGCCAGCCGGACGTTCGAACCCCGCACCGAGATCTCCACGCCGTCCGGCGCGGCCTCCACCTTGTCGAGCTTGATGCCGCCGGGCAGACCGTCGATCTTCTGCTGGAAGTCGGTGATCGAACGGACCTGGCCCTCCGCCGCCTGGACCACGAGGTTCGGCAGGTTGTCGGCGTGGACCTTCACGATGTCGCCGTCGACGGTGACGGTGCTGAGCACCGGGTACGTGGTGGCGGAGCCCAGGGCCGAGACCTTGATGCTGACCTTGATCTTGCCGTTGCCGCCGTCGGAGAGACCGGTGACCTGCGCGGTCACTCCGGGAAGGATCCGCGTCGGCTCGGACTTCGCCGCCTTGAGGAGTTCGTCGTACGAGATGTTCGCGGTGCCGGTGGCGGAGGCGGCCGTGGCGGAGCTGTAGTCGCCGGAGAACGTCACGCCCCGCATGCGCGCCGTCAGGTCGGAGATGCGGATGCTGTCGTCGGAGTTGCCGGTGGCGGCCTCGTAGTCGGAGATGCCGACCTCGACGTCGTCCAGCTCGCCGCCCGCGACCTGGGTGAGGAAGGGGAAGCCGTTGATGGACACGTCCGGGGTGGCGGTCAGGCCCTCGCTGCTCCTGAGCTTCCGGGCTACCTCGTCCTCGGCGAACCCGACGGCCACGCGGTCCGCGACCACGAAGAGGCCGCCCAGAATCACGGCGACGATCACAAGTACCCGCAGTGCGCGCATGTCTTCGTGTTCCCCCCGTTGTCCGCTCGGCGGCCCGCCCGTCCTCAACGACCAGAGTGGCCGCTCCGGGCGAGGGTAATCGCGCGGAAGCGAAGCCGGGGCGAACTCCTGAACGTTGTTGATCACCTGTGACAGGACGCGGGCCGGTATGGACCGGGGTTCGCGTGCGGGTGAGCGGGGACTGATCGCGCCCACGCGGCGGAGCCGCATGTGTCACCGCCCCGCGCTTCTCAGCGGCGCGGGCAACTCCGCGAACGGCCGCGACGCACCCGCCGCAGCGCCCGCGCATGCCCCCGCAGAACGGAACGGACAGCGGGGCGCCGAGCGGCAAGGCGCCCCCGCGTCAGGCCAGCGCCCGGCCCAGCAGGTACACCGCCGGTGCCGCCGCGGCGAGGGGCAGCGCAACGCCCGCCGTGAAGTGCACGAAGCGGGACGGGTAGTCGTAGCTGGCGACCCGGTGTCCGACCAGGGCGCACACCCCGGCCCCCGCTCCCAACAGCGCGCCGGAGCTGCCGAGATCGGTCATCCCGCCGACGGCGACCCCCGCGCCGGCCGCCGCCAGCAGCGCCACCACCGCCGACGCCGCCGTCGGCAACGGCAGCGCCCGCGCGACCACGGCCACCGCGGCCGCGACCGCGCCGACGGTGACCGCGTCCGCGTCCGCCGCCAGATATCCGGTCGCGATGATCGCCAGGGCCGCCGACGCGACCGTCGCCATCAGCCCGTACATCCGCTCTTCCGGGTCCGCGTGGCTCCGCAGCCCGAGCACGATCCCGAGCAGCACCCACACCCCGAGCGTGCCGAGGATCGCCGCGGGCGCGTGCTCACGCCCGGCCGCGAACAGCGCCGCGTCCGCCGCGAGCGCGCCCGCGAACGCCAGGACGATGCCCTGCCGGGCCGGCCACATGCCGTTCAGCCGGAACCAGCCCGCCGCCGTCACGGCCTGGAGGATCACCAGCGGTACGGCGAGGGCGTACTCCCCGAGCGCCGCAGCACCCGCCAGCAGCAGCCCCAGTACGGCCGTGATCAGCGCCGGCTGCATGCCGGGCTCGATGATCGGCGACCGTCCCTCGGCCCGCGCCCGCTGCGCGTCGGTGATCCGCGCGTTCCCGGTGAGCGTCGGCGGCCCGTACGAGGGCCCGGCCTCGCCGGAGCCGGCCGGGTCGCCCCCCTGGGCATGGTCGTGCGCGGCCACCGGCGCCGGCCCCTGAGAAAACCCTGGTCCCTGGGGAGCCGCTTGTCCCTGGGGGTACGCCTGCCCTCCCGGCTGGTACTCCGGGGCGCACTGCGCGGGGCGGCCGGCCGTCTGCGCGGGCAGGTACGCCGTCTCCGTCAGGTTCGCCGCGAAGGGGGCGGCCTGCGGCTGCACCTGCGTCTCCCAGGTCTGGCCCTCCCACTGCTGCGTGTACTGCTGCGCGTGGGCGGCCCGCTCGTCCTCGTTCCCCTGCCACTGCGGCTGCGCCGCGTACGGCTGCTGCGAGTGCTGCGGCTGCTGGTGCGCCTGGTGCTGCTCGGCCCGGTACTGCCGCTGCTCAGGCTGCTGGTGGGCGTCGTAGCCGGGGTGCCCCTGGTGGCCCTCGTACCCGTACGGCTGGTTGCTCATGATGTGGGGGTCACCCTCCTGCGAACGGCGGGAGCACCTCGACCGTGCCGCCCTCGGCCAGACGTACCGTCTCATGCTCACGGGTGCCCACGGGGTTCCCGTCGACGAGGAACGAGCATCGCCGCAGCACGCGGACGAGTTCGCCGGGGTGTCGCTCACGGATCTCGCCGAGGGCCTCGGCGAGGGTGTCCGCGTCGTAGGGCTCCTCGGAGATGCCGGCGGCGGCTTTGGCCGCGGCCCAGTAGCGGACAGTGCCCTTTGGCATCTGCGTTCCTCTTGGTTAGTCGTGACGGGGTCAGGCTACGGGGGAGTCCGTGCCGTGGAGAAACCGCGGGCGGACCGGGCCGCCCAGCCCTCGCTCCACCAGCCACTCCCCCATCCGGTCCAGCAGTTCCCCGGTGGCCGCGTGCTCCGCGTGGCCCATCCCCTCCTCCAGCCACAGCTCCGCGTGCCCGCCCGCGGCCTGAGCGAGCATGCGGGGGTGGTCGACCGGGAAGTAGCCGTCCCGGTCGCCGTGGACGATCAGCAACGGCGTGGGGGCGATCAGGGGCACCGACTCCACCGGCGAGGACGGCACGGGGTCCCACTCCCGGTGGTGGATGCGGGTGCCGAAGCCGTAGCGGCCCACGAGACGGCCGGCGGGGCGGGTGACCAGCCAGTGGAGGCGGCGCATGGGGGCCGTGCCCCGGTAGTACCAGCGGGCGGGCGCGCTGACCGAGACGACCGCGTCGGTGCCGGCGTCCGGCAGGGCCGCGTGGCGCAGGACGACCGAACCGCCCATGGAGAAGCCGACCGTGGCGACGCGCTCGTGCCCGAGGTCACGGGCCCAGCGGACGGCGGCCGCCAGATCGAGGACCTCGCGGTCGCCCACCGTGGAACGGCCCCCGGAGCGTCCGTGGCCACGGAAGGAGAAGGTCACGACGGAGCCGTACCGGCCGAGAGCCGCGACCACCCTGCGAACATGCGGCCGGTCCACACCGCCCGTGAACCCGTGCGCGACGACGATCGCCGGACGACCGGCGGTCGTCGCGGAACGTCCGGAGACTGCCTCCGGACGACCGGCGGCAGTCGCAGGACGACCGGCGACGGTCTCCGCACGACCGGCAGCCGTCTCCGCACGACCGGTGGCAGTCTCCGAACGGCTTTCGAGTGGCTTTCCCCTGTCCTCGGAGAGAAGGTGAGAGGCGTTGTATACGACACCGCCCGGGTCGTATACGGCCTCGATATTCACCCCGTCTTCCGTGCTCAGAAACCTGCGCACGGGGATCGTCGGCGGTCGGGAAGCGGTTCGATCACCCGTCTCAGAGTCCGGGATATCGAAAGATCGCGTCACATCACCTGCCGGACCAGCGCTCATGTGGGCTATTCTGCTGGACAGAGGACTCGGGCAACGTAGCCCCCGGGTCCTTTTGTGCTTTCGGAAGCGTTGTATACGAAGCGGGAAACACCAGGTGACCGCAGGTGTACGGGCCCCGGGAACGCAGAGCAGATCGCTGTGAAGTTCCGCAGTGCAGTTCGCAGTGCCGTAAACGTCCTCGCAGGGACCGAGGAGGAACCAGACGTATGAGTTCTCTGCTGCTCCTGACCAATGCCCTCCAGCCGTCGACGGAGGTGCTCCCGGCTCTCGGCCTGCTGCTGCACAACGTGCGGGTGGCCCCGGCGGAAGGCCCCGCCCTCGTCGACACCCCCGGTGCCGACGTGATCCTCATCGACGGGCGCCGGGACCTCCCGCAGGTCCGCAGTCTGTGCCAGCTGCTGCGCTCCACCGGGCCGGGCTGCCCGCTCATCCTCGTCGTCACGGAGGGCGGCCTCGCCGCCGTCACCGCCGACTGGGGCATCGACGACGTGCTCCTCGACACCGCCGGCCCCGCCGAGGTGGAGGCACGGCTGCGGCTGGCCATGGGCAGGCAGCAGATCGTCAACGACGACTCCCCGATGGAGATCCGCAACGGCGACCTGTCGGTCGACGAGGCGACGTACTCCGCCAAGCTCAAGGGCCGCGTGCTCGACCTCACCTTCAAGGAGTTCGAGCTCCTCAAGTACCTCGCCCAGCACCCCGGCCGCGTCTTCACCCGCGCCCAGCTGCTGCAGGAGGTCTGGGGCTACGACTACTTCGGCGGCACCCGCACCGTGGACGTCCACGTACGGCGCCTGCGCGCCAAGCTCGGCCCCGAGCACGAGTCGCTGATCGGCACCGTCCGCAACGTCGGTTATCGATTCGTTACACCCGAGAAGGGCGAGCGCGCGAGCGACGAGGTGAAGGCCAAGGCCGGACGCTCAAAGGCGGAGGATGCGGACGAGACGACACCCCTGGAGGCCGCCGAGGTCGCGGCCGAGGCGTAGTGCGCCGCCCCACCCCGCACGCGGCGCACGGCGGACGCGCGGATCTCGTCCAGACGAGCCCCCGTACGCCCTGCCCAGGGGCGGTCCATCCGCGTAGACTCCGCGCGTGGCCAAGGTGACTCGGGATGACGTGGCGCGACTGGCGGGAACTTCCACCGCCGTCGTCAGCTACGTCATCAACAACGGACCCCGGCCGGTCGCCCCGGCCACGCGCGAGCGTGTCCTCGCCGCGATCAAGGAACTGGGGTACCGGCCCGACCGGGTCGCCCAGGCCATGGCTTCGCGGCGCACCGAGCTGATAGGCCTGATCGTCCCGGACGCCCGGCAGCCCTTCTTCGGCGAGATGGCGCACGCGGTCGAACAGGCGGCCGCCGAGCGCGGCAAGATGGTCCTCGTCGGGAACTCCGACTACATCGCCGAGCGCGAGGTCCACTATCTTCGGGCGTTCCTCGGGATGCGGGTCTCCGGGCTGATCCTGGTCAGCCACGCGCTCAATGACAACGCTGCCGCCGAGATAGAGGCGTGGGACGCGCGCGTGGTGCTGCTGCACGAGCGGCCCGAGGCGATCGACGACGTCGCCGTGGTGACCGACGACCTCGGCGGCGCCCAGCTCGCCGTGGAGCACCTCCTCTCCCACGGACACGAGTACGTCGCCTGTCTGGGCGGCATCGCAGAGACCCCGCTGGTCGGCGACCCCGTCTCCGACCACGTCGAGGGCTGGCGCCGCGCGATGGACGAGGCCGGCATCTCCACGGAGGGGCGCCTCTTCGAGGCCCCGTACAACCGCTACGACGCGTACAACGTGGCCCTCGACCTGCTCTCCGGGCCGGACCGACCCCCGGCGATCTTCTGCTCCACCGACGACCAGGCCATCGGTGTGCTGCGCGCCGCGCGCGAGCTGCGCATCGAGGTGCCCGGCGAGCTGGCGGTCGCCGGCTTCGACGACGTCAAGGAAGCGGCGCTGACCGACCCGCCGCTGACCACGGTCGCGACGGACCGCACGGGGATGGCCCGCGCCGCGGTCGACCTCGTCCTCGACGACGGCCTCCGCGTGGCGGGCTCCCAGCGGGAACGGGTGAAACTGTTCCCGTCGAAGCTGGTCACCCGGCGGTCCTGCGGCTGCGCGTAGCGCGAGCGAGGGTTTCCTCTGCGGCACCCTCGCCCACTGCGTTATCCGGCCTCAGCATGGCCGTCGGCCTTCCTTTCCCATGTGACCGACCGCGAGTGCCTTTATATGGGGCATACGAGGTTCTGCCGGGCTTCTCAGGGAGCACTCAGGAAGCTCTCATGGTCGCGCGTCAGGCTCGGAGTCATGACCGAGAGCTTCCGCCGCAGCGGCGAATACGAGAACCCCTACCAGGGCGACCAGCAGCACGGCACCTCTCCGGTGAACCCGGAGTGGCCGCCCCCGCCGGCCTACGAGCCGGCCCCGCAGACCCCGCCGGTCTCCGCGTCCATGCCCGACCACGGCTCCGCGCCCGCATCGGCCGAGCACGGCTCCACGGGGCACGGGTCCGGGGGGCACGACGGGTCCGCGGCATACGGCTCCGCGGGGTACGGGTCCGCGGGGTACGGCTCCGCGCCGACCGCTCTCCTCTCCGAGCCGGTGTCCTCCGGTGCCGCTCCCGCGTCCGCGTCGAGGAGGCGCGCCAAGGGACCGTTCGCGCTGGTGGCGGCCGTGGCGATCGTCGCGGCGGCGATCGGCGGCGGTACGGCGTACGGGATCCAGGAGCTGACGGGCAACGACACCGTCGCCTCCAGCGCGACCAGCACGAGTGTCGTGCCGACCAGCGAGAAGGGCACCGTCGCCGGTGTCGCCTCGGCGGTCAGCCCCAGCATCGTGGAGATCAAGGCCAGCTCGAACGCTGGCGAGTCCACCGGCTCCGGTGTGATCATCACCAGCGGCGGCGAGATCATCACCAACAACCACGTGGTCTCCGGCGCCTCCCAGATCAAGGTGACGACCCACAGCGGCAAGACGTACACCGCCGAGGTCGTCGGCACCGACAGCAAGAAGGACCTCGCCCTGATCAAGCTGCGGGACGCCTCCGGGCTGAAGGCGGCGACCCTCGGCAACAGCAACGGGGTCAAGGTCGGCGACCAGGTCGTGGCGATCGGCTCCCCCGAAGGGCTCACCGGCACGGTGACCAGCGGCATCGTCTCCGCTCTCGACCGTGACGTGACGGTCTCGACGAACGAGGGCCAGCAGCAGCAACAGCAGCAGGGCGGCGGTGGCGGCGGGTGGCCGTTCGAGTTCGGCGGCCAGGAGTTCAACGGCGACACCGGTTCCTCGACGACCACGTACAAGGCGATCCAGACCGACGCGTCCCTCAACCCGGGCAACTCCGGCGGCGCCCTCATCGACATGAACGGCAACATCATCGGCATCAACTCCGCGATGTACTCCGCGTCCTCCTCGGGCGACGCCGGCAGCGCGGGCCTCGGCTTCGCCATCCCGATCAACACGGTCAAGTCCGACCTGAGCACGCTGCGGGCGGGCGGCTCGGACTGAGGTCCACGGCCGCCGTCCGCGGCCCCCGCGACCACCCCCGCCGTCCCCTCCCCTCCCGCTCCCCCGGCCACCGACTGACACTCCTTCGACCTGGAGGTCGACATGATCAAGCAGGTTGCGCACGACGTCCCGGCCGCGGACGGCCCCGCCGGACCGGGCTCCGCCGGGCCGGCCCTCATCGGACCGGGCCTCATCGGACCGGGGCTCGCCGGACCGGGGTTCGCCGGACCCTCCGGGCTGGGACTCGCGCTCGCGGTGGCGGCCGAGCTGCACGCGCCGGTGACGCGGGCCCCCGAGGTCGCGCCCGCCGCCGGCCGGACCATGGTTCCCCGACGGAAGTCGAAGGCAGCGGCGGCCCGCACCGCCCGCACCCGCCGTACGACTGTCGGATGATCGGCTTAGGTCCGACTTATCCACAGCCCTGCCCGACCCGAGGCCCTGGAACGTGCGAGGCTGAGTCCGGATCGACCACTCCTCGCTCCCGCACCCCCGCACGTCCCCCGTCCCACCGCACCCGAGGACCGACACGACCATGAGCCCCGCCGAAGGCGACCGTGAACCCCAGCGCATCCTCATCGTCGACGACGAGCCGGCGGTGCGCGAAGCACTCCAGCGCAGCCTCGCCTTCGAGGGGTACGACACGAAGGTCGCGGTCGACGGCGCGGACGCGCTGGAGAAGGCGACCGCGTACCGGCCTGACCTGGTGATCCTCGACATCCAGATGCCCCGCATGGACGGCCTGACCGCCGCCCGCCGGATCCGCGGCGCGGGCGACACCACCCCCATCCTGATGCTGACGGCCCGCGACACGGTCGGCGACCGTGTCACCGGCCTCGACGCGGGCGCCGACGACTACCTGGTCAAGCCCTTCGAGCTGGACGAACTCTTCGCCCGCGTCCGCGCGCTGCTGCGCCGCAGCTCGTACGCGGCGGCGGTCGCCGAGTCGGCCCAGGAGGACGAGGCGCTCACCTTCGCCGACCTGCGGATGGACCTGACGACCCGTGAGGTGCGGCGGGGTGACCGGCCCGTGGAGCTGACCCGCACGGAGTTCACGCTGCTGGAGATGTTCATGGCGCACCCGCGCCAGGTCCTCACCCGCGAGCAGATCCTGAAGGCCGTCTGGGGCTTCGACTTCGAACCCAGCTCCAACTCCCTCGACGTGTACGTCATGTACCTGCGCCGCAAGACGGAGGCGGCCGGCGAGCCGCGCCTCGTCCACACGGTGCGGGGCGTGGGGTACGTCCTGCGACAAGGCGGCGCGGAGTGAAGAAGGTCCTGCGCCGCTACCGCACCCTCCCGATCCGCACCCGCCTGTCCCTGCTGGTCGCGGCGGCGGTGGCGTTCGCGGTGGCGGCGGTGTCGGTGACGTGCTGGTTCATCGTGCGGGGGAAGCTGTACGACCTGGTCGACGACGAACTCGACAAGGCCATGAGCATGGGGGCGATCCAGGACCAGGCCAGGTACGCGGTCAACAACTGCACACAGACCGTCGGCGAGCAGAACCCCCGCTTCGGCCCCCGCAACACCTACGTCCAGGTGGTGCTGGACGACGGGACATCCTGTGTCCTGGACTTCTCCTCCGGCCTGGTCAAGGTGACCCACACCGACATGGAGGTCGTGAACGGCACCGAGCGCACCGAGGCCGTCTACCACAACGGCACCGACACCAAGGGGAACGACGTACGCGTCAAGACCCAGCCGGTGAGCATCGCCGATCCGGACACCGGCCAGCTGTCCAACGCGGCGCTGATCGCCGCGCTCCCCCTGCACGGCACCCAGGCCACCCTCAACGACCTGGCCCTGATCCTCCTCCTCGTCTCCGGTATCGGAGTCGTCGGCGCCGGAGCGGCCGGGCTGGCCGTGGCCCGTGCGGGGCTGCGCCCCGTCGACAAGCTCACGGACGCCGTCGAGCACGTGGCGCGCACGGAGGACCTGGGCATCCGTATCCCGGTGGAGGAGGAGAGCGAGGACGAGGTCGCCAGGCTGTCCCGTTCCTTCAACTCGATGACGAGCGCGCTCGCCAGCTCCCGTGACCTGCAGCAGCAGCTGATCGCCGACGCGGGCCACGAACTCCGCACCCCGCTGACGTCCCTGCGGACGAACATAGAGCTGCTCAGCCGCAGCGAGGAGACGGGACGCCCCATCCCGCCCGACGACCGCAAGGCCCTGCTCGCCTCGGTGAAGGCGCAGATGACGGAACTGGCCTCACTCATCGGCGACCTGCAGGAGCTGTCCCGCTCCGACTCCGGCCAGAACGGCGGCCGACTGCAGATCGTCGACTTCCAGGAGACGGTCGAGGCCGCGCTGCGCCGGGCCCGGCTGCGGGGCCCCGAGCTGACGATCACGTCGGACCTCCGGCCCTGGTACGTACGTTCCGAGCCGTCGGCGCTGGAGCGGGCGATCGTCAACATCCTGGACAACGCGGTGAAGTTCAGCCCCGAGGGCGGCACGATCGAGGTGGCGCTGGAGTCGGGCGTCCTCACGGTCCGGGACCACGGCCCCGGCATCCCCGCCGACGAACTCCCCCACGTCTTCGACCGCTTCTGGCGCTCCCCCAGCGCGAGAGCCCTCCCGGGGTCCGGCCTGGGCCTGTCCATCGTGGCCCGCACGGTCCAACAGGCGGGCGGCCAGGTCACCCTGACCCGAGCGGAGGGCGGCGGCACACTGGCAACGGTTCGGCTGCCGGGCGCGGCCACCCCTCCGCCGGACGCGCCGGAGCCCTCGTAGAAAGGGCTCCGGTCATTGCCAGAAAACCTCATCCACGACGATCTGCGGATCCTCCGTACGAGGCGCGAAATCGTAGATCAGCCGGCCGTGTCCGTGGTCGAAGAAGAAGATGCGACGCCCCTTCGGATCGGTGGTTCGCGCTCACCCGGGCCGTGGAGCGGTTGGAGGGCGTCGTACGGATCGTCGTCAGCCGGGGCGGCTCCTCGATGAGACCCTCGCCTCCCACCCGCACATGAACTGACCCGATCGGACCGGGCACAGGATGTCGGGTGCGGTGCGGTGTCCCCTTCCTAGCGTGGACGGCGTACGGGAAGGAGACCGAGGTGCTGGAGCGGCTGAACGAGGCCCTGGATCGCATCGAGGCGCGGATCGCCGAGCCCGGCGAGCCGGTCGAGGTGACCGAGCTGGCCCGGATCGCGGCCACGTCGGAGTACCACTTCCGGCGGCTGTTCTCCGCGCTCGCGGGGATCTCGCTCTCGGAGTACGTGCGGCGCCGGCGGCTCACCGTCGCGGGCGCCGAGGTGCTCGCCGGGGAGCGGACGCTGCTGGAGATCGCGGTGCGCCATGGCTACGGCTCGGGCGAGGCGTTCGCACGGGCGTTCAAGGCGATGCACGGGGTGGGGCCGGGCGAGGCCCGGCGGGACCGCGCGGCGCTGCGGTCGCAGCCTCGGATGTCCTTCCGTCTCGTCGTGGAAGGGAGGAGCAGTATGCGATACAGGGTCGCGGAGAAGGAGGAGTTCCGTGTGGTGGGGAGGAAGGTCAGGGTGCCGCTGGTCCATGAGGGGATGAACCCCGGGATCGTCGCGTTCGTCCGGGGGCTCGGGCGGGAGACGATCGAGCGGATCGCCGCGCTGTCGGACGGGGAACCGGCCGGCATCGTCGGAGTGAGCGACAACCTCGACCCGAGCCGGGCGGAGGGCACCGAACTCGACTACTACCACGCCGTGGTGATGTCGGGTGCCGAACCGGACGTCCCGGACGACCTGGACTCGCTCGCCGTCCCGGCGGGCACCTGGGCCGTCTTCGAGAGTTCCGGCCCGTTCCCCCAGGCGCTCCAGCACCTCTGGCGGGACGTGTTCACCCAGTGGTTCCCGTCCAACCCGTACCAGAGCAGGCCGGGCCCGGAGCTCCTGCGCACCCGTCTCTCCGAGGACGGCACCGAGGCGGACGCGGAGCTGTGGATCCCCGTGGAGCGGACCACCGCCGGCGGCTGAGCGGGCACGGCGCGCCGGAAACGCGGATCCCCGCGCCCCGGAGACACCGGGACGCGGGGATCCGACGATACGGCCGACGGTAGGCCGACGAGCCGGACGGCCAGAGCTACAAGCCAGAGCTACAAGCCAGGGCTTGGGTCAGAGCCGGAGTCAGCTGACGATGGTGATGCGGTTGGCCGCCGGCGGGGCGATCGGGTTGCCGGCCGAGGAGTTGGCGAGCAGGTACTCCTCCAGCGCGGCGAGGTCGTCGCCGCCGACCAGGTCGTTGGTGCCCTGGCCGAGGGTGGTGATGCCGTCGCCGCCGCCCGCGAGGAAGCTGTTCGTCGCGACGCGGTACGTGGCGGACGGGTCGAGGGGCGCGCCGTTGAGCTTGATGGAGTCGACGACGATCCGGTCGGCGCCGGTCTTCGTCAGGTCCAGCGTGTACGTGAACCCGGTCGACGGCAGCAGGATCTTCGGCGAGGCCGCGTTGGAGCCGCTGACCTGCTCCTTGAGGATCTGCACCAGCTGGGCGCCCGTGAAGCTCTGCAGGTTCACCGTGTTGGAGAACGGCTGGACGGTGAAGCCCTCCGCGTAGGTGACGACGCCGTCGCCCTCGCTGCCCTTGGCCGCGTAGGTGAGGGGCGCGCGGACACCGCCGGGGTTCATCAGCGCGAGGTCGGTCTCCGGGTCCAGCTTCTTGCCGGCGGCGAGCTGCGCGTCGGCGATGAGGTCACCCATGGGGGACTCGGTGCCGGTGTTCGGGATGTCGGCGGAGATGTAGCCGATGGGCCGGTTGCCGATGGGCGCGGCCAGCGTGTTCCACCGGTTGATCAGGTCCGTCATGTCGGCGGCCTTGGCCACGTCACGGGTCACCACGTGGTTCGCGGACTTGACGGCCGTACGGGCGATGTCGCCGGTCCGGCGGTCGTACGTCAGCGTCGTGTCGGTGTAGAGGCGGCCGAAGGACGCGGCCGAGGTGACCATGCGCGGCTTGCCCGACGGGTCCTTGATCGTGCAGGCGTACGCGGCGTGCGTGTGGCCGGTGACGAGGGCGTCGACCTTCGAGGTGACGTTCTTGGCGATGTCGACGATCGGGCCGGAGATGCCGTCACCGGCGCCGGGCGAGTCGCAGTCGTAGTTGTACGACGTGGAGGCGGGGGCACCGCCCTCGTGGATGAGCGCGACGACGGACTTCACGCCCTGGCGCTCCAGCTCCTTGGCGTACTTGTTGATCGTCTTGACCTCGTCCTTGAAGGTGAGGCCCTTGACGCCCTCGGCGGAGACGACGCCCGGCGTGTCCTCCAGGGTCACCCCGATGAAGCCGATCTTGACGCCGTTCTTCTTCCACACCCAGTAGGGCTTCAGGAGGGGCTTCTTGGTCTTGTTCTCGATGACGTTCGCCGCGAGGTACGGGAAGTCCGCGCCCTTGAACTTCTTGCCCTTGACGTAGCAGCCGTCGGTGGGGTGGCAGCCGCCCTTCTGCAGGCGGGCCAGTTCCTTGGCGCCCTCGTCGAACTCGTGGTTGCCGACGCTCGTGACGTCCAGGTCGAGGTTGTTCAGCGCCTCGATGGTGGGCTCGTCGTGGAACAGGCCCGACAGCAGCGGCGAGGCGCCGACCATGTCACCGGCGGCCGCCGTGATCGAGTACGGGTTGTCCCCGCGGGCGTCGCGCAGATGCGTGGCCAGGTACTCCACACCACCGGCGTTGATCGTCGTGGTCGTACCGTCCTCGTGCAGCTCGGTCACCCGGCCCGAGGAACCGGCCGGCGGCTCCAGGTTGCCGTGCAGGTCGTTGAACGACAGCAGCTGCACGTCCTGGTACCGGCTCGGTTTGGTCTTGCCCGGCTTGGCCTCACCGGCGCTCGCCGGGACGGCGGCGGCCAGCGCACCGACGGTCGCGAGGCCGGCCGCGACCGCGACGATCCGGTTGCGGCGGCTGCCACGGCGTTGCGCGTGGGGTGTGGCTGACATGTGCCCCCCTGGTTCGTAAGAGACGTGAGGAAAACGTGAGAACAGGCCCCGTCGGCCCGAAGCGTAGATTCAACGCGCGTAGCGCGACAGGGGGTTCATGGTTACGACCTGGTTGCCATCGAGGAGGATGATTGACAAAACGGGGCGTACGGCCCACCCGAAAGGGGCACGGAAGTCCCCCGTGCGCCACTCCGCCGCGAGGGCGGACGCCCCCGGCACAACTCGACCGCGGTGGCGGGATCTAGACGTCACCTACGGCGCCACCGCAGGACGGATCGCGTCAGGTACGGCGCCGCCATCGGGCGGGATCTCCGCACGTACGGCGCCGCCACGGGGCGGGATCCCCTCACGTACGGCGCCCCCCAAGGGGCGGGATCTCCTCACGCACCACTCCCCCACAGGGACGGAGCCCCCTCACGCACGGCTCCACGCGCGTGCGCAAGCGCGTCGCCGTCGCGGACTTCTTCGCCGTGGACTTCGTACCGCTCCACGCGCGTGCGCAAGCGCGTCACCCGCCGCTGCTCCACGGGGACGGGACGCGGCACTCGCCGCTCCCCCACACAGGCGGGATCAGGCCATCCGCGGCCGTGCACGCCACCTCGGGGAACCGACCTCGTTCCGAGGCACCCCCTCGCGGCGGGCCCCGGTTAACCTCGAACCCATGACCAGCGACGACACCGCCCGGCCCCACACAGCCGCCCGCAGTATCGAGACCCGCCTGGAACTCACCCCCGACCAGAGGGCGGCCGTCCTCGACCTCCTCGACGAGGCCGCCCAGGTCGACGGCCAGCCCGCGGTGTCCGAGCAGGGCCGGCTCCAACTCCGCGGCGAACCCCGCGAGGGAGTCCGCCACCTCCTCCTCACCGTCGGCGACACCCTGGTCGGCTACGCCCAACTGGAGGACACCGACCCCGTCGAGGCACCCGCCGCCGAACTCGTCGTGCACCCCTCGCACCGGGGCCACGGCCACGGGCGGGCCCTCGGTTCGGCCCTGCTCGCCGAGTCCGGCAAACGGCTGCGCGTCTGGGCGCACGGCGGCCACTCAGCCGCCCGCCACCTCGCCCAGGTCCTCGGCCTCACCCTGTTCCGCGAACTGCGCCAGATGCGCCGGTCGCTGGCCGATTTCGACCCCCCGGAGCCGGTCCTCCCCGAGGGCGTCACCGTTCGCGCTTTCGTGCCCGGCGAGGACGACGCGGCCTGGCTCGCCGCGAACGCGGAGGCTTTCGCCCACCACCCCGAACAGGGCTCCCTCACCCAGCGCGACCTCGACGACCGCGAGGCAGAGCCCTGGTTCGACCCGGCCGGCTTCTTTCTGGCGTTCCGCGGCGACGAACTCGTCGGCTTCCACTGGACGAAGGTGCACGCCGCCGAACAGCTCGGCGAGGTCTACGTCGTCGGCGTCCGCCCCGGCGCCCAGGGCGGCGGTCTCGGCAAGGCGCTCACCACGATCGGCCTGCGCCACCTGGCCGCACAGGGCCTGCCGACCGCGATGCTCTACGTCGACGCGGACAACAAGGCGGCGGTGACGGTGTACGAACGCCTCGGTTTCGTGACGTACGAGACGGACCTGATGTACCGCAGCGAGACCTGACGCACGAGCGGGAGCCCCGGCGGGAGCCGAGGCCGCCCCGGCGAAGTCGTCCACAGGCAGGGGGCGGTGTGTTGACACCGCCCCCTCTCTTGCACCACCCTTTCACTACTCAATTAGTGAAAGGGTGGTTGTTCGAGTGGTCGAGTACCGCATCGACCGGCGCAGCGGTGTCGCCACCTACGTGCAGATCGTCCAGCAGACCAAACAGGCCCTGCGCCTCGGTCTGTTGGAACCCGGCGACAAGCTGCCCACGGCCCGCGAGGTCGTGGAGGCCACCGCCATCAACCCGAACACGGTGCTGAAGGCCTACCGCGAGCTGGAGCGCGAAGGCCTGGTCGAGGCCCGCCGCGGCCTCGGCACCTTCGTACGGAAGTCGTTGGGCGCCCGTCCGGTCGACTCCCCGCTGCGCGCGGAGCTGGCCGCATGGACCCTCCGGGCCAAGGAGACCGGGCTCGAACGGGGCGACGTCGAGGCGCTCTTCACCGCCGCACTGGACGAACACTTCACGGCAGATCAGGGGGACGGGGCATGACCGAAACGGCCATCGAGGCGGCCGCACTCGGCAAGAGGTTCGGGTGGCGGCAGAAGGGCTGGGCGCTGCGCGACTGCACGCTGCGGCTCCCCGTGGGGCGCGTCTGCGCGGTCGTCGGACCGAACGGCGCGGGCAAGTCGACCCTGCTGGCCCACGCGGCCGGTCTGCTCGTGCCCACCGAGGGCAGCATCGCCGTACTGGGCACGACCCCGGCGGCCGCCCGGGAACGCATGGCGTACGTCGCCCAGGACAAGCCCCTGTACCCGCAGCTCACCGTCGGCGAGACCCTGCGCATGGGCGCCGAGCTGAACCCCCGCCGCTGGGACGCGGCCGTGGCCGGGCGGATCGTGGAGGAGGGCGGGCTGGACCTCGGTTCCCGGGTCCGCTCCCTGTCCGGCGGCCAGCGCACCAGGGTCGCGCTCGCCCTCGCCCTCGGCAAGCGGCCCGAACTGCTGCTGCTGGACGAGCCGATGGCCGACCTCGACCCGCTGGCCCGGCACCAGCTGATGGGCACCCTGCTCGCGGACTCCGCCGAACACGGCACCACGGTTGTCATGTCCTCGCACGTCGTGGCCGAACTGGAGGGCTCCTGCGACCACCTGTTCCTCCTCGGCGGCGGCCGCGTCCGCCTCGCCGGCCCGATGGACGGCCTCCTCGCCGCCCACACGCTGGTCACCGGCCCGATCGGCGACCTCGCCCCGCACACCGTCGTCGAGTCCCGGACGACCGGCCGTCAGATGACCGCGCTCGTACGGCCCCGGGGACCGATCGGTCCCCGTCGGCAGACCGCCGAGCCGACCCTGGAGGAGCTGGTCCTCGCCCACCTGCGGGCCCCCGGCGCCCCGGCGCTCACCCTCACGGACGACGGCGACACCCACTACGCCGACAGCGACAGCGACAGCGACAGCGACAGCGACAGCGACAGCGACAGCGACAGCGACAGCGACAGCGACAGCGACAGCGACAGCGAGAACAACGAGACGCACTCCCGGGGAGCCTCCGTATGAGCGCCGTGACCGCGGTGTCCGCCGGGGCACCGGACCGCCGTCCCCCGCACCCCTCCCGCGGCCTGGCCCGCGCCGTGCTGCGCCCGCACCAGTCGGCGCTGTGGTTCTGGGGGCTGCTGGTGGCCATGTTCGGCGGCGGACTGCTGTGGGCCGCCGGACCGGGGTTCGACGCCGTCCGGGACGCCTATCTGAGGAGCTCCTGCGTCGAGGCCGTCTACTGCGACATGGGCCCCGCGTACCAGCGCTACGACCTGGCCGTCACCCTGGGCCGCGCCGTCCTGACCGTCGCCCCCACCCTGATCGGGGCCTGGGCGGGCGCCTCGCTGATCGGCCGCGAGCTGGAGAGCGGCACGGCAAGGCTGGCCTGGACCCAGTCCGTCGCCCCGGCCCACTGGCTCGCCGCCAAGCTGGCGGTCCCCGCCGCCCTGCTCGTGTCGGGGACGGTCCTGCTGACCCTGCTGAACCGCCTGGTGTGGTGGCGGGAGGAAGCGCTGCGGCACGCGGTGGGCACCCGGGACTGGTTCGACCACACGACCTTCACCGGCAACGGCACCCTCGCCACCGCCTACGCCCTCCTCGCCCTGGCCGTCGGCGTGGTGGCCGGACTGCTGGTGCGCCGCTCGCTGCCCGCGCTCGCCGCCGGGTTCGCGGGCACGCTCGCCCTCATGATCGCCCTCCAGGGGTACCGCGAGCGGCTGTGGCCGGTGGTGGAAGCCCACTCGGCCACCCCGGAGCCGCGCTGGACCGGCGCGCTCATCGACCAGGGCGTCGTCACCGCCTCCGGCGACCGCCTCTCGAACATGCTCTGCGAGCAGGACGACTGCGGCCGCGGCGACGTCGTCGGTTACTGGACCGAGTACCACCCCTCCTCCCACTTCTGGCCCCTCCAGCTCGTCGAGACCGGCATCGTCCTCGCCGTCACCGCCCTGCTGGTCCTGGCCTCCTTCCACCTGCTGCGCCGCCGCACGGGAGGCATGTCATGACGAGCGCCTCCGGTACCGCCGTGCCCGCCGCCCGCCGGAGGGTCCGCCCGCGCGGTCTGGCCTGGACCGTGCTGCGCGTGCACCGGCCGGCGTCGCTGGTGTGGTGCGGGTACGTCCTGCTGATGGTCGGCTGGATGCTCTGGGTGCACCACGTCCCGGGTGCGCGGCTGCGCGCCGAACTCGCCGCCTGCCGCGAGCTGGAGGGCGGGTGCGTCGACGTGATGACGTTCAGCCACTCCCTCACCCGGAGCTGGATCGGCACCTTCGTCGCGTACTCCTCCTGCGGTGTCGCGGCCTGGGCCGGTGCCTCCCTCGTCGGACGCGAGCTGGAGCGGGGCACCGCCCAGCTGGCCTGGGCCCAGTCCGTCAGCCCCGCCCGCTGGCTCACCGCCAGGCTCGCGGTGCCGGCCGTCGCCCTGGCCGCCGGGACCACCGTGCTGGTCCTGGTCTACCGCTGGTTCTGGTCGGCGAGCCGGGACCTGCGGGGCGACGAGTGGTACTACACCGACCCCTTCGTGAACCGCGGCCCGGCCGTCCTGGCGTACGCCCTGTGCGCCCTGGCCGTCGGCGCGCTCGCGGGCATCGCCCTGCGGCGCGCCCTGCCCGCCCTGGCCGTCGCCCTCGGCTTCGTCCTCTGGTTCCACCTGTACCTCGACGACCACTGGTACGAGCTGTGGCCCACCGGCACCGGCACCGGCGGGAGCAGGCTCCCGGAGGGGTATCCGGCCGCCCACTTCTGGCCCCTGCACCTGATGACCACCGGCGTCGTCCTCACCGTCGCCGCCCTGGCCACCGGCGCCGCCTACTGGCTGCTGCGCCGCCGTACGCGCTGACCGCGCCCCGGACCCGGCACGCCCTTCCTACGGGGGAGGGGCGTGCCGGAGGCGTACCGAAGGCGTACCGAAGGCGTGAACAGGCGCGGGGCGCGCAGGTGCGGCGCTTCGGGGGCGGGAAGGCGCACGCCCGGGGAACCGGCGAGCCTCCCTGCGCTATCCCGCACGTAAGCTCTCCGTAACCGGCGATTCAGACGGCCTTGCGACGCTTCCGCAATGAACCCCGTCCCGCCCGAGCCCTCGCCTCCCCCACGCAACGGCCCAAGCAACGGGAAGAGCGCGGGGAACGGCCGTCCCACGGCCACCGCGGCCCACCCCGGCGGCACCGACGACGTCGTCGCGCGGATCGACGCGGACATCGCCCAGAACGCCGTCGCGCTCCCTCCGGCCCTCTCCGACGCGCCTGTGATGCTCGCGGCGCGGAAGAATGGTGCCATGAGCCAGTCCAACGCCCAGGCACAGGTCCAGCACGCGCAGCCGTCCGTCGGCTCCATAGCCGCGCACCGCCCCCACACGGTGGCCGCGGTCGTCTCCGATCTCGAACCCGACATGGACGCCGACCTCGACGCCTACGAGGAGGCGCCGTACGACGGCGACCGCCTGCCGCAGAACCGCTTCCTCGACCGGGAGCGCAGCTGGCTCGCCTTCAACGAGCGCGTTCTGGAACTCGCCGAGGACCCGAACACGCCCCTGCTGGAGCGGGCCAAGTTCCTCGCGATCTTCGCCAGCAACCTGGACGAGTTCTTCATGGTCCGGGTGGCCGGTCTGAAGCGCCGTATCGCCACCGGCGTCGCCACCAGGTCCGCCTCCGGTCTCCAGCCCCGCGAGGTGCTGGAGATGATCTGGGCCCGCTCGCGTGAGCTGATGGCGCGGCACGCCGCCTGCTTCCACGAGGACATCGCCCCGGCACTCGCCGAGGAGGGCATCCACGTGGTCCGCTGGGGGGAGCTGACCGAGAAGGAGCAGGCCCGCCTGTTCACGCTCTTCCGGCACCAGATCTTCCCCGTCCTCACCCCCCTCGCCGTGGACCCGGCGCACCCCTTCCCGTACATCTCGGGCCTGTCGCTGAACCTGGCCGTGGTCGTCCGCAACCCGGTCTCCGGCCACCGGCACTTCGCCCGTGTGAAGGTCCCGCCGCTGCTCTCCCGCTTCCTGGAGGCGTCCCCCAGCCGCTACGTCCCCATCGAGGACGTGATCGCGGCCCACCTGGAGGAGCTGTTCCCGGGCATGGAGGTGCTGGAGCACCACGCCTTCCGCCTCACCCGCAACGAGGACCTGGAGGTCGAGGAGGACGACGCGGAGAACCTCCTGCAGGCCCTGGAGAAGGAACTCATGCGGCGCCGCTTCGGGCCGCCGGTGCGCCTGGAGGTCGAGGAGTCCATCGACCGGTACGTCCTCGACCTGCTGGTCCGCGAGCTGAAGATCTCCGAGGCCGAGGTGTACCCGCTGCCGGGCCCCCTGGACCTCACCGGCCTCTTCGGCATCGGCGCCCTCGACCGGCCCGAGCTGAAGTACCCGAAGTTCATCGCCGGCACCCACCGCGACCTCGCCGAGGTCGAGTCCGCGTCGCCGCCCGACATCTTCGCCGCCCTGCGCGAGCGGGACGTCCTGCTGCACCACCCGTACGACAGCTTCTCCACCTCCGTGCAGGCGTTCCTGGAGCAGGCGGCCGCCGACCCGGACGTCCTCGCGATCAAGCAGACCCTGTACCGGACCTCCGGCGACTCCCCGATCGTGGACGCCCTGATCGACGCGGCCGAGTCCGGCAAGCAGGTCCTCGTCCTGGTCGAGATCAAGGCCCGCTTCGACGAGCAGGCCAACATCAAGTGGGCCCGCAAGCTGGAGGAGGCGGGCTGCCACGTCGTGTACGGCCTGGTCGGCCTCAAGACCCACTGCAAGCTGTCCCTGGTGGTCCGCCAGGAGGGCGAGACCCTGCGCCGCTACAGCCACGTCGGCACGGGCAACTACCACCCGAAGACGGCCCGCCTCTACGAGGACCTCGGCCTGCTCACCGCCGACCAGCAGGTCGGCGCGGACCTCTCCGACCTGTTCAACCGCCTCTCCGGCTACTCCCGCCGCGAGACGTACCGCAGGCTCCTGGTCGCCCCCAAGTCCCTGCGCGACGGCCTGATCGCCCGCGTCAACAAGGAGGTCCAGCACCACCGCGCCGGACGTCCCGCCTACGTCCGCATCAAGGTCAACTCGATGGTCGACGAGGCCCTGATCGACGCCTGCTACCGGGCCTCGCAGGCCGGGGTGCCCGTCGACATCTGGGTGCGCGGCATCTGCGCGGTACGGCCCGGCGTCCCCGGCCTCTCGGAGAACGTCCGCGTCCGCTCCGTCCTCGGCCGCTTCCTGGAGCACTCCCGGATCTTCGCCTTCGGCAACGGCGGCGAGCCCGAGGTGTGGATCGGCAGCGCCGACATGATGCACCGCAACCTCGACCGCCGGATCGAGGCCCTCGTACGAGTCACCGACCCGGCGCACCGGGCGGCCCTCAACCGCCTGCTGGAGACCGGTATGTCCGACACGACCTCCTCCTGGCACCTGGGCCCCGACGGCGAGTGGACCCGGCACTCGACCGACACGGACGGCCAGCCCCTGCGCAACGTCCAGGAGATGCTCATTGACGCCCGGAGGCGCCGGCGTGGCACAGCAACACCTTGACCCCAGGAACTCCACGGCCGTCACCGCCGAGGCCCTCGCCGGCTATCTGCGGAGCCAGGCCACCGAGTTCCTCCGCGCGCTGCGCACCCACCGGGAGACCGGTGGGGGCGGCGGGGGCGCCCCCGCGCGAGCGCAGCCGAGAACGGGGGAGTCCGGAGCCGAGGAGTCGGCCGACGCGGCGCTCGCCCTGCGCCGCTCGGCCCGCCGCATCAGTGGCACCCTCCACACCTTCCGCCCCCTGCTCGACGCCGACTGGTCGGAGTCCCTCCGCCCCGAACTGGCCTGGCTGTCGGGCACCCTGGGCCGCGAGCACGCCTACGCCGCCCGGCTGGACCGCCTGGTGCTGGCCCTCAACCGGCTCTCCGGAGCCGCCGCCGGACTGCCCGCCCAGACCGGCGCCACCGTGGCGGGCCGCACCGCCGGGGCGGAACGGGCGGGACCCGCCACCCCCGACCGCGGCAACCTCACCATCGGCGCCGCGAAGGCGGGCGCCCTCCTCGACCGCCAGCTCACCCTCGCCCGCACCCGGGCCCACTCGGCGGCCCTCCAGGCGCTCGGCTCCTCCCGCTTCCACGCCGTCGCCGACAGCGTCGCCGTCCTCGCCAGCGAGGTCCCCCTCACCCCCACCGCGTCCGCCCTGGACCTGCGCCCCCTGGCCGCGGCCGCCCACGACCGCCTCCGCGACGCCGTCGCCGGTCTCCCCCTGCTGACCGCCGGCCACCCCTACAACGCCGAGGCCCTCGTCCACGGCCTGTCCCCCGACACCGCCCCCCACCCCCAGGACGCCCCCTGGCACCAGGTGCGGCTCCTGCTGCGCCTCCACCGCTACGCCCTGGAGGTCCTCCACCCCCGGGCGGTCCCCGTGGACGTACGACTCCTCGCCGCCGGTGAGGCCCTCAACCGCCACCGCGACGCCTCCGAGGCGGCAGCCGCCGCGGCCGCCGCCGCCCGCACCCCCCGGATCGCCCCCGCCACCGCCTACGCCCTCGGTGTCCTGCACGCCGACCAGCGGCACGAGGTCGAGGCGGCCCGCTTCGCGTTCCAGCAGTCCTGGCAGAAGGAGAAGGTGAGCACGTCATGAGCGACGACGTCATCCACGCGGCGGGCTGCGTCCTGTGGCGCCGCTCCCCGGCCGCCGGGGCACTGGAGATCTGTCTGGTCCACCGGCCCAAGTACGACGACTGGTCGCACCCCAAAGGCAAGTTGAAGCGCGACGAGACCCCGCTCGACGGCGCGCTGCGCGAGGTCGAGGAGGAGACCGGTTACCGCTGCGAGCCCGGACCACGCCTGCCCTCGACCCACTACTTCGTGGGCGGACGCGCCAAGCGGGTCAGCTACTGGGCCGCCGAGGCGACCTCCGGCTCCTTCACCCCCGGCCGCGAGGTGGACCGCCTGCTCTGGCTGGACCCGGCCGCAGCCCGCGCCCGCCTCACCCAGCCCCGCGACCGGGAACTGGTCGACGAGTTCCTGGCCACCCTGCGCCTGGCCTGACCCCGGCCCGGCCGCCCCTCACCCCTCGCCGGTGTGCCCCTCGGCATCGGTGCGGGCCAGGCTGCGGGCCCGGCGCGCCGGGCCGCGCCATCCGCAGGTGCAGCGGGCCACGCAGAAACGGCCCTGTTCGACGGTCGTCGTGCGGTGCTCCTGCGGTAATACCGCCTCGTCGTGCTGTGCCACACGGTGACGTTACCCAAGCAAGGTGAACGTCTCACCGGCTCCCGTCCCGCACGTGCCGGAGGCATCCGCGTGACGACCGCCCCTACCCGTCGTTAACCGGACGACAGCAGGACCCGGTACGGACCGGCCAGGGGGTTTGCGGGCGATGGTGACGCGGCGGCACAGCACGGCGGGCTCGGTGGTCGTCGCGGCGGGACTCCTGGTGTCCCCCCTGGGCTGCGGCCCCGGCACCCCCGGCGACGACGCCGCCCCCGCCGACCCCGTCGACCTCCTGCACCGCGCCGCCCCCACCCTCGTCCGCGCGGGCAGCTCCAAGGCCCGCACCGAGATGGAGATGGCCACCGGCGGCACCCGCGTCACCATCCACGGCGAGGGCGTCTACGACTACGGGCGCCGGCTCGGCCGGCTGAAGGTGCTGCTGCCGCAGGACCCGGCCGGGCTCAGCGAGCACCGCCCCATCACCGAACTCCTCGCCCCCGGCGCGCTGTTCATGAAGAACCGGGGCGCGGGCGTCCCCGCCGACAAATGGGTCCGCGTCGACACCGGCACCCTCTCCGACGGCAACCTGGTCACCGGCGGCGCCACCGACCCGTTCGCCGCCGCCGAGGTGCTGCGCGGCACCCGCTCCGCGACCTACGTCGGGCGGAGCGAGGTCGACGGCACCCCCGTGCGCCACTACCGCGGCACCGCCGACCTCACCGCCGCCTCCCGCGCCGCCTCCGAGGGCAACCGGGCCGCGCTGCGCGCCGCGGCCCGCGGGTTCGCCACCGCCACGGTCCCCTTCGACGCGTACCTCGACGACGCGGGCCGGATCCGCAAGGTCCGCCACCGGTTCAGCTTCGTCAACGGCCGGCAGCAGGACACGGTGGACGTCGCCTCCACGACCCTGCTGTACGACTTCGGCGTCCACGTCGCCGTACGGCTGCCGCGGCCGGAGGACATCTACGCCGGGAAGATCGCCGAGGACTAGAGGGCTCATGGGCTGTCGGCTGGCCCCGCGGCGCGGTCCGCGGGAGTCCCCGGGGGGCGGCGCGGGGGCCGGAAATGGTCCGTTGGTGCCATGCGCGGCCGTGGGCCGCTGCCTACCCTAGGAAGTCGGTGACGGCGGAGAAGAGGTGATGCGCGTGGCTCCGGCAGGTGGTACCGCGGTCCATGACCACGTGGCCCTCGCCGAGATCGAGCTCTGCGGTGAACTCATCATCGCCGCCTCGGCCACCGAAGGGGACCGCCTCAGCCCCGACCGCATCGACGAGGTCCTCCGCGTCGGGGAGGAACGCGCCCAGGACGCCCCCTGACCCACCGCCCCCGGCGCACCGCCCCCGGACCTGCGGGCGGCCACCGCCCGGCACGGCACGGGGGCCGTCGAGCACGCGGGCGGTGGCCGGAATTCGATCACCGGGACGGGCGGGCCGACGCTCAGGTCCGCAGCAGCCGGCCGATCGCCTTGGTGGCCTCCTCCACCTTCGCGTCGACCTCGGTGCCCCCCTTGAGGGCCGCGTCGGCGACGCAGTGCCGCAGGTGCTCCTCCAGCAGCTGCAGCGCGAAGGACTGCAGGGCCTTGGTGGAGGCGGAGACCTGCGTGAGTATGTCGATGCAGTAGACGTCCTCGTCGACCATCCGCTGGAGCCCACGGATCTGGCCCTCGATGCGCCTCAGTCGCTTGAGATGCTCGTCCTTCTGCTGGTGATACCCATGGATTCCATGATCGTGGTCGGTCACGACCGTCGGCTCCACGGTGTCCGCGACGGAGGGCGCTTCCGCGCCGGCCCCGGTGGTCGTCATCGCGTCCTCCAGACGTATACCCCTACTGGGTATATGGTATCGAACTTTGGCGGGTATGGGGCCTGCGGGCGGCCCCCCTGTCGACGGCGTTGCCCGATGGGCGACACTGGGGGACGGCCCCTTAGCCGTGGCCGGATGATGCACCTAGCATCACCCTGACCGAAACCGATGCACCCCGAGGAACCCTTGTGCGCTTTCGTCTGACCCCCAGGGAGACGAGCTTCTACGACATGTTCGCCGCCTCCGCGGACAACATCGTCACGGGCTCGAAGCTCCTCATGGAACTGCTCGGGGCGGACACGTCTGCCCGGGCCGAGATCGCGGAGCGCATGCGGGCAGCCGAGCACGCCGGTGACGACGCCACCCATGCGATCTTCCACCAGCTGAACTCCTCGTTCATCACGCCCTTCGACCGCGAGGACATCTACTCCCTCGCGTCGTCCCTCGACGACATCATGGACTTCATGGAGGAGGCCGTCGACCTGGTCGTCCTCTACAGCATCGAGGACCTCCCGAAGGGCGTCGAGCAGCAGATCGAGGTCCTGGCGCGCGCGGCCGAACTGACGGCCGAGGCGATGCCCAACCTCCGCACCATGGACAACCTGACCGAGTACTGGATCGAGGTGAACCGCCTGGAGAACCAGGCGGACCAGATCCACCGCAGGCTGCTCGCCCATCTCTTCAGCGGCAAGTACGACGCCATCGAGGTCCTGAAGCTCAAGCAGATCGTGGATGTGCTGGAGGAGGCGGCGGACGCCTTCGAGCACGTGGCGAACACGGTGGAGACCATCGCGGTCAAGGAGTCCTGAACCCTTCATGGACACCTTCGCTCTGATCGTGACCATCGGGGTCGCGCTCTTCTTCACGTACACCAACGGCTTCCACGACTCCGCGAACGCGATCGCGACCTCGGTCTCGACCCGGGCGCTCACCCCGCGCGCGGCCCTCGCCATGGCCGCGGTCATGAACCTCGTGGGCGCCTTCCTGGGCAGCGGGGTCGCCAAGACGGTCAGCGAGGGGCTGATCTCCACGCCCGAGGGCTCGAAGGGGATGGGCATCCTGTTCGCCGCCCTCGTCGGCGCGATCACCTGGAACCTCGTCACCTGGTACTTCGGCCTGCCGTCCTCCTCCAGCCACGCGCTGTTCGGCGGCATGGTGGGCGCGGCCCTCGCGGGCGGTACGACGGTCTACTGGTCCGGCGTCCTGGAGAAGGTCGTCATCCCGATGTTCGTCTCCCCGGTGGTCGGCCTGGTCGTCGGCTACCTGGTGATGGCGGCGATCATGTGGATCTTCCGCCGCGCCAACCCGCACAAGGCCAAGCACGGTTTCCGCATAGCGCAGACCGTGTCGGCGGCCGGCATGGCCCTCGGTCACGGTCTGCAGGACGCCCAGAAGACGATGGGCATCGTCGTGATGGCCCTGGTCATCGCCGACGTCGAGGACTACGGCGACCCGATCCCGATCTGGGTGAAGATCGTCTGCGCCGTCATGCTGTCCCTCGGCACGTACGCGGGCGGCTGGCGCATCATGCGCACCCTGGGCCGGAAGATCATCGAACTCGACCCGCCGCAGGGCTTCGCCGCCGAGACCACCGGCGCGTCGATCATGTTCATCACGGCCTTCATCTTCAAGGCCCCCATCTCGACGACCCACATCATCACCTCGGCGATCATGGGTGTCGGCGCCACGAAGCGGGTCAACGCGGTCCGCTGGGGCGTCGCCAAGAACATCATCCTCGGCTGGTTCATCACCATGCCGGCGGCGGCCATCGTCGCCGCGACCAGTTTCTGGTTGGTGAACCTGGCCTTCCTCTGACGGGAACACCGTCGGACAAAGGGCGCGGGCCCGTCCCCCGGGAGCCGGGGGACGGGCCCTTTACCTACCTCGTGGCGGCACCGCCATGCAGCGCCACGAGGGGTCCTGGGGGCCGGGCCGGGACGGCGGCTCCGGCCCGGCCCGGCCCGGACGCCGGCCTAGCCGAAGCGGCCGGAGATGTAGTCCTCCGTGGCCTGCACCGACGGGTTGGAGAAGATCCGCTCGGTGTCGTCGACCTCGATCAGCTTGCCCGGCTGCCCGACGGCCGCCAGGTTGAAGAACGCCGTGCGGTCCGAGACCCGCGCCGCCTGCTGCATGTTGTGCGTCACGATGACGATCGTGAACCGTTCCTTCAGCTCACCGATGAGGTCCTCGATGGCGAGCGTGGAGATCGGGTCCAGGGCCGAGCAGGGCTCGTCCATGAGCAGCACCTTCGGCTCGACCGCGATCGCGCGGGCGATGCAGAGCCGCTGCTGCTGACCGCCGGAGAGGCCGGAGCCCGGCTTGCCCAGGCGGTCCTTGACCTCGTTCCAGAGGTTGGCGCCCCTGAGGGACTTCTCGACGACGTCGTCCATCTCGGACTTCTTCTTGGTGCCGACGAGCTTCAGGCCGGCCGCCACGTTGTCGTAGATCGACATCGTCGGGAACGGATTGGGGCGCTGGAAGACCATGCCGACCTCACGCCGCACCGACACCGGGTCGACCCCGGCGCCGTACAGGTCCTCGTCGTCGAGCATGACCTTGCCCTCGACACGGCCACCCGGCGTGACCTCGTGCATCCGGTTCAGGGTGCGCAGGAAGGTGGACTTGCCGCAGCCGGAGGGGCCGATGAAGGCCGTCACGGTGCGCGGCTCGACGGTCATCGAGATGTCCTCGATGGCCCGGAAGGAGCCGTAATAGGCGTTGAGGCCGCTGACGTCGATTCGCTTGGCCATGTGAATCACTGCTTCTTTCGCGGGGAATTCGCGGGGAATTCGCTGGGATCTGGTCGCTGGGTGGCCGCGTCAGCGACCGTCGACGCGGCGGAGCCGCGCGCTCGTCATCGGGGGGCCTTCCAGCGGGCGATGCCGCGGGCCGCCAGGTTCAGGATCATGATGAAGGCGATGAGCGTCAGGGCCGCCGCCCACGCCCGGTCGTACGCCGCTCCGGAGCCGCCGCTGTTGGCGTACTGGAGGTAGATGTACATCGGCAGCGACGCCTGCGGGTCGGAGAACGGGTTCGCGTTGATGAAGTTCGAACCCCACACCAGCAGCAGGACCGGGGCGGTCTCACCGGCGATACGGGCGACCGCCAGCATCACACCGGTGGTGATGCCGCCGATCGCGGTCGGGAGCACCACCTTGAGGATCGTGCGCCACTTCGGCACGCCCAGCGCCAGCGAGGCCTCGCGCAGCTCGTTCGGGACGAGCTTGAGCATCTCCTCGGTGGAGCGGACGACGACCGGCAGCATCAGGATGGTCAGCGCCATCGCGCCGGCGAAGCCGGAGGGGCCCATGTCCAGGATCAGGATCCAGGTACTGAGGATGAACAGGCCCGCGACGATCGACGGGACACCCGTCATGACGTCGACGAAGAAGGTGACGGCCTTGGCGAGCCTGCCGCGGCCGTACTCGACCAGGTAGATCGCGGTCAGCACACCGATCGGCACGGAGATCAGGGTGGCGAGGCCGACCTGCTCCAGGGTGCCGAGGATGGCGTGGTAGATGCCGCCGCCCGGCTCGGTGTCGGAGACCACGCCCATCGAGTGCGTGAGGAAGTAGGTGTCGAGGACCTTCACACCGCGGCGGACGGTCTCCCAGACGAGGGAGGCCAGCGGCGTGACGGCGAGGAGGAAGGCGACCCAGACGACGCTGGTCGCGACCCGGTCCTTGGCCTGCCGCTTGCCCTCGACGCGGGCGGCGATGCCGAACGTCCCGGCGACGAAGAGGACCCCGGCGATCAGGGCCCACTGGATGGAGCTCTCCAGGCCCAGCGCGGCGGAAACACCGAGACCGAGGGCGACGGAGGCGGCGGCGACCGCCCAGGAGAACCACTTGGGCAGGGACGCGGCGCGCAGGGAGCTGGGGCGCCGGTCGGAGAGAGTTGCGTTGCTCATGCGTTGGCCCCCGAGAACTCCTTGCGGCGGGCGATGATCAGCCGGGCCGCGCCGTTGACCAGCAGGGTGATGACGAACAGGACCAGACCGGAGGCGATGAGCGCGTCCCGGCCCATCTCGGTGGCCTCGCTGAACTTGCTGGCGATGTTCTGGGCGAAGGTGCCGCCGCCCGGGTCGAGCAGACTGAGGTTGATCTCGAAGCTGGAGGACAGGACCATCGCGACGGCCATCGTCTCGCCGAGGGCGCGGCCGAGGCCGAGCATCGAGGCGGAGATCACACCGGAGCGCCCGAAGGGCAGGACGGCCATGCGGATGACCTCCCAGCGGGTGGCGCCGAGGGCGAGCGCGGCCTCCTCGTGCATCCGCGGGACCTGGCGGAAGACCTCACGGCTCACGTTGGTGATGATCGGCAGGATCATGATCGCGAGCAGGATGCCGACGGTGAGCATCGAACGGGGGGCGCCGCCCTGCCACTCGAAGACACCGGTCCAGCCGAGGTAGTCGTTCAGCCAGCCGTAGAGGCCGTCGAGCTGCGGGACGAGCACGAGGGCGCCCCAGAGGCCGTACACGATGGACGGCACGGCGGCGAGCAGGTCGACCACGTACGCGATGGGGCCGCCCAGCTTGCGGGGGGCGTAGTGCGTGATGAACAGCGCGATGCCGACGGCGACCGGGACCGCGATGGCCATCGCGATGACCGACGACACGATGGTGCCGAAGGCCAGCACGGCGATGCCGAAGACCGGGGGGTTGCCGGTGGGGTTCCACTCGAAGGTGGTGAAGAAGTTGCCCTCGTCCTGGCTGATCGCGAGCACGGCGCGGTAGCTGAGGAACACGGCGATGGCCGCCATGATCACCAGCAGGAAGATGCCGGAGCCGCGGGAGAGGCCGAGGAAGATCCGGTCGCCGGGGCGGGTGGCGCCGCGGGCGGCGCGCTTCTCCTCCGCGGCGGGGGGCGGCGGTGTGGAGGGGAGTGGAGTGTCTTTGGTCGTGGATATGTCCATCAGGTTCTCCGGTCTGCGGAGCCGTCGTCGTGCGGACGGCGGCTCGGGGCGGAGCCGTCCGCGGTGGCGGGCGGCTCCTGGCGGCGGTGCACCGGACGGTGCGGCCCAGACCCGGTCGGGGCTGGGCCGCACTCAGGTCAGCTCAGGCCCGAGATGGTGCTGCGGACCTTGGTGATGATCTCCTCGGGCATCGGGGCGTAGCCGGCGTCGGCGAGCAGGCCCTGACCGTCCTCGGAGGCGATGTAGGTGAGGAAGGACTTGGTGGCGGGCAGGGTGTCCGCCTTGTTGCCCTTGTCACAGACGATCTCGTAGGTGACGAGGGTGAGCGGGTAGGCGCCCTCGGCGGTCGGCGTGTAGTTCAGCTTCAGCGCGAGGTCCTTGCCGGTGCCCACGACCTGGGCCTCGGAGATGGCCTTGGTGGCGTTCTCGACGGTCGCCTTGACCGGGTCCGGAGCGCCGGTCTTGATGTCGACCGTGGTCATGCCGTCCTTGGCGTAGGACAGCTCCATGTAGGAGATCGCGCCCTCGGTGCTCTTCACGCCCTGCGCGACACCGGAGGAGCCCTGCGCGGACTGGCCGCCCTTGGCCTGCCAGGCCTTGCCGCCCTCGTACTTCCACTGGTCGGGAGCGGCGGCGATCAGGTACTTGGTGAAGTTGTCGGTGGTGCCGGACTCGTCCGAGCGGTGGTACGGCTGGATCTTGAGGTCGGGCAGCTTGGCGTCGGGGTTCAGCGCCTTGATGGCCTTGTCGTTCCAGTTGGTGATCTTGCTGTCGAAGATCAGGGCGAGGGTCTTGGCGTCCAGGACCAGGCTGTCGACGCCCGGAACGTTGTAGCCGACCGCGATCGGGCCGCCGACCATCGGCAGGTCGATGCCCTGACCGCCCTTGCAGACCTCCTTGGAGGCGGCGACCTCTTCCGGCTTCAGCGCGGAGTCGGAACCGGCGAAGGCGACCTGGCCCTGGGTGAACGCGGTGATACCCGCGCCCGAGCCGCCTCCCTTGTAGTTGATCTGGACGCTCTTGCAGGAGGCCGTGTACTGCTTGACCCAGGCGTCGATGGCGTTCTTCTGCGCGGAGGAGCCGTCAGCCAGCAGCTGGCCCTTGGCGTCGCCGCAGTCGATCTTGCTGTTGGCCGACGCCGTGCTGTCGCCCGTGGTGCTGCCGCCCGTGTCGTCCGACCCACAAGCCGTCAGGGTCAGGGCGCCGGTGACGGCGACAGCACCGAGAGAAAGGGCGCGCAGCCGGTTCTTGCGCTGAAGCTTCACTTTCGGGGGTTCCTTCCAGGAGCCGCCGTCCACATGGCGGCGTGCGAAGTCGTCGTATCAGCCTCAGGAGTGCTCTTGCAGGGCACCGTCGTCCCTCAGGCTGCTGTCGTCACGGGAGGCGGGGCCGCGTTCTCGGCCCACATCCCGCACCGGGTAAGGCCGAAATTAGGCAGATCAGGTGAAGCCGCCGATGGACGGAAGTGAACGGCGAGTGAACCCCTGCCGACAGTGCGGTGAGGTAACGGAATGCTTACGGCGCCCGCCTCCCTCTGGACCCAACAGCCCCTCGCACCGCAACCCTCCACTCCAGAACCGACCAGCACATCTGCAGTTACCGGGGTCACTAATCCCCAAGAAAAGGAAACTCCACTCATACCCGACACGTCCACCTGGCCCGGACACGGGGCGCGGAGGCGCGGAGGCGCGTGCGAGGGGCCGGCGCGGGCCCGCGCGAAGAGTCAGTGCGGACCCGCGCGAAAGCCGGTGCGACCCCGCGTGAGGAACCGCTGTGGACCCGCGTGGACCGTATCCGGCGGCGAACGCGACGACGACGGCGAATGTAGGACCCGCACGGACCCGTGCGCGCGCGACGGCGTCGGGCAGCCGAGCCCGAGAGCGGGCCCGATCACCCCCGCGCCGGTGGGTACCCGAGCCGGCGGGCGCCCCGAAGCCGCGGGCACCCGACGACACGGGCGGCGGAGGGGAACCCCACCCCCACCGACTGCCGTCTCGTCTCACGACCCCAGATCGCGGCGCACCGGGAGGCGCACATGGAACGGCGTACGTTCATCGGCGGCGGTGCGGCCGCACTCACCGCACTGGCCACCTCGGCCTGCGACTCCGGCGGCGGACCCGACGCCTCGGCCACGGCCACGGACGCCTCCCTCCGCACGACCACCACGACGGCCCACGGCGCGGGCCGGAAGCCCGGCGCGGCCAACTGGGCCGCCCTCGCCCGCGACCTCGACGGGCCGCTCGTCCGCCCCGGTGACAAGGCGTGGACGACGGCCCGCCAGCTCTACAACACCCGCTTCGACACCCTGAAGCCCACCGCCGTCGCCTATGTCGCCCACCCCGACGACATCCGCACGACCCTCGCCTACGCCCGCGCCCACGACCTCAAGGTCGCGATACGCAACGGCGGGCACTCCTACGCCGGCTGGTCCTCCGGCAACGGCCGGCTGATCGTCGACGTCTCCAAGCTCAACAAGGTCCGGGCCTCCGGCGGCGAGGCCGTGATCGGCGCCGGTGCGAAGCTCATCGACGTCTACCGCGCGCTCGCCGCCAAGCGCGTCACCATCCCCGCCGGCTCCTGCCCCACCGTCGGCGTCTCCGGCCTCACCCTCGGCGGCGGCCACGGCGTGACGTCCCGCGCCTACGGCCTGACCTGCGACAGCCTCACCCAGGCCACGCTCATCACCGCGGACGGCAAGCAGCTGGTGGCGAGCGCCAGCAGCCACCAGGACCTCTTCTGGGCGCTGCGCGGCGCGGGCAACGGCAACTTCGGCGTGGTCACCGAACTCCGGTTCAGGACCCACGCGGCCCCTCCCGGCGTCACCGCGTACCTGACCTGGCCGTGGTCCAGGGCGGCCGCGGTCCTGAAGGCGTGGCAGGAGTGGGGGCCCACCCAGGCCGACGAGATCTGGTCGTCCTGCCACCTCGCGAAGTCGGCCGACGGCACCCCGACCGTCTCCGTCGCCGCCTTCTCCCTCGGCACCTACGGCGAGCTCCAGAACGCCGTGGACCGGCTCGCCGACCGGGTGGGCGCCCCGGCCCGCAGCGTCTCCCTCAAGCGCCGTACGTACGAGGACGCCATGGAGGGCTACGCGGGCTGCGGGTCCTTCGCCGAGGACGCCCAGTGCCATCTGCCCGGCACGACGCCCGGCCGCTCGCCCAGCGGCAGGCTGGGCCGCGAGACGTACGCAGCACGCTCGGACTTCTTCGACCGCTCGATCTCCCCGGCCGGCATCCAGACCCTGCTGACCCGGATCACCGGTGTGCAGGGCGGCGCCGGCAGCATCGCCCTCACGGCACTCGGCGGCCAGGTGAACCGCGTCTCGCCGACGGCGACCGCCTTCGTCCACCGCCGCTCGCGGATGCTGGCCCAGTACCTCGCCTCCTGGAAGCCCGGCACCTCCGGCACGGCCGCCCAGTCCTGGCTCGACGGCGCCCACAGGTCGATGTCCCGCCACGCCTCCGGCGCCGCCTACCAGAACTACACCGACCCCACGCTCACGGACTGGAGGAAGGCGTACTACGGGGACGCGGCCGGCCGGCTGACCACGCTGAAGAAGAAGTACGACCCGAAGCGCTTCTTCACCTTCCCGCAGGCGCTGTAGCGCCCTCCCACGGCTGCGGCGAGACGCTCACGCCGCGGCGGGACACCCGGTCATGACGACGGCCCCCTCACCAGCACTCGGTGAGGGGGCCGTTCACATGTCCTGCCGGGCCGTCGCGGCTACGCCGCCAGGTCCCGCTCCTCGGCGGAGGACGCCTCGACCCGCGCACCGGGGATCACCGCGCGCCGTCCGTCACGCCCGCGCGCCCGGACGAGCCACCCCACGCGGGGCGACCGTTCGATCGCCTTCATCACCGGCGTCAGCAGCGCCATGGCGAGCGGCGAGAGCAGCAGGGCGACGGCGGTGCCGAGCGCGAAGCCGCCGATCACGTCGGTCGGGTAGTGCACTCCCATGTAGACCCGGATGAAGCCGCCGAGGATGCCGATGACGAGGCCGATCAGGCCGAACTTCCGGTTGGCGACGAAGAGTCCGACCGCCATCGCCATGATCAGGGTCGCGTGATCGCTCACGAAGGAGTAGTCGGTCTTGCCGGAGACGAGCACCTCCAGCCCTTCATGGTCGAGGAAGGGCCGGGGCCGCTCGACGAAGCCGCGGATCGGCACGTTGATCAGTACGGCGACACCGGCGGCCAGCGGTGCCCACACCAGCGCGGCCACGGACGAGGCCGCGTCCTCGCCGCCGCGCTTGCGCACGCCCCACCAGCACCACAGGATCAGCAGCACCATGGCGAACAGCAGGCCGTACTCGCCGACGAACTCCATGACCCGGTCGAGCCACGTCGGGGCGGCCTTGGCCAGGCCGTTGATGTCGTAGAGCAGCTCGACGTCGGGATTGGATCCGGAATCAGCGGCAAGTGCGGCATGCGCGGCGAGTCCAGCCATCGTGCTGCGGCCCTTTCGTCATCGTTCTCGCGACCGCACCCGTACGTGCGCCGCGCTGTTGCCACCCCCGTGGTGTACGTAGGCGTCAACGCGCTACGTCACATAGGAACGCACACATCTCTCCCCTGCGTTCCCCCCTCCACTGAATGATCACGCAGACGTTATCGAAGAGAGACGCGTCGCCGCAGCTCAGGGCGGGGGTTCACAGAGAATTACGCACCCGTCAGACGGTCTTGGGCAGCGCTTTCGCGCCATCTTCGGTGACCCGGGTGGCCCCGAAGTAGTCGGGGGTGTCAATCGGGTCGAACCGGATGACCGCGCCCGGCCGCGGGGCGTTGATCATATATCCACCCCCCACATAGATCCCGACGTGCCGAATGGCGCGGGAGTTGGTGAGGTCGTCGGAGAAGAAGACGAGATCGCCGGGCAGCAGCTCGCCCCGCGAGGGGTGCGGCCCGGCGTTGTACTGATCGTTCGCGACGCGGGGCAGCGTGATCCCCACACTCGCGTACGCCGCCTTCGTCAGCCCCGAGCAGTCGAAGCGTCCGCCCTGGTCAGCGGTGCCGTTGCCGCCCCAGAGGTAGAGCGTGCCGAGCTTCTTCTGGGCGTAGGCGATGGCGCCCGCCGCCTGCTCGCTCGGGTCGACGCGGCTCGTGGGCGCGGCGAAGCTCTCCGACAGCGTGGTGATCGTCTTGACGTAGTTCTGGGTCTCCTTGTACGGCGGGACGCCGCCGTACTTGATGACGGCGTACGCACCCGCGTTGTAGGAAGCGAGCATGTTCGCGGTCGGGTCACCGGGTACGTCCTTCACGTACGAGGCGAGCTTGCAGTCGTACGAGGCGGCCGATGGAATCGCGTCATTCGGGTCCCAGACGTCACGGTCGCCGTCGCCGTCACCGTCCAGCCCGTGCGTCGCCCACGTCCCCGGAATGAACTGCGCGATCCCCTGGGCCGCTGCGGGGCTCTGCGCCTTCGGGTTGAACCCGCTCTCCTGGTACAGCTGGGCCGCCAGCAACGCCGGATTGATGGCGTCGCACAGATTGCCCCATTTCTGCACCAGCGCCTGGTACGCCGCGGGGACGGCGCCCTTGGCCAGCCCGACGGCCTTCCCGCCGACCCCGTTGGCGAGGTTCCCGGCGACCAGATAGACACCGACGACCAGCAGCATGACGAAGGCGAGTCCGGCGCCGACAGCGGAGATCGCCACGATCCATGCCTTACGCACCGTCAACCGCCCCTCACCGCACGCGAGTCCGCCGACGGTAAGTGTAGAGGCGGCCCTCCTTCTTAGGAATGATCACTCACGGCACTCCGTCCCCTTCGTCCACAAGGAGAACCCGTCATGTCCGACATCCCACCGGATCTCGACTGGATCCGCGCGGCGCCCGAGGACGCCACCGGCCCCGGCCCCTGGTTCGAGCTGGCGTTCGGCGAAGGGGACGGCGAGGACGGCCCGGAGGCCCCGGTCTACATCCGCGAGACCAGCGCCCCCGACGTCGTCGTCACCACCAACCGCCGCAAGTGGGACGCGTTCGTCCTGGGCTTCCAGGCAGGGGAGTTCGACCCTTTCGTGGCGGGCGTGGAGGGTTTCGAGCCGACCCCGGGGACGGCCGGGGCACCGGGGACGGCCGGGGCACCGGACACGGTCGGGGCACCGGACACGGTCGGGGCACCGGACACGGTCGGCTAGGTGCCGCCAGGCGCTCCGCGTGGCCGGGGACGCGGCTCACCCCTCCCGCAGCACCTGCCCGAGGCGCCGCGCGCGTAGCACCACTCATGAAGTGGTGTGAAGGGTGGGACGGAACGACGGCCGCCGCGCCGCCCTCGTCGGGGCGACGGCGGTCAAACTCCGCTTGGTCAGGCCGAACTGGCTGGTCGTCGAACAGCTCGCCCTCCCCGACGTCCTCTCGGAGGCCGAGCCGGAGCGGCTGGTGACCGCCGGGGGCGAACGCCTCGTCACCACCGAGCAGGCGGGCGCCCGGTACCGGGTGCCTCACCCGGCTCGCCCGGTGCCCGCACGAGGGACAGCAGGAGCGTCCGCCGCGCCCGGTCGACCCCGACGACGGCCACCGCCACCTCCTCCCCCACCGTCAGCCCTTCCCCCGGCGCCACAGCGTCCCCGGGAGCCGCCGGGCCCTCCACCGCGGTCCCGGTCGACCGGACGAGCCCTTCGACCCCGTCGGCGACCTCCACGAACACCCCGAACGGGACCGCCTTGGTGACCCGCCCGCGCAGCACCCGCCCCACCACGGCCACGTCGGCGAACTCCTGGAACGGGTCCGGCAGCAACGCCCGCAGGGACAGCCGCGCCTCGCCGTTGGTGGTGTCGAACTGCAGGAACACGCCGGACACCCGCTCCCCGACCCGTACGACGTCCGAGGGGTCCTCGAAGTACCGCCAGGAGAGCTCCGGGAAGGTGACGAACCCGACGCCGGGGTGGATCGGGTGCGCCGGCCCCTCGTCCAGCGCCACGAACACGCCGAAGCTCTCGATCGAGGCGACCGTGCCGTTCAGCACCCGCCCGGCCCGAAGCCCTCTCAGAAACCGCCACAGCAGGGGATGCCGGGTGGCCGCCGTCGACATCCGCACCTCGCCCCGGCCCGCATCGACCCCGATCACCTCCCCCATGACCCGCTGCCCCACCACCAAGCCCACCTCCGCCCGCGGCCCCCACGTCAGATCCAGCGTCCCCACCGCCCCCACCGGACGCGACGGAAAACCGTCCAGGACCACGGCCGCGCCGCGCGACGTCACCTCCGCGACGACCCCGCCGCGCACCTCACCGACCCGCACCCCCGCCAGGAACGCCCGCACCGCGTCCCGCTCGCCGTCCTCCACCCGCGCCCCTCCCACTGTCCGCAGCCCTCTCTCCCCTCGGCCCCGGCCCGGTGGCCGAAACCGCTCCCTCGGGCGCCCCTCCGGGCCCCGCCCCACCCGCCGAGCCTCCCTCAAGCGCCGCGGTACGGCCTAGGCTGGCGAGCAAGATCACTTCCATGGGGAGCGGGACAGCAGTGCGCAGAGAACGCCACCAGGTCGACGCGGCGGCGATATCCGCGGTTCGCGAGGACTTCCACAACCGGATCGTCGGAGAGGTCTGGTCGATGTCGAGGGCCGGCGCCATGACGGCCCACGAGTGGTGGTGGATCTCGGACCGGCTGGTGGAGTACCTGGCCGCCCTGTCCCTGCAGAACCCGGACCTCGACGTCCCGGAGGCCAAGGCGGTCCTCGACGACGCCACCGAGGCGGCGGCCGGCGCGATCGCGTACACCGTGTACCACCCGCACCACCGCTTCCAGGTGTTCCTCACCTACGTGAACTTCGGCCAGGACTACGAGCCCGAACCGGGCCACCCCGAGGCGCCGGTCCCGACCACCCCGCACCGCTGGCTCGACTCCTTCTGCCTGGCCGTCCTCTCCGACAAGGCCGAATGGCACGGCGAGGCCTTCCACTTCGCCCGCGAGGCCGCACAGGAAGGCGGCGCGGGCCTCCCCTCGGTCGAACTGATCAGCGGCTTCATGGCGTACGTCATCGGCGACACCGGCGACGACTCCGCCGCCCACCCGCCCTCCCGGGCGGACGTCCTCGCCGCGCTCGACGCCGCGTACGCCCGGATCCACTCCCTGGACCACATGACCGGCGGCGCCCAGGGCCTCCTACGGCACCCCCACACCACGGCCCTGCACGCCCTGCACGCCCTGACCAGCGGCGACCGTTCCGCCTTCGGCACCCATCTGACCGAACTGCTGCGGCCGTACAGCGCGCTCTCCGGCCCGGTGACCAGCCCCGCCACCCTGCTGCCCCTCCTCCCCCTCGCCCTGGCGGCCCTCGCCCACCGCCGGGAGGGCTGGCCGCCGCCCCTCGACACGGACTACCTGCCGCACGCCCTGGTCACGGGCTTCGCGGCCCCCGGGCCGCGGGTGCGGGGGTTCGGCCGCGACAGGCGCCGGGACGCGGTCGCCGAACTGGCCGCAGGACCGGTCGTGTTCGACCGGCCGGGGAACCCGCAGCCGATCCACCCCGCCAGCGAGGCCGACTACGAGCAGTACACGCGCGAGGCCCTCACCCCGGTGGCCGGCAGGCCCCTGTCACCGGCGAAACTGGCGTGGGCCATCGGCTACCAGGAGATCCTCTTCAGGGCCGGCGCCTCGCACTCCGCCGACGTCACCGACGGACAGCTCGCCCGTCTGCACCTCGCCGCCGAGATGGGTGCCGCCCTCTTCCGCACCACACTCGCCGCCCCCGGCACGGGCGTGGAGGTGACGATCGACGGCCGGCGCCTGGTCTACCCGGCCTACCACGGGGACCAGGCCGGACCGGGCGCCTGGCACACCGCCGTCGACCTGGCCCTGATCACCGGCGTCCGCGAGCACCTAGCCCCGCTCGTCCTCGCCGGTCCCGCCCGCCTCGCCCAGGACGACTCCGCCTTCGCCTCCTATCGCGAGGCCCTGCTCACCTACCTGCGGGGCGAGGACCCCGAGCCCATCACGGAACGGGCCCTGCACGACCACGACAAGGCCAAGGAGTGGGGCTTCTTCCCACCACCCGCGATCCTCTTCTCCCAGCTCGTCGAGGGCGACGAGGAGAGCTTCAACCTGGCCCTGCTGGACGCCCTGGAGGCCCACCGCGACCACCACCGCGTCGCCGACCGCGCCCACACCACCGACGCCGCCCTCAACCTCGACATCCTGGCCCTGACCTGCCACGCCCACCGCCGAGGCTGGACAACCCGAATCACCACCCCCTACCTCCCACCCCGCCTCCTGAAGGCGGCCCGCCCTTTCTGAGACCCGGGGGCCTTCTTCGGCACGAGGAGGTCAGGTGACGATCTCGCCCCGCCACGCGAAGGTCAGCAGGGCCTTCGGCAGGCACTCCGACTCGACCTCGATGGGGCGTTCGAATCCACCTCGCACCGCGCCTTCGCGAAGGTCAGTGTCGTGTCCAGGGCGCGCCGACGCGACATGTCCGACTGCTCCAGACGCCCCAACGCCCCAACGCCCTCGCCACGGAACCCGCCAGCGCCTCCAGACCCGCCGCCGCGTCGATCCGACCGGCCAGACCCGGAGGATCGTCGTGGCGGGGAATGCGCGTGGCCACTGGTTCTCTCCTCTTGGTCAATCTGGAAGTGCTCCAGCTTCGCCCCAGCGTAGGTGCCCGGGTTCTCCGCCGCCTTCACCATCACGTACCGCAGCTTGCCGCTCTCCAGGGCCTCGGCGATCAGGTCCGCGATGTCGCCGATGGTCACCGGCTTCCCTGAGGCGTCCCGCACCGGGTTGCCCGCGCTGTCCGTCGCCGGGAGCTTGAAGTTCTTCTCCATCTCGAAAAGGATCGTCTCGACGTACGGCCGGGTGCCCTGCTGGACCATCCAGCCGTCGGCCTCACCGGCCCCCTTGCGCCATATCGGTCTCGCCTGCGGAGCCTTCGCCTCCGCTATCACGAGCGTGCCGTCGTCGAGCCGGTACAACTGGTCGAACGTGTTCGCGCCGTAGGACGTCTTCGGCAGGTCGATCCACTGGGCGTCCGGGAACCGCTGCGGGATGACGTGCCGCATGGCCGCCTGTTCCCCGAGGGCCTCGGCGATCGAGGTGTCGTTGGGGCGTCCCGGCAGCGCCCCGGACGCACCCTTTACGTCCACATCAGGCACACTCGAAACCCGGCGAACATCGAACCGACACCCCGTCAGAAGCGGGGCCGGACGTGTCGCTTCACCACCACCGGCCCCACCAGGCCGAACCACCCGCAAAAAGGGGACTAACGACGGGACCACACCACAGGTTCCGATTTAACCTCGTTGCCCGGCGTAACATGCCGTGATACACAGAGTGACCATACGACCCTTCGTGTACCGTTCCGCGTCCCCCGTTAGGGTCCCGCGCGGGCCGGAAGCAAGGGATACGTACGAAACCCGCCAATCAATGACGCCAAGTCGACATACGACAGCGTCATTGTCGGCGAGAATGGGCCCGACCTCTGCGCACCCGCGCCAGGGGTGCAGCGCGGACGCCGACCGGACGCGATGCAGAGCCAGCGGAACTACCCACTAGGGGCGGTGACTTACATGTTCATTGCGGCCGACAAGGGCGACATCACCACCATCATCGGCGGAATCGCCCCGGACTGGGGGCCTTTCGGCAGCCTGGGCAACGAGGCACGCGTGATGATCGAGGTGGTGATGGCGATCGCCATCCTCCTCTGCCTGGGCATCGCCATCTGGGGCGCGGCCAAACAGCGCATCGGCGCGACCGCCCTGCGCGACACGTTCAGCGCCGAACAGGGCAAGGGCCTCATCATCGCCGGTCTCACCGGCGTCTTCATCATCGGTTCACTGGGCACGCTCTTCACCATCGTGTACGGCATGGCCGTGTAGCGCCGCGGCCCGGCCACGTCCCGGCCGGGCACGCCGCTTCCCGGTTCCCCACTACCCCACCCGTCCGTCGTGCCCACCGGCTGAGGTTGCGTCTCCCTGATGTCGAGTCACCACACCGCGCCCGCGCGGGAACCAGCGCGGCTACCGTCGTATGGCCACGCGTTTTCGTACGCGTCCATGTACGGCGTCGAAGTTGAAGGGGCGAACGCGGCATGAGTCTGGGCGACGACCACGGCTACGGCGAGTCCTCGCGCGGCACCGACGACGGGACGTACGGGGGGTACGCCGGCACCGGCCAGACCCGCACCCGCCTCCCCGACCGCGGCACCGACCCCTACGGCGGCGCACCCCGCCGCCCCCGCTCCTCCTCCAGAAGCCTCGTCACCATCGTCGGCGTCATCGTCCTCCTCATCGCCGCCATCGCCTTCGCGAACCGAGGAGACGACGACCAGACGGACGGGACACCGGGCGGGGACAAGGCGGAGGCCGCGCCTACGGCGGCGTCGGGCGAGCGACCGGTGAAGTCGAAGACCGCAGGAATCCCCACGGGATACGCGCAGAGCACGCAGGGAGCGCAGAGCGCGGCGACCAACTACACTGCCGCGCTGGGCTCCGACGGCATGTTCAACAGTGCAAAACGGCACCAGATCATCGAAACCATCGCTGCCCCGGATGCTTTGGAGCGCCTGCGGACTGGATTCGACGACGACTACTCCGCCGCGTTCTTGAAGACACTTGGCCTCAACGACGACGGCAGCGCCCCCTCGGGGAGCACCTTCGTCAACCGCACCCTCCCGGTGGGCGCCAAGGCAACGTCGTACAACCCCGATGCCGCGACAGTCGAGGTCTGGTGCAACAGCCTGTTCGGGCTCACCGGCGAGAACACCACCAATCCGGTGACCAACGGCTGGTTCACCGTGACCCTGAAACTGAAGTGGGCCGATGGTGACTGGAAGGTCATGGAGACCAGCCAGAAGACCGGCCCGACCCCCGTCAACGCAGACGATCCCGTCTCCGGAGCCGACGAGATCGGCAAGGCGGTCGAGGAGTTCGGAGGGTTCACGTATGCCCGCTAGCCCGCGTCGCGCAGTCACGCTCACCGCTGCTGTGGCGGCCATCCAGGTCAGCGCAATTCTTCTAGCGACCCGCGCCTTCGCCGCCCCCGACCCTTCGCCCTCCCCCTCGTCGAGCAATGACCCCTGCTCTCTGATCTCCGGCCCCGCCAAGGACTACTGCGAACGAGAATCCGGCGACAAGGGCGACACCAGCACCGTCCCCGACAAGATCACCTCCACCCTCGACCCCCTCTCCTCCCTCGCCCAAGGCTGCGCCGACGCCGCCTCCTGGACCGTCGACAAGCTCTCCGCCGCCGTCAACGAGACCGCGAACGTCGACTTCACGAACCCGAAGTTCCTCCAGCAGTACGCCGTCGTCTTCGCCGCGTCGACGATCCTCACGCTCGTCCTGTGGCTGCTCGCGGTCGCCAAGCGGGCCGTACGCGGCGTCCCCCTCACCACGGCCCTGTCGGAAGCCGTCGGCTTCCTCTGGCTCACCGTCCTGGCCTCCGCCTTCACCCCCCTGATCCTCTACACGATCGTCTCGGCGACCGACGGCGTGACCGAGGTCCTCGCCAAGGCCACCGGCGACCAGACGGACACCTTCTTCGGCACGTTCTCCGGAGCCCTCAAGAAGGGCGAGGACATCGGCGGCGGGCCCATCATGCTCATCGTCGTCTCCCTCGTCTCGATCCTCGCCGCGGGCGTCCTCTGGCTGGAGCTGGTCATCCGCGCCGCCCTGCTCTACGTCGGCGCCCTCCTCGGCACCGTCGTCTACGCCGGCCTGGTCGACAAGAACCTGTGGGGCCACGTCCGCCGCTGGGCCGGCATCATGATCGCGGTCATCCTCATCAAGCCCGTCATCGTGATCGTCCTCGGCCTCGCCGGCGCCCTCTCCTCCGACGACGGCCCCGACGCCTTCTCCGCCGTCGTCTCCGGCCTCGCGATCATCCTCCTGGCCATCTTCGCCTCGGCGATGATCTACCGCTTCGTCCCCGGCTTCGGCGACGAGATCGCCAACTCCCGCAACAACCGCCTGATGAGCGGCGCCGAAGGCAAGGCCGCCGCCGTCATCAGCTCCCCCGCCACCCTCGTCGCCCAGGGCATCAAGACCCACAGCTCCCGGGCCGACAACAACAGCGGAGGCGGAGGCGGACCCCGGCCCGCCAACCCCGTCTCCGGCGGCGTGGCCGCCCACAGCTCACGCGCGGGCGGCGGCGGATCTGTTCCCTCCGCCGCACCCCCGCCCCGCACGAGCCCCGCCAACACCCCCCACGCCAGTAACACCCGCAACAGCAACCGCACGGGAGGTGAAGGGCGTTGACGACCGAGTCCCACCTGTCCCATCCGGTCACGCCCCGCCGTACATATCTGATCGGCCGCGCCCGGCCGAACGCGATCATCGGCCGGAACCGCGAGTCCGGCGAGATCGCGCTCATCATCGCGGGCGCGTTCCTCGGCATGATGTGCGGTCTCCTCGTCCCGGTGCTCGTGCCGCGCATCGCCCTGCTGACGGGCTTCCCGCTGCTGGCGCTCGCCGCGGTCTACGTGCCGTACAAGCGGCGCACGTTCTACAAGTGGTTCGAGATCAACCGCAGCTACAAGCGGACGGTCCGCCGCGGCGCCACCTACCGCTCCGCCGCCATGGAGGCAGGCACCAGCCTCGACGGCCGTGAGGTCGAGGTCGGCCCGCCGCCGGGCATCGGCCGCATCACCTGGCTGGCCGCCCCGTTCGGCCCCGACGAGATCGCCGTCCTGCTCCACGCGGACCGCAGGACCGTCACCGCCGCCATCGAGATCGAGGGACCGGGCGTCGGCCTGCGCGACTCCGAGGACCAGGAAGCCCTCGTCGACCGCTTCGGCACCCTCCTCAAGCACGTGGCCAACGGCGACGGCTTCGTCACCCGGCTCCAGATGCTCGCGCGCACCCTGCCCGCCGACCCGGACGCCCACGCCAAGGACGTCTCCCAGCGCGGCGACGAACGCTCCCCGGGCTGGCTGCGACAGTCGTACGACCAGCTCCAGTCCATGGTGTCCACGAGCAGCGAGCAGCACCGCGCGTACCTGGTCGCCTGCATGCACTACACCCGCGAGCTGGCCGCCGAGGCGCACGCCATGGCCCGTGCCGCCCGCCCCCAGGGCAGGAAGCTCGACAAGGACGCCGGCCTCGCCGTCGTCATGGCCCGTGAGCTGACGGACATCTGCTCGCGCCTGCAGGAGGCCGACATCCGCGTCCGGCAGCCGCTCGGCCAGGGCCGCCTCTCCTCCCTCATCCACTCCATGTACGACCCGGACCACCCGATCGACCACATCCAGGCCATGACCAAGCGCAACGCCTGGCCGGCCGAACTGGACGCGACGGAACCGGACTTCCTCCAGGCCAAGACCCGCGAGTCCTCCACCCGCGCCCCCTGGTGCCACGCCACGGCCTGGGTGAAGGAGTGGCCGATGACCCCGGTCGGCGTGAACTTCCTCGCGCCGCTCCTCGTCCACACGCCCGACGTCATCCGCACGGTCGCCGTCACCATGGACCTGGAGCCGACCGAGGTCGCCATCGAGCGCATGCTCACGGAGAAGACCAACGACGAGGCGGAGGCCTCCCGCGCCGCCAAGATGAACCGCACGGTCGACCCGCGCGACGTGGCCTCCCACTCCCGCCTCGACCAGCGCGGCGAGGACCTGGCCAGCGGCGCCGCCGGCGTCAACCTCGTCGGCTACATCACCGTCTCGTCCCGCTCACCGGAGTCCCTCGCCCGCGACAAGCGGACCATCAGGGCCTCCGCCGGAAAGTCGTACCTGAAGCTGGAGTGGTGCGACCGCGAGCACCACCGGGCCTTCGTCAACACCCTCCCGTTCGCCACCGGAATCCGAAGGTAGGGCCACCGCGATGCGGGATCACTCGGACCAGCAGGGGTCACCACCCGGGCGAGGACCGGAACAGGAGGTACGTCACTGATGCGGGACCCGCTGTCCGTCCTCACCGACGCCTTCACGTCCTTCCTCTTCGGCAAGGTCGAGACGACCCGCCTCCCCGTGCGCACGTCCACCGGCCAGGCCCAGGCGGTCTACCTCCCGACCGCCGCACCGGGCCTCGGCGACTCGGGCGTGATCATCGGCCGCGAGGTCTACTCCGGCAAGGGCTACATCTACGACCCCTTCCAGCTGTACGGCCAGCAGCTGCCCGCCCCGCACTGGCTCGTCCTCGGCGAGTCCGGCAACGGCAAGTCGGCCCTGGAGAAGACGTACGTCCTGCGCCAGCTGCGCTTCCGCGACCGCCAGGTCGTCGTCCTCGACGCCCAGGGCGAGGACGGCGTCGGCGAGTGGAACCTCATCGCGCAGGAGCTGGGGATAACTCCCATCCGCCTGGACCCGACGGCCGCCCTCGACCACGGGATCCGCCTCAACCCTCTCGACCCGTCGATCACCACCACGGGCCAGCTCGCGCTGCTCCGGACGATCATCGAGGTGGCGATGGGCCACGGCCTGGACGAGCGTTCCGGCTTCGCCCTGAAGGTCGCGCACGCCTACGTCAACGAGACCATCGTGGAACGCCAGCCGGTCCTCACCGACATCGTCGAGCAGCTCCGCCACCCCGAGCCGGAGTCCGCGGAGGCGATGAACGTCGCCATAGACGACGTGCGCGCCTGGGGCCTGGACGTGGCCCTGGTCCTGGACCGCCTGGTCGACGGCGACCTGCGGGGCATGTTCGACGGCCCGACGACGGTGGGCATCGACCTCGACGCCCCGCTCATCGTCTTCGACCTGTCCCACATCGACCGCAACTCCATCGCCATGCCGATCCTCATGGCGATCGTCGGCGTCTGGCTGGAGCACACCTGGATCCGCCCCGACCGGAAGAAGCGCATCTTCCTGGTCGAGGAGGCCTGGCACATCATCAACAGCCCGTTCGTGGCCCAGCTCTTCCAGCGCCTGCTGAAGTTCGGCCGACGTCTCGGTCTGTCGTTCGTCGCGGTCGTCCACCATCTCTCCGACGTCATCGACGGAGCGGCGGCGAAGGAGGCAGCGGCCATCCTCAAGATGGCGTCGACGAGGACGATCTACGCCCAGAAGGCGGACGAGGCACGCGCCACGGGCCGCGTCCTGGGCCTCCCCCGCTGGGCGGTGGAGATCATCCCGACCCTCACCCCGGGCATCGCGGTCTGGGACGTCAACGGCAACGTCCAGGTCGTCAAACACCTGATCACCGAGACGGAACGCCCCCTCGTCTTCACCGACCGCGCCATGACCGAGTCCTCAGACGACCACCTCCTGGACGACGACGCCCTGCGCGCCGCCGAACTGGAGGCCGAGGAACGGGCCGCCGCGTTCGTGGAGCACCTGAGCGACGTCGACGGCTACGGCTCCTCCGAGTCCACGGTGGCCTGAGCGAGCGAGGGACGAGCCGGTACGGGCGGGCGAGCGAGCCGGTACCGGCGAGGGACGGACGTGAACGGCGCAGAGGAGACGGCGTGAACGGCGGCGTGCGATGAGACCAGACGACCGACACCGGCACCCTCAGCAGGGCGGAGGCGGTGTCCCCGACGGGCTGCTGATCGCCGTTCTCGGTTTCCTGGTCGGCGTCACCCTGCTCGTCTGGTCGGCGACGGGTCTGGCGGGCCTGTTCGCGCACGGCGCCTGGCCCGACCGGGTGTCCTTCACCCGTACTCCGCTGGCCGTCCGCAGCCTGGTGTCGGCCCCGCAGGACCTCCCCGCTGCCTGGCCCGACACCCCGGCCGCCCAACTCTCCGGCTACGGCCTCTTCTGGGGCCTCCTCATCGGCCAGCTGATGATCCTGATCGTCCTCACGGTCTTCATCACGGGCACCCTGGCCCGCTGGAGAGCTGTCCGCGCCAGGGAGAAAGCGGCACGAGCACAGGCGGCGGCCGAGCCCGCGCCCCTCCCGCCCAGGACCCGGATCCCCTCACCCCCGCTCCCGGAACCGAGGAACGGCACCACTCCCCCCACCGGCCCCGACCACATCCCGGCCCCCCTCACGGGCACGGCCACAGAACGGGAGACGGTGACCGCGGGGACGACGGACAGCGCCTACGAAACGATCCCCACCCCGGGAGCCGCCCCGACCGTCCCGACCACCACTGCCACACCCGCCGCCCCGGCCACGATGCCCCTGCAGGTCCAGCCCGCCCCCTCCGTGCCCACGGCGGCAGGAGTCCCAGCGGCCCTCTTCCCGCCCGAGGGGAAGCAGGCGGTCGCGCGGCCCGGCCCCACCCTGCTTCTCGGCGGCGCGGAGACCCGTCGCCCCGCGGCCACCCAGGCGGTACGGGACGCGGACGGCCCGGTCCTGGTCGTCACCTCCGACCCCGTCCTCTGGTCGGACACGAAGGACGCCAGGGCGAAGCTGGGCCCGGTTCTCCTCTACGACCCCGCACACCGCTGCGACACCCCGGCCCGCCTGCACTGGTCCCCCGTCTCCGGCTGCGAGGACAAGCCCACGGCGGTGGCCCGCGCCGGAGCTCTCCTCGCCCCGATCCGCCCCACGGCCAAGATCGACCAGGCGGTGGCGGACACGGCGGAGACCCTCCTGCGCAGCTATCTGCACGCGGCGGCGATAGATTCCCGCACCGTCCGCCACCTCCACCGCTGGGCCCAGGGCACCAACGTCCAGGAAGCGGTACGGATTCTCCGTACGAACGCGAAGGCGGCGGCCGGCTCGGCGGGCGAACTGGAGTCGGCCCTCACCTCGCATCCCGAACGCCGGGACATGGCGCAGGCCCTGACGGCGCGCGCGCTCTCGGCGCTCTCCACGGTCAACGTCCGTGAGTCCTGCACACCGAACCGAGCGGACTCGCTGGTGCTGGATTCCTTCGTGCACGAGGGGGGAACGCTCTATGTGGTCGGCGACCCCATCGAGGATCCGAAGGCGAACCCTTCCGCCATGCCGTTGTTGACGGCCCTCGCCTCCAGCGTGGTCGAGCGCGGCCGGCGCGTGGCCGAACGGTCATCCTCCGGCCGCCTCGACCCACCACTCACCCTGGTCCTCGACGACGTGGCCGCCGTCGCTCCGCTGCCCCAGCTCCCTGACCTCCTGGCCACCGGCACGGACCGGGGCCTGCCGACACTGGCTCTGCTCCGCTCCCGCGAACAGGCCCGAGCCCGCTGGCCCCACGCCGAACTGCCCGTCTAGTGCCGTGCACAGCGGAGATGGCCCGTGGGCCACGGCCCACGAGGGTCGGCGGACTCACGGACGGTCGAGTACGAACTCCAACTCGGACTGCCCGCCCTGCCCGGCGACCGGCACGGTCCGCCCACTCGGCACGAACCCCACCTTGCGGTAGAACGCCTGAGCCCGCGGATTCTCCTCGTGGACTATGAGCCGAACGCGTTCCACGTCTCGGCTCCAGGCCCATTCCACAGCGACGCCGAAGAGCCGCTCGGCAAGCCCACTGCCCCGCACCTCAGGCCGCACATACACCCCGACGAGATGGCCCTGCAGACGCTCCACCGTCATCCCGGCCCAGTCCTCGGACCCTGCTTCCTCGATCAGTACGGTGACGGACCCGACCCAGGTCCCGTCTGCTCCCTCTGCGATGACCTGCCGCACGCCGAGAGAACCCTCGGCACCGCCGGCGGCCCGCTCCTGCCAGAAGGAGTCGGGCCTGCTGACGGCCTGCTCGTACGTCTCCAGAAAGGCGACGTGAGCCAGGGGATCCTGCAACGAGGCAAGCCGCAGTTCCTTCACCGCGGGCCACTCCTCCGCGTGTATGAAGCGAATTGTGTACTTCTCCGCACTCGTGGCACTCATGCATCGAGCCTAAACGCAGAAAGCCCCCGCCGGTTTCCCGGCAGGGGCTTTCTCAACAATTGTTCGGCGGCGTCCTACTCTCCCACAGGGTCCCCCCTGCAGTACCATCGGCGCTGTGAGGCTTAGCTTCCGGGTTCGGAATGTAACCGGGCGTTTCCCTCACGCTATGACCACCGAAACACTATGAAACAATCAACCGCACCACGCTCTGTGACAAACGCGGGGTTGTTCGTGGTTTCAGAACCAACACAGTGGACGCGAGCAACTGAGGACAAGCCCTCGGCCTATTAGTACCGGTCACCTCCACACGTTACCGTGCTTCCAGATCCGGCCTATCAACCCAGTCGTCTACTGGGAGCCTTACCCCATCAAGTGGGTGGGAGTCCTCATCTCGAAGCAGGCTTCCCGCTTAGATGCTTTCAGCGGTTATCCCTCCCGAACGTAGCCAACCAGCCATGCCCTTGGCAGAACAACTGGCACACCAGAGGTTCGTCCGTCCCGGTCCTCTCGTACTAGGGACAGCCCTTCTCAAGACTCCTACGCGCACAGCGGATAGGGACCGAACTGTCTCACGACGTTCTAAACCCAGCTCGCGTACCGCTTTAATGGGCGAACAGCCCAACCCTTGGGACCGACTCCAGCCCCAGGATGCGACGAGCCGACATCGAGGTGCCAAACCATCCCGTCGATATGGACTCTTGGGGAAGATCAGCCTGTTATCCCCGGGGTACCTTTTATCCGTTGAGCGACGGCGCTTCCACAAGCCACCGCCGGATCACTAGTCCCGACTTTCGTCCCTGCTCGACCCGTCGGTCTCACAGTCAAGCTCCCTTGTGCACTTACACTCACCACCTGATTGCCAACCAGGCTGAGGGAACCTTTGGGCGCCTCCGTTACCCTTTAGGAGGCAACCGCCCCAGTTAAACTACCCATCAGACACTGTCCCCGATCCGGATCACGGACCCGGGTTAGACATCCAGCACGACCAGACTGGTATTTCAACGACGACTCCCCCTGAACTGGCGTCCAGATTTCACAGTCTCCCAGCTATCCTACACAAGCCGAACCGAACACCAATATCAAACTGTAGTAAAGGTCCCGGGGTCTTTCCGTCCTGCTGCGCGAAACGAGCATCTTTACTCGTAGTGCAATTTCACCGGGCCTATGGTTGAGACAGTCGAGAAGTCGTTACGCCATTCGTGCAGGTCGGAACTTACCCGACAAGGAATTTCGCTACCTTAGGATGGTTATAGTTACCACCGCCGTTTACTGGCGCTTAAGTTCTCAGCTTCGCCCACCCGAAAGTGAGCTAACCGGTCCCCTTAACGTTCCAGCACCGGGCAGGCGTCAGTCCGTATACATCGCCTTACGGCTTCGCACGGACCTGTGTTTTTAGTAAACAGTCGCTTCTCGCTGGTCTCTGCGGCCACCCCCAGCTCAAGCAGCACGTGCTCTCACCAGGCGTGGCCCCCCTTCTCCCGAAGTTACGGGGGCATTTTGCCGAGTTCCTTAACCATAGTTCACCCGAACGCCTCGGTATTCTCTACCAGACCACCTGAGTCGGTTTAGGGTACGGGCCGCCATGAAACTCGCTAGAGGCTTTTCTCGACAGCATAGGATCATCCACTTCACCACAATCGGCTCGGCATCAGGTCTCAGACTACATGCCAGGCGGATTTACCTACCCGACGTCCTACACCCTTACCCCGGGACAACCACCGCCCGGGATGGACTACCTTCCTGCGTCACCCCATCACTCACCTACTACAAGTCTGGTTCGTCGGCTCCACCACTCCCCTTCACCCGAAGGCTCCAGGGCGGCTTCACGGACTTAGCATCGCCTGGTTCGATGTTTGACGCTTCACAGCGGGTACCGGAATATCAACCGGTTATCCATCGACTACGCCTGTCGGCCTCGCCTTAGGTCCCGACTTACCCTGGGCAGATCAGCTTGACCCAGGAACCCTTGGTCAATCGGCGCAAACGTTTCTCACGTTTGTATCGCTACTCATGCCTGCATTCTCACTCGTCAACCGTCCACAACTCGCTTACACGGCTGCTTCACCCGGCAGACGACGCTCCCCTACCCATCACGATCCCCGTTGGGGGTACATATCGCAATGACACGACTTCGGCGGTACGCTTGAGCCCCGCTACATTGTCGGCGCGGAATCACTAGACCAGTGAGCTATTACGCACTCTTTCAAGGGTGGCTGCTTCTAAGCCAACCTCCTGGTTGTCTCTGCGACTCCACATCCTTTCCCACTTAGCGTACGCTTAGGGGCCTTAGTCGATGCTCTGGGCTGTTTCCCTCTCGACCATGGAGCTTATCCCCCACAGTCTCACTGCCGCGCTCTCACTTACCGGCATTCGGAGTTTGGCTAAGGTCAGTAACCCGGTAGGGCCCATCGCCTATCCAGTGCTCTACCTCCGGCAAGAAACACACGACGCTGCACCTAAATGCATTTCGGGGAGAACCAGCTATCACGGAGTTTGATTGGCCTTTCACCCCTAACCACAGGTCATCCCCCAGGTTTTCAACCCTGGTGGGTTCGGTCCTCCACGAAGTCTTACCTCCGCTTCAACCTGCCCATGGCTAGATCACTCCGCTTCGGGTCTTGAGCGTGCTACTCAAACGCCCTGTTCGGACTCGCTTTCGCTACGGCTACCCCACCCGGGTTAACCTCGCAACACACCGCAAACTCGCAGGCTCATTCTTCAAAAGGCACGCAGTCACGACGTTGAGTGCAAGCACTCAACGCGACGCTCCCACGGCTTGTAGGCACACGGTTTCAGGTACTATTTCACTCCCCTCCCGGGGTACTTTTCACCATTCCCTCACGGTACTATCCGCTATCGGTCACCAGGGAATATTTAGGCTTAGCGGGTGGTCCCGCCAGATTCACACGGGATTTCTCGGGCCCCGTGCTACTTGGGTGTCTCTCAAACGAGCCGCTGATGTTTCAGCTACGGGGGTCTTACCCTCTACGCCGGACCTTTCGCATGTCCTTCGCCTACATCAACGGTTTCTGACTCGCCTCACAGCCGGCAGACTGTGAAAGAGAGATCCCACAACCCCGTATACGCAACCCCTGCCGGGTCTCACACGCATACGGTTTGGCCTCATCCAGTTTCGCTCGCCACTACTCCCGGAATCACGGTTGTTTTCTCTTCCTGCGGGTACTGAGATGTTTCACTTCCCCGCGTTCCCTCCACTTGCCCTATGTGTTCAGGCAAGGGTGACAGCCCATGACGACTGCCGGGTTTCCCCATTCGGACACCCCCGGATCAAAGCCTGGTTGACGACTCCCCGGGGCCTATCGTGGCCTCCCACGTCCTTCATCGGTTCCTGGTGCCAAGGCATCCACCGTGCGCCCTTAAAAACTTGGCCACAGATGCTCGCGTCCACTGTGCAGTTCTCAAACAACGACCAACCACCCACCACCCCGAACCACCCGGTTCGAGTTCACTGGGGCCGGCACCGAAGGGCGACCATCACGGCCGCACCCTCAGACACCCAACAGCGTGCCCGACACGATCAGTCGATGAGCTTCGCGTTCCACGCCGAAGCAGTACTAGCGCTCTCATCCATCCCGACCGTGCCGAATAATCAACGTTCCACCCATGAGCGACCAGCATCAGACATTCGCTGATGTTCTGGCGTCTGGACCCCCGAAAGAGGCCAGGTGCTCCTTAGAAAGGAGGTGATCCAGCCGCACCTTCCGGTACGGCTACCTTGTTACGACTTCGTCCCAATCGCCAGTCCCACCTTCGACAGCTCCCTCCCACAAGGGGTTGGGCCACCGGCTTCGGGTGTTACCGACTTTCGTGACGTGACGGGCGGTGTGTACAAGGCCCGGGAACGTATTCACCGCAGCACTGCTGATCTGCGATTACTAGCAACTCCGACTTCATGGGGTCGAGTTGCAGACCCCAATCCGAACTGAGACAGGCTTTTTGAGATTCGCTCCGCCTCACGGCTTCGCAGCTCATTGTACCTGCCATTGTAGCACGTGTGCAGCCCAAGACATAAGGGGCATGATGACTTGACGTCGTCCCCACCTTCCTCCGAGTTGACCCCGGCAGTCTCCTGTGAGTCCCCATCACCCCGAAAGGCATGCTGGCAACACAGAACAAGGGTTGCGCTCGTTGCGGGACTTAACCCAACATCTCACGACACGAGCTGACGACAGCCATGCACCACCTGTACACCGACCACAAGGGGGCACCCATCTCTGGATGTTTCCGGTGTATGTCAAGCCTTGGTAAGGTTCTTCGCGTTGCGTCGAATTAAGCCACATGCTCCGCTGCTTGTGCGGGCCCCCGTCAATTCCTTTGAGTTTTAGCCTTGCGGCCGTACTCCCCAGGCGGGGAACTTAATGCGTTAGCTGCGGCACCGACGACGTGGAATGTCGCCAACACCTAGTTCCCACCGTTTACGGCGTGGACTACCAGGGTATCTAATCCTGTTCGCTCCCCACGCTTTCGCTCCTCAGCGTCAGTAATGGCCCAGAGATCCGCCTTCGCCACCGGTGTTCCTCCTGATATCTGCGCATTTCACCGCTACACCAGGAATTCCGATCTCCCCTACCACACTCTAGTCTGCCCGTATCGAATGCAGACCCGGGGTTAAGCCCCGGGCTTTCACATCCGACGCGACAGACCGCCTACGAGCTCTTTACGCCCAATAATTCCGGACAACGCTCGCGCCCTACGTATTACCGCGGCTGCTGGCACGTAGTTAGCCGGCGCTTCTTCTGCAGGTACCGTCACTCTCGCTTCTTCCCTGCTGAAAGAGGTTTACAACCCGAAGGCCGTCATCCCTCACGCGGCGTCGCTGCATCAGGCTTTCGCCCATTGTGCAATATTCCCCACTGCTGCCTCCCGTAGGAGTCTGGGCCGTGTCTCAGTCCCAGTGTGGCCGGTCGCCCTCTCAGGCCGGCTACCCGTCGTCGCCTTGGTGAGCCGTTACCTCACCAACAAGCTGATAGGCCGCGGGCTCATCCTTCACCGCCGGAGCTTTCCACGCACATCGGATGCCCGAGCGCGTCGTATCCGGTATTAGACCCCGTTTCCAGGGCTTGTCCCAGAGTGAAGGGCAGATTGCCCACGTGTTACTCACCCGTTCGCCACTAATCCACCCCGAAGGGCTTCATCGTTCGACTTGCATGTGTTAAGCACGCCGCCAGCGTTCGTCCTGAGCCAGGATCAAACTCTCCGTGAATGTTTACCGGTCATCCGGTGCACACACACGAGAGCGGAACCACCGGAGGAATGATCCGATGGTTCACAGCGTCCTCGCTGTGTTTATTTCAAAGGAACCTCGCCCCGACCAACCGGCCGGAGACGGGGTATCAACATATCTGGCGTTGATTTTTGGCACGCTGTTGAGTTCTCAAGGAACGGACGCTTCCTTTGTACTCACCCGAGCAACTTCTCGGGCTTTCCTCCGGGCGCTTCCCTTCGGTCTTGCGTTTCCGACTCTATCAGATCCTTTTCCGATCCGATTTCCTCGGTGCTTTCCAGGTTCCCGCTTTCGCGTTTCCCTTTCCGGCGGTTCCGACTCTACCAGATCCTTTCGGGCCTGATTCCCAGTCAGCGGGTTTCGCCTTCACGGCTGTTGGGCCGTTCCGACGTCCCAAACCTTAGCGGATCTGCTCGGCAGTTCCCAATCGGGTCTGTCGAACCCAGATCGAATTGAATTCGAGCACGCCGAATTCATCCCGGCTGGGAGATCACACTGGTTGGTTGGGGTGCCGCTCAAGCGGCCGAGGAGCTGTCGAAGAACCGTTACGGCTCCGCGGCAACCCGAAGAACTCTACGGATCTGCGGGTGGACTGTCAAGCATCCCCTGGGTGGCCTGTGGTCAAACCTCAGGCGCCCCTCCAGCGTACGGCCTCAGTCGAGGTCCGTGAGCCGGCCGCCGGCGTCCGGCTGGGCGTCCTCGACGCGGCGCAGGAGTCGGGTCAGGACCTCGCCCAGGACAGTGCGCTCCAGAGGGGAGAGGTCCTGGAGGAGGTCCTCCTCGAAGACCGAGGCGAGACGCATGGCCTCCAGCCACTTCTCCCTGCCGTCAGGGGTCAGCTCCACGATGACGCGGACGCGGTTGGTCTCATCACGCTCCCTGGTCACCAGGCCCTCGGTGACCATGCGGTCGATCCGGTGGGTCATGGCGGCCGGCGTGAGACCGAGCCGCTTGGCCAGGTCGCTGGGGCCCATGCGGTACGGAGCGCCGGAGAGGACGAGGGCCTTCAGGACCTCCCACTCCGCGTTGCTGATACCGAGGGCGGCGGTCTGGCGGCCGTAGGCGACGTTCATCCGGCGGTTGAGGCGGGAGAGCGCCGAGACGATCTTCTCGACCTGGGGGTCGAGGCCCTGGAACTCGCGCTGGTACGCGGCGATCTGCTCTTCGAGTGTCGGCTCGGCGGTGCCGTTGCTGCCGGGGGTGTCACCCATGGCCGCAGTATGGCACGCCGCCGCTTGGCATCGAAGTCCTTCGAGGTGTAGCGTTTAGCTTCTAAGTTTTAGCTTCGAAGTCTTCACCTCTAACGCTTGGTGGAGGCTTCCTCTACCTAGGCAGGTGAACGTGACCAGGGGGATGGGCGCAGCGATGCGCCGGATTCATGTGGGCAACGCGCTCGGCGCGTTCGGACTCGGCTTCACCGTTCCGTATCTGTACGTCTATGTGGCGCAGGTGCGGGATCTCGGTGCGACGACGGCGGGGCTCGTGCTCGCGATCTTCGCTGTGGCCGCGCTCGTGGTGCTGCCGTTCGCCGGGCGGGCCATAGTCGGGCGCGGTCCGCTTCCGGTGCTGCTCACCGCCCTGGTCACCGCTGCCGTCGGGTCGATGAGCCTCGGGCTGGCCACCGGTGCGACGACCGTGCTGCTGTCCGCGGCCGCCCTCGGGGCCGGGCAGGCCGTGACGCAGCCGGCGCTGGCGACGATGATCGTCGACTGCTCCGGGGCGGAGACCCGGTCACGGGCCTTCGCGACGCAGTTCTTCCTCCAGAACCTGGGGCTCGGTGTCGGCGGACTCATCGGCGGACATCTTGTGGACCCGTCGCGTGCGGGGTCCTTCACCCTTCTGTTCTCCATACAGGCGGCGATGTTCCTGCTGCTCGTCGCAGTGATGGCGACAGTGCGGATACCGCGGGCGGCGAAGGTCACGGACATGCCGACGGGGTCGACGGGTTCTGCCAAGGAGAGCTGGAAGCAGCTGCTCGGTAATCGGGCCATGGTGCAGCTGAGTGTGCTGGGATTCGTGTTGTTCTTCGCCTGCTACGGGCAGTTCGAGTCGGGGCTCAGTGCCTACGGGGTCGAGGCGGCCGGGATATCGACCTCCGCGCTCGGTACGGCGCTGGCGGCGAACACCGCGGTGATCGTGGTGGCGCAGTTCGTCGTGCTGCGGTTCGTGGAGCGGCGCCGGCGGTCTCGGGTGATCGCGGCTGTCGGGCTGATCTGGGCCGTGGCGTGGGCTGTGGCCGGGGTCGCGGGGCTCGGGCAGGTGAGCCAGACGATGGCCACCGCGGCGTTCGTGTCCACGTACGCGTTGTTCGGGCTGGGTGAGGCGATGCTGTCGCCGACGGTGGCTCCGCTGGTGGCGGATCTGGCACCGGAGGGGATGGCCGGGCAGTACAACTCCGCGTTCGCGCTGGTCAAGCAGTTGGCGCTGGCCGTGGGGCCGGCGGTGGGCGGGCCCATGGGGGCGTCGTGGCATGCGACGTATGTGGTGGTGTTCCTGCTGTTCTCGCTGGGGATCGTGGTGCTTGCGGTTCGGTTGGGGCGCGTGCTGACCGGGGCACAGGATCTGCCGGGGTCCGCGAGGAGTCGGGTGGTTGCTCGGGGTGGGACGGCGGTCGAGTCCGCGGTGGCTCGGGCCTGAGGTTCCTCGCCGCCCACGCACACCCGGCGCCACCCCCTACGGCGTGGACCGCGGCAGGGCGAACTCGCACCACACCGCCTTGCCGCCGCCCGGTGTACGGCGGCTGCCCCAGTTGGAGGCGATCGTGGCGATGATGGAGATGCCTCGGCCGGACTCGTCGCCGGGCTCGGCCCGGCGACGGCGCGGGAGGTGGTCGTTGCCGTCGGTGACCTCGACGATCAGGCGGCGGTCGGTGCGGCGCAGCCGCAGCCGCATGGGCGGAGTGCCGTGCTGGAGGGAGTTGGCGACCAGTTCGCTGGCGGCGAGGACGCCCAGGTCGTGGAGGTCGGTCGGGAAGCGCCAGCTGGTCAGGACGCCGGAGGCGAAGGCTCTGGCCCGGGGGGCCGCTTCGACACCGCCGAGGAGTTCCAGGGCGGCGTTGCGGAAGAGGTCGCCGTCGGGGCCGGTGCGGGACGGGTGCTGGAGGACGAGGACGGCGACATCGTCGTCATGGTCCGCGGTGACACCGGTCGAGCGGACCAGGCGGTCACAGATCACCTGGGGTGTGCCCGTGGCGCCGGCCAGAGCTCTTTCCAGGGCGGCGATGCCCTCGTCCAGGTCCTCGTTGCGGCGTTCCACCAGGCCGTCCGTGTAGAGGACGGCAGTGGAGCCGGGGCACAGGGGGATCGAGCCGGAGGCGTGCATCCAGCCGCCGGTGCCGAGCGGGGGGCCGATCGGCTCGTCGGCGCGCTGGACCGTGCCGTTCTCGTCGCGGACGAGGATCGGCAGGTGGCCGGCGGAGGCGTAGACCAGACGGCCCTCGTTGGGGTCGTGGACGGCGTAGGCGCAGGTGGCGATCTGGTTGGCATCGATCTCCGTGGCGAGGCCGTCCAGGAGTTGGAGCACCTCGTGCGGGGGGAGGTCGAGGCGGGCGTAGGCGCGGACGGCCGTGCGGAGTTGGCCCATGACGGCCGCGGCGCGGACGCCCCGGCCCATGACGTCGCCGATGACCAGGGCCGTGCGGCCGCCGCCGAGGGTGATGACGTCGTACCAGTCGCCGCCGACGGCGGTCTCCGTGCCGCCGGGGTGGTAGACGGCGGCGATGCGCAGGTCGTCGGGCTCCTCCAGTTCCTGCGGGAGCAGGGAGCGCTGGAGGGTGACGGCGGTCTCGCGCTGGCGGCGTTCGCTGGCGCGGAGGCGTTCGGCGGCCTCGGCGTGGTCGGTGACGTCGGCGGCGAAGATGAGGACGCCGCCCTCGCCGGGCTCGTCGCCCGCGGGGACGTCGACGGGGGTGCAGGTGATCGTGTACGAGCGGCCGGAGGGGGCCTTGCGGGACTTGACCGTGCGGGGCCTTGAGCTGCGCAGGACCTGGTCGAGGAGGGGCAGCAGGCCGAGGGCGTCCAGTTCGGGGAGGGCCTCGCGGGCCGGTGCGCCGAGCGGGCGTACGCCGAAGGCGGCGACGTAGGCGTCGTTGACGTAGGCGGTGCGGTGGTCGTGGCCGTGGACGAGGGCGACGAGGGCCGGGATGCGGTCGAGGATCTCGCGGGTGGGGAGGTCGTCGACGGCGGGCACGGGCGAGCTGTCGTCCGGTGGGTCGTCGCTCTGCCGTTCGACGCGGGCCGCGGGCACGGCGCCCTCCCCCCGCCGGTCCGTGGTGACCGTGTGTTCGGTCCGCGCTGCGGCGCGGCGCTGCGTACCGGGGAGCCGGGCGCTCCAGCGCGTGAAGTTCACCGAATCCTTGCCTCGTGCCTCGTGATGTTGTCTGTGGCCGGCTCCGGTTCCGGCCGGGGGTCCGGGGAGTGGCCCCGGTGTGCAGCGGTGGGGACGCCTGGTCGTGCGGGCGAGTGGGTACTTCGGGGTGCTTCGTGCGGGCTTCGTCGGGTCCTGCCCGGGCAGGACGGTGACCCCGCCCGAGATCATGGATCATGTCGGCGACCAGTCTGTCCGACCGGGCCGACATCCGTCAGACGTCGGCCTGAACGGTGGAGTTCCCTGGATCCGGTCAGGACGACCCCTTCGGGTCTTCAGGAGCCTTTCCACCGGCAGCCAGTTCGAACTCCGCACGGGGATGTTCGAGTGATCCGAGGGAGACGATCTCCCGCTTGAAGAGGCCGGCGAGGGTCCATTCGGCGAGGACGCGGGCCTTGCGGTTGAAGGTGGGCACCCGGCTGAGGTGGTAGACGCGGTGCATGAACCAGGCGGGGTAGCCCTTCAGCTTCCGCCCGTAGACGTGCGCCACGCCCTTGTGCAGGCCCAGGGAGGCCACGGAGCCCACGTACTTGTGGGCGTACGCCTCCAGTGGCTGGCCGCGCAGCGAGCGGACGATGTTGTCGCCGAGCGTCTTGGCCTGGCGGACGGCGTGCTGGGCGTTGGGGGCGGTCTCCTTGCCCGGTTCGCTCGCGGTGATGTCGGGGACGGCGGCCGCGTCGCCGGCGGCCCACGCGTGCGCGACGCCCTCCACGGACAGTTCGGGGGTGCACTTCAGACGTCCGCGCTCGTTCAGCGGGAGGTCGGTGGCGGCGAGGATCGGGTGCGGTTTCACGCCCGCGGTCCAGACGACCGTGCGGGTGGGGAAGCGGGCGCCGTCGCTGAGGACGGCGATGCGGTCGGCGCAGGACTCGAGGCGGGTGTGGAGGCGTACGTCGATGTTGCGGCGGCGCAGCTCGGTGACCGTGTAGCGGCCCATTTCCTCGCCGACCTCGGGGAGGATGCGGTCGGATGCCTCCACGAGGATCCACTTCATGTCCTCGGGCTTGACGTTGTGGTAGTACCGCGCGGTGTAGCGGGCCATGTCCTCCAGCTCGCCGAGCGCCTCCACGCCGGCGTAGCCGCCGCCCACGAAGACGAAGGTCAGGGCGGCGTCGCGGATCGCGGGATCGCGGGTGGAGGAGGCGATGTCCATCTGCTCGATGACGTGGTTGCGCAGGCCGATGGCCTCCTCGACGGTCTTGAAGCCGATGCCGTAGTCGGCGAGACCGGGGACGGGCAGGGTGCGCGAGATCGAGCCGGGCGCGAGGACGAGCTCGTCGTACGACAACTGTTCGGCGCTCGATCCCTCCTCCTCGGTGGCGAGGGTGGTGAGGGTCGCGACGCGCTTGGCGTGGTTGATCTCCGTGGCCTCGCCGATGACGACCTTGCACTGGTCCAGGACGCGGCGCAGTGGGACGACGACGTGGCGGGGCGAGATGGAGCCCGCGGCGGCCTCCGGAAGGAAGGGTTGATACGTCATATAAGGGTCGGGGGACACTACGACGATCTCGATGTCGCCGCTACTCAGTTCCCGCTTCAGCTGACGCTGCAGACGCAGCGCGGTGTACAGCCCGACGTAGCCGCCGCCGACGATGAGGATGCGCATCCGTTCCTTCACCATCCCATGACGCACCTCTCTCGCTGGTTTGTCCACAGCCCCGGCAATTTGTGTGACCGGTCGGCGTGGGGGCGCGGGGTTGGCCGATTCACCGGAGTGAGCGGCAGGTGCGCAGGTCAGATGGTGTGAGCCGGGTGGCGGTGGGGGGCGCAAACGACACCTAACCCGCCCGTACTCCGATCGAGGGGGGCTCCGTGCGGAACGTGCCCCTTCTGAATTGACTCCCTCTCAACTATGTTCATGTGTCGACGGGGTACAGGGGGGATGCGTTCAAGGGATGCGGTTCGGGTTCAGGCCCCGCACCGAGGAGGACCCCGAACGCTCGTTCCGCAGCTCCGGCTTCCGATGACGGGGAGAGTCTCCGGGGGGAGACGTCATTACCGGGGGAACACATATGCATATTCAGGACTCTCATTGGTCGTCCGCCTCGGCTCTCGCACCCAGCGGCGCGATCGGCACGGCGGGCGGCAACGGGCGCGGGGACGGGGCGAGGTCGGCCCCGCTCCGCGTGGACGCACAGCGCAACCTCGAGCACGTGCTGCGCGCGGCGCGCGAGGTCTTCGGCGAGCTGGGGTACGGCGCGCCGATGGAGGACGTCGCACGCCGTGCGCGGGTCGGCGTCGGCACGGTGTACCGGCGCTTCCCGAGCAAGGACGTCCTGGTCCGGCGCATAGCCGAGGAGGAGACGTCCCGGCTCACCGACCAGGCACGGGTGGCGCTCGGGCAGGAGGAGGACCCGTGGTCGGCGCTGTCGCGCTTCCTGCGGACGTCGGTGGCCTCGGGTGCCGGGCGGCTGCTGCCGCCGCAGGTGCTGCGGGTCGGGGTGACGGAGGACGGGACCGAGGTCGGTGCCGACGGGATCGCCGACGAGCACCGGGTGCCGCAGCAGCGGGTCCAGCCGACGACCGAGCTGCGGCTGGTGCCGTCGGACGGGTCGGCTGCACCGGTGGACGCCGGGCCGGCCGACGACGCCGGGGCCTCGGCGCTGCTGGAGGTCGTGGGGCAGCTGGTGGAGCGGGCCCGGGCGGCGGGTGAGCTGCGGGAGGACGTGACCGTGGCCGACGTGCTGCTCGTGATCGCCACGGCGGCGCCGTCCCTGCCGGACGCGGCGCAGCAGGCCGCGGCGTCGGCACGGCTGTTGGACATCCTGCTGGAGGGGCTTCGGTCCCGTCCGGCGTGAGGGGAGTGACGCGCCGTAGAACGGGGCGTCACCGTGTGGGGCGGTGTGGGGCTCTGGCTCCCGCCGCCCCTTCCCGTTCCCGCCCACCACCCGCTGCCGCCCTCCCCCTCCGGCTCCCGCTCCCCCTCCCGGCTCCCGCTCCCGGGCCCATCAGGCACCCGGGCCCCGATCGGGCGCCGGGTCCCTTTCCGTTCCCTGACCTCAGCGGTCGGCCACTCGTACGGGTGAAGTCGTACACGGAGGGCTGGGGTGACGCTCGGACGAGTGATAAGCGCTTGGGGCCGGGGGCTGAACAAAAGCCAATATGGCAGGGTGACTCGGTGTTCGGGACGGTGTCGGCAGGGCGGCGGGGGCTTCCGCGATGGGTGTGGACGGGCGGGACGAGTCGCTGGGTGCCGGCGGGGGTTCTCCGGAGACGGGGGCGGGTCGGCGTGGCCCTGCCCAGGTACCCGGACAGGGCGGGCATGGCGAGGTGCCGGCCCAGGTGCCCGAGCAGGGCGGGCGCGGTGAGGTGCCGGCCCAGTGGGAACGGTCGGACCCGGGGGTGCTGCCGCCCCGGGAGTGGCACACCGTCCGGGAACCGTCCGACGCCGATCTCATCGAACAGATGCGGGCGGGCCGGGACTCGGCGTACGAGGAGCTGTACCGGCGCCATGCCGAAGCCGTGCGGCGCTACGCGCGCACCTGCTGCCGGGACGCCCACACCGCGGACGACCTGACCGCCGAGGTCTTCGCCCGCATGCTCCAGGCCGTACGCGGCGGTGCCGGTCCCGAGCACGCCGTACGGGCCTATCTGCTCACCTCGGTGCGGCGGGTCGCCGCGGACTGGACGACCTCCGCCCGACGCGAGCACCTGGTCGACGACTTCGCGGTGTTCGCGGCGCAGGCGGCACGCGGCGCGAAGGTGTCGGACAGCGACACGCTCGACCTCGGCGCGGACGTCCGGGCCATGCACGAGGCCGAGCAGTCGATGGCGATGCGGGCGTTCCGGTCGCTGCCGGAGCGCTGGCAGGCCGTGCTGTGGCACACCGAGGTCGAGGACGAGTCGCCGAGCGAGGTGGCGGTGCTCTTCGGACTGGACGCCAACGGGACCCGGGTGCTCGCCAGCCGGGCCCGGGAAGGGCTCAAGCAGGCGTATCTCCAGGCCCATGTGAGCGCCTCCCTGGCCGGCAACTCCGCCGAGTGCGCCCGCTACGCCGACCGGCTCGGCGCGTACGCCCGCGGCACCCTGCGGACCCGAGCCGAGCGGGGCCTGCGCAAGCACCTGGAGGAGTGCGCCGCGTGCCGGGTGGCCGCCGGGCAGATCAAGGAGGTCGCCGGCGGGATCCCGGCGGTCGTACCGGTCGCCGTCATCGGGTGGTTCGGGGCCGCCGGGTACGCCAAGGCCGCCGCGATCGTCGCCGGGGGCGCGGGCGCCGGTGCGGCCGGGGTCGCGGGCGCGGCGTCGGCGACGGGCGGGGCCTCCGCCGGAGCCGGGGCCGGCGGTGCCGCCGCGGAAGGGCTCGGCGCGCCCGCGAAGGCCGGTATCGCGGTGAGCGTCGCCGGGATGGTGGCTGCGGCGGTGGCGCTCGCCCTGGCGGGCCACGAGGCCCACGACAAGGCTCCGCTGGCCGAACCGCCCCCCAGCAGGGCCGCCGTGTCCTCGCCCGGACCGCCGCGCCCGGAGCCGCCGGCGCAGGAGCCCGCGCCCGGAGCGCCCCCGGCCAGGGCGCCGCTGGCCAAGGCGTCCCCGGCATCCGCCCCGACCCCGAAGCCGTCCAGGGCGCCCGCGCCGCCCGCGAAGGCGTCCCCCACCCCGACACCCACGCCGACCCCGTCCCGGCCGAGGCCGTCGCCCACACCGCCTCCGCCGCCCACCCCCGCGCCCGCTCCCCCGGCCGTCTACCCGTGGAGCGAGCTGCGGTACGGGCTCCTCGGCGACGGCACCGAGCCCGAGATGCGGCTCGGCGAGAGCAGCTGGGTCTGGCAGCGCTACGGGGTGTCGATCGCGCAGAAGCGGTACGGGCACGGGGTGACCGTCCACGGCAGCTCCTCCGTCACCATCGACCTCAACCGCCGGTGTGCCTCGTACGAGGCGCTGGTCGGCATCGACGACATGACACTCGGCCACGGCAAGGTGTACTTCTCCGTCTACGGCGACGGGGTGCGGCTGTGGAGGTCGGGGCTGGTCGAGGGCGGGGACGCGGCCGTACCGGTCCGGGTGAACATCTCCGGACGCCGGACGGTACGACTCGTCGTCGAACCGCGCAGCCCCTTCGACGGGACGACCATGGCGGACTGGGCGGAGTCGCGGTTCAGCTGCGCGTAGGGACGGGGAACGGGCGGGCGGGCGGCGCGGCCCTTCGGCGCTCAGAGCTCCGCTGCGAGGGCCTACGGGGCTCCGGCGGCTCGGCTTGTCGTGGGGGCCGGTGCTCGCTACGCCCGCCGGGCCGTCGCCCCCGCGCCCAGGGCGCCGTGTTGGGGGGTGATCCCGGCGGGTACGGCGCGTTGTCTGGCCGGGGTGCCCGTCCAGCAGGTGCCGCGACGGGAGAGGAGGCGGCGCAGCCAGAGTTCCAGGGAGACGAGGTCGGCGAGGCCGTCCAGCGGCAGGGGCTCGCCCGCGGCGGCCGCGCGGAGCGCCTTGCGGACGACGCGGGCCTCCACCAGGCCGGCCTGCGCGAGGAGCGGTGTGTCGAACAGGCCGATCAGCGTGTCGGCGGCGACGCGCAGACCGGTGCGGGCCGCGGCGGCGGACGAGGCGTGGGAGGGGGCGCCCCAGCCGGGCGGGAGGTCGGTGACGCCGGCGCCCTCCAGGACCGTACGGAGGATGGCGGCGCGGGCGCCCGGCTGGACGCGCAGGGCCTCGGGGAGGGCCCGGCAGGCGCGGACGACCTGGTTGTCGAGGAACGGGGTGTGCAGGCGCTGCGAGCGGATCTCGGCGGCCTGTTCGAGAACGCGCAGGTCGGCGGCGTGGCGGGCCAGGGCCGCGCGGGCCCGGAAGTCGCCGGGGCGCTGTCCCGGACCGACGCTCGGGCGGCCCGACACGGCACTCAGGCGAATCGATACTTCTGCCAGGGCCTCGCCCGTCAGCCAGCGGGCGGCGGGCCCGGGTCTCGCCCAGGCGAGCGCGGCGAGCGAGGCTCCGACGGCGCCGCCGGGTTCGTCGAAGCGGCGCCGCATCAGACGGTCGGCCAGGACCTCGACGCCAGCGCGGTAGGGGGTGCGGGCCAGCTTCCGGGCGGCGCCGTACACGCGCGCGGGGACCATCACCGAGCCGTCCGCCCTGGCGAGGGCGGCGACCGGGCGGACGAGGTGGCGGCGCTTGCGGTCCATCAGCAGGTCGGCCAGGCGGGCGGGGTGGGCGTCCAGGACCTGGCGGGCGCCGTAGCCGGTGAAGTGGTCGGCGCTGCCGGCGGCGAGCCGGGCGCGGTGACGGGCCGCCAGGACGAGCGAGGGTCCCGGTTCGTCGGTCAGCGGGACGTCGAGGTCCGCGTACGGGAGGACGTCCTCGCCGCCGGTCACGACGACGTGGTGGAGGCGGGGGTTGGCGGCCAGGGTGCCCGCGCGTTCCACTTCGGCCTCGCGGCCCGAGGTCGCCAGGTCGTTGAAGGTGACGGCGAGGAGCCGTTCGCCGGAGCCCGTGCCGTGGCCCAGGACCGTGCCGGGGGCGCCCGGCAGGCCGGCGGCGAGGAGGGCCAGCGTGCCCGAGGCGGGACCGCCGGAGAGGTCGGCGCCGATGCCGGGGACCGGCATGCCGCGGGCGGCGCGGCGCTCCGCGGGTCCCATTCCGGGCACGGGGCCCGGATCGATGTCGGGCACGTGGCGCGGAGCGGACAGACGCGTGCGTACTGCTTCTACGAGAGCGTCCCTCACCGCGTCCACCGCGCTGTGCGGGTCGGCGGCGGGTGCGGCGACGGCGAGGGACGCGACGGGCTCGTAGCCGGCGATCTCACGCGCCCCGGCGCGCAGGATGAGCGCATGCCCCGGGGGAACGCGGCGCACGCCGTCGTACGGGGTGGAGTCGTGGAGGGCGTCCGGTACGTCGGGGGCGGCGAGCAGGGCCGCGAGGTGCCCGAAGTCCAGGTCGGCCTCGACGAGGTCGGCCAGCGGCAGGGCGGCCGTCGCGTACGCGGTGCCGCCGGCCCAGGGCGTGTGGAAGACGGGGCGCGCGCCCGCGAGGTCACCGCAGACGGTGACCCGGCGGCCGACCTGGACGACGGCGGTGTAACTGCCGGGCCAGGCGGTGAGATGGCGCAGGGCACCGCCGCGGGCCGCGAACAGGGCCACGCGCAGCTGCTCGTCGGTGGCCCCGCAGATGCCGAGGACGGCGATCCTGGTGTCGGCGTCGGCCTGGACCACGCGCACCTCGTCGGGGCGCCAGTCGCCGACGGCCCACAGCGGATCGGGGCCGCCCCACAGCAGGTGGGAACCGACCGGTTGCACCGCCTCGCCGTCGGGGCCGACGGCCCCGGCGGAGCCGAGGGCGTGGGAGCCAGCGGCGGCACTGCTCCAGCCCACCAACCACCGCATCGACGCCTCCACAGGCTGTGGACAACCAGTGCACCGTACGAACGGCACCCATGCTGCCACGAAGGAGGCTCGATGGAGGGCGTGCGGGGCGCCTTGCACACCGGCAAGTGCGCCCCCGGGGAGACGTGAGCGCTCCCCCGCGCCACCGGTGGACGGCCCCGGGAGCGGGGCGGTCGACAAAGGCGGACCCCGGGTCTACGACGCGAATGCGCCCCCGATACGCTCCCCCAGAACTCCTAACGCGCCCTCAAGAGACGTGGTCGGAGGGGTATTGACCCCTCGCACCCACCGTCGATTTTCGGCCAAATCGGGTTCGTGGGACAGAACTCACACACCCTCCGTACCGACCCGATGGCGACTCAGTGTCAACGATCAGTCCGGGAGGCGGAGTTCACCTCCCGGACCGGTCCGCCGCCCGCGGGGATGAAGGCGACGGTGTCCCCCAGCCCACTGGATCCAGTACAGCGGGCCGACCCACGCACGACCATGGAAGCGCTCCCCCACCGACCGGAGGAGAGCGCACGGACGGGCGCACGGCCACACGGCGGGGGCACGCGGCAACAGTCCGTACTCTGGCCGTACTTTCGTACGGACCACATTCCCGCCATCCGGATTTAGGCCCCTTAACGCTTGGGATGCGGCGAACTACGCTGGGTTTACGAATGCCGCGTGCCTATGCCGCCGCGGCAGCCGTCTGTTCGAGGGGTGGCGCATGTCCAGGGAGCAACGCGGGCCGAACGAAAAGCTCGGCGCCGTTCTCGCCCTCGCGGGAATCAGCAACGCGGGACTCGCGCGTCGCGTCAACGATCTTGGCGCCCAACGCGGGTTGACGCTTCGCTACGACAAGACGTCGGTGGCGCGGTGGGTCTCCAAGGGCATGGTCCCCCAGGGCGCCGCGCCGCACCTCATCGCGGCAGCCATCGGCCAGAAGCTCGGCCGGCCCGTGCCGCTGCACGAGATCGGCCTGGCGGACGCGGATCCCGCACCCGAGGTGGGCCTCGCCTTCCCCCGTGACGTCGGACAGGCCGTGCGGTCGGCGACCGAGCTGTACCGCCTCGACCTCGCGGGCCGCCGCGCCGGCTCCGGCGGCATCTGGCAGTCCCTCGCCGGATCGTTCGCCGTCAGCGCGTACGCCACGCCCGCCTCCCGCTGGCTCATAACCCCGGCCGACAGCTCGGTGGCGCGCGAGGCGGGTTCCGCGGAGGGCTCGGGGTCGCCGCTGAAGGTCGGCCACAGCGATGTACAGAAGCTGCGCGAGGCCGCCGAGGACGCCCGCCGCTGGGACTCCAAGTACGGCGGCGGCGACTGGCGTTCGTCGATGGTCCCGGAATGCCTGCGGGTCGAGGCCGCGCCGCTGCTGCTCGGCTCGTACTCCGACGAAGTGGGACGCGCGCTCTTCGGAGCCTCCGCCGAACTCACCCGCCTCGCCGGCTGGATGGCTTTTGACACGGGTCAACAGGAGGCCGCGCAGCGGTACTACATCCAGGCGTTGCGGCTCGCGCGCGCCGCGGCCGACGTGCCGCTCGGCGGGTACGTGCTGGCCACGATGTCGTTGCAGGCGACCTACCGCGGGTTCGGCGACGAGGGCGTCGACCTCGCGCAGGCCGCCCTGGAGCGCAACCGGGGGCTCGCCACGGCCCGCACGATGAGCTTCTTCCGGCTCGTCGAGGCGCGGGCACACGCGCGTGCGGGCGACGCGGTGGCCGCCGGGGCCGCGCTCAAGGCCGCCGAGGGCTGGCTGGAGCGGGCCCGCGACGGCGACAACGACCCGTCCTGGCTCGGCTTCTACGGCTACGACCGGTTCGCCGCGGACGCCGCGGAGTGCTACCGCGACCTCAAGGCGCCGCGTCAGGTGCGCCGCTTCACGGAGCAGGCGCTGTCACGGCCGACGGAGGAGTTCGTCCGCTCGCACGGGCTGCGGCTCGTCGTGTCGGCGGTCGCGGAACTGGAGTCGGGCAACCTCGACGCGGCGTGCGAGCAGGGCGTACGGGCGGTGGAGGTCGCCGGGCGCATCTCCTCGGCCCGCACGACCGAGTACGTGAAGGATCTCCTGCACCGGCTGGAGCCGTACGGCGACGAGCCGCGGGTGATCGAGCTGCGCGAGAGGGCACGGCCGCTGCTGATGACCCCGGCGTAGGCGCTCCGCCCGGGGCCGGGCGGCTGCTCGTGTGGCGGGGCGCGGCATCTTGCGGGTGCGGGTGCGGTGGGGGCCCGTCTGCTCGTGTGCCGGACTCGGGGTGGTCCTGTGGGTGGCGGTGAGGTCGGCCTGCTCGTGTGCCGGGATTCGCTGATCTCGCGAGTGCTGGTGCTGGTGCGGGTGCGGGTGCGTGTGCGTGTGCGTGGGGGGCTCGCGCAGTTCTCCGCGGTCCTGCGCCGGTGGCCTGTGGTCGGGACGTGACCGAGGCCATGGAGACGGCCTCCGGGTTTGAGGGCATTGTCAGTGGTGCAGTGCACTATCAGAGTCGGGAGGTGGGGCGCGTGCGGAGGCTGGGCGCTTACGACTGTGATGTGCTCGTCGTCGGCGGCGGGATCGTCGGGCTGTCGACGGCGTACGCGATCACGCGTGCCGCGCCGGGGACACGGGTGACCGTCCTGGAGAAGGAGCCGGGCCCCGCCCGGCACCAGACAGGGCGCAACAGCGGGGTCATCCACAGCGGCATCTACTACCGCCCCGGATCGCTGAAGGCCCGGTACGCGGTCGAGGGCGCCGCCGAGATGGTGAAGTTCTGCGCCGAGTACGGCATCCCCCACAAGGTCACCGGGAAGCTGATCGTCGCCACGGAGCGCTCGGAGCTGCCCCGGCTGCACGCCCTGGTGCAGCGCGGCCGGGAGAACGGCATACCGGTCCGGGAACTGGGCCCCGCCCAGATCACCGAGTACGAGCCGGAGGTGCGCGGACTCGCCGCCATACACGTCGGGACCACCGGGATCTGCGACTTCGTGGGGGTCGCCCGGCAGCTCGCCGCGGCCTCGGGCGCCGACATCCGGTACGGGGCCGAGGTCGAGCACATCGACCGGCGCGCCTCGCTCGGCGTGGCCGTACGGATCCGCGGCGGCGACATCGTCCGGGGGCGGGTCCTCGTGAACTGCGCCGGGCTGCACTGCGACGAGGTGGCCCGGCTGACCGGCGACGACCCCGGCATGCGGATCGTGCCGTTCCGGGGGGAGTACTACGAACTGGCCCGGCCCGAGCTGGTGCGGGGCCTGGTGTACCCGGTGCCCGATCCGGCGTTCCCGTTCCTCGGGGTGCATCTGACCCGGGGCATCGACGGAGGCGTCCACCTCGGGCCCAACGCGGTGCCGGCGCTCGCCCGCGAGGGATACGGCTGGGGGACCGTACGGGTCCGGGAGCTGGGCGCGACCCTGGCGTGGCCCGGCGCCTGGCGGATAGCGCGGCGGCACTGGCGGTACGGCGCCGGGGAGCTTCGGCGGTCGGTGTCCAAGCGGGCGTTCACGGGAGCCGTACAGCGACTGCTGCCCGGGATCTCCGAGGGGGACCTCGTGCCGGCCGCTGCGGGAGTGCGGGCGCAGGCCGTGCTGCGGGACGGGACGCTGGTGGACGACTTCCTGATCCGCGAGGGCGCGCGGGCGGTCCACGTACTGAACGCGCCGTCGCCCGCGGCGACCGCGTCGCTGCCGATCGGGCGCGAGGTCGGGAGGAGAGCGCTGGCCGCGCTGGCGACGGTGTGACCGGAGCCGCCGCGCGCGCCGACGGCGGCTCGGGGGACGCCGCGGGTCGGGCTACGGAGCGGGCTTCGGGGCGGCTGGGGCTCGGGGCCGCTTCGGGGCGGGTCCCGCTCCAGGACAAGTACGACTCGGAGCCGCTTCGGGGCGGGTCCCGCTCCAGGACAAGTACGACTCGGAGCCGCTTCGGGGCGGGTCCCGCTCCAGGACAGGTACGGCTCGGGAGGGGAGTCCTCGGTGCGGTCGTAAACTCGGGGGCACTGTGTCTGAGTCTGCCAACGCCCCCGAGTCCCGCACCTCCGGTGCCTCCCTTCGGCGCGCCCGTGCCAAGGGTGAGCCCCGCTTTCCGGACGGGCCCCAGGCCGATCCCGCCGGGGCGCATTTCGAGCGGCGGATCAGAAGCTTCCAGCCCCGGCGGAGCAGGGTGACGGCCGGGCAGGCGGACGCCCTCCAGCGGCTGTGGCCCACGTGGGGGCTCGACATCGACGGCCGGACACTCGACCTCGACGAACTGTTCGGCAACGACAACCCCGTCGTCCTGGAGATCGGCTTCGGGATGGGCGAGGCGACCGCCGAGATGGCCGCCGCGGACCCCGGCACCAACGTCCTCGCCGTCGACGTCCACACCCCCGGCCAGGGCAACCTCCTCAATCTCGCCGACCGCAACGGGCTGTCCAACATCCGGGTCGCGAACGGCGACGCGATCATCCTGCTGCGGGAGATGCTCGCCCCCGCCACACTGAACGGGCTGCGCGTCTACTTCCCCGACCCCTGGCCGAAGAAGCGCCACCACAAGCGGCGGCTCATCCAGCCGGAGTTCCTCACCCTCGTCGCGTCACGGCTCCGCCCCGGCGCGATCGTGCACTGCGCGACGGACTGGGAGCCGTACGCCGAGCAGATGCTGGACGTGCTGACCGCCCACCCCGGCTTCGAGAACACCCGGCCCGACGGGGGGTTCGCGCCACGGCCCGGCTTCCGGCCGCTGACCCGTTTCGAGGCCCAGGGACTGGACAAGGGTCATGTGGTGAACGATCTGCTCTTCCGCCGCGTAGATCAGTAGGAACCGCTTCCAACCCCCCAAAGGCGCCCGAACAGTCCCCACACCCCGCGACCGGTCGACGAGCGCGGTACGACGTCGCGGGCAGCGCCCCTCGCTCGTTAGGGTCCACGCAATGGCCACCGGTCCCCTCCACCCGACGCATCCCAGCGGCACCGCCGGCGGAGGTGCGTTCAGGCCCGTGCGCTGGTGGCAGCGGAAGAGCGTCAGATACGGCTCTCTCATCGCGCTGCTCGCGCTGTCCGGGCTCGTCATCCTGGCGCTCGTCCGCGAGCAGACCGGCACGGAGGGGTTCCTCGTCGGGCTGGGGCTCGCGGTGCTGCCCGTACCGCTGCTCGTGGCCGCGTTCCGGTGGCTGGACCAGGTGGAACCGGGGCCCTGGAAGAACATGCTCTTCGCGTTCGCCTGGGGGGCGTGCGCGGCGGCGCTCATCGCGATCGTGGCGAACAGCTTCGCCACCCAGTGGATCGCCACGGCCACGGCCGATCCGTCGCACGCCGACACCCTCGGCGCCACCGTCATAGCGCCCGTCGTCGAGGAGACCGCCAAGGCAGCGGCCGTGCTGCTGATCTTCCTGTTCCGGCGGCGGAACTTCACCGGCATCGTGGACGGGGTGGTGATCGCGGGCGTCACCGCGACCGGGTTCGCGTTCACCGAGAACATCCTGTACCTCGGGACCGCGTTCGGAACGGACCGGCTCAGCGGGGGGAGCGGGCTGGCGTCGGTCACCGCGGCGACGTTCTTCGTCCGGGTGATCATGTCGCCGTTCGCGCACCCCCTGTTCACCGTGCTCACCGGCATCGGGTTCGGGATCGCGGCCAGGGCCGGGGAGCGGCAGCCCGTGCGGCGGGTGCTGGTGCCGGTCGGCGGGCTCGCGCTCGCGATGGGCGTGCACGCGGTCTGGAACGGGTCGGCGTCGTTCGGGGAGTACGGGTTCTTCGCGGTCTACGCGGTGTTCATGGTGCCCATGTTCGGGCTGCTGACGTGGCTGTCGATCTGGCTGCGGCAGCGGGAGCTGCGGGCCGTGCGGGAGGAACTGCCGGTGTACGCGGCGGCGGGGTGGCTGACGCCGCCCGAGCCGTTCGTGCTTGGCTCGATGCGGGCGCGGCGGGTGGCGCGGGACTACGCGTCGTACCACTTCGGCAAGGGGGGCGCCCGCGTCGTCGCGGAGTACGAGGTGTACGCGACGTCGCTGGCGTTTCTGCGGCGGCGGGGGCGGTTGGGGCGGGGCGGGGGTGACTTCGTGCTCCGCGAGCGGCAGTTGCTGTTCGAGCTGTGGCGGCGGCGGGAGGTGGCTCGGCCGGCGTTGGCCTATGCGGGGCGTGGGGTGGTGCCGGTGGCTGCGCCGCTGCCGCCGGTGCCGTTGCCTTGGCCGGGGTACGGATACGGGCACGGGCACGGCGTGGGGTACGGGTACGGCCAGGGGCAGGGGCAGGGACTTGGGTACGGGGCTGGGGCGGTGGCGCCGTACGGGGGGAGTCCGGCGGCTCGGGCGGCGCCGTATCGGCCGTACTGGTCTTAGCGGTCGGCGGGCGACTTGCGGCTTGTGAGGGCTGGGCGCCTTCGGGGGTGGGTGGGTCGGGGGCGCGCCGGGGGGTGCCCGTCCTCGGAACGGAGCGGAATCGGTCGCCCGAGAAGCTGAACCAGGTGACGCGCCAACCGCTGCGGGCGGACACCCCTCGGCACCCCTTACGTCCTTACGCGGCACATCCGCCGCAGGGGCTCGCGCCGCCACAGTGGCGTGCCTCGGCTCGTCCACGTGCGGCACACCCGCCGCGAGGGCTCGCGCCGCCACAGTGACGTGCGCCGGATTGTTCATACGCGGCTGACTCGCCGTGGGGGCTTGCGTCGCCGCGGCGGGGCGGTGTGGGTTACTCCGATGCCTCTGTCAGGGTCTTCAGTTCCTCGGGGGTGAGGGTGAGGTCGGCCACTGCCAGGAGTGGGGGGAGTTGGGTGCTGGTGCGGGCCGAGGCGATGGGGGCGGTGACCGTCGGCTGGGCCGTGAGCCAGGCCAGGGCGATCGTGGCGATCTCGGCGTTCCTGGACCGGGCGATCTCGTCGAGGGCGGCGAGGACGCGAAGGCCCCTCGGGGTGTCGAGGTAGGCGCCGGCGCCCGCGGCGCGGGGGCTGTCCACGGTCGTGCCGGGGCGGTACTTGCCGGTGAGGAACCCCTTGGCGAGGGCGTAGTAGGGGACGGCGGAGAGGCCCGCGTCGGCGGCCACCGACTGGAGGGCGCCCTCGTAGGTGTCGCGGGAGACCAGGTTGTAGTGGGGCTGGATCGCCACATAGCGGGCCAGGCCCTCACGGGCCGAGAAGTCCAGGGACTCCTGGAGGCGCTCGGGGGTGATGTTGGACGCGGCGATCGCGCGGACCTTGCCCGCCTTCACCAGGTCGTCGAGGGCGGTGATGATCTCCTCCACGGGCACCTCGGGCTTGTCGAAGTGCGTGTAGTAGAGGTCGATGTGGTCGGTGCCCAGACGGGCCAGCGAGGCGTCCGCGGCGGCCTTGATGGTGGCGGCGGACAGGCCCTGGTACTCGGGGTGCTGGCTCACCTTCGTCGCGATCACCATGTCGGCGCGGTTGCCGCGGGCCTTCAGCCACGTACCGATGATCGTCTCGGACTCGCCGCCCTTGTTGCCGTCGGCCCATGCGGAGTAGGAGTCGGCGGTGTCGATGAAGTTGCCGCCGGCGTCGGCGTAGGCGTCGAGGACGGCGAAGGACTGTGCCTCGTCCGCCGTCCAGCCGAAGACGTTGCCGCCGAGGGAGAGCGGGAAGACCTGCAGGTCGGACGTGCCCAGCTTGCGAAGTGAAGTCATGTGCTGTTCCAACCACCGGACCGGACGATCGCATTCCGGGCGGCACGGAGAACGCCGCGTCAGGCCCTTGGCCTCACGCGGCGTCATGTCCGTTCCGGATGGTCCGGGGCGTCAGATGCTCAGGCCCTTGCTGCGCAGCCACGCCGCCGGGTCGATGCCGTTGCCCGAGCCGGCCGTGTGGACCTCCATGTGGAGGTGGGCGCCGGTGACGTTGCCCGTGGCGCCGACGCGGCCGATGACGTCGCCGGTACCGACCTTCTGGCCGACGCTGACGCCGATGGAGGACTGGTGGGCGTACCAGATCTCGGTGCCGTCGTCGAGGGTGAGCACGGTCTTGTAGCCGTACGAGCCGTCCCAGCCCGCCTGCGTGATCGTGCCGCTGTGGACGGCCTTGATGAGGGTGCCCGTGGGGGCGGCGAAGTCGAGGCCGGTGTGGTAGCCGGACGACCAGTAGGGGCCGGCCTGACCGAAGGTGGAGGTGATCGTGTACGCGGAGGTCGGCAGCGTGAACTGCTTGGCCAGGGCGGCCAGGCGCTCGGCTTCCTTCTTCTTCGCGGCCTCCTCCTCCGCCTTCTTCTTGGCGGCGGCCTCCTTGGCCTCGGCTTCCTTCTTCTCCTCGGCGGCCTGGTCCGCGGCCTTCTTCGCGGCGGCGGTCTGGGCGGCCTCGGCGGCCTTCAGGTCGAACGCGTCCTGCTGGGACTCGGCCTGCTGGATGATGCGCGCGCGCAGCGCCTCACCGGCGTCGGTGGTGCCCTGCTGGGTGTCGGCGGCGATGAGGCCGGCCTGGCTGAGCGGGGCGGTCGAGCCCTCGGGCTCGTCGGCGGCCTCGTCGTCCTCGAAGACCGAGCCCACGTTCGGGATGTCCGGCAGCGAGATGGCCACCGGGGCCTTGCCGCTCTGGGCGCTCGCCATGCCCGCGCCGCTGACGGCGGCTATGACGCCGACGCCGAGAACCGTGGAGCTGCGGGCGAACCCGCCACGCTGCTTGGTCTTGGCCACACGGTGCCGGCCGCGGACGGGACGGAGGGACTCCGCGGTGGGGTTCCACTCCTGGAAGGGGCCCTCGCTGTCGCTGTCGTAGCTGCCGAAGCCGAAGGTCTCGGGCTCACCGCTGCGTTGACTCGGCACGAACGGGGCCTCGGTCGCGGACCGGTTGGACGCCACGTGGGCGTACTCCTTTCCTTCCTTGTCGCCTACCGGGTTAGCTGACGGGTTCGGAGCGGAAGGTCTCCTACGCGCGTAAACCGACCATGCTTCCACGGTGGTTTCCGCGTGATTCACCCCAGGGTGGTGGTTCCCCGGTTCCCTATGGGATTCGGCGCGTGAGCACGGAGCCGCCTCTTGTGACGGCTGGGACGACCGCGCTGCGTTATCGAACGTTAATAGACACGGGGGCGGCATTCCAAGCGGTTCTGAATGATCGTTCGGCTTTTTGCGCTGGACTTACGGGTCATGAGGGGTGGAAATCGGGCGAGTTGGCCTCACCTCGGACGCCTCGGCCGTCCTGACTGAGCGTCAGTTGTCATGCGGAGGGGGTTCGGATGGGCACGCTCGGTGACATTCCTCAGGGGCGGCGCACGGCGAGCAGGGCCATGTCGTCCGTCGTGGAGCCGCCGGTGTGCTCGCGGACCTCTTCGGCGAGTGTGGTCAACAGGGCGCGCGGGGCGGGGAAGCTGCTGCCGCGGAGCCGTGCGGCCGGGTCGTAGAAGACACCGTCCGCGTCGCGCGCCTCGGACAGGCCGTCCGTGTAGAAGAGCAGGGTCGCGCCGGCCGGGAAGTCGACCTCCTCCGCGCGGTCCGGCCAGGTGCCCAGTTCCCCCAGGCCGAGCGGCAGCGCCGTCCACGGGGCCTCCAGGGTGCGCAGCGCTCCGCCGGCGAGGAGCAGCAGCGGGGGCGGATGGCCCCGGTTGACGATACGGGCCGGCCCGGCGCCGTGCGGGAACTCCGCGAGCACGGCCGTCACGAACCCCTCGTGGGGCACGGTGGGGTCCAGCCGTGCGGCGTCCCGCCGGGTGACGTCCCGCGCGAGCGCCCTCTCCAGCCGCTGGGCCACGGCCTCCAGCGTCGACTCCTGTTCGGCCGCCTCACGGAACGCGCCGATCAGCACGGCCACCGCCGCAACCGCACCGAGCCCCTTTCCGCGTACGTCCCCCACGACCAGCCGTACACCGTGGGGCGTGTCCTGCACCGCGTACAGATCGCCGCCGATCGAGGCCCCGGCCTGCGCGGCCTCGTACCGCGCCGCGATCTCCAGTCCCCCGAGCCGCTCCTGGGGCCTCGGCAGGACGGCCCGCTGCGCCGCCTCCGCGATCTCGCGGGCGGTGGCGAGGCGGGCGTCACTGCGCCGGACGAGCCGGTTGATGACCACCGCGAGCACGGCCACGACGGCCACGGTCACCGTCTCCGTGAGCGCGTCCACCTGCCCAGGGCCCGCGTGCCGCAGGCGTACGGCGATGATGCCGATGAGCGAGGCGACACCGGTCACCACCGTGCCCGCCAGCGAGAGCAGCGGCGCGGCCACCAGGGGCGCGGCGGTGAAGAAGGGGACGGCCGTGAACTCCCGCGGCATGAAGTGGTCGTAGCAGAAGCCCCCCAGGACGAGCAGGGCGGGCAGGAACCGCGCCAGGGTGCGGGCACGGAGGTACCGCCGGCCGTCCGGCCTCTTCATCCGCTCCGACTGCCCCACCTGTCCCAGCCTCGCGGGACGGCCCCGAGAGGGCTAGTCGGAGGGGCCGAGTGGGCTAGGGATCGAGTGGGCTGGGGGCCGTCGCCCGCCGGGGCCCCCGCCACCGCCCGCCGTCGGATCCGCCGGGCACTCAGCCCGCCGTCAGATCCGCCAGGGGCAGGGTGTGCTGGGTGGTGAGGACCTTCGCGCGGAGGTATCGGACGTTGTGGGCGGTGGTGAAGACGCCGGTGGGGACGCGGTGCCGGACGGCGATGCCGAGGTCGCGCAGTTGCTGCGCCTTGTCGGGGTTGTTGGAGAGCAGGTCCAGCTCGCCGACGCCGAGGGCGCCCAGCATCTGGGCCGCGGCCGTGTAGTCGCGGGCGTCCTCCGGCAGCCCGAGGGCCGTGTTCGCCTCGTAGGTGTCGAGACCCTGGTCCTGGAGGGCGTACGCGTCGAGCTTGTTGTAGAGGCCGATGCCCCGGCCCTCCTGGCGGAGGTAGAGGAGCACCCCGCCCTGGTCGGCGATCCGCTCCACCGCCTCCCGCAGTTGCGGACCGCAGTCGCAGCGGGCCGAGCCGAAGACGTCGCCGGTCAGGCACTCGGAGTGCATCCGGACCAGCGGGGCGGCGCCGGGCGCGGGATCGCCGAGCACGATCGCCAGGTGCTCGCGACCGTCGACGAGACCGTGGAAGGTGACCATCTCGGCGTCGACGCCGTAGCCGTCCTGGAAGCGCAGCGGTACCCGGACGCGGGCACGCGGGGTGGCAGCGGGGAAGTCGGGCATGCGGGTTCTCCGGTCCTGTGCGACTGCCGCTGTGCTTCAGTTTTGAATCACAGCGCTCGCCGCGACTCTATCCCCTGTTTCAAATTTCAAGCAACTGGTTTGGGGATACGTCACATCCGGGGGACGCGGGAACAAAGGACGCCATCGCCCACCCCTCGACCGGCCGACGGGCTACGGGCGACCTGCGAGGTCACTGGCCCGAGGGGCAGGAGCGGCGGCGCCACGGCAGGTCGTCGGGCCCGTTCTGCTGGGCCTCCGCGCCCTCGATCGCCGCCGCGATGGCCGAGCAGATCTCCTCGAACTGGCCGATCTGATCGGGCGTGAGATGGTCGAAGACCGCCTTGCGGACCGCCTCCACATGCCCGGGCGCCAGCCGCTCCAGCAGGGCGAGGCCCTCGTCGGTCAGGACGGCGAGGCTTCCGCGCTTGTCCCACCGGCAGTTCTCGCGCCGGATCACACCGTCCTTCTCCAGCCGGGTCACGACGTACGTCAGCCTGCTGCGCGTGATCTTCGCGTGCTCGGCCAGATCGGTCATCCGCATGCGCCGGTCCGGCGCGTCGGAGAGCACGGCCAGCACCGCGTAATAGAGGTGCGGCAGGCCGGCCTCCTGCTGGAGCTGCCGGTCGAGCGCGTCCTCCAGGAGCGTGCTCGCGGCGAGGTAGGCGCGCCAGGCACGCTGTTCCTCGGGGGTGAGCCAGCGGGTCGTCATACGTACAGTGTAGTTATTGTTTAAAACTTGAACCATGCCAGTGGTCAGACCAGGGAGCGTCTCCATGCCCCAGCCCCATGTCCTGTTGTCCGCCGCCGTCTCCCTCGACGGCTACCTGGACGACACCGGGCCCGAGCGGCTGCTCCTCTCGGGCCCGGCCGACTTCGACCGGGTCGACGAGGTCCGCGCGGCCAGCGACGCCATCCTGATCGGGGCCGGCACCCTGCGCACCGACAACCCCCGGCTGCTGGTCAACTCCCCCGAGCGCCGCGCCGCCCGCGTCGCCGCCGGGCTGCCCGAGTACCCGCTCAAGGTCACGGTCAGCGCGACCGGCGACCTGGACCCGGAGGCCCAGTTCTGGCACACCGGCGGCGCGAAGGTGGTGTACACGACGGACAGGGGCGCGGAGCACCTGCGCACGCTGGGCCTGCCGACCGGGCCGACCGGTGTGGACGTGGTGTCCGTCGGCGTCGAGCTGGAGTGGCCCGCCGTCCTCGACCACCTCGGTGACGTACGCGGCGTGAGGCGGCTGATGGTCGAGGGCGGCGGACGCGTCCACACCCAGCTGCTCCAGCAGGGCCTCGCGGACGAGCTGCAGCTGGCCGTCGCACCGGTGTTCGTGGGCGAGGCCGAGGCGCCGCGGATGTTCGGGACGGGCGCCTACCCCGGCGGCCCCACGAGCCGGCTGCGGCTGGTGGAGACGCGGCCGGTCGGCGACGTCGTCCTCATCCGCTACGTCCCCACCGTCCCCGGCACCGGCCCGGCCGTCTCCGCCGCCGACCGCCACTGGCTGACCCTGGCCTGCGCCCTGGCCGCCGAGTGCCCGCCCTCCGATACGGCGTTCAGCGTGGGCGCGGTCGTCGTCGCCGCGGACGGTACGGAACTGGCCCGCGGCCACTCCCGCGAGGCCGGCGACCCCGTCGCCCACGCCGAGGAGGCCGCCCTCGCCAAGATCGACCCCACCGACCCGCGCCTGGCCTCCGCCACGGTCTACAGCAGCCTGGAACCCTGCGCCCGCCGTGCCTCCCGCCCGGCCCCCTGCGCCCGGCTCATCCTCGACGCCGGGGTACGACGCGTCGTCACCGCCTGGCGCGAGCCGGACACGTTCGTGCCGGACGCGACGGCGCGGAACGCGGCCCTGGCCGAGGAGGGGGCGGTGGTCGTCGTCGTACCGGATTACGAGGACCGGGCGAAGGAGCCGAACCGGCATCTGGTGGGCTGAGGAACCGGGGCCGGGGATTCGGGGGCCGGGGAGTGGGGGGCCGGCGCCGGGAGAGCGGGCCGGGGACCGGGCGCAACAGGAGGAGCAGGAGACGCGGGGGAGGGGAGCCGGGTGTCGGGGAAACGGCTGTGTCCGGGGTCTCGACAAACCCGTGTGCTTCGCGTCCCGCGCATGGCGTACACTGGTTTCACCGACGCGGGGTGGAGCAGCTCGGTAGCTCGCTGGGCTCATAACCCAGAGGTCGCAGGTTCAAATCCTGTCCCCGCTACTGAATGACCAGGGGCCGGAATCCGATCACGATTCCGGCCCCTGGTCGTTGTGTGCGTGCGGATGTCTCCGACGTCCCGTACCTGGGCGCTTGCCCCCGCCTCTCCTCCGTTCACGAACGTTTCCCCTGTGTCCTCCGTCGAATGAGAAAGGAGGGAAGGCGGGGATGGCCCGTAAGGACAGAACAGGACCGGCGGAGCGCACCGAGGGGGGTGGCACGGAGGCGGCGGAAGCGCTGCCGGAGACGGCCGCGGCGCTGTCGGAGGCCGCGGACGTCGAGTTGGTGCGTGCCGTACTGCTCCTCGGCGGAGTCCCCTGGGACGAACTCGACGACGGCGTGCAGCAGGTCCGGTTGAAGCTGCTGGAGACCCAGGCCCGGCAGACCGGAGAGGTGATCCGCAAGCGGCAGGCGTGGCTGTCGGTCGTGGCGTCCCGCGTCGCCGTCGACTGGCACCGGGCCCGCGCGCGCGACGCCGGTCTGCACGAACGGCTGGCCGCCCGCTGGCAGCGGCGCCCTCCGGTGGAGCACTCGGAGGAGGACAGGTTGCTGGCCCTGGCGGTCGCGGACGGACTGGAGGGGCTGCCCGCCGTACAGCGGCAGGTCCTCGCCCTCCGCTTCTACACGGATCTGCCGGTACGTGAGATCGCCCGGCTCCTCGGCATACCCGAGGGCACGGTCAAGAGCCGACTGCACACGGCGGTCGCTGCCATCGGGGCGCGGCTGCGAGAGATGGAGGTGATCTGAGGTGACGCACCAGCCCGAGTCGGACGAGGACCTGCTGCGCCGGGCCTTCGCCCTGATCGGCCAGGAGGCGGGACGCCCCGACCCGGTCTCCTCGACACCCGCGACCGAACGGCGGGTGAGCGCCGCCGACCCCCCACGGGGCGGCGGCGGTAGGGCGTCGGACGGAACCGGCGGCGGTACGGCGGCGCACGGAACCGCCGGCGGTACGGCGGCGGGCGGCGCCGACGGGTCGCCCTCGCGCGGAGCCGGAGCCGGCAGCGGAGCCGGAGCCCGCGGCGGCAGGACGGTGTCGGACCACGGCCCGGACTCCCGCACGGGAGCGGTGTGGTGGCGTCGACGCGGGGTCGTCCTGGCGGGGCTCGTCTCCGCCGCCGCGCTCTGCGCGGGCGTCCTCGGGTCCAGCCTGATCGGCGACGGGACGACGAACGCCGACTCCGATCGTTCGGGTGGCGGCGCGAACGCGTCCGGCAAGGGGCAGACGCTCCTCGAATGGATCGCCTGCGGGCGGACCATCGCGGAGGGGGACGTCGTGGCTGTGAAGCCGTCCTCGGAGGCGGGCCGAGTCCTCGTGACCTTCGACGTCCAGGACTGGATCAAGCCGGCCCGGGGCGCGGAACGCATCATCCTCGACGTGGTGGACCCCACCGAGGCACGCGTCCGTGAGCCATGGAAGGAGGGGCAGCACCTCCTGGTCGTCGTCCCGGAACGGCGCGACCAGGAAACGGACGCCTTCCAGGGCGACCAACTCCAGTGGTATCGAGCCAAGATCGAGCAGGGCCTGCCCGACGCGGCGGGCACCACATGCCCTCCCGAGTGGAGGGATACGCCGGGGCAGGGGTAGCCGACGGCCGACCGGCGGGAAACCGGGTGGCTGGTTACAACCGCCCTGAAACGATTAACCCTTGACCGCGTACGAACACAAGTGCGCTAATCGGGGCTTCAGTTGCCCGGGGGAAACACGCGACTGACCACCTCTCGTGCGGGCCGACCGACCACGTCCCGCCGGGATTCCGCTCGTCCGCTGTCCGGTGACCGCCGTGGGCTGTGCGCCCGTGTGCCCGCCGGAGCGGCGGCACGCGTCCCCTCGGGCTGCTCGATCGAGTCCGACCGCGAGTGAAACGAGGGGAACCGTGTCACCAGCCTCCGCGAAACCACCGGGATCCGTACAGGCACATCGTCGGAGGGCCGGCATCGCCGTCGCCCTGTCCGGCATCACCGTCGTCGCCGCCGCGGCCGTCACCTGGGCCGCGGCGACCGACAACCTCGTCCCCACGAACAACTACACCGTCGGCTGCCTCACCGGCATGTCCGGCGGCACCGTCTGCCGCACCGACAACGCCGACGTCACCTACTACATGGACAGCGGCGGCAGCGACAAGCTGGAGGACATCGACAAGGCGAACGTCCGGGTGGCCATCCAGGAGTTCCACGACAAGACCGACCTGAAGGTCAGCTACGACTCCTCACCCTCCTGGTCCGGGGACTCGGAGACGGACATCTACTACGCCGAGGCCACCGTCCCGGGCAGCGACGAGGGCCTCACCTGGTGCAACGACAACAGCCCCGGCTCCTTCAAGTGCGACCAGCAGTACGTCCGCATCGAGGGCGGCGGCCACTACAGCCCCGGTCTGTCCTGCCACGAGACCGGTCACGCCGTCGGCCTGCTCCACGGCGCCGACGCCTCCCCCAGGCTGCCCAACCAGGACTCCCGGCTCGGCTGCATGAAGAAGACCCCCGGCTTCGCCGACGGCCTCGGCACGAACAACCGGGACAACATCGATGCCAACTACTGACGGGGCCGCGGGGAACACGGGGGACAGCAGCATGGAGAACGCGCAGAGCGTCACGGCGGTCGCGGGGAGCGCCGTGGAGAACGGTGAGACCAGGCAGCGAGCGGAGCCGTCGGACGGGTCCGCGACCGGGACCTTGACCGCGACCGCGACCTTGACCGCGACCGAGACCGCAAACACGACCGCGACCGGGACCGCGACCACGGGCGGGGCCGGAATCGCGGCGGACGACGGTGACGACGACCGCCGCGTGCGGCGGCTGCGCCGCGTCACGGGCCTCGCGGCACTCGTCGGTACGGTCGCCGCCGTGACCGCCGCGGCGGTCTGTGTGACGGCTCTCGTCGCGCGGGACCCGTCGCGCGCCGAGGCGGCCGGCGGGACCGCGGCGTCCGGCGGTGTGATCGTCGCGCACGGCAGTGACCGGCACCCGAGCCAGACGGCGGCGGACTGGGTGACCCACGCCGACCACGTGGTCGCCGTGACCCCGGTCGCCGAGCGGGAGATCAGCCCGACGGCCGAGGAACTCGCGAACGGGGAGGGCCTGATCCTGCGCGACGTGACCCTCCGGGTCGACGACGTCCTCTGGTCCAGCGACACCCCGGGCAAGCCGGCTCCGGCGTCGTTCGCGTGGGTGGCGCACGGCTGGCAGTTCACCGGCGGTGACACCGCCCACCGCGAGGAGATGACCGGCGAGGACCAGCCCCGGATCGAACGGGGGCACAGCTACGTCATGGCCATCGAATGGCAACCCCCGGTGTGCGGCGAGGGCGACGACGAGATACCCGGCCGGTGGCGGGGCCTCGGCAGCGACTCGAACATCCCCTTCGACGGCCAGGTCCTCGGCCAGGGCGAGTCCGAGGGATCGGTGAAGTCGGCGGCCCGCGCCCTGGCCGCGGCGAGGGCCGAGGACGACCCGGAGGACCCGAACCACTCCCTTGAGGACCAACTCACCGGCAAGGGCGCCGCGGACCTGGCCCGTGCCCTCCAGAACGCCGAGCCGACCGGGACCACCCCGTCCACCGCCTCGTCGTCCAGCGCCTCGTCGTCCAGCGCGTCGTCCGCCGCGAAGAAGGGTGCCGCCGCCCGGTCCGGAGCGGCCACCGACTGCGAGTGACCCGGCCGGTCCCAGCCGATCCACCGCGCCGCGGGGGCGCCCGCCCGGCCCAACGGGCGGGCTCCTCCGCGGACATCCGCGCACCCGACCCCGGAAACACGTCGGCGCCCGAGCCGACCGAAGCCGACCCGAGCGCCGCACCGCAGGTCAGAGAGGCAGTGCCTCACCCGCGAACCGTAGGCCCTGTGGGACTCGAACCCACAACCAATGGATTAAAAGTCCACTGCTCTGCCAATTGAGCTAAGGGCCCAGGCGATGTTGCCTCCCCGAGCATAGCCGGACGAGGCCGGGACTCCGATCGGGTATCGGTGACCCGGCCGCGTCGGGGCGCCGCAAAAAGGTCCGCCGCAGAACAGAACGGGCGGAAGATCGGCGGAGGCAGAGCCAGATGAGGGGTCCGGGCCCGGCGGACGGGCCCGTTCCCCGCCGCCCTACGGATCCACCGGCTCCGATGCCCCCCTCCCGCCGCCCTACGGGTGGCTCCGGCGCCCCCTCCCGCCCCTTCGCCCGCGCCACGTTCCGTGCGTGCCCGGGGTTGAGGAACCGGTGGGGGGCCGAGGCGGTCCACCAGATCGCGGCGAATCCGAGGAACCAGCCCGTGAACCACGCCCACGCCGCCGCCGTCCGGGGCGGCGCCAGCCGGTGCGACCAGAAGTACAGGCCCGCGGAGGTCGGGTACGCCGAGCAGATCTCGGCCATCGCGAGGCCGACGAACAGCGTCATCAGGCCGACCCCGACCCAGCCCCAGGTGATCACCGCCGAGCCGCCGGTGTTCATGCCGAACAGGTACAGGGTCATGCAGCCGGACAGGACGGAGATGATCGTGAAGGAGACCGCGTAGTTCGAGAACGCGGACATACGGCGGGCGAGGACCTGTGTGGAGCCCAGTTGGGCCAGTCGTTCCTCATCCGACGCCGGGACCGGCACCGGGACCGGCACCGGGATCGGGGCCGAGTCCGGGGACGGGGCCCCGGGCGCCCCACGGGCTGTGTCGTCATCTGTCCTGCCCCCAGCAATTCCCTCCCGGAGGACGTGACATGCGTCACACGATGGCTGGAAGCCGGCCCAGCGGGCAGCCGCCGGGCCCCGGTGCGCACGCGCCACCGCCGCCGCCCCGGAGCGCCCCGCGAAAAACGCCGTGGCCCCTACCCGGAAGGTGGGGGCCACGGCGTTCACGGACGGGGCGCACGGCCTCGGTCAGCCGTTGCGCTTCCAGCGCGGCTTGTCCTCGCGGCGGCCGAAGGAGCCGGAGCCGCGGTGGTCGTCACGGCGGCCGTACGGACGCTCGTGGCCGCCGGAGCGGAAGCCCGGACGGTCGCCCTGGCGGTCCCGGTTGAACGGACGGTCGCTGCCCCGGTGACCACCGCGGTCGTCCCGGCGCTCGAAGGAACGGCCACCCCGGTCGAACCCACGGTCACGGTTGTCGCGGCTGAAGCCACCGCGGTCGTCACGACGCTCGAACGAACGGCCGCCCCGGTCGTCACGGCGGTTGTCACGGTTGAAGCCGCCGCGGTCGTCCCGGCGCTCGCCGCGGTTGTCACGGTTGTCGCGGTTGAAGCCGCCCCGGTCGTCACGACGCTCGAACGAACGCCCACCACGGTCGAAGCCACGCTCGCCGTCCCGACGGAAACCGCCCCGGTCCTCGCGGCGCTCACCGCGGTTGTCACGGTCGTCCCGGCGGAAACCGCCCCGGTCGTCACGATGCTCGAACGAACGCCCACCACGGTCGAAGCCACGCTCGCCGTCCCGACGGAAACCGCCCCGGTCCTCGCGGCGCTCACCGCGGTTGTCACGGTCGTCCCGGCGGAAACCGCCCCGGTCGTCACGACGCTCGTACGACGAGGAACGCCCGTACGACGAACCCGCGCCCCCGGACCGCTCCTCGCGCTCGAACCGTCCGCCGCGCTCGGCCCGGTCGGTCCGCTCGAACCGCTCGGCCTTGTCGACGCGCTCGACGTCCTGGGCGGCCGGCTGCTCCGGCACCGACACCTCGGACGCCACCGCGGCGTCGACGGCGGCGGCGGCCGCCTCGACCACGGCGGCACCCTCGCCCGGCTCCTCGGCGCGCGCCTGGGCGATCGCCGCCTCCGGGTCCTCGCCCCGCTCCCGCGCGGCACGCGCGGTCAGCCGGTCGGCCTCCTCGCGCAGTTCGGCGGCGCGGCGCGTGGCCCGCTCCAACTGCTTGGTGAGGTGGGCGACTTCCCGCTCGGCCTGCTGCGCGGCGTTGCCGGCGGACTCGGCCTGGACCTCGGTCATCGACCGGGCGCCGGTGATCTCGGCGACCTCCGGGTCGAAGGCGGCACCGCCCTGGATGATGTGGCGCGAGGCGTCGACGCCCGCGTCCTCCATCAGCCGGAAGATCTGCCGCCGCTGGTGCGGGAGCGAGAGGGACACCACGGTGCCCGTGCGCCCGGCACGCGCCGTACGGCCGGCGCGGTGCAGGTAGTCCTTGTGGTCGCCCGCCGGGTCCACGTTCAGCACCAGGTCGATGCCGTCGACGTGGATGCCGCGCGCCGCGACGTCCGTCGCCACGAGGACGTTGACGTACCCGTCCTTGAAGTCGGCGAGGGTCCGCGTCCGCGCGCCCTGCGTCATGCCGCCGTGGAGCGCGTCGGCCTTCACCCCGGCGTCGCGGAGCTGCTCGGCGACGCGGTCGGCGCCCAGCTGGGTGCGGACGAAGATGATCGTGCGGCCCTTGCGGGAGGCGATCGCGGCGGTGACCGGCGCCTTGTCCTTCGGCTTCACGACGAGGATGTGGTGCGACATGGTCGTCACCGCGCCCTGCGCCGCGTCCACCTCGTGGCTGACCGGGTTGTTGAGGTACCGGTCGACGAGGGTCTTGATCTCGTTCTCCATGGTCGCGGAGAAGAGCATCCGCTGACCGCCGGCCGGGACCTGGTCGAGCAGTTCGGTGACCTCGGGCAGGAAGCCCAGGTCGGACATCTGGTCGGCCTCGTCGAGGACGGAGATCTGCACGTCCTCCAGGGAGCAGGCACCGCGGTTGATGATGTCGCGCAGGCGGCCCGGGGTGGCGACGAGGATGTCGACGCCGCGCTCCAGGGCGTAGATCTGGTTGCCCATCGACGTGCCGCCGCAGACGACCTTCATCTTCAGGCCGAGGACGTCGCCGTAGGGCTGCAGCGCGTCGGCGACCTGCATGGCCAGCTCACGCGTCGGCGTGAGGATGACGGCGCGCGGCTTGTGCTTCTGGGTGTGCCCGCCGGCCAGCGTGGCCAGCGTCGGCAGACCGAAGGAGAGGGTCTTGCCGGAGCCGGTGCGGCCGCGGCCGAGGATGTCCTTGCCGACCAGGGCGTCCGGGATGGTCGCGGCCTGGATCGGGAAGGGGGTGGTCACGCCGTTCTGCGCGAGCTTGCGCACGACGCCCTCGGGGAGACCCAGGTCCGCGAAGGTGACCGTGGGGGTCTCCTCGACGACCTCGTTCTCGCCGTTCTCGGGCACGACGACGTGATCAGCACTGGAAATGGACATGCGTATGCGAAACCTTCCGGAGTCTCATCGGCACGCGCCCGTCAACTCCGTGATTCGCACACGACCGCCTCTATGCGGTCCGACACGGCAAAGGAGAGTACGCGCCACACGGCGCGCTCTGCGTTGGCGCCGGGCAAATGGGATCAAACGATCTACCACCATACGCACCCTCCACCCCTGAAGGCAAACCGAGCCGATACCCGCAGGTCAGAAGGCGATCAGCGGAGCCCGGCCGGGAAAGCCAGACTCGTGGCCGACTTCGCAGAGGAGAGCGGAAGAGGCAGGCCAGGGGCCCCGCGGCGGGGCTGACGGCGCCGCGTTCCCGGCCTGGACCGGAGCAGCCGCCGTGCCGCACTCGCAGCCGTGTCGTCCGCCACATTCCCGCGGGCGACGGAAGGCCACGGCCACCGCGCAGACCGCGACGGCCACCGCGCAGACTGCCACCATCCCGCAGGACGTGGCCACGATCACCCCGACGGCGCCCCCACCCGCTCCACAGCGGCACACGGCCGTCCCGCCCCGCCCCTACGCCGCGTCCCACGCCTCCGGCGCGGGCTCCCGTTCCATCAGCTGCGCCCCCTGCTCGTGCGCGGACGACGACGGCTCGGCCGAGGGCTCCGGCGCCGGGGACTCCACGGGAACCGACGGCTCGGGCGGTTCCGGCGGGGCGGTGGAGGGCGCGGGCGTCGGCTCGCCCTTCGTCGGCTCCGGCCCGGGCGGCCGCTCGCCGCCCCCCTTGCCCTTCCCGTCCTTCGGCGGCTTCGCCTTCCCGGTCGGCCCGGCGCCCTCGGAGGCGGCCGCCGAGGCGGAGGCCGACCGGGACGCGGAGGGATCGGGCGAGCCCGAGGGGTGCGGCCTGCCACGCCCGACCTGGTACCCCGTCCCCCCGCCCGCGACGGCGGTGCCCCCGTCCGGCCGCTCCCCGCCCCGCTGACCGGCGGAGGGCGAGGGAGCGGGGTGCTGCCCACCGTCCCCCACGCTCATACAGCCGGCGGCCGCGGCGACGGCCACCGCCGTGGCGGCCAGGCGAACGGGTACGTACAAGGCGCGCACGGCGGCCACCTCCGTGGGGGGCGGATGAGGAGTCCCCCTGTTCAACTCCCGCCGCGCGCAAGAGGACACGCGCCCCGCCGACCGCCGGAGCCACCGCCACCGGGCGCCGGAGCGGTCCGCCCGGCCGCCCCTACCCGTAGCCCAGGGCGTGCAACCGGGCGTCGTCGATGCCGAAGTGGTGGGCGATCTCGTGCACCACGGTCACCTCGGTCTCCGCGACGACTTCCTCCCGCGTCTCGCACATCCGCAGCGTCGGCCCCCGGTAGATCGTGATCCGGTCCGGCAGCACCCCCGCGTACCACTCCCCGCGATCCGTGAGCGGAGTCCCCTCGTACAGCCCGAGCAGCTCGGGGTCGTCGGCGGGCGGCTCGTCCTCGACGAACACCGCCACGTTGTCCATCAGCCGCGTCAGCTCCGGCGGGATCCGGTCCAACGCCTCGGCGACCAGTTCCTCGAACTCCTCGCGCGTCATCTCCAGCACAGGCCCATTGTCGGGCACGACCGCCGCGGACGAGAGACGCGGGTCACAGATCGGCCGCAGGGCTCGGACACGGGCCAGGGACCGGCACGACGGCCCGCCCACGGGTCCCGGACCGTCCGCGCCCCTCGGGCACGGGTCCCGGACCGACCGCGAGGGCTCGGGCACGGGGCACGGGGCCCGGACGACCGTGGGGGTTCCGTCACGGAACAACGGGGCCCGGCAACGGGGCCCGGTCCCCCATACCCCGCATATCCCCTCACGCCCCTGGGCATACGGGCCCAATGGCACGCGTTCCCGCCGCAACAGCCACCACCGTGAACGCCCTCCGTACGACCCTGCGCCGCGTCCGCCGGGCGCTGTCCCGGACCTCCGGGGCCACGACCCGTCGGCGCCCCCCGCGCGAACCACGGCCGGCGGTCGGACCGGCGCGCCGCGCCCACCCGTGGGCCCGCGCGCTCGGCCTGGTCACCGTCGTCGTGGTCGGCGCCTGGCTCGGCCTGCTGGTAGTGGGCAACGTACGGACCCCCGTCGGCCCGATGAACACCACGATGACCTTGCGCCCGTCGCTCACCGGCGGCACGAAGATCAACGTCTCGCCGCTGGGCGCCCTGGAGCTGAGCAGCCACCACGCCCCCGTGCGCCTCGACGTCAACGTGGACCAACTGGACCCCGACCGCGCCCAGGCCCTGGTCGACCACCCCGAGCGGATCTCGGGCCTCCAGGACGAGATCGCGTCGGACGTCCGGCGCGGCACGCTGGACCTGGCCCTGCGCTCCGGCGTCGCCGTCGTCACCGGTGCGACCACGCTGGGGCTCGCCGTGTACCGCCGCCCCCGCCGCGCCCTGGCCGCCGGCGGACTGGCCCTGGGGCTCCTCGCCGCCTCCGGGGGCACCGCCGCCGCCACCTGGAACCCGAACTCGGTTCTGGAACCCAGGTTCTCGGGCCTGCTCTCCTCCGCGCCCTCCCTCGTCGGCAACGCGCGCAGCATCGTCACGGAGTTCGACGTCTACCAGAAGGAACTGGCCCGCCTGGTGACGAACGTGACCAAGCTGTACGACGTCACGTCCACGCTCCCCGCGTACCAGCCGGACCCGACCACCATCCGCGTCCTGCACGTCTCCGACATCCACCTCAACCCCGCGAGCTGGAAGATCATCGCCTCGCTGGTGGAGCAGTACGAGATCAACGTCATCGTGGACTCCGGCGACACCATGGACCACGGCAGCGCCGCCGAGAACGCCTTCCTGGACCCGATCGCCGACCTCGGGGCGCCGTACGTCTGGGTGCGCGGCAACCACGACTCCCGGGAGACCCAGCGGTATCTGCAGGGGGTCGAGAACACACACGTCCTCGACGAGGGGAGGGCGGTGACCGTGGGCGGACTGCGCTTCGCCGGGATCGGCGACCCGCAGTTCACCCCGGACCGCTCCACGGACAAGGCGGGCCTGCCCTCGGAGGAAGCGGCCGGAGCGCGGCTGGCGGGGGCGCTGCGCGCGCAGAAGGCGGCCGGCACACCCGTGGACATCGCGATCGCCCACAACCCGGACGCCGCGCGCGAGACGGACGGGGAGGTACCGCTCGTCCTCGCCGGACACCTCCACCGCCCGGCGATGGAGGTCCTCGACAAGGGCACCCGCCTGCGCATCGAGGGCTCGACCGGCGGCAGCGGACTGCGCGCCCTGGAGGGCGACTACCCGGACCCGATCGAGACCTCGGTCCTGTACTTCGACCGCGACACCCACCGCCTCCAGGCATGGGACGAGATAAAACTCGGGGGCCTGGGACTGACAACGGCCGAGGTCAGCCGCCACCTGCCGAAGGAGAACCAGCCCGGAGCCCTCCAGTCCCCGTCCCCCTCCGGCACCCCCTCCCCCGGCACCCCGTCCGGCACCCCCTCCAGCACCTCGTCCGGCACGCCTGCGGGCTCGTCACCCGGCGGGGCGACCAGCCGCTCCCCGGGCCGCCCGTAAACCGTTTTGGCGATACCTCCCGCCATCCCATATGCTTCTCACGTCCCCGACGCGCTGACGAAGCGCCCACGGCGGGCCGATAGCCCTCATCGTCTAGCGGCCTAGGACGCCGCCCTTTCAAGGCGGTAGCACGGGTTCGAATCCCGTTGGGGGCACGCAAGAACGTGTGCGACACTGTCGTACGCAACCTTGGTCCTGTGGAGCAGTTTGGAGTGCTCGCCACCCTGTCAAGGTGGAGGCCGCGGGTTCAAATCCCGTCAGGACCGCTCGGTGTTTCACGTGAAACACCGTGGCTGGGTAGCTCAGTTGGTACGAGCGTCCGCCTGAAAAGCGGAAGGTCGCCGGTTCGACCCCGGCCCCAGCCACAGTGATCGAATCCCCCTCCGGGTCCCCCGGAGGGGGATTCGTCGTCTGGGCGTACGGCTCACCGATCCGGCGAAGACCGTCCGCGACAGCCTTCGGGGCGGCCGGAGGCCGACCCGGGGAGGGCCGGGTAAAAGCGTTCGCCATGAATTTCGCCGGGATGAGATCCTGGAACGCGTATGTCTACGCCACCTGCCCCCGCCCTCGGCGCCCTCGCCCCCCGCCTGGCCGAGCTGTCCCTGCGCGACGCGCACCGGCTCGGGCGCAGGCTCGAAGGTGCGCGCAAGATCCGTAAGCCCGAGGCCCGGGCCGCCGTCCTCGCCGAGATCGAGGCCGAGGTCGCCAAGGGCGAGGCCCGCATGGCCGAGCGCGCCGCCCGCGTGCCGGTCGTCTCGTACCCCGAACAGCTGCCCGTCAGCCAGAAGAAGGACGAGATCGCGGCCGCCATCCGCGACCACCAGGTGGTCATCGTGGCCGGTGAGACCGGGTCAGGGAAGACCACGCAGATCCCGAAGATCTGCATGGAGCTGGGGCGCGGTGTCCGCGGGATGATCGGGCACACCCAGCCCCGCCGGATCGCCGCCCGCACCGTCGCCGAGCGCGTTGCGGAGGAGCTGGACACCCCCCTCGGCGAGGCCGTCGGCTGGAAGGTCCGCTTCACCGACCAGGTCAACCAGGACTCCACCTTCATCAAGCTGATGACGGACGGCATCCTGCTCGCCGAGATCCAGACGGACCGCGAGCTGCGCGCCTACGACACGATCATCATCGACGAGGCCCACGAGCGGTCCCTCAACATCGACTTCCTGCTGGGCTACCTCGCCCAGCTGCTCCCGAAGCGCCCGGACCTCAAGGTCGTCATCACCTCCGCGACCATCGACCCCGAGCGGTTCTCCCGCCACTTCGGGGACGCGCCGATCGTCGAGGTCAGCGGCCGTACCTACCCCGTCGAGGTGCGGTACCGCCCGCTCCTCGAAGAGGACTCCGAGGACGCCGACCGCGACCAGATCACCGCGATCACGGACGCCGTCGAGGAGTTGATGGCCGAGGGCAAGGGCGACATCCTCGTCTTCCTCTCCGGTGAGCGCGAGATCCGTGACACGGCCGACGCGCTGATCAAGAAGAACTACCGCTTCACCGAGGTGCTCCCCCTCTATGCCCGGCTCTCGCACGCCGAGCAGCACCGCGTCTTCCAGCCGCACACCGGCCGCCGGATCGTGCTGGCCACCAACGTCGCCGAGACCTCGCTGACCGTCCCCGGCATCAAGTACGTCATCGACCCGGGCTTCGCCCGCATCAGCCGCTACAGCCACCGCACCAAGGTCCAGCGACTGCCGATCGAGCCGATCTCCCAGGCCAGCGCCAACCAGCGCAAGGGCCGCTGCGGCCGCACGTCCGACGGCATCTGCATCCGCCTCTACACCGAGGACGACTTCAACGCCCGCCCGGAGTTCACGGACGCCGAGATCCTGCGGACGAACCTCGCCTCCGTCATCCTGCAGATGACCGCTGCCGGCCTCGGCGACATCGAGAAGTTCCCCTTCATCGACCCGCCGGACCACCGCAACATCCGCGACGGCGTCCAGCTCCTCCAGGAGCTCGGCGCGCTCGACCCGACGCAGAAGGACACCCGCAAGCGGCTGACCCCGATGGGCCGCAAGCTCTCCCAGCTGCCCGTCGACCCGCGGCTGGCCCGGATGGTCGTCGAGGCCGACAAGAACGGCTGTGCCCGCGAGGTCATGGTCATCGCCGCCGCGCTGTCCATCCAGGACCCGCGCGAACGCCCCGCCGACAAGCAGACCCAGGCCGACCAGCAGCACGCCCGCTTCAAGGACGAGTCCTCCGACTTCCTCGCCTTCCTCAACCTCTGGCGGTACGTCCGCGAGCAGCAGAAGGAACGCGGCTCGTCGTCCTTCCGCCGGATGTGCAAGCAGGAGTACCTCAACTTCCTGCGCATCCGCGAGTGGCAGGACATCTACAGCCAGCTCCGCACGGTCGCCAAGCAGATGGGCATCCACCTCAACGAGGAGGACGCCCCCGAGCAGCGGGTCCACGTCTCGCTCCTCGCAGGCCTGCTGTCCCACATCGGTATGAAGGACATCAAGGACGGCGCGAAGAACGAGTACCTGGGCGCCCGCAGCGCCAAGTTCGCGATCTTCCCCGGCTCGGCCCTCTTCAAGAAGCCCCCGCGCTTCGTGATGTCCGCCGAGCTGGTGGAGACCTCCCGTCTCTGGGCCCGCGTCAACGCGAAGATCGAACCCGAGTGGGTCGAACCGCTCGCCGAGCACCTGCTGAAGCGCACCTACAGCGAACCGCACTGGGAGAAGGACCAGGCGGCCGTGATGGCGTACGAGAAGGTCACGCTCTACGGCGTCCCGATCGTCGCCCAGCGGAAGGTGAACTACGGCCGCATCGACCCCGAGGCGAGCCGCGAGCTGTTCATCCGCAACGCGCTCGTCGAGGGCGACTGGCGTACGCACCACAAGTTCTTCGCCGACAACCGCAAGCTCCTCAGCGAGGTCGAGGAGCTGGAGCACCGCGCCCGGCGCCGGGACATCGTGGTCGACGACGACACCCTGTTCGACTTCTACGACCAGCGGGTCCCCGAACACGTCGTGTCGGGCGCCCACTTCGACTCCTGGTGGAAGCACAAGCGCCACGAACAGCCCGACTTCCTGGACTTCGAGCGCGAGATGCTCATCCGTGAGTCGGCGGAAGCGGTCACCAAGGCGGACTACCCGGACTCCTGGCGCCAGGGACAGCTCAAGTTCCGCGTCACCTACCAGTTCGAGCCGGGCGCGGACGCCGACGGCGTCACCGTCCACATCCCCCTCCAGGTCCTCAACCAGGTCACCGACGAGGGCTTCGACTGGCAGATCCCGGGCCTGCGCGAGGACGTGGTGACGGAACTGATCCGCTCCCTGCCCAAGCCCATCCGCCGCAACTACGTCCCGGCCCCCAACTACGCCAAGCGCTTCCTCGACCAGGCGGTGCCCCTCCAGGAGCCGCTGACCGTCACGCTCGCCCGCGAACTCAAGCGCATGGTGGGCGTTCCCGTGACCGCCGAGGACTTCGACTGGGCCCGCGTCCCCGACCACTTGAAGATCACCTTCCGTATCGTCGACGAGCGGCGCCGGAAGCTGGCCGAGGACAAGGATCTGGAGACCCTGCGGCTGCGGCTGAGGCCGAAGGCACGCAAGGCGCTCTCCCAGGCCGCCGCGGCGACCGCCGAACGCCAGGGCGGCGAGTCCCTCGAACGCACGGGCCTGACGGACTGGACGATCGGCTCCCTCACCCGCGTCTTCGAGACCCGCCGCGCCGGCCAGCCCGTGAAGGCATACCCGGCCCTCGTGGACGACGGCGACACCGTCTCCGTACGCCTCTTCGACACCGAAGCCGAACAGTCGGAAGCGATGTGGAAGGGCACCCGAAGACTCATCCTGCGAAACATTCCGGTCAACCCTGCGAAGTTCGCGAGCGAAAAGCTGACCAACGCGCAGAAGCTCGCTCTGTCGGCGAATCCGCACGGTTCGATACAGGCCCTGTTCGACGACTGCGCGATGGCCGCCGCCGACCGGCTCGTCGCCGACTTCGGCGGGCCGGCCTGGGACGAGGAGTCGTACCGCAAGCTCTACGACAGGGTCCGCGCGGAGATCGTCGACACCACCGTCCGCACCGTCGGCCAGGTCCAGCAGGTGCTCGCCGCCTGGCAGGCGTGTGAGCGCCGCCTGAAGGCCACGAGGAGCCCCGCCCTCCTGCCCAACCTCGCGGACGTACGCAAGCAGCTGGACGCCCTCGTGAAGCCGGGCTTCGTCACGGAGACGGGGCTGCGCCGGCTCCCGGACCTGATGCGCTATCTGGTGGCCGCGGACCGTCGGCTCCAGCAGATGCCGACGGGCGTCCAGCGGGACACCTCCCGCATGGCGAAGGTCCACGAGATGCAGGACGAGTACGCCTGGCTGCTGGAACAACTCCCCCAGGGACGGCCCGTACCGTCCTCGGTCCTGGACATCCGCTGGATGATCGAGGAACTCCGCGTCAGCTACTTCGCGCACGCCCTGGGCACGGCGTATCCCGTCTCCGACAAGCGCATCGTGAAGGCGATCGACGCGGCGGTGCCGTAGGCGTCACCCTGTGACGACGGGCGCACGCTGGGTGAGTTCGACCAGGGGGCTCCCCCTCCTGTACAGTCTCTTCTCGCAGGCCAGCGCACAGACGCTGACTGCGAAACCTGGTCCTGTGGAGCAGTTTGGAGTGCTCGCCACCCTGTCAAGGTGGAGGCCGCGGGTTCAAATCCCGTCAGGACCGCACGAATCAGAGAGACCCGCACCCGTCGAGGATGCGGGTCTTTTTGCTGCGCCCCGACCAGGGGGCGCCCTGGGGCTCGCCGGCGGCAACGGAGGGGTGGGGCCGTTCGCGCAGCTCCCCGCGCCCCTGAAAAGCGGTACAGGGCTGCGCCCCATGCTTTTCGGAATGAAGGCCGGGCCGCAGGTCCACACCTTCAGGGGCGCGGGGAGCTGCGCGAGACATCACGAACCACCCGCCGCCGCCAACGAGCCCGCGCCCCCAACCCGCTGGGCACCCGGCCCTCAGCGGACGCGTCAGGGCTTGACGGAGTCACATTCCGCAGGTACTTCGGAAACAGGGCACCACGACCCCGGAGGTGGCGTATGGCGGCGTCCGCTCGGCACGAGACCCGCGCTCTGCTCCGCGCCCACCTGTCGGCCGCCTCCTCCTACCGCCACTTCACCCGCCACTGCCCGATCTGCCACCGGCTGCTGCGCCTGGCGACGGACACCGCGACGACGGGCATCCTGACGACGGAGGCCCCCAGGGCCGGCGAGGACCGGGCGGAGGGCCCCACGGAGGACGAGAGCCCCTCACCCGCGTGAACGGCGACGCAGGCGCCGAAGGGTGGGGACCACACACGGCAGGACGGCGGGCGCGCCCCAACTCCCGCCTCTCCTACCGCACATGACTCGCGAGTAACAAGGCGCTCGGCATGTGACGGGTGTCACTGTATAAGTTTTCGGAACGCGGGTTCTTACAGGTCTCCTACAACTAGTCAATTTAATATGTGCAATTGCACCAGTCCTCCGAGGCCCCCACGGGAGACCCGACAGCCCTCCCCAGAGTCCGACAGGCCCGCGCACGGACAGCCAGACTCACGCACAACTCGGCGCGCCGGAACGGAAGAAGACCGGGCCCGGAGGCCCGGTCGGCCGCCCGAGCGCACAAAAAAGATCGCGCTGGACCCGGCGGAGTCCAGCGCGATCTGACGACGCACCCTTGTTGCTTGCCTGGCGAAACCCAGAACAGACGGAAGCTCTGGAAAGCTCTGTGTGGCTCGGGCGAGGGATCTGTTGGGGCAGAACCCGCGTCGCTTGGCGCTGAGTGAGCGGTTGAGCTGTGCTTTCAGGCGGCTCGGCCAATTGGGGGACCAGCCGAAATGCCCTGTTCTGCGGTGAATCAGGCCTCGCTGCGCTGCTGCGGAATGCCCGCGAGCAGTGCGCGGACCTCGGCCTCGCGGTAACGACGGTGTCCACCGAGCGTGCGGATGGACGTGAGCTTGCCGGCCTTCGCCCACCGCGTGACCGTCTTGGGGTCGACACGGAACATGGTGGCGACCTCAGCCGGGGTCAGCAGCGGCTCGGCATCAGGGGTGCGAGCGGTCATGAGCGGCCTCCTCGGGAGAACCGAACCTTCTCGGTTCTTTCCTCTAAATTCTGCACCTTGACCCGCGTTGCCCGAAATGGCGGACGCGAGTCGAGTCGGTTATAGGACGAACGGCTTGTCCTCGGCACTACAACTACACCATCTGTCCAGCCGCGTCGGCCAAACCGATGGAATTGCCCTCCCAGGTGTTCATCAGCGACGGATGCCGATGGACCATGCCATAGCGGACAGTCACGCCACTGTGACGATCAGTCACAGTGGCGTGCAGGAGTCACGAGACCCCCCAAGAGCGTGCAATGCTGAGATTCCGCCCAAAGAAGGGCAGAAGGAGCCTCCCCCGGACTCCTTGTCCTATTTTGGCATGAGGAGGTGCGTACGAGGCAAGGCCCGCGTAAGTGCAATCCGTCACGCTTGGCGCCTGCTTGACGCAAACGCCCGGATCGGGGACCTACGTCCCATGATGCCGCCCGAAGGGAACTCCGGTGCGTCAAGCCTGGGCCAAGGGTGGACAGTTCACCATGCTTCGGCCTCCATGGAAAGCCTTTTCCCATCCGCCCCGCACGCCACAAGTACGGCCGCGCCGTCAGCGGGTTCAACCGGTTCCGCCCGGTACGCCTCACCGAACGGCGGTTCAGTTGGCGGAGCGCCGGTCCCGTACCGCCCGCCACCGCTCCACCAGCCGCCCGTACGCCTCACCGGCGGCCAGACCGTCCCCGTTGCGCAGGGCCTCGATGCCCTCGGCGACGTCCGCCGCGGAGTGGTCGCCGTCCAGCTCCTCGGCCGGCAGGACGTGCACGAGCCCGCCGTAGTCCAGCTCCACGAGCGAGCGCGGGTGGAACTCCTCCAGCCAGCGGCCCACGTCGATCAGCCCGTCGATCAGCGGCCCCTCGTCGAGGGTCTCCCGCAGCGCCCTGAGCCCTCGCGCCACCCGCCGCCGGGCCTGCACCATGGGCGTGCGATAGCGAAGCACGGGTGAATTCTCGGCCGAACCCTTCTCATAGGTGCGCTCCTCGTCCGAGACGAGGACGAACCAGTTCAGCGGCACGTGCCAGGTCGAGGTGCGGATCCACGGACGGGCGTCGGGGTTGCGGGCCCTCCAGCGCTCGTAGTCCTGGCCGGCCTGCCGGCGCACCAGCGGCGGCAGCACCGCGTCCAGCAGCGGGGCGGGCAGCTCCTCGGCGAGATCACCCAGCGCCTGCCAGCCACGCAGCCGGGTGCGCCAGGGGCAGACGCAGACCACCCCGTCCACCTCCAGCACGAAGGCGTCGCCGCTCTCGTGCACCGGCACCGGGATCGGCGGGGTGGGCAGCAGGTCGGCCAGCGACCGCCGCAGCTCGTCCTGGTAGGAGGGGCGGTCCGCGCGGCCGGCGTACCGGGCCCAGTGGCTGCGCTCGGGCTCCGGGAAGGCGGCCAGCGGCTCGTACACGCGGAGGTACGACGCGTACGGGACGATCACCGAGGACACCTTGGGCACGCCTGCTCCCTCCCCCGCCGACCACCGGGGAAACCTGCGGAACCCGCTCATCGGCGGGCCGGAAAACTGTGCGGATCGCACCACGGCCGTACGCCGGGAGTGGGTGATCCTGAAGCTCCGCCGCTCCCGAGCGGCCATGAGGCTCTAACCTCATGCTCACAGACCCCGCCACCCGTACGGGGAACTGTCACCCACCGCCGCTTCTTACCCAGGAGTCACCACAGTGACCGACGTATCTGACGGCGTCCTGCACACCCTGTTCCACTCGGACCAGGGCGGTCACGAGCAAGTCGTGCTCTGCCAGGACCGGGCCAGCGGCCTCAAGGCCGTCATCGCCCTCCACTCCACAGCGCTGGGCCCCGCCCTCGGCGGCACCCGCTTCCACCCGTACGCCACCGAGGCCGAGGCCGTCGCCGACGCCCTGAACCTCGCGCGCGGCATGTCCTACAAGAACGCCCTGGCCGGGCTCGACCACGGCGGCGGCAAGGCCGTGATCATCGGCGACCCCGACCGGATCAAGAGCGAGGAACTGCTGCTCGCCTACGGGCGGTTCGTGGCCTCCCTCGGCGGCCGGTACGTCACCGCGTGCGACGTCGGCACCTATGTCGCCGACATGGACGTCGTGGCCCGCGAGTGCCGCTGGACCACGGGCCGCTCCCCCGAGAACGGCGGCGCCGGCGACTCCTCCGTGCTCACCGCCTTCGGGGTGTACCAGGGCATGCGGGCCTCCGCCCAGCACCTGTGGGGCGACCCCACGCTGCGCGGCCGCAAGATCGGCGTCGCCGGCGTCGGCAAGGTCGGCCACCACCTCGTCGAGCACCTGCGGGCCGAGGGCGCCGAGGTCGTCGTCACCGATGTGCGCGAGGACGCCGTCCGCCGGATCCTCGACCGCCATCCCGAGGGCGTGACCGCCGTCGCCGACACCGAGACGCTGATCCGCATGGAAGGGCTCGACATCTACGCCCCGTGCGCGCTCGGCGGAGCGCTGGACGACGACTCCGTGCCCGTGCTCACCGCCAAGGTGGTGTGCGGCGCTGCCAACAACCAGCTCGCCCACCCCGGTGTCGAGAAGGACATCGCGGACCGCGGGATCCTGTACGCGCCGGACTACGTGGTGAACGCCGGCGGCGTCATCCAGGTCGCCGACGAACTCCACGGGTTCGACTTCGAGCGGTGCAGGGCGAAGGCCGCGAAGATCTTCGACACCACGCTGGCAATATTCGCACGTGCGAAGACGGACGGTATTCCGCCGGCCGCCGCGGCCGACCGGATCGCCGAGCAGCGGATGCAGGAGGCGGCCGCCGCACGCGGACGCTGACGTTCCGCGGGCCCGGCCGCGGAAGCGTCGCACGACCGGGCCCGGTACCCGCCGACGGCTTTAGAGAGAACTCTCACTTCCGTCGGCGGGTCGTCCGCCAAGAAACGGTTAAAATCGCGGTTGACCAGCGGGGAAAGGGCTCCTCGCAGGTTCTGGGCACGGGCACGTCCTGCGGGCGACGTACCGTATGGGCGCGGGCTCAGGTACCGTGGAAGCCCTACGGACCGGTCTCTCCACAGAGAGCCCGTTCCAGATCATGAACGCGTGTCAAGACTCTGGGGCCGTCGAGCCCCGTCACCGAGGGGGTCGAGCCATGGGGCGCGGCCGGGCCAAGGCCAAGCAGACGAAGGTCGCCCGCCAGCTGAAGTACAACAGCGGTGGGACTGACCTGTCGCGTCTGGCCAGCGAGCTGGGCGCATCGACTTCGAGCCAGCCTCCGAACGGCAAACCGTTCGAGGAGGACGAGGACGACGACGACCCGTACGCGCGGTACGCGGAGTTGTACAACTCCGACGACGACGAGGACGAGGACGACGATTCCGGTCCTGCGTCCCATCGCCGCGGGGCTTGACCGTCCAGCTGCGCTTCACCCGGTCCGAGCGGATAACGCCGGACCGGGTTTTGTGCGGTTGCGCTCCGCTTGAGGGGCCGGGCGCCTACGGACTCGGGAGTCACTGTTCGTCGGCGACTGCGGGCTGGTTGTGGCTGGTCGCGGAGTTCCCCACGCCCCTTCGGCGGCTTCGCCGCCGTCAGGGGCGCCTCGGGTTCCTCTAGCTCCGTGCGTAGTCGTTGATCAGTTCCGCGCCTGTCGTGTGAGCGGCTCGGTCGGTGATCTCGCCTGCCAGCCAGGCCTCGACGCCTCGGTCCGCCAAGGTCGTCAGGGCCACGTTCGCCGACTCCTGGGGGACGATGGCGATCATGCCCACGCCCATGTTCAGGGTCTTCTCCAGCTCCAGCCGCTCGACCTGGCCGGTCCTGCCGACAAGGTCGAAGACCGGAGCCGGGGTCCATGTGGAGCGGTCGACCGTGGCGTGCAGGTGGTCGGGGATGACGCGGGCCAGGTTGGCCGCGAGCCCGCCGCCCGTGACATGGCTGAAGGCGTGGACCTCGGTGGTGCGGGTCAGCGCCAGGCAGTCCAGCGAGTAGATCTTGGTGGGTTCCAGGAGCTCCTCGCCGAGGGTCCGGTCGAACTCGGCGATCTGGGCGTCCAGGGAGAGCCCTGCCTGGTTCAGCAGGACATGCCGGACGAGCGAGTACCCGTTCGAGTGAAGGCCGGAGGACGCCATGGCGATCACCGCGTCACCCTTGCGGATGCGGTCCGGGCCGAGCAGGTGCTCCGCCTCCACCACGCCCGTACCGGCGCCCGCGACGTCGAAGTCGTCCGGGCCGAGGAGGCCCGGGTGCTCGGCCGTCTCGCCGCCGACGAGGGCGCATCCGGCGAGGACACAGCCCTCGGCGATGCCCTTGACGATGGCGGCGACCCGCTCGGGGTGGACCTTGCCGACGCAGATGTAGTCGGTCATGAACAGCGGTTCGGCGCCGCACACCACGATGTCGTCCATGACCATGGCGACCAGGTCGTGGCCGATGGTGTCGTAGACGCCCAGCTGGCGGGCGATGTCCACCTTGGTGCCGACGCCGTCCGTGGCGGAGGCCAGCAGGGGGCGCTCGTAGCGCTTGAGGGCGGAGGCGTCGAAGAGGCCGGCGAAGCCGCCGAGGCCGCCGAGGACCTCGGGGCGCTGCGTCTTCTTGACCCATTCCTTCATGAGCTCGACGGCGCGGTCGCCCGCCTCGATGTCGACGCCCGCGGCGGCGTAGCTGGCGCCGCCCTCGGTGATGGGGGTCTCAGACATGGCTGATGAGAACCTTCGTGTCGTACTGCGGGTGAGCAGGGGGCGGCGGACTACGGGCGACGGATCGCGTCGGCCGCGGCCGTGGCGGCGGGCCCGGCGGCCAGCTCGGTCTCCAGGAGCTGCTTGCCGAGGAGTTCGGGGTCCGGCAGCTCCATCGGGTACTCCCCGTCGAAGCAGGCACGGCAGAGGTTCGGCTTGGCGATCGTGGTCGCCTCGATCATGCCGTCGATGGAGATGTACGCCAGGGAGTCGGCGCCCAGGGACGTGCCGATCTCGTCGATGGTCATGCCGTTGGCGATGAGCTCGGCGCGGGTGGCGAAGTCGATGCCGAAGAAGCAGGGCCACTTCACGGGCGGGGAGGAGATCCGGATGTGGACCTCGGCCGCCCCGGCCTCGCGGAGCATCCGGACCAGCGCGCGCTGGGTGTTGCCGCGGACGATCGAGTCGTCGACGACCACCAGGCGCTTGCCCTTGATGACTTCCTTCAGCGGGTTCAGCTTCAGCCTGATGCCGAGCTGGCGGATCGTCTGGGAGGGCTGGATGAACGTACGTCCGACGTACGCGTTCTTCACCAGACCCGCACCGAACGGGATGCCCGAGGCCTCCGCGTAGCCGATGGCGGCCGGGGTACCGGATTCCGGGGTCGCTATGACCAGATCCGCCTCGACGGGGGCTTCCTTGGCCAGCTTTCGCCCCATCTCCACGCGGGAGAGGTACACGTTCCGGCCGGCGATGTCGGTGTCCGGGCGGGCCAGGTACACGTACTCGAAGACACAGCCCTTGGGCTTCGCTTCCGCGAAGCGGGAGGTGCGCAGGCCGTTCTCGTCGATGGCGACGAACTCGCCCGGCTCGATCTCGCGGACGAAGCTGGCGCCCGTGATGTCGAGGGCGGCGGACTCGGAGGCGACGACCCAGCCGCGCTCCAGGCGGCCGAGGACCAGCGGGCGGATGCCCTGCGGGTCACGCGCGGCGTAGAGGGTGTGCTCGTCCATGAAGACGAGGGAGAACGCGCCACGGACCTGCGGGAGGACCGTGTGGGCGGCCTCCTCGATGGTCAGCGGCTTGCCGTCCTCGTCGACCTGGGCCGCGAGGAGCGCGGTGAGCAGATCGGTGTCGTTGGTGGCCGCGACACGCGGCGTACGGCCCTCCTGCTTGGGCAGGTCGGCGACCATCTCGGCGAGCTGGGCCGTGTTGACCAGGTTGCCGTTGTGGCCGAGGGCGATGGAGCCGTGCGCGGTGGCACGGAACGTGGGCTGGGCGTTCTCCCAGACGGAGGCGCCGGTGGTCGAGTAGCGGGCGTGACCGACCGCGATGTGACCCTGGAGGGAACCGAGCGAGGTCTCGTCGAAGACCTGGGACACGAGGCCCATGTCCTTGAAGACGAGGATCTGGGAGCCGTTGCTGACCGCGATACCCGCGGATTCCTGGCCCCGATGCTGGAGGGCGTAGAGCCCGAAGTACGTGAGCTTGGCGACCTCTTCGCCCGGGGCCCAGACACCGAAGACGCCACACGCGTCCTGGGGGCCTTTCTCGCCGGGGAGAAGGTCGTGGTTGAGTCGTCCGTCACCACGTGGCACGCCACCGAGTGTAGGCGAGATCGCGCACCGGTCCGAATCCTCTGATCTCGCCCACCGCCGGTCCCGACTGCGCGGCGCCGCCCGTCACTTGTCGGCGACCGCACCGACTTCTGGGCCGTTTTCGCTGGTCAGCGTGATGCTGCGGTGATCGATCCGATACTCCACCGTGCCCTTGAAGAGGCCGAGGAGGGACCGCTCGACGGCCATGAGTGAGTCGGAGCACATCTTGCGGGTGGTACGCGCGTGGCCGAGGGTGATCTCGCCCTTGCTCACCGTCGCCTCGGCGGAGACCTCGTTGCAGCCGAGGCTGCCGCTGAGGGTGCCCTTCTTCTCGTCGAAGGTGAACCAGGCCTTGCCGGCGGCCTCCTCGGGGAGGGACTGGGCGACGTCGCGGTCCATGAGCGAGTCGACGCGCCACCTGGTGCCGGACAGCTCGGCGGGCTTCTCCTCGCTGAGCTCGACGGTGTCGCCGTCGGCCGTGGTGAGGGCGAGGCCGCCGTCGGTGCTCCGGGCCGTGAACGTCCCCGTGTCGAGGGTGCGGGAGAAGCTCTCCTCGAACTTCATGGGGGCGTCACCGCAGGCCATCTCGGTGGACCGGGCGCTCTCGAAGTCGATGGAGTCGTCCGTGAAGTCGGCGGTCGAGCCGAAGGTGTTGCAGCCGTAGTTGCCGTTGACCTCGCCGTTGTCGTCGATCTTCAGATAGGCGCCGTCGGGGGCCTTGGTGGTCTTCCCGTCCACGGTGAGGCTGTCGACCGTCCAGTGGACCCCGGTGACCGACTCCTTGGCGCCCGGTCCCACGGAGTCGCTGCCGGCGCCGGTACCGGACTCGGTGCCGCAGGCCGCGAGGAACGGGAACAGGGTCAGGGCCGCGAGGGGCAGGGCGGTGCGGGTCAGTCGCTGCTTGTCCATGCGGGTGGGACGGGTGGGGTGCGTGGGCGGTTCCACCCGGGTCCTGGCGGGCGGGGTCAGGTCAGCAGGGGGAGCAGCGCGCTCAGGTCGGCCCGTTCGCCGCTGGCGCTGACCTTCGCCTCGTCGAGGGCGGTGGCCCACTCCAGGCGGCCGGTGGCCAGGCGGACCCAGGTCAGCGGGTCGGTCTCGACGACGTTCGGCGGGGTGCCGCGGGTGTGCCTCGGCCCCTCCACGCACTGCACGACGGCGTACGGCGGGATCCGCACCTCCGTGGAGCCGCCGGGGGCCCGCGCGGCGAGGGTGTCGGCGAGCAGCCGGACGCAGGTGGCGAGGGCGTGGCGGTCGAGGGGGAGGTCGAGGCCGGGGACGGCGGCGTTCAGGTCGTCGGTGTGGACGACGAGTTCGACGGTGCGGGTGACCAGGTAGTCGGCGAGCGACATGGCGCCGGCGCGGGTGTCGATGATCCGGTCGTGCGGGGCGGCGGCGAGCCGCTCGGTGATCCGGTGCTCCGTCTCGGCGTAGAGGGCGCCGAGGTCCGCGGTGGCCTCGGCCAGTGCGTGGCTGCCCTCGGCGATGGCGTCGGCGAACGGAGCGGTGGCGGCGCCGTAGTCGAGGGGCCCGAACTCGGCCTTCGCCGGAGCGGGCCGGTCCAGGGCCCTGCTCACGCTCTCCACGGCCAGGCTGAGGTGAGCGGCGAGGTCCCGTACGGTCCACTCCCCGAGCCGGGTGGGCAGCGCGAGGCGCTCCGCGCCGAGCCCGGTCACGCCCTCCCGTACGGTCGCGAACTGGGCCAGCACGGCCTTGCGGGTCTTGGCGGGGTCGTAGGCGCGGGGGCGTTTCCTGGCCGGGGGCATGGGGGGAGCCTATGCGGAGGGGAGGGTCGGAGGGGCGGGGAACGTGACGTCCTCGCGGTCCCGGACGGCGGTCACGCGGTCGACGCGGGTCGGAAGAGGGCGCGGGGGCGAGGGGCGGGCCGTGCCCGCACCCGACGGCCAGGCTCGTCGGCGCAGGGAAGTGCCGATAAGCCGCCGTCGGCTCCCCCGGCCGGTGGATCACACTGCGGCCGGAGCCGTGTCCCCCGTGAACCGCTCGATGGCGTCGCGGCGCCGTGGAGCCCTGGCACCCGGTGCGGTGAGGGCGACGCAGCGGCTGACGGCGTCGCACGGACGGCCGCCCGGACGGGGAACCTCACTCCCCCCGCGCTCAGGCCCCGCCCGGAGAACCGGGCGGGGCCTGAGTGACGTACGGCGGAGAGGAGTTATGCCAGGAGTGCCGGGATCGTGCCCTCGTGTGCGGTGCGCAGCTCCTCCAGGGTGAGGGTGAACTCGCCCTGGACGTCGATGGTGTCGCCGTCGACGACGCCGATGCGGGTGACCGGCAGACCCCGGGCGCCGCACATGTCGTTGAAGCGGACCTCCTCCGAGCGGGGGACGGCCACGACGGCGCGGCCGGCGGACTCCGACAGCAGGAAGGTGAAGGCGTCCAGACCGTCGGGGACGATCAGGCGGGCGCCCTTGCCGCCGAGCAGGGCCGACTCGACGACCGCCTGGATCAGGCCGCCGTCGGACAGGTCGTGCGCGGAGTCGATCATGCCGTCGCGGGAGGCGGAGATCAGGATCTCGGCCAGCAGGCGCTCACGCTCCAGGTCGACCTGCGGGGGCAGACCGCCGAGGTGGTCGTGGACGACCTGGGACCAGGCCGAGCCGCCGAACTCCTCACGGGTGTCGCCGAGGAGGTAGAGCAGCTGCCCCTCCTCCTGGAAGGCGACCGGCGTGCGCCGGGCCACGTCGTCGATGACGCCGAGGACGGCCACGACCGGGGTGGGGTGGATGGCCACCTCGCCCGTCTGGTTGTAGAGCGAGACGTTGCCGCCGGTCACCGGGGTGCCCAGTTGCTGGCAGGCGTCCGCCAGACCGCGGACGGCCTCCGCGAACTGCCACATGACCGCCGGGTCCTCGGGCGAGCCGAAGTTCAGGCAGTCGGAGACGGCGAGCGGCTTGGCGCCGGTGGTCGCCACGTTGCGGTACGCCTCCGCCAGGGCCAGCTGGGCGCCGTGGTACGGGTCCAGCTTGGCGTAGCGGCCGTTGCCGTCGGTGGCGATGGCGACACCCAGGCCGCTCTCCTCGTCGACCCGGATCATGCCGGAGTCCTCGGGCTGGGCGAGGACCGTGTTGCCCTGCACGAAGCGGTCGTACTGCGAGGTGATCCAGGACTTCGAGGCCTGGTTGGGGGACGCCACCAGCTTCAGGACCTGGTCCTTCAGCTCCTCGGACGTCTCCGGGCGCGGCAGCTTGTTCGCGTCGTCCGCCTGGAGCGCGTCCTGCCAGTCGGGGCGGGCGTAGGGGCGCTCGTAGACCGGGCCGTCGTGCGCGACCGTGCGCGGGTCGACGTCGACGATCTTGCCGCCGTGCCAGAAGATCTCCAGGCGGTCGCCGTCGGTCACCTCACCGATGACGGTGGCGATGACGTCCCACTTGTCGCAGATCTCCAGGAAGCGGTCGACCTTGTCGGGCTCGACGACCGCGCACATCCTTTCCTGGGACTCGCTCATCAGGATCTCCTCGGGGGAGAGCGTCGAGTCGCGCAGGGGGACGTCGTCGAGGGTGACGCGCATGCCGCCGGAGCCGTTCGAGGCCAGCTCGCTCGTCGCGCAGGACAGGCCCGCCGCGCCGAGGTCCTGGATGCCGACGACCAGCTTCTCCTTGAACGCCTCCAGGGTGCACTCGATGAGGAGCTTCTCCTGGAAGGGGTCGCCGACCTGGACGGCCGGGCGCTTGGCGGGCTTGCCCGTGCCGGAGGCACTGTCAGATGCAGCGTCGAAGGTCTCGGAGGCCAGGATGGAGGCGCCGCCGATGCCGTCGCCGCCGGTGCGGGCCCCGTAGAGGATGACCTTGTTGCCGGCGCCGGACGCCTTCGCGAGGTGGATGTCCTCGTGCCGCATGACGCCGATGGCACCGGCGTTGACCAGTGGGTTGCCCTGGTAGCAGGCGTCGAAGACGACCTCGCCGCCGATGTTGGGCAGGCCCAGGCAGTTGCCGTAGCCGCCGATGCCGGCGACGACGCCGGGCAGGACGCGCTTGGTGTCCGGGTGGTCCGCGGCACCGAAGCGCAGCGGGTCCACGACGGCGACCGGGCGGGCGCCCATCGCGATGATGTCGCGCACGATGCCGCCGACGCCCGTGGCCGCGCCCTGGTAGGGCTCGACGTAGGAGGGGTGGTTGTGCGACTCGACCTTGAAGGTGACCGCGTAGCCCTGGCCGACGTCGACGACGCCGGCGTTCTCACCGATGCCGACGAGCAGCGCGTCCGACTGGGGCGCCTTCTCGCCGAACTGGCGCAGGTGCACCTTCGACGACTTGTACGAGCAGTGCTCGGACCACATGACGGAGTACATGGCCAGCTCCGCGCCGGTGGGGCGGCGGCCGAGGATCTCGACGACCCTCTCGTACTCGTCCTTCTTCAGGCCCAGTTCGGCCCAGGGCAGCTCGACGTCGGGGGTCGCGGCCGCGTGCTCGACCGTGTCCAGAGGCGTCCGGCTCATGCGTTGACCAGCTTCTTGAGGATCGAGGTGAAGAAGGGGAGGCCGTCGGTGCGGCCGGTGCCGATGAGCGGCTCCACGGCGTGCTCCGGGTGCGGCATCAGGCCCACGACGTTGCCGGCCTCGTTGGTGACGCCGGCGATGTCCCGCTGGGAGCCGTTGGGGTTGAAGTCGAGGTAGCGGAACGCGACCCGGCCCTCGGCCTCCAGCTTGTCGAGGGTGTACTCGTCGGCGACGTACTGCCCGTCGTTGTTCTTCAGCGGGATGTGGATCTCCTGGCCGGCCGTGTAGTCGGTGGTCCAGGAGGTCTCCGCGTTCTCCACCCGCAGCTTCTGGTCGCGGCAGATGAAGTGCAGGTGGTCGTTGCGCAGCATCGTGCCCGGCAGGAGGTGCGCCTCGGTGAGGATCTGGAAGCCGTTGCAGATGCCGAGGACCGGCAGTCCGGCCTTCGCCTGCTCGATGAGCGTCTCCATCACCGGCGAGAAGCGGGCGATGGCTCCGGCGCGCAGGTAGTCGCCGTAGGAGAAACCGCCGCACAGCACCACGGCGTCGACCTGGTGGAGGTCCTTGTCCTTGTGCCACAGGGCGACGGGCTCGGCGCCCGCGAGCCGGATCGCGCGCTGGGTGTCCCGGTCGTCGAGGCTGCCGGGAAAAGTGACGACGCCAATACGTGCGGTCACTTTCCCGCCTCCACGACTTCCTCCACCTTCACGGTGAAGTCCTCGATCACGGTGTTGGCGAGGAAGGATTCCGCCAGTTCATGGATGCGGGCGAGCGCGGCGTCGTCCACCGGTCCGTCCACTTCCAGTTCGAATCGCTTTCCCTGACGTACGTCGGAGACGCCCTCGAAACCGAGACGCGGCAGCGCGCGCTGCACCGCCTGGCCCTGGGGGTCGAGGATCTCCGGCTTGAGCATGACGTCGACTACGACGCGTGCCACTGGCACTCCCGGTGTGTGGTGCTGAGCAGGTCCCTTCAGACTACCCGTACAAAATTTCTACGCGGGTAGATTCGTAGGAATCTACAGACATTCCAGGTGAGGGCGGTCACGATCCGGTATCGGGTGATCCTCTTCGTGAAAACTTCCGGGAAAGATCCCCGGATCCTATTGCGCGGGGGACACGCCAGCGGATTAAGTCTGTCTTCGCAATGCAATGCGGGGCCCTGTACAAATGAATTGGCAATAGCCGATACTTTGCCCAAATAACAGCCGGACAGACGACATCACCGGGACGTAAGGGCACGTCAACGGAGAGATGTCACACGAAGGGACCGATATTCGTGGCGCAGCGTGTCGTGGTCACTCTCTCCGACGACATCGACGGCTCGGAAGCGGCGGAGACGATCGCCTTCGGACTCGACGGCAAGTCGTACGAGATCGACCTCAACGAGGCCAACGCCGAGAAACTGCGTGAGGCGCTCGCGCCCTACGTGGAGGCCGGACGGAAGCGGTCCAGGTCGGGCAAGGCCTACAAGCAGACCCAGGTGGCCCCCGACCCCGCGGCCGTGCGCGCCTGGGCCATGGCCAACAAGCTGGACGTCCCGGCCCGCGGCCGGATCCCCAAGAAGGTCTACGAGGCGTTCGCCGACGCCCAGTGAGCCGGGGCGGGTGAGGCCCGGCGGGGTGCCCGTGCGACAGGCACGCGGGCGCGCCTGTCGCACGTGGGTGTGCCGGATCGCACGTGGGTGTGCCGGGTCGGGTGTGCCGGGTCGCACTGAGGTGCGCCGGGTCGCACGTGGGTGTGCCGGGTAGGACAGCCCGCCGGCGCCGGTCCTCAGGGTCCGTCAGCGGGCCCCGGGGGCGGCGGACTTGGTCCCCGGCGGGAACCGACTTGCGTTGCACCCCTGCGGATCAGCTAGAGTCTGGAGCACGCCGAGGGGCAAGGCCGAAAGGCCCGGCTCACCGGAGTCACGCGGGTGTAGTTCAGTAGCAGAACATCCTCCTTCCAGGGGGAAGGCGCAGTGTGCAATTCCTGTCACCCGCTCTGATCACTTACCAACCATCCTCATGGATCAGGTAATGTGGTCTCCGCGCCGATCGGTGGGAGCCGGTCGGAGGCAATGCGGACGTAGCTCAGTTGGTAGAGCGCAACCTTGCCAAGGTTGAGGTCGCGAGTTCGAGCCTCGTCGTCCGCTCTTGAATCAAGACCCCGGTCCACTGGACCGGGGTCTTCTGCGTTCCCCGTTCCTCGGCTTACACGTCCGCGCGACCTCCGCGACCGTGGATCCTCCCCTGACATTTGTCATGCCGACCGATGACAGCCCGCACTGCTCCGCGGCCCTCGCCGCCGGGACGCTGGAAGCATGAACAGGAACGGGCACGAGGACGTGATCGAGGTCACCGACCTGCGGCGCGTGTACGGGGGCGGCTTCGAAGCCGTACGGGGAATCACCTTCTCCGTGCGCCAGGGCGAACTCTTCGCGCTGCTGGGCACCAACGGCGCGGGCAAGACCTCCACGGTCGAACTGCTGGAGGGCCTCGCCCCGGCGTCCGGCGGACGCGTACGGATCCTCGGCCACGACCCGTACACCGAGCGCGCGGCCGTCCGGCCCCGTATCGGCGTCATGCTCCAGGAGGGCGGCTTCCCCGCCGAGCTGACCGTCGCGGAGACGGTCAGGATGTGGGCGGGCTGCACCAGCGGCGCCCGGCCCGTCGGGGAGGCCCTGGAGATCGTCGGGCTCGGGCGCCGGTCCGGCGTACGGGTCAAGCAGCTGTCCGGCGGCGAGAAGCGGCGCCTGGACCTCGCCCTCGCGCTGCTCGGACGTCCCGAGGTGCTCTTCCTCGACGAGCCGACCACCGGCCTCGACGCCGAAGGCCGCCAGGACACCTGGGCGCTCGTCCGCGGCCTGCGCGACCAGGGCACGACCGTGCTCCTCACCACGCACTACCTGGAGGAGGCGGAAGGGCTCGCCGACCGGCTCGCCATCCTCCACGAGGGAAGGGTCGCCACCACCGGCACCCCGGCCGAGGTGACCGCCTCCCAGCCGTCCCGGATCTCCTTCGAACTGCCCGACGGGTACTTCCTCGGCGACCTGCCGCCCCTCGGCGAGCTGGGCGTCACCGGGCACGACGTCGAAGGACGCACGGTGGTGCTGCGCACCGACGAACTCCAGCGGGCCGCCACCGCGGTGCTGCAGTGGGCGGAACGGGCCCGGGTCGAACTCCGCCGGCTCGAAGTGCGGTCGGCCTCCCTGGAGGAGGCGTTCCTGCGGATCGCGCGGGAGACGGCGGCCCGTGCCGGCACGAAGGCAGGGACGGGGGCCGGAACAAGAGCAGGGACGGACGTCGAGGCGCCGGCGGGCACGCGGGGCCGCAAGGACGGGGTGAGCGCATGAGCACGATGACGGAAACCGGCCGGACGACGCTGAAGGGCCGGATGACCGCGCTCGCCCGCGCCGAGCTGACCCTGCTCGGCCGCAGCCGGGCCACACTGGTCACCGCGGTGCTGGTGCCGCTCCTGCTGCCGCTCAGCGTGCGGTCGGCGACCGACCAGATGGACCTGGAGGGGGCGGGCCTCAGCGTCGGCACGGTCATGCTGCCCGCCGCCGTCGGCTTCTCCCTGCTGTTCGCGGTGTACGCCGCCCTCACCAACATCTACGTCGTCCGCCGCGAGGAGCTGGTGCTCAAGAGGCTGCGGACCGGGGAGCTGCGGGACCCGGAGATCCTCGTCGGCGCCGCGCTGCCGGCGGTCGGCATCGGGTTCACACAGTGCGTGCTCCTCGCCGTCGGCTGCACGGTCCTGCTGGACCTCGGGGCGCCGCCCGCGCCGCATCTCGCCGTGCTGGGCGTGCTGTTGGGGATCGTGCTGTGCGTGGCGCTGGCCGCGGTGACGGCGAGCTTCAGCCGTACCGCCGAGAGTGCGCAGGTGACCAGCCTGCCGGTGATGTTCGTCTCGCTGCTCGGCTCCGGCGTCACCGTCCCGCTCGAAGTGCTGCCCGACCGCGTGGCGTCCGTCTGCGAACTGCTGCCGCTCTCCCCGGTCATCACGCTGGTGCGCGGCGGCTGGACCGGCGACCTCACCGCGTACGAGGCGCTGGGGGCCGTCGTCACCGCGCTGGCCTGGACCGTGCTCGCGGTGTTTGCTGTACGGCGGTGGTTCCGGTGGGAACCGCGCCGATGAGGGGAGTTGGCGATGCGGGGGCCCAGGGTCTGGTGGCAGCGCAAGAGCACACCGGCGAAGGTGGAGACGTACACCCGGTGGTCGTTCTACTCGTTCCCGCTGATCGAGGTCGCCACGTTCGGGCTGCCGGTGCTGGGGCAGGTTCCGATGCCGCAGGCGGGCTGGCTGTTCGCGCTGCTCGCCGGACACGGAGCGCTGGCGGCCCTGACCGGGGCACGGGCCCTCGACTGGGTGTGTGACGTCCGTGACCAGCCGCTCCGGCTGATGTGGGCGTTCGCGGTGGTGAGCGGGATCATCGGCGTCGCCGTGTGCGCGACGGTCGGCCGGGTGGGCGACGAGGACTCGGACACCGCGCTGGGCGGGATGCTCGCCGGCGTCCTGGTCTTCGGCGTCGGCATGATCACGCTCGGCGTGCGCAGGCGGCGGAGCGCGCTGTACCTGAGCGCGGGCTGCGCGGTGGGCTCCGGCGTCGTGAGTGCGGCGATGGGGGTCGGTGTGTACGAGGCGCTGGCCGCGTCGGTCGCCGTACTGGTCGGGACCACGTTCTTCGCCTTCACCTCCGTCTTCTCCGTCTGGCTCCTCAAGGCCGTCTATGAACTCGACGCGGCCCGCGAGACCCGCGCCCGGCTCGCCGTCGCCGAGGAACGTCTCCGCTTCGGGCGGGATCTGCACGACGTGATCGGACGCAACCTCGCGGTCATCGCGCTCAAGAGCGAGCTGGCCGTCCAACTGGCCCGCCGCGAACGGCCCGCGGCCGTCGACCAGATGATCGAGGTCCAGCGGATCGCGCAGGAGTCGCAGCGCGAGGTCCGCGACGTCGTACGGGGCTATCGCGAGGCGGACCTCGGCGTCGAACTCGCCGGTGCGCAGGGCGTCCTGGAGGCCGCCGGCATCGTGTGCTCGGTCGACGGGACGGACACCGCCGGACTCCCCGGCGAGGTGCAGTCCGCGCTCGCCTGGGTGGTGCGTGAGGGGACGACGAACGTGCTGCGGCACGGGAACGCCGGGCGGTGCACGGTGAAGCTGTCGGTGACGGAGGGGCAGGTGGTGCTGACCGTGGAGAACGACGGGATTCGGGCCGACGTCGACGCGGAGGGGGACGGCGACGGGGACAGGGACAGGGACAGGGAGCGTACGGCGGGTGCCGTCGCGGAGCGTTCCGCCGGTGCAGGTGCCGGTGCCGGTGCCGGGTCCGGGCTCGCCGGGCTGCGGGAGCGGCTCGCGATCGTGGACGGGACGCTGGAGGCGGGTCCGGTGGACGGGGAGGCGTTCCGCCTGGTGGCCCGGGTGCCGCTGGCACCGGAGGCCGCTGCGGGCACGGCCGTCGGGCGCATGGCGGTCACCTCCGGGGCGGGCGCCGTACGGGAGGTCGCCTCGTGACGGCCGCAGCGGAGCCGGTGCGGCCGGTGCGGCTGCTGCTCGCCGACGACGAGCATCTGATCCGGGGGGCGCTGGCCGCGCTACTCGCCCTGGAGGACGACCTGCTCGTGGTCGCCGAGGCGGCGAGCGGACCGGAGGCGCTGGCGATGGCCCGGGCGCACGAGCCGGACGTGGCCGTCCTCGATCTGCAGATGCCGGGAGCGGACGGTGTGAGGGTGGCCACATCGCTGCGGGCGGAGCTGCCCGGCTGCCGGGTACTGATCGTCACCGGTCACGGCCGGCCGGGGCACCTGAAGCGGGCGCTTGAGGCCGGTGTGCGCGGGTTCGTACCGAAGACGGTCAGTGCCCAGCGGCTCGCGGAGATCATCCGTACCGTGCACGCGGGAAACCGTTACGTCGACCCCGAGTTGGCCGCCGACGCGATCTCCTCCGGGGACTCGCCGCTGACCGCGCGGGAAGCGGAGGTGCTGGAGCTGGCCGCCGACGGGGCGCCCGTCGTGGAGATCGCCGAGCGGGCCGCGCTGTCCCAGGGGACCGTCCGGAACTATCTGTCGTCGGCCGTGTCCAAGCTGGGGGTGGAGAACCGGCATGCGGCGGTGCGGCTCGCACGGGAGCGAGGTTGGGTATAGTTGCTCTCGCGCCACGGCGCACTGCGGACGTAGCTCAGTTGGTAGAGCGCAACCTTGCCAAGGTTGAGGTCGCGAGTTCGAGCCTCGTCGTCCGCTCCACAGAAGGCCCCCGGGAGACCGGGGGCCTTCTCCGTCACGCCCAGCGGGTGCCCGTCAGGCGCTCGTACGCCTCCACGTACTTGGCTCGGGTGGCGGCGACGATCTCCTCCGGGAGCGGCGGCGGGGGCTGCTCGCTCGCCCGGTCCCAGCCGGACTCGGCGGACGTCAGCCAGTCCCGGACGAACTGCTTGTCGAAGGACGGCTGGGCGTGGCCGGGCTCCCACTGGTCGGCGGGCCAGAAGCGGGAGGAGTCGGGGGTGAGGACCTCGTCGGCGAGGACGAGGGTGTTGCCCTCGTAGCCGAACTCGAACTTGGTGTCGGCGAGGATGATGCCCCGGTCGCGGGCGATGTCCCGGGCGCGGCTGTACACGGCGAGGGTGGTCTGCCGCAGCTGGGCGGCGGTCTCCGCGCCGACCTGGCGGGCGACCTCCTCGTAACTGACGTTCTCGTCGTGCTCGCCGACGGCGGCCTTGGTGGCCGGGGTGAAGATCGGAGCGGGCAGCTCCGAGCCGTCGACCAGGCCCTCGGGCAGGGCGAGGCCGCAGACCGTGCGGCTCTCCCGGTACTCGGCGAGGCCCGAGCCGGTGAGGTAGCCGCGGGCCACCGCCTCCACCGGGACCATCCGCAGGGACTTGCAGACGAGGGTGCGGCCCGCCCAGTCGGCGGGGGCGCCCTCGGGCAGGTCGGTGCTCAGGACATGGTTCGGGACCAGGTCGGAGAGCTGGTCGAACCACCAGAGGGACAGCTGGGTGAGGACGCGCCCCTTGTCGGGGATCTCCGTCGGCAGTACCCAGTCGAACGCGGACGTTCGGTCGCTGGCGACCATCACGAGGTCGCCCGCCTCGTTCTGGTACAGCTCGCGCACCTTGCCGGTGTGCAGGTGCACCAGGCCCGGAACCTGGATCGGCTCGGGCTTTTCTACGAATCCGGACACGGTTCCTCCCCGTGGTGATGTCCAAGTGGCTCGATTGTCCCGTATAGGGGCGACCGGTCTGGGCCAGGGGTGCGGGTGAGGGTGTCGGGGCAGGTGACGGCCGACGGTGTCAGTCCCGTTTGCAGATGCGGTCCAGGAGGTTGGCCGTCGCCCGTTGGATACGGGTGTCGACGTGGCCGGGGCGGTCCAGGGCGGGGGACCAGGCGAACGTTCCGGATGCGAAGACCCAGGCGCCGGAGGGGGCTCGGTAGAGGGAGGTCTCCTGGTGGCGGACGATGCCTTCGGGGTCCCGGTACGGGGAGTGGGCGAGGAGGATGCGGCCGTGGTGCTCGGGGAGGACGGTACGGGGGAAGTAGCGGTCGGCCTCGCCGGCGACCATGCCGTCCAGCTCGTCGCCCTCGTGGGCGCCGGTCGCGTCCCAGAGCCAGTGGTCGGCGTTGCGCACGACCAGGGGGTGGGGTTCGGGGACCCGGCCCTCGTACTGGATGCCCATCAACTGCTGCTCGGGGCGGTCGATTTCGCGCCACAACGCGGGTTTTCCGGGGCCCCGGCGTTTTCGGCAGGTGAGCAGCCGGTCGGGGACACCGGACGGGGACGGGCCCAACTCCACCTGCCAGTACATGGTGTTGGAGGACAGGAACACCAGGGAGATCCCGCTGTCGCGGGCGGTCTCGGCGCTGCGGCGCATCTGCGGCGACCAGTACTCGTCATGGCCGGGGAAGACCAGCCCCCGGTAGCGGGTGGGGTCGACGCGGCCGGAGTGCAGGTCGCGGGCGTCGGCGTAGGCGAGGTCGTAGCCGTAGCGCTCGGCCCAGCGGATGAAGTCGTAGGCGTGGCCCACGTGGAGGGGCAGGCCCGCGCCGGCGTAGGGGCGGTCGAAGGAGACGGTGGTCGCGGCGTGGGACTCGCCGAGCAGCCGGCCGTCCTCGTCCCAGGCGTGGTAGAAGCTGGCGCCGGTGCGGCCGTCCTCCGGATACAGGTTGTACGCCTGCCAGGTGATGTCGGGCATCAGGAGCAGCAGGTCGGCGGGCTGGTCGTCGCGGACGGTGAACGGCACGTGGGAGCGGTAGCCGTCGGCGGTGGTCAGGACCGCCACGTACGCGCCGATGTTCCAGTAGCTCGGGATCTGCAGCCGCCAGGACAGCCACCAGTGGTGGCAGGAGACCGTACGGTCGGCGGTCAGGGGCGGGGGCTGGACGATGCCGGACAGGCGAGGGCTGGTGGTGATCTTCGCGGCGCCGTCGCCGCCGTAGTGGCCGACGCGGTAGATGTCGACGGCGAATTCCTGGGGCGGGTCCACGGTGATGTGGAAGTCGATGGACTCGCCGGGCGCGGCGGCGCCGGTCGCGGTGAACCCCTTGATCTGGCGTCGTACGTCGTCGGCGGAGCGGGGACCGGACGTCGACCGCGGGGCGGGGATGCGGGCGTCGGCGGCCCTGGCGCCGGGGGGCAGCGTCGCCTGGTCCACGTACCAGGGGACGACCTGGCCCGTGTCGTCGAAGTACGTCACGCTGCCCCGGAGCCAGGGGACGGGGCCCTGGCCGAAGGGGTCGGTCACGGCGTGCGCGAGTGCGCCCGATTCCCAGCGGCGGACGCGGTGCTCCGTGCCCATGAGTTCTCCCCTCCCTCGCCCCCGTGAGCCGTCACAAGCCGTGCCGTGTACGCGAACCGTCCCAGCACATCACATTGAGCACGCACTCCGTCACCGTTCGTCGCGAATTGGTGAGAGTGGGAACCAGGGCTCCGGATACGGAGGGCGCAGGGCCGGCCCGGGTGGGGGTCAGACCAGGCGGACCGGCTTCTCCGGGCGGACGCCGAGGCGGCGGAGCCAGTCGCGCAGGGGGGCAGGATCGCCGTCCTCGACGAGGGTGAGGACGCGGGGGGCGAGGTCGGCTGCCCGTTCGCCGTTGACGAGGAGGGAGGGGCCGTCGAGCCAGTCGAGGCCGGGGACGGCGCCGGCCGTGTCCATCGCCGCGCAGCAGACCATCGCGGCGACGTGTTCGGCGAGCAGGTCGCGACCCGTGCGAGGCGGCTGCATCGGGAACAGCGGGAGCAGGCCGTCCTCCCACAGCGCCCGGTCCGGGCCCTGCGCCCCGGCGCCGGGCTGCTGCGCCGCGAGGGGCGCCGCCGCCTCCTCCCTCGCCAGCTCCGCGGTCAGCCCGGCGGCCAACGCGGCGGCCTGCACGGTGGCCGGCCCGTGCTCGTCGTCCTCGTCGTCCTCTTGGGAGGGGGTGAGGGGGGCCGTGGGGGCGGGGGTGGTTTCCGGGGTGGAGGGGTGGGGCGGGGGTCCGGCTGTGGCGCCGGGGGTCGATATGCGTCGGTGCTGTGGCTCGGGGGCGGGGTCCGTTCCTGGGGCCGGATCCGTACCGGGGGCAAGGTCCGTGCCGGGGGACGGGGTGGCGTCGTGCGGGGTGCCGGTGTCCGTGGGTCCGGTCCGCCGTCCGTCGGGACGGGCGTCGGGGTCCTCCGTGGGCGCCGTCAGGTGGTCCAGGACACGGGCGAGGGTGGGGCCGCCGGTCGGGTCCGGGCCGGTGCGGTCGGTGGCGCGGTGGACACCCAGCGCGTCGAGGACGCGGTGGAGCCGGGCCGCCTCCGTGCGCCATTTGCGGTCGACGACCTCGTCCGGGTACGCGTTCCAGTCGACGGGGGCCCAGTCGCGGCCGGCCTCGGCGGGGCCGCCGTGGAAGAGGCGTGCGGCGAGCAGCGACGCGGCCTCGTCGACCGTGCCGGGTTCTTCGAGGAGGTCGCAGGCGGGGCGCTCGCCGAGCCGGGAGGCGAAGCCCTCGGCGAGGCGGTCGCGGCGGGAGAGTTCCGTGAGGGCGGCGACGACGCCCGCGTCGAGACGGGACGGCCAGCGGCCCATCCGCCAGGCGGGCAGCGCGACACGGGTGAGGAGCCGGTCCCAGCCGGCGTAGGCGAGACCGACCTGCTCCTGGGCGACGATCCGCAGGCCGTAGTCCACGGCCTGTGCACGCTCGGCCGCGGCGGCCGCCACCCCCCGCTCCATCTCCGCGGCGTGGGCCCGGCAGCCGCGCAGGAGCAGCCTGGTCACCCAGCCGACGCCCGCCAGCACCGTACGGACCAGGGGGCCGTGCGTCGGGGCGGAGCTGACGGCGACGGCGGCGTCCAGACCGCGGACGAAACGCCGGGCCGCGGCTATGTCCGGGTGCGCCGACGGGCCCGTACCCGCGACGACCGGTGCCAGCACCGCCCGCAGCTCTCCCACCCGCATCCACCACAGGAACGGTGAGCCGATGACCAGTACGGGCGCGGTGGGCGGGCGGTGGCGGCGGTGCGAGGACAGTCCGGACGGGACGCCGGACGGGACGCGGGGCGGCAGGCGGGGCGGGATGCCGGGTGTGACGCCGGTTCCGGTCGTGCCGCCCGCTCCCGTCGCGGGGCCCGTCCCCGCCGTGGGGCCCGTCTCCGCCGTGGGGCCCGTCTCCGCCGTGGGGCCCGTCTCCGCCATGGGGCCTGAGGAGACTCCTCGGGCGGCGGCCGTCCCGTCGCCCGACGTACCGCCGGACGGTGCCGCGGCGGACGATGACGCCCCGGTCGAGGTGGCGGCCGACGGGGTGGCGGAGTGGCTGTCGGCTGCGGCGTGGGAGGTGTGGGTGCGGTCCTCCAGCCAGCTGTCGCAGTCGGGGGTGAGCGCTATCGCGGAGGGGGCGGGGACATCGAGGCGGTCCGCCAGGTCGCGGACCAGGCGGTAGAGGTCGGGCGCGGCGTCCTCGGCGATCGACACGGTGGGGCTCACGGCGGGCCGGGCCCGGGCCACGACGAGCGCGATACCGGTGGCGGCCAGCAGGACGAGGGCGGCGAGGCCGGAGACCACCCAACGTGCCGTGGACCAGAACTGGCCGGTGAGATGGCCGGTGGCGACGCCGGCCATCAGGACGACCGCGACGGCGGCCGGCAGCAGAGCCACGGCCAACGCGCGGCTGCGGACGCGCAGCACGGCGAGGGCCCGCGAGCGCGCGGCCCGCGCACCCGCCTCCTCACCACCCGCCATACCGCTCACGACCCGACGTCACCCCCTGCTGTCCCGCGCGGCGTGCGCCGCGACGGCTTCCCGTCGGCGTCGTGGCCGCCGAATGCCCTGACGTTGCTCACTCCCCCACTGTGGCACCCACGACTGACATCGCAATGCCGGTGGGCCAAGTGCCGGAACACTTGCGCCGCACCATAGTTGGGGCCTGGGCGCCCGTCAGCCGGTTGGCCCATCGGTCACTCGATGGAATGGCTTTGGGGAGAGGTGATCGACGCGGGGAGGGTTCGGGTCCTGCGAGCCGAAGCCCTTGGTGGGGGCTTGGGTGAGGGGCGCGGAGAGGGCTCGGACGACGCCGGGGAGGCTGGAGGCTCGTACGCGTCGGGGCGGTCCGCAACCGGATACGGCAAGGCGGCGGTACGGAGGCGGATGCGCCGGGCGCACGGCGCCCGGGGGCCGCGCGGGCCGTCCGACACGTCAGGCGTCAGGTGACCCGCGCGGCGGCGGGGTACGACGGTCCGGCACCCGAGTACGGCGGACCCGCGCCCGGGTACAGAGGCACGGGTCCGGCCGTCCGGCACCCGGGTACAGGGGCACGGGTCCGGCGATCCGGCGGCCGGTCAGGCCTCGGCTGCCGCCTTCGCCGCGATGTCGGAACGGTGCTGTGAACCGTCCAGGCCGATGCGGGCGACGGCGGTGTACGCGCGGTCGCGGGCCTGGGTGAGGTCCTTGCCGGTGGCCGTGACGGACAGGACGCGTCCGCCCGCGCTGACCACGGCGTCGCCGTCGCGCCTGGTCCCGGCGTGCAGCACGTACGCGTGCGGGGCGTCCACGGCGGCCACCTCGTCGAGCCCGGTGATGGGGTCACCGGTGCGCGGGGTGGCGGGGTAGTTGTGCGAGGCCACGACCACCGTGACGGCCGCGTCGTCGCTCCAGCGGAGCGGTTCGAGGTCGCCGAGGGTGCCGTTGGCGGCGGCGAGCAGGACACCGGCCAGCGGGGTCTTCAGACGGGCCAGGACGACCTGGGTCTCCGGGTCGCCGAAGCGGGCGTTGAACTCGATGACCCGTACGCCCCGGCTGGTGATCGCCAGGCCCGCGTAGAGCAGCCCGGAGAACGGGGTGCCGCGGCGGCGCATCTCGTCGACGGTCGGCTGGAGCACGGTCTGGAGGACCTCGTCGACCAGCTTCGGGTCGGCCCAGGGGAGGGGGGAGTACGCGCCCATGCCACCGGTGTTGGGGCCCTCGTCGCCGTCCAGCGCGCGCTTGAAGTCCTGGGCGGGCTGGAGCGGGAGCACGGTCGTGCCGTCGGTGATCGCGAAGAGGGATACCTCGGGACCGTCCAGGAACTCCTCGATGACGACCCGGCCGCAGGCGAGCGCGTGCTCACGCGCGGTGCCGAGGTCCGGGGTCACGACGACGCCCTTGCCGGCGGCGAGGCCGTCGTCCTTCACGACGTAGGGGGCCCCGAAGGCGTCGAGCGCCTCGTCGATCTCCTCGGGGGTGGTGCACACGTACGACCGCGCGGTGGGCACACCCGCGCCGGCCATGACCTCCTTGGCGAAGGCCTTGGAGCCCTCCAGTTGCGCGGCCTCCCCGGAGGGGCCGAACACCGGGACGCCCGCCTCACGGAGGGCGTCGGCGACACCCGCGACCAGGGGCGCCTCCGGGCCCACGACCACCAGGTCGGCCTCCAGGCGGGTGGCCAGCGCGGTCACGGCTGCGCCGTCCAGCGCGTCCACCGCGTGCAGCTCGGCGACCTCCGCGATGCCGGCGTTGCCGGGGGCGCAGTGGAGCGCGGTGACGTCGGAGTCGAGGGACAGAGAACGGCACAGCGCGTGCTCGCGGGCACCGCTACCGATGACGAGGACCTTCACGGAGTCAGCCTAACCGGCGGGGCGGGGTGGGTTTGTGGGGGCTTCCGAAGAGTGGGACGGCAGGAGTTTGTGGGATCAGACGAAGGCGACGTGTTCGTCCTACTCGTTCGCGATCTCCTCCACGACCGTCGCGCCCAGTTCGCGGACGATCAGTTCGTGACCGGAGAGGGCGGATTCGTCGAGGTCGGGGTCGTCGTCCTCGGGGGTGTCGTCCTCGGGGGATACCGGCGGGGGTTCCGGGGCCGGGGGTGGTGCGGAAGCGGCGGTGGGTGCGGCCGGGCCCGGCTGCTGGGGCGGCGGGGCCGGGGTGGACGGGTGGGGTGCCGTGGGCGACGCCTGGGGCGGTGCGGGGCGGGACGCCGGGGCGGGGGAGCCGCCGTGGCCGCCGCCCGCGCCTCCGCCGTAGCCGCCGTATCCACCGGGGGCCGGGGGCGCGTGACCACCGGCCGGTGCCGAACCGCCGCCCGACGTGTCGACGAGCGCCTCGATCTTCCAGTGGACGTTGAACTGCTCGCCCAGCGCCGCGCGCAGGACGTCCTCGCTGCCGCTGCTCGCGAAGTTGTCCCGTGCGCCCGCGTTGACGAAGCCGATCTGGAGCGTCGTGCCGTCGAAGCCGGCGACGTGCGCGTTCTGGCTCAGCAGGATCCAGGTGAACCGGCGGCGGTTCTTCACCGCCTCCAGGATGTTCGGCCAGAGCATGCGGGGGTCGAGCCCGCCGGGGGCCGGGTTGTACGCGGCGTGGGCCGGGTCGGACCGGTCCACCGGGGGCGGAGTCGGCCGGCCGTGTGCGGCGGACGGGGGCGGGGCGCCCTGGCCCGGCGCGGAGCCGGACGGGCCCGCGGGCGCCGCTCCACCACCGGCGGGCGCGGCCGTCGGCCAGCCACCGGGGCGCCGCCCGCTGCCGGCGGCGGCCGGTGTGGGCCAGGCTCCGGGACCGGCGGCGGGCGCGGCCCCCGGCACCGCGGCGGCGGGCGCGCCGGTGTGGGCGTGCGGCGGGCCCGCGGGCGCCCCCGACTGCCCCGACTGCCCCGGCCAGGCGGCGGGCGGAGTGCCCGGCGGGGCCTCCTGTGCGGCGGCGGGGGCAGCGGCGGCCCCGGCCGCCGGACCGCCCGCACCGGGCGCTCCGAGACCACCGGCGCCTCCGGCACCGTACGCGTCCGCACCCGGTCCACCGGCAGGACCGGCACCTGCGGCCGCCGGTGCTCCCTGGGCACCCGGCATCGCCGGGCCGCCGGTCGCCCCCGGGCCCCCGGCACCGCGGACCGCGGCCCGAGCCGCGGCCGGCCCGCCCCCCGGCGGTACCGGCGGGCCGGGGGCGACCGGCGGGGCCATGCCCATGGGCGCGCCCGCCGCGCCGTGCGCGTCGGGGCCGGGGACGTACCCCATGGCCGGGCCGGGGCCGGACGCGGAGAGGTTCACGCCGCGCTCCAGCCGGTCCAGGCGGGCCATGACGGAGCGTTCGTCGCCGTAGGTGGCGGGGAGGAGGACGCGAGCGCAGATCAGTTCGAGCTGGAGGCGGGGGGAGTTGGCGCCCCGCATCTCCGTGAGGCCCTCGTTGACGAGGTCGGCGGCGCGGCTCAGCTCGGCGGCGCCGAAGACGCCGGCCTGGGCCTGCATCCGCTCCAGGACGTCGGCGGGGGCGTCGATGAGCCCCTTCTCGACGGCGTCGGGCACGGCGGCCAGGATCACCAGGTCGCGCAGTCGCTCCAGCAGGTCGGCGACGAACCTCCGCGGGTCGTTGCCGCCCTCGATGACGCGGTCGACGACCTCGAAGGCCGCGGCCCCGTCGCCCGAGGCGAAGGCTTCGACGACCGAGTCGAGCAGCGACCCGTCCGTGTAGCCCAGCAGGGACGTGGCCATGGCGTAGGTCACACCCTCGTCCGTCGCGCCGGCCAGCAGCTGGTCCATGACGGACATCGAGTCACGCACGGATCCGGCGCCCGCGCGCACCACCAGCGGGAGGACGCCCTCCTCGATGGCGATCTTCTCCTTGCCGCAGACCTCGGCGAGGTAGTCGCGGAGCGTGCCCGGCGGGACGAGCCGGAACGGGTAGTGGTGCGTACGCGAACGGATCGTCCCGATGACCTTCTCGGGCTCGGTCGTGGCGAAGATGAACTTGAGGTGCTCCGGTGGCTCCTCGACCACCTTCAGCAGCGCGTTGAAACCGGCCGACGTGACCATGTGGGCCTCGTCGATGATGTAGATCTTGTAGCGGCTGGCGGCCGGTCCGAAGAACGCCTTCTCGCGCAGCTCACGGGCGTCGTCGACACCACCGTGCGACGCGGCGTCGATCTCGATGACGTCGATGGAGCCCGGACCGTTGCGCGCCAGGTCCTGGCACGACTGGCATGTGCCGCACGGGGTGGGCGTGGGCCCGTTCTCGCAGTTCAGGCAGCGCGCGAGGATGCGCGCGCTGGTCGTCTTGCCGCAGCCGCGCGGCCCGCTGAACAGGTACGCGTGATTGACCCGGTTGTTCCGCAGCGCCTGCTGCAGCGGGTCGGTGACATGCTCCTGCCCGATGACCTCGGCGAACGACTCCGGGCGATAGCGGCGGTACAGCGCGAGAGACGACACGCCTACGAGGTTATAGGCGCCCACTGACAACCCGGACGCCGCCGAAGCGGGACCGGCCGCCGAGCGGAACGTTCCCGGGACCACGCCCCGGCTCGCTCCCCAGCCCCCTCTGCCGGGCCCCCTTGCGCCGGGCCGACTCAGCGGGGCAACGCAAGACCCCCCACGCACCCGCCAGAGCCGACCTACCCTTGCTGCCTTCCGGCCCTGGGGGAGTTCAGTCAGATAGCGCCGCGTGAGGGGCTGCGCCCAGCCTACCCGATCCCCCGACCCCACCCGCCCGCCTCCCCACCTCGAAGCCTCCCGCTCGTCACCGACCTCGAACGAGTTCGCAAGCACCCTCCGCCGTCATGTAATGTTTCCGGCGGAGGATTCGCCTAGAGGCCTAGGGCGCACGCTTGGAAAGCGTGTTGGGGGCAACCCCTCACGAGTTCGAATCTCGTATCCTCCGCAGCCGCCTGAACAGGCGAAACGAAGGGCTGGACCGCTCAGTGCGGTCCGGCCCTTCCGCATGCCTTGGTTGCGGTTTCGGTTGCGTTCGTAGGCGACGTTCGGAACGTTGCGTCAGGCTGGGAAAGGCGCACGCTCACGTCCTATGGGGCGACCGGCACAGACTGCGGGGAGCCACACCGTCTGACGGCATGCGTCGCGACGGTTACCGGTCGCCAAGACCCCACACGATGAGTTGGCCGTCCTCAGCGGCGTCGAGGCAGAGGCAGTCGCCACCCTGAGCCGCCAGGCCGATCCACGCGGATCCGTCCATGGTCCCGGGACGAGGACGCGGTCACAGCCCGATCATCCGGACCTTGCTGCCGCACAGCCGGGTCATGTCATCGACATCCGACGTGAGGGTGGCGACCGGGCCAGGCTGACGCAGGGCCGCTTCCGCGACGGTGGCGTCGATCGCGTACTTGTGTCCGTGCAGACCGGCGGCCCTGAGCAGTTGGGCCGCCGCCTTGGCCGCTGCCTCCGTGATCGGCTCCACCTTGACCCGGGAGAGCGCCCGTTGCAGCCGCGGCAGGTTCACCCTGGCGTGGCTCACCTCCACGATGGTGTTGGCGCTGACGACGAGGTCCGCTCCCAGGTCGTGGAACACCTGGAACATCGCCAGAACCCCCGGATCGTGTGAGCGGCCGGGGTCTTCGGCGTGTTCCGTCCCGTTGATCGGGCTGGTGGATTCTGTGAGCGGGTCGGGGCGGCTTGTTCCGTGGCATTGTCCGCGCGGGTGCTTGCGGGGAAGCTGTGGTGAGCGGCTTCGGGGGTGTGCCGCCGGTGCCGTTCCCGGGCCGGCCGGTCCCGGCCCCGGGAACGGCACCGGCCCGCGCTCGTCCCGGCCGGGCGGACACCGTCGTGCGGCGGCTTCCGGCGTGGCGGGGGCCGGCGTGTGACGGAGGCAGTCGGAAGAGGCAGGAAGAGGCATGCACAGGACCGCACCTACCGGCACGACCGGTGCTCTGCCCGACGCCGTCGTGGCGCAGCGGCGTGTGCTGCGGGTGCTGGTGGCCTCCCAGGTCCTCTCCGGCGCCGGTCTCGCCGCCGGTGTCACCGTGGGGGCACTGCTCGCCCAGGACATGCTCGGCGCCACCAGCCTGGCCGGGCTGCCCAGTGCGCTGTTCACCGCGGGGTCCGCGCTGACCGCCGTCGCCGTGGGCCGGATCTCCCAGCGCCACGGACGCCGGCCCGGACTGGCCGCCGGCTATCTCACGGGAGCCGTCGGCAGCCTCGGTGTCATCACCGCCGCCGTCCTGGACAACCCCGTCCTGCTGTTCGTCGCCCTGTTCGTCTACGGTGCCGGGACCGCCACCAACCTCCAGGCCCGTTACGCCGGAGCCGACCTCGCCCCACCCGACCACCGCGCCCGTGCCGTGTCCACCGTGCTGGTCGCCACCACCCTCGGCGGCGTCGCCGGACCCAACCTCGCCGCCCCCACCGGCGCCTTCGCCGAGAAGCTCGGCATCCCCGGGCTGGCCGGCCCCTTCCTGCTGTCCGGTGCCGCCTACGCGCTCGCGGCGCTCGTCCTGGCCCTCCGGCTGCGGCCCGATCCGCTGCTCACGGCCCGCGCCCTCGCCGCAGCCGGGCCGGAGCCCGCCTCCCCCGACAGGACCACCGCGGCCGCCGCCGTGCCCGAGGGCCGCGGTGGCGTGGTGCTCGGCGCGCTGATCATGATCCTGACCCAGCTCGTCATGGTCGCGGTCATGACGATGACACCGGTGCACCTGCACGACCACGGCCACGGCACCGCCGCCTCCGGGCTCGTGATCGCCGTCCACATCGCCGCCATGTATCTGCCCTCGCCGCTGACGGGCCGGCTCGTCGACCGCTTCGGCCGGCTGCGGATCGCCGCCGCCTCCGGCATCACCCTGCTCGCCTCCGGGGTGCTCGCCGCCGCCGCGCCGGGCGACTCCGTCGCGCTCCTCACGCTGGCCCTGGCGCTGCTGGGCCTCGGCTGGAACTTCGGCCTCGTATCGGGCACCGCGATCATCACCGACGCCGTGCCGCTCGCCACACGCGCCAGGACCCAGGGCGTGGTCGACGTCTCCATCGCCGTCGCCGGTACCACCGGCGGCATCGGTTCGGGCATGGTCGTCGCCGCCGCCGGCTACCCCGTCCTTGCCCTCACCGGCGGGGTACTCGCTCTCGCGGTCCTGCCCGCTGTCGCGGCCACCGCCCACCGCCGCTGAACCCCGGCGGTCCCACGGTGCCACTCCCGGCCGGGGGTCAGCCGTCCCACGGCCAGTCCCCCGGCTCCGGGGTGCGGGGCAGGACGCTGGTGGTGAGGCGGCGGTAGGCCGCCCGGGCCTGGAGGAGACGTGCCAGGGCGGTGCCGGCGAGGGCCGCCGTGAGGAGGCAGACCAGCCAGAACGTGTCGCGGGGGTTGGCCCAGGTGAGGACGCCGGCCGGGGGTATCGCGAAGCCGTTGAGGAAGAGCCAGCACAGGGCGGCCGTGCCGGGGGCGGCGGTGAAGCGGGCGTACACGCCGAGCAGGGCGGACAGCAGGGAGAGCCCGGTCAGGGCGAGGCCGGGGCGGTCCGTGCCGACCAGGGCGTTGAGGACGGCGACCAGCGCCATCGCGCCGGCGAACGCCGCGGCCCACACCAGCGGTGTGGAGACGGGCTGGGGTACGGGGCGGGGGCCGGTGCCCAGGGACACCCACTGGATCATGCCTGCGCTTCCTTTCGGTCCTTGCCCCCGCCGCCCGGGCGGGGCCGCGGCCGGAGCGGGCGCGGCGGCGGTGTCGTCGGCCTCGGTCCGCACGACCGCCGGCGGGAGGGTACTGGGCAGGTCACCGGCGTCGACGCCGGAGGAGCCGGACGGGGATTCTCCCACCGGGGCGTCGTCCTCGCCTCGGCCAGGCCGTTCCCGGGTCTCGTTAGGGTGGCACCCATCGGGTTTCCGAAGACATGTCCGAACCAGACAGGGGGCAGGCCGTGGGTGCTCCGCGCCTCAGCAGTACACCGTTGCCGGGGATCGGTGTCCGGTACGACCTCAACACCCGTGAGCACAGGCGGCTTTCCGTCGTGGCGCACCGGGACGGGTCACGGACGTTCAGCGCGTACCGGGAGGACGATCCCGACGCGTGCGCGTTGTCGGTACGGCTGACGGGGAGCGAGGCGACCGCACTCGTGGACGCGTTGATGCCGGACCACCACAGCCCCAACCTGCTGTCCACGACCGAACTGGGTCTGGTCGCGGAGCGGATCGAGCTGGCCTCGACGTCGTACTGGAACGGACGGCTCCTCGGGGACACCCGGATGCGGACCGAGACGGGCGCGTCGATCGTGGCCGTACTGCGGCGGGCGGAGGCGATTCCGTCACCGGCGCCGGACTTCCGGCTGGCCGGCGGGGACACGCTCATCGTGATCGGCACCCGTGAGGGTGTGGAGGCGGCCGCCTCGATACTCGGCCGGGAGTGAGCGGCCCCATGCACGTCTCCGCACAGTTCTCCGCGCCCCTCGCGGCCCAGGCGCCGCCGCAGTTCGCCTCGTCCGTGGGGCTGGCGTCCGAGTCCTCCGGGCACTCCTCCGCCGTCTTCCTCATCGAGTTCGGCGCGATCATCCTCGGGCTCGGGCTGCTCGGGCGGTTCGCCGCCCGGTTCCGCCTCTCCCCCATCCCCCTGTACCTGCTGGCCGGGCTCGCGTTCGGGGAGGGCGGGCTGCTGCCGCTCGGCACGAGCGAGGAGTTCGTGGCGATCGGCGCCGAGATAGGCGTGATCCTTCTGCTGCTCATGCTGGGTCTGGAGTACACCGCCAGCGATCTCGTCTCCAACCTCAAGACCCAGTACCCGGCGGGGCTCGTGGACGCCGCGCTGAACGCGCTGCCCGGGGCGGCCATGGCGTTGCTGCTGGGCTGGGGGCCGGTCGCCGCCGTGGTGCTCGCCGGTGTCACCTGGATCTCCTCCTCCGGTGTCATCGCGAAGGTCCTCGGCGACCTGGGGCGGCTCGGCAACCGCGAGACGCCGGTCATCCTGAGCATCCTGGTCCTGGAGGACCTCTCCATGGCCGTCTACCTGCCGATCGTCACCGCCCTGCTGGCCGGGGTGGGGCTCGCGGCGGGCAGCGCGACCCTCGCCATCGCCCTGGGCACGGCCGGGCTCGTCCTGCTGGTCGCGGTGCGGTACGGGCGCCACATCTCCCGCTTCGTCTCCAACGACGATCCCGAGAAGCTGCTGCTGGTCGTGCTGGGGCTGACGCTCGTCGTCGCCGGGCTCGCCCAGCAGCTCCAGGTGTCCGCGGCGGTCGGCGCGTTCCTCGTGGGCATCGCGCTGTCCGGGGAGGTCGCCGAGGGGGCGCACAGTCTGCTGGCGCCCCTGCGGGATCTGTTCGCCGCCGTGTTCTTCGTCTTCTTCGGCCTGCACACCGATCCGGCGAGCATCCCGCCGGTGCTGTTGCCCGCGCTCGTACTGGCCGTCCTCACCGCGCTGACGAAGATCGCCACCGGGTACTGGGCCGCCCGCCGGGCCGGGATCTCCGCGAAGGGCCGCTGGCGGGCGGGCGGCACGCTGGTCGCGCGCGGCGAGTTCTCCATCGTCATCGCCGGGCTCGCCGTCACCGCCGGCATCGAGCCGTCGCTGGGGCCGCTGGCCACCGCGTACGTCCTGATCCTGGTCATCGCGGGCCCGCTCACCGCCCGCTTCACCGAGCCGGTCGCCCTGTGGGTGACGGGCCGGCTGCGGAAGCCGGCGGACGGGCAGCCGGACACCGCCGTCGCCGCGGCGGACAGCAGCGCGCCGTCGGACTCCGCAGCCCTGACCGGGGCGGCGCACGAGGTCCTGCCGGCGGAGGAGCGGGACACCGCCGAGCGGCCCTGAGGACCGGTGCGGTCCGGCGCCGGCGGCTCGCACTGCCGACCGCCTCGCGCCCCCGTGAGCAGGGGCCTCGGCGCCGGCCGGGGCCCCTCGCTCGTGCTCGGCCCCGTCGACCGGGGCCCCTCACTCCTGCTCGGCCCCGCGGGCTTCGTCCTGCTCGGCCCGGCCGCTTACTCCTGCTCGGCCTCGTCGAAGCTGGCGAAGTAGGCGGCGGCCATGTCCTCGTCGGCGTGGCCCCGGGCGGCGGCGCGGGCGAGGCGTTCGGCGCCGGCCTCGGCCACGTCGAGGCGGACCCCGTGGCGCTGTCCCGCCTCGACGATCAGCCGGGCGTCCTTGGCGGCGGTGGCCACGGCGAAGGACGCCGGGGAGAGCCTGTCGTCGAGGATCAGCGCGGACTTGGCGCGCAGGTAGCCCATGTCGAGGGGGCCGCCGTCGATGATCTCGAAGAAGGACCGCGGGTCGACGCCGAGGGCCTTGGCCAGGGCGAGTGTCTCCCCGGCCGCGTTGGTGGCGGCGAGCACCCAGCTGTTGGCGACGAGCTTGAGCCGGGTGGCGGTGCCCGCCGCTCCGTCCTCACCGGTCCACACCGTGCGGGCGCCCACGGCGTCGAGGACGGGCGTCACCGTGTCCCGCCCCACCGCCGGGCCGGCCGCGAGGACCGTCAGTTGCCCCGCCTCGGCGGGCTGCCGGGTGCCGAGGACCGGGGCGTCGTAGTAGGCCAGGCCGTGTTCGCCGGCCAGGGCCGCCAGCGCGGCGACGTCATCGAGCCCGGCGGTGGTGGACTGCACCCAGGCGGCGCCCGCGCGCAGGGCCGGTGCCGCCTCGCGCATCACGTCCCGCACGGTCGCCCCGTCGTACAGCATCGTGAGGACGACGTCGGCGTCCCGTACGGCCTCGGCGGGGGTGTCGACGACGCGGACGCCGTCGGCGGTCAGCGGTTCGGCCTTCTCGCGGGTACGGTTCCACGCGCGCACGGGGTGCCCGGCCCGGACGAGGTTGCGGGCCATCGCGGCCCCCATGATGCCGGTGCCCAGGACGCCGACGGTCGGCTTGTCGCCCATCACGTGATCTCCCATCGACTTCCCGGACCACCACTCTCCTTCTCGCCCCCGGAGCCTACTTCCCCGACCGCGCCGACCGGCGTCTCTCCGTACGGCGCGGCCCGTACCGCTCGTGCCCGGCTCGTGCCCGGCTCTGGCTGGCTGAAAGGGGCCGCCGGGCGGGTAGGACGGGTAGGGGCGTGTACGACCGTCACACCGGGCGGGGAACGCCACGGGGTGAACGGAGCGCGGTGAACGGCACTCGGTGATCAGTGACCGGTGAACGGCGAGCGATGAGGGGCGAGCGATGAACAGCGACAGCACAGGAGCCGTCGACGGGCTCGACGTACGACCCGCCTCGGGGTACATCGGCGCCGAGATCCACGGCGTGGACCTCTCCGGGCCCCTGGACGACCGCACCGTCGACGGCATCCGCTCGGTGCTGCTGCGCTGGAAGGTGGTGTTCTTCCGGGGGCAGCGGCTGGACCACGCCGGGCAGATCGCGTTCGCGCGGCGCTTCGGGGAGCCGATCCGGCTCCGCTCGCGCGGCTCGGTGTCGCCGGCGGAGCACCCCGAGATCGAGACGACCGCCGACCGCCAGGAGCTGGGCCGCAAGCACGGCATGGACCAGGCCGAATGGCTGGAGCGCCGCCGTCACTCCACGCTGCGCGGCTGGCACGGCGACCACACCGCCCGCGTCGACCCGCCCGCCCTCACCCTCCTGCGCGCCGAAGAGGTGCCCCCGTACGGCGGCGACACCACCTGGGCCAACCTGGCCACCGCCTACGCCGGACTGTCCGAGCCCGTACGCCGGTTCGCCGACGGGCTGCGCGCCGAGCACCGTCTCGGCGTCGGCTACCTCGCGCGTTCCGGCCCCGACCCGTATCTGCGCCACCTCCAGGACCATCAGGTGGCCTCGGTGCACCCCGTCGTCCGCGTGCACCCCGAGACCGGCGAACGCGTCCTCTTCGTCAACCCGTACTACGTCGAGAACATCGTCGACGTGACCAGGGCGGAGAGCCGACTGCTGCTGGAGATGTTCGTCGAGCAGATCACGCGCCCCGAGTACACCGTCCGCTTCCGCTGGGAGCCGGGCTCCGTGGCCCTCTGGGACAACCGGGCCACCGTCCATCTGGCCCCCAACGACACCGCGCACCTGGGGTTCCCGCGCATCATGCACCGGGTGATGCTGGCCGGGGAGCCGCCCGTCGGGGTGGACGGCACCGCGTCGAAGTCACTCGTGGGCGCGCCGCTGCACGAACCCCACGACGGGTAGCCGACCGGCCGTCCGATCGCCCGTACGCGGCGCGCTGTGCCGGGCCGGGCCGGGCCGCTCCGGGCCAGGCAGGGCCGTTCCGGGCCGGGTGGCCGAGTAGTCGTCGGTGCGAATCCGGGTAACCGGCACCGCATGGGTGAGCTGCTGGTCGGAACCTGCTCCTGGACGGACCGCGCGCTCCTGGACGGCGGCTGGTATCCACGCGGGCGGCGCGACGCCGAGTCCCGACTGCGGTACTACGCCGAGCGGCTCCCGGTCGTCGAGGTTCAACAACTGCTGCGCCGACGCGGCCGTCCGCGCGGCGGGGACGATGCGGCGCCTGCTGGCCGGGGAAGCGGGCGGGGGCGCTGCCGGGCCTCAGGGGCTGTAGTCCCTAGCCGACCTTGACCTTCTTCTCCACCGTGACCTGGTCGATGTCCGTCGTACGGACCGTCAGCTTCATCGTCCAGGTGCCCGGCAGGGGGATCTGGAGGGTGTCGGTGGCCCAGTAGCCGCCCCGGTCGGTCAGCTTGGCGTCGATCGGGCCGACCTTCTGCGCCTTCAGCGTGAAGGTGAGCCGCAGTTCGGGAACGGTCGCGATGCCGTCGTCGGGGCCGAACACCACGGCCTGGATGGAGTTCTTGCCGACCTTGCCCGGTCCGAGGTCGATCTGGACCTTGCCGTGCCCGTTCGGGGTGCCCATGTCGAACGGTACGACGGTCGAGGAGGCCGTGATCTCGTCCTCCGCCGCGGCCCCGGTCCCCCGCGCGCTCTCCGCCACCGCCCGGCCGGGCAGGGTGCCCGTCAGCACGGTCGTGATCACCAGCACAATCACCGCCACGGTGAACTCGGCGAGCACGCTGCGGCGCAGGGCGAGACGGTGGGGGTCTGCGGGTTCGGTGGGGGCGTCGGTGCCCTTGGCGGAGCCGTAGCCGGAGCCGGCATCGGAGCCGGAGCCGGAGCCGGCATCGGCATCGGTGGTGGAGACCGGGGACGCGTCGGCCCCCGTCCCCCCGTCCACACGGGCCACCGCCCCCACCGGTTGCGGCACCCGGGTCTCCGCCACGACCGACGTCTTCCTGGCCCTTCCCGCGCTCCCGGCGTGCACCGCAGCCCCGACGGTCCTGCCGATCTCGTCGGCCTCGTCGGCCTCGTCGGCCCCGGCGTTCTCCGCACCGTCCTCGGCCTCCGCCCCCTGAGAGGCCCCGGCCTCCCGCTCGCGCCCGGCGTCCCCGGCCGACGCCGCTCCCAGCCGCGCCGTCCACCGTCGGGAGATCGCGGCCGCGGCCAGCAGCAGGGCGACCGCGGCCAGCTTGGCGAGGAGGACCTGGCCGTACGCCGTGGTGGTGAGGGCGGACCAGGAGCCGAGGCCGCGCCAGGACTGGTAGACGCCGGTGACGACCAGGACGACCACGGAGGCGAAGGCCAGGCGGGAGAAGCGGGCGACGACGGCGGCCGACAGCGTCTCCGGGGCCCGGTACAGCACGGTCAGCAGCGCGGTCATACCGCCCAGCCAGACGGCCATGGCGAGCAGGTGGAGCACGGAGGAGGTCATCGCCACCGGCACCTGGATGCCCGCGGAGGCGTGCTCGGCGGCGGCCCAGGTCCCGGCGAGCCCGGCCGAGAGCAGCACCCCGGCACCGGCCGCGCCCCGCCCCCAGTCCTCCTGACGGCGGACCCGGACGAGGAGGAAGAGGACTCCCGCGAGGAGTGCGAGCCGCGCCAGCAGCGCGAGCCCCGGACGGGTGCCGACCGTGCCGGCGAGGACGGACGGGTCGAGGACGGCGCCGACGCCGTTGCCCCGTTCGTACGGTCCGCGCAGGAGCAGCAGGACCACCGAGGCCAGCGCCAGGGCCAGCCAGCCGGACAGGAGCAGCCTGCGGAGCGTGCCGTTGGCCCGGCCGAGGACGCCGGTCACGAAGACGGTGACGCCGATGAGCAGGGCGAGGGCGCCGTACGCGAAGTAGCGGGTGATGTCGTAGAGGGAGGCGGTGAGGGGGTCCTCGGTGAGGTCGGTGGGGAGGGTCGCGGAGGTGGCGGAGGGTTCGCCGACGGAGAAGAGCAGGGCGCCGGAGATGGGGTGGCTGTCGGCGGAGATCACCCGCCAGGCGACGGTGTACGTGCCGTCGGCCAGACCGGCGGGCAGGGTGACGCGGGCCGTGTCGGACCGGTCGCCGGACCGCCCCGGCTTCCCCGTGTCGACCGCGCGGTTCTCGGGGTCGATGACGCGGATGGAGTCCTGGAGGAGGCTCACCGGTTCCGTGAAGGTGAGGGTGACGTCCTTCGGCGCGGAGTCGAGGACGCTTCCGTCGGCGGGGTCGGCGCCCTTGAGCGCCGCGTGCGCCGACGCGGTCCCGGCGCCGCCGAGCAGGAACAGCACCAGCACGGTGCCGAGCAGCACCAGACGCCCGACACGGGGAAGGCCCCGCACGCTCCTCCCACCGGTCCGGCCCCCACCGGTTCCGTCCTGTCGACTCACGTCCCTGTCACTGCGTCGGCCCACGTCGCGCTCCGGATCCACTGTCGCCGGCTCGGATTCCTCCGAGTAGGTACGGGCGCCGGGAAGCGTGTGTTCACCACGGATCCCGGACGTCCGCCGTCATTCCCTCCCCAGCTCCGCGATGAGCGCGGCCCGCTCGGGATACCGCCGCGCCAACTCCCCCGCGTCGCCGTGCTCGTACCCCTCATACGTGAACCCCGGCGCCATCGTGCAGCCGAACAGCGTCCACGCGCCGTCGCCGCCCAGCACCCGCGCGCCCATCCAGGTCCCGGCGGGCACGACGTACTGCACGTGCTGCCCGCCGAGCACGTCCGGCCCGAGCACGACGGCGTCGGAGGAGCCGTCGGGGCGCAGGAGGAGCAGCTGGAGGGGGTCGCCGAGGTGGAAGTGCCAGATCTCGTCGGCCGGCAGCCGGTGCAGCGCCGAGCAGTCGCCCGGCTCGGTGGTGAGCAGGGCGACGATCGCGGTCCCCTCCGGCCGCCCGTCGGCCCGCGCGGGCCCCGCCCACGTCTGGCGGAAGCGTCCGCCCTCCCAGGGGATGGGCTCCAGCGCGTAGTGCGCGATCAGGTCCTCAGGAGTCACCCGCCCACGCTACGCCGGACGGCTGCCGCCCGAACACCGTCTCCCGGCGCAGGAACGCCAGCTGCGCCCGCTTCTCCGGCAGGTACACGTCGGGCAGGTCGATCTCCGGCAGCACGACCACCGGCCCCCGTTCGAAGCCCTGCCGCAGGAACCGCGCGATCGCCTTCTCGTTCCGCACGTCCGGGTCGACGACCACCCGCCGCCGGTCCAGGCCGACCAGCACGAACGCCGTGAAGGCCGCCAGCACCGAGGCCGACCAGCCGGACCGCGCCCCGTCCCGTCCGGCGGGCGCCAGCAGGACGTGCACGCCGATGTCGCCGGGCTCGACGGCGTAGCACTCGCCGACCCGGTCGGCGTCCGGCTCGTACGTCTGGAGGAGTCCGACGGGTGCGCCGTCGTGCAGCGCGAGGAAGGCGTGGTGGGTGTCGAGGGTGTCGAGGTGGGCGTAGACGTCCCGGACCTGCTCCTCGGTGAGCCCGTTCATGCCCCAGAACGTGGCCCGGGGTTCGCTCACCCAGCCGTGGACGACACCCGCGTCGGCCTTCGGGTCCAGCGGCAGGACGCGGACGGTGCCGAAGCCGTCGATCACCTGCTCGTGGACGGCCGCGCGACCGCCGTACGCGTCAACGCTCATCGTCGTTCTCCTCGCTGTCCTTGCTGTCGCTGCTGTCGTTGCGGTCGCTGCTGTCGTTGCTGTCGCCGATGCCGCCGATGTCGTTGCAGTCGCTGTTGTCGCTGCCGTCACTGCTGGGCTTGCCGTGCGGACCGGGCTTGCTGCCCGGGCCGTCCTCGTCGTGCCCGGTGTCCCGGGTGAGCCGGTCCCAGTCGGTCACGACCGGTACCAGCTCCCCGCGGAGCCAGAGGGGGAGCTGGTCGCGGTGGTGGGCGGAGCCGGTCACGCCGGACGCCCCGAACGGCACCACCCAGAGGCTGTCCTCGCGCCGGGCCAGGTCCCACACGTAACGGGCGGCGGGTCCACGCGCGCTGAGGTCGGTGATCCCGGGGACGGCGGAGGTGCACAACACGCAGTCGTGGTCGCCCGCGAGCCCCGGCTCCGGGTCCGCGGCGGACGGGTCGGCGGGGTCGAGCGCCCGCCACGGCGCGAGCCGGTGGCTGTCGCCCCACGGCCCGAACGCGCCGCCCGCCACCTCCTCCAGCGCCTCCCGCACGAGCCCTGCGCGGTCGATCCCGTACAGTTCCTCGGCCCGCAGCAGGTGTTCGAGCGCGAACCCGATCCGCACGGTGAGCGAGAGCCAGGGCCGGAAGACGTCCGGGTACGCGGGCGGCGCGGCCAGCGCCGCGAAGGCGGGCTGGGCGGCGAGCCGTCGGACGACCGCGCCGCGCACCGCCGCGAACGCCGCGGCCTCGACGCTGTCGGCCGCCATCCGCCGGTCCCAGCCCAGCAGCCGTGCACGCAGACCGGCCGCGGCCGGCGTAAGACGGTCGGAGCCGCCTGAACCGCCCGGCACATCCGAGCCGTCCGAGCCGTCCGAGCCGTCGGGTCCGTCGGGGAGGGCGGCCAGGTGGTCCAGCAGCGGCCCGGCGGAGGCGAGATGGGTGTCCATGTGGATGGCCGGCATGTCCGGCGCCGACCAGACCGGCCGCTCGGCCAGCAACTCCCGGATGCGGTCGGCCCGGTGGGGCGGCGCGAACTCCACGCCGAGCGGGGTCGCCGGGCCCCGCTGGTTCGCCATGACGGCGACGCCGTCCTCGACCGTGCCGTACGGCGTCTCGTGCCAGCCCTCCCAGGCATGGCCCGGCTCCCACGCGGGAACGATCCTCCGGCGGTTGTCCGCGCCGCGGACCGGCACCCGCCCCGCCACCCTGTGCAGCACCCCGCCCTCGGTGTCCGCGGCCTGCACGACGTTCACCGGCTCGGCCCACAGGTCCAGCGCCCGGTCCACGTCGGCGACCTCACGCGCCCGCAGGAGGGGGAGCAGCGCGCTCATCCCGAGGTCCTCGGTGACCCGCGGCGGGTAGCGCAGGCTGACGGGGCCGACGGAGGCGACGCCGGAAGCGGCGGTGGTGCCCGTGCCGACCGCGGCGACGACGCCGGCGCCGGCGGCCTTGCCCGCGTCCGCGTCGGTGGCCGTATCCGCACCGGCACCGGCTTCGGCGTCGGCCCGCGGGTCGCAGCCCCCGATGACGACCGGCCCCCGGGCGGTCTCGACGACCTCCACCTCGACGGGGTTCCCGCCGGCGACCTCGACGGTCTCGACGTGCCGGTGCGCGGCCCGCCACCGCCCGTCCGGGTCGAGCGCCTCCACGCCCCCGGTCGCGGTGCGCCGCAGCCGCTCCCGGTAGAGGTCCTGGTAGTCGGCCATGGCGTTGGTGATCGCCCAGGCCACGTGCCCGGTGTGGCCGAAGTGGGCGATGCCGGGCAGGCCCGGGACGGCGAACCCCACGACGTCGAACTCGGGGCAGGAGAGGCGGATCTGCTGGTAGACCCCGGGGTCCTCGATGAACCGGTGCGGGTCACCGGCGATGACGGCCCGCCCCGTGGCCGTACGAGTTCCGTCGACCAGCCAGCCGTTGCTCCCCGCGGTGCCGGGCCCGTCGGTGGCGAACAGGCCCACGGCGTCGGCGCCCAGGTGGCGCACGACCTCCTCGCGCCAGAGCTTCGCGGGGAACCCGGCGAAGAGGATGTGCGTGGCCAGCCACACCCCGAGCGGGTGCCAGTCCTCCCAGCGCCCGGGGGCGAGCCCGGTCCGCTCGAACTCGGGTGCGCGCCCGGCCCCTTCGGCGAGCCCCTCGTTGACCCCGTCGACATACGCGCGGACCCAGTCGGCGGTGCCGGGGTCCTGTCTCTCCAGGCGGGCGAAGCAGCGTCTGGCGGTGTCGTCGAGTCTCGCCCGTCTCGCGAACAGGTCCCAGCCGAGCGCGTCCGCACCGAGGAAGGCCGCCGACGTGCCCTGGGACCGGTGGCGCTCGACCTCCAACTGCCAGGCCCGGTCGTGTGCGGTGACCCGCCCCTGGGCGCGGGCGAGCGCACGGGCGTCGGCGGCGCGGAGGTGGGGGATGCCCCAGGCGTCCCGGTAGGTCTCGGTGCTCATGTCTGTCCCTGAAGTGACACTGTGGTTTAGGTTAGCCTCACCTAATCAATGATGAGGGAAGCGTACGCGAAGGGTGCAGGCGTCATGGGGCAGGGTCACGGCTGGGAGGGCGCGGTCCTCAGAATGCTGCGCGCGAAGGACTTCGTCTTCACCGTCACGGGTGCCGAACAGGTCACCGACGACTACCGGCGGATCCACCTCACCGACGGCGGCATGCTCGCGGCGACGGGGGTCCACCCCACGATGTGGGTACGGCTCTGGTTCGCGCCCACCGGGGCGACGGGGGCCGCGGCCCGCCCGCACCAGCGCGCGTACACCCTCGTCGACCCCGACCCGGCCGCCGGGACCTTCAGCCTGGAGTTCGCCCTCCACGAGGGGCGGGCCAGCGACTGGGCGCGCTCCGCCAAGCCGGGCGACACGATCGAGGCGACCGTCCACGGCACCGGCTTCACCGACCCGGACCCGGTCCCCTCCCGCATCCTCGCCATCGGCGACCCGGCCTCGCTCCCGGCCATCAACTCGCTGCTGGGCGCGCTGCCCTCGACCCCCACGACGATCTGGTTCGAGACCCCGGCCGAGAACGGCTCCGACGGCGTGGGCGGCCTCCCGCTGCGCCACGACCCCGACCGCCACGACCTCCGCCCGGTCCCCCGCAGGGACGCAGGCCGGCACCTCGTCACCCGGGTCAGGTCGGACGCCCCGGCGCTGCTGGAGGACACCCCCGACCCGTACGTCTGGATCGCCTGCGACACCGCCACGACCCGCTCCCTCACCGCGTACTTCCGCAAGGAGCTGGGCCTGCCGAAGCAGCGGATACAGGCGCTGGGGTACTGGCGGCCCTAGTTGTATTGACCCGTCAGGCAACGCGCCCCGTCGCGACGCCCGGCACGCACTCTCGCCGCACCCGGCACAAGCCCGAGTACATCCAGCACGAGGACGTGCGCCCGGCACGCCGAGAGCACGCACCGGACGCCGCTCCTCGACGGGCAAACGTCACCTGCCGCGGCACTGGAAGGCGCACGGGGCCACGCGGCACCGGCCCTCCCGTGAGGAGACCCGCGCTGCGGCGGGTCGGCACGCCCAGGGACCGAGGCTGGCGGGCACAGGGCTGCGGCGGGGCGGTGGCCGGGCTGCGAGGGGACGGTGGCCGGGCCATCATCAGGGGCATGAACGTCACCCTTCACCTCGCCCAGGATCCCGAGGCCGACGCACTCCTCGGGCGCAGTCCGCTCGCCGCGCTGGTCGGCATGCTGCTGGACCAGCAGGTGCCGATGGAGTGGGCGTTCAAGGGCCCCTCGACCATCGCAGGGCGGCTCGGCTCGGACGACCTCGACGCGCACGAGATCGCCGCGATGTCCCCGGAGTCGTTCGCCGGGATCCTCTCCGCCAAGCCGGCGGTCCACCGCTACCCCGGCTCCATGGCCAAGCGGATCCAGCAGCTCTGCCAGTACCTCGTGGAGCACTACGACGGTGACGCGAGCGGGGTCTGGACGGACGCGGGGACGGGCCGGGAACTGCTGGCCCGGCTGGAGGCCCTGCCCGGCTTCGGCCGCCAGAAGGCGCAGATCTTCCTCGCGCTCCTCGGCAAGCAGCTCGGAGTCCGGCCTGAGGGGTGGCGGGAGGCGGCGGGGGCCTACGGCGAACCGGACTCCTTCCGTTCCGTGGCCGACATCCGGGGCCCCGAGTCGCTCGCCAAGGTCCGGGCGCACAAGCAGGAGATGAAGGCGGCGGCGAAGGCGAAGAAGCAGAGCGCCGGGTGAGACGGGTCTCGCCGGTTGAGGGGGCCGCGCCAGGCGAGCGGGCCTTCCGTCGCCGTTGAGGGCGGGGGCGGGGGCGGGGCCCTACGACCCTCGGCCCGGCCCATCGCCCCGGCCGTCGGCCCGGCCCATCGCCCCGCTCGTCGGCCCGGCGGTCGGCCCGGCCGTCGGTGTTTCGGCGCGGGGGTGTTGTCGACCCGCCCTAGAAATGGGGCGGCCGGGGCAGTCCGACGGCCACCGGACCTTCGGGGCCGGTCGCGCGGTTCCCCGTGCCCCTGGAGGGGGCTTCGCCCCTACCCCGCAGCCGCTTGCTCATCCTCAGGGCCCGTTGCCGTACGCCGAATAGGGGGTTCTTCGGGCGGCTCGATGCGAGAAGGGCGCTCGGCGGGCAGACAGTCCCCGTGAGCACGACCCCACACGCCCCCGTCGCCGTACGACTGTGGCTGCGTGTGCTCGTGCTGGCCCTCGCCCTGGCCCTCCCGGCCGCCCACGGCACCGCTCACGCGAGTGCCGTGTCGCCCGTGTCCAGCGAGTCGGCCCTCGTCGAGTACGACCTCGTGGAAACCGCCCCCCGGCCGCCGTCCCGGCACCACCAGCGGCCCGCCGCCGCGGCCCGCCCGGCGGCCCCCGCCGCCGGTTCACCGGTCCCGGCCAGGGCGGAACGCCCCCGTCCCGCACCGGCCCCGCCCCGGTCCGCGTGCACCCCGTACGTCCTGCGCTCCGTGGTCCTGCGCTGCTGAGCGAGCCGTTCCCGCAGCTCACCGCCGCGAGAGACCGCGGCACGGAAACCGCTCAGAACCCAGCACAGGACAGGAACACAGCCATGCCCAGCGACCCGTACACGGTCCTGCGCGCCCTCCTCCGCGCGGAGGCCGTGCGCAGCGCGCCCAAGGCACGCCCCGAGCAGCACCCGGAACGCGGCCGGGACCCCGAGGGCGGGGAACGACACCGCCCGAAGGCCCCCGAGGCCGACTGAGACCGGGCGCCGTCCGGGCGCCCGGGAGCCGTACGTTCCCGGGCGCCCGGACCGCCGGGACGGCAGGGGCGGCACCCCACCGGGCCACAGGGAATGCACCGTTTGACCGATTCACGGAACCTTTTGCCGGGTCGCACTCCGTCGCCATGGCTGCGCCCGGAACGTCTCGACCGGTAGGCTTTCCGTGTGATCTTCAAGCGCATCGGAAACGGCCGGCCGTACCCCGACCACGGCCGGGAAAGCACCCGGCAGTGGGCGGACGTCGCGCCGCGCCCGGTCCGCCTCGATCAGCTCGTGACGACCAAGGGGCAACTGGACCTGGAAACCCTCCTCGCCGAGGACTCCACGTTCTACGGCGACCTCTTCGCGCACGTGGTGAAGTGGCAGGGCGACCTCTATCTGGAGGACGGCCTCCACCGCGCCGTCCGCGCGGCCCTCCAGCAGCGCCAGGTCCTGCACGCCCGCGTCCTCGAACTGGACTGAGGGGCCCCACCCGCCGGCCCCACCCGCCGGACCGACCACCGGACCACCGATCCATCGGACCCGCCGGGTCACCGACCGGACGGCCGTCGGGGGCCGGCCACACCACCGGGCCACCGGCCCACTCCGACCGCGCCCTCGCGTTCCGGTGCGCCGCGCTCCCGGTCCCTGGATGCCGTACGCCGTACGCCGCCCGCAGCGCTCCGCTCCCTCCCCGAGGCACCGGTTGGCCCTTTCGGGTTGGACTGCCGCCCGGTCAATGATCATCTAGTAGGCATCGCCGCCCAACGGCACTACGCTGCGCCCATGAGCATGCTGACTCCTCCCGGCATGGGCGGCCAGTACCGGATCACGGGGGACAAGTACCCGCGGCTGCGCCGACCGAAGAGGCGCCGCAGGCTCGTGCTCGCGGTCGCCGCGTCCACGACCGCGCTGGGCCTCGCGGGCTGGGGAACCCTGCAGCTCATCGACGTCTTCACCGGCGGCGACGACCAGGCCGCCGCGGCCGGCCCCAAGGCCGACTGCTCGGCCCGCGTGAGCCCTTCCCCGACGGCGGGCGAGGCGGGCCGCAAGCCGTCCGGCACACCGGAGTCGTACCCGGCGCCCGGGAAGATCACCGTCAACGTCCTCAACGCGACACCCCGCTCGGGCCTCGCCAAGGACACCGCCGAGGAACTCAAGAAGCGCGGCTTCCGCATCGGGGAGGTGGGCAACGCGACCGAGGAGTACGACAAGAAGGTCAAGGGCGCCGCCCTGCTGCTCGGCGCGAAGGCGGCCGAGGACACGGCGCTGCCCGTCCTCAACACCCAGCTCACCGGCGCCCGGCTGAAGACCGACGACCGGAAGAAGGCCACCGAGGTCGACCTCGTCATCGGCACCGGGTTCAAGGCCCTCAGCAAGCAGAAGGACGCCGACGCGGCCCTGGCCGAACTGACCAGGCCCAAGCCGACGCCCACTCCGACGAAGACCTGCTGAGCCCCGCGAGGGGACCGGGCGGTCCCTACTCGGCCGCCCCGTACAGCCGGTCCCCCGCGTCGCCCAGGCCGGGCACGATGTAGCCGTGCTCGTTCAGGTGCTGGTCGACCGCGGCGGTCACGACCGTCACCGGGGTGCCCGCCAGCTCGCGCTCCATGACCTCCACGCCCTCGGGCGCGGCGAGGAGCACCACGGCGGTCACGTCGTCGGCGCCCCGGGCGATCAGCTCACGGATCGCGGCGACCAGGGTGCCGCCGGTGGCGAGCATCGGGTCGAGGACGTACACCTGACGCCCCGAGAGGTCCTCGGGCATCCGCGTGGCGTACGTGGACGCCTCCAGCGTCTCCTCGTTGCGGATCATGCCCAGGAAGCCCACCTCGGCGGTCGGCAGCAGCCGGACCATGCCGTCGAGCATGCCGAGGCCGGCGCGCAGGATCGGCACCACCAGGGGGCGCGGGTGCGAGAGCTTGACGCCCGTGGTCCGGGCGACCGGCGTCTCGATGTCGACCTGCTCCGTGCGCACGTCACGGGTGGCCTCGTAGGCGAGCAGGGTGACCAGCTCGTCGGCGAGACGGCGGAAGGTCGGGGAGTCGGTGCGCTGGTCGCGCAGCGTGGTGAGCTTGTGGGCGACCAGGGGGTGGTCGACGACGTGGAGACGCATGACCACAACAGTAACGGGGGCGGCGGCACCGAGCTCCCCGTCCCCGGGCGCGGAACCGTCCGCCCGCCGCGCAGCAACCCCGACCGGCGCGGTTCACCCTTCTGATGGCATCAAACCCGCCGTCGGAGGGAAAGTGGGAGGGACATGGCGGGGTGGTGAGCCGATGCCGGACGGTGGTGAGCCCATGGCGGGAGTGGACGACGAGTCCCGGCGTTCACGAAGGACGGCCGGGACGCGGTCACGGGGGACGAACGGGGAAGGACAGCGAGCAGCGGACGGAGACCCGCGGCACACGGCGGACGGCGAACGCCCGCGAGGCACGGAACCTCCGGGCACCGACCTGCGGGAGCCGGACCTGCGGGGACCGGCGGAGGCCAACCCCGAAGCGGGCGCCGCAGACCCCGACGAGCGGGGCGACGCCGCGCGGAGACGGCGCCGGGCCCAGTTCCTGCGGGAACTGACGGAGGCACGGGAACTGCGCGACCGGGTGCAGCCGCGCCGGGCCAAGGCGGCCCGGCTGCGGCACGCGATGCGCATGCGCACCTTCCGCTGGTAGCCCGCCCGGCAGCACCACGAGCACCCCCTGTAAACCCCCGAACACCCCCGTCCGACACACCCGCACGGCCCCCGCTCGGGCCGTACGGGGGCCGCTCACGGGGCATGCGCGGGACGCTCACGGGGTGGCCGTGCATATGCAGCGGGGAACTGCGCGTACGATCCGCACGTGGCGGCAACAGGTGCGCAGGTGAACGCCGTGCCCGGCCGGCGATCAAAACTGCCGGACACAGGGAGCCGAAGACGTCCCCTGGGCGCTCTGTTTCTGCCACGATTCCGAGTGGGTGGGGCTCGGAGGACAGCACTCCCCGCCCATCGACCTCCGCCGGGGGGACCCCCAACCGGCACGCCTATGACCAGTGGGAGAGTCACGGTGTACTTCGCCGCACTGCTCGCGCGCACCGAAGACGGGTGGGAAGCGAGCGACACAGAGCTCGACGATGTGGAGACCCTGTCGGATCTGGCCGACCTGGCCCGTGAAGCCTCGCCCGACGACGACACGGTGCTGGTGCTCATCGAGCAGGAGGACGCCTGGTTCGGCGTCGTCCGCATCGATGGTGAGGACGACCCTCGTATCTACGTCTCCGACGCCGCCGCCGCTGCCCGCAGCAGCTACGGCGAGATCCTGCTCACCGCCGAACTGCTCGGAAGGGAGCCCGGAGACGACGTACCCGACCTGGACTCCCTAGACCTCGACGGTACGGAGGACGGTGAGCCCGACAGCGATGACGACGACGCGGCCGCCGACGCCGTACCGCACAGCCCGGTCGGCGACACCGGGATCCTCGACGACCTGGGAGTGAGTGAGAAGGAACTGCGCGCCCTCGACGCCGACGACGCCCTCAACTCCATCGCCGAGGCCCTGGGCGCCTCGGAGGTCCTGGAGACGGTCCGCTAGGAGTGCCTGGTCGTCGCCGGGCCCGTCTCGTCACGACGGCCCGGCGACGAGGCGGCTTCCCCGTGACTCCCAGCACCTCGGCGGCGGCTCGGCGACGGCCCGTCGGCGGCCGATCCGCTAGGTTCCCCGGGTGACCGAAGCAACCGACGCAGAGGCACCGGGCCCCGATCCGGTACGCGACCGCTGGCGGCCCGCGATGCGGCTCGCCCTGGACGAGGCCGGTCGGGCCGCCGCGGGCGGCGACGTCCCGGTCGGCGCCGTCGTCCTGGGCCCGGACGGTACGACCGTCCTGGCCACCGGGCACAACGAGCGCGAGGCGACCGGCGACCCGACGGCCCACGCCGAGGTACTGGCCGTCCGCCGGGCCGCCGCGGCGCTCGGCGCGTGGCGGCTGACCGGCTGCACCCTGGTCGTCACCCTCGAACCCTGCACGATGTGCGCCGGCGCGATCGTGCAGTCCCGGGTCGACCGGGTCGTCTACGGCGCCCGCGACGAGAAGGCCGGCGCGGCCGGTTCCCTCTGGGACGTCGTACGCGACCGCCGCCTCAACCACCGCCCCGAGGTCGTCGAGGGCGTCCTGGCCGACGACTGCGCCCGGCTCCTCACGGACTTCTTCCGCCTCCGCTGAACCGCCCGCCGCTGCGCACCCGGGCGTCCCCGTCTATCGATTTCAAAGCACGCCCCACCTTGCTGTAAGGTCTCCCTCGGTAGCGTGTCCGAGCGGCCGAAGGAGCTCGCCTCGAAAGCGAGTGTGGCGCAAGTCACCGAGGGTTCAAATCCCTCCGCTACCGCTGAAGAAGGGCCCCGCCGTCAGGTGGGGTCCTTCCTGCGTTCCGGGGACCTCCTGCGAACGCATGATCGGGTTACACTCGCCGCCGGTGGACAGGGACACATGAGGCGGGGGAGGCCGCTGTGGCGGTGCAGGGGAAGAAGATCGCGGTGTACGTGCTCGTGGTCTTCGTGCTGTACGTGATCATCACCGACCCGGAGAAGGCCGCCGACTACGTCCAGATAGGGTTCGAGGGCATCTCTACCGCCGCCCAGTCCATCGGCGACTTCTTCACGTGGATCGCCGACGGGGCCGCATAGGGCCCAGCCGCACCCCCGCCTCGCACGACTCCCCAGGAGCACCCTCATGATCCGCCACCTGGTCCTGTTCAAGCTCAACGAGGGCGTCGAGCGGGACGACCCGCGCGTCGTCGAGGGCGAGAAGGCCTTCCGGGCGCTCGACGGCACCATCGCGGAGCTGCGCCACTGGGAGCTGGGCTGGAACATCAGCGACCGGCCCATCGCGTACGACTTCGCGATCAACTCGGCGTTCGACGACGCGGACGCCCTGCGCCGGTACGTCGAGCACCCCGACCACCAGGCCGGCGTCGCCCTGTGGCGGGAGTTCGCCACCTGGGTGATCGCGGACTACGAGTACTGACCCGCCGGGCCCCCGCCCACAGGTCCGTACGGCAGGTCCGTGCGGCACGTCCGCACCACCCCGCCCCGCACCACTCGAAGGTGCGGGGCTTCGTCGTGCCCGGCTCGCCGGTTCCCCCGATTGCCCGGCACGGTCCTCACTCTCCCTCAACACGGCTATATGAGGTGCTTGATCACAGTGCACATGTCTTGTGATGCTATGACCGCTTTTGACGGTTGAATTGATGAGTTGATCGATGAAGAGGTGGCGTTGACCGTGTCGGCCAGTACTGCGCCACCCCAGGAAGAGACCCAAGCCCCCGTTCAGGAGAAACGTCGCGGCGCCGACACCCGCGCCCTGACCCAGGTGCTCTTCGGCCAGCTCAAGCACCTGGAACCGGGCACCCCGGAGCACAACCGCGTACGCGGGGCGCTCATCGAGGCGAACCTCCCGCTCGTGCGGTACGCGGCCGCCCGCTTCCGCTCCCGCAACGAGCCCATGGAGGACGTCGTCCAGGTCGGCACCATCGGCCTGATCAACGCCATCGACCGCTTCGACCCCGACCGGGGCGTGCAGTTCCCGACGTTCGCGATGCCGACCGTGGTCGGCGAGATCAAGCGCTACTTCCGCGACAACGTCCGCACGGTCCACGTCCCCCGCCGGCTCCACGAGCTCTGGGTCCAGGTGAACGGCGCCACCGAGGACCTCACGACCGCCTTCGGCCGGACCCCCACGACCGCCGAGATCGCCGAGCGGCTCCGGATCGGCGAGGACGAGGTCCTGTCCTGCATCGAGGCCGGCCGTTCCTACCACGCGACCTCGCTGGAGGCCGCCCAGGAGGGCGACGGAATGCCGGGGCTCCTCGACCGGCTCGGCTACGAGGACCCCGAACTCGACGGCGTCGAACACCGCGATCTCGTACGGCACCTCCTCGTCCAGCTCCCCGAACGCGAACAGCGCATCCTGTTGCTCCGCTACTACAGCAACCTGACGCAGTCGCAGATCAGCGCGGAGCTGGGCGTCTCCCAGATGCACGTGTCCCGGCTGCTGGCCCGGAGCTTCGCGCGCCTGCGGTCGGCGAACCGCATCGAGTCCTAGGGTGTGTGTCGAAAGTGGATCTTGAACGTGAGATGATCTTGCTTCGTGGCACGTGGAGATCTGACGGACGCGCAATGGGCGGTGCTGGAACCGCTGTTGCCGAAGGGCAAGAAGCCCGGACGGCCGCCGACGTGGGCCAGGCGGCAGCTGATCGACGGCATACGGTTCCGGGTCCGTACTGGCGTTCCGTGGCGGGACCTGCCCGCCGAGTACGGGCCGTGGGGCCGGGCGTACGACTTGTTCCGGCGGTGGCAGCGGGACGGCACCTGGCATCGGATCTTCACCGCGCTCCAGGCCCGGGCCGACGCGAAAGAGCTGATCACCTGGGACATCAACGTCGACTCCACGGTGTGTCGGGCCCACCAGCACGCCGCCGGGGCAAGGAAAAAGGGGAGCTGCAGAAGGAGCCGCCCGGCGGCGTCGGCGTCGAGCCCGACGACCACGGCCTCGGCCGCTCGCGCGGTGGCCTGACCACCAAGCTGCACCTGGCCGTCGAACAAGGCCAGAAGCCCATGTCCATCGTGATCACGGCCGGCCAGCGGGGCGACTCCCCGCAGTTCGAGCCTGTCCTGAACAAGATCCGCGTCCCGCGTCTTGGCCCAGGCAGGCCGCGCACCCGGCCCGATCGTGTGCGCGCCGACAAGGCGTACGCCTCCCGGAAGAACCGCGCTTACCTGCGGCAGCGCAGGATCCGCTGCACCATCCCGGACAAGGCCGACCAGGCCCGCAACCGCAAGAAACGCGGCTCGCGCGGCGGCCGACCGCCGAAGTTCGACCCGCAGGACTACAAGGCTCGGCACGCGGTCGAGTGCGGCATCAACCGCCTCAAAAGGCACCGGGCCGTGGCCACGAGGTACGACAAGCTCGCGGTCCGCTACGAGGCGACCGTCCTCGTAGCGGCCATCAATGAATGGCTGTGACCAGCACATTCGATACACGCCCTAGAAGGCTCATCGAGTCCCGGGCCGCATGGAGCTCCAGGCCGCATCGAGCTCCATGCGGCTTCGGGGCAGGCGCGGCACCCGTCCCCGGCGGTAGCGGGCGCCCGGAACGAGGCCGGCCCTTCCGGGTACCGCAAGCGGGGGCGTCGGCGTGACCGTCGGTAACCGGCGATCCTCGTTCCGGCCCGGAGGGACCGTGGGGCACGCGGGGCGCACGAAGGCAGGCGGGGCGCACAGAATGGGCCACGAGCACACGTGCCCAGGCCATCTGGTCCAACCGAATGCGCTGTCGACGCATCACCTCGGAGAGCGAATCACACACCGAGGCCCTTTCAGTCAGTTATGGGCCGAAACACCGTCAGACCATCTGTTTCCAGGGCGAATTACCCCGCTCCATGTCGACATGTCACTACATCGCGTTGCCGACGTGTGACATTCTTCCCCCAGCGCGTTTGCCGTGGCCTCGCCGCCGGTATTCAGGTGGAGGCTGCGTTCCTTACGACGGAGCGTCCGCCGCGACCGTCCGCGACCCAAAGGGGGTGGCATGTCCGCAGACCAGGGCAGCTCGAAGGTGCTCACGCTCGCCAAGAGCGAGACCGCGCCCGACGCTATCCAGGCCCCTCAGGACCTTCAGGAGCTCGAGGACCTTCCCGGCACCCAGGCTCCGCCGGCGCCTGAGCTCCCGGCCTTGCCGGCCTCGGCGAACATCGACACCCGCACCCTGTCCCGCTCCCTGTTCCTGCGGCTCGCCGCCCTCGACGAGAACAGCCCCGAGCGCGCCTACGTCCGGGACACCCTCATCGAGCTCAACCTCCCGCTGGTGCGCTACGCGGCCGCCCGTTTCCGGTCGCGCAACGAGCCGATGGAGGACATCGTCCAGGTCGGCACCATCGGCCTGATCAAGGCGATCGACCGCTTCGACTGCGAACGGGGCGTGGAGTTCCCGACCTTCGCGATGCCGACGGTCGTGGGCGAGATCAAACGGTTCTTCCGCGACACCTCGTGGTCGGTCCGGGTCCCGCGCCGCCTCCAGGAGCTGCGCCTGGCCCTCACCAAGGCCAGCGACGAGCTGTCGCAGAAGCTCGACCGCTCCCCGACGGTCACCGAACTCGCCGCCGTCCTCGGCGTGTCGGAGGAGGACGTCGTCGACGGCCTCGCGGTCGGCAACGCGTACACGGCGTCGTCGCTCGACTCACCCGCCCCCGAGGACGACGGCGGCGAGGGCTCGCTCGCGGACCGCCTCGGCTACGAGGACACCGCTCTCGAAGGGGTCGAGTACCGCGAGTCGCTCAAGCCGCTGCTCGCCAAGCTCCCGCCCCGTGAGCGCCGGATCATCATGCTCCGCTTCTTCGCGAACATGACCCAGTCGCAGATCGGCGAGGAGGTCGGCATCTCCCAGATGCACGTCTCCCGCCTCCTCACCCGCACCCTGGCCCAGCTGCGTGAGGGGCTCATCTCCGACTGAGCCCTCGTCAGGAGGCGGAGCAGCGCCCGGACAGAGAGACGACCGCCGGGATGTCCGTTCGTTCAGGACATCCCGGCGGTCGTCGTGCGCGCGGACGGGTGTGCGGGGGCGGCGGAGCAAACGGATCGGTGACCGGATCGGTACGGGCGGCCGGCTCGGGGTCGCTCGTACGGTTCCCCGCACCCCCTGAGGGCTCCGGGCGTCACTCACACCGGCAAGAGGCGCGGGGAACCGCACGACCGGCAACGGCCCCACCCGCAGCCGCAGGACCACAGACACCCGGCAGACGGACATGCGGGCGCCCGCCGCCCCGCCGGACGGCTAGGGCGTGTTCGAAAGTCCCGTCTGCCCGGCGGCGTCCGGCACGCACGCTCGCCGCGTTGTCCGGGTCGCCCCGATACCACCGGTATCGGGGCGACCCTCCGCCGTGCGATCGCACGCACCGGACGCCGCCGGGCCTGCCCTTCGGGCAGACGACGCCACTTTCGAAACACGCCCTAGCCGAGCGCCAGCCACACCACCGCCGCGACCACCGCCACCGCCGCGACGATCCCGACGATCAGACCGACGCGGGGCCCCGAGGGGGCCACCTCCGCACGGCCACCCCGCGGGGTCTCGTCAACGAACGCGCGGAACATCTGCGTGCTCCCGGCGGGGTCGTAGTTGCCCTGGGGGCCCTGGTTGTCAGCCATGGCCCGAGACCTTAGCGAATCGGCGAGGCGGCACCCAAGTGGGGTACGGCGGAGCGGGCCCCGCCCCACCGTCCTCCTTTACCAAGACTTGGGCCGCGAACCCCCGGATTCGTTTGCCTGCGGCAACCATCCAGTTCTATGGTTGCCCTAAGCAACAAACAGGGGAGGGGCTCCCATGGCCGAGCGAGCGCAGTACGAGGAGCTGGCCCGTCAGCTCAGCGCCATCGGGGTCGTGAAGCGGGAGATCGCACGGATGCTGCCGTACGACTGCCCCGGCGGATCGGCGGGAGTCCTCATGCTGCTCGACCGGAACGGCGAGATGCGGATGAGCAGGCTCGCCGAGCTGCTCTCGGTGGACATGTCGGTGACCAGCCGCCATGTCGCGCACGTCGCCGAGCGGGGCTGGATCGAACGGCTCCCCGACCCGGCGGACAGACGCTCGCGCATCCTGCGCCTGACCCCCGAGGGCCGCGCCCTGGTCGCCGAACTCCACCGGCGCACCAGCGGGGTGATGGCGCATCGGCTGAGCGACTGGTCCGACGACGAGGTCGGCGAGCTGGTCCGGCTCCTCGGCCGGCTGCGCCACAGCTTCGACACGGCCGCCGCCTCCCGTCCGGCCCCCTGAAAGACACCCACCACAACCCGTACACCCGCGAAGACCACGTAAGAGAAGGAAGCCCATGGCAACGACCACACCAGCCGGTGTGCGGGCTCACGCCAAGCACGGCCACGGCCCCGCCAAGGGGGCCGCGCACGGCGGCGACGGCGCTCCGATGACGCACCGGCAGATCATGGAAGCGCTGACCGGACTGCTGCTCGGCATGTTCGTGGCGATCCTGTCGTCGACGATCGTCTCGAACGCCCTGCCCGACATCATCAAGGACCTGGGCGGCGGCCAGAGCGCGTACACCTGGGTGGTGACCGCGTCGCTGCTGGCGATGACCGCGTCCACCCCGCTGTGGGGCAAGCTCGCCGACCTGTTCTCCAAGAAGCTGCTGATCCAGCTGGCGCTCGTCGTCTTCGTGCTCGGCTCGGCCGCGGCCGGACTGTCCCAGAACGCCGGGATGCTCATCGGGTTCCGCGCGGTGCAGGGCGTCGGCATGGGCGGACTGTCGTCGCTGGCGCAGATCATCCTCGCCGCGATGATCTCCCCCCGGGAGCGCGGCCGGTACAACGGCTACCTCGGCGCCACCTTCGCGACCGCCATGGTCGGCGGCCCGCTGGTCGGCGGTGTCATCACCGACACCGACTGGCTCGGCTGGCGCTGGTGCTTCTACGTCGGCGTCCCCTTCGCGGTGATCGCCCTGATCGTGCTCCAGCGGACCCTCCACCTGCCCGTCGTCCGGCGCAAGGTCAAGGTCGACTGGACGGGCGCCTTCCTGATCACCGCCGCGGTCTGCCTGCTGCTGATCTGGGTGACCTTCGCCGGTGACAAGTACGACTGGGTGTCCTGGCAGACGTACGCGATGGTCGGCGGCACGCTGGCGCTGCTCGCGCTGTTCGTCCTCGTCGAGGCGAGGGCGAGCGAGCCGATCATCCCGCTGCGGCTGTTCCGCAACCGGACGATCGCCCTGGCCTCTCTGGCCTCGCTCTTCGTCGGTGTCGCGATGTTCGCGGGCACCATCTTCTTCAGCCAGTACTTCCAGCTGGCCCGCGACAAGTCGCCGACCATGTCCGGCGTCCTGACCATCCCGATGATCGCCGGCCTGTTCGTCTCGTCGACCGTCTCCGGCCAGGTCATCACCCGCACCGGGCGCTGGAAGGCATGGCTGCTCGCCGGCGGTGTGCTGGTGACCGCCGGCCTCGGTCTGCTGGGCACGCTGCGGTACGACACCCCGTACTGGCACGTGGCGGTCTTCATGGCGCTGCTCGGTCTCGGCGTCGGCATGATGATGCAGAACCTGGTGCTGTGCACGCAGAACCAGGTGGCGCCGGGCGACCTGGGTGCCGCCAGCTCCGTCGTCACGTTCTTCCGCTCCCTCGGCGGCGCGATCGGCGTCTCGGCGCTGGGCGCGGTCCTCAGCCACCGGATCACCCACTACGCGGAGGAGGGCCTCGCCAAGCTGGGGGTGTCGGGCTCCTCCATGGGCCACGGCGAGATCCCCGACCTGGACGCGCTGCCCGCGCCGATCCGCACGGTCATCGAGAGCTCCTACGGCCACGGCATCGGCGACGTCTTCCTGTACGCCGCTCCCTTCGCCGTCCTCGCGCTCGTCTTCTCCGTCTTCATCAAGGAGGTCCCGCTGCGGACCCACGGGGCGCTCGCCCAGGCGGCGGAGCAGGAGACCGCCGGTACGGCACCCTCGCCGGCCGCGGCCGTGACCGCCGCGGGTGCGGGTGCGGGTGCCGCCGAGGCTGCCTCGGCCGGGGTGACGACCGTCCCGGCAACCGCTCCGGCCGCCGCCCCGGCCTCGGAGGGCGGCCAGGTGCCCGTGCGGGGCCGGGTGCGCGGGGCCGAGGAGGCTCCCGTGCCGGGGGCCGCGGTCACACTGATCTCGCTCGGGGGCCGGCAGCTCGGCCGTTCGGTCGCGGGGGCCGACGGGGTCTACGCGGTGGACGCGCCCGGCGCCGGGTCGTACGTGCTGATCGCCGCCGCCGACGGGTTCCAGCCGCAGGCGTCCACGATCGTCGTCCACGGCGAGCCGGTCGCGTACGACGTCCTGCTGAGCGGCACGAGCGGGCTGAGCGGTGTCGTGCGGGCCGCCGGGGCAGCGGTGCCCGTGCCGGACGCGATGGTCGTGGTGACCGATGTGCGCGGGGACGTGCTGGCCACCGGAACCACCGGTGAGCAGGGCGAGTTCGGCTTCGGGGAGCTGGTGCCCGGTCCCGTCACCGTCGCGGTGAACGCCGCCGGGTTCCGCCCGCGCGCCCTGCCCGTCGAGGTCGGCGGCACCGGCGTCACCCGCGTCGAGATCGACCTGGAGCCCGGGGCCCGGCTGCGGGGCGTCGTCCGGGCGCCGGGCGGACCGCTGGCCGACGCCCGCGTGACGCTCGTCGACGCGGCGGGCAACGTCGTCGCCACCGCCACCACCGGCCCGGACGGGGCGTACGCCTTCGCCGACCTGGACGGCGGCGACTACACGCTCATCGCCACCGGGTACCCGCCCGTGGCCACGGCCCTGACGGTCTCCGGCACCGGAGCCGACGGCCACGACATCGAACTCGCCCACCCCGGCGAGTAGTTCACACCCGGTCGGCGGGGCGGTGCCTCCGCCCCGCCGACCGGTCGTACCCGAGGAGTGACGCGCACATGGGACTGACCGCGAGGATCCGCACGAGGGACGGCTGGGCCGTGTCGCACGCGGTCGTCACGGTGACCGACATGGCCGGTACGCAGGTGCTGCGGGCCGAGGCCGACGCGGAGGGAGTGGTCCACGAGCCCACGGCGCTCGCGCCCGGCGCGTACACGGTGATCGTCACGGCCGTCGGCTACGGGCCGGTCGCGTCGAGCGCCCTGGTCACCGCGAGCGGCCGGGCGGAGGTCGGCACGGTCACCCTCGCCCGGCTCGGCGGCACCGAACTCCCGCCGCCCGGCCCCTGGACCGTCGACCCGGCCCACTCGTCCGTCGCGGCGGTCGTCCAGCACCTGGGCATCTCCAGCGTCCGCGGGCGGTTCACCGACTTCTCCGGCTCGATCGACATCGCCCCGACCCCGGACGAGGGCACCAAGTCCCGTGTGACGGCGGTGATCCGGGCCGCCTCGATCGACACGGGCAACCGCATGCGCGACGACCACCTGCGCTCCCCGGACTTCCTGGACGTGGACCGCCACCCGGAGATCACCTATGTGTCGACGGGCCTCACCCCCGTCGCCCCGGACCGCTGGACGGTGCACGGCGAGCTGACCCTGCACGGCGTCGTCCGTCCGGTCGACCTCGACCTCGCGTACCTCGGCACCGGCCCCGACCCGTGGGGCGGCACCCGCGCCGCGTTCCGGGCGACGACGGAACTGCGCCGCGAGGACTTCGCGATGCGCTACAACCAGGTCCTGCAGGCGGGCGTCGCGGCCATCGGCACGACCCTGAAGGTGGAACTGGACGTCCAGGCGGTGCAAGGGGAGAGCCTGCCCGGCGGCCGGTAGCCGGAGCGGCCCTACGCTGTGCGCATGGCACGGAACATCGCGACCAACACCAAGGTCTCCCTCGACGAGCTCCTCGACTTCGTACGCCCCCGGCACCGGGCGCTGCTGCTGACCCGGCGGGCCGACGGCGGGCCGCAGGCCTCGCCGCTGACCTGCGGCGTCGACGACTCGGGCCGCATCGTCATCTCCACGTACCCCGAGCGCGCCAAGACCCGCAACGCCAAGCGGGACGAGCGGGTCAGCGTCGTCGTCCTCAGCGACGACTGGGACGGCCCCTGGGTGCAGATCGACGGGACCGCCGAGGTCATCGACTCCCCGGAGTCGGTGGAGCCGCTGGTGGAGTACTTCCGCAACATCGCGGGCGAGCACCCGAACTGGGACGAGTACCGCGAGGCCATGGTCGCGCAGGGCAAGTCGATCATCCGCGTCACCCCGGAGCGCTGGGGCCCGGTCGCGACGGGCGGCTTCCCGGCTCGGCTGGCCGAGGAGGGCTGAGGACCCCCGGGGGGAGAGGCCGGGGCTCGGGACTCGGGACCCGGGACTCGGGGCTCGGGGCTCGGGGCTCGGGGCTCGGGGTTCGGGGGAGCCCGAAGGCCCGGGGCTCCCGTCCTGGTCAGCCGCGTTCGACCATGGCCTCGATGCCGGCGATGAGCGTCTCCAGCGCGTAGGCGAAGTCCCGTTCCCGCATCTCCTCCACGGTGTCGCCGCCGCGGGCCTCCATGAGGTCCGCGGAGTGCCGGACCACGTCGTGGAGTTCGGGGCTGACGGTCACGGCGGTCATGGCGTGCCGGAAGTACTCCTCCTGGGTCAGGCCGGCACTCGCACAGCGCTGGATGTAGTGGCCCTCGATGGTGCCGAACCCGTACACGAACTGGAAGACCGCCGCGATCGCCCCGGCCTGGCCGTGCGCCGGCAGCCCCGTCCGCCGGATCACGCCCTGCACGGCACGGGAGAAGCCCATCGCGTGCGGGCCGATGTTGAGGAAGGTACCGGCGAGCGGCGACACCCAGGGGTGCCGGACCAGCAGCGCCCGGTACTGCCCCGCCAGTGTACGGAGCTGGTCCCGCCAGTCCTCGTCGGAGTCCGCCGCCGGGAGCCGCATCCCGCCGAAGGCACGGTCGAGGGCCAGCTCCAGCAGGTCGTCCTTGGTCTCGACGTACCAGTACACGGACATGGCCGTCACGTTCAGCTCGGCGGCCAGGCGCCGCATGGAGAACCTGGCCAGTCCCTCCGCGTCCAGCAGCCGTACGGCCGTCTCGGTGATCCGCTCCCGGTCCAGCCCCGACGGCTGGCCGCCCCGCCGCGCCCGTGCCTCGCCCTCCAGCCACACGCTGGCCCGAGCACGGCCTCCGGTCCGACCGGCAACCTTCACCATGAGCACCTTCCCGACACGACGACCACGGTTCGTTCTTGGTGACGATGCTAGGGGCGAGCGAGGCGAGCGCCTTCAGCGGCGCGGGGAGCCACCCGCCCGACCTCGGCCCGCGCCCGCTCTCCCGGCCACCCGCGAACCCGCGCCCGCGCGCCCGGCCGCCCCCGACCCGCTCCCCGGGCCCTCAGGCCCCCCGCACCGCTCCCGCCCCCTTCTCCGCCCTGCGCAGCAGCCCTGCCGCCAGCAACCCCCCGAGCAGCACGGCCACCGCCCCCACCAGCAGGCTCGTCCGCAGCCCGGAGGAGAAGGCCGCCACGATCTGCCGCTGCTCCTCCCCCGATCCCGCCGCCCCCAGCGCCGCGGGCAGTGACGCCGCCGCCACCGGGATCAGCGCCGCGAACCGGGAGTTGAGCACCGCCCCCAGCACGGCGACCCCCAGCCCCGTGCCGAACTCCGCGAGCGTGCCGTTGACCCCGGCTCCCACCCCCGCCTTGGCCGGCGGGATCGCGCTCATGATCGCGTGGGCCATGGCCGGGTTCGCGATCGCCGCCCCGGCCCCGATCAGCACCAGCCCGGCGAGCGTCGCCCCGTACCCGCGGGGGCCGGTCGCGACGGAGACCAGACCGCCCGACATCAGCACCATGCCCAGCGCGATCGACACCGGGACACCGAGCCGGGCCGTCCACCGGGCCGACAGCCCCGAGAAGTTGAGCGCGACGACGACGAGGGCGAGGGGCGCGGTCCTGAGTCCGGCCTCCAGCGCGCCGTACCCGAGGACGAACTGCAGGTGCTGGGTGAGAAGGAACAGCGCCCCGCCCATCCCGAACGTGATGAGGACCGCCCCGGCCACGGCCCCCGTGAACCGGCGGTCGCGGAAGAAGTGCAGGTCGAGCATCGGGTACGGGATCCGGCTCTCCCAGGAGGCGAAGGCCGCGAGCGCGACGACGGCGACGGCGGCCGCGGCCAGGACCCGCCCGGAGGTCCAGCCGTGCTCGGGGCCCGAGATGATCGCGTAGACGAGCGAGGTCATCCCGACCGTCGACAGCAGCGCGCCCGGCAGGTCGGGCCGGTCACCGCGGGGGTTCTTCGACTCGGGGACGAGGGCGACGACGGCCACCAGCCCCAGCGCGACGACCGGCAGGTTGACCAGGAAGATCGCGCCCCACCAGAAGTGGCCCAGCAGGAAGCCGCCGAGGAGCGGTCCGGTCGCGAACCCGAGCGCGTTGACCGCGCTCCAGACACCGATCGCCTTCGGCTGCTCATCGGGCGGGAAGATCTGCATGGCGACGGCGAGGGTCGTGGTGACCAGGAGCGCCCCGCCGACGCCCATTCCGGCCCGCGCCGCGATCAACTGCTGCGTCGACTGGGCGAGTCCGGCCGCCAGCGAGCCGATGCCGAACAGCGCCAGCCCCGCGAGCAGCATCTTCTTCCGGCCGTAGCGGTCGGCCGCGCTGCCGGCGGTGAGCAGCAGGCCCGACTGCACGAGCGAGTACGCGTTGATCATCCACTGGATGTCGGACGTGGCCGCGCCCAACTCCTCGGTGAGCGAGGGGATCGCGACGTTCAGCACGGTGTTGTCCAGCAGCACGGTGAGCTGCGCGAGACAGATGACGCCGAGGATCAGCCAGCGCTGGGGATGTTCTTGGACGGAGGGGAGCGCCGGGAGGGTGCGGGTCGACATGTTCTACACCGTAGAACAGTTCTTGTACGCCGTACAACGAGCGGTTTCCGGCGGTGCACGGCAGAGCGGTGGCCCGGGGTTACGTCCTCACCCCGGGCCACCGCCCGCCGCGCACTCCGGCGTCTTCTCCTCCGGTGTCTCCCTCTCCGGCGCTACTTCGCCTGCGTCAGGTCGTAGAACGTCGCGCCGTCGACGGTCACCGTCTCGAAGTTCTCCTGGACCCAGGAACTGATCTGCGCGGAGGTGCCGTTGCTCCCGCCGCCCATGCCGCCGCCGGAGCCGCTGGAGATGAAGTAGTGGATCTTCCCTTCCGCCACGTACTTCTTGAACTCCGCCAGCGTGGGGGACGGGTCGGTGCCGTTGAAGCCGCCGATGGCCATGACGGGTTCGCCCGTGGAGAGCTGGTAGCTGGCCGCGTTCTGGGCGCCGATCGCGGCGGCCGCCCAGGTGTAGTCTCCGGCGTTCTTCTCCAGCAGTTCCTTGACCTCGTCGCTGACGCTCGCGCCGTTGAGCAGGCCGCCCATGCCGCCACCGCCGCCGCCCGTCCGGCCGCCGTCACCGTTCTGGGTCTGGCCGTTGCCCTGGCCCTGCGGCTGCGTCTGCGTGGACCCGTTGCCGTTCTGGCCCTGCTGGCCCTGCTGGCCGTTCTGGCCGTTCTGGCCGCCGAAGCCGCCGGTCGGGGGCTGGCCCATCGGGCCGTTCCCGTTCTGACCGGTGCCGTTCTGGCCGCCCTGCTGGTTGTTCTGGCCCTGCTGGCCCGGCATCCCTCCGCCGGGGCCCCCGCCCATGCCACCACCGGGGCCGCCGCCCCGGCCGCCCTGGACGGACGGTCCGGCCGTGACGATCGAACCGGTGTGGCCCTCGCCGAGCGTGGTCAGGGTGTACGCCGTCGGACCGGCCAGCGCGGTGACGAGGCCCAGGCCCACGACCGCGAGGGCCAGCCGGCGCCCCAGCCTGGCCACGAAGACCAGACCGAGCGCGGCGACCAGACCGCCGACCAGCACGACCCACTTCAGCCAGGGGAGGTAGTCGGAGGAGCGGGTGAGCAGGACGTATCCCCAGACCGCGGTGGCCGTCATCGCGGCGGCCAGGGTGAGCGACGCCCACACCTCGGCGCGCCGCTCCCACAGCAGGGCCGCGCCCATGCCGATCAGCGGGGCCACGTAGGGGGCGAGGGCCACCGTGTAGTACTCGTGGAAGATGCCCTGCATGAAGCTGAACACCACCATGGTGATGAGCAGCGAGCCGCCCCAGAGGAGGAACGCGGCGCGGGTGCCGTCGGTGCGCCGCAGCTTGCGGGCCGCCCAGATCGCGGCGCCGAGCAGGATCAGCGCGGCGGGGATCAGCCAGGAGATCTGGCCGCCGATGGTGGAGCTGAACATCCGGTCCCAGCCGGTCTCGCCCCAGTTGCCGCCACCGTTGCCGCCGCCCCCGCCGCCGACGCTGCCGGTCTCCTCGCCGTTGATGCGGCCGAGGCCGTTGTAGCCGAAGGTCAGCTCCAGGAAGGAGTTGTTCTGCGAGCCGCCGATGTACGGGCGGGACGAAGCCGGCCACAGCTCGACGATCGCGACCCACCAGCCGCCGGAGACGACCATCGCGAGCCCGGCGAGCAGCACCTGCCCGACGCGCTTCTTCCAGGTGCCGGGGGCGAACGCGACGTACACGAGCGCGAGCACCGGCAGGATCAGGAACGCCTGGAGGGTCTTCACCAGGAAGGCGAGGCCGATGGCGGTGCCCGCCCAGACCAGCCACTTCGTCTGCGCCTTCTCCATCGCGCGGAGGGTGCAGTACACCGCGGTGGCCATCAGCAGCGCGAGGGCCGCGTCCGGGTTGTTGAAGCGGAACATCAGCGCGGCGACGGGCGTGAGCGCGAACACCGCCAGGGTGAGGAACCCGGCCGTCGCGCCGAAGCGGCGGCGTACGGCCGCCCACAGCACACCGGCGGTGGCGACGGCCATCAGCACCTGCGGGAACAGGATCGCGAAGGAGTTCAGGCCGAGGAGCCGCACCGACAGGGCCATCGGCCACAGCGACGCCGGGGGCTTGTCGACGGTGATGGCGTTGGCCGAGTCCAGCGACCCGAAGAACAGGGCCTTCCAGGACTGGCTGCCCGCCTGCACGGCCGCCGAGTAGAAGGAGTTGGCGTACCCGGAGGCCGTGAGGTTCCAGGTGTAGAGGCCGCCGATCAGGAGCAGGGCGAGGAGGAAGCCGGGGCGCACCCAGCGGTTGTCCTCCGGGCGCCCCCGCCACATCCGCCGGCGGAGGGGCTGGCGGGGCTCACCCGAGCCGGGTTCCGTGGGCGCCCCGGCGCTGTCCGCGGCGGCCGCCTCCTGGACGGCTGTTCTCGTCGTGGGCGGCCCCCAGCCGGGGTCGGCGGGGCTCGTGCCCCCCTGGTGCGCCGTGTCGAAGTGCGTGGTCATCGTGTGTTCCTCGAATCCTGGTCGTGCGGGCGCACCGGCCGCATCCGCATGGTCGCGTCGCCCCAGGTGCGGTCCGCGGCGTCACCGGCGCGGACCGGGGTCGTGGGGTACGGGCCGGTCCCGTACGGAGCTGTCGGCGCCGCCGCGTACTCGGCGCGCGGCGCGGTGTGAGCCGTGGTCGGAGGGTGCGCCGCGGTCGGGCGGTGGGCCGCCGGCTGGAAGCGGTCCTGGTGGCCGTACGGGCCGGGCCGCCCCGGTCGGACCGCGGCCGTGCCCGCGTACCCGGCCGTGGGGGCTCCGCCGTGGGCGGACGGGGCGGCCGGTGTGCCGCCGTCACGCCGGTCGGGGAAGACCCAGGCCCGGAAGAGCAGGAACCGCAGCACCGTCGCCGCGAGGTTCGCGGCGACGAGGACGGCCAGTTCCGTGGAGTGCGCGGGGTCGCTGGTCGCCGCGTTCAGGGCGGCGAGGGAGCCGCTGGTGAGGGCGAGGCCGATACCGAACACCACCAGGCCCTGCGCCTGGTGCCGGACGACTCCGGCCCGGCCGCGGACGCCGAAGGTGAGGCGCCGGTTGGCCGCCGTGTTGGCGACGGCCGAGACGAGCAGGGCGAGCGCGTTGGCGGTCTGCGAGCCGGCGACCGTGCGGAAGCCGCTGTAGAGAAGCAGGTAGAAGAGGGTGGAGAGGCCGCCGACGACGCAGAAGCCGAGGAGTTGGCGGGCGAGGCCGCGCGGCAGGTCCTCGATGTCGCGGTCGCGGGGGTCGTCCCCGAAGGGGCGGGCAAGCCGGTCCAGGGCGATCGACCCGGTGGCGAGGGCCTTGCCGACCCGCCACACGCCCTTGAGGTCGTCGGTGGCCGTCCTGACGATGTGGACGGTCGAGTCGGGATCGTCGACCCAGTCGACCGGCACCTCGTGGATCCGCAGTCCGGCGCGCTCGGCGAGCACCAGCATCTCGGTGTCGAAGAACCATCCGGTGTCCTCGACGAGCGGCAGCAGCACCTGCGCGACGTCCCGCCGTATCGCCTTGAACCCGCACTGCGCGTCCGAGAAGCGGGCCTGGAGCGAGCCGCGCAGGATCAGGTTGTACGCGCGGCTGATGAACTCCCGCTTGGGGCCGCGCACCACCCGCGAGGAACGGGCGAGCCGGGAGCCGATCGCGAGGTCCGAGTGTCCGGAGATCAGCGGGGCCACCAGCGGCAGCAGGGCGTTCAGGTCGGTCGACAGGTCCACGTCCATGTAGGCGAGGACCGGGGCGTCGGAGGCGGACCAGACGGTCCGCAGGGCCCGCCCGCGCCCCTTCTGCTCCAGCCGGAACGACCTGACCTGGGCCAGCTCCGCCTCCAGCCGCGCGGCCACCTGGGGGGTGGTGTCCGTGGACGCGTTGTCCGCGATCGTGATGCGGAACGCGTACGGGAAGGTCCGCGCGAGGTGCTCGTGCAGTCTGCGGACGCACGGCTGGAGGTCCTTCTCCTCGTTGTAGACGGGGATCACTACGTCCAGGACAGGCGTACCGGCGTCTCCGGCCGGGAGGTGCTCCCGCGCCGGCAGGGTGCCGGGAGAAGAGTCGGTTCGCATGACACGTACATTCGCGACCCGCTCTGTTACGCCCGTGTGCTGACGCTGTGCTGTGCCTGTGAGTCCGGGTGCCGGTGGGCGGCGTCGGCGAAGTCCTGGCCGGCGTCGTCTCCGGCGTCCGGGTCGGCGTCGTGGTCCAGGTCGTCGAGCTGCCAGTTCGCGGCGTCGTCGAGCAGGGGCGCGGGCCCGCCGAGGACGGGCAGGTGCACGGTGAACACGGTCCTGCCGGGCACGCTGTCGACGGTCACGGCACCGCCGTGCGCGTCGGCCACGGCCTGCACGATGGCGAGCCCGAGCCCGGTCGAGCCGGACGCCCTGGACCGCGAGGAGTCCCCGCGCGCGAACCGTTCGAAGACGTGCGGCAGCAACTCCTCGGGGATGCCCTGACCGTCGTCCTCGACGTCCACGCACATCCACGGCCCGCGCCGCTGCACGCGCGCGGTGACCGTGGTCCCGGGCGGTGTGTGCGTACGGGCGTTCGCCAGCAGATTGACGAGGACCTGTTGGAGCCGTGCCGCGTCCGCCGACACCAGCGCCGGCGCGTCCGGCAGGTCGAGCCGCCAGTTGTGGCTGCGTCCGGCCGCCCGTGCGTCGCTGACGGTGTCGACGACCAGCGGGATCAGATCGGTCCGCTCGAACTGCAACGGCCGTCCGGCGTCGAGCCGCGCCAGCAGCAGCAGATCCTCGACGAGCAGCGTCATCCGCCCGGACTCGGACTCGATGCGGCCGAGCGCGTGCCGGGTGTCGGGCCCGATCTCCTCCCGGCCCCGCCGGGTGAGTTCGGCGTAGCCGCGGATGGACGCGAGCGGGGTCCGCAGCTCGTGGCTGGCGTCCGCCACGAACTGCCGGACGCGCGTCTCGCTCTCCTGCCGCGAGTGCAGCGCGCCGTGGATGTGGTCGAGCATCCGGTTGAGCGCGGCCCCGACCTGCCCGACCTCGGTGTGCGGGTCGGTCTCGGACTCGGGCACGCGTTCGTTGAGGGTGACCTCGCCGGTGTGCAGGGGCAGTTCGGAGACGCGGGTGGCGGTGGCCGCCACCTTGCGCAGCGGCCTGAGGGCCACCCCGACCAGCGCGGACCCGGCGATACCGGCGGCGACGAGCCCGGCGCCGGTGACGCTGAGCTCCACGATGATCAGGGTGTTGAGGGTGCCGGTGACCTCGGCGGTCGGCAGGGCGACGTAGAAGTTGCCCCGGCCCCCCTCGACGTACCGCACCCGGTACTCCCCGAGGCCGGGGATGTCGACGTCGTGGGTTCCGGTCTTCGGCACCTTGCTGAGAACGGCGGTCTGCGCGTCGTCGAGGGACTCGGTGGTCATGCCCTCGAAGACCTCGCTGTCGGAGTTCTTCACCTTGGCGACGACCGCGGCGGTGATCCGGCCGCCGGTGTCGCTGACCTCCGCGACGACGGTGTTCGCCTCGGTGCCGCCCTTGGTGACGAACCCGAACGGCTCGTCCGGCGGTGGCCCGCCGCCCATGCCGTCGCCCCCCGGCCTCACCGGCCCGCCGGCGGCCCGCTGACCGACCTCCTTGACCTGGTCGTTCAGCTGCTTGTCCAGGTGCTGGCCGAGCGCGATCGTGGTGACCGTGCCGATCACCGCGCACACCACCGCGATCAGCGCCACCGCGGAGACGACGAGCCGCGTCCGCAGAGTGCGCGGCTGCCGCTTACCCCGCCCCGGCTCCGGCTGCGGCCGCCTCTGCGCACGCGTCCGTCGTCGTCCGCTCATGACGCGGCGGGCTTGATCAGGTAACCGGCTCCTCGCCGGGTGTGGATCATCGGCTCGCGCCCGGCGTCGATCTTGCGCCGCAGGTACGAGATGTACAGCTCGACCACGTTCGCCTGGCCACCGAAGTCGTACGACCACACGCGGTCGAGGATCTGCGCCTTGCTGAGCACCCGCCGCGGGTTGCGCATCAGGAACCGCAGCAGCTCGAACTCGGTGGCGGTGAGGTGGATGTTGTCCCCGCCGCGCGACACCTCGTGGCTGTCCTCGTCGAGCATGAGGTCGCCGACGACGAGTACCGAGTCGGAGCGCCGGTCGGCGGCGCCGGAACGCCGGATGAGGCCCCGCAGCCGGGCGACGACCTCCTCCAGGCTGAACGGCTTGGTGACGTAGTCGTCGCCGCCCGCGGTCAGCCCGGCGATCCGGTCCTCGACCGCGTCCTTCGCGGTGAGGAAGAGCACCGGCACGTCCGGCAGCTCACGCCGCAGCCGCCCGAGGACGGTCAGCCCGTCCATGTCGGGGAGCATCATGTCCAGGACGACGGCGTCGGGCCGGAAGTCGCGCGCGGTCTGGAGGGCACCGGTGCCGTCCCCCGCGCTCCGGATCTGCCATCCCTCGTAGCGGAGGGCCATGGACAGCAGTTCGGTGATCGACAGCTCGTCGTCCACCACAAGCACTCGGACGGGGCTCCCGTCCGGCCTCAGCAGTTCGGTGCGCCCCTGGGGCGAGGTCGTGGTCATGCCGGACACCTTGTCGGGGTCCTCTGAGAACACCCTTTCCGGAACCTGTGATTTTTCTGAGAAACACACAGGAGCCTCTCAGGGAATGCCTGGGAAGATCCCCGACATCCGGGACGGACCCCTCGCCGACCAGGGGTTTCCCATGCCACCGCACGGTGTTCTCCTGGGCGCCTCACCGAGGAGGCACAGCGTCCGGCCGCGCAGGGAACGGGGCGCGCGCCCCCGCTTTGACCCCGTCCTTATGAAAGCGCGGTCATGCTTGCCCGCCGCTCGTTCACCGGGGCGCGCAGTCGCCGGGGCACGCAGTCGGCGGGGCACGCGGCTGCCGGGGCACGCGGCTGCCGGACCGTCCGCCGGCCGGACCATCCGCCGGCCGGATCGCTCATGTCGGGAGTGTCCCCTCCTCCTCGCGCACGAACCCGTGGCTGCGTTCGACCTTGGCGACGTGCAGGGAGTAGCTCCGGTACCACTCGGCGCGCCCGCGCTTCTGGGCCGACCGGTGTTCCGTGTCGCTCCGCCACCGCTCCAGGGCGTCAGCGTCCCGGAAGTACCCCACGGTGATGGCGAGGCCGCCGGGTGTCTGTGCGTGGTCCATGCCGAGGTACCCCGGCACTCCCTTCACCAGTTCCTCCATCCGCTCGGCCGTCTCCCCGTACCCGCTCTGGTCCTCGGTCCGCGTGGAGGTGAACACCACGGCGTAGTAAGGCGGTTCGAAGGCGGGGACAGGTGCTGTCCGCTGATCGCTCATGTCGTCACTGTCCCGTCGGCCATCGGCCACCGTCCAGTGCCTTTCCGCACGGGATCCGAAAGGGATCGCAGTCTTCACCCGGGCGGGACGACCGCCACCGAGAGGAAGTCCCCCTCCTCGCCCCCGGCCCCCATGCACCCATGCACCCGGTCGTCTCTCTCCCGCCTCAGAACAAACCGTCCTGCACCCCTCCCCCTCGCTCCGCCACCTCCCTGACCGGCACCGTGACCGCATCACGCGCGCCCTCACCCAAGAGAGCGGTCAGCTCCCACCCGGTCATGAGCCGTGTGTCCAGGACGACGACTCCCCGCCCGGTGGCGAGATGCAGATCGGGCCCGGCGACGGCGAGCACCTCCCCGCCCACCACACCGCCCGCGGCCAGCTCACTCACCACCCCGTCGGCGGCCGGCAGCCCGTCCAGCCCGAACACGCCGAAGTGATCGACCGCCTGGAACGCCACCGGTTCCAGGGACTCCGGCCACCCCGGCAGCGCGAGGGCCCGCCCGTGAACCACCGCCAACTCCCCCGTGCGCTCCGCCCGTTCCGGCAGGGCGGACCGTAGGAGCCTCTTCTCGGCGTAAGGAATCCGGTCCGGCACCTTCAGCGCGGCCCGCAGCACCTCCTCGGCCCGCCGCGCGGCCATCAGCGGCCCCCGCCCGAGCCACGCGAAGCACACCGCCCCCTGCTCCAGCAGCCGCGCCGACCCCCGCTCGACGACCGTGATCCCGACCTTCACCAGGCCGGGCCCGAACCACGCGAGGTACACGTGGTACGGCCGCGGGTCATCGGCGAAGGTGTCGGCCGCGACGGAGTGTGCCCGGTCCAGCCGCGCGCACTCCTCGCACCGCGCGCCGCTACTCCGCCCCGGGACGCCCGCCCGCACCGGACACGGGTGCCCCCGGGCGCCGACACAGGTCCGCCCACCCCCGTCGACGACCTCGAACGCCACCGCCTTCCCCCGGGGCAGAGGACTCCTCCGCCCGCCTTCCCACACCAGACAGGGCTCGGCACCGCCCCACCGCAGCCCGGTACATCTCCACGTGTGCACCATCCCTCACGAGAGTAGAGGGCACCACTGACAACACGACTGACCTGGGGAGACGGTGCGGACGCCGGGGCGCCGGGCGCCGGGCGGCGGGGCGGTCGGGCCGCGAGGCCGCGAGGCCGCGAGGACAACGGGTCCACCCGCCCCTCCACCCGGAACCCACTCCACTCCACTCCACTCACAGACTGTCGGGCCTGGCGGTATGGGCAGGGTGCCCGGCCGTACGGCGTGCCTCTTTCATCTCCGCCTCGTAGAGGTGGTCCCGCCCTTCGGCCAGCTCGCCGACGGCGCTCTTCTCCAGGACCTTGAACGGCTCGTAGTAGGTGTCGTTGTATGCCTCGACGATCTGGAACGTCCAGTGCCCGGGGATGACGTTGCGCCCGAGGATCTCGGTCCGCACCTTCTCCGCCCACTCCGGGTGCCCGGCCTCCCGCAAGAGGCGCACGGCCCGGTCCAGTTCGAGATCAGCACCACCGGTCAGCTGATGGAAGTCGTAGAGGCGACCGCGTGCCCGCTCGGTCATCTCCAGGGCCTTGGAGAGCGCCCCGAGCGCCTCCACCGTCGTGTCGCTGAGGCCCTCGGGCCGCTGGTGGGCACGGTCGGGGGTGTCGTCGTGAGCATCCATGCATTCCGGAATGCCCGTTTTCGCCCCAAGCATTCGGCCGCACAAGCCCTCGTCCGCTACGGCCTGGACGTCTGCGCGGTGTAGCCCGAACAGGGCCACGACAGCTGCGCGGCACCCGCGTAGCCCTCTCGTGGCCGATCTCCTGTCGTTCCGCCCCGGAACGCCGGTCCGCCACGGGAGCCGGTTGTCGAAAGGCAGGCGAGTTTGCGGGAACGGCTCCCGCAGCATGCCCCGGCCATGGTCTGCCGCGGTCGTTCCGGTCTCCTGCGGAACCTCGGTTCAGGCGGGGCCGGCAACCAGCAACAGCACGGCCGAGCCGGTCAGCAGTACCGGACAGAGCTTGAACCAGACGACGCTCGTGCGAGCGCCGGTGAGAGTCGTCAGCACCGCGAGGGCGAGCAGCGCTCCAGCGGTGACACGGTAGGCCGCAGCAGCGATGGACGTTCCGCCGCCGACCGCGGTGACAACGATCGCCAGCGCAGCGAAGGACCACATGGTCACCGCCTCGGCCAGCCACTCCTGGACCAGCACCCGACGGCTGTCCGCGGAGATCTCACCGAATCCGGCGACGACGGCCCGTGTCGGTACCGCGTGCGACACACCCCACAGCCCGACCAGGCCCGCGGCGACGTAGGCCAGTACGTCTTCCATGTTCCCCGGGTCCGTTCGACGCCTGACCCGCGCCACCCAGCCGGCCGGAGCGACGGGGCGGCAGGGCGGCGGACGGGACTCGGGCCGCTCGTCACACCGGTTCACGGATCCTGGCTGTTGCTCTCGTCCGGGGTCGTCCGTGTGCGTTCACGGGCGCCTGACCGTGGACCTGGCCCGTCGTTCGCCCTCGCCTGAACGGCGAACGGCGCCGCATCGAGCGGCGCACCCAGCCGGTCCGGGGGATCATGGGAGGACGCCAGCCCACCGCGACCGAGGAGGTGGCGCTCATGGTGGGTCCCTTCGGTCCTGAAGAATCCCCCAGCCCGCAGGCGACGCCGGAAAGGGAATGGGCCCACAAACGGCTTGAGAGGAAGCGCAAACTCAGAGCCGACTTCGTGGCCTACGTCGTGATCAACACCTTCTTGATCGTGGTGTGGGCACTGACCGGAGCCGGGTACTTCTGGCCGGGCTGGGTCCTCGGCGGATGGGGTGTGTTCCTGCTTCTCGACGCGTGGCAGGCCTACTTCCGGCGGCCCATCACCGAGGAGGACATCGATCGAGAGCTGCGGAACATGCGTTGAGGGCCGAGCTTGGAAGGGAGACGAGATCGATCCGACGGCTCCTTGCCTCGCCCTGGTTCCGCCTCACATCACTGCGGCTCACCGCAGAAGCGCCGTCGCACCCGGCCGACCCGGGATCGGCAGGCTACCGGTGACCTCTCGCAGTACGCGCACGACCTGGTCTTCACCACGAGCACGGAACCCCCGATCGGGCCGACGCCCTGACCCCACCGGAACGCTCAGCCTCCGATCGTGTCGGGGATCCCCTGAGGGTGACAAGCCGTTCCAGCCGCGTCGATGTCAACGGCCGACGACAAAGCCCCCTCGGGGATGATCCCGAGGGGGCTTTGACCTGTGTGCACTCGGCAGGATTCGAACCTGCAACCTTCTGATCCGTAGTCAGATGCTCTATCCGTTAAGCTACGAGTGCTTGTTCTGTTTTTCGTCGGTCCCGGCCCTTTCGGCCCGCTCCCGGCGACAGGAAGAACATTACATGACTGCCGTCGCCATGTGAAATCCGTTTGCCGCACCCCTTGTGACCTGCGGAAACGACTCGGCGGGCACTCCGGGAACGACGAAGCCCCGGTCGTGTGGACCGGGGCTTCGGTGATCAAGCGCGGAGGCGGAGGGATTTGAACCCTCGATGGGCTTTAAGACCCAAACCGCATTAGCAGTGCGGCGCCATAGACCGGACTAGGCGACGCCTCCCGCACAACCGCCCGCGCGAGCGCGAGTGGTGCGTGCAGATGATGACACAGCCGAGTGGGCTGTCACCAATCGCCCCCCACGGTACTAGGCGGAGAGCCCGCAGGGCAAAGCCGTATGGCACGTCGTGGCGGGTCGGAGAGCGTTCGGGAACGGTTCGTCAGGGACGTCCGGGATCCGCAGGGCGGGTCCGGCGACGTGGCGCGCGCACCGTCCCCGGTCCTTCCCCGCTCCTCCCTCCCCCTTTCTTCCCCGTCCCCTTCTCCTCCCCTCGCCTCCTCCTCTGCTCCGTCCGCCGCAACCGTGGGACCCGCGTGGCGTTAGTCAGGTCATGTTGCAGAGCACTCCCCCCACACCGCCGCAGGCGTCCACCGCGACCGCCGCCGCCCCCACTGCCTCCGCCTTCGCCGCGTCCCGTGGCGCGGCCTCCGGTCGCCCCGCCCGGCCGTTCGCCGCCGGTGCCTCTCGTACCGCCGCTCCCGGCCGTTCCGCTCGCCGGCTTCTGTTCGGTGCCGCGGCCTCCCTAGCCGCGGTCGCCGCCGGGGCGTTCTCGCCCGCGGTCGCTCCGGTCGCGTACGCCGCCGACGCGGCGCCCCGTATCGGCGACGCGCTCCCCCGTACGGCGTTGCCCCTGCCCGTGGGCCCGGAGGACCGGCTGGTCGTCACCGTCCGGGGTGCGGGCGACGGGGTCGACGGGCGGTTCGAACTGCGCTGCCATCCCGACGGGGGCAGTCATCCGCACGTCCGGGACGCCTGCGGGCAGCTGGACCAGCGGACCGTCTGGGGCAAGGACCCCTTCGCACCGGTCGCGCCGGGCACCCAGTGCACGATGCTCTACGGCGGGCCCGCCACCGCCCATGTCACCGGGATCTGGGCCGGCCGCCCGGTCGACGCCCGATTCGACCGCGGCAACGGTTGCGAGATCTCCCGCTGGGACTCGCTCGTTCCCGTACTCCCCGATCTCCGTCAGTAGCGGCCACGTCTCCGACCGAGGGCAGCGGCTCCGCGCCTTCCTCCGCCACTCACGATCACGTCGCGGCGCTCCTCGCGACGTGATCCCGGCCCGATCCCGGCCCGGCCCCGCACCCCCGACCCCTCCCCGATAACTCCGACGGCATATGCCCATAAGCGCGAGCGGGGCCGCGGGGCGCCGTACATATGTGCCGCAAGGCGTGTTGCTCGGCAAAACACACGGTCACGGCATCTCCGTATGTTCGGTGTGCGACCTCCCTCTCATCCGGCGTCGCGAGCGCAACCTCTGCCCGTAGACTCCCTCGCGTGACACGTTGCGGGCCGGTTGGCAAGATGGCTCAGGCGGTCGGCAAGGTGCGGTAACAGGGAGGAAGCGTCTCGTGAGCAGCAGGCCATCCCGAGGCGCTGCTCGCCTCGCAGCCATACTGGACGCGCTGCCCGACGCGTTGGTGCTGGTCAACGCCAACGGAACCGTCGTCAACGCGAACACCATCGCCCTGGAGGCCTTCGAGACCCCGGGTACCGCCCTCGTGGGGCGCGGGCTGCTGGACCTCCTCCCCGAGTTCGACTCCCGCCTCATTCCGGGGTCGATGCGCCGGCCCGACACCATGGACCCGACCGGGCGGACCAAGCCGACCCGCATGACCGCCCGCCGGACCGACGGCAGCGAGTTCCCGGTCGAGGTCACAAGCGCGAATCTGGAGAACGGGCAGCAGGCGTACGACGGTTACGGATACGCCAATGACGAGCTGCTCATGCTGGTCGTACGCGACCTCTCCGGCACCGTCGACACCGAGGCCGAACTCGCGCGTTCGCAACGGCAGACCGAGATGATCCTGCGGGCCGTGGCCGAGGGCGTCGTGGGGACGGACACCGACGGGCGGATCGTCCTCGTGAACCCGGCCGCCGCCCAGATACTGGGGTACCGGGCCAGCGATCTCGGCGGGCGCGAGCTGCACACGCTCATCCTCCACTCCCGGGAGGACGGCTCCCCCTTCCCGTACGGCGAGTCCCCGCTCGCCGACACTCTGCGGTCCGGGCGCAAGCACCGGGTGCGCGGGCAGGTCCTGTGGTCCAAGAGCGGCGACAAGGTGTCCGTCGACCTGACGACCGCGCCGGTGCGCGACGGGGACCAGCTCGTCGGCGCCGTGATGACGTTCACCGACCGGCGGCCCTACGACCAGCTCGCCGAGGAGAAGAGTGCCGAGGCCGAGCGGCACGCGAAGGAACTGAAGCAGCTCACCGAGGAGCACGCCGAGGAACTGGAGGGCGTGCGCGAGAAGCACACCGCCGAACTCTCCGAGCTGCGTGAGAAGCACGCCGAGGAGCTCGCCGCCGGCGACGAGCGGTACGCCGCACTCGGCGAGCGGGAGAAGGACCGCTACGAGGCGCTGGCCGCACGGCACGAGCAGTTGCTCGCCGTGCTCGGCACCTCCCTGCGCGGCCCGCTCGACCAGCTCCGCAGCGAACTGGGCACCCTCGCCGCCGACGACGCCGGGCAGCTGTGGCCCGAGGCCAACCAGGTCCTCCACTACCTCACCGCCGGGTACTCGCGGATCACGACCCTGATCGACAACGTGCTCGGGTACCAGCGCATCGACGCCGGAGAGGACGACCTCGTCCGGACGACCGTGATGCTCGACGCGGTCGTCGCCGCCGGAGTCGACGGCGCCGTGGAACTCGTCGGGCCGGGGCGGGTGCAGTTCGCCGTGCACGCGCCGCCCATCGAGGCCGAGGTCGACCAGGCCCGCCTCGCGACCGCGCTCGCGCACCTCATCGCGGACGTCGCCGGCGTCGACGCCACCGGCAACGCGCCCATGTCGGCCGGCGGCTACATGGACAACACCGTCGTCGTGGCGGCGGCGCAGCGCGGCGAGGTCGTACGGATCGAGGTCCGCGGCCCCTACGCCGGGGGAGACCCGGTGCACCAGCCGATCGTCCAGGGGATCGTGCGCGCGCACGGGGGTGTGCTGCAGACGCACGAGGTGCCGGGGATGAGCGGCAGCGCATACGTGCTGGAGGTGCCGCTCGGGGGCGGCGCGGGCACGGTTCCCGCGCAGCCGCCGGTCGTGGCCCTCGACGGGTCCGTGCCCCCCGCGGAGTCACCGGCCGACGCCGGTGCCATGGCCGCCGGTACCGAGGTGTCGTTGCCTGAGCAGGCCGCCGGTGGAGCCGGTGGTGGGCGGCGTCGGGCGCGGCGGTCGTCCGTGGACGCGTTCCTGGAGAGCGACGAGACCCCCGAGGCGGAGGCCGCGTCCGCCGTGCCTCCCACCGGGCGCCGACGACGCCGCGCCGACGACGCCGCGGGCGGGCTCCCCGCCGGCGAGGCGCCCGTGCCCGCGCAGGGCGGCGCCGACGAGGCCGAGGGCACCGGGCGGCGACGCGGCCGGGCAGCCGCGGCCGACGGGGCGGGGGAGGCCGTCGCCGCCGAGGGCGCGGTCGTCATGGCGGCCGAACACGCCGCCGGGACCGCTGCCGCCGCCACCGGACTCGGCGGGACCGTGCCGCCGCAGGGCGTCCCCGTGCCCGACGGGCGGCGGGCGCGCCACGAGCCCGCCGCGCAGAACGCGCTGCCGCCCGCGCTGCCCGCGGGCCCGGCCACCACCCCCTCGCCCGACGCGGCGACCGGTGACAGCGAGGGCCAGCCCACCGGGCGCCGTCGCCGTGCGCTGGCCAAGGCGGAGGAGCGGGCCGCCGCCGAGCCCGCCGGGCGGGCCGTCTTCGCGCTGCCGCCGGCCGAGGCCGACCGCGGACCCGAGTACGCGCAGAACCCCGCGCTCGGTCCGGTGCCGGTGCCCGCGGCACCGGGTGCGCCGGGCGCGCCGGGTGTACAGGGCGTGCCGGGTGTGCCTGCCGGGGCTGTGGCCGTGCCTTCGGTGCCTGCGCAGGGCGCACAAGGCGTGCCGGGAAGCCCGGGAGCAGAGGCGTACGAGGGTGCGGAGGGCCCGGGAGGCGCTGTGGCCGGGGGGACGGTACCCGCGGGTGGGGTCCCGTTGCCCGCGGGAGGCGTCGTACCGCACGGTGGAGCCGTACCCGCCGGTGGCCCTGTGCCGATGACCGGGGCGGTACCCGGCGGGGGGCCGCTCCCTGCCGCAGGGCCCCTGCCCGCCGGGCAGCCGATGCCGGGAGCGGGTCCTGTGCCGTCCCCGTCCGCGCAGCCGATGCCGGGGCCCGTGCCGCCCGGGGGCATGGTGCCCGCCGGGGGGCCGGTTCCTGCCGGCGGCCCCGTTCCCGCAGCGGGTCCCGTACCTGCCGCCGGTGCGGTTCCCGCCGCCGGGCTCGCCCAGCCCATCGCTCAGGCGCAGGCGGCGGGTGAGGCGGCGCAGCCGCAGGTCCAAGGTCAGGTACAGGCTCCGCCGCAGGTCCAGGGCGTCGGGGTGCCCGATGCCGCCGCCGCGCAGGGTGCCGTACCGGTGGCCGATGCCGCGCAGGCCCCCGGGGTCGGTCAGGTACCGGGTGCTCCCGCCGGCGGTGCGGACCACGGGCGCCATGACGCCGCGCTGCACAACCCGGCGGACGACCACACCCCGCCCCAGCCGCACCCCCTCCCTACGCCGACCGGTCGCCGCCGAGCCGTCCGCCCCGGCGGGCAGCAGGGTGACGCCGGGGCCCAGGTCGCCGCGCGGCAGCAGCCGGTATCCGGCCACGTTCCTCCCGGTCAGAGCATCCCTCCGCAGATGGTGCCCGGCCAGCCGGTGCCCGCGCAGGGCGCCGCCGCGCCCCAGCCGGTGCCCGCACAGGGCGTCCCGGCGCCGCAGCCCGTCCCCGCGCAGGCGGCGGCTCCCGGTCAGCACATCCCCGCACAGGGTCTGCCGGGCGCTCCGCAGCCCGTGCCCGCCCAGGGTGTTCCCGTGGCCACGCCGCAGACCGCCGCCGTACCGCCGCAGGGTGCCACCGGTCCGGCTCAGCCCGTGCCCGCCCAGGCCGCCGCCCCCGGCCTGTCCGGTGGTGCCGCGGTCCCCGCCCCCGGTCAGCCCGTCGGTGTTCCCGGTGCGGGCGTCCAGCCCGTGCCTGGCCAGGGTGTCCCCCAGCAGGCCGCGCCCGGCCGGCCCGGGCCCGCGCAGGGTGCCGTGGCGGGTGTTCAGGGTGCCCCGCAGCCGGTGCCCGCCCAGGGCGTGCCCGGCGCCGGTCAGCCCGTGCCCGCCCAGGCCGCGCCACAGCCGCAGACCACGCCGCAGGCGCAGACGCAACCGCAGTCCTGGCCCGACCCCGGTCACGACACCTCCGGCGTGGGCGTCCCCGTGGCCGGCGCGCAGGCCCCGCTGCCGCCGCAGTCGACACCGTCGTCGGGGACGCCGCTGCCGCCGGAGCGTGCCGTGCAGCAGCCGCGGGCTGCGCAGCCGCTGCCCGCCGAGGCCGCGCCTGCCGCCGGACCCGTCGCCCCGCTCGACCCCAACTCGACACAAGGACGGGCGATCAGCGTGCGGACGCTGGGCCAAGGGGTCCCGTTCGCCCGCCAGGGTGTCCCCCAGACGCAGGGCCAGCCCCAGCCGGGGTCCACGCCGGCCCCGAACCAGCCCGGCGGTTCCGGTCGGCGCCGCAAGCTCGGTACGCCGCCCGAGCCCGCGGGTGACCGCACCGATGCTGCCGCACGCCCCCATCCGCAGCCGGGGCAGGCCAAGGGCAACGGCAGCGGTCAGACCCCGCTGCCCGCTCAGCCGGGCCAGCCTTCACCGGCCGGGCAGGTCCCGTCGCCGCCGCACGCCTCGCTCGCCGGGCAGGTGCCGCTGCCGCCGCAGCCCTCGCTCGCCGGGCAGTCCCGGCTGGTGGGCAACACCGACGGGGCCGGGCGCTCGTACGCCATAGGGGCCCCGGACGAGAACGCGGACGAAGGGCCCGAGCCGCTGGACGGGCCCGGCGGGGCGGTGGAGGTCCCCGACCGGCCCCAGCCGCAGCCGATGGACGACGAGTTGCCGCCGGAGCCGTTGGACAACCCGCGCCGTCTGCTTGTGTGGCCGGCTCCCGACGGGCCCACCCACCAGGCGCTCAGCGAGCGCGGCTACCGGCCCGTCATCGTGAACTCGCGTGAGGACGTCGACGCGCAGATCGCCGCGTATCCGGCTGCCCTCTTCGTCGATCCGCTCACCGGTCCCATCACGCGTACGGCCCTTCAGTCGCTGCGCCAGGCCGCGGTGGCCGCCGAGGTGCCCGTGCTCGTCACCGCGGGGCTCGGCCAGGCGACGCGTGACGCGGCGTACGGAGCCGACCCGGCCGTCCTGCTGAAGGCGCTCGCGCCGCGTGACTCCGAGCAGCATCCGCCGCGCGTCCTGCTGATCGAGGAGCACGCGGAGATCGCACTCGCCATGACCGCCACGCTGGAACGGCGGGGCATGCAGGTCGCGCGGGCCGCGTCTGACGCGGACGCCGTCACGCTCGCCGCGCAGATGCGGCCCAACCTCGTGGTGATGGATCTGCTCCAGGTCCACCGTCACCAGGCCGGGATCATCGACTGGCTGCGGACGAACGGGCAGTTGAACCGCACCCCGCTCGTCGTCTACACCGCCGCCGTCGACCAGAGCGAACTCCCGCGCCTGGCCTCGGGGGAGACCGTACTGTTCCTCGCCGAACGCTCGACGAGCCCGGACGTCCAGACCCGCATCGTGGACCTCCTGGCGCGCATCGGCACGAACTGAGCCGGTCGCCAACAGCACTTGGGGCAGTGTTTCACGTGAAACACTGCCCCAAGTGCTGTTGGCCGAACGCCAGATCCTCAGATCCGGCGGCGCGCCCCTCAGATCTGCGTCACGTGCCTCAGATCTGCGTCACGTCCAACTGACCGTCCGCGTACTGCCTGCGCAGCACCTTCTTGTCGAACTTGCCGACGCTCGTCTTCGGCACGGACTCGATGATCGTCCAGCGCTCCGGCAGCTGCCACTTGGCGATGTGGCCGTCCTCCGCGAGGAAGGACCGCAGCGCCGCGAAGTCCGTGCTGGCGCCTTCCTTCAGGACGACGGTGGCCAGCGGGCGCTCGCCCCACTTCTCGTCCGGCACGGCGACGACGGCGGCCTCGGCGACGTCCGGGTGGGCCATGAGCGCGTTCTCCAGCTCCACCGAGGAGATCCACTCGCCGCCGGACTTGATGACGTCCTTGGCGCGGTCGGTGAGGGTGAGGAAGCCGTCCGGGCTGATCGTGCCGACGTCGCCCGTCTTGAGCCAGCCGTCCTCGCTGAACTTGTCCTCGGGCCGGAGGTGCTCGGCGCCCTGACCGCCGTAGTAGGCGCCCGCGATCCAGGGGCCGCGGACCTCCAGCTCACCGGCGGACTCGCCGTCCCAGGGGAGCCGCTCGCCGCCGGGGCCGGTGAGGCGGGCCTCCACGGAGGCGGGGAAGCGGCCCTGGGTGAGGCGGTACGCGAACTCCTCCTCCGAGCCCGCCTCGACATGGGCCGGCGGGCGGGCAATGGTGCCCAGCGGAGACGTCTCCGTCATGCCCCAGGCGTGGCAGACCCGCATCCCGAGCTTGTCGAACGCCTCCATGAGGGAGGGCGGGCAGGCGGAGCCGCCGATGGTGACCTGGGTGAGGGAGGCGACCTCCCGCGGGCGGGCGTTCAGCTCGGCGAGCAGGCCCTGCCAGATGGTGGGGACGGCGGCGGCGTGGGTCGGCTTCTGCGTCTCGATCATCTCGGCGAGGGGGCCGGGCTGCAGGAACCGGTCCGGCATCAGCATGTTGACGCCGGTCATGAACGTGGCGTGGGGCAGGCCCCAGGCGTTCACATGGAACTGCGGCACGACGACGAGGGAGAGGTCCGCGTCCGTCAGACCCATGGACTGGGCCATGTTGACCTGCATGGAGTGCAGGTAGATCGAGCGGTGGGAGTAGACGACGCCCTTGGGGTCGCCGGTGGTGCCGGAGGTGTAGCACATGGCCGCGGCGGAGCGTTCGTCCAGCTCGGGCCAGTCGTACGTGGTCGGCTTGCCGGCGATCAGGTCCTCGTACTCGTGCACCTGGACGCTCGCTCCGGCGAGCAGCGACCGGTCGCCGGGGCCGGACACCACGACGTGCTCCACCGGCTTGAGGTGCGGGAGGAGCGGCGCCAGGAGGGGGAGCAGCGAGCCATTGGCGATGATCACCCGGTCGGCGGCGTGGTTGACGATCCAGGCCAGCTGCTCGGGAGGCAGACGCAGGTTCAGTGTGTGGAGGACGGCTCCCATGGACGGGATGGCGAAGTACGCCTCGACATGCTCCGCGTTGTTCCACATGAGGGTCGCGACCCGCTCGTCGCTCTCGATTCCGAGGTCCTCGCGCAGCGCGTGGGCCAGCTGGGCGGTGCGGGCGCCGATCTCGGCGTAGGAGCGGCGGTCGGGTTCCCCCTCGCCGGTCCATGTGATCACCTGCGACGTCCCGTGGATGACCTGCCCGTGGGTCAGGATCCTGGAGATCAACAGCGGTACGTCCTGCATGGTGCTCAGCACGGCGTCCTCCCGGGGCGGCTCTGCCTACGCGGTGGTAACGGTTGCGCTGATTCTGCTCACATACCGCGCGGTATGTCACTAGGTGCCGAGATGATCGATCAGACAGAGTTACCTGGGCAGCTCGCTCGCCGCCGCATGCCGGGCCAACGATCGGGCTAGCGCACGGGTTCCAGCTCCGGGTCCTCCCGCAGCTTGCCGAGCGCCCGGGACACCGCCGACTTCACCGTGCCCACCGAGACCCCGAGGACCTCGGCCGTCTGCACCTCGCTCAGATCCTCGTAGTACCTGAGGACCACCATCGCCCGCTGGCGCGCCGGCAGCTTCATGATCGCCCGCCACATCGCGTCGTGCAGCGCCTGCTGTTCGGCCGGGTCGGCCGCATGGACGCCGTCCGGCTCCGGAAGCTCGTCGCACGCGAACTCGTCCACCTTGCGCTTGCGCCACTGCGACGTCCGCGTGTTCAGCAGTGCCCGCCGCACGTACCCGTCGAGCGCCCGGTGGTCCTCGATCCGCTCCCAGGCGACGTACGTCTTGGCCAGCGCGGTCTGCAGCAGGTCCTCGGCGTCGCTCGGGTTCGCCGTCAGTGACCGGGCGGCCCGCAGCAGCAGCGGCTGGCGGGCCTTCACGTACGCCGAGAACGACGGGTACGACAGGGTCACCAGGGGCGGGGTCGGCAGGGTCCGCGTCGCCGGTACAGCGGCGTTCGAAGCGCTGGTGCAGACGAGTGTGGTCATGACTCCACGCTAGGAGCGGGCCCGCCCCGGCGGATCGGCCGCAGGTCCCGAAGACGAATCCCCCTCAGGTTGTAGGAGTGGGGCGGACCCCACCTACTGGAGGTGGATGAACGGCCCCCATCCACTGAGGGTGTACCCCTGAGGAACACCTGCCCGGGACGTACGGGCCTCCACCTGGGCGGGGTGTACGGAACGGCGTTCGGGGAGCACCCGAACGAGGGGTACGGGTACGGGGGCGCCGACTTACCCCGTCCGTGACCCGAGCCCCGATCGCTGGTCCCCGCGCTCTTGCCCCGAGCCCGGTCCCGGATCCCCGGGCCCGGAGCCTTGAGCCCCTTGTTCCGAGCGCCGGGCCCCAGGCCGTGGCCCTCAGCCGTCCGTGCCCAGCACCAGGCCCGAGGTCGGTACCCCGGTGCCCGCGGTGACCAGGACGTGTTCCGTGCCGGCGATCTGGTTGACCGCGGTGCCGCGGAGCTGTCGTACCGCCTCCGCGATGCCGTTCATACCGTGCAGGTACGCCTCGCCGAGCTGGCCGCCGTGCGTGTTCAGCGGAAGCCGTTCCTCCGCGACGAAACCGGCCGCCTCCCCGGCCGCGCAGAACCCGAACTCCTCCAGCTGCATCAGGACGAACGGCGTGAAGTGGTCGTACAGGATGCCCACGTCGATGTCGCCCGGCCCGAGCCCGGAGGTCCGCCACAGCTGGCGGGCGACCACCCCCATCTCGGGCAGTCCGGTCAGATCGCCGCCGTAGAAGCCGGTCATCTGCTCCTGGGCCCGGCCGGCGCCCTGCGCCGCGGCGACGATCACCGCGGGCGGGTTCGGCAGGTCCCGCGCCCGCTCCGCCGACGTCACGACGAGGGCCTGGCCACCGTCCGTCTCCTGGCAGCAGTCCAGCAGCCGCAGCGGCTCGACGATCCACCGGGAGGCCGCGTGCTCGGCGAGCGTGATGGGGCGCCCGTGGAAGTACGCCGCCGGGTTGGTCGCCGCGTACTTGCGGTCCACCACCGCCACGTGCCCGAACGCCTCCGGGGTCAGCCCGTGGGTGTGGAGGTACCGCTGCGCCGCCATCGCCACCCAGGACGCGGGGGTGAGCAGCCCGAACGGCAGGGTCCAGCCGAGGGCCGCCCCCTCCGCCGACGGCTCGCGGTGCCGCACCCCGGCCCCGAACCGCCGCCCCGACCGCTCGTTGAACGCGCGGTAGCAGACCACGACGTCCGCGACGCCCGCCGCCACGGCCAGCGCCGCCTGCTGCACCGTCGCGCACGCCGCGCCACCGCCGTAGTGGACGCGGGAGAAGAAGGACAGCTCCCCGATGCCGGCGGCCTGCGCGACGGTGATCTCCGGGCTGGTGTCCATCGTGAACGTCACCATCCCGTCCACGTCCCCGGGCGACAGCCCCGCGTCGTCCAGCGCGGCCCGCACCGCCTCCACGGCCAGCCGCAGCTCACTGCGGGCCGAGTCCTTGGAGAAGTCGGTCGCCCCGATCCCGACGACGGCGGCCCGCCCGCCGAGCCGGTCCTTCGCCCGCACGCTCATACGACGCCCTCCGCCGGGACCGTGACCGTGACCGTGCCCGTGACATGACGGCCGATGCCGTTGTCCCCGACGACCTTCACGGTGGCCGTGTCCCCGTCGATCTCCTCGACCGTGCCCGACAGCACCATCGTGTCGCCGGGGTAGTTGGGCGCGCCGAGCCGGATGGCGACCCCGCGCAGGACGGCCCGCGGGCCGAAGCAGTCGGTGACGTACCGTCCGACCAGCCCGTTCGTCGTCAGGATGTTCATGAAGACGTCGGGTGATCCGCGCCGCCGCGCCAGCTCCGGGTCGTGGTGCACGTCCTGGTAGTCGCGCGAGGCGATGGCTCCGGCGACCACGAGGGTCCGCGTGACCGGGATCCGCAGCGGAGGCAGCGCGTCCCCGGCCCTCATGCCGGCGCCCCTTCCTCCGCGCGGAAGACGGGCAGCTCGAGCTCCTCGTCGTAGCGCACGAAGGCGAGTCGTACGGGCATGCCGATCCGCACCTTGTCGTACGGCACCCCGATGACGTTGCTGATCATCCGTACGCCCTCGGCGAGTTCGATCAGACCGACGGCGTAGGGGGGATCGAAGGCCGGGAAGGGCGGGTGGTGCATGACGACGTACGAGTGGACGGTGCCCGCGCCGCTCGCCTCGACGGTGTCCCACTCGGGCGAGCCGCAGGCGTTGCACCCCGGCAGCCAGGGGAAACGCAGTGTGCCGCATCCGGTGCAGCGCTGGATGAGGAGGCGGTGGCGTGCGACGCCTTCCCAGAAGCCCGCGTTGTCGCGGTTGACGACGGGGCGGGGGCGGCGCGGGGCCGGATCCGGTGGCGGGGCCGCGGCGCGCGGCGCGTACTTCAGGATCCGGAAGCGATGGGTGCCGGCGAGTTCGCCGCCGACGCGGACGTCCGTGCGGGTGGTGACGAAGTACCCGGTGCCGAGCCTGGTGGTCTTGCGGTCCGACACCGACTCGATGACGGAGTCGAAGCTGACCTCGTCCCCGGGACGCAGCACCCGCAGGTACTCCTGCTCGCAGTCGGTGGCGACGACGGAGGTGTACCCGGCACCGTCGAGGAGCGCGAGGAGTTCGTCGTACGCCGGCGCACGCGTCTCGTGCCCGCTCAGCCCGCCCATCGTCCACACCTGGAGCATGGTGGGCGGCGCGATCGCGTCGGGGCCGGTGTACGCGGGGTTGGTGTCGCCCATGGCCTCGCACCAGTGCCGGATCATGGGCGAGTTGACGGGGTCCTTGCCGAGACCGCCGCGTACGGCCGGGCGCCCCTCGTAGACCTTGAGTCGTACGGACAGATCCTCGACCACCACGCCACGGCCCCCTCCGGAGGGATGCTGACTCCGCATTTCTGACTACCCGTCAGATTGAAGGAAGAGGCGGGGGAACTGTCAATACGCCTGCGCGGCGGCACCGAAGTACCGCCGCACAGGCGCACTGCACCCCACGAGCGTGTCCCACACCCGGGGTGACGGCCCCTGGGCCACAAGACCCGGACCCGCCGCCCCCGTTCCCTCACCAGATGGCGGTGAAGCCGACGACGGCGTTGCCCTGGTCGATGGCCGTGAGGCCGGAGCCGTTGACCTGAGCCGTGTTGTTCTGGTTCGAGGCGCCGGAGCCGACGGCCTGCTGCTGCGAGGTGGACGAGTTGCCGCTGTTGTTCCCACCGACTCCGCTGCCGAGGATTCCGGCGTTGGCCGCGTTCGATCCGTTGTCCGCGCCGACATCACTGGCCGCCGCCGCGGCACCGCCGAAGAGGGCGACGGCGAGCGGCAGGGCCGAGACGGCGGCCAGAACGCGGGCAGTACGGATGCTTGCCATGTATGTCCTCCTGGACGTTTCCCAAGCACGAGGCGCACGCGGGCGGTTGGCCGACCGTTCCGGTGCTGGTCATCGACGTCGCGCCATCAGAGTTGCCCACCGAAACCCGGCGAACCACCCCGGGAGCCCCGATTCCCCCTCAAGCGTGAGGACTTGTCGATAAACCCCCTTGAATCAAAGGAACCGCAGGCTCAGCACGGGAACGACCGCCCGGCCTCCGCTAGATCAAGCGGGACAAGGACCGAAGCGCGGCGGCAGACCCCCGGCACCCCGCGAGGTGACGCCGGCCGCACCCGAAACCCCGCCCGAACCCCCTTCCCTTTATCGAACGTACGTACGAACATAGAGGCATGGCCACCCTGGACCGGCAGGCCACCACCCTGGCCCTGGCACACGCCCTCTCCGCCGCCGAACGCGGACTGGCGGTGATCCCCCTGTCCCGCTCGAAACTCCCGGCCCTGCGCTCCCCCCACCGCAACGACCCGACCCCCGCCCCCTGCCACGGCGAATGCGGCCGCCTCGGCCACGGCGTGTACGACGCCTCGACCGACCCCCGCCGCGTCCGCGCGCTGTTCGCCGCCGCTCCCTGGGCCACCGGCTACGGCATCGCGTGCGGACTCCACCCCCACCATCTGATCGGCGTCGACCTCGACACGAAATCCGGCACGGACTCCTCCGCGGCCCTCCGCGAACTGGCCCTGCGCCACCTCTTCACGATCCCGGACACGGTCGTGGTCACGACTCCCAGCGGAGGCCGCCACCTGTGGCTCACCGGCCCACCCGACGTGGTGGTGCCGAACTCGGCGAGCCGTCTCGCCCCCGGCATCGACATCCGGGGCGCCGGCGGCTACCTGGTCGGCCCCGGCTCCCGCACGGACCACGGCGTATACGGCACGGCCCCGGGAACGGCCCACCTCCCGCCGGCCCCCTGCCCCTCGGCGCTGCTGCGCCTGCTCGTGCCGCCGCGAAGGGCTCCGCGAGAGCGCACAGGCACCGACGGCGGACGGGGCCGGGGTCCGGGCCTGGGCCGTGACCCCGGCGTCGACCGGGGCGGTGACCGCGGCCTCGGACGCGGCCATGGGCGCGTAACCCACGGCCACGGATTGATCCACTTCGTCCTCACCGCCCGCGAAGGGCAACGCAACACCCGCCTGTTCTGGGCCGCCTGCCGCGCCTACGAGAACGGGCTCGGCCCCGACCTCGCCGACGCGCTCACAGACGCCGCGATCCACACGGGGCTCACGGAACGCGAGGCCCGCTCGACGGTGGCTTCGGCGGCACGGATGTCGGGGCGGAGGGGGTGGGGGGCGGAGGGGGTGAGCGGGTTAGGAGAGGGCTGAGGGGGTGAGGAGGGCCTCGTAGCAACTGACCTCGTCCGCGCTACCGCGTGCCACCCGCGTCGCGGGTACGGGCCCTTCCGCGCGTGCCACCCACCGCGCGGGGGCGGCTCCTCACCCGCGTGCCACCTACCGCGGGGGCGGCTCTTCCCGGCCGCCCGGGTCGGTCTGGCCTGGCTGATCCGTGCCCAGCTGCTGCTTGAGCCGGTCCTGAGCGGTGTCGACGTGACGCCTGTGCTTGCCCCGGGTCCTCTCGTCGACGAAGTCCCCGGCCCGATCGACACCCTTGCCGGCCTGCTCCTCATGGCCCTTGAGCATGTGCTTCAGCTTGTCCATCATCGACATCGCGGCTCCTTCCGCCGTTCGTCATCCCCTCCAGAATCAGTGCCCGTCCCCCACCCCGCATCCGGAGGCACGGAACGGGCGCCCCGCGAACCGGGACGCCCCTCCGCCGGCGGGTTCACCGGAACACGCGCGCTCACCCACCGCTCGCCCCGTACCACTCACCCCGTGCGGCTGACGCCGGAGGCGACGAACCGCCGGTGCAGAGGGCTGAAGACGATCTCGTGCGCCTCGGCCGGCCCGGCCTTCTGGATCACGGGCGCGAGCCGCTCGCCGAAGAACGCCTCGAACGCCTCGAACGCCTCCCGGGAGTCCCACACATCGGTCACATGGAGCCCTTGGTCGTCGAACCAGGCCACATGCGGCTGCCCACCGGCCGTCGGCGCCTCCTCCCAACCGGCCGCGTCCCGCACCGCGTCGTACTGCTCCGGTGTGACCCCCGCCCAGTGCATCGACAACACCACGGCCGTGCCAGGCCCTCTTCAGCTGTTCCCTCGCCGAAACCGGCACGGGGATCGTTCCAGCCACCGGGTTCCACCCGGCAGAGCGTGCGGACGCACACCGGCGAGCGGCCAAGCCCCCGTACGCCCGCCCGGCACGGCGCTGCGTGAGCCCACGGACTTGTGCGATACGTCGGTGCCGGCCGGCCTCCGGTGGTCCCCGTGGTCCCGAGGTTCCCGGCGTGACGGGGTTTTCCCGAGGGATGTGCCGACGGCCACAGCGGGCCGGAGACGCGTAGGCTCATACTGAGCCATGACAAAGCCCGCGGCACCGAAGCGTCATTTGCCCACCAGCCCGTTCAAGGCCCCGGTCGCACCGGCTCCCAAGCACTTCGCCCTCGGCGACCAGGTCACGCACGACGTGTACGGACTCGGCCGGGTCGTCGGCATCGAGGACGGGATCGCGGCGCTCGTCGATTTCGGCTCGTCACAGGTGCGGATCTCCAGCCCGTACGCCAAGATGACCAAGCTGTAGAACCGCTGTGCCCGGTCACGGCACGCCAGGTCCCCGCAGGGACCTGTAACGAAAGGCAGACCTCTCATCGACCCGACCTCGCTGTTCTCCGCCATGGAAGGGCAGCCCAGCCGTCCCGCCGCGGTATCGCCGCCTCCGACCACCGACCCGTTCCGGGCCCCGGACTTCGGAGAGGACGAGCCCTACTGGCCCGAGGACGCCCAGGACCCGGCCCCGAGCCCCGTCGCCCGGCCGACCCGGTCAGCGCGGCCCCCGAAGGCCGCCTGACGCCCACCGCGCGGAAGCAGGGCCCCTGACCACCCACCGTGGCCAGGGGCCCTTCCAGGGGCCCTTCACGACGTCCCCGACGTCCCCGACGTCCCTGACGTGGCACATGACGCCGGTCGCCCGCCGCCCGGCCACTTCCCCGTCCCGTCACAGCGCCTCGTCCTCCGTCCCGCCGGACCACCGGACCGCCGTTCACAGCCGTCAAGGCGGAAGAAGTCCGGCGGTGTGAGCGCACGAGCGGCCACCATGCCGCCACGCTCCGGAGCAGTACAGCTGGACGACCACGGCCACGACCACGACCACGGCCACGGCCACGGCCACGGCCACGGCCACGGCCACAGAGTGAAGCCAGTCGCAGCGCAGGTGGGGCAAGCACAGGACGGGACTGAACAGCCCCGGTACGACGTCAGCCAGCAGCCACCGTGTCCGACGTTTCCTCGTCCTCCCCACCGGAGAACGTCAGCCAGGCGCCCCCGTAGATCGCACCGAGTGACACCAGCGCCGAACCATGCCGCAGCAACCTCACGCCGCCTTCCCCATCACGAAGAGCCCCGAAGACAAGCCAGGCCGCAAGGCCGATACCGCCCACCACACCCGCGATCCCGGCCGTTCGACGTAACGCAATACTCATGAGTACGTGATCTCCCACTCCTCCCGGCCCCCACCACCGACCGGCCCAGGAAGAGCGCGAAACGGCCCCCGACCGTCTCATTCGGTCAGGGGCCGCTCACCACGCGGTGGGAGTGGGATTCGAACCCACGGTGACTTGCGCCACGACGGTTCTCAAGAGCGTCCCGATTTCAGGGAACGCGACGCTCTGACCTGGACCGATGCGTCAAGCACCGGAACGGCCCGGAACGTTGGCCCACGTATGTCCCACCGACTCCTTGTCGGGCCCGAGACCTCTTCGTCCCGAAGCCACTTGGGCGAGGGTGGTGCCATGGGCTGGTGCGGCGTTCACCTGCACTGTTGGTCCGCGGACGTTCGCGGTCGAACGCCGGTGTTCGTCGGCGTTGTCACGCAGTTGGACACCTACCCGCGCACGTGGCGGCGCTGGGAGTCGTCTGCTCGTTGCCGTCACAGTGTGGTGACTGCCGACTGCCGTCGCGCGGTACCGTGAGGTGTTCCGTTCCTTGTCGTGCGGGAAGTTCTCATGGCTCGCCGTTCCCCGGGCGAGATCAGGGCCGAACGGCCTCGGCGCGTGCCGGCTGGCCGGCTCCTGGTCATTGACGGGCTGTGCGCCGCGACGACTCACGAGATCTCTCGGTTCGAGGTTCGTCATCAACTGCCGGCAGGACATGTTGCCCGTGCCTTCCGGGCCTGGGCTCTGGCCCTGCACGAGTGGCCGGGCCAGGGAGCGAACCACGGCTACGGGACAACCTGCTGGAGGGACATGCACGCCCGAACGCTGTTGGAGGATGTGGCGGCATCGATGCGGCGCAAGAACAGACGTGACCTTCTAGCGGCGATCGATCCCCTGGACGACCGCTACGTCTCACGAACACTCCCCGACCCCTACGCTGCCGGCTGGGACCCGTGGTGGAAGCGTCGTCTCACAGATTGATCGGCGCTGCGCCGTTTCAGAGAGCAATGCTCGTGACCTGTGGATCGGACTCGGGCGGGGTGCCTCGCGGAACGCGGAGGGCGTAGCTTCCCGAGTGCTCGATTTCTGGTCATCGAGTAGGCCCGCGTTGCAGCGCGGGTCGGGGAGGCACGCCCGTGCTGAGCGCGTCAACAAGGACGGGACCACCGAGGGCGGCTCCCTGATGGACGACATCGTCCGTGAGGCCGCCCGTCGGATGCTCGCCGCGGCCCAAGAAGCCGAAGTCAACCAGTACATAGTCGAGTTGGTGGGCGAGCGGGACGAGGTCGGTCGTCGTCCGGTGGTCCGCAACGGCCACCACCGGGAGCGGACGGTGACCACCGCCGCCGGGCCGATTGCGGTGAAGGCACCGCGGGTGAAAGACAAGCGGGTCGATGGCGAGACGGGCGAGCACAGGAGCACGTGATCGACCTGATAGAGATGAGGCCCGACCGTAAACGTTCTTGGTTGGGCTCATCCCCGTTCCTCCGCACGACAGAAGTCAGCTCTGGGCGCCGAACGCTGCGTCAGGCCGTAAAATCTCCTTGGAGCTGCGCTCAGCTCGGCGCTGCCGAGTCTCGCACTGTCCCTCTCCGCGGCCGTCATCTGCAAGGTCCTGGCATCGAAGTTGAACAACGACGACCAGACCATGGAGACGAACGACGAGGAGAACCGTATGGCTGATGAACCGAAGTCAAGCAGGATGAAGCAGTGGGCGAGCGCCCTTTGTGACGTACTGGGAGACCTTGCAGTCGGCTTCGCGGGCGGGGCAGTGTCGAGCTGAGCGCAGCTCCTCTGACGTACAGCAGCGAAGTACAGCAACCACAGGAACCGACCTCACCCAATAACGTCCCTTCAGGGCCGTAGGGCAGCCGGTACGACCGTTCGCGACCGGTCCCCAGAGAGCTAACGATCAGAAGGTGCACGTGCCCCATCCGCACCCGATCCAGTGGGAAGCCACGGGGAACCACGATGCCGAGCGGAAACCGCGCACGACGACGGCCCCTGACCAATTACCTGGTCAGGGGCCGTTTCACCTGGCGGTGGGTGTGGGATTTGAACCCACGGTGACTTGCGCCACGACGGTTTTCAAGACCGTTCCCTTAGGCCGCTCGGGCAACCCACCCGCGCCCCGGCCCACCAGGGGCGGAGCGGGTACAGCGTACCGGCCCTGCGCGGTGCGCGGGGGCCGTGGGCCGTGCCACGGGCCCTTCGGCGGGGGACGGGTCACGCACCAGCCCGGGGGTGGGCCGGTGCGTGGAGCCCGGCGTGTCCGTCGGACGGCTGGAGCACGTGCGTGTCAGCCGGCCGGCGCGCGCCCCGTCAGCTGTCGCCCTCGCGTTCGCCGAGGGTGACCTCGGCGGTGCGGGTCTTGCCGTCGCGGGTGTACGTGAGCGTGACCTTGTCACCGGGCTGGTGGGTCCAGATCTCGCCGATGAGGGTGGGGCCGCTGTCGATGACGTGGTCGTCGAGCTTGGTGATCACGTCGCCGGACTTCAGACCGGCCTTGTCGGCGGGGCCGTTGGGCGTGACCGAGGGCGTGCCGTTCTCGCCGGAGTCCGTGATCTCCGCCCCGCCGGTGCCCTCGCTGAGCGAGACCGACGCGCCGATCACCGGGTACACCGGCTTGCCCGTCTTGATCAGTTGCTGGGCCACGTTCTTCGCCTGGTTGATCGGGATCGCGAAGCCCAGGCCGATCGAACCCGCCTGGCCGGAGCCGAAGCCGCCGTTGCTCGCGGACTGGATCGCCGAGTTGATGCCGATGACGTTGCCCCGGGCGTCGAGCAGTGGGCCACCGGAGTTGCCGGGGTTGATCGACGCGTCGGTCTGCAGGGCACTCATGTACGAGGCCTTGCTGCCCGAGGAACCGTCGCTGGAGGCGACCGGGCGGTTCTTCGCGCTGATGATGCCGGTCGTCACCGTGTTCGACAGGCCGAAGGGGGCGCCGATCGCGATCGTCGAGTCGCCCACCGCCACCTTGTCGGAGTCGCCGAGCGTCAGCGGGTTGAGGTCCGACGGGGCGTTCTTCAGCTTGATGACCGCCACGTCGTAGCCCTGCGCGTGGCCGACGACCTCGGCGTTGTACTTCTTGCCGTTCGGGAAGGTCGCCGTCACCTTGCCGCCGTCGACCGCGTCCGCCACCACGTGGTTGTTGGTGACGATGTGCCCTTGCTTGTCGAACACGAAGCCCGTGCCCGTGCCGCCCTCGCCGTCGCTGCCCGAAGCCTCGATCGTGACCGTGCTCGGCAGCGCCGCCGCGGCCACCGCGGCGACCGTACCGGCCGCGCGCTTGACGTCACCGCCGTTCTGGGAGGCCGAAACCGTCGTGGAGCCCGTCGAGTTGTCGCTGCGGTCGGCCAGCGTGTAGCCGATGCCACCGCCGACGCCGCCCGCCACCAGCGCGGCCACCAGGACCGCCGCGATCAGACCGCCGCGCTTGCTGCCGCCCGGCTTGGGGGACGGCTGCTGCGTCTGCTGCCACGAGGAGCCCCAGCCGCCGGCGCCACCGCCGTGCCCGCCGGCGCCGCCCTGGTCACCGGGACCGCCCGGTCCCGCGCCACCGCTGCCCTCGGCGTACGTGTGCCCGCCGTCCGCGTACGACGGGACGGCCGGCGGAGGCGGGGGCGGCCACGCCGCGTCGGGAGCGGAGCCGCCACCGGGGCCTCCCGGCACACCGGGACCGCCAGGACCACCGGGGGCCTGGCCGTAGCCACCGCCACCGCCACCGCCACCGCCACCGCCACCGCCGGGAGCCTGCCCGTAGCCGTGGCCGCCTCCATGGCCGGGGGCCGACGCGGCCGCGTACCCGGGCGCACCCGTGGTCACCAGTTCCGGCTGCGCCTGCTGCCCGTACGCCTGCTGCCCTTGCGGGTGCTGTCCGTGCGGCTGCTGCTGGGCGTGGGCCACCGGCTGCTCGTGCGGCTGCGGCTGCGAGCGCGGGTGGTGCGGCTGAACCGCCGTCTGGTCCGGCGCGGCCGGGGGGACCGGCGGGAGCTGGGTCGTCGGGGCGTTCCCGGCGGTGGTGGCGCCAGGGGCGGCCGGGTGCGCCGCGGGGGCGGTCGGTGCCGGCTCGGAGGTGTTTCCCGCGGGGGCCGCGCTCGGCTCGGGGGCGGGGGCCGGCGCGGAGGCAGCGGGAGTGTCCACCGGCACGGGAGGTGCGGACGGGGCCGGGGGTACCGCGGTGCCCTCGTTCTCGGTGCTCACAGCTTCTCTCCTCGATCCACGGCTGTCACCTGTCAGCGGTCGGCTCGTCTTGGTCGCACGGCGGGGTCGCGCGCGAGTTTGTATGCGGTCAGCTTTTCCCACGAGCCGTCAGGGCACCATAAGTGGTGCCTGTGGGTCCGGGAGCAACCTTTATATAGGATCTATCGGGCTTACGGCGCGTATCACCCTTGATGCGGTAGCCGTACGACGCCACCGTCACGACGCGTACCCCCTTCACGGTGGCACCATGACGCGGTGACCCACGCACGACAGCTCCCGATCCAGGTCGTCGCCCACCGAGGAGCCTCCGAGGAGGCCCCCGAGCACACCCTGGCCGCGTACAAGAAAGCGATCGAGGACGGTGCGGACGCCCTCGAGTGCGATGTCCGGCTGACCGCGGACGGCCATCTGGTCTGTGTCCACGACCGACGCGTCAACCGTACGTCGAACGGCCGCGGCGCGGTGTCCGCCCTGGAGCTCGCCGATCTGGCCGCCCTGGACTTCGGCTCCTGGAAGAACGGCGACGAGGCACCCGACTGGGAGATCGCCCCCGAGGAACGGGCCGACACCTCCGTCCTCACCCTGGAACGGCTGCTCGAACTCGTGGCCGACGCGGGGCGCCGCGTGGAACTGGCCATCGAGACCAAGCACCCCACGCGCTGGGCGGGGCAGGTCGAGGAGCGGCTGCTGGTGCTGCTGAAGCGGTTCGGGCTGGACACGCCGGTGTCGGCGGCCGAGTCGCCGGTACGGATCATGAGCTTCTCGGCGCGCTCGCTGCACCGTGTGCGGGCAGCCTCCCCGACGCTGCCGGCGGTCTACCTGATGCAGTTCGTCTCGCCCCGGCTGCGCGACGGACGCCTGCCGGCCGGTGTCCGGATCGCGGGCCCCTCCATCCGGATCGTGCGCAACCACCCCGCGTACATCGAGCGCCTGAAGAAGGCCGGCCACCAGGTCCACGTATGGACGGTGAACGAACCCGAGGACGTCGACCTCTGCGTCGGCCTCGGCGTCGACGCGATCATCACCAACCGCCCCCGCGCGGTCCTCGACCAGCTCCACCGCTGACCCTCACCCACCACCGGCCCCGACCCCTCACCGCGCACACGCCGCCGATCCCTCGACGCACGCACTTCGCCGATCCCTCGGCACACACGCTCCGCCGCCTCCCTCCACGCGCCGCTCCGCCTCCGGTCCGAATACGCGCATGTTCACTCTTGGCCATGCCACTGGCCCCCTCCGCAGCCCCGCAGGCGGTTTCGCGGAGGTAAGAATTCCGCCAGAACGGCGTATCTGTGTGCGCGGACAAGTCCGTACATTGAGGCCGAAATTCAGCCAGCTCCTCACAGGGAGTGCACCGGCGCGTTCGGAAAGTATTCGATCGTTGTGAGTGCGTCAGAGCACAGGTGTTGGCCGGTTTCCAGTCCAGTCCCATGGGGCATTCACACCGTGGCGTGGGGCGAAGGAGGTCTCGGGGGTGGCGTTGGTGGTGGCACAGGAGGTGCCCACGTCGTCGAGCATGGCCGTACCCCATGGCCCTGCGGGCGTGGGGCAGGCGAGGCACCGGTTGCGTGATCAGTTGCGCGAGGGCGGTGTGGCGGAATCGGTCATCGACGACGCCCTGCTGATCCTTTCCGAACTACTGAGCAATGCCTGCAAACACGGCAGGCCCCTCAACGACGCGCTGGCCGGCGACGGCGACGTGCGCTGCGCATGGCGCATGGACCCCTCGGGGCGGCTCACCCTGGAGGTCACGGACGGCGGTGGTCCGACCCGCCCGGTTCCGTCCACGCCCTCGGTCACCGCACACGGCGGCCGCGGGCTGAACATCGTGACGGCACTGGCCGACGACTGGGGCGTACGGGACGACGCCCGGGGCGAGGTCACGGTGTGGGTCGTCGTCCAGGACGACGTGCGGCACACCCACCGCCGGGACGACTTCGCCACGCGCGTCACGGCCCCGTCGGTCTCGTCCCTCCCCGACCTGGACTTCGCGGACCCGTTCGAGGACATCGACTGACACTTCCCGGACTCGACCCCATCCGCCCCGCCCGTCCCACCCGCCCCGCCCGTCCCGTCCGTCCTCCGCCCCTCACCCCCTTCCTCCGGCCGTCACCTCCCGCAGTGGTCCGTCCTTCCCGCGGACGCCCCTTCTCGCGGCAGTAGGGCGGGCCACCAGCGAACAACCTGGCCTGAATCACCGGTTCAGGGACGTCTCGGTGCGTTGTCCACAGGGTCCCGTCGGCCGCCGTACGAGCGGCTAGGCTCGCGCCAGTACGAGACGAGCCGTGATCGGGAGACACCCACGATGGCCAAGAAGCGACCTCACACGAAGGCCAAGCGCCCGCAGGGCACCGGCGCAGTCGGCACCGCAGGCGCCGATGGGCAGGTCCCCGTCGTCGGTGCCCGCGAGCCCTGCCCCTGCGGCAGCGGCCGCCGCTACAAGGCCTGTCACGGCCGGGCCGCCGCGCAGGCCGTGACCGAGCTGGTGCAGCGCCCGTTCGAGGGCCTGCCCGGCGAGTGCGACTGGGTGGCGCTGCGCGAGCTGGTCCCCGCCGCGACCGTCGAGCTGAAGCTGCGCGAGGCGCTCCCCGAGGGCGTCCCGTCGGTCACGCTCGCCACCGTCCTGCCGATGGCGTGGCCCGCGCTGCGTCGCGACGACGGCTCGGTGCTGATCGGCCTGCAGAACGACACGGCGTCGGGCGACATCAGCCGCGACCTCGCCGACACCCTCCAGCGCGCCCTGGTCGCCGAGCCGGGCACCCCCGTCCAGGGCCGGCGTGCCCCGGCCGACGGGCCGCGGCTGCAGGACCTGCTCGACCTCGAAGGTGAGTTCGAGCCAGTTGTGCACACGGGCTTCGAGTTCTGGGTCCCCGACACGGACAACGCCACCCCGGAGGTCACCGCCTCCCTGGAGCGGGCCAACTCCGCGGCGATCCCGACCGTGAAGCTCTCCGGCGTCGACGCGGCCTACTGGTGCGAGACCCCCGACAAGAACCATCTGCGCTGGGTCATGCCGCACCCGGAGGAGCGTCTTCTGGACGCTCTGGCGCGGTTGCACGCGGCGGGCGCCTCCAGCCTCGGTGAGGGCACCCGTCTGGTGGGCTCCTTCCGTGCTCACGGGCTCACGGTGCCCGTGTGGGACCTCCCCAGCGGGGTCGGCGCGGACGACATCGAGAAGCCGGCCGCGGAGTTCGCCGAGCGGCTCGCCGCGGCCCTGGCGGAGGAGTCCCCGCTCACCCCGGACGAGCGCCGGGCCCGCGGCGGACTCACCAACCGGCAGGTCACGCTCAGCTGACGCGGGAAGCGCCGGCCGGTCGTCCACCGGTCGGCGCTGACCCTGCGTTCGTGGTGACTCCTGTCACAACTCCCCTACGTGACAAGCAAATTCGTGTCCGAATAGCCGAGATGGAATTTGCGAAGCGCCGATCTCTTGTTACGGTTCCATCAGCCCGGTTGCTGGTGCATCCCCCGTCGCCAGCAACCGGGTCCTTTCATGTCCGGGCCCGCGGGCGGCCGCACCTTACGGATGCGTCGCCGCCGTCAACGCCTCTGAGCGCGGCCGGAGTTGCTTCCGGAACGCAGCATCAGCGGCCCGCTGCCGTCGGATGCGGCGAACTCCGTCACGGCCGTGTACGCGCCCGGCTCGCCCTGAGTGCGCTCCCTCGGTGTCTCACACACCCCTGGTTCGTCCTGCGCGCCCACGGCGCAGTGCATGCGCACACTGCGTCCGCCGGGCCCCATCATGCTGAGGACGGAACTCAGCTCACGTCCGGTCGCGTTGCGGTAGTACGTTCGCGCCCAGGTCTCCGCCCCCTGGGTGAGGACGCAGGTCTGGGCCTCGATGCCGTCGGGTGAGGTGAGTTCGGGGCCGCAGCGGGCGGCGGTGGCGAGCCCGAGGCCGAGCAGGGGGTGCGAACGCGACGACTCCGCGTCCCCGCGGCCGTCGGGCGCCTTGGCGTCGGATCCGCCACCGGGCCCGGCCGCCGGCCTCCCGGAGTCCGCGCCCTCGGAGTCCCCGCCCCCCGCACGTCCGGCGGCCTCGGCGGCGGTGTCGGTATCGGCCCTTCCGGCGGCCTCGGCGGAGAGCCGCTCCGCACCCGTGCCGTCGAGCTGTCCGGTCGCCCGCCGGGCGGTGCCGCCGGCGTCGACCAGGGTCCCCGCCGACGCGACCAGCGGCAGGGCGAGGGTGCACGCCACGGCGACCGTCAGCCCGAGGAGCCGGAGCCCGCGCGCGTCCGGACCGCCGCGCGCCGCTGCGGTCGCTCGGTGGGTCCGGGATGCGGGCGCGGCACTGTGCCGGCCGCGCGGCGACGGGGCGCCGTGGCCCCCGGGAAGACGCTGCATGAGCGGAAGATAACGACCCACCCGGGCGCCCTGCCGAGCGCGCGCCGGGCGGGCTCAGAAGTCGGGGGCGCTCACACCCGTACGAGTGAGGGCGTCGACCACCGCGTCCACGACGGCCTCGACGTCGGGCACCCAGGGGGCGGCGGAGCCGGGCAGCGGCGCACGCTCCCAGCGGATCCCGCCGTGGCCCGTCTCGGACGGCGGCAGCGCGATGTAGCCGCCCTCGCCGTGGAAGCGGAGCGAGCCGGGGACGAAGTCCTTGGCGTAGAGCAGTTCGCCGAGCTGCTCCATCGAGTACGGGGCGACCAGGATCGACCAGCGGTGCGGGGCGGCGACGACCGGGCCGAGGCGCATGCCGCCGCGGTCCAGCGCGGCGAGGGCCCGTGCGGCGGCGAGGGCCGGCAGGCTGACCGCGCACGGCGCCCTGCCCCCGGTGGCCAGGACGATGGGTGCCGTGGGCCGGTTGGTCCACCACCAGCGGACCATGCGCTCGTCGGTGGTGGCGGCGAGCAGACCGGGATCGAACGGGTGAGCGCCGGGCACCACGCACTCCGGGTCCGGGCAGGCGCACCGGGCGCGCCCCTGCGGGTCCGGCGCCACGCCCGGGAGTACGGGCCACTGCCATTCCCTCGCGAACGTCAGGGCCTGCTCGAGCAGCTCGGGCCTCCCGCCGTTGCGCTTGGACAGGAGCCTGCGTCGCCTTCCGGGGATCTCGCGCATGAGCGCTCGTCCTTTCCGTTGCACGCATGGCAACACCGTGGGGTCACTCACAACATGTGTCGTTCACTTCACTGTGCGTACCTGCTGGCGCGTCACACCCCTGTCGCGGACAAGGGGAACCCCTGGGGGCCTGGCTCGGCTACGTCCGCGTCCAACGCTTGCGCTGACTTGCGTCTGTCCAAAGCATGGCGTGGCGTGGGGGTGGCGACGCCTGGCGTTTTGCCGTCCGGCGTGTGCTCGCCACCTCCGCCACGGGAGGATGGGGCTCGGTCGTCGGTGGATAGGACGCCCGGTTCCGTCGCCAGGTTCCGGATGACTCACGCCACCCCTGGCCTTCACCGAGTACGTACCCATCACGACCGCTGTGACGCTCTGTTGAACAAGGCCAGTCGACCTCAATACACCGTTCACCACAACACTTTTAAGCCAACTTTTCGTTTTTCAAAGGACTGGACAGTAACCCGGCCCAAGTCCAACAGGGCCACACGGACACCACATATCCCAGCAGGACAATGCTGGACATCCCCTCACGAGTGCGTGTACATGTGGAGACACTGCTAGCGGTGCAGAATGACATGGGGGTTTGCGATGCTTTTGAGCAATACGCACCGGCCGGAAGGCCGGACACCATGAACGCCCCTCACCCTCCGAAAGTGGCCGGAATCGATTCAACGGTTCCCTCTCCCGCACACACTGTCGCACCCGCGCCTGCCGCCCCGGGCGCCCCGGCAGCCAATCCCGCCACAGGAGCGGTCACGCCCCCCGGTGCCGTCCTCCAGGACCGGCTCGCCGGCTGGGTCTCGGACCTCACGACCCTGCACGAACTCACCGAACGCCTGGCCCGCACGGACACGCTCGACAGCGCCCTCCAGGAGGCCCTGAGCGCCGGAGCCGCCCTGGTCGGCGCCCAGCGCGGCCTCCTCGTCCTGGAACCGCGCGACGGACTCGGGCCCGACACGACCATCGGCCTCGGCCTCGGCCGCGCCGACCTCGGCCACATGGAGACCGTGCCGCGCAGCTCCCTGCCGTACGGCCGCATCCTCGACGGACTGCCCGGCGGTGACGGCGAGATCGCGCAACCCGACCTGTTCGCCGAGGACGGGCTCGACCCCCGTCACCGCGAGGTCGCCGCCCGGCTCGGATACGCCGCGAGCTACGCGCTCCCCCTGTCCACCGACACCGCGGGCCGCCTCGGCGCCGTCGTCTGGCTGTACGACGAGCCCGCCGAACCGGCCGAGCGCCGGCGGCACCTCGTCGGGCTGTACGCGCGGTACGCCGCCGAGCACCTGGCGCGGCTCGTCGAGGTCGAGCGGACCCGCGTGTCCATGGCGACGATCGCCGAGGAACTGCTGCCCTCCCGGCTGCCCCGGGTCGCCGGCGTCCAGCTCGCCGCCCGGCACCGCACCGGACCGCGCGGCGGCGGCGACTGGTACGACGCCCTGCCGCTGCCCGACGCCGCGCTCGGCCTCGCGGTCGGCTCGGTGACGGGGGCCGGGCCCAGCGCGGTCGCCGCGATGGGCCGACTGCGGGCCTCCCTGCGCGCGTACGCCGTCATGGAGGGCGAGGACCCGGTCGCCGTCCTCTCCGACCTCGAACTGCTGCTCCGTCTCACCGAGCCCGCCCGCTCCGCGACGGCCCTCTTCGCCTACGTGGAGCCCGCGCTGCGCAAGCTGACGCTGGCCGGGGCCGGGCACAGCCCGCCGCTGGTGATCGGCGAGCGGCGCACCGAGTTCGTGGAGACGTCCCTGTCGGCGCCGCTCGGCATGCTCGCCTGCTGGGAGGCGCCCAGCGTCGAGCTGACCGCCCAACCAGGAGAAACCGTCCTGCTGTACACCGACGGCCTCCTCCAGCGCACCGGCGAGCCCGTCGACCGTGCCTTCGCCCGGCTCCACGCGGCCGCCGCCGGCGTCCCCCGCGCGGTCCGCGCCGACCCCGGCGCCCTCGCCGACCACGTCCTGCGGACCGTCCTGCCGGACGAGCTGGACACCACGGACGGCACCGAGGACGTGGTGCTGCTGGCGGCCCGCTTCGAGTAGCCGGCCCGGCCTCCACGGCTGCTTCCCGTGAGCCCCCGGTGACCGCGCGTGAGAGGTCCTGCGGGCCCCTGGGCCCCGCCCGTCGCGACCGTACGATGGGCGGGGTCCAGTGCCGTACCTAGGAGGATGACCGTGGCGGACGAGCTCGAGCCGGCGACCCCGGAGAACGAGGCGACCGAAGCCGAGGAGCCCATCAAGCAGCGCAAGAACGGCCTGTACCCGGGCGTGTCCGACGAACTGGCCGAGAACATGAAGTCCGGCTGGGCCGACACCGAGCTGCACGACCTGCGGCCCATCGCCCAGGCCGCCGAGACCGCCGCCCGCCGCGCCGCGCTCTCCGCGCGCTTCCCCGGCGACCGGCTGGTGATCCCCTCGGGCAACCTGAAGACCCGCTCGAACGACACCGAGTACCCCTTCCGGGCGTCGGTCGAGTACGCGTACCTCACCGGCAACCAGACCGAGGACGGCGTCCTCGTCCTGGAGCCGCGGGGCGAGGGCCACGAGGCGACGCTCTACCTGCTGCCGCGGTCCGACCGCGAGAACGGCGAGTTCTGGCTCTCCGGCCAGGGCGAGCTGTGGGTCGGCCGCCGCCACTCGCTGACCGAGGCGGAGAAGCTGTACGGCATCCCCGTCTCCGACGTGCGCGAACTCGCCGACAAGCTGCGCGAGGCCACCGGCCCGGTGCGGGTCGTCCGCGGTCACGACGCCGGCATCGAGGCGGCGCTCACCGACAAGGTCACCGCCGAACGCGACGAGGAACTGCGCGTCTTCCTCTCCGAGGCGCGGCTGGTCAAGGACGCGTTCGAGATCGGCGAGCTGCAGAAGGCGGTCGACTCGACCGTGCGCGGCTTCGAGGACGTCGTCCGCGTGCTCGACAAGGCCGAGGCCACCTCGGAGCGCTACATCGAGGGGACGTTCTTCCTGCGCGCCCGGGTCGAGGGCAACGACGTCGGCTACGGCTCCATCTGCGCCGCGGGCCCGCACGCCACCACCCTGCACTGGGTCCGCAACGACGGCCCCGTGCGCTCCGGCGACCTGCTGCTGCTCGACGCCGGCGTGGAGACCCACACGTACTACACCGCCGACGTCACGCGCACGCTGCCGATCAACGGCCGCTTCAGCGAGATCCAGCGGAAGATCTACGACGCCGTGTACGACGCCCAGGAGGCCGGTATCGCGGCGGTGCAGCCGGGCGGCAAGTACCGCGACTTCCACGACGCCGCGCAGCGGGTGCTCGCCGAGCGGCTGGTGGCGTGGGGGCTCGTCGAGGGCCCCGTGGAGCGCGTCCTGGAGCTGGGCCTGCAGCGCCGGTGGACCCTGCACGGCACCGGGCACATGCTCGGCATGGACGTCCACGACTGCGCGGCGGCGCGGGTGGAGACGTACGTCGACGGCACGCTGGAGCCGGGCATGGTGCTGACCGTCGAGCCCGGGCTGTACTTCCAGGCGGACGACCTGACCGTTCCGGAGGAGTACCGGGGGATCGGCGTCCGGATCGAGGACGACATCCTCGTGACGGAGGACGGCAACCGGAACCTCAGCGCCGCGCTGCCTCGCCGAAGCGATGAGGTCGAGCTGTGGATGGCCTCCTTGAAGGGTGCCGTACAGAGCTGAGAGGGGGGCGGCGGCCGGGGTGCCCTCCGGGGGGCCGGCCGTCGTCCTTGTCTGCGGGCGGGTGGGGGTCGTTCCCGCCCACGCGGCGGAGCCGCGTGGGTCACCGCCCCGCGCGAGGAACCACACACCACCCGCACCCGCCGACGAACACGCACCCCCGAGCTACCAGGCGCCCCGGCCCGCCGCCACCGGCAGCGCGTCGGCGAACAGCGCGCCCGCGAGCAGCGATCCGCTGCCCCTCGGGCTCCAGCCGCGCTCCTGGAGGTCCGCGTCGAACGCGGCCAGGGCGCGGCGGCCGGCCGCCGTGGCCGTACCCCCCTCGTCGAGGACACCGCGGGCGCCCGCCTGGACGTGCCGGAGGCCGTGCGGGCCGGCGGTGTGGAGCAGTTCGGTGTCCTGGAGGGTCGACATGACCGTCAGCAGGGCGTCGAGTCGGGCGTCCTCCTCCGCCGTGCCGGCGGTGCGTGACGCGGCCAGGACGTCCAGGGCCCGGCGCACATGGGGGAATCCGGCGCGGGCCTCGCCCCGGGCGCCGGCCGCGCCGTACTTGGCGGAGACCGAGGACCCGCGGGACGGCCGCCGGGGTGCCCGTCGGTCGGGGTGGGCGGCGATCTGCTTCGCGGTGGCGACGAGTTCGCGGCCCCGGGCGCCCGGTTCCAGGACCGCCGCGGCGACCAGCAGGCCGAGGACCCAGGTGGCGCCCCGGTGGCCGCCCCCGGCGAGGGTCAGCGAGTGTTCGGTGGAGCGTCCTATCGCCCCCAGTTCCGCGCGGAGTTCGGGTGTCGGGGCGCCGTTGCGGCGGGCGCAGGCCGCCATCGCCGCGAGGCCGGGCAGCAGTGCCTTCGCCGACCAGCGCAGGGCGCGGTGGTCCTGGCGGGTGACCCGGGCGCGGAGGTCGCGCGGGTCGGGCAGCCCGGGTTTGGGAGTCAGCTCCAACTGCCGGGTGAGCGCGGTCACGGCGGCGTGCGCCAGCGTCTCGTCCTCGCGGCTGCTCATGGCCGTGCCTTACGAACCGGACGCGGAGACGTCGGAGGGGGAGTCCGTCGGGGGCTCGCCCGACGGCGGTGTGCCACCCTCGCCGCCACCGCCACCGCCGTTGCCGCTTCCGGCGCCGGTGTTCTCGGCGTCGGGGTCGATGCCGAGGGTGAGGAAGCCCTTGTAACCGCGGGCGGGGTTGCCCTTCTTGACGGCCTTGAGGGTGAGCAGGCCGCTGGCGGCGCCGCCGCCGTCGTAGACCATGTCGTCGTCGAGGGTGGTGTAGCTGCCGGTGTGCCGGGAGTACGGCTCCAGGGCGAAGACCTCCTGGGCGATCTCGTCGTCGAAGAAGAACTGGCCGGTGTAGTTGACCTTGCCGCCCTCGTAGGTGCCGTCCTCCTTCTCACCGCCGGTGTGCACCTTGACGTGGATGTGGCAGGTCCGCGGGGTGTACCAACCGGGGAAGATCGTCTCGAACTTGACGACCCCGTTGGCGTTGGCGATCTGGTAGCCGCGCAGATAGGTGGCGTCGTCGGCGGTGGACCCGTCCTCGCTCTCGGCGGGGGCCGAACCGCCGGGGTTGGCGGTGGTGTAGCCGGAGTAGTAGCCCCAGGCGTCGCAGTGCCAGATCTCCACGGCCGCGCCCGGGACCGGGGTGCAGCCGTCGGTGGCGTCGACGACCGTCAGCCGCAGGGTGAGCGGGACACCGCTCTTGCCCTCGGTGATGTCCTTCCGCACCAGGGCGCCGTCCAGGTAGTACGGGCCCTCGGTGACGCTCGTCATCAGCGTCATGCACGTGCTGCCGCTCGCACTCGTCGCCGACGCCGTGGCCGCCGTCCCCGCCGCGCCGGTCGTCTCGTCCGCGAACGCCGACTGGTAACCGGCGACCGCCAACCCACCGGCCGCGACCGTCGCACCGGTCACGGCGAGAGCCCGACGCCGGGTGATCGATGTGTTTGCGTGATGTCCTGTCATGCCGCAGAAACTAGGGACGTAGTCCGTCAGAGGGCTGAGGGGTGACTGTGAGGGCGCTGAGAGTGAGGGGGCGGCTGAAGCGAACGACGATCGCACATACGTTCGATCATCGCGCGTCCACCGGCGAATGAGACGGTTCTCACGTTTGCCGACCTGTATACGGACGAGGCTTGTGGTGCCGACTGAAAGCACCCCACGGGGTCGGCTATCCGGGCACGGCCGCGTGGGACGTCCTGACGGAACTGGACCAGGAGGCACCGGAGGCGGTGACCAGACGGCGGAGGCGCTGGAGACACTGGCGGGATGCGGAGGGCTCACCGCCGCGGGGGAGCGGTTCGTGGCGGGGATGCGCGAGGCGTTGGCGAGGGACGAGGTGAGCGCGGCGGCGGCGTCGGAGGCACGGCGGGCTGCCGACGCGCACCGGCGGGATCCGCTCGGCCGTGGCTGACGGCCGGCCCGCCCGGGTCCGGCCGCACCCGCTCGACCTCGACCGGACGTTCCCCTAGGGGGCAGCCCGCTCTTCGACGCCCTGCATCGAGGGGGCAGTGGTTCGCTACACCGCCACGAGCGGTGCGCCCTCCCGCCACTTGAGGATCTTGTCGAAGCTCACGACGGCGCCGCCGCGGCCCGGTGTGTTGCCGATGTGGACGTGGTCGGCGAGTTCGCGGATCAGGCAGAGGCCGCGGCCGTTCTCGTCGTCGGCGTGGGCCTGACGGGGCGGCTGGCGGTGCGAGAAGCCGGGGCCCGAGTCGGCGACCTCGATACGGCACTTCTCGCCGTCGAGGTACGCGGTGACCCGGTACGCCTCGGACGCGCTGCCCGACGGGACGGCGCCGCCGTGCTCGACGGCGTTGGCACAGGCTTCGCTGAGCGCGACGGAGAGGTCGTACGAGACGTCCGGGTCGACGCCCGCCGTCTCCATCGTGCCGAGCAGCAGCCGCCGGGCGAGCGGCACGCTCGCAGCATCACGCCGCAAATGGAGTGACCACCACATGCTCATGCTCCAGCCTCCCGGCCACGGCTCGACATACCGTTACGTATTGCCACCGGGAAGGGCGCGCAATCGCCCGGAACCGGCCCTGCCGCCCGTACGGCGGATGCGTCCTCGTCACATTCGGTGTATGCGGACGAAACCCTTCCGAATCCCCCACCACTTCTCCACCTCCGGGCACGGGAGAACGGCCAGCGGGCGCCCCCTGAACACCGGCCCCTCCCGGTCCGTACCTCAGCGCGGGAACCCGGCGCTCCCCCGAACGGACCGCGATGGGATGATGACCCCGCCATGAAAGCCCGCACACGCACCGGAGGTGATCTCCGGGTTCTACGGGCCGCGGTGTTCGCCGCGGTCTGCGTCGTGCTGGCCGGCGCGGGCCACGCGCTCGCCTCGTGCGCGACGGTTCCGCTGTGGAGCCTCGGGGTGGGATTCGCCGGCGTCTTCGCCGTCGCCGCCGCCCTGGCCGACAGGGAGCGCTCGCTGCCCGGGATCGCGGCCCTGCTCGCCGTGGGCCAGACCGTGCTGCACACCCTCTTCGGGCTCGGCCAGCACGGCGCCGGCGCCACGTCGAAGGCCACCGCCGCCATGGACGCGGCGCTCGTCGAACGCGCCGCACGTCTCGTCTGCGGGGCCACCGCGGCGGCCATGAGCCCCGCCGAGGCCCGACGGATCCTCGTCACCGCGGGGCTCGGAGGGTCGTACGCCACGCACCACCCGGCGGACGCCATGACGACCGCGCCGGAGTCCTCGGCGGCCGTCCTGCCGTCGCTGCCCATGCTGATCGGCCACGTTCTCGCGGCTGTCGCCGCCGGGTGGCTGCTCCGCCACGGCGACCTCGCGCTGCTCCGTCTCGCGCGGCTGTCGGCCCACGAACCGCTCGTCCGGTCGCTACGGGGGGCGCTCGCGCTGGCGCGGGCACTGCGGTCCGGGCTCCCGGGCGTGCCGGACGCCGTCTCGCGCGCCCCTCGGCCGGCGTACGCGACGCCGCCGGCCCCGCGAACGACCGCGCTCCAGCACACGGTGATCCGACGCGGCCCTCCGACCGCCGTGCTCACCCTCGCCGCCTGACACGACGACGGCCCGCTCACACTCACACTCCACGTACTGCCCGCACGGCCTGGCAGCGCGGGGCTTCACCGCCCTGCGTCGCCTCGCTTCGCGCCGCACGGGAGGGGAGGGGACGTCGGCGTGCGGCGCACGCGCGGGTACGGATGCGGCTGCGGATGCCGGTGTGGTGCGGGTGCGGATGCGGGTGCGAGCGTGGCTCGATCGGCGCTCCTCGCGCCTCCCCTCACCTGGTCATGGCACGCGTCGCTCCCCTGCACGATGTCCGTCTCTTTCCGTCCCTTCCTCTACTCACTCACCGTGGAGTGTCACCAGTCATGAAGGCTTCTCGTATCGCCGCCGTCGGCGCCCTCGCAGGTTCCGCCGTCCTCGTCCTGTCCGGTCCCGCGTTCGCGCACGTCAGCGTCGCGGCGGAGGGCACGGCGGCGAAGGGCGGGTACGCGACCGTCAACTTCAAGGTCCCGAACGAGCGCGACGACGCCTCCACCACCAAGGTCGAGGTGAGCTTCCCGACCGACCACCCGCTCGCCTCGGCCCAGCCGGAGGCCGTCCCCGGCTGGAAGGTCAAGGTCACCCGGGCCAAGCTCGACAAGCCGATCGAACTGCACGGCGAGCAGATCGACGAGGCCGTCTCCAAGGTCACCTGGACCGCCACCGGCAAGGGCATCGAGCCGGGCTACTTCCAGAAGTTCCCGCTCTCCGTGGGCCAGCTCCCCGAGGACACCGACGAGATGGTCTTCAAGGCGCTGCAGACGTACTCCAACAAGGAGGTCGTCCGCTGGATCGAGGTCCCGCAGAAGGGGCAGGAGGAGCCCGAGTACCCGGCGCCGGTGCTCGCGCTGTCCGCCGCGTCCGGCGACCACCACGGCTCGTCCACCGCCGCCTCGGACGAGTCGGAGGACGCGAAGAACGCGAAGGACACCAAGGCCGCCTCGAAGGAGACCGCGGCCGAGCCCGCCGACAGCAGCGACACCACGGCCCGTGTGCTCGCCGTCGTCGGCATCGTCGTCGGCGCCGCGGGCGTGGCGTACGGCGTCCTCGCCGGCCGTCGGCGCACCGACGGCTGACACCCGGACCCCCGACTCCCCCCTCCCCGGCGCGTACGCGCTCGTCGTACGACGTATGCGTCCGCCGTCGCGGCGCACGCCCCGTGCGCGCCGGGGCTCGAACCACCTGGGACATCTCCACATGCGCACGAATACGAAGAACACGAAGTCCTCGAAGAACCCCAGGACCTCGAAGAACGCCAAGAGCGCCAAGAACGCAAAGAGGACGTACGCGGTCGGTGCCCTGATCGTCGCGGCGGTCCTCGGCCTCTCCGCCTGCGGCAGTGACGACGCGTCCACGACAGCCGTCGCCGAGGTCTCCGAGACCGGACCGGCGAAGGCGTCCACGGTTCTCGACCAGCCGTTCGCCAAGCCGGACCTGGTGCTCACCGACACCCGGGGCAAGTCGTACGACCTCCGCGAGGAGACCAAGGGCAAGCCGACGCTGATCTACTTCGGCTACACCAACTGCCCCGACGTGTGCCCGCTGACCATGAACAACATCGCGGTCGCGAAGAAGGAGGTCGCGAAGAAGCTGCCGAAGTCGGAGCTGGCGGACCTCCGGATCGTCTTCGTCACCACCGACCCCGAGCGCGACACCCCGGCCGAGCTCGGCAAGTGGCTCAAGGGCATCGATCCCGAGATCGTCGGCCTGACCGGCGACTTCGACACGATCCAGGCCGGCGCGCTCAAGCTGGGCATCTCCATCGCCCCGCCGCACAAGGACAAGAACGGCAAGACCGTCTCGGAGCACGGCACCCAGGTCATCGCGTTCTCGCCGAAGACGGACGCGGGCTATGTGCTGTACGACAAGAGCGCGACCGTGCAGGACTACGAGAAGGACCTGCCGAAGCTGCTCAAGGGCGCGAAGCCGTGAGGGTGCGTGCGGCGAGGGTCGCCCTGCTCGTGACCGGTGGACTCGTGGCCGGCGGGCTCGCGCTGACCGGATGCGGCTCGTCGGACTCCTCCGGCTCCGCTGCGGCCGAGCTGTCCGTGAAGGCCGCCTACATGCCGCAGCCGGTCACCGACTCCATGGCGGCCGGATACCTCGTCATCGAGAACAAGGGCGGCGCGGCGGACGAGCTCACCTCCGTGACCAGCGATCTCGCTCAGGACGTCACCGTCCACGAGACGGCCGGGCAGGCGATGCAGCAGGTCTCGGCCCTGAAGGTCCCCGCCGGTGGTGAACTCGTCCTCAAGACCGGCGGAAACCACCTGATGTTCGAGAACCTGAAGCGCAAGCCGAAGGAAGGCGAGACGGTGTCCCTGCGGTTGAACTTCACCAAGTCCAAGGCCATCACGGTCGAGATGCCCGTGAAGTCGGCGACGTACCAGCCGACGACCGGTCACTGAGGGAGGGAACTCCGTTGAGGCCCTTGAACGGGTTGCGGCCGTGGAGCCGGCCGAGACCGTCCGGCGAGGCACGGCGGTTCAGCACGGCCAGGCGCTCGGAGGGCCCCCGGCGGTCCCACACGGCGGGCCGGTCCGAGGGCCCGCGACGGCCCCATGCGGCGAGCCGGTTCGAGGGCCCGCGACGGTCCGGTGTGGCGAGGTGGGCGGCTGGTGGCGGTGCGCCGTTGTCGAACCGGCTGCGGGCGTCGCTTCTGCTGCTGCTCGCCACGGTCGCGGCGGTGCTCGCCGGCGCCGTACCGGTCTCCGCGCACGCCGCGCTCACCGGCAGCGACCCGCAGCAGGGGTCGGTGGTCCAGGAGGCGCCGTCCCAGATCTCGCTCACCTTCTCCGAGAAGGTCGCGGCGTCCGACGGCTCGGTGCGCGTGTACGACCCCAAGGGCAAGCAGGTCGACACCGGCGATGTCGCCGACCTGGGCGGCAACAGCTACGGGGTGACACTCCGGGCCGGACAGCCCGATGGCACCTTCACCGTCACCTACCAGGTGGTCTCGGCGGACAGCCACCCCGTCTCCGGCGCCTTCACCTTCTCCGTGGGCGCCCCCTCGAAGACGACGGTCCCCGTGCCGGGCCAGGAGGCCGGCGGCGGGGTGGTCGGCACGCTCTACGGGTTCGCCCGCTATCTGTCGTACGCCGGTTTCATCCTGCTGGTCGGCGGCGCCGCGTTCGTCCTGGCCTGCTGGCAGCGCGGTGCCGGGGTACGCCCCGTGCAGCGGCTCGTGGTCTCCGGGTGGCTCACGCTCGCCGTGGCCACCCTGGCCATGCTGCTGCTGCGCGGCTCGTACACCGGATCCGGCAAGCTCGGCGACGTCTTCGACCTGGTTCTGCTCAGCGACGTCCTCCAGACGAAGACGGGTGCCGCACTCGTCTCCCGCCTGCTGCTGCTCGCCGCGGCGGCCCTCTTCATCGCGGTCCTCCTCGGCGCGTACGCACGGCGGGACGAGGACGAGGACGAGAACGACGACGAGGAGGACGACGTCGGTGGCGAGAGCGCGGGCGAGGGCGTCGAGCAGGAAGAAGGCGCCCGGGAGGCCGGCCGCGCGGAGGGGGCGGGTTCCGAGGACGACGGCGAACCCTCCGACGCCGACGACGGCTCCTACCAGCGAGACCTCACCTTCGGACTGGCCATCGGTGGCGGCGTGGTCGCCGCCGGGCTCGCCGCGAGCTGGGCGATGGCCGAGCACGCCTCGACCGGTCTCCAGGCCGGCCTCGCCATGCCCCTCGACATCCTGCACCTGCTGGCGGTCGCCGCGTGGCTGGGCGGTCTGGCGACGCTGCTCGTGGCGTTGTTCCGGGCACCCGCCGACGCGCAGATCGAGACCGCGGCCGTACGCCGGTTCTCGCGGGTCGCGTTCGGCAGCGTCCTGGTGCTGGCGGCCACCGGGGTCTACGCCTCCTGGCGGCAGGTCGGCACCTGGTCGGCGCTGACCGGCACGTCCTACGGGCAGCTGCTGCTCGTGAAGGTCGGCCTGGTCGCCGTGCTGGTCGGGATCGCGTGGATCTCCCGCCGCTGGACCGCCCAGCTGGCGGAGGCACCGGCGCCGGTGGAGGCGGACCGGGAGAAGGCCGCGGTCGCCGTGTCCGCCACCGGGGGCGCGGGTGACGCGGGCGAAGACACCGGCGGCGCCGGGGATGCCGCTGGTGGCGCCGGCGATGGCGCCGGCGGCACCGGCCATGACGGCGGCGACCCCGAGCGCGCCGCGCAGCTGGCCCGGCAGCGGGCCGCGATGGCCACCGCGCGCCAGAAGCGGCTGCGGGACGCCGATCCGGGCCGGCGGGGCCTGCGCCGGTCGGTGCTCGCGGAGGCGGGCGTCGCCGTCGTCCTCCTCGCCGTCACCACCGCCCTGACCTCCACCGAGCCGGGCCGCACCGTGGAGGAGGCCAAGGCGGCCAACGCGGCCGTCGCACCGGACACCCAGTCGGGGGCGCTGGCGCTCGACATGTCGTTCGACACCGGGGGCAAGAACGGCAAGGGCGTCGTCCGGCTGGAGATCGACCCGGCGCGCGTCGGCGCCAACGAGATGCACGTCTACGTCCAGCGCCCCGACGGCACGGCCTACGACATCCCCGAGGTGAAGGTCGCCTTCACCCTGGAGGCCAAGGACATCGGCCCCCTGCCCGTGGTGCCCGACCACATCGCCGGCGGGCACTGGACGGCCGACGGCGTGCAGATCCCCATGGCGGGCGACTGGAACATCGAGGTCACCGTGCGCACGTCAGACATCGACCAGGTGACCGTGAGCAAGAACGCGAAGATCGGCTGAACCGCACCATGACCGACCAGTCCACCACCGTCCCGTCCGGCGCCCCGTCCGAAGGCGTCCCCGCCAAGGGCGCCTCGTCCGTGGACGGGCCCTCCAAGAACACCTCTTCCGAGGGCGCCCCTTCCCAGAAGGCGATCTCGCGACGCCGTCTGCTCGGCACCGCCGGTGCCACGGGGCTCGCCCTGGGCGCGGCCGGGGGAGCGGCCGGATACGCGGCCGGATCCTCCGCCTCCTCCGACGCGTCCTCCTCGTCCGACGCCGGGAAGGAGGTCACCCCGCTCTCCTCCCTCGGGGCGGGTGAGGTGATGTTTCACGGGAAACATCAGCCGGGGATCACGACGCCGCTCCAGGCCCGCGGCCACCTCGTCGCGTTCGACCTGGTCGCCGGGGCGGGCCGCAGGGAGGCGGCCGCGCTGCTGCGCCGCTGGTCGGAGACGGCCCGGCGGCTGATGGCGGGCGAGGCCGCGGCCCAGGACGACACGGGGGTGGCACGTGACGCCGGCCCCTCGTCGCTGACGGTCACCTTCGGCTTCGGGCACAGCTTCTTCGCCCGTACGGGGCTGGAGAAGCAGCGCCCCGACTCACTGGACCCGTTGCCGGACTTCTCCTCCGACCAGTTGGACAAGGCACGCAGCAACGGCGATCTGTGGGTGCAGATCGGCGCCGACGACGCCCTCGTCGCCTTCCACGCCCTGCGCGCGATCCAGAAGGACGCGGGGGGCGCGGCCCGGGTGCGCTGGCAGATGAACGGCTTCAACCGTTCGCCTGGAGCCACGGCGCACCCCATGACGGCCCGCAATCTGATGGGGCAGATCGACGGCACGCGCAATCCGAAGCCGGCCGAGCCCGACTTCGACGAGCGGATCTTCGTCCCCGCGTCGGGGGCGTCCGGCGACCCGGCATGGATGGCGAACGGTTCGTACGCCGTCGTACGCCGTATCCGCATGCTCCTCGACGACTGGGAGCAGCTCTCCCAGAAGGAGCAGGAGGACGTCATCGGGCGGCGGAAGTCGGACGGCGCTCCCTTGAGCGGGGGCGCGAAGGCGACGGAGACGACCGAGATGGACCTGGAGAAGACCGACTCCCAGGGCAACCTGCTCGTCCCGATCAACGCACACGCCCGGATCAGCCGTCCCGACCAGAACGGTGGCGCGGCCATGCTGCGCCGGCCGTTCTCCTTCCACGACGGCATCGACGCGAAGGGCGTCCCCGACGCGGGCCTCCTCTTCGTCTGCTGGCAGGCCGACCCCCTCCGCGGCTTCGTCACCGTCCAGCGCAAACTCGACCGCGGTGACGCCCTCTCCCGGTTCATCCGCCACGAGTCCAGCGGCCTTTTCGCGGTGCCGGGCGGCGCGGCGAAGGGCGAGTACGTGGGCCAGCGGCTGCTGGAGGGGTAGCGGGTACGGCGGAGTGAGCCGGAGTGCGCCGGGGCCGTGGCCGACGTCCGGCCGGAGGGCCTGGTGAGGTCAGTCGGTGTCGATGTCCGACAGGGGCCCTCCTGAGGTCAGTCGGTGTCGACGTCCGGCCGGGGCCCTGCTGAGGTTGGTGTCGAGGTGCTCCCGGGGCCCTGCTGAGGTCCGGATCCGGCGCGTGGTGTCCCGGGCCCGCGGTGGGGACGCTGCGGGGCCGGGGTCGCCCGCAGGGGTGGTGGGGACGGTGGTCGTGCGCCGTCCCCGTGTAGGCCCATTAGGGTGAGGTCATGCCAGCCAGCTACGTGTACCTCGGCCCCGAGGGCACCTTCACCGAGGTCGCCCTGCGCACGCTGCCGGAGTCCGCGACCCGCGAGCTCGTCCCGATGGTGTCCGTCCCCGCCGCCCTCGACGCCGTCCGTAACGGCGAGGCCGAGGCCGCCTTCGTCCCGATCGAGAACTCCGTCGAGGGCGGTATCACCACGACCCTCGACGAGCTGGTCGCCGGCGCCCCGCTGATGATCTACCGCGAGGTGCTCCTCTCGATCACCTTCGCGCTGCTGGTCCGCCCGGGCACGAAGCTCTCCGAGATCAAGACCGTCACCGCGCACCCGGCCGCCCAGCCGCAGGTCCGCAACTGGATGAAGGCCAACCTCCCCCCGGACGTCGTCTGGGAGTCCGCCGCCTCGAACGCCGACGGCGCCCGGCTCGTCCAGGAGGGCCGTTACGACGCCGCCTTCGCCGGCGAGTTCGCGGCCTCGCGGTACGGGCTGGAGGCCCTGGAGACGGAGATCCACGACGCGGAGAACGCCCAGACCCGGTTCGTCCTGGTCGGCCGTCCAGCCCGGCCCGCCGCCCCGACCGGCGCCGACAAGACCTCCGTCGTCATCTGGCAACGCGACGACCACCCCGGTGGTCTGCGCGATCTGCTCGGCGAGTTCGCCGTCCGCGGCGTCAACCTCATGCTGCTCCAGTCCCGCCCGACCGGTGAGGGCATCGGCAACTACTGCTTCGCCATCGACGCAGAGGGCCACATCTCCGACCGCCGGGTCGCCGAGGCACTGATGGGCCTCAAGCGGGTCTGCCTCCAGGTGCGCTTCCTCGGTTCGTACCCGCGTGCGGACGCCGCCGTGGCGAAGATGCGGCCCGCTCTGCCCGGGACCTCGGACGCCGAGTTCGTCGCCGCTGCGGACTGGGTGGCGCGCTGCCAGGACGGTCGGTTCTAGGCCACACGGCGGTCCTACCTGCTTATTTTCTTTGTCCACAGAAGTTATCCACAGGCTGGCTTCTCGATCTGGGGACAAGTCGACACAGCAGAGCCGTGCAGTCGACAAATCCCCTTACCGAACCCCGCTCTGTCCACACCCCCGTAGATCACCCTTCGTCCATGCGTTTCCCCGAGTCAACCCTTTAGGGCGCCCCATTCCCGCATGAATCCACTCGAACGTGGACGTGAGGGCGGTTTGGGCCGGGAATCCTGAAGTCGGCCCCCACTCTTCGAAACGATCTTTCCAACCGTCCACAGATCTTTCACACAGCCTGTGGATAACTTTCCGGCACTGTGGATTCCTGTGGACGGGCGAGCACCAAGTCCCGTGCAGCACAAGGGAATCGAGTCAACCAAAGGCCGTCTTCACGCCTTCCTTCAGGGGGTCGCCCCCCATTCATTGACGCCCCTCAACCCCATGGCCGCGGGAACATTTCTCGCAAATCGCAACGGTGGCGGCGTACCGCAATTCCGGGTCGTGGGGCGGAAGCACTCCCCGGTAGCCTTGAGGGGTGATTGACCTTCGCCTGCTCCGTGAGGACCCCGACCGTGTGCGCGCCTCCCAGCGCGCCCGTGGAGAGGACGTCGCGCTCGTCGACGCTCTCCTGTCTGCCGACGAGCGGCGCAGGTCCTCCGGCGTCCGCTTCGACGAGCTGCGCGCCGAACAGAAGTCGCTCGGCAAGCTGATCCCCAAGGCCACCGCCGAGGAGAAGGCCGAGCTGCTGAAGCGCGCGGAGCAGCTCAAGGCCGACGTGAAGGCCGCCGACGCCGAACGCGACGCGGCCGACACCGAGACCCAGGAGCTCCTCCTCCAGCTCGGCAACCTCGTCCACCCCGACGTCCCCGTCGGCGGCGAGGAGGACTTCGTCACGCTGGAGACGCACGGCGAGATCCGCGACTTCACGGCCGAGGGGTTCGCGCCCAAGGACCACCTGGAGCTGGGCACGCTGCTCGGCGCCATCGACACCGAGCGCGGCGCCAAGGTCTCGGGCTCGCGCTTCTACTTCCTGACGGGCGTCGGCGCCCTCCTGGAGCTCGCCCTCGTCAACGCCGCGATGTCCCAGGCCACCGCGGCCGGCTTCACCCCGATGCTGACCCCGGCGCTGGTCCGCCCGCAGTCGATGGCCGGCACCGGCTTCCTCGGCCAGGCCGCCCAGGACGTCTACCACCTGGACAAGGACGACCTCTACCTGGTCGGCACCTCCGAGGTGGCACTCGCCGCGTACCACATGGACGAGATCATCGACGCCGACCGCCTCCCGCTGCGCTACGCCGGCTTCTCGCCGTGCTTCCGCCGCGAGGCCGGTTCACACGGCAAGGACACCCGCGGCATCTTCCGCGTCCACCAGTTCGACAAGGTGGAGATGTTCTCGTACGTCACCCCGGAGGACTCCCAGGCCGAGCACCAGCGCCTGCTGGACTGGGAGAAGCAGTGGCTGACGTCGCTGGAACTCCCGTTCCGCGTCATCGACGTCGCCTCCGCCGACCTCGGTTCCTCGGCCTCGCGCAAGTTCGACTGCGAGGCGTGGATCCCCACCCAGGGGAAGTACCGCGAGCTGACCTCGACCTCGGACTGCACCGAGTTCCAGTCCCGCCGGCTGTCGATCCGCGTCCGCGACGGCAAGCAGGTCCGCCCGCTGGCCACACTCAACGGCACGCTCTGCGCCGTCCCGCGCACGATCGTCGCGATCCTGGAGAACCACCAGCAGGCCGACGGCTCCGTCCGGGTCCCCGAGGTCCTGCGCCCGTACCTGGGCGGCCGCGAGGTCCTGGAGCCGGTCACCAAGTGAGCGACGCGGCTGCCACCGGGGAAGCCCGAGGGGTCCTCTCGGCCCCCTCGGGCTTCCCGTACAAGCTGATCGCGACCGACCTCGACGGAACGCTCCTGCGCTCCGACGACTCGGTCTCGGAGCGCACCCGTGAGGCGCTCGCCGCGGCCACCGCGGCGGGCGCCGCCCACATCGTCGTCACCGGCCGGGCCGTCCCCTCGACCCGCCACATCCTCGACGACCTCGGCTACCGCGGCCTGGCCGTCTGCGGCCAGGGCGCCCAGGTGTACCACGCCGGGGAGCACCGCCTCCTCACGGCGGTCACCCTGGACCGGAGGCTCGCCGCGGTGGCCCTCGCCAAGATCGAGGCGGAAGTCGGCCCGCTCCACCTGGCCGCCAGCCGCGCGGGCCTGGACGGCGAGCTGCTGTCCGGCCCGGGTTACGTCTTCCGGGGCACCCTGCCCACGGTCCCGTTCACGGAGGTGTCCGACCTCTGGTCGGCGCCGCTCAACAAGATCTACATCCAGCACCCCACCCTGAGCACCGACGAACTCACCGAAGCCGCCCAGCGGGCAGCCGGCGGCTTCGTCACGGTGGCCATGGCCGGCGAGGGCATCGTCGAACTCCTCCCCCTCGGCCTCACCAAGGCCACCGGGCTCTCCCTCGCCGCGCGCCGCCTCGGTGCCAAGGCCGCCGACACGATCGCCTTCGGCGACATGCCCAACGACATCCCGCTCCTCAACTGGGCCGCCCACGGCGTCGCCATGGCCAACGCCCATCCCACCCTCAAAGCCGTCGCCAACGAAGTGACCTCCTCCAACGACGCCGACGGCATCGCCGAGATCCTGGAACGCCTCCTGCCCGACTGAGACCCTTCACGTCGCGCCGTCCACCACCGTCAGGTCACCCCGGCTTCAGGGCCGGGGGTTTCGAGGCCGGAGGGCAGGGCCGATGGGCTTCGGGATCTGTGGCGCAGGGCCGGTGGGCTTCGAGGGCGGTAGGCCCGGGGCCAGTGGGCTGGGGTCCGGGGGTCTTGGGGTCTTGGGCTTGCGGCGGGCCTGAGGACCGCGGGTGAGGGGGTGTTGGCCGGTCTCGGCGGGCGCGGCCTGTGGTCCGGGGTCAGTCAGGCTGTGGCTGTCGCGGTGACCTTGGCTGCGGCTTGGGGGACGATGGCCGGGGTCATTGTGTACAGGGCCTGTTGGTGCTGCTACTACGGTTCGAGGGCCTGTCCGCGGGGAACGACGGCCGACCCGGGTTCGGTACCTCGGCATCAACACCGAGAGCCCTCACACGCGCCCCCGAACCCCGGCACTCGGCCGAGTCACAGCGACAGCGATCCGGCGGAGGATGCACGATTCGAACGTGCGCGGGCAGAACCCGACCACGGCTTAGCAAGCCGGTGCCTTACCACTCGGCCAATCCTCCGGGTGGGCGGCCCACGCGAAGCGATTCGCGTGCTCGAAGCGGCCGCCCCGGGCAGTTCCCTTGCGGCGCGAACTCGACGGAGGGGTAACTACTCCGGATTCCGCCGCGGACTGCCCTGTCGGGAACTCGACGGACTGCGTCTGATGAACAGCATCGCCGGGCTCCTCTCCCAGAACGTGGTGCCGCCTCGATCCGGCAGCCTGGACTCCAACCACTCTGCCTGGCAGCCGACTTGTCCGCCACCGAATATCGGCGGCGTCCGTCCCGCCCCGTAGAACGGTCAGCGGCGACGCCGCTTGCGTCGGCGCGCCTTGCTGAAGAACCAACCCGCGGGCGGTTCGTCCGAACGCCACGGCTGGGGGTCGGGCGCCTGCTCCCGCCAACGCGCCGCGAGCATCCGAGCCCTCGCCGATGGCTCGGCGGTCTCCGCGGACCGGATGAAGTCCTCGTCCAGTTCGACGTCGTCCCAGACGCCCCCGGACTCGTCGCGACTCTTGCCTCCGCCCCCTGGCGCCGCCCGGGAACGGCCTCCGGACGCCATGTCCGGCTGCTCGCCCCCGTCGGGTGTGACCTCAGCTGTCATCCCCGTGTCCTCCTGCCTCCTGGCCGCCCTTCCTGGCCGTCTCCTACCGCTTCGCTCCCCCTGCCCAGTGTGCCCGGACGTGTGTGAAGCCACCGTCAAGCCCGCGGGGGCCCTCCGGAGCGGCCACGTGCCCGCAAGGGCGCCGCGGCCGCCTCCCCGGAGGTTGCTCACTCCTCGCCGGCCAGCTTCAGCGTCCGCAGCTTCTGCCCCGCGTACCACGTGGCCCCGGCCGTCACGACCGTCAGCAGGATCACCGCCGTGGGCAGTCCGACCTCGGAGGTCACGAGGTCTCCGTCGGTGACCTTCTGGGCCACCGCGAGGGACCACTGCTGGACGCTGAGCGTGCGCGCCCCCTGCACCAGCGACCCGAACAGGGCCTCCCAGACGAGCGCGTAGACCAGCCCGAAGACGACCGCGTGCCGGGTGACCGTGCCCAGCAGCAGGAACATCGCCGCGTACGCGATGGAGGCGACCAGCGCCGCCACCGTGTAGGCGACCGCGATCTGCTGCCCGTTGCCGTTCAGGATGAGGCCCGCGACGAACGTCGGTATCGCCGAGAAGGCCATGGTCACGGCGATCGCCACGATCAGCTTCGTGGAGATGATCGTCGACCGCTTCACCGGCTTCGCCAGCAGATACACCACCGAGCCGTCATCGATCTCGGGCCCGATCGCACCCGTCCCCGCGATGACGCCGATGATCGGCACCATGGTGGCGAGCGCGAACCCGCCGAGCAGGTCGGCCGCCACCTGGTCGTCGGCTCCGCTGAGACCGCGTACGGCCGCGGAGATCACGAGCAGCAGCACCGGCAGCGCGCCGAGAATGAGGGCCCGACGGCGGCCGAGCAGAGCCCGGTAGGTGAGCCGGGCGACTGTGGGGTCGTACATCTTCGGCCTCCTACGCCGCGACCAGATACGAGAACACGGACTCCAGGGACTCGTCCGACGGCGAGACCGTGAGCAGACGGATGCCCTGGTCCCGGGCGACCTTCGGCAACAGAGCGGTGAACCGTCCGAAGTCGACGGCCTGGATGCGCAGCGCGCCCTCGGTCACGTCCACTTCGATGCCGGCGGTGGACGGGTCGGCGATCAGTGCGGCTGCCAGTGCCCGGTCGTCGCTGGAACGCACCAGATAGACGTGCGGCCGGTCGGTCATCAGGCGCCGGATGCGCCGGAAGTCGCCGCTCGCCGCGTGCCGCCCGGCGACTATCACCTCGATGTGGGAGGCCAACTGCTCCACCTCTTCGAGGATGTGCGAGGAGAACAGCACCGATCGGCCCTCGTCGCCCATGCGCCGCAGCAGGTCCATGAGCTGCATGCGCTGGCGCGGGTCCATCCCGTTGAACGGCTCGTCGAGCAGCAGCAGGGACGGGTCGTGGACCAGCGCGGACGCCATCTTCACGCGCTGCCGCATGCCCTTGGAGTACGTCGAGATCTTGCGGTCCTGCGCGTACTCCATCTCCACCGTGGCGAGCGCCCGTTGGGCCGCAGTCGCGCCCAGACCCTGCAACTCGGCGTTGGCGAGGACGAATTCGCGGCCCGTGAGGAAGTCGTACATCGCCTCCCGTTCCGGGACGATGCCGATGTCCTTGTAGATCTGCTCGTTGCGCCACACCGGCCGGCCGTCGAGGGTGACCGCGCCCGTGGAGGGGGCGAGGAAGCCGCCCATCATGTTGATGAGGGTGGACTTCCCGGCGCCGTTCGGGCCGAGGAGGCCGGTGACGCCGGGGCCGATGGTCATCGTGATGTCGTTGACCGCCACCACGTTGCCGAACCAGCGTGAGACGTGGTCGATGTTGAGCGTGGTCACAGCCCGGCCTTTCGGTAGCGGCGCATCAGCAGGCCGTAGGAGCCCGCGATGAGACCCAGGACGACGAGGAGGTAGACGACTCCCTGTCCGCCGGACGGCCCATGCCCACCGGGGAAGGCGGAGGTGGCGCCCAGGAAGGCGGTCTGCACACCGTCTATCAGCGTGATCGGCGAGAAGAGTCCGAGCCAGGGGATCACGTCACTGCTGGACTGCACGTCGGCGATGGCCTGTACGACGGACACGGCCCCGTAGGAGATGGTGAAGACCGCGATGACGGCGGCGATGCCGAACCCTCGGCGGGGCGTGACCGCCGAGATGACCAGGCCGATGCCGGCGAAGAGGAGTGACAGGAGTGCCACGGACACCAGTCCTTGTGCGAAGCCCTTGGTCTGGTCGGTGAAGTCCAGCTTGGCCAGAAGGGCGCCCACGTAGAGCACGACGAGAGGGACGGCGGTGATGATGAAGAGCGCCGAGGCCAGCGCGGCGTACTTGGAGCGCACGTAGTCCGAGGTCTCGATCGGGCGCGAGAAGTACAACGGCACTGTTTTGAAGCGCAGATCGAGGGAGACGGCCTGGGGCGCCTGGGAGGCGCCGTACAGGCCGATGACGGCCTGCATGATGATCGCGTAGTCGGTGTACTTGATGGGCAGGTCGTTTGCCTTGGTGGCGACCGCGACCGCCACCATGATGGCCGCCGGCACGCACATCACCGCGAAGAGCATCATCGGCAGCACCTTGGACTTGGCCGAACGGCCGAGCCCGTACGCGCCGCGCAGAGACTGCGAGTACAGCGAGCGGCGGGCGTAGGCGCGGCCCAGACGGGGGCCGTCGTAGCTGCGGTAGCCGATGTTGTGGATCCGGCTCTGTTCGCCGGTGCGTGTGGGCTGTGCACCGGCGTGGGCCGGGGCCTGGGCCCGGGTCTGCTCAACCGCCATGGCCGACCGTCTCCTTCCAGGCATCCTGCGTCCGCTGGGAAATCGCCTGCTCGTCGCCGTCCTGGAACACCTCGGCGATGTGGTGCCTGCGCTGCTCCATGCGGACCAGACCGAGACCCAGGTCGGCGACCACGTCACGGATCAGGTCGTAGGTCTCCTCGCCCTGCGCGGTGAGCAGCAGGATGTGGCCGGCGCCGGGGAGGCCGCTGCCGTCGGAGACGGTCACACCACGCGCGTGGAGTGCCTCGCGCAGCGCGCGGGTGCCGTCGGGGTGCTCGTCGGTGTCCGTGACCTCGATCGCGAGGGTGGCCGTGCTCTGCGTGAAGTCCCGCGTGGAACTGGACCGCAGAAGCTTGCCACCGTCGATCACCACGACGTGGTCGCAGGTGCGCTCCAGCTCGCCCAGCAGGTGCGACGTGACCAGGACCGAGATACCGAAGTCGGTGTGGATGCGGCGGATCAGGCCGAGCATCTCGTCCCGGCCGACCGGGTCGAGGCCGTTCGTCGGCTCGTCCAGAAAGACCAGCTGCGGGTCGTGCACCAGGGCCTGGGCCAGCTTCACACGCTGCTTCATGCCGGTGGAGTAGCCGCCCATCGGGCGGTACCGCTCCTCGTAGAGGCCGACGTGGCGCAGGGTGTCGGCGGTCCGCTCGCGCGCGGCGGTCGGCGGGAGCCCTGACATCCGGGCCATGTGCACGACGAACTCGGTGGCCGACACGTCGGGCGGAAGGCAGTCGTGCTCCGGCATGTAACCGACGCGCTCGCGGATGGCGCCGCCCTCGCTGGCGACGTTCAGTCCGAGCACCTCGGCACGGCCTTCCGTGGCGGGGGACAGACCCAGGAGGATCTTGATCAGCGTGGACTTGCCGGCGCCATTGGCGCCGACGAGTCCCGTCACACCGGGTCCGATGTCCACGGAGAGCCGGTCAAGGGCGGTCACCCTCGGGAACCGCTTGCTCAGGCTTTCGGTCGCGATCACAGTCACGTTCTCGACACTAGGGCCGGGAGGCCTTGGTGGTCGTCACCCCGCAGAGCTGTCTCGACGTCACCCTCGAGTCGTACGGGCCCGTAGGGGGCGTCAGCCGCCAGTCCCCCTAGGGGTCACCCTGAGGTCGAACAATCGGCAGACCGGGGCGCGGCGGGAGTGGTCGCCGCGATGGGAGAACGACCGGCGCCTCCATCTGGTGCCCGCGGTTCTCCACAGCCTGGGCCACCGCTCTTGACGCAGCCTCCTGTCACTGTCACATTCATCAATGTCACATTGCGGACACGGACCGTAGTCAACGGAGACAGGTGGGGCGGTGACATGACCTCGGTGACAGGGGAACGCACGGCGGACCTACGAGGGTTCCGTGAGGTGCAGGCCCTCGCATACGAGTGCGCGGAAGCGGTCTCGGCACAGCTCAGACCGGGCGTGACCGAGCGCGAGGCGGCGCGGATGCAGCGCCGCTGGCTGCGGGAGCGCGGGGTGCGGGACTGGTTCCACCTGCCCTTCGCCTGGTTCGGTGACCGCACGGCGTTCGTGAACTTCCGCATACCTCTGCAGTTCTTCCCCACCGACCGCCGCCTCGAGCCGGGCATGCCGTTCATCCTCGACATGGCCCCCGTCTACAAGGGCCGCACCGCGGACATCGGCTACTCGGGCTGCCTCGGTCCCAGTCCCCTGCACGACAGGCTGATGGCGGACCTCGAAGCGCACCGGGAGCTGATCCTGCGCGAGGTGCGCGAGCGGCGTTCGCTGCGGGAGATCTACGAGAACGTGGACCGGCTCATGGTCCGCCAGGGGTACGCCAACCGCCATCGCGCGTACCCCTTCGGCGTCATCGCGCACAAGGTCGACCGGGTCAAGGAACGTCGCTGGTCACCCCATGTCCTCGGGTTCGGCACACAGGCGCTGAAGGGCCTGGCGGCAGACGCGTTGCACGGGCACCGTGACGGCTGGTCGCCCTTGTGGTCCCCGTACCGGTTCTCGGACCATCCGCCGCAGCCCGGTCTGTGGGCCGTCGAGCCGCACCTCGGCTTCCGCGGGACGGGCGCCAAGTTCGAGGAGATCCTGGTCGTCACCGACTCCCGGGACCCGGAGGAGAGCGCGTTCTGGCTGGACGACGACCTGCCGCACGTACGGCGGTGGGCGGAGGAGAAGTGCCGATGAGCGAGGGGGAAGAGGTGGAGGCTCCGGTGGGGCAGACGGGTGCGCGAGAGCGCAGGGTGCGCGCCGACGGGGTCGAGCTGTGCGTTGCCGAACTGGGTGACCCCGAGCAGCCGACGGTGCTGCTCGTGCACGGCTATCCAGACTCCAAGGAGGTCTGGTCCGAGGTCGCGGCGCGCCTCGCCGAGCGTTTCCATGTGGTGTTGTACGACGTGCGCGGCCACGGCGGGTCGACGGCGCCGCGACCGTTGCGCGGCGGGTTCACCCTGGAGAAACTGACGGACGACTTCCTGGCGGTCGTGAACGCCGTCAGCCCCGAGCGGCCCGTTCATCTCGTGGGACACGACTGGGGCTCGGTGCAGGGCTGGGAGTTCGTGACGGTCAAGCGCACCGAGGGCCGTATCGCGTCCTTCACGTCGATGTCCGGACCGTCGCTCGACCACCTCGGCCACTGGATCAAGCGGCGCACGAAGTTCCCCACTCCGCGCCGGCTCGGCCAGCTTCTCGACCAGGGCGTCAGGTCCTGGTACATCTACGCCCTCCACACCCCCGGACTGCCCGAGTTCGCCTGGCGCGGCCCGCTCGGCAAGCGGTGGCCCCGCATGATCCAGCGGGCCGAGAAACTGTCGCCGGGCGGAGGCTATCCGTCCAGGTCGCTGCCCGAGGACGCCGCGCACGGCGTATGGCTGTACCGGGACAACGTACGCCCCCGTCTCGCCGCGCCGCGGGACGACGCGTACGCGCACGCGCCCGTGCAGCTCATCACCCCCCTCGAAGACGCGTTCCTGTCCGAGCGGCTCTACGACGAACTGGAGCAGTGGGCTCCACGACTGGTCCGCCGCACTCTGCCCGCCAAGCACTGGATCCCGCGCACACGCCCTCACCAACTGGCCTCCTGGATCACCGAGTTCGTCACGGCCACCGAGGGCGGACGCCCGGCGCCGACCGCCACCGGCAAGTACGCCGACCGGTTCGGGGGGCAGTTGGTGCTGGTCACTGGCGCGGCGGGCGGGATCGGCCGGGCCACCGCCTTCGCGTTCGCCGAAGCCGGTGCGCGCGTCATCGCCGTCGACCGGGACACGGAGGGCGCGGCCCGCACCGCGGAACTGTCCCGGCTGATCGGCGCGCCCGAGGCATGGGCCGAGACAGTCGACGTCTCCGACGAGCAGGCCATGGAGAAACTCGCCGAGAAGGTCGCCACCGAGTACGGCGTGGTGGACGTCCTCGTGAACAACGCGGGGATCGGGCTCTCGGGTTCCTTCCTCGACACCACGCCCGAGGACTGGCGGAAGGTCCTCGACGTCAACCTGTGGGGCGTGATCCACGGCTGCCGCCTCTTCGGCAGACAGATGGCCGAGCGCGGGCAGGGCGGCCACATCGTCAACACCGCCTCGGCCGCGGCCTATCTGCCCTCACGGACCCTGCCCGCCTACAGCACCTCCAAGGCGGCCGTCCTCATGCTCAGCGAATGCCTCCGCGCGGAGCTTTCCGGCCAGGGCATCGGGGTCTCGGCGATCTGTCCCGGCATCATCAACACGACCATCACCTCGACCGCTCGCTTCGTCGGCGTCGACGCCGAGGAGGAGAAGCGCCGGCAGCGGAACGCCGCCCGGCTGTACGGTCTGCGGAACTACCCTCCGGAGAAGGTCGCGGACGCCGTTCTGCGGGCGGTGGTGCGCAACCAGGCCGTGGTGCCCGTCACCCCGGAGGCCCGCGGGGGACGCCTCTTGTCACGCTTCACTCCGAAGGCGCTGCGCGCGCTCGCCCGACTGGAGCCGCGGCTGTGAGCCCGTACGCAGAGCAACCCGAGGACGGGGCGGAGCGGCACGCGATCGCGCCACGAAGGGTGTCCTTCGACTGGGAGAGGACTCCGCTGCACTGGATCCCCGACGAGCCGACCGCCACCCACGTGATCAACGTGCTGCATCTGCTGCTGCCGGCGGGGGAACGGTGGTTCGTGAAGGTCTTCAAGGAGGCCCTGCCGCTGGTCACGGACCGCGAACTCCGCAAGGACGTGAAGGGGTTCATGGGGCAGGAAGCCACACACAGCGTGCAGCACGCGCATGTGCTGAACCATCTCGCGGAACAGCGGCTCGACACCGCGGACTTCACCAGATACGTCGACTTCCTCTTCGAGAAGCTTCTCGGCGAGAGGCCTCCCCTGGGAGCGCCGATCCCGGCCCGGGAGTGGCTGCGCTTCCGACTGTCGTTGATCGCGGCGATCGAGCAGTTCACGGCGGTGCTGGGCGACTGGGTCCTGGCTGCGGAGGGGCTCGACCGGGCCGGAGCCGACGAGGTCATGCTCGACCTGCTGCGCTGGCACGGCGCGGAAGAGGTCGAACACCGTGCGGTTGCCTTCGACATGTACCAGCACTGCGGCGGCCGGGGCCGGCCCCGCTACGCCCGCCGTGTCGCCGGGATGGCGGTCACGGCGCCGATGATGCTCTACATGTGGGTGTGGGGCACCGCGTATCTGATACGGCACGACCCGCAGCTCGCCGGACGCCTGCGCTACTCCCTCGCCGCGCACAACAGAGCTGTCCGTAAAGGGCTGCTGCCCACCTGGAAGGAGCTCGGCGCGGCCGTGCCCCGCTATCTGCGGCGCTCCTACCATCCCTCTCAGGAGGGTTCGCTGCGCAGGGCTGTCGAGTATCTTGCGCAGTCGCCCGCGGCGCGTACGGCGGCAGCCGCGATCGTACGGGCGGGGACGTAGACGGCGTGCTCGCCAGGCCGGCACAGGGAGAAGGGGGCGGGGAAGGTATGAGGACCATGAACGACGAACCGGCCGAGACGACCGGCGCGCCCGCGGCCGCCGCGCGCACCTCCGCCCCGGCCACCCATCGGGCCACCACAGCAGGCACCGCCACCGCCACGCCCCCGCCTGCCGCCGCCCAACCGCCCGTGCCCGCCTCCTCCGCCAACCCGGCCCCCGTCTACCGCATCGAGGAACTGGCGCACCGCAGCGGCACGACCGTCCGCACCATCCGCGCCTACCAGGACAAGGGGCTGCTCCCCCGCCCCGAGCGGCGCGGCCGGGCGAACGTCTACGCGGACTCCCATCTCCACCGGTTGCACCAGATCGCGGACCTCCTCGACCGCGGGTACACCTTGGCCTCCATCAAGGAACTCCTCGACGCCTGGGACACAGGCCGCGGCCTTGGAGGAGTGCTCGGCCTGGTCGCCGAGGTCGAAGGACCATGGACCGACGAGGAGGCCGTCCGGATCACCCGGTCCGAGTTGATCGAGCGGTTCGGCGGGGTCCCGGACGAGGCCGCGGTGACGGACGCGGTCGCGTTGGGCGTACTGGAGCCGGTCCCCGGCGAGGAGCATCTCTTCCTCGTGCCGAGCCCTCAAGAGCTGTCTGTCGCAGTCGAGTTGCACGCTGCGGGGGTTCCGTTGTCGGCGATCACGGGCCACCTCAGGGAGTTGAGGGGACAGATCGAGCACGTCGCCGCCCGTTTCCTGGACTTCACCACCGAGCACGTCTTCGCTCGCTACCTCGGGGGACACCAGCCTCCGAGCGAGGCGGAAACGGCCGAGGCCGCCGCGCTGGTACGACGACTGCGCCCTCTCGCTCAGCAATCGGTCGACGCGGAACTCGCCCGCGCCATGCGCGCGTTGGCGACCCGGCACCTACGACAGCACCTCCATGCGGACACCCCCGTCCAGCGGACGAGCGAATCGCTCCCCGTCCTGATCCCCGCCTCCACAATTCAGGCGGTGGAGAGGCTCGTCGGCCCCGAGCATCTCCAGGCGTTCATCACGGCGGCCACGGAACGGGAGGTGCAGACACGCACCTTGGATGACCTGACAGCAAGTGCACGAAAGATAAAAGAACTTGACCAATCACCCTAAACCAAAGAGCTGTTGTCCACAGAACAATCAATTCCGCTGTGGATAACTCCACTTGGTTGTGGATCAAACATCCGGTCCAAAATCGCGTGCGTGACGCTTGTCTCGCGGGCACGCTGGCGGCATGGACGAAAGACGCACCGTGAAGGTGTCGAAGTACCTCTCGAAGCACCTGCGGCACCAGCCCGAGCGGATCGGGCTCACTCTGGACGAAGCCGGCTGGGTCGAGATCGACGCCCTCATCAAGGCGGCCGCCGCACACGGCTTCCGCCTCACCAGGGCGGAACTCGACCACGTGGTCGAAGCCAACGACAAGCGGCGCTTCGCCGTGCAGGGCGACCGTATCCGCGCCAGCCAGGGCCACACCGTCGAAGTGGACCTCGGCCTGCCCGCGGCGACCCCGCCGCCGTACCTCTACCACGGGACGGTCGCTGCCCACCTGACCGCGATCCGCGCGGAGGGGCTGCGGCCGATGACCCGGCACGACGTGCACCTGTCGCCCGACCGGGAGACGGCCTCCCGGGTCGGTGCCCGGCGCGGCCGCCCGGTCGTGCTCTCCGTGGACGCCGGGGCGATGCATATCGACGGCCATGTGTTCCGGGTCAGCGCCAACGGCGTGTGGCTGACCGAGACGGTCCCACCCCAGTACCTGCGCTTCCCGCAGACCCGCTGACCACGCCCCGGACCCGACCGACAGCCCCCGGCCAGGCTCGGACCATCGCGCGTGTGCGCTTACGCTCGATGCATGAGTCTGCGTCTGAGCACCGTGATCCTGCCGTACCTCCGCTGGCACGAGGGCGGCCGCACCACCTGGCAGCGGGCCGAGCAGCTCGGGTTCCACACCGCGTACACCTATGACCACCTGTCGTGGCGGACCTTCCGGGACGGCCCGTGGTACGGCGCCGTACCGACCCTGACCGCCGCGGCCGCGGTCACCGAGCAACTGCGTCTCGGCACCCTTGTGACCTCGCCGAACTTCCGCCACCCGGTGACGCTCGCCAAGGAGCTGATCTCCCTCGACGACATCTCCGGCGGCCGGGTCACCCTCGGTGTCGGGGCGGGCGGCACCGGTTTCGACGCCACCGTGCTCGGCCAGGAGCCGTGGACACCGCGCGAGCGCGCCGACCGGTTCGCCGAGTTCGTCCCCCTGCTCGACCGGCTCCTCAGGGAGAACTCCGTCTCCTTCGAGGGCGACTACTACTCGGCCCACGAGGCACGCAACATCCCCGGCTGCGTCCAGCGCCCCAGGCTGCCGTTCGCGGTGGCCGCCACCGGCCCGCGCGGCATGAAGCTGGCGGCACGCCACGGGCAGGCGTGGGTGACCACCGGGGACCCCAAGCTTTTCGAGACGGGAACCCCGGAGCAGTCCGTGCAGGCCGTACGCGGGCAGATCGAGAAGCTGGCCGACGCCGCCGCCCAGATCGGTCGGGATGCCGCTGGCATCGACAAGGTCCTGCTCACCGGCTTCACCCCGGACCGCGGCCGTCCGCTGGAGTCGCTCGGCGCGTTCGTGGACTTCGCCGGCCGCCACGCCGAGCTGGGCTTCACCGAGATCGTGATCCACTGGCCGATCCCGGACTCCGACTTCGCGGCGGACGAGAAGGTCTTCGAACGCATCGCCATGGAGGCCCTCGCCCAGCTGTCCTGAACCGGCCTGTCCGCGGGTACGGCCGGGGCGACTCCGGCCGTATCGGCGCAGGTCGAGACCCGTGCACAGGACAGGTATCACTCACCTGTGCGGGCACCCGCACGGTCGTGCGCGCATATGCGCGACAATGGTGTCCGTGACCTCAGCGACGAGACAGCCCGAGACCCCGGCCCCGACCGTCCCGCCTCGGCTGATAGCCACGGACCTCGACGGCACCCTGCTCCGAGACGACAAGTCCGTCTCGCCACGCACGGTCGCCGCCCTGGCGGCCGCCGAGGAGGCCGGCATCGAGGTCTTCTTCGTCACTGGGCGCCCGGCCCGCTGGATGGACGTCGTGAGTGAGCATGTCCACGGCCACGGCCTCGCGATCTGCGGCAACGGAGCGGCCGTCGTCGACCTGCACGGCGGCCCCGGCGCCCACCGTTTCGTCAAGGTCCGCGAACTGGCGCGGGAGAACGCGCTCGACGCCGTCAGTCTGGTGCGTGACGCCGCACCGGGCACGGTCTACGCCGTCGAGCAGACGTACGGCTTCAACCAGGAGCCCGCGTACCCGAAGCTCCACATGGAGATCCCCGACATCCTCGCGTCGGCCGAGGAACTGCTGGCCCCGGGCGGTGTGGCCGACCACGAGCCGGTGCTGAAGATCCTCGCGTACCACCCCGCGCTCGACCCCGACGACTTCCTCGCCACCGCCCGCCTGGCTGTCGGCGACCGCGCCACCATCACCCGGTCCAGTCCCAGCGCCCTGCTGGAGATCAGCGGCCCCGGCGTCTCCAAGGCCAGCACCCTCGCCCTGTGCTGCGCCGAGCGCGGCATCTCCCACGAGGAGGTCGTCGCCTTCGGTGACATGCCGAACGACGTGGAGATGCTCACTTGGGCCGGCCAGTCGTACGCCATGGGCAACGCGCACCCGGACGTTCTCACGGCCGCCTCCGGCCGAACCGTCGCCAACAACGAGGACGGCGTCGCGGTCGTCATCGAGCGCCTACTGGCAGAGCGGCTGTAACCACGGCGGCGCGCCGCAGCCCGGACGCCCCGCCACGGCAGTGGCCGCGCCCCGGCCGAAGCGGCGGCCCTCGCACACCGGCCCGGCCGTCGTCGGCGGCGTGCGAGGTTCGCAGCTCGGCTCCCCTCGGCTACAGCCGCACTCCGTGCTTCAACAGCCACGACACAGGATCCACGCCCGACCCCAGCTCCGGCGTGACCCGTACCTCGAAGTGCAGATGCGGGCCGGTGGAGTTCCCGGTGGTGCCCGACTGGCCGATCCACTGACCGGGCGCCACCCGTTCGCCCTGGTCGATGGTGACGGCGGCGAGGTGCGCGTACTGGGTGTAGTAGCCGTCCGGGTGGCGGAGCACGACCTCGATGCCGAAGGCGCCACCGCACGACACCTTCACCACCCGCCCCGCTCCCACCGCCCGCACCGGCGCACCGATGGGAACCGCGAAGTCCTGCCCGGTGTGCCGACTGGACCAGCGCTCACCACCACTGCCGAAACCCGCGGAGAGTTCGTACTCCTTCACCGGCGCGACCCACGGCCGTGTGCGGCCCGGGTCCGGCTGTTGCAGGCGGACGGCGCCCCGGCAGGAGCCGGCCGCGACGGCGGCGTCGGCCTGCCCTTGCAGCGTCCACTGAGCTTGTTCGAGCTTCCGCTGGATGTCCTGCTTGATCTCGCCGAGTTCGGCGTTCCGCTTCTCCAGCCGCCGCCAAGCCGCCGCCGCCTTGGCCTTGCCCGCCGCGAACCGTGCTTCCGCATGCCGGCTCCGGGTGACGGCCTTGCCGAGGGCCAGATCAACCTGTCGTCCGGCCCACTGCCCACGCATGAGTGTGCCGGGATCGTCCGCGAGCAGCATCTGCGCGGCGTAGGGCATCCCGCTGCCCTCGCGGTACTGGGCTCGGGCGATCCGGCCGAGGTCGGCGTTGAGCGCGGCGAGCTGCCGCCGCTCCCGCCCGAGCAGCTTCTCCATCCGCCGGGCCTGCGTCCTTTGCCGATCCGCCGCCCTCCGCCCGGCCTCGTACTGCTGCGTCGCCACGGCCGCCTCATCGAACAGCCGCGCCACCTGGGCGCTGAGCCCCACGTCAGCGGGAACGAAGGCCGAACTGACCGCGCTGTCGCCGCTGCCGTCACCACCGCTCTCGGCGACGGTCGGCCGCGCCGCGAGAACCGCGGCGGCACACAGCAGCGCGGCGACGAGAACCCTGTGTCGGCGAAGTGAACGCATGCCGCGATCGTGGCCCGCCCCGGAGACCGTGGGCATGTCCGGGGGGTCCGGCCGGGGGACGCCCTGCCCTGGATGGGCCAAGATGCCTGCTCCGAACAGGGCCCCGCCACGATCGCATGCGACGAGGATTCTTGCGCGAACCCCACTTCGGTAGGGCAACTGACGCGGCACCAGGCCGACAGTGCCCGAGACCACATGCGAACGGCGGCGCTCCACCGCTGCCCGGCGACGCAAGCCGTGACCAGCGGCTGATGCCCTGACCAGCTACGCAGGCCCGGCCGAGGACTTACGCCCTGACCAGCAGCTCCCCCGCCGCCTCCCGCTCGACCATCGCCCGCAAGGGTCCGTCAACAGTGACCAGTTCGGCGTAGGTCCCGCGCTGCGCGACCCGCCCCTCCGCCAGGACGACGACCTCGTCCACGGCGTCCAGCCCGGCCAGCCGGTGCGTGATCAGCAGAGTCGTCCGGCCCTCGGTTGCGGCCAGCAGGTCGGCGGTGAGCGCGTCGGCCGTCGGCAGGTCGAGGTGTTCCGCCGGCTCGTCCAGGACGAGGACGGGGAAATCGGCGAGCAACGCTCGGGCGAGGGCGAGCCGCTGACGCTGACCGCCGGACAACCGCGCCCCGTGCTCGCCGATCAACGTGTCGAGTCCGTCGGGCAGTTCCTCGACCCAATCCAGCAGCCGCGCCCGCGCGAGCGCGTCCCGCAGGTCCTCCTCGTCGGCGCCCTTGCGGGCCAGCAGCAGGTTCTCGCGCACGGAGCTGTCGAAGAGGTGCGCGTCCTGCGCGCACAGCCCGACGAACCGCCGTACGTCGTCCCCGTCGAGCGCGTAGGCGTCCGCGCCACCCAGCGTGTACGTCCCCTCGCGCGCGTCCAGGAAGCGCAGCAGCACCTGGGCGAGCGTCGTCTTACCCGCACCCGAGACGCCGACGACCGCGACCCGCCGCCCCTGTTCGAGGGTGAGGTCCAGCCCGGTGAGCGCGTCTCGCTCCTGGCCCGGGTACCGGGCGCCGAGTCCTTCGAGTCGCAGCGGGAACGGTGACACCGGCGGCTTCGCGGGCCGCTCCGGTTCGTGAACGGGGTCGGGTGCGTCGAGCACCTCGTACACCCGCTCCGCGCTCCTGCGGACCCGCTGGCGGAACTGGGCCGCGAGCGGCATGCCGAGCACCGCCTCGAACGCGGCGAGCGGGGTGAGCACGACGACGGCCATGGTCACACCGCTCAGCCGTCCCTCGACGACCGCCCGTGCCCCCAGCAGTGCGGTGGCGGTCACGGTGAGCCCCGAGACGAGCGCCGTCAGTCCGTCCCCGATCGCGGTGGCGGTGGCGGCGCGTGAGGTGATCCGGGTGAGAACCTGATCGGCTCGCCTGGCCTCGGCGGTACGAGCGGGCAGGGCGCCGGCGACCGCCAACTCGGCGGTGCCACTCAGCAGGTCGGTCACACGGGTGGCGAGCACGCCACGAGCGGGCGCCAGCCGCAACTCGGCCCGCCGGGCCACCGCTCCTGTCACGAGGGGCACCCCGGCCCCGGCCCCCAGCAGCCCTACGGCGAGGGCCGCACCGGCCTCGGGCAGCAGCCAGGCGGTGAATCCGACAGAGGCGGCGGACACCGCCACGGCCGCACCGGCGGGCAGCAACCAGCGCACCCAGTAGTCCTGCAGAGCGTCCACATCGTCGACGAGCCGGGAGAGCAGGTCGCCCCGCCGTGTCGTGCGCAGCCCAGCGGGCGCCAGCCGCTCCAGTCGCCGGTAGACGGCCACCCTGGTGTCGGCGAGCATCCGCAGCACGGCGTCGTGCGACACCAGCCGCTCCGCGTACCGGAACACCGCCCGCCCGATACCGAACGCCCGCGTGGCCGTCACCGCGACCATCAGATACAGCACCGGAGGCTGCTGGGAGGCCCGGGAGATCAGCCACCCTGACGTCGCCATCAGTCCGACGGCGCTTCCGAGGGCGAGGCTGCCGAGCAGCAGGGCGAGAGCGAGGCGGCCCCGGCGGGGTCCGGCCATATGACGGACTCGGGTCAGCACGCCCCCCTGTCGCTCGACCGGGAGGGACACCGACGGCACCGCAACGACAGTCTCCGGCTCGTCGGGTCGTGGGGGCGTAGCCGTTGCCATACGGTCGGCGGTGGGTGCAGAGGTGGGCACCGTGGCCCCCTCCAGCCGGACAACCCGGTCCGCGACGTCGAGCAGCGCCGGCCGGTGCACCACCAGCAGGACGGTGCGGCCCACGGCCAGCCGCCGTACCGCTTCCACGACCTCCGCCTCGGTCTGCCCGTCCAGCGAGGCCGTCGGCTCGTCCAGCAGCAGAACGGGCCGGTCTGCGAGGAAGGCCCGGGCGAGCGCGAGCCGTTGCCGCTGGCCGGCGGAGAGACCGGCGCCCTCCTCGCCGAGCGCCGTGTCGGCCCCGGCGGGCAGCTCGTCCACGAACTCCAGCGCTCCGGCGTCGGCCAGCGCTCGCCGCACCGCTGCGTCGTCCGCGTCCGGCCGGGCGAGCCGTACGTTGTCGGCGATCGACCCGGCGTAGAGGTGGGGGCGCTGCGGCACCCAGGCGACACGTGAGCGCCACTGCTCCCGGTCGAGGACCGCGAGATCGGCTCCGCCGACCGACACGGTGCCCGCGGTGGTCCTGGTGAATCCCAGCAAGACGTTCAGGAGCGTGGACTTGCCCACGCCACTCGGCCCGACGATCGCCACCGTCTCACCGGGCGCCACGTCGAAGGACACGTCGGAGACCGCGTCGGACGACCGCCCGGGGTACCGGACCGTCACGCCCTCGAAGCGGATGTCGCTGGACGGCGGAACCGTCTCCGTGCCAGACGCCGGGACCGGTGTCTCCAGGACCTCGAAGATCTCCTCGGCCGCCGCCAGCCCCTCGGCTGCCGCGTGGAATTGGGCGCCCACCTGACGGAGGGGCAGGTAGGCCTCGGGCGCCAGGATGAGGATGACGAGTCCGATGTACAGATCCATCTCGCCGTGCACCAGCCGCATGCCGATGGTGACCGCGACCAAGGCCACCGAGATCGTCGCCAGCAGCTCCAGGGCGAAGGACGACAGGAACGCGATCCGCAGCGTCCGCATGGTCGCCTGCCGGTACTCGCCGGTGATCCGTTTGATGGACTCGGCCTGTGCCTTGGCACGGCCGAACACCTTGAGCGTCGGCAGCCCGGCCACGACGTCGAGGAAGTGTCCCGAGAGCCGGGACAGCAGTTGCCACTGGCGATCCATTTGGGAGCGAGTGGCCCACCCGATGAGCACCATGAAGATCGGGATCAGGGGCAGAGTACCGACGACGATCGCTGCCGACACCCAGTCCTCGGTGACGATCCGTGCGAGCACCGCCACGGGAACGACGACGGCGAGGCCCAACTGCGGCAGGTAGCGCGAGAAGTAGTCGTCGAGCGCGTCGACGCCGCGAGTGGCGAGGGCGACCAATGAGCCCGTGCGTTGGCCGCTGAGCCAGCCGGGCCCGAGCGCGACGGCGCGTTCCAGAAGTCGGCCTCGGAGCTCCGACTTCACGGCCGCACTCGCGCGATGGGCAGCCAGCTCGGTGAGCCACGAGACGACGGCCCGCCCCATCGCGACGGCAGCCAACAGCAGTAGGGGAGTGCCAAGTTCACCGACGGTGAGCCCGTGCTGGAAGGCACCGACCACCACCTCGGCGATCAGCATCGCCTGCGCGATGACGAGCCCGGCCCCGACGGCCCCCAGGCCGATGACCGCCGCCAGGAAGACGCGGGTGGCTCGGGCATACCGCAGCAGCCGCGGGTCGATCGGTTTCACGTGAAACACCCTCTTCTCGGCGGGCATGTTTCACGTGAAACGTGCCCCTTCGATCACAGGGGGTGTGTTTCACGTGAAACACTGTGAAACACACCCCCTGAGCCCATACTCAGTGCGCCGGCTCGGCGATGTGCTGTGTGCCGATCCGCTTGCGGAAGACCCAGTACGTCCACCCCTGGTAGAGCATCACGATCGGCGTGGCGATGGCCGCACACCAGGTCATGATCTTCAGGGTGTACGGGCTCGACGAGGCGTTGGTGACCGTCAGGCTCCAGTCCTCGTTCAGGGAGGAAGGCATGACGTTCGGGAAGAGCGTCAGGAAGAGCATGGCGACGGCCGCCACGATGGTGAGACCGGACAGAGCGAACGCCCAGCCCTCACAGCCCGCCCGAACGGCGACCAGCGCTGCCACGAGGGCGGCGACCGCGACGGTCACCGCGACCAGCGAGGTGCCGTCACCCTTCTCGGTCTGCGTCCAGAGGAGGAACAGCAGCGCCAGCGCCGCTGTAACGGCTCCGACCCTCAGCGCCAGCTTCCGCGCCCGTTCCCGGATGTCCCCGACGGTCTTGAGCCCGACGAACACCGTCCCGTGGAAGGTGAACAGCGTCAGCGTGACGAGGCCGCCCAGCAGGGCGTACGGGTTCAGCAGATCGACGACACTGCCCACATACTCGAAGTCACGATCGATCTTGACCCCGCGCACGATGTTGGCGAAAGCCACTCCCCACAGGAAAGCGGGCAGCAGCGAGGTCCAGAAGATCGCGGTCTCCCAGTTGCGCTGCCACTTCTCCTCTGGCCGCTTGGCCCGGTACTCGAAGGCGACACCACGGACGATCAGGCACACCAGGATGAGCAGCAGCGGCAGATAGAACCCGGAGAAGAGAGTGGCGTACCACTCGGGGAATGCGGCGAAGGTCGCTCCGCCCGCAGAGAGAAGCCACACCTCGTTCCCGTCCCAGACGGGCCCGATGGTGTTGATGAGAACCCGCTTCTCCGGCCGGTTACGGGCGAGCAGCCGGGTGAGGACACCGACCCCGAAGTCGAAGCCCTCCAGGAAGAAGTAGCCGATCCACAGGACCGCGATGACCACGAACCAGACGTCGTGAAGTTCCATGACTGTGCAGCTCCCTCGGCCTAGTACGAGAAGGCCATCGGCTTGTCGGCGTCACGGGAGTCGCCGCCGATCTGCGTGGGCGGGTTGAGGTCGGCCTCCGTCAGCTCGGGCGGCCCCGCCTTGACGTACTTCGCGAGCAGCTTGACCTCGACGACGGCGAGGATCGCGTACAGCGCCGTGAAGACGATCATCGAGGTGAGGACCTCGGCCTGCGAGACACCGGGGGAGACCGCGTCACGGGTCCGCAGCACGCCGTAGACGACCCACGGCTGGCGGCCCATCTCGGTGAAGATCCAGCCCCACGAGTTGGCGATCAGCGGGAAGCCCAGGGTGAGGATGGCGATCCGCCAGTACCACTTGGTGAGGGTGGGGCCGAGGGCACGCCCCGGCAGGAGCGAGAGGTGGGGAACCTCGTCGTCGCCGACCCTGAGGTGCTGTGGGAGCAGGAACTTCTTACGGGTCAGCCAGAGCCCGAAGACACCGAGAGCGAACGACGCCATACCGAAGCCGATCATCCAGCGGAAGCCCCAGTAGGCGACGGGGATGTTGGGCCGGTAGTCGCCGGGCCCGTACTTCTCCTGCTCGGCCTTGTTGATGTCGTTGATACCGGGGACGTACGAGCTGAAGTCGTCCTTGGCCAGGAAGGAGAGCAGACCCGGGATCTCGATGGCGACCTTGTTGTGGCCCTCGTCGACGTCACCCACGGCGAAGACCGAGAAGGGCGCGGGCGCCTCGCCGTCCCAGAGGGCCTCGGCGGCGGCCATCTTCATGGGCTGCTGCTCGTACATGACCTTGCCCAGCAGGTCACCGCTGATCGCGGTGAGCATGCCGCCGACAACCACGGTGACGAGGCCGAGGCGCAGCGAGGTCTTCATCACGGGGATGTGCCTCTTGCGGGCCAGGTGGAACGCGGCGATGCCGACCATGAAGGCGCCGCCGGTGAGGAAGGCGGCCGAGAGGGTGTGGAAGACCTGGGTGAGCGCCGTGTTCTGGGTCAGCACGAGCCAGAAGTCGGTCAGCTCGGCACGGCCCTTGGCCTCGTTGATGCGATAGCCGACGGGGTGCTGCATCCACGAGTTGGCCGCGAGGATGAAGTAGGCCGACAGGATCGTGCCGATGGAGACCATCCATATGCAGGCCAGGTGGATCTTCTGGGGCAGCTTGTCCCAGCCGAAGATCCACAACCCGATGAAGGTCGACTCGAAGAAGAAGGCGATCAGCGCCTCGAAGGCGAGCGGGGCACCGAAGACATCGCCGACGAAGCGCGAGTAGTCGGACCAGTTCATACCGAACTGGAACTCCTGCACGATGCCGGTGACGACACCCATCGCGATGTTGATCAGGAAGAGCTTGCCCCAGAACTTGGTGGCCTTGAGGTACTTCTCCTTCCCCGAGCGCACCCACGCGGTCTGCAGGCCGGCCGTGAGCGCGGCGAGCGAGATCGTGAGCGGGACGAAGAGGAAGTGGTAGACGGTCGTGATGCCGAACTGCCATCGCGCCAGTGTCTCCGGCGCCAGAGCGAGGTCCACGTCTTCTCCTTACATGCCGTGGCACTGCGGCAGTTTGCCCCGCCTGTTCCGTACATCACGGGGCAACCGGGGCGCGCTTGTGAAAGCGTTCACATTCACAAGCAATTATGCCGCATACCCGTTCGGGCATCGATGGGCGGGGGGTCCCTCTTCCCGTGCCGATGGTCCCCAGCCATAAAAGCCGCAGGTCAGATCAGCGACCGGACGCAAAAGGGCCCGAGGGGAAACCTCGGGCCCACACCTTGACAGCGGCCGAGCCGATGCCAGGCGCGCGCGATGGCTCAGAGCTCCTTGCGGAACTCCTCCGTGACCTTGAGGAAGATGTCGTTCGCCTCGCCCTCGCCGATCGTCACGCGGACACCCTCACCAGGGAAGGGGCGCACGACGACGCCGGCCCGCTCGCACGCGCCGGCGAAGTCGACCGTCCGCTCCCCCAGCCGCAGCCACACGAAGTTCGCCTGGGTGTCGGGCACCGTCCAACCCTGACCGCGCAGCGCCTCGACGACCCGGTTGCGCTCGCAGACCAGCGTGCCCACCCGCCCGAGAAGCTCGTCCTCGGCGCGCAGCGAGGCGACCGCCGCGTCCTGGGCGAGCTGGCTCACCCCGAAGGGCACGGCCGTCTTGCGCAGGGCTGCTGCCACCGGCTCGTGAGCGATCGCGAAGCCCACGCGGAGACCCGCGAGGCCGTATGCCTTGGAGAAGGTCCGCAGCACACAGACGTTAGGCCGCTCACGGTAGAACTCGACGCCGTCCGGCACCTCTACGTCCCGCACGAACTCGCGGTACGCCTCGTCCAGCACCACCAGCACTTCGCTGGGAACCCGGTCGAGGAATCGCTCCAGCTCGGCCCGCCGGACAGCCGTTCCCGTCGGGTTGTTGGGGTTGCAGACGAAAATCAGCCGGGTCCGGTCGGTGATCGCGGCAGCCATCGCGTCCAAGTCGTGCACCTCGCCCGACGTCAGCGGCACCTGCACGGACGTCGCCCCGCTGATCTGCGTGATGATCGGGTACGCCTCGAACGACCGCCAGGCGTAGATCACCTCGTCGCCGGGCCCCGCGGTCGACTGGATCAGCTGCTGGGCGACACCGACCGAGCCCGTACCGGTGGCCAGGTGCGTGAGCGGCACACCGAAGCGCTCCGACAACTCGTTCATCAGCCCGGTGCACGCCATGTCGGGGTACCGGTTGAACGACGAAGCCGCCCCGGTCATGCTCTCCAGCACACCGGGCAGCGGCGGATAGGGGTTCTCGTTGGAGGACAGCTTGTACGCCACCGGACCACCTGCGGCCGGCTTGCCGGGCTTGTAGGTGGGGATACCCTCCAGCTCGGCTCGCAGCTTGGGGCTCGTCTCGCTCACCGCAGTCCTCCTCGTCGACGTAATGCTTCTCACCTTATGAGGATTCGGCCCGCCTGCGAATGGGCTGGGACAACGAGGTCCGTCACTGTCGTATCACCAGCATCACGGGCATCAGCACACGAAGAGCAACAAATCGGGGGCGCGCTGCTCACAAACGCACGCGCCGGTGGCTCGCGCCGTAGCGCGCATCACCCGTGCAGGTGAGTTGAGACCTCTTCGAGACATGAGCTACTTGGCAGGCTCATGCGTGCCGACAAGTAGCGTCCTGACATTGGGTCGTTCAACTCCCTTACATTGCAAGGCGATTAGCTATCTTTGACCTTGCAGAAACGTACCTGTCAACGGATGCATATGCGTCCGCACTACCCCACCGCATGAGCCCTACTATCGGCTCGCCATGACAGCAGCAGGGAAGCACCAGGTGAGCCGGGCGGAAACTCCCCGCCGAGGCAGCCGGTCGGGCCGGGCGGGCATCCGAGACGTGGCCGCCGCCGCCGGGGTCTCCATCACGACCGTTTCCGACGCCCTCAACGGCAAGGGCCGGCTACCGGACGCCACCCGACGCCATGTACGTGAGGTCGCCGACCGACTTGGCTACCGCCCTTCGGCGGCGGCCCGAACCCTGAGAACGGGCAAGTCCGGCCTCATCGGCCTGACCGTGACCACGTACGGGGATGAACCTTTCACCTTCACCGAGTTCGCGTACTTCGCGGAGATGGCGCGAGCGGCCACCTCGGCCGCGCTGGCCCGGGGCTACGCCCTCGTCATCCTGCCCGCAACCTCGCGTCACGACGTGTGGTCCAACGTGGCCCTGGACGGCACCGTGGTCATCGACCCGTCCGACCAGGACCCGGTGGTCAGCGAACTGGTCCGCCAGGGATTACCGGTGGTCTCGGACGGCCGCCCGGCCGGGGCGCTACCGGTCACCGCGTGGGTGGACAACGACCACGAGGCCGCGGTCCTCGGCATCCTCGACCATCTCGCCGACGCCGGCGCCCGCCGGATCGGCCTCCTCACGGGCACGACGACGGACACGTACACCCATCTCTCGACGACGGCATATCTGCGTTGGTGCGAGCGCGTGGGCCAGGATCCGGTGTACGAGGCCTATCCGGCGCACGATCCGTGCGCCGGAGCCGTCGCGGCCGACCGGCTGCTGGCCCGGCCCGACCGCCCGGACGCGGTCTACGGGCTCTTCGACCCCAACGGCACCGATCTCCTCGCCGCGGCCCGGCGGTACGGCCTGCGTGTCCCGGACGACCTGCTCCTGGTGTGCTGCAGCGAGTCCGCCGTGTACGCCACCACGGAGCCGCCGATCACCACGCTCTCGCTGAAGCCGCGCCGGATCGGCACGGCGGTGGTCCAACTCCTCATCGACGCCATCGAAGGGGTGGAATCGGACCAACCTGTCGAGCAGGTGATACCGACGGAACTGATCGTGCGGACCTCGTCCGAGCGGCGTTCGCCGCGCAGGACGGTCAGTCCGCCACGATCACCCGAAGAGGGTTGACGCCCGAACTGAGGGCCCGAACACGGATCGGGCGGGGAGAGCCCGCCCAATTCGGGAGAAAACCGCGGTGAACCGGGGCCCCGCGCCATTTCACCACCCCTGGGTCATCACATGGCGCGATCCGCATTCCTATGATGGGCGGACGACACCGCGGGCCGCTGCGACCAGGCAGTCCGATGCGGTGCAGATGCGGCGCGATGGTGGTGGAGGGGTCGATGACTCAGGGGGCCGGTCAGGGACCCGAGGTGCGGACGCCGACGGTGCGTGATTTCCGCGTGCCCGCGTACGTCCACGAGGCCGGTCCGTACGGACACACCACGCCGCCCGGCCAGACGGGCGACCCCGCCGACACCATGGAGTACCCCGAGGGGTACACCCCCACCCAGCGGGACCTCCCGGTGATCAACCGCGGTGACACGCTGCAGGTGACCATCGACCCGGGGGCCGCGGTCGCCGAACAGCCCACCGGCAGGCCGGGCCCGCTGTTCGTCGTCGGCGACGTGCACGGCTACCTGGACGAGCTGATCGCCGCCCTGCGCGAGAAGGGCCTCGTCGACGCCGCGGGCAGCTGGTCGGCGGGCACCGCCCGGCTCTGGTTCCTCGGCGACTTCACCGACCGCGGCCCGGACGGCATCGGCGTCATCGATCTCGTCATGCGCCTGTCCGCCGAGGCCGCTGCGGCCGGCGGCTACTGCAAGGCCCTCATGGGCAACCACGAACTGCTGCTGCTCGGCGCCAAGCGCTTCGGCGACACACCCGTCAACTCGGGCGCGGGCACCGCCACCTTCCAGGCGGCATGGCTCCTCAACGGCGGCCAGAAGACCGACATGGACCGCCTCCAGGACCACCACCTGCAGTGGATGGCCCGCCTCGACGCCATCGAGGAGGTCGACGGCCACCTCCTGGTGCACTCCGACACCACCGCCTACCGCGACTACGGCGACTCCATCGAGGCCGTGAACGACACCATCCGCGAGACGATCACCCGCAACGACCCGGACGAAGTCTGGGACCTCTTCCGCAAGTTCACCCGGCGCTTCTCCTTCCGCGACGAAGGCGGCGCCGACGCCGTGCGCTCCCTGCTCGACACCTACGGCGGCACGCGCATCGTCCACGGCCACAGCCCCATCCCGTACCTCCTGGGGGAGGTCGGCTCGGAGGACGGCGAGGACGGGGCGGGCCCCTCGGTCGAGGGGCCGTACATCTACGCGGACGGTCTGGCGGTCGCCATGGATGGCGGCGTGACGATGGCCGGAAAGCTGCTGGTCCAGCAACTCCCGCTGAACAGCTGATCCCACCGCGGGTCGGCTCGCTCCGTCGAAAGAGTTCGTCGGCCGGGGTTCAATTTCTTCAAACCCCCTGTCACCGCCCGCCGTCACCGCTCTACCATCGGCTTATCCGTAGCAGGCTCCCCTCCGTTTCTGCCCGACGGCTCGTCAGCATGCCGAGCCACAAGCCCTACGGAGCATCGGGGGATGCACATGAACAGCGTTCCGCAGCACCTCCTCAGTGAGGACCGCCAAGAGTACGAGCGGATCCTCGGCGAGGCGCTGCGCTCCGCACCGTACCGCCCGGAATTCGTCGCCGGCCTGCAGCGGCTCAACCCCGAACAACTGCGCACCATGGCACTCAACGCCACGGCCATCATCACGGCGGCCGCGGCGACCGAGTACGAGTACTACGTCAAGGTCCGCGACGAACTGCGCAACCCGCCACCGAACCGCACCACTTCAGGCAGCGCGGCGTCCGGCTCGACCGAGCCCGACGGGACGGCGGTGGGACTCGTGGCCTCCGTGGGAGAGGTCGGCGAGGCCGCCGGAGCCGGCGCGGGTGCCGTGGCCGCCGTGCTCGCCCCCGTGCTCGCCGGCACCGCCGCGGTGATCTTCCTGCTCGTCGGCTACATCATGAAGGTGCTCGACCCCGAGCGGGCGATCGCCGAGACCCTCCTCACGACCGGATGGGTCTTCGGCGCGGTCACGGCTGCGGCGATCCTCGTGGCCGCGGTCGGCCTACTGCTCACCGCCCTGCGCAACGGCTCCACCGCCCTGGCGGACCGCGGAGCACGCGACGAACTGACCGAAGAGGTCAACCGCGCCAAGGAGGCGTGGCGTGACGCCCTCCTGCAGCGCGGCATTCTGCCGTTCCTCCGGGACGCCCTGGCCAACCCGGATCCCGCGGTGCTGGGCGACCCGGACCGGCCGGCCCCGCCCAGCCGCATGCCGCACCTCGGCTACAACCGCCCCAACTTCACCAGCCCCGCCAGCGGCTCCTCCGGTTCCCGCCCCAGCTTCTCGAGCCCGGACTTCAGCAGCCCGGACTTCGGCGGCCCGGACTTCGGCGGCCCGGAGCACCAGCCGGAGTGACACGTCGGGACCGAGCCGCCGCCCGGTACCTACCGGGGGCGGCCGCCCGACGCCCGACGTGTCCCCGGCACGAGGGCAGACAGCCGTACGCCTCAGTCGGCCGACCACCGCTGGTCACTGACCCGGCGGCGCGCCTACGACCGACGATCACGGCGGCCGGGTGCCGGTGGACGGCCCCTGTCCGTGCACACCGCCGGACCGGGTTACCGCCCGGCCTCTTCCGGCGCCCCTCAGTCCGCGAGCGGCAGGTAGACCCGGTTCCCCGCCTGCGCGAACTCCTTGGACTTCTGAGCCATGCCCTCCTCGATCTCGGCACGTGAGGTTCCGTGCTCGCGGCGGATGTCCTGGGAAATCTTCATCGAACAGAACTTCGGACCGCACATGGAGCAGAAGTGAGCCGTCTTGGCCGGCTCCGCCGGGAGCGTCTCGTCGTGGAATTCGCGGGCCGTGTCGGGGTCCAGAGCCAGGTTGAACTGGTCCTCCCAGCGGAACTCGAAGCGGGCGTCCGACAACGCGTCGTCCCACTCCTGTGCGCCCGGGTGTCCCTTGGCGAGGTCCGCCGCATGAGCCGCGATCTTGTAGGTGATCACGCCGGTCTTGACGTCGTCACGGTTCGGCAGACCCAGGTGTTCCTTGGGCGTGACGTAGCAGAGCATCGCGGTGCCCCACCACGCGATCATCGCGGCGCCGATGCCTGAGGTGATGTGGTCGTACGCCGGCGCGACGTCCGTGGTCAGCGGGCCGAGCGTATAGAACGGAGCTTCATCGCAGATCTCCTGCTGAAGGTCGATGTTCTCCTTGATCTTGTGCATCGGGACATGCCCCGGGCCCTCGATCATCGTCTGTACGTGGAAACGCTTGGCGACCCGGTTGAGTTCCCCGAGCGTGCGCAACTCCGCGAACTGCGCGGCGTCGTTGGCGTCAGCGATCGAGCCGGGCCGCAGACCGTCGCCGAGCGAGTACGTCACGTCATACGCGGCGAGGATCTCGCACAGTTCCTCGAAGTGCTCGTAGAGGAACGATTCCTTGTGGTGCGCCAGGCACCAGGCGGCCATGATCGAGCCGCCGCGCGAGACGATGCCGGTCTTGCGGTTGGCGGTGAGCGGTACGTACGCCAGGCGCACGCCCGCGTGGACGGTCATGTAGTCCACGCCCTGCTCGGCCTGCTCGATGACCGTGTCCTTGTAGATCTCCCAGGTCAGTTCCTCGGCCTTGCCGTCGACCTTCTCCAGGGCCTGGTACAGCGGCACCGTGCCGATCGGCACCGGGGAGTTGCGGAGCACCCACTCACGCGTCGTGTGGATGTTCCGTCCGGTCGACAGGTCCATGACCGTGTCGGCGCCCCAACGGGTCGCCCAGGTCATCTTCTCCACCTCCTCCTCGATGGAGGAGGTGACCGCCGAGTTGCCGATGTTGGCGTTGACCTTCACCAGGAACCGCTTGCCGATGATCATCGGCTCGATCTCCGGGTGGTTCACGCTCGCCGGCAGCACCGCCCGGCCCGCCGCGATCTCCTCACGGACGACCTCGGGCGACACGTTCTCGCGTACCGCCACGTACTCCATCTCGGGGGTGATCTCCCCACGCCGCGCATACGCGAGCTGGGTCACGGCCCGGCCGTCACGGCTGCGCCGCGGCTGGCGCGGCCGCCCCGGGAACACCGCGTCGAGATTGCGCAGCCCACCGCGCGGTGAGGTGTGCTTGATCCCGTCGTCCTCGGGCCGGACGGGGCGGCCCGCGTACTCCTCGGTGTCGCCGCGGGCGATGATCCAGTTCTCCCGGAGAGGGGTGAGGCCCCTCCTGACATCGGTCTCGACAGTCGGATCGGTGTACGGGCCCGAGGTGTCGTACAGGGTGACTGACTGGCCGTTGGTCAGATGCACCTGACGGACCGGCACCCGCAGATCGGGGCGCGAGCCCTCGATGTACGCCTTGTGCCAGCCGATGGACCTGCCGGTCTCCCTGGGCTTCTCGCTCTGAGGATGGCTGTCCTGCGGTGAGGCATATGCCCCGTCTGTCTGGCCAGAGGCAGACGTGCGTGTGTCCTCGATGGTCATGAGACCTACTCCCTACGCCGGCATTACCCGGTAACAGGTTCAGCGGTCGACGCAGCGATGTCCGCCCGCCGATGTTCCACGTGAAACATCGCGTCTGCGGAGGTCAGCGCCCTCTCAGCCCGGTGCTCCGAGCTCCCGCGTGTGCAAAGGTGCCTCCACGCTAGCGTCCGATGTGGCGCGGTGAACAGTGGGCCTCGCTCGTTCTTGCGATGATCGGTCGGTGACGACAATGCAGCAGCCTCCGCCTCCGCCCTCCGAGCCGCCCCACGGCCATGGCCCTGGGAACGAGCACGGTCATGGCTCCCGCGGGGGTCAGGGATACGGCTCCGGAGGCGGACACGGCCCCGGTGACGGGCGCGGCCAGGGGCCGTTCTCCGGGGGTGGCCACGGCCACTCCCACAGTCACAATCATGGCCCGGCCGCGCCCGTGTCACAGCATCTGCGCAAGGTGATCGCGGCGGTACTGATCCCCTTCGCCACCGCGGTTCTCGTGGGCCTCGTCGTCCTGTGGCCCGGTGGCGCGCCGTCGCACGAGCGCACCGGTGTGGGCTTCGACCGGCAAACGCAGTCGGCCACCGTCACCAAGGTCGAGGAGGTCGACTGCGCCTCCGTCAACGCCTCGGGTGTGCCGCCCACCGGTGACACCTCCACCGCCGAGGGATCGTCCGCCCAGCAGCAGGCGAAGGGCACCTGCAAGAAGGCGACGGTGCGCGTCGACACGGGCAAGGACAAGGGGCGTACGTTCACGGAGATCATTCAGCCCGACCAGTCACGACAGTTGAAGCAGGGCCAGGGGGTCGTGGTCGCCTACGAGCCCGCCGCGCCCAAGGACCTGCAGTACTCGGTCACCGATGTGAACCGTGAGTTCCCCATGGCGTTGCTCGCCGGGATCTTCGCGCTCGCCGTCGTGGTGGTGGGCCGTATGCGCGGTGTCATGGCCCTGGTGGCCCTGGCCGTCAGCTTCCTGGTACTGACCTTCTTCATCCTCCCGGCCATCCTTCAGGGCTCGAACCCCCTCGTGGTGGCGGTGGTCGGGGCGAGCGCCATCATGCTGATCGCGCTCTACATGTGTCATGGCCTCTCGGCCCGCACGTCGGTCGCGGTGATCGGCACCCTGATCTCGCTGCTGCTGATCGGTCTGCTGGGTTCGGTATTCATCGACTGGGCGGCACTGACCGGGAACACGGATGACAACACCGGACTGATCCACGGCCTGTACCCCGAGATCGACATGAGCGGCCTGCTGCTCGCGGGCATCATCATCGGTTCCCTCGGTGTGCTCGACGACGTGACGGTGACCCAGACCTCGGCGGTCTGGGAACTGCACGAGGCCAATCCGGCGATGGGCTGGCGCGGGCTGTACCGCGCGGGCATCCGCATCGGCCGCGACCACATCGCCTCCGTGGTCAACACGCTCGTCCTCGCGTACGCCGGCGCAGCCCTGCCGCTGCTGTTGCTCTTCTCGATCGCGCAGAGCAGCGTCGGTACGGTCGCCAACAGCGAGCTGGTCGCCGAAGAAATCGTGCGCACTCTCGTCGGGTCGATCGGTCTGGTCGCCTCCGTCCCGGTAACCACCGCGCTCGCCGCGCTGGTCGTCTCGGCCGATCGCTCGGGCACGCCCGCGAAGGCAACGGCGGCAGCAGCAGCCGCTCCGGCTCGTGGAGGGAGGGGGCGCCGCCGCAAGCGGTGAAGCGTTACGGCGCGTGGGTGACGTGAAGTTCAGCCCGCGCTCTGCTCCTCCGCCAGGATGCGGTCCAGCGCCTCGTCAAGCAGGGTGTCGAAGTCGGCGAGGGAACGCTCCTGCCCGAGCGGCACAAGCTTGTCCGTGCGATCCAGGAAGGCCACCAGGGGCGCCGTACCGACCCGGAACAGCGCATGGTCGCTGCCCACCTGAAGCCGGATCAGGACCTCGCCGAAGGTGTCCGGATCGGCGGGCGCGATGTGCACGTCCCCGTCACCGCAGGGCCGGCCGACGCCGTCGATGAGCAGCTCCCTGCCGAAGGCCCAGGTCACCGGGGCGTCGCCAGGCAGATGGAAGGTGAGCCGCACGGCATAGGGATCACACGTCTCATAGCGCAACTCCACCGGGATGCGGAAGGAGAGCTCCTCCGACACGAGGAAGCTCATCATGACTTCTGCCTGTACCGACTCGCGCATCGCCTACCCCGCCATGTTGGTCGACTGGCCAGGAAACATCTGCCTGACACTTCTGGAAGTTTGCTGAACGTACACGAGAGATCACAAGGAGTGATTTTTCAGATGCTGATAGAGATCGCGCGTGTCCCTAGCAGCATTCCGATCTCGGTCTGCAGTTGATGTGCCGCGGGCAGCAGTCGGTCGGCCTGGTGCACGGGCAGCGAGATGGCGAGGGTCGCTGCGGTCGTCCCCGCGGTGATGGGAATGGCGGCGCAGACCGTCCCCAAGGCGTACTCCTGGCGCTCGACGACGGGTTCCATCCGTCCGATCCGGTCCAGGCGCCGCAGCAGCGTCTTGTTGTCACGCACTGTGTACGGCGTGATCGACTGTACGGGGTAGCGCTCCAGGTGGTCGCGGCGGGCCTCGCCGCCGAGTTGGGAGAGCAGACACTGTCCGATGGCGTGTGCGTGGCCCGTCTCCCGGAAGTCGGCCCACTCCTCGACCGCGGGGGCGCTCGCGCTGTCTGCGACGCACTTGACCTCGATCTCGCCCGCCCGGTAGATCGCGAAGTACACGGGGGCGCCGATGGTGTCCCGCCAGTGGGCCAGGGCCTCGTCGACCGTGCTGCGACGTTTCTGCTGCGCTCCGCTGTTGCTCAGCCGTTCTGTGGCCTCGCCGAGGAAGAACAGTCCCTTCTCCCGGCGCAGATAGCCCTCGTGCACCAGGGTGCGCAGGAGGTGGTACGCCGTGGGCAGGGCGAGCCCGGCGTCCCGTGCCAACTGTTTGGCCGGTGCCCCGTGTTCTCGCTGGGCGACGGCCTCCAGCAGCCGCATAGCCCGCTGCACGGAGCCGATCAGGGTCCCCGGCTGGAGGTCGGGGGCCGCCGGGGCCGGCGGGCGCTGCGTTCCTCGCCCCGACCCATATGACTGACGCGCTGCTGCGGGTCGGGCGGGCGCGGTGGCCTGCCCGGACTCGGGCGTGGGTGCGGGCCCTGTCGGTGGCGCCGGTGCCGACGATGTCGGCAGGAGCGCGGTCCGGGCCGCCAGAGGGCGTTCTGCGGGACGGACGGTGTCCTCGCCTGGTGAGGTGCGCGGCTGAGCCGGGGGCGCCGCGGGCTGAGAAGGGGCAGCGCGGGGCTGGGACCGGGCCGTACGCGGCTGCTGCGGCGGGGTGGCCACGTCGACGGAGCGGGTGCGCGGATGTCCGCGAGTGTCGGCCGGCGGGGTCGACCGGGGGCCCGGTTGCGCGGGTGGACCGGCGCCCGGTGTGGACAGGGAGCGCGGCCGGGCCGGCGGGAAGAGGGGGTCTGCGGGTGCGGTGTCAGCCGTGGCCAAGGGTCACTCCCGAAGCGCGAGGAGGGCTGCCCGTGCGGGGGACACGGGAGGGGATGCGCCGCCCGCGGGGCGGACCCCGCGACGAGTTCCCGGACTCTAGCCGCCCGCCACCGCCCTCAGACGGCCCCCGCAGGAAACTTCCCCCGGCCGAGGGAACCTCGTGTTCCTGTTACCGCCGCGCCCTGACCAGCCCTCACTCACTCACGCCTCAGCCGTTCCCCCGTGCTGACGCGTCACCAGTCACCGCGTGACGACGAGCTCGCCGTGAACTTCCTTACGACATAGATGAGTCCGCCGACCAGGGCCACGAAGACCAGCACCTTGAACAGCAGGCCGAACACGACCTGGAGGATGCTGGTTATCAGTCCGCCGAACACGACCAGGGCGATGACCGGCACCGCGATCCACTTCACCCACCACGGCATCCCCGCGAAGATCTCCCGCATCGTCCTGCTCCTTGTCTCCGCCCGTGGCCCTCGTACCGGGCACCTGTTCCGGGTCCCTTCATGTCCTGCCATCGATGCTAGGCGCGCGCAGGGCCCGTCCGGGCGCTTCGCGCCCCTTGTCCGTCCCTGATCGTTCCCCTAGGGAACCCGGAAGGGGAGCTCAGCCCTCCGGCGGAGAGAAGACCACCACGACGCGGAGATCCTCGGTGATGTGATGGAACTTGTGGGCGACTCCGGCGGGCACGTACACCACGCTGCCCCGCGCCACCTGCGTGGTCTCCAGGCCGACCGTGAGCGATGCCCGACCGCTTACCACGAGGTACACCTCGTCCTGACTGTGCGGCCGCTGCAGGTCAAGCTCGCCCGCGTCGAGCGCGTACAGACCGACCGACATGTTCCGTTCGCGCAGAAACTGCAGATAGGCGCCGTCGTTGGCGGCGCGCTCCGTCTCCAGTTCATCCAACCGGAATGCCTTCATCGACTTTGTCGCCCCTGCCCGGTGCTCGTGTTGATCCGTTCTGCCACGATCAGACACATGATGAATTTCCTAGTCAAGACGATCGCCAACGCGGGCGCACTGGCCGTCGCTGTCTGGCTGCTCGACAAGATCACGCTCACCGGGGACAGCACGGGCAAGAAGGTCGGCACGCTGCTACTGGTGGCGCTCGTCTTCGGCCTAGTGAACGCCGTGGTGAAGCCGCTCGTCCAGCTCCTCACACTGCCTCTCTTCATAGTCACCCTGGGCCTGTTCACCCTGGTGGTGAACGCCCTGATGCTGATGCTCACCTCCTGGCTGGCAGACAAGCTCGACCTCAGCTTCCACGTGGAGGGCTTCTGGACCGCCGTCCTGGGCGGCCTGATCATCTCGATAGTCTCCTGGGCCCTTCACCTCGTCCTGCCCGACGCCGACTGAGGCTCTGCGATGACCTACCGCGTCTGTTTTGTCTGCACCGGCAACATCTGCCGCTCGCCGATGGCCGAGTCCGTCTTCCGCGCCCGTACGCAGGAGGCCGGGCTCGACGGCCTGGTCGAGGTCGACAGTGCGGGCACCGGCGGCTGGCACGAGGGAGAGCCGGCCGATCCGCGTACCGTCAGCGTCCTGGAGGCGCATGGTTACGGCAGCGACCACACCGCCCGCCAGTTCCACGCCTCGTGGTTCTCCCGGCTCGACCTCGTCATCGCCCTGGACGCAGGTCACATGAGGGCGCTGCGCCACCTCGCACCCACCCCTGCGGACGCGGACAAGGTCCGCCTTCTGCGCTCCTACGATCCCGCCGCGGGCCACGACCTCGACGTTCCCGACCCCTACTACGGTGGCATGGACGGCTTCGAGGAATGCCTTGAGCTGGTGGAGGCCGCGAGCGAGGGCCTTCTGACCGCCGTACGCGAGCAGGTGGAAGGACATGCCGCATGAGTGACGAGAACATCGTCCCGGAGCTGGGCGAGGGCACACGAGCCGTCCGCGTCGGGCTGCCCGAACCCGTCAAGCACGAGCCGACCCTTCCGGGCCCGGTCTTCGCCGCCCACTACCACCTGCCGGGCGACCCCACCGGCCCGTACGCCTACGGACGTGACCAGAACCCCACCTGGACCCTTCTGGAGCGCGCCATCGGGGAACTGGAGGCGCCCGGCGGGGAGCAGGTCGAGACGCTCGCCTTCGCCTCGGGCATGGCCGCGATCTCGGCTGTCCTCTTCTCGCAGCTGCGCTCCGGCGACGTCCTCGTGCTGCCGAGCGACGGCTACAACGTGCTGCCCCTGGCCGGTGAGCAGCTGCGGTCGTACGGCGTCGAGGTGCGCAATGCCCCGACCGGCGGCGACGCCCAGCTCGACGCCCTGGACGGTGCCACGCTGCTGTGGCTGGAGACCCCGTCCAATCCAGGGCTCGACGTGTGCGACATCCGCCGGCTCTGCGAGGCGGCACACGAGCGGGACTGCCTGGTCGCCGTCGACAACACCCTGGCGACACCACTCGGGCAGCGGCCGCTGGAGCTCGGCGCGGACTTTGCGGTGGCCAGCGGCACCAAGCAGCTGACGGGACACGGTGACGTGCTGCTCGGGTACGTGGTCGGTCGCGATGCCGGGCTGATGGCCGCCGTGCGGCGCTGGCGCAAGATCGTCGGAGCGATCCCCGGCCCGATGGAGGCCTGGCTCGCGCACCGTTCCCTGGCCACGCTGCAACTGCGGGCCGACCGCCAGAGCACCAACGCCCTGGCCGTCGCCGAGGCGCTGAAGGGGCGCCCCGAGGTGACCGGGCTGCGGTATCCCGGGCTGCGGGACGATCCGTCCCACAAGATCGCCTCACAGCAGATGCGGCGCTTCGGATGCGTCGTGTCGTTCTCGCTGCCCACGCGCGCACGTGCCGATCGCTTCCTCGACGCGCTGCGCCTGGTGGACGACGCCACGAGCTTCGGCGGGGTGCGGTCCACGGCCGAGCGGCGCGGGCGGTGGGGCGGGGACGCGGTGCCGGAAGGCTTCATCCGCTTCTCGGCCGGCGCGGAGGACACCGACGACCTGGTGGCGGATGTGCTGCGGGCACTCGACGTGGCCACCGGCTAGTACTCGACTACGCACGACGGACGGTCCGAGCCTCCCCCCTCGTGGCTCGGACCGTCCCGGTTCCGCGCGCGAAGAACCGCGCGACCAAGGCTAGTTGACTCTGTGTCAGTGTCCAATCACAGGAGCGACAGAGACCTATCGACTTATTTATAGTTGGGCGCTCCGGGGCGGCGAAGGGGCGACCATGGATCTGGCCTTACTGCGTACGTTCGTGACCGTGCACCGGGCCGGTTCGTTCACGCGCGCCGCGGCCCTGCTCGGTCTCTCGCAGCCGGCCGTCACCTCGCAGATCCGCACCTTGGAGCGGCAACTGGGCCGCCCACTGTTCCTGCGCCAGGCCCGGGGCGTGACGCCGACGACCATCGGCGACGAGCTGGCCCACAAGGCGGCCCCTCATCTCGACGCGCTGATGGAGATCGCCGAGACGGGCCTCGACGGCGATTCCGCCTTGGGGACACTTCATCTCGCCGGTCCGCCGGAGTTCACCGCGGAGCGCGTTCTGCCCGCCCTCACGGAACTCGTCGACGACGGCCAGGGCTTCGCGCTGAGGGTGTCCTTCGGGAACGCCGACGAGACACTCGAGGGCCTCGCCGCCGGCCACCACGACCTGGCCATCACCACAGCGCAGCCCCGCGGCCCCCTGCTGACGGCGACCCCTCTCTGCGACGAGGAGCACGTGCTGGTCGCCGCTCCGCGGTGGGTCGAGCGCATCGGCCCCGGCAAGCTGCACCCCAAGGATGCGCACCTGCTGGAAGGACTTCCGGTCGTCGAGGTGCACGAGTCGCTGCCGTTCGTCACGCGCTACTGGGCCTCGGTCTTCGACTCCCGGCCCGTCGCCTCCGGCACCGTGGTCGTCCCGGACCTGCGCGCGGTGCTGGCCTGCGCGATCTCCGGGGGAGGGCTGGCTGTACTGCCCCGCTATCTCTGCGTCGACGCACTGGAGCGCGGCGACATCATGCCGCTCCTCGAACCGGCGGTTCCGCCGCTGCGGACGTACTTCCTGGTGGTCCGTACCGGCACCCTGGCCATCCCGCACATCGCGCGGGCCCACGAGTGGCTGCTGTGTACTGCGGTGGGCTGGTCCTGAGGCAGCGGGTGCCGTGCCCCTCGGCCAACGCCTTCCGTGGTTGTCCGAGGGAGCACCTGTCGGCGAGTCCCAGTGGAGAGAGCCGAGCTCGGTCATGGGTGACTTCCGTGGTCGGGCGATGTTTCACGTGGAACATGACGGGCCACATTTCTCCCATGACCGTCCGACCCGTGGTCAAACGCACCGCCCGCGCCATCCTGCTCGACGGCGACGACCTGATCCTTATCAAGCGGACCAAGCCGGGTGTCGATCCGTACTGGCTGACACCGGGTGGCGGGGTCGAGCCTGAGGACACGACCGTCGTCGACGCGCTCCATCGCGAAGTGCACGAGGAACTGGGCGCCAAGATCACTGACGTCGTGCCCTGCTTCGTGGATACCGTCGAGCACATCGGTGAGGACGGCGGCGCCACGGGGGTCAAGGTCCAGCACTTCTTCGTCTGCCGTCTGGAGTCGATGGACACGTCGAAGCGGCACGGACCCGAGGTGGACGAGCCCTTGGGTGAGTACGAGATCGTGCGTGTGCCCTTCACCCGGGTCGGGATCGCCTCCGTCCACCTCGTCCCGCTCTCCCTGCGGCACTACCTCGACGGCAACATCGAGGGCGTCCGCGCGATGCACGCGCCTGACCTGGGCTGACGGACAGCTGACACTGCCCGCCGCGGGCCGGTCGGGCGGCCGGCTCAGTCGCCGGCGGCGACCAGTTCCTCCACCGAGTCATGGCGTATGCGGTCCGACGGGACACCCACGCCCCTGAGCGCGTCCACACCGCTGCGGATCATCCCAGGTGGGCCGGAGAGGTACACGTCGTACTCGGTCCACGGTCCGTACTCGCGTATCGCGTCGGGCAGCTGGAGCAGCCCGTGCCGGTCGACGACCGGGCGGACCTTCAGCCAGGAGTTGCTCTGCTGCAGTCGCAGAAGGGTGTCGATGTCGTAGAGGTCCTGGTCGCTGCGGGCCCCGTAGAAGACCTCGGTCGGGCGATGCCGTCCTCGTTCGGCCACGTCCTCGATCATGGCCTTGATGGGGGCGATGCCTGTTCCGCCGCCCAGGCAGAGCAGTCCGCTGTCGGTGCTGTGGTCGACAGTCATCGCACCGGCCGGCGGGCCGAGCCGTACGACGTCGCCGGGACGGGCACGGTGCACGAGCGCGTTGGACACCCAGCCCGCCGGGACCGCTTTCACATGGAACGACAGCAGTCCGTCCGAGCGGGGCGCCGAGGCGAAGGAGTAGTGCCGCCAGATCCGCGGCCACCAGGGAGTCTCCACACTGGCGTACTGACCGGCGAGGAACGGATACGGCTGGTTCGGGCGGACGGTGATGACCGCGATGTCCGCGGTCCTCAGCTCGTGAGAGACCACCTCGGCGAGCCACCAGGGCGGGGAACGCAGCTCGTCCGCGGCGGCCGCGTCGATCATCACCTGGGAGATCGTGGTGTACGTCCGGACCCAGGCGGCCTCGGTCTCGTCGTTCCAGGTCGCGGGGGCGTAACGGCTCAGGGAGCCGATCAGGCACTCGCCGACCGCCGGGTAGTGCTCGGGCAGTGTGCCGTACTTGCGGTGACCTCGGCCGAGGTTCTGGAGGTAGTCGACGAGGACGGGGGTGTTGTCGATGTGCTCGGCCGCGGTCAGCAGCGCCTTGAGCAGACGGTCCCGTTGGGCGTCCATCGCCGGCGGGAAGAGGGGCCTCAGGTCCGGGTGCTGGACGAAGAGCAGCGCGTAGAAGTACGAGGTGACCTTGTCGGCAACGGGGCCGATCTCGGCCATGGTCTGCCGGATCAGAACGGCGTCGGGTGATGCCTGGCGGGCACGACCCGCTCGGGGAGCGGGTACCGCGGCTTCGAAGACGGACTGTTCGGAGCCGTACTCCTCACCGAGGGCAGCCGGTGGGGGCGGAGGGCTGGACGGCGGATCCTGGAACGGGGGTATTCGCTCCCGGGCGGCCTCGTGCGGGGTGCGCTGCGGCCCGGCCGACGGCTCCTGGGGGCGCCGCACGGGGCGCAGCCCGGCGAGACGGTTTCCCTCGATCTCCTGTTCCCCGCCGGGGGACGGCTGGGTGCGCGGTGTGAACCAGCCGCCTCCGTCACTGTCCCCCGCAGCGCCGTTGCCGGCCGACGTGGTGGTGGTCGGAGCGTCCATGGTGTGCCTCGCCTCAAGCATCTTTCGGTCGATCTGCGTACTTCCTCAGCTGGAAGGTCGCATGTTTCCCCCGCGGACGGCCTTGCTTTCCCCGTTGTGTTCCCCCGTCGACCAATGCGGCCACATTCAACCGGGCGTCCCGTACCGTACGGACAAGTAGGCGAGAGTGTGACGTGGGCCGCAGCAATACGTGGCAGCGTTCCACAGCACACCAACGCCCACGTTCCCCAACAGTGAACGCGGGTCTTCGATCTCTCTGTCCGGTTAGGGCGCATTGACCGTGTTCGCACCCGCAGGATGAGACGACTACATCTCGCTTCGGACACGAACCGGACTCGACCCTACCGGCACGCGCGTCACATACAAGTCCCCCCATGTCCCGGCGGGAATTCCGCAGGGGGCGAATCAGCGATTCCTTCAATTACCGGGCGCTGCGCACCAATTCATAGGCATCCCACAGATCCTGCCCCGTGTAGGAGTGCGTGGCCAGCGCGGCGAGGTGCTGGTCCGCATTCACGGCGACCGAGATCGGCACCGAGCCGAAAAGGTCCGCATCGGACAGCGAGTCACCGTACGCGACGCAATCCGCGCGGGTCAGCCCGAAGCGCGCGCAGAGGCGATCCGCGATCTCGACCTTGGCCGCGGGGGTGAGAATCCCTGCTGGGTTCACCGGCTCGGTGAAGGGCACGGCGGGAAAGAGTGAACCGTACGCCGCATGCGCACCCCATGACGTCAGCCGCTCGACGAAGAACGAGGGCGAGAGGGAGATGACGGCGCAGTACTCTCCTCGGTCCCGGATCTCGGCCCAGGTGTCCTGGATGCGAAGGAGCCAGGGCGCCCCCTTGAAGGCCGCGGCGACATGCATCTCGGTGAGCCCGGCCCACAGTTCATGGACACGCTGCGCGTAGGTCCGCGAATCGACATGCCGGGTTACGAAGTCCCGTTCCAGCTCGGCGATCTCCAGTTCCAGCCCGAGCTGCCGGGAGATCTCCACCGGCGCTGCCGTTCGGTGCAGCAGGGTGCCGTCCAGATCGAACAGGTGCAGTCGCGTCATAGTGGTCGAGGCTAGCCAGCGCTGCGCTCCACACCTGCTCGGGTGTGGCTGCGCGCTGCTGTTTCACGTGAAACATCTGTCCGCGCGCTGCGCGGTTGTGGGCGGGATGGCCAAAAGGGCGTGTGTCCCCGGCAATCCGGTGGACGTCAGGGTGCTGTATCGGACAGCCTGGCCCGCGTGCCGACATCTTCCCCCGCTGCTCTTCCCATCCGTCGTCTGACCCCGCGGGATCTCACCGCTTGCACCGACTTGTCCGAGAACCGGGGCTGGCCCCGCGAGGAGCGCAAGTGGGGGCTGCTGCTGACGGCCGGAACCGGGTACGGCATCGACGATCCGGAAGGTGGCCTCGTCGCGGCCTGCGTGGTGACCGAGTACGGGGCGGCGGGCCGCCCGGACCTGAGAGCGATCGGCATGGTGCTGGTGGCCGAGCGGCATGCCCGACGGGGCATCGGTCGCCGTCTGATGCGCCACGTCATCTCCGAGTCCGGGACGACTCCGCTGACGCTGCACGCGACACCCAACGGACAGCCGCTCTATGAAGAGCTGGGGTTCAAGGTCACGGGGTGGGCCGAGATGGTCCGGGGACACTTCTCGGCCGACGGAGTCGATCCTAGTGTCGCCACCCGTCCGGCCACCGCCGAGGACCTCACGACGATCGTCCGGCTCGACGGGGAGATCTTCGGAACGGACCGCACCCACGTCCTCACCAGGCTTCCCGCCTTCGCAGATCAGATCCATGTCGCCGAGGAGAACGGCGGAATCATCGGTTACGCGGCCGCCTGGCCCAACATGGACACCCATGTCGTCGGTCCGCTGATCGCCCGGGACACGCGGACGGCGAAGGCGCTCATCGCCTCCCTGGCCGCCCACACCGGCCTCCCCCTGCGTACGGACATCGACGTACGGCACGAGGAACTGCTGGCCTGGGTGAAGCAACACGGCCTGAAGTCGGTCGCCTTCAACGCGGTCATGACCTACGGGATTCCCGAGCTGCCGGGTGACTGGTCCCGGCGATACGCCCCGCTGACCGTGGCGGCGGGCTGAGCATTCGAGCCAGGCGAGCGCGTCCGACGCACGGTGGTCAGCGGCGCACGGCCGTGCGCCGGTCGGCGGTGCCCCCTCCGGCCACGACGGTGCTCGGCATGCTTCCCCTGTGCTCCAGAGCCGCCGAGAGGAACGCCAGCACCAGGGCGCTCACCGCGAGGGCGGCTCCGACCCAGTTGGGTGCCGTGTAGCCGAAGCCGGCGTCGATGACGAGGCCGCCGAGCCAGGCGGCCAGTGCGTTGCCGAGGTTGAAGGCACCGATGTTGACGGCCGACGCCAGGGTGGGCGCACCCTGCGCCTGGTCGAGGACGCGCTTCTGCAGCGGCGGCACGGTGGCGAAGCCCAGGGCACCGACCAGCCCGATGGTCACGGCCGCGGCGACCTTGTCGTGGGCGGTAAGGGTGAACAGCGCGAGGACGACGGCCAGGGCGCCCAGCGAGACGTACAGCATGGGCATGAGCGCACGGTCCGCGTACCTCCCGCCCACCAGGTTGCCACCGACCATGCCGAGGCCGAAGAGGACGAGAAGCCAGGTTACGGAGGCATCAGCGAAGCCAGCGGCGTGGGTCATCATCGGCGCGATGTAGGTGATGGCCGCGAAGACACCGCCGAACCCCAGCACGGTCATCGCCATCGCAAGCAGGACCTGGACGTTCTTGAATGCCGCCAGTTCATGGCGCAGGCGCACACCCTGCGGCCTCGGCATGTCAGGGACGAGCCGTGCGACGCCCAGCAGACCGACGACACCGAGTGCCGCCACTGCGGCGAAGGTGATCCGCCAGCCAAGAGACTGTCCGATCAGCGTCCCGAGGGGCACTCCGACCACGTTCGCGACGGTGAGGCCGCTGAACATCATCGCTATGGCACCGGCCTTCCGGTCCGGGGCGACCATGTCGGCAGCGACCACCGAGCCGATACCGAAGAATGCGCCGTGGGCGAGTGAGGCGACCACCCGTCCGAGCAGCATGATGGTGTAGGCGGGCGCCAGGGCCGAGAGCAGGTTCCCCAGGACGAAGAGACCCATCAGCAGCATGAGCATCCGCTTGCGGGACGCCTTCGTCCCCAGAGCAGTCATGATCGGTGCGCCGAGCACCACGCCGAGCGCGTAGCCCGTCACGAGGAAGCCGGCGGTCGGAATGGAGACGCCGAAGTCACCCGCGACCTCCTGCAGCACCCCCATGATCACGAACTCTGTCGTGCCGATCCCGAAGGCCCCGATCGCCAGGGCCAGCAGCGCGAGAGGCATGAAGACGCACCTTCCAGAAGATTGCCTGTGCAGCTTACGAGCGTACTCAATAATTGCAGACGCGCCATATGGGCTAAGACTGGCTATTGCATCGGTGGCCTATCCTTGAGGGAGACGTGCCGGGACGGAGGAGATCGATGACAGCTACGGACCCCGCGCTCACCGCCCTCGCCCAGGGCTGGTGTGCTCTCTCCCTTCTGCACGGGAGGATCGAGGCCCGCATCGAGCGCGCACTGCAGTCCGGGCACGGTCTGAGCGTGCGTGAGTACTCCCTGCTGGACGTCCTGAGCCGCCAGCACGACGGCGAGGGCGGGCATCTGCAGATGAAGCAGGTGGCCGACGCCGTCGTTCTCAGCCAGAGCGCCACCACCCGCCTGGTCACCCGGCTGGAGGACCGCGGCCTGCTGTCGCGCTACCTGTGCCCGACTGACCGCCGGGGCATCTACACCGACGTCTCCCAGGCCGGGCTCGCACTCCTGGCAGAGGCACGCCCCACCAATGACGCCGCACTGCGCGAGGCGCTGGATGAGGCGGTGAAGAACCCCGAACTGGCGCCCCTGGTCCGCGCCGTGGAATCACTCAACGCACCTGCATAGGGTGCGGACATGAAAGATCTTGAGATTCGCCCGGCGGCGCAGGACGACATCGCCGACATCGTCGCCATGCTCGCCGATGACCCATTGGGCGCCCAGCGCGAGTCGCCGGACGATCTGACGCCGTATCTCACGGCCCTGGAACGACTGAGCAGCGACCCCCACCAGCACCTGGTGGTCGCCGTCCGCAATGGCCGCGTCGTCGGCACACTCCAGTTGACGGTCATCCCCGGCCTCTCCCGGCGCGGCTCCACCAGGTCGATCATCGAGGGTGTGCGCGTCCACGCGGACGAGCGAGGGAGTGGCCTCGGGACCCACCTCATCGAGTGGGCCATCGCTGAATCACGGCGTCAGGAATGCCAGCTGGTACAGCTGACGTCCGACATCACGCGCACCGATGCCCACCGCTTCTACGAGCGTCTCGGCTTCGAGGCCACCCATGTGGGCTTCAAGCTTCCGCTCTGAGCTTCCGCTGACGCGTAGAGGGTCCTGTTTCACGTGAAACATCACGCGCATCAGGACCCGTCCCGCACTGTCGGCGACTACGAGATCCCGCGCCACCCCTCGGGATCCACCCCACCGGGCACTGGAGCGCCTTCCTCGTACGGCTGACGAGTGAACACGAAGGAGCCGACGTCCAGGTGGCTCACGCGGCTGTCCGGCCCTCGTACGACCTGGAGGCGCTCTCCCGCGAAGTACCCGTTGAGACCGATCCAGTTGCCATCGCCGTCGCGCCGGAATCGAGCGCTGCGGCCTGTGCTCGACAGCGGCTCAAGCGACATACATCCGTCTGCCACGAGTCGCAGCACGAAGCTGTACGTCCCCCAGTACCAGGGCCCCGCCAGTTCCAGCAGCAACTGGTCCACCTCGGGCAGCGGACGCCACGGTTCGGGGATCCGAGGCTCGGCCTCCGCCACGATGCACACCAGATCGGCGGCAACCTCCGACACCACTGGCCCGGAGGTGCAGTTGGTCAGCACCACGGCCGCAACATCGTCCTCGACGCTCATGGTCAGCTGTGCGAGGAAGCCGGGTACCGAACCTCCGTGACCGACGAGCAACCGGCCGTCCCGGTCCTGGATCTGCATGCCGAGGCCGTACGCCGAGCCGGCCGAGACATCGGCTGCGTCACCCGGGACTGCGGCAGGTGCCCGCATCTCCTGGACCGACGCCGGGCTCAGCACCCGGTCGTCGCCCCTGGCCAAGAACGCGGCGAAGCGTGCCAGGTCCCCCGCCGTGGACCAGAGTTGCCCTGCGGGCCCCATCCTTCCCAGGTCCTCGACCCGCTCCGGCATCATGACGTCGGCCCAGGGGTGGACGGCCCACCCACCGGCGTGAGGCGCCTCGGGGTCCCAGGTCGTGCGGGTGAGGCCCAGCGGTTCGAGGATCTCGCGTCGCAGGACCTCTTCCCAGGAGGCGCCCCTCATTCGCTCGACCAGCGCGCCGAGAAGCGTGAAACCGGGGTTGGAGTAGTGGAAGCGGCGACCGACGGGATGGCGGTGCGGCTCATCGCCGAGCACGTCGGCGAGTTCCGGGCGCAGGGAGCCAGGGGTCCGCTCCCACCAGGGGGAGGGCGACTCGGCCGCCAAGCCGCCCGTGTGGGCGAGCAACTGGGCGATGGTGGCCTCCCCCGCGCCGGTGCCGGGCAGATGCTTCTCCAGCGTGTCACCGAGGTCCAAGAGGCCCTCGTCCCTCAGCCGCAGGACCAGCACCGCCGTGAAGGTCTTGGTGATCGAGCCGATCCGGTACTGCACGTCCACGTCCGGCGCATGGCCGTCGACGGCGCTCCGCGCCCCGTGCCACACCGTCCTGCCGCCTCGCACGACCGCAGCGACCAGGGACGGCGCGCGGCCTTCGGTCTGAGCGACGGCGATGCGGTGCAGCAGAGCCCGGCGGGTGGCAGGAAGCAGCTCTTCCAGAGGTTCTGTCATGGGCTCAGTCCACCCGGCGTCGGCCACCCACGTCGAGCGCATTTCGTTTCGGCGGCTGGCCGGTCGGATGCGGCCGACCGGCCGGATCAGGTCTGGGCCATGTCCACGAACCGCGAGTAGTGCCCCTGGAAGGCGACAGTGATCGTCGCCGTCGGGCCGTTACGGTGCTTGCCCACGATGATGTCCGCCTCGCCGGCGCGCGGGGACTCCTTCTCGTAGGCGTCCTCGCGGTGCAGCAGGATGACCATGTCGGCGTCCTGCTCGATGGACCCGGACTCACGCAGGTCGGAGACCATCGGCTTCTTGTCCGTTCGCTGCTCGGGACCACGGTTGAGCTGCGACAGCGCGATGACCGGCAGTTCCAGTTCCTTGGCCAGCAGCTTCAGGTTTCGCGACATGTCCGAGACTTCCTGCTGACGGCTCTCGGACCGCTTGCCGGACTGCATCAGCTGAAGGTAGTCGATGATGACGAGCTTCAAGTCGTTGCGCTGCTTCAGACGTCGGCACTTGGCTCGGATCTCCATCATCGACAGGTTCGGGGAGTCGTCGATGTAGAGCGGTGCGGCGGAGACATCCGGCATCCTGCGGGCCAGCCGGGTCCAGTCCTCGTCGGTCATCGTGCCGGAACGCATGTGGTGCAGAGCGACCCGCGCCTCGGCGGAGAGCAGGCGCATGGCGATCTCGTTGCGGCCCATTTCGAGCGAGAAGATCACGCTCGGCAGGTTGTTCTTGATGGAAGCGGCACGGGCGAAGTCCAGCGCCAGCGTGGACTTACCCATGGCGGGACGGGCCGCGATGATGATCATCTGACCGGGATGGAGTCCGTTGGTGAGCTGATCGAGGTCGGTGAAGCCGGTCGGGACGCCGGTCATCTCTCCCGACCGTGAGCCGATCGCCTCGATCTCGTCGAGCGCACCCTCCATGATGTCGCCGAGCGGCAGATAGTCCTCGGTGGTGCGCTGCTCAGTGACCGCGAAGATCTCCGCCTGAGCTCTGTTGACGATCTCGTCAACGTCGTCGTCGGCGGCGTATCCCATCTGGGTGATGCGGGTGCCGGCCTCGACCAGGCGGCGCAGGACGGCGCGCTCGTGGACGATCTCCGCGTAGTACTCGGCGTTCGCCGCCGTCGGCACCGTCTGCACCAGGGTGTGCAGATAGGAGGCGCCACCGACCTTGGTGATCTCACCGCGCTTCGTGAGCTCGGCGGCGATGGTGATGGGGTCGGCTGGCTCGCCCTTGGCGTAGATATCGAGGATCGCCTGATAGATGGTCTCGTGGGCCGGCTTGTAGAAGTCGGCGCCCTTGAGGATCTCGACGACATCGGCGATGGCGTCCTTGGACAGCAGCATGCCGCCGAGGACGGACTGCTCCGCGTCAAGGTCCTGCGGCGGCACACGTTCGAAGGCCGAACCCCCGCTGTCCCACTCCCCGTTGTCACGGCCTCGGTCATGCTGATCGTCCCGTCCCCGGCCGCCCTCGTGGCGTCGTCGGGAGGCAGGCAGACGATCACTGGGTCCACTGTCGGCCCACGGGTCGTCCAGGGGCTCGGAAATGCTCACCGAGCGACCTCCTCCCGTCCGCCGCGCGGACCTCGCCGTGCTTCTCAGTTCTACGGCACGACACTGACAAATGAGAGGCCCAACTCCGGTTACGGCACGTCGGTTTTGCGGGGTTTCCGCGATCTACCGAGGGAGTGGGCGCCGCACCACCGTAGGCCCGCGGGCACCTTCAGCCAATCTGGTTATCCACAGGCCATGTGGACGACGCCCCAGATGCTGTGGAGAACTCCGCGAAACCTGTGCACGACTCGGTGGACAGCCCTGTGAACAAGCCCTCGCCTCAATCTCAGCAGCTGTCCTGAGCTGGGCTTTTGCCGTCCACCGGTTGTGCAGAAGAAAAACTTCCCCGACAGGATCAAGATCATCACGATGAGTGCGCGACGCCACACGCAACCGACCTCGATGTAACAGGCACAAGACCCTTGCATCTCTTACCTGTGGAAGATTAGATTGATGCTCATGACACAGGCTCCAGCAGCCTCCCAGGCCGATCGCCGACGCCACGACCGTGAGATCGTGGCGCTCGCCGTTCCGGCCTTCGGTGCGCTCGTCGCCGAGCCTCTCTTCCTCATGGTCGACACCGCCATCGTCGGCCATCTCGGCACCGCGCAACTCGCCGGTCTCGGCGTCGCCTCCGCTCTCCTCGTCACTGCGGTGAGCTTGTTCGTCTTCCTCGCCTACGCCACCACAGCAGCTGTCGCACGGCGGGTCGGAGCCGGCGATCTCAGAGCCGCCATCCGCCAGGGAATGGACGGCATCTGGCTCGCTCTGCTGCTCGGTGCCCTGATCGTCGCGGTCGTACTGCCCACAGCGCCTGCCATGGTCACACTCTTCGGCTCGTCCGAAACGGCCGCTCCCTACGCCACGACGTATCTGCGGATCTCGGCACTGGGCATTCCCGCCATGCTGATCGTGCTCGCCGCCACCGGCGTCCTCCGCGGCCTCCAAGACACCAAGACTCCTCTGTATGTCGCCGTCGGCGGCTTCGTTGCCAACGGCGCCCTCAACGCAGCACTCGTCTATGGCGCCGACCTCGGCATAGCCGGATCCGCCTGGGGCACGGTCATCGCTCAGTGCGGGATGGCCGCCGCATATCTCTGGGTCGTGGTCCGCGGAGCACGCAGACACGGCGCCTCACTCCGACCGGACTCGGCAGGGATACGCGCTTCGGCTCAGGCAGGGGCTCCACTGCTGGTCCGTACGCTCTCCCTGCGCGCCATTCTGATGATCGCCACCGCAGTCGCCGCTCGACTCGGCGACGAGGACATCGCCGCCCACCAGATCATCCTGTCGCTCTGGAGCCTGCTCGCCTTCGCCCTGGACGCGATAGCCATCGCCGGGCAAGCCATCATCGGCCGGTATCTCGGAGCCGGCGATGCTCAGGGGGCCCGCGAGGCCTGCCGCCGTATGGTGCAGTGGGGGATCGGCACGGGTGCCGTGCTCGGGCTGGCGGTGATCGCGGCCCGTCCTCTGTTCGTCCCGCTCTTCACAGGGGATCCTGTCGTTCAGCAGATCGCGCTACCCGCACTCATCGTGGTGGCACTCGCCCAGCCGATCTCCGGGATCGTCTTCGTGCTCGACGGCGTGCTGATGGGCGCGGGAGACGGGCCCTATCTGGCCCGGGCCATGCTGGTGACCCTGGCGGTCTTCGCGCCTGCCGCCCTGCTCGTTCCGGCCTTCGATGGCGGCCTGACTGCCTTGTGGGGCGCGATGACGCTGATGATGGCGATCCGCATGCTGACGTTGTGGCTTCGTTCCCGCTCGGGCAGGTGGATCGTCACCGGCGCCACTCGCTGAGCGTATCGAGCGGCGTTTCACGTGAAACATCACCCGGTTCACGCTGTTTCACGTGAAACAGCCACCAGCACCAGCACCAGCACCAGCACCAGCACCAGCACCAGCACCAGCACCAGCACCAGCACCAGCACCCAAAGACTGGGGGCACAGTGATGCACCACGCAAGTGGGGCCGCACCCCTTCACAGGGTGCGGCCCCACAGTGCTCTATCGCACGCAGCACTTAGGCCGCGATGACCTCGATGTTGACCTTGGCGGCAACCTCGGGGTGCAGACGCACGGACGTCTCGTGAGAGCCCAGCGTCTTGATCGGAGCAGCCAGCTCGATACGGCGCTTGTCGACCTCGGGGCCACCGGAAGCCTTGATCGCGGAAGCGATGTCGGCCGGGGTGACGGAACCGAAGAGACGACCGGCGTCGCCGGAGCGGACAGCCAGACGGACCTTGACGGCCTCGAGCTGGCCCTTGACCTGGTTGGCCTGCTCGATGGTCTGGATCTCGTGGATCTTGCGAGCACGACGGATCTGCTCGACGTCCTTCTCGCCGCCCTTGGTCCAGCGGATAGCGAACTTCCGCGGGATCAGGTAGTTGCGAGCGTAGCCGTCCTTGACGTCGACGACGTCGCCGGCGGCACCGAGGCCAGAGACCTCATGGGTGAGGATGATCTTCATGAGTCTGTCACCCTTCCCTTAGCGCGCGGTGGACGTGTAGGGCAGCAGCGCCATCTCACGGCTGTTCTTGACGGCCGTGGCGACGTCACGCTGGTGCTGCGTGCAGTTGCCGGTCACGCGGCGGGCACGGATCTTGCCGCGGTCGGAAATGAACTTCCGCAGCATGTTCGTGTCCTTGTAGTCCACGTACGTGACCTTGTCCTTGCAGAAAGCGCAGACCTTCTTCTTCGGCTTGCGCACAGGCGGCTTCGCCATGGTGATTCTCCTGTGTGATCAAGAAGTGTGGGATACGGCCCCGTCCTCGACCGACTGACCGGTGATCCGGCCCGAGCGGTCCTAGAAGGGGGGCTCGTCCGAGTAGCCGCCACCGCCGCCGGAGCCTCCGCCCCAGCCACCACCGCCGCCGCCCTGGTTGCCACCGGCGGGAGCGCTGGTCGCCCACGGATCGTCAGCGGGAGCGCCGCCGCCCTGCTGGCCGCCACCGGGGCCTCCGCCCCAGCCGCCGCCACCCTGGCCGCCGCCACCGCCGCCGTAACCACCCTGGCCGCCTCGGCCCGCGGTCTTGGTGACCTTGGCCGTGGCGTTGCGCAGGCTGGCGCCGACTTCCTCCACGTCCAGTTCGTAGACCGTGCGCTTGACGCCCTCACGGTCCTCGTAGGACCGCTGCTTCAGCCGGCCCTGCACGATGACGCGCATGCCTCGCTGGAGCGACTCGGCGACGTTCTCCGCCGCCTGACGCCAGACCGAGCAGGTCAGGAACAGGCTTTCGCCGTCCTTCCACTCGTTCGTCTGACGGTCGAAGGTGCGGGGGGTGGACGCGACACGGAACTTCGCGACCGCCGCACCGGAAGGGGTGAAGCGCAGCTCGGGGTCGTCGACAAGATTGCCGACGACCGTGATGACGGTCTCGCCTGCCATGGGGGAACCTCTCGGCGGGTTTGCTGCTGGCTGCTGGTACTGCTACTCGAAACCCGAGATCAGCTGAGCGGGATGCTCAGTGAGTCTCGGGACGGAGGACCTTGGTCCGGAGGACCGACTCGTTCAGGTTCATCTGGCGGTCGAGCTCCTTGACGACCGCAGGCTCGGCCTGCAGGTCGATGACCGAGTAGATGCCCTCGGGCTTCTTCTTGATCTCGTACGCGAGACGACGACGGCCCCAGGTGTCGACCTTCTCGACCTTTCCGTTGCCCTCACGGACGACGGAGAGGAAGTTCTCGATCAGCGGGGAGACAGCACGCTCCTCGAGATCGGGGTCGAGGATGACCATCACTTCGTAGTGACGCATGTGGAACCCACCTCCTTCGGACTCAGCGGCCACGGTCGTTCCGTGGCAGGAGGGTTGTGATGCGTACGCAACGGTATCGGCCACCACTGACATTCGGGGTTTCCGCTGGGGATCCCCTGTCACGGCCTGGGCAGACACCGGTGCAGACGGTACACACTACCCGCACACCCGCTTCCGGTTGAAATTCGGCGGTGGCGACCGTCAATCTGTACACATCGGGTGTGTATGGCGCTACGATGCGCCGCCTTCCGCAGGAGGTGCCCCATGGCACAGACATTGCGACCCAACATCGCCGGATCCCTGTTCGCGACCGACGACAAGCCCCACCCCGTGCAGGACACGCTGCTCGCCGTGACGCTCGTCCTCGGTGCGATCTCCTTCATCACGGCGATGTTCCACCATCTTCATCTGATCAGTTCCTGGACGGGGCTGGTGGGAATCCTGACCGGCGCGTACGGGCAGTTCATCTCGGAGACGACTCGTGAGCGCTTCGGCCTGATCGTGGGTCTCGGTGCCTCGGCCGTCGGCTTCTTCCTCGGCATGGCCCACGGCGGCCTGTTCGGCGGGCTCATCGGCTGACATCTTCTCCGCGGCCGCACGGTCGGCGGGCGGTGCTTCGCACTGTCCGCCACCCCAATCGGACCAAGCGGCCGAATAGCACCGTCCTGCGGCCCGGCCGCGCATCGGCCGGGGCGCAGGTTCCATGCGGCCATTCGGCGTGCCCGCAGGGCGCAGTAGGCTTCGGCGCGAGAGCCGGAGCCCCTGTACCCATGGGGACACACCAGCCCGAGGAGCGCCCCGAATGAGCCTGACCCTGAGGACGATCAGCCGAGAGCAGCATCTGGCGTACATCCAGAGCCTGCCCTCGGCTAGCCACATGCAGGTCCCGGCCTGGGCCGACGTCAAGGCGGAGTGGCGCTCCGAGAACCTCGGGTGGTTCGACGACAAGACCGGCGAGATGGTCGGTGCCGGCCTGGTGCTGTACCGCCAGCTTCCCAAGATCAAGCGCTATCTCGCCTACCTCCCCGAGGGCCCGGTCATCAACTGGTTCGCGCCGAACCTCACCGACTGGCTGGAACCGATGCTCGCGCACCTGAAGAACCAGGGTGCCTTCTCGGTGAAGATGGGCCCGCCGGTGATCATCCGGCGCTGGGAGGCCACGTCCATCAAGAAGGGCATCCAGGACCCGGATGTGAAGCGGCTGCGCGACATCGAGGCCGACTTCATCGAGCCCCGTGCCTTCGAGGTCGCCGACAAGCTGCGCCGCATGGGCTGGCAGCAGGGGGAGGACGGCGGGGCCGGCTTCGGTGACGTACAGCCCCGCTACGTCTACCAGGTGCCGCTGGCGAACCGCTCGCTCGAAGAGGTCCACAAGAACTTCAACCAGCTGTGGCGCCGCAACATCAAGAAGGCCGAGAAGGCCGGCGTCGAGGTCGTCCAGGGCGGCTACCACGACCTGGAGGAGTGGCAGCGGCTGTACGAGATCACCGCTGTCCGCGACCGCTTCCGGCCCCGCCCGCTGTCGTACTTCCAGCGCATGTGGACGGCCCTCAACACCGAGGACCCCAACCGCATGCGGCTCTACTTCGCCCGGCACAACGGGGTGAACCTGTCCGCCGCGACGATGCTGGTCGTCGGGGGGCACGTCTGGTACTCGTACGGCGCTTCGGACAACATCGGCCGTGAGGTCCGGCCCTCGAACGCGATGCAGTGGCGCATGCTGCGCGACGCCTACGCCCTCGGCGCGACCGTCTACGACCTGCGTGGCATCTCCGACTCGCTGGACGAGACGGACCACCTCTTCGGCCTGATCCAGTTCAAGGTGGGCACGGGCGGCCAGGCCGCCGAATACCTCGGTGAGTGGGACTTCCCGCTCAACAAACTGCTCCACAAGGCTCTCGACATCTACATGTCGCGCCGCTGACCTCCCCCCGTTTTTCCTTCCATATCTCTGATACACCGCAGCCACGAGAAAGGTTCCGGGACCGGCCATGGCGCTCACGCTCTACGTCGACACCGCGCGCTGGCGGGCACACCACAAGCACGTTCAGGAGCAGTTCCCGGGACTCGTCCCCGTCTGCAAGGGCAACGGCTACGGCTTCGGGCACGAGAAGCTGGCGGAAGAAGCCACGCGCCTCGGCGCGGACGTCCTCGCCGTCGGCACGACGTACGAGGCGGCCCGGATCAAGGACTGGTTCAGCGGTGACCTGCTGGTGCTCACGCCGTACCGACGGGCCGAGGAGCCCGTCCCCCTGCCCGACCGGGTGATCCGTTCCGTGTCGTCGGTCGACGGCGTGTACGGCCTCGTGGGTGCTCGCGTGGTCATCGAGGTCATGTCCTCGATGAAGCGGCACGGCGTGAGCGAGCAGGAACTGCCCCAGCTCCACGCCGCCATAGAGAACGTGCGGCTGGAGGGCTTCGCCATCCACCTGCCGCTGGACCGCACGGACGGCTCGGACGCCGTCGAGGAGGTCATCGGCTGGATGGACCGGCTGCGCGCGGCCCGTCTCCCGCTGCACACCATGTTCGTCAGCCATCTGAAGGCCGAGGAACTCGCCCGTCTCCAGCAGCAGTTCCCGCAGACCCGCTTCCGGGCCCGGATCGGCACGCGGCTGTGGCTCGGCGACCACGAGGCGACCGAGTACCGCGGTGCCGTCCTTGACGTCACCCGGGTCGCCAAGGGCGACCGCTTCGGCTACCGGCAGCAGAAGGCGGCTTCCGACGGCTTCCTTGTGGTCGTGGCGGGCGGTACGTCCCACGGGGTGGGTCTGGAGGCCCCGAAGGCCATGCACGGCGTCATGCCGCGCGCCAAGGGCGTCGCCCGAGCCGGGCTCGCAACGGTCAACCGGAACCTTTCTCCGTTCGTCTGGGCAGGCAAGCAGCGCTGGTTCGCGGAGCCGCCGCACATGCAGGTGTCGATCCTCTTCGTGCCTTCGGACGCCCCGGAACCGCAGGTCGGCGAGGAACTGGTGGCCCACCTGCGGCACACCACCACCCAGTTCGACCGGATCGTCGACCGCTGATCCACGCCCGCCCGGACCTTCACGCGGTGACCGGGCGGGACCACAGGTCGGCACCCAGTGCAAAGGCCGTACGCGGAGAGCCCGTGTACGGCCTTTGGTGTACCTGACCTGCTCTGTTCGCTCAGGGCGAACGGTCCGCGGAGTTCTGGCTGCCCCACTCCACCAGGGGGCCCTCGAAGTCCACCGCGCGCTGCGGGGGACGGGCGGCGGCACCGTACACGTGGACGTCCTCCGCGCCGTCCAGCACGCCGCCGGACGGATCGTCGTCACCGGCGCGGCGCACCATGTCCCGCTCCGGCATGAAGATGTCGCGGACGACGATGACGCACAGGTACAGCGTGCCCAGCAGATGCGCCATGATCGCCACGTGGTAGCCCTCGGGGGGCAGTCCCTTGTGTGCCTCTCCACTGGTCGTGTACGCGAGGTACAGCCAGATCCCCAGGAAGTACACGACCTCGCACGCCTGCCAGATGAGGAAGTCACGCCAGCGGGGTCGGGCCAGCGCGGCCAGCGGAACCAGCCAGAGCACGTACTGCGGCGAGTAGACCTTGTTGGTGAGGATGAAGGCCGCCACGATCAGGAAGGCCAGTTGGGCGAAGCGTGGACGTCGTGGGGCGGTCAGCGCCAGTGCGGTGATGCCCCCGCAGACGAGGAGCATGGCGATCATCGCGTACGCGTTCGCCGTCTCGGGGGCGATCTGGATGTTCATCCGCTGCGAGACGACGAGGAAGGCAGAGCCGAAGTCGACGCCTCGTTCCTGGCTGAAGCGGTAGAACTTCGCCCAACCGTCCGGCGCCAGGAGCATCACGGGGAGGTTCACCGCGAGCCAGGCACCGACCGCGCCGAGGACCGCGGTCCCGAACTCGCGCCACTTGCCCGCGCGCCAGCACAGCACGAAGAGCGGGCCCAGCAGCAGGAACGGGTAGAACTTGGCAGCTGTGGCGAGCCCGATCAGCACGCCGAAGGCCAAGGGGCGCTGACGCGACCACATCAGCATCGCGGCCGCCAGCAGGGCCACGGCGAGGAGATCCCAGTTGATGGTGGCCGTCAGAGCGAACGCCGGTGCCAGGGCCACCAGGAGGCCGTCCCAGGGGCGCCGGCGGTGGATGCGCGCGGAGCACACGGCGATGACGGCCGCACAGACCATCAACATGCCCGCGTTGACCATCCAGTACCACTGCTCTTGTTCCTGGATGGTGCCGCTGCCCGGGGTGAGCCACGCGGCGACCTCCATGAAGACACCGGTGAGCACCGGGTACTCGAGGTACTCCATGTCGCCGGGGATCTTGTCGAAGTACGGCACAAGCCCGTCGGCGAAACCGCGCCCCTGATAGAGGTGGGGGATGTCCGAGTAGCAGGCGTGGGTGTACTGGGAGCTGGCCCCGAAGAACCAGCCGCCGTCGTAGCAGGGCAGCTTCTGCACCATGCCCAGCGCGAACATGCCGATCGCGACGAGGGCGACGACCCGTACCGGGCTCCACCACGACGTCCCGAACAGTGCACGTCGCCCGATGGGGCCGCCGATCAGCTCGCTGCCGGCCGCAGCGACCTCGTCCTCTTTGGTCGGCCGCACCGGCTCCGACTCGTCCACACTCATTCGCGTCGTCTCCGCACTGGGCATGCCGCACATCCTGCCGTACGTGCCCAGGAGTACGCCGAGGGCCGCCGCACCTCAGTGGTGCGGCGGCCCTTGTTTCACGTGAAACACCCTGTACCGGGAGAAAGAACTATCCGGCGGGTCCTCCGAAGAGTCCCCCGTTCTGATTGCCTCTCGTGTCGTCCTCCGGTGCGGTCGGGGTTGGGGTCACCCCGCCGTCCGTGCCCCCAGTCTCCGTACCGCCTGTGTCCGTACCTCCGGTGTCCTGGCAGGTCGGGTCGAACGGGTTCTTGCAGGGCTTGTCACTCGGTGTCGGCGACGGAACGGCCGGCTCACTCTCGGACGGCGACGGGGACGGCTCCGGGCTCTCCTCCGGGGTCTCCTCCGCAGAGGGAGTGGGCGTCGGGTCCGGGTCGTCGTTGACGATGACACCGATGGGCTGCGGCTCCGGGAACGCCTTCGGCGGCACGTTCTTGAGCGCGTCCTCCATGTAGTCGTGCCAGATCTCCGCCGGGAACGAGGCACCGTGGATCGTCTCCTGGCCACCCGTGCCGTACATCTCCAGGAACGTGCGGTTCTTGTTGGACTCGTCGTCGTCCATGCGGTACATGCTGATGGCGGTCGACAACTGCGGCGTGTATCCGACGAACCAGGCCGACTTGTTGCCGTCCGTGGTACCGGTCTTGCCGGCCACCTCGCGTCCGGCCAGCTGGGCCGAGGTACCGGTTCCCTTGTCGACGACGGTCTTGAGGACGTCGGTGACGTTGTCGGCGACGTCCGCGGTGAAGGCTTCCTTCGGGGCGGCGATGTCCTCGTGATCGAACTTCGTCAGGCCCTCGTACTCGACCTTGCTGACGGAGAACGGGTCGTTCTGCTTGCCGCTGGCGGCGAAGGTCGCGTACGAACCCGCCATGCGGATGGCGCTGGGGTCGGAGATACCGATCGAGAACGAGGGGAAGCTGGTGCCCGTGAGGCTGTCCTTCTTGAGGCCCGCCTCGATGGCCGCTTCCTTCACCCGGTCGAGACCGACATCCATGCCCAGCTGGACGAAGGCGGAGTTCGCCGAGACCCGCATCGCCTCACGCAGGTCGATCTGGTACTTCGGTGCGCTGCCGTACGACTCGTCGCCGTCGTTGGCCTGCAGCCACTCCTTGCCCTCTTCATTGGTCCAGACGGTGCCGTCGTAGTCCTCGATCTTGAGGTTGTTCTTGCCGCTGTAGAGGCTCTTCGGAGAGACGATGGTGCGCTCGTCCTGAGCCTGGTCCGGGTCCAGATCGGGGTTGCGCTTGCCCCAGGTCATGGCTGCCGCCAGGACGAAGGGCTTGAACGTCGAACCGACCTGCGCACCGGTCACGTCGGCGTTGTTGGTGAAGTGCTTGGTGGCGTCCTCACCGCCGTAGATCGCCTCGATGGCACCCGACTTCGGATTCACCGACGCCCCGCCGAACTGCACATGAGTGTCCGTCTCCGGACGCAGCTTGGGCTTGATGTGCTCCTTGCGCACCTTCTTCACAGCTGCCTCGAGTTCCTTGACCTTGTTCTTGTCGAAGGTCGTGTGGATCTCGTAGCCGCCCTGCTCCAACTGCTTCTGCGTGATGTCGGTGTTGTTGAGGATGTAGCCCTTGGCCGTGTCGACGAGGTAGCCGATCTGTCCACCCAACTGGGCGTTGGACCTGGGCCGCTCGATCTTGGGGAAGTTCTTGTACTTGGCCCGCGTGCCCGGCGAGAGGCGCTTGTCCTTCACCATCTCGTTGAGGATCCACTCCCACCGCTCCGTGGCCCGCTTGGTGTTCGCCTCGGGTGTGGCTGCCGGGTCGATCGACGTCGCTCCGGCCGGGTCGTAGTACGTCGCACCTTTGAGGATGCCGGCGAGGAAGGCGCACTGACTCGGGTTGAGCTTCTCGGCGTCCTGACCGAAGTACGTGCGGGCGGCCGCCTGAAGGCCATAGGCGCCACGGCCGAAGTAGGCCGTGTTCAGGTAGCCGCGCATGATGTCTTCCTTCTCGACGGAGGCGCCCACCTTCACCGAGATGAAGAGTTCCTTCACCTTGCGGGAGAGGGTCTGCGACTGGTCGTCGAGCATGGCGTTCTTGACGTACTGCTGGGTGATGGTCGATCCACCCTGCGTCTGACCGCCCTTGGCCATGTTGACGACGGCGCGGGCGATGCCCATGGGGTCGACGCCGCTGTCCGTCTCGAACGTCTTGTTCTCGGCCGACATGACCGCGTAGCGCATCGCCTTGGGGATCTTCTCGTAGGCGATGATCTGGCGGTTGACCTCACCACCCGTCGCGACCATCTGCGTGCCGTCGGACCAGTAGTAGACGTTGTTCTGCGCCGTCGCGGCCTGGGCCGGGTTGGGCACCGCGACGAGGGCGTACCCGATACCGGCGGCCGCCACGAGGCAACCGAAGAACCCGATGAAGATGGCCGTCACCTGGCGCCAGGAGGGCACCCACCGCATGGCCCCGTACTTGCCGGCCCGCGGGTAGTCGATGAAGCGCTTCTTGCCGGGAGGAGCGGGCCGTCCCCGGCCCCTGCCCGGTCCGCGTCCCGCGGGTTCGGCTGCTCTCCGGCGGCTACCGCCGGTGCCGGTACTTCTCTGTGCTGCCCTTCGGGCCGCTGCACGGCCCTCGTAGGTGGTGTCATCACCTCCCGCCCCATAGGTCTCGGAAAGTGACCCAGTGGTGCCCCGCGGTGCAGCGCGGCGGCCGGAGGGCGCCGATTGGCCGCGTCTGGCCGCGGCACGTCCGCCTCCCTGCGGCTGCGGCGGTTTGCGACGGTGCTCGCTCATCGAACGACTACTCCTCGGGCAGGCGCACCCGTGCGCGCCTGGAAACGGCGGCTGGTTTCCGGTCCCCCCGAAGTACGGATGCGGTCGTGTTGGCATTCATCCGTACCGCACCCGGGACCATGACGTGCTCTGACGTCACTCGCTTCCCGGTGGTGTGCATGCCGCACAGACTACGCACCGCCAAAACCCACTGAGCACCGAACTTCACCCCAAATCCGGCAACTTGCTTCGTACCAATCAGTGATGTGACCCCGTTCACCGTGCCCCCACTTGTCGCATACGTAGGGGCGTTCTATCGTCGTGATGTATCGAGTCGATACATCAGCTCGGCATAGTGGGTGTCGGGAGGGCCAGCGGGAGAGGGGAGGCGACGATGAGCCGGCGCTCCGGCATCCTCGAATTCGCCGTGCTCGGCCTGCTGCGCGAAGCTCCCATGCACGGCTATGAGCTGCGTAAACGACTCAACACCTCACTGGGTGTGTTCCGTGCCTTCAGCTACGGAACGCTCTACCCCTGCCTCAAGACGCTGGTCGCGAACGGCTGGTTGATCGAGGAGTCGGGGGGTGCCCAGGACGACGCTCCCGCCGCCCTCACGGGCCGCCGCGCCAAGATCGTCTACAGGTTGACGGCGGAAGGCAAGGAGCACTTCGAGGAACTGCTCTCGCAGACGGGTCCCGACGCGTACGAGGACGAGCACTTCGCCGCTCGCTTCGCGTTCTTCGGGCAGACCTCCCGCGACGTGCGCATGCGTGTCCTGGAGGGCCGTCGCAGCCGTTTGGAGGAACGGCTGGAGAAAATGCGTGCCTCCTTGGCACGCACCCGCGAGCGCCTCGACGACTACACACTCGAGCTCCAGCGCCACGGGATGGAGTCCGTGGAGCGCGAAGTGCGCTGGCTGAACGAGCTCATCGAGAGCGAGCGGGCGGGCCGTGATCTGAAGGGTCCGGCCCATGGAGACCCCGCTCGCGACACCACAGAGGGAGCGCCGGGCGCCCTGCCCCGGCCCGGGGACACCCCCAGGCCGGATGCGCCCGGCGACACCGCCACGTGAGGTCCCTGCCAGGACCCCACTCGTACACACAGGGAGCAACCGGAATGGGTTCGGTTCGCGTAGCCATCGTCGGCGTGGGCAACTGCGCCGCGTCGCTGGTGCAGGGAGTCGAGTACTACAAGGACGCCGACCCGGCGTCCAAGGTCCCCGGCCTCATGCACGTGCAGTTCGGTGACTACCACGTCCGGGACGTGGAGTTCGTCGCGGCCTTCGACGTCGACGCGAAGAAGGTCGGCCTCGACCTCGCGGACGCCATCGGCGCCTCCGAGAACAACACCATCAAGATCTGCGACGTGCCGAGCACCGGCGTCACCGTCCAGCGCGGCCACACCCTCGACGGTCTCGGCAAGTACTACCGTGAGACCATCGAGGAGTCCCCCGAGGCCCCGGTGGACGTCGTCCAGGTCCTCAAGGACAAGCAGGTCGACGTCCTCGTCTGCTACCTGCCCGTCGGCTCCGAGGACGCGGCGAAGTTCTACGCCCAGTGCGCCATCGACGCCAAGGTCGCCTTCGTCAACGCTCTGCCGGTCTTCATCGCCGGTACCAAGGAGTGGGCGGACAAGTTCACCGCGGCGGGCGTCCCGATCGTCGGTGACGACATCAAGTCGCAGGTCGGTGCCACCATCACGCACCGCGTCATGGCGAAGCTGTTCGAGGACCGCGGCGTCGTCCTGGACCGCACCATGCAGCTGAACGTCGGCGGCAACATGGACTTCAAGAACATGCTCGAGCGGGACCGCCTCGAGTCCAAGAAGATCTCCAAGACCCAGGCCGTCACCTCGCAGATCCCCGACCGGGAGCTCGGCGAGAAGAACGTCCACATCGGCCCGTCCGACTACGTGGCCTGGCTCGACGACCGCAAGTGGGCCTACGTCCGCCTCGAGGGCCGTGCCTTCGGTGACGTTCCGCTGAACCTGGAGTACAAGCTCGAGGTCTGGGATTCCCCGAACTCCGCCGGCGTCATCATCGACGCCCTGCGCGCCGCGAAGATCGCCAAGGACCGCGGTATCGGCGGCCCGATCCTGTCGGCGTCGTCGTACTTCATGAAGTCCCCGCCGGTGCAGTACTTCGACGACGAGGCGCGGGAGAACGTCGAGAAGTTCATCAAGGGCGAGGTCGAGCGCTGACCGGACGAAGCGCGGTGCGCTAAGTCCATTCGTTCTTCGGGTCGTTGAGGGTCCCCGGTTCACACACCCGGGGACCCTCCCCGTATGTGAGGCTGTGCCCCATGGCTGTCGTACGAGACCTGCGGGTGCTCCTGCGCTTCCGGGACTTCCGGCGTCTGCTCGCCGTACGACTGCTCTCCCAGGGAGCGGACGGGGTCTACCAGGTCGCGCTCGCCACCTACGTCGTCTTCTCTCCGGAGGAGCAGACGTCCGCCGCCGCCATCGCCTCGGCCATGGCCGTCCTGCTCCTTCCCTACTCCCTCGTCGGGCCCTTCGCGGGCGTCCTGCTGGACCGCTGGCGGCGCCGTCAGGTGCTGCTCTACGGCAACCTGCTGCGCGCACTGCTCGCGTCCGTGACGGCCGTCCTGATCCTGGTCCACGTTCCCGACTGGCTCTTCTACATCTCCGCGCTCTGCGTCACGGCGGTCAACCGTTTCGTGTTGGCCGGACTCTCCGCCTCCCTGCCCCGTGTGGTCGACGCGGATCGACTGGTGGTCGCCAACTCGCTCTCACCCACAGCCGGCACAGTCGCCGCGACAGCGGGCGGTGGCCTCGCCTTCGTGGTGAGGCTGCTGGGCTCGGACTCGGATGCCGTGGTGGTCCTTCTCGGCTCCGCTCTGTATCTGTGCGCGGCACTCGCTTCACTGCGCCTCGCCCGCGATCTCCTCGGCCCGGACCCCGTGTGGGTGCAGACGCGGCTGGGTGTCGCGATCACCGGCACCGCGCAAGGGCTGGTCGCGGGTGTACGACATCTCACCGAACCGCGGCGACGAGCGGCGGCGTGGGCACTCGCCTCAATGACGATGATGCGGTTCTGCTACGGCGCTCTCACGGTGACGGTGCTGATGCTGTGCCGGTACGCGTGGTCGTCATCGCCGTCCGGTACGGCCGACTCGAAGCACGGGCTCGCCCTGCTCGGTCTTGCCGTAGGGATCTCTGGGGCGGGGTTCTTCACCGCGGCCGTACTGACGCCATGGGCGACCGGATGCCTGGGGCCGGCCCGTTGGATCGTGACGTGCGCCGCGACCGCCGCCGTGCTGGAGCCCGCCCTCGGCCTGCCCTTCACGGAGCAGCCCATGCTGATCGCCGCGTTCGTCCTGGGGCTCGTCACTCAGGGAGCGAAGATCTCGACGGACACGATCGTGCAGTCCGCCGTCGACGACGCCTACCGCGGTCGTGTCTTCTCGCTCTACGACGTTCTCTTCAACGTGGCGTTCGTCGGCGCCGCAGCAGTGGCCGCGCTGATGCTTCCTCCTGACGGCCGCTCCGTCGCCCTGGTGATCACGGTGGCAGTGATCTACGGAGGCGTCGCCGTGGGCATGGCGCGCTTCGGGATGGCGGGGCAGCCGCATGAGAGCGGCTCGCGCCCCGCGGGCTAAGCCCGATGTTTCACGTGAAACCCTGGACCGGCCGGTAGAACCCCAGTGGACGCGCCCTCCTGCACAGCAGCGCGGCGCGATGTTTCACGTGAAACATCGCGCCGCTTGTGAAGCAGACCTCTCGCAAGCTAGGACATCTGAGCCCACCACTCCTTGAGCGCCGCCACCGCCTCGTCATGCTCCATCGGCCCGTTCTCTAGTCGCAGCTCCAGCAGGAACTTGTAGGCCTGCCCGATGACCGGGCCCGGGCCGACCCCCAGGATCTCCATGATCTGGTTGCCGTCGAGGTCCGGGCGGATGGCGTCCAGCTCCTCCTGCTCCTGAAGCTGCGCGATGCGCTCCTCCAGACCGTCGTACGCACGGGACAGCGCACTCGCCTTGCGCTTGTTCCGGGTGGTGCAGTCGGAGCGGGTCAGTTTGTGGAGGCGATCGAGGAGCGAGCCCGCGTCACGTACATAGCGGCGGACGGCGGAGTCCGTCCACTCTCCGGTGCCGTACCCGTGGAAGCGCAGGTGGAGTTCGACCAGACGCGAAACGTCCTTGATGAGGTCATTCGAGTACTTGAGGGCCGTCATGCGCTTCTTGGTCATCTTCGCCCCGACCACCTCGTGGTGATGGAAGGAGACCCGGCCGTCCTTCTCGAAACGCCGGGTACGGGGCTTGCCGATGTCGTGCAGCAGCGCGGCGAGGCGGAGGGTGAGGTCGGGCCCGTTCTCCTCGAGCGCGATCGCCTGTTCCAGGACGATCAGCGTGTGATCGTAGACGTCCTTGTGCCGGTGGTGCTCGTCACGCTCCAGCCGCAGCGCGGGGAGTTCGGGCAGGACATGCTGGGCGAGGCCGGTGTCCACCAGCAGGGTCAGGCCCGTACGCGGGTGCGCGGAGAGGACCAGCTTGTTCAGCTCGTCCCGCACCCGCTCCGCGGACACGATCTCGATCCGGCCGGCCATGTCGGTCATCGCCGAGACGACCTCCGGCGCGACCTCGAAGTCGAGCTGCGCGGCGAATCGAGCCGCTCGCATCATGCGGAGCGGGTCGTCGGAGAAGGACTCCTCCGGTGTACCGGGGGTGCGCAGGACACGCGCGGCGAGATCCTCGAGCCCACCGTGCGGGTCGATGAACTCCTTCTCCGGCAGCGCCACCGCCATCGCGTTCACGGTGAAGTCACGCCGCACGAGGTCTTCCTCGATGGAATCGCCGTACGACACCTCCGGCTTGCGGGAGGATCGATCGTAGGCCTCCGACCGGTACGTCGTGACCTCGATCTGGTAGCCGTCCCTCTGGGCCCCCACCGTGCCGAAGGCGATCCCGACCTCCCAGACGGCGTCGGCCCAGGGGCGCACGATCTTCAGAACGTCCTCGGGGCGGGCGTCAGTCGTGAAGTCAAGGTCGTTGCCGAGCCGGCCGAGCAGCGCGTCCCTGACCGACCCGCCGACCAGGGCCAGCGAGAACCCCGCCTCCTGGAAACGGCGGGCAAGATCATCGGCCACTGGGGCGACGCGCAGCAGTTCGCTCACCGCGCGGCGCTGCACCTGGCTCAGGGCACTGGACTGTTCGTTGGCGTTCGGCACAACAGAAAAGGGTACGTGGCCACCGCGGCGGTGGTCGCCTCCATGGAACGCGCACAACGGTTTCGCGTAGATGACCCCATCCCCGACCCCTTTGATACGCGTACATACAGGGACAGGCCGGTCTCGCCGCGCGATCTTGTGGTGCGGACCGCGGCACTTCACCTCAGCGCGCATCGTTACCATGCGTGGACGCACATTCCGACGACCACTGACGACGACGAGGACGGGCGAGCGCGTGGCCGAGGCGGCAGACTTCCAGGGGACCACTCCCTCACCTGCCCGCCGCTGGCTGGTGCGCACAGGGGCACTGATCGCCGGGGCACCGCTGCTGGCCGGCCTGCTCCAGTTCTCCGCCGCTCCACAGGCACAGGCGGCGCCGACGGCCGCGCCGACCAATGCCACCGGCACGAACACCGTCTCTGTCTCGCTCGACTCGCTCAGCCCCAGCGCGCCCACGGACGGCGACACGGTCACCGTCTCCGGTACGGTGACCAACCGGGGCAAGCAGGCGATCACGGACGCCCACGTGGGCCTGCGGGTGGGCTCGGCTCCCCTGACGACCCGCTCCTCCATCGACAGCGCGGCCAAGCGCAACGGCTTCGACCCGTTCGTCGACGGGGCGGAGGTCGGCGGGAAGTACGTGGAGACGTTCTCCAAGCTCGTCTCCGGCGTGGCCCAGCCCTTCACCATCTCGGTGCCTGTCAACAAGCTGGACCTCGGTGCGGACGGCGTCTACCAGCTCGCGGTCTCCCTCTCGGGCCAGACCTCCACGGCCCGGTACGACCAGATCCTCGGCATCCAGCGCACGTTCCTCCCGTGGCACCCCGACGAGGCGGACACGAGGACGAAGACCACGTATCTCTGGCCCCTGATCTCCTCCAGCCATCTCACTGCCGAGACCGGGCCGGGGGAGCGCCAGACGCCCACGTTCCTCGACGACGAGTTGGCCAAGGAGATCTCCGCCGGCGGCCGCCTGGAGCAGATGCTGGCGTTGGGCAAGGATCTCGACGTCACCTGGGTGATCGACCCCGACCTGCTGGCGTCGGTGGTCGCGATGACGGAGAGCTACAGCGTCCGGAGCGGAAGCACGACGGTCCCGGGCAGGAGCCAGGCGGTCGCCAAGGCGTGGCTGGCCGAGCTCGAGACCGCGGTACAAGGCAAGGAAGTGGTCGCGCTCCCCTTCGCGGATCCCGATCTGGCGTCGCTGGCGCAGAACGGCAAGGGCGTCACCGGCTCCCTCAGCCGGCTCAAGGACGCCACCGATGTCGCCGCGGACACCGTCGAGAGCATCCTGCACGTGCAGCCGAACACCGAGTTCGCCTGGCCTGCGAACGGCGCCGTCGACCCGTCCATCATCAAGGTCGCCACCTCGGCGGGCGCCGACAAGGTGATCGCCCGCAGTGACAGCCTTCAGGAGAACCGCGGCCTGTCCTACACGCCCACGGCCGCCCGCCCCATCGGTGGCGGCACCACGGCGGTCGTCGCGGACGCCCAGCTGTCCACGGCGTTCCAGCGCGACATGACGAAAGCCGAGAGCTCCACGCTGGCGGTGCAGCGGTTCCTCGCCCAGAGCCTGATGACGAACCTGCAGACCGACAAGCAGCGCAGCATCGTGATCGCCCCGCAGCGCATGCCCTCGGCCAGCCAGGCCCGGACGATGGCACAGGCCCTGACGACGCTCCAGGGCGGTACCTGGTCGCAGTTCCAGGACCTGTCCGCGGCAGCCGAGGCGAAGCCCGACCCGAACGCCAGCACCAGGATCCCGTCCGCCTCCGCGTACCCCAGGTCGCTGCGCAAGCAGGCACTGCCGAAGTCGGCGTTCCAGCAGATCCACAGCACCCAGAGCGACCTCGACCGCTTCAAGGTGATCCTCAACCGCCAGTCGCGTGTGGTCACGCCCTTCGGCCGGACCATGGACCGGGAGATGTCGACGTCGTGGCGGGGTCACGCCGCGGACGCGAGGGCCTACCGGGACGGCGTGCAGTCCTACCTCGACACACTCACCAGCCAGGTCCGGCTGATCGAGAAGTCCGAGACGAAGCTCTCGGGCCGCAGCGCCACGATCCCCGTGACCGTGCAGAACAACCTCGTGCAAGGTGTCGACAACCTGACGCTGCGCCTCACGTCGCAGCTTCCGAAGCGCCTGAAGATCGGTGACGACGACTACTACGAGCAGTCCATCGACATCTCGGGCGGGCACAGCGAGTCCGTGAAGTTCACCACCAACGCCGAGGCCAACGGCAAGGTCGACGTCGTCGCCCAGCTCTACACCAAGGACGGGCAGAAGTACGGTGCCCCGGTCGTCTTCACCGTGAGCGTCACCGAGATCACTCCCACGGTGATGCTGGTCATCGCCGGTGGGGTCCTGCTCCTCGTGCTCGCCGGCTTCCGGATGTACACCCAGCGCAAGCGCGCCGCCGCCCGCCAAGCGGCGGAGGGTGCCTCGCAGGACAAGTCCCCGGCAGAGCGCACCTCTCCGGGCGAGGAAGCGAACACCGAGCCGGCCGCTGTCGTACACACTGACGGAGTCGTACACACTGACGAAGGGGATTCCTCGGCCGAGCCCATGGCAGACGCGCCGGAGCACCCGGGTGACCCGGCCACGGACACCGCATCGGAAAACACCGACCGGTCCGGAACGGGTGAGAGAGTGGACCGTTGAGCGATTGTCGTGGCCCGTGGGCCCGGGGACGATGAGGTGGGGTAACCATGAACGCGCCGTACGACGGTGACCGCGGCCAGGGCGGGGCCGACTCGGGGTACCCCGACGGCTCGCTGCCCGGGTCGGGCCAGGTGCCGCCGCAGCCTCCCGCGGACATGTACCTCCAGGACGCCTACGACCAGGACCCCTACCGCGCGCGGGACCTGTCCGCCCAGGACCCGGTGGCCGAGGCGCTCTACGACCGCGCCGCGCACCCTCCGCCCGCTCCAGGTGCCCACCAGCCGCAGCAGCCGCTCTACGGGCAGCCCGCGCCCTCGCAGTACGCCCCCGACCCGCGGGTGTGGGCCCAGACCCCCGCGCCCGAGCCGGACGGTCCGTCGCGACATCTGCCGTACGGCGACAACGCCCGTACGACCCAGTTCGTGGGAGTGGACGACCTGGTCACGCAAGCCGGCGAGGAGCGCCGGGAGCCGGACGCGTTCGCTCACCTCTTCCGGGACCAGCAGCAGAGCGGCAGCGGCCCCGTGGGGCAGCCCTCCGTGCCCGGCCCGGCCACCGCTCCGGCGCCGGGTCCGGTCCGTACGCAGCACGAAGAGCCCGCGCAGGCCCCCGCGGCCGCACCGGCCCCGAAGAAAGGCGGGCGGGCCTCGGGGCTGCTGAAGTCGAGCGCCGTGATGGCGGCGGGCACCATGGTCTCGCGCCTCACCGGCTTCATCCGCTCGGCGATGATCGTCTCGGCGCTGGGCCTCGCCCTGCTGGGCGACGCCTTCCAGGTGGCCTACCAGCTGCCGACCATGATCTACATCCTGACCGTCGGCGGCGGCCTGAACTCCGTCTTCGTCCCGCAGCTCGTGCGGGCGATGAAGGACGACGACGACGGCGGCGAGGCGTACGCCAACCGCCTGCTGACCCTCGTCATGGTGGTCCTGGGCCTTCTCACGGCACTCGCGATGTTGGCGGCCCCGCTCCTGGTGCGCGCTCTGTCGGTGGGAGTCGCCGGCAACCCCGCGGCCAACGAGACCGCCGTGACGTTCACCCGCTACTTCCTGCCGTCCATCTTCTTCATGGGCATCCACGTGGTGATGGGGCAGATCCTGAACGCCCGCGGCCGATTCGGCGCCATGATGTGGACGCCGGTCCTCAACAACATCGTCATCATCGTCACCCTCGGCGCGTTCCTGTGGGTCTACGGCAGCGCGGCCGACTCCCGGATGACCGTCGACAACATCCCGCCCGAGGGCGTGCGCCTGCTGGGTGTGGGCATCCTGCTCGGCCTCGTCGTGCAGGCCCTCGCGATGATTCCCTACCTGCGGGAGACCGGGTTCCGACTGCGGCTCCGCTTCGACTGGAAGGGCCACGGCCTCGGCAAAGCCGCGATGCTCGCCAAGTGGACGATCCTCTTCGTCCTGGCCAACCAGGCGGGCGCCCTGGTGGTCACCCAGCTGGCGACCTCCGCGGGCATCGACTCGGACGTCAAGGGCACCGGTTTCGCGTCCTACGCCAACGCCCAGCTGATCTGGGGTCTGCCGCAGGCCATCATCACCGTGTCCCTCATGGCGGCCCTCCTCCCTCGCATCTCGCGGTCGGCGGCCGAGGACGACGCGGGAGCCGTCCGGGACGACATCTCGCAGGGCCTGCGCACGACGGCGGTCGCCATCGTGCCGATCGCCTTCGGGTTCCTCGCGCTGGGCATCCCGATGTGCACCCTGATCTTCGGTTCTTCCGGGACCGTCGAGGCCACCAACATGGGCTTCATGCTGATGGCCTTCGGCCTCGGCCTGATCCCCTACTCCGTGCAGTACGTCGTCCTGCGCGCCTTCTACGCGTACGAGGACACCCGGACGCCGTTCTACAACACGGTCATCGTGGCCGCCGTCAACGCCGGCGCTTCCGCGATCTGCTTCTTCGTGATCCCGGCCCGCTGGGCGGTGGTCGGCATGGCGGCCTCGTACGGCCTCGCCTACATGACCGGTGTGGGCGTCGCCTGGCGTCGGCTGAAGAAGCGGCTGGGCGGTGACCTGGACGGCTCCAGGGTGATGCGGACGTACGCGCGGCTGTCCATCGCGTCGCTGCCCGCGGCGCTGCTCAGCGGCGCGGCCTGCTACGGGATCAGCCGGAGTCTGGGACAGGGCGTCGGTGGCTCGATGCTCGCCCTCGTCGGGGGAGGAATCGTTCTGCTCGGTGCCTTCTACGTCGCCGCACGGCGCATGCGCATCGAAGAGCTCAACTCGATGGTCGGTATGGTCCGGGGACGACTGGGGCGCTGAGGCTGGGTTAGACGCACAACCATCGTCCGTCGTCGCGTGTCGCTCATAGCGGCGGACTGTGGGCACAATTGGCTTTGGCGTCGCAGAGCGCGCAACGGATGGGGAGGCAGGAACGACGGTGGCGGAACGGAGCACGGCTGCCGTCGACGTGGCAGACAACAGCGGCGACGAGCCGCTGACCGCGCAGGCGGACCAGTCCACGGCCGACGGGGAGGCCCAGAACCGGGAGCGGGACACGGAAAGCTCGGCGAGCGAAGAGGCACAGGGAAGCGGCGGCATCGACAGCCCTTCCAGGACGACACCGCCCGAACTGCACAGCGGTCACAAGCTCGCCAGGCGCTACCGCCTCGAAGAGTGCGTCACCCGTCTGGACGGTTTCAGCAGTTGGCGTGCCGTGGACGAGAAACTGCGACGTGCGGTCGGAGTTCACGTCCTTCCGGCCGACCACGCACGCGCCCGTGCCGTGTTGGCCGCGGCGCGTTCCTCGGCGCTGCTGGGTGACCCCCGCTTCGTCCAGGTACTGGACGCCGTGGAGGAGAACGACCTCGTGTACGTGGTGCACGAGTGGCTTCCCGACGCCACGGAACTGACGACGCTTCTCGCTTCCGGCCCACTGGAACCGCACGACGCGTACCAGATGGTCACCCAGGTCTCGCACGCCATGGCCGCCGCACACCGCGAGGGCCTGTCACACCTTCGGCTCAACCCCAGCGCAGTCCTGCGCTCCGCCGCCGGGCAGTGGCGCATCCGCGGCCTCGCGGTGAACGCGGCGCTGCGCGGCATCAGCTCCGACACGCCCCAGCGCACGGACACGGAGGCGATCGGCGCGCTGCTCTACGCGTCGCTCACCCAGCGCTGGCCCTACGAGAACGACGCGCACGGCCTCTCGGGGCTCCCGAAGGGGGTCGGGCTCATCGCTCCGGACCAGGTACGGGCAGGCGTCCACCGTGGTCTGTCGGAGCTCTCCATGCGTGCGCTCGCCAACGACGGCGCCACCGCCTCACGGCACGAGTCTCCGTGCACGACTCCGGAGGAGTTGGTGAAGGCGATCGGCGAGATGCCTCGCATCCGCCCGCCGGAGTCGGCCTTCACCGCCCCGCCCGACTACCAACGCACGTCCTACCAGCAGGGCACGTACGGCCGTCCGTCGACCCATCCGGGCGCCACGCAGCCCATTCCCACCCCTCCGCCACCGCTGCAGAGCCGTACCGGCAAGGTCCTCAAGTGGGCTGTGTCGGCGCTCCTGATCGCCGCGCTCGGCCTCGGCAGCTGGCAGCTCGCGGACGCCCTGATGGAGCGCGGTGACCGGTCCAACGACACGGACACGGGCCAGACGACGGACAACGAGAAGGGCGACAACACCGCCAAGCCGCTCAGGAAGCTCGGCATCAGCGGCGCCGTCGAGTACTTCCCGGACGGGAAGCCGCAGCACGCGAACGACGTGGACCTGACCTACGACAAGAGCGGTTCCACGTACTGGCGGACCTACTCCTTCAACGACGGTCCCACCCTCGCGCCCTACAAGCAGGGCGTCGGCATCGTCTACGACCTGGGCTCCGCCCAGGAGGTGTCAGCAGCCTCCATAGGGCTGTACTACGCCGGGGACCACACATCGGCCACCCTCTACGCGGCCGACTCCCTCTCGTCGTCCGCCCCCCTCACTGCGATGACGAAGATCGCTTCGAGCACGACCAGCGGGACCGACCTGAAGATCTCCGCCAAGAAGCCGGTGAAGACCCGGTACGTTCTGGTCTGGCTCACCGCCGTGCCCAAGTCGGCGCCCGACCAGTTCAGCGGCGCCGGCTACAAGCAGGCGATCACCGACGTGAAGTTCATGGGCTGAGAGTTCTTCGAGGAAGGGGGCCTGATGGCGCCAGTCGCTGACCACAGCGGAACGAGCGACCAGGACCTCCTGGCCCAGCATGTCGAGGGCGACCCTGATGCCTTCGCGGAGCTCGTACGGCGCCACCGGGACCGACTGTGGGCGGTGGCGCTGCGGACCCTGGGGGACCGCGAGGAGGCCGCTGACGCTGTCCAGGACGCGCTGGTTTCCGCCTATCGGGCGGCGCACACCTTCCGGGGCCAGTCGGCCGTCACGACGTGGCTGCACCGCATCACGGTGAACGCCTGCCTGGACCGCGCCCGCAAGGCCGCCTCGCGCAAGACGTCCCCGGTCGACGACACCGAGCGGCTGGAGCAGCTCTTGGAGCCACACGAGTCGGCATCCGCTCCCGCCGAACGCAACGACGTGCACCGCGAGCTCCTGGAAGCCCTGGGCACACTGCCCCAGGACCAGCGGGCGGCCCTCGTCCTGGTGGACATGCAGGGCTATCCGGTGGCGGAGGCCGCACGGATCCTCGATGTCCCGACAGGGACGGTCAAGAGCCGCTGTGCCCGTGGCAGAGCCAGACTGCTGCCGCTGCTGACCCACCTCCGTGGCGACGGAGGGAGTGACGGCGACGGAAAGTCGGGGCGCGGAAGGAACCGGACGCAGGGGACATCCGTCCCACCCGCAGCAGGACCACATGATGCAGGGCCAAGCGATGCAGCTGCTGTGAAGGGCGGAGGTGGGCGAGCGTGACATCCACGACCGACACAGCCGGACACCCGGACGTCGAAGAGATCTCGGACCTGACCGAAGGTCTTCTGCCGCCGTCCCGTACCGAGGACGTCCGACGGCATCTGGACGCATGCGCCCTCTGCGCCGACGTGTACGCGTCGCTGGAGGAGATCCGCGGCATGCTCGGCACTCTTCCGGGCCCTCCGCGTATGCCCGACGACGTGGCAGGACGGATCGATGCCGCCCTGGCCGCCGAAGCCCTGCTGAACGCCACGGCGCCAGCCCCGGAGATCGCAGAGACCTCCGAAGTGTCCGGCCGCGCGGCCACGACACCGCAGGGGGACGACCGTGGTCATGTTTCACGTGAAACATCGACGGTGCCCGACCGTCCCGCCGGTCATGGCCGGGGGCCCACGGGTCCGGGCCGATCCCCGTCCAAGCGGCGCACTCGCCGCGTCAGCATCCTCGCCGCGGTCTTCGCGACCGCCACTCTGGGGTTCGGTGCGCTGCTCGTCCAGTCGATGAGCGACAGCGACTCAGGGGACAACCCTCCGAGCGCCCAGAGCCCGGCTTCCGACATGTTCTCCGGCGTCAAACTACAGAAGCGGGTGGACGATCTTCTCGGGGACAAGACGACGAAGGACGCGCCCGACCGCGACTCGGTCGGCGCCCATACGGCACCCGGCGATCCGGAGCACTTCGACTCGAACCCCACGACGAAGCTCACACGAGACGTGCCCCCGTGTATCGCCGAAGGCATCGGCGATGTGACCGGGGCGATCGCTTCGGAATCCGGGACCTACCAGGGGGCCGACGCCTATCTCGTCGTGTTGCCTGTCCCGGAGGACGCTTCGCACGTCACGGCCTACGTCGTGGATGCCTCTTGTATCGGCAAAGCCTCGGCCCCCGCCGGAGAGGTTCTGCTGAAGCAGACCTACGTCCGCCCCTGAGGGCGGTGCACCGCACCACCCCTGGCATCCCTGTGCGCTGGCATGGCTCCGTGTGCCCGGACACACCGGGAATGCACGCCCCTTAGGATCCGTTGGGTGGGGTGAGAGTTCCGAGAGCAGCTCCCACCGGCAGTACGCAGCAGTCTCCAGAGACGAGGAAACAAGCCGTGAGCGACGTCCGTAACGTGATCATCATCGGCTCCGGGCCCGCCGGCTACACGGCAGCGCTCTACACCGCGCGCGCATCGTTGAAGCCGCTGGTGTTCGAGGGGGCTGTCACCGCAGGCGGCGCGCTCATGAACACCACCGACGTGGAGAACTTCCCCGGCTTCCGGGACGGCATCATGGGCCCCGACCTCATGGACAACATGAGGGCCCAGGCCGAGCGCTTCGGTGCCGAGCTCGTTCCGGACGACGTCGTCGCCGTCGACCTGACCGGCGAGATCAAGACGGTCACGGACACCGCGGGCACCGTGCACCGTGCCAAGGCCGTCATCGTCACCACGGGCTCGCAGCACCGCAAGCTCGGGCTGCCCAACGAGGACGCACTCTCCGGACGCGGCGTCTCGTGGTGCGCCACCTGTGACGGGTTCTTCTTCAAGGACCAGGACATCGCCGTGATCGGTGGCGGTGACACCGCGATGGAGGAGGCTACCTTCCTCTCCCGCTTCGCGAAGTCCGTGACCGTCGTCCACCGCCGGGACACACTGCGGGCCTCCAAGGCGATGCAGGAGCGGGCGTTCGCCGACCCGAAGATCTCCTTCATCTGGGACAGCGAGGTCGCGGAGATCCAGGGCGACCAGAAGCTGGCCGCCCTGAAGCTGCGCAACCTCAAGACGGGCGAGACGACCGACCTTCCGGTGACCGGCCTGTTCATCGCGATCGGCCACGACCCACGCACGGAACTCTTCAAGGGTCAGCTCGACCTGGACGAGGAGGGTTACCTGAAGGTCGCCTCCCCGTCGACCCGGACGAACCTGACCGGTGTCTTCGGCGCCGGCGATGTCGTCGACCACACCTACCGCCAGGCGATCACCGCGGCCGGTACCGGCTGCTCCGCCGCCCTCGACGCCGAGCGCTTCCTCGCCGCCCTCGCGGACGGCGAGCAGACCGCAGAGCCCGAGAAGACCTCCGTCTGACCCCCGTCCGCCCCACCGCACCAACCAGTTAGGAGCCCGCCGTGGCCGGCACCCTGAAGAACGTGACCGACGACTCCTTCGAGCAGGACGTCCTGAAGAACGACAAGCCCGTCCTGGTGGACTTCTGGGCCGCCTGGTGCGGTCCGTGCCGCCAGATCGCTCCGTCCCTCGAAGCGATCGCCCAGGAGTACGGCGACAAGATCGAGATCGTCAAGCTCAACATCGACGAGAACCCGGCCACGGCAGCCAAGTACGGCGTCATGTCCATCCCGACCCTGAACGTCTACCAGGGCGGCGAGGTCGCCAAGACCATCGTCGGCGCCAAGCCGAAGGCCGCGATCGTGCGTGACCTCGAGGACTTCATCGCCCAGTAGGCAGCACCGCCGTCGCCCGGCGACGATGTTTCACGTGAAACATGAAGGGGCCGTTCCCCTCAGGAACGGCCCCTTCGTCGTATGCAGCTGCGTCTCGGGCCCCCTCAGAGGGGCCGCAGTGCGGGTTCCTTCTGAACCGCTCCCAGAAGCCTGTCGAGCGCCAACTCTACGTCCTCTTTCCAGGAGAGCGTCGTCCGCAGCTCCAACCGCAGCCGAGGGTAAGCGGGATGAGGGCGGACCGTCTTGAAGCCCACGGCGGTCAGATGGTCCGCGGGCAGTACACAAGCCGGTTCCTTCCAACGTGCGTCACCAAAGGCTTCGATCGCCTTGAAGCCCCGCCTCAGAAGATCCTTGGCCACGGTCTGCACCATCACCCGGCCGAGGCCCTGCCCCTGAAAGCCGGGCACGATGAAGCCGGTCATCAACTGAACCGCGTCCGAGGAGACCGGGCTTGTGGGGAACGCCGTCGAGCGTGGCACATAGGCCGGTGGTGCGTAGAGCACGAAGCCCGCCGGAACGTCGTCCACATAGACGACCCGCCCGCAGGATCCCCAGTCCAGAAGAACCGCGGAGATCCAAGCTTCCTTCTCCAGCGCGGGAGTCCCAGCCTTTATCGCTGCCTCGCCGCTGACGGGGTCCAACTCCCAGAAGACACACGAGCGGCAGCGTTGGGGAAGGTCCTGAAGGTTGTCCAGCGTGAGCGGTACGAGCCGACGCCCCATGAAGGCTGTTCCTCGCTTCCTTCGCCCGCAGCGTCGCGAGCGGCTGTCAGAGCGCTTCGCTCCCTGAGCAGACTGCCGACGAATCCGCCGACCGCACCCAGTCCCAGGCCGGCGGTCACCAGACCGGAACGGCTCATGGTTCGCATTTCCCCCGCCTCCCATGAAGGTGTCACAAGGTGGATGCGCCCTACCCCACCGCATCGTATCGACGATGTGATGGCCTAGACACTGCCCGCAAGCAAAGAGCGGGCAGTGTCCGGTATACATCGGACTCTGCCCGCTCATGCGGTCGACCAGCCGAAAGGCGTCCCACCGATCGAAGGCTCAGGCCTCGCTCTCTTCGCTGTCGTCGTCCAGCAGGCTCCGCTGAAGAACGGGTCCCTCGCCGGGCGCGAGCGACGACAGAATGCGCTCCAAGTCTTCCATCGAGGCGAACTCGACGGTGATCTTGCCCTTCTTCTGACCCAGGTCGACCTTCACGCGGGTCTCGAAGCGGTCCGAAAGCCGGGTCGCCAGATCGCTCAGCGCGGGGGAGACGCGCGCGCCGGCGCGAGGGCCCTTGGAGCGTGAGGTCGTCTTGGGCCGCGAGCCCATGAGTGTGACGATCTCCTCGACCGCTCGCACCGATAGCCCTTCGGCCACGATCCGGTGCGCCAGCTTGTCCTGCTCCTCCGAGTCCTCGACCGACAGCAAAGCCCGCGCATGTCCGGCCGAGAGCACCCCGGCGGCCACGCGACGCTGCACCGCAGGCGAAAGCTTCAGCAGGCGCAAGGTGTTGGAGACCTGAGGACGGGACCGACCGATGCGGTCCGCCAGCTGATCGTGCGTGCAGTTGAAGTCCCTGAGCAACTGGTCGTAGGCAGCAGCCTCTTCCAGCGGGTTCAGCTGAGCCCGGTGAAGGTTCTCCAGGAGGGCGTCCAGAAGGAGCTTCTCGTCGTCCGTGGCCCGCACGATCGCCGGGATCGCCTCCAGGCCGGCCTCACGGCAGGCGCGCCAGCGCCGCTCACCCATGATGAGCTCGTAGCGGGCCGGTCCCAGTTGCCGCACGACGACGGGCTGGAGGAGACCGACTTCCTTGATGGAGGTGACCAGCTCCTGGAGGAGGTCCTCGTCGAACACCTCACGGGGCTGCCGCGGATTCGGGGTGATGGAGTCGAGGGGCAGTTCGGCGAAGTGGGCGCCAATAGGGGCTGCGGGCGTCTCGATGCCGCCGTTCGACGGCAGCTCCTCTGTTTCACGTGAAACATTGGGCAGCGTGGCCACCCTCGCGGCCGCCACCCCACGTTCCTGGGCGAAGACCGGTACCGCTGTCGGGGAGGGGGACGCGGGTCCTCCGATCGCCGGCGGTGCCGCCTTCTCCCCCGTCGGGGCTGCTGGGATCAGTGCGCCGAGACCACGGCCCAACCCCCTCCGTCGCTCGCTCACTGGATCCCCTCCACCATGCTCGGGTTGTTCTGTGCGCCGATGTGGGCGTGCGTCGGGTCATAGCCCACGCCAACGCCCTTCAGTGCGATTTCTCGGGCCGCCTCAAGGTAGGAGAGGGCACCGCTCGATCCTGGATCGTAAGTCAGCACGGTCTGCCCGTAGCTGGGCGCCTCGGAGATACGGACCGAGCGCGGAATACTCGTCCGCAGTACCTCGTCGCCGAAGTGGTTGCGCACCTCGTCGGCGACCTGGGAGGCAAGACGCGTCCGGCCGTCGTACATGGTGAGCAGGATGGTCGACACATGGAGCGCGGGGTTGAGGTGCCCCCGCACCAGGTCGACGTTGCGGAGCAACTGACCGAGGCCCTCCAACGCGTAGTACTCGCACTGGATCGGGATGAGGACTTCCTGGCCGGCGACCAGGGCGTTGACCGTCAGCAAGCCGAGCGAGGGAGGGCAGTCGATCAGGATGTAGTCCAGCGGCTGCTCATACGCCTGAATCGCTCGCTGGAGCCGGCTCTCACGGGCCACCAGAGACACCAGCTCGATCTCCGCACCGGCGAGATCGATCGTGGCCGGAGCACAGAAGAGTCCCTCGACATCGGGAACGGGCTGGACGATCTCCGCCAGAGGCCTGCTCTCGACCAGCACGTCGTAGATGGACGGCACCTCGGCGTGGTGGTCGATACCCAGTGCGGTGGAGGCATTGCCCTGGGGGTCAAGGTCGATCACCAGGACACGGGCGCCATGCAGAGCCAGCGATGCAGCGAGGTTGACCGTGGTCGTGGTCTTGCCCACGCCGCCCTTCTGGTTGGCGACCACCATGACGCGGGTCTGCTCGGGCCGGGGCAGCCCTTCTCCGGCGCGACCCAGCGCCTCTACCGCCAGTTGAGCAGCACGGCCGATGGGAGTGTCGTCCATCGGGGGCGGTGTTTCACGTGAAACATCCTCCCCCATCGATTCGGTACGGGGACCGGGGACCGGATCGGTCATCGGTCCCGCGATGTTGGCGTCGGACCGCAAGGATTCACTCTCCTCGACTTCAGGCTCGCAATGAACAGAGCCTCCCATGTCTTCGGGGTCGTGAACCAGTGAGGCCTGGGGTTCTGTGGAGAAATCCACCTCTGTGGAAATCTCCTTCGCCTCTCCGAGTGACCCGAGAGGCTTCCGGTCGCGCGGTTCGGCCGCGGCGCGGCCACGGCCGATGATGCCGTGTAGCAGTGAGCGACGTTTCACGTGAAACACGATGCATAGCCGCTCGGGCAGCCACCGCGCGACACTCCGACATGCATCGGTTGGGAGGCTTATGTGGAGTATGTCTCGCCGTCAGGACGGATCAGCTCGCGTGTCCAGTGACGCCGGTGCCCTTCGGCCGAGTCACCGCTCTCAACGACGTCGGCGGGCGCGCCCCGTCCGGGCCGCCTTCGCGCGCTTCGCAGCGAAGCGGACCCCGCCCGGACTCTCACCGACCTCGACACGGACGACCGTGGAGAGCGGATCCACGACGCCCTCACCGACATGGAGGATGGACGTCCCCACCGCGCCGAGCTTACTCAGTGCCGTGGCCGCGCTCTTCAGCTCCTCCTCGGCGGTGTCGCCCTTGAGCGCCAGCATCTCTCCGTATGGACGCAGGAGAGGGATGCCCCAGGTGGCCAGTCGGTCCAGGGGGGCCACGGCCCGAGCTGTCACCACATGAACCGGCTGAAGTGTGCCGAGGACTTCTTCGGCACGGCCTCGGACCACGGTGACGTGGTCGAGGCCCAGCAGCTCCACGACCTCCGTCAGGAAATTCGTGCGCCGCAGCAGCGGCTCCAGCAGCGTGATCTTCAGGTCCTCCCGGACGAGAGCCAGCGGGATACCGGGCAGTCCGGCACCGGAGCCGACATCGCAGACCGTCACTCCCTCGGGCACGACCTCGGAGAGCACCGCGCAGTTCAGCAGGTGCCTCTCCCACAGACGAGGTACTTCCCGCGGGCCGATGAGCCCTCGCTGCACTCCCGCTTCCGCCAGCAGTTCGGCGTACCGGACCGCGTCCGTGTAGCGATCACCGAATACGTCGCGCGCCTGCTCGGGCGCAGGGGGAAGCTCCGCTGCCTCCGTCACGGGGACCGTCCTTCCGTACCGCAAGAGCGCACTGTGCGCTGACACCAGAACAACAGGCTGACAAAGTACGGCCCCGCCTGCGGGCAGACGGGGCCGGAGGAACGTACGTACCGAATCAGGCAGGCAGCACGACGACGAAGCGCTGGGGCTCCTCGCCCTCGGACTCGCTGCGCAGGCCCGCGGTCTTGACCGCGTCGTGCACGACCTTGCGCTCGAAGGGCGTCATCGGCTTCAGCTTGACGGGCTCACCGGTGCTCTTCGCCTCGGCGGCGGCCTTGGCGCCCAGCTCGGAGAGCTCGGCACGCTTCTTGGCGCGGTAGCCGGCGATGTCGAGCATCAGACGGCTGCGGTCACCGGTCTCGCGGTGCACGGCCAGGCGCGTGAGCTCCTGGAGCGCTTCGAGCACCTCGCCTTCCCGGCCGACAAGCTTCTGCAGGTCGCGGCTACCACTGTCGCTGATGATCGAGACAGAGGCACGGTCGGCCTCGACGTCCATGTCGATGTCGCCGTCGAGATCGGCGATGTCCAGCAGACCTTCCAGGTAGTCCGCCGCGATCTCACCCTCCTGCTCCAGGCGGGTGAGGGTGTCTCCACCCTCGGAGGCGGCGGAGGTGGTGCCTTCCGTCACGGGATGGGCTCCTTCTTACTTCTTGGACGGGGACTTGGGACGCTGCTGGCCCTTGCGCTGACCGGACTGGGCCTTGCTGCGGCCGCCGGTTCCGGGCTTGGGCGCGGCCTTCTTGGCTGCGGCCGCCGGCTTGGCGTCCTCAGGCTCGTCGTCGGACTTGGTGAGCGAGGTGGGCGCGCTCTGCTGCTCGGCGTCGGTCTTGGTGGCACCGGCCTGACGCTGGGCCTTGGTCTGGCGCTTGGGCTGCTGACGCTTGGCGGGAGTTGGCGTACCGTCCTCGGCGGTGGCCACGGCCGAGGACTCGCCCTTGATCACGGTTCCGTCGGCCTGGGCCGCGAGGCCCTCCTTGTTCAGGCCGTTGATGAACTTCCGCTCGTACTCGTTGCGGTCACGGCCCTTGACGACGATCGCCTTGACGATGGCGCGCTCACGCCGGTTGCGGGTCTTGCCGTGGCGCGTGACGTGCTTGAGGAGGCGCTCCAGGTAGGCGGCCTGGGCCTTGGAACCCGGGGTCGGGTTGTTGTGGATGACGTACATCTGCTGGCCCATGGTCCACACGTTGGTGGTCAGCCAGTAGACGAGGACACCGACGGGGAAGTTGATGCCGAAGACGGCGAACATGATCGGGAAGATGTACATCAGCATCTTCTGCTGCTGCATGAAGGGCGTCTTCACCGTGGTGTCGACGTTCTTCGTCATCAGCTGACGCTGCGTGTAGAACTGCGACAGCGACATCAGGACGATCATGATCGCGGTCACGATGCGGACCGTGGTGATGGAGGCGTCGAGGGCTGCCGCCTCGGCCGCACTGTCCGTGAAGGTCGCGGCCAGCGGGGCGCCGAAGATGTGCGCCTTCTGAGCGCTCTGCAGCAGGCTCTCGTTGATGACACCGATGGTGTCGTTGTTCGCGATGCTGTTGAGCACGTGGTACAGGGCGAAGAAGAACGGCGACTGCGCCAGGATGGGAAGGCACGAGGAGAGCGGGTTGGTGCCCGTCTCCTTGTACAGCTTCATCATCTCTTCGGACTGACGCTGCTTGTCGTTCTTGTAGCGCTCCTGGATCTTCTTCATCTCGGGCTGGAGCGTCTGCATGGCCCGGGTCGCCTTGATCTGCTTCACGAAGAGCGGGATCAGGCAGATCCGGATCAGGATCACCAGGGACACGATGGACAGGCCCCACGCCCACCCGGTGTCGTCGCCGAAGAGGGCGCCGTACACCTTGTGGAACTGGACGATGACCCAGGAAACAGGTGTCGTGATGAAGCTGAAGAGACTGGCAATCGTGTCCACTAATCATGCTCCTTGGGCATGGGACGGGCTCTCGGCGGCCGGGCTCGAAGGGGTGTGCCCCTCGGTGGCCGGTTCGGCGGCGGAGGACCCGCCCTTGCGTGCGCGCCACGCGCCACGCACCATCTCGTGCCACCGCGGCCGCTTGCGCGGCGGGACATGGTCCACACCGCCGAGCGACCACGGGTTGCACCGCAGGATGCGCCAGGCCGTGAGGGCCGTGCCCTTGATCGCACCGTGACGGTCGATGGCTGTGTAGCCGTAGTGGGAGCACGACGGGTAGTACTTGCACACCGGCCCGAGCAGCGGACTGATCGTCCACTGGTACAGCTTGATCAGTGCCAGCAGCGGGTACTTCATCGTGCGCCCCCTCCGAGCAGCCGTCGTATGGCGGCATCGAGGTCTTGGGCCAGTTGTACGTGGTCGGCGTCGCCCGCACCGGGCAGCGCTCGTACGACTACCAGGCTACCGGGGGGAAACTGGGCGACTCGATCGCGCATGAGGTGGCGAAGCCTGCGCTTCACCTTGTTGCGGACGACCGAGCCGCCGACGGCCTTGCTCACGACGAAACCCGCACGCGTCGGGGGAGCGCTCTCCCCAGGCGCGTGCGGGTCCGTGGAACCGCTACGTAGGTGAACGACGAGGAGCGGGCGTCCGGCCCGGCGCCCTCGCCGTACCGCGGTCGCGAAGTCCTCGCGCCGCCTCAGCCGGTTCTCGGTGGGCAGCACGACGGCATGACCTGACCGGGATCAGGCGGACAGACGGGCGCGACCCTTGCTACGGCGGGACGCGAGAATCGCGCGGCCGGCACGGGTGCGCATACGCAGCCGGAAGCCGTGGGTCTTCGCGCGACGACGGTTGTTCGGCTGGAAGGTGCGCTTGCTCACTCGGGGGCTCCAGAAATAAATCGGTAGTTGCGGGGTGCCGTCCTGGCTGTCACCGTGCGCCCACGAGTAGCTCGTATTAACGCCCGAGTGCACCGCTTTTCGATCACCTGACGCGATCTGTGCCCATCGGAGGCAGGCGGCAGCAGCCATCGACAACTCGACCTGGTTACGGTACGCGCGGCTACGCCATCCGGTCAAACCAGCGGTCACGGAGGGACACTATCCACAGGCTGGGGACAACAACTTGAACCCTACCGGCCGCCGTGACTACCGTGACGGAACTCCGGTTCATTCCCCCCTTCCTCGGCTGCCGGGTGACCGACCGACCAGAACCGGTCCCGAGCGCACCACCCGAGTTCCATCCCGACCCCGTCCCGGAACCACACGTTCGTGGGACCTGTGAGAGAGCGTGCCCTGTGGCTGACGTACCTGCCGATCTTGCCGCAGTGTGGCCACGAGTACTGGAACAGCTCCTGGGTGAGGGCCGGGGCCAGGGGGTCGAGGTCAAGGACGAGCGCTGGATCAGGCGCTGCCAGCCGCTCGCGCTGGTCGCGGACACCGCTCTGCTCGCCGTTCCGAACGAGTTCGCGAAGGGCGTACTCGAGGGCCGGCTCGCGCCGATCGTCAGCGAGACCCTGAGCCGGGAGTGCGGCCGCCCGATCCGGATCGCGATCACGGTGGACAGTTCCGTCGGCGAGACGCCGGCGCCGCCGGTCCAGTCCCGCTTCGAGGAGCCCGAGCTCCCGTCGGGTCCGGGGCAGAGCCGTGACTCCTACGACAGCAGGGACGCGTACGACGGCGGGCGGGACGCGCGCGGTCCGTACGACGGCCAGAGCTCCTACGACAGCCAGAACGCGTACGAAGGTCAGACCGCGTACGACAGCAAGGGCCGAGACCCGTACGAGAGCTACGGCCGCCACCGCGCCGACGACCGGGGCGCGGGTGGCGCGGGCGACCAGTTGCCGCCGCCGCGCGCGGACCAGCCGCCCACCGGCCGCGGGGACCAGCTCCCGACCGCGCGCCCCGCGTACCCGTCGGAGTACCAGCGCCCCGAGCCGGGCGCCTGGCCCCGGCCGTCGCAGGACGACTACGGCTGGCAGCAGCAGCGGCTCGGCTTCCCGGAGCGGGACCCGTACGCGTCGCCGTCGTCGGACTACCGTCCGCAGTCGATGGAGCGGTCGCCGTACGACCAGCGCCCCGAGTACGACTCGCCGCGTGCCGACTACGAGCAGCCCCGCCCCGACCACGACCGGCCGGGCGGCGACTACGACCAGCGGCCGGACCGACGCGACCTTGCCGAGCCGTCGCCGGGGGGCCCCGGTGGGCGTCGGGGTGGTCCGGCCGGCGGCGCGCCGGGTCCGCTGGCCGCGCAGCCGGCACCCGCGACCGGTCCGGGCGAGCCCACGGCCCGACTGAACCCCAAGTACCTGTTCGACACGTTCGTCATCGGCGCCTCCAACCGCTTCGCGCACGCCGCAGCGGTGGCCGTCGCCGAGGCTCCGGCGAAGGCGTACAACCCCTTGTTCATCTACGGGGAGTCCGGCCTCGGCAAGACGCACCTGCTGCACGCGATCGGGCACTACGCGCGCAGCCTCTACCCGGGTACGCGGGTGCGGTACGTGAGCTCGGAGGAGTTCACCAACGAGTTCATCAACTCCATCCGCGACGGCAAGGGCGACAGCTTTCGCAAGCGCTACCGCGAGATGGACATCCTGCTCGTCGACGACATCCAGTTCCTGGCGGACAAGGAGTCGACGCAGGAGGAGTTCTTCCACACGTTCAACACGCTCCACAACGCGAACAAGCAGATCGTGCTCTCCAGCGACCGGCCGCCGAAGCAGCTGGTCACGCTGGAGGACCGGCTGCGCAACCGCTTCGAGTGGGGGCTGATCACCGACGTCCAGCCCCCCGAGCTGGAGACGCGTATCGCGATCCTCCGCAAGAAGGCGGTGCAGGAGCAGCTCAACGCCCCGCCGGAGGTGCTGGAGTTCATCGCTTCCCGCATCTCGCGCAACATCCGCGAGCTGGAGGGCGCCCTGATCCGGGTGACGGCGTTCGCGTCGCTCAACCGGCAGCCGGTGGACCTCGGTCTGACGGAGATCGTCCTCAAGGACCTGATCCCCGGCGGGGAGAACGCGTCGCCCGAGATCACCGCGACGGCGATCATGGCGGCGACGGCCGACTACTTCGGGCTCACGGTCGAGGACCTGTGCGGCACGTCCCGCGGCCGTGCCCTGGTGACCGCCCGGCAGATCGCCATGTACCTGTGCCGTGAGCTGACGGATCTGTCGCTGCCGAAGATCGGCGCGCAGTTCGGCAACCGGGACCACACGACCGTGATGCACGCCGACCGCAAGATCCGCGCGCTGATGGCGGAGCGGCGCTCCATCTACAACCAGGTCACCGAGCTCACGAACCGCATCAAGAACGGCTGAGGCCCCCAGGCTCCCGCCACCCGCCGACGAGCCACCTTCGTACACCGCCGAGGGCGCCCCGGGACGAGTTCCCGAGGGCGCCTTCGGCGTTCCCGAGGCCGTTCTCGGCGGTCCCAGGAGCCTGTCCGCGGGGATCCCAGGAGGCTTCCGCGGGGAACCCCGGCGCCCTTCCTCAGCCCTGGCCGGTGCCCCTCCCGGCCCGATGGCGTCCCGCCGGGTGGTGTAGCCGATCAACGGACCGGAACTCGCAGGTCACGCCGGGTACTTCGACCGGCTGGGGCACTCCCGGCGCCTGATCGGGCCACTTCGCGTGCCGGGCCAACGGGGAGATCAGCGCGAGCCAGGTACCGGAGGGCGAAGCGCATGATCGCTTACACCACCTCGCGGGACGCGACCCCCGGCCCCGCCCCGGGCCCCTCTCCAGCACCTCCTCGCCCCTTCCCCGAGCATCCGCGGGGCCTCCGCCGTGGGCGTCCCGCGTCATCGAGTCGTCAGCCGGTGTTCGAATACCTGCCGCGTTACGGCCGTCCTCCACAGATTCAGGGACTTTTTCCCGTCCACACCCTGGGGACCGGGAAGTTATGCAGATCATGTCCACAGGGCGGCCCGGCAAGGGATCATCAGGCCAGGTCAACAGCCTGTGGATTGGTGGACGAACGATCTCCACAGGCTGTGGACGACACAAGGATCCACAGACTGTGGACAGAGTTGTCCACCGGCAACCCACAGCCTGTGGCCTGTTGTCCCCAGCGATCCCAGGCTTCTCCACATGCCTGTCCACTGTTCGGCAAGGAAACCGGCCGTCTCACCGCGTCGAGTGAAAGGCGTCACATGACGTTGCCTGGTTGGGCTGTGGGAAAGGTGGGTAAACCTGGGGACGCGGTTGGGGAGAAGTGCCGTCCGGCTGTGCACGGTGTGTGCAGAACTTTCTGTTCTCCACAGAAGAGCGAGGTTGTCCACCGCCTCCACCCACAGGACCAGTGGACAAAATCTCCCGCCTGAGCTGCGCAAACGCGGTTATCCACGGTTTCCACAGGCCCTACTACTACTCCCAACTAGAGAGAGCTGGGAATTCGTTTCGAAGGGGGCCCTGTGCACAACTCGCCCTGGGCTGCCCGACCGCGCCTCTGCACGACTTGACCCCGGAAGGCTCCGAGTGTCAGTGGCGTGCGTCAGACTGTTCCCCGGTGTCCTTCCCTTCACAGGAGCCAGCGACACCGCGACAGACGACGAAGCCAGGCAGGGCGAGAAGCGCCGGCAACAGCAGGAGGCGGCAACAGTGAAGATCCGGGTGGAACGCGACGTACTCGCGGAGGCCGTGGCCTGGGCGGCGCGCAGCCTCCCGGCCCGTCCGCCGGCGCCTGTCCTCGCCGGCCTCCTTCTGAAGGCCGAGGAAGGCCAGCTGAGCCTGTCGAGCTTCGACTACGAGGTCTCCGCGCGGGTGTCCGTGGAGGCTGAGGTCGAGGAGGAGGGCACCGTCCTCGTCTCGGGCCGTCTCCTCGCCGACATCTGCCGCGCCCTTCCCAACCGCCCGGTGGAGATCTCCACAGACGGTGTGCGGGCCACGGTGGTCTGCGGCTCCTCGCGGTTCACCCTCCACACACTGCCTGTGGAGGAGTACCCGTCCCTGCCCCAGATGCCGAACGCCACGGGCACCGTCCCCGGCGAGGTCTTCGCCTCCGCCGCCGCACAGGTGGCCATCGCCGCAGGGCGTGACGACACGCTGCCCGTCCTCACGGGTGTGCGCATCGAGATCGAGGGCGACACGGTCACCCTGGCCTCCACCGACCGCTACCGCTTCGCGGTCCGCGAGTTCCTGTGGAAGCCGGAGAACCCGGACGCCTCCGCGGTCGCCCTGGTGCCCGCCAAGACGCTCCTCGACACCGCCAAGGCGCTCACGAGCGGCGACAGCGTCATTCTGGCGCTCTCCGGCTCGGGCTCCGGCGAGGGCCTGATCGGTTTCGAGGGCGCCGGGCGCCGGACGACCACCCGTCTCCTCGAGGGCGACCTGCCGAAGTACCGCACGCTGTTCCCGACCGAGTTCAACAGCGTGGCCGTGATCGAGACCGCCCCCTTCGTGGAGGCCGTCAAGCGCGTGGCCCTGGTCGCCGAGCGCAACACCCCGGTACGGCTCAGCTTCGAGCAGGGCGTGCTGACCCTGGAAGCCGGCTCCAGCGACGACGCACAGGCTGTGGAAAGGGTCGACGCCCAGCTCGAGGGCGACGACATCTCGATCGCCTTCAACCCGACGTTCCTGCTGGACGGCCTGAGCGCCATCGACTCCCCGGTCGCCCAGCTGTCCTTCACGACATCCACGAAGCCCGCGCTGCTCAGCGGCAAGCCGGCGGTGGACGCGGAGGCGGACGAGGCCTACAAGTACCTGATCATGCCGGTGCGGCTCAGCGGCTGACCCGGCGAGCGACCCCCGTCGCCGCCGTCGGGTGGCCGGAGGTCGTCCACAGCGCTGGAGGGCCCGGTGGATCATCGGGCCCTCGGTGCGTAAGCGCAGGTCGGGGCGTACGTATGAGCGGGTATGCCCACAGGTGTGCGTGAGCGTCCGGGTTTAGGCTCGTACACGGGTACGCAGTGCCCTCATGCCACGTCGCAACCTAAGGAACAACTGATGGAGCTCGGTCTCGTCGGCCTCGGCAAGATGGGCGGCAACATGCGCGAGCGGATCCGCCGCGCGGGCCACACCGTCATCGGATACGACCGGAACCCGGATCTCGCCGATGTCCACAGCCTCGAAGAGCTTGTGGGCAAGCTCGAGGGCCCTCGCGTCGTGTGGGTGATGGTCCCGGCCGGGGCGGCCACCCAGTCGACCATCGACGAGCTGGCCGAACTGCTGGAGCCCGGCGACGTCGTCGTGGACGGCGGCAACTCCCGCTGGACGGACGACGAGAAGCACGCCGAGGAACTGGCGGCCAAGGGCATAGGCTTCGTCGACTGCGGTGTCTCCGGCGGAGTCTGGGGCCTGGAGAACGGCTACGCGCTGATGTACGGCGGTGACGCGGAGAACGTCGCCAAGGTCCAGCCGGTCTTCGACGCGCTGAAGCCCGAGGGCGACTCCGGCGCGGTCCACGCCGGCAAGGTCGGCGCCGGGCACTTCGCGAAGATGGTCCACAACGGCATCGAGTACGCGATGATGCAGGCGTACGCCGAGGGCTGGGAGCTGCTGGAGAAGGTCGACTCCGTCACGGACGTCCGTGAGGTCTTCCGTTCCTGGCAGGAGGGCACGGTCATCCGCTCCTGGCTGCTCGACCTGGCGGTGAACGCCCTGGACGAGGACGAGCACCTGGACGGGCTCCGCGGGTACGCGCAGGACTCGGGCGAGGGCCGCTGGACCGTGGAGGCCGCCATCGACCACGCCGTGCCGCTGCCCGCGATCACGGCCTCGCTCTTCGCGCGGTTCGCGTCGCGTCAGGAGGACTCCCCGCAGATGAAGATGGTCGCGGCGCTGCGGAACCAGTTCGGCGGCCACGCGGTCGAGAAGAAGTAACCCGCGTCCCACGGGCCGCAGAGGGCACGAGCACCACTACGGTCGACGAGAAGCCATCCACAGGACCGCACCGCGGTCCACAACCCCCGGGGGAGGTCGGCACCCGACCATGCACGTCACGCATCTGTCGCTGGCCGACTTCCGCTCGTACGCCCGGGTCGAGGTCCCGCTCGACCCGGGCGTCACCGCGTTCGTCGGCCCCAACGGACAGGGCAAGACGAACCTGGTCGAGGCCGTCGGCTACCTGGCGACCCTCGGCAGCCACCGTGTCTCCTCCGACGCGCCCCTGGTCCGCATGGGCGCCGACCGGGCGGTCGTCCGGGCGCAGGTGCGCCAGGGCGAGCGGCAGCAGCTGGTCGAGCTGGAACTGAACCCCGGCAAGGCCAACCGCGCCCGTATCAACAGGTCGTCGCAGGTCAGGCCGCGCGACGTGCTCGGTATCGTCCGGACCGTGCTGTTCGCGCCGGAGGACCTCGCCCTGGTGAAGGGCGACCCCGGTGAGCGGCGGCGCTTCCTCGACGAACTGATCACCGCACGGGCACCGCGCATGGCGGGTGTGCGCTCCGACTACGAGCGGGTCCTCAAGCAGCGCAACACCCTCCTGAAGACGGCCGCCCTGGCCCGCCGCCACGGCGGCCGCAGCATGGACCTGTCCACGCTCGACGTCTGGGACCAGCACCTCGCGCGCGTGGGCGCCGAACTGCTCGCCCAGCGACAGGACCTGGTCGCCGCGATCCAGCCGCTGGCCGACAAGGCGTACGAGCAGCTCGCCCCCGGTGGCGGTCCGCTCGGCCTGGAGTACAAGCCCTCCTCCCCGGGGATCGTCGGCCACGCACGCGAGGAGCTGTACGAGCAACTGACGACCGCCCTCGCCGAGTCCCGGAAGCAGGAGATCGAGCGCGGCGTCACCCTCGTCGGCCCTCATCGGGACGATCTCGTCCTCAAGCTCGGTCAGCTGCCCGCCAAGGGATACGCCTCCCACGGGGAGTCCTGGTCGTACGCCCTGGCGCTGCGTCTCGCCTCCTACGACCTGCTGCGAGCCGAGGGCAACGAACCGGTGCTGATCCTCGACGACGTCTTCGCAGAGCTGGACGCGCGCCGACGGGAGCGACTGGCCGAGCTGGTCGCCCCGGGCGAGCAGGTCCTGGTGACCGCCGCGGTCGACGACGACGTGCCGGGCGTGCTGACGGGGACGCGGTTCGCCGTGTCCGGCGGGACGGTGGAGCGCGTATGAGCGGATCCGAGGGGAGCCCGAGGACTCCCGAGCCATCCGGCGTGGACCTCGCGCGCGTGGCGCTGCGCGCCGCCAAGGAGGCCGCACGCGCGCGTGGGGACGCGGCGCAGCAGAAGAGCCAGGCGCGGCGCGGTGGCGGTCTGCGCTCCGGCGCCCGCCGGGACGGCCGGGACCCCCTGGCCCTCGGCTCGGCCATCAACCGGCTGATCATCGAGCGGGGCTGGGAGACGCCGGCCGCCGTCGGCGGGGTGATGGGCCGCTGGCCGCAGATCGTCGGCGAGGACCTGGCCCGGCGCTGCGTTCCCGAGCGGTACGACGAGGACGAGCGGGTCCTGCACGTGCGGTGCGACTCGACGGCCTGGGCGACGAACCTGCGTCTGCTCGCCCCCCAGCTCGTCGCCCGGCTCAACGAGGACCTCGGCCACGGCACCGTACGGCTGCTCAAGGTCCACGGACCCGGTGGTTCCGCCCACCGCTACGGCCCGCTGCGGGCCCCGGGAAGCACCGGTCCTGGCGATACCTACGGGTGACCGTAGTCACATTTCGACGCCCGCCCGGGAGTCGCCGGACGCCCGGGCGTACCCCCCCCTGTGATCCCCCGCGCACAGCCGCGTGCGCATGCGAACTCCTACCTGACCCGGGGGTAGCAAAGGGTTGACACCTGGAAGCGCTGAGTGCCTCCGTGAGCCTCTTGGAGCCCCGCTCCACATATGGGGAGTCGGGAGAGACCGGTTGAGGGCGGCACATGCGGACTCAGGTACCGGCAAACCCCCATCACTGTCGGCGCTACCGGTAGACTGGAAGCGAAACCCGCCCCATTCGTGGGGACCGCTTCGGAAACACTGTGCAACGCTGACAAAGGCTTCCACCGCAACATGCCGCAGCCGCTCCGGCACACCCGCCGGGAGTCTGGCTTGTGCTGTGCCAGAAAGGGCGCTTCGTGGCCGATTCCGGCAACCCCAACGAGAACATCCCGTCCACCGAGGCCCTGGCCGGAACGGCCGAGGCCTCATCCTCGGCGTACGACGCCAGCGCCATCACCGTCCTCGAAGGGCTGGACGCGGTCCGCAAGCGGCCCGGCATGTACATCGGCTCGACCGGTGAGCGTGGCCTGCACCACCTGGTGCAGGAGGTCGTCGACAACTCCGTCGACGAGGCCCTGGCCGGACACGCCGACACGATCGACGTGACGATCCTGCCCGACGGCGGCGTGCGCGTCGTGGACAACGGCCGAGGCATCCCCGTGGGCATCGTCCCGTCGGAGGGCAAGCCGGCCGTCGAGGTCGTGCTGACCGTCCTGCACGCGGGCGGCAAGTTCGGCGGCGGCGGCTACGCGGTCTCCGGCGGTCTGCACGGCGTGGGTGTCTCCGTCGTGAACGCCCTGTCGACCAAGGTCGCCGTCGAGGTCAAGACCGACGGCCACCGCTGGACCCAGGACTACAAGCTCGGCGTCCCGACCGCCCCGCTGGCCAAGCACGAGGCCACGGAGGAGCACGGCACCTCGGTGACCTTCTGGGCCGACCCGGACATCTTCGAGACCACCGACTACTCCTTCGAGACGCTCTCGCGGCGCTTCCAGGAGATGGCGTTCCTCAACAAGGGTTTGACGATCAAACTCACTGACGAGCGCGAGTCCGCGAAAGCCACCGCGGGAGCGGACGAGGCCGGCGAGGACGAGAAGCACGAGGTCAAGACGGTCACGTACCACTACGAGGGCGGCATCGTCGACTTCGTGAAGCACCTCAACTCCCGCAAGGGGGACGTGGTGCACCCCTCCGTCATCGACTTCGAGGCGGAGGACAAGGAGAAGCACCTCTCCGTCGAGATCGCGATGCAGTGGAACAGCGGTTACAGCGAGGGTGTGTACTCCTTCGCCAACATCATCCACACGCACGAGGGCGGCACCCACGAGGAGGGCTTCCGCGCGGCGCTCACCGGTCTGATCAACCGCTACGCGCGCGACAAGAAGCTGCTGCGGGAGAAGGACGACAACCTCACGGGCGACGACATCCGCGAGGGTCTGACGGCGATCATCTCGATCAAGCTGAGCGAGCCGCAGTTCGAGGGCCAGACCAAGACCAAGCTGGGCAACACGGAGGCGAAGACCTTCGTGCAGAAGGTCGTGCACGAGCACCTCACCGACTGGCTGGACCGCAACCCGAACGAGGCCGCGGACATCATCCGCAAGTCGATCCAGGCGGCCACCGCGCGCGTGGCGGCCCGCAAGGCCCGTGACCTCACCCGTCGCAAGGGCCTGCTGGAGACGGCGTCCCTGCCGGGCAAGCTGAGCGACTGCCAGTCGAACGACCCCACCAAGTGCGAGATCTTCATCGTCGAGGGCGACTCCGCCGGCGGCTCGGCCAAGTCCGGCCGCAACCCGCAGTACCAGGCGATCCTCCCGATCCGCGGCAAGATCCTCAACGTCGAGAAGGCGCGGATCGACAAGATCCTGCAGAACCAGGAGATCCAGGCGCTGATCTCCGCCTTCGGTACCGGTGTCCACGAGGACTTCGACATCGAGAAGCTCCGTTATCACAAGATCATCCTGATGGCGGACGCCGACGTCGACGGCCAGCACATCAACACCCTGCTGCTGACCTTCCTGTTCCGCTTCATGCGCCCGCTGGTCGAGGCCGGACACGTCTTCCTGTCGCGTCCGCCGCTCTACAAGATCAAGTGGGGCCGGGACGACTTCGAGTACGCCTACTCGGACCGTGAGCGCGACGCCCTGATCGAGCTCGGCCGGCAGAACGGCAAGCGCATCAAGGAAGACTCGATCCAGCGCTTCAAGGGTCTCGGCGAGATGAACGCCGAGGAGCTGCGCATCACGACCATGGACCAGGACCACCGTGTCCTCGGCCAGGTCACGCTCGACGACGCCGCCCAGGCCGACGAGCTGTTCTCGGTGCTCATGGGCGAGGACGTCGAGGCCCGGCGCCAGTTCATCCAGCGCAACGCCAAGGACGTCCGCTTCCTCGACATCTGAGTCGGTCTCAGCTGACCGCACCAGGAAGGATCCCCACCAGCAATGGCCGACGAGATCACCCCCGTCACGCCTGACCCCAACGAAGGCGAGACCACCCTGCGCATCGAGCCCGTCGGGCTCGAGACGGAGATGCAGCGCTCGTACCTGGACTACGCGATGTCCGTCATCGTGTCCCGCGCGCTGCCCGACGTCCGCGACGGTCTCAAGCCCGTCCACCGCCGTGTCCTGTACGCCATGTACGACGGCGGCTACCGGCCCGAGAAGGGCTTCTACAAGTGCGCCCGCGTCGTCGGCGACGTCATGGGCAACTACCACCCCCACGGCGACTCCTCGATCTACGACGCGCTGGTCCGCCTCGCGCAGCCGTGGTCGATGCGCATGCCGCTGGTGGACTCCAACGGCAACTTCGGCTCCCCGGGCAACGACCCGGCGGCGGCCATGCGCTACACCGAGTGCAAGATGGCGCCGCTGTCGATGGAGATGGTCCGCGACATCGACGAGGAGACCGTCGACTTCACGGACAACTACGACGGCCGCTCCCAGGAGCCGACCGTCCTGCCGGCCCGCTTCCCGAACCTGCTGATCAACGGCTCGGCCGGTATCGCGGTCGGCATGGCCACGAACATCCCGCCGCACAACCTCCGCGAGGTCGCGGCCGGCGCCCAGTGGTACCTGGAGAACCCCGAGGTCTCCCATGAGGAGCTCCTGGACGCGCTGATCGAGCGCATCAAGGGCCCCGACTTCCCGACGGGCGCCCTCGTCGTCGGCCGCAAGGGCATCGAGGAGGCGTACCGCACGGGCCGCGGCTCCATCACGATGCGCGCGGTCGTCGAGGTCGAGGAGATCCAGAACCGCCAGTGCCTGGTGGTCACGGAACTGCCGTACCAGGTCAACCCGGACAACCTCGCGCAGAAGATCGCCGACCTCGTCAAGGACGGCAAGATCGGCGGCATCGCCGACGTCCGCGACGAGACGTCCTCCCGCACGGGCCAGCGCCTGGTCATCGTGCTGAAGCGGGACGCGGTCGCCAAGGTCGTGCTGAACAATCTGTACAAGCACACCGACCTGCAGACGAACTTCGGCGCCAACATGCTGGCGCTCGTCGACGGAGTGCCCCGCACGCTCTCCCTGGACGCGTTCATCCGCCACTGGGTGACGCACCAGATCGAGGTCATCGTCCGCCGTACGCGCTTCCGGCTGCGCAAGGCCGAGGAGCGCGCGCACATCCTGCGCGGTCTGCTGAAGGCCCTGGACGCCATCGACGAGGTCATCGCGCTGATCCGGCGCAGCGACACCGTCGACATCGCGCGCACCGGCCTGATGGAGCTCCTGGAGATCGACGAGATCCAGGCCAACGCCATCCTCGAGATGCAGCTGCGCCGGCTGGCCGCCCTGGAACGCCAGAAGATCCTCCAGGAGCACGCCGAACTCCAGGCGAAGATCAACGAGTACAACGAGATCCTCGCCTCGCCGGTCCGCCAGCGCGGGATCGTCAGCGCCGAACTCGCCGCGATCGTCGAGAAGTACGGCGACGACCGCAAGACGATGCTGGTCCCCTACGACGGCGACATGTCCATCGAGGACCTCATCGCCGAGGAGGACATCGTCGTCACGGTCACCCGCGGCGGCTATGTCAAGCGCACCAAGACCGACGACTACCGGGCGCAGAAGCGCGGCGGCAAGGGCGTGCGCGGCGCGAAGCTCAAGGAAGACGACATCGTCGACCACTTCTTCGTGTCCACGACCCACCACTGGCTGCTGTTCTTCACCAACAAGGGCCGTGTCTACCGGGCCAAGGCCTACGAGCTGCCGGACGCCGGACGTGACGCGCGTGGACAGCACGTCGCCAACCTGCTGGCATTCCAGCCGGACGAGGCGATCGCGGAGATCCTCGCGATCCGCGACTACGAGGCAGCGCCGTACCTGGTCCTCGCGACCAAGGGCGGTCTTGTGAAGAAGACGCCTCTGAAGGATTACGATTCGCCCCGTTCCGGCGGCGTCATCGCGATCAACCTCCGTGAGAAGGAGGACGGTTCCGATGACGAACTGATCGGCGCCGAACTCGTGTCGGCAGAGGATGACATCCTTCTGATCAGCAAGAAGGCACAGTCGATCCGCTTCACGGCGACCGACGACGCGCTGCGGCCCATGGGCCGTGCGACCTCGGGTGTCAAGGGCATGAGTTTCCGTGAGGGAGACGAACTGCTCTCGATGAATGTTGTTCGACCCGGTACGTTCGTGTTCACTGCCACAGACGGCGGGTACGCGAAGCGGACCGCCGTCGACGAGTACCGCGTCCAGGGTCGCGGCGGCCTCGGCATCAAGGCCGCGAAGATCGTGGAGGACCGCGGTTCGCTCGTCGGCGCGCTGGTGGTCGAGGAGACCGACGAGATCCTCGCCATCACGCTGTCGGGCGGTGTGATTCGTACGCGGGTGAATGAGATCAGGGAAACCGGCCGTGACACCATGGGCGTCCAACTGATCAACCTGGGCAAGCGCGATGCCGTGGTCGGCATCGCCCGTAACGCCGAGGCGGGACGTGAGGCGGAGGAGGTCGACGGCGAGGACGCCGTCGACGAGACCCCCGAGGGCGTCGCGACGATCGGCACGGACGAGGGTGAGGCGCCCTCGGCCGAGTAGCACGAGGAGTGAGTCAGCGTGAGCGGAGCCACGGGCGCCGGATCGTCCGGTAGTTCGTCCGGCACTTCGACCGGTGCGGAAACGGACGGCGGCGGCCGTGGCTCCGCCGCGCGTGCGATGGACACGCACACGACACAACTGAAGGCGATCAAGCCGGACCCGACCGATTCGGCCTCGCCCTCACCCTCGTCCGACAAGCAGGGACCGCAGGGGGGAAGCGTGACGGACACCAGGGGGGCGCAGGCGAAGTCGCCCGCGCCGGGGACCCCGCCCACGGCGCCGGGCGGGCGCCAGGCGCCGACGCAGCCGCAGGCGTACGCCCAGCCGTCGGCACAGGCCGTGGGCTCGGCGCTGCCCGGCGAACGCGGCCCGCAGCAGCAGACGGGGCCGTACCACCCCCCGCAGGCCTACCAGGCAGCGCCGGGCGAGAGCGCCTCGCGCAAGCCGCGTACGGGTGCCGGCACGGTGCCGCGTACGCGCAAGGCGCGGCTCCGGGTGGCCAAGGCCGACCCGTGGTCGGTGATGAAGGTGAGCTTCCTGCTCTCCATCGCCCTCGGCATCTGCACGATCGTCGCGGCCGCGGTGCTGTGGATGGTCATGAACGCGATGGGCGTCTTCTCCACGGTCGGCGCGACCATCTCCGAGGCCACCGGCTCGAACGAGTCCAACGGTTTCGACCTGCAGTCGTTCCTGTCGCTGCCCAACGTGCTGGTCTTCACGGCGATCATCGCGGTCATCGACGTCGTCCTCGCCACCGCCCTCGCGACGCTCGGCGCGTTCATCTACAACCTCTCCGCGGGCTTCGTCGGCGGCATCGAGCTGACGCTGGCCGAGGACGAGTAGAGGCGACGGCGCCCTGGAACGGAACGCTCTGCGAGGTGTCCCAACGCTTCGCGGGCCCTCCCAGGGCCCTCCCCGGGTATCGATTTTGGGACTGCCCACGTCGTGCGCTAATCTTCAGGAGTCAGCGCGCGGGACACACTCCGCAAAGCGCGGCGGGGCTATAGCTCAGTTGGTTAGAGCGCATCCCTGATAAGGATGAGGCCACAGGTTCAAATCCTGTTAGCCCCACACGCGAAGAGACCTCCAGTCGGAAACGGCTGGGGGTCTTTGGCGTTTCCGGCCGATTTCAGCGCCGGGTGCGCCGCACCCCAGCTCACCGACTGTGGCGTGCGGCCGCCGCAATCGCCTACGGCTCCTCCGGCGCGGGTCCGGCCGGACAACGGCTCATCGGTCTGAACGGCGGAGACCCCCGGCCGGTAACCGGGGGTCTCGTCTTGGTCCGGGGGCGTCGTACGCAGGATCGCCGTGGTGTACGGGTGGACGTGGCGGGTCGCGGGCTTCGCGGTCGTGGACGGTCGCGGTGTCCGCGGCGCGTGGATCAGCGCTGGAGGCGGGTGAGGGGCTCGGCCGGCGTCGGAGGGACTTCAGGGGCGGCCGGCGGGACGGTGAGGGCCGACGCCGCGTCCAGAGGGCTGTCGGGGGCCGTGAGGTGGCGGCAGGAGGGCGAGGAACCGTGTGCCTCCGCGCGGATGCGCTGCTTCATCGTCGGTGGCAGAGCCTTGTCGCGGGGGCGGGAGGGGAGGGGCAGGTCCGCGGTCGTCGTGCGGGCCGCGCAGTTGCGGGCGGTCTCGGTCTGCGGTACCGCGGCGGCAGCCGTGGTCGTGATGAGTCCGAGCGCCGTGCACAGCGCGAGGAAGGCGGTGACGACGGTGGTCCACAGCTTCATGACCTTGTTCTGGGCCATGGCCCCTCACTTTCGGGTTGGGCGATTTGCGTACTTTCCTCATGATGTGTATGCGGACCGTGAAGTGGGGGACCGACGCCCGTGGCGCGTCGATCTTCAGATCAACACCACTCGGACGGACGCAAGAGGTCGCGGCAGTTCCCCGGAGCTGCGAAGTCGCTCGAAAAAGCGGTCCGATGAGCCTGCGATAGGAACGACTGCATACGCTCCTACTGGGTTCTTCCGGCCGGGAGTTGAGGGGCCGACGCAGGTCACCGATCGATATCGGTCGGTGTGTATAGTCGGGCGCCAGAGGTCCCCTACGTCAAGGAAAGACGAGGTCGCGCGGTGAAGAAGCTTCTCCTGGTCGCACTGGCCGCCATCGGCGGGCTCCTCGTGTACCGCCAGATCCAGGCGGATCGCGCCGAGCAGGATCTGTGGACGGAGGCGACTGACTCCGTGCCCACGGGTTCGTGAACATCGACATCAGTCTCAGAGCAGACCCCGGCCGTACTCGCGGCCGGGGTTCTGTGTCTCCGGGACTCGTCGTTCCGGGATCGCGCGGGGCGCGAGGGCCTCGATTCTTCACTGTCGCGAATGTCACGCTTTCAGTGGCAAAGAGGTGCCCTGTCAAGAGCACGATTTCGGCCCCCCGTCCCTGAGAAGGCGCGCATCTGCGGGGAGGGAACGGCAGGATGGGCGCGTTCGGGGGCTACGACGAGGGGTGGCGCGTGATGGGGCGGCGCACGGTCCGGTGGCACACTGCGGCAGCCGTGGGAGCGGCCCTGACCATGACCACGGCACAGCCCGGTCCCGCCCTGGCGGCGGACGGGCCGGCGCCGTACTCCTACGCCGAGAACGCCACGGCGGTCGACGGCTCGACGGGTACCTCGCAGGCGGTACGGCTGTCGCCGGGCAGGACGTACCGGAGTGCCATCGGCCCCGGAGAGAAGCTCTACTACCGCCTCGACCTCGACGCCGGCGCCAACGCCTACGTCTCGGGCACCGCCGTCCCCGCGCCAGGGGCGAGCGTCGCCTCCTCCGACGGGCTGAGGGTCTCCATCGAGGACGTCGACGCTCACCGCTGCTCGTACGGGAACGCCCGCTTCGGCCCCACGCGCAGCGCCCACCCCGTCACCGCCTGGGCCTCGCGTGAGATCGGCGCCGACGAGTACATGTGCCAGGCGGCCGGGGCGTACTACCTCGTCGTCGAACGCGTCGGTCCGAGCTCGAACGGGGCCTCGTCGGGTCTGTCATCAGGCGGGTCGTCGGGTGAGCCGTCCGGTGCGTCGTCGGGTGGATCGTCGGTGTCCGGCGGGCGCGGCTCCGGGCTGGAGTGGGGGCTCGAACTGGGCTACGCGTGGGAACCCGCCGTGAAGAAGGGGGGCTCGACGGCCGCACCCGAGATCTGGAACTCGGCGTCCCCCGAACCCCTGCGAGGAGATCCCGAGCGCCGACGCGGAGGGAGCGGCTTCGCCTCGGCCGGCCCTCTCGCCCAGGGGATCTGGCAGGACCGGACCGGGATCACGGCCGGTGAGACCCGCTACTACAAGGTCCCCGTCGGCTGGGGGCAGCAGCTCTCCGCCACGGTCGAACTGGGCAGCACGACCAGCGGCGAAGGATATGTCGGCAACGCGCTGGTCATGTCGCTGTACAACCCGGCCCGGGCCCTCGTGGACGACGCTCTCGTCAGCTACGGCGGTGACCAGCGCTCCGCCGCACTCGACCCGCTTCCCCCGGTCGCGTATGACAACCGCTACTCCCTCGACGACGAGGTCAGCGGAATGCGGTTCGCCGGCTGGTACTACCTGGCCGTCCACCTCGGCTCGGCGGTGGCCGACCGCTTCGGCGAGAAGCCGATCGGGCTGACCCTGCGCGTACGGGTGTCCGGTCGGGCCGGATCCGGACCGGGGTACCTCGGGCAGGCCGAGCCGCGCGGCGTCTTCGAGGTCACCGACCAGGACCGGGAGGCCGCGGAGACGGGGACCGGAGCGGGGACGGAGACCGGGGACACGCGGGGAGGGGCCGGGGACGCGGGGGGCACCGGCAGCGGCGAGGAGAGCGCCGCTGGCTCGGACGGCTCCACGATCAGCGGGGACAGGCGTCTCGCCCTGACGGTGGTCGCCGCGGGTGGGATCGGCACGGGGAGCCTGCTGGTGCTGACGCTGCTCCTGTGGACGGTCGTGGCACGCCGCCGGGTCGCGGCGGATCGGCCCACGGCACCGTCAGGCGGAGGCAGGGCCTCGCGGCGGGGGCGGCACGGGCCGTCCCGGGGGCGGTAGGGCCAGAGGCCGAGGGGACTGGATGGCAGGGGCTGAGGGCGCGGGCGGAGCCTTGGCCGAGGCTCAGAGCTGACCCAGTGCCCAGAACCCCACCGCGAAACAGGCCAGGGCCAGCAGCAGGACGGGGACGACCACCTTCACGGGTGGCCCGGGACGGCGTCGCGCATTCGCCCTCGACCGGCGTGGGACCTGCGGCGGCTGGGCGGCGTACGAACCAGGAGCGGCGTACGCAGGCTGGTGCACCGCCGGAGTCGGGACCCGGGAGGGGGCCAGGGGCGGCTGTGGCTGGGGGGTGGGCACATGCGTCGGCTCGTGCAGCGGGGGAGTGTGCAGAGGCGTCCCGGCTGTGGGAGTGGCCTGCTGATTCAGGTGGTGCTGGGCGTGGCCGGGGGCGTGGTGCTGCGGGTCCGCGGGCCGTGGCTCCGCGTGCAGCGGTTCCCCGCGCCGGGGCTCCGCGTGGCGCGGTGGGGCGTGGATGGCCAGCACCTGGGGCGGCGGCAGATGGAAGCTGCCGGTGTCCGACATGGTGGACGGCCCGGGTGGTACGGGGTCGCGCTCGGGGCGCGGCGGGGCGGGCTCGGTGCCCGAGGGTATGGGCTCGGACGGCGGCGGTACCGCGACGGGGGGCGGCTCGGGGGCCGCTTGGTCGGCGCGCTCCACCGAGGGGGTGTCCGCACCCTGATACCACTGGCCTGTGCCTGTGCCTGTGCCTGTGCCTGTGCCGGAGGCGGTGCCGGTGCTTGGGCCTTGGCCCGTGCCTGAGTTGGTCTGAGGCGGCGCTGACGTGGGCATCGGCGGCGGCAACACGGCACCGGAGTAGCCAGGTTGAGGCGGGGCGGATCCGTTGGGCGGAGCCAGAGGTACGGAGCCCGGGCCGGGCTGCGCGAACGAGCCCCGTGACGGTGTGCCCTCAGGCAGCTGTGCCGGAGGCGGCGGAGCGGAGGGAGGCGGCGTGGGGGGAGGCGGAGGCGTCACCTCCACGCTGGACGGCGCGCTGTCCGCACCGGGGGCATTCGCGTCGCCCCGAGAAGAGTCCGTCCCCCGTCCGGTCCTCGATGAGGACGCGGCGCCCGTGCTCTTCCTGCTCAGGTCCAACCCCGACGCTCGCTGCAGGGGTCCTTCCGGGCCGAACCCCATGGGGAGAGGGCCGAGTTGGTCGAACACCTCCACCAACTCGTCGTCGGGGCCGGGCTCGGGGAGCAGTTCGGTGGCTGCGGCGAGGGCCTTGCGGGCACCCGTGGCCGTACGGAAGCGGGCATCGGGGTCCGGCTGGAGCAGCGTGGCGATGACCTGCCACAGGGGCTCCGGGATGCCCCTGGGAGCCTTCGGCGTGCCATGGGCGGCGAAGTGCTCGATGAGTGCCTTGGAGTCGGGCTTGGCGCCCTCCAGCAGGTACAGGGCGACGAGGCCCACCGCGAAGAGGTCGGCGGGGAAGTCGGGGTCCGCGCCCAGCATCTGTTCGGGGGCGAAGTAACCCGGCGTGCCCACCACGTAGTTGGTCTCGGTGAGCCGGGGCTCGCCCAGGCGCATGGCGATGCCGAAGTCGGACAGGCGAAGGCGGGGCCGTGCCGTGCCGGTGGCCTCCAGCAGCACGTTGGCGGGCTTGATGTCGCGGTGGATGACGCCTTCCGCGTGCACGGCGGCGAGGCCGGACAGCAACTGGTCGAGCAGGAGGCAGACGTACACAGGAGGAAGGGGGCCGTAGTCGTTCACGAGATTGACCAGGGAACCTCCGGCGACCAGGTCCATGGTGAACAGGACCTTGTCGTCATCGGCGGCCCAGCTCGCGGGCGCGAGCACATGAGGGTGGTCGATCCGCACGGCCTGCTCGCGGACGAAGCGGAGCAGAGCGTGCGCGTCGCGCTGCTGAAGGACCTTGGCGGCCACGTACCGGCGGCGTCGGTGGTCCCAGGTGCGCCAGACCGCGCCGACTCCCCCGCGTCCGATCGGGTCGACCAGTTCGTACCGGCCGGCGAAGACCTCACCCATGGCTGTGCGTCGTTCCCCCTTCGGCTCCCCCCTTGGCTGCCCGTCGGCGGAGGACACGGCTCCCGAGCCGCCCCCCGCGGCGTCGGCTTCTGCCTCCCGGTTTCCCACGGAGCTCGTTTCCGTACCTCTGTCCCCCGGTCGCTCTGTGTGGCCCGTCCTCTCAGCCCTCTCCGCTGCCTCTGCCTGACCGGCCCTCCGCCGCCCCGGCTCTCCGCTCCGTCTGTTCGCCGCTTCTTCGGCTCTCAGTCTCTTCGGATCTCTGCCTCGGCCGGCCCTTCCGGCGGCCCGGCCGTTCCCTCTCGGCTCTCGTCGAGCCTACGTCCACGTCTTCCTGACCCGCGTGTGCCTCTTCGGCGCTGTGCCACCAGCCCGCGCCACTGGCCCCCCGTTCCTGGCCGCGGCCCGGTCGCCGACCCCGTCCCGGTGACCGGGCCTCGATCTCAGTTCTGGTGGGACTGGTAGTGGGCCACCGCGTCCGAGGTGCGGCCCGCGCCGTACACCCGGAGGAACTCTGCCAGTTCGGGGTGGGTCGGGGCGAGGGTGTCCGCCGCCTCGATGATGTCGCCCGCGGCCGCCACAGAGCGCAGCAGCGACTGGATCTCGCGGACGACCCGCTTGACCGTGGGCGCCCCGGAACTCGTCGTCGACTGCGTGGTGTTGCTGAGCACAGATCCCCCCTGCGACTTCTTGATCTCGTCCATGCGCTCGGTCGCCTCGGCGGCGCTCACGCTGCCGTCCGCGACCTGCCCCGCCAGGTCCTGCAGCAGCTGCACCCGCTGGACCACGGCCGGGTTCCCGATCTTGGCTCGCTGACCACTCATCAGCTGCGACAGCATCGGTGCGGAAAGGCCCAGTACCCCCGCGAGACGGGCCTGGTTGAGACCCAGGTCCTCGATGAGCCTACGGAAGAGCGCCCCCAGCGGCTCTCCGTACCAGTTCCGCTGCAGCTCCCGGGCTCTTGCGGTCGCTTCCTGCTGTGCGGCGTCCATTGCGTCTCCCCATCGCTTCCCCAAAAAACTGCGGTTCGCTGTAGCGAACCACGACGAGCATCTTACGGAGAGTGGTCGTTCACGGGGACCCCCAATCTTTTTGCGAGATACCGGGGGTGACCCGGTACTCTGGTCTGCGGCGCCACCCGGTGGTCGGTACTTCCGGGCAGACGCTTCCCTTCCGGGGCCTTAGCTCAGTTGGTAGAGCGCTGTCTTTGCATGGCAGATGTCAGGGGTTCGACTCCCCTAGGCTCCACAGCGGATGGACCGGGCCGGACGTCAGGAGACGTCCGGCCCGGTCTCTTTGTGTGGTCCCACGATCGTCCGTCACGTGGTGTGCCAGGGGGTCCACGTCGCGATCGCGATCTGTGCAGTGGGTGAGCGGACTGCCTCTGGAGGCGCGAGACGGGTTGAGGTGCCTGCTGGTGTGCGCATATGCGAAAACCGTGGTCTACGTCACAGCAAGTCGGGGCCCGAGACGGCTCTCACTCTTCGCAATCGGATGGGCACATTCCCCTTCGAGTGCTCGGCGACCTGCCTCGGTGGTCTGTCTCCGGGTGTGTTTCACGTGAAACAGCCCTGTGGGCCGGACGACCGTCAAGTCTTCCGGCCCACAGGGCTGTTGAAAGGCATCGCGTCGCAGGCGAGCCGCGGAACACCTATGTCAGCCGCAGACCGACGTCCGCGGTTTTCGTCCTCCACGGGGCGACACTGCCGCCGTCCACGGAGGGGCCGCAGACCCCGACCGCGACGCCGTCAGTGCGTCGGCCACAGGACCGCCCGTGCGTCGTCGGCGCTGCGCGCTCGTCTCAGCGGCGGTCGTCGCCGTTCGCCGCCTCGTCCTCGGCCTGCTTGGCCTCGACCTCGGGGTCGAGGCCAGATGCGTCGCTGCCGTCCACGGAGGACAGCCGTCCGCGCTCGGAGACCTCGGTGGCGGCGGGGGGCTCGACCAGCCAGTCGGGGTTGGCCTGCTTGTCCCACCACTTCCAGGCGGCGAAGGCGCCGCCTGCGAGGATGCCGATCACGGCCACACCCTTGAAGGCGCGGCCGGCCCTGGCGCGACGCTGCTGCTTGCGGACGAGCTTCTGGATCTGCTCGGGCGACACCTGACCGCGCAGCGCGGCCAGCGCCGCCACGCTCCGGGCCGTGGCCTCCTCGCGCATGGGGCCGGCAGCGGCCACTGCCTGCTCGAGTCGCGGGCGGGAGTAGTCGGCGGCCTGGCGGGCAGCCTTACGGGTGCGTACTGCGGCCTCATGGGCCGCGTTGTCGATCTTCGGCGGTACATGCGTGCGTGCCTGTTCCAGACGCGGGACGACAAGGGCGCCGTACTGGACGCGTGCCTGTTCCGCGGCCTGCGACACCTTCGGCGCGATCTTCACGCGCGCCTCGTATGCGTAGTGCGAGGCCTTTTCCTTGGCCGTGTCGGCGTAGGGCGCCACCACTTCCGCGGCGTGCAGCACGCTGTCCTTCGCCGAACCGGTCGCGGCGCGCACGCTGTCGATGCGGGTCACGGGATCCTCCTCCTCGGTGGCGTACGGTATTTCGACTTTCCACCCTTTTGGCGATCATGCCTCCCGGAACGCTCTGAGGCATGTGTGGGCGGGCATCCGGGTCATGCGGGCGGGCATTCGCGGGGTCAGGAAGTCGGAACCGTCCGTGAGCCGGTGCTGTGCAATTGCGGATGAATACGGGGCAATGGGAGCTTGTCCACGACAGTGCCGACAATGCCACGGATCGTCGCCAAGCGCGCCGATACCTTGGGTGTTCGACCCGTTTTCCGTGCGCGTACCGGGCGAGGGTGTGGCCGTCGGGCGACTCCGGCCGCCGTCCGTGCGAGGATCGGGGGAGTCACAGAGGACAACGGAAGGCAGATCGTGGCTGAGCAGCTGTACGCCACCCTGAAGACCAACCACGGCGACATCGAGGTGCGGCTGCTGCCGAACCACGCGCCCCAGACGGTCAAGAACTTCGTCGAGCTCGCCCAGGGCGAGCGTGAGTGGACCCACCCGGCGACCGGCCAGAAGTCCACGGACAAGCTCTACGACGGCACGGTCTTCCACCGGGTGATCAGCGGATTCATGATCCAGGGCGGTGACCCGCTGGGCAACGGCACCGGCGGCCCCGGCTACCAGTTCGGGGACGAGTTCCACCCGGACCTCGCATTCGACAAGCCCTACCTGCTGGCCATGGCCAACGCCGGTCCGGGCACCAACGGCTCGCAGTTCTTCATCACCGTCTCCCCGACGGCATGGCTGAACCGCAAGCACACCATCTTCGGCGAGGTCGTCGACGCGGCCAGCCAGAAGGTCGTCGACTCCATCGCGACCACCCAGACCAACCCCCGCACCGACCGCCCGGTGAAGGACGTCGTCATCGAGTCCGTCGTCATCGAGACCCGCCAGGGCTGAGCCCTCTGAAGGCCCGCCACACGGGCCGAGGGCTCGGGGCCCTGCGTGCGCCGGAACCGAAAGGTGTGCAAGGTCCCTGAGGGAACCATTCGCCCCGCTCATCCGTAAGGATGGGCGGGGCCGATGTGTTCCACACACGAGACGGAGGGACCGATGGACCAGGTGCCGAGCAGCCCGCAGGAGGCGCAGAGCCTGCCCACCTGCTACCGGCACCCGGACCGGGAGACGGGGATCCGCTGCACCCGGTGTGAACGCCCTATCTGCCCCGAGTGCATGGTCAGTGCCTCCGTGGGCTTCCAGTGCCCGGACTGCGTCCGCAACGGGTCGGGCACGGGTCACGCGCCCTCCGCCTCCCAGCCCCGCACCCTCGCGGGCGGCACCGTCAGCGCCGATCCCCGTCTCGTCACCAAGATCCTTATCGGCGCGAACCTGCTGCTGTACCTGGTGCAGAAGGCCCTGGGCGACCGCTTCACCGACCGGCTCGACCTCATCGGACGGGCCTGGGTCCCAGGCCTCGGTACTTCGCTCCAGGGCGTCGCCGAGGGCCAGTGGTACCGGCTGGTGACGTCGATGTTCCTGCACAGCGGCGTCACGCACATCCTGTTCAACATGCTCAGCCTCTGGTGGATCGGCGGCCCCCTGGAGGCGGCCCTGGGCCGCGCCCGCTATCTGACGCTCTACTTCGTCTCCGGCCTCGCAGGCAGCGCGCTTACCTACCTGCTGGCCGCGCCGAACCAGCCCTCCCTCGGTGCGTCCGGCGCGATCTTCGGCCTCTTCGGTGCGACCGCCGTCCTCATGCGGCATCTCAAATACGACATGCGTCCGCTGGTCATCCTGCTCGTGATCAACCTGATCTTCACGTTCAGCCCGTACTTCAACATCTCGTGGCAGGCCCATGTGGGCGGCCTCGTCGGCGGTGTCGTGGTCGGCTATGCGATGGTGCACGCTCCGCGGAAGCGACGGTCGCTGATCCAGTTCGGGGTTTGCGCCCTGGTCCTGGCAGCCGGGCTGATCATGATCGTGGCCAGGACCGCTCAGCTCACCTGATCAGCCCTGACTCGCCGCTCAGCGAGCACTCGGACGGTACCGCTACAGCACAGTTGTCCACAGACCGTGGCGGATCTTGTGCATAGGGTGCGGGAACAGGTGTGCCCCCTGTCGCTCACCTGCGTTTCCGCAGGTCAGGCAGGGGGCGAACATCCATGCGGGAGTGGCGGGTCAGTCATACCGGCGTCAATGCCCGGTGAGTTATCCACAGATCGTCGTTCTTTTTCCCCACTGTGGAAAACGCCTGTGGATAACTCCGTGGATAGTTATGGGGAGGGCTGGTCAGCCGGTGCGGAAAGTGCTACTTCCACTGGGTCGAGACGCCGAAGCCGGCGGCGATGAAGCCGAAGCCCACCACGATGTTCCAGTTGCCGAGGGAGTCGACAGGCAGCGAGCCGTCGGTCACATAGAAGATGACGATCCAGGCGAGGCCGATGAGGAACATGGCCAGCATGACGGGAGCCACCCAGCCACGGCTGTTCAGCTTGATGGCTGTGGCCTGCTTCGACGGCGGCGGCGTGTAGTCGGCCTTCTTGCGGATACGTGACTTCGGCACGAGGGTCTCTCCTGTCGATGCGCTGCGTGGCCGCGCAGGGAACGGGGCGGGCTCGGGGGCAGCGTACAAGGGGACACTGAATGCTCCCCCGGGCGTCCGTTAGCGTAGTGCTTCCGCGCCGCCTAAGGAGATAAGGGTACGTTGAGCAATTCAGCCGACTCCCCCGAGGCCGGTTCCGGCGACCCCTCCGGGACGGGCAACGGGTCCGTCGAATCCGACGGTTCCTCGTCCCCCGCGACCGGCCCCTCGTCCCCCGCGACCGGTGACGTCTCCGCGCGGGGCGGCTTCCGGCCCGCGCGCGTGCTCACCGTGGGGGTCTTCGCCCTCGCCGGGCTCATCTTCTTCACCAGCTTCGACACGGCCAAGGGCACGAACATCCGCACGGACACCTCGTTGCTCAAGCTCTCCGACCTGATCCAGGAGCGCAGCCACAAGAACGGGCAGCTCGACGAGTCGAACGGGGCGCTCCGGGACGACGTCGAGGCGCTCGCCGAGCGGGACGACGGCAGTACGGAGGCCGAGGACGCACGGCTCACGGCGTTGGAGAAGAACGCCGGCACCCAGCGGCTCAAGGGCGAGGCCATCACCGTCACCCTCGACGACGCTCCGCCGAACGCCACCGCGAAGCTTCCCGGCTACCCCGAGCCGCAGCCCGACTACCTGGTCATCCACCAGCAGGACCTGCAGGCCGTGGTGAACGCCCTGTGGCTGGGCGGAGCCAAGGGCATCAAGGTCATGGACCAGCGACTCATCTCCACCAGCGCCGTGCGGTGCGTCGGCAACACCCTGATCCTTCAGGGCCGCGTCTACTCACCCCCGTACAAGATCCAGGCGGTCGGTGACCCCGAGAAGCTCCAGAAGGCGCTCGCCGAGAGCAAGGCGATCCAGAACTACATGGTGTACGTCAACGTCTACGGACTCGGGTGGAAGGTCACCGAGGACGGGCCGGTGACTCTGCCCGGCTACTCGGGCACAGTGGATCTGCAGTACGCCAAGCCCGTGGAGTAGAAGCCCGTAACGGCAGCCGGGGGACCTGTGTCGGTGCGCGTGATCGTCAGGACCGTCAGCGAACTCTGCATCACCGTCGGCACCCTGATCGTGCTCTTCGTCGTCTACGTGCTCTTCTGGACCGGTGTGAAGGCCGACACCGAGATGGACCGCCAGGTCGGCCTGCTCCAGGACCAGTGGGCGAGGCAACCGGTACGACCCACGGCGGCCCCGGGGGCCACGACGAGTCCGAAGCCCCCCGCGCCTTACAGGGACGCGAAACCCTTCGCTCTCATGTACGTCCCGCGTCTTGGTCTCACGTGGAACAAGCCCGTCCTGGAGGGCACGAGGACCAGCACCCTGAAGAAAGGGCTCGGGCACTACGCGAACACCGCTCAGCTGGGGCAGAAGGGAAACTTCGCGGTCGCCGGCCACCGCCGCACCTACGGCGATCCCTTCAAAGATTTTCCCAGGCTGCGGGCCGGTGACGCGGTGGTCCTGACCGACGGCGCCCACTGGTACACCTACGTCATCGACAAGGGGCCCTATCGGACATTGCCCACGGACGTCCAGGTCATCGACCCCGTGCCGGAGAAATCGGGCTACACGCGCGCGGGGCGCTATCTGACGCTGACGACCTGCGACCCGGAGTGGGGCCACAGCCACCGGCTCATCGTGTGGGGCCATCTCGAATCCACGAAGCCTGTGGAGTCAGGGAAACCAGAGGCACTACGCCGTTAGTCTGGTGGCGGTACGGCGTGAATCCGGTGCCGTGGTGTGAAGGAAGGGACGGCATGTACGGCTGGATCTGGCGGCATCTGCCCGGCAATGTATGGGTGAAGGCGCTGCTTTCCGTCGTGCTCACCGTGGCCGTCGTCTACGTCCTCTTCCAGTACGTCTTTCCCTGGGCGGAGCCCCTGCTGCCCTTCAACGATGTGACGGTGAACGACCAGTGAGTGCCGCCCGCCCCGCCCGCATCCTCGTCGTCGACAACTACGACAGCTTCGTCTTCAACCTGGTCCAGTACCTCTACCAGCTGGGCGCGGAGTGCGAGGTGCTGCGCAACGACGAGGTGGCGACCGCGCACGCCCAGGACGACTTCGACGGCGTGTTGCTGTCCCCCGGCCCCGGCACCCCCGAGGAGGCCGGCGTCTGCGTTGACATGGTCCGCCACTGCGCCGAGACCGGCGTGCCCGTCTTCGGAGTGTGCCTCGGCATGCAGTCCATGCAGGTGGCGTACGGCGGGGTCGTGAACCGCGCCCCCGAGCTGCTGCACGGCAAGACTTCGCTGGTGGAGCACGAGGGCAGGGGCGTCTTCGCAGGTCTGCCGACCCCCTTCACCGCGACCCGCTACCACTCGCTGGCCGCCGAGCCCGGGACCGTACCGGTCGAACTGGAGGTCACGGCTCGTACGCACGACGGGATCATCATGGGCCTGAGGCACCGTGAACTTCCCGTCGAAGGCGTGCAGTTCCACCCTGAGTCCGTGCTCACCGAGCACGGTCACCGCATGCTGGCCAACTGGCTCGTGGAATGCGGGGACGAAGGCGCTGTGGCGAGGTCGGCGGGGCTCGCCCCGGTGGTGGGCAGGGCCACGGCGTGACCGCCCTGCGCCCCGAGCGCGAGAGTGCCCCCTACGGCGGCGAGGCCGCGTACGGGGGCGCCGAGTCGTTCGAGGCGGAGGATTTCCGCCCCCGCCCCCCGGCCGAGCCGCCGCAGCAGTGGTACGCCCCGCCGGAGCCGCAGCCGCAGCCCCAGGAGACGGACTACCCCCGGGGCGACTGGTACGGCGGGCGGCACTACGCGGAACCGTCGTACGAACCGCGCTCCAGGGTGTCCTACGGGGAGCCCTTCGCTAACTTCGAACCGAATGCCTATCCGGCGGCACGTCCCGCTGCCTATGAACCGGCCGTGCACGAGCACCCCTCGGTCGACACCGCCCAGGAACACCCTCCGATCGACGAGGAGACGGTGTCCCTCCGGGTGGAGGAGGCGCGGCGCCTGGCCGCCGAGGCCGAGGCGATACACCGGCCGCCCGCTCCCGGGGGCCGCGCGGCGCGACGCAAGGCCGCCAGACGGCACGGGAAGCACGGGGGGTCCTCCGGAGTCCGAACGGGCTCCGGAGCCGCTCACGGGCCCGACAGGCCCTTAGAAGCGGCGGATGAGGCCCCGGCACCTCTCTCCCGTGTCGAGGCACGGCGGGCGGCGCGGGCGCGCAAACCCAGCATGGGTGTGGTCGCGAGCCGGGCGATCGGCGAGGTGTTCATCACCACCGGCGTGCTGATGCTGCTGTTCGTGACCTACCAGCTCTGGTGGTCGAACATCCGGGCCCAGCAGCAGGCGGGCCGGGAGGCGACGAGCCTCCAGGAGGAGTGGAAGAGCGGCAAGCGCGCACCGGGCGCGTTCGAGCCGGGCCAGGGCTTCGCCATCCTGCACATCCCGAAGCTCGACGTGGTCGTGCCCATCGCCGAGGGCATCAGCAAGTCGAAGGTCCTGGACCGCGGAATGGTCGGGCACTACGACGAGAACAGCATCAAGACGGCGATGCCCCAGGACAAGACGGGCAACTTCGGTATCGCGGGTCACCGGAACACCCACGGTGAGCCGTTCCGGTACATCAACCGTCTGAAGCCGGGCGACCCGATTGTCGTGGAGACCCAGGACACGTACTACGTGTACGACATGGCGTCGATCCTGCCGGTGACGCCGCCGTCGAACGTCAGTGTGCTCAATCCGGTGCCTCCGGGCTCGGGATTCACCGGGCCCGGCCGCTACATCACCCTCACCACGTGCACCCCGGAGTTCACCAGCAAGTACCGCATGATCGTCTGGGGCAAGATGGTGGAGGAACGGCCGCGCAGCAAGGGGAAGCCCGACGCGCTCGTCCAGTAAGGGCTCGACCAAGGGCGGATGAACTGTGGCAGTGACCACCGACGGGACCGAAGAGCAGACGGACACGTCCGAGACCGCGCCGAAGCGTCGTCGTATGGGACGGATCGCGATGGCGGTCAGTGTCTTCGGTGAACTGCTCATCACCGCGGGTGTGGTGCTGGGCCTGTTCGTCGTCTACTCGCTGTGGTGGACGAACGTCCTGGCCGATCGTGAGGCCGGCGAGGAAGCGGACAAGGTCCGCGACAACTGGGAGGCGGCCGACAGCAGCCCGGGCGCCCTGGACACCAAGGACGGCATCGGCTTCCTGCATGTGCCGGCCATGGAGAACGGCGAGGTCCTGGTCAAGAAGGGCACCTCGGCCGATGTCCTCGACGGCGGTGTCGCCGGCTACTACACGAGCCCCGTCAAGGCGACCCTCCCCACCTCCGACAAGGACGGCAACTTCACCCTCGCGGCCCACCGCGACGGTCACGGAGCGAAGTTCCACAACATCGACAAGCTGGAGAAGGGCGACCCGATCGTCTTCGAGACCCGGGACAGCTGGTACGTCTACAAGGTCTACGAGACTCTCTCCGAGACCTCGAAGTACAACGTCAAGGTGCTGTCGAGCATCCCCAGGGAGTCCGGCAAGAAGAAAGCCGGCAAGTACATCACCCTCACCACCTGCACCCCCGTCTACACCTCCCGCCACCGCTACATCGTGTGGGGCGAGCTGGAACGGGTGGAACGGGTGAACGCGGAACGCACTCTGCCGAAGGAACTCCGCTAGCTGGCCGCCGCGACTGTTTCACGTGAAACATCGGTATGGCGGCCGATGCCCGGATCCCGCCGGAAAGACCGATACCCGGTCCTTCTCAAACCGATGCCCGGTCCTTCTCAAGAAGGGCCGGGCATCGGTCTTGGTGCGGTTCGAGCTGGTGATCAGTCCTCGAAGCGGGTGCCGGTGAGGCCTCCGAAGAAGCCCCCGCCGTTGTTGCCGCCGTTGTCATTGCCGCCGTTGTTGTTCCCGCCGAAGCTCACGGAGGCGAGGGTGATCGTCGTCTGGGCCGGGTCGGCGTCCTTGCCGCCGTCCGGGTCCTGGTCGGTGACCAGCGCGGTGTCGCTCTGGTCGCTGCCCTGGGCGAACTGGATGTTGGTGAAGCCGTTCTGCTGCAGGATCTGCTTCGCCTGACCCACGGTCTGGCCGACCACGTTCGGGACCTTGGCCTTCTTCTCCTCGGCCTTCTTGCCGATCTGGATGGTCACCGTGTCGCCCGGGTTGAGCTCGGTGCCCGCCTCCGGGCTGGTCGCGATGACCTTGCCGACGAGGTTGTCGTCGTCGGTCTCCACATCGGTGCAGGTGCCGACGAGGCCGTTGGCCTCCATCTGCGCCTTGGCGTCATCACAGCTGCGGCCCGCGACCGTCGGCACGACGGACTTCTCCGCCTCCTTGGCCACCGTCAGCGTGACCGTGGAGCCCTTTTCCCGCTTCCCGCTCTCGGGGTCCTGGCTGATCACGACACCAGCCTTGCGGTCGGACTCCTCGTTCTTCCGCTCGACCTGGAAGCCCTTCTCCTCCAGTTCGGCCTTGGCCTCGTTGAACTGGAGCCCGGTGACGTCCGGGACGGAGACCTTCGGGGCGCCGGTCGAGATCACCAGGGCGATGGTGTCGCCCTTCTTCACCGGCTCGTCGGCGGCAGGATTCTGCTTGCAGACGTTGCCGGTCTTCTGGTTCTCGCACGCGGCCTGGGTGGTGGTCACCTTGAGGTCGACGTTGGTCGCCGACCGTCTGGCCTCCTTCTCCGTCTGACCGACGAAGTTCGGGGCCTTGAGCGTGTCGCCGCCCGTGTCCCCACCGGCGAACATCCACCGTCCGATGAGGATCGCACCCACCAGCACCAGCACACCCGCGACGGCCAGCAGGATCGTCGAGGTGTTGTTCTTCTTCTGCTGACGGCGACGGCCCTGGCGGTCGTCATAACCGTAACCGTCGTCCCCGTTCATCGGGGGCAGCATCGTGGTGGCGCCGGCGTCATGGGAGCGCATCGCCGTGGTGGCCTGGTCGTCCGGGTACCCGCCGTAGCCGACCGAGCCCATGGCCGCGGTGGCCGCGACGGGCTGGCCGTCGAGGCAGGCCTCGATGTCGGCACGCATCTCGTCGGCGGACTGGTACCGGTAGTCCGGGTCCTTGACCAGGGCACGCAGGACGATGGAGTCCATCTCCGGCGTGATCTCCGGGTCGAAGACGCTCGGGGACTGCGGCTCCTCCCGTACGTGCTGGTAGGCGACCGCCACGGGGGAGTCGCCGATGAACGGGGGACGCACCGTCAGTAGTTCGTACAGGAGACAGCCGGTGGAGTACAGGTCGGACCGGGCGTCCACCTGCTCGCCCTTGGCCTGCTCGGGAGAGAGGTACTGGGCGGTGCCGATGACGGCGGACGTCTGCGTCATCGTCATGCCGGAGTCGCCCATGGCGCGGGCGATACCGAAGTCCATGACCTTGACCTGGCCGTTGCGCGTCAGCATGACGTTGGCCGGCTTGATGTCACGGTGGACGATGCCGTTGCGGTGGGCGTACTCCAGCCCTTGGAGGATGCCGATGGTCATCTCCATGGCCCGCTCCGGCAGCAGCTTGCGGCCGCTGTGGAGAAGCTCACGAAGAGTGGAGCCCTCGACGTACTCCATGACGATGTAGGGGATCGAGACCCCGTCGATGTAGTCCTCGCCCGTGTCGTAGACCGCGACGATCGCGGGGTGGTTGAGCGAGGCGGCCGACTGGGCCTCCCGGCGGAACCGGGCCTGGAAGGTGGGGTCGCGCGCGAGGTCCGCTCGCAGCGTCTTCACCGCCACGGTGCGGCCGAGGCGGGTGTCCATCGCGAGGTAGACCTCCGCCATGCCACCACGGCCGAGCACCTGGCCCAGCTCGTACCGGCCGCCGAGGCGACGCGGCTCTTCCATAGCTTCCTACCAGCCCTCTCCGTCGGTCCCGACCGCACCTCTGTGTGGTCCGGCGGCTGTGCTCCGGGCATACGGTACCCGTCTCGCCTTTCATGACCTGGCCAACCGCGTCACCCGATACAGGACCGGTATCGCAACGTGCACCGATGTGGAGGTGACGTGAGCGGGGTCACTTCTTGCTGTTGATCACTGCCTGCATCACGCTCTTCGCGATCGGGGCGGCGAGACCACCGCCGGAGATCTCACCACGGTTGGCGCTGCCGTCCTCCACGACCACGGCCACGGCCACCGGCGAGCTGCCGTCGCTGAGCTTGGCGTAGGAGATGAACCAGGCGTACGGAAGCTCCTTGTTGTCGACGCCGTGCTGAGCGGTGCCGGTCTTGCCCCCGACGGTGACGCCCTCCGCGTTGATCTTCGCCGCACCACCCGTGCCGCCCGGGTCGTTGACCACGGTCTCCATCATTTCCTGCAGCTTCTGGGCGGTCTCCGGCGATACGGCCTGGGAGAGCTCCTCGGGGTCGTGGGACTCGATGACGTCGAGGTTGGAGGCGCGCAGCTGGTCGACCATGTACGGCTTCATCAGCTTGCCGTCGTTGGCGATGGCCGCGGAGACCATCGCCATCTGCAGCGGCGTGGAGCGGTTGGAGCCCTGGCCGATGCCGTCGAGCGCGTTCTGCGGCGCGTTGTCCACGGGGTAGACGCTCTCCGCGGCGCGGACCGGGATGTCCAGCTCGGCCTCGTTGAAGCCGAACTTCTCCGCCTGCTCGATCATCTTCTCGTTGGTGACCTTGTCGCTGAGCTTGGCGAAGACGGTGTTGCAGGACACCTTCAGGGCCTCGCGCAGTGTGGCGTCCTCACACTTGCCGTGCTGGTTGGTGAGGTTGGTCCTCGTCCCGGGCAGCTGGTACGGGTCCGGGGTGTCCGTGGCCTTGTCGATGCCGTCGACGATGCCGTTCTCCAGCGCGGCGGCGGCCGTGACCACCTTGAACGTGGAGCCCGGAGGGTAGGTCTCGCGCAGTGCGCGATTCAGCATCGGCTTGTCCTTGTCCTTCTCCAGCTTCGAGAAGGTCTCGCTGTCCTTCTGGCTGATGCCGGCGAAGGTGGACGGGTCGTACGACGGCGTGGAGGCCAGGGCGAGGATCGCGCCGGTCTTCGGGTCGATCGCGGCGACGGCGCCCTTCTTGTTGCCGAGGCCCTCGAAGGCCGCCTTCTGCGCGGCGGCGTTGAGGGTGGTGACGACGCTGCCGCCCTCCTTCTTCTTGCCAGTGATCATGTCCAGCGTGTTCCGGAAGAACAGCCGGTCGTCGTTGCCGGTGAGGATCCCGTCCTCGAGGTTCTCCAACTGCGTGGCGCCGACGATCTGCGAGGAGTACCCGGTGACGGGGGCCCACATCTCGCCGTTCTTCCAGGTGCGCTTGAACTTGTAGTCGGTGCCCCTGGTCTCGACGGACCCGGTGATGGCCTTGCCGTCGACGATGATGTCGCCGCGTGGGGTGCCGTAGCGCTCGATGGCGACGCGGCGGTTCTTGTTGTCGCTCTTCAGGGAGTCGGCCTGTACGTACTGGATCCAGTTGTCGCGGATGAGCAGGGCAAGGATGAGGAGCCCGCAGAAGATCGCGATCCGGCGCAGCGGCTTGTTCACGGTCGGACCACCTGGGTCATCTCGGCGTCGGGGTTGGGGGCGGGGGCCGGCGCGGGGCGCCGCGCGGTGTCACTGATGCGGATCAGAATGCCGATCAGCGCCCAGTTGGCGATCACGGAGGAACCTCCGTATGCCACGAAGGGCAGCGTCATACCGGTCAGCGGGATCAGGCCCATCACACCACCGGCGACGACGAAGACCTGGAGTCCGAAGGCTCCGGACAGGCCGACGGCCAGCAGCTTGCCGAACGGGTCCCGAGCCGCCAGTGAGGTACGAATGCCGCGTTCCACGATCAGGCCGTAGACCAGCAGGATCGCCATGACACCGGCCAGGCCCAGTTCCTCGCCGAAGGTGGCGAGGATGAAGTCGGAGTTGGCTGCGAAGCCGATGAGGTCCGAGTTCCCCTGACCGAGACCGGTGCCGAGGGTTCCGCCGGAGCCGAAGGCCCACAGGGCCTCCATGGACTGCTGGGAGTGACCGACGATGCCCTGCTGGCTCAGCTCGTACTCACGCATCGGGTCGAGCCAGGCCTGGACACGCTGCTGCACATGGATCTCGAACGAGGCCACGCCGACGGCGCCGGCGGCGGACATCAGCAGACCGAAGACGATCCAGCTGGTCCGCTCGGTGGCGACGTACAGCATGATCACGAACATGCCGAAGAAAAGGAGCGACGTACCGAGGTCGGTCTCGAAGACCAGGATCAGGATGGACAGGACCCAGACGACCAGGATGGGCCCGAGGTCGCGGCCGCGCGGCAGATAGAGGCCCATGAAGCGGCGACTGGCCAGGGCCAGCGCGTCCCTCTTCACCATGAGATAACCGGCGAAGAAGATGGCCAGCACGATCTTGGCGAACTCACCTGGCTGGATGGTGAATCCGAAGATGGAGATCCAGATGCGTGCGCCGAAGACGTTCAGACCGAGGCCGGGCACGAGCGGCAGCAGCAGCAGGACGAGGGCAGCCGCCATGGAGATGTACGTATAGCGCTGCAGGACGCGGTGGTCCTTCAGGAAGACGAGCACGGCGATGAACAGCGCCATGCCCAACGCCGAGTAGAGCAGCTGCCTGGGGGAGGCTTCGAAGAACTCGTCACGCAGCTGGAGTCGTTCCGACTGGTCGAGCCGCCAGATGACCACCAGCCCGAGCCCGTTCAGCAAGGTGGCCAGCGGCAGCATCAGCGGGTCTGCGTACGGTGCGAACTTGCGGACGGCGAGGTGGCAGATACCGGCGACCAGGCCGAGTCCGAGGCCGTATGCGAGGAGCCCGGCGGGGACCTGGTCGCTGATGGCCAGCCCGGCGTTGGCGTAGGCGAACACCGGGATCGCGACCGCGAAAGCCAGCAGCGCCAGTTCGGTGTTGCGGCGGCTCGGCGCGCCGATCGCGCCGATCGTGGACGTGTGCTGCGTCGACGTGTTGGTAGTACTGCTCATCGTGTGCGTGGGCCCCTCGCGGCTTGCCTACTGCTCACCGCACCGCGAGACCAGCTTCTGCTCCTCCTCCGAGAGGCTGGGGCCGGCTGACGGTGTGGGTGTGGACTGGGTCGGGCTCGGGGACGTCGTTGGCGTCGACGTCGGGGACGGTGTGGCCTTGGACGTGAGGGAGGTCTTCGTGGTTCCCGTGACGCCCCCGGCCTCGCCCGCACCGGTCTTGGCGTTGTTGTCCGCCGCCTCGCGGCGCTCGGCGTTCTTCTTGCACGCCGACGCCTGGGTGGCCAGTTCGTCGATCTTCTTCTTGGCGTTGTTCAAACCGCCCTCGGCGATCGTGGCCTCGACGAGCTTCTGCTGGTACGGCGGCAGGTACTTGAGTTCGATCTCGGGGTGGTCCTTCTCCACCTTCGAGAGCGAGATCCACGCCAGGTCCTGGCTGATGCCGCGGTACAGCGCGACATGGTCGTCGTTGGCGCCGACGTAGTACTGCGTCTGCGTCCAGCGGTACCCGCCGTAGAGACCCCCGCCGATCACGGCGAGGCCGAGGATGCCGAAGAAGGATCTCTTGAGCCACCGGCCCTTCTTGCGCGGCTTCACGAAGTCGGTGTCGGAGTAGTTCCCGAAGGTGCCCGCCGCCGGCATGTAACCGGTGGTGTCGCCGGAGCCGGGCGGGCCGAACTCACCGCCACCGCCCTGCGGGTGCCCCTGGCGGCCGAGCCCGGAGGCCCGGCCGGCGGGGGTCTGCATGATGCCGTTGTCCTGGAGGTGGAGCTGGTTCTCGGCGACGGCGCCCACCACGACCGGGGTGTCGTGGAGCTGCCCGGCGAGGGTGTCGCCGGTGTCGAGGTCGAGGACGTCGGCGACGATGACCGTGATGTTGTCGGGGCCCCCGCCACGCAGCGCGAGCTCGATCAGCTGCTGGACGGTCTCCTCGGGACCCTGGTAGCTGGCGAGGGTGTCCTCCATGGTCTGGTGGGACACGACGCCGGACAGGCCGTCGGAACAGATCAGGTACCGGTCGCCGGCGCGGACCTCACGGATGGAGAGGTCGGGCTCGACGTGGTCGCCGCTGCCCAGCGCGCGCATCAGCAGGGAGCGCTGCGGGTGGGTCGTGGCCTCTTCCTCGGTGATACGGCCCTCGTCGACCAGCCGCTGCACCCAGGTGTGGTCCTGGGTGATCTGGGTGAGGACGCCGTCGCGCAGGAGGTAGGCGCGGGAGTCGCCGACGTGGACGAGACCGAGGCGCTGGCCGGTCCACAGCAGGGCGGTGAGCGTGGTGCCCATGCCCTCCAGCTGGGGGTCCTCCTCGACCATGGCGCGCAGCTGTTCGTTGGCGCGCTGCACGGCGGTGCCGAGGGAGGTCAGGATGTCGGAGCCGGGGATGTCGTCGTCGAGCGTGACCAGGGTGGAGATCACCTCGGAGGAGGCGACCTCGCCGGCCGCCTGACCGCCCATGCCGTCGGCGATCGCGAGCAGCCGCGGGCCGGCGTAGCCGGAGTCCTCGTTGCCCTCACGGATCATGCCTTTGTGCGATCCGGCGGCGAAGCGCAGTGACAGACTCATGCGCACCTCGCCCGTCGGCTCCGGGTACATCCGCACGGTGCCCACCCTCCGGTCGGGAGCGCGCCGGGGCCCCGGGTGGGGGCCGCCGCTGCGTGCTCGCTCCGCTCGCGCCTATTCATGATGTAGCACTACTTCCGCAGCTCGATGACGGTCTTGCCGATGCGGATCGGCGCGCCGAGCGGGATCGGCGTGGGCGTCGTCAGTCGGTTCCGGTCGAGATACGTGCCGTTGGTGGACCCCAGGTCCTCGACGATCCACTGACCGTCGCGGTCCGGGTAGATCCGGGCGTGCCGGCTGGAGGCGTAGTCGTCGTCCAGCACGATCGTGGAGTCGTGCGCACGGCCCAGCGTGATGGTCTGGCCCTGCAGCGCGACGGTCGTCCCCGTCAGCGTGCCCTCGCTGACGACGAGCTTGGTCGGGGCGTTGCGCCCGCGGCGGCCGCCGGTGGCGGCGGGCTGCTGGCCGCGCTGCTGCGGCGGCGCGGCCTGCCGGGCGGCGGTCTGCGGCCGCGCGCTCTCCCGGCGCGACCCCCGCTGGGTGACGCGCGTACCGAACAGGTCGCTGCGGATGACCTGCACGGCCACGATCACGAACAGCCACAGTACGGCCAGGAACCCCAGCCGCATGACCGTGAGGGTCAGCTCTGACATTGCCCCCGCTTCACCCTTCGGCTTGCCGGTAAATGATGGTGGTGCTGCCCACGACGATCCGCGAGCCGTCGCGGAGCGTAGCGCGGGTGGTGTGCTGCCCGTCCACCACGATGCCGTTGGTGGACCCGAGATCCTGGATCGTCGAGGGCGTTCCGGTCCGGATCTCGCAGTGCCGGCGGGACACGCCGGGGTCGTCGATCCGCACGTCGGCTTCGGTGCTGCGGCCCAGCACGAGCGTCGGGCGGGAGATCTGATGGCGGGTGCCGTTGATCTCGATCCAGTAGCGCGTGCGTCCAGCGGCACCCGGGGCTGCCCCGGCGCGCTGGAGGTAGGGGGCCGAGCCGGGACGGCCACCCGGGGGCGGCGTGGCCGGCATGGGCGGGGCGCCGGTGGGCGGGTAGCCGTAGCCGCCGGGGCGGCCGCCGCCGGCGTTGGCCGGGGCGCCCCCGGGGGCCTGCTGGTCGGTGGAGGAGGCGAGCGTACGGCTGCGCACCCGGTACAGGCCGGTGTCGAGGTCGTCCGCCTTCTCCAGGTGCACCTTGATGGGCCCCATGAAGGTGTACCGCTGTTGCTTGGCGTAGTCGCGCACCATGCCGGCGAGCTCGTCGCCGAGCTGGCCGGAGTAGGGGCTGAGACGCTCGTAGTCGGGCGTGCTCAGTTCCACGATGAAGTCATTGGGGACGACCGTCCGGTCGCGGTTCCAGATGGTCGCGTTGTTGTCGCACTCGCGCTGGAGCGCTCCCGCGATCTCCACGGGCTGGACCTCGGACTTGAACACCTTGGCGAAGGTGCCGTTGACCAGACCTTCGAGACGCTGCTCGAACTTCTTCAGGACTCCCATGGGGCACCTCCTCCGTAGTCACCGCTCTGCGTACTGCGTCCGTACTGCTTACTGATCGTATCCACGCGCCGGGAAATCGGCTGGTTCCCCCTGTCGGCCCCGTCGGCCGGTGTCACCGGCGCCGACGCCCACTGAGGTCCTCTCCCGGCTTCCCACCGGAGCTCCTCTTCGAACTACCCCCGTCCGAACTCTGCCAAGGATCGTAGAGGCGGCACGAGACCAGTGTCCCGCACCTGACTGTGGACCCTGCCCTCCTCCAGTAGAGATGGCCGGGACCGGTACGAGGTTGATACGTGAACCAGCACGCGTTGATACGTGGCGGAAGAGGGCAGGTGTTCGGACGCCGCTGGTCCCTCTGTGCCCGGTCGGCGGGAGCCGGGGTGGCCTCAGTAAAGGGATGTGAACCCACCCTCTCCAGCGTGCTAATCTTCTGGATGTCGGAAGGCGCCAGCACCGAAAGGGCAGGCCCTGAGGACACACCCAATGCGCGGGTGGCGGAATAGGCAGACGCGCTGGATTCAGGTTCCAGTGCCCGCAAGGGCGTGGGGGTTCAACTCCCCCCTCGCGCACAGTGATGCGGTCCCATCGTGAACACGATGGGACCGCATCTTTTTGTGTTCGCGAGGCTCTTAAGGCTGGCTTCAGCCGCCTCGTGGGTGAAGTGTGAGGAGTCTCTCAGCGGACTCGGTAAGGGCTTTCATCCTCTGGTGGCACGGGACAGGGAGGGGGCGTGCCGAGTCTCCCGCACGCGGGCAGGCCCGTGTTTCACGTGAAACATCGCAGAGCGGTGCATCAGTGATCTTCTACGTGAAGCAGTGTGAGGTGGAGCTGGTGAGGCGGCGCGCCCGGACCAGCAGGTCCTGCTAGATGGGGTGCTCGGCGATGGCTGGCTGCTGCTGCTCCGGGGTGAGCGGGGGTGGGACGCGGTCGGCGCCGGCGATCACGCCGATGCGGGTGTGTCGTATGACCGCGTGGAACTCCTGGCGCTCGCCGTCGGAGAAGGTGCGGGACTCCAGGGTGCTGAATTCGATTGCGCTGTCCATGGTCCGGACAGGATCAGTCGGTCTGCCTTCCCTTCGGCCACCGGCCGCAGGGGTGAGGGCGTGGGTGCGGTGGCTGACCAGCGCCTATCAGGGCCGCCCACGGGTGGATTCCCCGTGGCTCCCAGGGGCGCGCGGTTCCGGGTTCGCGCGGGTCCAGCGCAACGTGCGCGGGCGACGCCGGGCCTTCCATCTGGGGGCGAGGCATGTGAATTCCCGTCAGCGCCGTTGACGCTCGCCCGCCTCATACCTATCTTCTGGTCGGCAAATCGCACAACGTTCGTCATTTCGAATGACTGTTGACTGATCCTCCCCGCCCCCACACCCCTGCCAGAGACGAGGCGCACATGGCTCCGCCCCTCTCCAGACGCTTTCTCCTCCAGTCCGCGATCGTCGCCGCGGCCGTACCCGGAGTCTCCTTCGGGACGGGCGGTGGTCGCGCGGCCGCCGCCACCGTCCCGGCACCGTCCACCTGGTCGGTGCGGCCCTTCGCGCTCACGGACGTGACGCTCGGCCAGGGCCTGTTCGCCGACAAACGGCAGCTGATGCTCGACCACGGCCGCGGCTATGACGTCGACCGGCTGCTCCAGGTGTTCCGTGCCAACGCGGGCCTCTCCACCAAGGGCGCGGTCGCCCCCGGTGGCTGGGAGGGCCTCGACGGCGAGGCCAACGGCAACCTGCGGGGCCACTACACCGGACACTTCCTGACCATGCTGGCCCAGGCCTACGCCGGCACCGGGGACACCGCCTACGCCGACCGGATCCGCAGCATGGTCGGCGCCCTGAGCGAGGTGCGCGAGGCGTTGCGCGGCGACCCGAAGATGCTCGCCGTCACCGGCAAGTGGGGCGGCGCCCACGAGAACGTCCGGGGCTCGTACCAGTACATCGACCTGCCGGCCGCCGTGCTCGGCGGCGCCGCGGCGGTCACCCTGGCGGTGTGGGTGATGCCCACCCACACCGCCAACTGGCAGCGGGTGTTCGACTTCGGCGACGACACCACCCGGTACATGTATCTGGCCACCCGCAATGCCGACGGGGTGCCCCGGTTCGCCGTCACCACCGGAGGGCCGGGCGGGGAGCAGGGGCTCAACGGCACGGCCGCGCTGCCGCTGAACCAGTGGAGTCATCTGGCGGTGACCCTTTCCGGCTCCACGGGCACCCTCTACGTCAACGGTTCAGCCGTCGCGCGGAACGCCTCGATGACGCTCAACCCGTCCGTCCTCGGCACCCTGGCGAACAACTGGCTGGGCCGCTCCAACTTCTCCGGCGACCCGGTGTACGCGGGCGCCTTCGACGAGTTCAACGTCTGGTCACGGGCCCTCACGGCGGCCGAGATCACCTCGCTGCAGACGAACGAGGCCAAGAAGTCCGCCGCAGGGCTCGGTGATCTCGCGTCGTACTGGTTCGCGGCCACCGACGGCGGCACGTTCGCCGACGCCTCCGGACGAGGCCTCACCGCCACCCTGCGCCGCACCTGGGGCGGGCCGAGCCATCCCGGGTTCCTCGCCGCGTACCCGGAGACGCAGTTCATCGCCCTGGAGTCGATGACCAGCGGTGACTACACCAAGGTGTGGGCGCCGTACTACACGGCGCACAAGATCCTCAAGGGCCTCGTCGACGCCTACCTGGCCACCGACGACGCCCGCGCGCTTGACCTGGCGTCCGGCATGTGCGACTGGATGTACTCCCGGCTGTCCAGGCTGCCGGACGCCACGCTGCAGCGGATGTGGGGCATTTTCTCCAGCGGTGAGTTCGGCGGCATCGTCGAGACCATCGTCGACCTGTACACGATCACCGGGGAGCCCGATCACCTCGCCCTGGCCAAGCTCTTCGACCTCGACCGGCTCATCGACGCCTGCGCCGCGAACACCGACATCCTCGACGGCCTGCACGCCAACCAGCACATCCCGATCTTCACCGGGTACGTCCGCCTGTACGACGCGACGGGCGAGACCCGCTATCTCACTGCCGCCAAGAACTTCTGGGACATGGTCGTCCCGCAGCGCATGTACGGCATCGGCGGGACGAGCACGGCGGAGTTCTGGAGGGCCCCCGGGGTCGTCTCCGGCACCATCAGCGACACCAACGCCGAGACCTGCTGCGCGTACAACATGCTCAAGCTGAGCCGGATGCTGTTCTTCCACGAGCAGGACCCGAAGTACATGGACTACTACGAGCGGGCCCTCCTCAACCAGGTGCTCGGTTCCAAGCAGGACACGGCCGACGCGGAGAAGCCGCTGGTCACGTACTTCATCGGCCTCAAACCCGGCCATGTGCGCGACTACACCCCGAAGCAGGGCACGACCTGCTGCGAGGGGACGGGTCTGGAGAGCGCGACCAAGTACCAGGACTCCGTGTACTTCGCGAAGGCCGACGGCAGCGCGCTGTACGTCAACCTGTACAGCGCCACGACGCTGCACTGGACCGCCCAGGGCGTTACGGTCACCCAGACCACCGACTACCCGCGCGAGCAGGGCTCCACGATCACCGTCGAGGGGGGCGGCGGCACCTTCGAGATGAAGCTGCGCGTGCCGTCCTGGGCGACCGCCGGGTTCCGGGTGACCGTCAACGGCAGCGCGGTGAGCGGGACGCCCACCGCCGGGAGCTACTTCACGATCCCGTCCCGTACCTGGCGTGACGGGGACGCCGTACGCGTGACCATCCCGTTCCGGCTGCGGGTGGAGAAGGCCCTCGACGATCCGACCCTGCAGACCCTGTTCCACGGGCCGGTGAACCTGGTCGGCAGGAACGCCAGTACGAGCTACGTGTCGTTCGGCCTGTACGGCAACGCCGGTCTCTCCGGTGACCTGCTGCCCTCCCTCACGCCGGTGAGCGGAGAGCCTCTGCACCACACGCTGGACGGCACCGAGTTCGCGCCCTTCTACGAGGGCACCGAGGATCCGACGCACGCGTACTTCAGGCGCTCCGAACCGAAGGTGGTCCTCGGGGGCACCGACGCGGGCGTGGCCAACCCGGCCAGGCCCGACGGGACGACCCTGCTCGACGAGATCTGGGCGGGGGCGCCGTTCGCCGACAAGGGCGCGCTGGTCGCGCGCGTGCGGGCGACCGTGAGCTCCTGGGTGTCGGACGGACTGCTCGGCCGGGCCGACGGGCAGAAGGTGATCACGACCGCGGAGAACGCGTCCTACGAGGCCTGAGGCTCGCCGGGCCGTGGGTGAGGCTCGGCCCGCGGGGAGAGTGGGGCCGCTGGCCCGGAGGGAAGGGCGCGGAGGAGTACCGATCCCGTCGTGACCGGTCGGCCGGCGCGCGGTCGGCCGGTGTGGCGCCGTGCGCCGGCCGGCCGTGGGGTCACGCGGCCAGACGCTCCGCGAGGGCCTTGGCCTTGGTGGCCGCGTCGTCGAGGGCCTGGGCGCGCGAGGCCTCGGAGAGTGGGATCAGCCCGCTCATCGCCGGGTTGTGCGGGGCCATGGTCAGCTCCGGGACGATGAAGTCGACGTCCAGGCCGAGGCCGTCGGCGAGCACCGCGTCGAGGTAGTTCTGCACGTACTCGAACGGCTCGCGCGGCGTGCCCGGCGCGTAGGAGCCGCCGCGGCTGGCGACGACGGTGACGGGGGTGCCCTTCGCCTTCGAGTCCCCGGTCATTGCGGTACGGCCCATGAGGACCACGTTGTCCAGCCACGCCTTGAGGGTCGACGGGATCGAGAAGTTGTACATCGGGGCGCCGATCAGGATCGCGTCGGCCTCCTCCAGTTCGGCGATGAGTTTCTCGCGCTCGGCGAAGGCGGCGGCCTGTTCCGGGGTGCGCGTGGCCGGATCGGTGTAACCGGCGGTGTGCGCGTCGGCACTGATGTGCGGCACGGGATCGCTGTGGAGGTCGCGGTAGATGACTGTCCCGTCCGGATGCTGCTCCTCCCATGCCTTGCGGAAGGTCTCCGTCACCGCGCGCGACGTCGAGGCGCCGAGCGGGAAGACGGACGAGTCCAGGTGGAGAAGGGTGGCCATGGGGCACTCCAAGGAAGTCGCTTCGTTTTCGTACTCGACTATGAATAGCACAGTCACTTACTTTTTTTCATCACCTACTAGGGGCCCAGTACGCTGGCCGTATGGCGGAGAAGCAGCAGGACCTCCATGGCGCCGGTCCGTGCCAGCCGGTCGGCGACGGCATCACGCGCGTGTTCGCTCTGCTCGGAAAGCGATGGACGGGCCTGATCGTGGCCGCGCTGATGCCGCATCCTGCGCACTTCGTCGACCTGCGCCGGGCGATCCCCGGCATCAGCGAACGCATGCTCTCCGACCGCCTCACGGAACTCGCCGCGGCCGGCCTCGTCCTGCGCGAGGTCAAGGAGGGCCCGCCCCTGCGGGTCACCTACCGCCTGACGGACGCGGGCGCCGCGCTGGACCCGGCGCTGAGGGAACTCGCCGCCTGGGCCAAGATCCATCTGCCCCGGAGCGGGCCTTGTGCGGGGGCGGGGCGGGACTAGCGCCTCGGGGCGGGAGCAGGGTGGGACCAGAGGGCGTCGGGTCCGGTTCCCCGGGTTTTCCACAGGCGGGTGAGCGGCCGAGGCGGAGTTGTCCACAGGGTCTGACGCGTTTCGGCCACCGGCTGTACCGTCGTCACGAGTTGATGTTCGTGCGGGGGCATGTGCGGGGGAGGCGATCGCTGTGATCGAAGACGGTGGGACGACGTCGGGGGTCGAGTCCGGTACGGCGGCGGCCGGGTCCGGGGCCCAGGCGGCGGGGCAGGAGCGGGTGCCGTGGGTGCCGGGGTTCGCGCGGTGGCCCTCGCAGGGTTCGCCCAAGGAGGAGGGAAAGGCCCTGCGTGAGCGGGTGCCGCGCAGCACGCACGCGGACCTGACGCTCACCACCGACCGGCCCGACGCGGTGACGGCGGTCGAGGAGTCCAACCGCGGCCGCATTGCCGCGCTCACCCCGATAAGGGTGGGCCGGATGGCCGCCACCCCGTTCGCGTTCCTGCGCGGCTCGGCCGGCCTCATGGCCCACGATCTCGCCCGTACGCCGATGACCGGTATCGGCACCCAGATCTGTGGCGACGCCCACGCGGCGAATTTCGGCCTCTACGGGGACGCCCGCGGCGGCCTCGTGATCGACCTCAACGACTTCGACGAGACCGTGCACGGCCCCTGGGAGTGGGATCTCAAGCGCCTCGCCACCTCGCTCGTGCTCGCCGGTCGCGAGGCGGGTGCGGACGAGGACACCTGCCGCAGGGCGGCGCTCGACACGACCGGCGCCTACCGGCGCACGATGCGACTCCTCGCCAAGCTCCCGGCCCTCGACGCGTGGAACGCCATCGCCGACGAGGAACTCGTCTCGCACACCGACGCGCACGACCTGCTCGGCACGCTGGAACGGGTCTCGGAGAAGGCGCGGGCCAATACGAGCGGACGTTTCGCGGCCAGGTCGACCGAGGCGGTGGAAGGCGGCGGGCGCCGCTTCGTGGACGCCCCGCCGGTGCTGCGCCGGGTGAACGACGCGGAGGCCGCGGTGGTCGCCGCCTCCCTGGAGCAGTACCTGACCACGCTCTCGGAGGACCGCCACCCGCTGCTCGCCCGCTACGCCGTGCACGACGTGGCGTTCCGGGTCGTCGGCACCGGCAGCGTCGGCACCCGCTCGTACGTCGTGCTGCTCCTGGACCACCGGGGCGAGCCGCTGGTGCTCCAGGTGAAGGAGGCCCGCCCTTCGGCGCTCGAACCGCATCTCGCGACGGCCGGTTTCGACGTTCCGGAGGTGGAGCACGAGGGTCGCCGTGTGGTCCTCGGACAGAAGCGCATGCAGGTGGTCAGCGACAGCCTGCTGGGCTGGACGACCGTGGACGACCACCCCTTCCAGGTGCGCCAGTTCCGCAACCGCAAGGGCAGCGTCGATCCCGCGGCCCTCGCGGCCGACCAGATCGACGACTACGGCCGGATGACCGGTGCCCTCCTGGCCCGTGCCCACGCCCACGACGCCGACCCCCGGCTGATCGCCGGCTACTGCGGGAAGAACGAGGAACTCGACGAGGCCGTCGCGATGTTCGCCGTCACCTACGCCGACCGCACGGAGGCGGACCACGCGGACCTGGTGGCGGCGATACGGGCCGGGCGGATCGAGGCCGAGGTCGGAGTGTGACCGGACCCGGGGCGACAGAGCAGGGGGACGGAGCCGGTTGGCGGGGCCGGGCGACGGGGCTCGGCGAGCGGTGGCGAGTGGGGTCGGCCCGGGTGGTTTCTCGGGGCGGGCCCGGCGGGCGCGAGTTCACGGATCTCGTCAGAGCTCGTCGTTCCCGGTCGGGGCGGGTGCCTTCGGGCGGGCGCGGTGGCGCTCGGAGTCGTGGCCTAGGCTGGGTCGGGTGACGAGCCCGGAAGCCGATCAGACCCAGTCCGAGCGCCCCGCCGAGCCTGTGGAGCCCACTGGGGGCCCGGGGCAGGCCGAGGGCACGTCCACCGATGCTGCGGAGGCCGCGGAGGGGTCCGGTTCCACCGAGGGCGTGGCATCGGGGGACGGCAGCGGGGGCGAGCGGCCCGAGGAACGGCTGGAGCGGGCCGTGCGGGCGGCCGAGCAGGCGTTGATCGAGTTCGAGATCGCGGTGGAGACCTTCCGGGTCGAGGTGGACAACTTCTCCCGGCTGCACCACCAGAAGCTCGGACCGATGTACGCCCGGCTCGACGAGCTCGACGCCCGGATCGCCGAGGCCAGGGCCGCGCGGACCGGCGACCCCGAGGACGTGCGCAAGGCCCACGAGGCACGGGCCCGGGTCATGCCCATGCCGGGCGTGGAGGAGCTGTTCCACGGCTGGATGGACTCCGACGGCCTGTTCCCGGAGGCCGCGGCCATGCTCACCGACCAGGCCGTACGGCCTCCGGAGCGGGTGCGGCCGAGCGACGAGGCCCGCCGGCTCTACCGCGAGCTGGTCCGCAAGGCCCACCCCGACCTGGCCCAGGACGACGAGGAGCGCGGGCGGCGCGACGCGTTCATATCGCGGGTCAACGCCGCGTACGGGCGGGGCGACGAGTCGCTGCTGCGGGAGTTGTCGCAGGAGTGGGCCGCCGGTCCCGTGCCGGCGGAGCGCAGGCCCAGCCGCAGCGAGGAGCTGTACGCCCGCCTCGAATGGCTGGCCCAGCGCAAGGAACTGCTCACCCTCGTCGCCCGCGAACTGGAGGAGGGGGCCATCGGCTCCATGCTCCGCATCGCCCCGGACGACCCCGACCGCCTCCTCGACGAGATCGCCGAGCAACTGCTGGCGGAGGTCGCCCAGCGGGAGGCGGAACTGGCGGGGCTGCTCGGCGAGGGCGGCCCGGAGGCACCTGGACCCGGCGGACCGGAGGGACTCGGCGGCCAGGGGGACCTCGCCGGGGAGACCGGGCGGGCCGAGTAGGCGGGGCACGACGGCGATGTCGGGGCGTGCGGTCGGGTAGCGTCGTACGCATGCATTTCGGAGCTGGTGTGCCCACGGTCGAGGTCGGGGACCTCAAGGACGACGACTTCCTGCTCGACGTCCGGGAGGACGACGAGTGGCAGGCGGGTCATGCCGAAGGGGCACTGCACATCCCGATCAGCGAGTTCGCGGCGCGGTACGGCGAGTTGACCGAGGCGGCGCCGCAGGACGGGAGGGTTCATGTGATCTGCCGTTCGGGCGGGCGTTCGGCGCAGGTCACCATGTACCTCGTCCAGCAGGGCATCGACGCCGTGAACGTGGACGGCGGGATGCAGGTCTGGGAGGCCGCCGGCCGGCCCGTGGTGGACGGCAAGGGCGAGAGCGGGTTCGTTCTCTAGCTCCCTGTTTTCAACCTCCCTGTTTTCAACCCCCCGGTTCTCAGCCCCCTGGTTCCTGGCCCTCCAGCCACCTGGTTCCCCAGGTCCGCAGAGCTTTCCAGGCTCAGGGGCGCGCCGGTGGTTTCGCGCACATCTTCGGTCGGCGCGATGGGTGTGCGTGGTGTTCGGCCCACTGGTGGTGGCGCTCAGCCGAGGGGGTGCGCTGCCAGGAGATCGCCCAGGGACTCCTCGTGTGCGGCGGCCGGGCCGAGGGAGAGTTCGAGGTGCTTGGCCCAGGCGTGGTAGCGGTGCAGGGGGTAGTCGACGTCGGCGCCGAAGCCGCCGTGCAGGTGTTGGGCGGTCTGCACCACCCGCCGTACGCCCTCCGAGGCCCATATCTTCGCCACGGCGACGTCCCCGGCCGAGGGCAGGGCGCCCGTCGCTCCGGAGCTGATGCGCCAGGCGGCCTGCCACAGGGTGGCCTCCATGGCGCGGAGGTCGATGTACCGGTCGGCGGCCTGCATGGCGACGGCCTGGAACGAGGCGATCGGGTGCCCGAACTGCTCCCGTTTGCCGGTGTATTCGCCGGTCATGGTGAGGGCACCCTCCCCCAGCCCGAGGGCCAGCGCGCAGGTGCCGGTGGTCAGCAGTTCGCGGAGCCCTTCCCAGGCACCGTCCGCGTCGATGACGTCCCGGGCGGCGATCCGGGCCGAGTCCAGGCGCAGTTCGGCGAGCCGCTCACCCGCCGTCGAGATCTGCTCGGCGAGGACCACGCCCTCGTGGACGCGGGGGACGAGGGCGAGCAGGACGTGGTCGGCGCCGGCGCGTGCCGTGCCGACCTGCGGGGCCTCGGTGAGTCCGGCGTCCGCGGCCACGGCCGTCGCCGGTACGACGATGTAGTCGGCGTCGTACGCCCAGGGCACCGCCGTCTGGACGCCGTCGAGTACCCACGTCCCGTCGGCGTCGCGCTGCGCGGTGACCGCCAGTTCGGCGGGGTCGTGGCCTGTGCGGCCGTGCGCGGCGACGCTCAGGACGACCTCGCCCCGGCCGACCCGGGTGAGCAGGTCCGTCCTCGCCTCCTCGCTGCCGTACGTCTGGACGGTCACCGCGGCCGCGCTGCTCTCCAGCAACGGCACCCGGGCCAGAACCTTCGCCGACTCGCGCAGCACCAGGCAGAGTGCGATGGCGTCGAGCCCCGAGCCGCCGTAGGAGGGGGCCAGCAGGAGGCTGAGCAGGTCCGCGTCGGCCAGCCGCGTCCACAGGGCCCGGTCGAAGTCGTCGGCCACGGCCCCCGGAACGAGCGACGGGCTCGGCACCCCGTCCGGTGCGACCCCGGCGAACACCGCCCTCGCCGCCTCGGCCGCCGCCTGCTGCTCCTCGGTGAAGGTGAAGTCCACGGTTCCGCCCTTCCGTGTCGCCGATGACGGGGCGTCAAGATAGAACAGGTTCTAGAAGAAGGGAATGACGTGGCGGGGCCGGAGGCGGCGGCCCTGGTCGTCGAAGGTCCGGGAGGGCGGTTCCGCTGCCCACCTCAAGGGTGGAGCACGGCGCCGTAAGGTGTCCGAGGCTGTGGATAACCTCGTGGGTGCCGTGTGATCGGTGTGACGATGTGACTGCTGTGGCCACCGGGACTGTGCCGGATGCGCGCGGCTGAGTAAGTTCCGGTGGGGAAACGGACCGGGAGTGGGAATCGGGGAGCGGGGCGGAATGGACGCGTACGACGAGGTCTCGAACGCCCGGCGCGGGCCGGACGAGCCCGAGGGCCCCGTTTCCCCAGGCCCCGGCGACACGGCCGCCGACGAGAACGACAGCGCCGACGCGGACACCGACACACCTGCCCCGGCGTCCCCACCCGTAGCGGAAACCGACACCTCCATCCCCGCCCCCGCCTCCTCCTCATCGGCGGACGACCCCGCGGGCGTACCAGTGGCGGGGGCCGACACCGGCCGCGCGCCGGTTCCGGCCCGTTCCCCGGCGTGGGCTTCGCGGCAGGGGCCGTACACCCCGCCTCCTCCGCACAGCCCGTCCCCGCCGAACGCCTCGCCTCCTCCGCACGCCCGGCCGCTTTCGGACGGCACCCTCGCCCCGGCGCAGTCGCCGCCCCCGGCCGCATCCGGCATAGCCTCGCTCCCGCTGCCGTACCAGATCGTCGTGGCGCTCGCGCTGGCCGTCGTGGCCGTGGTGGCCTGTGTGCATGTCGGGATGGTGTTTCTGCACGTGGCGCCCTCGAACACGATGACGAAGCAGCACGGTCAGGCGGTCGACGACTGGGTGTACCCGGAGTTCGAGCAGAACTGGAAGCTGTTCGCGCCGAACCCGTTGCAGCAGAACATCGCCGTGCAGGTCAGGGCCGAAGTCCGCAAGCCGGGCGGTGGTTTCCGGGAGACCGGCTGGTACGACCTCTCCGCGCTGGACGGGGCCGCCATCGACGGCAACCTGATGCCCAGCCACACCGAGCAGAACGAGCTGCGCCGGGCCTGGGACTTCTACGTCTCCACGCACGACACCGAGAACCGCGCGACGAGCTCACGCGGTGAGCTGTCCGAGCGCTACCTGCGCCGCATCGTGGTGATGCGCCTCGACCGTGAGCTCGACGGTGAGCGGGCCGACGGCTCCGGTGGGGTCGTCGAGCGGATACAGGTCAGGTCCCGCACCACCAACGTCCCGGCGCCCGAGTGGAGCGAGGAACAGGTGTCCGACAAGCCCGTCGTCCGCGAGCTGTCCTGGTGGTCGGTGACCGACCGCGACCGCACGGAGGCGAGCGCCGAATGAGCCCCACGACTCCGGTCGGCCCCACCGGCCCCACCGGCCCGGCTGGCACCACCAGCCTCACCCAGCCCGCAGACCTGGCTCCCGGGAACCCTCCTGCGGGCGGGGGCGGGCCGCTGGCCCGACTCACCGCCGCGGTCGGCTCCGGGATCGCGCGGGTCACCGACAACGCGCTGGGCCCCTACCAGAGCGCGATCGTCCGGATCGGCTTCGCCGGGACCTGGCTGCTGTTCCTGCTGCGCGAGTTCCCGCACCGGCGCGAGCTGTACGGGCCGGACGGGCCGTGGAGCTGGGACCTCGCGCAGGAGCTGATCGCGAACAACGGCGCGTTCACGACCCTGATGTGGTCGGACGGCATGGTGTGGTTCGAGATCGTCTACGCCGTCGCCGTGCTGTCGAGCCTGATGCTGCTGCTCGGGTGGCGCACCCGCACCGCGAGCGTGCTCTTCATGGTGGGTGTGCTGTCGCTGCAGAACCGCAGCGTGTTCATGGGGGACGGCGGCGACAACGTCATCCATCTCATGGCGATCTATCTGGTCTTCCTCCGCTGCGGTCAGGTCTGGTCCCTGGACGCCCGGCGCGAACGGCGCACCCGCGAGCGTCCGGCGCGGGAAGGGCTGGGGGCAGCAGCGGGCCCGGAGCGGCCGGACGCGGCGCACGCGGACCGGGTGGGCCCCCTCCTGTGGTGTGCGCTCGGCTTCGTGCTGCTCGTGGCGACGTTCGGCGGTCTGGTCCCCGGCGGCTTCGCGGGCGGCTGGCTGACCATCTTCTGGGGCCTGTGGGTGGTCCACGGCGCGTGGTGGGCCGTGCACCGGATCGAGTCGGACGTCCGGCCCCGCGTGCTGCTCGACATCGTCGCCAACCTCGCCCACAACGCCGCCCTGGTCGTGATCATGGCCGAGGCGTGTCTGATCTACGCGACGGCCGGCTGGTACAAGATCCAGGGCTCACGCTGGCAGGACGGAACGGCGGTCTACTACCCGCTGCACCTGGACTACTTCTCGCCGTGGCCCGCGCTCTCCGACCTGATGACGTCGAGCGGCACCATGGTGATGCTGGTGACGTACGGGACGGTCATCGCCCAGGTCGCCTTCCCGTTCACGCTGTTCAACCGGCGCGTCAAGAACGTCCTGCTCGCGGTGATGATGACCGAGCACGCGGCGATCGCGCTCGTCCTCGGGCTGCCGTTCTTCTCGCTCGCGATGATCGCCGCCGACGCCGTGTTCCTGCCGACGTCGTTCCTGAAGCGCCTCGGCGGCTGGGCGGCACGCGCGCGTGACGGTGTGGTGCGCCGGGTGCCGCTCGGGCGCGGCCGCGGCGGGTCCGAGGGCTCCGGGCAGGGGGCGCCACCCCCGGAGAAGGAGACGGCCGAGCAGGCGCACGTAGGCTTCACCGCATGAACGATCCGGTGAGCGCGGTATGAGCGCGCCCCTGGCGGGACCGGCGCGCGGGGACGGTGATCCGGTCCGGACGTGGCGCCGTCTCGCCGACGCCTCCGTCCTGCTCGACGGCTTCCACGCCCTCAAGCACGCCCTGCGCTTCGGCGCCGACGTCCCGGTGGCGGTCACCGCCGACCGGGCGGCGGCGCTGGCCCTCGCCGACGACCTGGCACCGGACGTACGGGAGCCGCTGACGGCGCTGCTCGCCGAGGTGCCGGAGGAGACGTACCGCACGCTCGTGCCGCGTCCGCACCCCACGGCCGTCGCCGCCCTGGCCGTGCGCCCCCCGCGCGCGGGGCATCTGGCGGCGCTCGCGCACACCCCGCGCACCGCGCCCGTCGTCGTGCTCGACCATCCCCGCAACCTGGGCAACGCGGGGGCCGTGATCCGGCTGGCCGCCGGCTTCGGCGCGACCGGGGTGGTCACCACGGGCACCCTGGACCCCTGGCACTCCACGGTCGTGCGCGGCGGGGCGGGGCTGCACTTCGCGACCGCCGTGGAGCGGCTGGAGGTGGCCGACCTGCCGTCGGGCCCGCTGTTCGCCCTCGACCCCGAGGGGGACGACATCCGGGCCCTGAAACTGCCGGACGACGCGCTGCTCGCCTTCGGCTCCGAGCGCAGCGGGCTCTCCGCCGAACTGCGGGAGCGCGCCGACCACCTGGTGTCCCTGCCGATGCGCCCCCAGGTGTCCAGCTACAACCTGGCGACGAGCGTGGCGATGACGCTCTACCACTGGAGCGCGGGCGCCTGCTGAGAACGCGCGCGTGGCCCGGCGTCCCCCGCGCGGGGGACGCCGGGCCACGCGGCCGGACAGCGGAGCCCTACGCCTCGCGGCGGATCTCGACCATCCGGAAGCGGTTTGCGACGAACGCCGCGTCGCACAGCGCCGCGTTGGCGGCCGGGTTGCCCCCGGAGCCGTGGAAGTCGGAGAACGCCGCGGTCTGGTTCACGTACACCCCGCCCGTGAGATTGAGCGAGAGCTGCGCGCACTCGTCCAGGCAGACCTCCTCGACGGCGCCCGCGACCTCGTCGGACGTGGTGTACGCCCCGACCGTCATCGCGCCCTTGTCGCGGATCGTCCGCCGCAGCAGCTCGACACCGTCCGCCGCCGAGTCGACGGCCACCGCGAAGGACACCGGCCCGAAGCACTCGCTCATGTACGCGGCCTCGTCGTCGGGCTTCGCTCCGTCGAGCTTCACGATCACCGGCGTACGGACGACGGCGTCCGGGAACTCCGGGTTGGCGATCTCGCGGGAGGCGAGGGCGACCTCGCCGAGGCCGGCGGCGGCTTCCAGCCGGTCCTTGACGTCGGGGTTGACGATCGCGCCGAGCAGGGCGTTCGCGCGGGCGTCGTCGCCCAGCAGACCGCCGACCGACCTGGCGAGGTCGGCGACGACCTCGTCGTAGGACTTCGCGCCCTCGTCGGTGGTGATGCCGTCGCGGGGGATCAGCAGGTTCTGCGGGGTGGTGCACATCTGGCCGCTGTACAGGGACAGCGAGAAGGCCAGGTTGGAGAGCATGCCCTTGTAGTTGTCGGTCGACTCCACGAGGACCGTGTTGACGCCGGCCTTCTCCGTGTAGACCTGCGCCTGGCGGGCGTTGGCCTCCAGCCAGTCGCCGAACGACGTCGAGCCCGTGTAGTCGATGATCCGGATCTCGGGGCGCGTGGCGAGGGTCTTGGCGATGCCCTCGCCGGGGCGCTCGGTGGCCAGTGCGACCAGGTTCGGGTCGAAGCCGGTCTCGGCGAGCACCTCGCGGGCCACCTGCACGGTGAGCGCGAGGGGCAGGACCGCGCGGGGGTGGGGCTTCACCAGGACCGCGTTGCCGGTGGCGAGGGAGGCGAACAGGCCCGGGTAGCCGTTCCACGTCGGGAACGTGTTGCAGCCGATGACCAGCGCGATGCCGCGCGGGACCGCCTTGAACCGCTTGTCCAGCTTGAGCGGGTCGCGCTTGCCCTGGGGCTTGGTCCACTCCGCCTCGTCCGGGGTGCGGACCTGCTCGGCGTACGCGTAGGCGACCGCCTCCAGGCCCCGGTCCTGCGCGTGCGGGCCGCCGGCCTGGAACGCCATCATGAACGCCTGGCCGCTGGTGTGCATGACGGCGTGGGCGAACTCGTGGGTGCGGTCACTGATCCGCTTGAGGATCTCCAGGCACACCACCGCGCGCGCCTGAGCGCCCGCGTCGCGCCAGGCGCGTTGGCCGGCCTTCATGGCGGGCAGCAGCGTGTCGACGTCCGCGTGCGGGTAGGTGACGCCCAGGTCGATGCCGTACGGGGAGGTCTCGCCGCCCACCCAGTCGTCGGTGCCGGGCTGGCCGAGGTCGAGGCGGGTGCCGAGCAGCGCGTCGAAGGCGGCCTTGCCCTCGGCCATGCCCAGGCTGCCGTTCTCGCCGTACGCCTTGGGGTGCTCGGGGTGGGGTGACCAGTACGCGCGTGTGCGGATCGCCTCCAGGGCCTGGTCGAGCGTGGGCCGGTGCTTGGCGATCAGGTCGTGCGCGGACAGTTCGGCGGCCATGCGTGACCAACTCCTCACGTCAGGGACTCTGCGTCGAGACCTGACCTGGGCAGCGACAGGAGGACAGAGTTAGAGTAACCGAACGATCGGTCGGGACAAGGGGGTCCGCCGCATCTGTGGACAATCCCGTGCGGGAGGATCGCGCACATGACAGGACTCGACCTCAGCAGCCCCGTGGCCGTCGTCGGGACCGGCACCATGGGCCAGGGCATCGCCCAGGTCGCGCTGGTCGCCGGCCACCCGGTACACCTCTACGACGCCCTGCCCGGCCGCGCCCAGGAGGCGGCCGAGGCGATCGGCGCCCGGCTCGACCGCCTCGTGGCGAAGGACCGCCTGACCGCCGGCGACCGGGACGCCGCCCGCGCCCGGTTGCACGCCGCGCGGGACCTCACCGACCTCGCGGACTGCTCCCTCGTCGTCGAGGCCGTGCTGGAGCGGCTCGACGTCAAGCAGGAACTGTTCCGGGCGCTGGAGGACGTCGTCGACGACGACTGCCTGCTCGCCACCAACACCTCCTCCCTGTCCGTCACCGCCATCGGCGGGGCCCTGCGCAACCCCGGACGCTTCGTCGGCCTGCACTTCTTCAACCCCGCGCCGCTGCTGCCGCTGGTCGAGGTCGTCTCCGGGTTCGCCACGGACGTCACCTCCGCCACGCGCGCGTACGAGACGGCGCGCGCCTGGGGCAAGACGCCCGTCGCCTGCGCCGACACCCCCGGGTTCATCGTCAACCGCATCGCACGGCCGTTCTACGCCGAGGCCTTCGCGGTGTACGAGTCGCAGGCCGCCGACCCCGCGACCATCGACGCGGTGCTGCGCGAGTGCGGTGGCTTCCGGATGGGCGCCTTCGAGCTGACCGACCTCATCGGGCAGGACGTCAACGAGTCCGTCACCCACTCCGTGTGGCAGGCGTTCTTCCAGGACGTCCGGTTCACGCCCTCGCTGGCACAGCGGCGGCTCGTCGAGTCCGGCCGGCTCGGCCGCAAGACGGGCCAGGGCTGGTACGACTACGCGGACGGCGCCGAGCGCCCCGAGCCGCACACCGCCGAACCCGCCCGGCCGCCCGCGTACGTCGTGGCCGAGGGCGACCTGGGGCCCGCCTCCGACCTGCTGGCGCTGATCCGGGAGGCCGGCGTCGGCGTGCGCGAGGAGGACGAGGACCACGGCACGAGGCTGGTCCTGCCGAGCGGCGGCCAGCTGGCCCTCGCGGACGGGCAGACGTCCGTGGAGTTCCGTGACGTCGTCTACTTCGACCTCGCGCTCGACTACCGGCGGGCCACCCGGATCGCGCTGTCGGCCTCCCAGGACACCTCGTCGCAGACGCTCACCGAGGCCATCGGCCTGTTCCAGGCGCTCGGCAAGGACGTCAGCGTCATCGGGGACGCCCCCGGCATGATCGTCGCCCGCACGGTGGCCCGGATCGTCGACCTCGCGCACGACGCGGTGGCCAAGGGAGTGGCGACGGAGGAGGACATCGACACCGCGATGCGGCTCGGGGTCAACTACCCGCTCGGTCCGTTCGAGTGGGGCCGCAGGCTGGGCCGGAACTGGGCGTACGCCCTCCTCGACGACCTGCATCTGCGCGACCCCTCCGGGCGCTACGCGCCGTCCCTCGCGCTGTACCGGCACGCCTACGCCTCCGACAAGCGGGAGGGCACCTCCTCATGACCACCGCCAAGCGCGACACGTACACCCCGGAGACGCTCCTCTCCGTCGCCGTGCAGGTCTTCAACGAGCGGGGCTACGACGGCACGTCCATGGAGCATCTCTCCCGGGCGGCCGGGATCTCCAAGTCGTCGATATACCACCACGTCAGCGGCAAGGAGGAGCTGCTGCGGCGGGCCGTGAGCCGGGCCCTGGACCAGCTCTTCGGCATCCTCGACGAGGAGCCCGCGCGCGTGGGGCGTGCCGTCCAGCGGCTGGAGCACGTGGTCCGGCGCATGGTCGAGGTCCTCATCGCCGAGCTGCCGTACGTGACGCTGCTGCTACGGGTGCGGGGCAACACCGACACCGAGCGCTGGGCGCTGGAGCGGCGTCGCGACTTCGACCACCGGGTCGCCGAGCTGCTGAAGGCCGCGGCCGCCGACGGGGACGTGCGCGGCGACGTGGAGGTGCGGCTGGCGACCCGGCTGGTCTTCGGGATGATCAACTCGATCGTGGAGTGGTACCGGCCGGACGGACGCGGGATGGGCGAGCGCGAGGTGTCCGAAGCGGTGGCGCATCTGGTCTTCTCTGGGCTGCGCGCCCAGCACTGAAAGTCCGTCGTCCGCTGTCCGTCGTTCGCTGTCCGTCGTCCGTTGCCCGTCCGTCGTTCGCTCGTCATTCGACCGGATTTCACCACCCTGTATCGGTCGCGGGTGGGGTTCTCGTGTCCGATTTTCAGGGTGTGTCACCCCTCCGGGGTGTTCCTCTCGGTCATCCCTCCGGTTCGACGTGCTCCTCCTCGAACACCAGCAGCGTGCGGGTGCTCAGCACCTCCGGGATGGCCTGGATCTTGGTGAGGACGACCTCGCGCAGGGCCCGGTTGTCCGCCGTGTGCACCAGGAGCAGGACGTCGAAGTCGCCGCCCACCAGGGCGATGTGGGCGGCGCCGGGGAGCTGGCGCAGCTGTTCGCGGACGGTGCGCCAGGAGTTCTGCACGATCTTCAGCGTGATGTAGGCGGACGTGCCCTTTCCGGCACGTTCGTGGTTCACGCGCGCCCCGAATCCGCGGATCACGCCGTCCTCGATGAGGCGGTTGATCCGGGCGTATGCGTTGGCCCGGGAGACGTGGACACGCTCGGCGACGGACCGTATCGACGCGCGGCCGTCGGCCTGGAGCATGCGCAGGATGTCCTCGTCTATGGCGTCCAGCGGTCTGGGGGGTGGCAGCGCCGGGCCCTGTTCCGGCGGCTCGGCCATTTGTTCAGGCGCCATGTGCCCCCACCTCTCTGCCATGGACGTGTTGCGTTCATTCGAGGCTGTGCAGAACCGTTTGTCCACAGCCTCGGGGTGCCTGTAGCCAAAATGCGTCATCGACCGAACAATCGGTAGGTGAGGCGCGTCACAACCGTGGCGCGTCCCGGAGCCACTCCCACGAGGAGGTGCCGTATGACGGTCATGGAGCAGCGGGGTGCGTACCATCCGACACCGCCCCCCGCCTGGCAGCCCCGCACCGACCCCGCACCCCTGCTGCCCGACGAGCGTCCTTACCGCGTGCTCGGTACCGACTCCGCGGCCGACGCCGACCCCGCACTGCTGCGCCGCCTCTACGCGGAACTGGTGCGGGGCCGGCGGTACAACACGCAGGCCACGGCCCTGACCAAGCAGGGCAGGCTCGCGGTGTACCCGTCCAGCACCGGCCAGGAGGCCTGCGAGGTCGCCGCCGCGCTCGTCCTCGAGGAACGTGACTGGCTGTTCCCGAGCTACCGCGACACGCTCGCCGCCGTCGCCCGCGGCCTCGACCCCGTGCAGGCGCTCACGCTGCTGCGCGGTGACTGGCACACCGGCTACGACCCCCACGAGCACCGTGTCGCGCCCCTGTGCACCCCGCTCGCCACCCAGCTCCCGCACGCCGTGGGCCTCGCGCACGCCGCCCGCCTCAAGGGCGACGACGTGGTCGCGCTCGCCCTGGTCGGCGACGGCGGCACCAGCGAGGGCGACTTCCACGAGGCGCTCAACTTCGCGGCCGTCTGGCAGGCCCCGGTCGTCTTCCTCGTGCAGAACAACGGCTTCGCGATCTCCGTGCCGCTGGAGAAGCAGACCGCCGCCCCCTCCCTCGCCCACAAGGCCGTCGGCTACGGCATGCCGGGCCGCCTGGTCGACGGCAACGACGCGGCCGCCGTGCACCAGGTGCTCACCGAGGCCGTGGCCCACGCCCGTGCGGGCGGCGGCCCCACCCTGGTCGAGGCGGTGACGTATCGCATCGACGCCCACACCAACGCCGACGACGCGACCCGCTACCGCGTCGACGCCGAGGTGGAGACCTGGCGCGCGCACGACCCGATCGCGCTCCTGGAGCGCGAGCTGACCGAACGCGGCCTCATCGACGAGGCCGGCATCCAGGCCGCCCGCGACGCCGCCGAGGCGATGGCCGCCGATCTGCGCGAGCGCATGAACCAGGACCCCGTGCTCGACCCCATGGACCTCTTCGCCCACGTGTATGCCGAGCCCACCCCCCAACTGCGCGAGCAGGAGGCCCTGCTGCGCGCCGAACTGACGGCGGAAGAAGAAGGGGCGCACTGATGACCACCGTCGCTCTCAAGCCCGCCACCATGGCGCAGGCGCTCACCCGGGCCCTCCGGGACGCCATGACCGCCGACCCGACGGTGCACGTCATGGGCGAGGACGTCGGCACCCTCGGCGGGGTTTTCCGGGTCACCGACGGACTCGCCAAGGAGTTCGGCGAGGACCGGGTCACCGACACCCCGCTCGCCGAGGCGGGCATCCTCGGCACGGCCGTCGGCATGGCGATGTACGGGCTCCGGCCGGTCGTCGAGATGCAGTTCGACGCGTTCGCCTACCCGGCGTTCGAGCAGCTCATCAGCCATGTCGCCCGCATGCGCAACCGCACCCGCGGCGCCATGCCGCTGCCGATCACCATCCGGGTCCCCTACGGCGGCGGCATCGGCGGCGTCGAGCACCACAGCGACTCCTCCGAGGCGTACTACATCGCGACGCCGGGACTCCACGTCGTCACCCCCGCCACCGTCGCCGACGCCTACGGGCTGCTGCGCGCCGCCATCGCCTCCGACGACCCCGTCGTCTTCCTGGAGCCCAAGCGCCTGTACTGGTCGAAGGACTCCTGGAACCCCGAGGAACCGCAGTCCGTCGAGCCGATCGGCCGGGCGGTCGTGCGCCGCACGGGCCGCAGCGCCACGCTCATCACCTACGGCCCGTCCGTGCCCGTCTGCATGGAGGCAGCCGAGGCGGCCACGGCCGAGGGCTGGGACCTCGAAGTCGTCGACCTGCGTTCGCTCGTGCCCTTCGACGACGAGAAGGTCGCCGCGTCCGTACGGCGCACCGGGCGGGCCGTCGTGGTCCACGAGTCCGGCGGCTTCGGCGGGCCGGGCGGCGAGATCGCGGCCCGGGTCACCGAGCGCTGCTTCCACCACCTGGAGGCGCCCGTGCTGCGTGTCGCCGGGTTCGACATCCCGTACCCGCCGCCGATGCTGGAGCGGCACCACCTGCCCGGCGTCGACCGGATCCTCGACGCGGTCGGGCGTCTGCAGTGGGAGGCGGAGAACTGATGGCACAGGTCCTGGAGTTCAAGCTGCCCGACCTCGGTGAGGGGCTCACCGAGGCGGAGATCGTCCGCTGGCTGGTCCAGGTCGGCGACGTCGTCGCCGTCGACCAGCCCGTCGTCGAGGTCGAGACGGCCAAGGCGATGGTCGAGGTGCCGTGTCCCTACGGCGGTGTCGTCACCGCCCGCTTCGGCGAGGAGGGTACGGAACTGCCCGTCGGGGCGCCGCTGTTGACGGTCGCGGTGGGAGCGCCTGTCGCCGGCGGGCCCGAGGGCTCCTCGGGCGCCGCGCAGGGGCCGGACCCCGCGGGGCAGGCCGAGGGCTCCGGGAACGTGCTCGTGGGGTACGGCACTTCGGAGGCACCGAAGCGCCGCAGGAGGGTCCGGCCTGCGGCTCCGACGGCTCCGGCCGCGGCGGCGGCTCCGGCTCGTCCGGCGGTTCCGGCCGGGGCCACCGGCGGGGCGGTGAACGGCGGGGTGAGCGCCGTGGTCGCCGAGAGGGCGTTCGCCGACACCACTCCGCTCGCTGCCGAGCCGGTGGGCGGCCACGGTCCCGTGCCCGTGATCTCCCCCCTCGTCCGCCGCCTCGCCCGCGAGAACGGCCTCGACCTGAGGAAGCTGCACGGCTCGGGCCCCGACGGACTGATCCTGCGGGCCGATGTGGAGCAGGCCCTGCGGGCGGCCACCGCCGGTGCCGCGACGTCCCCGGCCGCCCCCACGGCCGCCGCACAGCCCGCCGCGTTGTCCGCGGGCGCGGGGGTGCCCGCCGCGGTGCCCGCGCGTGCGGAGGGCGTATCCGGCACCCGTGTCCCGCTGCGGGGGGTGCGCGGCGCCGTCGCCGACAAGCTCTCGCGGAGCCGGCGCGAGATCCCGGACGCCACCTGCTGGGTGGACGCCGACGCGACGGAACTGATGAACGCCCGCGCGGCCATCAACGCGGCCGGGGGCCCGAAGATCTCGCTCCTCGCGCTGCTCGCCCGGATCTGTACCGCCGCGCTGGCCCGGTTCCCGGAGCTGAACTCGACGGTCGACCTGGAGGCCCGCGAGATCGTGCGCCTCGACCAGGTGCACCTCGGGTTCGCCGCGCAGACCGAACGAGGGCTCGTCGTGCCCGTCGTACGGGACGCCCACGCGAGGGACGCGGAGTCGCTCAGCGCGGAGTTCGCCCGGCTCACCGAGGCCGCGCGGACCGGGACGCTCACACCCGCACAGCTCACCGGTGGCACCTTCACGCTGAACAACTACGGCGTGTTCGGCGTCGACGGCTCCACGCCGATCATCAACCACCCCGAGGCGGCCATGCTCGGCGTCGGCCGTATCGTCCCGAAGCCGTGGGTCCACCAGGGCGAGCTGGCGGTACGGCAGGTGGTGCAGCTCTCGCTCACCTTCGACCACCGGGTGTGCGACGGCGGCACGGCGGGTGGTTTCCTGCGCTACGTCGCGGACTGCGTCGAACAGCCGGCGGTGCTGCTGCGCACGCTCTGACCGCGCACGCCGCCATGTCTTCGGCCGTCGACCCCGCCCCCGGCGTCGGCGGCCTTCGACCGTCGTCCCACGGTCTCCCGGTGTCGAACACCCACTCCCGCGACCCCGATCGCCCTGCGCCCCCGGCATCGCCCGGCCCCCGGGCATCGGCCGGCCCTCTTGGCATGCCGGGTGTCCCCCGGATCACCTGACGTCCCGGCGTTCCCTGTGGTCGCCGGGGGCACGCATACTCGGGGGATGACCGCGCATGAGCCGCCGGACGGCCCCGGTACCGAGGCGTACGACGCCGTCGTGCTCGCCGGGGGTGCCGCCCGGCGGCTCGGCGGAGCGGACAAGCCCGGGGTGCGTGTCGGCGGACGTGCTCTGCTCGACCGGGTGCTGGCCGCCTGCGCGGGGGCCCGGTCGACCGTCGTCGTCGCCGACCCCCGGCCCACCGCCCGTCCCGTGCTGTGGGCCCGTGAGGAGCCCCCCGGTGGCGGCCCCGTCGCCGCGCTGGACGCCGGGCTCCGCCGCACCACCGCCCCGTACGTCGTCGTGCTCTCCGCCGACCTGCCCTTCCTCGCCGAGGAGACGGTGCGGCGGCTGCTCGACACCCTCCGAGGCAGCGCCAGGGCGTCCGAGGACTCCCCCGCCGCCCCGTCCGCCGCCGGAGCCTCCACGCCCGCCCCCGACCCCGCCGAGGGCGTCCTCGTCACCGATCCCGACGGACGTGATCAGCCCCTCGTGGCCGCGTACCGGGCCGACGCACTGCGCCGGGAGCTGGCGCGGCTCGGTGCCGGGCACGGGGGGACGGCCGGGCTGCCCCTGCGGCGGCTGGTCGGGGCGCTGCGCCTCACCCGTATCACCGACCCCGTCGCGTCGTTCGACTGCGACACCTGGGACGACATCGCCGCCGCCCGCGCACGGATCAGGGAGCATGGCCACGTGTTGGATGAATGGATTTCCGCAGTCAAGGACGAGCTGGGCATCGACCTCGACGTCGACACCCGAGAACTGCTCGACCTCGCCCGTGACGCCGCCCACAACGTGGCCAGGCCCGCGGCCCCGCTGACCACCTTCCTGGTCGGCTACGCGGCCGCGAAGGCCGGGGGAGGCCCGGAAGCGGTCGCCGAGGCCGCCCGCAAGGCCACGGCCCTGGCTCTCCGCTGGGCAGGCGAGGCGGGCACCGACGCCTCCGACGCCAAGCCCGGCTCACCGGACACCCGGCCCGGCTCCGCGGACACCGGGTCCGGCGCCTCCGACACCACTCCGGACGCCGGATGACCGCCCAGGACGCCGAGGAACTCGACGTGGACGTGGAGGAGGCGCTGGCCGTGGCCAACGACAGGCCCGTCCGAGGGCCACGCGCCCCCCGTCCCACCGACGACACCCCGGCCGACGGCCTGCCCGCCGCGCACCGGGCGCCGAAAGACACCCACCACCGGGCCACACCCTGGCCCGAGGCCCGTGCCGTCGCCGAGCGCGCCGCCCGCTCCTGCGCACGCCGCTCCCCGCTCTCCGTCCCCATCGAGGACGCCCTCGGCCTGGTGCTCGCCGCCCCTCTCACCGCTCTCACCGACCTTCCCTCCTTCGACACGTCCGCGATGGACGGCTGGGCGGTCGCGGGCCCCGGCCCCTGGGCCGTCAGGGAGGACGGTGTGCTGGCCGGGAACGCCGAGCCCGAGCGGCTCACCGACGGTGAGGCGGTCCGGATCGCCACCGGCGCACGCATCCCGCTCGACACCACCGCGGTCCTGCGCAGTGAACACGGCCGCACCGGCGAGCAGGGCCGACTGCACGCGACCAGGGACATGGCGCACGGTCAGGACATCCGTCCCCGGGGCCAGGAGTGCCGCATCGGCGACCAACTGCTGCCGCCCGGGACACTGCTCACCCCCGCCGCCCTGGGACTCGCCGCTGCCGCCGGGTACGACACCCTGACCGTGCTGCCGCGCCCCCGTGTCGAACTGCTCGTCCTGGGTGACGAATTGCTCACCGAGGGACTTCCGCGCGAGGGCCTGATCCGCGATGCCCTCGGTCCGATGCTGCCGTCCTGGCTTCGGGCGCTCGGGGCCGAGGTCACCGCCGTACACCGACTCGGCGATGCCGCCGCCGCCCTGTACGAGGCCGTGCGGTCCTCCTCAGCCGACCTGATCGTCACCACCGGTGGTACCGCCGCCGGGCCCGTGGACCATGTGCACCCCACGTTGCGCCGCATCGGTGCCGAACTCCTCGTCGACGGCGTCAAGGTGCGCCCCGGCCACCCCATGCTGCTGGCCCGCACCACGGAGAACCAGCATCTTGTGGGCCTGCCGGGCAACCCCCTGGCCGCCGTCTCGGGGCTGTTCACCCTTACCGAGCCCTTTCTGCGTACCCTGGCCGGACGAGCCGCGCCCGAGCGGTACGGAATGCCGCTGAGGGAGGCGGTCCACGGGCACCCGTACGACACCCGGCTCATCCCTGTCGCCCTGCGCGGTGACGACGCCGTACCGCTGCACTACAACGGTCCCGCTATGCTCCGCGGCATCGCCACCGCCGATGCCCTTGCCGTCGTTCCACCCGGCGGTGCCCGTCCCGGTCAGGAACTGGAGCTGCTCGATCTGCCCTGGGCGACCGCGGGAATCCAGGTGTGTTTCACGTGAAACATCCACGCGCCCAACTGAACTGCGGGCACGGGGGTTTCACGTGAAACAAGGGGCACATGGAGGCGTAGTGGAGCCAGGGGATGTACGGGGAAGCGGGGAGTGTTTCACGTGAAACTGCCGGGCCATGACGTGATCGCCCGCACGGCGGACGAGCGTCACGTGACGCATGCGGTGAAGCTGCCGAAGCGGGAGGTCGAGCGCCCCAGCCACCAGGTCGGCAAGCGACTCGCGATGGCGTTGCTCGTCCTGGTCGCGACGGCGTTCATCGTCTACGCCGACCGCGAGGGCTACAACGACAACTCGGATGGCAGCGTCGACCTGCTGGACGCGTTCTACTACGCCACCGTCACCCTCTCGACCACCGGATACGGCGACATCACCCCGGTCAGTGACGCTGCCCGGCTCACCAACATCTTCGTGATCACCCCGCTGCGCGTGCTGTTCCTGATCATTCTGGTCGGCACCACGCTGGAGGTCCTGACGGAGCGCACGCGCGAGGAATGGCGACTGAACCGCTGGAGGGCGGCCTTGAGGGAGCACACCGTTGTCGTCGGTTTCGGGACCAAGGGGCGGTCGGCGATCCAGACCGTCTGCGCGACGGGGCTGAAGAAGGAACAGGTCATCGTCGTCGACCCCAGCTCCAAGGTGATCGAGGCGGCGACGGCCGACGGATACGCGGGCATCGTGGGGGATGCGACCCGCAGCGATGTGCTGCTGAGGGCCGAGGCGCAGAAGGCGCGGCAGATCATCATCTCCACCGCTCGGGACGACACCGCCGTACTGGTCACGCTGACCGCGCGCCAGATGAACCGTGGCGCGAAGATCGTGGCCGCCGTACGGGAGGAGGAGAACGCGCCGCTGCTGAAGCAGTCCGGGGCCGATGTCGTCATCACCAGTGCTAGCGCGGCCGGACGGCTCCTCGGACTCTCGGTACTCAGTCCCGCCGCCGGCATGGTCATGGAGGATCTCATCCAGCAGGGCAGCGGCCTCGACATCGTCGAGCGGCCCGTCATAAAGGCCGAGGTGGGGCGCAAGGTACGGGAGACGGAGGACCTGGTCGTCAGCGTGCTGCGCGGCCACCGGGTGCTCGGCTACGACGACCCGTCCATCGGCGAACTCCAGCTGACGGACCGCCTCATCACGATCGTCCGTGCCACACCGAGCACGAAGATCACCCCCGAGACCAAGCACCTGCCGTAGCCCCGGCATGGGGGCGCCCCCGGGGATGTGCTTCCCGGGGGCGCCCCCACGCCGCGACCGCTACTTGCGGTTGTACAGCCGCATCGTGACCGGCCCGAAGACGAGCACGAACAGGCCGGACCAACCGAGCGACCAGGCGATCTCGGCCGTGGGCCACTCGCCCGCCATCAGCTCGCGCACCGCCGAGGCGAGGTGGGTGATCGGGCTGTTGTTGACGAACGCCTGCAGCCAACCCGGCATGGTGCTCGGGTCGACGAAGACGTTGGACAGGAAGGTCAGCGGGAAGATCACCATCATGCTGACGCCCATCACCGACTTCTCGGTGCGCAGCATCAGCCCGAACATCGTCCAGATCCACGAGAACGCGAACGAGAAGACGATGAGCAGGGCGATCCCGGCGACCACGCCCATGACGCCGCCGTCCGGGCGGTAGCCGAGGATCAGGCCGACGGTGAGCATCACCACGGACGCGATGGCGTACCGCAGGGCGTCGCCCAGGAGATAGCCGACCATGGTCGCCGGCCGCCAGATCGGCAGCGAGCGGAACCGGTCGAAGACACCCTTCTCGATGTCCGCGTTGACCGAGACGCCGGTGTACATCGTGATCATCACGACCGACATCACGAGGATGCCCGGCAGCAGGAACTGGATGTACTCCTCCGGGGAACCGGCCAGGGCACCGCCGAAGAGGTACGTGTACATCAGCACCATCATGATCGGGAAGGCGGTGACGTCGAACAGTTGCTCCGGGACGTGCTTGATCTTGAGGATGGCCCGCCAGCCGAAGGTGAGGGACGCCGACAGCGCGCTGGGCCGCGGCGGACGCTCCTTGGCGATGAGCAGCGCGGCGAGCGACTCGGCGCTGACCGGGGCGAGTTCCTTGCTGTCGGTGCTGGTCGCGGTGCTCATACCGCCGCCTCGTCCTTCTTCTCGACGTGTCGGGAGTCGTGTGCCTTCGTGTCATGTCCGGTGAGGGCGAGGAACACCTCGTCCAGGCTGGGCTGCCCCAGCGCGAAGTTGTCGACGACGACGCCGACGCGGGCCAGCTCGGCGAGGGCGCGGGCCGCGGCCTCCGCGGCGCCCTGGCCGTTGACGGATCCGCCGCCCACGCGCGCCGTCAGCGCCACCGGGTCCGGCTCCCGCTGCACCTCGGCGTCGAGCGCGAGGCGCAGGATCTCCTCGGCCTGTGCACGCTGGGCCGCGTCCCGCAGCCGCAGATGCACAGAGCCGGCTCCCACGGAGGCCTTCAGCTCACCCTTCGTGCCCTCCGCGATCACCTTGCCGCGGTCGATGACGGCGATCCGCGACGCCAACTGGTCCGCCTCGTCCAGATACTGCGTGGTCAGCAGCACAGTGGTGCCCTGGGTGACCACCGCGCGCACGATGTCCCACACCTGGTTGCGGCTGCGCGGGTCGAGGCCGGTCGTCGGCTCGTCGAGGAACAGCAGGTCCGGGGTGTTCAGGATGGACGCGGCGATGTCGATGCGGCGCCGCATGCCGCCCGAGTAGTGCTTGACCTGCTTCCCGGCGGCCTCGCTCAGTCCGAAGGCCTCCAGCAGCTGCTCGGAGCGCAGCCGCGCCGCCCGTTTGCCGTGGCCGAGGAGACGCCCCAGCAGCACCAGGTTCTCGGTGCCGGTCAGGTCCTCGTCCACCGAGGCGTACTGACCCGTCAGGCTCACCCTGCCGCGTACCTCGTCGGCCTCGCGGACGACGTCATGACCGAAGACATGGGCCTCGCCGCCGTCGGGTCGCAGCAGCGTGGCGAGCATCTTCACCGTGGTGGTCTTGCCGGCGCCGTTCGGGCCGAGGACGCCGTAGACCGTGCCGGCCGGCACGGCGAGGTCGACGCCGTCGACGGCCCGTGTCTCGCCGAACGTCTTCACCAGACCCGCGGTCTCGATCGCGAGGCCGGATGTCTGTGCGCTCATGTCTGGGATCCTTCCGCGTACAGGGCCCATGTCCGGGGCTGTGCAGGGGGAGACCGCCGGTTCCACCGGAACTCATCGGCCGCGCGGGCGTGATTTCTCCACGGTCCCTCCGACGGAGATCGACCGCACCCCTGTTTCCGCCCCCGTCGAGGTGGCGGCGTCGGTGGAGGCGAGGGCGTGCCGGGCGTGGTCGGGGCGGGACCGGTGTGGTCGGGGCGGGACCGCTGTGGTCGCGTACCGGCCCCCGACGGGCACGCTGGGAGAGGCGGCGGGGCGAGGGGTAGCGTCCCCTCATGCATGCGATCACGATTCCCGAACCCGGTGGACCCGAGGCCCTGGTGTGGGACGAGGTCCCCGACCCCGAGCCCGGCGAGGGCGAAGTGCTCATCCAGGTGGCGGCGAGCGCGGTGAACCGCGCCGACCTGCTCCAGCGGCAGGGCTTCTACGACCCGCCACCGGGCGCCTCGCCCTACCCCGGCCTGGAGTGCTCCGGACGCGTCGCGGCGATCGGGTCCGGCGTGTCCGGATGGAACGTCGGCGACGAGGTGTGCGCGCTGCTCTCGGGCGGCGGCTACGCGGAGAAGGTCGCCGTCCCGGCCGGCCAGGTGCTGCCCGTCCCCGCCGGCCTCGACCTCAACCGGGCGGCCGCGCTGCCCGAGGTGGTCTGCACGGTCTGGTCGAACGTCTTCATGATCGCCCACCTCCGTCCGGGCGAGACCCTCCTCGTCCACGGCGGCTCCAGCGGCATCGGCACGATGGCCATCCAGCTGGCGAAGGCGGTCGGCGCGAAGGTCGCCGTCACCGCGGGCACCCACGACAAGCTCCGCCAGTGCGCCGAGCTCGGCGCGGACATCCTGATCAACTACCGCGAGCAGGACTTCGTCGAGGAGGTCCGCAAGGCCACGGACGGCAAGGGCGCCGACGTCATCCTCGACAACATGGGGGCGAAGTACCTGGACCGCAACGTCCGGGTCCTCGCCGTCAACGGCCGTCTCGCCATCATCGGCATGCAGGGCGGCATGAAGGGCGAGCTGAACATCGGGGCGCTCCTCGCCAAGCGGGCCGCCATCAGCGCGACCTCGCTGCGGGCCCGGCCCCTGGAGGAGAAGAGGGCCATCGTCGCCGCCGTACGCGAGCACGTGTGGCCGCTGGTCGCCGGTGGCCGGGTACGCCCCGTCGTCGACCGGGAGGTCCCGATGCCCGACGCGGCCACGGCCCACCGTGTCCTGGAGGACGGCGGCCATGTGGGCAAGGTGGTGCTGGTGGCGCCGTAGCCGAGGGAAAGTCCCCGCGATGCCCGTGACACCTGCGGTCCCCGCCGTCGGCGGCTCCCACCGTGCGGCGGCACCGGCCGCCGGACGGCTCCGTACGAGTGACCGTACGCGCCACTCGAACGCCGCACGAGGAGCCGTACCGAGGCAGCCTCGGCGATGTCATGGGGAGCCCCGGACCCGCCCTAGCCCCTCCGGATCCGCAGCCCCACGAAGGCGAGGCCCAGGCCGATGCCCATCAGCATGAGGCCGCCGCCCAGGGCCAGGGCCTCCAGTACGGGGCCCTCGCGTGCTTCCGCGTCCGCCCGGTCGGCGGGTGAGGCGACGGGCAGCGCGGCGTCCTGCGACGGCTCGGGGGTCGCGGTCGTGGTGCCCGCCGGGTCGTGCGGAGCCCCGGTCGGCTCCTCGGAGGCCCCATAGGGGTCCTCCGGCTCCGTGAGCCCCGCGTCCGGGCGTCCCGGGCGCTCCCGGCCCTCTCCCGCGCGGCTGCCGGCCCAGGAGGAGGCGGGGTCGGGTTCGACGGCCGCGTGGACGGACGGCGCGCTGCCCGCCACCGGGACCATGAGGAGGCCCGTGACGAGGACCAGTCCCGTCACGAGCGACGAACAGAGCCTGAGTCGAGCAACCACGACCTCAGCGTCACACGCGCCCCGCACCCCGGCATCTCGGTCCCGCCCGGCCGGCGCCCGGCGGCGACCGGCCCTCGTGCGTGAGCGGCGGATCACCCTGCGTCGGGGGGCGCCACAGTGGTGAGGTGTACGCGTGCGAGAGAATGACGGCATGGAGATGCCGAGGAACGAACGGTCGCCCGAACAGCCCCAGATCCTGGTCGTGGGCCAGGACGGAATGGCGGTGGGCGGTGGAGGAGAAGAGGACTCCCGCGAGGTTCCGGTGACGGAGATGGTGGAACAGCCCGCGAAGGTCATGCGCATCGGCAGCATGATCAAGCAGCTGCTCGAGGAGGTGCGGGTGGCACCCCTCGACGAGGCGAGCCGGGCCCGGCTGAAGGAGATCCACGCCAGCTCGGTCAAGGAACTGGAGGACGGGCTGGCACCGGAGCTGGTCGAGGAACTCGAACGGCTGTCCCTGCCCTTCACCGACGAGGCGATCCCGAGCGACGCGGAACTGCGGATCGCGCAGGCCCAGTTGGTCGGCTGGCTCGAAGGCCTCTTCCACGGGATCCAGACCACGCTGTTCGCCCAGCAGATGGCGGCCCGGGCCCAGTTGGAGCAGATGCGGCGCGCCCTGCCCCCCGGTGTCGGCGGCCCGGAGGGGGACGACGACCCCCGCACCCTCGGCCGCTCGGGCGGTCCGTACCTCTAGATCTCCACGGCCCACGCGGCCCGCGACACCCCCACCGTTGGCACGAGAAGGGCCCGGCACACGAAGTGCCGGGCCCTTCTCCGTCTATGGACGGCCGGTGACAGTCGGACGGCCGGTGTCAGGCCGGGTTGCCCGTGGAGACCTTGAGGACGATCGTCGGCATCTGCTTGGGGTCGACGTCCTCGTTGGCCGCGGGGTACTGCTCCATGACGGTGTCCTCGCCGTACGTGTTCTCGTCGACGTCCTTGGTGTCGTACTCCCAGCCCGCGGCCTGGAGGCACTTCTTCACGGAGTCGATGTTCTTGAAGGTGAAGTCCGGGAGTTCGACCTTCTCGGGGTCGTTGTAGGACTCGGTCGGGTCCGTGCACTCGGAGGTCTCGACGACCTTCGACGTGTCGGGGCCCTTGTGCCCCTCCACCACGGTCGGGGAGGAGGAAGCCTTCGCGCCGTTGTCCCCGCCCTCGCCGTCCCCGCCGCTCAGCGAGAGGGCCGTGATCAGACCGCCGATCGCGACGAGCGAGACGACGATCGCGCCGATGACGACACCCTTGTTGCTCTTGCCGCCCCCGGAGTGCCCGGCCGACAGGGACGACTGCTGCGGCGCGATGGTGTACGGCGGCGGCGTGGCCGCGCCGTGCTGCGGCGCGTACGCGGAGGTCTGCGGCGGCGACTGGTACCCGCCCTGCTGCGGATAGCCGTACGACGGGGCGGGGGTCGGCGTGGGCGTCGGGTGGCCGAACCCGCCCGAGGACGGCGGCTGGTACGGCGTCTGGACACTGCCCGACTGCGGCGTGCCCGTCTGGTCGATGGGCGGGAAGACCGCCGACGACACCCCTGCGCCGTTCGACGTCTGGGCGCCCGGCACGATGCTCGGTGCGACCGGCTGGAGGGAGGCGGCGACCCGCAGGCACTCGTCCCGCATGGCCTCGGCGCTCGGGAACCGCTCGTTCGGGTTCTTCTTCAGCGCGCGGGCGACGAGGGCGTCCACGGCCGGCGGCAGCGAACGGTTGATCGAGGAGGGGGCGACCGGGTCCTCCTGGACGTGGGCGTACGCGATGGCCAGCGGCGAGTCCGCCTCGAACGGCAGCCGTCCGGTCGTCAGCTGGAACAGCATGATGCCGACCGAGTACAGGTCGGAGCGGGCGTCGACGCCGCGGCCGAGGGCCTGCTCGGGCGAGAGGTACTGCGGGGTGCCGACGACCATGCCGGTCTGCGTCATCGACGTGACACCGGACTGCATGGCGCGGGCGATACCGAAGTCCATGACCTTGACGACATTGCGCTTGGTCATCATCACGTTGCCCGGCTTGATGTCCCGGTGGACCAGGCCCATCTCGTGGCTGATCTCCAGTGCCGCCAGCACGTCCGCGGTGATCTTCAGCGCCTTGTCGGCGGGCATCGCGCCCTGCTGCTGGATGTCCGCGTCGAGGACCGAGCCCAACGGCCGGCCCTCGATGTACTCCATGACGATGTACGGCGTGGCCATGCCGTCGAGCTCGTCCTCGCCGGTGTCGAAGACCGACACGATGTTCGTGTGGGTGAGCTTCGCCACGGACTGCGCCTCGCGGCGGAAGCGCTCACGGAAGGCCTGTTCACGGCCGAGCTCGGTGTGAAGTGTCTTGATAGCGACCTGTCGGTCCAGCACAGAGTCGTACGCGAGGTGGACGGATGCCATACCGCCCTCACCGAGCAGGTCACGCAGCTGATAGCGGCCGCCGGCGAGCGAACGCCCCGCGTACCGGCCTTGTGCGGCGTCCTGGCTCATCTTCCTGCGTCCCCCATCGGCGCGCGCGGAGCCTTTCGGCGAGGCGTCCGCGATCGGTGAATCCTGGTGATCCTTTGTGCTATTCCCGGCCAAGTCTGCCCCAGGGCACTGACACGTCAAGCGTGGTGCCCGTTCCGTGACCGTACGCGAAAGAAGCGTCGCGGAAGCGTTACAGGGGGCGTACGCCCGGTACACAGAACTTGCACGAGTGCGCGCGGGGCGGGTTTCATGGCCGGTCAATCCCCGAATCCACCTTGAATCCGTCCCGAGCCCCTCGTTGCCGGTCGCGCGTCCAAGTCGGACCGTCCCCTTGCGGGAAGGCTGTAGCGTGGCCGACGGAGACCGTAACAAGAACCGCGCGGACCGCGGGCAGAAACGACGGCGAGGACTGATGGCACAGCAGCAGCGCTCTCAGGGCCCGTCCGACCCCGAGGCGACTGGCGGCGGAATGTCAGATGCGCCGGAGCAGTGGGGCAGCGGCGGGCTTGTCGGCGACGGTCGTTACCGGCTGACGCACAGACTCGGCCGGGGCGGCATGGCCGAGGTGTTCGCGGCCGAGGACGTGCGCCTCGGCCGGACGGTCGCGGTCAAACTGCTGCGCTCGGACCTCGCCGAGGACCCCATCTCCAAGGCCCGCTTCACCCGCGAGGCGCAGTCCGTAGCCGGCCTCAACCACCACTCCATCGTGGCGGTCTACGACTCCGGCGAGGATGTCGTCAACGGCACCCCCGTGCCGTACATCGTCATGGAGCTGGTCGAGGGCCGTACCATCCGCGACCTGCTGCTCAACGCGGAGGCACCCGGCCCCGAGCAGGCGCTGATCATCGTCTCGGGCGTCCTCGAGGCGCTCGCCTACTCCCACCAGCACGGCATCGTGCACCGTGACATCAAGCCGGCCAACGTCATCATCACCACCAACGGCGCCGTGAAGGTGATGGACTTCGGCATCGCGCGCGCCCTGCACGGCGCGTCCACCACGATGACGCAGACCGGCATGGTCATGGGCACGCCCCAGTACCTGTCGCCGGAGCAGGCGCTCGGCAAGGCCGTCGACCACCGCTCCGACCTGTACGCCACGGGCTGTCTGCTCTACGAACTGCTGGCGCTGCGCCCGCCGTTCGTCGGCGAGACCCCGCTGTCGGTGGTCTACCAGCACGTCCAGGACATCCCGGTCCCGCCCTCCGAGGTCGCCCAGGCGGCCCCGCCGGAGCTGGACGGCCTCGTCATGCGCTCCCTCGCCAAGGACCCCGACGACCGTTTCCAGACCGCCGAGGAGATGCGCGGCCTCGTCCAGTACGGCCTGGAGATGCTGTACGACCAGGGCAGCCACACCGGCACCTGGAACACCGGGCCCGTGACCATGCACGAGGGCCGGCACACCCCGCCGGGCGGTATGGCCGGGACGACCGTCATGCCCCACCCCGGCGAGATGGGCACCTCGCAGATCCCGCAGCCGATCCTGCCCGGCTACGGCGGCGGCCGCGACGACGGCGGCTTCGAGGGCAACGGCAACCGGGGCAGCGGCCGCGGCAAGCTGTGGATCCTCGCGGTCCTCGCCGTGATCGCGATCGCGGCGGGCGTCGCCCTGGCGGTGAACGGCAGCGGCGAGAAGACCGGCAACGGCAACGAGGTCACCAAGTCGCCGTCGGCCTCCTCCTCCAGCAAGGACGACAAGGACGAGGAGTCGCCGAGCGCCGAGGAGAGCCAGGACGACTCGGGTGGCAGCACCGACTCCGGGAACAACCAGAACTACACGCCCTCGGTCCCGCAGACGCCGAGCTTCAGCGAGAAGCCCACGCAGAGCGAGCCCGCCGAGGAGCCGACGAGCGAGGAGCCCCCGGAGGAGGAGCCGACGACTCCTCAGGAGCCGGAGCCCACGGACAGCCCGCCGCCGAACGAGGAGAGCGGCGGCGCCGACGCCGGCGGTCTGACGGGCGCTGTCACCGGCGGCAACGAGGAGTGACGGATGCGAGGCCCCCTTTCGGGGGCCTCTTTCGTCGGGGTGTTTCGTACGGGGTCGGTACGGGGAGACGCGACCCACCCCTAACGGCCCTCGAAAGTGAAGTCTTCCCGTGGCCGGGGTGGCCGGGATAACGTGCCGGTGTTCCGGCCCCCTGTCAGGCTGTAACCAGTGCTGTGACCAGCAGGTGTTCCCCACCGACGTGACTTACTTGGATCTCCTAGTATCGAAATACTTGGAAATCCAAGGAAAATCGCAGGTCAGTAGGGGTTTCACAGGAATGTGGAGCACTGGGTAACGTGCCTCGTGCAGGGCGCTCGCCGGGGCACCTGTCACGTCTGTTCCCGGCCAAGGGCACCCACCCCGTGCACGGGTTCCGGGATCAGGCGAGCCGCACTGGTCTACCGGCAATCCCGGGGGCCGGACCGACGGAGGAGCACACGTGACCGTGGAGAGCACTGCCGCGCGCAAGACGACGCGACGCAGCGCCGCAGGCAAGACCGGCAGCACCGGCAGCAAGGCGGCCGGCACCACCGGCACCAGGCGCGCCACTGCGAAGAAGACGACCGGAGGCTCCGAGCCCGAACTCGTCCAGCTGCTGACGCCCGAGGGCAAGCGCGTCAAGAACGCGCAGTACGACCCGTTCGTCGCCGACATCACCGACGACGAGCTGCGCGGCCTGTACCGCGACATGGTGCTGACCCGTCGCTTCGACGCCGAGGCCACGTCCCTGCAGCGCCAGGGCGAGCTGGGCCTGTGGGCGTCGCTGCTCGGCCAGGAGGCCGCCCAGATCGGCTCCGGCCGCGCCACCCGTGAGGACGACTACGTCTTCCCGACCTACCGCGAGCACGGCGTCGCCTGGTGCCGCGGCGTCGACCCGACCAACCTGCTCGGCATGTTCCGCGGTGTGAACAACGGCGGCTGGGACCCCAACAGCAACAACTTCCACCTCTACACGATCGTCATCGGCTCCCAGACGCTGCACGCCACGGGCTACGCGATGGGCGTCGCGAAGGACGGCGCCGACTCCGCGGTCATCGCCTACTTCGGTGACGGCGCCTCCAGCCAGGGCGACGTCGCCGAGGCGTTCACCTTCTCCGCGGTCTACAACGCCCCCGTGGTGTTCTTCTGCCAGAACAACCAGTGGGCGATCTCCGAGCCCACCGAGAAGCAGACCCGGGTCCCGCTGTACCAGCGCGCCCAGGGCTTCGGTTTCCCGGGCGTCCGCGTCGACGGCAACGACGTCCTGGGCTGCCTCGCGGTCACCAAGTGGGCGCTGGAGCGCGCCCGCCGGGGAGAGGGCCCCACCCTCGTCGAGGCGTACACGTACCGCATGGGCGCCCACACCACCTCCGACGACCCGACCCGCTACCGCCACGACGACGAGCGGGTGGCCTGGGAAGCGAAGGACCCGATCGCGCGCCTGCGCAGCTACCTGGAGTCCGAAACGGACACGAACGAGGGATTCTTCGCGGAACTCGAAGCGGAGAGCGAGGCGTTGGGAAGGCGAGTGCGCGAAGTGGTGCGTGCCATGCCGGACCCCGACCACTTCGCCATCTTCGAGAACGTGTACGCGGACGGGCACGCGCTGGTGGACGAGGAGCGCGCGCAGTTCGCCGCGTACCAGGCGTCGTTCGCCGACGTGGACGCAGAGGAGGGCGAGGAGCGATGACCACGCAGACCGCGACATCGGCGTCGATCTCGGTGCCGAAGAACATGGCGCTGGCCAAGGCGATCAACGAATCGCTGCGCAAGGCCCTCGAAGCCGACCCGAAGGTCCTCGTCATGGGCGAGGACGTCGGCAAGCTCGGCGGCGTGTTCCGGGTGACGGACGGCCTCCAGAAGGACTTCGGCGAGGACCGGGTCATTGACACCCCGCTCGCCGAGTCGGGCATCGTCGGCACCGCCATCGGCCTCGCCCTGCGGGGCTACCGCCCGGTCGTCGAGATCCAGTTCGACGGCTTCGTCTTCCCCGCGTACGACCAGATCGTCACCCAGCTCGCCAAGATGCACGCCCGCTCGCTGGGCAAGGTCAAGCTGCCGGTCGTCGTCCGCATCCCCTACGGCGGCGGCATCGGCGCCGTCGAGCACCACTCGGAGTCCCCCGAGTCGCTGTTCGCGCACGTGGCGGGCCTGAAGGTGGTCTCGCCGTCGAACGCGTCGGACGCCTACTGGATGATGCAGCAGGCCATCCAGAGCGACGACCCGGTGATCTTCTTCGAGCCGAAGCGCCGCTACTGGGACAAGGCCGAGGTCAACCCGGACGCCATCCCCGGCCCCCTGCACAGGGCCCGCGTGGTCCGTGAGGGCACGGACCTCACCCTCGCCGCCTACGGCCCCATGGTGAAGCTCTGCCAGGAGGCCGCCGACGCGGCCGCCGAGGAGGGCAGGTCCCTGGAGGTCCTCGACCTGCGGTCGGTGTCCCCCCTGGACTTCGACACGATCCAGGCGTCCGTGGAGCGGACCCGCCGGCTGATCGTGGTCCACGAGGCCCCGGTCTTCTTCGGCTCGGGCGCCGAGATCGCCGCCCGCATCACCGAGCGGTGCTTCTACCACCTGGAGGCCCCCGTCCTCCGGGTCGGTGGCTACCACGCCCCGTATCCGCCGGCGCGTCTCGAGGAGGAGTACCTGCCGGGTCTGGACCGGGTGCTCGACGCCGTCGACCGCTCGCTGGCGTACTGAGGGAGAGGTCCGTGACGACGATGACAGACACGTCCCTGCGTGAGTTCAAGATGCCCGACGTGGGCGAGGGACTCACCGAGGCCGAGATCCTCAAGTGGTACGTCCAGCCCGGTGACACCGTCACCGACGGCCAGGTCGTCTGCGAGGTCGAGACGGCGAAGGCCGCCGTCGAACTGCCCATCCCGTACGACGGCGTCGTACGCGCCCTGCACTTCCCCGAGGGCACCACCGTCGACGTCGGCACGTCCATCATCGCGGTGGACGTGTCGGGAGGCGCCGCCCCCGCACCGGCCGAGGAGGCGGCGCCCGCGCAGCCCGCCGCCGAGCCCGCCGCCCCGGCGCGGCCCGCGGCCGCCCCGGCCAAGCCCGAGGGCCGCAAGCCGGTCCTCGTCGGCTACGGCGTCGCCGAGTCGTCCACGAAGCGGCGCCCCCGCAAGGGCGTCCCGCCCGTCGCGGCGCCCGTCGAGGACACCCTGTACGGCGCCACCGCCCTCCAGGCCGTCCAGGGCGAGCTGAACGGCCACGGACAGCACGGCGCCACCGCGCCCCGCCCGCTGGCGAAGCCGCCGGTGCGCAAGCTGGCCAAGGACCTCGGCGTCGACCTGACGACGGTCACCCCGTCCGGCCCCGACGGCATCATCACCCGTGAGGACGTCCACGCGGCGGTGGCCCGGCCGAAGGCGCCCGAGCCCGTCGTGGAGGCGCCCGCCGCGCCCGCGGCCCCCGCCGCCGCCCCGGCGCCGGCGGTGTCGTACGACGGCGCCCGGGAGACCCGCGTCCCCATCAAGGGCGTCCGCAGGGCGACGGCCGCGGCGATGGTCGGCTCGGCGTTCACAGCGCCGCACGTCACGGAGTTCGTCACCGTCGACGTGACGCGCACGGTGAGGCTGGTCGAGGAGCTGAAGCAGGACAGGGACATGCAGGGCCTGCGGGTGAACCCGCTCCTGCTGATCGCCAAGGCCCTGCTCGTCGCGATCAAGCGGAACCCGGACATCAACGCATCCTGGGACGAGGCGGCCCAGGAGATCGTCGTCAAGCACTACGTGAACCTGGGCATCGCCGCCGCCACCCCGCGGGGTCTGATCGTGCCGAACATCAAGGACGCGCACGCGAAGACGCTGCCGCAGCTCGCCGAGTCCCTGGGCGAACTGGTCGCGACGGCGAAGGAGGGCCGCACTTCCCCGGCCGCCATGCAGGGCGGCACGGTCACCATCACCAACGTCGGTGTCTTCGGCATCGACACCGGAACGCCCATCCTGAACCCGGGTGAGTCGGCGATCCTCGCCGTCGGCGCGATCAAGCCGCAGCCGTGGGTCCACAAGGGCAAGGTGAAGCCGCGTCAGGTGACGACCCTGGCGCTCAGCTTCGACCACCGGCTGGTGGACGGGGAGCTCGGTTCCAAGGTCCTGGCGGACGTCGCCGCGATCCTGGAGCAGCCGAAGAGGCTGATCACCTGGGCGTGACACCGCCTTGTGCCGGATAGGCTCATGGTGAAGGGGCCGGTCGCAAATTCGTCTTGCGACCGGCCCCTTCGTCCGTGGTCCCCGCTCCGGCCCTGTCAGCGCTGCTGATCAGCGCTCACTGCCAGCCCTGATTGAGCACGTACACCGGGGCGCCGTCCTCCGTCGCGCCCATGGGGCGGATGCAGGCGTGCTTGCGCAGCAGCCGCAGGCAGTCGTTGACGCGCTGCACGGACAGCCCCGTACGGGCGGCGATCGCCTCCAGCGGTTGACGCAGTGCACCCTCTTCGACGAGCACGGGGGCGATCACGACGGCCACGGTCCAGACGTCCGCCGTCACCGACAGCCGCTCCCGCCAGTCGGCCAGCACGGACTCGGTGGTGGGGTGTGCCTCGAAGGCGGTGGCGGAAGGGGTCGGGTGCTCGACGGCGAGGGCGTCGAGCCGGTTGGCGATGCGCTCCATGGCCTGGGCCATGGCCTGCTGGGCGACGAGGCCGGCGCGCTGCATCTCGACCATCTGCTGCTGCGTCCCCAGCATCTGTTGTTGGGTGTCCAGCATTTGTTGCTGGGTGTCCACCATCTGTTGCTGGGTCTCGAGCATCGTCTGTTGCGTCGCCATCATTTGCTCTTGCAGCGCGAGTGACTTCTGCTGGGCGATCGCCAGTTGCTCGTCGGCCTGGAGGTTGCGCTCCTCCAGCCGGACGATGGCGTCTGCGATCTGCTCGGGCATGGCGTAGGCGATGGGCGCTCCGGGGCCGGCGGGCTGGACCTCGGCCTCCTCCAGGGTGTACGAGCCCTCGCGCTGAATGGTCTCGATCACTTCGGCGACCCATTGCTTGAAGGGCGCGCACTCTGGCTTGGTGCAGGCTCCTACGAGCAGGATGAGACCTTGCAGAGAGATGACGTTCAAGTCTCGGCGCCACTCTCTACCTGCGGGAATGCCGAGACCGTAACCTCCAGTTAGGGTCTCGAGATTGTCTCGGTGGTCCTCCGGGACGTGGTCCGAGAGTGCCTTCTGGGGGTTGGTGTGCCCCAATTCCTTGCACACGTCCACCGCCGGAAACCAATGCGTCCCGTCCGGCATGGTCAGCCGGCGGACTCGGGCTCCGGTGGCCGCGTACACGAAGTCGCCGACGTCGATGGCGTCGTGCTGGGTCCGGGGGTCGGGTTGGTGCTTGCTCGGTTCGATCATGTGAACCACCTCCGCAGCGGAACGTAGGGCGGAGGAGATCGAATATGCCAGCCGAATGGATAATGTTCACTATCGCGAGCGAAGATCGCATGATGGGCTTGCGGCCGGAACGACGAAGGGGGCCACCGCGGTTGGGCGGTGGCCCCCTTCGTATGTCCTGCGGGTGTGTCCCGGATCAGACCGCGAAGCCGTAGTTCAGCAGCTTCTTGGCGTCCACCGCGCGGTTGTCGATCGTCGAGGACGCGAGGACCGTGCCGATGATCGTCTTGCCGTTGCGGGTGGCGGCGAAGACCAGGCAGTACTTGGACTCCGGACCGGAGCCGGTCTTCACGCCGATGGTGCCGCTGTAGGTGCCCAGCAGCGGGTTGGTGTTGGTCCACGGCGCCATCGTGCGGGTCGCGCCCGACTTCGTGATCGTCTTGGCCGTGTACGACTTCGTCTTCACGACCGACTTGAACGTGGAGTTCTTCATCGCGGCCCTGGCGAGCTTCGTCAGGTCGCGCGGCGTCGAGTAGTTGGCGCCGTTGCCGATGCCGTCGAAGGAGTCGAAGTGCGTGTTCGTCAGGCCGAGGCTCTTGGCCTTGCTGTTCATCTTGGAGATGAACGACTTCACGCGGGCCGAACGGGTCGAGCCGCTGCCGTACTTGTCGGCGAGGGCGTAGGCGGCGTCGCAGCCGGACGGCAGCATCAGCCCGTACAGCAGCTGACGGACGGTCACCTTGTCGCCGACGATCAGCTTGGCGTTGGAGGCGTAGTTGTTGGCGACGATGTAGTCGCTGTACGCCTTCTGGACCGTCACCTTGCTGTCGAGGTTCAGGTTCGACTGGCTGAGCACGACCAGCGCGGTCATGATCTTCGTGGTGGAGCCGGTGGAGCGCTTCGTGTCGGCGGCCTTGGTGTAAAGGCTCTTGCCGGTACCGCTGTTCATCACGAACCCGCCCATGGCGGTGATCGTCGGCTTCGCGGGAGCAGCCTGCGCGGGAGCGGAGCCCAGAACGCCGGTCGCGACGAGCGCGCCGGTGGTCATGACTACGGCTGCGGCTCTGCGGGCACGTGCACCCTTTATGGCGGTAATCAAGTCAAGTACCCCGATTGTGTCAAATGTCTGAGGAGCGCGGCCGGTTGGGAGCCGGGTCGGCAGGCACAGCAGGGCCGCTTCTCGTGTGACAAGTGAGTAGCACAAAAGGTTGTGCCGCGGGTGGCGCGGGGGTCAATTCAGGTCCATCTCACAGCCTTCCGGGAGGGTCAGGGTGGGTTTGGGAGGAGGCTTTCCTCTGGGCGGGGTGGAGGTCCCTCCCGGGTCGGCGGCGCTTCGTCCCGGGTCGGCGGGCCGTCATTCAGGATCGGCGCATCGTCATTCCGGGTCGGCGCGTCGTCATTCCGGATCGTGGACGGGGCGAGCGATGCGTACGTGTTGTATCTATGCTGTGGGCATGGCCTCCGCAGCACCCTCGAAACCCCGTCCGCCCGCAGCCTCGGCCGTCAAGCAGCCCCCCGCCGCCGACCGTGTGTACGCGCACGTCAAACAGGGTGTTCTGGAGCGCCGCTACGAGGGCGGGACGCTGCTCACCGAGGGCGAGCTGGCGGACGCGGTCGGCGTGTCCCGGACGCCGGTGCGGGAGGCGCTGCTGCGGCTGGAGGTCGAAGGGCTGATCAAGCTCTACCCGAAGAAGGGCGCGCTGGTCCTGCCGGTCTCCGCGCAGGAGATCGCGGACGTGGTCGAGACCCGGCAGCTCGTCGAGGAGCACGCGGTCCGCAAGACGGTCCCGGCCTCACCGCGGCTGATCGCCCGCCTGGAGGAGCTGCTCGAACAGCAGAAGGCGCAGGCGGCCGCCGGGGACCTGGCAGGGGCGGCGGTCACCGACCGCTGTTTCCACGCCGAGATCGTCCGCAGCGGCGGCAACGAGATCCTTTCCCGCCTCTACGACCAGCTCCGCGACCGGCAACTGCGCATGGGAGTGGCCGTGATGCACGCCCACCCCGACCGCATCACCAAGACGCTCACCGAGCACGAGGAGATCCTCCAGGCGCTGCGCGCGGGTGACGCGGAGGCGGCCGTCGACCTTGTCCACCGGCATGTGAGCTGGTTCTCCAACCTGGCGCGGGGGGAGGTCCGTTGAGTCGCCCCGCGCCGTCCCCGTCCGCCACGCTGCCCGGAGACCCGCCCGGGGGCCGCCGTGCCCTCGCCGTCTGGGGCATCGGCGTCTCGGTGTACTTCGTCGCCGTCATCTTCCGTACGTCGCTGGGGGTGGCCGGCCTCGACGCCGCCGACCGCTTCCATGTGGGCGCCTCCGCCCTGTCGACGTTCTCGATCCTCCAGCTGCTGGTGTACGCGGGGATGCAGATACCGGTGGGCCTGCTGGTGGACCGGCTCGGCACGAAGAAGGTGCTGACCCTCGGGGTCGTGCTGTTCACGGCCGGCCAGATCGGCTTCGCGCTCGCGCCGTCGTACGGCATGGCGCTGGCCTCGCGGGCGCTGCTGGGCTGCGGTGACGCGATGACGTTCATCAGTGTGCTGCGGCTCGGCACCCGCTGGTTCCCGGCCCGGCGCGGGCCGCTGATCGCGCAGTTCGCGGGGCTCGCCGGCATGGCGGGCAACCTGGTGTCGACGCTGGTGCTGGCCCGGCTGCTGCACGGGGTGGGCTGGACGGCGGCGTTCGCGGGCAGCTCCGTCGCCGGGTTCGTCGTCCTCGTCCTCACCCTGCTGTTCCTGAAGGACCACCCGGACGGGCACGAACCGGCGCCGTTCCCGCACCAGGGAGCGGCGTACGTGCGGCGTCAGATCGCGGCGTCCTGGCGGGAGCCGGGCACCCGGCTCGGGCTGTGGGTGCACTTCACCACGCAGTTCCCGGCGATGGTGTTCCTGCTGCTGTGGGGGCTGCCGTTCCTGGTGGAGGCGCAGGGGCTGAACCGGGCCACCGCCGGTGACCTGCTCACCCTCGTCGTCCTGTCCAACATGGTGGTCGGACTGGTGTACGGGCAGATCGTCGCCCGGCACCATGCGGCGCGGCTGCCGCTGGCGCTCGGCACGGTGCTCGCCACGGCGGCGGTCTGGGCGGCCACGCTGGTCCACCCCGGCGACCACGCGCCGATGTGGCTGCTGATCGTCCTGTGCACGGTGCTCGGCGCGTGTGGGCCGGCCTCCATGCTCGGCTTCGACTTCGCCCGCCCCGCGAACCCGCCGGAACGTCAGGGCACGGCCTCCGGGATCACCAACATGGGCGGTTTCGTCGCCTCCATGACGACCCTGCTGGCCGTGGGCGTCCTGCTCGACCTCACGAACGACAACTACCGCGCGGCCTTCTCGGTCGTCTTCGTCCTGCAGGCCCTGGGCCTGACCCAGATCCTCCGCCTGCGCGCCCGAGCGGCCCGCCGCGAACGCGAACGCCTGGTCGCCAGCCGCGTGGAGACCGTGCACGTGCCGGTGTGACGGCCCGGCGCCGAGGGTCGTGCGAGGGGGGGAGGGCGGAGCGGGCATCGCTCCGCCCGCCGTCCGCTACACCGTCACCGCGAAGGCGTGGAGGATGGCCGCGATCAGGTGGGGGTCGCCCTCCGCCTTGATGCGGTCGGCGACCGCGTCGGCGGTGACGCGGCCGCAGGCGAGGCGGACGTAGGTCTCCCAGTCCAGGGTCAGCGTGGCGGCCGGGCCGAGCGCGGGCGAGGTCTCCAGGGTGCCGCGGCCCTGGATGTCGACGCGGACCGTGCGGATGAACTCCAGCGGGCCGTGCACGTCGAGGACGACGGCCGAGCTGCGCGGCGCCTGCGCGTCCTCCGCGACGACCTTCGGCAGCACGGAGAGCAGCTCGTCGCGGACGACGTACGCGCCCGGCGAGTCCAGGTTCCCCGGCCGGCCGAGCGCCGCCCGCAGATCCTGCTCGTGGACCCATGTGTCGAACGCGCGGTTGCGCATGGCCTGTTCGAGGGTCAGTTCCGTGCCGAGCGGGCCGCGCACCTTGTGGTCCGGCTGCCGCGACTCGTTCCGCAGCTGGCGGTTGCGGCGGATGATCGTGTACTCCAGCTCGGACGTCATCTCCGGCGCCGTGTGGTGGCGGCGGGCGTCGACCTGCATCTCCATGTACCGCTGGTGCTCCGTGCGCACGTGGTACAGGTCGCGCGGCAGGGTGTGGATCGGCCGCGGGTCGCCGAGCATCTCGCAGTCCATGCCGATGACGTGGGAGACCACGTCGCGCACCGACCAGCCGGGGCACGGCGTCCGCCTGTTCCACTCGCCCTCCACGAGCGGTGCCACCAACTCGGCTATCGCGTCCACTGCGTGGGTCCAGGCGTCGGCGTAGGGCTGAAGAGTGGGATGCAGACTCACGGAACGGGACCCCTCGGGCGGTCGGTACGTGTCAGTACGGTCGGTGCGTGTCGGCTACGTGGCGGGTGGTCTTCAGTGGGGGGCGTCGGCGTTGGTGGCGGTGAGTGGGCGTCGGCGGCGGTCAGTGGGTGCTGTGGAACGTTAAGTTACGCTGCTGTGCGGCACCCCGGCAGTGCTTTCGTGTGACGATCGTAGGCCCGTGTTTGACGGCTCGAATGCCAGGACGGTGGTAGTGTGCGCGCCTCGCTCCTTCAGATCGGTGTAGATGAGGGTGAATCGGTCGATTCGCGCAGGCGCCGGGTCGCTTCGCTGGTCCGTGAGCAGGCCGGAGCCGATCTCGTCGTCCTTCCGGAGTTGTGGACCACCGGCGCATTCGCGTACGAATCCTTCACCGCGGAGGCCGAGCCGCTCGACGGGCCCACCCGTGAGGCGATGGCCGAGGCGGCGGCCGACGCGGGTGTCTGGCTGCACGCCGGCTCGATCCCCGAACGGGCCGCACCTGACAGCGGCTCCGCCGCGGGCGAGGGCCCCCTCTACAACACGTCGCTCGTCTTCTCCCCCTCCGGTGACCTCGCCGCCGCCTATCGGAAGATCCACCGCTTCGGCTTCGACAAGGGCGAGGCCGTCCTGATGGGCGCGGGCGCGGACCTGGTCACGGTCCGGCTGCCCGGCACCACCCTCGGCATGGCCACCTGCTACGACCTCCGCTTCCCCGAACTGTTCCGCGGCCTCGTCGACGCCGGCGCCGAGACCTTCGTCGTCCCCGCCGGCTGGCCCGAGCGGCGCCGCGCCCACTGGACCCTGCTGGCCCGGGCCAGGGCCGTCGAGAACCAGGCGTACGTCCTCGCCTGTGGAACGGCGGGCACGCACGCGGGAGTTCCGCAGGCCGGTCACTCGATCGTGGTCGACCCGTGGGGAGAGGTGCTGGCCGAGGCGGGCTCCGGGGAGGAGATCCTCACCGTGGACCTCGACCCGGCGAAGGTGGCGGCGACCCGTGAGCAGTTCCCGGCCCTCAAGGACCGGCTGCTGGGCCTGGAGACCCCGCGCCGCTGACCCACCGGCCCGGTCGGCCGCGGCACAGCCCTCCCTCGCTTCCTCAGCCGATGCCCCTCTCCCGTTCCGCCAGGTTGATCACGCACACCGTCACGGCGATCAGCAGCGACGCGTCCGCGTCGTCGCGCACGACGTCGAGGCCGTAGGTCTCCCTGACGTGCAGCCATCTGCGGGAGACGACGGCGAGGGCCTCGCCCTGGTATTCGACGAGGAACTCGCGGTCGAGGATCTTGCCGCTGACGTCGAGTTCCGTGCCGTCCGTCAACGACACCCGGTAGTGGTTGCGCAACAGGGACAGGCGCTTGCGGCGCACCGTGGCCAGCGGCTCGCCCTCCCGTTCGATCACCATGGTGTCGCGCAGCGCGAACATCTTCTTCCGGATGTCGATCAGGACCCGGCCCGCCGAGTCCTTCAGTTCGAAGGTGTCCCGCAGCCGCAGGGCCTTGCCGTCGGCGAGGAAGACCTTCCTGCCGTGCTCGTCCTCGATCCAGTAGTCGTCACCGATGCCGAGGATCCGGTCGCGTACGAGGAATCTCATGCCCTCAGGCGTTCCCCCTGGCTCGCTCCGAAACGTCGTCCATGGGCCCAAGGGCTCAGTCCGCTCTCCTGGTGCAGTGGTGCGCGGAGGCTCGCAGCGGCCCGAGTCCGCTGTGTCCGGCGACGGTGTCGAACTGTGCCCCGCCGCATTCGATGAGCCGCCGGATCAGGGGCGCGCGTTTCCCAGATGCGATCCCGTCCGGAACTTCCAGGCGATCGCGTCGATCACTTCTCGGTGATCCCGCCACCGGCCACCCTGCCGCGGTGTCCGATCCGGGAGTAACGGTTCGATTCGCGCCCACTGCGCGCGTCAGTCAACGGCACACACGAACAACGACTGGCAGAGCTGGTTGGAACGGCGCCGCTGTCAGGCGGTTGGCCCAGTCCGAAGCCGCCGCACGTCCCGCACGAGCGCGTACAAAGCGCTGAGGAAGATCACGGCTCCAGCCACGAGCCAGAGGACCGACGCGCCAGAGTGGTACTCACGAACGCCCGCAACGACCAGTACCACGCCGGCAAGGACGCCGAAGGCCGAGATCAGAGCGCTGATGCGGTTGGACACATGGACATCATCAACGACAACCTCGGCCCGCGGAAGTGATCCACACGCCCTAGTGCCGCATCAGGCAACGTTCGCCCCGTGGCGACGCCCGGCACGCACTCTCGCCGCACCGGGCACAAGCCCGAGTACATCCCGTACGAGGACGTGCGCCGGGCACGCCGAGAGCACGCACCGGACGCCGCTCCTCGACGGGCAGACGTCACCTGCCGCGGCACCAGCCGCCCTCGTCCAGCAGGTCAACTGTGCACCTGTCCCCCAGCCGCCCGGTCAGCACCCTGCACGCCCGCCGCAGCCCCTCCAGCAGGTCCAGCGTGCTGGCCAGCGCCGCCTGGGCGTCCGCCAGCAACGTCGGCCGGTCCAGCCGCGCCTTATCGCCTCGATCATCGCCCGTGCCCTCCACCTTCCTCCCCGCTGGCCTGCGACGACAGCACCACCCGCCGTCCAGCGCGCCGGACCGGCATGGTGGGGCCGCCTTCCGGGCCTCGGGATGGCTCCCGATCAGCGCGGCGGTTCGCCGCGGCGGACGGAACCCGGAGCACGTGCACCGTGATGGTCGGCCCGTGCGGAGGAGATGAGCTGCCAGGGCACGCTGATCACCATGACGCCCGGAGTGAAGCGCAGGCGTGCTTTGATCCGGAGTGCGGACTGGTTGTGCAACAGGTTCTCCCACCAGCGGCCGACGACGTACTCGGGGATGTAGACGCCGAGGATGTCGCGGGGATTTTCGCGGCTGAGGGAGCGTACGTAGTCGACGACGGGTCTGGTGACCTCGCGGTGGGGGGAGTCCAAGACCTTGAGGGGGACGTCGATGCCGAGCCGCTGCCACTGGTCTTCCAGCACGCGTGTCTCGTCGTGGTCGACGGCGACGGTGAGCGCCTCCAGCCGGTCAGGCTTAGACGCGCGGGCATAGGCCAGGGCGCGCAGCGTCGGTCTGTGGACGTTGGAGACCAGCACGATCGCCAGGACATGGGAGGGGGAGGTGAGGTCGGTGTGAGGGTCGGTGCTGGTCAACTCGGCAGCGGTGCGGTCGTAGTGCCCGCGGATGGCGCGCATCAGCAGCCACAGCACGCCGGCGGCGACTACGGCCAGCCAGGCGCCGTCGAGGAACTTCGTGAACAGGACCACCACCAGGACCAGGCCGGTGAACACCGCTCCGACCGCGTTGATGACTCTGCTGACGCGGTGGCGGCGCCTCAGCGCAGGGTCGCTCGCCGTGGTCAGGACCTGGTTCCAGTGCCGGACCATGCCGGTCTGTGAGAGCGTGAAGGAGGTGAAGACGCCCAGGATGTACAGGTGGATCAGGGCTGTGACGCTGGCTTTGAACCCCCACAGCAGCAGGCCGGCGGTGACGGCCAGCGCCACGACGCCGTTGGAGAAGACGAGCCTGTCGCCGCGGCTGTGCAGCTGGCGAGGCAGGTAGCGGCGCTGTGCGAGAACCGACGAGAGAAGCGGGAAACCGTTGAACGCGGTGTTCGCGGCGAGGACCAGGACGAGTGCGGTGGCGGCCTGGATGTAGTAGAAGCCCCCGCTTCTCTCCCCGCCGAAGACCGCGGCGGCGATCTGGGCGATGACGGTGCGCTGCTGGTAGGCGGAACAGTCCTGCCCCAGTCCGGTGAGCCGGCAGGCGTCATCGGCGATGTGGACCTTGGCCATGATCGCGAGAGTGGTGACACCGACGAACATGGTGACCGCGATGAGGCCCATCGCGGCCAAGGTGATCGCCGCGTTGTGCGACTTTGGTCTGCGGAAGGCGGGAACCCCGTTGGAGATCGCCTCCACGCCGGTCAACGCGGTGCAGCCGTTGGAAAACGCACGCAGTACCAGCAGCACCAGCGCCACACCGGCCAGCTGTGCGTCGCCCTCTTGCGGCCGGATGCCGTACGAGGCGCTCTCGGCGACCGGCGCGTCCCCCAGCATGTACCGGAAGAGCCCGGTGGCGATCATGATGAGGACGCCGCTGACGAACAGGTAGGTCGGCGCGGCGAAGGCCCGTCCGGACTCGCGCACTCCCCGCAGGTTCACCACCGCGAGCAGCACTACGAACGCCAGTGCCATCGGCACTCGCTGGGCGTGCAGATGGGGGACGGCGGAGATGATGTTGTCCACGCCGGAAGCCACCGACACCGCCACCGTCATCACGTAGTCGACCAGCAGGGCAGCCCCCACCACCAGACCGGCGTTGTCGCCGAGGTTGGCGGACACGACCTCGTACGAGCCCCCACCGCTCGGGTACGCACGCACGACCTGCTGGTACGACAGCACCACCACAGTCATCAGCGCGACGACCGCCGCCGCGATCCACGGCGTGAAATGCACATATGCCAGACCGCCCAGCGTGAGCACCACCAGGATCTCCTGCGTCGCGTAAGCAACCGATGACAAGGGGTCCGAGGCGAAGATCGGCAGGGCCACACGCTTGGGAAGCAACGTCTGCCTCATCTCGCTGCTGCGCAGGGCACGGCCGACAATGAGCCGCTTCGCTACCTCAGAGATCCTGATCACAGTTGCGAAGGTAGAGCGGCAGCCTGCTGATCAGAAGGACCATCGCCCCTACGCATGTCAGCACTTTGCGTGCCGTCTCCGCTGACAGATGATCTCCTTCGCGGACTCCCGCCCGCGATCAGCGTGAGCATGCGGAGAATCGGTCACACCAGCCCCTTGAACTGCGACTTCATGTTGGTGAAGGCTCAGTGAGCGAGGCGAGGGGAGCCCTGCCGAACCTGGCGCGGGAACGGTGTGTCTCCGCACCTCGTTCTGCCTCACGCGGGGAATCCGGGCCGGAGTTCATCACTCTCGGCTCCGCTGTTCGCTCCCAGGGTGAGCAGCTCTGGGAGGGAACTTGCAGCCGCATGATGTCCAGGCCGGATCTCTGCCTTCGCCTGTCGTCGAACCGAGAGGGCAGGACCGCAATCCTGCGACAGGAGGCGACTGCCGGGCTTGGGCTGAACGTAATGGCTTGACTGTGCGTGAGGTTCATGTCGACCGAGGTCGCTCGGGTTGCACGGGCGTGGTGCGGGAGGGCTTCGAAGCTGCCCGATCGGCGGTGGTGTCAGGCGCGGTTCGAACACTGATCGTCTGGAGAATCGACAGGCTCAGTCGCAGGAGAACGGCCGAGGTCGGTCCGTTCCTGGGCGATTTCGAACGGGTCGGTGGGCGTTTGATCCCGGTCATGGATGAGCTGGACCCGAGTCGTCCGGCAGACAGGCTTGCCATGGCGTCCCTGTCCGAGTGGGCCCGGGAGGAGGCCGAAATCCAGGGCAAGCGCGTCCGTCACGCCAAGCAGTACCTGCGCGGGCAGGGCACGTGGATCGGAGGGCGGCCGCCCTGTGGTCTTCGTGTCGCTTCCGGATAGGGACGCCTCGTCCCGGACGAGGAGACTTCCGTGTACGCCCGCATGATCGCGGACGAGGCACTTGCGGGGAAGCCCCTGGTGAGGATCGCCCGGATGCTCAACGAACACGAGATTCCTTCGCCCCGAGGAGGACTGTGGCAGGTCGGTTCGCTGTCCCAGTTGCTCCGGGCGCCGGCCTTCGCGGGTCTGCTCCCGGAAACCGAGAGCGTGTGGGACACGCGGCTCGGCCGCCGCAAGTACACCAGCGTCGTTCGGCCGTACAGGGATCCGGAGACCGGACGTCCGGTCGCTGTCGGTGAGGGCATCGTGACCATCGAGGAACAGCAGCGCATCGTCGCTGAGATCGAGTCCAGGACTCAAGGTCGAGGGGACGGTGTGAAGCGTCCGGTCCGGAGCCCTGCTCACCTGCTTACCGGGCTGCTGCGCTGTGCGGTGGAAGGGTGCGGTGCGCGCATATGTAGGAACGGCGACTCTTACGTGTGCCAGGGAGTGCGGTTGGGGCACACCTGTCCGGGGTGCGCGAGCCATGGCTGTTCGTGTCGAGGAGGCCGTGGTGAACGCCTTCCTGGCACGGAACCCTGGCGTTGCCACGCTCTGGCAGCGAAATGACGTTCTGCGACGGCGAGCCCTCCTGACGGCGGCAGTCGATCGGATCTGGGTCACCAGAGCGGAGGGGTGGGGGTACCCGTTCGACGCCGCGAAACGCCTGCGCATCGTCTGGGTGCAGGACGGCTCGCCCAGGGCTGACCCGCATCCGTGTGATTGGCTGGAGAGATGGCAATACGTGCGCGTGTTCGTGCCCCCGAGTTGGCGGGCAAGGGCGGCTGGATCAACACAGGCGGCAAGGGACTCGGTCTTACGGAGCTTCGAGGCCGCATCGTAATTGTTGATTTTTGGACGTTCTGCTGCATCAACTGTCTGCATGTGCTCGACGAGCTGCGCGAGCTGGAGGCGAAGCACCGCGACACCGTCGTGGTCATCGGGGTGCACTCACCGAAGTTCGCGCACGAGGCGGAGCACGCGGCGGTGGTCGACGCCGTCGAGAGATACGAGGTCGAGCACCCGGTCCTCGACGACCCTGAGCTGGCCACCTGGAAGCAGTACGCGGTACGGGCCTGGCCGACCCTGGTGGTGATCGACCCGGAGGGGTACGTGGTCGCCCAGCACGCGGGCGAGGGCCATGTGCACGCCATCGAGCGGCTCGTCACCGAGCTGGAGACCGAGCACGAGGCGAAGGGCACCCTGCGGCGCGGCGACGGACCGTACGTGGCGCCGGACCCCGAGCCGACGGCGCTGCGCTTCCCCGGCAAGGCGCTGCTCCTGCCCGGCGGTGACTTCCTCGTCAGCGACACCACCCGTCACCAGCTGGTGCGGCTCGCCCCCGACGCCGAGACGGTCGTCCGCCGGTACGGCTCCGGTGAGCGCGGCTTCGTGGACGGCGGCGCCGAGCACGCCCGGTTCAGCGAGCCGCAGGGCCTGGCGCTGCTGGACGGCGGGGCGGTGGCCGTCGCCGACACCGTGAACCACGCGCTGCGCCGTCTCGACCCGGTCACCGGCGAGGTCTCCACCCTCGCGGGCACGGGCCGCCAGTGGTGGCGGGGCTCGCCCACCTCCGGCCTGGCCTGGGAGGTCGACCTGTCCTCTCCGTGGGACGTGGCCGTCTTCGGCGGCAAGGTGTGGATCGCGATGGCCGGCGTCCACCAGCTGTGGACGTACGACCCGGAGGACTGCACCGTCGCCGTGGCGGCGGGCACGGCGAACGAGGGGCTGGTGGACGGCCCGGGCGCCGAGGCGTGGTTCGCGCAGCCGTCGGGGCTCGCGGCCACCGGGGACCGGCTGTGGCTCGCCGACTCGGAGACGTCGGCGCTGCGCTGGGTCGACCTCGACGGGACGGTCCACACGGCCGTCGGCACCGGCCTGTTCGACTTCGGGCACCGCGACGGCGCCGCCGCCCAGGCGCTGCTCCAGCATCCGCTGGGTGTCACGGTCCTGCCCGACGGCTCGGTCGCCGTCAGCGACACCTACAACCACGCGCTGCGCCGCTACGACCCGGCCACGGGCGAGGTGACGACCCTCGCGACGGACCTGCGGGAGCCGAGCGACGCCGTGCTCGTCGGGGACGACATCGTGGTCGTCGAGTCCGCCCGCCACCGGCTGACCCGGCTGCGGCTGCCGGAGGAGACGGTGAAGGTCGAGGCCGTCGCCCACCGCACCCGGCGCGCGCCCACCGAGGTCGCCCCCGGCAGCCTCCGGCTCGACGTCGTCTTCCAGGCGCCCGCCGGGCAGAAGCTCGACGAACGGTACGGCCCGTCGACCCGTCTGCTCGTCTCCTCCACTCCGCCCGAGCTGCTGCTCGGGGGTGAGGGCGCGGACACGGGTCTGTCCCGCGCGCTGGAGCTGAACCCCTCCGTATCGGAGGGCGTCCTGCACGTCTCGGCGATGGCGGCGTCCTGCGACGACGACCCGGCCAACGCGTACCCGGCCTGCCATGTGCACCAGCAGGACTGGGGTGTGCCGGTCCGGGTCTCGGCCGGTGGCGCGGACCGGCTGCCGCTGGTGCTCGCCGGAATGGACGAGGGCACGGCCGAGCCCGGCTGAGACCGCCCGCGCCGCCCGTCGCGGCGGTCACACGCCGCCGTACCCGTCCCGGTGGTGGTGCTGCTCGTCGATGACGGGTGCCGCGGACGGCACCACGACCCGCCTGCGCCTGGCGATGCTGCTGAACGTCGCGACACCGATCAGTCCGACGATCATGAAGATGACGCCGACCAGGTCGAGGTTGACCCCCTGCATGTCCCAGTCGGTGGCGAACGTGAGGATGGCGCCCACGGCGATCAGAATGATGCACCCGCCCAAACCCATGAGTGTTTCCCTCCCAGTCCGGTCGGGTCGGCCGGTCGTTCCGGTCGTTCGGTCCTACCGGTGGACTCCGGGTACCCGAACTGGCGTGCCCGTAACAGGTGGTGCCGGTCGGGTGCCGGGCGGGCGGCCGGTCAGTCCTCCAGGAACGCGGCCAGGGCGTTCGCCAGGAGGTAGGGGTCCTTGGCGCCGCACAGCTCGCGGGCACTGTGCATGGAGAGGATGGCGACGCCGATGTCGACGGTCTGGATGCCGTGCCGCGCCGCGGTGATGGGCCCGATGGTCGTGCCGCACGGCATGGAGTTGTTGGAGACGAACGTCTGGAACGGCACGCCGGACTTCTCGCAGGCGGCGGCGAACACCGCGCGGCCCGAACCGTCGGTGGCGTAGCGGTTGTTGACGTTCACCTTGAGCAGCGGGCCGGCGTCCGCGCGCGGGTGGTGCGTGGGGTCGTGCCGTTCCGCGTAGTTCGGGTGGACGGCGTGACCGGTGTCCGAGGAGAGGCAGATCGTGCCGGCGAAGGCGCGGGCCCGGTCCTCGTAGGAGCCGCCGCGGGCGAACACCGAGCGCTCCAGCACCCCGCCGAGGAGCGGCCCGTCGGCGCCGGTGTCGCTCTGGGAGCCGTTCTCCTCGTGGTCGAAGGCGGCGACGACGGGGATGTACGACGGGCCGTCACCGGAGGTGGCGACCGCGGCGAGCGCCGCCGTGGCGGCGTGCACGGAGAGCAGGTTGTCCATGCGGGGCCCGGCCAGCAGTTCCTTGTCGCGGCCCAGGTAGGCGGGCGGTTCGACGGAGTGGGTCATCAGGTCCCAGCCGGTGACCTCGCCGGCGGGCAGGCCCAGTTCCTGCTCCAGGAAGGCGATCAGGTCACCGTCGCGGACGTCGTCGCCGAGGCCCCAGACGGGCTGGAGGTGGCGCTGCTTGTCGAGCTTCAGCCCCTCGGAGGAGACGGAACGGTCCAGGTGGATGGCGAGTTGGGGGACCCGCAGAAGAGGGCGGTCGATGTTCACCAGGCGGTTGGTGCCGTCGCGCAGCGAGACCCGGCCGGCGAGACCGAGGTCGCGGTCCAGCCAGGAGTTGAGCAGCGGGCCGCCGTAGATCTCGACGGCTACCTGGCGCCAGCCGTGGGCTCCGCTGTCGGGGCGCGGCTTCACCCGCAGGTTGGGGGAGTCGGTGTGGGCGCCGACGATACGGAACGGCGTGTGGGGTTCGGCCCCCTCCGGCACGTACCAGGCGATGATCGCACCGCCGCGCAGCACGTACTTGCCACCCAGGGAGCCGTCCCACGCGTCCGTCTCGGACACCTGGCGGAAGCCGGCCTTCTCCAGCCGCTCCGCGGCGTTCGCCACCGCGTGGTACGGGGACGGGCTTGCCGCGAGGTAGGTCATCAGGTCGTCGGTGTGGCCGCGATCGAAGCGTGGGGGTGTGCGCATGGGGTTCACCTTAACGACGTACCAGGGCCCGCTCCCGGCGTCGGGAGCGGGCCCTGGTACGAGGAACGGGGGACGGGGGTGGTGGACACGGACGGGTAGCGCCCGTGCACCACCCGACCCGGTCGGCGGGCGGCCCCGGCCCCGGTGGCGGCGCCGCCCGGGACCGGGGCCGGGAGGTCAGAACGCCTCTTCGTCCAGCTCCATCAGGTCGAGGTCGACGCCCTCGGAGACCTTGCGGGCCAGGGTGACGCCGGGCAGGACGTTCGCGGCGAAGAACTTCGCCGCGGCGATCTTGCCGGTGTAGAAGGACTTGTCCTTGGCGGACGCGTTCGGGAGCTTCTCGGCGGCGACGGCGGCGCCCCTGAGGAGGAGGTAGCCGACGACGACGTCACCGGAGGCGAGCAGCAGGCGGGTGGTGTTGAGGCCCACCTTGTAGATGTTCTTGACGTCCTGCTCGGTCGCGGCGAGGTCGGTGAGCATGAGGCCGACGATGGCTTCCAGCTCGACCGCGGCCTTGGCGAGGTGCTCGCGGGCACCGGCCAGCTCCTCGCCGCCCTCGCCCAGCGCCAGGAACTTCTTGATCTCCTCGGCGAGGCTGTTCAGCGCGGCGCCCTGGTTGCGGACGATCTTCCGGAAGAAGAAGTCCTGGCCCTGGATCGCGGTGGTGCCCTCGTACAGGGTGTCGATCTTGGCGTCGCGGATGTACTGCTCGATCGGGTACTCCTGGAGGAACCCGGAGCCGCCGAAGGTCTGCAGGGACTGGGCGAGCTGCTCGTAGCCCTTCTCGGAGCCGTAGCCCTTGACGATGGGGAGGAGCAGGTCGTTGAGGGCGTGCTCGGCGGAGGCGTCCTCGCCGGCCGCCTCCTTCACCGCGATCGCGTCCTGGACGGAGGCGGTGTAGAGGACGAGCGCGCGCATGCCCTCGGCGTACGCCTTCTGCGTCATCAGCGAGCGGCGGACGTCGGGGTGGTGCGTGATGGTGACCTTGGGCGCGGTCTTGTCCATGAAGTTCGCCAGGTCGGGGCCCTGGACGCGCTCCTTGGCGTACTCGAGGGCGTTGAGGTAGCCCGTCGAGAGGGTGGAGATCGCCTTCGTGCCGACCATCATGCGGGCGAACTCGATGATGCGGAACATCTGGCGGATGCCGTCGTGCTTGTCGCCGATCAGCCAGCCCTTGGCGGGGTGGCGGTCGCCGAAGGTCATCTCGCAGGTGTTGGAGGCCTTCAGGCCCATCTTGTGCTCGACGTTGGTGGCGTAGACGCCGTTGCGCTCGCCCAGCTCGCCGGTCTCGAAGTCGAACAGGTACTTGGGGACCAGGAAGAGGGACAGGCCCTTGGTGCCGGGGCCGTGGCCCTCGGGGCGGGCGAGGACGTAGTGGAGGATGTTCTCCTCCATGTCGTGCTCACCGGAGGTGATGAAGCGCTTCACGCCCTCGATGTGCCAGGAGCCGTCCTCCTGCTGGACCGCCTTGGTGCGGCCCGCGCCGACGTCCGAACCGGCGTCCGGCTCGGTGAGCACCATGGTGGAGCCCCAGGTCCGCTCGACCGCGATCTGGGCGATCTTCTTCTGTACGTCGTTGCCCTCGTCGTAGAGGATGCCGGCGAACGCGGGGCCGGAGGAGTACATCCACACGGCCGGGTTCGCGCCGAGGACCAGCTCCGCGTAGGCCCAGATCAGGGAGGCGGGGGCGGTGGTGCCGCCGATGCCCTCGGGCAGGCCGAGCCGCCAGTACTCCGACTCCATGAAGGCCTTGTAGCTCTTCTTGAAGGAGGCGGGGACCGGGGCGGTGTTCGTCTCGGGGTCGAAGACCGGCGGGTTGCGGTCGGCGTCGGTGAAGGACTCCGCCAGCTCGTTCTCGGCGAGGCGGGTCAGCTCCTCCAGGATGCTCTTGGCGGTGTCCGTGTCCATCTCCGCGAACGGGCCGGTGCCGTACAGCTTGTCGCGGCCGAGCACCTCGAAGAGGTTGAACTCGATGTCGCGGAGATTCGACTTGTAGTGCCCCATGGCGACGGCTCCGTAAGAGAGGGATCGGCGAGGCACTGGATCCTCGCGCTGGTTCACGTACCAACAAGTAGCTTTTCACCGATGATGCTACCCGTCGGTAATAAGAAGCAACCCCGATCGGGTCATCTGTGACTCGTTACGCTTTGCCGCATGTACGGCTACGACCAGAGCGCTGGCACTCAGCAGCAGTACGCCCCGCCGCAGCAGCCCATGTCCGGGCAGCAGATGCCGGGGCAGCAGATGCCCGGCGGCCCGATGGGCGGGGGCTACGGGCAGCAGCCTCCCCTGTACCCGGAGCCGTCGCCGCCGTCCCTGGCGGACGCGGTGCGTGCCTTCACCACGGGTCAGCTGGCCGCCGAGGACTTCCAGCAGGTCTTCGCGACGTCCAAGGTCTACTGTCCGCGCGGTGACAACCCCGGCTTCCTGGCGCTGCACAACACGCAGCAGCCGGTGATCCCGATGTTCACCTCGCTCAAGGAGCTGCGCCGGTACGCCGGCAAGGAGTCCAAGTACTTCGTGATCACCGGTGCCGAGGTCATCGACCTGCTGCCCACCGGGTACGGCTTCGTCCTCGACATGGAGGGGGAGCACCGGATGGTCTTCGACGCGAAGGCGGTGGAGCAGATGGTGGAGTTCGCGATGCGGCGCATGTACGGATAGCGCCGCGCCCGGCGGGTCGTGCGTCCCGGCGGGCGGCGGTGGGCGTGGTGCCCGGTCCCGGCTCGGTGTCCGGGGTCGGTCGCGGGACGAGGTGAGCGCCCGGAGGGAATTCCCTCCGGGCGTTCGTCGTTGGGGCTGGCAGAAAGTTCAACGATCAACTAAAGTGAAGGCACAAGGAGGTACCGACATGCCCGCAGTGACCGTCGAGAACCCGCTGACCCTGCCCCGTGTCGTCGCGTCGACCGACGCGGTGTCCCGTCCGGTGCTCGCCGTGACGACCGCGCCCAGCGGTTTCGAGGGCGAGGGCTTCCCGGTCCGCCGTGCGTTCGCCGGCATCAACTACCGCCACCTCGACCCGTTCATCATGATGGACCAGATGGGCGAGGTGGAGTACGCGCCGGGAGAGCCGAAGGGCACCCCCTGGCACCCCCACCGTGGCTTCGAGACCGTCACCTACATCATCGACGGGATCTTCGACCACCAGGACAGCCAGGGCGGCGGCGGCACCATCACCAACGGTGACACCCAGTGGATGACGGCCGGTTCCGGCCTCCTCCACATCGAGGCCCCGCCGGAGTCGCTCGTCATGTCCGGCGGTCTCTTCCACGGCATCCAGCTGTGGGTGAACCTCCCGGCCAAGGACAAGATGATGGCGCCGAGATACCAGGACATCCGCGGCGGCCAGGTCCAGCTCCTCACCACCCCCGACGGCGGCGCGCTGCTCCGCGTCATCGCCGGTGAGCTGGACGGACACCAGGGCCCCGGCATCACCCACACCCCGATCACCCTGCTCCACGCGACCGTGGCGCCGGGCGCGGAGATCACGCTGCCGTGGCGCGAGGACTTCAACGCGCTGGCGTACGTGCTCGCCGGGCGCGGCAGCGTCGGTGTGGACCGCCGTCCGATCCACCTCGGTCAGACGGCAGTCTTCGGCGCGGGCTCGTCCCTCACGGTGCGGGCGGACGAGAAGCAGGACTCCAACGCGCCCGACCTGGAGGTCGTGCTGCTCGGCGGACAGCCGATCCGTGAGCCCATGGCCCACTACGGCCCGTTCGTCATGAACACCCGCGAGGAGCTGCAGCAGGCTTTCGAGGACTTCCAGAAGGGCCGGCTGGGGACGATCCCCGCTGTCCACGGGATGACCGAGGGCGGCATCTGACCGCCGCTCCCCTGACCGCCGGTCCTGCCGGTGAGTCGTTGCCGACGAGGCCCCGCCCGACCGGGCGGGGCCTCGTCGGCCCTGCGGCACCCCGGATGAGCCGCGGATGAGCGGCGTATGAGCCGCCGGCGACGCGTCCCGGTTCGGCAGGCCCGTCCGTGTCACCCGGCCGGGGCGTCCGCGCACGACAGGGTGACGGTGGCGTGGTCCGCTGGAGGGGTGCAGCTGCTCCCCGAACCCGTGCGGCGTCTCGCCGCCTGGTGTGCCGTCGTACTGCTCGTCGCCGGGGTCGTGTACGTCGGGATCCTGCTGTGCGTGGCGTTCAGGACGGCCGTCACCCCGGTGCTGCTCGCCCTGCTGGGGGCCGCGCTGCTCGGGCCGTTGCACCGGCGGCTGGTCAGGGCGCGCGTGCACCGGTCGCTCGCCGCGGGCCTCACCTGCGTCGCCGTGGTCGCGGTCGTCGGCGGCGCCGTCTACGTCGTGGCCGCGGCGCTCCTCGACACCGGGGACCAGATCATCGCCTCCCTCCGGGACGCCGCCGAGGACGTCACCCGGCACTTCGGCGCGGCCGGCACCTCGCTGGACGACCTCGCCTCCCACGCCCAGGAGTTGCTGCGCAGGCTCGGGGGGACGGCGGCGTCCAACGTGATCAGCGGGGTGAGCGTCGTCGGCGAGGTCATCGCCATGGCCGTCCTCGCCCTGCTGCTCGTCTTCTTCTTCCTGCGGGACTCCGACCGGGTGTCCGGCGCCATCCGGTCGCTGTCGCCGTGCGGACTCGCCGACACGGTGGAGGCCGTCGCCCGGCGGGCGTTCGAGGCCGTCGAGGGGTTCATGCGCGGCACGACGCTCGTGGCGCTCATCGACGCCACCTGCATCGGGATCGGGTTGCTGATCCTCGACGTACCGGGCGCGGTGGGGCTCGCCGCGCTCGTGTTCGTCGGCGCGTACATCCCGTATCTCGGCGCCGTCGTGTCGGGCGGGGTGGCGGTGCTCGTCGCCCTCGCCGACCGGGGGGCCGTGGTCGCGCTGTGGGTCCTCGGGATGGTGCTCGCCGTGCAGCAACTGGAGGGGCATGTGCTCACGCCGATGATCCAGAGCCGGACCGTGCAGATGCACCCGGCGGTCGTCATGATCGCCATCACCGCGGGGGCCTCGGTCGCCGGCGTGCTCGGCATGCTCCTCGCGGTGCCGCTGACCGCCGCGGCCTTCGCAGTCGTCCACGAACTGCGGGACCGCTACGCGAAGGAGAAGGAGGCGGCCGTCCGGCTCCCCTGACGGCTCCCTTGACGGCAGCCCTTGGCGGCGACCTCGGCGGTGGCCCGCCCGGGGGTGCCCGCGCGGGGCGGCTTGGCTGTTCCGGTCACCCCGCCGTCTCGTCCGGCGGGCCCGGCGGGTCCGGCCGTGCGGAGGGCTCGTGGAGTTCGAACCAGATGCTCTTGCCGTCGCCGCGCGGGTCGACGCCCCAGGCGTCCGCGAGCACGTCCATGAGGACGAGGCCGCGTCCGGAGGACGCCAGCTCGCCGGGGCGGCGCTTGTGCGGGAGGTCGTCGCTGGCGTCGGTCACCTCGATCCGCATCCGCCGCTTGCCGCCGTCGCCGGTCATCTCGGCGACGAGGAGCGCGTCGGCGTCGGTGTGGACGAGGACGTTGGTGAGCATCTCGGAGACCAGGAGGACCGCCGAGTCGACCTGGTCGGGGCAGGTCCAGTCGTGGAGCAGGTCGCGGACCTGCTGGCGGGCCCCGGCGATGCGCTCCGGTTCGGCCTGCGCGACGGTCAGGGCGATGCGGCGCACCGGAGGCCGTGTGCCGATCGTGTCGCCGCGACCGGAACCCCTGGCCTGGCGGCACAGCAGCAGCATCGCTATGTCGTCCTCGCGCCGGTCGGCGAGCGGGCCGGGCGTGTGGTGGGACGACGGCCCGTGCACCCCCTGGACCAGCGCGTCGGCCAGCGCCTCCAGCCGCCCGGGAGCGAGCCCGTTCACGACGCGGAGGTCGTCGGCCGGCGCGGCGGAGGAGGCCGAGTCGGCAGCGGGGGCCGCCGAGTCGGCCACACGAGAGGCCGAGCCCGCCGCCACGGCCGCCGGATCGGCCACCACGGTCACCGGGCCGACCGCCGCGGCCGCCGGTTCGGTCGCGGCAAAGGTCGCGTTCACCCCCGGCCAACCCGCTCCCCCGAGGCTCTCCCCTGGCTCCCCCGGCGCCTCCGGCCCCCCGCCGACGTAACCGGCGCCTTCGACAGCGTTGCCATCCGCCGTACCCGGGACCGGGGCGGGGGCGATCTCCGTGTCCGTGTCCCTGTCGAAGGACTCCAGGATCGTTCTGATGCGCCGCCAGCCCGTGTCGAGGTCGTGGCCGCCGGTCTCGATGAGGCCGTCGGTGCACAGCAGCATCGTCTCGCCGGGTTCGAGGACGAGCCGGGTGGTGGGGTAGTCGGCGTCGGGGTCGATGCCGAGGGGCAGGCCGCCCGGGGTCGGCCGGACCAGGACCGTGCCGTCGGCCATGCGGATCGCCGGGTCGGGGTGCCCGGCGCGGGCGATGTCCAGCACCCCGCTCACCGGGTCGACCTCCACGTACAGGCAGGTCGCGAAGCGCAGGTCGGTGTAGGTGTCGCCGGAGGTGTCCGCGGTGACGCCGTGGAGGAAACGGGACGCGCGGGAGAGGACCGCGTCCGGCGGGTGGCCCTCGGAGGCGTAGGCGCGCAGGGCTATGCGGAGCTGGCCCATGAGCCCGGCGGCGCGTACGTCGTGGCCCTGGACGTCGCCGATGACGAGGGCGAAGCGGCCGTTGGGCAGGGCGATCATGTCGTACCAGTCGCCGCCGACCTGGAGCCCGCCGCCGGTGGGGACGTAGCGCGCCGCGACGCTCATGCCGGGTATCTCGGGGCCGAGCGTGGGCAGCATGGTGCGCTGGAGGCCGTCGGTCAGCGCGCGTTCGGTCTCGGCGGCGCCCGCGCGGGACAGCGCCTGGGCCAGCATCCGGGCCACGGTGGTCAGGACGGAGCGCTCGTCGGGGGTGAAGGCGACCGGGTAGGTGAAGCCGGCCATCCACGCGCCCATGGTGCGGCCGGCGACGATCAGCGGCAGGAAGGCCCAGGACCGGCGGTCGAACTGCTCCGCGAGCGGCCAGGCGGTGGGGTAGCGGGACTTGTAGTCCTCGGGGGAGGAGAGATACACGGCGCGGCCGGTGCGGACGACCTCGGCGGCCGGGTAGTCCGTCTCCAGCGGCATATGGGTGAACGGGCCCTCGTCGCCGCGGTTGTGCCCGTGGTGCCCGATGACGGTGAGGCGGTCGCCCTCCACTCCGAACACGGCGAGCCCGTCGGGGGAGAAGCCCGGCATCGCCAGGCCCGCCGCGACCCGCAGCACCTCCTCCGTCGAGCGTGCCTCGGCCAGGGCCCGCCCCGCGTCCAGCAGGAACGCCTCGCGGGAGCGCCGCCAGTCACCGGTGACGGCGGCCGGGGCGCGGGCCGCGGTCTGCGGCGTCGGCTCGGTGACCTCCTGGATGGTGCCGATCAGCTCGACCGATCTGCGTACCGGGTCAAGGGTCGGTTTGGAACGGCTGCGCACGGTGCGGATGACCCGGCCCTGATCGTCCATGATCCTGATCCGGACCTCGGCGAGGGTGTCCTCCGCGACGGCGAGCTGGACGACGGAGACGATCTCGTTCCAGTCGACGGGGTGGAGCCGTGCGCGCGCGCCCGCCTGGGTGAGGGTGGTCGGTTCCGGGGGCAGCCCCAGGAGCCGAGCTGCTTCGGCGTCGACGGTGACGGTTCCGGCAGCGCTGTCCCAGGTCCACAGTCCCGTCGCCAGGGCGGACAGGACGTCCTCCACGGTGGGCGGGGGCTCACCAGTGCGCATTGACCCACTCTAAGAACAGCTGATCGGACCGTGCCACCGAAGCTGTGCCGGGCACCGGGCGGTACCGGAGGCGACCGCGATCGGTGGCGACGGCGGTGACAGCGGTCGACGTTATCGACAGAAACCGCTTGCGGTCCTGGCTATGGCTGTGACGGTGAGTATCTGCGCGGCGAAAGGTGTCCGGGAGGGAGAGCGGTGTCCAGGGGGCGGCAGGACGCGGTTGCCCCCGCGGGCGGCGGTAAACGGTGGGGAGGCGATCTCGGGGTGCCCGGTACGCTTGGCTGTGTTTCACGTGAAACACGGACGGTGAACCGTGTGGCACGGTCCCAGATCCCCGATCAGCGAAGACTGGATGAACGACGATGCATCGGTACAGGTCCCACACCTGCGGCGAGCTCCGCGCCTCTGACGTCGGCACCGACGTCCGGCTGAGCGGCTGGCTGCACAATCGGCGCGACCTGGGCGGCATCCTCTTCATCGATCTGCGCGACCACTACGGCATCACGCAGCTCGTCGCCCGTCCGGGCACCCCGGCGTACGAGGCCCTGGACAAGATCTCCAAGGAGTCGACCGTCCGTGTCGACGGCAAGGTCGTCTCCCGTGGCGCCGAGAACGTGAACCCCGACCTGCCCACCGGCGAGGTCGAGGTCGAGGTCGGCGAGGTCGAGCTGCTCGGCGCGGCCGCCCCGCTCCCCTTCACCATCAACGCGGAGGACGGGGTCAACGAGGAGCGGCGCCTGGAGTACCGCTTCCTCGACCTGCGCCGCGAGCGCATGCACCGCAACATCATGCTGCGTACGGCCGTGATCAGTGCCATCCGTCACAAGATGACGGCCCTCGGCTTCAACGAGATGGCCACGCCGATCCTGTCCGCCACCTCCCCCGAGGGCGCCCGCGACTTCGTCGTGCCCTCGCGCCTGAACCCGGGCAAGTTCTACGCCCTCCCCCAGGCTCCGCAGCAGTTCAAGCAGCTGCTGATGATCTCGGGCTTCGACCGGTACTTCCAGATCGCGCCCTGCTTCCGTGACGAGGACGCGCGCGCCGACCGTTCGCCGGGCGAGTTCTACCAGCTCGACGTCGAGATGAGCTTCGTGGAGCAGGAGGACGTCTTCCAGCCCATCGAGCAGCTCATGACCGAGCTGTTCGAGGAGTTCGGCAACGGCCGTCACGTCACCTCCCCGTTCCCGCGCATCCCGTTCCGCGAGGCGATGCTGAAGTACGGCTCCGACAAGCCGGACCTGCGCGCCCAGCTGGAGCTGGTCGACATCACCGACATCTTCGAGAGCTCGGAGTTCAAGGCGTTCGCCGGCAAGCACGTGCGGGCGCTGCCGGTGCCGGACGTCTCCGGCCAGCCGCGGAAGTTCTTCGACCAGCTCGGCGACTACGCGGTGGAGCAGGGAGCGAAGGGCCTGGCCTGGGTGCGCGTCGGCGAGGACGGTGCGCTGTCCGGCCCGATCGCGAAGTTCCTGACCGAGGAGAACGTCGCCGAGCTGACCAAGCGCCTGTCGCTGGCCGCCGGCCACGCCGTGTTCTTCGGCGCCGGCGAGTTCGACGAGGTCTCCAAGATCATGGGCGCGGTGCGGGTGGAAGCCGCCAAGCGTGCCGGGCACTTCGAGGAGGGCGTCTTCCGGTTCTGCTGGATCGTCGACTTCCCGATGTACGAGAAGGACGAGGACACCGGGAAGATCGACTTCTCGCACAACCCGTTCTCGATGCCGCAGGGTGGTCTGGAAGCCCTGGAGACCCAGGACCCGCTGGACATCCTCGGCTGGCAGTACGACATCGTCTGCAACGGTGTCGAGCTGTCCTCCGGCGCGATCCGGAACCACGAACCCGAGATCATGCTGAAGGCTTTCGAGATCGCGGGCTACGACCGGGACACCGTCGAGGAGCAGTTCGCGGGCATGCTGCGCGCGTTCCGCTTCGGCGCCCCGCCGCACGGCGGTATCGCCCCCGGTGTCGACCGGATCGTCATGCTCCTCGCCGACGAGCCGAACATCCGCGAGACCATCGCCTTCCCGCTCAACGGCAACGCCCAGGACCTGATGATGGGCGCGCCGACGGAGCTGGAGGAGGCGCGGCTGCGCGAGCTGCACATCTCGGTGCGGAAGCCGCAGCCCAAGTAGAGAAACGCGTGAGGCAAGCCTGTTGAGGGCTTGAATCGAAAAGGGTCCGGAAATCGTCCGTCGATTTCCGGACCCTTTTCCGTGGGCGGGGAAAAGGCGCTGTTCTCTCAGCTCCTTGACAGGGTTCCTGCCTAACTTCCCGGCGCATGACAGCCAATCAACAGAATCAGGTGAATTCCTCACAGGCGCCGCGGGGCGGCAAGGGGGAGCCGACGCGTCGTACGGTCGTCGTGGTGGCCGCGGGTGCCGTCGCGGCGGTGGGCCTGGGCGGTGCCGTGGCCGTCGCGGGCGAGCGGAGAGGGGCCTTGGGCGCCTCCTCCACCGCGTCCGAGGAGTGCTACCGGCTCACCTCGGAGACCGTCGAGGGCCCGTACTACATCGACGCCGACAAGGTCCGGCAGGACATCACCGAGGACCGGGAGGGCATCCCCCTCATCCTCCGGATCAAGGTGATCGACTCCGGGACGTGCCGTCCGCTGCGGGACGCGGCCGTGGACATCTGGCACTGCGACGCGGTGGGCGTCTACTCCGGCTACGAGGACACGGGCAACGGCGGTGGTGGCCCCGCGCCCACCGGAGAACCGCCGAGCGGTGAACCGCCCACCGGTGAGCCCTCGGGCCCGCCCCCGGGCGGTGGCCACCAGGAACCCACGGACGACACCCGCTATCTGCGCGGGACGTGGCGCACGGACGGAAAGGGCTTCGTCACCTTCAGGACGGTCTTCCCGGGCTGGTACCGGGGCCGCTGCGTGCACGTCCACACCAAGGTGCATGTCGACGGCGAGTGGACGGACAGCGGTTACGAGGGCGGGACCACCTGCCACACCGGCCAGTTCTTCTTCGACGAGGAGTCCGTCATCGCCTCGGCGGCGCTGGAGCCGTACGCGTCGAACACGGCGGAGCGCACGACCCTCGACGAGGACACGATCTATGACGGCAGCGGCACCCAGGGGGGTCTGCTCAAGCTCAAGTACAAGAAGAACGACATCGCGAAGGGAGTCACCGGAACGATCATCGTGGGCGTCGATCCGGAGGCGACCCACAACGGATAGGGGATGTGCCCTTTTCCTCCTGTTCCCCTTCGTGCGGGAAGGGGAACAGGAGGAAAGCCACAGTGCTTTCCCATGGTGCTGACAGTTTCCGTCCCTAATTTCCTCGTCCATGACGGGAAATCAGAACGCACATGAGCAGGACCCCGAGTCCCGGGGCCCGAAGCACAAGAAGGACATGACGCGCCGCAGGGTCGTGGTCGCGGGGGCCGGCGCCGTGGCCGCGGTGGCCGCGGGCGGCGCCGTCGTCGCGACCGCGAGCGCGGACACGTCCGGCAGCGCGAAGGGCGGCACGGCCGGGAGCGCGACCGCGAGCACCGGCGAGGAGTGCTACCGGCTCACCTCGGAGACCACCGAGGGCCCGTACTACATCGACGCCGACAAGATCCGGCAGGACATCACCGAGGACAAGGAGGGCATCCCCTTCACCCTCCGGATCAAGGTGATCGACTCCGAGACGTGCCGTCCCCTCAAGGACGCGGCCGTGGACATCTGGCACTGCGACGCGCTGGGCCTGTACTCGGGCTACGAGAGCTTCTCCGAGGGCGGCGGCACCGCCCCCACCGACGCGCCCTCCGGCACCCCCACGGACGCGCCGTCCGGCGCCCCGACCGGCGAGCCCCCGTCCGGGGGCGGCGGAGGCGGCGGTCACGAGGAGCCGACCAGCGACACCCGCTATCTGCGCGGCACCTGGAAGACCGACAAGAAGGGCTTCGTCACTTTCAGGACGGTCTTCCCGGGCTGGTACCGGGGCCGCTGCGTGCACGTCCACACCAAGGTGCATGTCAACGGCGAGTGGACGGACAGCGGTTACGAGGGCGGGACCACCTGCCACACCGGCCAGTTCTTCTTCGACGAGGAGGCCGTGCTCGCCTCCGCCGAGGTCGAGCCGTACTCCACCTCGACGACCGAGCGCACGACCCTCGACGAGGACACGATCTACGACGGCAGCGGCACCCAGGGGGGTCTGCTCAAGCTGAAGTACAAGAAGAACGACATCGCCAAGGGCGTCACCGGAACGATCACCGTCGGCGTCGACCCGGACGCGACGAACACCGGCACGGACGTCTGACGCAGGAAGGCTGACGCGCGAAGGCCGACGCACGGCGATCGGCGCGTCGGCGGCTGACGCACCGACAGCCGACGCACCGACAGCCGACGCACCGACGGCTGACGTGCCGATGGTGACCGGCCGACGGCTGACGTGCCGATGGTGACCGGCCGGCGGCTGACGCGTCTACGGTGACCGGCCGGCGGAGCGCGGGACGGTCTGCGGCTCGCCGTCCGGCGGAGTGTCGGGCGGCCCGGCGTGAGGCCCGGAATCCTCTCCCCTCGGGTTCCGGGCCTTTCGGCGTGCCTGCAGGCGCCTGGTGGGCCGGGTGCTGGGGAAGTCATCAGCGGACGCACAGGTTTCTCGCCGGAGGAGCACAGCGGGCGCGGGTGTGATGGACGCAGAGAGCGAGGAACCCGTAGGGGACGGAAACGTCGGAGAACCACGGGGAGTGGAGGAGGCCATGGAATGCGCCGTGCTGCTCGCACCGCTGCTGGTCCTCGGGGCGGTGGTCGCGGTCATCGCCCAGTGGCGCCGCGGTGACCGGAGGGAGGCGACGTCCGACCTGGACGCGGAGGCCGACGCCAACCGCTGGGTGGTCCGGCTCGGCGGCGGCCTGGCCGGGATCGACGTGCGGGCGCAGGCCGCCGCGGACGACGAGGCGGCCCGAGCCCTGTCCGACGCCGCCGAACGCCTCCGTACCGCACGGGCACGGCTGGCCTCCGCTCGGACGCCCGACCAGTACGCGGTGGTCGTCCGCACCGCGGCCGAGGGCCTGCACCACGTGGGGGAGGCCCGCAGGGCGCTGGGGCTGGACCCGCCCGCCGCGGACGGGCGGAACGCCGCGCAGGACGAGCCGCCGACGGCTCACGTCACGCGCGGGGCCGCCCGAGACGCGCGCAGGGCCGCACGAGGCGATCGGAGGGCCGCCCGGGTCGAGCGGAAGGAACTGTCGTACGGGCTCGACACGTCCTACCGATCATGACCATGTCGTCCTCTGCCGCCGGCCCCGTCCCCACGACCCTCGGTGAGGAGGTCCTCCTCCTCTCCCTCGACGACTCCACGGGCGAGGCGAGGTCGCCGCTGCGGACGCCGTACGCGATCGCGGCCGCGGCCCTGCTGGAACGGGCGCTCGCCGACGGTCCCGACGGCGCGGTGCTCCCGGACGACGCCGAGAAGTGGATCAACGAGCGGCGCGACGGGGAGTACCAGAGGGCCCTGCGGGGTCTGCTGGACAAGGGCCTGGTCCGGGAGGAGAAGCGCCGGCTCCTCCTCGTCTTCCGCACCACCGTCCACCCGGAGGTCGACGGCACGGTGGAGGCCGCGCTGCGCGGGCGGCTCGCGGCGGTCGTCCTGGAGGGAAGCGAACCCGATCACCGCACCGCCGCCCTGATCACCCTGCTCCACCACGCCGACCTGCGGGAACTGGCCTTTCCCGACCTGGACGAGGAGCAGTCGGCGGCGGTCGAGCGGCGCATGACGGAGATCGCCGAACGCCACTGGGCGGACCCCGCCCTCCGTCGCATGGCCGAGACGGCCGCCGCGACCTCGGCCGCGCTGACCGCCGTGACGACGGCGGCCACGGTCGTGATCATCACGGCGGTGACCTGAACCGAGGGCGCGGACCAGGCACCGCCGCCGTCCCCGCGGGGGAGCCGCCCTCTGTCCGGTGACAGGGGGTGGGCGCCGCCGACGCCCGCCGCCTGGTCGCGGACACGGGTGGCTACGCGCCGGTGTCCCCGTCGCCGTCCTGCCCGCCCGCCGCTTCGTCGCCCTCGGTCCGCCCGCTTCCCTGCTTCGTGTGGAGCACCTCGCGGGCCTGTTCCGCCGCGCGGATGGTGCTCTCGCTGACGAAGTCGAGGAAGCGTGCGATGTTCTCCAGGCGGGCGCCGGCCGGGGACTCGTGGCCGAGGACGCCGACGCCCTGCCGGGCGGTCTCGATGACCTGGGTGAGGGCGCGGGCGCTGGCCAGCATCGACTGGTACCAGATGTCGTCGTCGACGACGTAGCGCTCGCGGCGGCGGTCGTCGCGTTCCCTGCGGACGAACGCCTGGCCCTCCAGATAGGTGATCGCCTTGGAGACGGACGCCGGGCTGACCTGGAGGCGCTGGACCAGGTCGGACGCGGTGAGGCTGCCCGAGTCGCTGAGGGTGAGGCAGGCCATGACCCGCGCCATCATCTTCGGCATGCCCGAGGCCATCATCACGGTGGCGAACGTCTCCTCGAACTCGCGCACCGCCTCGGTGTCCCGCCCGTTCGCCGCCGCGGCCGCCGCCGGTCCCCGTGGCGCGCTCTGCCTGCGCCGCTGCGCGCGGCGTTCGGTGGCGCGGTGGGCCAGGTCGGCGCGGTAGCCGGTGGGGCCGCCGTTGCGCATGACCTCGCGCGTGACGGTCGAGGTGGGACGGTCGAGATGTCGGGCGATCTCGGCGTAGGCGAGACCGTCGGCCAGCCCCAGGGCGATCTGCTGACGTTCGGGCTGCGTGAGCCTGCCTCCTGGCATGGGGTCCCCTTCGTGTGCGCGTGAGCACCCACCATAGCGTTCACCTCCATTCCATTGCAACGGTGCGGAGGGGCTGTTGTTGCGTTAATTTCACATCCATTGCAATGATTTCCCTTCTTTGACCTGCATTGATGCTGCTCTTGTGCAACAAGATGGTTGCTGCCTCTGTGAATGCAACGTAGCGTTTCTCTCGTCGGAAACAACACTCCAGAGGAGAGAACGATGCAGAAGTTCGTCACCCCCGCCCCGATCGCCGCCGTCCTCGACATCCAGGCCGGACGGGTGCAGGTCATCGCCGCCGACCGGGCGGACACCGTCGTCGAGGTCCGGCCCATGGACCCCGCCACGGGCCGGGACGTGCAGCTCGCCGAGGGCACCACCGTCGAGTACGCCGACGGCACCCTGCGGATCACCGCGAAGGCACCGGTCAAGAACCGCCTCGTGGGTCCCGCCGGCTCGGTCGAGGTGACCGTCCAGCTGCCCACCGGCTCGCACGTCGAGGCCACCTCGGCCGGCGTCGAGTTCCGGGGCGTCGGACGGCTCGGGGACGTCACCGTCGACGGTGCCCTCGGCCAGGTCAAGCTCGACGAGACCGGCAGCGCCCGGCTGGCCGTCCTGGCCGGCGACATCTCGGTCGGCCGCCTCGGCGGACCCGCGGAGATCAGCACCCAGCAGGGCGACATCCGTGTCCACGAGGCCGTCAGCGGCACGGTCGTGCTCCGCACCCAGTCCGGTGACATCTCGGTCGGCGCCGCCCCCGGTGTCTCGGCCGCCCTCGACGCCGGCACCGCCTACGGCCGCGTCAGCAACGCCCTCAAGAACGACGGCACCACCGCGCTCGACATCCGCGCCACCACTTCCCGCGGTGACATCACCGCCCGCAGCCTCTGACCTCCCGGCCCCTCGAAGGAGCACACCCACCATGACCATCCCGGCCATCGCGGCGACCGCGCTGCGCAAGTCCTACGGCGACAAGGTCGTCCTCGACGGCGTCGACCTCACCGTTCCCGAGGGGACGATCTTCTCCCTGCTCGGCCCGAACGGGGCCGGCAAGACCACCGCCGTCAAGATCCTCTCCACCCTCATCGGCGCCGACGGCGGCCGGATCAGCGTCGCGGGCCACGACCTGGCCACCGACCCGCAGGCCGTCCGCGCCGCGATCGGTGTCACCGGGCAGTTCTCCGCCGTCGACGGGCTCATCACCGGCGAGGAGAACATGCTCCTCATGGCGGACCTGCACCACCTGCCGAGGAGCGAGGGGCGACGGGTCACCGCCGAACTGCTGGAGCGCTTCGACCTCACCGAGGCCGCGCGCAAGCCCGCCTCCACCTACTCCGGCGGCATGAAGCGCCGCCTCGACATCGCGATGACGCTGGTCGGCAGCCCACGCGTCATCTTCCTCGACGAGCCGACCACCGGCCTCGACCCCCGCTCCCGCCACACCATGTGGCAGATCATCCGCGAACTGGTCACGGGCGGCGTCACCGTCTTCCTCACCACCCAGTACCTGGAGGAGGCCGACGAACTCGCCGACCGGATCGCCGTGCTCCACGACGGCCGGATCGCCGCCGAGGGCACCGCCGAGGAACTCAAGCGACTGATCCCCGGCGGCCACGTCCGGCTCCGCTTCTCCGACCCGGCGCTCTACCGGTCGGCCGCCGCCGCACTCGTCCACGGCACCCCTCCCGACGCTGCCCCCCGCCCCCGCGGGGGCACCGCCGACGACGACGCCCTGACCCTGCGGATCCCCAGCGACGGTTCGCAGCGCGACCTGCGCGCCGTCCTCGACCGGCTGGACGCCGCCGGCGTCGAGGCCGACGAACTGACCGTGCACACCCCCGACCTCGACGACGTGTTCTTCGCCCTCACCGGCGGCACCGACATCCCCGCCCAGGCCAAGGAGGCCCTGCGATGAGTTCCCTCTCCCTCGCCGTCCGCGACTCGACGACCATGCTGCGCCGCAACCTGCTGCACGCCAGGCGCTACCCGTCGATGACGCTGAACCTGCTGCTCACACCGGTCATGCTGTTGCTGCTGTTCGTCTACATCTTCGGAGACGCGATGAGCGCCGGCCTCGGCGGCGGCGCCGACCGCTCCGACTACGTCGCCTACCTGCTGCCCGGTCTGCTGCTGATGACGGTCGGATCCACCACCATCGGCACCGCGGTGTCCGTCTCGAACGACATGACCGAGGGCATCATCGCCCGCTTCCGCACGATGGCGATCCACCGCGCGTCGGTGCTCGTCGGGCACGTCATCGGCAGTGTGGCGCAGTGCCTGATGAGCGTGGTCCTCGTCGGCGCGGTCGGCGTGGCCGTCGGCTTCCGCTCCACCGACGCCACCGTCCTGGAGTGGCTGGCCGCCTTCGGACTGGTCACGCTGTTCGCCCTGGCGCTCACCTGGATCGCCGTCGGGATGGGCCTGGTCAGCCCGAACGCCGAGGCCGCCAGCAACAACGCGATGCCGCTGATCTTCCTCCCGCTGATCTCCAGCACCTTCGTGCCGCTGGACTCCATGCCGGGCTGGTTCCAGCCGATCGCCGAGTACCAGCCGTTCACCCCGGCCATCGAGACCCTGCGCGGTCTGCTCCTCGGCACCGAGATCGGCCACAACGGCTGGCTCGCGGTGGCCTGGTGCGTCGGTCTCGCGGTGCTCGGCTACGTCTGGTCCACCGCGAAGTTCGACGGCGACCCGAAGTAACCCCCGTGACAGCGCGGGCAGCCACCCGCACCCCGCCCCTCCGCACCCCGCTCCACTCGCACCCCATTCACCCGCACCTCGTACCACCCCGCACCTCACCCCACCGGGGCGGTGTACACCGACAGGGCGTCGGAGTACACCGCCCCGTTCGCGTGCCCTCGGCGCCCCGCCCCGCGCGGGCTACCGCTTCAGGGCCCGGTACCGCTTCAGCAGCGCCGACAGCCTCGCCGGGTCCTTGCCGCCGTTCAGCTCCCTCAGGAGGTCGTCGGGACAGAGTTCGTAGAGGTCGCCCCACCAGCCGCGGCGGCGGTGGTCGTAGATGCGGTTGCCGCCGGGGACTCCTCGGGCGACGTAACGGCGTTTGCTCACTCGGCCTCCGGTGGGGGTGTCAACGCCTCCTCCTCCAGCAGGCGTTCGGCGATGTCGGCGGCCCAGGACTGGGCCCACCGACGGAGTGACAGGGTGGCCTGCTCGTCGAGGCCCTGGCGAGCGAATTCCCTGTCGTCGAGCCACTCGGTGGCCTCCAACCGGGCCTGGAGGTCGGCGAGATCGAAGGTGGAGGCGGTGGCGGAGGTGTGGCGGCGGGCCAGTTCCTCCAGTTCGGGGACGGTCCAGTGGGCCCCGGCCGCGTGGACCGTGACCAGGTCGCGGGCGGTGTTCCGGTCGGCGAGGGCCCGCACCTTCGTACCGACGACGTCCTCCAGGGAGAGGGTCGGCCCGAGCGACGTCTCGACCGCGGGGTGCCACAGGGACTCCTTGAGGATGTCCAGGGTGCGCACCTCCGCCGTCGTCGGTTCGGTGACGAGGAGGCGGGCGGAGAGCGGGGTGCCCTCCGCCTCGTCCACGAGCCATCCGCGCCCCGCCAGCCCGGCGCGGACGACGCCGGCGATCTCGTCCATCGGGGCCGGGTGCTCCGTCGCCACCTCCAGCAGGCGGCCCGGCGGCCGGCTCTCCGTCAGTCCGTGGGCCCGTACCGCGTGGTCGCCGGTCACGGCCAGGGCGTAGGGGGCGCCGACGGCCACGATGTCGGTGAGGAGATGGAGGACCGGGTCGGGGGGTCCGGGCTCGGGCAGGCCGTTCACGCGCGGGCCTCGGGCGGGGCGGGGGGTGGGGCCAGGGACATGGACATGGATTATCACGGTTCACGGGCTTTCCCCGTCATCTCCCCGGTGCACCGGGCGTTGGCCCCGCGCACTTCTCAAGTTCGGTTGAGGGAAGCCAAAGCGGGCTCACAGCGCGATCCGCCATCGTCCCGGGTCTTGGACCAGACCCTTCTCGTGGTCGCCGATCTGGCCGCCATCTCCGTGCTGACCTTCGCGGTCTACTTGCCCCGCCATCGAACGCCGCGACCTGATCGCCGCGTTCCTCGGCGTCAACGTCGGTGTGCTCGCGGTGGCGATGACGCTCAGCTCGTCCTCGGTCGGGGTCGGGCTCGGCATGGGCCTGTTCGGCCGGCGGCGGACCGGGCGGCGGACCCGGCGGTGGTGGCGGCGAGAGCGTCGGCGACTACACCGCCAAGGTCACCGGCGGCACCCTGGTCCTCCGCTCCCAGGGCGACGGGTTCGACTCCAACGGCACCGCCGAGATCACCGGCGGCACGATCGTCGTCAACGGCCCCGAGTCGGGCGGCAACGGCGCGCTCGACGTCAACGGCAGCTTCACCGTCAGCGGCGGCACGCTGCTCGCCTCCGGTAGCGCGGGCACTGCACATCGTCGACTCCGACGGCGGGATCGTCGCCTCGTACGTCACCTCCAAGACCATCCAGAACGTCGTCCACTCCGGTGAGGGCGTCGAGAACGGCGAGGAGTACAGCGTGTAGGCAGGCGGTTCGGCCTCCGGGTCCGACACCGGCGGCCTGGCCGGGTCGGGCACGCTCGGCTCCGCCGAGAAGATCGCCACGGTCACCGCGGGCGAGGCCCCGGAGGGCGGCGGCTTCGGCGGCCCCGGCGGGAGCAGCAGGGAAAAGTGAACTCGGGGGCAACCTTTCCCCGAACGGCGACCACCCATGAGTCGGAACTCCCTTCACAGGGGTTCCACACGAACCACGTGTTCACCCGAATCACGTACGTTACGTAAGGACTCATCCGTGGCTTCTGTCTCCTCGCGCCCCTCCCACCGCCGGTCCCTCCGCAAGCGCCGCGTCCTCGTGGTCACCGCCGCCGCCGTGGCCGCGGGTGTCGGCGCCGGCGTCCTGGTGATGAACGCGGGCGCCGCCCCCACGGACCTCTACCGGCAGGTGCTGCCCGCCAAGGACGGCTGGGCGGCCTCCGGGTCCGGCACCACCGGCGGCTCGAAGGCGGACGCGGCGCACACCTTCACGGTCTCGACCCGCGCCCAACTGGTGAAGGCGCTCGGCGCGCAGACCGACACCACCCCCCGCATCATCAAGATCAAGGGCACGATCGACGCCAACACCGACGACGCGGGCAAGAAGCTGACCTGCGCGGACTACGCCTCCGGCACCGGCTACTCGCTCTCCGCGTACCTCAATGCCTTCGACCCGTCGACGTACGGCAAGAAGGCACCGTCCGGTGCCCAGGAGACCGCCCGCAAGGCCGCGGCGGACAAGCAGAAGAAGAACATCGTCTTCCGGGTCCCGTCGAACACCACCCTCATCGGTGTCCCCGGCACCAAGGCGGGGATCACGGGCGGCAGCCTCCAGGTCCAGAACGTCAAGAACGTGATCATCCGCAACCTGACGTTCGCCGCGACGGAGGACTGCTTCCCGCAGTGGGACCCGACGGACGGCTCGTCCGGCGAGTGGAACTCCGCCTACGACTCGGTCACCCTGCGCGGGGCGACCAACGTCTGGGCCGACCACAACACGTTCACCGACGAGCCGACCTTCGACACGTCGCTGAAGACGTACTTCGGCCGCAAGTACCAGATCCACGACGGCGCCCTCGACATCACCAACGGCTCCGACCTGGTGACCGTCGAACGCAACGTCTTCTCCCACCACGACAAGACGATGCTGATCGGCAGCAGCGACACCGACTCCACGGGCAAGCTCCGCGTCACCCTCCACCACAACGTGTGGAAGGGCATCGTCCAGCGCGCGCCGCTGGCCCGCATCGGCCAGATCCACCTCTACAACAACGTCTACGACACGACGCCCCTCAACGGCTACGAGTCGAAGTACAGCATCGACTCCCGCGCCAAGGCGCAGGTCGTGGCCGAGCACAACGTGTGGCGGATCCCGGCCGGCGCGAAGACCGCGAAGCTGCTGAGCGGCGACGGCACGGGCTCCCTCGCCGGGACAGGCAACGTCGTCAACGGCACGGCGACGGACCTCGTGGCCGCGTACAACGCCGCGAACTCGAAGAAGCTGAAGACGACGGTGAACTGGACGCCGACGCTGACGGCCGGCCTGGAGACGTCGGTGAAGAACCTCCTGACCGACCTGGCCACCACCACGGGCGCAGGCACCCTCTCCTGACCCCGCCCCACCCGAACGTGACCCGCCCGGCCGTCCTTCTCCGGTGGCCGGGCGGAGTCACCACGCCCCCGTGCCCGTTCGGCGGTCGCGGCAGCGGGCGCCGGGCCTGGACGCCCTCCGGAGAAGGGCAGCGGCAGAAGGATCGTTCAGGAGGCGAACGGTTCGATCTCTCCCGCGAAGACGATGATCTGGTCGATGAGGCTCCGTCGCAGGTGGACGACGTCCGTTCCCGCCAGGTGGGGGCCTCCGTCAGGTGTGGTGAACACCCACTGGTACCGGGCCCATTCGTCAGGCATGTCGACCGCCGAGCAGCGCACCATCGTGCCGGTCCCCGCCGGGTGGCGTCGGATGTCCAGCACGAACCGCTCGACCGCCCCGATCCCTTCGCTACGCCCCAACGGCCCCCAGAAGACCACGTCCGAGGTCAGGGCCTGGGAGAGCAGGGCGGTCACATAGCTGTCGTCCGAGGCGTTGAACGCGGAGATGAACGTGTCGATCGCGGAACGTGCGGTCTCTTCCTGCATGTCCCAGTAATATCAGGCCGTTTCGCGCGCGCCCGTCCCACGAGCGGCCCGCCGACCACCGTGGACCTCGGCGATGCCGCACCTCGTGCCGGTGGGGCTACCCGGCGACGAACTGCGTGAGGATCGCCTGGACCTCGTAGATGTCGACGCCCTTGGTGAAGGTCTTCTCGATCGGTTCGTGGGTGCCGGACAGCCAGATCTTCAGCTCGGCGTCGAGGTCGAAGTGACCGGCCGTCTCGACCGAGAAGTGCGTGATGCTGCGGTACGGGACGGAGTGGTACTCGACCTTCTTGCCGGTGATCCCCTGTTTGTCGATGAGGATGAGACGCCGGTCGGTGAACAGGATGGTGTCGCGGATGAGCAGGAACGCGGCGTGCACCTGCTCACCGTGACCCAGCAGACGTGCGTAGTCCTGCTGGGCCTTCGCGGGATTGACGGTATGCGCGTTTCCGAACAGTGCCATGTACCGGGAGACGCCCACCCGGCTCTGGGGGGTTGCCTCCCGGCTGTGGTGCGCTACTCGGCCTGGCCGCCGAAGCGCTCCTTGTACGCCTGCAGGTCGTCCTCCGTCAGCTTGGCGAACAGGACGGGCGGGACGGTGAAGGGCGTGCCGGCGGGGACCGCGGTCAGGGACCTGGCCTGCTCCGGGGTGACCCAGGTGGCGGTGTCGTTCTCCAGGGCGAACGCGCCGCGCATGGCGGCGGAGGAGGTCGGGATGAACGGCTCGGAGACCACCGCGTAGAGGTGGATGAGGTTCATCGCCGTGCGCAGGGTGAGGGCCGCGGCGTCCTGGTCGGTCTTGATCTCCAGCCAGGGGGCCTTCTCCTCCAGGTAGGAGTTGCCCGCCGACCACAGCGCGCGCAGCGCGGCCGCCGCCTTGCGGAACTGGAGCGCGTCCATGTGCTCCTCGTACTCCGCGAGGAGCCGCGCGATCTCCTCGCCCAGCTTCGCCTCGGCCTCACCGGCCGCCGCACCCGCCGGGACCTCGTCGCCGAAGCGCTTGCGGGAGAAGGACAGCACACGGTTGACGAAGTTGCCGAGCGTGTCGGCGAGGTCCTTGTTGACCGTGGCGGTGAAGTGCTCCCACGTGAAGGACGAGTCGTCCGACTCGGGGGCGTTGGCGATCAGGAAGTAGCGCCAGTAGTCCGCCGGGAGGACCTCCAGGGCCTGGTCGGTGAAGACGCCCCGCTTCTGCGACGTCGAGAACTTCCCGCCGTAGTACGTCAGCCAGTTGAACGCCTTGACGACGTCGACCTTCTTCCACGGCTCCCGGACGCCCAGCTCGGTGGCCGGGAACATCACCGTGTGGAAGGGGACGTTGTCCTTCGCCATGAACTGCGTGTAGCGGACGTCGGTGTCGACGTCGAACCACCAGGACTTCCAGTCGCGGTTCTCCGGGTCCTGGTCCGACCACTCCTTCGTCGCGCCGATGTACTCGATCGGCGCGTCGAACCACACGTAGAAGACCTTGCCCTCGGCGGCCAGCTCCGGCCAGGTGTCCGCGGGGACCGGGACGCCCCAGTCCAGGTCACGGGTGATCGCCCGGTCGTGCAGGCCCTCGGTGAGCCACTTGCGGGCGATGGACGACGCCAGCTGGGGCCACTGGTGCTCGTGCGCCGCGACCCACTCCTCGACCTCCCGCTGCAGCTTCGACTGCAGCAGGAAGAGGTGCTTGGTCTCGCGGACCTCCAGGTCCGTGGAGCCGGAGATGGCGGAGCGCGGGTCGATCAGGTCGGTGGGGTCCAGGACGCGGGTGCAGTTCTCGCACTGGTCGCCGCGCGCCTTGTCGTAGCCGCAGTGCGGACAGGTGCCCTCGACGTAGCGGTCCGGGAGGAAGCGGCCGTCGGTGGGCGAGTACACCTGGCGGATCGCCCGCTCCTCGATGAACCCGTTCTCCTTGAGCTTGCGGGCGAAGTGCTGCGTGATCTCCACGTTCTGCGCGGACGAGCTGCGGCCGAAGTAGTCGAACGCGAGGGAGAAGCCGTCGTAGACGGCCTTCTGCGCGTCGTGCGCCTGCGTGCAGAACTCGTCGACGGGGAGGCCCAGCTCCTTCGCCGCCAGCTCCGCCGGGGTGCCGTGCTCGTCCGTCGCGCAGATGTACAGGACGTCGTGGCCGCGCTGGCGGAGGTACCGGGAGTACACGTCCGCCGGGAGCATGGACCCCACCATGTTGCCCAGGTGCTTGATCCCGTTGATGTAGGGAAGGGCGCTGGTGATGAGGTGTCGAGCCATCGGGGGATGCTCCCAGGTCGGTCGATTTCGTAAGGCGTGAGTCTTGAAATCCTAGCCGACACGGGGGTGCCGCCCGCCTCCCGTTTTACTGGGTGGGAGGCGGACGGCACGGTGCGTCCCGGTGCGGGACGCGAGGCAGGGTTACGGGCGCCAGGCGGCCAGGATGCCCTCGTAGACCTCGGCGTCCGTCAGCTCGCGCGGGGTCTCGCCGGCCAGGAAGTGCGAGGCGTTGCCCGTCTTCAGCTTGCGGAGGTAGTCGAACGCCTTGTTCTCCGGGTCACCGAAGGCGACGAAGGCGAAGTGCACGCCGGGGTGGTTCTTCGCGGCGTCCGTGAGCGCCTGGGTGGCGGGGGTCTTCGCGTCCGGGGCGCCGTCCGTCTGGAAGACGACGAGGGCGGGGGCGGTGGGGTCCGCCGACTTCTGGTGCTGGGCGAGCACCTCCTCGACGGCCGCGTGGTAGCTGGTGCGGCCCATGCGGCCGAGGCCGTTGTGCAGCTCGTCGATCTTGTTCTCGTGCTCGGCGAGGGTGAGCGCGCCGGTGCCGTCGAGTTCGGTGGAGAAGAACACGACGGGGACGGTGGCCTCGGGGTCGAGGTGGGCCGCGAGGGCGAGGGCCTGCTCGCCGAGGGCCTGGGCGGAGCCGTCCTTGTAGTACGGGCGCATCGACGCGGAGCGGTCGAGGACGAGGTACACCTTGGCGCGGGCGCCGGTGAGGTCGTGCTTCTTCAGGACGGCGCCGGCAGTCTTGTAGGCGGTGGAGAGACCGGGGGCGCTGGAGCGGACGCGGGCGGCGGGGGTCGCGGGGGTGGCGGAGACGGCTGCGGTCTCCGGGGCGTCCGTGGATTCGACGGCGTCCGTGGGTTCGGGGGTGGCGGTGGGCTGCGCGGGTTCGTCGGCCGCCGCCACGGCCTCGGGGGCGGCGTCGGGCTCGGGAGCCTTCACTTCCTCCGGCTCGGGTGCCGCCACGGCTGCGGGCTCCGACGCCTCGGCGGGCTCGGCCGCCTTGACGGGCTCCTGCTCGGGCTCCTCCGCCGCGGGGGTCGCCTGCGGCTCCGCCTCGGGGGCGGCCTCCGGGTCGGAGGGCTCGGCGGCGTCGGCCTGCGGCGCGGGCGCTGTGGCAGCTTCCGGTTCGGGGGCCGTAGCAGCCTCAGGCTCGGGGGCGGACTCGGCCTGCGGCTCCGCCCCGTTCGTGGCCTCGGGGGCCGTGGGAGCCTCGGCCTCGACCTCGGGCTCCTTGGCCTTCTCGGCCTGCGGCTCGGGCTCCTCCGCCGTGGGGGTCGCCTGCGGCTCCGCCTCGGGGGCGGCCTCCGGGGCGGAGGGCTCGGCGGCGTCGGCCTGCGGCTCGGGCGCTGTGGCAGCTTCCGGTTCGGGGGCCGTAGCAGCCTCAGGCTCGGGGGCGGACTCGGCCTGCGGTTCCGCCGGGTTCGTGGCCTCGGGGGCCGTGGCAGCCTCGGGCTCGGCGTCGGCCTCGACCTCGGGCTCCTCGGCCTTCTCGGCCTTCTCCGCCTGCTCGGCCTGCGGCTCGGCGTCGGCCTCCTGTGCGGCCGCCGGCTCCGGCTGGGGCTCGGGCTCGCCCTTCGCGACCGGCTCCGCGACCGAGTCCGCCTCGGCCTTCGGCTCACCCTCCGCGACAGGCTCCGGGCCGGCCGCCGGGGCGGGCTCCGCAACCGCCGGCTCCGCCTCAGCGACAGCCTCGGTCTCCTGCGCGGTCTCCTTCTCGCTCTCCTTCTCGGCCGCGCCCTCGGCCTCGACGGCGTCCGGGGCAGCTTCAGGCGCAGCCTCCGCCGTGGGCTCAGCGGCTGCCGCGAGGGCCTCCGCCTCGACCTGCTCCTCTTCCTCCCGCTCGGCCTTCGCCGCCGCGACCGGCTGCTCGGCCTTGGCCTCCGCCGCGGGCTCCGCCTCCGGTTCCCCGGCCTCGGCCTCGGCGTCCGCAGCTCGCTCGTCGGCCACCTCGGCCTTGCCCCCGGCCTCCGCAGGCTCCGCCGCGGCGGCTGCCTCGGCCTCCGCCCCCGGCGTACCCGCCTCGGCCTCCGCAGGCTCCCGCTCCTCCGTCCGTGGCTTCGGCACCGTCACGTTGTCGAAGGCCGCCGAGACCAGCTCGTCGGCGACGGACGGGGCCGGCTTGGGCTCGGACCCCTGGGCCGGAAGCTTCGGCTCGGTCTCCCGCGAGGTACCCCGCTCCTCAGCCCCCGTGGAACCCGGCTCGGCCTCCCGCGGGGAAGCGGTGGTGGCTGATTCGGCACCCCCCTCAGGACCCGTGGTCGTCGGCTCTTTCGGGGAGACCTGCTCCGCCTCCTGCGAAGGGACCGTGTCGCGCCCCTTGCGTGAGCGGGAGAACGCGTTCCGCAGGAGAGAGAGAATGCCCATGTGCGCAACCCTTCGCGTGAGTTGTAGCCCGTCAATCCCTGGCCAGGACGGACACGTAAGGTTAGCCGCCGCGACTGGCGATCTTGGGGTGGGGCGGGAGGTTTCTCTAACCCCGCGACCGGGAGCTGTCAATACCGCCTCAACTGTCGTGGGTTCACCTGCCGTTCACCCTCCGTCCCCGTGCTCGAACACGCGCGCCCCTAACGTCGCGCTCACACCAAAGGCACATAAGAGGGAGCGCAACGTGCGCAAGCTGCTGCCCATGATCGGCTCGCACCCCGGCGGCCGTTCCGCCATGACCTGTCGGTTCCGCTGTGGTGACGCCTGCTTCCACGAGGTGCCGAACACCAGCGCCAACGAGTACGTGGGCGACGTGATCGCCTCCGCGCTCAGCCGCCGGTCCGTGATGCGCGCCGCCGCCGTCGTCACCGTGGCCACCGCGGCCGGTACGGCGACGGCGTTCGGCACCGCCCCGCAGGCCGCCGCGGCCACCACCGGGACCACCGCCACCGCCACCACCAAGAGCACCCCGAAGCGCAAGGCGGTCCGCGGCCTGCGGTTCGACGCCGTCGCGCCCAACACGGCGGACGCCGTCACCGTCCCCGCGGGATACAAGCAGAACGTCGTCATCCGCTGGGGCGAGCCCATCCTGCGCGGTGCCCCGGCGTTCGACCCGGAGAACCAGACGGCCGCCGCCCAGGCCGGGCAGTTCGGCTACAACAACGACTTCCTCGCGCTGCTGCCGCTCCCCGGCGAGCGCGGCCGCAAGCTTCTCGTGGCCAACCATGAGTACACCGACGAGATGCTCATGTTCCGCGGCTACGACGCCGCCAACCCGACCCGCGACCAGGTCGAGGTCGCCTGGGCGGCGCACGGCCTGTCCGCCGTCGTGGTGGAGGAGGACCGGCGCACCGGCAGGCTCACCGCCGTGCCCCGGCACCATCTGAACCGCCGGGTCACCGCCACCACCCCGTTCCGGCTGACCGGCCCCGCCGCCGGCTCCGACCTCCTCAGGACCTCCGCCGACCCCACCGGCCGCAAGGTCCTCGGCACGCTCAACAACTGCTCCGGCGGCACCACCCCCTGGGGCACCACGCTGCACGGCGAGGAGAACTTCAACCAGTACTTCGCCAACAGCAGCCGGCCCACCGACAAGCGGTACGGAATCGGCACCGGCGCCACCGAGCGCAAGTGGGAGCGCTTCGACAAGCGGTTCGACGTGGCCCAGGAGCCGAACGAGGTGCACCGGTTCGGGTACGTCGTCGAGTTCGACCCGTACGACCCGTCGTCCACGCCGCGCAAGCACACCGCCCTCGGCCGCTTCAAGCACGAGGCCGCGACCATCCGGCTCACCGCCGACGGCCGTCCCGTCGTCTACTCCGGTGACGACGAGCGCTTCGACTACTTCTACAAGTTCGTCAGCAGCAAGCGGATGAGGAAGGGGTCGGGCCGCGCCGTGCGCGAGCACAACCTCTCGCTGCTCGACGAGGGCACCCTCTACGTCGCCAAGCTCACCGGTGACTCCCCCGCCATCGAGATCGACGGCACGGGCAAGCTCCCGGCGGACGGTGAGTTCGACGGCAGCGGCGAGTGGATCCCGCTGGCCACCGCGACCGCGAAGGGCGCCGTCTCGCACGTCGAGGGCATGACCGCCGAGGAGGTCTTCGTCTTCACGCGGCTCGCCGGTGACAAGGTCGGCGCGACGAAGATGGACCGCCCCGAGGACATCGAGCCCAACCCGGTCACCGGCAAGGTCTACGTCGCCCTCACCAACAACTCCAACCGCGGTGTCGGCGCCAACCCCAAGGCGGACGAGGCCAACCCCCGCAACGCCAACAAGCACGGCCAGGTCCTGGAGCTCACCGAGCGCTGGAACCGGCCCGAGAGCACCCGGTTCGCGTGGCTGCTGTTCCTCGTCGCGGGCGACCCCGACGACCCGGCGACGTACTTCGCGGGCTTCCCGAAGGACGACGTCTCCCCGATCTCCTGCCCGGACAACGTCGCCTTCGACCCGTACGGCAACCTGTGGATCTCCACCGACGGCAACCAGCTCGGCTCGCACGACGGTCTCTTCGGCGTGGCGACCAAGGGGGAGCGCCGTGGTGAGCTGAAGCAGTTCCTGACGGTGCCGAGCGGCGCCGAGACCTGCGGTCCGATCATCACCGACCGCCGTGTCCTGGTCGCGGTGCAGCACCCGGGTGAGCTGGACGGCGCCTCCGTCGAGAACCCCAGGAGCACCTGGCCCGACGGGCCCGGCAAGATCGTCCGCCCGGCGGTCGTGGCGGTCTACCGCGCGGACGGCTGCGACATCGGCGTCTGAGCGAGCCGCCCCCGCGTGCGCCGACGCCACGGGTGCGCGCGGGGGCCCGGACGGGCTGTCCCGCCCCTGTCCGTGCAGATGCGAACGCGGGCCGTTCTCCCGGTGGGAGGACGGCCCGCGGTGCGTCGCCGTGGGGCTCAGGGGGCCAGACAGCTCACGCCCGGCGCGGCGGCCGGGTCCAGCAGGCCGGCCGGGTCGAGGAGGACGGCCGGGTCGGCCAGCTCGGTGACGGCGGCGGGGGTCTCGGTGAGGCAGGTGACCGTGGCCGCCGGGTCCGGGACCGCGTGGGCGGCCGGGGCCAGGGCGCCGGCCAGGGCGAGGGTTCCGAGCAGGACGGTGGCGGTGCGCCGCATGGCGAACATCCCCTTGTCAGATGGGAAGTGAATCGTCCGGTTGGACGGGTCCGATCATTACGGCTTTCCGTCTGCGAACCCTCCTCCCGTCACCCGTGCGGGGCAGGCGTAACGATTCAGCGCCCTGCGTCGGGTTGACCGCCCCGCCCCCGCCGGACGACTCCCGCCGCTACCCGACGGCGTTCCGGTCGGGTGCCGACGTGATCGCGCGGGCCGCCGCGACCTCCTGGCGCAGCGGCTCCAGGACGCTCCCCGGCGGACCGCTCAGATCCGACCGGACCGCGTAGAGGACGTCGGTCTTCCGCAGCCCGTCCGCCAGCTCGCGCAGTTGCAGGGCGACCTGGGCGACCTCGGCCGCCGACGGCGGCTCGGCCCCCTGCCGCACCCGCACCCGCGCCGCCGTCGTCGCGTCGACGATCCGCTCGACCGCCACCACCAGCGGCCACCAGGCAGCGGCCCGCCGCCCCGTGGGCGGCGGCTCGGTCAGCGCCCGCTGGAACTCCGTACGGATGGCGGACAGGTCCCGGTAGAGGCCGCGGCGCTTGCGGGCCCGCCCGCCGGGGTCCTCCCCGGCCGCCCCGAAGACGTGTTCCACGTACGCGGCGGTGTCGGCGACGGCGTCCGCGAGCCGTGCCCCGACGCGGGCGTGCCAGCTCTCCGGCCACAGCAGGTAGCCCGCGACGAGGGCGATTCCGCAGCCCACCAGGGAGTCGACGAGGCGGGGCACGAGCAGGCCGGTGCCCTGGTGGTTGAGGATGTCGGACAGCAGCAGGATCACGGGCGTGATGGCGGCGGTCTGGTAGCCGTAGCCGCGGGGGGTGAAGACGGGGATGAGGGGGGCGAGGCACAGCATCACCGGGACGTCCCACCAGCCGCGCGGGACCTCCGCGAGGATCGCCGCCGCGACGACCAGGCCGACGACCGTGCCGAGGGCCCGCAGCAGCGCGCGGGAGAACACCGAGCCGAAGTCGGGTTTCAGCACGAAGGTGATGGTCAGCGCCACCCAGTAGGAGCGCGGCACGGCGACGAGGGAGACCAGCGCCTGGGCGATGCCGATGCACAGGGCGAGGCGCAGGCCGTAGCGCCAGGACGCGGCGGACAGGGCCACGTCACGGGCGGCGCGTGCGGCGCGCACCCGGAGCGGCGCGGTCCGGCCGAGGTGGTCGTCGGCCCGGGACAGCGCGTCCGGCGAGCCCTCGGTGACGACCTCGGCGGCGTGCCGCAGCGCCTGGTCGACCGCCTTGCCGGTCTCGCTCCCGGGCGTGGGCAGCCGCAGCCCCAGCGGCCCGGAGTACCCGGTGTCGACGGCCTCGGCGACATGGCGGACGGCGGTGGGGATCTCGTCGGGGAGCGGGCGCCCGGAGAGGCGGAGGGCGGGGGCGGCCTCCACGAGGGGGGTGACCGCGTTCAGCTGGGCGAGGAGCCGGACCAGGTCGGGGCTGCGGCCGTGGTGGCGGGCGCGGCGGGCGAGGATCAGGTCGTAGGACTGGTTGAGGGACTGGGTGACCGCGTGCCGGGCCGTGTCGTACGCGTCGGCGGCGTCGGAGGCGGTCGCGGCGAGCAGGTCGGCGACCTTGCGGTAGGTGTCGGCGACGGATGCGCGTTCCGGTACGCCGGCCCTCAGCGGCCAGGCGAGCAGGGCCTGGACGAGGACGAGGAGGCCGCCGCCGGTCATCAGCAGCGGCGCCAGCCACCAGTCGCCCGGCATGGGCAGGCCCGCGCCGACCACGGAGTTGAGGAGCAGCAGCAGCCCCGACACGGAGGCGACGGCGCCGATCGTCGAGATCATCCCGGAGACCAGCGCGACCCCGGTGAGCGCGGCGACGGTGACCCAGCCGTGGCCGTAGACCAGGGAGCCGAGGGTGATGCCGATCGCGCTGAACAACTGGGGGACCGCGATGTTCAGCAGGCGCATGCGGTAGGCGTCCGCCGTGTCGCTGATGACGCCCGACAGGGCACCCATCGAGGCGAGGGCGCCGTACTCGGGGCGGCCGGCGGCGAGTCCGAGGGCGAGCGGCAGGGTCAGGGCGACCGCCGCGCGCGCCACGGCGGGTCGGTTGACGGGCGGCGCCTGCTGGGGTTGGAGGGTGCGGACCAGCCAGTCGGGCGGGGTCAGGCCGATGGCGAACGGGCGGGGCATGCGGCCATTATCACCACCGGAGATCGCCCGATCGTGTGACGTTCTCCGGTGGGCCGGGGCGACGGTGGCCCGTCCGCGGCGTCACTTCCGCCGGTGGAGGGTCAGATCGGCGACCACCGCGTCGTGGTCGGTGCCGCCCAGTTCCAGGAAGCGGGTCTCGCGGGCGGAGAAGTCCTTCGAGGAGACGAGGACGTGGTCGATCTGGGCGCCGAACCGCGGGGTGGTCCGGGAGGGCCAGGTCGCTCTGCGGTCGTCACCGGTGAGCCGGGCGGCGTCGCCGAGCCCCGTGTCGAGGATGTCCCGGAAGGCCGCGTGGTCCTGGGTGGCGTTGAAGTCGCCGGCGACGATGGTCGGGGTCCGGGTGTCGGCCGCCGCGTACGCGCGCAGCGCGCCGAGTTCCCGCCGCCAGGTGCCGACCTGTCCGGCCAGCGGTGGCATGGGGTGCGCCAGTTGCAGCCGTACGGGGTGGCCCTCGACGTCGGCGACGGCGCCGGGCATGCCCATGGTGCCGGGGACCGGGTCGGTGCCCTTGAGGGGGTGGCGGCTGAGGATGACTGAACCGTCGGAGCCGTAGCCCTCGACGGCCCGGCGGTAGGGGTAGGCGGGCTTGTCGCCGCTGAGGTCGCCGAAGGTGTCGCGGAGGGTGGCCGTGCAGGTGGCCTGGCACTCCTCGACGAACACGATGTCGGGGCGCTCGCGTTCCACGGCCCGGACGAGGGCGGCGGTGCCGTCGCCGAAGTGCACGTTCGAGGTCATGACCCGGATCCGGGCGAGCGCCGGACCGCCCGGCGCGTTCGTCTTCCCGTACGGCTCGATGTACCAGGCCAGCGCGCCGAGCAGCACCACACCCCAGGTCAGGCCGGTCCAGGAGCGGGCGCGGGCGGACAGGAGCAGGGCGAGGCCGGTGGGGGCGAGCAGCCAGGGCAGGAACGCGAGGAGCTGGGGGGCCGGGGTGAAGGCGTCGACACCGATCAGCCGGCAGGCGACGACCGCGCTCACCCCGGTCAGCAGCAGGAAGGCGAAACCCTTCGTGCCGCCGTGGGTGGCCCGGCGGGCGGTGACCGGCTCGGGCCGTTCGACGGTGGTGCTCTCCAAGGCCGGCCTTCCGATCACCCGCGGTGGTTCTGTGCTCCTCATCCAAGGACGGGGTGGACGGGCCGAAGGTTGCGCGCGGCACGGAGGGCGGGCCTGCCGCCCGGGTGCGGGCGGCCCACCGCGGCGGCGGCACCGGGCCGGGGCGACCGGTGCCGCCGCGCGCTGGGGGCGCGGGCCGCCGCCGCGGCAGCCGGGTCAGGTGTACGTCTCCTGCTCCGGGGCCGTCGCCAGGGACCACACCACGAAGACCGAGACGGCGATCACGATGACGGCCCAGACGGGCGCGTACGGGAGGAACATGAACCACGCGATGGCGTAGAGGGACGCCAGGGCGATACCCACGCCCCGCGCCCAGTCCCGGCCCTGGAGGATGCCGAAGCCGGTGAAGGCGACGACGACTCCGAGGACGAGGTGGATCCAGCCCCAGGTGGTGAGGCTGAACTCGAACACGTAGTCGCCGATGTTCGTGTAGACGTTGTCCGTGGCGATCGCCGAGATGCCGTTGAGGATGCCCAGCACCCCGCCGACCATCATGAGGACACCGGCGAAGACCATGCCGCCGATCGCCCAGGACGAACCGGAGTGCCGCCCCTGCGGGGGCGTCGGCGTCGAGATGGTCTGGTGGCTGTGGGCGTTCGAACGCGGTTCGGCGCTGTGCTGGGCCATGGGAGGGCCTCCTCAGAAGGGCGGACAGCTCACCCGCATGCTCACGCGGGGCAGGGCGCGCCGCATGCGCTGTAGGCCGAACGGGTGAAGTGTCCGGCCTCAGTCCAGCCGGGCCAGGAAGTCCTCCAGCGCCTCGTTGAAGAGGTCGGGGCGTTCCAGGTTCGGCAGGTGGGCCGCACCGTCGATCACCCGGAGGACGGAGTCGGGCAGGGCGGCGTGCATGGCCTCGGCGTCGGCGACCGGGGTGTACTCGTCGTCGGCGCCGACGACGACCAGCGCGGGCACCGCGACGCGGGTCAGCAGCTCGTGGTAGTCGGGCCGCTCGGCCCGCCCGCGCAGAGCCGCCGCCGCGCCCTCGGGACCGGTCCCCGTCATCATGCGGCGCACATGCGCCGCGACCTCGGCGTCCGCGTACGGGGCGACCATCCGGTACAGCACCTCGTCGGCGTATCCGTCCATCCCCTCCCGCAGCAGCCGGTCGGCCGTCGCGTTCCGGGCGCGCCTGCCCTCCTCGGTCTCGGCGGTCGGGAAGGTGTCGGCGAGGACGAGACCGCGGACGCGGTGCGGGAACAGTCGATAGCACTCCATGGCGATCTGGCCGCCCATGGACAGACCCGCGAGGACGAACTCGGCGACGCCGAGGTCGTCGAGGAGCGCCGCGACGTCCTCGGCGAAGACGGAGAGCGGGGTCACGCCCGGGACGACCGGGGAGGCGCCGTAGCCCCGCAGGTCCGGGGCGACGACCCGGCGGGACGGGGCGAACGCGGCGAGCTGGGGCCGCCACATCGTGCGGTCGAAGGGGTGGCCGTGGACGAGGACGAGAGGGAGCGCCGGCGAACCCGCTTCCCCTTTGTCCTCGTATGCGAGGAAGGGTGCCATGCGTCGACCCTAGGTCGCCCCAACTTCTCGGTGCAATAGGATCTTTGCCCTCGGTGCAATGAGGGTGGGCGCGCCGGGGGGAGGGTGGACCCGGACATGGTGAGCGACTACCGGCGGATCGCCGACCGCATCGCGGAGGAGATCGCCGCCGGACGGCTGCGCCCCGGCGACCGGCTGCCGCCGCAGCGGGTGTTCGCCCGGCGGCGCGGGATCGCCGGGTCCACGGCCGGGCGCGTGTACGGGGAACTGGTGCGGCGCGGGCTGGTGGTGGGCGAGGTCGGGCGCGGCACGTTCGTCCGGGCGGCGCCGGCGGGGGCGGGCGCCGGTCGGGCGCTGGCGGAGCCGGTCTCCGCGGCACCGGTGAACCTGGAGCTGAACTACCCCTCCGTGCCCGGTCAGGCGGAGCTGCTGGCGGCCGGGCTCGCGCCGCTGCTGCGGACGGACGTGCTGGGGGAGGCGCTGGGCCTGGTCCCGGCGACCGGCACGGGCGCGGCGCGCGAGGCGGCGGCCGGGTTGCTCGCGGTGCCCGGCTGGCTGCCGGAACCGGAGCGGTTCCTCTTCACCGGGAACGCCCGGCAGGCCATCGCCGCCGCCCTGGCGCACCTGGTCCGGCCCGGGGGCCGGGTCGGCGTCGAGTCCCTCACGTATCCGCTGGTCAAGGAGATCGCCGGGCGGCTGGGGGTGACGCTGGTGCCGCTCGCGACGGACGGCGCGGGGCTCCGGCCCGACGCGGTGGCCGCCGCGCACCGGGCGGCGCCCCTGTCGGCGGTGTACGTGCAGCCGACCCTCCACAACCCGACGTCCACGACGATGCCGCACGCGCGCCGGGCCGCACTGGCGTCGGTGGTGCGGGAGCTGGACCTGCCGGTGGTGGAGGACCGGATCTGGGCGTTCCTGGCGGGCGCGGGCGCGGGCGCGGGCGCGGGCGAAGGCGAACGCGCGGGGGCAGAGGGGTGTGTGGGGGGCGGGTTGCCGTTGGCGGCGTACGCGCCGGAGCGGGTGTACGTCGTGGACGGGCTGTCCAAGCGGGTGGCGCCTGGGCTGACCGTCGGGTTCCTCGTGGTGCCCGAGGGGCGGGTCGGGGAGGCCGGGGACGCGTTGCGGTCCGGGGGGTGGGCCGCGGGCAGGTTCGCCCTGGAGGCGGCGGTGCGGTGGATCTCGGACGGGACGGTGGCCCGGCTGGTCGCCGCGAAGCGCGAGGACGCGGCGGCCCGGCAGCGGCTCGTGCGCGAACGCCTCGCCGGGTTCGCCGTGCGGGGGGACGCGCGCGCCTACTACGCCTGGTGGGAACTGCCCGAGCCCTGGCGCGCCGACACGTTCTGCGCGGCGGCGGCGGAACGCGGGGTGGCGGTGACACCGGGACCGGCGTTCAGCGTGCCCGCGACGGCGTCGGCGTCGGCATCGGTGGCGCCGGTGGCATCGCGAGGGGGAGGGCGGCCGGTGCGGGTGGCGGGGCGGGCCCAGGTCAGTGCCTTCAACTGCGTCCGGCTGGGACTTGCGTCGGTGGGTCCGCGGGAGCTGGCGGAGGCATTGGCGGTGCTGGGGGACGTCGCCCGAGGAGGCCGGTGATCCAGGCCGCGGCGGCCACGGCGGCGCCGAGGGCGAGCAGGCCCCAGGTGACGGTGCGCAGGGTGGCGGTGAGGGCGTCGTAGACGGCGCCGGCGGCCGCCGGGGAGACGTCCGGGGGCAGGTCGGCGAGGGTGAGGTGGCGGCCGAGGGCGACGGCGACGCCGAGCAGGGCGCCGCCGAGCGCCGTGCCGAGCCCCGTCGCGCACACCGCGCGGCGGCGCCGGGTGGCGATCAGGATCCCCGCCGTGGCCAGGACGAGCGCACCGACCGGCAGCCAGAACGCGGCGACTTCGAGCACGCGATACCCCTTCCGCAGCTGGACGAGTTCCTCCGCCGACAGCACCGTGACCTCGGTGTGCGCGACCGGGATGCGATGGGCGAACGGCACGTGTTCGCGGGCGAGTTGACGCTTGACCCGTTCGCCGACCGGCGCCAGGTCGAGGGTCACGGGTTGCGCCCCGTGCCCGCTGCCGCCGGTGCCCTCCTCGCGGACCGCCCGCAGCACCGCGTCGTGGGCCGCCCGGTTCGCCGTGTGCCATGCCGTGCGGAACGCCTCGGTCCGGGTGAAGGAGCGGGCCGCGTCGTGCGTGAAGTTCCGTACCGGCTCGCGCAGCGGCGGCCCGACCCGCACCTCGCGCATGATCCCGGTGGCGACCGCGTCCGCGAGCGCCTCCCGTACGGCGGGGTCGGCGGCGAGCGGCGCGGTGACGGCCTCGTAGCGGGCCCGGTCGCCCAGCTCGTACGTCGCCCACGCGGCCAGCGCGCCCACCGGCGCGAGCAGGCAGGCGAGCAGGATCAGCGCGGTCGACAGGGGGCCGCGAACACGAGGGAACACCCCTTCAGGCAAGTCCCCCCGTGGCCCCCGCGCGAGCGCTGACATCGCGTCTGACTGCGAATGGCCCCCCAGGACAAGCCGAACGGCTGCCGCCGCCCGCCGAAGGTTTGGGCCTGCGGCCCGCCCCTCATCGGCAGACCACGGGCCCGCCTCCGGCACCTGGGAGGGGGAGGACCGACCCGCGGCTGGGAGGGGGCGGACCGACCCCCGGCTGGGAGGGGGGGGAGGACTGACCCCCTGTTCCGACTCCCTGCTTCGGCCCCCGGCTCACGCCAGGCGGTGGCCCGTCGCGTCCTCGTGCGTGTAGTAGCGGTAGAACGTCGCCACGAGCACGGCCGCGGCGATGACGAGGGAGAGCATCGTCGACATCACGACGCTGTCGCCCCCCTGGCTGTAGAGGAAGCCGAAGGCGCAGCCCGTGAAGGCCGCCCACAGCGCGGAGTGCAGTTCCCGGCGCAGCCGGGGCGCGACGGTCTGCACGGCGAGGTGGAGCACCGCGAACACGAACGCGGTCACCAGGCCGAACAGCACGTTCCAGCCGGTGATCGGGCCCGCGTCGCGGTTGATGGCCGCCGCCCAGTAGCCGTAGACGAGACCGAGGACCACGGCGAGGGTCCAGCGCGCGATGGTGTGGGCGCGCGGGCCGAAGACGTCGGGCGTGGCCGGTGCCGTCCGCGTGGCCGGTGCGCCCGGACCCTGCAGCGGTGTGCCCGGCCGGGGTGCCGTCTGAGCCATGGGAGCACTCCCCTTCCTTTTCCTTCCCGCCCCCGCGACTGCCCGCCCCGCTTTCCAGGTCACACCCTGGGGCGCCCCGTCGGCAAGTCGGAGCACGGGGAGTGGTCGGAGCAGGGGAAGTGGTCGGAGCAGGAGCGGTCGGGGCGGGGAGCAGCCGGAACAGGGGAGACCACGCGGGCGGGGCCGGGATGCGCGGGGCGTGGTGGCGTGCTTCGCTGAGGGGCATGCGGATGCCGAGGCCGCGTGCGCGCCGTGCACCGGACCCCGTAGAGCGGCAGCAGCCGCTGCGGGTGCGCGGCCGTAGCGTCGCCTGGCTTCCGCCGCTGGTGGTGCTGTGTGCCGTCCCCGTGGTCGACTGGTCGACCGGCGGTGACTTCCGGGTCCTGTCGTGGCTGGTGCTGGTGCCCGGGATCGCCGCCGCGGTCTGCGGGGTGTGGACGACGGCGCTGTTCGCGGTGGTCGCCATGCTCGTGTACTTCGCGGGCGACACGTCCTGGCCGCACCAGTACCGCTCCGGACTGCCCGACTTCATCCTCCTCGCCGCCGGAGGGCTGATGGCCGTACTGGCCTGCGCGGTCCGGTTGCGCGGGCAGGAGCGGATGCTGCACATGCGGGCCGTCGTCGACACGACCCGCAAGATCCTGCTGCGCCAGCTGCCGCCGCACGTCGGCGGCCTCGACCACGCCGAGCTGTATCTCGCCGCCGACAGCGAGGCCCGCGTCGGCGGTGACTTCTACGACATCCAGCCGAGCCCGTACGGCACGCGCGTCCTCGTCGGCGACGTCCAGGGCAAGGGCCTCGGGGCGGTGGAGGCGGCGTCCGTGCTGCTGGGCACGTTCCGCGAGGCGGCCTACTACGAGGCGGAACCCGGCACGGTGGCCGAGCGGCTGGAGACCCGGATGATCCGCCACGTCCGCTACTGCGCCCACGTAGGCCGCGGCGACGCGGAACGCTTCGCGACCGCCGTCCTCCTCGACTTCCCCGAGCTGCGCAGCGAGCGCACCGACTGGGGCCCCGACACGACGGGCCTCGGCACCCTGACCGTCGACATCGTCAACTTCGGCCACGAACCGCTGCTGCTGGTCTCCCCCCACGGCGTGCGCGTCCTCACGCTGGACGCTGGACTCCCGCTGGGCATGAGCGAGCTGGCACCGGTGGACGACCCGACGGGCCCCTCGCCCACCACCCGCGGACCGGGCCGGGCGGGCATCACCGTGCGGCTCGCTCCCGACGAGTCGCTGCTGCTGGTCACCGACGGGGTGACGGAGGCACGGGACAGGGACGGGGCGTTCTTTCCGCTGAGCGCCTATCTGAACCGGGCGGTCGCCGCCGATCCGCGGGCCGCGACCGACCCGGCCGCCCTCGTGCGCCTCGTCCACGACGGCGTCCTCGGTCACACCGGCGGGCACCTCGACGACGATACGACGATCTTCGTGGTCCGCCGCGGCACCGGCACCGGCCATGCCCCCGGCGCCCTCACGGACTCCTGACCGGAACCCCCCTCAACGGGGCGTTCCCGACCGGTCCTTTCCCCGTTTGCACGCGCAGCGGTTACGGTGCTGGATGGCGTACGTGATCGATGGGGAGGGAACCGATGCCCGGAACCGTGCTGCTGCTCGCGGCCTCGCCCGTGGGCAAGGGGTGCCTGGTGGACGCGGCCTCCGTGCTTCCCGTGCTCGCGGCCGTCCCGCCCGAGGTGCTGTCCGGCACCGGGACGGCGAACGTCGTCGAACTCGCCGACCCGCTGGAGCCGCAGGCCGTGCTCACCCGGCTGCGGGCGGCGGCCACCGCGCCCGGCCCGCTCACCGTGTACCTCATCGGGCAGTTGCAACTCGACCGCAAGCAGCGGCTCGTGCACCTCGCGCTGGCCCGCACGACCCCGGCCACCGTGCGCTACACCGCCTTCCCCTGGCACTGGATGGTCGAGGAACTCCGGCTCCGCGCCCCCGGCTCCACGACCCTGTTCCTCGATCTGCACGCCGACGCCGAGGTGTGGCGGCAACTGGCGGGGCGGCCGGTGCCGTTCGGCCCGGGGGTGAACGTGTACGGGCGGATCGCGCCGCCGCCGTCCCGGCGCGGCGTGGCCGTACCGCAGTACATGAAGGCGCTCGCGACGATACTGCGCAGCGGACAGCTCCTGCCCCCCGCGGTCCTGCACGAGCAGGTGCTGCTGCGCACGACGGAGTACGGGGACATCCTCCTGGCCCAGGACGCGGCGGCCCCCGGCGCCGGACCGCAGGGAGACCCGGCCGCGTCCCTGCCCGACCCGGTCGCCGTCCTCCCCGACCCGGTCGCCGTCCTGCCGGAGCCGGCCGGTGTGCCGCGCGCGGAGGCCGGGGGCGCGGAGGCCGGGGGCGCGGAGGCCGAGGAGGCCGGCAGCGAGGAGTCCGGGGGCGGGGGCGCCGGGGGCGGCGATCCTCATCTCGCCATCACGGCCGCCGTGCAGGACGGGCGGCACGCCGAGGCCGACGCCCTCGCCGCCGGGTGGGAGGAGGCCGCCCGGCGGGAGTTCGGGGCGGGGACGGCGGAGGAACTGCACTGGCGTGAGGTGCGGGCCGACCTGGCGATGTTCGCCGGGGACGCGGCGCGCAGCTGCGAGACCTGGATGGGCGTGGCCGAGGCGCGGCTGGCCGCGGGGCAGGACGTGCGGGACCCGGCGGTCGAGGCGGCCGTCGACCGGGCCCACCACCAGTGGGGGCAGATCGGCGACGCGCGCCGCGCCGCCGAACTGGGTCTGCGCCTGGCGGAGTTGCGGAGCATGGTGCCGGGGCGGCGCGAAGGGGCACTGAGCCATGTGCGGCGGCACCTCGCCGAGTTGAGGTCGGCCCAGCACGTACCCGGTTAGCCGAGCCGGGCCGATGAGCCGTCGTTCCGTTCGTCGTAGATCGATGAGCCGTCGATCAGAGTGCGCGCCGGGCCGACCTCGGAGGGGGAGTTGTGCGAGGTCACACCGGTGATGTGCCCCCGCACGCGGATCACTTAAGCGGGCGCGGATCCGGATCGGATCGGAGTCTGATCGGAGTCTGATCAGAAACAGGTCAAGCCTGAGTAAAAAACACCTCTCCTGGCCAACTGTTCACACCGCCTCCGCATCAGAAGGGCGCCGGGAGCCGCACCCTGAACCACGCGCCGTCGCTGGAGGGTTCGAGGAGGACCGTGCCGCCGTGGGCCGTCGCGATCGCGGCGACGATGCTCAGGCCGAGTCCGCTGCCCGGAGCCCTGGTCGCCTCGCCGCGGACGAACGGCTCGAAGAGGCGGGTACGGAGTTCACGGGGGATGCCGGGGCCGTCGTCCATGACCTCGATGACGCGGTAGCCGTCCTCCGTGCCGAGACCCAGCGTGGTGGTGGTGCCGGGCGGGGTGTGGACGCGGGCGTTGTTCAGCAGGTTGGCGACGAGCTGGTGCAGACGGAGGGGGTCCCCGGTGACCGTGTGGTCGCCGGGCGCGAGCAGCAGCCGTACGGGGTGGTCGGGGTGGCAGTCCCGCGCGGCGGAGGCGGCGTCACGGCAGAGCTGGGCGAGGTCCACGCTGGTCAGGTGCAGGGGCTGGCCCAGGTCGAGACGGGTGAGCAGGACGAGTTCGTCGATGAGGGTGCTCATCCGGCCGACCTCGGTGGCGATCCGGCCCAGCGCCTCCTGCCGCATGGGTGCGAAGGCGGGGTCGTCGACGCGGGCGAGTTCGGCGTACCCGGAGATCGTGGTCAGCGGGTTGCGCAGCTCGTGGCCCGCGGCGGCCATGAACTCGAGCAGCCGGCGTTCCGACTCCCGCTGCTCACGCACCTCCCGGCGGCAGAGGCGGCGCGCGCCGAACAGGACGGTGGCGACCAGGGGGACGGCGGCGGTGGTCTCCACCTGGACGAGCTGCGCGACGGCTCGGCGGTCCTCGGCCGTCGAGCGGGCGATGACCACGTAACTGCCCTTGTGGGTGCGGCCGGCCAGGGGGACGCGGACCACCTGGGCGCGGTAGGACTCCCCGAACCCGGACGGGTCGGACCGCGTCGCATACGCCTTCAGGCGGTCGGCGGTGAGGGAGGGGAAGGCGGGCAGGCCGGGCGAGCCGGGGTAGCGCTCCACGACCCTGCCGCGCGCGTCGAGGACGAGGACGAGGATGTCCTTGTCGAGGAGGGGCGGTGCGGGGGAGCCGGGCTGCTCCGCCGCCGGACCGGCCGTGCCCGACCAGGACGTGAGGGCCGAACCCGAACCCGAACCCGAACCCGAGCCCGTGTCCGAGCCCGTGTCCGAACCCGTGTCCGAGCCAGAGCCCGCGTCGGTCCCGTCCGCCGTGGCCGTCCCCGCCGCGCCCCGGTCCGACGTCGACGGCGCGGGAGCGGACGACGACACCGACGTGACCCCGGAGGCCGTGACCCCGGAGGCCGTGACTCCGGAGGCGCTCCCGGCGCCGGACGCGGCGCCCGCCTTGGACTCCGCTCCCGTCCCGGCCCTCGTTTCCGCCCCGGAGTCGGCTCCCTGCCCGGTCTCCCCCGTCGCCCCCGGTGCCGATGCCGCCGCCGACCTCGACGCCGTCGAGCCCGTCGTCCAGCCCGCCATCACATGCCGGGGCGCTCCCGACGCAGGGAAGGCGAGGCGGCTGAACCGCGCTATCTCGCGGTCGGTGCGGAGGGTCAGATGATGGGCGAGGGTGTGCGCGGAGAGGGCGCCGAGCGTGCCGAGGACGGTCAGGGTGGCGAGCAGCCAGAAGGCGACGGTACGCCCGCCCGAGCGGGCCGGGCGCGGAGGGGACTTTGACGCGGCGCTGTTCCCCCGGTGGTGGGGCTGTTCGCCCGGCGTGGCCGTCGCGAGGAACCCGGCGGCCCTGATCGTCTCGCCCAGTCCGGTGAAGCCGCTCATCCGTCCGCTCCTCGCCGGGGGCGTCGCGCTCCGCTCCGGGCGGCTCCGCCGCACCCACTGCCCCGGACGGCGTTCCGGTACGCGCTCAGTTGGTACACAGCTGGTAGCCCACCCCCCGGACCGTGCGTATCAGTGACTGGCCGGGTTCGCCTAGTTTGCGGCGCAAATAATAGATGTAGGTGTCGACGACGCCGGAGCCCTCGTCGCGGTGGTTCCAGACGCGTTCCTGGATCTGCCCGCGGGACAGGACGCGGCCCGGGTTCTCCATGAGGTAGCGCAGGAGGGCGAACTCGGTGGTGGTGAGGCCGACGGGGCGGCCGGCGGCCCACACCTGGTGGGCGTCCGCGTCGAGCTGGACCTCCCCGGCGCGCAGCCGGTTGCGGTCGGGGGCGGGCGGGGCGCCGCCCGCGCGGCGCAGCAGCGCGCGCACCCGTGCCGCGACCTCCTTCAGTTCGAAGGGTTTGGTGACGAAGTCGTCGCCGCCCATGTCGAGGCCGCGCACCCGGTCGTCGACGCCGCCGAGTCCGGTGAGGAAGAGCACCGGTACCGCGTTGCCGCGCTCGCGCAGGGTCCGGCAGACCTCGAAGCCGCCGAGGTCGGGCAGGTTGACGTCGAGGAGGATCAGATCGGGGTCATGGCGCGTGACGGCCTGGAGCGCCTGGCGCCCGGTGGCCGCGGGGATCACCTGGTAGCCGAGGAATTCCAGGGCCATGGTGAGCATGGAACGGATCCCCTCCTCGTCGTCCACGACGAGAAGGCGGCCCGTGTCCGAGGAGACAACAGAGGGCACAGGGGCGGTCATGTCCTGTTCCTTTGCGACCGTGACCTCAAATTTGAGATCTCAAGTTTTTCGGCAGGGTTCGCGTATCCTCACACGTACCGGCAGGTAAGTGACAGCGCCTTCGGGATGAATCGGAATGACTCGTTCCTCACAGCGGTGACGGGAACCCTGCCGCTCTCTCGCTCGTCCCCAACATGCGCGAGCGCGCCCGGAGTTGGACCGGACGCGCTCGGAGGGTGAGGTGGGCCGACGGGACGTCAGCTGGTGAAGACGAAGTACTTCCAGCTGCCGTACGTCGTCGCGTTGACGTTGTCGCCGGACGACGTGTCGATGTACGCGGAGCGGATCCGGAACCGGACGCCCGTGCTGGGGGTTCCGGTCAGTTCGACCGCGCCCACGCCGCCCGGTTCCAGGGCGAAGTACTCCTTGCCCGTGGTGTGCCAGGCACCCGCGTAGTACCCCTGTGTCTCGACCCGGTACTTGCGGCCGGGGTAGGAGGTCATCCGCGTCGTGAACAGCGGGTCCACGGACTTGCGGAAGTAGTAGTAGGTGTGGCTCCAGGCGTAGGCGGTCTTGTAGTGACGGCTCGGCGTCGTCGACACGCTGACCTTGGTGTGGACGCGGCTCGTCGCCGTGACCGGCTTGTAGCGGGCGTCGCCCGCGAACTTCGCCGTGAGCCTGGTGTCACGGGTCAGGTCGAGGGTGACCGACAGGTTCCCCGAGGAGTTCACCGTCCCCGACTTCACCAGCTTGTCGGGCTTGTCGGAGCCGTACGGGTCGGCCCAGATCTCGACCGCGCGGTTCTTGTACGTGGTGCCGAGGTGCGCGGTGAACGAGACGTCCGCGCCGTACGCGTAGACGTTGCCGTTCTTGTCGAGCGTCAGCGTGGGCGTGGCGCGGGAGACGTCGACGGTGTCGGAGGCGCTCGCCGCGGTGTGCCGGGTGTCGCCCGCGTAGGAGACGGCGTACGTCACGGCGCCGCCGGCCAGCGGGGTGTCCTTGAAGGAGTAAGTGCCGTCCGCGGCGACCGTGACCGGGGCGAGCGCCTTGCCCGCCGGGGACTCAGGGTCGGTGCGGGTGACGGCGAGGGCCGTCCCGGGTGCGAAGGCCGTGTCCGAGGTCAGCCTGCCGGTGACCGTCAGTTCCTTGGCGCGGGCCGCCGTCGCGGGCGCGTTCACCGAGAGGGTCGTGGGCGCGGGGACGGTGTCGTCGAGGTCGCGCAGCGCGTAGCCGCCGGAGCGGGTGGCGACCACCGCGAACAGGTGCGACTCGTCGGGCGTGAAGGCGAGGCCGCCGGGCACGAGGGTGCCCGCGCCGGTGCCGTCGGCGGTGTCCGTGAAGTCGTAGACGTGCTCGGCGGTGCTGCTGCCCGGCTCGTAGACCCACACGTCCGGCTCGTACATGCCGTCGATGCCCGCGGCGACGGTGCCGTCGGGGGCGATGGCGACGGCGTTCGGGTACGCGTCGGTGGGGTACGTGCCGTCCGGCGTCAGGTCGGACGTCCGGTACACCTGATGGCGGTACGGGGCGCCGCTGGCCACCACCAGGTGGGAGCCGTCCGGGGTGAGGGCGAGGTCGCGCAGGTTGCTCGCCACGTAGTCGCTGGTGTTCGGGCCGGTCGCCGTCTTCGCCGCCGTCCCCGACGACACGTCGTAGACGGCCACGGTGATCGGGCTCACGCCCTCGACGCCGGCCGCCAGGGTGTCCGGGGCGCCGGGCGTGGACGCCAGGAGGGGTGCCGTGTACCAGCCGCCGGCCTGCTTGAGCGTGACCACGGGGTCGGGGCCCGACACGTCGAGCGAGCCGATGTTGCCCTGGGCGGCGGCGCCGTACCCGAACCACAGCTTGCCCCCGGCCCACGCCGGGTACTGCGGGTCGGTGCCCTCGCCGGTCGGGTACCGCTTCGCCTCGGTGACCGTCGCGGTGTCGACGGCCACGAGGGAGTCGTCGCCCGGCACCGCCGCGTACAGCGTGCCCGCGTCGGGGGACAGCTCCAGGCCCTTGACGCCGGGCAGCGAGGTCACGGTGCCGACGACGGTGCCCGCGTAGTCGGTGGCGACGACCTTGCCGCCGACCGGGTCGGAGACGAAGACCCGCTGGTGGGACCCGTCGACGACGATGTCCCCCGCCGACTGCACCGGCAGTGGGGTGCTGGTGTCGGCGACGGCGGGCGTGGCCCCGGTGACCGCGAGCGCGGCCGAACTGAAGAGGACGGCCAGCGCGGTGGCCGTCGGAAGTGTGCGCTTCGGCACGTGTGTCGAACCCCCCGGAACGAAAGCGACAGAGCGTCCCGGGTACCTGGACGGTACACGGACACGGTGAGCGAAGACTAGATCAAGCCACTGACAGGGGATTCGGAAGGGCCCGCGGAAGACGCGGCGCAACCCGCCCTCGTGCTCGCGCCCAGGACGAACTGCCGTTTCCCGCCCGCGCTGCCGACTCGTCCCGCTCGCCGAGCCGCACCTCCACGACTGTCCTGGAGCGGTTGTTTCCGGACACGGTCCGGTCGAGGACGGCGGCGCACAGGCCGTGGTGCGCGACCGGCCGGTGGCCGGCCTCTCCGCTGTCCTGCGCGTGGGCCGCTCGCGCGGTGGCGGGGCGTCAACCGGGCGGCGACGGAATGCCGCCACCCGGCGTTCGCCGCACCGGTGGGTTCCTGTCCGACCACCCCGGCAACGGCGTGAAGGCGACCGGCACCGCCGGCGAGCCGCTGCCGGGTCTTGGGTCGACGGGGGGCGGTCGTGGACTCCTCGCAGGACACGCGTAAGGAAGACGCGGGGGCATGGACCGGATGACGGTCCATGCCCCCGCGCCGTGCTCGGCCCGCGGACCGGGCGTGGCGTGTCAGCTGGTGAAGATGAAGTACTTCCAGGCGCCGTACGTCGTGGTGTTGACGTTGTCGCCGGAGGTCGTGTCGTGGTACTCGGAACGGAAGCGGAAGCGGATGTTCGTGGTGGGGGTGCCCGTCAGGGTGACGTCGGACCTGCCGGACGTGCCCAGCTCGAAGTACTCCGAGCCAGCGTCCCGCCAGGCGCCCTGGTAGTACGCCTGGAGCTGGAGGCGCTGCTTGCGGCCCGGGTGGTACGTCATCGTCGTCTTCAGGACGGGGTCCTTGGACTTGCGGACGTAGTGGTACTTCTGGCCCCACGCCGTCTGCGTCTTGTAGTGGCCGCTGATCGACGACGAGATCCGGACCTTGGTGTAGACGGTGCTGGTGACCGTCTTCGGCTTGTAGCGGGCGTCGCCCGCGAACTTCACGGACACCTTGGTGTCGCGCCTCAGGTCGAGGGTGGCCGACAGGTTCCCCGAGGAGTTCACCGTGCCGGACTTGACCAGCTTGTCGGGCTTGTCGGAGCCGTAGGGGTCGGCCCAGATCTCCAGCTTGCGGTTCTTGTACGTGGTGCCGAGGTGCGCCGTGAACTTCACGTCGGTGCCGTACGCGTACGTCCGCCGGTTCTTGTCCAGGGTCAGCGCGGCCGTGGCGCGGGACACCTCGACCGTGTCGGAGGCGGAGCCCGGCGCGTGGTCGGCGTCGCCCGCGTAGCGCACGGTGTACTTCACCTTGCCGCCGACGGTCGGGGTGTCGGAGAAGGAGTACGTGCCGTCGGCCGCGACCGTCACGGCCGCGAGCGCCTTGCCCGAGGTGTTCTCCAGGTCGGTGCGGGTCACCGTCAGCTTCACCCCGGCCGGGAGGGCCGCCTTCGAGGTGACCTTGCCCGTGACGGTGAGCTTCTTGGCGCGGGTGGCCGTGGCGGGCGCGTTCACGCTGACCGCGGTGGTGGCCCTGGTGGGGGCCTCCAGCACGCGCAGCGAGTACACGCCCTCGTCGTTGTACGTCACCGCGAACAGGCGGGACGCGTCCGGCGCCCACGCGAGGCCCGAGTCGGGCAGCTCGTCGCCGCCGCTGCCGCTGCCGGTGTTCGGGAAGTCGTACTCCCGGACCGCGCTGGTGGAGCCCGGCTTGTAGATGTAGATGTCCGGCTCGTAGATGCCGTCGATACCGGCCGCGACCGTCCCGTCGGGCGCCACGGCGACCGAGTTCGGGTAGCTGTCGCTGGCGTAGGTGCCGTCCGCCGTCAGGTCGGAGGTCCTGAACACCTGGTGGTGGTACGGGGCGCCGCTGGCCACGATGACGCGCTGCCCGTCCGGGGTGACCGCGAGGTCGCCCATGTTGGAGCCGCCGGTGTCCACGGCCGCCGTGCGGCTCGCGGTGCCCGACGAGACGTCGTACACGGCGAGCTTGTTGCCGCTGGATTCCCCGGCGACCAGGGCGCCGGCACCGGGCGCCGCGTCCAGGACCGGCGCGTAGTACCAGAGGTGGGTGGTGTCCTGGTCGAGCGCGACCACGGGCTCCTCACCGGACAGGTCCAGCGAACCGAGGTCGCCGCTGCCGGCCGCGCCGTAACCGAACCAGACCTTGCCGCCGGCCACCGCGAGGCTCACCGGGGCGTCGCCCACGGTGTAGCGGGCGGACTCCGTGCTCGTCGCCGTGTCGACGGCCACGACGGCGTCCGCGTCCCGCACCGCCGCGTACAGCGTGCCGGAGTCCGCGGACAGCTCCAGGCCCTGCACGCCGGGCAGGTTCGTCAGCTGCTTGACGACGATGCCGTGGAAGTCGGTGACGACGATCTTGCCGCCCCTCGGGTCGCTGATGAAGACCCGCTGGTGGACGCCGTCCACCACGATGTCCGCGCTCGACGCGGCCGGAAGGACCATGGTGCTGTCGGCCGCCGCCGGGGCGGCCGTGCCGACCGCGAGCGCGGCCGAGCTGAAGAGGACTGCCAACGCGGTGGCAGCCGGAAGAGTGCGGATACGCACGTTTTCGAACCCCCCGGAACGAAAAGCAAGAGAGCGCCGCGTATATCTGTTCGACTCGCGGGCGAATGAGCGAAGACTAGGTCATGTCTCTGACAGGAGCTTCACAGGGGGTCGTTGATCACTCAAGGGATTTCCGGTGAAGCGGATCGATTCAGGCCACCGCGTCGTGTTCGCGTGACTACGCTCGGTCCATGTCGAATGTGCGCCGACTGGACCCCAGTGCCTCACCGTTGGACTACTTCGGCTCGGAGCTGCGCCGCCGCAGAGGGGAAGCGGGCCTGACACAAGGGGAGCTGGGCTCAGCGATCTTCTTTCCCCAGGGAATCGGCGGCGTTGATTGCCCGCGTGATGGAGGAACGCTATGAGGAGAAGCCCGGATCTGACGCCTGCTCAGTGGCGTAAGTCCTCGTACAGCAGCACCAACGGCGGCGAATGTGTCGAGTGCGCCCCCTCGGCACCGCCCAGTGGCGTAAGTCCTCCCACAGCGGCAGCAGCGGCGGTGCATGCGTCGAAGTGGCCCCCCTGGCCCCCCACATAGCCGTCCGCGACTCCAAGAACCCCGACGGCGGCATCCTCACCCTCTCGGTGGCGGCCTTCTCCGCCTTCCTGTACCACGTGTCGGGCGGCCGACAGCCGTAGCCACAGCTGGGGTCGGACGGAGAGCGCCCGGTCTCCGCGGTCCGGCCGTCGAGCCCAGGCGCCGGTCGTCCGGGAGAGAGCCGTGGTCAGCCGGTGAACCGGTCGAGCAGCCACGTGAGGCCGGCGCGGGCGACACCGGCGGTGAGCCCTCCGAGAGCTGCTCCGGCGAGACGGAGGCGTTCGTGCGGGCGACGGCGGCGGCGCCGGCCGGCTGACCGGACCGTCGCCCGGTCAGGCCGTGGACCTCGGCCGGGACGCGCCGCCGCCCTGTGCACGCAGCTCCTCGTTGATGCGCAGGGCCTCCTCCAGCTGGTCCTCCAGGATCACGATCCGGCAGGCGGCCTCGATGGGGGTGCCCTGGTCGACGAGTTCACGGGCCCGGGCGGCGATGCGCAGCTGGTAGCGGGAGTAGCGGCGGTGACCGCCTTCGGAGCGCAGCGGGGTGATCAGGCGGTGTTCGCCGAGGGCGCGGAGGAAGGCGGGGGTGGTGCCGAGCATCTCGGCGGCCCGGCCCATGGTGTAGGCGGGGTAGTCGTCGTCGTCGAGATTGTCGGTGAGACGGGAACGGGCAGCGGGCACAGACCTCTTCTTTCACGGACACGTCGGGGGGCTCGGGTGCTTACTGCACCCGAGCCCCGAGCTTCTAACACCATCTACCGGCGCGCTGCGCCGGATCTCTGTATCCGCAGGGCCCGCCTGGGAGAGCGGGGCTGCGGGGAACACGGATGCCTGACCGGGGACCACCTTCCCATCCTGGGTCTGCGGTGACCCGGGCGTACGTCGTCCTCGCCCGGGCGATCCTGATGGCGTCTGCTCCTCACCTTCGGTTGTGCGGTCGTTCTTGCCGGATGACGCGGTACTGCTGGACCTGCGTGCACGGCAGTTCGTGTCTGCCGTGCCCTCTTCGACTTCAGGGTTACAGGAAAAACGGTAGCTCGCCCACACGGCAATGTCTACTGCGGCGGCTACAGATTTACTCGCGGGGGTCGGCCGTGGATTTCTGTCGCACATGTGTCCGCAGGGGGGTGTCGGAGGTGAGGCTGTGACGGCACGCTCGTTCGAGTGAAGGGTCCGGACCCCCGGGTGGGCTCCCGGTCCACGCTGAGAACACGAACGGGGAGCACGTCCGCTCCGCCGTACCCCGTCCGGCTCAGCGCGGGACGGCGCCGGCCAGGGCCATCAGGGCCGCCACCGCCAGCAGCGCGGCGAGCAGGGGACGGATGTGGCGGGTGAGGAGTTCTCGGAACACGGCGACCTCGCAGCGGATGCGGCGGCAGCGGGGGCGGCCGCCGACGATGGGCTGAGTGGTGAGTGGCTGAGTGGCTGGCTGAGTTGCTCAGTGACTGAGTGGCGGAGGAGTCGGCGGTCAAGCGCGGACGGCAGGGGCTGCACGCGTGGTCGAGCGTGCACAGCGCGTCGCTCAACGTAGGACTTCGGCCTCCCAACAGCAAGAGGACCGTGGCCAGTTGAGGTAAAGCGGCCGGTACGGGCGGGCTTACTGGCATGCTTGCGCCATGGCAGGTACGGCCGAGCGTGACGACCCCGAGGTCATAGGGCGCAGAGTGCAGCGACTGCGGACGGAACGCGGCCTCACACAAAGGCAGTTGGCGGAGCCCGCGTACACCCCCGCGTACATCTCCACCCTGGAGTCCGGACGCGTCCGCGCCTCGGAACCCGCCCTGCGGCACATCGCCGAGCGGCTCGGCGTCGGATACGAGGAACTGGCCACCGGACGGCCCGCCGGCTTCGCCACCGCGCTGCGGCTGCGGCTGACCGGCGCGCAGCGCACCCTCGCCACCGGCGCCACCGAGGCCGCCGCCGAGGACTTCGCGGCCGTGCTCGCCGAGGCCGACGAGCACGGCCTGCGCGCCGAACAGGCCGACTCCCTGCTGGGCCTCGGCGAATGCGCCCTGGAGACCGGCGACCTGGAGACCGCCCGGCTCCGCTTCGAACAGGCCGAGCAGCGGCTCGGCGACGCCCCGCTGCCCGCGCGCGTCCCCGCCCTGCGCGGCCGGGCCGTCGCCCACTACCTCGCCGGTGAACTCCGCTACTCCTGCTACCTCTTCGAGTCCACCCTCGACGAGCTGAACCGCAACGGCCTGCACGACCCCGACGCCCTGCTCCTCCTCTACACCGGCGTCATCGCCCCCTACATGGACATGGGCGCCCACGCCCGCGCCGCCCAGGCCGCCGAGCTGGCCCTCGCCCTCGCCCCGCAGGCCGGTGACCCGGCCCTCGTCGCCCGGATGCACCGGTCCGTCGCCCGCACGATGATCGCCGAGGGGCGCGTCGCCGAGGCCGACGCGTCCCTCGCCAAGGCCTCCGAGCTGTACCGGCAGCTCCAGATCCGCACCGAACTGGCCAACTGCCACTGGATGCGCGGCTACCTCCACGCCCAGAACGGTGCCTACGACCGCGCCGAAGCCGAACTGCGCGAGGCCCGCAGCATGCTCACCGCCAAGCGCGCGACCCTCTACACCAGCCAGGTCGCCGTCGAACTCGCCGACGTCCTGCACCGCCGCGGCAAGTCCGAGGAGGCCGCCGAACTCCTCCAGGAGGTCCTCGCCGACCTCCACTCCGAACGCGGCGCCCTGCACTCCGCCGCCGCCCACCGCCTCCTCGGCATCATCGCCGAGGACGCCCGCGACACCGAGGCCGCCGAGGAGCACTACGTCCGTGCGCTGAGCCTGCTGGAGCGGGCCGGGGCGGCGGGCGACCTCGCCGACCTCTGCCGGATGCTCGGCGACCTCTTCCGCCGGACGGGCCGGGTCGAGGCCGCCCTCGACGCCTACCGCACCGGCCTCGGACACCGCACCGCCCCGGGCACCACCACCCTCGGTCCCGCCCCCGCCCAGCCCCCTCTGTGACGGGCCGGGGCGCCCACACGGACCGCTGCCGTGCCGACAGCGCCGCCAACGCCTGGCCCAGCGCGGCCCGCCCGGCCACCGCTCGGCGTGACCGGCCTGCCGCTCGTGCACGCTTGCCCTGGCGGTGAGCCACAGCTCGAAGCCGGGCGCGGCGACGACGTGCTCACCGGGCCTGACGCTCTGCGGTGTCGGCGCCTTCCGCGCGGTGGCGGTCACCTCGGCCGCGACCGACGCACCGTGCGCCGTCTCCCCCGCGAGACGGCGCACGGTGCGTCGGCGCCCCCGCCGGCAGCGTGGTCAGCGCTGCGACGGCGACGTACGTGTGCATCTGTGCCATGGACATGAACGGACAACCCCCACAGATGTGCCCTGTGACTCTGTACTTCTGACACCCCGTACACCCCGGTGCCCCCTGGGCCGGATGACACGCGGGGCGAAAAAGTCTCCGCACGGGGTTTCCCGCGGTGTTCAGTGATGCGTGGTGACGTTCAGGGCGGCGGGCAGCCGGCTCGGCCCCTCGTCCCGCACCCCCTCCCCGCTGTTCGAACAGCCCGCGAGCAACGACGCGCCCAGCGCGCAGGCGGCGAGCAAGCGGGCGAGACGTCGGCGGATCCGTGACGCTCCCGAGGTCATTGGCCCCCCTGTGACGAGTCCTGGGTGTGCTTCGATGTCGGGCGTACGTGGCGTACGTCCGGGACCTGTACGCACGAGGGGGGCGACCGGGTTGCACAGCGGCCCGCGGATTTGTCGATGACGGCGGGGACATGACCGAGGAAGAGTTCGACGCGTTCTACGCCGCCGCGTTCCCCCGGCTGACCGGCCAGCTCTTCGCCTTCACCGGGGATCACGGCGAGGCGCAGGACGTCGTGCAGGAGGCGTTCGTCCGGGCCTGGGACAGGCGGCGGGAGTTCCTCGCGGACGGCGCGCCCGAGGCGTGGATCAGGACGGTGGCGATGCGGCTCGCGGTGAGCCGGTGGCGGCGGGCACGCCGCTGGCTGGAGCTGATGCGCCGCGATCCGCCCCCCGAGCACGCGCCCGGCCCCGAGCCGGAACGGGCCGTGCTGGTGGACGCGTTGCGCAGACTGCCCGAGGCGCAGCGCATGGCGGTCGTCCTGCACCATCTGTGCGACCTGAGTGTCGAGCAGGTAGCCTCCGAGACCGGTGCGCCCGTGGGCACCGTCAAGGCCAGGTTGTCCCGCGGCCGGGCGGCACTGGCACGCGAACTGGCCCCCGGCGAGGGCGAGAAGGAGCACGGCCGTGTCCGATGAACTCACCCGCCGCCTGCGGGAGCTGGCCGAGGGAGCCGAGGCGCCGCCGCGCCTGCCCGGCGCCGTGGTCCGCGCCGCCGCCGGACGCCGCCGGCACCGGCGCCGGACGGCCGCGTTCCTCGCCGGGGGCTGCGCGGCCGCGACCCTTGCCGCCGTCCTCACGGCGCACGTCACCGGCGAGGGCGCCGGTCACGGAACCGAACAGCGCTCCTCCCCGCTGGCGAGCCCCGGCCCCGGCCGGTCCGCCGACCCGTCCCCCGGCCGGTCCCCCGGCCGGGACGTGCCCTATGTGACGGTCGACCTGTCCCGCCGGGTCCTCACCGCCGAGGGGCGTGAACTCCCCCTCTCCGCCGGCACCACCAGGCTGCCGCCGTCGGCGGGCCTGATGACCGTCACCGGGAAGGAGAGCGTCAGACTGCTCTCCTCGCGGACGGCGGCGCCCGAATCGGTCTCCGCCGTGCGCCTGCGCTGGGTCCTCGAACTGGCCCCGCTGGACAGGACGGGCAGCTCGCCCGGCGAGGAGACCGGCACCCGGGCCTACATCGCCTCCGCCCTCACCGACGAGGAGCCCACCCCCGGCGACCGGGGCACCACCGTGGACTGGATCTCCCTGCGCCCCACCGACGCGGCCTGGCTCTACCAGGAACTGCCGGAAGGGGCGGTGGTCGAGATCGTCGCCCCGACGGAACCGGCGACCGCGAGGGTGACCCCGACCACGGCGCCGTGACGACGGCAGCACGACCATGTCACCCCGCCCCGTCCCCCTTCGGCCGGGGGACCCGAAGAGGGGTGTGCCCGGCGCCCGTGGCGCCCGGCACACCCCTCGGCGGGAGCAGGAAGCAGGTCAGAACTTGCCGTAACGGCCGGTCAGGTCCGCCTCGGGGCAGGTCGCGGAGCCGACCAGGCACGCCGTGCTGCCGTGCTTACGGGTGTACACCTTGGTGACCTTGCCACCGTCGTAGATGTAGATGAAGTGGTTCGGGTACAGGCGGTGCTTGCCGGACCGGATGGTCCAGTTGCCGCTCTTGGTCATGTTGATGGTGAACGCGCCGGACGCCGCGCCCTTCACCCCGCCGAGACCCTTGCAGAACGGGTTGGTGGCGTGGACGTTCATCCGGATGTCCACGGAGTTGCCGCTCCCGCCCAGCTTCTTCGCGTAGACGTTCTTGGCGCTGGCGGTCTTCTTCGCGACGAACTTGCTCGTCTTCTTCACGTAGACCGTGGTGGGGTTGATGTTCTTGTTGGCCACCACCTTCTTGTTGCTCCACGTGATGGTGGCGTGCAGCGCGAAGCGGTACTTGCTGGACTTCCAGTTGAAGTCGCTGTGGTTGTCGCCGCCGAACTTGAAGTTCCGGCCGTAGTCACAGCCGGCCAGCGGCGCGTCCACGTACTTCTGCGGGATGAAGCCCACCCAGCTCAGCGTGGTCGTCGACGCGGCCGCCGCGGCGGAGGCCCGCTCGACCGCGGCCGCCCGCATCCCCGTCAGCGACGAGGACCGCGGCACGGCCACCTTCACGCCGTACAGCCGGGAGCCCTCCGCGCCGCCCTTCGGCAGGATCGGGATGATCTGGTACGCGTACTCGGCACCCGCCCGGACCGCCGTGTCGCGGAAGGACGTCACACCCGCGCCCAGGGTCGCGATGTCCCTGCCGTCGCGGGCCACGACATAGCGGGCGCCGTCCGCGTAGCCCTTCCAGGACAGCTCCACGAAGCCCTTGCCGGCCGCCGCGGTGACGCCCTGACGGGCCATCGAGGAGTCGACCACCGCCGTCTCGCCCGCCGCGGACCTCAGCACCCCGAAGCCCTGCGCCTTCAGCGTCCGGCCCTGCGCGGAGTCCGCGGCGAAGCCGGAGACGTCCTTCGGCCCGGCGTCGGCCTTCGCGGACAGCGCCGACGCGGAGAACGCCGCGGCGGCCGGCCGCGCGCCTGCCGTGTCCTGCCCGACGAGCGCGTTCGCCTGGTAGGCGCCCGCGACGAGAGTGAGCGGAGCCACGGACAGGGCCGTTGCCTTCGCCAACCGGGAAAGCTGCATGTGTTCTTCTCCTTCGTCCACTGCGATGACGCCGACGCCCGTGGAGGGGACAGCCTTCGGGTGTCTCGTGTCAGGCGCCTGTCACGACCCTAGGAAAGCGGGGTGACGGAGCGTAAGTGGCTCCTGGGGCAGTGCCCTTGAGGGCAGTGACCCGAAGGACAAGGCGCCGCGCCGCGCGACACCGCCGTTCCCGCGCCCCTCACCCGTACGTCCCCCCTCCGCTGGTGGGCCGGGCCGGACGGTGCTGCGGTGGAGCCAAACGCCGTGTTCTGGAAAGGCTCCGCCATGCGCCGTCGTACGCGTCCCCGTACGTCTCGTCGTACGCCCCGTACGTGCCGTGTCCTCATCCCGCTCCTGGGCGCCGGGCTGCTCCTCGGCACGGCGACGGCCTGTGTGGCCGACCGGACCCCGCCCCCGCGCGGCTTCCCCGAGGCCGCCGTCGACGAGGCCACGCTCCCCCCGTCCCCGAGCGCCCGGCCCGCCGCGCCCGCCCTCACCGACGCCCGCGCCCGCAGCGCGCTGCTCCGCCGGGGCGACCTCAGCGGCGCCTGGTCCGGCACCCGGGGCGCGGCGACCTGGCGCGACGGCCTCCTCAAGGGCCGCACCGACCCCGCCGAGTGCCAGGAACTCCTCGACGCCTTCTACGCCGAGGACCTGCTCGGCACGCCCCGCGGCGGCCGGGCCGTCACCGGCTTCGACGACGACGCGTACGGCTCCCAGCTGCGCTACCAGGTCGGTGCCTACGACAAGGCCCAGGTCGACGAACGGCTCGACCACTTCGGCCGGCTCGCCGGGGAGTGCCGCGAGTTCACCGTCACCGGGTTCGGGGAACGCGAGTACGCCGCCGAGATCACCCCCGTCGACCTGCCCCCCGGCATCGGCGACGCCCGGCAGGGGCTGCGGCTGGTCGTCCGTGGTGACGTCGGCGGCGAGGAGGGCGCCCTCACCCTCGACCTCGCCGCGGTCCGCGTCGGCGACACCGCGGTCCTGCTCACCCACGGCGGCCTCTACGGCATCGACGGCGACGCCACCCGCGAGGCCGCCCGCGCCGGCGCCGAGCGGCTCCAGCAGGTCCTCGCCGGGACGAGGACGAAGAAGGGCGGGACCGAGAGGGGCGACACCGAGAAGGACGGGACGGAGAAGGGGGAGAAGCGGGCGACGGAGCGGGGCGAGGAGGACACGGGCGGGCGCGGCGAGTCCGCGGACGAGTCCACCGGGACCGCCCCGGGCGACGACACCGACGGCTCCGCGGAGGAGGCCACCGGAAACGACGGCGGCACCGGCTCCGGCGACTCGGGCGAAGCCGGCGACCCGGACGAACCGGACGGCTCCGGTGACTCCGGTGGCTCCGGCGACTCCTCGGACGGGTACCGGGAGGAGGCCCGGGCTACTTCTCCTTCAGGATCGGCGTGACGGCGCTGCGCACGTCGTCCGTGGTCACGGGGGTCTGGGTGGCCCCGGCGATCCGGCCCTCGCGGTCGATGTAGAGGGTGAAGGGCAGGATCTGCGGGTTCACCAGGCCGCGCGGCAGCTTCAGGAACTGCTTGCCGCCCGGATCGTGCAGACTCGGGTAGGACAGCCCCAGCTCCTTCTGGAAGGCCAGGGCGTTCTTCCGGCCCGCGTCGGTGCTGACCCCCAGCACGCGGACGCCCTGTTCCCTCAGCTCCCGCTGCACCTTGTCCAGCGCCGGTGACTCGGCGCGGCAGGGGCCGCACCAGGTGGCCCAGGCGTTCACCACGACGACGTCGCCCCGGTAGTCGGAGAGCCGGACCGGGCGGCCGTCGACGGTGGTGCCGGAGAAGTCGGGCGCGTCCTCGCGCTGGGCCGCGGGGACGCGCCTGAGCGCGGACCCCTCCGAACGGTCGGACTGCCCGGCCCCGGCCTCATCCGTCCGCAGCGTCTTCGTCGTCGTGCAGCCGGCGAGCACGACACCGGCCGCGACCGCGCACACGACCGCTCGCGAGATCCTCTTCACCGCCACCTGCGTCCCTACTCCCTGCCCCGGCCCCGCCGACCGGCCGGATCCGCCCTCCAGCCTAGGACCCGCCCCGGCCGGCCCCGGCGAAGGGGCCGGGGGAGCGACCGGCACGGGCTGTCCCTTCGCCAGGAACTGTCCGTTCGCCAGGGGCCGCACGTTCGCTACGGGGTGTCCGCGAGAGACAGGCACTCGCCGCTCTGTTCGATCGGCTTCACGATGCCGGACAGGCCGATCAGGACCGCGTCGGTGGCGGCCCGGTCGGGGGCGACCTGGACCTCGACTGCGGGCTCCCGGCCGTAGGTGACCAGCAGTTGCCGGCCCTCGCGCCGCTCGTCCGCGCGCCACACCCAGTCCACACCGTCCACCTGGGTGCACGGGTCGGCGGTGGGCGCGGGCTTCGGGAACCCGCAGCGCACGACGATCGACCCGTCGCCCCACACGGCGGCACCCCGGGTGTCGGTGTCCGCCCGGTCCAGCCCGGCCAGCCGGTCCGGGTACTGCGCGCTGACCCGGGCGCAGGCGGGGTCAGCGGCTCGGGGCGCGGCGGCGAAGCTGTAGGTGGGCTCGCCGAGCACCCGCACCGTGACCGTGGCGGCGGTGACGAGCGCCACGGCGCCGGTGGCCAGGAGGGCGATGCGGGTACGGCGGAGCATGACGCGATCGTACGGCGGGCTGCCGCGGGCCTGTCCGGCGGGCCGGGGCAGCCGTGGCGGTCCGTTGCCCCTTGGGGCAGTGCCCCAAGAGCCACTACCTCACCGACCAGGGGAAACCTAGGCTCCTGGTGATCCGAGTACGCGATTGCGAAGGAGACGTGGTCCTGGTGAAGAACGGGGCGAAGGGCCTGGTGCTCGCGGGTGTCGCGGGTGCGCTGCTGGCGGGCGGGGCGGTTCCGGCGTCGGCGGCCTCCACGGCGGCGCAGGACACCATTCCGAAGGGCTACGGCAACGTACGCCTGGAGAAGGTGTGGGGCAAGAGCGGCATGTGCCTGTCGATGGACAACGCCAAGGGCAACGGGGCGGTGCTGAAGCTGCGCGGCTGTTCGAGGACGGCGACCACCCAGCGGTGGGACCTCGTGTGGATCAACAAGAACAAGCCGAACCAGACCCGGCTGTTCGTGATCAGGAACAAGCACTCGAAGAAGTGCCTGTCCGTGTCGTCCGCCGCGACGAACACCCAGGTCAAGCAGTCGAGCTGCAACAAGTCCAAGGGGCAGCAGTGGGCCCTCGGCGGCAGCAAGATCTACAGCAGGCTCGCCAACAAGGTGATCACCGCCGGCCGCGACACCTCCGGCACGAAGATCACGATCACGCCGTCCGGCAGCTCGGACGCCGCGCGCAAGAAGCAGGAGTGGGGTCTGTCCTGACCCCACCCGCCGATCCCGCCCCCGACGGCGGGTGACACGGCGAACGGCCTGCTCGCCCGAGGGGCGGGCAGGCCGTTCGCCGCACCCGTGGTGCCGGGCCCCGACACCGGCCCGCGGGCACCCGGCCCGAGCGGGCGGGGCGCCGGCTGAGAGACTCCTGTCGTCCCCCGCCGGCCGACCACGGCGGGGACGGGCCGCCGGTCGACCGCCGGTGGCGACGGGGACCCGAGGAGCACGCGCATGCTGACACCGTGGAGCCGAGCGGCCGGATACGCCGCCCTGGTCACCCTTCCCTCCTGGCTGTGGGGCGCGCTCGTGGTGCACGTGGGCGCGGGTTCCTCCCTCTCCGGGACCGGGCTCGGCATGATCGCCGGGGGCGGGCTGTCCTTCCCTCCGCTGGCCGTCGCCGTGCTGACCGTCGTGCGGAAGATGCTCCCGGCGCTGTCGCGCTGGCGCACCGCGACCATCGACGTCTCGGTCTACGCGTTCCTGGTGCTGGTGTGCGCGGTGCTCGGTGGGGTGTGGGGCGGGAGCGGTCTCGCGGAGTCGGTCGACTGGGCCTTCGTGATGATGACCGTCGCCCTGCTGGACCTTCAGTTCGTGATGGCGATGGGTCTGAGCGCCTGGGGCTACGACCGCCTCGTGCCGACGGCGCCCTCGGGCCGGGTGATCCGGACCTGAGTGGGGGCCCGCCTCTCGGCGAGCCCCCACCCACAGGTCAGCTCCGCGTGCCGGACCCCGGTCCGGGTCCGGCCGCGGCACAGTTCGCTTCGGACTTTCGACGCATGTTCATGTTCACCCCGTAAGTCGGTTCCGTTGTTGTTGAGTTGGTTGGTCTCTCCCGCTGTGGAAAGTCAAAATTTCCACAAGTGAACGTCAAATCCGCGCCGTGCAACGCCCTTGGGGAGGTGTGGTCGAGGGCGCTGGGCCGGTCGCGGCCGACGCTCAGACCGCGGACGCCCCGACGAGTCCGGACGGCAGCGGCGCGGTCGAGCCGCACGCGCACCGAGGGTCGGCGCACAGCAGCTCATGGGCGAGGACGGAGAGCACCGCGACCTGGAGCCGGGTCTCCTGCTGAAGTTTCTCCACTATGCGGGCGACATGGGCTTTCACCGTCCGCTCGGCTATCCCGAGTTCACGGGCGAGTTGCCGGTTGCCCAGGCCCGTCCCCAGCAGCAGCAGGACTTCCTTCTCCCGGTCCGTCAGCGTCGTGAGCCTGCTGATGTCCCGAACCGGGTCGGCGCCCGTGCGCCGGTAGGCGCACGCGGTGTCTCCTGTGTCAGACCTCTTGGTCATGGGTCTGTCCTTCCCGATGCCGCTTTTCCCGACAGAGCCCCGTGCCCCGGGTGCGGCGGCGATCTCCCCCCAACTTAGCGTCCGCTACTGCCAAGAAGAACCCTGTAATGACACGGCCACGTCACAGTGGGGGGATCCCCCAGGGGCACTGCCCGAAGGGACAATTTCGACCAACTCCGCTGGAGCCTAGGCTCGTTGTCACGCGCCACCAACGGCACGTCATCAACGGGGAGATCACTGTGCACAGTCGCTTCACCACGCGCCGCCTCACCGCCGCAGCCGTCGCGGGGGCCGCCGCCCTCGCCGTACTGGCGCCGGCCGCGTCCGCCGCCGAGTCCGGCCCGCGCCACGGCGTACGGACGGTCGCCGACCAGAGCGCCGCGAAGCTGCCGGCGAAGCTGACGGTCGGCAGCTACGTCGCCTACCTCAAGGCCCAGAAGACGCCCGAGGCCAAGAGCACCCTCAAGAGCTTCTCCGCGCTGCCGGCCGCCAAGCAGGCGAAGTTCGTGGGGTACCTCCAGAACGGCAAGATCTACGGATCGCTCTTCAAGCAGCTCAAGGGCACCCTCAACCGCCCGGTCACCAACGTCACCTCGTACAACGCGGACGTCAAGTTCGTCCACAGCGTGACCTCGAAGGGCGGCTCCAAGGGCGGTCACCAGGTGGTCTACAGCGCGACCGAGAGGATCTTCAACATCCCGGTCACCACCGAGAAGCTGACCCTCCGCTACGACGTCGTCAAGGGCAAGGTCCAGCGCAACGCCCGCGCCCAGGCCCAGGTCACCAACGTCAACGCCGCGTACGCGATCAAGGGCGGCGCGGTCAAGGTCGCCGTCAAGGGCATCGCCCGCGCCGACGTCACGTGGAAGGCCACGCCGCGCGTCCAGGCCGTCGGCAAGGCCGTCGCCAAGGACCAGGCCGTCACCGGTCACACCAAGACCTGGACCGCCCAGCTGATCCACGGCTGACGTCCGGTCTCCCTCACTCTCCCGGGGGAAGTGGCTCCCATCCTTCCCCCGGGAGCTCCGGCCGCCGGGGCGCGCACGGCACCCTCCGGCCCCTGGTCAGGGCCGATCCCGTCCGGGGGTGCCGTGTCGCGCGCACTCCTTCGCGCCGCCGCACGCCTTCTCGCGCTCGGCGCCGAGGCGGACGAGCAGGCCCGTGCCGTCGGAGGCGTTCCTCGGGGTGAGGGCGTACGGGCCGCTGACCGGCTCGGCGGGCAGGACGTAGCCCTCGGGGACAGCGGTCTCCACCAGGTAGTACGTGCCGGCGGGCAGCCGTCCGAACGAGCAGCGGCCGGTGCCCGACGTGACGCAGTCACCGACGGGCCTGTCCCCGCCGGGTCCGTTCCGCTGGAGTCCGGGCGTCCCGTTGCTGTCCTCCCAGAGGCCGAGCACCGCGCCGGCCAGCGGACGCCGGGTCTCCGCGTCGGCCTTCACGAGGGTCAGCCGCAGGGCCTTGGTGAGACCGGCGTCGACCGTGTGGTTCACATAGCCGGGGTCACCGACGTAGACGGTGCTCGCGCCGGACGGGTCGACGTCCGAGTCGATGAGCCGGTGGGAACCGGCCTCCCGCGCCGTCCACGTCAGCTCGTCGGCGCCCGGCCGCCCCGGCAGCGCGCCCGGGTCGGCGCCGCGGTGGTCGAAGGAGACCCGGTAGGTGGTGTCGGGCCGCAGGCCTTGCGCCGTACCGACGTAGTACGCGCCGTCGGCGTCCGTGGTCGTCGTGAGGCTCGGCCCGGACGACGTCGGGTCGAACGTGACCCGCACCCCCGGCACCGGGGGTTCGGACGGATCCTGGACGCCGTTGCCGTCGGTGTCGAACCAGACGCGGTCACCGATCTGCACCGGCGCCTCGCGGCGCCCCTCCGGCCCCGGCTCGGCGTGCTCCCGGCGGTGCACGCCGGGCGCCCAGAAACCCGTGGTGTACGTGGTGTCGCGGGCGTCGGAGACGTCGACGAAGCCGATGGGGCTGCGGATGACGTCCGGGCCGTCGCCGTGGCCCGCGAGAGCCGGGTGGAAGTTGGCGAGGTCGGGGTTGTGGGCCTGGACGCGGTACCGGCCACCGAGCAGCGGGGACCCCTCGGGACGGAACGAGGCGGTCCCGTCGGTGTCCGTCGTCCTGGCCAGCACGGTGCCGTGGTCGTCGGTCAGCGTGACCCGCACGCCCGGCATGCCCTTCTCCAGCGGACGGTCGTACAGCCCGTCGGCGTCGATCTCCTCGACGACCCGCACGGTCACCGTGCCGTCGCCCCGTGCCGGGGCGCCCGCCGCGCGCGCGTCCGCCGCCGTCCCGGTGACCGGGGCCGCCAGGAGGGCCGCCGCCACGGCGAGCACCAGGCCCGCACTCCGTTCCCGTGTTCCTCGTCTTCCCCGTGTTCCTCGCCGCACCGTGTCTCGCATCCGCCGCTGCCCGCCCGTCCTGGTCCGCGCCGAGGCGACGGAGCCCAGGTGCCCGACGTCGGCTCTGCATTCATACGAAGCGCGGCGCACCGCCAATCCGGCTGAACGGGGCACAGGACGCGGCCGGGGCCCGGGACCCGCACGGGCACGGACGACGGGGCAGCACCCCTCCGCTCCGGTTCACCCGTCCGCCCCGGCGGCGACGCCCCCACCCGGAGTACGGCACGGGCGCGCCCCTCACCCCAGCGGGTCCGCCAGGGACTGCTCCGCCCAGATGACCTTGCCGTCGGGGAGGAAACGGGTGCCCCAGCGCTGCGTGAACTGGGCGATGAGGAACAGACCTCGGCCGCCCTCGTCGGTGGTGCGCGGATGGCGCAGGTGCGGCGCGGTCGCCCCGCCGTCGAACACCTCGCAGATCAGGGTGCGTTCGAGGATGAGACGGAGCCGGATGGGTCCGGCGGCGTGCCGGATGGCGTTGGTGACCAGCTCGCTGACGACGAGTTCGGTGGTGAACGCCAGCTCCTCCAGGCCCCACACGCCGAGCTGCCGGGCCGTGGTCCTGCGGGCCTCCGCGACGAGCGCCGGGTCGGCAGGAATCTCCCAGGACGCGACCCGGTCGCCGGGCAGCCGCCGGGTGCGGGCGAGGAGGAGGGCCACGTCGTCGGTGGGGCGGGCCGGGGCGAGGGCTTCGAGGACGCGCTGGGCGCGCCGGTCCAGGGACGGCTCGGGCCGGGCCAGGGCACGGCACAGCGCGTCCGGGGTCGCCTCGGCGAGCAGGCCGTCGGTGTGCAGGGCGATGACGGTGCCCTCGGCAAGTTCCAGCTCCACGGCCTCGAAGGGCTGCCCGTCGACGCCGAGGGGCGGGCCCTCGGGCAGTACGGGGCGGGTGACCGTGCCGTCGGGGGCGACCAGGGTGGGGGCCGGGTGCCCGGCGGTGGCCATGGCGCAGGTGCCGGACACCGGGTCGTGGACGACGTACAGGCAGCGTGCCCCGATCGTCTCGACGCTGCCCCCGCCCGGCTCCTCGCCCTCCTGCCGCGCCGACTTGGCGACCATGTCGTCCAGGTGGGCGAGGACCTCGTCCGGCGGCAGGTCGAGGTCGGCGAGGGTGCGGACGGCCGTGCGGAGGCGGCCCATGGCGGCGGCGCCGTCGATGCCGTGGCCCGCGACCTCGCCGACGACGAGGGCGAGACGCGCGCCGGAGAGCGGGATGACGTCGTACCAGTCGCCGCCGACGCCGGTCAGCTCGTCGGCGGGCCGGTAGCGGACGGCGACCTCGGCGGCGTCCTGGTCGGGCAGCCGGCGCGGCAGCAGGCTGCGCTGCAGGACCAGCGCGGCGTCCCGCTCCCGCGTGTAGCGGCGGGCGTTGTCGACGCAGACGGCGGCGCGGCCGACGATCTCCTCGGCGAGGCCCAGGTCGACGGCGTCGAAGGGGTCCTGGCGGTCGCGGCGGAAGAACGTGGTGATGCCGAGGGTGATGCCGCGGGCCCGGATCGGCACGATCATCACGCTGTGCAGGCCCTGCGCGTCGGCGGGCAGCTCCCGGCCGCCGGGGACGGCCTTCGCCCACTCCGCCGACATCGGGTCCAGTCGCGGCTCCGACCACGACCGTCCGCTGAGCAGCGCGCGCACGGGGGGCGAGCCGGCCGCGTACGAGGCGACGGCGCCGATCTCCACGACGGCCTCCGGCACTCCGGGGCGCACGGACTGCTGCCCGGTGCGGCGCAGCGGGACGGAGCCGTCGCCGAGGGGGCCGGGCTCGGCGCCGCGCAGCACGGAGTCCAGGAGGTCCACGGTGACGAAGTCGGCGAGCGCCGGGACGACGACGTCGGCCAGCTCCTGGGTGGTCCGGCGCACGTCGAGGGTGCGGCCGATCTGCTCACCGGCCCGGTCCAGCAGGGCGAGGCGGGTGCGGGCGCGGTGGCGCTCCGACACGTCCATCACGGTGTAGTAGACGCCGATGGGGCGCCCGTGGTCGTCCTCCAGCCGGGTGAACGACATCGCGTGCGCGGTCTCGCGGTGCGGGGCGGACCTGACCCGGCCGACGTGCTCGTAGTCGAGGACGGGCGTGCCGGTCTCCAGGACCTTGCGCATCTGTGCCTCGATGCGGTCCGCGTCCAGCCCCGGCTGCACCTCGGCGAGCCGCAACCCCACCCGCTCGTGGGCCCGGCCGCCGCCGAACCGCTCCAGCGCGGCGTTGGACCACACGAACCGCAGGTCCGTGTCCACGATCGCGATCCCGATCGGCGACCGCGCTGTCATCCGCTCCAGCACGGTCCGGCTCATGTCCCACCCGGGCGCCTCGGTGGCGTCGGACACGAGAGCGATCCAGTGAGCGGGCCGGCGGGGGGCGGGGGGAGGGGAGGGGGTGCCCGTGCCCGTGCCCGTGACCGTGGCCGCGCCCGTGCCGGTGTCGTGGCCGGGGTCGGTGGGCGGGTGCGGGTGCGGGGCGACCGGGCGGGGGGCTTCGGGGGCGGGGCCCGCGGTGGGGTGGGGGGAGGCGTGCGAAGGCCGGGCAGCCGGGCGCGGTTGCTCGGGGGAGGGGCCCGCGGGTGGGCGTCCGGTGCCGTGGGCGGGTGCCGGGTTCGTCGGGGCGCGGGGTGTTTCCGTGGGGCGGGGTGTGGCTTCCCGGGCGGGCCGGGGCCCCGGTGGGGGCGTGGCCTCGCGCGAGGGTCCGGCCTCGGCTCGCGACGGCGACGGCGACGGCGGAGGACCGAACCGGCCTCCAGCCGTACCGGTCGGGCGCGGCCGGCCCGAGGGCGCGGGCCGCACGGGAACCGCGGCCGACCGCCACGACGCCGCCCCGGCATCAGTCGGCGCGCCCTGCTGGGCCGCAGACCGGCCCGCCTGCTCCTGTCGCGCCCGCTCGGTCGCGGGGCCGGCCGGATCGGCGGGGGTCGTGTGGCGGGGTGCGGGGTCGGCTGGGTCTGCGGGGGTCGTGTGGCGGGGTGCGGGGCCGACTGGCTCGGCCGGGGCGGCGTGACCCGCGGGCGGGGCGGCTGGTCCGGCCGGGGTGGTGTGGGCGGTTGCCGGCTGGGCGGGGTACGTCGTGGCGGTCCGGTCGGGTGCCGGGCGGGCATGGGCGGCGGTGGGGCCCGCGGCCGGGGTGCCCGGGGCCACGGGGGTGCTGTGACCTGGGGCTGGGCCGGCTGGTTCGGCCGGGGCGGTGTGGCCGGTCGCCGGGTGGTGCGGTTCGGCTCGGTCGTGGGTCGGGCGGCTGCGGTCGGTGCCGTCGAGGGGCTGGGAAGGGCCGGGTGCGGGCGTGCGAGGGCCGTACCCGGTCGGCTGCTCCGAGCGGACGAGTCTGTCCTGGCCGGTGGTCCTGTGCTGGCCGGTGGGTGTGTCCTGGCGGGCAGGTGTGTCCTGGCCGGTGGTCCTGTGGTCGCCGGTGGGCGTGTGCTGCCCGGCTGACCTGTCCTGCGCGGTCGGTGCCGCCCGGTCCGCCTGGCCCGTCCCGGTGTCCGTCCTCGCGGTGACGCGCGGCCTGTTCGTCTCGGCGGGAATGCCCCGCCGTCCGCCCCCGCCGACGACACCCGGCCCCGCCGCCCCGGCCTCACCTCGCTCCGCGGCTCGCCCCCCGCCGCCGAGAGCCCCGCCCCCGGAGCCGGCGCCCCGGTCTTCCGCGCTCGTTGCCCGCCCCTCAACGCTCGTGGCTCCGCTCCCGGCGTCTGCGGCAACGGGGCCACCGCCTGCTCGGTCCTCGGGGCCGGCGGCCTGGCCCCGAGGACCGCCACTGACGTCTCCGGCCCCGCCGACGACGTCCCCGCTCCCGCTGCTCGCGCCCCGCCCCCCGGCGGGCTCCCCCGTCGGGGCCTCGCAGGCCGGGACCACGCGGACCATCACTCGGATGTCGTGGCCGTCGCGGTGGCGGGCGGTGAGGATGCCGGACCAGCCGCCGAGGGCGCGGTGCGTGTCGGCCAGACGGGCGATGCGGGCGCTGTCCTCGGGCCTCAGGAGCGTACGGACGCTGCGGCCCAGGATCTCGGCGGCCGGGTACCCGAAGAGCCGCTCGGCGTCCCGGGTCCAGCTCGTCACGATCCCGTCCGCGTCGATGAGCAGCGGCGCGGCGTCGGCCACGTCGAAGCGCTGACGGGTGACTGCACTGTCCCTGTCGGTCCTCACGGCGACCCTCTCTGTCGCTGAGACGCCCTCTGAACCCATTATTCACCTTGTGTGATCGCGAACAGGCCAACTTGTGACGGCCCGTTTTCACCCCACGTCGCACCACGGCGCGCGGACCCGTGCGGCGCGGGCACCCGTCCGCGACCAGCGCGGCGCCGGATCGGGCGGGAACGGGACGAAGCCGTACGCGCGGACCCCACCGGTCCGAGGGGGCCTCCGTCCCCAGCCCTGCTGCCCGTGCGGCCGTACGCCGGTCGCGCGCCCCCGTACGCCCCCCGCGCTCCGGCGCGTCGGACCGACCGCCCCCTCCGCGAGAGGGGGGGGCGCAGGGAGCGGTCGGTCCAGCTCAGGGGTGTAGCGCCGGGGGTCAGCAGTCGCGGAACTCCGGCGACTGGTTGAGGACCTGCGACCGCGGGGACGTGAACTTCGTGTGGGTCGCCCCGCCGCGCGCCTCCGCCGGGAACACCGCCACCCGGTGGCAGTTCTGGAACGCGAGCGCCACCCCGAAGTGCCGCTCCAGGCTGCCCCGGATCGCGTCGCTGGACAGCGCCCGCAGCAGCTGCCCGCGCTCCCTCTCCGACGGCGGCGGGGTCTGGTTGTCGGCGAACTCGGCGCCTAGCGCGCGCAGTTCACCGACGAGGGAAGCGATCAGGTCGTACGCGTACGGCAGCGACGTACGCACCGTCTCCACGAACTCCTCCTCCCGCACGTCGCCGTTCTCAGCGTCGGCGAGCAACTGCGGGGAGACATCGAGCGACATGGGTGTTCCTGTTCTGTGGACGTGCCGGGGGAGAGGGAAAGGGGGGTGCGGGGAGGGGCCGAGCCGGTCAGGAGAGCGCCGTGGGCGTCAGGGCCTGCGGGCCGTGGCGGAACTCCGGGTCCACCTGGGCGGAGAGGTCGTGGCCGGTCGCCGCGTCGGCCCAGGCCGCCGCGTTGCGGAGGTGGAACTCCACGGCGTGGCGCTGGAAGGCGGCCCAGTCCTTCGGGCGGGCGTCGACGGCGGCCTTCAGCAGGTCCAGCGTCCGCCGGTTGTGGGACTCCAACTCGCCCTGTTCGCGGCCCTGTTCCTGGGCGCGTACGTAGGAGGACTGGACGCAGTGCGCGAGCAGGTCGTCGCCGACGTGCTCCTTGAGGAAGAGGAGGTCGTCCTCGCCGGTGACCTTGTTGCCGACGACGGCGACCGGGACGCCGAACTCGGCGGCGTGCTCCCGGTACTGGCGGTAGACCGACACGCTCTTCCGGGTCGGCTCCACGACCAGGAACGTCATGTCGAACCGGGTGAACAGCCCGGAGGCGAAGGCGTCGGCGCCGGCGGTCATGTCGACGACGACGTACTCGCCGGGGCCGTCGACGAGGTGGTTGAGGTACAGCTCCACCGCGCCCAGCTTGGAGTGGTAGCAGGCGACACCGAGATCGCTCTCGTCGAAGGCGCCGGTGACCATCAGCGGGACGCCGCCGACCTCGCGCACGTGCGTGCCGTGGACCTCGTCGTCGCCGAGCAGCCGCAGCAGACGCGAACCCCGTCCGGGCGGCGTCGTCTTGACCATGGCCTCGCGGGAGACGATCCGCGGGTTGCTGCCGCGCAGATGGTCCTTGATCTCGCCGGTGCGGGAGCTGAGCGGCGGGGCGCCGAACGTCTCGTCCTCGTCGAGGCCGAGCGCGTGCGCCAGATGCTGGTTGATGTCCCCGTCGATCGCCAGGAGCGGGGCGCCGCTGCGGGCGAGATGGCGGGCGAAGAGCGCGGACAGCGTCGTCTTGCCGCTGCCGCCCTTCCCTACGAAGGCGACACGCACGGACGGCCACCCCGTTCGGCGGCGCGCGCGACGAACACGGCACCGTAAATGAAAATGGATGTCATGAACGTAGATTCGGGAGCGCGCCGGACGTTGTCAAATCCCGCCACGCCGCTCCCCGTCGGGCGGAGCGGCGTGGGTGAGGACTCCGCGCGCCGGAGGCCGTCCGGCCGGGGGTGCGGGAAGCCGGAGGCGCCACCGGAGTGCGCGATTCCCTATGTGTCCCGAATGTGTGCCCGTCGTGTGCGCGTCTTCGCACCCATCCAAGTGACCTGGCTTTTACCGAGGTTGACAGCCCTTACCCGGTGGTAAACGATGTGCTCACTCTGCGGCCCATACGACCAGTGGGCCCGGTGTCTCTTCGACGACCTCACACCCCGGCGCGGCCCCGGTGATCCCGGTGCTGCCCTGTGCCGCCGTGTGCCCGCCGCCGTGCCCGGGGTCTCGCACCGCCAAGCTCAGAATGGGATCTGCATGTCCATAGCGAGACGTGTCACCATGCGCCGCCTGCTCGGGACGGGCGCGGCCGCCCTCGCCCTGACCGCCGCCGCCTCCGGCTCCGCCTGGGCCACCGGCCCCGGCGGCGACGGCTGGGGCGAGAAGAGCTACGTCCCCGGCCAGGGCGCGGGCACGGCCACCGAGACCGACCGCTGCGAGTTCTCCCTGGACGGCGTGAAGTTCGCCGACTGGGTCAAGCTCGACGACCAGAACCTCAAGCCCACCGTGGACGGCAAGGCCCACGTCACGGTCCGTGCCGCCGCCGACGCCACGACCTGCACGGTCTCCCTGGCCTCCTACCTCGCCCACGGCCCGACCTTCGCCACCTCCGGCGAGCAGGTCTTCGTCGACTTCGACACCGTCACGGTGAAGCGGGGCGGCACGGACACGCTGGACATCGCGGTCCCGGACGCGGGCTGCTACGCCCAGATCGACCTGTACCGCGGCAAGGTGAAGTTCGACGGCAAGCTGGACGCGGCCGACGGCTTCGAGCACGGCGACGTCCCCAAGGGCCCGGACCGCCCGGTCATCAAGGACAAGCTGATCGCGGCCTGGAACGGTGGCACGAAGAACTGCGTGCCCACCGAGGAGCAGCCGCCGGCGGAGGAGGAGACGCCCCCGGCCGACGAAGAGCCGCCCACAGACGAGAAGCCGCCCACGGACGAGAAGCCGCCCACGGACGAGAAGCCGCCGGCCGACGAGGAGCCCCCGGCGGAGGACGACCCGTCGCCCTCCGAGTCCCCGAAGACCCCGGCGGACACGGACACCCCCGCCTCCAGCCCGAGCCCCAACGGCGGTTCCGGCGACCTCGCCGAGACCGGCGGCGGCAACGCGATTCCGCTCGCGCTGGGCGCGGCCGGCCTGGTCGCGGCGGGCGGCGTCATCTTCGTGGTGACGCGTCGTAAGTCGGCGGGCCGCGCGGGCGCCTGAGCCCCGGCCCCGTACGACCCACGGCCCTGCCCGCGGTGATCCGTACGCGGTGACGCACGACGGCGCCCGGTTCCCCTCTCGTCCGGGAGGGGGACCGGGCGTCCGGCGATCCGGCGCACGTCGGCGACGGCACTCCTCGCGGCCGCCGCACCCGACCGCGTTGAGCGTTCCGGCGACCGCGTACGTAGGTAAGGGGAGCCCACGCGGCAGAAGGCGGACCGGGACCGAGTACGCGGAACGGAGTACGGCACGTGGTGAGGAAGCTGACGCGCGGAGTCGCGCTGGCGGCCGGACTGGCGGTGCTGCCCCTGCTGACGGGGTGCGGCGGCGGGGACGGGGACGGATCCGCCAAGAAGGCGGACGACACCAGCAGGGTGGCCGAAGTGGTGGCGCCCGCCAAGGTCGAGGTGCTGGCCTCGCTCACCGGCTGCGAGGTCAAGATGCGCACCGAGGCGGAGGAACTCCGCGAGGGCGTCTGCCACACCGCGGCCGGCGACTACCTCATCACCACGTTCCCCAAGGAGGAACTCCTCCAGGTCTGGCTGGACTCCGCCTCGATCTACGGCGGCAAGAAGCTCGTCGGCCCGCGCTGGGCCATCTCCGCGAAGGAGGAGGTGCTGGAGCCGCTGCGGAAGAAGGTCGGCGGCACGGTCCAGGACCTGAGCACCTACGGCAGGACGGGCGGCCCGGACCCGAGCGCGTCGTGACCCCGCTCACCGGCCGTCCCGGCCCGGTGCGGCCGACGGCCGGTAGTCGCTGATGCCGTAGACCGCCTCGTCGTCCACGGCGTCCTCCTCCCAGTCCAGCAGGACGCGCGTCGGCCGGCCGTCCGCCGCGCGGTCGACGTCCACCAGGTCGGCGCCCTCGTCGCGGGCCGCGTCCGCCTCCGCCAGCAGGTCCCCGATGGTCGGCACCCGGCCGGACAGCTGCCGCGCCACGCGCCGTGAGTCCTCGTCGGCCCCGACGACCCTCGTCACCTTCCCGTCCCGCACGGTCACCTCGAACGTCCCCAGCAGGGACCGCTCGCCCTCGCTCGACGTCAGCGTGTACGTGTAGGAGGAGGGCTCCCGCCACGACGGCCGCGCGGACGCCGTCTGCGAGGACGACCCGCCCCCGCACGCCGCCACCACCCCCGACACCGCCACGGCCAGGACGGCGACGGCCGGCCTGCTGATACGCGTCCTCGACATGGAGAGCCCCCTTGGTGAGTCGGTCCCCCCTGTGACGGAGCGGTGGCCGGAAACGTTCGCGGGGCCGCTGTCCGGGCGGTAGGCGTCGCTGCCGGGGGCGGAAGGCGTCCGCCGGGTGTGTCCCCCACGCCTCAACGTCCCTTTCTGTCACAGCCGTTGACTTGCGCTCCGCCCGGCTCTACTTTCGCCCCGCCGGAACGTTCGGCGAGTCGATCCTTGTTCGATATATCGAGCAACCCCGACCAGAAGTGGAGTCTGACGTGAGCGACACGCACCACGGCGGCGGGCTGTCCCGCCGGACGTTCCTCGGCATGGCGGCGACCGTCCCCCTCGCCGCGACCGGCGCGCTGACCCTCGGCGCGGGCACCGCGCACGCCGCCGACTCGGCGTACGTCATGGCCTACTTCACCGAGTCCACCACCATGCTGGAGGCCGACTACGGCCTGCACCTGGCCGTCAGCCAGGACGGCCTGAACTGGACGCCGCTCAACCAGAACGCCCCCGTGGTCACCCCGACCCTCGGCGCCGGCGGTCTGCGCGACCCCTTCGTGATGCGCAAGCAGGACGGCACCTTCGTCGTCCTGGCGACCGACCTCAAGGGCACCGACTGGAACCGCGACAGCGTCAACATCCACGTATGGGACTCCGCCGACCTGCGCACCTTCACCGGCTACCGGCTGCTGAAGCTGCACGACATGACCGGCACCCACAGCTGGGCCCCGGAGGCGTTCTGGGACCCCGGGCGCGGCCGGTACGGCATCCTCTACTCGTCGGTGAACAGCAGCGGCCACAACGTGATCATGGTCAGCTACACCACCGACTTCCGCACCACCACCGACCCCCAGGTCTTCTTCGACCCCGGGTACGACGTCATCGACGGCAACCTCACCGTCGGCGTGGGCGGCGTCAACTACCTCTACTACAAGAGGAACCAGCAGCTCGTCGGCGCCCGCTCGACGTCCCTGAACCCGGGCAGCTTCACCCCGTTCAGCACCCCGGTCGCCCACGGCGGCACCGAGGCGCCGACCGTGGTGAAGTCCCTGACGTCCACCACCTGGTACCTCTGGGGCGACACCTACACCCCCAACGGCGTCTTCTACGTCTGGCAGTCCACCGACCTCGCGTCCGGCACCTGGACACCCCTCGACCAGAAGCTCTACACCCAGCCGCTCAACTCCAAGCACTGCGGCATCCACCCGATCACCTCGACCGAGTACACCAACCTGCTCGCCAAGTGGGGCGCCCCCGCCTGGAACCGGCTCAAGTCCTACAACTACCCGTCCCGCTACGTCCGGCACAGCAACTACGCGGCCCGGATCGACGAGTACCCCTTCGACCCGTTCCCCGACTCCCAGTGGAAGCTGGTCCCGGGCCTCGCCGACCCCTCCGCCGTCTCCTTCCAGTCGGTCAACCTCCCCACCCGCTACCTGCGGCACTACGACTACGCCCTGCGGCTCGACACGAACGACGGCACCTCCACGTTCGCCGCCGACGCCACCTTCGTCCGCACGGCCGGTCTCGCCGACTCCACCTGGTCGTCCTTCCGGTCGTACAACTTCCCCACCCGCTACCTCCGGCACATCGACTACGCCCTGCGGATCGACCCGGTCTCCACGGCGGCGGAACGCGCGGACGCGACGTTCCGGGTCGGTTACTGAGACCCCCGCACCCCCGGGGACGGCCCGCCCGGACCTCCCCCGGACCTCCCCCGGACCCGCTCCGTTCCCCGTGCGCCGAACGTTCCGGGCGCCTCCCGCGTCGCAGGGGGGACAGCGGCCGCGCGGACGGCCGCCCGGGGGACGGAGGGGACGGATGGACACACGGACGACGGTGCGGGCGGGCACGGCCGCGGCCTGCGCGCTGCTCGCGCTGGGGGCCCTGCAGGGGTCGAGCGCGGGCGCGCAGACCGCGGCGGACGGGTCGGCGCCGGCGACGGAGTGCCGGGGCACCCGGCCGGAGGGCGGTCTCGCGGGCCTCGGCAGCCCGGAGGACACACCGCTGCAGCGGACGCTGAACCACGTGGACAAGCTGGTCCAGGACCGCTACGCCGATGTCTTCACCGGTCTGGAGGTCGACGAGGAGGGCTCCGGCGTGAGCATCCACCGCATGCCCTCCGCGGCCTTCGACGCCGCCGTCTGCGAGGCCGCCGAGAAGGGTGTCACCGTCCGGCTGCACGACACGGACGTCAACGAGGCGGACCTCAGCGCCCTGGCCGACCGGATCAGCGAGGACATGGCCCGTTGGGACGGCACCTTCCAGCTCCGCGAGGTCGGACAGGACGGCAGGGGCCACGTCCTCGTCGGCGTCGACGACCCCGATACCGCCCGGCCGATCATCCGGGAGGCCTACGGCGCGCGGAACGCCCGGTACATCCGGGTGGAGTACGCGCCCCAGGCGGAGCTGCTCTGAGGGTGCGTCGGCACCGGTTCGCGGCTCCGGCGAAGATCCGCTATGGTTGTGCACGAGCCGCTCACCGGAACACCGGAAAGCACTCGACGCGTTGGTCGTCTAAGGAAAGACGCCCCACTTCCTGTGGGGAAATGCAGGTGCAAGGCCTGCCCGGCGCTCCACTACGAACCCCGTCCCGCGGTCAGCGGGACGGGGTTCGTGCCGTTCACGGCCCTGCTACTCGGTGGCCGTCCACGTCCGTGCGGCCCTCATCGCCGCGTCCACGTCCCGCAGCGGCCGCAGCCGGTAGGTGTAGGCGTAGTCGCGGTCGGCGAACAGCTTGTACTCGTCGTGCGTGTGGGCGCCCCAGCTGTTGTCGCCGCCCACCCCCATCTGGCGGTGGTTGACGCGCAGCACGACGGCGTCACGGGGCGTCAGCTGGTAGTCGTGGCGGACGCCCGAGGACAGGTCCTCCGGGGTGAAGTGCGAGGCGTTGACCTCCAGCAGGGAGCCGGGCTCGGCGGAGACGAGGAGGCCGGCACCGGCGCGGTCGGTGAGCGCGGCCCAGCGCACGTCGGTCTTGTTGCCGTTCTCCTGGGGGCGGATGTACGGCGTCCACTGCCCGGCGACCGACCCCGACCAGCGCCCGACGTCGGTGGCGTCGTTGCGGTCCCAGTGGTTCTCCTCCGGACCCCGGCCGTAGTAGTGCAGCCGGTCCAGCCGGCGGGGCAGCAGGAGCAGGGTGCCGACCTCCGGGATGTACGGCAGGGACGACGCTCCCGGGTGCAGGGTGTTGTCGACCTTGATCTCGCCGTTGCCGAACACCGTGTACGTGGTGGTGTACGTCGACTCGGTGGTCGTCGGCAGGGTGCCGGCGACCTTCACCTGGACGGCCCGGTCCGTGCCGAGGACCCGTACCGTCACGTCGGTCACCGTGCGCCGGGCGCCCGCGTCCCGCCAGGTCTGGTTGCGGGTGTGGTGGCCGTTGCCCCGGTCGTTGTCGGTGGGCGCCCGCCAGAAGTTCGGCACGGCACCGGAGTCGAGGAGCCGGATGCCGTGCGCCTCGTACGAGGTGAGCAGGCCGTCGGCCTTGTCGACGGTCACGGAGAAGTTCCGGCCCTTGACGGTGACCTTCCCCGCGGTCTCCTCGTGGCGCAGGGCCGGCACGCTCGCCAGCCGGGTGGGCTTCACCGCGGGGACCGTGGCCCTGACGGGCAGCTGCTGCTTGGCCACCTCGAAGCCCGCCTTCGCCCAGGGGGTGCGTTCCCTGGTGGTGAAGGACAGCTGGAGGAAGTACTCCGTGCCGGGCGCCGGGGACGACGGCAGACGGAAGGGGATCCTGACGTCCTTGGAGGACAGCGGGGCGACGTCCAGCTGGGCCCGGCTCAGACGGCCGCGCTGGACCACCTCGCCGTCGGCCACCAGCGACCAGTGGCCGTCGTAGGCCCGCAGGTTGGTGAACAGGTTCTCGTTGGTGAGGGTGACCGCCGCTGACCGGGTGAGGGTGTCGCCGGACGCCGGGGCCGCGTTGACGGTCTGGTAGATCTGCTTGACCTCGGCGGACTTGCCGGTGAGGCGGCGGTCGGCGGTGAGGATGCCGTCCGCGACGAAGGCGCCGTCGTTGGGGTTGTCGCCCCAGTCTCCGCCGTACGCCAGGAACGTGCGCTCCTTCGGCTTCTTCTCCGTCACCTTCACGGTGGCCGCGTCGAACCAGAAACGCACCCCGTCGTCGCCCGGGCCCCGCCCGTCGGAGGCCAGCTCTGCCGCGCTCAGCGCCTTCGCGTACACCCGCGCCCGCCGTATCGTGCCGCTGAACTGTCGTGTCGGGTTGTCCAGGTCGGTGGCCAGGGAGAGCGGTGCGGTGGTGCTGCCGGGGCGCCGCGTGGTGGTCCGGGTCGCCTTCGCCTCGCCGTCGACGTACAGGGTGAGGGAACCGGCCTCGGCGTCGAAGACACCGGCCACATGGTGCTCGCGCCCGGTCCAGCCCTCGTCCGGCACGTTCCAGTTGACGCTGACCCACTGGCCGCCGCCGTGGATGAAGAACTCGACGCTCCGGTTCGTCTGCTTCAGCGCGTACTGCGTGTCGCCCTTGGCGAGGATGGGCTGGTGTCCGTAGGGGACGTGCGGGGTGAACCACGCCTCCAGGGTCAGCGACCCCGTCAGGTCCACGGACGCGTCGCGCGCGAAGCCGGTCGCGCCGGAGACGCCCTTGTCGCGGTCGAACCGCGCCGCCGCGGTCAGGAGTTCGCCCTTCAGCCCGTTCGGCCCGGAGTCCGTGAAGATCTTCCGCACCGGCACCGGCGTCGTCAGCGACTGGTCGATGAAGTCCCAGATCCAGCCGCCCTGGAGGACGTCGTGGCGGCGTACGAGGTCCCAGTACTTCTTGAGGTTGCCGGTCGAGTTCCCCATGGAGTGGGCGTACTCGATCATCACGTACGGGCGGGTGTCCGAGGTGTCCTTCGCCCGCTGCTCGACCCGCTGCGGGCTGTCGTACATCTCCGACCTGATCTGGCTGATGGCCGGCCGGTCGTCGCCCTCGTACTGGACGACGCGCGTCGGGTCGTAGGAGCGGATCCAGTCGTGCATGGCGACGAAGGTGCTGCCGCCGCCCGCCTCGTTGCCGAGGGACCAGATGACGACGGAGGCGTGGTTCTTGTCGCGGTGCACCATCGCCTGGGCGCGCGCCACGCACGCCTTCGTCCAGTCCGCGTCGTTGCCGGGGTACCGGTCGCGGACGCCGTGCGTCTCCAGGTTCGTCTCGTCGACGAGGTACATCCCGCACTCGTCGGCCAGCTCCAGCCAGATCGGGTTGTTGGGGTAGTGCGAGGTGCGGATCGTGTTGATGTTCAGCCGCTTGGCGAGCCGCATGTCCCGCACCATGTCGGCGCGGGTCAGCGCCATGCCCCGGTCCGGGTGCATCTCGTGCCGGTTGGTGCCCCGGAAGGACACCGGTCTGCCGTTGATCCGCATCAGCCCGTCCTTGAGGGCGAACTCACGCAGACCGACCCGGTGCGACAGTGTCTCGACGACCTTGCCGCGCGCGTCCCGCAGCCGCAGGACCGCCGTGTAGAGGGTCGGACGCTCGGCCGACCAGAGCTGCGGGTCCGGCACGGCCCGGCTCGCGCGGACGGTCACGTCCTCCCCGGCGGGGGACGCGGACAGGTCGGCGGACCGCACCAGTGGCCGGGACCAGACGGCGTGCCCGCGCGCGTCGTAGAGCTGCGTCTCCACGGAGTACGTGCCGGTGACGGCGCCCGTGCCGTAGGCGCGGACGCTCGCCGTGACCGACAGCTCGGCGGCCCGGTAGCCGTCGCTGAGCGGGGTCTCCAGCTTGAAGTCGCGCAGGTGCACGGCAGGGGTGTTGAAGAGGTGGACCGAGCGGAAGATGCCGCTCAGCCGGATCATGTCCTGGTCCTCCAGCCAGTCGCCGTCCGAGTAGCGGTACACCTCGACGGCGATCTGGTTGGTGCCCGGCCTCAGCCGGTCGGTGATGTCGTAATCGGCCGGGTCGAACGAGTCCTCGTGGTAGCCGACCAGCTCGCCGTTGATCCACACGTAGTGCGCGGACTTGACACCCTCGAAGTGGAGGAAGGTCCGCCGGCCGTCCGCCGTCCAGTTCTTCGGGAGCGTGAACCGGCGCCGGTACTGCCCGATCGGGTTGTACCGGGTCGGCGCGGCCGGCGGCTGCGCCTCCTCGCCGAGGCCGTTCGGGCCCCACCACGGGTAGGTGATGTTGACGTAGATCGGGAAGTCGTAGCCGTGGTTCTGCCAGCACGACGGCACCGGGATGGTGTCCCAGCCGCTGTCGTCGAGGTCGGTGCGGTAGAAGTCCTCGTCCCGGTCGTCCGGCCGGTCCGCGTACGCGAACTTCCACCGGCCGTCGAGGCTGAGCCGGTACGGGGAGTCCGTGCGGTCGGCCTTGAGGGCCTGCCTGACGTCCGCGTACGGCATGAGGGTCGTGTGGGGCGGTTCGGCGCCGACCTGGAACAGGGCGATGTCGCCGTTCCACTCGGTGCCGTCGATGGTGACCGCGGCCGCGGTGGCCGCCGCCGTCGCGGTGCGGGCCGCTGCGCGGGCGACGCCGTCGGGCAGGGCCAGGGCGCCGAGGAGTGCGGCGCCCCCCTCCAGGAGACGGCGGCGGCTGACTGCGGGGCGCGCGGGCGGGCCCGCCTGGGCGTCTGGGTGCGGGTGGTGCATGACCGGGGCCTTCCTCGTGACGACTTGGGGGAGTGCGCGTACTGAGGACCGTCGGATGCTGTCCGTTGTTGTTGAAAAACCGCGCTCACACTAGGACTTCGAACAGAAGTCGAGCAATGAGTCTGTCGGACTTTGTGTGGTCCTGGGGGTGACGGGGTGGGGAAGGGGAGGGCGCGGGGAACGGTGACAGGGCGCCACCCGTGCGGGTGCGTGCGGCTGGTGTCGTCCGGTGGCGGTGGCCGTCGCGCCGTTACGGTGCCCGGATGGTGGCAGGTCTGGCGTTGGCGCTGTGCGCTGCGGTGTGCATGGGGACGGCGACGGTGTTCCAGGCGCTGGGGTCGCGGCGGACGGCCCGCGCCGACACCGGGGCGACGGACCGTGCCGGTGGGGCGCGGGGGCGGTGGGGGACGGTCGTGGCGGTGCTGCGGGGGTGGCCGTTCCTGCTGGGGGCCGGGCTGGACACGGCCGGGTTCGGGGCGCAGGTGGGGGCGTTGCTGCTGGTGCCGTTGTTCCTGGTCGAGGCGGCGGTCGCGGCGTCCCTGGCGGTCACGGCGGTCGTCGGGACGTTCGTGCTCAAGCTGCGGCTGAGACGCGGCGAGTGGACGGCCGTGGCGGTGGTGTGCCTGGGCCTCGCGACGCTGGCCGTGTCGGCCGGGCGCGAGGGGGACGGCGACGGCGACGCGGCGCTGCGGGCGGCGGCGCCGGTGGCTGCGCTGGTGGTGGTGGCCGTCGGCTGGTTCGTGGGCGGACGGCTGCGGCGCGGCCGGGCCGTCGTGCTGGGGGCCGCGGCGGGCTTCAGCTTCGGGCTGACCGCGACCGCCGTCCGGCTGCTGCCGGAGGTGTCCGTGCTCGCCCTGCCGGCCCAGCCGGCGGCGTACGCCGTGGTCGTCTCCGGGCTCGGCGGCTACCTCCTCCTCGTTCAGGCCCTGCAGTCCGGCTCGGTCACGGCGGCCACCGCCGCGATGGTGATCTGCGAGACCGTCTGGCCCGGCGTGTTCGGGGTCCTGTGGCTGGGCGACACCACCCGGCACGGGTACACGGGGCTGGCCGCGGCCGGTTTCGCGGCGTGCGTGGCGGGCGGCGTGGCACTGGCCCGGTTCGGGGAGGCGGGCGGAGACGGGGCCGCCGGAAGCGGGACCGGCGGCGGGGAGCCGGTGGAGGCGGGTGAGACGGGTGGGGCGTGATGGGGCGCGGCGACGGGGCGCGGGGGCGGTCCGGTACGGCGGTCACCTCCGCTCGCGGTGCTGTGGCCGCAGGCTGACGGACCGTCATGACAGATGTCACGGCACCGCTGTGAAAGTGATCGTCCGACGGACGGATGTCACCCGCACCGGTCCCGGCGAGACTCGGGACGTCGACAGCCGGAACCGGGAGGAACAGCCATGCGCGTCAAGCGACTTGTGGGCACCGCCGTGGGGACCACCCTGCTGATGTTCACCGCCGTGCCCACGGCGTCCGCCACCACCTCCGGAGCCCCCGGCCGGCCCGCCGCGCGCGACGCCCTGGACCGCACGGCCCTGCGCGGCACGCTCGACGCCCTCCACGAGGCGGGCATGTACGGCGCGTACTCCGCCGTGCGCGAGGACCGCGACCGCTGGAGGGGCGCCTCCGGACTCGCCGACGTGGACACCGGCCGCGCGGTCACCCCGGACATGCGGCACCGCGTCGGCAGCGTCAGCAAGACGTTCACCGCGGTGGCGATCCTCCAGCAGGTGGAGCGGGGGCGGATCAGTCTCGACGCCCCGGTGACCCGGTACGTGCCCGACCTCTTCCCCGGCGCCGACCGGCAGCGCGGCGACGCGATCACCGTACGGATGCTGCTCAACCACACCAGCCACCTCGGTGACTACGTCCTCGGCGCCTTCCCCTCCCTCGCCCGCAACTCCACCGCGAGCCTCGACGAGCACCGCTTCCGCACGATCCGGCCCCGGGAACTCGTAACCCTGGGCCTCGCCGCACCCGCCACCGGCCGCCCCGGCGCGCAGCCCGGCTCCTACTCCAACACCAACTACGTCGTCGCCGGCCTCATCCTGGAGAAGGTCACCGGCCGGCCCGCGGCCACGTACCTCACCCGCCACGTCATCGACCGCGCCGGGCTGCACCACACCGCGTTCCCGCGCACCCCGTACATCGAGGGCCCGCACGCGAAGATGTACGAGTCGTTCCACGGCCTCATCGACCCGCCCCGCGACTACAGCGTCTACGACATGTCCTGGGGCTACACCGCGGGCGCCCTCACCTCGACGATGGACGACCTCAACCGCTTCTACCGTCAACTGCTTACCGGGAAGCTGATCAGCCGGGCCTCCCTGGCCGAGATGCAGCGCACGGTGCCGGTCCAGGTCGGTCCCGGTGTCGCCGTCGACTACGGCCTCGGCGTCTACACCCTGGAGATCCCCGGCTGCGGCCGCTTCTGGGGCCACGACGGCGCGGTCTTCGGCGCCGGCACCCTCAGCCTCACCAGGGCGGACGGCGAACGCCAGCTCAGCCTGGGCTTCACGCTGATGAAGTACCAGCGCGTGAACGAGGAGGGCACGGAGCTGGAGCCGAGCCCGATCGACGACGCGCTCAACGTCCATGTCGCGACGGCGTTGTGCGGCGCGCCGGGGACGGGCGAGGGGGCGGGCTCGCAGGCGAAGCCCTCGGCCGGGCTGCCGGAGCTGTCGGGGCCGTCGGGCGGGGCGGACGGGAGTCAGGGGGTGCTTCCCGAGGGGCTGGTCGGTGTGGACCTGTCCACCGGGGGCCAGGTGGTGGGCCCGGCCGGTCCGGTCCCGAACTGACGCCTTCGGGGTGGGTAGGCTGATCCGCTCACGCCTCACCGGGAGAGAGCCGCCGTGCCCACCTTCGTCATCTTCGACCTGGAGTTCACGACCTGGCCGGGGGCCGCAGCCGAGGACTGGTCGGCACCCGGCCAGCTCCGCGAGATCGTGCAGATCGGGGCGCTGCGGCTGGACGAGCGGTACGCGGTGGTGGAGGAGTACGAGACGTTGGTCCGGCCGGTGGCGAACCCCGGGCTGTCCCCGTTCTTCACCGAACTCACCGGCATCGGCCAGGAGTCGGTCGACCGGGACGGCCTGCCCCCGGCCGAGGCCCTCAGCGGCTTCCTCGCCTTCTGCCAGGGCCGGTCCGTCCTGTCGTACGGCAACGACATGCTGGTCCTCGGCGAGAACATCGGCTGGGCGCGCTCGCGGGGCGAGCAGATCAAGCACACGCCCCTCACCCCCGGCTTCCTGAACATCCGCCCTTGGCTCAACACGGTCGCCCCGGCGACGGAGGGCGTCAACTCGGGCCGTCTGTGGGAGGCGTTGGGCCTGCCGCGCCCGGTCTCCGACGGCACGGAGCACTCGGCGCTCTTCGACTGCCACTCGATCGCGGCGGCGCTGCGACACCTGGCGGCGGCGGGGACGGCCCTGCCGGTGGGGCTGCTGTAGGGGCCGTCGTAGAGGGGCCGTTGTGTGTGGGCGGGGGGCGGGGGCGGGCTGCCGGGGTGGGGCGAGACGGCCTGGTACCGACCGCTCGGGTTCCCGGACATGACCCGTCGGGTAATCGACGGGGGTGAGGCCGGCTGCCAGGCTCGTTCACGGGGAGACCCGGGGCGGCGGAACGCCCGACGGGGCGACGGCCCGTCCAGGTCCCTCCCCCTTCCCGGATCCCACCCGCCGAGAGGACGAGGACGCCACCATGCCCGCCTACGCCATCGCCCACCTGCGTGACGCCGCCCCGCACCCGGACATCGCCGAGTACATCGAGCGCATCCCCCGCACCTTCGAGCCGTACGGCGGACGGTTCCTCGTCCACGCCACGCCCCACGAGGTGAAGGAGGGCGCGTGGCCGGGCCACGTCGTGGTGATCGGCTTCCCCGGGATCGCGGAGGCGCGCGCCTGGTGGGACTCACCGGCCTACCAGGAGATCGCGCCGCTGCGCTCCCGGCACATCGAGGGCGACATCGTCATGGTCGAGGGCGTCCCCGCGGACTACGACCCGGCGGCCACGGCGAGGGCGATGCGTGAGGTGCGTAGGGGTGCGTGAGGTGCGTGGGGAGCGGGAGATGCGTGGGGTGCTGGAGGTGCTGCCCGTCGATGTCACGCCGCCGAGCCCGTGAGGCGGTCCAGTTCCTCCCCGAGGACCGCACGGAGGGTCTCGTGGCGCGGTCCGAGGGCGTACCGCGGGTCGGACCAGCGCTCGGGCGGGTAGAGCCACACCGGGCGCCCCACCGACTCGGCCGGCTCCCACGCGTACCGGGGCCACACATGCGCGTGCAGAAACGGGTCGGTGTTGCCGAGGATCTCCAGGTTGACCCGCCGGAACGCGGGGTCGAGCCGCACGCAGGCCCGCTCGACGGCCTCGCCGAGGCGCTCCATGTCCGACAGGAACGCGAGCCGCCGCGGCCTCGGCAGCTCCGAGAGTCGTGTCACGGCGGGGTCGTCGACGAGGAGGACGGCGTACCCCGGCAGGAACTGCACGTCGCCGATCACCGCGAACCCGGCGTCCAGCCTCCGCAGCACGGTGGGGTTCTCACCGCGCAGGGCACTTCCGATCCGGTCGCGCCGCCAGTCGTCCGTCATGCCCGGTGACCCTAGCCGGGCGCGCGCGTGACCTGTCCGGCACCGTGTCGATACGTCCCGTGGGGCCGTCGGTGCCCATGCCCTTCCCTGGACTCCGCGCGATCGTCGGCGGAGCCGGCCGGGCAGGTCGTGTGCGACGGCGCGCACGCCGAGTCCCGGACTGCGTACGACGACCGGGACGACGAGGAGTTCGGCTGCTTCGGCGAGTGAGCCACCGGGCGCCCGCGGTGAGCGGGGACGGGCGGTGGCCCTGGCGGCATGCTCTTCTCAAGCCCGTGCATGAATGTAGTGGTTGTTCATGAGCATGAACCTTCTTCCGAATATCTCGCTGATTTATACCTCCCGTGTTCCCCCATGTGAACAGAAAGAGCGGTTCACTCTCTTGACGCGTTCAGGTCATCTCCCTACCTTGCCGAGAAAGCGCTTTCCCCACCCGCACCTCTGGTAGACGAACCGACCCGTCCTGGAGAGGGAGAACTCCATGCGTCTGAGAGCCGTCATGGCATGCGCCGGCCTGTTGTCCGGCACGATCGTCGCACTGGCCGGCGCGACCACCGCACGGGCGGCGACCGCCCAGTACGAGGCGGAGAGCTCGCCGGCGGTGTGCGTCGGCACGATCGACTCCGACTGGTCCGGCTACTCGGGCAGCGGATTCTGCAACGGGACCAACTCGACCAGCGGCTACGTCCAGTTCACGGTGGCGTCCGGCGCCGCGGGCACCGCGACCCTCGGGGTCCGGTTCGCCAACGGCACCACGACCGCGCGGGCCGCGAACGTCGTCGTCAACGGCTCCACCGTGGCGACCGTGTCCTTCGAGGGCACGGGCACCTGGTCCGGCTGGACCACCAAGACCCTGTCCGTGCCGGTGGTGGCGGGCAGCAACACCGTCCGGCTCACCCCCACCTCCGCGAACGGCCTGCCCAACGTCGACCGCCTCGACGCGACCGTGCCCGACGGCACCACCACACCCCCGGCGGCCTCCGCGCTCTACGTCGCCCCCAACGGCACCGACGGCGCGGCCGGCACCCAGTCCGCTCCCACCACGCTCACCTCCGCGATCAGCCGTATCAGCGCCGGCGGCACGATCTATCTGCGGGGCGGGACCTACCACCACTCCTCCACCGTCACCATCCCGGTCGGCAAGAACGGCACCGCCGCCGCCCGGACGACCCTGGCCGCCTACCCCGGCGAGACCCCGGTCCTCAACTTCTCCGCGCAGACCGAGAACTCCGCCAACCGCGGGCTCCAGCTGAACGGGTCGTACTGGCACGTCAAGGGGATCGTCGTCGAGCGGGCCGGTGACAACGGCATCTACGTCGGCGGCAGCCACAACGTCATCGAGCGCACGGTGACCCGCCACAACCGCGACACCGGGCTCCAGCTGGGCCGGGCCTCCTCCACCACGCCGACCGCCGACTGGCCGTCCGACAACCTGATCCTGAGCGCGGAGTCGCACGACAACGCCGACTCCGACGGTGAGGACGCCGACGGCTTCGCGTCGAAGCTCACCACCGGGCCCGGCAACGTCTTCCGCTACGCCGTCGCCCACAACAACATCGACGACGGCTGGGACCTCTACACCAAGACGGACACGGGCCCCATCGGCCCGGTGACCATCGAGGACTCCCTCGCCTTCGAGAACGGCACGCTCAGCGACGGCTCCCAGGCCGGCAACGGCGACCGCAACGGCTACAAGCTCGGCGGCGACGACATCGCCGTCAACCACATCGTGCGGCGCAGCATCGCCTACGACAACGGCAAGCACGGTTTCACGTGGAACAGCAACCCGGGCGCGATGACCGTGTCGGGCAACGTGAGCGTCGACAACACCGAGCGCAACTTCAACTTCGACGGCGGTACGTCGGTCTTCCGCGACAACACGTCCTGCCGGAGCTCCAGCGGCACCAACGACCGCATCATCGGCAACGCCGACACCACCAACCAGTTCTGGTCCGGCACGAACGGCTCCCGCTGCGCGTCGTACTCCGGCGCCATGAAGTGGTCCTTCGCCTCGGACGGCCGCCTCGTGGTCACCTTCGGCGGCTGATCCGCCGCGGCTGAGGCGCCGGTCACCCGGGGACGGCCGAGCCCGGAAGCGGGCGGAGGTCCGGACAGCGCCAGGGCTTGTGAAAAGTCGTGGACACGTCCAAGGAATCTTGCTTGGCTTCCCGGTGACCAGAGCCCGGGCCCGCTTCAGGTGGCCCGGGCTGCCTGCCGCGCAGGCGCAGAGATTACGGGGAACACATGATGAACATCAGGAAGTTGACGTCTCTCGGCATGACGCCGCTGGTGCTGGCCGGTATCGCCGTGGCCGCGCCGATCGCCGGGGCGACCACCGCCAGCGCCGCGCCGCAGGGGTGCCAGGTGGGCAAGCCGGACGAGAACACGGGGACCGCGATCTGCCGCCGGGGCACCGGCCAGGTGAGGGTGAAGGTCACGTGTGAGGACGGCCCCACGGGCAACACCCACGTCGTCTACGGCCCGTGGGTCGGCATCAACAAGACGTCGAAGGTGGCATGCGGCGCGGCCCAGCGGTACTTCGTGAAGCTGGTCGACTACCAGACCCGCTGATCCCCCGACGCGGGGCCGGGCCCACCCGGCCCGCGGGCGGACGGATGGACGGGCGGACGGCCACGGGACCTCTCCCCGTGGCCGTCCGCTTCCTCGTGCGGCTGTCCTTCTTCGCGCGGCCGGGCGGGGTGTCAGTCCCCCTGCGCGTCGCTTCTCCCGCTGGACGAGGAGCGCAGCGGGTCGGCGACACGCAGGAGTTCGGCCACGGCGAGTGTCGCGGTGGCGACGGCGCGGACCCAGCGTGGGCCGCCGCGCGCGGCCCGGACGACGCAGACGCAGCCGCCGACGAGTACGAGGACCCCGGACAGTATGAGCACGGTCATGCTCGTTCCCCCTTCGCTCCACCAGTGGTCGTCCGCTCATCCTCCCAGCCGGCCGCCGCCGGTCGGGCCGGGGTGTCAGTGGCGCGCGGTACGTTCCGCCCATGGGCGTGTATCTGGTGAGTGTGTGCGCGGAGGACTGGTGCGAGGGGCACGGGGACGAGGAGGAGGACGGGTGGACCCACGTCGCCTCGGCGCTGAACGAGGAACTGGCCCGGCGGGGGCTGCCGGCCTATGACTCGGTGCCGGCGGAGGCGGAGTTCGTCCGCGGGTCGGGCCTGCGCTTCGAGGAGAAGCTGACCCCCTCCATGGACGGGTTCGTCGCGCTGTGCGATGCGCGTCTGTCTGCCGAGGAGGCGGCGGTCCTCTGCGGCTGGTCGGTGCTGGTGCCGTTGTCGCTCGACGAACCGATCCTGCTGCCCGTCGGCTCCAGGTACACGGACGAGACCCTCGTCGCCGGTGCCCCCCAGATGCTCGCGCTCGCCGAGAGGCTGGCCGAGGCCGTCGACCTGCCGGCCGAGACCCCGGCCACGTGCGACAACCTCGACCTGACCACGTGGTTCTTGGACGGACCGGCGAACGAGCTGGCCGCGTCCCGGCCGGGGCCGTGGAGCGAGGACCTCGACGCGGCCTTCTACGTGGCGCTGTATCTGCGGGCCGCCCAGCACGCGCTCCGCCGCGGCTGCCCGATCGTCTACACCTGAGGCACCGCCGCCCGGTCGGCTTCGGCGGGACACCGCCGGCCGCCGGGCGTTCCCGCCGCTCAACGCAGTCCGCGCACGAACTCCGCGAGGGTGCGGGTCGCCGTGTTGCGCGCGGTCGCGGCGAACAGCGGGTCCAGGTGGTTCATGCCCTCGTCGGACGCGTGGACGGCGTACGGGACGCGGGACTCGGCGGCGACCCTGCGGGCCGCGTCGAGGACGGTGCCGCGGTAGGCGCTGGTCTGGAACGCGTACAGCGGGACGTCGAGCCCGGCGGCGTGCCGCAGCCGCAGCCCGAGGGAGCGGGCGAGGCCGGTGTCGGCGTACGCGTCGCTCACGTCGAGGTCCACCGACAGCCGGGACGGCCAGTACCACTCCCAGACGGCCGGCACCGGGCCCGCGTACGCCTCCGCGACCCGCGCGATCGGGGTGACGCCCTCGTCGACCCAGCCGCGCACGCCGTCACCGCCGGGCCGGTCGGCGATCCGCCCGGAGTGGACGCTGATGTCGTTGGGCCACCCGAACCCGGCGTCGACGAGGAGGCCGAGCAGCGCCGCGTTCGTGACCGGGTGCGGCGGCCGGAGCGCGCCGGGCCCCGACCGCGGAACGGACCGCCGCCGGCTGAGCCCGACGCTCTACCCGTCTTGACCGTCGTCCCTGTTCCCGCCCCTGTTCCCGTCCCCGGCCCCGTCCCCGCCCGTGTCCCCGCTCTCGTCCACCGTGATCGCCGAGGTCGGGCAGACCGCCGCCGCCTCCCGGGCGGCCCGGTGGTGGGGCGGGGCCGGTTCCGGGGTGAGGAGGGCGACGACGCCGTCGGCGTCGCGCTGGTCGAAGACCTCGGGGGCGAGCAGGACGCACTGGCCGGCGCCGCAGCACCGCGCTTCGTCGACGCGGACTCTCATGGGGGGCGCCTCCTTGCCTGAGTGGGTGCTCACCAGCGGACCGGGACCTCGCGGAGGCCGCCCACCAGCAGGCCCTCCACCTTGCGCAACTCCTCCGTAGGCACCGCCAGTTCGAGGGTGGGGAGCCGGCGCAGCAGGACTTCGAGGACCACCTGCAGCTCGGTGCGGGCGAGGGCCTGGCCCAGGCAGGAGTGCGGCCCCGCCCCGAAGGTGAGGTGCGGGTTGGGGCTGCGGGTGAGGTCCATCTCGTCGGCGTCGGCGAAGACCCGTTCGTCGCGGTTGGCGGAGGACATCCCGCAGAACACGGTGGTGCCGCGCGGCACCACCTCCCCGTCGAGGTCGAGGTCCTCGCTCAGATGGCGCCGGATGCCGAAGCCGCCCAGGTTCGCGTCGAAGCGCAGCACCTCCTCCACCGCCGTACGGATCAGCGACGGGTCCCGCAGCAGCCGCTCCCAGCGGGTGCGGTCCGACAGCAGCAGCGCCGTCATCTTCCCGATCATGTTGGCCGTGGTCTCGTGGCCCGCGACCAGCAACCCCATGCCGGTGGCGAGCAGTTCGGCGTCCGTCAGCCGTTCCCCCTCCGGCAGCGCCGCGCCCTCCACGACCAGCATGCTGAGCAGGTCCTCGCCCGGCTCCGCCCGCTTGGCGGCGACGAGGTCACGCATGTACGCGGTGAACTCGCCGAACGCCGTCCGTGTCTCCTCCCGGGTGAAACGGCTGACGTTCAGGAACGCGTCCGACCAGTGAGAGAAGCGGTCCCGGTCCTCGGCGGGCGCGCCGAGCAGTTCGCAGATGACGTACACGGGCAGCGGGAACCCCAGTGCCGCCTTCAGGTCGGCCGGCTGCCCCCGCTCCACCATCGCGTCCACCAGGGACTCCGCGATGCTCGTCATCCCCGGGCGCAGCGCGGCCATCCGCTTCGCGGTGAAGTACCGGCCCACCTGGCGCCGCCAGCGCTGATGCGGTTCGCCGTGCTCCGGGATGGCCAGCTCGTACTCCGGGTCGGGGTCGGCGGCGGCACCGCCCGCCCCGTCGGCCGAGAGCCGCGCGCTGGCGTCCCCGGCGGTCGGCCGCGCGAACCGGGGGTCGGTCAGCAGCGCCCGCACATCGGCGTACCGGCTCAGGAACGTCGCCCGGTCACCGCTCGGCAGTTCGACCGTCGCCACCGGGCACCGTTCCCGCAGCCGCTCCCATGCGGCGGGCGGCGCCAGGGGACCCGGGCTCGCCATCGGCAGCCGCACGACCTCCTCGTGCGGCTCGTGAGCGTCGTGCGGCTTGTGCGGGTCGGGCGTCTCGTGCGGGTCGTGCCGTGTGCGGTCGTCGTTCCGGCGGGTGCGCCGACCTGTCTCGACCTTGCGCATCTCGACATCTCCTTGCGTGGGGGGAGGAGGGGCGGAGTGGAGATCGATAGGCACGCTACCCGCGCCGTGCATGATGCATCAATGGTGCATCATGCACTCGCCATGCATGGCGCAATTTCGACGTAGGGTGAGGGGGTCATGGAGGCCAGGCAGGCAGAAGGAGACCGGTGTGGATGCCCGTGAGGCGGGGGAGCGCATCGAGCGGGAACTGCTGATCCTGACGCGCAACCGCGAGACGTCGACGCCCCGCGGCGTCCGCGGCGGCGGTCCCCTGGACCGCAGCGCCTACGTCCTGCTCAGCAGGCTGGAGGCCCAAGGGCCCATGTCCATCCCGGACTTCGTGGACGCGTTCGGCTTCGCGCCGTCGACGTTCACGCGGCAGACCTCGGCGCTGCTGCGCGACGGTCTGGTGGAGCGGACCCTCGACCCCGAGGGGGGAGTGGCCCGCAAGTTCCGGATCACGGCGGAGGGACTGGCGCGCCTCGCCGAGCAGCGTGAGGTGTTCGTCGACGGCATCAGCGGTGTCATCGCCGACTGGCCCGCCGAGCGGCGCGAGCGTTTCATCGCCGACCTGCGGCAGTTCAACACCGACATCGAACGCGTCAGCGGACGTTCCTGGCCACGTCCGATGGCCGGCGACCGCTGACGCGTTCGACGTCGGTCCGTGAAGGGACGGGGCGCGTCAGCTGACGCACACGATTCCGCCGAGCAGGCACAGCCCGGACGGTGAGGTCGCGTCCGAGTCCGAGGAGCCCGAGCCGCCGGAGTCGCCCGTGTCCGCCCCGGAACCCGACCCCGCGCCCGTACCCGTGTCCGAGCCGGTCCCCGTCCCGGTCCCGGAGCCGCTGCCCGTGTCCGACCCGGACCCCGCGCCGGTCCCGGTGTCCGAGCCCGGACCGGCGCCGGAACCCGTGGAGTCGTCGGTGGCCGGGGGCGTCGTCGATCCGCCCGACAGGGCGTCGGAGGAGCCGTCCGCGCCCGACCCGCCGTGCGACGAGGAGCCCGACTGCGCCCGCCGATCGGACGGGGGCGTCGTGGCCGTGCGCGGTGCGTTGCCGGTGTCGCCGCCGGTGTCCCGATGCGCGCCGGACCCGTCGTACGAGGTGCGGCCGCCGGGCGCGTGGCCCCGCGAGGTGTCCGGGGAGCGTCGGGTCTCGTCGGCGCGCGTGTCCGGGGTCCGGCCGCTCTGCGAACCCTGCTCCTCGACGGCGCCCAGGTTCTCGGCGTCCGGGGCGGTGGCCGCCTGCGTCCGGTCGGTGGACTGCCGGTCCATGCCCATCACGGTCAGACCGCCGCCGACCAGCGCCACCGCGGTGGCGACCACGGCCCTGCGCTGGTTCTTCTTCCAGCGGGCCAGCTGCCGCCGCCGTGCCGCCCGTCCCTGCGGCGCGACCGGCACGCCCCGCACGTCCTCGACGCCGTCGATGCCCTCGGCGTCCTCTGCGCCCTCGGCGTCCTCTGCGCCCTGGGCGGCCGCGGCGGCACCGGCCGGGACCAGCTCCGTCGTCGCCCTCGGCGCCGACGACGGTGCCCGCTCCGGCCGTCCGCCGTCGTGCCAGGTCTCCTCCGCGCCTGCCGCCGCGTACTCCCAGGTCGCCGCCGGCACCGTCGGGGCGACGGCCGTGGAGACCGTCGTACCGGGTGCCGAGGGGGCTATGTCCGGCGCGTAGGCGCCGCAGCCGGGGCAGACGAGGGCGCCGTTGAGATGCCGTCGACATGAGGAGCAGTAGTCCATGGAGGTCTTCCTGTGTCGGCATGCCGTCGACCCGCCGGGCCGCGGCCCGGTCACGTCGTTCGCACGTGGGATCGAGCGGATCGAGCGGTCAGCAACGCTAACGAGGCATTCTCAGGGCTGTGTGCACACTGTGTGATGCTCCTGCGTGGGTTCTCCGGGGACTTCGCACCGGTCGCCCACCAGGTGTTTGGGCGTCACCACCAGGTGGTCGGGCGTCACCGTCCGCACGTTCGGATGCCTCCGGCCTGTCCTTTCTCCGAGGGGCTTCGGTCTCCTTCGGTCTCCCTCGGTTCGCTGCGGGCTCCTTTGATTTCCTCTCAACAGGCAACCCCCGCACGGCTTTCACCTGTCTCACAGGGTGCTCACAGACCGGTGGGCGTCGAAGGCGTTCGGGGGAGCGCCGGCACCGTCGGCGCCCGGTCGTCCGTGGGTTGTCCAGTCCGATGCCACTGACCATGGCACTCGCAGACGAGGAACTGATGACCAGTCAAGAACACCGCAGTCGCCTGAGGCGTCCCGGGCTCGCCGCCCTCGCCGCGCTCGCCGTCGTCGCCACCGTGGCCGGGGCCGCCCCCGGCGCGGGCGCGGCCCCCGCGGCCAAGGCCGGGACCCCGAAGCTCAAGCTGATCGCCGCCTCGAAGTCGGTGACGGCCTACCGGTATCCGGAGGGCGGCACCTTCCTCGAACTGGGGACGTACGTCACGGTCGACGGCGCTCCCCTGGAGTTCAAGGTGACGCGGAAGTCCTACAAGGACCCCGTCGTCGCCCAGCAGATCTTCCGTGACGGCAAGAAGACCAGGACGCGGACGCTGCCCGCCGGGCTGGTCACCGACCACTCCGGGCTGCCCGGCTTCCTGGAGATCTCGCTCAGGAACGCCGCCGGTCAGCAGGTGCTCAAGACCGCGAGCAACTTCTGCCCGAACAACGCCTCCGGCCGTATCCGCCCGGACGCCCCGTCGACCTCGCACTACCCGCAGAGCTGCTCCGGGAACCCGTGGACGCTGGGCTCGGTGTGGGGTGTGGAGAAGGGCTGGGCGGTCAACACCACCCAGTACCGCTACGACGACGCCATGGACATCCCGGCGGGCGAGTACACCGCACAGGTCGGCATCGCGAAGAAGTACCGCGACCTCTTCGGCATCCCGAACGACCGCCCGACGATCAAGTTGACGGTGAAGCAGTACGACGAGGACGGCGAGGGCGGCGTCGGCGCGGGCGCCACGTCCTCCGCGCACCACGCCGCAGGTCACAGCGGCGGTCACGGCGGTCACGACGCCGCCCCCGTCGACCCGACCCAGCGGCCCCCGCACGGCTTCGGCCCGGGGGGCGACGACGTCCCGATGCCGCCCGCGTTCCCGCACGCGCTGGCGGACCGGGGCCAGGCGAAGCACCTCGGCGACGGTCCCGGCCACACCGACGGCTCCCGCATCGCGCCCGCGTTGAAGCCCGCCGCCAAGCGGCCCACCGGCAAGGCCGGCGCGCCCGCCGACGTGCCCAGGCCCGATCTGCGTTCGCTGCCCGCCTGGGGCATCTCCATCACCGACGGTGAGGACGGCGACGTCCCCGGCAAGGACTACCTCGCCTTCAGCGCCAACGTGTGGAACGCGGGCCCCGCGCCCCTCGTCGTGGACGGCTTCCGTAAGCCGGGCGCCGACCTGATGGACTCGTACCAGTACTTCTACGACGCCAAGGGCAAGCAGGTCGGCTACTCCCCCGCCGGCACCATGGAGTGGGACCCGCGCGAGGGCCACATGCACTGGCACTTCACCGACTTCGCCAGCTACCGCCTGCTCAGCGCGGACAAGACGAAGGAGGTGCGCTCCGGCAAGGAGGCGTTCTGCCTCGCCAACACCGACGCCATCGACTACACGGTGAAGGGAGCCAACTGGCACCCGGAGAACACCGACCTGTCCACCGCGTGCGGTTCGCAGGAGGCCATCTCGGTCCGCGAGGTCCTCGACGTCGGTTCCGGTGACACCTACACCCAGGAGCGTCCCGGCCAGTCCTTCGACATCACGGACCTGCCGAACGGCACCTATTACATCAAGGTCATCGCCAACCCGGAGAACCGTCTCAAGGAGAGCAACACCAAGAACAACGTCGCCCTCCGCAAGGTGGTCCTCGGCGGCAAGCCCGGCGCCCGCACGGTGCAGGTGCCCCCGCACCACCTGATCGACGCCCCGTAACCCGCGACCGCACGGTCCTCGCACGGCGACGCACCCCCGGGTCCCCGGACCCGGGGGTGCGTCATGCACGGGGGGAGGGCGTACGTCCGTCGGTGGCAGCGGCGCCGCGCCGGTCAGTCCAGGACCGCGAGCGCCTCGATCTCCACCAGGTGCTCCGGCACGTCCAGGGCCGCGACCCCCAGCAGGGTGGCGGGCGGGGCCGCCGTCGTGCCGAGGCGGGCGGTGGCGCGGGCGATGCCGTCGAGGAGCAGGGGCATCTTGTCCGGGGTCCAGTCGACGACGTGGACGGTCAGCTTCGCGACGTCGTCGAAGGTGGCTCCGGCGCCGGCCAGGGCGGTGGCGACGTTGAGGTAGCACTGCTCGACCTGTGCGGCGAGGTCGCCCTCGCCGACGGTGACCCCCTCGGCGTCCCAGGCGACCTGCCCGGCGAGCAGGACGAGCCGGGAGCCGGAGGCGACGGCGACGTGGTGGTAGACACCGGTCTCGGGCAGTCCGACGGGGTTCACCAGGGTGATGGCCATGCTGTCTCCTCCTGCGGGCAGGGGTGCCCGTGCTCTCTTGTGGTTACTGGGGAACCGTAGGAGAGTGGCCGCTGACAAGGAAGAACGCACTTTTTGGTGACTGAGGAACCTGATGGTGACCAAGCAGTACGACGGCACGCCCGAGGAGGCCGCGGATCTGCGGCGCGCGGACTCACTGGCCCGCGAGATCTTCGCGGACATCGCCAACAAGTGGGCCCTGCTGATCATCGACGCGCTCGGTGAGCGCACCCTGCGGTTCGGCGAGCTGCGCGACGGCGTCGAGGGCGTGAGCCACAAGATGCTCACCCAGAACCTGCGGATGCTGGAGCGCAACGGGCTGGTGGACCGGAAGGTGCACCCCACGGTGCCGCCGCGCGTCGAGTACACGCTCACCGAGCCGGGGCGGGCCCTGCGGGCCACGGTCGACGCGATGTGCGACTGGACCCACCGCTACCTCGGCGCCATCGAGGACTCCCGGACCCGCTTCGACGCCTGAGAGGGTCTGAGGGGGGCTGGGGAGTGGGAGCTGTGTCACCCGAACCGGGCTTTGCATGATCATGCATTGGGGTGCATACTCTTCCTATGTCCAAGGTCCTCACCTCCCTTCCGGCCGGCGAGCGCGTCGGCATCGCCTTCTCGGGCGGGCTCGACACCTCGGTCGCGGTCGCGTGGATGCGCGACAAGGGCGCCGTCCCGTGCACCTACACCGCTGACATCGGTCAGTACGACGAGCCCGACATCGCCTCGGTGCCCGGCCGCGCGAAGACCTACGGTGCCGAGATCGCGCGCCTGGTCGACTGCCGGGCCGCGCTCGTGGAGGAGGGCCTGGCCGCGCTGACCTGCGGCGCGTTCCACATCCGCTCCGGCGGGCGGGCCTACTTCAACACCACGCCGCTGGGCCGTGCCGTCACCGGCACGCTCCTGGTGCGGGCGATGCTGGAGGACGACGTCCAGATCTGGGGCGACGGCTCCACCTTCAAGGGCAACGACATCGAGCGGTTCTACCGCTACGGTCTGCTCGCCAACCCGCACCTGCGCATCTACAAGCCCTGGCTGGACGCGGACTTCGTCACCGAGCTCGGCGGCCGCAAGGAGATGTCCGAGTGGCTGGTCGCGCACGGCCTGCCGTACCGGGACAGCGCCGAGAAGGCGTACTCCACCGACGCCAACATCTGGGGCGCCACCCACGAGGCGAAGACCCTGGAGCACCTGGACACCGGGATCGAGACCGTGGAGCCCATCATGGGCGTCCGGTTCTGGGACCCCGAGGTCGAGATCGCCACCGAGGACGTGACGATCGGCTTCGACCAGGGCCGCCCCGTCAGCATCAACGGCAAGGAGTTCGCCTCCGCCGTCGACCTGGTGATGGAGGCCAACGCCATCGGCGGCCGCCACGGCCTCGGCATGTCCGACCAGATCGAGAACCGCATCATCGAGGCGAAGAGCCGCGGCATCTACGAGGCGCCGGGCATGGCCCTCCTGCACGCCGCGTACGAGCGCCTCGTCAACGCCATCCACAACGAGGACACCCTCGCCCAGTACCACAACGAGGGCCGCCGCCTCGGCCGGCTGATGTACGAGGGCCGCTGGCTGGACCCGCAGGCACTGATGATCCGGGAGTCGCTGCAGCGCTGGGTCGGCGCCGCCGTCACCGGCGAGGTCACCCTGCGGCTGCGGCGCGGCGAGGACTACTCGGTCCTCGACACCACCGGCCCGGCGTTCAGCTACCACCCGGACAAGCTCTCCATGGAGCGCACCGAGGACGCCGCGTTCGGCCCGGTCGACCGGATCGGCCAGCTCACCATGCGCAACCTCGACATCGCCGACTCGCGCGCCAAGCTGGAGCAGTACGCCGCGATGGGGCTCATCGGCACGGGCGGCTCCGCCGCGATCGGTGCCGCGCAGGCCGCCGCGACCGGGCTGATCGGCAGCATGCCCGAGGGCGGCGCCGAGGCCATCGCCGCCCGCGGCGAGTTCACCGGCTCCGACGACGACGAGCTGCTGGACCGCGCCGCGATGGAGTTCGGCACGGACTGACCGACCGCCGAAGAGGACCGGACCGCGAGGGGCCGGGCCGACGCCCAGCGCGTCGGCCCGGCCCCTCGCGTGGTGCGGCGGCGCTCGCCCGGCGGCGCTGTTCCAGGGGTGCCGCTGGAGGTGCGCCGGGTCGGGCCGACCGGGGTCAGTGGCGCCGGGACGAGGGCGGGGGCAGGGCTTTCAGGGTGGTCTCGGGGATCACGTGGTCGAGGAGGTGCAGGGGCGCGGCGCGGACCCCGGCCGACTCGGCGGCGTCCCAGTGGGCCAGGGCGTGGGGGAGGTCCACCAGTCCGTGGATCGGCGGGAGTTCCGTGCCGTCGCGGTGGGCGTGGAGCAGCGACTCCAGACGGCAGGACGCGAGGGTGCCGGGCAGGTGGGGCTGGAACCGGGTGCCCTTGGCGGCGCCGGTGCGCGCGAGCGCGGGGAGGTCGGCCGACAGCCGCGTCTCGGCGGCCTCCAGGGCGAGCAGTCCACCCCCGACCAGCAGCACGTCCTGTTCACGGCGCATCCGGTCCAGGGCCCGCGCGGTGTCGAAACAGTGCGGGAAGGAGTCGTCCACGACGATCGTGCCGGGACGGAGCCGGTCGACGTCCAGCAGGGCCGTGGGGCCGCTCACCGCGGTGACGACGACGTCGGCGTCCGCGTACAGCTCGCCCGGCAGGCCCGCGCGGGCGCCGGTGGACTCCAGGACCCGTACGCTCGTGCCGGGCCGGTCCGCCGACAGTTCGGCGGCGAGACGGCGCAGCCGGGGGGCGCTGCCCGGCAGGTCGCAGAGGATCAGCCGGGCCGGCGGGCGGGGGCTGCGAGCCAGCAGCAGCCGCAGCGACGACGTGCCGACGGAACCGCAGCCGACGACCGCGAGGGTCAGCCCGGCGAGGTCCCGGCCGGTCGCGGCGAGCGCCGCGTGCACGGTCTTCACGACGGCGACGGTGGTGGTGGCATGGCCGGTGGTGAGCGCGCCGGGCAGGAGCGCGGCGGCTGAGGGCTCCGTTTCCCGCAGGACGTCGTAGCCGTAGCCGGTCAGGGCGGGGATCCCCCCGGCCAGGGAGACGGAACGCGCGCCGAGGGCGAGGGCGTGCTCCACGGCCCGTGCCGTGCGGGCGGCCAGCGGGTTCCGGGCGGCCCCGGCGGCGTCGTCGAGGGGAGTGGCCGGGGCGGCGAGGGCCGTCAGTTCGTCGGCGAACACCGGCAGGGCGAGGAAGCCGGACGTGCCGAGCGGCGTGGCCGTCGTCTCCAGCAGCCGTGGGCGGCCGTCGGGGAAGAGGAGCGCCCGCAGCTGTTCGCGGCCGGGCAGCGCCTCCGGGGGCAGGCCCGCGTACCCGGCCAGGTCGCGGGGCGCGGGCAGATAGCCGACGAGCGCGGCGTCCAGCGGGGCGCCGTCCTCCAGCTCGCGGCGCAACGCGTCGGTGAACGCGGCCAGTTCCTCGTCGGTGAGGGCGCTCGCCGACGCCCGGACGGTGACACGCACCCCGTCGCCCGAGGGGCGGACGGCGAGGAGGACGTCCGTGCCCACGGGGGGCGGGGCGAGGGCCGTGTCGGTGTCGTCGGGGAGCACGGTCAGCGTGGTGCCGGCCGGGTCACCGAGGGAGCCGAAGTCCAGGAACGTGAAGAAGAACTGGGCGGTACGGGGCAGACCGTCGGCCGGCCGCAGGTCCGGCGGTCCGGCGGTACGGGCCGCGACGGCCTCGGCGGCGACCCGGCGCAGGTCCTCCACGAACGGACCGGGCGCCGCACCGAGGACCGGCGGGCGCACGGCCACCGCCTCCGCGAACGGCCCGAACACCCGGTGCGCGTCGGGCACGCTGTCGTCGCGCCCGGTGACCGCGAGGCCGACCACCAGGTCCCGGTGGCCGGTGAGGCCGACCAGAGCGCGGTGGTACGCGGTGAGGAACGGCGCGTACGGCGTCGTCCCGGCGGCACGGGCGAGCCGGCGCAACGCCCCGACGCGGTCGGCGCCGAGGGTGAAACCGGCGGTGTGGAAGCCGGGGGTGGGCAGGCCGGGGGACGTCTCCTCGCCGTCGGCGGGCTGCCGGGAGGCGCGGAGCACGGGGGGCGTGTACGGGGCGTCGCGCCGGGCGAGGTGGGCCGCCGTTCCCAGGGGCAGGGCCGGGGTCGAGGCCGGGGACGGGGTCCGGCGGCGGGCGGCGCGCAGCTCGACGTGGTCGCGGAACGTCGAGCGCAACGGCTCCAGACCGTCGGACAGGCCGGCGGCGAAACGGTCGTGGACGGTGAGGAGTTCACGGGTGAACAGGGCGGCGCTGTAGCCGTCGCCGATGAGGTGGTGGGCGTGCACCACGAGGACGTGCTCGTCGGCGGCGACCGTGAACAGGCGCAGCCGCAGCAGCGGCCACGCCCACGGCTCGAACCGCCGCCGCGCCTCCTCGGCGATCCGCCGCTCCAGCAGCCCCGGCTCGCCCAGCACCTCCGTCTCCACCGGCAGCCGCAGCGTGTCCGGCAGTTCCTGCTGCACGGGCGGGCGCGCACCGGCCGGGAACACCGTGCGGAGCATCGGGTGCCGGGCCACGAGGACGTCCACCGCCCGCTGGAACAGCTCCGGACGCAGCGGCCCGCGTATCCGGAAACGAGCCAGCCACGCGGAGTCCCCGGAGCCGGCACGGCCGCCCGGTCCACCTGATCCGCCCGATCCGCCGGACCCGCCCGGCGCGGCGGGCGCGGCGGAGGCGAGCGCGTCGGCCAGCAGGAAGCCCCGCTGGGAGGGAGTGAGCGGGTAGGGGGTGACCGGGGCGGTGGCGGACGCGGGGGCGGGCGGAACGGGTGCCGCGGCGGGGAGGGCGGTGGCCGCCGCCGTGTCGATGGCCGCCGCCAGCGCGCTGAGCGTGCGGTGCGTGTAGACGGCGGTCGGGCGCGGCAGGAGGCGGTGGTCGTCGCGGAGGCGGGAGAACAGCTCCAGCACCGTGAGGGAGTCCCCGCCGAGGACGAAGAAGTCGTCCTCCCGGAAGACCTCGGGCACGTCGAGGAGCTGCGACCAGGCGCGGGCCAGCAGCCGTTCGGTGGGGGTCGCCGGCGGGGTGCGGGGGGCCGTCCGCCCGGTCGCCGCTCCGGGCACCTCCGGTACGGCGGCGGCCCGTTCGCCGGCCGGCGCGGGCGCGGCGTGGTCCGGGCGGGGCGCGAGACGGGTGCGGTCGATCTTGCCCGTGCCGGTCAGCGGGAGGGCGGCGAGGGCGTGGACACGGGCCGGGACCATGTACGGCGGCAGCGTCCGGGACAGGAAGGCGCGGACCTCGCGGGCGTCGGGATCCGGCGCCCCGGCCCGGGGCTCGACGTACGCCACGAGCCGTCCCTCCCGCAGCAGGACGGCCGCGCGGGCCAGGCCCGGGTGCGCCAGCAGCGCGGCCTCGACCTCGCCGAGTTCGACACGGTGGCCGCGGACCTTGACCTGGTCGTCGAGGCGGCCCAGGAACTCCAGCACCCCGTCGGCCCTGCTCCGGACACGGTCGCCGCTGCGGTACCAGCGCCGCCCGTCCCGCTCGGTGAAGGCCGCGGCGGTGAGGTGCGGGTCGCCCAGGTAGCCGGGGGTGAGTCCGGTGCCGGCGATGAGGAGTTCCCCGGCCTCCCCGGCGGCACACGTCCGGCCGTCCGCGTCGACCACCGCCAGTTCGGTGCCGGCGACCGGGCGGCCGATGGGCAGGTGGCGGACGTCGTCGGCGGGGCGGGTGTCGATGATGTGGCAGGTCGCGTTGATGGTGGCCTCGGTGGGGCCGTACAGGTTGGCGACCCGGTGGCGGACGCGGCTGTCCTCGGGGGCGCCGGGACCGCCCGGGTCGGCGGGGGAGCGGGTCGGTGCGGTGGTCGCGTCGAGGAGGTCGAACCAGCGGCGGACGTGGGCCGCGGGGAGGGCCTCGCCGCCCACGTGGACCCAGCGCAGGGCGGAGAGGTCCGGGGGCTACGCGACGGCCTCGGGGTCGTACGCGACGGCCTCGGGGGTGTACGCGACGGCCCCGGGGCCGTACGGGGTGTCGCCGACGAGGTCGGGGGCGGCGGGCCCGGCCGGGAGCGGGGAGGGGGCCTCGGCCGTGACGACCGGGGTGATCCCCTCCAGCCGGGCGGCGGCCTCGTGGGTCGCCGGGTCGCACACCAGGACGCGGACGCCGGTACGGTCCAGTTGGTCCCGGTGCCGGGCGGCAGGATGGGTGGCGTCCAGCGGGACCCAGCCGGCGCCCGCGCGCAGGATGCCGACCACCCCGGTGACGGTGGCGGTACCGCCCGGTTCGGTGAGCAGCCCGACGAGGTCGCCGGGGCGCACCCCGTGGGCGCGGAGTCCGGCGGCGAGGGCGGCGGACGCGGTGTCGAGGGCCGCGTAGGTGAGGGTGGCGTCGCCCGTGTGGACGGCGACGGCCTCGGGCGTGGCACGGAACCGCGCGCACAGGCGGTCCACGACGCCGCGCCGCCCGTCCCCCACCGACCGCGCGACGGGCGCGGCGGACGCCATGGGTGCCGCGGTCTCCGTCGGCGCGGCGGCCGGACCCGTCGATCCGGCGGCGACGGCGCGCAGTTCGCAGACGTACGCGTCGGCGAGGCAGCGCACCGTCTCGGGGCGGAACAGCCGGGCCGGGTGGTTCCAGGACAGGCGCAGGCTCGCGTCGGCCTCCCAGCACAGCAGGCCGAGCCGGGTGGCGGCGGTGGCGGTGGCCGCGGCCGTCGGGGTGACGGTGACGGGCCAGTCGGGGCCGTGCACCACGGGGAAGCGGGCGAAGCTGAAGCCCGCCTCGGCGACCGTGCGGGGCGCCGGTCCGGTGGCCGGCCGGACCTCGCCCAGCAGCCGGGCGAGGTCGGCGCTGCCGAGTGTCGCGTGCGCCTCGGCCTCCCGCCAGATCTCCCGGACCCGGCCGGCCAGCACGGTCACGGGTTCGTCGGGGCCGACCGTCACGAACACCGGCAGGGTGTCGGCGAGCGGCCCCACCAGACGGTCGACCCCGGCGACCGCCGCCTCGCGGCGCGCCCGGGCCACGTAGTCGCCGAACGCGCCTGGTGCGGCGGGTGGTTCGGGCGGCGTACCGGCACCCCGGGCAAGTGCGGTGTACAGCGACCAGAGGTCCTCGCTCAGCACCTTGAGGCTGTAGCCGTCGGCGGCGGCGTGGTGGACGACCAGCAGCAGATGGGTGAGGTGCGGGTGCTCCGCGTCGGGGACCAGCACGGCCCGTACGGGGTCCTCCGTCGTGAGGTCGAAGGGCCGGTTGCACAGGGCCTGTTCGAGGTCGGCCAGGGCTCGGGGACCGGCCGGGACCCGCCGGATCTCGTACCAGGCGGGACCGGAACCGTGGGCGGTGGGTGCCTCGGCGGGCGCGGTGTACTGGCAAGGGCGGGCGCCGCCGTCGCCGGTCAGCCGCATCCGGAGCAGGGGGTGACGGAAGGTCAGGTGGGCGAGCGCCCGGCCGAGGAGCGCGGGGTCGAGGGGGCCGTCGACGGTCTGGCGGACGTAGCCGTGGGCGGTGACGCCCTCGTGGAGCGATTCACCGGTGTGGAACGCCAGTTGGAGCGGGGTGAGGGGCAGCAGGCCGCCCTCGTGGCCGGACGCGGCGGGAGGAGGCGCGGCGGGCAGAGGGGACGGTGCCGCCGTGGGCGTCCCGGTGGCCAGGTGGGCGGCCAGTTCGCCGACCGTGCGGTACTCGAAGAGCAGGGTGGCGGGCAGCGGCCGGCCCAACTCCCGCTCCAGCCGCCGGGCGAGGTCCACGGCACTCAGGGAGTCCAGGCCCAGAGCGAGGAAGGGGGCGTCCTCCGCGATGTCCTCCGGGGAGCGGTGGAGTGCCTCGGCCAGCAGACGGCGGAGGAGCGCGGTGATCTCGGGGGCGGTGCCGCTCGCCAAGGTGGGGCTGTCTGCGGGTGCGGAGGCCGGGGTGGGCGCGGTCGGTGCCGGTGCGGGGTCCTCCGAGAGGGCCGGTGCCGCTGCCCGAGTCGGTGTCAGCGTCGCAGTCGGCATCAGCGCCGGAGTCGCCGGAGTCGGCATCAGCGCCGCAGTCGGCGTCGGTGTCCGTTGCGTCGTGCCCGTCACCAGTACGTGGGGCGCGTCCAGGGTGAGCGCCGCGCGGAGGGCGGTGAGGGCGGCGCGTACGGGCAGGGGGGCGAGACCCCGGGCGCGGAGCCGGTCCTCGCCGCGGGGGCCGCTGGCCAGGCCCGTGCCGGAGACCGGTCCGAGGGCGACCGTCCGCCAGGGTCGTCCCGCGGCGTGCGCGGCGGTGGTGAACGCGTCGAGGAACGCGTTGGCGGCGGCGTAGTCGCCGAGGGCGCCGGACAGACCGGGCAGCACCGAGGAGACGGAGGAGAACGCGACGCGGACGGCGCTGTCGTGGCCGTGGCGGCGCAGCGCCTCGTCGAGGACGACCGTGCCGCGGACCTTGGCCGCGAGGGTCGCCTCGATCTCGTCGTCCGACTTGCCGCGCAGGCTGCCGGGGCGGGCTGTACCGGCAGCGTGGAAGACACCGTCCAGCGGGGGCAGTCCGGCGACGAGGTCGTCGATCGCGCGGGCGTCGCTCACGTCCGCCGCCTGGTAGCGGGCGCGGGCGCCGAGCGCGCGGAGTCCGGCGAGCAGGGCGCGCGGCGGAGTGGGGGTGCGGCCGGTCAGGACCAGGTCGGGTGCGCCGCGCTCCGCGAGGTCGCGGGCGAGCGCGGAACCGAGGCCGCCGGCACCGCCGGTGATGAGGTACGTGCCGTCCGGGGGGAGGACGTCGGCGGTCGTCCGGGCGGCGCCGGTCGAGGGCACGGGGGTACGGGCGAGGCGACGGCACGCCCGCCAGGCGACGCTCCCCACGGTGCCGGGAACGCCGCCGGGAGTGCCGCCGGGAGTGCCGTCGACGGTGTCCTCGTGGGCGTCGGCCGCGGACAACTCCCGTTCCAGCGACTGGACCCGGACGGCGAGCGGGTCGCCGGAGGAGAGGTCGACGCCGCGGCAGGAGAGCGACGGGTGCTCGTCGGGGAGGGCCAGGGCGAAGCCGTGGAGGAGCGCCCCGGCGGGCCGGGCGCGCCCGGGGGCGTCTTCGGTGCCGGTGGTGTACGCGTCCTCCGTGACGAGCAGCAGGCGGGCGGGGACGCTGCCCAACAGGGCGAGGACGCCGCGGAGGGAGGCGAGGGCGTCGGCGGTCGCGGCCGGCTCGGTGGTCTGCTCGGCGAACCACACCCAGGTCTCCGGGGTGCCGGGCCCTTCCGGAGAGCCGCCGCCCGGCCCCAGCACCGTCACCCCGTGCTCGGTGAGACGGTCGGCGAGGGCCCGCGCGAGATCCGTCCCGGCGCCCGCCAGGCGTACGACGCGGGGGCCGGGCGCGGCGAGCAGCGGGGCGTCGCGCCAGAGGAGGGGCCGGGGAAGGGGGGTGCCGTCGAGGTCGTGGGCCGGAGGCGCGCCGTGGGGCGCGGGGGGCGTGTCGGGGCGCTCCGGCCAGTACGGGCGGCGCTGGAACGGGTATGTGGGGACGGGCACCCGGCGGTGCCCGGCGCGTACGCGCGCGGGGGCCGTCGGGGACAGCGGTGCCCCGCGTGTCCACAGCCGGCCGACCGTCTCCAGCAGGGCACGCGCCCCGCAGGATCCGGCGGTCCCACCGTCCGCGGCGGCGCCCAGGGCGGGCAGGTACGCGACACCGGACGACGGGGCGGCGGCCGTGGGCGGGAACCCGGTCTCCGCCCCGGCGCCGGGGCGGGCGGCGGCGATGGTGCGGACGGGGACCGAGAGGGTGTCGCCGGGGCCCAGTTCGACGAACGTGTCGTAGCCGTCGTCGAGGAGCCGGGCCACGGCCGCGCCGAAGCGCACGGGGCGGGCCGCGTGCTCGCGCCAGTACCCGGGGCTCAGGTCAGGTCCCCACCGTCCCGTCACCGTGCTCAGCATCGGCACCGTGGCCGGGAGCACGGCCGGTGCCTTCGCGGCGTTGCCGAGCGGGTCGAGCACGGGCTCCAGCAGGGGGGAGTGGAAGGCGTGCGAGACGCGCAGCCGGCGTGCGGCGACACCGCGCGCCGTCAGCGTGGCGATCGCCCGGTCGACGGCGTCGGACGCGCCCGCGATCACCAGCTGGGTGGGCGAGTTGACGGCGGCCACGCACAGGGCGCCGTCGGACGCGGCGAGCACGGGCGCGACGGTGTCCTCGTCGCCCCGGACGGCCGCCATGGCGCCCGGCGGGGCGAGGTCACCGATCAGGCGTCCGCGTTCGGCGGCGAAGGCGAGCGCGTCCGGGAGGGAGAGGGCGCCGGAGAGGTGCGCGGCGGTGATCTCGCCGACGCTGTGTCCGACGACCGCGTCGGGACGCACCCCCCACGCGCCGAGCTGCGCGGAGAGGGCCGCGCCGAACGCCACGAGGAGGGGCTGCGCCACCTCCGTCCGGGCCGGCGCCTCCGGGTCGGCGTCCTCGTCAAGGCACCACGCGGTCAGGGAACGGCCCAGGACGGGGCCGACGAGCGCGGACGCCTCCTCCAGGGTGTCCCGGAAGACGGGGGCGGACCGGTACAGGGCACGGGCCGGGGCGGGGCACTGGGCTCCCTGACCGGGCAGGACGAAGACGGTGCGGGGACGGCCGCGGGTGGGTTCCGCGTCCCCGGCGCGGGCGGCCGCCTCCAGGCGGGGGAGGAGGTCGCCGTCGGCCACGAGCGCGAGACGGTACGGGGCGTCGTCGCGCGCGGTGCCGACGGCGGCGCACACGTCCGCCTCGGAAAGCCCGGGACGCGCCCGGAGGTGGTCGGCGAGACCGGTGGCGGCGGCCCGCAGGGCGCCGGGCGCCTTGGCGGAGAGGGTGAGCAGACACGGCCCGGCGGTGTCGGCCGCGTCGCCCGCGCTTCGGGCACGACCGGCGGCCCGGCCGGTCTCCCCGCCGGCGCGGTGACCGGTGTCGTCCGGTGCCTCCTCCAGGATCGCGTGGGCGTTGGTGCCGCCGAAGCCGAACGCGTTGACGCCCGCGGTGAGGGGGCGGCCGTCCGGGGTGGTCCAGGGCTCCGGCTCCGTCACGAGGCGGAAGCCGGGGGCCGTGTCGGCGAGGAACGGGGCGGGCCGGGCGGTGTGCGGCGTGGGCGGGAGCCGGCGGTGGGTGAGCGCGAGGACGACCTTGACGAGGGCGGGCATCCCGGCCGCGTTGAGCAGGTGCCCGAGGTTCGCCTTGACCGAGCCCAGCCGTCGCGGAAGCCCGTCGGGCCGGGGCGGGAACGCCTGGCCGAGGGAGCGCGCCTCCACCGGGTCCCCGACCGGCGTCCCCGTGCCGTGCGCCTCGACGTACGACACGGCGGCCGGGTCGGCCCCGCACTCCGCGTACGCCCGCGCGATGACCTCGCGTTGGCCGCGCGGCGTGGGCGCGAGCAGTCCGAGCGAGCGGCCGTCGTTGTTCACCGCCGTCCCGCGTACGAGGGCGAGGACCGGGTCGTCGGCGGCGCGGGCCTCGTCGGGGCGGGCGAGGACGAGGACGGCGCCGCCCTCCCCGGGCACGAACCCGTCGGCGTCGGCGTCGAACGCCCGGCACCGGCCGGTCGGCGACAGTGCGCCCGTCGCTTCGAGCAGCCGGTGCCCGGTGCCCGTCAGGCCCAGGTTGACCCCGCCGACCACCGCGAGGTCGCACTCCCCGGCGGTGAGGCTGCGCCGGGCCAGGTGCAGGGCGACCAGCGCGGACGAGCACGCGGTGTCGACGGCGAGCGCCGGGCCGGTCAGGTCCAGCACCTGGGAGACCCGGGCGGCGATCAGGTTGGGCAGGTTGCCGGTGAGGGCGGCCGGATGGCGGGCGAGGTCACCGTCGGCGGCCCCGGCCAGGACCTCGCGGTAGCCGCTGTCGCCGGTCGCCGCGAACACGCCGACCCTGCGGCCGGCCCGGCGGGGGCCCGCGTATCCGGCGCGCTCCAGTGCCTCGTGGGCCAGTTCGAGGAAGATCCGCGCCTGCGGGTCGGTCGCCCTCGCCTCCGCGTCGTCCATCCCGAAGAAGCCGGCGTCGAAGGCGGCCGGGTCGGACAGGAAGGAGCCGAACCGGGTGCTCGGGAGGGGCCCGTTCCCCCACCGGTCCTCGGGTACCGCGCCGACGGTGTCGCGCCCGGCCGCCAGCAACTCCCAGAACTCCTCGGGCGATCCGGCCCCGGGGAACCGGCAGGCCACCGCGAGCACGGCCACGGCACCGGAGGCGTCCGCGCCACCACCGTCATGGTCACGACGACCATGGGGAGCGGCGGCGGACGCGGTGCCCGCGTCCGCGCTCGCGCCGATTCCCGCGCGCGCTCCCACGGGTGTTCCGGCACCCGCGCCCGTTCCCGTGGCCGAGCGCGCCGCCGCACCCGCGGCCGGGTCCTGCCCCGTCTCCGGATCCGGCACTGTCTCCACCGCCCCGACGAGATACCCCGCCAGCCCCGCCACCGTGTCGTGGTCGCGCAGGACCCTCGGCTCCACCGTGACCGCGAACGCGTCCTCCAGCTCCGCCAGCACGGCCATCGCCCTCAGCGAGGAACCGCCGAGGTCGAAGAACCGGTCGTGGAGCCCGATCTCGCCCTCGGGCCGCTCCAGCACCCGCGCCCAGACCCCCCGTACGGCCTCCCGCACGTCCCGCACCGACCGAGGCGCCCCGGCCACCGCGACCCCCTCCACCGCCCCGGCCACCGCGACCGCCTCCCCCTCGGCGGCCTCACGCTGCCCCGATCCACCTCGGCCGTGCCGCTCCCCGACCGCCCCGGCCCTCCCCGTCGCCGCGTCTGCCCAGCGTTCCTCGACCGCCGTGAACCCTCCGGCCTCGAACCGCTCCCGCAGCACGCCCCTGCGCAGCTTGCCGCTGGTGGTGCGGGGGAACGCCGCCGGCGGCAGCGGCAGGACCCGTACGTCGTCGTGGCCGAGGACCTCCCGCAGGCGTCCGGCGGCGGCCCGCAGCACGGGGGCGGCGGTCGCCGCCGGAGGTCTCCCCCACCGTACGAACGCGACGACCCGCTCGCCTCCGCCGTCCGGGTCGGTGGACCCGACGACCGCGGCCGTCGTGCCGGGCGGCAGCCCCGGTGTCGCCGCGACCGTCTCCTCCAGGTCCGACGCGTGGAACGTACGGCCGTTGACGAACACGACGTCCTTGTGGCGCCCGGTGACCACCAGCCGCCCGTCCCGCAGGAACCCGAGGTCCCCGGTCCGCAGCCACCCGTCGTCCCCGAACGCCTCCGCGCCGGCTCCCGGCGCCCGGTGGTACCCCCGCCCCACCTGCGGCCCCCGCACCTCCACCTGCCCCACCCGTGACTCACCGAGCACACCACGGGCGTCCCCCGTGTCTCCCAGCGGCCCGGTGATCCTGACCTCGCAGCCCGCCACCGGCAGTCCGAGGTCCATCAGCTCCACCGCGTCCGTGCCGGGCACGGTCTCCACCGCCCGGCCCCGGCTGAGCGCGGCCCGGTCCAGCACCAGCGGCTCGGCGCGCTCGCCCAGCGGCGGCACGGTCACCGCGAGCGTCGCCTCGGCGAGGCCGTAGACGGGCAGCGGGGCGCGCGGGTCGAGCCCGGCGGGGGCCGTGTGGGCCTGGAAGGCGCGCCACACGCGCGGGGCGATCGGCTCGGCGCCGACCAGCAGCAGCCGCACCGGGCTCAGGTCGAGCCCCGCGAGGGTCGCGGCCGGGATCCGCCGTACGGCCAGGTCGAGGGCGAAGTTGGCGGCCGACAGCAGGGTCGCGCGGTGCCGGGCCGCCGCCTCCAGCCACAGCGCGGGGCGTCTGGCGAAGGACAGCGGTTCGACGCGTATCTGCCGTACGCGCGCGGCCATCGGCACCAGGTGCGTGCCGATGAGGCCCATGTCGTGGAAGTACGGCATCCACGTCGCGATGACGTCGTCGCCGGTGATGGCCATCGCCGTACGGATCTGGCGGAGGTTCGCGAGGACGCCGGCGTGGGTCAGCTCCACGCCCTTGGGCGAGCCGGTGCTGCCGGAGGAGAACTGGAGGAACGCGACGTCGTCCGGCGCGGGCCGGGGCAGCCGCCGGGGCGGGCGGCCCGCGCGGAGCGCGTCGAGCGGCAACGCCGCCACGTCCGCGTCGAGTTCGCCGAGCAGGGGTGCCGTGGAGGCGTCGACGACGACCGGTGGACGGCCGAGGAAGTCCCACACCGGTCCGACGCGGCGGGGTTCGGGCGCGAGCGGCACGGGGACGGCGCCGGCCGCCAGCGCGCCCCAGAACATCGGCTGGAAGTCCTCGCCCCGGTCGGCGACCAGCGGCAGCGGGGTGCCCGGGGTGACGCCGGCCCCGATCAGGCCGCCCGCCACCCGCAGCGCCTCGTCGCGGAGCCCGGCGAAGGTGACGGTGTGCTCGCCGCCGTCGGCGCGCACATGAACGACGGTCTGGCCGGGAACCTCCCGCGCCGCGCCGAGCAGCACATCCAGCAGCGTCTCGGCCGGTGCCCCGCCGTTCACACCTTCATGCGATCTCTCCACCGTGCGGACCCTACAGATCGGACGCCGCGGAACAGCACCGGCGCTCGGCGTCGTGTGTTCCCGGCCCGACTACGGCTGCCGTGCGGCCACTCCGAGGGCGAGGTCGCGCGCGTGGTCGGCCGCCGCCGGTCCACGGGTCGGGTCGGGTGCCTCGGAGAGGAAGACGAGGGCGAGCATCAGCGCGGCGTCCAGCCGGCCCACCAGCAGGCACGGGTCGCTTTCGGACGGAACCGTGGCCGTCGTCGCGTATCCGCGGCGTACCGCCTCCACGTCCAGCTCGTTCTCATTGGCGCCCCCCGGGTGGGCGACCGTGCCGCTCTCCGGGTCGTAGCTGGGCGCGGCGACGGCGGCGCACGCGCACACGTGCTGTTGCTCCGTCAACTGTTGTGTGCGACAAGTCAGTTGGTTCTCCCGAGCCGATGCTGACGAACCGTCGGCAAGATTGCCGCGGTCCCTGCCCCGATCGAGCGGTGAACGTTAGGGTCGGACGCATGAACGCTCGGCTGGCCCTGCTCAGCACGGTGGATCCCGGTGTCGCGGAGAGCGAGGTCTTCCGTCTCGCGCTCCAGCACGCGGTGGGGGAACTCGGCGCTCTCGGCGGCATGATCCACCTCCGCGGGCCGATGTCGGCGCTCCGCCTGGTGTCGGTGACCGGCCTCCCGGCCGCCCTCACCCGCCCCTGGGAGATCATCGACCAGGATGGCTCCCTGCCCCCGGCCCGCGCCCTCCACCGCGACGGCGGCTCCTGGGCGCCCATCGCCTCCGTCGACCTCACCTGGCCCGGCACCGGTCTCGCCGCCCTCCCCCTGGCCTGCGGCGACCGGGCGATCGGCGCGTTCTCCGTCCTCACCGGCGACCGGGGCGAACCCGACGACGGCCACTGGGGATTCCTGCGGGACGTCGTCGCCTGGACCGTGGAGCGGATGGCGCAGGCCCCGCCCCCGTCCGGCCCCGCCGCCGCCGAGCCGGACGGCGAGCGGCTGCGGCAGGCCCTGAAGGAGGTCAGCGTCGGCTCCTGGGACTGGGACATCCGCACCGGTGCCCTGATCTGGGACGAGGCCGCGCTGGAGCTGTACGGCACCCGGCCCGGCGAGTTCACCGGCCGGATCGAGAACTGGATGCGGATCGTCCACCCCGACGACCTCGCCCCCACCCTCGCCGCCGCCCAGCGCGCCATCCGCGACCGCACCGTGTACGAGGCCGAGTACCGCGTACGGCGCCTGGACGGCGGCTACGGCTGGACCCGGGCGCGCGGCCGCGCCACCTACGACGAGCACGGCACACCCCGGCGGATGGTCGGCGTCGGCTGGGAGAGCGCCGAGTCCCGCTCCGCCCGTGACGCGCTCAGCCGGGCCGTGCGCCACATGAGCGACGCGTTCCTCGCCGTCGACGAGAGGTGGCGGGTCACCTTCGCCAACCTGGAGGCCGAACGCATGCTGGGCCTGTCCGAGGACGAACTCGTCGGACGGGTGCTGTGGGAGCTGTCCGTCGAGTGCGACGGGGTGACCGGTCTGGAGCGGCTGTGCCGGAGGGCCGCCGCCGACCAGAGGCCCACCGGGTTCGACGTGCACAGCCCCGGCAAGGACCGCTGGTTCCACCTCCGGGTCGTGCCGGGACCCGACGGCCACACCCTCTACTTCACCGACATCACCGAGAACCGCCGGCTGGAGGAGGAACGCCGCGCCGCCGAGCGCGCCGCCTCCCGACGGGCGGCCCGGATAGCCGAGTTGACGGCCGCGCTGGCGAAGGCGACCACCACGCGGGACGTGATCGAGGCGGTCGCCCGGCGGGTGCTGCCGCCGTTCGCCGCCACCGGGTTCCTCGTGCAGGAGGTCGAGGGCGACCGGCTCCACCACCTCGGCGCGGTCGGCTACTCCGCCGAGTTCATCGACCCTGTCAACCACCGCCCCCGGACCCGCCGTGGTCCCGCCTGGGACGCCATCGCCACCGGCGGCCCCGTCTTCCTCTCCTCGGCCGAGGAGTACGCGGCGTACGTGCCGTGCCAGGCCGACCTGCCGCGCCGCTCGGGCAAGCAGTCCTGGGCGTTCCTGCCGCTGACCGCGTCCGGCCGCACCTTCGGCGTGTGCGTCGTCTCCTTCGACCGGCCCCGCCTCCTCACCGAGGAGGAACGCACCCTCCTCACCGCGATCAGCGCGCTCCTCGCCCAGTCCCTGGAACGGGCCCGCCTGTTCGATGTCGAGCACACCCGGTCCCGCGAACTCCAGCGCGGTCTCCTCCCGCAGGCTCTGCCCGACCTGCCGTCCTGCGAGGCCGCCGCCCGCTATCTGCCGGCCGGGCGGGGCATGGACGTCGGCGGCGACTGGTACGACGTCATCCCGCTCTCCAGCGGCCAGGTCGCCCTCGTCGTCGGCGACGTCATGGGCCACGGGCTGCCCGAGGCCGCCACCATGGGCCGGCTGCGCACCGCCGTCCACACCCTCGCCGCCCTCGAACTGCCGCCCGACGAGATCATGACCCACCTCAACGACCTCGTCGCCGGCATGGGCGAGGAGTCGTACGTGACCTGCCTGTACGCGCTGTACGACTCCACGACCCGGATCTGTTCCCTCGCCCGCGCCGGGCACCCGCCGCCGGCGCTGGTCCTGCCCGACGGCAGTGTGCGCTTCCCGGACCTGGCCGCCGACCCGCCGCTCGGCGCGGCCGAGCCGCCCTTCGAGACGGCCGAACTGCACGTGCCCGACGGGAGCATGCTCGTGCTCTACACCGACGGCCTCGTGGAGTCCTCGAAGCGCGAGATGGACGAGGGCATGGCCGAACTCGCCCGCCTGCTGCGCACCGCCCACGACGACGGCACCGCCGGCGACCTGGAACTCCTCTGCGACACCCTCATCCACGGGCTGCTCCCGGCCCACCAGCAGGCAGCCGACGACGCCGCGTTCCTCGTCGCCCGGCTGCACGCCCTCGCCGAGGACAAGGTGGCGTGCTGGCCGCTCCACGACGGCCCGACGGCCGCCGGGCAGGCCCGCCGCCACGTCCGTGAACAGCTCGCCGCCTGGGGCCTGGACGACCTCGCCCCCACCACCGAGCTGCTCGCCAGCGAACTCGTCGGCAACGTCGTGCGCCACGCCAAGGGGCCCGTGCGGCTGCGGCTGCTGCACGGCTCCGAACTGACCTGCGAGGTCTTCGACGGCAGTCTCACGATGCCCCGGATACGCCGGGCCGCCGACACCGACGAGGGCGGCCGGGGCCTGCAGCTCATCACCGCGCTCTCCCAGCGCTGGGGCACCCGCTACACCGCCGACGGCAAGTGCATCTGGACCGAGCAGCCCCTGACCGGCCCCGACCCCCGAGGCCGGCCGGCGGACCCCCTGGACCTGCTGTGCCCCGTCCCCGACGCCTTCGACGGCGACCTGGACGCGCTCGGCTTCGGCGACCCGGCCGACGCCACGGACCCGGACCGGTAGACCGGTAGGGGCACCGGGCCCGGTCCCCCGGTGCCCCGGTTGCCCCGGTTGCCTCGGTCATCCCGGTCGCCCGGTCCCCCGGTCATCCCGGTCCCCCGGACGCCCGGTCATCCCGCGCACGACCGAGGCGCCGGCCGTGGGGCCGACGCCTCGGGATGCGCTGTGGTGCGCCCGCGTGGTGCCTACGCGGTGCCTACGCGGTGTCCGCGCGGTGCCCGCGTGGTGCTGCGGTGCGGCCGGTCCGGGACCGGTCAGGCCACGGAGCCGATGCGCTCCACGCGCTCGTTCACACCGTTGCGCAGCTCACCCAGCGTCGTACCGGGCGGAGCCACCTTCGGCGTCGACGGCGGCGGCTGCGTCTCGTCCGCGCAGGTCGTGCCGCGGGCGGGAACCGTCAGGTCCACCAGGTACCTGACGACCGCGTCCGTCGCGCAGGCGCTGCGGCCGAACGCCGTGTGGCCCTCCGCCTCGAACGTCAGCAGCGAGGCGTTGTCGAGGCGCCGGGACAGCGCCACCGCGTCCTGGTACGGGGTGTCGGGGTCACCGGTGGTGCCCATGACCAGGATCGGCGCCGAGCCCTTCGCCCGGTAGGAGCCGTCGTAGCGGCTGACCCGCTCGGCCGGCCACTGGGCGCACGCGGTCGCGTGCTGGTGGTCGTAGGTCGGCGGACCGAACGCCATCGCCGGGCCGAGCAGCGGCGCCGCCGCGGCGAACGACTCCACCTTGTGCCTCAGCAGCCGCCGGTCGCGCGGGTAGTCCCGGTCGGCGCACTCCACGGCCGTGTTCGGGCCGAGGAAGTCGAAGCTCGCCGGGGACGGCGGACGCAGCAGGAACGAGGTGTTGTCCCGCAGCTGCGCCTTCCTGAGGGCCGCGCCGAGGGAGGGCCAGATGACCTTGCCCTCGTTGATGTTGAACATCAGCCGGTAGACCAGTGTGTAGCCGTTCGCCTTGCCGCCGCTCGCGGTGGTGACCGGGTCGGCGTCGAGGTCCTTCTTCAGCCGCTCGAACGCCCCGCGCGGGTCGCCGTCGCCGAACCCGCAGGTGGCCCGGTCGGCGGCGCACCAGTCGAGGAACCGGCCCATCGCCCCGTCCAGCGCCAGGTACTGCGGCCGGTCGTAGGCGTACGGGCGGTCGGCGTAGTGCACCGGGTCGTATGCGCCGTCGAGGGTCAGCGCCCGCACCCGCTGCGGGAACACGGCCGCGTACACCGTCCCGATGTACGAGCCGAACGACCGCCCGTAGTAGGTGAGCTGCTCCTCGCCGAGCGCCTGGCGCAGCAGGTCGATGTCGCGGGCGACGTACTCGGTGCCGACGTACGGCAGCAGCGGACCCGCGTTGTCGAGGCACGCCTGGTTGAACTCGGCGGCCTCGCGCAGCGCCGGCCCGAACGCGTCCGGTCCGGGCACGCCCTTGGCGTCGGTGACGGCCTTCGTGTAGCGCGTGTCGTCGAAGCAGGTGAGGGCCGAGCTGCGGCCGACACCGCGGACGTCGTAGCCGAACACGTCGAACGACTCGCGCAGCGCGGCCGGCAGCTCGTCGTAGTTGTTGCGGACGAAGTCCACGCCGGAGTTGCCGGGCCCGCCCGGCTGCATGAACAGCGTGCCCTTGCGCTTCGCCGGGTCCGCGGCCTTCTTGCGCACCACCGCGAGGGTGATCTTCTGGCCGGCCGGATTCCGGTAGTCGAGCGGCACGTCCGCGTTCGCGCACTCGTAGCCGCCCTGGCAGTCCGTCCACGCCAGCGACGGCACGGGCGGGGTCGGCAGGGTGTCCGGGGCCTTCGGCGAGGCCGCCGCCCCGGTCGCCGTCCCCGTACCGGCGACGAGGAGCGCCGTCAGCGCGGCCCCCGCCATGCTCAGACGGCCGAGACGTCTCGGCGCGCCGTGGGATGTCGTCATGTGTCCTTCCCCCTGTGCTGAAGTCGCCCTCAAGTACCCACTGGTCAGGGTGAGTCGGGGCAATGTCTAGCTGATGAGAGGGGAAAGGGGCCGGCTTGGTGCCGCCGTGGCTCGAAATGCACGGTATCTCTCCACTACCTGGCGGTAGTCACCGTGACCGGAACCGGCCGCGTACGCGTGGGCACGCGCCGCCCCCGCGCTCCGGCGGAACGCAGGTGTCCTCCACGCGCAGCCGTCTGCGGCTCACCCTTCGGGCCGGGTGTCCCCGGCGGCCGTTCCGGCCGTGTCGACGTCGGCGCGCACCAGGTCGTGGTCCGAGACCGGAGTGCGGTGCACGCCCTGCTCCAGCGGGGCGGCGCCGCGCAGGAACACGTAGTCGAACTTGAGCTGCCAGTCGGTGGTCACCTCGCAGTCCCCGGTGGCCGGGGGCCGGCAGCCGGGGTCCGCGTCCGTGGCCAGCGCCCACAGGGGGGCGAGTTCGGGGGCGTCCGGCACGGCGTTGAGGTCGCCGATGACGACCGCGCGGTCGTACCGGGCGACGGCCTCGGCCAGCACCTCGACCTGGCCCTCGCGGACCGCCTCCTGCCTCCGCTGGGCGAGATGGGTGGTGAACACCCGCACCGGCCTGCCGTCCACGGCGGTGGTGACCGCCAGGTAGCCGCGCTCCTCGGAGCCGCCCTCGGGGTAGAGCTTCCTGACGGGGTCGGTCATCGGCGCCGCCGAGAGGATCGCCTGGCCGAAGCCGCCGGGCTTCCACGGCACCCCGCCGCAGCGGTTCCAGTTGCGCAGCACCGGCCCGTACGCGACGTGGTAGACCAGCCCGTGCAGGTCCTCCAGGTAGTCCCGGATCCGCTCGACGTCCCGTACGCACGCCTCCTGCACGCCGATGACCTGCGGCGCGTACCGGGCGATCTCCGCGGCCCGGTCGACGTCGCTGGTGTCGCACGGATTGCAGATGTTCCACGTCATGACCCGGTTCGGGACGATGTCCCGGACGGCCTTCACGGGCGCCGACCCGCCGAACAGGCCCCCGTCCGGCGCGCTGGGGCCGACGAGTACGACACAGGCCACGCCCAGACCGCCCGCGAGCAAACGCGTGCCCCTCCCGAGCACCATCGCCTCCTCACCGTGGAACCCACGCATCAGACGTCCACGTTCGAGGTTAAGCGATCACCCGTCGGTACCGGGGTGCCCCGGCAGCCCGCCCGGCCATGTGCCCAGCAGCACCAGCACGCTGCCGGTGAACATCAGGATGCCGAGGGGGACGTGCAGCGCCGGCAGGCGGGCGATGCCGAGGACCACCTGGAGCGACGCGAGGAGGAGGAATCCCGCGGCGTACAGCACCGGCCGCAGGGAGGCACCGCCCGGCCGCCAGGCGAGGACCGCGGCCAGCACGTAGAGCATGGACGCGCCGTACATCACGCGGGCCCCCACGTCGTGCAGCAGCCCGCCGTGGGCCGAGGTCAGCAGCAGCCCTGCGGTGGCCGCCTGGAAGAAGAGCGTCAGCGTCTGCAGCGCGACCGCGATCCGCACGAACCTCGGCCCGCGGTACGCCGGTGCCATGTGAACGGCCATGTCCCGTTCCCCTCTTCCGCCGCACGGCGGACCGCCGATGGTGTTCCACCGATCCGACGGCCCGGAGCCGGGAAACGTGACACGGCGTCGTCGGGGCCGCCCGGCGCGGGCCGGGAACCGCGGGGCTAACGGGGCGTCAGGACGCAGAACTCGTTGTCGTCGGGGTCGAGCATCGTGATGCGGCCGTCCTCGTGGGGGGCCGGGTCGAGGAGCTTCGCGCCGAGGGCGAGGAGGCGGTCGACCTCCGCCCGCTGGTCGCCGCCCGGGGGCGGGGCGAGGTCGAGGTGGAGGCGGTTCCTGCCGTGCTTGGGGGCGACCGGCGGGCCACCCCAGGTGATCTTGGTGCCGCCGTGCGGTGACTGGATCGCGGTCTCCTCGTCCTGGTCCCAGACCAGCGGCCACCGCAGCGCCGCGCTCCAGAAGTAGCCGACCGCCTGCGAACCGTCGCAGGCCAGCGCGCCGAGGAAACCGCAGCCGGCGAGGAAGGCGTTGCCGGGCGGGAGGACGCAGAACTCGTTGCCGTCGGGGTCGGCGAGGACCACGTGCCCCTCCTCGGGGCGCTGCCCGACGTCGATGTGGCGCCCGCCGAGCCGGAGCGCCCGCTCCACCGTCTCCCGCATGTTCTCCGGCGAGCTGCTCGTCAGGTCGAAGTGGATCCGGTTCGCGCCGGTCCGGGGCTCGTCGGTGGCGACGAAGCCGAGCCGGAACCCGTGCTCGTCGGCGGGCAGCACCGCGACCCCGTCCCGCGGGTCGTCGCCGAGGCGTCGTCCGAGGACCCCGGCCCAGAAGGCGGCGAGGGCCCGCGGGTGGTGCGCGTAGAAGCTGAGCGCGTGCAGCTGAGAGGTCATCCCCGTGATCTCCGATCCACCGGCCGATCGTCGTCGGGGCACCCGTGCCGGCCCCCGGGGCGGAGCCTAGGACTGACCGGTCGTCGTCCGCAGCCCGATATTCGGCGCCCGGGAGCCCTCCTGGAGGCCTCGCCGGGGTCCGCGGCGCAGGCGGCGGCGCGCGGCGGGGGAGGTCATCCCGGATCGCCGACGCGGCCGGCGGCGTTCCCGACGAGTTGTGGGAGAACGCCGCCGAGCACTGCGACGAGGAGCAGCTCGCCGCGCTGGTGGGGCTGATCGCGCTGATCAACGCCTACAACCGGGTGAACGTGATCGTCCGGCAGCCCGCGGGCGACTACCGGCCGGGCATGTTCGGCTGACCCCTCCCCGCCCGGCGCCACGCTTCTCCGACCGGCGCCGGGCGCCGCATGCCGACCGCTGTGCCGCGCCGACCGCCGCGGCGAGGCCGGGGCCCCGGCCCTCAGCCTTTCGGCTCGCTGATGTTGATCATCCAGGGGACGCCGAACCGGTCCGTGCACATGCCGAAGACGTCGCCCCACATCTGCTTGTCGAGCGGAACGGTCACCTCGCCGCCGGCGGAGAGCTTCTCCCAGTAGCCGCGCAGCTCGGCCTCGTCGTCGCCGGTCACGCTCACCGAGTAGGTGAACAGGGGGGCGCTCTCCGTGTCCGTCGGGGAGTCCGCGCCCATGAGGGTGAAGCCGCTCGGCGTCTCCAGCATGCCGTGCATGATCATGTCGGCCTGCGGGCCCTGCCCCTGGCCGAACGCGCCGTACGTGTTGAGCAGCAGCTCTCCGCCGAACACCTCCCGGTAGAACTCCAGCGCCTGCCGGGCGTCGCCGCCGAAGTGGAGATACGGGTTGAGTCGCGAGGCCATGAACCCTCCTGAAGGGGGCGAACGGTCGGTGGTCCGGAACGGGGTCCTTCCGACGGACCCTAGACCCGCCCACCGACAACGGCACCCGGACACCGCGGCACCCCTCCCCGCCGCGAATGTCCCCGACGACACCCCGCGCACGGCCCCACCGGCCCTGGTCCGCGCACGGCCCCACCGGCCCTGACCCGCGCACGGCCCCACCGGCCCTGACCCGCGCACGGCCCCACCGTCCCTGACCGGGGCGACCAGGTGCGGGTGAGCGGCGCCGGGGTCGTCCAGCGGCCCGCGGAGCAGCCCTGCGGCGTCCGTGACCGTGCCTTCCGCGCCCTCTCGGGCAACCTGATCCGGATCCACGAGCTCCGCCGAGCCGTCCGTAAAACCGCCGGACGCCCCGCCGGTGACCTGGTTAGATCGAGCGCGGCTGCCCTCCACGGCAGGATCGGCCGGTCGCCGTCCACCGCGTCGGCCGCCCCACCGGCCGGCCGCCACGCCCTCCCCGGCAACCCGATCCGCACCGCGTCGCGCGACAGATGGAGACACGATGAGCACGGTCAAGAGGACGGACCCGCGGCCCCCCGAGCCGCACACGGCGGACAGCCACGATCTGATCCGCGTGCACGGGGCCCGCGAGAACAACCTCAAGGACGTCAGCATCGAGATCCCGAAGCGCCGGCTGACGGTGTTCACCGGTGTCTCCGGCTCGGGCAAGAGCTCACTGGTGTTCGACACCATCGCCGCCGAGTCGCAGCGGCTGATCAACGAGACGTACAGCGCCTTCCTCCAGGGCTTCATGCCCGATCTGGCCCGCCCCGAGGTCGACGTGCTCGACGGCCTGACGACGGCCATCACCGTCGACCAGCAGCGGATGGGCTCCGACCCCCGCTCCACCGTCGGCACCGCCACCGACGCCAGCGCGATGCTCCGGATCCTCTTCAGCCGGCTCGGCGACCCGCACATCGGCCCGCCCGCCGCGTACTCCTTCAACGTCGCCTCCGTCTCGGCGAGCGGCGGCATGACGATCGACCGCGGGGCGGACAAGACCAAGACCCAGAAGGTGGTCTTCAGCCGCACCGGCGGCATGTGCACGCACTGCGAGGGCCGCGGCTCGGTCTCCGACATCGACCTCACCCAGCTGTTCGACGACTCCAAGTCGCTCTCCGAGGACCCGTTCACCATCCCCACCTACACCGGGGACGGCTGGGTCGTCCGGGTCATCACGGAGTCCGGCTTCTTCGACAAGGAGAAGCCGATCCGTGAGTACACCAAGAAGGAGCGGTACGACTTCCTGTACCGCGAGCCGACCAAGGTGAAGATCAACGGCGTCAACCTCACCTACGAGGGGCTGATCCCGAAGCTGCAGAAGTCGTTCCTGTCGAAGGACCGGGAGTCGATGCAGCCGCACATCCGGGCCTTCGTGGACCGCGCGGTCACCTTCGCCCGCTGCCCCGAGTGCGACGGCACCCGCCTGAGCGAACTGGCCCGGTCCTCGCGGATCGGCAAGCTCAACATCGCCGACGCGTGCGCGATGGAGATCCGCGACCTCGCCGAGTGGGTCCGCGCCCTGGACGAACCGTCGGTGGCGCCGCTGCTCGCCAAGCTCCGCCACACCCTCGACTCGTTCGTGGAGATCGGCCTCGGCTACCTCTCGCTGGACCGGGCCTCGGGCACCCTCTCCGGCGGCGAGGCCCAGCGCACCAAGATGATCCGCCACCTCGGCTCCTCCCTCACCGACGTCACCTACGTCTTCGACGAGCCCACCGTCGGCCTGCACCCCCACGACATCGAGCGCATGAACAAGCTGCTGCTGCGGCTGCGCGACAAGGGCAACACGGTGCTCGTCGTGGAGCACAAGCCGGAGACCATCGCGATCGCCGACCACGTCGTCGACCTCGGCCCCGGCGCCGGCACGGCGGGCGGTACCGTCTGCTTCGAGGGCACCGTCGAGGGCCTGCGGGGCAGCGACACCGTCACCGGCCGCCACCTCGACGACCGGGCGAAGCTGAAGGACACCGTCCGCGAGGCCACCGGCCACCTGGAGATCCGCGGAGCGACGGCGAACAACCTCAAGGACGTCGACGTCGACGTTCCGCTCGGTGTCCTCTGCGTCGTCACCGGGGTCGCCGGATCCGGCAAGAGTTCGCTGATCCACGGCTCCATCCCGGCCCCCGAGGGCGTGGTCTGCGTCGACCAGACCACGATCCGCGGCTCCCGCCGCAGCAACCCGGCCACCTACACCGGGCTCCTCGACCCGATCCGCAAGGCGTTCGCCAAGGCCAACGGCGTCAAGCCCGCCCTGTTCAGCGCCAACTCCGAGGGCGCCTGCCCCACCTGCAACGGCGCCGGCGTCATCTACACCGACCTCGCGATCATGCAGAGCGTCGCCACCCCCTGCGAGGACTGCGAGGGCAAGCGGTTCGACGCGTCGGTGCTGGAGTACCGCCTCGGCGGCCGTGACATCAGCGAGGTGCTGGCGATGCCGGTGTCGGAGGCCGAGGAGTTCTTCGGCGGCGGCGACGCCCACACCCCGGCCGCCCACCGGATCCTGCGCCGGATGGCGGACGTCGGCCTCGGGTACCTCACCCTCGGCCAGCCGCTCACCACGCTCTCCGGTGGTGAGCGGCAGCGCCTGAAGCTGGCCGTGCACATGGCCGACAAGGGCGGCGTCTACGTCCTCGACGAGCCGACCACCGGTCTGCACCTCGCGGACGTCGAGCAGCTGCTCGGCCTGCTGGACCGGCTCGTCGACTCCGGGAAGTCCGTGATCGTCATCGAGCACCACCAGGCGGTCATGGCCCACGCCGACTGGATCATCGACCTCGGGCCCGGCGCCGGGCACGACGGCGGCCGCGTCGTCTTCGAGGGCACCCCCGCCGACCTGGTCGCGGCCCGCTCCACCCTGACCGGTGAGCACCTCGCCGCGTACGTGGGCGCCTGACCGGCACCCCCTCCGTCCCCCCGGCATGACGAAACCCCAGGTCCACGACCTGGGGTTTTTCGTCAGGGCTGCTTCGTCCCGTGGACGCCGTCGGCGGCGTGCCGCGGCCCGTAGCGGGAGGAGAACTGGCCGACCAGTTCACGGAAGCAGACCAGGGCGGTGATCGGCGGGATCCCCACCACGACCATCGCGAGCACCGACCCCGGGGTCTGCCCGATGCACAGCGCCACCGCGGTGCCCGACGCCAGCAGCATCACGGCCCAGGACCGCCGGGCGGTCCGGTTCTGCACCGACGCCCGCAGGATGGAGAGCCCCGCGACCAGCCACGGCCCGTAGACCGTCAGCGGCCACCATTGCGCGAGTCTTTCCGAGACCACCAGCAGGGCGATGCCGTGTAACTGGTTGTACGAATAGGAGATCGACCAGGAGAGCATCGTCGCCCCGCACACCGTGATGGTGAAAACCAGAAAAGCGACGGTGATGCTTCTCGGGTTGCCGGAAAAGATGTGCGCCCCCGGCCGTGGTCTCCGTCTGCTGACGGGCCGGCTCGGGGGCGGCACCTGTACCTGCGCGGGCATCGACACCGGTACCGACACCGGCGCGGGCGCCGGGCCGGGCGCCGGGCCGGGCGCCGGTACCGACACCTGGGTCGGCTCCCCGTCGGGCTCCCAGTCGTCGGACGGAGTCCTCGGGTCGGGGAGCCAGATGTGCTGTGTCTCAATACCGCCGTAAGAATCCTGCCAAGTCACACATGTGCAACGAGTGGCATCCGGGTTAAGGATTCCTGCATTCAGGGGAATAAAAATCTGCTGGGATTATCTACGTCGTTGAATTCCGGATACTTGGTCGACGAAACTGTTGAACGCGAGAAATGGAAAAAGGTTCTTTCTCAGTGGGCCGGCGGTGGCGCCGTGCTGTTCCGGGGCACGAGCCGGGTCGGGACCAGGGTGGTGCCGGGCCCGGGGGTCGGCCGCCGCACGCCGGCGAGCACGCCCGCGACGCACAGGCGCCCCACCTCGGCGAAGTCCTGGTGGATGGTGGTCAGCGGCGGCAGGAACGACGCCGACTCGGGGATGTCGTCGAACCCGACGACACTGACCTCGTCCGGCACCCTCCGGCCCCGCTCGTGCAGGGCCCGCAGCAGCCCCAGCGCCATCTGGTCGTTCGCCGCGAACACCGCCGTGCAGTCCGGCTGTTCGGCGAGCAGGAGTCCCGCCCGGTAGCCGGACTCCGCCGACCAGTCGCCGCGCACCGGGGGCGGCGGCACCAGCCCCGCCCCGGTGAGCGTGGCGCGCCAGGCGTTCGCCCGGCGCTGTGCCGCGAAGGAGTCCTCCGGGCCCGCCAGGTGCCACACGGTCGTGTGCCCGAGGTCCAGCAGATGCCGTACGGCGTCGCGCGCCCCGCCCGCCTGGTCGGTGTCGACCACGGTGTACCGGTCGCCGGCGTCGGAGTCGGCCACCACCACCGGGATGCCGGGCGGCAGCGACACGGTCGCCGCGTCCAGCAGATGGGTCTCCATGATGACGATCACCGCGTCCACGGCGAGTTCCCCGAGCCGGGAGAAGGCGCCGTTCACCTCGTCCTGCGTGGGCACCGCGACCGGCAGCAGCGTGACCGCGTACCCCTCGCGGGCGGCGGACGTGGCGATCGCGTCGAGGGTGCGGATGTTGCCGAGCGTGGACAGTGAGAAGGTGATCACGCCGAGGGTGCGGAACTCCCCGCGGCGCAGGGCACGGGCGGCGCTGTTGGGGCGGTAGTCCAGCTCCCGCATCGCGTCCAGCACCTGGCGGCGGGTCTCCTCGGTGACACCGGCGAACCCGTTGGACACGCGTGACACCGTCTGCGCGGAGACGCCCGCGAGCCGGGCGACGTCGCCCATGGAGGGGCCCTGCCGGGGCCGGCCGCCCCGCCCCCGGGCGCGGGGTGCGGGCCCCGCTGCCGTCCCGCTCCCGCGGCCCGGCGCCGCCGCGCTCTCCCGGTCAGCTGTGTCCACCTTGTCCCCCAGGCTCCCGTCCGCGCGCCGCTCGGCGATGCCGCTGGTCCCGAACGACTCTCTTGACCACCGAGATTCGGACAGTGTAGACATCGCGCCGAGGAATGTTTACGTAAACATCACCCGTCACCAACCCTACGAGAGCACCGCGAACCGCACCGAACCGCACCAGCGGGCCCCGATCTCTCGCGTCGCGCCGGGACGCGCGGCACGTGGAAGAGTTGGAGTTACTCGAGATGGCACAGCGCACCCGCACGAGACGGCTCCTCGGGGCCATCGGCGTGACGGCCCTGGCGACCGGGACCGTCATGGCCACCACCTCCCTGCCGCTGGCGCACGCCGCGCCGGCCGCCGCGTCGGTCACCGTCCGGCCCGACCCCTCGTACAAGGGCGACAGCTTCGAGGGCTGGGGCACCAGCCTGGTGTGGTTCGCCAACGCCACCGGCGACTACCCCCCGCAGATCCGCGAGAAGCTCGCGAAGCTCCTGTTCGGGGAGAGCGGCCTCAACCTCAACATCGCCCGCTACAACATCGGCGGCGGCAACGCCCCCGACGTCAAGGACTACCTGCGGGCGGGCGGCGCCGTCGAGGGCTGGTGGAAGGCCCCGGCGGGCACCACCCGCGAGGACGTCGACTGGTGGAACGCCGACGACCCGAACGACTGGAACAAGAAGGCCGACGCCACCCAGCGCTGGTGGGTGGACCGCATCAAGAAGGACATCACGCACTGGGAGGCGTTCAGCAACTCCCCGCCGTGGTTCATGACGGTCAGCGGCTACGTCTCCGGCGGCTTCGACTCCTCGAAGGACCAGCTGAAGGAGGAGTCGGTCGAGGACTTCGCCAAGTACCTGGTCGGTGCCACCGAGCGGCTGGAGAAGGCGCACGGCATCAAGGTCGACACCCTCGACCCGTTCAACGAGCCGAACACCAACTACTGGGGTACCAGGCTCGGTGAGGACGGGCAGCCCACCGGCGGCCGCCAGGAAGGCGCCCACATGGGCCCCGAGCTGCAGCAGAAGGTGCTGCGCGCCCTCGGCCCGGTGCTGGACAAGTCCCGTACCAAGGCGGAGATATCCGCGATGGACGAGACCAACCCCGGTACGTTCGCCACGAACTGGAACTCCTACCCGCAGGAGGTCCGTGACCTCGTCGGGCAGATGAACGTCCACACCTACGGCACCAGCCAGCGCACCACCGTCCGTGACCTCGCCAAGGCCGCCGACAAGCCGCTGTGGATGAGCGAGGTCGAGGGCGACTGGGGCGACGGGCAGAGCTTCACCGACATGCGCCCCGGTCTGGGCCTCGCCCAGCGCATGGTCGACGACCTGCGCGAACTGGAGCCCAAGGCCTGGGTCTTCTGGCAGCCGGTCGAGGACTACGACAACATGAAGCCCGGCGGGGAGTCCGCGAAGGGCGGCAACTGGGGCTCCATCCAGCTCTCCTTCGCCTGCAAGTCCACGGACACCCTGAAGACCTGCCCGATCTACACGAACACCAAGTTCGACACCGCCCGCAACTTCACGCACTACATCAAGCCGGGCGACCGTCTGATCAAGACGAACGACACCTCCAGCACGGCGGCGGTCGCCAAGAAGGGCGAGAAGGCGACGGTCGTCCACGTCAACAGCACCACCGAGTCCCGCGCGGTGACGCTGGACCTGTCGAGGTTCGGCAAGGTCACCTCCGGCGCGACGGTCACCCCCGTGGTGACGGACGCGGCCGGCAAGCTGGTGAAGAAGAAGGCGGTCAAGGTCAAGGGCAAGAAGGCCACGATCACCGTGCCCGCCCAGTCCGTGACCTCCTTCCTGGTCAACGGCGTCTCCGGGGTGGCGAAGGATCGCGCGGAGCTGCGCGACGGCGAGACGTACACCCTGACCGGCGTGCAGAGCGGCAAGAACCTCGCGGTCGCGGGCGACGGCAAGGGCCTCGTCATCAAGAACCTCGACCCCGGCACCAAGGCCCAGCAGTGGACCGTGGACCGGATCGGCCGCGGCGCGACGAGCAACCGCACCCGCTACGCGATCACCAACGAGGCCGCCGGCAAGCGCCTGGCGATCCGCGGCGGCTCCCTGACGGTCGAGGCCGACGAGGGCACGCGGGACGCTGCCGCGCAGTGGATGATGTCCAGCACCGGTGACGGCTCCTGGACGCTGGTCAACGCGTCGACCGGACAACTGGCCGACGTCAACGGCCAGTCGACGACCGACGGGGCCTCCGTGGGCGTCTGGTGGCCCAACTCGGGTCTCAACCAGCGCTGGTGGCTGAACGACCTCCCCGGCTGACGACCCGTCCCACCCCGCGGCACCCCAGGAAACCCCAGGTCGAAGACCTGGGGTTTCCCCATGGAACGGGATCCCCGCGCCGGACGGCACGCACGGGCGGCGTCGGCCGAGGACGTACGGCGGTCGCCGCGCGTGCTCCCCGAGTGCCGCCCGCTCCGCCTCCGCCGGGGGCGCCGTCCCGTGCCCACGAGCAGGACGTCCTCGTCGGTGAACGACGCGGGGAACGCCGTGCCGGTGATCCGCTCCGGCAGCGCGCGGGAGTGGGCCAGGGACTCGGCGGACGGCCCCGGGACGTCCGGCAGGCGGGCCGTCGGGTCCAGGGGGTGCAGGGTCCACTCCAGGACGTACGCGGTGCGGTGGTCGCCGGTGGTGCGCCTTGTCCCCGGGGCGCACCCGCAGGCCGGGGTCGGCGAGCCGGCGGCGCGGCCCGTTGCGGCCCCCGGCGGAGCCGACGTCGCCGAGGTGGAACCTCGGCAGGCCCGGCTCCTCGTACGCGGCGGTGAGGCGCACGACGAGTGCCGCGGCAGCCAACGCTTGCCCGTCGAGGAGGGGCGCCCGGTGCGCCGAGAGTGCGTGCCGGGCGTCGCGACGGGGCGAACGTTGCCCGTCGCGGCACCAGCGCGTCCAGCGGGTCGTCCCCGGACGGCGGTGCGTGCGTCGCGGTCCAGCAGGTCACCGCGGCGGCGGTCGGTTCGGCGCCGGGCGGCGTCACCAGCGTGACGAGGACGCCCTGCGCGTCGACGACCAGATGGCGGACGAGGTCCCGGACGAGCCGGCCGGCGCAGCCCGAGGGCCGGGCGAAGTCCTCGTCGCGCAGATCGGCGACCGCGGCGCGCAGCGCCGCCGGGAGCGCGGGAAGAGGTCCACCGGGGCACGGTACCGGCCGGCGCGGGCTCCCCCGAGGCGCCCGCGACCCGTCCGGCGGGCCCCTCGGCGGCCCCGCGACCGGCTTCCGTTTAGGTCCCTCGCCGTGCGCGGAACGCGCCCGGCAATTCGGCGAGGGACGAGGAACGGGAACCCCGTGACACCGGTGAAACGCCGTTCAGGCAGTATGGTCGCGCGCGGTGGTTCATCAACTACGAATAGCGCAGGGTCAGTAACTCAAGACTGTCGCTCAAGTTTCATAAGGATTCCGCATCTTGACGTCTCGTCATGACTTGGCGCGGTGATACGATCACGACACTTGCTGAACGGACGGATAGGTGCAAAAGCGGCACCTCTCGCCAAGGGGGCAGCCTGGGCGGCGACCCTGGATGGGCGACCTCCGGTCTGCGTGCTTGACGGGATTTCAGTAGCTGGCCTTCAGCCGCCTGAAGAGGGTCTCATGACGCCATACATACAGAATCCGGTGCTTTGGGTTCTTCTTGTCCTAACCCTTCTCGCAGCCGCCCTCGTTGTTCGCCAGCGACGGGCGGCCCGGGGGTTACGGCAGGAGATCGCAGGGCTCAAGAACCACTACGGTGAGTTGGAGACTCATTACTCCCAGTCCGTCCGAGAAGCGCAGCAGGAGGCCGAGGCGGAGACGCGTACGGCCCTGAAGTCCGCGATGAGGACACTCCAGGGTCTCGCCGCCGAACAGCAGCGCATCATTTCGGGATTGCAGCGCAAGTACGGCGATTCCGTCATGCTCCAGGACCTCCTGGAGATCGACCACATGAACGCGCAGTTCGGACGCCGCGCCCAGTCCATCGCCGTGCTCTGCGAGGGCTGGCTCGGCCGCCACCGCGACGTCGCCTCGGTGTACGACGTGGTCCGCAGCGCCCAGGGCAGGATCCGCCACTTCCAGCGTGTGCAGATCCTGTCGAAGGTGGACTTCGGGGTCACCAGCCGTGCCGTGGAGCCGGTGGCGCTCGCGCTCGCCGAGCTGCTCGACAACGCGACCAGCTACTCCAGCCCCGACACCGTGGTGGAGATCAACGTCCGTACCGTCCCCAAGGGCGTCTGCATCGTCGTCGACGACGCCGGTGTCGGTATGAACGAGGAGGAGAAGGCCAGGGCCGAGAAGCTCCTCACGAGCGAGCGGGCCTCCGGTGTGTCCGGCCTCGGCAACCCGCCGCAGTTCGGCTTCGCCGTGATCGGTGTGCTCTCCGAGCGCTTCGGCTTCACGGTCTCCGTGGACTCCACGTCGCCGTACGGCGGTGTGCGTGCCGTCGTGCTGCTGCCCGACGAGCTGCTCACCGACATGCCGACCCCGCAGGAGCCTCAGGAGCCCGTCGCGGTCGTCCAGGAGACCTGGGAGCGGGCGACGGTCGTCGACACGGTCGCCGCGGCGCGTGACACCGGCCCCGAGCCCTCTCTGCCCCTGCCGACCACCGACGACGGCCTGCCCCGGCGCCGCCGCAAGCGGCCGATGGCGCTCGTCTCCAACAGCGGAGTGTCGGCCCCGGCCGCGCCGCGGCGGCGCAGCGAGGACACGGCGGCGATCATGGCCGCCTTCAAGCAGGGCACGGACAAGGGTCGCGCCACGCATCCGGACGACGAGCGGTCCAGCGGTACCGGTGACGCGAGCAGTGAAGGGCACGAGGTCTCATGAACAACGATCTTTCCTGGATGCTGGACAGCGCCCTGGAGATCCCCGGGGCTCTGCACGCCGTGCTCATCTCCGCCGACGGGCTCCAGCGGGCCCGGTCCAAGGACGTGAGCAAGGACGACGCGGACAAGGCCGCGGCCGCGATGAGCGGTCTGCAGTCGCTGAGCCGTTCCCTGTCGTTCTTCGTCGACCGGACCGACCTGCGCTGGCAGCAGACCCTGGTCGAGTTCGACGGCGGCTGGATCTTCCTGATCTCCGCCGGAGCCGGCGCCTACCTCGCCGTGTCCGCGTCCTCGGACGTCGACATGGCGGACATCACCTTCCGGATGCAGCAGCTTGTCGGGCAGTTGGGCAAGGTTCTGACTGCTCCGCCTCGCGAGAGCAGCGTGGTACGGCCATGAGCGATGCCGACAAGCAGGAGCACGAAGCCGCCGAGTTAGTGCGGCCGTACGTCATCACGGGCGGCCGTCATCTGCCCGGCGAGGGTCAGTTCTCACTGATCACGCTGGTCACGGCGGCGGCCGACCACCAGCAGCGGCCTGCCCGCCTCTCCCCGGAGGAGCAGGAGGTGCTGCGGATGTGCGTCGGCGGCTACCTCTCCGTCGCCGAGATCGCGGGGCACATGCGGCTCCCGGTGGGCGTGGTGAAGATCCTGCTCGCCGCGCTCTCCGAGGGCGGCTACCTCGTCACCCGCCCGCCCGAACAGCGGGCCCCCGTGGCCAATCTGCAGATTCTCGAGGAGGTGCTGAATGGTCTCCGGGCCAAGTTTGGATGAGCAGGCGTACGTCCGTGGCGGGGAGACCCAGACCGCCGTCAAGATCCTCGTGGTCGGGCACTTCGCGGTGGGCAAGACCACGTTCATCGGGACCATCTCCGAGATCTCGCCGCTGTCCACCGAGGAGACGATGACCCGCGCGGGCGAGGCCGTCGACGACCTCAAGGGGGTCCAGGGCAAGACCACCACCACGGTCGCCATGGACTTCGGCCGGCTGACGGTCAGCGAACGCGTCGTGCTGTACCTGTTCGGCACGCCCGGACAGCAGCGCTTCGTGCAGATGTGGGAGGACATGGCACGCGGCGCGCTCGGCGCGCTGGTGCTGGTCGACCCCGAGCGGCTGGCGGACTCCTTCGCGGTGATCGACCTGATCGAGCAGTACGGGCTCGACTACGCGATCGCCGTCAACCACTTCGACGGTTCACCCCTGCGGGACGAGAGGGCGCTGCGCGAGGCGCTCGATCTGCTCGACGACACCCCTGTCGTCGTCTGCGACGCGCGCGACGAGAGATCGTCGGCCGAAGCGCTGATCACGCTCGTCCGCTACTTGATGGACCGTGCCCGTTAGGAGCAAGAGCAGACATGACCCCCGAACCCCACTCTCCCGTCCCGCCACCCGGGTGCCCCGCCCACGGCAGCGGACTGCCGGTGCCGCTGTACACCACCGAGTACGCCGCCGACCCCCAGGCGTACTACGCGTACCTGCGGCACTTCGGCGCGACCGCGCCGGTCGAGATCGCCCCCGGTGTGGACGCGACCCTCGTCACCGACCACGCGACGGCGCTCCACCTGCTCCAGGATTCGACCAACTTCCGCAAGGACGCCCGGCGCTGGCGGGACGTCGCCGAGGGCAAGGTCGGCCCGGACAGCCCCGTCGTGCCGATGCTGGGCTACCGGCCCAACGCCATGTTCACCGACGGCGCGGAGCACGCCCGGCTGCGCCAGGCGATCACCGACACGCTGGCCCGCGTGGACTCCCGGCAGCTGACGGAGATGACCAAGCGCGCCTCCGACTACCTGATAGCCCAGGTCGCCGCGCGCGGCTCGGTCGACCTGATGAACGACTACGTCAAGCAGCTGCCGCTGCTCGTGTTCAACGAGCTGTTCGGCTGCCCGGCGGATGTCGGCGACCGGGTCGTCTTCGGCATCTCCGGAGTCTTCGAGGGCGTCAACGCCGAGAAGGCCAACATGGTGCTGGGCCAGGCCGTGGGCGAGCTGGTGGCGCTGAAGCGGGCCCGGCCCGCCGAGGACGTCACCTCGCACCTGATGCGGCACGAGGCGCGGCTGAGCGACGAGGAACTCGTCCACCAGCTGATCCTGCTGCTCGGCGCGGGCGCCGAACCGCTGCGCAACCTCATCGGCAACACCCTGCACCGGCTGCTCACCCACGACCGGTACGCCGACGGCGGCCTCATCGAGGAGGCCATCGACGACACGCTGTGGGAGAACCCGCCCATGGCGAACTACGCGCCGCACTACCCGGCCTCCGACCTGGAGTTCGCCGGGACGAAGATGCGCGCGGGCGACCTGGTGCTGGTCAGCATCACCGCCGCCAACACCGACCCGGCGCTGGCGGCGGCCCGGCAGACCGGCGGCCGGCGCGCCCACCTCGCGTGGAGCGCGGGCCCGCACGCCTGCCCGTCGAAGGACCTCGCCCGGCTGGTCACCATGACGGCCATCGAGAACCTGCTGAACCGTCTGCACGACATCGAGCTGGCGGTGCCCGAGGACAGCCTGACCTGGCGGCCGGGCCCGTTCCACCGCGCGCTCGCCGTGCTGCCGTGCCGTTTCACCCCGCAGGTCGTGCAGCGGCCCACCCCGCCGCGTGCGCAGGACTCCGCCCGGACCGACCACCAGGCGGCGGCCGGCCGCCGGACGGAGCGGCCGGGTGTCTGGAGCTCGTTCCTGACGTGGTTGAAGGGGTGATGCACGCAACAGGAGTAACTTCCAGACACTGCATGAAGATTCAACCTAAGGGGTAGTAACGCGGCGGCATTCGTGGTGACTAACGAAACAAGGGAGGTGTCGTGGACCACGTTTCCGACGACGCCGCTGCTCGACCTTCCGCCGCACACCACCGCTCCCGACGGCACGGTCCCCTGGGGAGCGAAGGCTCCCCCGGGGACGTGACCGACCGTCAGTTACCGCACGACGAGATACCCGCCGAGGTCGGCGGGTATCTTTCTGTGTCCCCCCGGACCCCGGGGGGACTGTCGTGAGCGGGCCCGGCGCCGTGGAGGCGCGGGCGACGACCACGCTCGGCGGTCTCGTGACGGGCCAGTTGCTGCGGTTGTGCCAGGTGGCGGGGATCGACGAGGCCGCCGCCGAGACCTACGCGCGGGTGCTGACCGACGCGTTGGCCGGGGTGGCCGAACGGTCCCTGGACCTGCCGCCCCCCGCCTGGACGTTCCTCTCCGACGACTCCACCCCGGTGGAGTTCTCGCTGTCGTTCCTCCCGGACGGGCCCCCGGCCCTGCGGGTGCTGCTGGAACCGGGCAGCGGGGCCGGGAGCCTGCGGGACAACGGCCGGGCCGGGCTGGCGGTCGTCCGCTCCATGGCGGACCGCTGGGGCTTCGACACCGGCCAACTGGACCTGCTGGAGGACCTGTTCCTCCCGGACGACCCCGAGGGCCCGCTGGCCCTGTGGATCGCGCTGGAACTGCGGCCCGGCGGTGTCCCCAAGGTGAAGGTGTATCTCAACCCGGCGGCGCGCGGCGCCGACCGGGCCGCCGGGACGGTGCGGGAGGCGCTGGACAGACTCGGCCACCGGGAGGCGTACGACACTCTGCCCCCCGGCGACGGCCACCCGTTCCTCGCCCTCGACCTCGGCGACTGGCAGGCGCCCCGCGTGAAGGTGTACGTCACCCACCGCGACCTGCGGGTGTCCGACGCGGGCGGGCTGTCCCGGATGGGCAACGGCCCCGACACCGAGCTGCTGGAAGGTTTCCTCCGGCAGACCGGCGGCTACGACGACGGGACGCCGGGCCCCGAGGCGCGGTTCGACCGGCGGCCCGTCCTGACCTGCCACTCCTTCACCCGGACGACGGGCGGGCCCACCGGCTTCACCCTGCACGTCCCCATCCGGGGCTACGTCCCGCACGACGGGGTGGCCCTCGACCGGACCGCGGCCGTCCTCGCCCGTCACGGCGTCGACCCCGCCGTACTCGAACGGGCGCTGGCCGCCGTCACACCCCGCGCACCGCGGGACGGGCGGGGACTCCTCGCGTACGTGGCGCTGGCCCACGAACAGGGCAGACCGCCGCGCGTGACGACGTACATCTCCTCGGAGGCGTACGAGGTCCTGCCGCCGGTCTCCCCGCCGCCCCTGCAGCGGGCGGCGTCCGGGACGGCACGCGAGCCGGTACCCGGCACCTCAGCCATCAGTTGAGTCCACCGAGCACACAGAGCAACAGGAGCACAGACCACAGTGGAGCCCTACCGCATCAAAGTCGTCGAGCCGCTCGCCCTCACCACCCGTGAGCAGCGCGAGGAGGCGCTGAAACGGGTGGACTACAACCTCTTCGACCTGCGGGCCGACGAGGTGACCATCGACCTGCTCAGCGACTCGGGCACCGGAGCCATCTCCGCCGCCCAGCTCGCCGCCGGGATGGAGGGCGACGAGTCCTACGCCGGCTCGCGCTCCTTCTACCGCTTCCACGAGACCGTGACGGAGCTGACCGGCTTCCCGCACATCCTCCCCGCCCACCAGGGGCGCGCCGCCGAACGCATCCTGTTCTCGACGCTCCTCGAACCGGGCGGCATCGTGCTGGCCAACACCCACTTCGACACCACCCGCGCCAACGTCGAACTCTCCGGCTGTCAGGCTCATGACCTGCCGTGCCCGGAGGCCAAGGACCTCGACAGCGAGCAGCCGTTCAAGGGCAACATCGACCTCGACGCGCTGCGGACCTGGCTGGAGGGACCGGACGCCTCCCGGGTGCGCGTCGTCGTCATGACGATCACCAACAACGGCGGCGGCGGACAGCCCGTCTCCATGGAGAACCTCAAGGCCACCGCCGCGCTCTGCCGCCGCCACGGCGTCCCCATGATCCTGGACGCCGCCCGGTTCGCCGAGAACGCCTGGCTGGTGACCCGCCACGAGGCCGCCTACGCCGGACACACCCCGCGCCAGGTCGCCGAGGAGGCGTTCCGCCTCGCCGACGGCTGTGTGATGAGCGCGAAGAAGGACGCCATCGTCCACATCGGCGGCTTCATCGGCCTCAACGACCCCGTGCTCGCCGAGAAGTGCGAACGGCTCCTCATCGCCACCGAGGGCTTCGCCACCTACGGCGGACTCGCCGGCCGTGACCTCGACATGATGGCCGTGGGCCTGCTGGAGGTGACCGAGCCCAGCTATCTCGCCGAGCGGGCCGAGGTCGCCGCCCACCTCGCCGGCCGGGTCCGCGCGGCGGGCGTCGACATCCTCGAACCGCCGGGCCTGCACGCCCTCTACCTCAACGCCGGGCGGCTGCTGCCGCACATACCGCCCCACAACTACCCGGGCCACGCCCTCGCCTGCCGCCTCTACCTCGAAGGCGGGATCCGGTCGGCGGAACTCGGGTCGCTGTACCTCGGTGAGGAGGACGAGGACGGCAACCCGGTCAAGAGCGCGCCGTACGAGCTGGTGCGGCTGGCGCTGCCGCGCCGGGTGTACACGCGCAGCCACTACGACCACGTCGGCCGCACCCTGGAGAAGATCGCCAAGGACGCCGGGTCGGTGCACGGCTTCCGGATCGTGGAGCAGTCGCCGATCCTGCGGCACTTCCGCGCGAAGCTGCGGCCGGTGACCACCGGCTGACGGCCGGTCCCCGGACCGCCGCGGCACGACGCGACCCCGGGCCCGACGGGCCCGGGGTCGCGTCATGCCCGGGGGCCCGGCACGGGCGCACCGTCAGAGGCCGAACTCCTGCGTGGGCAGCCCGAGCACCCCGCACGCCTCGCGCAGGACCTGCTCCTCGGCCGGCGCGATGTACCCGTCGGCGCCCGCGACGACGAAGCCGGTCTGGACGACCGCGCGGGCCTCCTGCGGCTTCTTCGCCGCCTTGGCGATCTCCTGGAGGACGGCCGCCTTGCCCTGCTGGAAGTTGAACGACAGCTGGTCCACGTGCTTGTTGAACCGCTGCCGCAGCTGGTCCGCGGGGAAGTTCTGCAGCACGTCGTTGTTCAGGATCAGCGACTCCACGTGCTGCCGCTCGGCCGGGTCGACCGTGCCGTCGGCGGCGGCGACCAGCGCGCACATGGCCATGCTCGCGTCACGGTAGGCACCGCTCTTCAGCTCCGTCTTCAACGAGGTCAGCTGGGACTTGAGGGCGCTGACCAGCTGGGCCTTCGAACCACCGGACGCGCCCGGCCGTCCGTGCCCCTGACCGTACGCCTGGCCCGGGGCGTGGCCGTGCCCCTGGCCTTGTCCCTGACCCGTGCCGCCGAGGCCCCGTGACTGTGCCTGCTGCTGCAGCCCCTTGGCCTGGTCCTTGATCCGATCCCACATCGCCATCCGTGCCACCTCGGCTTCAGCCCATGTCGTCCAGCGTCCGCGCACGTTCCACGCGTCACCCTGCCAACGGCTGCCGCCCCCCGTGAAGTTCCGCCGCCCCTCCGGCGCCGGGTCAGCGCCGCGGGCCCGCGAGCGCGTAGAGCGCGGTGCCGAGCGCCGCGAGGGTCAGCGCCGTCCAGGTCGCGGCGGGGGTGCCCGGCGGCAGGAGCAGCCAGCCGGCCACCTCCTCGGGCACGCCCTCCGGGGACGGCGCGACCATCGAGACGGACAGCCAGGCGACGGGCGGCGTCCACGCGTACCGCGCGCCGAACACCGCCGCCCCGGCCGCGGCCAGCCCCGTCAGCCCGGCCGCGTCGCGGACCAGGAACCCGGCGGGCGCCAGGTCCTCGCCGAGCACCCCCGGCACCAGCGGCATCGCGCAGACGACCAGGCCGATCAGCAGCACGTGCGCCGTGCGGCGGACCCTCCACCGGACCGCGGCCGTCCGGTCCAGCGCCACGTCCTGCCCGCCGAGCCCGACGGAGGCCACCGTCGCGCCCGCGGCGAGCGCCAGCACCGGCAGCAGGGGCGCGCTGCGCGCGTCGCCGCTCCCGGCGAGCGCCCACACCGCGACCGTGCCGATCAGCATCGCGGCCAGGGCGGCGGGCACCTGGCGGGACCGCGCGTACAGCGTCAGCCACCTCATCCGGACGCACCGCCGTCCAGCACCGTCAGCACGTCGCCCCCGCAGGACATCGCCTCGGCGTGGGCCGCCCTGATCCGCGCGACCTGCTCGGACCAGCGCAGCCCTTCCAGCTCCTGGAACACCGGTCGGGCCGTGCCGAGCTGCTCGGCCGGGGAGTGCACGGTGCCGCGGATCGGCTCCAGCGTCCCGAGGGCCCAGCCCGCCACCACGCTCTGCGCGGCGATCTCGCCCAGCGTGCCGCTCTCCTGCTGGCTGCGCGCGAAGCAGGTCGGCGCGATGCCCTGTCCGACGAGCGCCCGGGTCAGCTCCTCGCCCGTGGCGCGGGCGAGGGCGTCGTCGTCGAAGTCGACGAACACGGTCGTACGGGACCGCTCGGGCTGTTCGAGGAGTCCCCGCGGGGCGGTGGTCTCCCGGACGGTCGTGGGCGCCCGGTCGCCGAGTGCGTCGTGCAGCAGGCCGAGCGCCTTGCGGCCGGGGCCCGCGAGCCCCGCCAGGCGCGCCTCGTGGACCCGGGCCACGCACACCGGCCCGTCGCACACCTGCGCGGCGGCGGCCCGGTCGACGACGTACGTCCGGCGCGGGTCGGACGGCAGCACGAGCAGCGCGATCGCCGCGCCCGCCACCACCGGGGCGAGGGCGAGCAGCCGGGTGCGCGGGGTCGCGGCGAGCAGCAGCGCGAAGCCCGTCGCGGCCATGCCGAGCAGCCAGGCCGTCTGGCCGGCGTGCACCCGGCCGGACAGGGTGAGCAGGACCTCCCGCACGTCCGCCACCGACGGCGACAGCAGCGTCAGCCGGTTCGGCAGGTTCGACGACGGCACCGCCGAGTCGGACCACTGGCGTACGAAGGCGGTGAACAGGAAGGCGGCCACGGCCAGCGCCGGCGGGGTGAGCGGGGACGGCAGGGCCCGCCCGATCCCCATGCCGAGGACGGCGCCCGCGATCAGGGAGAACCCGCCGACGAGCGAGATCGGCAGCCAGCCCGCGTGGTGGTACCAGGCGTGGGCGAGGACCTGGCCCGCGCCCTGGAGGACGAGGAGACCGTAGGCCAGGGCCAGGGTGAGGGAGAGCGCGCCCGCCGTCACCGCCGCGCGGTGCCGGATGGGCCGCGGCGTGCTCGCCAGCAGCTCCGACACCTTCGAACGGTGGTCGCGCAGCCCCTGGAGCGCCCCGAGCGCCACGGCGAGCGGCCACAGGAAGAGCAGCAGGGTACGGGTCCACAGGGCCATGGACGTCCACTGCGCCGTCCACAGCGCGCTGCCCTTCCACCACGGCCCGCTCAGCAGGTACAGGAACCCCAGTGTGGTCACCAGGATCACGGCGCCGGCCCACGGGGCCACCGACCGCCGCAGCTCCATGCGCAGGACACGGCCGTTCACCAGGCGCCCCTCTCCCCGGCGGAGCCCTGCAGCAGCGCCGCGTAGCCGCGCTCCAGCGGACTGTCGCCCACATGCTCGGGGCCGCCCGCGGCGGCCAGTTCGTCGGGGGTGCCCTGGAAGACCAGCCGGCCCTCCGCGAACAGCACCACGTCCGTGCAGGCGGCGGCGACGTCCTCCACCAGATGTGTGGAGACCACGACACAGGTGTCCGTGCCCAGCTCCTGGAGCAGCTGCCGGAACCGCACCCGCTGCGCCGGGTCGAGGCCGGCCGTCGGCTCGTCCAGCAGCAGGAGGGCCGGGTCGTTGACGATGGCCTGGGCGATACCGGCCCGGCGCACCATGCCGCCCGACAGCGCCTTCATCCGCTCGTCGGCGCGGTCCGCGAGCCCCACCCGCTCCACGGCACGCTGCACGGCCGCCGGGATGTCCGCCTTGGGCACCTCCTTCAGCCACGCCATGTACTCGACGAACTCGCGCACCGTGAACCGCTTGTAGTAGCCGAACTCCTGCGGCAGATAGCCGATCCGGCGGCGCAGCGCGCGGTGCTCGCCCCGGCCGTCGACGGACTCGCCGAGCAGCTCCAGGGTGCCCCCGGCGGGGCGCAGCACGGTCGCCAGCGCCCGGATGAGGGTGGTCTTGCCCGCTCCGTTCGGCCCCAGGAGGCCGTGCACGCCGGTGCCCAGCGACAGGTCGAGCCCGTCGACGGCCATGCGTGTGCGGCCCGCTCTGACCCTCAGCCCGTCGGCCCGGATCTCCCAGGCGTAGGCCGTGGGCGCGATGTCGGCCGCGCTCACCGTGGACATGTGGTGGTCCTTTCCGATGGTCATCGATGGGCTCCCAGCACGGAGTACGCGCCCCTGCGGGCGATCACGACTCCGAGGCCGAGGGCGAGGATCAGTCCCCACACGGGCAGTCCGTCCGTGCGCAGCGCGGCGGCGGTACGGCCGTCGGCGAGGGTCGGCGCGACGATCACGGCGGCCCACACCGCCACCAGCGAGACGGCGGCGCGGGTCACGCCGACCACCCCGCCGAGCGCCAGCGTGGCCGTGGTGAAGGCCAGGCAGGGCAGCAGCCACTGGGCCACCATCACGCCCGTCGCCCAGCCGCCCACCAGCAGCGCGGGCAGCACCGCCGCGAGCACGGCCACGGTCCGCCGCAGCACCAGCTGGAGCCCGGCCCGGGGGACCGAGGCCGTCAGCTCGTACGCGGGGTCCAGGCCGCGCGCCCACGAGGCGGCGACGCCGAGCACGGGCAGCACCGGGGCGAGCAGCAGCACCGGGGAGATCCCGGAGGATCCCGGTCCCGGGCTGCCGCCGAGGAGGTCGAGCAGCAGGGCCGCGAGCGTCACCGCGGCGGCCATGGCGAGCCACGGCACCATCGCGGGGGTCGCCCACCGCGACAGCCATGCCGGCCGGCGCCGCCGGCGGGGCGGCGCGGGTGCCGCCGCCACCTGCGGTTCGAGGCCCGACCAGACGGCGTCGACCAGGGACGCCACGGCGGGCACCCCGGCGCCGACGGCGGCCGTCAGCCGGTCCCGGCAGACCGGGCACACCTCCAGATGGGCCTCCACGGCCCACACCTCGTCGTCGGAGAGGCCGGTGGCGCCGCGCGCGTAGGCCTCGATGGTCCGCGCCGACGCGTGTTCCACGCTCATGCCAGTGCCTTCCGCATCGCGAGCCGGGCCCGGCGGGCCCGGGTCTTGACCGTGCCCTCGGGCAGTCCGAGCAGCACGGCGGTCTCCCGGACCGACAGCCCGTCGAGCACCATCGCCTGCAGGACCTGCCGCAGCTCCGGCGCGAGGCGCCGCAGCGCGTCCCCGACGTCACCGCCGACGGTGGCCGCGAGCGCCTCCTCCTCGGCGGCGGGCGCCGCGTGGGGGAGGGCGGCGGTCGGCGGGGGCTGGGCGTGGTGGGCCCGTCGCCGGAACGCGTCGACGAGGCGGCGCGCCGCGATCGTCCACAGCCAGCCGACGGCTGTGCCGCCCACCGCGGCCCCGGCGAACGCGCCGGCCGCGCGCCACACCGCCAGATACGTCTCCTGCATCACCTCGGCGACGATCTGCTCGTCCGCGCAGCGCCGCCGCAGCCGGACCGCGAGCCACGGCGCGGTCCGCCGGTACAGCTCCTCGAACGCCGCGCGGTCACCGCGGGCCACCAGCCGGACGAGACGCTCCTCGTCCGGCTCACCGCCCCGTCCCTTCCCGACTGATCTCACACCCCCTAGACGTCCGCCCCCGGCGACGGGTTTTCCTGTTCGAGTGACCCCCGTCACATATGAACGGCCGCGCCTCGGGAAGGGCGCGACCGACGGAGGGGCCGGGAGCGGCGGACGCCAGGCGGTCATCGCCTCGCGGGCGAGGGCCGTGCGGAGCGCGGGCGGGCGCTCCCGATGGTTGATCGTTCACCCACCCGCTGGAGATTCGGTAAGGCTTGCCTTATAAGCTGGCCCGGCCCTGTCGGCGGCCCGCCCTCCGCCGGGGCGTGCCCCAGCCCTCGCACGACAGGACCCGCCATGCGCACCACCTCCCGCGGCATCGTCGCGGCGCTCGCCCTCGGCCCGCTGCTGGCCGGCTGCTTCGCGTCCGGCGACGGCGGCCCGGGTACGGACGGGGCGGGCGCGGGCGGCCGGCTGCGGATCGCCCTCGCCGTGCCGCCGGTGCAGGCCCTGTCGCCGTACAGCAACGACGCCACCGTACTCAGCAAGCTCTCCGTCGCCGAGGGCCTCACCGCGCTGGACGAGGACGGCGCCGCCGCGCCCGCCCTGGCGACCTCCTGGAAGCGGACGAACGACACGACCTGGACGTTCGAACTGCGCGAGGCCACCTTCCAGGACGGCACCGACGTCACCGCCGAGGCGGTCGTGGGCGCCCTCGACCACGCGAACCGGGCGGAGACCAGGCCCCGCGTCCTCAGCGACGTCACCCTGACCGCGAAGGCCGCCGACGCCGACACCGTCACCCTCACCACGAAGACCCCCGACCCGGTCCTCCCGCTGCGGCTCGCCAGCCCGGCCCTCGGCATCCTCTCCCCGAAGGCGTACGCGAAGGACGGCACCGTCAGCCCCGTCGGCACCGGCACCGGCCCCTTCGAGATCACCAGGCTCACCGGCAAGACCAAGGCCACCCTCGACCGCTACGACGGCTACTGGGGCGGCAGGGCCAAGGCCCCCGGCATCGACGTCAGCTGGATAGCCGACGGCACGGCCCGCGCGGGCGCCCTGCGCGGCGGCGACGTCGACATCGCCGAGTGGATCCCCACCGCCCAGGCCGAGCTCCTCGACGAGAGCACCCGCCACGAGGTGCCGTCCGTGCGCACCGACAGCCTGGTCCTCAACACCGCGAGCGGCCTGTTCGCCGACGCCCCGCTGCGTGCCGCCGCCCGCGCGGCCGTGGACGGCGGCGTCCTCGTCGACTCCGTCTTCGGCGGCTACGCCGACGAGGCCGAGGGCCTGTTCGGACCCGCCGTCCCCTGGGCGGCCCGCGACCGGGTGGAGGTGACCGGCCGGGCGAAGGCCGCGACCGCCGCGCAGGTGCGCGAGGAGACCAGGGGCAGGACCCTGCGGCTCGCCGCCTACACCAACCGCGCCGAGCTGCCCGAGGCCGCGACCGTCCTGCAGCAGCAGCTGGAGAAGGCCGGGTTCACCGTGAAGCAGGACGTCCGCGAGTACACGCAGATGGAGGCCGACCTCCTCGCCGGGAAGTACGACGCGCTCGTCTTCTCCCGCGTCACGCTCCTCGACACCGGCGACGCCGTCGCCTACCTCGCGAGCGACTACACCGGCGACGGCGTCTACAACATCGCCGGACTGAGGGACGCGAAGGTCGACCGGGCGGTCCGGGCGGCCGCCGAGGAGGGCGACACCGCCGAGCGGCACCGGAAGATCATGCGGGCCGAGGCGGAGATCCTGCGCACCGACGCCGTCGTCCCGCTGGTCCACGAGAAGGTCGTGCAGGGCATCGCCGACGACGTCGAGGGCGTCCTCCTCGACCCCCGCGAGCGTTCCCTCGTCGACGTCGACACCCGGATCGAGTAGCCCTCGATGAGCGTCACTCCGGACGGCGCCCGTGGCCTGCCGACCCGCTGGCGGGCGGTGGCCGGCCGGGCCGTCGCCGCGACCGCCCTGCTCACGGCCGTCGCCTTCCTGCCCTGGCTGTCCGGCACCGACCCGGCGCTCACCGTCCTGCGCGCCCGCTCCGCCGAACAGGACCCCACCCCGGCCCAGTTGGCCGCCGTACGGGAGCGACTCGGGCTCGACGAGGGGCCGTTCGTCCATCTCGGCCGCTGGCTGGAGGGGCTCGGGCGCGGCGACGCGGGCACCTCGTGGGTGTCGGGCGAGCCCGTCCTGCCGCAGGTCACCACCGCCTTCGCGGTCTCCCTCACGCTGATGCTGGGCGCGCTGGCCGTCACCGTCGCGGTGGCCGCGCTGGTCAGCGCCCGCACCCTGTACCTCGGGTCGCGGCAGCGGCTGCTCCGGGGCCGGGCGGGCGCCGGCGCGGCCGTCCTCGCCGCGCTGCCCAAGTTCCTCCTCGCCTCCCTGCTGGCGACGGTGTGCGGGGTGTGGCTCGGCTGGTTCCCCTCGCAGGGCTGGACGGGCCCGGCGTCGATGGTGCTGCCCGCGCTCGCCCTCGGCGTGCCCTCCGGTGCGATGATCGGCGGACTGCTCGACCAGTCGCTGCCCGCCGCGTTCCACGAGTCATGGGCCCGCACCTGGCGCGCCTACGGCCTGCCGCCCGGCCGGATCGCCCGCACCGCGCTGCGCCGCGCCCTGTCCGGGGTGCTCCCGCAGCTGCTGCCGACCGTGGTCGGCCTGGTCGGCGGCGCCGTCGCGGTGGAGAAGATCTTCAACATCCCGGGCCTCGGCCGGCTCGCCCTGGAGGCCGCCGTCGCCCAGGACCTGCCTCCCCTCCAGACCGCGACCCTCGCCCTGGTCCTCCTCGGCGTCGGCGCCGGCCTGGCGATACAGGCGCTGCGCCGCGCCCTGCTCGGCCCGGCCCTGCGCGACGGCGCCCTGCCCGCCCTGCACGCGCCCGCGCTGCCCCGGCCCCGCTCGCTGCCCTGGATCACCGGCTGCTGCGCCCTCGCCCTGCTCACCCTCGTCGTGGCCGGCCTGCTGCGCGACCCCCTCCACGTGGACACCGCGGCCCGGCTGCTGCCCCCGTCCCCCGACCATCCCCTGGGCACCGACCCGCTCGGCCGGGACCTGCTGGCCCGCCTCGGGCACGGGGCGCTGCGCACGGCCTCCGTCGCCCTCGCGGTCACCGCCGTCAGCGCCCTCCTCGGACTGCTGATCGGCGCGGCGAGCCAGGCGGGCGCGGGCCTCACCGAAGTGGTGTCGACCCTGCCGGCCGTCCTCGCGGGCCTTCTGGTGACCGCGGTGACCGGCCCCTCCGTGTGGGGCGCGGCCTGCGCCGTCTGCCTCGTGGGCTGGACCCCGTACGCCGCCCAGACCTCCGCCCTCCTGGAACAGGAACGGGCCAGCGGCCATCTGCTCGCGTCCGTCTCCTTCGGCGCCGGGCCCGGTTACCTGCTGCGCCACCACCTGCTGCCCGCGGTCCTCCCCGCCCTGCTGCGCAACGCGCTGCTGCGCCTGCCGACCACGGTCCTGGTCCTGGCCTCCCTGGGCTTCCTCGGCCTCGGCGAACAGCCGCCCACCCCGGAGTGGGGCCGCCTCCTGTCCGAGAACCAGCCCTACGCCGAACTGGCCCCCTGGACCGTCCTCGCCCCCGCCGCCGCCCTGGCCCTCTTCGCGGTCCTCACGGTCGCCGGCACGGCGACGGGCCCCCGCCGGTCGCGTTGACGGCACGCGGTCCCGCCCGCTCCACACCGGGGGACCACCACGAACCGGTCACCGCGCCCGCGGCACCCGGTCCGCCCGTACGGGCATGCCGTTCCGACCCCCGGGCCCCAGCCGCTCCAGGGCCCGGAGCCGGCGGAGGTCCGGGTGGGGGATCTCGGGGAAGCCGGAGCCGAGCAGGACGCGGTCGCCGAGGGCGGCCGGCCAGGGCAGGGCGCGGCGGGGGAACGGCGCGAGGACCTCGGAGAAGTCGGTGAACGCCGTGGTCGTGTCCAGCCGCACCTCCGCGCACCGTTCGGCGAGGTCCAGGAACTCCTCGTACTCGGGCATCCCCCTGTGCGCGACGGCCCGGCCCCAGTCGGGGACGGCGGGTCAGACCCACCTCCGGCCCTGACGGGACGTCCGGACCGCTCCCGGGTGCGGGCGTGCCCTGAGGCGTCCGTCACGCGCGTGAGGCGCCGGACACCGCCTAGGATCCGGGACATGGCGTTGACGCGGGACGACGTGGACCGGTTCGAAGCGGCGAGGCCCCGTCTGGAGGCGATCGCCTATCGGCTCCTCGGCTCGGCGAGCGAGGCGGAGGACGCCGTGCAGGAGACGTTCCTGCGCTGGCAGGGCACCGACGCCGAGCGGATCGAGGTGCCCGAGGCCTGGCTGACGAAGGTGCTGACCAACCTGTGCCTCAACCAGCTCACCTCGGCGCGTGCCCGCCGGGAGACCTACGTCGGCCAGTGGCTGCCGGAGCCGCTGCTCTCCGGGGACCCCATGCTCGGCCCCGCCGACACCGCCGAACAGCGCGAGTCCGTCTCGTACGCGGTCCTCACCCTGCTGGAGCGCCTCACCCCCAACGAGCGGGCGGTGTACGTGCTGAAGGAGGCGTTCGACTACCCGCACCGGGAGATCGCCGGGATCCTCGACCTCAGCGAGGCCGCCAGCCAGCAGATCTTCCACCGCGCGAAGAAGCACGTCGCGGCGGGCAAGGCGCGCACGGAGATCGACGAGGCGGCGGCCCGGCGGATCGTCGAGGAGTTCCTCGCGGCCGCCACCAGCGGGAGGACCGAGCCGCTGGTCAGGCTGCTGACCGCGGACGCCATCGCGGTGGGCGACGGCGGCGGGAAGGTCCCGGCCCGCGCCAAGGCGTTCGAGGGCGCCCTCGCGGTCGCGAAGTTCATGCGGGGCCTGTTCAAGCCCGGCCCGGCCAAGCGGGCCGTCGTCGGCGGCACCGCCGCGATCCACGTCACGACGGCCAACGGCGGCCCCGCGTTCCTCGCGGTGGTCGACGGCCGGGTCATCGGGGTCACCTGCCTGGAGATCGGCGCGGACGGCATCGTCGCGTTCCGCAGCCAGGTCAACCCCGACAAGCTGGAGCGGGCGACGGAGGTGTGGGCGGCCACCGACCACGGTGAACCCCTGCTGCACGCCTTCTGACGCACACCGCCCCGACGCCGCCCCGACACGCCGAGGAGCCGTCCGACGGCCGTCGGCACACCAGGTCACCTCCCTCCACGGGGATGTGACCTGGTCCACATCCTCTTCCTGTCAGGAATCCGCGGGCTGCCCGGTTCAAGGGGCGTGACCGAGCAAGGCAGAGCGTCAGAACCGTGCAGACAGGAGCAGGACATGCAGCACCGCATCATCGTTCTCGGAGCCGGCTACACCGGAGCGATCGCCGCCGGACGCCTCGCCAGGCGCCTGCACCGCGCGGACGTCGCCCTCACCCTCGTCAACCCCGAACCCGACTTCGTCGAACGCGTCCGCCTGCACCAGCTGGCGGCCGGCCAGGACCTCAGGCCCCGGCCCTTCGACGAGATCTTCGCCGGCACCGGCGTCGAGGTGCGGCAGGCCAGGGTCACCGCCGTCGACGCCGACCGCAGGACCGTCACCGTCGCCGACGTGCACGGCGGCGGACAGCACGAACTGGAGTACGACACCCTCGTCTACGCCCTGGGCAGCGGCTGGGACCCGCAGGGCGTCCCCGGCACCGCCGAGCACGCCCACGAGATCTCCGGCCGCGCCGGGGCGCTCCGGCTGCGCGAGCGCCTGGCCGGGCTGGGCGCCGGACAGCCCGTGGTCGTCGTCGGCGGCGGACTCACCGGCCTGGAGGCGGTGGCCGAGATCGCCGAGAGCCGCCCGGACCTGGACGTCGCCCTCGTGGCCCGCGGCGGTCTCGGCGACTGGCTGTCCGACAAGGGCCGGGCCCACGTGTGGAAGGTCTTCGGCCGGCTCGGCATCACCGTCCACGAGCACGCCCCCGTCACCGCCGTCGAGGCCGACCGCGTCCTGACCGACAGCGCGTCCGTCCCGGCAGCGGTCACCGTGTGGGCCACCGGTTTCGCCGTCCACCCGATCGCGGAGGCCAGCACGCTGGAGGTCGCGGACCGGGGCCGGATCGTGGTCGACCGGACCATGCGCTCGGTCTCGCACCCCGAGGTGTACGCGATCGGTGACGCGGCCCTGGTGGCGGGCCCCGGCGACAAGCCGCTGCGGATGTCGTGCGCCTCGGGCGTCCCCACCGCCTGGCAGGCCGCCGACGCCATCGCGGCCCGCCTCACCGGCGCCGAGCCCCCGAAGGTGCCGATCCGCTACTTCCAGCAGTGCGTCTCACTCGGCCGCAAGGAGGGCCTGATCCAGTTCGTCACCGCGGACGACCAGACCCTGCCCAAGGCCCTCACCGGCCGCCTCGCCGCCCTCTACAAGGAGATCATCTGCAAGGGCGCGGCCTGGGGCGTCGCCCACCCGACGGTCGGCAGCATGCCGGCCCGCCGCCGCCGGACGGTGCCGCAGCCGGCCGGAACCGTCCGCGGCGACGGGGCGGGCCGGACGGAGCGGACCGCCGAGACGGCGGCCTGAACCCGTACGGACGCCGTCCGCGCCACGACACGGTCCGCGTCAGCGCAACCGCGCGGATCGCCGGTCGCCGGCAGGGGTCACCAGCCCGACGCGCCCTCGTCCCCGAGCGCGCTCCAGGCCGGGGCGGCCTGGGCGACCGGGGCGGTGTCGTGGCAGGCGAAGCCGAGCCGGGTCAGGGCCCGGCGCATCTCACCGGCGGTGAAGTCCCGGCGGTTCTGCCCGGTGATCACCTCCCCGACCTGCATCACCGAGTAGACCTGGCGGTTCACGGTCACGGCCGTGCCGGCCACCGGTTCGGGAGCGACGCCGTTCAGCGACTGCTCGACCTCGCTCTTGGTCAGGTCGAAGGGGAATCGGGCGATGACACAGCGCATGGATGCCTCCACAGGGGTTGGGGTGCTACACCGGACGGGCCGCTACGAGTCGCTCCCGGAGGCGGGCCGCCGCCCGCGCCCGGCGCTCCGCCCGCCCCGGCCGCGCCCGCTCGCTTCCCGGCCGCTCCCGCTCCGGCCGGTTCCCTTGCCCCCGCCGGTGCCGGGGCCGTTGCTCTTGCCCGCGTCGGGACGCGTGGCGGTGCCGGTGCCGGGGCTCGCGGTGCGTTCGGTTCTGCCGCGTCCGCCGTTGCGGCGTGTGCCGGTGCGGCCGGGCCTGCCCGTGCGTCCGGTCGGCGCGGCGGCAGGTTCCGGGACGGTGAGGGTGAGGGTGACGGGCACGCCGGACGGGGTGCGGGCGCCGGTGATGCGGTGCAGTTCGGGCTCGCCGGGGCGGACCCGCGCGGAGCGCGGCGTGATGCCGGCGTCGGCCATCAGCCGGTCCATCTCACGGCGCTGGTGCGGCAGGACGAGCGTGACGACGGTGCCCGACTCGCCGGCGCGCGCGGTCCGGCCGCCGCGGTGCAGATAGTCCTTGTGGTCGCCGGGCGGGTCGACGTTCACGACGAGGTCGAGGTCGTCGACGTGGATGCCGCGGGCGGCGACGTTCGTGGCCACCAGCACCGTGACCTGGCCGTCCTTGAAGCCGGCGAGCGTCCGGTTGCGCTGCGGCTGGGACTTGCCGCCGTGCAGCGCCGAGGCGCGCACCCCGACGGACAGCAGGTGCTTGGCCAGCCGGTCGGCGGCCCGCTTGGTGTCCAGGAACATGATCACCCGCCCGTCGCGGGCGGCGATCTCGGTCGCGGTGGCGTGCTTGTCGTCGTCCTGCACGTGGAGCAGATGGTGCTCCATGGTGCTGACGGCGCCCGCGGACGGGTCGACCGAGTGGACCACGGGGTCGTCCAGGTAGCGGCGTACCAGGAGGTCGATGTTGCGGTCCAGGGTGGCCGAGAAAAGCAGCCGCTGGCCGTCGGCGTCGACCTGGTCGAGCAGCGCGGTGACCTGCGGCATGAAGCCCATGTCGGCCATCTGGTCGGCCTCGTCGAGGACGGTGACCGTGACCTGGTCGAGTCGGCAGTCGCCGCGTTCTATGAGGTCCTTGAGGCGGCCGGGCGTGGCGATGACGACCTCGGCGCCGCCCCGCAGCGCGCTCGCCTGACGGCCGATGGACATGCCGCCCACCACGGTGGCGAGCCGCAGCCGCAACGCGCGGGCGTAGGGGGTGAGCGCGTCGGTGACCTGCTGGGCCAGTTCCCGGGTGGGGACGAGGACCAGGGCGAGCGGCTGGCGGGGCTCGGCCCGCTGCCCGTTCAGCCGGGCCAGGACGGCCAGGCCGAAGGCGAGCGTCTTGCCGGAGCCCGTCCGGCCCCGGCCGAGCACGTCCCGGCCGGCCAGCGCGTTCGGCAGGGTGGCCGCCTGGATCGGGAACGGCGTGGTGACGCCCTCGGCGCCGAGCGCGGCCAGCAGCCGTTGCGGCAGGTCGAGTTCGGCGAAGGAGTCGACCGCGGGCAGCGGCTCGGTGACGGTGACCGGCAGGGCGAACTCCTGCGGGCGGGCGGTGGAGCGCGCGCCCGCGCCGCGCCCGCGCGCACCGGCGGGGCGGGACTGCTTGCGGCCCGCCTCCTGCGCGCGGAAACGGCCGCCGCGGCTGCCGCCGGCGGATCGGTTGGTGTCGGTCTCCGTGCGGAGACGGCCGGAGCCGCCACGACCCTGACGGGTGCGGTTCATGAGGGAACCCTCCTCGATGCGGCGTATCGAGGAATTCCGTCCGGCGGCAGCGGCCGCGCGAGGATTCGCAAGAATGAGCCGGAGAAAATGCGAAAAGGCCCGCACCCCAAGAGTGCGGGCCTCAGTCGTTCAGTTCGCGTCAGCGTCAGGCGGGAACGATGTTCTCGGCCTGGGGGCCCTTCTGGCCCTGCGTGACGTCGAAGGTAACCTTCTGGCCTTCCTGAAGCTCACGGAAGCCGGAGGTGGCGATGTTCGAGTAGTGGGCGAACACGTCAGCGCCGCCGCCGTCCTGCTCGATGAAGCCGAAGCCCTTTTCCGCGTTGAACCACTTCACGGTGCCAGATGCCATATTGAATCTCCCTTGGGGGGCAGTGCCGGATCCGCACTTTACGAATCCGAGTCGCCGCGATGATCACCCCTCCGGAAAGATCCGGAAAGCTCTGCAAAGAAACAAGTCTCTGGCAACCAAAACTGCAACTGCTATCACGCTAACACAGGCAGGGCGGCAGTCCCCGGGGTGTTTTCGGCGGCGTGTGGTAATTCTCGACCCGTCGTGGCCCCTAATTCTGCAACGGCCGGACTAGGTATCCGCGCCGTGGTCGCCCAGCCGCCGGCGCATGTCCCGGCCCAGCCGGAGGGCCGCGTCGAGCTGGTCCTCCAGGGCGACGATGCGGCAGGCGGCCTCGACGGGCGTCCCCTGGTCGACGAGTTCGCGGGCGCGGGCGGCGACGCGCAACTGGCGGCGGGAGTAGCGGCGGTGACCGCCGTCCGAACGCAGCGGGGTGATCAGCCCGGCCTCGCCGAGCGCGCGGAGGAAGGCGGGGGTGGTGCCGAGAACGTCGGCGGCCCGCCCCATGGTGTAGGCGGGGTAGTCGTCGTCGTCGAGATTCCCGGCGGCGCGGGTGTTCTCAGCGGGCATGGCACCTTCGTTTCGGGGACACGGCGGGGGCCCCGACGTCACGGGCCCGGGGCGACGGCGCGGCATCCGTGCTCCGCGCGATCCGGCGCCGGGGTGATCCATCGGCCGCCTGTGCGACAACCCTAGCTCCGGCGACCGCGCAGATGTGTCCTCGCGGCGACAGAATTTCACCGCGGTGCGATCGGCGCCCCCGTCTCCGTCCGAGACGCACGACACCCCGGACGGACCAGTGCCCGACGCCTCCGGCGCGCCCCGGACGGCGACGAGCCGGGGTCCGCGCGCCGGGCGACCGCCCGCCGGGTCTACCCGTCGGGGGCCTGCGTGTCCGGACCCGTGGCGTGGGTGCAGCAGGGCTCGTCGGTGTGGGTGCGCTCGCCCTGGGTGCGGCTGCTGTACAGCCACGGCGCGGCCCCGTGGGGGGAGCCGGCGGGGAAGCGGGTGTCGACGGTCAGATGGAGCAGCGTGCCGCGTCCGTCGGCACCCGTGGGGTAGCTACGGGGTTCGTCGCAGGGGAACGCCTGGCGCAGGACCCGTGCGACCCGCTGGGCCGTGGCGGGGTCCGCCGCGACGACCCGCACCTCGGCGAGCCCGGCGCCCGCGTGCGGCGCCCACCGGACCTCGGGGGTGCTGTCGACCTCGCCGACGCGGTCGGTCCTGGTCCGCATGGACGCCACCGCCCTCCAGTGCCGCCCCCCTGTGACACGTCCCGGAGTACCCCGGAGCCCGCCGCCCAATCCGACGCCCCGGCCCCCGGCCCGCCGCGCTGGTCGTCAGGCGGTGGGCCGTGCGGGTCAGTACGTGAGCGCGTCCTCGGCGGTGCCGAAGAAGCTGGTCACCTGGCTGTCGTTGACCGTGACGGGGCCGTCGTCGACCGGCACGGTCGCGGGGCTCTCGGCGGCGGTGAGGGCGATCTCCACCTTGTCGGCGCTCTTGCCGCCCGGTGTGTCGGCGCGGGAGAAGAGGATCCCGGCGTACGCCTTCTCGCCGGCGTTCAGGATCCAGTCCTCCCCGGCGGGGCCCATGTGCTCGGCGGCGCCGTCGAGCCCCGGAATCGTGACGACCAGTTCGCCGGCCGGCAGCAGACAGGGGTCGCCGCTGTTGTTCGTGGCGGTCAGCAGGGCGTGGTTGACGGGCTTGGAGGCGACCGTGACCTTGTAGCTCAGGTCGGTCGTCTCGCACATGCCGACACCGCCGTCCTGGTCGTCCGTGGCGGGCTCCGACGCCTCGGGGGCGCCGCCGCTCCCGGAGGAGCCGCCGCTGCCGCCGGGGGCGTCCGTGGCGGGCTTGTCGGCGTCCTCGTCCGTGCCGGTGCCTTCGCCCGTCCCCTTGCCCTTGTCCTTCGCGGGGTCGGACGGGCTCGCCGTCGTGCTCGGGGCGGCCGCGTCCTGCTCTGCGTCCCCCTTGCACGCGGTCAGGGCCAGCAGACCCAGCGAGAGCGCGGCGAGTACGGCGGTGGTGCGGCGTGCGCGAACTGCGTGAACCATCGGAAGCCCCCCGAGAGTCGGAACGTTCAGGCGATGGTGCCCCATGGGGGACATGGTGCTGCCCCCGCGTACCGAGTGAGGGCCTTCCTCGCACAGGGTTGTGACAGTGTGACGGCGCCGATGGCCGGAAAACGCGCCCTCTTTGGGTCGGCGCACACCACATTCGGCCGTTATCGAACATCCGTACATCCACGGTCCTGTCGGACGGGTCGTCAAGGGCAACTCGCTGCCCTTGGAGGACCCGATGCACCGACGCCTCGTCACCTCGGCCGTCGTCGCCGCCGTCTGCGCCACCACACTGGCCGGCACCGCCACGCCCGCCTCCGCCGCCCCCCGGAACGTCGACTGCCGCAAGGTGAGATGTGTCGCGCTCACCTTCGACGACGGCCCCGTGACCGACACCCGGCGCCTGCTGAGGACACTGAAGGAGCGCGACGTCAGAGCCACGTTCTACGTCGTCGGCAAGAACGCCCAGCGGTACCCGGCGACGGTGCGCGACGCCTCGCTCGCCGGTCACCAGATAGGCAACCACAGCTGGGACCACGCCGATCTGACGAAGCTGGGCGCCGCGAAGGTCGCGTCGCAGTTCTCCCGCGCCGACGCGGCGATCAAGCAGGCCACCGGCAAGAAGCCCACCACCGTCCGCGCGCCCTACGGGGCCCACGACGCGACCGTCCGGGCCGCCGCCGGGCGGCCGCTGGTGCACTGGAGCGTCGACACCCTCGACTGGAAGTACCGCGACACCGCCCGTCTGATCAGGACCGTCGGCGCGCAGACCCGGCCCGGCGACATCGTGCTCCTGCACGACATCCACCGGACGACGGTCGACGCCGTCCCGGGCATCATCACGGCCCTCACCGCGCGCGGCTTCCACTTCGTCACCGTCGACCAGCTCTTCGCCCCGGCCAGGCTGTCCGCGGGCAAGGTCGTCCACCACAACCGCGCCGCCTACCGCCCCTGAGGAAGCGGCCTCGAGGAGCGCCGGGCAGGCGGGGTACCCGGTCGTCCGCCACGCGCCCGGCGTGCGGCGCCGGGCGCGTGGCCGTCGGCACGCCTGCCCCCGGCCTCGCTTTCGTGGCATTACGGTGCGAATCCGCCGCATCGCCGACGGTGGGTCCGGTCCGCCTCCGCGGCCGGCCCGCCCCGACCGCCGGCCGGCCCGCCACCGCCGCCCGGCGCCCTCGCCGTTCCGAGGGAGGGACACAGCCCGTGACGCCCATCGCCGATCCACCGGGAGAGGGCGGTTCCAGCGGCTCGCCCCGTCGCACCCGTCCCGCCCGCCCGGTGCGGTGGAGCACCTGGGTGGCCCGCCGCCGGTGGTGGATGCTGTCCTTCTGGGGCGTGGTCCTCGTGGCCTCGGCCGCCGCCTATCCCCACCTGATCTCGTCGCTGGCCGCGTCCGACTACAGCGTCACCGGGTCGGACTCGCAGCAGGTCTCCCAGCTCCTGGAGACGGACTTCCCCTCCGCCGGGGCCGAGCAGGACCTGATCGTCTTCGACTCGGACACCCTGACCATCGAGGAGCAGGAGTACGCCGGCGTCGTCGACCGCGTGGTCAAGGCCGTGCGCGACGAGCCGGGCGTCACGTCGGTGCTGAGCCCCACCGACCCCGGCATGCGGACCGCGCTGTCGAGGGGGAACGCGGCGGTGGCCTCGGTCGGCCTGTCCGGCGACGACCGGGAACGCGGCGACCGGGCGGCCGATCTCCAGGACACCGTGCGGGAGGCGGCCGGCGACGGGCCGGTCCGGGCCTATCTGACGGGGTACTCCCCGACCGCCAACGACCTGACCGAGGTGGAGAACGCCGACGTGGAGCGGGCCGAGTCGATCGGTGTGCCCATCGCCTTCCTGGTCCTGCTCGTCGCGCTGGCCGCGCTGGTCGCCTCGCTGATTCCGCTGATCACGGCGGTGGTCAGCCTGACGACCACGTTCGGCGTGCTCAGCGTGCTGACGACGGTGACGGTGTTCGACGCCTTCCTGCTCTCGATCGTCACGATGATCGGGGTCGGCATCTCGATCGACTACTCCCTCTTCATCCTCTTCCGCTTCCGGGAGGAGCTGGTCCGCGCCAAGGCGGCCGGGCACCCCGACGCGGTCACCCGCGCGGTGGGCAGGGCGATGTCGACGAGCGGGCGCACGATCGCCTTCTCCGGCGTGATCGTCGCCATCTCCCTGCTCTCCCTGCTCGTCGTGGACTCGCCGCTGTTCCACGGCATCGCCCTCGGGGCCGTGCTGGTCGTCCTGTGCACCCTGCTGGTCGCCTGGACGATGCTGCCCGCGCTGCTGGCGGCGCTCGGCGAACGGGTCGACCGGGGGGCGCTGCCCCGGCGTCTGCGGCCGGAGGACGAGACGGCGGACCCGACCGGAGAACCAGGCGGCTGGGAGCGCTGGGCCCGCACCGTCCTCGCCCGGCCCTGGATGGCCCTGCCCGCCGCGGCCCTGCTGATCCTGTTCACCCTGCCGACCGCGGGCATCAAGCTCGGCATCGACCTGGGGATCTCCGCCATCTCCGACGAGCCGTCCGGCAAGGGCGCCGCGATCCTCGCGGAGGAGTTCAGCGCGGGCGCCCTGTCGCCGATCCAGATCCTCGCCTCGCACGAGGGCTCGGGCCCCCTCGACGCCGACGACCTGCGGACGATCGACTCGATGACGAGGTCGCTGGCGAAGGACCCCCGGGTCGCCGACGTCTCCTCCGTGACCACACTGCTCCGGCAGACGACGGGGTCGGTGACGCCGCAGGCACTCCAGCAACTGGAGCGGAACCCGCAGGCGCAGCCCGTCCTCGCCCAGACGGTCAACCTCGGCGCCGGGTCGAACCGCACCGTCATCACCGTCGTGCCCGAGGCCGCCGTGGACTCTTCCGAGGCCACCGACCTGGTGAAGGACCTGCGCGACGGGACGATCCCCGCGCTGACCGCGGCGGGTGGCCCGACCATGCTGGTGGGCGGCGAGACGGCACAGTTCGCCGACCTCTCCGACGAGACGCTCGGCAAGCTCCCGCTGGTGATGGGGATGGTGCTGGCGCTGTCGTTCGGCTACCTGACGGTGATCTTCCGCTCGCTGCTGCTGCCGCTCAAGGCGGTGCTGATGAACCTGCTCGTCACCTTCGCCGCCTTCGGGATCACGACCTGGGTGTTCCAGAAAGGACACCTCGAAGAACTGTTCGATTTCACGAGTGTGGGCTTCGTCCAGGTCTACCTTCCGATCATGGTCTTCGCTCTGCTGTTCGGCCTCTCCATGGACTACGAGGTGTTCCTGATCGGCCGGATGCGGGAGGAGTACCTCCGCACGCACGACAACGACCGCGCGGTGGCCAAGGGCCTCGCGCACACGGCGCGGCCGATCGCGGCGGCCGCGGTCATCATGGCGGCCGTGTTCGGCTGCTTCCTCGTCGCCGACGTGCTCGAACTGAAGGAGTTCGGCCTGGCGCTCGCCGTCGCCGTCCTGCTGGACGCGACGCTCGTCCGCCTGCTGCTGGTGCCGGCGTTCATGAAGGTCGCGGGCCGGGCCAACTGGTGGCTGCCGGCGTTCCTGGACCGTCACCTCCCCCGCGTCGACCTCGACTGACCTGCCCCCTCGCGCCACGGAGCCCCCGGCCGCGCTCCGGGTCCGGGGGCGGCCGGGGTCAGCTGTGCGCGGCGTCCAGGGCCGACTGGAGCGACTGGCGGTAGCCCTCGCTGGTGTACGTGGCACCGGAGACCGTGTCGATGTCGGCGCTCTGCGCGGACAGGGCCTCCCTGGTCAGCTGCGGGACGGCGTACGAGCTGATCTCCCGGTCCCGGGGGCTGTCCGAGGGGTAGGCGAGCGCGGTGACGTCGGTGAGCCTGCCGTCCTTCAGGGTGACGCGGACCCGCACGGGGCCGTAGCGGGTCTGCACCTCGTCCCCGGTGAGGGTGCGGGTGCCGGAGGCCGACCCGCTCGACCCGGTCCCTCCGCCCGACGCGCTCGCGCCGCCGGACGCCGCCGAGGACGGCGGCTGGGCGAGCGCCGGCGTCGTGTGCGGCTTCAGCGACAGCAGCAGCACGAGACCGGAGGCGGTCGCGGCGCTCGTCAGCACGATCCGGCGCAGGGGACGGTTCTTCCTCAGTGCGTGCAAGACGGCCTCACAGGTCGAAGGATTCGTGGTGGATGCGGCGGTCCGGGACGCCCGCGGCGCGCAGGGCCTCGTAGACGGTCCGCGCGAACCCCTCCGGCCCGCACAGGTACACGTCGTGGGCGTCCAGGTCGGGCACGGCGGCGCGCAGGGAACCGGCGGACAGGTCCGGCCGCCGGCCGTGCGGTCCGTTCAGCGCGTAGAGCACCGTCGCCCCGCGCCACCGGGCGACGGCCTCCAGTTCGGCGCCCAGGGCGAGGTCCTCGGCGGTGCGGCAGCGGTAGAGGAGGGTGACCTTCCCGGGCAGCGTCTCGAACAGGGCCCGCAGCGGGGTGATGCCCACCCCGCCGGCCACGAGCAGCGACCGGTGCGCCGTCCGCCGGTCCGCGGTCAGCGCCCCGTAGGGGCCCTCGGCCCACACCCGGGTGCCGGGCCGCAGCCGGGCGACGGCGGCGCTGTGGTCGCCGAGCGCCTTGACGGTGATGCGCAGCAGGTCCGGGCGCGGCGGCGCCGACAGGGAGTAGGGCGTGGAGGTCCAGCGCATGCCGTCGGTGAGGAACCGCCAGCGCAGGAACTGCCCCGGCCGCGCCCCCAGCTCGTGCAGCCGCCGGCCGCGGACGACGACGGAGTACACCCCCGGCGCCTCCCGGTGCACGGAGTCGACCCGCAGCCGGTGCCGCAGGTTGAGCCGTACCGGGGTCAGCACACGGAACCACAGCACCAGGGCCGCGACGCCCAGGTACAGCGCGTACCAGGCGGCGCGGGCCGCCGGGGAGCCGGTGAAGTCGGCGCCCAGGGCGAGCTGGTGGCCGAAGGAGAGGAACACCGCCGCGTACGTGAACAGGTGCGTGTAGTACCAGAACTCGTGGCTGACCCGTCGGCGCACCGCCCGCGCCGACACGATCCCGACCGCCACCAGCAGGACCGTGCCCGCGGTGGCCTTGAGCATCTCCGGGTAGTCCAGGACCACGGTCAGCGTCTCGCGCACGACGGAGGAGCCGTCCTGGGCGGCGTACCCGAGCAGGATCAGCACCACGTGGGCCACCAGCAGGCAGATCGTGTAGCGGCCCGCCCGTGCGTGCCAGCGCGCCACCCGGTCCGCGCCGACGCGCCGCTCCAGCAGCGGCACCCGGGCCATGAGACCGACGAGGACGGCGCAGGCGTACCCGCACAGCAGTCCGGTGATCCGCCCGGCGCCCGTCAGCCAGCCGGCGACGCCCACCACCGACTCCGTGTCCCACCACCACAGGGCGAGCACGGCGGCGGCCCCGGCCCACAGGGCGGCCAGCACGGGCCCGGCGGGAGAGCGCCGGGGGGCGGGAGGCGCGGGGGGCGCGGGGGCGGCCCCTGGTCGCGTGTACACCGTCGTCATCCGCGGGTCCTTTCGGCAGTGCGTCCGCCCTTCCGGCCGGACGGGTCGCCACGGTGCCGGAGCAACCTCTGAGCCCGCTCTCAGCGCGCGGGCCGGTCCACGGGCTCCGCCGCAGGTGGCGGGGGGTGCGCGGAGGGCCGGGGCAGAGCCGCGGCACAGCGGACTCAGAGGGAACTCAGAGGTCGGGGGAGGGGCCCCGGCCGCGCGGAGGCCGCATCCTGGTAGCTGAGATGAACACGCCCCGCCCGCGCGGCCCCGGCCGCCCCGCCCTGACCCGGACCGACGGCACCCCGCTCCGGGTCCTCGTCGTCGACGACGACCCCGACCTCGCGGAGGTCCTCTCCGGCGCCTTGCGCTATGAGGGCTGGGAGGTGCGTACCGCCGGGGACGGTGTCTCGGCGGTCGCCGCGGCCCGGGAGCTGCTGCCCGACGCCGTCGTCCTCGACGTGATGCTCCCGGACACCGACGGCTTCGCCGTGCTGCGTTCACTGCACGCCGTCCGACCCGACGTGTGCGTGCTCTTCCTGACCGCGCGGGACGCGGTCGAGGACCGCATCGCCGGCATCACGGCGGGCGGCGACGACTACGTGACGAAGCCGTTCAGCCTGGAGGAGGTCGTGGCCCGGCTGCGCGGACTGCTGCGCCGCGCCGGCATGGCCCGGCAGCTGGAGGACGGGCCGCGGCTGACCGTCGGCGATCTCGTCATGGACGAGGAGGCCCGTGAGGTCACGCGCGGCGGTGAACTCGTCGAGCTGTCCCGCACGGAGTTCGAACTGCTGCGGCTGCTCATGCGCAACCCGCGGCGCGTGCTCAGCAAGGCCCAGATCCTCGACCGCGTGTGGTCCTACGACTTCGGCGGGCAGGCCCACGTCGTCGAGCTCTACATCTCCTACCTGCGCAAGAAGGTCGACGCGGGACGCGAGCCCATGATCCACACGGTGCGGGGCGCCGGGTACGTGCTCAAGCCGGTGACCCGGTGACGGCCGGACGGCGGCACCCCGCCCCCGACGGCTCGGTGCCCGACGGCTCGGTGCCTGGTGGTTCCGCACCCGACGGTTCCGTGGCCGGCCGCCCCGCTCCGGCCCGGTCCCGACGGTGGCTGCCCCGTCTTTCCCGCCTGCCCTGGCCGCACACGCTGCGGGCCCGGCTCACCGCCGGCCTCGTCGTGCTGCTCGCGATCAGCTCCGCGGCCGTCGGGGTGGCGGCGGTCGTCGAGCTGAACGGCTTCCTCACCGGCCGCCTCGACCAGCAGCTGCGCGAGGCGGGCGTACGGTTCCCCGCGAGCCTGGAACACGGCGTCACCCCGCCCTCCGACCACGACGGCGACGAGGACGGCGACACCCGCCGCCAGGCCGCCGGGACCTTCGGGGCGCGGCTGGTCGGCGACACGGTCACCAACGCCGCCGTGGTCGCCTCCGGCAGCGGCACCGGCACGGTCACCGTCCGCCTCGGCCCCCGGGACCAGAGCAGGCTCGCCGCGCTGCCGGCCGACGGCGCCGGCCACACCACCGAACTCGCGGCGCTCGGCGACTACCGCATGATGGCGACCGCCGGCCGGGACGGCGACGTGCTGATCACCGGGCTGCCCATGGAGCCCGTGGAGGCCGCCGTGCACCGGCTGGAACTGGTCGCCGCGGTCGTCCTCGGCGCCGCCCTCACCGTCGCCGGAGTCGCGGGTGCCCTGTGGGTGCGCTGGTCCCTCCGCCCGCTCAACAGTGTCGCCGAGACCGCCACCCGGGTCAGTGAACTGCCCCTGTCCAGCGGCGAGGTGGCGCCCGCGCCCCGCGCGCCCGAGAGCGACCCGCGCAGCGAGGTGGGCAGGGTCGCCGGCGCGTTCAACGCGATGCTCGGCCATGTCGAGGACGCGCTGACCAAACGGCACGCGAGCGAGGAACGGCTGCGCAGCTTCGCCGCCGACGCCAGCCACGAGCTGCGTACGCCCGTGGCGTCGATCCGCGGCCACGCGGAACTCGCGCTGCTGCATCCCGGACCGGTGCCGCACGAGGTGGCGCGCGCCCTGGAGCGCATCGAGGCGGAGGCGGCCCGCATGGGCGAGGTGGTCGACGACCTGCTGCTCCTCGCCCGGCTCGACGCCGGCCGCCCCCTGGAACGCCTCCCCGTCGACCTGACCCGCCTCGTCCTGGACGCGGTGACCGACGCGCAGGCCGCGGGCCCCGGGCACCGCTGGACGCTGGAGCTGGCCGAGGAACCGGTGACGGTGCCGGGTGACACCCACCGCCTCCACCAGGTGCTGGCCAACCTGCTGGCCAACGCCCGCCTGCACACGCCCCCCGGCACGACGGTGACGGTCTCGCTGGGGACCGTGGACGGGACGGCGGTGCTGAAGGTCCACGACGACGGGCCGGGCGTCGCCCCGGACGTCCGCCCCCAGGTCTTCGAACGCTTCACCCGGGCGGACCGCCGCCGCACCGGGGACACGGGCGCCGGCACCGGCACCGGTCTCGGCCTGTCGATCGTGGCGGCGGTTGCGGAGGCCCACGGCGGCACCGTCGCCCTCGACAGCGCCCCCGGCTCGACCACGTTCACCGTCCGTCTGCCCCTCCACGCGGGCTGAGGCCGACGGACGCCGCTCCCCGCGGAGGCTCGGGAACGTGTGCGATGCTGCCGTCCCTGCCGTCCCTGCCGTCCCGGCCTCCGCCACCGGCCACGCGCCCCCGGCGCCGGGTGTGACGGGGGTCACGGGAAGCCGGTGTGAGGTGCCGGACAGCTCATCGAGGTGAGCACTCATATGCGTACCCGGGTACGGGCCGGGGATCCGAGCGCGTTCGCCGAACTCTTCGACGACTACGCCCGCGCGGTCTACAACCACGCCTTCCGGTTGACCGCCGACTGGTCCACGGCCGAGGACGTGATGGCCGCGACGTTCATGGAGGCGTGGCGACTGCGCGACAGGGTGGACCAGGAGGGCGGTTCCCTGCGGCCCTGGCTGCTGGGCATCGCCACCAACACCGCGCGCAACCAGTACCGGAGCAACCGGCGTTACCGGGCGGCGGCCCAGGCCGCTGCGGCGGCCGAACTCTCCGTCCCCGACCACGCCGAGGAGGTGGCCGACCGGCTCGACGGCCGGCAGCGCCTCGCGACGGCGCTGACCGCCCTCGCGAAGCTGCGCCGCCCCGAGCGTGAGGTCATCGCGCTCTGCCTGGGGGAGGGCCTGGACTACGAGGCCGCGGCGGAGGCGCTCGGCATCCCCGTGGGCACGGTCGCCTCCCGCCTGTCCCGGGCCCGCGCAAAGCTGCGCAAGCTCGCCGGGGCCACCGAGGACGGGCGTCGCAAGGGCTTCGCGGAAGGCCGGGTGCCGAGCGCCCCGGCATCCGCGGCGCTCGGCCGGAGTCTTCGGGAAAGTCCCGTGAAACGGGAAGGCGGCCGGCCGGGCCGACAGACAAGAGGCGATCACGCACCCGTGATCCGGCCCGCACAGGAAGGAAACCGATGAACGCGAACACGTCCCGGCAGAACGCTGCCGCCAGGGAAGAGGGCGACCAGCTCTTCGACCGGACGACGCGCGACCTGCCGCCGGGCCGTCACCAGTTCCACAAGGAGCGCATGATGGCCCAGATCCACGAGGCCCGGCAGACCGGGCTCACCGCCGCCGGAACGAAGGCGACGGCCCCGGCGAAGGCCCGGCGGTTCCGGCTTCCGCGTCCGGCGATCGCGCTGCCCGCGCTGGCGGCCACCGTGGCCGCGGTGATCGGCGCCGTGCTGGTGACGTCCGGCGGACCGGCCCGGCCCGGTGGCGTCGCCACCGGCCCGGCCCTGACCACCACCATCGGCGTGGCGAACGCCGAGGACGCGCCCCGGCTGCTCGACGAGATCGCGCTGGCGGCGGCGGACGGCACGCACCCGGTGGCCCGGCCCGGCCAGTACATCTACATCGAGTCCAAGACCGCCGACACCTTCGTGCGGACCGTCGACGGCGAGAGCAGCCTGGCCAGCCACGCGCTGCACACCCGCCAGGTGTGGCAGTCCCCGGACGGGACCAAGGGCTGGCTGATCGACCCGGCCGTGAACGACGGCCCCGAGGGCGAGACCCTGAGCCTCCCCGACGAGCAGGGCAACACCCCGCGGGCCAACCTGAACGCCCCCTCGTACGACTATCTGGCCAAGCTGACCACCGACCCCGACACCCTTCTGGCCAAGATCTACAAGGAGACCGAGGGGCACGGCAACACCCCCGACCAGCAGGCGTTCACCACCATCGGCGACCTGCTCGGCGAGAGCTACCCGCCGGCCGAGCTGGTGCCGGCCCTGTTCAAGGCCGCGGCGAAGATCCCCGGTGTCGTCGTGGTCGACGACGCGGTGGACGCGGTGGGCCGGCGCGGTGTGGCGGTGGCCCGTCTCGACGAGACCAGCGGCCAGCGCGAGGAGTGGATCTTCGACAAGAAGACGCACCACTACCTCGGCGAGCGGATCGTCCAGGTGAACCGGGTCGACGGCGACGACCTGATCAGGCCCGGCACCGTCGTCTTCACCAGCGCCATCATGAAGCGCGCCATCGTCGACGGCATCAGGCAGACCCCGTCCCACTCCGGCTGACGCGGCGGCGGACGGGCCCGGTGCCTCCGGCGGGTCGACCGGGGGCACCGGGCGGCGCCCCGTCCCCCTGTCGGCCCTTCCCCCAACCTCGGTACCGGCGGTGACGACAACGACTCCGGCGGCGGCGACGGCTGGGGCTCGGACGGCGGCGGGGGCGGCGACGGCGGTGGGGGCGGCGATCGAGGCGACCGGAGCGACCTGGGTGACCGGGGCGATGGGGGCGGCTGGGGCGATGGGGGCGGCGGTGCCGAGCCGCCGCCGAGGACGCCCCGCGGCACGCCGGGACGTCCCCGTTCCGGCCGCAAAGCCGGTGCGGCGCGGCCTCCTTGCCCCGTACGGCTCACCCTCCTCCCCCGTGTGGTCGTCGCTTCGCCCCGGATCCGCTGGCTTGCCCGGCGGCTGTTCGGGTACCGCGTTCTCATAAGGGTGGTATCCGTATGGTCAGGCGATTGCTGAAAGCGAAGGGTTCGTGACTCGTCTCAGCGGCTTCGGGGACGACGGGGCGAGGGGAACGGGCGATGCTCTGCCCCTCGCGCTGCGGATCGCCGATGCCGTGGAAAGCCTGGCGCATCTGTGGGCGACCGCAGGTCAGGGGGCGAGTCTGCGTCTGTCGCTCCATCAGTTGAAGGCGCTGCGCATCCTGGAGTCGGGACCGGGGCTCAACCTCACCGCTCTCGCCGAGGGGATGGAGATCGGACTGCCGACCGCCAGCCGTCTCTGCGACCGTCTGGAGGCGGCGGGCCTCGTGGAGCGCGCGCTGCATCCGCACAGGCGGCGCGAGGTCCAGCTGCATCTCACGGGACACGGCCGTCAGGTCCTGCACGAGGTGGCGTCGAACCGCTCCCACGCCCTCGCCGCGGTCCTGGCGGCCATGCACCCCGCGGAACGGGAGGCCCTGGGCCGGGGAATGCGCGCGTTCCTCACGGCCCACAAGAGCACCTCGGACGGCGGTGGTCCCCCTGCCGCCGGCCCGGACGGCGCGGGCCGGTCCGGGAACGGGCCGGGATACGCGGACGGTGTGGGCTCGGCCGAGGGCGGACCGCCCGGGGTGGGTCACGCCGACGGCAAGCCGGTAGGGCCGAGCCGGGTCGGGCCGGCCGGCTCGGGCTCGGACGGGTCCGGACCGGACGGTGCGGGGCCGGGCGGCGGCTCGGGCTCAGGTGGGTTCGGACCCGACGGTGCGGGGCCGGGCGGCTTGGGGTCGGGTGGGGTTGGGCCGGACGGTGCGGGGCTGAGGGGGGTGGACGGCGACGGCTGCGGCTCGCGGGGCGTCGGACCTGACACCGATGGCTCCTGGAGCTGACCGCGCCTCACCTGCGGCCGACCGCTCCGGGCCCCTTCGGGCCCCTTCGGGCCACTCCGGCATCTCCGGCCTGGCTCGGTGCTGCGGGCGTCTGCGGTTGTACGGCCGTCCCCGGCTTCCCGGCCCCCGGGCCGCCCCGGCTTCCCGGCCCCCGGTCGTCCCCGCCCCGACTTTCCGGCTTCCCGACCTCGACTCCCGGCCGCCCGGCCGTTCCTGGCATGTCGGCCTCCCGGCCGCCTGGGCGTCTCCGGATTCCCGGCTCTCAGACTGGCCTCCGGCTGCCCGGCCCCGCAGCCGCCACCGGTTCTCCAACTCCCTGGCCTCGCAGCCGTCTCCGGCTTCCCGGCTCCCCTGGCCTCACAGTCGTACCCGGCTCATCGCCGGTCGTCACCGACCCCCAGCCGAGCCACCTCTGTTCCCTCTCCCGTCTCCGCCCCTTCTCTCCCCTTCTCTCCCCCTTCCCTCCCTTCACATCGACCCGGAGCGTGGTGCGGGTACGTCCGGGAGCCACTCGGTCACCGTGACCGTCGTGCCGGTGCCGGGGTGGCTGTCCACCGTGAAGTCCTCGACGAGGCGTCGGGCGCCGCCGAGGCCCATGCCCAGTCCGCCGCCGGTGGTGTAGCCGTCGCTCATGGCCAGGTCGATGTCGCGGATGCCCTGGCCGGTGTCGACGAAGGAGAGCCGCAGCCCGCGTCGGCCGCGGTCGTCCAGCGCGGTGATCTCGGCGTGTCCGCCGCCCCCGTGGACGAGCGTGTTCCGGGCGAGTTCGCTGGCCGCCGTCACCAGCTTCGTCTGCTGGACCAGGCCGAACCCGACGCCGGCGGCCGAGTGGCGCACCTGCTGGCGCACCCAGGCCAGATCGGCGTCCGAGGCGATGGGAAGTCGTGTGGTCGGGTCGTCCGGGGCATGCATCACGCACCCCCTTGCGGGCGGACGGGCGGGGCCGTCGACGGGGCCGCCGACGGGGCGGTGGATCCGGCGGGGGAGCCGGTCACCGCGGGCTCGCTCCGGTGCCGGCGCGGGGGGAGACGCGGGTGTGCGCGGCCACCTCCGGCAGTCGCCCGCGCGGCGGCGCGACCGGCTCTCCGCCGCAGCCGCAGGCCTCGGTCGCCGTCCCCGCCGCCCTCGGGCCGGGCGTGCGCACGGCGGCCGGTGCGCCCGCCGCCGGGAAGCCGCTCGGCTCCCGCGTCGCCGCGGCGGTCGTTTCGCTCTCCGTCACGTGCGTTTCTCCCTGCCGCGCGCCCCGCGGCCGACCGGAAGGCGTCCATCAGGCAATTATTGCCGCATAGCAACATTAGCGTGTGGTCCGAGGAGCGGACAACGCGCTTGCGGGACACGGAGATTGTGCCGTCACCCCGGCCCGGCCGTCAGCCGGCCGACGGCCTCCCGCGCCAGTCCAGGCAGACGACCAGGGCGTCGTCGTCCGCCATCGCCTCGCCGCGGTGGCCGGTCAGCTCCCGCAGGATCGCGCGCGGCACCTCGGCCGCGGGCAGCAGCCGCGTGGAGTGGATGGCCCGTGCGAGGGCCGCGTCCCCGTACGTCTCCCCCTTCGGCGAGGCCACCCCGTGGACACCGTCGCTGACGAAGACCAGCCGGTCGCCGGGCTCGACGTGGAAGTCCTGGGCGACGTAGTCGGTCTCCTCGAACATGCCGAGGGGGAGCTGGGCGTCGAACGTGACGCGCTCCACCGTGCCGGAGCGCAGCCGCAGCAGCTGGGGCGAGCCCGCGTCCACGACGCTCGCGTGGCCCGTCGCCAGGTCGAAGTCGAACATCAGGACGGAGAGATAGCAGCGGCCCCGGTAGTGGGCGTAGACGGCCTGGTCGGCCAGGGCCGCCTGGTCGGCGATGGAGATGCCGGCCCGCCGGGCGTTGCGCAGGGCGTTGATGGCCAGGTTCGTGAGCAGCGACGCCTCTATGCCCTCGCCCATGCCGTTGGTGACGTACAGCGTCAGCCGGTCGGCGGTGGCGGACCAGTCGAAGTTGTCGCCGAAGATGGCGTAGGCGGGCTCCAGCTGGGCGCCCAGGTCGTACTCGGGGCGGGAGCAGGAGCGGCCGGGCAGCAGCTGCCACTGCATCTCGGCGGCCAGGGTGAGCCGGTCCTTGCGGCGCGTCTGCAGATAGAGGTCGGTGTCGCGTTCGGCGACGAGCACCTCGTGGCCGAGGACGTCGGCGACCTCGGCGAGTTCGGACTCCCATTCCCGCGCGGCGGCGTCGGGCAGGGTGACGGACAGCACGCCGAGCCGGTCGCCGCGCACGCTGACCGGCAGGTGGAGGCGGGTCCGCCCCTCGGGCCGCTGCTCCTGGTACGGCTTCTGCGAGCCGAAGGCCCGGCCGACCGTGGCGTTGTGCACCGGGACCGGCTCCAGGGTGTGCGGCAGGACCGACACCGGCTGGAGCACGGTCAGGCTGTAGTCGGCCATGAACAGCTCGGTCTCCTCCGCCCCGTACTGCTCGACCAGTACGGAACGCGTGGCGTCGAGCAACGCGTGGGGAGCCGCGGTGCGCAGCGCGCGCTCGGCGGCCAGGAATCTCTTCATGACGGGGAATACACCAATCTTTCTCCGCGGGGATGCGTGCCTGCGCTGTGAGGCCGGGTCCGGACGGGTCGTGCCGGGCGCTCGGGGCATCCACGGCCGAGTGCGCGCCGAGCGCCCTAGTACGCTGACAGTCAGCCCAGCGCCTGCGAGAGTGTGACCGTGACTGCCTTCCGCCGCCGCCCAGAGCCCGACGAGGTCGCGCGTGTGACCACGACGGCCGTCGAGCTGCTGGAAGTCGTGTGGGGCCGTGCCTCCACCGCGCCCACCTCGGCGTCGCAGCTGCGCGTCCTGCACATACTGGAGCACCAGGACGGCATCAATCTGCGCACCCTGGCGGAGACGCTGGCGTCGACGCCGCCGTCCACGAGTCGGCTGTGCGACCGGCTGCACGCGGCGGGGTTCATCGAGCGGGTGGTGAGCGCGGAGGACAGGCGCGAGGTGCGGCTGCACCTCAGCAGCCGGGGCCGCGCCTTCCTCGCCGACCTGCGGACCCGCAGGGAGCGGGAGCTGCGGAAGGTGCTGGCGGACATGCCCGCGGCCAAGCGGACCGCCCTGCTGGAGGGGCTGGAGTCGTTCTGTGCCACCGCGGCCACGCAGATCCACGACGAGGCCCCGGACTCCAGCAGCCGGACCGCCTGAGCGGTCCCGGGCGGCGTCGGCGGCATCGTCGCCCGACCGCGGCGGCGACCCGCGCACGGAGCGGTCTCCGTCCACCGGAGCATCCCTAGTCCTTCCCCGTGCCCGTCCGACACGGTTACTTTGTTGTCTCTCGGCTATTATTGTCAAACGACAACAGTTGGGGCCGTCATCGCCTGTACAGGTACGGGTACCCCGTGAGGGACGTGTTCGTCGGTGCCTGTGGGCCATGTCTCCCGAAAGAGGGACCTGTAGCCGCTCCAGCCCGTCGCGATCCGGGTCCGGGGCCCAAGCGAGCCCTGGCCGTCGCCGCTGACGTCAGGACGTCGTACTGCGCCCAGCCGCTGGTCTCGACATGGACGCGCCGGCCACCAGCCAGGCGCCCGCGAACACGGCCGGGTGGGGAACGCAGGCGACGGCCAGCAGGGCGAGGACGCCCAGGACGGAGCCGGTGGTCATCACGGCGCGCGGGCTCCGTCGGTCGAGGACGCGGCGCACGGGGATGCCGGTGAGGGCGGAGACGAGGAGCGCGCCCGAGAAGGCGCCAGTGGCGGCGGTGATCCGGGGGTTCAGGACGGGGAAGGCGTAGTACACGATCCCCCAGCTGGTGATCTGGGTGGCGCACAGGGCGGGCAGCGCCGCCCGGGGCCGTGACCGGACCCCCGTCCCGGTCACGGCCCCGCCGGAGCGGAGGTCGGTCACCGGCGGATCAGCAGCCGCCGGTGGCGGGGGCGGCGCCGATCCGGAGGGTGGCGGGGGCCCCGCAGCAGCCGCCGTCGTCGGCGCGGGCCGCGTCGGGCTCGTCGAACAGGCCCGCGCCGCCGCACACCCCGGTCTCGGGAAGGGTGAGTTCCACGCGTTCGGCGGCCTCGTGGTCCCCGGCGAGGGCGGCGGCCACCGAGCGGACCTGCTCGTAGCCGGTCATGGCGAGGAACGTGGGGGCCCGGCCGTAGGACTTCATGCCGACCAGGTGGACGCCCGGCTCGGGGTGGGACAGCTCCTTCACACCGTGCGGGTACACCGTGCCGCAGGAGTGGACGTTGGGGTCGATCAGCGGGGCGAGCGCGGTGGGCGCCTGGAGGCGTTCGTCGAGGCCGAGGCGGAGTTCGGAGAGGAACGACAGGTCGGGGCGGAACCCGGTCAGCACGACGACCTCGTCGACCGGGTCGAGGCGGCGGCCGTCCTCCGCGACCAGGACGAGCCGGCCGTCCCCCGCGCGTTCCACAGCCTGTGTACGGAACCCGGTGACGGCGCTCGCGTGGCCGGCGTCGACGGCGGCCTTGGCCCGCAGGCCCAGCGCGCCCCGCGCGGGGAGCTGGTCGGCCTCGCCGCCCCCGAAGGTGTTCGCCCCGATGCCGCGCCGCAGGACCCACACCGCGTACGTGCCGTCGTCCTCCCCGGCCAGGTCGGCGAGGAGCGCGAGGGCGGTGAAGGCGGAGGCGCCCGAGCCGACCACGGCCGTGCGCCGGCCGGCGTGGCGGGCGCGTACGGCGGGATCGCCCAGGTCGGGGACGCGGTACGTGACACGGTCGGCGGCGGCCCGCTCGCCGAGCGCGGGGAGACCGTCGGCGCCGAGGGGGCCAGGAACGGACCAGGTGCCGGAGGCGTCGACGACGGCGCGGGCGGTGAGCCGCTCCTCGCGGCCGTCGGCGGACCGGACGTGCACGGTGAACGGCTGCTCGTCGCGGCCGGAGTCGACGACACGGTCGCGTCCGGCGCGGGCGATCCCGGTCACCGTGGTGCCGTAGCGGACCCGGTCCCCGAGGGTGTCGGCGAGGGGCTGGAGGTAGCGCTCGGCCCAGTCGCCGCCGGTCGGGTACGCGACGGGGTCGGGGCGGACCCAGCCGGTCGGGGAGAGCAGCTTCTCGGCGGCCGGGTCGACGACCTCTGCCCAGGGGGAGAACAGCCGGACGTGCGCCCACTCCCGTACGGCGCTGCCCGCGGCCGGGCCGGCCTCCAGGACCAGGGGTTCCAGGCCGCGTTCGACGAGGTGGGCGGCGGCGGCCAGGCCGATGGGTCCGGCGCCGACGACCACGACGGGCAGCCGGTCGTCGGTGAGCGCTCTGGTGCTGGTCGCGGTCACGGGAATCCCCTTTGTTTCGATGTTCGTCGATCTCTTGCGCGGCCCAGCATGGCACCTGTATCGATGAGCGTCAACATAGACGTTCGTCGAATCATGGGGGGAGGTTCAGGGTGCGCCGAGTGCTGGTTCGATGTGTGTCAACATAGATGCATGTCGAACACCAAGGCGCTGCCGCTGCTGGATCCCGCGCCCGGCGAGGCCGCGGCGCCCTGCTGCCCGCCGCTCACCGAGCGCCCGTTCACCGCGGACGAGGCCGAGACGGCCGCGCGGATGTTCAAGGCCCTCGGCGATCCCGTGCGTCTGCGGCTGTTCTCCGCCGTGGCCTCCCACGAGGGCGGTGAGGCGTGCGTGTGCGACATCTCCGACGTGGGCGTCTCGCAGCCGACCGTCTCCCACCACCTGAAGAAGCTCAAGGAGGCCGGACTGCTCACCTCCGAGCGGCGCGGCACCTGGGTGTTCTACCGGGTCGAGCCGTCGGTGCTCGCCGCGATGGGCCGCCTGCTGACCCGGGCCGCGCCGACCTCCTGACACCGCGCCCCGGTCGGTCGGTCGGTGCGCTCCCCGCCGACCGGCGGGGTGAACGGGGCCGGTCGGCGGGTCAACTCCCGTTAGCCATCGGATGGTTGACCGCCGACGGGGCTCGGCAACGTTGTCCCGGTGACCGAGACCGACAGCGCCGCGAAGGCGCCCCAGCGACCCGCACCCGCACCCGGCGCCGCCGCGACGCCGGACCACGACCCGGCGACGGAGTCCGCCACGGCACCGGCGGGCACCGTGTCGACGGCGCGGCTGGTCGGGGTGGACCTCGCCCGCGCCCTCGCCGTGTTCGGCATGTTCGCCGTGCACGTCGGCCCCTTCCCCACCCCCGGCGGAGGGGTCGGCGACTGGTTCCTGGAGCTGGCGAGCGGCCGGGCGTCCGCCCTGTTCGCCACCCTCGCCGGGTTCTCGCTGACGCTGATCGCCGGCCGCCCGGAGCCCAGGACCGGCGCGGCGGGACGCCGGGCGAGGGCCCGTATCGTCATCCGGGCCGTGATCCTGCTGGTGGTGGGCACCGCGCTGGCGATGACCGACTTCGGCGGCGCCGGCATCCTCAACTTCTACGCCGTGTACTTCCTGCTCGCCCTGCCCCTGCTGCGGCTGCGCGCCAGGACCCTCGCGCTCATCGCGGTCGCCCTGGCGTTCGTGACACCGCAGCTCGCGTACGTCCTGCGCGCGCTGCTCACCGAGTCGCTGGTGACCACCATCGACGGGTACGACCCGATCGCCCGGCTCTCCGGGGTGGGCGTGCTCGACTTCCTCCTCACCGGCCTCTACCCGGCGATCACCTGGATGACGTTCGTCGTCACCGGTATGGCGCTGGGCCGGCTGGACCTGTCCTCCGGCACGGTGCGGCGGCGGCTGGCCCTGGCCGGTCCCGCGCTCATCGCGTTCGGCTACGGCGTCTCGTGGCTGGTGCTGCGGGTGACCGGCGGCGACAGGCAGATCGCGGCCACGATGCCCGACATGAAGGACTTCGAGGCCCTGAAGGACGCCGGCGCGTCGGCGGGAGCCTTCGACATGCCGGTCGGCGGCGGACTGTGGGGCCCCGACGCCTGGGGGCTGCTGGCGGCCGAGCCGCACACCGGGTCCACCTTCGACCTCATCGGCAGTCTCGGCATCGCGATCACGGTCCTGCTGTGCCTGACCGTGGCGCTGGACCGGCTGCCCGCGCTGCGCCGGTGGGCGGCGCCGGTCATCGCCGTCGGCACCATGTCCCTGACCCTCTACGTGGGCCACATCCTGGTGATCCTCGCCCTGCCCGGCGAGTCGGCCACGCCGCCGCGGTCCGCCTCCGCCGCGCTGCTGTTCTGCTTCGTCCTCGGTGCCACCCTGTTCGCGGCGACCTGGTCCCGCTTCTTCCGCCGCGGTCCGCTGGAGCACCTGCTCACCCACGCCACCCGGCTGGCGAACCGCGTCCGCTGACCCGCGGGCGCGCCCCCGGGACCGGGGCGGGGCCGCGGACCGTGGTGGCCGCGGCCCCGCTCGGGCGCCGGGGAGGACGGCGTGGGGTCAGGACGGGCGCCGTACCGCAGCCCGCGCCCGTCGGTGCCGGCGTGGACGCGGCCGAAGGCGCCGGTCGCGCCGATGCCGATGCCGGGGCCGGGGCAGGCCGGAACCCGTCGGCGGGGCCACGGTGTCGACGGCCCCCGTGGGACTCCGACGAGAGGCCCGCAGATGTCTTGTCGCTGCCTGGTCATGTCCTCGACACTGTCGTGATGATCGTCTGGTTGGCGTGGGCCGGTTCCGCCGTGGGGTACGCGGTCCTCGTGCTGGGGGCCCTCTCGCTCGACCAGCGCATCCACACCCGGGCGGTCGCCCAGGCCCTGGCCCGCCACCGGGCGACGCAGCCGGAGCCCGCCGACGCCGTACCGGACGAGGACCTCAGGCTGGGGGTCGCCGCCGTCGCCGTCCTCGCCCAGGGGGACGGCAGCGTCCACCGCGCCTTCTTCACGGTGATCACCGACATGGTGGCGCGCGGCGTCCTGAAGCCGGCCACGGAGGACGACGGCACCCCGACCCTGCGGATCGCGAACCGCCGCCGCGCCTGCCCGCCCGACGCGTCCGAGGCGGAGGCGGAACTCCGGAGCCACGCCGCCCACCAGAACCCCGCCGCCGCGGACCCGCACAGCGTCATGCATCCCACCGCCGACCGGCTGATGACCGAGGGGTACCTACGGGGCCGCGGGGTGTACATCGACTTCGAACGCCCCTGCCTCTTCTGGTCCCGGACGGTCGCCGCGCTCACCCTGCCGCTCGCCGCGCTGGAGACGTACGCGTTCCTGGACTGGCGGTACGCGCTGGTGGCGGGGTGGACGTCGATCGCGATGATCGTGGTGGCCTGGGGGCTCGCCCTGCCGGACGGCGACAGCCCCAGGGAACTGCGGCTGCCCGTGCTGACGGAACGCGGCGAACAGGTGGTCCGTCAGGCGCGGGCCCGCCACGCCCACCTGGACCCGGCGAAGCGGCCCGCCGCACGGCCGTACGCCCCCGACGAGGCCGCTGCCGCCTACGCCGTCTTCGGGGAGGCGGCCTACGCCCACTTCGCCGCGCACACCCCCGGCTTCGCCGCCGCGGTCACCGGCGGCGTCGAGCTGCGCCTGGCGAGCAGGGCCGCCGAGCACCACAGGCGCCACCGGACCGACTTCCTCGGCTGAGCGCGGGCCGCCTCACTCCGTGGCCGGGGCGGCCTTGCGGACGTGCAGCACATGGCCGTCCAGGGGCAGCGGGGAGCGGTCCACCAGGGTGAGGCCCGCGTCGGTGAACAGCCGGGCGTAGTGCTCGGCGCGCCGTTCGCGTCCGCCCACGTTGCACATCATGTGCAGGTCCCAGGCGGTGGCCAGCGACACCGAGCCGTCGGCGGGCAGAACCCGTTCGACGACCAGCAGATCGGCGTGGTCGGGCATCGCGCGGGCGCAGTGGCGCAGGATCCCGCGGCAGCGCTCGTCGTCCCAGTCGTGCAGGACGCGGGACAGCACGTACACGTCACCGCCCGTGGGAACGTCCGCGAAGTCGCCGGCCAGGAAGGCGCACCGCGCGCCGAGGCCGGCCTCGGCGAGCCGGGCGCGGGCGGCCTCCACGGCGTGCGGACGCTCCAGCAGCACCCCGCGGAGCCGGGGGTGCGCGGCGAGGACCCGGCCGAGCAACTCCCCGTTGCCGCCCGCGACGTCGACCACCGTGGCCCCGGCGGGCGCCCCGGCGGCGGCGGTGAGCGCCGGGTGCGCGGGGACGGGGTCGAACATGGCGGCCCCGGCGGCCATCGACCGGTCGAAGAGGTCCGCGAGCCGGGGGTCGCGGGCGAAGTGGTCGAAGTGGTTCTCGCCGAAGAGGTGCTCGAAGGCGACCTGCCCCGTGCGCACGGTGTGCCCGAGCCCGGCGAAGGAGGTGTAGAACGGGCCGCCGTACATCAGCGCCAGCGCCCGCATCGAGCCCGGGACGCCGTCGCGCAGCAGTGCGCCCGTCCCGGTGAGCCGGAAGCCGTCCCGGCTCTCCGTCACCGCGCCCAGCATCGCCAGATAGCGCAGCAGCGTCGCGAGGTTCCGCGGCCGGGCGCCGACCTCCCGCGCCAGTTCCTCCACCCCGACCACGCGGTCGCCGTCCAGGGCGTCGGCCACCCCGAGCTGGGCGAACGTGCTCAGGGCCTGCGTCGTCCAGGCCCCGGTCAGCAGGCGCAGGAGCGTTTCAGCGGGCTGCCGTGCGCGATGCTCGTCGAGGTGCGCGGCGAGCAGGTCGCGGTGGTCACCGGGCACGTACAGCTCCACCCGCCGGTACCCGGCCTTCGCCTCGTCGGGTGCGTCGAAGTAGAAGACGGTGCCGTCCTCGTGCGGGTTGTAGCCACCGCCGTCCGGGGTGGCCCCGTAACGCGCGAACGTGGCGCACAGGCCGCGCAGCACCAGCGGGTCGGGGGCCACCACGTCGAAGCCGACATGGGTCTCGTGCTGCCGCTCCCGCTCGTGCGCGGCGACGGCGTCCAGGTCCGATCCGGGCGGCACGGTCAGCGCGAACACCTCGACCAGGCGGTGCGCCCCGTCCCCGCCGACCACGGCTCGGCGCACGATGCCGACGTCCAGTTCGGCCGTCGGCCGCCGGTGCCGCAGGGCCAGCCGCTCGCGGACCACCACGCTCGGCTGCCGCGGCGCGACCCCGGCGAGCCCGCAGTCGGCGAGCATGGCCTCCAGCTCGGCCTCGCCGGACGGGAAGACGAGCAGTGCGGCATGGGAGAAGCGGCAGTGCTCCGCGAGGGCCCGCAGCTCGGGGCCGTCGAGGCCGGGCAGCAGGAGCGGCAGCAGGGCGGCGGTGTCCTGCTCCTTGACGAAGTCGACCGTCGCGAGCAGGCGGGACGTGTCGCCCGACAACGTCGTGATCATGTGCGGGAGTCCTCATTCGGATACGCGGAAGGAGAGGCGGATGTGGGAGCGGGAGCTGAAGTGGGCGGAAGTGGGGCGGAAGCGGGAGCGGGGAGCTGTGCTGGGGGCGGATGCGGGAGCGGGAGCGGGAGCTGAAGTGGGGCTGAAGCGGATGCGGTCGGGCGGGAGGGTGACGCGAGGCCGGACAGGAGAGGGGCACCGGCGGCCGGGACCGGGAAGGGCGGCGGGACGGCCTCGTCCTCACACACCGACGTAGTGCTCGGCGAACCAGTCCTGGTGGCTGCGCGAGGTGCGCAGCGAGGCGAGGCGGGAGCGCCGCAGGGCGTCGTGGAACAGGGCGGCGCCGTCCGGGCCGGACGGGCCGTGCAGCAGCCCGATCATCCAGTGGGAGAACTCCTGCGCCCGCCAGATGGACGTCAGGCACCGCGCGGAGTAGGCGTCGAGTCCCGCGGGGTCGCCGTGGAGGAGGTCGTCGGCGAGGGCACGGGCGAGGAGCGACGCCGCCAGGACGGCGAGGTTGGCGCCCTTGGCCGCGGACGGGCTGATGAGGCCGGCGGCGTCGCCCACCAGGAACAGCGCCCCGTGACGCAGCGGTTCGAGCACATCGGACTCCAGGTCGACGACGGCCCGCTGGGTGATCCGGCCCCGGCGCAGCGGCCCGTACTGGGTCGTCCGCATCCGCAGCTCCAGCTCGTCCCAGATCCGGTCCTCGGACCAGGCGTCGGCCGGGGTGCCGCGCTCGTACTGCAGGTAGTAGCGGGTGATCTCGCGGGTGCGGGCCATGTGCCCGGCGAAGCCCCGCTCGTGCACCGCGTACCCGACGGCGTCCAGGCTGGGCGGCGCCTCGGCGAGCAGTCCGAGCCAGGTCACGCCGTGGTCGTGGTGGTGGCGGCGCACCGAGCCCGTCGGCAGCGAGCGCCGTGCGGCGCCGTGCCGTCCGTCGCAGCCGGCCACGTACCGCGCCCGCCAGGTGGCGGGCCGTCCGTCCGCCTCGCGCACGGTCACCGAGGGCCGGCCGGTGTCGGCGCCGAGGACGGCCACGGCCTCGGTGGCGAACTCGACGCGCCCGCCGGCGGCCGTGAACCGGGTCAACAGGTCGGTGACGAGCTGCTGCTGGGGGTAGACGGTGTGCCGTTCCCCCCGCCCGAGCCGACTGTAGTCCAGCCGGAACCGGCCGTCCGTGGTGCGGAACTCGCAGGTGCTGTGGGCCCGTCCGTGCCGGTGCAGCCCGTCGGCCAGCCCGTGCCGCTCCAGGATCCGTACGGTGCCGGCGGCCAGGAACCCGGCGCGCGCCCGTGTCCGCAGGTGCGCGGGCTCGGCACGCTCCAGGACGACGCAGTCGACGCCGTGGTCCTGGAGGAGGTTGCCGAGCACGAGCCCGGCCGGTCCGGCGCCGAGGATGAGCACATCGGTCGCTTTCCGGATCTTCCTGTCTGTCACGAGACGGGATAGTAGATGTCGTGAAGTGACCGACTGAACGAAAATCACCTGAATGAGGAGGTCTTCGGCGGTGACGCACGAGAAGGGGTCGTTGATCAGCGACGGGAGTGGCGGAAGTGATCGAAAGTGGCCCGAGGAGTGATCGGCGACGGTCCGGCCCCGGTCCGCTTCGTGGGCGGGCCGTGACTACGGGGATGAGGGATGTTACAAAGGCCGGATGAAGGACCGTTTCGTCCGAGTCGGCCGCATATCGTCATTCTGGTCTCTGGTGCGAAGAAACACCCGCAGTGTCGCGGGGCAGATCTTCCTCCTCCAGGTGGCGCTGGTCGTGCTGCTCGTGGCGTTCGCCGTCCTCGCCCTCGTCATGCAGTCACAGCGGCACACCAACGCCGAGGCCAAACGAAGATCCATAGCCGTGGCGCAGACGTTCGCGCACTCCCCGGGCGTGCTGTCCGCGCTGAAGTCCCCCGACCCCGCGAAGATCCTCCAGCCGCTCACCGAGGCGGGCCGCAAGTCGGCGGGCGTCGACTTCATCGTCGTGATGGACACCAAGGGCATCCGCTACACCCACCCCATGCCGGACCGCATCGGGAAGCGGTTCGTGGGGGAGATCGCACCGTCACTGGCGGGCAAGGTCTACACCGAGAGCGTGCACGGGCCCCTCGGCCAGGAGGTCCAGGCCACCGTGCCCGTCAAGGACGACGCCGGGAAGGTGGTCGCCCTCACCTCCGCCGGGCTGAAGGTCACCAACGTGACCAGCCTGGTGGACCGGCAGATACCGATCATCCTGACCGCCGGGGCCGTCGCCCTCGGCGTCGCCACGGCCGCCACCGCCCTCGTCGGCAGGCGGCTGCGCCGGCAGACCCACAGCCTGGCCCCCAACGAGATGTCCCGCATGTACGAGCACCACGACACCGTGCTGCACTCGGTACGCGAAGGGGTGCTCATCGTCAGCGACGAGGGCCGGCTGCTGCTCGTCAACGACGAGGCCAGGCGCTTGCTGGAACTGCCCCCGGACGCGGAGGGCCGCCAGGTCGCCGACATGCCGTCCCTCGAACCCGAGATGGTGGCGCTGCTCGGCTCCGGCCGAGAGGCCACCGACGAGGTGCACCTGGCCGGGCCGCGGCTGCTGGTGGTCAACCAGCGGCCCACCGACCGGGGCGGAGGCGCCCGGGGCACCGTGGTGACGCTGCGCGACTCCACCGAGCTGCGCGCCGTCTCCGGCCGGGCCGAGATCACCGGTGAGCGGCTCAAGCTGCTCTACGACGCCGGACTGCGCATCGGCACCTCCCTGGACGTCGTCCAGACCGCCGACGAACTCGCCCGGATCGCCGTGCCCCGCTTCGCCGACTTCGTCACCGTGGACCTGGCCGACGCCGTCCTGCACGGCGAGGAACCGGCGGCCACCGCGAAGGGCATGCGCCGCGTCGCCGTGTGCGGCATCCGCGACGACCAGCCGCTCTACGAGAAGGGCCGGCTGATCGACTTCCTGCCCTCCACGCCCCAGGCCCGCGGCTACGGCTCCGGACGCTCCGAACTCGTCGCCGACCTGTCGACCGAGACGGGCTGGCAGCTGCAGGACCCCGAGCGCACCGAGCAGATCGTGGACTACGGCATCCACTCCCTCATCGCGGTCCCGATCCAGGCCCGCGGTGTCGTCCTCGGCATGGTCAACTTCTGGCGGTCCAAGGAGCACGCCCCCTTCGACCAGGAGGAGCTCTCGCTCGCGGAGGAGCTGGTGGCCCGCGCCGCCGTCAGCATCGACAACGCCCGCCGGTACACGCGCGAGCACGCCCTGGCGGTCACCCTCCAGCGCAGCCTGCTCCCGCGGGGCCTGCCCGAGCAGAGCGCCGTCGACGTCGGCTACCGGTACCTCCCGGCCCAGTCGGGGGTCAGCGGCGACTGGTTCGACGTGATCCCGCTGCCGGGCAGCAGGGTGGCGATGGTCGTCGGCGACGTCGTCGGCCACGGCCTGCACGCCGCCGCGACCATGGGCCGGCTGCGGACCGCGGTGCACAACTTCTCCACGCTCGACCTGCCGCCCGACGAGCTGCTGAGCCACCTCGACGACCTGGTCGGGCGGATCGACCAGGACGAGGCGTGCACCGAGAGCCCCGCCGCCGTGGTGGGCGCCACCTGTCTGTACGCGATCTACGACCCGACGACGCGCCGCTGCACCCTGGCCCGCGCCGGTCACCTGGCCCCCGCGCTGGTCCACCCCGACGGCGACGTCACCTTCCCCGACCTGCCGCCGGGGCCGCCGCTGGGCCTGGGCGGCATGCCCTTCCAGACCGCGGAGCTGGAGATCGCCGAAGGCTCCCAGCTCGTCCTCTACACCGACGGCCTCGTCGAGGACCGCAGCCGCGACCTCGACGAGGGGATGGACCTGCTGCGCAAGGCGCTGGCGGGCCACCCCGACCGCGCGCCGGAGGACAGCTGCCGGGCGGTGCTGGAGTCCCTGCTGCCCGAGCGCCCCGCCGACGACGTGGCGCTGCTCGTCGCCCGCACGCACGCGCTGCCGCCGGACCGGATCGCCGAGTGGGACGTGCCGCCGGACCCGGCCGCCGTCGCCGGGGTGCGGGCCGCGGCGACCGCCCAGCTCGACGCGTGGGGGCTGGAGGAACTCGTCTTCGGCACGGAACTGGTGCTGAGCGAACTCGTCACCAACGCGGTCCGCTACGGCTGCGGGCCGATCAGGCTGCGACTGATCCACGACCGCACCCTGATCTGCGAGGTCTCCGACGGCAGCAGCACCTCGCCGCATCTGCGGTACGCGGCGACGACCGACGAGGGCGGCCGGGGCCTGTTCCTGGTGTCGCACCTGACCGAGCGCTGGGGAACGCGCTACACCCCGCAGGGCAAGGTGATCTGGGCCGAACAGACACTGCCCGGCCACTGAGCCACCAGTCCGGAGGCCCGAGGACGCCCGTGCCCCGGTCGCCCGCCTCCCGCTCCGGGCCGCCCGGCTCTGCCTGGCCGCCCGCCGCCCCCGGCGGGCCTCCACGTCGGCGAAGACGTCGTGGGGGAGACCCCGGCGGCCGTTCCGGTGTGCGTCGCCTCGGCCTCACTGCCTCGGCGGCCGTCGCGCGCGCCCCGACTCCACGCCCCCGTCGAGCCGCCGGGCGGCGGTGCGGGAGGGCCGGTCACCGCGTGCCCGTGGGCGGCCGGTGACCGAGCCCCGGCGTCCGCTCATGTGCCCGGAGCCTGCCCATTGTAGGAGGCGGGCGGGGCCCCCGTCCGCCGTGCCCGGGCTTCGTGGAGAGACGGGCCGGCCGCGCGGAAGGATGTCCGCATGGAGAGGATGATTGCGGATGAAGAGAGCTCTTTCGTCGGCCGGTCGAGGGAACTGGCTCTGATCGGCGAGGCCCTGCGCGCCGGGCGGCTCGTCACGCTCACCGGCCCCGGCGGGGCCGGCAAGACCCGCCTCGCCCGGCGGGCCGGGGCCCTCGGGACGGTGGCGGCCGAGGACGGCGTCGCCTGGGCCGACCTCTCCCCGCTGCGTGATCCGGGCCTCCTCGCCGCCACCGTCGCGGACGCGCTCGGGCTGTCCGACCACACCCCGCGCCCGCCGGCGGAGGCGGTCTGCGCGTGGGTGGGCAGCCGCCGCATGCTGCTCGTCCTCGACTCCTGCGAGCACCTGACCGCCGAGTGCCGCGACCTCGTCGGCGACCTGCTGACGGCGTGCCCGCACCTGCGTGTCCTGGCCACGAGCCGGGAACCGCTGCGGGTCGCCACCGAGGCGGTCGTCCGGATCGGCCCCCTCGCCTCCTCCCACGAGGCACTCGCCCTGTTCGCCGACCGTGCCGCGGCGGCCGGCAGCCCCCTGAGGGACGCCGGCGAACGCCGGCTGGCCACGATGGTGTGCGACCGCCTGGACCGGTTGCCGCTGGCGCTGGAACTGGCCGCCGCGCTGCTGCGGAGCATGCCGCTCGCGGAACTCCACGCACGGCCGCGCGCCGCGGTGGACCTCCCCCCGAAGCCACGTCGCACGGCACCCCCGCGGCACGCGGAACCGCCCCGGCACACGGAACCGCCGCGGCAGGCGGCACCCCCGCGGCACGGCGGGCTGCGCACCACCATCGGCTGGAGCCACGAACTGTGCACCCCGCAGGAGAGGTTGCTGTGGGCGCGGCTGTCGTTCCTGCCCGGTCCGTTCGACGGGACCACCGCCTGGCAGGTGGCCTGCGGCAGCCCCCTGTCACCCGACGGGGTGCGGCGGACGCTCGCCGCGCTGTGCGACAAGTCGATCGTCATGGAGCAGCGGGGCACCTACCGGATGCTGGACACGGTCCGTGAGTACGGCCGGATGTGGCTCTCCGAGCTGGGCGAGGAGCACACGATCGCGATCCGCCACGCCGAACACGTCTTCGCCGAGATCCGTCGGGCCCACCAGGAGTGGCTCGGCCCGGCCCAGCGGACCTGGTACCGGCGGGTAGCCGTCCTCCACGCCGACATCCGCCTCGCGACCGAGCACTTCCTGCGGACCGACCCGAGGGCGGCCCTGGAACTCATCGGCCACTACACCTTCTTCTGGGTGTGCTCCGGATTCCTCTACGAGGCCCGGCAGTACCTGGAACGGGCGATCGAGCTGCTGCCCGAGGAGGAGAGACGGAACGAGGCGTGGGTGCGGGGGCTGTGGAGCCTCGGGCTGACCCAGACACTGCAGGGCGACTACGACGCCGCCCGCGCGACGGCCGTCGCCTGCACCCGGGCGGCCCGAGCCGCGCGCGACACCGAGGAACTGGGCAGGGCCGCCTACCTCGAAGGGGTGCTGCACCTGCTGGAGGGGCGCCCGCTGGCCGCGTCGGCCGTCGCCGACGCGGCCCTGTCCGGCCGCGCCGCCGGGTACCCCGACGGTCCGACCGCCGCGACGGTGCTCTGCCGCCTCGTCCGCGTCTTCGCCCTCACCGGATCCGGCCGGCTGGACCAGGCACGGCACGAGGCGCTCCGGCTCCGCGCCGTCTGCGTCGAGGTGGAGGAGTACTGGACACGGTCCTACGTCGACCACCAGCTGGCCCTCATCGCCGTACTGGAAGGGCGCGCCGCGGACGCCGTACGCCACGCGCGAGCCGTGCTCGACGCGAAGCGGCACATCGGGGACGCCTTCGGGGTCGCCATGGCCCTGGACGTCCTCGCCATCGCGCTGTCCGAGACGGGGGACGCGCGGGCCGCCGCCCACGCCTTCGGCGCGGCGCTCCGCTTCTGGGAGCGCGTCGGCCACCCCCAGCGCGGAACCCCGGAGATGGCCTCGCTCCGCGACGACTGCGAGGAACGCCTCGTCCACACCCTGGGCAGGGAGGCGTACACCCGGGCCCTGCGGCAGACGACCCGGTACGACACCCGCACCCTCATGACGTGGGCCTCCCAGGGGGGCCCGCTGCCGGAGCACTGACCGCGCCGTCAGCCGGACCTCCTGCCCAGCTCGGCGGCGAACTGCGCGCCGCTGAGCAGCGCCAGGTTGGACAGCCACAGCCAGATCAGGAAGACGACGGCGCCGGCGAGGGAGCCGTAGAGCCTGCTGTAGGCGCTCAGGGTGGAGGTGTACAGGGCGAAACCGCTGGAGACGGCCAGCCACAGCAGGGCGGCCAGGACCCCGCCGGGCAGACTGTGCGCGCGCCGGCGGGCCTCGGCGGGGCCGGTGTGGAAGAGGACGACGACCAGCAGCGCCACCAGGCACAGCAGCAGCGGCCAGCGCAGCACGCTCCAGCCCCAGGCGGCGGTCGCGCCGAGGCCGAACGCCCGGCCGAGTTCCGCGGCCAGCGGCCCGGTCAGCAGCAGGGCCAGGGAGCCGGTCAGCAACAGGACGAGCAGGACGAACGCGGTGAGCACGATGCGGTGCGCCCGGCGCCAGGGGGAACGGCTGTCCTCGACCCGGTGCATGCGGTGCAGGGCACGGCGGAACACGGCGAGATAGCTGGAGGCGGACCACAGCGCGCTCAGCGTGCCGGTCACCAGCAGCGGCCACACCCCGCTGTCCGCGCTCAGCATCCGGGACAGCGCGGCGTGCAGGTCGTTCGCGGACTCGGCGGGCGCGTACGCGGTGACATGGGCGACGAACTGCTGTGCCGTGTCCGGGCTGATCAGCCCGAACGTCAGGACCGTCACCAGCAGCGCGGGCAGCACCGAGAGGATCGCGTAGTACGTCAGGGCCGCCGCGTGGTCCGTGATGTCGTCGTTCCACAGCGACACGGGTGTGCGCCGCAGCGCCGGCCACCAGGCGGCGGGCCACCGGCCGACCAGCGGCCGGGCGCGGGCGGGTCGGGGGACGGCGGGGCGGGTGCCGCCGGGGTACGGGTCAGCGGACATGGGGCATGCGGTGCGACTCGGCGCTGACGCGCAGGCGGGTGTGCGCGGTGTACGGCGCGGCGGACTTTTCGGCCTCGGCGGCCACCGCGCACAGGGCGGGCAGCACGGACTGCGGGGAGACGCCCGGCCGCAGCCAGACCCGCACCCGTACCTCCAGGCGCCGCCGGGAGCGGGGCAGGGCGCGGGCGCGGCTGCGGGCCACGCCGGGCACGGCGGTCGCGCGCCGGGCCAGCGCCTCGGCGAGCGCCCGGGTCCGGACCGTGCCGCCGGGCGCGGCCAGCGGCAGCGGCCGGGCCGCCCCGGAACGGAACTGCGCGAGGAGCCAGCAGACGAGGAGCAGGCTCAGGGTGACGGCCACCGCGATGACGGTCGGCGTCCACCAGCCCTCACCCCGCAGCCGTGCCAGCCGGCCGGCGTCCAGCAGGACGCTGTCCCCGGCGGCGGGCCCGGCCCACGGTGACGGCAGCCGGTGCGCGAGGGTGGTTCCGGTGACCGCGAGCCACCCGCCCGTGAGCAGGAGTGCCAGGCCGGTGCCACCGAGGACCAGCCGGTTCACCGGGGTGCGGAACGGCCGCATCACGCCTCTCCTTCCGGGCCGGGGCCGGGGCCGGGGACGGACCCGGCCGGTCGCTGTGCCGTCTCCCCGTCCGCTGCCGGGGGCCGCCAGACGGGCGCCGGGGTGAGGCGCACCCGCGTCCTGAGGGGGGTGCGCAGGCCGCAGGACGCCAGCGCCCGCCCGGCCGCGGCGGTGACGTCGGCCCGGACCGCCGCGCGCTCCCCGAACAGGAGCGCGGCCCGCACCGAGACCCGGCGGCGACGGACCCGTACCCGCACCTCGCCGACCCCGGCCACCTCGCCCACCGCGTCCCGCGTGAGCGCCTCGACGGCCGAGCGGTCGACCGCCGCGACGACCCGGGGCGCCGGTGACCGCAGGGTGGTCCGCCGGCGCAGTCCGGGGGTGACCGCCAGGACGATCATCCACACGCCGAGCAGCGCCATCAGGCCGCCCGCCACGACCACGGGCCGGTCGCCCGGCCCGTGCTCCGACAGCCAGTGCACGGCGTCGACCCGCCAGGCGGCCGCCGGGCGGTGCGCGGCGTGCACCATGACCAGGTCCAGGGCGAGGGCGCCGCAGACCGCGGCGCCCAGCGCGGCCAGCACGGCGACCGGCACGCGGCGCCGCGACCACAGTCGCCTCGGCGTGCGGGCGGCGGCAGCGGGCCGACGCTCACCGGCCGCCCCGTCCGCGCCCGCCTCGGGCGCCGGCGGGGCGGCGGGAGAGGTGCCGTGCTCCCCGGTCCCCTCGTCCGCGCCGGCCAGGGGTGTCAGCGAGGTGACCCTGACGCGTGCGGTGGGCACGTCGAGGCCGGTCAACTCCTGTGTCCGGCCCGCGACATGCTCCTGCAGGCTGCGGACCGACTCGCTCAGCGGCGCCGGATAGGGGAGCGCCACGTCGAGGGCCACCCGCGCCCGGTGCCCCTGCACGGACACCGCCGCGCGCGACGTCCGCTCCGCCAGCGCCTCGTCGGCCACCCGTTCGGCGATCCTGCGCACGGCCCGGTCCGCGATCGTGGTGGTGCCCCGCTGCGCGGCGGTGCTCATCGCCGGCTCCGTTCGAACGCGTCGCGTACGTCCCGGATGCCGCCGCCGCCCTCGACCCAGCGGCCCGCCGCCCAGCCGAGGCCGCCGAGGGCCCCCACGAGCAGGAACGCGCCGAAGCCGCCGAAGTACCCGGCGAACGCCAGAGCCATCCCCGCGATCATCCCCACGAACGGTGCGCTCACGCCCGTCCACCTCCCAGCTCGATCCGCTGCCGTCCACTCACGTCGGGAACCGCTACTCCACGCGGGCCTCGGTACCGGCGGACGGCTCGTCCTCGTCGGGCAGCCGGACGTCGTTGACGGTGATGTTCACCTCGACGACCTCCAGACCGGTGACGCGCTCCACCGCGGCGATCACGTTCTCCCGGACGTCGCGGGAGACGTCGGTGATGGGCACGCCGTACTCGACGACCAGGTCGAGGTCGATGGCCGTCTGCCGTTCGCCCACCTCGACCTTCACCCCGCGCCCCACGTTCGGCCGGCCGCCGGGCACGCGGTCGCGGACGGCGCCGATGGTGCGGGAGAGCCCGCCGCCCATGTCGTACACGCCGGGGATCTCGCGGGCGGCGATGCCCGCCACCTTCACGACGACGAGGTCGGCGATGGAGGTCCGGCCGCGGTCGCGGGCCGGCTGGTCCGCTCCGCTGACGCCACCGGAGACGGCCGTGGTGCCCTCGGTCCCGCCGATCCGGGACGAGGGGGTTTCCTTCGCGGCTACCGCGGTCTGCGTGGCCATGGTGGTGTCCTTCCTGTCGTGACTGCTTCGTCGGGTGCCTGTACTGGTTCGGACCCGCTCCGCGCGCCGTTGTGACGCGGATGCCCCGAAAAAGTCCCGGCGAACGGCGAAGGGGCCGGGACCAGCGCGGTCCCGGCCCCTCGTGTGCCGTGTCGTCAGGAGGCCGGCATCAGCACGGTGTCGACGATGTACACGGTGGCGTTGGCGGTCTTGACGTTGCCGCAGACCACCTTGGACTCGTCGTTGACGGTGTACGACTCACCCGAGCCGGAGGTGGTGAGCTTCGACTTCTCCAGCGTGGCGAAGGAGCCGTTCTCCAGGTCCTTCGGCGCGAGCTTCTGGCCGACGACGTGGTACGTGAGGATCTTCGTCAGCTGGGCCTTGTCGTTGAGGACCTTGTCCAGCGTGTCCTTCGGGATCTTGGCGAAGGCGTCGTTGGTCGGCGCGAACACGGTGATGTTCTCGGCGTTGTTCAGGGTGTCGACCAGGCCGGCCTTCTTCACCGCGGAGACCAGCGTGGACAGGGCGGGGTTGTTGGACGCGGCCGTGGCGACCGGGTCCTCGGCCATGCCGTCGAAGGAACCGGCACCGCTCTCGGGCACCGCGGAACAGGCGGAACCGAAGGGCTTGTCCGCCGAGGCACCGCTGCCGGAGCCCGTCATGCCGTCGTCCGACGCGGACGCGGACGCCGACGCCTTCGTCTTCGACGAGGAGTCCGAGGAGGCGGAGTCGCCGCCGTTGTCGGAGCAGGCGCTCAGGGTCAGCGGCAGGACGGCCGCTGCGGCCACGGTCACGGCGATGCGGCGGAGGGAGGTGTTCACGGTACTTCTCCTATGTGTCACGGCAGCGTGCGGCTGCCTTCTGAGGAAGGGGAAAGTGGTCTTGGGGGGTGGTGCGGGGGTCAGTCGACGGTGACGACCACGGAGTGCCATCCGCTCGAACCGTCGGGGATCGGGCGGGCCCGTTTCGCGGTCTGCACCGCACCGGTACCGTCGGTCGCCCGGACCGTGAGGGTGTGGCCGCCCTTGGTGGCCTGCCAGGGGAAGGACCACTGGCGCCAGGTGTCGCGGGTGTCCTCGGCGGCGAGTCGGGCCCTCTGCCAGGGCCCGTCGTCGACCCGGATCTCGACCTTGCGGATGCCTCGCCGCTGTGCCCAGGCGACCCCGGCGACCATCACCGTGCCGGCCCGCGGCCGGGCGAACGGTTTGGGGGTGTCGATCCTCGACGCGGTCTTGACCGGCGCCCTGCGGGCCCAGCCGCGCTTGACCCAGTAGGGGTCGTAGGAGTCGAAGGTGGTGAGTTCGATCTCCTTGATCCACTTGCAGGCGGAGACGAACCCGTAAAGGCCGGGGACGACCATGCGGACCGGGAAGCCGTGCTCGAAGGGCAGCGGTTCGCCGTTCATGCCGATCGCGAGGAGGGCGTCGCGGCCGTCCATGACGTCCTCGACCGGAGTGCCGATCGTCATGCCGTCCACCGAGCGCGCCACCAGCTGGTCGGCGGGGCCGCCCCGCGAGGGAGGCCGCACCCCCTGCTCGGCCAGCAGGTCCGCCAGCCGGACCCCGAGCCAGCGGGCGTTGCCGGCGTAGGGGCCGCCGACCTCGTTGGAGACGCACGTGAGGGTGATGTCGCGTTCCACCAGCTCACGCCGCAGGAGGTCGTCGAAGGAGAGCGTGACGGGCCGGGCGACGCCCTTGCCGTGGATCCGCAGCCGCCAGGACCCGACGTCCACCTTCGGCACCACCAGCGCGGTGTCCACCCGGTAGAACGACGTGTTCGGGGTGAGGAAGGGGACCGCACCGGGTATCCGCAGTCCCGCGCCGCGGGGAACGGCGGGCGCGGGGGAGGCGGGGGCGGGCAGGACCAGCCGGTCGCGGGAGGCGACCGCGCTCCGGCCGTTCGAACCGTTCAGGGACCGGCCCAGGGCGCCGGCTCCCGTGGCGGCCAGCGCGACGGCGGACGCCGCGACGACGAAACCCCGCCGGTCCCGGTCGGCCCCCGGCCCGCCGGACGGCGCCGCCTGCGACGGCCGCCGCCACGTGACGCGGCCGGCCAGGACGTACAGCAGGACCGCCCCGGCGACAGCGCCCACGAGGGACGGGAGCGTGTCGGTGAAACCCCGCGTGTCGGGACGTGTGGCGGCCGCCAGCGCCCCCACCGCGCCGAACACCAGCACACCGGCCGCCCCCGCGCGTCGGAACCGCAGCGCGGTCATTCCCAGAGCCGCCGCGAAAAGCGTGAGAACCGCGAGAATTCCGAGCTGGAGAACGAATTTGTCGTTGGTCCCGAAATTCCTTACCGCCCAGTCCTTCACCGCTGCCGGGGTGCGGTCGATCGCGGCGCCGCCCACCGCGACCACGGGCCCCGCCTGCGGCCTGACCGCCGTCGACACCAGCTCCGCCACGGCGATCGCGGCGTATCCGCTCACCACACCCGCCACCACACCCGCGAGCGCACCCACGCCGGGGCGCACCGGTCGGGCCGGCCCGTGTGTGTTCCTGTCGTCGTCGATCACGTGGGGAATCCGGTCCCCGACCGGCGGCGGATTGGTCGTCCATCCGATCGGGTGAAACTTTTTTCCGCACCCATCCGCAGCCTGTTCCGCTACGGATAAAGAAAAGAAATAGGTGCCCGGAGGAGGAACGGGAAGCCGGGAAGACGGGCGCCGTGAAGTCGGTGAACCGTGCAGTGGGGAAGTCCGTGGAGCCGCGACGAGCGACCGGTCCGTGTCCGCATCCGGGCGCGCCCGTGCCGGCGAATCCGATCGGGGCGTCACGGACGCCGCGCGCAGGTGTCCAACCCCGAGAGACCGGACGAGAGGAGCCACCCAGTGGCGGGGGCCCGCAGACCGACCGCACCACCCGAGGCCGACGGCGGCACCGGCGACACCGGCGTCACCGCTGACGCCCTGCTGGTGGTGCGGGCCGCGGAAGGCGACGAGGACGCCTTCGCGACGCTCGTGCAACGCCACGCGCCGGCGCTGCTCCGCCTGGCCACCCGGATGCTGCGCACCCCGGCGGAGGCGGAGGACGCCGTGCAGGACGCCTTCCTCAGCGCGTGGCGCCGCCTGCCGGAGTTCCAGGGCGAGGCGTCCTTCGGCACCTGGATGTACCGCATCGTCACCAACCGCTGCCTGAACGTCCTGCGCGCCCGCAGACCGGTGGCGCCGCTGGAGGCGGCCGGGGAGGTCCCGGCGGCCGAGCACGCCACCTCACCGGCCCGCATCACCGAGGGCCGGGACGCCGTCCGTGAACTGAGGGACGCTCTCGACCTGCTCTCGGCCGAGCAGCGAGCATGCTGGGTACTGCGTGAACTCGACGGGCGGTCCTACGAGTTCATCGCGGACGCGGTCGGCATCAGCCAGGAGGCCGTCCGCGCCCGCGTCTTCCGCGCACGCCGCTGTCTGACACGAGCATTGGGGGCCTGGCGATGACCACGCACACCGACCCGCCCGAGGGCGCCCGCGCCGACGGCGACGACGAGTCGCTGCCGTGCGGACGGCCGCTGTCCCGGGTCTGGGACGACTGGGAACGGCAGACCGACGACCCCCACACGGCCACCTGCCCGCACTGCCGGACCGCCGTCGACGACCTCGCCCTGCTGGAGAGCGCCGTGCGCGGCCTGCGCGAGGAGACCCCCGACCCCTCGGCCCACGACGCCGAACCGCTGACCCGGCGGGTCATGGACCTCGTGCGCCTCGAACTGCGCCCCGGCCGCCCGCTGCCCCTGGGCGAACCCGCCGAGGACCTCTGGATCATGGAGACGGTCGCCGCACGTGTCCTCCGCGCGGCGGCGGAGACGGTGGAGGGGGTCCGCGCGGGTTCCTGCCGCATCGTGGACGCCGACGGCCACGAGGGCGGCGCGGTGGAGGTCCGCCTCGACATCCACGCCCCCGCGGACGCCGCCCTGCGGCCCCTCGCGGAGCGGGTACGGCAACGGGTGCGGGAGGCCGCCGACCGGGAACTCGGCCTGGTCACCGCGTCCGTCGACATCCGCGTCACCGACCTCGTCGACGTCCGGGCCGAGGGCCGGGAAGGGGACACCGCATGACCGCGCACACACCGTCCGCCGCACAGACCGTGCTCGTCGAGGACATCGCCCGGGTCGTGGAGGACGTACCGGGCGTCGCCTTCCTGAGGCCGGGACTCGCCGCCCGGCTCCGCTCGGCGCTGTCCCGCCCCGACCCCGGCGCCGGCCGCACACCGACCGCGGGCGTGCGCCTGACACCGGGAGCGGACGACACCGCCGGCTGGCACGTCGACGTCCACGTGGTCGTGGTCCGCCGGGCCAGGGCGGTCGACGTGGCCCGTGCCGTCCGCTCCGCGGTGGAGACCCATCTGGCCCTCCGCTTCCCCGCACGACCGGGCGCCCGGGTGAGGGTGACGATCACCGGACAGGTCTGACGGGAGACCGCCGGGACTGACGGTCGGACGGGCCTCAGGGACGGGCCTCACGGACGGGCGTCACAGGCAGGCGTCACCGAGGGTCGTCGCCGGCGTACCCGGTGGGGTCACCGGCGTTTCCGTCCGAGCGCGAGCCGGGATGGCGGAGGCAGGAGAGCACGACGACCAGGGGCCACAGCGACTGGAAGGACGTCACGAAGCGTTCGGCGACACCGGCGGCACCGTTGTCGTTCGACTCGAACACGAACCAGAGCGCCCCGGCGCCCATCACCGAGGTCGCCGCCCAGGAGGGCACGGGACGCAGCCCCCACGGCGCCTCTGTGCTGCGGTCGGCGGCCAGGACGGGCCAGACCGCCAGGAGCGTGAAGCCGACCACGGCCACCGAACCGTGGCGCAGGGAGCCCCCACTGCTCGGCGCCGGGAGCAGCACCACCGCGAACGCCGCCAGACCACCCCCGCCCAGCGCCACCCGCCCGGCGAGCGCGGCCGCCCGCAGCCCCCAGGCGGTCAGCAGATGGCACAGCCCCAGGGCGAGCAGCGCCCCGCTCATCACCCAGAACCCCGGTGCCCCGTAGGCGGCCAGGACGCTGATCGTCTGCCGGGCAGGGTCGTAGGCGGGCCCCTCCAGGAGCGCCGCGCCCGTCCAGCCCGCGATCAGCAGGACGGGCGCGCTCATCGACGGGAGCAGGGCCCACCGGGGCACAAGTCGCACCGGTTCACCGTAGGCCGCCCCGGCGCTCCGCACGGCGGCGCCGCGCCCACCGGCGCGGGTCCGCCGTGCGGACGCGGACGCCGACGGCGGGCGCCCCGACTCGGCATCAAAGACGCGTAAAGATTGCCGGAACACGGCAATGAAACCGGGGGCCCCGCATGTGACGATCCCCTCAAGCCGGGGATCAGCGACGGGTGGGAGGGGGACGGCGCGCATGGCCTGGTTTCTTGGACTCGGCATCACGGGGGTCGTGCTGCTCGCCCTGTCGCTGGTCTTCGACGGAGTGCTCGACGGTGCGCTGGACGGCACTCTCGACGGGGGGTTGTCGTTGCCGGTCGTCGCCGGATTCCTGGCGATGACCGGTTTCGCGGGCGCCATCGCCATGGGGGCGGCGGGCGCCGGCCCGGTGGCCGCCACGGCCGCGGGGGCCGTGTCCGGAGCGGGCACGGGCTGGCTGACGTACCGCTTCAGCCGTGTCCTGACGCGCGACCGGACGGCGCTCGCGCCCACCGGGGACGACCTGGTGGGCACCTCGGGCAGCGTGGTCACGGCCATCCCGGCCGGCGGGTACGGCGAGGTGCTGCTGCGGCTCGCCGGCCAGCCGGTGAAGTTCGCCGCGCGCAGCGCGGTGCCGGTGGCCCGGGGCGCCGAGGTCTGGGTGGAGGCGGCGCCGTCCGCGACGTCGGTAGTGGTCCGCCCGGTCGACCACTGAAGCCTCAGCCCGCTCCCCTCCTCCTGACCTCCCTCTTTCTCCTCTCCTTCTCTTACGTGATTCGGGGGCACTGTGATGAGTCCTGTCGTCGTAGCCGTGGTGGGGGTCGTGGTCCTCCTCGTCCTCCTGGCACTCGTGGTGATCAACCGCTACAAGGTGGCCGGGCCCAGCGAGGCGTTCATCGTCACCGGGCGGCGCGGGAAGGAGGCCACCGACCCGGAGACCGGCCGGGTGTTCACCGACAACAGCGGGCAGAAGGTCGTTGTCGGCGGCGGTGTGTTCGTCGTGCCGTTCGTGCAGCAGAAGTTCACGCTCGACCTGTCCTCCCGCCACATCCCGGTGGCGGTGCGCGGCGCGGTCACCCTGCGCGGTGTGAAGGCGAACCTCGACGGTGTCGCCATTGTCAAGGTCGGCGGCACCGAGGACTCCATCCGGGCCGCGGCCCAGCGGTTCCTGATGCAGCAGGACGGCATCGTCGGCTTCACCCAGGAGGTGCTGTCGGGCGCGCTGCGGGCGATCGTGGGGCGGATGTCCGTGGAGGACGTCATCCGTGACCGGGCCGCCTTCGCGAGCCAGGTGGCGGAGGAGGCGGAGGCCAGCCTGTCCGGGCAGGGGCTGGTGCTGGACGCCTTCCAGATCCAGGACATCACCACCGAGGGTTCCTACCTGGAGGACCTCGGCCGGCCGGAGGCGGCGCGGGCGCGGCAGGAGGCCGACATCGCGGAGGCCGTCGCCCGCCGGGCCGCCGAGCAGGCCCGGCTGAAGGCCGAGGAGGAGATCGCGGTCGCGCAGCGGACGTTCGCGCTGAAGCAGGCCGAGATCAAGGCCGAGACCGACGAGGCCGCGGCGCGGGCGGCGGCGGCCGGCCCGCTGGCCGAGGCAGCCCGGCAGCAGGAGATCCTCACCGAGCAGGAGAAGGTCGCCGAACGGCAGGCGGCGCTGACCGACCGTCAGCTCGACACCCAGGTCCGCAAGCCCGCCGACGCCCAGCGCTACGCGGCGGAGCAGGAGGCCGAGGCCAGGCGCGTGGCGCGGGTCAAGCAGGCCGAGGCGGAGAAGGCGGCCGGCATCGCGGCCGCGCAGGCGGAGGCCGAGCGGGCCCGGCTGACCGGTGAGGGCGAGAAGCAGCGCCGTAGCGCGCTGGCCGAGGCGGAGGCCATCGAGGGCCTGAAGCAGGGTGAGGCCGAGCGGTCCCGGCGCGCGGCGATCGCGGAGGCGGTACGGCTGGAGGGTGAGGCCGACGCGGCGGCGATCGGCGCGAAGGGTGCCGCCGAGGCGGAGGCGATGCGGAAGAAGGCGGACGCGTTCGGGCAGTACGGCGAGGCGGCCGTCCTGCAGATGCTCGTCGAGGTGCTGCCGCAGGTGGTGGCCAAGGCGTCGGAGCCGATCGGCGCCATCGACAAGCTGACCGTCATCTCCACCGACGGCGCCGGCCGCATCCCGCGCGCGGTCGCGGACAATGTCGCCCAGGGCATGGAACTCCTCGGCTCCACCACGGGCGTGGACCTCGCCGGGCTGCTGCGGGGCCTCACCGAGCGGACGCCGGTGAAGGGTCAGGAGCCGGCGCCGTCGAACGGGAAGGTCGAGATCACCGGTTGAGGCCAGCGGTCCGGATCCGCGGCTCCGAACACCGGTCGGGGTGAAGCCGTACCCGAAGGCCCGCCCAGATCACCTGGGCGGGCCTTCGTGGCGACCGGTGCCCCGACAAGTGCCGGGCGGGGCGCGCGCGATCGATGGCGTTCAGCCATTCCGCCCCCTGGCCGGTGTGTGTCTGGCGGCGGGTGAGCGGCACGAGCATCGTGGAGTACGAAGGCTTCGAGCGACGGCCTGCACGACCCGGGGCCACGGAGAGCGGAAGCCTTGGGGGGACGGAGGGAGTCCCGAGTGCTGGGGTCGGCGCGCCACGGGCGTGCCGGGACCCGTGCCCGTGCCGCGCTCGTGCCGTGCCGCGCTCGTGCGGTGCCCGTGCCGCGCTCGTGCCCGTGCCGCGCTCGTGCGGTGCCCGTGCCGCGCTCGTGCCCGTGCCGCGCTCGTGCCGCGCTCGTGCCGTGCCCGTGCCGCGCTCCGGACGACATCGCGCCGGGGCGCCCCTCCGCACCGGCTCTGCTGACGCCGCGCCAGGTGATCGCGGCACCGCCGCCGCGACACCTCCGCGGCCCGCCGCGCGGCAGTGTGCGCGGTGTCACGTATCGCGGAACGTCTCAAGTTGCCCACATCACAGCGTGAATACCCCTGTGGCATCCATGCTCGAAACGGGTCAGAAGCCCAAAGTGGAGCGCACAGCCGTCAATCTGCGTGATCCCCACCCAAGTCGCCTGTGCCGCGGCCCTCATGACGTTCTGCCTCGTTCCCCGTAGAAAGGTGCCCCCCATGGCCGCTTACCTGTGCCCGCCTTCCGTCATACACGGTGAGCACACCGTCCGGACCAGCCAGATCGTGGCGGAAGTGCGAGCTCGCCATCCGCACGCGCCGTGGGCGCAGCGGATCGACGGCATCGCCGCCAGTACCGGCATCGAGAAGCGCGGGTGGATGCTGCCGCTGGAGACCGCCGTCGCGCCCGGCAGCGGGAACGGCCTGCCGGCGGCCGGCCCGGGGCCGACCCGGGAGGCGCTGGCCGGGAAGGGGTTCAGCGAACAGGACGTGGACCGGGTGATCGCCGCGCTCGAGGCGATGCCCGCGCCGCAGACCGTCCAGGAACGCACGGCGCCGGCCTGGGCGGCCGTCCAGTCCTGTGGGGAGCGTGCGGCGCGGGGGGCCCTGCAGATCGCCGGGCTGGACGCCGCGGACGTCGACTGCCTGATCACCAGTCACTCCACCACCCCGGCGCTGCCGGGGCTGGACGTCTCCCTGGCCAACAGACTCCCGCTGCGGGGCGACGTGATGCTGCTGCCGGCCACGCAGTGGGCGTGCATAGCCGGGACCCGCTCGCTGGCGCTGGCGGCCGATCTCGTGGCCGCGGACCCCGACCGGGTGGTCCTGGTCGTGATCGCGGAGGCACTCAGCACGACCTACCAGCCCGCGGACGACACGTTGGAGTCCTTGATCGTCCGGCTGCTGTTCGCGGACACCGCGGTCGCCGCGGTCGTCACGGGCCGCCCGACGCCCGCGTCGGCGCTGCGGCTGGACGCCGCGTGGCACCACACTCTGCCCGGCACCCGGGACCTGCACCGCCTGGAGACCCGGGAGGACGGCACCCACTTCGTGATGGACCGGCGTGGGCCGCGCGCCGTGCAGCAGACGGTCACCGCGATGTGGGAGTGGCTGCGCCTGCGCTACGAGGACGACCCCGACTCCTGGCACCCCGACGTCCTGCTCGCGCACCCCGGCGGGACGCGCGTGCTGGAGTACATGGAGCAGACGATGCCCGACGGATGGCCGTCGGGACTGCTGGACCACAGCCGGGACAGCTACACCACCGGCAACCGCGGAGGCGCCGCCGTGTTCGACATCATGCGCAGGGCGTACGACGCCGGCCAGGAACGGGGCAGTCGTGCCGTCCTGTACGCGGCGGCCCCGGGGCTCACGGCCACCGCCCTCGAAGGGGAGTGGCTGTAGCGCGCGTTCGCGCCGCCCGTACCACCGTCCGACGAGCGCGCGCCGCCCGCCGACCCGCAGGCAGCCGCGTCACCTCTCGACGGACGCCCAGACCACCTTGCCGGTGTCGGTCCACCGCACCCCCCACCGGGTGGTGAGCGCGTGCACGACGCGCAGGCCGCGACCGCTGTCGTCGAGGAGCCCGCCGCCGCCCATCCGCGGCCTGCCGTTGCCGGTGTCGCCCACCTCGCACAGCAGCCCGTGACCGGTCCTGATCAGCCGTACCGTGAGGGGGCCTTCGGCGAAGCGGACCGCGTTGGCGACCAGTTCGTCGACCACCAGCAGCACGCTGTGCCGGGTGTCGTCCCTGGTGCGCCATCGCTCCAGCAGCCCGGAGACCAGCGTGCGGGCCCGGGCGGCCACGTCGCCGCGGGCGGGAAGGCGCCAGGTCGCGGTGTCCCCCTTGCGATAGCCGATCATGCGGGCGAGCAGCAGGGTCACGTCGTCGCGCCGGTGCGCGGGCGCCAGCGCCGAGACCACGTGGCGCGCGGCCTGCGGCAGGGCGTCCCAGGGGTGCACCGTGGAGACGGTGTCCGCCAGCCTCGCGATGCCCTCGTCGATCGACAGCGCGGGATCCTCCACCAGACCGTCGGTGTAGAGCGCGAGCAGCGAGCCCGGGGGCGCGGCGAACGTGTGCACGTCGAACGGCTCGCGCAGCGCGAACTCGGCGCCCAGCCCGGGGTGGGGGCGTACCGCGACCGGACCGGCGGGCCCGTCGGGTGTCACCAGGACCGGGGGGAGGTGGCCGGCGCTGGACAGGGCCACGCGGTGGCTGACCGGGTCGTACACGGCGATGCAGCAGGTCGACCCGAGGGCGCTGTAACCGGCCACCAGCCCGGACTCCGCGTCGTCCAGCAGCGCCACGGTCTCGTCCAGGTGCTCCAGCACCTCGTCGGGCGCCAGCCCGGCGGACAGCAGCGCGCGCGCCTCCATGCTCAGCTGTCCCATGGTCGCCGCGGCTCCCAGGCCGTGCCCGACGACGTCACCGACCACCAGCGCGGTACGGCCGTCCGGCAGCGGGAAACTGTTCACCCAGTCACCGCCGACGCCCGCGCTGTCGGGGGTGGCGGGCTGGTACACGCTGGCCGTTTCGACGGTGTCGCCGCCGGACCGGGGCAGCAGCCGGCGCTGCAACGCCAGCACCTGCGTGTGCTCGCGCTGGTGCTGACGGGCCAGGTCGACGTGGTGGGAGGTCCTGGCCACCAGCTCCTGCAGGTCGAGCAGCTCGCTGTCCTCGAAGGGGTGGCCCGCCCGCCGCCAGACCTCCGCCACCCCCAGGACGACGGGTGGCGCGCCGTCCAGGACCAGCGGTATGCACGCCACACACGCCGCCTGGTCACCGGGTACGAGGGCCCGCACCAGCCGTGGGGTGTCGAGGACCCGCTCGATCGCTTCCCGGTCGGGCAGGACGATGGCCTGCGCGGCGTCGTCACGCCGTATCGCCCGCGACAGCAGGCGGCTAGCGTCGCAGGGAAGATCGTCGCCCGGGGTCACGTAGCCGTCGGGCCACGCCCGGTCCGGCACCAGGGCCGCACGCCGCAACCGGATCCGTCCCTGCGGCCGCTCGGTGACCGCCTCGCCGGTCCACACGGCGAAGTCGAGGTCGATGGCGGTCACGTCTCCCCAGGCCAGCAGGGACTCCGCCAGCGACTGCGCGGTCTCGCCGATGTCCAGGGAGGTGCCGATCACGGTTTCGGCGGCGTACAGGTGCAGCCTCCTGGCCATGGCGATCAGCGTGACGGTCAGGCCCTCCTGAGGCTCCGCGGCGGCCAGGATGCTCATCGAGACCACCAGCTCCGACCCGTCGCTGCGCCGCAGGCGCTGGACCCGGGCGACGTGCGGCTCACCGGTCTCCAGGACCTGCCGCAACCTCCGGGTGACCGTCGGTATGTCCCAGGGAGGCAGAAGAGCGACGAAAGGCCTTCCGGGCACGGCCTCCACGCCCGCGAAGACGGGGGCGTCCAGATTGCAGCGGGTGATGACCAGGTCCCGGTCCAGATTGACCGCGCCGAGGATCTGCTCCTGATCGCCGGGGGGCGGATCGGCGTGCGTGCGCCGGTGGGCGGCGCCGTCGTCCCGTGTGCCGGCAGAACCGGCGGCCGCTGCCGCTCCGCCGCGGGGGATGTACTTCCCCAGAGCGCTGCTGACCATGTCGAACGGCGACGAGGACGAGGGGGAGGGCGTGGAGTCCATGCGGCTTCTCTCAGTTCGCTCGCCCACCCCGACACAGCGCCGGGGCCGTATCAGAACCCCGGCGTCGGGGCCCCGAGGTTCCTGACCGCATACCCATTCAATAACACCCGGGGCCGCTTCGCCCGACCAGCGGATCGCACAGCGGAGCGCGCACGGTGACGGACGAAGCGCGCACGGCGACGGACGGCGACGCTCGGTGAGAATGGCAACGCTCGGTGACGGACGAGTGCGGCTCACCCTTCCGAGGGCCTTGTCGCAGCGCGCTGCGGACAAATGCTCGACTGCGTGCTCGTGCCTCTACAGCTTGCTGCCGCTCTCCGGGGTCTCCGTCGTGCGGCCCGGCCCGGCCCCGTCCGGGCTCTCGAAAGGAGGCCGACCCGCGCCGGGGACCGAGCGGCTGCCCGGGGAGTCGACCCGGCCCGCCGTCCGCCGTCCGCCGTCGGTGGAGGCCGCGCCTGCAGGCGAGGGCGTGGCTGTCAGCCTTGGTCAGGCTGATCTGCCGGCCGTCGCCGATGCGGGGCGCTCGCTCTCGGGCCGTACGGGATCCACGCCGTACGGCATCCACGGCGTACGGGATCCACGGCGTTGCCGGATCGGCCCGCTGGACGGTCGGGGCGGGCGTGCGGCTACCGACCGGCGGGCGGGACGTCAGCGGGGGAGTCGGTGGTGAAGTCGGCCGGTGGCTGTGCCGCGGGCTGGAGTGCCTGCTCTTCGCTGAGGTATCTGCGCAGGTGGGGCAGCATGCCCTGAGTGAGCAGGGCCTGCTGCCAGTCCAGCCGCGTCTGTTCGAGGCGCGCGGGCGGCGGGGAGCCGCCACGTCGACGCACGGCGGTGGTCACGAGTCCCGCCATGGCCACGTACGCGCTGATGGACGCGACGAGCGCCAGGGTCCAGCCGGCGGTGACGAGCGAGTCCGGCAGCGTTCCCCCCACGTCCATCAGCTGGAGTGTGTAGCCGAGGACGAGCAGGATCGCGGAGGACGAGGCGGCCACGGGCGGGGTGAGCACGGCCACGGCGGGCAGCAAGCCGGCATCGGCGGGGCGGTGCTGCTCTGTGTTCTCCCGCGTGAACGTACGCAGGTCGAGGTACGCGCGGTACTCGCGCTGCGCCGCGGACACGATCGCGTCGGCGTCTCCGCGCGCCCGGACGCGCAGGCGGGCGGTGGTCCGGTCGGTCGGGTCGGAGCGCAGGGCGTTCCGGACGTCCGGGCTGTTCAGCGCCAGGTGCAGTACCGCCTCGAAGTCCGGCCGGTCCTCGGGGTGGAGGCGGAGCGGGGTGGCCACACGGTCTCCTGACGGTAGGGGCACTTCGGCAGCAGGGGCACTTCGGCAGGGGATGAGCGAGGACCGGCCGGGCCCACCTGTGCGAGGAGAGGTCCCGGCCGGGGCGGTCCCGGGTCAGACGTTGACGCCGAAGTCGGCGGCGATCCCGGCCAGGCCGGAGGCGTAACCCTGGCCCACGGCGCGGAACTTCCACTCGGCGCCGTGGCGGTACAACTCGCCGAAGACCATCGCCGTCTCGGTCGACGCGTCCTCGGACAGGTCGTACCGCGCGATCTCGGTACCGCCCGCCTGGTTGACGACGCGGATGAACGCGTTGCGGACCTGGCCGAAGCTCTGGCCGCGGTTCTCGGCGTCGTGGATGGAGACCGGGAACACGATCCTGTCGACCTCGGCGGGTACGGCCGCGAGGTTCACCTTGACGGACTCGTCGTCGCCCTCGCCCTCACCGGTGAGGTTGTCGCCGGTGTGCTCGACCGAGCCGTCCGGGCTGGTGAGGTTGTTGTAGAAGACGAAGTGCCTGTCGGACAGGACCTTGCCGGAGGCGTCGAGCAGCAGGGCGGAGGCGTCGAGGTCGTAGTCGGTGCCGGTCGTGGTGCGCACGTCCCAGCCCAGGCCGACCAGGACCGCGGTCAGGCCGGGGGCCTCCTTGCTGAGCGAGACGTTGCCACCCTTGGACAGGGAAACTCCCACTGCGCACTCCTTCTCGATGACGTCGGGTGAGGCCCGTAGGGGCCGACCTTAAATCTACAACACTGTAGAAAATGGGTTGCCGGTCTCGGGTCAGTCGCGGGAGTGTCCGAAGAGGATGCGGTAACCGATCAGCAGGAGAAGCGCGCCCGCGACGGCCGAGCCCCAGGTAGCCGCGTCGAAGAACTCCCGCTCCACCGGCCGGTCGAGGATCTTTGCCGACAGCCAGCCGCCGATGAAGGCACCCGCGATGCCGATGACCGTCGTGCCGACGCAGCCGCCCGGATCACGTCCGGGCAGGATCGCCTTGGCGATCGCTCCGGCGACAAGCCCCAGTACCAGCCATGCGATGACGCCCATGTCTTCCACTCTCCTCGTACCGCCGTTGTCATTGGTGTGGCACGGAGGTGTCTGTCCGCGCGACCCGCCTTCTACACTTCTGTAGATAACAGGTGGTGCCTCGCGGTGGGACGATCGGCCGGGGGGCGTCGATACGATGTCCGATCGGGAAACGGGCGGCGGCGGACAGGAGACAGGGCGTGACGGATCACCGGCAGCGTCCCCGGCGGCGGGGGCAGGGCGAGCTGGAGGCGCAGGTCCTGTCGGCGCTGCGGGAGGCGGAGGGGCCGGCGACGGTCGGCTGGGTGCTGGACCGGCTCGGCGGCGACCTCGCCTACACGACGGTGATCACGATCCTGACCCGGCTGCTGGCCAAGGGCGCGGTCACCCGGGAGCGGGCGGGCCGGTCCTTCACCTGGACACCCGCCTCGGACCAGGCGGGCCTCGCGGCGCACAAGATGCGCAAGGTGCTGGACGCGGAGAGCGACCGCGGGGCGGTGCTGGCCAGCTTCGTCACCGGCCTCGGCCCCGACGACGAGCGGCTGTTGCGGGAACTGCTGGGTCGGAGCGGGAGCGAAGGGGAAGATTGACACCTCATGGGGGTCTTCGTCTTTCTGCCGCTGGTCCTGCCGCTCACGGCATGGCCCATGGCGCGCCTGGCCGAACAGCACCTGCATCCACGCGCCGCGACGCGGCTGCTGACCTGGGTGGCCGCGGTGATGGCGGCGTGCAGCACGCTGTGCCTGGGGTTGGTGATGGTGGTCGGCACGGCCCAGTTGCCCGGCAACCCGCTGCCCGACGGCTGGTCCGACCCCGAGGTGCGCGCGGCGGTGCCGTACGACGAAGTGGTGGGGAAGGCCGCCATCCCCGCGCTGTTCGCCGTGCTGGTGGTCTGCGGTCGGACACTGTGGCGGCACGGCCGGGTGCGCCGCACGGCTCACCGGGCGCTCGGCGGGCTGCCGGCCACCGAGGTGGTCGTCCTGCCCGATGACGTCCCCTACGCGTACGCCTTGCCCGGCGGGCTCCGGGACCGTGTGGTCGTGACCACCGCACTGCTGTCCTGTCTCGAACCGGCCGAGCGCCGGGCCCTGTTCGCCCATGAGCGCGCCCATCTGGCCGCCCGGCACCACCGGTTCCTGCTGGCCGTCCAACTCGCGGCGCGCGCCAACCCGTTCCTGCGACCGCTGCGGACGGCCGTGTCGTACACGGCGGAACGCTGGGCGGACGAGGAGGCGGCTCGGACGGTGGGCAGCCGCCGCACGGTGGCGCGCGCGATCGGCAAGGCGGCCCTGGTCTCCCGGGGGACCCCGGTGCCGACCCTCGCGGGGTTCGCCGCACCCGGCCCGGTTCCGCGCCGGGTGACGGCCCTCCTCGGCCCGGCTCCTCTGGTACGCAACTGGCCCTCGGTCTTCACCACTGTGGGCCTGGCCGCCTGGGGAGCCGCCGCGGGCACGGCCGTGTCGGCGATGTCGTCCGCGAACTCCGCGGTGACCATGTTCTTCATCCTGTACGCCGCCACACCCCTGTGAGTGGGACGGCGCCGGTCGGGCGCCGTCCGGCAGGACGCCGGGTCCGGCGGCGGGCCCCGGGAGGCCGGGGCCGTCCGGCAGGCCCCGGGAGGCCGGGGCCGAGCGGCAGGCCCCGGGAGCAGGCAAGGCCCCGGGAGGCCGGGGCCGAGAGCAGGCGGACGACCGGCGTCAGCCCGCCGGTCAGGACGCCGGGCCAGGCCGAGGCCGCGCCCTTCTCCTTCGGTCGACGACCGACTCCGACCGCCGGAAAGCCCTCCGAGTCCGACCGCCGGAAAGCCCCAAGTACCCGGTGACATCGGGTGGTCGACCGCTGGTGGCGCGACGCCGAGGGCCGCGCCAGGCCCACCACGGCGACCGCGCCACCGCCTGTCCGGCGGTCCTCGAACGGCACCGTGCGGCGGCAGCCCTCACACCGCCCCGGCAGGCCGTCGGGGTCCGGGCCCGTGTGCGGGGCGGCCCGGCGTCCACGGTCATGCACCTGTTCTCGGCCGGGGCGTATGTGCCGGGCCCCGGCCAGGGACTCGGCCCGGGCCCGGCGCATGCGCCCCGCAGGCCGCTCAGAGGTCGAACTCGTGCGGCGGCAGGCCGAGGGTGAAGCACGCCTCCCGCACGACGGCCTGCTCGGTCTTGTCGAAGTCGCCGTCGGCGCCGCCGATGACGATGCCGATCTGGATCACTGCGCGGGCCTCGGCGGGCTTCTTCCTCGCCTTGGCGACCTCCTGCAGCACACTCACCTTGCCGAAGTCGAAGTCGGCGGTGAGCCTGTTGAGGTTGTCGTCGAAGCGCCGTTGCAGATCCATGGCGTCGAAGTTCTGCAGTACCTCGTTGGTGGCGATGAGTTGGGCGACCCGCCGCCGCTCCGACGGGTCGATGGTGCCGTCGGCGGCGGCGACGAGCGCGCACATCGCCATGCTGGCGTCCCGGAAGGCGCCGCTCTTCAGGTCGTTCTTCTTCGCCATGAGCTGCGTCTGCAGCGTCGACGTGGACTCCTTGATGCGGTCCCACAGGGCCATGAGAACTCCATACGGTCGATCGAGGCCCGGGCCGCCTCGGTAGCGACCCGGCACCCTCTTTTTCTACACCAATGTAGAAATTGGCGGCGGGCCGGATGGGTTCCCTTCGTCTCCCGGGCGTTCGACGGGAGGTCTACCGGGACGACGGGATGCCGATCCGGCCGACCGGACCCTCGTCCGCGGTCCGGCCGGGGGTGTGTCCGGGGCCCGTCAGCCTTCCTCTTCCTCCTTGTCCCCCTCCAAGAAGTCGCCGACCTCGTCGACCACTTCGGCCGCGACCATCCCGCCGACGACGACGCCGACCGCCAGTCCGGCCGCACCGGCCGCACCGGTCGTGCCCACGCCGGGGCCGGAACGGTGGCCGTCCTGGTGGTGATCGCCGTGGCCGCCCTGCCCGTGGCCGTGCGCGTACGGGTCCCCGTGCCCGTGGGCGGTGTGCGAGCCGTACGGCGCCCGGTGCTCCACCAGTTGCTGGATCCAGCCGTCGACGATCGCGTTCCGGTCCTGCTGCTCGACGCCCTCGTGGGAGACGGTGAACCGGGTCGGCGCGTCATGGCCGGGGCTTCGCGGCGGCACGGCGGTTCGCGGGCCGCTTACCCGGCCGCGTCGAGAGCGGCGAGAGCCTGAGCCCAGCGGACGTACTTGAGGTCCGCCAGGTCGGCCACGGTCTTGACCCCGAAAGCCTCCTGGAGCAGTTCGCCGTCGCGGTCCGAGACGCCCTTAAGCGCCCCGACCGGGGCAGCCAGGATCTCGGCCAGGCTCTTGTCCGCCCATGCCTTGTCGAGCACCTTGTCCAGATCGATCGAAGCCATGCGTGTCGCCTCCACGGTGGGTGCGGGGCCCGGCCCGCGCCGGACCTTCTACAGATGCGTAGAAGCATAGGGTCGCCAGGGGCGAGGAAGCCGACGGTCGGCGCGGACGCGGCGGGAAAGTCCGAAAACGGATACGTGAGCTGGCCGGAGGGCCGTTCCCGGTCATCGGTCATCGGTCATCGGATACCGGATACCGGATGTCGGGCATCGGGCATCGGAGCGAGGCGTCGGCGGAGCATGCCACCTGGGCCCGGACCGCCGCAGGGCCTGGCGGGGTGAGGTCGCGTGTGCTGGTGTGCCGGCCAGGCCCCTGCACGCGCAGGAGGCCCGGCCGGGCGGTCGGCCACGCCGTACGCAGCGCTCAACGCGCCTACGGTGAACCGGGGTTCACACGGCAGACATCGCACGGAAGTGCGGACTGGCTAAGATCCACTTCCTGCAGAAGCCCGTACGGCTCGCCCCCGTACGACTCGCCGGTGAGGGAGCCGCGGACACCCGATGACGCACGACGGGACCACACGCTTGACGGCTCGCCCATCCGTTCGCCACCTCGTGGCCTGCCACTGCCGGGCGGTGACCGAGGCCCGCTGGTTCGCCGTCGCTGTCTTCGCCCTCATCATCGCCAACGCGGTCGTCCTCGGCGTGGATACCTACTCCGGCGTCGTGGACCGGTGGCACGACGAGCTGAAGCTGATCGAGTACGGCTTCCTGGCCGCCTTCGCGACCGAGATTCTCCTGCGCGCGTGTGCGCACGCCGACCGCCCAGGGGACTTCTTCCGCGACCCGTGGAACCTGTTCGACCTCGCCGTCGTCCTGTCCGCCGCCTTGCCGGCCGTCCGCGAGAACGCCACCGTGCTGCGGCTGCTGCGCCTGGCACGCGTGCTGCGCGCCGCCCGGTTCCTGCCCCAACTGCGCATCGTGCTCGTGGCGGTGGCCCGCAGCCTGCCCGGCACGGTCAGCTTCCTGCTGGTCGGCGCGCTGCTGCTGTACGTCTACGCCATGGTCGGCTGGGTCTTCTTCGCCGACGACGACCCCGAGCACTACGGCTCCATCGGCCGTGCCGTCCTCACCCTCTTCCTCCTGATGACCCTGGACGGACTGGGCGACGCGGTCCGCGCGGGACTGGAGATCTCCCGCTGGAGCATCCTCTACTACGCCTCGTACGTCCTGCTCGGCTCCTTCGTGCTGGTCAACGTCCTCATCGGGGTGGTCATCACCTCCCTCGACGAGGCCCGCGAGATGGAGCAGGAAGCGGAACGCCGGGAAGGCGGCGGACACGCTGCGGCAGTCGCGGGGGCGGCGGCCTCCCGCGAACGACACCTCCGCGACCGCATCGCCGAGGCGCGACGCGCTCTCGACCGCCTGGAGGAGAGCCTGGACCCGGACCTTCTCCCCACACCCCGCGCGACCACGACGGAAGCGACCGCTCCGCCGACCGCGGGTCACACGTGAGAATCGGCGACGAGGGTTGGTCATGAGCCACTGAGGAGGCCAAGCCGGTCCCGGTCGGAGGTTCCGTGGTCGAGGGAGCGTTCGCTGGGCCGCGGCAGGTGGTGGACGAAGGCTCGCCGCCTCGGCGTCAGCGGACGGGACGCCGCCGGGAGCGCCGGGACACCAGCACCGTGAAGGAGATCACGGCTGCGGCGAAGACCACGATGCCCGTGGCCAGGAGAAAGCCGAGGCCCTTCACCGCCACACCGATGATTCCCAGCACGACGGCCACAAGCAGCAGCAGGAGGAAGAGCGCCATCACGGCGTACCACCTCGTCCCGGCCGTGCGCCCACGCTCACCGGCGTGCGAGCTGTCGTTCGCCGGCCGCCCCCGTCCGGTACGTCATGCCGTAGTGCTGGAAGATCTCCTCCTCCCGCTCGGCCGGCAGGACGTCGTCGGTCCCGATCGACGGGGCCTTCCGCACCTGCCCCTTGGCGTAGGAGACCCGGACGTAGTCCGGTCCGACGACCGCGTCGTCGAGCGGGACGAAGACCAGCCGGTGACGGGTGGGCAGTCCGGTCCGGACCGTGGCCATGGCCGGTTCGTCAGTGGCGGTGTCGACGTAGACCGCTTCGAGCATGCCGATCTTGTGCTGCTTCTCGTCGACCACGTCCTGGTTGCGCCACTCGCGGATGTCGGCTGGACGGATCATGGCCTGCTCCCTGTCTGCGCGCTCTGCCGGGTGGTGCGCACGAGTACCCCGGCCCTCGCGTCTCAAGGCGCCCCCCCCGCGGCGCGGTCAGCCGCTGTTCTCCTCCTCGGCCTCCATGAGCCGTATCCCCTGATGCGTCAGCACGACTGTCGCAGGCACCTCGCCATGGGCCCAGCGGACCGTGACCAGTCCCTCGCCCACCAGATAGGTGCACGCCGCGGCCAGGTCGTGGTCGGGGATCTCCAACTCGTCACGCAGCCTGGCCCCGGAGACATCCGGAAGGCCACGTGCTTCCATGTCCTGGTACAGGGTCTTCATGATCGCTTCGCGGTGGGATTTCCGCTGGTGCAGTGTTGCCATGGTCGCCGCCACTCGTCCTGGGCTCCCGGACCGGCTCTCCCTGTTCACCCTACTCCGGGCCGTACGCCGGTACCTGGCGTACGGCCCGCCGGCGGTCTCGTGAGGGCGGAGCATGGCAGACCGCTCAGTTCCCTGACGCCCGTCCCCCTACCGCCGTACGCCGTCCTCCACGGAACGGCTGTCTCCCGTGGAGGGGCCGTCCCCCGTGAACGGCCCGCCTCCCGCGGACCGGCTGCTCTCCAGCCACGACCGAGCGGGTTCTGCCGCGTGGGCGGTGTCCACGGTGAGGTCGAGACGAGTTCCCCCGTCGGGACCCGAGGGGTAGCTGCGCTGCTCGGTGGAGTCGAAGCAACGGCGGAGAACCTCCGCGACCCGACGGGCGACTTCGGGCGAGGCGGCTACGACACAGACCTCGGCGCGGCCGTCCGAGGGTGTTTCCATGGACCGCATGACGACCTCGGAGTCATCGGAGTCGGACGTGCCCGTACGAGACGGATCGGATTCCCGCCCTACTCCGACAGCCGTCGAAGTTCCTGCGGGTCACCGGCGGCCTCCCGCACGCTGACGGGGCGCGGAGTACCGTGAGAACGAGGAAGCCACCCGGTCCCCTCGATCCAGGTAGGCAGGCGAGTGCGATGGTCGACTCCGGCTCCGACTCCCCGCGGGTGACGAGACTTCTGCCGGACGCCGTGCACCAGGCCGTGCGGCCGGGGACTGCTCTCGTGCGGCTGCAGACGACCCATGACCGGCAGGGCGTGCTCGACGGGGTGTGGTGGCCTCGTTCCCGCGACATCGCCGCCGAACTCCCCAGCCTGATCGGCGCACTGACCGAGCACCTCGGGCCCATCACACGCGTCGGCCTCGACACCGACGCATGGGACGAACTTCCGACGCGGATGACCGTCGACGACCGCGTCGTCCACATCGACTCCTTCCCGGTCGGCGACGACACCGTCCTCATCACCCGGGGCGAGCAGGATCTCTTCTCCCTCCTCGTGGTCCCACCGCACGCGACGCCCGACGCCGCGCGCGCCGCCATGGCCGAGGCGGTCCGCGCCGGCAGCAGGAGGCGGGCCGAGCAGATCCTCATCGACACGGGCACCGGACGAACGGACCCGAGCACTGCACGAGTCCTCGGGGGCGTGGTGAAGAGCCCCGGTGAACAGTCCCCGGGCGAACAGCCCGACGGTGAATAGCCGGGCAGGCGCCGCCAGTCGCTCGCGGGGCTAGCTTCGACGTGTTCGTGCCCCCGGGGACAGTCGTTCGGGGGACCCGGGGGACCCGGGGGACCAGTGGTCTACGGGACCGGGGCCCCGTAGGGGACCTGGCTTCCGTCGAGCGGCGCTCCGCGGGGCCCGTTCGAGGAGTACGCTCGAAGACACCGAGGACATTTCGCGCACCGCTGTCAGGCTCGTGCCGTTTTCGGCGATCGAGTACACCGGGCTGGTCGTCACCGGCCCGGGGCAGGGTCCGCGACATGAACGTGACCGTCTCCCATCCGCCGGCAGCCGAAACCGCTGACCGCTTCACTTCTCGACCGCCGCCGCCGTGACTGCAGCGATGCCGCATCAGGTGACGGGAAGGTGAGAACCGTGGAGACATTCCTGACCCTCATCGTGATCATCGCGATGATCGCCTTCGGCGCGCTCCTCATCCAACGGCTCAACTCACAGCACGGCGACCGTATCGCCGCCTTCCACTACGGTCACTCCAGAACACCTGTCGCGGGACCGCCACCGTCGGCTCCGCGCAAGGGCAGTGACCGGACAGGGGCGACCGGCACGCGACGTCGGCATGTCGCCGGACACGGACGGCTCCGCCACCGCCTGCGGTGCCGCACCCGTGAGGGGCCGTGAGCGCCCGCTCGGACGGGGTGCGTCCGTAGGGGGCAGGGCCAGCTTACGGAGAACAAGTGGTGCGGTTGTGGTGTGGCGATCACCCACCGGTCTGGACAACAAAGAACCCCCGGGTCTCTGACCTGGGGGTTTCGCATGGAGCGGGTGACGAGAATCGAACTCGCGCTCTCAGCTTGGGAAGCTTGGGTTCTCGGTAGGCGGCTGCTTGGCTGAACTGCGGCGGAGCGGGCGCACGGCCTGACTGACCGGGCGGCCTGGTCCCCGCCGTTCCCCGTGGCTCCCCGCACGATCTGGCACGTGTCTGGCACGGGCGCTGCCGTCCGCTCTGCGCGTCTGCTGTGAGCCACGGACTACTCGTAGGCGGTCGCAGCCTGCAAGGCTCGCGCGAAGCAGCTCCAGTCACCGCTGGCGGGCAGACTGCGGCCGGCGTTGCTGTACCAGCCGTCCGCGTCGTCGATCCAGGCTGCCAGCGCCTCCAGGAAACCCGCGAGGTCCGCGTTCTCCCATGAGTGGCCCTGCTCGGTGTGGCTGCGGTGAAGGGCACGGACGAAGGCAGCCAGGTCTTCTCTGCTGTCGACGTGATCAGGAGAAGTGTTCACCGAGTTGGTGGAACGTGACACGCGGCGCGCCGCTCGGATGCAAGATGCCTTCCGTGGATTGGCTGAGCACTCTTGCCGAGATCGGCAAGATCATGGGTGGGGTGGTGGCGGCACTGACCCTCATGGGAACGGTGACCAAGTGGTGGAAGAAGGGCCCGGGCAGGCGACGCACCTGGACCAACAACTTCAAGCAGCTCGCTCCCGGCGTGCGGCCGGCCTATGTCGAAGCCCTCTTCGGGGAGCCCGCATTTGAACTCAGGGTGCCGGTGTTGAGCATCACACCCGGTGAGGGCAGCCGCCTGGGGCTCACAGAACGTGTATGGCCTTTGGCGACCGAGGGCTACTTGACGACCTGGAGCGGTGAGTCAGACGTCGTCGCATACTCTCTCACCACCACCAGTGAGCGGTTCAAGCCCAAGATCCGAATAGGTTCCTCCTGGTACTCCAATGGTCCTGCCCTCTACGTGCGCCTGGGGCGTACACGTCTCGCCCAAGTCAGCGATGCCCTCCACCTGCCGCATCCCGAAGAGATTGCGTCGTGGAAGGGTGCTCGGCGTCACGAGTACTACGAGACGTACTACTTCGGAAACCCAGGGCATTACATGACGTGGATGTGCGGCGTCTCCGGTACCGGTCATCGGGCTGGCGAAGCAGGAGCCATGGAGCGGTTGGGTCCCGAGAACTCGGCGTTCCTCCGGGGCGACCTGATCGAAAGCCTCCCAGCGGATCAACGGCAGGCGCTCGACGCATACCGCGCACGTGCGGTTGTGAACAGCCTGATGGTTCAGGGTATGGAACGGCTGAACATCTGCCCCGAGGATCCGCGCTGCGGTCCTGACTACGACCTGGTACGCACGCTCGAGAAGCCCCCGGGGGTACTCGCCAAGGTCAGGGTTCGAAGGGAGTTGCGAAGGGCCGAGGGACGCCCGGCCTGGGAGAAGGCCCGACGCCGACTTCCTAGCCAGCTACAACGACGATCCGGAAGCCCACGATCACCGCGTTAGGAGAGAGGCTGGGTGATCTGCGGGCTGAGCTGCGGCTTTGCCGATCGAGGAAGCGAGCCGCTACTCGACCGCGGGACACCAGTGTTAACCGTGGTTGACCTCTGCATCTGGCACGGTTGTGGCACGAACCTCAGCCGACGACAGTCAGCCACGACGGCGGGTGCGCCGACTGACCAGGCGCGCGTATGCCTCGCCGCACCCCCACCGGGCTCAGCCACGCTGTCTAGTGCCGTCCCTCAGAGCAAGTTGTGCCGGCGGGGCCGTTAGCGCACTTCAGGGCCCTTCTTAGGCGCTTGGAGGTACCCGGCCAGGGCAGGAAGACACTGCTTCCACATGGCTTCACGTCAGCCGTCACTTTGAAAGGATCATGGATGGGCGAGGTATGGCGCCCTTCGGTCGTGGTATAGCTCTGTTGACGATGTGTCACGACAGGTACGATTGGGTGTTGGCATGCGGCAACGGCGGAAATAGGGGGGAAAATGAAAGTGCCACAGAATGCCTTATTGCCGAAATTCGATCGCAAGTCTGACTACTTTGACTATTTTTCGGGTGACGGCTCCGCGGTTCAGCAGCTTGAAGATAAAAGGCTTACCGCAGGACTTCAGAAAAGCTATATCTTAGAAACGGTCGACGGTGGTAACCCGAGTGCACGCCTCCCTGTTGAGGAATTGTTCTCGCGAAGTGGCTTGCAAGCGGTGCCACTTTCGAAGGAAAAAACTGCGTTCGACGTTTCTACCGAGAGTGGTGAACGTGTCGCTCTAGTGGAGCAGGTCGACTCCAGGTACCTGACTCTCTACACCCTGCTGCCATCCAATCAGTCAGACAAGCTAGTGCGTGCCGCTGTCGCAACCAACCCATTTCTTGATCACCTCTGGCTGTCGTCACAGAGTTTCATGGCGTTGTGGTCGAATGTGCTGGCAGGGAACAGCGGTCGGCGTTACGGGAAAATTACCTTCGAGCATGAATCGATTTACGAGGTATCTGAGGAAGAAGCAGGGGAGTATCTTCCAGACGAGCGGCGTACCTCACGTTTCACCATGGTCGATAAGCTCGAAGTGATGGCGCAGAAGATGGATCCGCTACAGCAGGAATATGCGCCGCTGGCCTCGATTACTCAAATGCGTCTACCTGCGCAGGGTCGAGGTGGTCACGATCTCTACTATGACGGCAAAGTCACCAATCGAAGTGGATCCTTTGTCGACCACCGCACCACGTTACATGGGGTGGTGGGAATGTACAGGTCATTGACGCGCAGCGTGGAGCGACAACTCTGGACTTCTGTGGCCTCTTCCGGCTCTCTCGGTGCGACTAGCATCGGTTCTGTAGCTGAAATTGTATTCAGTAAGCCACTCACGGAGGATCTGTTTCGGCGCTGGGTCATGAGCATGTTCAACAATAGGCGCAACAGGTTTAGGCTTACGGGCTACGCTAATTGGCTGAATGCAACTAAGGTGCACGCAAACGCCATCGATCAACACCTTTGGCAGCCACTAGTAATGGAGTTTACTCCTGCGCGCGTCGTGGCCATACTTCCGCATGGTACGTGCGGAAACTCTGTCAATCGCCTGGTGTCAAATATTCAGCGTTTCATTGATCCAAAGGTCGCCGCTTACATTGGTGACAGGGAATACGGTACCCTAATTCCAAGCGTTGCGGCATAGCGCCTCTGTGTCAAAAAAGGGGGGGAATTGCTCACTCGTGATCCTGTTTTTCAGGTTAACTCGTGTTTGTGGTTAGTTTCGGATCAAGCGAAGGGCGTAAGTCCGACACGTCCCTACTTCGAGGCCGGTTATCGGCTACGGGCGCTTGGGCCCCGCTTTCCATTCTCTTCGTCTATCAAGCCGAAGTTGGTCTCAATCGGATGGAATCCGGCTCCGCCCGAGCCGGATATCGTGGTTCACCATCACGAATCCGGCGATCATTTGGTGTTGGAGTGTAAAGCCTCAGGATTCGGCTCCGAGTCCAGCACGGCTGGCCAGGCGCGTAAGCTGCTAATAGCAGGCGCGGATGCTGAATCATCGCTCAGCGTCTCAGGGGAGGCTTTCATCCTCTACACGCTTCCGATTGAGGATGCTGAGCTGCAAATGCAATGTCTTGAGGAACTGCGCACTGAGGTCGCAGAGGCAGGATTTGACACAGCGGAATATGGGACACTCGGTCTCGAAATAGATGATAGCGGCTTATGGGCAGAGCTGAGGCTTAGTCGGCCTTGCAATAAATCCCACATTGTAAAGGTATTGGGTCGAGTTCTTGTCTCATCCGCTGTCGGCGGAGACTCGCGCCCCCTTTACCTGATCCCGTACGATCCCACGACGGCCGAAAATCAGGATCCTGTCGAGAAAGAGTACTGCTATAGGCAGTTGTTGGAACGGGTTTACCTCGCCGCTGTACGCGTGCTCGGTACAGCTCAGGTACCTGACTCCGTGGTCCTGATAGGTGACGACCTGTTGCGCGAAGCCACATTTGGGATTTCTGCTAAATGGCAGGCGAAAGAGCTAAATTCTTTGAAGGTGACCCTCCTCCGTGGCATGGCTACGGTTTTAGGGAAGAGGGAGCTTAAAGGTAAGGTTCACTTCCATACCTCCCGGCTGGAAGTTCTCTTAAGTGGTGATGCCGAAAGGCAAGCTGCAATAAGTAGGCTCCTCAAGGCTAATCCGGAACAGCTAGCAGCGGAGGGGGTAACTGGTCAACTTGATGTAGAGGATGGGCTGGACGAATCTTCGTCCGCTGGTGAGACGTGAGAGCACTTGTAGCGGGTTCCGCCACCTCCTCTGTGTCATTCAGCTTCGGTAGGGTCACTCGTCCCAACCCTGATTGACTCCATTTGATGCCAGGCAGTTGCTTGCCATGGGCGCGGTACGGGCGCCGGCCGGGCTGGAGCGGGGCGGAGACTGGAGCGCAGGCCCGGCCGGGGGCCGGGCCGCGCGCGGTGAGCGGAGCGAGCCGCACTTGAACCCGTGAAGAAGGTTGTTACTCAGCAGGACCTGTGATCCGCCACAAGGGCGCGTCGTACTGCTCCGGACGGCTGCTGATCAGCAGTTGGCGCAGGTCCTCGCGTAGAGAGCCGTTGCAGTTCAGTGCCTCGGTGATGCGGCGGAACGTCGTATGGGTCACTCCGCGGCCTTGGGCCTCCGCCTCGAACTCATCGAGTCGGATCAATGCAGCCTCGGGGTCAAGCTTCGTCGGCGGCTGGTCCTTCAGCCACGTGACCTTGTTGCGCTCGTAGTCGATCTCTGAGTACCCGCAGATCTCGCGGCTGTGGGCCTCGACCTCGTCCAGGGTGGCCGTCGTCGTGATAGCGCGGGCCAACTCGTTGCGGCTCAGCGCCTCGTCCAGGTCGACCTCATGGACGGTCGGACCCTCGTCGGTGAGAGGGACGGGAAGGCCGGCGTCCCGCATCTCGCACGTGCCGCGTACGCCGCGGGCCGTCGCTGCGAGCATCCCGGTTGCTTCGGACGGGTGCCACTCCAGGACCGAGCTGATCGGCTCCACGTCCTTGGCGGTGAAGGTGTGGACGAGCGGGCCAAGCATGCCGCGCAGGTCATCAGGAGGCAGTTCGCCGTCCAGGCCGGGGCCTGCCACCAAGAGGCGGATCGGTGCGTTCACCTGGCAGCACGCGGCAAGCGTGACGGCGTCGGCAAGCGGGCTCTTGAGCGTCGGCTCATCGCCTCGGGCGAGGATGTCTCCGCCGACGTCCAGGAGATCGATCGACTCCGGTGAGAAGTGGGTTACCAGCTCTTCGAGTTGGCGGGTGATGCCCTCGACTCCGTGGCGTGGGTCGATCAGCGCGAAGGTGTGCGGGAGCTCTGCCGCGAGTCGGGGGAGGGTGGAGCCTGCCGGAGCGATCGGGCGGGCCTCGGCCGACACTGCCCGGACTGCTGGGGTGAGGTGCTGGAGGCCGGTGAAGTTGTTCGGTCCTCGGGGGCCCGGTACAGGGTCGATCAACAGGCGGTCCCACGCATACGTGAGGATCACCGCCGGGTCCTCGTCGCCGTAGAGGGCTGTGTGAAGCATTGCGGCGGCGACTGCGTCGCCCCCTCCTCCTGCTGCGACGATCAACCGCTTCATGCGGTTCAGCCTACGGGGTCCGGGGTTGACCACTCATCCTATAGTGGCTACTGGCCATAGCCACTTGGCTATGGGAAAGGTGAGGAGGCGGCATGCCGCAGATCGAGGAGGCTCAGCCGAAGTATCTCCAGATCGCGCACTACATCCGTGATCAGATTCTTCGGGGTGACCTGCGGCCGGGGGACGAGGTTCCCTCGGAGAGGCAGTTGGCTGCGAGCTGGAACGTGTCCCGCCCGACTGCCGCGCGGTCGCTGGAGGCGCTGAGCCATCAGGGGCTCGTCGAGAAGCGTCAGGGCTCGGGCACGTACGTGCGGAGCCTGGAGGTCAACCGTCGGGCGCGCGAGTTGTACGGGCGGGCTCGGCAGACCGGGAAGATCTACACGCCCGGTGAGTACGCGGTGATCACCTCGGCCGGTTGGATGGAGGCCCCGGATCACGTTGCTGAGGCTTTGGGCCTGGTCAAGGACCGCCGGGCCGTGCATCGGCGGCGGGTGACGAACAACCAGGACGGGCCGATCACGCTGTCCACTTCGTGGTTCGCTCCGGACGTCGGTCAGCGTGCGCCGAAGCTCCTGGAGCCGGAACGGATTCAGGAAGGGACGCTCATGTACGTCGAGAACATGACGGGGCGTCAGGGCAGCTACGCGGAAGATCGCATGTGTGCTCGCGATGCGACGGAAGAGGAGGCCGCGGATCTCCAACTGCGCTCCGGGTCCGCCGTCCTGATCGTTCACCACGTCGTCTTCGACCTCCAGGACCGGCCGTTGGAGTTCGCCGAAGCCACCTACCCGCCGCATCGCTGGGCGTTCGAGCAGGGCTACCCGCTCACCTGATGGCCTGGCAGTTGCGTCGAACCGCTTGCACAGTCCAAGTGGCTAATGCCACTATCCAGAAAGTGGCTAAGGCCACTTGGATTCGGAAGGGGGCACGGAGTGACGAGTCAGCGGCCGGACCAGGGCGCGCGTGCAACTTGCCGGGGATGTCGGGGGCGCGGATGGAAGCGCGTCGGCTCTCGCACGGCTCTGGCGCTCTCGACGGCCACCGACCGCGTCCGTGCCACGTCGAAACGACGCTGCCTCGACTGCGACGGCAGCGGCAAGGAGTGAGTGCGGATGGCCTACTCGATCGACCGCTATCCCTCTGCGGACTCGCCGCGACTCGGTGCCATGACCCTGCACCCCGTCGCGGAGTCCGTCCCGCGGGCGCGGCGCTGGTTCCGGAAGTTCATCGCCCCGTACAACCCGGCCTGCTCGATCGACGACTGCGTGTTGATGATCTCGGAGCTGGTGACCAACGCGATTCTCTACGGGCGGGCTGACGAGACCTGGATGGTGCGCGTTGCGTGGTACCGCGTGGAGACGTCGCTTCGGGTGGAGGTACACAATCCGGGGTTCCCGGCGAGTGTGCGCATGCGGCAACCGGACGCCGGCGATGCCCATGGGCGTGGGCTGCTCCTCGTCGACTCCATCGCCGACTCGTGGCACTCCGGTCCCAGCCGCTTCGGGGGGACGGTTGTCTCGTTCACCATGGCCGACGCATGGTCGCCTGATGAGGTCTTCGGGCCCGTTCTGTTCTGACGGCGCAGTTGTCGCTAGTCTGGTTGACCAGTTGACTTGGCCAATCTCGACAGGCGGCGGCGTTCATGGCGTATGAAGTGGAGGCACCGAAGTACGTACGCCTCGCGCAGACGATTCAGCGCCGCATCGAGGACGGCACCTATCCGCCCGGCACCCGAGTGCCCAGTGAGAACCAGCTGGTGCAGTCCTTCGGGATGTCCCGCCCGACCGTGGTGCGGGCCCTGGAGTTGCTCAAGCGGGATGGCTGGCTGGAGTCTCGGCAGGGGTACGGCACGATCGTCCGGGGCCGTCCTGAAGTTGTTGAGCAACAGGACCGGCGCGGGCGGGAGGTCCTGAAGCGCGACGAGTCGCGGTCCTCCGGGCGCCTGGTCGAAGTCGCTGAGGTGCCTGTTCCGGCGCGGGTCGCCTCCGCGCTAGGGCTCCCGAAGCGAGCCAAGGTCCTGATGCGCCGTTTCCTGGCGGAGGAGGACGGCGAAGCGGTCGAGTTGGTATCGACGTACTTCCCCGCCGGCCTGGTCGAGGGGACCGAGTTGGCGAGCACTGATGCCCTCAGCGGCAGTGTGCGCGAGCATGTGGAGGCTCGGAAGAAGTTCCGCTATGACCACGTGACGGAACGGGTCTCGGCTCGACTGCCTGAGAGCGGTGAAGCCGAGCTTCTGGGCTTGCCGGACGGTGTGCCCGTGCTCAGCATCCTGGTCATCGCGTGCGATGCGTCCGGGCAGGCGCTACAAGTCTCTGACGTGCTGCTTCCGGCCGACCGTCAGGAACTCGAAGACACCTATCGCTTGAACTGACAGCTGGTCCAGGCGAGTTCGCCCCTAACTCCACTTGACAAGTCAACCTGTCATCTCTAGCTTCAAACTTGCTAAGTCAACTTGTCAGGTGGCGAGTTGATTGACTCGAAGGAGAAATCTCTGTGCGTGTGATCCGCGTTGACGCCTCGACCGCCACGATCCTGCTCACCGAAGCGCCGGCGCCCAAGGTGCGCGACCGGCAGACCGGCGAGATCGCCAAGGATGCCGTGAGCGGTGAGGCACTGATGACGGTCGGCGTCGTCTTCATCGACGAGGGCGAGTCGTCCCTGATCCAGGTCACCATCCCCGAGAGCGGGGTGACCGACGGGCTGACGGTCGGCGCTCCTGTCTCGCTGCCGGGGCTCGTCGCCCGGCCGTGGGAGAGCGTGTTCAACGGCCAGCAGCGGCACGGCATCGCCTACCGGGCCACCGCCGTGGCTCCGGGTGCCTTCCCGATGGCGCAGGCGGGCTGATCGCCGTGACCGACCTGGTGACGCTGGCCGAGTGGGGCGCGCCGCTTGCTGCGATAGGCGGCGGTGCTCTCTACGCCCGGCACGCCCACCCTGCGGCGTACTGGTCCACGGTCGGGCTGCCGGTCTCGGTGGCCCGGCTGCTGGCCTCATACTCCTCGACCATGGACGCGTGCGGCCTGACGGTCCCGCCGTCCCGGTTGCGGGCGCTGGCAGTCAAGGTGACCACTCGACGGGAGATCCGGCCCGTACCGCCTCGGCGGGGCATGATCCGGCCCACCTCGACCGGCCTGCGGCTCCGGCTGCGGCTGGCTCCGGGGCAGGAACCTGCGGATGTGGCGGCCTCGGCCGAACGGCTGCGGCACGCCTGGGGCGTTCACGCCGTGTACGTGCGGGACGTCAAGCCTGGAGTCGTGGAACTGCGGCTCGTCGGCTTCGACGTCCTGCGGAACGTCCGGATGCCTCGTCGGACCGTCGCCGGGCCGCTTCGGGTGCCGGTGGCTCTGCGCGAGGATGCGACGCCGTTCGTACGGGACTACCGGGCCGTTCCGCATGAACTCGTCCTCGGCGCCACGTTGTCGGGCAAGTCCATGTTCCTGCGGAACCTGCTCGTCGGGCTGGCTGCTCAGCCGGTCGTCCTCGTGGGGATCGACTGCAAGCGCGGGGTGGAGCTGGCGCCGTTCGCGGCCCGGCTCTCCGCCCTGGCCACCGATCCGGTACAGGCGGCCGAGCTGCTGCCCGTGCTGGTGAAGGAAATGGAGGACCGATACGACCTGATCAAGGCGAGGCAGGGTATCGCCCCCGGTACTCCGGATGAGCTGATCACCTCGGACATCTGGGGCCTGCCGGACGACGAACGCCCGGTTCCCATCGTGCTGTTCATCGACGAGGTGGCGGAACTCTTCCTCGTCGCCACCAGGAAGGAGGAGGAACGGCGGGACGAGATGGTCACTCAGCTCATCCGGCTCGCTCAGCTCGGTCGTGCGGCCGGCATCTATCTGGAGGTGTGCGGACAGCGCTTCGGCGCCGAGCTGGGCAAGGGCGCCACCATGCTCCGGGCCCAGCTGACCGGCCGGGTCTGCCACCGCGTCAACGACGAAGCCTCCGCGAAGATGGCGCTCGGTGACATCGCCCCCGAAGCGGTCTACGCGGCCTGTGCCATCGCGCCCGAGCTGCCCGGCCTCGCCGTCGTGGGTGATACGTCCGGCGGCTGGTCCCGCATCCGCACGCCTCACCTGACCCTCGCCGAAGCGGCGGCCACCTGCCGCGAGACGGCCCACCTCGCACCCGACGTGCCCGCGCTCGCGCCCTTCCGTCCCCACGTCCCGCCCGTGCCCGTGGAGGTGTCCGGGCCGGTAGCCACTCCTCGCCCCGTCGCTGAGTAGTCGCACCCGCTCCCACGGTCGGCGCGACCGTCCCGCGCCATGTCCCTACCCCACCCATGCCCGAAACCGGAAGGAGTCGCGCCGTGCGTGCCCTGCCCGTCCGCGTGGACGCCGTACTCGTCCAGGCGCTCATCGCCGCCGCGCTGTCCTTCGCCCACCTGCACGACCTTGCCTCCGCCGCCGGACAGGACGGCTGGAAGGCGTGGGCCTACCCGGTATCCGTCGACCTGCTGATGGTGGCGGCCTGGCGGCGACTCCGCTCGGGGGAGGCGAAAGCCGCCGGATGGTGCTGGTTCCTCGTCGCGCTGGCGGCCTCCCTCGGCGCCAACGTCGCCACCGCCGGGCTGCTCGACCTGGACGACGTGCCCGCCTGGCTGCGCATCCTCGTCGCCGGCTGGCCCGCGGTCGCCTTCCTCGGCGGCACGCTCCTTGCCCACGGTGCACCGAAGACACCCCGTGCTGCGGCCGACACCGAACCGCCCTCAACGGTCACGGACTCGGCGCCCCAACCGCCCGCCACAGAGGTGGAGCCGCCCGTGACGGTGGCCGAGCTTCCGTCCGTCGAAGTCGGGTCGGCTCAGCCCTCGTCCGCTCCCGTGCCCCCTGCCCTCGTCGCCCTCGCCCGCAAGCTCGCCGACGAGCACCACGCCCGGACCGGTACCCCCATCGACACTCCAACCCTTCGCGCCCGGCTCGGTGTCCCCCTGCCGTTGGCCGAAGCCATCGCCGCGCAACTCATCTGACCTCGGAGGACTTTCCACCTTGCGACCGTCCACGCTCCGCGCACTCAAGCGTGCCGCCGAGCTGACCCGACAGAACCGCCTCACCGAAGCCGTGCTCATCGCCGAACCCGTGATCCTCGCCGCCGACAGCTACGAGGGCGACGAGATCTTGCGCTGGCTCGCCGACCACGTCACCGACTTCACCGGCGAGACCGGCGACGACCAGAAGGAGAACCCCTGATGCCCACCAACCGCCGCTTCCGCAACCTCGTCCGCATCGGTCCCGTCCAGGTCGGCACGTACTACGACGGCCGAGGCCGTGAGAAGCACACCGCCGCCTGCACGGCTCCGCGCTGCGGCTTCTCGACCGGCTACGACAGCCGGGCCGCCGCCGAGCTGGCCGCGCGCACCCACCGCTGCGCCGTCCGCTGACCCGAGACGACACCCCCGAGGAGATCCCGTGACCGTCTCGCTGCCGCTCGTCTTCGTCCTGGGCGTCATCGCCTGGGCCGCGATCAAGTTCCTCGGCATCCGCCTGTGGGTCGCCGTCGTGATCGCCCTGTTCGGCTTCTGGCTCTCGCACACCGTCCTCGCCCCGGCCATCGAGTCCGGCACCCGCTCCGGGGTCGACGTCGTCAACGGCAACCGCGACTGAGCCAACGACCGCAAGCAACCGCAAAGGAGACTCGCCGTGTTCCGTCCCAAGCTGCCAGACACTCCGCACGTCCCGAGCATCACCACGCACATCCCGCAGAACCACGCCCCGGTTCCGGCTCACTCCGCCAGCCGCCCGATCGCCCCGTTCGTGGGCGTCGGTGTCGGCGCGGTCGCCGCCGTGGTCGTCGTGGGCGTCGTCCTCACCGCGCTCCTGGCGGCGGTCGCCGTCTCGGCCATCTCCGTGGCCATCACCGCCGTCGTCCTGCGCTCCCTCGTCAACAGCGCGCCCAAGCGCTGACCGGTCGCCGGGGCGGCAACAAGCCGCCAAGCATCCCGCCGCCCCGGGGCCGTCCCTCTCAACCGCCGAAACAGCCGAAAGGAAGACCCATCATCACCCGGCAGACTCCGCCACCGCTGGCGGAACTCTCCATGCTCGCCTCACTCGGCACCCTGCCCGAACTGGCCCGCCAACTCTCCGGCCTGGGCGGCTGCACCCACCCCGTACGCCTCGACGGCCACCGCACCGAGTACGCCGTCGACACCACGACCGGTGAGGTCGGGCGCGTCCTGCACCACTTCGACTCCACCGCCCTCCCCGCCGGAAACCTCCTCGTCCGCTGCAACAACCGCCGCGCCACCCGCTGCCCCGCCTGCGCCGAGGTCTACCGCCGCGACACCTACCACCTGATCACCGCCGGACTCCGCGGCGGCAAGGGCACCCCCGAACAGGTCGGCACGCACCCGCGCGTGTTCGCCACGTTTACCGCGCCGAGCTTCGGCCCGGTTCACAACCGCCCCTCCAGCGGGCGGTCCTGCCGCTGCGGGGCCCGGCACGACGACACAGACCCGGCCCTCGGCACGCCCCTCGACCCGGACACGTACGACTACGAAGCGGCCGTGCTCTGGAACGCGCACGCCGGGGCCCTGTGGCGCCGGTTCTCCATCTACCTCCGCCGTGAGGTCGCCAAGCGTGCCGGCCTCACACAACGGGCCTTCCGCGATCACGCCCGCATCTCCTTCGCCAAGGTCGCCGAGTACCAGAAGCGCGGAGCCGTCCACTTCCACGCGGTCATCCGCCTCGACGGCCCCGAGGGAGGCGACACCTCGCCCCCGGCCTGGGCCACGGCCGAGCTGCTGAGCGACGCCATTGACGCCGCTGCCACCGCCGCTCGCCTCGGCGGCCCGACCGTCGACGGACGGGCCCACACCTTCACCTTCGGCTGTCAGCTCGACGTCCGTCCGATCCGCTCCGCCGACTTCGACGGCGGCCAGGAGCTGACCGAGCGGGCCGTAGCGGCGTACATCGCCAAGTACGCGACCAAGGGCGCCGAGACGGCGATCGGCACCCTTGACCGGCCGATCCGCTTCCTCGCCGAGCTGGCCGGTGCCCGGATCACCGACCACGCCCGCCGCATGATCCGCACCGCCTGGACCCTCGGCGCACGCCCCGAGCTGGCAGACCTCCGCCTACGGGCCTGGGCGCACATGCTCGGTTTCCGCGGCCACTTCTCCACCAAGTCCCGCCGCTACTCCACCACCCTCGGCGCCCTCCGCGATGCCCGCGCCGAGTGGCGCCGCGCGCAAGCCGCCCCGCCCGCAACTCAGGACGGCGAAACCACGCTCGTCCTCGCGCACTGGGTCTTCGCCGGAACGGGCCTCAGCTCGGGCGAATCCTGGCTGGCGGCATCCCTCGAACCCGCTCCCGGAACGGAAGGAGAGCCGACCACATGAACGACCGCTACCTGTCCGTGGACCAGGTCGCCGAGCTGCTGGGCACGACCGCCCGCTTTCCCCGGCGGCTCATCGAGGAGCGGCGCATCCGGTACGTCAAGGTCGGCCGACACGTCCGCATCCCTGAGAGCGCCCTTCGCGAATACCTCGCCTCTCGCACGGTGGAGCCGCTGCGGCGGCCTCGCTCCCGTTTCGGGAGGGCTGCTGCCTGATGGCCAACAGCAAGGGCAGGCGCCGCCGTTTCGGCGCGATCAGACGGCTTCCGTCCGGCAGGTATCAGGCTCGGTATCCGGGCCCTGACGGCGTGATGCGTCCGGCTCCCGTCACCTTCGAGACGACGGCTGATGCCGACGACTGGCTTGCCGAGAAACAGACGGAGATCCGCCGAGGAGAATGGCGCGACCCCGAGGCAGGCGCCGTGAGCTTCCGGGCCTACGCCGACAAGTGGGTCGACGAACGGGAGCTCGCGCCGCTCACCCGCGACCTGTACCGCTACCTGCTCGACAAGCACCTGTTCGCCTTCGCCGAGTCGGACTTGGACGAGATCACCGCTCCACGCGTCCGGGAGTGGCGGGCCGATCGGCTGCGGACCACGAACGCCAAGACGATGACGGCCAAGGCGTACCGGCTCCTCAAGGCCATCATGGAAACGGCCGTGGACGACGAGCTGATCACGCGCAACCCGTGCCGGATCAAGGGCGCGGGGAAGGAGAAGGCGGCTGAGCGGCGCATCGCGACCGTTGCCCAGGTCGATGCCCTCGCCGAAGCGGTCGGGATGCGGTGGCGGCTTATGGTCTACCTCGGCGCGTACGGTCCGATGCGGCCGGAGGAACTGGCCGGCCTCCGCCGTCGAGACGTCGACCTCGACAACCTTCGCGTCCGCGTCCGCCTCGCCGAGCCTGAGCGGATGAACGGGCGGCGCGTCCAGGGCGACACCAAGTCGGAGGCGGGCACTCGGACTGTGATTCTTCCCGCGTTCCTCCGCCGGGAGCTCCGCTGGCATCTGGAGAGCTATGCCGAGCCGGGCCCCGATGGGCTGATCTTCGTGGGGGAGAAGGGTGCTCCGTTCCGGCGCAGCACCTTCGGGCGGAAGTGGCGGCGGGCGCGAGAGGTCGTCGGGATGCCCGAGGGCTTCCGGTTCTACGACCTCCGGCACACCGGGCACACGCTGTCTACGCGCTCCGGTGCCACGCTCAAAGACACCATGGTGCGTGCCGGGCAGTCCTCGGAGAAGGCGGCGCTGATCTATCAGCACTCCGACGACGAGCGGCAGGAAGAGGTCGCCGCCGGGCTGGATGCGACCGTGCGGAAGGCTCGGGCTGCGGCCAGGGAGACCCAGCGCGGCAAGGGGCCCGACGAGCGTTCTGGCACGAATCTGGCACGCGACGAGTGATCACAGCGGACAGCAAAACGGCCCAGGTCTTTGACCTGGGCCTTAGTCGTGGAGCGGGTGACGAGAATCGAACTCGCGCTCTCAGCTTGGGAAGCTGATGTTCTACCATTAAACTACACCCGCGTAAGACGCCGGTCGGTGCCGGTGTCGGAACGCTTCGTTACTTTACCTCATGTCGGGCCCCGCGTGTCGATGCCGTGGGGCCCGGGTCTGTTGTGGGAGTCGGGACGGGGGCTGCGGGGGGCGGGAGTTGGGGCGTACGGTGGGGGCGCGGAAGTGGGTCCGCGGGGGCCTCCGGTGGGTCGGGGTGCCGCCTGGAGGGCCGTCCCATTCATCCCGTAATGTGGCTTTCGTCGTCAGGCCGGCGTCAGGCCGGCCATCAGACGCGGCTCTTGGGGAAGGGACTCTTGGACTTGATGGAGCGCACCGTCGTCCGTTGTGCCGATGGGCACGTGTTCAGCACCGCTTCGTTCCCGATGCAGCAGGCCGAGCGACTCGGCCCCGGCCGGCTCGTCCGCTGTCCTCGCTGCGCCCGGCTGCGCAGTGCCGTGCCGGTGACGTTGGAGAAGCGGTAGAGGTGGACAGGGAAGCACCGCGGTAGTCGTACGGCGCGCGGGTCCGTCCGGGTTGCGGGCGGTCCGCGCGTCTTGCGTGTTCCGCAGTTGCGTATCCTCGGGGCGTGCTTCTCTCAGACAAGGACATCCGGGCCGAGATCGACGCGGGACGGGTGCGGATCGATCCGTACGACGAATCCATGGTGCAGCCGTCGAGCATCGACGTGCGGCTCGATCGCTTCTTCCGGGTGTTCGAGAATCACCGGTACCCGCACATCGACCCCTCCATCGAGCAGGCGGATCTCACCCGCCTCGTGGAGCCCGAGGGCGACGAGCCGTTCATCCTGCACCCCGGGGAGTTCGTCCTCGCCAGCACCTACGAGGTCATCACGCTGCCCGACGATCTCGCCTCCCGTCTGGAGGGCAAGAGCTCGCTCGGGCGGCTCGGGCTCGTCACCCACTCCACCGCCGGGTTCATCGACCCCGGGTTCTCCGGCCATGTGACGCTGGAGCTGTCGAATCTCGCCACGCTCCCGATCAAGCTGTGGCCCGGTATGAAGATCGGGCAGCTGTGCATGTTCCGGCTCAGCTCGCCGGCCGAGTCCCCGTACGGGAGCGAGCGGTACGGGTCCCGGTACCAGGGTCAGCGCGGGCCGACCGCCTCCCGGTCCTTCCTCAACTTCCACCGGACGCAGGTGTGAGCGTGTCCCAGGCCCGGGAGAACCTCACCTACGAGGCGTTCGGCGCCGCCGTGCGCGAACTCGCGCAGACCATCGCCGACGACGGGTACGAGCCCGACATCATCCTCTCCATCGCCCGCGGCGGCGTCTTCGTCGCCGGCGGGCTCGCCTACGCCCTCGACTGCAAGAACATCCACCTGGTCAACGTGGAGTTCTACACCGGCGTCGGCACCACCCTCGAGATGCCCGTCATGCTCGCGCCCGTGCCCAACGCGATCGACTTCTCCGACAAGAAGGTCCTGATCACGGACGACGTCGCCGACACGGGCAAGACGCTCAAGCTCGTCCACGACTTCTGCCTCGACGCCGTCGCCGAGGTCCGGTCCGCCGTGATCTACGAGAAGTCCCACTCCCTCGTGAAGTGCGAGTACGTGTGGAAGCGGACGGACGAGTGGATCAACTTTCCGTGGAGTGTTCTGCCTGTGGTACGGAAGGCGGGGGAGCCTGTTGCTCCGTCCAAGGAAGCGCTCTGAGCTGGTTCGTTCCGACCGGGAATCCCATCGGCAGCGATCTGACCTGCGCTTCGCATCCTGTCGTGGGTCGCGCTTTGACACCGTCGTGGTGCTCGTCATGGGGGAGCCAGGGACGGCCGCTGCTCCAGGCACGGCCCGTCGCGCACACTGACTTCGGGCGCTGACTCTGCCGCGCGGTTCCAGCGGGAGGCTCTCCGCTCCCCGGAGAAGCACCACATCGCGGGTGCCGGACAGTGCCGGACGCACGCGCGGTTCGTCGCGGACGTTCGCGCCGTCCGCCTCGGACGTCACCGGCCGCGCACGGTGGGAGAGGCGTTCACCGGCGCACCGACGGATGATCAATCCGACACGAAAAACGGCTGACTAGTTGAAGAATCCATCATAAAAGCCAAAGTGTCATGACCCGCGATCCTGCTCGCCTAGGTTCGGACGTCTTATGAGGCCGTCCCCCACCCAACAGCGCGACCGGGCAGGCCGTAGACCACGGCAGCGGCGCCGCAGCACCCGAAGCGGGATCATGAGCTACCGAGCAGCTGGATGCGACCGGAGCGACGAGGCCGTGACGCCGTCCCCGTCGGCGCCGAGTGCTTCATCACGTGTTTCCGTCCCGGCCGCCCCAGATCCTTCCGGACTGCCCTTCAGCACCACGGGTGTCAGCCGGACCCAGCGCGCGGCAAGCCTTCTGGCCTGGGGCGCCGCCCTGCTCGGCGCAGTCGGTCTCCTCGGCTGGATCCTGCCCGCCGGCGCACTGCGGGGCGCCTGGCCGGGACCGGACGGATGGATCAAGGCCAATACCGCGCTGGCGCTCACACTCCTCGGCCTCGGGCTGACCCGAGTCGTGAGCAGGGCGTCCGGCAGGCTGTCCGTCTCCGCGGGACGAGCCGCCGCACTGTGCGGCGCCGTGATCGGACTCGCGAGCCTCATGGAGTACGTCAGCGGAGGATGCTTCGGCATCGATCAGTTCTTCGTTCGCGACGACACGGCGGACCACTTGCTCGCGGCGGGCTCCCCACCCGGCCGGATGGCACCGAACACCGCCGTGGCGCTCATGCTTGCGGGCTCCGCGCAACTCATGCTGAGCCGACCCCGGCAATCGGTGGTCGCCTGTGGGCAGGCTCTCGGCCTGCTCGTACTGATGCTGGGGCTGCTGCGCTGGTACGGACTGATCTACCGGGTGCCGGAACTGGGACGGATCGGCGCCTACGTCGGTATGGCCCCGCACACCGCCTCCGCCCTGGTGCTGCTGGGCACGGGGATCTTCCTGGCCCTGCCCCGGCAGGGACTCGCGGGCCTGCTGTGCAACACGGGCACAACGGGAATGCTGGGCCGGAGGATGACGGCCACGGTCCTCGTCCTACCACCGTTGATGGGCTGGCTGCTGCTCCAGGGACAGGACATCGGCTGGTACGGCACCCGTCTGGGCGCCGCGCTGCTGGTCTCCGGGCACGTGTGCGTCTTCATGACCGTCGTCCTTCTGTCGCTGCGTGCCGGACACCGGGTGGAGGTGGCGCACTCACGCGCACAGAATCGGCTGGCCAGGTCCCGTTGGTCGCAGGAGTTCATGGACCATCTGCCGGCCCTGGTCTTCATCAAGGACCTCGAAGGCCGATACACGGCCGCCAACGCGGAGTTCGAACGCGCCACGGGGCTTCCGCGGGACGAGATCGTGGGCCGGCTGACGCAGGAAGTCCTCTCTCCGCGCTTCGCCGAGGCGGCGCGTGCGGCCGACGCGGAGATGCTGGCACGGGGTTCGGCCGTGCACCGGGTGGACCACATCACGATCGAGGACCGCGCCCACATCTACTCCACCACGCTCTTCCCGCTGCCCGACCAGAACGGCCGGCCGCACGCGGTGTGCGGGATCTCCGTCGACGAGACCGCGAAGGTCGCGGCACACCAGCAGGTTGAGCGAGCCCACCAGCGATTCCGGGACCTGATGGAATCCGCCCCTGACGCCCTTCTGATCACGGACGCCGACGGCACCGTCGTCATGGCCAACGCCCAGGCCGAACGGCTCTTCGGCATGCCGCGCAGCCATCTCCTGGGCATCCCGGTCGAGCACCTGGCACCCGATGCCCACCGTCCTCGGCTGTCGGCTCTCCGGCGCGCCTACCAACGACTGGGCGGCGACCGCCCCGTGACCTTCGACGAGGACGTGTGGGCGACGGACGCGGACGGGCGCGTCTTCCCCGTCGAGGTGAGCCTCGGCACGATCAAGGGCGAGGCCGGGCACCTGCTCAGTCTCGCGGTCAGGGACATCAGCCAACGCAAGCGCCTCGAAGCCGAACTGAGCGACCGCTACCGGCAGCAGCAGCGCATCGCCTACACCCTGCAGAACAGCCTCATGGGCGATCCGCCCCGGCTGGCGCACCTGCCCACCGCGCGCCGCTACCTGCCGTCCGCGCAGGACGCCGGTGTCGGCGGCGACTGGTTCGACGTCATCCCCCTGGAGAAGGGACGTACCGGCATCGTCATCGGGGACGTCATGGGCAGGGGGATCGACGCGGCAGCCGTCATGGGGCAGCTCAGGGCGGCCACCCACGCCCTGGCCAAGGCCGGCATGGACCCCGAGCGGCTGATGAACCACCTCGACTCGTTCGTCTGCGAGCTGCGCGACCAACTCGTCACCTGCTGCTACCTGCTCCTCGACCACCACCAGGGGCAGCTCAGCCTGTGCAGTGCGGGACATCCGCCCGTGCTGGCCGCCGACGCCGGACGCCGGCCGCGGCAACTCGACGCCCCCATCAGCGTTCCGCTCGGTGTCGGCGGAGTCCCGCACCGGCAGACCACGCACACCCTGGCACCCGGCAGCACCCTCTTCCTCTACACCGACGGCCTCGTCGAGGAACCGGGTGCCGATCTCGACGCCCGCATCGCTCTGCTCGCCGAGACCCTGCACTCCGGCCTGACGGGAGCGGACCACACGTTGGGTGCCCTGGAACAGACCGCGGACCTCGCCCTTCGTACTCTCATCCCTCGGCCGGAGCGCCACGACGACGACGTCACCCTGCTCGCCGTGCGCCTGCCCGACACCCGCACCCGTGGCCTGGTTCTGCCCTCGGAACCGCGGTCGGCATCACGTGCCCGTCACTTCACCGCCCGCGCGCTCCTCGACTGGCGCGCCGAGGACCTCACGGAGGCGGCGCAGGTCGTCGTCACCGAACTCGTCACCCGGGCGATTCGACACGGCGACGGCAGTCTCGTCCTGTCCCTCCACCTCGCGGGCACAGAACTCACCGTCGAACTCACCGACCACAGTGCGCTCCCGCCCCGGCCGCGCCGCGCCGCATCTGCCGACGAGGACGGCCGGGGTCTCCTCCTCGTCGACGCCCTCTCCACGGCACGGGGCACCCGCTTCCACAGCGAGGGCACGTCGGTCTGGTGCCGGGTGGACACCGCGGCATCCACCCGGACCCGGTGGTCCGCCCGGACCTGATCCAGTCGGGTGGCCGATCGCCGCGCCGGCCCCGTTCCGGAACACCTGCGCGTATTCCTCGCCGCCGGGACCAATCCGCGGTCACGGCGGAATCGGATTACGTCCGGAGTTGCCCCGACCGCGGAGGATCCAGTGAAAGAAGCCGTGCACATCGGCGGAAGACCATCGCCGGAACCGGATCTCGATGAACTGGTGGGCCGCGTCGCTCTCGGGGACGAGGACGCGTTCGCCTCCGTCTACGACGCGGTGGCCGGGTCCGTCCTGGCGGTCGCGCGCGCCGTGCTGCGCGATCCGGCGCAGTCGGAGGAGGTGGCGCAGGAGGTGCTCGTGGAGGTGTGGCGGACAGCCCCCCGTTACCGGCCCGAGCGTGGGACGGCGGTCAACTGGATCCTCACCCTGGCGCACCGCCGCGCGGTGGACCGCGTCCGTTCCGTCGAGGCCGCCGCCGCCCGGGACCACCGGGCCGCGCTGCTGGCGCGGACACCCGAGTTCGACGAGGTGAGCGAGCAGGTCGAGGCCAGGCTGGAACGGGAACAGGTCCGACGGTGCCTGCGCACGCTGACCGAGATCCAGCGCCAGGCCGTCACTCTCGCCTACTACCGCGGGCTGACCTACAGCCAGGTGGCCGAGGCGCTCACCCTTCCGCTGGGGACTGCCAAGACCCGGTTGCGGGACGGGCTCATCCGCCTGCGTGACTGCCTGGGGGTGACCGCGTGACCACCACCGCCGATCTGCACCGTCTGACAGGGGCCTACGCCCTGCACGCCCTGTCCGGCGACGAACTCGTCGCCTTCGAACGCCACATGGCGGGCTGCGAGCCGTGTGCGCAGGAGGCCGCCGAACTGTCGGCCACCGCGGCCCGGCTGGGACTCGCCGTCACCGTGCCGCCTCCGGACGCCATGCGCGCGCGGGTGCTGCACCGCGTCTCGTCCGTACGGCAGGAAACGCCGGACGGGCTGACGGCGGTACGTACGGCTCGGGCCGCGGTACGCGCCCGGCTGCTGTCCCGGTGGACCCTGGCCGCATGCCTCGCCGCGGCCGCCACGCTGGGGGGTACGACCGTCTGGCAGCACCAGCGGGCCGAGGACGCCCTGCGCCAGGCGCGCAGCGCGCAGAGCGGCACCGAGGCGATCGCGGCCGTCCTGGCATCACCGGACGCCAGGACGCGCACCGCGGCACTGGGCGGCGGCGCCACCGGCACGGTCGTGGTCTCCCGGGAGCAGGACAAGGCCGTGTTCCTCGTCTCCGGGATGGCCCGGCCCGCCGCGGGCAAGGTCTATCAGCTCTGGTTCGACGACCGCGGCACCATGCGCTCGGCCGGTCTGATGGATTCCGGTCGCACGGAGCAGGCCGTTCTGCTGCGAGGCGCCGTCGACGGTGCCTCGGGCATGGGAGTCACCGTGGAGCCGGCGGGCGGATCGAGGGAACCGACCTCGCCCCCGGTCGCCGTGCTCGGCTTCCCTGCCTGAGGGGCCGGAGCGGGCCGGCGGACACCCCCGCCGACCTGCCGTGAGTACAGGGGGGCTCCAGCAGCCTGAGGTGGGTGAGGGGCTCCCGGTCGGGTGACCGGGAGCCCCTCATCGCGTCGTTCGTGTGTGCGCGGGAGGCTGTTGCTCCGGGGTCAGAACGTGCCCAGCTTGATCAGGGACAGGATCGCGATCAGCTGGATCGCCGACGCGCCCAGGGCCTTCGGCCAGGGGAGGTCGTGGGACTTGGAGACCATCAGGGTCAGCAGGGCGCCCGCGGCGACCCAGGTGATCCAGCCGAGGATCTGGACGAAGGGCGCGTCACCGCCCGCGAACATCGCCACGACCAGGCGCGGCGCGTCCGTGAGCGCCATGATCAGCATGGAGAGGCCGACCGTCGGCTGCCACGCGCCGTCGCCGCCCAGCTGGCGGGCCAGGGTGTGGGTGACCACGCCCAGGATGAACGTGCTCAGCACCATCGTCACGGCGGTGACCAGGACGATCGGCACGGCGTTCGACAGCGTCGCGTTGATCGCGTCCTCGCGGGCCGTGTCGAAGCCGAAGACGGCGAGCAGGCCGTAGAGGAACATCACGACGAGGGCCGGGCCCCACACCGCGTAGTCACGCATCACCAGGAACGTCTGGTTCGGGCTGGTGACGATGCCCTTCAGGAGGTCCTTCCAGTGCAGGCGCGGGCCGACCGGGGCCGCGGGGGCGTGCCCGGCGCGGTAGGTGTCGCCCTGCTGGTACGGGTCCTCGCCGACGGCGAACATCTGGGTGTGGCCCGGGTTGTTCGCCGCGTACGGGTCCGCGCCGGCGCCGCCGTGGTGGCCGCCGCCGTCGCCGAAGTACTCCGGCTCGCCGTGGTTCCCCTGGTGACCCTGGTGGCCCTGCTGGCCCTGGGGGCCGTAGCCGCCCGGCCTGCCGCCGTGCGTCTGGGGCCAGCCCTGGTTGCCGCCCCGGCCGCCGCCGTACGGCGGGCCCGGGGGCGTCTGGGGATAGCCGTACGACGGGCCGCCGGCCTGCGGGGCCTGCTGTCCGTGCGGGGGGTGTTGCGGTCGCGTCTGAGGAGCGCCGTTGTCCCGGCCGCGTCCGATCCTGAATCCAGCCACGTCATCGAACGTACCTGGTCCCGGCGAGCGGCGTGCCGGGCCGGGGGGCACCGGACCGGCTTTGCGGCCGAGCTGTGACATCCCCTAAGGGATCGTCAGGTACTCGGGTCGGAGATTCCGTTCAGGGATCATCCGGGAGGACTCAGGGGGGCACGGGGGCGCGAGGGGTGCGTCAGGGAGTGCGTCCGGGAGTGCGTCCGGGAGTGCGTCCGGGCGTGTGTCAGGGGGGCGCCGGTGCCGGGCGTGCCCTGGTGCGTGCTTTTCGCTCGGAGTGCGCACAGGGGCGCACTCGCGGAGGCCCACACCGGCGCAGATAATTTCCTTATCGGGCAAATGCAGGCACATGACCCAAAGAATCCAAAGGGAAAGCCGGCGATCCCCCATGGCTGAACACCCCAACGCACAGCTCGTCCGCACGTGCTACGAGGCATTCTCACGCGGTGACATGGACACTCTGCGCGGCCTCAGCACGGCGGACTGTACGCACCACGTCCCCGGCAGCCACATGCTCTCCGGCGACCACAAGGGCCAGGACTCGATGGTCCAGCTCTACCAGCGGCTCTTCGACGAGACCGGCGGAACGTTCAACGTCGACCTGAGTCACGTGTGCGTCGACGGCCGGGGCCACGTCGTCGCCGTGCACCGTTACACCGCCGAGCGGGGCGGCAAGCACATCGACCAGGTCAGCTGCCTGGTCTTCCGCATCGTCGGAGACAAGATCACCGACATCGACGAGTGCCAGGAGGACCTGGACGAGGTGGAGGAGTTCTGGTCCTGACGCCGTCCCACGACTCCCGGGCCACCGCGCGCCCCGTCCTCACGCGGAGCGCAACCCCACCCGGTCTCCAGGTGTCCAACAGGTGCACCCGCACCACCGCCGATATCCGGCCACCCACCTGGAGCCTCCCGTGCACAGACGGACGTACGCCCTGGCCGCCGCCGTCGCGGCCTGCTCGGCCACGACGGCACTCGCGCTCGCCGCGGCGCCCCACGCGCTCGCCGCGCCCCGGCCCTCCCCCGTCACCGGCGACTTCAACGCCGACGGCTACCCGGACCTCGCCGTCGGCCTGCCCGACGCGACCGTGAACGGCAAGGCCAGGGCCGGCTACGTCCACGTCCTGTGGGGCGGTGCCGAGGGCGTCGGCCGCCACGGCGGCATCCGCATCAGTCAGGCCACCGCGGAGGTCCCCGGCACCCCGGAGCAGGGCGACCGCTTCGGTGCCGCCGTGGCGCTGGAGGACCTCAGCGGCGACGGCGCGGCCGAGCTGATCGTCGGCGCCCCCGGTGAGGACGTGAACGGCCGCGGCACGGACGCGGGCGTGGTCGTCGTCGTGGGCGGCGGCAAGGGCACCTCACGCCCCGGCTCGAACGCCCTGGTCGGCCCGTCCGCCGGCGCCGCGTACGGCTGGTCGGTCGCCGCGGCCGACGTGACCGGCGACGGCGGCCGGGACATCGTGGTCGGCGGCCGCGACAAGGTCGTCCTGCGGGCCGTCGTGGACGACGGCGAGGACCTCGTGATCACCACCGTCCTCGCCGCACCCATGGGCGGCCGCGCCCCCGTCCTCGCCACCGGCGACTTCGACACCGACGGCACGGACGACCTGGCCCTCGCGTACCACACGGTCGACGCCCCCTCCACCCGGTCGCACGTCCGGCTGTGGACGTGGGACCCGGCCGAGCGCCGCATGGCCAACTTCTGGAACGCCGACAACGGCGCGGCCTCCGCCCTCGCCACCGGCGACTTCGACGGCGACGGCCTGGACGACCTGGCCCTCGGCGAGTGCCGCGAGATCGCCGACGAGAACATCGACGACCCGTGCGGCCCCGAGTCGTACGCCGAGGGCGGCGGCATCCACGTCCTCTACGGCCACGCGGGCTCCTTCGGCGCGCGCACCCAGACCCTCAACCAGGACACCGTCGGCGTGTACGGCGTCGCCGAGGACGGCGACCGCTTCGGCGCGTCCCTCGCCGTGCTGGACTGGAACCGCGACGGCCGCGACGACCTGGTCGCCGGCGCGCCCGGCGAGGCCATCGGCAGCCGCGCCCGCGCCGGCGCCGCCACGCTCCTGCTCGGCCACGGCAGCGGCATCGTCGACCCGTACGGTGAGGCCACGTCCGTCCCGTACCACCAGGACAGCCCCCGCGTCCCCGGCGTGGCCGAGACCGGCGACGCGTTCGGCACGGCCGTCGCGACCGGCGACTACGACAGGGACGGCGTCCCCGACACGGCGGTGGGCGCCCCCGGGGAGAACGGCGGCTCGGGCGGCGTCTGGGTCCTGCCGAGGACCTCCACGACGGGCCCGTACGCCCTCACCCCGTCCAACCTGGGCCTGCCGTCCCCGACGACGGCCCTGTCGTACGGCAGGCACCTGAGCGGCCACTGACCGCCGGCGCCCGCCGGGCCCTGGTGACCGGGGTCCGGCGGACGGCCACGGGCCCGGCGAACAGCCACGGGGGCGAACGACGGCCCCGGTTTCCAGCGATCCGCCGGGCTACTGGAGCATGCCGGGGATGATGTCGCCGCCGACCTGCTGCGCGCCCGTGGTGGTGATGCCCTTCGACGAACCCCGCAGCACGAGCGAACCGTAGTTCGCGGCGACGTACAGGTCCGCCTTGCCGTCGCGGTTGGTGTCGCGCAGGCGCACCGTGTTGCCGAAGGACTCGTCCTGCAGGCCGCCGGGGACGCCGGGGGTGTCGCGGGCGAACCACTGCGAACCCGTGCCGGTGAGGCCCGACCTGGAGCCGAGGAGGACGTGGACGGCGCCGGCGTACGGGTGGGTGCCGAGCTTCTCGCCGTACGCGCCGACGGCCAGGTCGCGGTAGCCGTCGCCGTTCACGTCGCCGGCGGAGACGGACGCGCCGAACGCGTCGTCGACCTCGGGGGTGTCCTTGACCCCCTTCGTGGCCTGGGTGAAACGGGCCGTCCTGGAGGAGGGGCCGGTCGAGCCGCCGTACCAGACGGTCACGCGGCCCCGGTACCTGTCGTACAGCGGGGTGCCGATCGCGAGGTCGCCGTAGCCGTCCTTGTCGAAGTCGGCGATCACGCCGTCACCGCCCCGCTCGGCCTGGCCGCCGTTGCCCTTCACCGACTCCAGGCGGAGGGTCTTGCCGGGGTACAGCTTCGCCTTGCCGCCCTTGACGAACCAGGCGTCGGAGGCGATGTACGTGTCGGTGACGACGTCGCCGACGACGACCAGGTCGGTCTTGCCGTCCTTGTCGATCCTCCCGGCGACGACGGCGGTGGAGTAGAACGACGAGGTGTCCTTGTCCAGGACGGTCACCGAGCCCTTCACCCCCGACCTGGTGATCGCGCCCCGGTAGACGTACGTCTTGTGGTCGCGGACGAGGGCCAGGTCCTGGTTGCCGTCGCCGTTGAAGTCACCGGTGGCGAGGTCGGCGGCCAGACCGGACGCGCCCTTCGCGCCCCTGTCGGGCACGGTCGTGCCGCCGGACAGGCCCTTCGCGCTGCCCCACAGGACGGTGACGGTGCCGTTGTCCTTGTACGAGCCGACGTTCTCGCCGTTCGCCGACACCGCGAGGTCGCCGTAGCCGTCCTTGTCGAAGTCGGCGGCCGTGCGGACCTCGCCGAAGAAGTCGTCGTTCTCGTCGGCGCCGGGGACGCCCGCGCTGGACTGGTCGATGAACTGCGTCTTCGTGCCCGGCCCGTCGGCGGTGCCGAAGGTGACGAGGACTCCACCGCCCTTGTTGGGCTCGCCCGGCCCGTACGAGAAGACGGCGTAGTCGCGGAAGCCGTCGCCGTTGAAGTCGTCGGCGTACTTCGCGGGGGCGGCGGACGCGGGGGCGGCGGTGGCGATCGTGAGGAGGCCGCCGGTCAGGGCGGCGGCCGTCGCCGCGGCCAGGGCGGTCCGCAGGGGGCGCTTCATGAGGTCTCTTCCCTGGGTGAAGGTGAGGGGTGGGGGTGATGCGGTGCGGGAGGACGGGGAGCGGGCCCGCACCCCCGAGGATGCGGGCCCGATTCCTGCCTGCGAAGGGTCAGTTGGCGGCGTTGCCGCCGAACAGCGGGGACGCGTCCGTCGACACGCCGAGCGAGGACGGGGCGAGGGAACGCGACCCGGTCGTGCTGATCTTCGTGCCGTTGGACGGCAGGTAGACCACCGAGCCGTTGCCCGCGTTCTCGCCGTACGCGCCGACCGTGAGGTCCGCCCGGCCGTCGCCGGTGACGTCGGTGAGCTTCACCTCGGACCCGAAGAAGTCGTTGGTCTCGTCCGAGCCGGGGACACCCGCCGTGGACTGGGCGAAGTACTGGGAGCCGGAGGAGGTGTCGAGACCGGCGGCCGAGCCGTAGAGGACCGTCACCGCGCCCGTGTTGACGGCTCCGCCGAGGTTCTCGCCGGCGGCGCCCACCGCCAGGTCCTGGTAGCCGTCACCGTTGATGTCGCCGAGCGACAGATCGTTGCCGAAGAAGTCGCCGCGCTCGGAGGAACCGGGCACGTTGCCGGTGTTCTGGGTCAGCGAGGTGGACCCGGCCGGGCCGTCGACGGAACCGAAGACGATGTGGACCTTGCCGCCGGTGGCGGACTCGGGAACCGAGGGCTCGCTGCCGTCCTTGGACGGGTCCCATTCCTCACCGGTCACGATGTCGCCGTAACCGTCGCCGTTGACGTCGCCGATGCCGGTGATGACGCCGGGCTTCAGCTTCTGCGCGGACGCGGCGGACAGCCCGGAGGCGGTGCCCGGCACGTAGTAGTTGGCGTTCCAGTTGTACGCGCTGTCGGTCTCGAAGCCGTCGACGATCAGGTCGGTCCGCTTGTCGCCGTTGACGTCGCCCGCGGTGAGGTTGAGCGGGCCGGTGCCGTCGCCGGACAGGATGGGCGGCTTGACGGTGGAGCGCTTGCCGTAGGTGCCGGACTTGCTGATGCCGCCCTGGAAGACGTGGATCGTGCTCGACGTGGCGCCGACCGCGAGGTCCTCCTTGCCGTCGCCGTCGAAGTCGCCCGCGGCCAGGGTCTTGCCCCACCTGTCGTGGGAGGAGGGCGCGGGGTCGTTCAGGGTCGTGGCGCCGGACAGCCCGGCCGACGAGCCCCACACGATCACGACGGTGCCGCCGTCCGCGTCGCTGCCGACGTCCTCCATGTACGCGGAGACGGCGAGGTCGTCGTATCCGTCGTCGTTGAAGTCGCCGTACGCGCTGACCCAGCCGAACGCGTCGTTCGTCTCGGCGGTACCGGGCACACCGGAGGTGTTCTGGCTGATCGAGGTGCGCTTCGTGGACGTCACACCGCTCGCGGAGCCGTACAGGGCGACGATCTGTCCGGCGTGCTTCCTGCCGCCGACCGTGGCCTCTCCGGCCGCGTACGCGACATCGCCGTAGCCGTCGTCGTTGAAGTCCGCCACCGGGTGGTGGACCGAGTCGGCCGCCGTCGCCGTCACGGCCGAGAACGTGAGCAGACCGCCCGTCAGCGCGGCCGCGGAGGCCGTCGCGAGGGCGAGTCGCAGATGCTTGTGCATGCGGGAATCTCCTGCTGCATGCGGGGACGCTCGCGGGCGTCCGCAGTCAATGGGGTGCCCTTCCTGTCCGGTTCGCCCGTAGTTCGTTCCGGGGTCACGGGGAAGTCGGCGAACAGGAGACCGCCAAAGACACGCGACGGTTGTACGGGAGTTCGAGAAATTTCTGTGGCGCGTGGAACCGGTGGGGCGCGGGGGACCCTCTTACTCCCCCGCGCTCCGCACGGCTCACCCGCCGAGCACCGCCCCGTACCCGGACGCTCCCGTCAGTCCGAGCTTCGCCGGGGTCAGCGACACCGCCGGAAGACGGGAGGCGTCGCCCGCCGACGGGCGGTACCAGAGGGCGCCCGAGGGGGCGTTCTCGCCGGGCGCCCCGATCACATGGTCGTCGTAGCCCGCCGTGTCGAAGTCGGCCGCCGCCACCGCCGCCCCGAACAGGTCGCCCTCCTCGGCCGTGCCCGGCACCCCGGCGGAGCTCTGGGTGAAGGCCGGGCCGGTGAACACCCGGTCGCCGCCCGCCTCCAGCTCCCAGTAGGCGCCCGCGCGGACCACCGACCCCACCGCCTCATGGCTCGCGCCGACCAGCAGGGAGTCGGGGCCGCTCCTGTCGAGGTCGACGACCGCCAGCGCGGCACCGAAGTTGTCCTCGGCCTCCGCCGTGCCGCCCACCCCGGGGGAGGACTGCGTGGTGCAGGTGACCTGGCCGCCGAGCGTGCTGTCCGCCGCCCCGTACACCGTGGCGAGGGCGCCGCCGAGACGGTCCGCGCAGGACGGGTGCTCCGCCTCGGGGTCGGGCAGCACCTCGCCGATCGCCAGGTCCGTCCGGCCGTCGCCGTCGAAGTCACCGGCGGCGAGCGCGGAGCCGAAGTCGGCGGCCTGCCAGCGTGTCGTCCAGCCGCCGGGGGCCAGGGAACGGACGCGGGTGCCCGAGATCTCCAGGCCCTTGTACGTGACGGCCAGGTCGTCCCTGCCGTCGCCGTCGAAGTCCGCGCTGGTCAGCGCGCGGGCGTCACCGAAGTCGTAGCCCTCGACGAGCGTCGTGGGCGCGGCGGCGCTGAGCGGCCCCGGCCGCAGGACCGTCGCGCCGCCCTCCTCGCCGCTCACGGCGAGGACGAGGTCGCGGTCGCCGTCGCCGTCGTAGTCCCCGGCGGTGACCAGCCGTCCGAGCCGCTGCCCGGGTTCTCCCTTCGCCACCGTCAGCCCCGCCCTGAGCCCTCTCGCCGAGCCCCACAGCACATAGGCGGCGCCCTCGTGCCCGCCGGTGCCGCCGACCTGCTCGCCGGGCGCGGTCACCACGAGGTCGGCGTACCCGTCCGCGTCGAAGTCCGCGGCCCGCACGGCGTACCCGAACTGGTCACCGGCCTCCGCCGTGCCCGGGATGCCGCCGCTCGCCTGGTCGATCCTGGTGCTCCGGCCGCCGAGGCCGTCCGCGGAGCCCCACAGCACGTGCACGAAACCGGCCCGCGCGTGCCCGTCCGCGGTGCCCGCGGGCACGCCCACCGCGAGGTCGGCGTAGCCGTCGCCGTCGAAGTCGCCGCGTACGGATCCCGCGGCCGTCGCCGGGGGCGCGACGACCATCCCGAGGCCGAGGCCGAGGCCGGCGACGGTGACGAGGACGGCGGCGGGGAGGGCGGAGGGACGGGCGACGGTGAGGGCTCTTCGTCCGCCGAGCGGCCGGGGGCCGCGGCGATGGGGGGTGGTGGACACGAGGGCTCCAACTGGTCTGGGGGCGGCGGGAGTCGCGGCGTCGGGTCTGACGGGGGCCGAGCCTTGTCGTTCGGATCATGCCCGGTCCGCGGGTCTCGCCGACCCGACGGCACCGATCCTGCAGCCGACGCCGGCCGAACGACACCCCCTAACGGAGAAGGGTGCCGAAAGCGGGGTACGCGGTGCCGCCGAGACCGAGGTCGAGGGCGTTGAAGGAGGCGGCGTAGGACGTGGTGAGACCGGAGGCCGTCCCGCGCAGGACCCAGACCGCGCCGGTGTCCCGCGTGGTGCCGATGTCCTCGCCGGTCGCGCCGATCGCCAGGTCGGCGCGGCCGTTGCCGTTGATGTCCTTGAGCCGCACGGCGGCGCCGAACGCGTCGTCGGTCTCGGCCGCGCCGGGCACGCCGGGGGTGGCCTGGTGCCATGACGTTCCCCGGCCCGGGCCGCCCGCGGACCCCTTCAGCAGGACGACGCCGCCCACCCCCCGCACCCCGTCGACGGTCTCGCCGGGCGCGCCGACGGCCACGTCCGCGTATCCGTCGCCGGTGACGTCGTCCGCGGCGACCGAGCCGCCGAAGCCGTCGCCCGGCTCGTCGGCGCCCGGCACGCCCGTGCTCGCCTGGCTGTACGACCGGGAGGGCCAGGTGTTGACGCCGAGGCCGCGGTCGTTGCCGGGCCACACGGTGATCCGTCCGCCGGTGCCGGCCCCCGCTTCGCCGAGGACGAGGTCGCTGTACCCGTTGCCGTCGACGTCGGCGGCGGCGACCCGCGGCTCGGTGATCACGTCGGACACGGCGCCCCGGTGGAGGGGCCGGTAGGAGGAGCCGATGTCGCCGGCGCCGCCCCGCAGGTAGCCCGCGAAGCCGTGGCCGGCGGCGTCGGTGCCGTGCAGGACGTAGTCGCTGCCCGAGCCGCCCGAGAAGTGCCCGCCGAGGACGCCGTCGAGCCGGACCCCGTCGGGCAGGAAGTCGACCTCCGGGGCGAGCGCGGGCCCGTCCGGTACGCCGTCGGCGTACCACCAGAAGCGGTTCTCGGAGACCACGACCAGGTTGCCGGAGCCGTCGCCGTCGAGGTCGACGAAGGAGGCGCCCTCGCCGAAGCGGACGTCCTCGGCGGTGGGGGCGCCCAGGACCGTGCCGCCGGTGCGCAGTCCGCGGGCGCCGCCCCACAGGACGGTGAGGGAGCCGTCCGGCCTGCCGTCGACCTTCTCGCCGGGGGCGCCGACGATCAGGTCGGCGTAGCCGTCGTCGTTCACGTCGCCGCTGGTCACGTTCTCGCCGAACTCGTCCTCGGGTTCCCGGACGCCGGGTACGCCCGGGGAGTCCTGGGTGAGGGTCACCGACCTGGCGGAGCCGGTGCCGACGCCCGAGGAGGACCCGAACGTGACGGTCACCGCGTTGGCCCCGGGGGTGCCGACGACGAGGTCCCGGTACCCGTCGCCGTTGAAGTCGTCCCTCGCCCCCGGCGCGGCGACCGCGCTCCCGGCCAGCGGCAGGGCGAGCCCCGCCACCGCGAGCGCTCCCGCACAGGCGGCCACGACGAGCTTCCTTGCAACCACGGGTGACCTCCAGGAGGACGGCGTAGGGCGGTTCTTGGGTGTGCCTCGTCGGTGTGACACGTGGGGCGTACGAAGGGTTGTGTGCGGGTGACCGGCGAGTGAGGCGAACGTTCGACGGGGGCCGTGCGTCCAGGGAGCGAAGCGAACCCTGACGAAGGAGACGTGACCATGCTCGTCGCCCGTGCGCGGACCGCCCTGGCCGCCGTCGTCCTGACCCCCCTGGCCGTCGGCTGCGCCGCGCTCGGCGGTGGCGGGGAGTCCTCGGCGTCCTGTGCGTTCGTCGTGGACTTCCGCGACGGCCGGTACATCGACGTGGGCCGTGTGGAGTACGCGCTCGGGGCGGAGGTGGGCACGGCCCGGCAGGCGTTCTGCGACGACCAGGGCGGCGGGGAGGACGCCGCCGACGCCCCGGCCGAGGAGGACCGGACCGTCTACACGGCGTACGCCGTCCAGGGCGTCGACCCCTCCGATGCCCTCGCCGTCCGGGAGTCACCCGGCGACGAGGTGCACGTGGTGGTGGATCCGGGGGAGGACGAGTCCCTCCCGGACGCGGCGGCCCGGATCTTCGGCCGGGACGACGCGACCGGCGAGGGGGACGGCGGCGACACGACCGGTGCGGGGGACGGCGACGCGACCGGCGAGGGGAGGAGGACGCGGCCGGCCGGCTCGTCCTCCTGACACGCCCCGGCGAGGAGCCGCCGCCGGAGGCGGAGGCGGCGGAGCAGCTCGCGGAGCGGTGAGCGCCGGGTCGGTGCGGACGGGCGCAGCAGGGCCGCGGGGCCGTCGCCGGCGGGCGTTGTCGGTGCCCTCTGCGAGGGTGGGCCGCATGGGCGAGCGGGTGGAGCGGGTCGGCGACGACGACGAGGTGATCGGTGTCGTGGAGCGGGGCGAGGCGATCCGCCGGGGGTGGCTGCACCGGGTGGCGACGGTCGTGTGCCGCGACCCCGCCGGCCGGTACCTGGTCCACCGCCGCCCCGACGACATGTCCCGTTTCCCCGGTCACCTCACCTGGCTGCTCGGCGGCGCCACCGAGGTCGGCGAGTCGTACGAGGAGGGGGCCGCGCGGGAGCTGTGGGAGGAGCTGGGGGTCCGGGGGCGACCGCGGTCCGTGCTGAAGATCCGGTGCGCGGGGGTGATCAGCCCCTACTGGCTGGGCCTGCACGAGCTGGTCGTCACGGGCCCGCTGCGGCCCGACCCCGCCGAGGTCGCCTCGTACCGCTGGGTGGGTGAGGCGGAGCTGGCCCGGATGGTGCGGGACCCGGTGTTCGTACCGGACGCCCGCGAGGCGTTCGCGCGGTACCGCGCGGCGCGTGCGACGGGGCGATGCCCCCGTGCTCGGGGGGAGCAAGGGGGCATCGGGGGTGTCGCGGGGCCGGAGGGCCGCCCGGTCACTTGACCGGCTGGGGCTCCGGCTCGTTCTCCGTCTCGGCCGCGCCCGCGGGGGGCTCGTCCTCGTCGGCGGCCGGGGTCCTGACGGACTCCAGCAGCAGCTGGGCCACGTCGACGACCTGGATGGACTCCTTGGCCTTGCCCTCGTTCTTCTTGCCGTTGACCGAGTCGGTCAGCATGACGAGGCAGAACGGGCAGGCGGTGGAGACGATGTCCGGGTTGAGGGAGAGGGCCTCGTCGACGCGCTCGTTGTTGATGCGCTTGCCGATCCGCTCCTCCATCCACATCCGCGCGCCACCGGCGCCGCAGCAGAAGCCGCGCTCCTTGTGGCGGTGCATCTCCTCGTTGCGCAGGCCCGGCACCTTGCCGATGATCTCGCGCGGCGGTGTGTAGATCTTGTTGTGGCGGCCCAGGTAGCACGGGTCGTGGTACGTGATGATGCCCTCGACCGGCGTGACCGGGACCAGCCTGCCCTCGTCCACCAGGTGCTGGAGCAGCTGGGTGTGGTGGATGACCTCGTAGTCGCCGCCGAGCTGCGGGTACTCGTTGCCGAGGGTGTTGAGGCAGTGCGGGCAGGTCGCGACGATCTTCTTGGCCGACTTGGGCTTCGCCGACTCCGGCGTCACCTTGCCGTCCTCGTCCGTCTCCTCGCCGAACGCCATGTTCAGCGCCATGACGTTCTCCATGCCGAGCTCCTGGAACAGGGGCTCGTTGCCGAGGCGGCGGGCGGAGTCACCGGTGCACTTCTCGTCGCCGCCCATGATCGCGAACTTGACGCCCGCGATGTGCAGCAGCTCGGCGAACGCCTTGGTGGTCTTCTTGGCGCGGTCCTCCAGGGCGCCGGCGCAGCCGACCCAGTAGAGGTACTCGACCTCGCTGAGGTCCTCGATGTCCTTGCCGACGACCGGGACCTCGAACTCGACCTCCTTGAGCCACTCCAGCCGCTGCTTCTTGGCCAGGCCCCAGGGGTTGCCCTTCTTCTCCAGGTTCTTGAGCATCGTCCCGGCCTCGGACGGGAACGCGCTCTCGATCATCACCTGGTAGCGGCGCATGTCGACGATGTGGTCGATGTGCTCGATGTCGACGGGGCACTGCTCGACGCAGGCGCCGCAGGTGGTGCAGGACCACAGCACGTCGGGGTCGATGACGCCGTTCTCCTCGACCGTGCCGATCAGCGGCCGCTCGGCCTCCGCGAGCGCGGCGGCCGGGACGTCCTTGAGCTGCTCCTCGGACGCCTTCTCCTCGCCCTCCATGGTCTTGCCGCCACCGGCGAGGAGGTAGGGGGCCTTGGCGTGCGCGTGGTCGCGCAGCGACATGATCAGCAGCTTCGGGGAGAGCGGCTTGCCGGTGTTCCAGGCGGGGCACTGCGACTGGCAGCGGCCGCACTCGGTGCAGGTGGAGAAGTCCAGCAGGCCCTTCCAGGAGAACTGCTCGACCTGGGAGACACCGAAGACGTCGTCGTCACCGGGGTCGGTGAAGTCGATCGGCTTGCCGCCGCTCGTCATCGGCTGGAGGGCGCCGAGGGCGGTCTCACCGGTGGCGTTCCGCTTGAACCAGATGTTCGGGAAGCCGAGGAAGCGGTGCCAGGCGACACCCATGTTGGTGTTCAGCGAGACGACGATCATCCAGATGAACGAGGTGCTGATCTTCACCATCGCGGTGAAGTACACCAGGTTCTGCAGGACCGGGAGGCTGAGCCCCTTGAAGGCGAGGACCAGCGGGTACGAGGCGAAGTAGGCGGCCTCGTAGTGGTCGACGTCGTGGAGCGCGCCCTCGAGGCCGCGCAGCACGTAGATGGCGAGACCGATGGTGAGGATGACGTACTCGACGAAGTACGCCTGACCGGCCTTCGAACCGGCGAAGCGGGACTTGCGGCCGGCCCGCGAGGGCAGGCTGAGCAGCCGGATCACGATCAGCGTGGCGATGCCGAGGACCGTCATCACGCCGATGAACTCGATGTACAGCTCGAACGGCAGGAACCCGCCGATGACCGGCAGCACCCAGTCGGCCTCGAAGAGCTGGCCGAACGCCTGGGCGAGGGTCGGCGGGAGGGTGAGGAAGCCGACGGCCACGAACCAGTGGGCGAAGCCCACGATGCCCCACCGGTTCATCCGGGTGTGCCCGAGGAACTCCCGCACCAGCGTCACACTGCGCTGGTAGGGATTGTCGGTACGGCTGCCCGCCGGGACCGGCTGGCCCAGCTTGAAGTACCGGACGAACTGACCGATGGCGCGTGCGAGCAGCGCGACGCCGACCACGGTCAGTACCAGCGACACGATGATCGCGGCGAGTTGCATTGGGGGCTCCTCGGGCCTGCGAGGGTCATTACTAAGCGGTAACTTATGCAGTCCGTCTGAGACTACCCACTTCTTCTGCCGCACTGTAGCCAGCGACGCGGTGATCTGCGTCGCTGAGGGTCGCCTGAGTGGGGCCGCGCTGCCGGCCCCCGGTGCGTGCTGTCCGTGCCTCGGTGGAGGGGTGGGGCGAACGTGCTGTTTCAAAACGATCGTGTTATTCGTATGAAATCGCCACAATCCCCCCTAACTTGGTTCCGTGCTGTACGGAATCCTCGCCGCCGCGTCCGCCCTTCTGGTCACCGCCGTGCTGACGGCGGCCGTCCGCGTGCCCGCGCAGCGGTTCGGGATCGTGGAGCGGCGGCGGATGCGGCCCGTGCCGCTGCTGGGCGGTGTCGCGCTCGTCTGCGGAGTGGGCGGTGTGGCGTGGCTGGGGGAGTGGAGCGGGGCCGCGCCGCTCGGTGCGGAGGCCGGGCGGCTGCTCCTGGCGGGCGTGGCCGTGGGCGGGCTCGGGCTCATCGGTGATCTGTGGGGGCTGCCGTGGGTGCCGCGGGTCGTCGGGGTCGCCTGTGCCGCCGCGTTCGTGGTGCCGTACGAGGAGGTCGGTGTCCTCGGCGGCGTGGGCGCCGTCGCGTGGATCGTGTTCGCCGTGCACGGGTTCAAGGGGCTGGGGCGGCCCGACGGGGTGCTCGGCGTCGTCGGCGTCGTCACCGCGTTCGGGCTGAGCGTGTGCGCCGCCGCCGAGGTGCTCGACGGGCTGGCCGCGCTGTGCAGTGTGCTCGCCGCCGGGCTCACCGGGTTCCTGATGCAGAACTGGCCGCCCGCGCGGGTGGCGCTCGGGGAGTGCGGGGCGCTGTTCGTCGGGTTCCTGCTCGCGGGGGGCGTCGTGCAGGTGTACGCGTACGCCGCTGGGCACGGCGTCGGGATCGGCGGACCGTTCGCCCTCACCGCGACGGCGACGGCCGACGCCGTACTCGTTCTCCTCTCCCGGCGGCTCGCCGGCCGCCGATCCTGGCGGAGCGGCCCCGACCACCTCCCTCACCGGCTGCGTCGGCTGGGGCTCACCCCGGTCGGCGTCGTCGTCGTGGTGGGGGTGTGCGCGGTCGCGTCGGTCGTCGTCGGCGTCGCCGTCCACATGCTGTGGATGACGGCGGGCGGGGTGTGGTGGGTGGTGGGCGCGGCGGTCGTCGTCGTGGCGGGGATGTCACGGGTGCGGGTGTACGGGCTCGGCGCCTCCGGCGCCCGGGGTGCGCGGGCGATGTCCCGTCCCAGACGGCCCGATCCGGCGCCGGCGGCCGGCCGGTTCCCCGCGGCCGATGCGCCGCCGCCCCGGGGTGCCTCCGCCGCGGCGCCGGCGGTCGGGGCGTCGCGCCGGCCGGACGCGGTGGCTCTCGAACGCCGTGCGCAGGCCGGGTGGTGAGGGGAGGCCCCTCGCCGAGGTGCCCGGGGCCGCCGCGCCCCGCGGCGCCGCGGCGTACGGCGTGCCCCGCCGGGCGGTCTCTCGCACGTCCGGCCCCGGCCCGACGTGCGAGAGCGGCCTGAAGGCAGGAGTGATCTACATATGTGCAGGTCAGGAGCCTCCTATGTATAAGTAAAACATAAAAGTTGAGTCGGTCTGACTCAGGTCTGTTGACCCGGCGGGACGGGGTGGTGCACACTTGAGTCCGTTCCACTCAAGTCAGCTGGAGGAATCGAAATGGCACGTGCGGTCGGCATCGACCTGGGCACGACTAACTCCGTCGTCAGCGTTCTGGAGGGCGGCGAGCCCACCGTCATCACCAACGCCGAGGGTGCCAGGACCACGCCGTCCGTCGTCGCCTTCGCGAAGAACGGTGAGGTGCTGGTCGGCGAGGTCGCCAAGCGCCAGGCGGTCACGAACGTGGACCGGACGATCCGGTCCGTGAAGCGCCACATGGGCACGGACTGGAAGGTCGAGTTGGACGGCAAGCCGTTCAACCCGCAGCAGATGTCCGCGTTCATCCTGCAGAAGCTGAAGCGTGACGCCGAGGCGTACCTGGGCGAGAAGGTCACGGACGCGGTCATCACCGTCCCCGCCTACTTCAACGACTCCGAGCGCCAGGCCACGAAGGAAGCCGGCGAGATCGCCGGTCTCAACGTGCTGCGCATCGTCAACGAGCCGACCGCCGCCGCCCTGGCCTACGGCCTCGACAAGGACGACCAGACCATCCTGGTCTTCGACCTCGGTGGCGGCACCTTCGACGTGTCGCTGCTGGAGATCGGTGACGGCGTCGTCGAGGTGAAGGCCACCAACGGTGACAACCACCTCGGTGGTGACGACTGGGACCAGCGCGTCGTCGACTACCTGGTGCAGCAGTTCAAGGCCGGCCACGGCGTGGACCTCGCCAAGGACAAGATGGCGCTGCAGCGTCTGCGCGAGGCCGCCGAGAAGGCGAAGATCGAGCTGTCCTCCTCCACGGAGACCTCGATCAACCTGCCCTACATCACGGCCTCCGCCGAGGGCCCCCTGCACCTCGACGAGAAGCTCACCCGCGCCCAGTTCCAGCAGCTGACCGCGGACCTGCTGGAGCGCTGCAAGACGCCGTTCCACAACGTCATCAAGGACGCCGGGATCGCCCTGTCCGAGATCGACCACGTCGTTCTCGTCGGTGGCTCCACCCGTATGCCCGCCGTCGCCGAGCTCGTCAAGGAGCTGACCGGCGGCAAGGAGGCCAACAAGGGTGTGAACCCGGACGAGGTCGTCGCCATCGGCGCCTCGCTCCAGGCCGGTGTCCTCAAGGGTGAGGTCAAGGACGTCCTGCTCCTCGACGTGACCCCGCTGTCCCTCGGCATCGAGACCAAGGGCGGCATCATGACCAAGCTCATCGAGCGCAACACCACGATCCCGACCAAGCGGTCCGAGATCTTCACCACGGCCGAGGACAACCAGCCGTCCGTGCAGATCCAGGTCTACCAGGGCGAGCGCGAGATCGCGGCGTACAACAAGAAGCTCGGGATGTTCGAGCTGACCGGTCTGCCGCCGGCGCCCCGCGGCGTCCCGCAGATCGAGGTGTCCTTCGACATCGACGCCAACGGCATCATGCACGTGACCGCCAAGGACCTGGGCACGGGCAAGGAGCAGAAGATGACCGTCACCGGCGGCTCCTCGCTGCCGAAGGACGAGGTCGACCGGATGCGCCAGGAGGCCGAGCAGTACGCGGAGGAGGACCAGAAGCGCCGCGAGGCCGCCGAGACCCGCAACCAGGGCGAGCAGCTCGTCTACCAGACGGAGAAGTTCCTCAAGGACAACGAGGACAAGGTTCCCGGCGAGGTCAAGACCGAGGTCGAGGCCGCCGTCGCCGAGCTGAAGGAAGTCCTCAAGGGTGAGGACATCGCCGAGATCCGCACGGCCACCGAGAAGGTCGCCGCCGTGTCGCAGAAGCTCGGCCAGGCCCTGTACGCGGACGCCCAGGCCGCGCAGGCCGCGGGCGGTCCCGAGGGTGCCGCCGCCGGCGCCAAGGCCGACGACGACGTCGTCGACGCCGAGATCGTCGACGAGGACCGGAAGGACGGTGCCGCGTGACGGAGGAGACCCCGGGCTTCGACGAGCAGCAGCCGCAAGGTCAGCCGCAGCAGCCCGACGTCCCCTCCTCCGGCTCCGAGGACGCCGAGCCGAAGGCCGCCCCCGAGGAAGGGGCGGCCCCGGCCGGGGACGCGGCAGCGGCGGCCCAGGTGGCCGGTCTGACGGCCCAGCTGGACCAGGTGCGTACGGCGCTCGGTGAGCGCACGGCGGACCTCCAGCGGCTCCAGGCCGAGTACCAGAACTACCGTCGGCGGGTCGAGCGGGACCGGATCACGGTCAAGGAGATCGCCGTGGCGAACCTCCTGACCGAGCTCCTGCCCGTGCTCGACGACATCGGCCGCGCACGGGAGCACGGCGAACTCGTCGGCGGATTCAAGTCCGTCGCGGAGTCGCTGGAGACCGTCGCGGCGAAGATGGGTCTGCAGCAGTTCGGCAAGGAGGGCGAGCCCTTCGACCCGACGATCCACGAGGCCCTGATGCACAGCTACGCGCCGGATGTCACCGAGACGACGTGCGTGGCGATTCTGCAGCCGGGGTATCGCATCGGCGAGCGGACCATCCGCCCCGCGCGGGTGGCCGTGGCCGAACCCCAGCCGGGGGCGCAGACGGTCAAGGCGGACGCCGAGTCCGCGGAGACGCCCGACGACAAGGAGAACGGTGGCCCGGACGAGGGCTGACGTCCACGACGCGGAACACGAGGGGAAGGAGGGACGCCGGGGATGAGTACCAAGGACTTCATCGAGAAGGACTACTACAAGGTCCTCGGCGTCCCCAAGGACGCCACCGAGGCCGAGATCAAGAAGGCGTACCGGAAGCTCGCCCGCGAGTTCCACCCGGACGCCAACAAGGGCAACGCCAAGGCCGAGGAGCGGTTCAAGGAGATCTCCGAGGCGAACGACGTCCTCGGCGACCCCAAGAAGCGCAAGGAGTACGACGACGCCCGCGCGCTGTTCGGCAACGGCGGCTTCCGCCCGGGCCCCGGCGCGGGCGGCGGCTCGTTCAACTTCGACCTGGGCGACCTCTTCGGAGGCGGCGCCCAGGGCGGACAGGGAGCGGGCGGCTTCGGCGGCGGGCTCGGTGACGTCTTCGGGGGCCTGTTCAACCGGGGCAGCTCCGGCACCACGCGGGTGCAGCCCCGGCGCGGCCAGGACATCGAGTCCGAGGTCACGCTGAGTTTCACCGAGGCCATCGAGGGCGCCACGGTGCCGCTGCGGATGTCCTCGCAGTCCCCGTGCAAGGCCTGTTCGGGCACCGGCGACGCCAACGGCACCCCCCGGGTGTGTCCGACGTGCGTCGGCACCGGCCAGGTCGCGCGGGGCTCCGGCGGCGGCTTCTCCCTGACGGACCCCTGCCCCGACTGCAAGGGCCGGGGGCTGATCGCCGAGAACCCCTGCGACATCTGCAAGGGCTCCGGCCGGGCCAAGTCGTCCCGCACCATGCAGGTCCGCATCCCCGCCGGCGTCGCCGACGGGCAGCGGATCAGGCTGCGCGGCAAGGGCGCGCCCGGCGAACGGGGCGGCCCCGCGGGCGACCTGTACGTGGTGGTGCACGTCGACACGCACCCGGTGTTCGGCCGCAAGGACGACAACCTCACGGTGACGGTGCCGGTGACGTACCCGGAGGCGGCGCTCGGCGGGGAGGTCAGGGTCCCGACCCTGGGCGGGCCCCCGGTCACCCTGAAACTGCCCCCGGGCACTCCCAACGGGCGTACGATGCGGGCCCGCGGCAAGGGAGCGGTCCGCAAGGACGGCACCCGCGGGGACCTGCTGATCACCGTCGAGGTGAGTGTCCCCAAGGATCTGTCGGGGAAGGCTCGTGACGCGCTGGAGGCGTATCGCGAGGCGACCGCGGGTGAGGACCCGCGGGCGGAGCTGTTCCAGGCCGCGAAGGGAGCATGACCACACCATGGACACATCCGGCCGCCGTCGTAACCCCTATGAGCTGACGGAAGAGACACCGGTGTACGTCATCTCGGTGGCCGCTCAGCTGTCCGGTCTGCACCCGCAGACCCTGCGCCAGTACGACCGCCTCGGCCTGGTCTCCCCCGACCGCACCGCCGGGCGCGGTCGGCGCTACTCGGCCCGTGACATCGAACTGCTGCGCACCGTGCAGCAGTTGTCGCAGGACGAGGGCATCAACCTGGCCGGCATCAAGCGCATCATCGAGCTGGAGAACCAGGTCGCGGCCCTCCAGGCGAGGGTCGTCGAGCTGGAGGGCGCGCTCGACGGCGCCGCCGCGGCGATGCAGCAGCGCGAGGCCGCGGTGCACGCGTCGTACCGGCGTGACCTGGTGCCCTACCAGGAGGCGCAGCGGACGAGCGCGCTGGTGGTGTGGCGGCCGAAGCGCCAGCAGACGTCGGACTGACAGCCGCCCGCGAGCCGTCGCCCCGTGGCAGCGAAGTGCCTGGCAGCAAGTGTCCCGCCCGGTGCAGCATCCTGACATCGCGGAGCCTTCAGGCGGGGCGACCCCGCTGGCAGAGTCGTGGTCATGAAGAACACGGGGAACACGGGGAACACACGCGTCATCAGGGCACTGTCGGCGCTCGCGCTGATCATGGCCCTGCCGCTGGGAGCGACGGTGGCGGTCAATTCCGGTCCGTCGGTCGCGCTGTCCGTCAACGGCTGGCAGTGAGCCGGCGGGACGAACGGACGGGATGACGACCGTGGAGTTCCAGGACGGCAGGTTCCAGGACGGCGGGTTCCGGGACGGCAGGTTCCGGGACGGGGGGTTCCGGGACGGTGGGTGCCCGGCCGTGGAGCACCGCGGGGGGCACCGGGACGAGCGGTGCCGGGACGGCGGGTTCCGGGAACTGGTCCTCGTCCGCGGGGCTGACGGTGACGCACCCGCCGCGACGGCCGTGATCAGGGTCCTCGGCCAACTGCCCGGGGGCTGGGACCACGCCTGGCGACTCGACGAGGACGGGGGCCGGATCCACCTGCGGATCCGGCCCCCGTCCGGTTCGCCGCCCCACGCCGTGCGGGACTGGCTGGCGGAGGTCCTCGCCGATCCGGCGCTGCGCAGCTGGCGTGCCGCCCAGGAGCCCTGACCGGCGGGGTCAGATCCAGCCGCGCTCCCGGGCCAGCAGGGCCGCGTGCGGACGGTTGCTGGCGTTCAGGGTGCGCAGCACGTCGGCGACGTGGCGGCGGTAGGTGCGCAGCGAGACACCGAGTTCACGGGCGCCGATCTCGTCCTTGGTGACCCGGCACATCGACTTCAGGACCTCCAGCTCCATCGGTGTCAGGGACTCCGACCCGGGTGCCGGGGCGCCCAGCAGATCGGTGAGGTCCGTGGCCTGGTCCCAGATCTTCCCGAAGAGGGCCAGGATGCTGGCCACCAGGCCCGGTTCCTGCGCGACGAGCGCGCCGCGCGAGGTGTCCGACGGGTCCGCCGGGACCAGGGCGGTGTGCCGGTCGTAGACGAGGACGCGCTCGGTGATGTCGGCGGCGACCCTGATCCGCGCGCCCTGCGCGTTCAGTTCGCGCAGGTAGGCGGCGGTCGGCGGATCGTCCAGGGCGTCCTTGAGCACGACGCTGCGGATGCGGACGCCCCGGCGCAGACAGCGGCTGTCCAGGGGCCGCGCGTGCGCGATGTTCTCCCGGGTGAGCGCCCGGTAGGGCTCGACGGAGAGGATCTCCTCGCGGGCGAAGAACGCCAGGTCGTCGATCCGGTCGCGGATCTGCGCCAGGTTCGTCATCCGCTCCACGCCACCGCCCGCCTGTGTGTGGGCGCCCTGCTCGGCGCGGAGTTCCGCGACGAGGTGCCGGGGCCGGGTCACCTGCTGCAGTTCGTGGTGCAGTTCGCTCAGCCGCCGGTCGGTCAGCAGGCCGACGGCCACCTCGGGGTCCGCCGCCGTCAGGGTGCCGCCGGCCCCGCTCCCGGCGGCCGGATCCTCCGCCGCCCCGGCCGCTCCCTCCGCGCGGCGGAGCAGGCCCAGTTCCGTCAGCCGCCGCAGCGCGGCCCCGACGACGTCCTGCGACGCGTGGAGCAGGAGGTGGATGTCCTCCGCCGTCGTCCCCGGATTCCTCAGGAAATGCCGGTAGACGCGCTCCTCCAGCGCGGTCAGCCCCAACAGCCCCATGCTGCCCGCATCGTTCATCTGTCCCCCCGTGTTCCTCCCGTACAGCCCGGGCCGGTGGTCCGTACCGCGGGTGTGACTGGTCGGGCCACGGCGATGCGGAATCCACCGAAATGATCGGGACTCACAGTAATGCGTTGGTCAAGCCTTCGCCCGGTCACGGCGGCACGCCGGAGAAGTGTGGCGAACGTGTGACGGAGGAGCCCCGGCCACGACACGGACGAACGGCGTCGGCCGGGAGTCTCGCTCGCAGCATGGTGCCGCGCGGGTGCAGCAAGCTGCGCGCCGCGGGGCGGGATCCGGCCGAAAGGGCTTGGCAGGCTGGAAACCGTCGCACAGGGACCGATGGACGTCGGACACGAACCGGTGGGCGTCGGTCACGAACCGATGGATGCGCACGGATTCTCCGGCGCACGGATTCTCCGGCCACGAGCCGGCGGAAGCCGACACGACCGAACACGACCAGGGGGACTCACATGGCTGTTGCCGTACGGGAGGACGCGCTCGACTTCTCCGCGCTGACCGATCGCGAACGGGAGGTGCTGCTGCTGCTCGCGACGGGCGAGCAGAACCGCTGGCTCGCCCGCCGTCTGGGCATCGCGGAACGCACGGTACGGGCCCACACCGCCAGCATCGTGCGCAAGCTCGACCTCAAGTCCCGGTTCGAGGCGGCGATCGTCTCGCACCTGTACGAGGACGACATCAGGCAGACCTGCGGCTGACCTCCGCGGGAGACGTCACGAGGGCCCTGCCGGTACTGGGGAGTACCGGCAGGGCCCTTCCCGCCGTATGCCGGGGTCAGCCGGGCAGGAGGTCGCCGACCATCTCGATCGCCGACATCCACAGGGGCTGGGCGCCGGTGCCGAACGCGGCGGCGAGGGCGTAGCCGAGGGCCGCGTCCAGCGCCTCCGGCTCGGCGTCCTCGCGCCACTCCACCAGGACCCTCCCGTCGCCGCCGGAGGTGAAGTCCCCGAGGTACGACCCGGCCCGCACCAGCCGGCTGCCCGGGATGGAGTCGGGCACCAGCCGCCAGGAGCGCTCCGCGTACCGCACGTCGACGCGGTACGAGCGTCGGGTCAGCCGGCCCTTGGCGGGGTCGATCTCCGCCTTCTCGCCGTCGACGGTCAGGGTGAGCCGCGCACCGTCACGGGTGCCGACCGGGATGTGGTCCTCGCCCTCGGTCCCCTCGGCGCGCCACAGTTCCACCCGCGGCACCCGCTCGCCGGTCACCGTGACCTCGCCCCGCTCGCTGTCCAGCCGGACGGTCAGCGCGCCGAACCGGTCGTCGTCGACGGTGTGCTCGACCACGGGCTCGGGCCCGCTCTCCTCGTACTCGTCCGCGTCGTCGCGGCCGTGGTCGTCGCCGCGGTCGTCGTACGGGTGGTCCTCGTGGGCGTCGTACGCGTCGTCGTCCGTGTGCTTGGCGAGCGAGGTCGTGGGGGCCGGGTCCTTCGGCATTGCGGTGTTCCTTCGCTGTGTGGGGGTCCGACGGTGGTCAGTACGTCAGGTAGGACGGGGGGCGGTGCGCTCACGCTCCCGCGGCGGTCAGCTGGGTGGCGGCGAGGTCCCGGTACAGCTCGTCCCTGCCCAGGAGTTCCCCGTGCCGGCCATGGTCGCGCACCCGTCCGCCGGCGAGCAGCACCATGTGGTCGGCGGAGGTCACCGTGGACAGCCGGTGGGCGATGAGCAGCACCGTGCAGTGCGCGGCGGCCCGCTCCACGGTGTGCCGCAGCGCCGTCTCGCTGAGACCGTCGAGGTGGGCGGTCGCCTCGTCGAGCAGCAGCACCTGGGGGCGGCGCAGCAGCGCGCGGGCGATGGCGAGGCGCTGGCGTTCCCCGCCGGACAGGGCGAGACCGCGGGCGCCGACCTGGGTGTCGAGGCCCTCCGGGAGCCGGGCGACCAGCGTGTCGAGCAGGGTGTCCCGCAGGACCCGGGCGACCTCGTCGTCGGCCGCGTCGGGCGCGGCGTACAGCAGGTTCTCGCGGAGGGTGCCGGCGAGCATCGGGGTGTCCTGCTCCACGTACGCGATCCGGCGGCGCACCTCGGCGCGGCTGAGGGTCGCGATGTCGGTGCCGTCGAGGAGGACGCGCCCGGAGTCCGGCTCGTAGAACCGCTGGAGGAGCGAGAAGACGGTCGTCTTGCCGCTGCCGGAGGGGCCGACGAGGGCGGTGACGCCGCCGGCCGGGGCGACCAGGCCCACCCCGTCGAGGGTGGTGGCGCGCCCCGGATAGGCGAACGTGACGTTCTCCAGGGTGACGCGCGGCGGCGGACCGGCCGGGCGGGCCGGGGTCTCGTCGACGTCCGTCTCGATCTCCATCCGCTCGACCTCCTCGATGCGGGTGAGCGCGCCGAGGCCCTGCTGGAGCGAGGTCGTGCCGCCGACCAGGGACAGCACGGGGCCGCCCAGGTTGAACAGGTAGAGCAGGAAGGCGATCAGCGCGGCCAGGTCGAGGGCGCCGGTGGCGACCAGGGCGCCGCCGAAGCCGATGACCGCGAGGAACGACGCCTGGACGACCAGGGCGGAGAGCACGGCGATCGTGGCGTGGTAGCGGGCGCCGGTCAGGCCGGCCCGGTAGGCGTCCTCGGCGGCGGCCACGGCCCGCGCGGTCTCCGTCGCCTCGCCGCCGTTGGCCTTCACGGTGCGGGCGGCGCCGAGCGCGCGGTCGAGGGCGGCGCCGATCTCGCCGACCGAGGTCTGCGCGCGCGTGGTCACCCGGCGGATCCGCGGCATCACCACGCCCATCGCGACCCCGACCACCAGCAGCACACCGGAGGTGATGCCGAGCAGCGGCAGGCTGGTCATACCCATCAGGACGACGGTGGCGATCAGATGGACACCGCCGTCGAGCAGCTGGATCACACCACTGGTCGCCGCGTGCTGGACGAGCGTGCTGTCGGACGTGACGCGAGTGGTGAGACCGCCGGGCTCCGTACGGTCCAACTCGGCTGTCCGCAAACGGATCAGACGGTAGATCAGCCCTCGGCGCACATGCAGCACGACCTTCTCCGCCGTGCGCTCGCTCACCAGGGCCTGCGTCCAGGTCAGCGCGATGGAGACCGCCAACAGGGCCAGCATCAGCAGGAGTTCGCGGGTCAGGTCGCCGCCGGTCATCAGCGCCGTCAGCGACGACTCCACGACCATCGGCTGCGCGAGCCCCGCCGCGCTGCCGGCCAGGGTCAGGACGAGGATCAGCAGCAGCACCCTGCGGTGCGGGCGGGCGTGGGCGAGCAGCGCGCGGAGCGGGGGGCGGCGCGGGGGGTCGGCGCCCTGCGGGCCGTCGGTGGTCTGCGAGCCGTCGGGCGCCGGGGCGGGTGCCGGTGCGGGGGCGGGTGCCTTCGTGGGGTCCGGCGCCTTTGCGCGCTCGGGCGCCCGTACGGGCTCGGGCGTCTGTGTCAGCCGGGGCGGGGGAGGCTCGGGCCTCGCGGAGTCATGTGTGTTCACCCTGGACTTTCTACGCGTACGGGCGGTGCGGCGGTATTGGCGCTTGCGGCAATACCGGGCCCGGCCATGCCCGTTCGGGTCATGCCGACAGCGGTATTGCCGGGGACGGTCATGCCAGTGGCGGTATTGCCGGGTTCGGTCATGCCGGGGGCGGTCATGCCGCAACTGTCAATAGCGGGCGGCTTTTCCGGCGGGCCATGGTTGTCCCGTCGCCGAGCGGCACCGGCCGGGAAGCCGGAAAGCCCGGGAGGCGGCCGGGAATTCGGAGACCCGGAATTCCGCACCGTGACAATCAAGGAGAGAACCATGCAGTCGACGCAGAACGAGAAGGACCTGTTCGAGGGCTACACCGCCTACACCTCCGCCGAGGAACTGGGCCTGTACGACGGCAAGGACGCCGCGCCCGCGTTCAGCCCGACCATCCCGTGGGCGATCCGCGCCACCATCATCACCGCCCGCTCCTCGCAGCAGTGCGCCGCGGCCCTCGGTTCGCTGACCGCCCGCACGATCGAGAAGAAGTGCTGACGACCGGGCGACCGGAGCAGTGACCCGCGGGGAGGGGCCGGTGCCGGCCACCGGTCCCTCCCCGGGGCGGCGCGGCCCGCGCGACACACACCGAAAAGCATGTACGAGGAGGCGGGAATGGACCCCACAGGAGTCGCGGATCCCGGATTCCGCCGAGTGCTCCTCGTGGGCACCGGCGCGCTCAGCGTGGCATTCCTGCCGTTCTGGATCAACTGGCTGGGCAATACCTTTCCGGAAATGGAGAAACGGGTCGTGCTGACCCGTTCGGCGCGGCGTTTCGTCTCGGCGGACGCGATGTCCGCGCTCTGCGGACGGGAGGTCGTCACCGACGACTGGGCCGCGGCGGCGCCGGGCGCCGTCCCGCACGTCGAACTGGCCCGCTGGCCCGACCTCGTGCTCGTCCACCCGGCCACGATGCACTTCCTGGGCCGTTACGCGCTCGGCCTCACCGACACCCCCCTGCTGTGCGCCCTGCAGTCGACGTCCGCCCTCGTGGGCGTGGCCCCGTCGCTGCCGCCCGGCGCGCACCTCAGCCCCGTGGTCCAGGGGCACCTGGACACCCTGCGCGACCGCCCCGGCGTGGTCGTCGCGCCGACCGTGCCCGCCGTCAGCGCGAGCACGGGCGAGCTGGAGGACGGCGGGGCGCTGCCGCTGTCGGAGCTGATGGGCCTGTGCGTCGGCGCGTACGCGCGGGCCCGGTGCGCCGAGGGGGAGGACGCGTGACCGTACGGACGGCATCCGCGGCACGGACGGCACCGGTGACACCGGCGGCCCGCGTCGACGCTCCCGTCGCCGAGTTCGGCACCGGACTCCAGCTCACCCGTGTACGGCCCACGGCCGACGGACGCCACGCGTGGTGGCACGGGGCGGGATCCCGGCGGGCGGCCCCGCCGACGGCGCCCCTCGCCGCACACGTCCCCCTGCACACCGACGGCGCCCGGCTCGCCACCCCGGTGGTCTCGGACACGGGGCTCACCTACCTCGCCGACGGGCCGTACTCGGCCGCGGCCTGGCTCCGCGACCCGCGGCCGGCGGCCCGGCGGCTGGCCGCGCACGCGCTCGCGGCGGCGGGCGCGGCGCTGCGGGACCTGCACGCGACGCCCCCGCCGACCGGGGCGCCGCCGCCCGCGCTCACGCGACTGCGGCGCTTCGCCGACGGCACGGACGACGGCGACGGCGACCGGGCCGCCGTACGGCGGCTGCGGGAGCACGCCGTACGGGTGTGGGGTCCCGCCCGCCTCACGGTGCTCCGCTCCTGGTGCGCCGAGGTCGCGGCACCCGTGCCCGCGTCCGCCGCCGGGAACGGACACGGCGGCCGGGACCAACGCGGGGGCCGGGACGGGCACGGCGGCCGGGACGGGCACGGTCTCGTGCTCGTGCACGGTTTCGCCTCGCTCGGCGCGCTGATCCCACCCCTGAGCCGGGGTCCGGTGGCGCTGCTGACGGGCGAGGACCTGGGCGCCGCCCGGCCCGAGCTGGACCTGGGCTGGCTGCTCGGCGATCTGGCCGAACTGGCCTGGGCCCTGCCCGTGTGGGGCGAGGGGGCCGGCGTCGACCTGCCGGCCGTCCTGCTCGACGCGTACGGGCCGGGCGCGGACCGGGACCTCGCGGCCCGCGCCGCGGTGCTGCGGATCGCCGCGCACACGCGGGACTTCGCCGCCTACTGCGGCTGGAGCGACGAACTGGCCGACTACACCGCCTTCATCGCTGACCTGATCGACGAGGAGGGCCGCCGCGCGGTCCCCGGGGGAGCCACGACACGATGACGATCACCACCGACACAGCCACGAGGACGGACCCGGCGGAGCCGGTCCGCACCCGGCAGCGCTACCGGCCCACCGAACTGGGCACCGTGCCCGCCGTGAACGCCCTGCTGGAACGCCTCGGGCTCGGCCGGCTGGACACGGCCGCGGTCACCGCGTTCGGCGGCCGCAACGACAACTGGGCAGGGCCGACCACCACCGGCGAGCAGGTCTTCGTCAAGACGGTGACCCCGCTGCCGGACGGGGGCTTCCCCGAGCTCGAACGCGCGCTGAGCTTCGAGGAGTCGGCGACCCGATGGCTGCCCAGCGGCTCGCCGCTGCGCTCGCCGCGGCTGCTGGGCGCGGACCCGGCGGCCGGGGTGACCGTGCACCGGCTGGTGCCCGGAGCCCGTTCGGGGGCGGAGCTGGCGCTGGACGGGGAGTTCGACGACGCGCTGTGCCGGGCGGCGGGACGCGCGGTGGGGACGCTGCACTCGCTGCCGCCCGGGGACGGGCTCGACACCGGGGAGGCGCCGCTGCCGCCGCTGGCCTGGCTGCGCGCGCTGCCCTGGAGCGCCGTCCGGGAGCGCAGCATGGCGCAGATCGCCGCCTGGCAGCTCGTCCAGGACGACGCCGAGGTGGTCGACGCGCTGGCCCGGCTGCGGGAGGGCGAGGCGGGTGTGCCGCACGCGCCCACGCACTGCGACCTCCGCTTCGACCAGTTCATCGGCGCCGACGAGGGCCGCGGGCCGCTGTACCTGTGCGACTGGGAGGAGTTCCGGCTGGCCGACCCGGCGCGGGACGTGGGGGCGTTCGCGGGGGAGTGGCTGTTCCACGCGACGTACTCGGTGTTCGCGCCGACCGGGGAGGCCGTGACCGCCGGGGGCTCGGGGGACGGCGGGGACGGCGGGGACAGCGGGGACGGTGGGAACGAGCGGCGGGGCGCCGGGTCTGGATCCGGCTCCGCGGCGGACACGTTCGGCCTCGCGCACGAGGAGATCATCGCGCGGGGCTCGGCGAGCCTGCGCCGCCATCTGCCGCGCGTCCACGCCTTCTGGCAGGGCTACCTGGAGTGCCGGACGCCCGACCCCGGCCTGCCCGCGCGGGCCGCCGCCTACGCCGGCTGGCACATGTACGACCGCCTCATCGCCACCGCCGAGTCCCACGCCACGCTCAACCCGGTCGCCCGCGCCGCCGCCGGCATCGGCCGCACGGTCCTGCTGGACCCGGCGGGCGCGGCACGGACGCTCGGCCTGACCCTTCCGGCGACGGGCGCGGCCCGATGACGAACGCCGCCCGCGCCGGGGGTGACCCGCGCGCCGGGGGTGACCAGCGCTCCGCGCCGGTCCCGGCAGTCGCCCCGGTGCGCCGGAGGCCGAGCCGGGCGGGTCGCGCGGCTCCGTGCGCCTCGGCCGTTCCTGACCGCCCGGCCCCACGCACCCCGGCCCCGGCCGCAGCCGCGCCCGCAGTCCCGGCCCTGGCCGCAGCCGCAGCCGCAGCCCTGGCCACGGCTACGGCCCCGGCCCTCCGACCGTCCGGCCCGATCCCCGACCACCCGAACGGGAGCCACCACCGATGACCGCTCTCCCCCTCCTGGACCCCCCGGTGCCGGGCGCCTCCCCCGACGCCCGGCACCGGGGGCTCGCGCCCCGGCTGCGCACCGCGCTGGACGGCGTCGGCGTGGCGCCCGGTGCGCGCGAGGCCGCCGTCGCCGGGCGTACCGTCACCGCCGACAGCCCCCGTGACCTGCGGGGCCGCCTCACCAACGCCCTGTACGAGGAACTGCACGCGGGCCGCGACCGGGGCGGCCCGGCCGCCGAGGGCCCGCCGCCCCGCCGTACGCTCCGCGACCCCGCCCTGGAGGCCCGGCTCGCGGCGGCCGTGCCGCACACCACCACCCCCACCCGGGGCCGCCTCGTCGAGGTGCTCCACCGGCCCGACGGCGACCAGCTCGTCGTACGCCTCCCCGAGGTCACCACCCGCGTCCCGGCCGGGCGGCTGCTCACCCCGGCCACCCCGGCCGCGCCGCCCGCACCCGGCGACCTCGTCGAACTCGCCCTGGAGGCCGCGCGCCCCGCGCTCTCCCCCGGCTTCTTCTACGTCATGGGTTCACGCCCCCTGCCCCGCCCCGCCGGCCCCGTACGCCGCCTCTTCCTGCACGCGCGGGACGCGGACGCGGCGGTCGCCCTGTGGGGCACGGCGCTCGGCGCACTGGAGGAGACGGGCGCGCTGTACCACGCGAAGGTCCTCTCCGACCCGCAGGACTTCCCGCGCCGGGACTCCGTCGTCGTCTACCTGCACGGCGACCACCGCCCCGGCGAACACGCGGTCGCCACCGCCGTCGCCCCCCACGCGGGCACCCTCACCGGCGACGGCACGTCCGTCTTCACCGAGGAACTCGCCCCCGGCGTCGCCGCCGCCTGGGACCCCGAGGACCCGCGCCCCGGTCAGGACGGCATGAGCTTCGGCCAGCACCGCGCCTTCGCCCTCGCCGGCGGACTCGTCGCCCACGCGCTGTCCGACGGCGACGAGGACCGCGAGGCGTACGTCGTACGGGCCTTCCACGAGGCGGGCATCGACCCGCTGCACCCCCAGAACAATCTCGACACCCGCTCCGGAGGCGGACGATGACGACCAGTGTGGCCACCGAAGAGACCCCGGCGACCGGCCCGGACGCCGGCGATCCCGAGCCCGGCGCGGGGCTCGGCACCGCCCTGACCACGGCGTACAGCGACGCGCTCGCCGAGGTCTACGACGAGATCTACCCCGCCACCCCCGACCTGGAGGACATCGCCGACTTCCTCCTCACGCTCACCGCGTCCGGCGCGAGCGTCCTCGAACTCGGTGTCGGCACCGGCCGGGTCGCCCTGCCGCTCGCCGACAAGGGCTTCCGGGTGCACGGCGTCGACTCCTCCGCGGGCATGCTGGCCCGGCTGGCGGGCAAGGACCCCGAGGGCCGGATCACCCCCGTCCACGCCGACTTCGCCACCCTCGACCTGGGCCGCACCTTCGACGTCGTCCTCGCGCCCTTCAACTCCCTGTGCTGCGCGGTCGCCCCGGACGAGCAGATCGCCCTGATGCACGCGGTCGCCCGGCACACGGCGCCCGACGGGCACGTGGTCATCGAGACGTTCGACCCCAGCGACTACCACGTGCAGAAGAAGAACGAGATCAGCACGTACCCGATCGACGGGCGCGGCGCGATGATCGAGTCCATCGGCGTGCTGCCCGCCTCGCAGAACATGATGATCCACAACACGCTGTTCCTGGACGGTGCGGCTCCCAGGTCGGCCACCACGGTGATGCGTTACCTGTGGCCGAGCGAACTCGACCTCCTCGCCGGCATCGCCCGGCTGGAACTGTCCGCCCGCTACTCCGGCTGGCGCGAGCAGCCCTTCGACGGCGGTGACAGCCGGAAGATGTGCGTCTCCGTGTACCGGCCCCTGCGGTGAGCCTGCGGCTGGTCACCGAGGAGACCCCCGGCCGCGGCCTGGTGGCGGTCGCCCTCACCGTGGCGGCGGGCGGCGACCACGACCCGCCGGGACGCCACGGGATGGCGCACCTGGTGGAGCACCTGATGTTCCCCCGTGGTGACGGTGACGGTGACGGACACGGCGGGGGACGCGGCGACGGCGCGGCCGACGACATGGCTGCCGGCGCGGCTCGTGGCGCGGGGAGCGGGTCTGAGGCAGGAGCTGCGGCAGAGGGCTCGGACGGGGCCGGCGCCGTCGGTGCGGGGGGTGCCGGTGCGGGGGGTGCCGGTTTCGTCGCCCTCGTGCAGGAGGCCGGCGGGATGTGCAACGCCGAGACCCATCGCGACCACACCGTCCTGCACACCGTCGTCCCGGCCGACGCGCTGCCCGACGTCCTCGCCCTGGAGGCCCGGCGCCTCCTGCGGTTTCGGCCCGCGCCCGCCACCGTGCGCTCCGAGACGGCCGTCGTCGCCGAGGAGATCCGCGCGGCCGGGGCGGGCGCCCGTCTCTGGGACACCGTCCTGGCCGCCCTCCACCCGGGCGCCCGGCACGCCTACGGCACGACGGCCGAGCTGACCGGGGTGACGGTCGAGGAGACCGAGTCCTTCTTCCGGGCGCACTACCGGCCCGAGCGGGCGGTGCTGTCGGTCGTCGGCGACGTGGACGCGGGACGGGTGGCGGCCCTGGTGGAGCGGGAGTTCGGGACATGGGCCCCCGGGTTCCTGGCCGCCGTGCCACCCGCCACGTTTCCGCCCGCCATGGCGCCCCCTCCTCGTCCGGCCGCCGTGCCACCGCTCACGCGTCCGGCCGCCGTCCCCCGCACCCCCTCCGGTCACCTCCCCTCCGCGCACCGCTCGCCGCTCGGCGCGGCCTTCCCGTACGCCCGTGACGGGGTGGCCGTCGGCCACGCGCTGGCCGATCCGCGTGATGACTTCCGGCTGTACGTCGCCCAGGTCGTCCTCTGCGAACTGCTCCGCCGCAGCCGCCTGCCCCGGCTCGTGGCCACGGCACCGGAGGTGGACGCGGCGGCCGTCCAGTGCGGCTACCAGGGCCAGTGGCTGGCCTCCGCCGCCCCCGACCTCGCCCTCGTGCTGCTCGGCCGGGTGCCGGGGGCCGGTACGGAGGAGGCCGTGGGGCGGTGGCTGGGGGCGCTCGGCGAGCTGGCCGCGACCCCGCCGGCGGCGACGGAACTGCGGCGGGCGTCCCGCGTGCTGCGCGCCGGATGCCACCGTCAGTCCGACTCCCTCCCGGCCCGCGCGGTCACCCACGCCCGCGCGGCCCTGCTCCTCCCGCACGCCACCCCGGACGCGCTCCCGGCGCACCTCGCCGCCGTCACCCCGGCCGACGTGTCGACCGCCGCGCGGGCCCTGCTGGCCGCGCCCAGAACCGTCCACCCCCTGGAAGGACCCTCCGCATGAGCACCGCCGAGACCTTCCGCACGGTCCTCCCCAACGGCCTGGACACCGTCCTCGTGACCGTGCCGGGCGCCCCGCTCGCCGAGATCCGGCTCGTGCTGCCGTACGCCCGGACCGAACCCGGACTCGCCGCCGCCCGGGAGCTGCTCGCCGCGCACCTCGGGACGGCGACGACGACCCGTGACCGGCAGGCCGTGGCGGACCTGGCCGCCGATCTCGGCGGGGAGTTCAGCACCGTGGTGACCGCCGAGCAACTGGTGCTGTCGGCGAGCGTGCTGGCGGACGGACTGCGGGGCGCGCTCGCACTCCTCGCGGAGCTGGTGCTGCGCCCCGCCCTCCCGCCGCCGGTCGCGCGGGACGCCCGCAGGGGACCGACGCCCCCGCCCCGCCCGGCGGGCCCCCGTGGCGCCCTCCGCCGCGCCCAGCTGCGCCACGCCTTCGGCGCGCCGCACCCGCTGGTCGACGACACCCCGGACGGGGCGGACTCCCCGGACATCCGCGCGTTCCACCGCCGGGCCGTGGTCCCGCGGGGTGCCGTGCTGCTGGTGATGAGCGGGGAGGCACCCGAGCGGGTCCGGGCCGCCGTCGAGGCCGAGTGGGCGCAGTGGACCGGCGCGGGACCGTCGGGCCTGGTCCTGCCGCCCTTCCCGCGCACCGCGCCCACCCCCGGACGCCTCGCCCTGCACGCCCCGGACGTCGGCCAGGCGCTGCTGCTGACCGCCGGCCCCGCGGTCCCGGCGCCCGAGCCGGGGCACACCGCGCTCCACCTCGCCCAGGTCGTCCTCGGCGGCCACGCCTCCTCCCGGCTGACCCGGCGGCTGCGGGAACGCCACGGTCTGTCGTACGGGGTCGACGCGAGCATCCGGCAGAACGCCGCGGGCTGCTGGCTGGAGATCGCGTGCGCCGGCGCCCCCGGCACGGGCGACCGGCTCGCCGACGAGGTCACCGCCTGCCTCGCGGAACTGGCCCGCGGCGGCCCGACCCCCGAGGAGGTGCGCCGGGCCCGCCGCTACGCGGCCGGGTTCACCCGGTTCGCGCTGGCCACGCGCGCGGAGGAGGCGAGCGCCCTGGCGGGCTTCGTGGCGGCCGGGCTGCCCGTGGACTGGCTGACCACCTACCCGGACGCCCTCGCCGCGGTGACCGACGACCGTGTCGCCGAGGCCGCCGCCCACTACCTCGACCCGTCCCGCACCCTCGTGGCCACCCTCGACCACCACCCCTCGTGAGGACCCCGATGACGACGCCCGGACCCCGGCCGACCGCCGCGACGACAGCTCCCTCCCCGGCGCGGCAACGCCCCGCCGTCCTCTACCCCCTCCAGCCCGACCACCCCGAACTCGTCGCCCCGTTCGCCGCCTGCGTGGCCCGCACCGGGGCGCGGCGCCTGTGGCTCTGCCAGTCCTTCCGCGCCGAACCCCACCAGGTGCTGGCCCATCTGGCCGGAGCGGGGCACACCGTCCCCGTGGGCACCGCGGTGACGCTGCTGCCGCTGCGGCACCCGTACGAGGCGGCGCTCCAGGCCCGTTCGCTGGCGCTGCTCACCGGGCAGCCGGTGGTGGCCGGCTACGGCGTCGGCACGCCCGACTTCGCCAGGGCCCTCGCGCCGGAGCCGTACCGCAGCCCCCGTACGGCGGTCGGCGACTACGTCCGCTCCGTACGCGCCCTGCTGGACGGCGAGAGCGTGGCGTACGACGGCCCGTACCACCGGCTCCACGCCGAACTGCCCCCGGCCGGGCCGCACGCGCCCGTGGAGGTGGGGGCCGGGGTGCTCCGGCCCGGCATGGCGCGCACGGCGGGCGCGACGGCGGACGTCGCGATCACCTGGATGACCCCGCCGGCGTACGTCCGGGACGTGCTCGTCCCCCAACTGACGGCCGGCGCGGCCGAGTCGGGGCGTGCCGGCCGTCCCCGGATCGCGACGGCCGTGCACGTCGCCGTCGCCCGGCCGGGCCGCGACCCGCGCCGGCTGGCCCGGGTCGCCGCGGGCGCGCACCTGGACGCCCCGCACTACGCCGACATGCTGCGCCGCGCCGGCGTGGACACCGGCGCCGCGGACCCCGCCGCGGAACTGCTCCGCGCCGACGTCGTCGTCACGGGCACACCCCGGGAGATCGCCGCCACACTGGCCCGCTACCGGGCCGCCGGTGTCGACGAGATCCTCCTCAACCCCAGCGCCGTCCTGCTCACGGAGGGCGTGCACGCGGCGGTGGACGACATGGAGGAGATCATCGCGGCGATGGCGGGGTGACGGTCCCCGCGAGGGACAGCGGAACCGCCGTGAAGGCGACCTCGGCAGCGCCGCGCCGGTGGACGTAGTCGACGCGCAGGGTGTGCCGTCCGGGCGGGACCGTGACATCGACGCTCTCCGAGACCGATACCGGCACCGATACCGGGACCGGGACCGGGACCGTCGCCGGGACGGCCGTCGCGAGCGGCGACGCACCCGCCGACCCGCCCGGTGTCGCGAACGGCGTCGGGGCGTCGCCGCGGAGGTCGCTCCGCAGATGCCCGTCGAGGTACACGCGGACGCCGCCGCCCCGCCCCGACACGGTGAGGGTGAACGGACCGCCGGAACCGAAGTCCCGTGTCACGCTCCACCGCACGCCGAAGCGGTCGTCCGGCAGCCCCGGCGCGGGCGCGTCGGTGCCCCAGTCCTGGTCGATCGCGCTGTCGCAGTCCGTCGTCAACGGCGTACCCGAGAACGACGTGTTCGCGAACATCTGCCGTTTGAACACCGACGGCGCACAGGTCACGGCCGCCTCGGCGGTCAGCGCGTACACCCCGCCCATCGCCGCGGCGATGACGGTCGCCACGGCGGTGGTCCCCACCCGCCGCCGACGACGCCCACGGCGCCACCGACGCCCCGTCCTCCCGGACGCGGAACGAGAACCCTCGGACATCACTCGCAGCCCTTTCGACCCACAGACACGGAACGAATGACCTTCGGCGTGGGGGTGGTGGGGCGCTACGGCGCAGGTGGGGCTGCTGGGACGCCTGAGCGCGTAGCGGCGAGGATAAGGGATGCCTCCATGGGTGGGAACGGGGGGCCGCATGCCGGAACGACTGGCGGTGGTTGTCAGGTCGCGCGGGCCGGGGCCGGCTGTTCGCGCCCCCAGGCGGCCAGCGGCTGGAGCGCGTCGTTGAGGCGGATGCCGGACTCGGTCAGCGAGTACTCGACGCGCGGTGGCACCTCGTCGTAGGAGACACGGTGCACGACACCGGCGGCCTCCAGCTCCCGCAGATGCGAGGCCAGCACCTTCTCGGTGATCCCCGGGAGCAGCCGGCGCAGTTCGCCGAAGCGGCGGCAGGGCTGCTCGTGGAGCGCCCAGAGGATGAGCACCTTCCACTTGCCGCCGATCACCTCCATCGCGGTATCGATGCCGCAGACGTGTCCGTCCGGTGTGCCCGGCCGGTTCAGCGTCGTCATGCCCCACCCTTTCCCACGTGCTCGCTCACCGCGGGGTAACCACCCACCGCCAAGTGCGTACTTGATCATTCATGAGGCCGTGACCAGCCTGTTCGGCATGACACAGAACCTGATGGAGAAGACACCCGTCACGCTGTTGGGGCTCGGCGCGATGGGCACCGCGTTGGCCCGTGCCTGGCTTGCCGCCGGGCATCCGCTCACCGTCTGGAACCGTACCCCCGCCCGCGCCGCGGCACTCGCCGCCGAGGGCGCGACGGTCGCTGACAGCGTCGCCGAGGCGGTCGCGGCCAACTCCTTAATCGTCGTATGCCTGTTGGACGACGCGTCGGTCGCCGAGGTGCTGGACGGCACCGACCTGGCCGGCCGGGACCTGGTCAACCTGACCACCGGAACCCCCGAACAGGCCCGTGCCCGCGCCGGATGGGCCGACGGGCTCGGCGCCCGCTACCTGGACGGCGGCATCATGGCCGTCCCTCCGATGATCGGCGTACCTCAGTCCGGCGGCTATGTCCTCTACAGCGGCTCACAGGATGTGTTCGAGCGGCACCGGGAGACCCTGGGCGTCCCGGCGGGCACCACCTACGTCGGCGGGAACGCGGGTTTCGCCGCCCTGTACGACGTGGCGCTGCTCAGCGCCATGTACGGCATGTTCGCGGGCGCCGCGCACGCCTTCGCGCTGATCCGCACGGAGGACATCGACCCCGCCGGGTTCGCCCCACTGCTCGCCGGCTGGCTCACCGCGATGGCTCCGTCCGTGCACCAGACCGCCGACCAGTTGCGCAGCGGCGACTACACCAGGAACGTCGTCTCCGACCTGGCCATGCAGGTGGCCGGCACGCCGACGTTCCTGGAGACCGCGCGGCAGCAGGGCGTCAGCCCCGAACTGCTCACCCCCTACTTCGAGCTGATGCGCCGCCGACTGACCGAGGGCAGCGGCAAGGAGGATCTGACGGGTGTGGTCGACCTGCTGCTGCGCTGACCGGCCCCGACCCTGATGCCGATGCCGATGCCGATGCCGATGCCGATGCCGACGGCCGCGGGAACGGGGTCGGGTGCTGCGCCGTCGCGCAGGAGGCGGGGGACCGGGGCCTTCACCGGACGCCTGGCGACTGAACCATCCGGCTCCGGTCGGTGTCTCACCAGGCGACGCGCGCAAGGCGCCGCTGGGGAGGCAACTCATGGCCATGGTCGGACTGTTCTGGATCGCCGGGGACGGCGGGGTGTACGTCGGGGCGGAGCCCGAGGGGGCCGGGCGGGGGGTGCGGCTGACGCGGGACGGCGTCGTGGGACTCGGTGCGGACCAGGGCGGCGAGTGGCGGTGGGCGGATCTGCGGTCGGTCGCCACGCGGTACGTGCGAATCAGGTCCGCCGGGCGGCTGATGGTCACCGCGGCCGTCGACCTCGCCCTCAGCGCCGTGGCCGGAGGCGGCGACAGCCCGGCCGCCTTCGAGGTGCACCTGGAGACCGCCGACGGGGCCACCGTCGAACTGGAGGCGTACATGGCGTCCGCCGTCGGCGGCCACGTCGAGTCCGAGTACGACCTCTCCGTCGCCCTCCTGAACCGCCTCGTGGACGGCACGGCGGACGTCGGCCCCCTGGAGGACTGGGGACGCGCGTTCGCCGGGGAGGGCACGCCCCGACGTGAGGAGCGCGAGGCGCTGCTGCGGAAGTGGGCCGAGGGCTGAGGCCCCTGCCCCCGGCCGGCCCCGGCCACGCGGCCCCGGCGACGCGAGTCGGTCACGCTCACACACAGTGACCGGAGAGTCGGTGGGCGCGGTCAGCGGCCGCACCGCCCGGTGATCTTCGCGGCCCGCCCCGCCGCCGCGGTCGTACGGAGTGACGTCCGCCACCCGTCGGCCCCGCCCCGGTGTCCCAGGGGCGGCGCGCGGGGCGGCCGTTCGCGGTGATCGTCCCGTTCTTCTCCTACATGTCCGTGTCGGTCCCGCGGCGCATGTCCGGGCCGCCTTCGCGGGCCCGTCACCCGCTCTGGCCTGCCCGTTCCCCGGAGGCCGGCCCCGACGGTCGCCCTCCCGGACCCCGGTGGCGCGTCAACGCGCAGTGTGCGAGCGGCCGTTCGTCCCCTGGCGTTTCCGGCGCCGCCCCCGGCCCCGCCGGTCGTGAAGGGTGCGCGGCGACATCGCGAGCCCCTTGCTTTACCCTCTTCACACCGAGACCACACGACGCTGTTGTCATCTCGTTAAGTGATTACTCCTTGACGCTGCGGTGATCAGCGCGTTGGCTTTCAGCCACCTGGGTCTCAGTGCCGACCCACGCCCGGAAGGCCCTTGATGTGAACGCCCGTAAGACCAGCACGACCGGCACCAGCCGGATACGTCGCACCGCCCCGCGTCGCGCCGCCGCCGCCCTCGCGGCGTCCGCCGCGGCCGTCTCCCTCGCCGCCTGCGGGGTCGTGGACGTCGGCAGCAGCGCGGAGGCGAGCCCCACGAAGGGCGACGACATCACGGTGGGCGTTCTCTTCCCGGACAAGGAGACCAAGCGCTACGAGCAGTTCGACCTGCCGATCATGAAGAAGAAGATCGGCGAACTGACGGACAACAAGGCGACGGTCCAGTACGCCAACGCGGACAAGGACCCGGAGACCCAGATCGAACAGCTCGAACAGATGGTGACCGACAAGGTCGACATCATCGTGGTCGACGCGGTGGACTCCAAGAGCATCGCGAGCGCCGTCGAGACCGCCGACCAGGCCGGCATCCCGGTCATCGCCTACGACCGGCTCGCCCAGGGCCCGATCGACGGCTACGTCTCCTTCGACAACGAGCTGGTCGGCCAGGTGCAGGGCCGCTCCCTGGTGGAGAAGCTGGGCGACAGCGCCGCGAACAAGATCGTCATGATGAACGGGTCGACCACCGACCCCAACGCCGCCATGTTCAAGGAGGGCGCCCTCTCCGAACTCGGCGACAAGGTGACGATCTCCGAGACGTACGACACCAAGGACTGGGACCCGGTCGTCGCGAAGGCGAACATGGAGGAGGCCGTCGCCAAGCTCGGCGTCGGCAACATCGACGCCGTCTACGCAGCCAACGACGGCATCGCGGGCGCCGTCATCGACGTCCTGAAGTCCTCCGGCGTCGCCAAGGTGCCGCCGGTCACCGGGCAGGACGCCGACCTCGACGCGGTGCAGCGGATCGTCGCGGGCGACCAGTACATGACCGTGTACAAGTCGTTCCCGCTGCAGGCGAACGCCGCCGCCGAGATGGCCGTCGCCAAGGTCCAGGGCCGCTCCATCGAGTTCGACGCCCTCGCCAAGGACCGCGTCGACTCCCCGACCACCAAGAACATCCCCTCCCAGCTGGTCCCGCCGGTCGCGCTGACCAGGAAGAACATCCTGGAGACGGTCATCGCCGACAAGATCTACACCGTCAAGCAGATCTGCACGGCCGAGTACAAGGCCGACTGCGACGCGCTCAAGCTGAACTAGTGCCGCGACGGGCAACGTTCACCCCGTCGCGACGCCCGGCACGCACTCTCGCCGCACCGGGCACACGCCCCGAGTACATCCCGTACGAGGACGTGCGCCCGGCGCGCCGAGAGCACGCACCGGACGCCGCTCCTCGACGGGCAGACGTTGCCTGCCGCGGCACCAGCACCGAGCGGCTACGACAACGACGCCGGCGACGACCACGACGTCAGCGGTGAGAACGACGTCAACGATGAGAACGACGTCAGCGTGGGCCATCACACCGGCGGTGACCGGCGACGTCAGCGGCGGTGAGCGGCCGGCCACGACCCTCGCCGCCACCGCCACCGCCGCCGCCGGCTCCGGCGACGCCCTCACGGACGTGGCCCGCAGGCGTCGGCGAGGTACGCCGCCGGCGCCCGGACCCGCGTAGGCCGCGCCCCGGCCCGTGAACGTCCGGACCGTCCGGTCCGCCCTGAACCTCAGTTCGAACGGTGCGGCCGACGGCTTCGACCGGCGGCTTCGACCGGCTGGAGCGCGCCCGGCGCCGGCTCGCGGGCCGCCCCGGCCTCACCCGGCCGCTCGAACCTCCCGCCCCGCGCGCCGGCCCTCGCGGAGGCGTCGAACGCGTCCGTCATGACCCTTCGCACGTGCGCCGCGTGGCGCGCTGCTCACTGTCTTGTTTTCGCCGTCCTGCGGGAGCGATCGTGACCAGCGGAAACGAAGGGTTTGAAGTCCGTCCGCGCAGGGGAGTCGCTCCGCGCGAGCCACCCGTGGCCGACCGGCGCGCCCGGCTCCGTGACACCGACGCGCCCGGCCCCGTGACACCGCTGCGGGCGACCTCCGGACGGCCGGAGCCCCCGGCCCCGCCCCGTCCAGGTCTTCACGGACCCTCCATGCGATCTCCAGGGATCGTTTCTTCAGCTTGTTGCAGGGCGCACTACCTGAGGGGTGGGCAAACTGTGACAGAGAGCCGTCATTTGGGGCAGTGGGACGGTGTCGTCGTGTTGCGGAGGCGGTGCGGGCCGCGCATAGTTGCGCTGCGAACAGGCTGGAACCGGGGGTGAGTTGGTCATGGCCGGGCATGCGACGGACGGGCATCCCCACGGTGCCGACCGGCTCTGCGAGGCCGGGGACCGGGTGTACGCCAGAGCGGTACGGCGGGGCCGTCTCCCGCGCGAGGACGCCGAGAGCGTGCCCTGCCTGGTCGAACTGGCCCTGCTGCACCCCGACCCCGACGACATGGGCTGGCTGGTGCCCACCTCCCCGCAGGAGGTCATGACCCGGCTGCTGCGCGGCGTCCACGCCGAGGTCAGTGCCAGTCAGGCCCGGGTGGGCGCGGCCGTCGAGGCCGTCGAGTGGTACGCGGGCCTCAGCGCCGTACGGCCCGGCCAGCCGGCGGAGGGCGCGGCGATCCGGGTCCTCGACGGGCTGTCCCGCATCCGGGCGGCCATCGACGAGGCCACCGACCGCTGCACCACCGAGGTGATGACCGTGCAGCCGGGCGGCATCCGGCGCGAGGACGAACTGCGGGAGGGGCTGCACCGGGCGCTCGCCATGTGCCGGCGCGGCGTGCGGATGCGGGACCTGTACACGCATGTGGCCCGGCACGGCCAGGGCCTGCACAACTACATGGAGATGATGGGCGAGGTGGCGGAGGCCCGCACCCTCGACGAGGTCGTGGAACGCCTCATGGTCTTCGACCGCACCGTGGCGTTCATCCCCGCCAACGCCGACCGCACCATGGCCCTGGAGATCCGCCACCCCGCGCTGGTGGAGTACCTGGTCACCGTCTTCGAACGGCTCTGGCGCCTCGGCATCCCGCTGACCGCCCCGCTGCCGTCCTCCGGCATCGCGGGCATCACCCACCGGGAGCGGTCCATCGCCGCGCTCCTCGCGGAGGGCCACCAGGACGCGGTCGTCGCCGAACGCCTCGGCATAAGCGTTCGCACCTGCCGGGCGCACATCGCCCGCCTCTCCGAGACCCTGGGCGCCGCCAGCCGCACCCAGCTCGGCGTCCGTATCGCCCAGGTGGGGCTGGACGGCCCGCAGCGGCCCCCGGCGGAGACCGGGGACGACCTGCTGTCCCTGCCCGCCCCGTCCGCCGGGCCCAGGGGCCCTCTGACGGACCTCCGCGGCGTCGCGGCGCCCGGCACGCCGGGAGTGCGCACCGAACCCCGCTCCCTCGCCCCCGGAGATCCGTCGGAAGGCCCCTAGGGGTGCCCTAGGGGAGCGGCTGTTCCTGCTCCAGGATCCCCGACTGCGCGATGAGATAGCCGAGCTGCGCCCTGCTGCCGCTGCCGAGCGCCGTGGCCAGCTTGGCGATGTGCGCGCGGCAGGTCCGTACGTTCATCCCGAGCCGACGCGCGATGGCCTCGTCGACGTGTCCCTCGACGAGGAGCTTGGCGATGGAGTGCTGGATGTGGGAGATGCCCTCGGACGTGGCCTCGTAGGGGGCGTCGGTGCTCAGCGGGACGGCGCGGGCCCACATGAACTCGAACACCTTGATGAGGTAGCGGACCAGTCCGGGGTGGCGCAGCTCCAGCGCGACCTGCTGGTCGTCGCGGGTGGGGATGAACGCGACCGTCTCGTCGCAGATGATCAGGCGCTCGACCAGCTCGTCGATGGTGCGGATCTCCACCTTGCCGGCCACCTGGTCGACGTAGGCCAGCTTCTCCGGGCTGTAGCGGGCGGTGTGTTGGTACAGCGTCCTGATGCTCACCCCGCGTTCGATCAGCGGACGGTCGCGCTCCAGGCCCTGCACGATCCTGCTCTCCAGCCGGCGGCCGCTCGGCTGGACCGTGAGCATCTGGCTCCGGCACTGCGCCGTGGCCAGGTTGAGCGCGGCGTTGATGCGGTCGCTGCCCTCCAGGACCGTGATGGAGTGGGTGCTCCCCGTCTCCTGGAGGCTGAGCGCCATGAACGGCTCGAAGGTGTCCGCGAGTTCGATCGACAGCCGCCTGCGCTCGGTGATCTCGCGTTCTATGGGGTTCAGTCGCTGGGCCAGCGCGATCGACGGGGGAACCGGGCGCAGCCAGTCCGCGTCATCCGGGTCGGGGTGGACGAGGGCGAACTCCATGAGGCAGGGCGCCGCGTCGGCGTCCGTGCGGGCGATGCGCCCGGTGCGCAGGGCGTGGGCGTAGAGGCGGCTGCCTTCCTCGCACATCTCGGTCACGCCATGGGGATGTGTCGCTTTAGTTCGATTTGATGGCAAATCTCCACCCCCCAGGGTCCTGAACATGCAGGAACATGATGCATCGATTATGTGGCCATGACGTGCCCGAATGAGCCATCGTCGTATGCGACGGGGGAAGAGGGGACCTTCAAGTGAGGACGAAGCCGACTATGCGTAAGAGGATGCTTTGCTCGGTGCTTGTCGCCGCCTTCTCCGTCGTGCTGACCTTCGGAGCGCTGGGCGGCTTCTCCGGCGCGGACAGCGGCAACGAGGCGGACAGCTACTGGCCGTCGAAGGGGTCCGGCGATCTCGTCGTCGCGGCTCCCGCCGACAGCTACTGGCCGTGAGTGGAAGCGTCTGGGCCTGACATGACGACTCCACCCGACGACCGTTCCTTCCGCCGAGAGATGGCTACCGCCTACCGATCCGGTTGGCACTTCATCGACCTGGCCACCGCCATCCCCCACAGCGGTGACTCGTTGATGGTGACCGTGTTCGGTGAGCCGGTGGTGGTGACCCGGGACGAGGACGAGGACATCCGGGCGTACCGATGTCTGCGGCGACCGCGCGGCGCGCCGCAGCCCGTACGGTGTGCCGTCCGGTACGGGATGATCTTCGTCAACCTCGACCAGCGCGACCATCAGCTCACCGAACCGGAGACCCCGGCCTCCTCGGGCGTATCAGCCACCCCCCGCAGTGCCTGAAGCGATTCCCCCGTCGTTTCAAATCGCTCAGGCGCTTCCCCCCAGCAGCGGCGTCACCGTGACCTGAACACGGTGACGCCGCTGCAGGTTTCCGGGGATATTTCGGGATGTCCGCAGGTTTCGCCCCGCGGCCGTCGTAGCTGAAAATGATCAACCGCCGCCCCGGGTGACCGGTCAGCCGTGGCCCAGTGCCGCCGTCAGCTCGATCTCGATGACCACCCGGTCCGGGTTGGGGCGCGGGACCTTGTCGTACCGCTCCGTGTACCGCCGCACCGCCTCCGCGACCCGCTCGGGGTCTGTGCGGACGAAGGCCCGGCCCTCCAGGGTGGCCCAGCGGCGCCCCTCCAGCTGGCACACCGCCGCCAGGGCCCCGTCCGGGCCGGCGGCCAGGACGTTCCGCGCCTTCTTGCTCTGTCTGCCGGTGATCACCCGAGCCAGTCGGGCCTCCGGGTCGTATGTCACCCCGACGGGCACCACATGGGGTGTGCCGTCCGGGCGGAGGGTCGTCAGGGTGCACAGATGCCGTTCGCGCCAGAAGCGCAGATAGGTCTCGTCGGGGGCACCCGGGTCCACGGAGTACTTCGCCATGGCCCGCAACCTTACGAGTCGCCTCCCCCTCACCGCCTTGAGTGGAATAGACTCAACTTTGTGTACGTTGCTCAAGTCAGCGTGGATGAGGGCTGACACAAGGAGGAGAACGCGAACGTGGACGCCGAGCTGACCAACAGGAGCCGGGACGCGATCAACGCGGCCAGCAACCGGGCCGTGTCCGAGGGGCACCCCGACTTCACCCCCGCACACCTGCTGCTGGCTCTGCTCCAGGGCCAGGACAACGAGAACATCACCGACCTGCTCGCCGCCGTCGACGCCGACCAGGCGGCCGTCCGCGCCGGCGCGGAGAAGGCCCTCGCGGGCCTGCCCAGCGTGACCGGGTCGACCGTGTCGCCGCCCCAGCCCAACCGCGAGCTGCTCGCCGTGGTCGCCGACGCCCAGAACCGGGCCAAGGACCTGGGCGACGAGTACGTCTCCACCGAGCATCTCCTGATCGGGATCGCCGCGAAGGGCGGCCAGGCCGGGGACGTACTCTCCCGGCAGGGTGCGAACGCCGAGAAGCTTCTGGAGGCGTTCCAGAAGGCCAGGGGAGGACGCCGGGTGACCACAGCCGATCCGGAGGGGCAGTACAAGGCCCTGGAGAAGTTCGGTACGGACTTCACCGCCGCCGCGCGGGAGGGCAAGCTCGACCCCGTCATCGGCCGGGACCAGGAGATCCGCCGGGTCGTCCAGGTCCTGTCCCGCCGCACGAAGAACAACCCGGTCCTCATCGGTGAGCCCGGCGTCGGCAAGACCGCCGTCGTCGAGGGCCTCGCCCAGCGGATCGTCAAGGGCGACGTGCCCGAGTCCCTGAAGGACAAGCGGCTCGTCGCGCTCGACCTCGGCGCCATGGTCGCCGGCGCGAAGTACCGCGGCGAGTTCGAGGAGCGCCTGAAGACCGTCCTCGCCGAGATCAAGGACTCCGACGGGCAGATCATCACCTTCATCGACGAGCTGCACACCGTCGTCGGCGCGGGCGCCGGCGGTGACTCCGCGATGGACGCCGGCAACATGCTGAAGCCGATGCTGGCCCGCGGCGAGCTGCGTATGGTCGGCGCCACCACCCTCGACGAGTACCGCGAGCGCATCGAGAAGGACCCGGCGCTGGAGCGCCGCTTCCAGCAGGTCCTCGTCTCCGAGCCCACCGTCGAGGACACCATCGCGATCCTGCGCGGGCTCAAGGGCCGCTACGAGGCCCACCACAAGGTCCAGATCGCCGACGCGGCCCTGGTCGCCGCCGCCACCCTCTCCGACCGCTACATCACCTCCCGCTTCCTGCCCGACAAGGCCATCGACCTCGTCGACGAGTCCGCCTCCCGTCTGCGCATGGAGATCGACTCCTCGCCCGTCGAGATCGACGAGCTCCAGCGCGCCGTCGACCGGCTGAAGATGGAGGAGCTGGCCCTCGACAAGGAGACCGACGCCGCCTCCCGCGAGCGCCTCGAACGGCTCCGCCGCGACCTCGCCGACAAGGAGGAGGAGCTGCGCGGCCTGAACGCCCGCTGGGAGAAGGAGAAGCAGTCCCTCAACCGCGTCGGCGAGCTGAAGGAGAAGCTCGACGACCTGCGCGGCCAGGCGGAACGGGCCCAGCGCGACGGCGACTTCGACACCGCCTCCAAGCTCCTCTACGGCGAGATCCCCACCCTGGAGAAGGCCCTGGAGGCCGCCTCCGAGGCGGAGGAAGAGGTCGCCAAGGGCACCATGGTCAAGGACGAGGTCGGCGCCGACGACATCGCCGACGTCGTCGCCTCCTGGACCGGCATCCCCGCCGGGCGCCTCCTGGAGGGCGAGACCCAGAAGCTGCTCCGCATGGAGGAGGAGCTGGGCCGCCGCCTCATCGGCCAGACCGAGGCCGTGCGCGCCGTGTCCGACGCCGTACGGCGCTCCCGCGCGGGCATCGCCGACCCCGACCGCCCGACCGGCTCGTTCCTCTTCCTCGGTCCGACCGGCGTCGGCAAGACCGAGCTGGCGAAGGCGCTCGCCGACTTCCTCTTCGACGACGAGCGGGCCATGGTCCGCATCGACATGTCGGAGTACAGCGAGAAGCACAGCGTGGCCCGCCTGGTCGGCGCCCCGCCCGGCTACGTCGGCTACGAGGAGGGCGGCCAGCTCACCGAGGCCGTCCGCCGCCGCCCGTACAGCGTCGTGCTGCTGGACGAGGTGGAGAAGGCCCACCCCGAGGTCTTCGACATCCTGCTCCAGGTGCTGGACGACGGCCGCCTCACCGACGGACAGGGCCGGACGGTCGACTTCCGTAACACCATCCTGATCCTCACCTCCAACCTGGGCAGCCAGTTCCTGGTCGACCCGATCACCACCGAGACGGAGAAGAAGGAGCAGGTCCTGGAGGTGGTCCGGGCGTCCTTCAAGCCGGAGTTCCTCAACCGCCTCGACGACCTCGTGGTCTTCTCCGCCCTGAACAAGGCCGAGCTGGAGCGGATCGCGGGCCTCCAGATCGACCGCCTCGCCCGGCGTCTCGCCGAGCGCCGCCTCACCCTGGAGGTGACCCCGGCGGCCCTCGCGTGGCTCGCCGACGAGGGCAACGACCCGGCGTACGGCGCCCGCCCGCTGCGCCGTCTCGTGCAGACCGCGATCGGCGACCGCCTCGCCAAGGAGATCCTCGCCGGCGAGGTCAAGGACGGCGACACGGTCCGCGTCGACGCCTTCGGCGATGGGCTGATCGTGGGTCCGGCGACCGGAAAGGCCCTGTAGTTCCGGAGTGCCCGAGGGGGCAGGTTGCCGGGTGGGGGGCAAGGGAGAGAGGGTGGGTCGTGACGTCTGGTCTCAGCGACGGCCGGACGAGCCAGACGACAGTTGGAGTGTCCAAGTATGTCCATCGACCCGTCCTCGATTCCGAACTTCGGGGGCCAGCCCGAGCCGCAGCCCGGCCCCCCGCCGGGCCCCGTGGTGCCGGATCAGGACCTCGTGAAGCAGCTCCTCGACCAGATGGAGCTCAAGTACGTCGTCGACGACGAGGGTGACCTCGCGGCGCCGTGGGAGGAGTTCCGCACCTACTTCATGTTCCGGGGCGAAGGCGACCAGCAGGTCTTCTCGGTGCGCACGTTCTACGACCGTCCGCACCAGATCACCGAGAAGCCGGCCCTGCTGGAGACCATCGACGACTGGAACCGCCGCACCCTGTGGCCCAAGGTGTACAGCCACACCCACGACGACGGAACGGTCCGTCTCATCGGTGAGGCCCAGCTCCTGATCGGCACCGGCGTCAGCCTGGAGCACTTCGTCTCCTCGACCGTCAGCTGGGTCCGCGCCGCCATCGAGTTCGACAAGTGGCTCGTCGAGCAGCTCGGCCTCGCCGAGGACATCGACGAGTCCGAGAAGCCCGAGAGCGACGACGAGTAGTCCCTCGGCCACCCCGTCCACCGGGCGGGCTGGACGGCACCCGGTCCACGACCACCGGGTCCGCGCCGTAGACGCAGCAGAGCCCGGCCCGGGCCGCGACCACCACGGTGGCGCCGGGGCCGGGCTCTCGTCAGGACCGCACGAACGGTGCGCCCGCTTCTCGGTGGTCGGAGAAGACCGCGTTCGGGAGGGCGACGACCCCGGCCCGCTCGGGCAGGGCCCCGGCAGAACGCGAATCCGTCGCTCTCGCCGAGGGGGCGGATGTCGGTGGTGACGAAGTACGTCCCGGCGGTCGTGAACACGTCGAACCCGGAGTCCGCGAGCCCCGCCGTCAGCACGTCCGGCTAGGCCCGCGTGTCCGCGGGGAAACGCCTCGCCGTACGCGTCGGGCAGCGCGAGCGCCTCGGCGACGGCGTACTGGAACGGCCCCGACGCCACGTGGATCAGGTACTGCTTCGCCGCGCGTACCGCGGAGACCGGCGCGGGCGCCGCCGTCACCCAGGCGACTCCGCTTTCGCACATCTCTTCGTATGCCGCGCGGCGACCTGTCCGGACCGGGCTCACAGCCGTACCGCCGGGCTCGGGACAGGGTGCTGTCCGCCGTATCCTGACCACCACGGGAAGGAGCCGTCCATGAGCGTCGACGCGATCGTGCACACCGTGTTCCCCAAGGGGTACACGGTCCTGTTCGGGGCCGACGGAAAGGTGATCATGCCCCCGCAGAGCGTCGAGCACTCCAGCACGATCAAGTCGATGCAGTTCGACACCATCGTGTCCCTCGGGCGCCATGCGAAGACCGTCTCCGACGTCTACATCGACTTCCCCGCCGACGACACTCCGCCCCCGATCTGGCGATCCTGCGCGAGGAAGCCCGCCGGGAGGGCAAGCGCCACAGTTTCGAGGACGTCCAGCTGATCTCCGAGGTCGTCTCGACCTCCTCCGCGCGCAGGGACTACGACGACTGCACCGCGAAGTACGGCCGCTACGGCATCCCGATCTATCTGGTCGTCGACCCGTACGCCCAGGAAGTCGTCCTCCACACCCAGCCGACCGGCACCGGTTACCTCGCGGCACACACCCACAAGTACGGCACGGGCAAGCTCCCCATCCCCCTGGCCGACGGCCGCACCTTCACCCTCGACCTCGACGAACTCCCGCGCCCGGAGCCCGAGGCGGACGCCCGCTGACGAGCCCGCTGGCCAGGCCCGTCCCGTCGGCACCGCCGTGGCCGGACCTGGTCGTTGCTGGTCGGGGCAGACAGCTGGGATGGCCTGGCCGTTCGTCGATCGGGATCGGCCACGGAGCGTGGCGTTGGCGAAGTCCGGTTCGCCGCAAGGAAGTTCAAGGTCGCGTTTTGCTGCGGGTGACAACCACCACGTATTGCCCTTGAGGTGGCGGGTCGCTCGTCCTCGGGCCGAGTTGCCGACCCCGGTTCGGCGATAGCGTGGCACGGCAAGGACTGCTGCTGACAGGTTGGACGAGTTTCATGCGGATGCGGTTCGAACCCGAGGCCGATGAGGAGTTCGAGACGGCGTGCGGGCTGCTGGTCGACCGGCTGGTCCGGTGGGCCGGAGAGCAGGGGCTGGCGGTGGACGGATTCACTGCCGAGGCGGCCCTGGAGTACCGACACCGGGCGACTGCCGACGGTCGGCTGGGGCTGTGGGAGCCGCGCCATGTGGAGGATCTGCTGCTCTCCTGGTTTCCTCAGCAGGTCACGGAGCTTCCCGGGGAGGAACGCGCCGACGCCCCGGACACACTGCGCACGCTGCTGCGCTATCTGCACGCCGCCCAGTTGGCGGACCCGCGCGGCCCCTCCCTCCAGGATTCCCTTGCCGTGGTCGACAGGGTCGCGGAACAGCATCCGGCGGCGATGACGGACCGCGCTCGCTGGGGGTTGGCGAAGTTCTGGGCGATGACGGCCGCGGAGCAGGGCGTGGACGTCCAGGACGGGGCGGCGTTTCAGCGCTTCGCGGACCGGGCGCAGCGCGGGGAGGTCGCCTACGATCAGCGGGCTCTCGCCGCGATCATGGAACGGCGGCTGACCGGCCGCGCGCTGTCCGGCGTGGCCCGGGCCGAGCCGCAGCTGCCCGTGTTGCTTCCCCCGGACGACGAACTGCGCCGACGGGCCGAGGCGTCGACGACCGTGGCGCAGTTGCGCGGACTCGCCGAGTGGGCGGGGCAGGGCGGCCGCCCGGTGACGGCGACGGGACGCCTGCGGATGGCGGATGCCCGTGAGTTGGTGGACCTGCTGGGCACTGGCGACACAACCGACGGGGTGCGCTCTTCGGCCGACCTGCCGCGGCTGGGACTGCTGATGGAGTGGGCGAAGAAGGCACGGCTGGTCCGGGTGGTCAAGGGGCGGTTGTACGCGGTGGCCAAGGCCCGGCCGGTGCTGGCCGACCCGCTCCAGCTGTGGCTGCGCGCTTTCGACGCGTGCTTCGAGCTGCGGCAGGCCCTGATCGGGGCACGCAGCGGCTGGCACGTCGAGTCGATGCTCTACGACGTCTACGAGGACGTCCTGGACGACGTGCTGAACACGCTCTACAGCCTGCCGTACCCGATGCCCTGGCCGCGGCTGCGCGACACGGTACACCTGGCCTACCGGAGCTCCTTCCAGCTCGACGCCGGGCCGGACCTGCAGCACCGAATGTGGTTCGAGCACGCCGACCGGGACCTGCGCGCGGTGCTCGACCTGCTGGACGACCTGGGCGCAATCGAGCGTGACCGCGGGATGGCCGATCCGGTGTTCCTCGACATCGACCTCTCCGATGCCGGTCCCGAGCTGCTCGCGGACATGCCGCCGGAGGTCGCGGAGCTGCTGGGCGTCGCGGGGGCGGCAACGGATCCGGTGGCGCGGGAGCGTGCCGATGCCTGGCGAATGGAGCTGACCGCCGGGCCGGTCGAGCTCATCCGTCTCACCGAACTCGGTACCCGGGCCGTACGACAGCGGCTGCTGGCGGCCGGCAGGGACGCACCGTTGGTCGGTGAACTGGCCCAGGCGCCGGCGGCCGGCCTGCTGGGGGTGCTGGCCGAGGACTACGACCCGGACGCCGCTCGCACGGAGCTGGCCGGCTGGATCACGGCCCGCGGCGAGCGGGAAGGTGCCCTGCGGCAACTGACCGACGCCGTAAGGGCCATGCCCTTTCGCACGCGTGCGCAGGCGATGCTCGACGTGCTGCTGACGGCTTTGCCGGACGGCGAGGGCGAAGGGCTGCTGCGTTTGCTGCGGCGAGACACACAGCTGGCGCCGCTGGCGCTGAACGCGCTCGCGCACCGTGAGTTGCTGTCCCCCGAGGACATGACCGAGGCGGAGTCTCTGCTGGTGCTCGCCGAGAGCCTGCTTCAGCTCATGGAGTTGGCGGGCGGCGCGGGCGGCGCGGAGGAGACGTTGCGCGCCCAGGGCCCCGAGGTCAAGGACGCGGTTGCCGCCGCGTTGGACTCCGCGCACCCGGACCGGGTCGGACTCGACGAGCTCGGGCAGCTGGCCGACCGGGCACTGGGCACCCGCCGCGCCCGCCTCGGCGACGCCCGGAAGGCTCGGCGCCCCTCGGGCAGGAGCGGCCGCAAGCGGCGCCGCTGACCGGGCAACACCGCCCGGCCCTCCGGGCGTCGCCGGGTGCGCCGGCACTGACACGAGAGCTGTTCGTCGAAGAGGCCGGGGACGCCGCCCTTGCCGATCGGCTGCGGATCGCCATCGGCGGGCGGGGCGCCTTCCGGTGCTTGAAGGACGCCCTCGCTGGTGACGATCGTTCCTGGAGCCGCGCTCCAGGCCGCCCGCGAGCAGGTCCCGTTCGGCCAGCGTGTCCGCGCGGAAGTCCGCGAAGTACGAGTCGGGCAGGCGCAGGGCCTCGGACCCGGCATACCCGACGGCCCAGGCCCTATGCGCCCAGTGTCTTGAGGCGGCGCGCGGCCTCCTCCAGTACGCCTGTCCGCTTGCAGAACGCGAATCGTACGAAGGGCGCGCCCTGCTCGCGGTGGTCGTAGAAGACCGCGTTGGGGATCGCCACCACTCCGCAGTGTTCGGGCAGGGAGCGGCAGAAGGCGAAGCCGTCGCTCTCACCGAGGGGGCGGATGTCGGTGGTGATGAAGTACGTGCCGGCCGGGCGGAAGACCTTGAAGCCCGCCCGCTCCAGGCCGCCTGCGAGCAGGTCCCGCTTGGCGCGCATGTCGGCGCGGAACTCGTCGAAGTACGAATCGGGCAGGCGCAGGGCCTCGGCCACGGCGTACTGGAAGGGCCCGGAGGCGACGTACGTGAGGTACTGCTTGGCCGAGCGGACGGCCGAGACGAGTTCCCGCGGCGCCGTGATCCAGCCCACCTTCCACCCGGTGAACGAGAACGTCTTGCCGGCCGAGCCGATGGTCACCGTGCGGTCCCGCATCCCCGGGAACGTCGCCAGCGGCAGGTGCTCGGCGTCGTCGAAGACGAGGTGCTCGTACACCTCGTCCGTCACCACCAGCAGGTCCCGCTCGACGGCCAGCTCCGCGATCGCCGTCAGCTCCGCGCGGGTGAGGACCGTGCCGGTCGGGTTGTGCGGGGTGTTGATCAGCAGCAGCCGGGTGCGGTCGGTGACGGCGGCCCGCAGCTCGTCGAGGTCCAGCCGGAAACGCCCCTCGTGCGGCCGCAGCGTCACGGGCACCCTCCGTCCGCCCGCCATCGCCACACAGGCCGCGTACGAGTCGTAGTACGGCTCCAGGGCGACCACCTCGTCACCGGGCTCCAGCAGCCCCAGCAGGGCCGCCGCGATGGCCTCCGTGGCGCCCGCCGTGACCAGCACCTCCGTGTCCGGGTCGAACGTCAGCCCGTACCGCCGCAGCTGGTGCGCGGTGACCGCGGCGCGCAGCTCCGGCACGCCCGGGCCCGGCGGGTACTGGTTGCCCCGCCCGTCCCGCAGCGCCCGCACGGCGGCCTCGCGGATCTCCTCGGGGCCGTCCGTGTCGGGAAAGCCCTGGCCCAGGTTGATCGAGCCGGTCCGCAGGGCGAGCGCGGACATCTCCGCGAAGATCGTCGTCCCGAACTCGGCGAGCCGCCGGTTGAGCGGGGGCCGGGCAGCGGTGCCGGCGGGGTCTGCGGGGCGTGCGCTGGAGGTCATGGCCGTCATCCTGCGCCCAACCTCTGGAGTTCCTCAACTCTGCTTTGGGCCGTCGAACGCCAGGGCATCCCCAGGTCACGCACGACCCACGGGGGGTCTGCACGGGGGAACGAAAGGCTGGTGACGGAGATGGAGACCTGGTTCTTCCTCGTCTTCGGAGCGGTCGTGCTGCTCGGCATCGTGTCGAGCCTCAGCGGGGGCTCGCGCCGTCGGCGCCGCCGCAGCTGGTGGGCGGACGGAGGCTCGTCCGGGGGCGGGTCGTCCTGTGGGGGAGGCTCGTCCTGCGGAGGTGGTTCCTCGTGCGGAGGTGGTTCCTCCTGCGGCGGCGGGGGCTGCGGTGGCGGCGGGGGCGGCGACTGACCGCGTACCTCTGGACTTGCTCAACTCCGCTTTGAACGCCCGCGCACGCGGGCATCCCAGCGTCACGCTGGACGACGGGAGGCCCACGGGGGCCGTCCCGCGGCGCAACGGGGAACAACGGGGGACCGGAAAGGGGGACGACGCCATGGACATCGGCATCGTGGTGGGGATCGCCTGCCTCGTACTGATCGTGGTCCTCGCCGTCATCGTCAGCTCCAGGAAGTCGGTACGGGCCGGCGCCTGCGGCCGCCGCCGGGGCAGCTGGTGGGCCGACAGCGGGAACTCCGGCGGCGGGGGCTGCGGGGGCAGCTCCTCGTGCGGGGGAGGCTCCTCGTGCGGCGGTGGTGGCGGATGCGGCGGCGGCAGCTGAGCCCGAAGGGCTCGGCGGTACCGCACCTCGAACAAGGCGAGGCACCCACGGGGGGTTGCTTCGGGGGACTGAGAGAAAGAAGGGGGGCGCCATGAACGCGATCGTGATCCTGGCCATCATCCTGGGGGCCGTCTTCGTGGTGCTGACGACGGTCTTCGTCGCCGTCAACAGGAGCAACGCCCGAGCCGCGCGAACGGCCGGCCGCCGAACGGGCGGTCACGGCGGCGGGAGCGCACGCCGCGGCAGCGGCCACAGCGACTCGCACCACGGCAGCGACCAGAGCTGGTGGGTGCTCGGCGGCGCCGCCGCCGTCGGCGACAGCGGGTCGTCGCACGACGACAGGCACTCCTCGTCCGGGAGCGGCGGTTCGTCGTGCGGTAGCAGCTCGTCGTCCTGCGGCAGCAGTTCGTCGTCGTGCGGCAGCAGCAGCTCGTCGTGCGGCTCCTCCTGTGGCGGTGGCGGGGGCGGATGCGGTGGAGGCAGCTGACACGGGGCAGCCGAGCTCCACGCCAGAAGCGCCCGCCGGGATCGAACTCCCGGCGGGCGCTCGCGCGTCCGCCCACCCCGCCCCACGCGTACCTCCCGCACCACGTATCGCGTGCCCCATGCGCACGCCTGGGTACGCCGGGAGGGTCCGGTTGCCCGGCGAGCGCCCCCCGTCGTTCGTGCGACCGCCGCGACGGGCGCACACGTAGCACTTCCATGGCAGGGGCGCACGCCTGGTTGAACAGTTGAGCTGTACAGCCCTCGGGGGGATGGAAAGCACGCCAAGTTGGGTAAAAACGCTGTGGTGGCGCCACAGTTCATGATTCCCTATAAATCGCCAACGCAGCCCCCGGACGTCCCTCCCGGCAGGCCTGTCCTGGCTGACCGGACCGCTGGGACGTCGTCCCCACCCCGACCTGGCTGACCGGGCCCCATCCCCGGTGCCGAAGCGGGGTGCGCCGGACCTCCCCTCTTCATCTTCTTTGCGTGCTAGCGGAGCCGACCCATGCTCACGATCCTGAACACCACCTACACCGACACCCGCGCGGCCGACCTGGCGTGGGCCCTGGGCCGCGAACCGCTGCCCGCCCTCGCCGCGCTCGACCTCGAACTCGCGGGCGCGAAGCTCCAGTTGAGGCTTCTCGGGGCGTCCCACCAGGTGCTCCTGGAGGAGGAGAGGGGCGGCCACTGTTCGGAGACGGTCGCCTGCATCCCGGGTTCCAGCACGCCCCTCCCGCTGGGGGTGGCCAAGAGGGTGGGCGACTGGGAGTACGAATTCGCCGCCCGGGTGGAGGTGTTGTCGCCCGGCTCCTTCGCGGGCCGCGCCCAGGAACTCCTCGCGCTCGTCTCCGACCACCCCCATGGACTCGCCGGCGTCTTCCCCGGCAGCCCGCACGCCTTCACGGCGATGCTCGCGCAGCGCTACGAGGGCCAGGTGCACTGGCGCACGTGGCACGCGTATCCGCAGGACGGCCAGTTGGTCGCCACCAGGACGAGGGTGGGCGTGCGGGTGTCGGTGCCGCTGTGAGGGGCCGGGCGCCCAGTAGTTCGGGGGCGTGCTGTTGGTGCCGCGTGTGCGTGTGCGTGTGCGTGTGCGGGTGTCGGTGTCGGTGCGTCGTGGTTTCTCGCGCGGTTCCCCGCGCCCATGGAGGGACGGGCATGCGGCCCTGGAGGACCGGGCGTGGAGCCCGTCCTCTCCCGGAAGACGTGGGCCTGACGGCCCGGCCCTCATCAGGCGGCGCCGTTGAGGTGCACGGGGCGCAGCCCCGGCCGCTCCTCAGGGGTGCGGTGAACCGCGCGGCAAGCCCTCACCCACCCGCACCCGTCGACGAAACACGCGCCCCAGAGCCATGAGGCGCCCGGCGCCCACCCGCAGACCACCCTTGTGGGTGACCCAGCCCCGCGCACGCGTGACGGTAGCGTGCCAGGAGTGATCGAGCCGCCCGCCCCCGCACCCTTAGGCGTCCCAGCCGCATGGCGCGACCGAGGAGCCCCCGGCAGCGGCCCCGGTGACGGCCACGGCGGGTACGAGGGCACCCCCGGCGGACAGGACAGCACCCTCGGCTTACCCGGCCCCAGCGGTGGACCCGGCCTCCCGGGCGGAGCCGCCCGGCTCCCCGTCCGCCCCGGTGTCGGCCGCTTCCTCGTGCTCGCCGGTGTCTTCGTCTGCGCGGCCTGCGGACTCGTCTACGAACTCGAACTCGTCGCCCTCGCCTCGTACCTGATCGGCGACTCCGTCACCCAGGCCTCCGTCGTCCTCTCCGTCATGGTCTTCGCCATGGGCATCGGCTCCCTGGCCGCCAAACGCCTCCGCCCCCACGCGGCCTTCGGGTTCGGCGCCATCGAGGCCGCCCTCGCCCTCGTCGGCGGCGCCAGCGCCCTCGCGCTGTACGCCGTGTTCGCGTGGACCGGCGACTGGGGCGGCGTCTGGGCCCCCGGCTCCCGCTGTCTCCTCGTCGGCTTCTCCCTGGCCATCGGCCTGCTCATCGGCGCCGAGGTCCCCCTCCTGATGGAGCTGATCCAGCGCATCCGCCGCCAGGACGCGGGCGGCGCGGTCGCCGACCTGTTCGCCGCGGACTACGTCGGCGCGCTGGTCGGCGGCCTCGCCTTCCCCTTCCTCCTGCTGCCCTGGCTCGGCCAGCTGACCGGCGCCCTGCTCACCGGCACCGTCAACGCCCTGGTCGGCGCCGCCCTCGTCCTCGGCCTGTTCCGCCACGACCTGAGCCGCCGCGCCCGCTGGCTGCTGCTCGGCGTCAACGCCGTCGTCCTCGCGCTGCTCGCCTCGGCCGCCGTCAACGTCGACGACTTCGAGCGCGCCGCCCGACGCGCGGTGTACGGCAACGACGTGCGCGTCGCGGTGCAGACCGGCGTCCAGGAGATCGTCCTCACCGGCGGCCGCCACGGCCGGCCGCTCTCCCTCTTCCTCGACGGCCGTCTGCGCATCAGCGGCCGCGACGAGCACCGCTACCACCGGGCCCTCGTCCACCCCGCGATCGAGGCCGGACCGCACGCCCGCGTCCTCGTCCTGGGCGGCGGCGACGGCCTCGCCGCCCGCGAGGTCCTGCGCCACGACGGCGTACGGCGGGTGGACGTCGTCGAACTCGACCCGGGCGTGCTGCGTCTCGCCCGCACCGACCCGGCGCTCTCCGCCCTCAACGGCCACGCCTACGACGACCCCCGCGTCCACGCCGTCACGGCCGACTCCTTCACCTGGCTCCGCCACACCCGCCCGTCCGCCCCGTACGACGTCGTCATCGCCGACCTCCCCGACCCCGGCATCACCGACAGCGCGAAGCTGTACTCGCAGGAGTTCTACGGCCTCGCCCGCACCGTCCTCGCCGAGGACGGCCGGCTGGTCGTGCACGCGGGCCCCGTGGCGTCCCGCCGCGAGGTCTTCTGGACGGTCGACGCCACCCTGCGCGCCGCCGGCCTGCACACCACGCCCTACCGGGTGGCCGCCCGCGCCCCCGGTTTCGTCACCCGCCCCGACCGCACCGCCCACACCGACCGCGTCCCGCACGACTGGGGGTTCGTCATCGCGACCCGCGGCACGGCCGGCGGGGACCGTGCGGTGGACGTCCGCGGCACGGGCACCCCCCTCGCAGACGCCGCCCGCGCCGAAGGGCTGCCGCCGTCGACCCTGGTGCACCCGCGATACGCCCGCTGAACCCGGCCCGGCCCGGCCGGTACCACGGAGTGCGTCCGCCGGGGGCGCAACGCGAGCAATCACGCGTTTGTGCGGGTGCGGTGCGGCGACTCGTGGGTAGGCTCCCCTGCCATGGAGCATGAGGTGTTCGTTCCGGTACCTGCCGACCGCCTCCGGGAGGCGCTGTCCGACCCCCAGCGGGTGGCCCGAGCGGTCCCCGGGCTCCAGCACGACGCGGGCACCCCACCCGTCGCCGGCCGCCTCAAGGTGCGCGCCGCCGGCCACACCATCACCTATCGCGGTGCCCTGCGGGTGTCCGGCGCCGACGACGGCTCGTACGTCGTCGAGGGCGACGCCGCGGAGGTCCGCGGCAGCGGCACCGTACGACTCGCCCTCACCATCCGGCTCACCTCCGCCCCCGAGGGCACCATGCTCCACTTCACCGGCACGGCCACCGCCGACGGCCGCGTCACCGAACTCCCCGCCGACGCGGTCGCCGCCGCCATGAGCCGCCTCCTGACCCGCTTCGCGGAGAAGCTGGGCAAGGCGCCGAAGGCCGACGCGGACGGGAGCGGGGGCGGGAAGAAACGGGCCGCCGGGAAGGAGAAGCGGGGCGGCGAGCGGGGCCCGGCGGCTGAGGAGGCGAACCGGGGCGGCCACGGACCGGAGGCGGAGGACGAGACCACCGCCGAGCCGTCCGAGGAGGGAGCCGCCCCCGGCAGCGCGGACGGCGGGGTGCCTGCGCCGGCGCCGGCCGAGGGGCGCGGCGACGACCGCGAAGAGGCCACGGCCCCCGCGGATGCCGACGCCGACACTGGCACCGGTGCCCCTGCGGGTGACGGTGCCGGGGCCGATGCGGGCGACGGCGACCGTGTCGACGAGGGCGACGACGCCGATGTCGGGGCCGGTGTCGGGGAGGTGCCGCCGGCCTCCGTGTTCCAGGCCGAGGTGCCGCCACCCTCGCTGGATCCGTTCGCCGAGAACGACTTCGTCGCCGGGGGCGAGCCACCGGCCGAGGCCGCGCACGCCCGGCGCACGATGATCGGCCGCAGCGCGGAAGAGGTCGACCACGCGCCACCGCGTGGCCGCTACGCCCCCGTCCCTGCCCCGGAGACCGGCTCCGTCGGCACGGTCGCCCTCCGCTGGGCGGCCCCGGCGGCGGCCCTCGCCGTGGCCTCCGCCGTCGTCGTGGCCCGAGCCCTGCGCCGACGCCGCTGAGGCGCTCTCTCTACGCGCTACGCGCCCAGGCCGAGCAGGGCCATCTCCAGCGGGAGTACGGGGCGCTCGGGCAGGGCGGGCGGCTCCTCACCGCGCCCCGTGTGCGTGGGCGGAACCGGACGCAGCCCCTTGATGCCCCCGGCGGCCCATCCGGCGTCCGTCGGCGGCAGCGACAACGTCAGACGTCGCCCGTCCGCCAGGGTGGTCTCGAGCTTGGTCGTGTCGTCCGCCTGCATGGCAAACCGCCTCTCGTCGCGTACCACGAACATCGAGCCTCACCGGGTAGGACGCCCACGTGAGGCAGGGAGTTCCGAGGCAGCCCCGAACCACGGCGGCCCGTGCCCCCGCGGCCCCGTGTCTGCGGGACCCCCGTGTCTGCGGGACCCCGCTCCCTCAACCCCGTACGGGCCCGGCCTCTTCCCTCCGTGCCCTCGTGCTTCCCCGGCCGCACTCATCCCCTGCCCGCGGCGCTTCTCCCCGGCCCCCGCCCCTCTTCGGCCCCGCACTTCTCCCGTCCGCACTCCTCCCCGGCCTGGGCCCCGACGCTCGCTCCTCCCCGCCCCGGCGCTCCCCTGCGGTTGTTCCCCTTCTCCCGTCAAATCCCTTTCCTGCCGCGCCCCTTGGTCCGCGCAGCCATGTCGGCGGGGCCCGTGGCGGCAACCCCCAGTAGGGTTTCGCAGCGTGAGTAGCGAAGAGATCACGTTGACCGCGGCCGACGCGCAGGCCGTGCTGACCCCGGCCAACGGCGGACGTGTGGCGGGCCTGCGGATCGACGGGCGCGAACTCCTGCGCCAGGGCGACCGGTTCGGCTGCTTCCCGATGGTCCCCTGGTGCGGCCGGGTCCGCGACGGCCGCTTCCTCAGCGGCGGCGCCGTCCAGCAGATGCCCCTCAACGCCCCGCCCCACGCCATCCACGGCACCACGCGCGAGAGCCCCTGGCGGGTCGCGAGCCACACCGACACCGAGGCGGTCCTCACGTACGACCTCGTCGACCCGTGGCCGTACCCCGGCCGGGTCACCCAGGTGTTCACGCTCACCCCGGACGCCCTCACCCTCACCATGTCCGTGGAGACGTACGACTCGTCCTTCCCGGCCCAGATCGGCTGGCACCCGTGGTTCAACCGGAGCCTGGGCGACGGCGGCGACGACGTACGGCTCGACTTCGCCCCGGCCTGGCAGGAGGAGCGCGGCGCCGACCACCTGCCCACCGGCAACCGCATCGACCCGGGGCCCGGCCCCTGGGACGACTGCTTCGGCATGCCCGACGGCGTCGACGTCACCCTCACCTGGCCCGGCCTGCTGGAGCTGAAGGTGGCCTCGCGGGAGGAGTGGGTCGTGGTCTACGACGAGCAGGCGGAGGCCGTGTGCGTCGAACCGCAGACCGGCCCGCCCAACGGGCTCAACACCCACCCCCGGCTGGTCACCCCCATCGACCCGCTGGAGGCGGCCACCACCTGGAGCTGGCGCAGGCTCTGAACGGACCGGCGGGAGCGCCCCCTGCCGCCCCCTTAAGCTGGCTGCCATGACTGACGTGGACGTTCGCGGCTCGCTGCTGCGGCAGATCAAGGACAAGGCCGTCGTGCACGGCAAGGTGACCCTGTCGTCGGGCCTGGAGGCGGACTACTACGTCGACCTGCGCCGCGTCACCCTCGACGGCGAGGCCGCCCCGCTGGTCGGGCAGGTGCTGCTCGACCTCACCGCCGACCTCGACTTCGACGCGGTCGGCGGTCTCACCATGGGCGCCGACCCGGTGGCCGCCGCGATGCTGCACGCCGCCGCCGCGCGGGGCCGCCGGCTCGACGCGTTCGTGGTCCGCAAGGCAGCCAAGGCGCACGGGTTGCAGCGCCGGGTCGAAGGGCCGGACATCGCGGGCCGCCGCGTGCTCGTCGTCGAGGACACCTCCACCACCGGCGGCTCCCCGCTGACCGCCGTCGAGGCCGTCCGGGAGGCCGGGGCCGAGGTCGTCGCCGTCGCCACCATCGTGGACCGCGCGACCGGCGCCGCCGAGAAGATCGAGCAGGGCGCCGGGGTCCCGTACCGGTTCGCGTTCTCGAAGGACGAGCTGGGTCTCGACTGAGACCGGTCCGCCGTACGAACACCAGGGCCAGGGGTTACCGGACAGTTTCGGACACCCTGACCGGAGCATCCGGTCAAGTCTGGAAAGATGGGGCCGACGATGATGTCGCAACCCTAGGTCAGGGCTCGTAAGCACAACGCCACCCGCACATACAAGGAGCGGACCATGCCCATCGCAACGCCCGAGGTCTACAACGAGATGCTCGACCGGGCGAAGGCAGGAAAGTTCGCCTACCCGGCCATCAACGTGACCTCGTCCCAGACCTTGCACGCCGCGCTGCGCGGCTTCGCGGAGGCGGAGAGCGACGGCATCATCCAGATCTCGACCGGCGGTGCCGAGTTCCTGGGCGGCCAGCACAACAAGGACATGGTCACCGGCGCCGTCGCCCTGGCCGAGTTCGCCCACATCGTCGCCAAGAAGTACGACATCACGGTCGCGCTGCACACGGACCACTGCCCGAAGGACAAGCTCGACGGCTACGTCCGTCCGCTGCTCGCGGTGTCGGAGGAGCGGGTCGCCCGCGGCGAGAACCCCCTGTTCCAGTCCCACATGTGGGACGGTTCCGCGGAGACCCTCGCCGACAACCTGGAGATCGCGCAGGAGCTCCTCGCCCGCGCCGCCGCCGCGAAGATCATCCTTGAGGTCGAGATCACCCCGACCGGCGGTGAGGAGGACGGCGTCTCCCACGAGATCAACGACTCCCTCTACACGACGGTCGACGACGCGATCCGCACCGCCGAGGCCCTCGGCCTGGGCGAGAAGGGCCGCTACCTGCTGGCCGCGTCCTTCGGCAACGTGCACGGCGTGTACAAGCCGGGCAACGTCGTCCTGCGCCCGGACCTCCTGAAGGAGCTGAACGAGGGCGTCGCCGCCCGCTTCGGCAAGGAGTCCCCGTTCGACTTCGTCTTCCACGGCGGCTCCGGCTCCACGGAGGACGAGATCCGCACGGCCCTGGAGAACGGCGTCGTCAAGATGAACATCGACACCGACACGCAGTACGCCTTCACGCGCCCGGTCGCCGCGCACATGTTCCAGAACTACGACGGCGTCCTGAAGGTCGACGGCGAGGTCGGCAACAAGAAGACCTACGACCCGCGCGCCTGGGGCAAGCTCGCCGAGGCCGGCATGGCCGCCCGCATCGTCGAGGCCTGCAACAACCTCCGCTCCGCGGGCACGAAGATCAAGTAACCCGTCCTCCGACGGTCGCTCCGCGCCTGCCCGCAGCCCGCACGGCTGCGGGCAGCCGCCGTTTCCGCCCGCGTGCCCGACCGGCCCAGGTCCGTGGGAGTCTGCCCGTGTGTCCGTCGCGTCCTGGTCGCCGGGCTCGTCGGCGTGTCTGACCGGCCCAGGTTCGCGGGAGTCTGCCCGTGTGTCCGTCGCGTCCTGGTCGCCGGGCTCGCCGGCGCTTCCGGCTCGCCCGCTCCCCGTTTCCGACGCGTGTCCGTCCCGCTTCGGTCGCGGGGGCCTGCCCGGGTGTTCCGCTCCGTTGCGAGGCCCACCCGCCTGTTCCGCCCCGGCGTGGGGCCCCGCGTGTTCTGCGCCGGCGTGGGGCCCCGGCGGTGGTCGTGTGTCGTCGACCTCTGGCTCGAACAGCTCCCGCGCGGGATGATCCCTGCATGGCCGACGTACGGCTCGCCTCCGCTCAGGGCAGATGGATCCTCCTCACCACGGTCCTCGGGTCGAGCATGGCCATGGTGGACTCGACGGTCGTCAACGTCGCCCTTCCCCGGATGGGGCGCGACCTGGACACGGACCTCGCCGCCCTCCAGTGGACCGTCAACGCGTACATGCTCACCCTCGCCGGTCTGATCCTCCTCGGCGGTGCGCTCGGCGACCGGTTCGGCCGCCGCAGGATCTTCGTGCTGGGCGTGGTGTGGTTCGCCTCCGCGTCCCTGCTGTGCGGCATCGCCCCCGACGCGGCCGTACTGATCGCCGCCCGTGCCCTCCAGGGGGTCGGCGGTGCCCTCCTCACCCCCGGCTCCCTCGCCCTCATCCAGGCCTCCTTCCACCCGGACGACCGGGCGCGGGCCGTGGGCCTGTGGTCCGGCTTCGGCGGCATCGGCGCGGCGGTCGGCCCCTTCCTCGGCGGCTGGCTCGTGGACGGCCCCGGCTGGCGCTGGGTCTTCCTCCTGAACGTCCCCCTCGCCCTCCTCTGTGTCCCGATCGCCCTGCGCCACGTACCGGAGTCCGGCGACGGCCGCGCCCACGGCCGGGGCTTCGACGTCCTCGGCGCGGCCCTCGGCGCCCTGTCCCTGGCGTTCGTCACCTACGCGCTGATCGAGGCGACGACGGGCGCGGTCCCGGTCGCCGTCACGGCCGTGGCGGGTGTCGCCGCGGGCGTGGCCTTCGTCCGGGTCGAGCGCCGCCGCGCCGACCCGATGATGCCGCCGGAGATCTTCGCGTCCCGCCAGTTCACGGCGGTCAACGTCGTCACCCTGTTCGTGTACGCGGCATTCAGCGGCTTCTTCTTCCTCGCCGCGCTCCAGCTCCAGGTGGTCTCCGGGTACTCGGCGCTCGCCGCCGGCACGGCCCTGCTCCCCATCACCGTCCTGATGCTGCTGCTCTCCTCCCACGCGGGCGCCCTCGGCGAACGCGTCGGCCCGCGCATCCCCCTCACCGTCGGCCCCGTGCTGTGCGCGGTGGGCGTCCTGCTGATGCTGCGGGTGGGCCCCGGCGCCTCGTACCCGACGGACGTGCTGCCCGCGCTCCTCGTCCTCGGCCTGGGCATGGTCACCCTCGTGGCGCCGCTGACGGCCACCGTGCTCGCGTCCGTCTCCACCGAGCACGCGGGCCTCGCCAGCGGCATCAACAACGCCGCCGCCCGCGCCGCCGGCCTCGTCGCCGTGGCCGCGCTCCCGCTCGTCGCCGGGATGGGCCCGGAGGCGTTCCGGGACCCGGTTCAGTTCGACGACGCGTTCAGCACCGCCATGCCGGTCTGCGCGGTGCTGCTCCTGGCCGCGGCGGCCCTCGCCTTCACCACGATCCGCCGTCCGCCCGCCGACTGCCAGCACCCCGAGTGCCGCACCCACGCCTCGATGACGGCACCCCCACTGGAGGGCGAACCGGGCGGCACGGCCCACTCCGGGGAGTGAGCGCCACCGGTCGGTCGGCCGTGTGCGCCGGTCCTGGATGTCGGCTGTCCTGTGCGCCGGTCCTGGATGTCGGCCGTCCTGTGCGTTGGTCCTGGACGCCGACTGTCCCGAGCAGCGGTCCGTGCGCAGATGCGGCATGTCGGTCCCGTGCGCGGGGCCGGCGCCGTGGCCCCGTCCCGGCCGGGAAGCGTCGCCCCGTCCGGCGTTCCCGCCTCCCCGGATGGGCCAGACTGGAACCCATGACGATTCACGAGAACCTCCTCGGGGGTCCGCCCCCGACGCACCTCCCCGACGACCCGGCGCCCCGCGAACTCCTCGCGAACGGCACGCCCCCCGCCGACGTCGCCGCGCAGTACCCCACCTCCTCCCTCGCCTGGGCCCAGCTCGCCGACGACGCGTTCGAGCGGGGCAGTGTCGTGGAGTCGTACGCCTACGCCCGGACGGGCTACCACCGCGGCCTGGACGCCCTGCGCCGCAACGGCTGGAAGGGCCACGGCCCGGTCCCTTGGGAGCACGAGCCGAACCGTGGCTTCCTCCGCGCCCTGCACGCCCTCGCCCGCGCCGCCGGAACCATCGGTGAGCAGGAGGAGTACGAGCGCTGCACCCAGTTCCTGAAGGACTCGTCCTCGACGGCGGCCCAGACCCTCGGCTGACCCGTACGGCCGATGCCCCTGGGGCACGTTCGCGCAGGTCCGCCTGGTGTGACCAGGCGGACCTTGCGATGTCGGGGGCACATCCCCGAATATGCGGGTGGGGACCGGGGCCCCCGTGTCGGTAACGGCAGGGGCGGACCGCTACCCGGAGCACACCACAGGAGACAGCGATGTCCCAGCAGGCTCAGCCCGTCGAGGCTTCGGAGCCCGAGACCCCGCATCTCGACTTCCACGGAACCACCCCGTACGAGGACTACGTCCAGGCGGACGTTCTCACCCACCTCCAGCACCCCCTCTCCGACGACCCCGGAGAGATGGTCTTCCTGGTGACGACCCAGGTCATGGAGCTGTGGTTCACCGTCATCGTGCACGAGTGGGAGACCGCCACCGCCGCGCTGCGGAGCGACGACGTCCCGACCGCGAGGGACGCGCTGAAGCGTTCCGTGCGCGAGCTGGAGGCCCTGAACGCCTCCTGGAAGCCCCTCGGCCAGCTCACCCCGGCCCAGTTCAACTCGTACCGCGCCGCCCTCGGCGAGGGCTCCGGCTTCCAGTCGGCGATGTACCGCCGTATGGAGTTCCTGCTCGGTGAGAAGTCCGCCTCCATGCTCGTCCCGCACCGCGGGGCGCCCCGCGTCCACGCCGAGCTGGAGAAGGCGCTGCACGAGCCGAGCCTCTACGACGAGGTCCTGCGGCTCCTGGCCCGCCGCGGACACGCGATCCCCGAGTCCGTCGTACGGCGTGACGTCTCCCAGCGCTACGAGCCGTCCCCCGAGGTCGAGGCGGTGTGGACCGCGCTGTACTCCGGCGACCCGGACCACGAGCTCGCGCGCCTCGGCGAGGCGCTCACCGACGTGGCCGAGCTGGTCTGGCGCTGGCGCAACGACCACCTCGTCGCCACGCGGCGCGCCATGGGCGCCAAGGCCGGCACCGGCGGCTCCGCCGGTGTCGCCTGGCTGGAGAAGCGGGCCCGGAAGAACGTCTTCCCCGAGCTGTGGACGGCGCGCTCCCATGTCTGACCTCACCGAGACGAAGACGACGCCTCAGTCCCAGTCCCAGCCGCAGGTGGACCCGCAGGCGCATCCACAGGCACAGGCTCAGGCTCAGCCGAACGAGGGGCCTGACCGGGACGCCGGTGGCGCCGAGTACGCCGGCGGCGCCGTGCACCCGTCCCCCTCCGCGCTGGCCGTGGAGGCGGCGAAGCTCGACGAGGCCGACGAACTGGCCGGTCTCCGCGACCGTTTCGTCCTCGACGACGCCGTGTACCTCGACGGCAACTCCCTCGGCGCGCTGCCGGCCGCCGTCCCCGGCCGGGTCGACGACGTCGTACGCCGCCAGTGGGGCTCCCTGCGCATCCGCTCCTGGGACGAGAGCGGCTGGTGGACCGCGCCCGAGCGGATCGGCGACCGTATCGCCCCGTTGGTGGGCGCGGCGCCCGGCCAGATCGTGGTGGGCGACTCCACGAGCGTCAACATCTTCAAGGCGGTTGTCGCGGCGGTCCGGATGGCCGACGACGACGCGCGCCGGGGTGGGGACGGGGCCGGAGACGGCGCCCGCGACGGAGTCGGGGCCGGGGACGGGGCCGGAGTCGGCGGGCGGCCGGTCCGGGACGAGATCCTGGTCGACGCGACGACCTTCCCCACGGACGGCTACATAGCCGAGTCGGCCGCGCGGATGACCGGACGCACACTGCGCCCGGTGACCCCGGCGGAGGTGCCGGACGCTCTCGGCCCCCGTACGGCCGCGGTGCTCCTCAACCACGTCGACTACCGCACCGGCCGCCTCCACGACCTGCCGTCCCTGACGGCGGCGATCCACGACGCGGGCGCGTACGCCGTCTGGGACCTGTGCCACAGCGCGGGCGCCCTGCCCGTCGGCCTCGACGAGCACGGCGTCGACCTCGCGGTCGGCTGCACGTACAAGTACCTGAACGGCGGCCCCGGTTCACCGGCGTACCTCTACGTGCGCCGCGACCTCCAGCCCCGCTTCGACTCGCCCCTTCCGGGCTGGAACTCCCACACGGACCCCTTCGGCATGCGCCCGTCCTTCGAACCGGCGGGCGGCGCCCTGCGCGGCCGCGTCGGCACGCCGGACATCCTGTCGATGCTGGCGCTGGAGGCGGCGCTGGATGTGTGGGACGGGGGAGGGACCGGTACCGAGACCGGCGACAGCAACTGCAACGGCAGTAGCAACAGCAGTCGCAACGGCAACGGCAACGGCTCCGGTGCCGGGGCGGAGGCCGGGGTGACGGTCGAGGCTGTTCGGGCCAAGTCCCTCGCGCTGACGGACTTCTTCCTGCGCTGCGTGGCGGCGTACGTTCCCCAGGGGCGCGTCGAGTGCCTGACCCCGGTCGCCCACGCCGAGCGCGGCAGCCAGGTCGCCCTCCGCTGTGACGACGCCGGGGAGGTCATGAAGCGCCTCATCCAGCGGGGCGTCGTGGGCGACTTCCGCCACCCCGACGTCCTCCGCTTCGGCTTCACCCCCCTCTACGTGGGCTTCGCCGACGTGGAACGGGCGGCACGGGTCCTCGCGGAGACGCTGGGTTCCACCGCCTGAGGTACAGGGCGGCCGGTGGCCTGCCCGCCCCGGTGGCGCGCGACGCTGTCGTCCGCGCCGCCGGGGCACCGTCCGCGCCGTCAGGCAACCCTGCGTGCCGTCAGGCCACCGTCCGCGCCGCCGGAGTACCGTCCGCGCCGGTTCACGGCACCCCCCGCCCTGCTCCGCATCGCCCACCGGCGCGCACTCCCGCCCCGCGCGCTTCACGGCGCGCCCCCCCGCGGACGCACCCCCAAAACCCCCAGAACCGTCAACCCTGACCCGGCGTCATATCCGCGTGTCGGCGCACGTCACCGGCCTGGTACCGTCCCCGCCAACGGCAGGCGTCCGTATCCCCGAGCCCGCCCACCCCCAAACCCATCCAAATCCGTTTCACCCTTGAGAGGTTGGAGCATGCCGGACGACGACGCCGCAGCCCGCGATGCCGCCGAAGAGGCATCCGCCTTCTCGCACCCCCCGGTCGACCCGGACGCCACCACCGCCTACGGCGACCACCCCGACCAGGTGATCGACTTCTACGCCCCCCGGGTCACCCCGGGCACCACGCCGGCCTCCTCGGCGGCCCCGTTGGTGGCGGTCCTGCACGGCGGGGCCTGGCGCGCCCCGTACGACCGCCGGCACATCACCCCGTTCGCGGACTTCCTGGCCCGCCGGGGCTTCGCCGTGGCCAACATCGAGTACCGCAGGGGGAACGCGCTGCCCGCGCAGGGCGGTCCCGGTGGCAGCGCGGGCCCGGTGGCCGGCCGCTGGCCGGAGACGTTCGACGACGTGGCCGCCGCCCTCGACGCCCTGCCCGACCTCGTACGGGACGCCGTGCCCGAGGCTGACCCCCGCCGCATGGTTCTCACCGGGCACTCGGCGGGCGGGCACCTGGCGCTGTGGGCGGCCTCCCGGCACGTCCTCCCGCCGGACGCGCCCTGGCGCACGGCGGGCCCGCCCCCGCTGCGCGGCGTCGTCGCGCTGGCACCCATCGCCGACTTCGCCGTGGCCGAGAAACTGGACGTCTGCGGCGGCGCGACCACCCAACTCCTGGGCGGTCAGGACAAGTTCGACGAACGTCGGCCCTACGCCGACCCGGCCCTCCTGCTCCCGACGGGCATCGCCACGACCCTCGTCCAGGGCCGCACCGACATCGTCGTACCGCAGCCCGTCGCCGACGCGTACGCGGACGCGGCGGCCAAGGCGGGCGAGGTCGTCGGCCTCACGCTGCTGGAGGACGTCGGCCACTTCCCGCTGATCGACCCGGCGGCGGACGCGTGCGCGGTGGTGGCGGAGGAGATCGCCCAACTGGCCTGGTGAACCCGCGGGCCCGCAGCGCCGAGCGGCCCGTCCGGGGCCCCAGCCGATACCCGTCATACTTGAGAGCTACCTCGCAGCTGAGCTCTGTGGCACCACGCGGACTACGGCCTCCGATCCGTAACTTCCTTGCCAGAACGCCCGACAGCCGGGCGGGCGGAGGGGGAGGGGCAGCGGAGATGGGGGCCGTGACACGGCCGAGGGCAGCTGCGCTGCCACGGCGACCCGACCGGCGGATCCGCACGGGTGATTCGAGCGACACGAGCCGACCGGGCGGGTACAGCCACCCGGGCCGGCCGGGTCTGTCCAGTCGGTCCGGCCGGCGGCCGCACGGCCGGTACCAGTGGCCCGCCCGTCTCCGTCGCACCCTCCTCGCCCTGCTCATCGCCACCGCCGTCGTCGCCCCCGTCTCCGCCGCGGCCCACCCTCGGATCCCGGCCCCGCCACCGGCCACCCTCGCGCCCCTCCCCCCGACATCGCTGCAGGCGGTGTACGCGGCCAACCGCGCGAACGCGGCGGAGGCGGCCCGCATGGCCGAGGCGCACGGCGACCACGACCAGGCCGCGAAGGACCGCTCGATCGCGAAGCCCTCCCGACAGTTCCTGACGTTCGACGGCCGGGGCCCCGGCCAGGCCGTGGAGGTCACGGGGGACCTGCTGAAGGCCGATCACATCGCGGTACCGATCCCCGGTTCGGACACCAGCATCGACACCTACGACCGCTTCCGTGGGACGGCGCTCGCCCTGCACGCCCGCACCGGCCCGACCGCCGCGGTCATCACCTGGCTCGGCTACGAGACACCGGACACGATCAGCACGACGGTGCTCACCGACACCCGGGCCGACAGGCGGCCCCGCTCCTGAGCACGTTCGTGAACGGGCTACGGGGACTGGTCGGCGAGACGGCCGACATCTCCCTGCTCTGCCATTCCTACGGCTCGGTCGTGTGCGGCAGAGCGGCGGCGGACCTCGACGACGTGCACAACCTGGTCCTGATCGGCAGTCCGGGCACGGGCGCCGACAGCGCGTCCGCGCTGCACACGTCGGCCCGCATACGGGCTGCCCGAGGCGCGGACGACTGGATCGAAGCGGTCCCGCACACCCGGGTCGACGTCTTCGGCACGACCGCCGGCTTCGGCACCGACCCGACGTCCCCCGCCTTCGGCGCCCATGTCTTCGCCGCGGGCGACGCCACCCACAGCGGCTACTTCACCCCCGGTTCCCTCGCGCTCGACAACCTCGCGCACATCACCCTCGGCACCCCTCAGGAGGTAACCCATGCGTGAAACGGCCCCGCGGTCGGTCACCGACCTCGTGAGAAACGACGCGCGAGCGGAGGCGAGGCCGGGGACCGGCGTGGAGGTGAAGTCGGGGACCGGCGTGGATACGAAGCCCCCGGTGACCGGAGCGCAGGCGTCGGTGACCGGATCCCAGGTGCCGGCCGCCGACGGTGCGCGGCCCGCGCGGAACCGCCTCCGCCGAGCCGCCCACCTGCACACCGCGACCCCGCCCACGCGGGACCGCGCGGTGGACGCCCTGCGCGCCCTCGCCATCCTCGGGATAGTCCTCGGCCACTGGCTGGTCACCGCCCTCGTCCCGGCCGGGGACGGCACCTTCCGCACCACCAGCCCCCTCCAGCACATGCCGTCGCCGGCTCCGATCTCCTGGGCCTTCCAGACCCTCGCTGTCTTCTTCCTGGTGGGCGGCCACGTGGCGACGAGGAGCTACAGCTCCGCCCGAGCGCGCGGCACGACGTACCCGCAGTGGCTGGGCGCCCGACTGAGCCGTCCGTTCACCCCGGTCGCGGCGGTCCTCGTCCTCTGGGCGGCGGTGACGCTCGGCCTCCTGGCCACCGGCGCGGACCTGGACACGATCCACACCCTCCTCGCACTGGCCCTGTCCCCGCTGTGGTTGCGGCCTGGTCCGTCCCACGGGCTACTGAGGCGCCCACGCTCCTGGTGCCGGGCGGGTGCGCGGGACCCGTAGTACCTGAGACGGACCCGGACAGACCCTCCTCACTGGTGACGACGGCGACCCCGCCCCCGCCTACCGTTCTCAACGTGACCGAGACGACTCACACCCAGCCCAGGCCACCGCGACGCGATGCCAAGGAACGCAGCCCGGAGTTCAGGCTCGCCGTCAACGCTCTGAACGGGCTCTGGCAGGACATGTTCCACGACGCCTTCGCGTACCGGCCGCTGCCCCGCAGGCGGCTGGACGGCCCGTTCGTCCGCAAGCTGCCCCAGCGGCTCCGCGAGCGCGCCGTGTGGGCCCCCCACGCGGCGGTGACCCTCGGTGCGCTGATAGCGATGTACGCCTCGACGGAGGGCAACGGAGGCGGTGATCTCACCCATCTGATCACGGGCGTCCTCTCCCTGACGGCGGTCCTGCTGACGCTCGTCAGGCCCGTCGGCGCCTTCTGGGCCTCCATGGGCGCCACCCTGATCGGCTCCGTGATCGGCAGCGACTTCAACGACTGGCCGTGGTTCCCCGGCGCCTTCGTGACCCATGTCATCGTCCTCACGGTCGTCGCCCTGCGCACCAGGCCCCGGATCGCCGCGTGGATGTGGGGCATCACCGCGCTCTACAGCCTGCTCGCCGAGACGTTCTTCTCCTCCCGCTACCTGGACTACGGCTACTACAGCGCCAACACCGGGCCGATGCTGACCTTCCTCGCCTTCATCCTCCTGTCCGTCTCCGTCCTGCAGATACGGCGCACCGCCCAGCGGGAGGTGACCGCCCAGCAGACGGTGACCGAGCACGAGCGCTCCAAGCGGACCCTCCTGGAGGAGCGCACGACGATCGCCCGCGAGCTGCACGACGTGGTCGCCCACCACATGTCGGTGGTCGCCATCCAGGCCGAGGCCGCGCCCTACCGCGTGGAGAACCCGCCGCCCGAGCTGGAGCAGGCGTTCGCCACGATCCGGGAGAACGCGGTGGCCGCGCTCACCGAGCTGCGCCGCGTCCTCGGTGTCGTCCGCGCCGAGGACTACGAGGCCCCGGACGCCCCGCAGCCCACCCTCGCCGACCTCGACAGCCTGCTCGCCAATGTCCGGGAGGCCGGCCTGACCGTCGAGAAGGCCGTCACCGGAGCGGTGCGCGAACTCCCGCAGGGCGTGGAGCTGTCGGCGTACCGAATAGTCCAGGAGGCCCTCAGCAACACCCTGCGGCACGCGCCCGGCGCGACGGCCCGCGTGGAGATCGGCTACGTTCTGGGCGGGCTGGGCCTGCGCATCGTCAACGGGCCCTCCCCGGAGGTGACCCTGGTGAAGTCCACCCACGGCGCCGGCCACGGCATCACGGGCATGCGTGAGCGCGTCACCATGCTGAACGGCGAGATGACGACGGGCGAGACGGAGGACGGGGGCTACGAGGTGACGGTGTTCCTGCCGGTGGCCGGCGCGAGCGAGGCCGACGCATGACGATCCGCGTGCTGATCGCCGACGACCAGATGATGGTCCGCGAGGGCTTCTCGGTGCTGCTCGGCGCGATGCCGGACATCGAGGTGGTCGGCGAGGCGGTCAACGGCCGGGACGCCGTCGACCGGGTCCGGGAGCTGTCCCCGGACGTCGTCCTGATGGACATCCGCATGCCGGAGATGAACGGCATCGAGGCCACACGGGAGATCGTGGCGGCCGACGGCGGCGCCAAGGTGCTGGTGCTGACGACGTTCGACCTCGACGAGTACGTGTACCAGGCGCTGCGCGCGGGAGCCTCCGGGTTCCTGCTCAAGGACGCCTCCGCCCGCCAACTCGCCGAAGGCGTGCGAGTGGTGGCGGCGGGGGAGGCGCTGCTCGCGCCGTCGGTCACCAAGCGTCTGATCAACGAGTTCTCCAAGCTGGCCGAGACACCGCGTCCCTCGGCGGCCACCCAACTGGCGTACGGGGAGCTGACGGACCGCGAGACGGAGGTACTCGTCCTCATCGCCCAGGGGCTCTCCAACTCCGAGATAGCCGAGCGCCTGGTCGTGGCGGAGTCGACCATCAAGACCCATGTCAGCCGGGTCCTGGTGAAGCTGGGCCTGCGCGACCGCACCCAGGCAGCGGTCTTCGCCTACGAGGCCAGGCTGGTCATCCCCGGCTGAACCGGCCCGAAGATCCCCTCGTCGTACGTTCGGCGCCGCCGTGCTTCGCCGCCAACCGAGGAGGTGAGACCGATCAACGCTGTGACAGGCCGGGGCTTCCTCCTTCGCATGGCTCAGGGACCGCCCGCAGAAGGCATCCCGAAAGGCTTGAACCGCTCATGCGTTTCAACTCCGGGACGTCGTCCGCCGGCGTCCGCGAACACCTCTTCACCCTCGACGAGATCCCTGGCGTGCTGTGGACACCGGAAGGCGCCGTCGGTACGCGTCCGCTGATCGTGATGGGCCACGGCTGCCGACGGCCCTCCCGGACGGTTTGCCGAGGTCATGTGGAGGGTCGGCTCTGTTCAGGGAGGCGGGTCGCGGGTTAGCGTCCGTTCATGGCACCTGCTTCCCCTCTCGCTTTCGACCCGTGGGACCCCGGCTTTCTGGCGGACCCGTACCCGGCGTACGCCGAGCTGCGGGCGCTCGGCCGGGTGCGGTACTTCGAGCCCACGAACCAGTGGCTCGTCGCCCACCACGCGGATGTCTCGACGCTGCTGCGGGACCGCCGCCTGGGCCGGACGTACCAGCACAGGTTCACGCACGAGGAGTTCGGCCGCAGCGCGCCGCCGCCGGAGCACGAGCCGTTCCACACGCTGAACGACCACGGGATGCTGGACCTGGAGCCGCCGGACCACACCCGCATCAGGCGGCTGGTGTCGAAGGCGTTCACACCGCGCACGGTCGAGCGGCTGAAGCCGTATGTGGAGGGGCTGGCGGGCGAGCTGGTGGCCCGGCTGGTCGAGGCCGGCGGCGGTGATCTGCTGGCGGACGTCGCGGAGCCGCTCCCGGTGGCGGTGATCGCGGAGATGCTCGGTGTCCCCGAGGCGGACCGGGCGCAGCTGCGGCCCTGGTCGGCGGACATCTGCGGGATGTACGAGCTGAGCCCGTCGGAGGCGACGGCGAAGAGCGCGGTGCGGGCGTCGGTCGAGTTCTCGGAGTACCTCCGGGACCTGATCGCGCACCGTCGGGAGAACCCCGGCGACGACCTGATCTCGGGGCTGATCGCGGCGCACGACGAGGACGACCGGCTCACCGAGCAGGAGATGATCTCGACCTGCGTGCTGCTGCTGAACGCGGGCCACGAGGCGACGGTGAACGCCACCGTGAACGGCTGGTGGGCGCTGTTCCGCAACCCCGACCAGCTGGCGGCCCTGCGCGCGGACCACTCGCTGGTACCGGCGGCCGTGGAGGAGCTGATGCGGTACGACACCCCGCTCCAGCTGTTCGAACGCTGGGTGCTCGACGACATCGAGATCGACGGCACGACCGTCCCGCGAGGGGCGGAGATCGCGATGCTGTTCGGTTCCGCGAACCACGACCCGGCCGTCTTCGCCGCCCCGGAGAAACTGGACCTCACCCGTCAGGAGAACCCCCACATCTCGTTCAGCGCCGGTATCCACTACTGCATCGGCGCGCCCCTCGCCCGGATCGAACTGGCGGCGTCGATGACGGCCCTGCTGGAGAAGGCCCCCACCCTGTCCCTCGCGACGGAGCCGAAGCGCAAGCCGAACTTCGTGATCCGGGGGCTGGAGGGACTTCAGGTGGAGGTGGCGTAGAGCACGGCGCAGAGCACACGCCGCTCCCCGGCCGACGACCACAGCCGGCGTCAGCTCACGACGACGTCGCGCCGTCGCAGTCCCGCCAGCCCCGTCGCGACCAGGACGACCGCCAGCCCGATCAGGGTCAGCACCGGCGTCCACCGCATCTCCCCGCCCGGCAGCTTCGGCAGGTGGCCGAAGGGGGAGAGGTCGAGGACGGCCTGGGGGGCGTCGAGCGCCGGGCCGATCCAGCCGATCAGCAGGACGGCGCCGGCGAGGCCCCAGGCCGCCATGGCCGCCCGGGGGGCGAGGCCGTGCACCAGGACGGCGACGCCGCCGACGACCCACACCCCGGCGACCTGGACGAGGCAGGCGCCCAGGATCGGGCCGACCTCCTTGCCGTAGCCGAGGGCGAAGCCCACACCGGCGAGCAGCATGATCCACACGGAGCCGGCGAAGGCGACGGTCAGATGTCCGGCGGCCCACCGCAGCCGGCCCACGGCGTTGGCGAGGAGGGGTTCGGCCCGGCCCGAGGTCTCCTCGCCGTGCAGCCGCAGGACGGCACCGACGACGTAGAGCGCGGCGATCAGCCCGAGCATGCCGATCATCGACGCGAGGAACGCGTCCGTGAGCCCGGAACGGCCGCCCATGCGTTCGAAGATCTGGCGGGCCCCTTCGTTGTCGGCGACCAGGTCGGCCGCGCCCTCGGTGAGCCCGCCGTAGACGACCCCGGCGAGGAAGAACCCGATGCTCCAGCCGAGCACGCTGCCCCGCTGCAGCCGCCAGGCCAGCGCGCCCGCCGTCGCGAGGCGGCCCGTGGCCGGTCCCGGGCGGGTCGGCAGGAAGCTCATGCCGACGTCGCGGCGTCCGGCCAGCGCGTACGCCACCGCGCCCTGGACGAGGGCGGCCCCGACGAACAGCAGCAGCACCCACCACCGCTCATCAGCGAACGAACGCTCGTTTTCGAGCCACCCCAGAGGCGACAGCCACGTCAAAAAAGACGAACCGTCGTTCGTGGAAGCGTCGCCCGCTGCCCGCAGCACGAACGCCGCCCCGAGGACCCCCGCCGTCAGCCCCCGCGCCAGCCGCGCGCTCTCCGTCAGCTGAGCGATCACCGCGGCCGTCGTCGCGAACACCATGCCGACGCCCGCGATCCCCAGCCCGAAGGCCAGCGCGCCCGCCGCGCCCTGCCCGGCGAGTCCGCCCGTCACCAGCAGCGCCAGCGCGCCGTTCGCGAGCGCAGCCGTGAGCAGCGCCGCCGTCAACGGCGCCCGGTGCCCCACCATCCCCGACGCGACCACCTCCAGACGGCCGCTCTCCTCCTCGTCGCGCGTGTGGCGGATGACGACGAGCAGGCTCATCACGGCGGCGAGCAGACCGGCGTAGACACCGACGCGCCACGCGGTCAGGGCGCCGAGGGAGTCGTCGAAGACGGGCCCGACCAGGGCGCGCAGTGACGAGTTGGCGTTCATCTGGCGCATCAGGTCGGCGCGTTCGGCGGCGGTGCCGTACAGGCCGCGCAGGCTGTTCGGCATGGAGAGGACCATCAGTCCCGTCACCGCGACCCACACCGGCACCATCACCCGGTCCCGCCGCAGCGCGAACCGCAACAGGACCCCCGTACCGGCCAGTTGGCGCGTCCCGCCGTCCCGCCTGGCGAACGCCGAGGGCGGCGACGGCGGTGACGACGGCGGAGTCGAGGCCGAGGGCGTGGACGCGGGGGTGTTGCCGACGGCGGTCATCGCGTGGTCGTCCTCTCCTGAGCGTGGGCGTCGGTGCCGCCCCCGGAAGCGGCTCCCTCGTCATCGGCGCCGCCCGCGTCCCGGACGTCGTCCTGGTAGTGCCGCAGGAAGAGTTCTTCCAGGGTGGGCGGCGTCGAGGTCAGGGACCGTACGCCCGACTCGGTCAGCGAGCGCAGGACGGCGTCGAGTTTGTCGGTGTCGACCTGGAGGCGGACCCGGTTGCCCTGGACGTCGAGGTCGTGGACGCCGGGGAGGCGGGACAGGTCGCCCGGCGGGGAGGCGAGTTCGGCGGCGACGGCCGTACGGGTCAGGTGGCGCAGGTCGGCCAGGGAACCGCTCTCGACGGTGACGCCCTTGCGGATGATGCTCACCCGGTCGCACAGCTCCTCGACCTCGCTGAGGATGTGGGACGACAGCAGGACGGTGCGGCCCCGGTCGCGTTCCTCGCGCACGCAGTGCTGGAAGACCTCCTCCATCAGCGGGTCGAGGCCGGAGGTCGGCTCGTCGAGGATGAGCAGGTCGACGTCGGAGGCGAACGCGGCGACGAGGGCGACCTTCTGGCGGTTGCCCTTCGAGTAGGTGCGGCCCTTCTTCGTCGGGTCCAGCTCGAAGCGGTCGGTCAGTTCGGCGCGGCGGCGGGGGTCGAGTCCTCCGCGCAGCCGGCCGTAGAGGTCGATGACCTCGCCGCCGGACAGGTTCCGCCAGAGGGTGACGTCGCCGGGTACGTAGGCGATGCGGCGGTGTGCCTCCACCGCGTCCTTCCACGGGTCGCGGCCCAGGATCCGGGTGGACCCGGAGTCGGCGCGGAGCAGGCCGAGGAGGACGCGGATGGCGGTGGACTTGCCGGCGCCGTTGGGGCCGAGGAAGCCGTGGACCTCGCCGGTCTCGACGGTCAGGTCGAGGCCGGCGAGAGCGTGGGTCCGCCCGAAGGACTTGTGGAGTCCGGCGACCTCGATGGCTGGGTTGGCCTTCGTCATGCTCCGAACGTACGCTTACTTCAGAAATTTGTGAAGTTAAGGAAGCGTATGAATCGACAGTAGACTGTTTCGGCGGGTGGCCGTGGCGTGACGGTGGCGTGGTGGCGTGGTGGCGCGACCGGGGTGCCTGACCAGGGGAGATGATCCAGCGATGGCGGAAGCGAAGTCCGGGGGCGAGCCCCGGGCCGAAGGTGAGGTCCAGGCCGAGGCCGCGGTGCCTGGGGTGCCGGGCGCCGACTCCGCGACCTCCGGCCCCTGGGACGTCGACTCCGTCGGTGGCCGCTCGGCAGGTGACATGGCTGAGGACGACGGGGCCGAGGAGAGGGCGGAGGGTGCGGAGGGGGCCGAGCGGGATCCCGAGGCGGTCTCGCGTTTCGTCGAGCACTTCGCCGCGCAGCTCGTCGAGGCCGGGGTGCCGCGGATGCCGGCCCGCGTCTTCGCCGCGCTGCTCGCCTCCGACACCGGCGCGCTGACCTCCGCCCAACTGGGCGAACAGCTGCAGATCAGCCCCGCCGCCGTATCGGGCGCCGTCCGCTACCTGGCCCAGGTGCACCTGGTGTCACGCGAGCGTGAGCCCGGTTCGCGGCGTGAGCGCTACCGCGTCCACAGCGACCAGTGGTACGAGGCCCTCACCAACCGCGAGGCGATCATCAAGCGGTGGGAGGACGCGCTGCGCGAGGGCGTCGCGAGCCTCGGCGCCGACAGCCCTGCGGGCCGCCGCCTCACCGAGACCCTCGCGTTCTTCGAGTTCGTCGAGGTGGAGGTCGAGGCGATCATGGCCCGCTGGCGCATCCACCGCGACCAGTTGTTCGGCCGGGACTGACACCGGGTCCGAAAGCGGCCGGAGCCGACTGCGGAGGGCCTGGCGCCCGCCGTCCGGCGCCCGCCGCCCCCGCTAATCGGCCGACTCGACGGATTCGGCCGACTCGGTGCCCCTTTCCGTACGGCTCGCCAGGCGTTCGTAGCGCTGGCGGGCGGCCTGCGGGGTCTGGAGGCCCAGGCCGAACGCGATCTCCGGCCAGGTCATGCCCCGGCCCCGGGCCATTTCCAGGAGTCCGACCTCCAGCTCGTCCATCTCCGCGCGGGCCGACGGGACGAGGCTCAGCGCGGCGGTGATGTCCGCCCGGTCGACCTCCGGCTCCCCGTCCTCCAGCAGTGCGCCACCACTGAGCAGGAACGACACCAGCCGCACGGCCTCGTGCGGGCTCAGGACGAGCGGGTGCACCTGCCGGCGGCGCTGCCCGTCCGTGGCCGCGTGCCGCTCGGCGATACGGAACAACGAGGTGTACGTCCGCTGTGTCCGTGCCTCGTCGGCGTTCGGCGGAGTGAACGGGTCGGGGGAGCCGGAGTGGCAGGTGGGGTCCGGGGCCGGCGTCGACGCGGCCGAGGGCTTCGGTGTCATGCGTTCAGCCTCGGATGCAAACAACATGTTGTCAACGTTTTATTGTGCAGCTGTGCAGCTGTGCAGCTAGTGCCGCCTGTGAGGCTCTGTGGAGCTGTGACGCCTGGCCGGAGAGCGGCGGTCCGCCGACGATGACCGCGCTCGTTGCTACTCTCCGCGTCAACGACGGTGACGACGGGGGGCGATCATGGGATCGGACAAGGAAGCGCGACCACCGGCCCCTTCGAGCCCGTCCCGCTCCTGGTCCACAGGCGTGGCAGCGGGCGCCCTCTTCGGAGGACTGGCCGCCGTCGTGTCGGTGGTCGCCATCGGGAGGGCATGGGCCGCGTGCGATGTCGGCGGCGGCGGGAACGGCATCACGCTGCTCCTCCTAGCCCCGGTCGTCTGGGTCGCCGCGGCGGTCCCCTGGCTCGTTCTGCACGGCACGCTCGGACGCCGTCACCGAGGGGCGGCGCTGGCGGTCGGGCTGCTGTTCACGCTGTGGTTCACGTGGTTCCTGGTGACCTGGCTGGGCATCCCGGACTCGTACCCCGCGCCCCTCTGCCCGGGCAACGTCCCCCCGTGGTGGCCGACCCTCCTCCCCACCTGACCCCGCGCGGCGGCGTGACCGAAACGCCCTGCCCGGCGCCCCGCGGACGTGCCCGGACCCTCCGCGCCGCCGCCGGTGGCCGGGCGACGACCACTGGTGGGAGAGCAACATCGCCGAAGAGGACTCCTCCTGGGCCAAACCACGGCAGCATCTCCGGCGCAGGCATCAAGGACCACGTGAAGGTGTACCCCAGCGGCAACCTGGGCGGCCGCACGACCATCTGCCTCACCCCCCGGCCAGGAGGTCGGGCACAACGGCGCCGCCGACGACAACGGCGAGCCCCACACGTGGGCCACCGGCTGCTGACGCCGCTCACCGGGCGGGCACCGCGCGCCGGTGACCGGCCGCGGAGCACGTGAACGAAGGTGCCCGACCACCGACGGGTACTCGCAACGCAGGCCGCTCGCCCTCACGACCGACGGGTACTCGCCCCGCAGGCCGCGTTCACGCGGGCAACGTCAGCCCCCACGCCCCCTCCCGCACCGTCCACGTCCGGGTCCGTACCGGTCCGGCCACCACCAGGGAGTCCGCCCGGTAGCGGAAGTCCGCGCCGGACACCGTCACCCGCTGCCCCACCGCCCGCAGCGGCGCGGCCTCGGCGCCCACGGACACCGGCCGGACCTCGACGTCCGCGCCGCCGTGCGTGCCGGGGGCGATCGACACGCCCTGCACCGGCTGGTCGAGGTCGACGAGCGTCACCCCGTCCACCTCCACCCGCAGCCGGGAGGGGCCCACCGGGGCGGGGGAGGCGACCCGTATCCGGGCGGGCCGCGCGACGCGCGCGATCCGGGGCGGGCGCGCGGACAACGTCCGCACCAGGGACTGCGGCCAGTGCCGCAGCCACGACTGATGCCCGGAGGAGTCACCGTCAGCCCCCGCACCGGGCCGCGCGCGGAAACCGGCCCCGGCCCCGGCGCCTGCCGTGTCTCCCGCCCTCTCGGCCTCTGTCTCCGCCTCTCCCTCCGCCTCCGCGGCCGTCCCGGCTTCCGTGCCGAGTGCGGTCGCCCCTACGGGCGCCGGGATGCGCAGGGTGCCGAGCACCACCCCGTCGCTGTCGTCGACGAGCAGATCCAGCCGCCGTTCGACACCGTCGAGGGCGGCCCGCGCGGCGGCCACGGCACCGGTCGGCACCCCGAGCGACCGGGCCAGGCCCAGCGCCGGCCCCACCGGAACCATGGCCAACGCGCACGCCGTCAGCTCCCGCTGCCGGTGCAGAAGGGCCACCGCGCGCAGCAGCGCACGGTCGTCCCCGACCACCACCGGCCGCCGGGAACCCCGCCGTGCCAGCACCCGGGCGAATTCCTCGGGGCCTTCCGGAAGACACACTTTCGTACTCGCCGCACCCGCGCTGAGCACGTCTTTCGCGATCCTTACCGCCTCACCGTCCGTGTGACGGGCGAGGGGGTCGATGACCACGAGGAGCTGGTCGCCAGTCGCCACCTCGGTCCTGCCTCGCTTCCTCGGGTAGCATCTTTGTGCAAGAGCCCCTTGCGCTATTGCGCCAGGGGCTTCGTCTATTCCGGGGCATCCGGGTCCACAGTCTGCGACCAACGGTGGTCGCGGTGCACGCGGCGGGCATTCAAGCCACCGCGTACGCCCCCGACCTTGGACATGCCCCGCCCGGAAGGGGTGTACGCGCGTGCCCGCACTTGTGCTGCTCGGTGCTCAGTGGGGTGACGAGGGTAAAGGGAAGGCCACCGACCTGCTCGGCGGTTCCGTGGACTACGTGGTCCGCTATCAGGGCGGCAACAACGCCGGCCACACGGTCGTCGTCGGCGACCAGAAGTACGCCCTCCACCTTCTCCCCTCCGGCATCCTCACTCCGGAGTGCACTCCGGTCATCGGCAACGGCGTCGTCGTCGACCCGTCGGTCCTGCTCTCCGAGCTGAGCGGTCTGAACGAGCGCGGCGTCGACACGTCCAAGCTCCTGATCAGCGGCAACGCTCACATCATCACGCCGTACAACGTCACGGTCGACAAGGTCACCGAGCGCTTCCTCGGCAAGCGCAAGATCGGCACGACGGGGCGGGGCATCGGCCCCACCTACGCGGACAAGATCAACCGTGTGGGCATCCGGGTGCAGGACCTGTACGACGAGTCGATCCTGACGCAGAAGGTCGAGGCTGCCCTCGACGTCAAGAACCAGGTCCTGACCAAGCTCTACAACCGGCGCGCCATCGCCGTCGAGCAGGTCGTCGAGGAGCTGCTGGGCTACGCCGACAAGCTCGCCCCGTACGTCGCCGACACGGTCCTGGTCCTCAACCAGGCCCTCGACGACGACAAGGTGGTCCTCTTCGAGGGCGGCCAGGGCACGCTCCTGGACATCGACCACGGCACGTACCCCTTCGTGACCTCCTCCAACCCGACGGCCGGCGGTGCCTGCACGGGTGCGGGCGTCGGCCCCACGAAGATCAGCCGCGTCATCGGCATCCTCAAGGCGTACACGACACGTGTCGGCGCGGGCCCGTTCCCGACGGAACTGTTCGACGAGGACGGCGAGGCGCTGCGCCGCATCGGTGGCGAGCGCGGTGTGACCACCGGCCGTGACCGGCGCTGCGGCTGGTTCGACGCGGTCATCGCCCGGTACGCGACCCGCGTGAACGGTCTGACGGACTTCTTCCTCACCAAGCTCGACGTCCTCACCGGCTGGGAGCAGATCCCGGTCTGCGTGGCCTACGAGATCGACGGCAGGCGCGTCGAGGAACTGCCCTACTCCCAGACCGACTTCCACCACGCCAAGCCGGTCTACGAGATGCTCCCCGGCTGGTCCGAGGACATCTCCAAGGCCAAGTCGTTCTCCGACCTGCCGAAGAACGCCCAGGCGTACGTCAAGGCCCTGGAGGACATGTCCGGCGCCCCGATCTCCGCCATCGGCGTGGGCCCGGGCCGCGACGAGACGATCGAGATCAACTCGTTCATCTAGCGCCGGAGCCCGACAGGGCACCCGCACCACCCCCTGACGGTGCGGCCGACTCACCCCGAGTCCGGCCGCACCGTCGGTCGTCAGGCGCCGCGGCCATCACGTGTGGCCGGGTACGGCTGTCGTCTCAGCGGATGACTTCTCCGACCTGCCCTCGGTCGCCGAGCCGCTGTTCAGGGAGGCAGGTGGCGAGATCCGCCCCGGTTGTCGCGGGCCCGTGGGCGCCGTCCCTCAGCTGAAGATGATCATCGAGCCCTGGGCCAGGCTGCGGGTCGCCGCCGCGTTCAGGCCCAGCCAGACGTGGCGTTCGCGGGCGAACGGGCTGGAGTCGAACGGCGCGGGAGCGGCGGGTTCCTCCAACGACGTCGGCGCGAGCGGCGGGGCCGGGGCCAGCGGCGGGTTCGCCGGGTCGATCCCGATCGCCGGGGCCACGATCTCCAGTTCGCGCAGCAGGCCCTGGGAGGAGCCCAGCGGGCCGTTGCCGGCGAGGAGTTCGTCGTTGGCCAGCGGGTGCGGGAAGTCCACGGGGACGTACGCGCCGGCGTGGTCGTAGTGCCAGACGAGATGCGACTGCTGGGCCGTCGTCTCGAACATCTCCAGCAGTTGCTCGTAGTCGCCGCCCAGCTCTCCGACGGGCGTCACCGGCAGCCCGCACACCTGCAACAGGTACACCCGGCGCAGGAAGTGCAGCGCGTCGTAGTCGAAACCCGCGATCGGGGCGACCTCCCCGGTCAGTCCCGGCATGTACTGGAACACGGGCACCGGCGGCAGTCCGGCCTCGCCCAGCACCTGGTTGTAGAGCGCGAGTTCCTCGGCGAAGGGGTTGTCGGGCGTGTGGCAGAGCACGTCGACGAGCGGGACCAACCAGAGGTCACAGGCCAAGGGAGCACTCCTCACAGTGTGGGCGGGGAAGAAGCGTAGTCGCTGAACGCCGCCTTCAGTCCCCTTCGTGCAGGTCCCATACCCACACACCGCCCACCCACCTACCGGGACGCCCGACCAGCTTGTCCACGGTGGCCCGCAACTGCTCGTCGTAGTACTGCGGTCGCAGCACCAGCGCCCCCGCGTGCCAGTACGCGAAGTCCTTGCGGGCCTGCGCCTGCCAGGCCTCCCCGATCACCGGGGTGCGGCCGGTGTGGCGCACCTCCCGCAGCAGGGCGGAGGTGTGGCGCGGTACGGCGCCGTAGATGCCGGTGCGGTCCTCGCCGAAGGGGCCGTTGAAGTAGCCGCCGGGCATCCGGAAACCGAAGCGGGCCGTGGTCTGCCAGTGCAGCGCCTCCGCGTTGCCGGGGTCCGGCAGCGGCACCGGCACGAGCGTCTCGCCGGCCTCCGTGTCGACGTACCTCCGCCAGGTGCCGTCCGCGATGAACGCCGGCACCTCGGGCCGCTCCTGCGACTTCAGCGGGGCCGGGACGATCGGCAGCAGCGCCAGGGCGATCGCCAGGAACCCCACGTACCGGGTGCCGAAGCCCGGCACCCGCGCCAACTGCGCGAAGGCGAGCGCCAGCAGCATGCCGAGCACCGGCGCGCACACCATCGCCACCCGGCCCTCGATGACCGACTCGAACAGCGGCCGGTCGGCGAGCAGCGCCCACGGTCCGGGCACCACCAGATCCGTCTGCGGCAGGCGGATCTCGGGGCCGAGGGAGAGGACGGCCGCGGCGACCGCCGTGAAGCCGAGCGCCTTCACCAGGGGGCGCTCCCACAGGCGTACGACGATGCCGAGGGCCAGCAGCACCAGCGGCCAGCCGTAGAAGGCGTTCTGTTCGGTGGGGTTGAGGGAGAGCGCGTCCGCCCGGCTCGCGTCGCCCGCGAGGAGGGAGCGCTCGGCGAACGAGAGCAGGGCGAGGGGGCTGTTCCCGGCGTTGTCGCCGTGCTCGATGTTCTTGTAGCTCTGCGGGCCGAAGAACTGCCAGGACAGGAAGAACGCCACCAGGGGCAGCGTGGTGAGGACCGCGACGCCGAGGCCCTTCAGGAGGGGCCGCCAGGCCGCGCGGGCCACGTCCGGGCGTACGGCCCCGTACGCGGCGGCGAACAGCAGCATGCCCATCGCCGCGAGCAGCAGGGGCTCCTCGCCGAGGAAGATCTGGTACGCCGCCATCAGACCGAGGACGACGCCGTCCCGTACCGTCCGGGTGCCCGCGCACAGCCGGAGGGACCGTTCGACGATCAGCGGGATCATGAACAGGACGATGAAGTTCGGGTGCGCGTTGGCGTGGCTGACCATCGGGGGCGCGAACGCGGCGAGGGCCGCGCCGGTGAAGGCCGCCCCCCGGTGCCGTACGAGCCGCCCGACGAACAGCCGGTACCAGGCGGCGGCGGTGGTGGCCAGGCCCAGCGTCATCACGAGGCCGAGCGTCACCGCGGGACCCAGTGCGAGCGTCACCGGGGTCAACGGCACCGACAGTCCCAGCATGACCGTGTTGGCCATGAGGTTCACCCCGTCGGGGAAGCCCTGGAAGTCGGTGAACAGGGGGTTCCTGAGGTGGGTGACGTTGTCGGCGGTGACGGCGAAGAACCACTCCCACTGGTTCTGGTCCTGGAGGGAGTCGGGGAGGTACCGCCCGTTCGGGTCGATCCAGCGGCCGGCGTAGAGGGCCACCGCCATCAGCAGGAACACGGTGACGGCGAGGACGTCGGCGGGGCGGACGGACCGGGCCGCCGACCGCACCGAACGGCCCTTCAGGGTGGCGAGTTCACCGAGGACATGGGCGTAGTCCCGCGCGCGGATCTTCGAACCGGGCTGATGGGACCAGCGGATCGGCACCTCGGCGACGGACCAGCCGGCGCGCCGGAAGTGCCGCAGTATCTCGACGTCTATGCCGAACCCGTCGAGCCGGGAGGCGGCGAACGCCTCGCGGGCCCGATCGCCGTCGAACAGCTTGAACCCGCACTGGGTGTCCCGGATGCCGGGCACCACCAGCCCGCGTATCAGCAGGTTGCCCGCGCGGCCGAGGTTCTCGCGCAGCCGGTGCTGCCGCCGCTCGATGCGTGCCCCCGCTGCCTCGCGGGAGCCGATCGCCGCCGCGTGCCCGTCGCTGAGCGCCTTGTCGAGCAGCTCCAACTCGTCGATGGGCGCGGCGAGATCGGCGTCCGTCAGCAGCACCCGGCGGCCGTAGGAGGCGCAGACCCCGAGGCGCAGGGCGTGGCCCTTGCCCCGGTTGCGGGGCCCGCCCCTGATGAGCTGCACCCGCGCGTCGCGCTCGGTGACGGCGGCCACGACCTCGCGCGTGCCGTCCGTCGAACCGTCGTCGACGACGAGGACCTCCCAGGTCTCGGCGGCCTCCGTGGCGGTGAGGTGGGAGACGACCGCGTCGAGGGTGGGGCCGAGGCGCCGCTCCTCGTTGTAGGCGGGGATGACGACGGACAGGTCGACGCCGACCCGGGGACCGACGCCCGTGCGGGCCCCGCTCATTCGACGGCCAGCCGTTCCACCAGGGTCAGCGAGTGGTCGTCGTACGCGGCGATGATCTCCTGCGCGGTGATGGCGTCCCGGCGGGTGAGCGCGTCGACGAGGTCGGTGTAGCTGCCCCACAACCGGCCCCGGAGGTCGTCCGCCCGGCGCAGGTGCTGCACCGCGCACACCCACGACTGCACCCGCAGCCGGTGCAGGAAGTCGGAGAGGTAGGGGTTGCCGAACAGGACGATCAGCTCGCGCCAGAACCGCAGGTCGTAGCCGATGAGGATGTTCAGGTCGCCGGCGGTCGCGGCCCGCCGGGCCTCCTCGCCGCGCCGCCGGACCCCGGCGAGCGCCGCGGCGGTACGGGTGTCCATCTTCCGGTCGCCGAGCCGGCGGAACATGCCGTCGCCGATGAGGATGCGGGCCTCGACCATGTGCCGGTAGTCGCCCAGCGAGTACTCGTGCACCTGGAATCCGCGGTGCTGCACCGCGTCCAGCAGCCCCTGCGCGGACAGGTCCACCAGCGCCTCGCGCACGGGCGTCGCCGACACCCCGTACTGCTCGGCGATCTCCTTCACCGTGAACTCCTGCCCCGGCTTCAGCCGGCCGGCCAGCACCTCGTCACGGAGCGCGTCCGCGAGCTGCTGCCGCAGGGTGCTTCGAGTCACGGCGCCATTGCCGCCGCCGGTGCCGGGCATCGTGGTCCGCTCCCCCCGTCCGCGTACGCGTACGCAGTCCTGTGCGTGGTCTCTGCGTTCTCTTACGAGCACGTCACCTTACGCGTTCGCGTTCCGGGGAGACTGTTTCGGGCCCGCCCCCGCGACGGCCGCGCCGTACGGGCGCCGAACGACACGAATCGGCCACCTGGCGTGCGGTTTTCCCTCACGGAGAGGAGACGGCGGAGGAGGGCGGGCAGGAGGCGCCGCGCATACGACGCGCACACGGGAGGGCGCCCCCGGGTCGTGGGACCCGAGGACGCCCTGCGGTGCTCTCGGCGTGCGGCGACGGACGAGGTGCGCTCCTCCGCCGGTGTCAGACGGTGAACTCGTCCGCCGCCGTCAGCGCCGTGTCGAGGGCGGCGAGGCCCTCCTTGGCCTCGGCCTCCGTGATGGTGCACGGGGGGACGACATGGGTGCGGTTCATGTTCACGAACGGCCACAGGCCCTGCGCCTTGGCGGCCTTGGCGAAGGCGAGCATGGGGGCGTTGGCCTCGCCGGCGGCGTTGTAGGGGACCAGGGGCTCGCGGGTCTCCTTGTTCCGGACGAGCTCCAGCGCCCAGAACATGCCGACACCGCGCACCTCGCCGACCGAGGGGTGCCGCTCGGCCAGTGCGCGCAGCCCCGGCTCGATGACGGACGCGCCGATCGTCGCCGCGTTCTCGACCACACGCTCCTCCGCCATGACGTTGATCGTCGCGACGGCCGCGGCGCAGGCAAGCGGGTGCCCCGAGTACGTCAGACCGCCGGGGTACGGCCGCCGGGCGAACGTCTCCGCGATGGCCGGCGAGATGGCGACCCCGCCGAGCGGGACGTAACCGGAGTTCACGCCCTTGGCGAAGGTCATCAGGTCGGGGACGACGTCGAAGAGGTCGGCCGCGAACCACTCGCCGGTCCGCCCGAAGCCCGCCATGACCTCGTCGAGGACGAAGACGATGCCGTACTTGTCGCACAGTTCCCGCACGCCGGCCAGGTAGCCGGGCGGCGGGACCATGATCCCGGCCGTGCCCGGGATGGTCTCCAGGATGATCGCGGCGATGGTCGACGGGCCCTCGAAGGCGATCGTCGTCTCCAGGTGCTCCAGTGCGCGGGCGCACTCCTGCTCCTCGTTCTCCGCGTAGAAGCGGGAGCGGTAGAGGAACGGCGCCCAGAAGTGCACGACCCCGGCGGTGCCGGCGTCGGAGGGCCAGCGGCGGGGGTCGCCGGTGATGTTCACGGCCTGCTGGGTGCCACCGTGGTACGAGCGGTACGCGGACAGCACCTTGGGGCGGCCGGTGTGGAGGCGGGCCATGCGGACGGCGTGCTCGACGGCGTCGGCGCCGCCGTTGGTGAAGAAGATCTTGTCCAGGTCGCCCGGGGTGCGCTCGGCGATCAGCCGGGCCGCCTCCGAGCGGGCCTCGATCGCGAACGCCGGGGCGAACGTGGTGAGCGTCGCCGCCTGCTCCTGGATGGCCGCGACGACCTTGGGGTGCTGGTAGCCGATGTTCGTGTAGACGAGGCCGCTGGTGAAGTCCAGGTAGCGCCTGCCGTCGTAGTCCCAGAAGGACGACCCCTCCGCGCCGGCGACTGCGAGCGGGTCGATGAGCTCCTGGGCGGACCAGGAGTGGAACACGTGCGCACGGTCCGCCGCCTTCACCGCGGCGCCGAGCTGGGGGTTCGGCTGAGGGGTCATGGTGTCGAGGTTAGGTGCCCGCGGGGCGGCCCCGATATCGGCGTCCTGTCTGCGGCAGGGCTCCGCACCACGACAGTGTGTCGCCCCGGCGCGAGGAACCACCACGCAGCCGTACGCGCCCGACTGCCGGTACTGCCGGTACTGCCGGTACTGCCGGTACTGCCGGTACTGCCGGTACCGTCGGCCACTGCGTCGACACGGACGCCGCGACCGACGCGGACGAACTGACGCGTCCGGCGGGGCTCACGGCGGCCCGGTGGCAGGTCCTCGGCGCGGTGCTCCCCGAGCCGCTGCCGTGTCCGGGGTCGCCCGCGCCACGGGCATCACCCGGCGGAGCGTGCAGCGGGTCGCCGACCTCCTCGTCGACCGGGGCCCGCCGGGTACGGCCCGGACCCGGCCCACCGCCGTGCAAGTTCCTCACCCCGGCTCCTCACCCCGGCTCCTCACCCCGGCCCCGGCCGGACGCGCCGCCGTCGAGCAGTCCGACCCCGGCCACGCGGCCCTCGCCGACCGCCTCGCCGAGACCCTCGGCGAGGAGGGGGCCGCGGGGACCGTCCGGGTCCTGGAGGCCCTGCCGACCCCGCGCCGGAGGGCCTGTCCGCCGGGCGCGAGGCTGTTACGGAACCGTAGACACCGCCCCGCCCGTCATCTCCTGCCGCCGCACTACGATCGGTCCGTTGCGCACGTTCGGCATGTTCAGCATGTACACGGCGTAACCGTACGTACGCGACAGAGCGCGTACACATCCGTACGTACACATCCGTGCGTACGCGGCAGACACGCGGCGCGTGTGGACACGCGCAGGGGATCGCACGGGGGAGAGGCGGGGGGCGGTGGCCATGGAGAAGCTCGGGCCGGGGGATCCGCTGGGGGTTTCCCCGGGCGTGGAACTCCGGGGGAGGAGCGGGGCGTACCGGTTGCTCGCGCGGCTGGGGGCCGGCGGGATGGGCAACGTGTATCTGGCGCGGTCCGACCGCGGCCGTACCGTCGCCGTCAAGCTCGTCCGGCAGGAGCTGGCCGAGCAGGAGGAGTTCCGGGCCCGGTTCCGGCAGGAGGTGCAGGCCGCCCGGCAGGTCGGCGGTTACTGGACCGCGCCGGTGCTGGACGCGGACACCGAGGCCGACATCCCGTGGGTGGCGACCGGGTACGTCGCCGGCCCGTCCCTCCAGGCCGTGGTCGGCAGCGACCACGGCGCGCTGCCCGAGCGGACGGTCCGCATCCTCGCCGCCGGGCTCGCCCACGCGCTGGAGGACATCCACGCGGCCGGGCTCATCCACCGCGACCTCAAGCCGTCCAACGTCCTCGTGACGATCGACGGGCCTCGCGTCATCGACTTCGGTATCGCGCGGGCCCTGGAGACGGTCACCGACGGAGGGCTCACCCGCACCGGCGCGCTCGTCGGCTCGCCCGGCTTCATGGCGCCCGAGCAGGTGCGCGGCGACCGCATCACCCCCGCCTGCGACGTCTTCTGCCTCGGCTCCGTCCTGTCCTACGCCGCCACCGGCAACCTCCCCTTCGGCGCCGCCAACTCCGGTGTCCACGCGCTGATGTTCCGCATCGCCGAGGAGGAACCCGACCTGACGGGCCTGCCCGAGGGCCTGTACGACCTCGTACGGGACTGCCTGCGCAAGGACCCCGCCGCCCGCCCCACGCTCGCCCAGATCCTCCAGCGCACCGGCGCCGAGGACACCGTCTTCGCGGGCCGCTCCCGCGACCCCTGGCTGCCGAGCGCCCTCGTCGCCCAACTGGGCCGCCACGCCGTGCAGTTGCTGAACACCGAGGACCCGGAGGAGGCCGCGCCGGAAGGCGAGGGGCCGCACGGGCCGGGAGCCGCGGGCGCGGCCGGGGCACCAGCGGGCTGGGCCGGCCAGGGGTCTCCGGGGGCGGCCGGGGCGCCCGAGGGGGCCGAGGGGACCGGAGGTCCGGCTGAGGGAGGTCGGCCGGGGGCGCCCGACCTCACCAAGCGGCCGTCCGCCGCTGCCGCCGGGCACGCCGAGGGCACCCCCGGTCATGGCCCCGACGAGCCCGAGGGCGGTGCCGTGCCGCCGCCGCCCGGCACGCCGGGCTCCGCGCCGCTCGACCGGCTGCCCACCCAGGTCGTACGGCCCGGCTCCCAGCCGCTCCCGCCCGCCTCGCCGCCCGGCCCCGCCCCGTACGGCTTCCCGCACCGGCAACCGGCTCATCCGCAGTCCCCCGCCGGCTACGGGCAGCCGCCGGCCACTGCCCCAGGCTACGGCTATCCCCAGGGCGCCCCGCAGGGCCAGGCCGGATACGGGACCTACGGGCAGCCCCCGTACGCCGATCCACAGCCCTACGGGGGGCAGGCCCCGGCCCCGTACGGGGGGCAGCAGCCGTACGGCGGTCAGCCGGCCCCCGGTGCCGCGGGTGGCCTCGGCGCGACCCCTCCGTACGGGCCGACGCCCCTCCAGGGCCCCGGCGGGCGCCCGCGACCGGACCGGTCCGGCGGCAGGCGTTCCTCCGTGGTCCTCGTCGCGGTTGCCCTGGTGGTGGCGCTCGGCGCGGGCGGCTCGGTGTACGCGCTGATGAAGAAGGGCGAGGAGAGGGGCAAGGAGAACGACGGCAAGGGCGGACCCACGACGAGCGGGCCCGAGACCCCCGGGCCGACGACGCCCGAGCCGACCGACCCGGAGACCTCACCCGACCCCACCACCGAGTCCCCCGACGCGGGCACCGTCCCCGAGGACTTCCTCGGCACCTGGAACGCGACCCTCAGCGGCTCCGACGGGTCCGACACCCGTCAACTCGTCATCCGGCAGGGCGAGGTCGGCGACACGGTGCTCTCCCTGACGGCGGACGGCCCGCTGGCCGCGGGCGGCACGTACCACTGCGTGTTCGAGGCGGAGCTGAGCGAGGCGCCGGACGGCGACGGCCCCCTGCGGATCGGCCCCTCCCGGGTCACCGAGGGCGAACCGGCCACGTCCTGCTCACCGGGCGCCGCCACCACGGTCACGCTCCTTCCCGACGGCCGCCTGCGCCGCGTGGACACGGCGGGCAAGTCGGTGACGTACACGAAGGGCTGAGACGGGGGCCGGGCACCCAGTGGCTCGGGCGTGCGGGTGCGTCGGCGGGCGTGGGTGCGCCGGCGGGCGCGGGTGGTGCGTGGAGGCTCGCGCAGTTCCCCGCGCCCCTGACGGGCGACCGGCCCCCACCCACCCGCAGCCGGCCTGCGGCGCTTCCCCCGCACCCTGAGGACGGCCCGCGGTCACCGCGTGTCCGGTGGTCGCTGCCGCGGCATGTTCGGCCGTGCCCCCGGTGGCAGGGGCAGCCGCCCGCCGGGCGGGAGTTCCGTGGGGCGGGCGGCGGACCCGCCCGTCTGGACGCCCAGCGGCGCCGCCCCCGCACGGAACTCGACCATCCAGTCCGCGGTCTCCGCGCGCACCAGCTCCGTCACGTCCTCCGAGAACCGCCGCAGCACCGACAGGCACCGCTCCGCCGCCTCCCCGGCCGTCCCCTCCGTCGGCCCGAGAACCTCCCGCGCGCTCTCCGTCGCCCAGTCGAACTGGAGTGCCTGGAGTCGCCGCTGCACCGCCTGCGCCGTCGCGACGTCCCTCATCCACCCGGAGGTCACCCCGAAGAACCGATCCACCGCCACACAGGCCACACCGCCCAGCAGGGCCAGGTACCCCCAGGGGGCCATGCCGCCGACCACCCGGGTGACGTCCAGCAGCGGCAGCCCGGCTCCCGCGAACGCGCCCACCGCCGCTCCCACCCGCAGCACCCGCGCCGCCAGCCGTTTGCCCACCCGGTCCGCGAGATACCACCCGGCGGTCTCCAGCGCCGCCCGCTCCACCCACCGGTACAACTCGTCCAGACGCTCCGCCGGCACCGTCCAGTCCCCGTGCGGAAAGGGCCGCCCGGTCAGATCACCCGCCCGCGGCCCGTCCGCCTCCGTCCACGGCTCGGCCCACAGCCCCGGCCCCTCACCCCGCCCGTCCTGGGGGGATCCCTCGGGCTGCATCTCCGGCTGGCTCACCCGGTACTCCCTACTGACGACGCCGCTGACGACCGTGCGAGACACGTCCGCACGCCGCCACGTCACCGGCCGCGCGCTCGGCCTCTTCCTACCTCCCAATGGGTGGCGAAAACCCCGGTTCCGTGGCTTTTCCGCCTGGAAGGGGTCCTTGATCAGGTATATGAATCCCCGCCCGCTCACTCGAAAGAGTGGCGCCGCGCGGGCCGGGCCGACCACGTAGGCTCGTGGGCGACCGCAAGAGAGCGAAACGAGGGAGCTGAACGTGATCCCCGGTGGTGGCCAGCCCAACATGCAGCAGCTGCTCCAGCAGGCCCAGAAGATGCAGCAGGACCTGGCGCGGGCCCAGGAGGAGCTCGCGAACACCGAGGTCGACGGTCAGTCGGGCGGCGGCCTGGTGAAGGCCACGGTCAACGGCTCCGGCGAGCTGCGCGCCCTGAAGATCGACCCGAAGGCGGTGGACCCGGAGGACACCGAGACCCTCGCCGACCTGATCCTCGCGGCCGTCCAGGCGGCCAACGAGAACGCCCAGAGCCTCCAGCAGCAGAAGCTGGGCCCCCTCGCCCAGGGTCTCGGTGGCGGCTCCGGCATCCCCGGTCTGCCCTTCTGAGCCGTATCTCCCCCTCACCGAGCCCATCAGTGGCCCGTACCGCCTTCCTCGGACCGGCGGCGGCCGACTACGGTACGTACGGAAAGACATCAGGAAGGACGGCAGTCCGTGTACGAAGGCGTGGTCCAGGACCTCATCGACGAGCTGGGGCGGCTGCCCGGCGTCGGTCCCAAGAGCGCGCAGCGGATCGCCTTCCACATCCTCCAGGCGGAGCCGACGGACGTACGGCGTCTCGCGCAGGCCCTGATGGAGGTCAAGGCGAAGGTCCGCTTCTGCGCGACCTGCGGCAACGTCGCGCAGGAGGAGCTGTGCAACATCTGCCGCGACACCCGCCGCGACCCGTCGGTCATCTGCGTCGTGGAGGAACCGAAGGACGTCGTCGCCATCGAGCGGACCCGTGAGTTCCGGGGCCGGTACCACGTCCTCGGCGGCGCGATCAGCCCCATCGAGGGCGTCGGACCCGACGACCTGCGGATACGGGAACTTCTCGCCAGGTTGGCCGACGGCACGGTCACGGAGCTGATCCTGGCCACCGACCCCAACCTGGAGGGCGAGGCCACGGCCACTTATCTCGCCCGCATGATCAAACCCATGGGCCTCAAGGTCACCCGCCTGGCCAGCGGCCTCCCGGTGGGCGGCGACCTGGAATACGCGGACGAGGTGACCCTCGGCCGCGCCTTCGAGGGGAGACGATTGCTGGATGTCTGACGCCACGCTGCACGCGACCGGCCAGAACCCGGACGACTTCGCCGTCCAGATCGCGGACCAGATCGAGAGCTTCCTGGTCGCGGTCACCGAGGTGGCCAAGGGCGACGAGCCGGACTCGGCCGTCCCCTTCCTGCTGCTGGAGGTCTCCCAGCTCCTCCTGGCGGGCGGCCGCCTCGGCGCGCACGAGGACATCGTCCCGGACGAGCGCTACGAGCCCGACCCGGGCCCCGAGCAGGACGTCGACGAGCTGCGGGAACGCCTGGCCGCGATGCTCGACCCGGTCGACGTCTACTCCGAGGTCTTCGACCCGTACGAGCCCCGCAAGGCGCCCGTCCCGGCCCGGATCTCCGACGACCTCGTCGACGTCATGGCCGACCTGCGCCACGGCATGGCCCACTACCGCGCGGGCCGCACCACCGAGGCCCTGTGGTGGTGGCAGTTCTCGTACTTCTCCAACTGGGGCTCCACCGCCTCGGCGACCCTGCGCGCCCTGCAGTCCCTGGTCGCCCACGTCCGCCTGAACCAGCCGCTGGCCGAACTCGACGGCCTCGACACCGACCAGGAACTCATGGGCGACGAAACCCTGGAGTTCGAGGCGGGCCAGGTCATGGCGCAGGAGATCGCCGGACCGCTGGGGCTGCGGAAGGTCACGTAGGACCGGACTGGCGGGGCCGCCTGGGCCCACGTGCGAACCCACGGCGGGAACGCGACGCGAGAGAGCGCCCGACTCCCGCCGTACGCATGACGGCCGGCACCGCCTGCGGCCATCATGGGACGCATGAGTGCCTCGCCCGACCATCCCCCCGTCAGCGTGGACGCCTCCGGCAGGTCCGCCGTCGCCGCAGGGGGCAACGTCGGCCAGGCGTTCACGGGCCCCGGCGCGGTCGGCCTCAACATCGGTACCGCGCACCTGATGTCGCCGGTGGCGTGTCCCCGGGCGGAGACGGTCGACTGCCCGCCGGGCCTGGACAACCTCCACTCCCGGGCGACGATGTTCGTGGGCCGGGACGACGAACTCGCCGCCCTGGACGACGCGTCGGCCGTCCCCGGCCGGGCGCTCGCCCACGTACTGCACGGTCTCGGCGGCATCGGCAAGTCCACGCTCGCCGCGCGCTGGGCGTCCCGCCGCAGCGAGAGCCACGCCGACGCGCCGGCCTGGTGGATCAGGGCCGACAGCCGCTCCGCGATCGACGCGGGGCTCGCCGACCTGGCGGTCGCCCTGCAGCCGTCGCTGTTCGCCCTCCTCCCGCAGGAGCAGTTGGCCGAGTGGGCTCTCAGATGGCTCGCCTCGCACAGTGGATGGCTGCTCGTCCTCGACGACGTCTCCAACCCCCAGGACGTCACCCCGTTGCTCTCCAGGGCGACTTCGGGCCGCTTCCTGATCACGAGCCGGCAGTCGACGGGCTGGCGGGGCGTCGCGGAACCGGTGCCCCTGGACGTGCTGCCCGGCTCCGAAGCGGTGCGACTGTTCACGCTGCTCCACCGCGAGGACCCGGGCGCCGCCGAACTCTGCGAGGAACTGGGCCACCTGCCGCTCGCGATCGCGCAGGTGGCCGCGTACTGCGCGCAGAGCGGCTGCACGGCCCGCGAGTACCTTGAGGACCTCGCCGACCTGCCCGCCGAGATGTACGCGGCGAAGGACGAGAACAGGGACCACGAACGGACCGTGGCCCGCGTCTGGCACGTCACCCTGGACCGTCTCGCCGACGACCCGCTGACCGCGCGGATCCTGTTGCTGCTCGCCTGGTACGCGCCCGACGGAATCCCGCGCACCCTGCTCGGCGCCCTCGGCTCCCGCCCGGCCGTCCGCGGGGCGCTCGGCCGTCTCGCGGCCCACAGCATGGTCACTCTGTCCCCCGACGGTGACACGGTGTCCGTGCACCGGCTGGTGCAGGCGGTCTCCCGCACGAAGGACACCTCCGACCGGCACCGGACGCCCACGGCGGTCGCGGACGCGTGCACGGCGGCGACCCAGGCGCTGTGCCGGGCGGTCCCCGACGACATCGACGACCCCTCGACCTGGCCCGTCATGCGGTCACTGCTGCCCCATGTCGAGGAACTCGCCCGGCGCACGCGGCCCGAGGACGACACGGAGGCGATGACACGCCTCCTGACCCGCACCGGGGACTACATGCTCGGCGCGGGGGTGGGGCTCGCGCCCCGTGCCCTCGGCCTGCTCCAGCGAGCGGTGTCGTCCTGTGGGCGTCTTTTTCCCCCGGACTCCGTGGAGTTGCTCGAAGCCCGGGTCCATGTGGCTGATGCGCAGCGGATGTTGCGTGAACCCCGGCAGATCGCGTCGCTCGTCGAAGAAGTCCTGGACGACTGCGAACGGGCACTGGGCCCCGACCACCGGGTGACGTCGTCGGCCCGGATGAGCGCCTACCGGGTGGCCTCGTTGACAGGCCACCACGAGCGGGCGCTGCGGCTCGCGCGGGAGACGTTCGCGGGCCGCGTGCGCACCCTGGGCGACGCGCATCCCCTGACGTTCGGCGCCCGCCAAGCGGTGATTCTCGCCACGGCGGAGACCGGCGACGTCCACGAGGCGCACGCCCTGATCACGCAACTGCTCGCCGACTGCGTCCGTGTCCTGGGCGAGGAGCACCCCGAGACGCTCGCCGCGAGAGCCGTGGCCACGGTTCTGGCGCACCAAGCCGACTTCCCGGTGGCGCCGTTGACAGCGGCCACCAGGGTGTTCGCGGTCCTGCAGGACGGCGGGGACCTGGTCGGCGCCGTGCGCGGGATGGTCGACGAGTTCGACTCCTGGGGGCCGATCGACATCCCCAGGGCCACCGAGGAAGAGGTGGCCGTCGCAGAGCGAACCCTCGAGACCTGCCTGCGTGTCCTGGGTGAGGACCACGCGGACACCTTCGCCGCGAAGCTGGCGCTCGCCCAGGTGTACGCGGCCACTCAGGACGAACGTCAGGTGGAACGCGCGGCTCGGCTCCTCGGGGAGGTGTTGTCGGCGTTCGGCGACGACCAACATGTGACGACCATGGTGGAGGGCCTGTTGCTGGTCCTGGGCACGGTCCTCGGGGAACACCTCTCCCTCGAAGAGCATCGGTCTCCTGGGCTCACACGACTCTTCGAGGACGAGACGGCGCGCACCGACCGTACGGACTTGGGTGACTCCGCCCCTTAAGCCCGACTCTGCCCCCACAATGCGTGTATGGGAAACGGCGAACCCGACACGGAACAGAGTGTGCTGCTGTTCGTCACGGTCGCACGGTGGCGTCGCGTGGTCGGGGACTCACGCGTCCCCGACTCCCTGCGTGAGGCGATGACGCAGCTGCTCCGGACGTTCCCGCCCCCGCGCGTCGACTGAGCGTTCGCAGGCCGCCGGGTCGCTTCGGCGGATCCGATCGGTTCCGTTCCCGGTAGCGTGTCCCCCCGGCCCCGCTAGCCGTACCGTTGCCCCGCCCCCGTCAAGGAACCGGAGTCATCGACGTGACCGTCCTCCTGCTCCTTCTCATCGCCGTGGCGTCGACCGCCGCCGTGCTGGGCCCCCGTGCGCTGCTCCGGGCCCGGTGGCCGGAGCGCGAACCCGTGGTCGCGCTGTGGGCGTGGCAGTGCCTGGTCGCGGCGGCGCTGCTCAGCTGTCTCGCGGCGCTGGTGCTGGGCGCGGCGGCCGTGTTCGAGACGGTCCGCACGCATGCCTTCGCGCCCGCGCCGCCGGCCGTGACCGCCGCGTACGACCTGACGGCCGCGCCGCCCTGGACGGCCGTCCTCACGCTGCTGCTGGCCTGTGGCGCCGCGTGGAGCGGGGCCATGCTCGCCCGGGAGGTCGTCGAGGCCCGGCGCCGTCGCCTCCTGCGCCGCGCCCATCTGCGTGAGCGCGTGCCCGAGCTGCCGGCCGGTCTGCCCGACGCGCAGGGCCCGCTGCTGGTGCTGGAGGACGAGTACCCGGACGCCTGGCTGCTGCCCGGCTCGCCTCCCCAACTGGTCGTCACCACGGGCGCGTTGGGCAGACTCACCGACCGTCAGCTGGACGCCGTGCTCGCGCACGAGCTGGGCCACGCCCGCGCCCGCCACGACTGGCTGCTCCACCTCTCCACGGCCCTCGCGACCGGCTTCCCCCGCGTCCCGCTCTTCGCGCACTTCGCCGACCAGACCCACCGTCTCGTCGAACTCGCCGCCGACGACACGGCGTCCCGCCGCTGCGGCCACCTCACGACCGCGCTCGCGCTGATCGAACTGAACCAGCACCGGGGCGTGTTGAGCTGCGCCGGCACCCGGCGCCTGCTCGGCGACCGCGTCGAGCGGCTCCTGTCGCCGCCGCCCCGCCTGGACCGCCTCCGCCGCGCCGGAACCACGGCCGCCGCCGCGCTGCTCGCCCTCCTGCCCCTCCTCATCGCTTTCGCACCGGCGCTGGGCACGCTGTAGTGCCGGCAGGCTCTCGTCGGCGCCGGGCAGGTGACGCGGGGCGGGCAAGGCGTGAGGGCCGTGTCTGGTGCCCCGTCAGGCAACGTTCGCCCCGTCGCGACGTCCGGCACGCACTCTCGCCGCACCGGGCACAAGCCCAAGTACAGTCCAGTACGAGGACGTGTGCCCGGCACGCCGAGAGCACGCACCGGACGCCGCTCCTCGACGGGCAAACGTCACCTGCCGCGGCACTGGGCCGCCGGCTCGCGCAGGAAGTCCATCAGTGCGGCGGTGAGTTCGGCGGGGTTGTCCTCCTGGACGAGGTGTCCCGCGCCCGTGATCGGCGCGAACCGCGCGCCCGGGATGCGGGCGGCCAGCTCCCGCCCCTTCGCCAGGGGGATCCAGCCGTCGTCCTCGCCCCAGCACACCAGCACCGGGATGCCGATCTCCCCGTACCGGTCCTGGATCTCGTCGGTGTGGGCCTGGTCCGCCTGGGCGATCTGCCGGTAGAAGGCGGGCTGCCCGTGTTCGCCGAGCCACGGCTCGACGAGCCGGTCGATGACCGCCGGGTGCAGTCCGGGGCCGCCGACGGAACTCACGTACTCCCGGACGAGGGCTCGGTGCAGCGCGGAGGGCAGCTGTGCGAAGACGTCGGCGTGCCGGCCGAGCAGCCGGAAGGAGGGGGAGCCCCACGGCGCGAGCGCCACGGGGTCGACGAGGGCCAGCGCGCGGTAGCGGGCCCCGTGCAGCAGATGGGCCCGCAGGGAGACCGCCCCGCCGAAGTCGTGGGCCACCACGGAGGGTTCGTGGAGCTGCCACTGGGCCAGCAGCTCGGCGAGGACCCGTCCCTGGGCGGCCAGGGAGACGTCCTGGCCGGTGTGCATGTCCGACTCGCCGTACCCGGGCATGTCCCACACGAACACCTGGTGGCGGCCGGTGCCCGCCAGCGCCTGGGCGATGCCGCGCCAGACGTAGGAGGAGAACGGGGTCCCGTGGCAGAGCACGACCGGCTCCTGCCCGTCCTCCCCGACCCTGCCCCACCGCACGTCCCCCGACGTACTACGGAAGGTCTCGGTCAGCAGCACTTCGCTCATGGCTGTCTGCTACCCCGGTGGACGCCGCCGTCACGGTGCCGAGCGGCAACTCCGTTCCGTCGCACGGACTTTCAGATGTCCACGCGTCGCACCGAGGGTGATCACGGCGTCGCGGCGCGTGCTTTGTACGATCCCTGTCCCCCCGCTGCATCTCCGTTGCACGGACCCTAACCGGCTCCCCGCGAATCTGGAGTCACTTCCCCCGCACACCAGGCGGAGGCAGGAAAACCCCACATCCGTACGGGAGTCAACGATGACCCGCAAGAACCGCATACGCGCCGCCGTCGTCACCGCCACCGCCCTCGTCACGGCCGGCACGGTGACCGCCGGCGTCAGCATGGCCGGTGCCGAGTCCGCCCCGAAGAAGCCCTCCAAGAGGGAGATCGCGGCGCTCTTCGACGGCTGGAACAAGTCGCTGCGGACCGGGGACCCGAAGAAGGTGGCCGACCGCTACGCGAAGGACGCGGTTCTGCTGCCGACGGTCTCCAACGAGGTCCGCACGGACCGCGCGGGCATCGTCGACTACTTCCACCACTTCCTGGAGAACAAGCCCCGGGGCAAGAAGGTCCAGACGATCATCAACGTCCTGGACGGCAACTCCGCGATCGACACCGGTGTCTACCAGTTCACGCTCACCGACCCGAAGACCGGCGAGAAGCGCGTGGTCAAGGCCCGTTACACGTACGAGTACGAGAAGCGCGGCGGCGTCTGGAAGATCGTGAACCACCACTCGTCGGCGATGCCCGAGGGCTGATCACCGGCACCCGTACCGGTGGCTGAGTCACACCCCCCGGCTCAGCCACCCGCCGGCGCGGTCGCCGTCCGGCGCTTCGGACGTCCGGCGCGGTCGCCGTCCGGCGTGGTCGCCGTCCGGCGCGGTCGCCGTCCGGCGTGGCCGACCCGCGGCTCAGCCGCCCCCGTGCCGCGCCGCCCGCAGGGTGAGTGCGACGCACAGGCCGCCGCCGGGGGCGTCCTTGAGGATCACGGTTCCGCCGTCGTCGGTGACGAGCTGCTTGACGACGGCGAGACCGAGGCCCGAACCGGACCTGCCGGTGAGGCCCTGACCGCGCCAGAAGCGGTCGAAGGCGCGGGACTTCTCGGCGTCCGACATGCCGGGCCCCTCGTCCAGCACCGACAGCACCACCTCGTCGCCCCGGCTCTCCACCCGCACGGTGATGGTCGCACCGTCCGGTGAGACCTCCAGGGCGTTCGACAGCACGTTGTCCAGGACCTGGTCCAGGTGACCGGGACTGGCCAGCACAAGCGGCCGGCCGTCGGTACTCCCCCTGAGCGTGATGGTGACTCCGCGCTCGTCGGCGGCCGGTCTCCACACGTCCAGGCGCTCCTGGACGACGTCCCGCAGGGACAGCGGTTCCGCCGCCGTCACCTTCGCCTCGGCGCGGGCCAGCACCAGCAGTCCGTTGACGAGCCGGCTCATCCGGACCACCTCGGCGGTGGCCTGCTCCACGTCCTCCCGCACGAACTCGTCGTCGACGCCGTCCGCGATGTTGTCCAGGGACAGACGCAGTGCCGTCAGCGGGGTGCGCAACTGGTGCGAGGCGTCCGCCACGAAGATGCGCTGCGAGGCGATGAGCGTGTCCAGACGCTCGCTGGCCTGGTTCAGCGTGCGCGCGAGGGTCTGTGTCTCCTGCGGGCCGGTGATCGCGGACCGTGCCTTCAGGTCGCCGTCGCTCATCCTGCTCGCCATCTCGTTGAGCTGGCGCAGCGGGGCGGTCAGCCGCCGCGCGGCGAACACGCCGATGCCTGCGGCCGCCAGCAGGACGAGCACGGCGAGGGCCGCCCGGAAACCCCAGATCTGCCAGAGCCGGTCGGTGAGGTGGTCGGTGGAGAACTTGATCCGGACGGCGCCGACGACGTCGTCACCGGGGCCCGCGAACGCGGGCACGGTGACCACGAGGTCCTTGCCCCAGATGACGTCCGCCCCCCAGTCGACGGTCTCCTCGCCCCGGTCCAGGGCCCTGGCCAGCGCCGCGTCCGGCGTCGGCCGCCGCAGCGACTCCCGTACGCACCGGTCCGTGGCCGAGACCTCGACCTTCTCCTTCTTCGGATAGGCCCCGGCCATCTTCGCCAGCGCCTCGCAGGAAGCGACGTCACCGGCCCCGAGGAGACGGGCCATCGTCCTGGCCTCGCGGGTGAGGGACTCCCTGGTGTCGCCCCGCAGTTGGTCGGTCAGCGTGAACGCCACCGGCACGGTGAACAGCGCGATCGCCACAGCCACGAGGAGCACGTAGCTGCGGATGAGCTGGCGGATCATGACGCGCCGCTGTCCTCGCTCACGGTCCCCGTCGGGCCGCTGCTCCCGCCCGCGCCGCCGGTGCCGCGGTCAGTTTCGTCGGTGCCGTTCACGATGAGCCGGAAGCCCACCCCGCGCACCGCCTCGATGGTGATCGCCCCGGCGAGCTTGCGCCGCAGCGCCGCCACGTGCACGTCGAGGGTCTTCGTCGGGCCGAACCAGTTCGCGTCCCAGACGGCCTCCATGATCTGCTCGCGCGACATCAGCGCGCCCGGCTCCTCGGTGAGGAACGCCAGCAGGTCGTACTCCTTGGGAGCCAGCCCCACCTCCGCGCCGTCCAGGTGCACCCGCGCGGCCTTGCGGTCGATGCTGAGCCGGGAGCCGTACCGGTCGGGCCCGGCCGGGGGCGCGTCCGCGGGGCGCGGCTGCACGCGGCGCATCACCGCCCTTATCCGGGCGATGACCTCGCGCACCCCGAACGGCTTGGAGACGTAGTCGTCGGCGCCGAGTTCGAGGCCCACCACGCGGTCCGTCTCGTCGCTGCGGGCGCTGATCACGATGATCGGCACGGCACTGCGGTCCCGCAGCGCCTTGCAGACGTCGAGCCCGTCCGTGTCGGGTAGCCCCAGATCGAGGAGCACCACGTCGTAGGGGCCGTCGTATGTCAGCGCCGCCCCGCCCGTGGTCACCCACTCCACCTCGAAGCCGTATCGCTGCAAGCCACGTCGGAGCGACTCGGCCACCGGCTCGTCGTCCTCCACCAGAAGTACGCGCACAGGCGAACCATAATCGTTGAACTTTAAGACGGTCGGCCGACGAGCCCCCGGCTCCGACGGCCGGGCGCCGGCGGGGAGGCAAGCGCCCATGGTGGTGGCGTCGGGGGAGCGGGCCGTCGGGCTCGGCGGGAGCGCGCGCAACGTGGCCACGGGCGACGGCGCCACCGCGGAGCGACACGCAGATCGAGCAGCCGGCCGTCCTGCCCGCCGAAGCGTTCGCGCCGGTCGGGGACTTGCCCGAGCGGCTGCTCAAAGTGCCGTCCCGGATCCGGCTGTTCGTGGGCCGGGAGCGGGAACCGGGGTTGCTGGACGAGGCGGTCGGCGCGCCCGGCCGCCGTCGCCGTCCACGGCCTCGCCGGCATCGGCAGGGCCACCGTGGTCGCCCGGTGGGGCCGGACGCACGCGGCCGACGCCCAACCCGGTGCGGTGGATCGCCGCCGACGGCCCCGCCGCGACCGGCACCGGCCTCACCGAACTCGCCATGGCCATGCACCCGGCCCTGGCACCCGCCCACCCGGGGCCGGGTGGGACGAGGCCGAGTTCATCGCCCTAGTCCGCGGCCAGGCGATCCGTCCGCCCCACTGCCGGAAGGTGCGAGACAACCTGGAGGACGCGCACCGGGCGGTGCGCGGAGATGCTGCCGGAGGACGGCCGGAGGACGGCCGGGCAGCGGGCCGGACAGAAGGCCGGGCAGAGGGCCGGAGGGACGGCGGTGCAGACGGCAGGACAGGCGGCCGGAGGGACGGCGGGACAGACGGCCGGAGGGACGGCCGGACAGCGGGCCGGGCAGAAGGCCGGGCAGAGGGCCGGAGGGACGGCGGGACAGAAGGCCGGAGGGACGGCGGGACAGGCGGCCGGCAGGGCTGCGCCCCCCGAGTGACCTCGCCCACTTTATGACTGCGGTGTGCCCGGGGCGGGCAGGGACCACCCCGGAGCGGCCCTGCCACCGACGGTCTCCCGGCGAAGAAGCCGGGGTGAAACCCTACGGGGGCCCGCAGGAATCCGAGGTGATCGAAGGGTGAGCGGGACATCTCACCATGCGGGAGCCCGGAGGCGGAATGAGGCCGCTCGATAGACTGAGCCGACCGCAGTACGTGTGTATGTGCGGATAAGGGACGAAACCGAGCGAGGAGCGCACGTGGGCCTTGTCGTGCAGAAGTACGGAGGCTCCTCCGTAGCCGATGCCGAGGGCATCAAGCGCGTCGCCAAGCGGATCGTGGAAGCCAAGAAGAACGGCAACCAGGTGGTTGTCGTGGTCTCCGCGATGGGCGACACGACGGACGAGCTGATCGATCTCGCCGAGCAGGTGTCTCCGATGCCTGCCGGACGTGAGTTCGACATGCTGCTGACCGCCGGAGAGCGTATCTCCATGGCCCTGCTGGCCATGGCGATCAAAAACCTGGGCCACGAGGCCCAGTCGTTCACCGGTAGCCAGGCAGGCGTCATCACCGACTCGGTCCACAACAAAGCCCGGATCATCGACGTCACGCCCGGCCGTATCCGCGAGTCCATCGACCAGGGCAACATCGCCATCGTCGCCGGGTTCCAGGGCGTCAGCCAGGACAAGAAGGACATCACCACACTGGGCCGCGGCGGGTCTGACACGACCGCCGTCGCGCTGGCCGCCGCGCTCGACGCCGAGGTCTGTGAGATCTACACCGACGTCGACGGTGTCTTCACCGCCGACCCGCGGGTCGTGACGAAGGCCCGGAAGATCGACTGGATCTCCTTCGAGGACATGCTGGAGCTGGCCTCGTCCGGCTCCAAGGTGCTGCTCCACCGCTGTGTCGAGTACGCCCGCCGCTACAACATCCCGATCCACGTCCGCTCGTCCTTCAGCGGACTGCAGGGCACGTGGGTCAGCAACGAGCCAGTCGTCGGAAAGACGCAGCAGCAAGGGGAACAGAAGGTGGAGCAGGCCATCATCTCCGGTGTCGCGCACGACACCTCCGAGGCCAAGGTCACGGTCGTCGGCGTCCCGGACAAGCCGGGCGAGGCCGCCGCGATCTTCCGCGCCATCGCCGACGCCGAGATCAACATCGACATGGTGGTGCAGAACGTCTCCGCAGTGACCACCGGTCTCACGGACATCTCCTTCACCCTCCCCAAGACCGAGGGCCGCAAGGCGATCGACGCGCTGGAGAAGAACAAGGCCGGCATCGGCTTCGACTCCCTGCGCTACGACGACCAGATCGGCAAGATCTCCCTGGTCGGCGCCGGTATGAAGACCAACCCCGGTGTCACGGCGTCCTTCTTCGAGGCGCTGTCCGACGCGGGCGTGAACATCGAGCTGATCTCCACCTCCGAGATCCGCATCTCCGTCGTGACCCGGGCCGACGACGTCCCGGAGGCCGTGCGCGCCGTGCACAGCGCCTTCGGGCTCGACTCCGACAGCGACGAGGCCGTCGTCTACGGAGGCACCGGCCGATGACGGTCCCCTCGTACGGTCCGCACGGCGGCGGCACCGGCCGTTGATGACCGTCGCCGCCGGGCGGACCGGCAGGCCGACGCTCGCGGTCGTGGGGGCGACCGGGGCCGTCGGCACCGTCATGCTCCAGATCCTGTCCCACCGCGCGGACATCTGGGGCGAGATCCGTCTGATCGCCTCCCCCCGCTCGGCCGGCCGCAAGCTGGCCGTGCGCGGGGAGGAGATCGAGGTCCTGGCCCTCGCCGAGGAGGTCTTCGACGGGGTCGACGTCGCCCTGTTCGACGTGCCCGACGAGATCGCGGAGCACTGGGCGCCGATCGCGGCGGCCAAGGGCGCGGTGGTGGTGGACAACTCCGGCGCCTTCCGGTCGGACCCGGAGGTGCCCCTCGTCGTTCCCGAGGTCAACCCGCACGCCCTGCGTGCCCGCCCGCGCGGCATCGTCGCCAACCCCAGCTGCACCACCCTCTGCATGATCGTGGCCGTGGGCGCGCTGCACGCCGAGTACGGGCTGCGCGAACTGGTGGCCTCCTCGTACCAGGCGGTCAGCGGCGCGGGCCGGGCCGGCGTCGCCACCCTGCGCCGGCAGATGTCCCTCGTCGCCGGTACGGAACTGGGCACCAGCCCCGGTGACGTACGGCGGGCCGTGGGCGACGACACCGGGCCGTTCCCGGAGCCGGTGGCGCTGAACGTGGTGCCGTGGACCGGGGAGGCGCGTGCGGACGGCTGGTCCTCGGAGGAGATGACGGTGCGGGACGAGACCCGCAAGGTCCTCGGGCTGTCGGCGCTGCCGGTCGCCGTGACCTGCGTACGGGTCCCCGTCGTCACCGCGCACTCCCTGACGCTGCACGCCCGCTTCGAGAGCGAGGTCACCGTCGCCAAGGCCCGGGAGATCCTCGCGACCGCGCCCGGTGTGGTCCTCTTCGACGACCCCGGGGCGGGGGAGTTCCCCACCCCCGCGGACGTCGTCGGCACGGATCCCACCTGGGTCGGCCGCGTCCGCCGCGCCCTCGACGATCCCACCGCCCTCGACTTCTTCGCCTGCGGCGACAACCTCCGCAAGGGCTCCGCGCTGAACACGGTGCAGATCGCGGAGCTGGTGGTGGGGGCGCGGGCCTGAGCGGTGGCCGGGGGCGGGGGCCTTCCTCCTTCTCGCCCCCTCTCCGTCCGCCTCCCCCCTCTCCGTCCCCCTCCCCCTCGCCCTCCCGTCCCGGCGGTGGCCCTGGCGGCCCGGTGGCCCCGGTGTCCGTCCGTTGTTGTCCTGGGGTGCACTGTTCGTTGGCTCCGCGTGCACCGTTCTCCGAATTCCTCGCGCGGCCGACGGCGTTGGGATAGACCTGCCTGCACGGTCTGTGGGCCCCGTCGGCTGCCGTGGGTGTTGTCGGTGGTGACGTGTAAGTTCTTCGAGTCGGTGGTTCGGCGGACGAAGGATTTCCGGTCGGACAGCCGTGTGATTTCCGGGTTGATTCAGGACCTCCCGGTGATCGAGGATTTTGCTCCCCGTCAGCCGCAACCGCGCGGCGGACGGGGAGCGTCTTTCACGAGCGTCCTTCGGCGGGGCTGGGCGCGCACGGACTCGGGCACAGGGGAAGAGCTGGTACGCATGAGGGCGTTCGACGCGCTGTCCGTCGTTCGGTCGGCCGTGCGAGGCGAGGCGCGGGACGCGCTGCCACGCATACGCGCCGTACGAACAGGCGCTCGGTCTGACGCAAAAGTGATGCCTGTCGCGTACAACCCCGGCGGGGGGATACGGGTCCAACAGGCGTGGCAGAGGTACTCGACTTCACCGCGGTACAGACGAGGGGCGCCGCCCTTCGTCCACCCCGCCGTCCCCGCATGCCCGGTCCGCCCGGCGGCATGCCGGTGATCGCGCCCATGCCCGCGGCGCGGCCCACCCGCATCCCCAGCCAGCGCGACGGCGCGGAGGACACGACCACGCTGCCGGCCTCCGGCACGACGGTCGACCATCTCACCGAGACCTACCGCGCCCACTACCGTTCGCTCCTCGGTCTCGCGGCCCTCCTCCTGGACGACACCGCCTCCTGCGAGGACGTCGTGCAGGAGGCCTTCATCCGCGTGCACTCCGCGCGCAAGCGGGTCCGCGACCCGGAGAAGACGCTCGCCTATCTGCGCCAGACGGTCGTGAACCTCTCGCGTTCCGCGCTGCGCCGCCGCATCCTCGGTCTGAAGCTGCTGTCGAAGCCGATGCCGGACATGGCGAGCGCGGAGGAGGGCGCCTACGACCAGTTGGAGCGGGACTCCCTCATCAAGGCGATGAAGGGGCTCCAGCGCCGTCAGCGCGAGGTCCTCGTGCTGCGCTACTTCGCCGACATGACCGAGGCGCAGGTCGCCGACACCCTCGGCATCTCGCTGGGCTCGGTCAAGGCGTACGGCTCCCGTGGCATCGCGGCCCTGCGTGTCGCCATGGAGGCGTCGGCATGAGCGGCGACGCCAGGCGCGACGGGCACGACGAACTCGGCGCCCGCAGGCTGCCCTCCTGGGGCCGCCGGGACGACGAGCGCACCGCAGGGCAAGAAGAGCGGGACCGGCGCGTCGGGGGGCGCGGGCTCGACGAGCACGAAGACACGCAATCGCACGCTGGGAACGGAACTGTGAATCACGGCCCCGAAGAACAGGACCCCACCACGGGTCAGGGTCTCGAAGGCCGCGGTCCGGACGAGCCGGCTCCGGACGACACGCGCGCGGACGACCCGACCCCGGGGGAGACGCAGACGAACGACGGCACGGATCCGGACGAGCCCCGCTCAGCCGACGCCGTTCCGGGTGACGACCGCTTCGACGCCCCGGACCCGAGCGAGACGGACCCGACGGGCTCGGCGGATTCGACGGACTCGGCTGACTCGACGGGCGCGCGCGGCCCGAAGGGCCCGCGTGGCTCGAACGACCCACATGATCAGGCCGACCTTCATGGCCTGGACGACCTGCCTGCCCTCGACGACCGCGGCGGCCACGACGGTCATGGCGACCACGACGGTCACGACGGGCGGGACGACCTGAGCGGTCCGCGCGGCCTCAACGGCACGCAGCCGTCCGGGGCAGCGGCGGAGCTGCTGTCCTTCGGCCTGTCGCAGTCGGCGTCGGCGTCGGCGTCGGAGTCGGAATCGGCGTCGCCGTCGGCCGGCTCGGGTCCGAAGGGGCTGGACGGGGCCGGTTCCCAGGGCCTCGGCGCATTCGAGGCCGACGAGCTGGTGCTGCGGAACCTGCTGCACCAGGCCGTCTCGGAGATCGAGCCGCGTGACGGCACTCTGGACCACCTGCGGCGGGCCGTACCGGCCCGGCGGGCGCGCAAGCGTCAGGCCGTCGTCGGGATGGCGGCCGCCGCGCTCTTCATCGGCACGGCGATCCCCGCCCTCGTGCACGTCTCCAACGCCACCGGCTCCGACGCCAACCCCTCGGTCGTCGGCCACGGCTCGGCCACCCACGGCAGTGAGGGCCAGTCCAAGGGGCAGACCGGCGGCAGCGGTTCGTCGGACGGCTCCTCCGGCGGCTCCAAGGACTCCGGCAAGGACAGCGACAAGGGCAAGGGCGACAAGGGCAAGGGATCGTCCGCCGGTGTGCCCGGCGGCACCGAGGCGACGCCCAGCGCAGCGAGCGCGGCCCTGTGTACGTCCGCGCAGCTCAGCGGCAGCGCCAGCGTGGGCTCCCCGGACTCCGGCGGCGCCGTCTACGGCAGCTTCCGGGTGTCGAACGTCTCCGGCTCCAGCTGTACGGTCGCGGGCGCGGGCGGGGTGAGCGCGTCACCGCAGGGCGCCGCGGACGCCGCGAGGATCACCGTGGCGAACCATGTCGCGGGCGACGCGGCCACCGGGCTGCCCGACCCGTCGCTGGCCCTCTCCCAGGTGGTGCTGGAGCCGGGGGCGGCGTACGAGGTGCGGTTCGCCTGGGTGCCGTCCGAGCCCTGTCCCACCACGGGCGGCGGCACCACCGACGGCGGCACCGGCGGTCCGGACCCGAGCCCGGACCCGACGCCCACGCAGGAGGACCCCGGGGCCACCGCCGACGGCGGCAGCTCGATGTCCACCCAGCTCGTCCGGGAGGACGGCGTGGCCGACGGCAGCGTCGTCATCTCCCACACGGCTGAGGGCGGGGTCGCCACGTACTCCACCGGCGTCGGCAACGCCTGCGCGGGCACCGTCTACCGGACGGGCCTCCTGACCTCGTCCTGACCACCACCGGCCGCTCCGTGCGGGCCCGCCCCCGGCGGCCCCGCAAGGCAGCCGACCCGGAAGCCCGCACCGTCCCACCTTCCCGGGCGGGCCGGCCTTCCCCGGCGGGCCAGGCGCCCCGGGTACCGCGTGCGCCGCAGGCGCCGCCGATCCACCGGGCGTCCGTCACCACGGGCGAGGCGGCATCGCCGGGCGCGGCCCGGCGCGGGACCGGCCCCGGCGCCGGAACGGGGGCCGGGGACCAGAGTCACTGAGCGGGTTCCGCTTCGCGGGAGGGGGCCCGCTCCTCGCCGGAACGGCCGTCCTCGGCAGCGTCGTCTCCTTGGGCCGACGCCTCCTTCGGGTCCGTGGCGCGCTCATCGTCCCGTACCAGCCCGAGCTGTTCGTCCCGGAGGAACTCGATCTCGCGGCGCAGCAGCCGGAACCACATGAAGACGACGAAGCCGGCGAAGACGAACCACTCGCCGGTGTAACCGAGGTTCTGGAACGCCTTGAGGTCGAGCCCGCTGCCCTGCGGCGCCGTCGCCGGCACGGCCTTCATCCCCGCGTCGCCCTTGTCGAGCGTGACCCACGCGTCGTACAGGTCGTCCGGCACCAGGTTCACCAGCGTCGCCGCACTGATCGCCCCGGTCTGGCCGGCGGGGAGACCGCCCTGCACGGGCACCCCGTTGGAGCCGGGGGTCTCGGACGCCTGGAGCGAGCCGGTCACGGTGACCTCGCCGGTGGGCGCGGCCGGCGCCCGGGCCGGGTCGGCGGTGCCGGGCAGCCAGCCCCGTACGACCGGCAGCGACTTGCCCGCGTCGGTGCGCAGCAGCGTCAGGACGTAGAACCCCTCCTTGCCGTCCAGCTCGCGGTCGGGGACCAGGAGCTGCTCGCCGTACCGTCCGGTCGCGGTGGCCAGCTCGCCGGAGGTCTCCTTGTCGACCGGCAGCAGCTTTGCCAGCGGCCGGGCCGGAGCCCGGTCCTCGGGGTCGACACGCTCGGTCGCCGTGCGGTGGTCCTGCATGCGGTCCTCGAACCGGCTCAGCTGCCACGACCCCATGAACACGCAGAAGGGGATGGCGAGCAGCACGAAGACGTTGATCCCCCACCATCGGGGCGTCAGCAGAAACCGGTACACGCCTTCCACCGTACGGTGCCCGCACCGCCCGCCCGGCCGCGGGGTCGCCCGGTCCGGCCACGCGGCGGGACGGTTCGGTGCCGCTCGACGGGGCGCTCCCGGCCCGCCGGGTCCTGGCCCGCCGGGACCGCCCGGACCGTGTGGGCGAGAGCCGCTGCGCGGCCGCCCCGCGCACTCGGCCGCGGTCCCGGCAGCCGTACCGGCCGTAGCCCTGGCAGTAGTACCGGCCGCGGTCCCGGCAGTAGTCGGGCTCGACCTGGGCGTTCGCCGGTTGTCCACAGGCGGCGGGGTGCGGCTGGGAGGAAGTTTTCCACAGGCTGGGGGCCTCGGCGACGCAATGTCCGACGGGCGGGGCAGTATGGGGCCATGACTGAGAGCAACGGGTCCACCCCGCAGCAGCAGATCGGGTCCATGCCCGACTGGGAGAAGAGGTTCCGGGCGCCGAGGGTGTCGCTGCCGGACTGGGCCGAGGACGCGCCGCACCGCTCGCTGTTCGTCTCCAACGCCACGGGGACGTACGAGTTGTACGCGTGGGACCGGGTGACCGGTGAGCAGCGCCAGGCCACGGACCGGGCCAACGGGACGACGGACGGGGTGCTCTCGCCTGACGGAGAGTGGATCTGGTGGTTCGACGACAAGGACGGCGACGAGTTCGGCGTCTGGCGCCGTCAGCCCTTCCTGGGCGGCCCCGACGAGGAGGCGGCGCCGGGCCTGGACCCGTCGTACCCGGCGGGCCTTGCCATCGGCCGCGACGGCGTCACGGCGGTCGTCGGCCGCTCCACCGACGAGGACGGCTCGACGATCCATCTGGTCCGGCGCGGTGCGGCCCCCGTCGAGATCTACCGGCATCGCGAGTCGGCCGGCGTGGGCGACCTCTCGCACGACGGGTCACTGATCGCCGTCGAGCACACCGAGCACGGCGACGCGATGCACTCGGCGCTGCGTGTGATCCGCCCGGACGGCACCACGGTCGCCGAACTGGACGACACCAAGGGCGGCACGATCGAACTGGGCCTGGAGGTCCTCGGCTTCGCCCCCGTGGTGGGTGACACCCGGCTGCTCATCGGGCACCAGCGCCGGGGCCGCTGGGAACCCCTCGTCTGGGACGTTGCGTCCGGCGAGGAGACCGACCTCGGTCTCGCCGACCAGCTGGAGGGGGACCTGAGCGCCGAGTGGTATCCGGACGGCTCCGCGCTGCTCGTCGTCCACAGCTTCGAGGCCCGCAGCGAGTTGTGGCGGTACGAGCTGTCGACGCGTCGCCTGGAGCGCGTCGAGACCCCGAGGGGCACGGTCTCCGGGGCCTCGGCCCGCCCCGACGGCAGCGTGGAGTACCTGTGGTCGTCGGCGGCCGAGCCGCCGGTCGTGCGGTCCACGACGGGCGAGGTCGTCCTGGACCCGCCGGGCCTGACGTGCCCGGGCTCGGTGCCGGTGGAGGACGTGTGGGTGGACGGCCCCGGCGGCCGGGTGCACGCGCTCGTCCAGCGCCCGGCCGGCGTGACCGGCCCGTACCCGACGATCTTCGAGATCCACGGCGGCCCCACCTGGCACGACAGCGACTCCTTCGCCGCCGGCCCGGCCGCCTGGCTCGACCACGGGTACGCGGTGATCCGCATCAACTACCGGGGCTCCACCGGCTACGGCCGGGCCTGGACCGACGCCCTCAAGCACCGGGTCGGCCTGATCGAGCTGGAGGACATCGCGGCCGTCCGTGAGTGGGCGGTGAGCACCGGCTTCGCCGACCCCGACCGCCTCGTCCTGAGCGGCGGCTCCTGGGGCGGCTACCTCACCCTCCTCGGCCTCGGCACCCAGCCGGACCTGTGGAGCATCGGCATCGCCGCCGTCCCCGTCGCCGACTACGTCACCGCGTACCACGACGAGATGGAGGCGCTGAAGGCGATGGACCGCACCCTCCTCGGCGGCACGCCGGAGGAGGTCCCCGAACGCTTCGCGGCGTCCTCCCCGCTGACGTACGTCGACGCGGTGAAGGCCCCGGTCTACATCTCCGCCGGGGTGAACGACCCGCGCTGCCCCATCCGCCAGATCGACAACTACGTCGACAGACTGGTGGCCCGCTCCGCCGTCCACGAGGTCTACCGCTACGACGCGGGCCACGGCTCCCTCGTCGTCGACGAGCGCATCAAGCAGATCCGGCTGGAACTGGCCTTCGCCGCACGCCATCTGGGGGTGGATGCCTAGAACCTTCAGAGCCGCGGAGCCTGTCGAACCCCACGGATCACGACCACGCTGACCGCTGACCGCTGACCGCTGGCGGCTGGCGGCTGACCGCTCACCGCGCACTGCTCAGGCGGCCGCCAGCGCCGTCGGCTCCCGGGGCTCCGCGGTGTCCCGGGGCGCCTCGGCCGCCATGAGCAGTTCCACCAGGGTCGCCCGGGCCCGGGCGACCCGTGAGCGGACCGTCCCGACGGGGCACGCGGTCAGCCGGGCCGCGTCCTCGTAGGGCAGCCCCAGCACCTGCGTGAGCACGAACGCCTCGCGTCGCTCGTCGGGCAGCGTGGCCAGCAGATCGGCGAGTGCGATCCCGTCGTCGAAGCCGGGCAGCCCGCTCGGCTGGGCGCGTTCCACGGCCAGCCGCCAGTCCGGTACGTCGGCGGGCCGGGGCCGGGCCGCCGCGTGCCGGAAGCTGTCGGTCACGGCCCGCCGGGCGATGGACAGCAGCCAGGTCCGGGCCGAGCAGCGACCCTCGAACCGGTGCAGGCTGCCGAGCGCCCGCAGGAACGTGTCCTGGGCCAGGTCGTCCACCACCTGGGGATCGGCGCCTAGGTGAGCGACGAAACGGCGGACGTCGCGGTGCAGGGCGCCGACGAAGCGCTCGACGGCCTCCGGATCGCCGCCGCGCGCGGCGAGCGCCCAGGCCGTTATCGACTCGTCCCCCGGCTCGGGCCCCGAACGGGCCACCGGGGAGAAGGGGGCCGGGGCCGGCGCCGGGCCAGACGCCGGGGCCGATCGGGGTGTATGGGGTGCGGGTGCGGGCGCGGGTGTTGGTGCCGACGCCGACGCCGGGGCCGACGCCGGGGCTGAACGAGCCGTCCGGGCGGCTGTAGCCGTGGCCGACGTCGAACGAGCCGTCCGGGCGGCCGTGGCCGTTGCCGGCGCCGAAGGGTCCGCCTGACGCGCCGGTGCCGAGGCGACCGTCGGTGATGCGGCGGGCGCGGGCCGGAGAGCCGGGGGCGCGGGCAGGTCGGCGGGGCGGGGAAGGGGGGCGGGGGAGGGAGCGGTCGAGGGCGTGGTGCGGAGAGGGGGCGTCGTACGGGTAAGGGTGGTCACCTGGAGTCCTTCTCGGGTCATCCGGGACACGCGGACGCGGCGGCCGGTGGACAGCACGGCGCGCGCGTCGGCGATCCGGTGGGGAAAGGCGGCCGTACGGGGTCGCCGGCGTGACCGGCGTGCGTACGGCCGAGGCCCGGCGCAGGCATCGCTGCGTGTGCGGGACGCGGTGCGGCCGTGCGCACGGAGGCACGGCTCGCACGGCCCGCACGGCTGCCCCGGGGCACCGGCTGCCGTCAGCTGACAGCGATCCCGGCGGGAGGTCCCCGAGAGGTGAGGGTGTGGACGAGCAGGAGACGGCGCGGCGAGCGGTCCGAGCGGTCGCGGCGGAGCCGCGGACGCGGCCGCTCCGGCGGTACGGCGAGCGCGAGCGCCATCCGCAGCGGCGCCGCCAGCCAGCCGGCCACGGCCCGCAGCAGCCCGAAGGCGGCGCGTTCGCCGTACGCCAGCCACAGTCCGCACAGCAGCGCGGCCAGCAGGTGCGCGGCGAGCATGCCGGACGAGGCCGTGAACGGCGCGTCCATCCCGCCCATGAGGTTTCCGGCGTGGTCCGCGTGGCCCAGGTGACCGGCCGAGCCCGAGGGGACGGTGTGATGCATGGGGGCGGAGCCCATGTCCATGGCGCCCCCGCCGCCGAAGCCCTCGTGCACGGAGCCCTGGTGCACGGAGCCCCCGTGCGCCGAGCCCCCGTGCGTCGTGCCCCCGTCCACCGGGCCTTCTGCAGCGGCCGGGTGCGCGGGCTGCACGAGGGAGAACCCCGAGTGGAGGGCGGTCTGCGCGGCGAGCACGACGGACACGATCAGCGGGAGCCCCCGCTCACGGCCCGCGAGGCACCAGCCGACGCCGCCGGTGACGGCCGCCGCCGCGCCCATGGCCCACCAGGGGACCGGGCTGCCGGACATGGTGACGTGGCCCAGGGCGGCGAGCAGCACACAGACGGCCGCGAACAGCGCGGCCCGGACTGTGCGGGTACCCCACCCTGCGATCATGGCGCCCCATCCTCGCATTCGGACACCGGTCGTCACCCCCGTCCCCCTTGAGTACGGATGTCCACCCGCGGTCGCACTCACACCCGCGAGTGTGATCCGGATCACGCGGGAACCGGACAGCTTCATGAGGCAGGCTTCTGCTTCGTGGGGAGCCCTTCGCAACAGAGCAGCCAGCCCGTTCCGGGCCGTCGGACCGGCCCGGACGGCCCGAACTCCCAGGCACCACCGGGCACATCGGCCCGCCCGCCCAGACCCGGCATCCTCGCCGGACTCGGCGGGCAGCGCGGACCGGCCGATTCCGGGGCGCACATGGTCGTCTGCGGGGACGACGGGCTCGCGCACCGGCTCGCCGCGGAACTGTGCACGGTGTACCGGGAGCAGGTGACGCTCGTGGTGCCGCCGACCGCGCGGCTCGCGCCCCGGCCGGTGGTGGGCCGCACCCGGGCCGCCACGATCCTCGACCGGGTCTCCGCCGCGGTCAACCGCGCGGCGGGCAACGGCGATCCGGCGACCACCGGCCGCACCGGCACGGGCACCGGCACAGGGACCGGCACAGGGACCGGGACCGGCACCGGCGCGGGCGCCGGTTCCGGTGCCGGGAACGACCGGACCGCGGCTGCGGGCATCGCCCCGCACGGCGAGCGGCTCCTGGAGGCAGGCGAGGCCACGGAGGCGGTGCTCGCCGAGGCCGGGGTGGAGCGGGCCGCCGCGCTGGCGCTCGTCTACGACGACGACGAGACGAACATCCGGGCCGCCCTCACCGCCCGGCGGCTCAACCCGAGACTGCGGCTCGTCCTGCGGCTCTACAACCGCCGGCTCGGCCAGCACATCGAGGAACTCCTGGACCGGGCGGCGGCGTTGGCGACGGGCGGAAACGCCGACGACGGGGCCGAGGGTGTCGACGGCGTCGACGGGTTCGGTGCCTCCACGACCGTCCTGTCCGACGCGGACACCGCCGCGCCCGCGCTCGCCGCGACCGCCGTCGCCGGCACCACCAAGGTCGTCCAGACGGACGGGCTGATGCTGCGGGCCGTGGAACGCCCGCCGGGACACACCGGCCAGGGCCCCGGCCGCGGCCTGTGCACGCTCGCGCTGCTGTCGGCCACCACCAACGACCCTGCCGGTGCGGACGGTTCGGAGGGCAGTGGGGATCGCGGCCCCCAACTCCTGCCCGACGAGCGGGCCGTGGCCGAGGCCACCGGACGCGGGTCCATCGTCCTGGACACCGTGCGGTACGCGGGTCCCGCGCTGCCCGCGGGCCGGGCGGGCGGCGGCCCGCTCGGGGCGGTCGGCGCCTTCAGGTCGCTGTTCTCCCGGCGGCTGCGGTGGTCGCTGGCGGGGCTGGTGTGCTGTGTGCTCGCCCTCGCCGTCGCCCAGATGGTGACGACCGGGGAGCATCCGCTGCGGGCGACGTACACGACCCTCCTGGACCTCTTCGCGATCAACGACCCGGCGACCGACGGGAGCGACTCCCGGAAGGTCCTCCAACTGCTGTCGGGTCTGATGGGCTTACTCCTGCTGCCGGTGCTCCTGGCCGCCGTGCTGGAGGCCCTGGGCACGTTCCGCAGCGGTTCCGCCTTCCGCAAGCCGCCGCGCGGTCTCTCCGGGCACGTCGTCCTCCTCGGCCTCGGCAAGATCGGCACCCGGGTCCTGGCCCGCCTGCGCGAACTGCACATCCCCGTGGTGTGCGTCGAGGCCGATCCCGAGGCCCGTGGTCTCGCGGAGGCCCGGCGGCTGCGGGTGCCGGTCGTGCTGGGCGACGTGACCCAGGAGGGCGTGCTGGAGGCCGCGAAGATCCACCGGGCGCACGCGCTGATGGCGGTGACGAGCTCCGACACGACGAACCTGGAGGCGGGCCTGTACGCGCGTTCGGTACGCCCCGATCTGCGCGTCGTGCTGCGCCTCTACGACGACGACTTCGCGACCGCCGTGTACCGCACGCTGCGCGCCGCCCACCCGCAGGCCCTCACCCGCAGCCGCAGCGTGACCCATCTCGCGGCACCCGCGTTCGCCGGCGCGATGATGGGCCGCCAGATCCTGGGCGCGATCCCCGTCGAGCGCCGCGTCCTCCTCTTCGCCGCCGTCGAGGTCCGGGGGCACCCCCGGCTGGAGGGCCGCACCGTGGCCGAGGCGTTCAGTGCGGGGGCATGGCGGGTCCTGGCCCTCGACACGGCCACGGATCCCGCGGAACGGGCCGGCGGCCCCACCGCCGGGTCGGGCCTGATCTGGGACCTGCCCCCCACGTACGTGCTCCGCGCCGAGGACCGTGTGGTCCTGGCCGCGACCCGCCGAGGCCTGGCCGAACTCCTCGGCCGACGGGCCCGGTCCACGCCGTAGGGGAGGGGCGGCCCGCAGGCCGGCCTCCCCAGAGGCGCGTGGAACGGCGCGAACATCCCCCATCCCCCACGCACCCGCACCCCCACCCGCGAACGAACCCCTGCGGTCCGCACCTAGACCGCCACGAACTCCCCGTCGTGCTCGCACTTCTCCTCCACCCCGAACGTCTCCCACACGGGAAACGGATCCTCGAAGCCGGCCGGGCCCTCCGACTCCCCCTCCCGCACCAGGCACTCGTCCAGCGCCGCGCGCAACGCCTCCCCACGCAATCCGACCCCGATGAAGACCAGTTCCTGGGCGTCCCCGGCGGAGCCGTCCCGCGGCGCCGACGGTTCGAAGCGGGCCACCGACCCCGCCTGTGACCACAGGCCGACCACCCGGGGCCGGCTCGCGAGCGTGAAGAACCCCTTCGACCGCAGCACCTCCCCGAAGCGCCCGCTGTCCAGCGCCTCGGTCACGAAGGTCCACAACCGCCCGGGATGGAACGGCCGCCCGGCCCGGAACACGGTCGACGAGATGCCGTACTCCTCGGTCTCCGGGACGTGATCCCCGTTCAACTCCCGTACCCACCCCGGCGCCTCCTGGGCCCGCTCCAGGTCGAACAGACCGGTGTCGAGCACCTCCGCCACCCGCACCCGCCCGTGGCGGGCCGGCACGATCCGCGCGGCCGGGTTCAGCCGTGCCAGCGTCCCCGTCAGCCGTTCCGCGGTCGCCGTGTCGACGAGGTCCAGCTTGTTCAGCACGATCACGTCGGCGAACTCGACCTGGTCGATCAGCAGATCGCTGACCGTCCGCTCGTCCTCCTCGTACTGGTCGAGCCCCCGCGCCGCCAACTCGTCGCCGCCCGCCAGCTCCGGCAGGAAGTTCACGGCGTCGACGACGGTGACCATGGTGTCCAGCCGGGCGAGGTCCCCCAGCGTGGCTCCGTCGTCCCGCGCGAAGGCGAAGGTCGCGGCGACCGGCATCGGCTCGGAGATGCCGGAACTCTCGATGAGCAGGTGGTCGAAGCGCCCCTCGCGGGCCAGCCGGTCGACCTCCTCCAGCAGATCGTCGCGCAGGGTGCAGCAGATGCAGCCGTTGGTCATCTCGACCAGCCGCTCCTCCGTCCGCGACAGCGCCGCCTCACCGCCGCGCACGAGGGCCGCGTCGATGTTGATCTCGCTCATGTCGTTGACGATGACCGCGACCCGCAGCCCCTCGCGGTTGGCGAGGACATGGTTGAGCAGGGTGGTCTTGCCCGCGCCGAGGAAACCGGAGAGGACGGTGACGGGCAGCCGGTCGGGTGCGTCGTACGCCGTGGACACCGCGCTCAGCCCTCGGGGTGAATCAGTCCGGGCTCGTACGCCTTCAGCAGCCGCTGCGGTACGAGGTGGGTGACGCCGTCCACGGTGAAGGGCACCAGCGGCGGGGTGCTCGCCTTCCACTGGGCGCGACGGTGACGGGTGTTGCTGCGGGACGTCTTCCGCTTGGGCACGGCCATGGGGTCCTCCTCGACGAACGGCGGAATGCCGCACGCGACGCTACATGAAAATGGATCCCATTACGAAAAAGGGTCACTGTCCCGTACCGGCCCCGCGCCTGTGGTGCGCGTCGCAGCGCGGCGCGTGAGCGGGAACGCGCTCGTCGCCGTAGGAGAGGGGAGGGCGCACCGACCCGCGCAGCACTGCCGTACCCGTACGGAGGTACCGTCCCCCGTGGCCATCATCGAGGAAGCCCCCGACCGACCCGGCCCCGGCGCCGGGGCCGGGTCGGTCGCACCGCACGGCTCTCCCGGCGCCGCCGGCACCGACGCCGCGCCCCGGGATTCCACCGGCCGGCATCTCAACTCCCCCCTCCTCCTCACGATGCTGCTGGTCCTGGCCGTCGCCGCGCAGGGCCCCCTCCGCCGTGTCCTGGCCGCGCCCGTGACGCAGAGCTGGATGACGGTGTTCGTGGCGGTGGTCGTCCAGGCGCTGCCGTTCCTGGTGCTCGGGGTGCTGCTGTCGGCGGTGATCGCGGTGTACGTGCCGCCGTCGTTCTTCGCCCGCGCGCTGCCGAAGCGGCCCGCGCTGGCGGTTCCCGCGGCGGGCATGGCCGGTGTGGTGCTGCCGGGGTGCGAGTGCGCGTCGGTGCCGGTGGCGGGCGCGCTGGTGCGGCGCGGCGTCACGCCCGCCGCGGCGCTCGCGTTCCTGCTGTCCGCCCCCGCCATCAACCCGATCGTCCTGACGGCGACCGCCGTGGCGTTCCCGGGCAACCCCGAGATGGTGCTGGCCAGGTTCGTGGCGAGCCTGCTGGTGGCGTGCGCGATGGGCTGGCTCTGGCAGCGGCTGGGGCGCGGCGAGTGGATGCGCCCGCCGGAGCGGCCTTCGCATGAAGGGCTCGGCAAGGGGGCGGCGTTCTGGGGCTCGGTGCGGCACGACGTGATGCACGCGGGCGGGTTCCTGGTCGTGGGCGCCATGGCGGCGGCCACGCTCAAGGCCGTCGTCCCGGCGAGCTGGCTGAACGCGGCCGCAGGCAACCCCCTGATCGCGATCCTCGCCCTCGCCGTCCTGGCCGTGCTGCTGTCGATCTGTTCCGAGGCGGACGCGTTCGTCGCCGCGTCGCTCACCCAGTTCTCCCTCACCTCCCGGCTGGCCTTCCTGGTCGTCGGGCCGATGATCGACCTGAAACTCTTCGCCATGCAGACCGCCACCTTCGGCCGCGCCTTCGCCCTCCGCTTCGCCCCCGCCACCTTCGCCCTCGCGATCCTGGTGTCGGCCCTCATCGGGACGGTGCTCCTGTGAACCGCCACGCCCAGACCGTCGTCCTCCTCCTGACCGGCGGCGCCCTCCTGCACGCCGGCTCCACCGACCTCTACCTCCGCTACGTCAAGGCGGGCCTCCAGCCCCTGCTGATCGGCGCGGGCGTGGTGCTGACGGCGGCGGCGGTGGCGACCCTCTGGTACGAACGCCAGGCGGCCCGAAGCCGCCGGGACCGGCACCGCGAGCCGGACGAGCCGGGTGCCGGGCCGGACCAGCAACGTGAGCCGGACGCGCCGGGTGCCGGGCCCGAGCGCGCCGCCGCCGGGCGGCACGCCCACCGCGAACCCCGGGTCGCCTGGCTCCTCGTCCTCCCCCTCCTCGCGCTCGTGCTGGTCGCCCCGCCCGCCGCCGGCTCGTACACCGCCATGCGCACCGGATCGGCCCTGCAGGAGCAGCCCTGGGGCTACCCGAAGCTCCCCGCCGACGGCCCGCTGAGGCTGACCGTCGCCGACTACGCGGGCCGTGCCGTGTACGACCAGGGCCGTGCCCTCGCCGGCCGGCGGATCAAGGTCGCCGGGTTCCTCGCCCTCGACGGCCACGGCGCCCCGTACCTCGTCCGCATGGCCCTCAACTGCTGCGCCGCCGACGCCCAGCCCGTCAAGATCGCGCTCACCGGGGAACTCCCCCCGGTCCTCCAGCCGGACAGCTGGATCGAGGTCACCGGCACCTACACCCCGAAGCGCACGAAGGACCCGGTCAACGGCACGGCCGTCCCGTATCTCTCCGTCGCGTCCACCCGCCCGGTCAAGGCCCCGCAGGACCCGTACGACGAGGCATGGAACGGCTGACGCCGGCTCACGCGTGATGGTGCGCACGGCTCTGGATAGCTGATGGTCCGTCAGTTATGGTCGCCGGCAACGCCGTACCCCCGAGAGGTGAGTGCCGTGCCGACACGTCCCCGCACCCCGAGCCCGCAGCCGACCGGCGCTCCCCGCTGGGTCGCGATGTTCTACGAGCCCTCGTCGTCCTCCTGGAAGGCGGGCGCCCAGTCGCCGTACCGTTCGCCCGTGCTGTACGCGGTGGGGGAGATGACCCAGACCCTGCGGGCGCGCGGCGAGGACCCCGCGGTCGAGCTGTGGGGCCCCGGGGGCGATCCGGGTGGCGGCGGCGACGGGGACGGCCACTGGGAGCGGTACGACCCGGCGGTCCTCACGGCGGACGCCGTCCCGCCACGGCCGTCCGACCGGGCCGCCGCGCCCGCCGCGAAGCCCAGCACACTCGCCGAGCGCATGACCGGCCGGCGGCAGCAGGTGCTCATGGCGGGTCTGGGGAAGGCTGGCCTCTACGACCTCGCGCCGGACGACGTGGCGGCGGTCCGGGCGGTCGTCGACGGCCTCGACGAGACCACCGTCCGCCGGGTCGCCCACTGGCTCACCGTGGCGAGCACGGGCCGGCCTTAGAACTCCTAACGAAATGATCTTCGAGGTGGTTGGATCACTCCGGGACCGATGATCCGGAGGTGTGGGGTGGCGCGGCCGAAGCCGTGGGAAGTCGATGACGACCTGTGGGCGGTGATCGAGCCGCTGTTGCCCAGGGTTGAGCGTCGGGCTCGACATCCGGGGCGCAAGCGGCACCCGGACCGGCTGGTGTTTCAGGGCATCTTGTTCGTGCTGCACACCGGGATCGCATGGGAACACCTTCCGCAGGAACTCGGCTTCGGCTCCGGCATGACGTGCTGGCGCCGCCTGGCCGAATGGACCAAGGCGGGTGTCTGGCCCCGGCTGCACGAGGTACTTCTCGCCAAGCTCCGCAGCGCGAACGCCCTGGACTTCTCCCGCGCGGCGGTCGACGGCTCCCACATCCGCGCGTTAAAGGGGGCTCCAAGACGGGACGAAGCCCTGTCGACCGGGGCAGGACGGGCAGCAAACACCACCTGATCACCGACGCGACCGGCATCCCACTCGCCGCCACCCTGACCGGCGGCAATCGCAACGACGTCACCCAGCTGATCCCGCTGCTTGAGGCCGTACCACCGGTGCGGGGCAAGCGCGGCCGGCCCCGGCACCGCCCAGACGTGGTGCTCGGAGACCGCGGCTACGACCACGACAAGTACCGCCGTCTGGTCTGGGACCTCGGCGTGAAGCCGCAGATCGCCCGACGGGGCACCGAACACGGTTCCGGGCTCGGCAAACAACGATGGGTCGTGGAGCGCGCGTTCGCCCACCTGCACTGGTTCCGCCGCCTGCGGATCCGCTGGGAGATCCGCGACGACATCCACGAAGCCTTCCTCAGCCTCGCTTGCAGCATCATCTGCTGGCGACGGCTGAAGAAGCTCCGGCCTCTTTAACTATCGGTGTCCTGGGCAGCCCTGAAGCCGCGATCCTGGATCACCGGGAAGACGCGCTGTGTAGCGGCGATCCAGGCGTCGACCTCGGCATGATGACCTGATCGCGCTGATCAGCGCCTCGATCACGTCCAGCTTCGGCTTACCGACGTTCCGGCTGAGCTCGTCCATCGACACCTCTTGGTACGACATGACCAGCTGCCACCAGAACCGCATGAGGAAGCGGCACTCCTGCGGGTCACGATCGTCTGCGAGGCGGTCATGAATGACCCTCTGGACGCGCCGCCGCTGCTCGTCGTCACGGAAGCCGGTGTTGAGGTCAGTCAGGGTCACGCCCGGACACTAGCAACCGCGTTCGCCCACGCCCCCGGCGTGGACCTCAAGTCCACGTTGGGCATTCCGATAGGAGTTCTTAGTGGCGGGCGCCGGCCATTCCTGGAAGCCACCCGCGGAAACCGTCGCGCCGGGACGTCGGCGTCCTCGACGTCACGCTCCCGGGCGGCGTCGCGCCCGGCAGTCGTCGTGGTCCCGGTGCTCCCCGCCCCCTGGCGGGCCGTGGCTGTGGACGAGAGGGTCGAGGCGGTCCGGGTAGCTCCAGCGGAATGTTGCCAGGGCCCGGGCACGGGCCTCTATCACCGCCATGCGGGCGGCCCGTTCGGCCTTGTCGAGGTGGGCCGCCTGCCCGGTCGCCTGGCCCTCCCACTTGCGGTAGAGGAGGCCGACCTCGGCGGAGAACCAGCCGCGGCTCACGGAGTTGAGCGCGAGGAGCAGTCCGGTGTCCTCGGAGGCGGGCAGGGCCATCCAGCCGCCGAGCGCCAGCGCCAGTTCGCGGCGGACGAAGAGGGTCGCGGGGTGCACCGGCGACAGGAAGTCGTGGGCCGCCCAGTGGTCGAGGACGGCTCCGCGCTCGATCGGACCGTGCTCGGGGTCGCCGGGGAAGCCGAGGGTGGAGCCGTCGGGCAGGACGTCCAGGACGCGGGAGGTGGCCCAGCCGAGCGTGCGGTCGGCTTCGAGGGCGGCCAGATCGCGGGCGAGCGCCCCCGGCGCCAGCCGGTCGTCGGCGTCCAGGACCTTCACGTAGGCGCCGTCCGCCTCCGAGAGGGCGATGGTGCGGGCGACGCCGGGGCCGCCGGGGCGCCCCTGGCGGAAGGTCACCCGGGGGTCGGCGGGGACGTGCGGGGCGACATCGTTCGAGGTGCCGTCCTCCTGGATGACCCAGTGCCAGTCCCAGCCGCCGGGTAAGTGCTGCCCGGCCAGCGACGCGTAGGCGTCGGGGAGGAAGCGGGCCGAGGGGGCGTGGACGGCGGTGACGACGACGATGCGCCGGGTCACGGCAGCATCCACCACCCTTCGAGGCGTCGTGTCGATCGGCCGCATGACAAGGCCCGGCCGCTGGCGACGGGGGATGCACCAGCGACCGGGCTATGGCCAAGGCTAACAAGGTCGCCCCTGCGAAGGGAGGCGACTGCCGAACTGCGTGGTCAAGTTGTGATCGGGATCACGCCCGAAGGGGGCAGTAACCAAACGTTTGTTAGATGGTGACGGTGGTGTCGGACCTCGTCCGGACATGCGCCGCGCGCCCACCGAACGCTCCGCCCGACTCCCCGCAGCACATCCGTTCATGCAGGTCAGGCGCAGATCGGACGCACATCGGGAACGGTTCGGCGCGGTTCGGCGTCCGTCGGCGACTGCCGGGGTCCGTTCAGGAATCCGCGCACGGCGGTTCGTACGACAGCCGCGGCAGGTACTCGTTCCACTTCGACCGGGTCAGCACCCCGTGGGTGGCGGCGCAGATGCGCCGTACCGCCTCGTCCACGTCGAGGTTCCACAGCCGTACGGTGTCGGCGCCGCTGGAGACACCGAGCATGCCGCTTCTGGGGCTGAACGACAGGAAGTTGCCCGTCTTGGCGTTGGGGCTCATCGACTGGCCGATGGGGGAGGCGTCGGCGGGGTCGGAGACGTCCCACAGCCGGACCGTGTTGTCGTTGCCGCCGCTGGCCAGGGTCCGGCCGTCCGCGCTGAAGGTCAGCGACGCGACGGCCTCGGTGTGGCCGGTGAGCGGCTCACCGAGCCGGGTCGTGCGGGCGGGGTCGGAGACGTCCCACAGCCGGACCGTGTCGTCGTCGCTGCCGCTGGCCAGGGTGGCGCCGTCCGGGCTGTACGCGAGGTCGTTGACGGGACCGCGGTGGTCGGTGAGGGGCGCGCCGAGCGGGGCGGGGCGCCGCGGATCCTTCACGTCCCACAGCCGGGCGGTGCCGTCGGCGCTGCCGCTGACGAGGGTGCGGCCGTCGGGGCTGAAGACGAGGGCGAGGATGTAGCCCTTGTGCCCGCTGAGCGGCTCGCCGAGCGGGACGGCACGGGCCGGGTCGCTCACGTCCCACAGCTGCACGGTGTGATCGTCGTACGGGGTGGCCAGGGTGCGTCCGTCCGGGCTGTACGCCAGCGCGTCGGTGTACCGGGTCCGCAGCACCAAGGGCTCCGCGTGGGGCGCCGGGCGGGCGGGGTCGCCCACGTCCCACAGGTGCACCGCCCGGTTCCCCGTCACGATCGCGAGGGTGCGGCCGTCGGGGGAGAAGGCGAGGGAGCGGTTGCCGCCGTCCTTGACCAGGAACGGCCTGCTCAGCGCCACCGGCCGGCCGGGCCTGTGTACGTCCCACAGCCGGATCCGGCCGTCGCGCCCGGCTGTGGCGAGCACCCGCCCGTCCGGCCGGAACACCCCGTTCCGGCCGATCATGTCCGCTGTCGGTATCGACCACAGCCGGACCTTGCCGTCCCCGCTCCCGGTGGCCAGGGTCCGCCCGTCCGGGCTGAAGCCCAGCGCGTACATCTCGCCGCTGGCTCCGGCGAGCGGCTCGCCCACCTGCGACGGGTACGCGGGGTCGCGGACATTCCACAGGCTCGCCGTGCTGTCCGCGCTGGCGACGGCCAGCATCCCCCCGTCGGGGCTGTACGCCACCGACCACACCGGGCCGGTGTGGCCGCTGAGCGGGGCGCCGAGCGCGGCCGGACGCCGCGGGTCGGTGACGTTCCACAGCCGCACGGTGTTGTCGGCGCTGCCGCTGGCGACGGTGCGCCCGTCGGGGCTGAACGCCACCGAGTGCACCGTGCCGGTGTGGCCGCTGAGCGGGGCGCCGAGCGCGGCCGGACGCCGCGGGTCGGCGACGTTCCACAGCCGTACGGTCCGGTCGTCGCCCCCGGCGGCCAGGGTCCTGCCGTCCGGGCTGAACGCCACGGAACGCACGGGCGCGTCGTGCCCGGTGAGGGGTGCGCCCAGGGCTTTCGGGCGGGACGGGTCGGACACGTCCCACAGCCGTACCGTCCGGTCCTCGCCGACGGACGCCAGCGTCCTGCCGTCCGGGCTGAAGGCGACCAGGTAGACGGTGCCGTCATGGCCGGTCAGCGGGGTGCCCGACGGCCGGGGCGCGCGGGGATCGCGGACGTCCCACAGCCGTATCTCCCCGTCGTCGCCGGCGCTGGCGAGGGTCCGCCCGTCCGGGCTGAAGACGGCGCTGCTCACCCAGCTCGTGTGCCCGGTGAGGGGTGCGCCCAGGGCTTTCGGGCGGGACGGGTCGGACACGTCCCACAGCCGTACGGTCCGGTCGTAGCTGGCGGTGGCCAGATACTTCCCGTCGGGGCTGTAGGAGGTGAGGTACACGGCGCCGGTGTGGGCGAGCAGCGGGGTGGCCAGCGGCGCGTTCACGATCGAGATCAGCCGGTTGTCGGTGCCCTCGTCGTCGGGCCGCAGCCCGTGCGCCACCAGGTCGAGCTGGGCCGACAGCGACGGGTCGGTGTACTGGACGCGGTCCGCCTCGGCGACGACCTGCTCGAACACGGCGTCGTTGCGCTGCTGCCAGGCGACCACCGCCGAGCCGACGGCCACCAGGGCGAGGGCCACCAGCGCGGCCACCGCGCTCCGGCTGATCCACACGGTGCGCTTGCGCAGTCTGACCGAGGCGGCCAGGAACTCCACCGCGCCGCGCGTCAGCAGGGTGTCGTCGGCGGACCTCGCCCAGCTGCGGGCCTGCTCCAGCCGGGAACCCCGGTACAGCAGCGACGGGTCGCGGTCCGACTCCTCCCAGGCCCGGCCGTCCTCCTCCAGCCGCTGGCGGAGCAGATGGTCGCCCCGCCCCTCGTCGATCCAGCCCCGCAGCCGGGGCCAGGCGTGCAGCAGCGCCTCGTGGGTGATCTCCACCGTCTCCGCGTCGAGCGTCACCAGCCGGGCGCGCACCAGCGCCTCCAGCGACTCCTCCGTCTTGCCGGGGTCCGTCGACTCCTCCGCGAGCTGCCGCCGCGTCCCGCGCCGCCGGGTGGCCTGCGTGTCCTCGCCGAGCCGCACCAGCCGCAGCAGCAGCAACCGCGCCGCCGTGCGGGCCGCCGGGTCCAGCCCCGACCACGCCCGCTCGGCGGTCGCCGCCACGGCGCCCTGGATACCGCCGGCCGCCCGGTACCCGGCCAGCGTCAGCCGCCCGGCCTTGCGCCGCTGCCAGGTCACGAGCAGCGCGTGCGACAGCAGCGGCAGCACGCCCGCGTCGTGCGCGCCCCGCGGCCCGTCCGCGCTCACCTCCCGCACGATCAGCTCCGCCAGCCCCGGCTCCAGCTCCAGCCCCACGGCCTTGGCCGGCCCGGTCACCGCCTCCCGCAGCTCCGCCGTCGTCAGCGGCCCCAGCACCATGTGCCGGTGCTGCAGGGCGTCCGCCAGCTCCGGATACCCGAGGCACTCCTCGTAGAAGTCGGCCCGGATCCCCAGCACGACCAGCACGGGCGCGAGGTCCCCCGCGGCACCGGGCGTGCAGGCGGCGCTGAGCAACTGGATGAACGTCCGCCGATCGGCCTCGTCGGAGGAGAGCGTGAACGTCTCCTCGAACTGGTCGACGATCAGGACGGGACGGGCGGGGACGCCGGTCCCGGTGGCTGAGGCGGCTGAGGCGCCTGCGGAGCTGCCGGAGGTGACGGTGGCGGTGGCGGTTGAGTGGGTGCGGCGCCGCGCCCAGACGGTGACGGCATCCCGTACCCCCTCGGCGAACATCGCGGTACCAGGCTCGTACGCGGCGGACACGACCTGTGCGAGTTCCGGGATCTGGCGGGTCAGTTCCCCCACGGGGTCGGTGCCCGGGACGAGCTGGACGACGTCGCCGCCGGGGCCCTCCGCGCCGGGGGTGCCGCCGCCGTCCAGCGCGCCGTCGCGTACGGCGGGGACCAGACCGGCGTTGAGGAGCGAGGACTTCCCCGCCCCCGAGGCGCCGACGAGCATGACGAGGCCGCCCGTCCTCTCCACCGCCCGGAGCTGCCCGACGAGGGCGTCCGTGCTGCGCTCCCGCCCGAAGAACCAGCGGGCGTCCTGCTGCCGGTAGGAGGCCAGCCCCCGGTACGGGCAGACTCCGCCGGGGACGGCGGGGGCGTCCCCCGCGGCCGGTTGCTCCTCCGCGGCGGAGAGCCCGGCCGGGGCGGTCCGTTCGCCGGCCGGGTCGGCGACCGCCCGCTCCCAGAGCCGCTGCCACTGGGCCAGGTCGTAGAGCCCTTTGGACACCGGCGCGGGCCGCGCGCGCCGCGCCTCGGGGATCAGGACGTGCAGAACGGCGGCGAGGGCGGCGAAGTGCGCGGGCACGTTCTTGGCGCGCCGCCAGTCGCTGATCCGCTGGGCGGAGACCCGCACCGGGCGCCCGCGTTCATCGACTCTTTGCAGTCGGACGACCGACTCGGAAACACTCTTGAGGGGAGGATTGCCCGCTTCCTTGTACAGCAGCGCGAGACGTTCCGCGAAGGCCGTGCGTGCCCCTGAGTCGTCACTCAAGGCCTCCACCCCTTACTTCCCCCGCTGCTGGACATCCGGACCGGAAAACTCACTTTATATGCCTGACCTGCGGCGGAGCCGTCCGGACGTCGCGCGGCCCTCCTCACCGCTGGCGCCGACTGGCAGGATCACGACCAGGCAGCCACCGCCTCGGGTGGCGCCCCCGCAGGCCACCAGCGCACCGCACGCAGAGACGACTCATGCCGCCGTTCGTTTCAGGTCAGCTTCACCGACGCGATCACCGACGCGACGGATGTGATCACCCGGGCGTACGGACGGATGTCATCACCCGGGCGTACGGACGGACGTGATGACCCGGGTGCGCGCGGACGTGATCACACCCGGGCTGACGCACGGATGCGATCACCCAGGCTCGCGGAAGGGATCGGCGACGATCCGTCCGCAGAGACCTCGATCCAGTCCCCTGACGCGGATCGAGCACCCCCGCACCGTCCGGCACCGGTCCCCACGTGGGGAGGGACCGGTGCCGGACGGAGGCGGCCGACACGAGCCTGCTCTCGCGGACGCGTGACGAACCCATGACGGCCTCGTGGCCCCGGACGCAGAAGGGGCCGGCCGTGGTCGTCGGTACGGACCGTGCCGCTACGCGAGTTCACCACCGGGGCGGCTCCGTCACCGGGGCTCGACCAGGTCGACGCCGTCAGGGCTCGACCAGTCCGACGCGGATGGCGTAGCGGGTGAGCTCCAGGCGGTCTCTCAGACCGAGCTTCTGCAGCAGGTTGGCCCGGTGGCGTTCGACGGTCTTGACGCTGATGACGAGGATGTCGGCGATCTCCTGCGAGGTGTGACCTTCCGCGACGAGTTTGAGGATCTCCTCCTCGCGGTCGGTGATGGCCCTGGCGGGCGGGGACTGGCCGTCGCGGACGCGGTCGAGGTAGTTGCGGATGAGGGCGTTGACGGCGCCGGGGTAGAGGAAGGGTTCGCCGCGCATGGTGGCGCGGCAGGCTTCCACGAGGTCGCGGTCGGCGACGGACTTGAGGACGTAGCCGGAGGCCCCGGCGGCCAGGGCCTCGAAGAAGAACTGCTCGTTGTCGTACATGGTCAGCATGAGGATGCGCAGCTCCGGCTGGGTGCGGGAGAGTTCGCGGGCGGCCTGGAGGCCGGTCATGCGGGGCATGGCGATGTCGAGGATGGCCAGGTCCGGGTGGTGGGTGCGGGCGGCGTCGACGGCTTCGGCGCCGTCGCCCGCTTCGTCGACCACGGTGAGGTCGGGTTCGCTGTCGAGGATGAGGCGGACTCCGCGGCGGACCAGGTGGTGGTCGTCGGCCAGCAGGATGCGGGTGGGCGTCGCCTCGGTCATGGTCACTCGCTCCGGTGGGGGGTGGGGACGGTCAGGCGCACCTCGGTGCCGCCGTCGGGGGCGGGGCCGAGGGCGAGGTCGGCGCCGATGAGCAGGGCCCGCTCGCGCATGCCGCGGATGCCGGCGCCTTCGGTCGCGCCCGCGGTGCCTCGGCCGTTGTCGCGTACGCGCAGTTCCACGGCGTCCGGTGCCCGCTCCAGGGTGAGGCCGACGCGGGTGGCGTCGGCGTGGCGGGCGGCGTTGGTCAGGCTTTCCTGGGCGACGCGGTAGAGGACGAGTTCGGCGTTCTCGCCCAGGGGCGGCAGGTCGGGTGCGATACGGGGGCGTACGGACAGGGAGGCGCCGGTGAACTCGGTGGCGAGGGATTTCAGCGCGCTGGTCAGGCCCAGTTCTTCGAGGACGCCGGGGCGCAGGCGCCGGGCGATGCGGCGGATCTCGTCCAGGCTGGCCCGGGTGGTCTCCTGGACCTGGTACAGCTGCTCACGGACCGGGTCGGGGGCCTGGCCTGCGACGCGTTTCAGGTCGAGCAGGACGGCGGTGAGGGTCTGGCCGATCTCGTCGTGGAGTTCCTGGGCGATGCGCTGGCGTTCGGCCTCCTGCGCGGTCAGCGCGCGGGCGGCGCTGGTGGCGCGTTCGGCTTCCAGCCGGTCGAGCATGGTGTTGAACGTGGTGATCAGTTCGGCGATCTCGCCGTGACCGCCCACGGCCGGGCGGGCCTCGGGACGCAGCAGGTCGGTGGTGGTCATGGCGCGGGCGAGGCGCTGCAGCGGAGCCAGGCCGACGCGCAGCAGGAGCGCGTTGGCGATCAGCATCGCGGCCAGCCCGACGGTCAGAACAGCGGCCTCGGTGAGCAGGACAGGGGTCGACACGGTGACCGGGCCCAGCAGCAGCGCGGTGGCGGCGACCAGGACCACGCCGTTGAGCAGGAAGATCCTCCAGAACAAGGGCACCGGGTATTGCCTCCTCACGCTGGTGCTCGCTTCCATGGGCGCCTCCCGGCAGCGCACGGTGGGCCGATCGGCTCTTGAGACTGCTCGTTCCCGGGACGCACAGCTCCAGAGTGTGCGCCGGACAAGGTGGGCGTCCATCGGGTCCGGCACCCATTCCGCGTCACCTCTGCAGGTTCGACCCGCCCGCGATTGGGTGCCGGACCCGATGGCGGCCGCCGCCGCCGACGGGTGAGGGTGGAGCCGGTCCTCCCCGTCGGCCCGTGGCTGACACGCGGAGGCGCACCGCTCGCGGCGCCGGCGGACGAGCCCGGCTCTTGGACGGCCCAGGCGGTCTGTCGGCTGCCGTCGCCGCTTCCACGGCAGAGGGGCGGGGTGCGGCTCCTCGTGGCGGGGTGGGAAAGCAGCAGGTCTGTCGGATCACGAGAGGAGCCGGCACCGATGTACGCAGCTTCACAGCCCACTGGTCACTTCGAGGCGGTCTCCGGCCCGGTCCTGCTGGTGCTGCGGTTGCGCCGCACCGCGGCTGGATGGGTGCGCCGTATAGCGGGCACCACCACAGCCGGAACGGACCGGCCCGGCGGCACGGGGAAGGGGCGGCCGTGAGCGTTGCGGCAGGGTCGGCGGCGGTTGTGGGCGTTGCGGCAGGGTCGGCGGCGGTCGTGAGCGTCACGGCAGGGTCGGCGGCGGACGTCCACGGCGTGCCCTTCGATGCCACCGTCCGCCCGGTCGGCGGTGATCGGCTCACCCCGACGACGGGACCCGGGCCGGCGGTGGTGCCGCGCTGGATGCCCGCGCCCGGCGCGGCTCCGGGCGGCGACGCCACGGGGACCGGCGCCTTGGCCAACCGGCGTCGTCGTCCTGCGTGCCGCCGCCCGCTCCGGCCGCAAGATCTCGTTCCGGCACGTCACCCGCTCCGTACCGGCGGTCACCACGTTCACCGTCGCCGCGCCGGCCGCGCACGTGCGGCCGCACTCCTTCGCCCTGGTGTGATCGTGACGCCCCGACCCCGCAAGGAGAGCAGATGGCCCGCATCGTCGACCACGACGCCCGCCCGCGGTCCCGAGCCCGGAGGTGGGCATCATGCCCCGGCCCGATGACAGGCAGCTCAGTGAGATCGAGGCCCTCCTCGGCCATGAGGATCCCCGCTTCGCCCGCGCTCTCGCGGCCGGCCGCCCCTGCCGGCCGCGAGAGTACCGGAACACCCGGGCCTGGCTGCTCCTGGCCGCCGCCATGGCCGTGCTGGGAACCGGCATCGCCCTGGCCCACGGGCTCCTCATCGCCGCCGGGCTGGTCCTGGCCGGTATGGCCGCGGAGCTGCTGGACCCCGAGCGGGACGCGCGCGGACACCGCGTCCCTCCGCCCCGGTCCTGACCCCGGCGACCGGCAGACGGCCCCGCCCCCCGGCCGCCTGCTCACCCGCCGGACCTCCGCCCGCCGAGGGCCGCCCGGGCGGCGGCGGTGTACGGCAGTGGGTCCGGACGGCACGAGGACCCGTCGATGACCCTGTCCGAGCTGTACCTGACGCTGCTGATCAGCGGCGCCGTACTGCTGGCCAGCATCGCCGCCGCCCGTGTCGCGCACCGCGTCGGCCTGCCCAGCCTGCTGCTGTTCCTCGGGGTGGGCGTCATCGCCGGCGAGGACGGGCTCGGTCTGGAGTTCGACGACGCCCAACTGGCCCAGGCGCTGGGCACCGCCGCCCTGGCCGTCATCCTCGTCGAAGGCGGCCTGACCACCCGGTGGAGCGACGTCCGCCGCCTCCTGGCCCCGGCCGGGGTGCTCGCCACGGCCGGCGTGGCCGTCTCCGTCGCGGTGACCGCCGCCGGCGCTCACTGGCTGCTGGGCATGGACTGGCATCTGGCCCTGCTGCTCGGCGCGATCGTCTCCTCCACCGACGCCGCCGCCGTCTTCGCCGTCCTGCGTTCGCTGCCCCTGCCGCAGAAGGTGACCGGGCTGCTGGAGGCCGAGTCCGGCTTCAACGACGCCCCGACCATCATCCTGGTCCTGGTCTTCTCCACCGCCACCGCCGACCTCCCCGGGCCCGCCCCCCTCCTGGGCGGCCTGCTCTACCAGCTCGCGGTCGGCGGCACGCTCGGCGTGCTGCTCGGCCGCCTGGGCGCAGCCGCGCTGCGCCACATCGCGCTCCCCGCCACCGGCCTGTACCCGCTGGCCACGGTCGGCTTCGGCATCGTCGCCTTCGCCACCGCGGGAGCGGTGAACGCCAGCGGCATCATCGCCGCCTACCTCTCCGGTCTGGTCCTGGGCAACGCCAAGCTGCCGCACCGCGCCGCCACCCGCTCCTTCGCCGAGGGTGCCGGCTGGCTGGCGCAGATCGGCCTGTTCGTGATGCTCGGCCTGCTCGTCGACCCCGGCGAACTGCCCTCCGCGATCCTCCCGGCCCTCGTCGTCGGCCTCGTTCTGCTGCTGGCGGCCCGCCCCGTCTCCGTCCTCGCCTGTCTGGTGCCGTTCCGCGTCCCCTGGCGCGAGCAGGCGTTCATCTCCTGGGCCGGCCTGCGCGGCGCGGTCCCCATCGTGCTCGCCACCTTCCCCATCGTCGAAGGGGTCACCGGTGCCCGCGACGTACTCAACATCGTGTTCGTCCTCGTGGTCCTGTTCACCCTCGTCCAGGGCCCCACCCTGCCCGCCGTCGCCCGGCGCCTGCGCCTGACCCGCCCCGGCGCGCTGCGCGACGTCCAGGTCGAGACCGCTCCCCTCGACGTCCTGGACGCCGACCTGCTCACCGTCACCGTCCCGCCGGGCTCCCGGCTGCACGGCGTCGCCGTCTTCGAACTGCGGTTGCCGCACCCGACCGTCGTCACCCTGATCGTCCGCGACGGCGCGACCCTCGTCCCCGACCGTGACACCGTGCTGCGCGCCGACGACGAACTCCTTCTCATCACCACCCCGCACACCCGCGAAGCCGCCGAACGCCGACTGCGGGCCGTCGGCCGACGCGGCAAACTCGCCCGCTGGCTGGGCGAACACGGATCCCCCGACCCCGAGCCCGCCACACTGGCCCGCACCGAGTAGCGCCGCGGGGCGCGCAGTGCCGAACGGACATCATTCGGTCACATGCCCCGACCCACGCTCCCGTTTGCTGTCGCTATGCAAAGAAAAGCCGACTATACGTAATTAGTCGTGCGCTAAACTTCTTTACCGAGCCATGACACTCCATTGGGCGCGTCATTGCTCACTTCTTCGGGGAGTGCTGTTCCGGCGGAGCCAGATCGCTGCGATGGGGGGACGTGACATGCGTCGTGTCGTCCGCGCCCTTCGTCCGCCTGCCACCGGGCCCTCAGGGCGCCGGCCCGGCCCCGCCGTCAGGGCCGCGCGCATCGACAACACCCCCCGTGACAGCGTGCCGGAACCAGGGCGCGCAAGCGTCTGACCTCCTGGTCCGACGCACCATCAGGCTTCCCCCCGCCTGAATCCACATCGCCGCCGACGGACGAACGGCGGTCGGCCCGACGGGCAGGCGACCCGACACCAGCGGCGGCACCGGCGCCCGGCCGGGCTCGGCCCGACGCTGACTGACGCCTGCCCCTGAGCGCCCGAACGCCGGCCGCGTCGCCGACCTCACCGGCAGCACCGCTCGCCGCTCGCCGCCACGAAGGCACAGACGCCGTCGCCGAACCGGAGGACAGACGCCCGTGCACAACACCACCGCCATGCTCATCGAACTCGGGGCCATCATCCTCGCCCTGGGTCTGCTGGGACGCCTCGCCGGACGCGTGGGCTTCTCACCCATACCCCTGTACCTCCTGGCCGGGCTCGCCTTCGGACACGGCGGGATCCTCCCGCTCAACGCCAGCGAGGAATTCACCGCCACGGGCGCCGAGATCGGCGTCATCCTCCTGCTGCTCCTGCTCGGCCTCGAATACAGCGCCTCCGAACTCGTCACCAACCTCAAGACCCAGTACCCCTCCGGCGCAGTCGACTTCGTCCTCAACGCCGTGCCCGGAGCCATCGCCGCACTGATCCTGGGCTGGGGACCGGTGGCCGCCGTGGCGCTGGCCGGCGTCACCTGGATCTCCTCCTCCGGGGTCATCGCCAAGGTCCTCGGCGACCTGCGCCGGCTCGGCAACCGCGAAACCCCCGTCGTCCTCGGCGTCCTCGTCATCGAGGACCTCGCCATGGCCCTCTACCTGCCGATCCTGACCGCCCTGCTCGCCGGCGTCAGCCTGGCCGGCGGCACCCTCACCCTGCTGATCTCCCTGGGCACCGTCGGCGCCGTCCTCTACCTCGCACTGCGCCACGGACGGCTGATCAGCCGCGCGGTCTCCTCCGACAATGCGGAAATGCTCCTGCTGGTCGTGCTCGGCCTGACCCTCCTCGTCGCCGGCATCGCCCAGGAACTCCAGGTCTCGGCCGCCGTGGGCGCCTTCCTCGTCGGCATCGCCCTGTCCGGCGAGGTCGCCGAGGGCGCGAGCAACCTCCTCACCCCGCTGCGGGACCTGTTCGCCGCCGTCTTCTTCGTCTTCTTCGGCCTGTCCACCGATCCGGCCGACATCCCGCCCGTCCTCCTCCCCGCCCTGCTGCTCGCCGTCGTCACCGCATGCACGAAGGTCGCCACCGGCTGGTACGCCGCGCGCCGCGCCGGAATCCAGGGCGCGGGCCGCTGGCGCGCCGGCGGCACCCTCGTCGCCCGCGGCGAGTTCTCCATCGTCATCGCCGGACTCGCGGTCGGTGCCGAGCCCCGCATCGGGCCACTGGCCACCGCCTACGTCCTCATCCTCGTCATCGTCGGCCCCCTCACCGCCCGCTACACCGAGCCGCTGGCCCGCCGCCTCACCCGCCGGCCCTCCGCAACGGCACCGACGGAGGTCCCAGCCGACACGGAGCCGTCCGAGTCCGCACCCGCCGGCGTCTGAGCCCGTGCGCGCGGCAGCGGAGCTTTTTCCAGCGCGGACTCCCGCCCACCCGAGTGTCGCGACGACAGCCTCCACGCCCCCCCCGCGGGTGCCGATCACGATCAGGGTCTCCCCGCCGGCCAGCCGGAACTCCGGCCCCGGCGAGGGGACCGCCTCGGCTCTGCGCAGCACCCACAACCGACACACCGGTCTCCGTACGCATCCGGGGCTCGCCCAGCAGTCGCCCCCTCCAGCGCGAGGTCGCCGCGAGCTCGCCCCGCTCGGCCACCAGCCCCAGCTCGGTCGTCGCCAGCAGGCTCGGCCTGTGGTGCTGCGGTATCGTCGCGTCGACGATCCCCTCCGCCTCCCCCGACGTCAGCCGCACCGACAGCGCGCAGTCGTCCCGGATCGTCCTCGCGGTACACGCTCAGGGTCCGCGACCCGTCCCGGTGCGCGACCACGGACAGGGCCGGTGCCCCTGCCAATCCCCTGGTTGCGTGGAGACGTTGGGCGACAGGAGAAGCGGTACGGAATGCTGTACACGCACTTCTCGTCGCTGATCATCCCGACGAGCACGTGCGATCCGGAGGACTTCGCGGCGGAGATGTTCGAGCCGTTCGCGCGGGCGGATCAACGCCGGTGGGGAACGGTCTACCTGCGGGGCCTGCTGCTGGACGGGGTGGCGCAAGTCGGTGGAACCGATGGCCGCCCGCCTGGGCGAGGACGGCAACCGGCAGGCTCTGGCGAACTTCGTCACCACCAGCCCGTGGGACGCGGCACATGTCCGCGCCCGCTTGGCCTGGCGGATGCAGCAGGTGATCAGACCGGCCGCGCTGACCGTGGATGACACCGGCTTCCTCAAGGACGGGGATGCCTCGGCGTGTGTGGCCCGGGAGTACACCGGCACCGCGGGCAAGGTCACCAACTGCCAGGCCGGGGTGTCCCTGCACCTGGCATCCGACAGCGCGTCGGCGGCCGTCGACTGGCGTCTGTTCCTGCCCGAGAGCTGGGATCCGGCCTCGCCCAAGGCCGATCCGGGCAAGGTGGCCCGCCGCGCCACGTGCGGCATCCCCGCCGACGTCGGACACGTCGAGAAGTGGCAGCTGGCCCTGGACATGATCGACGAGACCAGGTCGTGGGGCATCGACGTCCCGCTCGTCGTCGCCGACGGCGGCTACGGCGATACGGCGACCTTCCGCCTCGGCCTGGAAGAACGCGGCCTCACCTACGCCGTCGGCATCGCCACCACGACCACCGCCCACCCGGAAACGGCACGGCCGCACACCCCGCCCTACGGCGGCCGCGGCCCGAGGCCCCAACCTGTCTGTCCCCAGGCGGCCAAGGCGGTGAAGAAGCTGGTCATCGAGGCCGGCAAGCAGACGGCCCGGTCGGTGCAATGGCGGGAGGGCTCCCGTCCCGGCAGCGGCCGCAGCGGTGTGAAGCGCATGTACTCCCGGTTCGTGGCTCTGCGGATCCGTCCCGCCGGACGCGAGATCCGCAAAGCCTGCGACGGCCCGGAACTGCCCGTGCGCCGGCTGCTGGCCGAAGGGCCCGCCGACCAGCCCGAACCGGTCCGGTTCTGGCTGTCCGACCTGCCCGCCGACACGGCGCCGGCCACCCTCGTGCGCACCGCGAAACTGCGCTGGCGCATCGAGCACGACTACCGCGAGATGAAGCAGGTCCTGGGCCTGGCCCACTTCGGCATGACTCAGATCATCGCAGAGGGCGTGAACCAGCTCTTCATTGGATCAGGTCAGTGTGTGGATGTTCGGGGGAGGCCGGGCAGACGTAGATCTGCATGTTGTCCGTGCTGCCCACTTCTACCCCCGTCGGCCCCGAGGGAGCCCGGCCCGCGTAGGAGGAACCAGCGAGGGCGGCGGCCTGGTCCTCCTGCGGCGCCCAGCTGTGACCTTCACCGCCGTTCCACTCCCGGGAAGCGATCGTCAGTAGCGGGACCATCTGCACCGTGCACACAGCGCAGTACTGGGGGTTCGGGTCGGTGCGGCCCCACGGGGGCCAGCCGCCGACCTTCCAGCCGGGTGCGTTGCCCAGGTGAACGTGGTAGAACTCGCGCGGATACTCCGCGTAGGAGCTGTCCACGCCGGCGCCGGCTGCCTGCCACCTGCTCCAGTCATCCAGCATCAGCTGCAGCTCCGGGCTCAGATCCAGGCTGTTGGGGTACTCGGTGATCGCTTCTGGCGCCAGCACGCACGGCTCTGGCACGTAACCCGGATAGTCCGCCTCGTACGGTTCCGGTGGTGTGGCGAGGATGTCGCCGACCTCCGCGACCGACCGCCAGAACAGTGCGGTCGACGGCTTGTAATCCGGTTCGTGCTCGTACGGGCACCACAGGATCTGAAGCAGATCGGCCTGCCCGGGCGGCCGCAACAGGGGTATGTCACGCAGGAACAGCTGAGCCACGGGCAACATCGGAACCGGGCAGTCGGCGGGCCAGGGAGGGCTGGCGTCGAGTCGTTCGGCGAGCCATGCGGCATTGCGCTCCTTGAGCGCTTCCTCCTCGGGCGTGAACGCGGGCGGTCGGTCATCAGGGCGCCGCCGGGCCTGCAAGCGTCTCCTGAGCCGCACTTCGGTCGGTGACTCGCGGAATCCAGTGTCCACGTGCAGGTGCGCGTCCTCGCAGTGCGGCCACGGCTCCCCAGCCGGCCACAGCAACGGCCCACCGACCGAGCTCTCTCTGGCCGAGGGCGCACCCGGACGAGGATGCAGCCGGATGGCAGGCCGCGCTAACGGAGCCAGCTCGGGAAAGACCGCGGTCACCTCGACAGGCCGCGGCGGAGTAGTACGTACGAAACCCATGCCGGTGATCCTGCCACCAGCCACCGACAGTCCCCTGCTGGCTCAACTGGCGTCAGCGTTCAGCTGGCTGAGCTTGGCGTGCAACGTGGGCGGGCTTGGTGTTCCTTGATCGACTCAGCGCGTTTGCCCGTCTTGCCGACGTCGTGGCGCCTGGCCCGGCGTTAGTTCTTCGAGCCTGCAGGCTGTCCCGGCCGGGACGCTTTCGGTGCGGCTGCCGGACGGGTCGTGGTCGCGCGGACGTTGCGAAACCCCCGCCGCACTCGGGCGGGGGTGAGCCGACGGGGCTCGGTGCGGCGTTCCCGAGGCCGGCGGAGGTCGTCGGCGAGGGCTCGGGCGAGGCGGAGCTGGGTGTGGGCGGCGCCGATGAGCCAGGTCCACAGGTCGGCGGTGTCCGCGTGGCGGACCTTCGGGGCGGTCCAGCCGAGGGTCTGTTTCATGAGCCGGAAGGTGTGCTCGAGATCGAATCGGCGGAGGAACGACTGCCACCAGCGGTCCACGTCCGCCGGTGTGGCGGCGGTGGCCGAGCACCACAGCCAGGCCGGCTTCGGGTCGCGATCGCCCGGCAGGTACTCGACCTTCAGACGGATCAACGTGCCGTGCAGGATGGGCAGTTCCTCTTCGGCGTGGTCCAGCCATGGGCCGCGGTGGGTGAGCCGGGGGTGCATCCGGTCCCAAGCTCTGACCTCGGCCCTGCCGTAGCGGGGGTGGTGTCTGTGACCGTGGTGAC